>OZ241882.1:0-4800000 GCA_965203255.1 Paracoccaceae bacterium | reverse complement strand
GCCCGCCTTGCCGAGCCCCTGGCCGTGACCGCCGCCACCGCTCGCGGACGGGACCGGCGCCAGCCCCGCGGGGCTGGCCAGCCCGCGGCGGCTGCGCAGCTCCCTGCAGGAGAGCCCGCGCCCGGCATCAGCGCGTCGTTCGGGCCGATCCCGCGCAGCCGGCCCGGCGCCGCCGCATGGCGGGCGTTCGCCGGGGCAGGTGCGGCCACGGGCCGCGGGCCGTCGGGCTCCGGGACCGGACAATGCCCACCCCCGCAGGTTCCGGTGGAATGCCCGTCAGCCTCCGTCCCGTCCCCGCCGGCCTCCGCGTGAAGGCTGTCCAGGGCCTTCCCGGCCGCCTCCAGCATCTCCACCTTCCCCGCCCCGGCCACCTTAATCTCCGCGGGCGCCAGTTCCAGCCGGGCGGGGATGCCCCCGGTCCCGGCCAGCGGCTCCGGCGGCAGCGGTCCCCCGTAGCCGGTCTCCATCCCGGCGGGCCGCTCACGGAACCCCGGCCCCGCCGGGTTCACCCCGGACAGCCCGTGCAGCCCCGCAAGCCCGTCGACGGCGTCCGCGAGGCGGCGGCGCTCCCTCACCGGACGCTCCCGCCGTGGCGGCAGCCGCTTCCTGTCCTCCTCCGCGACGCCCGGGACCCGCACCGGCGACATCGCGTCCCGGTCGCCGCCGTCCCAGGCCGGCGGCGCACGGACCATCCGGCGGGCGCCGGTCCGGTCCGTCCTCACCTTCCTCTTTCTCCGCACCACCTCCAGGCTCGCCGGATGGCGGACCACCACCCCGGGGTCCCCGCCCTCCAGCCGACGGGCCACCGGAAGCCCTGGTGGCCCGCCCCGTACACCAGCATCACCCGGACATCGCCGCCGGACGCCGCGGCCCGCCCGCGCGCCCGCCCGAGCCTCCCCAGCAGGCCGTCCACGTCCTGCGGGGCCAGTCTGTGCGGACCTGCCTTCGACGTGTCGGACGGATCCCCCACCGCCAGTATCCAGCCCGTGCCGCTCACCTGCGGCGCCGCGTGGATCGTGCTGGCGTCGCCCTCGAAGGGGGTTCTGGAACCATTCATCCCTCTCTCCTTTCACCGGGCGGGGGGGGGGGGGGGGGGGTGCCGTCGAACGGCCCCCTGCCACAACATGTTGCCATACCGTCATTCCCCTGCACCGAATCACCGGCGAAGGCAGACGCCGGCGCGTCCCATGGCATCTGGATGGATGCCTGGGTTTCGGAACCGGACCATCGCGGGGACAGGAGCGGGAGAGCATGACCACAATGGTCGCCGGAACCGGCGCAGGCAGGCGTACACCCGACATCCACGTCAACGGGCGTGACTTCACGGCCACCAGCGGCACGGCCGGCTTCCGAAAGGTCGCCCGCCTCCTCAGGGAGGGCGGCGCCACGCGGGCCGTCATGGAGGCGACGGGGCGCATGCACCGGGCCCTGCCGCAGTCGCTGCGCGCCAGGGGGTTCTCCGTCCCTGTCATCAACCCGAGGCAGGCGAGGGACCTCCCGAAGGCCGCCGGGGCTCTTGGGAGGACCGACAGGGTGGACGCCAGGATACTGGCGGCCTTCGGGGCCGCGTTCCCGGACATGCCGGCCACGGCCCCGGCCGCCGCCGCCATCGACCGGCTCCGCGGCATGCCGGTGCTGCGGGACAGGCCCGTGGCCCGGCGCGCCGGGACGGGGACCGTCGTGCCGGAGGTCGGCGCCGGCGCGCCCGGCACGGAGGTCGGCAGGGTCCTTGAGGACATCGGCGCCGCCATCGCGGCGCTGGAGCGGCGGACCGGCGGGACGGTCGCCGCATCGCCGGAGTTCGCCGACAGCCACCGCACCCTGGCCCCGGTGCCCGGCATCGGCCCCGTCACCGCCGCGGCGCCGGGCGCATGGATGGCCGGGCCGGGCGCCATCGGCAACCGGCAGGCCGCATCCCTGCCCGGCGTGGCCCCCCTCGCCCGCGACAGCGGCGCCATCAGGGGCGGGCGCCACATCGGCGGCGGACGCCGCAGGCCGAGGGATGTCGTCTATATGGCGGCGCTGCCGTCCGGCAGGCGCTCCCCGGACATGGGGGAACTGTACCAACGGCTCAGGGAGAGGGGGAAGCCCCACAAAGTCGCCCCCGTCGCCGTCATGGGCGGGCCGGGCGTGACCGCCAGCGCCCTTCTCCGCGACCGCCGGATGTGGGAGGACCGGACAGCGGCCGCCGCCTGACGGCAGGCCGGACCGCGTCCGTCCGGCACGGAAACGAATCACCTTCAGGCCGGCCGGGGTCTCCCCGGCGGGCGCTTCCGGCGTGCCCGGACGGCGCCGCCTGTGGGGAACGCTGTGGAAAGGTCCGGGACAGCCGGACACGGAACCCGGAAAAAACGGAAAAAAAGCCGGATCCGGGCTTGATTTCCAACATGGATGCTTCCCCGGCCATGCCGCCGAGGGGACCGGGCCGGGCACCCCGGTGCACGTCATCCCCGGCAACGTGTCCTCGACCGGATCCGCCAAGGTCCACGAATGGCTCAGGGACCGTCCCGACCGGATCTTCCATTTCAATCCGGCCCCGGCGTCGTGGACGGACGCCGTCGAGGGCTTCCTCCCGGAGCTGACGGGGCAGCGGCTGAAGGACGCCGTCCTCGACCCGCTCGACGGCTGCGTCGCGGCGATGGAGGGATACATCGGGCACCACAACGCCAGCGACGCCCGCCCGTTCCGCTGGAGCCGGAATCCGGAGGATCCCGTGGCGTCGTGCAGACGCGGGCACCGCAGGCTCGGGGAGATGGCGGAGGCTGAAAGTCCGGCATGAAATATAGAATGATCTGTTTTGGACAAATCACTAGCCGTATCGCCATAGGTGCCTTTAGCATAGTTGCGGAATTGGGCTGGAAGCACTTACTGGGTTCTGATGCCTTGATGTCAAAGCTGAGGGCAAACGGGTTAAGTTGGACTGAAGGCGACACATTGGCGCTGCCAAACCTCGAATGGCCCCAAAGCACTGCTATTCAATTGCCGATCCACTCAGATGCGCAATTGTCGACTGCCGCTCTTTGGAGCGCAGTGACAATGCCAAGACGCAAATTGTAGATTCTATGAGGTGAAACGGAAGCAGAACGATCCTTTCGGAGTTCTAGGCCAAAAGCTCCGAATTCCACCTTTTCGTAACAGATTTCCCTTTTCGGAATGCACCAGTAGTGAGCGGGATCAATGCTTGCCTCGACAACCTCCCGATCATCGGTTGCGCCGGAGACACCGAAGTAAATGTTGGAAGCGAACAGTTCCTCGCGAACGATTGTCGCCTCATTGGTCACTCGCTCAGTCGAGGCTTCCATTGGAGGCTGGAGGACCTTACCGACTGAGGCGATTATGAAGTTACCTTCCGGCGAGCATTCAACTTGTTCCACAGCCAGTGCACGCTCTCCTTTGATCATCGACTTGAGATCCGCATTAACAGCCCACGGATAGGGGGAAGACGGTGGAGATGCGGTTTGCTCAACCCAACCGCTAAAGTCTTCCCCACTTCCATTCCGAAGTGCAACACCGGCCATCTGCGCAGGGAGGGCGGAGCCCGAGCTGCGCAGATGGCCGGAAGGCGGGGTTTGCGGCTCTCCGGGAACGGCGGATCCGGCCCCGGAACGGCTGCAGTCCCGTCCGGAAGGAGAATATCCGGGCTTTCAGGGCAGCGCAAGGCCGCCGCCGGGGCAGGTCGCGTCCGTCCGGGCGCAGGGAGGGCGCAGCCCGACCGGAGCCCGGACGGACGCGACGGCTTGATCCGTTCCACCCCCTCCCGGCGCGGCCATCCGCGCTGTCGGGAGGCGGGCCGGCGGTGTCAGGGAGGGCGGGCCCGGCGGAACACCTCGGCGGGGGTCCGGTAGCCGAGCACCCTGCGCGGACGCGCGTTCAGGCGGTCCTGCACCCCCTTCACCTCATCGTCGCCGACCGCCCGGAGGTCCGTCCCCTTCGGCAGGTACTGCCGCACCAGCCCGTTGGTGTGCTCGTTCAGGCCCCTCTCCCAGGAGTGGTAGGGGGTCGCGAAGTAGAAGGAGGCCTTCAGCGCCTCCGCCACGCCGGCGTGGCCCGCGAACTCCTTTCCGTTGTCCGCCGTGATCGTGTGGACAGGCGCGGCGGACGACCGGAGCATCGCCAGCATCGCCGCGGAGACCTCCGCCGAGGTCCGCCGGTCAACCCTCTGTAAATACGTGTATTTCGACGCACGGTCCACAAGCGAGACCACCGCCCCGCTGTGGCCCTTCCCGATGATCGTGTCCGCCTCCCAGTCACCGACACGCTCCTTCCTCTCCACCTCCTCCGGCCTCTCCGAGATGTCCACCCGGCCCGGGATGTGGCCACGGCCCGAGTGCCGCCCGCCACGCCAGTTGGGCTTCTTCCCGCGGCGGCGCAGCAGCAGGAACAGCTCCCCGCCCGCCTTCCGGTCGGCCTTCAGGCGCTCGTATATCCACTGGCGGCCCACCGCCCAGCCACCCTCCAGCCGCAGCCGTCCCGCGACCTGCTCCGGGCTCCAGCCCTCCGCCAGGCACCCCTCCACATGCGCCCAGCGCTCCGCAGTCATCTTCCTCGGAACCGAGGAGGCGGCGCTGCGGCGGGCCTCCGCCATCCCCTGCGCCTCGCCGGGGCTGTAGCCCGAATCACCGCCGTTCCGGCGCAGCTCCCGCCAGACCGACGAACGGTCACGGCCCAGACGGGCCGCGATGTCCCCGTAGGAGAGCCCGCTTTCCTTCAGTGCGCCGATCTGGCATCTTTCCCCATGGGTCAGGTGGCGGAAGCCCTCGGGCATGGCAGTCTCCTCTCTTCTCAACAAGGGGACTGTCGCCGCTTCCTGGCCGATCCGCAACATCATGCGGCAGGAAAACCGCCCAACACCGCCACTGGTGTTGCACTTCGGACTGGAATGGGGCACATAATGTGCTTAAGTCTTGCGCTACTGAACGAGTCTGCTGCCGAATACCCATCAACACCCAGCTCATTCCAATTCTATTGCCATCCCTTCGCAATAACCTGAACGGATCGTAACGAAACGATACCCCCCGTTGCGGCCACATGCAAGAGATAGACGGGTCCGCTTACGTCGGAAACCAATCTCGATCTCTCCATTGCAGCAACAGTCCCAGAAGCAATCAGAACCCTGAGCCATCGTCTTCAGGTACAGACCCGGCGGACGGACGAATCTCCGCTCGCAGTATGTCTTCCAGATCGCCCTGCCGAGCTAGGAAGGCCAGCTTGCAGGCTTCTGGAAGCAACGATGCCGCCAACCCCGGAAGGACGCGCGAAATCGAAATCGAAATCGGCCCGTGCGACGCCTGCAGGTCAAGGATGTCCACGGACGAAAGACGTCCCTTCCCATCAATGATGCCACGCCACATTTCCGGAATGCCAAGCCGTGCATACTTGATCGGCTTCTCCGGATCTGCATACGTGTCGTCGACCTCCACGACAAGATCCGGCGGGCTCGCCTCGGCGAACGCCTGCCCCAATGCAGGATCTTCCTCCCAGGCTCTCCGAAACGCAGTCGCTGTCTCGCCAATGTAGAACGACGCATCGGGTTCATGGCCCGTTCCCGATGGGTCCTCGGGCCGCTTCCATCTGGTACTGCCAAACTTTTGCGGATCCGTCCCAAGGATCCGTCCGGCCAAGACGACCACCTCTTCTGCCCCGCGACTCATGCCCTCATGGGAAACCGACGGAATCATCCATGAGACGATGCCGGAGGGTGCGTCGATGGATACGCGCCGGCCCATCTGATTCCAGTCCAGCTTGGCTAGGCAGGCGGCAAGTTCCGGGGCGGACTTCAGAGTCCAAATTCGCGACCCAGTCCGACCCTCGACCGGCGAGTCAATGACAAATCGATCATTCATAGGCCACGCCTGACACAGGAGAGGTTTTTATTCCTACGTTCCTCTCTGAAATTCAAGCCGTAGGTGTTGTAAACCTATTGGGTTAGGATATCCAATGCCCAGATGCGGTCGTGCGGTTGAACCAGACATATGCGAATTGAATTCGGTAAATGTGGAGACAACCGTACCAACCCAAGTTGCGAACACAGTCGCCCGGCATGCACTCTTTGGCAGCGCCGTCCACTGCCACAGAGATCTTTTCGTCTTCAAGCTGCGCCACCAACCCGGCATCGTCCGGAAGATTGTCTTGGAGTCAAGACAGCGGACTCACTAGAGAAGCGGCCAACCAGGCCCTGCAGGTAGTGTGCGTGGTCGCCCGACATCGCGTATCCGGCCTCTACCAGCGGCATTGGTTGGCTGGCGCAGGCGGGGTGCCGAAGACCCGCCGACCCTTCCAGAGCAGGCGTTCCGGGGCCTAGGCGAGGCTCTCCCGGCGGAGATCCCTGAAGACCTGCGGGTCGCGTCCGGCACATCGCCCCCGGTATCACTGGACGCTCCTGCGGCAGCGCCACACCCATCCCGTCGGAACTCTCCCAGATCTCCGAGACGGCCCCGGAACGGCTACGTCCCGTCTCGAATACAGGCCTCCCGGAATTCAGTCCGGACCATCACGACTCCAAGCTGACCGCCGACCGCTAGTGGTTGACTGAAGACAGATGCCTGCATTTGTCCGTGAAGCGTGCCACTGTCTTCCGGTCGCCGTCAGGCGGCCCCGTAACAGCCATAAGGAAGCAGGCAGGGCAATGGGCAGGAAACCGAAAAGACAGGAAACCAGGCTTTCGGACGGCGACCGCGAACGCCCCGGACGGATCGCGAAGGATCCGCAGAGCATCCGGAAGCACGTCTGGCGCGTCCGGACCATCCCCGGCCTCGGGTCGGGGGGCGGCGCGGCGGAGGCCATGCGGCGGACCGGAAAGTGCCGGCCGTGGAGCGCTGGTGGGACCGCTTCCCCGGGCAGGGCGTGGACGGGCCGCTGCGGGACGCGACCCGCCCTCCGGGACTGGAGCCGGCCCCGGAAGGAACGGTGAGGGCCGTGGCCGGCCTCGCGATCCCGCCGCCGCCGCGCGCCCGGCACTGGACACTGCAGGCGCTGGCGAAGAGGCTGGAGCTGACCGCCCCGGACGTGCCAGCATCCTGAAGCGCAACGGGCCCAGGCCGCACCAGGTGAGGACGTCCAGGGTCTTGCGCGACCCGCGGTCCGGGATCAAGGTCCGCGACGTCGTGGGCCTGTATGTCGACCCGCCGGACCATGCCGTCGTGCTGTCGGTTGACGGAAAGACGCAGATTCAGGCACTTGGGCGGACCCAGCGACCCCTCCCGATGAAGCCGGGGCATGCGGAGACCAGGACGCGCGACTGCAGGCGCAACGGCACCACCTGCCAGCTGGCGGCCCCGCCGTCGCGACAGGCAGGGTGGTCGGGCAGACGGTGGAGCGGCACCGGTCGGCGGAGTTCACCGCCTTCCCCGGCCACGTCGCCGAAGGGACCGGGCCGGGCACCCCGGTGCACGTCATCCTGGACAACGTGTCCTCCCATAAGTCCGCCGAGGTCCACGAATGGCTTAGGTCCCGTCCCGACCGGGCCTTCCATTTCACCCCGGCCCCGGCGTCGTGGACGGACGCGGTCGAGGGCTTCTTCCCGGAGCTGACGAGGCAGCGGCTGAAGGACTCGGTCTTCGACTCGCTCGACGGCTGCGTCGCGGCGATCGAGGGCTACACCGGGCGCCACAACGCCAGCGACGCCCGCCCGTTCCGCTGGAGCCGGAATCCGGAGGATCTGGTGGCGTCGTGGAAGCGCGGGCACAGGAAGCTCCAGGAGATGGCGGCGGCTGAGAATACGGCATGAAATATGGACTCTTTTGTTTTGCATGAACCACTAGCTCGGAAAACCCCTGCAAATTCGCGGGATGGTCGCGGATTCCTGCTCCGACTCTCCCTTAAGTTCCCACTGAAAGAGAATCCGACTCATCGAATCCGGATGATGTGACGGAACCACGATGATATCCGCTGAACTCTGCCCAAAGAGGCTGAACCAATCCTCAATTCGACCACGCAAATCATGGAAGAGACTCCTGCCCGCAGGGGTCCTTTGAAGAACCGTGCGGGCAGGACAGGCATGAGTGACGTTAACCCATTGAGCCGCCATCCTCGCGTGTGACGGATATGATAACCGAACGCGGCACAGATTCGCCACCACCCGGGAAATGCGAATTCCCGCGCTCGCCCGGATGCTGAACGCCAACGAACATCGTCCTGCGATCAGGAGACCAGGCCATTCCAGTGATTTCCGCTTCGTTCGGCCCGACCAAGAAGCGTCTAATCTCGCCGGTCGCAGTGTCACCTACAAGCATTTGGTTGTTTCCATGGCCCTCGAAGTCGCCTTCGTTCGAGTAATTTCCATCGGTTTGTATCCAGAGGAGTCCACGCTGGTCAAACATCATGCCGTCCGGTGAATTGAACATGTTTCCGGCGTTGATGTTCCCGGAACCCGCATTCTCGTCCGAATGAACGGTCGGATTGCCGGCGAGGGCAAACAGATCCCACGTGAATGTGTCAGCGGCATGATCCTCACCGTCGGGCCTCCATCGAAGAATTTGGCCATAAACGTTTGCTTCACGGGGATTTGGACCTCCAACCGGGGTGGGATCACCGCCCGCGTTCGGCTTCAGACCGCGGTTCTTGTTGTTGGTGAGAGCGACGTAGGATTCTGTTTTGAGGGGATTTGACGCCACCCATTCCGGACGATCCATGGTCGTCGCACCAAGTAGCGATCCTGCCATTCTCGTGTTGACTGCAATCTCTTCTGCGGTCATACTAGTCGTTTCCGGGGTCATCGCCATCCAAGTTCCGGTCTGATCTTCCGAGAACCTGGCGACATAGAGCGTCCCGGACTCGAGAAGATCGGAATTGTCGCCTCCTTCTTCGTAACGATTCTCCGACACAAAGCGGTACAGGAATTCGCCGCGCTCATCATCGCCCATGTAGACCACCACGCGACCATCAGCGGCCAAGACCAAATCCGCGTTCTCGTGCTTGAACCTTCCAAGTGCGGTGCGCTTTTTCGGCCTGGAGGAAGGATCAAACGGGTCGATCTCCACGATGTATCCCGCCCGGTTCGCTTCATTTGGATGCCGGGAGATGTCAAACCTCTCGTCAACATTCGCCCAACCGTAGCCCCAGTCTGTCAGGTTAACGCCATAGCGCTGCATCGAAGGCGACCGCTCGTAATCGGGATCTGACGAGGAGAAGTAGCCGTTGAAGTTCTCCTCACAGGCCAGATACGTACCCCACGGGGTCTGTCCATTGCCGCAGTTGTTCCAAGTTCCCTTGGAAAGCACGCCTATCGGATCGGCAGCGGTCCTGAGCAGATCTGAACCGGCGGCCGGACCGGTGATCTCCATTTCGGTCTCAGGTGTGATGCGTCGATTCAAAGGGCTGTCCTTTACCACAGACCAGCCATTGCCATCCTGCGTGATTTCGAACACAGATACACCGTGAGCCAACAATCCCTTCTGGATATCGTCGTCATTCGCCGGATTGCCCTCAGCGCGGTTCCCCCAGATGATACCGCGGTTCGTGTACTCGTTGTTGACTGCGAAGACTGTGCGACCATCGGAATGGAATACAGCCATGCCATCGTTGTTGTCACCGAACGCACGACCCTGACTGGCCGCCGTTCCACGTGTGCTATGGTCAAATTCAGGTGCATCAGACCAGAGGGGATCTCCCCATCTGATAAGTGTTTCCCACCTATAGCCATCGGGAACTACGATGGTATCCGCAGTTCCGGCAGGAATCTGCTCGAAGCCGAAGTGGTCTGTAGCAGCTTCCGCTCGGGTAGTCAGAGACGTCGTTCCCAGCAGAAAGCTGCCGATCCCGAACGTAATGGCACCGCCAAGAACTCCGCGGCGGCTGATCGCACCTTCGATCACGCGATCAAGATCAGTCTGTTCGTTTCGAGGCGAGTGGATTTCGTCGTATTCGTCGAAACTTAGGTTGGTGTCAGACATTTGTGGACCCTTTCTTGTTCGTACCTATCTAGCTTAGCGGGACACCCCGCCCAAAAAACACGGTTACCATTTCTTTTACCATTTCGTCGTTTTAGGGATTTGAAGGATTCGTGTCAATTCAGCGAATTCGAAACGACCGCATCGCCATGACTGCGGGCAAGGTTGTCAGACACCTTTTCCTCGGCTAGACTGTGTTGCAATGGCTGTGTCAAGCGACACTTGATCAGAGTCCGGCGGCGCCAGGGTATTCGATCCGGGATGCACTCGCGGGCGCTGACGAAACCGGCATCATCGGCGTTGCTGCGCGCCGGAACCGCAACGGATGGATCCTCGACTTCATTTCGAAACGCCTGTGGGTTCGCCCGGCCCTATCAGGAGGACCCGGTATTCCAGCTCGCGACATCAACATAGGAAATGCCGTCGACCCGGCGCGAGGCAGGGCAGACCAGCGCATTGATGGAAGTGCTGTTCCGCCGCCCGAAACCTACGGACGACTGCGTTCACTCTTTCGGGAAGAGAACGTGACGCAGAGGTTCCACCCCCAATGCGTTCGATTCATGGGCTTCTATCCTTCACCAGTGACGGCAGGATCATGGACGCTCCGCTCGCCTGCCTCTTTAAGATTCCAACATTGTTCTCGCGATAATGGTTTACACAACGGAAGCCAGAGTCCGCAGGCCTGTCCTTCCTGATGCGATCCAGACTGACGGCATTGGCCACTTGGTTCATCACCGCCCAGGAAGTACTCAATGGAATCGACCGTCTGGTACGAGGTCGGCGTTGGCATTACGTCAACATCACTGCAGGCCGGAAAATCTGGCTCTGGCCGCGTATTCCTCCCAACTGGTCGGACCAATCTGTGGGCTTGCATACGAACCGATTCCAATGACGAAGCTCCCTGCTTATCACGAATTCTGCCAGCTCACCTACGGAATGCGCAAATATCTGGACATAACCTCGTCAGTTTGTCAGGGAGCGGTGGGTCAGACAGAGAGCTACGGCAATCGGAACACAAACGAACTGGGACCCGTTGGATTGGAAGAGGAGGCTACATGGCTCAACTGAAGCGAACGGGTCTGTATGACCTTCACGTCAGGCTTGGCGCGAAGACCGTGCCATTCGCAGGTTACGAGATGCCGGTGCAGTACAGGTCAGGGGTGATGAAGGAACACCTTCACTGCCGAGCGGCAGCGGGGCTATTTGATGTAAGTCACATGGGACAGGTGCTGATTCGTCCGAAGTCCGGAATTCTGGCAGATGCGACCAGAGCATTTGAATCGCTCGTTCCCGTAAACTTACTGGGACTTGCCGAAGGCCGTCAACGCTACGCACTGTTCACCAATAAAGATGGCGGCATCATTGATGATCTGATGGCGGCCAATCGTGGCGATCACCTGTATGTGGTGGTCAACGCCGGATGTAGGGAAGGCGATATCACACATATGCGAGAGAATCTGTCCAACATATGTGACATCCTGGAAGTGAACGACCGGGCACTGCTTGCACTTCAAGGCCCAACAGCGGAATCTGCCCTGATGGGCATCAGGCCGGAAATCTCCGACATGCGGTTCATGGATGTCGCAATGTTCAGTTCGCATTTTGGCGAACTCTGGATATCGCGCTCTGGCTATACTGGCGAGGACGGCTTCGAGATTTCGGTGCCTGAGGAACACGCCGAGCCCCTCGCACTTGAACTGCTGGAAAACCGCAGCGTCGAGCCCATTGGACTCGGTGCTCGCGATTCGTTGAGACTCGAGGCCGGCCTCTGCCTCTACGGCAATGACATTGACGGGACGACAAGTCCGGTAGAGGCCGCGCTGGAGTGGGCTGTTCAGAAAGTACGCCGCACAGGCGGAGACCGCGAAGGAGGATTTCCGGGTGCGGAACGAATCCTTCATGAATTCGATAACGGCACCACACGCCGCCGCGTGGGAATGCTGCCGGAAGGGCGGGCCCCGATGCGGGCCGGTACCCAAATCTACGCCGAACCGGAAGGTGGGGATCCGATCGGAACCGTGACCTCAGGCGGATTTGGGCCCAGCATTGAGCAGCCAATGTCCATGGCATATGTCTCAACGGAACACAGCCAGACCGGCATTACCATATTTGGAGAGGTCCGCGGAAAGCGGATGCCAGCAACAGTCACGGATTTGCCGTTCAGGCAGCCTGGTTTCAAACGCTGAATGATACAGGAGAGCAACATGAAATTCACCGAAGATCACGAATGGCTTCGCATCGAAGGCGACCTTGTCGCGGTTGGAATCACCGAACATGCCAGTGAACAGCTTGGCGACGTCGTTTTTGTGGAGTTGCCTGAACCGGGTGCCAAGGTGGCGAAGGGAGACGAGGTGGCCGTGATCGAATCGGTCAAGGCCGCCTCTGATATTCTTGCACCGGTCGATGGCGAGATCGTGGAGGTGAACGACGCAATCCTGGAGAATCCCGGGAAAGTGAACGAGGATCCGATGGGCGACGCCTGGTTTTTCAAGATGACCGTCACCGACCTCTCCACACTGGATGACCTCATGAACGAAGCCGAATACGAGGAGTTGGTGGGATAGCTGACTTTCCACCAAAGCGAGACATGCCGTTTACCCTTACAGATTACGATCCCTACGATTTCGCCAACCGCCGACATATCGGACCCTCTCCTTCTGAAATGGAGGAGATGCTGGCGACAGTGAATGCAGAAACGCTTGACGGGTTGATCGATCAGACTGTACCGCAGTCAATCCGCCAGAAAGAACCGCTCGAGTTCGGCAAGCCCAGGTCGGAACGGCAGCTTATCTATCAAATGCGCCAGATCGCCAGGAAGAACCAGGTGTTCTCGACAATGATTGGCCAAGGCTATCACGGGACCGTCACACCGCCGGCGATCCTGCGAAACATTCTGGAGAATCCGGCCTGGTATACGGCCTATACCCCCTACCAGCCGGAGATCAGCCAAGGCCGGCTCGAAGCGTTACTCAACTTCCAGACCATGATCTGCGACCTAACCGGGCTTGAGATCGCCAATGCCTCGCTTCTCGACGAGGCGACCGCTGCGGCCGAAGCCATGGCTATGGCGAAACGTGTTTCGAGGTCGGGGGCAACAGGATTCTTCGTTGATGAGAACTGCCACCCGCAGAACATCGCGGTGATGAAGACCCGCGCGGCACCACTTGGAATCGAGATTGAGGTAGGCAATCCCGACCAAATGCGGCGCGAAGGACTGTTCGGGGCGGTCTTCCAATATCCCGGCACCTATGGCGATCTACGGGACTTTACCGATCAGATGGCTGCCCTTCACGAGGTTAGGGCACTAGGGATAATGATCGCGGATCCATTGATGCTGACGCTCCTGAAGGAGCCCGGCGCGATGGGAGCGGACATAGCTGTGGGCTCCACACAACGGTTCGGGGTTCCAATGGGTTACGGTGGCCCCCACGCCGCTTACATGGCATGCCGCACGGCACATAAACGGGCAATGCCGGGAAGGCTTGTTGGCGTCAGCATCGATGCCCGGGGAAACAGGGCCTTCCGTCTGGCTCTACAGGCACGGGAACAGCACATCCGGCGCGAAAAGGCGACGTCGAATGTCTGCACGGCGCAGGCACTACTTGCCGTGATGGCCGGCTTCTATGCCGTGTTTCATGGACCTCAGGGATTGAAAGCCATCGCGCAACAGATCCACTACAAGACGGTGCGTGCGGCAGGCGGACTGGAACGCAGAGGTTTCAAGGTCGAACCTGAGGCGTTCTTCGACACGATAACCGTAAACGTAGGCGCTCTTCAGGGAATGATCATTGACGCCGCCGCACGTGAGCGGATCAATCTTCGCCGGATTGGCGATGATCGGGTCGGCATCACACTCGACGAGTCGACTCGACCGGAGACCATTGAAAGACTCTGGCGGTCTTTTGGAATCCACGACCGGGAATCGGGAATCACAGAGGAGTACCGCGTTCCCGAGCAACTGCACCGACGGACCGCCTATCTCGAACACCCTGTGTTCCAAATGAACCGCGCCGAGACGGAAATGATGCGCTATATGCGCCGCTTGGCTGACCGCGATCTGGCGTTGGACCGAGCGATGATTCCACTGGGATCATGTACGATGAAGCTCAACGCGGCAGTGGAGATGGCGGCGATCTCCTGGCCGGAATTCTGCAACATCCATCCGTTCGCTCCCGCCGATCAGGTCGCGGGCTACAGGGAAATGCTGGATGATCTCTCGGACAGACTTTGCAGCATTACGGGTTACGACGCCATGTCGATGCAGCCAAACTCCGGTGCACAGGGTGAATACGCTGGCCTGCTGGCTATCGCGGCCTATCACCGCGCAAATGGTGAAGCGAATCGCCACATCTGCCTCATTCCGAAGAGCGCCCATGGCACCAACCCTGCGAGTGCCCAGATGGCCGGGATGGACGTTGTTGTCGTAGAGTCCGCAGCAAATGGTGACATCGACATCCAAGACTTCAGCGCCAAAGCCGAATCCGCCGGTGGTGAACTTGCTGCCTGCATGGTCACCTATCCTTCCACCCATGGCGTTTTCGAGGAGACGATCCGAGAGGTATGTGAGATCACACATGGATTTGGTGGTCAGGTCTATCTTGACGGCGCGAATCTGAACGCTCTCGTGGGACTGGCCAAACCCGGGGAACTGGGAGGAGATGTCAGTCACCTGAATCTCCACAAGACCTTTTGCATCCCGCATGGCGGTGGAGGCCCCGGAATGGGGCCGATCGGCGTTAAGGCCCATCTCGCACCTTATCTTCCGGGCCATCCAGAAACCGGAGGTGGCCAAGGACCGGTCAGCGCGACGCCGTACGGCTCGGCATCCATTCTTCCGATCAGTTGGGCCTATGTCCTCCTTATGGGCGGTGAGGGCCTCACACAGGCAACTAAAGTTGCGATCCTCAACGCAAATTACATCGCCAAGCGGCTTGAGGGCTCTTTCGACATCCTGTTTACGGGAAAGAATGGTCGCGTGGCGCACGAGTGTATCCTGGACATGCGCCCGTTCGCCGAAACTGCCGGAATCAGTGTTGATGACATCGCCAAGCGCCTGATCGACAACGGCTTCCACGCCCCCACTATGAGCTGGCCAGTAGCAAGCACACTCATGGTTGAGCCCACGGAATCCGAAACCAAGGCCGAGCTAGACAGATTCTGCGATGCGATGCTCGATATACGTGCGGAGATCAATGCCGTGGAAAGCGGTGAAGTAGACGCTGACGACAACCCGTTAAAGCGCGCACCACATACAGTTGAGGATCTGATTGGTGAATGGAACCGGCCGTATAGCAGGGAGCAAGGCTGCTATCCAGCGGGCGCATTCCGGGTGGATAAGTATTGGCCACCTGTGAACAGGGTGGACAACACCTATGGTGACAGGAACCTCATCTGCACCTGCCCGCCGCTGACGGAATATCTTGAGGCTGCCGAATAGAATTGGAACACTTGCCGTAGTTCTGATTGCCGGCACCTCTTGCTTCTGGCCAATCTGGTGGAATCGAGACAGGCTGCTAACAACAATCTGAACCGCATGCGCACGCAATCAAGGACGGCGAGCCGCGCCGAGCGCATTCCGACAGTCGCCGCCACCGCCTTTTCCCCGACTGTCGTGACAAGTCCATTTGTTCCACCTTGGCCAAACTGCCATCCACCTGCGAAACACTTTTTTTCCACCTGACGTCAAGTCATTGAAGGTATATCCGTCACACAGGGCGATGTCACGGGCGAAGGGCCGGCCCGGCAGCAACCGGACAATGCACTCGCCAGAGGCGGACGGCAGAGCATTTCATTCAGAAGCCGAAGTCCGAACCATCATCACCAGAACCCTTTCGTAGGCCCTCTTGAACCGGACGAATATCCGGATCTAGCCCACCGGCCTGGACCAGATAGGTACGGAAGGAAGGGATGGGGCAGTACAGGGTTTTGTCCTTTCCCATATGCAGGGCCCCGCGATGGATGAGATGGCTCACCAACCGTTCCGCATCCATGTCCTTTGGCAGACGCCAACCGGCGGTATCCTTCACTGTCCGGTCAACCAGACCGATCAGATTTGACATGGACATCTTTCGATCGGTCTCCAGTGATTCAGGGACACGGGACATGATGGTGGCGACCAGACTGTCGCTGGAGGTCATTTCCAGGCTCTGCTGCAACCGGTAATACTGCAAGCGACTCTCCGCCGCCTCCTGCCCGATCCGCGCCCAATCGACGGATCCCAGGTCTCCATCCACCTCCAGCAGCGTCCGGCCCAAGGACTGGAGCGCGTAATGCAGATGCCTTGGCCAACCCTCGCATGGGGCGGCCAGGGCGATGAGCTTACTTTCGTGACCGGTGGTATCAAGGCCAAATGCGTGGCAGAACCGGAGCATGAGGTCCATGACCTCGATGTAACCCAAATCCTCGTCAGGTTCCGTTGACAGGGCACCGATCTCCTTGACATGCAGCCGTGTCAGGCCCATCCTGTCAACCACATCGGCCGTGTCGCCCAGCCCGGCCAGGACAAGTGACAGCGGCAGGGTGGAGCGTCCGTCATGGATAGCCTGGAGGAACAGCGCGTGCGGGGCGTATCTGTCCCTGGGTAGACGCTGGGTTTCATCGACGGTGACGATGACAGGGCCCTGCCATTTTGTCGCCGGGAACCTTTTCGCCAAGGTCCTGACACTATCTGGGCGGGTAACGTCCGGTTTCGTCCAAGACATGGCGGCTTCAGCCTTGACAGCACTTATGTCAATACCCAGTGCAAGACGGGACGAGAATCTGCGCCACATGTCCGGCGGCACTCCCCCGGCCAGTCCGACAAGTTCGATCACATCGGGCAGGTCAGACAGCAGGTCATGGCCGGAAAGGTTTACGACACGCGACTGGTTTGGCACCCCGGCGCGCTCCATCACGGACCGCGCCTTCAGTTCGTCAAGTAACGCGCTCTTGCCGGCCCCGGGGGCGCCCTGAATGACAGCCGTGGCCTTTGGCATGCCGTGTCGGAGGGCACCCTGTCCCTCCCAGCCAGTTTCGGCATGGCTCTCGATCAACGACAGGATATCCTCCCGTCCGACAAAGACAGGAGGCCTGCTGCCGTCGGCCTTGTGGATGAAATCCTCCAGAGCGTCTTTCCTGAACCGTGTCATGACGCCTGTTCTCCCCGGGAAATGCGGATGGTTTCCGATACCGGTTTAGCCTGAAAGTCCAACGCTGTCCAAACCATATCGGGAATTCAGGAACACCGTCCGAACCAGGCCTGTTCCGAAAGCAACCGGCAGCAGAAGGGTCAACGCCAGGGTGCGGAGACAGCCCATGTCAGCCGGCCACCGTCACCGCCCGCGTGATGCAGGCGGGGACGGAATTCGGGGCAGGATGTCACAGCAGGGGTCGTGGGACCGGTCTGGACAGCGTTTCCGCTGGGTGTCAAAAAGGCTTTTTACGGCGGATCCGGTTCGGCAGGCGCCAAGGCCAGTTCCGCGGGTGCTTCGCCCGGAATTCCCCGCTTTCCGCCCGGATGCCCCCGCCGAAACGCCGGATTCGGCTCGCTGAAGCCGGGAAACCGCTGCTTTCGGTGGAAAAATATGCCTGTCACGACACCGAGGGTGCGGTGCCACCGCCCATGGTGCTGCACTCCATGGTGGAACGGGGCCGGGGAATATCCAAAGTCCGATTTCGGTTCAGTCTCTCAATAGCTCAATGGCCCGATTGCCTTGGAAGTCGGCTTGCAAATGCCAACACCATTGTCACCTCATCTATTCGGATTGTCGCAGCGCAAGCCTTGGTGGCTTTTGCAGAAGAGCCATCAACCCCGCCATTTCAGGGCCTCGTTCACGGCCCGTGACTGCCTTCCGAAGCGGCATGAACAGATTTCGGCCCTTTCGTCCCGTCATCTCCCTGACCGCTGCAGTCCAGTCACGCCAAGTGCTGCTGTCGTATGGAAAATCCGGAAGCAGCGAAATCGCTTCCATAACGAAATCCCGATCAGCAGCTTCCACCATCGGTTCAGCCCCGTCTCGGAGGAGCAGCCACCACTCCTTCATTCCCTGACGCGTGCCTATGTTCTTCTGAACAGCCTCCCAGAATTGCCGGGCTATGGACTCGGGCACTCCGAGTGATTCGACCTCCAGCGCTACCGCATCGAAAGGGAGTTCACCCAGATGCCGGGCGGTTAGCGGACGAAGATCTTCCACGTCAAACTTTGTGGGTGCTGTGCCAAATCTTCCAATGTCGAATCCCTGCTCCAGTTCCTTGATCGACTGCCGGAGTTCAACCGGATCGGACGACCCAAGCCGGGCCATCTGCGATAGCAGGGCCATCGGTTCAATGCCTTGGTCGCGCAGGTCACGTAGAGCCAGAGTGCCATAACGCTTTGAGAGTTGCTCGCCCTCTGGACCGGTCAGAAGTGAATGATGCGCGAAGCTTGGCACGAGCCCATCAAGCGCCTGGATGAGTTGGATCTGCGTAGCTGTATTGGTCACATGGTCGGAGCCGCGCACCACATGCGTAACCCCCATCTCGATGTCGTCCACAACCGAGGCCAACGTGTAGAGCACCTGCCCGTCTTTCCGTATCAACACGGGGTCCGAGACACTGGAAGCGTCTATCGAAACCTGCCCGAGGATGCCGTCCGTCCACTCAACCCGCTCCTGCCCCAACAGGAAACGCCAGACTCCCTGTCCACGTTCCGCACGTAACCTCTCCCGTTCACTGTCAGAAAGGGCAAGTGCTGCACGGTCGTAGACAGGTGGCCTGCCCATGCCCAACAGTTTCCGACGCTTAAGGTCCAGTTCGGCCGGCGTTTCGAATGCCTCGTATAGTCGCCCATGGCTTCGCAACTCATCCGCCGCGTTCGCGTAACGCTCCAGTCGTTCCGACTGGCGCTCCAGCCGGTCCCAGTTCAGGCCCAACCATTCGAGATCCCGTTGAATGGCATCAGCGAACTCTGGCTTTGACCGCTCAGGGTCCGTGTCGTCAAGCCGAAGGATAAAGGTACCGCCATATTTGCGTGCGGTCAGGAAATTGAAAAGCACCGTCCGCAGGTTTCCAACGTGTAGATAACCAGTGGGTGACGGAGCGAAGCGGGTGGTGATCATGCCATTGATCCTGTCTTCTCGCCCGATCCATTTCACGTCGGTCATACGATGTCCATCCAGCTTGACGAGCACATAGGCGGCAGCAGAGCGCTTTGCACACGATTCTGCGAATGCCATAAACAGACAAGGCCGGAATAATTGGGCGCTTGCCTCAACTGGGTACAACGGGCCAACGGGATCCAAGATCCTGCAGTCCCGCTGCGATCAGATCACGTAGGGTATTCTCGTCTACATCGGAAAGCCTTTTGACATATAGGCATGACCGTCCTGTGCGGTGTTTTCCGAGACGATCCAGGATGTCTGCAAAATCCGAATAGCCGGGCATTATGTAGATCGAAAAGCTGGACTTGCGCGGGCTAAAACCGGTGGCAAGGAAATCACCCTCCCGACCTGACCTATAGACGTAATGGTAGGACCCGTAGCCCACTATGCTGGTCCCCCACATAACCGGCTCGAACCCCGTAACGTCCCGGAAAATCCCGTTGAGCTGCAATCCGTCAAGTCGACGCCGTTCTGGTTCAACAGCATTGAGAAACGCCATCACATCCGCTTTGTTGGCTTTTGTCTTGTTCTCGGACATTCCGGTTCCTGGCTGGAAGTTCGGTTTTTGCAGGAATTCGGCTGGCACACAAGGGTCCAAGCCATGCACCGATAGGAACAGATTGCCATTGGGTCGCGAACACAGTTGTGTGGCTACCAGATATCCCATATCGAATGGAAGTCTCGAAGTTTCGGGCACACAGGCTGGCAGACCTGTGGTCGGCTGAATCTTTAGGCGCCCAATCCAGTCCTGCGCACCACGCGCTTTCCCTTGGATAGAAGCCCGGCTATTCCGGCCTGATGAATCATCCGTCGGCAAATTGGGTCGCTCCCAGCCTCGAGGCATTTGAGGAAATGGCGTTCGAGGCACTCGCCTCGATCCCGGAACCCTTCCGTTCAGCAGCCGGAGAAGTCGCGCTGCGAATCGAGGACCATGCCTCGGACGATATTCTTGACGAGCTGCAGTTGGACCCCTTCGAGCTGACGGGTTTGTACGACGGCATCCCGCTGACCGAGAAGTCCAGCCAGGAACAGCCCACGAGTCCCGACACCGTCTGGCTGTTCCGTCGCCCGATTCTCGATGAATGGGCAGAACGCGGCAATGAACCTCTTGGACGCCTTATCGCCCATGTGCTTGTTCACGAGCTGGCACACCACTTCGGTTGGTCAGATGATGACATTTCCGCCATCGACGAATGGTGGAACTGACCTCACCTGGACTTTGCATAGCAAGGTCATTCGACCGGATCTCACGACATCACCGGTCAGGACGGACGATTCGCCACCAGCGTTCAAGGCTTTGCGTAAGTCATCTCTTGGGTTGGGGATCGCATTATTTCGATATTGGAGAGATCACCGATCGATTCCCGCAGTTCCTCGGCCAAGTGTCTGCACTGCGACGCGAGTCCCGGAATCCCCAGAAACAGCCCGGCACGCACCTAATGAATGTAGAGCCGACTGTCGTGATGGTGCACTTCTGCAGGTCTGACCCAATCGCATCATTCGTCTATCCGTTTTCGACACCCGGATTTTCGCAGATGTCGGACGTGCCCTGTTAGGTCACCTATGCCCCTGCTGACGGACTCACAAATTGCAAATCTGCGTAGATCGCCCACCACGCTGGGCGAAGAGGAGATCAAGCACGGGAGACCATGATCTGAGAGCGGCTCAACGGGCATCTCACTTCCGAATATGGCTGTTCCCGGGAACATCGAAACATCGTTCCCGCCTTGACACCGATGCCAAAGATGAAAGACTGCGCCGATGTTCAATGACCGCCTGTCCGTGTCGGCCCGAATTGCGGCTGGCCTTGTCTCCCTTGCCGCCCTCACTTCCATTGGAATTGAACTCATGATGAAGGCACAGGAATCAGGCGTCGCTGCTGCGTTGTGGTCAATGGCGCGGTACTTCACATTCCTGACCAATGCGGCAGTCGCTGCTGTCTTTGGGGCAGCAGCGCTGCGCGGAAGCTGGTCCGGCGCCACCTTGCCCGCCGCATTGACCGTGTGGATCTGTGTCACCGGTCTCGTCTACCATGTACTACTCGCCCCAACCAACGATCCGCAGGGTATCAGGTTGCTGTCAGATTTTGGGCTACATACCGCCGTGCCAATTGGCAGTCTTGCGATTTGGGTTGCCTATTGCCCAAAGGATGGGCTGAACCACCTTGGCCCTCCGGTCTGGACGCTATTGCCGCTGGTCTATGCTACCTATGCCCTCTTGCGTGGGCTCGTGGACGGCGAATTTCCCTATTTCTTCCTTGATCCTGCGAATTCCGGAATGACGGTGGTCATTGGTTACATCATTGGCCTCGGCCTGTTCTTCATCCTTGCAGGAAGTCTTCTCGTCATGTTGGCGCGGCTTCTGGGAAATGACGCGGTACCAAACACATGAGACACGACATCCTCACCATTACGTTAAATCCTACTGTCGATTACGCCACCACCGCGCCGCACGTTGTCACTGAACGGAAACTGCGATGCTCGGACCCAAGGGTCGATCCGGGTGGCGGCGGGATCAATGTCGCAAGGGCAATCCGGCAGCTTGGAGGACAGGCCACCGCCCTCGTTGCCATTGGCGGCGCCACCGGTGCGCACCTCCTTCAATTGCTTGCGCTTGAAGGAGTGCCCACTGTGGCGTTCCAGGGTCCCGGTGAAACGCGACAGAGTTTTACGGTAACCGACACCGAAACCCAGGAGCAGTACCGATTCGTAATGCCAGGTCCAAGTTGGGAAGACGTCGATGTGTCCCGAGGGCTTGTGTCGATCGATCAAGCCACCGGACGTGGAACGCTGGTCGTGCTGTCAGGCAGCCAACCGCCGGGCGTTGCCAAGGAATTCCCAACTATCCTTGCTGAGCACATCTGCGGACGAGGTGCGCGACTGTTTGTGGACACGTCAGGACCAGCTCTGATGAATCTGGTACAGGCACCACATGAATCCATTTATGTTCTTCGAATGGATGGGGCTGAAGCCGAAGAGCTCGCGGGCCATCCCCTACCCCGGATCTCCGATACGGCCGCCTTCGCACGAAAACTGGTAGAGCATGGAGTTGCAACCAATGTGGTCGTTGCTCGAGGCGCTGATGGGTCGGTGCTCTCAAATACAGATGGAAGCTGGCACTGTGTCGGCCCGGAGGTCGAAGTCGTAAGCAAGGTCGGTGCCGGCGACAGCTTTGTCGGAGCCTTCACCCTGTCAGCCGCTCGAGGCGAACCGCTGAAGGATTGCCTGATTCGCGGTGTCGCCGCGGCAAGTGCAGCCGTGACAACGGAAGCGACTCGACTCTGCGACCGCGAATATGTCGATCGATTGGTGGCTGACTGCAATATCTCCAAGCTGTGATCCGGCAACGTTGAGTCATGCCAGAGGTGGAGACCGCCTGATTTCCTTTTGATGACAGTCAATTGGAGGACGTTTCCAGATCTCTCACACTCGACAGGCTCTTACGGCAAACCTCTCCACTCTGTTGGGTAGCCAGAAGCCAGACCGTGTCGGCACCTCCACAATTCTGGACTGTCGATGTGGTCCCGAGCGCCAGATCACGCTCTGCCGCAGTCGGGCAGTCGACAGTGAAACGAAACCGAACGCCGGGGTGCGTAGACACGGTACCGGCTGTCCACTGGAGGACCTTAAGTGGAAGCAAACGGGACATCAGCCGCCGTCGCGCCAACGGTTGACAATGGGATAGCGACGGTCAAGCCATAAGCTGCGCATGGTCAATCGGGCACCTGGTGCCGCCTGGTATCTCTTGTATTCGCTGTTGAAAATCAGGTTCTCGACGGCCTTGACCGTCTCCCGGTCATAACCCATGTCCACCACTTCAGGGACTGACGCCTCGTTGTCGATGAGTTCAGCAAGGATCACGTCAAGGATTTCATAGGGTGGAAGACTATCCTCGTCCTTCTGATTGTCCCGGAGTTCAGCCGAAGGAGGCTTGTCAATCACCCTGCGCGGAATCACTTCCCCTGCGGGTCCCTTCATCCAGTGCCTGTGATTTGCGTTGCGCCATCGGCAGGTCTCAAAAACGCGCGTCTTGTAGAGATCCTTGATCGGATTGAAGCCACCAGCCATGTCGCCATAGATCGTAGCATATCCCACAGCCACCTCTGACTTGTTCCCTGTCGCCAGAAGAATTTCCCCAAACTTGTTTGAGAGCGCCATCAACAGAAGTCCCCGCAGCCGCGACTGGATGTTCTCCTCCGTCAGATCCGGCTTGGTGCCCTCGAAAAGATCGGACAGCGCCTCTGAGACCGCCATACGAGGGCCGGATAGCGAGACCGAATCCAGACGACAGCCTAGCGTACCTGCTATCTCCGTCGCGTCCTCTATCGATTGCCTAGAAGTATACTCGGACGGGAGCATGACGCAGCGGACATTCTCAGGGCCGAGTCCGTCGGTCGCGACCGCGGCAACCAATGCGCTGTCGACCCCTCCGGACAGCCCCAGAAGTGCCTTCCTGAATCCCGACTTGCCCAGATAGTCTCGCACGCATTCGACCATGACCCTGTAATCCTGCTCCCACACATCAGGATGCCGGGCGAGTTCACCCTGCTGAATCCGCCAACCCTCATCGTTACGAACCAGATCGACGTGGACAATCGCCTCGTCGAACAGTGGCATCTGCAGCGCCAGTTCGCCTCCCGGATTGAGCGCAAAGGTGCCGCCATCGAACATCTGATCATCCTGACCGCCCACCATATTCAGGTAAATCAGGGGAAGGCCCGTTTCGATCACGCGGGCGACCATGCGATTGACGCGCGTATCGAACTTGTTACGGGAATAGGGAGAGCCATTTGGGACCAGCAGGAACTCCGCTCCGGTCTCCGCAAGTGTTTCGCAGACATCTGGGCGCCACGCATCCTCGCAGATGGGTGAACCCACACGAACGCCCGATACCGAGTAGGGGCCAGCCGGTGGCGCGGATTCAAACACACGCATCTCGTCAAAGACCTCCGTGTTGGGCAAATGGTGCTTGAGAACCCGCCGAACCACTTGCCCGCCCTTGCAGATGCAGTAGGCGTTGAACAACCGGTCCTGTTCATCAAGGTATGGGGCACCTACCGCAAGCGCGGGACCTTCGCTGCAGCGTCGGGCAAGCGCCTCGACTTCCTTCATTGCGGCGAGATTGAACGCAGGTCTCATAACCAGGTCCTGAGCAGTGTATCCGGTAATGAACATCTCGGTCACGGCGACCATGTCCGCCCCGGCCTCCCGTCCCTCCACCCACGCGGCATGGGCTTTATCCGCGTTGGCCCTCAGTGCCCCAACGGTGGGATTCAGCTGGGCAAGCGTAAGTCGGAAGCGGTCTCGCATTGCGTCCCCTCTCATGATGCCAGTTTCTTACCACACCACAGAATCAGAAACAGTGGGTTGTGCTCAAAACAAGTTGTCAGTTGCGCCATGCTCACCTACGATTTGATGACGGTTGGAAAAGACGGCACTGGTGGCCTCGGACACAAGGGGAAAATCGTGGGAAATTCACTGAAGGCACTGTCGGTATTGGGTGTCATTGCCATCGCAGGGGGTTCGTGGGCCCAATCTGATGGTGGCACGTTACTCAAGCAGTATGAAGACGGCGGCCTGTATGAAGGCGAGTTCAGGGACGGGAAGCAGCATGGCACAGGAACATATCGTCTTCCAAACGGATACGAATACACCGGCGACTGGGTCGACGGTGAAATCCAGGGACGCGGAACAGCTCGGTTTCCGAATGGGTCCGTCTACGAGGGCGACTTCGTGAAAGGCAAACCAGACGGCAGTGGAATGATCACCTTCGCCGACGGTTCCATCTATGCCGGCGGGTGGGTGGAAGGAGTGATTGAAGGGACTGGTCGGGCGGAATATGCCGACGGGGTCGTTTACGAGGGCGGATTTCGTAACGCCCAGCATCACGGACAGGGTCGCATGGTTCGCCCCGACGGTTACGTTTACGAGGGCGAATGGGTGGATGGCGTCCGAAACGGGGCCGGACGGATCATATATGCGGATGGCGCGGTTTACGAAGGCGAGTTGGTGAATGGCCAGCGGAGCGGAATGGGCAAGCTGGCCCTGCCCGACGGGCTCGAATACGTTGGGGAATGGGCACAGGGGCAGATCAACGGCAAGGGTACGCTGACCCAGCCGAACGGCGACATCTACGACGGCGAGTTTGTCAACGGCGAGCGCCATGGAAACGGCAAGGAGACCTACGCGAATGGAGATAGCTACGAGGGCGAGTTCCAGAACGATCGCCGCCAGGGTATCGGATCCTTCACGGATACCAAAGGACTGGCCTATGTGGGAGAATGGAGCGGCGGAGACTTCGAGGGCCAGGGTAAGTTAACCTATCCCGACGGTTCGGAGTACGAGGGTGTGTTCCGGAACCATCGGCCGAATGGCCAGGGAAAACTCACGTTCTCTGACGGCTCGGTGTACGAGGGCTCCTTCCTTGAAGGCACACCTCACGGTCTCGGTAGGATCTCTTATCCAAACGGTTCCGTGTACGAAGGTGGATGGACCAATGGGCAGATTTCGGGCATGGGAACGCTGACTGACATTGAAGGGAATTCCTACACAGGTGAGTGGAAGGACGGTTCCCGTAATGGCACGGGAACGGCCAGCTATGTGGATGGGTCAATCTACGAAGGTACTTTTCAGGACAACATAAGGCAGGGCAGAGGCACCCACACTTATTCAGACGGCTCGATTTACGAGGGAGAATTCCATGCTGGCAGGCCTGAGGGGCAAGGCAGCATCACGTATTCCGATGGTTCAACCTACGAAGGTGGATGGTCTGGAGGGGTTTTCGAAGGTGATGGAACGCTCACCCAAATTGATGGCGGCGCTTATTCAGGTGGCTGGAAACAGGGCAAGCGGTCCGGGCAGGGAACAGCCAGCTATTCGGATGGTTCCGTCTATGAAGGGGAATTCCTGAACAATGCTCCCCATGGGCAGGGCACCCTGACACGGCCCAATGGGTTTGCCTACGCAGGATCGTGGGAAGACGGAGAGTTTCATGGCCCGGGTCGCTTGACCGACCCCAACGGCAATGTCTACGAAGGCAACTTCGCCAGAGGGAAGCGCGAAGGAGAGGGGACAATCATCTATGCGAGCGAGGAAGACGCAGTCGACCACGATCAGTAGGTCGGCAATGCGGGCAGTCCGATGCTGCGGAAGCGTCTGGTGGAGCCGGAAGCGGAGATCGACTCCGGGGGAGGTCAGGAAAATTGAGGGCCAACCATTCTGAACTCCGGTTGAATGGCCCATCCGTGTAATTTTTGGGTTCCATTCCCTGTTGAAATCCATATTGTGGCCTGAATGATGATCAGGGGACATATTCTCGGCCATTTCGCGCTCCGCGCGAACCTCCCCGTTGATCTGCTGCTCCTTAGCCGCCTCTGAGTGTGTGCCGTCTGGCGCAACCGCTCAGAGGCAGCACAGACCGCGCCAGCTAACGCCAAGGAACAGCCGAAGAGACATCAAGATGACCAAAGACAACCAAAACCGTGTGTTGATTTTCGACACGACCTTACGCGACGGTGAGCAGAGCCCCGGCGCGACCATGAGCCATACCGAAAAACTTGAGATTGCCGAACTGCTCGACGAGATGGGCGTGGACATAATCGAAGCGGGGTTTCCCATTGCCTCGGAAGGCGATTTCTCAGCCGTCAGTGAAATCGCGAAGCGAACCAGGAACGCGACGGTCTGCGGACTGGCGCGTGCCAATTTCGCTGACATTGACCGCTGTTGGGAAGCGGTCAGGCATGCCAGGCATCCGAGGATCCACACATTTATCGGAACGTCACCGCTGCACCGGGACATTCCCAGACTGACCAAGGATGCGATGGCCGACCGGATTCACGACACGGTGAACCACGCGCGCAGGTTATGCGAGGATGTGCAATGGTCTCCCATGGATGCGACCAGGACCGAGTGGGACTACCTCTGTCGGGTGGTTCGGGTCGCCATCGAAGCAGGTGCCACGACAATCAACATTCCTGACACTGTAGGCTATACAGCACCGACCGAGTCGGCTGATCTGATCCGAAGGCTGATCGAATCGGTTTCTGGTGCCGAGGAAACGGTTTTCGCGACGCATTGCCACAATGATCTTGGTATGGCGACGGCCAATGCCCTTGCGGCGGTCGCCGGTGGTGCCCGACAGATCGAATGTACGATCAATGGCTTAGGGGAGCGCGCCGGCAACACCGCGCTGGAAGAGGTGGTGATGGCCATGAAGGTACGTGGAGACATCATTCCCTATCATACTGGAATCGATACGACGAAGATCATGAACGTTTCCCGCCGAGTGGCGGCCGTGTCCGGTTTCAGCGTCCAGTTCAACAAGGCAATTGTTGGCAAGAACGCCTTCGCCCATGAGTCGGGCATCCATCAGGACGGCGTGCTGAAGAACGCGGAAACTTTTGAGATCATGCGACCTGAGGATATTGGTCTTTCCGCGACGAACATTGTTATGGGCAAACACTCGGGTCGTGCGGCGTTGCGTTCCAAACTGGAGGAATTGGGCTATAACCTGGCAGGTAACCAACTCAATGATGTCTTCGTGCGGTTCAAGGCGCTCGCCGACCGAAAGAAGGAAGTGTTCGACGATGATCTGATCGCGCTGATGCGTGATTCCGCGGCCTCGGACAAGAGCGACAGGCTTCAGATCAAGTTTCTGCGCGTGATCTGCGGAACTGAAGCTCCGCAGTCGGCAGATCTCACCATGAGTGTCGATGGCGTGGACCATCGGGTAACGGCGACAGGCGACGGCCCGGTGGATGCTGCGTTCAGGGCGGTAAGGAAGGTATTTCCGCACGAAATCGACTTACAGCTCTACCAGGTACACGCGGTGACCCAGGGCTCCGATGCTCAAGCGACTGTCAGCGTCCGTATCGAAGAGGATGGTAGAATCGCGACGGGTGAGGCGGCGGACACCGACACGGTCGTTGCCAGTGCGAAGGCCTATGTCGCTGCGCTTAACCGACTGTTGGTCCGAAGGGAGAAGACCGCACCGGATTCAGACAGAAAGTCAGTCCGGCAAACTGACAGGGTGGTTTAGGCACGTGGCAGTTCACTGATAGGGCTCGGCCCAGTTTGGAAGGACCATTCTGAAAGCTGTGCTGTAGCGCCTGCGCCGCGCTGGGTCCCGCGACGGCATTCGGCGGCGTGGGGCGGCAGGGAGACACAGCTGGCGAAGGAGCTTCAGGATGACCGACCAAACACCCGAACGTGAGGAATTCCGCCCGTTTGACGCCGCGGGGTATCTCACTACGCCAAAGCGGCAGGCCGAATATCTGCGCCGCCCTTGGGTCAAAGGATGAAAGCTACATCAAGGAGGCGCTTGTGACGCTTGCCCGGGCTCAGGGAATGAGCGAGACGGCACAGGCCAACAATGTGTCGCACCAACAAGGGCTGTACCGGAGTCTGTCAGCGGCCAGCGACCTTAGGCTTTCCATGGTTCTCGCCGTCATCCATGCGTTGGGATTCCAGCTTTCGGTGCGTGGTGCGGACGAGGACCGGAGGGCGGACTACCATGTGGCGGTCTGAAGCGTTTGAGGCGGTTCGCCCGGGCTCCGGGACGTACGGGCGGCGACAGCGGTCACCGCGTGGCTGGGTCGGCTACCCTATGGACATACCGGTGATACGAGGCAGGCAAGGGCGGCAGCGCATTTCGCATGCCAGTTAGCCCTTGCTTTCGGAGGTATTTCCGGTGGCCGGGGTTCACGATCATAGTCCGACCTGCGCGGCGAGTCACTGGAACCATCTCCAACCAACCCGTTCGATTACCGCCGCAGACGGAGGTTCCGGCGCCAAATGTACGATGTACGCTGACCGCTTGATGGTCAGGCAAGACTGTTCCTGATTGAATCACTCGACCGCTGGCGAGGGGAAAGCGGGAGCAGCCGCCACCGGAAGGAAGCGAGTGGATGGACCGATGACGGCCCGGGCATCGTCCGCCTCTACGATAGGCGCTATCTCACGGGCCTGATCAACCACCCCACCAAATTCGTCGTCGTGGCCTGCCAATGACACACAGTTTTGGTTTGGACGTAACCTCCAGTATGTAGAGCAGGCTGGTGCCGTCTATCCAGACCACCTTTCCACATCTTCCGGACATAGCCGCGAGACTGGCACAGCCCCTCCAGATAACGGTCTGTCCTTGACGGTGCCTCGCGCCTCCGATTCAGGTACCTGCCGGGCATCGCTATTAGGATGAGTACCTTTCGGACGTCCTGCGGCAGCTGCCAGTCGCTTGCAATGGTCGCAGAGGGGAGTCAATGCCATGCTGACGCTGAACCGCTGCGTCATGATTCTAAGGCTGGCCGACTTCCTCTTCTGCTGTAATGGGGCGGAACCAGAGCGGAAAGTCCACGGAAAAGACCTGCGCTATCCCCGTAACGGTCTTGCAACAAAAGACCCCACTTCCATTCCGTAGTGCAACACCGACCATTTCCGTAGTGAGGGCGCGGCCCTAGCGGAGGGAATGGCCATCAACAACGACAACGCTGTCCTGGTTTCCAAAGGCGGCGGCGAAAGCTGGAGAGACCGAACCTGACAAGCCGTGCGTGGATTTCTGCCGTCGCCACTTGGTAGGCATCAAGCGTCGCATCGCCGACTTCGCGAGCATCGAGGTCCGGTGAGGACGACGGGACGGCATGGAAAGTTCCCCTGAAGGTGATGCCCATCTGGTCTTTCCTTTCTGCTGCAATTCCTCGGAGAGGGGTTTCACAAGCCATCCGCCGTAGCGGAACAGCAACGCGGAGAGGAGTGCGCCAGCGGCAGCCGTGACGGTCATCGCGGCCCAGAGCACCTCCGGGGTCAGCAGTCCGAGGAAGGCCAGCGCCAGTACGGCCGGCAGCTCGACCCCGAGATACATGGCGGCTGACGCGAGCAGCGAGGGCATGTTGCGCCCAGCACCCCCGAAGGCGGCGTTGAAGACGCGTTGGACGCATAGCAGGCAGAGCGCCGTCGCCATGAACCGTGGATAGGTCCCGCCCGCAGCGACAGTCGCGGCGTCCTGAGTTAAATGCCTGACCAGTTCCTTGCCAAGGAGCGCCAACGGCAGCGCAATGACGCCGAATGCGGCAGTGCCGCCGCCGGTGAAACTGGGCAGCGCCCGACGCACCACGTCCGCCCGTTCTGGGCCCAAATGCAGACCGACGGTCACCGAAGCGCCGACGGCGATTCCGAACACCGCCATAAGGAGGAAGCCGCAGAGCCGGGCACCGATCCCGAAGCCGTCGCTGACAGCGGTCCCGAAACTCACGGCGATTGCGGTAACCGCGGCCTGCTCGAGATTGTAGAGCACCATCACGGTGCCCAGCGGCAGCCCGATGATCGCAATATCTCTGTAAAGATGCGGACACCTTCCGAGGTTGGCGGCGTTGAAAGCCCTCGTGCCGAACCGGTTCTTGGCGGAAGACCCGGATTTCCGGGCGAAACAACTGCGGAAACGGCTCGGGACAGGGCGGCTGCCGAATCGGCTGCGCCCGGGAAACGAAGGGAAACGGACGTCATTGTGACTTTGTTTCCCGGCCTGACCGCGGTAGTATCCGCAGACACGCAAGGCACATGAAAGAAATCCAATGCCGCTCAACCGTGCCAGGATCATCGAATACCTGCGGCAGGGCGAGGGCGCCCCGCCTCCGGTCTTCGTCGGCCGCGAAACCATTCTCGGTGACATCCTGACAACGTCGAAGGAAAGCGCAGGCCAGCCGAAAATGACGCGCATCGTGCAGGGCGCACCTGGTGCCGGCAAGAGTTCGCTCCTGCACAGGATGCAGCAGAAGTGGACAGGTGAGAAAGGAACTCCCAAGGTTGTCGCCCTGTCTGCAACGGACGTTATCGACGATCCCACCGTGGGCGTGGGTGCGGTCCTGGATGCGTGGACCATGAATGAAACGGCGTGGAAACGAACGCTGGCCGACCGGCTGGAACGGCTAAGGGGTGTTGGAGTCGGACCCGGCGGCCTGTCGCTGGGGTTTTCCGACATGGAGGTGCCCAAAACACTCAGGATGGTGGCCCGAAAACACCCTGGAGCGGAGTATCCGACACCGATCATTGTCGCTGTGGACGAGGCGCAGCGGTTCGCCGGGGAAGAAACGACACCGGAAGCCCGGTTCCTTCAGGCCATCCATGACGGCAGCACAGGACTGCCGCTGGTACTGGTGCTGGCCGGCCTGTCCGATACCGCCGAAAAGGCCCGCGGAATGAATCTGACACGCGGTACCAAGGTCCATGAAACCAAACCTCTGACGGCGGCGCATGCCAAGGATTTCATGCGGCGTCTGGCCCTTTATTTTGGCCTCGACACCTCCCGCCACAACGCCCGGCTGAACGACCTAGCCGATCTCTGCGACGGCTGGCCCCGGCACCTGCGCCATGCCGGTGAATCCTTGGGAGAGGAGGCGCTGCGCATCAACGGCGACATGGACCGCATGGACTGGACCCATGTCGGACAGGAGATCTGGCGCAGGCGTCAGATTTACTATCGGGATCAATGCAATACCTCCATGAGGGAAGCGGAGGACCTTGTGGCGGCGGTGATGGATGGAATTCCTGGTTCACGGGACGGGAAGTCCAGACGGCTCCGACGAAAGGACATCCTTGATCTCATCGACATGCACCGTGACCATGACGGCTCGAAACCGAATGGATGGCGGCTTCCCGAAGGCATGACATCAAGGCAGTTCCTGGATATCCTGATCCATCAGGGGGCCCTGTATGACAATGGCGAGGAATACATCCATTCCCCCATCCCCTCGTTCCGGTCCTATCTGATTGAACGGCGTATTGAGTAGGAACGCCAGACGTCCGCAGGGAAGCAGGACTTCAGCCCCTGGGTGGATCTCCGTCACTTCGTAGAGCCGGTTGTCCCTCGCCGTACCCGCACGCGCGAGTGCCCCGGCGGCGGGGAACGCTAAGCAGTCCGTGCCCAGCGTCTCCGCCGACACGCCCGGCAGCCGGATGGTGTCGCCGTCGCCGTAGCTGATGACGGCATCGGCGCCGTCCCGCTCGATGACCAGCCCCTCGACCCCCCCGGATACGCCGGTGATACTGATGGTATCGCCATCCCCGAAGTCGACGATGGTGTCTTGGCCATCCCCTGCCGCGAACTCGAAGGTGTCGTTGCCGTCACCCCCTAAGCGTATCCGCCGCCGCGTAGCGTGATGCCTTCAGTTCCCATCGTTCATCCTCCCGTTGGTGAAAGCTGGTGAAACCGGTCAGGCCGCCGCCCGAAGCCGGTCGTGTGCAGGACGGCCGCGGCGGTCTGGATGTCGCGAGAAAGAAAAAAAGGTGACGGGGAGGCGTCCGAACCCGGACGCCCGGCGTCAGGCGGTGCCACTCATGCGGCGGAGGCGCGAGCGTCCCCCGGTTGAATCGCGGAGGGGGAGGGTAAACGCCACTCTGTCTGCCATGCCGGAACCCTCCACCATGCGTGTTTGTCCCCGGAAGCGACAATGACCGTCCCGACCAGGAACGGACAGCACCTTCGCCTTCCTCCCTGGCTGTTGTCCCATCCCGTCGTTCTGTAGCTTCCCTGTCAAGGCTGGTGGGCTGGATCCGAACAGCTGTCAGGAACAGGGACAGGTGGAAAGGGATTCGGACAGGGATATGGACTTCAGTCCCTGAATGGACTGGACCGCCGGCTGTTACCGGTCCCCGTATGTAGTTTCACTGTTTCGCGCCGAACGCTCCCGGAATGCTGGAGGGCCAGAAGACACCGGCCACCTCGCCGTGACCGGGTCCGTGGATGCCGCACAGGGCTAATTGGTTCTAAAGCCTTCCCATGCGCAGGATCCGTCAGGGTGCGGGCACCAGGGCCTCCGGCGCCATGTGTCCTGACGCCGGATTCCGTGCATCCGGGGCCCGTTCCGGGGTTTCCGGTCGTTGGCCGGTGTCATTCCGTGCCCTCCGGCCACGGCAACCGGCGCACCGGGAAGGCGCGTTTCCGTGTTGATGCATGACCGTGCCTGCCTGGCTGCCTGTGCCGGGTTCAGTGGCGATGGCGTGGCCCCGTCCTGGCGGGGTGGGGTCAGGCGGTCGCCACGGCGGCGGACGGGCGCAGGCGGGTGTTCCCGGCCATCCTCAGGAAGCCTGGCACGCGCCGCGCGTCCCGGCCACGGACAGGCCGCGGTCCTTGACGGGGCCGGTCGCGAAGCGCGGCGGCAGGGTCGTGTTCCCGGGACCGTGGCCGGTGCGGATGCGGCTCCGGTCCCCGTCGAAGCTCCAGCCGGAGATGTGGTGGCTGGCCTCCACCCGCCAGTGGCCGCGGTTCAGTCCGGGGAGGCGTTTCGGGGAGGCGGCGCCGGGACCGGGGCCCGTGGCCTCGCAGGCTGGCCCGGCGCCGCCGCGGACCCATGGCCGACGATGCCGGGGACATGGGTCCGGCGGCCCTCACCGTCCGGCGGCCCTCACCGTCCACCGCGCCGCGCATCGTCTTTCCACCGGTCGCCAGCGCCGTGCCGCGGCCCCCGCCATGGGCCTCCCGCCAAGCCCGGAGCGCGGCGCCGGGCTGTTCCGGGCCGGCCCGGACCAGAACGTCGCGGACCACCCACTCGCCCGGCAGTTCGTGCCGTCCTTTGCGGAAGCGCCGCAGCGCGGCGGGGACGGGGTCCCCGGCCCATTCCCATATGGCCCTGCAGCCGCGCATGCCGCAGAGCACCGCCGCCGCCGCGAGGGCTAGGACCGAGGGCAGCGGGCGCCGCCTTCCCGCCCTGCGGCGGGGGTCGTCGATGTCCCTGAAGAAGTCGGGCAGGGTCCTCATCTGTTCGGCGCCCGGTGCCATCCCGGGAACTCCCCTGTGCAGGCCCGGGTCGAGGTGGAACGCGCGGAGCCGGCCCCGCGCCTCGCGGGACAGCGGCAGCGGGAACACCAGCTTCGGCCGCCCGTTGTCGAGGTGGCCCCGTCCCTGGCGGGCGAAGCCGCGGGTGCGGCCGGCCCCGATCCAGCCGGCGGCGCGGTGGACGGCCCCGCCGGAGCGGGCCGGGTCCACGAAGGTCTCCAGCGGCGGGACCTCGTGGCCGGAGCGGGCCGGCCAGTCATGGACGGTGCGCCGGGCAGGACCGGGAACCGGGAGCCGTCCGGGACCGGAGGCTGCGGTCCCAGCCGGTCCAGCGGTCCCGCGCCCCGCACCTCAGCGCCGGGGCCGGGAAGACCGCAGGCGCCAGCCAGCGGCCGCGGTGACGGGCGACGCAGCGCACGGTCCCGCCCACGGGCCGCAGCGCGCCGAGGTGGTGGTGCGCCTGCATCAGCGCATGGAAGCGCGCCTCATCCGCCTCCGCGACGCTATCGATGGATACCTCCGGAATGCCCACGCCCACACCCCCGAAACCGGTCCGCCGGACTGGTTCGCTGCAGGCATACGGGCGTGCGGCGGGGTTGTCCGGAAAAAAGGTCAGCTTCATGCCAGACTTCGATAAAGTGGTGCGAACCAATTAGCCCTGCGGAAACAGGGGGGGCCGGGCGGCCGGGCGGCCGGCCCCCCCCCCGCGTCTTCCGCCGCCACATCGCGCCCGTTTCAGGCGTTGATGAGCAGGTCGTTGTACTCCTGAATGGTGACGAAGCTGAAGTCTTCCTCGCCGATCTGGTCCGCGGTCACCCCCTGCAGCAGGATCTCCTGCCCTTTCTTGAGCTTCTCCGACGTGATGCGGACGCCGTAGTCGGTCTCCTCGATGACCAGGTCACCGAACCCGATGAACTTCGACCCCAGCTTGTTCTCCTTCTCGGCGAGGAACACGATCGTGTCGGTCCCGTCCTCGAAGTCGGTGACGACGTCGACGCCGTCGCCCTTCCTGAACAGGAACTCGTCGGCTCCCTCGCCGCCGGTGAGGTAGTCGGCGTCCTTGCCGCCCTGCAGCCGGTCGTTGCCGCCGTCGCCGATGAGCCGGTCGTCGTGCCTGCCGCCGACGAGGATGTCGTTGCCCTCGCCGCCCTCGAGCCGGTCGGCGCCGTCGTCCCCGTCGAGCGTGTCGGCGCCGCTGCCGCCATAGAGCCGGTCGTTGCCGTTCCCGCCAGCCATGGTGTCGTCGCCGGCGCCGCCGAAGAGGCGGTCGTCGCCGTCATCGCCGCCGAGGATGTCGTTGCCCTTGCCGCCCTCCAGGATGTCGTTGCCGTCGCCGCCGTTGAGCGTGTCATTGCCGTTCTCGCCGTAGAGGCGGTCATGGCCTTCACCGCCGTTGAGCGTGTCGCCGCCGTCGCGTCCGTAGAGGTCGTCCTTGCCGGCCTTGCCGTTGATGGTGTCGTCGCCCCGGGTGCCGAGCAGCAGGTCCTTCTTTGCCTTCCCGTTGATGGTCTCGCCATCGGGCGGCGGCGGGTATTCCTTGTTCGGGTCGAAGTCCCAGATGAACTCCACGTTCGAGAAGTCCTGTCCGTCCCGATTCAGGAAAACCGCGAGCGTCTTCTGGCTGCCGCCACTGCCGGTGACGAGCTTCATGGCTGGCGTTGGCAGGTCGATGCGACCGCCTGTGAATGTCGGGTCGGCCACGAACCGGACGTCGGCCTGGGCCATGCCCAGAGGAAGACGTACGTAATCCTCGGCGACATTGAAATCGGCGATGATATCGGGCGTGTCGCCGCTGGGATCAATGACGAAGATGTCACGGCCCTGACCGCCGCGGATCCAGTCGGCGCCGGCGCCGCCGTCGATCCTGTCGTTGCCGCCGTCACCGAATATGGTATCGGCCCCGTCGCCGCCGTAGAGAACGTCATTGCCCTAGGCACCCTCGATGACGTCGTTCCCGTCACCGCCCCAGAGCGTGTCGTTGCCATGGTCGCCATAGAGCGCGTCCCGGCCGGCACCGCCGCGGATCGTGTCGTTGCCGCCGCCGCCATAGACGATATCGGCGCCGTCGCCGCCGTTGATCACGTCGTCGCCGCCCCAGCCGTATACAGTGTCGTTCCATGCGGTACCGTTGATATGCTCGCCATTGTGGGACCCAAAGAACGTGCGGCCATTGACTCCATGCAGTTCCGCCGTGATCCTGGCGATGGCGGCGGCGACATCGGTGGAGTCGCCGGGATCGAAATCAGGTCCCATGGAGCGGTAGAGATCGATCTCCGCGAGGACTTTCTCGCCATCAAGGACGATCCGGAAGGTCTTCTGCCCGAACACGCCCGTGGGATGGTAGACCACTTCGATGGACTCCTCCAGGGATCTGTTGCCCAGTCCCTCGATGACAATGAAATCCTCGCCGGGCAGGAAATCCATGATATGGACATAGCTTTCGGGATGCAGCACGAACGTGTCCTCGCCGTCACCGCCCCACATGACGTTGCCGGCCGTGATATTGTAATGTTCGTCCTCCACCATGGCCGGTCCGACTTTCAGCCCTCGGTCGTCCGTGGTGCGGCTGGAATCCTTCACCCGGCCCGCGTAAAGCCTGTCAAAACCGGATCCGCCATGCATCTGGTCGTAGAAAGCGTCGTCCTGGTTGCCCACGAGGATATCCTCCCAGCCGTCGCCCTTGAGGATATTGCGGCCATGGCCGCCAGCGAGATAGTCATTGCCCTTGCCGCCCTTGGCCGTGTCGGTATGGCTACGGTCCGCGCCGCCCTGATACCAGTCAGGCCTGTAGTCACCGTAGAACCAGTTGCTGCCGGTGCCGCCGATGACTTTCATCGGCCCCGTGTAACCATCCTGGGCTGTATAGCTGCGGTCGCCGCCCTGACCTGAATGGTCGATGACCGGCCCTCCCACCCTGAATTCCTGCCGTTCACTCATTGTATCGCTCCTTTCCGTTCCAGAGATACAGATATCTGGATGTTAAGGGCGGCCCGCGGTCGCAGTCAAAGGTTTTTTCCGGAAAATCCCGTCACATTGACTGTATGTCGCCGCAACATTTCCGCCATGGACGGAAACGGCCATGCATTCAGGACATTGGGGCCAGAATGTCCAGTGGCGCTGGCTTGATGTCCTGACGCAATCCAGGTGACTCAAGGCCATCTTCCACCATCTGCAGGAAAAACCGGTTGGCTTCATCCAGCAGGGCTTGAGTCCGGCGCGAGTCATCCCTGGCCTCCAGCCTATTCTCGCCCATGCTGAATTCCTCGAGGATGAACCTTTGGGACTTATATAGCTGACGCACAAAGGTTTTGCGCGTAGCTATTGACTTCACGGCTAATTGGAGTAGCCAGCGCCAACGCCCCCTCTGCCCATGCGGATGCGCCAGTCCCCGACGCCTCGTCCCTGCTGGTTTCCAGCGGTCCCGCCCGCAGCAGGCCCAGCCCCCGCGCACGGATGTCTTTTGGACCGCGTTGATATCGGCATGCGCCACATGGCCACAGGCGATGCAGCGGAATTCGGACCGGGATCCGCGTGAACGGGGATCGACCGTTCCGCACCCGTGGCAGGTCCGCGAAGTGTTGCGGGCGGAGACCTGCACCACTTCCGCGGCTTTGTATTGAAGCATCTGGTCAAGCTGTCCCCAGCCGGAATTCTGGATGCTTTCATTGAGGCCGGCCTTGGCGCGGACATTGCGTCCAGGCGCCTCTTTCGTGCACTTGGCTGATTTCATCATCGCCTTGACCGGCAATCTCTCCAGCACGATGGCGCTGGCCTGAGCTGCCACACGTTTGCTGATGTGATGCAGCGCGTTGCGGCGGCGGTTGGCTTTCCTCCGTTCCACTCGTGCCAGTTGCGCCTTGGCTCTCCCGCGCCGGCGGCTGCCCTTGCGCCGCCGTGAAACCTTGCGTTTCAGTCGTTTGATCCTAGCGTTGTCTCGGGTGAGATCCGGCAAGGCTTGAATGATGCCATCGCTGTCGGCGGCCTGGCCGACATTGCGGTCAACACCCAGCACATGGCCATTGTCCACGAGGGGCGCGACCTGCAGTTTATATTTGAGCGTGATGTACCAACGCCCGCAATTCCTGTGTAGGGTGGCGGCGCGCAAGGAAGCGTCGGGATAGGGATTACCGCGGGACAGAACCTAGGCCATGATCCTGATGAGGATGCTCCGGGAACGGCTTCCACATCTTCATTTCAATGAGGCTTTGGTCGGCAGGCTGCCCCATGAACTTCGCCGCATGCTTCCTGAACTGCAGCAATTCCCACCAGCCCTTCCGGACCCTGTATTCCATGGGCTTCCGTGAACCGGGTTTGGTGGACTTTTCCTGCCGGGCGGACGGAAACCGCCCGGAATCCTCTGGACATCATGGGCTGGGGCCCTTGCCGCATCCGTGCTGGCCTCACTGACGGGAGCTGGGACGATGCGGTTCCGGAAGGACCCCGGCAGGCCCGGGCCGGTCGGGGCGCTGGCGGAATGCTTCGGCGGGACCGCCGGTCCGGTGGACGGGCGGCGGTCCGGCCCTGGGGACCACCTCATGGCGGCGTCCGCGATGTTCCCGCCAGGTATCCGTCGCTCCTGCAGTCCGGCAGGGACAGCCGCAGGGACGCCATCGTCCGCGGGAACCTCCGGACGCTGTCCGGGACCGCGGCGGCGCCCTGCGACCCCCCATGCGCAGGCGCCCCGGCACGGCCGGCCCTAGTGGTTGACTGAAGACAGATGCCTGCATTTGTCCGTGAAGCGTGCCACTGTCTTCCGGTCGCCGTCAGGCGGCCCCGTAACAACCATAGAGACAGCAGGCAGGGCAATGGGCAGGAAATCGAAAAGACAGGAAATCAGGCTTTCGGACGGCGACCGCGAACGCCTCGAAAGGATCGCGAAGGACCCGCGGAGCATCCAGAAGCACGTCTGGCGCGTCCGGATCATCCCCGACCTCGGGTCGGGGCGCAGCGCGGCGGAGGCCATGAGGCGGACCGGAAAGTGCCGGTCGACCGTGGAGCGCTGGCGGGACCGCTTCCTCGAACAGGGCGTGGACGGGCTGCTGCGGGACGCGACCCGCCCTCCGGGACTGGAGCCGACCCCGGAAGGAACGGTGAGGGCCGTGGCCGGCCTCGCGATCCCGCCGCCGCCGCACGCCCGGCACTGGACACTGCAGGCGCTGGCGAAGAGGCTGGAGCTGACCGCCTCGAACGTGCACAGCATCCTGAAGCGCAACGGGCTCAGGCCGCACCAGGTCAGGACGTTCAAGGTCTCGCGCGACCCGCGTTTCGAGATCAAGGTCCGCGACGTCGTGGGCCTGTATGTCGACCCGCCGGACCACGCCGTCGTGCTGTCGGTCGACGGAAAGACGCGGATTCAGGCACCTGGGCGGACCCAGCGACCCCTCCCGATGAAGCCGGGGCATGCGGAGACCAGGACGCGCGACTGCAGGCGCAACGGCACGACCTGCCTGCTGGCGGCCCTCGACGTCGCCACCGGAAAGGTGGTCGGGCGGACGGTGGAGCGGCACCGGTCGGCGGAGTTCACCGCCTTCCTCGACCATGTCGCCGAAGGGATCGGACCGGGCACCCCGGTGCACGTCATCCTGGACAACGTGTCCTCGCACAGATCCGCCGAGGTCCACGAATGGCTGAGGGACCGTCCCAACTGGACATTCCATTTCACCCCGACATCGGCGTCGTGGATGAACGCCGTCGAGGGCTTCTTCTTCAGGCTGACGAGGCAGCGGCTGAAGGACGCCGTCTTCGACTCGCTCGACGACTGCGTCGCGGCCATGGAGGGCTACACCGGGCGCCACAACGCCAGCGACGCCCGCCCGTTCCGCTGGAGCCGGAATCCGGAGGATCTGGTGGCGTCGTGGAAGCGCGGGCACAGGAAGCTCCAGGAGATGGCGGCGGCTGAAAGTCCGGCATGAAATATGGACTCTTTTGTTTTGCATGAACCACTAGGCAGCCGCCACCGGCCTTCAGGACCCTGTCCGCAGGGCTGCGGCGTGGCAGGGTGCTGGAGGGCCAGCCGGTTCTCGACGGCCACCGCCTGATCCCGGTCGGCGGCGTCGGCCACCCGGCCCGAAATCCGTCCACCGCCACCACCGCCGCGTCGCCAGCCACGGTGACGGGCCGAAGGGCCACTCCCACAGCACGCCCGCCGCCGTGGTCCGCCACCCGGAACGCCGCGAGGCGCCGCCGCTGGCCCCGGAGCCGGTCGCCAGGACCGGCGGGGACAGGAGGAACGGCTGCGGGCGCAACGCCGCGGCGCGGTCCGTCGACGACCTCCGGCGGGAGCGTCCGCACCTCAGGGCCATCGTCCCGCAGGACGGCCCCGCGTCCAACGGACCCCACATCGCCCGCCTGCGGCGGCACGGCCTCCGCTCCGTCCCCGGCGCGAAACCCGGCGGCCACGCGCTGCCTGCCGACGGTCAGCCCGGCATGGCAGTGCAGCCGGTTCATGTCCGCTTCAGGATCACCCCGTCCCTGAACCGCGTTCGCCCGAAGCGGCTCGCCCGCGCCGCCAGCGGCAGCCTCCCTTATCGGATGTGGTTGCAGCTACCCATCTGACCAGTTATGTAGACAGACAGGTTTCGGAGGTGAACATGACCTGGACCCTTCAGGACGCGAAGAACAGGTTCGCAGCCGTGGTGGAGGCGGCTCTGGCTGGCCGCCCGCAGGAAGTGAGCCGCCGCGGCAGACCGGCGGTGGTGGTTCTCAGCGCCGCCGATTACAGACGGCTGCTGGACGGCGCGGTGGAGCGCCGGGAGAGCTTTGCCGAGCATCTGCTGGCCTTCCCGGCTCCTGGGGTGGAGCGGACGCAGGTCACGCCCCGCGATGTGGAGTTCTGAATGTATGTGATCGACACCGACGTGCTCTCGGCCGCGCGGAGGCCGGAGCGGGCGCCGCAGGTCGCTGCGTTCCTGCGCGACAGGCCCGGGGACAGCCTGTACATCAGCGCTGTGACCGTGGGCGAGGTCGAGCGCGGCATCTAGCGGCAGAGGCGCCGGAATCCGGGCTTAGCCCGCGAACTGCGGCTCTGGCTCGACCGCACCCTGCTGGTGTTCGGTGACCGGATTCTGGACTTCGGAGCGGAGGACGCGCACATCTGGGGACGCCTCAGTGCGGAGGTCGGCCACACCGGCACGGATCTCATGATTGCAGCGACGGCGCTGCGCCATGGCGCCACAGTTGTCACGCGGAACACCAGGGATTTCGCACCCACCGGGGTTGCGCTGGAGAACCCTTTCTGATCCGATGTCTGGAAGCCGGACGGGGATTGACCACCGCCACGGTGGCCACAAGGCGTTCGATGCATCGCGAACCTACGGTCGACGGTGGGTCGCCAAGGGCTGCGACGGCCATGGTTGGCCGGTCAGCCCATGCAGGGTCGTCGCCAGTTCAGCCCCTCCATTCGCCGTATGGTCCCGAACAGCGGTTCAGGCTCCATGATTGCAGGTCGCTGCGGGTATGGCGGTTGCAGGGGATCGCTCTTCCGCCGTGAGATCAGCCGCTTTCAGGTCGAGGCTTGCACGAAACACCTATTTCGCACCGATCATGCCGGGCGACCAAACCGAAGCCTGGTTCCTGACTGGCTGGGGATAGGAGATCATGACTTTGTCGCAGCCATGGCGCGACCCATAGCACATGACCTGATCCATTTCGGATCGTTCAGGTATTTTTTTCGCCGGTTTGTGTTTGACGTCGATCACGGTAAGTGTCCTTCCCTCGCGCTCGGAAACCAATTCAGACGTTGCATAGGGATTTGAGGCTTCGGCGTCGAACCGGCCAAACAGCTCGCGCTTTGCCCGTCCGTACCGGATATATTTCCGTCGGGAACCTTGAGCGAGGTGACGGCTGCTAGTTCCTGCCTTGGTACTTCTCGTGCATAGCCTTCGAATGTGTTGGCCATGTCGACCAAAGTCACGGGCAGCATTTCATCGCCCTGACCCACACGAAGCGCGAAACCAGAACTGTTCACGATGAGTTGGGCAAGACGCAAGCCCGCGTCGTAGGCGGTTCGGTGTTCCGAAAGCCTGCGGATGTAGTGTTCGGCCGCCTCGGGGCGAAGCTCCATATCCGCTGCCCCAGCCACACCTGCAAAGTGGCCAGGCGCCGCTCGGATTCGCCCAATCCGCGTCAATTGCCGTTGGCCAGACAACCCGGTTCCCCTACCCAAACAGGTCATACCTTGGAAGCGATGGCGATCTGGAAGTGCCTCTGAAACTCCGCTTCCCACGATGGTCTTGATGCCCGGTAGAGTTCCAATTAACTCCATGCCGACCCGTCAGAAATCGACGCAACCCTTCATCACATCCCTTGATCAGGCTCCAGATCATCACAATACCGCACCGCGGCTTCCTCCATCGGTGCAATCGAATTCCCTGGTCAATCCACTGCCTCATTCTCTCCGCTTGCGGCTTCACAGCCCTTCCACTCGGAACCCAAGGATTTTATAGTTTGGTATTGCACGGGATCGAATTTGCGAATCCCGAAGCGCCGAAGGAAGGCCATCACCATATGTCGATCTTTCCCCGCCTGTTCTCATCCGAAATGGCCATTGATCTCGGAACCGCAAACACACTTGTCTATATGAAGGGCCGCGGGATTATCCTGAATGAACCCTCGGTGGTTGCCTATCATGTAAGGCAGGGACGAAGGCAGGTGCTGGCTGTCGGCACAGAAGCCAAACTTATGCAGGGCCGCACGCCAGAGAACATCGAGGCGATCAGGCCAATGCGCGACGGCGTCATAGCTGATTTCGACGTCGCGGAAGAGATGATCAAATTCTTCATCCGAAAGGTACATAGACGGTCCATTCTGACGAAGCCAAAAATTATCGTCTGTGTACCCTGTGGTGCGACCCCGGTGGAGAAGCGTGCGATCAGGCAATCAGTGCTCAGTGCTGGAGCCCGGCGCGCCGGCTTGATCTCCGAACCTATTGCGGCCGCGCTCGGAGCCGACATGCCCATCATCGAGCCGAAAGGCAACATGGTTGTCGATATTGGCGGCGGCACAAGCGAAGTCGCAGTCCTGAGCATGGGAGATATCGTCTATGCCCAGTCGGTTCGCTTTGGAGGCGACCAGATGGACCAAGCCATCATAAACTACCTGCGCCGCCAGCAGAACCTGCTTGTCGGGGAAGTGACGGCAGAGCGCCTGAAGACCGCGATTGGCACCGCCCGAATTCCAGAGGATGGGCGCGGGATCACCCAGCGAGTCAGAGGCCGTGACATGCTTCACGGTGTGCCGAAGGAGATCGAGGTCAGTCAGGTACATGTGGCCGAAGCACTCGCTGAGGCAGTTCAGCAGATCTGCGAGGCCGTGATGACCGCACTCGAAGCCACACCACCAGACCTAGCGGCGGATATCGTGGAACGGGGCGTCATGCTCACAGGCGGGGGTGCCCTGCTCGCCGACCTGGATGTCGCCCTCAGGGAACAGACCGGTCTCGCATTCACGCTCGCCAACGACTGTCTCAACAGCGTGGCTCTCGGTACCGGATTGGCTCTGGAGTATGAATCTCAGTTCAGGCATGTGATAGACTACGAAAGCTGAGGCTGAAAGTGGGGAGCCCGGATCCTTCGGCCAAGCAGCCGGGATGGGAACCTATCCAGAACCGGCCTGGAGGTATGATTGGTCAGGGGAAAAGGCAGTAGGTTCTATTTTCGCACCATCCGCCGCATCTCAATCGGCTTGCTGGTGGTGCTGCTCATGGCAGTCTTTCTGTTTTGGCGCATCGACAATCCCCGGGCGGAACGCCAGCGTGCGCTGATCTTGGACCAGATCATACCAGCCATCGACTGGATCCTGCTGCCCATGACCCACGTCGCTGAAATGCTGGAGAACATGCGATCCTACAGCCAGATCCATACGCAGAACCTCGAGCTTAGGCGGGAGTTAAGGAAAATGAAGGCGTGGAGAGAGGCAGCGCTTCAGCTCGAGCAGGAAAACGCCAGGCTGCGCACCTACAACAACGTAAAGCCGAAACCTGACCTGACCTACATCACCGGGCTGGTCGTCGCCGATAGCGGCTCTCCGTTCAGGCGGTCCGTCCTCCTTAACATTGGAATGCACGATGGTATCGTCGACGGATGGGCCGCGACCGACGGCTTGGCGCTCGTCGGGCGGATCAGCGGCGCGGGAAACCGCGTCTCACGCGTCATCCTGTTGACTGACAGCAACAGCCGCATCCCGGTGATGATCCGGCCCTCAGGCCAACGGGCAATTCTGACGGGCGATGACTCGCACCTGCCTCTGCTGCAATTCATCGAGAACGCAGAACTCGTTCGTCCGGGGGACCGCATAGTCACTTCGGGTGATGGCGGGGTTTTCCCTAAGGACATTCTCGTAGGCCAGGTCATTCATGGGCCCGACAAAAACCTGCGCGCGCTGTTGACCGCTGAATTCAATCAGCTGGACTTCGTTCGCGTGCTACGCACAATTCCCAGGGAACGCCTGACCGAACCTGGCGAACCAGTAGAGCGGCGGCAGCCACCCCTGCTCCGATTCCCGTATTGATCGATGACTGAACACAGACCACTTCGAATCCTTCTCCTGTCTTGGCTCGCGTATTCTGGCCTTATGTGCGCACTGCTGATTTTCAGCATCGTTCCTTACGAGATCTGGCCAAGGCGGTTTCCCAGCCCAGACCTAATGGTCGTGTTCACCTTCATCTGGCTCGTACTCCGCCCCAGACTGATCCCGACACCTCTCATTGCAGCAATCTTTTTCTTCGCCGACATTCTACTCATGCGCCCCATTGGCCTTTGGGCAGCGTTGATGGTCCTGGCTGCTGAGTTCTTTAAGGGGAGACGTGCGAGAGTCCGTGGGCAGGTCTTCGCAACGGAATGGGCCGTCGTTTCGGGCGTCGTGCTCCTGCTAACCGTCGCAAACACGGCCATCCTATCGGTCGTCTTCCTTGATCACGTGCAGTTCAACAAGGCAATGATCCAGGCAATCACGACGATTCTGGCCTATCCGCTGTTCGCGCTGGCCGCCCGACGTATCTTCGGCGACGGATCCGTGACCACTGTAGGCCAAGGTGCGAAAGGACTGGCACGATGAACGCAATGACAAGCAGGTCCGCGGAAAGTTCCCGGAAAATAAATCGTCGTGGGCTGATTCTTGGCGCCGCTCAGCTCGGCTTTGTGGGGCTCTTGGGGCTTAGGATCAGGCAACTACAGGTCGAACGGGTAGAGGAATTCCGTCTTCTGGCCGACGAGAACCGCATCAACATCCGCTTGGTGCGGCCAGCTCGTGGTCTTGTCTTTGATAGGAATGGAGTTCCGTTGGCAAAAAATGAACAGAACTACGGAATTGTCATGATTCGGGACGATGTCGACGACTTGAGAGCCGTGCTTTCAGGAATTGCACAGATCGTCAATCTGTCGCCTGAAGACATTGAGAGGGCAAGTATCGAGATATCAAAGTCGAATCCCACTGTCCCGATCACTGTAGCGGACCGGCTGGCTTGGGATGAGTTTGCTGAAGTGGCGGCCAACAGCCCCGCATTTCCCGGAGTGCGCCCGGACGTTACGCTGAGCAGATCGTATCCCCTGGACACCGACTTCGCCCATGTGCTCGGACATGTCGGCCCGGTCAGCGACTATGACATGTCCAAAGGCTATCTCTCCAACGACCGCGATCCATTGCTACGGATTCCCAGATTCCAGGTTGGAAAGACCGGGGTAGAGGCAAAGATGGAGCATGTATTGCGCGGGCGCGCAGGCCACCGGCGGGAAGAAGTCAACGCGAAGGGCCGGGTTATGCGACAATTGGACAAGCAGGCCAGCCAACCCGGCGCGGAAATACAGTTGACCTTGGATAGCAGGCTGCAAAATTACCTTCAGGTGCGCTTGGACGGAGAAAGCGCCAGTGCCGTTATGCTGGAAGTTGGCAGCGGTGACATCCTCGCAATGGGGTCTACGCCGTCATTCGACCCGAATAAGTTCGTGCGGGGAATCTCTGTCGCCGACTGGGATGCATTGAGAACCAACAAGTACCGGCCACTTGCGAACAAGGCCGTGCAGGGCACCTATCCACCTGGATCAACTTTCAAGATAATCACAGCACTGGCGGCATTGCACGAAGGAGTCATCGAACCTGACACAAAGGTTCGGTGTAACGGCTATACGACAGTCAGCGACAGAAGATTCCATTGCTGGCGCCGCCACGGCCATGGGGACATCGACCTTCACTCATCAATCGTGGAAAGCTGCGACGTGTATTATTATGACCTCGCCGTTCGCGTTGGAATCGAGAAAATCGCCTCAATGGGACGGAAGCTGGGTTTCGGGCAGCGCTTTGATCTGCCACTTTCGGGGGTTCAGCAGGGGTTGATGCCTGACAGGAACTGGAAACACAGGAACCGCAATGCGGATTGGGTGGTGGGAGATACCTTGAATTCAAGCATTGGCCAGGGATTCGTACTCAGCTCTCCGCTTCAACTCGCCGTAATGACCGCCCGAATAGCATCCGGCCAGTCCGTTAAGCCACGCATGATAAAATCAATTGATGGCATTGAAGAACCGGTGCCCGAAATGGACGAGCTTGGACTCGCGCCGGATCATCTGCAACTGGTACGTAAAGGCCTGATTGATGCCGTAAACATGCGAAGAGGCACCGCATACAGAAGTCGCGTCATTGCCGAAGAAATGCGGATGGCGGGCAAGACCGGAACCAGCCAAGTCCGTAGCATCACAAAGGCTGAACGGCAGAAAGGCGTCATCGCCAACGAGGATCTTCCCTGGGAACGTCGTGACCATGCACTCTTCGTCTGTTACGCGCCATACGACGCACCAAAGATCGCCTGCTCAGTCGTTGTCGAGCATGGAGGCGGCGGATCCCAGGTGGCCGCTCCGATCGCCCGCGATGTTGTGCTTCAGGCACTGTACGGAGCCACGCCACCACTCTCGGCATATCCAAAAAATCAGCGTGGAACCATCGAAACCCAGCAAAGACAGCTGAAGCTACGCGATCCTGCCATACTAACCCAAAGGCGTTCACGGGCATGAGCCTACTCGAATTCAACGACAGCAAGGTTCCTTCCGGCCCCGGAAAGATACTCCATATCAATCCCGCTCTGACTCTCGTGCTGATGGCAGTGGCCGGGCTGGGATTCCTGATGCTCTATTCGGTCGCCGATGGTTCATTCACGCCTTGGGCCAAACCGCAGATGCAGCGCTTCGCACTCGGGATTGCGGTAATGTTGGTCATCGCCATGGTTCCAATCCAGTTCTGGAAGAACGTCGCAGGGATCGCATACGCGGTATCAATCCTTCTGCTGTTGCTCGTTGAGTTCCTTGGCATCGTCGGCATGGGTGCGCAGCGATGGATCGATTTGGGTTTCATGCGACTGCAGCCCTCTGAAATCACCAAGTTGACCATGGTCATGCTACTTGCGGCCTATTATGATCGCCTCGATATCGAGAAGACCTCGCAACCGCTTTGGGTGGCGGTGCCGACAGTGTTGATTCTAATCCCAACGATTCTGGTCCTGCGTCAGCCGGATCTCGGCACGTCAATCCTGCTCGTCCTTGGCGGCACCATGATGATGTTTCTCGCAGGAGTTCACTGGGGCTATTTTGGGGCTCTTGGATTGGGCGGCGGAGGGCTGACAGCGCTGGTCCTACTCTTGCGTGGCACCGAGTGGCAGCCGTTGAAAGACTATCAATACATGCGCATCGACGCCTTCCTGAACCCCGAGTCCGATCCGCTGGGAGCAGGTTACCACATTATCCAGTCCAAGATTGCACTAGGGTCTGGTGGATGGACTGGACGTGGCCTCATGCAGGGAACCCAGAGTCGCCTCGACTTCCTTCCCGAAAAACACACGGATTTCATCTTCACGACACTTGCTGAAGAACTGGGTTTCATCGGCGCATCCTCACTTCTCGCCCTCTACTCCCTGATCATTGTCTTCTGCATCGCCGCTGCGCTCCGAAACAGGGACCGCTTCTCCTCCTTGCTTATACTCGGTGTCACCACCACGTTCTTTCTCTTTTTCGCGGTCAACATTTCAATGGTGACGGGACTGATGCCGGTGGTAGGCGTGCCTCTTCCCCTCATATCCTATGGCGGTTCCGCCCTGCTGATGCTGATGATTGGATTCGGGCTGGTGCAATCTGCGCACATCCACCGACCCCGAAATCGAATTTAGGAGGCTCGGCATGATCAATGTGCTGTTTGCCGCAGGCAATCATCGTTGGAAGCAATTCGAGAGACCGCTGCGAAAGGCACTGGCGCGCGAGGGTATGGAAGCAAGACTGTCATTGGATCTCGATCCCCAAATCGCCGACTATGTAATTTACGCCCCAAACAGGGACTTCCAGGACTTTCGGAGATGTAGCCGGGCCAAGGCAGTGATGAGTCTCTGGGCGGGCGTTGAGGACATTGTAACCAACAGGACCCTGACACAGCCTCTGACACGCATGGTCGATCGTTCGCTGACCGAAGGCATGGTCGAGTGGGTGGTCGGCCATGTATTGCGCCACCACCTCGGGATGGACGCGCATATCGTGAATCCTGATCATGCCTGGCGTTTCGACCCGCCGCCACTGGCCCGAGACCGGAATCTAGCCTTGCTTGGCCTTGGGGAACTCGGAAGCGCCTGCGCCCGCGCACTGACCTCCCTGAACTTCGGTGTCACGGGGTGGAGCCGCAGGCCGAAGCGACTTGACGGTGTGGTCTGCAGATATGGGCAGGACGGGCTGGAGTCCGTTCTTGCCTGCGCCGAAATTCTAATCCTCCTGCTCCCCCTGACATCCAAGACCCGGAACCTGCTGAACTCCGAAACCATGGCGCTGCTACCGGAAGGCGCGATTGTCCTGAATCCGGGGCGAGGTCATCTCATTGATGACGAGGCACTGTTGGTGGCGCTTGATTCGGGTCGGATCGCCCATGCCACACTCGACGTGTTCCGTGAAGAACCCCTACCGAAAGAACATCCGTTTTGGGCGCATCCGAAGGTGACCGTCACTCCACACCAGGCAAGCGAAACCCGGCCCGATTCAGCAAGTCAACTGATCGCCGAAAACATTCGCCGCTGCGAAACTGGAGAACCCATGCTGCACATCGTCGACCTAAGGGCAGGCTACTGATCTCCGCCGACGCAGGTGTTGGGCAATGCATGGCACGTCAGATTACACCGGCCGTGGCGAACAGACCTCTCAAGTCAGCTTCGGGTCTGGCACCGATTTGTCTGATGGCTTCAGAGGCTGCGATATTTCCCATCCGCGCACAGGTCTCCAGGCCAAAGCCCTCAACCAACCCCCAAAGAAACGCACCGGCAAAGAGGTCACCGGCCCCCGTTGCATCCAAGACTTCCGTCGGTTCCGCCGCGACGTGCCAACGACGGCTGCCGGTCTGGACGTATACGCCATTCGCTCCGTCGGTACAGACAACTATCTCCACTTCCGCTGCGGCGGCAGCTATCGCGGAACCGAGATCCCCCACGCCATACATTGACAGGATTTCCGCACGGTTTGCCAGAACCAGATCAACGTCCTTCTTGAGCATCGCCCCGAACGCGGCCCGATGGCGTTCGATGCAGAATGGATCGGACAATGTGATGGCCACCTTGCCTCCGGCAGCCCGGCAGGCGGATATCGCCTTGGCAAATGCCTTCTGGCTCTCCAGCCCGTCGAATCGATATCCCTCTAGAAAGATCCATTCGGAATCGGCCATCATTCGTTCGTCGATGTCGGAGGGTGCAAGAAACTCGGTGACGCCAAGGTATGTGTTCATTGATCGCTCGCCGTCCGGGGTCACCAGAACAATGCAGCGACCGGTTTCCCCAAGGTGGTCACTTGGTGCCGGAGCGGTCTCGAAGACCGCTCCCTGCGCGCGCAGATCATGTGCGAAAATCGCGCCGAACTGATCATCCTTGACCTTGCCAACAAATGCCGTCCGGCCACCAAGTTGCGCTATGCCGGCTATTGCGTTGGCTACTGAGCCACCCGAGACCTCCCGAGTTGGACCAATCCGCGAGTAGAGATCGATTCCTCTCTCCAGATCGACCAGCTGCATGACCCCTTTCCGGACACCATTCGCCTCCATGAAGGCATCGTCACAATGGGCAAGAACATCTACCAGCGCATTGCCGATGCCAACGGTCTGGAACCGTTTGGTCATGAGTTCTTTCCCTCGAATCGACAAAACTCCTCGATCAGGCACCTATCGCATGCCGGTCGGCGTGCCTTGCATATGTATCGGCCATGCAGGATCAACCAATGATGCGCATGACGTTGATATTCAGCAGGAACGTTATCCTCGATAGCGCGCTCGACCGCGACAACGTCCTTTCCGGGGCAGAGGCCGGTTCGGTTGCCTACCCGAAAGATGTGCGTGTCGACGGCTTGTGCCGGATGCTTCCACCACATGTTAAGCACCACATTCGCGGTCTTTCGTCCGACACCGGGAAGTGACTGCAAGGCGGCGCGCGACGATGGCACATCGCCGCCATATTCATGCACCAATATGCGCGAAAGCTTCATCACGTTCCGAGCCTTGTTTCTGAACAGGCCAATGGTCCGAATGTGCTCCACCAACCGCTCCTCGCCCAAGTCCAGCATCTTCTGCGGTGTGTCCGCGACCTTGAACAGGCCCCCCGTCGCTTTGTTGACGCCGACATCCGTCGCCTGTGCGCTCAAGGTGACAGCAACCAGAAGTGTATACGCGTTCGTATGCCTGAGCTCGCCTCTGGGCTCAGGTTCAGCGGCATGGAATCTTTCGAAGACCGCCCGGACCGTATGATAGTCGAGTTGCTTTGCCATCTTTGGCTGTATGCACAACGTTCCGAAATCCTACAAGACCAGTCATCCTACACTACTGCAGAGGCTGTCGTGGAAAGAGCAGGAAACGGGTCGCAAGGGCCCTGGAGGTCGGGTAGATCAGCATGATGAACGAGGACCACGCCATGACTGAACCAAATCCTGAAGGTGGCTACCATTACGCCGTCATTCGCCGAGCAATTGACCTGATCGACTCTCACGCTGGCGAAACCCTCACACTCAATGAACTGGCATGTGAGATGCACATGAGCCCGGCGCATTTCCAGCGCACCTTCAGTCGATGGGTAGGCGTCTCGCCGAAACGCTATCAGCAATATCTGATGCTCGGGAACGCCAAGGAAATGCTCAGGGATAGATTCACCACTCTTGACACAGCAGCTGAGCTTGGACTTTCCGGAAGCGGACGCCTTCACGACCTGTTCATGACATGGGAGGCCATGACGCCCGGCGAATATGCCCGGTACTGTGAAGGGCTTGAGATCTCGTGGGGTTGGTTTGAGAGCCCTTTCGGGCCATCGTTGGTGATGGGAACGGACCATGGGATATGCGGAATCGGTTTTGCTTCCGAAGCGGGAAAGACCGATGCGCAGCATGACCTGCGCAGTCGCTGGCCCAAAGCGGCGTTCATCGAAAACCCTGATCACCTCAGTTCCTGGGTTCAGGGCGCATTTGGCGGTGAGGGCTGCCGACGGAAGTCAGTTTCCATTCATATTTTTGGGGCTCCGTTTCAGATCAAGGTTTGGGAGGCGTTGCTCAGAATCCCGAGCGGATGTGTGACAACCTATTCCGAGGTCGCCGGATCAGTCGGCCATCCGCGGGCGGCGCGGGCAGTGGGCACTGCCATCGGTCGCAACCCGATCAGCTGGCTCATTCCATGCCATCGGGCGCTCCGCAAATCCGGAGAACTTGGCGGTTATCATTGGGGTCTGCCGGTCAAGCGTACTTTGCTTGCGTATGAGGCGGCACGTGCGGAAAGCTCTTCTTGATCCTTGCAGGACAGCCAATCGCGAATCCTACCGCACTTCAGCAATGATCGAAGCCAGACAGTTGAACGGCAGCTGTCGAGCCACATTCGATGATGATCGCGCTCTGTCGCGACAGGCCTAATTTTCCATTAGAAATTTTCAACCCACTGATTTCACGCAATAACAACATGAACCGGCCGTCATGTCCTCCACCTCGGCGCACCATATTCCTTCCGCCGAAAGCTACGGTTTTCCGGCTTCAGGAGCGCGGATTCAGTGGTTCAGCAAGGGGATCCAGACGGAAAACCCGCATTGCCGGGCGATTCATCCACGAAAGCGGCTCCGGACAGGACGCCTGCCGAATCGGATCCGGACGGGAAACGGACGGCATTCGGACTATGTTTCCCGGCCGGAACGGGGTAGGCTCGCGAACACGGAACGTATGGAGGACCCGCATGCCGATCGATCATGCCAGGATCAGGGACTTCCTGCGGCAGGGCGAGGGGGCTCCGCCACCGGTCTTCGTCGGACGGGATGCCATCCTGGAGGATATCCTGACAACAGCGAAGGAAAGCGCTGGCCAACCGAAAATGACCAGGATCGTGCAGGGGGCTCCGGGGGCCGGCAAGACCTCGCTCCTGCACGAGATGCAGCGGCGGTGGACGGGCGAGGACGGAACCCCCAGAGTTGTGACCGTGTCCTCCGAGGCCGTCAGCCACGACACCTCCAGCGTGACCCAGGCGGTCGTGGCAGCCGGCACGTCCTCGCAGGATGGTTGGCGACGGATTCTCCGGGAACGGATCCGTAGACTGACATCCGTCGGCGCCGCGGTGGCCGGCTATGGCCTGACGGCGGAGTTCGACGTCTATGAACAGGCGAAACTCCTCAGCACCGCCATCCGCCAGGGACAGGAAAAGGCGTGGGAAACCCATGTCATCGTCGCCGTGGACGAGGCCCAGGCCCTGGAGGGCGACCGCCATTCCGTCGCTGCGTGTTTCCTGCGGGAGATCCACAATGCCGTCACCCGCCTGCCCCTGACGCTGGTGCTGGCCGGCCTGTCCGACACCGCCTCAAGAGCCCGTGGGATGAACCTGACACGGGATACTTTCGTTCATGAAACCGAACCGCTGGCGGCGGCGGAGGCGAGGGATTTCATGGGGCGGATGGCACAGCATTTCGGCCTCAGCATCTCCCGCCACAACGCCCGGCTGAATGAACTGGCTGCCCTCTGCGAGGGCTGGCCCCGGCATCTGCACCATGCCGGTGAATCCCTGGCGGAGGCGGCCCTGAATGTGCATGGCGATATGGACCGCATTGACTGGACGGATGTCGGGGATGAGACATGGCGCAGGCGCCAGAAGTACTACCGTAAACAATACAGTCCACAGATGCGCAGATCCCGGTCCCTGACCGCAACGGTGATGCGGGACATTCCTGTCCGTGAAGCGGAGGAATGCGGGACGGATCTTTCCGACGTGGATGTCCTGAACCGAATCCAGAAAGCCTGTCAGGAAACCGGACCTGTCGAATGGAGGTTGCCGAAAGGGATGGATGCGGAGGATTTCCTTGACCATCTCGTACATAAGGGCGCCATCAGCATTTCAGATGACGGCACCGTCCATTCACCAATCCCCTCATTCCGGTCCTTCCTGATCGAGGCGGGAACCGGACTCCATCCGAAACCGGACACACGGAAAGACGGTGGTGACGACGGCACGGATTTAAGTTTCTGAAGGACAGGCCCTTGCCCTATGACATGTTCCGCCGCATGCAGCATCTTTGTGCTCAGGCACCGGCCCTCCTGCCGGCGTTTGTCCTTGCGGCGGGCGCGGTTCTGGCGGACCTGAAGCGGTTCGTGACGGTGGTCGCCCGGCAGTCCGGCCATGTACTTGATCATGGTTATGTCCGGGCGGTGTTCCACCCGCCCTACGGGCTGCTGTGGATCCTGCGGCCCGACGGGTGGGAGGGGGACCAGACTGCCTCCAAGCCGTCCGACTTACCCATGACTTTGCGGGCGGAAAAGACGGCCAATGGTCTGCGGATCCCGGTGCTGGATTTCCTGAACGGGGATACAGGAACCTAGCGCTTCCTGCCGGACTTGGAGCACGCTTTGTCTGGCGGCTGCTGTCGGATTACAAGTCAGTGCCATCTGACAGCAGCCGCTGGCGCTGTTCCATGATCGGTTGCTGGGTCGGCCACGCTAGATCAAATCGGCCGGGCCTACATGGTCGGGCCATTCAAACTGTCGAGCATGCCTACAGCGACGTGTAAATCGGGAAGTACGGAGTCGCAGATCCAAGCAGGTCGCACATACGAACCAAGCATACCTGATTCAACCACCCGTCAAGGTCCCGGAGTCTCGGAACTCTCCGTCGTGATCTGTTCATCCTACGCGCCGCGGGAGTCAATCAGGCGGTCAATGAAGCCTTGTCTCGACAGTCACAATCGCCTCATCGATCAGCCTGCCACGAGCCTCAGGCGTCAGATTGCTTGCGATAACCTTTCTCGCAGCCGCAACCGCGACCCGTATCGCCTCGTCACGAACTTCCTTCTCGACCTTGGCCCGCACACTGGAGATCTGTTCCTCAGCAGCAGCAATGCGGCGGGCCACGGAGACCTTGAGATCCTCCTTGGCCTTTGCCGCCGCAGTCCGGGCCTCTTCCTTTGCCCGCTCGACGATTCGCTCGGAATGCTCCTGAACCTCAAGCTGTTTTCTCTCAAAACCGGCGAGTACGGTCTGCGCCTCCTCCCGTAGCGCCTTCGCCTCTTCCAACTCAGCCCGGATGCCCTCCGCACGTTTGTCAAGGAGCCCTGCGAGAAGTCGCGGTACCTTGAGATAGACGAGAACACCAACAAAGAGGAGGAACGCGAGCAGCACTATGAAATTGGTGTTGGCAAGCGAAAAGAACGGTCCCGACGCCGCAAAGCCGGGCGTTGCGGAAACCAGCAGGATCGCCAGAATTCTCATCGCCGTCACCCTCCCATCTGCGCGGAAACCGCGCTGTTTATCGACTGCTCATCAGGCTTTGCACCCATAACCTCAACGATCTCCACAGCTACCGACCGTGCGACCGCTTCCACGCTTTCGAATGCGTTCGCACGGATCTCGGCAATCACCGCTTCGGACGCCGCAACCCTCTTGGCGATCTCGTCGTCCGCAGTCTTCATCGCGGCATCAAGATCCGCCTGTATCTCGGCCTTGGCGTCGGCCACGATACGCGCAGCCTCCGCTCGGGCATCAGCCAGTGCGCGATTGTAGGCCGCTTCAGCGTCTTCGGCCTTGCGTTTCAGATCTTCGGCTGCCGCCAGATCGCCCGTGATCAACCCACGTCGCTCAGCGAGAACCGATGCGATCCGTGGCAATGCGATCCGGCTGAGGATCAGGTAGACAATCACCAATGTAACCACCAACCAGAAGATCTGGTTGGGGAAAGTGGAAAATTCCAGCTGAGGCATTCCAGCGGCCTCGACCGCACCACTGCTGACGGTTTCTGTTGCCATGTCGTCCTCCGGATTCCGTGGTCAAGCCGGAAGCGCCGAAATCAGCGCACCCGGCCGGGCAAGGAACTGGCGGGTGGCCTAAACGGCAAACATCAACAGCAGAGCCACGAGGAACGAGAAGATTCCAAGTGCTTCCGCAAATGCGATGCCGATGAACATCGTCGCTGTCTGTCCCGCGGCGGCCGAAGGATTGCGCAGCGCACCGGACAGATAGTTGCCGACAACATGACCCACGCCGACAGCAGCGCCCCCCATGCCGGTGCAGGCAAGGCCAGCGCCCGCATAGGCGAGACCGGTAACGATTGCTTCTTCCATGGTCCTTCTCCTTGATATGGAATGCTATGGATTCTCAGGCGGAAACCCGCCGGAACTTCAGTGGTGCGGATGCAGCGCATCCCTAAGGTACACGCAGGTCAGGATGGCAAAAACATATGCCTGGATAAACGACACCAGCGTCTCCAAAGCATAGATTGCCGTAATCGCAAGTATCGAAAGGGGTGAGATCACCGCTATGGCAGCGAATGCGGCAAACACCTTTATCACTGCATGGCCAGCCATCATGTTGCCGGCGAGACGGATACTATGGCTGACTGGACGCACGAAATAGCTGATGATCTCAATCACCGCCAGAATCGGTCGAAGCGCAAGCGGCGCGGCACTGATCCAGAAGAGCTTCAGAAACGAAACTCCATGAAGCACGAAGCCCAGAATGGTCACGCCCAGAAAAACCGCCGCAGCCATTATCCCCGTCACCGCGATGTGCGATGTTGTGGTGAAGGACATCGGCAGAAGCCCCAGGAAATTGGAGCAGACGATGAACATGAAAAGCGTCATGATGTATGGGAAGAACCTGAGCCCATCCTTGCCTGCCACATCCTCGACCATCCTGTAGACAAAACCGTAAGCGAGTTCGGCGACTGACTGGGACCTGCTTGGCACGACGGCGCGACCTCGTGTTCCCACCACCAGCAGGATCGCAATGACGACAATCGCGAGAAACATCCATAAGGTAACATTTGTAGGCGTATACCAATGAACGGGCCCTTCGCCGAACAGCGGCTTCACGATGAACTGGTCCATCGGATGAAAGACCAGTCCGGTCCCTTCGGCCTGCGCCTCATTCGCCACGATCGTCTTCCCCATCCCTGGGCGGATTCCGCCCCGCCATTTCCCTCTGGACCTCCTCCGCTGAGCGAAGCATCGTCCGCACACCAGCGACAAAGCCCAGCAATGTCATCACGACCAGAAACACAGGCATCGTGCCCAAGAGGCTGTCGAGCCCATATCCCATGCCAAAACCAATGACGATTCCCGCCACCAGCTCGATCACCATTCTCCAAGCCAGCTGCGCCTGCGAATGATGGTCTTCGATTGCGGGCCGCTTCGATTGGCGTGCGGACCGGAGGGTATCGATCCGCTTTCCCAGACGCTCCAGCCGCGCTTTGTCCGCCGGCTCAGCCATCAATGCCACCTCAATCTCGGGAGCGATACATAGAAACAGTCGGGCAAAGTGTCAATGATGCCAACTTTTCCTCAATATATTGTTTTTATTTGAATTTATTTCCAATTGCCGAATTTCACCCAACCAGCGCTGAATTGTCTCATTCAACCGAACGGTTGACTCTTTTCGCAGTGCCTGCCAGCCAACGATAGCATTGGCTGCACTGTAGTTGGGTCTGACCGTTGACGAACACCAATCCGCTAAACGCCGTTTTCGCGGCACTGGCCAACCCGACCCGCCGCCAGATCCTGCGTATGCTTCTCGAGGACGATATGGCGGTCACCGATGTTGCCGAACCCTTCAGAATGTCTCTTGCCGCGGTCAGCAAGCATCTGTCGATTCTGACCCGCGCCGGTCTTGTCACACAGGAAAGGCGCGGCCGAATCAAGTGGTGTCGTCTGGAGCCGGGCGCCCTGCATGACGCCTTCATCTGGATGCAGGGATTTGGTCTTTTCGAACCAGTCAATCTGGATGCGTTCGAAGCCTTCCTTGAGACCGAGTTCCAGAACACCGACCAAGACCATCAGGACCGTAGCTGAAATCCAATCGGGCTCCATCCAACGATATTGGACGCCGTCCTATATCTTGCTGAAGGACATCTACGGCGGAAACTCCAATAGATCGGATATCTGTGGTGTCGAGAGAACGTTCATCGCCATGGAAGCGCTTACCGTTCAGGAGGTTTCATCCTTTAGCAGCAGAGCGAGTGCAACAACTGTCAGTGCAATGCCAACCAGCACCAATGACGACGGTGCGCCGTGGCCCAACGCAAGCTCCCAGCATGTCACCCAAGTAGGCGTCAGGTAAGTATATGCCATGACCTTGGCCGCTGGAAGTACGCGTGTGGCGTATTGAAGCATGAAGAAACTCCCTGCCGTGGCAAAGACAGCGAGGTATAGAATTGTTGTCCAGACCTGCCAGGACAGTGCGACCCAATCCGTGGCCAGTAGACTTCCCCAGCCCCAGACCGTCAGCAGCACCAAACCGGCGCAGGTGAACAGGAACAGGAAGACGAGCGACTCCTCCCCTCGATTCACCACCTTCAGCATGGGGGCGAGGAGAGCATGCGACACGCAGCCAACGAAGTAGACCGCCTCCCCTCGTCCAACATCAAAGCTCAGGGCTGCCTGCAGGTCAGCGCGGAAAATCACCCACAACGCACCGAATCCCCCGACCGCCAGCGCCAGCGCCATCCGCCGCGTCGTAATCTGCCTCAGGAGCAGCCAACCAAAGCCAGCGGCCATCAATGGCACCAGCGTGAAAACCGCCGCCGTCGACACGGGAGGTGCCGATTTAAGGCCTTCAAACATCAGCACGAAATAAACGACAGACAAACCGCCCAGCAGAAAATAGCGCCAAGGAGCCCGCAGCGCCAATTTCGGAATGCCGCCTGTAATATAGACCAACGCTCCCAGAATTACCGAAGCGAGCAGGAAGCGAACCGCGTTCAACGCAGGTGGTGAAATTTCGTTGGCGATCATTCCGCCAAGGCTGAATGACCCGGCGACAAGCGCCGAAAATGCCAGCATTGCAAGATGCCCGCGGGTCTTGCTGGTAAGAGCCTTTCCAAAAAGGAAAGGGTCGGGACATCCATTGTCAGCCATGCCAGTCCCTGCGCTGCCGAACCTGCGGTCCGTTCCTAGCATTCGGTCCCGTCGCATTCACGGCCGCGGTCATCCGCGCCGAATTGCCAGACCATCGCTGTGGGAAAACCGCTGACATACACTGCCGCCGCCAAGGATCCTGCTGTCGACCCCTGAAATGGCGATGACATCTTCCGCGAGCGATAGGGTGGTGTATGCAGCTTCGAGTCGAAACCAGAATTTGTCAGGTTTCCGGTGAGGCGATCTTTCTTCAGGCGCACGGCCAAGCGAGGTTCAAGGCAGAACTTCGTCGGCGGCAAACCTGGAAGATTGCGTGCGCTCCGGGATCCATAAGGGTTGCTTTTCAAAGAAAATACCCCACGTCCAGTCCGAGGTTCGGATGTGTTGTGTCCAGGAGCCGACCGTTCTGCCTTTCGTAAGGCTTGACACCTGTCAATTGCAATCATAAAGCTGCCCGCATTCCGGAAGCACTGGTCTTCCGGTCCCGGGCTGGTCTCGGGATCGCCCCCCATCAGCGCGTTGCGCCCATGGGGGCGACTGCATATCTCTCTCAGGGTGCTGATCGCGGCACCTGCCCAAGTTGCCAGGCACAGCTATGTGCGCCCATGGAAAGAACTAGGAAGGCAGGCAAGGAATGTTTGAGAATCTCTCCGAGCGCCTCTCCACCGTATTCGAACGGCTGACCAGACAGGGTGCGCTCTCCGAAAACGACGTCAAGGCTGCGCTTCATGAGGTGCGCATCGCACTTCTGGAAGCTGATGTCGCGCTGCCTGTGACCCGCAACTTCATACGGACTGTACAGAAGAAGGCCACAGGACAGGCGGTCACAAGGTCGGTAACCCCAGGCCAGCAAGTCATCAAGATCGTCCACGACGAATTGATCAATGTACTGGCGGGCGAGGACGGCGACACTGGCCAGCTGAAGATCGACAATCCCCCTGCCCCAATTCTCATGGTTGGTCTTCAGGGTTCCGGAAAGACAACCACCACCGCCAAGCTCGCCAAGCGTCTAAAGGATATGAACGGCAAGCGCGTTCTGGTCGCATCCCTTGATACCAATCGCCCTGCTGCAATGGAACAGTTGGAGATTCTTGGTCGTCAGGCCGGAGTGGACACCCTGCCCATCCTGCCCGGTCAGACCGCACAGGAGATTGCGCACAGAGCCAGGAAACAAGCGACGCTCGGTGGCTATGATGTCTACATGCTCGATACCGCCGGTCGACTGCACATTGATCAGGAATTGATTCGGCAGGCTGCCGAGATCCGCGACATCGCCAATCCCCGCGAAACCCTATTGGTTGTGGATGGCTTGACCGGTCAGGACGCCGTGAACGTCGCCGGGAACTTTGACCGCGACATTGGCGTAACCGGAATTGTATTGACCAGAATGGACGGCGATGGTCGCGGTGGGGCTGCGCTCTCGATGCGCGCAGTGACGGGCAAGCCCATAAAGATGGTGGGCGTCGGTGAGAAACTGGACGCACTGGAAGAATTCCACCCCGAACGAATCGCGGGGCGGATACTTGGCATGGGCGACATTGTGTCGCTGGTCGAGAAGGCCCAGGCCACCTTTGAAAAGGAAAAGTCCGAGCGCATGTTCCGGCGCTTTCAGAAGGGTCGGTTCAACATGAACGACCTCCGAATGCAATTCGAGCAGACTCTGACAATGGGCGGGATGGAAGGCATCATGGACATGCTGCCAGGAATGGGCAAAATGAAAGCCGTGACGTCCCGGGCTGGCCTCGACGACGCGATGCTACGAAGCCAGATAGCGCTCATTCAGTCAATGACCAAAGCGGAGCGCGCAAATCCGCAGATCCTGCAGGCGAGTCGCAAGAAACGTATCGCCGCTGGTTCTGGGCTGGAAGTCAGCGACCTGAACCGGCTTCTGAAGATGCATCGCGAAATGAGCACCAGAATGAAGCGTCTGGGAAAGCAGGGAAGGGGCGGAATGCAGCAGATCGCGGCGGAACTGTTTGGCGGCGGTGTCGGCAAGTTGCCTCCTACCCCAGGGGTGCCGCCTTTTGCCAAGGATAGGCTGATGACAAATCTATCGGGTCTTGGAGAGCAAGGACTTCGCGGTCTCTCGGACCCGCGCGGAAAGAACTCAACCTGATGTTTGGCTTCAAGATGACATTGGAGGCGCCGTACCGGGATCCGGCTGGACCGTCGAAGGCAATCTCAATCCAGACTGTCAAAGTGAGACTGACATGACCGATGCCGCGACACGCGCTGCGGAACTGCTTTCCGACCATCGAGCCAGCATCGACAGGCTGGATGCCATTCTGGTCCATACACTGGCGGAGCGGTTCAAGCGCACTCAGGCGGTCGGGCAGCTAAAGGCGGATCACAATCTTCCGCCAAGCGATCCGGTGCGGGAGGCACAGCAGGTCGCGCGGCTTCAGGACTTGGCCTGCCAAGCGGATCTCGACCCAGAGTTCGCGAAGAGACTTTTCGCGTTCATCATCGAAGAAGTCATTCGCCACCACAATAAATTCCAGTCGTAGACGCCTGCCTGGCGTCCGGAACGCTTCCAAAGGAGACCCGAACCATGGCAATGAAAATCCGACTCGCACGTCGTGGCAGCAAGAAGCGCCCGCACTATTCGATAGTGGCTGCCGATTCGCGGATGCCCCGTGACGGCAGATTCATCGAAAAGTTGGGAACTTACAGCCCGCTGCTGCCAAAGGACCGCGAGGACCGAGTCAAAATGAATCTGGATAGAATCCAGTACTGGCTCAACAAAGGTGCGCAACCGACGGACAGGATAAGCCGGATGTTGGAGGCTGCCGGAGTTTTCGGGAGGAAAGCCCGTAACAACCCCAAGAAAGGACAGATGCACAAGAAAGCGTTGGAACGGGCCGAGGAACGGGCCGCCCGAGTGGCGGAAGCCGCAGGAGCGAACGTAACCGGCAATGATGGCGGTGAAAGCGAGACAGCAGCGTAATGTGACTGTAGGACCGAGAGCCTCGGAAATGGCCGCAAAGCGTGTATGCGTTGGTGCCATCACCGGTACACACGGCGTCCAAGGTGAAGTGCGGCTAAAGAGTTTCTGCGTAGAACCAGTGGCAATTGCCGACTACAGCCCTCTGTGGTGTGACAGTACTGCGCAAAAGATTGACGTCACGATCACCCGCCCGATAAAGGGCGGATTCGCGGCGCGGCTTACAGGAGTGCATTCCAGGGAACAGGCGGAACGACTACGTGGGTCGCTGCTCTATGCTGATCGCAACATGCTATCGGACCTGACGGATGACGAGTTCTACCAATCGGACCTGATCGGCCTCGACGTCAAGGATGTTGACGGCGCGATTCTCGGGACTGTAAAGGCAGTTGTCGATTATGGTGCAGGGGACCTCCTTGAAGTCAGATTGGCAAATTCAACCGATACGGCCCTGCTTCCGTTCACGACAGCGTTGGTTCCGACAGTTGATCTGGCGTCCGGGCGAATTATCGTGGATCCTCCTGCCGGAATTTTCCCGAATCCGACAAACGGGGGATAGTGTGAGTGATTCCAACGCGTATGTTGAGAGCGACGACCTGATCACCCTCGGCAGCCACTAAGTCAGGCTCGTCCTTGGGTACAAAGGACCGATTTGGATAGGACGAAGGATGCCTCGGCGTCATTTTTCAACTCATGGCGACCGGCTGGAATCCAGAGAGCAAACTTCTGGAACGCCAGCGAGTTCCTGCAGATCCCACGGGCGACGTTCCATTCGCGCAACCCCGCGGCCGCGTGAACTGGTGGCAGATGGACCCGATCTCGCGGACAGTTGGACCGCAAGGATCATCACTCTGTTGCCCCATGTCTTTCCCGGCGCACTCGCCGCCTCACTCACTGGAAGGGCACTGGAACTGGGCCTCTGGAGGCTTGAGGCCATTGACCTTCGCGAGTTCGGGGTGGGACGACATCGCAATGTAGACGAGACGCCTGCCGGCGGCGGCGCTGGTATGGTGCTTCGGGCCGACGTCGTGGGAGCGGCGATTGAATATGCCCAGCGCAGTGTTTCAGACACTCCTGAGGATTGGCCAACAGTCGCTCTTTCGCCCCGAGGTACCCCCTTCACCCAACAAGACGCCATCCGGTTCAGCCAAGCTCGTGGAATTACGCTGATCTGCGGTAGATTTGAGGGAATCGATCAACGAGTGATCGATCACTACGGGATTGAAGAGGTGTCGCTAGGTGATTTCATCCTTACGGGCGGGGAGATCGCGGCACAGGCCTTGATTGACACCACGGTACGCCTTATACCCAACGTGCTCGGGAATCAGGCGTCCGTCGAGAACGAGAGTTTCGCACACGGGTTGCTTGAGTATCCTCAGTATACGCGTCCAGCAGTCTGGGCCGGCCATAGGATACCGGAGGTGCTTCTCTCCGGCCATCACGGACGGGTCGAGAGCTGGCGGAAAACAATGGCCGAAAGGCTAACCAAGCAACGACGGCCTGAACTCTGGCGGGCTTACTGTGTGAAGTACGGTAGGGATCCGGAAGAAGACCCAGAGCTCTGAGGCGGCATCAACCTCTCCGGTCTTGCCGGAGGCAGAACAGGAGACAGGTCCATGGACCTGATTGAACAGTTGGAAGCTGAGCAGGCTGCTCAACTCGCCAAGAATGTTCCGGACTTCAAGGCCGGCGATACAGTTCGCGTCGGCTATAGGGTCACGGAAGGGAGCCGCACACGGGTGCAGAACTATGAAGGCGTCTGCATCTCCCGCAAGAATGGTAGTGGGATCTCAGGATCATTCACTGTACGGAAGATCTCGTTTGGTGAAGGTGTGGAACGGGTGTTTCCACTGCACTCGACCAACATTGAATCGATCACCGTCGTCCGCCGGGGTCGGGTTCGTCGTGCCAAGCTGTACTACCTGCGCTCACGTCGCGGCAAATCCGCACGAATCGCCGAGGACACGTCCTACAAGCCAAGACAGGGCCTGGATGCATAAAGGAGAGACGCCGGTGAAAAAAGACATCCATCCCAACTATCATCTCATCGACGTCAAACTGACGAACGGTGACATTGTGCAAATGCGTTCGACCTACGGTAAGGAGGGTGACACGCTTACCCTTGAAATCGACCCTTCAGTTCACCCCGCCTGGACAGGCGGTGGCGCCCAGTTGATGGACACAGGTGGTCGCGTCTCCAGGTTCAAGAGAAAATACGAGGGCTTGGGCTTCTGATAGGGAATTGCATACTTATCGCCCGTCTCCACGCCCTCGACACATCTGATCAATCCTGTCAACTCGCTCAGGACCGAAGCTCAGGGCCCCAGTCCGTCCCCGTGAAGAAATTTGCCCCTGATGGCAGGTGGAGCCTTCAGCTACTCGGAGAATGCAGTGTACCACTCAACCCAGGACGGGACGTATTGATCAGCAAACCACTTGGCATTCCGACTGATTCGATCCGTAAGTGAATCGGTCGCTTCCCTCAGTTTCCGTCACAACCTATATCAGAATGCTGAACCTGATGGCGTAAAGCTGGAGTGGCCGTGGCGCGATTCATTGTTGTTGGAAACGAGAAAGGCGGCGCGGGAAAGTCGACGGTGGCGATGCATCTGGCTATCGCTCTGGCACGAACCGGCCACCGGGTTGGCGTGATAGATCTCGATATAAGACAGAGAACGCTGACTCGATACCTTGAAAATCGACAGACTTACATCACGAATAATGGAATCGACCTTCCAACTCCGAGATTCCGTGATCTCCCGCAACTCAATGAACACGACCTCGAAGCTGATGAGAATCCAGACGACCTAAGGCTGGCGATGGCCGTGGAATGTATCGAAGAGGAGTCCGATTTCGTCCTGATCGACTGTCCCGGATCACACACGCGGCTCAGCTACGGTGCCCATGCATTGGCCGACACCCTTATAACGCCAATGAATGACAGCTTCGTCGACTTCGACGTTCTTGCCAGAACCGAAGGGGAATCCAACCGAATCCTGGGACCATCGGTCTACGCCGAAATGGTCTGGGACGCCCGAAAACTCCGCGCCAAAGCCGGTCACCGTCCGGCGGATTGGATTGTGGTGCGCAATCGGCTAGGCGTGCAACAGATGATCAATCGGAGAAAGGTGAACGAAGCGCTGGCCGAGTTGTCAAAACGAATTGGTTTCCGCTTGGCACCGGGATTCTCCGAAAGAGTGACCTTCCGGGAACTGTTTCCCCGTGGACTGACACTGCTCGACCTGCATGACGTTGGAAACGAGCGCTTCAGCATCTCAATGGTCGCCGCGCGCCAGGAGCTTCGCGACCTTATCTCTTCCCTTGGCCTGCCAGGTGTCAAAGCCAGCTTCTAGCTCGCAACGTCACCTCCCTCTTCATAGGCGGCCGCGTTGCTCCAATACACTGCGTGCGACGCGAAAGCACTCCAGTGCCTGGGGTACACCACAGTAGATTCCCACCACATGGATAACCGCACGGATCTCATCCTTGGTGACACCGTTGTTCAGTGCACCATGGCAATGGGTTTCCCACTCCTGCATCTTCCCGAGCGCACCGATCATCGCAAGATTCATCATGCTTCGTGTCTTGGCATCGACAGCATCATCTCCCCAGCCAAATCCCCAGCACCATGCTGTCATCGCCTCCTGGAACGGCCGCGTGAAGTCATCGGCAGCGGCGAGGTTCTTCTCCACATATTCCTCGCCAAGCGTCGATTTGCGCCGTTCAAGCCCGACTTCGAACATGTTGTCCATTATGCCTCCCTGATCCTGATCGCCACGTTCTTGGTCTGCACGTAATTCATCAATGCCTCTTGACCCTTCTCCCGGCCATAGCCTGACTTGCCGAAGCCACCGAACGGTGTCTCCACGCCTCCCGCGAACCACTCGTTGACGAAGACCTGTCCAGCCTTAAGCCCTCGGGCCGTGCGGGTTGCCCTGTCAAGATCGCGCGTGAACACCCCGGCCACAAGTCCGTACTCCGTTCCATTGGCGGTTCGGATGGCTTCCCACTCTTCCCTGAACCTCAATACGCTCACGACAGGGCCAAAAATCTCCTCCTGAGCGACCCGCATCGCGGGTTCCACGCGACCAAGGACCGTCGGTTCCATAAAATGTCCCGGACGATTTGGCCGCCGACCGCCGGAGACCACCAAGACACCGTCCCGTTCGGCTTCGGCCACCATGCCGACAGCCCGATCACGCTGCTTCGCCGAAATCATCGGACCCATGTTAGGCCCGGGCTCCGAAAGCTCCAGTCCAGAGCCAAGAGAAAGTGACTCCGCGACCCCCACCATTCGCTCGACCAACTCATCATATATGCTTCCGTGCGCAACCACGCGGCTCAAAGCCGAACATATCTGACCGGCGTTCACGAAGATGCCGCGCCGTACATCGGTTTCGAACGCATCCAGATCAGCATCATCAAACACGATTGCCGCAGATTTCCCGCCTAGCTCAAGCACGCAGGGCACCACTGTCCTTGCCGCGGCAGCGGCAATGCTCTGTCCGGTGGCAACGGAACCGGTGAACACGACCTGGTTCACGTTCGGGTGGGACACCAGGGCAGCTCCGGCGTCCGGCCCAAATCCCGTCAACACGTGCAGGGATCCGTGGGGCAGTCCAACCGCCTCAGCGGCCTGCGCGAAAAAGTTCGAGGCGCACGGCGTTAGTTCGGAAGTCTTGACGACACAGGCGTTTCCCGTTGCCAAACCAGCGGCGATCGATCGCGCCGCAACCTCCAAAGGAAAGTTCCAGGGAATGATCTGGGCGGAGACTCCATAGGGCTCCAGCGTCGTGTAATCCAAATACTCTGCACCAAGGGGAATTGAACGGCCCTCGACAAACGCCGCCTGATTGCCGTAATATTCGAAATAGCGGCACGCACCGTCAACCTCGTTCCGCGCCTCCCAAAGCGGCTTGCCCTGTTCGCTGGTCAGCGTCTTTGCGATCACTTCGGTACGCTCCGCAAGCCAGCGGCCCATTTCCTGGACAAGGCGCCCTCGTTCAATCGGGCGCATACGGCTCAAGGAACCGCTCTCAACACAGGCTCGTGCCGAATTCACTGCCCTTTCAACGTCACCGGCATCCGCACAGGCATGCTCATAGACCGGTTCCCCGGTTGCCGGATCCTCGACAACCAATCGACCCGCACCACCCTCAGTCCATTCGCCATCAATCCAGTTCAGCCAATTGTCGCTCATGCATTGCCTCCTGAACATATCCTTGACGAATGGAGGTAATCGCAATGCGGCTTCATCCGATGGTGCACCTGCCGGACGCGCTCAGGTGCCGCTGCAATCTCAATGGAGCGCCGCTGCTGCCAGGACAGGCCTGAAGAACGCGCGAGATTGTGGTGGAACGGGCCACCGTCCCACCAGCTATGTATCCAAGGATCAACTCCCGGTTTCCAATGCAACGCCTCTTTGACGAAATGGATGCCAGCCGCATCACAGAATGCAGCCGTCATTTCCGCTGGGGACTCCAGCAGATCGTCCCTGTCGATCACTGGCGGCGGAACACCCTGCGGTGCATGGAGCAGGTTGAATGGTGCCCGCCCTTCCGGAAACCCAACCTCCCCCTCTCGGAATTCTGGCCACTTGCCGTGAATCGAAGGGATTGTCTTGGCCGGAACCCGGATCAGGAATGCACGCTTGCAATGTGAGAGAAACCCAGACATCCAGATATGGCTGATAAAGTGTGGAAAACCCTTGATAAGAACGGATCCGCTGGCCGCACGACGGCGCAGATTATCCCAAACGCTTTCCAAGGTCAGCCTCGGCTTGGTTCTGTCCCCAAGCTTCCAGCGATGCCAGAGCGGTTCCTCCCCCTGATACCAGGCCTCCCCAAAGGGTTCATCCAGGCAGCCCTGATCACCACGTTGGCGCATCTTCCACTCGAAGGCGACCGACGCCGATCTGGGAACCACCCACAGAGCGATGATCCTATGCATGAAGGCCATCAAGCAGCCGTCCGTGCTGTCCCTCGGAGGCAAGTCCCAATGTCCTGAACACCCGCCAGTAAAGCGCAATGTCGTGTCCCAATATCGGTTTGGCCAATGCGTCCTCCAGTTCCACCGCCAGATGAAGCGGTCGTTGCGGCAGTCCTTCAGGACCGCTCCGAAAACTGCACATGCCGTTGATCAGGTACGCGTCGGCATCCAGTGCCCGTTCGGCGATATACAGAAATGACTGCCGCGCCAAGCCGCCCTCGAATATCCAACGCTGTTCGTTGATCCCATCCTGCGAGGTGAGCCAACCCTGATTCTTGGATCCCGGCGTGGAGCACATCGAACCCGGCTTCCTGAAGAAAGCCAGAGGTTCCCTTCCACCATTCCGGTCAGTGATAGGCTGCATTCAGAGCCACCTTCCCGGCATCAGTATGCTGAAGCGCTTCGACCATCGCATATTCCGCTATGTGAAAGGCCAACCCGTTGCGGTCCGACAGCCGTTCGCAATGATCGCGAATGTACATGACCCCCCAACCCGCTGGCATGAACCCAAGTCGAGCCCACTTGGGCTGACACATTCACACCATTGTTCGCCTTGTACTGTGCGAAGTCCTCCAACATCTCGAGATTCTGCCGCCGTTGGTCCAAATGGTGCCGATCATCGGGCATGTGCAGCATCCAGCCGTGCACGCCAACGGTTGGCGGAGCCATTCGCGGAACATCCGTCGGTGCTGCATCGAAATCGCAGGGAGGGTAGGTAAGACCAACCTGATACGGAAAGAGCTTGTGCTCGGGGCGCCATTTCTGCGGCATTGGCATCAGGCCAGCCACCAAGCCACATCGGCCGGAGAGTCGAAGACGAACCGGTCCTTGGGCTCAGACATTCACGGCCTCTCGCATCCAGGCCTGGAGAGTCTGGACGGAATGCTCGGAATTCACCCCACCGCAGGGATCCAGGACCAGAGGGCCGGGGAAATAGCCACGCGAGGAAAGTCCGCGCTGAACCGACTCGACCAAACGTATGTCTTCATGGACTGTCGTCTCGCGATCCTGCTCCGCCAAACCCCTTACCGATGCCAGGTCGTCGCCGTCAGCCGCATACCAGCCTCGCCACACTGTCACCCTGTCCACGCTCTCAGGGCACCAGTGATAGGTGTTCAGCACGTTTCCCGGATAGACCTGGAATGAGAACAGCGGCCAAAGAAACCAACTCGAATATTCGTCAGCGTGCGGCACGGATTCGTCAATTCGATAGGTCATCCGATCCAGATTCTGGCATTCGGTCCTGTGGCGAAGACAATGACCCTGAGGCTGGATGTCGTAGGTCTCCGGCTTTACAACACCCTTCGAGAAGGTCGGGTGGTTCAGTGAACAGTGATAGCATTCAGAATAGTTCTCGACAGAGACTTTCCAGTTGCATCGTTCCGGGATCTCCACCCATTCAATCGGCGCGAGTTCCAGATGGTTGGGCAGGAATGATTCCAGCTCCGCCTTTGTGCCGGGGTACCAACTCTCCATAGGTTCAGCCAATGGGTCGAGGTTCACGAACACGAAACCGAGAAACAGCTCTGTCCGCACCTCCGTCAAACAGATTTCCGAACGGTCGAAACCGGGAACCGAACCGACATTTGGACCGGAGCGAAGTTCGCCGGTCAACTCATAGGTCCAGGCATGGTAGGGACAGACGATTACGCGGGTTCTCCCTTCCCCCTCGACGAGTTGGTGCGCCCGGTGCTGGCAGACATTGTAGAATGTCCGAATGACGCCGTCCCGATCCTTCACACAGAACAGGCTCTCTCCCACGATCTCAAAGGCAAAGAAGTCGCCAGGCTCCTTCAGGCAAGCGGAATGACCGGCGAACTGCCACGTCCTTGCGAACAGTCCCTGCATCTCAACCGCATAGAGGTCCGGATCTGTGTAGAACCGTGCCTCCAGTGAGCGGACCACTTCGTCCTTCAACTCGAATCCTCCGCATAGATTCCCAAAGCATGCCGACGAGCATGAAATCTCTCCACCCGCCGAACGACATGCGGTCGCGCAGCGGCGACCACAAAGCTCAACAGCGTCTCCAGAACAGCGATTGTCGAAATTGATGAGGGAAAGAACTGTGGCGTATCGACAGCAACGACGAACCGATGTTCCGATTCCCGAATCACAGGTGAAGCTGGAGAGTCGCTGATTCCAACCAATCGCACGCCCTGCTTACGCGCGGCTGCGACCGCGTCAGTCACCTCGGTCCGGTAGGGGCGGCAGGTGATGGCGATCAGCATGTCCCGCCCGTCCGCGCCTGCAAGATCGTCCATTGCGGAGGAGCCCATCCGGGGTATCGCGTGGAAACCCTCCATGCCGGTGGAGGCAAGATAGGAGAAATTCCGCGCATTGGCCGAGTTCACCCCCACCCCGAGAGTGAAGACCTGCCGCGCTGACCGGATCCTCCCGGCCGCCTCCCTGAACCTCTCGACGGGGATGCCTGCGAACGTTTCCTCGATGTTGCGCAATGCACTTCCGACCATATCCGCATAGAGCGTACCCATCTCACCCTTGACGTCCTGAGCCTGAAGCCAGCGCGCTCGGTCATGAAACGACACGGAACCATCCCTGATCGCCACCCGAAATGGTTCACGGAAATCCTCGTATCCCTCGAATCCGATGGCCTGTGCCATGCGGACAAAGGTGCTCGGCTTCACCTGCGCGAATTCCGCGATTTCGCGGACTGTCGAAACGCCCACGGCCTGGGGTTTCTCCAGAACAAATCGCGCAGCTTTCCGGACCTCGGGTGTCAGCGCGTCCCACTCGCCACTGATACGCTCCAGCACGCCTTTTGACACATTTGTTTCATTCATGATTGATTACGGTACAGATGTTCAGTAACTATGTCCACCAGATTCCGCCTGAAGGACGCAGACCATGTCGGACCTCCCCAAGCATGCCCGTGTGGTCATCATCGGCGGAGGCATAATGGGCTGCGGCGTGGCCTATCACCTGGCCAAGGAAGGCTGGAGCGATGTGGTCCTGCTTGAGAAGGCGGAACTCACCAGCGGCTCCACATGGCATGCCGCCGGCCAGATCACCCAGTCCACGTCAAGTTTCCCGCTTGGCAAATGCGTCGAATACAATATCGGCCTCTATTCCGGTGCGCTGGAAGCGGAGACCGGCCATTCGGTCACCTGGCACGGCTGCGGCAGCATTCGAATCGCCTATACCGAAGATGAGATGGACTGGCTCCGGAACACGCTCTCAGTAGGTCGCGCCCTGAACGTCCGGGCCGAGATCATCGGACCCGACAGGATCGGGGAACTGCATCCGTTCTATAATCTGGAAGGAGTGATCGGTGCGCTACATACGCCCGATGACGGCCATGTCGACCCTTCCGGGGTCACCCAGGCACTTGCGGCCGGAGCCCGGGCAGCCGGCGCGGTGATCAGGCGCCGCTGCCGAGCCACCGGAATCGTCGGAACCAGGAACGGCGAATGGAGGGTGAACACGGAGTCAGGCACCATCACCTGTGAGCATATCGTCAATTCCGGTGGGACATACGCGCGCCAGATCGGTGAATGGAATGACCTCGTGCTTCCGATGACCTCCATGACCCATCACTATTTCGTCACCGAGCCTGTCCCGGAATTCAAGTTCCTTGCCGACGAACTTCCCGTCATCCGCGATGACAGGCTGGTTTCGGGATACATACGGATGGAACAGGACAAGGGCTTGGTCGGTGTCTACGAAAAGACCAACCCCAACGCGGTTTGGGAGGACGGCTGTCCCTGGGAAGCCGAGCACGAACTGTTCGCCCCCGATTACGACCGCATCATGCCTTGGCTGGAAAATGCGCTCGATCGCATGCCTGTGCTCGCCAAGCCCGGAATATCCCGCGAGGTTCACGGTGCGATCAGCCATCCCCCTGACGGCAACCCTCTCATAGGCCCTGGCCCGGGTGTACGGAACTACTGGTGCGCATGCGGCATGCAGATCGGAATCGGCTGGGGGCCCGGACTGACGCGTGAACTGGCCCGCTGGATGGTTCACGGTGCGGCTGACCTCAACATGCGGGATTTCGACCCGCGACGCTTCGGCGCGTATGCGGACAGATCGTGGCAGGTCACCAAGGCCAAAGAGGACTATTGCCTTCGCCATGAAATCCCGTTCCCGCATCTCAACCGCCTGGCCGGACGGCCGGTCAAGACATCATCGCTCTACCGGACCCTCATCGCCAGGGGGGCGGTTCACGAGGAGGTCTTCGGGTGGGAACGGCCCCGTTGGTTCGCGCATCAGGATCTGGAAGCCAAGGATATCTACAGCTTTAGACGCAGCGCTCTCGACGGCGTCATCGCCACGGAAGTCCACGCAGTCCGTACCGCAGCAGGAATTCTGGACATATCCTCCTTCGCCAAGATCGAGGTCTGGGGACCTGACGCCCACGCGTTTCTGGATGGTGTCTTGCCTAGCCGCATTCCAGGAACTGACGGGCGGGTGTTTCTAGCCCATTTCCTGAATCGGCGAGGACGCATTGAAGTGGAGGCATCCATCGTCCGACTGGCCAGAAACCGATACTACATCACCTGCGCGGCCTTTTTCGAACGCCGGGTCATTGACCACCTGACTTCGCATGCAGGCCAGGCGAAGGTTGAGATTCGCTGCCTGTCGCAACAGTGGGAGGCTCTGTCCCTGCAAGGTCCGCTTTCCCGCGAGATCCTAAGCCAGTGCACGGATGCTCCCCTCGACAACGAGAGCTTTCCATGGCTTTCCGCCCGCTCGATCAATGTCGCCGACCGTCCCGCACTTGCCATCCGCATGTCGTATTCCGGCGAGCTTGGCTGGGAACTCCATACTCCAAAGGGCAATATGGTACGAATCCACGACGCACTATGGGGATCAGGAGCGGCTCTTGGCCTTCGCGACTATGGCACCTTTGCCATGAATGCCATGCGCATGGAAAAAATGTACAAAGGTGCGGGAGAACTCACAAACGAAGTCACCCTACCTGAAGCGGACATGATGCGGTTTGTCAGGCTCGACAAGGAATTCCTCGGCAAAGCACAGACCGAAGCGAGCCTTGCCGCAGAGCTTCCCTGGACCTGCGTCTATCTCGGAATCGATCCAGATGGCATTTCTGACGGCCATGGTGGCGAGGCGGTCCTGCTGAACACTGACGTCGTCGGTGCGACCAGTTCCGTAGCATTCGGCCCTACAGTAGGCCGGATCCTCGCCTTTGCCTATGTCAAACCTAACGCCGCGACTCCCGGAACAATGCTCGAAGTCATCATTCAGGGTCAACCCCGCACTGCATGCGTCCTTGCTGAACCGGCCTACGATCCGCTGAGTGTGCGTCCGCGGGCGGATGCCGAAGTGACCATCGCAGCATGAGCCCGCGGACCCCAGCGGTGTCTCTTGCCTGCCTGGGGATCACCATGAGCTTTCCGAAACGGAAAGTCACGCCGGCATCGCCATGAATTGGCGGCGACACAAAGGAGATCAGACCATGATTCCCGAAACCATGAACGCAGTCATCCTCACAGGCCATGGCGGGCTCGACAGGCTTGAATTCCATGAGCACTGGCCAACTCCTCGGCCCGGCCCAGGGGAAGTTCTGATCAGGGTTGGTGCCTGTGGTCTGAACAACACCGATATCAACACCCGGTCCGGCTGGTATTCCAAGAATGTGACCGAGGCCACAACCGGTAGTGCCTACGATGGAGTGGGTGACGATGGAACCTGGGGTGGAGGTGGCATAACGTTTCCACGCATCCAAGGCGCCGACGTCTGTGGCACGGTAGCCGAGACCGGTCAAGGGGTCGACTCCAGCCTGCTTGGAAAGCGCGTCATCACCGACAACTGGCTTCGCGACTGGTCCAATCCGATGAACCGCGATAGAACCGGATACTTCGGAAGCGAGTGCGATGGCGGCTACGCGCAGTATACGCGGATCGATGCCCGCAACATTGGCGTGATCGAATCGGATCTGAAAGACGCCGAACTCGCAACGTTCTCCTGCAGCTACACAACCGCCGAGGGAATGCTGTCCCGCGCCCGGGTGAAGGAAGGCGACCACGTGCTCATCACGGGGGCATCGGGTGGAGTGGGCTCGGCACTGATTCAACTTGCCAACCGACGTGGCGCAGTTACGATCGCCCTAACCTCCACCGACAAACATCGCGACGTCGCAAAACTGCATCCGCACCGTATTCTGGAGCGCAACCCCGGAAATCTCGCCAAATGCCTCTCCGAGGCAACTGGCAGAGAAACGGTCGACGTCGTCGCCGACATCGTTGGCGGACCGAACTTCGCCACGCTCCTTGACTGCATTGCCCGCGGCGGGCGCTATACCTGTGCAGGTGCAATCGCCGGGCCAATCGTCGAGCTCGACCTGCGTACCTTTTACCTGAATGATCTCACACTGACTGGCTCCACCGTTGTCGAACCGCATATCTTCAAAGATCTCATTGGTTACATTGAGCGCGGCGAAGTAAGACCGGTTCTGGCGGCCACCTACCCGCTTCGGGAAATTCATAAGGCCCAACAGGCGTTCATCGACAAACGGCACATCGGCAATATCGCGGTGATCCCTTGACTGCCCGCGCAGCCAGCTCGGGGAGATATCGGAATACATCCGATCCAGCGCCATCCACCAGTCCGATGATGACAGTCAGCGCTTCAGGGAAGAACTGATGAAGATTACGAGACTCTCGATCTACAGAATTTGCCTGCCGTATGCCGGTGGCACCTACAGTTGGGGACGCGGCAACAGTTTCGATGCGGCAGTCGCTTCGGTCATCGTGATCGATACCGACGCGGGGCTGCAGGGTTGCGGAGAATTCACTCCCTGTGGCGAGAACTATATGGTAGCGCATTCTGAAGGCGTGGAGGCAACCTGTCGTTTGCTCGCACCTTCGCTTATCGGAGAAGATCCGCGCCAGACGGCACGAATGGAACGGATCATGGACTCTGTGGTTCAGGGCCATGGCTACGCGAAAGCTCCGATCGACGCCGCGTGCTGGGACATTCTCGGCAAGAGCCTGGACGTTCCAGTCTGGCTGCTGCTTGGGGGGAAGCTGGTCGATGGCGCACCACTATACCGCGTCACGCCACAAAAGAACCGCGAAGAGACGATCAAGGAACTGGAGCGGCACCGTGCCACCGGATATCACCAGTTTCAGATCAAGGTCGGTGCAGACTGGGTCGGCGATATCGAGCGAATCCGCGCCACGGCCCCGCTTTTCAGGACTGGCGAGCGTGCGTTTGCCGATGCCAACCAAGGTTGGCAGGTCGATGAAGCGGTTCGCGTAGCTCGGGCCACCCGGAACCTCGACTATGTCCTTGAACAGCCTTGCAGGACTTATGCGGAATGCCAGCAGGTCCGCCGCCGTACCGACTTACCCATGAAACTCGATGAATGCATCACAGGCCTCCATGCGGCACAGCAGGTCGTGCAGGACCGCGGAGCGGAGATCTGCTGTCTGAAGATCTCGAATCTCGGCGGCCTCTCCAAAGCCCTCCGTGTCCGCAACTACCTGGTCGAAAACCGCATTCCGGTCGTCGCCGAGGACACTTGGGGTGGTGAAATCGCAACCGCCGTCCTTGCCCATTTCGCAACCTCCACCCCGGAGGAGTTCCTTGTAAAAACGACCGACCTGCACAATTACAACACGCGGTCAACGGGTGTGCCCGGCCCGCATGTCGAGGGCGGAAGGCTATTTGCGCCCGATACTCCGGGGCTTGGAGTAAGTCCGGATTTCGATAACCTCGGTGAGCCCATAGCGATCTATGGATGAATGGCGCCGCCACGCAGGCAGAGACGGCACCAATCAAGATCGGAGTTTGGCGACGCGGGAGACTACGATGAGAATCACTCTTATTTCGGTGTTCAGGAAGAAACTGCGACTTGAGCACCCTTACCGGCTATCAGGTGGACGGCTGGAATTCTCGGAACTGGACGCCACGTTTGTCCGTCTTGATACAGACGACGGTCTGGTTGGATGGGGCGAAGGCACACCTTGGGGTCATACATACGTTCCTGCCCATGGCCCTGGCATCCGCGCTGGTCTCGAGACCATGGCCCCCTTTGTTCTCGGCCTGGATCCCCGAAAGACGCTCGAGGTCGAACGCGCAATGGATCTTGCGCTTCCGGGTCACCTATACGCCAAGTCGCCAATTGACATGGCCTGCTGGGACATCGCCGCGAAAGCGGCGGGTGTGCCCATCGCTGACTTGATGGGCGGAGGAAGCCGTTCCCACATTCCGATCGCAAGCTCCATAGGCACAACAGCGATCGAAGATACCAGGGAAGCCATGGAACGATTCCGGTCCAGAGGTTACGTCGCGCATTCGGTCAAGATTGGAGGTGAACCCGCCGGAGACATCGAACGCATTCGCGACATCGAAGCGAACCGACCACCGGGCGAACGCATCCTATACGATGTGAATCGGGGTTGGTCCCGGCAGCAGGCCCTGCGGGTCATGAAAGCCACAGAAGATCTGGGTGCAATGTTTGAGCAGCCCTGTGAAACACTTGATGACATTGCCGCCATCCGACCACTGCACGCGGCGAGGGTCAGCATCGACGAATGCCTTGTCACGCTCCGGGATGCTGCCCGCGCTGCCCGAAACGGTTTGGCCGAAGTATTCGGAATAAAGCTAAACCGGGTGGGTGGCCTCACGAAAGCGGCAAGGATACGCGATATCGCGCTTGCCCACGGCATTGACATGTTCGTTATGGCGACCGGTGGCTCAGTCCTTGCTGACTCCGAAGCCCTTCATCTTGCCGCAACTGTTCCCGCCCGTCACCTGCTTGGCGTCTGGTCCTGCCAGGACATGCTCCTTGATGACGTTGCAGGTGGGCGCGGGCCACGAAATCTGCAGGGCCATCTGCAGCTTGCCGAAACTCCCGGTCTTGGGGTGGAGCCCAACCCGAGTTCCTTAGGCTCGCCTGTGGCCACCTACGCTTGAGTGCCTGCAGTCAGAGTCACCTGCATCCGTGAGACAATCGGGAAACACGTCATGAGAATCGAACGCATCCGCCTCTGGCAGGCATCACTCACCAGCCGGGAAACCTACTATATGGCCGACCAGAAGACTGCGGATACAGTCAGCACCGTAGTGCTCGCTCTGGACACGGATTCCGGCCACACGGGTTGGGGAGAGGCTTGCCCGCTTCCCCACTACCTTCCGGCCTATTCCCTGGGCATCGTCCCAGCAGTCGCAGAGATGGCCCCGCTGATCATAGGTGTCGACCCGATCGGGCCCGAAGCCCTGATGGTCCGGCTAGATGCCCACCTGCAGGGCCATCCTTACGCCAAATCACCCATCGATACCGCCCTTTGGGATCTAACCGCACAGGCCGCCGGCCTGCCCCTTCACGCCCTGCTCGGTGGTCAGCGCCAGGCAACGCTGCCACTCTATCATTCCATCACCTGCACTGCCCCTGATGAGATGGCCCGAATCGCCCGCGAAACCCAAGCAGCGGGCATTGCGCAATTCCAGGTCAAGCTGGGTGCGGACGGAACCTGGGAAACGGATGTCGAAAGGCTGGCAAAGGTTCGGGAGGCGGTTGGCCATGGCCCGCTCGTCTACGGTGACTGGAACTGCGGCGCCACACGTCTGGAGGCCACGCGTGTGGCACGGGCGGTGGGGCATCTCGATGTGATGCTTGAGCAGCCATGCAGGACACTTGCCGAATGCGCCGCTGTCCGCTCCTCGACCGGACTTCCCATGAAGATGGACGAACTGGCCCATGACGTGCCGACTCTCCTCGAGTCCCACCGCCTTGGAGTCCTTGATGCGGTCGCACTCAAGCTTTCCAAGTTTGGCGGTCTGTCCAAGCTCCGTACGGCCCGCGACATATGCCTGAATCTCGGTACCAGTATGTGCATCGAATGCACATGGGGGTCCGACATCGTTACAGCCGCAGCTCTTCACCTCGCCGCCGCTACGGATCCACGACTATTGCTCAATACCTGCGACCTTTCCGGCTATGTCACGCCACGCCTTGCCCCAGACTCGCCAACCAGAATGAACGGCCGAATCGTACCGCCTGATGGTCCCGGTCTCGGAGTTGAGCCGGATCCTGATCTCCTTGGGGCACCAATCGCCGTCCATGAATGAAGCCTTGCCCACCTCTGGCGCGACCCGACCAGGAAACCCGGTCATGTGGAAGCTCACCGAAACCTGACTTCAAAACAAAGAGGAACAAGCCGTCCATGCAGACCATCAACACACAGCACGAATGGATCCAACGCGCGCGCGAGGTCCTGCCAGCAGGCGGGTTCGGGAATTTCGACCCGGGAATTATCATACGCAATGGACACGGGCCTAGGGTTTGGGACGAAAGCGGCAAGGAATATGTCGATTACCTGATCGGTTCAGGCCCATTGATTCTTGGGCACAGCCATCCCGAAGTGCTGGAATCGGTGCTGGAGCAGTTGCCGAAGGGGCAGACGTTCTTCACCAGCAACGCTGCGGGTATAGAGCTGGCGGAGGAGATCGTCCGAGCCGTCCCCTGTATCGAGCAGATTCGATTCGTCTCGTCCGGCAGCGAAGCGGATATGTATGCCATGCGCCTCGCACGCGCGGTCACGGGCCGGAATAGAATTCTGAAATTCGAGGGTGGGTATCATGGCATGTCGGCTGAGGCGCAGATGTCACTCGCGCCCACGCGACTGGTCAACTTCCCCGATGCAGTGCCAGACAGTGCCGGCATCCCTGAGTCATTACGTGCCGAGATGCTGGTGGCGCCATTCAATGACATCGAATCGGCAGTCTCGCTGTTTTCGGAATATGGCAATGAGATCGCCGCGGTCATCGTCGAGCCACTGCAACGCATTGTTCCGCCGGTCTCCGGCTTCCTTGAAGCGCTGCGCTCGGAATGTACGAAATCAGGTATCCTGCTCGTTTTCGATGAAATCGTCACCGGTTTCCGTCTGGCCTATGGAGGAGCGCAGGAGCATTATGGGGTGGTTCCTGACATCTGCACGCTTGGCAAGGTCATCGGTGGCGGCTTCCCGCTCGCCGCCATCGGCGCATCGAAGGACATCATGAAGCTGTTCGACAGGTCCAAGGCCAACGACGCCGGATGGTTGATGCAGATTGGCACGCTTTCCGGCAATCCCATAGCCTCGGTCGCCGGGCTGAAGACATTGGAGATCCTGCGCCGCAGCGGACAATATGAACGGCTGCGCCGAAACGGAGAGATCGTGCAGGAAATGCTCGCAAGACACCTGAAGTCCGCTGGGGTTCCCCATCGGATCATCGGTGACGCGACTCTATTCGACGTCGTCTTCATCGATGCGCCAGTGCGAAACTACCGGGACGTATTGAGCGCGGACGACGACAGGAATTCGGCGTTCAACGCCGCGCTTCGGAAAAACGGCGTGCTTAAGTCGCCAAGCAAACTCTATCCATCCCTGGCCCTGGACGAGGCAGACCTGCAGCACACCGAAGACGCCATCACCGCTGCCGTGGAGGCAATCATCCAACGCACCACGCCTCTCGGACCTCGGACCTGACTGTGTCGGAATCAGCTAGAAGTGCAATGAAATATCATGGTGGACCGCGTTACATCCGGCGATAGACACTGCCTGGTCGCGACTGAGCCTCTCCTGCTGACGGGAACCGATCGTCTCGGCAATCGCAAGAAGGTAGACCCTGACGCCATCCTCAAGTTCACCTTCGGCCGCACGGCGCCAGTCGACCTGCGCACGGTACTCATCAAGAGCCCGCTTCCATTCATCCATGGCCTTCTCGCGGTCCTCCCTGCCTTCACGAAGCGACCGCTTTGCCTTTGACAGGGCGGAGCGCACATCGTTTGACCCCGGTATCGGTGCGAATGATTTTGCCATCCCGTCCACCGCATCTTCGGCTTCCTGCCGCTCACCATTGGCAATGACATCCTGAAGTGCGGAAAGGCTGTCTTCCAGTCCAAAGAACGCTTCATTCGAATCTATCATCGCCAAAAACTCCGCCGCGGCTTCGTGAGCTCCATCCGCTGCGCGGCGGTAGGTGCTGCGAGCCTTGTCCTCAGCGGTGACCAAGGCGCTAAAGCGCTCATAGATATCGTTCCAGTCATCTGGGATGCCAGCCGCTATCACCTCCCGTTCGTGCAGCAGTTCTTCCGCCTCCGCCTCGAGTGACGCACGTCGGTCCGCTTGTGACCCTTCCGAAAGATAACCCGCACTCCTCCTTAGGTCCTCGGCCTCCCTTTCGAGTTTACGTATCCGTCTCTCCAGATCCCTCGCGAGGCTAAGCTGTGGACGATATTCCGGCGTGGCTTCCTCCACAGCGGCATGTGCCACGAAAACCTCGTCCAGTCGCGCGAGCGCGTCTTCAGCACTCTCGAAGGCGGCGCCCAGTTCCCTGGCCATCCCTGAGGGCAGTGCCGAGAGATCCAGATCGCGAGCGTCCGCGATCGCCGCACTTACCTGATCCCGGTCGGTTTCCAGCCTGACCCTTACATAGTCCTCCAGGCAAAGCTGCAGCTTCGGGTTTCGCGGGGGCGGCGCCGTTTCGCCAAGAAGCGAAGCCCGGCTCGGCAGGTAATTCACCAGCTGTGGATAGTAGCCAACGATTCCGAGCGCAACGAGCTGCAGGCAGATGAACGCGATGACTCCTTTGTAGATCTGGACCGTCTTCACCACGGCAGGTGCGACCCCCCGCAGATAGAATAGGGCGAACCCAAACGGTGGAGTCAGGAACGATGTCTGAATGTTCAGGCCGATCATCACACCCAGCCAAACCGCAGTGATGTTGGCCTGTGGATCCGCGAGAAGGATTGGCGCTACGATTGGTACGACAACCACAGCGATCTCGATGAAATCAAGGAAGAACCCGAGGACGAAAATCACAGCCATCACGATGACGAACTGGGTCCAGAACCCGCCGGGAAGGGATGTCAGGAACTCCTTGACAAGTTCCTCACCACCAAATGCGCGGAATGCGGCTGTCAGCATGGCCGCACCAAGGAGGATGATGAACACCAGTGACGTGGTCTTTGCGGTTTCCACCATCACTTCTCGCAGTGTGTCCTCGATGAGCAGTACGCGAATGCCGGACCAGATCAGCGCAGCGAGAACCAGTCCGGTCCCAATTCCGCCCAACCACAGGCCGGTCGGATCGCTGCCAAGCGCCATGACGGACTTGACGTTCATATTGTAATTGCCCAACGCAAAGGCGATCACTGCCAGACCGGCCAGCGCCATTATCGCAGGGTAAAAGGTCGTTCGGCCAGATTGGACAAGCCTGTAGCCCGCCATGATCAACGCTCCTGCCGCACCGATGGCACCGGCCTGGTTGACCGTGGCGATGCCCGAAATAATCGAACCGAGCACGAGGAAAATCAGCGTCAGCGGCGGGACAACCGATAGAATGACGTTCCCCCAGAAACGGGCATCCAAGGCCCCGTCATATGGTACCGGCGGAGCGAATTTCGGCCGTATCAGCGCCAGAACCAGAATGAACAGCATATAGATCAGAACAAGGACTATGCCGGGAACAAACGCTCCAAGAAACATCTCGCCGGCGCTTGTCGACGTCACGTCGAATATCGACGGCATGGTCAGTTCGCCTGTCGCCTCCTTGTGTAACGCCTTGCGGGCGGTAGAGGCCTGATCGGCCGCTCCCGCCAGTTGGTCGGCGAGAATGATGAGCACGATGGATGGCGGAATGATCTGTCCCAGAGTGCCTGAAGCGGCAATCGTGCCTGTGGCGAGTGAAGGGGAGTATTTGTTCCGCAGCATGGCTGGAAGCGAAATCAGACCCATGGCGACGACTGTGGCACCCACGATGCCTGTCGTCGCGGCGAGCAGCGCACCGACGAACACAACGGAGATGCCAAGGCCACCGGGGACAGGTCCAAACAACCGAGCCATTGTCACCAGCAGGTCTTCGGCGATTTTCGATCGCTGCAGCATGATTCCCATGAAGATAAAAAGTGGAATCGCTATCAGCGTATCTCGTTCGACCTCCCAGTATACGCCCCGGAGATTCGTGACCCCTGCCGTTAGCCATTGCGATGGCCCTCCCGAATGAAAGAAGGCATCAACATTGCCACCGGCAAATAGGTATCCAGAGACCGCGGCAAGGACGATCGAGATGATGGCGGCGCCTGGTAGTGCGAAGGCAACGGGAAAACCAGATCCCAGCGCCACGGCCATTGTGATGATCAGGATGGCAAGGAAAAAGAGTTCCATCGTGCCGCCTCAATGTCCAGTTAGCTCATGTTCAACATGCCCAGGCTCCTGCCTCGCGTCCGCAACCGCCTCGAACAGATAGCTAACGAACTGGATCAGCATGGTGATCGCAAATATCCCAAGGAATGCCGCCATCTGGTATTTGATGAACATTCCAGCGGTGCCTGTCTGGCTGACCTCGAAGTTCGCCACCGGCGAATTCAGGATGGCCTGTTTGCTGCCCATCCCAATCAGGATTATGGCCCAACTCGTCGTCATGCCCAGCAGAATTGCGCCAATGGCATTGACACGACCTTTCGTCCGCGTTCCCAGGCCCGCGTACAGAACGTCGACCCGCACATGTCCCTCATGCAGCAGCGTATATGCAGATGAGAAGAGAAACAGCGCGGCATACCAGTAACGCACCAGATCGCCCATCAACGCCTGTTCGTAAGAAAAGACAAAACGCGAAAAGACGATCAGGAGTTCGGCGATGACAATCAGAAGGGCGAGCCAGATGAAGCCAAGCGTGCGGGTGAATAGCGCCAGAACGAAGCCAAGAATCGCGAGTGGAAAATGGATGGCGGGACCAATGAAACGCGACCTGAGCAGTTCCTGACCAAGTTCCGTTCCAAAGACGACAGTCAACAGCCCCTCTACACGGATGAATGCAATCATCGCATCGGCGATGCCAGTAAACAGCACGGCAAAAAAACAGCCTCGGATCAGGTATGCATTGAAATCGCTGATCTTGCGCGCGTCATAGCGCAGTGCTCTGTCGGGCGTGCACAGGACGAACACTGCCGATGACCCCAAAAAAAACGCGTAGACCAGAATCAAAAGCCAGGCTCTGATATCGTCCCCAAAGGGGCCGTCGAGCGAAGGAAAGTCAAATCCGACAATTAGAATGTTGTTCAGAAAGAACCCCGCCAGCAGTGCAAGCATGAACCATCCGAACATTCGCACAAGCGGTGCTGGACGTCCGAACGGGGACGGTCCCGCCAGGTCCGGTGCTTGGCTCATCTCAATCCCCAAGTCAGGTCAAGCTCATTCGGTCCCCCACACCACTAAGGTGCGGGGAACCGTAGCATGGGCTGGAAGTCGACATTCCAGTCGACTTCCAGAGATTTGCGGTCGCAGGTTCAGGGCCTATACGAGGCCCAATATGCGGTTGCGCTGATTCGAGAACTCAACCTCTGCGGCAGCGCGCCAGGCACCGATTTCCTTCAGTGCGTCCTGGAAAGCGTCGTTGATTTCCGCCGCCAGCGCCGAGTGCTCCCGTGTTTCCGCAAACACTTCCTCAGCCGCGTCACCGAAGGCGTCCCACACATCATCGTTGAACTGCCTGACCTCGACACCGTGGTCGTTGACCAAGCGGGAGAGGTATTCGCCGTTCAACGCGCCAGCTTCCTCCGGTTGGGCCGCATGCTCTTCGTAGCAGCAGGCAGTAATGACATCCTGCTCATATTTTGACAGGCCACCCCACCACGAGGCGTTCATTCCGAATGCAAGGCCGCCGCCTGGCTCATGCATACCACCAGTATAGTAGAACTTGGCGGCTTCATAGAACTTCATGAAGTAGTCATTGAATGGACCGACCCATTCGGTGGCCTCGACAGCACCTGACACGAGGTTCTCGTAAATCTGACCACCAGGCAGCGAGACCGTTGATACGCCAAGCTTGGACATAACTGTTCCGCCGAGGCCTGGAATACGCATCTTCAGTCCCTGGAGATCATCTGGGCTGAGGATCTCCTTGTTGAACCATCCTCCCGCCTGAGCGCCAGTTGCGCCGCAGGCCAGGGCCTTCAAGCCGAATTCACCGGACAGCTTGTCCCACATTGCCTGCCCCCCCCTGAACTTGATCCAAGAGTTCCACTCAGGCGTGGTCATTCCGAAAGGCACGGAGGTGAAGTAAGCGAAGCCGGGGTGCTTGCCGATCCAGTAATAGTCGGCGGCGATGTAGGCCTGACTGTTGCCGCTGGCCACTTCGTCGAAAACGTCGAATGCCCCGACGCGCTCGCCGGCAGCAAAGTACTCGGTCTGGATTGCGCCGTTCGAAACATCGACAATTCGCTGCGCCAGACGTTGCGCCGAAAGACCGAGACCGGGGAAATCACGCGGCCAGGTCGAGACGATCGTCAGCGTTGTCGCGTTCTGGGCGCTGACCATCGGCGCAGCGAGAGCTGCGCCGGTGGCCCCAAGCGCTGCGGATTTCAGAAAACTACGGCGTTTCATGTCGGTTTTTCCTTCCCTTTAAGTTGACCGTCAGCAATCTAGTTGGAGACGCTTTGGTTCGAAAAGCTGATGCATTGCGCATCTTCACCGTGCGGAAACTAGTGGACTTATGGGGGATTGCAACCGTTTTCGCTCTACGACGCCGCAACGACAGGCCAAGGCCTGTGGAACGCTTCCAGGGCAGTTCGGGAACGGGCATCAAGGGCACAAGGCAGGCGATCCTCTCAGTCCAGACTGTAGAACCGGGACTATGCATATGTCGATTGGAACGAAGCTGGTGATGTACGGGTGTTTCCACTTCCTGCCCGCCTCCCGTTTCTCGGCAACTCCAGATCCGGGCATCGCCAACCACCCGTCGTCAGCATCCGGCAATTGGTGAATTGCGACCTACCGGTACAGGGAATAATCTGCACATAGACCATTAGGGGAGTCGAGATGGCAGAAACCCAAGCGGAAATCAGGCTTCCGACCAAGGATCTCCGGGAAGACCTGCAGTTCTTCACCGACACTCTAGGTATGCGTCTTGACACGATCTATCCCGCCGATAACCCGAGGGTCGCGGTGTTCTCCGGCCATGGCCTTCGGCTTCGGCTTGAAGCTGGTGCGCCCGAAAGTCCCGGAACGGTCCTAATTCGAACGGAAGATCCTGAGACCTTCGCGGGAGGAAAGCGAGAGCTTTCGGCACCGAACGGCACCCGCATCATAATAGACGAACTCAATCCGCCGTTGGTGCTGCCTCAGACATTACATTCCTTTGTCGTCCGGCGACTGGCGGATCAGGCCCCCTGGATCGTTGGGCGCGCGGGCATGGAGTATCGAGACCTGATTCCCGATCGCCTCGGTGGTTCGATCATCGCAAGCCATATCAGAATTCCTGATGGCGGCCCGGTTCCGGACATGGTGCATTACCACACAGTCGGATTCCAGCTCATCTTCTGCATCGGCGGTTGGGTCGATGTCGTATATGAGGACCAAGGCCCACCCATCCGGCTTCATGCGGGCAACTGCTTCATACAGCCTCCGGAAATCCGGCATAGGGTGCTCTGCGCTTCAGACAACGTCGAGGTCATCGAGATTGGGGTGCCGGCCGAGCACGTTACCACGATTGACCACGATATGGCTCTACCGACGCCCCACATTCGGCCGGACCGTGAATGGAGCGGCCAGAAATTCGTGCACCATGAGGCGGACCGGGCGGTGTGGGCAGCGCATCGTCTTCCAGGATACGTCAGCCGGGACACAACCATTTCCGAAAACACGGGCGGCGTTGCGGATGTCCGTGTCTTGAAACGCGGTGACAGCGACCCACAGTGGAGACGGCATGATGCTGATATCCTGTTCACGTTTGTGATGAGCGGGGCGCTAACACTTGAAGGGGACGGCCGCGATCCCTATCGACTGGAACCTGGTGACGCTTTCGTGATCCCACCCGATATGCGCACACGTCTTTCCGATCCAACCGATGGGGTGGAACTGCTTGAGGTGGCTCTGCCAGCCAGGTTCCGGACCGAACCGTGAATTCAGATTCGGCTGGCGCTGATTTTCGGGAGCAGCCACCCCTGCATGTGGGGTCACCTGTCGGAAAGTGGAGTCCGTGCCTGTCAGTTCGGGCCAGAAGGCCAAATTCCACGATTTTGGGAATGTCGTGGACTCGATGGGCTATGGGTGCTCCGACTCCAGAGGCACTCTTTCCCGGGCAGGCATTCACTTCCGCCAAGGCATGCCTGCACCACACATCCGATTGATTCGCGAAACCCACGATTCAGACGATCACATGAGCGTTGGCTGTAACGACAGGTAGTTTTTTGCGCCCACGTCCAGTCCAAGGCGCATATGCGGCACAGGAGCCCTCAACAGCACCCATACCGGTTCAACTTAACCGGCCCAAAGCTCGGAAACATCAGACCCAAAACAGTTCCCTCTTTGAGTTTCTCTTTCGGATCGCACGGCACCGAACGTCCTTAAATCGCGCATCTTCATACATTGCGGCGTAAATTCGCTCCCCATCCCAAAGGTCCGTGTTGGAGACGCGTTCCCGATCATCATCAAGACCATAGGCAAGTTATGGATCGAAAGTCCCGGAAGCGTCACCGTGACCACTGCTGCGCCTCGCTGAACGAATGCTGGCGTCGAGAACGCGACTCGAACTTTCGGCCAGGATTCGTTACCCTTGCCGGTCCGCGGACTCTGAGGGCTGGAACCATTCCGCCACGAGATGCATCTTGTCGCCGACCAGCTTTCCGGAAAATTGCCGGAAATGGGGAACGCCATGGCCAACACCTATCCATCTCCCGTCACCCAGTGGCGCCGCCCGCGGCAGGGCTTCGTGCGTGTCGAGATACAGGTTCGGAAGGAAGACGCCGCGCTTTTGCGGGACATCGGCACGGCTCTGGTCGGTCCCGAGCGGGAGACCGAAACACGCACCATCCTGCGCGAGAGGATCGCAGGGCCGTGTGCTGGAGCGTTCAAGGCGCTACTGGCCTCAGCCCCTCTCGAAGGGATTGATTTCGAAGGTCCACGCGATGTCGGGCGTGACGCCGCCTCATGACTTTCCTCACCGACACGAACATAGTCTCGGAAGTACGCAGGGGTGAACGCTGCGATCCGGCCTCGGCGGCGTGGTGGGTCAGGCACCGTCGCCGGGGACGATCTGTGGCTCAGGTCCTCGATGCTGGGCGAGATCCGCAAGGGCGTGGAACTGGCACACCGCCGCAACACCCTAAGGGCCGAGGCACTTGAAGTCTGGTTCGCCGACGTGATGTCGCGCGTCGGTGATCGTGTCCTGCCAGTCGATATGCCCATTGCAGGGCAATGGGGCAGGATGAATAAGATCCGACAGGTTCCGGTCATCGATGCGCTGCTGGCCGCGACGGCCAGGGTTAACGCCCTGAATCTCGTGACACGCAACGTCGCTGATATGGTGGGATTGGACGTGGACCTTCTGAACCCACTCGAACCTTGAACAGGGTCGGCAACGCCAGAGGCCGCGCCCTCCTCACGGTTGGCAAGTGGCCGAAGGCGGATCGCAACGCGGGACCACGAATGCATGGCCGTGCCGGAATGCAATTGTCCTAAGCGGAATGTACCCTACAGGGGTTGGAGGCATGCTCCACCCACGAATTTGGCTGACGCAACCGGGGTAGTCACAAATTCGAGCTGGCCGGACAGTCGAATCATGGCTGTCAATTCCGCGATCACGTGGACCGGCGCAACATGGAATCCAGCAACCGGCTGCACCAAGACAACCCGTGGCCGTGATCACTGCAACGGGAAGCGCTTCGTAAGGGGGAGCGCTTCGCCGCGCGACGGCTTGGCATTGCCTCACACCACTATGAGCAGGGCTTTGACCCGCGGCAGTGGCCGAAGCGAATCGAACAGCCAGTAAGGTGGCGCAGGCCGCGAACGATATTCGTCAACTTCATGAGTGACCTGTTCCACAGGAACGTGGACCGCGGCTTCATCTTCAGTGTGTTCGAAACAATGGAGACGGTGGACAGGCCACCATCGCCAATGGTGTTGCGCTTCAAGTCGGAAAGGGAATTAGCGGAAGGCTATCGCGCTTGGAATTCTCGTTGTGAGAGAGGCGACACCATATTGCGGACAAAGATGGCGCTCCGGTTGCGATTCTGGTCAGGTTTGGATGGTTTCAGGCATCAACGTGACGACAGAGACCCAAATACGATCGCCACACCGAACGCTAGCGTTCAATTGACGTGGTCGCCTTCATCAGGCATCATGCTTGGCATAGTCGCAACTTGGATCCGCGGCATGCCATTGCACGACGTTCTTGCCTTTTCCGGAAAGTTTGCCGTTGCGGTAATTCTCCTGATGGCGGCAGTCATTTTGCTGACATTCTTCTTCCAATGGCGGGAACGACGTTCATCCGAAAGACGCAGCGGAATTCGCGTGGAAGGGCTGCACGACATTTTCGAGCCGGATGAAAGCTATGATCTTCTCCTCAGTTCGGGGGAGCGCATTCAGCAGGTTGCGTTTGTCGGCAGGCTTAAATCCGAGGATGCCAGTCTTGACTATGCGGTCCGGGATCTCTGCATCTGGCGCAAAGGCGACGGCCAAAGGATCGTCATTCGCTTTGGTGCCGTCCGCGTGTTCGAGCAGGTCCGGCGATCCTGACGCCCAGCTTCCGCCCCAGAAGGATCTGGCACTCGGGGAGAACGCGGAGAAAATGGCCAGTGCTTCGATTCAAACCGTAAATGGGGAGGAAAAGTTCCAGTCAGCCGATCGCACCAGTAGCATGAGTTCAGTTTTCAGCAGATCACGGTCTGTCGACAGGATGGAACGGACAAACAATCCATCAGGTGATCTCTGAGCGAAAAGGCGAAATACGGAACCGCGGAATGGGAATGCTATCGTAGGACGCTCGAGGCATCGTTTTCCGAGCGCCGATCAGATCCGGGTAGACAACGATCCAACGGGGTCACGATGTCGAACTCTTGCCAGATCGTGATTCCTTTCGTGCAGAGGCCTTGCGGCGGACATGGACCGCGTTCAGTTCCTTGCGGATATCAAACCCTCCTGCCCTCTCCACCAAGGTGCTCAGATTCGCGCAGCCGTAGCTACGTGGATCGAAATCCGGTTGGACCCCCTGGATGCGCTGTCCGACACTGCCAAGGTTCTCCCACCCGTCGGCATCCGGCTCGCCGATCGCATCCGCGATTATCTTCCGCGCCTTGCTCGGGGATTCCTTCTTCGCCGCCGTGACCTTGGCCGAAGCCATGTCACCCCTGCCCTTCTCGGGTTCGCTATCGAGAAGGTTCTCGACGTAGATGAACCGGTTGCAGGCACTACGGAACGCCTCAACCGCCTTGCGCTCACCGAACCCGTACACCAAGAGGCCTTCCTCGCGCAGGCGCTGTGCCAGCCGCGTGAAGTCACTGTCCGAACTGACCAGCACAACCCCATCGAGCGTGCGCTTGTACATGAGGTCCATCGCGTCGATGACCAACGCGATGTCGGAGGCGTTCTTGCCCTTCGAATTGCTGCGCTGCTGATGCTGCAGGATCGCCAGCGACTGGATGGCCGTTTCCCACCCGGAAAGACGGCCGTTTGAGAAGTCGCCGTAGATGCGACGTACATTGGCCTCGCCCAGCTTGACGATCTCGTCGAAAATCGCCTGGGCGTACTTCGCGCTTGTGTTGTCAGCGTCTATCAGCACCGCCAAACTCTTGGTTCCCGTGTTGGATATCATTGCCCTGTCCTTCGTTCCAGCTAACAATGCGGACGTGCTATGGGCGCCGCACCTTTCCAGCACCCTCCTACCCGATCAGCCCTGAACTTTGCAGTCCTGATTTCTGGCGAGATCGCGCATGACAACTGCCGGGCTCCGGATTTCATTCCGCGTCGCCCTTAGCATGTGCGCACCGTTAGATGACCCCCGTCCCATCCTGAAGTGCAACGCCAATGACGGTGCTGACCCCGCTTCCCAGGCGCATGATGGCGTCAACCGGCCGGCAGGCGGCGAAATTCCCCATGTTTTGACAGGAGGAGACTGCCATGCCTGAGGGCCACCGCCACCTGACCGATGGGAACGGATACTGAACATATGCGAAGTGGAAAGCGGGATTCCAGATCCGGCGACCGCGCTGTGGCCCGATGACGCTCTGGCGCGGGGTTCACTGAAGCGGCGCAGCGTGGGACAGGTCGGCGGCCCGGCCTCGTATGTTCACAGAATCAGGAATGAACGGAGGATGAGGCTGGGGCGTTGGGCGTATTTGAGAGGACGGCTGGCCGAGGGCTGGAGCGGACTGTCAGGTGGCTCAGGCTGGAAGTCGCCCGGACGGCCGCGCCACCGATGGGCATATGTTCAGGGCCGGATCCATCGGATAGCGCATTGGAAACGCGACCGGACAGGGCCTGGGTACTCCGTTCAGGTCGCCCGAGTGCTCCGCAAGGTCGCGCTGCGGCTGCCTCAGGGAACCACTGGCTTTCCGCCGCAGTGAAGCCGGGACCGGGCGACATATGCCCGGTCCGCGTCCAAATGCATCAGTTCAAGACTCCAAACCAAGCGCCAACGGCGGCACCTTGGCCTCCATTCACATCGGTCCACTCAGCGGCACCAGTCCCAGCCGCCAGACGGGGGTCGCCAGTGCCAGTCGGGATGTTCGAGAACCGGCCGCCCCACGATCCACTCGAAGACGTCACGGCTACGTCATCCCGTTCGAATGTGACATTGCGGCCTGCGAAAGTGCCGTCGGACGCGATGGGCGTCGCGCCCAGACGCAATCGCGCCGGAACGCTGACACCGGAAAATGCCGTGAGTCGCCCGGTCGCGTGGTCCGTGTGGCCTCCAGAAACGGAAAGTTTGCGGCAGCCCATGCAGCCCGAGATGGTGTTCGAGACAAAGTTCGCGGTCAGTCGCATGTCGCCGGTAAACTCGCCGACCTCCGACTCTCTGGACGATTGGTAGACGTATAGACCGCCAGCGTCCCCCTGATAGGTCGCCGTCCCCAAGCGAGGGAGTGTCGGGGAGCCAGAGATTTCAGGGCCGTCCACGAAGGATCCGGCCTCGGCGCCCGTGATCATCAATGGATTGGTACGTCCATTGAGGTGCAGCCAATAGCCGCCAGCCAGATAATCGGTCGGATCGACGTTATTCCAGTTCGTGTAGACCGCAGCAAGTGTGGCGCTGGAGCCGGTGTATGTCAGCAATAGGTCCCCGCGATAGGAATATCCGGGCAGCACCGGGTCATACGGCACGCGGCCAATCCGATGGGTGGCGGTGTCGAGGGCGAGCTGGCTACCGTCCACGCGCCGAACCGTGACACGCGTATCACGGCCATTGAAGGAGGCCGAGGCGGCATCGCCACTGACGCCCGCAACGTCGCCTACATTCGCCGATTGCGTCACGCTGCCGAAGTTGGGAAGATTGCCCGCAACCAGTGCTCCGGCGTTGCGTACCACGCTTGGATTCGCGGATTGCGCTTCAGCACGAGTGAGGGTCACGGACGGGGCGGTCCCGGTGTCGCCTCCGCCCCCGCCACCACCGCAGGCAGAAAGAGCCAAAAAGGCGAATACTGCGGCGACGGCCAAGGTCGTGATTCCCGCCAAGCGTCCATTCGAATGTGTCATATGTCAATCTCCCGAGTTGAGCATTGCTTACCGGCACCGAAATGGTGCCGGGCCATGCGACAACCGCGCAGAGAATGCGTAGAAGTCCTGCCTATTCACGCCAAGCGATGGTGGCCAAACCGTCGCCGGATCGGTGCTGTTGTATTCAGCAGGTGACCCGACTCGGGTCTCTGCTGGTTGTCGCAACGCCAGATGTAAGGCATTGCAATCGATCAAGCAACCCGGTTCGGTCGGGCGAATTCCATCGTCGATGCGATGATACTCCCGACCTTCTCGGCGGTCTCCACTAGATTGCCGTCGGCAAGGTGCACCTAACCAGTTGTGGTGCAATGCCGCCTTTGCCCGAACAGCTTTCCGACTGGAGACAGGTTCTCGCCCGTCAAGACGGCCTGACTGGTTGCGGTGCGGCGCAAGGTGGTGAAGGCGGAGCCTGCCGAGCTTCGCCGCTCCCGTGCCATGTGCCAACACTCGGTGAGGCCAGAGGCACCCCGGCCTTGGGCCAGAATCCCGAACGGGAAAATCGCGTTTGCCTTATGAAATTGACTGCGTGATTGTTCAGGACTTTCTCCCGAACACCTTTGGACGCGATCTAGACTGTGGGCGACCCGCGCCGTTCACTTGATCGGTTGCCGCGGAACATTGATGTCAGCCAGAAGACAATGAAGATCGATTGACAGCGAATCGCATAGCCTTTCAAGTCCCGCAGCCCCACCCGTTCGGCGGGGTAGCCTACCGATGCGGTTGCACGGGTTCGGTAGTGAGCACTCCGCCGCCCAAAGACGATGGAACGTCCACTTTCTTTGGTCACCGTGGCCGATTGCAGACCGCAGATCGGTAGGGCCGGAGTGATTCACGCCACTTTCTATATCTGCTTGAGGCGAGTTGATTTCATTGGCAATTCGAACATCGCTCCTCCCGCAATCGTGGATGCGATGGTCTCGATGTTCGGCCAAAGCGCCATCAGCCGCTCCATCTTCTTCGTGACGGGTGCCTTGCAGAGGCCTTCGGAGTGGAAGTGGGGGAAAGAAAGAAGCCAATCAGATTTGAAGACCGGAAGAGCGCCTTTTCTGCCCTGTTCCTCACAATGCGCCAGTCGCCGGAAATCACGATCCATTCGCTGTCGGTAACGCCAGAACCGTAGCGCTTTAACACATGCTCAACACGATGTTCGGGGTCGAAGAGAGCCGATTGGGAGTCTGCCAAGGCAGGCAGAAGGATTTCGTCAACCAGAACCTTCAAGCCGCCTGCAACTCCGTTTCATAACGAACTGCGTCCCGCACTTCGCACAGAGCCACATGAAACAGCCTTGCAACACGACCGACTGAACCCTCCGCGGCAACGGCGTCTGCCAGCGCGACGGTTGGAACACCTGATTCGGCCGCAATGGGTTGCCCGAATGAGCGGGAAGGGTCGACCACGATCGTCCGCTTGCCCTGGAAAGGGTGCCATCGCACCACCGTTTCGTCTTCAAGATCAAGATCCCTGAAGGTTCCCTCGATCAATGACCTGAACGCGAACTGACGCTTTCTGAGATCAAGCAACTTCGGATCGCCTGATGCCTCGAGACTCTCAAGGAAGATGGTCCGCCCATCGGTCCTGAACTGTCCCGTAGAGAATGGCCGATCAGACTGAATGCACTCCTGAGCATAGTGCATGCAATGCCGGATCGCCTTCATTCCAAGGCCAGCTTTAGTGAACGCCAGCACGAACCGCAATTCAATCAGGTCGCGAAAGCTCAACTCGACTTGATCTTCAATTCGCGGGATTTCGGTCGTCCAAAGTGCGTCGCTGCGGTATGAAACGCCTGCGCGGCTATAATTGTACCCTTTCATCCAACGATTGACATTCCGCTTTCTCGCTCCCAGGAGAATCGCGGCTTCAGCCAGGGTGTACAGCCCTTTGTCCAGGAACTGATCAAAGATGGGGTGCGGATCCGGCATGACAGTCTCCTAAAACAGAGGAGCTTGATTTGACAAGTTCTCCGCGGAGGGCAAGTGGTTACGCCGCCGAAGCGACAAAGCCAAGATCCGGGTCCGGAAGGAAGACGCCGCGTTCGTGCCGTCCGTAGCCATTCCGGCCGCGGGACGGCAAGCTCGCCATCGATGGTTCTGCCGAAGCGATCCTTGTCCCCTTGGGGCCGCAGGATCCACAGCAGACCCAGGGGCGCGTGGAACACCACCCAGACATAACCACGGTCGAGTACATGGCCAGACTGCCGGATGGCCACCATCTCCAGCCGCTTCTGATCCGCTTGACCCATGCCCGTCCACAGGCAACCGCCAGCAGGAGGACACGCACAAGGACGAAAGGCCACCGGATGCGGCAGATCATGTCATGGGGCATAGGCCTGTCCTTCAGGGGCTGAAGTCCGTGCTGTCATCATCTGTGGCGTCTTTCCGTACGTCCGCTTCCGCATGCGGTTCGGTCCCGGCTTCGATCAGGTAGGACCTGAACGAGGGTATCGGGGAATGGATGGTGCCACTTCTATTTCTGTAGAGCGCTCCCTGATGGATGAGATGGTTGATGAACCCGACGGCGGTCTCTCCATCCGGAAGCCGTTGGCCGGGGCGGTCAACGACACTTTCCTCGATGAGTTCCACCACCTTCCTGACATGCATGCCATTCTCCAGTCCCGCCATCACCCGGGCGGTCAGGATGTCCGCCTCCTGCATCTCCGGGCTGTTCTGACCTTTGTAATAGGCCTGGCGCAGGCGCCAGGCTTCCCGTCCGACATCCGTCCAGCCCATGCGGTCCATGTCGCCATTCACGCGCAACGCCTCCTCCGCCAGTGCCACGCCGGCATGGCGCAGATGCCGGGGCCAGCCGTCGCAGAGGTCGGTCAGGTCATTCAGTCGGGCGTTGTGACGGGAGATGTCGAGACCGAAATACAGCGCCAGACGGCGCATGAAATCCCTTGCCTGTGCCGCCTCCAGCGGTTCGGTTTCCCAAATGTTGATGTTGCGCGTCAAGTTCATATCACGGGCCTTTCCGGCGGTGTCGGACAGGCCCGCGACTACAAGGATCAGAGGCAGTCGGGTGACGGCGTTGTGGATCTCCCGCAGGAAACACGCCGCGACGGAATGGGGGTCGCCCTCCAGAGCCTGGGCTTCGTCCACGGCGACGATGACAGGGGTTTTCCATGTCTTTTCCTGTCCCTGACGGATAGCGCCGCTGAGGAGTTTCGCGTCCCCATAAACAGCGAACTCCGCTGTCAGCCCATATCCGGCCACGGAAGCGCCGACGGATTTCAGCCTTTGGAGCCGTTCCCGGAGAATCCGTCGCCACCCGTCCTGCGAGGTGGTGCCGGCCGCCATGATCGCCTGGATCACGCCGGAGGTGTCGTGACTGACGGATTCGGAGGACACGGTTACAACCCGGGGGTTTCCACCCGTGCCTGTCCACCGCTGCTGCATCTCGTGCAGGAGCGAGGTCTTGCCGGCGCCCGGCGCTCCCTGCACGGCCCGGGTCACTTTCGGTCGCCCGGCCTTTCGGGTGGCCGTGTCCAGAATGTCCGCAAGGATGGCATCGCGGCCAACGAAAACCGGCGGAGGATCCCCTTCGTCCTGGTCCAGGAACTCCCTGATCCTAGCACGGTCCAGCGGCATGGACGTCCCTTTCATGCATTCCGTGTTTACGGATACTACCCCGGTCCGGTGGGGAAACATAGTCGGAATGCCGTCCGTTTCCCTTCGTTTCCCGTCCGGATCCGGATCGGCAGGCGTCCTGTCCGGGGCCGTTTTCGCGGGTGATTCGCCCGGATCCCCCTTTCGAAGGCGGAAAACCGCAACTTTCAGTTGGAAAATATTCCTGTCGCGGCAGTTGAGTGGACTTCCACCGCTCGCGGACAAATGCCCGGCCACCTGTTGCGGATCGGATCTCTCCACAAACCGAGTGAGCGGAGGCCTGAAGCAATAAGGACGGCGAGTTCGCGAAGCCCGGTTTCACAGGCTGGCGTAGACAGCCCTTTCGTAGTCGGCGTAGGTTACCATGAACCGCTCTTCGACGAATGGCAGTGACTGTGTCATGATGACCGCCGCGATGCCCTTCACGGGGTCCAGCCAGTAGTGGGTGTTGCACACGCCGGCCCAGCTTGACGATCCGGCGCTGCGCCGTCCGGGAATCGCCTCGTCGTTGCGCATGAAGGCGAAGCTGTGGCTTACCCTTGTACCGGGGAAAGGGTCGAAATCCGCTGTCACCGGCGGTGCGATCGTCACCATTCTTTCGAAGGTCAGCCCTTGCATCTGATCCGATGTCATGTCAGCCGTCGCCTGTTCGGACAGGACGCGGCTGCCATCCAGTTCGCCGCCGCACAACACCATGCGCAGGAAACGCAGATAGTCCGGCGCGGTCGAATAGAGACTATGACCCATTCCGTACATTTCCGGCTTCGACGGCGGGGCCAGTTCGAACGGCGCGAAGACACCGTCTTCGCCGCGCACCTTCAGATCACACAGGTTGGCGGTCATGGCATCGTCCAGCTCAAAGGCCGTGTTCCCCATGCCGAGCGGTTCGAAAATCTCCTCGCGGCAGAAGACGTCGATACGGCGGCCGTCCACCGCCTCAACGACCTGACCGAGCCAATCGATGCCGATGCCGTAGCCCCGTGCCCGGATCGGTCATCATTGGATAGAACAACGACGCCTTGAGGCCTGACAGGATCGTAGGATGGCTGTTCGCTTCCATATATCGGGCGACATCGGCATTCCAGAATTCGTACTCCAGTCCGCTGGTGTGGGTCGCCAGATGGCGCAGGGTGGCCTGCGTCTTGGGCGGGCGCAATATCGGCGTATCGCCGTCGAATCCCTCGAGCACCTGGATTTTCCTGAATTCCGGCAGGATGTCGGCCACCGGGGTGTCAAATGCCATCTTCCCGCGGTCGATGAGGATCATTGCGGCGACCGCACCAATCGCCTTGGTCATTGAGAAGATGCGAAACACCGTATCTTCGCCTGCCGACCGGCCCGGTGCCGCCTCACCGACCGCACCGCAGTAGCGGATTCCGCCGGCATCCGCGACCATGCCCACGGCGAACGGCACATCGCCCTGCGTCACCGCCCGTTCCAGAACTCCATCCATGCCTGACATTCCGTCCGGTCTCCTGTTCCCGATCATCCGCTGTTGAAACTGACCGGTAACGTACTGCGAAGGTACCGACTGCGCAAGACCCGTTTCCCTATCGAGCGAGGGAATTCAGTCTCGTGACCATAACCGGGCCCGGCTTGTATCAAACGGGAAAAGGGCAGTCTGTCCCGAACCTATCATTGCGCCTCGAACACGAACGGTCGATCCCACGGAAAACCGCGCCTTCAACCCGCCGCAGACACAGTCAAGGCCGACCGTGAAGGCGGAGCGAGACCGCGATGCGGCCACCCGGAAATCAGAACCGCCACTGGAACTTCGGCATCGCTGGTCCCCTCTCGGCCCACCGCTCAGGGAACGGCAGCGGACATCCCCGTCAGAAGTCACCCCACCCTGCCGCCGTGTATTGACAGGGACTCTTTCATGCCCTGCAAGCCATTGGAACAGAACAGATCCGAGAATCAAACCGTCATAGACGGGATTGAAGCCGACACTCTCGCCTCTTCTGGTTGGGAATTGCCCGAAATGGCAAGTGTCTGCCTTTGGTTGATCGATCGCTCACATCTGACTTTCAGTCACTAACTTTCCAATCCCTGTCTATTTTCTAGCCATGCTCTCCCATTGATCCAGATCACACTTCCCAATCAGCAAACCTTCTGTTCCCAATCTCCTGACTTCGTATTCCCATTCGTCTAGTATCTCGACCTTATTGTTGTGATGGATAGAGGGACTTCAGTTTCACGCGTGCGTCCCCGGTCCTGAACCGCCAGTCGACCGGCTTCGCCGACGGGTTGCGGTGCGCCTGCCAGGCGCCGGCCTCCCGCACCATCGCCTCCCGGTCCGGGATCCGCCGGTCGAGGCACTGCCGGGAGAGGACGTCTGTCCCGATCTCCGCCATGTTAAGCCAGCTGCCGTGCCTCGGCGTGTGGTGGACCTCGAAGCGGTCCGCGAGCCGCGACGCCTCCGCCGGCCCGAAGGCCTGGTGGAGCGTCGGCAGCCTGTGGGTGTCGGGCTGTCCATCACGGGGACGGTTTTCCTGTCCGGAAAGTGGACGTCGGCGATGTCGGCGAGCAGCCTTGCGAAGTCCCGCCTCCTGCGCCGGTCGGTGACCTTCACGTGGCGCCACGCCTCCAGCGGCGCGTACACCATGAACAGGTTCGCGGTGCCGTTGCGCTCGTACTCGAAGTCATATGCGGCCGGCTGCCCGGGCCGCGTCGGCAGCGGCGTCCGTGTCTCCCCCGTCCGCTGCTTCGAGGTCCCGTCCATGACGGCCAGGACCGTGCCGTCGTCGTACTCCCGGCTGCAGGTCTCGGGACGTCCTCCATGGCGCAGACGAATTCGGCGCTCTCTTTCGGCGGGATGCACCAGCACTGGTCCCTCCAGGGCTTGATGTCGTTTTTTTCAGATGCCATGGGACGGGCCGCCGTTTGCCTTCGCGGGTGATTCGGTGCAGGGTGTTGACAGGAAGACAGCATGTTGTGGCGGGGGGCCGCGAGACGGCAACCCCCGCCGAGTGAAAGGAGAGAAAGATGACTGATTCGAAAACCCCTTTCGAGGGGAACGTTACCACGGTCTACGCGGCTCTGGAAGTGAGCGGCAGGAGCTGGATCCTCGCGGTGGGCGATCCGTCCGACACGTCGAGGGCCGGCATCCACAGGCTGGCGCCGCAGGACGTTGATGGGCTCCTGGGCAGGCTCGGGCGGGCGCGGGAGCGGGCGGCGACCGGCGGCGATGTCCGGGTGATGCTTGTGTACGAGGCCGGTTACGAGGGCTTCTGGCTGGCCCGGCGGCTGGAGGGGGAGGATGTCGAGGTGGTTGTCTGCGACCCCGCGAGCCTCGAGGTGGTGCGGAGGAAAAAGAAGGTGAAGACGGACCGGATCGACGCCCGCCGGATGGTCCGGGCGCTCAGGGCGTGGGACGGCGGCGACCGGGACGCGATGTCGCGGGTGCGTGTGCCAACGGTCGCGGAGGAGGACAGGAAGCGGCTGCTGCGCCGGCGGGAGCGTCTGGTGCAGGAGCGCCGCCGCCTCTCGAACTCCGTCGACGGGCTCCTGAGGCTGCACGGGGTGTTGGCCGGGGATCCGGCGCGGCCGGGGTTCCGTGAGCGGCTCGGCGGGATGGAGACCGGCTACGGGGAGCCGCTGCCGCCGGAGCTGCTGGCCGAGATCAAGGGCATCCTCGACCGGCTGGAGCTGGTGCGCGCGGAACTCAAGGCTGTCGAGGCGAGGAAGATGGAGATGCTGGAGGCGTCGGCCCGGGCCCTCGACGGCCTCCGCGCGGACGCCGCCGGGAAGGAGGCCGCTCCGCCCGTTGACAGACCGCGGGCGGCGCCGGCGGACGCCCACCACGCGGCGACGCTGGTCCGGCTGCGCGGGATCGGCCCGAACGACGCGCTGATGCTGGGCGGCGAGCTCTTCTACCGGGAGCTGCGCAACCGGCGGCAGCTGGCCAGCCTCGCGGGCCTGGCGCCGGTGCCCTTCGCGAGCGGGGGCGTCGACAACGACCAGGGGATCAGCAAGGCGGGCGGCGCGATGCTGCGAAAGCACCTGGTGCAGATGGCCTGGCGCTGGCTGCGCCACCAGCCCGACAGCGCCCTCTCGGCGTGGTTCCGGGATTACGTGAGCGCCCGCGACGGACGTTCGCGCAGGCGGGGGATCGTGGCGCTGGCCCGTAAGCTTCTGGTGGCGCTGTGGAGGTTCGCCACCACCGGCCTGGTGCCGGAGGGCGCCGTCCTGTCGCAGGCCTGAGAGCGGGAGGGCAACGGAACAACGGAACAACGGAACACCCGGGCGGCCCGACGGGGCCTCCGGGGAACCCGGGCAGGGCGTGTGACCGTGCAGGGGCCTGGTTCGCCGCAGGAAGCGGCACCGTTCATTCCGGATGGGTCCCGCCCCCCCCGGAACGTCGCACCGCCCGAATCGGGCATAATGGTCACGGGGCCGGCACCGGCCAACCGAACCGGATAAGAGGCTGGACGCGTCGTTGAGCGCGTCATGGAACCGCGACGTTCTGTCTGGACTTCCCCGGTGGCACGGAAGCCGCCCCCCGACGGAGGGAGGGACGCCGATGTGAGGTTTTGAAAAAGGGCACTTGACCTGTAAGGTCTCATAAGAGCCCCTGCCGCACCGTCTCCTCCGGGATGCTGTCGACGACCTCCAGCCCGCCGAGCCTGTCGCCCGGCAGCCGCAGCGACCGGCGCGCGTGCCCCTCGGGGAGATCCGAGCAGGCCAGCATCGCCGGCCTCGCCTGGCCCCCGCCGTCCAGCACGGGCCTCCTGCTGCTGGCCTGCTCCTTCCTCTCCAGAGCCGCCTCCAGGCCGTCCAGCACGAACCGTTTCCGGGCCCGCTCCACCGTCGAGGCCCCGGCCCCGAGGACGTCCGCTATGTCGGCGTCATCGCGTCCGCCGCCGTCGCGGCTGGCGTCCGCGAGAAGGAGGATGTGCGCCCGCCGGCGCCGCGTCACCGACCCCTTTCCGCCGTCGACGATCCCCTGCAGGAGCGCCCGCTCGCCGTCGTCCAGCCTTGCGTGATATATTTTCTTTCCACCTGTGCTCATTGAATGCCGCCTCCCGGTGCCCCCCCGGAACCGCCAGCGGACATCCGCCCGATCCGGAAGGCCTGTTGGTTGCTGTTGCGGCCAGTATACGGTACCAGGTGGGACAGGGCAGGCGCCCCGGCGTCACTTCAACACGGACGGGATACTAGGCATTAACTCCCAATCTACAGAACGTCAAACTCCAATTTTCAGTGATTCGGACGGTGGCATGTACCAACGACTTGTGGAACGGCGGGCAGACGAAGCTCTTTCGCATATGCCGGTCGTCCTGATCGAGGGGCCACGGCGGTCTGGCAAGACAACTCTCGTGCGAAAGATGGGGGATGCGGGTCGACCCTATATCACTCTCGACAACCAAACGGTTTTGAATGTCGTACGATCGGATCCAACTGGATTCGTCCGCGGTCTTGACCGAGCGACCATCGATGAGATCCAACGCCTGCCAGATCTGATGCTGGCGATAAAGATGGCAGTGGATGAAGATCCCCTTCCTGGACGGTTTCTGCTGACCGGTTCCGCAAACGTACTGACCCTACAAAACGTCGCGGATAGCTTGGCCGGTCGAATGCAGACGGTTCAGATGCTGCCTTTGGCCCGAACCGAAATCACCGGAAGAACCCCGACGTTTCTCGATCGTCTGTTCTCCGGCACTCTACAGAGCCATCAGGATGCGGTCGTCGGAGATGATCTCATCCAGCTTGCGTTGCGCGGCGGATTTCCCGAATCAATCGCCCGCGAAAGTGAACGGCAACGGCGGCAGTGGGCACGATCCTACTTGAGATCGGTTCTGGCTCGTGATCTCAGGGACATCGCCCAAGTCGAGAAACTGACCGAACTGCCAAAATTCGTTCGGTTGCTGGCACAGCATTCCGGGCAACTCGTCAACTGCTCCAGACTGGGCTCAGGAATCAATGTCAGCCACAAGACAGCGCAGCGCTATGTTGCCTTGCTCGAGCAGATATTCCTGATCGCAGTCTTGCCCGCATGGCACTCAAATGCCTTGAAACGGATTGTCAGGACTCCCAAGCTGCATTTCGTTGATTCCGGCCTACTTACCACCGCGCGCGGACTGAACTTCGAGCTTTTAAGAACGAACCGGACCCAGTTCGGGGCGCTTTTGGAAGGTTATGTTTTTTCCGAGATTCTCAGGTTGATGTCAGTTTCAGACCTGCAACTGGAACCGCACCATTTCCGCTATCAGGAGACTCACGAAGTGGACATAGTCCTGGAGCGGGACGATGGCATGGTGGCCGGCATTGAAGTCAAGGCATCCGCAACGGTAAGAACCAGTGACTTCTCAGGGTTGCGGACCTTGGCAGACGTCTGTGGTGACCGATTCGCCTATGGAGCGGTACTATACGACAGCACAGACCGAGTGCCTTTTGGCAGTCGGATGGCAGCAGTACCCGTGGCTTCCCTGTGGGCGTAGACCACAGCCCTTGATTCCGCTGTGGTATGCAATGGCTTCAGACGGAGCTACAGGTCCCCCCAGATTGACTGCAATCATTCACAGAGCGACGCACGAATTGTTGGGACAGCGCTCCAGACGCCGGACTGATCGTATTTCAGAGGACACAACCGGCCAACCGCGGCTTCCCCAATTGCAGTGTTACTGGAGAAGTTCCAGCGCTCCTGCTACCGGAATGGGTAGAGCCAGACGCGGTAATCATCTATTAGCACCTGAGCATGTTCGATCTCTTCCGCCGACATCTTCTTCACAACTTCCTCGAGGCTGATTGCCGCGTCGGGGTCACCGCCAATCGCGCTGAGCACATACCACATATAGGCACGAACCAGATCAGGGGCTGGCAGCCCGATCCCAACCTCATAGTACCAGCCCACACCCGACTGCGCGCCTGGATGCCCTTTCATCGCAGAACGCAGATACCATTCCATGGCACGGACTTCGTCCTTCTCCACACCGAGACCCAGCGCATACATCACGCCGATCAGTTCCTCCGCGTCGGCATTGCCAGACCTCGCCGCGGGCCACAGCGCTTCACGCGCATCTTCAAATCGACCCGCTTCCATAAGATCCCGCGCCTCTTCGATCTCAGCCAGAACCGGGAACGAAAACAAGAATCCCAACCAGAAGACGGCGCCGCGCAAAAGACATCTCGAGCCAAACTTCATGGTTTTCTCCTCGCATTGGTTTCCGCCCTACCCGCCTTTGCAATCGAACTTCCGGAACCTCTTACGGATGACGATTTCATCGAGTTCGACCGAAAGCAGGCTGAACTTGGTCGGCTCCTTTTCTATGACAAGATTCTGTCCGGTAACAGGAACATCTCCTGCGGCACCTGCCATCACCATGACCTTGGCAGTTCGGATGGCCTCTCTCTTGGCATTGGCGAAGGCGGTATGGGTATAGGTTCGAACCGAACTGCAGGAGAAGGCGCAAACCGGGTTCAGAGAAGGATTCCACGCAACGCCCCAGCGCTTTGGAACCTCGGAGCCCGCGACATTCAGTTCATGTTTCATGACGGCCGCATCAGTATCTCTGATCTCTACGGAAACGGATTCAACTCACCTGCTGAGGAGTTCCTTCCCCAAGGCCTCAAGTCGCTTCTCGCGGCGCAGGCGCTCTTTCCGATGGCGTCCGACGCCGAAATGGCAGGCCAGCCGGGCGAAAACGAAGTCGCCGGCGCAATCAACGAGCGCATTGACCACGCTTGGCCAATCATTGCCAAGCGCGTACGACGAATCGAGGAATACGGTCGCCTCTTCGTCGCCGCATTCGACGAAATTGAAGACCCTGCGGATGTAACAATCATAGAGATCGCCAATGCGATCGGTGCGTTCATTGCCACCGAATTCCGGAACCACGACAGTCCCTTTGATAGATATCTCAAGGGCCAAGCAGATGCGCTCAATGGTCAACAGATGCGTGGAATGGAGCTATTCTTCGGCGATGCGCGCTGTTCAGGCTGCCATAGCGGCCAGCTTCTCAGTGACCAAACGTTCCACGCAATTGGTCTGCCACAGTTTGGTCCTGGCCGTACCAGACAATTTGATCCGGCAGTGCGCGATGTCGGACGGATGGGCGAAAGCGACAGACTTGATGATGCCTATCGTTTCCGCGTGCCGTTCCTCAGAAACATCGCGCTGACAGGCCCCTATGGACACAACGGAGCTATGCCGACGCTTGAGGACATTGTGCGCCACCACCTGTATCCATTGGAAAGCAATGCCAACTGGCAGCCCGAAATGGCAATTCTACCATCGGCTCCATGGCTCGAATCCACGGATTTCGTGGTGCGGGAGGACCGGTTTGAGGTAGAACGACAGGTTTCCGCCATAGAAATCGATCTGCCTTCTTTGACCGCCTCACAGATCGATGACATTGTGGCGTTCCTGAACGCTCTCACCGGCGAGACTGCGCTGGAACGGCCTATGGGGCGACCGGATCGAGTCCCGAGCGGTCTGCCGGTTGATTGAGCGACCTGCGACCGGTATGCATTTCCGCATTACATCGGCGACCGGCACCGCCGTAGCTGGATGCGTCAAATTCCGGTTCTTCACCACTGATCGAAGGATTCGATTCGACCCCGCTAGACTGACCACCAACGACTTCCACCGCTAGACGAAACAGCATGATGCAGGAAACATTTCCGCTTACACAGGAACTTGTCTTGATCGGTGGTGGACATACTCACGCATTGGTCCTGCGACACTGGGGCATGAATCCTCTTCCCGGTGCGCGGCTGACTTTGATCAATCCCGGCCCAGAAGCTCCCTACACAGGCATGTTGCCAGGCTTTGTCGCCGGTCACTATGGCCGGGATGACCTCATGATTGACCTTGTGCGACTCGCCCGATTCTCTGGAGCGCGGCTGGTGCTTGGCACCGCTGAGGCAATTGATCTAGCGGACCGACGTATCAATATCCGCGGCCGTCATCCGGTTCATTACGATATCGCCTCGATAAACACTGGCATTGGCTCAGGCCTGCCCGACGTTTCCGGCTTTGCCGAGTTCGCCGTCGCAGCCAAGCCTCTCGAACCCTTCGCGGCCGCATGGCTCCAGTTCCGCACCGCGGTTTTCGAGAAACGCTCAGAGGCACGAGTGGCGATCATTGGAGGTGGTGTAGGCGGAATCGAACTGAGTCTGGCCATAGCTCACGCCATGAGATCCTGTGGGCAGCCAGTCGAGATCACCGTCATCGATAGGGCAATTGCCCTGCCCGGACTGGGAGCCAGCGCACGCACAGCCCTGTTGTTGGACCTAGAGTGTCATGGCATCCGCTTGATCCAGGGAGTCACCGTCAAATCTGTTGGCTCCGACTCGGTTTCGCTCTCAGACGGAACCGAAATCCCGACACAGTTCACAGTCGGAACATCCGGGGCAAGACCGGAAAATTGGCTTAAGGCGACTGGTCTTGTCCTCGAACAGGGCTTTGTTGCCATCGATGCCACACTTCAAAGCTCCGATCCAAATGTCTTTGCCGCCGGTGACTGCGCACAATTGCCCACCGCACGCCCCAAAGCTGGCGTTTTTGCGGTGCGTCAGGCCCCTGTGCTCTACCATAACCTCCGCGCCGCGCTCTCCGGGACCGCCAAGCGGCGGTACCGCCCGCAACGCGATTTCCTCAAGCTCATTTCACGAGGTGGGAAAAGTGCGATTGCCGACAAACATGGCGGACGGCTCTCGGGGCGATGGCTCTGGAACTGGAAAGATCGAATTGACCGGAGGTTCATGGGCAAGTTCCAGGACCTGCCGGCAATGGCTGCGCTGGAAACTCCTGCCGAATACGCCAAGGGTCTTGATCGGGCAATCGCTGAAGGCGCACCCTGCGGCGGCTGCGGGGCGAAAATCAGCGCTGGATCGCTCGCGGAAACGCTGTCCTCATTGCCCCACCGCTTACGTAATGACATCGAAAGTGGACCCGGTGACGATGCTGCCGTCCTTCGCATCGGAGGATCAAGGCAGGTGGTGACAACTGACCACCTACGCGCCTTTACGGAAGATCCATGGATATTCGCGCGCATCGCAGCCGTTCATTCCATGGGCGATATCTGGGCGATGGGCGCCAAGCCCCAGGCAGCATTCGCCATCGTGATCCTCCCACGCATGTCGGAGTCACAACAGCGCATCTGGCTCGCTGAAACCATGGGCGCGGCTTCGGAAGTCTTCTCTGCCGCTGGGGCCGAAATCGCTGGTGGGCACAGTTCGCTAGGGAGCGAGCTGACTATCGGATTCACGGTCACTGGGCTACTTGAGCGTCCTGCGATTGCATTAAGTGGTGCAAAACCGGGCGACATGCTCATTCTGACCAAGCCCATCGGATCTGGAACCATTCTGGCCGCCGAAATGGTACTGAAAGCGCAAGGCACTTGGGTGGCCAAGTTGTTGGATGTGATGGAACAGCAGCAGGGCGATGCCGCGGAGATCCTGTCCGTAGCAAATGCCATGACCGACGTAACGGGTTTTGGACTTGCCGGGCACTTGATGGACATTTGCAGGAAATCCAGAGTTGCCGCACACCTCAACCTGTCTGCCATACCTCTATTCGAAGGCGCGAAGGAACTGGCCACCCAAGGAATTCGTTCGACGCTTCATTCCGCAAACCGGAAAAGTGTTGCGGAGATGCAATTTCCCAAGACGGCGGTTGCCGAACTGCTCTTTGACCCACAAACCGCTGGAGGTCTGCTTGCCGCAGTTCCGGAAGACATCGCAGAAGATCGACTCAATTCCCTGCGGAATGCGGGCTACATCGCCGCGAGGATCGGTGAAATCGTCAACGGTGCACCATTCATCGAAGTCAGTTAGCCGTATCGCGATACCATTTCCATGACACTGTCTGCGGCGCGGTCAATGTCCGCTTCGGTCAGATCGTCGAATGCGAATTCTCCGTATGGTCTGGATTCACGACCAACCCACGATTTGCCATAGCGGACGTCATAGTGCCGCTGCATCAGATCTTTGGCGAGCGATTCGAACTCGCCTGCTGCAGCGAGCCCTTGCCATGCCCTTATCTGGTCGCGACCATGGTATCTGGCGAATTCAGTCAGGGTACTTTGGAGGACGAGTTGATCATTGGTCACGTCGGAATAGGCACGAGCCAGATACCTGGCACGGGCATCGAGCGGTGCGGTGAGCCTGATTCTTGGCGCCACTCTCATCGCCTGCCATAATGACGCCGGCACCTGCAGATTGCCCACTTTGCTGGATTCTGCCTCGGCCACCACCGGACGACCTGAGTCAAATCCGACGAACGCCTTTGCAATTGCGCTCTCAAAGGACTTCTGGGACGGCTGCGACTTACCGACTGCGCCGAACAGAGAGCCACGGTGAGCGGCCAAACTCTCCAGATCCAGTACCTGCGCACCATGCGCCGCGAGTCTGACCAGAAGTTCGGTTTTCGCCGTACCAGTGTTTCCGTCGAGCAGGATCAGGCGTTGATGCAGCGGTGACTCGCGCAGCATCCCAACAACAAGTCGGCGATAGCTGCGGTACCCACCTTCAAGGGTCTCTGCGCGCCATCCAATCTGCGACAGAATGGATGCGAAAGATCCGGAGCGTTGTCCACCTCTCCAACAGTAGACCAGCGGGCACCAGCTTCCATCCCTGTCAAGGAGAGCATTCTCAATGTGGTGGGCAGCGTTTCGAGCGACAAGGGCGGCACCGATCTTTCGCGCCTTGAACGGAGACTCCTGAGTATAGATCGTACCAATCCGTGCGCGTTCACAATCCGACAACACCGGCAGGGAAATGGCATCTGGAATGTGGTCTTCGGCAAATTCCGCAGGCGAGCGCACGTCGACAAAACTGTCATACGGTGCGGCGAACATCTCTTCCAGGCTGCAGATTCTTAGCGGCATGCAGTTCGATGTATCCAATTCTTCCGTCTATGGTCAATCGACCGTTCCGTCGATTGAATCCGTGCTCCATCCAGCCTTCGGCCGCCAGTGAAAGGCACTCATATGCCAAGTTAAATCTCTCGACTCGCGCCATCGATGGGTTGCCTTAGGTCCGCGGGTCTAAACAGGGGCGGGAACTCAGCCGCCGGCAACGTTTCCGGGCCTCGCTTCATCGGTGGTTGCGGTGCGCGGGGAAAGCAGTTGCGCCCAGAATGTTCGCACAGTTCGCCGGGAACCCGCCTCCAAGTATTCCTCAAAGGCTTTCGGCAGCGCCTCCGAAGACAGGGCTTGGCGAAGGACAACGGGTCGTAACCGGAAAGGCAAGCAGAAAAGCGGCGACTGTTGTCGGAAAATGTGCATTCAGGCGAAATAGACAAAGATCAGGTCTTTGGACAAACTATCGAAATCAGATCCATACAAAGTCGGCAAATATATTGTCATCGCCTATTACTAAGATCCATGAACTTCGCCTGTATATATCAAGTAAACCGCAGAGCCCAATAATTATAAGTGGCACCTATTTGCGGTTCAGCCAAAATCGCATGTCACTTGGCCAAAGAGGCCAAAATCCGCAAGAATCCGGCTGCCCGGTTGTGCCTCGATGGGCCGGATGAAACTTCCTGACAGCACGATCTGGCCTGCATCGATGCGCTGTCCATATTGACCCAAGCGGTTTGCAAGCCAAACGACAGCCAGAACCGGATCGTCCAACACACCTGCACCCAACCCAGTTTCCTCAACCTCGCCATTCTTGCTCACAAGCGCTCCCGTCCAACGTAGGTCAACCCGATCAATCCTGTGCCGTACGTCACCCAATACGATGCCAGCATTGGCAGCGTTATCGGCAATTGTATCGCAGATCTTCCGCATCTCGCCCGTTTCAGGATCACGTCGGAGAATCCGTGTGTCAAGAATTTCCAGTGCCGCCACAACGTAATCAGTCGCTCGGATGACATCCTCCCGCGTCACGCCAGGCCCTGCCAGGGCCTCTTTGGTCACAAAGGCGATTTCCGCCTCAATGCGGGGTTCGATGAACCTTCCTTCAGGCACAGTGGCCCCATTCACGAACACCATATCGTCGAAAAGACGTCCGCTATCTGGTATATCAATGCCAAGCGCATCGCGCATGGCTTTGCTTGTCAGCCCAATCTTCCAGCCAATCACAGCCGCTCCAGCTGCAAGCTTCCGCCTACAGAGGTCCGCCTGAATGGCGTAGGCATCATCCATGGACATCAACGGATGTCTCAGGGTAAGAAGCCCGATCTGATGACCGGACCGCTCCGCTTCAAATAGTGCCTTACCAGCGGCGACCACTTCCTTCCGATTTAGCATTCGTCGACGACCCGATTCCTCAGAACGCCAATACCATCGGCCTCCACCTCGACTACGTCGCCCGGTCGGAGAAAGACCGGAGGATTGAGCCGGGCTCCCGAACCAGTCGGCGTGCCAGTGACGATTACGTCGCCAGGCACGAGTGTCGTGAACGTCGAGATATACTCGATCTGACGCCGAATCGAAAAAACCATCCTCCCCGTTCGATCATCCTGCCTGACCTCTCCATTGACTCGGGTCGTAATGCGAACGTCATCCAATTGGGATGGATCCTCGAGCGGAACGAGCCAAGGTCCCATGGAGCCCGAACCGTCCCAGTTCTTGCCCTGGGTGACATTGAATTTCGCATGCCTCACCCAGTCGCGAATGGTACCTTCATTGCAAAGGGTCAGCGCCGCGATATGACCATAAGCGTCTTCCTGCGAAATCCGGCGCCCTGCCTTGCCAACGACAATCGCGATTTCGCCTTCGTAGTCGAGCCGTTCAGACTCCAACGGACGAATCACGGGCTTTTCGTGGCCAACAAAGGACCGCGCAAATCTAGGAAACAGCGACATGTACTTTGGTGCTTCGGTGCCATCTCTGTATTCGGCGTTCCGATCTGGATAGTTGACGCCAACGCAGATGATCTTCTCCGGGGCCGGTATCGGAATGTCATATTCCCACTTGGAATGAGTCACCGCCCGTCCCGCTGAGGCCAACGCCAGTTCAGGCAGTCCCTGACTCGAAATCACCTCGCGAAGGCTCGGCCACTGCGGAAACTCCGGCGACAGTGCAATAAATCCAGTCTCGGCAATCACGCCATAAAGCCGCTCTCCCTTAACCCGAACCGAAGCGAATCTCACGAACCTACTCCCTTGCCGGCCATGGTCAGTCTCTCCAGCATATCGAGCGCCTCTCAAGGCGCGATGATTGGCTGCGCCTTCAGCACAGGTTCCCTTATGGTCGCTCCTGTAAAGACGCTTCCCTCCTCGAACCAGGATCTTGGTGCAGGTGCCCCCCAGAGCGTTTGGCGTTGGGGATCCTTCAGATCCCAACGTATGGGCTCATGGTCAGGATCAACAGTCTGGTAATCAGAGCAGTATATCTCGATTCGATTCAGATCGGGATCGCGAACGTAGAGAAAAAACGCATTGGATATCCCATGACGTCCTGGACCACGCTCTATCGCATCCAACCATCCGGTGGTCGACATGATGTCCAGAAGGTCAATGATATTCAGCGCGTTCGATGTCCAGAATGCTGTATGGTGCAGCCGTGGACCCGCTCCATTGGTGAACGCGACGTCGTGCACCCCTCCCTTCCGATGCATCCAGACTGCCCAGCATTTTCCGGTCTCGGAATCCTCCGTATACTCGGTCGTTCGAAACCCCATCCTGTTATGGAATTCCACCTGTGCGTCAACGTCAGCGGAATACAGGTTGAAATGGTCGATCCGCAGGGCCTTCACTCCTCTATAAAGCGAATATTTCTGGTGAATTGGAGCCAACCGCTCCATCTTCACGTAGAATTCCATCGGGACGCCCCACGGATCACTGGTTCGCAGGGTCCGCCCCATGAATGGTTTCTCAACCCAGTCCACTGGCAATCCCTGCTCCGCAAACCAGGTTGCCGCCCTGTCCAGGTCGGGCTCGTCGAAGAGCTTGTAGCCCAGAACGCCAACCTCGGGCTGATCTGTCTGGATCAAAGTGATGCAATGGTGTCCACGTTCCTCCATTGCGCGCAGGTACAGAGCGCCCGGCTCCTCATGCGTCACCTGAAAACCCAGCAGATCCACATAGAATTCACGTGATCTAGCGAGGTCAGTCACACGGTATTCGACATGGGAAAGTCGAACGATGGTAAAGGGCGGATATAGAACAGGGGCTGGAACAGGAATGAGCTTGCTCCTTTTTCTTTCCGGGCGCCAATCAGCGGGATTTTCCAAGCTGCGGAATCCGATGGGGACCTAGCGCAAGGCCAACGTGCTTTTGTTCCATGTAGAACTCGAATGACCAATCGCCACCATCTCGACCTATGCCGCTTGCCTTGACTCCACCAAACGGCGTTGGCAGATGCCGAACGTTTTCGGAATTCACCCAGATCATGCCCGCTTCGAGCCTGTCCGTGAAACGGAGCGCCCGCGTCAGGTCATTCGTCCAGACGTAACCCGCAAGACCAAACGGAACGCCATTGGCGATCTCCAGCGCCTCTTCCTCGGATTCGAAAGGAATCACTGTCAATACCGGACCAAATATCTCCTCCTGAGCGATCCTCATATCGGGCTGTCCGCAAGTGAAAAGTGTCGGCCTGATGTAGCAACCCCGGTGCCCCAATCGATCTCCGCCCGCCGCGATCACGGCACCTTCCTGACGCGCCACGTTGAAGTAAGAGGTCACCTTTGCGAGATGTTCCATGTCAATGAGCGGACCAACCTCCGTCGCCGGGTCCAATGGATGACCTACCCGAATTGCATTCACCCGCTCCACTAGCCGAGCGGTAAACTCCTCGGCGATGCCTGACTGGATTAGAAGGCGGGACGACGAGGTGCAGCGTTCTCCATTGAGTGAATAGATCATGAAGACCGCCGCATCCAAGGCCCGCTCAAGGTCTGCATCCTCAAAGACCACTACGGGATTTTTGCCGCCAAGTTCAAAATGGACGCGCTTTAACGTATCCGCGCCCTGACGCATGATTGAGCTTCCGGTCTTCGATTCGCCGACGAACGCAATCGCCTTTATGTCGGGATGCTCGGTCAAGGCACGTCCCGCGTCATCACCGTATCCATTCACGACGTTCCAGACTCCCGGCGGAAGTCCCGCGTCTTGGGCAATGTCCGCAAGAATTCGTGCGGTAATGGGTGAAAGCTCCGCTGGCTTGTGCACAACGGTGCATCCTGCCGCCAACGCAGGTGCGATCTTCCAGGTCGAAAGCATGAATGGCGTGTTCCAGGGAGTGATGATCCCGACTGGCCCAATCGGCACCCGAGTGGTTATGTTCATGAGTGTAGGCGACGGGAGCGTCTGCCCATCCCTGGCCGCAGGCGCACGATCTGCGAAGAACCGAAAATTCTCGGCACCTCGCAGAGCGGCCTTGGTCATGAAACGGATCGCCTGTCCGGTATCCCAGCTCTCGCAAAGTGCGATCTCTTCGGCGCGTTCGATGATCCGATCAGCGACTTGGTGCAGGAGTTCCTTGCGCTTCACCCCCGAAACGTCACGCCATGCCGGAAATGCTTTCTTGGCGGCATTGGCGGCGTCATCGATGTCGTTGGCACTGCCCTTGGCAACCTCGCAGATCACGCTGCCATCAACCGGGCTGACCGACTGGAATCTGGCTCCCGACGCGGCGGAGGTGGATTTGCCCCCGATCAGGTTAGATATTCCTTCTGCCTTCAAGGGCTTCAGATAGACCTCAAGTCGGCTTTGGTTGTCCTGTAGGCTAGCCATCTCCGGAATTCCTTTCGATCCAACTCCGAACAGTACTGACCCTTGGGGCCAAGCTGGCGTTGATTTCCCGCACTTCCAGAGACACCGTAACAGGCCGCTTGGCCATTGTCTCCGCCAGACATACCTTAGCCGCCTCGAACAATTCGGTCGCCACCTGTTCCTTTACTTGCTCTGACCGCCCCTCGCGCATGCGCACCGAGATATCAACATATCCGTGTATCGGATTGCCATCAGCGATCGACACATGGTCGGCCCGAATTGCCCGAACACGTACGCCCGCCATGGGAAACGCTTCAAGACCGGCCGCCCGCTCACGAAGCACCGCACAAAGCCCAGCTATGTCGGCCACCTCTTCCAGATTAGCCGAGTAATCAATGATTAGATGTGGCACGATTCGACTCCTTTTATTAACATGTTAATTACCATGTGGACATAGTCAATGGCGAATGAACAGAAGTCTGCTTGTCAAAGCAGGTCGCATGGGCAAAGTACCGTATATGAAGCGATCCAAGGCTCTCGCAACCGAAGAGCGGGTTTTCGAACTTCGAGCGACGTCACGGTCGCTGCCCATCGCGCTATTGCGCGCGAGGGAACGAGTTATGGGTCCGATCCGAGCAATGCTCGTGGACGCAGGGGTGACAGAACAGCAGTGGCGTGTGCTGCGCGTCCTTGATGAACATGGAGCTTCTGACGCGACCACGATCGCCGATTCCGCATGTCTGTTGATGCCAAGCTTGACGAGGATCATCCAACTCCTGGAGAAGAAAGGCTTTTGTATCCGTCACGCGGATTTCGACGATCGCAGGCGGGTCATGGTCGAGATAACCGATGCCGGCCGTGAAGTGATCAATCGCAACATTTCCGAGAGCAACCGCATATTTGCGCAATTGGAGGCTGAATTCGGCAAGGATCGGATGGAGAAGCTTCTGGACATGCTGAATGATCTGAGCGACCGGAGTTAACCTTTTGCCGCTCGATCCGATCCATTGAACTGTCTTTGGCGCTCTGACTTGGCCGGCTATCAGCCTCGTCGACTCGTTTCCCTAGGATGTGGCCTTTTGGGGCTTTCCTTCAACAGCCCGCCGACCCCCATCGCCGCAATGTCCCCGTCACTCACTTCCAATCCGCAAGAGACTCTCTCCAACACCCAATCGGCTCCATTCAGCGCTGGTGAACGGGCGCATCCCGGCAATCCAATCACTGGCCTGCCGCCTTGATGACCTAAGAACAGTAGGTTACCGGGGTCGACCGGCATTCCGAACCGGGTAACCGTTCCACCCGCCATACGAACGGCTTCCGGCGCAACATCCAACGGATCCGAGGTCGCCGATGCAGTCAAAATCAACACAAGCCCCGCACTCGAAGACGCGATTGACTCCGCTAAGGGCTCCATCCGGTGCGGCACCGTCACGACTTCTTGCAACATTATGCCAAGAGCATCCAGTCTGCTCCTGATCGCACGTTCCCCTTTTCCTGGTCCAGCCCCTGTATCGGTTTGAATGAGGGCCGCATTTTCGATCAGTACCGGCTGGACCCGCATCGCCTCCCTCAGGCGTTGGGTCACCCGCTCGACGGACACGTCAGCAACTGCGTAGGAAATGATCTTGACGGTCGCCACCATTCCACCAGGCCTGGTGCGAACCAAGCGCGGCAAAGTCGCGATGGTGACCAGTGGGTCAACCCGGTTCGCCGACTCGACCTTCTCCACATCCAGTTCTAGGACGCCGGGGACCGTGGCGTAGACATTGACCCGGCCTGTACTGGCCTCTGTCAACCTAAGATTGGCGGCGGACGGATCGGGCACCATCGCTCCCGCAACCATTCTGGCGGCGGAATTCTCGTCAAGATCGTGGGCATCCGGCTGTGCCACGATCACGTCCTGAAATCCCGCTTCCTGCATTAACTCCAGATCGGAAGCAACGAGTGTCCGCCCTTTGCGCAACCTCTTTCCCGCAACGACCAGCGAATGCGCAAGGACCGTACCTTCGGCATCTCCAACCTTGACCGATCCGAACTTCATTTGCTTTGCCGAAGCGCCTGCGTGATTTCCGCCATAATTGACAGTGCGATTTCGGCAGGTGATTTCGAACCAATGTCAAGCCCTACCGGTGCGTGAATTCGAGCGATGTCTGTGTCGCTGAACCCCTGTTCCTTGAGCCGGGCTGTGCGTTTCGAGTGCGTGCGGACCGATCCCAGGCAGCCAAGATAGAACACGTCGGATTTCAGTGACGCAACTATGGCTGGATCGTCCAGTTTAGGGTCGTGGGTTAACGTCACGACAGCGGTGCGTGCGTCGAGACCACGTGCGACCAGCGCTTCGTCCGGCCAATCATGAAGAATACACGACCCGGGAAAACGGGCTTGGGAGCCAAAAGCCTCACGCGGATCAATCACTACGGCGTCATATCCAGCGAGCCGGGCCATAGCCATCAATGGTTGCGCGATGTGAACGGCACCAACAACTGCCATGCGTAACGGAGGATTGTGGATGGCGACAAATGTCTTGCCCTCGAAACCGGACCTGTCGGATCTGAAACGTTCGACCAACGCGTCGCCAAGCCTAGCGTCATTGGCATCGGTCAACCACCGGGTCCAGGATTCAGTTTCAACAGCATATGCCAACGGGTGCCGTTTCGCCCTGGCGTCGCACAGTTCCATCAGCATCGTCTCCGGAAGCTGCGACCCAACGGGTTCGACCATCACCCTGATCATCCCACCACATGCCAGTCCCACGTGGAAGGCTTCGTCATCGCTGACTCCAAATTCAAGGATGCGCGACCTGCCATCCTCAAGCGCATCGGCCGCTTCAACAACGACAGCTCCTTCGACGCAACCACCTGATACCGAACCCGCTATCTCTGCATTGCCGCTAACCGCTAGCTGGCTGCCTACAGGTCGCGGTGCTGACCCCCAAGTCTGAACGACGGTCGCAAGGACGGCACCTGCGCCATCGCGGTGCCAATCCAGCGCGATTTCCGGAATGCTGTCATATTCGCGACTTATGGGATCTTTCACCGCTTTCCCTTTCGATCTGCCGAATTTGCAATTCCGCAACCTGCGAAGGTCAGTGTCTGTATCGATGAAACCGTGTGTACTCCACGACCCGGAACGAACTTGCCTCGCCAAAGATCAGGCAACTGCCATTATCGCTTACTTCCATATCCTCGAACCACTTCATGCGCATTCACGAATCGCAATCCCCGTTGACGGAGGTACAGAGGACATTTCTTTCAATGTCGTTCTTAATGTGCCCCCAAAACAGGAGATGTTTGTTCCAGTTGGCAATCATCGGCAGTCCAATAGCACCTTTCAAGTCCGTTCACTTAATTTTCTCAGGAAATCCTCGGCCAAGTCATTGTGTTCGGGATTTATGTTCACTATATGTTCCTGATAGCGCCGATGGAAAGCTGTCCCACCGCACTAAACGACGCCGGATGGCGTTGTCCGGACTTCGCGGAATTCCGGGATGACGTAACGGCGGCGGTTGGGAAGATGGGGGAAACCGATGGCCAGGAAACCCGGCGCACCCAATGACCGTCTGTTCCGGGCGCTGGTGGCGAAACCGGAGCGCGGTGCCCGGCTTGTGCGGAGCCTGCTCCCCCCGGAGGTCGCCATCCTGGTCGCAGAAGTGCCTATTGAGCGCGTTCCCGGGAGCTTCGTGGATGAAGGACTCCGTCTCCACCAGACTGACGCACTGTTCCGGGCCGAACTTTTGGACGGCGGTCCGGCATGGATATATTTCCTCGTCGAACATAAGGCGGAACGCGACCCCTGGACCCCACTGCAGATGGCTCGCTACGTCCTGCGCATCTGGGACTGGCACGCCGGACAGCCGGACGCCCGCCCGGGCATCCTGCCTCCGGTGATCCCCCTTTTGGTTCACCACGGCCGGGGTCCGTGGACGGGTCCGCTTTCGGTTCTCGACATGGTCGAGGCGCCAAGTCCGGCAGCGGAGTTTGCGAGGTCGCTCTCCTGCGTGCTGTTCGACCTTGGCCAGACAGAGACAGCAGATCTTCCGGAGGATCCGGAGATCCGGTCAGTTCTGGCCGCCCTGAAGCACGCTCGGGATCGTCCGGTTCCGGCGGATGTGCTCCGTACGGTCCTTTCCGGCCCCCTCGACGGGACGGAACTGGAGTTGCAGCTTGCGGTCTACGTCTCGCGGACTTACGATCTGGACCGTGACATGCTGGAGGCCGCACTCCGCGACGCGCGTCCAGAAAGATGGGAGAATTTGATGGGAACGGTTGCCGATGAACTGGTCAGGGAGCAGAAAGCGGCGTGGATCGCAAGGGGAGAAGCCATGGGTGAAGCAAGAGGTGAGGCGAGAGGAGAAGCAAGAGGTGAGGCCACGGCAAAGGCCGAGACCTTCCTGCGGCTCGCCCGCCTGAAGTTCGGCGACGTCCCCGAGACGTGGGCTGAGCAGGTCCGGGCCACACCAACCGCGACGGTCGACCGCTGGCTGGATGCTCTGTTCCTCGCCGACAGCCTTGATGCCGTCTTCGAGAACGGCACACACTGATCGCCGCCGGCATCCTGGCCGCCTCGGATTCCGCTCCATTTCTGGCGGAGCCCGGGCACAACCCGGAAAGATCGAGAGGACATGATGGGAACGGTTGCCGAGGGTGAAGCAAGAGGTGAGGCGAGAGGTGAGGCGAGAGGAGAAGCAAGAGGTGAGGCCACGGCAAAGGCCGAGACCTTGCTGCGGCTCGCCCGCCTGAAGTTCGGCGACGTCCCCGAGACGCGGGCTGAGCAGGTCCGGGCCACACCAACCGCGACGGTCGACCGCTGGCTGGATGCTCTGTTCCTCGCCGACAGCCTTGATGCCGTCTTCGAGAACGGCACACACTGATCGCCGCCGGCATCCTGGCCATCTCAGTTGCATCCCGGACTCCGACCGATCCCAAAAGCGGTTGTGCGTCAAGGCAAGTCAGTTCTGGAGCAAGCGCCCCCGTGACCCCTTCCTTCCGCCACTGCGTAACGACACCTGAACCGTAGCTTGTGACCTTTGCCGTCAGGTCATACGATTCAATAGCCCCATTCCACCCTGAAGTGCAACACCAGTGGCGGTGGTGACCGGTTTTCCTGCCGCATGATGTTGCGTATCGGCCAGGAAGCGGCGACAGTCCCTTTGCTGAAGAGAAGGAGACTGCCATGCCCGAGGGCTACCGCCACCTGACCCGGGACGAAAGATGCCAGATCGGCGCACTGAAGGAAAGCGGGCTCTCCGACGGGGCCATCGCGGCCCGTCTGGGCCGTGACCGTTCGTCGGTCTGGCGGGAGCTGCGCCGTAACGGCGGGGATTCGGGATACAGCCCGGGCGAGGCGCAGGGGAGGGCGGAGGCCCGCCGCGGCGCGGCTTCCTCGAACCCGAGGAAGATGACGCCCGACCGCTGGGCGCGCGTGGAGGGGCTTCTGGCGGAGGGCTGGAGCCCGGAGCAGGTCGCGGGACGGCTGCGTCTGGAGGGCGGCTGGACGGTGGGCCGCCAGTGGATATACGAACGTGTGAAGGCCGACAGGAAGGCGGGCGGCAGGCTGTTCCTGCTGCTGCGGCGCCGCGGGAAAAGGCCGAACTGGCGAGGCGGGCGGCACTCGGGCCGTGGCCACATCCCGGGCCGCGTCGACATCTCCGAGAGGCCGGATGAGGTGGAGAGGAAGGAGCGTGTCGGCGACTGGGAGGCGGACACGATCATCGGGAAGGGCCACAGCGGGGCGGTTGTCTCCCTTGTGGACAGGGCGTCGAAATACGCGCTTCTCCAAAGGGTTGACCGGAGAACCTCGGCCGCGGTCTCCGCCGCGATGCTGGAGATGCCGCCGCCTTCCGCCGTGCCCGTCCACACGATCACGGCGGACAACGGCAAGGAGTTCGCGGGCCACGCCGGCGTGGCGGAGGCGCTCGGGGCCGCCTTCTTCTTCGCCACCCCCTACCACTCCTGGGAGCGTGGCCTGAACGAGCACACCAACGGGCTGGTGCGGCAGTACCTGCCCAAGGGGACGGACCTCCGCGCGGTCAGCGACGCGGAGGTGAGGGCGGTGCAGGACCGCCTGAACGCGCGACCGCGCCGGGCGCTCGGCTACCGGACGCCCGCCGAGGTGCTGCACAAGGCCCGCCCTCCCTGACGCCGCGCGACCGCCTCCCGCCCGCGCGCATGGCCGCGCAGGAAGGGGGTGGAATGGATTTCGGGACCGCGTCCGTCCGGGCTCCGGTCGGGCTGCGCCCTCCCTGCGCCCGGACGGACGCGACCCGCCCCGGCGGAGGCGTTGCGTTGCCCGGAAAGCCCGGATAACCTGCATACAGAAGGGACCACAACCGTCCCGGGGCCGGATCCGCGGCGCCCGGGGGCCGCAGACCACGCCTTCCGGCCATTCCCGCAGCTCGGGCTACGCCCCCGCTGCGGGAATGGCCGGTGTTGCACTCCTTGGATATAGCGAAAGGCAGCAAGTGACGGCCACGCCGCCGAATCGGAGAATTCCAACGTAGACATTCTCAAGCAACTTGGTTGGTTGGTCTGAAAGCACTCCTTCAAGACGCCAGCACATTCCCGTCACATTACGCCCACATGGAGCAGCTGAATTGATCCGGGAATTCAGCTCTGACACAAAGTGGGAAACAACAGTGTGCACTCCGGACGGAATTCTGCGTTGTGGTCGGATTGGAAGTGGTGGATTGAGTCGATGCATGACCTACAAACTCATTCTTGGCGATCGTGCCTATTCGAGTTTGGTCACTCCCGGGATGGTTTCTCTTCAAGCGCTTCGGAATTCCAGCCAACGAGGAATTTATCCACTTGCCGATGGAACCAGTCGTTGCCCACTTGGTCTCTCTCCCACCAGCCCGATCAGCCGCAGTAGCGATTACGGATGACGGAACGGTCATCAGCGACTCGCTGGCAGCCGCGGAGGAGTTGGCGCCCTGACGCGGGAACTTGGCCCAGCGCTTCCCGGCCCCGCGCCGCGGCCTGAACCCTTGCTGCAGAGATGGTATTGGGATTCGGTACCCTGCACGAACAAAGCCCAACGAATCTTCCTTGTGCTTATATGAGCCATTCGCCAACTGGCGAAGTTCGGGGCGAACTCGATCGAATTCGATTGATCTGGAAGCACGCACTGAACACGTTCGGTGGGCCTTGGCTTTGTGGAACATATATTCAGCGGCGGACGAATTCCTCGCACCAGTCGCTACCTGCGTTGCCGGCTATGGCCTTGACTTGCGAACCACAGCACAGGCCTATGTTGAAATGCACCTTGCCGATTTCCACTTCCGGCAGAAGCATTTCCCAAATACAGTCCTGTAGCGGCAAGATACGCAGGTCGAGTGAGACCCAACGACCATGGTGACTTGCATAGCCAATGATACGCTGTTCTACCGCCGCTCCATGAAGATCATCACAAGACCCCGCATCAGCACCGTGTTCGCTGCCAGCGCAGGGGTCATCTTGTTCCTTGTGTTGGGCCTGCCGCTTCCGCTGCTTCTCGGCCCGATGCTGGGATGTCTGCTTGCCGCGCTAGCAGGCATAAGGTTGCAGGGAATGGGCACCGTCGGCACCTTCATGCGCACGTTCCTCGGTGTGGCGATCGGAGCTTCAGTCACTCCGGATATGATTGCGGAACTACCGCGTTACGCGCCATCTCTTCTCCTGATCCCATTCCTTGTTGCGGCGATTGGAGGGGTCGGATATCCTTTGCTCCGCCGCATCTACGGCTTTGATCATCCAACTGCATATTTCGCCGCGATGCCCGGTGGGCTACAGGATATGCTCATTCTAGGCGCTGAAGCAGGTGGAAATATCCGCACGTTGTCGCTGATACATGCCACACGTGTGCTCGTGATCGTAACAGTTGCGCCGTTTTTCCTAACAGCGATCTATGGGTTGGATCTCACGGCTCCGCCTGGCAAGCCAATCACAGACCTTCCGACCAGCCAGACGGCTATGATAGTGGCCGCGGCTCTTGTCGGCTGGCAGGTTGCCAAGAGCTTGGGGATGTTTGGCGCATCAATCATCGGTCCAATGATCGTTGCCGCCACACTAAGCCTGTCTGGCTTCCTTACACACCGCCCACCGGCCGAGGTGATCTGGATATCGCAGTTCTTCATAGGGATTACCATCGGAGGGACCTATTCAGGCATTACCGCTACAGAGATCCGGCGGGACATGGGTGCGGGACTACTTTTCAGCTTTATCGTGGCCCTCATCAGTCTCGCATTCATCGCGTTCGCGCTGCGGGTCGCACCCGCGGGCCAGATCGAGGTCATTCTCGCGTTTCTGCCCGGCGGGCAGGCGGAGATGACTGTGATCGCACTGGTCGCAGGCGCCGATGTTGCGTTGGTTGTGGCCCATCACCTGCTACGCATCATATTCATCATCCTTCTCGCTCCAACGTTTGCCACCTGGTTTCAACGCAAGTAAAGCTGTGATGGCGCCCGGCCAGGCCCTGAAACCGGACGCTGTCATGATGGAGGCTCCAATGAACACAATCACCGATGCAGCCGCTGACAACGCTCCACAACTTGCCAGTTTCGACTGGATGGACCCGTTTCGTCTCGAGAGCCAACTAACGGAAGATGAACGGATGATGCGTGACGCAGCCCGCGCCTTTTCCCAAGATAGGCTACAGCCGCGCGTAATCGAGGCGTTCCGTGACGAAATTGTGGCCCCGGAGCTATTTCAGGAAATGGGCGAGGCGGGACTGCTGGGCATCACCCTTCCTGAAAGCCACGGCGGCCTCGGCGCGGGCTATGTCACTTACGGACTCGCGACGCGCGAAGTCGAACGGGTCGATTCGGGCTATCGCTCGATGATGTCTGTGCAATCCTCTCTGGTGATCTATCCGATATATGCCTACGGGTCCGAAAGGCAGCGAGAGAAATACCTTCCAAAGCTGGCATCGGGAGAGCTGATCGGCTGCTTCGGCCTCACTGAAGCCGATGCAGGAAGCGATCCGGCAGCGATGGGGACAACTGCCACAAAGACCAACAACGGCTACCTGCTGTCAGGCTCCAAGACCTGGATTTCCAATGCGCCAATCGCTGATGTGTTCGTGGTCTGGGCGAAGTCGCAGGCTCATGGCGGCAGAATCAGGGGCTTTCTTCTCGATAGGGGACTGAATGGGCTCAGCACTCCGAAAATCGACGGAAAGCTCAGCCTGCGCACAAGCGTCACTGGCGAAATTGTCATGAACCAAGTGGAAGTCGATGAAGACGCGGTTCTGCCAGGAGCCGAAGGGCTTAGGGGGCCGTTCGGCTGCCTGAATCGCGCCCGTTACGGCATCTCCTGGGGAGCCATGGGTGCTGCGGAGTTCTGCTGGCATTCCGCGCGCGCCTATGGGCTCGAGCGGCGGCAGTTCGGACGACCATTGGCGCAGAACCAGCTGTATCAAAAGAAGCTCGCGGATATGCAGACGGAGATATCACTGGGGCTAGAGGCAGCGATTCGCGTTGGCCGACTTCTGGACGAGGGGAATGCTGCAGCCGAAATGATCTCGATCATCAAGCGAAATAACTGCGGGAAGGCACTCGAAATTGCGCGCATGTCGCGTGACATGCATGGCGGAAACGGGATACAGGAGGGCTTCCAGGTCATGCGCCACATGATGAACCTTGAGACGGTGAACACCTATGAGGGAGCACATGATGTGCACGCTTTAATTCTTGGGCGGGCTCAGACCGGGCTTCAGGCGTTTTTCTGATGTCCAAAAGGGTCGTTTCACTGCTATCGGGGATCTGCCTCTTTTCCAGCAGCGACGCACCAGACTTCACAGGAACAGGTCAACAACGTCACCCAAGGACTCAAAGGTTCGATCCCTGCGCATTCGGAAATCGCGACAACAAGTCCACCATACATGCAAATGAAGATGGCACCAAATCCGCTTGGGCAGGCAGGCAGTCAAGGAGCTGTGGAAACTGTGGTTCACCCCGACAAGGGAAAATCGATCTTCTGTCGCACGATTCTCCGCACCAACCAGAAGGAGGCTTCTGTCCCACAATTGACCTAACACACCACTCCTTTGCGATCGTAGCCAAGCGCCTCAACAGCATACTTCACAGCTCGTCGTCCGATTCCGACCGCCTACCCCAGCTCGAAGCCCGTGTACCTCATGATCGATCAATGCCAGCAATCTCGAAAGGAGGGCGGCATTGAACGATTCGCTGACCATCCGCTGCCCTGATGATTGGCATCTGCATCTGCGCGACGGCGAGATTCTGAAGGCGGTCCTGCCAGAAACAGTCAGACATTTCGCACGTGCAATCATCATGCCGAATCTCTTTCCGCCAGTGGTGACAGGGGCAGATGCCGCAGCCTACCGGGACCGAATCCTTGCGACGGTCCCGGAGGGAACGCGTTTTGAACCACTCATGACACTCTATCTGACAGAGGAAACGGACCCGGAAGATGTCGCCGCCGCTGCGGAATGCGGATTGGTGAAGGCTGTGAAGCTCTACCCCGCCGGTGCGACAACAAATTCAGCGTCTGGAGTACGCGATTTCAAATCTGTGCAGCCGGTACTGGAGAGAATGGCTGAAATCAAGCTTCCGCTCTGCGTCCATGGCGAAGTGACCGATCCTACGGTCGACATCTTTGACCGGGAAGCAACGTTTATCGAGCGCGTGCTCGATCCGGTCCTCCGCAGCATACCAGACCTTCGTGTGGTCATGGAGCACATCACGACGCAAGACGGTGTCGAATACGTCAAGGCGCAGGGATCCAACGTGGGTGGCACCATTACGGCACACCATCTCGCGATCAACAGAAACCACATTCTCGCCGGCGGCATCAGGCCCCACTACTATTGCCTGCCCGTAGCAAAGCGGGAAGAGCACCGACAGGCACTTGTCTCAGCCGCAACGTCCGGTGATTCACATTTTTTTCTGGGAACCGACAGCGCTCCGCACCTCGACGGTCTCAAGGAACACGCATGCGGCTGCGCTGGCTGTTTCACGGCCACAAATGCCATCTCGGTCGTGGCGGAAGTGTTCGAGAGTGAGGAAGCGCTCCCCAAACTCGAAGGCTTCGTCTCTCTACATGGGTCCGCGTTCTACGGTTTGCCCGTAAACCAAGGAACGGTCACGCTTGCCAAAGGCGCATCCATCTCCTATCCCGAGAAGATCAAGACTGCCAACGGTCCAATCACTGTGTTCAATCCCGGGTTTCCGCTGCACTGGTCAGTTTCCAGATACAACCCGAATGACATCCCGGATTCGGACTGACCCACATTCCAAGAACAGAGCTGCCGCAATGATGCCCTCATCCTTCCCCACAAAAGAAGAGATTTCACGACTCTCCGCGGAAATGCTACTTGAGGCCCGCGCGGTGCATTTCAACTCGCGCGAGCCCTACTTCTATGCGTCTGGGCTGCCTGGCCCCACCTATATCGACTGCAGGAAACTCATTTCGTTTCCTCGAATCCGATCGATCCTGATGGATTTTCTTGTTGTCACTGCGATGCGGGAAGCTGGATTTGAGGCCTTCGACAATATCGCCGGCGGAGAGACCGCGGGAATCCCCTTCGCGGCGATGGTCGCTGAACGTATGAGCCTTCCCATGTCATATGTGCGGAAGAAACCCAAGGGCTACGGACGCAATGCCCGAATCGAAGGCGAAATTGGCGAAGGCCAGCGGGTACTGCTTGTGGAGGATCTTGCGACTGACGGTGGATCAAAGCTCGATTTCGTGAACGCGATCCGCAAGACCGGTGCGGTTTGCGCACATACATTGGTACTCTTCTACTATGGAATTTTTCCCCAGACTGAAACGACTCTCAATGAGCAGGGAATCGATCTGCACTACCTTTGTACCTGGTGGGATGTTCTTGCCGTGGCCAAGAAGCTAAAATCCTTTGACGCTGAGACACTGGACCAAGTGGAAACATTCCTGAGAGCACCTGGAGATTGGCAAGAGGCCTACAGAAAGGCAGGGAGCTAGCGCTCAACCCTTGGGAAACACGAAACAACGATCCCGCCTGATCGTCAGCCAGAGCGCTTTTCCCGGTTTCGGCAGGAAGACCGATGGAACCGTCGCCGTCAGGATCGACCCGTCGTAGTCCATTCTCAATTCCACCAGACTCTCCGAACCCATGAAGCGCGCCCGCAACACGGTTCCCCGTGCTGCCGTACCATCCTGAGGAGTCGGATCTGGGCCCTTGCCACCGCGGTCGAAGTCGATCTTCAGGTGCTGCGGTCGAATGATGATCTCAACTTCGGTGCCATCAGGCAAACCTGGCGCGAGGAACTGACCGAACGGCGTATCCGTCAATGCTCCGTTAACCTTCCCGGGAATTACGTTAATGTCGCTGAAGAAAGCCGCTGCAGCCCGATCCATCGGCGCATTGTATATGTTGTAAGGTGCTCCACGCTGTACGATCTGGCCGGCCCGCATCAGGGCGATCTCATCAGCCATGCGCATCGCCTCCTCGGGTTCATGGGTAACGAGTAGAACGGCCGCCCCATCCTCCTTGAGAATTTCAAGGGTCTCATCGCGAATGCCGTCTCGTAAGCGATTATCGAGCCCCGAAAACGGCTCATCCATCAGCATGACCCTTGGTTGTGGTGCGATCGCGCGCGCCAGCGCAACACGCTGCTGTTCACCCCCAGACAGTTCATGGGGGAAGCGGTCGGCGAAGGTCCTCATTTGAACCCGGTCAAGAACTTCGACGGCCCTCGACCGCTTGGCCCTCCTGTAACCACGCAGTCCAAAGGCAACGTTGTCCACAACACTTAGATGCGGAAAGAGCGCGAAATCCTGAAAGATCAATCCGATCGGCCGGCCTTCCGGCGGCACGCTGAAACCGTCGTCACAAACCACCTCCCCGTCCACCAGAACCCGGCCCGAATCTTGCCGGTCAACACCCGCGACGCATCGCAATGTTGTCGATTTACCGCAACCTGACGGACCTAGCAGACAGGTCACCTGCCCCGGCATCACCTGCAGTGTGACACCATCAACGACCGTCCGCCCTCCAAAGCACCGGATCAGGTTTTGGACTTCCAGCCGGTAATTGTTGCCCGCCACGCCGCACTCCACCGCAAACCTGATAAATTTGATTGGTCTTTCGGCACATTGCAACCCGGCACCTTGCAATCAGAGCGTCGAATTCACTCCGCCACCGTCAAGGAGAATGTTCTGGCCAACAATGAACCCGGCATGCTGCGAGCACAGGAAGGCACAGGCTGCCCCGAATTCCTCCGATGTGCCATAGCGTCCGACCGGAACGGTTGCAGACCGCATGGCGCGCGCCTCCTCAAGAGAGATACCTTCTGCGTCGGCAATTGCTCCGTCAAGCGCATCCGCCCGATCTGTTGCATGGATTCCCGGCAAGAGGTTGTTGATCGTTACACCAGACTTCGCCACCTGCCGGGCCGTCCCGGCGACATAGCCCGTCAGCCCGGCCCGAGCGGAATTGGATAGTCCAAGCACCGGAATCGGTGCCTTGACCGACTGGGAGGTGATGTTGACAACCCGCCCCCACCCACGTTCCATCATTCCTGGAACCAACGACTTGATCAAGGCGATAGGCGTCAGCATATTGGCGTCAAGCGCCTGAATGAAATCCTCCCGATCCCAATCAGTCCAATTCCCCGGCGGTGGCCCACCGGCATTGTTGACAAGAATGTCGACAGATCCGCACGCTTCCAACACCCTCTTTCTCCCGTCGTCGGAGGTGATGTCGGCGGGCACAGTTGTAACCTGGACTCCGAACAGTTCTCGAATCGCTTCCGCAGAGGCTTCAAGAACCGCCGCGCCTCGTGCATTCATCGTCAATTCCACACCGGCCTCCGCCAGAGCTTTGGCGCACCCGAGACCCAAGCCTCGCGACGAAGCGCACACCAATGCTGATTTTCCCTTGATTCCCAGATCCATCCTTTGGCCTCCAATACAGAAACTGTTTGGACCTCGACCTAGCACTCGCTCCAGCAAACTGAAAGCTTGGAGGCGGCTGGCCGCAGACAGGCCAATTGCCCTTCCATTCGGGTGACCATATATATTCGCGCCTATGCTCCAAAGTACTTCAAACACTCCTGAACTGCCGCCCGAGATCGCTCGGAGGCGGACCTTTGCGATAATCTCCCATCCAGATGCCGGCAAGACCACACTTACCGAGAAGTTTCTGCTCTACGGCGGTGCGATTCGGATGGCTGGGCAGGTGCGGGCCAAGGGTGAGGCGCGGCGAACTCGGTCGGATTACATGACCATAGAAAAAAGCCGGGGAATAAGCGTCAGTGCCTCGGCCATGTCATTCGACTACGGCCCCTATCGTTTCAATTTGGTCGATACGCCGGGTCATAGCGACTTTTCTGAGGACACCTACCGCACGCTTACGGCGGTCGACGGTGCCATCATGGTAATTGACGGCGCAAAGGGAGTGGAAAGCCAGACGCGAAAGCTCTTCGAAGTCTGTCGTCTTCGCGACCTACCAATCCTGACCTTCTGCAACAAGATGGATAGGGAAAGTCGGGAAATCTTCGAGATCATCGACGAGATTCAAGAGACACTCGCCATCGACGTGGCTCCGGCGTCGTGGCCGGTCGGCACCGGTCAGGACTTCATTGGTTGCTATGATGTACTGAAAGACCGCTTGGAACTCATGGACCGCACGGGGCGCAACACCGTGGTGGACTCGATCGAAATTGAGGGATTTGACGACCCGAAACTTGCGGAGCACGTGCCGCACCGCCTCGTGGAAAGACTGCGGGAAGATCTCGAAATGGCGCGCGAATTGCTACCACCATTCGATCTGCAGACGTTCCATTATGGAGCACAGACTCCGATCTGGTTCGGGTCCGCGATCAATTCATTCGGCGTGAAGGAACTTATGGAGGGAATTGGGAAATTCGGTCCTGTTCCCCAGCCGCAAAGCGCCGAACCACGTCAAGTAGCCCCTGAGGAACGAAAGGTGTCCGGCTTCGTGTTCAAGGTTCAGGCCAACATGGATCCGCGACACCGCGACCGCGTGGCATTCGTTCGGATGGCAAGCGGGCATTTTCGGCGGGGCATGAAACTGACGCATGTCCGAACCAAGAAACCCATCGCTATCGGCAATCCCGTGCTGTTCCTGGCCTCGGACCGCGAACTCGCCGAAGAGGCGTGGGCTGGAGACATCATTGGAATTCCCAACCATGGTCAGCTGCGTATTGGCGACACGCTCACTGAAGGGGAAGCGATTCGGGTGACAGGCATTCCGTCATTTGCACCTGAATTGCTTCAGGGCATTCGTGCCACGGATCCGCTTAAGGCCAAACACCTTGAAAAGGCTCTGATGCAATTTGCCGAGGAAGGAGCGGCGAAGGTCTTCAAGCCTATGATTGGTTCCGGATTCATCGTCGGTGTCGTTGGTCCGCTTCAGTTCGATGTATTGGCGAGCCGTATCGAATTGGAATACGGACTCCCGGTTCGCTTCGACCCGCTTCAATTCGAATCCGCGCGTTGGGTCAGCGGTCCTAGAGCTGCTGTGGACCGATTCGTCGAAGCCAACAAACAGCACATCTGCCACGACCACGACGGAGACGTCGTATATCTGACGCGACTGCAATGGGACATCGACAGGGTGGAACGCGACTACCAAGAGGTTGTACTAAGCGCGACCAAGGAGATGATGTCCTAAGACTCAGATAATACCAAACCAAGCAAGCGATCACGGATAGGGCCCTGGAATTCGCGGCACCGTCGACTCCCCTTTGGCAACCCGCGTGATCTCCTCCTGTCGACGGATGAACCCGTCCCACACCTCTTCCACGATCTCCCTGACATTGTCGGTGCCTTCGAACATCCGATCGGTGAAGTGGCGGTGCTTCAGGACGTAGAACAGGGTTCCGACGGACCAAGCTTCGGGCTGTGGGGCGGAGGCCGGAGCGGGAAGACGCTGGCGGGAACCTCCAGATCCTTCCACCGATGCCATCCGGCTCCGTCGGAAACGACGGTGTCGTGCCTGCCCGTGGGGAACCGCCCCCGATGCAGCAGAGGTGCTGACCCTGTCGCGCACGTGCCCGACCGTGTTCCGCGGCAGGCGGCGGAATTCCCTGCGAAACCGATTCTACGCCGCGGGATCCGCCTTCGGGTGGACCTGTCGCGGGGACATGTGCCGGCACCCGATGCGCCGCGTCCGCCTGGACCGTCGCGGAGGTCCTCCAAGCCGTCGGAGTCTTGCCGCCCGTCCCTGTCATTGGCGCGATGGCTCGCAGCCAGTGGCAGCCATCGCGCAACCTGCGCTTCACAGCCAGTTCGCGCAACTGTTCGGGCGTGTTGTTCGGTGCGCGAAACCATGATCCCTGCGGGCATGCGCTTCCCCTCCCGCAGGTTGCCACACACGGAACACAGGACGGCGGTACCGATCACACGTAGATCAATGTGGTGCCCCACAGCACGATAATCCTCCTTGGTTCATGAGTCTTTACTTATTTGGTTTGGCATGACGGCCCGAATCCTGTCCGCCTCTACCTCACGGTCCCGGTCAACCGCCCCACACTGAAACCAAGGTCGCGGACGGCTGCACCTATGCCAACCTACGCCGCGCCCGCCCGCCCTTCGTCCCGTTCGCCCGCGCCGCCGCGGCCCTGGCGGGTGAGGCGGAACGTCCCGCCTGCCGCGCGGGTGCCCTGGCCATCCAGCCCGGATCCCGGGCACGCCCGCCACCATAGCCAGCACGTTGAGGCCGACGTCACGCCGCGGCCAGCGCAGGTTGAAGCCGTGGCCTTCGACCCCGACGGCCGAAAGGCGGCCGGACCGGCCGGGAACAGGTCGGCGCAGCCATTCACCGGGCTGGGGACCGCCTGTCCCGTCCGCCAGTCGTGGCGCGAGGTTCCGACCCCGGCGGTTCCCGCCCGCGGGCCTTCGCGCCCTTGGATGCCTCCTCCGTCGGATCTTCCACGGATACGCTCCCATTCCCTCAGAACCCCCGGGCGTCCGGCAACCACCGCCACCGGCCGGCGCATGCCGGATCGCCTTCCACCGACCACGGAGACAGGCTCCTGCCTGTTTCCGGGGCCGGCCAAATTGGCCTCCGCATGCCCGGAGCCGGCAATGTGGGCATGCGCCGGTAGCCGTGGGCGCGGTGCAGGACAGCCGTTCCGATGTATGAACAGCAGTTGGGGTAGCACGAGAGCCGCCTTGAGACTTTCCAGGCCTGGCGGATGGCCGTTCCCCGACCTGCAGCCAAGCGGCGCCACCGGTAGCCTTACACATTGCCAAACAACAGGAGTTGCAGCACTCTGCGGCGCAGCCTCAAAGAAGCCTAAGTGCAGAAAAGATGGTAGCGACTGGAGGGGAGTGGCTATGTATCCGCGGTGCGATGTGACGGTTTGGGAGGCGTGGTTTTCGTATTCGAATGAACTACGTTGACAACCCATCACCAACAAGACTGCGTTTTCATTTGGGCCTTCCAAGCAGCGACAGTTGGAGTGGTCATCGCCCTTGGTATGCACCTTGGCGTCGCTATTGATGAGCTACAGGGAGAGGAGACCGAATGCATACGGCAGTCTACGCCGAGTCTTTCGCCGATCTTAAGTCCTTGCTCTTTGACCTTGATATTGATTGGTATTTCATATCGAGCGACGGTAAGTCAGGCAAAGCCACCCGAGACATTGTCTGCGCCGCTATAGACGAGGAGTTGTGGGGAGATCGTGCATCGCATGTGATTGTGGATGGTGATCCCGGTGAAACCTGTTTTGACGAGGTATATTTCGGACGGACTGAATTGACCGCGTTCCGAAAATATGAAGATGATGAATATGTGTTCTTGATGAACTTTGATGAAATCGATATAAGCGCTCTTAGGACAAGAGGCGCTGAATGGTATTTCTCGGAAATGTACTAATACCAAACCAACTAAGTAAAGACTCAAGAACAAAAGTGGAACATCATGCTGTGCGGCACCCCATGATTCTGCTTGTGATCGGTGCGGCCGTCCTGCATTCCGTGTGTGCAAACCGCAGAAGGGGAGAACGGCATGCCAGCAATGGTCATGGTCCCGGGCGCCGACCACACACCCGGACAGTTACGCGGACTGGCTTCGAAGCACAGGTTCCGCGACTGCCGCCACCGGCTTCGCGCCATCGCCAGGTTGATCGAGGGCGGGCTTCCCGGACCGGGGTGGCCGCCGCCGGCGTCGGCGCGCGGACCCTCCGCGACTGGGTCATGCGTTACAACGCCGACGGCCTCGACGGCCTCCGGGACAGCGCCCGGTCGGGGCGTCCGCCGAACCTGGAAGGCGGGCAGGCGGAGGAGGTCGCGTCGTGGCTGGAGGCCGGTCCGGACCCCGACGCGGGCGGGCCGTCGCGCTGGACCGTCGCCGACATCCGGGCGCGCATCGCGGACAGCTTCGGGGTGGCCTACACGCTGGAAGGCACCCGCCAGCTGGTGCGGCGCACGGGCTTCCGGCACATGTCCCCGCGACCGGTCCACCCGAGGGCGGATCCGCTGGAACGGGAGGGATTCCGCAGGGATTTCAGCCGGTTGGCGCGTGAGGCGGTGCCCGACGGCGTCGCCCCGGAGGATGTCCTGGTGTACTTCCAGGACGAGGCCCGCATCGGCCAGAAGGGCATGCTGTCAAGGGTCTGGGCGAGGAAGGGGACGCGCCCACGCGTCGCGCGGGACCACCGGTACGGATACGTGTACCTGTTCTCCGCCGCCTGTCCCGCCACCGGCGACGCGGTCGGGCATGTGTGCGGCAGGGCCAACACCGCGGAGATGAACCGGCACCTCCGGGAGATCGGGGAGCGGGTCCCCGCCGGACGGCACGCGCTGGTGGTCCTCGACGGAGCGGGCTGGCACCGGTCGAGGGACCTGGTGACCCCCGCCAACGTCTCCCTGCTCAGGCTGCCGCCCTGCAGCCCGGAGCTGAACCCGGTCGAGACCCTGTTCTCCGTCCTGAAGCACCGCCATTTCGCCAACCGGGTGTTCGGAAGCGCGGAGCATGTCAGGGAGACCGTGGAGCGGGTGTGGGACGCGTTCATCCGCCGGAAGGGGGAGGTCTCGCGGATCGCCACAAGGGAGTGGGCGGTGCCGTGAAATCCGGGGTGCCTATCGGTGATTACTTATTTGGTTTGGTATAAGACCATCGTTGGGAGAAATCGACTCGAGATCGAGGAACATCCCTCCTAACGCGCACTGGAGGCTGATTGTGACAACCAGATGCGGAGAGCAAGAGGCAAAACAAGGAAACTTGCTCACATAGACTTTTGGTACCGCATTGCCATGAATGGGCTCAGGCACACTCACAGAACCCTCCCCCATAAGTCTCTCGGAAATAGGGCATACCGCGACGCGGCAAGCGCCCACATGAACTTGGCCCCAGCCCAATGTCAGTCCCGATTCCACTATGGGATTTTGCGACTTGGGTTTCTTGAGCCAATCCATCTTCATCCAGTTGACAGGTTTAAGGCTGTTGTGCCGTAGTGCTTCGCTATTGTCGATGGCTGCAGGAACGGCCAGTCTTGCGCTTCGGAGCCCACACCTCCGCGGGGCGGCGGCCCTGTCGCGGGAGTGCAATCCGGATCTGCACACATATAACTCGGGTGTGAGAACCACGCGCCGAAGGGCGTCCCGATCCCGCTTCCTGGCCGCTCCATCCGTCGGGCGATGAAAGCCGTTATGCGACAAGCCTTCAGCCCGAGCGGCGCTTGAGCGGCAGCGCCCGCCGCGCACTTGCGGGGACAGTCCCCGGACCGACGCACGGCTTCCGAGCGGTAGTGTAGGAAGCAGGAGGTAACAAGGCAATGCATGGAGGTGTGAGCACCGGTAGCATCAGGCACTCGGCCCGCACCGTCGGCGGCGGTGCGGGTCCCGACGTTCCTGCCGCCGAGCAGCGCCCGTCGTGACGGCACGACGGCGGACGGCGGCCAACTGCGTGTCCAGGTCTGCGCGAACGATGTCGCGACCGGACCATGGCCTCTGCCGGTCAGCGCTTTGCGCCGAACGCGCCGATGACCTGATTGCGTTCGAACACTCCGCCGACCTCTTCATGGCCGGGGCCGTAGAACTGTCCCTGGATCGAGTTTCCGGCGGTTCCCGTTGCGAAGCCGCCGTCCGTCAGGGGAATGCCACTCCAGGTCATGTCGTCACGCGCCTGATCGGTTCCGAGATCCTTGATGTTGGTGAATGTTACGGCGATCCGTGGGTCCGGGAAATCAGCAATGGTCAGGACTGCATCGCCCGCAATCTCGATCGCCAACCCCGGGTCCCTGCCTATCATCACGCCATTCCAGGTGGCGCCCCTAGTGAGAGGATTCGTGCCCGATTTCCGGCCAGCCGAGAAGGTGGAAGAAAATCGGGGACCAAAGCCTACTTGAAGGGTAAACCAAAAGACGCTGTGTTCGAGCCAGCCTCCCCAGTAAAAGGGGATAATCGGGTCACAGGCCGGGTTAAGCTCACACTCCGAGACAGGGGGGCGCCAATCAAGAAGAGGAATGCCTTGTCTCTTTTCCAAAGCTTCAAGATGCTCAATCCCGTCCCGGACTAGAACACGCGAATCCCTGTGGAATCTCGGTATACAGGTGTTGTCGTCGCAGATGCGAGGCCCGTCCGACGGTGCAAGCTTGCGCCCTCTAAAATACCACCCGCTCGTAATCACCGAGTCCGCTGCGGCGGCTATCCGGTTGGTGGCGACTTCGGCGTCGGTAACAGTCGGAGCCGTAACAGTCGGAGACTGAAGCGTGGCGCTTCCGCCGCCACCACAGGCAGCAAGAGTCAACAGGGCGAATGTTGCAGCAACGGCCAGAGTCGCTGTGCGCGCCCAGCGTCTGTTCGAGGATCGCATGTCTGACCAGCCAAGTTTCATGATGGCTTTATGGCAGAGATCATGGACCAAGGCAACCTCATCCACCGATCATTGCCTCCCCTATGATGTTGCCGACCTTTTCGGCGGTCTCGACCAGATGGCCGTCGGCGAGATGGGCGGAGCCGGCGGTGGTGCGGTGCCGCCGGTGGCCGAGCAGCTTCCCGACCAGGGGCAGGTTCTCGCCGGCCATGACGGCCTAGTGTTTTGCGAAAAACAAAAGATTACATTTCTCATGCCGTATTCCCAGCCGCCGCCATCTCCTGGAGCTTCCTGTGCCCGCGCTTCCACGACGCCACGGGATCCTCCGGATTCCGGCTCCAGCGGAACGGGCGGGCGTCGCTGGCGTTGTGGTGCTCGATGTAGCCCTTGATCGCCGCGACGCAGTCGTCGAGCGAGTCGAAGACGGCGTCCTTCAGCCGCTGCCTCGTCAGCTTCGAGAAGAAGCCCTCGACGGCGTTCATCCACGACGCCGATGTCGGGGTGAAATGGAATGTCCAGTCGGGACGGTCCCTCAGCCATTCGTGGACCTCGGCGGACTTATGGGAGGACACGTTGTCCAGGATGACGTGCACCGGGGTGCCCGGCTCGATCCCTTCGGCGACATGGCCGGGGAAGGCGGTGAACTCCGCCGACCGGTGCCGCTCCACCGTCTGCCCGACCACCCTGCCTGTCGCGACGTCGAGGGCCGCCAGCAGGCAGGTGGTGCCGTTGCGCCTGCAGTCGCGCGTCCTGGTCTCCGCATGCCCCGGCTTCATCGGGAGGGGCCTCTGGGTCCGCCCAAGTGCCTGAATCTGCGTCTTTTCATCAACCGAGAGGACCACCGCATGGTCCGGCGGGTCGACATACAGGCCCACGACGTCGCGGACCTTGAGCTCGAAACGCGGGTCGCGGGAGACCCTGGACGTCCTGACCTGGTGCGGCCTGAGCCCGTTGCGCTTCAGGATGCTGTGCACGTTCGTGGCGGTCAGCGCCAGCCTCCTCGCCAGCGCCCGCAGTGTCCAGTGCCGGGCGTGCGGGGGCGGTGGCGACATCGCCAGGGCGACCACGGCCCTCACCGCTTCGTCCGGGGTCGGCTCCAGTCCCGGAGGGCGGGTCGCGTCCCGCAGCAGCCCGTCCACGCCCCGCCCAGGGAAGCGGTCCCACCAGCGCTCCACGGTCGACCGGCACTTTCCGGTCCGCCGGATGGCCTCCGCGGCGCTGCGCCCCGACCCGAGGCCGGGGATGATCCGGGCGCGCCAGACGTGCTTCTGGATGCTCCGCCGGTCCTTCGCGATCCTTTCGAGGCGTTCGCGGTCGCCGTCCGAAAGCCTGATTTCCTGTCTCTTCGGTTTCCTGCCCATTGCCCTGCCTGCTGTCTCTATGGTTGTTACGGGGCCGCCTGACGGCGACTGGAAGACAGTGGCAGGCTTCACGGACAAATGCAAGCATTTGTTTCTTACAATCCACTAGCTGGCCGCCGTGTGGCGCAAATCGTGGAGGCGAAGCCTGCCGAGCCCGGCGGCGGCGCAGACCGCGCGCCAGCAATCGGCGATGCGGTGTGCGTGCCTGCTCCCGGCGTACTTCGTAAACAGATACGCATCCGGGTCGCGGGGACCGGGCAGCGCCGCGATGAGCGCCCGCGCGGCCTCGCCGAGCGGCACGGCGCACGGTCCCACCTTGGAGTCTTCGAGCTTCAGCGCGCCGTCGCCGACGTTCCGCCAGCGCAGGTCGAGCACCTCGCTCCTGCGGCATCCGGTGAGGGCCAGCAGGCGGATCGCCCCGACCGCCTCGGGCCAGCGTGCCTCGTGCGCATCGAGCGCGTGCCCGAGGCGGGCCAGCTCGTCCGCATCGAGGAAGCGGGCGACCTGTTTTCTCGGGTTCTTCGCGATGCCGAGACAGGGGTTGGTGTCCCGCTCGCGCAGTCCCCACTCCTCGGCGCGGAGGATCTCGAAGGCGCGGTTGGCGGCACCGGGCCTGTCCCCGCTGGCCGCGTCGAACCACGCGGCCACGTCCTCCGGGCCGATGCGGTCGAGCGGCATCCTGCCGAAGGCGGGCAGGATGCGGGCGTTGAGATAGATGCGCACGGTCCTGCGCCCGGAGGGCTTCCAGTGCGGTTCCGAGCGCCGCAGGTATTCCTCGGTGAACTGCCGGAACGTCGGAGCCTCCTTCTCTTTGCGGATGTCGTCTGCGGGATTGCCGCCCGCGCGGATGCGGGCGAGCATGTCGCGGGCGCGGCGGCGGGCTTGCGCCAGGTCCATCTCGCCGTGGCGGGCGATGACGATGCGGCGGCTGCGTCCCTCGATGCGGGCCTGCACGATCCAGACCTTGCGGCCCGTGGGTGGATGCGCAGCCCGAAGCCGGGCAGCGCCCTGTCGAACAGGATCGTGTCCTTCGGGCCGGGCGCGGCATCGCGGGCCAGTTTTGCGGTAAGGTCAACCCTGGGCATGATCGCACCAGCAGTTCCCGCTAGCCGGTTCGCTGGCCCGCTGATGGCCGGTTTGGTGGCGCCGTTCGGGCTGGGCGCTCCGTGTGCGCATGGCTGATGGCCGGGCGGCTGTCCGGTCTGAAAAGGTTTCGGCGAAGGGCGGGATCGGGGTGGTTCGGGCGTGGTCGGGGCGGCCACCGACCGGCGCGGATCAGGCCAACGCATTCCTCCCTGCCGAGCTGCCCGGCGATGGCCCGGCAGGGTGTCATCCAGTCCGGGAACGCGAATGTCCTGCCCGGTTCCCGCAGCCTGTTCCAGAGGCAGGGGCTGCGTCCCTGGCGCCGCCGCGCCCTGCCGAACAGCGGGCAGCAGTGCCGCTGCGCCCGGGCGGTCAGGAACGCGGGCATGGCGAGCGTCGGGAGGACATCCGCCAGATGGCTGTGGCCATGGCCGGAACCGTGCCCGGACCTGGACGGATCCCTTGCCTTCAGTGTCTGGAACGTCCCGTTCCCGGTGGCCCACCTGCGGCGGCCGCACCGCATGACGGACATCACCGTGTCCCGTCCGAGCGGGAGGTCGGTGACCCACGGGAACCTTTTTCTCCCGCCTTTACTGTCTGTCTCCTCGTATACGGGCATGTTCACCTTGAGGTGGAGGTTCGCGTCGGTGGGCGGCAGCCCGTGGTCCCACCCGGACCGCTGGACGGCGCCGGCCTTCCTGCCGCGCCTCTCCCATGTCTGTCCGGGTTCGCTGGCCCCGGACCAGCCGACAGCGGTCCGTGGTCGCCGGGCCTCCCGCCGGGCATGAAGCGAGGATCCTTTTCCTCGATGGCCTGCTGTGCGGCCCGTTGGACGCCAGCCCGTCCCCGGCGACGGTCGCCTTCATGTGCGGGCGCTCCCGGCGGAGGTCCCCGACGGGCCGTCTCCCCGCGTTCCGCCCGCAGCCGTTCCTCCCTGCGGACCGGCTCCGGCGCCAGCGGCGGCACCTCCCCGGTGCCGGGATGGACGGTCGCAGGCCCCGAGAGCCTGGTGGCGGTATGTCCCCGTCCCGTCGCGGTGCTCCCTGCCGCAGCGGCTGCGGCAGTCGGCACTGTGGGAGGAATGGTACCCGGTGCCGTCGACGGAGACCAGCGGATGGCCGCCGGACACCGTCCAGATGCCATGAGAGGCGCCGGCGTTTGCCTTCGCCGGTGATTCGGTGCAAGGGAATGACGGTATGGCAACATGTTGTGGCGGGGGGGCCGCCGGACGGCAACCCCCTGCCCATTGAAAGGAGAGAAGGATGAATGGTTCCAGAACCCCCTTCGAGGGGAACGGTACCACGGTCCACGCGGCGCTGCAGGTGAGCGGCGCGAGCTGGATACTTGCGGTGGGGGATCCGTCCGACACGTCGAAGGCAGGTCTGCACAGACTGGCGCCGCATGACGTGGACGGCCTTCCGGGGAGGCTCGGGCGGGCCGCGGCGTCCGGCGGCGAGGTCCGGGTGATGCTGGTGTACGAGGCGGGTTACGAGGGCTTCTGGCTGGCCCGGCGTCTGGAGGGCGAGGACCCCGGGGTGGTGGTCTGCGATCCGGCGAGCCTCGAGGTGGCCCGCAGGAGCAGGAAGGTGAAGACGGACCGGACCGGCGCCCGCCGCATGGTCCGTGCGCCGCCGGCCTGGGACGGCGGCGACCGGGACGCGATGTCGCCGGTGCGGGTCCCGAGCGTCGCGGAGGAGGACGGGAGGCGGCTGCCGCCACGGCGGGAGCGTCCGGTGAGGGAGCGCCGCCGCCTCGCGAACGCGGTGGACGCGCTGCTGCGGCTGCACGGACTGTCGGGCGTGAACCCGGCGAGGCCGGGGTTCCGTGAGCGGCCCGCCGGGATGGAGACCGGCTACGGGGGACCGCTGCCGCCGGAGCCTGTCGCCGGGATCAAGGGCATCCCCGCCCGGCTGGAGCTGGCGCGCGCGGAGATGAAGGTGGCCGGGGCGGGGAAGGCGGAGATGCCGGGGCGTCCAGGAAGGCCCTGGACAGCCTTCACGCGGAGGCCGATGGACCTCGCCCCGCCTCCGCCCCCCGTAGGCGGACCGCCGATCCGGAAAGCGCCACCGGGGAGGAAGGGGCGCGGGCTCTCCTGCAGGGAGCTGCGCAACAGGCGTCAGCTGGCCAGCCTCGCGGGGCTGGCGCCGGTGCCCTTCGCGAGCGGGGGCGGCGGGCACGGCCAGGGGCTCGGCAGGTCCGGCAGCGCGATGCTGCGCAGGCATCTGGTGCGGATGGCCTGGCGCTGGCTGCGCCACCAGCCGGAGAGTGCGCTCTCCGCGTGGTTCCGGAGCCACCTGAGCGCCCGCGACGGACGTTCGCGCAGGCGGGGGATCGTGGCGCTGGCGCGCAGGCTGCCGGGCGCGCCGTTGCGGTTCGCCACCACCGGGCTGGTGCCGCAGGGCGCCGTCCTGTCGGCAACCTGGGCGCGGAAGGACAACGGACACCCGAACACCCGAACACCCGGGCGGCCCGACGGGGCCTCCGGGGAACCCGGGCAGGGCGTGTGACCGGAGGAGGGCCTGGTTCGCCGCAGGACGCGGCGCCGTCCATTCCAGATGGGTCCCGCCCCCCGGAACGTGGCGCCGCCCGAACCGGGCATCGTGGTCACGGGGCCGGCACCGGCCAACCGAACCGGACAGGAGGATGGACGCGCCGGTGGGCGCGTCACGGAACCGCGACGTTCCGCCTGGACGGTCCCCGATGGCACGGCAGCCGCCCCCGACGGAGGGAGGGACGCCGATGTGAGGTCATGGAAAAGGGTCCATGAAGAAGGGCGCTTGACCTGTAGGGTCTCATAAGAGCCCTCCAGTACCTTTCCGCGCTGCAGCGCCGCGTGAATGCCCGTGAAGCGGCGGCGGAGGTCCCGGGGGCCGGCCCCGTCCAGCCGCTGGCGCATCCAGGTGTCCGACGGCGCCCGCCCCACGCCGGACAGCGGGCGGAGGTTCCGCGCCATCACCGGATCACCGCCGCCCCGGACCTGCCGGCCGGACTGCAGCAGCGACGGTGTCCTGCAGGGGAACACCGCGGGGCCCGGCATCAGGCAGTCGGAAAGGCCGATGCCACGCGTGCCGCCCGGGTCGGCGATGCGGTGGAGGCATGCGCGGACCGCCCGCAGCATGCCGGGCATCGACAGATGCCTTCGCAGGGAATCCCTGGACATTTTCCTGCTCGGCTTTTGCCTGTCTGTCCGCAGAATGGCCGATCCGGCGTGAAAAGTCCACGAAAAAAAATTCGCGACGCCCGCGCAACAGACTGATAATGAAAGAAAGGAATTCCTGACGGGAATTGCTGTGATCGCACCCTCCCTGATGCTCCGCGCCGCTTCCGGCCAGGGCCGCATGGATGCGGTTCGACACCCGGTCGGCGGCATCGGCGACGGACCCGTCGGAGAGATGGACATAGCGTTCGGTGGTCTCGACCAGCGCATGGCCCAGCAGCTTCGCGATGGTCACCATGTCAACGCCGTTCATGGCGGCGACCGAAGCCCAGCTATGGCGCAAATCGTGAAGCCGCAGGCCGGGCAGGCCCGCTTCCTCCCGGATGCGGTTCCATTGATACTCGATGTTGTCGACGGGCCGGGTCGGCGGGCGGGCCGGAAACAGGAAGGGGCAATCGGGGCCGTAGCGCGGGATGGCATCGATGACGGCCCGCGCGGCGCTGGACAGCCAGACCGTGCGCGGCCCCGACTTCGAATCGGGAAGCAGGATGCGCTGTCCCTTGATCCAGTCCCATTCGAGCGATGCGATCTCGCCGAAGCGGCAGCCGGTGAGCATCAGGAGCCGGACGATGGCCACGACATGGGGACACCAGAACTCGTCGCGGACGAGTACCGCGTTGAGCCGCGCCATCTCGTCGGCCGTGAGGAATCGCTCCTTGGGCTGCATCCGGTAGCGCCGCGTGTTCCTGCAGGGGTTGGAGTTGTGGGCGCGGTAGCCCCAAAGCTCGGCCATCTTCATCATGGCCGACAGCACCGGGACGCTGCGGTTGGCGACGCCGGGCCTGTTCGCCATGGAGGCGAACCAGTCCCTGACGTGCTCGACCGCGATGGCGTCCACGGTCATGTGACCGAAGGCGGGCAGGATGTACTTGCGGACGACATAGGCGCTGGCCGTCAGGGTGCTGGGCTTCCAGTGGCGGGCGTAGCGTTCGAGGAACTCGGCGGCGAAGACATCCATCGGATGACCCGGCGTCCTGGAGCTGTTGCCCTTCCTCGCCGGTTCGATGAAGCTGGCGATGAGCCTGCGGGCCTCGCGGCGCGCCTCGGGGACGGTCATGGCGTCGGCGTCGCCGATGGTGGCGTAACGCGACTGGCCGCGCACCGTGCGTTCGAGGGCGAAGCTCCGCGCTCCGCTCGGGTAGATGCGGAGCGTCAGGCCGGGGATGATGTCGTCGCGGATCTCGCGGCGCTTCTCGCGCGGCCTGGCGGCGCGGATGCGCCGGGCGAAGGTGGATTTGGTTTGGTCGGTCATGGTCGCGGCTCCCGTTCGGGCCGCGCGGCTGGGCGGTTCTCCAGGAAGCAGCCGCGGCGGCGTTTCGTCGTGGAAGCCGCGCGAAGGCGCGGAGCGCGACGGGCCACAAGGCCCTGTCGTCACGGGCTTTTCTGTCCGTTCATGCGGAGGCGGACGCTGGCAGGATTTGCACCACCGGTGCGCGGGGTGTGAACCCAAGGACGGTCAGGGTACCAGGGTATTCGAGGCCGCGGCGCCCTGGCGTGCAGGTCACCCGGACAGGAGCCGGTCAGGATTCCGGCAATGGCGTGGAATCAATGGCTTGGGGATGTCTTGCCCAAGAGTGAAAGTGGGGATTGAATTTCCTCTTTCATATGGGGGCGATGGCCTCCTTGCCTCACGATGAGCCGAAACAATCTCCAAACCCCTTACGATTTCGGAAGTGACCATTTGTCCCGTTTGAAGCAGATGCCCGGACCTTGACGACCGTCAGGCAATTGCCTAAATGACATGCAGTCGTAAGACGGGCAATTCGGCCTATCGGCCGCATAGGAGATGTGGTTGGAACCATGCCACAATCCGGAAAGCAAACATGACATCATTCTCCGAATTGGGACTTTCTCCGGAAGTTCAGAAGGCCGTAACGGAAGCGGGATACGAAACTCCTACACCGATACAGGTCGGTGCCATTCCACCTGCACTTGAGGGCCGAGACGTGTTGGGAATCGCCCAGACAGGCACGGGCAAAACCGCCAGCTTCACACTGCCAATGATCACAATGCTTGCGAAGGGGCGCGCTCGGGCCAGAATGCCTCGCAGCCTCGTGATCTGCCCGACCCGCGAACTTGCGGCACAGGTGGCCGAGAACTTCGAAACCTATTCAAGGTATGCGAATCTCACCAAGGCACTCCTGATCGGAGGAGTCAGTTTCAAGACACAGGATGAGTTGGTCGACAAAGGTGTCAGCGTGCTGATAGCAACCCCAGGCCGTCTTCTCGACCATTTCGAGAGGGGCAGACTTCTTCTCAATGGCGTTCAGGTAATGGTCGTCGACGAAGCCGACCGAATGCTCGACATGGGCTTCATTCCGGACATCGAGCGAATCTTCTCGCTGACACCGTTCACCCGGCAGACACTGTTCTTCAGCGCCACCATGGCACCTGAAATCGAACGGATAACCAATACCTTCCTGTCAAACCCCGCAAAGATCGAGGTGGCGCGGCAAGCGACGGCATCGGAAACCATAGAGCAGGCGGCTGTCATGTTCCGCGCTTCCCGCCGCGATCTTGCGGCAAAGGAGAAACGGGCTGCACTTCGCTCAGTCATCAACGCAGAAGGCGAGAACTGCACAAACGCGATCATATTCTGCAACAGAAAGACCGACGTGGAGATTCTAGCGGGCTCCCTCAAGAAGCACGGATTCGAGGCGGCGCCCATTCACGGTGACCTTGACCAGTCGCAGCGTACGCGAACGCTCGACGCGTTTCGCGACAGCTCGTTGAGACTGCTTGTTGCCTCCGACGTCGCAGCTCGTGGCCTTGACATTCTTTCGGTCAGCCATGTCTTCAATTTCGATGTGCCTATCAATGCCGAAGACTATGTACACCGTATCGGTCGAACCGGACGCGCCGGCCGCGAAGGAAAAGCGATCACCATATTTGAACCACGTGACCAAAAGGCGCTGGATGCTGTCGAACGACTGATCGGAAAAAAGATCCCCCGCGTCGAAGCGGTCGGGAACTCAGGCACTCCCGTCACGAAATCGATTCCCGACATAACCGAAGAACTGAAGAACTCCAGGAGCCAGTCGCGGAAGCGACGTGGACGTGACTCAGGGCGCAGGAATCCACGCAGCAACACGCCGGTCGAGGAAAATGTCGTGGGAATGGGGACTCACTTGCCACAGTTCATCGCCATGAGTTTCGACGAACGTCTGTCAATTTAGTGCCAAAGACGCACCGAAATTGGATTGAAGCGCGCCCGGATGCAGCGCGGACAGAACCCTCGCACTGAATCCACATGCAGTCACCGTGAGCCCAGTCAATAGGTGGCGTGCATGTTCGCCTGAACAATCCCAGCGGAAGACAGATCCTTCGAATCCCTGTCGATAGCATGACCCAAGAGACGCTTCAGTCGACCCGACCAATTGCCACCGTGACCTCAGGCTTCTTGCCAATCTCCGCCATCGTTACCTTGCGGGTCACTGACAGAACCAGGCTTTCAACCACCTGATCTTCCTTCAGGGCATTGCCTTTCTCACGGTGCAGTGCACGCATCAGGGCTCGGTCCAGCGCTTCGTCAAGTGGTGTCCCCGATCGACCGCTCAAGGCCAGCCCCTTGACTTCACTCCACGACTCGACGCTGCCATTCTCAATCTGTACATCCACGTGCACGTGGCCATTCAAAGCCATCCTGATGCGGTCCCGCACGACGGATTCTCCCGGTTCCACCAGAACCGTTCCATCAAGATAGCATCGCCCTACCTCGACCCGCTCAATCACCATCGGCGAAGTCCCGGATATCTCCACAATGCTACCATTGGTTGCCACGACGGCAGGGCAGCCGCCATCCTGAGCCAGTTTGGCATGCGCACTCAGCATTCGATGCTCACCATGCATGGGAATCACCATCTCCGGGTCGGTGAGCTTATGTATCTTCTTTAGATCCGGTCTGTTTGCATGACCCGAGACATGAAAGCGGTCAGTGGAGTCATCGATCACCTCGACACCTAGTTGGCTAAACCCATTTATGATGCGAATCACGTTGCGCTCATTGCCCGGAATGGTCTTGGAGGAGAACAGAAATGTGTCGCCTTCCTTCAGTTCAAAGCCCCGGTATTTGTTGCCGCGGCTGAGCTGCGCGGTGGCGGCACGGCGTTCGCCTTGACTGCCCGTCGCAAGCAGAAGGAGATTCTCTCGCGGAATATCCTCGGCATCCTCGGGATCGACCACTCTTGGAAAACGCTCCAGAACTCCCACCGCCTTTCCGGCTGCCACCATCCGGTGCATTGCGCGTCCAAGAATCACGACGGACCGTCCCACCCTCTGGCCAGCCTCAGCCAATGTTCTCAGTCGTGCGATATTTGACGCGAAAGTCGTGGCTGCCACCATCCCGGTGGCAGACGATAGGAGATCTTCAATCTCCGGGGCAAGGCTCGCCTCTGAACGACCTCGGTTTGGCGAAAAGACGTTCGTTGAATCGCACACCAGTGCCCGAACCCCGGTTGCGGTCACCTCCTTCCACGATTTTCGATCAAAGGAATCTCCCACTACCGGCGTCTCATCAAGCTTGAAATCTCCGGTGTGTAGGATTCGACCGACGGGTGTATCAATCACCAATGCAGAACTCTCGGGAATCGAATGGGAAACCGGCAGCATGCCAACCATAAACGGTCCAGCCTGCACGGTCTTCGGCCAGGCTGAAACTGTCTCGATCGTGTCCGCAGCAAGTCCACATTCCTCCAGCTTCATCCGCCCGATGTAGGCCGTAAAGGGACGGGCGTAGACCGGTACGCGCAGCCTGTCCCAAAGATACCCCACCGCTCCGACATGGTCCTCATGCGCATGGGTGATGAATATCGCCTCGATCCGATCCCGGCGCTCAGCCAACCACCCGACATCCGGAAGGATCAGGTCAACACCTGGGGCTGTCTCCATGTCGGGAAACGTCACGCCGATATCGACCACGATCAATCGTTCCCTGCCTGCAGGCCCATATCCGTAGACGTAACAGTTCATCCCCACTTCGCCCGCGCCTCCAAGGGGCAGGTAGATCAGCCTGTGGCCTGCCATGCTTTATCCGCTGTCCTTGTTGTGTCGGTGGATCACAGTAAGTCCGTGCATTGTCAGGTCCTCGTCGATCAGGTCAAAGAGCGCATCGCCCTGCGCGAACAGCGGCGCGAGGCCACCGGTCCCAATGACCCGCATCTCTGCCCTGTATTCGTTCTTAATTCTTGCGGTGATCTCCTGAACCAGCCCCACATATCCCCAGAAGATCCCTGACTGCATACATGCGACCGTGTTCGTTCCGATCACCTTCTGCGGCTTGGTTACGTCCACATGTGGAAGAGCCGCCGCGGCGGCGTGAAGAGCTTCGAGGCTGAGGTTCACCCCAGGCGCAATCACACCGCCCACATAGGCACCGTCACCGGCGACCACATCGAAGGTCGTTGCGGTTCCAAAGTCCACAATGATCAGATCTCCGCCGTGCCGGTCGAATGCTCCCGCCGCGTTTACCAGACGGTCAGGCCCAACAATAGTGCCTTCGTCAACCCGCGGCGGCAACGGAAGGAGGCAGTCCGGTTTGCCGACCACATAGGGGCGGGTATCAAAGTAGCTGGCACAGAGCACCCGCAGATTGAATACAACACGCGGGACCGTAGACGAAATGATCACCTCGTCAACCTCCAACGGTACATCCATATGTGCCAATAGCGTTGAGAACCAGACATAGTATTGGTCTGCCGTGCGCTGATGCGCAGTCATGATACGAAACGTGGCCCGGAATTCCGTTCCATCCCACACAGCGAAGACAGTGTTCGTGTTGCCACAATCAATGCAGAGCAGCATTTCGCCTTTCCTCAGAAGTAAACGTCCGCCGCGGCGATTGCGCGGCATCCTTCCCTTGCCCGAAGCACAAGTGAACCTGTAGCGTCGATCGTTTCGAACACACCGGTGACTTCCTCTGACAGCAGCCGTGCTGTAACGGTCCCACCAAGCCGCGCGGCCCTCGCTAGCCAAGCCTCGCGAACCGGCCGGAAACCACATTCCATGTATTTCGTTTCCCAGGCCGCGAAGGTCGGAGCCAAAGCCGCCAGAAATCCGGTTGGCGTCACTAGATGCCCTGTTCCGCCAACCAGGGAAACCGGTCTCAATGCTCCCACCTCAAGATCATCGACCAAAGGCGCCTCGGCCAGGTTAACACCAATTCCGATCGCCAGATGACCCGCCGTGCTACCTTGGCCAAGACTCTCCAGAAGTACGCCTGCCAGTTTACCCCCTTGCAGGAGCACATCATTTGGCCACTTTAGCGCGAATTGCTCGGCATTGCCGGTAACCGCGACAAGCGCGTCGAACAACGCCAAACCAGCGACGAAACCAAGTTGCGGGGCCGCACCGAACGATTCCATCGGAGGATGTAGCAATGTAGCGCCGAAATTACCGTTGAGCGATACCCAGTTGCGGCCCCGCCGTCCACGCGCCCTGGTCTGGCGCAGGGCTAGGATCCAGATCGGTAAGTCCGACTGAGGCAACCGTCGGGCCGCTTCTGCATTGGTGCTGTCGGTCTCGGCCAGGATCACCCGGCCATAGCCGGATGGCCAGCCATCCCATGCCAGCTCAGTTGACAAGAGCCGCCGCCGCCGCCGCCGCCGGGCCTTCAATGCCAAACAGGTTGATTACACCGGCAACCATGATCGCTGCAGAGACTATCAGAAGCGCCCATTGGGTGGGAGCCATTGTACCATCGAGCGCTTCCGTGTCATCTCCGAAGTACATGTAGTACACGATCCGCAGATAGTAGAATGCCCCGACTACGCTTGCAATCCCGCCTGCAATCGCCAGCCACGCCATATTGGCTTCAATTGCCGCCCGAAAGACATAGAACTTGCCAAAAAAACCAACCAGCGGAGGCAAACCAACAAGGCTGAGCATCAGGACCATAAGCGCAAGCGCCTTGAGCGGCTCGCGTCTGGAGTAAAGGTTCAGCGCACCGATATCGGTCACCGCCTTCCCGTCCCGCTCCATCGACAGGATAAACGCGAAGGTGCCGACATTCATCGTGACGTAGATCGCCATATATACCAGCATCGCCTGAATGCCGTAGGCCGTTCCGCTTGCAACGCCCATCAGCGCGAAACCCATATGTGAGATGGATGAATATGCCATCAGGCGCTTGATGTCCCGTTGGCCAATCGCCGCGATGGCACCAAGAAACATCGACGCCACCGAAAGGAAGGCGACAATCTGGCACCAGTCCGCAACGGCACCGCCAAAAGCATCGTACACAACCCGGGCAAAAAGCCCCATAGCAGCCATCTTGGGTGCAGTGGAGAGGAATGCGGTAACTGGGGTCGGCGAACCTTCGTAGACATCAGGCGTCCACATGTGGAACGGAACGGCGGAGACCTTGAACGCAAGGCCGCTCAAAATGAAGGCAAGACCCAGCAGCAGACCGAGAGAAGGTCCAGCCGACGCCGCCTCCACAATGCCTCCGAACATCGTCGTTCCGGCAAATCCATAGGTGAGTGAGGCACCATAAAGAAGCAGCCCTGAGCCAAGCGCACCCAGGACAAAGTACTTGAGACCCGCTTCCGTCGACCTCACACTATCGCGACGTAAGCTTGCCACCACATAGAGCGAAAGGGACTGAAGCTCGAGCCCCATATAAAGCGCGATGAGGTCGCCCGCCGAAACCATGACCATCATGCCGCAGACAGCGAATGCAACAAGCAGCGGATACTCAAAACTCAGCAACCCCCGCTTCGCCATGTAGCTCTCGCCCATGACCAGAACCATGGCGGCGGAAAGCAGGATCACGACCTTGGCAAAACGTGCGAATGCATCGTCGACGAACATTCCGCCGAATGCCACGTTCACGCCTTGCCCGTTGAACCCGATCCAGCCGGCCAACGCGACGAACAGGATTGACGTTACCCAAACCATCCATTGGGCGGTCCTGTCCTGACCAGCGTAGGCGCCAACCATGAGTGCCGCCATGGCGGCCACCGCAAGAATGATCTCGGGCAAAATGATCAGGAGGTCCGGATAGGTCATTTTAGCGGTCCGCGCTTTCGGCAACCTTGAGATGGGTGTCCGACCATTCAGCAATGGCGGCATGGTGACCGGTCACAAGCGCCTCCACGGATGGGCCAATGATGTCGGTCACCAGACTTGGATAAACGCCAAGCAGAAGGGTCACGGCCACCAGCGGAGCGAAGATCACCCGTTCCCGCCAGTTAAGGTCCTTGATCGACTTCAGCGCCTCCCGGATCAGCTCTCCCATCATCACGCGTCGGTAGAGCCAAAGAGCGTAGGCCGCACTTAGAATAACACCTGTTGTCGCCACTGCGGCGACCCAGGTGTTGGCCTGGAAGATACCCACCAACGTCAGGAACTCACCGATGAATCCTGAGGTGCCTGGTAAGCCGACATTGGCCAATGTGAACAGCATGAAAATCAACGCATAGGCTGGCATCCGGTTGATGAGGCCACCATACGCATCAATTTCCCGGGTGTGCATTCGGTCGTAGATGACGCCCACACAAAGAAACAATGCCCCGGAGATGAAGCCGTGACTGAGCATCTGAAAGATGGCCCCGTCAATTCCCTGCTGGTTTGCCGCGAAAATTCCAGCCGTAACATAGCCCATGTGAGCGACGGAGGAATAAGCGACCAGCTTCTTCATGTCCTCCTGCGCAAGCGCGACAAGCGACGTGTAGACGATGGCGATGGCACTCAGCCACAGCACCAGCGGTGCCAGCAGGTCAGATGCGACCGGAAACATCGGAAACGAGAACCTGAGGAACCCGTAACCACCCATTTTCAGCAGTATCGCCGCCAGTATGACCGAACCCGCGGTCGGTGCCTGGACATGAGCGTCGGGCAGCCACGTGTGCACTGGCCACATTGGCATCTTTACAGCGAAGCTCGCGAAAAAGGCCAGCCAGAGAAGCGTCTGAAGACCACCTGCAATATGGATGCCCAGCACCTGGAGACCGTCGGAACGGAAACCATGTGACAGGAGCGCCCGGATGTCCGTCGTACCCGCGTCCTGATACATTGCGATCATTGCAACCAGCATCAACACCGAACCGAGAAATGTGTAGAGGAAGAACTTGAAAGCGGCGTAGATACGGTCCTTCCCTCCCCAGATTCCGATGATCAGAAACATCGGGATCAGGCCACCTTCAAAAAACAGGTAGAACAGAACCAGATCAAGCGACGTAAAAACGCCCAGCATTAGGGTTTCCAGCGTCAGGAATGCGATCATGTAGTCCTTCACGCGATGCGTAACTCCCCAACAGGCGATGATCGTTATCGGCATCAGGAAGGTCGTCAGCATCACAAACAGAATTGAAATCCCGTCGATTCCCATTCTGTATTTCAGGCCAAGCAGCCACCTGCGCTCCTCAACGAACTGGAACCCCGTATTTCCGGGCTCGAAACCCGCGATTAGGAACAGCGAGATGATGAAGGTCACCGAGGTCGCCGTCAGCGCCAGCCATTTGGCATTCCGCCGAGCCGCTTCGTCGTCCCCGCGCAGGAACAGCGCCAGGATCCCTGCGGCCACCAACGGAAGAAACGTTACGATGGATAGAATGTTCTCCATCAATTCGCCCCGCCCGCAAGAGTCATCCATGTGACAAGGATCACGATCCCGGCAACCATGGCGAACGCGTACGTGAAAATGTAACCGGACTGCGCCCGAACCGTGACCGAGGTCAGGAACGGAACGACCCCCATCGCGAGGCCATTTATGGTGCCGTCAATGACGCTACCGTCACCGCGCCGCCACAGGAGGGTGGCAACGCACTTCGTTGGTCGAACGAACACTGCGTCGAAAATCTCGTCAAAGTACCACTTGTTCAACAGGAACAGATACAGTGGTCGCTGGTTCTCTGCCAACCTGCCTGGCAGGTCCGGCCTGCGGATGTAGAACAGCCACGCCACGGCGAACCCAAACAGCATGGCCAAAAACGGCGCGACCTTCACCCATGATGGCGCATGATGCGCTTCATCCATTACATGATTGTCCGGATGCACGAACACTGCACCCTGTCCCGGTGTCCAGCCGATGGCGACCGCCTCTCCATGCCCGTTTCCGACTTCGCTGTCGTCCTCCTGTTTCTGTCCATGGGCATTCGCATTCTCACTGGCGCCAGCGTGATGTGCGGAGGGCACACCATAAAATCTGTTGACGGTCTCATGATCGCCAAAGAACTGCCCAAACCAGATCATTCCAGCGAAGGTCGCGCCTAGCGCGAGTATACCCAGCGGAACAAGCATCGTCCAAGGACTCTCATGGGCATGTTCATAGGCGTGCCCATTTCCACGCGGCTCACCGAAGAAAGTCAGGAAAATCAGCCTCCATGAATAGAAGCTCGTAAACACGGCCGCCACAACCAGGAGCCAAAAGGCAAATCCACCACCACCTGTATGCGCACCCCATGCGCTTTCGATGATTGCGTCCTTTGACAGGAAACCAGCGAAACCGATATGCGTGAGCGGAATGCCAACGCCTGTTATCGCCACAGTGCCAACCATCATCGCCAGGAACGTATAGGGGATCTTCTCTCTCAGACCGCCATAGTTTCTCATGTCCTGCTCATGATGCATCGCGTGAATCACCGACCCCGCTCCAAGGAACAGCATCGCCTTGAAGAAGGCATGGGTGAACAGATGGAACATGGCCGCCGAATATACACCAACGCCTGCCGCAACGAACATGTAGCCAAGCTGTGAACAGGTCGAATAGGCGATGACACGCTTGATATCGTTCTGGACCAGGCCCACTGTGGCAGCAAAGAATGCCGTGAGGGCGCCAATGTAGACGACGAACGTCTTTGCTTCCGGCGCGAACTCCATCAGCGGGGACATGCGGCAGACAAGGAACACACCTGCCGTCACCATGGTGGCGGCGTGGATCAATGCCGAAACCGGCGTTGGGCCTTCCATTGCATCCGGAAGCCAGGTGTGCAGGAACAGTTGCGCTGACTTTCCCATTGCGCCGACAAAAAGAAGGAAGGCGGCGAGATTGGCGGCGTTCCAGTCAGTCCACAGGAATGCGATCCGGGTCTCGGCCAATTCCGGCGCCTTCTCGAAGATGACATCCATGGATATCGAGTCGGTCAAAAGGAACAGTGCGAAGATGCCCAGCGCAAATCCGAAATCACCCACCCGATTGACAACAAACGCCTTGATCGCCGCAGCGTTGGCGCTTGACTTGCGAAAGTAGAACCCAATCAGGAGGTAGGAGGCAACACCAACACCTTCCCAACCGAAGAACATCTGCAAAAGGTTGTCGGACGTCACCAACGCCAGCATGGCAAAGGTGAAGAACGAAAGGTAAGCGAAGAACCGCGGTCGGTGACTCTCTCCTTTGTGGAAGTTCACATCGTCGGCCATATACCCAAAGCTGTAGAGATGGACGAGTGATGAAACCGACGTCACTACAACCAGCATGATAGCGGTTAGCCGATCGAGCCGGATCGCCCAATCAGTTGCAAGGCTTCCCGATTCGATGAACCGCATGATGACGATTCGCTGTGTCTCGCCTTCAAATCCAAGGAAAACGATCCAACTGAGCAGGCAGGACAGGAACAGCAACGCTGTCGCGGTCCACTGTGCCGCCGCCTCTCCAGTCAACCTCCAACCGAAGCCGCAGAGGATCGCGCCCACGAGCGGGGCAAGGACAATGGTGGCTTCCATGAACGCCTACCCCTTCATCACATTGACGTCTTCAACATCGATCGTGCCCCGGTTACGGAAAAAGCACACCAGAATCGCAAGGCCAATGGCAGCCTCGGCGGCGGCAACGGTCAGGACAAAGAGTGTGAATATCTGGCCGACGAGATCACCGAGGAAACTGGAGAAGGCAACGAGGTTGATATTCACCGCAAGCAGGATCAACTCAATGGACATCAACAGGATGATGACATTCTTCCGATTCAGGAATATTCCGAAGATCCCGATAACGAATAGTGCCGCTGCCACAGCGAGATAATGTTCCAAGCCAATCATCGGCGCTCTCCGAACGGCAAGGGCGCAGGTTGCTGAACCGCAACGCCGCGATCGGCCGGACAGTATCCTGCGTCCGGCACGAACTCAGCATGGAACCAGCGGAGAACGTCTGCGGTTCCCGACGGCGTTCGCCACGTTGTTCCGGATCTGGTCATGTAGTGCCCTTAGCCTGATACCCGCGCCAGGAACCGGTCATATCCCAGCTTCATCGAACCGAAATCTCCTGTCATCTGGTCCGTCCCGGAGCCACTCCCGCCCGTCCTGTCTTCCAATGCGGTCAAAGCCCCTGCCCCGACTCAACGTCCTTCACCTGCAGCGCGGTGGCCGGGTCCCGGTAGATCTGAGCGAGAATGTCCTGCCGCTTGATATTCCCACGATGCCGTAAGGTCAGCACGATCGCCCCGATCATCGCCACCAACAGGACCAGACCTGCCAACTGAAACAGGAGGAAATAGTCGTCATAGAGCAGTCTGCCAAGCGCGGCCGTGTTGTGCACCTCGGATGCAGCCGGCGCTACGGCGGCACGAAGCTCACTGGCTTGGTCAGAAAAGGTCCAGGTCCCGATGACCAGCCCAATTTCCATCAGCAGTACGACACCAACGAGAAGCGCGAGTGGGAGATATTTCGCCATTTCCGCCTTGAGTTCCGCAAAGTCCACATCGAGCATCATAACAACGAAGAGAAACAGCACTGCCACGGCACCCACGTAGACGATGATCAGAAGCATTGCGACGAATTCCGCGCCCAACAACACGAACAGGCCCGCCGCGCTGAGGAAGGACAGGATCAGCCAGAGCACTGAATGCACCGGATTGCGGCTGGTAACCGTCAGGAAGCCGGCAACAACTGACACCGTCGCGAAGACGTAGAAGGCGAAGCTGGCGAAACCCATCGGCTATTTCTCCGTCCCGCCATCGCGCGCCTCGGCCGCCAGTTGCATTGCCTTGGCCAGAACCGGAGCGCCGCCGAACATTCCCGCCATTGCGATGGTCTCGTTGATCTCCTGATCCGTGGCTCCCGCGGCAAGTGCGTGGCGCACTGTCATCCGGATCTGGACCTCCGCCTGGGCGCCAATGATCGTCAGCCCCATTAGCGTCAAAAGCAACCTCGACTTGGCGCTGAGCCCTTCCGGGTTGAGCGTTTTCCCGAAGAACGCCTCCATGGCTTCTCCGGGCATGGTCGGCCACATCCTCTCGATCGCTGCAGGATTGACCGGCTCCATCATCGGGGCCACGGCCTTGGCCCAATCAACGCCGAGTTTCATCAGATCCTCGAACGGGTTCTTCGTGGCGTCGGTCATCGATACGGAGCGTCCAGTTCCAGGTTACGGGCAATCTCAGCTTCCCAGCGCTCGCCGTTCTCCAGAAGCTTCTCCTTGGTGTAGAACAGTTCCTCACGAGTTTCCGCGGCAAATTCGAAATTCGGGCCCTCGACGATGGCGTCTACCGGGCAGGCTTCCTGACAGAAGCCGCAGTAAATGCACTTCGTCATATCTATGTCGTAGCGCGTCGTTCGGCGACTCCCGTCCTCACGCGGTTCGGCATCGATTGTAATGGCCTGAGCCGGACAGATCGCTTCGCAAAGCTTGCAGGCTATGCACCGTTCTTCACCGTTCGGATAGCGCCGAAGCGCATGTTCACCTCGGAATCTTGGACTTAACGGTCCCTTTTCGTGCGGGTAATTCACCGTTGCCTTCGGTGCGATAAAATACTTCATTCCGAGGGTGAATCCCTTAAGGAAGTCCCAGAGCACGAAGTACTTTCCGGCACGGATCCAGTCGATCTGGCTCATCCTGTCGCTCCCCCTGAATGCCGATGACACGCACCTTCTTCCCAGCCTTCGGACGACACCGCCCTCAATTCAGGTCTCCCGCAATTGTAGGTCCACAACATGGATCAGCCTCCAAGCGCCCAACGCGCATAGGCACCGCCAAACGCGCCGAATTGCGCAAGAAAAGCCACGATCACGACCCAAGCGATAGATGTCGGAAGGAAAACCTTCCATCCCAGCCGCATCAGCTGATCATAGCGATAGCGCGGCACAATGGCCTTCACCATTGCGAACACGAAGAAGAAAAAGGCCATCTTCGCCACCATCCAAAGTGGGCCATCGGACAACCCAGGGATTGGCGAAAGCCAACCACCGAAGAACAGAAGGCTCGTCAGGGCGCACATCAGGAAGATGGTGATATACTCCCCGGCCATAAACAGCAGGAAGGGAGTCGACGAGTATTCGACCTGATAACCCGCCACAAGCTCCGATTCCGCTTCGGGCAGGTCAAACGGCGGACGGTTGGTCTCCGCCAGGGCGCTGACGAAGAAAAGCACGACCATCGGCAGATGCGGCAGCCAGTACCAACTGAACAATCCGTAGGCACCGTCCTGGGCCCGCACGATGTCGCCGAAATTGAGCGAGCCCGTGGAAATGATGACGCCGATTATGATGAATCCTATGGAGACTTCATAGCTGATCATCTGCGCCGCGGATCTGAGTGACCCCAGGAAAGGGTACTTCGAGTTCGACGCCCAGCCTCCCATAATCACCCCGTAAACCTCCAGGGACGAGATCGCGAAGACATACAGGACGGCGACGTTGATGTTGGCCAACACCCAGGTGTCATTGAATGGAATTACGGCCCAGGCAACCAGCGCGAGGACGAAGGAAATCAGCGGCGCGAGCAGGAACACCGCCCTATCCGCTCCCGCCGGGACAACAACTTCCTTAACGACATATTTCAGTGCGTCGGCCACCGACTGCAGTAGCCCATATGCCCCTACAACGTTCGGTCCACGGCGCATCTGGACTGCGGCCCAGATCTTTCGGTCGCCATAAACGAGAAACAGCAGCGAAACCATCACGAAGCCGATCATGAGCAAGCACTGCGCAGTGATGATCACCGCAATGCCTAAACCGGATGAAAGGAAGTCAGCCATGGCTCCTCATACGGTCGGCGCTCCTAAATCCGCTATAGCAGCGTCCCGACCCTGCGAAACACCCGATAGCTTGCTGTAAACCGCATCCACACTCGGAATGCCAGCCTCAGGCAACAGAATTTTGGGTGCGGACCGTGACAGGACGCGTTCCTTCGGGAAACGGCTGGTCAGCTCTTGATCGCCAGCCTTTGGTGTGCCGTCAGCATGGGAATAGGTCATGCCCACCTACTCTGCTGCGACGGAGACTTCTGCCCTGACGCGGGAATTGGCCGACAGCTCAGCCATGAGTGTCGAAGCGCGGGCAATTGGATTCGTCATATAGAAATCCCCTATCACGTTGCCGAAATCCCCATTGCCCAACGGTCCCGGCGGGATCGGCTTCCACTGGTTTTCCGGAACCCGATCGACGTCCGCCAATACCGGCACCTCTTCAATGAGGGTCCGGCGCAGCTGCGCCAGTGAATCGTATGGCAGTGCGTCGCCGATAACGGCGCTGACCGCCCGCAGAATCGCCCAGTTTTCCTTCGCGTCACCAGGCGGGTGGCTCGCTCGCAATGCCAACTGCGGACGACCTTCGGTGTTGACGAACAATCCGTTCTCTTCGGTATAGGCGGCGGAAGGCAGGATGATATCGGCCCGATGGGCACCCCTGTCGCCATGACTGCCCTGATAGATGACGATCGGCCCGGCGGGAATGTCGGTCTCGTCCGCTCCCAGACTGTAGACCGCATCCGCCCCATCGAGGGCAGCGGCAACGCCGCCTTCCGTTGCGCAACCCACGTCCAATGCGCCAACCCGGGCCGCTGCGGTATGCAGGACCAGCATGCCGGCTGACGATGCCTCGGCAATTTTCATGACGTGACCCAACACAGCCGCACCGTCGGTTCCGGTCAGGGCTCCCTGGCCGACAATGACCATATCCGGCATCGGCGACCCACCGGATCCTGCCTCCTCCGCCAACCTTGCCAGGGAGTCGCGCCCGCAACCGATCTGGGCGTAGCCATAGGTCAGATCGACCGCCTGTCCGATCAGCGATATGTCCGCACCCGAAAGCCACGCCTTGCGAATCCGCGCGTTGAGAACTGGAGCCTCATCTCTTGGGTTGGTGCCGACAAGCAGGATCGATCGCGCCGTGTCGATGTCCGCGATGGCAGCCGTGCCGACATAGGCCGACCGGTTTCCCGCAGGCAGCTTCGTCCCATCGATGCGGCACTCGACAGATCCTCCGTCGCGCTCGATCATCCCTTTCAGCGCAAAGGATGCCTCGACTGGAGCCAGGTCACCAACCAACCCGGCAACCTTGCCACCCTTCATGGCATCCGCCGCCCTCGCCAGGGCGTCTGGCCATGACGTTGACCTGAGTCGTCCGTTCTCGCGGACATAAGGTTGATCCAGACGCTGCCGACGCAGACCATCCCAGACAAAGCGCGTTTTGTCGGAAATCCATTCCTCGTTTACGCCGTCATTGTTGCGCGGCAGAAAACGCATCACCTCGCGTCCCCTGCAATCCACCCGGATATTCGAGCCGAGCGCGTCCATAACGTCGATCGTTTCGGTTTTGGCAAGTTCCCATGGCCGGGCCGTGAATGCGTAGGGCTTACTGGTCAGTGCACCCACCGGGCAGAGATCGATGATGTTTCCCTGAAGGTTTGAATTGAGTGTCGCGCCAAGATAGGACGTTATTTCGGCGTCCTCGCCGCGACCTGTCTGTCCCATCTGGGAGATTCCCGCGACTTCAGTGGTGAAGCGCACGCAACGAGTGCAGGAGATGCAACGCGTCATGTGGGTTTCAACCAGCGGCCCGAGATTCAGGTCGTCAACGGCGCGTTTCGGCTCACGGAACCGGCTAAAGTCAACTCCATATGCCATGGCCTGATCCTGCAGATCACACTCGCCGCCCTGATCGCAGATCGGGCAGTCAAGAGGGTGGTTGATCAGCAGGAACTCCATCACACCCTCACGTGCCTTCCTGACCATCGGAGACCTGGTTCTGACCTGTGGAGGCTGGCCGTCCGGTCCCGGCCGAAGATCCCTCACCTGCATCGCGCAGCTGGCAGCCGGTTTCATCGGACCGCCGACAACCTCGACAAGACACATCCTGCAGTTTCCAGCGATGGAAAGCCGCTCGTGATAGCAGAAGCGCGGCACCTCAATTCCGGCCTGTTCACAGGCCTGGATCAGGGTCATTGCGCCGTCAACCGCGATTTCCTGGCCGTCGATATTGATGGTCCGCAAGTCACTCATAGCGGGTCCTGTAGATCATGGGCGCACCGATGCTGTATGGTCTAGTCGTCTATTTCGCTCGCAGAATCCAGCCCGTAAGCGAGTTTTTGTCAATTTCCTCGTGGCCAAGGCGACAGTAGCTGTCAACGTCACCCTCCCTCACGCCATGCTCTTCCAGATATTCGTCGCGCAGACGAGCCAGCCGCTCCTTCGCCTCCGGGCTGCTGCGCATCCGATCGAAGTCCTCTGAACTGTAGCCAAGGGAACGTGCGTACCTTCTCAGCTCGCCAAGGCGGTATAGTACCCGCATCATCCGGGAAGAGACTGTCGGGCAGTTCTTTCGAATCGCGTCACCAACGGCTGCGGCCAGGAATTCCTTCTGTATCCGCGGGTTGTCCTGCAACGGCGGTAGGTCAGCTGCGCAGACCACTCCGACCGAAACGGAAAGCGATACGACTCCACTCTTCAGAACAACGCCAAACCGCATCTTCAGCCTCGTTCGGACAGGCCGGAATACCGCGTGCCTCCCGGCGGGTTTCACAGGATCAGGTCGCCTGCGCATGGTCCATCCTGTACAAACCAGACCAGAAGCGTTTCCCAACCTGGGTTTCACCCACAGCCACCCGATCATCCGAAACGATCAGCGCTGGGTGCACCTTCCCGCCAAGGTCACCGAGTCGTCATCCACCGTCAATTCCTCGGTTGGCTGGTCGGGGCCAAGTGTCCATAGGATATCCGAACCGCCATAGGTCTCGAGACAGTAGGTCGTCGCCTTGTAGTGCGCCGACGCCAATGCCTGTTCGGAAACCGCCGCGAATGGACTGACCGTCACGGTGAAGTCCCGTCTGTCCTTCCCCCTGTCGAGCGAGGCGCGGATCCGAACCCTGCGGACCTCCACGAGACCTGGTTCAGAGCTTTCGCCACGGACCTCGACAGTTTCCTTACCGCCCCGAAACAACCCGCACGAAGAAACTGCTGCGACAGCAAGTGCCAGGCACAATATCCGCGTCAGGATCATCGGCGCGCCCTCCAACCCTCGCCACACCTCAGTTCCCTGCAGGTGGCTCCATGACCAGCAACACACCGATCAAGAGTGCAACTTCGCTGGGTCAAGCCATGTTCTCCCGATTTCCGGACATCCTCAAGGCCTGATGCCTTTCCGAACGGGAATGCGCAAGTCCCGGGATTCGGTCCTGCAGGACCTGTCCGTCCGGACATGGTGCATTTCCGCCTCCCGCGCCGAAATCCCGCTTTACCCCTTACTCCGCCGCCACAGCGGTCAGGCCACCCGTTCGCCGCGAACGTATGCGATCCTCGATCTCGTCGCGGAAGTTTCGAATCAGCCCTTGTACAGGCCAGGCCGCGGCGTCGCCCAAGGCACAGATCGTATGTCCCTCGACCTGCCTGGTGACATCCAGAAGCATGTCTATCTCCTCAATCCCGGCTTCACCCCTGACAAGTCTATCCATAACCCGCATCATCCAGCCCGTTCCCTCTCTGCAGGGTGTGCACTGGCCGCAGCTTTCGTACTTGTAGAACTTCGACAACCGCCAGATCGCCTTGATGACGTCGGTCGACCGGTCCATTACGATCACAGCGGCGGTTCCCAGCGAAGACCCGACCTCTCGAAGGGCGTCGAAATCCATGACCGCGTCACGCATGTCCTCCCCCCGCACACAGGGAACGGAGGCACCGCCTGGAATCACCGCCTTGAGATTGCTCCATCCGCCCCGAACGCCCCCGCAATGCCTTTCGATCAGTTCCTCGAAGGTAATCGACATGGCGTCCTCAACGACGCAGGGACTGTTCACGTGCCCGCTGACAGCGTAGATCTTGGTGCCGGTGTTATTGGGTCGTCCAAAGGACGCGAACCACTCGGCACCGCGCCTGAGGACCGTGGGGACGACCGCAATTGATTCCACGTTGTTCACAGTGGTTGGGCAGCCATAAAGCCCTGCCCCGGCGGGGAATGGTGGTTTCATCCGCGGCATTCCCTTCTTGCCTTCGAGGCTTTCCAGAAGCGCGGTTTCCTCACCGCAGATATAGGCACCTGCACCGTGATGGAGGAACAGGTCGAAATCCCATCCCGAACCTGCGGCGTCCCGTCCGAGTAGCCCGGCATCATAGGCTTCGTCGATGGCGGTCTGCAGGGCCTCTCGCTCGCGAATGTACTCGCCGCGTATGTAGATGTAGCAGATATGTGCGCCGACCGCGAATGAGGACAGAAGGCAGCCTTCGACCAGCGTGTGCGGATCGTGGCGCATGATTTCGCGGTCCTTGCAGGTGCCCGGCTCCGATTCGTCCGCATTGACCACAAGATAGGCCGGGCGCCCGTCCGACTCCCTTGGCATGAAGGACCATTTCAGTCCTGTCGGAAACCCCGCGCCTCCCCTTCCACGCAGGCCGGATGCCTTCATCGTGTCCACGATCCAGTCACGACCCTTCACGATGAGCCCGGCTGTGCCATCCCAATGGCCACGCTGCTTCGCGCCAGCCAGCGTGCGATCCTGCATCCCGTAAAGATTGGTGAATATCCGGTCGCTGTCACCCAGCATGGCCTACTCCTGGCTGCTCCGGCGCTTCCGCCAGATCCGATACGTCACCAACATAGCCCAAAGAAACGCCGCGAGCGCCGCAAGATCGAAGAGAAAGGCATACCTTGCCTCCCATCCAAGTTCCCGGCCCAGCCATTGTGCGCCCACCCAGATCAGCATGGCCGCTGCAATGACCAATGCGGCCTGCCGCCCCTGCCGCGCCAGCGTTCGGTCCTCGCCATTTGGTTTGTCTGGCACTGCCATGCCGTTCTCAGTCGCTCCCATGTCCCTTGAGCCAAGGCGTGACCAATGGCGCTTCCCCTCCATCGATCCGCTTCAGGGTATCTCCAGAATCAACCGCCAATTGCACACTCGCATTGCAAGCCGTCCGGCCTTCGTTCCCGTTGCCATTCAGGCTTGTCAGACCCTGTTCCGGTTCCGACGCGAACCGTCCATTCTGTGGCCCCGGTGTTGGCACATCTCCCGCAGTGATCGCGTCGATGATTTCGCCCAGTCGCTCGGCGGTCAGATCCTCGAAATAGTCCTTGCCGATCTGTGCCATTGGCGCGTTTGCGCAGGCACCAAGGCACTCGACCTCTTCCCACGAGAGCCTGCCATCCTCGGAAAGCGTGTGCGGGCGGTCCGCGATCCGCTCCCGACAGACCGCAACCAGATCCTCAGCACCGCAGATCATGCAGGATGTTGTTCCACAGATCTGGATGTGTGCGGCGCTGCCAACCGGACGCAACTGAAACATAAAATAGAATGTCGCGACTTCCAGCGCCCGGATCCGCGGCAGGTCCAGCATGTCCGCGACATGCTCGATCGCCGCGCGCGAGAGCCAGCCTTCCTGCTCCTGAGCCCGCCAGAGCAGTGGAATTATCGCACTTGCCTGCCGACCTTCAGGATACTTGGTGACCTGCGCCTCCGCCCAAGCAAGATTTGCTGGAGTGAACGCGAAACTTTCGGGCTGTTCGTGGTGTAGGCGCCGCAGCATCAGCAGTCATCCTTCGCCAGGCCAGCGCCTTGCGCCCCTGATCTGCCGACGACCGCATTGCCCGGAAGACCGGGGGCAGCCGGGCAGCGTCCAACGAAGCGGAACCTGAAGAATGACGTCACCGATCGATCTCCCCGAACACCACATCCATTGTTCCGATAATCGCGGCCACATCGGCCAACTGGTGACCACCGGCCACATGATCCATCGCCTGCAGGTGCAGAAAGCCAGGGGCCCGTATCTTGGCTCGGTAAGGGCGGTTTGTGCCGTCCGCCACCAGATAGACGCCGAATTCCCCTTTTGGTGCCTCCACGGCGGCGTAGATCTCGCCTTCGGGAACGTGAAAGCCCTCGGTATAGAGCTTGAAATGGTGGATGAGCGCCTCCATCGAAGACTTCATCTCGCCACGTGGCGGCGGCGTCAGTTTCCCTCGGGCCAGCACGTCGCCCCTTTCGGTCCGTAGCTTTTCGCAGGCCTGTTTGATGATCTTCAGCGACTCGCGCATTTCCTGCATCCGAACAAGGTATCGGTCGTAGCAGTCACCGTGCTGTCCCACCGGAATGCCGAAATCAAACTCATTGTAGCATTCATAGGGCTGCGATCTTCGAAGGTCCCAGGCCAGGCCGCTCCCGCGAACCATGACGCCTGAGAAACCCCAATCCAGAACGTCCTGCTCGCTGACCACACCGATGTCGGCATTGCGCTGCTTGAAAATCCGGTTTTCGGTCAGCAGTCCATCGATATCCCTGATGACCTTGGGAAACTCATCGGCCCATCGGTCGATATCGTCGAGCAGCCCCTCTGGCAGATCCTGATGCACACCACCTGGACGGAAATATGCCGCGTGCAGTCGGGCACCACAGGCCCGCTCATAGAACACCATCAGTTTCTCGCGCTCTTCGAAACCCCAAAGCGGGGGCGTGAGAGCGCCGACATCCATGGCCTGGGTCGTGACGTTCAGGAGGTGGTTCAGGATGCGCCCGATTTCCGAATAGAGCACCCGGATCAAGGAAGCGCGGCGTGGGATTTCCGTGCCTGTCAGCCTTTCGATGGCCAGGCACCAGGCGTGTTCCTGGTTCATCGGCGCCACGTAGTCCAGCCTGTCGAAATACGGAAGGTTCTGCAGATAGGTACGCGACTCCATCAGTTTCTCGGTTCCGCGATGCAGCAGGCCGATATGCGGGTCGCAGCGTTCAACGATCTCGCCATCCAGTTCCAGGACCAGTCGCAGCACGCCATGCGCTGCCGGATGCTGTGGTCCGAAATTGATGTTGAAATTCCGGATCCTCTGTTCGCCAGTCAGTGCGTCGTCGAAATTTCCGTCCATCACCCGGCACTCCCGCAGCCTGCGTACCTTATGCACCACTCCGTGACCGGGACATTGTTCCGACCGGAGCCCTGTCCTGAAGCCCCGTCCCCACAGGCGGGATGCAGTCTGGCCTTCCTATCCACACCCTTAGCCACCGGCACCATCCCTGCCTTCATCGGGAAGGATGTACTCAGCGCCTTCCCAAGGCGACATGAAGTCAAACTGACGGTATTCCTGTGTGAGCTTCACCGGTTCATAGACCACCCGCTTGAGGGTGTCGTCAAAGCGCACCTCGGTATAGCCGGTGGTGGGAAAGTCCTTTCTCAGCGGATGTCCCCTGAACCCATAGTCGGTCAGGATACGACGCAGGTCGGGATGTCCGGTGAACATTATGCCGAACATATCGTAGACCTCGCGTTCGAACCAGTTTGCGGCGGGGAACACATCGGTGATTGAGGCGAGCATGTCGTTCTCCCGGATTGCACACTTCGCTCTCAGGCGGTGGTTCCGGTACATGCTGAGGAAGTGGTAGACGACATCGAATCGGGTGTCTCGGCCGGGATGATCAACCGCGGTTATGTCGATCAGGGTGGAAAACCTGCAGTTCATATCGGATTTCAGGAATTCGGCGAAGGCCACAACCGACGTTGGTGCGAACTCGAAGTTCAACTCACCGAATTCCACGCTCCAGCCCAGCACGCAATCGGGCCGCACCCGCTCGATATGTGCGCCCAGTTCGTTGAGTTCGTCAGGCATCTGATCCCGCCGTCAAGAGTTCATGCGCCTATCGCACAATGGTTCCGGTACGCCGGATCTTGCGCTGGAGCTGCAGCAGCCCGTACAGCAGCGCTTCCGCCGTCGGGGGGCATCCCGGGACATAGACATCGACGGGCACGATCCGGTCGCATCCGCGCACGACCGAGTAGCTGTAATGGTAGTATCCACCACCATTCGCACAGGACCCCATCGAAACCACGTAGCGTGGTTCGGGCATCTGATCGTAGACCTTTCGCAGTGCCGGCGCCATCTTGTTTGTGAGTGTGCCTGCGACGATCATGAGGTCCGACTGCCTGGGAGACGCCCTCGGCGCGGTCCCGAACCGTTCCATATCATAGCGCGGCATTGCGGTATGCATCATCTCGACCGCGCAGCAGGCAAGACCGAAGGTCATCCAATGCAGGCTGCCGGTTCGCGCCCAGTTGATCACGTCCTCGACCGAAGTCAGCAGAAATCCCCTATCCTGCAATTCCCGATTGACCAACGGGACGGCGGTCTCGCGGTCGCCCGCCGCCGTGTTCGGCCCTGTCATCACTCCCATTCCAGCGCTCCTTTCTTCCACTCATAGGCGAATCCGATGGTAAGGACCGCCAGGAATACCATCATTGACCAGAAGCCTACCGGTCCAACGTCCTTGAACGCCACCGCCCAGGGAAAGAGGAACGCGACCTCAAGGTCGAATATGATGAAGAGAATGGCAACGAGGTAGAAGCGGACATCGAACTTCATTCTCGCGTCGTCGAACGCATTGAATCCGCATTCGTAAGCAGAGACTTTCTCGGGATCCGGATTGCGGACGGCCAGAACGGCCGCGGCAGCGATCAGGACAAGACCCAAACCTACGGCGAGTGCAAGAAAAACCAGAATCGGGAGATAGTCGGAAGCGATCGATTCCAAAGCGTTCTCCTTATACGGCGCAGGCTGCGCATACATCTGCTGAGAAGATCAATATCCCCAGCGCTACAAAGGGTCAACCTCTGGAGGTCCCCGCTCGCGGAAATGGCCGGTATTGCACTTAGGAATGGAAGTGGGGTAAATGACATTGAAGTGCGGCAGGACGAGTTTCGCCAATTGTGCCGGAGCTATCTGCGGCTCTACACTCTCATCGCACAGGTGGTGCGTCTCGATGATATAAGTCTGGATAGGATGCACGAATATCTTGACTGGCTGGTTCGGATGCTTCCCAACCGGCAGGTGCCGCTGGAAATCGCGGTCACCGATGACATGCTGAGCCTACGGAAGTTCAGGACCGAAGAAAGGGAGCGCGGCAACGCATCGACGTCACCGGGCGGGCAAGACTCGGTCACGGCGATCGAGGAGTTTGGCGCCAGGCCCTATTCCGAAGACGAGCAGGGGGAACTGTCGGAAATTCATGAGAGCCTTCAACAAGCGCCCTGGCACGGATTTCACGGAAGGCGACATGATCCGGATCCAGCGGGTCAATCTTGACATCCTGGACGATCATGTGGCCGAAATGCTGCGCAACGACCCGCCTGATGTCGTATTCAACGCTCATTCGCAAGCGTTCTTCAAAGGGCTGTTCGGATGTTCCAGCGGGAAACCGAGATACGCAACATCATCATGCAGGACGGGGAGGCCCGGGAGTAAAGCCAAAATGCATTTCTTCAACAGAGCGATGAGGGAAGCGAGACGGATGGCCGAAGGGCAACAACAGTGAACGTCAGAATTGCCAATAAACACAAAAATGCCAGAATTTGGCAAAGCACCGAATGGTTGGTCGGTTCACCCATTAGGAGCCTACAGGATCGTATCAACGGAGCCAAGTCCAGAGTGTTGTTACGATGAGAAGATATAGGAAATACAACCCGAAGCGCCGCCTCGCCAGTCCCGGAACGCATACTGAGCAGCAACTGGCCAAACTCTCTCGGGCCGTGAGATACTCGGGTAATCCGGAACATAAGCGTAGTCCGGGTGACTTTGGCCTGACACCACCGGCGCAACCTCGCCGGGGCAAGAGCTTGTGCGACACAGTGGGGATATTCACGCGCACCGATGCCATCAATTACATTCGTCTGGGCCTCGAACGAGGCGCGGTGAGTGAACAATTTGTCGATGACTGGCCAAAGATTGTATGGGCCGTGACCGAAGACGGCGTGCCGTTGGAAGCGCAACGGGATGGGACGGGAAGCTATCACGGCTATCCAATGCCACAGGAGGATCCTATGGCCGCCGAGATATTGAGGTTTTGGACCCGGAATGGCTGACTTTCGTTTTGACTTTGAATGGGTTTTGTATCCCGACGATGACCTGAAAGTCGGTGAAACCACGGCACAACTCGAAATCCATGTCGACGGTCTCTGTCTCACGCGCAATGAAGACGCATGGTCCAGAACTGTCCGGGAGTATGTGATTGTGTCTTTGTACCCGTTGGCAATGTGGTTCGCATCGTCTTGGTGGCGGCTCAATCATGAAATTCTACCCTCTGATGCTAGAATGTGCCTGGCGCATGACTGGCGAATGAGCCACGAACTGGCTGTCGCCAACATGGGCTTTGTCTGGCCGAACCTCATACTGGCCCCTGATCTGGATGAAATGCGTATTTGGGCTCAAGCATCACAGGCCCGTGGGCAAACCCCCGTAAAGTATCTGCATGGGTTAAGCCGTTCGCGAACTGTTCCGAGGGAGAGATTTGTTCACGAGGTATCTTCGTTTATCAACCATGTCGTCGCACGCCTTCATGAATCAGGGCTGCACGATTCCGAACTTGCCCAACTTTGGACGCTTATCTTGGAAGACCAGACGAACCCGGGTGAGTGCCAAAAAAGACGGATCGAAGCCGAACTTGGCTTTGATCCAGAAGAAGGCCCTGCTGCCTTGATCAGGCAAGCGATATCGCTGGAAGAAATGGTCGGGTCGGCATCCTTCTCCGAACTCGCCGGAGCATATGCGGGAAGCAAGGGAAACCGGATAGAGGCAATGAGTGAGTTGATTGCTTCAAACGGGATCGTTGGGAAGCCCGATATACCGATTATGGATTTCGATCAGCCCGTTCGCAAACCGTGGAAGCGCGCCGTGTCGGCCGCGCATGAACTGAGACAGCAGATTGGTGAACCCGGTGGAGCACTCTCCAACGATGTTCTCTATAATCTGCTTGGCCTGTCGAAGCGGGATGTTGAGAACTGGTGCCCCTCGGGAAGGACAAAGGCTTCCGTCGCGGAGGCCGCTGAAAGACAGAACGTGAAATTCATCCCACGGAAAAAGCATCCGGTCTCTGGGCGGTTTGAACTGGCAAGGTTCATAGCAGACTATGCCCGATCGAGAAAACTTGATCCCAAATCCTGGTTGGTGACGGCGGACCTGTCGACCGCAAGGCAGAAATTTCAGCGCGCCTTTGCCGCAGAGTTCCTGTGCCCCATCTCATCTCTGGTTGAATTCCTTGATGGCGACTTCTCTGAATCAGCCCTTGAGGATGCGGCAGATCACTTTGCCGTCAGCGAACAGACCATCGAAGCATTGCTCATGAACAACGGGTACTTTTCGCGTCCCTCTCTGGAAGCGGATATGCCATATGATCTGGCTTGGGACAGGTCGAGCCATAAACTTATCGACTCCTTCAGCAATCCATGATTCCCTGGCCACACTTCCATTCCGAAGTGTGACACCAGCCATTTCGGCATCCGGCCTCCAGGGGACCGGATCGGGCAGTCTGGCGGGTGGAAGACATATACCTGTCATGACAGCACGTTCCCAATCACATTGAGTTGGCCGCCTCGTCACTACGACGTTTTGATCTTCATCCGGATATCTGACGCGCGATGATGGCCCAAGGACCTGCTAACCGAATGCCATTGCCTGACGGCCTCGGTCAGCAGTGCCATGCTGGGAGCCGGTCAACCGGCCAAGCGACCTTCCCGTCAGTTCTCGCATGAACCCGGCCGCCAACAAGCAGCCAGATGGCGAAGCCGATTTCCGCCAGCGAAAATCGACCGGGAGGCGTTCCTGTGCAAGGCGCGCAAGGCTCAAACAAGGCACTTCAAGCGTCCCGTCAAGAGAATCACCTCCGTGAACGACCACTTGGCACGGCGACCGTTCAGTCATTCTCTTTCCGATACACCTTATCACCTGCTAGAAACAAAATTCACCAGACGGGAACAAAATTCATGTCAACCGGGCAACAGGGACAGTTTTCGGGGCCAAGGAACGTCTTTCTGGAGCGTCGCCTGCCGGAGACCGCAACTCTAGCTGGTTACAGCGCACTGATCGATGCATATGACCTGACAGTTCCATTGCCCTGTAAGCTGTCCGCAACGGGAAGCCACCACCGTATTTTCGAGGACGATGCCTGGCGCATCATGACACCGCGTCACGCCCCCAACGCAGACATCGATGGCCATCTCACCTTCGCACTCAAATACGAAGGGCTTGATCTGGCCGTTCTCAAAAGACTGTTCGAAGCCACAGGCCCTGACGCAATGGCAGAGATCGTTCGAAAGAGGCCGACAGGCAACTACGCAAGACGCATCTGGTTTCTGTTCGAATGGCTTACTGGTGAGTTGCTGGACCTGCCCGATGCGAAAGGCGGTCGTTATGTTGCAGTTGTTGATCCAGAGCTTCAATTCGCCACAGAGGGAGAGAACGCTCCACGGTATCGCGTGAAGAACAACCTACCGGGAACAAGAGATTTCTGCCCGCTGGTCTTCCGCACACCAAGGCTCGAAAAGTTCATGGAAATGGACCTCCCGGGACGCGCACGCGCTGCTGTCGCCGATGTGCCGCGTGATCTGCTCGCGCGAACGGCCGCGTTCCTTCTGCTGAAGGACTCACGCTCAAGCTACGCCATCGAAGGCGAACGCCCGCCTCAGGACCGCATTCAGCGCTGGGGCCGGGTCATCGGGGAAGCTGGCCGCCAGCCGCTTGACCGACATGAACTGTTGCGGCTGCAACGGATCGTCGTTGGCGATGCGCGCTTCATCAGGCTTGGCTTCCGCGAAGAAGGCGGCTTTGTCGGTGAGCATGACCGCGCGACAGGCATGCCCTTACCTGACCATATCAGTGCGCGGCATGAAGACCTGCCTTCTCTGATCGACGGCATGATCGCGTTCGGCCGGAGCGTGTCGCGACTCTCGGACCCAGTAGTGGCTGCCGCGATCCTCGCATTCGGCTTTGTCTACATTCATCCATTCGAGGACGGAAACGGCCGACTGCACCGCTACCTCATCCATCATGTTCTTGCGGAATGCGGTTTCAACCCGCCCGGCGTGGTCTTTCCTGTCTCCGCAGCGATCCTTGAGCGCATCGAAGATTACAGAACGGTCCTTGAATGCCATTCGGCGCGACTCCTGCCACTGATCACGTGGGAGCCGACGGACAGGTTCAACGTCCGGGCCTTGAATGACACGGCTGATTTCTACCGATTCTTTGATGCGACACCGCACGCGGAATTCCTCTACTCGTGCGTTCAGAAGACAATCGACGTGGATCTTCCATCCGAGACCGCTTTTCTGCGTAACTACGATGCGTTCCGCAGCCAGGTCGAATCCATTGTCGAAATGCCCGAGCGCACAATGGATCTGTTGTTCCGTTTCCTGCGGCAGAATAGGGGCACCCTTTCACTTCGTGCCAGAGCGAATGAGTTCCGGGCATTGACCGACGGTGAAGCGGCGCGGATCGAACGTGCCTATGCAGAAACCATGGGTTCTGACGATGTAGCGTACGTTGCATCTGTCGCGAATCACGATTGAGAGCCGTCGTGACTTGCCAAGCTTGATGCGGCCTTCGCCGGAAGAGTCGTTGTGGTGGGCGAGAACAGGGGAAAGGCGCAGGCTTCATGTGTCGTGCCTGTCTTCCACCTCCGGCCGTTTGGAGGGAAGGGACAGCCGTTCGCTCAAGATCTTTCGTCGTGAAGTCTTTGGGAACTGCATATGAAAGAGATTCGCATATCCACGTGCGCACGATTCGCGTACATACGCATCGGCGTCACCGGAACGGCTACATTCCCAAGCGGATGTTACGCCGTTGGATAGCCCGCAGACCTTGAACGCATTCGCCAAGCGCCCCTGGAGTCTGATTGGAATTGGACCGGCGGCGTCGAACGGTTTGCCGACTTCCGGGCGCAACAGGTATGGAAGTTTCATACCTGCAGGTATTCCGTTGCAGAGAACCGTTCTGATGCAAAGTGCCTCTACGTAGCTGCTGCCCGCGGCGACCGCCCCATTCAGGACTGCCAAATGGACAATCCGAATCAGCGACCTTTCATCGGAAGAATCCAAATGATGTAGCCAGGAAATTGCCCTTGCCCGCTGAATTACCGAGCCAAATCGGCCGCGTAAGCCATGGCCCGACGTTCAGAAGTGAATCTCACCAACATCCGTGACCACCGCGTCCAAGGGCTGATCCGTTGTTTCCGTAGGAAGACACTCCACTTCCTGTACCGAATATGCGAAACCTATAGCCTGGATAGGACGGGTGCAGCGAAGCCTCTCAAGAGTCCGATCATAGAATCCTCCGCCATAGCCCAGGCGATAACCTCGCCTGTCAAACGCCACTAAAGGAACGATCAACACATGGGGTTCCACCACTTCCGACTTGACTGGAACCGGAGCACCATATGGTCCCTCGACCATCTCGCAACCTGATGCCCAGCGATGGAATTCCAATGGCAGGCCCGCACCGCAAACCACCGGGACACAGACTTCGCCATCCCACTCCGCCATCACGGGAAGTGGATCAATCTCCGTCCGTATCGGTACATATCCTGCAAGCGCCCGACCATGCCAGGGCGCCAGCGTACTTTCCAGAACCTGCTGGGCAAGCCTATCCAGTCCGGTCCCATGTACGTCGCCGCGGCGCGTGAAAGCCGCCTGACGCACTTCGGCCTTCGTTAGGCTCATATCAGCACCGCGGCTGCGATTCCCAGGAATGCGAAGAACCCGACGACATCCGTGACCGTCGTAACGAATGCACCGGAGGCCAGGGCCGGATCGACGCGGATCCGTTCCAGAACAACCGGAATTACAGTGCCCGCCAGACCCGCGACAACAAGGTTGATCACCATCGCCGCCGCGGCCACTGCAGCAAGCATTGGAGAGCCGAACCAGAGCAGCCCCACGCCGCCCATCACCGCCGCAAAGAGAAGCCCGTTCACCGCGCCCACCAACACCTCACGCCGGACAATCCGCCATAGGTTCGAACCCGTCAGGTCCTTCGTAGCGATCGCACGGACTGCCACTGTGAGGGACTGGGTGCCCGCGTTGCCACCCATCGAGGCGATTATCGGCATGAGTATCGCCAGCGCCACGACCCTGGAGATCGTATCCTCATATATTGCGATGACAGCCGATGCGAGAACCGCGGTCATCAGGTTTACGGCAAGCCAGGGAAACCGTCGGCGGATGGTGGTCAACAGCCGGTCCGCGAGGCTTGACTCGTCGCTCACCCCGGCAAGACGCAGGATGTCCTCCTCCGCCTCCTTGTCAAGAACCCCCATAGCGTCATCAATGGTGATGACCCCCACAAGCCGCCCGTACCGATCGACAACCGGGGCGGAGATCAGATGGTACTGGTTGAATGCATAGGCGACCTCAGCTTCATCTTCTTTCGTCTCAATCGTGTGGAAGCTGTCTGCCGCGATGTCCCTGAGCCTCTCCCCACGCGGATGTCCCAGAATTTTGCCCAAAGCGACATGGCCGGTTGGCCTGAATTTCGGATCGACAAGAATCATGTGGTAGAAATCTTCGGGCAAATCCTGACGGGCCCGCAGATGATCAATGGCGTCGCCTACCGTCCAGTGCCCAGGGGCGGTTACCAGTTCCCTCTGCATCAGCCGACCAGCTGAGAATTCCGGATAGGCCAACGCCTGCTCAACCGCCGCCCGGCGGGAGTCCTTAAGGGCATCCAACAGAGTTGTCTGCAGCGGCGTGTCGAGATCCTCCAGAATATCGACGAGATCATCGCTTTCCAGTTCACGAACCGCTTCGGAAAGGACTTCGGGCTCCAGCGCCTCGATTACCTCCGTCCGGACCGCGTCATCGATTTCTGACAGGATTTCCCCATCGAATTCGGCGCCGAGGGCCTCAAGAATCGTCTGCCGGGCCCTGGGGTCGACCTGTTCCAGAAGATCAGCGATGTCGGCGGGATGCAGATGTTCCAAGAGACTGGCGACCTGCGCCGCAGTTCCCGCCTCGGCCGCTTCCTGGACCGCCTGAACCGTTGTCTTGTCCAGTTCGTAGCGATCTTCCTCGATCAGGCTGTCATCGGCCATGCCTGTCTCCTCTGGCATTCCGGGATGAATCGTGTTGCTCTTTCATCAGAATCCAGATGCCAACGCAAATCGTGCTTTGGCTCACCATTTCCTCGAGCCCTGCTCGCAGCGAAGAAGCGATCATGACTGGAAAGACCCTCATTCTCGGACAGACTCTCGGATTTCGCGCGAATCCGTTTCGCACGGACATTGAAGATGCGACTGTCCATGATCGACGTGGAAGCGTGCTGGTCGAGAATGGCCACATTGCCGCCACCGGTCCAGCGGACAGGATGCTCGTCGACCATCCGGATGCCACTGTTACAGACGTGGGCGACGCCCTCGTCACCGCGGGATTCGTCGACGCTCATTCTCACTATCCCCAGACCGCCATCATCGCGAGTTGGGGCAAACGTCTGTTTGATTGGCTGAGCACCTACACCTTTCCGGAGGAAGCCCGGTTTTGCGAAATGGATTACGCCAGCCGGATGGCGGAAAGGTACCTTGATCTGACATTGGCGAATGGGACCACAACCGTCTGTTCCTACTGTACAGTCCACCCTGAGAGTGTGGATGCGTTTTTCACCGCGGCGCGAACTCGAGGTGTTCGCGCCATCGGCGGAAAAACCTGCATGGACCGCAACGCTCCCGATGATCTGCTGGACACCCCCCAGTCGGCCTATGATGACAGCAAGACGCTGTTGAATAGGTGGCATGGAACTGAACGGCTGGGCTACGCCATTACGCCAAGATTCTCCCCTACCTCGACGCCGGAACAACTCGAGGCACTCGGTGCTCTGTGGGCCGATCATCCCGACTGCCTGATGCAAACCCATATCTCTGAACAACCCGACGAAGTCGAATGGGTTCGCGAACTGTTTCCGGAAGCTCGTGACTACCTCGACACTTATGAAGCGCATGGCCTTCTAGGTCGCGGCGGCGTCTACGGTCATGCAATTCATCTAACTTCGCGTGAACGTGACCGACTACGCGAAGTGGAAGCCGGTCTGGTTCATTGCCCCACGTCCAACATGTTCATCGGTTCGGGGCTCTTCGACATGGCGGAACTCGTATCCACAGGACACCGGGTTGGTCTCGCCACCGATACAGGCGGCGGGTCATCCTTTTCGATGTTGCGCACAATGGCAGCGGCCTATGAAATCGGGCAACTGAAGGGCAGCGCCCTGCATCCAGCGCAGTTGTACTGGCTTGCGACGGCAGGCTCGGCCCGGATCCTCAGGCTTGGCAATCTGATCGGCAACCTTGCGCCTGGACTCGAGGCGGACCTCATTGCGCTAGATCTCGCGTCCACTCCCGGGATTGCGCAGCGGGCCGCCCGGGCGGAAACCATCTGGGAGGCACTGTTCCCGACGATAATGATGGGCGATGATCGCGCTGTCAAAAAAGTATGGATCGCAGGCCAACCACTTTGATGACCCCTGTTTGACCTCTGACATCGGCGCCCAACAGCCTTGTATGCCCGTCCAAGGCGACGCCATGATCGGCGTCCCGGAGAATTGAAGCTGAACAGAGTGGGAACCGGAACGTGTCGATGCACTGTAGTTTGGCGATATCAGGACTTCAGCGCTTCCATGGCTGCGGCGTGGATGTCGGCATTCGCAGCTGCCAGCGCCTGACCACCCATATACGCCTTTCCGCCCTGCCAATCAGTCACGATACCACCCGCCGCCTCCACAACAGCTATCGGTGCCTGGATATCATATGGCTTAAGCCCAGCCTCGACGACCAGATCGATGTGACCGGCCGCGAGAAGCGCGTAGGCATAGCAGTCCAAGCCGTAGCGAGTCATGTTACACCGTGATGCCAGCCTGCGAAACGCGCTCGCCTCAGCATCGGTGCCGATCTCGGGAAAAGTGGTGAAGACCGTCGCCTCGCACAGGTGGCGAGTGGCGCGGCATCTCAGCGATACCCGACCCTGAGACCCCAACACATAGGACTCTCCAAACCCACCGACGAATCGTTCGCCGATGTAAGGCTGGTCGATAATGCCAAATTGCGGCCCACAGCTTCCACCGACCGCAATGAGAACCCCCCATGTCGGCGTACCGGAAATGAAACCCCGAGTCCCGTCGATCGGATCGATAACCCAAGTCAGCCCGCTGCTTCCTTCCACCGCTCCCTGTTCCTCGCCGAGAATTCCGTCATCGGGTCGCCGCCTGGCAAGAACACCACGCATTGCCCGTTCCGCCGCCAGGTCCGCTTCCGTCACCGGATCGAACCCGTGGGAGTCCTTGTTTTCCGCATGAAGGCTTTGTGCGCGGAAATAGGGAAGGATTGCGGCCCGTGCCACATCAGCCAATTCGTGGGCTGTTTCGATCAGGGCGTTCCGCTCCGGATTTCTGAAAACCGCCATCCGCTACTGTCCCGGGTCATCCACTGTCGGCGGTAACGGGGCATGCCTCAATGGTCAAGCCATTGGGAAGGAAGGGTCTCCGTTCAGAGATTTCGGGCAAACCGTGCCATCGCCCCAATCGCCCGGCATCCACTCCACAGGGAAGCGATCTGAACACGCGCCGGGTGCCGGTAACGGCAGGTAGCGGCGAATCATCCGATGCCATCGCCGGAGCGAAGACAGGGTGGGAGTCCAGTCTCGCCGGTCGGCCTGCAAACCAATAGCGTCCATCCTGCGCATTTCGTACCGACTCCGGCCTTGAAAAGCAGCCATCAATGCCCGATATAGGGGGCAATTGCAGTTCGCTCCCTTCAAGGGCACAGATGGAGGCAAATATGGCTAACTTTCAAGCGGCGAGAGCGGCGGTTGGTGTCCGCGCTGCCGAGATTGACGAGGGTCTTCGCGCCCATATGAACAAAGTCTACGGCACGATGTCCGTAGGTCTACTTCTCACTGCCGGCGTCGCGTGGGCAGTTGGAACAAGCGATGCACTGTTGTCGATATTCAGGGATCCTCTCACGCTCTCGCCGAACCTGCTCGGCTGGGTCGTCATGTTCCTGCCGCTGATAATGGTCTTCGCGTTCGGGGCGGCGGCAAGGCGCCTTTCCGCAGCTGGAGCCCAACTGTTCTTCTATGCATTCGCTGCGGCCATGGGACTGTCGATTTCATGGATATTCGCGGCCTTCACCGGCATCTCGATCGCACAGACTTTCCTCGTGACCTCCATTGCCTTCGCCGGACTTTCGCTTTGGGGCTACACGACGAAGAAGGATATCAGTGCCTGGGGTTCGTTCCTGATCATGGGCGTGATCGGCCTGATCGTCGCGTCACTCGTGAATATCTTCATTGGCTCCCCCGCACTTCACTTCGCGGTGTCGGTCCTGGGTGTGCTGATATTCGCCGGGCTCACGGCCTATGACACGCAGCGGATCAAGAACGACTACATTGAGCACGCACGGAATATGGATAGCGAATGGCTCGGTAAGTCCGCGATCATGGGCGCACTCAGCCTCTATCTCGACTTCATCAACCTCTTCATGTTCCTGCTGCAGTTCCTGGGCAACCGCGAGTGACCTGCGCGAACGTGATTGAAAGATGCGCCGAGGGCCGACCGAAAAGGTCGGCCCTATTTTGTACGGCGGAACCAAAGACCCGGAAACCGCCCGTGATGTGCGGGAAACGCGGCGTGGCCCTCAGCAAAACACCTGACCTTCCGCACGCTCAACAATAGCAGGCGAATTCGTGCATCTGCACAAGTGCCCCGGTCAAGTGGGTTCACGTGACTGTTTCGGTCGCTGGAAGTTCGGCGAAAAATGTGTTCGGGAGGCAATTTCGGATTGTCCCATTGTACGCAATGGCAGTGGATCACATTGCGTGCACCCGATGCTGTAACCCACGGGCAGCGACTACGACTTGAGCGGAGCCAAACTTCGGTCAGATTCCGTAGAATCGCACGCCGTTGTCCCGGAACAGTTTGCGGTGACCGTCCCTGCCAAGCTGTGGCCCGATCACGGAGCGTAACGCGTTGACCACATCGCCGTAACTCGATGCCGCCAACAGCGCGACAGGCCAGTCCGACCCGAACATGACCCTGTCTGTTCCGAAGACGTCAAGGACATGGGTGATATAGGGCCGGAGATCCTCCGGCGTCCAATTCAGATGATCCGCCTCGGTGACCATACCGGAGATCTTGCAATACACGTCAGGAAAACCGCGAAGCTCCGCTATCTGACTTGCCCAAGGTTCCAGACTGCCGTCGGCGATCAACGGCTTCGATAGATGGTTCATCACGGCTCTGAGCCCCGGTGTCCGCCGCACCGCCTCCACCGCATATGGAAGCTGCGGCGGCTTCGTCAGAATCTCGAAGCGCATTCCAACACTTGCCACATATGCGAGGTTCTCGAGAACCCGTGGCTTAAGGATCCAGTCATTCTCCTCGAGGTCCTGAAGCATTGGTCTGAAGGAGAGGAATAGTGGGTTGCTTCGGTAATGATCCAACCGCCTGGGGAATCCGTCACTGTCCATATCCAGCCAGCCACAAACGCCTGCCACGAATTCGCAACGTTCGGCGATGTCGAGCAGGAAGTCCGTCTCGGCCTCAGTATCCGCCGCCTGCACAAGGATCGTTCTGGTCACACCGGTCTGGCGCAACAATGGTTCCAGATCGCCGGGGAGGAAGTCTCGATAGAGGATATCGGACTCCGGCGAAAGCCAGAAGTAGTCACCCCGGTCGACCTTCCAGAAGTGCTGGTGAGTATCGAGGATTGGACCAACCGTCTGAAGAGGTTGTGGGTCGCCACCGTTATCCACCTGAGCCGCGTTCAAGTTGTAGATCGGCTCGACCGGCACCCAAACGCCGTTCTCCCGAGGCAGTGGCGCTTCCTGCCCGAAGCTCTCCGTCAAGCCGCCACGGTCGGCGACCTCGTGGCTTCGCTCTAGGACACGGGCGAAGTCCGTTCGTTCATCGAAGCCGTCCTCGACCTGCAACACCATGAACAGTCGGTCTTCGATCAGATAGACGGTCTGGGAAATGACGCCACATGAGGCGATCTCCCGTGTGATTTCGGGAGATACGCGTGCTTGCCTTTCGCGGCATTCGCGCAGGCTGTCGGGATGGTCCTTTGGATTCAGGCAAAACGCAATTTCCTTCATCGGCACCTCCTAATGGGTCCTGTCGGTTTCGGTCCGTTCTTCCGAATGAGCGAATGGCTCCAGCCAATGCAAACGGTGCGAAACGACCGTTGATCCGGATTTAGCGGATATTGCGGGATCATAGCCCGTGATCCAGATCCAAAGCCATGCTCATTTGGAAGACCCCGGAATCCTCTTGATCGCGTGTAACGTCCAGCACTTGATCGGTTTCGGGCGAATCGAGGCGAATGCGCTACGTTGCGCTTTAGCCGCCTTTTCCGTCAACATCCCTTCCGGTGAATCGCCTTCACGGCATTGGAGGCGTCTCCTGACAGCACATCTTAGACGTCGCCAAGGCCCTGTGCGAACCGGGAAGCGACCCCGCGGCACAGTGGGGGAAGATCCGGCGCGACCAACTAAACCAGGGGTGCCTCGATCTCGTCATCAGGGAGTTCATCTGGCATGCGGAGCGCTGCCAGAAGGCGGAGACGAACATGGCCCACTTCCGGACGAACAGGGTGCGCATGGACTATCAGCGGTTCTGCGAGCGGAAGCTGTGCGTCCGGACAGGGGTAGCCAAGGGGCCTGCAGGTCCGTGACCTGAGGCCGGATGAGGTGCGGAGGCATGCACTGGAGCGTCGACGGGGCCTGCACAGATTTGTCGTGCACCCGCTTCAGACATCTCCGACCGAAATGACAGATGCCTGAAATCGAACTCAACCTGGTCGGTATTGCCGGTTCTGTTCTGGATCCTCTGTCGAATACCCAAGTGAAGTCAGTGCCTGCCATAAAGCATCGGGAATGGGCGTTTCGGCGAGTCGGATGGCCTCACTCACACGCTCTGGCCTTGTGACGCCCAGTAGAGTCGAGCCAATTCGTGGATCCCGCATCGAAAACTGAAGAGCGGCTGCGGCCAGCGGCACGCCATGTTCGGCGCAGACGGATTCGATTGCCCGCACCGACTCAAGCTGTTCGTCATTGGCTTGCTGGTAGGCGACCAGATTGGATTTTGCTGTGCCTTTGGCCAGCATGCCGCTCGCAAATGGCGCAGCATTTATGACCGCGATGCCGTTGCTACGGGCGTAGTCAAACAGTGCATCCGCATTGCGGTTCAGTAGAGTGTAACGGTTGTGGCTGATCAAGGCATCGAATGGCCAGTCTTTCAGAATTGGAAGCATAATGTCGATACGACCCATGGCGAGTCCCACGGCCTGTGCCAAGCCTTCCTCTTTCATTCTGAAGAGTTCGTTGATCGCTCCTTTCGATCCGGCGATTTCCTTCAGGTCCCGCGCATGTTCGGGATCGTGGAGATGCAGAAGTTGGACACTGTCGACCAAGAGCGCCACCAAGCTCTCGTCCAGCGACCTTCGCGCGCGATCAGCATCGAAACGACCGGATTCAAAGTCACGGTCAAGCTTTGTTGAAACGACAAACCCGTCGGGCAGGCCCCCTCTTTCACGGATAACGCTTCCAACACGTTCCTCCGCTCGTCCGAATCCATAGATGCGCGAACAGTCGATGACATTTGCTGGACCATCGAATATCTCGTGGATTGTCGCCCGGGCGCGAGCTTCGCCTACGGAATAGCCGTAAGTATCGGGCATATCCCCCAGAGCGGAGGTTCCGAAAGCAAGTCCTGTGATCTCGACTCCGGTGTCGCGTAGGGATGTCTTCCTCAATGCCATACCAAGCTACCTCCGATCACTGCATTATCCGACGGCAGGAATATCGAGCGCGATGTCATGCAGGTCCATGCGATAGGGTCTGGCGGTCTTTGGCAGTTTCTTCTCGATCCGGAATTCTGGATCGGTCAGTTGCCTCTTCAGTGCGGATATCACTTCTCCCATCCCTTCGATGAAGCCGGAGTTTGGTCGCGGCAGATCCGAGTTGATCAGCTCGTGCAGCTTCGGCAATGCGTGATAGGGCACCATCGGGAACATATGGTGCTCAATATGATAGTTCATGTTCCAGTAGATGAACCTGCTGATAGGGTTAAGGTATACCGTGCGCGTATTCAGTCGGTGATCGATAACATTGTCCGCCATGCCAGTGTGCTGGAGGAGCCCCGTCAGAATGAAATGCCAGGATCCGAGTATGGCCGGGCCTATACCCACAACCATGAATGGCAAAATGGATCCCGTCCAGAGAGCCATCAGGAGCGTGACTGCGAAGATCAGAAGCCAGACCCTTGCCACCGCAGTCGCGATGCTCCAATCCGATTCAGGTACGTAGTCCTTTTCCTCGGCGTTAAGCCCCAGTGTCGCATGCCGAAACATCGCGACGAAGCCCTCAAACTGGTGCAGGCCAAAAAAGAGAAGAAAGACCTTGGCGATCACAGGTGGACGCATCGTGACGATCTCCGGGTCACGTCCGACGATGATCGTGTCGGTATGGTGACGTGCGTGCGACCACCTCCACAGTGTGGGATTCCGCAGCAACATGAAGCAACCGATGTGATAGACACAGCTGTTCATCCAACTGGTTCGGAATGCCGTTCCATGGCCAGCCTCATGCCAACGGCTGTCCGCGCCGGATGAATATAGCACGCTGTAGGCAATCCAGAACGGAAGTGACCACCAAGAGGGCCACAAGGCGATTCCCACTCCGGCAAACAGTATCATCGAGCCGTAGTATATGATGGAATCCCGGATCCCCGGACCATCTCGGCGCTTCATCAGCGCCTTCATATCCGATCTAGAAACATCAGTGTGATACCAATCGGCTGCCGCCAGTCCAATTCTAATGGCATGCCGCCCATTTGGGCCAAGCAGGCTGTAATCCCGTTTTGCCATAATCATCCTCTTCACGACAGAATGTGCGGAAGTCTAGGGAATTTCATCGCGGTCCGCAATGACCGAACGAAGTAAACTCATTTGAATTCCGGTACTTGCGTGGCGCTTTCCCGAATACAGTTCCGGCCTTGGGCAACGCCGAAGCGACGGGCATCGCGGCACGGGCCCGGTACCGTACGGTTCGATGCAGTCAAGTTGGTCACTGTGGCCACAGGAATAAACGGGAGAGATTGAATTCGCCCGATCCGGTCCGATGGGCGAAGCCTCGTGCTCCAAGCCCGCCCGATCGTAAAGCCAGACAGAAATTCCTCTGTCCTGAACTGAGCGTTTGTTTCCTCCTTCAGATTGTCGAATCGACGGTGCGTGGATTGTGCACATTGACCGCACCGTATGGTTGACCAGGTGATCGACGATCCTACCTCCGATCTCGGCCGTGGACCGGCTGGGATCACCTTCCACCATACCATTGCGATTGGCCGCGGTCACGTTGAACTGTCCGCCGTGTGTCGCCTTTCGTCAGCCTCGATGGAACGGAGCGCAGCGACCAACACTGCCAGTCGCCAATATTGTTGTGGACCAAGCGCTTGTTTTGCCATCAGTTCCCAGATTGGGGCAAGTAGCGGAATGCCCAGTCATTGTAACTGGATTCACCGCGATACCAGGAGACCTTCGCTCCGGGTTTCTCTCCATGGTTCCAGCGGGGACGGCACCCGTGTTTCGCGGCCGAAAGTACCAGTCTTCGCCGCCGCTGGCTAAGCCGAATCCGCTCGGAGAGCGCGTCACTGTCCCAACGCCGCATCGCCAAAGCGCGAAGCTTCGCCTCGGTCCCCGCATGCGCCGAATGGCCGGAAAGGTTTCGCATCTCAGCCGGATCGCTCTTTACGTCGAAAAGTAAGGGAGGATCGTTGTCCGAGATAATAAACTTGTAACGCCCTTCCCGAACCATGAAGATCGGAGACTCGGTCGCCTCAGCCAGATACTCCGCGTAAACTGGTCTATCTGTATCCAGGTCATGGCGCAGAATGGCCAGATCGGCACCTTCGAGTGTCTCGATCGGGCTTATCCAGCCGTGACCTGTGGCGAGCCCCATGAAAGTGGGAAGCAGGTCGACAAGCGAAACTGGCGTACTCACCCTCCCCGGGCCAAACGATCCCCCTGCGATCATCAAGGGCACCCGCATAGAAGGCTCATAGAAGTGTTTCTTGAACCACAAACCACGCTCACCCAGCATTTCACCGTGATCCGATGTGAAAACGACAGCGGTGTCCTGCGCCTTTCCGACGGCGTCGAGCGTCTCCAACACGCGTCCGATCAACTGATCCAGGTAGCTGATCGATCCATAGTAAGCACGACGCGCACGTAGAATGTCCTCTTCCGAGAAACGGGCATCCAGCATACCGAAATCAGTCAGCAGGCGAACCGAGTGTGCATCGTGTTCCGATTCGGACAGGGCGGGCACTGAGGGCATCGGAACATCCACGTCTTCGTAGAGGTTCCAGAATTCCCTGCGGCAGAGATAGGGCTCGTGCGGATGTGTAAATGAGACCTGAAGAAAGAACGGGTGTCTGTCCTCAGACCGTGCGATATCGTAGAGGTGCTGGATCGCCTGGTAAGTAACGAGTTCATCAAAGTCGATCTGCACCGATCGTTCGCAGGTGCCAGACACTGTCACTGAACGCGCATCGTTGGTGTCACGCTTACCTTCATCTCCCCAATTCGGAACCCAGGAAAAGTCGGCTGGATAGAGGTCTGGTGTCAAACGCCTCTCGAAACCATGATATTGGTCTGGACCTATGAAGTGCATCTTTCCCGACAGGGCGGTCTGGTATCCCGCCGCACGCAGGTAATCGGCGTAGGTTGGCATTGAGGCCGGAAGTTCCGCAGCGTTGTCATAGACGCCGATATCAGAACAGAGCTTTCCTGTGGCCATCGACGCGCGGGACGGTGCGCAGAGCGGAAAGTTGCAGTATGCGGATTCAAATACCGTGCTTCGTGCGGCCAGACGCTCCAGATTGGGCGCATGGCAGATCCGGTCACCATAGCATCGAAGAAACTGCGCTGCGAGCTGATCAACCTGCAGGAACAGTATATTTGGGCTGGTCATGGCGTGATTCCCTAGATCTGTCAGCATTCAGGTGAGTCTCCGGCTATCACACTGACCGATGACCCGGAATTGAAGATGAATGATGGCGCAGATTCCGTCGATGGGCGGCTCGGGAGTATCTCTGATATCCGGGTCCCATCCGCATACCTCCGTTCTCAGTCCATAACGCTATGCCGTTCGGTCATTCTGACAGGACGGGCAGTGAATTGCCTCACGAAGGCACCATGGGCGGCCCGACCCCGGGTTGCAAGTTGATGAGCGGCGCCTCGCGGAAGACCCGAACCACAGCACACTGTACCATCCGCGGCAGAAGCGGAACGGACCTTGGATGATCTCCGAAATGGTGTGCCTGCTGAGGAACTGAAGCAAACAGGCAATCCGTAGACCTGAAGGCACCTCGCGCTCGCCGTTACGACCGTGTGACGAAGGGAAACCCGTGACCTGAACACCCTTCATGATTTCGGCAGTGGTGGCCAGGGTCAAGCCGCAATGACGGGAGGGGCGGGAGGAGGGGCAGTTCCACCAATTTGGCCACGCCAACAACCGTCCACACCTTCCCAGCACTCCTGACCGAGGTTTTCATCGCTTCGAGTGACCGGCCGCCAATGGACCTTCCGTATCCAGCAATGGCCGCGGACGGCTTCAGATACGGGCAGAACGGCACTCCGGACCCGTCGTGGCCTCCCTCCCGATGGACGTTGGGGGCACTTGGAGGTCACCGACCGCCGCAAGAGGCGGGACGTAGCCGGTGCTCAACTTCGGAACGGAAGTGGAGAAAATAAATTGATCACCGCTTATTTGTCTTATATAATGATCAATTAAATATTTTGTTGACCATTGGAATAGACAAAAATGAAAACGTCGGCAACATATGCGCTTCCCAGAGCCGCCAAACAGGCCCTCTCCAAGTTGGGAGAGGACATCACCGTCGCCCGCAAGAAACGTCGTATTTCGACAGTCTCGATGGCTGAGCGCGCCTTCATCAGCCGCGGCACCCTCTACAAGGTGGAACGCGGCGACCCGTCGGTCTCGATCGGCATCTATGCAACGGTACTGTCCATCCTTGGGCTTGCCGACCGCCTCGCCCAGGCGGCCGACCGGCGCGATGATTCCCTCGGACTGGATATCGACGAGGATCGGCTACCGAAGAAGATACAACCACGCCGTACCCGGACACCCTCATGACCGACGCCATCGAAATATTCGTCGACCACCACGAAGAGATGTGTCTCGTCGGCCGATGCCGGTACGTATCCAAGCGAAGGGGTCGGAGTTCGGTCTTCGAATACGCCGACGCCTGGCGCGACCGCGCCGATACATTCGCCGTTGATCCGGCAAACCTACCGCTGGAGCACCGCCAGATATACATCTCCTCCGGCAACTCGGCATTGCCTGGCGCACTGCGCGACACCGCTCCTGACCGCTGGGGTCAACAGCTGATCAGGCGCGCGTTCCGCAAGGCCGGCGAGCAGCGCACCCTGTCCGAGATAGACTACCTTCTCGCCATCAATGACCAGACGAGAATCGGCGCACTCCGCTACCGCCGGGAAGGCGAAGAGGGCTTTGACCACAACGTCGGCCGCTACCGTGTTCCCCCCCTGTTCCGGCTACCGGCACTCCTCCATGCCGCCGAGGCGGTACTGTCGGACACCGAAACCGCCGAAGACCTGCGACTCCTGCTGAATGAGGGTTCGCCGCTCGGTGGCGCCCGACCTAAATCCGCCGTCATTGACAATGACGGTCGTCTGGCGATCGCCAAGTTTCCGAAGGACGACGACGACCGCAGCATCCCGCAGGGGGAAGTGCTCGCCATGAAGCTGGCCGCCGCCGCAGGAATCAGGGTGGCCAAGGCAAAGCTCCTGGATGTGGCGGGGCGACCGGTATCCCTGATAACACGGTTCGACCGCGATCAGGACCGCAGAATCCCGTTCATTTCCGCCATGACCCTGCTTGGGCTCAGTGACGGCGATGAAGCGACCTACACGGATATCGCGGACATCGTCAGGATGTACTCGTCCGCGCCGACCGAAGACCTGCATGAACTGTGGAGACGTGTCGTCTTCAATGTGATGGTCGGCAATCTCGACGATCACCTCCGCAACCATGGCTTCCTGTATGATCACGACAACAAGTGGCGCCTTTCGCCAGCCTATGATCTTAATCCGGTCCCACTGGCCGAGAAAGCGCGGGAATTGACGACCTGGATTTCGGAGGAAGGGCCAGACGCCGATCTGGATCTGGCGCGAAACGCTGCACCGTATTTCGCGCTTAACGCGGTCCGTGCCGATGCCATCATCAATGAGGTCGCGACTGCATTGAACGGGTGGAAGGACATCGCACGAGGGCTCCGAATGCGAGCGTCGGACCTCGCTGCCTACGCAACAGCGATAGAAACTGAATCGAGTGGTTGACCGTGGTACGGGTTCAACCCGGCCATACAGGCTGCGGGAATGAACGTATCTGGATTGGCCCGGTAGGGTCGCCCTCAACAACACCCTTCTGACTGCCAACAGCGATCCCATCACCCGACGTCGGTGAGTGTGCGCTTCGTGGAATTCGGGACTCCAGTGACCCACCGTTTCAGGAACTTTGCAGGTTCGTTTGTGAACGCCTGATTCAGGGACAGTCACATCACATGCAACGCCGCGTGCTCAACCCACCTATCCAAATGCCAGATCTTTCCTTCCACAAAGGCTACCGCTATCTTCAGTCAACCTCGAGGGATCGAAAGGGTCATCTATCCTGAGGAATGTTTCCGTTCGGTCGGTGCCGTACAGCCGTGAAGCCAATCCGTAAGTCCGTATCAAAGGGATCCGTGAATTTGTCTGCCTCAACGGAATCTGCGTCTCTCTCTGCCGGGAACGCCTCTGGAAATCAGGCCATCAACTTGACGGACTTTCCACCTCAATTGCTGACAACCATCCTGACGGGAGCAGAGTCTTCGATGGCTATGGGCGCATAGGGGCATGCCAACCGTATGACCAAGGCCCCCACATTCTCCTGCACCGCCTGCCACACCTCGCATAGCAAATGGTCAGGTCGTTGCGACTCATGCGGCGAATGGAACACGATCATTGAGAGTACTCCGCTGGGTACTGGATCTGGTGAAAAAGTGCTGGGAAGAGTCCGCGGACGAAAGATCCTGCTAACCGATCTGGCCACTGCGGAAAGCCCACCGTCCCGAAACATGTTCGGGATGACCGAGTTGGACCGTGTACTTGGAGGTGGCCTCGTCCCTGCCAGCGCGATCCTTGTTGGAGGCAATCCAGGAATCGGAAAGTCCACACTGCTTCTCCAGGCAGCTTCGAGCTTCGCCCGAAAGAACCGTAGAGCACTCTATGTTTCGGGTGAGGAAGCCCCGGCGCAGGTCTGTCTTCGTGCCGAGCGCCTTGGCCTAACCGACGCTCCTGTCGCGTTGGCAGCCGAGACAGACCTACGCGACATCCTGACAACCCTCGAGGCGGAACGGCCGGAACTCGCGGTCATAGACTCGATTCAAACCATGTGGGTGGATCACGTAAAGGGCGCTCCCGGATCCGTCAGCCAGGTTCGCACCGCAGCTCAGGAACTGACGGCTTTCGCAAAGAGGAAAGGCTGTGCTGTTGTCCTTGTGGGTCATGTAACGAAGGACGGGCAGATCGCTGGTCCCCGCGTCATCGAACACATGGTCGATACGGTCCTCTACTTCGAAGGCGAGGGCAACCAACAGTTCCGTCTACTACGTGCGGTAAAAAATCGATTCGGACCGGCTCATGAGATAGGCGTCTTTGAGATGACCGGCAGCGGACTGACCGAGGTTCAGAATCCTTCGTCGATGTTTCTGGGCGAACGGGAGGTACCCGTACCCGGTTCGGTCGTCTTCGCCGGTATCGAGGGTACGCGACCGGTCCTCGTGGAATTCCAGGCGCTTGTCGCACCCTCTCCGCATTCGCAGCCACGCCGCGCCGTCGTTGGCTGGGACAGCGGCAGACTGGCAATGATCCTCGCCGTTCTGGAAGCACGCTGTAGCGTTCCGTTTTCAGGGCTTGACGTCTATCTCAACGTGGCTGGTGGCATGAAGGTCACGGAACCGGCCGCTGACCTGGCGGTGGCGACTGCCTTGCTGTCGGCGCGTGAAGATGTGGCGCTGAACCAGAATACCGTGGTATTTGGTGAAATCAGCCTCTCGGGGGCTCTGCGACCAGTTGCCCAGACGGAAAACAGGTTGAAAGAGGCAAGGAAACTTGGTTTCACCTCCGCGATCATTCCTGCGGGGAGCAAGATCAGAAACGACGCGGAGATCGTGGTTAGGACGATGAAGGATCTGGTTCAGGTCGTCGGTGAGACATTCAGCGTAGGTTGATGGAACGCAGGAATCAGGAGTGAAGCGCGGACATGGGTGGCTTTACGATCATCGACGGGGTAGTGGCCGCGCTTGTTCTTGTTTCGGCACTGCTCGCCTATTCCCGAGGTTTCGTTCGGGAGGCGATGGCTATCCTGGGCTGGATAGCGTCGGCCATCGTCGCGTTTTTTCTCGCGCCAACGGCTGAACCATTGGTCCGGGAAATCCCGGTCGTCGGCGATTACCTGCGTGATAGCTGTGAGCTTTCGACTCTTTTCGCGTTTGCCGCGGTGTTCGCGATTTCGCTAGCCATCCTGTCGGTTTTCACCCCTCTGCTCTCATCGGCCGTGCAACGCTCAGCCCTGAATGGAATCGACCAAGGGGCGGGTTTCCTGTTCGGCGTCGCGCGCGGCTTCCTGCTGGTTGCAGTTTTCCTCATTGTATACGACCTGATCGGGTTCGACGATGCGCTTCCCGCTGTCGACGACAGCATCACCGCGAGCATCTTCGACGACGTCAGGCATCGGCTCAACAGCAGCGTAACCGAACGCACCCCTGGCTGGATCCACGAGCGCTATGAACAGCTGCTCGGAGCCTGCGGTGCCTGACAGGCCGCAATTTGCCAGTTCATGCGTCGGTTCGACATCAACGACTGCCTGTGTGAATCCAGTTCCTGGCCGGATGATACCGGGTCACCGTTCACGTCCTCACCATGCCTAAGCGTCTGCCGGTTCCGAGTCCCAACGTCCCGGCACCAGTGACACCATGGCCTTGCGTATTCTCAGCGATCTCTCAAGAAAGCTGTACCATTTCACACGATATGGTGGAAGTTAGGTTAGAAGGCGAAAAAAGTTGATTCGGAGCCGCGCTGAAATGCCCGAGAATTCCCCGAGCCGTTCGCTTACTGGAAACTTTCCCATAAACACATTTGACGAAGACAGACTTCGAGAGGAGTGTGGCATCTTTGGCGTCACGGGTGTGGAGGATGCGGCGAACTTCGTCGCACTCGGGCTGCATGCCCTGCAACATCGCGGACAGGAAGCCTGTGGCATTGTCAGTTGCAGTCACGACGCGGAATTCAACTCCGCACGCCGATTCGGCTATGTACGGGACAACTTCACCAGAGCTTCCCTGATGGAATCTCTTCCAGGACCATTGGCTATCGGCCATGTCCGCTATTCCACCGCAGGCACAAAAGGCAACACTGCGATTCGTGACGTGCAGCCGTTTTTTGGCGAATTCTCTCTGGGTGGCGCCGCGATCGCCCACAATGGCAACATCACCAATGCTGACACACTTAGACGTGAACTCGTCGAACGTGGCTCGATATTCCAGTCATCCACCGACAGTGAGTGCATCATCCATCTGATGGCGCGATCTGGCAAGCGCACCATGCCCGAGCGGATCATGGATGCCCTTCGACAGGTGGAGGGAGCCTTCTCCATCGTTGCGATGACAAGAACAAAACTCATTGGTCTTAGGGACCCCCACGGGGTCCGTCCGCTGATGCTTGGAAAAATCGGCGATGGTTGGGCGTTATCGTCAGAAACCTGCGCATTTGATATCATCGGCGCCGAATTCGTGCGCGAGGTCGAGCCAGGTGAAGTTGTCGTGATAGCAAATGAGGGAATCAAGAGCTTCAGGCCATTCGAGCGGCGCACACCTCGCTTCTGCCTCTTCGAGTACGTTTACTTCAGCAGACCCGACTCAGTTCTCGGTAGCCAGTCGGTCTATTCGACAAGGCACAGAATCGGCGAGGAACTCGCACGGGAGGCCCATGTGGATGCCGATCTGGTCTGTCCGGTTCCCGATAGTGGGACGCCCGCGGCGATCGGGTATAGCAATGCATCGGGCATTCCATACGCGATGGGAATCATCCGCAACCAGTACATGGGCCGGACGTTTATTGAGCCCACTGACCAGATCCGCAACATGGGCGTGCGGCTGAAGCTCAACGTGAACCGGGCACTTGTAAGGGGTAAGCGCGTGATACTCGTGGATGATTCCGTTGTGCGGGGAACCACCAGCCGAAAGATCAAGGATATGATTGTTGATGCCGGGGCGGAGGAAGTACACTTTCGCATCGCGTCTCCCCCTACCGCCTGGCCCTGCTTCTACGGTGTCGATACACCACAACGGGAAAAGCTACTCGCCGCCAGCATGAACGAGGATGAGATGCGGGAGCATCTTTGCGTTGACAGTCTCAGATTCATCTCACTTGATGGTCTATATCGAGCTGTTGGAGAAACCCAAGGCCGCGACCCTCGGAAGCCGCAGTATTGCGACGCGTGCTTTTCGGGCGAGTACCCGATACAAACCCCGGAGATGAAGAAGGAAAGCGGCAAGGCGGCCGCATAGACTCCCGACCGGGTTTCGCTTTACTTCATGTTGGCCAGACCGACCACAGTCCATATACAAATCACAGAAACAAAGATCCAATCAACCGGATCTTTTCGACGAAGTCATTCTCTGCGTCCATAAGGTCAAACGTGGGGAAAGCCGCAGCGATTGCTTTTGCAGAATTCCACCTCGAGGCACAATATCGGCGGCGACTTAAAGGAGCGTGATTTTGGCTGGAAGCCACGCTTCTTTGAACAAGACATTGACCCAGCAGGTGCGCAGCGAGTGGCCAGGTGGTTCGGGTCAGTCGGCTGGTCCGGCTGAATCGGGCGAAAGAGAGTCTCACGGCACGAAACTCCGAAAATGACCGGACGATGCAAAAGAGAACGATACAGGAAACAACGTGATGAGCCGCATCGTCATCCGCACACGGCTGAGGCCAATCAGCTGCGACACGTCTGGCAGCAAAAACATTTTATGTCGGCCTTGCTAGCCTAGCTGTGACGAAGATCATGAAGCCGGAGAGCGACCTACACCTTTTCCAGCGAGACAACGGGACGCGAAACCTCATTCTTCCGACCCGGTAGCGCACCACTTCTTCAACCACGCATTGCGGGAAGCTCAGGAAACCGCTTGGTCTTTTCCTATCCAATCATTTCCTCAATCAGATGTACATTCGCCAGATTAATCGGCGGAAAGGTGATAATTCGTTGAGGATACTCGCCAAAGTAATCAAATTGAGGCCACCTGTTCATGAGGTTGTTTTTCAAATTGCCGAGTAAGCCGCTAAGGATTTCTTACTCTCGCCAAGGCGTGCTTACCTACGTTCGAAAGCGATAGCTGTGGGCGATGCGCAGGTTTCGTTCTTCCTGCGCTGCCAATGCCTCGGAGCCACATGCCTTGGTTCGGTATTCAATGTCGGCCAAATGATCGGATACGTAACTCTGCTTCTCCTTATTGTTCCGGCCAGGAGCGCCGTATGGAGGGGGCAGAAGCGAAGACATCCGGTAGGCCACATTCTTGCTCTTCCCAAAGAGTACAAACTCACATGTTCGCGTATTGCGCAGTTCATACACACCCGGACCAAACGGAGCGTGCAGATACTCGGCCTTCCTTGGATCTGGAAAAGCCTTCCACGAACTCCAATTGTATGTGGCTGTCTCCATATGCGAGACATCTGGCAAGAGTTCCTCCCCTACAGAATGACTGTTCGGCGTTTCCAGACCCCAACACGAATCGATGTTCGGAGGCTTGAACTCCGACCTCAGTTCAGGGTGCGAAAACAGCAAACCCGCCAGATTGTCGTTTCCGCCATTGTGGTGCAATCGGAAGCCACCCGACAGTACTTTAACGCGCCCGGCGAGATCTTCAACAAAATTCTGGAATTGAGGCTGCAACTTCCGCTTCATACTATACACGAAGAGACATGCAATGCCAGGCTGCCCGCTGCTGAGATATCCGGCGAGCGCACTTTCCAGCAGGTCCAAATCTGACCTGTTCAAATTGTCCTTCCTCTTGCTCTTGCAGCTTTCCGAGAAGGTCATCGGATCCATGGAAAACAGCCAAGGCGATTCGAGGTTGCTCGGGCAGTCGAGCACACCGTCTCGACCGACCTGCGCACGCCATGATGAATTGATGGCCCTGATTCCCGTCCCGCGCCAGGCTTTCTCGAGACTCTCGTGCTTGGTCAGGTCCATTTCTGTGATGCCGCCTGATAACCTGCCAGTTCCAACGACTGTTCGCAGCAGTTCAGCGCTGTTCGGATAGTGTTGTGGCGATGCCCTGCACTTTCTGTACGCCCTCACTATTTCTCGCTCGTCGCGTTGAGGCTCGCCAGCGGATTCGGCCAATGCCTCGTAAAGGATGTTAGTCTTGACGTTGGCATTGCGTTCTTCCAGTTCTTCGAACGGTTCCATACCATGCGTGAGTGCGACATGGAGGCAGCCGTCAGCACTAGCCTTCAAGAGACGCACCGCAGCCTCGATTTCAATGCAGTGCTGCAGATAGTTTCCGTTGTTGCCTTTTGCCATTCCAGACTCCCAAATCGCGGGCGAAAAGCCGTGTGTCGATTATACCTCTGCGTCAGTTCAGTCGGTTCCGCGGCTCACGCAGCAACTCGACTCATCTTGGCACCTTTGCGACGAACGTTATGAATTCGACATGGTGGTCCGTACCTATCTGCGCAGGTGCTTAGCAACAAGTGCGTCCTCGCCACTCATGACCGATGACATGGCGTGAAGCGGCGCAGTTCGCCACGCACCTGGAAATCTACAAGTCACGCGGACCTGTTGACTTTCCTTTTTTTGCTGCCAAGTGACGCTCGTTCCCCGGCTGCTGTCCCAACTGACCCGTCCAGCATCTCGCGTATTCGCCCGCCACCTCCAGCTTAGTTGCCAGCCTAACTCGACCACTTGTTGCAGAGATTTGGTAGTCTTCGTACCTCGCTCAATCCAACTCTTTCAATCAAGGGTACGCAACGTTGCCTATGGGCTTGAAATGCTGGACTGTTCCGACTTCATGGCAAGGGGCACTTCACACGCATAACGCAGTGTTAGTTTTACGCACCCACCGGTTCAGCCGCGAAAGTTAGCACGGACGTGAACCGCATACTCCAGACAGGAACGATCCGGCCGCTATGAGAGAACAAACTCAACCCGATAGAGCGCAGATATCGGCCAGGAGCCCGCACTCTCGATAAGCCGTTCACACTCATCCAGTGGGAAATGCGGTTCTTCCACGGATCTGCGTCGCGGATCTGACGAACGGAGCAGTATCACCGACCAAAATGACAGAGGGACAAATCGGCTTCAATTGACCGGCAAAGGAGAACCATCGCCGTTTGCGCGGCATGCGCAGGGGGCCACTGCGCCCCTCCTCCGCCCAACGGCGTATCTCCTTGCGGCGGCAACCCACTACCGCAATTTGTGGGTCAGCCAGCTACGGACCATCAGGCGTGGGCGTCCTCGACTCGCGAAAGTCGCGCCGGGGAACTGACCACTTCTCCTGGATGTCCAAGGATAGAGCGAATCGACCTTGACAGGGCGACAAGGTCCTTCAGGAGACGACCATGGTTTCAGAATTCAATTCCGTGATGATTTCACCATTCCACGTCACCGTAATTCTGGCGGTCACTCCTGTGCCGTCCTCAGCGGACGAAAGAGTCACACCACTGGATATGCAGGCGTGGCCGTCAGGACGGTCTATCTCGATCCTATGCTCCACATTGCATGCAATCTGTTGAGGACTTCCGGAACTCACGGTGAAGTCGGCTCTGGTCTCACTCTTGAAGTCGATGCCAATACTCTCGAACTGATGGGTAACCGGAGGCTGACGCCAGGAATTCGAGAAGCCGCCCGCAGGACAATCCGCAGAGGTACGCTCAAGTGGACCCTCCGCGACCACCCTCCAATTCCTGACATCGGACAGGTGTCCCGCAGGAGGAAACGCGGCTCGGAGAGGACGAACGGACCCTGGTTGCAACGGAATGACCAGTCTCGTGCCCTGGCTTGAGACCGTCAGCTGTGAGTGCCGGGCGTTGGGCCAGATCAATGGCCAGTAAGATGAGCCAATGGCCAAGCGTATCCGATGTCCCTCGGCAATCCTGTAGGCGGTTGTCGGAAACCTGATTTTCACCTGAGTTGGCTCACCGGCAACCGCACCACGTGGGCCGTCCAGTCCGTCGTCGAGTTCGAGGTTGATGGCTGTTCTCGTGATAAGGCTCGACCGCCCGTCCGGAGCGACATCGCACAGGCGACAGACAAGCTGCGCGGGCAATGCGGCGGGCGTTACGTTGGCGTCGAGTTGGATCCGCCCCAATATATCGAGTTCGCCGCCGAGAGGATGGCTGTCGAAACATAGCGAGCGCCGGTCGTCAGGCGACTGCTCAAGCGGAAGCCCACCTGGTCGACCGAAGTAGCCGGTATCACCTGAACATCGCCCATGTTTGAGATCATCGGGAACATCCATTTCAACAGATACCTCAATCGGCACCGCGAGCAGTTCACCACCGCCGGGAAACAGCTGCCATTTGTTCGGCGTTGACGGTTTCGTGACCTCTATCCAGGCACCGCTGCGTTCCATCAGTCGATTCAGAGGTGGGTCAAATTCGCGCCTCCAAAGTCGTAGGGCTGGCCAGTCGGGCATCCTTGACTCTCCTCTCCTGAGCCAATGATCCCACCACCCAAGCGCGATTTCCTGAAACCCGACCGACGGTCCCGGCTCACCCTGGTCAGGATAGTGATGACCCCACGGGCCCACGATCCCGCAGCAAATGTCCGGACGCGCTTCAACCAGCGGAATGACCGAGTTGGAATACCGATCAGACCAACCGCCAATCGCAAGGATCGGGCACGACAGCCGGTCAGTCGCGAACCGAACCGACCCGTGCCTCCAATAGGAACCGCGCCGCCTGTTGCAGAGCCACGCTTCATGTGGAAACGTCAGGTTCGCGAGTCGGTGTTTCCACAATTCGAACCACGACGCACCGACCGTCGCCACATCGGGCGGAGCGGCGAGAATTGCCGGCAATGTCGCTCCCCACTCCAAAGTATCGGTCAGTATGCAGCCACCCATCCAGTGAATGTCATCTTCGTAGCGGTCGATGGTCGCACAATTGGCAATAACCGCCTTGAGCGGCTCAGGCGCGTCAACCGCAGCCTGCAGACTCGCCGTCCCGCCCCAGGACGTGCCAAACATTCCGATCCTTCCATCGCACCAATCCTGCTGCGCAATCCATGCAAGAACCTGACGCGCATCGTCCAACTCCGCCGAAGAATACATATCCGGCATCCGGCCCTCACTGTCACCGGAGCCTCGCATGTCCACCCGCAGGCAGGCGTATCCATGGGCAGCGAAATAGCGATGGTTGCGCTCATCACGAGCGCGCACCATGTCGCGTTTTCGGTACGGGATGTATTCCAGGATCGCGGGAACAGGTCGGGCATCTTCAGGCAACCACATCCGCGCCGCCAATCTGACGCCATCCGGCATAGCAATCCATTGGTGTTCGATTTCGCGAACCGAATGATCTGGCTCGGTATTTTTTCCCGAGATCACTGGCAACTGTGGCCTCCCACCTTTGGAAGTCCTCGCCGCAAGTCTTTCCGCTTCCAATGGGAAACACAATGATCGGAAGATGAAATCAGGACTGATGGACGGAGATGTCGTCGGATTTCCACTGGCGGTCTGCGACCACTTCCTGGTGGCTGACGGCCATCCCAGCCGCATACTCGACCAAGCGACATGATACATTCAGGCAAGCGAATATCGAAGCAGACGCAATGGCCACGTCGGGCCAGGAAAACCCGACCCCAAACGACCATTGCGACACAACACCGATCCCGAGCCCATTGTCCAGAGGAAGTGAGTGACGGCATGGACGCCAATTCAGCATCGTTGCCAGAGTTGAACCCGGCTCGGTGAGGCCCGGAACCAAGCGCTTCGTTTCACCCGAGTCTGGAATTTGACCGTCCGCATTTTGGGCCCACATCGAGAGTATGCAATGGCATAGGCGGAAATTCCTGATAGAATTCTTGTCAGAGCGAAGATCTGTGCAACTATTGCGAAGTGCGAATCAATGATCTTCGCACCAGGGGCCACAATGTCGATGTCTCGGAGAAACACTGGATCGAACGTCTCCACCTTTTCGGAGAACCTCATCTCGCTTGGCTCGGAAGTCCGCCAGGTTCGCAAGGCCCGCGGGCAGACACTCAAGACCCTATCCGCAGCGGCCGGAATTTCCGTAAGCCACCTCAGCGCGGTCGAACGTGGAACGACCAGCCCTTCCCTGACGATCATCCATAGGTTGGCTGACGCGCTCGACATCTCCTCCGACTGGTTTTTCGCACGACGCTCCGGAAAGGGCTCGATGGAGCGTGTCTATGTCATTCGACAGCAAAACCGCCGGAGTCTGAATACGCTCTATGGTGAAGGTGTTTCGACGCTCGGATTGTCGGACGAACTTCCTTCCAGCTCGATTGGAGGCAGCTTCTTCATGGGTCTGGCGACCTACGAGCCCCATTCCGCAAGACCCGGCCACCCTATGTATCAGCATAAAGGAGAACAGCATGGCTTCATTCTGAGCGGTGAACTGCAGCTTCAGATTGGCGACGAGAGGATCGAACTCAAAAGAGGGGACAGCTATTCGTTTCCAACCGACATCATTCACAACGCCCGCAACGTTACCGACCAACCATGCCAGCTGATCTGGAGCATATCCCCGGTCACAATTCCAAAGGACGTGGTGGTCTCCCACCCAGCAGAATCCTGCTCGGGCCCGAAGGCGATCCTCAAGGACTGAACCGGTCGCCGATCAATGAAACAGGAAGTATACGGAGTCTAGAATGCCTCAAACAAAGCCAGGACTTGATGTCTCACGTCGCTCGTTCCTTGCCACAGCCGGTGCCTTTGGCGCAGCCAGCATGGCAGTGCCCCGAATGGCACTCAGCCATGATGGCAAGGTTCTTACCCTACGGAGCTATTCCGATCTTCAGATTCTCGACCCGGCCTTCCGGCTCAGCCTACCGGAAGCCGACATCATACGCGCGGTCTTCGCGCCGATGGTTGTCGTCGAACCCGGCGACGTCTGGGGTTGGAAGCCGTTGGCTGTCGAAAGCATCCAGCAACTCGATGACCTTACCCTGTCGTTCAGGTTGAGGGACAATATCGGCTTCACTGACGGCTATGGCGAGATGACCGCCGATGACGTCAAGTTCTCATTGGAGAGGATTGCCGACCCTGCAATGGAGAGCCCCTATGCAGGCGACTGGAGCGCACTTAGGGAAGTCGAGGTCAAGGACCGGCTTTCAGGGCTGATCCACCTGAAAAACAAGTTTGTCCCTCTGTGGACCACAACGCTGCCGACAGCCGCTTCCTGCATACTTTCGCGCAAAGCGATGGCGGAGCTTGGCGACAGGATAACCACCAAGCCAGTCGCCCAGTCCGGCCAATACGTACTGGCCGACTGGCAGCCAAAGCAGAAGACAATCCTGCGCCGCAATCCTGACTGGGTTCACGAGCCCGGCGGTTTTGACGAAATTCACATCATTCCGATCGAGGATCCGGCCGCCGCAGAGCGAGGATTCGAGGCAGGGGACCTGGACTACACCTGGACATCGGTTTCCTCGTTGCCGCGGCTCAAGAAAGACCCACCGGCCGGTTCAGTTGTCGTGGAGAAACCTTCACTCGCATATGTCTGGATTGGCATGAACCAAGACGCCGAACCCTTTACGGATGTCCGTATACGCCGCGCCGTCCAGCATGCCATAGATCGTCAGACGGTGGTGGATGCAGCCTATTTCGGCGCCGCAGGCGTGGGCAACGGCATTATCGCACCAGGTCTCCCGGGATCAAGGAACGGCGTGACCTATGACTATGATCCCGACAAGGCGCGGGCCTTGCTCGCCGAGGCTGGGGCAACCGACCTGAATGTCACTCTGGACATCCTGAACCAGTCCGAGCGTCTGACAGCGGCCCAGGTCATTCAAGCCAACCTCGCCGATGTCGGCATCAACTGCGAAATCAAGCAGAACGACAGCGGCACATTCTGGACCCTCGGATCAAAGGACGGCGATTACTACATGGACCTGCAGATCTGGTTGCAACGTTACTCCATGCAGCCTGATCCAAGCTGGGCCACAGTATGGTTCACACCCGAACAGATCGGCGTCTGGAACTGGGAACGCTTCAACAACGCCGAGTACAAGGCACTGCACGATCAAGGCCTTGTGGAGGGCGACAACGCAAAACGCGATGAGATCTACACGAAAATGCAGAATCTCATGGACGAAAGCGGCTGTTACGTCTTTCTCACCCACGAGGTTGTGGGGGCCATTCACCGCGACACGATCGAACCGGGACTGAAACCGAACGGGGAGTCTCTCCTCCCGGAATTCAAACCGGCCTGACGGTGATCGGGCGGCCTTCGAGGGCCGCCCATTCCCCATGCTGAGCTACACGGCCAAACGCCTTGTGCTTGCCGTGGTCATCGTCTCGATGGCCATGCTGTTGCTGTTCTCGATGATATACCTGATCCCAGGCGATCCGGCTGCCGTTGCGCTTGGCCCTCGGGCAACTGACGCAATGCGGGAGGCGCTTCGGATCAAGATGGGTCTCGACAGACCGGTTTGGGTCCAATTCTGGAATTTCTTCACCAATGCCTGGACGGGCGATCTCGGGCGGGAGGTACTGTCCGAACGTCCGGTTGCGCAGGTGGTGATGGAGCAACTGCCCTACACTCTTGCCCTCATCGCCGGAGGCATTACATGGTCAGTGGCTCTGGGCATACCGCTTGGCTGCTGGGCAGCGGTCAGGCGTGGTTCCTGGGCTGACCGCGTCGTAGGCGTCCTCTCTGTCGCGGTCATCGCGGTACCGTCATTCGTCGTTGCGATCTACGCGCTGCTGGTCTTTGCCGTCACCCTTCAATGGCTGCCTGCGATCGGCGCCGGTGAACCCGGGGAAATCGGAGACCAGATCGTCCACCTCATTCTGCCCTCGCTTGCCGTTGGACTTGGATGGGTTGGTTACATCGCCCGAATGGTTCGGGCGTCGATGCTGGAAGTCCTGGAGGCACAGCATATCCGCACCGCCCGGGCCTTCGGCCTGCCAGATGCGATGATCACCTATCGGTATGCGCTGACAATTGCGATCCTACCGACGATCACGCTCCTGGGCGTGGGAATTGGCCAGATGCTGTCATCCGCGGTCTTTGCCGAAATCGTGTTCGTACGCCCAGGGGTCGGTAAACTGGTCTATGACGCCATCCTGACCCGCAACTTCCCACTTGTCACGGGTGCCGTACTCGTCACCACGGTTCTCTTCGTCCTGATCAATCTGGTCGCTGACCTCATCATAGGAGCGCTGGATCCACGTGTCCGCAGTCGCTTCTAGCATAAGGACCGCCGTTCGCTTCGCGCACGTTGTCCGACTTTACCGGACAGCCCGTCGCATCGCGTCCGAACCATTGGGAGCACTTGGCATCACACTCGTCCTCCTGATGATTGGCGGCGCCGTCTTCGCAGATTGGCTCAGCATCCATGAACCCAGCAGGATATCACCCCGCGAAAGATTTCAGGGACCATCCTGGGAGCACCTTCTCGGCACCGACCATTTGGGGCGCGATCTTTTTTCCCGAGCCCTCCACGGCGGACGAATCGCGCTTTCCGTGGCTCTTTCTTCGACCGCCGCCTCTCTTGCGATCGGCGTAATCCTGGGACTGATCGCCGGTTACGGACCGCGCTGGCTCGACAACCTGATGCTTCTGCTCTTCGATTCCATAAAGAGTTTCCCAACCGTTATGCTGGCTCTCGCGCTGGTCACACTCCTGGGACCATCGCTCACCGCCGTCGTGGTTGTTGTGGTGCTCGTGAATGTTCCGGGTTATGCGCGCATCATTCGCACGCAGACGCTATCCCTCAAGGAGTCCGAGTTTGTAACCGCCGCGCAGAGCATGGGCGCGGGAACAGGGCGCATTCTGCGCGTCCACGTCCTGCCGAATGTCATCGGGCCACTCCTGATTCTCGCCTCGATGGACATCCCGGTCGTGATCGCGATCGAAGCCGGAATGAGCTTTCTCGGCTTTGGTGTGCGTCCGCCGACTCCAAGCTGGGGCGCCATCCTGAACGATGGCTACACAGCAATCCGGGACACCCCCTGGATCGCCATCGCAGGAGGTCTGCCGATCATCCTGACCACGCTTGGCTTCACCTTCCTCGGCGAAACCATGCGCGACGTTTTTGACCCCAGGCTCAAGAGACGCGGATGACGGAACTTTCGATCAGTGGCCTCAACGTTCATTTCACAACCGAAGACGGCGACCTGCACGCGCTGAAGGACGTCGGCTTCGAGGTTCCCAAACGCCGGATCGTCGGTATCGTCGGTGAGTCCGGTTGCGGTAAATCCACCCTGATCAATGCCATCCTCGGTCTTCTGGCCGACAACGGACGCATCACCAGCGGACGGATTTTATTCGGAGCCCAGGATCTCACCCTTCTGGGACCTCGTGAAATGCGAAACCTACGCGGTTCGCGCATATCAACCGTCTTTCAGGATCCGATGGGTGCGCTCAATCCCGTTCTATCTGTCGGTCGGCAGATGAGGAACATTCAATACCGTTCAGATCTGGGGAGATCCGATAAGGACGCGAAGTCGGCGGAGATGCTTCGACGCGTGCGCATCCCCGACCCCGATTCCGCGCTTGCAAGGTATCCACACGAATTCTCCGGTGGCATGAAGCAACGCATTGCGATCGCAATGGCCTTGATGATGGAACCTTCGCTCCTTATTGCCGATGAACCGACCACGGCGCTCGACGCAACGCTTGAGGTGGCGACGATCGCGCTGCTTAAAGATCTGCAGACGCAGATCGGATGCTCGATTCTCTTTATCTCACACCATCTCGGCGTGATCGCCGAGCTATGCGACGATGTCGTGGTGATGTACGCTGGGGAGGTGGTCGAACGCGGGACCGTAAGGCAGGTGTTGAAGAGCCCCGCGCATCCCTACAGCGCACGGCTCCTCGAGTGCGACCCGGCGCGACAGACAGTCCGAATTCGAAGCCTACCTACTATTCCAGGAGAGATTCCAGATCTGGGCAAGCGACCAACTGGTTGCGTCTTCGCGGGTCGCTGTGAGCTAGTTACACCGGCGTGCGCTGAAACGCCTCCTGACCGGACCCTTGAAGACGGGCACATCGCCCGCTGTGTCAGGATAGGCGCAGCATGAGCAGTATCGTTGAAGTGCGTGACCTCGAAGTCACCTTTCGCGTGGGTTCCATGTTCCGCAGGCAGGAGATCCTCGCCGTTGCGGGCGTGAGCTTCGACGTAAAGGCAGGTGAGACCTTTGCGCTGGTCGGGGAGAGCGGGTCGGGAAAGACAACGCTCGCGCGCGCCGTCAATGGACTTCAGGCGATCTCGAACGGATCGGTTCAATTTGACGGAATGCGGGTCGACGGCCTGCCAACCGCAGCCATGAAGCCCCTCAGGCGCGAGATGGCCATGATGTTCCAGGATCCGGTTGGCTCACTTTCTCCACGGATGAAGGTCGGAGATCTCATAACGGAACCCTTCCGCATCCATGAATTGCCGAAGAAAGACCTGGCACAGGAAACCGCACGCCTTCTGTCGTTGGTGGGACTGACAGACGATTTTGCCGGGCGCTATCCACACCAGCTGTCAGGCGGGCAGGCGCGGCGTGTAGGCCTTGCCCGAGCGATCGCCCTGAACCCAAGGCTCGTCATTGCGGATGAACCGACAGCGGGACTCGACGTCTCTGTGCAGGGAGAGGTTCTGAACCTGCTGAATGACCTGCGCGAACGGCTCGGACTGGCTCTCATTATCATCACCCACAACCTGCATGTCGTTCGTCATGTCGCCGACCGAATGGCGGTGATGTATCTGGGTCGCTTTGTCGAAACCGGCCCGACAGAGGAAGTTTTCGCTGCGTCGGGCCATCCCTACACCGCCGCGCTCCTGTCAGCGAATCCCGAGCCTGACCCCGACAGGGCTCGCGACCGAATTGAACTGCCGGCCGAGGTCCCTTCGCTTCTCGCCCGGCCAAAGGGGTGCGAGTTTCACACACGATGTCCCTGGGTTGCCGGGATCTGCGGCAGCAACCCACCTGCGCTGGCCAACATCGGAAACCGCCGCTTATCCTGCCACTACCCGCTCAATCTCGCCAAGGGGGTTGACCAATGACCGAAGTCATCGAGACAGTTTGGATCCCCATGCCGGACGGCGTCCGGCTGGCCGCTCGCCTCTGGCTTCCGGACGGCGCCCGAACGGATCCGGTACCCTGCGTTCTCGAATACATCCCATATCGCCGCCGGGACCGGACACGCATGCGCGATGAAGGCATGCATACCCACTTCGCCGCTGCAGGATACGCCGCCATACGTGTCGACCAGCGCGGCTCCGGTGACAGTGAGGGCGTGATGTTGGACGAATACGCCGAAATCGAAACCCAGGACGGGGTCGATGTCATAGCGTGGATCGCCAACCAGCCCTGGTGTGATGGAAGCGTCGGCATGTTCGGCAAATCCTGGGGCGCGTACAATTCATTTCAGGTCGCCGCCAGACGGCCCCCTGCCCTAAAGGCCATCGCGCCGGTGATGGGCACCGATGATCGCTGGTTGGAGGACATTCATTTCTACGGCGGCGCGCTCGCCAGTGACAATTTCTGGTGGGGTTCGGTCATGCAGCTCTACAATGCCATGCCGCCGGACCCGGCGGTCGTGGGCAATCGCTGGCGCAGCATGTGGCGCCAGCGCCTTGAAGCCATGACTTACTGGCCTGCGCAATGGCTGGAGCATCAGACCCTTGACGAAATGTGGCGTCGGGGCTCGATCTCCCAATGCTACGCCGATGTCGAGATTCCTGTCTACTTTTTCGGTGGCTGGGCGGACCTGTTCCGGGACACACCGTTTCGGATCGCCCGGAATCTGCATGGCCCGGTCAAGGTGCTCGTGGGTCCTTGGGCGCATCTCTATCCGCACGAGGGCATTCCTGGACCCAAGGTGAACTTTGTTGGCGAGGTCATTCGTTTTTGGGATCACTATCTGAGGGGCGTTGACACTGGCCTGATGGACGAGCCGCCGTTGCGGTTCTTCCTTCAGGAATTCGTTCCTCCTTCGGGCCTGCACCGGACACGGCCCGGCACATGGGTTGAGGAGGCCTGCTGGCCGTCATCGAACGTTTCGGAGCGGACATTGTGGCTCAATGAGGGGCGGTTGGACGAAGCGGGCGAGACTGGTGAAGAGATGTCAGTCCGTTCCCCCCAGACATTCGGCATGTCTGGAGGGGACATGTGTTCCTTCGCCATCCCGGGCGATATGCCGGGGGATTGCCGGATCGACGCCGGAGGGGCCCTTTCATTTGCCAGTGCAGGTATCGAAGCACCAACGGACATCTTGGGCCAACCCGTCGCGACCCTGGAACTGACGGCGGACCAGCCGCAGGCATTCGTCGCCGTTCTCCTGATCGATGAGGACCCGAACGGAGCTCAGGCCCTCATCACCAGAGGCTTTGCCAACCTGATGCACCGGAACTCGACGACCTCGCCCGAACCGGTGGTGCCGGGAGAAACCATGACAATACGGGTTCCTCTGCATGGCATCGGTTACAGGTTGGATGCAGGTCACAGGCTGTTGGTCCAGATTGCATCCACCTATTGGCCAATACTCTGGCCTGCGCCGAAACCGGTGAAACTGACGATGAAGGCAGGCGTATCCCGACTGACCCTGCCAGTACGGCGCGAGGATCCCGACGCGCCGCGACCTCGGGTTCTGCCCGAACCGGCAACGTCGGGAACTGACCGTCCCATCAGCCTCGTCCGGAAAGGGTCGATGGAAAGATCGTTGCGCACTGATCTGACAACGGGCGAGCATAGCGCACGAGTCTTCCTCGACGGCGGTGTGTTCGGACCAGTGGGGAGAATTCGCCTTGACGAAACCGGCACCGAAATGGGTGACATTTCCGATAGAATCTATCGGATTCATGCGGACGATCCACTTTCATGCCGAGCCACAATGGATCAGGAGAGTCATTTCAGGCGCGATGACTGGGATGTCCGCATCAAGACGACTGCAGAGATGACCGCTTCAGTCACCGACTTTCATCTCCGCGCCTCGGTGACGTGCTGGGATGGCGATAAGGAGTTTCACCGCGTGGATTGGGAACACGTGATTCCCCGCAACGGAATGTAAGGGCTGTGGAAATGGACGACATTCATATCCAGACCGAATTTCCCCGGAAGGTCCGCGAGATCGAAAACACCTGGATTCCCATGCCCGATGGCACCAACCTTGCGGCCCGGATCTGGCTACCGCAGGACGCCGAGGCGGATCCGGTTCCGGCCGTCCTGGAATACCTGCCCTATCGCAAACGCGACGGAACCGTGGAGCGCGATCAACTTACCCATCCATACTTTGCCGGCCATGGCTATGCCGCCGTCCGTGTCGATATGAGAGGGACGGGGGACAGCGAAGGTGTGTGCCTCGGAGAGTATCTCCAGCAGGAACAGGATGATGCGCTGGCAGTGATTGAGTGGCTGGCTCGCCAACCCTGGTGCTCGGGCAAGGTGGGGATGATCGGGATATCGTGGGGTGGATTCAACGGCCTTCAGGTTGCGAGTCGCCGCCCGTCGGCACTCGGGGCAATTGTCTCGCTTTGCTCAACTGACGATCGGTATGCGGACGACATTCATTTCATGGGCGGCTGTGTTCTGACCGACAAGCTAAGTTGGGGAGCAACGGCATTCTCGATCGCGAACACCCCGCCGGACCCAGCCATCGTGGGTGACCGCTGGCGCGACATGTGGCTTGAGCGACTTGAGAACAACGGTCTTTGGATGCTTGACTGGTTCCGTCATCAACACCGTGATGACTTCTACTCCCATGGGTCGGTCTGCGAAAACTATGCGGGGATTGAGGTTCCCGTCTACATGGTTGGCGGCTGGGCAGATGGATATACCAATGCGATCTTCCGAACGCTGGAGCATCTACCCGGCCCAAAGAAGGGGCTGATTGGCCCATGGGCACACAAATATCCACACTTTGCAAGACCGGGACCACGGATCGGGTTCCTGCAGGAGTGTCTGCGTTGGTGGGATCAACACCTGAAGGGTGTTCCGACAGGCATCATGGACGAACCGATGCTGCGTGCGTGGATACAGGATCCGGCTGAGCCTGCGGCCTTTCGCGAAAACCGGGACGGCAGGTGGGTCACAGAGCCACGATGGCACGGGAAAGCCATTGAAACCATGGCCCTGTTTCCGGCTTCCACGAGGCTGGAGCGGACTCCTTCACAAGTGGAAACCGTCATCCGCTCGCCCCAGAACACCGGTTGGACGGCCGGAGCCTGGTGCGGATACGGTCTGGTTCCTGACGGCCCATTGGACCAGAACGGCGAGTTGGGACTGATGCACGGTTTTGAAACCGAACCCTTTGGCGATGGGTTCGATCTGCTGGGCTTTCCGATGCTGCATGCAGAGGTCATCAGCGACGCTCCTCAGGCCAATCTGGTGGCAAGTCTATCCGTTGTGGACAGCTTGGGTCGCGCGACCCTGATCAGCTATGGCGTCCTGAACCTGACTCATCGAACCAGCCATGCAGCCCCGAAAGCGATGCCAGTCGGGACAGCGCAGCCCGTTTCCGTACAGCTGAATTCCTGCGGCCAGCGTATAGCCAAGGGAGAGAGGTTACGCCTGTCACTTGCCACTTCCTACTGGCCGGTCATTTGGCCATCCCAGACAAGCGCATCGCTGATCCTATTGAACCCTAAACTTGTGTTACCGCTCCGGCCAACACGGGAAGAGGACAAGGATATCTCCCGTTTGGATGCCCCGGAGTGTGCGGAGCCTCTGGCGATCGAGCGGATTTCCCCAAGTCAGTTTGAGAGATATCGAAAACTTGACTTCGTCACGGGCAAGGAGACGATCGTGCTGATCAGCGATTCCGGAGCCGAAAAGCATCCACATACCGGATTGACGTTGCAGCATCAGAGCCGTGAAACCTTCGGAATTCACCCCGAAGACCCAACTTCGGCCACGGGCACAATATGCTGCCGCAGAGCTTTCTGTCGTGACGACGGATGGAAAGCTGAGGTCGAGACTCTTGTTTCCGTGGATGCCCAAGCCGGGGAGTGGCGGATAGAGGCGACCCTTACGGCGCGGGATGCGGATGGGTTGGTTGCCGAACGGAAATGGAGCGAGGGCATTCCTCGCAACCTAGTCTGAGGCGGCCCGGTGGGTGCGTTTCCGGAATTTGGGCCAGAGGTCGAAAGCCACGCGTTCGCTGCAGGCGACGTGTCGATGCGGGTGGTGACGGCAGGTTCCGGCCCCTGCATCGTCTTCATTCCTGGCGGTGACCAAACGGCTGAGGGCTATTCCCAGCTGTTCCTGCGGCTTGCAGACCGTTTCCGGTGCATCTCGTATGACCCTCGGGGAGCCGGTGACACAACATCACCGCCCGCACCCTGGACAATGGTCGATTACGCACGGGACTGTGCCGCCGTTATCGATGAATTCTGTGGCGGATTGGCAATCGTATGTGGTCTGTCGCTCGGCGGCCTGGTCACACAGCAGGTGGCGATTGATTTTCCGGAAAGAGTGCGGCTGGCGATACCGATGGGGACTTCGGCGTATATCGAGGGCTTTACGCGGGATTGGATGCAGGCCGAGATCGACATCCGCAAGTTGGGAATCACCCTGCCGGATTTCTTTCTGGCACCCCACTACGCGCCTTATGCCTATCCGGCAAAGGCACTTCACGAGCCCGAACTTTGGGCCGAGATCAAGCGGTCCTATACGGAACGCTTCTCGAATCGCGATTCAAGGGACCTTATCGACCAGTGGCAGGCGTGCCTTGAATTCGACTGCCGGGAAAGTCTGAAGGCCTGCCACGTGCCGATGCATGTCATCAGCTTTTCCGAAGATGTTCAGACCGCACCGGCCATGTGCAAGGTCGTCGCCGATCTGGCGCCGAATGGCGTCATGCATGAGATACCGGGGCTCGGCCATGTGTCGATGATGCGGCACCGCCCCGACATTGTCGCCTCGAAGATCCGCGAAATAATCGAGAACTTCCGGGCCGAGTGATGCGCCGTCGGATCGCGGTTGCGGGTTTCCAACATGAAACCAACACCTTCGCGCCTTCACGTGCTGGATTTGAGGAGTTTCAGATCGCTGACAGTTGGCCGGGTCTATTGCTCGGCGACGCTGTCGTTACCCAAACGATTGGCTTGAATCTACCGATCGCGGGGGCCATCGCGGCCGCGCGCGCTACAGGTCGGGTTGAGTTGGCGCCAATTCTCTGGTGTTCGGCCGAACCGAGCGGTCCGGTGACGGATGATGCCTTTGTGCGTATCAGAAGCATGATCCTTCAGGGACTGACGGATGCGGGTCTGATCGATGGACTCTACATGGATCTGCACGGCGCCATGGTTACCGAGACCCACAATGATGGAGAAGGCGCTCTTCTGGCGCAGATTCGGGAGCGCGTCGGGCCAGACCTTCCCATCGGGGTCAGCCTTGACCTTCATGCCAACGTTTCGGCCGATATCGTCGAACTGGCGGATCCGATCACGATCTACCGCACCTATCCCCATCTCGACATGAGTGAGACAGGGGAACGCTGCATGAATGAACTTCTTCTGCTAATCGAAGGCAGGCGGCGGCGTGCTGCCTTTCGTCAGTTACCGTTTCTCGTGCCCCTGCATGCGCAGTTCACCGGCGAGGATCCTTGCCGAAGGCTGTATGGATTGTCGGAAGAGCTTCCAGAAACGAGTGACGAGTCGGTTGAAATCGCAATGGGATTCACGGCCGCCGACGTTCCTGATTGCGGACCATCAGTGCTTGCATACGCCGAGTCCGGGCTGCGGGCGAATGAACTTGCCGAGCGAATGGTGTCCGAGTTCTGTGCCGCCGAATGCGAGTTTGATACGCCGCTGCTGGAGCCCCGCCACGCCGTTCAGATGGCGATGGCATCTGAAGGAACTGCGGTGATTGCGGATGTTCAGGACAACCCCGGTGCAGGTGGCACATCCGATACCACCGGTCTGCTGACCACATTGGTGGAAATGGGAGCCAAGGATGTTCTGTTAGGTGTGATTTGCGACCCCCAAATGGCCCATGCGGCCCACCGCCTCGGCACCGGGTCGACGGTTTCGGGCCCGCTGGGTGGAAAGTCGGGGCTGCCCGATCAGAGTCCCATTGAGGCTGACTTCATGGTTCTTGCGCTCAGCGATGGCAAGGTCGCCTACTCAGGAGAGATGTATCGCGGCGGAATGGCAGAGATGGGACCAAGCTGTCTGCTGTCGCTTCTCGGCGCTGCGGCAGACATTCGCATCGTCGTCAGTTCCCGAAGAATTCAATGTCTTGATCGAGCGATGTTCCTGCACTTAGGCGCCGACCCCGCTCAGGCGAAGATCATCTGCGTGAAGAGCACAGTCCATTTCAGGGCGGACTTCGAACCCATTAGCAGCGTGATAATCAACGCAGCGGCTCCGGGGGCGTTTCCATGTCGCTTGGAGCAGGTGAGATTCCGACATGTTCAAAGAACGGCTTCTGGAGCGGGCAGGCGATGAAGCGCAACTTCCACTCCGCAGTGCAACACGGGCCATTTCCGCAGCGTAGGCGAAGTCCGGGCGAAGGGTCGTCGGACGTCGAAATGACCGGCGTCACCCGCCCGCCCAACGCCCGCTCTTTCACATGACCCCCGCCTGCGTTACTCCGGGCTCCGACACCGGCGGTCGGGTCCAGGAGGAGAGTGCGATGTCCGGAACAGAGATCGTTTTCGAGGTCACCGAGGACGAACTGGACGGTGGCTATTCGGCCAGCTCGGTGGGTCTCGGCATCCACACGCAGGGAGACACCATGGACGACATCCGACGGAACGTCAGGGAGGCGGTGGACTGCCACTTCGATGAAAGCATGGTTCGGCCGCGCCTGCTCCGCCTGCACCTCGTGCGCGACGAGGTTCTCGTGGCGTGAGGATCCCCGTGACGTTAGCGGGACCGACCTGCTGGCGGCGCTTAGGAATGGAAAGGAACAACGGCGCAATGGGCAATACTTCACACAATTACGATCATGAACTGGATGAGGGTTCCGCCTCGCGGTTCCAGCCTGCCGTTCGCCTCGTGAAAATCGCGCTTTCGCTTGCAGCATCGGCTGAAGGGCGATCTGTCACGGAACTCATGGAGGAATTCCAGCTGCGCAGGCGAACGGTGCAAAGGATGGTAGCGGCACTGGACGAACTGTTTCCGATTGAACAGATCGATGAGGGTCGTTATCGCCGTTATCGCATTACCGCGGGCTTCTCGGCTTTCCTGCTTGCTCCAACCGCTGAGGAACTGGCTGACCTTAAGCTCGCCGCACAGATGTTTGACGAAAGAGGGGAAAACGCACGGGCCGAATCCCTGAGGGATCTAGGACGACGCAATCTGGCCGCGCTTCGGGAAAGGCAACGGTTGCGGCTTGCGCCGGACATAGAGGCCCTAGCCCTGACACAACTGCCGGTTGCATCACCTGGCCCTCATGTCGAAGTCGACCCAAAGGTCCTTTCGACCTGCCAACTGGCGCTGATGGCCCAGAGGCTGCTAAGTTTCACCTACGCATCGACGTCCGGTACATCCACCATACGCACCGCCGCCGCACGCGGACTATTGATCGGGTCCCGTTCCTATCTTGTTGCGGCCTTGAGCGATGCGGACGATCCGGTCCTCTTCCGGTTGGACCGCATGAGCGATGCGGACGTCACGGATTCGGTCGCATGGCCTGATCCGGATTTCAACCTCGACTCCTTCCGAGCAAAGTCCTTTGGCGTCTATCAGGAGCAGCCCTCCGGCATACGATTGATCTTCGATGCCGAAGTGGCGGACAGTGCCAGCACATTCCGGTTCCACCCATGGCAGGAGGTCACCCAACTGGATGACGGGCGTCTCGCTGTCGAGTTCACTTCGGGAGGTCTGCGCGAACTCGCATGGCACCTGATGACCTGGGGTCCCACAGTGACAATCGACACCCCGAGGGAACTGAAGAATGAGATGGTCACACTACTTGAGGAACTTCTGGCGCGTCATGGATCGGAAAGTGACACGCCTTGAGAAACTTTCGACACGACTGCCATCCTATGTCCTGATCTGACATTCATGAAGTGACTTTCCCCATAAGTCGGGAATCAGCTTACCCGGCACGGGCGGATTCAGCCGAATGGAGATCGTCTCCCGCACTTGCGAGTTCGGCCCGTCCAAAGAAATGAAACGGGGAACGGAATAGTGGCACATTTAGATCGAACTCAACGGGAATCCATCACTGATCGCGTCATCAAGGCCATGGAAGCGGGATGTCCGCCCTGGCGCAAACCCTGGACTGGATGCGTGAACGGAGCGAGCCTTCCCCTCCGGCACAACGGAGAACCCTATCGGGGAGTGAACGTCATTCTGCTGTGGTCTGCCGCCGAGCGTCACGGCTACACTGCCGCACGTTGGCTTACCTTCAGGCAGGCACAGATTCTTGGCGGCCGGATTCGCAAGGGCGAAAGATCCGAGCTGGTGATGAAATGTGGCACGGTTATCGATGAAGACGAGAATGGTGACGAAAGGGTGATTCGCTTCGCACGTTACTATCGGGTGTTCAATGCCGACCAGATCGACGGCCTTCCAAAGTCGCACTACGATAGATTGGATCCGGTTCGCGACCTTGGCACTCAGGCAAACCCTGAGCTGGACGCGTTATTCGCCTCTACCGGAGCGCACATCGTCACGGCTGACGAGCCCCGTGCGTATTACGATATTGGACAGGACAGGATCCACATCCCGCCAATTGCCACTTTCCACAATTCCGCCGGTTACTACGCAACCCTCGCCCACGAACTCACTCATTGGACGGGCTCGGAGTCCCGTCTGGATCGCTTCAGTCGGTTCTGCGCGAATGAGGATTACGCCTTCGAGGAAATGGTTGCGGAGATCGGAAACTGCTTTCTCTGTGCGGTTCTCGGGCTGACCCCCGACTTCCAGCAGAGTGGTGCTTACCTGGAACGATGGCTACAGGTTCTGAAGACTGACAGTCGAGCCATCTATCGCGCCTCGAGTGAGGCGCAAAAGGCGGTGGACTATATCCTCGGACTTCAGATGCACACGTCCTTGCCTGACGCGGCATAGACAGCAAAGGACTGGGTGACCGGGTCGTCTTCAGAAGGAGCATGCACGGAATCCCGAGGATCCCCTCTCTTCTGAGTGGACCGGGAACTTTGCCCTTCGGAGCGACCTCTGCATTGGTCCGGATCGAATTGAACTGCACGCCGGATTCCGCAGAACAACTTACATGGCCACCGGCCGTTTCCGCACCGCTGCCGTCTAGTATGTTCGCAGAGTCTGAAATGGACAGAGGATGTGGCTGTGGAAGACACGCCTTTTGCAGTCCACCGTCTCATCGGTTCATTCCTGTGGCAGAACCGCCGCCGGAGATCACCCCGGCGGAGAAACGTCCCGGGCCTGCGGCTGGCCGTCGCGGCTATCCGGCCAAAGACCGAACTGTTCTCGCGGACCGGCGACAACAGGATCGCTGCGATGGAAAAAGCGCGACCGACCAGCCAGAATGCCTAACATTGTTCCAACCGTCAGCAACAGACCGGATGGACCAGCGATTCCCGCAGATACCTTCCCTGGCCTGCTGCCACCGGTTCGGATGCACAAGATTGCCCGGGAATTCCGGGCGGGCATGGCTGATGGTCTGACGACTGACCGGTTCCTGAAAATGCCGGCTCGGAGTAAGCGACCAAAGCGCAACGTAGCGCAGTCACCTTGATCCGCGCCGCCGGAGTTCGGGAGCTTTCATTGGGACACTGTTAACTCGACGCTGGCGTAGCCACGCATCGCCGGATCATGTCCGAGGCAGCGAAAGGAACGGATATCCGTCCCGGATATTCCGTGATTCCAGACTATGCTGACGTTCCGGCGGCATGGATCCGGTGATGTGCGTGGCCCTGACCGTGGAATCCGGATCGATTCGGTCCAGCCCGGCTGGTTCCTGTGGATTTGTCCGCCCATGTACATGAAAGGGACATCGAGTTAACAGTGTCCAGTTGAAAGATGCGGGAGGGTTCCCCGATACATTCAACGTGACCGGAGGATTGTCCATGACGGTGGATGTAGACGCATTGGCTGATGGCGGACTTCGGGCGCTGGGACGGCTCGCAGGCCAGCTTCCGGCAGAGCCCCGGGATTCCAGTGAAGACGTTCCAGAACTGGCGCCGCAGGCGCGGCCTCACTGGGGGCGTGGACTCCGGCGGTTCCGGCGGCATCGTCGAGATGGCGGCGTCACCCTCCGCCTGAGGCGGTCCCGATGCTGGGCGGCGTCTGGCCGATGGGGCATCGGACCCCCTTCCGCGCCAATGGCATTCGGTTAAGCTATTTTGCCGTTCAAGTGCATCAAAACCCATACGCACAACTCCGGTCATGTTGCGCTGTCCACCTCATCACCACCATATCTCGATCCCCATTTGAGGATTTGACGAGAGACAACAGCATTGGATCCTGCCAACCGAATGCCATTGCCTCCCGCGCCTCTCCAGCCAAGCGACCTGGGCCACCAGGGCCGCGATCATGGCCGCCTGCGGCCCGGGCAGCCCGTCCGGCGACCGGAGCGGTTCACCGACCTCCGACGGCAGCGCACCGGTCCCGAGCAAGCGGGGCAACTCCCGGCCAAGCTCAACGACCCTACCGGCGGGGCCGACGGCGGCCGGCGAAGCCGGATGGCCCGTCCGTCCCCGATCCCAACCGTGTCGCCATGGCGGCCCCCGAAGTGATTCACCCAGTGGCCAGTCACTGGCGGGCGATACCCTATACTGTCAAACCAAAAAAGGAATGGGTGGGACCGGACGCCGTACTTTAACCGCTTACCGGCATCCTGACCTCGGCCCCCGGCATCGGCCCCGTCACCGCCGCGGCGCTGATCGCATGGATGGGCGAGCTGGGTCCGGGCGGCAACCGCCAGACGCCTCCCTGCCCGGTGTAGCCCCCTTCGCCCGCGACAGCGGCACGCTGAAGGGCGGGCGCCACATCGGCGGCGGAAGGAGACGTCCGACGGACGTCCTCTACATGGCGGCGCTGTCGGCCAGCAGGTGTGCCCCGGACATGAGGGAGTTCCACCAACGCCTCAGGGAGAGGGGGAAGCCCCACAGAGTCGCCCCCGGGCCGTCATGCGCAAGGCTGGTCGTGACCGCAAACGCCCTTCTCCGCGACCGGCGCGTGTGGGAGGACCGGACGGCGGCGACCGCCGCCTGACGCCCCGACGGACCACCCCCGGTCCGACACGGAAAAAGAATCACCGACGAGCTGCCGGGGCATGCCCGGTCGGCGGTGTCTGTGGGGAACGCTGTGGACAGGGCTGCGGAGAACCGAACCCGGAACCCGAGAAAATTGGGAAAAAGCCGGATCCGGCTTTATTCCAGACATGGATGCTTCTCCTCCGCCGGAACGTGCGCAAGCGGTGACCGCGCCGCCATGTGACCCACGGACCGGACGAACCGTCGTCCGCAATCACCCGGAGGGGGGGGGTCTGGCGGACACGAATTCGGTCCATGCGGGTCCATGCGCACGGATGAGGCCGCACGCTGTTGAGGAGTGCGGCTTCCGTGGGCACAGCGCAGGCTTAAGGTACGGCTCCCTGACGACGAAAGCTCACGAAAGTGGACCATCGCCGTTGAGTTGGAAACGCCAAGGCCATGGTCGGGGCGGTCTGGACCTGTGCGCGAGTTCTTCGCGTTCTCCTCCAGCCCCCTGGTCGCGAAACGCTTCACGTCTGCGTTGGACCGCTGCTGGTCCTCGTGGAGGCTCAGAGACCGTTTGAGAATTGGCTCCTTGCGGTATCCGGGCGTATTGAAACAGGGCTGTAGGCAGAAAAACACCGTCGCCCCGGAGCCGGGCCCAGCCTCGATCCTCGTCGTCGGTTGGAAGGAGGCGACCCGTTTTCGACTGCTGCAGCCCGGCGGAGAGGCCGGAAGATGGGCCCCGGATCAAGTCCGGGCGACGCAATGGGGCCGAACTCCCGCGCTCGGCGCACGAAATGGAGTTTCCACACCGTGCGCTCGTCGTAGGTTCTGCATCCCGTCTCCGAGCGGGACTGGGCCGATACCAGTTCGATGTCCGCATAGTAGCGGACCGGCTTCACCGACAAGCCGATCGCATTCGACGCAGCGGAATTATTCACCGTCGGCACCCTTGACCTTCCAGTAACTGGAAACCCTACGTTCCGAACTGGGACAAAGCAAGAGGTGTCCACATGGTTGCGATCGCCGCGAGAGGCACCATCGACTGGCGCTGCCGTCACAATTGGCGCCGGGCCTCGAAGAATTCCGCATGGTGTCTGCTCGGCTGCGCAATCGACGATTTCGGCACCATCGCCTTCTTCCAGTTCACCGGTATCCCCTGGCCCACTTTGGCGATTATGACACTCGCAATCATGAACGGGGTCGACTGGGCGCTGACCGGCGCCGCCGTGCTCACTTGGTGGGTCTTGCCGATCATGCTGGCGGCGGGCTTCGTCACCCCGCTGCCCTACAACTACTGGCGGCTGAAGGCACCCGGGCGGGCATGTCATTGAAACGAGCCGCGGTCCCCGCCGTCCTGGCCGCGGCTGTCGGCGTCGCGTGGTATGTCTATCTCGACAGCAGCGACGAGGTCAGCGGCAGCGGGCTGCCGATCGTCGCGGTGAACGTGCCGACAACTCTCTCGGCACAGGCGCAGCGCGGGCAAGAGACTTACGCAGCCAACTGCGCGGCCTGCCACGGCCGAAACGCGGCGGGACAGGACGGGATCGCCCCACCGCTGGTGCATGTCGTCTATGAGCCCGGCCACCATGGCGACGAGTCGTTCCAGCGCGCGGTCGCACGCGGCGTCCGGGCCCATCACTGGCGTTTCGGGGACATGCCGCCGGTCGACGGGCTGACGCGCCGCGACGTAGCGGCGGTCGTCGCGTACGTACGCGAACTCCAGCGCACCAACGGCATCCAATGAGGGAAGACCCATGAAGCCGCGCCTCCTAACGGGCCTGCCGGTCCTAGCGGCAATGCCGACGCGCGCCCGTTCCGGCGTCGATCCGACCGCGGCGCTGCACGCGCCGCCTAGAGGCAGTCCATGAACCGAAGAGAGTTCCTCAAAGCCTCGGCCGCGGCGGTTTTCATCCCCTCGACGGCTCGGGCGACGCCAGTCTTCCGGCTGAAGGCGGGGCCGGTCGACGCCCGAATCATGCCCGAGGGCGAGGGCGTTACCCCGATGCTCGGCTTCAACGGTTCGACCCCCGGCCCGGAACTCCGCGTGCGCCGTGGGGACCGGGTGTCAGTTGCCTTCGAAAACGGATCGGGCCAACCTTCCGCCATTCACTGGCACGGCATCCATCTCGACAACGCAATGGACGGGGTCCCGAACCTGACCCAAGCGGCAGTTCGGTCGGGCGAGACCTTCCGGTACGCGTTCGATGTGCCTTACGCCGGCACCTACTGGTATCATGCCCACCACCGCTCCTGGGAACAGGTCGCAAGGGGGCTCTACGGCCCGCTGATCGTCGAGGAGCCGGATCCGCCCGCCGCCGACCGCGACATCACCGTCGTGCTCGACGACTGGCGCCTGGATGACGCCGGACGGCTGCATGAGAGCTTCGGAAACCGGCACGACTTCTCCCACGCCGGGCGGCTGGGCAACTTCGCGCGGGCGCTGTTCTCCAGCGCCACTGTGCGGCGCGGCGATCGCGTCCGCCTCCGGCTGATCAATGCGGCCACGGCGCGGATGTTCCCGCTGAAGATTGACGGCGGGATCGGCAAGGCGGTGGCCCATGACGGCATGCCGCTCGCCAAGCCAGCGCCCCTGGGGGACCTGTTGCTCGCCCCCGCCCAGCGGACCGACGTCATGCTGGACGTGTCGGGGCCGATCTCCTTCGCGCTGCGGACCCGCGACGGATTCTTCCCTCTCGGAACAATTCCCGCCAGCGGATCGAACCCCGCGCCGGTCGATACGCCGATCCGGTCCTTGCCGTCGGCCCAGACGCCCGAGCCAGACCGAAACCGGGCGGTCCGCCTCACCCTCGTCATGCAGGGCGGAGCCATGGGCGGGCGGCACGGCGGCAGCGACTTCTGGGCCTTCAACGACCGCTCCGGCATGCCCGAGGCGCCGTGGCACCGCTTCGCCCGCGGCGAAACGGCCCTGATCACGCTCCGCAACGACACCGCGTTTCCGCATGGTATCCACCTGCACGGCCACCATTTCCACGAGGTCGGCGAGGACAGCGCCCTCGGCCATTACCGGGACACGACTCTGGTCGACCGGAGAGCAAGCCGCGACATCCTTTGCGTGTTCGACAATCCCGGCAAATGGCTCCTGCATTGCCACACGCTCGACCATCAGGCGTCCGGCATGAAGACATGGGTGGAGGTGGCGTGATGCGCACCCTGCTTCCGGCCATCCTGCTCTGGCCCGACTAGACCCTCGCGGACGTAGGCGACGACCGCCGCCACGTCGCGGCGCTCCTTGTGCCGGTAGGGTCGTGCCGAGCTGGTGCAGCGAAAACCCGTGCTCCTTCCTTGGTTGGGTGTAGCGCGGCAGGACAAGATGCCGGCCGTCGGTTGTGGACAGATGTACGTCCACCAGCTGGATCCTGCCGAACGCCTCGATGATGGTGCGCAGGGTCAGCCCGCCAGTGTAGTTTCCTGATTCCATCCGATCCGGCCGGCAGGTTCCTTCCCGGATTGCTCCGTGCACGGATTGCCGGATTTCCGGGACCGCGCGGGAAGCCGGAACCCGGCGTCTGCCGTTTCCCTTTCCAGGCAGCCGTTTCCAGGGAGCCCTTTCCCGGTAGCGTCCGGCCGGCAGTCCGATCCCGAGGGCATGGCGCACTGCGGCCTGTTGCGACCGACCATGCCATGGAGGGCACCTGCGGAAGGGGAAAGGAGGGGCCCGCGCGAATTGCGCTTCACCGGGCCGTGGACGGGCAGCCGCAGATCCGGCCTGAAACGAAGCTTTCCGCCGAGGAATACGTTGGCATGGAAGCCTGGCGCGAGGCCAGGCTGGATGCCTGCCCGAACCATCCCGACGGCGGCTGCCCAAAAAAAGGTGATTATATGCCCCATTCCACCCTGAAGTGCAACACCAGTGGCGGTGGTGACCGGTTCTGCGGTCGCATGATGCTACGTATCGGCCAGGAAGCGGCGACAGTCCCTTTGTTGAAGAGAAGGAGACTGCCATGCCCGAGGGCTACCGCCACCTGACCTGGGACGAAAGATGCCAGATCGGCGCGCTGAAGGAAAGCGGGCTCTCCGACGGTGCGGTCGCGGCCCGTCTGGGCCGTGACCGGACGACGGTCTGGCGGGAGCTGCGCCGTAACGGCGGGGATTCGGGATACAGCCCGGGCGAGGCGCAGAGGAGAGCGGAGGCCCGCCGCAGTGCGCCTTCCGGCCATTCCCTCCGCTCGGGCCACGCCCTCGCTGCGGGAATAGCCGGCGTTGCACTTCGGAGTGGAAGTGGGGGTTTGGTATATAAGTCACATTTTGCTTGAACCCGCGACCCGAATTGCTTACAATTACGGCCACGATCCAGAACGCACGTTTCTGAAATAGGATCCCAATTCAAATCGAGGAGTCCAGAACATCATGAGCGAACGACAGGAAATCAAGGTCTCCGGCGAGGTCGTTGACCATTCGGGCCAGGACGGAGACCGCAGCTACACGCCCGCGGACGGTTACTACGGGCTGGTGAAAGTCATCGGCGGAACCGGCAACAACTGGTTCTACGGCGGCCACAGGGGCGACTGGTACCAGGGCGGCGCCAACCGCAGCGCCCAGGACACCGTCAAGGGCGGTCAGGGCAGCGATTTCCTCGCCGGCGGCAAGGGGGCAAACGTTCTCAAGGGCGAAGGCTGGGACGACATCCTGGTCGGCAATTTCGAGAACGCGTACCACGACCTGATGTACGGCGGCAACGGCCACGACACGCTGGTCGCGGGCCGCGTGGACTGGACGACCCGCGACTACAGCGAGCGCCCGAGCGTCGGCCCGAAGCTGGTACGGGACGCCCATGGCAACATCACCGGCGGCAACGTCATGTGGGGCGGCGAGGGCGACGACACGTTCGAGCTGCACCGTGACGCCTATGTCCATATCGCGGATTTCAACCCGGACGAGGACATCATCCGCATGACCGGCCTGACCGGCCATACCCTGGAGGAGTCCATTGACGTGGTCTACCATCCCAGGGGACCTTGGGGGGACAGCGGTTTCCGCCTCGTCCTCGACGGCAGCACCGTGATCGCGGAGGTCAATTACAGAGGCGCGCTCGACGTCACCGATCCGAGCTCGATCCAGGGCGCCATTGACAAGATCACAGCGAAGATTCACGCCATACAGGGCAGCACCTTCTTCGGCTCCCAGGGCAACGACCAGATCAACGGCACCAAATGGAACGACACCATCTACGGCTGGGGCGGCGATGACGTGATCGCCGGCGGCAGCGACGGCGACATCATCTACGGCGGCTATGGCAACGACACGGTCTACGGCAACGGCGGCGCTGACGCGCTGTACGGCGATCATGGCAACGACACAGTCTGGGGTGGCGCTGGAGATGACGTCGTCGACGGCGGCCAAGGCAATGACGTTCTCTACGGCGGCGCCGGTGAGGACGTCCTTTTCGGTGCCGGCGGCAACGACCGGCTCGACGGCGGCGCCGGCGCCGACTCGCTCTATGGCGGACGCGGACGCGACATCTTCGTCATGGACCCCAGCGGCAAGACGCCCGATGTCATCTTCGATTTCAAGGTCGCCGAGGACTACGTGCGCCTGCCATTGGGCCTGGCCCAGGCCGATGTGCGGTTCGTCCCCGTGGCCAACTTCACCAATCCCTATGACGGAAGCATGGTGGCCGCGCATAAGCTGGTCACCGGCAGCGGGGACAGCGAGAAGACGCTCGCCTTCTTCCTGAACAAGGACGGGCAGGACTTCTCCAACGTGGAGTTCATCTGGGACTTCGACCCGAACAAGGAGTATCCGCCGCCGCCCACAGGCAAGACCATCGACGGGACGGGGAAAAAGGACCTGCTGTTCGGCACCCGCGGCGACGACACCCTCAACGGGAAAGACGGCAAGGACGACCTCTACGGACGCGACGGCGACGACACGCTCAACGGCGACGAGGGCCATGACAAGCTCTACGGCGAGAACGGCAATGACACGCTCAACGGCGGCGACGGCAAGGACGTGCTCGAGGGCGGCAAGGGCGACGACTTCCTCTACGGCAATGAAGGCGATGACGTCCTCAGGGGCGGCTCCGGCAACGACTGGCTCGAAGGCAACGACGGCGACGACCGCCTCTTCGGGGGCGGCGGCAACGACACCATGTCCGGCGGAAATGGCCATGACCGGCTCTATGGCGGCAGCGGCGACGACACGCTCGACGGGGACGACGGCGCCGACCGGCTCGAGGGCGGCGAGGGCAACGACATCCTCTCCGGCGGCAGGCACGACGACCGGCTCATCGGCGACGGCGGCAACGACAGGCTGGAGGGCGGCGAGGACGCCGACTACCTCACCGGCGGCGAGGGAAACGACGAGTTCCTGTTCAGGAAGGGCGACGGCGTCGACGTCATCACCGACTTCGAGGACGGGAACGACACCATCGTGTTCCTCGCCGAAAAGGAGGACAAGCTGGGGTCGAAGTTCATCAAGTTCAAAAACCTGGTCATCGAGGAAACCGACTACGGCGTCCGCATCACGTCCAAGAAGTTCGCTGAAGGGCAGGAGATCCTGCTGCAGGGCGTGACCGCCGACCAGATCGACGAGGAGGACTTCGGCTTCGTCACCATCCAGGAGTACAACGACCTGCTCATCAACGCCTGAACCAGGCGCAAAGCGGAACTGAAACGGTTTAGGGGCGGCCGGGCGACCGGCCGCCCCCCCTTTTTCTGGCGTCGGCTTGCCAGCGCAAGGGTCGCCGTTGACCTCGATCCTCTTTCCGGCCAGGCGGTCCGCGGTGCCGGAGGCCGGAACCCGGGCGGCGGTCGCCCTGTTCCAGGCTCGCACGGAACGGCTGGCCGGACGGGCGGAACGTGCGTGATGCCCGGGGCATGTGCGGGGCCCCATGAAGCAGGATTCACTGCATCCCGCAACCAATCCGAGACTGTCAGGCGTTCCTTGCAAGCCTGAAGGCGCTCAAGCGAATTCCATTGACCCGGTCCCGGCGCCGCCCGGCCAGCCGGGCCGGAAGGCGTCCGGGAAGGCGATCATCCATCAAACCGGGGAACACGTGCGGCAATCCACCGCTGACACAGGAGGCGAAATGGAAAATCGTTTTGAATCAATGCTGAATCGAGGTGGGGTGTTGTGATGGCATCCATGGCAGGATCAGGAACCTCGGGTTGTCGATCACGAGGGGCAGGTTCCGTTCGCGTCGCTCCGGCGTCCATCCGATGAAGCGGTCACGGGGTGCGAGCTTTCGCGCCGCGGCGCTGAAGCCGTGCATGGCGATGGTGCGCGCACCGTGAGCGGCGGCGGTTGCCCGTCGATGACGGCGCAGACGGAGCCCCTTGCTGCTTGGCCATTCGGGCATTCCCGGCTGCGTCCTTGCGCACCTTGGCGGCCTTTGCCGCCAGCTTGTCTCGGGCGACTCACCATGCCCGGAACAATGCCAGATCAGGAACGAAACCGCCCGCCCCGAAATCGATGGGGGCCGGTCACCGGACCGAAGCCGTTGCAAGGTTCCTCCCAGCCAGCGGCGGAATTCCATGTTTCGTGAAACTGGGGACAACGGCATGCCATGCATATGGAAGATGGCCGTGGGATCACGCGCCCATGAGCAGCGGGCTTGCCAGCGCCTGAGATCACCGGACCGCCGCCTCGAGGGTGGTCTCCGTCATGGGCCGTGAACGAACCCCGACCGTTCCTCCCCGACGCAGGGCCGCCACGCACCGGTGCGTGAGCAGCAGCGGGCCGGGTCACGCGAAGTCAAAGTCGCCGGCCTCAGGCGTGGGTTCGTCGGTCTCGATGGTCAGGGTCTTGTCGCCGAAGGCGACCGTCATGCCGCCTTCGCCCGTTGTTATGCTGATGTCGCTGAACCGGGAGATTCCGTCGATGCCTTTGAGAAGGATGGTGTCCCCGTCCTCGAAGTCCTTGATGATGTCGTTGCCCTTGACGGAATGAACGAAGGTGTCGTCACCGTCCCCGCCGGTGAGGGTGTCGCTGCCCATGCCACCGCGCAGAACGTCGTCGCCCGCGCCGCCGTTCAGCGTGTCGTCGCCATGACCGCCGCGAAGAATGTCGTTTCCGGCATCGCCATTCAGCGTATCGTCGCCGAGCTTGCCCGAGAGGGTGTCGTTGCCCGCGCCGCCGTTCAAGGTGTCATCTTCGCCTGGCCAATGACGCTTGTGGGATCGCGAATGCCGCGACCAGGAAATACCTTACGGCCGATCATCTATGGTGTTTCCCGCCTGCCGGGGCTTCTGAAGCCCTGGCCTTCCACGCCAACGCTCATGGCAACCCAGAGGGCCGTCCGTATTTCAGCGTCGATGGGGTGCGCCCGTTCACGGCGTTTGGGTGGTCGCGGCAACGAGCCAAGTTCAGGTGTCCGGTCGGGATCACCAACTTCTGGCGGCGACCGCACGTTGGCGGGTCCGAGAGAGTCAACGGAGACCGTCAGGACATGCGGTGGAAGTTCAGGAGCCTTCATGGAAGCCAGAAGCCCTTGGAACCGGTTGACACGACCATTCAGGTCTGCACCGGTCCCGGCGACGTCGTATGGGAGCCGTTCGGCGGCCTGTGCCCCGCCCTTGTGAGTTCCCGGCGTGCGGACCGCGCCTGCCGAAGCGCCGGGATCATGCCGGGGTTCCATCATGCCGCCGTCAAGCGACTCGCGGACGCCTGAAAGGCCCCGGCCCGTCGAACCGGGCGAGTGGGAACACCACGGACTTTGGCAACGGGTGAGGCGAGCGTTGTTTGCGGTCCCGAACCACTTCACGACGCCAACCACGATAGACGGACTTCTTGCGACGGACATGTTCACCCTCGACGCGCCGCTTGCCGCGACCTTTGGGGAATCCGCTGTCCACACGCTCAACGAACTGCGTCCAGTCCGGGATCCGGACTCCCGTTACCAGACGTATTCATCCGTGCGTCAGTCACAGACGTTTCCTGACGTGATACTGCAATCGGTGGATAATGGGATCGTGCCGCTCATGGGTGTTGAGTTGAAAGGATGGTGTCCTCTCTCGCGAACGAGTGCCGACCCACCGCCTTACCGTGACGCGCGAAGCGCGCAACCCTTGGGATTTGCTGGCTGTTGTGCCGCGGGTTCTGTCGAACGTCCTGGCCGGTTCGCCAGTCCTTATGCGACCGTTGGTCCGGCCCGCACGGTATTGCGTTGAACGACGCAACCACTATTGGCGGTATGAACGTCTCAGCAGGAGCGCCGCCGGAATCACGATTCCAGAGGGCGTAGGCCCATATCCGGCCAAGGGCGATCATATCCCGGACAAGCCGAACAGCGATTCAGGAGGAAACCTCGGTCGACTGGTGCGCTACGGGATCATGACCGAATACATTGACGCAATGTTGCGGGAACCTGCGCGCGGGGTTCCAGTGTCATCGTGGATCAAGTTCCTCAGGCAACACGGGAGTCAGGGAGGGAACCAATGAACGAACCAAGACCGAACGCGAAATTGCCGGACCCGGTGGAAACGGACATGAAGCTGAGCGGCTATCAGCCAGGCAAGGCGGAACCGGAGGAGGAATTCGACATGCCCGGATGGTCGCGGGATCAGGTGCGCGGGACTTTCATGCGGCCGTTCGTGGCCAGGGAATCCTGACCCGGCGCGGAAATCTCCGGGTGCCGATGTGACTCAAGTATATAATCCCCAAAAAAAGGGATGGGTGAGATCGGAACGGATGCCGTACTTTAGCCGCTTACGGCGAAGGGGCGGGATCAAGTTCGGTCGCGTGTGGCTTCTCGACCGCTGACCGACGCGAATCAGGCACAGGTGATCCTCACTGCCCAAACCCCCTACGACCAGGCGGCCAGGGAATTACCAGTCCCGGGACCGTGTTTCCTGTCCAGGTTCCGCCATCTGTTCAAGGGGTTGAGGTTGCGTCTCTGGTACCACACCTCGAAATCGGTGAGAGATCAACGCCCTCTATGTCACTTTCGGTGACAAGCTGATCAACGAACGCCTTCGCAGCACGGGTCCAGGCAGCTTTCTCAAGCGCAATTGATATCTTGTTCCTCACTGCGGCGAATGGTAGAATCCGTCCCGACTCCACTGCATCCATCCGGATGACATGCCAGCCGAACCGGGTACAAACCGGCGTGGCCGTAACCTCACCCTCTTCCAAAGACCGCAACGCGGCCTCGAACTCGGGAACGGAGTCTCCCGGACGGAGCTGGCCAAGCCGACCACCTGACCGCGCCGAGTCACAGTCACTATACTGACGGGCCAGCCCCGGGAACCCCTGCGGGTCCGCATGCGCTTTTCCTGCCACTTCCAACGCGCGAATGGAAATGCACGGTCGGTCCTTTGGTTGTGCGGAATCCCTCCGGAACAGGATATGCGACACTTCCCAAAGCGGTGATGAGCGGAACCTTGAGGGATCACGCGCCCATTCAGCCCGAATTTCCTTTTCATGAGGTGCCTCTACCGCCACAGCATCCTCGAGTAGGCTTCGAATCAGGGCCTCATCCTCTGTCTCCACGCTTCCGCCGGATCTTCGTGGGTCGGCAGGGATGTCCCGACGGGCCGCTTCCTGCAGCAGAAGCACCCTTACCGCAAGCGCTCCGGCGGCCTTTCGCCACGCAAGCCCAGGCTTGTTTCCCTCTACTGGATGGTTCTGAACCTCTGCGGCGATGTCCTGCGGCGAAACACGCTCGCCGTTGACGACAACGTCCGGGAACAGCGGAGCACCCCTTCCATTCATTTCACCGACCCTGCCACACCTGACGGCGAAGCCTCAGTCATCGGCCGGACGCTGCGACGTCGGCTGCGCACGACCTGATACCCGGGACGGGTCAGATAGCGAAGCGGCACCGAAAGCATATGGACAAGCCGCGTGAACGGAAAGATCAGGAAAATTGTCAGCCCAAGAAACAGATGCAGCTTGAACACCAGAGCCGCGTCCTCGATGTAGCTTGCCGCAGCCGGATCGAACGTGAATATCCCCTGGGCCCATGCCATGAATGTAACCATCTCATGGCCGTCCAAGTGCTGGACAGACACCACAATGGTGCCGAGTCCTAGCACGAGCTGTGCAATCAGCAATGCCAGGACCGCAATGTCCGCGAAACTTGACGTCCGACGGATCCGCGGATCGGTCCACCTGCGATGGAACAGGATCACCCCGCCAACGAGCGCCATAACTCCCGCGATTCCGCCTACAACCACCGCCAGCACCTGCTTCGCACCATGGCTGATACCAATGGCGTCAAACACCCAGATCGGTGTCAGGAGCCCTATCAGATGACCGAACAGAACCACGAGGACTCCGACATGGAACAGAATCGACCCCAAGACCAACTGCCGTCTGCGCAACAGTTGCGAAGATGACGATTTCCAGGTGAAGGGGTCACGTTCGTACCGGATGATCGAGCCGATAACCATAACGCTGATCGCGATATAGGGATAGATTCCGAACAGAAAATGGTGCAGCATCTCCATGCCTCCGTTAGCTGACCGCCTGCCGGTCCGCAGGCTCCTCCATGCGGGACAGCATCCCACGCACCTGCGGACAGCCCGCCTGTGGATCGGAGTCAAAACGGACCTCCGTATCTTCCCAAGCGGCGTCGAGCGCCTCCAGATCATCGTGCTCGTCATCCCGTACAGCCCTCAACTCCGCCAGAGCACCAGAGTCAGCGCGCGATCCTGCGATCTGCAGCAGCGCAGTGAACACGGTCGCATAAGGGCTTTCCCTCCTCAGTAGCCGCTCGGACAAGGCCTGCAGGATATGGGCCGCGTCCGCGAGCGTCGCCCGAGCTTCCTCCCGAGGACGCGTGGACAGGAATTCAAGAAGCACCGGCAAATGGTCGGGGAGCTCGGATGTAGCCAGATCGAAGCCAGCGTCCCGATAGGTCTCCAGAAGCGAGACCATCGCTCCACCTCGGTCACGGCTTTCGCCATGCACATGCTCGAAGAGGCAAAGACTGAGAGTCCGCGACCTGTCGAACAAAGTCACGTAACGCTCCTGCATATCGAAAATATCGCCGACCGCCAAGCTATCGGTCAGGGACCTCAGACCACGCCGCGCCTTGCCGGACATCCGCCTGTCAGAATCCAGAACCGCCGAGATTTCCGGCATCCCGTCCTGCAGCCTCGACGAGGGATAGCAAAGAAGAAGCGAGAGCGCCTTCAGGGTCCTGTCCATCAGTTCACCTCCTCAGGCATCCGCAGCGGGCGCTTGGATCCTCCGAACAACGACCCACCCGAGATGCCGCTGGAACAGCGGTTGCCGTCAGTGAAGCCGCAACCGCCCCTCAGGTCGTAGGCTTCCTCAACATTCTCACGGTGGGTTGTTGGAATGACGAATCTATCCTCGAAATCGGCCAGCGCCATCAACCTGTACATATCCTCGATCATCCGCACGGAAAGTCCCACGCGTTCCGCAATGCCCTCGTCCACGACTCCCTCGATTGACTTGGATCGCATGAACGCCCGCATCGCGAGCATCCGTTCAAGCGCGGTTGCGACAGGCCCTTCGTCTCCCGCCGTAAGCATGTTCGCAAGGTACTTCAGCGGAATGCGCAGGCTCCGCACATCGGGCATGGATCCATTGAGGCCAATCGCACCAGCCTCAGCTGCATTCTGGATCGGGCTAAGCGGTGGCACGTACCAGACCATCGGAAGCGTACGGTATTCAGGATGGAGCGGAAACGCGACCTTCCACTCCATCGCCATCTTCCAGATCGGACTTTCCTGCGCAGCGCGGATCCACTCATCGGGAATCCCACCTTGCCGCGCGGCCGCAATCACTGCCGGATCACCCGGGTCAAGAAACACGTCAAGCTGCGCTTGGTACAGATCGGTCACACGCTCCGCATTCGCCGCCTCCGAAATGCGGTCGGCATCGTAGAGAATGACCCCCAGATACCTGATGCGTCCCACACAGGTCTCGGAGCAGACGGTCGGGTTGCCGGACTCGATCCTAGGGTAGCACAACGTGCATTTCTCCGACTTCCCGGTCGACCAGTTGTAGTAGACTTTCTTATAGGGACATCCGCTGACACACATACGCCAGCCACGGCATTTCTCCTGATCGATGAGGACGATGCCATCCTCTTCCCGCTTGTAGATCGCGCCGGAAGGACAACTCGCGACACAGGAAGGGTTCAGGCAGTGTTCGCAGAGCCTTGGGAGATACATCATGAAGGTGTTCTCGTATTCACCATAGATCTCTTTCTGAACGCCCTCGAAGTTGCGGTCCTGACCGCGCTCGGAAAACTCACCTCCCAGAATCTCGTCCCAGTTCGGGCCTCCCGTGATCTTTTCGATCCGCTCACCGGAAACCACCGAACGCGGGCGCGCCGTCGGAAACGCCTCCATCTCAGGTGCGGACTTCAGATGGTCGTAGTCGAAGTCATATGGCTCATAGTAGTCGTCGATCTCGGGTAGATCCGGATTGGCGAATATGTTTGCCAGAATCCGCCACTTCGATCCCTGTCTGGGCTGGAGCTTACCCGAGCGTGTCCGCACCCATCCCCCGTTCCAGCGGTCCTGGTTCTCCCAATCTCTGGGATACCCAAGACCGGGTTTGGTTTCGACGTTGTTGAACCAGGCGTATTCAACACCTTCCCGGCTTGTCCAGACATTCTTGCAGGTGACGGAGCAGGTGTGACACCCAATGCACTTGTCAAGGTTCAGCACCATGCCGATCTGTGCACAAACTCTCATTCCGCAGCCTCCCTTACGGTCGCTTGCCGATCAAGCCAGTCAACCTTTTTCATTTTCCGGACGACAACGAATTCATCCCGGTTTGAACCGACCGTCCCATAGTAGTTGAACCCATAGGACTGTTGTGCGTAGCCGCCGATCATATGGGTCGGCTTCAGCACTGTACGTGTGACCGAATTGTGAATCCCTCCTCGATTTCCAGTCTTTTCCGAGCCCGGCGTATTCACGATTTTCTCCTGAGCATGATACATGTACGTCGTGCCATCCTTGATCCTCTGGGACACAACAGCCCGGGCGGTCAACGCGCCATTCGAGTTGTAGAGTTCAACCCAGTCGTTGTCGACGATACCGGCCGATTTCGCATCGTTCTCGCTGATCCAGACAACCGGTCCACCCCGGTTCAGGGTCAGCATCAGGAGATTGTCGGAATACGTGGAGTGGATTCCCCATTTCTGGTGTGGCGTGATGAAGTTCAGAACAAGGCTATCGCCCGCGTCCCTGATTCCGTCGGTAATGGTCTTCAGATCGACTGGCGGACGGTAAGACACGAATGCTTCCCCGAACGCGCGCATCCACAGATGGTCCTGATAGAGCTGCTGACGACCGGTCAAGGTTCGCCAGGGAATCAATTCGTGGACGTTGGTGTATCCAGCGTTATAGCAGACCTTCTCGGATTCAAGCCCCGACCAGGTGGGTGAAGAGATGATCTTGCGCGGTTGTGCCGCGATATCGTGAAAGCCAATCCTCTCGTCTTCCTTGGAACTGGCCAGATGGACATGATCGCGTCCCGTTGCCTTCCCCAACGCTCCCCAGGCCTTGACGGCGACCGCCCCATTGGTTTCCGGAGCCAGCGACAGGACCACTTCGGTGGCGTCAATGTCGGTCATGATTTTCGGGCAACCCTTTGCCGGACCATCCAGCCATTCACCATTGAGTTCCCTCAGATGCTGAACCTCGTCCTTCGTGTCCCAGGCAATTCCCTTACCGCCATTGCCGATACTGTCCATGAGAGGGCCAAGCGCAACGAAACGGTCGTAGAGCGCCGGATAGTCCCGCTCGACCGGCACGAAATTCGGTGCCGTCCTGCCTGGAATGAGGTCGCACTCGCCCTTCTTCCAGTCCCTGACCTGATCCTGAGCGATCTCGGCAGGCGTATCGTGTAGAATCGGAACCGTGACAACGTCCGTTTCCTTACCCAGGATTTCCGGAGCGATTTCCTGGAACTTCCGGGCAATGGCCTTGAATATCTCCCAGTCCGACTTCGATTCGTAGGCGGGATCCACCGCCGCCTGAAGCGGATGGATGAAGGGGTGCATGTCCGACGTGTTGAGATCGTTCTTCTCGTACCATGACGCGGTGGGCAACACGATGTCCGAATAGACTGCCGTTGTGCTCATCCGGAAATCGATCGTCACCAGAAGGTCGAGCTTGCCCTGCGGCGCGTCATCATGCCAGACCGCTTCCCTGGGTTTCCTTCGACCTTCCTCGCTTAGGTCTCCACCAAGAACCCCGTGGTCCGCTCCCAGCAGGTGTTTCAGGAAATACTCGTGGCCTTTGCCGGATGATCCAAGGAGGTTCGAGCGCCAGACAAACAGGTTACGTGGCCAGTTCGCAGGATCGTCGGGATCCTCGCAGGACATCTGGAGGTCGCCGGACTTGAGCTGCTCGGCCACATGGCGGGGGATTTCCTGCCCCTTGGCCTTCGCGGCTTTCGCGACCTCTAGAGGATTGGTCTTCAGCTGTGGTGCGCTCGGCAGCCAGCCCATGCGCTCGGCCCGGATATTGTAGTCAATCAGTGAGATATCCCATTCGCCTTCGGGCGCTGTCGGCGAAATCAACTCGTCGGCCGCGAGTGTCTCATACCGCCATTGGTCGGTATGGGCATACCACATGGAGGTGGAATTCATTTGCCGTGGCGGACGCCCCCAGTCGAGCGCGAAGGCGAGCGGAAGCCAGCCCGTCTGCGGGCGCAGCTTTTCCTGACCCACATAATGCGCCCAGCCACCGCCGGACTTCCCCACGCAGCCGCACATCACCAACATGTTGATGACGCCGCGGTAGTTCATGTCCATGTGGTACCAATGGTTCATCGCAGCGCCGATAATGATCATCGAGCTGCCTTTGGTTCTCTCGGCGTTGTCGGCGAATTCCCGCGCGACCTGAACGATCCTGTCGGCACGAACACCGGTGATTCGCTCGGCCCAGGCGGGGGTGCCCGGCATGTCCGCATCGTAGTCCACGGCCACCCAATCGCCGCCAAGTCCCCGGTCAAGTCCATAGTTGGCGCAAAGGAGGTCGAAAACGGTGGCAACCGTCAACTCGCCATCGGCGGTCTGGATCCTCTTTACCGGAACATTTCGCGTCAAGACGTTGGGGCGTTCGTCTCCGGTGGCGAAGAACTCGGTGGCGCCCGCACCAAAGTATGGGAAATCGACTCCCTCGATCCCGTCATGGTCCGAATCGAGAATGAACGTCATCGCAAGCGTCGTGTCCTTTTCACCGGACTTCGATTCGAGATTCCACCTGCGGCTTCCGTCCCAGCGATAGCCGACCGAACCATTTGGGGCGACCGGGCCGCCGGAGGCCCGATCCCAGGCGACTGTTTTCCATTCGGGATTGTTCGCCTCCCCGAGCTTTCCATCCAGATCATCCGCCCGGAGGAACCGGCCCGGCACAAATTTCCCGTCCTTCCTTTCCAGGCGGACCAGCATCGGGAAATCGCTGTATTTCCGGCAGTAGTCCTCAAAGTAACCGGTCTGCCGGTCAAGGTGGAACTCGCGCAGGATCACATGTCCAAAGGCCATGGCAAGTGCCGAGTCCGTCCCCTGCTTCACATTCAGCCAGATATCGCCGAACTTGGCCGCCTCGCTGTAATCGGGGCAGATCACCGCCGATTTCGCGCCGCGGTATCGCGCCTCCGTGTAGAAATGCGCGTCCGGAGTCCGTGTCTGTGGCACATTGGACCCCCAGATCAGAAGGTAACCCGCGTTGTACCAGTCGGCTGACTCCGGAACGTCGGTCTGTTCACCCCAGGTCATCGGTGATGCAGGCGGCAGATCACAGTACCAATCATAGAAACTCATGCAGACGCCGCCCAGCAGGCTGAGGTATCTGGAACCCGCTGCGTAGCTGATCATCGACATTGCGGGAATCGGCGAGAACCCGATGACGCGGTCAGGACCGTAGGTTTTCGCTGTATAGGCATTGGAGGCTGCAATGATCTCGGTCGCCTCATCCCATTCCGCTCGCACAAAACCACCCTTGCCGCGCACCTTGATGTAACTGGACCGCAATCCGGCATCTTCCTGAAGCGCCTTCCACGCTGCCGTTGGCGTCATCGACTCGCGCAGCCTGCGCCAAGCCCTGAGCAGCCTGCCGCGCACGAGCGGAGTCTTCACACGGTTGGCCGAATAGAGGTACCAACTGTAGCTTGCCCCCCGGGCGCAGCCGCGGGGCTCATGGTTCGGAAGACCGGGGCGGGTGCGTGGATAGTCGGTGAACTGGGTTTCCCAGGTCACAATTCCGGATTTCACAAAGATCTTCCAGGAGCAGGATCCGGTGCAGTTCACCCCATGGGTGGAGCGTACGACCTTGTCGTGACGCCAGCGCTCCCGGTAGGTGTCCTCCCAGTCCCTGCTCTCTCGGGTCACCTGCCCGTGATCCTTCGAAAACCGGTCCAATTCCTTGGGTTGGAGAAAATTCAGTCTATCGAGAAGGTGGCTCATCTGAAACTCCTCATTGGCGTAGGGCGCTGCCTGATGGGTTGCCTACGGATTCCTGATGTATGCGCCAGGACGCAGGTAGAACCACCAGTTGATGACGATGCAGACGGCGTAGAAGACGGCGAAACCGTAAAGCGCGTATTCCGGCTTACCCGCCGCCATCTGCTCTCCGAAAACCTGTGGAATGATGAATGCACCATAGGCGGCTACGGCAGAGGTCCAGCCCAGCACCGGACCGGCCTGCTCCTTGTCGAACGCGGCCGCTATGGTTCGGAAGGTCGAGCCATTTCCAATTCCCGTCGCGGCGAACAGCACAAGGAATAGAAGCATGAACGGCAAGAACAGGGTCTCCGGCGTCGGTGAAACGTAGGCTCTCTGTAGAATCCACGCGAGCGCCAGCGCACATGCCAGCATTGCGACCGATATCCATTGCGTGACGCGGGCACCGCCGAGCCTGTCAGCCATCATTCCGCCCAGCGGCCGGATCAGCGCACCGATGAATGGGCCCATCCAGGCGTACATCAGCGCCGATGGTCCATTTGGATTCGCGGTGTCATGCGTGATCACACCGTCAACCTCGATATGGCTGAAGCCAAAGACAACCTTGATCGTCAGCGCCAGCGCCGCAGAATAGCCGATGAACGAACCAAACGTCATCGTGTAGATCACAGTCATGGCCCAGGTATGGCGATTGCCGAAGATACGATACTGCCGGGCCAGGTTCTGACCGACCTGACCGGGGATGAGTCTCAGGGCAAGCACGGTCAACGCGATGACGATTGGAAGAACGATCCACTTCGAGACATTCCAACCAGAGCCGCCGACGTTTTCCGGCAGCATGAGCCAAAGCCCAAAGGCGGCGCAGACCAAGCCGATCACAAGCATGAAGGTAATGATGCAGAAGGCGATGACTGGATTGGGGATGTCCGGGCTGACGTGCTCGTCCCTGATGTTGTTCATCCCAAACCATCCGATAACGGCGAGCGGTACGAGAAACAGCAGCCAGACATAGCCAGCGTTCTGGATGTAAGTCTCCGATCCAGCCGGGATCTTTCCGATCAGGGTACCGGAGGTGTTCTGCAACACCATCGAATCTCCCCCGAAAAGGCCGAACGTCATGACCAACGGAATGAGTATCTGCATTGTCGTGACGCCGAAATTGCCCAGACCCGCGTTCATTCCGAGCGCGTAACCCTGTATCCTTTTCGGGTAGAAGAAACTGATATTTGACATGGAACTGGCGAAGTTGCCGCCACCGATTCCCGAGAGCAGGGCCAGAATCTGGAAATGCCAGAGAGGCGTCTCCGGATTCTGCAGCGCCATCCCTGTCCCGGCTGCCGGGATCATCAGCAGTGCGGTGGTGAAGAAGATCGTGTTCCGTCCACCCGCGATGCGGATGAAGAAGGTCGAGGGAATGCGAAGCGTCGCGCCGGTGAGGCCCGCCACCGCCGCCAGCGTGAAGAGTTGGGATTTCTCGAAGGGAAAGCCCAGATTGAGCATCTGCACGGTGATGATGCCCCAGTACAACCATACCGCGAAACCACAGAGCAGAGACGGGATCGAAATCCACAGATTGCGGTTGGCGATACCCTTTCCAGCGGAATTCCAGAAGTTCTCGTTGTCGGGAGTGTAGTTGCGGAGGTCCTGTCCCACGATGTGTCTCCTTCATTGTCTGGTGGGGACCGGACCATATGCGGCCCGGTCCGGAATGGTTGGCGACCGCCCGGGCACCACCTACGCTCCCGGTTTCGGGAAGGGTTGGTCGGGCACGTCGGACAGGAATTTCTCCTCTGTCAGCGCTGGATGCCGCACACGCTCCATCCGGCGGATCGCGACATGCATCCAGACCGTCGAGACGGCGACCAACAGGAAGAGCAGCATGAAGGGTGCGGTCCAGACCCCGGTAAGATCGAGCAGGATTCCAAATGCGATCGGCAGGAAGAAACCGCCCAGACCCCCGATCATTCCGACAAGACCTCCGACCGAACCGACATGGTGGGGATAATAGACCGGAATATGCTTGTAGACCGCCGCCTTTCCGAGGCTCATGACGAAGCCGAGAATCACTGTCAGCGACACGAAGAACCCTACACCCAGACCGAAGTCGAACTGAATCGGTTCGGCGATGCCCTGCACAACGTAGGTCGTCTGCGGATAGCACATGACGAACAGAACCGCGAGCGAGACAATGAAGGTGAAATACATCACCCAACGCGCTCCCAGCCGGTCGGACATCCAGCCACCCAGCGCCCTGAAGACCGAACCCGGCAGGGAATAGAGGCCAGCGAAAACGCCGGCAGTCGTCAGTTCCAGTCCGTAGGCGCCGACGTAGTAGCGAGGCAGGAAACTGGCCAGCGCGACGAACGCACCGAAAACGAAGAAGTAATAGGTGGCGAAACGCCAGACCTGGATGTTTCGAAGTGGCTCCAGTTGGGCACTGGCCGACACATGGCTCAATCCCTCCCGCCTGCGGCGCTCATGTTCGGGATCCGTTTTCGCAAAGACATAGAACAGGACAGCCGTCAACGCCAGAACGATGGCATAGACCTGTGCCGTGCCTTCCCATCCAAGGGCAACAACCAGGAACGGAGCGGCGAAGTTCGTGACCGCGGCTCCGACATTGCCGGCTCCGAAGATGCCGAGCGCGGTCCCTTGGTGCTCTTTGTCGAACCAACGTGATGTATAGGCGACACCTACGATGAACGAACCACCGGCGAGGCCAAGACCGAGCGCGGCGAGCAGAAACACCTCGTATGTCTGAACACTTGTCAGCAGCCAGACACAGACTGCCGTAACCAACATCTGCAGGGGGAACATAATCCGCCCACCATACTGCTCCGTCCAGACCCCAAGGAATATCCGGCTAACCGAGCCAGTCAGCACGGGTGTTGCGACCAGCAGTCCGAACTGCGTGTCATTCAGGCCCAGATCCTGCTTGATCTTTACCCCGATGATCGAAAAGATTGTCCAAACCGCAAAGCATACCGTGAAAGCGAAGGTGCTGAGACCCAATGCCCGGTAACTGTCCGACCGGGAGATTCCGTCGAGTACATGCATATCCGACCCCTCTGGTGGCTGCTTGGTGAAGTGACCGCAACGAATGTGGAATGATACCACAGTTGACCTGTGGTGAATTTGATCTGGATCAGATCGACAAAAGAAACCTGCCAACAGTTCCATGTGGCGTGCAGCACTCCGCAGACCTGAACGACAGAACAACCTGAAGGGATTGCGTCATTTGCAGCGGGCTGGATTGTAGCGGTCTGTGAAGAGAGAGTCCTTTGTTCGGCATCGGGAAGATTGGCGTCTCCTGTCTGCTGTATTCCCGATCCGAAGGAAGCACAGACGTGCAGATGGAGGACGTCATGCTGTGGGGTGCTCCATTGTTCTGTGTGTGATCGGAGTCGCTTGCCTTCACTCCGTGCCCACCGGCCTGCGGAGGGGGAACGGCGAACCGGCCAAGCGTCCGCGAAGCGAAACGGAAGAGACCGACCTGCATGCGCCACCATATATACGAATGGAATCAAGCGCATCTGTGTGGACTGTTACCAGTATTCGGACAGCGTCGAGCCCCGCTCATGCGGGCTCGGCGCGGATGTCGAGGAGGTTGCGCGCCTGGCGCCCACAGGCCACTGCGATCAGGTGGACCGGTGAGTCGGCCACGCGGTACCTCTCCGCATAGCCCCGCCCGCGCATCTGCGCCATCGCCGCATCGAGCGCGGCCTCGCTGCCATCCTCGTTCTCGGCCATTTTGAACTCGATCACGAAGACCTGCCCGCGGAGGCGCAGCACCATGTCCGCACGGCCGCGCGAGGAGGCCTCCTCGACCGTCAGGTCCGCGCCCACCGCGCGCAGGCACATGTACAGGAGGCTCGCGTACCACGCCTCGTACCGCGCGAGGTCGCCCTTCGCGTGCCACTGGTAGGGGATCCCCGACAGCCAGGCCCGCAGCGTCCCGCGGAAACCCGCGAAGTCGTGCGCCTCCAGCAATGCGCAGATCTCCCGGCCCCGCTGCCACGCATCGGTGCCCTTCGTGCCCAGCCAGGCCAGCAACCCGCGGTTCAGGCTGACCCGGACCTCACGATTGGGATAGTCGAGGCGATAGAGTGCGTCCTCCGCGATGGCAAGCTCCTCCGCGATGGTGAGGTAGCCGGTCTGGAAGAGCAGCGCCTCGATGCCGATGTCGCCCACATCGAACTTCGAGACCAGTTCCATGTCCGCCAGCCGCCCCTCCAGCTCCATCGGGCTCACCGACCGCTCCGCCAGCATGCGGAACAGGAAGTCCGGCGACCCGGTCTCGAACCAGTACGGACGGAACTCGCGGTTCCGCAGCAGCAGCAGCACGTCGTAGGGATTGTAGACCCGCTCCCCGCCGCGCCAGTTGTAGCCGTCGTACCAGGTGCGGATCCTGTCCCGGTCCAGACCGTCGAGTTCCGGCGCGAACACCCGGTCCAGGTCCTCCTCCCGGTAGCCGCAGACCGCGGCGAAGCGCGGGTCGAGGCTGATGTCCTCCAGATTGTTGAGGCCCGAGAACAGGCTGATCTTCGAGAACATGCTCACCCCGGTGACGAAGGTGAAGCGGACATGCCGGGCGCTGTCCTTGACGATGCCGTAGAAGCCCCGCAGGTAGTCCCGGTTGGCCCTCGCGAGGTCCGGGTCATGCAGCACGTCCAGGATCGGCTTGTCGTACTCGTCCACCAGCACCACCACCGGCCGGCCGGTGGCGCCGTGAAGACGACGGAGAAGGTTGCGGAGACGCCTCGGGCCGGTATCGGATGTCCGGGCAGGCGCAAGATCGTGCTCGCTCTCGATGCCCTCCAGCTGCTCGATGATGTCCCCTGCGATCTCCCCCGGCTCGCTGTACTTCCCGCCGAAGCTCAGCCGCACCACCGGGTGCGGCGCGGACCAGTCCCAGTGCGGGTGGATGTCCAGCCCCCGGAACAGGGCCTCGTCGCAGACGAACAGCGACCCCAGCGTGTCGAGCAGCAGGCTCTTGCCGAAGCGGCGCGGGCGGGACAGAAAGTAGTGGCGCCCCTCGTCCACCAGCCGCCGGACCAGCGGGGTCTTGTCGACATAGTAGAAGCCCCCGCTCCGGATGGTCCGGAAGTCCTGGATCCCGATCGGAAGTCGCTGCCGGGTCATCTATGCCTCCCTACGCGGCACCGGGCCATGCCGCCGACAGCCGGCGGGGCGAACGGGATTTTCCCCTGCCGCCACTCCGGCGGCCATGCACCAGCGTCGTGGGGCCTGTCGTCGCCGTCGTTGTCGTGCCAGGTTGCCATTTTCAATCGCCTCCGCATTGGCTCTCGTTCGGCATTTTGCCAACACAGGCACCTCATGCCATAGTCACATCCGGGATACTGCGTGTGATCGGCGCAGTCATCCTGTGTCCGGTGCCTGACCACGAGCGGAAGGAGAATCGCATGCGTGGAAGAGTCATGGGTTCATGCACCGACCGCAAACCCGAGGAGCTGCGAGAACTGATGTCCAATGACAGGTTCCGCAGTTGCCACCGCAGGCTGCGCACCCATGCCCTGATGATCTGGCGTGGACTGTCCCGATCCGAGGTCGCCGACAATGAGCGTCACGGTCGTCAGCAACACTGATTGCATCATCTGCGTCATGACGCACTGAACATGGAACCCCTGCCGCGGAAAGGCAAGGAGCCAGAGGTCAGATTCATTCACTTAGGGCCGTATGCCAACACGGGCACGAAAAGCTCCGCTTCGATACGTGCGCTCGCCTCCGTGGTTCCATGTCCGCTGAAGCCGGCAGCAGATGTTGTCGGAGCGAATATCTGGTGCGGTCGAGAAGACTCGAACTTCCACGGGTGTTACCCCACAGCGACCTCAACGCTGCGCGTCTACCTATTCCGCCACGACCGCACCTTCAGTCGATGTAGCGCGTATAGCCAGTGACCCAGTCGTTGAAAAGAGGATTCTCGCGCATTGCGAACCGCCATGTCACTGCCTGCACACGCTTGCCAATGGTCCCACCGTATATGTGGGAGGCAATGACCGATCCCATCAGGCTCAGACCAGTCACCAATATGGTGGGGTTCACATTCGAAACGACTGGAAGTCAGGTGCATCCGGAAGCTGTAGCTGAGGTTCCAATTCCGTTGACGCGGATGGACGTCCGAGGCGTGACGGATGTCTCGTGGTTCACCGTTGACTGGACTTTGCCGAACAACTTGACCAAATCGCTTGGCATGGTCGAGTGGATCATATCCGACGGGCTTACCGAATATGCCGATGCCGTCACCAGAATGGAGGCGCGGGCGGAAGAGATCGCCCGTGGTCAGGCCGATGAACTGATCTGGCTCGTTGAGCATCCTCCACTCTACACCGCGGGCACCTCAGCCAAGCACCGGGATCTGGTCGAGCCCAGCCGTTTCCCTGTTCACCACACCAAACGGGGTGGTCAGTATACGTATCACGGCCCCGGCCAGCGCGTTGTCTACACGATGCTGAATATCGGGGAACGCGGGCGGGATGTTCGTGGATTCGTCCAACGTCTCGAATCCTGGGTCATCACCACGCTCGATCGGTTCAACGTCAAGGGAGAAACCCGCGCAGGTCGGGTTGGGGTCTGGGTGGTACGGCCCGAACTTTCGCCAGCTCCGGACGGCTCACCGCACGAGGACAAGATTGCAGCCATTGGGGTCCGACTGCGCAGGTGGATCAGCTTTCACGGACTGTCGATAAACGTGGAACCCGACCTGGGACATTATGATGGCATAGTACCCTGCGGCATCAGCGGGCACGGCGTGACAAGCCTTGTCGATCTTGGCTTGCCAGTGAGTATGGTCGACGTTGATGTGGAATTGCGGGCGACATTCGACGATATCTTCTGAGCGACCTGCCGGCCCCTCTTTCAATGCCCATCGGACCTTGATCAATCGGTCGGCCGCGATTGCCCACCACAGCAGTCCGCATGCGCCCTTTCCGACCGAAGCAATTCGGATGGCGGCACTGAACCAATCGCCTGGCCAGAACTGAGGCATCAAGACCGAAAGATGCGCTGAATCGGCATCCTCTGGATTGACCCCGGCCGGGCTGCGACATTAGGTTCCGGCCAGTCTTCCGACGTTGCCCTAAGTCGAGTCACGCTCTAGAGTCCACTTTCAGGTCCATGCGCGACTCGCGCCAAGGGCATCAGCTCAATCGGATTACGGGAGGCATCCCCCATGGTCGACGCCGCCATTGATGGCCACGAACACCACGGCGAACGCAGTTTTTTCGTACGTTGGTTCATGTCAACGAACCACAAGGACATCGGCATCCTCTATATCTTCACTGCCGCCATTGCGGGCTTCATCTCAGTTGCATTCACAATCTTCATGCGATTGGAGCTGATGGATCCGGGTGTACAGTACATGTGCCTCGAAGGTGCGCGGCTCATCGTCGACGCAAGCCAGGCGTGCACACCGAACGGCCATCTCTGGAATGTGATGATCACCTATCACGGCGTGCTGATGATGTTCTTTGTGGTCATCCCTGCCCTCTTCGGCGGCTTCGGCAATTTCTTCATGCCACTTCAGATTGGCGCACCTGACATGGCCTTCCCGCGCATGAACAACCTGTCTTACTGGATGTTCGTCGCCGGCGTATCGCTGGGAATCGCATCGGCGCTTGCCCCAGGCGGCAATGGGCAGAGTGGATCAGGCGTTGGATGGGTTCTCTACGCGCCGCTGTCCACCACCGAACAGGGCTGGTCCATGGATCTGGCGATTTTCGCCGTTCACCTGTCGGGCGCCTCGTCGATCCTCGGCGCCATAAACATGATCACCACGTTCCTGAACATGCGCGCACCTGGAATGACGCTGTTCAAGGTACCTCTCTTCTCCTGGTCCATATTCGTCACGGCATGGCTGATTCTCCTCAGCCTGCCCGTGCTCGCCGGTGCCATTACGATGTTGCTGACGGACCGGAACTTCGGCACCACATTCTTTGATCCTGCCGGAGGAGGCGATCCCGTACTCTACCAACATATCCTGTGGTTCTTCGGCCATCCTGAAGTCTATATCGTAATTGTTCCCGGATTCGGCATCATCAGCCATGTTGTGGCCACATTCAGCAGAAAGCCCGTCTTCGGTTATCTCCCAATGGTCTGGGCCATGATCGCCATCGGCGCACTCGGCTTCGTCGTCTGGGCACACCACATGTATACCGTTGGCATGTCCGTAACGCAGCAATCCTATTTCATGCTCGCCACGATGGTCATTGCGGTTCCAACCGGCATCAAGATTTTCTCGTGGATCGCGACAATGTGGGGCGGTTCGGTCGAGTTCAGAACACCGATGCTCTTCGCCATTGGCTTCATCTTCCTCTTCACGGTAGGCGGAGTGACGGGAATCGTGCTGGCGCAGGCACCTCTCGACCGAGCCTATCATGACACCTACTACGTTGTGGCGCATTTCCACTACGTGATGTCAATCGGCGCGGTTTTCGCGATCTTCGCTGGCATGTATTACTACATCGGAAAGATGAGTGGCCGCCAATATCCGGAATGGGCCGGCAAGCTCCAGTTCTGGACGTTCTTCATCGGTGTCAACATCACGTTCTTCCCACAGCACTTCCTGGGGCGTCAGGGCATGCCTAGACGCTATATCGACTACCCTGAAGCGTTTGCTTACTGGAACAAGATTTCCAGTATGGGCGCTTTCCTTTCGTTCGCCTCGTTCCTGCTGTTCATCGGCATCATCCTCTACACGATACGCTACGGACGGCGGGTAACCGAGAACAACTACTGGAATGAATGGGCCGATACGCTGGAATGGACCGTTCCGAGCCCTCCGCCCGAACACACGTTCGAGACGTTGCCCAAGCCGTCCGATTGGCAAACGGCACGTGCACACTGATCCGGTCCTGTCTGTCGAGTAAAGCGAGAAGCCGGAAAGCTCCGCAAAGATGGAGCTTTCCTCACCTGAGCTGGAGGTCCCAGATCGCTGTTCGGTTGCGGCGGCCGTCAAGACTGATTGGATGGAGTCCCGACATACCTTGCGGTCCGCGTCGATGACCGCGACCGCCCGGCCCCGGACTTCAGTTGTTCATACGGTTGAAACAGACTCTCCCCAAGACTAGCCTGAAGCGGAGTTCCACGAGAAGACTTCCCGGATTGCCATGACTGCCCCACTTTCTCAACCGGTTCGGCTGGCCGAATACACACCCCCGGCTTACCTCGTCGATTCAGTCGACCTTTATTTCCAACTCCATCCAACGGCGACCCGTGTCATCTCGAGGATCGCCTTCTTCCGCAATCCGCAGGGATCGGGTGGCCCGCTGACGCTCGACGGCCGACAGCTCAAGCTTATCCATGCCTCGATCGACAATGAGTCTTTGAGGGAGGCTGAACTGAAACGGTCCGACCATGGGCTCACCGTAACGCGGAACCTACCCGATGCATTCACCTGGGAAGCGGAGGTTGAGATCTCGCCGGAATCAAACACTGCTCTTGAGGGCCTCTACATGTCGGGAGGGATGTACTGCACTCAATGCGAGGCCGAGGGTTTCCGAAAGATAACCTACTTTCCGGACCGTCCCGATGTGATGGCCAAATTCTCTGTACGGATCGAGAGTGATGCGCCGGTATTGCTGTCAAACGGCAATCTTGTCGAGAAAGGGCCAGGTTACGCGAAATGGCAGGATCCGTGGCCAAAACCCTCGTATCTGTTCGCGCTGGTGGCAGGCGAACTGGTTTCACATGATGACAGCTTCATGACCGCATCCCGCCGGAGTGTGGATCTCAGGATATGGGTGCGAAGCGGCGATGAGCAACGATGCGCATATGCCATGGATGCGCTAAAACGCTCGATGCGTTGGGATGAGGAGGTCTACGGACGCGAATACGACCTCGACCTCTTCCAGATCGTGGCAGTCGACGACTTCAACATGGGTGCAATGGAAAACAAGGGGTTGAACATCTTCAACTCAAAATATGTCCTCGCGAGCCCTGAGACCGCCACGGACCTGGACTATGAGCAGATCGAGGGCATTATCGCACATGAGTATTTCCACAACTGGACCGGCAACCGCATAACCTGCCGTGACTGGTTCCAGCTGTCGCTGAAGGAAGGCCTGACAGTATTTCGGGACCGGCAGTTCTCAGGCGATATGCGCAGCCACGCCGCAAAGCGCATCAATGACGTGCTGCAGCTCCGTGCCCGTCAGTTCAGGGAGGACAATGGTCCGCTTTCCCACCCGGTCAGGCCGGCAAGTTACTTCGAGATCAACAACTTCTACACTGCCACAGTCTACGAGAAGGGCGCGGAGGTCATCGGAATGCTGCGTCGACTTGTCGGCGCCGAAAATTATCGCAGGTCACTGGACCTGTACTTTGACCGGCACGACGGTGAAGCGGCGACGATCGAGGACTGGCTTCGGGTATTCGAGGACGTCACCGGTCGGGATCTCTCGCAGTTCATGCGCTGGTACACCCAAGCCGGAACCCCTCACATCACGGTCAGCGAGGCCTTCAGTGACGGTACCTATACCTTAACCCTCAACCAGACGACTCCACGGACTCCCGGCCAAGACAGGAAAGAGCCTCAGATCATTCCGGTCGCGGTCGGCCTGCTGGGTCCGAACGGCAACGAGTTGGTATCTACAACCATTCTCGAGATGTCCGAGAGTCAGCAGAGCTTCGTGTTTCGTGACCTTCCCGCCAAACCCGTCCCATCGCTGCTTCGTGGTTTCTCGGCACCTGTGATTCTCGAACGTTCCACGACATCGGAAGAGCGCGCCTTTCTTCTGGCCCATGACACCGACCCGTTCAACAAATGGGAGGCAGGCCGTGCGCTGGCCAAGGATGTCCTGTTCCAGATGGTGACGGACGGTGCGGCACCTGGCCCGGTCTACCTTGACGCCCTTCGCCGGGTTGCCCAGGACGATTCCCTTGATCCGACCTTTCGCTCACTTGCCCTCCGCTTGCCTGCTGAAGATGACATGGCCCAGTCCATCCATGAATCGGGACGGGTTCCTGATCCGAGCGCAATCCACGAAGCGCGGTCAAGACTTCTGAATATCCTGGCGGAACATCTCGCCGTCGACCTTCCCCAGCTCTATCAGAACATGGAAGTTCCCGGCCCCTACTCCCCGGATTCCAATGCAGCAGGTCGGAGAGCCTTGCGCCTGACCACACTTTCCCTTCTTTCGCGCCTCGATGGCGGGTCTACGGCCGAAAGGCTGTTCAGGGACGCCAACAACATGACGGAGCAGCTCGGTGCACTGGCCTGTCTACTGGAAATTGGCTCTGGATATCCCGAAATCACGGCATTTTACGCTCAATGGAGGCATGACAGGCTGGTGGTCGACAAGTGGTTCGCGATGCAGGTCATCCATGCTTCCCCAAGCGAAGCCGCCGCCATTGCCAGCAAACTGAGCAGCCATCCGGACTTTGACTTGAGGAATCCGAACCGGTTCCGGTCGGTGTTGGGTGCGCTGTCGATGAACGCCGCCGGCTTCCACGACCCCTCCGGTTCCGGTTATGACCTGCTTGCGGACTGGTTGATCAGACTTGATCCGATAAACCCGCAGACGACAGCGCGAATGACAACCGCGTTTGAAACCTGGCGTCGTTACGACGCTGACCGGCAAGCCCTTAGCACGGATGCACTCCGGCGAATTGCCACAACCGGAAACCTGAGCCGGGACACCTCGGAGATGGTCGGTCGAATCCTGGGTAGCTGAACCAACCAGTCATTCCACAACCGATCCGCTTGCTCCACGGACTCCCCCGCCCTAGAAGGGAACCGGACCGACAGCAGGATACTGGCAATGCTTGATTTCGCATTCGAACCTCCAAAACCCAAGGTCATTCAAGGTGCAAGACTTGACTGGGAACTGGTGATCGGACTTGAGGTTCACGCACAGGTCAGTTCGAACGCCAAGCTCTTTTCCGGCTCATCGACTGAATTCGGCACCGAGCCCAATTCCAATGTGAGCTTTGTCGATGCCGCGATGCCCGGCATGCTTCCGGTAATCAACGAGTTCTGTGTCGAGCAGGCCGTGCGGACGGGTCTGGGCCTCAGAGCGCGCATCAATCTTACCTCCGCCTTCGATCGAAAGAACTATTTCTATCCGGATCTGCCCCAAGGTTACCAGATCAGCCAGCTCTACCATCCCATCGTTGGTGAAGGCGAAGTGATTGTGGGAATGAAGCCGGGTGTTGCCCGCCGCGTTCGTATCGAGCGCCTCCATCTTGAGCAGGACGCGGGCAAATCGATCCATGACATGGATCCGCACATGTCATTCGTGGATCTCAACCGAACTGGCGTCGCCCTGATGGAGATTGTCTCCCGTCCAGACATCCGCAGTCCGGAGGAAGCGGCGGCCTATGTGGCCAAACTGCGGCAGATCATGCGGTATCTCGGCACATGTGACGGCAATATGCAGAACGGGAACCTGCGCGCGGATGTCAATGTGTCGGTTTGCCGACCGGGCGATCACGAGAGGTTCCGGGAGTCCGGCGACCATTCATGCCTTGGCACCCGATGCGAGATCAAGAACATGAACTCAATGCGGTTCATGCAGGCGGCCATCGATCATGAGGCCCGTCGCCAGATCGCGATCATCGAAGGCGGTGGCGAAGTTGAGCAGGAGACCCGGCTCTATGATCCTGACAGGGGCGAGACCCGCTCCATGCGCTCCAAGGAGGAAGCGCATGATTACAGGTATTTCCCCTGCCCCGACCTCCTTCCCCTGGAACTTGATCCAGCCTGGGTGGAGTCCATCAAGGCCAATCTTCCGGAACTGCCGGACGAGAGGAAGGCCCGCTTCATGGACGAATTCGGGCTGAACGATTATGATGCCTCGGTCCTGACAGCAGACGTTGAATCGGCGGCTTACTTCGAGGAGGTGGCTAAGGGGCGCGATGGAAAGGTGGCCGCGAACTGGGTCATAAACGAACTCTTTGGACGACTCAGGAAAGACAATATCGGCACCTCGGTGTCACCGATGTCCGCATGGCAGCTTGGCAGGATAATCGATCTCATCGCCGGGGGAGACATTTCCGGCAGGATCGCGAAGGATCTGTTCGAGATCGTTTATTCCGAAGGGGGGGATCCGGTTGAGATAGCTGCTTCCAGAGGTATGAAGCAGGTCACCGATACGGGAGTGATCGAGGCGGCGGTCGATCAGGTGATTGCAGAGAATCCGGCCCAGGTTGAAAAGGCAAAGCTCAATCCAAGGCTGGTCGGCTGGTTCGTTGGCCAGGTGATGAAGGCGACAGGCGGGAAGGCCAACCCGAAGGCGGTGAACGAGATGGTTTCGGCAAAGCTTGCCTCTCCCTAAATCAATGGGTCGACTCAATGACTAGGACGGACACCCGACCGCCGCCCAACGGATTTCCAGCGACCTTCTCATTAGATGGTTGACACAATAGAAGTTCAAGAACTGGAGCTTGACGGAAACGAAAAGGGGAGAGTCACAACAAGCATGAAGTTGGAACGGACTCGCGAGATTGCTGTGCCGCCGAACGATCCGGAGAAGTGGCATTCCGAAGTCCGCACAATTGACGCGAGAACGCTGCATGAAAAGTGAGCCAGAAGGTTGACGGCTTCGAAAAGATGCCGGGCTGAATAAATCGATTATGAAATACTTCGAGTTACTGCGTGAATATATGCGCCGGGGAGATCACATCTCCTTCGTTCACAAAAGGGAGCGCTTCCAAAATGAGTGGGAAAACAAAGATCACAAAGCTGCAAATGGCAGAGATATTGAAACGCAACAAGAAAATTGACCTTAGGTTGGTCAATGCACAGGCTAGCCTTGAGCGAAAGCTCAAGAGACTTGGTGTGGAGGTGAAGCCAGAATTTAGGCTGGAGCCACCTCTCGGCGGCGGAAAGATGCGATTTTTTGGTGGCAACTTTTGAAATCGTGACCTCAAAATGGAGCAGCCTCGGCGTATTGAGGTGCACTTTGGAAGCTCATTGCCCATAAAATGCAGGCTTGTCAATGAAATAGGCCCCTATTGCGGCACCTCGTTCAACCCTGAAATGCTACACCAGAGCCACATACCTCATCCTCCGCCCATTTCTGATTCTCTGAACATATGAGGCAGTGAAAACCTGTTTCCCGGGCGTATGATGGCACCAATCGGACAAGAAGCCGTGGCTGTCCCTCAAGCGACTCAGGGGAGACACTTCCGGCAGGATCGAGAAGGATATGTTCAAGACGGTGTGCTCCGAAGAAAAGGATCTGATTGGGACAGAAACTCACCGAGGGTATTGAGACAGGCCACCGATACAGAGGTGATCAAGGTGACAGCTAAGCTGATGATTTCGGAGAATCCTGACTATATGACGAAGGCGACGCTCAATCCAAAGCTGACCGGCCGGTTTATAGGTCAGGCAATAATGACGGCAGGCGGGAAGACCAATCATAAGACGGTGAGAGATATGGTTGCAAAAAAGGCTGCCTCTTTCGAGATCAGGAGTTCGATTTAATGAACTACGACGAACATCCTAACGTCGCGCAACGGATTTCACGTGCATTGGACGATATCAAGGAAACGAGCCAGCATCAAACCGATGGAGAGTGGCTGGAGCGAATGACAGCGGAGTACGCCCCGCTGATCGCCGAATGGGACATCAGCGAAGCCTGGCTCTGGATGGAATGGCCCGACAGGCATACGCAATGGCTGCCAAACACGCCGGAGATCGGGATTGATGTCGTCGCCAAGCGGGCCAGCGACGGCAGGTTCGTGGCCATTCAGTGCAAGTCCAGGAAGCTGGATGAGCACGGTCGGGGATCGGACATCACCAAGGACGAGTTCAACAGTTTCCTTTCCCTGTCTTCCGATGAACTCTGGGCGGAACGCTGGCTGGTCGTCATCGGTGACACCCGGTTAGGTGGAAACGCAGCGAAGGCTGTGGGCCGGAAGCCGGTGACACTGGTCAACATCGAGACCGACCTCCGGAAGCAGCTGGACACGGACTTGCCGGACCCGCACATAGACGACGGCAGCGGCGACCGCCGATCCAGAGACAGTATGCAAGGCGAGGCCATTGAAACGAGCATAAGGCTTCTGCAGGAGCACGCGCAGGCGAACGACGACGGCAGGGCGCGAGGACGAATTATCCTGCCGTGCGGCACGGGCAAGTCCCGCATCGCGCTGCGCATACTGGAGCGGCTTACAGAACCGGGACAGGTCTCGGCGGTGCTCTGCCCCTCGATCGCGCTGGTCGCGCAGCTCCGGGGCGAATTCCTGGCCCATTGCAAGGATAGCCTGAACGCCCTAGCGGTCTGTTCCGACGAGGGCGTCGCCAAAGACAAGGACCTGGCCACCGACCCGACGGCGGACCTCGGACATACGTCCGCATCCGAGGTCAAAGGGCTTGTAACGACCAAGGCCGAGGAGATTGCTGCGTGGATGAAGGCCGTCGGCAAAAACGGTGACCGCATCGGCGTTATCTTCGGCACCTACCAGTCCAGCCACCGCATCGCAGACGCGCTGGGCGGCATCGGTCGCGAGATACAGGTGTTGATCGCCGACGAGGCCCATCGCACGGCGGGTCTCAGGCGGATCGCGAAAATGGAGTACAGGCTCCGCGACTTCACCGTCTGCCATGACGACGCGAGGTTTCCGGCGAAATACCGGGTCTACCAGACGGCGACGCCCCGTATCTACAGCGCTGACGGGCAAAGCCACAAGGCGCATAGGAGCGATCATTGGGTGGTTCGTGACATGGCCGACGAATCTGTTTTCGGGCCTGAGCTTTACCGTCAGTCCTACGCCGCAGCTGTCGCCAACGGCTGGCTGACCGACTACCGGATCATCGCCATCGGGGTGAACGACGAGGACGCCTACCGGACCGCGAACGCGCTCGCGGAGAAACACGGCAAGAAGATGTCAACCGCCCACTTTCTCAGGGGTCTCGTGCTGGCCCTGCTGATGGGCGGCGCCTTGCGCGAGAAAGGCGTGGATATCCGGTCCTCTATCAATTTCATGAATCTCATCGCGAGGTCCAGGGAGATGACCGCTGCCCTCGGGTCCGATGCGGTGCGGGACTGGGTGCAGCGAAGGCTGGATGCCGAAGGTGCCGAACGGTCAGCCGCATCCTATCAGTTGGAGCATCTCGATGCAGGGAGCAGGGTCACCGAGCGCGAGCACGCAAAGGCGCGGCTCATGGGCGCAACCGACGAACACCCACACGGAATTATAAATGTGGGCATCTTTGGCGAAGGGGTGGACGCTCCGTCGCTCTCCGCCGTCGGGTTCCTTGAGGCCCGAAAGTCGCCGGTCGACGTGATTCAGGCTGTTGGGCGGGTGATGCGGCGGGCCGAGAACAAGGAAATGGGCTACATAATCTGCCCAATCCTCATTCCGCCCAACGTCGACGCCGAGACATGGCTTCGAAACAGCGGTCCCGAGGACGGCTGGCGGGAACTCGGGCAGATACTGCTGGCGCTCCGGGCACATGACGGTCGCATCGAGGACAGGCTGTCGGATCTTCGGATCTCATGCAGCTCTACCTGCCGCCACCTCCCGTAGAGGACGTTGCGACCATGATCACCATCGGCGGCAAAAACCGCCGGGTCCAGAACTACGGACATGTCGGCAAGCCCGGATCGGCGGAAAATGATGTCGAGAAGGTGCTGGCTGGCAAAGCCAGACCGAGCGAGGTGTTCCGTTCGCTGGACGACGTAATTCCGTCCCTACCTGACGACGACGATACCGCTTCCGTCAAGCCGTCCTCAGGACCAATTGCGGAACGCATCGTAAGTGGCAAACGGCGCGGGGACGGTGGCATCGAACTGCGCGAAGCCGGAACGGTCAGGTCGAAACCGGCAGCGGATGGAACACCTGGGCCCGTTGATGCCGCCAAGTCGAAGAAGACGGGCCGGGAAATGGTCAACGGCAAGGCCGGCCGCAGGATCGACCGGCAAAGGAGGGCGGAGGAACGCAAAGCCCAGGCGGAGGAACGCATCAGAGGTCTCTTCGACCGGGTCGAGGACGTCGGCATCAGTGTCAACCTCCTTGCCAGGTCGGGGCTCGCCCGCAACCGTGCCCAGCGCGACGTCAATACCCTTGAGAACAGCATCATGGAGGCAAGGCGGTGCCTCAAGGAAGACGAACTCGACGCGCTGCTGGACAGCCATTTCGGGCTGGACCAGTTGGCCGACGACAAGCGAAGCAAGCAGGCGGACGGCTGTACCATCGCCTCACTGCTTCTGATGAACGCCGCGATGCTGCACCAGCGGATCGCGACTGGAGGCTGGCTGCCGGGAATCTCTGGACTGGACGCGATCAAGAACGCGCCGGATGCGGTCACGGTCATCTACAGCCAGTGGAACCGCATCACCCGTCACGACTTCCTACCTGTCATTGAGCCGGCGATCGACATCATCGAGGCGATTCAGCAGTCTGGCAGGAAGACAGGCATCAACCGCGCTTTACGCCACCTCGCCGGCGAAGCCGAGCGCATCGCCGAAAGCTATGCGGATCTCGGCGCCGACCATGCCGGTCCTCTGTTCAACAGGGTGATGGGGAACCAGGCGTCAGACGGCGCCTACTTCACGCGCCCTCCTGCGGCCGCGCTGCTGGCGCGCCTGACGCTCGATGCCGCCAACCCGGATGTCGACTGGCGGTCGGATGCGACATGGCTGAACAACCGGATCGTCGATCTCGCCTGCGGCTCCGGCACCCTCATCGCCGCCATGCTCACCGACATGAAGCGTCGGGCGGAGGAGCAGGGAGTCAGCGAGCGACGGTTGGCGGAACTGCAGAAGCTGGCGGTCGAGGAGACCATTGCGGGTCTCGACATCAACGCGGTGTCACTGCAGCTGGCCGCGGCGCAGCTCACTGCCGGCAACAGCGATGTGGCCTACCGGAAAATGGGACTCCATCGAATGCCCTACGGGCCAGACGAAGGCAGGGTGCGCGTCGGCACTCCCGAACTGCTCGGGCAAAGGAGCGTTCTTCGCAGTGCCGGGTTCGACCTCGACGATGAGGCCCTTGGCTCCGAGCGGCTGCGGATGGACCACGACGACCCGCTGCTCGATGACGCCGTCGCTTCCGTCCGGAACGCCCGCATCGTGATCATGAACCCGCCGTTCACCAACCGCTCCAAGATGGGCGAGAAGTTCCCCAAACATGTTCAGGAATGGATGCGCGAGCGCGTCGACAGCTACGAAAGATCGCTGGTCGCAGTCGATCCGGAGATGGACGGCTTTGCCGACAAGAACTCCATACGTCCGCTGTTTGTCGCGCTCGCCGACAGGTGCCTCGATCCCTCGGACGGCATGTTGGCGATGATCCACCCGACAATCGCGCTGACGGCCACGTCGGGCCGCTACGAGCGCAGGATACTTGCCAAACGCTTTCACGTCCACACGCTGCTCACTTGCCACCAGCCCGGCCAGATCAACCTCAGCCAGAACACCTCGATCAACGAGAGCATGATCATCCTGAAGCGGGGGGGGGGGGGGGGGGGTCGGCCGCCGACGCGCATCGTCAGCCTCGACCGGTTTCCGCTGGACGAGCGTGAAGCGGCGGAACTGCACCGTTGCCTCGGGCTGTGCAAGACCGGACTCTTGTCAGACGGCTGGGGAGAGGTCTCCGAATGGCCGGCGGAGCGCGTCGAGGCGGGAGACTGGTCTGCGGTGGCGTTTCGTTCACCCGATCTCGCCGAAGCGGCGGTGCAGGTCGCCAACGATGCTGGCTTGCCACGGCTTCGCGACCTCAAGGTGGTGCCAGCCGCTACAGGCCAGGTTCTTCGCGGGAACTTCAAGCCGTCATCCGCCGACATGCCCGGGAGCTTTCCCATTCTGAAATCGAAGGGCGCTGATGGACAGAAGTACATTCGGGCCACGCCGGATGAGCACTGGATTCCCAAAAAGGCGGCACATTCAGGAAATCTGATCGATAAACCTACGCATTCGGAAACCGACAAAATCCAGCAGAAGGCTGGCTATTTGCTGATAACTGCAGGTCAGGACAGCAGCTCAGCCCGATTGGCTGCTGTCGCGAGTAACACTCGGTACGTTGGCAACGGCTGGATGCCAGTATTCGGCATGACGACGGATCAGGCGAAAGCCGCCGCGGTATTCCTGAACTCGACTGCGGGACGGTTGCAACTTATGCGGAGTCCGGGGCGGAAACTCGAGTTTCCGACTTACAGCGCGAAGGAAGCGGCGAACCTCAGGATCCCGGATTTGGGCGACGGGCGCGTTTGCCGGATTCTCTCCGATTGCTGGGACTGTACTGCCAACATGATCGTTCCGCAGTTCCGTGACGGCGAATGTGAGGTCCGTCTGCTTTGGGACGAGGCGGTTGCAGCAGCCTTGGGATGGAATTCGGCTTCACTTTCCGAATTGCGGCAACTGCTGCACAACGAGCCGCATGTAAGGGGGCTTGGACATGGCCAGTACGGAGAGTGACACCATTTCAAGAAAGCAGTCAACAGTTGATGCATTGCCGTTCGAATTGGCACCAGACCATATCAAAGACTGACAATGCCCAAGAATTCCCGCAGATACCGGCCAATCACTTTGGAAGGACTGCGAGGCAGTGTTGCTGTTCGTAATGACCGGGAAATCTGACAGGAACTTCAGATTGACGGTCTGACTGAACGGGATTCCTCGCCCAACTTCAGCGCAAAAGGGAAAGGTGGGATGCCCAGGAAAGACAAAGGTAAGACCAAGGCCCTAGGGCACATCACCGTCGGAGGTGGCGGTGCTGCAACGAGCGCGGGCATCCTGTTCCAGCAACAGATCGGTGCACTTTTCTGCAGCGAGCTACTGGCCGAAAGGCTGTTGGATCACCGACTGAATCTGGGTTCTGCGAAGCCAGCATGGATTCGCTTCGAAACGGAGGCCCCTGTCGACGACATTCTGATGGGGACCTCGGACGGTGGCTTCGTCGCCATTCAAGCAAAGACCAACATCTCATTGTCAAAGGAACCCGGCAGCCCATTCGGTAAGACTATTTCACAGTTTGTTAGGCACTGGTTGGAGTGCCGTAACGGCGACGGAAGCCTGAAGTGGAATCGGCCTCTTAATTTTGAGGTTGATCGGCTAGTCCTCGCAGTCAGTCCAAGCGCCCCGAGCACAGTGCGTCAGGTGCTGCCGACAGCGCTGCGACTAAAGTATCAGCCCGGCGGAGGCCAACTCAATGCCGAGCAGAAACATGCATTCGATTGCTTCGAAGCTTGTGTCCGAACGGCATGGTCACAGGCGACGAGCGACGCACACAGTCCCGATTTCGCGCAGGAATTGGCCGCACTAATCAGTGTAATCACCTTCGACACCGCGAGTTCATCGCAGGATGCTGCGATTGAGGTATTGCGCGACGTTGCTCAGGACTCAGACGACGCACCGGCCATCTTCTCAAGCCTTGAAGCTGTTTCCGGAAAGTTGATGGTAGAGCGAGGCGGCGTTGACCAACCTACCTTGAGACAGAGACTTCTTGGGTGTGGGACAAAGTTGCTGTCACCACCAAATTTCCAGCCAGACATTTCCCGATTGAAGGACCAGAGCCAGAAAACTGCCGAGACGCTCAAGCGATTTCAGCAGATCGAAGCAGCTGATGGCAAACCGATCAGCATCGTACGCGAGTGCCATGATTCGATCCGTAACGCTGCGCTTGGAGGCTCGCTGCTTATCATAGGTGAACCTGGAGCCGGAAAGAGCGGCGTTCTGAATGCTCTCGCTCGCGAGCTCCGGGGCATGGGAAGCGACGTTCTTGAGATTGCAGTTGATGAACACTCTGTCGAGACCTTGGAGGGCCTCGAGAAGGCACTCCGTCTGGAGAATGGCTTAATCGAAACTCTAGAAGCATGGGACGGGACCGAGTCGGCCTGGCTGATCGTCGATGGCCTAGACGCTTCCCGCGGCGGATGCGGCGGAGAGGTATTTCGAACGCTGTTCGAGCGGGTCATGGCGATCAACGGACGCTGGAAAGTAATAGCGTCGATCCGAACATTCGATCTTCGCATGGGTCAAAAGTTTCAAAGATTGTTTAAGGGCGAGGCTCCGGTCGAAGGCTTGACGGAACAGGAGTTTTCCAATGTCCGCCATGTGAGGGTGCCGACCTGGACGCAAACTGAGTTTGCTCAGCTACTCAATAGGACACCGGACTTAGCGAGGGTATTGAACAATGCACCGAGGAGGCTCAAAGATGTTGCTTCAGTTCCGTTCAATACACGTCTGCTGAGTGAATTGGTGAAGGACGGTCTTATCACGACAGATCTGTCCCATATCGCCTCCCAAGTTCAACTCCTCCAATTCTACTGGAATCATCGCATCGCAAGCCAAGGTGCGCCAGCGCAGACCTGCATCCAGCGGACAGTTGAATCGATGGTAAAGAATCGTGTCCTACACGCACCATTCGGGATAGCCGCCGGGAACGACGCCGCTGTGCTCGATAGACTGGAAAGTGCGGGAGTACTGATTTCCAGCAACAATCGTCGAAGGGTGCAGTTTCGCCATCACCTGCTGTTCGACTACGCAACCACCCGTGTCTTGCTCGACCCAGAAACGTTGATTGATGGTAACAAAAAATTCAGCAAGAACGAGTCACTAGGATTGATGCTGGCACCAGCCTTGACCTTTGCTCTGCAGGAAATCTGGATGCGCGAGCCTTGCCGCGCCGCTTTCTGGACCGCAGCAACCCATATCCTTGCCGATGAAGATGGCGACCCCGTCATCAAGACCGCGACGAGCCGGAGTTGCGCGGAGCTTCCCGAACATCATGACGATATAACTGTCTTAGCGAAGCGGATTGTTGAAAGATCAGACGAGACCGCGAAGGCATTCAATCTCATGAGCGGCGCATTGGGCATTCGAGTTGAAGACCATCCGGAAGCACCGCTGGAACCTTGGTTTGGATTTGTTCGCAACGTTGCCTCAAATGTTGCGCCTATCCACGGAGCCCTGAGATTTCTACTATTTAGGTTGGTTAGCCGTGTAGATGACCAGAACGAGCGCCGCGATCTCGGCATTGCAGCAAGAGCCTTGCTTGACCATGCGCTTTCGCTTGAAGGTCCGGGCAATCTCGTGTCGTCTGCAATCGATCTCGTGGGTGAAACTTATGCAAGCGATGTGGCAAAGTCCCGTTCGTTGCTTGAGAAAGTCCTCGTGCCAGATCGGCTTGCCGCCCATGCCGCCAACGAAGTCCCGGCCCTCTGCCAGAAGATAGGCATCATTGCAAGAATCGATCCCGAATTCGGTGTGCGTATATTCCGTGAAACTTTCAGTTTCGATATGGTCGATGAGCGAGAAACAAGCATAGTCGACAGCCAGATATTGTCGCTCAGATCCAACGCCCGTCAGGACTACGGCTTGGCGCGATACGCCCTCGAGGAGTTTGTCGGAGAGTTTCTAGATTTGCATCCTCATCATGCGATAGATGCAATCGTTCAGTCGGTGGAGGCTCGCGTCGAGAAAGACAATGCCTCCAAACCCGAATTGTTCGAGGCGGAGATCCAAGTCCATGGAGGTTCTGTCCGACTGCGCGAAGACCAAAGTCACATCTGGGCACATGATCCCGAGAGCGACTACAGCGATGATGCGAAAGCGCTGATAAAGATATTGCTCGAACATTTCAGATCTGCGGATGCGAATGCAGCGGTCCGTATGGCGGAACGTTTGATCGCGACCTCCAGCCTCGCAGTCTTCTGGTCGCGGCTCTTTCTGGCTGCGAGCGAACGCAAGGACATGCTTCTCGACATCTGCCTTCCGATCGCCATGCAGCAGGAGTTTCTTACTTTGCCAGACACGGTCAAGGACGCGGTAGATGTCATCGCCAAAGGGTACAAGAGCTTGTCACCGTCCGAACGTGAAGCATTTGAGGCATCCGTCTCACAATTCGATTTTTCGCGATCCTCGCGGCCAGACGATGCGCGAGTCAGTATCGAGCGTCGACTGTTCGGCGCGATCGGTGAAGCGAACCTATCAACAGAACATGCAATTTCAGTAGTCAGGGGGTCTGGCAGCGGAGAGAATACTGGGAACGAGCGGCCCTTTGTGATAGAATGGGGTCAATGTATCATGGAACCTTATTATTGGATTGAAGGTCTTGATCGTGATTCACCCGCGAACCAGAAATTGATTGAAGCCATTAACCGGGTTGAAGGCGCACTCCACCTAAAGTCCGATGCCAGCAATGCCATTGCCGTCACTCTTGAAGATTGTCTTAGCGAGATGGAAGCGCTGGTCTCAGACATTGATCGCGAAGCTCAGAACTCAAGTCTTATAGTCCAAGCGGAGGGCCAGATATCCAAGTGCATTTGTCGTCTTATCGACTGCAATCAGGTTCCCGGCATTGACGACGATGCGACAACCTTACGCCTTAAGAATCTGCTTCTTGTTGCGACGAATTCAGAAGGCCCCATGCTTCACGAAGACACAGAAAAGAATTTCGAAGACAGTGCCGTCTGGGGATCGCCAGCTCCGCGTGTCGATGCCGCAAAGGCAGTGCTTGAGCTCTCGCGGCGACGTTCGGACTTGTACGATTATCTTGAGCCGAAGATCGAAGACCTGCTCCGAGACCCCCACCCCGCCGTGAGGCTGGAAGCCGCTCTGCACCTTGTGAGCATCTGGGATATAAATCGGGCGGAATACTGGCAATTCCTTTTTGACCGCTTGGCCAATGAGTTCAACCTCGGCGTGATTAACTACTTATGTAGCAATGTTCTAAGGCGCACTGTTCATGCGGATCCAGAACGAACCGAGCAGTCTGTACTGGCTTTGCTCGGCCGTTTCGAGCACGAGCCGGAACGCCACGCAAGCGTGCAGAAGAGCGTGTCTGGCCTTATCGCGATCCTTTGGGCCACGCATGAGAGATCGTCTTCGCAAGAGGTACTTCAAGGTTGGATCGATGATCCGGTGCCCCACGTTTCGGAGCTTTCGAGAGTTCTCGCTACACTACGCAAGGCCTTTGTGGCTGGATTGTCCGGTTCAATCGAGCCGAAAGACAGTAGCTTACGCCATCGCTCACAAGCGATTGCAACCGATATCGTTGCCGTAACCAACGCGGAAATCGAGTCACAACTGCAAATTCACCAACCGTCAATTGAACAGCAGGAGAATTACGGCAAGTCCGTGCGCCTGCTTGATGAGGCGTGCCGCCAGCTCTATTTTGCCGCTAAGGACATTCGCAATGACGTCAGTTCCGAAGCCGCGCATGGAGGCAATGGACTTGAGGTATTTATCGAAGAAATCTCTGGCACGTTGAAGTCGATCGGCGATTTCGCGGTGCCTCGTACAGTCCACTACTTGCTACAGCTTTGTGAACTAGTGCTCCCCGTCAATCCTCCCAGAGCTCTTGATCTGACAATGCACGCGATTCGGTTCGGCGGCAAGCACGCTGGCTATCAATTCGAGCCGCTGGGTGTCGCGCTACTCGTCAAGCTTGTGGGTCAATTCCTTGCCGATCACAATGAACTGTTCGAAGATGAAGACCAGCGCAATGCGCTCATTGAATGCCTTGAGATATTCATGGATGCCGGGTGGCCAGAAGCGCAACGGCTGCTCTATCGCCTCCCGGAGATGATTCAGTGAACCCCATTGCAGCCGAGAGCGAGTTTCGAGCGGGAATAAAGAAGCTCCTTGACGATATCGATAATCAGTTCAAGCACGGATACGCGAATACTGACGCCTACGGTAGAGACGAAGTCTTCCACGAGCGCGACACGCGTATCTTCTTTTTCGATCGTCTGCTGCAGCTCCTCGGCTGGAACTTGGGTATGGGAGGAAATGTCGCTCAGGAAGCCAGGATCAAGGCTGGCACAACGAAGTTCGTGGACTATGTCGGCATTAATCAGGACACGCGCGCTCCGATTCTCATTCTGGAGGCAAAAGCCTGGGACAAACCTATCATCGCGGGCAAGGGCGAGATGCACGACTGGTCAAAAGTCAACCTGATCATCGATGCAGTCAGGCACGTTAACGAAGGTGGCAGCAGGGGAGATTCGCCGGTCACGTCAGAATGGTACGATCATATTTCTCAGCTCGCGGGGTACATTCGCGGCTTCAGTGACCAATACGGGCACAGCGTTTCTCGTGCGGTTCTTTCGAGCGGGCAATGGTTGCTGGTGTTCGCGGAACCGGTTTCGACGTTCTCTTGCTCCCAGATTGACGATCAGCAGATATATCTCTTCGAACGCGATGGATACGTAAAGAACGCTCATATCATTTTCCGATTGCTGGCTCGTGTTAAAATTGCGGATTCAGTGCCATTCCCCATCAGGTCATCTCAGCTCCGAAACTATGTGAGCAAAGAAAAGTTCATTGCTGCCTACCACGGCGTGTTAATCCACTACGAAGCATCCGGAACTCCTGTGTTCGCACAGCGGCCAAGGATTCTGATTTACCCGACGTTGATCATCCAGCGTGATGATAACGCGCTCATCACTGTCATCGACGCCGAAGAACCCATCCCAATGCAGATTTCTCAAGCTGGAAACGGGGTGAAAACGTTGAAGCCACACTTGGACTCAGTCTCGAATGCGGCCGACAAGTTGTTACAGAGATGCAGCGATGAATTGGCTTTGCCGTTGAAGCCGAGCGAGCTAGCCGATTTTCCGGGGTTCTCAACAGAATCCATATTGGATCCGGGTGGCCTTGCTCTGGACGGACCACAAAAGCTGCTCGTTAAACCCATTCGAACCGCCACCAACAACTGGCTTGCCGTCACCGGAAGCCAAACGCACTATCTTCATGAATTGCCCACTATTACATGCAAGTTCCATGCATGGGCCCAATGCAAAGCTGTTCACCAATCGATTGGGGCAAACGCCGTCAATTCTCCATCGACGAAGAGTCCGCGGGCCTTCTTCGTCGACGGCCAGCCCCATCACTGCGCTCATCAGACCATCATCGACCGACGAGAAGTTCGCTGTTACATCAAGGCACTCGACGCCAGAACCTGCTGCAATGCCTGCGTTTGTCACGGAACCTGCTGGCCTCCAATGGAGTCTGCGGAATTACCTTGCGGTAGTTGAAGAATCACTGCTTCGTTCTCTCAAACCGGGACTCGGCCGAGGTGCGTGCGGCAGAGGCATTGTTCTCGCCCAATGCTTGGCCGCGATGTACTTGTCCTTAAAGCGATCAACCGAGGAGGCGAAGGGCGGGTTCATGACTGCGACGTCAGGCAGGACCGGCACCCGTAGCAGGTCGTGAATGTTCTCGTCGTCATGGCCCGTCACATCTACTCTGAAGACGGCCCTTAGGAAGCGTTGCCGAAAAGGATCGATCTCGTTCAGCAAAACGTGGCCCCTGCATGGGCAGCGAGCACAGCCAATCCGCCCGTTCCGGCCGACGGCTCCAGCACCGTCTCGCCCTTGCGGATCGCCGCGGCCCGCACGACCAACGCCGCGAATGGTAGCGGGGTGGAAAACTGCTGAAGCCGGATCTGCTGCTCGGAGCGGCGCGTCTCCGTCAGTTGCCGCGAGGCGAGGAGTCTGCCAGCAAACATCGCATTCTGGACACTGTCTCGACGCAGCAGCATCTGAACAGCCGCGGCCTGCATCATGTTATAGGCCATGTGCCAATCCCAAGCGCCCGCAGCATTACTGCCACCGAACGCTTGGCGCATGATGCGGGCCAGGGCTGAACTGCGCAGGGCCAGATGATCGATCTCCGCACTGGTCTGCTCCAGGGCGGTGACAAGTTCGGCATCGGAAACTGCGTGAACGGGGTGTTTCGGGCTTGGTACGACCATCGTGTCTGTCCTTTGGGGCAGGGTCTGAGTTCAACAGGACAAGCCCCAGGGCAATCGCTTTTGAATTTTTCGCTTCCCATCCAGCTGGAATCGGTCCAAAGACCCCGCAAAACAAACAGACGGTGCGGAACGGATGCAGGCATCGGGCAGGGACGTTGCCACAGGCCACCGCCGCCCGGGCCGACTAGGCGCAGCTGGGGCACGCCTCCGCGGACATGACCCCGGTGCTACCAGCGCGACCGCGACCGGTGGAGGGTCAACCTCACGAGGGCCGCAGGACTGTAGGGTCCACAGGCAGTTGCTGGGCCGTCAGTTCCGGCCAAGCCCCTTGCCTTCCGGGCCTTTATGGCCTCGATCATCCTCCCCTGAACCAGCTTGATGAACATCGACGTGAATCCACCCGTCAACGCGCGGGGCTCCAGATAGTAGGTGCGCCTGTAGGCTTCGAAATTGTATTCGTTGGCAATGACCCATGCCCGGACGGATGGATCCAGACCCGCCCGGCGCAGTTCGGTTTCCGGCACCTCCAGCGCGAAAGGGTTGTTCTCCGGCTCCAGTGTCGTCAGCGGCACCAGCATCACAACCGCTTCGCCATCCCTGTTGGCTGTCAGCAGCGCAACCGCCGCTGGCCTATGCTTCCCGCCCTCGAGGCGACCCGCGTCAACCTCGTGCGACCATAGGTAGGGGTAGCGCCATACCTGCCCGACCCTCGGCGCGTTGCCGTCAGTCATTGTCGATGCTGGCCTGTAGCTCGGTCACAAGGCGTCTGGCCTCGTCTTCGTCCAGATCGTCCACATGATGCGCGGTGCGGCTGTCCCTGCCCCGGCGCAGGGCCTCGAATTCCTCGGTGGACAGAACCACGAAGCGCCGCTTGCCATGGCGGGCGATGGCGACGGGGTGCCGCGCGGCCAGCGCAAGGACATCGCCGGTCCTGTTGGCAAGGTCTGTCGCGGAAAACTGACGCACGGCGCCTCCCTCCCCATTATCAGCTAATTTAGCTAATATATACGGAACGCGGGGCAGCTTTGCAATGGCTGTATCAGCTAAACTCGGGCTCATCCCAACATAGGTTTCCACCGCACGGGTTCGTCCCGACAAAGAACAATTGACATCTTCGGCGGGGAAGACAATACAATGCCTATCATCTCTTTTGTGTCATCAAAGGGTGGTGCCGGGAAAACCACATCGGCAATCATCCTGGGCACGGAGCTTGCAGCGAACGGAGCAGGGTTCGTTCTGATCGATGCAGACCCTGCTGCCAGATTGGCGAGGTGGTCCAAGGTTACCGGTCTTCCAACGGGGATTACATACCCAACTTGACAGCATACCATATAAGGAAATTGACGCCCATATATTGCTCGATGAGACACAACATGTGGTGTTTGTCAACTTCAGTATGTAATCCCCTATCTGAGGGCCGACAGGAAGGCAGGCCGCGGGCTGTTCCCGCTGCTGCGCCGCCGCGGCAGAAAACCGAACTGGAGGGGCCGGGGCCACATCCCGGCCGGGTGGACATCTCCGGGAGGCCGGATGAGGTGGGGAGCAGGGAACGTGTGGGCGGCTGGGAGGCGGACACGATCATCGGGAATGGCCGAAAGGCGGGGTCTGCGGCTCCCGGGCACCGCGGATCCGGCCCCGGAACGGCTGTGGTCCCTTCTGTATGGAGGTTATCCGGACCGTCCGGGCGCAGGAAGGACGTAGCCCGACCGGAACCCGGACGGACGCGAAAGCGAAATCCTGTCCACCCCCCCTTCCGGCACCCGGGTCCGTCATCGGCGGCGCAGGTCCCTCCGGTCCGGGAAGGTCCGGGCGTCAGGGTCGTCTTCCTCTGCCCCACTCCCCTGCTGATGGAAATCAACCAGATCCATGCGGTCCCGATGGCCGGCGATGACCCTGACGGACGTGGCCGTCGGCCTGCTGCACATGGGCGTCGGGAAGGTGATGTCCGGACCGCACGATGGTATGCGGTTCGGGATCTGCAGCCCTTGGTGGAAGACAGTATCGAAAGAAGCTGGCTCCAGACTCCTTGATCCTGTAGATTCCCTATATCATTGTCATGAAAGGACAGGCCATGGTCGATCTGGAAGGTCTGGAGGAATTCAGCCGTATGCCGGACCGCGACCGGGCCCCGTTCCTGACAGGTCGTAGCGAAGAGATGGATATGATTAAAGTCCTGTGCAGGGACGCTCTGGAGCATGTACGGAATGGCGAGGAAGCCTCCAGCATGACGGCGCTGCTGCAGGGGGCGCCCGGTGTCGGCAAGACCTCGATTCTCAACCATCTCATCGATGAATGGAAAAAGGAAGCACGCAACGCGCCCTATGTCGTCAAGGTCAAACCGGCGACATTGGAGAACGAGGCGGCGTTGGCCGAGAGCATCATCGAGATGATCTGTCCCGGCGCCTCCCAGACCTGGCGCACGGAGCACAGCAGCAATCTTGCCGGGAAGGCCGGAGTGGCGGGCATCGGTCTGGATATGACCGGCGGTAAGATCGTTCATCCGGGGCTCGCGACCCTGGAGAACATCGGGGCGACGCTACGGAACAAAGGGCTCAGGGGACCGCGCTGGAAATGGGACCGCGCCATCGTGCTGATGGTGGATGAGATCCAGAGCCTGAAGCCGCCATCGGCGCCGATGATACAGTCGCTTCACATGGGTCTGCATCGATTGCCTCTTATACCGCTGTTCGCCGGTCTGGGCGATTCGCTGCAGGTCGTGCAGGGATTCGCCAGCGGTTCCCGCCTGACCGCCGACAATGTGTTTCGGCTGGAAAAGCTGACGTCGGAACAGGCAGCGGATGTGATGGAGAAGATGCTGTGCGCCTATGACGTGCGCGGCGGCGGCACCGCCCGTCGGCGCTGGACCGACTGGGCCGTCTCGGTCTCCGACGCCTGGCCACAGCACCTGCACAACGCCATGCGCGCCGTTGCTTCCGGATTGTTGGATGTCCGGGGAGCGCTGGACGATCTGGACGCCGGACAGGTAAGGAAACGCGAACGAAGCCTGCGCCTGAAAGCCTACGGACGGCGACTGTCCAATTCCATGAAAGACGCCATCGATCTCGTGGCGGCGGTGATGCGCGACTGTCCCATACAGGGAAACGAACAGGACGGCCGCCCGAATCAGGCCAACATACGCGCGTTCATCCGCCGGCACATGCGGCTTGGTGATGAAGCCGAGGATCTGTCCTGGCATTTACCACAGGACGAAAACGGAATTCAGATGGATATCCGCGCGTTCCTGCGCCATCTCATCCACCAGGGCGCCCTGCAGGAACGGGATGACGGCGGGTTCGAATGCCCGATCCCGACATTCCGCGAATTCCTCATCGATAAGGGAAATCCGGTCCCGGCACGGGAACATCGCGTCGCTCCGTCCCTGCCGGAGATATAAGTGACTGACACGGAAAAGGTTCCAGCTCGAGATATGGATCCCTCGCCATAGAAGACCGTCCGTAGCGGCTGGACCCTGAAATCCGAACAACTGCCTCACTTCTGGCCGGGCCTACGCCCTTGCACTGGATCATTTCCCGGCTGGCGTAGGCCCGGCCAGATAGCGGTCGACTTCCGTCCAGGGCAGGTCCATCCAGCCACCGTCGTCCGGAAAGAACCCGCTGCTGGCCGGAAAGAACCAGATCCAGTTCCCATAGCTTTTCCAGACCATCGGGGCCTGTCCATCATCGGGCATGTCGACATATCCATGCTGCTGGCTGACGTTGCTGAAAACGCGTAGGCGCGAACCGGCGGGAACTGTCACGCTGTCCCTTTTGCCCCTGTGCAGGGTAAGGTCGCGGGCGAGGGGCCGCTCCAGCAGCCGGTCGTGGAAAAGGGCCAGTGGATGCCAGAAATTCCCACCAGCCCGTCCAGACCCTTTACTTCATGGGTTTCCGTGAACCGGGTTTGGTGAACTGTTCCTGTCGTGCGGGCGGAAACCGTCCGGAATCCCCTTGACATCATAGGCTGGGGCCCTTGCCGTATCCCCGATGACCTCACTGACGGGAGTTGGGACGATGCGGTTCCGGAAGGACCCCGTCAGGCCCGGGACGGTCAGGACGCTGGCGGAATGTTCCGGCGCGACCGCCAGTCCGGTAGACGGACGCCAGTCCGGCAGCAATTCCCACCAGCCCTTCCGGACCCCGTATTCCATGGGGTTCCGTGAATCGGGTTTCGTAAACTTTTGGGAATTATATCGAAAGGTAACAATCCGCCTCACGCGGAATCTTCGCGTTGGATCGCAAAAGGCCGGAAAAACACCGCCCGGATTTCATCCAGCGACAGCCCGGGCATGTCAAATTCCTCTTCCATTTCCGCCTTGCCAGGCTGATGGCTGCCATGTTTCAGCACCAGTTCCACCGGATCCGGAATCGGGTGAGGCTCGCGGGGTCTGGCTTTCCCGGTCACTTCATCAAATATTGAATTGTCTGTTTTCGACAATCCACAGGCCGTGCGGAGCCGTGCCCTGCGCCGCCCGGCCTGCCTGACAGATCAAGGACTGTCACGACCTCGCACCGCCTGAGAGGCCGTTGTCGGCAATCAGCCGCTCATAGGTCGGTTTCCTGCCGACCATTCCCGTTACGATGGACTCCATCTGCCTGATGGTGTCGGCGTTTCGGACGTTGTGGCGTCCCGCAAACCCGTCCACATACCGCTGCAGGTGCTTTGGGCCCATCCTGTGGTGGATGCCATCGTGCCCGCGTTCCATCATGGACCGGAACGACTCCATCCCGTTGATGTGAGCCTGGTCTCTCACATACTCGGAGACTGAATGCCTCACCGTCCCGTGTGGCCTGTCGATCCCTGCGTATGCGGTGGCCTCATCCGTGCGGACCTGCGCCCTTTCCTCGGTATGGTCCCTCACGAAGCCCCGGAGCGTCGCTGCATCGGTCTTCCCGACAACCCTGGCCACAACCCTGTTGCTGTCGCGGTCCCTGATGCCAGCCACGACAGTCTTTCCGGCCGGTCCATGGCCAAACCCGGCTGCCCTGGGTTCCTTTCCCCTGGCGTTCGACATGTTCTTTCTCGACCCACCACAGAATTTCTCGTCCGCCTCGACCGGCCCCGAAAACAGTCCCTCGCCCGACTTCAGCGCGGTGCGACGGCGACGCAGCGGGAACCATGCCGCCTTCTGCCCGATTTTCAGTTCCCTGCGCAACTGCATGGACTGGACGAGATTGCCTTGATGTTGGCGGAGAACAGGTGGATGCCAACCGCCCAGGCCCGGTGCCTGATCCTGGAACCTTCCATGACGGTGCCATGCCGCAGGGTGAACATCGGGCGGTTGTCGCAGTCCCGGCAGAGATGCGTCATTTCAGGATGCCTGATATTGCACTGGACGTTGAAACTGCCGCAATGCGGGCAGTGAGGGCCTTGTGGCCACCGAACCGACTCCAGCCACTCCCGCGACGTTTCCTCGTTACGGAACATGTCCGCGACTTCCATGAAGGAAAGTCCGTTGCGGAACGATTTGCCTGGTGCCTTCTGAGTCATCCGCAACTTCCCCACCATCATCCTGTTACCGTAGGATAATAGCTCCGCGCAAAGATCAAGGTAAATTGTTACCTTTCGATATAATCCCCAATCGGTTAGATCATGGCCATTGCTGCGAGGCATGCAGAAATTCCCACCAGTGAAACTGCGGTCCGGTTTCCGGCGGATTGCGGGCGTCGGCGGCGGATTCGGGCGGAATCCGGGCGTGCGGGGGCGGCCGGCGGCGGTCCGGTGGAAAGAAGGGATGTGTCGCGGGTCTGCCCCTGGGGCGGTTCGGTCGGGCGTTCAGGCGCGCCCGGGCGCCCCGCCCCGCGGCGGCGACCGTCCGGACGGTCCGGCGACGTTCAGGGCCGCAGGCGCGTGCCCGTGGGTCAGGGCGGGGTGGAGGGTCCGCCAGTCGGGGATCGGGAAGTCGAGAAAGTATGAACGGGTTCTCTCCCGGAGGTACTTCAGCCGCCCCCTCGCCTCCAGCGCGGCGGCGAACACCCTGCAGGAGGCGGCCTCGATCCGGGCCGTGAGGAAGGCGAGCATCATCGTCATGGCGAGCACCGTGGTCAGGTGCCGCTTTCCGTGCCCGAAGTTGTGTTCGAAGCGGTAGCCCTGGTTCTTCAGCGTGTCGAGGTCTCGTTCTCGATGCGCCAGCGGGAGCGGGCGGCGCGCATGACCGGCATGAGGCTGTCGCCGTCCACGGGAAGGTCGGTGACCCAGGAGAAACTCTTCCGTTTCTCCTCCACGCGGTGGGTCGGGTCGTCCGGGCCGCGGTGGTGCTTCGCGATGCATTTCCTCCTGGTGACCGTCTCCCGGTATTCGATGACGCTGGCCCTGATGTCGGGATGGGAGGCGTTGACCGGCGCGCCGTTCAGGTAGCGGAATTCGTGCCGGGTGCCGTCGGCGTCTGTGAACCGGGCCGTGCGGGTGTCCGGGCTGGTGTCCAGGCTGTCGAACAGCAGCGCGTGGTCGCCGGGTTTCGCGCCGGGGATGAAGCGGAGGCCGTGGCGCCGCAGGCGGGCGATGTGGGGCCCGTTGGAGGCGAGGCCGTCCTGCAGGACGATGGCCTTCAGGTGCGGATGCTCCCGCCGGAGGTCGTCGATGAACCGCGCCGCGGCGTTGCGCCCGCAGTCGTTCCTCCTGTCCCCGTCGGTCCTGGCGACCGGCTCCGGGGCCAGAGGGAACACCTCGCGGCGTTCCGGGTGGCAGACCACGGCGGCGAGCATGCTGTGCGAGTAGGTCCTCGACCCGTCACTGCGGCTGGCGACGCAGCAGTGGTGGCGGTGGACGGATTTCGAGCTGAAGTAGCCGGTGCCGTCGACCGGGATCAGGTAGTGGCCGTCGAAAACCGGCTGGTCTTCCAGTACCCTGCCGCGCTGCAGCCTCGCGAACAGGGTCCCGACGCCGGGCGCAGCTGCCTGGGGTCGACCGTGTCGAGGCGTTTCCGCATGGCGGAGTCGCAGGGCGCCGCCGCGATCCCGAACAGCGTCCGGAGGTTCCCGCGGACGATGGCGTCCCTGCGGCTGTCCCTGTCGAACTGCAGGAGCGACGGATACTCGGCGGGAACATCGCGAACGCCGCCATGAGGTGGTCACCAAGGCTGAACCGGCGCCCGTCCACCGGATCGTCGACCGCGCCGAAACATTCCGCCAGCGCCCCGATCAGCCCGGGCCTGCCGAGGTCCTTCCGAAACCGCATCGTCCCAACTCCCATCAGTGAGGTCCATACGGATTGCGGTAAGGGCCGGAGGCTATGATGTCAAGGGGATTCCAGGCGGTTTCCGTCCGCCAGGAAGGAAAAGTTTACGAAACCCGGTTCACGGAAGCCCAAGGAATACAGGGTCCGGAAGGGCTGGTGGGAATTGCTGCGAGGCATGAAGAATGCGCAGAACGGTCACGACCTCTGGGCTTTCAGCATAAACCACGATGTAGTTTGGACGAACGACCATCTCGCGGGTCCCTTCAACACGGCCGAAGCGGTACATTTGAGGACGCTCTGGTAGAAGGGACGTCTTGTGCTCGATCTCGTCTTTGAGAACCTGCGCGGAATCCGGATTGTCGTCGGAGATGTAGTCAACGATTGCCAACAAGTCGGCGATGGCCGTGACTTTCCATTCAAGATCGGGCACGGCGCTTCCCGTCAATCAGCGCCTGGGCTTCTCGCATCACCTTGGAATGCGGCATTGTGGGGCGCGGATCGTTCAGCGCTTCCTGTACTTTGGCATAGAACCAGGCGTCGTAGGCTTCGGAATTGGCGGTCAGACCCGCGGGCAATCCGCCTTCAGCAGCCACGCGGGTCAGGAGGATGCGCACCGCATCGGAGAGCGTCAGACCGACACCGGCAAGTGCGTCCGACGCTTGCGCTTTGAGCTGATCGTCAACACGAACATGGAGCATGGATGTTTGAGCGGGCATGGATGGTCCTCTTATCGCTCAGATTTCTGTATCTCATTTGAGAGACGATTTCAAGTTCACTGCACGCGGGCGGTCCCTTCACGTTGATTGCGTTTCGCACTCGGCCCCTTCCCCGCCAGGAACTCAGCCAGAACCGGGCTTGCCACGCTTTTGGCGGAAATGAGGAGTTCTGAACCCGCGAGTGAGGCTTTCGACAGGCGCACGAGACCGCCAGTTTCCTCAATGTGATAACAGCGGCGCTTTTGCCGTCCGAGCCGGCAATATGTCGCTGTAACGATCTGGCAGGTGCTGCCATCTGTCAGCATCTCAGGGGTCGCGAGCTTGATCCTGTCACCGTATTCGTATTCCGGGGTCGCGGCCCAGTCCTGGCAGCGCTGAAACCAGGTATGGGCGTAGCTATCGGTATCCTTGAGCTCGGACAAAAGGGTGAGCAGGTTGAGCGACGCACGGGACTCCATCGGTCCCGCGTTTTCCTCCATGTCCTCGTAGTCCCAGCAGCCGTCGTCATAGCGGGTGGGGAAGAACGCGCCGAAGGTGATAGAGCCGTCCGCGTCGGTCACATAGGTCGCGTCTTCAACCGGTGAGCCATCCAGGCTCGTAACCTTCGCCGCCACATACTAGGTCGAGCCGACTTTGCAGGCCTTGATCAGTTGGGGCTTTCGGATGTCTGTCTCGAAAGTACAGAGCCTGGCGAGACACCACAGCGTCCGGCCGCGGGCGGACGTACTCGCGGGTGGTGACGCCCAACGGCATTCGGATAGCGATTCCTAGCGTTCGGATAACAGACGGTCCCGCGCTTCGGGCGTCTGCCGGAAGCGGGGGCCCTTCCCCATAAGCGTTAACCTGTTTTGTCGCCGCATGTTGCGACACGTTTCAATGTCCAAAAAAGCAGTAAAAAGGTCGATTCATCCGCAGGTCTCACCGGTTTCCCTCCTTTCGCTGGCCATTCGGGCCAGTGGGATGGAGGATTCGAAGCCATTAAGTCCCTGTCCGAAGAATAGGTTAACGCTTATGGGGCCCTTCCCCGAGGCTGTTCGGTGTCTCAGGCGGGCCGGAGCCTGATCCCTCCCTTCCGATGTGGCGCTCGATGACGGTGTTACACAGCTCACTTCCGTGTCGGTGACCGACTTCAGGTCAAGAAGGCACAGTTCAGTCAGCGGCACTGTGATCACCGACCGCGGGTCGAAAGCGCAGGGAAACGGGCGGCTCACAGGATACTCCCGATCCCTGACTATGCTTCATGAACAGGGTAGGGTAGGGTAGGAACCGGAAACCCGGATGTTTGGAGGAACCCCGATGGCGATCAGGTACGGCAGGGTCAGGGAGTTCCTGCAACAGGGCGAGGGCGCCCCGCCGCCGGAATTTGTTGGACGGGAGACCATCCTCGAGGATATCCTGAAGACATCCATGGAGCAGGCCGGCCGACCGAAGGTGACCCGGATCGTGCAGGGGGCACCGGGGGCCGGCAAGACCTCGCTATTGCACGAGATGCAGCGGCGTTGGACGGGCGGGAACGGAACTCCTCGGGTGGTGACGCTGTCCTCGACGGATATCACCGATGACACCGCCGTGGGCGTGGGGGCGGTCCTGGACGCCTGGACCATGAACGGAAAGTCCTGGAAGAGAGCCGTGACCGACAGGCTGAAGAGAGTCAACACCATCAGTGCCGGACCCGGCAGCCTGTCGGTCGGGTTTTCCGATGCGGAGGTTCCTGAAACGCTCCGGAAGGTGGCTCGGAAACATCCTGCGCGGGAAAGCTCGGTACCGATCATCGTCGCCGTGGATGAGGCCCAAAGGTTCGCCGGGGACCGGACAACGCCGGAAGCCCGGTTTCTTCAGGCGATCCATGACGGCACCACCGGCCTGCCACTGACGCTCGTGCTGGCAGGCCTGTCCGACACCCATGACAGGGCGCGGGAAATGCATCTGACGCGAGGCATCGCTGTCCGTGAGATCGGAGGGCTGGAAGCGAGGGAACCGGAAACGTTCATGGAAAGGCTGGGCCAGCATTTCGGTCTCGATATCTCCCGTCAAATCTCCAGACTGCACGATCTGGCCGATATTTGTGACGGCTGGCCCCGCCACCTACATCATGCCGGCGTAGCTCTGGCAGAAGCGGCCCTGAAGGTGGATGGTGATCTGGACCGCATCGACTGGAGCTGGGTGATGGATGAAACGAAAGGAATGCGCCACATCTATTATGAAAACCAGTATAGCCCAGAGATGCGGCAGGCCAGAAGCCTCGTGTCGGCGGTGATGCGGGACATTCCCAGCCGGAGCGAAGGAACGGCCACCAGACCAGACCTGGCGGATGTCCTGATTTCCATCGCCCGAATCCGACGCACCGGCGATTCACCGCAGGATATCCCATGGCATCTGCCAAGAGATATGGATATCCATGGTTTTCTTGATCATCTGATCCATCAGGGAGCGCTGTATGACGATGGCAGGGGATCCGTCCACTCACCAATCCCCTCGTTCCGGACATACCTGATCGAGGCGGGGGCCGAGCCGAAACCTGGACCGGATGTGAGGAAAAACGACGGCGGAGATGACGATACGAGCTTCAGTTTTCGAATGATCTAACCACCCCATCGGGACTGCGTTGCAGTTCACGGAACCGCCTTTCCTGCAGCTCCGTCCAGCGAACCCGGAAATGGAACCCTTCCTCGGAGTGGCACTCGTCTTCCACGACGCCCTGACCGTGAAGCCAGGCACCGCGCCACCCGTCTGAGAAAGGCAGGACGATCTCGCATTCAGTCGTCTCATCCTGAAATGAAGCCGACACAGCATCGAGTAGCGACCCCGCCCCGCTTCCCGTCACGGCGGACAAGGCAACGACATCCGTTCGATGCCGCGCACTGGCCATCAAGGCATCCCTTTCACTGGGGTCAACGAGATCAACCTTGTTCCAGACCTCAATCCTCGGCGTCGCCTCCCTAACTCCAAGATCCTCCAGCACGGCTTTGACATCATCGGCCAGACGGTCAGACTCCCTGTGACTGATGTCGAGGACATGAAGGATCAGGTCAGCTTCCCGAACCTCCTCCAAGGTCGCACGGAACGCGGCGACAAGCTGCGTCGGCAGATCACTGATGAAACCAACCGTATCACTCAATATCACCTCCTGCCCCGAAGGCAGGACGAGTGCGCGCATAGTCGGATCCAACGTGGTGAACGGCATGTCACGGGTCTGGACCATGGCGCCTGTAAGCCGGTTGAACAGCGTCGACTTGCCCGCGTTGGTGTAACCTACAAGTGCGACAACCGGAAACGGAACCTTTCTCCGAGCCGCTCGGTGCAGACTCCGCGTCTTCACCACTTTGTCGAGTCTGCGTCGCAGTCTGGCGATCTGTTCATCTATGGCGCGGCGGTCCGCCTCGACCTGGGTCTCACCCGGCCCGCCGACAAATCCCAGACCGCCGCGCTGGCGCTCCAGATGCGTCCAGGCCCGGACCAGTCGCGTGCGCTGGTAACTGAGCGCCGCCATCTCCACCTGAAGTGTGCCTTCCCGTGATTGTGCCCGCTCCGAAAAGATCTCGAGAATCAAACCCGTCCGATCCAGGAGTTTGACATTCCAGGCCCTTTCCAGATTGCGCTGCTGAACTGGCGTCACCGGACCGTCAACGAGAACCAGGTCGGCATCGGCGTGGTCCAGCCGCTCGCCCAGTTCCTCAACTTTTCCGGAACCGAACAGCAGTCCTGGACGGACGGATGCGAGATGAACCGTTTCCGACCCTATGACCTCCAGCCCTGGAAGCGCCGACGCAAGCGCAACCGCTTCCTTCAGCGCAGTATCCGCTTCATGCCTCTTTCCGTTTCCAGCGATGTCCGGATGCACCACCCAGGCCCGGGTGGTTGCAGCCTCGGAATCAGCCATGTCTACTCTTCGCTGTCGTAAAGACTGATGGGTTCTGATGGCATGATCGTGGAAATCGCGTGCTTGTAGACAAGCTGGGACTGCCCGTCGCGCCGCAGGAGTACACAGAAGTTGTCGAACCAGGTAATTATGCCCTGCAGCTTAACCCCGTTGACCAGAAATACGGTCACAGAGACCTTGGTCTTACGGATGTGATTCAGAAACGTATCCTGAAGACTTTGCCTATCATTTGCCATCTTTCCACATTCCCTGCTCGTGTTCTGTTACAGAAATCCGACCGCATACTTATGCCGACAATATGTGTGTCGTTCAAGCGCGATTCCAACCCCCCAGTGTTCGTTCGTAGGTCGATTCAGTATCCGTTGGATAGGCCACCTCATCCTGAATGTCCCCGGTCATTCCCCAGACCAGATACCGGGCCCGGCCATTCACTTACGCCAGAACCCTGGATTCAGCAGCGCTATGATCGCCAGTGTTTCCAATCGACCCAGAACCATGCTTCCGGCCAGGATCAGCTTCGCCACATCGGGAAGAACGGCGTAGCTGAGCGGCACCTCACCTGCCACTGACGCCAAAGGACCGGTGGTCGAAAGCGCTGCGACCGTCAGCACCAGAGCCGTCTCGAAGTCCAGTCCGGCAAGCGAAAGCGCAAGCATCACAGCCGCAATGGAAATTGCGAATAGCATGAAGAAAATCCACGCCATAAAGGCACCCTGTCGGCGCAGATACCGGGTCTGCCCACCGGATCCGCCAACGGAACTCGGATGTACCAGCCGTTCCAGCTCACGATTCGCGTGGCGGTACAGCACATAGACGCGAAGGAGTTTCACCCCCCCCGCCGTCGTCGCCACACCTCCTCCAACCATGGCCAGACCAAGCAGTATCAGACCGGGCGTCTCAAGTCCGGACCAGTCGCGCGCGCTTTCCCAGGAAGAGCTTTCAAATCCCGTGGTCGACAGGAACGACATGACCATGAAGACCCCGCCCCACATTGCCTTCAGGCCGCCTCCGATCAGAAGCACGGTGTCTTCCTCAATCGCACCGACAATATGACGCAGAACAAGGAGAAGCGGCACGGCAAGGGCAAAGAAGATACCCAATCGCAGTTCCGGATCGTCAATCATCCGGATATGGTCACGCCATACGTGAACCCGGGAAAAGGTCCGACGCGACAGAGCGAATCCGAAAAACACAAACATCAGTATCTCACCTGGCAACCCCGCGTTTGAGGCCCCGGCCCCTCCAACAGGCGAGATTCCGCTCGTCGCCATGGTGGACATTGCGTGACAGGCCCCCACAAGCGGTGTTTCGCCCACGATGACCAACCCAGCCCAAAGAACGAGCGTCAGAGTCGCGTAGGCTGGAAACAGGAGAATCATGCTTCTCCGGAGCAGCGTCGGCCCATCTCTCCTGCGGATGGCCCTGCCTTCCTCGGAACCGGCAGGATGTTCGGATTGGCCCAGAATCTCAAACCCACCCAAACGGAGAGGCGCCAGAAGCGCAGCCGCAGCAATCCACATCAGGAGCCCACCCAGCCAGCCGACCAATGCGCGCCAGAGATGATCGGCGCCCGACAGCTGGCCTGAATCGTCAAATACCGTGGCGCCGGTCGTTGTGACGCTCGACACCATCTCGAAATACACGTCAAGATAGCGGTGGTTCTCCAGACTCTCCCATAGCGGCAACGCCAGCATCAACGGTAGCACGGAAAATGCGGCCAACAGCGTCAATAGGTCGCCTCGTGCACCTCGCCATCTGGGAAGGCCACCTGTAGCGAAAGCAAGCATCAGGAAAACCGAAAGGAACAGGGTGCCGGGCTGCAGGAAAGAACGGGCGGTCTGCCAGTCCCTTGAGGATGCGGCGACAATGGCCGGGACATACATGCAGAGCGCGAAAATGCCCATCAGCGCAACGAACGGAGGAACCCTAAGTTGCCGCGATATCCGATGCCATAGTGATGGGCGGCTCCTGTTCATGTCCTCGCCAGTTCGGACATCAGAAAAAATCTACGGTGACCTGAAGCAACCTCTCAACCTCCGGTACATCACTGGCCATGGCAAATATCGCAAGTAAGTCACCCACTTCGATCCGCGTGCTGATGGTGGGGCGGATGACCTCGTTCCCTTTCCTGATCGCCCCAACCAATACACCCTCGGGAAAGTCGATGTCCCGCAAGGCCTTGCCAGCGATCGGTGTGGTCGAAAGCACCTGCGCCTCTATGATTTCGGCTTCGGCGTTCCCGATCGAATAAACGCTCTGGACCTGACCCTGTCGGATATGGCGCAGTATCGAACTCACGGTGATCGTCCTGGGATCGATATATGCGTCGATGTCCAGGGGGGCCATCAACGAAGTCAGTGTCGGGTCGTTCATAAGGCAGATCGCCATGCGCGCTCCCACTGTCTTGGCTCTGACCGCCGCAAGAATGTTCACCTTGTCGTCATCGGTCACAGCAAGAACCGCATCAGCCGATTCGACATGAGCCTCTGACAGGAGTTCCATGTCCAGGCCATCGCCATGAAGCACGATCGTGCGGTCCAGCGAATCCGCAGCACGCTCCGCACAGGAGCGGTCGCCCTCGATGATCCTCGTTCGGATTCGCCCGGCACGACCCTCCAGTGACTTCGCGACCGTAAGCCCGACGCTGCCCGCTCCGATTATCACCACCCGCTCCATCGGGGTTACCTCCTTGCCGAAGATCTCCAGGCTCCGGCGGGAATCGTCCTTGTGGGAAAAGACATAGACCTGGTCGCCCGGAAACAGCTGATCGCCAGCATCCGGAACGAAGAGAGACCCTTCACGACGCACACCCACCACAATCGCGCGCAACGTCGAGAACAGATCCGAGAGCAGCCGTAACGGTGTGTTCACCGCAGGACAGTCCTCATCCAGCGAAATGCCGATCAGCTCCGCATCTCCGCCGAGAAAGCTGGCGGTATCGAATGCGGCGGGCACCGCGAGACGACGCAGCGCGGCGTCGGCCACCTCGCGTTCCGGGCTGATCACCACATCGATCGGCATATGATCCCGCCGATAGAGGTCTGAATAGATGGCGTTCAGATAGGACTGGCTGCGAAGTCGGGCAACTTTCTTCGTCACCGAGAAAATCGAGTGGGCCACCTGACAGGTGACCATGTTGATCTCGTCGGAATGGGTTGCGGCGATCAGCATATCGGCGTCTCTCGCGCCGGCCCGCTCCAGCACATCAGGGTGGCTTGCAAAACCCAAAACCCCCTGGACATCAAGCCTGTCATGGACCCGCCGCAGAAGTTCGGGATTGCTGTCAACCACCGTTACGTCGATGTTCTCGCCCGCAAGCTGCTGTGCGAGCTGCCATCCCACCCGACCGGCACCGCAGATGATGACCTTCAAATTCCGCCTCCCTCCAGAAACCGGGATCCATCTTTCAAATATCCTGCATCCGATCCGATTTGAAGTGCGGTCCCGGATCAGCTGCTGACACGGTCAACATCGCCTACCATCGGTGCGTGCCACGTTCCCTTGCACCACCACAGTCAATTCCTGCGGCGTTCGGCGATTCCGAGGGTGGGCCGGCCCTATCTTTCAGACGATGTGATGCCCAAGGTCTTGAGCTTCCGATGCAGGGCTGAACGCTCCATACCGACAAAACTGGCGGTCCGGCTGATGTTGCCGTCGAAGCGGGCGATCTGGGCTATCAGATATTCCCTTTCGAACAGTGCGCGGGCCTCACGGAGCGAGCGGCTGGTCAATTCCCCGGTTATCAGCAGCCTTTCATCGGCCGGAGACCCGTTTTCAGCCTGAAGTAACTCGTCGGCGGTTACCGGACCGGTGCTGTCACCGAGAATCAGTACCCGCTCGATGACGTTCCTGAGCTGCCGAACGTTTCCGGGCCAATGCATCGACTGAAGCTGAAGAACAGCCTCTTCGGAGAGAGCCCGCATCGCCAGGCCCTGGGTGCGATGGAACAATTCCATGAAGTGGGTCGCCAGCAACGGGATATCCTCAATCCGGCGTTCGAGCGGAGGGACGCTGACCGGCACAACGTTCAAACGGTGAAACAGTTCCTCACGGAACCGCCCTTCGGCCATCTCCGTCTCCAGATCGCGGCTGGTACTCGAGACAACCCGCATATTCACCCGCACCTTTAAGTTGCCACCAACCCGCCGGAATGCCTGCTCGACAAGTACACGAAGGATCTTCGACTGCGTGCCGATCGGCATATCGGCGACCTCAGCGAAGTAGACCGTGCCACCGCTCGCATGCTCAAGCAGCCCGGGCTTCAGGTTCGAACCGTCGCCTTCGCGACCAAACAATACCTCTTCCATCCGTTCAGGTCCGATCATCGCACAGTTGACGGTGACAAATGGTGCCGCAGCCCTGCTGGAACTCGTATGGAGGTACCGCGCCGCGACTTCCTTTCCACTGCCTGCGGGGCCGGTCAGCATCACCCGTGCGTTCGAATTCAGCACCTTGTCGAGTTTTGCCTGCATCGTCCTGAATGCGGCACCTGACCCGACCATCTGGGAATCGGCTTCATCACGGCGCCGGAGCTGGACGTTCTCACGCCGAAGTCGGGAGGTTTCCATTGCCCGTGCGATCACAACCATCAACTGATCTATGTTGAACGGCTTCTCGATGAAATCATAGGCACCCTGCTTGATAGCCGCGACAGCGATCTCGATGTTGCCGTGGCCCGATATAATGACGACCGGGATACCGGGATTGTTCCTCTTCACGGCTTTCAGAATCTCGATTCCGTCCATCTCGCTGTCGCGCAGCCAAATGTCGAGTATGATCAGCGCAGGCCGCCTTTCCTCCAAAGCGGCCATGCATTCCCGGGAATTGGCAGCCAGCCTGGTTGTATACCCTTCGTCCTTCAGAATGTCAGAGATCAGCTCGCGAATGTCCCTTTCGTCATCCACAATCAGGATTTCGCCCATTACACTCTCCTATCGGGTCGTTGGTTCAGGATTGCGCAGCTGTGGCTGTTCGGGGAGTGGCAATCGGATTTCCGCCCTGGCCCCTCGGTGTGCTCCGGGCGTGAACGGCTCGGCATCAACCAGTTCGAGCGTACCGCCATGTTCCTCGACGATCTTCCGCACAATGGGCAGCCCCAGCCCACTGCCGGTCTCCCGACTGGTCACATATGGTTCGAACAGCTTCGCCCGGTCAGCTGGCAGACCTGTCCCATTGTCCGAAACAGCGATCAGAACCCTGTTGCCCAGACATGTCATCGCGACGCGCACCTCACCGGGAACGTCACTTCCTCCGCTTTTCTCCCGGTAGGCTTCAATCGCCTCAACCGCGTTCTTCAAGAGGTTTGTCAGCGCCTGCCTGACCATGGTCTGATCAACTTCCGCCAGCACCTGATCATCCGAAAGGTCCGCGGTAACGACAACGCCGTCCGGCGCAGCCTCCCGCTGTAGCAGAACCGCACCTCGGACGAGGTCGGACAGGTCGGACATCTGGCGCTCCGGCTTGGGCATACGCGCGAACTTCGAGAACTCGTCGACAATTCGGCGAAGGTCATTGGTCTGGCGCACGATGACGTCTGTCATCTGGACAAGAGGCCCAGCCTCCTCCGGCCCCAGAAGCGGCGTGTATTTCCGCTTGAGCCGCTGGGCTGACAGCTGGATCGGCGTCAGTGGATTCTTGATCTCATGCGCGACTCGGCGGGCAACGTCGCCCCAGGCGGCCATTCGCTGGGCGCTGACCAGATCCGTGATGTCGTCAAACGCGATCACGTAGCCTTCCAGCGCACCATCCTCCGACTTCCGGGTCGCCATGCGTACCAGAAGAATCTCCTGCTTGCCGTTACGCGTCAACCTGACCTGGTCCTGCGCGGTTCCGGACACATCGCTCCTGAGACGGTCGAAGAGCGTTCCGAATTCCGGAACGGTCTCCGCTATCTGCCCTTCAGGCGAATCGTGCGGCAGTTGAAGCAGCCACTCCGCCGAACGGTTTATGAAGGTGATGCCGCCATCGCGGTCCAGTCCCACGACACCCGCCGTCACCGAGCCCAGAACGGAATCGAACAGCCGCCGACGCCTGTCGATCTGGATATTGGTTTCCAGAATGGCGCCGTGCTGCACCTTGAGTCGACTGACCATCCGGTTGAATATGCGTCCCAGCGTCGAAATCTCGTCCGTGCCCGATCCTTCGCGGACACGAACGTCCAGGTCTCCAGCGCCGACACGCTGTGCGGCACTGGCAAGCTGCCCGATCGGGCGCGACAGGCGCTCCGCGAACCAGATACCGAACCAGATGGCGGCAAGAACGAGGATCAGCGCGAAGCCCAGGTAAATCAGGCCAAACTCGAACAGGATGCGCCCGCGGTCCGATTCCAGCCGGGTGTAAAGCGCGAAAGTCGCCTTTGTATCGTCCAGGAGATTCAGAATCTCGCCATCGACACTGCGGGAAACATATAGAAAACGGTCAACGTAACCATCAAGCCTGACGATGGCGCGAAATTCGTTGACGTCCCAGTCCTCGACAATGACGATATCCTCCTCAAGCGCACGATCGATCTGCTCCGGTGGAGGTCTTTCGTAGTCAAACAGATAGGAGCGTTCCCCTCGGGCGCGAATCTCGCCCGAACTGTCTATTACGAACACCTCCTTCAGGTTACCCTGAACAATCACGGCTTCGCCCTGCCCCGCCCGCTCCCGCTCGGATGCCGTCAACCTCCCAAAATCGAAGGACTGGAACTGTTGCCCTGTCGCAGCGGCACCAGTTCCCTCACGCAGCGCACCATGCACCTGGGCCTGATCCGGTGTCAGCAGCTGCCGCAGCTGGCCGTCCGAAACAAAGAAGTTGGTCCGTCTGGCAAGATTGAGGTAATCCGCAAGGCTTCTGGCGTTATCCTCAAGTTCCCTGCGATGCTCGTCCTCATACGCCTGCGCAGCCGCCAGGGACGAGCCAAGAACCGAGCGGACGCGCTCGGAAAACCAGCTCTCCAGCCCTAGATTGAGCGTGATCGAAGCGAATATGGCAACGAGCACCGTGGGAGCCAACGCCACCCCGGCAAAGACACCTGAAAGGCGCAGGTGAAGCCGGGAACCAGCTGACCGGATCCGATGCGCCATCATCATCCGGGCCACCCGAACCATAATGAGTGATGCCAGCAACAGAATGTAAACGAAATCGGCCAGCAGTACGATGCGCAGCCAGTCGGACGTACCACTCTGTTCCGGCGATCCGACGAGAAGGAAAGTCGCGACCGCAAGCATTGGGCCAAGCGTCACAAGTCCGAGCGTCGCATTGTTCCCGATTCTGCGGCGCGCGCGCGGATCGTTCAACCATTCCCAACTCAAATCTCGAATGGCTGAGGACACGCGATGCCACCTCGTACCTGTCGGCGCCTGATCCGCCGCTATTGCCATGGTTGGCGTGAACTCTCCACCTGCCGCGACACCGCCACGCCAATGTTGCCCATTTACATCAATTTCCGGCTGCGTGTCACGCGGATACCGAGATCCGTGATTTTCTTTCGGAGGGTATTTCGGTTTATCCCAAGAACATCGGCACATTTTGCCTGGTTACCAGCAGTCGCGTCAAGGGCGATTTCGATGAGTGGCCGCTCGATTTCGCGTAGGACACGTTGATAGAGACCGGGCAGCGGCAGAACTCCGTCATGCCGGTCGAAGTGGCGTTGAAGATACCTCGCGACCGATGGCCCCAGACTATCGCGGTCGCCTTCATGCGGCGGCAACATTCCCGGCTGTCCGTCGAGCACGGCATCCGCCTCCGGGCCTGAGATCTCCTCTCCGACGGACGCAACGGCAATGTGCCTTATGGTATTCTCAAGCTGACGCACGTTTCCGGGCCAGGAATAGGCACGTAGGATATTCATCGCCTCGGCGGAAAGCCGACGCGGCGGCAGGCCATCGCGCCTTGAATTGGCGAGAAAGTACTCCGCAAGAAGCGGAATGTCATCCAGCCGGTCCCGCAACGGAGGGATCGAAATGCTGATCCCGCTGATACGATAATACAGGTCCTGCCGAAAGCCGTGCCCGCCCAATCCAGCCCCGAGGTCTTTCTGACTTGTGGCAATGATTCGAGCCCCGCCACTCTCCAATCCATCCAGGATCCTTACGAGCCGGGCCTGTGCCTCACCATCCAGATCACCCACCTCGTCAAGCAGCACCGTGCCGCCCCTCACCCGAGCGAACAGTGAAACCATTGCATCCATATCGGAGAACTCGGCCGGTGAGGCGACGGCGAAGGCGCCTGCCCGGCGATCGGAGAAATCGTGGATCGCACGGGCGACAAGCTGTTTTCCCGTTCCTGATTCGCCGATGACAAGGACCGACATATCTATCTGCGTCACCCGGGCCACGCGGAGGTAGAGCGCCTGCATCGCGGCGGAGCGGCCAACGAGAGGAAGGTCATCGGACGGAACGTGGCCATGATCCTCATCCGAGGACCACGGCCTTGAAACGCGGCGCTGGATCCTGAGGGCGCGGGCGGAACGCGCCATCAGGTCGGGCAGGTCGAACGGCTTCGGCAGGTAATCATACGCCTCCCTTTCAGCCGCTTCCACCGCCGTCCTGATCGTGCTCTGCGCGGAGATCACGATGACCGGGAGAGCGGGCCGACGTGCCGAAATCTCGGTCAGCGCTTCCAGCCCGTTTCCATCGGGCATGATCACGTCGGTGATCACCAGATCTCCCTTCCCCTCGTCTATCCAACGCATGAGGGTGACCATGCTGGACGTCGCGTGGACCCGGCATCCCGCCCGGGTCAGCGCCTGGGTCAGGACCGTGCGTATGGTTCGGTCATCGTCGGCGACAAGGATGGTACCGTCCATCTAGGTCTCCTCAGGTGTGACTGGTAGCGAAATACGGAAAGCGGTACGTCCGGGAACCGAAGTCACCGAAATCCACCCACCATGCTGCGAAACGATCCTGCTTGCCAGCGCAAGGCCCAGACCGGCGCCGTTCGGGCGGCCAGTGACGAACGGATCAAATATGTCCTGCTCGATTTCGGGAGGGATTCCGGGTCCATTGTCGACGATTTCGACCTGCAGCGGCAATGCGGCACCCGTGCCATCCCCCTTGCGCAGACGTAACGACCGATCATAGTATGTCCGGAGCGTAATCACACCACCGTTGCCGCACGAGGCCTCGGCAGCGTTGCGCAGAAGATTGGCGAAAACCTGTAGAAACTGATCTTCATCGACAAATGTCAATGGCAGGGAAGGATCGTAGTCCTCAACGATACTCATCCCAGCGGCTATGCCCACCTGAGCCGACCTGCGGGCACGGTCCAGAAGGTCATGCAGATTTGCGGTGCGCCGCTCAGGCGGCGCTAGCTTGCCGAACTGATCCACTTTCTCCAGCAGTGACACGATTCGGTGCGCTTCCGCTACAATCAGGTCCGTCAGTTCCCGGTCGCCTGCCTCCAGTTCCATGGACAGCAGCTGCGCGGCCCCGGTGATGCCTGCGAGAGGATTCCTGATCTCGTGCGCCAGCATTTCGGCCATTCCGATAGCCGACCTCGCCGCCGCCGAGACGGAATTCGGTCTTGCGCGGCGGACGGCCGCCGGACGCGGCTCAATCATAAGCAGGAGTTGGCCTGAAGCTCCGGAAAACGGAGAGATCCGGATATTGCAGGATACCGTTGCGGCATTGCCGCCAGCAACGTCAACCGCACCGATGAAGATGGGCGACAGGCCGCTGCGTACACGGGCAAATGCGGCTTCAAGCGGCGCGTCTATGGAAAGCCTTTCGTACACCTGTTTACCGCATGTCGTTCGGGCGGAGGCGTTCAGGAACTGTTCGGCGGACGGGTTGATGTCCGTGATAGCGTCAACCGAATCGATGATGAAAACTGGCACCGGCAGTGATGCCCAGATCGATTCGCCGGACGCACTCATGCAGCGGCCTTCCTGCGTTCGGCCAACGCGGCAGGAAGAAGACTTAGAACCCTGACTGGGCTCCGCTCCGTGAGAACTGCCCGGCGCAGACCCGCTGGCGTCGCGGCGTGGTCCATGTACCATCCAAGGTGCTTTCTGAAAACCCTTCCGCCAATGTCAGCTCCATAGAATCGGAGAGTTTCGTCGAAGTGTCGTGCCACCATGTCCGCGAATGCGGAGCCACGGGGAATCTCCGGATGGGGATGACCAAACAGTTCTGCGGCAATCTCCGCGACCAACCAAGGGGCCCCGCGGGCCGCTCGACCGATCATGACCCCATTGGCACCGGATTTCCGGATGGCATCCAATGCATCTCTGCCTGATCGAATGTCACCGTTTGCGATGACAGGAAGCTGGACCTCGTTTCGGACTCCGACGATCGCGGACCAGTCAGAACGGCCTTTGAAGAACTGGCAGCGGGTCCGTCCATGGATCGTGATCATCCTCACGCCGACACGCTCGGCCCGAACCGCAAGCTCGGGCGCATTCCGGTGATTTTCGTCCCAGCCAAGTCGGGTCTTCAGCGTAACCGGAACATTCACTGCACGCACCACCGCCTCCATCAATCTCGTCGCATGGTCGAGATCGCACATTAGGGCACTTCCGGACAAACCACCCACAACCCGTTTGGCCGGGCATCCCATGTTAATGTCGATGACGCGCGCACCGTTGGCCTCGACCATTCGTGCGCTTTCCTCCATCCAACGAACCTCTCGACCTGCAAGCTGGACGGCGGTATTCGTGGTGCCGAATCCCAGAGAGGCCCGTTCGCGGGCGCTTGGTCTGGATTTCACCATATCCTGGCTCGCCACCATTTCGGAAACGACCAGACCGGCACCGAAGGATGCGACAAGACTACGGAAGGGAAGATCGGTGATGCCGGCCATAGGGGCAAGCATCACCGGCGACTGGAGCGTTAAATCCGCTAGTTGGATCACCATCCGCACAATTCCTCTCAACCGCAATGCCCGTACCGCGCCCCATGCGAAATGGCAAATCGGGTGATCATGCTCGCGTATGGAAATCCACAAACACCCGCTCAGATGACCGGGCCCCATCCGCTTTAGCGCATTGTTTCCATTTTCGGCACAACCTATAGAGGTGATATGAAGGGCACAGGGATAAACGCCGCCGTTATCGTCGCCGCCGGCCGCGGCATTCGGGCAGGTGGAGACATACCCAAACAGTGGCGGACGATGCGCGGACGATCCGTGGCGGAGTGGACCGTTGACGCGTTTCGCAGGGCTCCAGGCATGGACATGATCGTCCTGGTTCTGCATCCGGACGACATGGAAAGAGCAGCGGTCTTTCCCTACGCCAAGGCGGTTCCGGGCGGCAGGACGCGGGCTGCATCGGTTCGAGCAGGTCTGGAAGCGCTGTCCCGACAGAGTGTTTCGAAGGTACTGATCCATGATGCGGCGCGGCCTCTTGTAACCCAGCGGGTCATCTGCGACGTTCTCGAGGCGCTCGACACCTCCCCTGGCGCCGCCCCGGCACTTGAGATGACCGATGCGCTTTGGCGTGGGGCGGATGGACTCATCTCCGGAACATTGGATCGCACGGGCCTCTTTAGGGCCCAGACTCCACAGGGCTTCCGCTTTGGCGAAATCCTGGCCGCACATAGAGGCCACGAGGGCGATGCCGCCGACGACGTAGAGGTTGCACGAGCCGCCGGCATTCATGTTTCATTGGTGCCTGGTGACGAGAGCAACCTCAAAATCACCCGCGAAGAGGACTTCGCGCGAGCCGAGTCTATGTTGGGGGGCAGGATGGACATTCGAATTGGCAACGGCTTCGACGTCCATGCCTTCATGGACGGTGAGTCCGTTCTTCTCTGTGGCGTGAAGGTACCCCATAACCGCAGTCTGACCGGACATTCGGATGCGGACGTGGGCCTGCATGCGGTTACGGATGCCATATTCGGTGCCATGGCAAACGGCGATATCGGCCAGCACTTTCCACCAAGTGAATCCAAATGGAAAGACGCGGACAGTCGGATATTTCTTGAACATGCTGCCAATCTTGCTTCTGAGGGCGGCTACAGAATCACGAACGTTGATCTTACCCTCGTCTGCGAGTTTCCGAAAATCGCACCATATGCTTCCGAGATGGCCAAAAAGATCGCGCTTTTCGCGGGACTCCCGCCGGACAGGGTCTCGGTCAAGGCGACAACAACCGAACTGCTGGGATTCACAGGCCGTGGGGAAGGCATCGCCGCAATGGCGACAGTGACATTGTCATCAAGATGAGCAGAGCGTTGGCGACGCTTTTCGGGGTGGGGCTGCTGCCTCGGGTGCCCGGCACGTGGGGTTCCGCCGCTGCCATACCCGTTGCCTGGGCAATTCACGGGATCGGCGGATTCCCCTTGATGTTGGCCGCAACGGCGCTGATTGCCGTGACTGGCTGGATCGCTGTTTCTTCAGCCCTTGCTGATAGAGATGAAGAGGATCCAAGCGAATTCGTTATCGACGAGGTCGCGGGAATGTTTGTCGCTCTACTGCCGCTATCGGCCGGCCTCTGGCTGGCCAATGCCGAACAATGGGCCTTTCCCTGGCCAGGTTGGGCCGCTGCGTTCGTTTTCTTCCGGTTGTTCGACATCTGGAAACCATGGCCCGTAAGCTGCGCGGACAAACGAGGCGACGCACTGGGGGTCATGCTGGACGACCTCATTGCCGGGGCTCTTGCAGCTGTCTGCGTTACCGCACTCGCTTGGTTCTCCCATGGAGGGTCTGGTTGGTGAACCGAGCGGAGACGCTTCTCGAACTGGCCCGGGCTGCCAGTGCCCGTATCGCGACGGCAGAGAGTTGTACCGGCGGGCTGATTGCCGCGGCGGTCACCGACGTTCCCGGCTCGTCCGATATCTTTGACCGAGGATTCGTCGTCTATTCCAACGCGGCGAAACATGAAATGCTGGGAGTGCGCCCGGATTCGATCGCGGCACATGGAGCGGTCAGTGAGCAAGTGGCCCGCGAAATGGTTGACGGGGCCATCCTGCGGTCCAGTGCGACTGTCGCCGCATCCGTCACCGGCATCGCAGGACCAGGTGGCAACGAGCGCAAGCCGGAAGGACGCGTGTGTTTCGGAATTGCACGTTTGGGCCATCCGACCCGGACACGCACTGTGGAGTTTGGGGCAATTGGGCGTGATTCAGTCCGTCAGTCGACTGTTGACCATGCATTGGACCTGCTGATAGAGGCAATTGAACACGCCCAGAATTCCGGAAGGGCACACGCAGGATAGCAACCGTGCGAACAAGCCAAACCGAACGATCCGCATCCAGCGGACATTCTCGGCAAATTCGGGCTCCTTCAACCTGACCGACCACAAAGTGGAACTGCAGAAGGAAGACAGAAGTGATAGGAGCGGATACCGCTTGGATAATTGTAGCGACAGCCTTGGTGCTGTTCATGACATTGCCTGGGCTCGCGCTGTTTTACGGCGGTCTTGTCCGGGCGAGCAACGTTCTCAGCGTCCTGATGCACTGTTATGCGATCGCGTGCCTGATGAGCGTTCTCTGGCTGGCGTTTGGTTATTCGATCGCCTTCGGTGACGCCGGAGGTGGACTCTGGGGGGGATTGGGCAAGTCGTTTCTTGCTGGCGTAACGGCGGATAGCCTCTCCGGCACCATACCTGAAGTGCTGTTTTTCGCCTTTCAGATGACATTCGCGGTCATCACACCAGCGCTGATTGTCGGTGCATATGTCGAGCGCATTAATTTTGGCTTCGTGCTGCTGTTCTCGACGCTTTGGATGCTGCTGGTCTACGCCCCTGTCGTACACTGGGTCTGGGGTGGCGGAATACTGGCCGATGGCGGTATATTCGGCGAGGTCGGCGTGAAGGATTTTGCGGGAGGTATCGTCGTTCACGAGACAGCCGGGCTGGCGGCCCTCGTGGTCGCGGTCCTGCTAGGCGCCCGCCGCAACCGCACGGTTCCACCACATAACCCGGGTTATGTCATGATCGGTGCTGCGATGCTTTGGGTTGGATGGTTTGGATTCAATGGCGGTTCACAACTGGCCGCGGACGGCGGTGCCGCGATGGCGCTGACAGTCACCCATATCTCCGCTGCGACAGCCTCGTTGACCTGGGCGCTCTGGGAACGCATAAAGTATGGCAAAGCCTCGCTCGTCGGCATTGTCACCGGAACCATCGCGGGACTCGCATCGATTACGCCCGCCTCCGGATTTGTCGGACCCATTGAAGCGCTGATCATCGGAGCCGTCGCCGGCATTCTCTGTCAGGAAGCCGCCGTTTTCATCCGTGGCATGCTGAGGATCGACGACACGCTCGATGTGTTCGCGGTTCACGGTGTCGGGGGCATCTTCGGCACGACAATGATTGCACTGTTCAACGCACTGGGTTTCGAAAATGGAGCAACCTGGTCGGCGCAGCTCGGCAGTCTGGTGATTGTTGGCGCGTTCACCGTGATCGCGACCTACATCATCGTAAAGGTCGCCGCGATGATCGTCCCGTTCCGTGTCGATGCCGAAGCGGAGGTCAGGGGATTGGATCTCAGTCAGTTCGCCGAGCACTCCTACGACCTGAATTCCTGACTTATGTGCACAGTGGCCGCGGCGGGATCCGGCGATCCCGCCGCGACCCATGGACCACAAATGGGCAGCGGTGTACGCCGACGTCAAGTGTCCTCACCTGCATCGGGTTATCCGTGCAGTTCCTCAGCTCTCCGCTCAAAGGCGCGCACGATTCGCTGCATTGCGCTTTCGAAGACCAGTCCGATGACCGATCTGAGGATTGCGTTCCGAAACTCAAAATCGACGAAGAACTCGACCTCGCATCCTCCTTCGAAGTCCCGAAACGCCCAAGTGGACCGCATACGCCTGAACGGACCATCAATGTATTCAGTGTGAACTCTCCGTGAGCCAGGCCACATCGTTACCCTGCTGCTGAACTTCTCGCGGAACGCCTTGAATGAGATGACCAGTTCCGCGTCCATCACGTCGCGGTCCGGGAGATGCCGCACCTTCAGGATGCGGGCAGCGGCACACCAAGGCAGGAATCCCGGATATTCGGAAACATCGGCAACCAGATCGTACATCTGCTCCGCCGAGTATGGCAACGCTCTGGTTTCACTATGGGTGGGCATAAACGTCTTCGCCAGTTTTGTTTGCGGCCAGCATTTCGTATTGTTGCCCGTGAATTGCAAGGGGACGCGGAATGGCGAGCAGGCCTTACGTCATTGACCAGATGATATCGGCCAAGGCCATAGCGGCCAGGGTCGAGGAATTGGCGGCGGAAATCACCGAGGCATTCAGCGAAACCGACAAGCTGGTGGTCGTCGGACTCCTGCGCGGCAGCTTTGTGTTCATCGCCGATCTCGTTCGCGAACTGGACCTGCCGGTAGAGGTCGATTTCATCGAGGCGTCTTCCTACGGCGATTCGACCGAGTCGAGCCGCGAAGTCCGGATTCTCAAGGATCTCCGTGGTGAAATCGGCGGTCGGGACGTGCTGGTTGTGGAGGACATCGTCGATACCGGATATACGCTCGCGCATGTAACGAAGTTACTGACGACACGCGGTCCCAAGCGGTTGGAGACCATCGCCCTGCTTGACAAACCCTCGCGACGCGAGATCGACATCAAGGCGACCTGGACGGGATTCGAAATTCCTGACGAGTTTGTCGTGGGCTACGGGATCGACTATGCCGAGCGCAACCGGAACCATCCGCACATCGGAAAGGTGCGTTTCCTGGATCACGGTTGATCTCGCGGTCGTGGCTCCCACTTCCGCTCCGAAATGCAAAACCGGCGATTTCCGCATCCAGGGCAAAGCCCATGCCAACAGAATGGCCGAAAGGCGGGATCTAAGTGCCGCTGGCCTGTTGAGGGTTCGCGACTTTCATGCGATATCGAAATGAAAGGCGTCGCTGCGTGTGACAGCCGGAACGCCAGCAATTGGACCGCACGTGACCGAACAGGCGCATCATGACCGAAAGGGAGAGTGTTCCACGATGTTGGCGGTCCGCACCGCCCGGAGCGATGGGACAGGAACCGTGTCCGGGGGTAAGGCTGATCATGACCGTCTCCTGCGGCCGCGTCCCATACCCGTCACGCGCCCGCTTCGCTACATTTCCATGGTGACCGCCCTGAACCTGCGTATCGAGGGGGAAGTGACAGGCGATTGGCATGACTTTGTGTTGTTCTCCCCTGCCGGGGAAGGTGCGACCCATCTGCCCTGCGCCGGTGAGGGGGAATGTCCGGACACCACCCCCACTCTGGGTGACCAGGGCGTGCGTGATATGGCACATATGCTTTCGGACATCCATCGCCGGGATATTCGAGGGCCGGTCTGGGTGGCCGATCATTTCCGTGCGATCGCTGATATCGTGATGAACGACCAGATGCGTCTTGGTCGCATCGCGGATACGAACCGGCCATTGAGCCTGCGGCGCCAGGCCACGGTGCGGGCCATCAACGCCTGGCTTGACACCGAAGATCAGGTCGACCGGCTCGTCCATAACTTTCTTGTACCGCTCCGCCGTCAGATAGACGGATTCGCCGAGCAACTCTATGACGCTTGGCTACCCACGGTTGTATGGGAGTGATCAATGACACCGGAGCACCTGCGTCATCAGGACGTTATGCGCAAAGTCGCCCGTGCCCTCCGTTCCGTCCCTTACGTGTTGAAGGGCGGCACTGCACTTCTGCTTCCGCACGGTCTGGACCCCGTCACTTCACCGATCTTGGTCTTGACGCTCTTGAGCCAGTTGACATCAACGATGCCGTGCGACGGGGACTCCATATGATCAGGAACTGGCCGCTTCCTCGGCCCGGTTTTCCGGAGTTGGCTATCCCTGCCAGATTAACCGCTGTTCCAGTCCCTGATGTCGGCATCAAGACACGGATTGATGCAACCAATGCCCAGCGGGCGATGTTACGACGCGATGACCGAAAGAGATGCCCCACTTCCAGTCCGAAGTGCAACACCGGCCCCCTGGCGCCGGTGATTCCGGGCCCGGGACGGCTGGAGTCCCTTCGCGGGAGAGCCTGGCGGCGCTTTCCGGGCAGCGCAGGGCCGCCGCCGGGGCGGGTCGCGTCCGTCCGGGCGCAGGGAGGGCGCAGCCCGACCGGAGCCCGGACGGACGCGACGTCGAAATCCTGTCCACCCCTCCCGGTGGGGGCGGGCGGGCCGCGTCAGGGAGGGCGGACCCGGTGGAACACCTCGGCGGGCGTCCTGTAGCCGGGCACCCTGCGCGGACGCGCGTCCGTGCGGTCCTGCACCGCTTTCACCTCATCGTCGCTGACCGCCCGCAGGTCCGTCCCCTTCGGCAGGTACTGCCGCACCAGCCCGTTGGTGTGCCCGGTCGGGCCCCTTTCCCAGGAGTGCTGGGGGGTCGCGAAGTGGAAGCCGGCCTTCAGCGCCTCCGCCACGCCGGCGTGGCCCGCGAACTCCCTGCCGTTGTCCGCCGTGACCGTGTGGACGGGGGTGTCGGACGGCGGCGGCATCGCCGGCATCGGGGCGGAGACCGCGGACGAGGTGTGCCGGCCAGCCCTCCGTGAATACGTGTATCTCAAGGCGCGGTCCACGAGCGGGACCACCGCCCCGCTGTGGCCTTTCCCGATGATCGTGTCCGCCTCCCGGTCGCCCACACGCTCCCTGCCCTCCACCTCCGCAGGCCTCCCGGAGATGTCCACCCGGCCCGGGATGTGGCCCCGGCCGGAGTGCCTGCCACCCCCCGGTTCGGTTTTCTGCCGCGCCGCCTCAGCAGCGGGAACAGCCCGCCGCCCGCCTTCCTGTCGGCCTCGGATACCCGGATGTCCACTGGCGGCCCACCGCCCAGCCGCCCCCGGACGCAGCCGTCCCGCGATCCGCTCCGGGCTCCAGCCCTCCCCGGAAACCCATTGACGCTCGCCCGGCGCTCCGCCGTCATCCTCCGGGGGACCCTGGACGCCCCGCCGCGCACCTCCGCTTTCCCCCGCCCCTCGCCGGGGCTGTAGCCCGAATCCCCGCCGTTCCGGCGCAGCTCCCGCCAGACCGACGGGCGGTCACGGCCCGGACGGGCAGCGAACGCCCCGTCGGAGAGCCCGCTTTCCTTCAGCGCGCCGATCCGGCATCCATCCCCATGAGTCAGGTGGCGATGGCCCTCGGGCATGGCGGTCTCCTATGCGTCGTTGCTGGGACTGTCGCCGCTTCCTGGCCGATCCGCAACATCATGCGGCAGCAGAACCGGTCACCACCGCCACTGGTGTTGCACTTCGGACTGGAATGGGGCGGCCATTTCAGCCCGGAATCCGTCCACCGCCACCACTGCCGCGTCGCCAGCCACAGTGACGGGTCGAAGGGCCATTCCCACGGCATGCCCGCCGCCGTGGTCCACCATCCCGACCGCCGCGAGACGCCGCCGCTGGCCCCGGAGCCGGTCGCCAGGACCGACGGGGACAGGAGGAACGGCTGCGGGCGCAACGCCACGGCACGGTCCGTCGACGACCTCCGGCGCGGGCATCGGCGCCTGAAGGCCATCGTCCCGCAGGACGGCCCCGCGTCCAGCGGAGCCCACATCGCCCGCCTGCGGCGGCACGGCCTCCGCTCCGTCCCCGGGGGAGACCCGGCGGCCACGGCCAGCTGTCCGCCAGCCCCGACACCCGCGCGGCCCGGTTCACCGACGCCGACGGCACCCGGCACGAACTGCGCCACCTGAACGGCGCGCCGGCCAGCGCCTCCCATCCCGACATCAGGGCCAGCGTCACCGGATGCCGGGAGACGGTCATCAAAAGGACATACATCGCGAGGCGCCACCGCGTGGAGGAGAGACGGAAAAGGTTCTCCTGAGTCACCGACCTTCCCGTGGACGGCGACAGCCCCATGCCGGTCATGCGCGCCGCCCGCGCCACGCCGGAAACCGGACCGGAATCTCACTGGTGGGAATTTCTGGCAGCCTGAAAGTCATCCGCTGTCAACGTTCTGATTTATAACCATTGTTTAGACATCATTAGACGGAACTTCAGGAATAGTGAAAGTCATTTTTCTGAGCCATCCTGCTGATTTTATCTGGTTTTCCGGCCCTGAGGCCGTCGGTCAACCTGTCATCCTTATGGGAACGTTTCGGTCCGGCTTCACTCCGAGAGGCCCGAAGGCCCGTTTCTGGACCGGGGTGGGTTTGGTGACGACCGTCAGCAGGCTGTCGCCGTGGCCCGGCAGACGCAGCTGGTTCAGCGCCAGACCCGACAGGTCGCCGGGCAGGGTGCGCAGGCTGTGCACGGGCAGCCCGTCGACGGTGCGCTTCGTGTCGGCCCTGGCCTTCGCGCCCGCCGGGACCCCGGCCCTCTCCACCGGCGGGTTCCGCCTTGCCCGCGCGCCCTCGCGGCCGTCGTCCCCGGACAGCATCGGAGCGAGGCGGCGGCGCATGTGCCATTCCACGTGCAGCGCCAGCATGCAGAGGAACACGTGGGCGCGGACATGGTCGGCGGAGTGGACGTATACCGGGCGGATGCGGAGACCGCCCCTCCCGTTCCGGAACGCCCGCCCGCCCGTCGCCAGGCTCCTGCAGGCCTCCACGGCAGCCTCCGTTCCGATGGCCTCCGCGTCGAGGCTGGTGCGGATGACGTACACGCCGTCGAGCCGTGCCTCCGCCGCGATCCTGCTCTCCCGGCGGCGCCAGGTGATGGCGTCTTCGGTGACGTCGACCTCGAGGCGCCTGCCGGCCTTCCGGCGGTTCACGTCCCGGCCCACGCGCCGGTCGATGGCCTTCCGGCCCTTCAGCCGACCCGAGCGCACCGACGCCGCGATCCTGTGGAGCGCCTCCTCCGTGGCCCGGAGCAGGGCCTCGCGCTTCCTGGCCCGCTCCCGCCGCAGCCGTGGGTTCAGGCAGACCATCAGCCGCTCGCCGGGCAGGTCAGGGCCCGTGACCTCCGCCACGGCATCGGGGACCGGCGCCTCCGGCTCCAGCGGGGCCGGGCCGCCGTCCGCGCCTTCCCTGAGCAGTTTCCTTATGTCCCGCGTCTTCAGGGCCGGGATCCAGTCGAGCCCCGCCGGTTCCAGATCCCCGCGGATGCGCGCCGTCGTCAGCATCCCCCGGTCGCCCACCAGCGCCACCTGGTCGATGCCGAAGCGCCTGCGGATCCTGTTGACCTGCGAGGCCACCGTGGACGGGTCCGACGTGTTGCCCGGGAAGACCTCCACCGCGACCGGGCAGCCGTCGGCGGCGCACAGCAGCCCGTAGGTGACCTGCAGCCTGCCCTTCTTTCCGTCGCGGCTGTGGCCGAAGGCCGCCAGCGGGCAGCAGGTGCCCTCCAGACAACCCGGGGAAACGTCGTACAGGACCAGCGTGCCACCGCCCTTCAGGTGCCTGTTGGCCAGGCTCCGCCCGATCCAGGACTGGCGCCTCAGCAGCCAGTCAGGCATGGCGGGAACCTCGTTGCCGGTGACGGGTCCGAGGCCAGGCAGGGCGCCGAGGCTGCCCGTCGCGGTCTCGGGCGACAGCCGCCGGGCGGTGGCGGGCTTCGAATCCGGTGACAGCACCCGCGCCACGACGGCCGCGGGTGCGGTGGAGGAGGCGCTCGAGGCCGAGGTCCCGGGCGGTGCCGAGGACGGCGGCCACATGGCCGTGCGGAAGTGAGCGATCCACCTGCATGAGGTCGCCGACGTCGCGGACGGCGACGGCGCCCCCGAGCACGGCCCGGAAGCCCTCGACGATGTGGGGCGGGAATTTCGGGAGGTTGGCGACGGTCCGCCTGCGGATCCGCGTTTCAGGACAGATAGTCGAGCCAGGGGGACTGCTCTGCGATCATGTGGTCCACCAGTTCGGGGATGCCTTTTGAAACGGTGACGACGGGATCCACAAGCAGTGCCTGAACCACGAGGTCCCGGCTTCTTTCGAGCACCGCGTTCGCCGTCATGTCGTGTATGCCGATCTGGTTGGTCAAAAGCCCGCGGACCCCTGCCGGAACCTCCACCGCAATGCCATGGACACCGGTTTCGCCCACCATTGCCGGCACCTCGACGACCAGCCAATCAGGCAAGTCGCGAATGAAACCCCTGTTTGGGACGTTCACCGCCGCCTCCTCGTAGCTGTCACCGGTCAGCACGCCCTCAATGATTGGAACCACGCGCTCACGGGTCTCTTCCCGGATACTGGCCACACCCCCGCCGAGAAAACTCCGGTAGTAGGTGTAGAAATCGAGAATCCCTCGGTGGTCCGAACAGTCATGCGCCCATTGGACATACTCTCCGAAATGGCTGTCGGATGTGATGGGCAACGCCCCGAACTTCTCAAGGACCTCCTTGAACAGCCATCGATCGGACCAGGCGCGAACCTCGGAAACATGCCCCGTATCGATCTTCATCCAGCCTTCGGTTTCGACTGCACTGCCCGAATTGCGGGAGGCGTTTAGGATTTCCGAATACCCGACCAGCCCGCTGAAATAGTCTGGGGCAAGCCTGCGGACATCATCGTAGGCCGACTCACCGGTTGCCACATAGGTGATATCCGTCAGGACGGAGAAGTGATTCAATCCGCCCGCACGATAGCGGATGTCCGACCGGCCCACACCGAGCATCGGCGGCAGGTGACGCTCGAGGCTGGCGATCTCGTGGCACATGCCCACAAAACTGAGTTCGGGGAACTTCCGATGCACCGCTGTGCAGATCCGGCTCATAGGGTTGGAGAAATTGAAGACCGTCGCGTCCGGGGCGGTCTCCATCACCCTGCCGCAGATATCGAGTATCGGGGGGATTATGCGCAACGCGTGAAAGAGCCCCCCCGCACCTCCGTTTTCCCCGTAGACCTGCTGGATGCCATATTGCCGGGGCACCTTCCAGTCGAGATCCCAGAGACCGAAGCGGTCGCCAACCTCAATGGAGATCACCACGTAGTCCGCCCCCCGCAACGCCTCGGACAGGTCGGGCTCGACACTCACCCTGTGGTCAAGCCCCTTCGACTCCACGTAATTCCGCGCAATCACACGCATACGCTCGGCGGCGTCCACGTTGATGTCATTCAACACGATCTCGGAACCATTGAGCACCGGCGAGCCGAACACATCGCCCAGCATTCCGGTGCCGAACTGGAGGCTCCCGGCACCGACAAGAACAATCTTGGTCATGGATAGATTCCCTCTCAATTGCCGGTTTCCCGGAACGACCAAATCCCCAGTCTGTTCGACGCTCGCCTGATCAGCGAATGGGCCTGCCAAGTTTGTCAAAACGATGAATGTGCTCGGCGATCGGTGAAATTCCGATTTCAGATCCCAAGGCGCGTTGCATCCTGCCTTCACGGCGAACGACCATCGGTGCATCCGATCCAATGGCGACAAAGTGATAGTGATCGGAGCCGAGATCTTCTGTATGCACGATCTTGCCCTTCCAGACCGGTGCCTCGCCATCCACGGTGATGTGTTCCGATCGGATGCCGAGGGTGGCGCAATCATAGGCTTCGGCGAATCGACCGGTCAGGAAGTTCATTTTTGGGCTGCCGATGAAACCGGCAACGAAGATTGAGTTCGGGCGATCGTATAGTTCAGCCGGGGTCCCGACCTGCTCGATGACACCATCCCTCAGCACACAGATCCGGTCGGCAAGGGTCATCGCCTCGACCTGGTCATGGGTCACATAGATCATCGTTACGTCTTTCATGTCATGATGCAGCTTCGCGATCTCGAGCCGTGTGGCCACACGCAGGGCCGCATCAAGATTGGACAATGGCTCGTCAAAGAGAAAGACCCGCGGATTGCGCACAATCGCTCGGCCAATGGCGACCCGCTGGCGCTGACCACCCGAGAGTTGCTTCGGAAGCCGGTCCAGAAGGTGATCGATCTGCAGGAGTTTCGCGGCCTCGACCACGCGCTCCCTTGACTCCTTGGTGCCTAAATTCGCGAGCTTCAGGCCAAATGCCATGTTTTCGAAGACGTTCATATGCGGATAGAGTGCGTAGCTTTGGAACACCATCGCAATGCCGCGCTTGGAAGGAACCACGTTGTTCATGACCGCGCCGTCGAAAAGCAGTTCGCCAGAGGTAATCGCCTCAAGTCCCGAGACCAGGCGCAACATGGTCGACTTGCCGCAGCCGGAGGGCCCGACGAAGACCATGAACTCGCCCCTTTCGATCTTGAGGTCGACGCCCCTGATGACCTCGCAGGACCCAAAGGACTTCGTTACACTGCGCAGTTCTATTTCAGCCATGTCGTCATCCCTTGACTCCACCCGCGGTCAGGCCAGCCACGATCTTGCGTTGAAAGACCAGCACAAGCACGACCAGAGGTACGGTAACTATGACGGACGCTGCCATGATCGGACCCCACGGAATTTCCTGTTCGGAAGCGCCGGACAGCAACGCGATGGCAACGGGAACAGTGCGCATCGTCTCGTCAATCGTAAAGGTAAGCGCAAAGAGGAATTCATTCCATGCACCAATGAAGGCAAGCAGCCCTGTGGTCACGAGCGCGGGCCACAACAGCGGCATGAAGACCTTCGTGATGATGATCCAGGGCGTCGCGCCATCAACGATGGCAGCCTCCTCAATTTCGATCGGCAGATCCCGCATGAAAGTTGTCAGGACCCACACCGTGAAGGGCAGCGTGAAGATCGTGTAGCTCAGGATCAGCGCCCAGGGCGTATTGTAGACGCCGATGAAGCGGATGAGTTCGAAAAGTCCGGCAAGCACGGCGATCTGGGGGAACATAGAGACCGCCAGGATTGTCATGAGCAGAAGTCCCCGCCCTCGGAACCGCACGCGGGACAGTGCATAGGACGCGGTGACGGCAAGCAGTAGCGCAAGCAGAACCGTGCCTCCGGCAACGACAACAGAGTTGAATACCGACCGCACGAAGTTCCTACCGGTCATCACGGTTACAAAATTCTGCATTGAAAAATCGACCGGGAAATAGGTGATGCGGAAAATGGCTGTCCCTGATTTCAGGGACGTCAGGATAGCATAGTAGAACGGAAACACACTGATGACCACGATGACGACAACAATCGCATAGAAGCCAATCAGCCTCGCCCACTCAAATCCTGACCTGGTCATCGTTTGACCTCTCCACCCAGGTCAACCCGACCAAGCCAGATGTAGAGCGTGACGAAAATCAGGATGATGACAAAGAGAAGCGTTGACTGCGCGGAACCATAGGCAAATTTATCGAACTCGATCAGGTTTTCGCGCGAAATGACCGACATTGTCTTTGTCGCCTTCGAATTTGGCGTCAGCACATAGACAAGATCAAAGATGCGGAGCGCATCAAGCATGCGGAAGATAACGGCGACCATCAGCGCTGGCCGCACAAGCGGCAATGTGACTTTCCAGAAGACCTTCAGGGGGTGGACTCCGTCAACTTTGGCCGCTTCGTAGATGTCGCGGGGTATCATCTGCAATCCGGCGAGGATCAGCAACGCCATGAATGGAGTGGTCTTCCAGATATCGACAACCAGGATCGCGATCATTGCGGTGTCGGCGCTGGCGGTCCAGGCGATGCCGCGCTCGATCAAGCCCAGCCGAATCAGGATGTCATTGATGATCCCGAACTGGTCGTTGAGCATCCAGCCCCACATTTTTGCCGAAACGATCGTGGGAATCGCCCAGGGAATCAGGATTGCGGCACGGACCCAGCCCCGTCCCTTGAACTCCGCGTTCAGCACGAGTGCGATTCCAAGCCCGAAAAGGGTCTCGAAAAGCACCGAGACAACCGAGAAGTAAACCGTGTTCCAGACCGCGTTCCACCAAGCTGGGTCGGCCAGCGTGCCGCGCCAGACCACGCGACCCGAGCTGAGTTCGATGCGTCTGAGGTAATTGTCAAAGCCAATCCACTCGCCTCCGTAGAGGTTTGTGAGCGATGTGTCGGTAAACGAGAAATAGATTGTGCGCAGAAGCGGCCATGCAGCCACGCAGAACAGCGCAATGATCATAGGGGCGAGAAAGCGGTACGCGGCACGACGGCGCTGCACCTGCAGGCTTTGATCACGCAACACTTTGCCTCCTCACCCCGAGTTGGCAGTCGCGGTCAGGCGCCGGAGCGCCTGACCTACGGCCCTGCTGGCGCAAACTACCAGCCTGAGCCCCGTAGCTCTTCCAATTCCAGTTCAAGAAGTTCCAGGTTCTCAGCTGCGGACCCGGATCCCGAAAGCGTATTGTGGACGGCCGACCAGAACTTCGAGGAGACCTCGTTGTACTTGACCTTCGTCGGTGCGGACGGACGCGGCACTGCCTGCAGGAAAACATCCTTCCACTGCGGAATGATGGGAACCTCTCTTGCGATATCCGCATCATCATACAGGGACATCACGGTCGGCAGGTTTGAGGCGATCAACGCCCGGGTCTTCTGTGACTCGGCTGAACCGAGATAGAGCGCGAGGGAAATCGCCGCCTCCTGGTTTTTCGAGTATTTCGACACAGCAACGTTCCATCCACCAAGCGTCGCGGCCGATGTATCATGGTTCCCGCCCGTAGGCAGCGTGGTTACACCGAACTTTCCCTTGACCGCACTGTCGTCACTGTTGCCAAGGCCATAGGCATAGGGCCAGTTGCGCATGAATACCGCATTGCCGGTCTGCCAGACACCGCGGGACTCCTCTTCCTGATACGCCAGCACACCTGGGGGCGAGATGGTGCCGGGCCAGGTTGCCGCGAGTTCAAGCGCCTGTATCGCCTTCTCGTTGTTTATCGAGATGCTGCCGTCCGGCTCGACGATCTGGCCTCCCCCATGTGACTTGATCCATTCAAGCGCGTCGCAGGTCAGCCCTTCATAGGCGTTGCCCTGCCAGACAAAGCCCCACATTTCGGAATTTCCTGCTGCGCGCTCGGCATCCTGCGCTTTCTGCGCAACCTCGGTCAACTGCTCCCAGGTCGTGGGAACCGGAAGGTTGTGCCTTTCGAGAATGTCCTTGCGGTAGTAGAGAGCCGGGGCGTCGGTAAAGATCGGAACTGCGACCAGTTTTCCGTCCACAGTCTGCGATTCGATGACCGAGGGGAAATGAAGTGGCGCCAGGTCAGCCGCTGCCTCGCTCAGATCGATGAACTGGTCCGCAAGCTGCGGAGCCCAGATCACGTCGGTCTGGTAAAGGTCGATGTCAGCGTTTCCTGCAGCGAGCCACAGGCGGTATTGGCCGAACTGGTCTGTTGTAGACGCTGGCATCGGCACGAGGCTGACCGTATGGCCGGTTGCCTGTTCCCAAGGCTCGACAAGTGTCCGAAAGTTCTCGACCGCGTTGCCAACGGCCCCGGATACATACTTGAGATCCGCGGCCTCAGCCCGGATCGCGTCGGTTGCGATGGTGGCGACCAATGTGCCCACACAGAGCGAGGTGGTCGCGAGTGATTTAAACATGAGTTTCTCCTTGATTTCGGCCACGGTCTCCCGCAGCCAGTTCTTGCGGCAAAGTCCGACAGCAACGCCAGGACGTTTTCCAGATCCGAGGCGAGCCGACGACCAAAGACGTTCGGCGCATGCGCCACCCCTGGCCAATGCCGTCAGGGCCAAGCCGGAAAGTGGTGATCTGTCCACAAAGCCCTCCCTCTATCGGAACCCAAGGATCGAATTTTTGGCAGCCGCGATGGTTTTCTCAAAGCGCTTTGTGTGACGGACCATCTTCGAATTCTCTCATCTTGTCAACGCAATCCTTGATTTTTCTTTCCTTTGACAGCTGTGATGAAAATTCGTATGCTTCCCAAAAATTGAAATCGCTTTGAAAGATGAATCTGAAGCAATTCTCGCGCCGTATCGGGCTTTCGCCAACAACCATAAGTCGTGCGTTGAACGGATACCCCGAGGTCAGCGAGAGAACACGGCGGAAAGTCATGGAGTCCGCGGAACGGCTCGGCTATGCCCCGAATTCCCGTGCGGCACGTCTGGCGACGGGACGAGCCATGACAATCGGCCACATCCTACCGGTGTCAAAGGAGCACGAATCGATGAATCCGGTTTTTTCGGATTTCATCGCGGGCGCGGGCGAACAGTTTTCCAGATCCGGTTACAGTCTTTCCTTCTCCGTCGTGCGGGACGAGGATGAGGCGGAAGCCTACCGGGTTCTCGCCGCGAGCAGCGCGGTCGATGGCGTTCTGATTCATGGCCCCAAGGTCGATGACTCCCGCGTCCGCCTGCTTCAGGCGCTCGACCTGCCATTCGTCGTTCACGGGCGGTCGAGCGAGGTTCAGGGCGAATACAGTTGGGTCGATGTCAACAACCGACGTGCCTTCTCGCGCGCGACGGAATTCCTGCTTGATCTCGGACACCGTAGAATCGGCTTGATCAACGGGCCTCACGGAATGGACTTCGCTACCCGCAGGCTGAACGGTTACAGGGACGCGCTCGGTGCGCGCGGCCTCGCCCGGGATCCCGAGTTGATATTCGGCGGCGAGATGACTGAAAACTACGGCTTTGCAACGGCCATGCAGATGCTGGATTCCCGCAACCCGCCGACTGCAATACTGGTATCGTCAATCATCTCGGCGATTGGCGCACGGCGTGCGCTTCATGATCTGGGCATCGTGCCTGGAAAGGATGTTTCCATCGTGATCCATGATGACGACCTATCCTATTTCCGGAATGAAGGGGACATTCCGATCTTCACCGCCACGCGGTCCTCGGTGCGGAAAGCCGGGCGTCTATGCGCCGATATCCTCCTTGACACGATCCGCGGTGGGAAGAAGCGGTGCCCGAATGTCCTGCTTGAGGCGGACCTGACTGTGGGGCAGTCGACCGGTCCGGCACCGGCAATGCGTCATCTGCTTGACCGTGAGCGAACGGAACCCTAATCCGGTCCGAAGAAACTGTCTTAGCTCCAAGGGGCAATCAGGACATCTACGCCATACCGAACCAGCGGGTTGGACTATCGCTCGTGTTTGTTGTGGGCGGAACGAATATGGGTGTAGTCCCGCGGAGGGGTGCGTACACCTGGATGATTCCACTCGGAAATCACGAAACCTCTAATTCGAAGCCTCCGCACCACTTCAATCTACAATACGTTGGGCAGAGGACATCCAGGAACAAATTATTTTCGGATCCGAGAGCTCTGCGCGGCGGTGGGAGGGCACGGCCGGGGTCCGCCCGAACCGTTCTGGCGGCCTCGGACGGCCGTCGACGGCTGTCATGAGGGGGTTTTGCGGATGTCCGGACACGCCGGTGCCGCCCCGGGGTCAGGACCGGTGGTTCATCCGCCGGGCGGGCCAGCGATGCAGGTCACGCGGGCCGTCGACGTCATGGCGGACGGTCGCCTCACGGGTCCCGGTGCGCCCGTGGCCCCTGTCCACGTCATCGGAACGCCGCGTCCTTTCCGCGCTCTCCGGGTCCGCCGGATGGATGCGCGCGTCATCATGAAGCGTCTCCCGGCTGCCCCTGAGGGCGGGGAGGCGGTCGCCTCCGACCTCGGTGGTCCGCATCGCCGTGATCCCGTCCACCCTGGCCGGGCGTCAGGCGGGCGCCGGTGGCGAAGGCGTTGACGGCATGCAGGGGCGAGCGGTCCGAGGCGTCCCCGGAGGACCGCCGGAGCGCCCTGCCGCCGGTCGCGGTCACCTCCGGCCCGAGCCGCCCGGCCCGTTCGGCGCCGAGGCGATGCGCTTCGCCTACACGGCAGTCGACTTAGAAGCCGACGGCGAGGTCGACCAGCGCGGCCGCCGCGGCGTGCAGGGCGTAGTTCCCAATTTCAACAGGGTAAGCATGCGTATCCGCATTCACACCGATGAACCGCAAGAGCGGTTGGACAGGCTGGCACGCAATGTCGAATATCGCTGCCCAGCGATGAATCTCTTCAGGTCGGCAGACGTGGCAATCGATGTCAGCTGGGAGAAAGCAAGCCCATGAGCCTGACCCTTCGCGTCAACGGCAAGGACCACTTGATCGCCTTTGACCCCGAGACGCCGCTCGCCTATGTCATCAGGGATGAGCTGAAGCTCAAGGGCACAAAGCTGGGATGCGGTTTGGAGCAATGCGGTGCCTGTGCAGTCCTGATCGACGGAAAGACAGAGCTGAGCTGCGTTTCCCCTGCCGCAAATTTTGAGGGCCGCGATATCGTCACCGTTGAAGGGCTGTCCGCCACCGAAACGGGGAGGCGGGTGCAGGCCGCGTTCATTCAGGCAAGCGCCGCGCAATGCGGATACTGCACCGCCGGTCTCGTAGTGGCGGTCACCGGACTGCTGGGTCGGAAGGGCCGACCCGATCCAGACGAGACGAAAGCGGCGCTCAACCCGCATCTCTGCCGCCGCGGGTCGCACCCCAGCGTGCTGAGGGCAGTCAAAATCGCCAGTGGCGGAACATGGGCATCGAAACCTATCCACTTGTGTCCGACTGGCTTGCACTGTCCGACGGCAGGCTCTTGGTTCGGACGGGCAAGGTCGATATCGGACAGCGGATATCCACTGCTCTCGCAGGAATCGTTCAACAGGAATTGGCGCTTGCGCCCGAACTGATCAAGGTTCCGGCGGTGCGTATCGGAGACGCCCCTGACGAGGGAATGACTTCCGCCTCGAACTCTGTCGAGCAATCCGGCAATGCGCTTCGCTTGGCCGCAGCGTCGCTCCGGGCACGCCTCGTTGCATTGGCGGCGGAACGCACGGGATCCGAGCGGGAAGGATGGTCGGTTAAAGACGGCAAGCTCTTTGGTCCGGACGTCAATCGGCCCATGCCACTTCTCGATCTGGCAGGCGAGATCGACCTCGCCTTTCCAATATCCGAGGACGCGCCGTTGCTGGCCGTTGCCGATTCGGTCGCCCTGCCAATGCGCGGTCTAAGCGATCTGGTGAAAGGGAATTCCGGTTCATTCACGATCTCGGTCTCCCAGGAATGCTCCATGCCCGCGTCGTGCGGCCGCCGCACTCCAAGGCGCGGCTCCGGGCGGTTGACGACGACGTCTCGGAACGACTCAAATCGGAAGGGTTGCGGTTGGTCCGTGACGGCAGCTTCCTGGCCGTGGCTGGAGTACGGGAGTGGCAGACCGCGCGCGCCGCCCAACGATTGGCGAATGGCTGCGACCGGGATTTGGGCAAGGGTCTCGACGAAACCGACGTCTTCGACAAGCTTCGGCAAGGCAACGCGATCCGCCTGACCGTGGAAGACGGCGTTCCTAGGGCGGGCTCTCCGATCCCGCCGCCACTTGCCCATCCTAGCCACGCGGCTCGATACGAGCGGCAATTTACCATGCATGGGGCGCTTGTGCCTTCGGCAGTCATGGCGTTGTGGGATGGTCACCGACTCGAGATAACGACGCATAGCCAAGGCATCTACGTGTTGCGCGAGAGCATCGCGGAAAGCTTGGGGCTCGCCTCCAGCCTTGTGCAACTCACCTTCATGACCGGGTCCGGCTGCTAAGGGCACAACGCCGCCGACGATGCAGCGTTCGAGGCTGCGCTAGTCGCCATGGCGGTGCCGGAAACGCCGGTCATGCTGAAATGGAGCCGCGAGGACGAACATGCCTGGGAGCCGTTTGGCCCCGCCGGCGCCGTCGAACTTGCCGCGTCCGTGGCCGCCGACGGACGACTGCTCGCCTTCTCGGCTGAAGCGATCGGCGGCACCTTTCGTGGCAAGCCGCGCGTTGGGCCGAACCGTGCCAGCCCCGCCAAGCTCCTGGCCAACCATTTCCGTGAGACACCCGTCAGCCCCCAGCCCGCAACGCCTAATCTCAACCGTCAGGTCGGGCTTCACAGGAACCTAGATCCTGTATATGAGATTGCGGAGACACGCTACGTCAAGAACCTCGTACCGGAATTGCCGCTTCGCACGTCTGCGTTGCGGTGCTTGGGTGCGGCCCTGAACGTGTTCGCCATCGAGAGTTTCGTCGACGAAATTGCCCGCTCCCGAAGTCTGGATCCCCTTGCCTTTCGTAAGGCGCATCTCTCGGACCCGCGCGCACTGGCAGTACTTGACCGTCTCGAATCCCGGATGGCAGACAATCCTGCACCGAGCGGCTTGGGGCGCGGCATCGCCAACGGTCAGTACAAGAACGCAATGAATCGAGTCGGGATTGTCGTCGACCTTGAAGTCGGAAATACGGCCGGGATCAGCTTGCGAGACGTCTTTCTGGTCGCGGACGTTGGCCGGATCGTCGACCGGGACGGGCTCGCCGCCCAGCTTGAGGGCGGAGCAATGCAAGCCGCAAACTGGGCGTTGCACGAGAAGGTCGTTTGGGACCGAAGCGGCGTTATTTCGCGCGACTGGGACAGCTATCCCGTGCTACGCTTCTCTGACGTCCCAAAGTACGACGTGGTTCTACTCCACCAGCCCGACGCAAGGTCGCTCGGCGCCGGAGAGGCATCATCAGGCCCAATGCTTGCCGCCATCGCAAACACCGTTTTCGACGCAACCGGTCTGCGCCTTCGCCGGCTTCCCTTCTCTCCGGAGGCACTTACCGCTGCGGCTCTCGCGAGCTAGGGTCTCCAACAGCTCCAGAAGTCAAGAACGGATTCCTGCAATTGAGCGGCTGTGACACCCGAACCTGACAATTCCGTCCTGGCACCGGTCACACGCCCGGCCTCGGTTCCCCGGCGGCCCAATGGCATTCGGTTAGCAGGTTCCAGCGCCACTGTTTCGCTACAGGTCCTCAGATAAGGATCAAGATATAGTGATGATCAGGCGCATAAAGCAATATGATTTCAGTTGTGTACATGAGTTTCGACGCACTGGAGCGGTGAAACCGCTTAACCGAATGCCATTGCCCGGCGGCCCCGTCGAGCCGCCCGGGTGTTCGGCTGTTCGCTGCCCTCCCGCGCTCAGGTTTCCGACAGGACGGCGCTCTCCGGCACCAGCCCGGTGGTGGTGAACCGCAACGGCGCGAGCGGAGCGTGACTCCGCCGCCGGGCGACAGTTCCACGCCCCCGCCCGTGACCGCACCGCCGATGAGGCCGCGCCTGCGGCGCCAGCTCCGGGACGTCTTCACCGGCACGCCCCGCGTCTGGCGGAAGCTGGCCTGCGAGCCGTCCCAGCGCCCGAACGCCGCCATCGGTTCCTCCCACCCGGCCTCGCTCCGGACCGTCCGGGCCTGGCCGACGTCAGCCATTGCATCCACATCCACCGTCATGGACAGTCCTCCGGTCACGTTGAACCGACCGGGGAAACCTCCCGCACTCCGGCGCCGCGGATCAAGGCGAATGCGCTACGTTGCGCTTTAGTCGCTTACGGAGCAGGCGGATTTACGCTGCCGTCCGGTTGCGGTCGTCACCGGCTTCTTGCCATGGCCTGACCACGCCGCGTTTCCGAGAAAGCGAACCTAGTGACGGCCCCGCCCCGACAGCGGCGGCGCCCTCGGCGCTACCCTAGTGCGTCGAGCCGCCGCGCCTGTCGCGCAACCAGGCGGTCGACGTCCTCCCTGGCTTCCGCGGAAAGGCCCCGGCCGGGACGGCGGATCGTCGACGTTGCGATCACGCCCCGCCTAGCAAGCACATGCTTCCGCGCCGCGAGCCCAATCCCGGGCTGCTGTTCATACCGAACCAGCGGCAGATAGGCGTCAAAGAAGTCTTGGGCTCGCGCCAGATCGCCTTGCGCAGCAAGGGTTGTCACCGTCACCATCATCTCCGGATAGCCGAAGCCGGTCATTGCGCCATCGGCGCCGCGCACCAGTTCTTCAGGCAGAAAGATCCCGCCATTACCGCACAGGATAGAAATCCGGCGCTGCCCGCGGCTTTCCGCCTTCCGAATCGCGGTTATTTTCGCTAGGCCCGGCCAGTCTTCGTGCTTGAGCATCACCAGCTCGGGGATGTCCGCAACGATCCGGCCGATGACCTCTGGCGCGACATGGACGCCGGTAGCCAGCGGGAAGTCCTGCAACGCAATCGGCACGCCATCGCCCAGAACCTGCGCGATGTCGTGATAGTATCCGACAATCTGACTGTCCGTCCTGAGCGTTCCCTGCGGCGCAACCATGATCCCTGCGGCGCCCAGATCCATCGAGGCCTTTCCCAGCTCGCCGATGGCCGCCAGCCCTGGCGCCGAGCATCCCACGATCACCGGCCTGTCTCCGGCACGGGCGATCGCGCGTGCCGCAACCTCACGGGATTCGGCCAGCGTGAGTTTGGGCGCTTCACCCATCATCCCTAGGATGGTGATCCCGTCCGCGCCCTTGTCGAGATAGAAGTCGATCGCGCGGTCAAGACTGTCGAAGTCGATCGCGCCATCATCGGTGAAAGGCGTCACGGAAATGACAAAAACACCCTTGGCGTCGGATTCAAGAAGTGGCATCGCTGATGTCTCCAATTCGCCCTTATCGCAGGAACAATTCGTTGGGCAGGTTGCTGAATAGCTCTACCGGGCCGCTTTCCCGAATAGCGAATGTCTGGCCTATTCCTGCCATGACGCCTGTTCGCGTGTCCGGAATCATGACGTGCACGAAAAACACCATGCCAGATTCCATGACCAACGGATTCCCGGCGTAGATCATCGGCGGCACGTCCATCCAAGTGGGTCTGAACGTGCAGCCCAGCGCGTAGCCGCACGCAGAAAAGCGTTCAGTGGCGAACCCGGCCGCGTCCAGCACCTTGCGGTGAATTTCGTCAAGCGTGCCAAGCGACGCACCGGGGCGGGCCGCGTCCCTGATCTGGTCAAGCGCATCCGCCGCCACGGTCATCATCCCGGCTTGCCGCGGATCGGGTCTGCCTACCGCCACGGTGGATTCTGCACAGACGTGATAACGGCAAAATGATCCGGCCAGTTCGATCAATGCCTGATCGTTCTCTTCGATCCGCCGCGGCCCGCCGATGCCGCGCCCGAATAGCGCGCGCGGTCCGGTGTTGACCAGCGGGCCACCCGCGGGAACCTCGCCTCCTCGCAACATCGCCGTGAGCGCCGCCGCGCTCAACTCGCTTTCCGTGGTGCCCGGAACGGCGGCTTCGACAGCCGCCAGAACCGCCGCATCGGCCAACCTCCCGGCTTCGCGCATCATGGCAAGCTCGGCCTCGGACTTGACCAGCCTTTGGCGGCGCACGATGTCCGACGCATCCTCCAATCTGCAGAATCCGTCCATCGCAGCCTCGATCAGCCTGCCGTTGGCAGCCGTAAGCCCATAGGTCGCGAACTCGACGCCGACACGCCCGCCGCGCAGGCCAAGCTCTTGCAGGATCGCCCGCAAATCCTCCGCCGGGTTGGCTTCCTCGGCGTTGAGCCAGATTCGGACTTCGTCGTAAAGCGAGGCGGTTTCGGCCTGGCGCTGGTCCGGGCGCCGGGTCAGCAGGACTGTGGGACGCTCGTCGGCGGCGATCACGCCGGCCTGGAAGAAGACATAACCGGACGAGTCGTAGCCGGTGAGATAGTAGTGGCTCTCCTGCGAGAAGACGAGCAGCGCATCGAGCCCCCTGCAGTTCAGTTCCGAACGTGCGGCCGCCAGGCGGGCGGCATGCTCCTGGAGAGGAAAGCGCAGCGACACCGTGCGGCCGGCTGCGGTCATCGCTTCGATTTCCTGAAAGGCCTCTCGGCTCATTGGAGCTCGCAAATGTCACACATGGTGATCAGGTAGATGCGCACCATGTCGAGGTAGTCGGGGATATCGACCCGTTCGTCCGGCATGGTGTTGTAGCGGCCGCCTGGTCCGCAGACAACGCCTTCCATTCCTCCATACGCAAACAGGTGTCCGGCATCTGTCCCGTAGTATCCCGGTGGCGTGATCGCGCCCGTGGGCTGCGGTTCTCCTCGGATTGCCTCGTAGGCGTCGTTCAGTGCCGTCACGATCCGTGCGTCCTTCGCCACTTCAAATGCCGGCATGTGGGCATTGCCGCCGGGAGATTCGATCCGGATCTCCGCTTTCAGCCCCGGCCATTCCCTCTCCAGCGAGTCCAGAACCGCGCGGAAGTCTTTCAGCGCGTTCTTCTGCGTCTGCCCGGGGCCAATCCGCCCCGATCCGGTCATTCGCACGAAATCCGCCACCTGCGGTGGTCGCCATTCTTCGAAGCCCCGGCCCAGTGCGCCGTGGATGGTACCAACATGCACCCGGTTGATACCGCGGTGCTCGTCGCCCGGAGCATCGGAAAAGGTCAGTTCGGTCAAGCGCGGAACCAGGTCACAGGCCGCGCGGATCGCGTCGACCGCCTCTTCCCGTTTCGACATGTGGCGGGTGATGCCGGTCAGCTCGATCGTGAACATGAACGCTTCGGCATGCATGGTCAGCGCCTGCAGGTCCGTGGGTTCGGAATTGATGAAGTAGTCTGCGCGCGTTCCCGCCTGCACTGCCGCGTAGGTGCCGACCCCGCCCTGCAATTCGCCGACGACGTAGGTGAGTATGACGTCGCCCTTCAGCCGTCTGCCGGCTTGGATCAGCGAACGTACCGCGCAGAGCGATGCGGCATCGCCCGCTTTCATGTTCGACACGCCGATTCCGTAGATGAACCTCTCGTCGACGAACCCGCCCCAGGGATCGACCGTCCAGCCCTCGCTTACGGGGTTGGTGTCGAGATGACCGTTGAACAGGAGGCTCTTGCCGCCACCCGTACCATGCCAAATCCCGATGGCGTTGACTCGGTCGCGCTCGACGGGTTGCATATGGGCCTCGAGCCCCATCTCGGACATGATCTCGACCATGCGCTCGGCCAGCGCACGCTCGCCTTCGGTTCCGGAATGGCTCTTGTGCCGGACCATTTCGGAAAGCGTGCCGAGACAGGCTTGCTCGTCAATGGCACGGGCGAGCGAAAGAGCGTTCGTCATCTTGCGGTCTCTGTATCAGGCGGTTTGACTGGGCCGGCGGCGGAACCGCCTTCAGCAAGGCACGGGTATAGGGGCTCCGGTCTGGCACCTCGGCGTCGTCTCGGTGAAACGCGTCCATCAGCCTGCCATGCTGCATGACGCAAATCCGGTGCGCAAGCTGGCGGACGAGGTTCAGGTCATGGGTGATGAACAGGCATGCAGTGCCAGTTTGCCGCTGCAGGCTCACCAGGAGCTCGGTGACCGATGCCTGAACCGACACGTCTAGGGAGGCCGTGATCTCGTCGCAGATCACGAGTTCGGGCTCCGCGGCGAATGCCCGGGCGATCGCGACTCGCTGTTTTTCTCCGCCCGACAGCTGGCGCGGCAGCCGGTCGGCGAACTCTCGCGGCAGCCGCACCTGTTCCAGAAGCTTCGCGATACGCTCCGCAAGTTGTTCCGGCGGCACGACGTCGTAGAGTTTCAGGGGGCGCGAGAGGATTTCCCGCACGCGCTGCCGCGGATTGAGCGACGCGTCGGGGTGCTGGAAGACGATCTGAACGGCGCGGCGGTAGGCATGGTCAATCTCAGCCAGCCTTGCGAAGGTTCGGTTGCCGAATCGGACGATGCCGTCGAATTCCTGCAAGCCTGAAAGAACCTTGCCCATGGTGGACTTGCCCGAGCCGGACTCTCCGACCAGTCCGACAAGCTCTCCCTTCCGGACCTCGATGCTGACCTCCTGCGCACCAAGATGGGTGGGTTTCGGGGCCAGAAGCTGCCCGAGAATCGACTGGCGCCCGTATTCGACCGTAATGCCTTCCGCAGACATCAATGCGGGCGCTTCGGACGGCGGCTCGATGACGCCCAGCCAATGCTTCGGATCGGGGACCGCTCCAAGAAGCGCCTTGGTGTAGCCATTTCGGGGGGTCCGGAACACCTCCGCGCACGGTCCGCTCTCGACGATCTCGCCAGAGTTGATGACCGATACGGCATCGGCCACGCGGGATACGAGACCTAGGTCATGCGAGATGTAGAGCGCCGAAATCGACGTTTCGTCCTGCAGTTGATTGAAAAGTTCCAAAATCTGCTGCGCTGTGATGATGTCGAGAGCCGTGGTCGGTTCGTCGAAGACGATCAGTTCGGGGTTGCAGGCAAAGGCGGTGGCGATCACCACCCTTTGCTTTTCGCCGCCCGACGCCTCGTGCGGGTAACGGCGCAGCATATCCCTTGGTTTCGCGATTCCGGTCCGGGCCAGCGCGGCCTCGCTCTCCTCCAGGGCTTCCTGCAACGTCAGGCCCCGATGGCGGACCAGAACTTCCGAAAGCTGTTCCCCCAGACGCATCGCGGGATTGAGCGAGGTGGAGGGGTCCTGAAAGACCATGCTGATCCGCCGCCCCCTTATTTCCTGGATCTGGCGAAGCGTCCGGTCGCGAAGGCTTTCCCCAGACAGAAGCAGCCTCCCGTCGTTCTCGGCCGCGCTTTCCGGCAGGTACCGCAGGATAGCCCACGCCAAGGAGGATTTTCCGGATCCTGACTCTCCCACCAGGCCGTGTGTCTGGCCATGCGCCACCCGTAGGTTGATGTTCTTTAGGGCGTGGATCGGGCCGGACGGCGTCGCGTAGCTCAGCGAATACCTGGAAACTTCAAGGACGGGCGTGTCCGAACCCGCGCCTCGTGTGTTGTCGCCCGCCATCTCAGCGACTCCGCATCGGGTCGAGGCTGTCGCGCAGCGCATCGCCGAAAAGGTTGAACCCCATGGCCGCCATGGCAATTGCGACGCCGGGCACGGCCACGGTCCAGGCATTCCGGAACATGAACTGCCGCGCCTCGGCGACCATCAGGCCCCATTCCGTCGAGGGAGGCTGAGCGCCGAGCCCAAGAAAGCCCAGCGTGGCGCCGATCATGATTGCAAAGGCCACGCGTATGGTGGCCTCGACGATGATCGGACCGACCGCATTGGGCAGGACCTCGCGCAGGACGATGTAGTGCGAGGGCTCGCCGCGCGCGACGGCGGCGAGCACGTATTCCCGGGTTCGGATCGACAGCACCGAACTGCGCGCGATCCGCGCCATTCCCGGGGTGAAGGCAATGGCAACTGCCAGCATCGCCTGTCCCATGCCGCCGCCGAGAAAGGTGACGATGAGCAGCGTGAAGAGCAGTTCGGGCACTGCCAGCAAGCCGTCGAGGATGCGCATGATGACGCTGTCGGCCCAGCCGCCCGCGGTGCCTGCGACCACTCCGATCATGCTGCCCGCACCCACCCCCAGAAGCGTAGCGCCAAGGCCAAAGAAGACCGTCGAAGGCGCGCCGTTCAGCAGCCGGGAAAGTAAGTCGCGACCGAACTGATCGGTGCCCAGCCAGTGCGCTGCCGACGGTCCCTGAAGGCGGACGGCGGGATGGAATGCCTGCGGATCGTAGGGCGCCAGCAACGGCCCGAGAGTTGCCGCCCCCATGACCAGCAGCAACAGGCCAAGCGCTGTCATGCCGGGTGCCGTCCGGAACGCCTTAGGCATAGCGCACTCGCGGGTCAAGGATGGCGATCACGATATCGGACAGAAGGTTCGACAGCGCGTAGACCGTGGCGAGAACCAGGGTGATGGCCTGGATTACCGGAAGGTCACGGTTCTCCAACGCGTAGATCAGCAGGCGTCCGAGCCCAGGCCAGGCAAAGATCTCCTCCACGACGATGATTCCGCCCAGGAGATACCCGATATCGAGAGAGATCACCGCCACGGCAGGGGCCAGCGAGTTTGGCAGCGCATGGCGACGGATCACGCGGCGTTCGCGCAACCCTTTCAGCCTTGCCGCACGGATGTAGTCGCTGGAGAGGACCTCGGACATCTCCGACCGCACTTGACGCGAGATATGTGCCGTCAGTATCAGGCCGAGCGTGGCCGCTGGCAGAACCACGTGCGACGAGAAGCCTCCAAGGCTCTCGCCCAAGGAGACAAATCCGCCTGCCGGGAAGAGCCCCAGTGCCGGGCCTGCAAGGAAGATCAGGAGCAGCGTTGCGGTCACAAATTCTGGCATTGACGCACCGATATAGGAAAAGACGCCGATGACGAGATCGGTCACGGTGCCGCGCTTGATGGCCGCCAGAACGCCCAGCGGGATGGCGATGACCGTGACCGATATCAGTGCCGTCACGGCCAGCGACGCGGAATTCCGGAACGCGTCGCCGACCAATTCTGCCACCGGCAATGACAGGCGCAGCGATTGGCCGAAATCGCCGCGCAAGATGCCGCTGATCCAGTCGGCATACTGAATGTACCAAGGCCGGTCGAGGCCGAGCCTGCGCTCCATCGCAGCCACGGCCTCGTCCGTGCCGTACTCGCCCAGAATCATCACGGCCGCGTTTCCCGGCAGAATCATCGTGATCGCGAAGACCGCGAAAGTCACGACAAGAAGGACCAAGATTACCGCCAGAAGACGGCGGACAAGGTAGCCTAGCGTCACGTGATCACTCGTCGAGCCAGACGTTTTCCAGATAGAAATACCGGTTGATCGGGTTCAGCGTGTAGCCTCGCACACTTTCCTTGCTGGCCGTCAAGACGTCCTCGTAGAACGCGATGATATAGGGCAGTTCGTCAAGCATGAGTTTCTGGGCCTTTGCATACGCGTCCGCCCGCTCCCTCTCGATCGTGGTCGAACGACCCGCCTGCACTAGGGCGTCGAACTCCTCGTTCATCCAGCCGGTGTCCTCGTAGGAGGCGTTCGAGGTCAGCAGCAGATTGAAGGTCGCGTCCTCGGTCGGCTGCATCCCCCAGTAAGCCATGTAGAATCCACCCTTGCGCCAGACGTTGGCGAGATACGTGTCGTGCGGCATTGTCTCGACATTGATGTCGAAGCCGGCCGGCAAGGCCATCTGCTTGATCGCGATTGCCACCTGCGCCCGGATCGCCGGACGGTTCGAGGCGACGAGATCGAGCTTGAGGCCATCGGGATAGCCAGCCTCGGCCAGAAGCGCCTTCGCCCTTTCTGGATCGTAGCCCTTCTCTGGCGTGTCGATGCGGAACCTGAACTCAGGCGACAGGATATTGTCATATGCAGGCCGGCCAAGCCCTTCAAGCACGAGGTCAACGAGAAGCTGGCGGTCAATTGAGTAGGCCAGGGCCTCACGCACCCGTAGATCGTCGAACGGCTCCTGGTCGAAGCGCATTACCACGTTCACGTAGCGACCCGAGGGCACACGCAGCGCGACGACTCCAGGCGCGCTGGAAATGCGCTCGTAGTCGGCTTGCTGGACCAGCAACATCACGTCGATGTCGCCGGACAGGAAGTTCGTGGTTTCTGCCGCCAAATCCGGAAACAGATGCATTTCGACAGCATCAAGGTAGGGCTTCCCCTCGATGAAGTAGTCGTCGTTTCGGACCAGCCGGGTTATTCGCGCGCTGTCGTAGCTTTCCATCTTGAACGGGCCGGTGCCGTTCACAACTGCGTCGAGCCGCGAAAGATCGCCGGCCAGCGCTTCTTCCGACAAGATTCGTGCATTGGCGTGTGCGGTTGATGTCGGGAAGTCGGCGAAAGGTGTCTTGAGGCTGAACTTCACGGTCAGGTCGTCGACCGCTTCGACGCTGTCGATCATGTTCAGCACTGACGCAGCCGAGGCCGGGATGTCGGGATTCAGTATCGCCTCGTAGGTGGCGACGACGTCCGAGGCCGTGGCCGGCGTGCCATCGTGGAAGGTCACACCGTCGCGAAGGTGGAAGGTGAACTCGGTTGCATCGTCACTGCCTTCCCAGCGCTCGGCCAGATCGGGCATCGGCTGGCTGTCGGGGCCGATCCGTGTCAGGCCCGAATAGGCCATATCGATCACCGGGTATTCCGCCGGCCCGGACAGTGACAGCACGTTCAGCGTCGCGATCCGGGTGGAATGGCTGATCTTGAGTGTTCCGCCCTTCTTCGGATCGTCCTGGGCCGCGCCCAGGCTTGGCGTCGCCAGCGCCAGCGTCATGGCAAGAAGCGCGCTCCGGCGCGGGATACTGCAGAATGACATTTGAGGTTCTCCTTGTTGTTGTCCGGCAACGGGCCGGACGGTTCGATTGTCGTCTCGTCAGCGTACTACCGTCAGGTCGCCCGGCAGTCCGGTCAACACTTCCGGCGCCGCTTCCGTCACAAGTAGGGTGTGGCCGACTCCCATCCCGTAGCCCGTGTCGCTGTCTCCGATCATGACATGGTAGAACAGCGTCATCCCCGGTTCGCAGACAGTCGCGTTTCCTGAGTAGATCATTGGCGGCACATCCATACTGGTTGGAGAGAACGTGCAACCCACCGAATAGCCTGTTGCCCCGTAGCGGTGCCTTTCGTAGCCGCCTTCGTCTAGCCCTCGGGCATGAACGTCGAATATCTCGCCCAGGGTCGTTCCAGGGCGCGCGATTTCCGTCATCCTTTGGAGTGTTTCACGGGCGACATCGTACATCTTGCGCTGTGCCGCTGGGACGTCACCGAAAAGGATGGTCCATTCCGTCTTGACGTTGTACCGGCGATAGGCGACCGGATACTCCACGAGGATCTGGTCTTGCGCCTCGATCCGCCGAGGCTCTGACACGCCGCGCCCGTAAACCGCACGCGGCCCCGAATTGAACAGGGGCGGATTGGGCGGCATGTCCGCACCGTCCCGCAGGATCGACGTCAGGCAGGCCGCCTTGATCTCGCTGTCCAGGACACCAGGGCGCGAAGCCGCGATGACGGCCTCTAGCGACCGGTCGAGAATTTCCGCGGCCTTGCGGGTATATGCGATCTCTCCCGGGGACTTGATCAGCCTAAGCTTGCGGATCAGGTGGTCGTCATCGACCAACGTGCACCAGCCATCCAGGACATGCTGCATACGCCAGAGGTTCCAGCCGGTCAGGCCGTGGGTGTTCAACTCGATGCCGATGCGCCCGCCCTTCAGGTCAAGCTCCTCCAGAACGGACTTCAGGTCCATTGCCGGATTGGCGTCGTCCGCATCCCACCAGATTCGAATGTCCTCGATGGTGCTGGTTCGACGTGCCTGCAGCAGATCCGGGCGCCGGGTCAGCAGGATGATCGGGCGGTCATCCGCTGTCATCACGGCGCATTGGAAAAAGACATAGCCACCGGTGTCGTAGCCGGTCAGCCAGAAATGGCTTTCCTGGGCGAAGACAAGCATGGCGTCCAGACCTCGGCGCCCAAGCTCGGATCTCAGGCGCGCCTGCCTTGCCATATGTTCCTCCCGCGGGAACGGAGTGGCCGCGCACGGTTCCGTCGACATGTCTTGCGTCTGCATCCTCCTGGTTCGCCGCAAATGCCTTTCAAAAAGCCTATGATATGGTATACCATCCGTCAACCATGTGAATACCGACGCGCAAAATGGGCGTGGCAAACCCGCTCCGCCCCTACGCCATGTTCCGGCGGGGGTTCCGCGGAGCATGGGGACCGAACTCTTCTGGATCGGATCCGTCCTGCCAAAAAAGGGGCTTGAGACTTGAACTTTCCACCAGATAAGCCCTTTCGGGATCGAACAGGCAGAAGGTCGACAGACTTGAAAGTGCACGACGAAAGGCTTGCACCGAGGGCGTATCAGCAGATCCTTGACCTGATTCTTTCGGGCAAGACACGGCCCGGCGAGCAATTGAATGAACGTCAGCTGGCAGACAGGCTTGGAATGTCCCGCACCCCGGTGCGGGACGCTCTGTTGATGCTGGAGGCGGAGGGTCTGATTGTCCGTCAAGGGCGGATGGGCGTCCAGATCAAGCAGATGCACATCGACGAGTATCTCGACGCGCTGCAGGTCCGCGCCCTGCTGGAGCCAGCGGTCTCGCGCATGGCGGCGGGCAAGGTCGACCACGCGGCGCTCGATGAGCTGGAGCGTTCGCTGAACGGCGCGATCGACATGGCGGAAGCAGGCGGCTGTGGCATGGACCGATCCCAGACACGCTGGATCGACGACACCCTGCACAGCCTGATCGCGGATTCCGCCGGCAACGCGCAGCTGTCGGCCATCGTGCGAAACCTGCGCCGAAAGACACAGATTTTCGACCTGAAGTCTCTCCCGGAACGTGCGGTCGTGACCTGCCGGGAACATCTGGACATCATCGCCGCACTTCGCCTTGGCGATGGCGAGAAGACTGCTGCGGCAATGGCGCTGCACCTCGAACAAGTTCGGGCCAGCATCATTGCTCGGCTGAACCGGCGATGAACGATCCTTGCCCGGCTCTGGAAGGCACGGTCATTCCGCCGGACATTGCCTTGGCCGAGCGGTTGTTCGCCGAACTGCGCCGCCAGACGGCGGACACGCGCGGCGTCACCCGCATGTCCTATGGGCCGGGCGAGGAGACCGCTCACGCAATTGTCCGCAGGGAAGCGGAGGCGCTGGGGATCGGGAGCGAGACCGACGCAGCCTGCAACCAGTACATGACCTTGCCGGGTCAGGCCGATGCGCCGGGGATCGTCATCGGCTCGCACCTCGACTCCGTGCCCAAGGGCGGCAATTTCGACGGAGCTGCGGGCGTGCTGATGGGGCTTTCGGTGCTTTCAGGGCTCGTAAACGCAGACCGGGTGCCGCCCTGGCCGATCACCGTGATGGCGATCCGTGCCGAGGAAAGCGCTTGGTTTTCGGCCTCCTACATCGGAAGCCGCGCGGCTTTCGGCCGGTTGACGGCGCAAGAGCTGGACACGGTGGTGCGTGCGGGTGACGGCGTGACCCTGCGGCAGGCAATCACAATGGCGGGCGGGCAGGTTGACGACGTCGCCTTGGGCGGCGGACACTTGGCCCCGGAAGACGTGGCGGTGTTCCTGGAGCCGCATATCGAGCAGGGTCCGGTTCTGGCGGCGAAGGGCATCCCGCTCGGGATCGTGACAGATATCAGGGGCAGCCTACGCTTTCGCCGCGCGGTCTGCCATGGAACCTATGCCCATTCGGGAACAACGCCGCGCGGGGTGCGCCGCGACGCCGTGCTTGCCGTTTCCCAGCTGGTCGTGGAGCTTGACCAACTGTGGTGCCGGTTTCAGGCGCAGGGCAAAGACCTCAGCGTCACTTTCGGCGAGGTCGCGACGGACCCCGAAGAGGCCTCGTTCTCCAAGGTTGCCGGCCTTGTGCGGTTCTCGCTTGATATTCGCAGCAATTCCCTCGCCTCACTAGACGAGTTTGCAGTCGAGTTGAAAGCGAAGGCGGCCACCATCCAAAACGACCGAAGCGTCAGGTTCGACTTCGGACCGCACACTTCCACCGTCCCGACCAGAATGCACCCGGCCGTCATCGCCGGGCTGAGACAGTCCGCCAGCGAAGCCCGGCAACCAGCGCTCGACATGCCTTGCGGCGCAGGCCACGACGCCGCCACCTTTGCCGGTCTCGGCGTTCCGACCGGAATGCTGCTTCTTCGCAACCAGAACGGCAGCCACAACCCCGACGAGCACATGGACGTCAACGACTTCAGTGCCGGAGCAGATGTGCTGATGCGGTTCTGCCTGTCCCCGCCGGACATCCCCAAATGACCGACTGCGTCATCGTGCAGCCTATCGCCCGTTGCGGAGTGAAGCTTCTGGAAGACGCCGGCCTGTCGGTCTTCGTGGCACCTTCGCCGGAACTGGCGGTCTTCAAGCCCCATCTGTTGACCGCCAGGGCCGTGATTACCCGCAACAGCGGATTCTCTGCCGTGGCCATCGAAGCGGCCCCGAACCTGACAATCATCGCAAGCCATGGAACTGGGACGGACAGCATCGACAAGGGCGCCGCCGAACGGCGCGGCATCCGGGTGGTCAACACGCCCGGATCGAATGCGCAATCGGTTGCTGAACATGCGCTCGCGCTGATGCTGGCTTGCGCACGTCGAGTGCCTGCGGCCGATCGTGCCGTACGTGCCGGCGACTGGTCGTTCCGCGAAAGCGCCCATCCGCGAGAGATAGCCGGGTGCCGTCTGGGTCTCGTCGGCTATGGCCACGTGGCCCGAAAGTTGGCGGCACTTGCAAGGGGGCTGGGCATGACCGTTGCCGTACACTCGAATCATGCCAGCGATGCAGAACTCGCCGCCGACGGGGTTTCGCGCGCCATGGATCTCGACCATCTGCTTGCAACCGCGCGAGTTGTTTCACTGCATGGGTTACCTGGCCGCGCACGTGTTCTGGACGAGACCCTGCTTTCGAAGCTGCGCACGGACGCCATCCTGGTGAACACCGCCCGCGGGATCCTGATCGACGAGGAGGCTCTGGCCGCAGCCCTGCACGGCGGCCGCATCGCAGCGGCCGGGCTGGACGTTTTCTCCAGCGAGCCATTGCCATGCGGCAGCCCTCTTTTGGACTGCCCCAACGTCGTGTTGACCCCGCACATTGGCGGATCCGGCGTCGAGGCGCGAGACCGGACGGCGATCGAGGTGGCCAGCAGGGTCTTGGAAGGCCTTGGGATAGCTTTGCCCGACTGAGGAACTACGGCATGCAGGAAGATCGCGACGAGAATGGTCCGGTGATCCGCCACCTGGGTGACTCGGCCCTGTCCGTCGAGTTTGGTGACCGTATCGATGCCCGACTGGTTTCCCTTGTCCACGCATTTGACGCTGCCCTGAACCGGCTTTGTCTTTCCGGTGTTGTTGAGACCGTGCCGACCTATCGGGCCACCACCGTCTTTCTCGATCCGCTCCGGGCTGACCTCCGCGAAATAGAAGCTGCCGTTCTGCGGCTTGCATCCACCATTGTGGACACCAGGCCTGCCGGGCAGCTCTGGGAGGTTCCGGTGACCTACGGCCAGGACTTCGGAATCGATCTCGAGGATGTGGCGGCGCATGCCGACATGACGCCAAGTGACCTCGTCGAAGTGCACGCTGCGCCGGAATACCTGGTCGCGATGGTGGGCTTTCTGCCCGGTTTCAGCTATCTTTACGGGCTTGACCGGCGCCTTTCGATGCCGCGCCGGTCCGAACCCCGCGCCAAGATTCCCGCTTCTTCCATTTCGATCGGTGGGCAACAAACGGCCATCTGCAGCCTAGAAGGTCCAAGCGGATGGGCCGTCATCGGCCGCACCCCGGCCCGCCCTTTTCAGCCTGGAAGAATGCCCGAATTCCTTTTCGAACCTGGCGATCGCATCAGGTTTCGGCCAGTTTCCGCGCTTGAGTGGTCTGAACTCGACCGGAACGCGGCGCGCGGCGCGCTGGTTGCGAAGAGAGTCGAGGGATGACCGCGCTCGAGATTGTTCAATGTGGGCCGGGAGTGTCGGTTCAAGATGCAGGACGCTACGGCTTTCGACGATTCGGCGTGTCGACTGCAGGAGCGATGGATCGGCGGGCACTGGCGCTAGCCAACACGCTTGCAGGCAATCCGCCGGACACAGCGGCAGTGGAGCTGCCGCTTGCGGGTGCCGAGTTCCGCGTCGTCGGCGGTCCGGTCCTGGTGGCGGCCTATGGCCCCGGAACGACCTTGGCCGTGTCAGGTAAACCCGTTTCGGAACGATCATCGGTGCTGCTGGCCGAGGGCGACACCGTCATGATCGGCCCGCCGCGCAAAGGCGTGTACAGCTATGTGGCCGCGGCAGGGGGAATTCTGACAAGGCCCGTTCTCGACAGCCGCTCCTGCCATCGCCGCTCGGGAATCGGCGGGGACGTGCTGTCGCAGGGCGCTCGGCTTCCTTGCATTGGCGGTGCTGACATTGCGCCCTTATCCTTTCCCGCGGACATAGGGTGCGATCGCGGTGATGCAATCAGGATAGTTCCGGGCCCGCAGGCTGACTACTTTGACGAATCGACATGGCTCCGGCTCCTGTCGTCGAGTTACCGGATCAGCCCGCGGTCTGACCGGATGGGTTTGCGTCTTGAAGGCCCCGCTCTTCGGTCTTCAAAGGGGCACGATATCCTGTCCGAAGGCGTGGTTCCGGGAAGCGTTCAGGTGCCCGGCGACGGGAGCCCGATCGTGTTGGGCCGGGATTGCCAGACGACCGGGGGCTACCCGAAGGTCGCGACGGTAATTTCGGCCGATCTTGACCGGCTGGCACAGGTGCCCATTGGCCGGGACGTGCGCTTTCGCAGGGTCTCGACAACGGACGCGATCGATGCCGCGCGCCGCTTGGCTCATTGGCGCAATTCGCTGGAGTTGGCGACAGTACCTGTCCACAACCCACCGTTCGACCTGCTCTCGCACAACCTGATTGGGGGAATGACGGACGGCAGCGACCTCTAACGTGCTTTCGTCGACGAAACCGTCCAGCCTTCCTTTTCTAGACCGTCGCGCAGCGCCCTTGCCATGGCGACGGCCGCCTCGCTGTCCCCGTGAACGCACACCGAATCGATCTCGACCGACAGGCGCTTGCCCGTCACCGATTCCAGCCGGCCCTCCGCCACCATTTCCTTGACGCGGGTCAGTGCGGTCTCAACATCGTGGATGACAGCGCCGTCGATTTCGCGGCTTGTCAGGTTGAAGCTGTCGTCATAGGTCCTGTCGGCATAAATCTCGCGGATCGGACGCAAGCCTGCGCGAGCGCAAGCGCGTTCGGTCGCCGTTCCCGGCATCACCATGAACGCGAGCCCGGTGTCGGCGGCCTTTATGCCTCGGGCCACGGCATCAGCAAGTCCGTCGTCGTCCGCACAGGCGTTTCCGAGTGCACCATGTGTCTTGACATGAGTTCCGGGATGCCCTGCCAGCGACGCCATCGCTTGAAAGGCACCCACCTGGTAGGCGACGAGTGCCTCGATTTCCTGGGCCGTGATCCCTGCTTGCACACGCCGCCCGAAACCGATCAGATCGCGGTACCCCGGGTGGGCCCCGACCGCGACCCGCCGTTCGCAGGCGCGGCAAATGGTGCGTCGCATCGTTTCGGGGTCGCCGGCATGAAACCCGCAAGCGATGTTGGCCGTCGTGACGATGTCCAGCATTGCCGCATCTTCACCCATCTTCCAGGGTCCGAATCCCTCGCCGAGATCGGAATTGAGATCGATATGCATTGGTCTCCCAGTCCTTTCTGCCAGGCGTGGCACGCTCTTCCGGCGGGTGCATCCAAGGCGGGTGCATCCAAGGCCATTGCGCCTCGGCGCACCATCGGTATATCAGAAACACCAGAAAGAGGAGGTCTTCATGTCGGACGGTCTTCTACTTTATCTTGGCAACGGCCCGAAATTCCAGTCCGTGTCCAAGCTGGATGATCGGTTCGAAGGCTGGGGACTTTCCGTCAACCGGTGCTGGGCGTTCAATGGCGAATTTCCAGCCAGCCTGGACGGATATGACGGGATCCTTGTTTCTGGCAGCCCCCATGGGGCCTATGAGGACATCCCGTTCATTAACCGGGAGCACGAGCTGATCGAAGCTGCAGCGGAGCGGAAAATCCCGATGCTTGGCATCTGCTTTGGCAGCCAAATCCTAGCCTCGGCCCTTTGCGGGCGCGATCAGGTCTTCCGCCGCGAGTTCTGCGAGATCGGATACAAGGATCTTCTGGTGACAGAGGCCGCGAGGGACGACCCGATTGCCGGTGCGCTCGGCGGAAGCGTGCACATGTTCGTCTGGCACAACGACGAAGTACGCGGCGACCACCCGGACATGACGGTTCTCGCAAGCTCCGACCTGTGTGACAACCAGATCTGGCGCTGGCGAAATGCTCCGGTTTGGGGAATTCAGGGCCATCCCGAGATCACCCGGGAACAGGCCTCCATATGGTTCGAGGAAAACCGGGACCGCATGGAGAAGGATGGCGCCAACGTCGATGTTCTCAAGGATTCTGCAGATGAAGCCACGGAAGCCAAGACGATGCTGAAACGGTTCGTCGATGTCGTTAAGGCGAACGCATGAACCCGCCGCTGATCTACGAGCCTTGGTTCGACCGATCCGAATATGAGGTGCGTCTGACCCGTGTGCAAGCAGAGCTGCAGGCGCGCGGTCTTGACGGGCTGCTTGCCTTCCAGCCCGAAACGGTGACTTGGCTGACCGGATTCTTCACGCGGGGATATAGCTCCTTTCAACTCGCTGTCATTCCGGTGGAGGGTCAGCCGACACTGGTTTGCCGCGATGTCGAGGAGTACTATCTCGACGCAACCTCCGTGTTCCCGGGTCGGGCGATGTGGACCGACAGCGACGCCCCCGTTGCCGTTGCCGCCAAGGCGATCCGGGCAAATTTGGGAGCGGCGGCCAAGGCGGGAGTTGAAACCGATGCATGGCCGTTGTCGGTAGCGCGCCATCAGCAATTGAGCGACTGCCTTCCCGGCTACCGGTTCACCGACGAAAGCGGACTCGTGCGCAAGATGCGTCTGAGAAAGTCGGCCGCCGAGATTGCCCTGCAGCGGCGCGCGGGAAAAGCGGCCGAAGCCGGCATGCAGGCGGCAATTGATAGCGCTGGCATTGGCGTCAGTGAGCGCGAAATCGCAGCCGAGGTTTGTGCCGCCATGATCCGGGCGGGCAGCGACTTACCGGGTCCGGGCGTCATGTCATCCGGAGAACGGGCGGTTCACTTGCATGGCGGCTATTCCGATCGCGTTCTCCGGCGCGGCGACGCCGTCCAGATCGAGACGACGCCAAATGTGCGCCACTATCACGCCCGCTTCATGCGCCCCTTTCGCGTTGCGGAAGCCAGTGAAACTGACCACAAGGTGGTCGAGAGCCTGATCGCGATCCAGGATGCGGCGTTGGACGAAGTGCGCCCCGGCGTTTCGGCAGCCGTGCCGGACGCAATCTACCGGGACGGCGTGCTCTCTCAAGGGCTGCGCGAGACCTATACGAACAAGACATTCTATTCGATCGGCCTGCTTCTGCAACCATCGGGCGGCGAGGCCCTCGAAGCGGCTCCGGGCTCTGACTGGCATTTTGAAACGGGCATGACGTTTCACACCTACGTTCTTGCCCAAGGTTTTGGCATGTCAGAAACCATTGCCATTACCGACACCGGCTACGACCGCCTTACGCGCTTCGCACGACAGCTCTTCACGGCTTAGCGCGGCTTCGCCTCAAGCCGGTGAGACGGGTGATCGGCGTGTTGAAGGGCTCCGGACGCTGTTCCGCCCCTTTCAATGGGACTCTGTTGACTCGACGCTGGCGTAACCGCGCATCGCCGGATTATGCCCGAGGCAGCGAAAGGAACGGATATCCATCCCGGATATTCCGTGAATCCAGCGTGGGCTGACGATCCGGCGGCATGGAATCGGTGATGTGCGTGGCCCTAGCCGTGAATTCCGGACCGATTCGGCCCAGCCCGGCCGGTTCTTGCGGATTGGTCCGCCCATATATACGAAAGGGACGAGGCTCCGGGTGTACGCGAAGCCGCTTTCGGAGGGCTCTTGGGCAAAACACCCCTAAGCCATTGATTCCACGCCATTCACGGATCCCGGACTTTCAGGGGATTTCACCAGCTGGTAGCCGAGCTGCCGGGCCCGTCGGTCAACGTTGGAGAAGGTGCGGTTCACGCGCCGTCGCCCGTATTCCTCCATGCCCCGCTCCAGGTGTTCCTCCCCCGCGTGACCATCGTGCAGGCGAGGCACGCGAGTTCGCGGGCGGGCGCGGTGACCGCCACCGGCGAGTCCTTCCGGGCGGGGCGGGCGCGGTGCCGGACGCCGATGAAGGTCTGGCTCCTGCGGGCGGACATGGCGGCCATGCGCAGGGCCTGCGCCACCCTGCTGGCCACCTTTGGCGAGCGGCCCGGCAGGGCCCTGCCGCCGACGGTCCGGGTTCCCGGCGCCAGAACCACGGAGTTCGGGGCGACCGCGACACATTGTGACAGGACCGCCACGAGCTTCGCGGCGGGGATTTGCCTCGTGGCGGGGGTGTAGCCTAGGATTCTTGTAATGCCCCGGAGGGTTGATCCGCCCGGCACGCGCTGCAGGACCATAGGCCACGAAAATGGAAAGAAAGTGGACAAGAGGCAAAAAATCCTCGGCTAAACCCATCAGGTCGCAGCAGCTTGACAAGAATCCTGGGCTGCACCCTCGTGGCGGGCGTGGCGGCGGCATCATGATTGTCCACAGCCCCTATTCCGGCTCCTCAGCCACTCCACGTCTAACACTGCTTATCGTGGGTGTAGGAGACAACCGGACAGGCACGCTTCAAACAAAGTCGAACAGACTCGCCGAGACCGACCATGCCTCGACATTCTGCAAGGTAATGGTATCGCCAGCATCGCCGTAAGCGATAACGGTATCGGCGCCGTTCTGCGTGATCGTCAGGCCCTCGAATCCGCCCTGAACGCCCTCAATCTGTATTTTGTCCCCACTTCCATTCCGAAGTGCAACACCGGCCATCTGCGCAGGGAGGGCGGAGCCCGAGCTGCGCAGATGGCCGGAAGGCGGGGTTTGCGGCTCTCCGGGAACGGCGGATCCGGCCCCGGAACGGCTGCAGTCCCGTCCGGAAGGAGAATATCCGGGCTTTCAGGGCAGCGCAAGGCCGCCGCCGGGGCAGGTCGCGTCCGTCCGGGCGCAGGGAGGGCGCAGCCCGACCGGAGCCCGGACGGACGCGACGGCTTGATCCGTTCCACCCCCTCCCGGCGCGGCCATCCGCGCTGTCGGGAGGCGGGCCGGCGGTGTCAGGGAGGGCGGGCCCGGCGGAACACCTCGGCGGGGGTCCGGTAGCCGAGCACCCTGCGCGGACGCGCGTTCAGGCGGTCCTGCACCCCCTTCACCTCATCGTCGCCGACCGCCCGGAGGTCCGTCCCCTTCGGCAGGTACTGCCGCACCAGCCCGTTGGTGTGCTCGTTCAGGCCCCTCTCCCAGGAGTGGTAGGGGGTCGCGAAGTAGAAGGAGGCCTTCAGCGCCTCCGCCACGCCGGCGTGGCCCGCGAACTCCTTTCCGTTGTCCGCCGTGATCGTGTGGACAGGCGCGGCGGACGACCGGAGCATCGCCAGCATCGCCGCGGAGACCTCCGCCGAGGTCCGCCGGTCAACCCTCTGTAAATACGTGTATTTCGACGCACGGTCCACAAGCGAGACCACCGCCCCGCTGTGGCCCTTCCCGATGATCGTGTCCGCCTCCCAGTCACCGACACGCTCCTTCCTCTCCACCTCCTCCGGCCTCTCCGAGATGTCCACCCGGCCCGGGATGTGGCCACGGCCCGAGTGCCGCCCGCCACGCCAGTTGGGCTTCTTCCCGCGGCGGCGCAGCAGCAGGAACAGCTCCCCGCCCGCCTTCCGGTCGGCCTTCAGGCGCTCGTATATCCACTGGCGGCCCACCGCCCAGCCACCCTCCAGCCGCAGCCGTCCCGCGACCTGCTCCGGGCTCCAGCCCTCCGCCAGGCACCCCTCCACATGCGCCCAGCGCTCCGCAGTCATCTTCCTCGGAACCGAGGAGGCGGCGCTGCGGCGGGCCTCCGCCATCCCCTGCGCCTCGCCGGGGCTGTAGCCCGAATCACCGCCGTTCCGGCGCAGCTCCCGCCAGACCGACGAACGGTCACGGCCCAGACGGGCCGCGATGTCCCCGTAGGAGAGCCCGCTTTCCTTCAGTGCGCCGATCTGGCATCTTTCCCCATGGGTCAGGTGGCGGAAGCCCTCGGGCATGGCAGTCTCCTCTCTTCTCAACAAGGGGACTGTCGCCGCTTCCTGGCCGATCCGCAACATCATGCGGCAGGAAAACCGCCCAACACCGCCACTGGTGTTGCACTTCGGACTGGAATGGGGCTGTCAACAGGAATTCTTACTTTGAAAATCCAGTTATCGCCTTCCCTGCCCCAAGCCCAGGGCGGGTTCTGCACCTCGACCCAACGACCCGTGCTAAAGTCGGCAATGGTATCCTGGCCATCGCCTGCCCGGAACACAAAGGTGTCATTGCCCTCGCCGTCGTAAAGCGTGTCGTCTCCCTTGCCGCCTCCCAGCGTGTCATTGCCGTCATTGCCGTAAAGCGTGTCGTCTCCCTTGCCGCCTTTCAGCATATCATCGCCCTGACCGCCAAACAGACGATCATCTCCTTCCCGCCCGAACAGGTAGTCGTTCCCGTCCTCGCCGAAGAGTCGCTCGTTGCTGCCCTTGCCTTTCAGCCGGTCACCGGCCTGGGTTCCACGAATGATCTTGAAGGTCTCGGAAGACATGGTTACTCCTTTCGGTTAATGCCTCGGAAAAGCGGGAAGGCTGTCCTAATTCCAGAGTTCACCCAAATTTGATTTCGGTTGGCGCACTTCCGGGGCGCTATGGCTCCATCAGACGAACCAGCTTCTTGATCTGGTTCAAGGCAGAAGAAACTTAACGAAACGGGAGTGCATTTGTGAAATGTAAAAAACTCTCTGATTCGATAGCGATTTCGTCATGCTGAACTTTGCCGGCGGACCGCTGCCTCCAATGAACGCCCTGCGTGCGTTCGAAGCTGCGGCGCGCCATCTGAGCTTCGTCCGCGCGGCCCAGGAACTCGGGGTACACCAGCCTACCGTCAGCCGGCACATCGCGGACCTTGAGTATAGGATCGGGGCCCGCCTGTTCGAACGCAGCCGCCGAGCCGTGATCCTCACTCCGGCGGGGGAGGTCTTCCATCATGCTGTCGCCGTGTGCCTGAAACGCCTGGCCGCGGGTGCGGTTGCGGCTTCGAGCCTCACTGAGGACCAGCGGGTGGTCGTCGCCTGCTCTCATGCCACCTCGCACATGTTCGTGATGCCGCGCTTCCAGGCACTGCGCCATGCGCTCGGCGAGAGCGTCTGCCTTCGTATCCTGACGCTTGACTACGACATGCTCAACCGCGTGGGTGAGGACGAGGCCGACCTCGTGTTCACCTACGACGAAGCAGCAAGCGCACCCAAGGACCGGGTGCTGGCATTCAGCGAGGCCGTCACGCCAGTTTGCTCGCCCGATTTCGCCGCGACCCACGCGCAGGTCCTCGCCGGGCCCGTCGCCGAATGGGGTGCGTTGCCCTTTCTCAGGCTCGCGCGATCCTCGCGTGGCTGGTTGTCTTGGCATGACTGGTTCGAGTTCGTCGGATATCCCCAACCCGCACCCCGATATGTTGGCATTGAGGACTATGTCTACCTGATAGAAGCAGCCGCAGGCGGGCAGGGCCTTGCGCTCGGCTGGCGGTATTTCATCGACCGTTATCTCGATACAGGGAAGCTAGTGAAGGTCGTCGATGAATTCATCGAGTTCGACCGAAACTGCTTCGCCAGGCTCACAGAACGAGGGCGCCAGCGCCAAGTTGCGCACCGGTGTCTCAATGCCTTCGGCGTCATGCAAAACTGGGGCGCGCGTGGCTAAACCCTATCGAACATCGATCAATTCCTCGGCTGAACGCACCCGGGCCAGCGCCTATCAATCACACAATCTCAACTCCCGATCCTGTTCCGTGCGAATCACGCGCCCATGCAGATTGACATGCGTCAGGTCTTGACGGAGATGGTCGACGTGCGCCCTCCGGAAGCGCTGGCGACGGCACCGGGCTTCACGCTCTCCACCGGACTTCCCCGACCGCTCCTATGTACTCCAGCCCTACCAGATTGTGAAAGTACTGCGCACCGGCATCGAGAAAGGAAACGACAAGGGCGTGTTCGACAGCAATATCGACGACTTCCTGAGCGCCGCGCCAGTCGCGAGGGTGGGCGCGGATCGGGATCAATGATCTCCGAAGACAGGAGGTCTCGCCCTCTCGAGACCGCGCCGGAATGGAGCGACGGGGTCTTCGACAACTGCACGGAACTCACGGCGCTTCTGGAGACGCATTCATATCGTTTCGCGAGGACTATGCCCGGCGCACCGCATTCCTATACACTCAAGCGGACGTGGGAGAGCGAGGAGTTGTTCGTCGAGGCGCTCCGGAAGATGCGGGCTGTGGAGCGCGTCGAGGAGTTGTTCGGTGGCCGGTGGTACCGTCGTTTCACCGCGAACGGCTACAAATACTGGACGATGGGGGCAAACCTCGACCATATCCTCATCAACAGGGCCATACACGATTTCGGCTTGGACCCTTACGCGTCCGTCGCTGACGCCTATGACCTCGGCGTCCGCACAAGCAAGGCGGAGGTCGACCACGCGCAACGGCTCTACGATTCGCTCGAGATCTGGCCGGATACCGACATTCTCGACATCGGCTGCGGTACAGGAACCCTCATCGATTTCCGGTTCGCGGACATTGATCCTGCGCGCTATACTGGCATCGATCCGAGCCGGGGGATGCTGGGCGTCTTCGCGGAAAAACATCCCGAATTCCGCGGCCGCCTGGTGCGGACCGGGTTCAAGGATTACTGGCCGCGGTCAGGGTGCAAATTCGATCTTGCGGCGGCCCTGTTCGGTGCGCCGTCCTATCTCACCGACCCTCGCTTCGTTTCGCAGAAACTCCGGTGGTTTCTCAAGCCTGGCGGAACGGCCGTGCTCATGTATTACCGGGGGAAGCCCGAAGATACCGCCGTCTACCGCCGCCTCGGCGTGAAGCCTCGCGCCGCATATGGTGCGCGCGTGAACGATGAATTCTGGACCGTCCGCGAAGACGACGACCCCGACTGGCTCACGGTCGTCGGCTGCAGGCCTTGACGGAATATCTTGTGAATTTCGTATCCTTGATCCTGATCGGATTGATTGCGAATTGCGCTAGCAGTTTGGATGTGCGCCTCGCAGAACATCAGCGATTCTCTTTATCTGCGCGGCAGCGTCATTTACGACCCTCTGCATTTCCACTCCGGTCTTCAGGCGAATGGGGATTCTAGGTCGTTCATTGAGAATCTTCACCTCTGTGAAGTCCGTATAGATCTTCTGGAAAGCGCCTATGGTTCTGTCTTGGGGTGCCAACCACAAGGGCGAAATTCCATGATCGCGCCAAGTCTTGAAGGGAATGGACAGAGATAGTTCGAATTCATCATGCACACGGAAATAGCGGCTGATATAGTCGAAAGTACCAGAGGACTTATAGCCCTTTGTGTCGGCAATTCCGTCATCCACAAGTTGGGATACGATCGAATTGAGCAATTCTATGTAGTTCATCAATCGGCGCGCCATCCCTTGGTCGGTCACCTCGTCGTCCTGCAGCGGCAGGAATGCCTCTGAATCGATTTTGCGCGTCAGCCCTCGAAGCTGGAGAATGTCTCTCTTGGCACCCTCGTCTCCTTTGGAATCGGCGGCAGCCAGCAGTCTCTCCAGAACATGGCTCCAACTCGCGATTGCCATCGTCTTGCGACCGATGTGAACCCAGTTCTCGGCCTCTTCGGTCAACGTGAGTCCCGCCTCTCTTGATCGCGCCTTGAGTTCCCTCCAGACCGAGACCACCCGTTTTTCGGGGACGATGAACAGGAGACCGGAGGGATAGCCTTCCGACAGTTGATCGAGATAGGCCACGGGTTGACTGTCGGTTAGCCCGGCCCAGAATTTGTTTTCGACAAAGATCCGCACACGGCCTTCGCTGTCATGGACCGTCAGGTCCGGCCGGCCTTCTCCTTGCTTCCGCTCGGCCTCTATGTGCCCGAGCTCGAACTCGATATTTGCGTCTCGCAGCACTCGGACAAACGCCCTGAGGATATCCGCATTTGCCCTCAATATGTAGGCCAGGGCTTGCGTTGCGGCGGGCTCTTTCAGCGCCCCCCCAAGGAGGACATGCGCCAACACGCTCATAAATCGCTCCCCCGATTTGTCCGCCCGGTAGCATTTCGCCGGATGGTGGCCGGTTCGTCCAAGCCGGGCTGCGCCAGCACCATGTCCGGTCCAACCAAACAATATTTCGAGCTGGGCTGCAAGCCCGCCGTCGGTGGTTGCAGGGCAATCGCTTTTAAAGTCGCCACTTTCCATCCAGCTGGAATCGGTCCAGAGACCCCGCAAAACAAACGGACGGGGCGGAACCGATGCAGGACATATGCAGTTTTTTCAATGGGGTTGACGACCCCCGGCGCAGCAACGCCAGGAGACACGATCTCCAGGAGATGCTGACGATCGCCTTCCCGTTTTTCCTTTCAGGCGGGCGGAACTGCGCCGACATGGAGCGTTTCGGGCGCATGAAGGAGGGGTTCCTGCGGCGTTTCATGGCGCTGGAGCACGGAATCCCGAGCCACGACGCCTTCCCCCACCTGTTCAACGCTCTGGATCCGGAGGGGCTGCACGGCGTCCTCACCCGGATGCTGGCCGACTGGGGGGCTCGGCTCGGCGACGTGACCGCCATCGACGGCAAGGCGCTGCGCCGGTCGTTCCGGGACGCCGCCGACCGGTCGCCGCTCCATCTGGTGCACGCCTTCGCGGCGGAGAGCGGGCTGCTGCCCGGCCAGGTCAGGGTGGACGGCAGGTCGAACGGGATCACGGCGCTTCCGGCGCTGCTGGAACTGCTGGAGCTTCGGGGCCGGACGGTGACCGCCGACGCCATGCACAGGCGGCGGGCGACCGCGGAGACGGTCACGGGGAAGGGCGGCAACTATGTCCTTGCCCTGAAGGGCAACCAGGAGACGCTTCACGACGACGTGCGCATCCAGCTGGAGGACCCGGAGAACGCGGAAAGGATGCTGTTTTTCAGGGATGTGGACAGGGATCACGGAAGGACCGGGACCCGGGAGGCGACCGTCTGCCACGATGTGGACGGCCTGCAGGACCTGCATCACTGGCCCGGCCCGCCGACCGTCGGAAAGGTCACCGCGACGCGCGGGACCAGGGGGGAACGGAGCACGGAGACCCGTTATTTCCTCCCCGTCGAAAGGCTCGGTCCGGAGAGGTTCCTGAAAACGGTGCGCTCGCACTGGGCGGTGGAGAATTCGCTGCACTGGGTCCTGGACGTGACCATGGACGGGGACCGGCAGCGGAACCGGACGGACAGCGGGCCGGAGAACCTGGCGCTGATGCGGAGGCTCGCGACGGACGTCGCCAGGGTCGCCCCGGGAAAGGACGCGATGCGCGGGAAACTGAAGAAGGCGGGCTGGAGCGACGAGGCCCTGATCGAGCTGGTCCGCGCCGCTGTCGGACCTGGGCCGCCGATGACGAAATCCTAAAGCGATTGCCCTGCGGTGGTTGGAGGGGTGTTATCCCAAATTCTTGACGTTGGCGTTCCTTATGGGCTCCACTTCCACTCCGAGTTGCGACACTGACCGTTTCCGCTGTGAGAGTCCGGTTCAGGCGCAGGAAATGGCTGGAAGGAGGGATTCCCGGCTCCCGGTTGCCAACGACCCAAGCACGGGACGACCGCCGGGCACGTGCATGATCGCAAACGGCGGGACAGTGCAATTGCGGATTGCGCTTTGCAATTTCCTTGATACCGCATTATCGGGTCTAGGCCCAGAGCTGGTTCCCGAAACGACAAACCATGCCCACCGCCCGCCAATCCAACGCTTTCTCGCTGGTCGCCGATATCGGCGGCACCAACACTCGAGTGGCACTCGCCGAAGGAACTCGTCTGCTGGTCAGGACTGTGAAACGCTACCAAAACGTGGAGCATTCCAGCCTGGAGGCGGTGCTGCGCCGTTTTCTGCATGATGAGGGCGACGTCGACTGCGCTGGTGCCTGCGTCGCGGTGGCCGGGCCAGTCAACGAAGGCGTGGCCACACTGACCAATGTCAATTGGCGCATCGATACCGGCATGTTGGCCCGCGCTTCCCGTGCGGAAACCGTAGCGCTTCTGAACGATCTTCAGGCACAGGGCCATTCGCTTGGCCGTATCAGGAAGACCGACCTATTCGAAGTCATCAAGGCAGGGAGGCACTGTCCGACCAACGCGCGACTGGTGATCGGCATTGGCACCGGCTTCAATATCGCTCCTGTTCATTGCGCCGGCACCCGCCACATGGTCCTGCCATCAGAGGCTGGCCATGCCAGCCTGCCCGTCCAGAGCGAAGAAGATCTGCGGCTCTTTCACTTCCTTAGGCAGACACGTGGGTTTCCCGACATCGAGGAAGCCCTGTCAGGCCGCGGGCTGGAAAACATCTATGCATGGCTCGGCCAGGAGGCAGGCGAACCGCAAACCTCCACATCTACCGACATCATTGCAGGATTCGAAGCCGGCACTGATGTCAGGGCGGCGGAGGCCATGCGGACGTTTACTGGATTGCTCGGCACCGCGGTAGGGAACTTTGCGCTCGATCACCTGCCATATGGTGGCATCTATCTTGCGGGAGGAATCGCAAGGGCCTTCGCGCCGCATCTGGCAAGTCTCGGATTCGACGAAGCCTTCCGTTCCAAAGGACGTTTCACTGACTTCATGGACAGGTTCAGCGTGACAGTCATCAACGACGACTATGCGGCTTTGGTCGGCTGTGCGAGTCACCTTGAGGAAATCGCCCCGTAGCGAAGGCATTTCAACCCCGTCTCACCGACACTGCGCCATTCGACGTGCGTGCCGAAACGCAACTGATGGTCGGGCTCCGAAGCTGCTATACACCGCCCCAAATCGTTTCGGCAGTCCGGACAACCAACTCCAGTTTGCGGCGTTGGTCGTCCTGGCTGATGTCATTGCCTTCCTCTGTCGAGGCAAAACCACATTGCGGCGCTATTCCCAACTGGTCAATGTCCGCGAATCGGGAAGCTACATCGAATTTGGCCTGGAGATCATCCAACGACTCAAGTTCACCCCGCTTGGTCGTTATGAATCCCGGCAAGACACGCTTCCGTCCTTTTGGCAGCAATCGCAGCGGCTCGAGCCCGCCAGCCCGCTCGGTGTCGTATTCCATAAAGTAGACATCCACGCTGGTTTTGTTGAACACAGCATCCGCCGCAGGGTCATACGCGCCTTCCGCAGCGTATGTGGATCGAAAGTTGCCCCGGCAAAGGTGCATGCCGATCACCAGATCGGCAGGTCTGTCTCGGATCGCCTCGTCCATCATCCAGGCATATCGGTCGATCAGCCAATCCGGATCCTGACCCATCGCATCCCTATCCGCACGGTGCTTTGGATCACACAGATAAGCGAAGAAGATGTCATCCATCTGGAGATACCGGCAACCAGCGTCATAGAAGGCGTGGACCGCCTTTCTGTAAGTACCCGCAATCTCAGCGAACAGGCAATCTGGATCCCTGTAATCGGGAGGTGCAATGTCTTCAGGCGCCGTTCGAAAGTGGCAGCACGATGGCCCTGGAATGGAGATTTTCGGCACGACACCTGTATGCTGCGCAACGAACCGGAAGTGGTCAAGCATTGGATGGTCAGAGGGAAAATCCAGACGCCCTGAAATTGCCGGGAACACTGGCGGAAGCCTTATCCCCTCGAACTGCACCCCTTCGTCGCGAACGACAAGGTCGAAGCCGTCCAACATACCCATGAAGTCATAGTGCCAGAACGCCCGCCTCGTCTCGCCGTCGGTCACCGCCTTCAGACCGATATCCTCCTGCATGTGGATGAGATCCGGAATCGCGGAATTCTCCACTTCCAGAAGTTCGCGGGCAGAAAGGGTTCCATCCTTGAAGTGCTTCTTTCTTGCTTCCGCAACACTGTCCGGACGTAACAGGCTACCCACGTGATCGGCGCGAAATGGCGGTGTCGGTTGGCTCATGACCCACTCTCCTATCGAAGTCCTCCCATCGTCGAATCAATGTAACCCTCTTCCGCAGAATTCACCAATGCTGAACCACATTCCATTCTCAACCACAAACGGTGCAACACATTCGGAAGGAAATGGGGTCCAGAAGGGCGATGGGCCGAAGAAAGCTGTCGTGACAGGCATGCCTTTCCATGTTGCCAATGTTCGGGATCGGAACCTCAAAGGAACGGGCCGAGGATTGCGTTGCCATGGCGCGCATTGTGGCAGGCGATACAATGAATGATGCAACAGCGATCTGGATACACACCTCGGGCAACTCGCCGCTGGTCTGGGATCAGGCCATGCTGGACGGAGCCCGCGTTTTCGCGGATGCAGGTCAGGCCGTTCTCTGCCCTCCGTTTGTACTGGCGGCTGCGAATACACCTGCGGATGTGGCAGCAGCAATCGCGCAGGTGAATGCCGAGGCGTTGGCTGCAATGGTCTATCTTCAGCTTTATATCTTCAGCTTTATCGCCCAGGCACTCCGGTCGTTTACGGGCAGTACTCCGTATTGATATCAATGCAATCCGGAGCACCCATGGCAGGGACGCCTGAGGTTGCGCTGATCACCACTGCGATTGGTCAGCTTGCACGAAAATATGGAGTGCCGTGGCGCACATCGGCCAACCATGCCTCCTCCAAATCCTTTGACGCCCAGTCCGGGTATAAGGGCGCAACCACCCTCATGACGGCGATGAACGCGAGCGCAAACCTGTTGTTGCATGCTGGCGGTTGGGACGAAGGTGGGTTGGCAATCTGCTATGCCAAGTTTGTCGCTGATGAAGAGCAGAACCAGATGGTGGCCCGTTACGCCGGTGGAATTTCATTGGAGCGTTTTGAGGATGCTTTGGAAGCTGTGCGTCGTGCAGGCCCGGCCGGGCACTACCTCGGGGACGAATTCACGCTAGCGCATTTTCGCGAAGCATTTGCGATGCCGGAAAAGATGGATTTCTCCAGTTTCGAGCAATGGAGTTCGACCGGTGCGCATGACATGTCGGCGCACTGCCGGGACCGTGCCAAAACCATGCTGGCTGATTTCCAAGCGCCTGAAATGGATCTCTCCGTACGCGAAGAGCTGGATGACTATGTCGCACGCCGCAAAGACGAGATTAATCCGGCAATCAGCTAATTCAACTCTATCATGGGAAAAGTATGATCCACGGATCGAGATGAACACGATTTGAAAGTCGTGTTCATCAGCTTTGTTGCTTATGTGAGCCTATCGCAGGACGACGACACAGCATTGGGCGTGCCGCACAACGCGCGCAGCCGTTGACCCAAGAAAGTAGTCCGACAAACCCGGGCGATGCGACGAAACGATGATGCAATCCGTGCCATGCTGCTTTGCCCAATCAAGGATCGCGTTGGTTGGCCGACCGGTAACAACATGCGTCTCGATGTCGTCAGATGGCACCGCAGCCTTCAACGATTCGATAAAGTCCGACGTCCCTTTCTGCATTTGCTCTTCCGAAAAGTATGTTCCGATGTAGGACGGAAGCTCTTCCAGAACAGAAAGGACCGACACTTTGCCGCCAGGGGCCAGAAGACGGTTGGCGACCTCAAGAGCTGCGGCGTTTTCTTCGATATGGTCAGGGGCGATCGGAACGAGAATATGGTTATACATCTGGACCTCCGGGTTATTTCAGGATGCTGGGCAGCCAAGTCGCGATCTGCGGGAAGAAGAAGATCAGCGTCAGACCAACGAACTGGAGAACCACAAACGGGCCAACCGAGTTATAGACATCGCCCATGCTGACATCCTTGGGCAGAACGCCCTTGATCCAGAACAGCACGAATCCAAACGGGGGTGTGAGATAAGCGATCTGAATGTTCACGATGAACAGAGCACCGAACCACAGTTTGTCTATCCCCAACGCGTCGATAATCGGAATGAACAGCGGCGTGCAAAGCAGAATGATTGCCCAGTCATCCATCACCATTCCCAGGATCAGGATGATCAGCATCATCATCAGCAGGATGCCAGTGCTGCCGCCGGGCATGGACAGAACCAGATCGGTCAGAAGGTCCTGGCTGCCCAGCGAGTTGAACACGTTGAGGAAGACTGTGGCACCGATCAGGATCCAAAGGCCCATACCGCTGAGTTTCAGGGTCGAGACGAGCGACTCACGCAGGACATCCCATGTCAGTCGGCCATAAGCGAGGTTGATCAGGAATGCGCCTGCCGCACCGAACGCAGCGGCCTCGGCCGGGGTAGCGATACCGCCCCAGATCACACCCAGAACGATGGCGATCAGGACAGCAAAGGGCCAGATGCTGAAGACAGCGGCCATTCTCTCTTGCGTTGTGAACTTCTCTTCGGCGGGTAGTGCCGGGCCAAGATGCGGTTGAATTCTGCAGCGCACGCCGATGTAGATCACGTAAAACATGGCGAGCATGAGGCCAGGCAAAACGCCCGCCATGAAGAGATCACCAATCGAGACCTTGGCGAGCAACCCGTAGAAGATGAACGGAACGCTCGGGGGGATCAGCGCCCCAAGCGCGCCACCCGCGGCGATAGACCCGATAGCGATGGAACGGTCGTACTTGTAGCGCATCATAGACGGGTATGCGATCTGACCCATCGTTGTGGTCGCTGGGGGTGTAATGCCGGTGACTGCCGCGAAGACGGTACAAACCTGAACGGTTCCCATGGCCAATCCGCCATGGATGTGTCCGATGAGTTTGTAGACGGCGTCATACGCCGCCTCGGCTATCCCGGAAAAGCGTATGAGTGAGCCCATGAATAGGAACAGGGGCACGGTCACCAGAATTGAATTCCACGGAGTGGAATAAAACGCACTGGGAACCGAGAGAAGTGCGCGGGGTTCGAGGATGATTGCAAACAAGACCGCTGTTCCGCCAAGTCCGAAGGCGACCGGCAGGCCCATGAACATGATGACAAACAGGATTATGAAGTACAGCGCTGTGATAAGTTCAAGGCTCATGTTCTTTTATTTTCCCTACTTTGAGGCTGTTCACGAAGGGCAGTGCAAAGTGGTTCGCCGTCGTTCAGAATTTGCAGTAAACGAATCTGCGGATTGTGCCGCTGGCCTGTTTGTCAGGCCAGCGGTAGTATTTTTACACGCGACAAAGCGTGTTTTGTGCCAAGGGGTTACTGAGAGGCAGCCTTGTCCGCGAGGAACTGCTTGTAGATCTCGACGCCTTTCGCGTTGCCGTCGGATGCAGCAGCAACCTGAGGCCAAACTTCCGCGATCGATTTCTCACGCATCCGCGCGATTTCCTCGTCGCTGAATTCAATCACTTCGCCACCGTTATCACGCAGGATCTGCAGCGCTTCTTCAACGCCTTCCTGATGCATACGGCTGGTTTCGAAGTAGACCTCTTCAAAGACGCCGTCGATCTTTTCACGCTGCCACTCGGTCAACGCGTTCCAGCTTTCGAGGTTGATGAAGATCTCCTGATGCTGAGCCGGGTTCCAGCCAGGCATGATGGCATAGTCGATCACTTCATGGAACGACATGTCATCGATCCCGCCGGTATCCCAGTAGGTGCCTTCGATGGTACCCAGTTTGATCGCGGTATAGATCTCACCACCATTCATCGACACCGGTGCGCCACCCATGGTGGAGTGGAAGATCGCCTGAGGCCCACCGGCCCGCATTTTGCGCCCTTCCAGATCTTCCAGTTTCTCGACGCGGAACTTGGTGAACATTGCGTTCGGGCCCTGGTTGGTCCAACCGGCCCAGTGCAGGTTCCGAGCATGTGCGGCCTCTTGCACGATGTCACCGACGCGGTAGTCGGGGTTGCCCCACATCACTTCCCACGCTTCTTCGGTGCTGTTGGCGCCCATCGCCATACCAAAAGCCAGCATGCCTTCGGGCATATCGCCACCGTAAACCGATCCCCAACCGGCATAGCCATCGGTCAGACCGGCAGCGGCTGCACCAAAGGCTTCTGCGCCACTTACCAGCGCGCCAGCGGGTTCAACGCGGATTTTCACGGTGCCTTCCGTGGCTTTTTCGACGGCTTCGACCCATGGGATCAAACCGTTATCCCAACCAGCGTCAGTCTGGTCGAAAGCAGGCTGGAATGTCCACTCGGTCACTTCATCCGGCGGGCCATCCTGCGCAATTGCGACGTTTGCTGTCAAAGCAACAGCACCCGCCCACAGTGTTGTTTTCAAAAACCTGTCAGTTTTCATGGTATTTCCTCCTTAACTGTTAGGATTTCTTGATCTTTTTAGGCCTGGAAATTGGGCCCGACGCCGTGAGCGCCTTATTGCGTTTCGCCTTGAGTTTCACCGCGCCCCAATACGGTCTGAACATCTCGGATGAAGTGTTTCAACACGATCAGAAGGACGAAACAGCCACTGAGCGGGATCGCAAATTTGATCGGGTAGATCGGGATCGGGACCGCTGTCGGGGTCCTTTGGTTTAGCTTCAAAGACAACGCGGCCGCGTCGTAGCCTTTCCAGATCAGCGCGACCAGAAAGAGAACCGCAATGGGCACTGTCAGGATGTCCAGAATTGCCTTTTTGCGCTTGCTCGCACTTGCGTAGAACACATCAAGTTTGACGAAACTATCATTTTGCAGGGCATAAACCCCACCGACACAAGCCAGCAGAACCATAGCCGCCTGCAGGGTCGTGCCGATCCACTGGGACGGCTGGTTCAAAACATATCGCATGAACACATCCGATACTCCGAAGGCCATGCAGTAGAGAATCAGCAACCAGCCGATACGGCCCATGACCTCAGATATAATGTGGGTCAGTTTTTCCAGTCCGCGCATCATGATACGGCTCTCCATAGGTACTGTTTGGGGTTTGTCGCCGGGCCCGTATGAATCCGATCGCCGCTACAAAACACAGGGAGGAGTGATTGCAGATGCATAAAAGGCGTCAGCGTTAGGCAACCCACGTTCTTGAAGAGCGTAGAAACGCCAAACTTCTTGCCTGGCTCAGGACATTTGAATGCCCAAGACGCAACACTACTGGTCGCTGCCATCAATATGCCCTCCCCAATTACCGGAGCAGACGCGGTCTCCTCTTCCTCGTCTGCACCCAGTTGCCCGCAGAGCAAACGATATGAATCCAGCCTAAGAAAGATACAGTAGCCGGATTAGATGGATACAGTAACCGGAGGCCCTTTGAGAGTCAACACGGCCAGAGGTTTCAGAAGTTTCCGTCATATCGCAGGCAGACCGCGAGCGACGCGACACTCATGATGCTCACTCTCCAACGGATCGCGCGAACGAGATTCTTGAATCCCGCAATCTGCCTGTGATGAATGTAACCGAACTTGCCGCATTGCTTTCCGCCGCATTCGCAAAGACTTTTCAAGGCGCTTCGATTGAAGCCGCATTTGATTACTGCTGAGAGATCTCCCTGTTGGCTTGGACTGCCATCGCCCGTTGGTCATCAGTCAAGCACAACCCTTGAGCGATCACTTTTAAACACCCCACTTCCATTCCGAAGTGCACCGCCGACCATTCCCGCAGCGGGGGCGGAGCCCGAGCGGAGGGAATGGCCGGAAGGCGGGGATTCCGGCACCCCCCGGAGGCCGTGGATCCAGCCCCGGGACGGCTGTGGTCCCTTCTGCATGAAGGTTATCCGAGCTTTCCGGGCGGCGCAACGCCTCCGCCGGGGCGGGTCGCGACCTCGAAATTCATTCCACCCCCTTCCGGCGCAGCCATCCGCGCGGGTGGGGGCTTCAGGGAGGCGGGCCCAGTCGAACACCTCGGCGGGCGTCATGTAGCCCAGCGCCCGGCGCGGACGCGCGTCCGTGCGGTCCTGCACCGCCCTCACCTGCGCGTCGGTGACCGCGCGGAGGTCCGTCCCCTTCGGCAGGTACTGCGGCACCAGCCCGTTGGTGTGCCCGTTCAGGCCCCTCTCCCAGGAGTGCTAGGGGGTGGCGAAATGGCAGGCGGCCCGGCCACGCCGGCGTGGACCGCGAATTCCTTCCCGTTGTCCGCCGTGATCGTGTGGACGGCCGCAGCATGTCCAGCATCGCGGCGCCGACCTCCCGCGAGGTTTTCCGGTCAACCCTCTGTAGCAGAACGAATTTGGACGCCCTGTCCACCTAGGAGACCACCGCCCCGCTGTGGCCCCTGCCGATGATCGTGTCCGCCTCCCGGTCGCCGGTCCGCTCCTTCCTCCCCACCTCCTCCGGCCGTTCGTAAGCGGCTAAAGTAAGGCGTCCGGTCCGGTCCCACCCATCCTTTTTTGGTTTGACAGTATAAGGCATCGCCCGCCAGTGACCGGCCATCGGGGCGAATCACTTCGGGGGCCGCCATGGCGACACGGTCGGGGAGCCGCTCCGGTCGCTGTCCGAGCTGCAGGCGGCCACGATCACGGCCCGGGCGGCCCAGATCACCCGGCTGGAGCGGGACCTGTACGGTTCGCGCTCGGAAAGGCGCGGGAAAGGGTCCGACGCCCCTCCGGTCAGGACGGCGGGCGGCCGGAGGACGGTCACCAGATGGTCCCGGAGCGCGCCCACTGCCGGCTCGCCGCCCTAGAGTTCCGGCACGTGGTCACCCGCTACCGCTACCTCACCGTCAGGATCAGGGGAACCGACCGGCCCGTGTCCGCCCCGGTCCGGAACCATGACTTTGAACGCCGCTTATGGCTTTTTTCCGGATGCCATTTCGACCCATTGCCTGACTTGCGCATCGGTATGCCCAGGTCATGGCCAGGGCAACGACCGCGAGTGGAGTTGCAGGTTTGGCAGGGTCGGTGATGTGGGTGTCTCCGACGTTGAAGCCTCGGGTCCTGGCATCGGCGAAGAGGCACTCGATACCCCATCTCTTCCGGTAGAGGCGGAGCGCACTCTTGGTCTCCGGGATATTTGTGGCGACCAGAAGCAAGTCGCCAACCCTGATCGTTTTTCCCTCAAAGCGCAGGAGGTTTTCGGGTGTGCGGGCCATGCAGGGGAGCCAGCCCTTCCACTGGCCCTTGCGTCGTTTGCGCGGCAGTGCGCGGAGTTGAGGCATCCGTCCACCTTCGGTTTGGATGTGCATGTCTTCGCGTAGCCGAATGGAAAACTGCACATTGTTCTCAACGAGATATGCCATCCAATCAGCGCCAAAGAACTCCCGGTCAGCCAGCGGGGCTTCGATTGATGACGCCCCGAATATACGAAGATACCGTTCCATCAGATCAATGCGTTGTGGCGTCGAACTGTTGCCGCGATGGCTCAGAAGCGACCACTGTCAGAGTGGAATGGGGGTTGGAAAAAGCGTTGAAGGCGGCGGTAGCTGGAGGCATGAAGCGTCTGGCCGAAGAACTGGCTCGCCAGATGACCGAGGTTCACCGTCCGCCCATTTGCGAGACCAACCAGCATAATTGCGAACGTCTCCAATCGCGTCTTGTTCAAATCGAAATGTGGGCGTAGCGTAGTCATCAGAGGGGCGAGGAGGAAGCTGCGCATCTTGAAAATCCTTGTGATTGAGAGTCTTCAATTCGAGTCTTTTTCGCCCCTCGTTTCAAGTAGCGTCGTGTATTGTGAAAATTCGCACGAACCGAACCCAATGTTCCAAAACGGGAGACAACGATGAAATTAGTGAAATGCTTGACTGGACTGGCACTGGCCGGCGCTTTGGCCACACCGGCGCTGGCACAGGACCCGACCTTTTTCCGCATCGGCACCGGTGGCGCTGGTGGGACCTACTTCCCCATTGGTGGCACGATCGCGAACGGCATCTCGGCCCCTCCGGGCTCGCGTCCGTGTGAAAAAGGCGGTCAGTGCGGCGTTCCGGGTCTGATCGCGATTGCGCAGTCGACCACCGCATCAGTCTTCAACAACGCGGCTGTGCAGAACGGTGAACTTGAGGCCGGTCTGGCCGCAGCTGACGTGACCCGGTCGATGTATCTGGGTGAGGGCAAGTTCGAAGGCAAGCCGCACCCCAACCTGCGCATCGTGGCCAACCTTTTCCCGGAAGACCTTCATCTGGTTCTGCCCGCCGGTCAGACGATCAACGATCTGGGTGATCTGGAAGGCAAGCGCGTCGGCATCGCTCAGGCAGGTTCGGGTACGCAGGTTGCCGTGCTTCAGATGCTGGAAGCCTGGGGTATCAATCGCGACAACATGGATGAGGCCGAACTGAACAACAGCCAAAGCGCCGAGCGTTTGGCTGACGGTCAGTTGGACGCCTATTTCTATGCTGCGGGCTGGCCGGTTGCCGCGATGGTGCAACTGTCCTCGACCAAAGGCATGAACCTGCACTCGTTCAGCGACGAAGATCTGGCCAAGATCAATGAGATCATTCCGGCCTATATCCCGTCGGCCATTCCGGGTGGTGTCTATGAAGGCATCGACGCTGAAACCAAGACCCCTGCGGTCAGCGCATTGCTGGTTGTGTCTTCGGATCTGTCCGAAGATCTGGTCTATCAGCTGACCAAGGCGCTGTGGAACGACAATACCCGCAAGCTGCTGGACAACGGTCACGCCAAAGGCAAGCAAATCACACCGGACACAGCGCTGGACGGTGTCGAGGCGCTGGGTGTTCCGCTGCATCCGGGTGCCGAGAAGTTCTATAAAGAAGCCGGTCTTCTTCAATAATCACACCTAGCTGAAACCTGTCGTCGGTGCCCCTGTCGGGGCACCGCACTCTGGCATTATGCGAGATCGGGGGGCCATCATGTCCGAGACCCAGAAACTTGATGACCACGAACTGACGGCCGAGGAGCTTGGGGCCATCGAAGAACAGTTCGATGAAAGCGCTGCCGTCCGGCAAGTCACGCCCACCGCTGGCAAGGTCCTGCGCGTTGTCGCCCTGATCCTTGCGTTCTACGAATTCTTCACTGCAGGGTTTGGCCTGCCCGCTGACCATTGGCACATGGGCATTTATCTGGCTCTGCTGTTCATTCTGGTCTATGCGACGATCCCGATTGTAGGTGCCAAAAGCCTCTATGCGCTCAAAGTCAGCCGCTTCCGGATCGGCAACATCCCTCTTTATGATCTCGTCTTCATAGCGTTTGGCATCATAGCCGCGCTGTATGTAGGCGTCGCGTGGCGCGGTATCCCGTTTCTGGGGATCGAGGAACAGACGTTCCGTATGGGCAACCCCAACAACTACGACGTGTTCCTTGGCGTCGTCATCATCCTGCTGGTGCTGGATATTGCCCGCCGCACGCTAGGCTGGGTCCTGCCGCTGATCATCTGTGTCTTTATCTCATACGCTCTGCTGGGTCCGTATTTTCCCGGATTGCTGCAGCATCCCGGCGTGAACTTCAAAACCTTCGTCTCGTCGATGTATTTCCCGCAGGAAGGGATCTACGGCGTCACGCTCTGGGTCGTTTCGACTATCGTCTTTCACTTTGTGCTGTTCGGCGTGATCGCCCAGCGCACCGGGCTGGGACAGCTGTTCATCGATAACGCCACCATTCTGGCTGGACGTTACACCGGCGGTCCAGCCAAGGTATCCGTTGTCTCCTCTGCCTTCTTCGGCACCATCTCGGGTTCGTCCGTGGCCAACACCGTTTCTACCGGTGCGCTGACCATTCCGAACATGAAGCGCCTGGGTTATCCGGGTCATTTCGCGGGCGGAGTTGAAGCCGCATCTTCAGCCGGCGGTCAGATCACACCGCCGATCATGGGTGCTGCGGCCTTCATCATGGCCGAGTTCCTTGAGGTCCCCTACACTACCATCGTGATCGCCGCGGTCTTCCCGGCGATCCTGCACTATGTCGGCGTTTTCGCCGTGGTGCACCTGATGGCCCGCAAGCTGAACCTGAAAGGTCTGGCGAAAGAGCGGTTGCCGCAACTCAAGGCCGTCTGGGCCGAAAGCTGGGCCAACATCGTGCCTTTGATCGGCCTGCTGGTCGTGCTGTTTACGGGTTACACGCCGTTCATGTCCGCCTTCTGCGGCATTTCTCTGGCGGTGGTCGCGGGCATGTCGCGCATCAAGCAGCCACCAACGCTGATCTACGCAGCTCCCTTTCTGGCCTTCGTCTTATGGAAATTCTCGGATGGCGGTTTCGACCTGACGATGACAGCGATCTTGTGCAGCCTGTCCGTCATCGCGACGCTCAATCCGCAGAAGCGGATCGAAGTGCCCGAGATGCTGCAAGCGGTCGAACTGGGCGTGAAATACTCACTGGCCGTAGGTGCCGCTGCCGCTGCCGTCGGCATCGTGGTCGGCGTGATCAATACCACCGGGATCGGCTTCCGCATCGGTTTCATGGTCACGCAAGGCGCAGGCAATCTGGCGTCAGATCTCTACAACATGATCTCGTTCGGCAGCTTCCAGCTGTTTGCTATGGAAGACCTGCAGCTGTTCATCTCTCTGGTCTTTATCGCCATCGTCTGCATCCTGATGGGGGCAGGCATCCCGACCACTGCGCTTTACATCATGCTGGTTTCCGTCGCGCAGCCCGCACTGGCGCAGCTCGGTGTTCCGCCAATCGCGAGCCACCTGTTCGTCCTCTACTATGGTGTCGTGTCGGAAATCACGCCTCCGGTCTGTACGTCGGCCTATGCAGCGGCGGCGATTGCCAACTCGAACCCGTTCCGAACCGGGTTGTCCGCCTTTACCTTGGGATTGGGCAAAGTGATTGCCCCGATGGCTTTTGTCTACGCTCCGGTTCTGTTGTTTGTATCCTCAACCGGGTTCAATCTGTGGGAGTTCACCTATACCGCAACCAGCTGTATCGCCGGTGTTATTGCCCTGTCCGCCGCGGTGGTCGGCTACTGGCTCAAGCCGCTGAATGTGGTGTCGCGTATCCTGATGGCAATCGCCGGGGTGATCTTTGTTGCGCCAAGCCTGGCGGCGGATCTGATCGCGCTGGCCATGGCCTCTCCGGTCATCTTCACCCAATTGATAGGACGCAACCGCAGCACTTCCACGGCCTGATCCAATGACACAACACGTGACCTTCATCGGCGCAGGGATCGTCGGGATTTGCTGCGCCTTGTCTCCACAAGACCGCGGCATCTCCGTCCTGCTGATCGACAGGGGCGAGCCAGATCAGGAGACATCGTTCGGCAATGCTGGCGTCGTATCCCCATGGTCGATCATCCCACAAGCGGTTCCGGGTATCTGGAAAACGCTTCCGCAAATGCTGTTGGGCCCCAAAGGCGCCTTGTCGGTCCGGCCATCCTTCTGGCCCAGAATGAGCCCATGGGGGATGCGATTTCCAAGCAATTCCGGCGAGAAGACGGTTCGCAAGGTCTCGGATGCGATGGAACTCTTGTGTCGCCGGTCCATTGATCTCTATCGTCGACATCTGCAGGGCACGGGACATGAGGACCTGATCACCGATAGCTATTATGTCCACGCTTTCCGCAACCCAGAACAGGCGAATCTGGACGGGTTTGGATACCTCATCCGAAAGGAAAAGGGTGGTGATCTGGAGCGTGTTGAGGGCGCAGAACTGCAGCGACTGGAACCCGCACTAACGGATTCGTTCAAGGCCGCGCTTGTGATCAAAGGTCAGGCACGCGTGACCTCGCCAGGACGGGTAGGAGCGGTTCCAGCCGAAAAGGCCCGTGCACAAGGCACCGAGATATTACGGACCGAAGTCGCTGGTTTGCACCGGTCCGTGAATGGAGGTTGGGATCTTGTGGCCTCGCAAGAGATATTGCATGCCCACCACGTCATTCTGGCCGCCGGAGTATGGTCCACCGATCTGCTCAAACCCCTTGGGTTGACCGTGCCTCTTGTGGCCGAACGGGGCTATCACGCGGAGTTCCCAACCCCTTCCGCCAGTCTGAACAACTCAGTCATGGACGTCGACGCCAAGATAGTCGCCAGCTCAATGCAGGGGGGGAGGGCTGCAGGTCGCCGGCACGGCCGAATTCGCCAGCATCGACGCCCCTGCCGATCCACGTAAGGAGAAAATCCTGACCGAACAGGCCAAAGCCATGGTGCCGGACCTTGATACCTGCCAGACGAAGTTCTGGATGGGGCGACGGCCTTCTTTTCCTGACAGCCTCCCAGCGATTGGGCAGCTTGATAGCAAGGGCGGTCCCTACGCCGCATTCGGGCATTCTCATTGCGGGCTGATGATGGCCCAAAACCGGTGAACTGGTGGCAGATCTCGTATCCGACCGCACTCCGAACGTTGATCTGGCCCCGTTTTCGCCAGCCCGGTTTTGAACGTCGATAAGAAAAGGACCTGAACACCATGCCGATTTACCAGGGTGGCCAAAATATCTGCGGGGCTTCGATCGGAGTCCTGTGCCTTGAAAGCTATTTTCCGAAACCGCCCGGGCACATCAAGAACCCGTCCAGCCTGCCGTTTCCGGTCCTCTATGAAATGATCGACGGGGTCACCGTCCCAACCCTGCTGAACAACCCCACGCCTGAACTGCTGGCTCCCTTTATCGAAGGCGCAAAGCGGCTTGAGGCCGAAGGTGTGCGGGCGATTACTGGAAGCTGCGGTTTTCTGGCGTTGTTCCAAAAGGAACTGGCCGCTGCGGTCACTGTCCCGGTATTTGCCTCCAGCCTGATCCAGGTGCCGCTGGCCTTCCATATGACCGGTGCAACTGCGCCAGTTGGGGTGTTGACAGCCGATGCCTCGGCCCTGACACCGCGCCATTTCGAAGGCGTCGGAGCGGCAAGTATCCCCGTTGCGGTGCAAGGTCTGGAAGACACCAGCGAGTTCGCCGAGGTAATCCTGCGGAACATCCGGACCCGAATGGACACCGATCTGATCGAGGCCGAAGTGTTGGACGCCGCACGGCGCCTGAAACAGAAAGCGCCCGATATTCGGTCGCTGGTGCTGGAATGCACCGATCTGCCGCCATACGCTGCCCGTCTTCAGGAAGAGCTGAAGCTTCCAGTTTTTGACCTGACAACGCTGGCGCAAATGGCCCACTCGGTCGCGACGCGCAGCGCCTATGCCGGTATCATGCCCTGATCCGGTTGATCCGGCTGAAGGATGGGGGTTTCGGTCTCAGGTCGTCGAAATGACATGGACCCGATCCCGAAACTCTGGATACTTCAATCCTTGCAACAGATGACGGTAGCCATGAGAGATTGAAGTGTCCGTCGAACTTGTCCATCCTGATGATCGCGATCTGCCTTGGCGCCATGCTGCAGGTCGGCTTTGGCATCCTTGCCGGTCCACCAATGATGATCCTGCTGGGCACATCAACCGCTGTTCCCATCCTGCTGTCGCTCAACACCATCGTTTCAGCGGTTGCCACCGACCGGCACATACTGAAGACAGAAAAAGAAACTGTCTTCACCGCAATCATTGGCTGCCTTATCGGCGTGGTCGCCGGACTGGCTGTTTATCCGCTTCTGAGCGAGGCCTTTGTTCTGACTCCGACTGCGTGCCTTTTGCTGATCGGCTTGCTGACATCACTGTTCCCGCTTCGCAACGCAATTGGGACAGCGGTCTCTGTCACCATTTCCGGGCTGTCCGGATTGGCAACCGTCTGGGCCGCAACGCCCGGTCCCCCTATTGTATTTGGCTTGATCGCAAAGGGCCGCTCGGCCATGGAAACCGCCAAACTGGTTCAACCCACCGCGCTGGTGACCTCTGGTATCGCGTTTCTTCTGCACAACCTGTCAGAGACGCAGGCAATCCCTTTTGGACCCCATCTTTGGGTCTATGTGGCGCTCACGCTTACAGGTAGTCTTTGCGGTCGCACGGTCGGCGCCTACCTGCCACAGTCTTTTGTCACAGCAGCCATTCGAGTCATTTTTCTGATCGCTTGCTGCGTTCTCTTTCATCACGCTTATACAATGGCATAGTTTCGGAGGGCAGATGATGAAACACAAAGATATTCTGGCCAAGTTCCCTCGGGCAAGTTTCATGTCCGGTCCAACGCCGCTGGACCGGCTGGACAGACTATCAGCGGAACTGGGCATCGATCTCTGGCTCAAACGTGATGATCTGACCGGACTGGGACTCGGGGGCAACAAAACCCGACAGCTCGAGTTTTACTTTGGCGATGCGTTTCAGCAAGGCGCCGACACCATTCTGGTCACCGGCGCAGTTCAGTCCAACTTTGTGCGATCTGCGGCAGCCGCTGCGGCCAAATTGGGAATGCAATCCGTTCTGCAACTGGAAGAACGCGTGCCGGATATGGGCGAAGAGTACTACAGTTCCGGTAATGTCCTCTTGGCAAAGATCCTGGGTGCCGAACATATGAGCTATCCCGAAGGAGAGGACGAAACCGGTGCGGATGCTGCCTTGCACGCACGCGCCGAGGAACTGAAGGCGCAGGGGCGCAAACCCTATGTCATTCATCTGGGATTGAACCATCCACCCTTGGGCGCATTGGGCTATGTCGCCGCCGGGCAGGAATTGAACGATCAAATGCCGGATTTCGATTCGGTTGTCGTCCCATCGGGCAGTGGTGCTACGCATGGCGGGTTGTTGACCGGATTGGTGCTGGAAGAAAACGCTTCTACAGTGTTTGGCGTCTGTGTGCGTCGGGATCGGGACAAGCAAAGTGCCCGAATGCTTACCGTGCTGCAAAAACTCGCGGATCTGCTCGAGACCGACGCGGCACCGCTGCAGGACAGGATCAACGTTTTGGACGAAGCGCTACTCCCCGGCTATGGCAAACTGAGTCACAAGACCCACGCGGCGCTAGAGAAGATGGCGCGCGCAGAAGGGATTTTTCTTGATCCCGTCTATACTGCAAAAACCTTCTCGGGGCTGCTGCATCTGGTGAATGAAGGCGACATTCGACCCGGGCAAAAGGTTGTCATGATGCACACAGGCGGGTTGCCGGCTCTGTTCGGATACCAAAAGGAGTTGGTAAACAGTCTTCGTTGAGGAGCCCCGAGATCACAGCAGTTCAAATCGCTTACCAGCCCGTCATCACCCATTTCCACTGCAATAACCCTGACAGGAAAGAGACTTCAGACATGACCATCACCCGGATCGAGACCGGCCAACGCATGAGCCGGATCGTCAAACACAACGGCGTTGCCTATCTATGCGGCCAAACATCGGAAGCACCGAGTGTAACCGATCAGACACGCGATATTCTTGCCAAGGTCGAGGACCTGTTGGCAAAAGCAGGTAGCGACAAAACGCGCATTCTGAAATGCGAAATATGGCTGGCCGACATGGCGGATTTTGCCGAGATGAATGCCGTTTGGGACGCTTGGGTGCCCGAAGGCCACGCGCCCGCACGCGCCTGCGGAGAATCCAGGCTCGCCCGTGATGTTCTGAAAGTCGAAATGATCGTGACGGCGGCCTGCGACTGACGCTGCAGCGAGACCGATCAACACAGACTCCGGTCAAGGGCCAAACGGCAGCTGTGTCGCGGCCCTGCCCACCGGATCTAATTCGTCGGCAAATCTTGTCCATGCGCCAGCACTGATCGCAACCATGCTTTTGGCAATCCCTAGTATTCCGCCCGTGCTGAAGTGACGCCGGGACGCCTGCCCGGTCCCACCTGATACCGTATGCTCGCCGCAACAACCAACAGGCCTTCCGGATCGGGCGGATGTCCGCTGGCGGTTCCGGGGGGGGGCACCGGGAGGCGGCAGGCTATGGGCAGAGGTGGAAAGAGAATATATCACGTAAGGCTGGACGACGGCGGGCGGACGCTCCTGCAGCGGACCGTCGATGGCGGAAAGGGGTCGGTGACGCGGCGCCGGCGGGCGCACATCCTCCTTCTGGCTGACGCCAACCGCGACGGGGGCGGACGCGATGACTCCGACATAGCGGATGTCCCCGAGGCCGGGGCCTCGACGGTGGAGCGGGCCCGGAAACGGTTCGGGCTGGACGGCGGGGGCCAGGCGATGCTGGCCTGCTCGGAGCCCCCCAAGGGGCCCGCGCGCCGGTCGCTGCGGCTGCCCGGCGACAGGCTCGTGGAGCTGGAGGTCGCCGAAAGCATCCCGGAGGGGACGGTGCGGCAGGGGCTCTCTTATGAGACCTTACAGGTCAAGTGCCCTTTTTCAAAACCTCACATCGGCGTCCCTCCCTCCGTCGGGGGGCGGCTTCCGTGCCACCGGGGAAGTCCAGACAGAACGTCGCGGTTCCATGACGCGCTCAACGACGCGTCCAGCCTCTTATCCGGTTCGGTTGGCCGGTGCCGGCCCCGTGACCATTATGCCCGATTCGGGCGGTGCGACGTTCCGGGGGGGGCGGGACCCATCTGAAATGAACGGTGCCGCTTCCTGCGGCGAACCAGGCCCCTGCACGGTCACACGCCCTGCCCGGGTTCCCCGGAGGCCCCGTCGGGCCGCCCGGGTGTTCCGTTGTTCCGTTGTTCCGTTGCCCTCCCGCTCTCAGGCCTGCGACAGGACGGCGCCCTCCGGCACCAGGCCGGTGGTGGCGAACCTCCACAGCGCCACCAGAAGCTTACGGGCCAGCGCCACGATCCCCCGCCTGCGCGAACGTCCGTCGCGGGCGCTCACGTAATCCCGGAACCACGCCGAGAGGGCGCTGTCGGGCTGGTGGCGCAGCCAGCGCCAGGCCATCTGCACCAGGTGCTTTCGCAGCATCGCGCCGCCCGCCTTGCTGATCCCCTGGTCGTTGTCGACGCCCCCGCTCGCGAAGGGCACCGGCGCCAGGCCCGCGAGGCTGGCCAGCTGCCGCCGGTTGCGCAGCTCCCGGTAGAAGAGCTCGCCGCCCAGCATCAGCGCGTCGTTCGGGCCGATCCCGCGCAGCCGGACCAGCGTCGCCGCGTGGTGGGCGTCCGCCGGCGCCGCCCGCGGTCTGTCAACGGGCGGAGCGGCCTCCTTCCCGGCGGCGTCCGCGCGGAGGCCGTCGAGGGCCCGGGCCGACGCCTCCAGCATCTCCATCTTCCTCGCCTCGACAGCCTTGAGTTCCGCGCGCACCAGCTCCAGCCGGTCGAGGATGCCCTTGATCTCGGCCAGCAGCTCCGGCGGCAGCGGCTCCCCGTAGCCGGTCTCCATCCCGCCGAGCCGCTCACGGAACCCCGGCCGCGCCGGATCCCCGGCCAACACCCCGTGCAGCCTCAGGAGCCCGTCGACGGAGTTCGAGAGGCGGCGGCGCTCCTGCACCAGACGCTCCCGCCGGCGCAGCAGCCGCTTCCTGTCCTCCTCCGCGACCGTTGGCACACGCACCCGCGACATCGCGTCCCGGTCGCCGCCGTCCCACGCCCTGAGCGCCCGGACCATCCGGCGGGCGTCGATCCGGTCCGTCTTCACCTTCTTTTTCCTCCGCACCACCTCGAGGCTCGCGGGGTCGCAGACAACCACCTCGACATCCTCCCCCTCCAGCCGCCGGGCCAGCCAGAAGCCCTCGTAACCGGCCTCGTACACAAGCATCACCCGGACATCGCCGCCGGTCGCCGCCCGCTCCCGCGCCCGCCCGAGCCTGCCCAGGAGCCCATCAACGTCCTGCGGCGCCAGCCTGTGGATGCCGGCCCTCGACGTGTCGGACGGATCGCCCACCGCGAGGATCCAGCTCCTGCCGCTCACTTCCAGAGCCGCGTAGACCGTGGTAACGTTCCCCTCGAAAGGGGTTTTCGAATCAGTCATCTTTCTCTCCTTTCACTCGGCGGGGGTTGCCGTCTCGCGGCCCCCCGCCACAACATGCTGTCTTCCTGTCAACACCCTGCACCGAATCACCCGCGAAGGCAAACGGCGGCCCGTCCCATGGCATCTGAAAGAAACGACATCAAACCGTGGAGGGACCAGTGCTGGTGCATCCCGCCGTTATGCCGATATCGGCATAACGGCGGGATGCAATTCAAGCCTTAACAGGGTGAGCCGTTCCCTCAAGTCGCTTAGGAAGTTCTCGAAATAATGAAGCAAATGCGCGTCGCCGAGTTGAAGGCGACCCGTGATCAGGCACGGGCGGATGCAGACTGGGCCAGATGCGCGGTCGAGAGCGCCGGATAGCATCTGACGCCGCAGCACCTTCGGCGACTGGCCGTGTCCGCGCACCGGCAGATGCGTGAAAAGGTCGGCGGATTTCGGCGCGACCATCTGCGGGCCCTGGCGCAGCGAGTCGAGGTCGCCGAGCACGAAGTCCGGATCATGGGCTCGCGCGACGAGTTGATCCGGGTGCTGGCGTTTTTAGATGGCGTGGAATCGGCGGCGAACGACGTTCGCACTTTTGTTCCTAGGTGGCGGAGAAGGAGGGATTCGAACCCCCGGAGGGCGTTAACCCTCAACGGTTTTCAAGACCGCCGCATTCGACCGCTCTGCCACTTCTCCGGCAATTCGGCCAATAGACACATCCATTCGCGGAATTCAAGACAATCGAAGCAACGAAACCTCCGATCTGAATGGAGTCGAATGATCTGGCTACGACTTCACAGACGGCGACTCAAAGTTGATCGACTTGGGTTTATCGATCAACGGCAATGTGGCAGACTGCGCAGGACTCAAACTGATCCGGTGCCTGCCCATGCGCTTCAAACCCATTCCAGTTGCACTGACGATACTTGCAGCGACCGCTCTACCTGTTCTCGCCATCGAGACGAATGCCAGAGCAGCCTATGTCGTCGACCTCAACACCGGTGTGGTCCTGGAGGACAAGAATTCCGATGTGCCACTACCACCGGCGTCGATGTCCAAATTGATGACCCTAAACATGCTGTTCGAAGCATTGAGGGATGGTCGTGTCACGCTTGAGGACCGCTTTAGCGTTTCGGAACGCGCGAGCAGTCTCGGCGGATCAACCATGTTCCTGAACGAACGTGACCGACCCACGGTTGAGGAGTTGATCAAGGGAATCATCGTGCTGTCAGGCAATGACGCCTGCGTCGTGGTCGCCGAAGGGCTCGCGGGCACCGAAGAGGAATTTGCCCGTCAGATGAACCAGCGGGCTGCCATGCTGGGAATGACAAGCGCCGCCTTTGTCAATTCCAGCGGCTGGCCTCACCCTGAGCACCGCATCTCAACTCGGGATCTGGCGTTTCTGGCGACCCGGCTCATCACTGAGTTTCCGGAGTACTATGGATATTTCGCAATGCAGGAATATGAATGGGATGGTCGCGCTCCGGAGAACCGATTCAACCGCAACCCACTCCTGAAACTTGGCATTGGTGCGGATGGGCTGAAGACAGGGCATACGGAGGAGTCCGGCTACGGACTCGTGGGATCAGCCAGGAACGGCGACCGCCGAATCGTGTTTGTGCTGGCCGGACTCGGCAGCCAGCGGGAGCGCGCCGAAGTCGCTGAGCAGGTCGTCAACTGGGCATTCCGTCAATTCATCGAGAAAGACGTCGCGGCAATGGGCGAGACAATGGCGGAACTGTCAGTCTGGCTCGGCAAACAGTCCACAGTCGCACTCGTCGCGCCCGAAGACATCTCGATTCTGCTTCCGGCCCTCGGGCTTGGCGAAGTTTCCCTGACATTGGGTTACCAAACACCTGTTCAGGCACCAATAGAAAAGGGGCAGAAACTTGGCGAGTTGGTCGTGAGTATCGAGGGCATTCCGGAAAACAGGATTCCGTTGGTCGCCAGCCAGGATGTGGAAAGAGGAGGTTTCCTTTCCCGCATTGTCACGGCCGCAAGGGTGCTTTTTGATACCGCCCGGAACGCGGCGCTGGAAGCACTCTGAATGGCCTTGGGCAACTTTCACATGATGCCACGCACAAGACCTCCCGCTCATTCGAAATTGCCGCCGCCCCCATCCCCTGAAGTGGCAGCGAGCGGTGCGCAGGAAGTCCCTGAAGCCCTTCTACAGGCGCACTCCGCGCGAAGTCCGCAAACCATCAAATCCATACGAACTGGCACAACCAGATAATCGGAGAGCAGCTTGGGCCGCTTTATCACGCTTGAAGGAATCGACGGCGCAGGGAAGACGACCCAGGCCAGGTTCCTGGCAGACGCACTTCGTGCCGACGGACACGATGTCGTGCTGACCCGTGAGCCCGGCGGCTCGGAAGGCGCAATGGAAATTCGCCGTCTGGTGTTGGAGGGACCTCCTGATCGGTGGTCCGCCGAAACCGAAATACTCCTGTTCACAGCCGCCCGTCGCGACCACATCGAGCGATTGGTCGAACCGGCTCTTGAAGCCGGAAAAGTCGTGGTCTGTGACCGATTCGCGGACAGCACCAGAGTCTATCAGGGACTGTCACGTGGCGACCTGTCTGAAAAGGTCGACACCCTTCACAGACTGATGATCGGACTCGAGCCTGACCTAACCCTCCTGATCGATATGAATCCATCCACGGGACTCGGACGTGCGACGGAACGTACGGGTGGCGAGGAGCGGTATGAAAAGTTTGGGCTGGAATTTCAGGAACGTCTGCGCCAAGGGTTTCTTGAACTTGCAGCAAGGTTCAGCGACAGGTTCAGAATCGTTGACGGCAACCGTTCACCTGAGACTGTGGCAGTCGACGCGTTGAAACACGCACGCGGAGCGCTGGCATGACCGAAGAGGTTCCAGAGGCCGACCGTGCGCCTGGCGCACCGCACCCTCGCGAGTCACTCAATCTGGTCGGACAGGAAGCGGTGGAACGGGAATTCATCGAAGCGTGCAGCAAAGGTCGACTCCATCACGCCTGGCTGATTTCCGGACCTCGTGGGGTTGGAAAGGCAACGTTGGCCTGGCGCATCGCCCGCTTTCTGCTTACCGCATTTCCAACGGGCGGCGGATTTTTCGGAAAATCCACACCGCCCACCTCCCTCGATTCCGACGGGAACGGTCCCGTCGCGCGTCGCCTCCTCGCGCTTAGTGAGCCACGCCTGTTTCTCCTGCGCCGTCCTTGGGACGAAAAGACGGAAAGACTACGACGGGAGATCACCATCGACGAAGTGCGCAGGCTTAGGTCCTTTTTCGGGCTCTCCGTCGCCGATGGCGGACGTCGGGTGGTCATTGTCGACACAGCAGACGAGATGAACATGAATGCCGCCAACGCACTGCTGAAACTGCTTGAGGAGCCCCCAGCGGACACAGTGATGCTTTTGGTATGTCATCAGCCATCAAGGCTCCTGCCTACCATACGAAGCCGATGCCGGAACCTGCGTTGCCGTTCTCTTGAACCGGATGAGGTCGGTGCGGTCCTGGCTCAAGTGGGAGTTGAGAATGATTTGAACGATCCAGGGCTGGCGGTGCTGTCAGGCGGTTCCCCAGGGGCGGCATTGAGGCTCATCACTCTGGACGGGCTTGGTCTCTATGGTGAATTCATAGGAATCTTCTCAACTGGCACTGATCGGTCGCGGGCGCTTGCCCTGGCGGACAGCATGACTGGAACCGCAAACGCGGAACGGTTTGAACTCGTGCTCGAACTTCTTGGCGTCTTTCTGGCCCGATTGGCAAAGGCCGGAATAACGGAGACCCTGAATGCAGAAGCTGTTCCGGGAGAATCCGATCTCTTCACCCGACTTTGCCCCGACGCACTCGCCAGCCGCCGCTGGGCCTCTCTCCATGGAGAACTCAGTGCACGGGCGCGGCACGGGCATTCCGTCAATCTTGACCCTGCCACTCTGTTGTTGGATATCCTCCTGAAAATCCATGAGGCGGCGACGCAGCCAGCTGCCTGAACCGGTGCCAGCCCCATGTCGCAGTTACCCCAGATCACTGACAGCCATTGCCATCTCGATCACCCGAAACTTCAGGCGGATCGGGACGACGTGATGTCGCGGGCATTGGGTGCCGGAGTTACGAGGGTCGTGACAATCTGTACCAGACTCCGCACCGAACCGCAGGTGCGTGATATCGCCGAGAGCTATCGCTCCGTCCATTATGCCGCCGGAACCCATCCGATGCATGTGGCCGACGAGGGACTGGCAAGCGTAGAGGAACTGGTCGAGTTGGCCTCTCATCCCAAATTTGTTGGAATCGGGGAAACAGGCCTTGATTACCATTACACCACCGAATCGAAGGATATCCAGCAGGAGAGTCTGCGAATCCACATAGAGGCGGCTCGGCGCACCGGATTGCCGCTCATAATTCATGCCCGCGCCGCGGACGACGATATGGCACGCATTCTGACGCAGGAATGTCGCGCCGAAGCCTTCTCTTGTGTCATGCACTGCTTCAGTTCCGGTCGGATGCTTGCCGAGACGGCAATTGATCTCGGATTCTACCTTTCAATGTCCGGCATCGTCGCTTTCCCGAAATCAACGGATCTGCGCGGAATCTTCGCCGCCGCCCCGGTTGACAGGATCCTGGTAGAGACCGACGCGCCTTACCTGGCACCTCCACCCCATCGTGGCCGACGTAACGAGCCTGCCTTTGTGGCCGACACCGCGAGAGCCTGTGCTGAACTGTTCGAATTGAACTACGCCGACTTCGCGGCTCAGACCGAGGCGAACTTCGAGCGGTTGTTTACCAAAGCCATCTCCCGTGAATCGATGGCCTGATGGCAGAGGTCAGGTTCACAATCCTTGGATGCGGTTCATCTGGCGGGGTCCCACGGCTCGGCGACAACTGGGGCAATTGCGACCCGCACAATCCAAGGAACTTCCGCCGACGGTGCTCGCTACTCATAGAACAGAGATCAGGGGAAGGCATCACCCGGGTATTGGTCGATACGTCTCCTGACCTTCGATCCCAGCTCCTCGATGTCCACGTAGGGACACTGGATGCCGTGATCTACACCCACGCGCACGCCGACCATGTACACGGAATCGATGACCTTCGCATGGTCGTGTTCAATATGAAACGCCGCTTGCCTGTCTGGGCGGATGAAGCCACCCAATATGAGCTGCTTTCCCGTTTTGGCTACGCTTTCGTACAGCCCGAAGGTTCGCCTTACCCGCCGATTCTCGAGATGAACACCATCAAAGACGAATTTTCCGTCACGGGGACGGGCGGCAGAATCGACATCACGCCTTTCCGGGTGAGGCATGGTTCAATTCACTCGTTGGGATTCCGGGTCGCTGATTTGGCCTATCTCCCGGATGTACAGGAAATGACCGAAGAAGCATGGGATGCGGTGGACAGTCTTGATTGTTGGGTGCTGGACGCACTGCGCCGCAAACCCCATCCCTCCCACGCCCATCTCGATCGGTCGCTTGGCTGGATCGAAAGGGCGGCACCTCGCCGTGCCGTTCTCACCAACATGCATGTCGACATGGATTATGCCGAAGTGACGGCTGACACTCCCGACAATGTCATGCCGGCGTTCGACGGGATGATCATTCGGTATGAGATCTAGCCGACGGCTCCACCTGTCGCAACGGGGTATGTTCCTTGCCAGGGCCTGGGATATGCAGGCAGAAGCGATGAATTGATGCAGGACCTGCTCGACATTGTCCTTCCAGTCTTCCTGGTGATTGGCTTTGGCTACGCGGCGGTCTGGAAGGGACTCCTCAGTGGCGACGCGATCGATTCGCTCATGGGATTCACACAGAACTTTGCGATCCCATGCCTCCTGTTCCGCGCAATCGCATCGGTCGACATTGGCGAGACCTTCGACCCCGCTCTCCTGGTAAGCTACTACACAGGCGCTACTGTCGGGTTCATCGCCGGTCTTCTTGGCGCACGCTTCCTGTTTGGACGGCCGTGGGAAGATTCGGTCGCATTAGGATTTTGCACGCTCTACGCGAATTCAGTACTTCTTGGGCTGCCGATTTCCGAGCGCGCCTATGGCTCCGGGTCACTTGGTCCCAACTACGCCATAGTCGCGCTTCACGCTCCGTTTTGCTATATTCTGGGGTTCACGGCCATGGAGGTCGCCCGTGCGCACGGTGCAGGACTTGGAGGTGCGGCCAAGTCAGTTTTCACATCCCTGACCCGCAATGCGCTGATGATTGGTATTGGGCTTGGTTTCCTGACCAACCTCACCGACCTCCACCTTCCGTCCGCGTTCAGTGAATCCGTCGACTTGATGGCGACGGCCGCGCTCCCTGCAGCTCTGTTCGGGCTTGGCGGCGTCCTCCGTCGCTACCGGCCCGAAGGTGACTCCAAAACGATCGCCTATGTCTGCGTCTTGTCGCTGGCATTGCAGCCAGCGATCGTCTGGCTTGTAGGGTCGGCAACCGGTCTGACCGACGGACAGTTTCGGTCCGCCGTCCTTACGTCGGCGATGGCCCCCGGCGTAAATGCCTATGTCTTCGCAAATATGTACGGCGTTGCCAAACGTGTGGTGGCCTCGTCGGTTCTGCTTGCGACCGCCTTCAGCATTGGCTCGGTCTGGCTATGGCTTGGCCTGCTGCCCTGAAATGCAAAGCGATGCTCCCGGTTCTCACTGAACATGGACGATCGTCCAGAAGCTGTCCCATGCCGCCCGGCGCTGATGGCCTATCCCGGCGACAGACCGCGAAGGCGCTCCGATCGTCTACGCAGCAACTCTACCGTCGTCAGAAGTGCAATGGAGATTATCACCAGTATTGTCGCCACAGCAAGGATTGTCGGAGATATCTGCTCGCGGAGTCCTGTGAACATCTGCCATGGTAACGTCTTCTGACTGGCCGACCCCACAAACAGAACGACCACCACTTCGTCAAACGATGTAATGAACGCGAACAATGCGCCGGAAATCACTCCCGGTAGAATCAATGGCATCTGAACTCTGAAGAACGTACGGACAGGTCCAGCACCCAGGTTGGCGGCTGCCCGGGTCAGCGAACGGTCAAAGCCCACAAGCGTAGCCGTAACGGTGATGATTACGAACGGAATGCCAAGACAGGCATGCGCAAGCACAACCTTTACGTAACCCACAAACGTCTTGTTCAACCCAAGCGAACCCTCAAGGAAATTGCCAACCTGACTATAGAAGAAAAACATCCCGGTCGCCGAAATGATCAGAGGTACGATCATCGGCGAGATCAGAATAGCCATGATCGCGCGCCTGAAAGGAACGTGGCTTTGGCTCAGGCCGATGGCCGCGAGCGTTCCAAGGGAGACCGAGATCACCGTTGCGATGGGCGCGATGATCAACGAGTTCCTGAAACTACGCTGCCATTCATAGTTGGTGAAGAAGTCCCTGTAGTGCTTGAGGGAATACCCTTCGGCTTCAAACCTCAGCATTTCCGGAGTGAATGTGAAGAAGTCCTCGGCATTGAAGCTCAAAGGCAGGATCACCAGGATTGGAGCGATCAGGAAGATGAAAATCAGTCCGCAGACCACCCTGTAGGCATAGTGACGCAGCACCTGCTGCGAGGTGAGATAAGGCGGGAGTCCACTCCGATACTGACGGTGGTGAACCCAATGGACAAGCCAGGCGGCAACTGCACCGACCAATAACCCGGCCAAGCCGCCACCCAGGCCGCCCGCCATCGTACCCAGTCCCAATCCAATAGCCGCACCTATGGCGGCGGACCGCCTCCGTTGTCTGACTGACTTCACCAAAGCGAACGAGATACAGACGGCGATGGCAGACGTTAAGAGAACTGTCAGCACAAAACCAACCGGGCCTTCCGCTCTGGATAATCCAGCAAGCAGACCAGCTATTGCACCCACAAAACCGACAACCGTCAGTGTGAACGCCAGAGAAACCCGAACGGAACCGTCCCTTGTGTCGTCCATTGTCCTATCCGAGCTTTACGTTGTCGATTCCAACGATTTTGTCGTAGCACCAATACAGAACGAGTACGACCGCCAATAGAATCGCTCCGAGCGCTGCCGCCAATCCCCAATTGAGGCTGAAGGAAATATGATAGGCGATCCGATTGGAGATGAAGACGCCCTTGATGCCGCCAACGATCTCAGGAGTGATGTAGTAGCCAATCGAAAGGATGAACACGAGAATCGACCCTGCACCTATTCCGGGCACCGATTGGGGGAAGTAGACACGCCAGAACGCGGTCCAGTCCGTGGCCCCCAGGGACTTCGCCGCGCGCATATACGCCGGTGGGATGGTCTGCATCACAGCATACATCGGCAGTATCATGAACGGGAGCAGGATATGCGTCATCGCCACGATAGTGCCAAACTGGTTGTTGATCATCACCAACCGCCCATCATCCGCCACCAGGCCCAGCCAAACCAGAGTGTCGTTGATAACGCCCTGCTGCTGCAGAAGCACCTTCCAGGCGGAGGTCCGCACCAGCAGGGATGTCCAGAAGGGAAGAAGTACCAGAATGAGGAGCAGGTTCGACTTTCGAAGCGGAAGGTTCGAAAGAAGGTAGGCTACCGGATACCCCAAAACTATGCAGGTGAATGTGATCACAAGCGACATCCAGACGGTGCGCCCGAATAGCTTGATCAGTATTCGCTTGTCTTCAGGCTGCGCCGCCGGGCCGTCTGGCGTAAGCCGCATATCCACGGCATTCAGAAAATATCCGGGCGTGACACGCCGGGAATGAGTCTGGATCGTCTTCCAGGTCTCTACGTCCGCCCAGCCGTCATGCAGCTCGATGAGCCTGTCCCTGAACGGCGCATCCTCCACGGGATCCCATCTGGCGACCCGTCGACCCGATTTACGGAACATCGAGGACATGCCCGTATGTTCGTAATTCAGCCGAGTGCCGACCTTCGTGTGGTTCTTTGCCCGGACCGCCGCAATCATGTCGCGCACAAGGGCATCGTAGACGGGCTCTTCAGGCAATTCGCCTGTCGAGGCATCCCAATCGCCCAGCGCCCGAACGGTCAGGGGAAGTGTGTCCGCGACCAGGTCATTTTCCACGGAGCGCCATAGCATCTGCCCGATCGGCACAACGAACGTGACAAGGACAAAGGCGAGAAGCGGCGCGATCAACAGCAGCGCACGCGCCTTATGCATTCGAAGTGCCCGGGCCAGCGAACGCTTCAGCGGCGTGCCGTCAGCCGACATCACCGTTTCTATCCGCGTGGCGTCAGACAAGTCAGGAACCTTCCACCAAAATGACGGTACTTTCAGCGCAGCGGCGACGGATCTCCGCCACCTCCTGGTATTCCGGATCATTGTAGGCGGCAACGGCCGCTTCGTAGCTCGGAAACTCCATCACAACATGCCGACTACCGATGTCTCCCTCGACATTCCTGTGCCTTCCACCGCGAACGAGAAACCGACCCCCCATCCGCTCGAGAATTGGTGTATCCCGGCGAACGTATTCGGGATAGCCTTCGGCGTCGGTCACATCGATATGGGCAATGATGTAGCCTTTGGGCATAATACCTGGTCCCAGACGGCGGGAACGGGCCGGATGGCCCGTCCCTACGTCAATCATGCATTCACTGTGCCAGCCACGCCTGGAATTTGGCGTCGATGTCGTCGCGGTAGTCCGCCCAGAACTCGTAGTTGTAGAGGATCGTGTTTCTGACGTTGTCAGGATCCGTCGGCATGTGCGGCGCCATGTCAATTCCGAGGTCCGCATGCTTGCCTACGAGGGGTGCCGAGCTTGCCCGAGCCGGGCTGTAGGAGATGTATTTGGCCTGATCGGCAAGACGCTGCGTATCGGTGGCGAACCGGAGGTAGTGAAGGGCGCGTGCCTCCCGCTCCGGGCTGAGCCCCGCCGGAATGATCCAACCGTCAAGGTCGAAGACCTGAGAATCCCACAACATGGCGACAGGCTGCTTCTGCTCCTCAATGAGAGAGAACAGGCGGCCATTGTAGGTCGAGCCCATCACGACTTCACCATCTGCCAGCAGCTGCGGTGTATCAGCGCCTGACGACCACCAGATCACATCATCCTTGATGGTGGCAAGCTTGGCTAGCGCACGGTTCTGTCCCTCTTCCGTAGCAAGAACCTCGTAGAGATCTTCCCTCGCCACACCATCACAGAGAAGTGCCCATTCCATGTTGTTGATCGGTCTCCGTTCAAGGGAACGTTTGCCCGGATAGGCCTCGCTATCGAAGACATCGCAGACACTTGTGGGAGGCGTGTCCCCGACCATATCTGTACGGTAACCGAAAGTCGTCGAGTAAACGATGTTCGGAACGTAGCATTCGCTTACCATGAATTCGCCGAAGTCCTCGGATGCAGGTGTTCCGTCGGGAGCCGGCTCCAGCATTGTGTCGGGGTCAATGACCATGGCCAATCCTTCATCGCACAGACGGATCGCGTCGGCAGCCACGGTATCGACGACATCCCAGGTGATGTTGTTGGCCTCGTTCATCGCCCTCAGTTTGGCAACAGCCTCGTTGGAGCTGTCATCCGTGATGATCGTCACTCCTGTCATCTCAGTATACGGCTCATGGTACGCCCGGATCTGCGACTTCGTGTAGGCGCCGCCCCAGCTGACGACGGTCAATTCATCGACCATGTCCTCAGCAAACGCCGGGCCTGCGGCGAACGCTGTGCCGACAAGCGCAAGAAGTGTCCTGTTTTGCATTCTGTTCTGCATATTGCGATTCTCCTTTTGATCCCCGTGTCACCGTCCCTCCAGGTCTCGGGGCAAGACCAAAATGAAGGGTGTCTTTGTCAGGCGTCGAGCGCCCGGCAGTCCTGCGGACGCCAACCGATCTCGAGCTTCTGGCCAGGTTGCAGCCGCCGCTGGCCCGGAGCGTTACGGGTCTTGGCGACAAATTCCTCATTTCCGGCCACCTTGAGCCGGGTGCGGAACGTGTCACCCATATAGATGAACTCCATCACTTCGGCCCGCACCGTATGCGCTTCGGCCGGAAGACGGTCCCTATCGAATTCCACCCGTTCGGGACGGATGGAGACCCTTGTACGCGCACCGACACCTGAGACGTTGACCGGAACCGTATCTATGACCTCTCCATCGTCCAATGTCACCTCGGCGGTTTCTCCATCCATCTTCGTGACTGTGCCCATAAGCGTGTTGTTCTCGCCAATGAACTGGGCGACGAAACTGTTCCGAGGACTCTCGTAGAGTTCGTCCGGTGCCGCGACCTGTTGAATCACCCCGTCATTGAATACCGCCACCCGGTCAGACATTGTCAATGCCTCAGTCTGGTCATGGGTCACATAGACCACCGTGATTCCCAACCCATCCACGATATGCTTTATTTCAAACTGCATATGCTCACGCAGCTGCTTGTCCAGCGCCCCGAGAGGCTCATCCATCAGGACCAGTTCCGCTTCGTAGACTAGGGCGCGGGCAAGTGCGATCCGTTGCTGCTGTCCTCCAGAAAGCTGCGCGGGGCGACGACCTCCAAATTCGCCCATCTGAACCATGTCGAGGGCGCGCCTTACCTTTCCTTCCCGTTCGGCCCTTGGAATCCTGCGAACCTCAAGCGGAAAGCTGAGATTCTCGGCAACTGTCATATGCGGGAACAGCGCATAGTTCTGGAACACCATCCCAATACCACGCTTATGCGGTGGAATGTTGTTGATGCTCACACCGCCCAGGCGAATGTCACCATGGGTAGCGGTCTCAAATCCTGCCAACATCATCAGGCAGGTGGTCTTTCCAGACCCCGATGGTCCCAGCATCGTGAGGAATTCGCCTTTCTGCAAGGACAGGTTCAGGTCCCTTACGACAAGCGTCTCTCCATCATAGCTCTTCTGCACGCGGTCGAATTCCACGAATGCGCCATCTGTACCTGTGGAAGCCAAGCGGTCCCTCCTATCTCCGGCAGTCTCCCGCGCCGATGTCGGGCCCCGTTTCCCAATCCAAACAGAAGTCTGCGCTTCCTGCAAGCGATAGTTTGACCAGAACACTGGAGGACTTCGCCTTATGCTCCTTGTTTCAGTCCGGGGTCTGGGATTCAAGGCTTCCGACCTTGGAAACCGCCAGCAATCAAATGTGACCAGATGAACCCATCGAACTGACCGGTGGTCTAGAGATCGATTCCGTCGGTCGCCTGCAACATCGCACGTTCGCGCAGGAAAGGATGGTGTTTAAGCGCTTTACGTAGTGTGATCTGCGCCAAAGCCACCCGGCCTTGCCGAAACAGAATCACTGCCTTGCCACTCAGGGCTCCAAAATGCCGCGGCTCACGCGACAGGACCTCCGCTACATCCGCCAATGATGCCTCAAGGTCATCAAGAAGGAAGTGGACTGTCGCCCGCTGGTTCCAGCCCTCCGTGTAGTCAGGCCAACCACCTACAAGTCGATTGAGGTGCAGAATGGCCCCGAGATAGTCGCCGGCCCGGCGCCGGACCAACGCCGAATCCAGAACTTCCTGGGCCGCCGCGTCCGGTGCCATGAGCCAAATCCGCCAAATTTCAGAGGAAAGCGCATCAGCCTCGGACTGGCTTCGTGCCTGAGCGAGCCTCGACATCAGCTCCTCGTAACGTTCATTGCTGGCATGGCCAGCGAACGTGGAGAGGCACGTCGCAATTGCCCAGACCGCCACAAGTCCCGGAACCGATCTCATAACCCAAGTTATCCTGCCGACGATATCCATGTCCAGAACCGTCGTCCGTATTTCCGTCGACTGGAGGTCGGAACCACTGACCATGCTTCGCGCCAACCTGAACGAACGCCAATGAGCGACTGGTTGTGTCGTCAACATCGATACGGTTGCGAACCATGAGGTGAGAGAGGCGTGAGGGGAAACGGACTCACGGCGGGACTCAACGTGCCTTGCCGTTCATTGCTGATGAAGGAGACGCTGGACTGCCTCCTTCCATGCCGCGTAACGCCGTTCCCGGACTTCCATGTCCATGCCCGGTTCAAATCGTCGATCAAGCGCCCATTGCGAGGCGAATCCCGCCTTCCCTGGGTAGAGTCCGGCATACATCCCTGCTAGCCACGCCGCTCCCAGCGCAGTCGTCTCCAATAGCTGCGGCCTGTCTACGGGCGCGTCGAGGATGTCGGAGAGAAACTGCATGGTCCAATCCGAGGCGCTCATCCCTCCATCGACCCGCAGTAGGGATTTTCCGGCACCAACCAAATCAGCTTGCATCGCCTCCATAAGATCCCGTGTCTGGAACCCCACGCTTTCAAGAGCGGCACGGGCGAATTCGTTCGGACCTGAATTCCGGGTGAGTCCGAACACCGCCCCCCTACAATCAGCGTTCCAGTAAGGTGCGCCAAGCCCGGTGAACGCAGGAACCAGGATCAGGTCCTGGGCGGAATCAGCGGCCTCGGCCATCTCCTGCGTCCGTTCGGCGGCTTCGACAATCCCTAGCCCGTCTCGCAGCCATTGCACGACCGCTCCTGCTATGAAGATCGAGCCCTCAAGCGCATAGGTCGGCTGACCGTCAAGTTGATAACCAATCGTCGTCAGAAGCCGGTTCCTTGACGCCACTGGTTGTTCACCTGTGTTCAGCAACGCGAAGCATCCTGTTCCGTAGGTGGACTTAAGCATTCCGCGCTGGAAACAGGCCTGACCCACGGTCGCCGCCTGCTGGTCACCCGCAACCCCCAGTATCGGAATGGCAGCCCCGAACACCTTCGTCCCGGTTAGCCCGAATTCGGCCGCGCAGTCCCTGACATCCGGAAGCATCGCCATCGGGATGTCCAGCAGTTCGCAGATCGCCGCACTCCACTTGCCTCTCCTGATATCATAGAGCAAGGTTCGAGCCGCGTTCGTCGCGTCGGTTACATGGGATTCTCCACCGGTCAACCTCCATATCAGGTAGGTGTCTACGGTTCCGAACAGCAGGTCGCCCCGCTCGGCCCTCTTCCTCGCGCCTTGGACGTTGTCGAGTATCCACTTCAGCTTCGTTCCGGAAAAGTATGGATCGAGCAACAGTCCGGTGATCTCGGCCACCGTCGACTCGCTGCCTTCAGCCTTTAGTTTCCGGCAGATATCCGATGTGCGCCTGTCCTGCCAGACGATGGCGTTATGCACCGGATTTCCCGTATCCCGTTCCCAGACAATGGTGGTTTCGCGCTGGTTTGTGATTCCGATACCTACGATTTCCCGGGCCTCAACGCCGGACTTCGCGAGTGCCCCCAGGCAGGTTTCCACGGTAGTGCGCCAGAGATCTTCAGGGTCGTGCTCCACCCACCCAGATTCCGGGTAATGTTGTGGAAACTCGCGTTGGTCGACGGCCTTCACTCGCATTTCGCTGTCAAAAACGATAGCCCGACTCGACGTCGTTCCCTGGTCGATGGCAAGAATGTGGGTCATCTTGATTTCCGGTAAGCAGCCGCTACTGTAGACATTTGTCCAGACTCACCCAAAGGTCACCAACCAGGCTCCCGTTTACGAATCAGATACGCTCTCGCACTTCCATCCGGTTCCACGCCCATAAACTCATGTCCGCTCTCGTCACAGAAATGGGGTACATCCACAACCGCCGCCGGATCATCCGCGACAAGCCGCAATACAGATCCTTCGGGCATTCCCTGAAGCCGCTTGCGAGCCTTCAGAACCGGCAAAGGGCATAGGTATCCGCGTGTATCGAGTTCAGAGTCAATCTGCATCGCAACCTGAACTAGGCGAATTGTCACCACCTGTCCACAGAGATGTGACGCATATCTTAGATGACCTCTGCCAAATCATTCACTATCACAGTCAAACGGTAGCGGACGAATCCGAAGGGAGCTTTCGAATGGAAGAACTTCGCAGGCCCGGCACAAGATGCTGGTGTCCATAGGATAGCAGGATCATGGGCCGCTCTCCCATAAGCTCACTGCGCTTCTGGACTGACCACATTACCGGACAAGGGCCAGCTTCGCGGCAATACTCAGGACCGACGTCATGCAGATCCAGGTGCGAGCCATATCGATCGCTGCCAATCGCCGCGACCAATGCGCTACACAAATGCATCGGCGTGGTTGCCGATCCGATCGCTCCTACTGGTCTGGCACCAGCTGCGTCGCGGAGTGTCGCCCTTTCGGGGCGCAATTCCTCCAGCGCTCCTGGTTTGCTGCGGCGCCCGTCGACCTAATGGAACCTCCGTTCTGGACAGGACCAGCTTCCGACGTCCCCTGGACCGTAGATGAAAATCCGCTCCAGCCGGGAATGTGGGTTGATGAAGCTCCGACATCCTATGGAACTGCAACCACTCCTGGACCGAAAGTGGAAGAATGTTCGGCATAGACATTATTGACGCCAGCCTGATTCCTGCCATGACCATTGCAGTAGCAGCGGGATTCCTGTCCTTCCTCAGCCCATGCGTCCTACCGATCGTGCCGCCGTATCTCGCCTATATGGGCGGCATCACAGTCGGAAGCATGGCTGAAGACATGGCTGCGCGGCGTCGGGCCCTTTTTTCAGCGGTCTCGTTCGTTCTGGGCCTGTCGACCGTCTTTCTGTTTCTGGGCTTCACTGCCTCGGCATTGGGACGGGTTTTCCTTCAGAACCAGCAGTTGTTCGTCGTCATCGCGGGACTCGTTATCATGGTGTTCGGTGCGCACTTTCTCGGCATCATCCGAATTGGACTCATGGATCGGGAATTGCGCCTTGATGCGGGTGAACGGGGTGGATCGGCGCTCGGAGCCTATGTCCTTGGCCTTGCGTTCGCGTTCGGTTGGACGCCCTGTATCGGCCCGCAGCTCGGAACGATCCTGACATTGGCGGCGACAGAGACAAGTCTGGTCCGAGGTACCACGCTGCTCGGAACATACGCTCTTGGCCTTGGTATCCCATTCCTGCTCGTTGCAGCCTTCTTTCCGCGGATGACCTGGTTCATGGATTGGATGAAGCGACACATGGACAGAATCGAACGGTTGACGGGACTGCTCCTATGGACGGTCGGCCTCATGATGCTGACAGGACAGTTCAGCGCGTTTTCGCTCTGGCTCCTGGAAAACATCCCGGTTCTTGCCAACCTGGGCTGATACTCGACCGGCGACCACTGTTCGTGTTGATCACTGGAACCGCATATGTCAGCAAATCCCGTGGCTGGAACGCCGACCGACGCATTCAAGGCAGGACAGTATGCCGCGCACAGTGAAAGACATATCGAAGTCGGAAACAGACGAGTCGCGATCTTGGCATGCATGGTGCTTGACACCCAATTCACATCAGGAAAACATCCAAGCAAGAACGCTTGATGGCCGGAGGTGCCGGCTGGGAAGGCGATACTTGATCCAGCTGACAGATGTACTTCCGGTCTATGCGACTGGGGCGAATCACCTGCGACCTGCCCGGACTTCCCGGGCCCGAACTCGGACCCCACAATGGACTACCTTCCCGTCTTTCTAGACATCCGCGGACGCAAAGTGCTGGTCGACGGCGGCGGAACGGTCGCAGCGCGACGAGTTGAACGCGCACTTTCCGCCGGTGCATATGTATCAGTATTCGACCCTGCACCGACTGAAGAGCTTCGCCTCCTGATTGGTACAACGGATCAGCTTGTACACCATTCCCGAATGCCCGGGAAAGACGATGTAGAGGGCTGTGCCATAGTTTTCGGGGCCTCCGAGGACAGTGCGCGCGACGCCGCCCTTCATGGTTGGTCCAAAGAGGCGGGAGCACTCTGCAACATCGCTGACGTTACGGACAGGTGTGACTTCATCACGCCGTCGATTGTTGACCGCTCCCCCGTCGTCGTCGCGATTTCCAGCGGCGGTTCCGCACCTGTCATCGCCCGGATTCTGCGAGCGCGAATCGAGGCCACACTTCCAGCATCCTACGGCAGGCTAGCTGAATTCGTAGGTGCCTATCGCCGACGCATCGCCGACGCGGTTCCGGGTGGTCCTGAAAGACGCCGTTTCTGGGAATGGATGATCGACGGCCCGGCGGGCGACTTTTTTCTGGCCGGCAAGGCCGAACGCGCAGAAGAACAGATAGAAGCGGATATTGCTTCAGCCAACACCGGCGCCAGGAGTCCGTTTGGTGAGGTCTACCTTGTGGGAGCTGGCCCCGGAGATCCTGATCTCCTGACATTTCGGGCGCTTCGCCTGATGCAGCGGGCGGATGTCGTCCTCTATGACCGGCTCATAGGCGACGGGATCCTTTCGTTGGTACGCCGGGATGCGGAACGCATCAACGTGGGAAAGCTGCCAAAGGCGCACACGATGGCGCAACAGGACATATCTCGCCTTCTCGTGCGGCTCGCGGGTGAAGGGAAGCGGGTGCTGCGGTTGAAGGGCGGCGACCCCTTTATGTTCGGGCGCGGCGGCGAGGAAATCGAGTCTCTGGCGGCAGCTGGCATAGACTTCCAGGTCGTACCGGGCATCACAGCAGCATCAGGGTGCGGAGCCTATGCCGGCATTCCCTTGACACATCGGGACCATGCACAGACCTGCCTGTTCGTGACCGCCCATGGAAAGGACGGGGTGCTTGACATGGACTGGGAGGTACTGATCCGCCCATTCCAGACTGTCGCGGTCCATATGGGACTTGCGAACCTTAAACAACTCGTGGACGGCTTCGAGCGACATGGCGTCGACCTGAGCACCCCGGTGGCGGTGGTCGAGAACGGTACGCGGCCCAACCAGATTATCGTGACTGGCAAACTTTCCGACATTTTTTCGAAATCCCAGGAAGCGCAACTCAAGGGTCCAGCGATGATCATTATCGGATCCGTCGTTACGCTTCACGACCGCCTACGAACCGGCAAACCGCTGGAAGGATTTCACGAGATGAGCCTTTCACCGCTTAGACCCGGTGGAGTGAACTACTTCACGCCACGCTCGGAATGAACCGTCAAGCCCAAAAGTCTCGCCCCAGGTCGCTAGATTGAGCTGTGCCGAAATGGAAATGGGGGTCTTTCGGGCGTCTAGCCTGAACTTCAGCCCGTCAATCTTCGTCCAGTTTGGCGCAAACCACTGACAAAGCTTGACTTTCCCGCGTTACCCGCTGCTTGTGGACTGGCTTTCTGTTGCCATGTAAATGGGCATGTGTTAAATTGACTCCTGTTTTCATGCCCCATTTCCATTCCGAAGTGCAACGTCGGCGATTCCCGCAGCGAGGGCGGAGCCCGAGCGGTCGGTAACTCGGCGAGATCACTCCGGCAAGCGGCGAAATCAATGCCGCGGGTGCGCTCTACAGGCCGAGAGCTGTCTCCATTCTCTCGTGTTCAAATGCCGGAGCGCATCGCTTCAGCGCAGGCCCGGATATGCCATGCTGGTGGAGCGTTTCGCCCCAGGTCCTGGCAATCGAGTTTGCCATGTCCTTGGCCATAGCCTTGGCTTCGGCTTCCTCGATATCAAAAAAGGGCGCGGCATCGATCACCGCTTCCACGGAGGGATCAAAGCCATGAACGTTGCTGATCCCGGTTTCCAAAGTCGGTTGCCTTCGCGGCTGCGGGTTCACGTCAAACATCGGTGACAGGCGCCAGCGGTTGTCGCGCACATAAAGAAATCCATGATTTTTGAGGTGATCATCGGTGTTTGTGATCAGCACGGTGAACAACAGGCGTTGCCACAGCTCCAGGATATCCCTGCCTGGCAGCACAGACATTTGCCGCAAAGCATCCGCGATATCGGTGTAGTAGCCGTGGGCGGAACCTTTCCTGCCCAAGGCTGTGCGGACCGACATATATGGCAAGCGACCACCTTCGCGGCGATCAAAGCGCTTGATAAGGCCGACAGGATGCTTGCTGGCTGCCAGTTCAAGTCGCGCTTCCGGTGTTCGAATACCTACCGCGCGGGCTAGTGCGAGTGTGGCAATTTCCAACCGTTCAACGGGCCATGTATCATCAATTGAGGTGAACTTCGCGATCCAGAGGTCCTCTCCATCCACAACATTGGCTTTGGGACGCGCACCGCCAAGCGAACCCGCCGCTCCGACAAGATCACGCGCTTCGGCCTCAGCTCCGTCCGGATCTCGCTCATTCCGTGCCGCGGTCGCGCACAGCTCTTCGATATTGGCCAGACGTGGCACAGGAGGCTGATCCGGGTGGAGCAGCTCACCTTCCTGGTTCAAAAACCGCAATGCGCCGTGTCGGGCCTTGTCATCGGCAGCAACCAGATAGTTAAATTCTGTCGCGCCCTCTCCATGCACGCGGCGTATGAGCCTGCGCCCCCAGCTATCAGGCGATGTATCGGTAAAGGGCCCAGCCAGGACATCTCGGCGACGGCTTTCGCGCCCCTCCGCCGAAGAATGGAAAGGCGCACGACCGCACGGCATGTCCGGGGCAAGATCAAACCCTATCGGGTTTTCGAGCCACCGCTCGTCATAGATGAAAGTGGAGTGTGACCTGCGCCCATCGGTTTCAAAAATCAAACGCCCGACAGGGATACAGGCGTTCCCGAGCACAACAGAAGCTTCATGCATTAGAATGCTGTCCCTTCATCATCATCGAGCACAGTTGACCCCTTTGAGGCGTCTTTCAGGTTAGCGGGGGTAGTCTTTGTGCCCTTGACAGTCGGTGCGGATGCCGATGGACCGCGCTGCCGAATGCGCTCCGGGAGTTTCTCACGATCCAGTCCGATGCCGGTGGAATCCGAGGATGGATCGGCGATCTCAGCGAGCCGGTCCAGCATGCCCAGAGCAAGAAGCGCCATGGCAAAGGTCTCAAACCGGACGCCACCATCGCCCCGCTCAAGCTTCGCGAGGGTCTTGTCGCTCACTCCAATCCGGTTACAGAAATCCGCAACTGACATGCGGCGCCTTTTACGCGCTGTCTGTATATCGCGACCGAGCTGCGACAAAGCGGATTTGACTTGCAATTAGCTCACAGCACTTTCCAAGGCTTACATCGGACATTTTTCCGGCTTAAAAGGTTTAAACCGGAATTCTATCCGATATGAAGCTCCATTTCTCACAAATCAAGATTTTCCGCCATAGCTCACCTAAAACTCCAGTTTAAGTCGCTTAAAACGGAATATTCTCCGGTCCAAGCGAAAGATAGACCTAAGAATACACTTCTGGGAGTCATTTGTAGGACAGGGAGAAACACACTGGGCACTTTCGGCTAAGGGTGTATCTCAATCTGGTTCCCACTTCCACTCTGAAGTGCAACGCCAGCCATTCCCGCAGCGAGGGCGTAGCCCGAGCGGAGGGAATGGCCGGAAGGCGGTGTTTTCCCTGAGCTTGATGGTGGCTACCGGACGCAGCAGAGCATCCCGGTTTTCCCGGATCAGGGCTTCGTTGATGGTTCTGTCCGGCCCGATGACCCAACCTTGGGGCTCGGGTCGGCCGGGCTTGAGGACATGGAGGGTTTGCATTCCGATGCCCATGATGCGCGGGGCGAAGGAGAGGCCCGACAGATGCGTCATCCCAAAGATGGCTTCGGTATGGCCGTGGCTGTCGGTGGAATGGATGTCGCTTTTGACGACGTCATCGCACATGAGGCCGTCGACCACGGACGCGCTTTCCCGATCGGCGGCGCTGGTCATGAGGGAATGCCAGAGGATGTGGCGTTCGTCGACGAATGTGTAGGCGCTGACGCCCTGTCCCTGGCCGAAACACCTGAACGACCGGCTGGCGGCGGGGCTTTCGCCACGCACCTCGAACTTCTGTCCATCACTGGCGGTATGCGGCCTGTCCGCCTCGTTCCGATGGATACTGGGCAGGGCCATCCCATCCATGGCCTTGACCACGGCGTCGTTCGCGGCGCGGATACTGTCGGGAGGGAAGCGCCGGTTGACGGCATGTTCCAGCTCGCTTTCGGTCACGCTCGAAGAGATTCGTGCCATCCTGCGCACCCCGATACCGCAACCGAGTCCCATGATCCCCGCCAAAAGCGCCGGACGGGAGACCGCTTGGCGGATATGGGTCTGCTGCCAATGCCCGGACGCAATCAGCATCCCGCAGTGATCGTTGATCGTCTCAGGCACCTGTGCCAACGGCACCTCGTGCCGTTGGGGGAACAGTTCGCTGGTTGGGCTGGTGTCATCGACTCCGGTAGCTGGGTTGGCGATGTGGAGGATGTCGTCTGCATGTACCTTCAGATACGGATTGGCGGCAGCATCGGTGTCCGTGCGCTGGTATTGCTGTGTCAGCGCCTCCCTGAGCTTCGCCAACACGGGATCCGGATCGGTGAACCCGCTCAGCCCCGCCCGCTCCAGCAGGTGCTGCATCTCCTGTTCCCACCGCTCCGGGGCGATCAGATAGGCGTCCATGGGGCGATACCTGTAGGACTGCGGGAGATTGAGATCGCCGGATTTGATGGCGGCGGCAACATGCTGGAACAGAGAGACCTTGTGGAGCGGGGTTCGGAATGTTCCGTCAACGCGGATCGGTACTGCCCGCCCGTCTGCATCGAGAAACTCCGTTGGTGCATCTGGCCTGATTGCGCCATCGTTGCGTTTGAACCGGTCGATGGCGGCGATGGGACTGGCGGCCCGGTCGTTCCGGCCGAACGTCATCACGAGAAGGATGGGATTGAGTCGATTCTGTAGTCGCAGGGACCCTGCCTCAGGCACATCGAACCAGCTTTCATCCCGCGCGGTTGCGGAAAGACCATCCTTCAGCTGCTCGAATGCGCCGGACCGACCTCTATCCAACAAGGCTCGGATTGCGTCGACTTCCTAGGTGTCCGACATACCATCGTTTGACGGCCCGGTGTTCCGCTGTCCGTCAATATGGCCTGACAGCCGAATGCCGGACAGGATGGTCGACGGATGGAAAAACGGACAAGGACCGCGGAACTGCATGCCCCGGCCGGATACGCGCGCATCTCAAGAGCAGTCGCTGGCTCCACAGATCGATGCCCTGAAGGCTGCCAGTTGCGGCGAAGTATTCAAGGACTTTGTATCAGGTGCGAAGACGGATCGGCCCGGGCTGGATGAAGCGCTGGATCACCTGCGTTCCGGCGACACGCTGTCTGTCTGGAAGCTCGACCGTCCCGGACGCAGCATGGGTCACCTGATCGATACGGTTCGCGGTCCTGACCGGCGCGGCGTCGGATTCAGGTCCTTGACGGAAGGCATGGACACAGCCACAGGCGGCGGCACCCTCGTTTTCCACCTGTTCGGTGCCCTTGCCCAGTCCGAACGCGACCTCATCCGGGAGAGAACGCGCGCCGGCCTGAGCGCCGCCGCCGCGCGCGGAAGAAAAGGTGGACGCAAGGCTGTCGTCACGGCCGAAAGACTGGCACGGGCGAAAACGCTGGTCGAAAAAGGTCTGGCTGTTCGCGAGGCAGCGGCACGCATCAAGGTTGGAAAGACCGCTCTTTACGAAGCGATCAGGTCAGGCGATACGGGAAGCGGCCCGGACCGATCCATCTGCCCGAAAGTGCCACGGGACCGCAGACACACCCAATCCTGTGGGACCAAACGTTCCTTTATGCCGATAGACCTAACATTGCGTCTGTACTCGATTCGAATTCCCGGAAACTAGTGGCCACCGTCCTCGGATGGGGCCTTTCTATCAATGCCCAATCGACCCGCATCTGTTTTGCAGATTTCCGGAAGGCTCTATCGCAGCATGCTGGGCAACCATGTCGCTATCGAAGGGAAAGCAATCAAGAGAGCCAGAATTGCGAGTTCGATCAAGATGAACGGAAAGGCCGAACGAATGATCTGGCCGATTGTGATGCCAACTGGTGCGACGCCTTTCATGACATACAACAGCAGCCCAAATGGCGGAGTCGTCAGACCAATCTCCATCGAAATCAGGATCAGCACCATCAACCAGATGGGATCAATGCCATAGACGGCCTGGAGTGAATTCGCCCCCAACAGAAAGAACGGCAGGGTCAACAACAACATGCTGACCTGATCCATGAAGGCCCCAAGAAAGAGTAGGATCACGATCATCATGATCACCACAGTGACCTTGCTCATTTCCAGGGATAGCAGAGCGTTGAGCAGCCCTTGTGTCGCACCCGAGATGGCGAGCGCCTGAGTAAAGACCAGTGACCCTGCAATGATGAAAATGATCATGGTGTTGATTTTAACGGTGCCCATCATCGCTGCCTTGATATTGCGCCAGCCGAAATCGGCCCCGTCGATGCCTGTGATCGTGATCTTGCTCTTGAACAGCCGGAAGAAATAGCAGGAGGCCAAAGCTGCAAGGGTCCCCATCGCAGCCGCTTCCGTTGGTGAGGCCAGCTTGAAGAATATGCTCCCCACGACGACCACGAAAATGGACGACAGCGGCGTGATGTAAAGGATGAAGGGCAGGAAGCGATTGAGCAACCGCTTGAACCTGCCATCATAGGTTTGCGCCCAGGCAGCAGCGCCGTTTCGGTTGTATGCAACGGTGATCGGCTGATCAAGGTAGCTGGTGTCAGGATCATAGGGCGGGGCCAGTTCAGGGTTTAACGTGCAGCGGATGATGACATAAGCAAAGAAGAACAGCGCCATCATGATGCCCGGTACGATTCCGGCCACCAGAAGCAAGGCCACCGATTGTTGTGCAATGCTGGCCAAGAGAACAGCCAGCGCGGAAGGTGGTATCAGCATGGCGATGCCGCCCACCGCCATCATCGGACCCATCGCGATCTCGGGCTTGTAGCCACGTTTCACCATGTCGGGCAAAAGAACTTTGCCAAGTATGGCCGTGTTGGCAACGGTAGAGCCGGAGAGCGATGAAAAGACTGTACCGCCGATGACGGAGACAATCGACAACCGCCCCGGCAAACGCGCAATCAGCCGCTCAATCGCCCCGATGGCCTTAAAGGCAACACCGGTCTGCAACAGGATCTCACCCATAAGCAGGAACAGTGCGATTGTTGTTAGCGGGTAGCCCACCGCTTCGTGGAATTCTATCGGCATGGACTCCAGCGAGATCCGAACAATGGTCCAATCCCCAAGCGTTGCCCAAGCACCAATGAACATCGCAGTTCCAACGAGGTTGGCTGCAATAAACGCAAAGGCAACCGGCAATCCGAGGAAAAGGAAGAAGCAAACGGTTCCCAGCATCAAGACAAGTGCGAAATACCATTCCATGGCTTAGAACCCCACGCCCTCTTCGCGCACATATCCCTGTTTCCCCGCGCGCCAGTAGCGCAGCAGAAACTCGATAGTGAGCAAAACAAAAGAGATCGAGAACACGCTGAGGACAATCCAGTTTGATATGCGTAGATCTTTGTCGGGCAACGTTCCCAGAAGGTAAGCCGACATCGTGCCTTTGGTTCCGAAATAAGCCATGAGCGCACAGATCACGGCCCCGAACAGATCAACCAACCGTTCCAACCAAGCCGCCGCGCGCGCCGGTAGGGACGAGATGACGATATCGACCCGTACATGCGCACCTTGTTGAAGCACCCATGTTGCAGACAGGAACACGCCGAAGAACAGGAAGTATTCGGCACCCTCGTTCAACCATTCCAGGCCCCCAAGCCGAAACCTGCGCATAAGAAAATCGACCGTCACCAGAACTGTGAACAGTCCGACAGACACCGCGACACAGCCCGCAAGGATCTCGTTCAGTTTTTTGAACTGGGTCTCAAAAGCTTGCATGATGACGGACCATCCCCTTGTGAAAGACGGTTCGGGCTGGCCAGATACAGCCAGCCCTCTATTCAAGCTCAGACCAAGAGGGGCTACTTGGTGAAGAGATCTCTCAGTTTCGGCCCGGTTTCGGGGTTGTTTTCCAAGAACTCCGTCCATGCAGCGTCGCGGGCGCTGGCCACCCAAGCTTCGGCATCTGCGCCTTCGAATGTGATGGTCTCGAACCCATTCTCTTCTTGCGCAGTCCGCATCGCAGCATCCAACCCGTTGGTGTAATCGCTGCCCGGCTCCATTCGGACCTCGTATTCCATCACCGCATCCATGATCACATCGCGGGCCTCCTGACTAAGGGAGTTCCAGCGAGCAAGGTTTGCGATGGTGTGGATCGTTGCTCGGTAGAAACCAGGCTCCACCCGGTAGTTGGTTACCTTGTACCATGTCGGAGAAATCCCCCGGAACGACCAGCCAAACCCGTCTACAGTGCCGTTTTCCATAAGTGTATAGACCTCCGGCATAGTCGAACGTTGCACGGTAGCTCCCTGCGCCTTGAAAAATGCCGTGTAGACAGGAGAAACCCGCAAGTTCAGGCCTGTCAGATCCGGGCTGTCGATCGAATCAGCAAGGAATAGGTTGAAGGGGCCATCATCGTGGTGCCGCCCGAGGAAGATGGCGCCTTTCGCCTTCATCAATTCTTGAAATGCATCAATACCGCCGTTCTCCCGCAGTTCCGCATAGGATCGTTCGGTCAGGCGCAGCGCATGAGCTTCGGGCAACAGATTGCCAAAGAAGGCTTCCGGGCATCCGGCAATATCATAGGCGCCTAGTGCCATACGTTCAGCCACCTGAAACGGGCTGCCAATGGCTGGTGCGCCGCCAAGCAAGTCAATCTCCACCACGCCTTTGCCGCGTTCATTGATGTCGGCAACCAGATTCTCGAAGGGAACTCCCGGAGGTGCGCCTATCGGGAAGCAACTAACGCCACGCAATTTCTCCTGCGCGGCGGCGGTGGTTGCTGTCACACCGATAAAAGCAAGAGCAAGTGCACATGCGGTCATGAGTCGTTTGGTAGGTTTCATTTTATCTTCCTCTCTCTATCAGTACTTTTTGATGCCGGTTCCCGAAGGGGGCGGTCTTTGTTGCTCGGGGCTTTGGGGACGAGATGCAATTCGCATTGGCGGATCTTCTTGCCGCAAATCGCAGAGAATGTGCGGTTGGCTGATGCACCTAAGTAATGCACAGCCAAATCGGATTGCATTCAACGTGGCCCCTTTTTCACTAGGTTAGCCCCACTTGCTCCATCAAGGAAGGACTATGCACAAATCAATTTATTTGACAACTAAAATTACGTGGGGGCATATTTTTGGCCGTCAAAGACATTGCTTCGCATTCGCACCGTCCCTGGACGCATACCATTGGGTTGTCGCAATGAAGTTCGTGTTCAATTTGCGCATGTTGCTGGCCGGCCGACATGCTGAGGTTATCAAAGACCCTTTGGATGCGTCAGGAATTCCTCGATGATCTCTGGTGGGGCTTTGGTGAAGTCCCCAATCCTGCTGACGCTTTGACCTGTCAACTGCTTCAGACTAACCGCCATCTCGGCGAATTTAACAGCGATGGGAATGCCATTGACCACTGGTGCACCCCCAATTCGATGATCGTAAAATTGAGAAAACAAAAGCATGGGAATTCCACCGCCCGGTATCAGGACGTCCGTGCCTCTATCGATCAAGGGGGCACCTTGGTCCTCGAACAGCTGTTTGACTTCGGCGGTCTTTTCGGCGTCGCCATAGGCTCCGAGAATCTGTCCCGGTTCAAAGCTCATCGCATGCACGCCTGTGACGCGATCACGGAGCCCATACTTGCCGATCTGGTGATTGAACCAAGGAATGAAGCGCTTGTTGATGGTCACAATTCCCAATCTCTGGCCCATCTGGCAACACCAAAGCATGGTCGCCTCACCCAATCCAATCACTGGGATATCGACCACGCTACGGGCCTCATACAGCCCGGCATCTTGAAAATGCCCGACAACAAAGGCGTCATACCCTTCGCGCTCAGCGCGCACGGCGTTGCATATCATCTCACGTGCACAGCGAAACTCGACAAGCGGATGTGCGTAACTGTCAAAAGGAGTGATACCGTGGATGTCGATGACGCTATCGCCGGCAGCGCAGGCCTCTAGGTATGGCTTCAGAACGTTCCAGTAGTCGGCTCCATTTTCGTAATCAACGTAACTTTGATACCAGATCCTCATTTGCCGTCCCTCTCCTCACATCGCCCTTTTTTGACGCTCGCATGAGCGAACTCATCCACGTTACGGCCCAATGGTGCTGAAGACGCATTGACCGCATCTCTTGCCGCGTGTCCGGTCACATTGATGCAAAACACCCCGCTGGCTTCAACATTTGATACTGTATCCTTGGATCGCTCACGATCTGGTTTCGACATGGTCGATGCGAACATGACCTTCTGTGGCTTGTACGTGATCAGATTAACGAATAGGGTGCCAGGTTGTCCTGACCGTCGCTGTCACGTGTCGAAATCCATGCGATAGGGCGCGGCGTTACTATCGCGCCCAGCGGGTTGTGGCGAAACGGATGGCCTTCTTTAGTCGTGTGGAACATCGGAGCTTGTTTCCACTCTTAGTGCGATTGTAGAATGCGAGCAATCCAGGCCATGACGATTGAACTGTCCAAACTCCGCGAGCCGGAGTTCAGAGAGTCCTTTGCCTGAAGCATCTTCTTTGCGTCGGCTTTGGACTTTGCCGATTGGGCTTCCAGGTCAAGAATGGCCGAAAAATACTCTCGCAACATCTCAGGGTGATGCTGCGTGCCCAGGACCCGATCTCCGATCCGATAGGCTGCAATGTCACATCCGGGTGCGGATGCGATTTTGACTGCGTCCTTTGGAAGGTCCCGGACCTGTTCCTTGTGCAAGGCCAAGAGATTGAATGCCGTTTTCTGAGCTGGCGCAAAGTCCCATTGATCGCTCCACGTCACCTTCTCAGGGCCAACGTTCCAACCGTTTGGGTTTGGCCCAACCGTTCCCCCCAATGCAGTTGCAATCGCTTGGTGGCCAAAGCAAAGACCGGCCATTGGAACCTTCGCGTCGTGGAACCCAACAACACGTGCAAGGAGAGCCTGAACCCAGACCGCAGTGCTGTTCGTGGACGTTGGGCTGCCAGATATGACGATGCCATCGAACCCATCTGAGTGCGTTGGAAATTCACCCGACGTTGCGTCGAATTCGGTGAAGTGGACCTCTTTCAAATGGGGCCTTAGTCCATCGCAGATTTGTTCGAACTCTGACGGAAAAACAGAGAGAGAAGCCTCACTGACATTGGAACAGATCAAAACCGCGATGGATAAGGGCATGGTTTCGCCTTCACGTCGCCTGTCCGCCGAGGCTTGTCCCTCCACAAACAAACAGCACCTGGCCGGTGACAAAGCTGGCGGTGTCGCTCAGGAAGAACCCTGCGGCGTTGGCGATATCCTCTGCCGTACCGATGCGTCCAACCGGGACGCCGCTGGCGATTCTTTCCTGGAGTTCACCGTCCTTGGGTACAATGCCCCAGAAGTTCTCAGTCAAAACCGGGCCCGGCGCTATGACGTTGACTGTGATGCCTTTTGGCGCGAGTTCCAGCGCCCAGGTGCGGGCCATCCCATGCACACCCGCCTTGGTCGCCGAATAAGCGGAGCGTGTGGGCATGCCCATGGACGCGCGCGAGGAGACAAACAGAACACGGCCTCGCCCGCGCTCCTCCATCCCTGGCAGCACAGCCTGGGTCAGCGCCATGGGAGCTGCGAGGTGGAGTTGCGCCAGCGTCAGCACATCCTGCGGCGCGGCATCCGGCAGAAGTTTGGGCAGGATCATCCCGGCATTGTGGACCAGCCCGTCAATCCGGTGATCCGTCGCAATCTGTGCAGCCATTTCCGCCGTATTGGCCGCATCTGTCAAATCGGCGGTGTAACCTGTGAGGTTTTCGTGCTCAGCTGTCGGCCTCTCAAGGCCTAGCGACACCACCGCCTCTCCACGTGCCAGCAGCAGGTCGGCAATCGCGGCCCCGATGCCAGAGTTGCCGCCTGTAACCAGCGTGGTTCTCATGCCGCTTCTCCTTCGATCAGGGCCACGACCCGCAACGGGCTGCCTGAACCGCCCTCGATTTTCAGAGGGCAGGCCACGATGATGGCGCCGAAGGTGGGCAGCTTGTCCAGATTAGTCAGGCACTGCAGCCCGAACCGGCCATTTCCATGCAGGATGGAATGCGCGGGCAGAGGCGGATTGAAGTGAAACGCCTGCCCCGCGTCGGTGCCCACGGTTTCGACCGCCAGCCCGACGCAATCCCGCACATGCACCATGAATTCCACTGCAGGCGCATCTGGCCCCGGCGAATGTGCGCCGTCCTCGAGGAGGTTCAGATATTCAGGGGTGCCAACGCGCTTGTACCAATCCGTGCGCAAGGCAATCCAATGCCCGGGCGGGATTTCACCGTTCTTGTTTTCCCAGGCTTCCAAAAAGGCCCGGGTCACGACAAAATCCGCGTCTGCCGCCGCCTCGACCGAGATATCGATCACCACTGCAGGTGCCATGAAGTCTTGCGCGGGGATCGCGTCCACCGTGTTCGAGGGCAGATCCTTGCCTGTCACCCAATGCGCAGGCGCATCGAAATGGGTACCGGTATGCTCGTTCATGGAGATGTTGTTCCAGTACCAGGCTGGACCATTGTCATCATAGCGCGAGACCTTCTCCATCCGGAATGGCGCACATTGGCCGAACTCTGCCGGCAGCACAATGACCGGGAAATCAGCGCTGAGCGTGTTTGTCAGATCGACGACGCGCACAGAGCCTGCGGCCAAAGCCCCGGCAAGATCGGTCAATAACGTCATTGGGTTTCCTCCCGGATTGTGAGCAGCGGGTCAGCTTGCCAGCGGCTGAAAAGCTCCTTGGCCACATCGCCCGCACAGATGGTTTCCTGACCCTTTTGCAGTACTTCGATCACCGCCTTGGCGATCTGGGCCGGTGCGGTTTTGGGCGGCGGTATGTCTTGGTGCCACGCGTCATCGATGGGTCCGGTCAGCACCGACATGACACGGATGCCCGTCTGCGCCATTTCCCCTCGCAACCCAGCAATCAGCGAAAGACGCGCGGCGGCTGCCGCTGCGGCACCCGCGTAACCAGCCTTGCCGGAGAGGCCATAGATCGAGGCCACATCCACAAAAGCCGCCGCCGAATTGGTGCCATCATCGGACCGCCCCGACATCGCTGGCGCAAATGCCTGGGCCAACCGCATCAGACCGGAAACCTCGATATCCAGCCCGGTTTGAAGATCAGAGAGCTTGCCACCGAAACCGACGCCGCTGGTTCGTGTAAACTGGCTTGTGTTCACCACGATATCAACGCGACCGCCTAGCTGCGCCGCCAACGCCTGCGCGCTGCGGGTGTCGGCGCTGTTGAGCGGGACGGATTCGATACCTTCGACCGCTTCAATCCGCTCTTGCCCCGGATAACGCATCAGCTTGTCGCTGTTGCCCAAAAACACTGTCTTGGCCCCAGCCTTGACTAGCGCCTCAGCTACTGCCTGCCCCACAGGACCCCGCCCATCGGTAACCAGAATACGGCGGTATTTCGGATCAGCGGTAAAGACACGCAGTTGTGGATCATCGGCCATGTTCGGTGTCTCCTGTTCTGGCAGGGCGAAAAGCGCCGGGTTGCCACCCCGATCAAGCTTAATCTCCATCAGCACGCGGTCGCCCTGTTTTACGTCGCCATGCAAGTGCACAATCGCCATTGGCCCCGCGTCAAGCCGCGCCGAACCGATGCGCCAGGGCAAATGGTTGCGAAAGTAAAGATCAGTGGAAGCGGTGATGGTGGTTTCGGCCTCGATCACCGCACCAGTGGACTGGTCGGCCCAAGTCAGAGTGCCCCAACAGGCCGGGCAGCGGTCGCGCGGAGGATAGGTGACATGCGCGCAATCGGTGCACTCTTGCAGCACGAAACGCCCTTGCCCCGCACGGACCGCCATCGCCTTTGCCGCGCGCGACCTGGGGGCGGGGGGGACATGGCCCGCACGAGTCCTGACCAGCGGGTCTTTCTTCTTCGGCGGGATCAGGGGATCGCTCATCGCAGGTCCTCCCGTTCCAGAACCGCCGCCGCGGCGCACACGCCGCGATCATAGTTCACGAGGCCGAAGCCCGAGACCAGCGTGCGCTTTGCGTTCGGGATCTGGTCGCCAAGCGGGCAATGCAGGATCTGCCGTAAGCCTTCGGTGACGTTCTGAAAGCCCCCGGCAGCGCCCGCCTGCCCTGCTGAAAGTTGCCCGCCATTGGTGTTCAAGGGGAGTGAGCCGGGAATCGTGAAATCGTTCTTCTCGATGAATTCCGGGAGCGCTTGCTTGTCGCAGAACCCGAGGTCGGCCAGTTGCATCGCCACGATCACCGGATAGTCATCATAGGCCTGCAAGTTGTCGATGTCCGAAGGTGCGCACCCCGCAGCATCCCAAAGATCGTCAGTATCACGGGCCCATCCGCCGCGCGACTGCACTGCGTCCTCCGGGTAGGCATTGTGACGCTCAATCGTGCTCGCGATGCGCGCAGTTGACAGGCCCAGGGCCTCGGCCTTCTCGGGCGTCGTCACGACGAACGCCTCGGCACCCGCGCAGGGCATCACGCAGTCAAAGAGATGCACCGGATCCGAGATTGCGCGCGCGTTCATGTATTGCTCGAAACTCAGCGGTTTCTTCATCAAGGCATAAGGATTGGACAGCGCGTTCGTCCGCTGCGCGACGCAAAGTTTGGCGAAGTCTTCGCGGCGGACCCCAAACTCCCGCATGAAGTTGTCCGTGATCAGCGCGAAGGTCGCATTCGGCCCACCGAACCCGTAAGGATAGGTCGCGTCCTGCGAGAAGCGCGAGAATCCAGCCAGCCCCTGACGGAAACTGTCGATCTGGTTGGTGTCACCGGAAACACAAGCCACCACCTCCGCATCGCCAGCCTGCACCGCCCGCGCGGCACGGCGCAGCGCCATCACACCGCTCGCACCGCCGGTCGGGATGTGATCCATCCAACGCGGGCAAAGCCCGAGATGCTGTACCATACCGACCACGCTGTCAGGCACGGAAGAGAAACTGGCAAAACAGAAACCGTCATAGTCCGAGGGGCCCAGCCCGGATTGTTGCGCGAGCGCATGCAGCGCACGCCCTGTCCACCAATGCGCCGTCTCGGGCGAAAACCGGGCGTAAGGCAACGTCACCGGCGCACAGGCAACCGCGCCATCATATGGTTTTGCGCGCGCCATCAGACCTTACGTTTCTTCAGATGTCGGGTATCAAAGAACCCGCCCTCGTCGAAGGTCCTTGACATCAGATCTTTCATCTGGCCGCGCAGGATTTTCTGGGTTGCGGTCAGCGGCAGATCTTCCGCAAAAGCGATCCACCCTGGGACTTTATAGTAAGCCATCTGATCCAACGCCCAGATGGCGATCTCTTCCGCCTTGGCAGCGACGCCCTGCCCGTTTTCAAGGATCATGAACACGGCAACCTCGTCCCCGCGCACCTCATCCGGAGCAGCAACAGCGGCAGAGATGCGGACATCCGGATGGCGGTTGAGAATCGATTCCACCTCGACGGCTGCAATGTTCTCGCCCGAGCGGCGGATGACGTTCTTCTTGCGGTCGACAAAATGCAGCGACCCGTCTGCGTCTTGGCTCACCATGTCGCCGGTATGCAGCCAGCCGCCTTCCCATAGCTCATCCGTGGCCTCCTGGTTCTTCAGATAGCCGGAGAAGAACCCGTAGCGCGGATTGTCGCCAGCGTGGCGCACCAGCAATTCACCGGGCTCACCCTTGGCCACGTCATTTCCCGCGTCATCGACCACGCGCACCGCGACATCCCTGCAAGGGCGGCCAAAGCAGGAAGTGCCGACATGGCGCGGTTCTTCATGAGCGCTGATGACGCCGCCGGAGCCGGTTTCAGTGCAGGCCCAGGCCTCGATCAGAGGAAAGCCATAGCGCTCTTCAAACTTGGCATGTAGTCTCTGGTCTACACCCGCGCCAAATCCAAAGCGCACGTTGTGGTCCTTGTCCGCTGCAGACGGCTCTGCCCCCATCAACATCGACGGCATGACGCCCAGATAATGCGCCACGGTCGCGTCGGATTTGCGCACGCTGTCCCACCAGGAGCGTGGGTGGAACCGATCAAGCACGGTCAGGCATCCGCCCATGGTGATCATCGCCATCACGGATACCGCCATCGCGTTCATGTGGAACACCGGCAGAGGCGTGATCATCCGTTCGCTGTCTTTTTGCAGGCTGATATGGCCACCGGTCGTCGCATACCAATCGCCTGAATGCAGGTAGTACTCATTGCTCAGGATACAGCCCTTGGGCCGCCCTGTGGTGCCCGACGTGTAAAGCAGCGCACATTCGGTGGCGCTGTTCAGAACCGTTCCCGGCTCCGGCGTAGTGATCGCATTGGGCAAATCATCTTCAGACGTGATGACCGGCACAGAGAGGCCGGCATTTGCGACGGCTTGCCTCATCTCTTCCACGCGGTCAGGCAGCACGATAGCAAGGATCATTTCCGAGTGCTCGGCCAGGTACTCAAGCTCAGCCAGACGCAGATCGGGGTTGATCGGCACGGCCGAGGCCCCAAGCGCATTCAGTGCCAACCAGATCTCCAGAAAGACCGGACGATTCTGCAAGAGAAGTCCAATCCGTTGCCCCGCACCATAGCCTGCATCGACCAACTCCTGACGCCACTCGCCCACCCGCGCGCCCATGTCTCCGTACGAGATATCACCCGCGGGGATGCCATAGATGCCAGCGGTTTCCTCCAACACATGCAGGAAAGGCGCCGCGCCCCGACGCGCAGCGGTTTCTGCGAAGCGCGTGTAGACTGTCTCGGAAGTCATCATGGCCTCAGATAAAGAGTTGAATGTTGCTAAAGGGCGCATCGAAGTTGATCAGGTCAATGCGCTTTTGCTTGATCTTCAGGGCGCCCACTTCTTCCACCAGCTGATGCCCGACCCAGCCAGAGAAGCGTTCCAACAGGTCACCGCGCGTTTCGGTGTAGATAAACGACGTGCGTAGCCTGAACACACCGTCCTCTTCGCCCATGGACAGGATCCGGGGACGCTGCAACAGGTGATGACAGCGGCTCTTGGGCTTCTGACTAAAGGTCCGCTCGCCCGCCAGACGTTCGGTCCGCACCGTCAGAAGCAGCAAATCCTCATACATCAGAGAGGGCTGCATGATCGGGTCCTCTTGCTGCCACTCAAGTGGAATCCAATAGCGGCCATCCTCGGCAAAGAGATCCTTCCAGTCCTCCCACCGCATTTCATCCAGCATCGCCGCTTCGTCATAGACGAAGTCGATCAGGTCATCGCGGTTCATTCTGCGGCCTCCACTGCCAGATCCATGTTTTGCAACATGAACTTGCGCCAGGCATACATCTGGTTGCGCATCTGGCGTTCCGAAGTTCCGTTGACCACATCGGTGGTGTCTTCGGGTTCGCCATCTTCCCAAAGCCGGCGCAGGTTGATCCATTCATTGCCGTTGGACTTGAGCCCTTCCTGCGCGCGCTCATACATCTCCAGATCATCGTGGCCGACGATCGAGGTGGGCGCGTTGATAAAGCGGTTATACATCAACCCGCGCTCATAAAGCCTGTCGGGCGCCCCCTTCCACCTGAAGACCCAGCTTTCCACAAGGGTCTTGTCCACGGCCAGCGGAATGAAGTGGCGCAGGATGCCCACCGGACCCTTCACCATGATATTTGGGAAGTAGTTGGTGTTGTGGCGCACATCGCCTAGGATCTCGTGGGCGCGTTCCTTGCCATAGGCGGCTTCCATCTTGCCTAGATAGCCATCGATATCTTCGTAATCCTGATGGATGGAACCGGTAACGCCCGAGTGCCCGTGCCCATTCGGCCAAACCCGGATACCTGCACCCTCATAAAACTCGTAAGGAGCCATGAATGGCGCGTAAAGCTGCACCGCCATTGGCGTTTCCATGTCCGGATTGGCTTTCTTTGCCCGCTCCCACACATTCACCGCCGTACCGGCAGAGCTTTCGTGCGCCACCATCGGGTGGCAGGTATCCGTCTGGTTGTCGACCAGCATTTTCCAGTTGCAGGAATGCATGTAGCGGATAGGTGCTGCGAGCACCTCCAGCTCTCCTTCGGGCGAGCGGTCGGCCATGTTATCGACGGTGGAAAGCGAGTCGCCGAAGTATTCCTCGAAGCTCATGCCCTCGTCGGCCAGCCGCACAAAGATCAGGCCGCGATAGATGCGCACATGCCCGACCCGGGGCAGCCCTTCCGCCGCCTTGTCTGTATCAAAGCCGGTGCCCTCGTAGCCCTTGTTCAGAGGGATCGCCAACAGTGAGCCATCGGTCTTGAACGACCATGCATGATAGGGGCAGCGGAATAATTTACCGGTGTTTCCACAGGGCTCGGACGCGATCTTGACGCCCTTATGCGGACAACGGTTGTGCATCACATAGACCAATCCGTCCCGGTGCCGCGCAGCGAGAATCGGCTGATTGCCGATCTTGGAGGTGATAAAATCGCCCGGGTCTTTGATCTGGCTGTCATGGCCGATATAGACCCAGCAATTCGGGAACATATGCTCCATTTCCAGATCGAAAATCTCTGGGTCGACATAGGTATCTCGGTGCACGGCGTAGCCTTTGACCAGATCGGCAATTGCCTGGGGATTTCCGCGGTAGCGATCCATTGCGTCCTCCTGTTTCTAGATATCGATGACCAGCTTGGGCGTCTTCGAGCGCGACACACATATCTGCATCTTGGTGTTCAATGCGCGCTCGCGCTTGCTCAGCACCACATCGTGATGATCCGGTTCGCCCTCATGCACCCGACACTGGCAGACACCGCAATCGCCGCGCTGGCAATCATAAAGCGGGTCAAGCCCGGCCTCTTCCATGGCCTGAATGATGGTCTTGTCCGACGGTACATGCACAATTTGCCCGGTACTGCGGATCTGTACATCAAAGCTTGTGTTGCCAGAGGTATCCGCATTGGCAGCAAAAACCTCGTAATGGACCCGGTCATCATCCCAACCCAATTCCTCGGTCAAAGAGATGATTGCATTTACCATACCGCCGGGACCACAGAAGTAGACATGTGCGTCGACTGGAGCGTTTTCCAGTATGGCCTTCAGATCCATGCGGCTGGGTTGGTCGTCATAATGCAGATGCAAGCGATCACCACAGATCTCCTGCATCTCGGGGACAAAGGCCAACGCTCCGTCCGTGCGGCCAGCGTAATGCACCTCAAACGCGCGACCCGCGCGTGCCAGATCTGCCGCCATCGACAGGATTGGCGTAATCCCGATCCCGCCCGCAATCAGCAAACACGGCGCGTCGTGCTCGCCCAGTTCGAAGTGATTGGCCGGGGTCGACACCCGCAGCCAATCCCCTTGTTCGAGTGAGTGCATATAGGCCGACCCACCCTTGCTTTCAGGTTCCCTCAGAACCCCAACAGCCAGATGTCCCGCCTTCAGGCTCGGCAATCGCACCAGGGAATAAGCGCGATCCCCTCCATCCGGCAGGGTGACCCGCACATGTGCGCCCGCCCACCATACGACCGGGATGGGCGCAATCGGCTTCATCACAATCCGCCTGATGTCCGAGGTTTCGCTGACGATGCCTACAACCTCATATGCGATCGATGGCACAGCACACCCCTACGAATCCTTTATATGCTCTTGCATAGTTTTATCTGTAAATTAAAGAATGTCAAGCTGCGGGCCAACATGTCCGTTGCTCGAAAGCCTGTCACAAGCGCAAACGCGCGGTTGCGGAATCAATCTTCCAAAACCGGCTGAGAGATACAGTTGCTAGTTCCCACTGTCGCCGCTGGCTTCTACTTCCGCCAGATCTGCTTCGTCCCAGAACCCGATCTTCACGCCGGCCTGAAACTCTGTGCCTGAATAGGCTTCAATGGCATCATCTGACATTGTGGTCCGCTGGCTGTTTCGCCGGGTCCACTCAAAAATCTTGCCATAGAGACGGTTTCGCACATCCGCGAACTCGTCTGACGCCCCAAGATCGACAAGCTCCTGTGGGTCGGCTTCCAGATCGAACAGGATGGGTCGATATCCTTCGATATGAATAAGTTTGTGGCGACCATCATAGGCCATGATGGTCCGGCAGTCCGATACCGGCTGCCCCAGCGTTTTGCGCGCCTTGCGCACGGCATATTCGTATTCCGAAAAAACCACATCGCGCACCGCCTTCTCTCTATCATGTAAAAGCCCGATCAAAGACTTGCCTTCCAGGATGTGCGACCCGGGCTTGCCGCCAAAAAACTCGACAAAGGTGGGTGCAAGATCAATCGCCTCGACCAAAGCATCGCATACATTGCCGCGTGTCGCATCCGCCTCTGCTGCCGGATCCACCACGATAAGCGGTATCTTCACGGAACATTCGTGAAACAGCTCCTTCTCGCCCAGCCAATGATCGCCGAGGTAATCCCCGTGATCGGATGTAAAAACGATGAGCGTATCTTTGTCGCGCCCGGTTTCCTTCAGATACGCCATCAGGCGTCCGATCTGATCGTCAATCTGCTTGATAAGGCCCATATAGGCCGGGATGACGGTGTCACGCACTTCGTCGCGGGCGAAAACCTGGCACACCCGGTGTTCGTAATATGCAGCAAGAAGGGGATGGGCGTCCTCCTTTTCATCCGCGTGCCGATTGACCGGGATCACATGCTCAGGGCCATACATGTCATTGTAGGGCGCAGGCGCAATGTAGGGCCAATGCGGCTTGATATAGCTCAGATGCAGACACCAGGACTGATCCCCGGCATCCTCGATAAACTCAATCGCACGGGTCGTTGAATAGGTTGTCTCTGAATCCTCTTCTTTGACCCGGGCCGCTTCACCTGCATTCTGCATCAGCCAGCCAGACAGCAAAGCCCCATCCTCGGCCTCACCTGAATTCGCCCAATCTTCCCACGGATTCGGGCCGTCATAATCCTTGTTCCACAGGTAATCGTTGTAATGCGTGGGTTTCTTCCTGCCCCCTGTGGGATGCAACCCATCCAGACGATCCCAGACCTCGAACCCGCATTGCGACACATGGACGCCAATCTTTGAATCAATCTCGATCCCGAGGCGTTTCATCCCCTCAACATCCGCCGTCATATGGGTCTTCCCGCACAACACTGTGCGAACATTCAGTTGCCCCAAATAGTCGCCAAGCGTCAGTTCGCCAACGCGCAGCGGAAAGTTGTTCCAGGTCGACCCATGGCTCTGGACATAACGACCGGTATAGAAACTCATTCGGCTGGGGCCACAGATGGGAGATTGGACGTAAGCATTCGTAAATCGCACGCCCTTTGCCGCCAAGGCGTCAATATTGGGCGTTTGAAGGTGAGGATGGCCGGCACAGCTGAGGTAGTCGTTTCGCAACTGGTCGCACATGATAAAGAGAACGTTCTTGGCCATTGTCATGTCACCTTACGGCAAATCGGCATGATGCCGTTGGTTCAGGATGTCTCATTAACCTGTTTCAGAGACGTCCTGATAGTCGACGCAATGACCAAGACGATGCAAAGCGCGAGAAACGCCGCAATCGGCCTATTAATCATGTCGAGTGGGCCATCAATCCTGGCGGAAGCGGCGCGCAGCTTCACTTCCATAATGCCGCCTAGCACCATGCCAAGGACGATCGGCACAATCGGCAGTTGCAGCCGCTTCAGGATCAGACCAAACATTCCGAAAACTGCCGCGATAATGCAATCGACCACGGAATTGCGCAGCGAAAAAACGCCCACAAAACTCAAAGTCAGAATGATCACGCCAAGAAATCGTGTGGGCATCTTGATCAGTTGCACGATCAGATTCGAGGATACGACCATGGCCAAGATCACGACCACATTGATCACCAGCAAACCAATGAACAGGGCATAGACAAAGTCGAGCTGGCTTACGAACAGATCCGGCCCGGGCACGACGCTGTGGACATAGAAGACCGACAGCATCATCGCCGTCAGCGCTTCACCCGGAATGCCCAGGGCGAGAAGCGGTATCATCGCAGCGGCCGGCACCGCGTTGTTTGCGCTTTCAGAGGCGACGAGCCCTTCGGGCGATCCCTTGCCGAACTCTTCTGGAGTCTTGGAGGCCCGCTGCGCGCTGGTATAGCTCATAAACTGAGCCGTGAACTCACCCACGCCCGGGATCATGCCCATCAGCACGCCAAACCCTCCGCCCGTCGCCGCCACGCGCTTGAACCGAAGCGTTTCCAGAATGGACTGCCACATCCCGCCCTTGACCCTGCCGATCTTCGGCGCGCTCTCAGACTCGATCAACAGCAGGAAAGCTTGGCTCAGCGCAAACAGGCCAAGCACGACAACGATCAGGTCGAGGCCCGATGTCAGCCATTGGAAGCCGAAGGTATAGCGGAAGGTGAACTTCACCGGCTCCATGCCAACCGACTGAAACAGAATGCCCAAGCCCACAAGCATGCCAGCCGCGGCCATCTTGCCGCGATGCGCAACAATGACCAAGACCACTCCAAGAAGAGCGGCGAGGAAGATCTCGCGCGCGCCGAACATCGGAGCGATCCTGGCAAGCACAGGTGAGAACGCAATCAAGGCAATGATCGAAGCGATCGCCCCCAAAAACGACGCACCATATGCCAGCCCCAAGGCTCGATGCGCTTCGCCCCGCTTGGTCATCGGGTAGCCATCATAGGTCGTCAGCGCGTTAACCGCTGTGCCTGGCGTATTCACCAAGATCGCGGGAAGTGCACCGCCAAACATCGACGATCCGTAGATCCCCAATAGCAGGATAAGCCCGTTTAACGGCTCCATCGAGAAGGTCGCGGGCAGGAGAATGGCAATGGCCACGGCGGGACCCACACCCGGAATGGCTCCAATCATGACCCCACCCAGGGCACCCACCAAAAGACAAAGCACCGTAGTTGGATTGGCAAGCAAGTCGATGCTTGCGAGAACTGTTTCAAGCATTTACGGGCTCCTAGAGGTTCGCCATTGCGAAGTTGCGGATACCGTCGGGTAAATACTCATAGATCGCGCCCGCAGGCAGACCGACACCCAGCCCCATCTTGAAGACCAGAACGACCGCCACAGAAAAGGCTGCGCCGCTCCAGAGAACACCTGCGGATCGATAGCCCAGCCGTAGGCTCAGCAAAAAGACGAACAGAATTGTGGACGGCAGGTATCCGAATTTCGGAACTGCGATCACGTAGCCGAGGAACCACCCGACAAATTCGACTGATCGGACCCAGAACAAAACCTCGGCCCAACGGCCGGGTATCCTTGGACTCCACACGGAAGAGATGAAATGGATTGCCCCGAAAACAACCAGCATGCTGACCCCGACGAGCGGCCAAAACGCGGGTTGGGCAACCAGCATGGTGTTTTGGACAAAAGGTGCCTGCGACGGCAGTGCAGCCGCAAGAAGGAGCGCTAAAGCCAGGAACATGGCCGCAAAGACAACATCCCCCGGCTTCCGTTCAATTCTGAACAGTTCAATGAATGACCGCATTGGGTCTCCTCCCCACTGGTTGGGTGTATCCCAGATTGTTGGGAATCTATGCTTTCGGTCGGTTTTCACGGGCGAAAACCGACCGAAAGGAGTTCCTATGCCAGGAAATCAAGGCTCAAAAGGACATCCGAGCGATTCATGCCAACAATCTGGGCTACACCCCGACTGGTTTCATCATTTGAAACTCAGCCCATACTCGTGTTGTTTTGGGGACTCCGCGCCCGGATGAGCGCGGAGTCCGATCCCTTGGGGCTGCCTATTCCAGCAAGCCAGTGATGAAATCGTACTGAGCCGTATCGCGGTCGATGACCTTTTGGGACTCTTCCGCGCCCTTCCAGTAGATCTCAGCGCCGGTGGACGCTGCAATTTCTTGTGCTGCGTCGGACAACACGACCTCTTTTGCGACCTCAGCCAGCACATCACGCACTTCCTGCGGCGTGTCCTTGTGCACGAAAAGGCCGTTCCAGTTCCCCATGGTGATCTCCGGATTAATCTCCGTCTGGGTCGGCACATCAGGCGTCAGAGAGATGCGCTTGGATGTGAATGACGTCAGGATTTTGATATCGTTGATGCAGGGCAACACAAGTTGCAGCGTCGTATTGATCACGTCTGCATCCCCGGATGCCAGCGTGTTGCAGTCAAGCGCGTCAAAAGCCGCATCCGAGCCAAAGCTGAAACCCGATGTCTTGGCCAGCACCATGGTGACTTGGGTTGGGATTGCTGGCGCACCGAAATGGCCGAGGGCAACTTTGTTTGACCTGGCGTGCTCAACCAATCCGGCCCAATCGTCGTAAGGCGCATCCGCGCCTGCCGCGACCACAAAAGGATAGGTCAGGAAGATGCCAACCGGTTCGAACGGGTTCCCCTCAAGCGGCGGGATCCCGATACGGGGACCAACGATAGGAACACCCAGAACAAACGACCCGACGGTGTAGCCATCAGCAGGGGCAACAGCAACCTCAACCGCCCCGGGGAAGGGTCCGCCACCACCACCGGGCTTGTTCAGCACAGCGGCTGAGACACCGAATTTTTCCTGCATACGATCTGCGATCATTCGGGTCAGAACATCTTCCAGATCGCCCGGAGGCCAAGGCACCACGAATTTCACCGGCTTTTCAGGGTAATCCGCCATTGCAGCGCTGGCCGAAATGACAGCACCCATGGCAGCCATCGCGATTGATTTCAGAAGTTTCATGATTTCCTCCTTGTGGAACTTGTAGCCGACGGTTGTTTGCAAAAGTTGTTTGTCGGCCCTTGGTGAGAAGTTGAACTTTGGTAATTGGAGTTCTCGACGCTACGCATATTTCCCGGACAGAAGGGTTCCGCATCCTGGGACACGGGCTTCGAGGCCGAGTTCTTTCAACATTTGGTGCGTTGTGGTTACGGACGCGGACAATACCGGGATACCGCATTCGTCTTCAACCTTCTGGATTGCCGCGAGCGAAGGCATCTGCACGCAGGCCGAGAGGACCAGCGCGTCGATGTTCCTGAGGTTCACCTGCCTGTAGATCTCGGTCAGGTTCAGGGGATCCTGGGCTGCGACCTCCAGATTGTCGGAGGTCTCCAGCGCGATACTGTCAGACACCTCGACACCCTCGGCCTCGATATACTCCGCGACCATGTTGGTCAGCGGGCGCATATAGGGTGTGACGATCAAGATGCGCTTGGCGCCCATCGGGTGCAATCCGTCGACCAGTGCGCCGGCCGAACTGACCACCGGCGCCGGGTGGTCGTTGTCCACGGTCACCTGATGCAGGCGCCTCTGGCTTTCGCGGTGATAGCCCTTGCCCATGGACATGATCGCCACCAGACAGGCATAGCCCATCACATCGACGTAGGCATCGCTGAGTTCCAGCGCACAGCGGTCGCTGTCGCGGTCCATCTCCTCCAGCTCTTCCTTGGTGACTTCTTTCATCCGCATCCGGCTGGAATGGAAGGAGAAGCGTTCGGGCAGGATTGCCTCTCCCGCGCGCAGCATCGCCGGGACTTCCCGCTCCATCGTCAGGTTAGATGATGGAACGATCTGCCCGATCCGGAGTGTCTTGTGCATGTTTTCCTGGATCGACATGGCTTCTAGTCACCAATCCTGATGACAGGGTTACGCAGAACGCCGATGTCATCGACGCCGCATTCGATAACATCACCGGGCCACATCCACTCTTGAGGTTCACGGCCCGCACCAACACCAGCGGGTGTTCCCGTTGCGATGATATCACCCGGTTCCAAGGTTATGCCTGACGAGATGTCGGCAATCAGCGTCGGGATATCGAACAGCAGATGTCTGGTGTTTGACCGCTGCTTTTCCTCACCGTTCTTGGTCAACCAAAGATCCAGATTGTGGGGGTCTGGCACATCGTCAGCCGTGATGATCGCCGGACCAAAGGGGCAATAGGTATCTTGACCTTTGGAAAAGATCCACTGCCCCGCGCGGCGGTTGTCCCGCGCCGAGATGTCGTTGATCACGGAATAGCCAAAGACATGGCTCATCGCGTCATCCTTGGCGATCCGTGTGGCGCGCTTGCCGATTATGACAGCCAGTTCCACTTCCCAGTCCAGCATTTGCGTCATCGAGGCATTGTGCTGAATCGCCTCTCCGTTGGCGATCACCGAGGTGGGTGGTTTGGAGAACACCACAGGTTCCTTGGGCAGGTCCTTGGAGGTGTCCAGCGATTTGGCGCTTTCGGCCACGTGCTCCACATAGTTCAGGCCGATGCCGAAGATGTTCTTGCGCGGGCGCGGGATCGGGGCCAGCAGGCGCACATTCTCTTCCAGCACAGCGATGCCGGCACGGCGCTTGCCATCGGTTTCTGCGAGAGCTCGGGTGATCGCGGCTGTCGCATCGGGGCCCAGGTCGATCAGGTCCAGCATGGTCGACGGCAGTGCCTCGCCCACAGCATCGCCCAACAGTTCCACGTCCACGACCATGCCGTCTTGCACGACACCCAGCCGACCTTCACCATCCGCGCCGTCGCGGTATGTCACGAGTTTCATGAGAGTTCTTCCTGTTAGCGCTTAGCTTTCGACGATCTGGTGGCCGCCATTGTCCTCAAGTGCCTGCTCGGCCCAGAAGCCGAGCTTCTCCATCACCGGAAAGTCATTGAACGAGAACAGGCAGGCATCGTCACCGTCCTGGGTGTTGCAGTGCTCGTGCCAGGTCCAGGCGGGCACACAGAAGATATCGTGCTCGGACCAGTCGAACCGCTTGCCACCGATGATGGAGTATCCCGACCCTTTGGCGACGTTATAGATCACGTTGCCGGTGTGGCGGTGCGCCTTGGTGTGCTCGCCTGCGCGCAGCGTCTGCATCGATGCCCCCATGGTCATCATCGGATGGCCGCCGGTTTGCGGGTTGGTGTAGCGCATGATCAAGCCATCATAGGGCGAACCATCGCTGACCTTGGCAAAGTTCAAAAGCGCCTCATAGGTCGGCTCCCAGGAGTATTTCAGGAGAGGCGAATAGGGTTTGTCCCACCTGTCGGTCTGTGGCAGCAGAGCGGGGCCACCATACGTCATGACGCTGTCATTCATTGGGATGTTGGTCGACTGATAATCGTCCGGGTGCACTTCATAGAAGTTCGCCTCAAGGCAGTTGGTCAGCGGGATATCGAGCCCGTCCTGCCAGATGCACTCGGTGCCGGTTTCCAGAATGCCGTGTTCATGCCAGGTTCCGTTGGGCGTCAGCACGAAGTCATTGGCGCCCAGTTCCACCTTGTGACCATCCACGATGGTATAGGCGCCCGAGCCTTCCATGATGAACCGCAGTGCCGAGGCCGCGTGACGGTGCGCACCGGCGCGCTCACCCGCTTTCATGGTCTGGATGCCCGAGAACAGCCAGCCGCAGCAGGCCGAGACGTCCTTGCGCTTGGGGTTGCGCAGATAAACCACCCGGCGGCCCGCATCTTCGGGGCGCACCAGGTCAATTGACCGCAGCACTTCGCGGCGCAGGTCTTGCCAACGCCAGTGGACGGGGGCGGATTTCGGGGTCGGTTCCCACGGCTCAATATCATTGGCCACGGTCCAAAGCGCGCCGGTCTCAATCTTGGCCAGATCTTCGTAGTACGCCTCAAGTTCAGGTGTGTCGCGCACCCGCGCGCGGCCCAGAATGCCGTCTTCGGGTTTGATCTCGGTCTTTGCCATGAAGGAAACTCCTTTGAATTACTCGGTTCCGGTTTCAGCGGTTGGCTCGTTCGGCACAGGGCTGGCGGCCCCCTGCCCGGCAAAAGAGACCGGAGCCTGCGGCTGTTGGTTCACTTGCAAATTGAACACATCAAACCGGTTATAATGCCCGGTGATGTCATGCATCTGCCTGGGCTGGATGCATTTGCCGAGATCAATATCGGCATAGACGATGCCTTCTCCGTCAATCAGCCCCGGCACCACCTCGCGCCCATCCGGGCCGATCACGCCGGACCAGGCGCTGGACTTGCGTTCCAGAAGCGCCCGCGCATCCGGTCGGATCGTTTCCATCGCGGTGATGATCTCGTCCGAGACGGTCGAGGTCGCGGTGATGGTGAACACCTTGCCCTCGAAGCTATGAGACATGGAGCGCAGCTTGATCGCCTCGGCCATGTCATAGTCCTTAGGTGCCACAGGCAGCGAGATGTAGCTGGCCGTATGCACCAATTCCCCCTGCGCCAGAAGCGTGAAGCGCGCCAGCGTGTTGGTGTTCTCACCACAGGCAAGGCTGCCCAGCGGGCCTACTTCCGTGTCATGCACGCGCAGCCCCGCGCCGTCGCCATTCGTCCAGGTCAGCTTTTCCGCCCAGGTCGGCACCAGCTTGCGGTGCCGTCCGATCACGGCGCCATCCGGCCCGATGAGCAGGATGGTGTTGTAAAGCGCGCCCAGCGAAACCGGGCTGCGCTCATTGAGGCCCATCACCACATAGCAATCATTGGCCTTGGCCACCGCCTGAACCTGACCGATCTCCGGCCCGTCAGCAAAGACCGAGGCCCGCACCAGCTTGTCAAACCACGCACTGCCCGTGACCGGATCCGTGATCCAGTTCCAATAGGGATAGCCCGGAATGAACACCTCTGGAAACACCACCAGCTGCGCCCCATTCCCCGCCGCCTCCGAAATCAAGCTCGCAGCCTTCGAAACAGTCGCGCCAGCATCCAGAAACACAGGACAAGCCTGAACAGCAGCCGCCTTGAAACAGGGAAACTCAGAGTGAGGGAGCATGGTCACTTCGCCTCTTCGTACTTGCGCAGCGCCTTGGTGAGCCCGTCGATGATCCTGTCCACGCCATCCGCATCAATGGTCAGCGGCGGTGACATGATAATCGTGGCGCCGACGGGGCGGATGATGATCCCTTCTTCGCGGGCAAAAGCCGCAACCATCTCACCCTGGGCTTTGCCAGGGTCAATCGGCTCGCGCGTGGTCTTGTCCGCCACCAGATCGACACCGACCATCAGCCCCTTGCCACGCACTTCGCCCACCAGCGAGGACCAGTTGGGCAGATCTTCCAACCCCTTGATCAGGCGTTCACCCATGGCGGCCGCATTGGCAGGCAGGTCTTCGTCTTCGACGATCCTCAGCGTGGCGTTGGCCGCTGCGCACCCCAGCGCATGGCCCGTCGCGGTGTAGCCGTGCATGACAAAGCCCATCGGGTCCACACCCTTCATCCAGGCATCCATGAGGCGCCTGTTCAGCACGGTTGCACCCAGTGGGATATAGCCTGCGGTGATCCCTTTGGCGAGGCACATGATATCGGGCTTCACGCCCCAGCCCCGCGCACCGAACATAGACCCCGAGCGGCCAAACCCGGTCACAACTTCATCCGAGATCAAGAGCACACGGTGCTTGTCCAACACCTCACGCAGGCGGGGCCAGAAGCTTGCGGGAGGCACAATAACGCCCCCGGCCCCCTGCACCGGCTCTGCAATGAAGGCTGCAATCGTGTGGGCCCCCTGATGCATGATCAGCCGGTCGACCTGCGTGATGATCGCCTCTGTCAGTTCTTCGGGGTCCTCGGAATAGGGGTTCCGGTAGGTCCAGGGGCTGTCCACCTGAAAGCAATTCGGCATCAAGGGCCCGTAGGCATGACGATAGTAGCTGGAGCCATTGACCGAGGTGCCACCGAACTGAATGCCGTGATAACCATTCTTGAGCGAGATGAACCCGGTACGTTCCGGCTGACCTTCGAGCTTCCAATATTGCCGCGCCAGTTTCAGCGCGGTTTCCACCGCGTCAGAGCCGTTGGCCGAGAACAGAACCTTGGCCATGTCCTCTTCCGCCGACAACTCAATGACCTTGGCAGACAATTCAATCGACGGCGCCGTCGTGGTGCCCGCAAAGCTGGAGTAATAGGAAATCTCCTCCATTTGCGCGGCGATGGCGGCTTTGACCTCTGCCCGGTTGTGGCCGACATTCACGTTCCACAGCCCGCCGATCCCGTCGACGAAGGTGTTCCCGTCAATGTCGGTGACCTTGTATCCGTCCCCCTTTACGATGATCTGCGGCGGATGCTCCGCCGAGATCAGCGGATGGATCATCGGGTGCAACTGATGGCGCGCGTTGTTTTCACGCAGGAAGTTGTCGTCTTTCATGAACATTGTGCGTTCTCCCCCGTCCAGCCCAGAGCGATGCAGACGGATTTGGTTTCGAGGTAGTTGTCGAGTGCGGCGCGCCCGTGCTCGCGCCCGATGCCGGACTGTTTGTAGCCGCCAAAGGGCATGTTCTGATCGGGCAGGTTGTGCGCATTGACCCAAACGGTCCCGGCTTCGATCTGCGGCACATATTTGTGCATGGTGTTGAGGTTCGTCGTCCAGATCGACGCGCCCAGCCCATAGCGGGTGTCATTGGCCATGGCGATGGCGTCGTCAGGGTCATCAAAGGGCGTGACGGTCAGGACAGGGCCAAAAATCTCGTCCTGCATGATCCACATCCGTGAAGATCTCAGGTTTCACAAAATATCCGTCGCCCTCATAGGCCCCCGAGCCCGAGGCCAGCATCGGTTTGGCGCCTTGTTCCAGCCCGCGCGCGATGCAGGCATTCACATGGGCCTGATGCTTGGCCGAGACCATCGGGTTGATCTGGTTGGCCCGATCCAGGCCCGAGCCCATGGGCAGCGAGCCGACCATGCCACTGAGGAAGTCGCAGACCTGATCATAGATGCCCTTCTGCGCATAGATTCTGGTTCCGGCACAACAGGTCTGGCCAGAGTTGAACAGGGCACCAATGCCCGCCGCCACACCCAGTTGGTCCATGTCCATATCGTCAACCATGACCATCGGTGCCTTGCCACCCAGTTCCAGCGTGACACGCTTCATATCCCGCATCGCTTGCGCGCCAATGATCTTGCCCACCTTGGTCGAGCCGGTGAAGGCCAGCTTGTTGACGCCCGGATGTGCTGTCAGCGCGGCACCTGCCTCTTCTCCAGTGCCCGTGACCACATTGACCACGCCGGCAGGCAGGCCCGCCTCAAGGCACAGCTCGCCCAGACGCAGCGTGGTTTGCGGCGTCTCCTCGGCGGGCTTGACGACCACCGTGCAGCCGCAGGCCAGCGCAGGCGCGATCTTCCAGACAGCCATGTTCAAGGGGAAGTTCCAGGGCGTGATTGCGCCCACCACGCCAACCGGCTCCTTGCGGGTATAGGCCTGATACCGGGCGCCCGGCGGCACCGGGATCGACATATCAATGGTCGAGCCTTCGATTTTCGTCGCCCAACCCGCCATATAACGCATGTGATTGGCAGACGCCCCGACCTCGATCAGGCGCGTCATCATGACAGATTTGCCATTGTTCAGCGTTTCAGGCTGGGCCAGTTCCTCGCCGTTTTCTTCGATCAGATCCGCCAACTTCAGCATGACGCGCTGGCGATCCGCAGGCTGCATGTTGGCCCACTCGCCCTTCAAGGCTGCCCGCGCAGCCGTAACCGCCTTGTCAACATCCGGGGCGGTACCTGCAGGGACTTCTGCCAGCTTCTGACCGTTCGCTGGGTTGAAGACTTCGAGTGTTTTCCCGCTTTCACCCGGCACCTTCTTGTCCCCAATGACCATATTGCTCTGCGAATCAAGAAAGTCGGCAACGCCAGGAAGGATGTTATCCATTGCGCTGACTGGCCTTGCTATCTGCATGGATTAATTCCCTTTTTCCTTTGCGCTCGGCCTTTCTGCGCCAAGCGGAACTCTTTGTTGTTGACTTATTTTACATATAAATTTATTCTTTGCCATACAATTTTTTGGAGGGAAAATGGCAGAACGCTCCTTTGCTCGGGAAGTCGAAGACCTGAAGCTGGGAGAGGGAGACCTCTTCCGCGGGGAAGGCATTCTGGCCAGCACCAAGGCGCTCCTGCAGTCGGGCGTGGCCTACGTCGGTGGCTATCAAGGGTCACCGATTTCGCATCTGATGGACGTGTTGGCAGATGCCAACGACATCCTGGATGAGCTTGACGTGGTCTTCCAAAGCTCCGCCAGCGAGGCGACGGCGGGCGCGATGCTCTCGGCCTCTGTAATGTACCCCTTGCGCGGCGCGGTAGCCTGGAAATCGACTGTGGGAACCAATGTGGCCTCAGACGCTTTGTCGAACCTTGCGTCTGGCGGGGTCAAAGGCGGTGCAATGGTCATCGTGGGCGAGGACTATGGCGAAGGGTCTTCGATCATGCAGGAGCGCACGCACGCTTTTGCCATGAAGTCGCAGATGTGGCTGCTGGATCCGCGCCCGGAACAATCCTGTATGGTCAATCTGATCGAAAGGGGTTTTGAACTGTCCGAGGCATCCAACACACCAGTGATGCTTCAGGTACGCGTGCGCTCCTGCCATATGACGGGGGAGTTTCACGCCAAGGACAACAAGCGTCCCGAATTTACTTTGCGCGATGCGCTCAACGCGCCAAGGCGCGACCTCGACCGCATTGTTCTGCCGCCCGCCGCATATGAGCACGAACAAGAGAAGATCCAGAAACGCTGGCCCGCCGGTGTCGATTTCATCCGGGACAACAAGCTGAATGAACTCTTTGGGCCAACCGACGAAGACAGGACATGCAAGACCGGGCTGATCGTCGTGGGAGGGATGTACAACTCGACAGTTCGCGCACTGCGGTTCCTCGGGCTCTGCGACGCTTACGGCAATTCGCAGCTACCGATCTACGTAATGAACGTGGCCTACCCGACAATCCCCGAAGAGGTGGATGCCTTCTGCGAAGGGCTTGAAGCCGTTCTGGTGGTTGAAGAAGGCCAGCCGGAGTACATCGAGCAGTCGATCAACACCCAGATCGCGCGTGGCAAACGCGCTACGACCGTGCATGGTAAGGATTACCTGCCCATGGGGGGCGACTATACCGCCGCCGTGATCACCGATGGCATCACCCGCTTTCTGGAAGATCACGACCCGCAGCAACTGGGAAACCGCACGCCCGTGCCCGACCCTGTGCCGATCCTGACCAACCCGGCTGTCGAGAAGCTCAAGGAAGTGGTGCCACCGCGCCCGCCCGGGTTGTGCACCGGCTGCCCGGAGCGCCCCATCTTTGCCGCGATGAAGCTGGTTTTTGAAGAGATGGGCGAGCATCACGTTTCTGCGGATATCGGCTGTCACCTGTTCTCGATCCTGCCGCCCTTTAACATCGGCGCAACGACGATGGGTTACGGGCTCGGGCCAGCCTCGGCCTCAGCCTTCAATGTGCCAGGGGCCAAACGCTCGATCTCGATCATGGGCGATGGCGGGTTCTGGCATAACGGACTGACCAGCGGCATCGGACACGCGGTGTTCAACAAGCATGACGGCGTGTTCCTGATCGTGGACAACTACTATTCCTCGGCCACGGGCGGCCAAGACATCCTGTCGTCCCGCGCTTTCAACAAACGTCGCAAGACGAACAACGCAATCACTGACGCGGTGCGCGGTGTCGGGGCCAAATGGGTGCGCCAGATCGACCGCACCTATGATGTCAACCAGATGCGCGATGTGCTGATGGAGGCGCTGACAACCGACGCCGAAGGGCCCAAGATCATCGTCGCCTCGTCCGAATGCATGCTGAACAAACAACGCCGGGTGAAGCCGCAAGTTGCCAAAGCGATCAAGGGTGGCAAGCGAACGATCAAGGAGAAGTTCGGCGTGGATGAAGACGTCTGCACCGGGGATCACGCCTGTATCCGCCTGTCGGGCTGCCCTTCGCTTTCGGTCAGGGAACCCGACGATCCGCTGCGCGATGACCCGGTAGCGAGCATCGACAGCACCTGCGTTGCCTGCGGCAATTGTGGCGAGGTCGCGGATGCCGCCGTGCTCTGCCCTTCCTTCTTCCGGGCCGAGGTTACCCACAATCCAACCGGATGGGACAGGTTCCGCGACCGGGTCGCGGGCTCGATCATCACCTATCTGCAAAACCGCCGCGAACGCTGCATGGTCAGCTTCGAGGGGTGATTTTCCATGAAGGACGATACTGTCACACTTGGCCTGAAAGCGGCTGGTCCAGCCACCGAACGTCCGATCTCCATCGCCATCGTGGCGATGGGTGGTCAAGGTGGCGGGGTGTTGACCGGATGGATTGTCAGCCTTGCAGAAAGCCAGGGCTGGATTGCCCAATCCACCTCGGTGCCGGGCGTCGCGCAACGAACCGGGGCCACAATCTACTATGTCGAGATGATGCAGGCCAGCGAGACCGGCCAAAAGCCGGTTCTGGCTCAGATGCCGACCCCTGGTGACGTGGATGTAGTCATTGCTTCGGAATACATGGAAGCGGGCCGCTCGATTCTGCGTGGCATCGTCACCCCGGATCGCACCACGCTGATCGCTTCGAACCATCGGTCGCTATCGACCATTGAGAAGATGGCACCGGGTGAGGGCATCGCCGACAGCGGCGCTGTGGATCTGGCCATCGGCGTGGTGGCCGCCAAAGAGATCGTATTCGACATGAACGATATGGCCGTACGCAATGGCTCTGTCATTTCGTCGGCGATGTTCGGCAGCCTAGCCGCTTCGGGCGCCCTGCCCTTTGAGCGCGAGGCCTATTGCGAGGTGATCAGGCAGAGCGGCAAAGGCGTGGACGCCAGCCTACGCACCTTCGACGCAGCCTTTGATCGTACTGAGCAAGGCGCCGCGCCTGTCGAGGCAGAGGAGGCCACCTTGCAGGATGACGCGCCTGCAACGCTGCCGGACGGCCTTGCAGACCCGCGCGCCGATGCCCTTCTGTCTCGCATCCGCGCGGAACTCCCTAAGGAAGCGCACCAAATGGCCTTTCTTGGCCTGCAAGAGGTCGTGGACTTTCAGGATGCCGATTATGGCGCGGAATACCTCGACCTGCTGCGTGATCTGACGTCCAGGGCCTCGGCTGCTGGCGGCGCGGACAAGGCATACGAATTTACCGCGACTGCGGCCAAATATCTGGCAAATGCCATGGCCTATGACGACGTGATCCGGGTCGCGCGCCTCAAGACCCGCAGCACACGGCGGACGCGCGTCGCCGCCGAAGTGGGTCTCAAAGAAGGCCAGATCCTCAACACCGCCGAGTTTATGCATCCCCGCATGGAAGAGGTCGCCTCGACCCTGCCGGTGGGGCTGGCCAATTGGCTGACCGCCCGCAAAGGGCTCTACGACTGGCTCGATCGCCGCATTAACAAGGGACGGCGCGTGCGCACCTATTCGCTGCGCTGGTTCCTGCCGTTGCATCTGGTCGGCGGCCTTAGCGGCATGCGCCGCAAATCCTTGCGCCACCAGACAGAAACAGTGCATCGGAATGCCTGGCTGGCGGATGCCACGGACGCGTTGTCACGGAACTACGATCTCGGCCTGGCGATGCTTTCCTTCCGCCGCCTGATCAAGGGTTACTCTGATACCCATGTGCGCGGCCTGTCGAAATTCGACAAGGTCATGCGCACGACGAAATCCGTCGCAGCCAGGGAAGACGCCGCCGATTGGGCCAAACGTCTGCTCACCTCAGCTATCAAAGATGCCTCTGGGAATGAACTGGACCGCACGATCAAAACGATCGAGTCTTTCAAATGAACACGCCAAATCCGACGAAAACGAGTGCACATCCCGTTCCGATGTCACGGCAGGACCTGTCACCTGGCCTGTTTTCTTACCGCGTCATCTTTCGTCACGGCCAGTGTGACCCGGCTGGCATTGTCTACACCCCGGAATTCTTCAATGTCTTCAATTGGGCGGTTGAAGACTGGTTCTGCACACGTCTCGGGATTGACTATCAGGATATCGTGGACAGTCGACGCACTGGTTTGGGCTATGTGAATGCCTCAGCGACGTTCTTCTCACCCTGCAAAATGGGAGAATCGGTTGACATCTTCGTTGTCGTTGAACGCGTTGGTGGAAAATCCTACAGCCTGCGCCTGCATGCGATGAAGGGTGACACCGAGGCGCTTCGCGGTTACTTTACAACCGTAACAACATCGCTGGACACGCATCGCCCAGTCGACATACCGCAGGATATTCGGGACGCGTTGACGGGATACGAAGCCCGACAAGACAGGCAGGAGTAACATGGGTCAGGACCCGGGCAAAAAAGACAGAGACACCGAATTGAGAAGAAATCAGGTTCGATTGTGGTTGAGCATCATGAGGGTCCACGGCTCGGTGTCCACAGAACTCAATCGAAAACTGAGTGCGGAGGTCGGCATCAGCCTGGCGAAATTCGACACAATGTCGCACTTGCACCGTTACCCTGACGGTCTCAGCATGGGTGATCTGTCCGGCGCACTACGGGTTTCGAATGGAAATGTTTCCGGTCTGGTAAATCGGTTAATCAAGGATGGATTGGTCTTTAAGGAGATGTCAAAAAAAGATCGGCGTTCGTTTCAGGCAAAGCTCACAGACTTGGGCAAAAAGACTTTTGAGGAAGCGCTGCTGACCCATCAAAATGTTCTTTCGGAACTGTTCTCTAACACAAGCCCTGATGCACTGACCGCGACCCTGCAAAATCTTCGTAGCCTCACCAACAACCTGGTTTCGGATGAATGAACGCCGCGAAGTCTCAACTCAAAATCGATTTTCCATTCCACTCGCCCAAAGAGCTTGAAGCCTACCTTCCCTATCTGCTTACAAGGCTAGCGCATCGATGGGCCACCGACCAAGATGCTGCGCTTCAACAGGACGGCCTGCACGGATCAAAGATGCGCATCCTGTCCTGCCTTTCGGCTTTTGGCGAATTGACGATCAACGAACTGTCAGTCTTGTCAGTGACCGAACAATCATCAGCAAGCCGCACACTTGAATCATTGGTTCAGTCAGGCCTGGCGGAACGGAACATTAGCCAGAAAGATCAACGTGTCCGTAGTGTAAAGCTGACCGCGGACGGCAAGAAAACCTTGGTTGAGCTTGCGCCAAGAATAATCGAACTAAATCGGAACCTACTTAGAGGTGTGGACCGTGACGAGCTCAAGACCTGTGTATTAGTCCTTGGTCGGATGCTAAAGAATATTAAGAAGAATGATATATGAGCCAGTTTCGTTGATGACTCCCAATTTAGGGTGGAATGGGGGTTTGGTCAGTATGCTCTCGAAATGGAAGAGGCACCCGAACCCCTAAGACCACGTACATTGCAACTGATGCTGTGATCGTGGGCTGCTATGACAACTTTTTACACGTATCCCGAACATACCCCTATATGGGCGGACCAGTCCACAGGAACCGGCCGGGCTGGGCCGAACCGGTCCGGAATTCGCGGCCAGGGCCACGCACATCACCGGATCCATGCCGCCGGAACGTCAGCCCACGCTGGAATCACGGAATTTCCGGGACGGATATCCGTTCCTTTCGCTGCCTCGGACATGATCCGGCGATGCGCGGCTACGCCAGCGTCGAGTTAACAGTGTCCCATTGAAAGGCCCGGGCCACGGCGGCGGCCCCACTCCGGCAGCACCACAAGGCCCCGCCGCCGAAGCCCTGAGGCGATTGCCCTGTTCAGGCGCTGACAAGGTCGAGGATATCGAAGTCCTCGGCCTGAAGCCCTGTTTCGTCCGTCACGATGGTCAGGGTGTTCCCCTCACTGAAGGTGATCTTGAATCCACCTTCCGTTGCAACCAAGGTGAAATCGCCGAACGCATCGACATTGTCGATCCCCCTCAGGCGGGTCGTGTCCCCCTGCGCGAAGTCCGTTATGGTGTCGATGCCGCCGTGGTAGACGAAAACGTCGTCTCCCGCGCCGCCGTCGACGGTGTCGTCGCCGTCGAACCAGTCGTTTCCAGCGGTGCCAGTCGGAGTGTCAGCGCCGGATGTGGCCGCCAGTTTGTTGAAGCCGGTTTTCTTCTGCACCTCGGTTCCAGAACTGTCGTCTGACTGCAGTTCGGTACTCTCAGATTCGGTGGCGGCGAACTGGAAGTCTTTCTTGGTGAGGCCCCTTGAGTCGGGGCCTTGCACGTAGACCGAATCGCCGTTGCCGAATTTGATTACGCTGCCTTTCTTCCCGTCATTGAATATCACCTCCGTGATATTCAGGCCAGCGTATCCGCCCGTCAGGTCTATGAACTCGATCCTGTCGCCGTCCGTGAAATCCCGAATGATATTTCGGGTTCCGTACCCAACCCTGAACACGAAGGTGTCGTTGCCGTCGCCGCCCCAGAGTTCGTTAAGCGCGTTCGGATAGAAGGCGCTGCCGTGGATCCTGTCGTTGCCTTATTCGCCGCGGAGCCTGTCGTTGCCGCTGCCGCCGTAGATCGTGTCGTCGCCCAGCCTGCCGGTCAGCGTGTCGTCGCCGCCAAGGCCCAGGAGCCTGTCGTTCAGGTCGGAGCCGACCTTCGTGTTGGAGCTTTCGTCGCCGGTCCATCGGATTGCAGTCATGTCGTCCCTCATCAGCCTGACTTTCACCTGACCACCCCGCATCCATGTGGCGTCACGACGCAGGCGGCTGTCTACAGCGAATCGTGACTTAAACGCGGGGGGGGGGGGGGGGGGGGTCAAGCCGTTTTTCGGATCTGGGCTGAATGGAACGGAATCCCCGCCCCACGGCTCCTGCCCTGTTTGGGTGCAGGCGTTCGGCCAAGACGTGACGGCCTCGTATGCTAAAGGAATCAGGAATGAGAGGAGGTGGTGGCTGTGCAGAACCTTGGCGCGTTTCTCTGTGGGAAACATGCCTGTTGCCTTCCGCCGTCCCTCCGGTCCGTTCCTGTGGCGGGGCTTGACGGCACGGTCAGGCACCGGGCGCACATGGCCTTTCCTGGCAAATGCGCTCTCCGCTTCGCGGGCGGGATGGCCGCGACCACGATCGCGGCGCCGGTGATCCGGGCGTCCGGGTGAGGCGACCGGCGCATGGAGGCGGGACTACCTTGGTGCGGGCAGGCGTTCGGAGAGCAGGGTCTCGATCCGCGTCAGCCGCTCGCCGTGCGCGTCGATCTTGCTGTCCAGTGCATCGATCTTGCTTTCGACGGCGTCGAACTGGGCCGCCGTCCAACCGAACCCGCCGACAAGAAGGGCTGTCAGCAGCGCCGCATAGGCCAGCATCCAGGGATCGTCGCGCGGGCGCCGCCGCCGGTCGAGGGCCTCGGCGATCGCCTCAGCCGCCGGACGGGTGAGGCCACCGTCCTCAAGGGTGCGAACGAATGCGGTGTCAGCCACGAGCAGGCATCTCCAAAGAGCGCACGGTTTTCATAGACGTCGGGCGGTGAGGCTGCAACTGCGTTCCCGCGCCTGACGTTGTCGGGGCGGGCGATGTTTCCGGCCACACCACCCGTCGGCGGCGCAATCTCCTGCGGCAGGCCCGCGCGATGGAGCAGCCACTGCTGTCGCGCCTGTCAGGCATACCGCATGCTGACAACCGAGAGATGGTACCTGGACTATCCGACAAAGGGTTGGGCACCGTGTGGAGCGATGTCATTCCTGGACCTCCTACGTCGGGAACCTGTTCGGGAACGCGTCCCCGAGCGCCTTGCGCACACTGTCGGGCAGCCGGCAGGTATGGGTGCCGCTGTCTTCGTCCCAGTGCCAGTCGAAGAAGGGCCTTTCACCATCGTGGCCTTTGGTGTTCGCGAGTCGCCTGCCGAAGGCCCCCATCAGCCCCGCGAACTGTTGAGGTGAATAGCCGGCCACGTCGTGCAGCTCTTCCGCTGAAAGCCCGTCAGGCGGTGCGTTGTACAGTGCTTCCAGAACCCTTATCATGGGCTTGGAGAGGGGCAGTCGCTTCAGTGCGCGTTTTGCGAATTCGGTGCTGACGAAGGCTTTCTCCGTGTCCAACGGTTTCGGTTCAGCCACTGCGCCCGTTACACGACCCGTCAGTTCCAGGGCGGTGGCATTGAGTGCTCCCGTTGCCGACAGGGCATTGAGCGTGTTGGCGACCTCTTCCGCCGTGCCTTCCAGACGAATATGCACTTGCATGACCTCTCTCCTTTCCGATTGGTTCCCGGAGCAGCCGTTGTCAGCGCTATCAAAACATCACTATGGCTTCATCTTGCTTCAGGCAAGCGTAAAATATATGTACGCGAGCCTCTTGCAGAACGCCCCGACCAAGCGCTTTTTCTGACCGCTGGCCTGAATACGAAGCCGTCCCTCTGATATGAAGCGGGTGTTTCATCCATTACATACGGGGATACGGCTCCAGATCCCCACGTTCGTCCATATCAGATGCCTGGCGGCACTTTTAGGGGCAGAAATTCCCACCGGTGAAATTCCGGTTCGGTTTCCGGCGTGGCGCGGGCGTCGGCGTCGGATTCAGGCGGAATCCGGGCGTGCGGGGACCTCCGGCGGCGTTCCGGCGGGAAAAAGGGATGTGTCGCGGGTCTGCCCTGGGGCGGTTCGGTCGGGCGTTCAGGCGCGCCCGGGCGCCCCGCCCCGCGGCGGCGACCGTCCGGACGGTCCGGCGACGGTCAGGGCCGCCGCCGCGTGCCCGTGGGTCAGGGCTGCGTAGAGGGTCCGCCAGTCGGGGATCGGCAGGTCGTGCAGGCATTGCCGGGTTCCCTCCCGGAGGTACCCCGTCCGCCCCCTCGCCCCGGCGCGGCGGCGAACACCCTGCAGGAGGCGGCCTCGATCCGGGCCGTGAGGAACGCGGGCATCATCGTCATGGCAAGCACGGTGGTCAGGCGCCGCTTTCCGTGCCCGAAGCCGGTCCCGGAGTGGTGGCCCTGGTTCCCCAGCGTGCCGGGGTCCCGTTCCCGGTGCGCCAGCGGGAGCGGGCGGCGCGCATGACCGGCATGAGGCTGTCGCCGTCCACGGGAAGGTCGGTGACCCGGGAGAACCTCCGCCGCCTCTCCCCGCCCCGGTGGGTCGGGTCGTCCGGGCCTCGGTGGCGCCCCGCGATGCGTTTCCTCCTGGTGACCGTCTCCCGGCATCCGGTGACGCTGGCCCTGATGTCGGGACGGGAGGCGCTGGCCGGAGCGCCGTTCAGGCAGCGCAGTTCGCGCAGGGCGCCGTCGGCGTCGGTGAACCGGGCGGTGCGTGTGTCGGGGCTGGCGTCCAGGCTGGCGAACAGCAGCGCGTGGTCGCCGGGTTTCGCGCCGGGGACGGAGCGGAGGCCGTGGCGCCGCAGGCGGGCGATGTGGGGCCCGTTGGACGCGAGGCCGTCCTGCAGGACGATCGCCTTCAGGCGCCGACGCTCCCGCCGGAGGCCGTCGACGGAACGCGCCGCGGCGTTGCGCCCGCAGTCGTTCCTCGTGTCCCCGTCGGTCCTGGCGATCGGCTCCGGGGCCAGCGGCAGCACCTCGCGGCGTTCCGGGTGGCAGACCACGGCGGCGGGCATGCTGTGGGAATGGCCCTTCGACCCGTCACTGTGGCTGGCGAGGCAGCAGTGGTCGCAGTGGACGGATTTCGAGCCGAGTAGCCGGTGCCGTCGACCGGGATCAGGTAGTGGCCGTCGAAAACCGGCTGGTCCTCCAGCACCCTGCCGCGCCGCAGCCTCGCGGACAGGGTCCTGAACGCCGGTGGCGGCTGCCTGGGGCCGGCCGTGCCGGGGCGTCTGCGCATGGGGGGGGCGCAGGGCGCCGCCGCGGTCCCGAACAGCGTCCGGAGGTTGCCGCGGACGATGGCGTCGCCGCGGCTGTCCCTGCCGGACTGCAGGAGCGACGGATACTTTAGCGGGAACATCGCGGACGCCGACATGAGGTGGTCACCAAGGTCGGACCGGCGCCCGTCCACCGGATCGTCGATGGCGCCGAAACATTCCGCCAGCGCCCCGACCGACCCGGGCCTGACGGGGTCCTTCCGGAACCGCACCGTCCCAACTCCCGTCAGTGAGGTCATCAGGGATGCGGCAAGGGCCCCAGCCTATGATGTCAAGGGGATTCCGGGCGGTTTCCGGCCGCCGGGAAGGAAAAGTTTACGGAACCCGGTTCACGGAACCCCATGGAATACGGGGTCCGGAAGGGCTGGTGGGGCAACATAGCATGAGCAGAAAAGTCCGCAAACAAGTTAACGCTTATGGGCCTCCGCCCTCCCCTGCGCCTCGCCCGGGCTGTATCCCGAATCCCCGCCGTTCCGGCGCAGCTCCCGCCAAACCGACGTCCGGTCACGGCCCAGACGGGCCGCGGTCGCCCCGTCGGAGAGCCCGCTTTCCTTCAGCGCGCCGATCTGGCATCTCTCTTCATGGGTCAGGTGGCGATGGCCCTCGGGCATGGCAGTCTCTCCTGTTTCGTCACAGGGACTGTCGCCGCTTCCCGGCCGATACGCAACATCATGCGGCCGGAAAACCGGTCAACACCGCCACTGGTGTTGCACTTCAGGGTGGAATGGGGCATTTCTGTCCGAAGATCCTCCGCGCGAATGGCGCTGAAAGAACGCGAGAAGCGCTCATAGGACTCGATAAGATGATGATCAAAATCGAAGGCTTTCATGGCAGATCCCTAGAGCTACTTGCCTCTTCGCCCTGGGCGAAAATGGCTTTGCGGTTCAGGAGCACGATCTGCTGGTCCTGCGGCTTCCGCGCTGCCGGATCTGTATCAAGGCCAAGCCGCCTGAGCGCGTAGTAGAGGAGCGCGCGCCGCACCTTGATCTTCGCCTTGCCGCCTCGCATGCCGTAGTCGAGAGCGATGACCTTCGCCTGCGTATCCGAGAGATCAGGGTGAGGGGCGACCTCCAGCGTGACCTCGGAATGCCAATCGCTGTCGTCGTCGGCCAACGTGTCGCTGTCCCGCGAACCGCGGATCTTGAGCATTCGGGCCAGCAGGAGGTCCTTGAAGCACTCGTCGGTCAGGCAGAACGCTCGCGTGTGCCAGCGAAAGCCGTCGAACGCGACGGCGTGGGGCGCAATCCAGCGCCAGCGCGGCCTCGGGATGGACAGGGACTGGTACTTCACCTCGATTGCCTCGGACCGGCGGATGGCGCCGACGACGGAACGAAGCGTCACCGGACTGACGCCGCGCACCGGCGCCGGGGCGGATGCGTAGGAAGGAAGGTTGGCGATCCAGGAATCCTTCCGGTCGAGGATCCCATCAGAGAGTGAGCGTAGCTGCGTGAGGTAGCGGCTCGCATCGGGCTCGAGGAACTGCGCTTTGAAGTCCGAGCCGCGGACATAAGTCCGCGCGCTCTTGTCGTAGAACATGTTGTCTGGTGCGAAGCCGATGTAGCGGTTCAGGTCGGTGGACGCCTGGTTCACCGAGACCCCGAACTGGTCCATCAGGTCGCTTCGGTTCACATGTCCCTCCCAGAACAGGCGGAACTCTGTGAACTCAAGGCGTTGCCAGACCCCCCAGCGAATTTCCGACCTGTCGTTTTCCATCACGCTCCACAGCTCGGGCAGTGCGCACGATAACTATGCGCGCCCATTTTCTGGGCTTAGGCAGAGGCTAGCCGAGCCAGGGATGTGGCGCAATCGAAATGCATCGCAAATCAGAGCTTTGGAGTGAGGCCGGAGGTTGGGAGGATGAAGCCGACCTTAGTAGGCCCAGTGACCTCATAGCTGTTCAAAAACGACATCGGTCAGAACTTTCCGCGCCGGATATCTGGGGTCGCGGTTAGCTCAAGACGAGTCGCCCCACTTCAGTTGCAACGCCATTTTTCGGCAGGCGAGGGTACGAGACAGTGTATTCGACGCCGCAAACCCATCACGTGGTGTCATGATCGAAGATTTGCTTAAGCATACCGACATTCTCGGAAAACTGTTCTCCCGTGCATTGAAGATAGAGTGACGCAGTGTCTCGCGAGATATATTTCTCCGTGTATGCTCTCACGACAAGATCAGCGAACTTCCCACGGCGTTGAATGGGCGTGTTCTGAAGAGGAAAGAAATCAGTAGTGAAATTCTCGGCCGCTTTCAACTCATCTTGAGGCGTTTCGTGAATTGTAAATTGTGGAAGCTCGTGCTGGCGGTAGTGAGAATTGAAAATATGATACCGGGCTGCGGTCTGGCTCAATCCAAATGTATGAATCACGTCGACAATTGACTCTTTGGAAAATGGTATTGATGCAACGGAACGAACCCGACTGAGAGGCGCCAGGAACGCGATGGCGAACGCATTTGCCCTTTGCTCCACGTAATCAAATTCTTGGTTTTCAGGATCGGCTCCACTCTGTTCATATGGATCTACGCGGACATTCTCCAAGTGTTCGTTTGGATCGAACAGGAGATGGCCGAGCTCATGAGCAAGCGTCGTGCGACGAATCCAAACATTTTCATTTTCGCCCTTTGAATTCAATAGAATCCCCCGAACTTCTTTGCCCTCGGCATTGTGGGTCACTATAGTAGCGCCCGCAATTTTCTGGCCAAGATCAACTTGGACGACTGGAATGCCGAGTCGATGTTCGACCAGTTCACGCATTGACAATATTGGCGAGTCTCCGAGGTTCAGCTTGACTCTAGCTTCGTCTGCAAGATTGTAACCGACCTTCCAGGTTTGTGTTTGGTAGGAGCCATAGAAGTTGGATGTAGTAAAATGATCTCGCTCCGTTTCAATACCCAGCCATTCTTGAAGCCGGATCTGCACTCGAATGATCGAAGCGGCTTCTGCAAAGCTAAGCGCCGTGCGGGGAGACATTTTCCAAGTTGACTGGGAACTCTTCGTAGTCAGATCTCTCAGCCGATAGGCCAAGCGATTGTCTCCTCCGGAATTGGGATCATACGATAGCAGTCGTTCGTCTAGGCCTAGGACAAATGCGGCATTCTGCAGCTGGGCCACGGGAACTTCTGATGGCGATTCTTCCAGTGATTTGACAAGTTTTTCAGAAAGTGAAGAAGCTTGTGCAATATGGCGGTGTGACAGGTTCAGTCTCTCCCTGCGCCTCTTCAACGCAGTGGCAGTAGCATTCGTTCTGCATTTGAGAATTGCGGCGCCGAACTCGACGACTTCGTCAAGGGTATGAATGCCGTAGGCGCTATATGCTTCCCAAGCAGTGTACACATGCCCGGTGGGACGACGAGCGGGGTCGTACACCGCAAGCTGTCCTTCGCTACGAACAAATTGCTTGTTCGAACGCTTAGCGGCCTCCTTCTCTGAATATCCTTCGGCTTCGGGTCCAAAAATAGCAGTCAAGCTAGCCATGCCTAGGTTCTCCTTCCAAATCGCGCTTTGCAAATCCCGTTACATCGTCCCACCCGAGCGAGATCACGTCGTATCCGAGAGACTCAAAAACTTCGACGGCAGCATTGAGTTGGTGGCTATCGGCAGCAGGATAACGGCCCGACCCGCCAGAGACATAGATAGAACTGTCGGAAGCAAACCACAATTCGCCCCCAATGCACGCATTCTCGCCCCCGGTAAGGTTCGTGTGCTTCGGCCGCTTTGTGCCCAGGACCTCCAGACATTTTTCACTAATGTAGGGTATGCCTCGTTGATCGATAACCCAAAGGTATCGGTACGGTGAGGAATCAAATCGAGATTTAGGTGGTGCTCCGAGCAGGATTTCGGTAGCAGGTGCGAGCCCCAGAAGCCGAAGCCCGTGTTGCGGAGTAAGCTGGAGATTCTGGCGAGGATCATCAGCATCAAGGGAAGAGGCTTTAGGAGGGTATCGACGTATGAATGCTGCTAGCACCTGCGAAGGGGAGGGGTTCATCCAGATCGTCCTTGCCCGAAATTGGACCGAAGACACTCGCATGGTCCGAATGGAGAAGGCAGTGTCCGTGCAGGCGGTGATAGGTGATAGCGGTTTGCTGCGGTGGCGGCGCGTTGTGAGACGTTCGTGCATTGCGATTTGGACGTCGTTGTACCTGATGCGGGAGGACCTTGCTGAAATACATATGATCGGTTCTGGGCAGCAACAGTCTTCCGGGACCTGAAGCCAGGAGACGAGGAGCAGAGGTAGCCAATGGCCAGTGCGGCATAGCGACTCCCCTCGGGTGGCTGACGACAACGAGCGGCTATGGCCATGGCCTTGGAGAATGCACGCTGAATGAGCCCGAAGACAAGATGTAAAGTCATTGGCGGCAGCCGTCGCGCGGATCACGGTGGGAATCAGTTACCTTGGCCGAGAATGTTCGTCAAGTAGAGGGCGACAACCGCGACGACCAACGGGACGCTAAATTCGCGTCATTGGGCATGCGCCTTCAGATTGGTCAGCCTAGGCCGGAGGGCTGAACGTGGTCGTTGAACCGGCTGAGCTTGCCGTCCCATGATCGCGGCCAGACGAAGTTGTCATGCCGGATCGTCGCCCTCCGCATGCGGTTCCGGCTGAGTCGTCAGAGTTTCGCCAACCGCTTCGGTCTCATTGCCCGCGCCCTTCAAGAGTGGGAGCATGGACTGCGGGCTCCCGACAGGGCAGACTGCGTTCTGCTGACCGTCATTGACCGGCGCGTCGAGGCGGTAGTCAAGGCGCTCGGCGAGGAAAGCGACAGCGGACGGAGGGGTCATTCCCTCGCGTCGTGAGATGCGCGCGCGTCATCGGGCACCAGGTTGCCGCCAATGCTCCCCGTGGTTCGGGCTGCGGCGTTCTGGATCGAGTCCCGCGTCAGATGCGCGTACCGGGCGGTGGTCTGCACTTGGGTGTGACCGAGCAGCTTCCCGATCATCGTGAGGCTCTCGCCCGGCGCCAGGGCGCGCGAGACAAAGCTGTGGCGCAAGTCGTGGATGCGTACGTCCACCAGCCCGGCGCACGCGCGGATGCGCCGCTAGGGCTTCTGCAGGTCGGTGATGCGTGAGCCCGGCAGCTTGGTGACAACGTATGGATGCCAGAGTCTGCTCGGGTCGCTGAACATAGTGGTCACCGCTTTAGGCGGAACTTCCAGCCGCTGATTCCCTTCCATTCTCACCTAAATTACTGAACCGCAACGGTTTTCTGCCGCACTAGGCAAGTCCGAAGCTGGCTTTTTACTAACATATGAGATATTCCTTATTGACAGCCGGACGCCTTATATGATACCAAAAGCCAAACGAGTGGCTTATACCAAACCAAATAAGTAGTCACCGATAGGTGCCCCGGATCTCACGGCGCTGCCCATTCCCTCGTGGTGACCCGCGTGACCTCCCCCTTCCGGCGGATGAACGCGTCCCACACCCGCTCCACGGTCTCCCTGACATGCTCCGCGCCTCCGGACACCCTGTTGGGGAGGTGGCGGTGCCTCAGCACGGAGAGAACCGTCTCCACCGGGTTGGGTTCCGGGCTGTAGGGCGGCAGCCGGAGCAGGGAGACGCTGTCCGGTATCTCCAGATCCCCCGACCGGTGCCATCCCGCCCCGTCCAGGACCACCGGGGCGTGCTTTCCGGCGGGGACCCGTTCCCCGATCTCCCGGAGGTGCCGGTCCGACCCGCCGGTGCCGGCCCTGCCGCACATATGCCCGACCGCGTCGCCGGTCCCGGGGCAGGCGGCGGAGAACGGGTACACGTATCCGTACCGGTGGTCCCGCGCGATGCGTGGGCGCGTCCCTTTCCGCGCCCGGACCCAGAAGAGCATGCCCTTCCGGCCAACGCGCGCCCCGTCCTGGTTATGTTGAGCTCAACATAACCAGGACGGCCGGACAGCCGGTTTCATCTGGTCGCGGAGCCGACCGCTGTCCAGAACAGGGCATTCGAACCTCTGGGTCTGGACACGGCAAAGGAAACTTACATAAGCGGGCCAGGTTGAATCCGCACAGGACCCTTGCAGTACAGGCTGGAAAGCTGTTTCAGGTCGATGAAGTTCCGTTTAGTCGCCCGTGACCGCGTGCGTCTGGAAGGGTCAGCAACGCAATGGTTCGAGGACTACGTGCGAAAGGGCGGTATTTGTCTTGCGGCATTGTTTCCACGAATTCTTGTGGACTCATCCTTTCTGCCAGGCTCGCCTCCCGGTGATCCAGTGGACCGATTCATTATCGCAACGGCCCGCGCGTTGAATCTCACCATTGAAACTCGTGACAGGCTGATACTGTTATATGCCAGCGAGGGCCACGTGAGCGCACTTAGGTGCTGATGGTTTTGGTCAAGGATGAGGCGAAATGTGATGTCGGTAGGTGACTCCGCACTATCGCGATGTTTGCCTGCCTCAATCGACCTACCCGTATGCCCTCCAGGGCTACCGCATTTGGAATTTTCGCTGTGATAGACGAGAACAGGTTGCGAACAAAAGTGGCGCTCATCTTGCGATGGTGGACAGCTTTGGATTGACCCCACTTCCGCTCCGAAATGTAATACCGGCCATGAGTAATTCCCTTGCATGCCGCGCCTGAAGAATAATGGAAAATCAATCGCGGCCCGCCGATCATGCCGGCTGATACCGCCGCACGTCGATCTCGTCGGCCCGTGCGCGCATCTGCACGGCATCGTACCATGCCTGCATCCGCAGCAGCAGGTCCATGCTGAGGCCGAAGGCCTTCTCGACCCGCATCGCCATCTCAGGCGACAGCGAGGTGTTACCGTTCAACAGGTTCGACAGCGTGGCGCGGCGCACGCAGAGAATCCGCGCCGCCGCCGCAACGCTCAACCCCAGTTCCTCCAGAGCCTCGATCCGGATGAAGCTGCCGGGATGCGGGGGGGTCATCCCCATCTTGATTCCGCCATCGCTCATCAATGGTAGTCCTCCAGGTTTACGCGTTCGATGGCACCGTCCCGCTCCTCGAAAGTGATCCGCCAGTTGCGCGACACCGAAACGCTCCACTCGTTGCGGCGCCCGCCGGACAGCCTGTGGATCCGCCATCCGGGCGCCGCCTCGCGGATGAAGCCTTCAATGGTCTCCGCCATGGCGAGCGCCGCCAGGATGCCGCGCACGCGGTCCGCGACGCCCTGTTTCAGCAGCCGGGACGAGTCTGTCTCGAAGAGCAGACGCAGACCCCGGTGACGAAACGAGCGGACGATCATGCCGGTCATACGTAAGGCAATACCGTGCGTGATGCAAGTTTCCCGTGACTTGCGCCACCTGTAGAATGTCACCGCGCTGATCACGAGCTGACGGACCGCGTCCTCCATAGACAGATCCTGGCCATGCAGAACCTCTGCCTATCGCAAAAGGCGCACGATCTCTTCACGCTTATAACGCTTCCTGTCCATGACCGGTCCACCTTCTTGACAGCATAACCAGGAGTTGGACCAATTCGATGGGGGAGTTGTTAAAAGTGATCAAGAAGCGCGGGTTTTCGGGACCGTCCCCGGCGGGGTTGCCATATGCTGCAAGACCATCTCCGCCCGCTTGCCCCTTGCCGACAGGGGCGGGGCGGCGTCCGGGGAGGTGCGCGGCGCGTTCGACAGTGCCAACGGAATTGGCGGTGGGAAGGCAGAGGACGCTGACGGTGCCACTGCGGGTCAGCGACTGGTGCGGGGTGCGAACCTAGCACTTCGTGCGCGCGACCAAAGGCTGCCACGAAGAGTGGGCGCTACAACCGCGGCCCGGCCTGCCGAAGCGGGCAGCACCCAGCGATCTTCCCGCAAAGTTCCTGCAACCGAGCCGCAGCCCGTGTCAGCGGTGTTGCTCTGATTCGGCACCCATGGGACCGAGAATCCCGCCTCCGGGCAGATTCCGACGTGAGGGCGCAGGCCGATCGGAATGGAAGTGGAGATTTTGTGTTCGACCACTATAGTGGTTGCAAGAAACAAAAGCTTGCATTTCCTGGTGAAGGGCGCCACTGTCTTCCAGTCGCCGTCAGGCGGCTCCGTAACAACCATAAGGAAGCAGGCAGGGCAATGGGCAGGAAACCGAAGAGACAGGAAATCAGGCTTTCGGACGGGGACCGCGAACGCCTCGAAAGGATCGCGAAGGACCCGCGGAGCATCCAGAAGCACGTCTGGCGCGCCCGCATCATCCTCGATCTCGGGTCGGGGCGCAGCGCGGCGGAGGCCATGCGGCGGACCGGAAAGTGCCGGTCGACCGTGGAGCGCTGGTGGGACCGTTTCCTTGAGCGGGGCGTGGACGGGCTGCTGCGGGACGCGACCCGCCCTCCGGGACTGGAGCCGACCCCGGAGGGAACGGTGAGGGCCGTGGTCGACCTCGCGATGTCGCCGCCGCCGCCGCACGCCCGGCACTGGACACTGCAGGCGTTGGCGAAGAGGCTGGAGCTGACCGCCACGAACGTGCACAACATCCTGAAGCGCAACGGGCTCAGGCCACACCATGTGAGGACGTTCAAGGTCTCGCGCGACCCCAGGTTCGGGATCAAGGTCCGCGACGTCGTGGGCCTGTATGTCAACCCGCCGGACCATGCGGTGGTCCTCTCGGTTGATGAAAGGACACGGATCCAGGCATCTGGGCGGACCCAGAGGCCCCTTCCGATGAAGCCGGGGCATGCGGAGACCAGGACGCGCGACTGCAGGCGCAACGGCACGACCTGCCTGCTGGCGGCCCTGGACGTCGCCACCGGAAAGGTGGTCGGGCGGACGGTGGAGCGGCGCCGCTCGGCGGAGTTCACCGCCTTCCTCGACCATGTCGCCGAAGGGATCGGACCGGGCACCCCGGTGCACGTCATCCTGGACAACGTGTCCTCGCACAGATCCGCCGAGGTCCACGAATGGCTGAGGGACCGTCCCAACTGGACATTCCATTTCACCCCGACATCGGCGTCGTGGACGGACGCCGTCGAGGGCTTCTTCTCCAGGCTGACGAGGCAGCGGCTGAAGGACGCCGTCTTCGACTCGCTCGACGACTGCGTCGCGGCCATGGAGGGCTACACCGGGCGCCACAACGCCAGCGACGCCCGCCCGTTCCGCTGGAGCCGGAATCCGGAGGATCCCGTGGCGTCGTGGAAACGCGGGCACCGCAGGCTCCAGGAGATGGTGGCGGCTGAGAATACGGCACGAGGAATGTAATCTTTGGGGATTATATACTTAACCAAATTTAATACAACATGTTGTTGTTCAAAACTGTCATTTTTACCATAATTTTTTGCATGTTCAGTTAAGTATATAATCCCTAATCTTTTGTTTTTCGCAAAACAATAGCCAGATAATTCCCAAGGTTCCTCTTGCGGTGAGTCGAACCGAATGGCACCGATCACGCTGAGCAATTCAGACCATTCAGATCTTGCCCTCTATCGGCAATATTGGTCAGATTGAAAGCGATGGAGTCATGTGAATGAGCGTCGGCCTGTCCACACTCAATGCCGTGCTGAGATCACTGCACAGGCCAGGCAGACTATCGGGCCTTGAATAGCTGAGTCCGTAGGCCGCAGCTAGTTTTCCGAAATTTGGATTGAGCGCCTCGACACCCACGGTCGCAATCTGTGACCGGATCATGCTCGCTTCAATCTCCTTCAGTGAATCATTGTCCCAAAGCAGAATGGGCAGGCTTCCACCCAGCTCAGACGCAGTTCCGAGTTCCTGCAATGAATACTGAAAACCGTAGTCACCGGCGATCGCGATGACCGGCTTGTCTCCAGCCCCGACCTTTCCGCCAATTGCAGCAGGCAGGGCGAATCCCAAAGCGCCAAAACCAAACGGATGGTGCCAGAGATTCGGTGCAGGCATATCCCATATCTCCTTTGCCGCATAGGAGAATTGCGTCATGTCAGAGTAGATGAGGCAATCTTCAGGTATCGCCGTTCGCAACGCGTCGGTGACTGGAACAATGCCGGGCCGCTCCGCATCTATCATGCCGCGCCAACGCGCTCGTGCTGCTGAAACATCGATCTCATTCCATTGGGTCGATGCCTGATGTCCCAACGAAGCCTCAAGCAACCTCTCCAGAAACGCCCCAGCGTCACTCAGAACATTCCAGGCACCGGGTTCGGTCAGCTCACTTGGATCAAGGTCGATATGGAACAGATCCCCAACGTGGCCGAGCTGCTCCCTCCAGAAGTCAGTCTCAGAGAGTTCTGTTCCGACCGCAATCACGACATCCGCTGAAGCGATGAATTCCACGCTGTCCGGCCGCGCAAGGTAACTGCCAAAGTTCAAGGGGCTCCCTGAAGGTATGACACCACGGCCACCGTAAGTCATGAAACTGGCTGCTCGCAACCTCTGCACAACCTGTCGCGCAGCGTCAGGAAATCGCCGGGCGCCACCACCGAAAATGAACAATGGACACCTTGCTCCCAATATCCTGTCCAGAACGGCCTCTGGGATCTCCGGTGAACTGAATCCAGTGATGACCGGAGTGACATATGGCGGTGGAGGAGTCGCCGGTGCTTCCAGAACCTCTACTGGAATCTGAATGTGCTTGGGCCGTGGGCGTCCCAATTTAAACTCTGAAAGTGCCCTGTCTACCAGCGTAAATGCGCTCTGGGCATCCATGGCGGTGCGCGACCAGTCGCAGACTGTTTCAGCGGCAGCCTCCTGATCCTTCATTTCGTGCAGCCGCCCTCGCCCCATTCCGAGATCAGCCCGGTTCAGGCAGGATGAGATGACCAAGAGCGGCACGCTGTCCGAGTACGCCTGCCCCATCGGTGTCATGACATTCGTGAGCCCAGGCCCGGTAATGACGTAGGCCACACCTGGTCTACCCGTGGCGCGCGCATATCCATCGGCCATGAAACCTGCGCCCTGCTCATGCCGCGCCAGCACATGACGCAGTCCACTTTCCTCCAAGCCACGATAGAGCTCGATGTTGTGAACGCCTGGAACGCCGAAGACTGTATCGACTTCACGCTCCGCCAGCATCTCCGATATCCGGGCTCCCAGTGAACGTTCCGCCATTCAGCTTCTCCAGAAATTGAGGGTTAGGATGGCAAACACGGCCATCAACTCGAGACGGCCGATCAGCATCGCGGCCGCAAGCAACCACTTCGCCGTGTCGTTGAGAGCAACAAAGCTTCCGGTCGGTCCAATCAGGTCACCTAGTCCCGGGCCAATGTTTGCCAGCGCGGCTGCGGCACCGGACACCGAGGCGATCAAGTCCAGACCGGTCGTGCTGAGCAGGACGGAGAGCACGCCCAGAGTGACCACGAACGCCACAAAGAAGACCATTACCGAGTTCAGAACATCGTCACTTACGGAACGACCGTCGTAACGGGGTGTGAAAACGCCATGTGGCGTGTGAATACCGTGGATTCGGGCACGTATCGCGGCAATCAACAATTGGTACCGAAAGACCTTGATGGAGCAGCTCGTCGAGCCTGCGCAGCCGCCGACAAGGCCAGTGAAGAAAATGATGACGACAACAAACGAGCCCCATTTCTGGTAATCGGCGCTAGAGTAACCGGTTCCCGTCAGGATCGATGTGACATTGAACAACGTCTCGCGAAGAGCCGATTCCAAACCTGCCCCACCCGCGATTCGGAAGCCACATACGACAGCGACAAGAACCGCCGCGATCACCAGAAACCCCCGAACCTGAGGATCCTTCATCAGCGGACCCACGCTGCCTCCCATGACTTGCACATAACGTACGAAAGGCAGGCTCGCGAGAGCCATGAAAACCGAGGCGACGTATTCCGGCTTTCCCTTGAATGCTCCAAAAGAACTGTCAAATGTGGAGAAACCTCCAGTCGCAACTGTGGTCAGAGCATGGTTGACCGCATGAAAGCTCGGCATGCCAACGGCGAAATAGGAGAAATAGCAGGCGATCGTTAGGACGATATATGCCCCGGAGATGCTGGACGCGATCTGGGCGGCACGCGGCAGTACCTTGCCCTCACCGCCGAAGCTCTCGCTGCGGAATATCTGCATGCCGCCGACTCGGAGTTCGGGCAAGAATACCATTGCAACGACGATGATCCCTACCCCACCGAGCCACTGCAACATCGAGCGCCAAAACAGCACTCCCTCAGGCATCATCTCAAGTTCCGTGAATACCGTGGCCCCCGTGGTTGTAAGCCCTGACATCGCCTCGAAGAACGCGTCAACCACACGTGCGCCGGGACTGCCCAGCAGAAAGGGCACCGCGCCAAAGAAGGGCAACGTCAACCATACTCCAGTCGTCATCAGAAAGATCTGTTGGATATTGAGCCTTTCCCTGACACCATTGGCGCAGGCAAGGGCGGTTATCGCCCCGATAACCGCCGTCAAGACCGCCGATTCGAGAAAGATCACCCAATGGTCATTGCCATAGAAGATATCCACTGCCATAGGCAGAAGCATCGCTACGCCTAAGGCGGCCACTAGCAGGCCCGTGACATATCCTACTGGTCGAAGGTCGAACATGGAGTCACCGCCTGGCTGCGCGACTTGACCAACTCCACAGTGGCAACCATGTCGGTGCCTTCGGAGTCCGGGAGTTCAGTCACGGCAGTCATTGCGGTCTCGCGGTCGCGAAGCAGGTCGGACACTACAGTGATTCAAACAGCTGTGGATCAAGACTCAGACCAGCGAAGGTCCTGCCTTCGCTGAGTACGCTTACTGCATCGTGGCTGTGCAGACTTTCACGATGGATTGCGATCACCCGAAAGTCGCCAATACGAGGGTCGCTCTCAAATTGCTGACAGAACAGACGAGCCGCGTCTTCGACGAAAACGGGGTTCGCGGCGTTCAACTCAGCGAATGCCTGCTCATCCTCGCGCTTCACCATAACCTGTGTTTCGGTTGGCACCGCAACCCGGCAAGCTTCGACCAAATCCTCAAACCAAAGGCAGCCCTGCCTCTCCGCCAGCTCGACTGAGATCCGTGCCACCGATCGCTGCGAATGTGGTGTGGCGAACTGGCGACGCGCTAGCCAAGCGTGTTCGGAGAGTTCCAGCGAGCAGGGACATGTCGAGGAATAAACGTAGTCGAGGTGCATAATCCTCTGCCGCATGCCTGACTGCTCAACCAGTTCAAGAGCGATGTCGTAGTATTGGTAGCCGTTCAACCCCGACCGAAGGCTCTTCACCTTCATCGGGAAAGAAAAACGCATCTGGATCCGGGCGTCCAAACTGTCCAGATCGGTCTTGTAATCGTCAAGAGCGCGCTCAATGACCTCAAAACTGAATGTCCGGGCGGCATGTCTGTAGAATGTCCGCATGATTCGAGACATGTTGATACCCTTCTTCGCGGCGTCCAGCGACACCGTGCCAGTGACAGAAGTCGCCAGCTCCTGGATTCCGTTGTCTCGTGTCCGATAGCGGATCGGCAAGCGAAAGCCTGATATGCCGACATGCTGGATCTTTCGTCGTGCCCCCATCACGATCGCTGCCGGACCATTCTGTGTATCAGGAAGCGACGCTCTATAGGCTTCGTCCGCCCGAAACCCTACCGGATACTCGCGTGACAGACCTCCCAATAGCTCTCCAGAAACTCCTCTCTGCGCCGTCTGTGCGAGTGAGACTTGAGGAGGATCCCCCGCTTTCACGGTTTCCTCGCCTTCGGGTTGCCCTCCAGCTTGTTTCCCGAGCATATCCATCGCAATCTCTCTCATATCGACTCCGCCAAATGCCAATCAGCAACTCCGGTGGGTCCACACAGGCTACCCGATGATCGGCGTTCGATAGACCACTGAACACTTCGGTCAGATACAGTGTTTGCCTCACATTCGGAAGCGGCGCCACCGGGAATGCAGGAATTAGGTCCTGTGACGTGCGCACCAATTGTTCCTCATGCCGCAGTCGAAAGATCGGTCAGGCTGAGTCCAAGGCATGGAGAAGATCATTCAACAGGTCGTCCGCGTCCTCTATCCCGACACTGACGCGGATCAGACCCGGCGTGATTCCCAGCGACTCTAGCTGCACCTCGCCGAGGCGCTGATGCGTCGTGGTCGCAGGATGCGTAACGATGCTCTTCGCATCCCCCAGATTGTTGGAGATCATGAAGATCTTCAAGGCGTTCAATACTCGAAATGCCGCTGCCTGCCCGCCATTGACGTCCACCGAAAATACCGTTCCTCCCTGTTCCATCAATGACTTAGCCAGATCGTTCTGAGGATGTGACGGTAAGTGGGGATAGATGACCTTCCCGATCTTCCCATGTCCTTCCAGCGCCGCGGCAATCTTCAATGCCGAGGCCGACATTGCCCGAACCCTCAGGTCGAGAGTCTCCATTCCCTTAAGTAGAACCCATGCATTGAACGGAGAGATCGCTCCCCCAGTATGCTTCAAGTAAGGTTCAAGTGTTCCACGGATGAACTCTCGAGTTCCCAACACCACTCCGCCCAGGCAGCGCCCCTGACCATCGATATGCTTGGTTGCAGAGTAGACGACAACATCCGCCCCGAATTCCACAGCACGTGAATAAATCGGTGTCGTGAAGACGTTGTCCACGATGACCTTGGCACCAGCGGCACGGGCAATCCCGGAAACCGTCGGCAGATCGACCAACTCCAATGTCGGATTCGAGAGGCTCTCAAGGAAGACCGCAGTTGTGTCGGAACGAACGGCCTCTCTCCATTGGGAGTTTTCCGTGCCATCGACAAAGGTCACTTCGATTCCATAGCGGGGCAGGAGTTCCTCGACTATGTAAAGACACGATCCGAACAGCGCACGTGAACTGACGACGTGATCACCTGCTTTCAGCATTGACATCAGCGACGCGTTGACTGCCGCCATACCGCTTGCCGTGGCAAAGGCGTCCTCTGTGCCTTCAAGGGCGGAGACGCGTTCTTCAAATATCCTCACAGTGGGATTGCCGTAACGGGCATAAATGTACTCATCGTCAGCCGCTTCGATGAAACGGGCCTCCGCCTGCTCCGCGCTGTCGTAGGCAAAGCCCTGTGTCAGGTAGAGTGCTTCGGCCATCTCACCGTATTGACTGCGCCGGATTCCTTCGTGCACGAGTTTTGTACGTACGTTCCAGCCTTTCGTCACTTTCCGCACTCCCGCTGCTACCCAAAACAAAACCCCCGCCGCTTTGAGCGCCGGGGGTTCGTTTCCCTGACCTCTTTAGCGGTTGCTTAACGTGGCCCGCAATCCGGTAAACAAATCGCCACTGCACAACCGTTAATGCCCAGTCGCCACACTGTCAATTCCCAGTTGCAGTCCCATGAAACATGCTACAGATCAACGACAGCCGTCGCATCCGACCGTCATGCCAATGGATCCTAGTCCAGAGTTCCAACTACCGTCGCCGGTCGCGCTTTCAGGGCAGTAACTCCGCCGTGACGCGCAGGTGGAATCGAGTAGATTGTGGGGTGAGGTCCACGCCTGAAACGGCGGATTTTTGCGGAAGGACAAGAGTCATAGAATTGCGTTAAATCAATATCTTTCCGGTAAATCACAGAGGAGATGTTGTGAATGCCTGTCGCAACTATCGTCATTGTCCCCCAATTCCGCAGATCCGAAAGCGAGTCCCGGGAAGTACCCTTCAGGAAAGATGCCAGCTTTCCGCGTTCAAGAAAGACTCATTCCATCTCCATGGCGACCGGTGCCAGCAGAGGAGAGCGTAATTCAATTCACATGTAGCATGACCACATCCGTTTCCGGAAGATCGTCTTCAAAGATCAGGTCGACCGCTATGCCCCACTTCCCGCAGGTGTCCGCGACCGCACGTCCCACGGCGCTCCTGACGGTAGGGGCGGCCCCCGCAGACCGACTGTCACATTGATGTCCGAATGCGCCCTTAAGCGTCCCCTGGCTAGGGGACCGAACACGCGTCGGCCCGACGCTCAAGGAAACCATCCGGGCCTCCAGATGTATACAGGCCGCACGGGCGCGGGCGTGACGGTCCGCCGTCCATCGGGCGGGCAATGATCCTTTCCCCACGTGTCGTCAAGGGCTTCTCGTCTTTCCGGTCCACCGTCCCATCCCGTCTTTCAGAAATTGGGATCACACGCTCAGGGAGTCAATTGGATATGGAACCTGGGGTGTAGCCCAGGATTCTTGCCAAGCTGCTGCGACCTGATGGGTGTAGCCGAGGATTTTTGACTCCTGTCCACTTTCTTTCCATTTTCCTGACCCATGGTCCTGGAGCGCGTGCCGGGCGGATCAAGCCTCCGGGGCATTGCAGGAACCCTGAGCTACACCCTGGAACCTGTAAGGTGGTTGAGGCAAAATAAAGGAATCCACTTTTTCCTGAAGTGTAGCCTCACGCTTCTACCGTGGTCATACTGCCAATTGTGTTGCACTTCAGGGTAGAACGGGCGGCATATAAGGCTGGATCATCAACCATTGTTTTTGCCATGCTCTTCATCCCAGACAATTATCCCTCGTCTAGACCAGCGGGTCAGGCGTCGGCCTACGGCTAGCCGGGCCCAAATCACGGCAGAGGACCTTCACATCTTGGTCAGCTTCTGACACGAAAGTTGCCGTGCAGCCGTCAGTCAACATCACCCTCGGGAGGAGGGGCATATCGCTGAAACAGACGCGACTGTGCCAGAAAAAAGGCGAACGTGCCAATTGTCAGGCCAAACGTCTTGAAACTCACCCAGACATCGGTCGGAAACCCGCGCCAGACGACCTCATTGAGGATCGCCAACAACACACAGAACAACGTCAGGCGCCGGGTGAGAATCATCCAGCCTTCATCATTCAACGGCAGGTTATCCCCGATCGCAAAACGCAGATACGATCGCCTTCGGATTAGGCCGAAACCGAGAATCGCTGCGAACAGGGCATAGATAATTGTCGGCTTCATCTTGAAGAATCGCTCGTCGTTCAGCCAGACCGTCAACGCACCGAAGACGGTTACCAGAACGAGGGTGGCCACCTGCATGCCGCTAAGTCTGCCGGTCAATCGCCAGGTCGCCCAAGTGGCGAGGGCCAGTAGTGGAATGAAACACGCGGTGACGACGACGAAGCCCGAGTAGTCGGTTCCAAACACGGTCAATGTTCTGTCACGCACGAGCATGTAGCCGACGAAGAACGCCACAATGGGTCCAAGCTCAAGCGTCAGTTTGAGGCCGGAGTTCGCCTGATTCCCTGCCATCCGAATTCCCTTCAGTTTCCCAGTTCAACGATGAGGGCGCCCGCCGCTATCAGGACAATCAGGATCAAGCGCCAGGGCCCGATCGACTCCCTCAGAAACAGCCACCCAATGGCAGCGGCGAACACCGGTGAGGTTTCGCGAAGTACCGCTGCCTCGCCGACCTTGTCGAGCCTGGTCGCCAGCATGATCGATCCAAAGCTGAAGAAGGCCACGATGCCTCCAACAAAACCACGGGCAACAAGAGGGGCGACCAACGGGGGATCCGGCATGCGGCGCCACCGCATATATGCGACCAAGGGCATCACGAAGCCATCGATCAGAAAGAACCAGGCCAGAAATGTAAATGGGTCAGCCGTCGCCCGTATGCCATAGGCGTCGTAAGTCGTGTAAGCCGCGACAAAGCCACCTGTGACGAACGCAAGAAAGAGTGCTGCGGGCAGAAGGCCGCGATCTACAGTCAGAAACAGGAGATTGTATGCGGCCAAACCAAATATGCCGGTCAACAGCACGAGGACACCGAGCCACTGAGTGGCCGTGAAGACCTCCCCAAAGAGGAAGTATGCACCTATCACCGTGAAGAGAGGTCCAGTGCCCCTTACGACCGGATAGACGACCGTATAGTTGCCACGGGAATACGCCATGGCTTGAGCGAACTTATATCCAGTGTGAATGACAAGCGCACCCGCAAAGATCGGCCACATATGTGGTTCAGGGAACGGAACCACGAAAACCGCAATCGGCGCAGCCATCAGACCATAGCAGCCATCAATCGCCCCTCGGGACAGCCAGGGATCGTGTCGCCCCTTCTGCAGTGCACCGAACACGGCGTGCAGGGCCGCGGCGGAAACGGCAAGCGCCAGTGCCAGCTGTTCGCCGGCTAACGTACCCTCAAGTGAAACCAGCCAGGCGCTCACTCTTTGGACCCGGCACACAGCAGCGTGGAAATGATCGCCACCAGCATCACTTCGAGGCCCTGTTTCCGCGCGTGATGGATTGGTAGGGCGACATTGTCATTCCTCGAGGCCTGTCAATGCCGCAGCGAACTCGTCAGGATCGAACGGAGCCAGGTCATCGAGCTGCTCACCAACGCCAATGGCGTGAATCGGAAGACCGAAGCGGTCGGCGAGCGCCACCAGGACGCCCCCCTTTGCCGTTCCATCCAGTTTGGTCATCACAAGCCCCGAAACGTCCGCAACCTTTTGAAAGACATCCACCTGATGCAGTGCGTTCTGGCCTGTTGTGGCGTCAAGCACGAGAATCGTGTTATGGGGTGCGGTCCCGTCCCTCTTGCGAATGACACGGACGATCTTTGCCAGTTCCTCCATGAGGTCGGCGCGATTCTGTAGCCGGCCAGCAGTGTCGATCATTAGCAGGTCCGCCCCTTCCGCTTCGGCACGGGACATGGCGTCAAAGGCAAGACTCGCCGGATCCGAACCCTCTGGCGCGGTCATGACCGGGACATCGGCACGGTCACCCCAGATCTGGAGTTGTTCCACCGCCGCCGCACGGAAAGTATCGCCAGCCGCGATCACCACCGACTTTCCCGCCGCCCTGAACTGGCTGGCGAGCTTACCGATGGTTGTGGTTTTGCCAGAACCATTCACACCAACCACAAGCACCACCTGCGGCCTTTTGGCGTAGAGCGGCATCGGTTTGGCCACCAGTTCCATGATTCGGGCGATTTCATCCGCTAGCAGACGCTTGATCTCCTCGGCGCCAAGCCGGCTTCCTGCATGACTTTCGGCAATGTTGCTGGTCACCCGAAGCGCTGTGTCGACTCCCATATCCGCGCCAATCAGCAACTCCTCCAGACTCTCGAGCATATCGTCGTCGAGAACCCGCCTGCTGACCGCGGCCCGTTCGTCACGACCCAACAGCTTGCCAACGATTCCCTGACGCTGGCCGGAACTCTCGGCTGACCGCCCCGGCAAGGGCGAGCGATCAGTAACATGGCCATCGTCCAGAGTGTCAATGCCTCTCGCGGCACCGTCGCCGACGATCTCCTCAAGGCCCTTGCCAAGCTTCGAAGACGATCGGACGAGCCGTTCCTTCAGTTTCTGGAAAAAAGCCATACGCTCATGCCCCGCCTGGTCCGCAGGCTGACGTAAATTAATTCGGATTGACTGCCCCATTCCAGTCCGAAGTGCAACACCAGTGGCGGTGTTGGGCGGTTTTCCTGCCGCATGATGTTGCGGATCGGCCAGGAAGCGGCGACAGTCCCCTTGTTGAGAAGAGAGGAGACTGCCATGCCCGAGGGCTTCCGCCACCTGACCCATGGGGAAAGATGCCAGATCGGCGCACTGAAGGAAAGCGGGCTCTCCTACGGGGACATCGCGGCCCGTCTGGGCCGTGACCGTTCGTCGGTCTGGCGGGAGCTGCGCCGGAACGGCGGTGATTCGGGCTACAGCCCCGGCGAGGCGCAGGGGATGGCGGAGGCCCGCCGCAGCGCCGCCTCCTCGGTTCCGAGGAAGATGACTGCGGAGCGCTGGGCGCATGTGGAGGGGTGCCTGGCGGAGGGCTGGAGCCCGGAGCAGGTCGCGGGACGGCTGCGGCTGGAGGGTGGCTGGGCGGTGGGCCGCCAGTGGATATACGAGCGCCTGAAGGCCGACCGGAAGGCGGGCGGGGAGCTGTTCCTGCTGCTGCGCCGCCGCGGGAAGAAGCCCAACTGGCGTGGCGGGCGGCACTCGGGCCGTGGCCACATCCCGGGCCGGGTGGACATCTCGGAGAGGCCGGAGGAGGTGGAGAGGAAGGAGCGTGTCGGTGACTGGGAGGCGGACACGATCATCGGGAAGGGCCACAGCGGGGCGGTGGTCTCGCTTGTGGACCGTGCGTCGAAATACACGTATTTACAGAGGGTTGACCGGCGGACCTCGGCGGAGGTCTCCGCGGCGATGCTGGCGATGCTCCGGTCGTCCGCCGCGCCTGTCCACACGATCACGGCGGACAACGGAAAGGAGTTCGCGGGCCACGCCGGCGTGGCGGAGGCGCTGAAGGCCTCCTTCTACTTCGCGACCCCCTACCACTCCTGGGAGAGGGGCCTGAACGAGCACACCAACGGGCTGGTGCGGCAGTACCTGCCGAAGGGGACGGACCTCCGGGCGGTCGGCGACGATGAGGTGAAGGGGGTGCAGGACCGCCTGAACGCGCGTCCGCGCAGGGTGCTCGGCTACCGGACCCCCGCCGAGGTGTTCCGCCGGGCCCGCCCTCCCTGACACCGCCGGCCCGCCTCCCGACAGCGCGGATGGCCGCGCCGGGAGGGGGTGGAACGGATCAAGCCGTCGCGTCCGTCCGGGCTCCGGTCGGGCTGCGCCCTCCCTGCGCCCGGACGGACGCGACCTGCCCCGGCGGCGGCCTTGCGCTGCCCTGAAAGCCCGGATATTCTCCTTCCGGACGGGACTGCAGCCGTTCCGGGGCCGGATCCGCCGTTCCCGGAGAGCCGCAAACCCCGCCTTCCGGCCATCTGCGCAGCTCGGGCTCCGCCCTCCCTGCGCAGATGGCCGGTGTTGCACTTCGGAATGGAAGTGGGGACTTGAAAGAGGCCGAATTCCGCGCACGAACCCAACCTCTGCGATCGGGACCAGATACCAAATGGCAACAGACCTGCAGTCGTCAGCATCAAAGGAAGTTTGACCGACGGCTGGACTGCAAGGAGACCGACATGTCGCTGATTGTCCAACCCGCAAAGACGCGGTTCGGGGCATCGTGTCAAATCCGGTCTTCCCGAAGACATGGGGCCGTCATGAAGGCCATTGCCGGAAGTCAGGCTCCGCAGTGGTTCGTTCCGGTCCGACGACGAGGGATCGACCTCCCGTTTCCAACGGAGCCAATTGGCAGCTCACATCAGTTCAGCGAGCGGCCGGTGGCATTCTATCAGGTGGCCATTCGCTCCAACTCCTCTTGGCGGATCCACAACATCGCACGTCCCGGGAATGACAAGTGGGCAGCGCGGCGCGAATGGACACCCGTTGCGCGAGATATCCACGCCGCTGGACTGACCTGCCTGCTGGGTCTTGGATCGGGCTGTTTCCTCAAGCCATCCAACCCGCAGTTCAGGTGCCGACGAAATCAAGAGGCGGGTATAGGGATGGAAAGGCGGGGAAAGCACCTCGTTCACTGGCCCGATCTCGGCCACACGCCCGGCGTAGAGCACAACGATCTCGTCCGAGAATGAAGCGACGGTGGACAGATCGTGGCTGATGAAAACGAACGAAACACCCGTTTCGTTCTGAAGCCGGGTTAATAGATCGATGACGTTGGAAGCTACGATGGTGTCCAGCGCTGACGTCACTTCATCGCACAATACGACCTCTGGGTTCGCCGCCAATGCCCTGGCAAGGCTGATTCTCTGCTTCTGTCCCCCGGACAGCTCGTGCGGATAGCGGTCTGCGAACGGAGCGGGCAACTCGACCATCCGCAGCAGCTCCAAGACACGATTTTCGCGCTCCTTGCCTCTCATTCCATGGTAGAAGCTCAGCGGCCTGCCAATGATATCCCTGATTCTGTGGCGCGGGTTCAGGGCTGTGTCAGCCATCTGGTAGACGAACTGCACCTTACGCAACTCATCTGAGGTCCGGTCCTCCAGCCGGCGCGACAGAGCGTTGCCATCGAGCGTGATCTCTCCCCGATATGGCGGCAGAAGACCTGCGATCACTCTGGCGAGGGTGGATTTTCCACAGCCCGATTCTCCGATAACACCGATCGTCCTGCCCTTTGGAATGGTAACGTTGACATCCCTAAGGATCATCGAGGCCGGTTCGCCGTTGGCCAGACGGCCATAGCCAGCATCCAGTTCCCGGATATCGATCGCCGGCGCCTCCTTCTTCGGAACCGTCGGACCACCGTCTGTTTCCAGCGAGTTTATCGCCGCCATCAGCCGCTTCGTGTAAGGATGGTGCGGATCGTTGATGATCAGGTCCGTCGGCCCGGCCTCCTTCACCTCCCCGTCGTAAAGCACAACGATGTAGTCCGCGATCTGGGCAACGACGGCAAGATCATGCGTCACGTAGATCGCCGCAGCCCCCTCATCCTTGATGACTTTCTTGAACGCCTTCAGCACCTCGATCTGCGTGGTCACGTCAAGGGCAGTGGTTGGTTCATCCAGCACCAGCAGTTCAGGATCGCCGCAAAGCGCCATCGCGGCCATAAGCCGCTGCAGCTGACCTCCCGATACCTGATGCGGATAACGATCGCCGATGGAGTCAGGTTCCTGAAGATCCAGGGCACGGTAGAGATGGACCGCTTTTCTGTTTGCCTCTTCCTGCGTCTTGGTGCCATGCAGCACAGGCGCTTCGGTCACCTGCTCATTGATCCGTATCGACGGATTGAACGTCGCGGCAGCGCTCTGCGCCAGATAGGAGACATTGATTCCGCGAACCGGTCTCAACACTTCCGAACTGAGCCCGGCAATGTTTCTGCCCCGCAAGCGCGCTTCGCCTGAGGTGAACGCCAGGCCGGGCTTGCAATAGCCCAGGGCGGACAGCGAAACCGTCGTTTTCCCGGACCCGCTCTCGCCAATCAAAGCCACGACTTCGCCTTTGTGAACCTGAAAACTCACACCCTTGACGATGGTAAGGTCCGAGCCATCGTCGCGTACCGCACTGATCACAAGGTCCTCCACCTCGAAAATGACTTCGGGGGTGATGATATCCTTGGGCACGCTTACATCCTCTTCGATAGCTTCCCACCGCCGTGGGCGGAAACATCATCGACAATCAGGTTGATCGACACGGTCAGCGTGGCGATCGCCAAGGCGGGAGCAACGACCGCCAGCTTGGAGTCACCGTATTGAAGCGCACCAAGATTTTCGCGCACCATACTGCCCCAGTCAGCCTGGGGAGGCTGGACACCGAGCCCCAGAAAGCTGAGGGACGAGATGAATAGAATGACATAGATCAGGCGAAGACCGAAGTCAGTGATGAGGGGCATTCTCGCATTCGGCCAGATTTCGCGGGTTATGATCCACCATCTGCCCTCCCCGCGAACGCGCGCGGCCTCGACATAGTCCATGACCATGATCTCCATCCCGATCGCACGGGCGAGCCGATAGACGACTGTCGCGTAAATGAACCCCGCCGTCACGATCAATACGGAAATCGAGGAGCCAACCGCAGCGACAACGACAAGTCCCAGCATTATTGTCGGTAGACTCAGGAATGCGTCGTTGATCCGCGACAGCACCATATCAACTCCCGGTCCGGACACCGCTGCGCCGATTCCAAGGATCACGCCAACGAAATACGCCAGAACCGTTGCCGCGACGGCGATTCCAATGGTGCGACCTGCCCCAAACATGATTCGGGACAGCACATCCCGGTCCTCTACGTCGGTCCCCAGAAGCGCGCCTTCCTTGGGATGCTGGAATTCGCTGTAATCATCCGGAAACGGCAGGTCATTTTCACCGTAAGGCGCCAGCCATGATCCAAAAACCGCGACCAGCAGCCAGAATGCCGTGATGGTGATCCCCACCCAGCCGGTGACAGAAGGCCAGTATGCCTGGCTAGGTGGCGCGTCGGGAAGTTCGTCGAAACTGACGCCTTCATCGAACGGTGCGACAAAGTGCTCGTGATGCGCCGGTATGCTCACTTCGGGTGCCTCAATCTGGGATTGGAGGTGATGGCCGCGATATCCGCAATCAGCATCAGCAGGACATAGGTCATGCAGAAAATCATGCCGAGCGCCTGGATCAGGACATAGTCGCGTGTCTGTACCGCCTGAACAATCAATGTAGCGAGCCCCGGATAGCCAAAGTAGACTTCGACCACGACCACGCCGGTGACAAGATACGCGAGATTCAGCGCAATGACATTCACGATCGGGCCAATCGCGTTTAGCAGGGCGTGCCGCAGAATGATCCTCCGTCGAGGCACCCCTTTGAGAATGGCCATTTCAATGTAAGGCGAACTCATTACGTTCAGGACCGCGGCGCGGCTCATTCGAATGAGCTGCGAGGCGATAACAAAGCAGAGCGTCGCGATTGGAAGGGCGAAATGGGCGACGAGCTCGAACAATCCCTTGCCTTCCACAGAGCCCACAACCACGGCATTGCCGATTCCGAGGACGAAGACCATCAGGAGAACCAGAACCGTTGCGGTGAAGAACTCGGGCGCCGCGACCAGGGATACGGATATGAAGGTCAGAACGCGGTCGTAAGCTGAACCCGGAAACATTGCCGCAACGATGCCAAGCGCCAGGGAGACCGGTACGCCAATCAGGGCGGTCAGCACGGCCACGTAAAGCGTGTTCTCATAACGGGTGGCGATAAGTGAGGAGATTGGCGTGTCGCCGGACAGCGACAATCCCAAATCCCCGCGTATGAAATTTCGCAGCCAGTTCCAGTATTGTTCGACATAGGGTCTGTCCAGTCCCAATCGTTCGCGCAAAGCGGCGATGTTGGCTTCCGTGGCCTCCTGGCCAAGGCGTACCTGGGCTGCGTCCCCGGGCAGGATCTTCGTGCCGAAGAATATGATTACGGACACGGCCAGTACCGTAATGACACCAATTCCCAGTCGCTTCAGTATCAACGATAGCATCGGCAGACTCTCGATGTCATTCGACTGTCGGGCGGAAAGTGGTGGCCCCGCGGCTTGCGTGGGGCCACCGGTCGATCAACGCGATCAGGAATCGCGCCACAGGGTTACAGGAGCTTCCGCACCGCCGAAGTTGTTAAGCGGCACATGTGTGAGGCCCTTCACGTGACTGGCTACGGCATCCACGTAGTTGCGGTGCATCGGCAGTGACATGCCGTTCTCTTCGTGAACCATGGTCTGCAGATCGCAGTATTTCTGACGGCGTGCGTCAGGATCGGTCTCGCCTCGCACATCCACGAGAAGCTGGTCGAACTGGTCGTTCTTCCACCGGGTCTCATTCCACTTGGCGTCGCCCTTGAATGCAAGGGTCAGCATGAGGTTGGCGGTTGGGCGCATGTTCCAACTTGCGACTGCGATCGGTTCAATCAACCAGACCGCGCTCCAGTAGCCATCGGTGGTGACCTTCTTGACGTCGAAGTTCGCGCCGATCTTGGCACCTTCACGCTGCATGAACAGGCACTGCTCCACTGCGCCGGGCGCAACCTCGGCGCAGACAACCGGAACCGGAGTTGAGCCGATTCCCGTCTGGTCCCAGTGCCATTTGGCTTGCTCGGGATCGAGCTCCCGCTGGGGGATGTCGGCGCAATGGTCGAAATAGGAAGCATTGATCGGGTGATCATTGCCGAGTGAGCCCTGCCCCTTCATGACACCCTTCACCAGTCGCTGGCGGTCCTGAAGGAGTTGCATCGCCTTATGCAGGTGCGCATTGGAGGACTGCTCCATGTCCAGGCGCGGTGCAATGTTCACATATGCGCCTGATTGCAGGGACCAGATTTCCTTCCCTTCGGTCGCCTCGATCTGTTCGATGGCCTTTGGCGGCAGGTTGACCATCGCATCGACATCTCCGGCAAGGAAGGCATTCAGCCGCGAGGTCGAATCGCCAATACCATAGTGCTCAAGCTCGTCGAGATATCCACCTTCACCCCAGTAATTCTCGAACGGGATTCCGATGGTACGCACACCTGGAGCGAATTCCTTGACCTTGTAGGGACCTGTTCCGATCGCGGTGGAGAAATCCGTTGTCCCATCCTGAAGGATCTTGAAATGGAACGTGCCCAAGCCGATCGGAAGATCGGAGTTGGGAGAGCTCAGAACGGCGCGGACTTCATGTTCATTGACTTTTTCCCAGCGGTCGATCATCGATACAAGCGAAGATGCGTTCGACACCGAGTTCTCTCCCAAATGCCGGTTCATCGTGTAGATGACGTCATCGGCGGTCAGGGACTTTCCGTCATGGAACTCGACGCCTTTGCGAAGCTTGAATGTCCAGACGGTGGCATCGTCGTTTGAGATGACTTCCTCCGCCAGTTCCGGTTCATAGCCAAGGCTGTCGGTAAGGCGCGTCAGGGAACCGTAGTACATCCGGCCTCGGAAGTAATCGAGGGCCGAGGTGTAGAGCGCCGGGTCCAGCGTATCGGCCGGACCGTGCTGGTCACCAGCCATAACGAGGCGACCGCCAGTCCTTGGGGTCTCCGCAATGGCCTTTGACGCGCTTCCAAAGAGCAGGCCAGAGGCGGCAAGTGTCGCGCCTGAAGCCATGAAGTACTTCAGCACGTCACGCCGGGAGGCCCCGCGGCGAATCATTTCGTGTAGATGTCGATCATCCTTGTAGGCCAATGATCCAAACCGCGGATCGGTGTTTTTCATGTCAGTCATTCCTGGCTCTCCCAATTGCTGGACTCTGTCATCTGGCTGGCGGCGGATGGCAACCAAACCCGCATTCGGTATCGGATGGACGAAGTTCAGGGCCGAGCAGGCGTCCCATCGCTGGAGCGGACCCGCTCCCGGTCCAAAACAAAGCACTGTTTGGACCGTCGAATGGTCTCACTGGGCTCTCACGCTCCATGCCATTGGGCCCGTGCGTGCCTGGGAGACATCCCAGACCAACGAAAACACTGGCGACGCTGGTGGCCAACCGGCCCCCCAAGCCGCCTTTACGTCGTCACATACAGGCCAGAATGGCTGAATGGCCGTTCCCCCATCTGATTTCTGGATATCTGCGACGGTTCTCCTCCGTCATTGCCGTGCCGATACTGCCCTGTTTCATAGCATTCCATGAAAACAGTTGGCAATACTAAATCCTTCACGGCATTTTGAGTGAAAAATTTTCATCAATGGATAAGCGGCATTCATTCAGCGCGGATTTGGAAGCCACGCCACTCACTTCGAAATCTCGGCCAAAATCCAATCGCGGAACGCGATCACCCTTGGGAGTTCCGCACGGTCCGATGTCGTGACAAGATAGTAGCAGTGGTCAACGGGGACGGAAGTCCTCAAAGGCGAGACGACAAGCCCTTCCTGGAGCGCATCATTGATCAAGGGGGCGTGGGCCAATGCGATACCCAGGCCCGCCGCAGCCGCGTCCACGGCTGCGTCTCTGTTTGACACGTTGAGGTTCCGTCCGCCATGTCTGGCTTGCAGTCCGACCTGTGTCCTCCACCATTGCCACTGTTCGGGCCGATCACTGTTATGGATCAGCGTGAATCTGTCGAGATCCTCCGGAAGCACTGCATCTCCGTGGCTGGCCAGGTACTGTGGGCTGCAGATCGCGACGACATCTTCAGCCATCAGCAGATCACATCTGTAACCGCTCAACCTGTTTGCCATGTACTCGATGGCAACGTCGGTGTCAGCCAACGAGAAATCCAACGGTTCCTGAACGATCACGAGATTCAATTCAACGTCGGAATACGTTTCAGCAAAGCTCGGCAGGCGCGGGATCAACCAACGATGGGCGAATGCCGGATAGAGCCGAATGGTCAGAGGTCCCGAAACGCCGCGATGCCTGATCCTGTCAGTTGCGGCATTCAGCTGGTCAAAGACCCGTTGGATCGATTGAAGATAGGTCCGGCCGGCGAGTGTCAGCACCGCGCCCCGACCTTGTGGCTCGAAGAGCTTCTCACCGAGGAAATCCTCCAAACCGGAAATCCGGTGGCTGATCGCGGATGGCGAAACTTCGAGTTCCTTCGCCGCGGCCTTGAAGCTACCTAGACGACCCGCCGCCGCGAATGCCTGGAGGTTCCGGATCTGCGGAACTCGCGCTAACATGGTTGCCTCTCCTCTAGCAGGTACCTCCAGTGACCGCGGCCGGGATCCGTTCGCCGCGCTCTCGGGTCTCAGATCAGACTGGCCTGCTCCGGCGGCGGCACTCCTCCCCTGCGGGCCTTCCTGGCGCCAAGTCGCAGCTTCCCGTCGGTGAACTCAATCTCAAGATCAGCACTCGCTTCTGCCGCGACCTTGCTGGTCACCACCGCGCCGTTTCCGCGGACAACCGCATAACCCCGCTTCAGCGTCGCTGCGTATCCAAGTGTCTGCCGAAGCCGTTCGAGCCCATCCAGCCGCTTGGACCAGCCATCGATCCGTGCCAGTTCCGCCGCTTCCAGCCGCACCGCGAATTGCCTGCACGCAGACCACTTCAGCTCCAGGTCACGCCGCAGGGCCGACGTCCGCAGCCGGACCGACCGCTGCTCCAGCGCCCGTCGAAGATCCCGAGTTGAGCGTTGAAGACCCGGTTTCAGTCGGCTTCCAGCCTGTTCAAGGCGCCTTCGCCGGTCGGCGAGTGAGTGCACCAGAGTCGCCGGATGCAGAAGCGATGTGGCCTCGGCGAGCCGGATCCGCCGACCCTGCACCGCCGAGGCCAGCGCTTTCGGCAACCGATCGGACCACAGATCCATCCTCTGCGACGCCGCGGACGTCAGGGAGTCAGGCCGGGGAAGCGCACGGCTCAGATCCATCAGCCGCTGAGCGCGCAGATTGACTTTCTGCGCCATCGCGCGGATCCGTCGGGAATCCACGTTTTCGACTCGAGCGAGGAGTTCCAGACGCACTGGCACCGCAAGTTCCGCCGCTGCGGTAGGCGTGGGTGCACGGCGATCAGCCGCAAAGTCGACCAGCGTCGTATCGGTTTCATGACCGACGGCGGAAATCAGCGGAATCTCCGAAGCCGCCGCCGCCCGCACCACCGATTCCTCATTGAAGCCCCAGAGATCCTCGATCGAACCGCCGCCCCGAGCGACGATCAGCAGATCAGGCCGAGCGACCGCCCCGTCCACCGGAAGCTGATTGAATCCGCGAATCGCTCGGGTCACCTCCGGTGCGCAACGTTCACCCTGCACGGCGACCGGCCAGATCAGAACCCTGCGGGGAAACCGGTCGCGCAAGCGGTGAAGGATGTCCCGAATGACGGCGCCGGACGGCGAAGTGATCACGCCAATCACCTCGGGAAGGAACGGAAGGGGTTTCTTCCTTTCCTGCGCGAACAGCCCTTCCGCCTTTAGCGCTTTCCGGCGCCGGTCCAGCATCGCCATCAACGCCCCGACACCGGCGGGTCTGATGTCTTCAATGACAATCTGGTACTTCGACTGGCCACCGAACGTCGTGAGCCGCCCGATGGCGACGACCTCAAGTCCCTCTTCGGGCCTTGTGCGCATCCGCGTTGCTGTGCCCTTCCAGATCACGCCAGCCAGGACATTTCTTTCGTCCTTGAGATCCAGATAGACGTGCCCTGACCTAGGGCGGCTGACCCGGCCAATCTCGCCACGAACCCGAACATGACCGAACTCTCCTTCAATCACGCGGCGAACTGCGCCAGAGAGTTCCGAAACCGTGAATTCAGGCGCGTTGTCACCTCTGCCACCATGTTCGCCGCAATCTTCGGGTATGTCGGTCATGTCGTTGCCTTGTGCGTGTTACGGCTCGAGTCTAGAACGCCGGAAGCGTGGGGGAAAGAGCGCGATGAACATCCTGATATTGGGCGGCGGCGGCCGCGAGCACTCGCTTGCCTGGGCTGTCATACAGAATCCCCGATGCGACCGGGTGATCGTGGCGCCAGGCAATGCGGGCATCGCAGCGATCGCGGAATGCGCGTCATTGAACATCAAGGACGGTGCGGCAGTCGTGGAGTTTGCCGCGTCGAACAGCATCGATTTTGTGATAATCGGCCCTGAGGCTCCCCTTGCGGCGGGCGTTGCGGACAGTCTGCGCGAAGCGGGCCTGCTCTGCCTTGGTCCAAGCTGGCAGGCCGCGCGGCTTGAAACTTCCAAGCGGTTCACCAAGGAAATCTGCGACGCATGCGATGCGCCCACTGCCGCTTGGGCAGGATTCACCGACCCGGAAGAGGCCAGGAACCATGTGGCCTCGATTGGCGCTCCCGTTGTGATCAAGGCGGATGGCCTTGCGGGTGGCAAGGGCGTCATCGTGGCTGAGGACGATGCAATGGCGTTGGCCGCTGTCGACAGCATGTTTGGAGGCACATTTGGGTCGGCTGGAACGGAAGTCGTGATTGAGGAATTCATGGCTGGCCAGGAAGCCTCGCTGTTCGTCCTCTGCGATGGCACAACGGTACTTCCAATCGGGACCGCACAGGACCACAAACGTGCGTTTGAAGGAGATCGTGGCCCCAATACGGGCGGCATGGGAGCCTATTCACCGGCGCCGATCCTAAACCCTGTCGTGGTGGAGCGGGCGCTCGATCAGATAGTCAGGCCGTGTCTGGCGGAGATGGCACGACGTGGAACACCCTATCAGGGGGTCCTCTATGCAGGTCTCATGATCGCAGACGGTGCACCCCGACTTGTGGAATTCAACGTTCGTTTCGGAGATCCGGAATGCCAGGTACTGATGGCTCGCCTTGGAGCGCAGGCGCTGGACCTGATGTATGCCTGTGCCGAGGGTCGGCTTGTTGACGCAAAGGCCAATTGGGCTGACGATCATGCATTGACAGTGGTGATGGCGGCAAAAGGGTACCCTGGAGACTACCGGAGTGGCTCCCAGATCCACGGTCTTGAGGAATGTCCGGACGACAGCCACCACATCGTGTTTCATGCGGGTACGGAGCGACGGGACGGCGGAATTGTCGCATCGGGAGGCCGCGTGCTGAACGCGACCGCCCGGGGGGACACCTTGGCCGAGGCAGCGGAACGCGCCTACGCACTGGTAGGCAGGATTGACTGGCCCGAGGGCCACTTCAGGCGCGACATTGGCTGGCGGGCATTGCAAGGCGGATGACGCCTGGCCAATCAGCGGAATGCACCGACCTCGCTTCCGCGTCCATTCCCTGACGACCGAATTCAGCTGGTCTTCGTGGGTCACGTAGAGAAGCTGGCCAGAGCCGTCGGCCCAACGTCATCGAGCGGACACCGCCGTTCAGGCCGAATGGGTTGGAGAGTTTCAGTCCGGATTCCGTGCCGGCCACCATGCAGGACAACCCCAATGTCAGATCTGCTTTTCCGGCATCTGCACAACCAAGCCGTCAAGTGCGTCGGTTACCTTGATCTGGCAAGTCAAGCGGGAACGATCCGGGTCAGGCTCATAGGCGAAATCGAGCATGTCCTCCTCCATGGCCTCCTTGGGTGGCAGATTCCCGACCCACGCGGGATCGACGTACACATGGCAAGTGGAACAGGCGCAGGCACCGCCACAGTCCGCCTCGATCCCAGGGATGCCATTGTCACGAGCGCCTTCCATGACGGTCAGCCCGTTAGAAACGTCAACCTCATGGCGGGTGCCATTGAACTCGATATAGGTGATCCTTGCCATGAATGTTCCCTTTGGCGTCTCAATTCCCAACGATGCGAAATATGGTGTTCGGGGGAAATGTGCCAGTCATTTTCCCGTAGTATTCCAGCTTTCCTTGCCATGCAGATGTTTTTCCATCCCATCGGCGCTGCAATCCATCGACGCTTCGCCTGAAACAGGCCGCGTCTGCCCGAGACTTCAACAGCGAACGCTCCTCGCTGCCTGCCAATTGGCGTGAAGTCTGACCATGGACCGCCAGCAGCAACTGGCCATTCCCGACCGAGAGCCCGAACTCAGAAGGTTCGACCTCTGTGGGAAAGGCCGATGCAGACAGCGCGACATGGGCCTTGCAATTGCATCGGAACAACCCAGGCAATCCCGCCGCCTATGGAATCCCTGCCACGACCGGTGGAAATCCAAAGAGACGCCGCAACTCTCCAAAGTTTGCCGCTCCATTGATTGGGAATTGTTCGCGGCGGGGCAAACACCGCTGCGAACGCCATACAGGGAAACTGAAAGAGCGAAATCCACCCACCAGTGTCCCAACTTTGAAGCGTGTCTCATGAATGATACGTTGATATGAAGCGGTATTTCCACGACTTGAGGTGTTACCGACTTGAACTCTCCCAGGGAGCCCCGGAGGGTTAGGCGATTGACCCAGCAACTTCCCAGGATCAGGTCCTTCTTCGGCACAAGCGAAACCGCAGTGAAATCCCGGATCTGGATCGCCGTCTACGTGGTGGTTGCAGTCATCCGCCCGAGCGGTAGGCTCGATGTCGGCCTCCACACAATGTCACATATCCGGAGCCTGACCATGTCTGGGAGAACGCCAATAAATCAGATACTTAACCAGACACCGAACAGAAACGATCCTTCTGGCCACGATAACCGGTGAAATCCACCGAAGAGTTGTGGACTCCGCTGTCGGTCAACGGCTCCAAACCACCTGCGGATCGAGCCGCAGGTGGTTTGGAATCCTTCAGGGCGGTGTTGTTGACGGCCGTGCGCTCGAGGTTGTTCAGCACATTCTGAATGCATCCGGGACGGCCCCGTCCGAGGGGTGCTGGGCCCGCCCGGTACCGCACACGGCACCTTGGCGAGGGCGGCCATGACCTCTTCCTTTCCACAAGCAACCTGAAATCCTCCAAATCGCCGGTTGACGTCAGCATATTCTCACGCGCCGGACGCCTCCATAACCGCGTCCCCAACGGCACCAATTCTCTCCTACAGTCGTTGACCATTGCGCCCCGGAATCGTCAATCACCATCCCGACAGTGGTTTCCGCCGCCGTGGTGGCTTCGTCTGCCTTCATCTCGAGTTACGCCGACTTTACCGCGGCACGCGATTGCCAAGGCGGGGGTGGTTACAGCTATCGTTGAACGCCGAAATCCGGGTCTTCGGGACGACCGGGCAAGCTGCGCCCGCAGGTTCGGCGTGATCTGGCTGACGCCTTTCTGGCAGCCCGCAACTCTCTGGCCGCTTTGAGAACGGAGCGATTCCTGCCAGAAAGAGGTGGCGCGGACCACGGTTCCTTGAAAGGGCTGCGGGTGTGCCGTATGGGTTTCCCGGAAGCAACGAACGGAGAGACCAATGACCCGCCGCCGTCTTCCGATCGGGATCCAGGACTTCCGCACGATCCGGGAGACGGACAGTTACTACGTGGACAAGACCCCTCTTGTCCGAAGGCTGGTGGACGGGGGGCGCTTCTACTTCCTCTCGCGACCCCGGCGGTTCGGCAAGAGCCTGCTGCTGGACACGCTGAGGTCGCTTTTCGAGTGCCGCGAGGAGCTGTTCCGGGGCCTGGACATCCACGGACACTGGGACTGGTCCACCCCGCATCCGGTGGTGCGGCTGAGTTTCGGTGGTAAGTACAGCGAGCCCGGAGAGATAGAAGGGGATGTCATCGAGCAGCTGGAGGCGATCGAGCGTCGGTACGGTCTTTCCCCCGCTCCGACATCCGACACCGGTCCCAGACGGCTCCGGAGCGTTCTGGACCGCCTGCATGACGCCACGGGGCGTCAGGTGGCGGTCCTGGTAGACGAGTACGACAGGCCGATCCTCGACGCGCTGCACGACCCGGGGCTGGCGAGGGCCAACCGCGACTACCTGCGCGGGTTCTACGGCATCGTCAAGGACTGCGCCGAGCACGTCCGCTTCACCTTCGTCACCGGCGTCAGCATGTTCTCGAAGGTCAGCCTGTTCTCGGGCCTCAACAACTTGAGGGACATCAGCCTCGACCCGCGCTACGCGACCATCTGCGGCTACACGGAGGGCGACCTCGACCGGGTGTTCGCGCCGGAGCTCGGCGGGCTGGACCGGGACAGGATCCGGGCCTGGTACAACGGCTACCACTGGCTCGGCGGGGAGAGGGTCTACAACCCCTACGACGTGCTGCTGCTGCTCGACGGCAGGGAGTTCCGGCCCTGGTGGTTCGAGACCGGCTCGCCGGCGTTCCTGTTCCGCACGCTTGTCGAGCGTTCGGTCGGCCCGATGGAGCTGGAGAACCGGATGGCCGACAGGTCGCTCGTCTCCAGGTTCGACGTGGACGACATCGGCATCGAGGCGCTTCTGTTCCAGACCGGTTACCTCACCATCGCGGAGGAGCGGAGCGACGGATTCGACACGCTCTACCGGCTGGACTACCCGAACCTTGAGGTGCGGACCAGCCTGAACCGCGGCCTGCTGCAGCATCTGGGAACAGCGGCGGTCGAAGCGGCCGGCCAGGGGCGGGAACTTCGCGCTTTGCTTCAGGCCAACGACTTCGCTGGGTTCGCCGACCTGCTCCGCTCATACCTGTCGGGGATACCGTACCAATGGCACGCCACCGGCGACCTCGCCCGTTACGAGGCGTGGTACGCGAGCCTGCTGCACATGTGCCTCAGCGCCGTCGGCGTGGACGTCCGGGCGGAGGACGCGTCCAGCCATGGCCGCGCGGACATGGTCGTGCTGACGGGCGGACAGGTGTTCGTCATCGAGTTCAAGGTGGCGGAGGGTGACGGGGATGCGGAAGCCGCGCTTGAGGCGGCGGTCGCCCAGATGCGCGGGCGGGGCTACGCGGACAGGTGGCGCCGCCACGGGGAGCCTGTCCACTTGCTTGGCGTGGCCTGCGGGCGCAAGGCACGGAACCTTCTCAAGATCAGGGCCGAGCCGAACTGACGGCTGCATGGACTGCGGGCTGGATCGCCGGGCCCCGCACCTTTTTCGGGACATGCCTGTTTGGTCAAATGCTCATTCCACGCCTCACGGGCGATGCCGGAAGATGGGCGCGAATTCCGGCATTCATTGTCAGGACCGCCATCCACTTTGCACCAATGGAGACCGCACCCCGGAACTCGCAGCTACCAAGGTAAGCCAGAATTCGGTGATTGCCGAGCGACCAGACGCGGGTTCAGGGTGGTCCTTTCACAAACAGGAATGCAACCTGAATGGTGAGTGATGTCGTGGTCAGCACCGGAAGCGACATTCCGGGCACACATAGACTCAGCGCAAGTTAACCAACCGAAAGACACAGCATCCGGTCATCCTGTCTGCCCTATTCGCTCCCACATATGGACCCGATCGGGCGAGTGGCAAGGCTGATCCCACACGTGGTCTACTGCTCACCCGCATTGGCCCTGACCCTCCAAACTCCGCTTGGCTTCGGCAAGGTCGGACGATGTGCTTCTGCCATGGAACCAATGTCCGTTTCCCCTCCCAAGTTCCTCCTGAACTGATATAACGCCGCGAAAGTCCCGGAGGAATTCCATGACAGATGATCTGCCACCCATCGAAGCCGCGAAACGTGCCGCCGCGAGATACGCGGCAGAGTCTGTGGAAAACGGGATGAAGATTGGCCTCGGCACTGGGTCGACCGCTGCATGGTTGGTACGCCGCCTCGGTGAGAGGGTCCGAGAGGAGGGCCTGAACGTCAGTGGAGTTCCGACTTCAGAAGCAACCGCCGAGCTCGCGCGAAAACTCGGCGTGCCAACCATGCAGCTGGACGAAGCCGGAGAACTGGACCTCACTATTGACGGCGCCGACGAGTTTGATCCTGACCTCAATCTAATCAAGGGAGGGGGAGGAGCGCTGCTTCGCGAATTGATCGTGGCCGGAGCGTCGACCCGAATGGTCGTCATTGCGGATCAATCGAAACAGGTCGAGCAACTGGGGAAATTCCCGCTGCCGGTTGAAATCCTACCGTTCGGAAGCCTGACAACCAAACGACTTGTTGAGAGAAAGCTTGCGGAACTCGGAATGGAAGAGTGCGAAGTGAACCAACGTCTGTCTGGCGGATTGCCGTTCATCACGGATGGAGGCAACCATATACTGGACCTGCATCTGAACCGCATAGACGATCCCCACAGGCTCAACCTTGAACTGAACATGCTTCCCGGAGTGATGGAAAACGGGCTCTTCATCAACATATGCGATCGGATCGTAATCGGTCACAGCGACGGGAGAGTCGAACTGCGGGATGCCACAACGACCGAGGAAAGGAAGGAACACCTCTCAACCACGGAAGTACCGAACCTGTTTGCGGACATATAATGCCAGTATCTGCAGGCCACGCCGCTGTCGCCATTGACCTTGAGGTCCGTGAACACCGGAATAGCGCCGCCAATCCTCCTGCCACACCTCCATTCCGAAGTGAGACAGCCATCTTGATTCCGCTTTCGGGCCGCTATGGTCCACCCATAACCCCGAATTGACGGAAAGACTGGCAGTGACCGGCATGGACCTTGACGGACTGCGGGATTTCGCTTTCGCCAACGATCAGGAGGCACGCCCGTATTTCTTCGGGCGTACGAAAATCATGGACAGCATCGAGGCGGCCACAACACGTTGCTGGTGTGCACTTCGGAATGGAAGTGGGGGGCTCTGCAAGAGCCGACTCGTTCCGGAAACTCGACGGATTCATCCGGAAGATGAGCCGGGCAAAGGCGTCATGATCGATTTAGACACGAATCTCAGCGATGTCGCTCGCTCATTCCAGTCTGGACGGACCTCCCTTTCGTTCGGGATCGCCAGACATGGATGCATTGTCGTCCGTCTGACCGACCCCGCAGACCTCGTATGTTCAGAGAACTCAGAAATGCACGGAGGATGTGGCTCTGGCGTTGCCTATCAGGGTCGAACGGGGAATACACCCGGAGCTATGATGGCATGAGCTGTTCCAATCGTTCGAGAATCTCCAGGTGCTGCTTGGTCTTGAGTGGCGCGGCTGAATAGAATTGATCACGGGAAAATTCGATCCCCTCTTTCCTCTCCAATCTGAAATAAATGGGCTTCATGGTGGAAATCTGCGTCTGGTCTGCCGCTAGCTCAAAACCATAGTTCTGGAACGCGACGTCGAGGCCTGAGGATTCCCTGAGCGAGTCTTCAATTAATCGAGCTATTTCAGCATAAGATTCCAATGGTTGGAAAACACTCCGATCAGTTTCGACCAGCAGACTGCTCGCGTACATCTGGCGAACGGCATGTGTTTCAATGATGACCTGACCATGATCCTTCGTTTGCCATGCAACAAGATCATCGATGAACGCGTCGATGAAATCCGTATCTGAGCGTGAGGTCACGATGATGCCATCATTGTAGAACTCAAATGTCTCGATAGCGCTATCTTCAAATAAGCCGTGTCGGAATTCGATCTTTGGTCCCTCCAGCTCGGCTGTGGTCTGAGGTGCGCTTCCAAAATGGTATCGTTCCGCTAACGCGGCTGCGAGGTGAGGGCGGTAAAGCTGGCCTCTCGGCCTCGTTGTCTGAAACAACACCGTGACGCGGCTCATCTCAATGGCTAGCAGCTTCATGACGACCTCCATTATCCAGAGTTGAAGCTAGAACGGGGTGACTACTTTGATTGAAGTCGACGATTCTTTCTTGTGCACTGGATCCCTCCAACTTTCTGTCATTGGCCCTGATCGCCGATTGGTAGGACATCTGGGAACTATCGGGTTCGCTTGAGTTTTGGGTAGATAGGCCTTGGCCCCGATAGTTGCGATTGGCTCGACCTTCGAGAGGTAACAAAGTCACATCAGGTTCAGCCTTCGCAATTGCCAGCAGAAGGTCGCTCACGGTCTCGAGCGTCCAGTTGCCGGGCGCACCGAACCAGCGCGTGATTTGCTCAGGCCGACGACCAATTCGCCGGGCAATGTCAGCCCGTGTCAAGTCGTTTTCCGCACGCTGCTTCAGGAATTCCTCAATGACCAGATCGTACAGGCGATCACGGAAACGCTCCCGAAAGTAGGACAGCGTTCCGAGTGGGATTTTATCGCCATCAAAGACCTCAGACAGGAAAGGCTTTCGAGACGTATTCATCGACGTTGTTCCCCTTTATTGGATCGCAGGCGGGCAATATCCGCTCCCAAGCAGCCCTGCAGCGACGTATTTCATTTTGGAATTCTATTGAACCAGCCCCGCCGAGTTCCCGTCTTCGCCTCAAACGCAACGCCAAAAAGCAGTCTCTTTCCGCAAACCTGCCGAAAACCCTCAATCCCGGTTTCGGCGCGCGACTTCGAATTTCCCACACTTCGTCTTCGGCGGGATGCAGCCGTGCCATATATGAATCCACAGGTTTGTGGTGAGGGTCATTCAGGGAAACAGGAAGTACTTTACCTTCGACAAATCTGTCAAAGTCAGCCCGGAGCCTACCACATCGGATCCCTTCCTCCCCGTCTTGCCACGGACCATCAATATAGCCTTGTATGTCTTTAGATGCATACAGGAATCGAATCATTGGGTCACTCGGCATTGTAGGCTCCATCAGGAACAGCGAGCCCTTTTTCACGGCCTCGCTGAGCAAAACATGTATTGACATAGAAATCAATATACTCCCTGCGTCACAAGATCAAACCATTACTGACCCCGACATATATAATGGGCTGCACATCGGAATGCCGAGCGATCAAGACTCATCGTTCGACTGCAGGATACCCGGGAATTCTCCCTCCAAAATCGGACGCCTGAAACCGCCTTGCATCCGGAGGCGAGGAAATGGCCGGATGCGCGAACACATCCAGCATCATTTCGAATTCCGTTTGCACAAATGACTCCAAAGACGGACTCATTCTCGTCTCTCTGTGGCGGAATCTGGACACACGTTGGGTTCGGATCAATGACAGCATTGGCAAACGGTAGCGGATTGCGGCCATGACTTCACCGACTATCGACCAGCCGCGCTGAATTGACTCCTTCCGGAACCGCAATGCCCGACACCTTGCAGACCTCGTAGCCGGAGAATGTAAGGCTGGCCTGACCGTAACATTTCTTCCAGACAATCTGGATATGAAAGGGAGTCGGAAGCGAAGTTCTCCAATCCCACGGATCATCCGCCGAAACCTCGTCCAGATGGCGCGGCGGTGCAGAGAGGACAGCAAGGCTCGTGTCTGCGTCACCACCTGCAGGAGGGTCCGCCGCACGTTCCCGATTCCGCGCTGCCTGACACTCGGTGAATTGCGAAGCGATTCCATCTTCTATCAGAACATCAGCACCGAACCCGCCCGACTCCACGAATCCAAGGACATCCGTCTCGCTCCATCTCACGCCAACCCTGGAACTAACGGGGTGCTCGGCAGCGGGGAGCGCAGTTGCCGATGCCGGAATGTTCAGCAAACCAGGAACGGAACCCTGCTTCGTCGGAAGGCTCCTTCACGAGGATCAGGTCGAGTTCGTGCTTCACCAGTCTGTAGGACATTCCCATCACTTCAGCCTGCCATGCTGTCGCGTCATCCCTATTTTTCCACCCGTATTTTTCAACCTATTGATTCCATGAAATAAAAATATGAACCGGCCGTCACTTCTTCCACCACGGTACAGCATATCCTTTGCACCGAAAACTGCGGATTTCCGACCTCGGAGGGCCGGATCCGGTTGTCCTGCGAGGGAATCCAGGTGGAAATCCCGGGTTTCCAGGCAACTCACCCGCCCGCTCCGGCCCTATCAATGACTCACGCTTGACTCTAGATTGGATTCCGTGCGAATCAATCCGCCATGCAGATTCGGATGCGGCAGATACAGTCGGGGACGGTGGACTGGTTCACGACGGCCTGCAGGGGCGGCGGGCTGACGCGGAGCGCGCTGGCCCGCGGGCCGGTCGACCGCGAGGACTGGCGCGGTCCCTCCGGGCGGCGCTGCCTGGCTTCGGCGCGGGCGCTGCTGCCCAGGCTCGCGGACGCGCTGGACGTCCGCCTGCCGGAGGCGGAGGCGCTGGACCTCGACCCGCGCGCGGCTCCCGCGCCGGACTTTCCCGACAGGTCGGTCGCCTGCGCGCTCCGGGACCTCGGTGCGCTGTCGCTCGATCCGGTGACGGGCGCGGATGACCGCCGCCGCTGGGAGTCGATGGTCGGGACGCACCATCCGGAGGGCTGGCGGCGTCCGCCGGGCGGGCAGGTCCGGTACTGGGTCCGCTCGGAGCGGCACGGCGTCCTCGGCGGGATCGGCTTCACGGCGGCGGGGGTCCAGCTCGGTCCCCGCGACGGTGTCATAGGCTGGTCGGCGGATGCCCGCCTGGCCAACATCGGCAGGGTCGTCTGCAACAACAGGTTCATCCTGCCTGCCGGCGTCCGGGTCCAGGGGCTTGCCTCCCGGGCCCTGCGCATGGCGGCGGAGCGCGTCGCGGACGACTGGGAGGTGGCCTACGGTGTGCGGCCTGTCCTGGCGCAGACCTTCACCGGGCCGGACCGGTCCGACCTGAGCTACCGGGCGGCGGGATGCAGGTGCTGTCCCGAGCTGACCTCCGGGCGGCGCTCCGGCGTGCGCCGCGCGGTCTGGCCCGTGCCGCTCGCGGAAGGCTGGCGGGACACCCTGTGCCGCGGGCCCGGGAGGGTTCCCGGCTGGTCCGGGACGATGTATTGCGGGGGTGGATGGGCCGAGCGGGAGTATGGCCGGAGTCCGCACCCCGACGGTCGGGTCAGGAGCCGGATCGCGGCGATGGGCGCGGCCTGGACCCGGCGGCTCGGGGAGTGCCTTCCGGCGATCTTTCCCGGGCGGGCGGAACGGACGGCGGCCTACCGGCTGCTCCCGGACGATGCGGTGACGATGGAGCACATACTGGAGTCGCACTGCGAGCAGACGGTGGAGCGGTGCCGCGCCGAGCGGTTCGTGCTCGCGGTGCAGGACACGACGACACTGAACTATGACGGCCTTTCAGGGACTTCGGGCCTGGACGGCCCCGGCGGCGGCGGCAAGGGGACCTCGGGCATCCTGGCGCATTTCGGCATCGCGACGGACGCGGTCGGGCGGCCCCTCGGGACGTTCCTCGCCGACGCCGACTTCCGGCAGGAGGAGGGAAAGGACAGCGTCCGCTGGGTGGACGGGCTGGACCGGGCCCAGGGCCTCGCCGACGCCTGCCCGGACACGAGGGTGGTGAACGTCTGCGACCGGGAGGGCGACTTCTGGCAGCTGCTCCCGCGGGCGGAGGGGAAGGGGGCGGAGCTCCTGGTGCGGGCCAGCAAAGGCTCGCAGCGCCGTGTGGCGACGGCGGACGGCGGGGGCGCGGACCTCTGGGAGCACGTCCTGGGGACGGAGCCGGTCGGGGAGCGGAAGGCCGGGGTCCCCGCCTGCGGCGGCCCGAACCGCCGGAAGGGTGGCGCCGCGGAACTGACGCTGCGCTGCGCGGAGGTGGACCTGCTGCCGCCGAAGGACCGGGCCGGCGACGCGCCCATCCGCATGGTCGCCGTCTCCGCCCGCGAGGAGAGCCCGCCCCGACGTCCGGCGACGGCGAAGGGAAGGAAGAGGTGCGTGCCGCTGCACTGGATGCTGCCGGGCAGCAGCGGCGGGGCCGGTCCCGGCACAGCCCGCGAGGTGCTGCGCTGGTACGAACTGCGCTGGCGCATCGAACGCTTTTTCCATGCGCTGAAGCAGGGGACACGGATAGAGGACCGCCGCCTCGACGCCGCCGACGGCCCGCCCAGGCGCCTCGCCTTCGACGCCATCACCGCGTTCCGGGTCTGGGACCTCTCGCTCCTGGCGCGGGAGAGGCCGGACGACCCGGCCACCATGCACGTCACGCTTCAGGACGTCTCTGCGCTCCTGGCGCTCGCCAGGCACCACGGGTTCAGGGCTCCCCGCGGACCGCCCGACATGACCATCGCGGGCTTCGCCGTGACGGCCGCCGGACTGGCAGGATTCCATCCATCGAAACGCCAGCCGCTGCCGGGCACCCAGAAGCTCTGGGAAGGGGTGAAGCTCCTGTCCTACGCAGTCATCGCCATACAGGCCATGCGGGAATGGGACGGGATCCGGACGGAGGGAAAGGATACGGACTTAAGTGTGATGGATTGATAGGCTCCGGCCCCGGACAGGACGCCTGTCGAAGCGACCGCGCCTGGGAGACGAAGGGAAACGGACGTCATTGTGACCTTGTTTCCTGGCTGGACTGGAGTAGTCTCCGTAAACAGGAAAACAGGGCGTATGAAGGGAAATCCATGCCCATCAACCGTGCCCGAATTCGGGAATACCTGGATCAGGACGAGGGGGACCCGCCGCCGGTCTTCGTCGGCCACGGCGCCATCCTGGAGGATGTCCTCGACATCGCCACCCGCAAGGCCGGACGGCCGAAAGTCACCCGCATCGTCCAGGGTGCCCCCGGCGCCGGCAAGAGCTCGCTGCTGCATGAGATGCAGAAACGATGGACAGGCGCCGATGACACCCCCCGGGTGGTCGAGGTCTCCTCGGAGGCCGTCATCCAGAACACGTCCGGCGTCATCCGGGCCATCATGGCCGCCGGGCTTTCCTCACAGGATGGATGGCGGAACGTCCTCAAGGAACGTTTCCGCAGGATAAAGACCGTCGGCGCCTCCGTCGCGGGATATGGCCTGTCAGCCGAATTCGATGTCTACGCCGATGCGAAACTCATCAGCATGGCAATGGAACAGGAACCAAAAGAACCTTGGAACCACACGGTCGTCCTTGCCGTGGACGAGGCCCAGGCCCTCAAGGGCAATCATGAATCCACTCCCGCCTGTTTCCTGCGCGAGATCCACAACGGCAGAACCGGACTTCCCCTGGTGCTGGTGCTGGCCGGCCTGTCCGACACAGAGGCCAAAGCCAGGGAAATGCACCTGACACGCGGGCGGAAAGTCCATGAGGTCCCACCCCTGACGGAATTACAGGCCCGGGACTTCATACGCAGGCTGGCGATGTATCTCGGCCTCGACATCTCCCGCCACAACCCGCAGCTGGAGGCTCTGGCCGAAATCTGCGACGGCTGGCCCCGGCACCTCCGTTATGCGGGCGTGTCACTGGCGGAAGAGGCCCTGCGCGTTGACGGAAACATGCATCGCATGGACTGGCCAGCCATGCGGAGGATGACATGGACCCTGCGCCAGGAACACTACAGCGAACAGTCCAGCACCATAATGCAGGACGCGGATATTCTCACCGCCAGGGTGATGTCCGGACTGCACGATGGCATGCGATTCGGGGATCTGCAGATGCTGGTGGAGGACAGTGTCGTGGACCGTCCCCGGCAGCGATTGCCGGAGGGAGGGAGTTCCGAAACGTTCCTTAACCATCTCATTCATCAGGGCGCGTTGTACAGAAACCCCAAAGGCCGCGTCCACTCCCCCATACCCTCGTTCCGGTCATTCCTCATCGAAAAAGGCGGACAGCCGGATATAGGACCGGATAGACGGAACGATGATGGAGACGATGGTACGGATTTCAGTGCCTGAAGTCACGGAAATGACGCTCCGTGTCGCAAGGTCACAACCCGCCATCTTTTGCAGACCGGCCCTTTGCGTTCACATGCGGACAGGATTCAATCCTCTTCAACCTCATGATGGAGAGTCAACACAAAGATGCCGGTCCCCTGTGGTATCGGTCATGGTCGGTCTCCTTTCATCCGTTCCCTGGCGGCGCACGCCGCCGCCAGCAGGTCCGACCGGGTGCGGTCGGGGGCCGGAAAGTGCGGCACGAGAGGGAACCGCCGGTGTCGGATGTGTCAAGGGGCCGGTCCGCTGGGACCGGTTCCGGCGGATTCGGGCCGGAAATGCCGGTCATTGCTTGATCTCAATGGCTTGACGTCAGGTGGCAAAATATGGGTGACGCGACACATGCCTTTGGCGGATGATTTATTGACCGGATCACAGACATTTTTCGGGAATCCCTCAACGGCGGAGACATGAAGATGCATCAGATCCAAGCACGGGAATTTGACGCCGTCTGGCTTGCCGAAGACCATCAGTGGAACTTTCACTGTTGAGAAGACGAACCACCCGCCATGGAACCGCGGCACTTGACGAGATTTTCGCGGGCTGCATCAAGGGCATTGGGCGCAACGGCAGGAGAAAGTCGCTCTGCAAGCATAACAGGGAAAGCGGGACATCATGCTATCTGGTCCGTAGCATACCGCGGACCTTTTCGGGCTCCCGGTCAAGGCGTCTTCCACTAGACCGTATCGGGCGGCCAACCATTTTGAGACAGGAGTGAACTATGGGATTCGATCTTGAGCTTTTTGTCATCGGCGGAGGCTCCGGTGGAGTACGTGCCGCTCGGATGGCCGCCGAGACAGGTGCACGAGTGGCGCTGGCAGAGGAATACCGTGTTGGTGGCACCTGTGTCATTCGGGGATGCGTTCCAAAAAAACTCATGGTATTCGCGTCCAGCCATTCGGCCAGGATGGAAGATGCCGCCGCATTTGGCTGGAATGTGAACATGGGAGGATTTGACTGGCAGAGGTTCTGGCCACGGCTGACCGCCGAACTTGACCGTCTGGAGGGCATTTATCGCGTCAATCTGAAGCGAGCGGGGGTCACTGTCCATGACCAGCGGGCCGTCATTCTGGACCCTCACACCGTGGAATTGGCCGATGGCCGGACGTTCGTCTCCAAGCACATATTGATTGCCACAGGCGGTACGCCATTCCTTCCACCAAGCACGTCTGGAATCGAACTCGCCGATACATCCAATGACGTATTCCTGATGAGGAAGCTTCCGAAGTCAGTATTGATAGTCGGGGGCGGCTATATCGCTTGCGAGTTTTCGTTTATCTTCTCGGGTTTGGGTGTGAACACCACGCAGTATTACCGCGGCACGCAGATTCTTCGCGGCTTTGACGACGATGCGCGCCGCCATATCGCTGCCCAGATTAGAGGGCGTGACATTGATCTGAGGGTCGGTACTGATGTCGCCAACATGGAGCGACGCGGTGGCAAAATCCTGGTCAGGACCATCGACGGACACGAGTCCGCCTTCGAGAAGGTGATCTACGCCACAGGCAGGACACCCAACACCGCAAGGCTAGGGCTGCAACGGGCAGGTGTAGCGCTTAGCAAGGACGGCGGAATCGTAGTGGATGGTTACAGCCAGACGCATGTTCCATCGATTTACGCTGTCGGAGACGTGACCAATCGCGTCAATCTGACACCTGTAGCGATCCGGGAAGGTGCGGCGTTCGTGGAAACGGTCTTCAATGCAAATCCCACCAAGGTGGATCATTCGAACGTTCCGAGCGCGGTTTTCACACAGCCGGATTTCGGCACTGTGGGGCTGACCGAGACGGAAGCTGCCCAGCGGGAAGGGATTGAAGTGTATTCCACAGCGTTTCGACCGATGCAGAACAGCTTCATCGACCGAGACGAGCAGGCATTCTTCAAACTGATCGTGTCGAAAGCAAACCGTAAGATTCTTGGTGCGCACATCATTGCGGACGGTGCCGGGGAACTGATACAGCTTGCTGGAATCGCGCTCAGATCGGGTGCCACGAAGGAGGACTTTGATGCCACGGTGGCGGTGCATCCTACCATGGCCGAAGAGCTCGTATTGTTGAAGAGTCCTGCTCGGACGGCTTGAATTCTCCGATTGACGGGCACATTTACGCAGGCAATACGCGGTTGAAGCAAACAAGGGAAAGGCGGCCAGATGGCGGATAAAGGAAGCGGGCCCTGGGGAGGTAGTGGCGGTGGCGGCGACCGTGATGGTGGTCGTAGACCTGACGGCGAAAGCCCGCAAATCCCCGAAATCGACGACATCGTCCGAAAGGGTCAGGAACAGCTCCGGGTTCTAATGGGCGGTGGACAAGGCGGTGGCCGCCCGAACGGAAGAGGCCGCAGCGGTGGTCCCCGATTTAACCGCGGCACCATTATAATTGCGGTGCTCGCTGTTGTGGCGCTCTGGCTTTACGCCTCCCTATACACCGTGAAGCCAGAGGAGCAGTCGGTCGAACTGTTTCTGGGCAGCTACTCCGCAACAGGCAATCCAGGGCTCAACTTTGCGCCATGGCCAGTTGTCACCAAGGAAGTCATTCCGGTCACCCGCGAGCAGACGGAGAACATCGGCGTAGCCGGAGCGCGCGGTAACGACAGTGGGCTAATGCTGACCACTGATGAGAACATCGTTGACCTTGATTTTCAGGTGGTCTGGAACATCAATGATCCGGCAAGATTCCTGTTCAACCTGCGTGATCCGGAAGCAACGATCCGAGCCGTATCGGAATCAGCGATGCGTGAGATCATTGCGGCTTCGGAACTGGCACCGATCCTGAACCGCGATCGGGCGATCATTGCGGAAAGCGCAAAGACGCTCATCCAAGGGACGCTCGACAGCTACGATGCCGGCGTGAACATCGTCCGAGTCAACCTCGATAAAGCCGATCCACCCCGCGAGGTGATCGACGCGTTCCGGGAAGTGCAGGCGGCCGAACAGGAACGTGACCGGCTCGAACGGCAGGCAGACGCATATGCCAACAGAGTGCTCGCCGGTGCGCGTGGCGAGGCCGCGCAGACCCTCGAGCAGGCTGAAGCCTACCGTGCACAGGTTGTAAACGAGGCAGAGGGTGAAGCGGCACGGTTTGTTTCGGTCCTGAACGAATACAGGAACGCGCCCGAAGTCACACGAAAGCGTCTCTACATTGAGACGATGGAGCAGGTTCTCGGCGATGTCGAGAAGATCATTCTTGATGAGGGGGTTTCCGGCAACGGCTCCGGACAGGGCGTGGTGCCCTACCTGCCTCTTAACGAGCTTCGCCGAACCTCGACGACGGAAGGAAACTGAGCAATGCGTCGGTCAACAATTCTGCTTCCGGTCATTGTGGTGGCCGTCATCGCGATCCTGAGTTCGATCTTCATCGTGGAGGAACGCGAAAAAGCGTTGGTTCTTCAGTTCGGTCAGATCAAGTCGGTCAAGCAAGAGCCGGGGCTGGCATTCAAGATCCCCTTGATTCAGGAGGTTGTCCGATACGACGACCGAATCCTTTCGCTGGACACCCCTCCGACCGAAGTGACACCGTCCGATGACCGCCGTCTGGTTGTCGATGCCTTCGCGCGCTACCGTATTGCCGATGTCGTACAGTTTCGGCAAGCCGTTGGCGTTGGGGGCGTGCGAAGTGCCGAAGACCGGCTTGCAGGCATATTGAACGCACAGATCCGCGCCGTGCTGGGATCCGAAGGCGTGACCTCAAATACGATCCTTTCGGCGGACCGCGCCGCCCTGATGGCACGGATAACCGAGCAGTCAAGGGAGCGTGCGATGCCTCTGGGGCTGGAGGTGGTCGACGTCCGTCTGAAGCAGACGAACCTTCCTTCCCAAAACCTCGACGCGACCTTTGCCAGAATGCGTGCCGAGCGGGAACGGGAAGCAGCCGACGAGATTGCCCGCGGTGACGAAGCTGCCCAACGGGTGCGGGCACAGGCGGACCGGACCGTGGTTGAACTTACCTCGGAAGCACAACGCGAAGCGGAGATCGTACGCGGCGAGGCAGATGCGGAACGGAATCGAATCTATGCCGAGGCTTTCGGTCAGGATGAAGAGTTCTTCGAGTTCTACCGCTCACTTTCAGCGTATTCGCGCTCACTGCAGGGCGCAAACTCAACATTGGTCATCACACCGGACAGCGAGTTCTTTAACTATCTGGACAGCGCAACGGGCCGCGCCTCCTCACAGTAATGGCGACAGTCATTCTGGCAGTTGGTCTAGTCCTGTGTTTCGAGGGGCTGGCGTTTGCGCTGGCCCCTGCCCGTCTTGAGGAATTTCTGAGGATATTCAGCCGGATCCCTGTCGACACCAGAAGATTTATCGGTTTGGGCGCTTTGGCAATCGGCGTGTTGCTGGTATGGATCGCCAAAGGACTCAATGGCTTGAGCGGTTGACGCGTCTGAACTGCCATGACGTGCTCGGTGAAAGCTCACGGCAGGCCGGTTGATGATCCAATCCGCGGCCTGATGCCAACGCTCCTTGAGCGGGTTCCTGGACGACCGGGAATCTCCTTATGGGCAATTCCTGGACCTTGGTGGGGCAAGGCCAATCGTCAGGACATCCTGAGCCTGCATGCAATCCGTCGTAACAACGCCTCACGCCGCTTTGAGGAAACGCTATCGGCACTGGTATTGCATACTTATGTTCCTATCTAGATTCTGAAGCGCAGATCATCGCTGGCCTTCGTCGCCCGCAGAAATTCGAAACGGAGAAAAAACGTGAACACACAGGCAATAACCACCTCCAATCCAATCCGCGCGATTTGGTTGATCACCCTGATTCTAGCCATCCTCTTCGCGCAGACCCTGATGGCCACCGCCAGGATCATGCCAGATAGCTTCGCGGACCTCGCTGAGCGGGTCAGCCCGGCAGTGGTCAACATAAGCACGACGAAGAGGGTAGCCGCATCGACCGACTCCGGTCCAATCATTCCAAAAGGCTCGCCTTACGAGAGATTCCGCGAGTTTTTCGATCGGGACCTGGACCGTCGGAACGCCCCAAGGCACTCGAACAATTCAGGAGCGGGATTCGTGATCTCTGGCGACGGCCTGATCGTCACCAACCTACACGTCATCGATTCCGCCGACGAAATCCAGGTGGAGTTCTACTCAGGCGATGAACTGCCCGCGAAAGTCATCGGCAGCGACCCCAAGACAGATATTGCGCTGCTGAAGGTCGAAAGCAAAAGTTCTCTCCCTCATGTCGACTTCGGAAATAGCGACATCGCCCGCGTCGGTGATTGGGTGATGGCTGTGGGCAACCCGCTGAATCACGGTTTCTCGGTCTCGGTCGGCATCATCTCTGCAAGAAACCGAACGCTGACTGGCAGCTACGACGACTACATCCAGACCGATGCGGCCATAAACAGAGGCAACTCAGGCGGTCCGCTCTTCAATCTGGATGGCGAGGTCATCGGCGTGAATACGGCAATCATTTCTCCCGATGGCGGTTCCATAGGACTCGGCTTCGCCATGTCATCGGCGGTTGTATCCCCTGTCATTGAGCAACTGAAGGAATTCGGTGAGACAAGGCGAGGTTGGCTGGGTATCCAAATCCAGGACTTCGATGCGGATGTGGCAGACACGCTGGGGCTCGACAAGGTTGCCGGTGCCCTCGTATCGGGAGTCATGGACGGCCCTGCATCGGACGGCGGCATACGCGTTGGCGACGTAATCCTCTCCTTCGATGGAACAGATGTACGGGACACCCGCCATCTTGTTCGAATGGTTGCCGACACCCCGACTGGCAAGGACGTTGAGGTTATCGTTTTCCGCGACGGCGAGACCATAACGCTGACCGTGACACCGGGACGGCGCGAGGACGCCGAACGCCTGATGCCCGCGAGCGCTCCTGATGCAGGGCCAATTGAAAGGGACGTGCTCGGATTGACAGTTGCCCCGTTAACGAACGAGACCCGGGAGCAGCTTGGGCTTGACACGGATATTGAGGGCCTCGTGGTGAGCGATGTCGACCAAATGGCGTCCGCCTACGAAAAGGGCCTCCGCAGCGGAGACGTGATTACGGAAGTTGGACAGGAGAAAGTTCTGACCGTGGCTGATCTTGAGGACCGCATTGCGGCGGCAAGAGAGGCCGGCAGAAACTCGATCCTGCTCTTGGTGCGACGTGACGGCTCGCCAATGTTTGTGGCTCTTCCTATCGGATAGAGGCAAGACCTGACAGAAGGACAGGGTGCGACCGCGTTCCCTGTCCTTCAGTCCCCGTGGGCGGCGCGGCTGTCAGCAGGTGCCTGGCCTCTATCGAACATGCCATAATCGCGCAGAACATGCGCTACCTTCAGCCGGTAGTCCTTGAAGATACCGCTGCGCCCTTTGGCCTGGGCTGACCTATGGGCAGACAATTGCCGCCACCGCTCAATCGCTTCCTCATCACGAAAGTACGAGAGCGAGAGAATCTTGCCAGGTTTGGAAAGACTCTCGAAACGCTCCACGGAGATAAAACCGTCCACTTCCTTAACGAGAGGACGCATTGCGGCGGCGACGTCAAGGTATTCGTCCTGCCGCCCGTCGACAGGTTCCACTTCGAAAATTACCGCGATCATGGAAGGCTCCCAGCTGGAGTCTTGGAGAGGCTGCTGCCAAAATGCCCTAGTATCAAGCCCCTTGTCCACCCAAAATTCAGGCATTCAGGCATTTCAGGCATGGCCACCATGAATGAACTGCGTCGATGCGGCGGAACCTGACAAGTCATTGCTCAGGGGCTACAGGGCTCAAGAGCGGATTCGCGTTCTTTCAGGTCGCTTTCAGCGGCACACCGAACCATTGGAGAAAGCAGGATGTCAGCCCATGGCAATGGGTGGTCGGCATGTTCATTTCCGCATTCGACATGTTCAAGGTGGGCATCGGCCCATCGTCGTCGCACACGATAGGACCGATGGTTGCGGCTGGGCGTTTTCTTGATCTGCTGCGGACATCCCCATTCACCTTCCGAGGGCTCAGGGCAACGCTCCATGGCTCGCTCGCATTCACCGGAGTGGGCCATGCAACCGACCGCGCAACGATTCTGGGTCTCGCCGGATTTCGTCCAGATGATTATGACGCAGAAGCTGCGGAAGAGACTCTCGCCCAAATCTCAAGAACACGGACGGTGCGACCGGAGGGACTACCCGAACTCTCCTTCGACCCTGCCGTGGATCTGATCTTCAACTATGATGCCCCCCTGCCTGGGCATGCAAACGGAATGATCCTCTCGGCACGTGACGCCCAAGGTGACGAGATCCTTCAAGTGACCTATTATTCTGTCGGCGGCGGATTTGTTCTGACGGCAGAGGAACTGGCTGCCGGAGAGGACACGGACGATGACGCACCCATACCCAATCCTTTCAGGTCAGCTCGCGAGATGCTGGAGATGTGCGCCGAGCAAGGCAAGTCTGTCGCCCAACTGATGCGGGAAAACGAGTTGACCCGGATGCCATCTGAGGCCCTGGAAGATCGTCTCGACAGAATCTGGCAGGTAATGCGCGCGTGCATGGATCGGGGTCTTGCATCGGACGGGGTGCTTCCGGGCGGGTTGAATGTGAAACGTCGCGCCCGGCACATCCATCAGGCACTCCTTAAGGAACGCGGCTTGAATCTGACCGCACCTCACACGGTGAATGACTGGATCAGTGTTTACGCTATGGCTGTGAACGAGGAAAACGCTGCGGGTGGACAGATCGTAACCGCTCCAACGAATGGAGCGGCAGGCGTCGTGCCCGCCGTTATCCGCTACTGGCTCGATCATGTACCCGGCGCAACCCCGACAAGGGTTGGCGAATTCCTGCTGACCGCTGCGGCCATCGGAGGATTGATCAAAAACAACGCCTCGATCAGTGGTGCCGAGTGCGGCTGTCAGGCCGAAGTGGGAAGTGCGTCCGCCATGGCCGCCGCGGCGCTGTGTGCAGTGATGGACGGGACGCCTGAGCAGGTGGAAAACGCTGCTGAAATTGCGCTGGAGCACCATCTGGGCATGACCTGCGACCCTGTGAAGGGACTCGTTCAGCTGCCCTGTATAGAACGGAACGGTTTGGGTGCGATCAAGGCCGTCAGCGCGGCATCGCTGTCGCTACGTGGCGACGGCTCCCATTTCATCTCGCTGGATGCCTGTATCGAGACAATGCGGCAGACCGGCAATGACATGAACGCCAAATACAAGGAGACCGCCCTGGGTGGTCTGGCGGTGAACGTGCCCAACTGCTGATTCAACATAGTGGATCACCAATGTCCCGGGAAAATCGGATTAACATTCGATAACCTGCTGATGAAAATACAATAATCGGGCCCTTTGGGTGTTGTCGGCTTGAACCTACGTCTCCAGCCTTCACACTTACTTCCCGCACCGCAACGGCACGGAGGAAATCGCGATGCATTCCGGCAGCCTGGTCTTCGCCCAGATCATGGGGCATGTGTCCAGCCGCTGCGTCTCCCGATACGGCGGCGACAGGTACGTGATGGCATTCACCTGTGCGGATCAGTTCCGGTGCATGGCCATTGCCCAGCCCACCTGCAGGAGCAGCCTTCGCGACATCGGGACCTGCCTGCGCGCCAGGTCAGGAAAGCTCCATCACATGGGCATCCGCGGCGGAGTCTCCCGCAACACGGCCCCCAACGCCAACCAGGCCCGTGACCGGAGAATCCACGCCGACTTCGCGCAGCGTCCCATCCACGCTGCACGGGACGCCCACGCCAGTGACGCGCTTCCCGGCCTTTATGTCAGGGATGCGGTATACGCGCCCGGCTCTCCGACGGCCGGTCTCCGCCTGTCGCTGTTCCCGTGGGCTCGGTTCCGCAGGAAAGAGGGCGCTCCGTCAGGCCGCACACACTCTCCGACCTGCACGGCGGGATTCCCGCCTTCATCCACATATCTGACGGAAAGCCGTATGACGTCAACGTGCTTGACATGCCGGTTCCGGAAGCCGGTCCGTTCCATGTGGTGGACCGAGCCTGCCTCGACTTCGAGCGCCTCCATCCCTGTGACGGCTTCCTCGGACCGGGAGCGAAGCCGGACATCAGGCTCCGCCACCTCTCCTCCCGACCCGCGGACCGCGGGATGGGCCCCGTCGGCGATCAGGCCGTGTGGCCGGACAGCGTCAGCAGCAGGACCGATTCCCCGGACAGGCTGCGTCGGACCTGATACCGCGACCCGGAGCGTGGCAGGATCCTGACCTTCCTCACCAACAGCTTCGCCCTGCCTCCGATGACGGTCGCGGAGCTCCACTGTTAAGGATGGCAGGTGGAACTGTATTTCAGGTGGAGCAAGCAGCAACTTCGGATTATGTCCTTCCTCGGCACCTCGGAGAACGTCGTGAGGAGCCAGATCTGGATCGCGGTGTCGAACCACGTGATCTTTGCGATCATCCGGAAAAGTCTGAAAATCGAGAGGGGCCTTCACACAATCCTGCAGGTCCTGAGCCTCACGATTCTCGGGACAATCCCGTTGAATTAGATACTTGAAACGATTGCGCAACAGATCCAGCTGGGCGGTCCAGATAAGCAGTTGAATCTATTTGACTCCCCACTTCCATTCCGAAGTGCACCGCCGACCGTTCCCGCAGCGGGGGCGGAGCCCGAGCGGAGGGAATGGCCGGAAGGCAGCGATTCCGGCACCCCCAGGAGGCCTTGGATCCAGCCCCGTGTATCGCGACAGGCATAATTTTTCCATCCGACAACCATATTTTTTCCATTGGATTCTGGAAGTGTTTTTTCCACAGAAAACCGCTTTTTTTCCACAGGCTTCCGACCGAGGACATCCATACAGTAGAAGAATCTGGACAGGTCACCGGCCTGATCCGGCCCCGGAAAGGAGACCCTGAGAATCAGTCCCGTCCTTGACAGCCTCCTGACAGTCATCCAGTCCCTGACGCCGTGTGGACGGGTCATTCCCGCCCATTGATGACGGTTGCACTGGATGGTCAGCAGCTTGCCGGACAGGGAGAGGTGATGTAACAGCGGCCGAATGACTGTCAGGGGGGGGGCGGAAATGCAGCGGGTTTCACTAACTCGATTGAGACGAGTTGACAGCGTAGATCTGCCGCATCCCAGAAGAGGCTTGGTTTCTTGGACAATTCTGAAGACAGACAGAACCTATCCAATCCCGTAATCGTCGCTCCTTACGACGAACCGGATTGCCATTGGCGGCTCGACGACAGATTCCGTGCCACCGACACCATCAGTAAAGGACGTCGGCCCAGCGGCAACTATATGAGCGTGCCAAAGACACATGCAGGCCACGCCACCGACGACCTTTTTGCGGAGTTGGAGGCCACAGGAGTCCAGCCTCATAAGCTTATCAACGATATTCGCAAAGGAGTGACTGTCTGGCGTAGGCGGAACTATCCGGGTGCACCCCACGGGACTCGACGGCTGTTGGAGCATTGGGCAGGAGAGCATTCGGTCCCCCGCCCGTTCTTCGCCCAACGTGACGCAGTCGAATCGTTAGCTTTCGTAAGGCACGGCCGGGACTCGACGGCCGAGGAAGCCAGAAAGGCGCTTCGCGATGTCAACGACAACTATAATGACAGCTTGCCGCGCATGGCCGTCAAGATGGCGACCGGCACAGGAAAGACCCTTGCGATGGCAATGTGGGCATGCTGCCTGGCAGCACACACGAAGCGACGAGTGAACATTTTGGTGCTGACCCCCAATTTAACGGTGACGTCGCGTCTCAAGGAACTGGACCCTTCCACTGCCGAGGGCGCGGCTCTCTATCGGAATCTGCTCCCGAGGGGCATGTCCCTGTCGGGAAAACTGAATGTTGTGGTTACAAACTACCATCGATGGCAAAGGCGAGACGCCAGCGGATTCAGCGGCGACCCTGGCGACCTAAAGCCGTTCCTCAGCGCGAAACGCCGAGAGATCTCCGGAGATGGTAGCGACAGCATACTGGAAACCGATGCCCAGATGCTGTCCCGTATTCTTGGATCGGGTGGAGCGAAAGAGAATTGGTTTGTGTTCAATGATGAGGCCCATCACTGCTATCGACCGCCGAAAGTCCCCAAAGGCGAGGAGGAACAGGCGGCTCTCTGGTACAACGCGCTCAGGACGCTACAGTCCAACGACTGCTTGGCTGGCGTCTACGATTTCTCGGCCACGCCGATGTATCTGAAGCTTCCGCAGGGCCTGGCACACCCGCTGTTTCCGTGGATCATCTCGGACTATCCACTGATCGAGGCCGTGGAGGCGGGATTGACCAAGATCCCCCGTGTGCCGGTGTCCGATGACCAAGCCGTCGACAATCCTCTGTATCGGAACATCTTCGCGAATCTTAAGCCCGGCGAACGCAACAATATGGAAGCATTCCATCTTCCCGGCCAGTTGAGTACGCTCATCGAAGTGATTTACGAAGACTACTGCCAGTTGGACAAGGCCTATGAAGGCCACGGCATCAAGCCGGTATTCATCGTTGTCGCCAACACCAAGAAGAACGCCAGGTCAATTTGGGAAACGATTGCGGGACGATGGGGAGTGGATGGAGTGCAAAACAGCCCCGGTAGCCACACATTGTGGTCGAACGTCTCGGACGATGGTACCCTGAAGCAGGTTCCCCCGACACTTCTCACCTATTCAGCGGAGTCCAAGGACGGCGAAGCAACTGTTGGAAGCCAAGCTGATGACGCCATGAAGCGCCAACGCGCTTTGTTCTGCCGTCGTGACAGGGTCGCCGCCAAGGATGCCCAGGCATACGTCAACCGACTTTTCGACACCGTGGGCAAGCCAGGCCAGCCAGGTGAGCACATTCGCTACGTGGTCTCTGTCAATCAGCTGACTGAAGGCTGGGACGCGCGCACGGTCACCCACATACTTGGATTCAGGGCCTTCAGGAGCGAACTGCTTTGCGAACAGGTGGCCGGGCGGGCGTTGAGACGAACATCGTTCCCCGGCGGGGAATCGGGAAGACTGGAGCCCGAATACGCCCGCATTCTCGGGGTTCCTTTCACATTCATGCGAGGCAGCGGACCGCCGCCGCCGCCGCCAGCGAGCTACCGGGTCTACACGCTTCCCGGGCGTAAGGTGCAACGCATCGAATTTCCGAATGTAATCGGTTTCAGGCCCGTAAACCGTGTCGAACCAGTCAAGCTCAGCTTATCCCCGGAGCGCATGAAGCCGATTGAGTTGGCCGATCCAACAACGCCCACGGAAACGCTGTTGGAAGGATCCGCTGGCGAAGCACAGACGGCGGAAACCCAACCCTGGACCCGAACACGGGTGCATTACGTGATCGCCAACGATGTCGCAAGGCACGTAATCGAACACATCGAACAATTGGAGGAGCAACCTGTCCCACGTGCGCAACTGTTTGCGACCACCTTGAAGGCGGTTGTCCAATGGATGAAAGGTACAGGGCCCCATTCCACCCTGAAGTGCAACACCAGTGGCGGTGGTGACCGGTTTTCCGGCCGCATGATGTTGCGTATCGGCCAGGAAGCGGCGACAGTCCCTGTGACCAAACAGGAGAGACTGCCATGCCCGAGGGCTACCGCCACCTGACCCATGAAGAGAGATGCCAGATCGGCGCGCTGAAGGAAAGCGGGCTGTCCGACGGGGCCATCGCGGCCCGTCTGGGCCGTGACCGTTCGTCGGTCTGGCGGGAGCTGCGCCGTAACGGCGGGGATTCGGGATACAGCCCGGGCGAGGCGCAGGGGAGGGCGGAGGCCCGCCGCGGCGCGGCTTCCTCGAACCCGAGGAAGATGACGCCCGACCGGTGGGCGCGCGTGGAGGGGCTTCTGGCGGAGGGCTGGAGCCCGGAGCAGGTCGCGGGACGGCTGCGTCTGGAGGGCGGCTGGACGGTGGGCCGCCAGTGGACATCCGAACACGTCAGGGCCGACCGGAAGGCGGGCGGCAGGCTGTTCCTGCTGCTGCGGCGCCGCGGCAGAAAGCCGAACTGGCGTGGCGGCAGGCACTCGGGCCGTGGCCACATCCCGGGCCGGGTGGACATCTCCGAGAGGCCGGATGAGGTGGAGAGGAAGGAGCGTGTGGGCGACTGGGAGGCGGACACGATCATCGGGAAAGGCCACAGCGGGGCGGTGGTCTCCCTTGTGGACAGGGCGTCGAAATACGCGCTTCTCCAAAGGGTTGACCGGAGAACCTCGGCCGCGGTCTCCGCCGCGATGGTGGATCTCCTCCGGCCTTCCGCCGCGCCCGTCCACACGATCACGGCGGACAACGGGAAGGAGTTCGCGGGCCACGCCGGCGTCGCGGCGGAGCTCGGGGCCGGGTTCTATTTCGCCACCCCCTACCACTCCTGGGAGCGTGGCCTGAACGAGCACACCAACGGGCTGGTCCGGCAGTACCTGCCGAAGGGGACGGACCTCCGCGCGGTCACCGACGCGGAGGTGAAACGGGTGCAGGACCGCCTGAACGCGCGTCCGCGCCGGGCGCTGGGCTACCGGACGCCCGCCGAGGTGCTGCACAAGGCCCGCCCTCCCTGACGCCGCGCGACCGCCTCCCGCCGGCGCGCAGGAAGGGGGTGGACAGGATTTCGCCGTCGCGTCCGTCCGGGCTCCGGTCGGGCTACGCCCTCCCTGCGCCCGGACGGACGCGACCCGACCCGGCGGAGGCGTTGCGCCGCCCGGAAAGCCCGGATAGACTCCATACAGACGGGACCACAGCCGTCCCGGGGCCGGATCCGCGGCGCCCGGGCGGCCGGAAACCGCGCCTTCCGGCCATTCCCTACGCTCGGGCTACGCCCCCGCTGCGGGAATGGCCGGTGTTGCACTTCGGAGTGGAAGTGGGGAGGTATGATCAACCAGAGCCCCGACCGTCTGCGAGAGGACGGGAATCGCTGGCGGGTCGCCCAAGCTATCTATGAGGCCTGCCTGCCCTTCACATTCGAGGACGGGTCGCCGCAGAGAGCTGTGTTTGCATCCGAAATGAATCCAGCCGACGATGACTGGCTCGACACCGCAGGCGTCGACTATACAACGAGCCTCGGGAACCGATACCCACTGCAGGAAAATGAATGCGCAACGAAATCGGAGATCAACGTTGCCGCCTGCCACAGCGCACTGGAATCCACCACTGCACGGGCCTTGGACGAGCACGACAGGGTTGTCGCTTGGGCGCGGAACTACCGACTCGGCTGGCAAATTCCCTACTTGGACGCTCACAGTGCGCTGACTCGCTGGTATGAGCCAGATTTCGTGGCACAGTTGAACGATGCCAATGGATCGAAAATCCATCTGGTGATCGAATGCAAAGGCATTTTCGATGCCGACGCTTTGGCCAAGGAGGATGGCGCCAGACGTTGGTGCGAGGCGCTATCCAACGACCCTCGCGGACAGGGACGATGGGAATACGCGGTCGTAGCGGACGAATCCGTTGCTCCGCAGGTGGAACTCGCGATCATGGATGCACTGAAGCCGCCTGCCAACGGGAATTGAAGAGAGGTTAACTCATGGCCAAAACCAAGGCATACCGGCATTCAACTGCCAAGCGCCGCAACCTACCGACCCACGAGACGGCTGCGCTCATGGATGGCAAGGACACCGCTCCGGTACAGCACCGCCCCGAATTGCGCCCCGGATCCGGAGATGTGCGATTGCATTGGGGTCGCGATGATGCCGCCCTTCGTGCGGAAACACCCGCCACGCCACTGTTCATTCAGGAGAAGATCCATCCCGGCGCATTCGCGAATTCATTGATGCAGGACGCAGACAACCGCCAGCGAGGGCTGTTTGAGGAATTCAACAACCTACCGGAACGAGCCGCATACGAATGGTACCAGTATGACGGCAATTGGTCGAACCGCCTGATCCGAGGGCCAAGTGTAGAGGTCATGGCGTCTCTCCTCGCAAAGGAAGACATGGCGGGCAAGGTGCAGATGGTCTATTTCGACCCGCCTTACGGCATCAACTACAAGGCGAACGTACAGGTCAGGACAGACAATCCCAAAGCAAACGGCATACCTCTTGATGAAGGCCAGATCACCGCTTTCTGCGATACATACAAAACAGGTATCCATTCCTACCTTGATACAATTTACCGGGTTGCGACGCATGCACGGGAACTGCTCGCGGCTTCAGGCAGCCTGTTCCTTCAGATCGGCGCTGCGAACGTTCACCGCCTCGCCATCGTGCTTGACGAAGTGTTCGGTGCCGAAAACCGCATTGCCACAGTCATGTTCAAGAAGAGCGGCGCGACATCGGCGAATACACTGCCCGAAGTCGGCGACTTCCTGCTTTGGTATGCCAAGGACCGGAACCGCGTGAAATTCCGGCAGCTCTATGAACCGCTTACGCGGCAACAGAAAGTCGAGCATATGAGTTCGTATGCGATGGTGGAACTTGCGGATGGAACGAAACGCCAATTGACAAAGGACGAGCGACAGGATCCAGATCTACATTTGCCAAGTGGTGCGAGACTTTACAGGCGGATGCGTCTGGCATCTCCGGGTGTTTCAAAGGACCGCTCGGGGCCGTTCGTTTGGGAAGGCAATGAATATCCGTGCCCGCCGGGCGAGCAGTGGCGCGTCAGCCCCGACGGAATGGAAAGACTGGCGGAACTTGGTCGACTCGATGCGGCATCAGAACAGGGCATGCTGGGCTGGAAGCGTTACGAGGAAGAGGTGCCAGGTAGACGAATCAACAACTTCTGGGACGCGACCATGTCGCCGAACGACCTGCACTATGTCGTTGAAACGGCCGAAGCGGTTGTTGAACGGTGCATTCTGATGGCGACAGATCCCGGCGATCTGGTACTTGACCCAACATGTGGCTCCGGAACGACCGCATACGTTGCCGAGAAATGGGGACGGAGGTGGATCACAATCGATACGGGCACCTTGGCCGTGACGCTCGCTCGGCAGCGTCTGGCCTGTGCTGTCTTCGACTACTTCCTGCTGCTGGACTCGCGGGAGGGTGCCGAGGAGGAGGCGAAGCTGTCCGGCAAGCCATTAATTGGGGAACAAAGGTTTAACGAAGATCCCTCTGCTGGGTTTGTCTACGAACGGTGTCCGGCTGTCAGTGCCAGCATCCTCGCCTACGATGTGGATGAACCACCGACGCTGCTTGTAAACCGACCGATCAAGAAGCCTGGCGTGAAGCGTGTCAGTTCGGCATTTACCGTCGAAAGCCATGCCCCGTTCAAGATCCTGAATCCAGAACAGGATGTCCTTGGAGAAGCGAAACTGCCAGTCAATGTCGAGTGCAATGTCGTTGGGGCGCTGGAAGGAGCAACCATAGCGATTGATGGCAATGCCAACAGTCTGGAGGATGTTCAGCCCAACCCATACAGTCATGCGAAACTCGTCTCTCACATTGCCAAGCATGGGGCGAGGGAAGTAGGTCTGGCCATCGTGCCACCCGAAGTGCCAGTCGGCTCGCATCTGATCGACAAGGCGGTGCGGGAACTTTCAAAGCAAACCTCGGAGATCAATGTCCTGTGCATAGTGGCCTTCAGTTACGAAAGCGAACAGATGGGAACGGGCGGCGAGGAACGGCGTGGTCGTGTCCAGATACTGAAGTTCCAGGCGGACCAGAATCTCCGAATCGGCGAGCTTAAGCTCTTCGGCGGGTTGCAGTTGCTCGGCGAACCCGAAGTGCGGCTGAGGCAGGCCAACGACCAGTATGTGGTCGAACTTGCCGGATTCACGACATATGACCCGGCGACTGGTCAGACACGGTCCGGCATCGCAAAGGATATCGCCTGCTGGATGCTTGATACGGACCACGATTCCTTGCAATTTAGGGCTGACCGACTGCACTTCCCCAATGGTGGCAAGGACAAGCAGATCCTTCGATACAGCAAGGCCCTTGGCAAACACGTCGCGCCTGACAAGTGGGAAAGTGTGCTATCGTGCCGAAGCGCGCCGTTTCCCAAGCCTAAGTCGGGGACCATCGCTGTCCGGTTAGTCACGACAAGCTGCATGGAGATGTTCTGTGAACGAAGCATTGAAGCTTCCACATAGTCGGGTCGGACTACGGTCTTATCGCGACATCGGCAAACTGATGGATACCATGACATCATGGAACATCCAATATGACGGTTCCTAACAGTTGTTTGACTGTCAGGAAACAAAGCTGAAGAATTCAGGTCTCCTTCTTGATCGTTGCCTGGCCCCCATGCCGCCGTCCAGTTCGACCGGGTGGAGTCGGGGCCGGAAAACCGGCGCGAGGGGAAGACGCCGGGGCTGGATCTGTCAAGGGACAGGCCTGTGGAGGCGGATTCGAGCCGAAAAGACTGGTTATTGCGTTATTTCAATAAGTTAGGTCCAATGGAAAAAATATGGTTGTCGGATGGAAAAATTATGCCTGTCGCGATACCGTGACGGCTGTGGTCCCTTCTGCATGGAGGTTATCCGGGCTTTCCGGGCGGCGCAACGCCTCCGCCGGGGCGGGTCGCGACCTCGAAATCCATTCCACCCCCTCCCGGCGCAGCCATGCGCACGGGCGGGAGGCGGTCGTGCGGCGTCGGGGAGGGCGGGCCTTGTGCAGCACCTCGGCGGGCGTCCTGTAGCCCAGCGCCCGGCGCGTCCGTGCGGTCCTGCACCGCCCTCACCTGCGCGTCGGTGACCGCCCGGAGGTCCGTCCCCTTGGGCAGGTACTGCCGGACCAGCCCGTTGGTGTGCCCGTTCAGGCTCCTCTCCCAGGAGTGGCAGGGGGTGGCGAAGTGGAAGGCGGCCCCGAGCTCCGCCGCGACGCCGGCGTGGCCCACGAACTCCCTGCCGCTGTCCGAGGTGACCGTGTGGACGGGCGCGGCGGAAGGCCGCAGCATCTCCAGCATCGCGGCGGAGACCGCGGCCGAGGTGCGTCGGCCAGCCCTCCGTGAATACGTGTATTTCGAGACCCTGTCCACAAGGGAGACCACCGCCCCGCTGTGGCCCTTCCCGATGACCGTGTCCGCCTCCCGGTCGCCGACACGCTCCCTGCTCCCCGCCTCCTCCGGCCGCTCGGAGATGTCCACCCGGCCCGGGATGTGGCCCCGGCCCGAGCGCCTGCCGCCACGCCGGTCCGGCTTCCTGCCGCGGCGCCGCGGCAGCGGGAACAGCCCGCCGCCCGCCTTCCTGTCGGCCCTCACACGCCCGGATGTCCACTGGCGGCCCACCGTCCAGCCACCCTCCGGACGCAGCCGTCCCGCGACCTGCTCCGGGATCCAGCCCTCCGCCAGAAGCCCCTCCACCTGCGCCCAGCGGTCCGGCGTCATCTTTTGGGGAACCCCGGAAGCCGCGCTGCGCTGCGCCTCCCCGGGGCTGTACCCCCCGCCGTTACGGCGCAGCTCCCGCGAGACCGACGAACGGTCACGGCCCAGACGGGCCGCGATCGCCCCATCCGATAGACCGCTTTCCTTCAGCGCGCCGATCTGGCATCTCTCTTCATGGGTCAGGTGGCGATGGCCCTCGGGCATGGCAGTCTCCCCTGTTTGCTCACAGGGACTGTCGCCGCCTGCTGGCCGATACGCAACATCATGCGGCGGGAAAACCGGTCACCACCGCCACTGGTGTTGTACTTCAGGGTGGAATGGGGAACTACTGATAGTGGATATCTTCATATAGGCTCAATGAAGCGCAAGAGGAGCACTCAGGGGGACGTAAGCGGCTAAAGTACGGCGTGAGGATGTTCCGGACGGTGTTGTTTCTCTGTTTATGTCAGCAGACAAGAGACGAACATCCCCGAATTGACCCGGCCGCCTCGCCCGCTTTCCCTCTTTCCGGATAGACGCTCCCGATCAGCGTAACCTGATGCCGTGAAGGCATTCCCTCATGGAGTTGGTTCACTCCCTTCAATCCATTCCGACATGGGGCGGCCGGATGAATCCGGGAAACCCGCCCTGACATGGAGTGAGAGACAACGGGGGGTCCGTTACCTGCCCGGCATATCCGTCCGTGCGGTCCTTCTGGCGGACTTCGGGCATTCGCGGGCCATGCACCCTCCTAGGGCTGGACCCGCAGGGAGGTAACGCGGACCCGTGGCCCGTTGAAGGTTGTCTCCTGGACCCGGGTGTGGCCCGGGTCGCTGGCAGTCCATACTTCCGGTCGACCCTATCGGGCGAGCATCCGCCGGAAGGCGTTCCAATGTCGGGAGACGAGGGTTCAGGAAACACCCATGCCGGCATTCCGGGACGCACCCCCCAAGAACCCCTGCGGGAACCGCGCTTGGGGCAGCGGCCTGACAAGATGTGTTCATCCCGCAGCCCGCGGTCCATCAGGGGCTGAATCCCGACGCCTGATGGGAGGAAGCCGCAACAGCCGATCCGGCCTCGATTCCGCGCCAGACCGGGCATGACCGCCGCATTTCCGCTGACGCTCCGGGACATCCCCGGCCATCCGGGCCTCCCTGCGGCGCATGTCCAGCCCCGCAGGCCGCCTCAGAAAGCGACAGGCGGCCGGTCCCCGGCCGCCTGCCCCGCGTCTTCCGCCGCTGCGTCGCGCTCAGGCGTTGATGAGCAGGTCGTTGTACTCCTGGATGGTGACGAAGCTGAAGTCTTCCTCGTCGATCTGGTCCGCGGTCACCCCCTGCAGCAGGATCTCCTGCCCTTTCTTGAGCCTCTCCGACGTGATGCGGACGCCGTAGTCGGTCTCCTCGATGACCAGGTCACCGAACCCGATGAACTTCGACCCCAGCTTGTTCTCCTTCTCGGCGAGGAACACGATCGTGTCGGTCCCGTCCTCGAAGTCGGTGACGACGTCGACGCCGTCGCCCTTCCTGAACAGGAACTCGTCGGCTCCCTCGCCGCCGGTGAGGTAGTCGGCGTCCTTGCCGCCCTCCAGCCGGTCGTTGCCGCCGTCGCCGATGAGCCGGTCGTCGTGCCTGCCGCCGGAGAGGATGTCGTTGCCCTCGCCGCCCTCGAGCCGGTCGGCGCCGTCGTCCCCGTCGAGCGTGTCGGCGCCGGCGCCGCCATAGAGCCGGTCGTTGCCGTTCCCGCCAGCCATGGCGTCGTTGCCCGCCCCGCCGAAGAGGCGGTCGTCACCCTCGTTGCCTTCGAGGGTGTCGTTGCCGGAGCCGCCCCTGAGGACGTCGTCGCCGTCATCGCCGCCGAGGATGTCGTTGCCCTTGCCGCCCTCCAGGATGTCGTTGCCGTCGCCGCCGTTGAGCGTGTCATTGCCGTTCTCGCCGTAGAGGCGGTCATGGCCTTCACCGCCGTAGAGCTTGTCGCTGCCGTCGCGTCCGTAGAGGTCGTCCTTGCCGGCCTCGCCGTTGATGGTGTCGTCGCCCCGGGTGCCGAGCAGCAGGTCCTTCTTTGCCGTCCCGTCGATGGTCTCGCCACTGGGCGGCGGCGGATACTCCTTGTTCGGGTCGAAGTCCCAGATGAACTCCACCTTCGACAGGTCCTGCCCGTCCATGTCCAGGAAGACGGCGAGCGTCTTCTCGCTGTCCCCGCTGCCGGTGACCAGCTTCTGCGCGGCCACCGTGCTTCCGTCATAGGGATTGGTGAACGCGGCCACGGCGACAAACCGTACGTCGGCCTGGGCCAGGCCCAATGGCAGGCGCACGTAGTCCTCACCGACCTTGAAATCGAAGATGACATCGGGCGTCTTGCCGCTGGGGTCCATGACGAAGATGTCGCGTCCGCGTCCGCCATAGAGCGAGTCGGCGCCGGCGCCGCCGTCGAGCCGGTCGTTGCCGCCGGCACCGAAAAGGACGTCCTCACCGGCGCCGCCGTAGAGAACGTCATTGCCTTGGCCGCCGTCGACGACGTCATCTCCAGCGCCACCCCAGACTGTGTCGTTGCCATGATCGCCGTACAGCGCGTCAGCGCCGCCGTTGCCGTAGACCGTGTCGTTGCCATAGCCGCCGTAGATGATGTCGCCGTCGCTGCCGCCGGCGATCACGTCATCGCCGCCCCAGCCGTAGATGGTGTCGTTCCATTTGGTGCCGTTGATCTGGTCGTTGCCCTGGGAGCCGAAGAAGGTGCTGCCCTGTATGGCGTGAATCTTCGCTGTGATCTTGTCAATGGCGCCCTGGATCGAGCTCGGATCGGTGACGTCGAGCGCGCCTCTGTAATTGACCTCCGCGATCACGGTGCTGCCGTCGAGGACGAGGCGGAAACCGCTGTCCCCCCAAGGTCCCCTGGGATGGTAGACCACGTCAATGGACTCCTCCAGGGTATGGCCGGTCAGGCCGGTCATGCGGATGATGTCCTCGTCCGGGTTGAAATCCGCGATATGGACATAGGCGTCACGGTGCAGCTCGAACGTGTCGTCGCCCTCGCCGCCCCACATGACGTTGCCGCCGGTGATGTTGCCATGGGCGTCCCGTACCAGCTTCGGGCCGACGCTCGGGCGCTCGCTGTAGTCGCGGGTCGTCCAGTCCACGCGGCCCGCGACCAGCGTGTCGTGGCCGTTGCCGCCGTACATCAGGTCGTGGTACGCGTTCTCGAAATTGCCGACCAGGATGTCGTCCCAGCCTTCGCCCTTGAGAACGTTTGCCCCCTTGCCGCCGGCGAGGAAATCGCTGCCCTGACCGCCCTTGACGGTGTCCTGGGCGCTGCGGTTGGCGCCGCCCTGGTACCAGTCGCCCCTGTGGCCGCCGTAGAACCAGTTGTTGCCGGTTCCGCCGATGACTTTCACCAGCCCGTAGTAACCGTCCGCGGGCGTGTAGCTGCGGTCTCCGTCCTGGCCCGAATGGTCAACGACCTCGCCGGAGACTTTGAATTCCTGCCGTTCGCTCATAATTTCCTCCCAGCTTCCATTCGTGGCCCCCTAACGCAGAGTCCAGAATTGGTGGAATGGGGGACACACACAGTATCTGCTTGTAATGGTTGATCTCAGAATCCATGCAAGTACTTTTTTTCCTTCCAGAGCACAGAACATTCACGGGACATTCTTTCATGCCCCTTTTGACCTCGCACAACTGCTGGACCAGGAGTCCGGCCGGAGGCTATCAAGCGCGAACCATCCGGCGAGCTCCGCCCTGAACGCTCCCCGCCGGGGCGGGGTATGAGCCGGACCGCCACCGAGGCGATTCGCGGCCCCGACCCCCGAGCGAGCCAGTCCTCTGGGAAGACCCTGAACCCGGCCGGGTCGAAGGGATGATCATCCAAGCCGTCCGTGGATGCCATGAACGAAACGTACTCCGTGTGCCGCTCCCACTTCAGGCGGTGCCGGTCAATCGCGCCTACGTAATGGGTCGCGCCGGGGCAGGGGCGCTGCGCCCCGCTGCGGTCGAGAAGCTCCCCGAGATGCGCGCAGGCCAGATCGCCATCCCTCTCCAAAAGCCCAATCGCGACATATGCCACGGTGCCAGGCACTGGAATTGCAGGGAATGGGTGCGCGTGCAAATCGTTCGTCAGCCCGTAACGCAGCGGATGGTCATCTATCGGCGGCATGCTCGGCGCCTGCCCCGACGGAATGGGTCGTGGATACCCGAATTGAATTAGGGAAGTTACAGAAGGCGGCAATTTGACGGTATCCGGGCCAGGATTGGAGACGTTCGAAGGATCGAAAAACGGCTGCAGGACTCTTTCGCCGTTCAAGGGCTTCGGTGCGCTCACCGCAGTGCTCTGCGCCAGATTCCCGAATCGTAGCGCCCGCCCCGTGGTTGAAAGGAACGTTGGTGGGCGACGTGATTGGCCTTGCGGGCAGCCAAACTCATGGCACCCATCCCACCGAATGCCCATCACAGAATTGAGAGCGATAGGCGGCGGTACGTTACGAAGCCACGCCATTGGCGGAGACTTCAACACCCGGCTTTCGCTTATCTCCAGTCACGAAAATGCAACTGAGACCGCAAAGCTCTGGGGATGGACACAATCAAGAGCCCAGCCAGCATTGATCACCAATCAGCCGGACCGGACGAACATCGCCTGTCCGAGCCGATGAAAGAGCGATTCGGCAGTTCGCGGAATCGCAGAACTGGCGCGCCGCATCGCTCATCCCCTGCCATGCAGTCCGCCAAATATGCGCGCATTGCCAAAAGTTCCGATCCATAGTCATCCAGCCAGCCAAAGCCCTCGCTCAGGTTCAAAGAAGCAGCCGCACGCACTCAGCAGGCGAACCAATGAGGTGCTTCGATAGGAAGGAAAGTGATCGGTCCGGCGCAAGGGATGGAGGATGGGAAGATCCCGCAAAACCGCGCTCGAAAACCAAAATGATCAGTTCTAAAAGGCCATCGACACACTCGGCCGGTAAAAGATGATAGACTCGACGAATCATGGAAGACTCAACTCGTCTTCTCGAATCGACACACCGAAGAGTCTCATGGCCAGCGCCTCCTTGAATTGCGCACGATGCAAATGCGCCAATCGCATTGCGGCACTTGCATGAACGGCGACCGTCCCCTGTTTGGCGTGTTTCTAATGGTTGGTTTCGCGCTGATCGCGCCTGGAATGGACGCACTCGCGAAACTTGCGGGTGACCGCATACCTGTCGGGCAAATCCTCGCCTTCCGTTTCTGCATCCAAGCTGTTCTACTATTGCCGATCGCCCTCCTGTTTGGCCTTTTGCGACCTCAATCGCCAATTGAAGTGCTTTCGCACTTTGCCCGTGCGGCACTCATTCTGTTGGCGACAGCATTTTTCTTCACCGCACTGAGGTTCATGGCCATCGCAGACGCAATCGCGATCTTTTTCGTTGAGCCATTCATATTGACTCTGCTCGGTGCCACCTTCTTAGGTGAGAGGATCGGTTGGCGTCGGCTCATGGCCTGTCTGACCGGCTTCCTCGGGGCCCTCCTGATCATCCGACCAAGTTTCGCGGCATTTGGCCCTGTCGCATTGCTTCCCTTGGGCACGGCCGTCTGCTTTTCCTGCTATATGATACTAACACGCCATACCGCACGGTCACTTCATCCCGTCGCGCTACAGGCCTGGACCGCACTCGCGGCCTCAGTGCTCATTCTCCCGGTGTTGGTAGGATTTCAGGGCTCGGGCATTCAGCCCATCGACGCGATAATGCCTGAAGGCAGGTATTGGGCCTATCTGGTTGGAGTTGGAATTGGGTCAACCATCAGCCATTTGATGGTTTCAGGAGCCCTGCGATACGCTCCTGCCGCAACTTTAGCACCGATGCAGTATCTTGAAATCATCTCGGCCACGATACTTGGCTACCTGATTTTCTCTGACATCATGGATGCCCAAGCTGCAATCGGTGTGGCGGTGATCGTATGCTCAGGCCTGTTTGTCATCTGGCGCGAGCGCTTAAAGGCCCAAGAGTAGACGTGCAAGAGTAGACGTGACCACGCATCGACACCTACATGATCTCCCACGAATTCAAAGACCGGCCCGCCACAAGTTCCACGTGCCTGGCAACGGGAACGGTATCCGGCCGGGAACGAACGGACCGCTAGGCCGAGCGTGAAGCGAGAGCGGAGTACTGGCAGGCTCGTCGCATTCATGAACCTTACGACGAAGTCGATAACTCCCTCGTTTGGGATTTCGCACCGCCCCGCTGGAGTCGAAAAATCAGCCAGTTCACAGACCACGACAGACCGGATCAATACAACAGATGCACTCCAGCTCAACCGGAGTGGCGAATCACATTTCATGCTCGCAGATGGCAAGAGCCTGGCGTCGACGTTGCACAATGGCGCGTTGTAGGTTTCCGGGGCAACGAGTTTCCTGCTTCGAACGGCATCCGCCTTGCTCGCAGCCCTCACTCGTTTGGCTCGGTTTGAATTGCTTCGCGGTGGATACTCCGCGTCGCCACCATCATTGCACCGAGCAGGCCAACCAGCAGCACCGTGCCCACAAGCAAGGAATACTGTTCCAGTTGCAGAATCGCGAAGAGAGAACCGTACAGCAAAAGGAGCAACGCACCAATGACGACTGTTGTCGAGCCATCCCGAGTGACGAACCACATATATGAGGTGATCATTGCGGTGAGCACGCATGTCGCCAACACATATGCCAAGTCAAATGCGACATGTTCTGTCAATGAAAGCAGCACCAGAAAGAACAGGACGAGCCCTATTCCGACCACCCCATATTGAACAATGTGCAACCGAATTCGGGAAACGAGTTCGATGCAAAGCACGCTCATCAGAGTAAGGACAATGAACATGACCCCGTACTTGAGCGTTCTCGAGACCAAAGTATACAGCGTCACGGGCTCGAACACAGAAAAACCGACTGACTCGCCATCCTCAATCGATCGACCAAAATGCCTCGAGTCAATGATGGACTGGTAGCCCCGGGCCAGTGCAATGGAGCTCCAATTCGCCTGGAAGCCATCTTCTGTTATCGTATGGCTATCGGGAAGGAATCGTCCGTCGAAGCTCGGATGTGGCCAATCAGATGTCATTGACAGCTTTGATTGGTCGCCAATGAGCAGGGTACCGAGACGGTCGACGAACCGAAGCGACAAAGTGACCGTGAAACTTCCCCCGGACGTATACTCGAATTGGCTGACCGGTGCGAAAAAACCGTCCCGCATCGGCCCTAGGCCACTCGCCCCGGAAGGAACTAAGTCGATGCCATCCCAATTCATGGTTGCAGCGTTCAAGCCACGTGCGTCCGACACGCCAACCACTAACGTCGCCCGGGAAGGTTTGAGAGGGCCAAATCCCGCACCGAGCTCTTCCATCTGCAGGGGAGCGAATTTGCCACTGAGTTTGACCTGCGCGGTCAGTACGGGTGCCTCGAATATGCCACGTCGGCGGTATTCATGGGTACTTTCGATTTCCGCGTCCAACACCTCGGGCATGATCAGCAGGAGCGATGAGCTCTCCGTCGCTCCATCCACAGATACGGGAGTGAAGGGGATAGCCAGCATCGGTCCCGCAATCAGCTGTCTTGTTGCCCATGCAGACGCGATATCGTCAAGTGCCCGACGGTAGTGGCCCTCCCTATCGTCAATGACGACGTTGACCAGCAACGTAGGAATCATAAGCCCGACGACCAAGGCGATTACTGCAAGAAAGCGGACAGTGATCCAATTCGAGTGTCTCAACGATTCCTGACTCCCCGCCAAACCGATGGATACTTGCACATTCGAATGAACCACCTTCTATACAGAGACAGGAGTTCCGAATGATTGGTTCCAGTTTTCGGCACCAGTGTTATTTCGCGACCATCGCGCGAAATCAAGCGAAAGGCTTATCTCCTTGACCAAGGCGGATCAATATTCTGTGTCGGAGGGGGTTGACGCGGCGCTGTGTTCGCCTTGTGTTCCTCCCATGCCAGGCCGATGGAAAGACGACCGCCCCATGTCCCGCCAGGAGTCCGGGGAACTCCTGCCGGACGAAAACGCCTGCGCCCGGCACCTTGCCCAGCTGCGCTGGGGCAGTGGCTTCGCGTGCCCGGCCTGCGGCGGGACCAGGGGCTGGGGGCCGAGGGCGGGCGCTGCCGCCGGGAATGCGCGGACCGCCGGCGCCAGACCTCGGTGACGGCGGGCACCGTGACGCACCGCTCCCACCTTCCGCTCAGGACATGGTTCCCTGCGGCCCACCTCATGGCGACGCACTCCAACGGCATCTCCGCGCTCCAGCTCCAGGCGCAGCTGGGCATCGGAAGCTACAGGTCAGCCTGGCTGCTTCCCCGGAAGCTGCGGCGGGCCATGGTGGACCCGGACCGTAGCCCGCTGCAGGGGATCGCGGAGGTGGACGGGGCGTCGATGCCCTGCCGCGACGGCGGCGGGGAGAGGGGCGTGGCCGGCCGGGGCCGCGGCGCGGCGGGCCGGATCCCCGTCGCCGGGGCCGTGGAGCTGTCGGAGGACGGCAGTCCACGCCGCATCCGGCTGGAGACGGTCGGGGACTACGGCGCCGAAGCGCTCCATGGCTTCATCGCCGGGGCGGTCGAGCCGGGCGCCTGGACCGTCACCGACGGGTGGAGCGGATACACCGGCCTGCCCGACAGCCCGCGCGGGCGCAGGGTGGTCGGCGGCCGCCCGGCCCACGAGGTCCTGAGGTGGATCCACCGGGTGTTCCCCGACCTCAGGCGCTGGGCCATGGGCGTGTACCACGGGCTGCGCAGGAAGCGCGCCCAGCGCCATCTGGACGGGTCCGTCTTCCGATGGACCGCCGCCGCCACAGGCGGACCTCCTTCGACAGGCTTCTGGGCCTCGGCCTGCCGCCCGCGACCTCACCGACCCGGGCGCCTGACGCCCGCGGACCCGCGCCCGGACTCCGCCCCGGCCCGAGGCGCCGACCCCCAGTCCCCCAGAATCCCGATCCTTCCGGCCCCGGACGGGCCGCCGCGTGGCGGCGGCGGCCCGGATTCCGCCGGAATCCGGGAAACCGGCCGTCAGACCGCCGGCACAACATGTTGCGGTGCCGTAGTCAAAGGGATAAGCCTTAACGCACAATAGTGAAAGTGGGCTCTTTCGTTGAATTTGCCGCGCTTTGCACGAACGGCGATATCCGCGTAGGATTTCACACTCTCCTGCAATGGACTGCATCTTCCGCACAGCCAGCGGAACCGAGACCGGCACTGATACATGGAGCGCGGAGATGTTCGCTAATGTGTCGTAATGGTTCTGTCGCCGGTGGGGCCGATCAACACTGAAGGCGTGGGCACTGCGCGTTATGGCATAACGTCACCTACGATGCCGATGGGTTCGGACGATGTTAGCGGTGAGATCGAGATATTGGGGATTGTCGCGGCACACCCATGTGACCATGTCGGTGTCTTCGGGGTCGGGGTTGCGCAGAAGGATGCGGTGCCATTCGAGATATGCGGTATCGGTGGCGGTCGAATACAGCAAGGCGGGCACGACGGAAAACTACATGTTCCGCGTCACGGATGATAGCCGACCGCTCCATTGCGAACACACGGTCTCCACGTCGGAGGTTTGGTCCACCTAGGAGTTCGATGCCATCGAGTTGGGTCTGATCATTTCCGCCTACGTCAGCCATCACGCCGTCGCGCGGCCTTTGGAGCGGGGTGCGATGGACCCGGAGCCTATCAATGACTCATGCTTAAGCTTAATTTGGATTCCGTGCGAATCAGTCAGCCATGCAGATTCAGATGTGGCGGATACAGTCGGGGACGGTGGACTGGTTCACGACGGCCTGCAGGGGCGGCGGGCTGACGCGGAGTGCGCTGGCCAGCGGGCCGGTCGACCGCGGGGACTGGCACGGTCCCTCCGGGCGCCGCCGGAATGCCGCCGTGCGAATCGCCACCAACATTTGTGGCACTTGAGGTGAGCTGGCAGAGTGTCTTCTCAGGTGGAACTCAGGTGGAAGGCCATTGCACCAAAGCGGCGCGGGATTACCTGCCGTTACACCCGTTTGGAGTTCCTGATCGCCAGACCGGCAAGCGACCCGCCTTCCTTCAACGCGGGTGCATCATCAACGAAGGAGCGAGCGAATCGCCGAGCCCAGGCAGGATCTGGGCAGGATGACAAGCATACCCTTCGTATCCGAACGCAGAACCACCGTATCGGAGGCCGCCCTGTTAGACGTACCCACCCTTCCGATGGGATCGAAAACCAGCCTATCCGTAGGCCAGGACAGACCTGAACTGAAGCAACGCATCCGGGTCATTGGAAAGAGCGACAAGCGGGTTCCTTCCTGAAGATCCAACTTCAGCTCTGCAGGGAGGTGGAAGCAGATGTCTTGCCCACCAATGACAATGGCTCGACGCTCCGCATTGCGCACCAACGTATTGAAGGTAGCAAGTTCATGGTCAATGCGCCGTCCGGTGAACCCGACAGCCAGCACCAACGGAGCCTTGATACAACGCAGAGCCTTGTCGAAATCGGTGGTCTCCTGCTCACTGATATGATGCAGCCTCTCATGTGGTATCCGATCCCTCACATGGGTCTGGAGCGAGTCAAGATCCCCAATCACAGCATCTGGCACCAAACCCCGCGACAGCGCCACTTCCGCACCGCCATCGGCGGCGACCAGTTGTGGCCCGATTGCCAGGGCTTCCTTCAGATCCGCGCCTGAGGAAGCCGACGCACCAACCAGCGTAACTGGTTTCGTCGAATTGATGATCGCAGCTGTCATGCGAACGTCATCGCAGCTGTCAAGGTCCGAATGGCTGGAGTCGATCGTGCGGGCGCAGGTCGCTGAGGGATTGGCAGGCTCATTCTGTCCGGCTCCTGTTTGGATCGGATTTTCCGATACCCCGAAACACGGATCGGAACGGAACCACCCAAAGCACGCCCAGGCACAGATACACCGCAAGCTCAGCAAAGAAGCCGAGCCGGTCAAACCAGCCAATTACCGTCACGGCGACCACGACATATAAGGGAAGACCAACGAGGAGAATTGCCAGCGACCAACGACGCCGGGACCTATAGCTGAGCGCCATGGACAATTCCCTTTTTCATTTCCGAGCCGCCGAGACCTTACCGGCCAACCCCACGCAGGCACACGGCGGGAAAGTTCGACTGGAATCAATCCGCGAAGGGATTGGTTACCACGATTGTATCATCCCTTTCAGGCGAGGTGGAGAGCATCGCGACAGGACATTGAATCAGCTCTTCAATACGCCGAACGTATTTCACCGCTGCACCAGGGAGATCGGCCCACGAGCGCGCACCAGCAGTGGATTCGGTCCAGCCATCCATACACTCGTAGATCGGCACGCACCGTACCTGCCGGTCGGCTGCGGTCGGAAGGTGGTCCAGGCGGCCTCCATCAAGCATGTAGCTTGTGCAGATCTTCAGAGTTTCAAATCCGTCCAGTACGTCGAGCTTGGTTAGCGCAATGCCATTGACGCCGGATGTCGCACAGGCTTGCCGGACCAGACAGGCATCAAACCAACCGCACCGGCGCTCTCGACCGGTGGTCGTGCCGAATTCCCGTCCGCGTTCACCCAACCGCCTGCCGTTGGAGTCGTTCAGTTCGGTCGGGAAAGGCCCTTCACCCACCCGCGTGGTATAGGCCTTGACGATGCCCAATACGAAGTCGATCGCTCCCGGGCCAATTCCAACCCCAGTCGCGGCCTGTCCTGCGATGACGTTCGAAGAAGTGACAAATGGATATGTGCCGAAATCAATGTCCAGCAGCGCTCCCTGCGCACCCTCGAAAAGGAGTCGCCGTCCGGATTTCCGAGCTTCGGTCAGCACTTTCCACACAGGAGCCGCATAAGGAAGTATCCTCGGCGCAATCTCGCGAAGCTTCGACAGAAGCTCCTCACGATCCACTGGCTCAAGCCCGAGGCCACGACGCAGCGCATTGTGGTGAATCAATGCCCGGTCCACGCGGAGTTCCAACGTGGCAGGATCGGCCAGATCCGCTACGCGAATCACCCGGCGTCCGACCTTGTCTTCGTAAGCGGGGCCGATGCCGCGGCCGGTGGTTCCTATCTTCGCAACTGATGTCTGCTGTTCACGGACACGATCAAGTTCTCCGTGAAATGGCAGGATCAGCGGTGTGTTCTCGGCGATCTGCAACGATTCCGGAGTGATCTCAATGCCTTGGGAACGGATATCGTCAATCTCGGCGACTAGATGCCAGGGATCAAGGACCACGCCGTTGCCAATTATGGCAAGCTTGCCTTCACGCAACACGCCGGAGGGAAGTGCGTGCAGCTTGTAGACCTTACCATTGATCACCAGAGTATGACCGGCGTTATGACCGCCTTGGAACCTCGCGATGACATCAGCACGTTCGGACAGCCAGTCGACGATCTTGCCTTTTCCCTCGTCACCCCACTGGGTGCCGACAACGACAACATTGGCCATGGCCGATCCTCAAGCTCCAGAAAAGCCGTGCCGGTATATCCCGCTGAGAGCCATCCCGAAACCTCGAATCACAGGATTACATCGGAATTCTGACGCACCGTCCAACCAAGCAAGGGTTGGATTTCGAAGTCAATTGAGCCGAATTCCAGAAGACAGGGAGGGGTATGCCTCCGTCTTCCCGCCTGCGCTAAAGCTCCGTCATCTATGGCAGCACGAAATCACAAGGCTTGGCTTCCGAAATTTCACTCCATGGTTCCAGATTTCCACAATCTCCCGGGGCCGTCACTGAATGCGACCCAGCCAAACGAGCCGGGCGTCCCGCAGGCAGTTTCTGACGTGATTGCCAGGAGTCCTGAATTCTGAAGCAAGGCCGCTGAGGCGGATAACACGCGCCAATCGCATGTCGATGCACGGGTTCGGCCACCACCTGCAATCGTTGATGGAGCTTCACTCAATTCAGCCGGTCACCTGATGTAGCGTCAAAAATGTGAACCCGGCTGCGATCAGGCGACAGAAATATCTTTTGTCCTGGGACAAGCGCATGCCTTTCGCGGAATACCGCAACAATTTCCTCCGTTCCGGTCCGGGCCACAACGTGGGTCTCGGAACCAGTTGGCTCCACCACTGACACCGTGGCCGGCAACCCATCTTCGGTGAGAGACAGGTGTTCGGGCCTAATTCCCAGCATCACCTCCTCTCCATCGACAAGATCGACACGATCGTCAACGGGGATGGCCCGTCCCGCCGCGTCGATTTCAATCTCGGTCCGGCCGCCTTTTCTGACCCGACCATCAAAGAGGTTCATGGATGGAGATCCGATGAATTCGGCGACAAAACGGTTTGCAGGCCTGTCGTAGAGATGCAGGGGAGCGCCAATCTGCCGAATATGTCCGTTTTCCATGACCACAATCCTGTCAGCCATGGTCATGGCCTCAATTTGATCATGCGTCACGTAGATGGTCGTCGTCTTGAGACGCTGATGCAGTTCGCGGATTTCGGCTCGCATCTGGACCCGAAGCTTCGCGTCCAGATTTGAAAGAGGCTCATCAAACAGAAACACTTCGGGATCGCGAACAATCGCACGCCCCATAGCCACGCGTTGCCGCTGTCCTCCCGAAAGCGACCGAGGGTAACGATTGAGATAGGGCGTAAGCCCCAGCACCTCGGCAGCCTGGTTCACACGCCGATCGATTTCAGCCCTCTGCATACGCCGCATCCGGAGCGCAAAGGCCATGTTCGACCTAACCGTCTTGTGCGGATAGAGCGCGTAATTCTGAAATACCATCGCGATGTCACGGCCGGCAGGTGGGACATTGTTCACCACCCGTTCACCGATCGCGATCGTACCCGACGTAATGCTCTCAAGTCCTGCGATCATCCGCAGAAGTGTAGATTTGCCGCATCCGGAAGGCCCAACCAGGACAACGAATTCGCCGTCGGGAATCGTGAAATCCATGCCATGGATCACCTCAACCGTGCCATAGGCCTTTCTGACATCACGGATTAGAACTTCAGTCATGGGCCTCCTTCATACATTCTTTGCCGCAACCCGTGGAGTTGAAAGCTAAAGTGGCAGTCTGGACTGCGCAAGACCTCATGGCAGGGTTCCGCACGGCAGAATCAAACCATTGCCTGTCGGGCGCGGATGAATTTCGGTCTTCCTCACGAATTCCCTACCAGCCATCCCACTTGGTGTGCGCACAGGCGGCCAGGCGGCCTCTCCTGAAAACGACTGCCGAGGTTCACCTTTGGCACTTGAAGACATCGTTGAATGACGCCAGCCCCGGTCAATTCATCCACCCAGCCAGACAGGCTTCTCTCGAACAGCGGGCGCGGGAATGGGGAATTCCATGTCGAGTTCCATCGAAACCAAGGTGGAGCCCATGAACTCCCGATCAACGGTCGGCAGGATCAGAGCGCTTTCGTTGTACGCCAGAAGTGCCGACGCCTTTCCTTGGCAAAGCCAGAAATAGGATACGTCCAACAATCACACCCCGGAGAGTGAAGGCCGGGCTGCACGTGTTGGTCACGACTTAAGCTGTGCTTGACAGTATCGGATGACTTATTGTCAACTCAGTACCAAGAGGGCCTACGATGAGCTCCAGGAGGTGTCAGTTACAGCCAACACGAATGCCCTCGATAGTTCCGTTCCGTTGGCAGAGAATGCCAACCAATACAGAAAAATGGAAGGAAAGTAAATGAAGACAAGTATTTACAACTACATGAAACGCGCCGGGAAACTCCAGCGCCGTGATGTGTTACGTGGCCTCAGCGCAACGGGCACGATTGCGGCGCTTTCAGGCGTATCGACGGGCGCAAGCGTGCGGCCGGTCTGGGCAGCATCGCATGGCAACCTGCGTGCCGACATCCTGAAAGTGCCGGGAGTGGGTATGGGATCGCCCACCGACGCGGACTGGCAGAAGGTCGGGGACCTATGTCTCGGCCCGACAAAGGAAGTCGTCGGCGAGGGTGAATTCGCAGGCGTCGAACTGACGTTCATGGGGCTGAACAACCAGAATCTTCACAACTTCCTGTTCCGTGGATTCCTGAAGCCATGGGAGGCCTATACGGGAGCGACGATCAACTGGATCGACCTTGCACAGGCCGATTACAACGCACGCCTCCAGCAGTCGATCGCGACCGGGACAGTGGACTTCGACATCATTGAGATGGGCGCTCCTTTCGAAGGTGATGTTCTGGGCCGAGGCATGGCCTCGGTCATGCCTGACTGGGTAAAGGACGTCATCGACATGGACGACTACGTCGGTTACCTTCAGGCTCCCGTCGGCACCTGGGATGGCAGGACTTACCGGATTTCGATCGATGGTGACTGCCATACATTCGCCTATCGAACCGACTACTTTGGTGAAGGCTCGGTCACCGGTCGCGCCGTACCGACGACCTGGCAGGAAATCAATGAGATTTCCAGGGAACTCAGGGGAAAGACCGACCCGCTCACAGGGCTGGACGCCCATGGTTATCTCGATCCTCTCAAGGGTTGGGGTGGTTTCGGATTCTATTTCCTGGAGAACCGTGCGGCGGCGTATGCCAAACATCCAGACGATCCAGCATGGCTCTTCGATCCCGACACGATGAAGCCCAGGGTCAATAACCCAGCCTGGGTTCAGGCGATTCAGGATGTTCTCGACCTGATCGAGGCGGATGCCTATCCGGCCGACCAGATCAACGCGGATCCTGGCACCACTGCCTTCCAGCAGTTCCTTGCCGGTACCGGATCAATGCTCATGTGGTGGGGCGACGTGGGCTCGAATGCGCGCACTTCCGATACGTCCGTTGTTGGTGACGTCGTGGGCTTCGGCATCAATCCCGCCTCAGACCGCGTCTACAATGCCGCAACGGGTGCATGGGAGAATACCATGAACGAAGCGCCCAACATGGCCTACATCGGTTGGGGTGTCTACGTCATGGCGACAGTCGACAGCGACTCGAAACGGCAAAAGGCGGCTTGGTCTGCAGCGGCGCATCTTGGCGGCAAGGATCTATCGCTTTGGGCATCGGCATATCCATCCGGCTTCCAGCCTTACCGGAACAGTCACTTCAACTTCGACGAGTGGGAGGAAGCTGGCTACGACCGTGCATTCATCGAGGACTACCTCGGCTCGAACGCGGACAGCTACAACCACCCGAACGCTGCCATTGAGCCCCGCATCCCAGGGATCTTCCAATACTACTCCGTCGCGGAAGACGAACTGGCAAAGGGATTCGCAGGCCAGTATGGCTCGGCCCAGGAAACAGCAGACGCCATCGCTGCGGCCTGGGAGAACATCACCGACCAAATCGGGCGCGAACAGCAGATCGCGCTCTACAAGGCCTCGCTGGGTCTCTGACCTGAGTTACGCCGTGCATTCGCGGCCGCCACGCCGGGGGGCCATCAGCTGGCCTCCCGGACTTTCGATATGAGCCGGAGCGCATGACCCAAGGCGATCTACTCCACGTCGTAACCGCTGACGAAATCGGCGACCGACGCCGGCTCATCGGCAAGGCCCTGATCTGGGGATCTTTCGTGATCATGGCTGCAGCCTTCGTCTGGTGTACGATGGCGCAGGCTGGGTATCTGCCTTGGGAAATGGAGAACTGGCGACCGGCACTCTATGCCTATTTGCTCTGGGCCACCTGCCTCTGCATCGCACAGGTCGTGCTCCATGGTGAGCAGGGGAAGCGGACCCTATTCGTTCTGCCCGCAACGCTCTTCGTCATTGCAATGGTGATCTTTCCGCTGGCTTTTGCGTTGACGCTTGCCTTCTCGAACTGGAACCTCTCTGCCTTTGAAGGGCCAAAATTCAACGGTTTCGACAATGTTCGGCAGATGTGGACCGATCCGTTCTACTGGAACGCATTGAAGAACATGGTCTACTATACACTGGCGATACTTGTGGAATATGCGATCGCCTTCGGACTGGCACTGATCCTGGCGAGTCAGATCCGGGCACGAAAGCTCTTTCGGGTGGCGTTTCTGATGCCATTGATGCTCTCGCCCGTAGCCGTGTCCTGGATGATCGGCAAGTCAATGCTGGAGGTTCGGTTCGGGCCGATCTCAAGACTGGCCCGTTGGCTGGGATGGGATCGGCCGAGTTTTTTCGGCGACCCGGAAATCGCTCGACTGACCATCATGATCATGGATGCGTGGACGTTCATTCCATTCTTGGTGATCATGCTGCTCGCCGGACTTCAGGCGATCCCACGAGACGTTCAGGAAGCCGCACATGTCGATGGCGCCAGTGGCTGGCGGAGCTTCTGGGAGGTCACTTTTCCCCTGATGCTCCCTGTCTCACTGACTGCGATCCTGATCCGAATCATCTTCAAGCTGAAGCTGGCTGACATCATCATCAACGTCACTTCAGGGGGGCCGGGAGGTGCAACGGACAGTGTTACAAGCTTCATCTTCCGCGAGTATCGTGATCGCTCCAATGTCGGCTACGGAACGCTGCTGGCTATCGTCTATCTTGTGTTGATTGTCGTTGCTATCACGGCATTCATGAAGGCAGCCGATCGCTGGATGAATCCAAGGTATTGAAATGGCTGAACAGATCTTTCACGACCATTCCAGCGACCTCTCTTTCAGGGCGAAATGGTATGCGGGACGATTGGCAGTTTATGGTATACTGATCTTTTGGACGATTGTCTGCCTGTTTCCGATCTACTGGACCCTCACCACAAGTTTCAAGCTGGCTCCAAACGTCATGCAGGGACATATGATTCCCTTTTTCGACTATTGGCCAAAGTGGAAAGGCTGGGACAGCCTTGGCCTCTCGCCGCGACTGATTGGACAGGAGTCGACCGTTCGCGAGGAGTTTCTCAAGCGATTTACGAATTCTGCGATCACCAGCGTTTCGGCTTCGGTCCTGGCAGTCATCCTTGGCTCGCTCGCCGCCTACGGCCTCAGCCGGTTCCGGTACAGATTTGGATTCATGCGGAATCCAGACATCTCCTTCTTCTTCCTCAGCCAGTTGATCTTGCCACCGGTGGTCCTGGCTCTGCCGTTTCTGGTGCTCTACCGATCTCTCGATCTGCTCGATACGCGGATAGGTCTGATCCTGCTGTATACATTGACAGTGCTTCCGATCGTGATCTGGATCATGCGAGACCAGTTCCAGTCAATTCCGGTTGAGCTTGAGGAAGCCGCGCTCGTGGATGGACTCTCGATCTGGCAGGCGTTCCTTACGATCGTCTTGCCGATTGCACTGCCAGGCATGGTTGCGGCGTTGATTCTATCTCTCGTCCTGACCTGGAATGAGTACTTTTTCGCCGCTCTGCTGACGTCCACTGACGCCAAGACACTTCCGGTGATGGTCGCGAGTCAAACCGGCAGCCAGGGAATAAACTGGTGGGCGATGGCGGCACTCTCGACAGCCGCGATCATACCACTGATCATCATTGGCGTGGTCCTCGAGCGCTTTATCATCAAGGGGATGGCCGCAGGTGCAGTGAAGTGATCATTCCATCGAGTGACTGGCTGCGGCTCCTGAATTCTCTGTCCCACATTCTATGAAATCTTCGTAGTCAGGTCCGTTCACGGATTTGGTTCCAACTGCACCACATGAGCTGCAATGAATCCAAAGGCAGCCATCGCCAATCTTGGCGACAATCAGTCCGCAGCCCGGCAATTCCATGAGCAAATGTGCGGAACACGCGGGCTCCTGCAATGGCCGCCTCGGACAGGTCCGCCACGTATTTCGACGGCGGGTTGGAAGCGCGGGATTTCGGCTGAAAACCGCGCCTTTGTCGGGATCGTCCCCTTTCCCATTGTTCGGTTCCTGTCGTGAGACACCTTTGGTGAAGCCTCTGTCGTCCGTGCTGTCCGGAGGCCCGGGTCCTTACAACATTTCATACCAAACCAAATTAATAATGTGCCCAGAACAAAGATCGGACATCATGCTGTGTGACACGGCAATATTCTGCGTGTGACCGGTGGCGCCGTCCTGTATTCTGTGTCTGACCAACATGCAGAAGGAGAGAACGGCATGCCTGCGAAAGTCATGGTGTCGCGCACCGACCACACACCCGGTCAGTTACGGGAGCTGGCCCGGAAACACAGGTTCCGCGACTGCCGTCGCAGGTTGCGCGCCATTGCCCTGGTCATGGAGGACGGGCTGTCCAGGGCCGAGGTGGCCTCCGGCGCCGGCGCCGGCGCCCGGACGCTCCGCGACTGGACCGTCCGTTACAGCGCCGACGGCCTGGACGGCCTGCGGGACGCCGCCCGGCCGGGGGCGCCGCCGAAGCTGGAGGGCGGACAGGCCGGGGAGGTCAGGTCGTGGCTGGAGGACGGGCCGGACCCCGACGCGGGCGGGCCGTCGCGCTGGACCGTCGCCGACGTCCGGAAGCGGACCGCGGACAGCTTCGGGGTGGGGTGCGCGCTGGAGGGCGCGCGCCGGCTGGTGCGGAGGCTGGGCTTCCGGCACATGTCCCCGCGGCCCGTCCACCCGAGGGCGGACCCCGCCGCCCGGGAGGGATTCCGTCGGGGTTCCAGCCGGCTGGCGCGTGAGGCGGCGCCCGACGGCGTGGCCCCGGAGGATGTGCCCGTATACCTGCAGGACGAGGCGCGCGTCGGGCGGAAGGGCATGCTGTCGAGGGTCCGGGCGCGGAAAGGGACGCGCCCGCGCATCGCGCGGGACCACCGGTACGGACACCTGTACCTGTTCCCCTCCGCCTGTCCCGCCACCGGCGACGCGGTCGGGCACGTGTGCGGCAGGGCCAGCACCGCGGAGACGGACCGGCGCCTCCGGGAGATCGGGGAGCGGGTCCCCGCCGGAAAGCGCGCCCTGGTGGTCCTCGACGGGGCGGGCTGGCACCGGTCGAAGGACCTGGAGATCCCCGCCAACGTCTCCCTGCTCCGGCTGCCACCCTGCAGCCCGGAGCTCAATCCGGTGGAGACGGTGTTCCCCCTCCTGAAGCACCGGCACCTCCCCAACCGGGTGTCCGGAAGCGCGGAACACGTCCGGGAGGTGGTCGAGCACGTCTGGGACGCCTTCATCCGCCGGAAGGGGGAGGTCACGCGGGTCACCACGAGGGATTGGGTGGTGCCGTGAGATCAGGGGCGCCTGTCGGCAATGATTTATTTGGTTTGGTATCATACCTATATTCCTGATTTCGATGGCTTATATGGCGAGGCATGTAGGTCGGTCTCCGCCATTTCGATTGGCGGACGCTGGAATGGCTCGCCGGGGCGCTCCGTGCCGGTGGCCGCAGCCTGCATGCCCTGAGCCGGGAGCCGGTCGAGCGCACCGGTTGGCGCAACGCCCGCGGCGGGCTGTGCGTCGGCGGCGGCGAAGGCGCTGCCGGCGCTGGTGGAGCGCGGGGGGAGGCGCTTCCGCCGCCCCAAGCCTTTCAACAGGACACTGTTAACTCAGAGTTTCCGACCGTGTATCCCCGGCTGCGTAAGGATCGGTCTGCGACACCAATCCCCCGGAACGGTTGACTAGCTGAAGGCGTGGCTCGAGGCCGGGGACGGCACCCGGTCCTCCCTGGCGCGCGGGCTGGTACGAGGCAAGGTGGCTCACCGGGGAATGGTTCAGCGCACTCAGGACCGGGACGCGCAGCAGGGACCGCCGGTCCAGCGCCGCCGACGACCCGCGCCGCTGCCTCGCCTTCGACGCCATCCCGGCACGGACCGTCGTCCACCCCGACGAAATCCATGTCCTCGCCGTCCACATGGCGAAACCCAACCACCGCAGGCAGCGCGGAACGCCCGACCCAACCCGGACGGTCAGGGAGTTCGCCGCCAGCACCGCGCGTCTCACCGGATCCGTTCCGTCGAGGCGCCAGCCCACGCCGGGCACACGAAAGCTATGGAAGGGATACCTGATACTGTCACTCCTCACCGAACACCACAGGGCCATGCGCGACTACGCCGACACTGAGTTAACAGTGTTACATTGAAAGGGCCGGGACGGTGCGCCAAGAGCGGCGGGGTGTGGACATCCGTCAGGAGGCAGGTTACGTTGTGGCCCAGTCAGGAGGACCGAAGTATGCGCACCGTTATACGTGAACGTGACGGGAAGACCGGGCAGGAGGCCCACGGTGGGGATCTTCCACGCTTGGAGCCACTGGTGCCGAACGCGGAGACCGTCGCGGCCATGGAGGCGGCTCGGCGCGGTGAGCTCATCACGGTCGGCGATGTCGACGACCTGATGGCCGACCTCCATGCGGACGATTAGGCGGACCTCGGCCTTCAAACGGGATTACCGCCGCGAGAGGAGGGGACGTTTCGCCGGAACCATCGGTGGCGAGCTTGCCAGCCTCGTGGCCGAACTGGCAGCGGACCGGGCACTGGCGCCGCGCCATCGCGACCACGCGCTTGGCGGGCAGTGGAAGGACCACCGGGACTGCCATGTCCGTCCCGATCTGATCCTGATCTACCGCAAGCCCGATGCCGAACACCTCGATCTGGTGCGTCTCGGCTCCCACAGCCAACTCGGCCTCTGACTGGACGACTTCCCCCGCCGCCGGCAATTCCTCCCCAACTTCTCGAACACACTGTCTATGAGGTCGCGGTAGAGGTCGCTCATGGAGTTGACGAATATCATCCGCGGCCTGCACCACCTTGTTGGCTGGTCGAGCCGCGTCGGCCACGGCTGGAGGTCGAAGCACCGCGCCCATAGGGCTTGTCCGGCAATGCCGCGCCATCGCCCAGCGAAGCGCTCCGCTTTGGCAGTGGTCATAGCCACAATCGCCATGTGCCCGCCTCCCGTCCCTATAGGGGTCGACTCCGGCTCAGTGCAAAATGCCCCTTCAGGTAATTTCACCTCTCATTCTGCGCCAGATGCACTGTCCGAGCGGTGAGATGTGCCTGAGCAGGTGTTCTGGCGTGCCCAGGCCCACCCGCCTGCGCTGCATGACGGCTTTGCCGAGCTGGTTCCGTGTTCCAGTGCATGATGCGCACCGCAAGCGGATTCATGCAGGCCAGACGGAAACGCTGGCTTTCCGTGGCCCGGTCCCGGATCCCGCCCTGACGACCGATCCACAGGGCGTTCTTCAGCGCGTGGTGCGCCTCGCCCCTGTTCTACCCGACAGTGGACCGGCGCCGCATGTCGGTATCGAGCGCCCGTTCGATGATGGACAGTGTCCGTTCGGTCTGTCCGGTTTCCCGCATCGCGATGGCCGGATCGTGCCTGCGCGGACGGGTCGGCAACCGCCTGGGAATCCGGCTTGGCGGCATCTTGCCGGAACGCATCGTTGCCGTGCATCCCAGCCCATCTGGCCAACTGTCGATGAAGGTCTGTTCCCAGACCTTGCCCCCGACCAGACATTTGGGTTCCTTCGGAACGCTTTTGGGATCGAAGACATGGAAGCGCCCGGATTTCAGGTCGCGGATGCGGGGAATGAAACGATGGCCCGGCAGCGGGAACATCCAGGTGGAAAATATGGCTCATTGACGCCTGGAACGCCTTGTGGCTCGGCTCCGGTCTTCCTGCCCGCCTTGCCATGCCGGATGTGAGTTCCCCGCGCATCACGTTCACCTTTCCATGACCTGACTGGCCCATGTGACCGACCATGCCAGCGCGGCGCAGCGCAAGGTGGCGCAAAGGTTACGCAGCCTGGCCGGAGGTCGCCCGCTGCTTGAGAACGGCAAGCCCCGTAGGGTCATGGTCGAGCAGAACCAGGGCGCTTGCTATCGCATGGCTAACCAGAACCTCACCGCTCTCATATTTCTGGAATGCATTGGGACCACCCCCGATCAACTGGCCCGCGCCTTTCTGCGTCAGTCGCAGCCGCTTCCTGATCCGGAGCACATCCTCCGGCAACAGCAGGCCGTCGACCCTGGCTTTCAGCCGGTTAAGCTCATGGTCGGACACTTTCATATCCTCACCGGAGTGAACGCTCTCCCCGTCCGCCTCGCAATACCACCCCGGCATGTCGAAGGCTGCCGAATGGCCCCTGTAGGTGATGGTCATCAGCCGTACGCCGCGAACCATCGGTTGGCCCGTCTCCGGGCAGGTTGGATCATCCATCGCCCTTCTCCCTGAATGACAGCAGCAGGAACCTGGCTACGGCGCCAGCGGTGAACTTGACGTAGAGCGTCCTCCGCTACGATGGCACATGATGGACATCCTGCCAGACGCGGTGATCGGCGTAGGACATCATCGACTTATGGAAGTGACGACGTTCCATCGACTGGATCCCCGCCACGATCCCATGACCTCCGAAGCCCAGCGCCGCCGCTCCTCGTAACGCAGATCCCTTGGCCCGGAGGCCCTGAACCGATGAGAAGACGGCTTTGATTGCCTCAAGATCATAGGTGGGTCTGCGCTTTTCGATCATGGGCTGACATTGGCACCATTGTGGTGTTTTGCAAGAGGTACCATCATGCTTTCTTGGGTTTGGACCGTTGGCGCGATCTTTCGGGTCAAGGGCCACGCCCGGCCTGTGAATGGAGATCGCCGATTGTGAGCTATGGGAAAGAAAACCGACAAATCCCTTCGGCCAAAGCGGCGCACCGTAAGGCAATCGCGGCAAATGAGTGGTTTGGCAGCTTGGTTGCTGTTGCGGCAGGTATACGGTATCCTGCGGCCAGAGCAAGCGGGCCACCATCACTCCAACACTGGCGGGATACTAGCCGTCCGGTTGGTGGTCCGCAACATTGCCGTTGCACCCGTCAAGACGCACTCTCGACAGCCGTTGTCTCGGGCCCGGCCCGCCGGGGTCGGCGGGAACGGTCGCACACAGACGCACAAGAACGGCGTTCCGGATTTAGGAGTTCAGACGGTGGAGCTACGGTCCTGCATTGTCCGGGACCGGCTCAGCCTCCATCCAGTCGGCGTTGGCTTCGGGAAATTCCTGATGACCACGCTGCACTGGAGAAACCGCGCGACAATGTCAAACCTGCCGCCCATCGCCTCGATGTAGGAGCGAAGGTTCGACAAGTCCATGTCGGTGCAGCAATTCCCACCAGCCCTTCCGGACCCTGTATTCCTTGGGCTTCCGTGAACCGGGTTTCGTAGACTTTTCCTTCCAGACGACTGGAAACCGCCCGGAATCCTCTGGACATCATAGGCTGGGGCCCTTACCGCAACCGGTGTTGACTTCGATGACGGGAGTTGGGACGATGCGGTTTCGGAAGGACCTCGGCAGGCCCGGGCTGATCAGGGCGCTTGCGGAATGCTTCGGCAGGATCGACGATCCGGTGGACGGGCGCCGGTTCAGCCTCGCGGACCACCTCATGTCGGCGTTCGCGATGTTCTCGCTCAAATATCCGTCGCTCCTGCAGTTCGACAGGGACAGCCGCAGGGACGCCATCGTCCGCGGGAACCTCCGGACGCTGTTCGGGATCGCGGCGGCGCCCTGCGACTCCGCCATGCGGAAACGCCTCGACACGGTCGACCCCAGGCAGCTGCGCCCGGCGTTCAGGACCCTGTTCGCGAGGCTGCAGCGCGGCAGGGTGCTGGAGGACCAGCCGGTTTTCGACGGCCACTACCTGATCTCGATTGACGGCACCGGCTACTTCAGCTCGAAATCCGTCCACTGCGACCACTGCTGCGTCGCCCGCCGCAGTGATGGATCGAGGACCTACTCGCACAGCATGCTCGCCGCCGTGGTCTGCCACCCGGAACGCCGCGAGGTGTTCCCGCTGGCCCCGGAGCCGATCGCCAGGACCGACGGGGACAGGAGGAACGACTGCGAGCGCAACGCCGCCGCGCGGTTCATCGACGACCTCCGGCGGGAGCATCCGCACCTGAAGGCCATCGTCCTGCAGGACGGCCTCGCCTCCAACGGGCCCCACATCGCCCGCCTGCGGCGGCACGGCCTCCGCTTCATCCTCGGCGCGAAACCCGGCGACCACGCGCTGCTGTTCGCCAGCCTCGACGCCAGCCCCGACACCCGCACCGCCCGGTTCACCGACGCCGACGGCACCCGGCACGACTTCCGCTACCTGAACGGTGCGCCAGTCAACGCCTCCCATCCCGACATCAGGGTCAACGTCATCGAATACCGGGAGACGGTCATCAAGAGGACATACATCGCGAAGCACCACCGCGGCCCGGACGACCCGACCCACCGGGTGGAGGAGAAGCAGCGGAGGTTCTCCTGGGTCACCGACCTTCCCGTCGACAGCGACAGCCTCATGCCGGTCATGCGCGCCGCCCGCTCCCGATGGCGGATAGAGAACGAGACGTTCAACACGCTGAAGAACCAGGGCTACCACTTCGAGCACAGCTTCGGGCATGGAAAGCGGCACCTGACCACCGTGCTCGCCATGACGATGATGCTCGCCTTCCTCACGGACCAGATCGAGGCCGCCTCCTGCAGGGTGTTCGCCGCCGCGCTGGAGGCGAGGGGGCGGCTGAGGTACCTCCGCGAGAGAACCCGGTCATACTTCCACGACTTCCCGGTCCCCGACTGGCGGACACTCTACGCCGCCCTGACCCACGGGCACGCGCCTGTGGCCCTGAACGTCGCCGGACCGTCCGGACGGTCGCCGCCGCGGCGCGGGGCGCCCGGGCGCGCCTGAACGCCCGACCGAACCGCCCCAGGGGCAGACCCGCGACACATCCCTTATTTCCACCGGAACGCCGCCGGACGCCCCCGCACGCCCGGATTCCGCCCGAATCCGCCGCCGACGCCCGCAATCCGCCGGAAACCGGACCGGAATTTCACTGGTGGGAATTTCTGATGTCGGTGCGCCGTTCCAGCTTTGCGACAGCCGGCCGGTTCACGTTCAGGGCCTCGCCGACCGACTTCTGGGTCATGGTTCGGGCCTGCCGCAGATCATGAAGCAGCATGACCGCGCGAAGCTCCCCTTTCCGGACCTCGATCCGCGCCCGACTCGCGGGAGACAGTTCGGCCGTCAGCCGCGCAAAAGGATGGTGTTCTGCCTTCAAAACGCTCCTTCTTCCTTGAGTTCGTCGAGATGTACGTCATACAGCCGATCCGCAAGCGGCACGAACCGTCTGCAGAACAGCTCATCGCCTGTCCTGTCGCCGCTGATCAGCGGAATTGCCGTGCGTCTGGGATCAAAACGCGAACGGGCTTTCCGCCGCTCTGAACGCAAAGCTCCCGGATGTGACCGTGCATGGCTTGGCCAAGGACCGCTGCCACATGCTGTCGGGCGTACTTGTCAAGCGAATGGTCCCATTCCTTCTGCGCCACGAGCCAAGCCACCTGCCCGCCCACCGGATCGCTGATCAGCGTGTAGCCGCTCTGGAAGGCTCTTCGAACGCACGCATGTGCGTAGTCCAAAAAAGCAACAGTTTCAACAAGCACGGGGCCCTCTGTCAAGTTGTTGTGGGCAACGGATCGGTGCCCTCGCTAAGTATGGTGAGGTAGGTACGGTAGCTGAAAACGCGCCCTCGCTTACGGCCCGTGATCTCTTCGAGTATCCCGAAGCGTTCCAAGTCGGCGAGCGCAGCGTTCACCGTCGGCGCCGACAGGCCGGTGTGTTCGACTAACTGGTTCGCGGTCAGGAACGGGTGCTGCTGGAACAGTTCGTGGATGCGCAGTGACGAGCCGGCGCGGTCGCTTTCGGCCGTGATGCGCTCACGGTCCTCATTGAAAAGATCAACAATCCGTGTGGCGGCGTCGGACGCCTGGTTCGCCGTTTCAGCCATGCCGGAAAGGAAGAAGTCAAGCCAGGGCCTCCCAATGGCCGTGCTCGCGCACTTCCTGGAGCAGCCGGTAGTAATCAGCGCGATGCGTCTTGAGAAACAGGCTGAGATAGAGGAGCGGCTTTTGCGGCGCGCCATTGACGCAGAAATAGAGCGTGACCGGCAAGCGGCCTATACGACCATTGCCGTCGGGAAACGCGTGGATGGTCTCGAACTGGACATTCAGGAGCCCGGCCTTGATGAGGGCCGGAAGACGGGACCCGTCTTCGTGCATGAAACGTTCAAACGCCCCGAGGCAGTCATCCATTTCCGTGACCGGTGGCGCACATACAGCGCATTGCCCGGGCGTGTCCCGCCAATCCAGTTCTGCGATCGCCGAAACTCACCGGGATCCTTGGTGCCACCGCGTCCGCTTTGCAGCAGGCGCGCATGCAGCTCGCGGATCAGTCGCAGGGAAAGCGGCAATTCCTGCAGCCGTACCAACCCATACATCGTTGCATCGACGTAGTTCGAGACCTCGCGGATGTCGTCGACCGGATCGCCGGCCTATGCTTCGGTTTAGAAGCGCAACAGATCGGAGAGCGTCGACTGCGTGCCTTCGATCTGCGAGGAAAGAACCGCTTCCTTGCGGACATACATATAGAGGAAGAGTTCCTCACGCGGCAGCAGCATCGTGATGCCGTCCAGCCGCCCTATCGCGCGCTCGGCAAGGCTAAGCCGATCAAGAAGCGCCAGCACGTCGATCGGGGGCAACGGCGGCAGCGGAGGTGGCACGAATGCACGCACCATCTCTCCTGCGACGGGTGTTTCCACAAATCGGCCAAGGCGTTGGTTGGGGTCTGAATCGCTCACACCCCATTGTGACGCTCGGCTCTTATTTAAGCAATAAGGCTTTCGCTTAAATAACCAGCAAGCCAAGATAAGCGGGCTTAACTAAAGGACCGGGGCGATCTCGGCGGCTACGTCCAGCGCGTTCAGGACAGCAACCGCCACATCAGAGATAGGCTGCGGCTGCTAACGCCGGCTGATTGGAACTCCGCAAACCGCCAAGCAGGCAACTGGGAGGAGAAAACACTTTTCCATGATCGAAGCCATCAAGGCGATGCAGGTCGGGGCAGCCCTATAGTTAACCATTGGCCTTTGGCCAGATCACCAGAAGAAGGGCGTCGCCTTACGGGCTCGGCCGTCGGCGAAGCGGAAGCCCCGCATGGGTTTTCCCCCTCACGGGCCTCCATCCCTAACGCGAGCGTCCCGGAATTCCCGCTGCGCCACGCTTCTCCGTCTGCCTGCGGACGGGAGAGCACAAGTTCGGCGGGTTTCGCCGTGGCGGGTTTGGAGGTCAAGAGAGTCTCCCGGCCAGCCTGTCGCAGAGATTGACCTATGACGAACCCTGAAACACCGCACGGCCAGCGCGACGCGAGCGACAGCTACAAAGTCGGTGTATCCCGCGGAAAGCGGATAAGCCGCGTCTTCTCGGAATGACTTTCCCGGCCGGATGACGAGCGTTGTCTGTCCCTGTCAGAGATCCATGCCTCAGTGAAGACCTGCGTCGAGGGCAGCCGCAAGCGGACCGTCGAGAGCGCCGCGGTCCGCGTCGAGGCGCAGCGTGAAGATCAGGAAGACCTAGCGCTCGTTCTGCCGGGCGCCGATGCGCGGGTCGCGCCGACCCATTGGAGCTTTGGCCAACTCGCAAGCCTGCTCAGCGCCCCTGCAGTCTATCTGCGCCAGCTTCCGGCGCCGCTCGCCCGCATCAATCTGCAGTACGGGCTCACCTCGCGCCGAGCCGAGCGGATCAAGACACTGGAAACCGAAGACGGGCGTACGGAATTGCGCTCCGTCACGGGCCCGGACTATGGCCGCATCTTGAACCATGAACTCTTCGCCGCCGTGAAGAAGACTGCGGAGAACGGAACTGGCGATATGTGCTGGAAAGTGCCCGGCATGCTCGACTGGTCGAGGGGCGTCTACAGCCCGATAGTCGACATCACCAAGGACACGACAACGCTCTACGCCTCGGACCGCGACGTCTTCCTCGTCCCGGTCGACCACATGAACCCAATCGAAGCGGACAAGCTGCCAGAAGGATCGCAAGACCTCCATTTCAGGGGCTTCTTTTGCCGGAACTCCGAAATCGGCGCGAATACGCTCGGCATCTCCAGTTTCTATCTGCGCACCGTCTGCCAGAACCGTAATCTCCGGGACGTCGAGGAATTTCAGGAAATCCGCATCCGGCATTCCAAATGCGCCGCCAATCGCTTCGCGCACGAGGCAGCGCCAGCGCTGACCCGCTTCGCCGGCCCCTCGCCGCGGCCTTCTGTCGAAGGCATCCGTGCGGCGCGCGAACGGATCGTCGCCCGCAACGATGATGACCGCACCGACTTCCTCCGCAAGCACGGTTTCTCCAAGGCGGAGACGGTCAGGACCGTCGAGACGGCGTTGGCCGGGAAAGTCGCCCGCCCGAAAGCGTGTTCGACGTCGTACAGGGCATCACCGCGGTCACCAGATCAACGCCGCTGCAGGACGCCCGGCTCGACACCACGTATCGGCCTGGACTCCAGCAGACCATCCCTACTGTTCAAAAACCTCCTTGCCCCCACTCAAATCGGCCGCGATGTCCTTCGTCTGCCCGTATAGGCGCCGAAACAGACTGTAGTGACGCTCATGGATATCGGAGTGCTCTGGATTGACCGTCTCAGACGGCGGATTCCAATCGGCAATTTCTTCCCATCGCACCTGACCGACGGCAAGGGCCGCGAGGAATGCGTTGCCATAGCTGGCACCGACAGAAATTCTGCTGATGATCTGACGCACCTTGCCGAAATCCGACGTTGATTGCAGCCAGAGCCTGTTCTTGGTGCCTCCGCCAACAGCCAGAACACGCTCCGGTTCCGCGTCGACATCACGGTAGGTATCGATGACATGGGACGTGCCCATGGCGATGCCTTCAATCATCGCACGATAGAGGTCGCCCCTGGTATGGGTCAGATTCAATCCGAAAAAGACTCCCTTTGCTTTTGGATCATGAATCGGTGTCCGCTCACCTGAGAAATAAGGTAGCATTATCAGACCATTGGCACCGGGCACCGATTGAGCGGCTTCGGAAGCGAGCCGGGCAAACGCCTCTTCGCGGCAAAGCTCCCTCGCAAACTGGTCGCGGAACCAATGTGTGAGGGTGCCCGAGGTCGCGAGCCCCGCCATTGACGCGTGCTGACCAGGAAAAAGCCAAGGCGCATACCAGAGACGCGAATCCCGCACAGGCATCGCCGTCACCTGAATGACAAATATGGTCGAACCATACATCATCATGGTGTCACCAGGATTGCGAACGCCGACGCTGACGGCTTCCGCCGCTGCGTCAATCGTGCCACAGGTGACGGGCGTACCCGTAACAAGCCCGGTTTCGGCAGCCGCCCTCGCGGTGACGAAGCCCGCTACCTCGCTGCTCCACAGCAGGGTCGGCAGCCGTTCAAGCGGGATGATCCCGTCCGTCAGCGCGTCTGACCAATCAAGCTTCTTCACGTCATACAGCGGGCTGAAATTTGCAGCCGTATAGTGATCAATAACGAAGTTGCCGGTCAGGCGATACGTGATGAAGCTGGTCGACGTCAGTATCCTGTGCGTTCTGGAAAACAGGTCAGGGTGATTTCGCCTGAACCATAGGATTTTCGGGCCGACTGACTGCGAGGTCAGGGCATTGCCACAGGTCTTGAGGATTCTCTCTTCGCCAATTTCGGAATTGAGGTAAGCGATCTCCCGGTCGGCTCTTGTGTCGACTCCGTAAAGGACACCGTTCATGAGCGGCGTCCCATCCGCATCGACAGGCAGCATGCAGGGACCGATAGCCGAAACCGCGAGCGCGGCAATGTCGCTTGGATCAACGCCATTCCCGGCAATGAGCTGTCGGATGATGCGGACGGTATCGCCCCACCAATCCTCTTCCGGCCGGTGTTCCGCCCAGCCAGGCCGGGGTATGAGCATTTCATGCGGGTGAGCCACCTGAGCGATGATTCTGCCTGTGGAGGCGCAGACAAGGACTCCTTTGGACTCGAATGTCCCTATATCGATCCCGAGAGTGTACGTCATCGGCCCCAATCCCAATCTTCAGTCGCGTGAGAGGCTGAAGCCCGGGCCAATACGGCCGAGCGCGGCCACCAATAGATCACGCAATGCGTCAAGATCGCGAAGATCCACGACCTCGCGCGCGGAATGCGAGTAACGCATGGGGAAACCAACATCGATCGAGGCGACGCCTTCGCCAACAGGCTGGACATGGGACAGATCGGTCAGAACTCCAGTCTGGGCACTACGCTGGAGCGGTAGACCGAGCGCGGTTGCGGTTTCTTCGAACAGCCGGACCATCGCCGGGTGTGGGATCACTCCGTTCAATGTGCCCCGACCATGGAAACTATAGAGACTGATGCCCGGTCCCTGACCCAGTCGCATTTCGCCCCGATCGGCCATATCAGGCGTATCGGTCGCAAGCATCAGATCGACCTGAATGGCAACATCCGGTCGCAGCCGCTGCGCAAGTGGTTGTGCTCCCCGCAGGTTGAATTCCTCCTGCGTTGTAAATGCGACGTGAACCGTCGGACCCTGTTCTCGGTCGGAAAGCACCCGGGCCACCTCGATAAGCACGGCGCAGCCAGCACGATCATCGATCGCTGGCCCGGTCACACGGTGTTTACCCAACATTGATCCGCCGGGAGAGTATACGACCGGGGTGCCGATCCGGATGCCGACTGCCTCGGCTTCCCCCCGGGTGCCCAAGCCACAATCGACATAGAGATCCTGACAGCGGACAACCTTGTATCTCTCATCCAGAGTTGTCGAGTGATGGCTCTTGCTGGCGATGACACCGTCGATGTCCCGGCCCTCTCCAAGGCAAATGGTAACCATCTGACCTGCAAGCGCACGCTCTGGCACACCACCGACCCGCTCGAGCCGCAGAAATCCGTCGGCTTCGATCTTTCGAACCACAAATCCAAGCTGATCCATATGGGTAAACAGAAGCACGCTTGGACCTTTGCCTGCGGATGTGAGCCAGAGATTACCTAACCGATCGCTTGCGCTTGGGAGCGGCTGGAGGTGATGGGCAATACGCCGACGCACACGGTCTTCATGCCCGGAAAGGCCGGGAACTGCCATTAGATCGGTCAAAAGGTCACGGATCGTCATCCGTCGCTCCTTGCCCGCTTCATGAAAGCCCTTGCCCGCTCAGGATCAATCGAATTCCATGTATCGCCATCGTACTTCAGTGCCGAACCCACAATACAGCCGTCGGCGACTTTCAATACATCCGCTACAGTCTCGTGCCTGACGCCAGTATTTGCCATGACCGGCGTGTCCGGTAGGACCGCCTTAACCGCTTCCAGATCATTCATGCTGGCAGCTTCTCCGGTAATGGTGCCGGAGACAAGCACAGCATCGGGAATCGACGAGAAAACAGCGGAGCGGGCCCTGTCTGGGAGTGAACGGCGGTCGAGACTGTATGCGAACTCAGCCGAGACGTTGTAGAGCATCAGGAGATCCTGGCACCCAAGACGATCACGATAGCGCATCGCCTTTCCTGCGTCAGGTGACCAAATTCCCATGTCGGAGGCATATGTGCCGGTGAATATCTCCCGGCAGAAATCCGCTCCGGTGGCAGCGGCTAGTGCGACTGTCGCTATGGGGTCCCAGAGAACGTTGACACCAAATGGCACCGTTATCCTGTCCTTGAGCTGCCCGATAACGAATGCCATTGTTGCGGTCGAAGCCGCATCGACTTCAAGTTCGTACGGCCGATCATTCTCGTTGCCGAACATGACTGCGTCGAAACCGGCCTTCTGGAGAGCGACAATATCTGAGTGCGCCGACTCGACCAGACCGTCAATTCCGGCTTTGACGTCATGGAGCGGCGACCCCGGCAACGCACCAAGATGAACCATGCCGATGACCGGCTTGGCCACTCCGAACACTGTCTGAAATCTGTTCATCGTTCCATTCTCCTCCATGTCTTTCCTGGCGTCGCTGGCACCCGCCCCGGAAGCACCGGATCGCGCCTAACCGCGGGCAAGGAACGTCTCAACCGCAGCGCGCGTGACCTCCCACCGCCGGTCAACAGGCGAAGATACAAATAGCCCTGCCGCAGCCTGGGCAAAGCGCAATGACGACCGAAGCGAATGCCCTGCCGCCAGGCGAGAGGCAAGTGCGCCGGTAAACATATCTCCAGCCCCATGCGTGCTCGCAACCTCCATGGAGTGGGCCATTTGATGCGTCATCTGGCCATTTTCCAGCAATGTCACGCCTTCGGCACCTTGGGTCAGTACTATAGCGCCCCGTATGCTGCCAGCGAGTGCTGTCACGGCGGCTTCAGGATCGCGGCAACCGGTCAGACCCTCGGCCTCGATCCGGTTTACGACCAATACATCAATCCGTTCAGCCAAAATCGCAGGGATACGGCGCGCTGGTGCGGCATTTGCGATCAGCGTGCAGTCCGGCGGCAGGCGTGAGGCAAAGACGAGATTCGCGGACTCCGGGATTTCGTTCTGGAGCAGCCCTACCGAGGGTGGCTCAGGCCACGAAACGTGGCCGTCATTGTCGAGATTGGCCCCCGGGACCGTGACCGCGCAATACTCGCCTGAGGGAAGCGTGATCGCGGCACTCATCCCAGTGGCTGCAGCCGTCTCGAGAACAAGTGAATGCGCAACGCCGGCCTCATCCATCGCAGCGCGGACCGTCCTTGCCGCGCTGTCGCGTCCAAGCCGTCCGGCCATCGCAACCTGTGCGCCCATTCGTGCCGCCGCCAGAGCCTGGTTACCGCCCTTACCGCCAAATCGATAGTCCACGCGTGTGCCAGGCAGCGTTTCGTCCAGCCGCGGCAGGCGGGGCGCGTCCACGACAACATCGAGGTGCAGCGCACCGAGGACGATGATCCCACTCATTCGCCGTAGAGCGCACGGGCGACGATGCGCTGGCTGAGTGCCGCGTCCTGAAGAGCTATCGCCGCGGCGAGGCCCCTGTCTTGGCGAAGCCTTTCGGCCAGATCGCCGAACCGGTTCGCCATTTGGATGTTCGTGCGCAGCTCCTCGACCGGATCCAGGCCGGATAGATCGGGAAATGTGTCGAAGTAGATCACACCTCCATAACCGATGCGGTCGAGTTCGACGAAAAGTTCCACCGTGGCAATTGGGTGTACGGTGCCGACCATCAGACCGTCATCGCGCTTTCCATAGCCATCGTTAAGATGAACGCCAAGCAGGCGGGAACAGTGCGCCACAAGACTGGCGGTGCGGGCCGGCATCTCATCGGCATAGAGCGCATGGGCGAAGTCGAGCGTAACCCCGACATTGGGTCGATCAAGCTCTCTCGTGGCCAGAAGTGTCGTTCCGATATCCGGCATGAGCGAATGGGCTCTTGGCTCGTTAGGCTTATATTCAATGGCGATATCTATCTCGCGATTGTGGTCAGCCACTTCGGCCATCGCCTCGATGGTTTCGTCCCAAGCACGGGAATAGTCCAGCTGGAAAGCGTAGTCGAACCCATCCTGCCCCATCCAAAGGGTCAGCTGTCTAGCGCCAAGTCCTGCACAGATGTCAATCGCTTCACGGGTCTGGTCAATTGCCTTCCGTCGGACCGCACGATCAGGATTCGTAAATGCGCCAATCGCGAAGGCAGGCTCCCCGTAGTAACGCATGGCAAGCCCGTTCAGGCACAGATCGTTGACTGAAAGGGCGGTCCGGACTTCGGCCTCGTTGGCGACGGAAACATGGTCGGGGAAATTCAGGTCAGCAGCGTCGAGGCTCCCGACACGAGCCGCAACTTCAAGCAGGTGTGGCGTATCCCGCTGATCCGGTGGAAGTGTCGCCTTGAAGGCGTTGAGGCGGGCCGCATAACGGTAGCGGTTCGATCGGTCTTCGGGCATATTGTCTTCTCCAAACTACAGTCCGACAAAGGAATGACGCCAAGGCATAAGTCAACGAACAATGCTTCGGAACAATGAGACTCCACTGTTGGATACCGGGAAGGACATGGAGCGAAGCCCCACATTGCACCTGGAGCGGAAGTCACGGCGTTCCGCACGTATGCTCAGGTTCGATCGTCGGCCGTCGAAGCCGCACATCCAGATTGGCCATTCACAGGCCTATCGCCGCCGATCACATCAGGACCGCCGCTGGACATACCGCAAAGCTACCGGGACTGTCCCATGAGGCTCAGATGCGTGGAGGCACCTGCCGGCAAGCCAACCTACTCCGCAGAACCGCAATCGCAGTCCGCAGGGCAGGGATCGCTCGCACCGCCAACACGTCCCTGCGGGAGATCGTGGAGCCGCGCCCCAGTCACGCATGGCGTCGGACTTTCGCCGCATCTGGGGCCATGCTCGGACCTGCCGCAAGATCCCTAGACCGCCGTTCCGAACCTTGTCTCTCTCGACCAAGGAAGTCGGAAGCAAAACCCGTGCACGGGCCATACGGCCGACATATGTAGCGCCGGCAAGGAATCGAGGCCGCAATCCCGTTGAATTGCGATCACCCTACTGAATTCCGGACCATTCACAACCATCGGCAAACTCAGTACATAGGCTGTGTTGCCGCTCGAAGTGCGTTCGGGTAGTCAGTTTATGCAATCTTGGGAATGCCTCCCGGCCAGAGCATGCGTCAACTATTTTGCCGTCCGCGCTCTGGTCCGGCATTTCGTTTTGGAGAGAGTAGGTAAACAGATGTCCAAGCCAGCGAAGAAGGAAAAGACGGGACGAAAGGCTTCGAGACCTAAACGACCGGAGTTTCTTGGCTGGCACACAACCGACGAGGAGGAGATCGAACGGCGGCGCTGGAGAGGGATTACGGAAGTCACCGAATTCGAGGAACTGGAACCGGAATTTCGGGCATTTGGATCATTCCGCGTCGGGTCCAGTACCGGAAGCGGCTACGTGATCGAAGTCAGGCATCTGGAGCGCCGGATGAATTCCTGTACCTGTCTTGACTTTGAAGTCGCCGAACTGGGCACATGCAAGCACATCGAGGGGGTGCTGAGCCTGATCGGCAATGCCAGAGGCAAAATGCGTTCCGGTACCGCGGGCAAGCAATCTCCACGCATTGAGGTGTATCTGCAATCAATGAGCGATGCGGTGCCTGCCATGTCGCTCCCCGAGGGGAATATCCCTCCAGACATCCGCGAAAACGTCGAGAGCCTGCTGGATGCATTCGAGAGACAGCGGGACATTCAGGCACTCGTCAGCCTGAGACGACTGGCTGACCAGTATCCGCAGCACTTGCGCGTTTCCAGACTCCTCGAGAGATGGTGGGACCAACAGCTTGCGCGGGAGCGACCGGCGAGAAGGCGAAAGGCATTTCTGGACGGGGTCAAAGCAGGCGAGCGAACCTTTGAAGTGCTGAATTTCCCGCTGTTTCCCTATCAGCGCGAGGGAATGATCCACCTGGCTTTCAAGGAGCGTGCGCTACTGGCGGACGAAATGGGACTGGGAAAGACCTTCCAGACGCTCGCCGCATGCGAACTTCTGAGACAGACCGAAGGTGTGGCGCGTGCCCTCGTTGTCTGTCCCGCATCGCTGAAGTCTGAATGGGCAGAGCAGATTGAAACCGCAACGGACCTGCCCTACAGGGCCGTCTTCGGAAATCGCGCCGCGAGACTCGAGATCTACAGGAACCCAGCGTTCTTCACGATTTCGAACTACGAACAAATCCTGTCCGACAGAGCAGCCATTCAGGAGTTGCTTCGGCCAGACATCGTCATTCTCGACGAGGCTCAACGCATAAAGAACTGGCGAACAAAGACTGCCAACGAGGTCAAACAGCTTCGGAGTCGATTTGCCTTCGTGCTCACAGGTACACCGATCGAGAACAGGATCGATGAAATCTACTCGATTCTTCAGTTTCTGGATCCCAAGATCCTTGGACCCCTGTTTCGTTTCAATCGTCAGTACTACCGTCTCGACCATCGGGGGCGGGCGACCGGTTACCAAAACCTCGATGAACTCAGCGAGCGTGTGAAACCGCACATATTGAGACGGCGCAAAGTTGAGGTGGAAGACGACCTCCCTGCCCGGACAGTCAACAACTACTTCGTGCCGATGACCCGGGAACAGGAGCGGCGCTACGAAGACTATGCCAATCTGGTGGCCAGAATTGCTTCCAAGGCCAGTACCCGCCCGCTTTCGGAAGAGGAATTCAAACGGTTGCAACTCGCGCTTAGCTGCATGCGCATGATCTGCGACACACCATTCATACTGGACGATAAGGTGCGGGACTGCCCGAAGCTTGACGAACTGGAACGTATTCTTGAGGAGTTGTTGCACGATGCCGATTCCAAGGTGATCATCTTTTCGGAATGGGTCCGGATGCTGTCTCTCGTGCAGTCACTGCTCAGCGACATCGGAGTTGGCTATGCGCTGCACACCGGTTCGGTGCCTCAAAAGCAGAGAAGGGCTGAGATCAAGAGGTTTAAGGAAGACCCGGACTGCCGCGTTTTTCTCTCCTCGGAGAGTGGCGGAACCGGGTTGAACCTCCAGGTCGCCAATGCGGTGATCAACATCGACCAGCCGTGGAATCCGGCCAAGCTGGAACAGAGAATCGCCCGTGCATGGCGAAAGCACCAAAAGCGCACGGTAACCGTCGCGAATCTGGTCAGCGAGAATTCGATCGAGCACAACATGCTCTTCCTCATCGAGCAGAAGAGGGCGGTAGCCGAAGCCGTTCTGGATGGCGAGTCGAAGTCGAGCAACCTGGATCTTCCGTCCGGCAGGGCCGCCTTTCTCCAGCGTCTGGAAGAGGTTCTGGGAACAGTCGTTCCGAGGGAGCGGACGCCCAAACCCGAAGTTGATGCCATTGAGCAGTTCAGGGAAACCTATGGCGACCGGCTGCTGATGGTGGAACTGCGGGAAGCCGAGGACGGTCAGAAATCCCTGCTGGCTGTCGTCGATCCGGATGACGATGGCAACGTCAGCCCATTCGGGAACGATGCGGCGGGTCTGTCGGTCAAGATACTCGACCACGAAACCTACGAGAAAATGCTCCAGCTGGAAGCCGCTGGATTCCTCAGGCTAACGTCGAACACAGCGGAAATCCTGTATCAATCCAGTCGGCCTGACCCAAAGCAGGAGCAGGCGAAAAGGCGTCTGGCTGAAGCACGGAAGTTGCTGGAAGCTGCGGAACGCAAGTTTCGAATGGCAACGCTGCTGGCCGGGGGAGGATTCTCGGATGAGGCAGTCGCGCAAGCGCCAGCTATCGCGGAAGATGCGATTTGGTCGCTATCGAAGGCCTACGGAGAGGCGGCAGACGAGGCGAAGGACTCCGCAGTAGACATTTGTGAGAGGCTTGCCGCCTCAGGTCACCTGCCGGAGGAACTCCTGACCAAGTCGATGTGGCTGTGCATGGGCGATGACAGGTCCGACAGGGATTCCGAAGACATTGGCTCCGTGAACGGGCAGGACGACTTGAAGAGCGCAGGCGAGATTCTGGCATGTGCAAGAAACGCGGTCGCCGTCACAGCCGCGGAGCAAACGGCCGACCCGTGATGCCAACCTCTCCTGCAGTAAATCGGGGATTTCGAAGTGTATAGGCCGACTGATGCCTCTGGCCTCAGTATGCCCGTATGGATTGGTGCTTGGTCTTGAGGCCAAGTCTATCATTGGGTGATAGTGGAGTTGTACAGGTTGGTTGAATTGACAGCAGGGTCACTTTCCGAACTCTACCGACAATCTGCGCACGTTTTCATTCGGCCTGCCTTTCGATCGCGTTCCGGCTTCGTATGCATTCAAGCCACCCCTCCTGAACCCGATATGCACCAACACGATAGACATTTCGGTCCGTAGTGAAGTCGGGAAGGTGCCAGCAGCCCTACCACCAATCGGTAAAGCAGCAATACAGCCTTAGCTCAGCCTTCCAGTTTCGTGGCGCCGCGGTCGGTATGAGTCGCGCTCCGTCCTGGGTTTCCGCTCACTTGACAATGGGCTGTCGGCGAAGCGCGGTTCGAGGTCCTCACCAGAAAAATTCTGTATGGCCAACTGCCCGCATCAACGCCTCAAGGTAATAGTAGTCACCATAGGGCAAGAGGTTGTCAGCGCACCCGATTCCAACATATGCCGCCCCCTGTTTCAGAAGTCCTTCGGCTTCCGGGATCCCTGAAATATCGTAGCGCTCCACCAAGCCAAGAAGAATGCGATCAGCAAGTTCGGTGTATTTCCTGGCATTGTCGCCATGACCGAATCCCTGCGCCAGCGCATAGAGACCCGAAGCTGTGACGGCGCCCGCCGAAGTGTCCCGATAGGGATGGCTGTCGATTGACAGATCATAGTCCCAAAAGGGCACACCGTCTTCAGGGAGTTTGCCTGAAACATAGTCGGCCATCCGGGCCGCCGTGTCGCGAAACGCTACATTCCCGGTGTTCAGGAAACTTTGGGCCAATCCATGGATCGCCCATGCCTGCCCTCGTGACCAGCAGCTCCCATCGCCGAGACCTTGATGGGTATAACCCCGGATTGGCTCACCCGTGGCGGAATTGAACTCGTAGCAGTGATACGAACTGAAGTCGTCGCGGATCAGATACCTGAGCGCAGTTTCGTTGTGCATGTCCGCAATGTCCAGAAAGGATCGCTGCCCGGTTTCCCGGTGCGCCCAGTAGAGCAGTGACATTCCCTGCAGGCTGTCGATGTTGAGCGTGCGGGTCTTGCGTGCAGCGAATTCGGGACTGTCCCTCCGCATCGGGTTCCAGCACATCAGGAATGGCATGGGCTGGCGCCAACGAGCCGCAAGGAAGTCGGCGGCGCGCAGCGCCATGGTCCGGGCGCCGTCGGAACCAGTCAGCTTGAATTCTGCGACACAGGACAGGAGGAACAGAAACCCAAGGTCGTGGTCGTGCCAAGCAGGGTTTTCGAGCACACGCTGGAAATACCCACGTCGGGCACGTGCGGAGTTCCTGAGCCGTTCGTCTCCGGTCAGGGAATAGGCGAGCCAAAGTTGACCGGGCCAGAAGCCAGCAACCCATTCGTCTTCGGTACAGAACTCGTAGGTGTAGGTTCCAGCTATCCCCATCCTCGGATTGCGCAGACCGAAGACCTGTGCAAGCTGTCCGATCTTGGCGATTACCCGACTCAAAGCCTTGGCAAATAACGGCTTCCGCGCTGTCGGTGGTTGAAACAACGCGAGCGTGGAGTAGGATTGACCGGTATCAGCAGGATCATTGAAAGACATGCCCAAACCCTATGAAAACAGTGTGCCACCGTTGATGTCGACATTGGCGCCAGTGATGAATGCCGCGTCTTCGGAGGCGAGATAGGCGACTAGGTTGGCAACGTCCCGGGACGTGCCCTCGCGTTTGAGTGGCGTGATGTCTGCAACATGTGCACGCACCTCCGGTTTTGTGAAAACATTGTGGAAATCAGTATCGATCATTCCTGGGCAGACAGAATTGACCCTGATCTCGGGTCCGAGTTCCTTGGCCAACCCGCGGGTCATTGTCATTAGTGCACCTTTGGATGCGCCGTAGGGAATTGCTCCCGGCCCGCCACCGTCGCGTCCTGCCTGGCTGGCGAGACTAACTATTGCACCGCCGTTTGTCATATGTGGAACCACAGCATTCACGGCAAGGAAGAACGAAGTCGCATTCAGGTTCATCACCGTATGCCAATGTTCCTCGTCCATTTCGGTGATCTTCCTGCGTGCCACCAACCCTCCGGTTACATGCACAAGTATGTCGATCGTTTCGCTCAATTGCCGACGCGCCGCATTGACGAGTGAGGCGACGTCCGCCGAATTCGTCATGTCTCCCTGAAGCGCCAACGCCCGGCCACCACTGGCTGTGATCTCATCCACGGCACTATCGGCTCCCTCGGCGGATTTGTGGTAGTTGATCGCAACCATCGCACCTTCTTCCGCAAGGCGCACGGCACATGCTCGACCAATATCGCGCCCGCCGCCGGTGACGACGGCTGTCTTTCCGCTAAACTTCATTGAACTTTCCTTTCTGACAACGACACTCAAGTGGCCGCGAACGATTTCGGAACGATGACTTGGAACGAACGGTCCAAGGCGTCGGTGAGGTAGAGATTGACGTCGTATCCTTGGTCATCAAGGAAACTGAAGACGCGCTTCGGCGCACTCATGGAGTATGGCACAAGCAGCACAGCGATACGGTGACGTTTGGCTTCTGGAAAGCTAACCTTGAGGTGGGTGCTCACCGCCAGACCTTCATAGTCCTTGGGATCGACCCCGGGGAAGCCCGTGACTTGGTCCAGCTTGCCAACACCTGCCTCAGACCAGAGAACCTTGCCGTAAAACCCCGCCCGTTCCCCAACATAACGGAAGCTGTTGCTGCCAAGTTCCATCGCGTCGTTGACATGTAGTAGCCAATCGATGGTGACAGGCGCGTCGGCATTTACCGTGTCAACCATTACGAAGTATTCATCGTGGACAAAATAGATGTCGCGCTGCACGAGCGTCACCTCGGGGGAGAGGCTGCAGTAGGCGGCCGTAGCGTCACCTCGGATGAAGATATGATCATCGTACTCGTGCGCCTCGACAATCTCGCCCGAAGCAGCCAAAGCCCGTGCCTTGTCCTTGCCCGCGTATTGGCCGCTTCCGTTAATCAGGATGGCATTCTTGGATCGCGTCTGGCGACGCCAATCCATGTGCATGGAACTTCCAAAGGCAACATAGTGGCCAGACTGTATCGCCAAATCCTCACCATACGCTGCCAGGCAAAATGCGTTCTGGTCACCGTGGCTGTGACTGATTGCACCATAGGGGCTGGACTTGAACACGAACTGGATGTGCCGATCCGGATCCTCGGGATGTTTCTGGATACCCACCCAGCCAATGCCCCTGAAATGGCGAAGCCTTTCGGTGGGCGGACTTGCCTTGACCGGCGCATAGCTGTGCCTGAAGACAAGTTCGTCGAAATTCAGATCCCACCAGCCCCAGTTGTAGAAGGCCTTCTCCGTGCCTGGATCGTTGCTGACGATTTCCTCAAAATACCATTGATAGGCCGGATTAGCGGTCACGCCTCCAAGCTGACGCATGTTGTGGGCGCACTTGATCCCAGGAGGATCACCGATGGTGCTGTCGTCACCGAAGGTCGCGCGCCGCGTACCGGGAGCCTTGCAATATAGTGGGAAGTCTCCCGTCTTCTGCAGGAAAGGGCGTTGGAACAGATCCAGACCCGTTGCGCTCCGTAACTGGTTCGCGGCATCGATCAGATAGGCGATGCCCATCATCCAGTAGTTCGTACCTTCGGCCCAGCCACCATCGCCATCACCCCAGGGTGAATATAGGGTGTAGAGGAACTCGACAGCGAAATTGAGCCAATCCTCTGCCTCCGGTTCTTCGCCGAAAAGCGCCAGACAGGCAGGAACGAGAACCAATGAGACGGAACGGACGGCGTGACTGTCATAGGGAAATGTCGAAATGCGGGCGTTGTCGATGCAATGCTCGGCCACCTGTCGGGTTCGGGCAAGTAGCGCGGCGCGGACGGTCCTGCGCTCCTCGTCGCTGAGCTCAGCATGGAGCCAGTCGTAGCCCCAGGCAAGTGCGAGATTCACTCGGAAAGCCCATTCGTCGGTATAGGCGCGGGAGGTGACTCCGTCCGGATCCCATGACGCGGCTTCCAAAAGCCAGGCCTTTGCGTTGGTGGTTAAGTCCTCATCCCGCAATACGGCTCCGGCCACCGCCTGGTGGCGAATCGAATAAATGAGTTCCTGAAGGTCGATATAGGTCTGCCTCCAGATCGAGGCGACGCGCCTGTTGTTCGGATAGGGGGCCGGTTCCTGCATAGGTTCTCTTCCAACCCAGGGCTTGACAGATTCCTCAAAGAACTTCGCCCAGCCGCAATGGTTGGGGTCGACCTCGAGAGCCGCACGAAAGGCGTCGAGCCTATCTTGGTCCAACCAGAGGCGCGGATGGGTGGAGGGTACCGATCCAAACCGTTCCGCCCTGGTGGGCAGCGGCGTCGTGGGAAGTCCTGACGGCATGGAAAAGCGACGCTCGGCACTCCAGTTCGAAGCCTGCGCACCGTCCTTCCAAGCGGCATAGGCCCAGATATATTCGCCGGGCGGCAGCGCTTCCGGCGGCGTGAAATAGTTGATCGGGATGTCCGGATATATTCGCTCCTGTCCGTCACCGCTGACTTTCAGCACGAAACGTGCATTGTCGTCGATATCTGGTAACCAAGTGAAGCGCGGCGGGTTCTCGATGATCCCGCTCGCTTCTTCGGGCGCGTACTGGATCATCATTCGGCCGGCCACGGGCTGATCGAGCGGTCCAAGATCGCGCGTTTTCGTGTAAATGATGGACATCCTGCTATCCTTGCAATCGATTCTCGGCGGGCGGCAACAGCCGCCCGCCGACAGAACTGGCTCAACCGCCGTACTGACGGTCGTAGGCCGACTGCATGACCGCCAGGACGTCATCGAGGCCAAGCTTGTCCAGCTGAGCCACATAGCCGTCCCAGTCCGCTTCGACATCGCCCGAGCCAAGGATCCATGCCTGTTGACGCTCCAACATATAGTCGCGAACCGACCCCCAATGGCGATCATAGACCTTCTGCTCATCCGGGGAGAACGCAACGCCCAGGAACTGGTCGATCAGGTAGTCGCCTTCGTCGTAGAGGGCGATACCCTCCAGCGCGAACTCGTTCGACCACTGGATCTCATAGTTGTAATCCTGGAAGTATCCGCGAGCATGAAGCTGCGAACCAACAGCGTAAAGCTGGTTGTTCACCGGCTGGCCATTGTTCAGGAATTCCTCCGTGAATTTCGGCTCACCATCAACCATGGTGTATTGCATGCCTTCCACGCCGAAATTGGCCAGGCGACGACCTTCCTCCGTAAACCAGAAGTCAAAATACTTGATGGTCTCCACGGGATGCTCGTTGGTTGAGCCGATTGCCCAGCCATCGGGCTTGATCGGAATGCGGCGATGCTCTTCGATGCGCTTTCCTGTTATCGAGGCTGGCGGTGCCAGCGCCCGAAACGAGAAGCCCTCGATCTCGCTCGAAAGCCTGTTGTAACCCGAGGTTGAGGCGAACCAATCGTGCGTCGCGCCACCGAGATTCTCGCTGAGCAGATAATCGCGGGCGGAACTTCCTCGAGTGAAGATCTCGGGGTCGATCAGGCCTTCGGCATACCATTGGGCCAGGTTCCTGATGCCTTCGCGATAGCCTTCACCAGCGTAGGGATGCCTGATCTGGCCGTTGTCGACATAGAAATCGTGGTAGGTGTCCGAACCTGACGAGCGGCCATCCCATAGCGTTACCAATCGAATCAGTTCAGGCCACTGACGGGCAAAGTATGGCACTTCGTCCTGAAGGCCGTTACCGTTGAGGTCGCCATCACGGAAAGCTTCCAGAACCGCTTTGTACTCGTCGACGGTTTCCGGCACGTCCAGTCCAAGCTTGTCCAGCCAATCGTAGCGGATAAAATAGGCACGGCCATATTTTCCATCGGGAAGATAGGGGATGTAATAGAAGTTGCCGTCCGCCGCCGAGATCGCCGATTGGATTTCAGGCCGTTCGCTGAAGAACTTCTTCAGGTTCGGCGCATGTTCGTCGATGAGGTCGTTGAGCGGAAGGAAGGCGCCCTCCGGCCCGTACTGGTTGACGAAGTCCTTGATCCTGCTTGAGCCAACAATGTCCGGGATATGGCCCGATGCCAGCATAAGGTTGAGCGCTTCGGTCCGGCCGGTGTTTTCGCTTGTTCGCATGTTGGCACCCACCGTGTCGTTGATCAGGTGGATGTTGGTCAGCTTCCGTGCCTCGATCTCGACCGGCCAGGTCTCATCATAGACCGGGTACCGGGCATGATTCATCTGAATCGTCAGCTCGAGCGGTTCGTCGACGACTTTCAGATGACCATCGGCAAACGCCGGTAGCGTCATTGCTGTACCCACAGACAGGGCTGCCGTTAAACTCAGTCTTCGCATGGAATCCTCCTTTTTGCGGTTGTTGGGGTTACTCTTTCACTCCTCCGAGAAGGATTCCCTTCTCGAAGTATCTCTGTATGAACGGGTAGACGATCAGGACAGGGATGATCGAACAGACGATGATCGCGGCGGTCACCGTTTCGACGCTGTAGGGTTGGTCGAGAAGCGTAGTGGTGAATTCCTGGTCGTCGGAAAGCGTTGCGATCGTATGGCGCAGGAAGACCTGGAGCGGAATCTTCTCCTCGCTTTGCAGCAGAACCATCGCCCAGAAGAATCCGTTCCAGCGCGACACGATGCAGAACAGCGTGATCGTCGCGATCGCGGGCTTGGACAGCGGAACATAGACTTTCCAGAGTATCTGGAACTCGTTCGCTCCGTCCATGCGCGCCGCTTCCTCGAAGCTCCGGGGAATGCTTTCGAAGAAGTTTCTCAGCAGGATTATGTTGAACGCATTGCAGGCAAACCCGATGATGATCCCAAAATAGCTGTCGAGGAGGCCAAGATCGCGCATATTCAGAAAGAACGGGATCAAACCGGCGTTGAACCACATCGTGAATGCAATGAAGAGATTGAAAAACCGCCGTCCCAAAAGCGCCGGCCGCGACAGCGCATAGGCTCCCGGGACTATGATGACCAGGCTCATCGCAGTGCCACCGATCGTATAGATGAACGTGTTGGCGTAGGAACGCCAGAATGTCGGATCGACCAGTACATGCCCGTAGGCTGCGACCGTCGCATCGATCGGTGTCAGCACGACCTTCCCCGCAGTGGCGGCAAAGCCCGAGCTGAAAGACACCGCCGCGATGTAGATGAACGGGTAGAGCGTCGCTACAGTGAACATGCCGATCAGGACGGATGTCGCCAAGGCAAACATTCTGTCGCCCCGGGAATAGAGATTCATGTTCATTGGCGCACCTCACCAAAGCGACGTGCGCGAGAAGCGGCGCGATATCGAATTGGCGGCCATTACCAGAACGAAGGCTACGACGGCGTTGAACAATCCCGCCGCCGCGGCCATGTCATACTGACCCGATTGCAGGCCCTGTCGGTAGATAAAGGTGTTGACCACATCCGCAGTCGAGTAGGTGGCCGGCTGATAGAGAAGGATGATCAGCTCGAACGACACCTCCATGACATTGCCGATGCGAATGATCAGCATGATCAGGATCGTAGGCAGGATGCAGGGAATGGTGATCTTCCACATCATCTGCCAGCGACTGGCTCCATCGACGACGGCGCTTTCATACAGCGATGGGTTCACTCCGGCGATCGCGGCGAGAAAGACGATTGAGCCAAAGCCCGCCTCCTGCCAGATGCCGGTGCTAATGAAAATCGGGCGGAACCATTCGGGTCGGGTGAGGAAATAGATGGAATCGAGCCCGAACCAGCCCAGGATTGTGTTGACTATGCCGGCGGTGGGCGAGAACGCCGTGATCACGATTCCGGCAATGATCACCGATGAGATGAAATGCGGCAGATAGACGATGGTCTGCGCCACCCGCTTATAGGAAATGTTCAGAATCTCGTTGAACATCAGCGCCAGAATGATCGGCGCAGGGAATCCAAAGAGCAGGTTCAGAGCACTGATCTTGACGGTGTTCATCACCGCGCGGATGAACTGGTCATTCGAGAACAGGAATTCAAAGTGCTCGGTACCGATCCACGGGCTGTCAGCGACGCCGCGGAAGATCGAGTAGTCCTTGAACGCGATCTGAAGTCCGTACATCGGCTTGTAGAGAAACAGAATGAACCAGATGACGGTCGGCGCGAGCATCAGGTATATCTGCCATTCACGCCTGAAGTGGTCGGAAAGCCAGACCAGCCGATCCTTTAGGGTGCGACCCGCGGGCTCCTGTCGGCTCCCTCCCACATCGCTCATGCGAAAACACCTTTCGGGCGGAGTGACTTGCCGCTTTCGCCGTCGAAGACATGGACCAGCGCCGCGGGCACATGGACTTCACTGATGTCAGAAAGGTGGCCGACATCACCGTGTGTATCGACCTTCAGCACCATGGGTACGTCACCGAACCTCGTGTGCAGCAGCGCCTCCGATCCAAGCGGCTCGATCAATTCGAGCGTGATCGGCAACGCTGACGTCCCCGGGTCAGCCTTGAGCGAGACATGCTCCGGACGGATTCCTACCACCACCTGGCGTCCCGCTTCACTCTCAGTTCCGGCAAACTTGAGCTCATGACCACCGATTCGGGCCCCTCTCTCCGTCAATCTGCCCTTGAACTGGTTCATCGGCGGCGCACCGAGGAAGCCGGCCACAATCGTATTTGCAGGGTTGTTGAACAACTCCATCGGCGTGCCGACCTGTTCGATGCTACCGTCGTTCATGACAACGATTCGATCGGCCAGCGTCATCGCCTCGACCTGATCGTGAGTGACATAGATGGAGGTCACGCCCAGCCGGTTGTGAAGTCGTTTGATCTCGGCCCGCATCTGGGTGCGGAGCTTCGCATCAAGATTCGAGAGCGGCTCGTCAAACAGAAAGACCTTCGGATGACGAACGATCGCACGACCCATAGCGACGCGTTGCCTTTGCCCGCCCGACAGATCCGCTGGCCGACGTCCAAGGTATTCGGTCAACCCCAGGACTTGCGCCACTTCGGCTATAGCGGTCTTGATTTCCGCCTTTGGCATCCGTCGAATCCTCAGACCGAATGCCATGTTGTCAGCAACATTCAGGTGGGGATAGAGTGCGTAGTTCTGAAAGACCATCGCCACGTCCCGGTCCTTCGGCGCGACCCGGTTGACCACCCTGCCGTTGATCCTGACCGTGCCTTCCGAGACTTCCTCCAGTCCGGCAATCATTCGCAATGTCGTGGATTTCCCGCATCCGGAAGGGCCAACCAGCACGGTGAATTCCCGTTCAGCGACGTCAAGGTCGATGCCGTGCACGACCTGCACCGCGCCATAGCGCTTGGATACGCGCTCTATCGATACTCCCGCCATAGCTCCCGGCACCCGCCTTGATGCTATTCGCAACGTCGTTTGCGTAATCTAGTATACTAGTATTCATTATCGAACAAGCGCTTTGTGCGAACTTACTGGAAAGGAGAGTGCAGTGAAGGTCGGGAACACTCGAATTTCGTCAGGCGTTGCTGATACATGGTTGTCTCGATCAATCATGGAGGTTGGGCCTGCGGGGAGACACCGGAGGTGAGCGAAGATGGCGAGGGCGTCACGGTACCGGAAAGATCACGTGAGGCGGCACGACCTCAGCCGGAAATGGACCCGTCTCATCTGAGCGAACCCCGCACACGAATTGAGGCGGGCGGTGCTGAAAGTGCGAATTCAGCCAGAGGTCGATGCTGACACGGTAAGGGATGGCCTATGTGGTCCATCCCGCACCTGAAGTCATCGACCTGAACGTTCGAGGCAAATTGGCCAATCGGCGCATCCTTAACCTTCGGAATGGGACGGATATCAATGAAGGCGGCTCCATCGGGCATGTCTTCTTCAAGTTTCCAAAGCGCATGGCTCAGCCCAAGCGGGATTTCTTCGGCGATGTCCGACCCCAGATCCGGTCACTTTGGCGGAAAACCTCGTGTCGCGCATCGAAATTCACGACGGTCGCCCTAGATATGTCAAATCGCCAATCCAACCTGGCTCACACAGAGGGCAGTCAAATGTGGATTGGGCCCTGTTCCGCCATTTCCCTGAATGACGGCGAGCTTCCCGACCGCGGACCAGATCAGGCCCGCCATTGTTGCAATCGAAATCTGGTATGGTAGGCATGCCATTCGACAGGACGGGCTTCGAATGACACAGGCTTTCAATACTGAACCTCGGCGGACAAGCGCGGACGACATGTTCGACTATCTCCACGCGCAGATCAGCAGCCTCAAGCTGCTGCCGGGAACGCGGATCTCGGAAGTCGAGATCGCCCGCCGCTTCGATGTGTCCCGCCAGCCAGTTCGCGAGGCGTTCATTCGGCTCGCCAATCGAGAGCTACTACTGGTGCAGCCGCAGAAGGCCACGATCGTCCGGCGCTTCTCGAGTGAGAAAATCAAGCGCGCACGGTTCATTCGCATGGCGATCGAATGCGAGGTCCTAAGGCGTGCCTGCCGGCGACCATTGGGAAAACACAGTACGCAGCTGGAGAAATCGCTCAAAGCCCAGGAAGAGGCCATGCGCGATCAGGACATCGACCGCTTTCACGCCCTCGACTATGATTTCCACAAGGCGCTCTGCGTTGCCGCCGACAGTGAATTCGTCTTCGAAACCATCTCGGACAACAAGGCCCAGGTCGATCGGCTTTGCATGCTTAGCCTGGCGCAGCCCGCAGCGATGGATGAATTGATTCACGACCACCACAGAATCGTCAATGCCATTGCTGAGCGCGACGAAGACGCGGTCATCAAGGCGATTTCCCACCATCTCTCCCGGCTTGATGACGTGGTTGCCGCCATTAGGGAAACCCATTCGGACTATTTCGAGGACTGAACCGCGCTTCGCTCATCGATGGCCAACCATTCAAGGGCATCGCCCCGGACGGACAGGAGCGCGCCAAGAGGTCTACCCAGACGGTTTTTGACGGATCAGGGTTGCGCGGTTCAGGTTGAACCGATAGATACCCACCGGCGCATCCAAAGGGATCTTTCGGCATGGAAAATGTCATCCTCATAATCCTTCTGATCCTTGCACTCACTCTGATCGGAATTGTGCTTCTTCAGCGCTCCGAAGGCGGGGGGCTGGGCATCGGCGGTGGAGGTGGCGTGGTCTCAAGCCGCTCGGCGGCGACCGCGCTCGGCAAGCTTACATGGGTTCTCGGTGCCGTGTTCATGGCAATGTCCTTGGTGATGACGATCTTGGCCGCACGTGATGGGGCCAACCTGTCCGTCGTCGGTGATCTCGAAGACCTTGCTGTTGAGGAGACGCTGACCATCCCGGGAGCTGACGATCTGCTGCCGCCACCGATCGATACCGAAAGTGAACCCGCGACACCGCCACGCGCCGACTGACAGCAAGCGCCGCCGAACATCCTGCACACAACGCCAGAACGTATCAATCGATCCCGGATATATCGACCTGCAGTGCCGGTCGTCCGCTTTGAATGCCTGGCAGCGGACTCCGGCTGTTCGCTGGTGCGAAGGGCAGCAACCCAGTGAACCTTCGGCAATCCGCCGCCAGTGATGGCGATACTGGCAGGTTTGACGCGGAGAGAACCGAGACCGTGGACAATTGTGCGCTCATCGATGTGCTGGCGCACCCGCCAACCGCACTCTGCGGACACACGCCTCGGCCACCGACGCGCCACTGCAATGGCGTTATGGGATTGCCCAGCGCTCAATATCCAGAGGTCAGACAAATGGCCGAAATGGAGACACTACGCCGAAAATCGCCATACAGCTGATGCGACGACCGAAAGATGTGCGGAATTTCCATGGCTTGCGGAAAGGGGCAAGATGGCCACTTTATCTTACGTTTCAGTTGCATTCCAATTCGATCTGGGCTAAGGCTTGAATCCCGTGGATATGCGGAGTCGAACGATGGATTTCGGCACGGCGCAGGCGATCAGACACGGGAGCCATGGCTAGATGGCGCGATTCATCTTCATTACCGGCGGCGTGGTTTCCAGTTTGGGAAAGGGCCTCGCGTCCGCTGCCTTGGGCGCCTTGCTTCAGGCCCGGGGATTCACCGTACGGCTCCGAAAACTCGATCCCTACCTGAACGTGGATCCCGGGACGATGTCCCCATTCGAGCATGGCGAAGTCTTCGTTACCGACGATGGGGCCGAAACCGACCTGGATCTGGGACACTATGAGCGGTTCACAGGCGTTTCCGCACGGCAGGCCGACTCGGTGTCATCGGGGCGAATCTACTCCAACGTTCTCGAGAACGAACGTCGCGGCGAATATCTCGGCAAGACGATACAGGTGATTCCCCACGTTACCGACGAGATAAAGCGGTGGATTTCCGCTGACGAGGATGAGTCGGACTTCATGCTGTGCGAAATCGGTGGTACCGTGGGCGATATCGAAGGCCTGCCATTCTTTGAGGCAATCCGGCAGTTCGCACAGGACCGTCCTCCGAATCAGTGCATCTTCATGCATCTGACACTGCTGCCGTTCATTTCGGCAAGCCGGGAACTGAAGACGAAACCCACACAGCATTCAGTCAAGGAACTTCGCATGATTGGGCTGCAGCCAGACATTCTGGTCTGCAGATCCGAAATGGAGATTCCCGAAAAGGAGCGGGCGAAAATCGCGCTGTTCTGCAACGTCCGGCCCGAAGCCGTCATCCCAGCCTATGATCTGAGGTCAATCTACGAGGCCCCGATGGCCTATCACAAGGCCGGTCTCGACCAGGCGGTTCTCGACGCATTCCGAATCAGCCCGGCGCCGCGGCCGAACCTTAGCCGCTGGATCGACGTCGAGGACCGCATCCACAATGCCGAGGGCGAGGTTCGGATCGCAATAGTTGGCAAGTATACGATGCTTGAGGACGCCTACAAGTCCATTGCCGAAGCCCTAAACCACGGTGGAATGGCGAACCGCGTCAGAGTCAATTCCGACTGGATAGATGCGGAAATCTTCGAGCGGGAGGATCCGGTGCCCTATCTGGAGCCATATCAGGCGATACTTGTGCCCGGCGGGTTCGGCGAACGTGGAACCGAAGGGAAGATAAGGGCCGCTGAATTCGCAAGGACACATAAGGTTCCCTATCTTGGCATCTGTCTTGGAATGCAGATGGCTGTCATCGAGGCCGCACGGCATCTAGCCGGAATCAAGGATGCGGGCTCCGAGGAATTTGATGGCGGTAGCGGAGGAAAAAGCATCACACCAGTGGTTTATCACCTGAAGGAATGGATACGGGGTAACGAGAGAATTAGGCGCAGCATCAACGATGCCAAGGGAGGCACAATGCGGCTCGGCGCTTACCGGGCCACCCTCGCCACGGGAACGCGGGTCGCCGGAATCTACGGCAATGTCTCCATCGAGGAACGCCATCGCCATCGCTACGAAGTCAACGTGCGATATAGGGAAGCGCTGGAGGAGATCGGACTGAGGTTTTCCGGCAATTCGCCTGATGGCACACTTCCGGAAATCGTGGAATGGACGGACCACCCGTGGTTCATCGGCGTACAGTTCCACCCGGAACTGAAGTCACGGCCGTTCGCCCCCCACCCACTCTTCGCGGACTTCGTGCGGGCCGCCAAGGACATGTCCAGACTGGTGTAACCACCTGGGACCGGGGAGTCATGCACAACATCGATCGGGTCATTCCAGGCCAGATTGCGTTGCGCTTCCCATGAGCCTCCCTTTCGCACAATGAGTTGGACGACTATAGTTCCTTCATGCTCAGCGAACTTCTTTCGCGGTTGACGCGATCTGATCCGGATCCACTCCCTGAAACCGACGCCCGTCAAGCGTTGGCGGCACTGCTCGTTAGAGTCGCAAGGTCGGATGGCGACTATGCCGAAAGTGAAGGATCCCGAATTGACCGCATACTTGCGGCACGTTACGGGCTTTCACCCTTCGAAGCCCCTCGCTTGCGGGCCAAGGCAGAGGCATTGGAGGCAGAGGCGCCCGATACGGTGCGCTTCACTCGGGCGATCAAGGACGCGGTACCGTATGAAGATCGGGAAGGCGTCGTTGAGGCGCTTTGGGAAGTTGTGCTTGCCGACGGGATGCGCGACCATGAGGAGGATGCCTTCCTTCGGCTGGTGGCAAATCTCCTGGGTGTGAACGATCGTGATAGTGCGCTGGCCCGCAAGCGTGTCGAGATGCGGAAAGCATGATCGCAGGCCTTCCGATGTATGACCGGCCTGAGACGTTCGAAGCGAACGATCGGCTTTGGGACCAGACAAGGGAAGCGCTGGCGGACCGAGGCATCGCCGCCCCCGAGCGACTGGACCGCGACATCGACCTATGGTCGCTATGGCGCCGCCCAGACCTCGTGCTTGCCCAGACCTGCGGATTGCCTTATCTTGCCCGACTGCATGGCGCAGTACAGCTTGTCGCAACGCCGATACACGACCTGCCCTGCGAACCCGGGTTCTATTTCAGCGAAATCGTTGTCCGGATGGATGACCGGCGTTCGACCCCTGCGGAGTTCGAAGGTGCCTGCCTCGCCGTGAACGACAGATTTTCCCAGAGTGGATGGGCCGCGCCCATGGAATGGGCCGCGGAAAATGCGATCGGATTCGGGAACACCCTGTTCACAGGGTCGCATCTTGCCTCATCCCGAGCCGTAGCCGAAGGACGCGCCGACCTGACTGCGCTCGATGCCGTGACCTGGAGGATGATCAAGCGCTGGGACGCCCATGCCGCGACTCTTCGGGTGTTGGCACACACCAAGCCTACTCCCGCTCTACCCTATATTTCCGCCGTGGGAACTGACAGTGACCTTATCTATCAGGGGCTCAGGGACGCAGTTGCCGTACTGCACAGCGACGACCGACTCAACCTGGGTCTCAACGGAATCATCCGGAATTCCCCTCGCCATTATCTGGAAGTTACGGAACCGCCGATCGGGAATTAGATGGATTTGCAATCCGCGATCGGAAATCAACCATTGCAATTCCCGATGAATCTCCCGCTAATCGGCCAGAATCAACTACTCAGCGAACAGGCTAGTGACAGATCCAACTTCGCCCGTTATCGAAATCCGTGATCTCCACAAGAGCTTCGGTTCCCTGGAGGTTCTCAAGGGCGTCGGCATGCGTGCGATGAAAGGGCAGGTGATTTCCCTGATCGGATCGTCGGGCTCAGGGAAATCGACGCTCCTGCGCTGCGCGAATCTCCTGGAGCACAGCCAGCAGGGCGAGATTCTGTTTGAAGGTGAACCAATCCGGTGGAAAGGAGGTGGCCAGGGGCGGCAACCGGCCGATCGGTCACAGGTCACGCGCATCCGAACGAACCTCAGCATGGTTTTCCAGCAGTTCAATCTCTGGTCCCACATGACAATCCTTCAGAACGTCATGGAGGCGCCCGTAACCGTTCTCGGCCGCGCAAGGCACGACGTCGAACGCGCGGCGCGCGGCTATCTCGAAAAGGTGGGGATCGGTGACAAGTGCGATGCCTACCCATTGCAGCTTTCTGGTGGACAGCAGCAGCGAGCCGCGATCGCCCGCGCACTTTGTATGGAGCCCAGGGCATTGCTGTTCGACGAGCCTACGAGCGCATTGGATCCAGAACTGGAGCAGGAGGTCGTCAAGGTCATCAAGGAACTGGCGGATGAGGGTCGCACAATGCTGCTCGTTACCCACGACATGGCCATGGCCAACGATGTCTCGGACCATGTCCTGTTCCTTCACAAAGGGAGAATCGAGGAGGAAGGAAGACCCGGGAAACTCTTCGGCAACCCGGCAACTGACCGCCTGCGGCAGTTCCTCAGCCATGTGCAGACCACATGAGACTGCGCGAACTGTCGTTTCACCGGGACTGCCAGCATTGCGGTTCACAGGCCGCCGCGACAGTACCGGAAACGGTAACCGAGTGTCCGGGAGCGCCCGGGCCACCACAAATCAAAATGGGAGCAAGACAATGAAGAACCTGATCCTTACACTTTCCGCACTGTCGCTTGGCGCAGGTATGGCCATGGCCGATGGCCATTCCGTCGTTCGCATCGGTACCGAGGGAGCCTATGCCCCCTGGAACTTCCTGAACGACGCAGGGGAGGTCGACGGATTCGAACGCGAACTGGGAGATCAGCTATGCGAGCGCGCAGGCCTGACATGCGAGTGGGTAACCAACGATTGGGATTCCATAATCCCCAACCTCGTGTCCGGAAATTACGACGCGATCATGGCAGGAATGTCAATCACCGCTGAGCGTGACGAAGTCATCGACTTCACCCAGAACTACTCGCAGCCTGACCCATCGTCCTACCTGGCTATGTCCGATGATATCGATCCGGCAGGGGCGGTGATCGCGGCACAAACGAACACCATCCAAGCGGCATTCGTTTCAGAAATGGGCTGGACTCTTGTGGAATTCGCAACTCCTGAAGAGACGGTCGCCGCCGTCAAGAACGGCGAGGCAGATGCAGTGCTCGCCGACAATTCCTATCTAATGCCGTTCGCAGAAGACGATCCGGACCTAATGCTGCTTGATCAGAAGGAACTGATCGGCGGCGGAGTCGGAATGGGACTCCGTGAATCGGACGGTGAACTGAAAGAGCGGTTCAACATGGCGATCCAATCCATGAAGGACGACGGTTCGCTGAACGCGCTGATCGAGAAATGGGGGATTGGCGAGACCTTTTAGGGCCAGCTCGGCTGGAACTCTCCTGCGGACCCGACTCATTTCATGGGCCGAAACCGCAGTGAGCCGACGAATCATTCCGCGACCTGCTCCGGCGGGTCCGGAACCATCCTGAGGAATCCAAGCCATATTCAGTTTCTGCTCTGATCCAGAAACCATTGCGGGGCTTACCTGGCTGGCATGCTATCTTACTACAGGTAAGCACCTAGGGCTGTATTGGTCATTACTGACGGTATTCGCATTGCTGGCCATTACCGCGCCGGCGGCATTGTTGCTCGGATTCGGGGGCGCGACGGCGGCACGCAGCGGCTTTCTGCCACTTAGGTGGTTCGGAAGGGCTTACATTTCCGTAGTGCGCGGAGTGCCGGACATAGCATTTTTCCTGTTCTTTGTCATTGCGCTCGATCAGGCCTTCGAACTGTTGCGTCACAAGGCGCTCTGCCCCGGCTGGACCGAAGCGATTTGGCAGGGCAATGACTTCGTTGTCTGCCCCCAGGCGAAGCTGCCTTTGGGCAACGCACCGCAGTGGGTACATGAGGTGTACGGATTCTTCCTCGCGGTACTTACCTTTGCGATTGTCTTCGGAGCATTCGCCGCGAACGTTCTCTATGGTGCGATGACCGCAGTACCCCGTGGTCAGCTTGAGACCGCAGAATCATACGGCATGACCCGTGGTCAGGTTTTCCGGCGCGTTCTTGTCCCACAAATGTGGATCTATGCACTGCCTGGCCTCGGCAATCTCTGGATGATCCTGATCAAGGCCACCCCCCTTCTGTTCCTTCTTGGAGTGGAGGATATCGTCTACTGGGCCCGTGAACTCGGTGGCACAAAGCAGGCGAGATTTTCGGATTATCCGCATGGCGACTGGAGGCTTTGGTATTTCCTCGGCCTGCTTGTCTTCTACCTCGCTTTCACAAAGGTATCGGAAATCGCTCTCAATCGGATCACGAATAGACTCTCCCACGGGCAGGCAATGGCTGGAACGCCGGCATGACCTGCTGGGAGACGATACAGGCATATGGGCTTAGGGCGGTCGGCATCGGCGAGCGACTGCTACCGAGGGAAGACTTCACGATATGCCAGCAGTTCACTCTGATTGGCTCGGGCCTGATCTGGAACGTCTATTTCGGAGTACTTGCACTTGCGGTCGGGTTCTTCATTGCCAACGCGGCGGCACTTGCCAAGGTCTCACCAAATCCGTGGTTCCGCAAGCCTGCTGAGTGGTTCATTCTCGTGTTTCGCGGGTCTCCCCTGTTCATCCAGTTTTTTCTTGCCTACTTCATTTTCCTACGTGTCAAGCAGGCGGGATACCTGCCATGGCTAACTTCGGCCCAGGCAGGCGCATTGATTGTTCTGGTGCTGAACACGGCGGCCTACTCGGGCGAGATCTTCCTTGGTGCTTTGCGGGCCGTGCCACGTGGGGAGGTTGAGGCCGCGGACGCCTATGGTTTCACTGGATGGAAGCGTTTCCGAAAGGTTATCTGGCCTACCGCCATGCGACTCGCCTGGCCTGCCTACACCAATGAAGCGATCTTCCTGTTTCACGCCACAACTCTCGTTTTTTTCTCGGGATTCCCGACCTGGAAGCAACAGGGAGACGCACTCTACTACGCGAATTACTTTGCCGACAAGACGTTCAACCCGTTCATTCCCTACCCGATTGTGGCATTCTACTTCATACTGCTGACGCTGGTGGTGATCGCGGGATTCGGATTTATCAACCGCCACCTCAACCGTCACCTACCGCAGGAACGGCGTGCCAGGCTTCGGCTGCGACCGAACCTGATTCGCTGAAAGGGTTTCGACTGTGGGCAAAGGACGTGTCTCTCTTGCCGGTTGCGAAAACCGCCATTAGGCTCCGGAAAACGAAGCGAATGGACTTTGCATGCGTATCGGCATCCTGCTCGCTGGCCATGTGGCTGACGCGCTAACTCCGGATTACGGCGACTACGACTCGATGTTCGAGTCGTTTCTCGGCGGATACGGTTTCACCTTCTCCTGCTATCCGGTTGTGGACATGGTCTTTCCCGAACGGCCGGAAGAAGCTGACGGCTGGCTGATCACCGGATCAAGGCACGGGGCGTATGAGGATCATCCCTGGATCCAACCGTTGGAGGAACTGATCCGTGCGACATTGAGCGCACGATTGCCAACGGTTGGAATTTGCTTCGGCCATCAGATTGTCGCACAGGCGCTAGGGGGGAAGGTGGAAAAATTCCCGGGAGGATGGGCCGTGGGACGCCAGATGTATGATTTTGATAATGCTGGGCATCTGGCACTGAACGCATGGCATCAGGATCAGGTTGTCTCGGTTCCGGACGGTGCAGCGGTGATTGCTCGGAACCCGTTCTGCCGGATAGCGGCACTGGCTTACGGCGACCGGGCATTTACCGTCCAGGCGCATCCAGAGTTTCGTAGCGATTTCCTGAAAGACCTCATTGCCGTGAGGGGCAGAGGAACTGTACCCGACGACCTGCTTGACGAAGCATTGGGGAGACTTGACCGACCGGTGGACTCCAGAGTCCTTGCCGACCGGATTCGCGACTTCTTCATCATGTCCGGAAACCCTCATGCATGATTGGATCGGAGACCTTCCCGAGAGTGCCCGAACCTACGTCGAGGGACACCGACTGAGCGAGGTTGAATGCGTAGTCGCGGATCTGGCCGGCATAGCCCGCGGCAAGGCGATGCCAGCGAGTAAATTTGCCACCCAGAGCCACTTCCACCTTCCCGATTCAATCTTTCTTCAGACGATCACTGGCGATTGGGTTGAGTCCAGCAGGAACGGAACCGAACCGGACATGGTTCTAAGGCCCGACCTTTCGACGGCGACAGCCGCGCCCTGGGCCTTCGACCGAACGCTTCAGATCATCCACGATATAGAGGACCAGAACGGGGCTCCGGTTCCGGTATCCCCTCGCAATGTTCTGAAACGCGTCGTGAATCTCTACATGGAGAGGGGCTGGGTTCCGATTGTGGCCCCCGAAATGGAATTCTACCTGGTCTCTCGAAACACAGACCCAGGTCAGCCGATCGAACCGCCGTTGGGTCGTTCAGGCCGACGTGCGGCCGCACGGCAAGCCTATTCGATGAGTGCCGTCGATGAATACGGTCCAATAATCGACGACATCTATGACTTTGCCGAAGCGCAGGGCTTCGAGATCGATGGCATTCTCCAGGAAGGCGGCGCCGGCCAGATCGAGATCAACCTGCGCCATGGCGATCCCGTGCGACTTGCGGATGAGATCTTTTACTTCAAGCGACTCATCCGAGAGGCCGCGCACCGGCGCGACTGCTTCGCCACCTTCATGGCCAAGCCGATCCAAGACGAGCCCGGCTCGGCAATGCATATCCACCATTCCGTACTGGACGCGAGCACTCACCGGAACATCTTCTCGGACCGCGACGGTCACTCGACACCCGCCTTCCTGCACTTCATTTCGGGCCTGCAGACCCACCTTCCTTCGGTCATCGCCGTTCTGGCACCGTATGTGAACAGTTATCGACGCTATGTGCCCGGCCATGCGGCACCAATCAATCTCGAATGGGGAATTGACAACCGCACGACGGGAATCCGCGTGCCGGTGAGTGCGCCGGAGAGCCGACGGGCGGAAAACCGCCTGGCCGGGATGGACTGCAATCCCTATCTCGGACTCGCAGCCTCCCTCGGGTGTGGTTACCTAGGTCTTGCTGAAGGCCGGTCTCCACGGCGAGCGTTCGAGGGCGACGCGCACGAAAGCACCCCTGAAATTCCCCAGCATCTCAGCGAATCGCTTGACCTCTTTCGGGCAAATCGAGCCATGCAGGAGGTGCTGGGGCACGAATTCTGCATGACATATGCCGCAGTAAAGGACCGGGAATACCAGGGTTTCCTGCAGGTCATCTCGCCTTGGGAACGGGAATACCTGCTGTTAAACGTATGAATCCGCTCTTCGCGAATGATCGGCGAGGTGAATATCCGGACAGTTGGTATGCGTCTACGGTGGACCCGCCCAAGCCGTTTCCGGAACTGAACGGCGAAACGCGCACTGACGTCTGCGTGGTTGGTGGAGGTCTGACCGGCCTGTCGGCCGCTTTGCATCTCGCCCAGATGGGTGTGGAAGTGACGCTCATCGAAGCGCAGAGAGTCGGATTTGGTGCTTCGGGGCGCAATGGCGGACAGGTTGGCTCCGGCCAGCGCAGGGATCAGGGCTATCTCGAACAGGTATATGGACCAGAAGTCGCCCGGAAACTCTGGAATGTGGGGGAAGATGCCAAAGCCTTGGTAAGGGACTTGCTTTCCAAACATGGAATCAATGCCGCGTGGCGGAACGGTGTCGCCCATGCGGACTGGACCCAGAGCGGAGCGCAGATGAGTCAGGCCTACGCCCGCAAACTGCGACGGGATTACGGTTACGAACTGATTGAACCGCTTTCGCGAATGGAACTTCGGTCGCTTGTTGGTTCCGACTCGTTTCAGGGTGGAATGATTGACTGGGGCGCTGGCCACCTGCATCCCCTTCGCTTTGCGCTGGGTTTGGCCCGAGCCGCTTCCACGGCTGGAGTTCATATATTTGAACGCTCCGAGGTTAGGGACATCACGGACGGAACCGTAACGACGGCAGAGGGCGTCGTATGCGCGGACCACGTCGTGCTGGCCTGCAACGGCTATCTCGGACGGCTCAACCGCGACGTCGCCGCACGGATCATGCCAATCAACAATTTCATTGTGGCGACTGAACCGCTGGAACATCGGGCAAACGAGGTCCTTGCCCGCGATATCGCAGTCGCCGACAGCAGGTTTGTCGTCAACTACTGGCGATTGTCGGAGGACAGTCGACTCATCTTCGGTGGCGGTGAAAGTTACGGTCTTCGGTTTCCAAGGGACATCGCGGCCATCGTTCGCAGGCCAATGCTCAGGATTTACCCGCAGCTTTCGAATGTTGGAATCGACTACGCTTGGGGTGGAACACTGGCCATAACGCGCAGCCGCATGCCAGATTTCGCTCGCTTGGGGTCACAGCTTTGGTCGGCTTCCGGGTATTCCGGTCACGGCGTTGCACTTGCGACTTTCGCCGGAAAACTGATGGCCGACGCCATCAAGGGAGATGCTGATGGGTTCAATCTGATGACCTCCGTCCGATCCGCACCGTTTCCGGGGCACATTGTTTTTCGGCCACCCTTGCTGGCGCTGGCGATGGCTTGGCATTCTCTGCGCGATCGACTGGGAATCTAGGATTCCGGGAAGAAACTGCCCGAAAGGATCAACTTCGTGTTGACGGGGTATCGTCCTGCCTCGTCTCACACCAGGACCGCGCGACTCCTGGTCGCTTGCAGCAGACCGAACCTGAAGACCACCAAGGTAGCGATTCAATGTGAAACAGGGAATGCGTGACGTTGAGTTCAGCACTATCCAAGCCGCTTGACATTGCGCGCACAGGATTTCCGTTCTTTATTGGGGTGGCCATGGACAATCTGAAGCCGACCTGCGAAGCACTCAAGCTCCCGAACGGCCTTGTCTCGGAGGCGTTCGGGAGCCGCGCTGCCTAGGGCTGACAGGGGTTCCGGTGACGGCGCAGGGCGCACAGAGGGCCTCGGCCATAGGCGCATCTGGAACGTGTTGATTGTAAGGGAGCATTCCCTAGGCACCGCGTTCCGCTTCGGCCGCCATATCCCGCGCTTGGTCGGCTCGGACCACTGCTGCCGCAGCGCTACGACGACCTCGGGCGGGCCTTCATGCTCATGGCAATGCTCGGCGACTGCCTGAACTGGAAGAAGGCGGCACCGCCCGAGTAGACGGTCATATAGCCGGGCTGCGTCAGTACCGCAGTAATGGCAGGAGCCCACGGAAAGCTGGTCAAGTTCGGACAGCACGAGCCTGCTCTACCAGCGGCTACGTTTAGACGGAATCCGTGTGTCCAAGGCAGGCCACGCGATATAGCTCCCTGTGTGGCGAATGGAGGTGCCGTCGCCTTTCGCCGACGCTTGCTTCGATAGCGGCCGGTGATGTTGGCCTCTGTGGGACTCAGGATGACAGAACGCCACCCCTGTCACGTCGGGCATAATTTTTCCACCTGACGGGTATATTTCCGTAAAGGCTTATCCCTTTGACTACGGCACCGCAACATGCTGTGCCGGCGGTCTGACGGCCGGTTTCCCGGATTCCGGCGGAATCCGGGCTGCCGCCACGCGGCGGCCCGTCCGGAGCTGGAAGGATCGGGATTCTGGGGGACTGGGGGTCGGCGCCGCGGGCCGGGGCGGAGTCCGGGCGCGGGTCCGCGGGCGTCAGGCGCCCGGGTCGGTGAGGTCGCGGTACGTCGCGGGCGGCAGCCCGAGGCCGAGGCCCAGGAGCCTGTCGAAGGAGGTCCGCCGGTGGCGGCGGCGGTTCCATCGGAAGACGGACCCGTCCAGATGGCGTTGGGCATGCTTCCTGCGCAGCCCGTGGTACACGCCCATGGCCCGGCGCCTGAGGTCGGGGAAGACCCGGTGGATCCACCCCAGGACCTTGTGGGCCGGGCGGCCGCCGGCCACCCTGCGCCCGCGCGGGCTGTCCGGCAGGCCGGTGTATCCGCTCCATCCGTCGGTGACGACCCAGGCGCCCGGCGCGACCGCCCCGGCGATGAAGCCATGGAGCGCTTCGGCGCCGTAGTCCCCGACCGTCTCCAGCCGGATGCGGCGTGGACTGCCGTCCTCCGACAGCTCCACGGCCCCGGCGACGGGGATCCGGCCCGCCGCGCCGCCGCCCCGTCCTGCCGCTCCGCCCTCCGGCCCGCCGCCGTCGCGGCAGGGCACCGACGCCCCGTCCACCTCCGCGATCCCCTGCAGCGGGCTCCGGTCCGGGTCCACCATGGCCCGCCGCAGCTTCCGGGGAAGCAGCCAGGCGCTCCTGTAGCTTCCGATGCCCGGCTGCGCCTGAAGCTGCAGCGCGGAGATGCCGTTGGAGTGCGTCGCCATGAGATGGGCCGCAGGGAACCACGTCCTGAGCGGAAGGCGGGAGCGGTGCGTCACGGTGCCCGCCGTCACCGACGTCTGGCGCCGGCGGTCCGCGCACTCCCGGCGGCAGCGCTCCCCCTCGGCTCCCAGCCTCTGGTCCCGCCGCAGGCCGGGCACGCGAAGCCCTTGCCCCAGCGCAGCTGGGCAAAGTGCCGGGCGCAGGCGCCGTCGTCCGGCAGGAGCTCCCCGGACTTCTGGCGTGACATGGGGCGGTCGTCTTTCCATCGGTCTGGCATGGGAGGAACAAAAGGCGAACACAGCGCCGCGTCAACCCCCTCCGGCACAGAATGTTGACCAGCAATTCCCGTCAGGAATTCTTTTCTTTCATTATCAGTCTGTTGCGCGGGCGTCGCGAATTTTTTTTCGTGGACTTTTCACGCCGGATCGGCCATTCCGCTGCAGAACAGGCAAAAGCCGAGCAGGAAAATGTCCAGGGATTCCCTGCGAAAGCATCTGTCGATGCCCGGCATGCCTCCCGCGGTGCGCGCATGCCTCCACCGCATCGCCGACCCGGGCGGCACGCGTGGCATCGGCCTTTCCGGCTGCCTGATGTCGGGCCCCGCGGTGTTCGCGTCCAGGACACCGTCACTGCCGCGGTCCGGCCGGCAGGTCCGGGGCGGCGGTGATCCGGTGATGGCGCGGAACCTCCGCCCGCTGTCCGGCGTGGGGCGGGCGCCGCCGGACACCTGGATGCGCCAGCGGCTGGACGGGGCCGGCCCCCGGGACCTCCGCCGCCGCTTCACGGGCATCCACGCGGCGCCGCGGCGCGGAAAGGTGCTGGAGGGGTGGACGGTGTCCGGCGGCCATCCGCTCGTCTCCGTCGACGGCGCCGGGTACCATTCCTCCCGCAGTGCCAGCCGCCGCAGCCGCTGCGGCAGGGAGCGCCGCGACGGGACGGGGACATACCATCACCAGGCCCTTGGGGCCCCGGTCGTCCATCCGTAAGCGGTTAAAGTACGGCGTCCGGTCTGGTCCCATCCATCCCTTTCCTGTTTGACAGTATAGGGCATCGCCCGGTAGTGAGTGGCCATCTGGACGAATCACTTCGGGGGCCACCATGGTGGCACATGCGGGATCGGGGACGGACGGGCGGACGGCTTCGCCGGACGCCGGCGGGATCGGCGGGCTCGGGCGGGAGCTGTCCCGCTGGCTGGGGACCGGCGCCCTGCCGCCGGAGGCGGAGGAACCGCTCCGGTCGCTGGTCGAACTGTCCGGGCTGCAGGCGGCCACGGTCGCGGCCCAGGAGGGGCGGATCGCCGGACTCCTGGCGCAGGTCGCCGCCCTGACGGCCCAGGTCGCCCGGCTGGAGCGCGACCTGTACGGCCCGCGCTCGGAGAGGCACGGGAAGGGCTCCGACGCCCCCTCCGGGCAGGACGGGCAGGACAGCGACGGCAGCCGCGGCGGCGGCAAGCCCGGACGCCGGAAGGAGCGCGGCGATTCGGTGGGCGACGCCGGGCTGCGCTTCAGCGGCAAGGCTCCCGTGCTCGACATCACCGTGACGCCGCCGGAGGTCGACGGGCTGCCGGAGGACGGCTACGAGGTCGTTGGCGACCGCGTCCACTGCCGGCTCGCCGCTGTGGAGTTCCGGCACGTGGTCATCCGCTACCGCTACCTCACCGTCAAGGTCAGGGGGACCGACCGGCCCGTGTCCGCCCCGGCCCGCGAGGGCGTCTTCAAGAGCAGCTGCGCCGACGTCTCCTTCGTCGCCGGGATGCTCATCGACAAGTTCATGTGGCACCTGCCGCCTTCCCGGCAGCACCGGATGCTGGCCGAGGCCGGCATCACCGTCAACCGGGGCTCCCTGAGCCAGTGGGCCAACCGCGCCATCTCGCTGCTGGAGCCGGTCCACGAGGCCCAGTGGCGCTCGGTGCCGGGAGCGCCGTCATCCAGATGGACGAGACCCCGATCCGCGCCGGGCGGCACCCGGGCAGGCCGGGGAGCATGAGGAAGGGCTACCTCTGGCCGGTGCTCGGCGACCGCGGCGAGGTCGTGTTCCCCTTTTCGGACTCCAGGAAGCACGGGAACGCGGTGAGGTTCCTCGGCGACTACAGCGGAACCCTGGTGACGGACGGCTACGGCGCCTACGAGGCCTATGTCGCGGCCCGCGGCGGCGCGGTCACCCACCAGACGTGCTGGGTCCATGCAAGACGCGGTTTCGAGGAGCTTAAGGACACCCACCCGGAGATGGCCGGGGCGGCGCTGGACCTGATCGGCGCGATCTACAGGATCGAGAGGGAGATCAGGGACCGGACACCGGCCGGGCGGCTGGCGGCGCGGCGGACCCGGTCGCGGGCGGCGGTCGCCGCGTTCCGGGACTGGTGCGACCGGACGCTGGAGGATCCGGCGCTGACCCCGCGGCATCCGGTCCGCAGGGCGATCGCCTACGCCACGGAGCGGTGGGCGGCGCTGGGGACGTTCCCTGGGACCCCGACGTGCCGCCGGACACGAACCTCGTGGAGAACGCGCTGCGTCCGGTGAAGCTCGGCCAGCGCAACTGGCTCTTCGCATGGACGCTGGACGGAGCGGAGAACGTGGGGACCGTCAACGGGCTGCTCGCCACCTGCCGGATGCAGGGCGTCGACCCCCGCGTCTGGCTGACCGACGTCCTGCCTCCCGTCGACACCCATCCGGCCGACCGGGTCGGCGAGCTGACGCCGAGGCGGTGGAAGGCGCTGTTCGCCGCCAGCCCGATGGCCTCCGACGTCGGGCGGGCCACGGCGGGCCGGCTTCACGCCGCCGCCGGATAGCGCATGCGGCGGCGCCGGACGGTGATGTCGATCCCGTCCAGAAGCGCCGAAAGCCCGGTCCGCGACAGCGAAACGGACCTGCGCCCCGGCGTGGCCGGCGACGCGAACAGGCCCCGCTCCAGCCGCTTGGCCCAGATGAAGTAGCCCCCGTGCTCGAAGCCGAGTATCTTCACCATCGTCCGCCGCCGGTTCACGAACACATACCAGCGCCCGCCGGCGGGGTTCCCCACGGGATGGCTGGTGACCAGCCCGCAGAGCCCGTCGAAGCTGCGGCGCATGTCCGCCGGCTCGACCGCCAGCCAGATGCCGCCCGGCGGCCATCCGCCCAACATCAGGACCGCCTCAGGCGGAGCGTGACGCCGCCGCCGAGCGACAGCTCCACGTCCCAGCCCGGCTCCGCCGCCACCACCTCGACGAAGCCACCGGACGCCGCACCGCCGGTGAGGCCGCGCCTGCGGCGCCAGCTCTGGAACGTCTTCACCGGAACCCCGCGACTCTCGCAGAAACTGGCCTGCGAGCCGTCCCAGCGCCCGAACGCCGCCATCAGCTCCTCCCACTCGGCCTCGCTCCGGACCCTCCGGGCCTGGCCGCCGTCTGCCATTGCATCCACATCCACCGTCATGGACAGTCCTCCGGTCACGTTGAATCGACCGGGGAAACCTCCCGCACTCCGGCGCCGCGGATCAAGGCGAATGCGCTACGTTGCGCTTTAGTCGCTTACGTCCATCCCGGCATCGGGGAGGTGCCGCCGCTGGCGCCGGAACCGATCCGGAAAGGGGACGGCCCGGGGAGGAACGGCTGCGGGCGGAACGCGGCGAAACGGCCCGTCGGGGACCTGCGCCGGGAGCACCCGCACATGAAGGCGGCCGTCGCCGGGGACGGGCTGGCGTCCAACGGGCCGCGCAGCAGGCCATCGAGGAAAGGGATCCTCCCTTCATGCCCGGGGGGAGGCCCGGCGGCCACGGACCGCTGTCGGCTGGTCCGGGGCCAGCGAACCCGGACAGACATGGGAGAGGCGCGGCAGGAAGGCCGGCGCCGTCCAGCGGTCCGGGTGGGACCACGGCCTGCCGCCCACCGACGCGAACCTCCACCTGAAAGCCAGCATGCCCGGATGCGGGGAGACCGACGCGAAAGGAGGCATGCAGAGGTTCCCGTGGGTCACCGACCTCCCGCTTGGACGGGACACGGTGATGTCCGTCATGCGGTGCGGCCGCCGCAGGTGGGCCACCGGGAACGGGACGTCCCGGACACCGGGGCGAGGGATCCATATAGGTCCGGGAACGGTTTCGGCCATGGCCACAGCCATCTGGCGGACGTCCTCCCGACGCCCGCCATGCCCGCGTTCCTGACCGCCCGGGCGCAGCGGCGCCGCTGCCCGCTGTCCGGCAGGGCGCGGCGGCGCCAGGGACGCAGCCCCTGCCTGTGCAGCAGGCTGCGGGAACCGGGCAGGACATTCGCGTTCCCGGACTGGAGGACACCCTGCCGGGCCATCGCCGGGCAGCCCGGCAGGGAGGACCACCCCGGTCTGGTCCGCGCCGGTCGGTGGCCGCCCCGACCACGCCCGAACCACCCCGATCCCGCCCTTCGCCGAAACTTTTTCAGACCGGACAGCCGCCCGGCCATCAGCCATGCGCACACGGAGCGCCCGGCCCGAACGGCGCCACCAAACCGGCCATCAGCGGGCCAGCGAACCGGCTAGCGGGAACTGCTGAATGTTGACCCGCCTTGGTCGAAGGGATAAACCTTTTCAGGCGATGAAATCGAAATCGGCCTCGGTCAGCAGTGAGGCCTGAATGTCCTCCAGCGTGATCACGGCGTTGTCGTAACGGATGACTGCATCTTTCCCTTCCTGGGTGATGGCCAGATCATCGAAAGCCTGTCCGCGGATGACAAGTCTGTCCACACCATCCTCGAAATCGGTGATCGTGTTCACACTGGCCTCGTCTGCCTGGATGAAATGGAAGCGGTCACTTCCCTGTCCGCCGGTGAGCGTGTCATCGCCCAGACCGCCGTTGAGCGTGTCGTCGCCGCCGCCGCCATAGAGGACGTCGTCGCCTCGCCCGCCGCGCAATATGTCGTTACCGACACCACCATGCAGGAAATCGTCACCGCGGCCACCATGCAGGAAATCGTTACCATCGTCACCGAATAACCTGTCCTCGCCGGTTTTTCCTTTCAGACGGTCATTGCCTTCGCCGCCTTCGAGGATATCATCGCCCCAGGCGCCCTTGAGGCGGTTGTCGCGTTCGTCGCCGGTGAGATGCAGACGCAGGTTGGATGCCTTGAGCTGGTCCAGCGTCATGTTGCCGATGCGGATGGTACCGCCACCGTCCCCGGCGGGGTTGCGGGGTCCTTCATCGCCACGGAAATAATAGGTGCTGTTTCCACCGCCATCCCCGTACATGATGACGGCATCGCCGTCGTATTCACGGAAATCCACGTTTGGATCGGCGCCGTTGGCCGCCTTAAGATGGATCAGGTCCCCGGCTTTTTCCTTGTGGAGCTGCAAGATGTTGATGTAATCGAAGCCATCACCGGGCCTGAACGTGTAGATATCGTAAGCCAGATGGCCGTCGATGCCTCTCGCGCCTTCCAGGAAGTCGTTGCCCTTGCCGCCGATCAGCTCGTCGGAACCGTCCCTTCCCCAGAGAAGGTCGTTGCCGTCTAGACCACGGATGATATCGTTGCCCTTGCCGCCGACAAGGCCGTTGGGACCATTGTCATTGCCTTCGGTACCCGTTATGGGATTGCGTTTTTCCGTATTCCAGCTTTTTTGGTAGTATACTCGGAGTCCTGAATTCGCCCTTGCGGGTTGACATGATTCGCGGAACGTTCCAGATGTCCGTCAAAACGAGCAGTGAACATCATTGACAGACGTCATGTCCGGGGCCGGTTCCATCCTGACATCCGCGGAGCGCGATGCGCTTCTTGCGGTCATGCGCGGGCGCAAGGTTGCGGCGCTCAAGGTGCGGCGCGCGAACGCGCTCGTTGCGCTTGACGACGGGAACAGCGTCCGCCTCGTCTGCCGGATTCTCCATCTCGACCCCGACACGGTGCGCGGCTGGCTGCGGGAGTTCCGCAGGACGGGCCTCGCCTCGTTGGACCCGGCGGCGTATCCGGAACGGGAGGGCAAGCTGACCCGGGGCCAGGAGGCCTCGCTCAGGGCGATGTTCCGGGACAGCCCGCCGCGTGACACCAACGAGGTCCGGGCCGCCATCCTGCAGCGCCACGGCGTCGAATACACCCGCGGCGGCGCGATCAAGCTGATGCACAGGCTGGGATTCGAGTACATCAAGCCGAAACCGCTTCCGAGGCAGGCCGACAGGGAAGCCCAGGAAGCCTTCATCCGGCGCTACGAGCAACTGATGCGCGGGCTGCTCCCCGACGAGACGGTCGTCTTCGCCGACGCGGTCCACCCCGAATGGCAAGGCCGGCCGGCGCATGGCTGGTTCGTCCGCGAGGACAGGCCCGCCATCAGGTCGACGACCGGCCGGCGGCGCCTGAACCTGCACGGGGCGCTGGACCTGGAGACGATGAGGCTCACGCTGGTGGAGGGCGAGAGGATCGATGCCGGGACGAGCCTGCGGCTTCTGAGGAAGCTGGAGCGCGCCCATCCCGACAGCCGGGTGATCCATGTCTTCCTGGACAACGCCCGCTACCATCACGCGAAGGCGCTCAAGCCGTTCCTGGAGCGGCCGGGGCGCCGCATCCGGCTGCACTTCCTGCCACCCTATGCGCCGCACCTGAACCCCATCGAGCGTTTGTGGGGCGTCATGCACCGCCACGTGACGCACAACCGCTTCCATGCGGACTTCCGCCAGTTCACCGAAGCGATCTTCGCATTCTTCAACGAAACGCTGCCCAACGAATGGGAGGCGATCACGGAATCCGTCACCGACAACTTCCGGATCATCACCCATGACCGGCATCGGCTTGTCGGATAGTCGCCGACACGCCGGACCCGGTGCATCCGAAGATGCGGCGGCGGACGAATCATGCCTTGGAATGCGGTCGAAGTCAGTTCACCAAGTATATGTTGCCGCCGTGACCATATCGATGCTCCTTTGATGCAAGGTCGGGTTCGACCATATGGAACATGGAATCCATTCTGCAAGTCACGTTCACACATTGAATATCATGTTCCCGTGAACATTGTGACAATGCTGTCGCCCCATTCCAACCTGAAGTGCAACACCAGTGGCGGTGGTGGCCGGTTTTCCGGTCGCATGATGTTGCGTATCGGCCAGCAGGCGGCGACAGTCCCTGTGACCAAACAGGGGAGACTGCCATGCCCGAGGGCCATCGCCACCTGACCCATGGGGAGAGATGCCGGATCGGCGCGCTGAAGGAAAGCGGGCTCTTGGATGGTGCCATCGCGGCCCGTCTGGGCCGTGACCGGACGTCGGTCTGGCGGGAGCTCCGCCGGAACGCCGGCGACGGGGGGTACAGCCCCGGGGAGGCGCAGGGCAGGGCGGAGGCCCGCCGCAGCGCGGCTTCCCCGAACCCGAGGAAGATGACGCCCGACCGCTGGGCGCAGGTGGAGGGGCTTCCGGGGAGGGCTGGAGCCCGGAGCAGGTCGTGGGACGGCTGCGTCTGGAGGGCGGCTGGACGGTGGGCCGCCAGTGGACATCCGGGCGTGTGAGGGCCGACCGGAGGTCGAGATGCTGGATGCGGCCGGGAAGGCCCTGGACGGCCTTCACGCGGAGACCGACGGGCATTCCACCGGAACCTGCGGGGGTGGGCATTGTCCGGTCCCGGAGCCCGACGGCCCGCGGCCCGTGGCCGCACCTGCCCCGGCGAACGCCCGCCACGCGGCGGCGCCGGGCCGGCTGCGCGGGATCGGCCCGAACGACGCGCTGATGCCGGGCGCGGGCTCTCCTGCAGGGAGCTGCGCAACCGCCGCGAACTGGCCAGCCTCGCGGGGCTGGCGCCGGTCCCGTCCGCGGGCTGTGGCGGCGGTCACGGCAAGAGGCCCGGCAAGGCGGGCAGCGCGATGCCGCGCAGGCATCCGGTGCGGATGGCCTGGCGCTGGACGGGGCACCAGCCGGAAAGCGCCCTCTCCGCGTGGTTCCGAAACTACGTGAGCGCCCGCGACGGGCGTTCGCGCAGGCGGGGGATCGTGGCGCTGGCCCGCAGGCTGCTCGTCGCGCTGTGGCGGTTCGCCACCACCGGCCTGGTGCCGCAGGGCGCCGTCCTGTCGAAGGCCTGAACGCGGGAGGGCAACGGAAAAACGGAACACCCGGGCGGCCCGACGGGGCCTTCCGGAGAAAACGGGCAGGGCGTGTGACCGACCGGGTCCATGGTTCGCCGCAGGACGCGGCACCGTCCCTCGGATGGGTCCCGCCCCCCGGAACGTGGCGCCGCCCGAACCGGGCATCGTGGTCACGGGGCCGGCATCGGCCAACCGAGCCGGACAGGAGGATGGACGCGCCGGTGGGCGCGTCATGGAACCGCGACGTTCCGCCTGGACAGTCCCCGGAGGCACGGCAGCCGCCCCCGACGGAAGGAGAGACGCCGATGTGAGGCCATGAAGAGGATTCATGAAGAAGGGCGCTTGACCTGTCAGGTCTCATAAGAGCCCAAACCGTCGCGGGGCGGCGGCGCTGTCGCGGAAGTAAAACGGGAGGGTTGCCCCTCCGCCGCCGCTGGTGCCAGCTCGGTGGCGGTCGGGGCAGCCGGGGTCCTTCGTACCCTTGCGCGCATGTCACCCGTACAGGAGCGTGGCCCGAACCTTGACCGGCGTCTGTCACTGATGGCGCGGCTCCGCCGTGACCCCGTCCAGGGGATCGGGAATGCGCCGTGGCTCCTCCCCGCCCGAACGGAGCGATGGAACGGGGGAGGCGCTGGAATGCCACGCGGACGGAAGGGAAAGGGAAAGGCCGGAAACCCGGGGATCGTGAACCGGGACTGCGCCGGGACCGGCATCGGCAGGGACGTCCACCACCTGGCGGTCGATCCGGACCGGTTCCCGGAGCCGGTGCGGTCGTTCGGGGGGTCGCCGGGAACCTCCTGGAGATGGCGGACTGGCTGTCGTCCCGCCGGGTCGGGAAGGTGGCGATGGAGCCGGCCCCGGTGTACTGGATCCCCGCCTGCGAGGTCCTGGAGCGGGCCGGCTCCGGGGTGCTGCCGGGTCCGCCGGGGATGGGGAGGCGGATCCCGGGGCGCGGGAGCGACGTGCTGGACTGCCAGTGGATCCGGAAGCTCCTGGCCCACGGGCTCCTGCGGGGGGCGTTCCGGCCCGGCGACCACATCCGCCCGCTTCGCCCGTACGTCCGGCGGATGGGGCGGACGGCCGGGGACCGCTCGCGCCGCGTCCCGCACATGCGGAAGGCGCTGACGGAGACGGACGCGCGGCTCGACTCGGTGACCGCCGGCATCACCGGCGCCACCGGCCTGGGGATCCTGCGGGCGACCGTCGGCGGCGAGCGCGGTCCGGCCCGGCCCGCGGCGCTCCGCGACCGGCGCATCAGGGCGGACGGGGCGCGGATCGCGGACGCGCTGCAGGGCACCTGTTCGCGCCGGGCAGGCGCTGGAGCGCTTCGACCTGCTCACCCGGCGGACCGGGACCTGCGAGGCGCGGATCGCGGAGGCGATCGACGGACCGGGCCCCGAAGACGGGGGCCCGGACGGCGGCGCGGCGGATGCGGCCTCGGGCGGCCCCGCGCCGGAGGCCCGCCGTCCCGCCCCACGCGGCATGACCGCCGGGGTAAGCGACTAAAGCGCAACGTAGCGCATTCGCCTTGATCCGCGGCGCCGGAGTGCGGGAGGTTTCCCCGGTCGATTCAACGTGACCGGAGGACTGTCCATGACGGTGAATGTGGATGCAATGGCAGACGGCGGCCAGGCCCGGAGGGTCCGGAGCGAGGCCGAGTGGGAGGAGCTGATGGCGGCGTTCGGGCGCTGGGACGGCTCGCAGGCCAGTTTCTGCGAGAGTCGCGGGGTTCCGGTGAAGACGTTCCAGAGCTGGCGCCGCAGGCGCGGCCTCACCGGCGGTGCGGCGTCCGGTGGCTTCGTCGAGGTGGTGGCGGCGGAGCCGGGCTGGGACGTGGAGCTGTCGCTCGGCGGCGGCGTCACGCTCCGCCTGAGGCGGTCCTGATGTTGGGCGGATGGCCGCCGGGCGGCATCTGGCTGGCGGTCGAGCCGGCGGACATGCGCCGCAGCTTCGACGGGCTCTGCGGGCTGGTCACCAGCCATCCCGTGGGGAACCCCGCCGGCGGGCGCTGGTATGTGTTCGTGAACCGGCGGCGGACGATGGTGAAGATACTCGGCTTCGAGCACGGGGGCTACTTCATCTGGGCCAAGCGGCTGGAGCGGGGCCTGTTCGCGTCGCCGGCCACGCCGGGGCGCAGGTCCGTGTCGCTGTCGCGGACCGGGCTTTCGGCGCTTCTGGACGGGATCGACATCACCGTCCGGCGCCGCCGCATGCGCTATCCGGCGGCGGCGTGAAGCCGGCCCGCCGTGGCCCGCCCGACGTCGGAGGCCATCGGGCTGGCGGCGAACAGCGCCTTCCACCGCCTCGGCGTCAGCTCGCCGACCCGGTCGGCCGGATGGGTGTCGACGGGAGGCAGGACGTCGGTCAGCCAGACGCGGGGGTCGACGCCCTGCATCCGGCAGGTGGCGAGCAGCCCGTTGACGGTCCCCACGTTCTCCGCTCCGTCCAGCGTCCATGCGAAGAGCCAGTTGCGCTGGCCGAGCTTCACCGGACGCAGCGCGTTCTCCACGAGGTTCGTGTCCGGCGGCACGTCGGGGTCCCAGGGAACGTCCCCAGCGCCGCCCACCGCTCCGTGGCGTAGGCGATCGCCCTGCGGACCGGATGCCGCGGGGTCAGCGCCGGATCCTCCAGCGTCCGGTCGCACCAGTCCCGGAACGCGGCGACCGCCGCCCGCGACCGGGTCCGCCGCGCCGCCAGCCGCCCGGCCGGTGTCCGGTCCCTGATCTCCCTCTCGATCCTGTAGATCGCGCCGATCAGGTCCAGCGCCGCCCCGGCCATCTCCGGGTGGGTGTCCTTAAGCTCCTCGAAACCGCGTCTTGCATGGACCCAGCACGTCTGGTGGGTGACCGCGCCGCCGCGGGCCGCGACATAGGCCTCGTAGGCGCCGTAGCCGTCCGTCACCAGGGTTCCGCTGCAGGCGTCGGGGAACCTCACCGCGTTCCCGTGCTTCCTGGAGTCCGAAAAGGGGAACACGACCTCGCCGCGGTCGCCGAGCACCGGCCAGAGGTAGCCCTTCCTCATGCTCCCCGGCCTGCCCGGGTGCCGCCCGGCGCGGATCGGGGTCTCGTCCATCTGGATGACGGCGCTCCCGGCACCGAGCGCCACTGGGCCTCGTGGACCGGCTCCAGCAGCGAGATGGCGCGGTTGGCCCACTGGCTCAGGGAGCCCCGGTTGACGGTGATGCCGGCCTCGGCCAGCATCCGGTGCTGCCGGGAAGGCGGCAGGTGCCACATGAACTTGTCGATGAGCATCCCGGCGACGAAGGAGACGTCGGCGCAGCTGCTCTTGAAGACGCCCTCGCGGGCCGGGGCGGACACGGGCCGGTCGGTCCCCCTGACCTTGACGGTGAGGTAGCGGTAGCGGATGACCACGTGCCGGAACTCCACAGCGGCGAGCCGGCAGTGGACGCGGTCGCCAACGACCTGGTGACCGTCCTCCGGCAGCCCGTCGACCTCCGGCGGCGTCACGGTGATGTCGAGCACGGGAGCCTTGCCGCTGAAGCGCAGCCCGGCGTCGCCCACCGAATCGCCGCGCTCCTTCCGGCGTCCGGGCTTGCCGCCGCCGCGGCTGCCGTCGCTGTCCTGCCCGTCCTGCCCGGAGGGGGCGTCGGAGCCCTTCCCGTGCCTCTCCGAGCGCGGGCCGTACAGGTCGCGCTCCAGCCGGGCGACCTGGGCCGTCAGGGCGGCGACCTGCGCCAGGAGTCCGGCGATCCGCCCCTCCTGGGCCGCGACCGTGGCCGCCTGCAGCCCGGACAGTTCGACCAGCGACCGGAGCGGTTCCTCCGCCTCCGGCGGCAGGGCGCCGGTCCCCAGCCAGCGGGACAGCTCCCGCCCGAGCCCGCCGATCCCGCCGGCGTCCGGCGAAGCCGTCCGCCCGTCCGTCCCCGATCCCGCATGTGCCACCATGGTGGCCCCCGAAGTGATTCGTCCAGATGGCCACTCACTACCGGGCGATGCCCTATACTGTCAAACAGGAAAGGGATGGATGGGACCAGACCGGACGCCGTACTTTAACCGCTTACCCGCCGGGGACAGGGCGACGGCGCAGGCGCTGCGCGGGATGACGGGCGCCGGCCTCACCGCCATCCCCGCCATCGGGGTGGGCACGGCCCTCACCATCGCGGCGGAGGTCGGTCCCGACATGCCGGCCTTCCCCTCCGCCCGGCACCCGGCCCCTGGCTGGGGCTGGCGCCGGGAACCCGGACCGTCGGCGGCAGGGCCCTGCCGGGCCGCCCGCCAAAGGTGGCCAGCAGGGTGGCGCAGGCCCCGCCCATGGCCGCCATGTCCGCCCGCCGGAGCCAGACCTCCATCGGCGCCCGGCACCGCGCCCGCCTCGCCCGGAAGGACTCGCCGGTGGCGGTCACCGCGACCGCCCGCGAACCCGCGCGCCTCGCCTGCACGATGGTCACGCGGGGGGAGGGACACCTGGAGAGGGGCATGGAGGAATACGGGCGACGGCGCGTGAACCGCACCCTCTCCAACCTCGGCCGACGGGCCCGGCAGCTCGGCTGCCAGCTGGTGAAATCCCCCGAAAGTCCGGGATCCGTGAATGGCGTGGAATCAATGGCTTAGGGGTGTTTTACTCAGGAGCCCAAACCGTCGCGGGGCGGCGGCGCTGTCGCGAAAGCAGAACGGGAGGGTTGCCCCTCCGCCGCCGCCGGTGCCAGCTCGGTGGCGGTCGGGGCAGCCGGGGTCCTTCGTACCCTTGCGCGCATGTCACCCGTACAGGAGCGTGGCCCGAACCTTGACCGGCGTCTGTCACTGATGGCGCGGCTCCGCCGTGACCCCGTCCAGGGGATCGGGAATGCGCCGTGGCTCCTCCCCGCCCGAACGGAGCGATGGAACGGGGGAGGCGCTGGAATGCCACCGGGCGACCGGCGGCGGCGGGCGCGGTCCGGCCCGGCCCGCGGCGCTCCGCGACCGGCGCATCAGGGCGGACGGGGCGCGGATCGCGGACGCGCTGCAGGGCACCTGGCGCGACGGGCGCCTGTTCGCGCCGGGCAGGCGCTGGAGCGCTTCGACCCGCTCACCCGGCGGACCGGGACCTGCGGGGCGCGGACCGCGGAGGCGATCGACGGACCGGGCCCCGAAGACGGGGGCCCGGACGGCGGCGCGGCGGATGCGGCCTCGGGCGGCCCCGCGCCGGAGGCCCGCCGTCCCGCCTCACGCGGCATGGCCGCCGGGGAGAGGGCGACGGCGCAGGCGCCGCGCGGGATGATGGGCGCCGGCCTCGCCGCCATCCCCGCCATCGGGGTGGGCACGGCCCTCACCATCGCGGCGGAGGCCGGTCCCGGCATGCCGGCCTTCCCCTCCGCCCGGCACCCGGCCCCTGGCTGGGGCTGGCGCCGGGAACCCGGACCGTCGGCGGCAGGGCCCTGCCGGGCCGCCCGCCAAAGGTGGCCAGCAGGGTGGCGCAGGCCCCGCCCATGGCCGCCATGTCCGCCCGCCGGAGCCAGACCTTCGTCGGCGCCCGGCGCCGCGCCCGCCTCGCCCGGAAGGACGCGCCGGTGGCGGTCACCGCGACCGCCCGCGAACCCGCGCGCCTCGCCTGCACGATGGTCACGCGGGGGGAGGGACACCTGGAGCGGCGCATGGAGGAATACGGGCGGCGGCGCGTGAACCGCACCCTCTCCAACCTCGGCCGACGGGCCCGGCAGCCCGGCTGCCAGCTGGTGAAATCCCCCGAAAGTCCGGGATCCGTGAATGGCGTGGAATCAATGGCTTAGGGGTGTTTTACCCAGGAGTCCCCGGGAGACGGACGGGAGGGCGGGCCGACCACGCTTCCGGACGGATCCGCAGCTGCGATCCAGGGCGGTATCGGTCCAACCCGTCCTGCGGGGCAGCACCCCGCACCGCCGCCGCCGGAAGTGGTCCGACGGCGGCGGCCCCGACACAGGAACGGACCGGAGGGACGGCGGAAGGCAACAGGCATGTTTTCCACAGGAAATCGCGCCAGATCTTTCCACAGCCACCTCCTCAATTCATTCCTGATTCTCTGAACATACGAGGCGGTGCCGGCGACGATACCATCGAGGGTGGCAAAGGCGGTGACCAGCTCGTCGGCGGCGACGGCGACGACACGCTGAAAGGTGACGGGGGCTACGACCGACTTCTGGGCGGCAAGGGCGGCGGCAACGATGTCCTTGAAGGCGGCGACGGCGACGACACGCTGCACGGCGGCAAGGGCCGGGACACGCTCTACGGTGATGGTGGCGCCGACACGTTCATCTTCCGGTCCGGCGACGGCCGGGACACGATCATGGATTTCGAGGACGGAAAGAACCTGATCCGCATCCATAGCGTCGAGGCCGCGGATTTCGGCAACCTGATGATCACCGATGGCGATGGCGGCGTCCATATCGTCTACGGCGACGGCGACAGGATCATCCTGCGGGGCATGGAAAGCGCCGACGTGACGGAGGAGGATTTCCGCTTCGATCTCGCCATCAATGTGGCAACGGACGGAACGCAGCAGCCGGACGTCGGTGGCGTGACGGTGGATTTCGGCGACCTAGCCGGATAGGTCGCGCCCCGCCCGCGCGGCGGGACGGACGGTTCCCCTCAGCCGGATCCCGACGGATCCGGCCCCGAGGGAATGTGACGCGACCGGACCGGGACCGTGCGTGCCCGGGGCAGTCGCGGGTTGCGCGAGACCGGACCTGCGCGGGTCCGTTCCATCCCGGATGTCGGGGAGGTGGCGGGTCTGCGGCGGCCTTGTCTGGAACCGTCCCGCGCCTCCCGCCCGTCAGGGACAGCCATCCGGCACCGGACCGGCTTCGGCGGCGACCCCTCGCTTGAATCAGACATCCGCCTGCGCCGCTCCGGGGAGCCGGCCAGTCTGCCGAAAGGCCCGCCGGTGCGATGCGGGCCCGGCTGTCCCGGGACGGCTGATGGTCTCCCCCCGGATCCCGGCCCTGCGCGAGGATGTCATCGAAACCGGTCTCCGCATCGGGACATGACGCCATCCCGTCTTCCGTCGGAAGCCTGCCACAATCCTCTGACATATTGTCCCCGCGTCCCCTTATGTGCTGCCGCCGGGCGGGAACGATGCGGCAGGCCGCACCGAAATCGGTCGGGCCATGCGCGGGCGTCAGGGAGATTCCCGGGCGCAACCGATTCGTCGGGCGTCCCGTCCAGGGCCGCTTTCACAGGTGATTCGCCCGCAAACCGGGGCTTTCCGCCTCGATTCCTCTGGTGAACAGCCAGATTCGCCGGTCCGAAGCCGAAAGGACGTAACTTTCGGTGGAAAAATTATGCTCGTACCGAGGCAAATCCATGAAAATCAGGGCAAATTTTTTATTTTATGAATTCAATGGGTTGAAAAATTTTAAGATGGAAAAATTATACTCGTACCGGTGGAAAAAATATGCCCGACGTGACAACCCCATCCCACGGCTGGACCAGATTGATGCCGGCCAAACGGGAGTTCCATACCCAGTCCGCCCTCCTGATTTTCGGTGAAACGTTTCGCGAAGGCATATGTTCGATAGGCTGAGCCTTGGTTGCCTTGGCAGTAACGCCACATCGGTTCCGAATACGATGACGTTCCGTTCCAAAGTTCACGGCTCGTCCAGTGAGGCCTCGAAGCGACTCTGGCTATTCAAGCACCTTCAGCTTATCGGCAAGCCAAGGCATGCGTTCCAAGCAGGGATTGACAACAAATCCGCCGACCAGTTTCCGGAGGCGGTGGGCCATGTTGGCTGGAATACGTTGGAGGACGCCCTTGCGGGTCGTTAGCGAAACTGTGCGTGTCAGTGGCGCGACCGGTAGCGGAAGCGCACAGGCCTGATCGCGGAAACGATGTGCATGCATAAATCCCATGGGCGTGAGAATCGTCCACCCAGCGCCTGCAGCGACAAGGGCCATGATTGCATGATAGCTATCAAGCTCGAACCTATAGCTCAACTTGAGATTCTGCCGCACGAGATGTGCCGAAATGAGGCGTCCCATGTGATGACGCTCCGAATAGAGAATCAAAGGCAGCTTTCGCAGCGATTCAAGGACGTCTGCGCCGGTTGGTATTGCGCCTTTGGGCACCGCCGCCAAGAATGGCTCTTCGAGGATCGGATGAACTTCCATCCAACCAGCCCCAGTTCCCATATCCGCCGCAACAACCACGTCCAATGCACGGGAGTCGAGTTTGTCGATTAGACGATGGCTGGGACCGGTTTCCAAAAGAAACTGACAGTTTTCAAGCTCTTCCGCTAAATCACGTAAGAGTTGGGGTGTTACGTCTCCGTCGAAATCCTCAATCATTCCAAGCCGAAGCCGCATCAGCACCGAGGAATCCTGCTGGGCCAGTTCGGCGCGCGCCCGGGCCGCTTCATTGAGAATTGTTTGGGCCCGGCGCTGGAACAGAACGCCTGAGGTCGTCAGGCTCATTGGCCGCTCATTTCTGTTCAGGAGTGCCGTACCAAGCGCTTGTTCCAGGTTGGTTAGCTGCTGGCTGACTGCGGATGGGCTCGCGCCCAGCCGCCGGGCTGCGGCACTGATGGAAGCTTCCTCGGCGATTGCCACAAAGACCTCAATTCCCCATAACGTAATGCGCCCGGAGTGTTCCGCCATAGCCCTATTTCCATGCAAATTGGCATTCGGTAAGCTCATAGCAGCTTTTGCGCAGCTTTCGCGAGTGGCATATGAAGGGGAGAAGCCCGATGTCCAGGATTTCCGGAAAATGCCTATGTGGTGCGGTGCGCTATAGCTTTGACCGATCTGCAATTCTCTGGCGGGGATACTGCCACTGCGAGAGTTGCCGCCGCGCCTGCTCAGCGCCTGTAGTCGGCTGGTTTGGCGTCCAGATTTCCGCTTGGAGCTGGGAAGGAAATCCGCCGAAGAGTCACAGGAGCAGCAGCCATGCGGAGCGATACTTCTGCGCTGATTGCGGGAGTCAGATGGGTTATCGCTCCGAAAAGCTGCCGAATGAAATCCACGGTCTCGCGGCGAGTCTCAACTCACCGGATGAATTCACTCCAGAGGTGCATTACTTTCTCAGTGAGGCCTTGCCCTGGATTCATGTCACCGATGGGCTTCCGCGATACGCCGACGGCGGCAGGACGCTTGTGGATACCGCAGCAAATCGTGACTGAGATGCAACGATGCGGACCAAAGCAACTTACTGGTAACCTGTTCTACGACAGGTCCGCGAAATCTGTCCCAGAATTGGATGGTACCGCCTCCCCGGCTTGAACGGGGGACCTCTGGATCCACAATCCAGCGCTCTAACCAACTGAGCTAAGGCGGCACTATCAGGCAACATACGCCTTTCGTCCGCCAAATGCAAGCGTAAGCCATCTGCAGAACCTCTGGTTGTGTCCCCGCTTGCCCAGAATGACGCAACGCGATAGATGCAGGTGCCGGCTAATCCAAGATTGACATGGGGATCAACAACCAAAGCGACATTGTGGCTAACCTGCAGATCGGTCCGACCACTGTAGGCACAGTTCGCATCTATGTGGAAGGTGGCGGATTCGAACTCCCAATGGACTTCGATCCGGACGAGGCAGACGAAATTGCCCAGGAAATCATCGCCGCCGCGAGACGCGCCCGTTCATTGAATCCGAGCAGCTAGGTCGCCACTTTGCTATCTCCAGAGTCCGCAATTTGGACTTGAGAAGGGATTTTCAATGTGAGCATTCGTGCGCAACACCTATAGCATGAAACGCCAAGGCCCCTCTGACATTGGCAGTCTAGCCGCAGGTCGACTGATGGGATCGGCACCGACGGTCAGATCTCCCCGATTGGGTTCTAGACCCGCCGGCCAACTCAGATGATCCATCAATCGATATATTCTCGGCAGGATTTTCCGTTGGCTTTGTCTGGAAACCGTTTCGGGGGTCGCCCAACACCAGCTGGATCATACTCAGTTCCACAACTTCCAATCGGGACCGCCACTCCTCAACTCGTCATACTCCCCAGAACCAGGCGACCCGGCAAGCCAGGGTCACGCACACCATGCCAACGCAAGGCTGCATGTCGTGCAAACCTGGCCATCAACATCTTGCGTCGCGCAGCAGAGAGTCTGTTTTCTGGACCCATTCGAACGAGTTCGGCATCGTATGAATCGGCGACCATCAGGCCCGTGTCATCAGGCAACAGATCTAATGGAAACCGATCGTCAACCGCCCAGAAATATCGGTCGCACCACTCGAGATATCCTTGCCACTTTCCGTCCGTTTCAAAGTCAGAACGTGATGACTTGCATTCAACGATCCAGATTTCATACTTTGGACCCAAGGCCATGACGTCGACTCGCAGCCCAGTGGTCGGCGTGAGTTCCTCTACGCTGACGAAGTCGTGGCTAAGTAAATGTCGGCACACGCCCCTGGCCAGGAGCTGGCCGGGCTTCAATGCCGTTTCATTCGCATCGACCACCATACCGTGAGCAATGAACGGAGATCGATTGTAATTCAAGTCGCTGCAATGATCGGCCGACCGCCCCCGCAGAGGAAAGGCGCTTCCGACCGGGCGCAGGGAGTGCCTGTCATAACCCTTTGCCCCGTCCCCTTTCTTTCCGGGCACACCATTGCTGACGCAGAGGAAAGCGAAACCGGTACCCTCCCCACACATCAATTCCAATTGGATGAAGCAGGCAACCGACAGCTTTGAGACCCATTGTGTTAGCCCACCGGACGTATGGGCTGAAAATCAGGATTTTTGAGATCTCCCATCGCAATCCGGTTATGGAGGTGGAGGTCGCGGTTTTTGCCGTTGGCTTGAACAAACCGCTCTTCAGGAAGGCGATTATCCGCCTTTCGAAGGCTTTGAAGTCATCAGGGTCGAGGCAGTAGGCGGCGGCCATGACACTGCCTCCGGAGACAGATGAAACTGTCTTGATGTATCTTGGGAAGCCACGGCTATTGAGTGCACTCGGACATCGAAGGTGGAAAGCGATGGCGCGAGACCCACCCCCGACAGCGCAAGGGCAATGGTCCTTTCCTCTTTCACCTGCTCCACAGACACGACAGCGGGGCTGCGAACATGTTCTCGCCAAACGGAACCACCCGGTCGTGGTCGTATAGCACAATGCCTTGAACAAACTTTTCACCACACGCTTCGGCCAGCTTTCGCATGCCGGAGAAATCACCCGCGGAAACGGTCGCAGACGACTTCACTTCTATCCCGACCACTTCGCCACGTCGATTCTCCAGCACGACATCGACCTCGTTCCCGTCCTTGTCACGGAAGTGCGAAAACGAGCATCGCTGCTCGCTCCAGGACGCTATTTTGCGAAGTTCGCTGTACACAAAGGTCTCAAGAATCGGACCGAACGACGTCCTGTCTTTCGCGACAACGTCAGGCAGCGCGTCCCGCATCGCGGCAAGCAACCCTGCGTCAAGGAAATGCAGCTTGGGCGATTTCGTCAGCCGCTTTAGCCGATTGGTGAACCATGGCGGTAGCGTGTGAACAAGATAGAGGCTCTCGAAGACTCCAACATATTTCCGAGTGGTCACATGATTGAGATTGAGAGCGGCGCCAATGCCCGAGTAGTTGACCAACCGCCCCGAGTGTCCAGCGAGTACCGATAGTAGTCTTGGCATGATGGCGAGTTGCTCTATCTGGGCTACATCTCGAATGTCCCGCTGAACGATTGCCTCCAGATAGCTGTGGTACCAATCCTGCTTTCGAGTCCATTTTTTTCGTCCCAGTGCTTCAGGATATCCGCCTGAGAGAACGCGTTCGGTCAGTTCGTCGCCTATGATCACCAGATCGACCGTTGGCTTTTCCCCGGTGAAAGCTCGGTCAATGAACTGCGCTTTACTGCTCTCAATCTCTGCTTGCGATAGGGGAAGAAGGCGGATGACTTCCATGCGCCCAGCGAGAGAATCCGCTACTTTGGGTACGGTCATCAGATTGGCTGAGCCGGTCAGGAGGAACCTTCCCGGCGTTCTGCCATCATCGACCACGTTCTTGATCGCGAGCAGGAGGTCAGGGGCTCGTTGGATCTCATCGATGACCGCTTGATCCAGCCCTCTTATAAATCCGACCGGATCATCAATCGCTGATCTTAGAATGGTGGCGTCGTCCAGGGTCAGAAAGGGTATCCTGTCGGATGCGATGTCCGTTGCAAGCGTCGTTTTGCCGGACTGGCGAGGGCCCGAGATGAGAACCACGCGGGTATCAGAGAGTGCCTCCTGTATTCTTGTCTTGACAAATCTCGGGTACATTTTCCGGGCACCTTTTCCGGCCGACCGATTGAAAGTACAATGGCGACCGATTGAAAGTCAAGGAGCGACCGATTGAAATCTCCCTGCCGACCGATCGAAAGCGAGAGTTCGACTGGTTGAAAAGGCGCAGCCATCCGAAAATCAGTCTGCGAGATTGTTGAGAGCGGCGAGCGTGCATTTAACGAATGCACGTGCCGTCTTCGGGCTCGCCTAAACTGGTAGAGGGCCCTGATCGAGATCCTCGAATTGATTGTTGACGGCAGACTCAAGGCGCGGGATGTTGACGGGGATATTCCGCGTTTTCAAAAACCGTCATCAAATTGATCCCCCATTTCCATTCCGAAGTGCAGCACCGATAATTTTCATTGGCTTGTGCCCCTCCGTACACATGCTCATTTTCACAACCCCACTTCCACTCCGAAGTGCAACACCGGCCATTCCCGCAGCGGGGGCGTAGCCCGAGCGTAGGGAATGGCCGGAAGGCGTGGTCTGCGGCCCCCGGGCGCCGCGGATCCGGCCCCGGGATGGCTGTGGTCCCGTCTGGATGCAGGTTATCCGGGCTTTCCGGGCGGCGCAACGCCTCCGCCGGGCTGGGTCGCGTCCGTCCGGGCGCAGGGAGGGCGCAGCCCGACCGGAGCCCGGACGGACGCGACGGAGAAATCCTGTCCACCCCCTCCCGGCGCCCCAACCCGCGCCGGTGGGAGGCGGTCGCGCGGCGTCAGGGAGGGCGGGCCTTGTGCAGCACCTCGGCGGGCGTCCGGTAGCCCAGCGCCCGGCGCGGACGCGCGTTCAGGCGGTCCTGCACCGCCCTCACCTCCGCGTCGCTGACCGCGCGGAAGTCCGTCCCCTTCGGCAGGTACTGCCGGACCAGCCCGTTGGTGTGCCCGTTCAGGCCACGCTCCCAGGAGTGGTAGGGGGTCGCGAAGAAAAAGGCGGCCCCGAGCGCCTCCGCCACGCCGGCGTGGCCCGCGAACTCCTTGCCGTTGTCCGCCTTGATCGTGTGGACGGGCGCGGCGGAAGGCCGGAGGAGATCCACCATCGCGGCGGAGACCGCAGCCGAGGTTCTCCGGTCAACCCTCTGTAAATACGTGTATTTCGAGGCCCTGTCCACAAGGGAGACCACCGCCCCGCTGTGGCCTTTCCCGATGATCGTGTCCGCCTCCCAGTCGCCCACACGCTCCTTCCTCTCTGCCTCCTCCGGCCGCTCGGAGATGTCCACGCGGCCCGGGATGTGGCCACGGCCCGAGTGCCTGCCGCCTCGCCAGTTCGGCTTCCTGCCGCGGCGCCGCAGCAGCAGGAACAGCCTGCCGCCCGCCTTCCGGTCGGCCCTGACGTGTTCGGATGTCCACTGGCGGCCCACCGTCCAGCCACCCTCCAGACGCAGCCGTCCCGCGACCTGCTCCGGGCTCCAGCCCTCCGCCAGAAGCCCCTCCACCTGCGCCCAGCGGTCGGGCGTCATCCTGCGGGGAACACTGGAGGCCGCGCTGCGGCGGGCCTCCGCCCTGCCCTGCGCCTCCCCGGGGCTGTACCCCCCGCCGCCGCCGGCGTTCCGGCGGAGCTCCCGCCAGACCGACGAACGGTCACGGCCCAGACGGGCCGCGATGGCCCCGTCCGAAAGCCCGCTTTCCTTCAGCGCGCCGATCTGGCATCTCTCCTCATGGGTCAGGTGGCGGTAGCCCTCGGGCATGGCAGTCTCCCCTGTTTGCTCACAGGGACTGTCGCCGCTTCCTGGCCGATACGCAACATCATGCGGCCGGAAAACCGGTCACCACCGCCACTGGTGTTGCACTTCAGGGTGGAATGGGGCCAAATTGAAGCTGCACCAACGATGTTTGTGAGCGTGACCGCAGACCACCGCGGCGGCTCTTGCCCTCTTGAGCCGAGTGATCTATCCAAGGGCAACGGCGGGTTCTGCTCTTCCCGTATGTGGTCCAATTCCGGTGGCCTTACTCAATGCCGAGGGAGCTGGCTCTGTCGGGGTCTTGGCCCCGTTACCCGGCGCCCACCTGTAAATCCAGGTCCTCGGGAATTCAAACCCACTACGGTCGTTCGCGGTCCCGCCGCTCATCGCCTTCCACCACGAATTGAGCACAGGTCTGTCGGACTTTCGTTCCAGCCAGGGCAAACCCTCCGAATCTGGCACCGGACCGGGTGTCTCGTCTCGAGTCCCCGAACTCAAAAGGCTTCCGGATTCGCTTCCCGTGCCATGTGGTCAAGGACGGCGTTAACGAACTTCGGTTCCTTGCCTTCCGGAAAGAACGCCTTGGCGACATCTATGAATTCGCTAATCACCACTCGGGGTGCCGTCCCGATTGCAATCAACTCCGCACCTGCCGCCCGAAACAGCGCCCTCAGCGTCGGATCAATCCTGTCAATTGGCCATTCCTTCGCCAGCGCTCGATTTGCCATCTGATCGATCTGTGGCTGATGGTTTACGGCGCTCTGGGTCAGTGCGCGGAACAGCGTCACGTCTGCAGCATCGAGGCCACAGCCATTCAGGTCAGTGTCGATCCTGAATTCCTCGAACTCCTGGCATACGGCGTCGACGCTCTGTCCACACGCCTCCATCTGAAAGAGTGCCTGCAACGCGTATAGCCGGGCGACCGACTTCTTTCGCTTCCCCTTCGACATTATCTTCCGGTTTCAGCTCCACTGGATGCACCGTCGGTCTCGTCGCCGAGCCTGAAGCCGACTCCAGCATTTCGCTTCCCCCATTTTCTGGCGAGTGCCACCAGGTGCAGGGCCGCCGTCGCGGCGTCACCTCCCTTGTCCTGGCCAGCGGCATTGGCCCGAACCTCCGCCTGATCGATGTTTTCGACGGTCAGAATTCCGTTGCCTACGCAACAGCCCTGGAGCCCCAACAGCGCCAAGGCGCGGGAACTGTCATTGCAGACCGTCTCGTAGTGGGTGGTTTCGCCCCGGATTACGCAACCCAGCGCCACATAGCCATCGAAATCGCTGAGCCTATGCGCAAGCGCAATTGCCTGCGGAACCTCGAGCGCACCAGGGACATTGACGGTCTCGTATGTCACGCCCGCCTCGTCCAGAACGGTCGAAGCACCCCTAACCAGTTCGTCGGCGACATCCCGATAATAGGGTGCCACGACGATAAGGACCCTCACTGGCCTGTCGAAATTCGGAAGTGGAACTTCAATATGTTTCTCAACCTGTGCCATCACATCATTCCTGAGGAATCCGACGCGTGCCTTCAATCGATAGTCCATAGCCCTCCAGTCCAACCACTTTGGGAGTCGGGGAATTTGACAGCAGAATCAATCGCGAGAGTCCAAGAGAGCTCAGAATCTGCGCACCTAGCCCGTATTGCCGCAATGTCTGTGGCGAAACCGCGTCTTCCATGACCAGTTTCATATGGGTATCGCGAAGCAGGACCAGCGCACCCCTACCCTCTTTCGCGATTTCCTTCATTGCGCAGCCAAATTCACTGCTACGGCCAGGGTTTCCAACACCAACAACATCCAGCATCGGATCCAATGTATGCATTCGGACCAATACGGGCTGGTCCCCGGACAGCTCTCCCTTGATCAATACGATATGCTCCGACCCGTGCGTCTCATCCGTATAAATCCGCATCTGCCATTCGCCGCCGAACTCTGACCGAATGCGCTTTTCCTCCGTGACTCTCACCAAATTGTCATTACGCCGCCGGTAGGCGATGAGATCGGAAATCGTGCCTATCTTGAGACCATGCCTCTGTGCAAAACTCACCAAATCCGGCAACCGAGCCATCGAGCCGTCATCATTCATTATTTCACAGATCACAGCCGATGGATTCAGTCCCGCGAGTCTGGCGATGTCCACCGCAGCTTCAGTGTGGCCGGCTCGAACCAGAACGCCGCCATCGCGGGCGCGCAATGGAAAGACATGGCCCGGAGTGGCAATGTCGGCCCCAGTCTTGGAAGGGTCAATGGCAACCGCGACCGTGTGAGCTCGGTCATGCGCCGAGATTCCCGTGGTCACTCCCTCCCGTGCCTCGATCGAAATAGTGAACGCTGTCTCGTGACGGCTCGAATTGTACGAGGCCATCAGCGGCAGGCCAAGTGTGTCGATCCGTTCGCCTAGCAGAGAAAGGCAGATAAGACCGCGTCCGTATGTTGCCATGAAATTGATCGTATCCGGTGTGCACATCTGAGCCGGTATCACGAGATCACCCTCATTCTCCCGGTGCTCATGGTCTACGAGGATGAACATACGCCCATTGCGAGCGGCTTCGATTATCTCGTCAATCGACGAGACCGCATCCCGATAGTAGGTATCCTGTCCGTCGTTCATTGCTCCACCTTTCGGTCTTGCGGAATAGTTACCGGGGCAGCGAGCCAATCGCCAGAGTCGTTCAGCTACTGCCAGATCGAATTCCCAGGATTCAATCCAGGAAACATTATCCATTCGGTCAGATTTCGGGGATCTAGAAGCGGCGCACCCAAGCCGGTCCACGTGCCTTAGGCAACCGTTCGTCGCAAAACAGTCAGAGCTGGTCAATCGCTACGACATTAGGCCAACGTCTAACTCGCGACATAGGACCGGGATCATCCGGTCACTGAATTGGCCCATCCGAACCTTGCTCCACACCTCGCAGTCTCGCGACATAACGCGCCAGCATATCGATCTCAATGTTGACCAAGTCGCCCTTAACCACATTGCACCACGTAGTGACCTTCTGGGTATGAGGAATGATGTTGACTCCGAAGATGCAATCCGTTGCATCGTTCACTGTCAATGAGGTGCCATTCAGCGCCACCGAACCCTTCGGCGCTATCATTATGGCAATTTCTTCGGGCACCTTGAACTTCACTCCAAGACTATCCCCCACAGGTTTGACCGAAACCACCTCCGCCACTCCATCCACATGGCCCGAAACGATGTGGCCTCCAAGCTCATCGCCCACCCTCAAGGCGCGCTCCAGATTCAACTGCGTTCCTTCCGTCAATTGTTGAAGGCCAAAGCGGGTAGCGGATAACGTCTCAGCGCTGAGTTCCACGTCAAACCAGCCCCGTGGCTCGGTTCCAACCAAGGTTGTACCCGTTGCAACCACGGTCAAGCAGGCCCCATCACAGGCTATCGAAGACCCAATATCTATCGATTCAATGTCAAATCCAGTCAGGATTCGGATCCGCAGGTCACCACGCTGCTCCGTCTGAAGTACTTCGCCAATGTCTGCGATGATACCAGTGAACATCTGCACTTCCCTTCCTTGAGCACCTGAAGTATCCGCGCAATTGTCCGAGAGCAAGCACCGCATCCACACCCCGCTCCATAATGGAGCGCAACGGTGACAAACCTCAGCCAGACGTCAGAGTGCCGCCGCGGCCCGCCTCCGGCAATGTCTGGTTTCCACTCTCTTCGGCGAAACATCTGGGAACGACCATGGAGGCCATCCCGGTTGGCTGCCGGCCGTCTCGGCAGTGGTCGGAAGTCGGGCGCTCAGCCCTTGAAGACCGGGATGCCGCCCCCGGTTCCATCAACCGTCAGCTTCCAGCATGCATACGTCTCAATTGGTCATTGACCAACACTGCAGCGTGTCCGGGCCAACAGTTCGCAATTCGTTCAGCCTGAACTTCGAGGCCTCTGCAAGTCGTTCAAGTCCCAACGCTCCGACCGAGGGTGCGCCTTCCGCTCCAAGCGCGAGGCCAGCGCCGAACACGGCAAGCCGATCTATGGCGGCTGCAGAAAGAAGTGATGCCGCCAGCGTTCCACCACCTTCGCAAAGAACCCGCGTAAGGCCTGCACGGCCCAAGACCCGGAGGGCAGCCATCAGATCGAGGTGCCGTCCAGGACCAACCGGAATTTCAAAGAGTCTCGCTCCGCAGTTGTCCCAAGCTCTACGGACTTCCCCGTCAACATCCGGGCCATGGCATAGCCAGACCGGAGTTTTGCCAGCGGTTCGTGCCAACTGGCTATCGAACGGTATATCCAGGCGACGTGATAGCACAACCCTGACCGGTTGGCGGTCAACTCCAAGCCCACGCACTGTCAACGACGCGTTATCAGCCCGAACGGTTCCCGCACCAACCAGCACCGCGTCGTGGCGGACACGCATGGCATGAGTCAAGCGGCGGGCTTCACGGCCAGTGATCCATCTGCTTTCGCCTGTGGCAGTGGCAATACGGCCGTCGAAACTGGTCGCGAGCTTAAGCGTGACCATCGGGCGGCCTTCGCGAATTCTGGTAAGAAACCCAAGATTCAGGGCTTCTGCCTCAACCGCCAGCACGCCGGTGGTCACTTCAATTCCGGCCGCCTTAAGAACCCCGATTCCATTGCCATTGACACGTGGATCCGGATCCAGATGAGCCACAACCACGCGCTCCACACCGGCGCGGACCAAGGCCTCAGCGCAGGGAGGCGTCTTTCCGTGGTGGGAACAGGGCTCAAGCGTCGTGTACGCAGTTGCGCCATACGCGAACCTGCCAGCTTGTGAAAGGGCACAAGTTTCAGCGTGAGGCCGACCACCGCTCTGGGTCCAGCCGCGCCCCACGACCCGCTCGCCCTGAACAAGAACGCAGCCGACCGCTGGATTTGGCCAGACATTGCCAAGCTCCCGTGCGGAAAGGCCAAGAGCCAACCGCATGAAGCGTCGGTCGGCGGAGGTCACGCCTCCTTGGCAGGACCCGGACGCAGTTCGCTCACAAACTCCTCGAAATCATCCGCAGCCTGGAAGTTCTTGTAGACGCTGGCAAACCGGACGTAAGCCACCGTGTCGATACGTGCAAGGCTCTCCATCACGATCTCGCCAATCACGTTCGATCTTATATCGGTTTCGCCCAGACTTTCCAGCCGCCGGACAATTCCCGAGATCATCTGGTCGATCCGGTCGGGTTCGACGGGGCGTTTGCGCATCGCGATCCGTATTGAGCGTGCCAGCTTATCGCGGTCGAATTCCTCACGGCGACCGTTTGACTTCTTGACAACCAAATCACGGAGTTGCACACGTTCATACGTGGTGAAACGACCACCACAGGCTTGGCATAATCTGCGCCTCCTGATTGCCACATGATCCTCCGCAGGCCGCGAGTCTTTCACCTGGGTGTCGATATTTCCGCAGTACGGACAGCGCATGTCATTCTCTCCTGACCTACTTCAACAGAATTCCACAATGACTATAGGTCAAAACCGAGCAATTGGGTAGAGGAAAATTCGATGCACTTCATTTTGCGCATCGCCATGGCATTCCCACTTCTGCGCCAACGGCATTCTTGTCCGCAGGACGGCCATCCGGTTCGGCCCTAGTCAATAGCCAGATGGGCCGAAACCCTGCGCAGACATCCACTGTTTCTATGTTCGAACAGGTAGACTCCCTGCCAGGTGCCGAGTGCCAATCGACCGTTCCGAACGGGTATCGAAAGATTGACCGGAAGCATGGCCGCCTTGATGTGCGCCGGCATGTCATCAGGACCCTCCAGGGTATGGGTGAGATACCGCATTGAAGGATGATCGGCATCTGGAACCAATCTGCACATGAAGTTGCTCAGATCACGGCAGACATCGGGATCAGCGTTCTCCTGGATCAGGATTGAACAGGAGGTATGGCGAACGAACAAGGTCAGCAGACCCGACGCCTGAGCCGAATCACGTACCCAGCGGTCGACCTCGATTGTGAACTCATGGAGCCCTGGACCTGAGGTCTGAATCGTGAATTCAGTCTGCAACGGATTCCTGTCAGATGCTGGCACCATGCGGCAGGTCGGGCGTCGAGCCCTGAGTGCCGGCCCACTCCCCAGCAACTTGCAGCCAAAGTCCTATGACCCGGGCTTCGTTCCGTACGCCAGGGACACGGAACGCACACCGATCAACAGCGGAATTGCTGCAGTGGCGGCCTCGGTCCGCCATCAGCGGAATTCCTGCTCAGGCTGCACGAGCCATCAACACTTCATGGACCTCCGCCTGGGCCGACTGCTCGTCAGAACCCGAAACCGCCGCGAATTCACGGGTGAGACGTTCCAATGCCGATTCATAGAGCTGACGTTCCGAATAGCTTTGCTCGCGCTGTTCATCCGTGCGGTGCAGGTCACGCACCACTTCAGCGATTGCGATCAGGTCGCCCGAGTGAATCTTCTGTTCGTATTCCTGCGCCCGACGAGACCACATAGCCCGTTTCACCCTCGCCTTGCCTCGAAGTGTCCTCATCGCCTTGGAAACAACATCCGGTGGCGAAAGTGACCGCATGCCCACTTGAGTGGCTTTGTTGGTCGGAACCCGTAGTGTCATCTTGTCCTTTTCAAAGGAAATCACGAACAGCTCGAGGTTGCAGCCGGCGACCTCCTGTTCCTCAATGCAAATGACCTTTCCCACGCCATGCGCTGGATAGACGACGAAGTCATTCGGTCGAAAAGGCAGTCTTCTCGCTCTTGCACCCATTGTGGTCCCTTCCCCATAGATTAGGCAGCTTGGTTCAGACAGAACATAAGTTCGAAACAATCGTGCCGCGCACAAAACACACGCTGCGACCGATAGGTGAGTCTGCCGCATGCACCCGAACCCAGCCGGGCTATCGTTTTCAATTTAACTTCAGGTTAGCACGAACTGCCAAAAAAATAAAGCCCCTGCTTTAAGTCGCCGGCTGCTACGCGAGCCCAGAGCCGGTACAGTCCTCATCCGCCCTCACCCGGTTTCTCAGAAAAATACTTCTCCAGCTTGCCTTCTTCGCCATCGCGTTCATCCGCATCCGGCAAAGGATCCTTCCTGGTGATGATGACGGGCCAGAGCTCGGAGTACTTCCGGTTGAATTCCACCCATTTCTCGGTATCCGGCTCCGTATCCGGCAGAATCGCCTCGACAGGGCACTCAGGCTCACAGACACCACAATCGATACACTCGTCCGGGTGGATCACAAGCATGTTCTCCCCTTCATAGAAGCAGTCCACTGGACAAACCTCCACGCAGTCCGTGTATTTACAGCCGATGCAGCGGTCGTTGACGATGTAGGTCATGGAGAGAATCCATTTCGGTCCGATGGCTTAGCTAGTTGAGCGGCGGACTTCAATCAAGAACGGCCGCTTTCAATTGTGCGGCAATTCGGCGCTCCTTCCGGTTCGGTCGCCCGGGCAATGGTTTCGGCTCGGCAACGGCCGCTTCTGGCGATGGTGTCAGATCATCATATAGAGCCCGCGCTTCCGCGGCCGGACCTCGCCGGTCCGCCAATGAAACGATGCGGACGACCCACACTTTTCCACCTTTCCGGAACGTCAGCACATCACCAGCCCCAATCGCGAATGACGGTTTCACGATACGTCGGGAATTCACCCTGACATGCCCTTCGGAAACCGCTTTCGAGGCAGTTGTTCGCGTCTTGAAATGACGGGCTTGCCAAAGCCATCTGTCAATGCGGGCCTTCTGGGCTGGCTCACTCAACTCAGCTTCTTTCCTTAAGCTCGAGAAGCACAGCAAATGGGTTGTCCGGATCGACGGAACGTTCCCTTTTCCCGGATGGGTGCGCAGGACGTGGCCTGTCCTTCTGCTGACCCTTGCGCTCACGTGCCTCAGACCTCTCACCGCGGGCCTTGGCCTTAGGCGGCCCGCCCCTTCTGGCCCGACTGCGGGCCGCCCTGCGCCACGTAAAGGTGAAATAGGTTTCCATTTCAGGATCCTCCGGGTGCGGTGGGTCCTGCAAGGTCTCCGCAGCGGCGGCAGCGTCATTGGAGGTCCCCGCAACGTCTTCCTTCGCGGTCAACGCCTCTGCCGAATCCTCATCCTTGCTCGCCAACGCCTTGGAGGAGTCAATGGATGCGTCGATGGCAGCCGGCATCGCATCCGTAGCGACCCTATCGCCAACAGGTTTCTCCTTCACCCGCGATGCCCTTACGGCGGCATATCCCAATCCCTGCATAAGGTCGGCAAACTGTTCCAATGTCATACCGGTGATGGACAGCATGTCCGGATTCGCCTCAAAGCCGGATCGACTGTCCTCTATCCTCAGAAGGTCGGCCAGCCGTTCCAGCATGTCGACCCGGACAGCGCGCTCACCAGCAATCCGAAACCCCGCCATGGTGAATTCCGCGGCACCTCCCGTGCCTTTGACCGCAGGAATGGTAACCAGCCCCGGAGGCGGACATTCCGGAAACTCTGCAGACCCCTGAGACAGCGACCACAACAAAAGCCTGAGACGCGTTGGCGCCGGCTTCAGCAATGCGGGGATAAACACCGTGAACTGTCCGAACCGGACGCCGTGCCTGCGCAGCTGCGCCCGGGCATCCTGGTCAAGTTCCTTCACCTCGCCCGCCACATCGTCCCGGCGAATAATGCCAAAGTGCTCGATCAGCCTGAACGCGAATCCTCGTGCAAGTCCGGTGAGATCCTCGTCCTTCCGCAGCTTCAGCAAAGGCTCAAACAGCTTGTCCACGCGCCGATTCATGAAATGTAGAAGCCTTCGCTCCACTTTCTGTACGACATCGGAGCCAGCCTCCTCGTCGACAAAAGCCTCGACACGCGGTACCAATGGTTCCTGGCCGACCACCAGCTTGCCGACGGCATGCTCACCCCACATGAGCCCACCCTGATCGGTGAAGTCCATTTCGGTATCTGGAGAGTTGTAGAATCGATCCGCACGAAGATTGAACTCGGGCTTCAGTGATTGTAGCGCGGCAGCGCGAAGGGTTCTGGCCTGATCCGGGGTGGCGGATGCGTCCTGACTGAACCTGAACCCTTCCAATCGACCAACATACTGTCCCTCGACTGTAACTTCGCCCTTGTCGTTCACTTCAGCCAACATGGCCTCCTTCTGTTCTAGCCGCCTAAGCAGCACGCTTGTGCGCCGGTCGACAAACCGCCTTGTCAATGCACCGTGAAGCGCGTCCGACAGCCGGTCTTCTACAGCGCGAGTCGTCCCGCGCCAATGTTCTTCGTCGTCGACCCAACCGTTTCGCTGCGCAACATAGGTCCAGGTACGGATATATGCCAAACGTCTGGAAAGTGTGTCGATATCGCCATCCGTTCGGTCGATTCGCTTGATCTGTCCTGCGAGCCAATCGTCGGGAACCTGCCCAAGCTCACTTAGATAGCCGAAAATACGTTCAAGAAGGCTCGTATGTTCGGCATTGCTGATGCCGCGGAAATCCGGAATCCGGCACACTTCCCAGAGGAGTCTCACCCCGCGTGCGTCCGTAACGCTCCTGCGCACGTAAGGAAGGTCGGCAAGCCCCTTCAAGGCCAACAGATCGTCAGCTTCCCGGGTCCGTGTCAGCAGTTCGTCATCGGAACCGGACTCCAGGGAAACGATCAATCGATCGATGCTTCCAAAATCAAGCGTGGAATTGCGCCACTGTAGCTTGCGGATGGGAGCGAAGTGATTGTTCATGATCGCTTCGGCTACATAATCCTCCAACTTCGAAACGCCGCCAGTTACCCCGAAGGTGCCGTCATTCACATATCGTCCGGCCCTGCCCGCGATCTGCGCCAGTTCATCGGGCCTAAGCGGTCGCATCCTGCGGCCATCGAACTTGCTCAATGACGAGAAGGCGACATGGTTGATGTCCAGGTTCAACCCCACTCCGATGGCGTCGGTCGCAACAAGATGATCAACGTCGCCGTTCTGGTACATCTCGACCTGCGCATTTCGGGTTCGGGGACTCAACGCCCCCATAACCACCGCCGCACCACCCTTCTGACGACGCAGTAATTCCGCGATCGCATAGACCTGTTCGACGGAGAATCCGACAATGGCGGATCGTGGGTGCATCCGACTGATCTTGCGCACACCGGTGTAGGTCAGTGTCGAGAATCTCCGTTTCCGTTCGAACAGGGTGTTTGGAACCAACGCGGAAATCGCTCCCCGCATTGTATCGGATCCCAGGAACAGCGTCTCTCTCTGGCCTCGGGCACGAAGTAGCCGGTCAGTAAACACATGGCCGCGCTCGGGATCGGAGCACATCTGGACTTCGTCCACGCCGACGAAGTCCACGCCGCCGCCGTTCGGCATCGCTTCGGTCGTACACACCCAATACTGTGCACGGTCAGGAACCACGCGCTCCTCGCCGGTGACAAGCGCAACGACCGACGGCCCGCGCAACGCGACAATTCGGTCATAGACCTCGCGCGCCAACAGGCGAAGTGGAAGCCCAATGACCCCCGTCCGGTGGCTTAGCATTCGCTCGATCGCGTATCTGGTCTTTCCAGTGTTGGTCGGGCCCAGAACAGCTGTGACACGCCTCTGATCTTTGGTCATCCTGCCTGACTTCGTACCTGCCCGCTCCGCTCTCCTACAGCACAAGCTGTGCCACGGCAACTTTTGGAGACCAGCGGTCCTCTGCCGACCGCCAGCCGACGAGACTGTCATCAAATCGCCTGGACCGCCATTCGTCTCGACTTCCATTGATGTCCGCGCTTAGGCCGCAGCTGGATTGACCGGAGATCAGAGGCGTTGACCTTCCAGGAGCCTTTCAAGCATCTCAATTCCCTGCTCCAGTCCGGAAATGTTCGGATGTACCTCTCGCACCATATGCCAGACCTCCAAAGCCTCCTCCATCATACTCAGTTCCTGAAGGACGGTGGCCAATCCCGTCATTGCACCGAAGTGACGCGGATTCAGCGCCAATGCCCGTCCGATGTCCTCGATCGCCGGACCGTACATTCTCAGATGGAATAGCGCCGTTGCGCGCGCATTCCAGCCTTCAGCAAACCCGGGCGCATGGTCAGTCAGGGCAGTCAGGTGCTCCAGAGCGATGTCATGCTTCCCGGCCAGGATGGCCTCACGGCCCCTCTTCAACAACAGGTCCATCGCTGCTGAGCCCGATTTAGACCATTCCTGTATGATCTGCCGTTCGAGTTTCTTCCAATCCCCGGTTCCTGGATCCGCAAGCCGGTCGAGCATCTGTTCGATTTCCGCTGTCTCCGCAATTGCGGACGACAGGACGCCCAGAACAAGGTGAACTGCCAGAAAAACGGCTTTGCAATTCGGAGAAGGGATATGCATATTGCTGGTTTATCAAACCTGTCCGGGATTGCGAGCCCCCTGCAGGTAACACCTCAGGGAACTGAAGCCATGAGCGACATAGTGGAAGCCGCCGTACGAGCGCTTGCGAAAAAGATCGGACATGGCGGATTCGACGGAGTTGCCAAGTTTGAGATCAGAGGCGAAGGCACAATCATTGTCGACAGCGACGGTGCGCGCGCCGGTGACGGGACTGCCGATGTAACATTGACTGCGGACGTGGAAACGTTTCAGGCGATACTCGAGGGTCACATGAATCCTACAGCCGCGTTCATGCAAGGCGACCTTGCGGTGGATGGCGATATGTCCGTTGCGATTCGCCTTGGATCGGCGATTGCGTAGACATGGAAAATGTCGTCGCACCTTTCTATCGAGAGGTGGCACAGGGCCCTGAGCGCGTCGAGTCCAGATGGGTAGAGGCGCGGGACGGCACAAGACTGCGAATCGTGGTGTGGCCCGAAGGCGATAATGGAACGATTCTGCTTTTTCCCGGTCGAACGGAATACGCCGAAAAGTACGGACCAACCGCTGCTGAATTCCAGGCAAGGGGCTTTGCCACCGTTACGGTTGACTGGCGAGGCCAGGGACTGTCCGACCGCCTCCTAACTGACCGCAGGATAGGGCATGTGGCGCGGTTTGCCGACTATCAGGTGGACGTCGCGACGATGCTGGACACGGTGCGCGGCCTCAGACTACCGCGTTCCCGCTATCTTCTGGCACATTCGATGGGGGGCTGTATCGGGCTGCGCTCGCTGCAGGAGGGGCTTGACATAAGGGCTGCCGTCTTTTCCGCGCCCATGTGGGGAATTGCCATTCTCCGGCCGCTGAGGCCATTGGCCTGGGCGCTCTCCTGGACCGCTCACAGGTCGCGGTTCGGCCATATGTATGCGCCAGGAACCGGCACCCGTAGCTATGTTCGGGAAGTTCCCTTTGAGAGCAACCAGCTGACCACGGACCCACGGATGTATGCGTTCATGAAGAAGCAGCTCTCCGCGCATCCAGTCCTTGAACTCGGCGGTCCCAGCCTTCAATGGCTGTTTGAAGCGCTCCACGAATGCCGTTCCCTGAAAGGAATCGCTTCACCGGAAATTCCTTCAGTCACATTCCTTGGCAGTGACGATCATGTCATCGACCCCGTCCGCATTCGACGCCGAATGGCCAGCTGGCCAAACGGACGCCTCGTGATGATGCAAGGCGCCAGGCACGAGCCGATGATGGAAACGACCCCACATCGGAGCCGGTTCTACACGCAAGCCACAGAGCATTTTGAAGCCCATTCCTGAAGTCAGCTCCTCAAGGTGTGGATTTCATTCGCCTGAGCATTCGCCGCGCCCATCAGGAGTTTCTGCTCCGACGCAATGAAGAATGTCGTAAAGCCGTACCGGGCCCAATCCCGTGCCTGTTCGGCGTCCTGAACAAAGGTCATGTAGGCCTTGCCCTCTGCCCGGGCCGCAGTTCCCACCGTCGAAAGCGCACTGCGCACACTTTCCGCCGCCCTTTCGTTGGCTCCATATGCAACCGTCAAGTCGGCCGGTCCGATGAACAGCCCATCGACTCCTTCAACAGCGGCGATATCCGCGGCGGCCTCAACCCCTTCCGGTTCCTCTATCTGCACGATTACCGTCGTTTCGGTGTGGGACCGTTCGAGTAGTTCAGGCATGGTTCGCGAGGTGAACCCAGCCCACCGGGTGGAGCCGGCAAATCCGCGCCCCCTGTGCCCGAATCTCGCTGCCCGTGCCGCCAATTCAGCGGTCCGGACGTCAAAGACATGCGGCACCACGATTCCGGAGGCGCCGGAATCCAGTGCATGAAGAATGTTCTCGGCGGATGCGGATGCGACTCGGACCAGCGCCGGAAAACGAAGTGCACACGCCATGGCAAGGCAGGCGTCCATTCGCCCCCAATCGAAAGGTGCATGCTCACCGTCGAGGCAGATGAAGTCGAGTTCAGTCCTCGACAGCGCCTCCACCACGTCATAGGCCGGGGTCCTTACAAAAGTTCCAGCCAGAATCTCGCCCTCCAGCATCCTTTGGCGGAATTCCCCTGCAACCATCTGATCCTCCATAGCAGCGCCGGAGCCTTCTAACCTGATTGCTGTGCAGGCGTCCACCCAAACGCATTTTCCGGACAGGTGCTTGGAATTGTCATGATCTCCGTTCGGAGAGGTTTCCATTTTGCGACGGGCAGACCACACTCAAGTGGCCTCCCATCCAGCAGGTCTGGATGACTGTCTTTCGTCATCACAACGTGTTGTGGCGACCAACTCCGCCAATCCACATTGAGTTGCAGATATCCTGAGCACACCACTCAGCGCGTCCAAACCATCCATCCGTCGGGATTTCTGATACCCGATTGCAGTGATCCAATCACCCCAAGCAGCCATTGGCTGGGATATACGTGGATTGCCCATACGCATTCCATTTGATCAACAAGTGGACCGCTAGACCATTGACCAATGGTGTCGTGGACCCCACACCCCGGCAGCTTGCACACCAAACTGTAGCTCTCCGGGATTTCGTGACCGATCCTGCTACGTGTTGATGGTACAGAAACTTGAACTGAATTGATTGCCGTGACGCTCATTGACGCCTCTCCCGGGTCAATTGGCGGGTTGAACCCAGACAACCCGGCAACATATGTGGGAGCAACGTTGCTTCAGGAGGCTCCATGCATAATCAGCCCAATCCCGCATACGATGCCAACGCCGCAAGGGGCATTGACCTCGGAGACCTGCCGGAATGGAACCTCGACGATCTATACAGGTCCCCGGACGCACCGGAGCTCGAACGGGATCTCGACTGGCATGAGAAGGCTTGCGCGGAATTCGCGTCAGATTACGAGGGGAATCTGGCCGGGCTGGACGCAGAGGGCCTGCTCGAATGCGTTCTACGGCATGAAAGGATCGAGATGGTGGAAGGACGCATCATGTCCTTCGCAGGCCTACGCCACTACCAGATCACAACCGATCCTGAGCGAACCAAGTTCCTGACCGACTGTCAGGACAGACTCACCGCGTCCTCCGCTCCGCTTGTGTTCTTCGCACTTGAATTCAACCGAATCGAGGATGGCGCCCTTGAGGCCATGCTCGACTCGAACGCGGAGCTTGCCCGCTACAAGCCGATTTTCGACCGCCTGCGGGCGATGCGTCCGCATCAGCTCTCAGACGAACTTGAGAGCTTTCTCCATGATCGGTCGGTGGTTGGAGCTTCCGCATGGATTCGTTTGTTTGACGAAACCATCGCCGCACTCGAATTCACGGTCGACAACGAGGTCCTGAACCTTGAGGGGACTCTCAATTTCCTGAGCGATCACGACCGCGCCAGACGCGAGGCCGCGGCTCGGGAACTGGCAAAAGTGTTTGGCACCAACGTCAGATTTTTCGCCCGCGTTCACAACACGCTCGCCAAGGAGAAGGAGGTCGAGGATCAATGGCGCAAGATGCCGACCCCGCAAACCGGGCGCCACCTCGCAAACCATGTTGAACCTGAAGTGGTCGAAGCCCTTCGAAACGCCGTTGTCTCCGCCTATCCAATGCTCTCGCATCGATACTACGAACTCAAGCGCAAATGGATGGGACTCGATGCACTACAGATCTGGGACCGAAACGCGCCACTTCCAATGGAAGAGCGGAGAACCGTGCCATGGGACGAAGCGCGCGCACTGGTCCTGCAGGCCTACGACGACTTCGATCCAAGGATGGCGAGGGTCGCCGAACCGTTTTTTAAGAAGGGTTGGATCGACGCAGGTGTCAAACCAGGGAAAGCTCCGGGTGCGTTCGCCCATCCGACCGTAACCGATGTGCATCCCTACATCATGCTGAATTACCTTGGCAAACCCCGTGACGTGATGACTCTCGCTCACGAGCTCGGCCACGGGGTCCATCAGGTCCTTGCCGCGGGCCAGGGGGAACTTCTTGCTTCAGCTCCACTCACGCTGGCGGAAACGGCTTCAGTATTCGGAGAGATGCTGACATTCCGCAGGCTGCTGGACGGTTCGGCGACAGAGACCGAACGAAAGGTCCTGCTCGCCGGAAAGGTCGAGGACATGATCAACACGGTCGTCCGACAAATTGCCTTCTACGACTTTGAATGCAGGTTGCACGACTCCCGACGAGCGGGTGAACTCACCCCAGATGACATCAATTCAATCTGGATGTCCATTCAGTCGGACTCTCTTGGACCGGCCTTTGAATTCATGGAAGGCTACGAAACCTACTGGACCTATGTTCCGCATTTCATCCATTCACCGTTCTACGTCTATGCCTATGCATTCGGAGACGGTCTGGTGAACGCGCTCTACGCGGTCTACCGGGAAGGTGATGCTGGGTTTAGGCAGAAGTACTTCGAGATGCTGGAAGCGGGCGGATCCAAGCACCACAGAGAACTCCTTGCACCTTTTGGGCTTGACGCAACCGATCCACAGTTTTGGAACAGGGGCCTTTCGATGATATCCGGATTCATCGACGAGCTTGAGGCAATGGAGTCCTGACGGGCTGTCCACAAACCCTGAAAGGAATGTGACGGACAGGCACCTGTCTTCGATACAGGCCATGTCGCAATTCCGACATGGTCTGCGCTGCGAACCCGATTTCCGAGACCGCAGGGATCGGAATCGTCGGTCCTTGGCGATCCTGCTGGCGAAGGATGCTGCCCTGTCTGTCTGCTGACATCACTTCAGCTGACTGTCCTTCGACCCACGTCGGTTGATTCCCGGGCGGGCGACGAATTGCGCGTCACGTTCCCGTTGACAGTCAATGCAGAGAGCGACTCCCCGGAGCGCCAATCTCCGCTTCTCAGGAATCGGATCTCCGCATTCGGCGCAATTCACCAAGCTCTCGCCTTTCGGCAATTCGAGCGATCGAAGTCGCAGCAGTTCGTCCTGAAGCGAAGCCTCGATCTGCTCGTTAACCGCGCCGTCTTTTGCCCAACCTCCCGCCAATTCCGCCTCCCCAACTGAAACACCAGTAATGTCGTCCGAACTGTCGAACACCCAATCAAAGTGGGCGCGGAGCCAACGCTGGCCTGCGTCAGTCCAGTTCGCTCCAGGGCCAGGGCTTCACTTCGCTTGCCGCCGTCTGGAAGCGCGCGGCCTTGGCAATCCAAATTCCAAGCCCAGTTCCGAAGTCCGCCAATCTGGCGTTCGGCTTGCGGCGAGAGATCAGCATGATGACGAATTGTATGACTGTCGCGACACTAAGCACTGTCTGCGCAAGAGAAATCATCAGCGCGATCAGAATCATGTAGATCAGCCGCACGAACAGATTGTCCTCCTGTTCCGGCTCGATTTGGGGACCGTACATGCGGCCCTCGAACTTTTCCTCATCAGTTGGCATCGTTCATCCCTTCTCCACCTTCAGGACTTCGTCGATCATCGCCTGGTTACCGCGGCTGAATTCCAGAGAGCACGGATATTCTGCACCGTCTCGAATGCTATGTCCGAAGTTCTCGACCTGAAGGACATATTGGTTCAGGCCAGGCCATCGGTGGGATTCAACCACGTTGCCTTTCGTTTCCAGCAAAACCTCGGCTTGTGAGAATACGTTGGCGTTGAACGGACATGTCAATCGCATAACTCCTTCGTCACCGTGAAAGGTCATGTATTGTCGGGGAAACATTCTCATGGATGTGACCGACGAATACCGGAATGACGGAAAGTCTGCCGTGATGTGAGAGAACACATCAACATCGTTTTCGCGACGGATGTGCGACTGAATGTTGACTGGCTCCTCTCCGGCAACAAAGCGGACAGACCCGAACGTATAGATGCCGATGTCAGGAAGGCTTCCGCCCCCTGTTTCCGGGCGGTTCCGAATGTTCCCGGGATCGGAGCTGTTATCGTAACTGAAGACTCCGTCCACAAGTATCAGCTTACCGATCGCACCCTGCGCATAGAGCGCCTTTGCCTTCTTCCATTGAGGATGGTGAACGATCATGAAGGCTTCGGCGGCGAGCAGTCCTGTGGCATCGCGCTTTGAGACCACCGAATCGAATTCATCCGCTCGCATTGCCAAGGGCTTCTCACACAGGACATGCTTTCCCGCATCAAGAGCCCGGAGGGTCCATTCCACATGAAGATGGTTTGGCAAAGGTACGTATACCGCATCGATTTCCGGATCTTCCAGAAGCGCCTGGTAGCTGGCGTGGACACGCAAGTCGGGCTGGATGGCTCGAAACCCCGCCGCCTTCTCAGGCGAAGTGGTGGCAAGCGCGGTCAGCTTCGCACCTTTGGCGAGGTGTATTGCCGGGGCCATATGCTCGCGGGCGAACCGTGCCGCTCCAAGCACGCCCCAGCGGATAGGTCTTTGTCCAACTGGCATGGTCATCTCTCCCATTCCGTAGCCGGGCACAACTCACTCCGGGCTTCGGTTGACATTCGACCCACATAGCGCCTGCCTCAGCGATTGGAAACGCTGGGGCCACCTTTCACTATGGCCGACATCAACCAGAAAACTCCCGATGTCCAACATTCACGGATTCATGATGTTGCCTCAATCATCTTCGCAATTCCGGCCAAGCAAAGGATGTCGTGGGGATATCCCTGTGCCGGAATTCCCCATGGCAGGGAATGTCGCAGTATGGACAGACCATGCCATGAAGCGGCGAAATTTCAGCAGGTCATGCCGGAGAGTGTCATAACAGGAGGCGCTGCATTGAGCGGTTCCATTGGCCATTTATGGTTCGTACCGAACTGACGCCTTGTGGATTTGCATGGATTCGGAAGCGGCCACCCTTAAATTGCTGGACCGTACCGAGGCGGTGACGATGCTGATCGAATCCAAACGGCGGCCGCTAACTGGTAATCGAAGGGAACCATCGGGACCGTCTCGAATTTCATACAGTGACTCATCTGTCCCGCCCTTCAGGTTGCCGTAAGTTCAGCGGGAATTAGCCCATAGCGTCAAAATCTCCCAGCTGTCAAAGGCCAGTTCCGTCACCAGTGCGGACAGGGGAAAGTCACTCGAATTCCGCCCTGCATCGAGCAGCGGCTGAATATAGGTTTACCACATGGCTGACGTACCGTTCGACACCATGGCAACCACGCGGTTCCTCCGGGAAAGCGGTATCGAGGAGCGTCAGGCAGCGGCGATCACCACCGCGGTCAAGGACGGCGTGACCGGCGGCGTCGCAACCAAATCCGACCTCGCGAAACTTGAAGTCGAGATCAAGCCCGAACTCAGGTGGATAAAGCTGATCGGTGGGGCCATCCTGGTTGTGCTCGTCCTGCCGTGGTTGGCCGAACTGGTCTCCACCTCCATGCCAGGCTAGCCGCCTCAGAGTTGCTGCCATTACCGGATGTAAGTGAGGCAAATCTTCCAGCGGTAATGGACGTCACGTCTCTGAACCTTAGGAATGAACCCAAGCTCGTAAACCGCGTCTACGGTGCATTGCGCCTGACGGTGATGACCCCGCCAGAACCGTCGCAAACCATCGGTTCCTGCCACCCATACGCTGTGATGTCCGGTGAAAGTTCAATACCAGCATTCTGCGGAGGACTTTGGATGTTGGCCTCATCCCAGACTTCCAGATTTATCTGGAGGTGCGAGACCAAACCATGAAGCGTGCCCTCGGAGAGCAACCTTCCAATCATCGCCTGGATCATGGCTGCACCTCCAATGCGGCAGCCCTTCCGCATAAGCGCACATTGTCGGGTCGAGCTCGCCCTCCAACCCGCAGCAGGGTCCGGATCCGATCTCGTCAAATTTCGGCCAGCGTCAGGGCCAATTCCATATGAATTCCCAGCCGCCGACCGCAGGCAGATGGTATGGTTCAGGCGCCAGAAGGGGAACCATTCGGTGGTGCGTCTGAACTGTCGGAACTCTCGGACCGTCCAGTCCCGGATGTAGCCGAGATACTTTTCTCTTCGCACCCATCGCATCAACACATGACCTGACGCGGTCGCCGGCACGTGACGTATGGACCTCCAGACTCCATTCGGCTGACCACTGTGGGGCGCAGTGCTATGCCAACCACAGCATCTTGACGGGCATTGCAAAAAGCTTTGGCGCCACTCGCTGGATTCGGTCGCCGTCATGGAGCAGGATCCCGCATGAGAATTCGTCGCCGACGGCATTGTTCAGCCGTTTCAACCCCTTGAAGTCCTCAGGCCGTGCGGTGGCACCGGCCTTCGTTTCGATTCCAACAACCCGGCCAGGTGGGCGTTCAAGGACCAGATCAACTTCGACCTTGTCCTTGTCGCGATAGTGGCTGACAAACGTCGGCTCGTCCGAGAGCCCTGCCGCTTTGACAATCTCTGAAAGGACGAAGCACTCGAGAAGCGGCCCTAGCCGTCCACGGTCCTTCACGACAGCGGCTCGATTTGTGCGCTTCAACGCCGCAAGTAGCCCCGAATCCAGAAACTGCAGCTTTGGTGCTTTTGCGAGTCTCTTGGTGTCGCTGCGATGCCACGCCCGGACCAAACGGATCAGGAACATTTGCTCAAACAGTGCGAGCCAGCGGTCAATCGTCTTGCTGTCGACACCAAGCGGCGACGCCAGGCGTGAAAGATTGAGCAACTGGCCCGAAAACGCAGCGGCGTATTCCGTTAGCCGAGTCAGTTCGCCGGGCTTGCTGATGAATGACAGATCGGACACATCCCGGCCGGTCAGCATGTAGGCATAGGAACGTAGCCACGCGTTCCGTCGTTCGGGATTGGTTCGGGACAGCGCTTCCGGATAGCCGCCGGACAGGACTCTTCGGATTAAATCGTTTGTTGGTCCAACGTCCGCAAGCGACGGAAACTCACCGGTGAAGGCTCGGTCAAGAAATGACGGTGGTCTGGAATTTGCGACTTCCGCCTGCGAGAACGGAAGCAGTTCAACGGTTTCAACACGTCCAGCCATGGAATCTGGAGAAACAGAGCGCTTGAACAGATCTACGGATCCGGTGATCAGGAACCGGCCTGGACTCGGATCTTGGTCTACGGCTTTCTTCAGCTCGAGAACAAGGTCCGGCGCACGTTGAATCTCGTCGATCGTGGCAGACTGCAATCCACGAAGGAAGCCCACGGGGTCGCTTAGAGCGAAGCGTCTGGACTGGGTGTCGTCAAGCGAGACATACGGGCGGTCGCCGTCAGCCGAAATTCGGCGGGCGAGCGTGGTCTTGCCTGACTGACGCGGTCCGACTATGGCTACGACCCGCGTATCGGAAAGAGCTGTGCGGATCCGTCTTTCGGCATGACGTGCTACGAAATCCATGTGGAGTTACCGTCTGATTCGGAATCCTGTTGCGGCTGATTCGGAATATAGTGGCGAAAACCGGGGAATGCACGACAGATTCCGGAGGCTCCGGGAACTGGAGCGGAAGTGGTTATGCCAAGATCGGTCATCGATAACGGCGGCGACCCGAAGGCACCTTTCAACGGGTCACGGCGGGTTTGATCGCTTCAGCACGGGTCTTCGACTCCCTCGAATGCCTTCCTGAATCATGGAAATACCCACTGTTTCACTTCGATGCATAGTGACATTGTCTTGAAGCCGGCACTAGCTTCCCTGGAGAACGCTGATGGCAAGATACTTCATTCAATATATTCGACCAAACCTGATCAGACTTCCTGCACCCCGATTACTTCCGGTTACGGACGCCACTGGGCAGGGCAATTCATCAGGTGGTTCGTAAGCACTGCGACGAGCAGCCGGAATGATCCATCGGCCTTCAATGGCATTCGGTTAGCAGGTTCCAATGCCATTGTTCCGCTACAAATCCTAATATTTTGATCAATATATAGTGATTATGGCGATGATAACGCAACATGATCTCAATTGTGTGCATGAGATTCGATGCACTTGAGCGGCAGAATCGCTTTTCCGAACGCCATTGGGTCAAGGCCGGGCGGATCGTCCCGAGGTGACCTGCTGTCCCCGGGCAACCGCTGCAGAACGGCAAGGAACTGGTGTGCCCGTTCACCGTCAGGGCGGAGACCGTCGGCCAGGCCGGAATTTCACTGGTGGGAATTTCTGCGCGAGCCGTTGATTCATGTGCTCCGGGATCTTCCCGGCTCTCTATGACGAAGACCATGAACACTTCCGGGCGTCCACATATGATCTCAGAACCGAATGGCTGCAGGTCTGGTAGCCCCTCCACCTTCACTGAAGAATTCAAGGATGTCCGCGTCGACGCGCAGATTGGCGGGTTGCTTGGGAACGGGCGTCCTCATCTCCACACCGTCCCAGAAGCCGGCGGGAAGGTCGACTGGTTCCGCATTCGGTCGGGGTGGGGTGATCTGGCCCCGTTTCCTCTTCGCCCTCAGTTCCTCGAGTGTCGCCAAATTGATATCTTGCAAGTTCCTTCGCGCCGCCTTTCCATGCCGATATGATCCTGACATGATCGCCACGCCTAGTTTGGGTGACACAGTACACCCCGCCATCAACTTGTGGATACACTGTCAACGCTACAGATGACGCCTGAAATCCACTGGTGTCTACTACCGCTCAGTGCCAGATCCTACGCCAGTGGTTTTCGGCCATATAGACCCATTATGGGACTTCACTGCGTATCCGCGCCACCTAACTCCACATCGGACGCGCCAGTGTGGCTGAACAGGCCTTGACACCTAATGAACTTTCGCCCTTTTCCATGACGAAATGGCAGATGTCGGAAATCTCGATCCGCAACATCATGCGCCCAAAAAAACAGATCACATCTGCCGATGGTATTGCACTTCAGGGTGGAACGGGCTTCGCCTTTCTCTGGTGCCGGCAGAGGGACTCGAACCCCCGGCCCACTGATTACAAATCAGTTGCTCTACCAGCTGAGCTATGCCGGCCCATTAATTGATAGGTTACCCATTCGTGCGGAACCGCGCAAGGGCGGCTACATTCCCAATGCCTCCTTATACATCTCCAAAACAGCCTCCTCTTCGGCCAAGTCATCTTTGTCGCGTTTCCGAAGCGCGATCACCTTGCGCATCACCTTGGTGTCGTAGCCGCGACCCTTCGCCTCGGCCATTACCTCTTTCTGCTGGTCGACGATTTCCTTCTTTTCCTCCTCAAGACGCTCGAAACGCTCGATGAACTGTCTCAGTTCGCCAGCAGCGACATGATAGGATGAGTCATCGGTCATTGCCTGTATTCTCCTGCGGTGACGGAATGATCCGTCTAGCCATTGATGCCCTGGCACACAAGTGCGAAATTGGTTGCCGAGTTACCAGCTCCGCACTAAGCGGCCATAGGTGACGCAAGTGGAGACCCTATGGAGCTATTGATCTGGAGCGGTGCGGCGACAACACTGATCGGCATCGCCGTACTGATTTGGTGCATCGCTACAGTGTTAGGCGCACGGCGCACCGCAGTTACAGATGCGGAGTTGCGCGAGCGCCTGCGGCGGGTACTGCCAGTGAACCTTGGAGCGCTGTTCTGCTCGGTGATCGGGCTTATTTTGGTCGTCGTTGGCGTTCTACTTGGCTGACGACCTCTTCCAAATCTCTCAGATCATCCTGCACTTCCATTGCATGGTGCGGGCCGAATTTCCGGCTGTCATTCATGGTGGGAGGCATTCTCGATGAACATCATCATATTGACCGGGGCCGGAATCAGCGCGGAGAGTGGATTGGGAACCTTCCGGGACACCGATGGACTATGGACATCATACGATCTGAACGATGTTGCGACACCGGAAGGCTTCGCCAGAAATCCTGCGCTTGTTTACGATTTCTACAATTCCCGACGCAGGAATTGCCGAACTGCCTCGCCAAACGCCGCCCATCTCGCACTTGCAAGACTCCAACAACGCCATTCCGGTGAAGTTCTGGTTGTTACACAGAACATCGACGACCTGCACGAACGAGCCGGCAGTCGATCTGTTTGGCACATGCACGGAGAAATCAACCGTGCTCTCTGTGCCTTCTGTGGGCACCGTTGGGACGCGCCACAAGAGATGTATCCATCCGATCACTGTCTCGCCTGCGATGCTGCGGCAACCAGACCAGATGTGGTCTGGTTCGGGGAATACCCCTACTTCATGGACGAGATCCAGGATCGACTGGAAAGAACTGATCTCTTCGTCTCAATCGGCACATCGGGTAGCGTCTACCCGGCAGCTGGATTTGTGGCGACGGCGGCAGGGGCAGGTGCCCGAACACTGAAACTGAACCTTGAGCCATCGGAAACAGCGTCAGCGTTCATGGAGACCAGGTACGGCGAGGCAAGCGAGCTTGTACCTACCTGGGTAAACGAGATCCTCTCTCCGTAACCACTCTCCCCTTTCCGCTGAATCCGGCCTGAGGCCAGACTGACCGCCCGGCCGTCGTGCCGGGATCCCTGACGGGCGCGTCTGTACATTGGGCCGCTTCCGGGGCTTTGGCCGTTTCGGTCCGGCGGTCCGCGACAGGGTTGACAGCGTAGGCCGTCCGGGCTGTCGGGGGCGTCGTTGGGGACGGTGGCCACCGATGGGCCACTTCGGATCGGGAACCGGGGGGGCGCCTGCGCAACGCACCCAACCGGAGGCGGGGTGATGCCGACGGTGGACGCGGCATCGCCGCGCGAGGGGTTCGAGGGCGCCAGGGCCGTCGTCGCCTCGCTGCGGAAGGACGGCAGGGTCTCCGCGGAGGTCGATGCCGTGATCCGCGTCCTCCTCACCCTGCTGGACATCCTGACCGCCGTCCCGCTGGAGCGGACGAGCCGCAGGACCAACTCCAGCCTCCCGCCGTCGCGGACCGACAGGGACGGAACCGCACGGCGCGGTGGCGGGAACAGCGGCAGGGGCGACAGGCCGAACCTTCGGACGGGCGACAGCCTCCGGAGGACCACCGTCAGGGAGACGGTCGCCGTCGATGCCTGCGGGACCTGCGGTCTTTCAACAGGACACTGCAGCAATTCCCGCCAGGAATTCTTTTCTTTCATTATCAGTCTGTTGCGCGGGCGTCGCGAATTTTTTTTCGTGGACTTTCCGCACCGGATCGGCCATCCTGCGACGGAACAGGCAAAAGCCGGGCAGGAAAATGTCCAGGGATTCCCTGCGCAGGCATCTGTCGATGCCCGGTATGCCTCCCGCGGTGCGCGTGTGCCTCCACCGCATCGTCGACCCGGTCGACACGCGTGGCATCAGCCTTTCCGACTGCCTGATGTCGGGCCCCGCGGTGTTCCCCTGCAGGACACCGTCACTGCTGCAGTCCGGCCGGCAGGTCCGCGGCGGCGGTGATCCGGTGATGGCGCGGAACCTCCGCCCGCTCTTCGGCGTGGGGCGGGCGCCGTCGGACACATGGATGCGCCAGCGGCTGGACGGGGCCGGCCCCCGGGACCTCCGCCGCTGCTTCACGGGCATCTGAAGGAAAAGGATCCTCCCTTCATGCCCGGCGGGAGGCCCGGCGGCCACGGACCGCTGTCGGCTGGTCCGGGGCCAGCGAACCCGGACAGACATGGGAGAGGCGCGACAGGAAGGCCGGCGCCTTCCAGAGGTCCGGGTGGGACCGCGGCCTGCCGCCCACCGACGCGAACCTCCACCTGAAGGCCAGCATGCCCGGATGCGGGTAGACCGACGCGAAAGGGGGCATGCAGAGGTTCCCGTGGGTCACCGACCTCCCGCCCGGACGGGACACGGTGATGCCCGTCATGCGGTTCGGCCGCCGCAGGTGGGCCACCGGGAACGGGACGTTCCAGACACTGAAGGCGAGGGATCCATATAGGTCCGGGAACGGTTTCGGCCATGGCCACAGCCATCTGGCGGACGTCCCCGCGACGCCCGCCATGCCCGCGTTCCCGACCGCCCGGGTGCGGCGGCGCCGCTGCCCGCTGTCCGGCAGGGCGCGGCGGCACCAGGGACGCAGCCCATACCTGTGCGGCAGGCTGCGGGAACCGGGCAGGACATTCGCGTTCCCGGACTGGAGGACACGCTGCCGGGCCATCAGAAATTCCCACCAGTGAAATTCCGGTCCGGTTTCCGGCGGATTGCGGGCGTCGGCGGCGGATTCGGGCGGAATCCGGGCGTGCGGGGGCGTCCGGCGGCGTTCCGGTGGAAATAAGGGATGTGTCGCGGGTCTGCCCCTGGGGCGGTTCGGTCGGGCGTTCAGGCGCGCCCGGGCGCCCCGCGCCGCGGCGGCGACCGTCCGGACGGTCCGGCGACGTTCAGGGCCACAGGCGCGTGCCCGTGGGTCAGGGCGGCGTAGAGTGTCCGCCAGTCGGGGACCGGGAAGTCGTGGAAGTATGACCGGGTTCTCTCGCGGAGGTACCTCAGCCGCCCCCTCGCCTCCAGCGCGGCGGCGAACACCCTGCAGGAGGCGGCCTCGATCTGGTCCGTGAGGAAGGCGAGCATCATCGTCATGGCGAGCACGGTGGTCAGGTGCCGCTTTCCATGCCCGAAGCTGTGCTCGAAGTGGTAGCCCTGGTTCTTCAGCGTGTTGAACGTCTCGTTCTCTATCCGCCATCGGGAGCGGGCGGCGCGCATGACCGGCATGAGGCTGTCGCTGTCGACGGGAAGGTCGGTGACCCAGGAGAACCTCCGCTGCTTCTCCTCCACCCGGTGGGTCGGGTCGTCCGGGCCGCGGTGGTGCTTCGCGATGTATGTCCTCTTGATGACCGTCTCCCGGTATTCGATGACGTTGACCCTGATGTCGGGATGGGAGGCGTTGACTGGCGCACCGTTCAGGTAGCGGAAGTCGTGCCGGGTGCCGTCGGCGTCGGTGAACCGGGCGGTGCGGGTGTCGGGGCTGGCGTCGAGGCTGGCGAACAGCAGCGCGTGGTCGCCGGGTTTCGCGCCGAGGATGAAGCGGAGGCCGTGCCGCCGCAGGCGGGCGATGTGGGGCCCGTTGGAGGCGAGGCCGTCCTGCAGGACGATGGCCTTCAGGTGCGGATGCTCCCGCCGGAGGTCGTCGATGAACCGCGCGGCGGCGTTGCGCTCGCAGTCGTTCCTCCTGTCTCCGTCGGTCCTGGCGATCGGCTCCGGGGCCAGCGGGAACACCTCGCGGCGTTCCGGGTGGCAGACCACGGCGGCGAGCATGCTGTGCGAGTAGGTCCTCGATCCATCACTGCGGCGGGCGACGCAGCAGTGGTCGCAGTGGACGGATTTCGAGCTGAAGTAGCCGGTGCCGTCAATCGAGATCAGGTAGTGGCCGTCGAAAACCGGCTGGTCCTCCAGCACCCTGCCGCGCTGCAGCCTCGCGAACAGGGTCCTGAACGCCGGGCGCAGCTGCCTGGGGTCGACCGTGTCGAGGCGTTTCCGCATGGCGGAGTCGCAGGGCGCCGCCGCGATCCCGAACAGCGTCCGGAGGTTCCCGCGGACGATGGCGTCCCTGCGGCTGTCCCTGTCGAACTGCAGGAGCGACGGATATTTGAGCGAGAACATCGCGAACGCCGACATGAGGTGGTCCGCGAGGCTGAACCGGCGCCCGTCCACCGGATCGTCGATCCTGCCGAAGCATTCCGCAAGCGCCCTGATCAGCCCGGGCCTGCCGAGGTCCTTCCGAAACCGCATCGTCCCAACTCCCGTCATCGAAGTCAACACCGGTTGCGGTAAGGGCCCCAGCCTATGATGTCCAGAGGATTCCGGGCGGTTTCCAGTCGTCTGGAAGGAAAAGTCTACGAAACCCGGTTCACGGAAGCCCAAGGAATACAGGGTCCGGAAGGGCTGGTGGGAATTGCTGCCGGGCCATCGCCGGGCAGCTCGGCAGGGAGGACTGCGTCGGCCTGATCCGCGCCGGTCGGTGGCCGCCCCGACCACGCCCGAACCACCCCGATCCCGCCCTTCGCCGATAGCCCATTTTTTGACACCGGACAGCCGCCCGGCCATCAGCCATGCGCACACGGAGCGCCCAGCCCGGGCGGCGCCACCAAACCGGCCGTCAGCGGGCCAGCGGACCGGCTAGCGGGAACTGCTGAGAAGCCTCTGGAACTGGTTGACACAAACATTCAGGTCTGCACCGATCCCGGTGACGTCGTATGGGAGCCTTTCGGTGGCCTGTGCCCTGCCCTTGTGAGTTCCTGGCGTTCGGGTCGCGCCTGCCGAAGTGTGGAAATCGTACCGGAGTTCTATCATGCCGCCGTCAAACGACTTGCAGACGCCTAAAACGCCTCGCCCTGTCGATCCAGTCGAGTGGGAACGCGTCAGCCACAAACCTTTCCTGGCGTAATGCTGCGGTCCGTGGATAACGGAATCGTACCTCTGATGGGCATTGAGCTGAAAGGCTGGTATCTGCTTTCCCGCGAGCAGGCGCCTACTTACCGTTTCACGGTGACACGCGAAGCGTGCAATCCGTGGGACCTGTTGGCGGTTGTGCCATGGGTTCTGTCAAATGTCCTGGCTTGATCGCCGATCCTGATGCGGCCGTTTGTGCAATCCGCACGTTATTGCGCTGAACGGCGCAACCACTATTGGCGGAACGAACGCGACAGCAGGAGCGACACCGGAATCGCCATCCCGGATAATGTAGGTCCATATCCAGCCAAAAGCGATCCGATCTCAGACAAGGCGAACAGTGATTCAGGTGGAAACTTCGGTCGGTTGGCGCGCTACGGCATCATGGACGATTACATTCAGGCCATGTTGAATGAACCCGTGCGCGGCATTTCAGTGCCGTCAGGGCCAACTGGAGGACATGGAACTTCTGTCTTGCCTTGATTCATATCCATGTCCTATAGCTCCGGAATGGCCGTTCCGGCGATGAACAGCATTGAATGGAGACCCCACATGAGCAGAACGTACAATTTGGCCGCTCTTGGCCGGCTTGATCGGGACGATCCCAATTTCCGGAAAATCCATGATTTCAACGTCAGGACCGACAGGATCCAGGTTCCGGTCGAATGGAAAATCGTCGGATTCCATTTTCCGGTCGATTATCCACCGATCATCAAGAAAATCCTGACCATCCCCACGCCATCCGGCGGGGAACCGGTCTATGCGACCTATGAGGATCCGCGTTCGCAGTCCCAGCCCGACCATCCCTGGATCGCCGTACATGATCCCACCAAGGGTGTGATACGGATCGAGTTCGTGGATCTCTCACGGGAGGATTTCAACAGGCTCTCGCAGAAAAAGCATGTGGAATGGGTGTCGCCCGATGGTGAGAAAGGCATGGAGAACCGCATGTCCGATGCCGACGATATCATTGAAGGTTCGTCGTTCAATGACATCCTGAACGGTGGCAAGGGCGATGATATCATCTACGGACGCGACGGCAATGATCGTCTGGACGGTGGCTCTGGAGTCGACACGCTCCGTGGTGGTGATGGCGATGACATTCTCATCGGCGCACAGGGCGATGATCGGCTTTTTGGTGGCAAGGGCAATGATACCATCCACGGCGGTCATGGCGATGACAGGCTCTACGGTGGCAAGGGCAATGACATTCTTCATGGTGATCTAGGCAACGACAGACTTTATGGCAACAAGGGTGACGACACCCTTTATGGCAGCCTTGAGTATGATGAGCGGGACATTCTCCATGGCGGCCTGGGCAATGACACGCTTTACGCCGGCAAGGGAACCGACACTCTCGTTGGCGGTCAGGGCGACGACCGGCTTTACGGCGAGGTAGGGTCCCCCAAGACGTTCGTGTTCAGTGAATCGGACGGAAAACAGAAAGACACGATCATACGTTTCGACCAAGGTGGACGCGAATGGGATTCCGACATCATCCGCCTCGTCGGCTTCGACGGCGTGGACAGCATCGATGACCTGAATATCACGTTCATGGCCGTGCGATCCAGTTACAGGGGGGATGCCCATATCAAGGTCGGCGACACAACCATCGTGGTCGAGGATGTCTCACGGGGGAGCAGATGGAATCCCGTAACCGAGAAAGTCGAGAAAACGCCGGTGTTCACCGAGGACCATTTCGAATTCGTGACTGCCGAGGAGATGGTCGACGCCGCCTGAAGCCAACGGGGTCCAGTCAGGGATCCAGATCGCATCCGGTTCGGGCCGCCCATGCCAGGGGCGGCCCGAACGCCGTACGTTTCAATACCAGACCCCGAAATCGGTGAACGCCCTGCCTGATTTCCGTGATGGCGCGCGGAGGCTTCAGGAATGTCCTGAATCCAGGATATCCGAAAATGGCGCACTGGACCGCTCTGCCGTACGCGAATATCTCCAGCCCATCGACCGTTCCAGCTGGCTGGCCAAGAAACAGGCGAACGGTTCCACATCCCGGTGCACGCTCGCCTGTTCGAGGGCCGCAAGATAATCCGTGCGTCGGTCAACAGGCGTCACCGTCCAGGGATATCCGCCGGACGCGAGCATGGCGTTCATGAGAAAGCGGGCCATGCGTCCATTGCCGTCGGGATAGGGATGGACGTAACCGAACAGCCAATGACCCAGAACCGCGCGCACCGAAGGTTCGGATTCCTCGCCCAGCAGGTCGAACAGGGCCGGCATGGCGTCGCGCATTGCCTCATGACGGGGAGGGACATGACGGGAACCCCGTAGGTATATGGCCGTGTTCCGGTAGCCGGCGAGGGCTGCGGGTTCGGCAATTCCGGCCTCGACACCAGACTGGAAGAGTTGGCGGTACCATTCCCCATGATGTGAAGCGACCAGAGGGCCGGGATTCGCGCCGGCCACTATTCCGGCAATATCCTGTCGGACGGACCGAAACGCCTGCCAGTAACCGCGGGCCGCCATGGCATCACGGCTCCGCCTGTCGGCCTCGTTGGTCCCTGGGTTCCAATCACCGGCCCGGACCCGCTCGATCAGTTCCGGTGTTACCCGATATCCCTCGATTGACAGGGAATGATAGGCATCGCTGGGATAGATGTCGTCCACAAAGGCCAGATAGTCTTCGGGATCCTCCGGCAGGCCGGGCGCTTCCGGGAAGATCCGTAAGACAGGCTCCCGGAACATTTCCCACATGGCCCGCAACCGTCCGACCACGGGGTGCCGCTGCGGGATGGTCAGGCCCCTGAATGCCTGCGTCGGCCCGAACGGGTCGGTCTCGCGTACATCATAACCGGCGCTCTTCATGGCCGACAGGATTGCGTCGGCGTCACCATCCCGACCGGTTCCGCGAAAGGCACCGGCAAGGCGTCCGGCGACAGTGGAACTGCCGTCCCTGAGAAGACGGACGAGTACGTCGGACGGATCCCGGATTCCGGCGATTACAACCCGGGATTCGATGGGATTGTGGACCAGGAAACTTTCGGAAACCCTGACCAGCGCCGCTTCGGGCCGGCAAATCCGAAGACCGGATTCGTTGACGGCAAGGTCTACATCGGGCGGCATGGCCTTCCGGCCGAGATCGAAGAGCGATGTGCTGAACGGCAGGTCGAGCCTGTTGTTGCCACCTCCAGGCGCATGGACAATCACCTGTTGCGGAATGGTTGTGTTTTCGGCATGGAGCATCAGGGAATGCTCTGGCGACAGGTGCCAGTCATCACCGAACCGGTATGTGCAATAGACCGCGCAGAACTCCCAGAAAGCGGAAAACCACGGCGTGGTGTCGCCCGGACCCGACCGTGGGCCTGCGGACATCAGCCAACCCTTGATGATCTCGGCCAGGAAGCCGTTCCTCACCAACCTATCCCGATGGACACGGGTCAGTTCGGTGGAACGGAACACCCGCCGTCCGTCCTGCTGCAGGTGCCGGAGCCGGTCAAGGGACGCGGCGAGCCTTTCATTGGGTGATGCCATATGTAGGAGACCCTATCTCGGATAGATTGTGATGTACGATCACAAGTATATTGTGATGTACGATCACAAGTATATTGTGATGTGACAAGACAATTGCAAGTGACTGCTTCCCGCCCTGAATGACGGGGCTTTACGGCACGTTGGGTATGATCGGATCCTGATTCATGTCTCCGAAATCCCATGACGCTCCATTCAAAACAAGGCCCGCCTTTCGGATTTCCCGTGGAGCCTGTATCAAGCATATGGCCATTGTCATGACGCTCCGGCACTGGCAGGATTGGTCACGTCGGTCCGGTCCCTGGTGGAGGCCAACGTCCGGCGCATCCTGGGCCGGTTCCGTCGGACGGCGCGTCCAGCTCCATCATCCTTCAGCTTTCCGATGGATTCCTCCATTCCATAAACCGTCCGAGGATGGCTTTCCTGAAAACGGAATTCCCCATACGCGAGACTTTGCCGGGGGCTGGGATCACCATACAGGACAGGACCGCAGTTGAGGCGGTTTCCTGGCAATTCGATGTCCATATGATATGTATGCCTGGACCGGACAGGGAAGGCTGACATGATGGATGTTCAACGGATCAGGGAGTATCCGCGCAAGGGCGGGAAAGCCCCGCCGCCAGTCTTTGTTGGACGCGATGCCATTCTCGCTGATGTCCTCAAAGCGTCCCGCGAAAGCGCGGGTCAACCGAAAATGACCCGCATCGTGCAGGGTGCGCCTGGCACCGGCAAATCTTCGCTGTTGCATGAGATGCAGAAACGATTGACAGATGGAAACGGAACACCGAGGGTGGTGAGCCTGTCCGCAAGCACGTTGATGCGTGATGTCTCCCTTGGGTTCAGGGCGGCGCTGGCGGCCCGGCTTCTGCCTGAACGTCAATGGACGGCATTCATCAAAAGCGGGATGGAATGGATCGACAGAATCAATCTAGGTGGTATTTCGATCAGTTTCGAAAGAAAGGACATGCCGAAAACGCTTCAGGAGCAGCGATGGTTTCAGGACCAGACCTGGGAAGGATCCCGGGAAAAGTCCGTCCCTGATCCGTGCTACGGGCTGAATGGATCCGTCGGAACGCTGGATAACGGATGTTCGGACGAGGGCAACGATCCATTGGTTGCATCCATTCCGACACAGGATGTTGCGATATGGACCGTAAGGAACGACTGCTGGAATTCCTGCGGCACCACGGAAAGGCCTCCATGGAGACCATCCATGAGCAGGTGGCCCCCGAACTCTGCCGCCAGACCCTCTGGCGGGATCTCAAGTCCCTGAACGCCGGTAAACTGGTACGACGCGAAGGCACTGGTCCAGGAACCCGATGGTTCGCAGGTGGCATTGAGGCCATTCGCGGATATCTGCGCATACCATGTGAACAGCGGCCTCCCATCACTTACGACTGGACCATCCTTGATGAATATCTTCCGAACCAGACATTCCATCTCGACGAATTGTCCCGGAATCGTATGCGCGAACATGGTACCACACCGACAGGTTTCTCCGGACCATCCGACTCGCGTGTAATCACCAGATTATTGCCGCGCTGGCAAATCCTCCCGTGAAACCAAGCCTGGCTGTTCACGTCCACTCTGCCGACTTAACGCTCAAGATCAACTGCGATTTCCAGTGCCAATTCACCACCCCGTTCGAAGACAAGCGTCAATGGAATCAGATCTCCCTGCTTCCATGAGTCGGTCAGGCCCATGAACATTACATGATCACCTCCTCGGGCAAGCGAATGGCTACCCCCTGCTGGAACAGCAAATCCATTCTCAGCCTCCATCATCCGCATCACGCCGTCATCCTGCTCCAAGTGGGTGTGCAGTTCGACCCTCGCAGCGGCATCGCTTGATGCGGAGACCAATCGGTCGTCGGTTTTTCCGTCGTTGTGGATGACCATGAAGGCCGCTCCTGCCCTGGCGGCAGGTCCGGCGGCCCGGACATATGCACCTTCGATACTGATTTCTGCCTGCGACGGAACTGCCGTCGCCCATGCGACTATCGCCACCGTCAATAATGGAACGTTGGGAACCATGTGAGAATCACCCCGTATGTTGTCGAATCATGAGCTTCGGGCCGTCCTTCCTAGAGGCTCTACTTTCGATGCTTGCGTAAAAGGCAATCCCCACTTCCACTCCTCCTCCTGCTCTTGGGCAAAACATCCTTAGGTCATTGATTCCACGACATTTCCGGTATCCAGACCAGCCGGTAGCCGAGGTGTCGCGGGCCCCGACTACCCTGACCGTCTCAGGGCTCACACCCCCGGTCCCAGCTGGGCAGCTCCGCATTTTACTCCCGCGACGGAGCCGCCGTCGTGCGGGGGTGTATCCGTGTTCTGCGGACAGTACAACGTCCCAGCCGGGGAGGGGAGCGTCAAGGAGGGCGGGCATGTAGAACTGTCCGTAGGCATCGGCTCGTTTCGTGGCTTCTCCAAAGTTACCGCCGCGCCGGGGCCACGGGATTTCACTGACCACCTTCCTCTTCGAGGCGAAACCTGCGACGAGCGGTAAAGCACTCCGAATCTGCAGGCCTGGCGTTGAGGCAGGCATATTGGCCAACAGGTCAATCTCGGCCATGGAGCGATGGTCGGTGCAAGGCCGTGCCCGTTCGTTACCTGACGATAGTATCCTCCAGATATCATTCTGGCGCATTCCCTCCCGACGCTGTCTCGATGAGAATCCGGTCACCCACGTCAAGCACCGCACCGCTGACAAAGCGATGGTACTCACGCTTTCCCGAAGCTCGAAGAACGTGCATGGAATTCCGTCCTCCCGGTGGCGTGCCCTGTACCGACCAAACTGGGATCCTGGCCCGAGTGTAGCCAACGGAGAGGCTCGCCTGGCCTCTCATTTTGTACTCGAGCTTAACCCCACGTCCCCCGGCATGCATGCCCTCAGAGCATGGCAATCTGCCCAGTGCCTTCTGGACGACCGTCAGGCCATACCGCGCTTCAGCAACTTCAACCGGGCAATTGAACGTATCGCCATGGCTGATCGAAAACATCGCATCCATACCTCCACGCTCGCTGGTTGCGCCCCAGCCCCCCATCTGCGGCTCGACCATCGTGTAGCGGCGCCCGGTGTCAGGATGCCTTCCGGCGATGACCGTGCCGAAAATCGAAGAGAACGAACCTGAAGGCAGCTTGCCTGGCATTGCCTTCGCCATGCATTGACAAAGCAGGTCGAAGAGCCGGATTCGGGTCTCGAAATAGTAACCCTGCGGCGCCATGGGGCCAGCATGGAAAATAGTGCCTTCTTCGGTGATGACCTCAAGTGGAGCGAAGGACCCTGCATTGGCAAAGCGGTCTGAATCGCAGAGTGCCTTGAAAATCATCTGGGACGAGATGACAGCACCATCCCGGCTTGTATTGTATGGAGCGGCAAGCTCAGCGGGATTGCCACGCAGGTCGACCGTGAAACGCTCGTCGGTAATCTCGATGGCAGCACGCCAGAATGCACCGTCATCCTGCTCCTCTTCTATACTGAAACGTCCCTTGGGAAGTGCACGAAGACCAGCAAGCGCACGGGCCCGCCCCGTCGCGAAGGACTCGACGACCGCCTGCTCGACGGTCTCCCGCCCAAACCTTGCGAAGAGCGCAAGGATCTGGCCTTCCGCCGTAGTGCTGGCGGCGACCTGCGCCCATAGGTCACCATGTACGAAATCCGGCAGGCGCGAGTTGGCCTCGATGACATCAAAGACTGCCTTTACCGGCTGTCCCCGCCTGAAAAGTCGGACGGCAGGCAGGCGCAGCCCCTCTGCGAAGATCTCGGAAACATCGGTCGCCATCGAACCGGGCACCTTGCCGCCGATATCGCCCCAATGGGCGATCGAGGCCGACCAGGCAACGCACGCACCCCGGAAGAACACTGGCTTGGCGATCACCACGTCATTCAGGTGCGTCACACCGCCATAGTTCGGATCGTTGGTGACAAACACATCGCCTTCCTCGATGGTTTCGCTGTGTCTTGCGACCAGAACCTTTACAGCCTTGTCAAGCACACCCACAAAGGTCGGAATCCCCGCTCCAGAACTGACAAGATTTCCGGTGGCATCCGTCACGCCCGTTCCAACATCCAGCACCTCGTAGATGATCGGGCTCATTGCCGTCTTGCGCAGCACGGCAAACATCTCTTCCGCCGCGTTCTCCAACCCCGCCTGGATGACCGAAAGCGTGAAGGGGTCGGGCATCAGACCATCTTCGGATCACGGGGCAGTTTCGAGAGGATTTCCGGCCCGTCCTCGCGCAAAATCACAATGTCCTCCAAGCGAATGCCGAAACGGCCTGGCAGGTAGATGCCGGGCTCAATGGAAAAAACCATTCCTGGCGCGAGCACTGTCTCCGAAACCGATGTCAGGTAAGGCGGTTCGTGCACTTCAATGCCTAAGCCGTGACCGGTGCGATGCAGGAACTGGGGACCGTATCCGGCCTCGGTGATCACCCCGCGTGCCGCCGCGTCGACGTCCATCGCTCGCGCACCGGGTCGCGCAACCGCCATTGCGGCCTGCACCGCAGCTTCCACAATGGCGTGCACTTCAAGATAGTCCTCGGGCGGCGTGCCCAGCACAGCCATGCGGGTGAGGTCGCTGGAAAGCCCGTCCATCCTCGCTCCAATATCCATTACCACCGCATCCCCGGATTGCAGCACGGTTTCGCCGGTGGCGTGATGCGGCATGGCTCCGTTGCCGCCAGTTCCGACGATGGCAAAGAGCGGCAAGGCGCCTAACGCGGAAAAGCGCGTACGAATGACTTCGGCGACCTCCAACTCCGTCATGCCCGGCTGCATCGCGTCCCAGCCCGCTAGCATCGCCTGATCGGCAAGCTCCGCGTTTCGCCTGAGCGCGGCATGCTCGCCATCATCCTTCTGCGCTCGCAACAGGCCAACCGTTGAGGCCGTGAACTGGCGCTCCGCACCCGGCAGGGCATCCTGCACCAACGCCGCAAAATCGGCCCGCATGGTTTCGTCAAGCACGATTCGCCCGGCACCACCCACTTCCAGTTCGGCGATTAGCCGGTTGAAAGCTCCTCTTGGACCGCTGGCGTCGGTCCATTCATGGAACGGCAGGTCGGTGCCGCGGCGCGATCCTTCTGCATTGAGCTTCGGCATCAGCAGCGCAGTTCCCGATGAGCTGACACAAAGCAGACAGGGACGCTCATCAGCATGAGGAACAAAGCCAAGTAGCCATTGCATATGCGCCCCCGGCCCCAATACAGCCAGATCAACGCCTTCCCGCGTCATCCGAGCGCGAAGCGCGGAAACCCGTTCGTCCGTCTTAGTCATGCGTCATCCCTATCCCGCCGACACCACGATACGCCCACCGAAAGCCTCGCCTCGGTCGAAACTGCCAATCTCGGCAATCTCGGCCTCAGGTGGTGGCTCGCAGGACCATTTTCGCGAAGGGCGCCAGCCGCAATCGCGTTTGAGAAGAGCTCCATATTCCGCCCTTTTCAGGGCCGCAATGGAGGGGTCGATAACTGGAATGCCAATCTTCCGCTCCAGTTCCATGTAAAATCCGACCTCCATGGTGCAGCCGAGGATCAGCGCTTCGGCGTAATCCTCTTCCACCGCCCGGTGCCCGGCATCGATCAACATTCGGCCGGTCCGGGCGTGATCCTCCTGGAACTCGGTCACGCCTAGCTCGACATGGTAGAAGCCGGCCAGCCGGTCGCGATGACCAAGAGCATGGACCGTCGTCTGCATCTGGTCCACCCATTTCCGACGCCCGACAATCACACCGAACCGGTTGCAAAGACTCGCGGCAATCTCGCAGGACGCGACACAGGGTGCAGTCACCACCATCTCGCCAGAAATCTCCCGGGCCTCCGCCAGCGCGGTGTCATAGAAGCAGCCGATGGCCAAGGCATCGAAATCCTCGCGCGCGGCCTGCCTCGCGGCGCGGATGATGCCGCTTGTGACCATGCCTTCGTAGCTTCGGTATTCGATGTGGCTGAAACTGCCCACCTCGTCGGGAAGCGAAGTGACGTGCACCTCGGTTCCTGCCAGTTTGTAGTCCCTCGCCATCTCGGCAAAAAGCTCATCATGCCCTGCCCGATGCGCGACGGGACTGAGATACATTATCCGAACCATCCTTGACCTCCGTCAGATATTTACGCCATAGACATCCGCTGCCCGCTCAGCCGACAGCAGGCCGTCCCTGACATCCTCACGTACGCTCATGGCATCCCGTTCTTTGGGATCGCCGTAGCCACCACCGCTGGCAGTCACAATGCGGATCACATCGTCGGTATTGACCCGCAGGCCCGACACGAAGGAATGCCTTTCCCGGCTACCGTCGGTCTTGAGCACCTCGACATAGTTTCCTGACCCTTCCGTCCCTCCCTCGAGGGCCCAAGGCTTGACACGCGACCGCGTGTAGCCGGCCGTCAGGAAGCCGTCATTGGTGCGGATCCGGTATTCAAGCCTGAGCCCTCTGCCACCAGTGAACTTGCCTTCACCACCGGGCTCGGTGTTCAGTTCCATCCTGTCGACGAAGAGTCCGTTCCGGCTCTCGGATATTTCGGCTGGCGTGTTGTAGGTCTCACCATGAAAGCCCGAAAAGATGCACGGATTGCCATCACGCCCCTCCCAGGCGCCCCAACCGCCGAGCTGCGGCTCGATGATCGTGTATTGCCGTCCGGTATCAGGGTGAATGCCGCCGACAAACGTGCCGCAGATGGAGGAGAAGTGCCCTGCTGGCAGACGTTCGGGCACGTGTGGCGCCAGACAGCGCCAGATCAGGTCATAGACCCTGACCTCGGTTTCGAAATAGAACCCAATGGCGGACGGTTCCCTTGCATGGAACACTGAACCTTCGCGGGTAAGAACCTTGAGCGGTCGAAACGATCCGTCGTTGGCGGGCGTGTCAGGGTCCGTTAGCGACTTGAAGATCATCTGGGCGCAGACCACGGTGCCGTCGCGACTGGTATTCGTCGGGCCCGGATCCTGATCGGGGTTGTCGCGCAGGTCGACAATGAACTGATCATCTGAGATGGTGATCCTGACATTGAAGACCCTTCCGTCGTCCTGCTCCTCGGCAAGCTCGAATACGCCCTTGGGTAATTTGCGAAGTTCGGCTCGGGCAGTGGCTTCTCCGAAAGACGCGAAGCTTTCCATCGCGGCGCCGAAGGTCGTTACACCGTATTTCAGTGCCAGGTCCTCCAGCCGCCGCGCACCGATGCGAACCGAAGCGATGGCGGCCCAGACATCACCCAGAAGAAAGTCGGGCATGCGCGAATTGGCGGTAATGATGTCCATCACCGCTTCGTCGGTCTCTCCGCCGCTGACCAACTTGACACCGGGTAAACGCAGTCCTTCCTGAAAGATCTCGGTCGCCTCGCCGCTCAATGAACCGGGAGCCATTCCACCAACATCGGAATTGTGTGCGATATTCGCTGTCCAGGCGATCAGGTCCTCTCCGGCAAAAACAGGCATGGCCAACACAAGATCGTTCAGGTGGGTGACGCCACCATGATAGGGATCGTTGGTGATGAATACGTCACCCGGCTGGATGTCTCCGGGCTTACTGAACTTCCGGAGCAGTGTTTGGACGGACTTATCCAGCACGCCCACGAATGCAGGGATGCCGGCACCTGATGAAGCGATACGCCCCTCGGCATCGGTAATCCCGGTACCCATGTCGAGCACCTCGTAGATGATGCTGGACATCGCTGTCTTGCGCATCGCCGCAAACATCTCGTCAGCGGCCGCCTGCAGCGAGTTCTGGATGATCTCGAGCGTAATCGGGTCGTTTGTTGTGGTCATCGCCGCGCCCTCGGCCTTAAAGCTTGATGTGAATGTTGCGATATGCGTCGACCTCGACTGTATTGCCGGGATGAATCACCGCAGTGGCGCCACTGTCTTCGACAATGGCCGGCCCTCCGAACACCATGCCGGCGCGCAATGCCCCACCTTCGTAGATCGTGGCCTCATGCCGGCCTTCCATGGCGTAATCGACCATGCGCCGACCCTTGACTGCGTCCGAGGCGTCGGTCCCGCCCAGCGGCCCGGGGTGCATCTCGAGCTTGCCTACCTCGGCTTTGGCCACAAGGTGGATGCCCACCATCTCGACGGGAGCGTCAAGCCGGTAGGTATACTCGCGTTCATAGGTCTCATGGAAATCCGCGGCTATGCGCGAGATGGTCGCGTCGGCGACCGCCCCCTCCGGGAGCGGCACCTCTGTCGTGTGTTCCTGGTTTTGGTAGCGGAACTTCCCGTAGCGGAGGAAGACAATTCCATCCGCGCCAATCCCCTCCTCAGCAAAGGTTGCGAGCGCCTTGGCTTCAGCTTCGGCAAAGGTCTTCTCGATCTTGCTAGCAGCGCCGTCGGCCAGATCAACAAGATGTGTCACAAAATAGTCCCGGCGCAGATCCGACATCATCATGCCCCATGCCGAAAAGACGCTGGCTGCGGCTGGGACCACTACCTTTCCGACCTGCAGCTCCTGGCCCAGTGCCACTGCATGCATTGCGCCGCCTCCGCCGAAGGCCAGAAGCGTGAAGTCCCGCGTGTCAAAGCCCCGGTTCAGCGATACCAGCTTCAGGGCGTTGACCATGTTGTTGTTCGCAATGCGGATGATGCCTTCGGCTGCCTGATCGGGCCCGACATCGAGCTTTGCCGCGAGTGAACCGATTGCCTCTTCGACGGCTGCCATGTCCGCCTGTAGGGTGCCGCCGCAGAAATAGTCGCGATTGATACGTCCGAGCCAGAGATTGGCGTCTGTCGTCGTTGCCTCGGTTCCGCCTCTACCGTAGGCTGCCGGGCCAGGCAGCGCACCAGCAGATTGCGGCCCAACGTGAAGTTTGCCAAAGTCGTCAACCCAAGCGATCGAACCACCGCCATTGCCGATCTCAACCAAATCGACGACCGGCACCATGATCGGGTAGCCGGCCGACTTGCGGCTGCGCTCAATCCAGTAGTCCGTCATGATCCGGGCCTCTCCGTTCTCGATCAGCGAGCACTTCGCGGTGGTTCCGCCGATGTCGAGTGCCAGCACGTTCGGCTCGCCAATCAGCCGACCGAGCTCCGCCGCGCCCCAGAAACCCGAGGCAGGTCCGCTCTCTACCATCGTGATCGGTATGCGAGAGGTGGCATCGAGTGAATCGATGCCACAGTTCGACTGCATGATGTAGGGCCGACCAGCGAAGCCCCGCGAAGAGAGTCCGGCATCGAGCCTGCGCAGATAGCGCGCTGCTACGGGTTGGACATAGGCCGACAGAACGGCAGTGTTCGTCCGTTCGTATTCCCGCCATTCGCGGGTGATCTGATGCGAAGACACAACTGAAACCTCGGGCCAAAGACGCTGCACCTCAGCGAACGCCGCCTCTTCGTGAGCGGTGTTGGCGTAGGAATGAAGGAAACTGATCGCCACAGCCTCGACCCCCTCTGCACGGAACGTGTCGAGAATCGCAGGCAGGCCCGAGAGATCGAGTGGCAGACGTTCCGTTCCGGTATAGGTCATCCGGCCCGGCAGTTCCGCCCGCAGGTGGCGCGGAACGAAGGGCGCGGGCTTTTCATAATGTAGATTGAAGAAGTCGGGTCGGTTGCCTCGTGCGATTTCCAACGTGTCCCGGAAGCCCTCAGTGGTGACAAGCCCCACCTTGACACCCTTGCGCTCGGTCAGCGCATTGATGACGACGGTAGTGCCATGGGCCAGGAAGTCGACTCCCGAAGGATCGATCCCGCCCTTTTCCAGGACGTCCAGCACACCCTTCTCGAAATCCGGCGGCGTGGTGTCCGACTTTGCCGTCACGATCCGACTGGCACCGGTTTCCTCATCGGTCTCGAAACAGACAAGATCAGTGAACGTGCCGCCTACATCTGTGGCCACACGGCGGATGATCCTACCCATTGGCACCTCCTCTTTCATTCCGGATGCTCTCCGCCATCAGAAAGGCCAGTGCACCGGCGGGTTTCAACGATAGGGCCGCGGCGACTCGATCGGGAGTGTAGTGCCCTGCCTCGTGCAGGCAATTCAGCGTGCCGCGCAGCCTGCCTCGGATCAGGATGGGCAGGTTCAGGCAGCTCTCACATCCGAGCGACCGGATCAGCGCGTTGTCAGCGAAGACCTCCGCAATCTCTTCAAAGCTGTTGGCGACGAAAGTCTCATGCCGGCCGATCACGATGTCGGACCAGCGGTTTTGCAGGATCGGCTTTTCTCCCTGCAACGGATAGCTGTCAGGCATGTTGGTGTAGCACCGCCACGCAACATCTCGATCATGATCTATCTCCATGAGCGTGAAGAGCTTTACGCCAATTGTCCGATTGACCAGCCGACCCAGCGCCCGATAGGTCGTGCCCGGCTGATCCCGTGAGATGGCGAGGGCAGCGGCAATCTCCATCATGCGGGCAATCCTCCGGATAGCTTCTCCCTCAACCTCAGCTCGTCATCCGAGATCACCGGAACCGCGCTGATCAGCTGGCGCGTATATTCCACCTGTGGATCCTCGAAAATCGCCTGGGTTTCGGCGCATTCAACGAGCTTCCCCGCACGGAACACGGCGACGCGGTCCGCTACGTTGCGCACAACTGAGAGGTCATGCGTGATGAAAACATAGCTGAGGCCCTTTACGCGCCTCAGATCGTCCAGAAGACGAAGTACGCGCGCCTGCACCAGAACATCGAGAGCCGATGTTGGTTCGTCAAGGATCACCAATCGAGACCGACATGCAAGCGCACGTGCGATGGCCACGCGTTGGCACTGACCACCCGACAGGGCGGTCGGCGGTCGGCGCCTGAAACCTCTCGGCAAACCGACCTCCACCAGTGCGTCCTCGACCAGACGCCAGCGGTCCGGACGCGCACCGATGCCAAAGACATCGAGCCCGAGTCGGATTGACGCTCCCACTGACCGCTTGGGATTCAACGACGACAGCGGGTTCTGTTGAACCAGCTGGATCGCACTGCGATGTTCCATCGTGCGGCGTCGGGGCAGGACCATGCCATCAAGCCGGATTTCGCCAGAGGTCTGGCCGAAGACTCCGAGAATCATGTTGGCGAGCGTGGTCTTGCCCGACCCGCTCTCGCCCACCACGGCCAAACACTCGCCCGGCACCACGTCGAAACTGACGTCACGTAAGGCATGCACGGCACGTGGTCCCGAACCGAAGGTCTTGCTGACATTCCTGAGCGACAGAAGCGGCGTCATGCCTGGCCATCCTCATGCATGACCATCGGTTCCAGGAAAGCCGTCTCACTGTCATCGAGTTCCGGAAGACCACCACCGGTAATGCGCGGTACCGCCGCCATCAGCGCACGGGTATAGGCATGTCCGGGGTCTTCAAAGATCGCGGGGGTAGGACCTTGCTCGACGATGCGCCCGCGATAGATCACGAAGACCCGGTCGGCAAACTCCCGCACCACCCCGAGATTGTGCGAAATGAAAAGGACCGCGGTACCGCTTCGCTCGACCAGATCATGCATCAACTTCAGGGTCTGCGCCTGCACGGTGACATCGAGCGCCGTTCCGGGCTCGTCGGCAATGAGAAGCGAAGGGTGGTTGGCCAGCGCCATTGCGATGACAACCCGCTGGTTCATGCCGCCCGAAAGCTGAAATGGATAGGCGCCAAGGACCCGGGTGCTGTCGTGGATCGAGACCGACTGCAGAAGCATGTCTGCCCGCTCGTCCGCAGCATCGCGGGAGAGGCCCGGATCGCGCCGACGGAGCACTTCGGCGAACTGGGTCCCTATGGTGAAGACCGGGTTCAGCGTCGATGTCGGATCCTGGAAGATCATCGAGACCGACGTTCCGCGAAGCGCCTGCCATTGGTGCCGACCAAGCCGATTCAGGTCCTTGCCTTCAAGAAAGAGCCTGCCCTCGACCTGTGCGGAAGGCAGTTCCTGCAAGAGCCCGAGCACGATTCGTGCGGTCACCGACTTGCCCGATCCGCTCTCGCCGACCAGCGCCACCCGCTCGCCGGCCCGGATGTTGAGGGAGATGCCGTGCAACACATCGGTCATGCCGGAATAACCCCGGAAGCGCAGGTAAAGGTCTCGGATTTCCAGTAGGTCGCTCACTGATCCGCTCCCAGGATTTCCCGCAACGCATCACCGATCAGATTGAAACCGAAGACCGCAATCAGGATTGCGAGCCCCGGAAACACCGTCAACCACCAACTGTCCGGCAGGTAACGTGCGCCTTCCGCCACCATGCTGCCGAGATCCGGTGTGGGCGGCTGCACACCTAGGCCGAGAAACGACAGCGAAGATGCGATTATGATGACGAAGCCCATGTCGAGTGTCATTTTGGTTATGATGGCGGGCAGGCAGTTTGGCAGGATTTCCCGGAGCGTGATATGCAGCGTCGAGGCACCAATGACCTCGGCGGCAAGAACATAACCCTCTTCCCGCTCGGAGCGCGCGATGTTGTAGACCAGTCGGGCATACCATGGCCACCACATCGCCGTGACCGCCAGCATGGCATTCATGAGCGTCGGCTCCAGCACGCCCATCATGGCGATGGCCAGCACCAGCGGCGGAATTGACAGGAATACGTCGGTCAAGCGCATGAGCACGAACTCGGTACGGCCGCCCAGATAGCCGGCGAAGAGTCCCACGACGGTGCCGATCGGCGGAGCGATGGCCAGCACCACCACACCGAGTACCAGCGAAATGCGGAAGGCGTAGAGGATCCTGCTGAAGAGATCGCGACCGACGAGATCGGTGCCCATGATGTTGCGCGACGTGGGGCCCTGATTGAAGTGGACGAAGTCGACCACTGCACCCCTATGGTCGGGAAAAGGCGCAATGAAGTCTGCCAGAACGGCCGAAAGCACGACCGCTGCCACCAATACCGCACCGAGCAGTGAAAGCGGGTTACGAAGCAGAATGACGATTGTCCGTCTCATGACGTGCCCCGCTCCGAATGGCGGATGCGCGGATTTAGGAACGCGATCAGCATGTCGACGATTAGGTTCACGATCAGGAAAGTGGCAGAGATGATAAGAACGGTACCGATGATGGCGTTGAGGTCCTTTCTGAGGATCACGGCAACGCCGTAGCGGCTAAGGCCAGGCCAGGCAAAGACCGCCTCGACCAGAAAGGCATTTCCAAGCATGGCCGCGAAATCGAGGCCGATGATGGTCAGCGAGGGTATCAGCGAAGGCTTGAATGCGTATTTCGCGGCAATGCGCCGCGCCGGGAAGCCATAGGCGAGAGCCATCTCGACATATGGCCTGTCGTAGGTCTCAACCATGTTCGCGCGTGTCAGCCGTGCCGCCTGTCCAATGCCGGAAACCGCAAGCGCTAAGGCGGGCAGGACGATGTGCCAGAGCGCATCGGCAAAGGCCGCACCGTTTCCGGCGAGCAGCGTGTCAACCAGCAGGAAACCGGTAACACGTGTGATCTCGAAGCTGTCGGTTATCCGTCCGGCGATCGGAAAGATGGGCAGGAAGAACGCGAAGATGAGCATCAGGATCACGGCCCAAACGAAGCTCGGAGCCGAGACCCCCAGAAGCGAGACAACGCGGATCAGGTGGTCTGGCCAGCGACCTCGGTAACGTGCCGACCACATGCCGAGCGGCAGTCCTATACCGACCATCAGCACTCCGGAGATGAGTACAAGCTCCAGCGTCGCGGGCAGGAACTGCGCAATGTCCAGTGTCACCGGGCGGTTGGTATAGAGCGAGACACCAAGATCGCCCTGAAGGAGGTCGGCCACGAAATGCCCGTATTGAATCACGACCGGGTCGTTGAGGTGCAGCGCCTCGCGCAGGTTGGCCACCTGTTCCTCGGTCGCATTCGGCCCCAGCGCGATTCGCGCGGGATCGCCGGGAATCACCCGCGCGATTCCAAAGATCAGCATCGAAACGCCAACGAGCACGATCAGGGAGATGCCGAGCCGCCGCGAAAGAAGGCGAAGGACTGCAGACATGGCCACGGGTCCGGAGTGTCGCCGCCGGGCCCGGACGGGCCCGACGGGGTGCAGGGAGACTCAGTCGTCGGCAACTTCCATCAGTCGGAAGCTGAAGCCCATGCCATCGAGTCCGAATGCCTGGGCCGGATCCGAAAGTGCCGGCGCCTTCACCCTGTTACTGGCGGCAAAGACCGACTGCCGGTCGTAGCTGTAGATCGTCGGTGCGATCTCCATCAGGCGGGCGTTCAGCATCGAGTAAGCTTCCTGGCGAGCCTCCGCCGTGGGAGCGTTGCGACCAGCCTCCAGATACTCATCCACCATCGCATCGCTGAGGTGTTCCGGCGACTGCCAGGTTCCCGGGGTCGAGGAGTGATACATGCCGTAAAGCAGCGTGTCCGGGTCACCCGTCACCGCATTTACGAAGAGTTGGCTGATATGCGGCGTGTTTTCGGGCTTGCTGACCTGTTCGGCAAAGAGTGCCCAGGGCAGCTTGCGGATATGTGATTTCACACCGATTGCTTCCAGATTTGACTGGAAGAGCAGCGCAAATCGTTCTTCAAGCGGCACTTCGGCAATCCAGCTGATCTCGATGTCCATCCCAGCCGAGTCGTGGCTGCAGGCCGCGAGCAACTCCCGCGCCCTGTCAAGATCCTGTGCCTGAACCATCGAACGATCGTTGGCTCCGAACATTCCAACTGGAATCGCGCCCGTAGAGGGGCTGCCGGCAGAGACGTCTTCGGTGATTGCGATCATGCGAATCGCGGTCTGATAGTCAAAGGCAGCGCTTAGCGCCCGGCGGCAATTGACATCGTCAAGCGGCGGCTTGGTGGTGTTCATCTTCAGATAGAACGCTCCGGTTCCGCTTTCCGTCAGGAGCTGTGCGCCTTCCCTTGCCAGCGCTCCCATCACTTCGGGCGGCAGCCACTGGGACGAGATGTCGTGCTCGCCCTGTGAAATAAGCGTTCGCACGGTCGAAGCCTCCAGCCCGTAGCGCAGCCGCACGATGTCAGGCGCCGCATCTGCCATGCCGAGGAAGTAGTCACCGTTCCTCTCCATGACGGTCTCTTCCTGCGGATTGTGCGAGACGACCCGATATGCACCGGTGCCAGCGCCATTCGCCGACAGAAACGCCTGTCCCCAGTCTCCCATCTCTCCCTCGCCCTCGCCGAGATTTTCCATGACCAGCTTCCTGTCGACGATGGGCAGTCTCACCAGCGATGCCACGAACGGGGCATAGGACGAGGAAAGGTCGAAGCGGACGGTTGAAGGGTCGACCGCCTCGACGCTTTCGACCACCCCAAGGAGGTAGGATAGGCCGGCACCCAACGCCTTCATCCTCTCGACCGAGAAGACAACATCCTCAGCGGTCAGCGGGTTGCCGCTCTGAAAGTTCACATCGTTTCTCAGCGTGAAGGTGAACGAGTTGCCGTCGCTTTCCCAGCTTTCGGCCAGATGTGGCGCATGGCCCGGACCTCCCTGCACCGGTAGAACCAACGTATCGTAGACGTTGAACATCAGAATGCTGTCGGCGTAGTCCGACGCCTTTGCCGGATCGAGTTCACCAACCGCAACCTCGTCGAGCCGCAGTGTGCCACCTGCAATGGCAGGGGCGGTCAGCGCGATCACTGCTGCCGATCCGGCAGCCAGAATTGTCTTCCAGTGTGTCACTGTTCATCTCCCTTCTTTACGGAATGGATGCTCGTGCCTTGCTTATGTTTCTTCTGGATGGGTTCTTTGCCGTCTTCTCCGAAGACATCCATGGTGCCGCTCCAGAGGATAGAGGCTGTTCGGTCGGAGTGGTTCCAGGTGGCATGCGTCCTGCGGGAATCGAAGTGGATCGAGTCTCCCCGGCGCAGGATCTTGCGTTCACCTTCTATCTCGAAGGTGATTTCACCGTGCAGCATGTAGAAGAGTTCCTCACCTTCGTGGCTGATCGGCTCGCTCCGGTGTCCAGGCGGTTCGTGGATGATGACCGAACGCAGCGTGCTGCCCGGGAAGTTCGCCGACAGCCTCTCATAGGAAACCGATCCGTCCGCAACGCGATAGCTGACGCGGCGGCCTTCGCGGGTTGCATCAGCGCTGCTGCCGGGCTGTTCCAGAAACTCCGAAATCGGCCGCTGCAGAACCCGGGCGATGGAACGAAGCGAAGACAGGGAGGGCGCTGTCAAACCGCGTTCGACCTGCGAGATGAACCCGACCGAAAGGCCGGCACTTTCGGCCACGTACTGCATCGTGAGCCCTGCTTCCTTGCGGCAATGCCTGAGTTGCTCTCCAAGGTCGAGAGCCGCTTCCTCTGGCTGAACCTGTAGCTGTTTTTTTAGCATAGGTAAAGTTTCGGTTACGGCGACCGGATATGTCAAGTCAAAATGTCTGATGAAGCGCAATTTGTTGGTGGTTCACTGTCTGCGGACATAGTGTTCCTTCTTTGAGACGTGCGGCAAGCGCGACTGACTGGCTGGCTGGCTGGGCGTGATAGGTGCAAGGCGAAGCAACCCTCCTGCATCTGACCTTTTTGGACGGTGGCCGTGGACGCTTTCGGTTCTGCCTCGAAGACAGGATAGGGCAAGAGCGATCACCCCAATCCGGTCGGTAGCGTCATTGCAGCGGTGATGCTGTTGGATTTTGGTCTGGGCTCCATTTCTGACGGTGTTGGGCAAAGGAGGTCTCGCTGGGTTACGTGGCCAGGGAAAGTGGGAACTCAACCTTCTGTCAACCTTGATGCCGCCCAAATTCTTCTGCTTTCATGGCCCAGCGAATTGAGACATGCTACCCAATGGGCCCGGACATCCAGCAATCCGGCGGGGATTGATTCAGCGCCTGAAACAACCTATATCGTCGAAATGGTCACGGAGTCAGTCGAGTTGTGGCCGTTCGGGGTCTCGATTGAGAAAGGAAGCGTGGAAAGTGTCCGTGACAAGGGATGATCTTATCGATGCCGGCGCCACTCCAGAGCTGGCAAAAGTCTTGGCGCGTGAGTTGCGTCGAGGTGACGTGACGCGAAACCCAATGGTGGTTACCGCATTTGCGGCTTTCCTTGGCCTGATGGGCTGGCTGGTGATCGGCCTGACATCCGTGCAGACAGAGGTGGCGGTTCTCAATGAAAAGTTCGATGAACTGGCCAATGACGTCGCCATCCTCAAGGAAGGTCAGGCCACCCTCAAGGAAGGTCAGGCGGCTATGGCCACTGATATCGCCGAAATCAAGGAAGCTCTCAAACAGCGATAGACCGCCTAACGGCGCGAATCAACGTGGTGAAACGCCCCACACGGCCCACTGGAAGACCGACGGCACATGACCAGCCTGCTCTACAGGATCAGGAAGGGAATAATCCTCGGGACGGGCTGTGGCATTACCGAGACCCGACCATCCTGATGTGATGGTGTGCTCCCCGGACCAGCAGTAAACCGAACCCACAGTTTCATTACGCACTGTATCAGTCCTCCCGCACCCCACCGCAGGAGTTCACTCAATGAAAAGTGCGGTTCAATGAGTTCCGAAGATGTTGCGGCACCCCGTCAAGCATCAAGAAAGCCCCGGACTCCGACCCGAATTGCCCACCGAGCCAACGGCACCAGACAGTGCTCGGCGGTCAAAGTGCACCCACTGTCGAACTGTGTCATCAGGCGACAATCTGTGACCTGGCGATCTCTCTTTTGATCCTTAGCGCATTATCACTGAGATCCGCGTCCTTAGCCTTGGCAAGAAACGCGTCCAGACCGCCCCGATGGTCAACGGCGCGAAGTGCGGCGGACGAGACCCGGAGTTTGAAGCTTCTTCCAAGTGTCTCTGACATCAGCGTGACGTCATTCAGATTCGGAAGAAATCGTCGTTTGGTTCTGTTGTTGGCATGGCTGACGTTGTTGCCGACCATAGGACCCTTTCCGGTCAGTTCGCAGCGGCGCGACATGGGTCATGTTCTCCATTTCGTCAAAGCCCCCGGACTAAGCCCGACAGGACAGTGTTGTGACTGTTGCCAGCGCGACTTGCGCAGCACCGTGAATTCCATCCGGCGTATTTATTGGCCGAGATCGGGGCAGTCAACCACATTGATTGCCTCGAGCGGGTCAGTGAGGTGCTGACTCAGGTCAACAAAGCTGGCAATTCCTATCAACAACGAGAACTCGTGCTTGCCAGAAGACCCCTGGGTGTAGCCCAATATTCCTGACTCCGGCGTTTTCCGGTCCATAGTCCTGGGGCGCGTGCGCCGTGCGTGGGCCGGGTGAACCGGCCAGCGGCGCGCGTCCAGAGGCATTGGACAGGGAGTGCGGGCCATGAAGCGGGACAGAGGCAGGACGGCGCATCGGCATCCAGACGCGGTGGCGTATCCGGGGGTCTTACGGAAGGCGAGGCGGCGGTCCATCCGCGGCTCTCGAAGGCATCTGAATGTAGAGGTGCACGAAAAGATCGTGACCAAGCATGGGGATGCGGCGGCTTCTTGCGGTGAGCCGGGGCCGGCCAACGACTTCGACCGATCGCACGGACCACAGAAACCGCACCGGACGCGGCGGCGTTTCTCCGGACACGCGAAGGTATGCGTCGTGCATCGCCATCACTACCGAACGCCGATGGACGGTGCGGGCATTTCAAAGTTCCACTCTTTTGTGGTTGATCCGGTTTGTGTATGCTGCGTTGATGCATGTAGGTCTCCGTCATTTTGATTCGCAGACGCTTGACTGGCTCGCAGAGGCCTTGCGCTCCGGTGGCCTCAGCCGTCATGCCCTTGCCCGACAGCTGTGCGAGCGCACCGGCTGGCGCAACGCCCGCGGCAGGCTGTGCCTGTCGGCGGCGGCCAAGGCGCTATCGGCGTTGGCGGAGCGCGTGGGGGAGGAGCTTCCGCCACCCCGCGCCGCGCCCGACCCTTCCGCAGCGCCGGCCGTCCCCGCCTGCGACGTCCCCGACACCGAGGTGGCCTGTGCCCTGGAGGTTCTCGGCCCCGTCTGGCTCGACCAAGTGGGCCGCACCGCCGACCGTCGACTGTGGGAGGCGATGATGGCACGCCACCATCCGCAGGGCTGGGCACGGCCGCCCGGCGGCCAGGTCAGGTACTGGATCCGATCAGAGCGCCACGGGGTGCTGGGCGGGATCGGCTTCGGGTCGGCGACCTGGAAGCTGCGGGCGCGGGACGCGTGGATCGGGTGGACCCCCGAGGCCCGCGCCTCCAACATAGGGCGCGTCATCTGCAATCACCGTTTCCTCCTGCTTCCCGGCGTCCGGGTCTACGGACTGGCCTCGGAGGTCCTGCGCATGGCCGCGGCGCGGGTACCGGACGACTGGGAGGTGCGCTATTCGGTGCGCCCGGTGGCGGCGTACACGCATGTCGGCCCGAAGCACGACGGCTACTGCTATCACCGTGCCGGCTGGACCTGCGCTGGGCGGACCAGCGGTCGGAGGGGCGAGACCAGCACAGTGCGGGTCCTGGCGCTTGAGGAGGGCCTCTGGCGGAATAGGCTTTGCCATTTGGAACGCCGCCCGATCGGAGCATTGGCCGGAGCCTATGACGGCGCGAACCTCGATTGGGCGGTGCGGGAGTACGGACGCACGGGCCACACCGACGGACGGGTACGGCGCCGAATCATTAACGTCGGTCGCATCTGGCTGGAGAGCATGGGGAAGAGCCGGCCTTTCGTCTATCCGACGACGGCAGCGAGAAAGGCCACCAACCGCCTGCTGTCCAACCCAAGAATATCAATGCAGCATGTTCTCGAACCGCATTTCGAGGCAACCGCCGACCGCTGCCGGACGGAGCCCGTCGTCCTTGCAATACAGGACACGAAGGTCCTGAACCACACCGGTCTAGCCGACGACAGCGGCGGCAAGGGGAACTCTGGTATCCTCGTTCACGCTGGGCTGGCGGTCACGGCACAGGGTCGACCTCTTGGCCTGTTCACGATGGATGCGACCTTTCATGAGGATCCCCGGGAGGACAGCCAGCGCTGGATCGCGGGGTGCGACCGGGTGCGGGAACTCGCGGCGGCGTGCCCGAACACGCGGATGGTCTCCGTTTGCGAGGGCGACAGCCCGGACCTGATCGCCCACGCCAAGGTTTGCGGCGACGCGCTGCTGGTGCGCACCAGCAGCTCGGCGAAGCAGCTGGTTCTGACGTCCGGCGGCGGGAAGGAGCACCTCTGGGAATATGTCGCGGCTCGTCCGTGCGTCGCGGTCAAGGAACTGACGGTCCCAGTCGGCGACGGACCGGAGACGCGCGGGGAACGCGTCGCCCGCCTCGATATCCGCATGGCGGAGGTGAGGGTCCTGCAACCGCTGCACAGCAAAGGCACGGAGCCGCTGCCCATGCTCGCCGTCTTGGCCACCGAAACCGATGCCGACTCTCCGCTGCACTGGCTGCTGCTGACCACCGAGCGTCCGCCGGATAGGGAGACCGACGCCGCGCACGCCGCAACCGTACTGGACTGGTACTGCCAGAGGTGGACCATCAAGGACTGGTTCCAGACGCTGAAGTCGGGCAACCGGATCAGAAACCGCCGCCTTGACGGGGCCATCGACCTGCGCAAGTGCCTCGCCTTCGACGCCGTCACCGCGGTCCATGTCGCCGACCGGGCCATCCTCGCGCGGAAGCGCCCTGAGACGCCCGCGACCGAGGCCCTCCGTGACAGGGCCTGCCCTATCCCCGCTTGCACGACTGGCGGCGCGTAGGTGAAGATGGACGGGATTTCGCGGGGCGTTGCGCTGCCTGGAGAACACGGATACGCTTCGCCCCAAGGGGACCTCAGACGTCCCGGTCCGGATCGCCGGTGCCCAGGCGGCACACTCGCTGAGGAAATGACTGGTGCTGCACATCGGAGCGGAAGTGGGAGCCAATCTGTCGCCATGGTGGCGGGCCTCGGATTCAAGCTGTCAGACCCCAAGCTTCTGACGAGCCTTTTCGTACCCGCTTCGCTCAGTGCGCCGATGCTGAAGGCAAATCTTGACAAACGCACAGGACCATCAAGGCTATGACCGACTGAGAAGACACCCTCACCATAGGAGCCCACCCGACGGATGCCAAAGGTACCACGCGAAGCTGAAACCCGCAAACTGCGAGGCACACCGGTGACGCTCCCGCTCAAGGATCGCTTTGTCCTGCCAGAAGGCATGATCTACCTTGACGGCAATTCGCTCGGTCCGCTGCCGCGGGGCGTCGACGCCGCTGTGTCGAGGATGATCGCAGGCGAGTGGGGCGAGCATCTAATCAAGGGATGGAACGTCGATGATTGGATGTCGCAGCCAATCCGCGTCGGCAATCAGATTTCCCGCCTTTTGGGTGCGGCGGAAAACAGCATCGTGCTCGGCGATACACTGTCGATCAAAGTCCATCAGGCTCTTGCTTCGGCGCTCGATATGCGACCGGACCGCAGAGTGATCCTGAGCGACAGCGGAAACTTCCCCTCCGATCTCTACATGGCCGAAGGATTGATTGGTCTTTTGGGCGACGAACATGAGCTTCGTATCGTTGCGCCAGAAGAGGTCGAATGCGCGATAACATCGGATGTTGCCGTCGTGATGATCACCCAGGTTGACTACCGCACGGGCCGCATGCATGACATGGATACGGTCACACGGGCAGCACATGCCGCAGGTGCTGTCATGCTCTGGGATCTTGCCCACAGTGCTGGAGCTGTGCCAGTCGATCTTGCAAACGCAGGGTGCGAGTTCGCCGTTGGCTGTACTTACAAGTATCTCAATGGTGGCCCCGGCGCTCCAGCCTTTATCTATATCCGTCCGGATCTGATCGACGTAACGCGCCCGGCACTCAGCGGCTGGCTCGGCCACGATGCACCGTTTGCCTTTGAGCGATCCTACCGCCCCGCCACAGGGATCGAGCGAATGCGCGTCGGCACACCGCCGATTATTGCGCTCAGCGCACTTGAAAGCGCCCTTGATATCTGGGCCGAGGTCAACATGAACGACATCCGCGCCGCCAGCCTGCATCTTTCCGAGGTCTTTATCGCCGAGGTCGAGGCACATTGCCCCGAACTCCTCCTCGTCAGTCCGCGAAGCGGGAGCGAACGCGGCAGTCAGGTCTCGTTCGCGTTTGAACACGGATATGCCGCGATGCAGGCGCTCATCGCCCGAAACGTGATCGGCGATTTCCGCGCACCCAACATCATGCGTTTTGGCTTGACTCCGCTCTATCTCGATGAGGACGACGTGCGCCGCGCCGTCGCGGTCCTTGCCAATGTGCTGGACCGTCGCCTTTGGGACAGCCCTGAGTTCCAAAGGACAAACAGGGTAACCTGAAAGATGACTACAGCACGGAGTCACATTCCCGAAGCTTCGCAACGGCTTCAGTCAAACACCTGATCTGGCGGATGACCTCTTCCAATTCGCCGCCAGCGACCAGCGCCGCCACAAGCGCTGATGTCGGTGGTTCTCGCAAGGCAGGACTTTCCCGAGCGGCTTCGTCGAGGCTGCTCGTTGGCCACATGCAGATATCGGCAAAGGGTGGAGACCGGGATCAATTTGCTGTCAAGGCAGTGTCTGGACCGCCGGATCGGAAAACAATGGTCGGCGAAGCCGTCACATGGCAGGAGCACCGCAACGCTTCCACGAAACCGCTCAACCGGCGGTTCAGAACTGAGGACGCCCGCATCAAGCTGAAGTCATCTTATCCATCGATTCAATGATGTCCGAACACTGGTTTGCCACGCCGAATACCACCTGACCAACTACAACATCTTGAAAAAGCGTATATTCCATGAGAGCCTCGATCAAGAGCGCGGACAGCGGCCGGAGCCCCACTGCGGCGGCGCCTCGGCGTTCGGACGAACTCGCGGTCATCGACAAGGCAGTCTCACGACAGATGCGCCGTCGCCTCTATTTCAACTTTCGCCGCGTCCTCCAAGAGGCCCGCGACCACGACGACAGACATCGCCGGAAAGTGGCGCCCGAAGACGGCACGATAGGCCTCGCCGACCTCCTTCTGATGCGCAAGATACTCCGTCTTGTCGGTCACAAACCACGTGAGCCGCGTGATGTCGGTGACCTCTCCACCTGCCGCATGCACAATATCCGCAATGTTCTGCAGGGCTTGCTGCATCTGGGCGACGAAGCTGTCATTCACAAACTTCTTGTTGGCATCCCAACCGATCTGCCCTCCGATGTGCAGAACACCATCCTTGGTCAATATGCCGTTCGCGTAGCCCTTCGCGGGAAGCCAACCCTCTGGGTGAATTGTCGTGTGGGTCATTGTCGCAAGTCCTCTTGCGCTGACAGTGCGGTTCGTAGGCTCTCCGGCCAAGGCTCCGGGCGATTCGCGCTGTTCACGTAGACAAGGGTTCCCGTGGTTTCGAACCTGGTTTCGCCTTCGCAGGTGGCCGACATGGCGTAATCGGCTGAAGTTCGACCGACTTTCGTTACGCGGAACGACAGCACCAGTTGGTCGCCATGACGGCTTGGCGCGGCAAAACGCGTTGTGATCTGCGCTGTCGGGACAGCATGCGCTTTGTGGAGATCCTCGAACGGGGTTTTCAACACGTCGGCAAAGAACGCCTCGACACAATCGTTCATCATTTCGAAATAGCGCGGATAGAAAACGATCCCGGCCGGATCGCAATGTTTGAACAGAACCTTCTGTGCGTAGGTGAACATGGATCAGATGCTGGGGAAGCCTGAGGTCATTCGAACGGTGGGTCGCCCCTGATGGCATGTGCGGAACATCACCCCAGACGTCACTTCCTGTGGCCCTGCATGCCTTTCAGCTTGAACCGCTGAAGCTTTCCTGTCGGCGTTTTGGGAAGTTCATCGCGAAAGCGAATGGACCGGGGATATTTGTACGGTGCAATCATCGCTTTGGTATGGTCCTGCAACGCTTTCTTCAAAGCCTCATCGCCCGTAAAGCCCTGATTCAGAACGATATGTGCCTCAACGATATTACCTCGATCCCGGTCAGGCACACCAACCACACCGCATTCGCTGACGGCTTCATGGGCCAAGAGCGCGGCTTCAACCTCGGGACCCGCAATGTTGTACCCGGCTGAGACGATCATGTCGTCGTTGCGTGCGGCAAAGTGGAAATAGCCGTCTGCATCGCGCATGAAGCTGTCACCGGTAATGTTCCACCCATCCTTGACGTAAGCCGCCTGACGATCATCCCTCAGATAGCGGCACCCGGTCGGGCCGCGCACGGCAAGCCTGCCAACCTCGCCGTCGGGCACGTCGTTCCCGTTATCGTCAAGAACCTTCGCCTCATACCCCGTCACAGGCTTGCCGGTGCAGGCCGAACGGTGGTCGTCAAATCGGTTGGAGATGAAGATATGCAGCATCTCGGTCGCCCCAATGCCGTCCAGAATCGGTTTGCCCGTCCGGTCCATCCAGGCGTCGTAGATGGGCTTGGGAAGGGTCTCTCCGGCGGAGACGGCAGCGCGTAGGCTTGATAGATCCGCGCCCTCCTCCATCGCGCCCAGCATGACACGATAGGCTGTCGGTGCGGTAAAGCAGATCGTTGCGCGATACTTCTCGATGATCTCGATCATGCTCGGCGGAGTCGCCTGTTCCAGCAACGTTGCCGTTGCTCCGAAGCGCAGCGGGAAAATCGCAAGCCCGCCAAGGCCGAATGTGAAGGCCAAAGGCGGCGAGCCAACAAACACGTCCTCTGGGGTCACGCCCAACACCTCCCTCGCATAGCCATCGGCAACAATCAGCAGGTCGCGGTGAAAGTGCATCGTGGCCTTGGGCTCACCTGTCGAGCCAGAGGTAAAGCCCAACAACGCCACATCGTCGCGGCCGGTCGGGGTTGCTTTGAACTGAACCGGCTTTTCAAGCGCCAGCCGGTCCAACTCCGCGTCATGATTGGATGTGCCGTCAAAACCCACAACGCGCCTGAGATGGGGAGACAATCTCGCGCAGGCCTCCATTTCGTCCATCAGGCGCGTGTCGCACAACGCAAAACGGATTTCCGCCTTATCCACGTATTTCGACAGCTCCGCCGCTCGCAGCATCGGCATGGTGTTGACGACAACCGCGCCCACCTTGGTCGCGGCCAGCCAGCAGGCCACCATGGCCGGATTGTTGGCCGACCGGATCAGCACGCGGTTGCCGGGCCTTACTCCCAGATCATCGACCAGCGCATGGGCCAGCCGGTTGGTCCAATCGCTGAGTTCCTTGTAGGTGCGTTGCCGCCCGTTGCCGATGAGCGCCGTATGGTCACCGAACCCCTTCTCGACCATCGCGTCGGTGAGTTCACAGCCCGCGTTGAGAAGCGCTGGATAGTCGAAGCCATCCAGCCTGAATTCGGGCCATTGCCCGTACGGTGGAAGATTGTCGCGGGAAAATGTGTCGACATGTGCGGATGGACTCAGCATGTGTCCTCTCCCTCGTAAGCGCCAAGTGTCTGGCGCGCGATGATCACCTTTTGCACGTCACTTGCACCCTCGTAGATCCGCAGCGCCCGGATTTCCCGGTAAAGCGTTTCGACGGAAGTGCCCGACCGGACACCATCAGCGCCGAAGAGCTGTACCGCCTTGTCGATCACAATCTGCGCCTGCTCTGTCGAGAACAGCTTGGCCATCGCCGCCTCGCGCGTGATGCGGGGAGCGCCTTGATCCTTGACCCAGGCGGCGCGGTAGGTAAGGAGGGCCGCGGCATCGACATCCAGCGCCATGTCCGCGATGTGTCCTTGTGCCATCTGAAGGTCAAACAGGGGCGACCCATGGATCTGGCGGGAGGTCACACGGCCAAGAGCCTCGTCCAGCGCACGGCGCGCAAATCCAAGCGCCGCCGCCGCCACGGTCGTCCGGAAGACGTCCAGAACCGCCATGGCGATCCTGAAACCGGCACCGGGCGCTCCGATCATTGCCTCTGCCGGGATGCGGCAATCTGTGAAGCGCAGGGTGGCCAGGGGATGCGGCGCAATCGTGTCCAGCCGCTCGGCCACCTCAAACCCGGGCAGATCCGGCGTGACAGCAAAGGCGGAAAGACCCCGTGTGCCAGGCGCGTCCTCACTACGCGCAAATAGCGTATAGACATCGGCAATGCCGCCGTTGGAAATCCAGGTCTTTTCACCGTTCAGAACAAAGTGGTCTCCGTTGCGGGTCGCGGTCATCGTCGAGTTGGCGACATCTGAGCCTGACTGCGGTTCGGTCAGGGCGAATGCGGCAATCGCCTGACCAGATGTTGTCCTGGGCAGCCAGGCTTGCCTTTGCGCCTCTGATCCGAAGATCGAGATTGCCCCTGTGCCCAAACCTTGCATGGCAAAGCTGAAATCCGCCAGACCATCATGGCGAGCGAGGATTTCGCGTGCGAGGCAGAGGTGGCGGACGCTCAACACACCCTCCGCATCTCCCGTGACACGCAAGAGCCCAGCCGCTCCCATCGCCTGGACCAGGCCGCGGCAGGCGGCGTCCGTGTCGGCGTGATCCACGCGGAGCGAGGCCGCAAAGGCCTCGACCTCCTCCGCCCAAGCCCGATGCGCCTCGTCAAGGAATGGCCAGTTCAGAAACGTGCGATCCGCCATCAGTCGCCCTCAAACACAGGTTTTTCCTTGGCGACAAAGGCCTCGTAAGCTCGGATGAAGTCTCGGCCCTGCATGCAGATGGCCTGCGCCTGCGCCTCGGCCTCAATAGCCTGATCGAGGCTCATGTTCCATTCCTGCGCCAGCATGGTCTTTGTCATCGAATTGGCAAAGGTCGGCCCGGCGACGATCCTCTCGGCGAGTTCCGACGCCTCCATGTCAAGGGCCTCCGCAGATGTCACCCGGTTGAAAAACCCCCAGCGTTCGCCTTCCTCGGCACGCAGCGTACGCCCGGTGTAAAGCAGTTCCGCCGCGCGGCCCTGCCCGATGATCCGGGGCAGCATCGCACAGGCGCCCATATCGCATCCGGCCAGCCCCACCCGATTGAACAGGAAGGCGACCTTGGCATCAGGTCCGGCAATCCGCATGTCGCTTGCCATGGCCATGATCGCACCCGCACCCGCGCAGACACCATCTACAGCGGAGATGATCGGCTTGCCGCAATGTACCATAGCCTTGACCAGATCGCCCGTCATCCGGGTGAACGCCAGCAACTCCGTCATCGACATCCTCGTCAGCGGGCCGATGATGTCATGCACATCCCCGCCCGAGCTGAAATTACCACCATTGGGCAGTATCACGACGGCATGAACGCTGCCCTCATAGGCCAATCCGCGAAACCAGTCCCGCATCTCAGCATAGCTCTCGAAGGTGAAGGGGTTTTTCCGCTCGGGCCGGTCATGCGCGATTCTCGCGATGCCGCCCGCGATCTCGCAACGGAAACGGATAGGTGTGGGAAGACTCATTTCGCACCCTCCGGATCGCTCACACCCGAAAGGATCCCGTGAACTGTTTCCGCCTCCGCCGTGCTCAGGTCACCCAGGAGTGCATCGACCCATTTCTCGTGCCGCATGGCAAGGTCGGAAAAGGCCTGCCGACCCTTGGGGGTGAGCCGCGCAAGATGCGTACGCCGATCGCCCTTGACCGCCACCCGCAAGGCGAGCCTTTCCTCGGTCAGACGATCGACGATCCCGGTGACATTGCCATTGGAGACCCGCAGGTAGCTCGACAGTTCACTCATTTTCAGGCCCTGCGGATGCCGTGCCAGCGCCGCCATGACGTCGAATCGCGGCAATGTCGTGCCGTGATCCTTACGCAGTTTGCGCCGTAACGCCGTCTCAGTCTGGCCTGTGACCTTCAACAGCTTCAGCCAAAGCCGGAGGCGGGTCTTTGATGCGGGCTCGCCTGACAGTTTTGGATCAGTGTTCATAACTCTCCCCCCGACAGGGCCAGGGCATGGCCGTTGACCGCAGACGCACCATCGCTCGCCAACCAAAGCGCGGCCTGGGCCACCTCCTCGGGCTGAACGAAACGCCCTTGCGGATTGTCCGCCTTGAGTGTCTTGGCAGCGTCTTCCCAACTCATTCCAGTCTTGGCCGCAATGTTTGCTATAGAGGCGTCCAGCAAAGGCGTCTCGACAAATCCGGGGCAGATCGCGTTCACCGTGATACCGGTTCTGGCCAGTTCCTTCGCCACCGCACGGGTCAGCCCGAGGACGGCATGCTTGGCCGCACAATAGGCGCTGACATAGGCATAACCCCTCAGCCCAGCCGTAGAGGAAATCGCGAGCAATCGACCAGCGCCCCCCGCCTTCATATCGGACAACGCAGCCTGCCACACGTTGATCACACCCGCAAGGTTCACGGAGATCATGGCATCAAGGTCATTTGCTGTCATCCTTTCGAATGGAACCGAGTGAGCCGCCCCTGCACTGGCAATTACGCCGTATATGGGGCCGTTCGTTTGGCGGGCTTCCTCGAAGGCCTCCGCCACGCTGGCCTGATCCGTCACATCGCAACGCGCATGAGGCAAGCCCTGCGCCTTCAGCGGCTGAACGCGCCGCCCCATGATGGTGACTTTTGCGCCGCTGGCGGCAAACGCCATGGCGGTTGCTGCACCGACGCCCGAACCGCCGCCCGTGATCACGATATGACGACCCATGCTCATGCCCGCAACATCTCCGCTTCCCGATCCGCCAACCGCCAAGCCTGGTCCCGTCCGGCGAGATAGGGCAGCGGCCAATCGGGAGCGGCACGATCGCCGATCCTGCCGGCCTCGCGGAGCGTCCAATATGGATCGGCGAGATGAGGCCGCCCCACAGCCACAAGATCGGCCCGACCTGCCATCAGGATCGAATTGGCATGATCCGCTTCATAGATGTTGCCCACGGCCATGGTGCGAATGCCCGCCTCGTTCCGGATGCGGTCGGAAAACGGTGTCTGGAACATACGGCCATAGACCGGTTTGGCATCCACAGTGGTTTGTCCGGCGGACACGTCGATCAGGTCCGCACCCGCGTCCCAAAACGCCTTGGCGATCTGAACCGCATCCTCTGGCGTCACTCCAACCTCGCCCATCCAATCGTTGGCCGAGATGCGTACGGACATGGGCTTTTCCGCGGGCCAAGCCGCGCGCATCGCCGCAAAAACCTCCACCGGCCAGCGTAAGCGGTTTTCCATTGACCCGCCATAGGCGTCGGTGCGGACGTTCGAGACGGGCGACAGGAAGGAAGAGATCAAATAGCCATGCGCCGCATGCAATTCGATCATATCGAAACCCGCACGGTCTGCCATTTCGGCAGAGGCGACGAACTCAGCCTTGATCGTCGCCATCTCCGTGAGAGTGATTTCCCGCGGCGTCGCGTTCCCATCCGACCATGGCAGGGCGGAGGCACTGACCAGATCCCAATTCCCCCGCGTCAGCGGCCGATCCATTCTTTCCCAGCCAAGCTGGGTCGAGCCCTTGCGCCCCGAATGACCGATCTGGCAGCAGATCCTGGCATCGGTGTGCGCGTGTACAAAGGCTGTCAGGCGCGCCCACGCCGCCTCATGTTCGGGTGCGCAAAGCACTGGGCAACCGGGCGTGATGCGCCCCTCCGCGCTTACGCAGGTCATTTCGGTGTAAACGAGCCCAGCACCGCCCTTCGCACGCTCGCCGTAATGCACAAGATGCCAGTCGGTCGGGCAACCATCCTTGGCCTTATACTGCGCCATCGGTGAGACAACGATGCGATTCTTCAGTTCCATGTCGCGCAATTTGAAGGGCGCAAACATCGGCGAACGCAGCGGTGCGTCCGGCCTGCACCCAGCCTGATCCATGAACCAGCGCTCGGCACTTTCCAACCACGCCCGGTCGCGGTCGCGCAGGTTCTCGTGACTGATGCGTTGGCTCCGCGTTAGCATGGAGTAGTTGAACTGAACCGGATCGAGCCCGAGGTAGCGCTCAACCGTTTCGAACCACTCCAGCGAGTTCCGGGCCGCCGATTGCAGGCGAAGGACCTGAAGCCGCCGTTCATCCTCGTAACGTGAAAAAGCCGCGCCCATGTCAGGCTCGGTATGCAGAAGGTCGGCCAAGGCGACTGCGCTTTCCAGTGCCAGCTTCGTGCCAGACCCGACGGAGAAATGTGCCGTCGCCGCCGCATCGCCCAGAAGGACAACGTTGCCATGGTGCCACTTTTCGCACAGCACTCGCGGAAAGCGCAGCCAGGCCGACCCGCGAATGTGGTTGGCGTTGGTCATAAGGGCGCGACCGCCCAGATGATCCCTGAAAATCCCTTCGCAGACAGCGATGGATTCAGCCTGGCTCATCCCGCCAAAGCCCCAGGCGTCAAAGGTATCCTGTGCGCATTCGACAATAAACGTCGCGGTGTCGGTATCGAACTGATAGGCATGTGCCCAAACCCACCCATGCTCTGTTTCCTCGAAAACGAACGTGAATGCGTCAGCAAAGGTCTGATGCGTACCTAGCCAGACGAAATGGCAAAACCGCTCATCCACATCGGGCTTCATCGTATCCGCGTAGAGCATGCGCGTCCTGGAATTGAGGCCGTCGGCAGCGACGACAACGTCATGATCCGCACGATAGGCCTCCGCACTTTCGATCTCGGTCTCGAACTGCAGTTTCACGCCAAGCTCTCGCGCCCGCTCCTGCAAAAGGATCAGGAGCCGTTTCCGGCCAATGCCGCAAAATCCATGACCGGATGAAACAATTCGCTCGCCCCTGTAGTGCAGCGCGATGTCGTCCCAATAGGCAAAGTTATCCTTGATCCTGGCTGCGCTGATGGGGTCATTCGTGGCCAGGTTCTCCAGGGTCTCGTCGGAAAGAACCACACCCCAGCCGAAGGTATCGTCAGCTCTATTGCGCTCGATGACGATAACTTCGTTCAAGGGGTCGCGCAGCTTCATCGAGATCGCGAAGTACAGTCCCGCCGGCCCTGCTCCAAGACATGCAATCCGCATGGATTCCCGCTTCTCCCTGCGATTTCCCATCAGAGGCTGGCTCAGTTTGGATTTTATTTCAAGCTTGAAGTTTAACCCATGAAATCTTGACCTGAAGCAATCGAGGAGTTGCCCCATATGTCGGGTGCCATGCCCGCCACAGGACGCATGACCGACTGCATAAAGACCCGTGGTCCGCTGCCTGCGCGGAACTCCGGCTCAAATGACATTCGAGGCCCCATTTCCAGATTCCAGGGATCCCGGGGCATCCGAGCCTCACTGATCCTCCGGAAACCGATGATGACAGCCGACGGCAGGTCTCGTTTGAATTGCCGTCACTTCGTTGCGTCTCTGCGAGTGCCGGAGTTGCGGCAAGTGCCAGGATCGCAGCGGTACTCGTAGGTGAATTCACGTCATCCTTTCTGTTGGCTTAGGGTCTGAGCGCCGCGCCCCAAGGGAAACGCCCCACCTTGATGGTCTTGATTGCTTCTCGACGCGCGACATCGATCACCGTCACGTCGCCGGATACTCCATTCGTCGTGAAGAGGAGCGCTTTATCGGGCGAAAGCCATATGCCATATCCGACGCCCGACGAGGATATGGTCCTCGACCTCGTAGGTCACCGCATTCGCAACGGCGACATGGTTTGATGGCCCAAATGCGAGAAACGCATGTGTATCCCCCTCAGTCAGTTCGAAACCCACGGGCCGAGCACGGTCGGGACGAACGCCATCTGGAAGGGTCCGCCAACCGGCGGCCGAATGTCGAACGTGGTGATGCGCGTGCCTTACAACAGTGCCTTTACCTGCCGGGTCGAGCAGGTTGTCTTCACCGGACAGTATGCAAACGAGAGAATCGCGATCGCAACCCGTGAAGACGACTATCCTGATTGCGGTCCAACCGTACCTCATTTCCGTTTCGACTGCGTCGCGGTGGAGAACGATTCGATCTCGGATTTCTATCTCTCGAGCTTTGCCGGCGGTCAGATGCCCCGCAACGTTCGTCGTCTGCCCAGCACCTCCGCAGCGATGGATGCGCTCGCCTCAGGAGAGGTCATGGCGGCCATGAGCCCCGCTAGCCCAGCTGAAACATGGCCTCTCAAACGGCCTTGCGGCACATCTTCCGCCATTGCCGGGGTTCGCTGTCAGCAAATGGGCACGCGGAGTTGGCGTTCATTTCGCTTACAGACCTCTCTCCCATTCGGTGGATGATGCGATTTCCGCGGCACTTGCGGATGGGCGGATCATTGTGATCTACGAGGAATGTGGCCTAACTCACGGTACTCCTGAGAGATGAGTCTACGCCATTGGTTGAATTTCCTGGCTTGGACCTCGGAAATAAGATCGTTACTACTTGATCCACGACGAAGGATATCGAAAGGCGTGCCATGGAAATGAGTGAAGTGAGAGTGATTGCAGCCAAACAACCGCAGGTATGGGCTGGACTGCTCGATCCAAAGGTGCTGATGGCCTGCATCCCGGGCTGCTCGGAATTCACCGGCTCACCCGAAGAAGGATTCAAGGCAATCGTGATGCAGAAGGTCGGACCGGTCAAGGCGACTTTCAACGGAACTGTCAGACTCACGGATGTCGACGCGCCCAACACTGTCAGGCTCGAAGGTGAAGCGAACGCCGGACCTGCCGGTTTCTGTAGAGGCGGCGCAACGGTACGCCTTTCGCCAAAGGAAGGCGGGACCGAGATCGCCTATGAAGTCGACGTGAAAGTCGGCGGAAAACTGGCTCAACTTGGCAGCCGTATAATCGACAGTTTCGCCAAGAAGATGGCGGATCGATTTTTCTCCAATTTCCAGAAGGAGATCGAAGACGCAAACGCGTCCGAGCCAGTTCCTTCCGCGGAACAGCTGCCAGAACCCACGGACACTCCGGAGGAACCGAAGAAGGGATGGTTCAGGAGACTGTTTGGCTAGTCGAATCGAAATCTTGCCAGCCGACATCAATGGAGGATAGAAATGACCCCGATCAATCTGAACGTGAATGGCAAGGAGGTGACCCGGGACGTCCCCGGTGAAACCCTCCTGTCAGACTTCCTGCGGGAAACGCTGAGGCTAACCGGCACGCATATCGGCTGCGACACCTCTCAGTGTGGTGCCTGTGTCATCCATGTGAATGGAAAGGCGGTCAAGGCGTGCACCATGCTCGCGGCAGAGGCTGACGGGACTGAGGTCACGACCATCGAAGGCATCTCGAACGGCGGGCTGCATCCTATGCAGAAGGCCTTCAATGACAACCATGGACTACAGTGCGGCTTCTGCACACCGGGCATGATCATGTCGGGGATCGATATGGTGAATCGCTACCGTGCGGCAGGCGATGAACTGACCGAGGCCGCGATCCGTCACGAACTCGAAGGTAACATCTGCCGTTGCACGGGCTATCACAACATTGTCAGATCCATCCAGCAGGCCGCTGGCGAAATGTGATCGGACGAGGGAGGAACCAAAGATGTCGACAGGAATCGGAGCCCGCGTAAAGCGGAAGGAAGACAAGCGCTTCATCACCGGCAAAGGAAAGTACACCGATGATGTCCGCTCGGAGAACCAGGCTTACGCCGCCTTTGTCCGAAGCCCGCACGCCCATGCCATGGTCAAGGGGATGGACAGGAGCGTGGCGTCCGGCATGCCCGGAATCATCGCGGTTCTCGATGGTGCGGAACTCACCGGCGATGGCATTGGCAACCTGATCTGCGGCTGGGCCATTACCTCAAAGGACGGCTCCCCGATGAATATGGGCGCTTGGTCAGCACTTGCGACGGAAAAGGTGCGCTATGTTGGTGACGCCGTCGCGGTAGTGATCGGCGAGACGGACGAGGCGGCGCGCGCAGCAGCCGAGGCGGTTGAGGTCGATTACGAGATCCTGCCTGCGGTGGTTGCCGCGAACAATGCGCTGGAGAGTGGTGCACCGGAGATCCACGAGAATGCTCCGGGTAACCTGATCTACGACTGGGAAATCGGGGATCAGGCGGCCACGGACGCGGGAATCGCGGATGCCAGCCACGTCACTTCGATCGAACTCACGAACAATCGTCTGGCACCCAATGCAATGGAGCCCCGCTCCGCGGTTGCCACCTATGACGAGGCCGAGGACCACTACACGCTCTACACCACAAGCCAGAACCCTCACGTGGCGCGACTCGTTCTCTCCGCCTTCTATCAGGTCGCACCCGAACACAAGCTGCGCGTGATCGCGCCGGACGTTGGGGGTGGGTTCGGATCCAAAATCTACATCTATCCAGAAGAGATCGTCTGCCTCTGGGCATCGATGAAGACCAGCCGCAGTGTCAAGTGGACCTCAAACCGTACCGAGGCATTCATGACAGATGCACATGGTCGCGACCATGTCACGACCGCCCGGATGGGATTCGACTCCGATGGCAAGGTTACCGGCTTCAAGGTTGATACAGTCGCGAATTTCGGTGCCTATATGTCGCTGTTCTCGTCAGCCGTGCCGACGTATCTTTATGCCACGTTGCTCTCGGGCCAGTACAGTATTCCGAACATTCACTGCAACGTGCGTGCGGTATACACCAACACAGTCCCGGTGGATGCCTATCGCGGAGCGGGCCGGCCAGAGGCCTGTTACCTGATTGAGCGCCTCATCGAAAAGGCGGCGCGCGAATTGGGAATGGACCCGGCCGAACTCCGGCGCAGGAACTTCATCCAGGAATTTCCGCATCAGACACCGGTGATCATGGCCTATGACTGCGGCGATTTCGCTGGCAACATGGACAAAGCCCAAGCGGCAGCGGATGTCGCAGGTTTCGCTGCGCGGAAAGCTGAATCGGCGGCTCGTGGAAAGCTGCGGGGATTGGGCTATTCTTCCTATATCGAAGCCTGTGGAATAGCGCCTTCAGCCGCAGTCGGTTCGCTCGGGGCAGGCGTCGGGCTCTGGGAATCTGCGGAGGTCCGGGTCAATCCGGTTGGTACCATCGAAATTCTGACGGGCTCGCATAGCCATGGCCAAGGTCACGAGACCACATTCGCCCAGATTGTCGCCGAGCGCTTCTCAGTTCCGATTGAAAGTGTTTCGATCGTCCATGGCGACACCGACAAAGTCCAGTTCGGCATGGGTACCTATGGTTCACGCTCGGGTGCCGTGGGAATGTCGGCCATAGTCAAGGCAATGGACAAGGTCGAGGTCAAGGTCCGAAAGATCGCCGCGCACAAGCTTGACGCCAACGAGGATGAACTGATCTTCGAGGACAGTCAGGTAAAGGTTCCGGGAACCAACAAGGTGATGGGTTGGCACGAGGTAGGGCTTGCCGCCTACACTGCCCATGATCTGCCCGAAGGCATGGAGCCTGGCCTTAAGGAAGGCTCCTTTTATGATCCGGTGAACTTCACGTTCCCGGCCGGAACCTATATCGCCGAGGTCGAAGTCGATCCGGAAACCGGAACGGTCGAACTCTGCCAGTTCGTGGCTGCCGATGACTTCGGAACGCTCATCAACCCGATGATCGTTGAGGGGCAGGTTCACGGAGGCGTGGCTCAAGGTGTGGGCCAAGCGCTCCTTGAGCGGGTGGTCTACGACGATGACGGCCAGCTACTGACAGCGTCCTACATGGATTATGCCATGCCGCGCGCAGACGATCTGGTTAGCTACCGGATTGAGCACAATACGACCGCCTGCCCGAACAACCCGCTTGGGATCAAGGGCTGCGGCGAAGCAGGTGCCATTGGTTCGCCGCCGGCGATCATCAATGCGATAACCGATGCCATCGGAACCGAGGACCTGGAGATGCCGGCCACACCGGCAGCGGTTTGGACCGCAATTCAGGCCAACAGTTCCGCGATTGCAGCTGAGTAGGGGAGGCACTCGATATGTATGCAATGAACTTTCACAGGTCTGCCTCTGCAGATGATGCCGCGGCAAAGCTTGCGGCGGTGGCAGATGGCCAGCTTCTCGCAGGTGGCCAGACGCTTCTTCCAACCATCAGGCAACGCCTTGCCGCGCCTTCGGATCTGATCAGCCTTGCGGGAGCGGGCCTGTCCGGTGTCTCGGTCTCGGTTACTGACGTGGTGGTTGGAGCGATGACAACCCATGCGGAGGTCGCTGGCGATGCCAATGTTCAGGCGAATGCTCCAGCTGTTGCCGCGCTAGCTGCCGGAGTTGGCGATCCAGCGGTCAGGCACCGGGGGACCATTGGTGGCTCCATTGCCAACAATGATCCTGCCGCTGACTACCCTGCCGCGGTTCTGGGACTGGGTGCCACTATCAAGACGAACAGGCGCGGGATTGCCGCGGATGATTTCTTCACGGGTCTCTTCGAAACGGCGCTGGATGCCAAAGAGGTCATCACGAGCGTGGTTTTCCCCAAGGCTGAACGCTCTGCCTACGCCAAGTTCCCCAACCCTGCCTCGCGGTACGCAATGGTCGGGGTTTTCGTCGCCAAGACCACCAGCGGCGTACGTGTTGCCGTCATTGGCGCGGGGTCGGATGGGGTATTCCGGCACGCAGGTCTTGAGGCCGCGCTTTCAGCGGATTTCTCCGCTGAAGCAGTGGACGGCGTAGATGTATCTTCTGATGAACTGATGAGTGACATGCACGGTTCAGCAGAGTACCGGGCCAATTTGATCAAGGTCATGGCGAAGCGAGCCGTTGCGGCTGCCTGATTCGGGTACCAACGTGCGGGTGAGGGCGGTGCAGAATCGGATGGACGTGCGTCTGCGCAGGGCATCCGCCTCAGGAGCCCTGCGGATGCCCTTGGCCGCCCCTCTGGAACTCAAGCCGACCGGCTACTACGCCCAGTAGCCCGAACGGTCCGGTTTCCGCCAACATGGCAAGGGCACAATGGGCCCCGACTTTGGCTCCATACTGCCCGCCTGCCGGACCTGTCGCTCTCGGACTTGAATCAGAAGCTGGCTGTTCTGCCGAGATGTTGCCTTGGAATCTTGGTTCCAGATCTTGGCTCAACCAGAAAATATCTATCCGCAGCAAATTTGCGAACTTCGCTGACCAAGTATTCAAATCCTTGTTCTGAGGTACAGGTTGCTCAGGACGGGCTCAGAAATGGAATTCATAGATCTTACTCGCCTCATTCCCAAGTTTGCCATTCTTGTGTAATGCCACAAAATTTCAATTTTCTTCAATTAAATCCGTTTCTTGAATTGCCTTAGCTCTGCCGCTGTTGCGACCAACCCCTGCTAGGTGAGGATGACGAGATAGTCTTCGGCCGTGTACGGAGGGTTCTTGAGGCGGGCGCGGACTTTGCGGAACGCAGAGCAGAACAGGCTTGGTGCAAGCGCGAGGTGATAACTGAGGAAGTCGTCCGGGTGTAGAATTTCGATGCCGTAAGGCTCAACTGCGTCCTCAGGGAAGTCCTTCAGATCCTGCGTCACGATTACATCACATCTTCCGACTATGGCTGTTGCCAGAACGTGCCGGTCGTCTGGGTCAGGGAGGCGAGCGATGGGATCGGGGCTTCGTAGCCTGCAACCAGGCAATCTCGTGTTGCCTTGTTCATCACGTCGCGCGTCCGCTCGAGTGCTGCGCGGTCCCTGCGAGGTTCGTCGCGCATTAGTGTGTCAATCCACTCACGATGTATGTCTTCTGACCATTTGGCTTTAGAGGTTGACCTAAAATGTGGATGGTCTCTCCCAGATGTGGTGTTTCCATGTCGAATTCCAACCAGAAAGGGAGGCTACCATGGCCTGGAACGGGACCACCCAGGAGAGGTACAGGCGCAATGCGGAGCGATATGAAAGCGACCTGACCGACGGGGAATGGCTTCTGGTCGAGCCGCTTCCGCCGCCGCCGCCGCAGCTGGTCCGGCCCCGGTCCACGGATCTCCGCGAGGTCCCCGACGCGGTCCAGTACATGCCGGCGACGGGCTGCCGGTTGCGGGCGGTTCCCAGGTGTTCCGCGCCGTTCACCACAGCCCGGGACCACTTCCATCCATGGCGCGGCACGGGCGTCCCGGAGCGCATGATGGACGCGCTGCGCGACCGGGCGGGGCGTGACCCGGAGCCGACCGCCGCCGGGACCGGCAGCCAGCCGGTGAGGACGACGGAGACGGCGGGGCCGTCGGGGTACGGTGCCGGAAAGAGAACCAGGGGCCGAAGGCGGCACATCGCCGTCGATGTGGAGAGGACCCCGGTCGTGGTCCAGGCCCACACGGCCGACGCGCGGGACCGGGACGGCGCCCCGGAGGCCATCCTGGCGATGCCCGTGAAGGCGCCGGAGGTGACGGAGCCGTTGGCCGGCAGCGGCTGCAGCGGCGCGGGACCGCGCGCCAGGCTCGCGGAGACGGGTGTCCCCGAGGTGCCGGGGATCGTGGAAAGAACCAGGGGTTCACGGTGCCGTGCCGCCGCCGGGTCGTGGAGCGCGCCTTCGCCTGGATGTCGCGCTGCCGCCGTCTGGCGAAGGACTGCGGGCGGAGCCTGGAGAGCTCCGTGGCGTGGGCGCAGCTGGCCGCCTGCCGGTTCCTGTTCCGAAGGCTGGCAAGGGACGCAGGTGCCTGAAACTAAATAGTATATTTAAAACAATGAGTTATGATTCAAACTCTCAGGCATGGAACAGGTCAGACAGGATGATGGTCTCCAGTTATAGGTTGGATGAACGGCAATGTTCGGCTTGCTGTTCACCTTGAACAGGATAGTATCCGTAATGGAGGAGGCAGGCCATGCCCATTGACCGCGCCCGTATCCAGGAATACCTGCGCCAGGGCGAGGGCGCCCCGCCGCCGGTATTCGTTGGTCATGACGGTATTCTCGATGATATCCTGCTTGCGGCCAGGGAAAGCGCCGGCCAGCCGAAGATGACCCGCGTCGTGCAGGGCGCTCCCGGGGCCGGCAAGTCCTCGCTGCTGCATGAAATGCAGAGGCGATGGACAGGCGAGGATGGGAACCCCCGTGTGGTGGAAGTGTCCTCGGAAGCCATCATCCAGGATACATCCGGCGTCATCCAGGCGATCATGGCCGCTGGCCTTTCCGATTCGGAAAGCTGGCTGAAAACTATCAATGAGAGATGGAAACGGATGACTTCCGTGGGGATTTCCGTCGCTGGTTATGGCCTGTCGGCGGAATTCGATGTCTATAAGGAAGCGCAGATTCTCAGTGCGGCCATTCAGCGGGGCAAGGAACGGGAATGGAAACATTCCGTTATTCTGGCCGTGGACGAGGCCCAGGCGCTTCCCAATAATCGTGAATCCATCCCGGCCTGTTTCCTGCGCGAGATCCACAATGGCGCGACCCGTCTTCCCGTATTTCTGGTTCTCGCTGGCCTGTCCGACACGGATGCCAGGGCCAGGGAGATGAATCTGACCCGGGGACGGACGGTGCATGAGGCCAGACCACTCACGGAATTCCAGGCGCGGGATTTCATGCGCAGGCTCGCTCTATGGCTCGGCCTCGACACATCCCGTCACAATCCGAAACTGCAGGCCCTGGCCGATATCAGTGATGGCTGGCCAAGGCACCTGCGCTACGCTGGTGTCTCCCTAGCGGAAGAGGCGCTGCGCGTTGATGGCGACATGCATCGCATGGACTGGCCCGCTATGCGGAGAAAGGCATGGGTGCTTCGCCAGGAATTCTATGATGACCAGTCCAGCACTATGATGCAGGATGCGGATATCCTTACCGCCAGAGTGATGTCGGGACTGCGCGATGGCATGAAGTTCAGGGAACTTCGTGATCTGGTGAATGACCTTGTCAGGAATTCTCCCGAGCAATTGTTGCCGGAAAATGTGGGGGCCACGGCATTTCTCAACGAACTCATCCATCAGGGCGCGTTGTACAGAAACACGGACGGCTGTGTCCATTCGCCGATTCCCTCGTTCAGGAGCTTTCTCATCGATCAGGGTCGCCAGCCGGATACGGAACCGGCCAGACGGAACGACGGGGGCGGCGACGGTACGGATTCCAGGTTCTGAAACCTTTTGCGGCTGGACCATCAAGCCGGGATTGACGGACGCTCCCGCAGCACTGGGCCATCCCCCGCTGGCGTGGGTCTGGCCAGATGGCGGTCGACCTCGGTCCAGGGCAGGTCCGTCCAGCCGCCATCGCCTGGAAAGAACCCGCTGCTGGCCTGAAAGAACCGGATCCAGTTGCCATGGCCTGTCCAGACCACTGCGCTCCGTCCATCATCGGGTGTGTCGGTATATCCGTGGCGCAGGCCGATGCTGCTGAAAACGCGCAGGCGCGAACCTGACGGAATCGTGATGGAAGGGCGATGGCCCCTGTGAAGGACGAGGTCACGGGCCAGGGGCTGGTCCAGCAGCCGGTCATGGAACCGGGCCAGGCCATGCCTGTCCATCGAGGCCGCGCGGCAGTCCAGCAGCCGCCGCCGGACCAGGCGTTCGCCATGGACGGACGGCAATGCCAGACCGTTGGGATACCTCCCGCCCATGCCAATGGCCGTGACCCGCAGGCCGTCGCCGGTCCTTTCCACCCGCAGGGACAGAAGCGCTTCGGGGAAACGGTTGGCTTCCTGCGCCTTTTCCGGCCGCAGGATCCATATCTGGCCCAGAGGCACGTGGAATGTCGTCCTGATATAGCCATGGTCGGGCACATGGCCGGACAGCCGCACGGCCACTGTCTCAAGGCGATTGAGGTCGGCTTGGGCTGGGGTAGAGATTAAGGTCCCAGAAGCCCCTCCACATGCGCCCACCGGTCGGGCGTCATCTTCCTCGGGTTCGGGGAAGCCGCGCTGCGGCGGGCCTCCGCCCTGCCCTGCGCCTCCCCGGGCTGTATCCCGAATCCCCGGCGTTCCGGCGGAGCTCCCGCCAGACCGAAGTCCGGTCACGGCCCAGCCGGGCGGCGATGGCTCCGTCCGAAAGCCCGCTTTCCTTCAGCGCGCCGATCTGGCATCTTCCGTCCCGGGTCAGGTGGCGATGGCCCTCGGGCATGGCGGTCTCCCATGTTGCATCACAGGGACTGTCGCCGCCTGCTGGCCGATACGCAACATCATGCGGCCGGAAATCCGGTCACCACCGCCACTGGTGTTGCACTTCAGGGTGGAACGGGGCAGGAAAGGCCCATGAAGGAGGAACCATGCCCATCAACTGTGCCCGCATCATGGAATACGTGCGTCAGGGCGAAGGTGCTCCGCCACCGATCTTCGTCGGTCGCGACGATATCCTGAAGGATATCCTGACCACGGCCGGGGAAAGCGCCGGGCAGCCGAAAATGACCCGTATCGTGCAAGGCGCTCCCGGCGCCGGCAAGAGTGGGCTTCTGCACGAGATGCAGAAACGATGGACGGGCGAGGATGGAACTCCACGGGTGGTGGCCCTGTCCTCCACCGAACTTCTGTACAATCCCCTGAATGGTGTCAAGGCTGTACTTAACGCCATTCAAATGAATGAAGAGAAGTGGAAGCAGACACTGAATGATCGGATCAAAAGACTCAGTGGAATTGGGATTGGACCTGGTGGGCTGCCGATGGAGTTCTCCGACGCCCAGGTGCCGGAGACATTGGGCATGGTGGCCAGCAGTCATTCCGCAAAGGAACAGGTCGGACCGATCATCGTCGCTGTGGACGAGGCACAGCGCTTCGCTGGGGGCCAGATGGCGCCAGAAGCTCTGTTCCTGCAGGAGATCCATGATGGCAGTTCCGGTTTGCCTTTGATCCTGGTGCTTGCCGGTCTGTCAGATACAGCGGCGAAAGCCGACGCCATGCATCTGACACGCGGGCGAAAGGTTCATGAGGTCAGACCCCTCACGGAAGCCCACGCCCGTGACTTCATGCGACGGCTGGCCCTGTGGTTCGGCCTCGACACCTCCCGCCACAATTCCCATCTGGAGGCCCTGGCCGACATCTGCGATGGCTGGCCGCGGCACCTGCGCTTTGCCAGTGTCTCCCTGGCGGAGGAATCCCTGCGCGTTGGCGGCGACATGCGTCGCATGGGCTGGCCAGCCATGCGGAGGATGGCGTGGGCGCTGCGCCAGAAACACTATGACGAACAGTCCAGCACCATGATGCAGGATGCGGATATCCTGACCGCCAGGGTGATGTCCGGACTGCGCGACGGCATGCGGTTCAGGGATCTGCAGGGACTGGTGGAGAGCAATGCTGTGGACTGTCCCGGGCAGCGATTGCCGGCGGGAGTGGATTCCGCGATGTTCCTCAACGACCTCATCCGTCAGGGCGCGTTGTACAGGAACCCGCAGGGCCGCGTCCATTCCCCCATCCCCTCGTTCCGGGCCTTCCTCATCGACCAGGGCCGCCAGCCGGATACGGAACCGGCCAGGCGGAGCGATGGGGGAGATGATGGCACGGACTTCAGGGCCTGAAACCGGTTGCGGCTGGACCGCAAAGCAGGGATTGACGGACGCCTTCACAGCACCGGATCATCCCACGGCTGGCGTGGGCCTGGCCAGATAACGGTCAACTTCGGTCCAGGGCAGGTCCGTCCAGCCACCGTCGTCTGGAAAGAACCCACCGTTGGCCGGAAAGAACCGGATCCAGTTCCCATAGCTTTTCCAGACCATCGGCGACCGTCCATCATCGGGCATGTCGACATTTCCATGCCGTTGGCTGACGTTGCTGAAAACGCGCAGGCGCGAACCGGCGGGAATTCCCAAGCTGTCCATCCGGCCCCTGTGCAGGACGAGGTCACGGGCGAGGGGCCGCTCCAGCAGCCGGTCATGAAACCGGGCCAGGTCATGCCTGTCCGCCGACATTGACCGATAGTCCAGCAGCAGCCGTCGGACCAGGCCTTCGCAATGGACGACAGGCCACACCAGACCCCTGGGATACCTGTCACCTATGCCAATGGCCGTGACCCGCAGGCCACTGGTCACCCTTTCCAGCCACAGGGACAGAAGCATTTCGGAGAACCTGTCGGCGGCCTGCGCGCTTTCGGGCCGCAGGATCCACAGCAGGCCCAGCGGCGCGTAAAAGACCGTCCTGATGTAGCCATGGTCGAGCACATGGCCGGAGAACCGCACGGCCACGGTCTCCAGCCGGTTGAGGTCGGCGCGGACCGGACCCGACCCCAGGGCGAGGGCCAGCGGCAGGGCGAGCGCGAAAGGTCGGAGCCAGCGCATGTCAGGAAGCCTTACTATAGGGGAAAGAGGGAACGTATGTCATGGCACCAGCCTGGACAGAATATGCGCAGGCGTCAAAGGGGGTTTTCCGGGCGGAACCGATTCGGCAGGCGTCCCATCCTGGGCCGATTTCGTGGGTGATTCGCCGGAAACGGCGGCGTTCCGGCCCGAATCCCCCTGCCAGACAACCGAATTTAGCCAGAATGTCCGGAAAACCGCAACTTTCGGTGGAAAAATATGGTGGACGCGACAACTAGGCTCAAGAGGGTTCCCACGATCTCCTCATGCCATCTTCCCAAGCATGCCGCTTGTCGCGACCGCCGTCGCTTACGTTTTCGCGGCCCTTTCCATCCCCATCTTCACCCAGTTCGGTTCAGTTCAAGACGGGCGTCGACGGTTTCGACAGTTTGATCCACCGCTGCATTTTCGAGGCCAAACATCCTGCCGATTGCCTGAACGAGCTTGTCGACACGTTCGATATGCGGTGCTCCGGCAAATGCTGCCCGTGCAGCCGATGACGGCTTCAGAAGACTTTCTGCCGCTCTGGCGTATTTCTCGAAAGGCACACGATCCTCCGGGCCGGCACCAAGTCGCGCAACCACGGAATTCACCCAATCATAAATCTCCTTCGACAGTTCAATTTCGGAATGCACCGCATCCTTGATTGACCGTGGGGCATCCGGCGTAATCGCCCTGTAATTCCCGGTCAGAAGCATCGACCACTTGGCGAAGGGCACAAAGGGAGAATCGTGCACCCGCAGCTTCACGGGCACATCCAGCCCATCCAGTCGGAAGGAGGCGATATCTTCGGCCAAGCTGTTCAGAACCGCGTTGTGCGCATCAGAGGTGAATGTCGCCGCCTTAAAGTTGGTCGGCAACCCAACATGTAGGAAGTTCGGGCTTTCCTCAGGTGGCCGGAACGCCTGCGGATCCGGGCTGCAAAGGGTCACACAGTCAGGGTTGAATTCATCCCAAACCTTGGACTCGGTGTAGCAATGCCGAAGTGCTTCCGTGTCCAGCCCGGGTATGCGCCGGAGATAAGCGAGCGGCGGCATGTTCATGATCGATAGGCAAGGTTTCTGGACTTCGGCGATCCTGTTCATCAACTCCCAAACTGGCGGTGCACGGAACTGTGGTTCCTGCATGGCAAGCCCCACAAGATCGTATTCGTCCGGATCCACTTCATCAGGAGTCTTGGCATCCAGCCGCCCAGGCTGCTCGCCAGATCGAACAAGACGTGGTTCGCCTTCACCCCTTAAGGTAATCCTTACGATCGTTCCGGCCGAATTGATCAGTTTCGCCTCTTCCGGCAAGCAAACCAGCGTAACATCATGACCGGCCATCAACAGCTTCGTTGACAGTAGCGACCCATAGGATGCGCCGAGAATTACAATACGATAGGCCACCTTGATCTCCTTCTCTTTAGCATGGAGCAGTAACCATGAGATCGAAACCAGCATCAACCGAGTTTTTCAGTTCGACGCCCTGCACGTTCTCGTGCATGCCTCCAACAAACGTCATTTTCGGGTCAGCCCGGAAACCGGGCTTCCACTGGAATTGGATCCTCCACGAGAAACGAACCCATCGCCGACAGAGGGCGCTTGGGGTCCGTATGCGGATCGCCATGGGCGCATGGCCCGATAGGGCGTCTGGAGATTCCATCCCAAGAGTCAGTCTTTCATGCGACAAGCCTTGTAGAACTATCCCGCCGGCCCGTTGCAAACGCCATCATCAAATCCTGCAGCGGATGTCGTTCCATTGTCAGGTGGCGACGAACGCACCTAGTGTAGCGCCATCGTAGCAATGACGGTTCTGCTTGACTGTCTCCCGGTATCATGCCACCTTTGCCGGCATCAAGCAACAGGCGGGCGACGGGAAGGCGGCGGCAGACCGCCCCCGGCCCGCATCATGGAACGGAGCAGGGCATGGCACAGGAGACGGGGACTCCCAAGAACAAGGGACGCAAGATTTACCGGGTCCGCCTTTCGGATGGCGAGAGGGCGGAACTGCGGCAGCTGGCCGACAGCAGTGCGGCGGCGTACAGGCGCCGACACGCCCGGATCCTGCTTCTGGCCGACGAGGATCGGGATGACGGGGGCCGCACCGACTGCGACATCGCGCCGGTCCTGGAGATCGGCAAGTCGACCGTCGAGCGGGTGCGCCGCCGCTGCGTCGAGGAGGGTCTGGAGGCGGCGCTGGTCCGCCGCGAACAGAGGAACCGGAAGGCGCGCAGCCTCGACGGCGGGGGCGAGGCGAAGCTGGTGGCCATCGCCTGCTCGCAGCCGCCGGAGGGGCGGAGCCGGTGGACGATGCAGCTGCTGGCGGACCGGCTTGTCGAGCTGGAGATCGTCGACACGATCTCGGACGAGACCGTAAGGAAGACCCTGAAAAAAACGATGTGAAGCCGTGGCTCAGGCAGTACCGGTGCATCCCGCCGAAGGCCAGCGGCGACCTCCTCGCCGCCATGGAGGACGTTCTGGAGCGGCACCAGCGGGAGTTCACGGATGACGGGGCTCTGGCCGTCATGGACGGGACCTCCCGCCAGCAGAGGAGGGAGACCCGGGTGCCTCGGCCGGTGCGCCCCGGCGACCCCGCCGTCCACGACTTCGAATACGAACGGAACGGCACCGCGAACCTGTTCATGCCGTTCGCCCCGCTGCCCGGATGGCGGGAGGTCACGGTCACCGACCGCCGGACGCGCAGGGACTGGGCCAGGGTCATCCGCGAACTCGTGGACGTCACCTTCCCCGGCAGGCGAATCGTGCTCGTGATGGACAGCCCCGACGTCCACACCGTCGGCTCCCTCCACGGGACGTTCCCTCCCGAAGAGGCGGCGCGGATCGCCTCCCGGCTGGAGATCCACTACACCCCGAAGCACGCAGGCTGGCTGAACGTGGCCGAGGCCGGGATCGGGGCCATGGTCCGCCAGTGCCTGAACCGCCGCATTCCCGACCGGGAGACGATGTGCCACGAAACGGAGGCATGGGCTCGAAACAGGAACCGGGAGAGGGCCACCGTGGACTGGCGTTTCACGACAGCCGACGCACGCATCAGGCTGAAGTCCCTTTACCCGTCAACACAATGATGGTGCTACACTAGGAACTCGCGAATACGTCGTCAAACATCTCCCGCAGAGTGTTCTTCTGAACTTTACCCATTGTGTTGCGCGGCAGTTCGTCTGTGAAAAAGATCGCCTTTGGTTGCTTGAACTTCGCCAATCGACCCGAAAGCGCCGCCTGAATGTCCCCGGTTTCGACCGCGCTGCCTGGCTCCCGCACGACCACTGCGACAACCCCCTCTCCGAAATCACGATGCGGCACGCCGATGACCGCAGACTCAATGATCCCCTCGAGCCGGTCGATCTCCCCTTCGACCTCCTTCGGGTAGACGTTGTATCCGCCAGAGATCACCAAATCCTTGGCGCGGCCAACGATGGTGATGTAGCCGTCATCATCGATCCGTGCCATATCGCCCGTAATGAAGAATCCGTCGCCGCGAAACTCCTCCGCCGTCTTCTCGGGCATCCGCCAATACCCCTTAAAGACGTTGGGGCCACGAACTTCCAAAATACCAATCTCACCCTGTGGCATCTCATCGCCCGAATCGGCATCGACAACGCGTGCTTCGATGCCAGGCAGCGGAAAGCCAACCGTACCAGCCCGGCGCTCGCCATCGTAAGGATTCGAAGAGCTCATCGTCGTTTCGCTCATGCCATATCTTTCAAGAATTCGGTGGCCGGTACGGACCTCGAATTCCCGATGGGTCTCGGCCAGCAAAGGCGCGGATCCCGAAATGAACAGCCTCATATGCGCGGTCAATTCGCGGGTGAAGCGTACATCGCCCAACAGTCGAACATAGAAGGTTGGCACGCCCATCATTGAAGTTGCTCGCGGCAAATGCTCCAACACTGTGTCGACGTCGAAATTTGGCAGAAAGATCATCTTCCCACCGACCCGCAACAGCACGTTTATAGCCACGAACAACCCATGTGCGTGGAAAATCGGCAGAGCATGAAGCAGTGTGTCCGCCGAGGTAAACCTCCAGGTCTCAACAAGGGCATCAGCGTTCGACAAGAGGTTTTCATGGCTTAACGTTGCACCTTTCGAACGTCCGGTTGTGCCCGAGGTGTAGAGGATCGCAGCCAAATCGTCAGGGAGGCGCTGGACGGTCGTAAAGTCATCGGACACTATGGCCCAACGCTCGGAAAGTGTGCCGGTCGCAGCACCACCGAGAGTTAATAACGTGATGCCTTTGGCTTCGGCCATAGGTCGCAGAGCGACCTCGGCGGCGGGGGCGCAAACCGCAACGCGCGGCTCCGCATCGCCTAGAAAGTAGTCAAGCTCGGCGACCGTATAGGCGGTGTTGAGCGGCAGGAACAGCGCACCGACTCTCAGGCAAGCGAGATACAGGGCCAGTGCCTCAGCTGATTTCTCAGTTTGCATCGCTACCCGGTCGCCTGGCTGCACACCGGCCTCCGTGAGCACATTGGCAATCCGCCCGGACAGGCGATAAAGGGCGTCTCCGGATATCTCTCTTCCCTCAGGTTGGATCAAGACCGCGTCGCGACGCATTTCAAGCGGTGCGACCAGTGCGTCCGCAAGTGGATTCATCCCGACAGTCCTTTCCATAGCATGTAAACCGCGCCGATGCAGACGAAGGCTTCCAGAACAAACGTATGCAGCCGAATCGAAGTTCGCCGCACAATCCATCGCCCTACCGCGTGGCCGGGGAAAGTGCACAATCCCAAGATCACGCCCAAACCAGCCAACTCCGCCGTCAAGAGAGGCGACAATCCAAAGGCGATGGTCTTGGTGACATTCAGCATCACCCCGCTTACGGCAACCGTGGCAAGAAGCGTCTCACCCACGATTCCGGCTCCCAGCATAAATGGCGCAAGAATCATGCCGGCCCCAAAACTGGTCCCTGAGATAAACCCGTATGGCACCGCCACAGCCGCGATGGCCTTTCGTGGAACAACGATGCTCCTGCCGGCCAGGTAGCGCCTGAGCGGCACCGTGACTATGAGGAACGTTCCCAGAAACACTGCAACCGCTCTTTCAGAGAGTTCCACATAAAACAGGACGCCCAACACGATGAATGGCAATCCGAAGCAAACCAGCATTCGAAACGCGCCCCAGTCCACCGCTTTGCGGAAGAGCCAGGCCCGAGAAGCATGGCTGATCATCATGGCAGTCGCGACTACGGGCACAGTCTCCTTGACCCCCAATACCGGTGCTATGGCAATTGCCATCAACAAAGCCCCGGCAAAGCCTCCGACGCTGTGCAGCACCGCCGTGCCCATAGCTGCCGCCATCAGGTAGGCGATTGACAGAATACTGTAATCCACGCAGCTATCGGCCCTTGAAATCGGGTTTGCGCTTTTCCATGAAGGCCATGCGCCCTTCGACATAATCTTCCGAAGCGAAGCAGTTGGCGACCATTTCATCGCAGCGCACCAGGTTACGTGCGGAAGGATCGGCATGCATCACTTGGGTCACGATGTATTTCATCGTCTGGATCGTCAGCGGCGCATTGCCGGCGATTGCCTCTGCCAGTTCGGCCACGCGGTCGTCCAGCACATCTTCGGCCACGACCTCTTGAACGAGCCCAATCCTTAGCGCCGTATCTGCATCGATCGCCTGAGCGGTGAACATCATTTGCTTGGCGGCGGCGGCACCAACGGCATTCACCAATCTTCGTATCGCATCAAAGGGATAGCCCAGCGCAAGTTTCGCCGCAGGCATAGCAAAGCGAGACGAGGTCGATGCGATGCGTATGTCGGCGCAAGCCGCCAGATTCAGCCCGCCCCCGATACAATGACCATTGATCATTGCTATCGTGGGCTTGGGGTAGCTCTCGATCAATTCGTAGACCACCTTCAGTCGGTCGTTGTAACGTTCGGTCGCCTCTTTCGAGCCCCGCTCTTGCTCAAACTTCGAGATATCGGCCCCCGAAACAAATGCCTTGCCTCCGGCACCAGACAGGATCGCCACTCGCACCGTTTCGTCTTCGGCAAAGTTCGAGAGCGCTTGCTCCACGGCATCCCACATTTCCAGCGAGACTGCATTGTGCCGTTTGGGATTGTTGAAGATCACATGTCCAACCGCGCCAACGACGCGGCTTAGGACCTTGTTGGTTGGTAGAGTAAGTGCGGTGTCGGTGACCATCCTTTGATTCCCTGTTTTCCGTCTACACAACAAACTGTTCCCGAAGTAAGGCGATATCGTCGGCGTCGACCCCCAGTTCTTCCAAAATCTCCACCGTGTGTTGGCCACGAGTCGGAGGAGAAGCTTCAAACGAGCTTGGGGTGCGGCTAAGCTGGAACGGCTGCGCCAAGGCGCGGGTCTGGCCAAATGGCTCGGTATGGAGCGGCTGGGCGATGCCCAAGTGCCGAACCTGTGGATCATCAAACATCTCGTCGACGCGATAGATCGGACCGCAGGGCACACCTGCTTCGGTCAGGATTTCAACCCACTCGGCACTGGTCCTTTCCTTGACGATCTCGCCAATCGCCGAATTCAACTCGTCGCGTCGAGCCTTGCGCCTGCTGTTGGTCGCAAGGCCCTTGTCCTCAGCCCAGTCCCGTCGACCAAGAGCGACGCACAGACGTCGCCAGATCTGATCGCCCGCCACCGCGATATTGATCGCTCCATCCTTGGTCAGAAAGCGGTTGGTCGGCACGCTCGTCGGATGTTCGTTGCCCACTTGCGGTGCGACCTCATCCTGCATCAACCAACGCGCAGCCTGGAAATCCAACATGAAGATCTGCGACTGCAGGAGCGACGTTGACAACCACTGGCCCTCACGTGACTTCTCGCGCTCAATGAGGGCCGTCAGGATACCTAGCGCTGCGAAGAGACCCGCCGATAGGTCGGCAATTGGAATGCCCACCCGCATCGGCCCACCGTCAGGATCGCCAGTAATTGACATCAGACCGCCCATTCCCTGAGCGATCTGATCAAATCCCGGACGTTTGGCGTAGGGCCCGGTTTCGCCGAAACCCGAAATACTGGCGAGTATAATCATCGAGTTAATCGCCTTCAGACTCTCGTAGTCGATTCCCAGCCGGTATTTCACATCAGGGCGGAAGTTCTCGACAACGACATCCGCTGTCACAACCAACTTACGAAACAGCTCCCTGCCCTTGGGGTCCTTGAGATTCAGAGTCAATGAGCGGCGGTTGCGCTGTAGGTTCTGCCAATCAGCGGTATTGCGCCCCGCACCCAATGCGCCGTCAGCTTCGAGTGAAGCAGGTTGTTCGATCTTGATGACATCAGCGCCCCAATCGGCGAGCTGGCGCACGGCCGTAGGACCCGAGCGAACACGCGTCAGGTCAAGCACACGGATATGCGAAAGCGCTGTTGATGCCGGCTGATGTGGCATGTCGATCTCCTCTCAAGCGCGAAATTGGATCAGGTCGCCTAGCTGGTCGACGGCAAATGCTGCAGCGCTAAATGCCTGGAATCGGTCGGCCAGTGCATCCGGCCATTCACCGAACGCCGCATTTGCGCAGAACTTTGCCTCGAGTTCGGCGTCGCTCAGCGGATCACTTCGGCCGCCACGCAGACACGACTGGGCCGCCTTCAGTTCCGTTCCGTCCCGCAACCGGATGGTGACCGCCCCGACGTAGTTGTCAGGATAAGGGTCAAGGGGGTCAACTTCATACCGAACTTTGGCAGCCGTCTTCAGCAGCCTTGGTTCGCGAATCGTTTCGGGAGTAAATTCTCCAAGCCCAGCTTTGCCTTGTACGAGGCCCACGGCGATGCAGTAAGGTACGCTGAACTTAGCCGAATAAGGTGTCGACGGCGCCGCCTTTTCCTCTTTCGGTTCCCATAACCGGTGCAGGATCGCTTCGGCTGTCGCCACTGTGATCTCTTCCACTGCTTCAAGGTCGGGCAAACGGGCTCGCAGCTTGATAGCGGCATCGATGAATGGCTGAGCCATGGTTCCACAAGCGTAGGGTTTGAACGCAAGATGTTCCAATTCCCAAGCCTCGCCGAGTCGATTCGTCAGCCGTCCGAAATCGCGCGGAATGTCAGGGTGTGCAAAGGCCTCGAAAAACCCATGGCTCCCTTCAAACACGGTGCGTGGACCCGAGAAGCCACGTTCCGCCAGCGCGGCGGCTCGAATACCGGACTGTGCCGCCCAACCCGGATGCAGACGCTTGGTTGAAGTGCCCTCGGCCAGATATTCGATAATCCCTGAGGCCATTGAACCCGCGATTCCCATGGCACAAACCGTTTGTTGCGAGGACAACCTCTTGGCAGTGGCGATCCCGAACGCCGCCGCGAGAGCGCCAATAACGGCGGTCGGATGAAACGCCGCACGATGAATCGCGGTTGGCGCCACGACGGCCATGCGGCAGGCCAGTTCTCCCCCGGTTGCGAGTCCGCGCAGGAGATCCTCGCCCGACAGCCCATCGCGCTCGGCTACCGCAAGAAGCGCAGGGATCAGCACTGCGCCTACATGTACCGGCGTGCCTTCAAAGGTGTCGTCGAAGTCCTCACCGTGCACGGCAATCCCCGAAACCAATGCGGCGTCGCCAGCGCTGAAGCCTCCGACATGTCCGATAGCAGTGCAGGAACCGGCCACCTCGGCGCTGTCGCGGGCAGCCGCAACGTAGCCCATGTTCCGCGCAGCAACCATCAAGCCTCCGGCATCCAGTATCGTTCGGCGCAATGTTGCCGCAACGCCATCTGGAATCATCAAGGCGGTAAGGTCGTTGCTCCAACCAGCGAGTGTTTCCGCGATCGCTACCATCGGAGTGGATCAGTCGAGATAGCTGCCGCCATTGACATGAATTGTCTGGCCCGTGGTGTAGGCGGCGTTTGGGTGACAAAGACTCACCACCGCGTGCGCGACTTCCGCCGGCATGCCATTTCGCCCCAGAAGGTTTGGATAGCCTCCATGTGGCGACGCCCCGGCTGAGGCCCCGCGTGCCGTGTCAATCATTCCGGGAACAACAATGTTCGAAGTTATGTTGTCGCTCGCGAGTTCCGCTGCCAGAGCCCTGGTGACACCGACCATCGCCATCTTCGAGGCGGCGACATGTACCCGACACTTGGTACCGCGATGCGCCGACAAGCCGCCAATGTTGACGATCCTGCCCCATCCCGAGGCGGCCATATGCGGCGCCGCAGCCTGTGCGCAGAGCACTGGTGCCTCGACATTGGTGCGCAGAATCGCCTGAAGCTTCTCCAATGGCAAATCGGCTAGTGCGTCATTACCGCGGATCGCCGCATTGTTGACCAGAACATTGAGCTTGCCGAGAGTATCCAACGCGGTTTGCACCAGTGCCCGCGCACCGGCCGGGTCGGTCAGGTCACCTACCCACGTTGAAGCCTGCACGCCCTCGGCCCGGACAAGTTCGGCGGTTTCTTCGGCACCGTCGCGATTTGTGGCCGCATGGGTCACCACGTTGGCACCTGCCCGTGCCAACTGCAAACAGATTTCGCGTCCAATATTCATTGACGAACCGGTGACAATCGCGGCGGCGCCGGTAAGCGGTCTGCCCATGGTGCCTCCCTACTCCCCTTCCTTGGTTGCAATCAGCGAATCCCGGTTGCGCCTAGCCTTGATTGCGCTCCTGACTGGGCCAGCCAGTGAAAGGACTGTCAGGCCGAAAAACAGCAGCACAAGCGGCCGCTCCATCATTGAGAGGATCGAATTGTCGTGGATGATCATGGCTTTCGAAAAGTTCTCCTCCACGATGGGACCCAACACCAACCCCATAATCAAGGGGGCTGGCCCGAAGCCGAAACGCAGCATGAAGTAGCCGACAATCCCAGCTATCGCCATCACCCAGATGTCAAAGAAGGACGATGAATGCGCGTATGACCCAATGATCGCGAATACCAGCACCGATGGCCAGAGGATCGTACGCGGGATCAGCGTTAGTTGGCTGAACAGCTTTGCACCGGCGATTCCGATCGCCATAAACGCCAGGTTGGCGATCAGCATGGCTGCGAAGATCGCGTAGAGGAATTGTGGCTGATTCTCGAGGAGGTATGGGCCCGGCTTCAGCCCGTGCATGACCATCGCGCCAAGAATCAACGCTGTTGAGACTGATCCGGGAATACCCAATGCCAAGGTTGGCACCATCGCGCCTCCGGTGGCAGCGTTGTTGGCCGCTTCGGGCCCGGCAATTCCCTCCGGAACGCCAGTTCCAAACTCTTCTTTTCGATCCGACCAGCGTCGTGCCTCGTTGTATCCCATGATTGCGGCCACGGTCGCGCCTTCGGCGGGAAGGATGCCGACAAAGGTTCCAAGGCCACTGGATCGTAGGACTGTGTACTTGATCCGCTGAAAATCCTCGCGGCTCGGCAGCTTCATCACATTGGCCCGAGCACGTTCAAATACCGTTTCGCCAACCCTTGCTTGCTTCAGGAGTTCAGCGACCGCGAAAAGACCAATCAGAACCGGAACAAATGGCAATCCGTCATAAAGCTCGTTGACGCCGAAAGTGAAACGCTCGACACCTGTGGTCAGGTGAATTCCGATGGTTGAGAGGAAAACACCCACGAAACCAGCGATCAGATTGCGGATCGACGACTTGCCGCTGATGGAAGCCAGCATGGACAGGGCGAAGAGCGCCAACGCAAAGTACTCGGCCGAGGTGAAGGTGATGGCGATCCTCGCCAGCAACGGAGCAGCCAGAAGCAGGATCAGCAAGCTCAGAACGCCACCGGTGACGCTGGAAATTGTCGCCAGCCCAAGTGCCCGTCCGGCTTCACCGCGTTTCGCCATCGGATAGCCGTCAAGTGCAGTGGCCGCGGCAGGCGGCGCGCCCGGGGCATTGATGAGAATTGCCGTGATCGAACCGCCAAACGTGCCCGCGCAGTAAAGTCCTGCCAGCATCGCAATGGCGGCGATCGGCGTCATCGAAATTGTGAACGGGATAAGGAGTGCGATGGCCATTGGCGACGACAGGCCAGGCAGAGCTCCGACGAGCACTCCGATGATCACGCCGATCAGGATAACGCCAACGATTGCGGGGTCGGCGACCATCCCGAAACCGGTCAACAGAAGATCCATACCTGCCTCCCTAGCGCAGTGTCAGCCCGAAAACGCCAGGCTCAAAATAGACGCTGAGTATGATCGAAAAGAGGTAGGTGACGATTCCCGTGAAGATCAACGCATATGGAACGACCAGCAACCAGCGCCGCTCACCCCACAGGAGCGGCAGACCTACTGCGGCCAAGACGATTGTCAGGATCGTGCCAATCCACTCACCGATGCCGACGAGTATCAGCAGGAACCCCATTGTCACGAAGGTCGACGCCCCAATTGGTGCGCCTCGCGCCTTGCGGATTAGCGGCCAGCGGTCCAATTCCAGCCGATGCTCGAATGGCACGAGCAGGGCAAGTATGCCGATGGCGACCAATAGCAGGCGCGGGAAATGCTCTGGCAGGACATTCTCGCCGAGAAACAGTCCTGGTTCCGGGAAACCTGCGGACACCCGGTAGAACAGCACACAAAGCGCGATCAGAACCAGTGCCAGGATGGCGTCAGGGCCGTCAATCAGCGCCTTTGGACCAGCGGGCTGCCCCGCTCCGTCCGCGTCTTTCCCTTTCCTGTTCCGCTTCATCACATCCCCTGATCGTCATGGGCCGTGCCTGCGGGCCACCACCGAACGGAGCCGGCCCGCATCGTGCTGTACTCTTTGCGGTCGGCCTAGTTGGCGAGTTTCTTCAGAGCTTCGGCCGCCGTCTCGAATTCCTCCTTCAACTGCCTGTCCCAAACTTCCCAACCTGCGGGCGAAGTCTCGGGATCAAGACCTGCACTTTTGAGGTAGTTGGAAAACGTCGAGTGCTTCATCGCCTTGACCAGCGCGTCCGAGAGCTTCTCGACTATTTCGGGAGGCGTACCCGCACGCACGGCATAGCCGCGGGTGGTTGAAGTCCTGACCGGGTAGCCGAGTTCAAAGGTTGTCGGAACATCCGGGTAATCGGCCAGCCGCTCTTCAGCCATCACAGCAAGTGGACGGACCGACCCGTCGGCGATCATCTGGCCGGCTTCGGAAACATTCGGGAGCGTTGCGTCGATCTCGCCTGACAGAAGGGCCTGGAGCATCTGCAGGCCCGATCCGTAAGATATTGGCTTGTATTTCATTTCAGCCGCATCCGAGAACTGGGCCAGGCCGATATGTTCGGTGCCCCCGATGTTGGCCACGCCCCAGTTCAGACCACGTTCCTTTCCTAGCCCGACGAGCTGCTCAAGTGAAGTCACGTCACTGTTGGTGCTGACGGTTATGAAAGTCGGATCATCCATCGCACGCGCGATGCCAACTATATCGTCGATCTTCATTGGCGACTTGCCCTGCGCGATCGTGTAGAGATGCGTCTGGGTCAAAGCCATGATGGTGTAGCCGTCAGCGGGCCGGGACAACACATATTCCTGCGCTGCAGCACCTGAACCGCCGCGCTTGGAAACAACATACATATCTGTCTCAAGGTTGCGGCGCGAGCGAATCATCATCATGCGCGCGGTTGTGTCGGTGCCACCGCCGTAGCTTGAGTGGATCACCACCTCGATCGGTTTGGACGGGAAGCCGTCCTCCGCCTGTGCCGCGAACGGTGCTGCAACAAACGCGGCAGCCAGTGCCAAACTGCGAATAAGTCTCATTGGTTCCTCCCAATTCGGTCCAGATTGAGCAAGCGCTACGCAATGGAAGCGTCTTGACCTGCAGTAGCCACTAGCTGATAATTGGTGTAGTGGCAATAGCTACTACAGATTCTCATCTTTCCGCGAAATGATGCGGAGCGTGGCAAGCGAAACGGTCGCCATGAACCTTCATCCGAACGCTGAAGCGCTAACGGTATTAAACAGCATCCGGAGCCTTGGCTTCACTGATTACGAAGCTCGTGCGTATCTGGCCTTGCTTACGAAATCGCCTGCGACAGCGTATGAGGTCTCGAATGGATCCGGCGTGCCGCGCCCCAACACCTATTCGGCACTGAACGCGCTGGCTGCACGCAAGGCGATAATGCCCGTCAGCACCAATCCGGTGCGATACGTACCCCAGCCCCCTGACGTGCTGTTCAGGAAGATCGCCGTCAGGACCAGTGAGTTATGCGACAGCGTGGCGAACCGGCTGTCAGAGATGACTGTCGATCCAGGCGAGCGCTTCGTCTGGAATATAAGCGGCGACAGCGAGGTCCATGCAAAGGTCGTAGAGATGATCGCCAATTCTGGAACCTCGGTCTGGTTCAAGGCAGATGCCGAAATCCTGCGTCGGCATGTCGCGGCGTTGCGCGAGGCAGTGACTGTCCGACATGTCCGGCTCCTGATCATTCTCTACGGCGACGACCCGGAAGAGTTTCGTTTCAACGACCTCTGCGAGGTCTACGAGCATGAGGGGACGGGCTTTCCCATGGGCTTTGCAGACAACCATTTCACACTGACGGTAGATCACCGCGAAATGCTGACGGCCAACTGCGAAGAAACGGTGACCGCCTCGCATACCGAGAGCCACGCAATCGTCAAAATGGCGATTTCGCTGCTACGTCATGACTATTACATGGCGGAGATATTCAGGGTCTTCCGCAAGGAAATCGATCTTGAATTCGGCCCGAATCTCAGGAAATTGCGGCAACACAGCTACTCCCCGGATCAATACTCGCTTTTTGAAGAGCGCCAAAGGAAGCAAGCCGAATCCAGGAAAGTCCATGCCTCGACCCGAGCCAACTGAGTTTCAGGTCCGGAGCCTCGGGTAGGCTTTGTTGAGCTACGGGAGACTTTCCGGACATAGCCGTGAGAGGCAGGGGGACATTATCATCGTAACCGACCCGGACCCACAGGAGGTTTGCGTGTGCGGAGAGTAGGTGCCTGTAGGAATATGCCCGCTGCAAGGGGAAGCGGCCGGACGCGTCGACATGTTTCAAGGCTCCTCAGGTCAAACTCGCCCGCGCCGGAGTTCTCCACAGCGACGTCCCCCGTTCATTTCTGAATTCTCTGGACATGGGAGGTCCATCCACCCCACGCGCCTCATCGACCCCGTCGGTGCCAATCCGGTCTCCGTCCTCGCCCCTGTACAGGAACCGGAGGGGCGGCTTCCTATCCAGACCAGCCACCAGGAAATGCCCGCATTTGGGGACAACCGCTCGACCGGGGAGTTTTGCAAGAGGCTCAGAAGTGTGGCACCCACAATATCGTTGGATCGTTGGGTCTTTGAATTCGGCCAAAGGTTTGCGCCAGCACTTGCTTGGCCAAGGCTCTGACGCTCCACAGTTTTCGGAGATTCCTGGGTCTGCTGAGCGGAATCCCTCGACGCGCTGCATCCCTGTACCTACGAACATCATCGTCTATCGCTTCGTGGACGAACACATCGGCCGTGTGGTTGGCTGCCAGCTGTTGGAGGTTGGCGTAAGCTGGCTGGATGGTGTGATTTCCTTCCGAGCAGATTATTGGATTCGTATCAATGAGATACTGTTGTGCCGCGATCTTTGAGCACCCTCTTCAACTCCCTCTTCGCATAAAGAAATGACTGGGGTGGCTGAAATCCGGCATGTTCCCTGAGATAGGAAAGGGAAACCGGCGCCGGATAGCGACGCACATCCGCAAACTCAAGAGCGAATCCCTCATTCAACCCTTCGAAATAGCTGTCGAATTCCACCCGTGCGGCGCATGCGGCATCCGCGTAAAGCCGCCAGATTTCCTCCACGTCGAGTTTATGTACGCCAGCAATCACGGCGTGACCCACCATTGCGCGCTCCGGAGACGATGAGTAGATGTACGCGATGGTGCCCTTGGGCGCTGACACCGGAAACCGGCGGCGGAGTTCGACGGTTTTTTCGCCAGCCATAATGCGGCTTGCGTGTTTCGGTCGGATGCTTAGCACCATGTCGCGGTCTGGACGAATGGTGTCGTCGGTGCAGACCGGGTGCGACAGTTCATCCCCATGGCCACCCCTGGCCTCAGGGGCGTCGCACATATGCAGAGACAGTGCGCCTTCAGCAGGGAAGGCCGCAGTGATCCTGAGGGTGCCTCCCAAAGCCTCCACGAACTTCCGGACGACCGGTAGCTGTATGTCCCCTCGGTCGGCTTCGATCCCTGATACAGAGGCCTGACCGACCTTGAGACGCTTCGCCATCTGAGCCTGTGTCAATCCAGACAGTCTGCGCATCTCCCTAAGGGACTCTCCGGTTTTCCTCGTGGCTTCGGTGTGCGTTGATAGCCTGACCTCGATGATTTTTCCCTGCAGTTCATTCATGACTACCCTCGCTCATCCTGTATATGTTCACACTATACACACCCCCACTTCCGATCCGAAGTGGGGTTCTCGTAACCAAGCTGTATGCGCGATGAGGAACAGCGCACCTTCGCAGAGATTGTGCGCTTGTTCAAGGTTAGTAAGCGGACGGTGCGGCGGGCCTAGTATCGCGACCTTATTGTTGTGATGGATAGAGGGACTTCAGTTTCACGCGGGCGTCCCCGGTCCTGAACCGCCGGTCGACCGGCTTCGCCGACGGGTTGCGGTGCGCCTGCCAGGCGCCGGCCTCCCGCACCATCGCCTCCCGGTCCGGGATGCGCCTAGCGGGGCACTGCCGGGAGAGGACGTCTGTCCCGGTCTCCGCCATGTCCGGCCGGCTGCCGTGCCTCGGCGTGTGGTGGACCTCGAAGCGTTCCGCCAGCCGGTGCGCCCGACCGGCTCCCGGCACAGCGCATGCCGGCTGCGCCCGCCGGCACGGAGCGCACCGGCGAGCCACTCCAGCGTCCGCGAATCAAAATGGCGGAGACCGACCTGCATGCCCCGCCATATAGGCGAGCCGAATCAGATATACAGGAGGGGACTGTTGTAAGGCTCGGAGCAGGCCAGCATCGCCAGCCTCGCCTGGCCCCCGCCGTCCAGCACGGGCTTCCTGCTGCTGGCCTGCCCCTTCCCGGCGCCCCGCGGAACCGCCAGCGGACATCCGCCCGATCCGGAAGGCCTGATGGTTGTTGTTGCGGCCAGTATACGCTATCATGCCGGACAGGGCAGGCGTCCCGGCGTCACTCCAACACGGACGAAATACTAGCGCCGACCGTAGAATGCAGGGGCATTCCATTCTTCATCTGCATCATCGAGTTCGGCGGTCAGCAACGTCATCCGGAATCCATTTTGCTGTGCCAAGGTTTGCTCGAACAAACAGAGTCCGGTCGCATCATTCAACCAAGTGACGCCATCTACTTCGAAGCAGTCTGTCACTTCGCCAATGTCGGCTTTCGAAAGGGCAGATACGCTATGTTGTGGGGCCGGTTGGCCACGATCCCGGAAAGAACTCATTGCATCTTGCGTAACGAACAACGCCTGCTTTGGAGAAAACCACGGCGGCGGGATCGCCAATGCGGGGAATGTAGCGTCTCGCGGCTGCTTCTCTGCTAACTTCGTGTCGCTGAGTCAATTCCAGAGTGCTTGCCAGATCGGCAGCAATTCCCACTAGCCCGTCCAGGCCCTTTATTCCATGGGGTTCCGTGAACCGGGTTTGGTGGACTTTTCCTTCCCGGCGGCTGGAAACCGCCCGGAATCCTCTGGACATCATAGCCTCCGGCCCTTACCGCAATCCGTATGGACCTCACTGACGGGAGTTGGGACGATGCGGTTTCGGAAGGACCTTGGCAGGCCCGGGTCGGTCAGGGCGCTTGCGGAATGCTTCGGCGGGACCGCCGGTCCGGTGGACGGGCGCCGGTTCAGCCTCGCGGACCACCTCATGTCGGCGTCCGCGATGTTCCCGCCAGATATCCGTCGCTCCTGCAGTCCGGCAGGGACAGCCGCGGTGACGCCATCGTCCGCGGCAACCTCCGGACGCTGTTCGGGACCGCGGCGGCGCCCTGCGACCCCCCCATGCGCGGACGCCCCGGCACGGCCGGCCCCAGGCAGCCGCCACCGGCGTCGGGACCCTGTTCGCGAGGCTGCGGCGCGGCAGGGTGCCGGGGACCAGCCGGTTTTCGACGGCCACTGCCTGATCCCGGTCGACGGCACCGGCTACTTCAGCCCGGAATCCGTCCACCGCCACCACTGCCGCGTCGCCAGCCGCAGTGACGGGCCGGGGACCTGCTCGCACAGCATGCCCGCCGCCGTGGTCTGCCACCCGGAACGCCGGGAGGTGCTGCCGCTGGCCCCGGAGCCGACCGCCAGGACCGACGGGGACAGGAGGAACGGCTGCGGGCGCAACGCCGCGGCGCGGTCCGTCGACGGCCTCCGGCGGGAGCGTCGGCGCCTGAAGGCCATCGTCCCGCAGGACGGCCCCGCGTCCAACGGACCCCACATCGCCCGCCTGCGGCGGCACGGCCTCCGCTTCATCCCCGGGGGGAGGACCCGGCGACCACGCGCTGCCGTTCGCCAGCCCCGCCGCCAGACCCGACACCCGCACCGCCCGGCTCACCGACGCCGACAGCACCCGTCACGAACTGCGCTGCCTGAACGGCGCGCCAGTCAACGCCTCCCATCCCGACATCAGGGCCAGCGTCACCGGATGCCGGGAGACGGTCACCAGGAGGAAATGCATCGCGAGGCGCCACCGCGGCCCGGACGACCCGACCCACCGGGGCGGGGAGAGGCAGCGGAGGTTCTCCTGGGTCACCGACCTTCCCGTCGACGGCGACAGCCTCATGCCGGTCATGCGCGCGGCCCGCTCCCGATGGCGGACAGGGAACGGGACCCCGGCACGCTGAAGAACCAGGGCTACCGCTCCGGGACCGGCTTCGGGCATGGAAAGCGGCACCTGACCACCGTGCCCGCCATGACGATGACGCTCGCCTTCCTCACGGACCGGACCGGGGCAGCCTCCTGCAGGGTGTTCGCCGCCGCGCTGGAGGCGAGGGGGCGGACGGGGTACCTCCGGGAGAGAACCCGGCAATGCCTGCACGACCTGCCGGTCCCCGACTGGCGGACACTCCACCCCGCCCTGACCCACGGGCACGCGCCTGTGGCCCTGAACGTCGCCGGACCGTCCGGGCGGTCGCCGCCGCGGGGCGGGGCGCCCGGGCGCGCCTGAACGCCCGACCGAACCGCCCCAGGGCAGACCCGCGACACATCCCTTTTTCCCGCCGGAACGCCGCCGGATGTTCCCGCACGCCCGCAATCCGCCCGAATCCGCCGCCGACGCCCGCGCCACGCCGGAAACCGGACCGGAATCTCACTGGTGGGAATTTCTGCGTGGCGGTTGCCCCAGGCGTGAACAGTGACCGCGGCGCCAGGGTCTCGGACTTCGGCCTGCCGTCGACCGACCGCTCGATATAGACGGGGCCAACCGCCCCTCCCAACGAGTGCCCGACAGTACCGAAGCGCCCCGAGCCTGTCATACCCGGCTTGCCAATTCAGACTTGGGACACCCCCCCCCGTCCGAAACGAGGCCGGGCCGAGCCGGATGCGCCGCTGAACGGCTCAGTCCGGCGGCGACTGCAGCCGGTCAGCGACCCACATCTTGATCAGCGCCTGACGGGTGATGCCGAGTTTCCCGGCCTGCCGGTCCAGCCCGGCGACAACCCAGACCGGGAAATCCACGTTCACCCGCTTGGCCTCGCGATTGGGCCGTCGGGCGTTTGTCCAGTCGACATGGGCGGACATGTCCTCGCCCGCATCGAAGCGCTCGTCGAATTCAGTCGCCCTCATAGCTGGCAATCCCCTCTCCGCGGGGGCGGCGCACGGAAATGATCCGCACGCGGCCCTCCCGGTATGTGAAAACGGCGGTCCAGTGCCTGGCCCCGATCATGCCAACGGCCAGAAAACGCGGCCCGACCGTGACATTGGCCGACGCCTCGATCAGATGGGGATCATCCCAAAGGGCCTGGGCCTCCTCGAAGTCGATTCCATGCCTTTCACGGTTCGCGGCGCTTTTGTCGGGGTCATACTCAAACCGCATGGGGAGCATAGCACCCATCAAGTATAATTACTGTACCTGAATGATCGATGCCTGCTCCGTATCCTCCCCACAATGTCGCCCTGCCCGGAACTCCGCCGTCAGGCAGGCTGGAACCTTTCGGAAACCCTACCTCAATCCGGGTTCACCAGAAAGGAAATTCGGCCCATGTGACGCCCCACCACTCCGCCCAGCTACGGATCCCAACATCCCTCACAGGCCCATTCCCATGCCGGATGCAGCCCAGGATTCCTGTAATGCCCCGGAGGCTTGATCCGCCCGGCACGCGCTCCAGGACCATGGGTCAGGAAAATGGAAAGAAAGTGGACAGGAGTCAAAAATCCTCGGCTACACCCATCAGGTCGCAGCAGCTTGACAGGAATCCTGGGCTACACCCTCCCATGCCCCCTGGAGCGGGACCGGTGCGGATGGATGGCCTCCCCGAGCGCCCGAGCGATAGCTTTGCGACGCTCCGCGGTGATCCGGGGCAGCGACGCCGTGAGCGGGACGTCCGGCCGCGCCCGACCCATCGACTTTTGCCGCGACGCCTCCGCTTCGGGCCGAAAGGTCGACGAAGATCCGGATTGATCCCATAATGGCCCGGAAACAGACAGGGAAAATCCAGTGGGAACCGCTGTCCGCCTCGGGAAACCCGGACCAGGCACACGTAATGGAGCTTAGGCAAAGGACCGGACCCCTGCGCCGCCGCGCTTGAGCGCCGGGCGCTCCGGTGGCACACTGCACCGACCGAAGCATGATGGTTGCCATGGACGGACAGGGCGGCGGCGCGAGGCCGGATTTCGTTTGGGACGCAGAGTCCAGCAGCGGCGATGACCGGTACATGTTCCGCGCCGCCGATGTCGGCGGCGACGTGGTCCTGCACTACGTGGCGGTGGAGGACGGACGCGGGACGATGGCGACATTCACGCTGGAAGGGGGGAGGTTCCTCGCCACCGCGCTGCCCTCCGCGCTGGCGGCGCTGTCGGACTGGATGGAGCGGCGGGAGACGGAGAGGTTCGACGGGCCGGTCCATACATGGGCGGACGTCCGGCCCGGGCCCGTCCCACGCAAGACGGCGGGGGTCCGGCGGGCAGGCGGCGGCGCGGCCGCCGGGCGTTCCGGGGGAGGGACCGGCCGTCCGGCCCGCCAGGGGGCGGCATGGACACAGGATGAGGAGGACAGGGTGAGACGGCTTCACGGGGAAGGGAAGGGAATTTCCCAGATCGCCGTGGCTCTGGAGCGCAGCCCGCTCGCGATCGGGAAGCGTCTGGAAGCGCTCGGTCTGTCATCCGCCGGGAGGTCTGTCAGCGCGGCATGACAGCGGCGGCGAAACCCAGCCGGAAATCCGGGATGTCCAGCGCCGCGGATCGGATGGGCGCCGGTCCGCTGGGTCGCAAGGGGGTAGCTTGGACGGCGGAACCGTCATCCCGGCGGTCTTCGGGTTCCGCAGTGACGCGGTCCGGATCATCGCGGCGCGCCGGGCGGGGAAAGATGGGAAAGGGCGCCGTTACCAGAATCACCCTCAAGGAAGCGACCCGCCAGTCAGGAGAGGGACGGGCGGACTGGGACAGGCTGCGCCGCGAGGAGGCAGCCGACGATGAGCCGGAAACGGAACCCGATGAAGGGGAGCTCAACTGGGCCGGAATTCAGGTCATTCCGCCCCGACAGAAACAGGCGGCGTCGGACAGGCTGATTCAGACGATCACGTTGATACACCGCAGACCGGTCCGTGATCCGGCAACTCCGTCCCTTGACGCGGTGCAGCCTGGATCATGCCCAGGGATCGATGCCGGTCCACCGCACGGCGGCGCGCGTCCTGCCGTGAAACCGCTTCCCGGCTTCCCGCGCCGCCGCCGGGCGTATGGCATACGCCGCCTCACAGCGTTCGATGAAGGCGGCATGACCGAGGCGCTGAACCGCTCTGTCCAGCATTCGGGAGAGCGTGTTCCCCTCGGCTGTCATTCGGACGCGGCGGCCTGGGGCGGTGTTCAGGTTCCTGATGAACCTGTCGCAGGAGGAGCGGACGCCGACGTGTTTCCCGGATGTCCAGTCCTCGGGGATGACGGCAAATGGCATCGCCTCCAGCGCGACCTCCGAGACATCCCGCCGTTCGGTCCCGGCGACGGCAGTGGTATGTTCGTGGAGGTTCCTGACCTCGATTGGCGGGAGCGGGCCGTCGAGCGCCGCGAAATGACGCTCCAGTTCCTTCCTGACAACGCTCCTGCGGTTCCGGCTCGCCAGAATGTCGATGCCATGCGCCCATGCCTGGGCATGGACCAGCTGGTCGTTCCCGTCAGTGTCCAGGAACGCCTCGTCGGGAAGGGAGGCGACTGTCAGGCTGTAATGTGAAGTTCCCGGATCCGGAACATGCTCGTGGATCGAGTCGTTCCGCAAGCGCCAGTCCTCCCACCACTCCGCCGCCTCGGCGCCCGCGGCGCGGGCGGCCGTCTGGATCTGGCTGCCGCTCCACTTCCCGTCCCGTTCGCGGATTCCCCTGACGTATGCCGCCGCCTGCAGCGGGATACGCCCCCGCAGCTCGTGGGCGACCGTCGGGAGGATGGCGACGCGGCGGCCGCGCAGGTCCTCCAGGACGGTGAGACAGCGTCGGGGCGTCGAGTGGCGGACCAGTTCGGTGTCGGCGGCGACCTGTGCGCCTTCGGGTGCGGTCACCCCTCTTCCCCGGACCTGACCGCAGCCGCGAGCTCGGCGAGCCGGCGGTCGTCGGCGAGCGCGCTTTCGTAGAGCTCCCGGTTGCCGCTGTTCCAGGCGTTGACGGCCATCTCATAGGGAGACAGCCCGTCATACTCCCAGAGAATGTCGAGCGCCGCCTCCAGGTAGGCCGCCTTCGCGGGGGTCGTCCCGAGGTGGGGCATCACCGCGTCCCGGAACGACCTGCGGTAGCTTTCCTCGGCCGCGCGGGCGCGGCCGGGAGTCACTGCTGGAGAGGCCATGACCTCTTGCCTCCGGTCGGACTTCGGGTTCGGCCCACACCCTACCATCCGCTGTATCTTCGGGCAATCCCCGGTCGGTGCGCTGCAGCAGTTCCCGCTAGCCGATTCGCTGGCCCGCTGACGGCCGGCTCGGTGGCGCCGTCCGGGCTGGGCGATCCGTGTGCGCATGGCTGATGGGCGGTCGGCTGTCCGGTTTGAAAAATGGGATATCGGCGAAGGGCGGGATCAGGCCGAGCGGACGAGGCCAGCGTGCGACAACCGTTTCAGAACGCCTTCAATCCGGCCCACCGCTTCCTCTATGTCTCCGGCCTTTGTGTCGAACCCAAGGCTAAAGCGGATCGAAGCCTCAGCGTCGTCACCGGTCAGGCCGATGGCCTGCAGGACATGCGACGGTTCGGGAATGCCCGACGTGCAGGCGGAGCCGGTTGAGGCTGCTACATGCGGCTGCAATGCACCAAGGATGTCATGCGCCGAGAACCCGATGAACTGTAAATTGGCATTGCCGGGATGACGGGCTTGCCCTGTTGGGCCGTTCAGCGCTATCGGCCAGGGCAAGCCCATGAGCCTTTCGACAAAGATATCGCGGCGGCTGCGAAGTTGTTCCCGTCTCTCCCTGGCGTCGTTACCTGCAAGCAAGTCCGCCGCTTTACCCATACCCACACAGAGCGGCGTTGGCAATGTGCCGGCCCGCAAGCCGTTCTGTTGACCGCCGCCGTAAATCAGCGGTTCGATACGGCCTTGCAGTTCCCGGAGAATATAGGCAGCTCCAATGCCCTTTGGGCCGCACATCCTGTGGCCGGACAAACTAAGAATATCCACGCAATCGCCGATGCTGGTCATGTCCATTGCAACAGGTGCTTGTGCCGCATCGCAATGAAACACGCATCCGTAACCTCTTGCGAGTTCGGAGACTGCCCTGACATTCTGAATTGTTCCTATCTCATTGTTGACCGCCATGATCGATACGGCAAGTACGTCGTCATCCAGAGCCGCTTCCAGGGCACAAACCTCGATAAATCCTTCGCCATTGACCGGAATCTGTTCGACGGAGAAGCCGAGTTCCGTTTCCAGTGCTCTGGCTACAGCCAGCACGCATTTGTGCTCGACGGCGCTGACGAGAACACGACGGCGCCTGCCGCGCGGCGTGCCAGCCCCAATATGGCGAGATTGTTTGCTGTGTAAGTTTCTTCCCGACAAGGCGCACGGGATCGTTGACCGAATTTGGCGGGTTCGGCCTGAGGCAGCGTGAGGCGGCTTCGGCGCTTCGGTCTGTCTGAGGGCTGCCCCGCTTGCTGCCCCGTGCCGTTCGCGCTTTCGGCCTCCTCCGCAGAGCTGTCGGCCGCCGTCCCGAGGACGGCGGTCAGGCGGCGGCCCGGCGTTCTCCGGATCCGGCCGTCACGCCATACTTACGCAGCATTCTTATCCATCGCGGCGCATTGCGCATCACCATCATGGCCTCATAGTCGGTTTCGGGGTCATGGTAGAGTTCTCCGGTCGAGAGCATGCCCCATACGATGCGCAGCATCTTGTTCGCGACGGCGACGGTCGCCCGCTTGTAGCCGCGGCGGACGGTCAGAGCCTTGTGATAGCCCTTGAACTGGCATCCCTTGCTGCGGGCGGCCGCCTGGGCGCATTCGATCATGAGCGTGCGAAGAGCCTGGTTGCCTTTGCGGACCCGTCCCGAACGCCGTTTTCCGGCGCTCTCGTTGTTGCCGGGGGCGAGACCGGCCCATGCGGCGCAGTGTCTCGGCCCGGGAAAGACGGAGACATCGGGGCCGAGCTCGATGATGATCGCCGCCGCGGCGCGCCGGTCGATACCGGGAATCGTGGTCAGAAGGCTGAGATCGCTCCAGCGGCCGGCCAGACCCTCCTCGATGACGGCGTCGTGTTCGGCCAGACGATGTCCGGCCTGGTCGAAGAGACGGATCTGATCGCGCAGCAGGAACCGGTCGGCCTCCGAAAGCCTGCGCCGCAGAGCGTCGTCGAGCTTTTCGAGATGCCCGCGCACATGGCCCGAGAGCGAGGCGAGGATCTCCGCCCGCTCTTTCCCTTCGGCCAGACCGTCGAGGATGCGCCGGCCGTTGGCCCCGAAAATGTCGGACAGGACGCCGCCGACGCGCAGCCCGGCTCCGTCGATGATCCTGTGGACCCGGCAGCGCGTCCGCGACCGCCCGGCGACGATCTTCCGGCGCGCGCGCGAGACCCGGCGCAGCTCGCGGAAGTTCTTCGGCGGAACCATGCTCGGGCTGCAGAGACCGAACTGACATACGCGGGCCAGCCATATGCTGTCGGCGACATCGGTCTTGCGGCCCTTGATCTGTTTGACATGCTGAGCGTGCAGCAGCAGCGGCTCGGCTCCGGCATCGGCGACGGCGTCGAAAACCGCCTCCCAATAGACGCCGGTTCCTTCCATCGCCGCAGCCGTCACGCCGTGTTCGCTGAGCCAGGCCGAAAGATCGGCCAGACCGCTCGGAAGGGTGCTGGACTCCTTCGTGATGCGTTCCGAATCCGCGCCGGGGCGGGCGATGCGCACGGTCGCGGTGACCTGCATCTTGTGAACATCCAGCCCGGCGGCGCGGGAATGGATGACATTGAGCTTATCCTTCTCTATCATGTGACTATCTCCTGTTGGGGATCATGCGTGGAAGCGGACAGGCCGGCGGATCAGCAGACTCACAGCCCCCGGAGACGGGCGCTGCGGTGCATTTTGCTGTTCGTTCTCGGAAGAGTCCGTAAACAAGGCGGGGCTCGAAGCCGACGGCCCGGGACAGTTTGACAACGGGATCGCAATGTCCGCACAAAAAAAACGTCCTCCTGTCCGCTTCCGCGCGGCAACATGCGTCATCCCGCCGCATTCGGAAAGCGAATGTGAACCGACGGGAAAAGGAAAACGGACGCAGGAAGAAAGACGGCGGCGGCAGCCCTTGAACTTACATGATCAGCGGGGCGATATGGCCAGCCCAATCATGAGCGTTTGACTCGGTTGCGCCTGACGTGAAGATGATTTCGTCGGCGTCCACGCCGACCAGCGCCGCGATGCGAGAACCTGCATTCTCGACCGCCTGCGCGGATTCCCATCCGAGTCGGTGATTCGACGAATGCGGATTGCCGAACGATTCGTTTTCATATGGGGCCATTTCCACCAAAACACGACCGTCGATCGGTGTTGTGGCCTGATGGTCCAGATAGAGTGCGTTTCCAATTTTCATTTTATTTCAACAGGATAACCTTCAAGCATGCCTGTCGATGGGGGCTTCCCGCGATAACCGCCTCTGGAACGTCGTTCCAGAGTGTAGCCCGAGTTGGTTGATCATGCCGCTGCGGCATGATCAACCTGCCAGTCGAGCAGGTCGGCCAGCCTGTGGTTCGCCTTTCCCCGTGCCATAGCCCACACTCCATGCCCGTTGCCCCGGAGGGCGGCCCGCCCTCCGGTCATCCGCGGTCCCGCCGCAGCGCAGGGACGGCACCTTCGAATTGTGGAAATCAACCAACTTGGATACACCCGTCGTTCCAGCTTCTGTTGACCATAGCACGTGGCATCAGCTACAGTCGAGCTGGACGCATCATCCAGTAAGCAGGGGAACATGTCGCGCGGACCGTTATTCCAACCCGACTATGACGCGCAGTTCTCGGGACATGAAACCTTCCCGCTGCGCTACGGGTGGTTGAAGAAGGTCTTCGACCGTGTGGCAGAGACCGAAGAAGACCCCGCCAATCGTATTGCCTGTTGGGGTGACGACGCCAGCGCACGGTTCGGCGTCGGCAAAAACATGGTCGCGTCAATGCGTCATTGGGCCACTGCGGCCCGCATTATCGAGAAGCCTGAAACGAATTCCGTTCGAACCAGGGAACTTGGCCGCTTGTTGTTCGGGCCGAAGGGACTCGATCCGTGGATGGAACATCCCGCCACGCTATGGCTGATCCATTGGCAGTTGGCGGGGCGCCCTGAGAAAACAACGTGGTTCTGGGCATTCAGCCATTATCCGGCGATCACTTTTGAAAGAGACAGGCTGGAAAAACTTCTGGTGCGATTCATTCGGGATCGAGGGTGGCCGGCAACCGCGGCCAAGACCCTCAAGAATGACGTTGCCTGCTTCATTCGGACCTATGTCGCCCGGCAGCCGTCCGGAAAAACCGGACATGACGATGCGCTCGAATCTCCGTTGACGGAGCTCGGCCTAGTCAAGGCCATTGGCAAGAAGGATGGCTTCCGTTTCGTGCGCGGACCGAAATCGACATTGGGAGATGGCGTTTTTTCCTATGCCCTGATCGACTTCTGGTCACGCTATGCGCCGAATGCAGCCACACTCTCCTTCGAGGCCGTCGCGCATGAGCCGGGAGGCCCGGGCCGGGTGTTCCTTTTTAACGAAGACGATGTAACCGACCGGCTTGCCGCGCTTGACGACGCGACCGGTGGCGCCCTGCGCTGGTCCGAGACAGCTGGCCTGAAACAGGTCGTTCGTAACATCGATATCGGGGAGGGCACATCGTTGTCTTGGGTGCCCGGCGACTATTGCGGGCTTGCCGGGAAGGAGGCTGCGTGATGGCTTTGAGTGGCCGTGTCCAGATATCCCGTCGGTTTCTCAGGTCGATCCGCATCGATTCTGACCTTGGCGTTGCCGCTGCCCTCGAAGGGTTCATTTGCCCGCAATCATCCGCCGAAGTCCTCATGACGATGGCGCGTCACGTCTCTGAAACGGGACAGGGCGCGTTCACCTGGACCGGACCTTACGGCAGCGGCAAGTCGAGCCTTGTCGTGGCGCTTGGCGCTTTGCTCAACGGCAACGCGGGATTGCAGAAAGATGCGACAAAGGCATTCGGGCGAAAGCTGACGAATGCGGTCTGGACGGCGTTGCCGCCTGGCCCGAAGGGCTGGCACATTCTTCCTGTTGTAGCGCGTCGCGATGATCCCGCCGCAGTCATCGGCGAAGCCGCGAAGCGGGCCGGGCTCGTCTCGCGTCGACCACGCGGCGGCTGGACCGAAAGCAATCTGATTGCCGCTCTTGCGGAAGCTGCTGCCGAAGAGCCGAGCACACGCGGCGGGCTGTTCCTGTTCATCGACGAGATGGGCAAGTTCCTCGAAGCCGCCGCTCAGGATGGTTCCGACATCTATGTCCTTCAGCAGCTCGCCGAGATGGCGTCGCGGAGCCGCGGCCGGTTCCTTGTTGTGGGTGTGCTGCATCAAGCTATTGAAGAACACGCCCATCGCCTGTCGCACGAAATGCGCGACGAGTGGGCGAAGATTCAGGGACGTTTCATCGACCTTGCTGTCAATGCGTTCGGTGAAGAGCAGATCGACCTGATCTCCCGCGCGATCGAAAGCGACCACCATCCGAAAAAGCCTGGCGCACTGGCATCCACCGTTGCCGATTTCGCGGGCCGCGGTCGCGCCGGCGACGCGGAGCGGCTCGCCTTCATGCTGGAAGCTTGCTGGCCACTGCACCCGGTTGTCGCATGTCTGTTAGGGCCGGTTTCGCGGCGACGCTTCGGTCAGAACCAGCGCAGCATATTCGGCTTCCTGAACTCATCCGAGCCACATGGTTTCCAGGACTTTCTGAGCCAAGCGGGCGATGACGACCTGTATACCCCGGACCGGCTCTGGGACTACCTTCGCGTCAATCTGGAGCCATCCATTCTCGCCTCTCCTGATGGGCATCGCTGGGCCTTGGCCGCCGAAGCGCTTGAACGCTGCGAAAGTCTTGGTGGCGGTGCTTTGGACGTCAGATTGCTTAAGACGATTGCCGTCATTGACCTGTTCAAGGAGCGCTCGGGCCTCGTTCCGAGTGTCAGCTTGTTGCAGAGCTGCCTTCCAGAGACCTCGCCCAAACTGCTTGAGAGCGCGCTATCCCGTCTGGGCGGCTGGTCTCTCACGATATTCAAGAAGTTTCTTGACGCTCACGCGATTTATGCCGGAAGCGATTTCAATATCGGACTGGCAACCCGCGCCGCACTGGACGATATTGATGAGCTTGACTTTGACGAGCTAAAGACACTTGCCGGACTTCAGCCTATTCTTGCTAAACGCCACTATCACGAGACGGGTGCGCTCAGATGGTTTGACGTGAACGTCGTCCCGCTCAGCGGTCTTGTCGAATTCGCCGGGAAACTTGTGGGGTTTATCCCAACAAAGGTCCAAAAAGTCCCACAGGATTCGGCGGCTGATGATGAACGCCACCAGCCTGCAGGTTCGCGGTCTGGCCGATGCGTTCCGGGGTCGACCCGGAATTCCTCATTGCCTGTCCTGACCGGCGCGGCGACCGTCAACCACCGTGCCCGTTCCCCGGCTGCCTGATGCGTTCTGGCGGAAAGTACCTGTAGAAGGCCGTGCGGCCGATCCCGGGCTGGTCGATGACGTCGCTGACGAAAGGATGGTTCCCGGTGTCCCTGAGCATGGCCTCGGCCTGCCTGAGCGCCCTTTCGTCCATGGCCTTTGGCCTGCCGCCCCGCCGTCCGCGCCTGCGGGCGGCCTCGAGGCCGGCGCGTGTGCTCTCCACGATGATCTCCCGCTGGAACCCGTCGAAGGCCGCGGTCATGTGGAAGGACAGCCGTCCCTCGGGCGTGCCCGTGTCGATGTTGCGGGTCAGCGCCCTTGGCGCGATGCCGCGGCCGTTGATGTCCGCGGCCGTCCTGATGATCTGGGTGAGGGAGCGCGCCAGCCGGGAGGGTTTCCAGACCACGGGCGTGTCGCCTTCGCGCAGGAAGTCGAGGGCGGCTTCGGGCTGCGGCCGGCCCTGCCGCGCTCCGGAGGCCCTTTCGGTGAGGATCCTCCCGCAGCCCGCCGCCAGCGGCGCGTCCGTCTGGAGGGCCGGGTTCCGGTCCATGGTGGAGACGCGGGCATATCCGACAGGCATGGCGGTCCGTTCCTGAATCCCTTTTCCTGGACTGTGGAGGAACACGGTTTTCGGAACAGGGAAAACGGACACGGTTCCGGCAACCTCGCCGGGGTTGCGGGCCAAGGCTCCGCACGTTCCGGAAACGATGGTTTCCGGAACGGCTGTTCCGGCGGAGCCCGCCCATGGCCAGAATGCGCATCCTCACTCCGAAAGAACAGGCCGCCTTCGACAGGCCGCCCATGTTCGGCCATCGCGGGCGGAAACGGTTCCTCGACCTGCCAAAGGGTCTGATGGACACGGCCGCAACGATGCGCGCGCCCAGCGGCCGGATCGGTTTCCTGCTGATGTGCGGGTATTTCAGGGCGGTCAAAAGGTTCCACCAGCCGCAGGACTTCCACGAGCGCGGCATCGAGGCCGCCGCCAGGCCTGCGGGCCTGAAAGGCCAGGACTTCCCGCCAGGAGCATATGCCAGGCAGACCCGCGCCCGTCATCGGCGGCCCATCCTGGACTTCCACGGATCCGCGCCTTTCGACAGGGCGGCGAAAGCGGCCCCTGCAGTCGGGATCGCCGCCATGGCGCGGATGCACCTGAAGCCTCGGCTGATGTTCGGTCGCCGCGTTGATTTCCTGATGCGGCGACGGGCGCGGATTCCGACCGCGCACAGCCTGGCGGACAGGATCCGGGCGGGCCTGCATGAACGCAGGGCGGAGCTCGCCGCGCTCATGGACGGGTGCCTTTCCGACGGAACACGCAGCCTGCTGGATGGCCTGTTCACCGCGCCGGGCGACCGGAACCGCCTGACCCTGCTCAGGAAGCTGCCGCAGTCGACCCGGCCGGCGCGGATCAGGGAGGGCGTCGCCGGTCTCGGGACGCTGGCGGCGCTCCACGACCGGCTCGGGGACACCTTGCCGGCCCTCGGTCCCGGCGTGGCCGGCGTTCAGTACCACGCCGGCAGCGTTCTCAGGTCAGAAGTGTTCCAGACACACCGGCGCGAAGCCAGCGACCGTTACGTTCACGCCGCCGCCTTCATCGCCCACCAGGTCTTTCGCATCCAGGACAGCCTGGTCGGTCTCTGGCTCAGCGTTATGGCGTCGTTCCAGACCGCCGCCGACCGCGGGCGCAGGGAACGGCTGCCGGAAACCCGCAAGGATCGGCAGGACCGGATCAGGAGCGTCGTCGACGGCCTCGACACGGGAGCATTCGGCCTGATCCGGGAAATCCGCAGCCTAACCGAGGACGACGGCCTGCCGGACTCCCTGAAGGCTGCGAGGATCCGGGCGCTTCCGGAGCGTGGGCGGACCGTCGCGTTCGAACGGCTGAAGGCCGACATGTCGGAAACCGGGCAGGACCGGAGCTGGTCCGAGGTCCTGGAGTCCCATTCCCTGAAGCTGCAGGGACGGCCCGGCCCGATCCTGCGGGCGCCCGCCTTCGAGCCGAACGGCCGGGTTGCGCCACTGACTGCGGCCGTGGATCGCTTCAGGGCCACGGACGGGAATGTCGGCGAACATGCGCCGACGGACTTTCCCGGCGCCGGCGAACGGGCTGCGCCGCTCCGTGACGGCGGCCCGTTTCGCCCCTCGCTGTACAAGGTGTTCCTGTTCCAGCACGTCACCGGCCGCATCAGGTCCGGCGACCTGAATCCTGCCCGGTCGTATAGGTATCGTCCGATGGACGCCTGTCCCATCGACCGCGACCGCTGGAGCCGCGGGAGGGAGCGGCTGCTGGAACGGGCGGGACTGTCCGGGCTTGCCGGCCCCGCGCCGGTCCTGGCGGAGCTGGACGAAGCGCCCGTCGCGCAGTACCGGGCGACGAACGATCGTGCGGTCGACAGCCCGCACCTGGGAATCCGCGCCGACGGGACGTTCCATGCCGCCACCCCGGCACCTGGCGCCAGCGAGGCCGGTCCGCTCGGGGAGCTGTTCCCCCGGCGGCACGTCGTGCCGCCCGCGCAGGTCATGGAGACCGTCAACAGCCATTGCGGCATGCTCCGCGCCTTCGGGCACTGGCAGCGGACCCATGTCCGTCAGGCCACCTCCCGTCCGGCCCTGCCCGCCGGGATCATGGGCCCTGGATGTGGCATCGGGGTTCGCAGGATGGCCCGGATTCCGTCGCGCGTCTCCGAAAGCGAACTGGAGCGCGCGGTCAACCGGCGCTTCCCGCTCGACAGCGTCCGCGCGGCCAATGACGCCGTGGCCGGGGCCATGGACAGGATGGAGCTGCCCAATCTCCATCGCCGCGGGATGGAGACGCTCCATACGGCCAGCGACGGCCAGAGGTTCGAGGCGCGCGGCGAAGGCCTGCGCGCCAGCCGCTCCTTCAGGTGTTTCGGCCAGGGACAGGGCGTCAGCGCCTGCACCTTCGTTGACGGGCGCCATTTCCTGTGGCACTCGCTGATGACCAGCGCCGCCGACCGGGAAAGCGCCTGCGTGATCGACGGGCCGATGCGCAACGACGTGGTCAGGAGCGGCATCCATTCCACCGACACCCACGGCTGCACCGAGGCCGTGTCCGGCCTGGCGCACCTGCCGGGTTTCTCCTTCGCCCCGCGCATCAAGGGCGTCGGCAGGCAGGCCCCCTGCATCCTCAGGCCGAAGGGACGGGCGGAGGAACGCTGGTGCATCAAGCCCCACAGGGCGGGCAACGACGCCCTGGTCCGCGGGAACCGGGACGGTCCGCTGCGGCCTGTCGCGACCATCAGGCTCAGGGAAAACACCGCCTCGGACATCTTCCGGCGGCTCAGCTCCCATTCCCGCCAGCATGCGCTCCACCAGACGCTCAGGTCCTTCGGACAGATCGTCAGGTCGCTGTCCATCCTGCGCTACGTCGATGATCCCGACCTGCGGCGAGCCATCGGGAGACAGCTGAACAAGGTCGAGCCCGCGAACCGCTTCACCCGCGCCGTCGCCGCCGGAAACCCGCGCGGGTTCACCCAGGCCGAAAAGGAGGAACAGGGGATCGCGGAGGCATGCAGCCGGCTGATCAGGAACAGCATCGTCTGCTGGAACCACCTCCATCTCGCCAGGCAGGTCGGGAAGGCCGGCCACGAAGAGGCAAGGGAAGGCCTGCGGCGCACCATCGCCGCCCACCCGCCCATGTCGTGGGCACACATCAACATGCCCGGCGAATACGGCCTCTCCGACGGGAAACTGAAGGATTCCGTCGGAACCCTCCCCCTGAAACCGGTCGCCTGAACCGCGCATCCCTTCGGGAGAGGCCAATGCGCCAAAAAGCCCGTCACATCAGTCCAATGCCGGAAATCCTGTGGGACTTTCGGGACCTTTGTTGGGATGAACCCAATGCTGGCTGGGTCAGCGTCGGCGTCGGAAACGACATGGCCGCTTTCGCCGTCGAATCCCTCCGGCAATGGTAGATGGACATGGGCCGGGCGGTGTGTCCGGAGGCGACGCGGCAGGTGGACCATGCGCCGGGCCGCCTGCCGCACCGAACGGCCACCAAAAAGGCCCTGGCTTCCGCTATCCGAATGCCATTGGCCCGCGGACTGCTGCGCCAGGTGCGGAACGCGTCAGGCGACTTCCTTCGCCACGAGATCCGGATACCGGGCGATCACCTTGGCATAGGCGGCCGCGAAGTCCGGAGGCGTTGAGCGCGCCTGCTCCCAGTCGCGCAGAGTTCCCTGCGGCACCCGGAAACGGCGCGCGAACTCCGCCTGCGAAAGTCCGAGTCCGATCCGGGTCATGCGGATCAGACGGGACTTCCAGGCCCGCTCCAGGGCCTCGGGAGGCGCATCGAAGTCTTCCGGGTCGTCCGGATCAGCCTTCAGTCCGTCGGTAAGTTCTTTCTTCACTTCCGTCGCTCCCTCTCACGGACATGAATCTCGGTCTGCCTCCCCGCCAGACGAACACGCCCGTATGCAGCTTCCCGCCGACGGCGCCGATGACCTTGGAACGCTCCTCTCCGTCCCGTTCCCGGACCGAGGAAACGATCAGGAAACCGGGATCCGCGAAGATGCGGTGTCCGAAAGCCAGGAACAGTCCGTGCTTCTCCCGGTTCGCGGCATCCTTGGCGGGGTCGAAGCCCTCGATCATGACATCACTATACTGGAAACCCGTATGAATGAACAGCGGAATAACGCACTCTGTCCGAACACCCCGCAGCTGTCGGGCTGCATGAAGGCGCTAGCCGGGCGCGAACCGGGCATCGGGCTTCCGCCGCCAAAGGCACCGGCGCAAAGCCTCTCGGTGGCCGGCATTCCGCCACGAAGTCACTCACGGGGCCTTCGTTTGATTCGGCCGCTTCGGCAAACGTAGCCCAGGCCATCGGTCTCGCCCGTGGGTTCCGCATCTCAGGCCGACGGCCGGTCCGCCGCCAGGGCGGTGTAGAGGGTTGACTTGCCGACCCTGACACGGGCCGCGGCCTCGCGCACCGTGAGACCCTGGTCGATGAGCTCCCTGGCGCGCGCGACGATGGCTGGCGTGACGGCCTTCGGCCTGCCGCCCCGGCGTCCGCGGGCCCGCGCGGCCCGAAGGCCCGCCTGTGTCCGCTCCCGGATGAGGTCGCGCCCGAACTGGCTCAGCGCCCCGAAGATGTGGAACACCAGACGACCGGCGGTCGTGGTGATGTCGACCGACTCCGTCAGGGACCGGAACCCGATGCCCCGGGATTCCAGTGCGCCAACCGTCTCAGGAAGATGGCCCATCGAGCGACCCAGCCGATCCAGCCTCCAGACGACGAACGTATCTCCCTCCCGCAGGTGGTCCAGCGCCGCGTCCAGTCCCGGCCGGACGGTGGTCGCGCCCGACACACCGATATCCTCGAAGAAGCGTTCCACGCCCGCCTGCGCCAGAGCGTCGGACTGCAGCGCGGCGTCCTGATCGTGCGTGGACACACGCACATAGCCGATCCCGGCCATTGCTCACCTCCCGACCCGAAGTCCCGGAGTCAACATTCCAGAAACCCGTCCGGAAAGCAACTTGTCCGGGTTCCCGTCCGGATGGGGCTTTTCGGACACTCTGGCGGCGGTTCCGGCAAACGACCGTTTGCAGGACAGCCCTGTTCGCGTGCCCCGTGGCTCAAGGATCAGTCGAGCGGCGACCGCCACGCGCCCCGATCCCGTTCGGGGGCCGGTTTCGCCAGGGAGCGCAGTCCCGCCTCCAGCTGCAGGAGTTCCGACAGCAGCATCTCCCGGTTCTCCGGAGCGGCCCCAGCCATGCATAGGGTGGGGGAGGCTCGGTGTCCGCCGCCAGCAGCAGTCCCGCCACGCGGAGAGCGTCCGCCGCCCGGGCCACAACGCTCCCCGCCCGGATTGCCAATCCTGCGACCTCCTCCGCGAATTTCGGGTCCCTGGCCGCCGCGGCAAGCTCCATCTCCAGCCGCTGGATTGCAACGGGCAGGCGGAGGACGGCGTGGCGGAACCTGTCCGAGACCGTTGAATCGTAGCCTGCCAAATGGTCCTGGCGGGTGAAGCCGTCCATCTGGCGGACAGCCTCGGAAAGGTCGGAATGCCCGGCCCGTTCGGCCTGCTCGGCGAGGAGTTCGGCGTCGTGCGACCTTTCCGGGTCGATCCCGCGACGCCCGAGCATGGCCTTGGCCAGATGCTCGGCCGCGTCGGCGGTCTGGGCTACGAAACGGTCGGCGGCATCGTACGTGCTCCACCGGTCGCCCTTCCGACCGGCCGCCGCGGCTTCGATGGCTCCCCCTCCGGCCGCGGCCTGAACCGGTTCCGGGCACGCTCCGCGGGGCCATGAGCGCTTCGGGAGGGAGGCCGATGGCCCGGTTTTCCCATGGTCCCCGCCGCCCGTCTCAATGGAACGGGCTTCACTCCGGCATCCAGTCGGTGGAATCCGTTCGTTCCGGCGGATGCGGGCCAGGCCATCAATCGAACGGCGCGGGCGACCGCCACGCGCCGCGGTCCCGCTCCGTGTCCGTCCCAGGCCGGCGGTCCAGCATCTCCGTGAGACGCGCCCGTGTCTCCGCCCGGGGATTCATACGTGTGCCTTTAAGGTCTCCCCACTTCCATTCCGAAGTGCAACGCCGGCCATTTCCGCAGCGAGGGCGTAGCCCGAGCGTAGGGAATGGCCGGAAGGCGTGGTCTGCGGCCCCCGGGCACCGCGGATCCGGCCCCGGAACGGCTGTGGTCCCGTCTGGGTGCAGGTTATCCGGGCTTTCCGGGCGGCGCAACGCCTCCGCCGGGTCGGGATCGCGTCCGTCCGGGCTCCGGTCGGGCTGCGCCCTCCCTGCGCCCGGACGGACGCGATCCCGAAATCCATTCCACCCCCCTCCCGGCGCAGCCATACGCGCGGGCGGGAGGCGGGCCGGCGGTGTCAGGGAGGGCGGTCCTGGTGCAGCACCTCGGCGGGGGTCCGCCCTCCCCTGCGCCTCGCCCGGGCTGTATCCCGAATCCTCGCCGTTACGGCGCAGCTCCCGCCAGACCGACGAACGGTCACGGCCCAGACGGGCCGCGATCGCCCCGTCGGAGAGACCGCTTTCCTTCAGCGCGCCGATCTGGCATCTCTCTTCATGGGTCAGGTGGCGATGGCCCTCGGGCATGGCAGTCTCCCCTGTTTGCTCACAGGGACTGTCGCCGCTTCCTGGCCCATACGCAAGATCATGCGACCGGAAAACCGGTCACCACCGCCACTGGTGTTGCACTTCAGGGTGGAATGGGGCTCCTGAAACCGAAGGGCCCAGGCAGACGGTCCCGCAAAGCGGCCATCCCTGGGTACGGTCAGGCAAAGCCTCTCGCCGCGATGCGGTCGAGATGGGCATGGAGCCTCGACGCCTCGCCGTCCGGCACCAGCCGGTCCGGTTCCCGAAGCCGGGCAGGGGCCCGGAGCGGAATCAGGCATAGGCCGCCAGAGGCGATCCCGCATGCGGCTCGACGCGCAGTAGACATCACTCGCGATCAGACGGCCAGTTGCCGCAGGCTCGACCGTCGTCAACCGCGGGAGCGTGAAGCGCAGATCATATAACGTCCGGGCAGGTTGCTGCTGCAGATAGCGGGGCAAAACGGCATGGGTGATCGGTCAGGCGACTATGCTGAAATGCGACGCCCATGGTCCGGAAGGAACCACGCCATTGCAGGTTGACTGGAATTTCGAGAACCAAGCCGTAACCCGGTACCGGTCTCGGGAATCCCAACCAGGTGTGGCATCGTCGAAAGACTGCCAATATTCGCCACCTTCGTAGGTGTATCCCCTCTCTGCCGCATGGATTGTCCAGAGCAACCAATGTGGCGCCAGTCTCAGTCCGGTGTTCAGGTGCGCCTGTAGTTGCTCGGCGATTTCCTCCAGTTCACCATCATCCAGACCAAGCTCCAGAGCAAAAGGGGAGGTCGGACGCCGGGATCCGGCGCTGGCGGCCCAGATTTCGGAGCCAGGCGGTGAAGTTACGGTCGAGCATTGTCCGAGCCACGAGGAGATGGCTGTCCTTCATATCTCCGCTCTGGCGTAACCGGCAATGGTCCAGACGACTGTCGGTTGCCTCCCGCAGGTAGTCCATCGCGTCACGGAGCCCCGGCCGAACGGTGGTCGCGCCCGATACACCGATATCCTCGAAGACGCGTTCCACGCCCGCCTGCGCCAGCGCGTCGGTCTGCAGCGCGGAATCCTGATGATGTGTGGACACACGCACATAGCCGATCCCTGCCTGAATCCCCGAGGGTATCATTCCAGGCGATCATCCGGAAAGCAACTTGTACGGGTTCCCGTCCGGATGGCCTTTGGGACACTCCGGCGGCGTTTCAGGCAAACGACCGTTTTGCAGGACAGCCCTGTTCGCGCGCCCAGTGGCTCAAGGATCAGTCGAGCGGCGAGGGCGACCACCAATCGCCCCGATCCCGTTCGGGGTCCGTACCCACAAGGGGCTGGAGGTCGGCCTGGAGCTTCAGGAGCTCCGACAGGAAGGTCTCCCGCGCCCTGACCAAAGGGGCCAGCCACTGGTACGGCGGCGGTGGCGGGAGGCCCGCGCCGTCCCGCACGATGGCCAGCCGGAGGGTGTCCTCGGCTGTGGTCGCGGAATCGGCCACATCCACGGCGACCTGTGCGACCACATCGGCGAATTTCGGGTCCTCGGCAGCCGAGGCAAGCTCCTGCGCGAGCCGCCGGACGACGACGGGCAGGCGGGCGACGGCGTGGCCGAGGCGGTCGGCGTCCGTCCCCTCGTAACCTGCCACATGGTCCCTCTGGGTGCAGCCGTCCATCTCGCGGATATCCTCCGCCAGGACGGAATGCCCGGCCTTTTCCGCCTGGTCGGCGAGGTCATCGACACCGTGCGTCGGAAACGGGTCGATCCCGCGCCGCCCGAGCATGGCCTTGGCCAGATGCTCCGCCGCGCCGGCGGAGCGGACCACGAACAGGTCAGCGGCATTGTAGGCGGCCCGCCAGTTGCCACCCTTACCGACTTTGGCCACCTGCACCGCAGCGTTCTCAACGAAGTCGGACGTGGTTAGGATGAATCTATCGTATCTCTCCGGCTCCATCGCTGGCTCCCCGTCCGGCCTCGGCCTGTTCCATCCCCCCGCCAGCAGCCTTCCGTCACGCGCGATCTCGCGTCCGATGTGCCCGATCGACAGCGCCTTGCGCCGCGCCACGGACTCCGGCAGGGCGAGCGTCTGCACCCCCCAGTACCGCGCCTCGATCGGCATACCCTCCGGGACAGGGGTGACCCGGTCGCCCGTCCGGGTGATGAAGGCGACGTCCCAGTCGCTGGACGGCAGGTGGTCGCCCCGCGCCCGGGAACCGAACAGCACCGCCGCCTTGGCCTCGGGCCAGGCGGCGAGGGTCTCCTCCGCCGCCCGGCGGATTCCGGCGAGGGTCGCCGCCCCGGCGGCGGGCGGCTGTCTGTCAGGGCTGGCCATGGTGTCGGGATGGTAGCACGGGGAACCGAAGGAAGGAAGGCGCTCTTTTTCACAGGGGCGCGGGGCAGGATTTCCGACTCTGTTCCCCTTTCCGGTCCGTAGCCCCGGGCTTTCAACTGGACACTGTTAACTCGATGTCCCTTCTGTGTACATGGGTGGCCCAATCAACGGGAACCGATCGGGAATTCACGTCCGTGACCGCGCAGGTCACCGGATCCATGCCGCTGGAACGAAAGTCCACGCTGGAATCACGGAGTGTCCGGGACGGATATCCGCTCCTTCCGCTGCCTCGGACATGATCTGGCCACGCACGGCTACGCCGGCATCGAGTTAACAGTGTTACATTGAAAGGTCCCGGAGGGTGTGCCGGGCGGATCATGCCACGGCGGCATGACGGAATTCCGGGCTACACCCGATGCACGGACAGGTTCAGCGCTCTGGAGATACCGACCAGCCGCCCCGGGACCGAAATCGGGCCGGCCGCCGCGGCGCCCTCTGGAGATTCCATAGGGGGTGGGATGTCCGATGGACTTCCGGCCGCCCGATGGCTCTCCGGATCAATCGAAGGGCGAGGGGGACCGCCACGCGCCGCGGTCCCGTTCCCGGTCCGGACCCACAAGGGGCCGGAGGTCGGTCTGGAGCTTCAGGAGCTCCGGCAGGAAGGTCTCCCGCGCCTCGACCAGTGGCGCCAGCCACTGGTGCGGCGGGGGAGGCGCGAGGTCCGCTCCATCCCGCACGATGGCCAGCCGGAGGGTGTCCTCGGCGGCGGTGGCGGAATCGTCAACAACCGTGGCAGCCCGCGCGGCCACATCGGCGAATTTCGGGTCCTCGGCGGCGGAGGCAAGCTCCAGCGCGAGCCGCTGGACGACGATGGGCAGGCGCGTGGCGGCATGGCGGAGGCGGTCGGCGTCCGTGGTCTCGTAGCTTGCCAAATGGTCCTTTCGGGTGAAGCCGTCCATCGGGCGGATGTCCTCAGCGAGGCCGGGCATCCCGGCCTTTTCCGCCTGAGCGGCGAGGTCATCGACACCGTGCGTCGGAAACGGGTCAACGCCGCTCCGCCCGAGCATGGCCTTGGCCAGGTGCTCCGCCGCGCCGGCGGTGCGGGCCACGAAAAGGTCGGCGGCATTGCAGGCGGCCCACCAGTCGCCGCCCTTTCCGGCTCTCGCCACCTGCACCGCTGTGTTCTGGATATAGTCGGATGCGGTGTCGATGAATTTCCCGTACCTCTCCGGCTCCATCGCTGGCTCCCCTTCCGGCCGCGGCCTGTTCCATCCCCCCGCCAGCAGCCTTCCGTCGCGCGCGATCTCGCGTCCGACATGCCCGATGGACAGCGCCTTGAGCCGCGCCACCGCCTCCGGCAGGGCCAGCGTCTGGACGTCCCGGAACAGCGTCTCGATCGGAAAGCCGTCCGGGATGGCGGTGACCCGGTCGCCCGTCCGGGTGATGAAGGCGACGTCCCAGTCGCTGGACGGCAGGTGGTCGCCCCGCGCCCGGGAACCGAACAGCACCGCCGCCTTGGCATCGGGCCAGGCGGCGAGGGTCTCCTCCGCCGCCCGGCGGATTCCGGCAAGGGTCGCCGCCCCGGCGGCGGGCGGCTGTCTGTCAGGGCTGGCCATGGTGTCGGGATGGTAGCACGGGGAACCGAAGGAAGGAAGGCGCTCTTTTTCACAGGGGCGCGGGGCAGGATTTCCGGCCCGCGGTCCCGGAGGGCGTGCCGGGCGGATCATGCCACGGCGGAAAGACGGGAATTCAGGCCTGCACAGCGCTTTGGCGCGGCGGTCGGTTCCGGTCAGGTATCCCCATCCGCGAGCACGTCGGCCAGCAGCGCGGCGTTGCGGTGTCCCGCCCTTCGGTCCCGCTCCAGGAACCTCCCGAGCTCCTCCCTGACGCCGCGCGACCGCCTCCCACCGGCGCGGACCGGGCGCCGGAAGGGGGTGGACAGGATTTCGCTTTCGCGTCCGTCCGGGCTCCGGTCGGGGTCGGTTCGGGATACGTGTAAAAAGTTGTCATAGCCGCAAGCTAACCTCATGCCGCCAATTGCAATGAACGCGGTTTTAGCGGCTCGGGCACCTCCTCCATTTCAAGGGAGTACTGACCAAATCTTCGGATGTGCTCTCGTGTGTAGGGGCTGAGACAGGCTATATGTTTTCGGGTGATAGGATGGCCTTCAGCGACCAAGTTTTCGAGAATGTCTGTCATATCGACTACATTGTGGAGCACGATCGCAGTGGCGACGAGGTTCATGTATTTGATTTGCTTGTTCTGTTCGACCGGATCACCGCTTTTGATGACGGTGCCACCGAAGCCGACCCAGTCCAGAAAAGCGTTGCAGGATTCGATTTTGGTGGTCTCGGCCCGAATGGTCTGTCGAAAGTCAGTCTCAGAGATGTAGCGCAGCAAGAAGAGCGTGCGCACGACACGCCCAAGTTCCCGGAATGCCTTTGACAGCCTGTTCCTGCGGTTGTGGCTCCCGAGTTTGCGCAGCAACATGGACGGCAGAACAGTCCCGGCCTGAATTGACGGAATGACCTGCATCATATCGCGGTAATGCGCTTCGATAGGAGACCAGTCTATCACGCCGCCGAAGAGCGCATCGATGTGCCTGTATCTGGTTTGGTGCGTTGGTCGATATAATATGACGTCATTCCAGTTTCGCATTCGGGGAAACAGGTTAATGCCGAGCAGATATGCCAGGCCGAACACTGGCTCGCTCTGACCATGCGTATCGGCGTGCAGCGTATCAGGCTGGAGTCTGGATGCGTTCAGCAACAACCCGTCGAGTATGTAGACAGCTTCCCAAACACCGCAGGCAATGAAATTGGCCCCATTCCACCCTGAAGTGCAACACCAGTGGCGGTGGTGGCCGGTTTTCCGGTCGCATGATGTTGCGTATCGGCCAGCAGGCGGCGACAGTCCCTGTGACGAAACAGGGGAGACTGCCATGCCCGAGGGCTACCGCCACCTGACCCATGAAGAGAGATGCCGGATCGGCGCGCTGAAGGAAAGCGGGCTTTCGGACGGGGCCATCGCGGCCCGTCTGGGCCGTGACCGGACGTCGGTCTGGCGGGAGCTGCGCCGGAACGCCGGCGACGGGGGGTACAGCCCCGGGGAGGCGCAGGAGAGGGCGGAGGCCCGCCGCAGCGCGGCTTCCTCGAACCCGAGGAAGATACGCCCGACCGGTGGGCGCATGTCGAGGGGCTTCTGGAGGAGGGCTGGAGCCCGGAGCAGGTCGCGGGCCGGCTGCGTCTGGAGGGTGGCTGGACGGTGGGCCGCCAGTGGACATCCGGGCGTGTGAGGGCCGACGGGAAGGCGGGCGGCAGGCTGTTCCCGCTGCCGCGGCGCCGCGGCAGGAAGCCGGACCGGCGAGGCGGGCGGCACTCGGGCCGGGGCCACATCCCGGGCCGCGTGGACATCTCCGGGAGGCCGGATGAGGCGGGGAGCAGGGAGCGGACCGGCGACCGGGAGGCGGACACGGTCATCGGGAAAGGCCACAGCGGGGCGGTGGTCTCCCTTGTGGACAGGGCGTCGGAATTCGTTTTCCTTCAGCGGGCTGACCGGAGAACGGCGGCCGCGGTCTCCGCCGCGATGCTGGAGATGCTGCGGCCGTCCGACGCGCCCGTCCACACGGTCACCTCGGACAACGGCAGGGAGTTCGCGGGACATGCGGGCGTCGCGGCGGAGCTCGGGGCCGGGTTCTACTTCGCCACCCCCTACCACTCCTGGGAGAGGGGCCTGAACGGGCACACCAACGGGCTGGTTCGGCAGTACCTGCCGAAGGGGACGGACCTCCGCGCGGCCACCGACGCGGAGGTGAAACGGGTGCAGGATCGCCTGAACGCGCGACCGCGCAGGGTGCTCGGCTACCGGACCCCCGCCGAGGTGCTGCACAAGGCCCGCCCTCCCTGACGCCGCGCGACCGCCTCCCACCGGCGCGCAGGAAGGGGGTGGACAGGATTTCGGGATCGCGTCCGTCCGGGCTCCGGTCGGGCTACGCCCCCGCTGCGGGAATGGCCGGCGTTGCACTTCGGAGTGGAAGTGGGGAAAGAAAAATCAGCCCTTATGACGGTTTTCTGTTCCTCTCAGCCCTGCATCCCGCCAATAGCGAGTCGGGTTCGCTTGCGGCCGAGGAGCAGCTGGAGGGAACCGCGGTCTCGGCGTCGGGTCTCGTCCGCAGCGGATGACTGTAGGATGTTGGTCGGACTGGACGTCAACTGGGAGCAGAACGGCGAGCTGCTGGTCCTGCTGTTTGTCACCCCGGTCGCGTTCGAGACCGCGCTGACACCGGCCTTCAGATGGCGGTTGTTCGTCAGGTTCTGCGGGGGAAGGGGACGGAAGACCCCGATTACCCGAGCGCATTTGACTGTTGTCCGTGGAAATCTCGAACCCTCGAAATGACACGTGTCGCCACAAGCGCTTCGAGATGCCTGTGAAGGTTGCGAGGAATCGAGCCGCCAAATATCAGGACTCCGGCCTCCATGTTCCTTTCCATGGCATGGCTGGTCAGGTTGGCGCTGGAGATGAAGCAAAGCCGTCCGTCCGCCACCGCGACTTTCGCGTGAACCTTGCCACCTGCAAATTCGGCTGGGCGGTCTCCCCAAGAAAGAATACGTGCGGTCGGAAGTGCTTTCTTTATCGGACCTATACCATCGGTCACAACTCCGCCACCGTGCTGACCACTGGACTCCAGCAGCATTGATACCGAGACGTCGCGGGAGACAGCAGACGTTAACGCCTCCATTATGGCTTTGAGCTTGTAGGCCACGAAACTGGTTAGGAAGAGTTTGTGTTCAGCACTCTGTATCACCTTGAGCAGCGCTTGTTCTGTCTTGCGCGTGGCTACTAGTTCGCTTGACGGGCCGGTCCAGACGAGCTCGACTAACTGTTCCGCAGTCGCTGTGTGGTAAGCATGGCTCGCGCCAAGCACCATGCCGGCGAGCTCCTCTGTAGAGATGTCGCTGGATTTCCAGGCATCGGCAAGGTTCTTAACCCTTTGCCTGCTGCCGGGCGTCAGCGCCCATTCTGACAGCTCCATCGCTTGCGGTGGCCCGGAAATGGCCTTGATCTGTCCGGCAAGCGAACAAATCCGGTCAGGCGGCATGTTGGACACAAGATCGGTTATGGCGCAAAGCAAGTCCCGCAATCCAGCACCTCAATCAAAGTCAAAGAATTCCGCGCCCGCATCGTTCAGGGTCGGGACGACCAAAGCTCGGTCCAAGTAGCGGTTTCCGTATTCGCAGGAGGTCTCGGAAACGAACGAGCAGGCATGGCAAGCCGCCGCGTGCAGCGAGCGGTCCTGGCTCGGCTTATGCTCCGAGCACAGCGGATCGGAGGAACAGATCATGGCCCGTCTGAGCGCCTGCGTCAGCAGCTGACCCAGACTTTCTGGCTTGCCGAGTTCGACGAGCCCGCCGAGCGTGCCGTCGGAATCGGCCGCCGCTGTGTAGATCAGTACACCAGCTTGCCTCGCCTCACCCTTGGTGTCGGCATAGATGGGTTCATCCCAACAAAGGTCCCGAAAGTCCCACAGGATTTCCGGCATTGGACTGATGTGACGGGCTTTTTGGCGCATTGGCCTCTCCCGAAGGGATGCGCGGTTCAGGCGACCGGTTTCAGGGGGAGGGTTCCGACGGAATCCTTCAGTTTCCCGTCGGAGAGGCCGTATTCGCCGGGCATGTTGATGTGTGCCCACGACATGGGCGGGTGGGCGGCGATGGTGCGCCGCAGGCCTTCCCTTGCCTCTTCGTGGCCGGCCTTCCCGACCTGCCTGGCGAGATGGAGGTGGTTCCAGCAGACGATGCTGTTCCTGATCAGCCGGCTGCATGCCTCCGCGATCCCCTGTTCCTCCTTTTCGGCCTGGGTGAACCCGCGCGGGTTTCCGGCGGCGACGGCGCGGGTGAAGCGGTTCGCGGGCTCGACCTTGTTCAGCTGTCTCCCGATGGCTCGCCGCAGGTCGGGATCATCGACGTAGCGCAGGATGGACAGCGACCTGACGATCTGTCCGAAGGACCTGAGCGTCTGGTGGAGCGCATGCTGGCGGGAATGGGAGCTGAGCCGCCGGAAGATGTCCGAGGCGGTGTTTTCCCTGAGCCTGATGGTCGCGACAGGCCGCAGCGGACCGTCCCGGTTCCCGCGGACCAGGGCGTCGTTGCCCGCCCTGTGGGGCTTGATGCACCAGCGTTCCTCCGCCCGTCCCTTCGGCCTGAGGATGCAGGGGGCCTGCCTGCCGACGCCCTTGATGCGCGGGGCGAAGGAGAAACCCGGCAGGTGCGCCAGGCCGGACACGGCCTCGGTGCAGCCGTGGGTGTCGGTGGAATGGATGCCGCTCCTGACCACGTCGTTGCGCATCGGCCCGTCGATCACGCAGGCGCTTTCCCGGTCGGCGGCGCTGGTCATCAGCGAGTGCCACAGGAAATGGCGCCCGTCAACGAAGGTGCAGGCGCTGACGCCCTGTCCCTGGCCGAAACACCTGAAGGAGCGGCTGGCGCGCAGGCCTTCGCCGCGCGCCTCGAACCTCTGGCCGTCGCTGGCCGTATGGAGCGTCTCCATCCCGCGGCGATGGAGATTGGGCAGCTCCATCCTGTCCATGGCCCCGGCCACGGCGTCATTGGCCGCGCGGACGCTGTCGAGCGGGAAGCGCCGGTTGACCGCGCGCTCCAGTTCGCTTTCGGAGACGCGCGACGGAATCCGGGCCATCCTGCGAACCCCGATGCCACATCCAGGGCCCATGATCCCGGCGGGCAGGGCCGGACGGGAGGTGGCCTGACGGACATGGGTCCGCTGCCAGTGCCCGAAGGCGCGGAGCATGCCGCAATGGCTGTTGACGGTCTCCATGACCTGCGCGGGCGGCACGACGTGCCGCCGGGGGAACAGCTCCCCGAGCGGACCGGCCTCGCTGGCGCCAGGTGCCGGGGTGGCGGCATGGAACGTCCCGTCGGCGCGGATTCCCAGGTGCGGGCTGTCGACCGCACGATCGTTCGTCGCCCGGTACTGCGCGACGGGCGCTTCGTCCAGCTCCGCCAGGACCGGCGCGGGGCCGGCAAGCCCGGACAGTCCCGCCCGTTCCAGCAGCCGCTCCCTCCCGCGGCTCCAGCGGTCGCGGTCGATGGGACAGGCGTCCATCGGACGATACCTATACGACCGGGCAGGATTCAGGTCGCCGGACCTGATGCGGCCGGTGACGTGCTGGAACAGGAACACCTTGTACAGCGAGGGGCGAAACGGGCCGCCGTCACGGAGCGGCGCAGCCCGTTCGCCGGCGCCGGGAAAGTCCGTCGGCGCATGTTCGCCGACATTCCCGTCCGTGGCCCTGAAGCGATCCACGGCCGCAGTCAGTGGCGCAACCCGGCCGTTCGGCTCGAAGGCGGGCGCCCGCAGGATCGGGCCGGGCCGTCCCTGCAGCTTCAGGGAATGGGACTCCAGGACCTCGGACCAGCTCCGGTCCTGCCCGGTTTCCGACATGTCGGCCTTCAGCCGTTCGAACGCGACGGTCCGCCCACGCTCCGGAAGCGCCCGGATCCTCGCAGCCTTCAGGGAGTCCGGCAGGCCGTCGTCCTCGGTTAGGCTGCGGATTTCCCGGATCAGGCCGAATGCTCCCGTGTCGAGGCCGTCGACGACGCTCCTGATCCGGTCCTGCCGATCCTTGCGGGTTTCCGGCAGCCGTTCCCTGCGCCCGCGGTCGGCGGCGGTCTGGAACGACGCCATAACGCTGAGCCAGAGACCGACCAGGCTGTCCTGGATGCGAAAGACCTGGTGGGCGATGAAGGCGGCGGCGTGAACGTAACGGTCGCTGGCTTCGCGCCGGTGTGTCTGGAACACTTCTGACCTGAGAACGCTGCCGGCGTGGTACTGAACGCCGGCCACGCCGGGACCGAGGGCCGGCAAGGTGTCCCCGAGCCGGTCGTGGAGCGCCGCCAGCGTCCCGAGACCGGCGACGCCCTCCCTGATCCGCGCCGGCCGGGTCGACTGCGGCAGCTTCCTGAGCAGGGTCAGGCGGTTCCGGTCGCCCGGCGCGGTGAACAGGCCATCCAGCAGGCTGCGTGTTCCGTCGGAAAGGCACCCGTCCATGAGCGCGGCGAGCTCCGCCCTGCGTTCATGCAGGCCCGCCCGGATCCTGTCCGCCAGGCTGTGCGCGGTCGGAATCCGCGCCCGTCGCCGCATCAGGAAATCAACGCGGCGACCGAACATCAGCCGAGGCTTCAGGTGCATCCGCGCCATGGCGGCGATCCCGACTGCAGGGGCCGCTTTCGCCGCCCTGTCGAAAGGCGCGGATCCGTGGAAGTCCAGGATGGGCCGCCGATGACGGGCGCGGGTCTGCCTGGCATATGCTCCTGGCGGGAAGTCCTGGCCTTTCAGGCCCGCAGGCCTGGCGGCGGCCTCGATGCCGCGCTCGTGGAAGTCCTGCGGCTGGTGGAACCTTTTGACCGCCCTGAAATACCCGCACATCAGCAGGAAACCGATCCGGCCGCTGGGCGCGCGCATCGTTGCGGCCGTGTCCATCAGACCCTTTGGCAGGTCGAGGAACCGTTTCCGCCCGCGATGGCCGAACATGGGCGGCCTGTCGAAGGCGGCCTGTTCTTTCGGAGTGAGGATGCGCATTCTGGCCATGGGCGGGCTCCGCCGGAACAGCCGTTCCGGAAACCATCGTTTCCGGAACGTGCGGAGCCTTGGCCCGCAACCCCGGCGAGGTTGCCGGAACCGTGTCCGTTTTCCCTGTTCCGAAAACCGTGTTCCTCCACAGTCCAGGAAAAGGGATTCAGGAACGGACCGCCATGCCTGTCGGATATGCCCGCGTCTCCACCATGGACCGGAACCCGGCCCTCCAGACGGACGCGCCGCTGGCGGCGGGCTGCGGGAGGATCCTCACCGAAAGGGCCTCCGGAGCGCGGCAGGGCCGGCCGCAGCCCGAAGCCGCCCTCGACTTCCTGCGCGAAGGCGACACGCCCGTGGTCTGGAAACCCTCCCGGCTGGCGCGCTCCCTCACCCAGATCATCAGGACGGCCGCGGACATCAACGGCCGCGGCATCGCGCCAAGGGCGCTGACCCGCAACATCGACACGGGCACGCCCGAGGGACGGCTGTCCTTCCACATGACCGCGGCCTTCGACGGGTTCCAGCGGGAGATCATCGTGGAGAGCACACGCGCCGGCCTCGAGGCCGCCCGCAGGCGCGGACGGCGGGGCGGCAGGCCAAAGGCCATGGACGAAAGGGCGCTCAGGCAGGCCGAGGCCATGCTCAGGGACACCGGGAACCATCCTTTCGTCAGCGACGTCATCGACCAGCTCGGGATCGGCCGCACGGCCTTCTACAGGTACTTTCCGCCAGAACGCATCAGGCAGCCGGGGAACGGGCACGGTGGTTGACGGTCGCCGCGCCGGTCAGGACAGGCAATGAGGAATTCCGGGTCGACCCCGGAACGCATCGGCCAGACCGCGAACCTGCAGGCTGGTGGCGTTCATCATCAGCCGCCGAATCCTGTGGGACTTTTTGGACCTTTGTTGGGATAAACCCGAAGATCCGTCCATCAAGACCCGGAGCCAGTGCCCGGCGGTGTCGTCGCAGTGGAGGTAGACCGTGCCGGTGTCCTTAAGCACGCGCCGCGTCTCCATGAGCCGGACGGCCATGAAGATCAGGTAGGACTGCATGCCCTTGCCATGCGCCTGCCTCGCGGCCTCGATGACCGAATAGGCCGCCGGGTTCCGGTCCGCCAGCTCGCCGTGCTCGTGCACGTCAATGTCGTCCAGTGTCCATGCGTCCTTGAAGCTCGCCCCGGCCGCCTTCGACCCTATCGGGGCCTCGTAGTGCCGGTTCGAGTTGAACGGCGGATCAAGGTAGATCAGGTCAACGCATGCGGAGTTGAGACCCCGCAGCACCGGAAGGTTGTCCCCGGTCCAGACGGTGCCGCTGGCGAAATTGGCTTCATTGCGCTGGTCGCTCTCCATCCTGCACCGATAGTGGGGTGGCGGACCCTCCGTCAAGCATCCATACGGAAGGGAGAGGTGATCGCAGCCCCGAAGCGGCTCTCTCACGCCGCCCGCGCCATCCACATGACCGGATGTGGTTGCAGTCGCCTGTCTGGCCAGTTATATGGCCAGGTGGATTTCGGGGGTGAACATGACTTGGACCCTGCAGGATGCGAAGAACAGATTCTCCGCCGTGGTGGAGGCGGCGCTGGCCGGCAGGCCGCAGGAGGTGAGCCGCCGCGGCAGGCCGGCGGTGGTGGTTCTCAGCGCCGCCGATTACAGACGGCTGCTGGACGGCGCGATGGAGCGCCGGGAGAGCTTTGCCGAGCATCTGCTGGCATTCCCGACCCCTGGGGTGGAGCGGGCGAAGGTCACGCCCCGCAATGTGGAGTTCTGAGTGTATGTGATCGACACCGACGTGCTCTCGGCCGCCCGGAGGCCGGAACGGGCGCCGCAGGTCGCGGCGTTCCTGCGCGACAGGCCCGGGGACAGCCTGTACATCAGCGCCGTCACCGTGGGCGAGGTCGAGCGCGGCATCTAGCGGCAGAGGCGCCGGAATCCGGGCTTAGCCCGCGAACTGCGGCTCTGGCTCGACCGCACCCTGCTGGTGTTCGGTGACCGGATCCTGGACTTCGGGGCGGAGGACGCGCGCATCCGGGGACGCCTCAGCGCGGAGACCGGCCACACCGGCGCGGATCCCATGACCGCGGCGACGGCGCTGCGCCATGGCGCCACGGTGATCACGCGGAACACCAGGGATTTCGCGCCCACAGGGGTGGCGCTGGAGAACCCTTTCTGATCGGAATTCCGGAAGCCGGAGACGAATCAACCACCGCAAGGGTGGCCGGATGGAGACCGACGCACCAGCGGTGCGGCCAGACGGCGGTTCATGGAGCGGTGTCGCCGCACCTTTCCGTATCCCTTGGACAATGACCGTTTTCCGCAATAGGATGGAAACGCCTGATCATCCCGGAAGGACATTCCCATGACGGAATTCAGGAGAGAGGCCCTGCAGGACTTCGTCAGCACCACCGATGGCGACACTCCCCCTGTCTACATCGGACGCGGGGATACCCTGAACCGGATCGAGGGCTACGCCAACGCCAGCTGGAAAGGACCGGGCGCCCACATCCATGGCGTGGGAAAGGCCACCACAGTCGTGCAGGGCGCTCCCGGCGCCGGCAAGACCGCTCTCATCGACGAACTCAGGGAACGCTCGGTCGGCACCCGCGCCCACCTGCCGGAACAGTCGCGGGTCGTCACCCTTTCCAGCGAGGAACTGATGGATGGATTGCCCGACGTAATCGAACTCATCGGACTGGCTGGCGGGCTGTCACCGGAGATGTGGAAAGGGATATCCTCGAAGTTCGCCCTAGGCGTGGATCTGCAGGTCATCAAGGCTGAGGCGGCCCTGTCATCGACGGTGCGCGACAATACCTGCCCGGAGAATGTCCTGTCCCTGGCGAAGAGATTCCCGGCGAGGAAATGGCAGGGGCCGGTCATCGTCTGCATCGACGAGGCCCAGAACCTGACTGAGGACAGACGTATGCCTCATGCTGTATTCCTGCGTACGCTCCATAACGGCCGCTCAACCCTGCCCCTGTCGCTGGTTCTCGGTGGATTGGGCGACACGGCGGATGTGGTCGCCGAGCTGGGCCTGACAAGGTTGTCCGTCAGGGAGGTCGGGGCCCTGTCCACGGAACCGGATCCGGAACGGGGTGGCTATGTCGAGGTCATGGACCTCATGCTTTCCTTCTGCGACCATTTCGGCCTCGGGGCCACCGGGCAGGAGAGCAGACTCATGGCCCTGGCCGCGCCCTGCGAGGGCTGGCCAAGGCACCTGCATTTCGCTCTCCAGGCCCTGGGACGGTGTGTATTGAAGACCGATGGCGACCTGGCCACAATCGACTGGCTGGAAGCCATGCGTAAATCAGCGGAAAGCCGGCGGGACTATTACCATCTCCAGCGGAGCCGGGAAATAAGGAACGCCAGTATCCTTGTCGCCCGGGTGATGACGGAATCAGGAGATGGAATGTATCTTGAAAAGATACAGGAAATCATCGAGAACAATGTCGCCGACCGTCCCGGCCAGCGGCTGCCCAAAGGGAAAGACGCGGCGGATTTCCTCAACCATCTCATCCATCAGGGCGCCCTGCACATGAAGCCGGACAGGACCATTCATTGTCCCATCCCCTCGTTCCGCGGCTTCCTGATCAAGGCCGGTGGTCTGGATCCGGACAGCCGTCCGGAACAGTGACTGCAGAGAACACGCAGATTGCCGAGGGTGTCGCAGCAATTCCCGCCAGAAATTCCTTTTGTTCATTATCAGTCTGTTGCGCGGGCGCCGCGAATTTCGTTTCGTGGACTTTTCACGCTGGATTGGCTTCACTGCGGCCAAACAGGCAAAGGCCGGGCAGTGAAATGTCCAGGGATTCCCTGCGCAGGCATCCGTCGATGCCAGGGAAGCGCCGAGGTACCTGCGCCTCATATCCCCGCCCCGAAGAACGGGGCTTTACGGCGGTAAGCGGTAACGGATGGAGACACCGGTCCCTGACCGGACAGGTTCAGCGTTTCGTGGCGAACGCCCAGCGGTCCACTCAAATGGACCCGAACCTGCGCGCCAGCCAGTCGAGTACAGCGCGTTGGTCATCTTCCCTGGCCCTTCGGACCTGACTCATCAACCAGACGCACGAGGGAGGCTCCTGAACGGGATTCTTCGCGCCCTGATTGCATTCACCGCAGGGAACACGCAGGTTGCCGAGGGTGTCGGAACCACCATGGCTTTTGTCCGTGATATGTCCGATGTGAAGCCGCACCCTGCGGCCGTCGGCCATTGTGTCGCCAACCCCTGCCCCGCACATCTGGCACGTGTAGCCATTGCGCTCCAGGACCTGTGCCCGAAGGCGTCTGGATATACCCCCTCCCCACTTCCACTCCGAAGTGCAGCACCGGCCATTCCCGCGGCGGGGGCGTAGCCCGAGCTGCGGGAACGGCCGGAAGGCGTGGTCTGCGGCCCCCGGGCACCGCGGATCCGGCCCCGGAACGGCTGTGGTCCCGTCGGAGAGCCCGCTTTCCTTCAGCGCGCCGATCTGGCATCTTTCGTCCCGGGTCAGGTGGCGATGGCCCTCGGGCATGGCAGTCTCCCATGTTGCGTCACAGGGACTGTCGCCGCCTGCTGGCCGATACGCAACATCATGCGACCGGAAAACCGGTCACCACCGCCACTGGTGTTGCACTTCAGGGTGGAATGGGGCGCCTGCACGACCTGCCGATCCCCGACTGGCGGACACTCCACCCCGCCCTGACCCACGGGCACGCGCCTGTGGCCCTGAACGTCGCCGGACCGTCCGGGCGGTCGCCGCCGCGGGGCGGGGCGCCCGGGCGCGCCTGAACGCCCGACCGAACCGCCTACGGGCAGACCCGCGACACATTCCTTCCTTTCCGCCGGACCGCCGCCGGATGTTCCCGCACGCCCGCAATCCGCCCGAATCCGCCGCCGACGCCCGCGCCACGCCGGAAACCGGACCGGAATCTCACTGGTGGGAATTTCTGCCAGATCGGCATCCCCGCTAGGGCCTGTTGACAATCTGGCCAGCCGACGGCGTTCCCCCCGCAACGCGCGCCGGAAAGGCGGCACAGGCAACATGGGCGGGCAGAACGATGAACGCAGACAGAACGGTGCTGACCGACGCCATGTGGGCGCGGACCGGGAACATCCCTGCCGGCAGGAAGGCCGACCCGGGAGTGACCTCGGCGGACAGCCGCCTCTTCGGCGGGGCGGTGCCCGTGCGGTTCCGCACGGGATCGCCGTGGCGCGGCCTTCCGGAGCGCTTCGGAAAGTGGAACAGCGTCTCCAGGCGGTTCCGCCGCTGGACGCTTTCCGGGGTTTCCGGGCGTGTTTTCAGGGCTTTGCCGGACGGGTCCGGCCTTGAGCACGTGTCCGTCGACGGCACGGTCGTCCAGGCGCACCGGAAGGCGGCGGGCGCGGAAGGGGGGCCGAAAGACAGGGAACCGGGCGTTCCCGGGGTGGCCTGACCAGCAGGGCCGTGGCGGTCGTGGACGCGCATGGATGCCCTGTCCGGTTCACGGTCCTTCCCGGCCAGGCGCACGACCTCAGGGGCGTGCCGGAGCTTCTGGATGGCCTCCGGTTCGGACCCTGGCCGGCGACAGGGCGTCCGGCGCGGGCTGGCTGCTGGAGGATCTGGAGGGGCGAGGCGCCGGGGCGGTGATCCCGGCGGGGCGGAACCGGACGGAGCCGCGGGAGCACGGCCGGGAGAGGTGCGGATGGCGGCACCGGGTGGAGAGTTTCCTCGCCAGAACCAGGGAGTTCCGGGCGATCGCGACACGCTGTGACAGGACCGCCACGAGCTTCGCGGCGGGGATTCACCTCATCGCGGGCGTGGCGGCGGCATCATGATTGTCCACAGGCCCTAGTTCGTATGAACTCCGCAACTTGCAAGCCTCTTCGGGTCTGTTGACCGGCTTGCAAAAGTGACCCATCTCCCCGGGAGGGAATCGGCGACACTCGCGGCTGGCTTTCCAGCCTGCGAGGTGAACGGGGATGCTGGTTGTGGAGACGATAGCGAACATCAGGAGGCTGCATCTCCTGAAGGGCAGGTCGATCAGTGGCATCGCGCACGAGATCGGGATTTCGATGAACACGGTCCGCAAGGTGGTGCTCGGTGGCGGGACGGAGCATCGGTATACGGACCGGTCACGGCAGCCGCCGCCGAAGCCCGGGGGTTACGTTCAGGAACCTGGGGCCTTCCTGGGCGGAACGCGGGGCGGCCGCCGCACGGGAGGCTGACGCTTGGGAAGATCCGGGAGCGGCTGTGCGACCTGGGCTGCGAGGCGGGCTACGACGCGGTGCGGTGCCAGTCCCGGCAATGGGCGGAGAGGCAGGGCGGCGGGTGTCCGTTCGCGGCGTACAGGGGCATAGAGCGGTCATTGAGGGCAGGGTGTGGACGTTGTCGAAACGCCGTTGATGGAGCGGGCCGCGACCGCAGACCTTTTCGAGAGGGGCGGGAACCTTTATGACATTCCCGACGAAGGGACGGTCGCCAGCGCGAGGGAGAACGCGCGCGAATTCGCGTCCGCGGTCATCGGGAGACTGGAAGGCCGAGCGGGGAGTGTGTGGCATGAGCGGACAGGAACCCTGTCGGATCGACGTCGGCGGCCTGCGGCCCCGTCCGAAGGACCGCGCCGCCGAGACGGCTGCCAGGATCGATGAGGCGGGTGAGGGGCTCGGCTTCGTGGAACGGGAGCCACGCCGGCGGGGGCGTCCGAAGTCCCCGCGCACCGGCCAGGTGCACGCGCGGGTGATGCCCGGCATCCCCGAGGAGACCGCGGGCGAGGCGCGGCAGCGGGGGGTGCGGCAGGGTGTGCCCACCGAGGAGGCATGGGAGCTCTACAGGCGGAGCAGGGAGCGGGGACTGGTGACGGATCCCGTCCCGGATCCCACCTGAGGATGGCCGGCCTTCCCACGCCCCACGACACGCTCGTCCGCGCGCTGCTCTCCGACCGGGAACGCGCCCGTGACTTCCTCCGCGACCATCTCCCGGACAGCGTCGCGGGCCTTATGGCCGACACGCTGCCGGAGGTCGTCGAGGGCAGCTTCGTCGACGAGGCGCTGGCGGGCAGCCAGAGCGACCTGCTGATGAAGGTCGGGCTGGCCTCGGGGGGCAGCTCGTTCATATACGTCCTCGCCGAGCACAAAAGCTCTCCCGATCCCGGCCTTCCGCTCCAGCTGGCCTCCTACATGGTGAGGATCTGGAAGCGGTTCGCCGGCACGTCGGCGGCGCGGCTGCGGGCGCTGCCGCCGATCGTGCCGGTCGTGGTCTATCACGGGAAGGCGGGCTGGACGGTGCCCGGCTCCCTGCGCGACATGATCGCGGCGGACGATCCGGGTCTGGCATTCCTGCCCGGTTCGGGCTATATACTGCGAAACCTGCGCGCCATGGACATCGACGCGCTGTCGCGGAACGCCGCGCTGCGGGCCGGGTTCATCGCGCTCCGCAGGGAGGCGCTGGACCACCTCGCGGAGATCGCGCAAGGCCTTCCGGAGGGCGGCGACCTCGCGCGGCAGGTCATCGAGTACATCGTGCGGGTCTACAGCGTCGGCCCGGAAGAGCTCAGGGCGGCGCTGCGGAACCAGGGACACAACGAACTGGAGGCGATCATGGGAACGATAGCGGAGACACTTCTGGAACAGGGCGAGGCGCGGGGGCTGAGCAGGGGGCGCCTGGAGGGCCTTGCGGCAGGGAAGGCGGAGGGCCTTGCGGCAGGGAAGGCGGAGGGCCTTGCGGCAGGGAAGGCCGAGACGCTGCTCCGACTGGCCCGCAAGAGGTTCGGGGACGTTCCGGACGCTCGCGCCGACATGGTGCTTTCGGCGGACGTGGAGACCCTCGACCGCTGGCTTGACGCGCTGATCGGCGCCGGCACCCTGGATGAGGTCTTCGAACCCCGAAGGCGGCACTGACCGAGGGCGGTCCGAAGGCGGGCCTCGGGCAGGGACGTCGCCACAGGAACGAACGCGGTCGCGGCGTTCGTCATCCGTGGCTGGATCCTGCGGGACCTTCATCCAGACAGACCCGACGTACAGGCCTTCCGGCGGGACCATGATCGAACCGATCCATCCGCCCGCCTTTCCAGCGCGCGCCAATCCCGGCGCTTACGCGCTTCTTCCGGGCTCCGGCGTGTCCGGGGCGGCGAACGTCCCCGCGGGATGGGAAACCACCCTCGGCCTGACAGGGAGGCTGGCGGCGCTTCACGGAGAGGCCTGAGGGCCTGCGCCCGATGAATGGCATCACGGGAAATTCGGCGCGGCGGCGGACTGTTCCGGACTCCTCGACAGGCTGGCCGGGGCCGCCGCCGAAAGACAGCGGCTTCCGCGTGGTTGCCGGGAACCAGCGGGCAGTAAACGTGAGGAGGGGGACAAGGGACCCACCGATGCGCATCGCACCATCGCCGGACTGGTGGCCAGCGGGTTCGCGAAGGCCATCCTCACGACCAGCTTCGACCGTCCCATGGAGACCGCGCTCCGGGACCAGGGCATCGAGCCAGCCGTTCCGAGCGCGCCTGACCAGGTCGCCGGGGCCCTCCCGCCCATCCATACGGAGGTGTGCGTCCTCAAGGTCCGCGGCGGCCATCTTGATCCGCGCATCCGAAACACGCATGCGGAGCCGGAGGAATGTCCTGCCGGGTTCGGTCGCCTGCTTGACCGCGTTCCCGACGAATCCGGCATGATCGTCTGCGGATGGGCGGAGATTCACGACCTTCCGGGCGACCCGCGGCGAGCCAGGTGAAGAGGCCCGGAAACTGATCGCCCATCGCAGGGCGGAAGTGATCGACATCCCGGATGCCGGCACATTCTTCCGCGGCCTTCGGCAACACGTCGAATCGATCAGGGAATTCTCCAGACCCCACCCGCTGTCTGTGGAAGCCGCCGTCGGAAGCCTGAAGCGGTACGTCTCGGACACCCGGTACCGGATACAGCTGAGGGATCTCGTCCATGCCGAGGTCGAGCGTGTTGTCGAACTCACGTCGACGGAAGCCTATGCGGCGGAGGGAGGCCCGCGCCCCGATACGGTTTCCGTCACAAGCCGGGTCCGGAACTATGAGGCGGCGTGTTCCACATTGCTGGCCATGGCATCCGTCGGGGCGTTCTGGGCTGAAGGGGAACACCACGCCATCTGGAAAAGCGCATTGGCAAGGCTGTATCCGCCTGGCCCGCGAGCCGGTCTGAGCCTCTGGCTCGACCTGCGGAAATATCCGGCGTCACTTCTGCTCTACGCACTTGGACTTGGTGCGGTGGAGGCCGACCGCCTTGGGTTCGTGGGCGACCTGCTCGGAACCACGGTCAAACGGGAGGATTCCCAGGATGTATCCGCTTCGGAAACCCTCCCGCCGGACGGCATGTCTTCCATGAATATGCTCGAGGGAATGAAGAGGCACTGTGCTCCTCTGAACAAGTGGATGCATGCCAGTTTGCGGGAGGTTCTGCGACACCTCGTGCCCGATGACGAACGATACTCGTATATCTTTGACAAGTTCGAGATCCTTTTGGCACTGGCTTATGGATACAGGCACGAACCGACCTTCAAAGAGTAATTGTGCACCTGCCGGTATTTTTGGATACAGCAGCATGAGCAGGGAGCGGGCTTTTGGCGAGATCCGAAACTCCCTTGATCTTGACGCTGACAGCTCACCGTTTGTGACATCCCGAATATTTGGCGCGAACGCTGGGGGGTGCATGGGGGAACTGCGGGGGCGGTGATCCGCCCCCGCCTTGACCCAACAAAGCCCCATCGGATGGTTTGTGCATGGAACCGCTTCAATAGAACCTGCCAGAGCTGACCACCAACTCCCGATCCGATCCCCTGTCGGTCCATCGGGTGACTGTGCGGATGATGTTGCATTTCGGAGCGGAACGGGGCCGTCAATTAAGATCAAGCGTACCGCTACCTCCCGACCCCATGACGCGCGAGGTCAGCTGGTCGGTCACGTCGTTGAAGTAGGTGGCCAGTTCGGCATGAAGCTGGCAGTATTCCGGCCAGACCTCCCGGTAGAACCCTTCTTCGCGAACGCGCACCATGACAGTGGTGCGACGCTGCCGCTTGTAGCGAAAGGGCCGCACGCCATGTTTGCGACACACCGCGCAGAATAGCTTGACGCACCAGACGTCAGGCAGCGAATGCTGCGACTCGACCTCGGGCTCCGGCATCTGTCCCGAACCCGTTAGGCGCCCCTGTAACCGCTCAATCGCGGCACCCGCTGCCGACCTCTCTCCCGGACTGCCCGCTCGCCTGAACAGCGCCTCCAGCTTGGCAAGCTTTGCCATCAGATCGTGGTCTTCGCCCATAGCCCCGCACAGGTCTGATTCGTTTCTGCCGGAACATGGTCAGATACCGACTGCATGTCCATCGGGTTCCGGGCGATCCCGAGGCAGGGCTCGTCCCTATTCCAGTGACGAGCGAGTTAGGCGTGTTCAGCCGCCTATTTCGGGCACCGTTTCGTTGTCCATTTGCCAGTTTGGACCTTATGGAATTGCCTTCGACTGCCTTGAAGGCAGCCACGCACCTGTTGCTGGCAGTCGTTCACGACCAAAGAACGTTCCTCTATCTCGGATTTGGTCCGTGGTGCTTCAGCAGGTCCCGCAGTTAGGAATTGTGGATCACCATGCCATCATTGTCCTGTCACGGGACAGTCGTCTTCAATCCGGTTATGGAGGACCTCGCGGTATTGGTCCGTCGCACGGCGGCTGCCCTCCGGCCATGGCGGCGGCGCCCATGGCGAGCGCCAGCGCGCAGCCGAGGAGCGGCGCCGGCCCTCCCGCGCCTCCCCGCCCGGGCACTAGAACTGGCGCACGAAGCTGAGCTCGCCCCCGGTGCGCCGGTAGTCCGCCTGCTGCGCGTTGCTCTTCCGCCACCCCCGCGTGACGGAGACCTGCGGGCTGAAGCCCCGGACGGTCAGGCCCCCCTTGAGCGCGGACAGGCGGACGGAGCGCGTGGAGTCCTCCCGCCTCCCGCCGTCCACGACATTCTGCGGCGGCCTGCCCGGCCCCTCGTAGCGCGTCCAGCTCCCGGTGAGCGTCCCCGAGACGCTGAAGCCGCGCGGAAGGTCGGCGCTGGCGCCGAGCGAGGCCCTCCGCGTCCGGTTGCGCAGGTCCCCTTCCGCTGGCCGCTCCCGCGCCCAGCCGGCGCGGAGGTCCGTCCGCAGGACCGGCGTCGCCGCCCACCGAAGCCCGGCGGAGAGGTCGACCGCCGGGCCGTCGAGATGGGCGCTCACGTCATGGCGCCGGGCTCTCCATGACGCGCCGAGCTGGCCCGAGACGCGCGGGGTGAGCTGCCTGAAGGCCTCCATGCGGAGCCCCAGGCTCCGGCTGGTGGGCTGGTCGTTCCCCTGCCACTCCCGGCGCGCGGTGAGCAGCAGGCTCGCCTCCGTCCGCGGGCCGGCCAGCCAGCGCGGCCCGACATGGCCGCCAAGCCCCATGCTGTCGAATTTCGACCCCCCGTACTCGCGCCGGAAGACGTCGGCCCCGAGGCGGAGCCGCAGGTCCGGCGCGAGCGGCTGCTGGTACTCGCCGCCGGCCCAGACCGAGACGCCGATGCCGGACTGCTCCCCGCCGTCGTCCAGCCTGAACGGCAGGCGCTGTCCGAAGACATCGAGCATGACCGTCTCGTCGGCATCGGCCGCGCCGATGTTGGTGTCGGGGGCCAGCGCCATGCCGAAATACCCGCTCCAGCGCTTCCGGGCGCGGATCATCGCCAGATGGCGGTTGATGTTGGCCACGACCGGCGGCGGCGGGTCCGCGGCCAGCGCCCGCTCGAACTGCCGCCTCGCCAGCCCGTCCCGGCCGCCGCGCAGGAAGAAGGCGCGGGCGAGCTCGAGGCGCACCCTCACATGGTCCGGATGCGCGTCCAGGATCGCGCGGAAGAGGGATATGGAGGCGTCGAGGAGCGCCTCGGGGTCCCCGGCCTGCGGGGACTGCGCGGCGGCGGCCATGGCCATGCCGGCGTCGAAAAGCAGGTCCACCGCCCGGGCGTCCCTCGGAAGGTGCGGGCGGACGGCGGCGACCGCGGCCTCTATCTCCCCCTGGAGCAGCAGGGAGACGGCGGCGTCCAGGTCCCGCTCGACGGGGCCCTGGGCCGGAGCCGCCGGCAGCGGATCCGGGAGGTGCTCCGCGCCCTGGACGGCCGTGCCGGACAGGCAGGCCAGGGCCACGGCGAGCGCCGGGAAAAGGTTGGAAAGGAAACTGCGCATCTCGGTCGTCCTCCGGATCTGTGCGGGCCCGCGGCCGAATCCCTGTTCCCATGTCCCGCCCACGGACGCAAGCCGAAAAGGGAGGGAAGGAGGGAAGGCAGGGCAATCGCGTTTGTAATTTTCTCGTGATTGAACAGAACAAACCAGGAGTGGTTCTGCGCTTGAGTGGTGATTTTTCGTTAGGCTTGGATGACTTCAGGCATCAGCACGAAGAGAGAAGGTCGAAAGCGATTGCCTTGGGAGGCAAGCTACCCGACCCGATCGACGGCCACCATCCGGATCCGGCGGGACGGGGAAGCCGGGTGGCGCTACGGCCTCCCGGAATCGGGAACCCCCGGCGGGCCATGCCCGCCGGGGGTTCGGAGCGTCCGGCCGCCATATGCACGGCCAAGCCCTATATCAGAAGCTGAACGCCAGCCCGAGCGACCACTTGTTTTTGTCAGTTGTTGTGGCACCTTCTTCCGTCTCGGAGGCACCAATACCCAACTGCAGTTTGGCGCCGCTGCCGAGGTCATAGACTGCGGACACGCCGCCACCCTTGGTTTTCTCGTCGCCATCCGCACCCATATCCTTCGTCATGCTGCCGACGTTGACGCCAACGGTGATCAGGCCGGCAGTGTAGCCCAGCCCGAGCCCTGTGTGCGTTGTCTTTGTCTCCATGCCGCCGCCTTTGTCGTCATTCTGCCTGGAGTGGTTCACCCGCACCTCGAGCCCACCAGTCATGCTGACGTCCGCGCTCAGGCCCATGATGGAATGCTTGGTTTCGGCCATCTCATCATTCATGGTGCTTCCGCGCTGGTAGCCGAGGCCAACTCCGACCGTTGTTCCGTTGCCCGGCATGCCCATAGAGTACTTCGCGCCGAGACCGATGATCGGATCGCCGGTGTTGCTGCCGTCCGTTCCGCCAAGGTCGTCGTCGAGCTCGACCGAGGCAGCGAAAGCGATGGGTCCGATGGCGTTGTCGTAGCGGAGGATCTGGCCATCGTGCTTGCCGTCAAGACCGCCGTTGCCGCTGTAGGCTCCGTGCTCGTGATCGTCGCGGATGGCACCGCCGATGGCGACCTCGTTCATCGCCCAGTCGAAGCCGCCGTCGGTGTCGCCGAGTTCCAGGTTGCCAAACGGTCCTTTCAGATAGATGCTTATGCCGCCGTGCTCGTCGTCGTTGTCCACGGCATTCGACCCGTCACCACTTTCGGCGAGTTCAATAGCCGTCCCGAAGGTCAGGCCGCCGTCGGTAGCGCCCGACATGGCGAACTTGACGTTGACGTCGGTGTGGAAGCGGGCGCTGTCGTCCTTGGAGCCGGCGACGCCCATCTCAGCGGAGCCGCTGAGCGTGACCTCGGCGGCCGCTGCGCTGGCGGCCATCACCAGCGCCGAGGCTGTGAGCAGTGTGGTTCTCGTTCTCATAACGTTAATCCCAGTTAAGTGTGTTTGGTTCTCGGTGCGCGGTCGTAAACCGTGCGCCAAGGCAGCTTTTCACATAGAATTTCATGAAATTCACGGCCCCGGGAACATTTCCCTTTCTGGGTGTTGCGTTTTTGCATCCACCCCTTGGGCCTGCATCCAACAGCCCTTGGCCGGAGGCCGAATTGCATCCGGAAGCAGTGCCATAGGCCGCTCTGGTGCACTGGATTCAACCACACGCCAAGACCCATACACACTTAACTGGGATTAACGTTATGAGAACGAGAACCACACTGCTCACAGCCTCGGCGCTGGTGATGGCCGCCAGCGCAGCGGCCGCCCAGACCATGGTCATCGGCAAAGAAGCCGGCGCAGCCCAAATCACCCTCAGCGGCGCAGCCGAGATGGGCGTCGCCGGATCCAAGAACGACAGCGCCCGCTTCCACACTGACGTCAACGTGACGTTCGCCATGGAGGGCACGACCGACGGCGGCCTGACCTTCGGGACCGCCATCGACCTGAGCGAAGTCAGCAACGACAACAGCGCTTCACCCCCGAAGGATGCCAAGGGAAATGTCGTTGATGCGGCGACCAGCCAAGACGACCACCACGGCGGCATAAATATCTACGTGAAGGGTCCATTCGGCAACCTGACCCTCGGCGACACCGACGGCGGCTTCGACTGGGCCATGACCGAGGTCGACGCGGTGGGCCACGGCTCCATCCGCGACAACCAGGAGCACGGCGGCTTCAGCGGCAACGCAGGCCTCGACGGTATGCACGACGGCCAGATCCTCCGCTACGACATCGCGACCGGGCCCTTTGGATTCGCCGTCTCCGCTGCGCTCGACGACGACCTGGACGGCCTGAATGACAAGACACCGGGTGCTGGTGACGGAAGTGCCGTCATCGGTCTTGGCGCCACCTACTCCATGGCCGTTCCCATGGGAACCATTTCGGTCGGCCTCGGCTACCAACAAGGTGAGGACATGCTAGGAAAGCCGATGGCCTCGCTGCAGGACAACAACCTCAACTCCCGGGCCTTGAACGCCACAAAGGCTGACTTCAAGGCAGCACTCAGCCTCCGGTCACCTGACGTGGAAGCCAACTATGTCGTCGACGCTGCGGGCGTCACTAGCCAGAGAGCATCAACCTTCGCGGTCGGGACCAAGAAGGACAGTTCAATCGTCGGTGGCAGCGTCATGGCCGCTCTCACCAGCGGACTGAAGGCGGTCGGAAACTTTTCCAGGGAAGATCATGAGTATTCCGGCATGAACGATGCAGCGACACCGGTCAATGCGACGGGCAAGACGGAAACCACGCATATCGGGCTCGGAATAGGCTACACCTTCGGTCAGACGACCGTCGCCGCGAACTGGGGTAATAAGAACATCGAGGAGACATACAGCACGACCTCGATCAGCCGGATGCGCGAGAAGGACGTTACGGGAATCGGCTTCACCGTGACCCATGCCCTCGGCGGCGGCGCAACCCTGCAGTTCGGGGCTGGCGCCGATACGACGGACACGTCGAAGTTTGCTGACGGAAACACCACTGCCAACCGCAACATGGGTGATAAGAAGAACAACTCCTGGTCGCTCGGTCTTGCGTTCAGCTTCTGATCCAGAGGACGAGTGGAGCGGCCCGCGCCTGACGGTCGGTCGCTCTGCCTCCAACCCCACCCCGGCGGGCCATGCCCGCCGGGGTTTTTTTCCGCAGGTCTTCCGCGCCATCCGGTTCCCTGCCACGATCGGTTCGGAAGGCGGCCGTCGGCCGGACTGGGTCGTTTTTTCTGCCCTCCTTCCCTCCCTTTTCGGCTTGCGTCCGTGGGCGGGACATGGGAACAGGGATTCGGCCGCGGGCCCGCACAGATCCGGAGGACGACCGAGATGCGCAGTTTCCTTTCCAACCTTTTCCCGGCGCTCGCCGTGGCCCTGGCCTGCCTGTCCGGCACGGCCGTCCAGGGCGCGGAGCACCTCCCGGATCCGCTGCCGGCGGCTCCGGCCCAGGGCCCCGTCGAGCGGGACCTGGACGCCGCCGTCTCCCTGCTGCTCCAGGGGGAGATAGAGGCCGCGGTCGCCGCCGTCCGCCCGCACCTTCCGAGGGACGCCCGGGCGGTGGACCTGCTTTTCGACGCCGGCATGGCCATGGCCGCCGCCGCGCAGTCCCCGCAGGCCGGGGACCCCGAGGCGCTCCTCGACGCCTCCATATCCCTCTTCCGCGCGATCCTGGACGCGCATCCGGACCATGTGAGGGTGCGCCTCGAGCTCGCCCGCGCCTTCTTCCTGCGCGGCGGCCGGGACGGGCTGGCGAGGCGGCAGTTCGAGCGGGCGCTGGCCGCGGACCCGCCGCCGCCGGTCGTGGCCAACATCAACCGCCATCTGGCGATGATCCGCGCCCGGAAGCGCTGGAGCGGGTATTTCGGCATGGCGCTGGCCCCCGACACCAACATCGGCGCGGCCGATGCCGACGAGACGGTCATGCTCGATGTCTTCGGACAGCGCCTGCCGTTCAGGCTGGACGACGGCGGGGAGCAGTCCGGCATCGGCGTCTCGGTCTGGGCCGGCGGCGAGTACCAGCAGCCGCTCGCGCCGGACCTGCGGCTCCGCCTCGGGGCCGACGTCTTCCGGCGCGAGTACGGGGGGTCGAAATTCGACAGCATGGGGCTTGGCGGCCATGTCGGGCCGCGCTGGCTGGCCGGCCCGCGGACGGAGGCGAGCCTGCTGCTCACCGCGCGCCGGGAGTGGCAGGGGAACGACCAGCCCACCAGCCGGAGCCTGGGGCTCCGCATGGAGGCCTTCAGGCAGCTCACCCCGCGCGTCTCGGGCCAGCTCGGCGCGTCATGGAGAGCCCGGCGCCATGACGTGAGCGCCCATCTCGACGGCCCGGCGGTCGACCTCTCCGCCGGGCTTCGGTGGGCGGCGACGCCGGTCCTGCGGACGGACCTCCGCGCCGGCTGGGCGCGGGAGCGGCCAGCGGAAGGGGACCTGCGCAACCGGACGCGGAGGGCCTCGCTCGGCGCCAGCGCCGACCTTCCGCGCGGCTTCAGCGTCTCGGGGACGCTCACCGGGAGCTGGACGCGCTACGAGGGGCCGGGCAGGCCGCCGCAGAATGTCGTGGACGGCGGGAGGCGGGAGGACTCCACGCGCTCCGTCCGCCTGTCCGCGCTCAAGGGGGGCCTGACCGTCCGGGGCTTCAGCCCGCAGGTCTCCGTCACGCGGGGGTGGCGGAAGAGCAACGCGCAGCAGGCGGACTACCGGCGCACCGGGGGCGAGCTCAGCTTCGTGCGCCAGTTCTAGTGCCCGGGCGGGGAGGCGCGGGAGGGCCGGCGCCGCTCCTCGGCTGCGCGCTGGCGCTCGCCATGGGCGCCGCCGCCATGGCCGGAGGGCAGCCGCCGTGCGACGGACCAACACCCCTCCGGACATCCAACCTAGATCCGTTCCACCTCGCCTATGGCCTGCCGCCCCGGCACGGCACCTGTATCATAGCGCCGGGCATGTCCGAGGTGACGGTCTCATTGGACATGGCCTCGCACATGACCGGTGCACGGTCCCGTGCGGAACAACTGCTCGTGGACGGGGAAACCCATCGGCAGACCATCGCCCTGCGGTCCGGTCTGGGCAACGGATGGGAGGGCATTGTGGAAGTCTCCGCCGTTTCACACACACGGGGAACCTTCGACGGGTTCATCGAGGATTGGCATGACTTTTTCGGCCTTCCGCAGGGTGGCCGAGACGCCACGCCCCACGGGCAGCTCGCCCTTGTCCACACCAAGGATGGCGTCACGCACGTCGACGTGCGGCGCCCGATCACCGCCCCGGGCGACATCATGCTCGGCCTAGGCCGGAAACCCGCGTGGAATCCGCTTCGGAATGACGGTCTGGCGCTGCGTGGCGGCCTCAGGCTCCCGACAGGCGACCCGGACGAGCTCACCGGTTCGGGCCGCCTGTCAGCGTCCATCTGGGCGGAGACTTCCGGAAGGCTGCCCGGACAGCGGGGGCAGCCTCGCACCTGGCTGTACGGGGCGTCGCTCGGCGTCCAGACTGGAACGCCGCCCCTATCCGGGCTCGGTGGACGGGTCGTCGCCTTCGGGCACCTCGGGGTGACATGGCGGCCGCTGGACCGCCTTTCCTTAACGGCGCAGTTGAACGTGAACTCGACGCCCTACGGCAGGTCGGCGCTCGCACCGCTCTCCGGCCCGGCTGTCATGCTCGGGGTCGGTGGTGCATACCGGATCTCGCCGAGCACGACACTGGAGATCTCGGTCTCTGAGGACGATGGTTGGCGGCATGCGGCCCACGACTTCGGTGTCCATACCACGCTGCGCTGGAGAATGTAGGCCCCCAGAGGGAAACGCCCGGGCCGACGGTCCAAGGCAAGGCACGGCGTCCGATCCGGTCCCGCACACACTTCACTCGTTCCCAGGTTCCACTTCCGGGTAAATCACCCCTAGGCCACTGATTCCACGCCATTTCCGGATAGCGGACTTTCGGAGATCCTGACCAACTGGCAGCCGAGCTGTATGGCCCGTCGGCCGAGGTTCGTGACGGTTCGGTTGACGCGGCGGCGCGCGTAGGTCTCCATCCCACGGTCGACGTACCCGTACCCCCGCGTGACCATCGTGGGGACTAGGCAGGCGAACTCGCGCACGGTCGTGGTCGCCGCAACCGGCGCGTCTTTCCGGGCGAGGCGCGTGCGGTGCCGGGCGCCGATGGACGTCTGGATCCCGCCGACAGACATAGCTGCCATGGGCGGGGCCTGGGGTGTAACCCAAGATTCCTGTCATGCCGCTGTGGCTTGATCCGCCTGGCACGTGCACCAGGACTATGGGCCAAGAAATAGACCAGAGCCAAGAATCCTAGGCTAAACCCCGGGGCCTGCGCGACCTTGTTGACGACCTTGGGCAGGCGCCCCGGCAGTGACCTGCCGCCGACGTTGCGGGTTCCCGGCACCAGCCCCAGCCAGGAGCCGAGTGCTGCGCTGATGGGAAGGCCGACATGTCCGGGCCGGCCTCGGCCGCGATGGCGTGGACGTTGAATCCCGCGTTGTTTCGCCCTGAGTGCCTGGTTCCGTTCCGATTGCTGTGGCCGCGTTTATGGGCGTGGCCGGATCATTGCGGGACAGGACGGGGCGTTCCACCGCCTGACGCGGGCGTCCCGGTCCTCTTTCCAAGCAGTACGGACCTTATCCGACCAGCCGGGGAGCCTCCGTCCGGCCTTGATGACCGGGCGGCGTTCCGCATCATCCGAAGTTCCACCAACGATGATGACACGGCCGACGAGTGCGAACCCGCCATCCGTTCCCGCCCAGCAGCAGGTAATACGTTGCCACGGAGGCGTGGCGCGATGCAAGGCTTTTCGCCTGCCCGGTCCACGGTCCCGGCCCCGCCGGACGTTCGCCCGCCATGGCGCCTACTGCTGCCACACGCGCTGGGGCACCGCGAGGCTCGCCCGCCACTACTGCCGCCCGCCCGGACGACGTTCCCGCTTCTGCCAGACTGCCCGGCGGCGCATCTGACAGGCACCCTCGCCGAGCCTAGGGGTATCAATCCCACACTCTTGTAGATCAGGCCTTCCCGCCTGTCCCACAGCGCCCGCAAGATCTTCGCGACCGTGTATTCATCTTCGGTTGCGATGAAGATCGTCAAGCGGTCTCGTTTCGAGCTTCCGTTCGCCGCATATCTGGAATCATCGAAGTCGATGTCGAATTCGTCCTCTACGAATTTGGAGATCGTAAGGTCGGAAAAATCCAGCACATAGCTGAAGCCCTGCGAATAGGCCATTGCATCCTCGATAGTGCGGAACTGCGAGCGCTTCAGGTCGACCATCCACGTCCCTCCGCCTTCAGGACGGCCGCTATGAGGGCGAAGAACCGGTGGAACAGGTAATCGACGTGACCGCATTCGACGACCGGCTCTCGGTCGGTTTCTGCGTGGCGGATTCGAAGTTGATTGCCAAGGCGCGTGAATTCGCGCGCCTCCTTCTCAATCGCCTCCCGGAATAGCGGAGACGACGGTCCCGCCGTCTTATCGAGCATGACCGCGAACTGGGTCTTCTTGTCCGGGCCGTTCAAGGTTTTCAGGCGTTCCCATGCATCCCACAGAGCTTCAAGCGATTCCCGCCTCATCGAGATATCGGCGTTGAGAAACTTCCCCCGCGCCTTCTCCAGCAGCGCATCCAGCTCACTATCGCCGGTGCGGAACATGGCGGACGCCAACACCTATCGCAAAACCGGCGGCGCCAACCTTTCGATCTATCCGCCCTCCCGCAATACGTAGGCAAGCCCGTTACGCCGGAAAATCCGGTTCACGGCCTCGCGAAACTCGTCGCGACCGGCATCGATATCGAAGCTCAGGTGGTGGTGATCGAAGAATCCGTGATAGTTGCCCTTGATCGGCTTGCCGATCGTTCGCCAGGAAAACTCGATCAGGTCGAGAATGGCGAGCGTGTCCGGCACGTCCGTGGACCAGTCGTATCACGGCGGCTCGGCAAAAGCCGGGATCTCTGCGCACACGGCGTTTGCCAACGAATTGGCGTCAGTGCCGACCGGACCTGGGCCATCGTCGCACGTCTTCGGATAGGTTGTCCCGAACGAACCGTCCTCGACCCTGCTTCGTATCAGCGCCTGGATGCCGCCCCATGCTCCTTCGCCGATCGCTTCAAATTCGCGAGGCCGCTCTCCCTGTTCCGGATCGCCGAAATAGCTCATGCCCCGAATTCCCGCAGCAGAAGCATGACGGGCCGGCCGAACCGCACTGGCGCAGCATTCGTGCCACCCGCGTTTCCACGTCATCGCCTAACTCGAATTTCGCAACGGCGACCGGCCCATCCTCCACATAGCTGTCGATTTCCTCGTCGTCGGCGAAGCGCGTGGCGAGGATTTTCAGGGCGGCTTCGACGGATTTTCTGTGTTTGCCTTCCCGTGCGGCTCCGAACGCGGCGGCAGTCGCTTCCAGCCCGCCCCCGCGATGTTCAAGGCATTGCACAGGATCGTGGGTGTCCCTGCGTTCATGCTGATGGTCGAGTGAGTAGGGCTTCAGGCAAGTACAGCTCACCATGTCGGCGTGCCGGATCGTTTCGGTGGCGACGGCGACGGCGCCCGGCAGCGCGGCGCCGGTCTCCTTGGCCTCGTGATGGTCGAGGACCATCGACGGGTGAGGAATTTCCAGGGCCGGGACATTCCCCTCGGGCGGCAGCGGCTGGACCTTCCCGTCGCTAGGTTCGGGATCATTGGCCGGTAGTTTGGGGATGACCGTCGCTCCGCCTTCGACCTTCGCCTGCCAACGCCATGGGACGCTTTCGCCTTTGGCGTTTTCGCCGCGCCCGGAACCCAGCTTCCTGACGTTCTCCTCAAGCGAATGATCCGCTTCCGTGTCCGCGTGCATCTGCGGTTCGGCGACGGTACCGACGTCGCTGGTCCCCGCATGTGGTGGGACCTGCGGCGGCCGGGCCTTGGTGGGATGGCGCGGCGTCAGACCGCACCCGGGGTATACCGAGTCCTGCCACGGGCCGAGCCCGCGAAGCGGCGTCACGGAAACCCGTTCGCGGTCTTCGGCCACACCGTTCCTGTAGCCGCTGGCTTGATCCGGCCTGTTCATCTGAAACCGGTCCTTTCACGCCGGAGGCGTTCTGCCATTTCCTTGCCACGCCCGCCGCTGCGCAGCGAATCAAGATGGACCTGCACGGAGCTCGCCAGCCAAGGCGGGCCGACGTGCTCCCTGAACAGAAATCCCCCGCGCGAGCGCGTCTCGTTGGCATCGGGATTGCCGCCTTCACTCACAGTTCTTGCTTCCGGTTCCGCGTACGGCTCGTTCACGTGGCGGCCGAACGTCAGCCGACACGTCACACGCGGAACGGAGGCAGGAAACGGCGCATGGGTCCGCGCCGCACCCTGTTCTGTTGACGCTTGGTCGAGACCGGGCCGTCCGCAGGCTGAGGACAAGGCGGTTCGCAATGGCTTCAGGGTCGCCCGCCGGAACGTGGAAGCGGCGGCATTCCCGCCGCCGCGGCGCGGCCAGCGTCCGCTTCCGCCATCCATCCAGCAGCGCACCGGGAGCGGTGAGCCCCCGTTCCTTGGACGGCCCTTGCCCTTTCACCGCCAGGCGCTCGAGGGCCGGGAGTCTCTCCGAAGCCTTCGCAGGCGAAGCCCCGGCGGATTCGGCAAGCCCCTCGACCCCGAACCATCCGTCACGGCGGATCAGCAGAGCGTGGAGCACCTGCGGGCGCCTGCCTCTGAACAGGCCGCGCACCGATTTCCGTAGCGTCTTCGGGGGCGGCCTTTCGATACAGACATAGGCGCCGCGCACAGGAATGAAGAGGCTTCCACCGGTGTCAGGGAACCCGCGTTTTCGGCTCTCCGGAAGATCCCTGGCGCCAGGCGAAATGGATTCAGCGGCCAGCGGCGCCACCATCCGTTTCCTGCGTTCGGCGTGGCCCGCGGCCATATGGCGGTCGAGCCGCCACAGCACCTGCTGGGCATCACGCGGATAAACGGATTTCCTGATGTCGATGAGCAGAACGCAGCCCCTGTCGCCCGTGTTGAACTCGGTCTCGGCGTCGATATCGCGGTCGCCGTGGCCCATCGGCCGAATCATAGGGCCGTGGGCGTTCACCTCCGGCAGTTCCCGAAGAGCTTCGGGGAGCCTTTCGATCGTTTCGTCTTCAGACCTGTGGCTTTCGGAAGTCGCCATTCCCGCGGTGTTCGTTGTACAGTGAATATGCGGAGAACAGCAAATATTGGCCGCACTGCAGGCGGCTGGCGATGACCTGCCTGAAGGCGCCAGCGGTCAGCCGAGGGTTCCAGCGCTTTGCGCCGCCCGCCCCAGACGATACACCAAAACCGTCATCGCATGGTAACCGGCTGGATTCCAACCGCTCATGGCCCGGCAGTTATCCTCACGGCATCGCGCGGGTCAACGACGACTCCCAGCATGGCGCATCTTGCGTTCGATACCCTGCGGTAACGCACCGGCTCAAGGCCAAGGGGGCCAATGCGTCAGCTGCGACCGGACCGAGGCGATTGTCAAGGACTTGAACTGGACGCTGACGCGAAGCTAACACCATCTGGCTCAACACGAGACACCAGATCCTCCAATGCAGTTGCCAACTCATCCATGAGAAAACCGTAGAACGCCTGACCTGCATCGCTGAGCGGGACCGACATCGACTCAATCCGCAGATAGTCGACCGTCAGTTCCGGTCCCGTAATCGAAATCACCCGCCGCCTGTCGCCGACGAGATCCGGCTGACAGAGGATCCCAGGCAAAATCGTTGCCCAATCGGAACGGGCCACAAGATCGAGCGTCGTGAACATGGAATCAAGCTCCATAAGGCGTCCAACCTCAACCCCATTCGTGGCAAGGTACTGATCGATCTTGCGGCGTCGGACATTTTCTCGTTCGGGCAGCACCAGATCCAAAGGGGGAAGGTCTGACAACCGAACGGCGCTGTCTGGCGCAATGTCTCTCTGGGTTGACACAACGAGATATTCTCGATCCGTTCCCATCAGACAGGAACGCAGGGGCATGTCAGCATCAAATGCAGGCACGACCGCGAAGTCCAGTTCGCCTGCCAGAATCTGGCGTGATAGCTCGCCGGAATAAGCCTCCCGAACCGTAATTTTCACATTGGGATAATCCTTGGAGAACCGCATCAGTGCAGGTCCCACTACCGCACGTGTAAAGGTTGGCATCAACCCAACTGTCACGTGGCCCGTCACTGCTCCGGACAAAGCCCGCAGATTGGCTTCCGCCTCGCCCGCTGCATGCATTACACGCACCGCATCTCGATAGAACCTTTTGCCCGCCTCGGTTGGAGTGACACCGGTTGAACTGCGATTCAGCAACTGCACTTGATACCGATCTTCAAGTTGCCGCACGTACATCGAAAGGCCGGACTGCGTCGCATTCACGCGCTGGGCCCCAGCCGAGAATGATCCTTCTTCAAATACAGCTATGAAATATCTCAGATGCTGAAGTTTCATCGGCGACCCCCTTCAAATCCGCATAGATAGCAGAAAACTGATCGGGAGCATCATCAATCATTGGTTCTCAACACCCCCACACCTCAATCCATGACTGTGTTGTTATGCGCCCGAACTGTGGATGAACATACACCGTTCAAATCGGCACCCTCAGGCCAACGGGAGCCTCGCAACTTCATTGGCTGCTTTGCCAAAGGCTTAGCTGAAACGACAACCAGCGGTGAATGCTCTCAACCGATTGAGAACCAGCAGTGAACCCATTGGCTAAGGTGCCTTGCGATCCGACGGAGATCCTCTTGAGCATCGCGCCGTTACAGCCTCGTTTGCATTCATCAGACCTCTTGGTGCCTGCGCCAGCAAACCGATCGCAAGGGTGCATTTGGATGTCCATGTTCAGTGAACTGAACCCCAACGGTAATCAGCGCCCCGTTGGTGCGCAGCGAAATGGCTGCGAATGTACTTGCCACTCCCTACCATGTCTGTGAATGGCAGATGCATCATTGGCGTCATATAGGTCCACGTCGATGGTCGCGTTCCGTGCAGTGCTTGGCCAAAACTGCGCCGGTTGGAGCGGTGCGTCAGACTTGGTCTTTCGGAGATAGATGTGGAACAGTCTCTCCCGTTTCCGTGAAGGTCCGCGTTACATGCGCTGCCGCATAGATCCATAGGATTATCAATGGACCTTCACCAATATTGATGAAGCGATGATGAACATCGGCCGGAATGAAGCTGGAATCCATGGGCCCGAGTTCCGACCGGTTCCCAGCGACCTCCGCCATAGCCCGACCTTCGAGGATCGTGACCTGTTCGTCGCAGTTGTGGCTGTGCATGGGGGCCGCGGATCCGGCGGGAAACACGGTAGTACCCGTGGTAAACGGCGGAGAATCGACGCGACCGCTTCCGATCATCATGCGGGTTTCAACGCCGTCGCCGCGGGCAAACGGTGAGATCGAGCTATACAGAACAATGGCTTCTTGGCTCACGGTAGTCTCCGAGAGTGGATCAAGTAGGGAAACAAAATGGATATGGACACCACGCGCAAGATCGAAGTGGAACGGCTTCACGATTTTGTCGCCTCTGCCTTCATAGCTTGCGACATGCCGACCGGCAACGCCGCCCGAATGGCCGAATTGATGACCGAGGCCGACATAGGCGGGCAAGACGGCCACGGGGTGTTTCGCTTGCCGCAGTATATTGCCCGGATCCGGGCCGGAGGGATGTCGGTCGATCCGGAGATCAAGGTTATTTCTGAACGCCCTGCCACAGCCCTGCTTCATGGCGGCAATGGGCCCGGACATCTGGTCATGTCGTACGCGGCCGAACTGGCCATACAGAAGGCCAGGGCTTGTGGTGTCGCATGGGTCGGTGCCCGGTATTCGAACCATGCCGGTCCTGCATTCCTATATGCTCGGATGCCGTTGGCGCAGGACATGATCGGGCTTTACGTAGCTGTCGGCAGCGCGAACCACATGCCACCCTGGGGAGGAACTGATTTGCGACTCAGTACAAATCCGATCTCGGTAGCAATCCCGTCCAACACACAACCCCCGGTGATATTGGATATGGCCACCACCGTTGCCGCCTATGGTAAGGTCAAGACGGCCGCAGACCAAGGCCAAACCTTGCCGGAAGGGTGGATGATCGACAGGCAGGGCCGACCGCTTACAGATCCGAAGCGCGCCGGTGAAGGGCTGTTGCTGCCTATCGGAGGGCCGAAAGGTTACGGGTTGTCTTTGATCTTCGGAATTCTGGCCGGCACGCTCAATGGAGCGGCCTTTGGCACCGATGTTGTGGACTTCAATGCCGATCCCAAGGCAACCACGAACACCGGTCACTTTCTCATCGCTCTCGACATTGCGGCATTCGCCGATGTCAGTGAATTCAAAGCGCAGGTCGACAATGTCTGGGACGATATGAGGTCATCCGCCCGGCTTCCGGGAGTCAGCGAAATCAAGTTACCCGGCGAGCGGCTGGCGACCACGTCTGCCAACCGCAGAATGAACGGCATCCCGATCCCGGAATCATTGCGGCGACGGCTCGATACGCTTGCCGATTCGCTAGACATGGACAGACTCTAGCTGCTCAGGCGGCCATTTGCCACGCCGCACCGTTGACCGTCCATTTCTCGGTAACTTCGCTGCCCGATTGGCGCAACATCTTCGAAACTGCGCAATGATCACGCAGCTTGGTCACAACAGCGTTGATACCTTCGGGATCGCCGGTCATCGTTGTCTTAATGATAATGGTAACCTTCGGAAACGGCACGTCAATCGGCTCGATCAGACGTGTACCCCGACTGTCCATAGTTGTGACAATGTCGACCTCCATGTCCTCGATGACAACATCGTTGGCCTGCGCCAGCTTGTTCGAGATCACATGTGTGCACCCGGCCAAACCAGCGAAAACCATCTCGACCGGCATTGGGCCCTCGTTGGTTCCACCGCGCTCAATGGGCTCGTCAATGATCATCTTGACGTCCCTGGACCGGACCTTGGATTTCGTTTTGGTCTCCTGTCGAGCGTGGATACGGAAAGTCCAGATTGGTTTTTCCCTTACAACCATTTCATTACTCCGATTGACTCTTGCCAGGCAGCGCAAGGCTGCCCGGCAAAACGGTGGAATTGTCTTATTGCGTGATGGCTTCAACCAAATCCCTGTAGGCCCTGTACTGCTCAACCCGCATCGCCTGATAGTCAGCACCACCGATATAGTCGATGTTCTCTCCCAGACGTCCCATCATGCGCGTGTAGGTTCGATCTTCCTGCAATGCCGTAAAGGCTTCACCGAGTTTGGCAAGAACGTCGTCTGGCGTCCCGGCAGGGGCAAGAACCACACGGTGCATGAAACCTACGTCACCGCCAATGCCCAGTTCAGCAAAGCTTGGGACATCCTCATAGATGCGCTCGTCACCAGCGGTGGCTAGCACCTTAACGTCACCAGAGTTCACCAGCGACGAAAGCGTTGACGGAAAGCCCATCGTCACGTCAGCATCGCCCCCAAGCAAGGCCCGCATGGCAGGTCCGCCTCCCTGAAAGGGCACAAGGTTGAAGACCGAATCCGTGGCCTTCATTATCTGAGCCGCCGGAACGAACAATGCACCCCAATTTCCGGAATGCGCCATATCAATACCGCCTGGGTTGGCTTGGGCTGCAGCGATCAGGTCTTCAAAACTGTTGAATTCGCTGTCGCCACGAACGACTACGGCGATCGGCGCGTAGTTGACGCGGGCCACCGGGACAAAGTCCTCATTCGGATCATAGGGAAGGCTTTCGACGTGCTGCTGAAGCATATCGATGTAATTGTGTGAAAACAGCAGGGTATACCCATCCGGCACCGAATTGGCCACTTCCTGAGTGCCCTTTTGTCCACCAGCACCGGGGCTGAGACGCACGATCATCGCCTGATCAAGATACTGTGGGATAATCGAAGTGATCACCCGGGCATTCAAGTCATGCGAACCGCCAGCCCCCAAGGGTATAACAAGCGTGATCGGCTTTTCGGGGTATTCCGCAAAAGCGAACGAACCCAGACAGAGCGTTGCTACGAATGCCGCGCCAGTGATTCTCTTCAGAGATTTCCAGATCATGACTTCCTCCTTTGGTTGATCTGACCTATGTTCAGCCCTTCTCGGTCGAGACGGAGTTCATCCTACGCCACAGGACATAACCGATGAGCGGCGTCGCGGCCAAAACAGCGACCATGCCCAAGCGTTCGATGAAAATGAACTGAAGGGGATGAGCGCCGGCCATGGCGACCGTCTGACCGAACGCATATTCGAGAGCTTCTCCAAGTATGAAGCCCATCACCATGGGCATAACATCGAAATCTGCAGCCCGCGCCAGCAGTCCGAACAGCCCAAAGACCACCAGCATAAGCACATCCGTCGGATCCGAGCGGAACACATAGGCCCCGGCAAAGGCGAACATGATCACAATTGGCACCAGCAGTCCGGTCTTGATCGTTACAATCCGTGCGAACAGGGGAATTGACAGATATCCGATTATGACAAACATCAGGTTCGCCAGCACCATTGCGACGAGAATCCCAAATACAATCGATCCCTGATCTTCGAAGAGCTGCGGTCCAGGTCTCAGCCCCTGCGCCACGAACGCACCGAGCAGAACCGCCGTTACGTTGTCTCCCGGAATACCGAGAGTCAGCAACGGCACCAGTGTCGGTCCATTGACCGCGTTGTTCGCCGCTTCAGCGGCAGCCACTCCTTCTACCTCACCTTGCCCGAAGGTTTCAGGGTGAGGCGATGCATTCTTGGCAGCCGAATACCCCATCATTGCCGCGACAACCTGGCCAAGGCCTGGAACTATTCCTATGGCTGTACCTATCATTGTCGAGCGCCGAATCGTGGGGATGCAGCGTTTGAATTCCGCCCTGCTCAACCGCTCACCGACCAACTTGGCAAATCCAGCCGCTCTCTCGTCGCGCATAACCGCATAGACCAGTTCAGGCAACGCGAAGACCCCGATGAGCATGGGCAAGAGAGGGATACCGGATTTCAGATCGAAAATGCCGAAAGTGAATCTCTCAACTCCACCGATTGGATCAGTCCCGATCTGAGCGAGCCAAAGGCCGAACAGCATCATCACCAATCCCTTCAACAGATTTGTGCGCGACGTTGCCACAATGATCACGAGACTCATCAAGAGAACGGCAAACAACTCGGGTGGACCGAACTGCATCACCAGGAACGCAATGGGGAAGATCATCACGATCGTGAAAATGTCGCTGAATGTATCGCCGATCATCGACGCATAAAGCGCCATGTCGAGTGCCTTTCGTGACTGTCCCTTTTTCGTGAGTTCATAGCCGTCGATCGACGTAGCGACCGCAGCCCCTGTTCCAGGCATGGACACTAGAATCGCCGGAACCGACCCGCCGAAAATTCCCCCCTTGTAAACACCCAAAAGAAAGGGGATCCCGACCAATGGATCGAGGAAAAAGGAAAGTGGCAGCAGAATCGCCATTGCCATAAGTGTCGTAAAACCCGGAAGGGCACCGACAAGCATTCCAGAGAACAGTCCGATCACGATCATCACAAACGTGTCGGGGCGCATCGCCATCATCGCACCTTCGGCAAATTGCCCGATCATGGCGAGCGCTCTTCGAAAACGAACGGCACAGCATTCGATTGATCGAAAATCCGCGCATAAAGAAATTCGAGCGAACTGAGTTCAGGCAATGACACGGCAAGCCCGCGCGTCGCGACGAGATAGAGCCCGATCGGGCAGATAATCGAGACCGCGCAAATCTGGAGGAGCGAGCGGTTACCGGAGATCCAAGCCACCACACCCATTGACAGGGCCGACGAGATGAAGAAACCAAGTGGCATCATTGTAAGCGCGTAGAAAAACATCGCCGCAAACAGCATCACTACACGCCAAAGCGCACCGTCTCCAAAAGTCCTTCTATGTGTTTCCAGAAGCGATCCACGCCGCAAAATGAGGAGCAGGCAGGCAAGGGTCGCCATCGTGCCCAGAACCAGTGTCGGGAATAGAGAAGGCGGAATTGCCGTCAGCGACCTTCCGAAAAGCAGCTTGGGCGGAGCTACGAGATACGGCATGAACGCCGTTCCGAGGATGCTCAGGAGCGCGAGACCGCCAATCAGCCATGCTTCGGCAGAAATGTGCTTGCTCTTCTTCACGATGCAGTCAACTGAGGCCCTCAATCCTGTAGGCACGGCACCAGACCAGAATCTGATCGAAGAGGCAATTAAGACCGGCTGACCCGTATCAAGCTCACCGACAGAACCGGATCGATCCGACCGGAGCCTATTCCTTGCTGAGGTCGCCTTTCCCTCGGTTCCGTTTGCACTCCAAAGAGATAGAACAGTCCCATTCCACTGGGAAATAAGGATTCGTGATGGACGTTAGCGACTAAATTGAAGGCTTGGATGATCTCGGCATTTGACCTTCTGGCCAGCTATAGCGACAAAGACCCAGCACAGAAAGAATCTTAAGCAGGATGAGGCGACGAGCGAAATCCTGAACGTCGTCACTCCGATATTTGTGGTCGTCAGGATTGGGTTCTTCCTGGAGTATCGGAGCATTGGCCTTAAAGCCGAAACACTGAGCCGGCCTGCGATGCTGATCGGGACACCTTCACTGGTGTTCTCGTCCCTGACAGGCACAACCCTGCCAGACGACTCGCTCACCCGCATCGTATCAATTACCGTGGTCGCGGTCCTCTTGGGCGGCGTACTGGCCACAATTGCGCTTCTTGTTCTCCGCTTTCCATGGCGGACATTCCTGCCATCCCTCTCGCTTCCCAATGCCGGGTTACCGATAGTTTTTTTCGCATTTGCTGAGCAGGGACTTACAATTGGCGCGGCCTTCTTTTTCGTAATCGCGCTGATCCAGTACACAATTGTCCCCGTGATCGTGACAGGTGATCCAGAACTAGGGAAACTGTTTCGCGAACCCGTGGTTTGGGCGATCCTGGCAGCGCTCCTGTTCCGGATCACCGATCTGCCGACTCCAACCGTCTTCGCCGATACCACTGCGGTTCTGGGAGGACTCTTGATCCCAGTTATGCTGATCCTGCTCGGAGGCGCGCTTGCGAAGCTGAAGGTCCGCGATATCGGAGCGTCGGTATTGCTTGCGAGCGTAAGGCTAGTGGTTGGGGGGTACCACCGGTCTGACCTTGGTCATGATCTTCAATCTTGAAGGCGTGGAGGCAGGGGCGATTTTTCTGCCCCACTTCCACTCTGAAGTGCAACGCCGGCCATTCCCGGAGCGTGTGGCTGGACTCGTCGTCTGCTCCACCGCTCTGAATTTCGCCTGTCTGCCGCTGTTGATCAGTGCAGCGATCTTTCTTGCCGACCCTTAACCTCAAGACTTTGCCATTCGCGATATTGCAAGTAGCACAGCCGAGTTGTCGAGATCGCCGTCGCCCTCGAGTTCAGCATTTTCCATTACGTCGAGATATCGATTGACCATCGGCAAATTCCCATGCCCATTGCGCGCGGCCATCTCGTGAATCAGTTTGAAGTCCTTTCTGGATTGGGCGATCCGTCCGAGTGGGGTAAAATCACGAGAGACCATCAAGGGGCCTTTCGCAGCCATCACATCGGACCTTGCCGCGGACTGAAGTGCTGTCCGCAGGAACAACGCCGGATCGAGACCCAGCGCTTCGGCAAAGACGAGACCTTCAGCGACAGCGGAACGGTTCAGTCCGAGAACGCAGTTGATCGCAAGTTTGGTCTTGTTCCCGTTGCCGATGGCACCGACCCGCACCCGATTGGACGAAATTGCATCAGCGACATCTTCAAAGGCATCGAGCCCATCGGAGTCCCCCGCGAGCAGCAGGAGCGCATTGCCTTGCAGGACCTGAAGGCTCGTACCGGAGATCGGGGCTTCGACGAGCTTGACCGAACGTCTTTGGGCAATCTGCGCCAACTCGACAATCCCGTCAGGATCGCAAGTGCTCATTGTGACAAGCACTCTATCGGCTGCACCGGGTATGGCGGCGACAATGTCGGCCAGCTGGTCGGTGCTGAAGACGGCAGAGAGAATGATGTCGCTCTTCCAGACCGCATCGGGATCCGCGGGCACCCCACCTCTTTCCAGAAGCAGCGCTTCACGCGCTTCATCCACATCGGATCCAACAACGCTATAGCCTGCCCTCAAAAGACGGTTCGCCAGAGCTATACCGATCAGCCCCAGCCCAAAGATCCCAACTGTCTTGGCCATACCGCCCCCTACTCAGCCGCCTTCATGTCGGCAAGCAGTGCGATAGAATGATTTGACAGCGGAAGGAGCACAGGCTCCCCGATCTCGGCGGAAAGATCGGCAGCCGAATACGCTTCCATGACCAGCCTCGCATGGGTCGGGGCGACCATTACGGGCCGGTCCATCAGAACAGCCTCAAGGAAATGGATCGTCTCAGGTCCCATCTGCCCAGCAAACACGTGATCCACCTGTTCGCCCGGCATGGTAGACATCGGATACTGTGTGCCATCTGACACTGTATTCAACCAATGATCGCGCGCTGTATCATCCAAGATCAAGGCGCCCTTTGTTCCAGTGATCTCGATCCAGGTTCCACAGTAGTTTGGATAGCTTGGCGGCAGATTCCAGCCGCCGCCTATCACGACAAGGGTTCCGTCATCCATCGTCACCGTCGACCACATGCAGTCGTAGGAACCGTTCAACTCCTTCATATAGCCGTAAGCACCCTGTGAGTATATTCGCACCGGTTTGGCCGGCTCCAGAAGCCAGAAGACAAAGTCAAGGTCATGCGTGGACTCCATAGCCGCCGGCGACAGCTTCACCCGATTCGCAATTTTCTTGCCGAGGTTACGTGAAAGATGGCGGCTGACCATAACGTTGACCACCTTGCCAAGCTTGCCCTCAGCGATCGACTTTTTGGCATAGGCGATCTTCGGATTGAACCGCTGGGAATAGCCGATCGTAAACTTCAGGTCATTGGCCTGTGACAGCGCTATCAGGTCATCCGCCTCCCAGAACTCCAGCGCAATGGGTTTTTCCAACAGGACGTGCTTACCGGCTTTCAGGCAATCACGGGCGATCGGGTAATGAGTCTGTTCAGGAGTCGTTGAAATATAGACAACACTGATGGCCGGGTTGGAGACGATGTCCTGGTAATCGAGTGTCGCCTTTGCCGGTCTGGTCAGTGCCTGGACCTCCTGTAGTCTCTCGGGCCGGATTTCACATATATGCAACGAGTCGACCAAAGCGGAATTTGCCAACGTCTGCGCCCGAATCCCACCACACCATCCGGTTCCAATGACCGCCACCTCAACTGCCACCATTCCGAACCTCCAAAGGCGTTCCTGCACCAAATCCGGATCCGTTAACCCGTACGTGCCCAAGTCGCCAGCGATTGTTCCCGACACCTGACATCATGGAACTTAAATGAACTGCCATCAGGAATTGGTCAGCGAAATCCCCAATAGCGTTACAGCCGCGTCCAGCCACAGGCATAGTCGCCGAAAGACTGGGCCAATTCTCCCACCTCAGGGAAACAGAACAGTGGAACCCGTTGTAACACCCAACTCAAGATCGGCATGGGCCGCCACAACTTCGGTCAGCGGGCGCCGCTGATCGATGTTCACCTTGATATGTCCTGCAAGGATCATCTCAAAGACCCGGGATGCCGAGTGTTCCAGATCCGCACGTTGTCCAACATAGTCGGCGAGCGTGGGGCGGGTGAAATAGAGAGAGCCAGCCTTCTGCAATAGGCTCGGAGCGACAGCGGGTGCCTCTCCGGTCGTGGCGCCAAAGGAAACGAACATCCCATAGGTGGCGAGGCATGCAATCGACGTATCGAAGGTCAATCTACCGACGCTATCATACACAACGGAAACCCCGGTACCGCCGGTGATTTCTCGGACCCGCGCGGTAATGTCGTCGGAATTGCGATTGATCGCATGTGCATAGCCCAGTTCCATCGCCCGCTTGCAGTTCTCGGCCCCCGACGTCACGCCGATCATCTCCGCACCTAAATGATTGCCCCACTGCCCTGCGATCTGTCCGACGCCACCAGAGGCCGCAAAGAACAGCACCTTTTCCCCGGGCTTCACTTTGTAGGTTCGCTCGAAGAGATATTCGACTGTCATCCCCTTCATCAGCGACGCTGCGGCAATGTCATCGGCGATCCCGTCGGGAATCCTGAGAACCCGGGCTGCAGGCACATTGCGGCAGGTCGCGTAGCCCCCCAATACGCCGCCGTAGACAACCCGGTCACCTACGGTCAGGTCCAGCGATCCGTCACCGACCGCAACGATCTCTCCAGCAGCTTCCAGTCCCAATGTACTCGGTAGCCCAATCGGATAGTGACCTGAACGCTGGTAGACATCCATATAGTTCAACCCGATGGCTGTTTGACGGATCTGGATCTCACCCTTACCAGGTGGTGGAAGGTCCACGGAAACAAACTGCATCACGCCCGGGGCGCCCTGCCGCTCAATTCTCACCTGGTCAGTTTTCATCTCAGCCTCCTCAAGCCGTCGCGTCGCCGCCTTCCACGACCACAGTCTGCACTTCGCCCACGCCTTTGGCTCGGCGAAATGCCGCCGCAGCCCTGTATTCCTCGGACTTGAAGCAAGCGGCACCGTCGGCCATGGATGGAAACTCAATAACGACGAAGCGGTGAAAGAACTCCGGCCCTTCCAGAATTTCGTATTCCCCGCCACGCGCCAGCACCTTACCGCCGTATTTCTTGATGATGTCCGGCACCAGATCGGTATAGCGTTTGTATTCAACCGCGTCACCGATTCTGGCCCGGGCAATCCAATAGGCAGGCATCCGTTGTCTCCTGTTCTACATCAGTCGGCTTGGAAGCCAGTTGGCGATGCCTGGGAAGGCCACAAGCAGCACAGCGCCGATCAGCATGATGCCCCAATAGGGGACCGAACTTCGAAAGATCTGCTGCACGCCCACCTGTGGGTCTTCAATGGCCGCCTTCACGGTGTATACCAACAAACCAAATGGTGGTGTCAGGAGCCCGGCCTCAATCGCCAGAATGCCCACGATCGCAAAGGTCAATCGATCGAAGCCAAACGCGACCGCGATGGGCTCCACGATCGGCACGGTCAAAAGCATTATTGAGATGCTGTCGACAACCATGCCCAAAACAAACCAGATCAAGATGATAATCCCAAGCACCTGCCATGGCTCCAGACCCGAAGCCACAAAAAATTCACGGATGGCGGTTGTAACCCCGGTCATCGCCAATGTTCTTGAATAAAGCGCCGCAGCAAAGAGCAGAATCAGGATTGGAGCCGCCGTCTTGCCAACGGCGTAAACCGCATCCAGGAATTCGCGAAGGGACATCCCCTTCAGAAAGGCAAACATCAAGGCGAGGGCTGCGCCTGCCCCAGCCCCTTCGGTCGGCGTGAAGATCCCAAACCAGATGCCACCGAGCACTGCAGCGATGATGCCGCCAACACCGAGAACACTGCCTGCAAGCTTGGCACCGGGAAGCTCCGCCCTATCGGCGGCGACTTCAACATCGCTGCTTCGGCCATGCTCTCCCACAACTTCGGGTTTCATAAGCGCCATGGTGACGATGTAGCCAACGAACATAGTCGCCAGCATCAAACCAGGGAGCACGCCGGCAAGAAAGATTCGCCCGATCGACTGCTCCGTCAGAATTCCCCAGACGATCATAAGTACCGAGGGCGGAATCAGCATCCCGAGGCAACTCGATCCCGCAATGGCGCCGAGGGCAAAGCCACGGTGATACCCGAATGCCTTCATTTCAGGATAGGCAATTCGTGAAAAGGCGGCAGCTGACGCGATGGAAACGCCTGTCACGAAAGAGAAGACCGTGTTACCAAGCACAGTTGCGATCCCAAGGCGGGCGGGCATACGCCTCAAGCTCCGGTTTATCCCGACATAGATGTCGGATACGGCACCGGATCGCCCCATAAATTCGCCCATGAGCATGAATAGCGGGATCACCGCAAAGGTGAAGTCCCGGAGGGCCTCTGCCGCGGTCGACGCGGCGGTCGCCTCCACAACCCGCAGTCGACCGGTGACAAGAAGGATACCGATGACGCTGGTCACGCCAAGAGCCACGGCGACATGGACCCCCAAGACCACGAGACCGAGCAGAGCGCCGACCATCAGCGCGGCAGTTCCGAAATCAAACACAGACGGTCTCCACACTCTCTGTCATGTTACCGCAATCGTAGCTCTTCCGACCTGCCCACAGCCTCGATGCAGGCAAGAAGGACGTAATTCAGCGCCGCGAGCGCACCGCCGAAGACAATCATGAATCGAGCCGGCCAAACCGGCACCCGAAGGGCGCCCTCACCGTCAAATTCACCGTTGGCGAAGGATCGCAGCGCCGGTGTGATCCCGGCCTTGGCAAGAAAGAGAAAGAACGCTGCACCCAGCAAAAGGCCGAGCACGGTTACGAACTGGGCGGATTTCGGGCCGAAGGCACCCATCAGAAAGTCCGTTCGCAGCATTGAGCCTGAACGCACGGCAAAGCCGACCTGCAGGAAGACAATCATTACGACCGAGTTCGCGACGATCTCCTTCGTGCCTTGCAGGGGCATGTTGACCGCACGTGCGATGATGTCTGCGAGAATGAAAAAGCAAAGAACGAATGCCCAAGCCGCGGCCAGTATCATCAGCGTTTTGGTGAGGCCGTCCGCAGCCCGGATCAATAACATATCCGCCTCTCCCAGATTCTACAGCATCGAACAGAAGAACGGTGAAGTGCCGCGTCACCATGTTTCCGATGACGCGGCTTGATATGGCGCTATTTGATCTCGTAACGCACCGGCCATTCGTAGCCACGCGCCTCGGCCTTCTCGAGCACCAGACTCAGGACCTGCTTTGCGGGAAGGCCCTGCGCCTCAAGATCATCAGCCATCGATTGCGGCCAGGATGCCAGACTTTCAGCCCATGCTTTACGCACAGCCGGATCGATCTCTGTCACAGTGATCAATCCGCGCAATTCTTCGACCAACCGATCGTATTCCTGCTGGTTCACGACCCCGGTCTGCTCCTCGTAGTCGGCGGCAACCTCATGCAGAATCGCACGCACATCTTCGGGCAACGAGTTGTACGTGTCCTGATTGATCGTCAGCCCGTGCCAGGTCATCGAGCCAAATCCTATCAAGGTGTAATATGGACCGGGCTCATAGAGCTTGAGGTTTACCCAAGCCGACGGGAACATGATCCAGCCCTCGTATACGTTCGTTGTCATCTCGGTGTAAGCTGTCGCGAGCGATGACTGCACAGGCGAGACGCCTGCATATTCGAGCCAGTTCAGGTTCAGACCCGCTCCGGCGACCTTCTGGTCCTTAAGGTCTCCCAGTTCTTCCCATGGGAACGATGTCCCAAGGTTGTAGCCGCCGTCGGCGATCCTCGAGAGAAGCACTTGGTTGAACTTGTCCTGGAATACACTTTCGAGATACGGCACCTCGGCATAGACATCCTGCGCGATTCCCAGCGACATTACCGGATCCATCGTGCCGAATGGCATCATCACCTGGAACGCATGAAGCGGTAGATTCGACGGCTCGAAGCAGTAGCAGAAGCCACCGATGTCGATGATGCCATCCTGGACACCTTCGAGGACTTCGGTCACTTTCACGATCGAGCCCGAATAGCCTTCAACAAAGTTGATCGTATGATCGGTGCGTTCTTCGACGCGTCGCTTCAACTCGGGCTGGAAGTAGTCGATCATCAACCCGGCATAAACAACACCAGGCGGGTGACCTGAACCGATCCGGAGGGTGATGTCCTCCGACGCAGCTGCGGATCCAAATGTCACTGCGGCCAGCGCCACCGCGCCGGTTGCGAATTGTCTATTCATCTTCCTTTCCCCTATTCTATGGTCCTGAACCGATTTCAGAATGTGCCCTTCTTGGGTCACAATCGGATTCCATTGCCTGTTTCTCCACTCTTCCGACTTGTACTCGCTTCCAGCCTGACTGTGATGCCTCACACTAATCTCCGCTCCCTCGAGCCGGCACTCCCAATCCGTCAATGTCTGCCTTGAGCCTGGCGGACTGCACGGTACTCAGCGGTGACAACGGCGGTGCCATTCGAGTCCAACCGCCGTCACCGCTGCGCCAGGCTTCCATCTGCTTCATGGCTGCCACCAGCGGATAGTTCGATGCCACCTTGCGAGCGGCCTTTGCAATCGCGAAATCATCGCTGCTCGACCCATCCGCAGCAGCAAGCGCGGCACGCGAATAGTTCCCAAACGCATTCGTGGATCCCGAGATTATGCCTGCGCAACCGCCAGCGAGCCCATCGAACAGGAACGTCTCGCTCGAGGGGAAGATGTCGAAATCCTCCTCGACTCCGCCAGTGGCTTCAGCGAAGGAAAGCGATTGGTTGAGGTCGCCGCTGGAGTCCTTCAGACCCGCTATCACCGGCCCGAATGCCCGCTTCAGCCGAACGGCGACATCAACTGGAATTGGAGTCATCGACATCTGCGGGAAATGGTAGAGATAGACCCGTAGCCTGTCATCTCCAACTTTTTCCACCAATTGCGAGAAATAGGCATAAAGCCCATCTTCGTCCGGATCCTTATAATAGAACGGCGGAAGGACCAACACATTCGCAAATCCGGCAGCGATCGCTGCCGACGTCAGATCGACCGCATCCTGCGTTGCGCAGGCCCCCGTTCCAAAAATCGTGCGGCTCGGATCGAACCCGGCCTCGGCAAAGATGCCGGGAAGCGCCATCCGATCGCGATATGAGATCGAATTGCCCTCGCCCGTTGTCCCGACTGGTGCCACACCGTCACATCCTCCGACCGTGACAAGATGCTCGCAATAGGCGACAAGCTTTTGGGCATCAAGCGAACCGTCTTCCCGAAACGGCGATACGGCGGCCGCATAGATTCCTCGCTTTGCTTTTGACATTCCGTCAATTCCTATTCCACCGAGGGCGCGACGGCATTGCCGTCACGCATTGACACAACCACTTTGATCGCTCCGCCAATCCGCTCACGAGCGTGATGCAGCGCATTTGGCAAGTCCTGCATCGGAAACGTGTGAGTGTGTATTTTCGTTGCGTCGAAGCGTCCTTCGGCCATGAATGCCATCGCCCGATGGGTAGCCGATCTGCCCTCGCCACGTATGCCAAAGAGATAGATGTTGTTGACGGCGAGATAGCCGATATCGAACTCAACGGGTTTCTTGGGAAAGGCAGCGAGGCAGACCTTGCCGCCTCGGTTGGCCATATGCACGGCCTGGTTGACGGTCGTTTCCGTACCGGCGCAATCCACGACATAGTCCGCGCCCTTGCCGCCGGTCAACTCCTTCACACGCTGGACCGTATCCTCGGAACGAGAATCGATGGCAACATCCGCACCCAGATCCAGACCGATTCCATTACGGTTCTCACGTGTTCCGACAATGACCACAGGGCAGGCCCCGAGCGACTTCGCAACCGCCACTGCCAGAAGCCCAATTGGGCCGGGCCCGATCACGACCACACTCTCGCCGGCCACCAGCCCACCCAGTTCGGTCAGCCCGTACATTGAGGTTCCGGCCGTCACGACAAGTGTCGCCTCCGCATCCGACATCGTGTCGGGAACCTTGATCATGGTGTTGATGTCATTGACTGCGTATTCCGCAAATCCGCCATCCGTCGTGAATCCGTTGGCCCGGTGCCCTTTGTTTCGGTCGCCAAAGTTCAGGCCATAATTGTGGCACGAGGTGTACATGCCCATCCGGCAGCGCTTGCACTGCCCGCATCCGGCGTGGATCTCGACAGTGACGCGATCACCGATCTCGAATTCGTCCACTCCCGGCCCCAGCGCGGCGACCGTCCCCATGTATTCATGGCCGGGCGTGAAGTTCTTGTTGAAAGGCGGGCCACCCTCAACCATCGCCGGCGTGCCAAAGCTGATGACTTCGAGATCCGTTGCGCAGATCGCAACAGCGTCAATCCTCACCAGCGCCTCTGCACGGCCAGGCACTGGAACGTCCTTTTCGACCAGTTTCAGCTCTTCGGGATCGCCAAGGACCCATGCCTTCATTCGTTTCGGCACGGGTATCGAACTGATATATCTTACACCCTCTGCGCTGCCCATTTCGACGCTGGTTCCCCGTTCCGTAGACAGGGGTTGCCACCCATATTGGTTAACCATTCCTGGCGAATGTCAACCAATTTGGTCCCCTTCCAGAATTTGTTTAGCCTGATGCTCGGACGAGGTAAACAAGATTTTTTATTTGACTTAATTGCTAGGGTAGTCTTCATTTGCTCACAGAATCGACGCAGCTTGGTTAACCAATGCACTACGCCGGCACCACCAAAGCATCCCGAGACGCGTTGATAGGTTGGATTGCAAATTCGGGAGTTGCGCCCGGAGACCGGCTCCCTCCGGAAAGGGACCTGTCCCAGCGGCTTGGGATCACGCGCGGAGAGTTGCGTAAGGCAATGACGGCCCTGGAGGTGGAGGGCACGGTCGAACGCCATGTAGGCCGGGGAACGTTCCTGCGGGAACCGTCGTCCAACGACTGGAGCATCAGGCCTCTCGTCACGCGTCTCGCCGAAATCACCAACCCACATGCCGCCATGATGGCACGGCTGTCGCTCGAGCCCGAACTGGCTGGACACGCTGCGATTCTTGCCGCTCCGCGTCATTTGGCCGAAGCCCGCCGCCTTGCCGAAGGTATGAGAGCGGCCGCTAGCTGGGCTGAATATGAACAGCTCGATGCCCGACTGCATGAGCTGATCGCCCTGGCCTCAGGCAATCCTCTTCTGGTCGAGCTTCACCGAGTTGTGAACGCGGTCCGCGTATCGGTCGTGTGGCCCAAGCTGGAACTCCCTCATGATGGGCCACCTACTGACTACCATTCTTTCGCCGAGCACGATGAAATCATCGCTGCGCTCGAAAGCCGTGATCGCTGTGCCGCCCACGCTGCGATGCGCAACCACCTGAAATCTGTCCGCGCGACATTGCTAAGGGAAGACTGACGAGTGATCGACCTCTATACCTGGACAACACCAAATGGCCGCAAGGTCTCAATCATCCTCGAAGAGCTCGGCGTCGACTACGCAGTACACGCTGTTGACATCTCAAAGGGGGAACAATTCGCGCCCGAATTCCTGAAAATCGCCCCAAACAATCGCATTCCGGCCATCATTGACCAGAACACCGGGATCCAGATGATGGAGTCTGGGGCGATCATGCTTTACCTGGCTGAAAAATACGGCCAGTTCCTTCCAGCGGGCGACGCGCGCTGGCCAGCAATTGAATGGCTGATGTGGCAGATGGGCGGAGTCGGCCCAATGTTCGGGCAGGTCCATCACTTCGTGAAGTACAATCCCGGAAAATCCGCCTATTCCGAAGAGCGCTACTCGAATGAGACGAAACGCCTCTATGGCGTTCTGAACAAACGGCTGGAAAGACGCGATTTCATCGCTGGCTTCGGTCACGGAGAGTATTCGGTGGCTGATATGGCAACGTGGCCGTGGGTGTCCCGCTACGAATGGCAGCAGATCGACCTTCACGAATTTCCCAACGTCCGCGACTGGTACGTCCGTATCGCTGAACGTCCAGCCGTGCAGCGCGGATATCAGATTCCAAAGTACGTGAACGATGTTCCACTTCCCTGAGCCTAAAACATATGCCTCAGCCTCAGCGCTTCACAAACCAAGGCAGCGGTCCGCAGCTTCGCTTTTCTTTGTCCCGAACACCGAAACAGCGATCATTGCCGGAAAGCGCACAAACTATGGGGATTGGGTGAGGCCTCAGATTGCGCCGGCTGATCTGACGGCATCAGTTGATGCCAAGGCCGAACTCGTGTGACTAGCCTCGTCAACGGGGCTTTGCCGCGAACTCAATGCCGGCGCTTTCGCAACGCCTTGAGACCGCCAAGGCAGCGCTGGGGCTGATCCGGTCCTTCGTGCGGAAACCCGACAGGACCGTAGACCAACCGCCGCTCTGGATGGCCGCCCGTGTCACGAACCTCGCGAACTGTTGTCGTTGCTGCTCGGCCAGACATTCAGGAACGGCGCAAACAACGGTGTTCTGCCCGACCCCGACCGGCGGGACGCCCTCCAGCCGGAGCCGCCCCGGACTCCAGCCCTCGGCCAGACGCCTCTCCACATGCGCCCGGGAAACAGGCCGCCGCCACCGATGGTTTTGTACTTCGGGGTAGAACGGGGGCAGTGATTTACTACGTCCTCTGGAAGCCGAGCACAGCTGAATCGACGTGAGCTGCACTTCGATAGTTCACTATATTACAATGTGTTAGGTGATTGTCGTTATGGTTCCAGACTCTTGCACCAATGCCATAGGCGGACCATCATCGAACTCGATGATCGATAGGCCCGTTCCAACCTGCTAACGGAACACGCAAGGTCGCAACTTCGCCATTGACCGCATCCGACGCGGTGAGGATACCTCCGAAGCTGACCAGGCGAAGCGCTACATGACGGCGCACGGCAATCCTACAAAGGTGAATGATATGGATATTTCCGCGTATTGCATCGAAGCGGCGCTTTGCGAGTCTCCTGATCTCCCTACACCTATCAGCAGCTGGCATGTTGAAACCGGCCGCGACTCGACCGAAGACCCAGCCATCTGGGTTGGGCGATGCTGAGGGACGAGGCTATCGACTTCGCCAAGCGATCCCAATTGCGGTCGATGGTTCGCGGTCGCGTACACGATTCGGTCGGTCTCTCAATGCTCGTCCACGTCCGCTCTCGGGGTGCGTGAGAGGTGGAGCGGCAACAGTGAGCCTTCATTCAGAACTATTGAAACAGGCCCGCTTCATTGCCCGGAAGGAACCCAAGAAACCGACCCAAGCCAGCCTGCGGCGCTCGGTGTCGGCGGCCCATTGCGCACTGTTTCACCTTCTGACTGACGAGGCGACCAAGCTGATGCTGTCTGGCCACGAGCGCGGTCCATTGCGCGACAGCCTAGCTAGTGGTTGACTGAAGACAGATGCTTGCATTTGTCCGTGAAGCGTGCCACTGTCTTCCGGTCGCCGTCAGGCGGCCCCGTAACAACCATAGAGACAGCAGGCAGGGCAATGGGCAGGAAACCGAAAAGACAGGAAATCAGGCTTTCGGACGGCGACCGCGAACGCCTCGAACGGATCGCGAAGGACCCGCAGAGCATCCAGAAGCACGTCTGGCGCGTCCGGATCATCCCCGGCCTCGGGTCGGGGCGCAGCGCGGCGGAGGCCATGAGGCGGACCGGAAAGTGCCGGTCGACCGTGGAGCGCTGGTGGGACCGCTTCCTTGAGCAGGGCGTGGACGGGCTGCTGCGGGACGCGACCCGCCCTCCGGGACTGGAGCCGACCCCGGACGGAACGGTGAGGGCCGTGGCCGGCCTCGCGATCTCGCCGCCGCCGCCGCACGCCCGGCACTGGACACTGCAGGCGCTGGCGAAGAGGCTGGAGCTGACCGCCTCGAACGTGCACAGCATCCTGAAGCGCAACGGGCTCAGGCCGCACCAGGTCAGGACGTTCAAGGTCTCGCGCGACCCGCGTTTCGAGATCAAGGTCCGCGACGTCGTGGGCCTGTATGTCGACCCGCCGGACCACGCCGTCGTGCTGTCGGTCGATGAAAAGACGCAGATTCAGGCACTTGGGCGGACCCAGCGACCCCTCCCGATGAAGCCGGGGCATGCGGAGACCAGGACGCGCGACTGCAGGCGCAACGGCACGACCTGCCTGCTGGCGGCCCTCGACGTCGCCACCGGAAAGGTGGTCGGGCAGACGGTGGAGCGGCACCGGTCGGCGGAGTTCACCGCCTTCCTCGACCACGTCGCCGAAGGGATCGAGCCGGGCACCCCGGTGCATGTCATCCTCGACAACGTGTCCTCCCATAAGTCCGCCGAGGTCCACGAATGGCTTGGATCCCGTCCCGACTGGACCTTCCATTTCACCCCGACCTCGGCGTCGTGGATGAACGCGGTCGAGGGCTTCTTCCCGGAGCTGACGAGGCAGCGGCTGAAGGACGCCGTCTTCGACTCGCTCGACGACTGCGTCGCGGCGATCGAGGGCTACATCGAGCACCACAACGCCAGCGACGCCCGCCCGTTCCGCTGGAGCCGGAATCCGGAGGATCTGGTGGCGTCGTGGAAGCGCGGGCACAGGAAGCTCCAGGAGATGGCGGCGGCTGAAAGTCCGGCATGAAATATGGACTCTTTTGTTTTGCATGAACCACTAGAGCCTTTCAACGCTCATCAATGACATGCGTTTCATTTCATCCGGCGTGAGGCACTCGAGACTTTGTCGACCAGATCGAACAGCCGTTCCGGGATTGGGACGTCGTGCGAGGCAGCCTGCAGGCGGACACATTCCGTATTGGGCTTCTTGCCTACAAACAAATGCGAGATTAGGCGCGAGTTCTTGCCTTGAGTTGCACGCCATGTTCCGGTGAGGGTCCGTAAGCGAGGAGCATTGAAGGCTCGTTAAGGGTCCCGACGTCGGCAGGATCACGAAGAAGAGCGTGGTGTCCGTTGGGTCCAAGGCCGTGGGGCTGAGCATGGCTTTCGTCCTTGCCCCACTTGCCGACGAGAATTTCCGGCGAGCGCTGCTCTCGTTCGAGGACGGGTCTCCGGGGTTCGTTCTGTCGCAGTGGATTGGAACCTTTCCGATGCTGGCGGTTCTCTTCATTGTACTTGAAGGAACCCTCCGGATTCGGTCCAACTCCCTCACCAACCGCGCAACTGGCGGCAGATGGGTACGGACAGAAGGCGAAACGGGAGATTGATCATGCTGGATCGCAGGGAAATCGATCTGGCCATCGTTGACTGCGGAACCATTGGGCGAATTCGGGCATCGACGGGATCGGCCTATGCGACGTTAAGTCCGGCAATGGCCAGCGGCTGGCCAGTGACATCCAGACCGCTTTCCTCACTACCGACTTCCGCGAAGCGCTGCGCCGCCCGGAAGTGACCGCAACCATTGTCGCAACGGATGAAAACTTCCACTTCAACCCGACGATGCTTGCCATTGAAACGGGATATGCGCTCTTCATCGAAAAAGACCACTGGCCGCCGATGCCCGGCGGTCGGGCCAGATTCAGTCCGTGATAGAGGTGGTCGGCATGGACGCCGTGATTGGCTACATCCAACGTTTCCGCCGCCAGTTCCTGGCCGCCAAGGAACGGCCCATCACCGGCCAAATCGGCAACGTCCACACGGTTGTCACTCGCGCCTTCATGAACCGAATAGAGCATCCAGCTACGTTGATCGGGAGTGTCTACCTGGAAAGCAGGAAAGCGGGAGGACCGTGTTCGGGGTTGAAATCAATGATTTGGGCCGAATTGGCGCAAGTTGCGGATATAGCTGCCCGTGAGACCGTATGCTTCTGGCAATCGCGACTATCGAGTTCCCGACCTGGCTGGAGCCATTCACCGCTTGGCTCCGGAGGAACCGATGATCCCCTGCCGCTCGAAGACGCCTGCGTTCTCCGCCTGTCCGGGGCCGTAGAACCTGCCATGAATGCGCATCAACAGCCTATAAGTATAGGGTTATCGGCAAGGCCAACTAGCGACAGACGTTCATGGAAAGTTCCCCGTTAGCGTAATCCTAAGAACAAACCTTCCGATGGGGCCTTCTGCCGCCAGCGCGACGACGTGGCGGGTTCGGTCGCAGTTGCAAATGGCATCGAGTTGACGGATCGGCTACGCTGGGGCCGGGAGAGGGATTTCGACATGCACGCCGAAATCGCGGACAGGAAGGAGGAGATCGCCGGGACCTGCCGCCGCCGGGTGTCGCGCCTCGAAGTGTTCGGGTCGGCAACCAGAGGCGCCGACCCTGCCGGGGCTCCTCAGGAGGCACATGGGTCTGGTCAGGGATCTCCGGACCGCTCTGGAAAGGGAGGTGGACGTGATGAGGAAGAAGCTGTCGAAGCCAGTGACGATCACGCGGAAATGGAGAAGGAATACAACATGCCGAACGCTCCGATTAAGCAGATCCACCAAGCGCTTTTCGCCCGGTGAACGTCCGGTGCGAGGGGGAGCGACTGAAATGGGAAATGTGACTATTCGTCATAATTCCCAAATGAAAACAAGCCAGCAGACCATCATCCGCGCCAGGGATGAGGGCTAATCTTTTGGGACTTCATGTTCCTTTGTTCCGATAAACCCAACGGGTGTAGCCCAATCTGTTGACACCATCGTTTTTTTCCGTCACTTTCCGGAGACCGTGCGCCGGACAGGGACCGGATGGACCGGCCGGCGGCGCGCCGTCGGAGGCAAGGTGCGGGGAGTTCGGATCATGACGGAGGACGGAGCGAAACGGGTGCGTCGGCATCCTGACGCGGTGGCGTATCCGGGGGTCTGACGGAAGGCGGGGCGGCCGTCCATCCGCCGGTGGTCCGCGGACGTGACGGCGGATTCACCTGGTGCTGGCTGGAGGGCGGCGGGGTGCGGAGCCTGGACGTCGCCGGGGAGGGGTCGCCCGGAGAGGTGCCCTCCGCCGTCCGGGCGGAACCCGGCGCCTGGCCTGCGAAGCTGGCGGCGGAGCCTGCGTCGGGCGTCCCGGACCCCGCCGCCGGCGGGCGGGCGCTCCGGGACGCCTCACCCGCCGGCGGCGCGGCGGCGACGGAGCTTCTTCCGGGCGGCTGGACGGGGACGCTGCCGGGGCCGGATTGCGGGGAGTGCGGCAGGCCGATGGTCCGGTGCCAGGAAAGGAAGGCCAGGCCGTTCCTGACCCGGCTGGGCAGGGTGGAGGCGGAGCGGAGGTGCTTCCGCCGCCGCCGGTGCGGCAGGGGGCGCCTGCCGCTGGACCGGGCGCCGGGCCTGGAGGGAAGGGCCCTCACGCCGGGGATGGCGGACGTCATGGCCCGGACGGCGCCGCCCATGGGCTTCGGGGCGGCGGCCGCGCGCATCGCGGACCTTGCCGGGGTGAAGGCATCCCCAGGCTCGCCGCGGCGCCGGGCGCTGGCGCTCGGCCGGGAGGCCATGGAGTCCGGGCGCGGGGAGGTCATCGGTGACAGCCCGCTGGAATCACGCATGTACCTGACGGTCGACGGGACCGGGATCCCGATGCGCAGGGAGGGGACGGAGGGTGTCCGCGGCAGGCAGGGGGACGGGAGCGCGGGGACCCGCGGGGGGAGGCTGGCCGTCGTGTACACCGCGGAGGGGCGTGACCGGGAGGCTGGCGCGGCGACGGAAGACAGGGGCAGCGAACCGGTCGGCTGCCTGGCCGGCTGCGCGGCTGCGCCGTCCGGAGGCCGGGAGCCCTCCGCGTCCGCCGCCCGCCCCGCCCGCGGGGCCCGGCGCCGCGGCCCTGGCAGGGCCGGGGAGCCGGGCGCCGTCTCCGACGGGGCCGAATGGACACCCGGCACATGCGGGGAGCTCTTCGGGGGCCGCAGGGTCACCTACGCCCTGGACTTCCTCCACGCGCCTGGGCACCCCTCCGACGCCGGCAGGGCGATCCACCCGGAGGGGCCGGAGCGGGACCGGCGGTTCGCGGAGGTCCGGGCGGACACCGGGGCGGGACGGGCGGGGAGGGTGGTCCGCGGGCTGGAGCCGCACAGGGACCGGACCGGGGAGGTGGAGGCCTGCTGCCGCCACTTCCGGAACAGCATCGGACGGATGCGGTACGACAGCTGCCGCGAAAGGGGCATCCAGACCGGCAGCGGCGTGGTGGAGGCCGGCTGCCGGCAGTCCGGGCTCCGGCTGAAGCGCTCCGGAACCCGCAGGTCGAAGAAAGGGGCGAACGCAATGCCATCCCTGAAAAGCTGCGTCATGAGCCACAGGCTGGCCGACTTCCTGGACTGGCGGGCGAACCAGCCCGCAGCGGTATGGTCAACATTCTGGGCTACACCCAAACCCAACGGTGCGCTTTCTTTCCTTCAGTTCCCCGTGTTACTATCCAGAGACCATGGCTAGCCTTGATCGACAGACGCCCACCGCCGAAGCGGTCACCCTCGCCGGCATCCGGCGGGCGGCGGAGGAGACGCTCACCGCATGGCCCGACGCGCGCGCGGCGGTGCTGTTCGGATCCCGGGCGCGGGGCGACCACCGGCCGTCCAGCGACTGGGACATCGCCTTCATCACCCAGACCGGCGACCGGGTCACCGCCATCCCGGACGGCCTGCCAATCAAGGCGCTGCCCTGCGACGTGCAGGCACTCGCCCTGCCGGAGGCCTTGGCGCGGCGCAAGGCCCTGTCGATCGGACATGTCGGGCGCGAGATCACGCGTGACGGAAGGCTGCTGGCGGGTGGATGGAACAGGCCGCGGCCGGAGGGGGAGCCAGCGATGGAGCCGGAAAAGTACAGGAGATTCATCTTCGTCGCATCCAATCATATCAGGAATGCGGCGGGGGAGGTGGCGGAAGCCGGAAAGCGCGGCGACTGGCTGCGCACGAACTACGCCGCCGACCTTTTCGTGGCCCGCACCGCCGACGCGGCGGAGCACCTGGCCAAGGCCATGCTCGGACGGCGCGGGATTGACCCGCATCCGACACACGGTGTCGACCATCTCGCCGACCAGGCGGAGCGGGCCGGGCATCCCGCTCTGGCGGAAGACATCCGCCGGTTGGACGGTTTCACGCATGAGGACCATGTGGCAGGCTACGAGGGGACGGGCGCCGACCGCCTTGACCACGCCGCCGGGCGCCTGCCCGTCGTCGTCCGGCGGCTCGCGCTGGAGCTTGCCTCGGCCGCCGAGGACCCGGAATTCGCCGAGGTGGCCGCGCGGGCTGCCATGGATGTGGCCGATTCCGCGGCAACCGCCGAGGACACCCTCCGGCTGGCCATCGCGCGGGACGGCGCGGGCCTCCCGCCTCCCCCGCCGTACCACTGGCTGGCGCCGTTGGTCGAGGCGCGGGAGTCCTTCCTGTCTGAACTCCTGAAGCTTCAGGCCGACCTCCGGCCCCTCACGGATCCGGACCCCGAACCAATGGCATTCGGTTAGTAGGTCTCAGTGCCATTGTTTCGCGTCAATTCCTCAAATATATACTCGGAGTCCTGAATTCGCCCTTGCGGGTTGACATGATTCGCGGAACGTTCCAGATGTCCGTCAAAACGAGCAGTGAACATCATTGACAGACGTCATGTCCGGGGCCGGTTCCATCCTGACATCCGCGGAGCGCGATGCGCTTCTTGCGGTCATGCGCGGGCGCAAGGTTGCGGCGCTCAAGGTGCGGCGCGCGAACGCGCTCGTTGCGCTTGACGACGGGAACAGCGTCCGCCTCGTCTGCCGGATTCTCCATCTCGACCCCGACACGGTGCGCGGCTGGCTGCGGGAGTTCCGCAGGACGGGCCTCGCCTCGTTGGACCCGGCGGCGTATCCGGAACGGGAGGGCAAGCTGACCCGGGGCCAGGAGGCCTCGCTCAGGGCGATGTTCCGGGACAGCCCGCCGCGTGACACCAACGAGGTCCGGGCCGCCATCCTGCAGCGCCACGGCGTCGAATACACCCGCGGCGGCGCGATCAAGCTGATGCACAGGCTGGGATTCGAGTACATCAAGCCGAAACCGCTTCCGAGGCAGGCCGACAGGGAAGCCCAGGAAGCCTTCATCCGGCGCTACGAGCAACTGATGCGCGGGCTGCTCCCCGACGAGACGGTCGTCTTCGCCGACGCGGTCCACCCCGAATGGCAAGGCCGGCCGGCGCATGGCTGGTTCGTCCGCGAGGACAGGCCCGCCATCAGGTCGACGACCGGCCGGCGGCGCCTGAACCTGCACGGGGCGCTGGACCTGGAGACGATGAGGCTCACGCTGGTGGAGGGCGAGAGGATCGATGCCGGGACGAGCCTGCGGCTTCTGAGGAAGCTGGAGCGCGCCCATCCCGACAGCCGGGTGATCCATGTCTTCCTGGACAACGCCCGCTACCATCACGCGAAGGCGCTCAAGCCGTTCCTGGAGCGGCCGGGGCGCCGCATCCGGCTGCACTTCCTGCCACCCTATGCGCCGCACCTGAACCCCATCGAGCGTTTGTGGGGCGTCATGCACCGCCACGTGACGCACAACCGCTTCCATGCGGACTTCCGCCAGTTCACCGAAGCGATCTTCGCATTCTTCAACGAAACGCTGCCCAACGAATGGGAGGCGATCACGGAATCCGTCACCGACAACTTCCGGATCATCACCCATGACCGGCATCGGCTTGTCGGATAGTCGCCGACACGCCGGACCCGGTGCATCCGAAGATGCGGCGGCGGACGAATCATGCCTTGGAATGCGGTCGAAGTCAGTTCACCAAGTATATATCAATATATAGCATTGATTCGATCTAAAACGCAATATGATTGGAATTGCACGCATGAGATTTGATGCACTTGAGCGGCAGAATCTCTTAGAGGTTGACCTAAAATGTGGATGGCCTCCCCCAGATGTGGTATCTCCGTGTCAGAAACCAACCAGACAGGGAGGATACCATGGCCTGGACCGAGACCACCCAGAAGAGGTACAGGCGCAATGCGGAGCGATATGAAAGCGATCTGACCGACGGGGAATGGCTTTTGGTCGAGCCGCTTCCGCCGCCGCCGTCGAAGCTGGGCCGGCCGCGGTCCACGGATCTCCGCGAGGTCCTCGACGCGATCCAGTACATGCTGGCGACGGGCTGCCAGTGGCGGGCGGTTCCCAAGTGTTCCGCTCCGTTTGCGACGGTCCAGAACCACTTCCATCCATGGCGCGACAAGGGCGTCCTGGAGCGCATGATGGACGCGCTGCGTGGCCTTGCGCGCGAACGGGCGGGGCGTGACCCGGAGCCGACCGCCGCCGGGACCGGCAGCCAGCCGGTGAGGACGACGGAGATGGCGGGGCCGTCGGGGTACGACGCCGGAAAGAAGGCCAGGGGCCGGAAACGTCACATCGCCGTCGATGTGGAGGGGACCCCGATCGTGGTGCAGGCCCACACGGCGGACGCGCGGGACCGGGACGGCGCGCCGGAGGTCATCCTGGCGATGCTCGGGAAGGCGCCGGAGGTGACGAGGCTGTGGGCCGACAGCGGCTGCAGCGGCGGCAGACTGCGCGCCAGACTCGCGGAGATGGGTGTCCCCGAGGTGCTGGAGATCGTGGAAAGACCCAAGGGAATCAAAGGGTTCACGGTGCTGTACCGCCGCTGGGTCGTGGAGCGCGCCTTCGCCTGGATGTCGCGCTGCCGCCGTCTGGCGAAGGATTCCGGGCGAAGCCTGGAGAGCTCCGTGGCGTGGGCGCAGCTGGCCGCCTGCCGGTTCCTGTTCCGAAGGCTGGCAAGGGACGCAGGTGCCTGAAATGCAATAACATAATTAAAACAATGACTTATGAGTCAAACTCTTAACCGAATGCCATTAGACCCCGAACGGCACCGCGGCGCGTGGCGGTCTCCCCCGTCGCTCGACTGAACCGGAGAAACACCGGCCGCCAGAGCCGCGCAGGCCTTCGAGGCGGCCGGATCAATTCGGGAATGTTTGTCTATTGTCTGCTGACATAGACAGGGAAACAACACAGATGGAAGGAAAGACTCCTGTACGCATCTACGCGCAGTCAACCGACGCCTTTCTCCGCAAGTGGGGCACCAAGGATTCCACCCTTGCCATGTTTGCCATGGATGACGGCGCGGTCATTTCGATGAACATTTCCTGGGCACTGCCCGAGGTTTGGCCCGATGCGGTCTACGGCATCGTAGGAAGCAAGGAGTGACCGATATCGAGGACACTCACAGTGACCCGATGATGACAACCGACATCGCACAGGGTGCGGGCTATGCTCCCGAAGGCTGCAGGGCACCCGACCGGCATGTCGATTTCCTGACCAGCTACCCTCCGGAAGACTTGCATGGCGGACAATTGTGGGGTCCGATGCGGGAAGAGACCGATGCTTGGTTCCAGCGACTCTAGACGGACCGGGATACGCCCCATCCGACGGCCCCGGACGGTCACCGCAATCCGCTGCCGACCATGGCGATGGATCTGTCGGCCAAACGTGGCCAAGCTGAGGAATTGCCGGATCCGTCGGAGTTGATGGCCGCGCTTAGGTGAGAACACATGACACTCGAACTGAAATTCGGCGGTTATCAGGGAGACCGATCCGTCCACACACGTGGCGGACGTCATCTGGCAAAGGCGGTGGCTGAGGAGACCAATGGCAAAATTTCACTCGCGTTCAGCGAGAACATCGTCGCTCGCGGCAACAAGGCAGCCGATCTGTTGTCTTTGACAGAATGCGGCGGGCTGGACGGATGCTATTTCTCGTCAAGCTATCTAGCCAAACAAGTGCCGGCGTTGGGCGTGTTCGACCAACATTTTCTTTTGCCAGACCGCCGGCGCGCCTATGCGTTACTTGACGGGGCACTCGGAGACCAACTGCGGCAGGAGGTTGCGGCGTCCACTGGATTTGAAGTACTGGGCTACTGGGACAACGGCGTCCGCCACGTCTCGAGTTCAGTGCCGATCAAGGCTCCTCGCGATTGTGCGGGCCTGAAGATCCGCACGTTGGCCAACGAGGACCATAAACGCGTCTTTCGTGCCCTTGGCTTTGAGCCCACTGCCATCGACGTACGCGACCTTCCGGAGGCCGTGAAGACAGGCCGGGTCGATGCGCAGGAGAACCCGCTCACCAACATTCTGAATTTCGGGATCCACGAATTTCACCGTCACATTCTCCTGACGCGGCACTTGCTTGGCGTGGCACTCGTTCTGTTCAACGCGAAGCGCCTGCAGGATCTGGACCTTCGGGACCGCTCTGGTCTTCAGCGCGCCGTCGATAGATCCGTTGAAGCGCAAAGGCGCTTCGCAGAAGAGGATGATATGTTCTGTTGCGATGAGTTGCGACGACAAGGGGTCGAGATCACGGAACTTGATGGTACCGCCCGTGAGATGTTTGCCCGTGCAACCCATGCAGAGGTAAACATCACGCGCAGCCGCCTTGCACCCGAGTTAAGGAGGCTGTTTGACAGGGAACTGTGCGCAGCATGACGCCGCACTAACAGAGAGACGCCATGGCATATCCTGATCTACCTATCCCCGACTACTCCAAGAACCTGAAACTGCTCGGCTATTCCGACCAAGGCGGCCGCCCAGACGGCGTGCAACTCATGGTCAACAAGGGACATGCGATTATCGGGCATATGTTCTCGGATGGGTTCAGCGTCGTCGATTGCCGGAATCCGCGTGATCCCAAGCCGACGGCCTACATCCCTGCACCGCCCAACACCTGGAACATCCACCTGCAGAGCCACGAAGACCTGCTCTTGGTGATCAATGCGAAGAACATGTTCGCGGCCAAGGAATTCCAGGACGAGACCGAATATTACAAAGGCAGGCTGGGCGAGAAGGTCGGGACTGCCGGTACGATACTGTCAAAGTCACGGGACTGGACCGCAGGCATGTCGGTCTTTGACATTTCGAACCCCGCGGCACCCCGGCAGATTGGCTTCATGGATGTCGAAGGAGGCGGCATTCACCGCCTGTGGTATGTGGGCGGGAGATGGGCCTATGCCTCCGCACTGCTCGACGGGTTTACGGATTACATCTTCATCACCATAGACATGGCCGACCCAACCAACCCCAGAGAAGCCGGGCGGTACTGGCTACCGGGCATGAATGCTGCGTCTGGGGAAGTGCCATCTGAAGACCATGCGCGCGCGGGCCTACACCATGCAATCGTGCACGAGCACACCGCCTACGGCGCCTGGCGCGATGGTGGTCTCGTCATCATGGACGTTTCAGACAGATACAACCCTGAATTGATCGTCCATCGCAATTGGTCACCACCCTTTGGCGGTGGCACCCATAACGCCTTGCCCCTTCCGGACCGTGACCTGTTGGTTGTCGCCGACGAGGCTGTGCTCGATAACTGCGCCGACGGCATCAAGCATATCTGGCTCTTCGACATCCGCGAACCGTCAAACCCTGTCAGCATCTCAACCGTTCCGCTCCCCAACGAAGAGGACTATTGCGCCAAGGGAGCGCATTTCGGTCCACACAACGTTCACGAAAACCGACCCGATGGACTGGTAAGTGATCAACTGATCTTTGCCACCCAGCAAAATGCCGGCGTGCGCGTCTACGACATCTCGAACGAATATCGTCCCGAGGAAGTCGCGGCCTTCGTTCCCCCTGCCCCTGTGAAGTTGATGGATCGTCGCCCGAATCGAGCCAAGGTGATCCAGTCCTGCGATGTTTGGGTGTCGAAAGAGGGGCTGGTCTACGCATCAGACTACAATGCGGGTCTCTACATCCTTGAATTCAGCCCGTAGACGTAGCAAACGTCGACCTCAGAACCCGTCGTACGTTCGCCGCGGCCACTTCAGCGATTCGCCGGTTCGAGTCTTTCGTAACGCCTGCGATATGTGGAGTCAGAATCAGATTGTCGATCCCTCGAAACAATGCTGCGGTACTAGGCGTGATCGGCTCCACATCCAGGGTATCCAGCGCCGCGCCAGCGATCCTCCCCGACCTCAGGGCCTCGGCACAGGCAGCTTCGTTGACAATTCCGCCCCGGGCCGAGTTGATCAGAATCGCGTTCGGCTTCATCCGCTCGAACTGGCGTCTGCCGATGAGATCGATGGTTTCGGGCAATTTGGGGCAATGCAACGAAATCACCTGTGATTGAGCGATCAGGTCATCCAGACTCACCCTTCCTGCATAGGACCAAGCAGGGTGGTCATCTGGCATCATAGCGTCATAAGCGATCACTTCCATCCCCATGCCACGCGCCTTGGCACCCACGACCTGACCGATCGAACCGTAACCGACGATGCCAATCGTCCGGCCCGCGATCTCGCTCGCTCCAGCGAATTTCGGACGATCCCATTCACCGGCCGCTACTTCCGGCGTGGCGAAATAGGCATGGCCTCGCAACAGGATCATTGCGGTCGCGATCACGTATTCCGCCACCGAAACGGCATTCGCGCCAATCGCCGGACAAACCTCGACACCACGGGACTTGCATGCCTCAACATCGATATTGTCGAGTCCCACTCCCATGCGCGCGACCACTTCCAGATGCGGCGCAGCCTCCAGAAGCTCTGGATTCACCAGCGTGGCATTGCGCACCACGAGTGCGCGCGCATTTGCAGTACGTTGCAGCAACTCGCCACGCTTGCTCCAGAGATCCGGATCCCAAAGAACGTCGAATTCGGCGATGAGAACTTCGGCAACCTGTCGGTCCATGAATTCGCTGATCACCACATCGGCCATGTTCCGACCCTCCCTGAATCCGCTTACACCGTTCGTAACCTGAATTTTCGTGGACTCGCGAGCCTGTCAAAGGAACTCTCGCTCCCTGTTATATGGGTGCTCCAGCCCGTAGCCATGTACCGCACGATAACCATCGTAGCGACGCTCAAGGTACTCGAGCAGCACCCACGCGGCGAGAAACACAAACGGAAGCATGACTACGAGAACCGCAAGTATCGGCATCGGGTATTGCATCAAACCCGACCCGATCGCCGCCAAGGCGCAGAAAAGCGTGAAGTAGCCGCTCGTCTTGTGATACGCCTCGAAAATCCGGCGACGCACGGTGCGGCTGTAATGGTCACCGTGCCATGTCGCTGGATCATCGGGTTCCGCGCTGTAATAGTATTTCCCCCCATGCGTCCCACGCAGTATTCCCGACAGGACCTGCAGGACACCCATCAGAACTGTCAGCATCCCGAAGGTCGCGTGCACCGTTCCGCTGAATCCCCCGCTTACGACCAGCGCGAAACCGGCACCCAAGAGCGCCAGGATCACCGCCGCGTATAGGCCGAATTTGTGGACGTTGAACCACCACCATTCCGGATGGCGCAGGCTCACTTTCCGGCGGAGTCCAAATCTGGTCGGACGCGGTTTGCCGTAGCGAACCACAGTCACGCACAGCGGCACCAAGACAACCCAAATGCAGACCATCAGAAGTGCATGGTAGTTCCAGTGGATATCGATCGTCCGACCAAGGAAACCGATGTAAACCTCTTCCTTGATATGGGGCAACCTGTCGACCATGCCCGAATCCCCTGCCGTCCTAACTTTGTCTGTGGCGTTGCAGCCCTTGTGTCGGGCTGGTGTCCCCGATCAATGAAATCTAGATTATCGAGAAAGGCTTATCCCTTTGACCAAGGCGGGTCAATATTTTGTGCCGGAGGGGTTGACGCGGCGCTTTGTTCGCCTTATGTTCCGTCCATGCCAAGCCGATGGAAAGACGACCGCCCCATGTCCCGCCAGAAGTTCGAGGAGCTTTTCCCGGACGACGGCGCCTGCGCCCGGCACCTTGCGGAGCTGCGCTGGGGCAAGGGCTTCGCGTGCCCCGCCTGCGGCGGGACGAGGGGCTGGGAGCTGAAAGGGGAGCGCTGCCGCCGGGAGTGCGCGGACCGCCGGCGGCAGACGTCGGTGACGGCCGGAACGGTTATGCACCGCTCCCACCTTCCGCTGAGGACGTGGTTCCTTGCGGCCCACCTCATGGCGACGCACTCCAACGGCATCTCCGCGCTCCAGCTCCAGGCGCAGCTGGGCATCGGAAGCTACAAAAGCGCCTGGCTGCTGCTCCAGAAGCTGCGGCGGGCCATGGTGGACCCGGACCGTAGCCCGCTGCAGGGGATCGCGGAGGTGGACGAGGCGTCGATGCCCTGCCGCGACGGCGGCGGCGCGGAGGACGGCGGGGAGAGGGGCGTGGCCGGCCGGGGCCGCAGCACGTCGGGCCGGATCCCCGTCGCCGGGGCCGTGGAGCTGTCGGAGGACGGCAGTCCACGCCGCATCCGGCTGGAGACGGTCGGGGACTACGGCGGGGTGACGCTCCGCGGCTTCATCGCCGGGGCGGTCGAGCCGGGCGCCTGGGTCGTCACCGACGGGTGGAGCGGATACACCGGGCTGCCCGACAGCCCGCGCGAGCGCAGGGTGGTCGGCGGCCGTCCGGCCCACAAGGTCCTGAGGTGGATCCACCGGGTCTTCTCCAACCTGAAGCGCTGGGCCATGGGCGTGTACCACGGGCTGCGCAGGAAGCATGCCCAGCGCTATCTGGACGAGTTCGTCTTCCGATGGAACCGCCGCCGCCACAGGCGGACCTCCTTCGACCGACTCCTCGGCATCGGCCTCGGGCTGCCGCCCGCGACGTACCGCGACCTCACCGACGCCGCCGCCTGACGCCCGCGGACCCGCGCCCGGACTCCGCCCCGTCCCGCGGCGCCGACCCCTAGTCCCCCCGAATCCCGATCCTTCCGGCTCCGGACGGGCCGCCGCGTGGCGGCGGCGGCCCGGATTCCGCCGGAATCCGGGGAACCGGCCGTCAGACCGCCGGCACAACATGTTGCGGTGCCGTAGTCAAAGGGATAAGCCTTTATCGAGAACCGAGAATTCCTGCAACGGTGAGGCAGCGCAACGTGCCGTGCTTCGAGACAGAACGTCGCCACCGGGAGTCGGTCTCTGGTCTGCACCTGAACGCATGCTCTTTCACTGAAACCGGTTTCGCCTGTAAGTCTCGAGATGAGAGTTTCACCCGAGACTCAGCTGGATTCTGTTATTTTCGAGGGTTGGCGCAGTGAAGCGGCGCAATCAAGTCAGGCGGCGAGTTCAATCTCGGATTATCCCATGTCGATGTAGAAATCGCGTTGCCTCCGGTTTGTGACGCAATACCATGGAACCGCACCGTACGCCTGTAGTAGAGGACAGGATCCGAATCGAACTCCGCGCTCTTGACCCCCTCCAATTATTGTCTGGCACCGTAGATCTCCTAAAATTCATCTGCACTGATCGCACATATCCAATTCTCTGCAGTGGTGCCTCTCAACAGATCCGATGTCCTTCCAATCCCACCTCGCCCAGGGAATTTGGCGCTCGCTCGATTTTGATCCATTGGCGGCCTGCTGCTTCTCAAGCCTGTTTTCGGAGCAAAGCGAATCCGAATGGATTCGATTCACCGGAATGCCGCGGATTGACGCTCATCGCGATGAAACGGCAGCTCCGGGTCGTAGCATGACGGATTCTTGTCCAATGCTGGACATCAGAGGTCTGCAATTGTGTCGAGCGTCCCCGCTTCCGACAGAAAAGTTTGTGCGGCCCGTTGCCCTGTCCATCGTGCTTGGCTGTGACGACCCTCAACCCATCCTGGAAAACGCGTTGGACTGAATTGACCCCGGAACCACGAAAAAGGGCTGATCGATGACCAATTCCGTAGGTGTTGTTGGCTTGGGAAACATGGGCAGCGGAATCGCCAGAAACATTGCCAAAGCTGGCCATCGCCTGATGGTCTGGGATGAAGCTGAAGCCGCACGAGGGCCCTTCGCCGACACAACCGAAATCGTACCGCCGCCAGAAATGGCGGCAGAGGTAGATATAGTGATCTTCGTCGTTCCGGGGTCCGAGCAAATTGACGGAGAGCTCGACGCCATGCTGGCGAATGCCGGTCCAAACTTGATCATCTGGGACTTTACGACTTCCGATCCGGCTTATACCAAGCGCCTCGCCGCACGAGCCGCTGACTCTGGCATTCCTTACATGGACGCGGGAATGACCGGCGGCGGTGCCAAAGGAGCCGGCGAGGGTACAATGACCCTGATGATCGGCGGCGACGCCGATGTGCTCGACCGATCGCGACCAGTTCTCGAAGCCTGTGCGGGAAAACTGATTCATCTTGGCCCCTCGGGTGCAGGACACACAATGAAGGTGGTCCATAACTTGATCACACACACCAACTTTCTCGCCTGCTGCGAAGCGGGTCGCCTCGCCGAGGCGGCCGGTATTGACCTTGCCGACATGATCAACGTGTTCAATGCCGGTAATGCGCAAAGCTTTGTCTCGGAACGTCGATTCCCTGATCACATCCTGTCAAAGACCTGGGATGGCCGTTCGCGGATCCACAATCTACACAAGGATATTGGCATGGCCGTTGCCCTGTCTGAAGAACTGGCCAGCCCGATGCGAATCGGTAGGCAAACCTTGGCATGGACCCAGGCGGCTGTAGACGCTGGTATGAAAGATGAGGATTTCACGCGCTTATATCCGGAACTGGATAGGCTGATGGAGAATTAGCGCTGACTCTGCCGTGTTCTCAGAAATTCCCACCAGTAAGATTCCGGTCCGGTTTCCGGCGTGGCGCGGGCGTCGGCGTCGGATTCGGGCGGAATCCGGGCGTGCGGGAACCTCCGGCGGCGTTCCGGCGGAAAAAAAGGGATGTGTCGCGGGCCTGCCCTGCCCCGCGGCGGCGACCGTCCGGACGGCCCGGCGACGGCCAGGGCCACCGCCGCGTGCCCGTGGGTCAGGGCAGGGTGGAGGGTCCGCCAGTCGGGGACCGGGAAGCCGCGGAAGCACTGCCGGGTTCCCTCCCGGAGGCACCCCGTCCGCCCCCTCGCCCCGGCGCGGCGGCGAACGCCCTGCGGGAGGCGGCCCCGGTCCGGGCGGTGGGGAACGCGGGCGTCACCGTCATGGCGGGCACCGTGGTCAGGTGGCGCTTTCCGTGCCCGAAGCCGGTCCCGGAGCGGTGGCCCTGGTTCCCCAGCGTGCCGGGGTCCCGTTCCCGGTGCGCCAGCGGGAGCGGGCGGCGCGCATGGCCGGCACGGGGCTGCCGCCGTCCACGGGAAGGTCGGTGACCCAGGGGAGCCCCTTCCGTTTCCCCCCGCCCCGGTGGGCCGGGCCGTCCGGGCCGCGGTGGCGCCCCGCGACACATTTCCTCCTGGTGACCGTCTCCCGGCATCCGGTGACGCTGGCCCCGATGTCGGGACGGGAGGCGCTGGCCGGCGCGCCGTTCAGGCAGCGCAGTTCGTGCCGGGCGCCGTCGGCGTCGGTGAACCGGGCCGCGCGGGTGCCGGGGCTGGCGTCCAGGCTGGCGAACGGCGGCGCGTGGCCGCCGGGTTCCGCGCCGGGGACGGAGCGGAGGCCGTGCCGCCGCAGGCGGGCGATGCGGGGTCCGTTGGAGGCGGGGCCGTCCTGCGGGACGATGGCCGTCAGGCGCCGACGCTCCCGCCGGAGGCCGTCGACGGAACGCGCCGCGGCGTTGCGCCCGCAGCCGTTCCTCCTGTCCCCGCCGGTCCTGGCGACCGGCTCCGGGGCCGGCGGCGGCGCCTCCCGGCGGTCGGGGTGGCGGACCACGCCGGCGGGCGTGCTGCGGGAGTGGCCCTTCGGCCCGTCACTGTGGCTGGCGACGCGGCGGTGGTGGCGGTGGACGGATTTCGGGCCGGGTGGCCGGCGCCGCCGACCGGGATCAGGCAGTGGCCGTCGAGAACCGGCTGGCCCTCCAGCGCCCTGCCGCGCCGCAGCCTCGCGGACAGGGTCCTGAAGGCCGGTGGCGGCCGCCTGGGGCCGGCCGCGCCGGGGCGCCTGCGCATGGGGGGGTCGCAGGGCGCCGCCGCGGCTGTCCCTGCCGGACCGCGGGAGCGACGGATGCTTCAGCGGGAACATCGCGGACACCGCCATGAGGTGGTCCCCAAGGCCGGACCGCCGCCCGTCCACCGGAACACTCCGCCAGCGCCCTGGCCGGCCCGGGCCTGCCGGGGTCCTTCCGGAACCGCATCGTCCCAGCTCCCGCAAGTGAGGCCAGCACGGATGCGGCAAGGGCAGGAGCCCATGATTCCAGAGGATTCCGGGCGGTCTCCGGCCGCCCGGCAGGAAAAGTCCACCAGACCCGGTTCACGGAAGCCCATGGAATACAGGATCCGGAAGGGCTGGTGGGAATTGCTGCCGTGTTTTGGCCTTCGGGCTTCATTCCAGTGGCTGGTCCACGGCAACGGCCCGGCCCTTTTGCTTCGACGCATCAAGATGTCGCTAACGCTATTCAGGTGAACCCAATCGAACCGACCCGAAACGCTGCCTATTGGTAGCGATCGTCGATCCGGCGTGGCGCGGACTGGTCATTCGTGGTCCCACCTTTCTTTGTCAACATCCACTTCGATGTCGCTAGGTCTGCTTGGACAATCTGCTATGGAGAATTCCCCCACTTCCACTCTCTTTCTCTTGAACTGCAATACCGGCCATCTCCTCAGTAGGGCGTAGCGCTGGCGAAGGAAATGGCGGCACCACGGCAGCCGTGCGCTCGCGGCCCGGGCCGGAACGGTCGTCCTCGGAAACTTGGACGTGACGGCGATGGTGCGCACAGCCTAGTATCCCGTCCGTGTTGAAGTGACGCCGGGGTGCTTGCCCTGTCCCACCCCGTGCCGTATACTGGCCGCAACAGCAACCAACAGACCTTCCGGATCGGGCGGATGTCCGCTGGCGGTTCCGGGGGGGCATCGAGAGGCGGCGTTCAATGAGCACAGGTGGAAAGAAAATATATCACGTAAGGCTGGACGGCGGCGAGCGGGCTCTCCTGCAGGGGATCGTCGACGGCGGAAAGGGGTCGGTGACGCGGCGCCGGCGGGCGCACATCCTCCTTCTCGCGGACGCCAACCGGGACGGTGGCGGACGCGATGACGCCGACATAGCGGACGTCCTCGGGGCCGGGGCCTCGACAGTGGAGCGGGCCCGCAAGCGGTTCGTGCTGGAAGGCCTGGAGGCGGCGCTGGAGAGGAAGGAGCAGGCCAGCAGGAAGAAGCCCGTGCTGGACGGCGGGGGCCAGGCGAAGCTGGCGATGCTGGCCTGCTCCGAGCCCCCCGAGGGGCACGCGCGCCGGGCGCTGCGGCTGCTCGGCGACAGGCTCGGCGGGCTGGAGGTCGTCGACAGCATCCCGGAGGGGACGGTCCGGCAGGGGCTCTTATGAGACCTTACAGGTCAAGTGCCCTTTTTCAAAACCTCACATCGGCGTCCCTCCCTCCGTCGGGGGGCGGCTTCCGTGCCACCGGGGAAGTCCAGACAGAACGTCGCGGTTCCATGACGCGCTCAACGACGCGTCCAGCCTCTTATCCGGTTCGGTTGGCCGGTGCCGGCCCCGTGACCATTATGCCCGATTCGGGCGGTGCGACGTTCCGGGGGGGCGGGACCCATCTGAAATGAACGGTGCCGCTTCCTGCGGCGAACCAGGCCCCTGCACGGTCACACGCCCTGCCCGGGTTCCCCGGAGGCCCCGTCGGGCCGCCCGGGTGTTCCGTTGTTCCGTTGTTCCGTTGCCCTCCCGCTCTCAGGCCTGCGACAGGACGGCGCCCTCCGGCACCAGGCCGGTGGTGGCGAACCTCCACAGCGCCACCAGAAGCTTACGGGCCAGCGCCACGATCCCCCGCCTGCGCGAACGTCCGTCGCGGGCGCTCACGTAATCCCGGAACCACGCCGAGAGGGCGCTGTCGGGCTGGTGGCGCAGCCAGCGCCAGGCCATCTGCACCAGGTGCTTTCGCAGCATCGCGCCGCCCGCCTTGCTGATCCCCTGGTCGTTGTCGACGCCCCCGCTCGCGAAGGGCACCGGCGCCAGGCCCGCGAGGCTGGCCAGCTGCCGCCGGTTGCGCAGCTCCCGGTAGAAGAGCTCGCCGCCCAGCATCAGCGCGTCGTTCGGGCCGATCCCGCGCAGCCGGACCAGCGTCGCCGCGTGGTGGGCGTCCGCCGGCGCCGCCCGCGGTCTGTCAACGGGCGGAGCGGCCTCCTTCCCGGCGGCGTCCGCGCGGAGGCCGTCGAGGGCCCGGGCCGACGCCTCCAGCATCTCCATCTTCCTCGCCTCGACAGCCTTGAGTTCCGCGCGCACCAGCTCCAGCCGGTCGAGGATGCCCTTGATCTCGGCCAGCAGCTCCGGCGGCAGCGGCTCCCCGTAGCCGGTCTCCATCCCGCCGAGCCGCTCACGGAACCCCGGCCGCGCCGGATCCCCGGCCAACACCCCGTGCAGCCTCAGGAGCCCGTCGACGGAGTTCGAGAGGCGGCGGCGCTCCTGCACCAGACGCTCCCGCCGGCGCAGCAGCCGCTTCCTGTCCTCCTCCGCGACCGTTGGCACACGCACCCGCGACATCGCGTCCCGGTCGCCGCCGTCCCACGCCCTGAGCGCCCGGACCATCCGGCGGGCGTCGATCCGGTCCGTCTTCACCTTCTTTTTCCTCCGCACCACCTCGAGGCTCGCGGGGTCGCAGACAACCACCTCGACATCCTCCCCCTCCAGCCGCCGGGCCAGCCAGAAGCCCTCGTAACCGGCCTCGTACACAAGCATCACCCGGACATCGCCGCCGGTCGCCGCCCGCTCCCGCGCCCGCCCGAGCCTGCCCAGGAGCCCATCAACGTCCTGCGGCGCCAGCCTGTGGATGCCGGCCCTCGACGTGTCGGACGGATCGCCCACCGCGAGGATCCAGCTCCTGCCGCTCACTTCCAGAGCCGCGTAGACCGTGGTAACGTTCCCCTCGAAAGGGGTTTTCGAATCAGTCATCTTTCTCTCCTTTCACTCGGCGGGGGTTGCCGTCTCGCGGCCCCCCGCCACAACATGCTGTCTTCCTGTCAACACCCTGCACCGAATCACCCGCGAAGGCAAACGGCGGCCCGTCCCATGGCATCTGAAAAAAACGACATCAAGCCCTGGCGGAGCGAATGCTGGTGCATCCCGCCGAAGGAAAACGCCGAATTCGTCTGCGCCATGGAGGACGTCCTGAAGACCTGCAGCCGGGAGTACGACGACGGCACGGTCCTGGCCGTCATGGACGGGACCTCGAAGCAGCAGACGGGGGAGACGCGGACGCCGCTGCCGACGCGGCCCGGACAGCCGGCCGCATACGACTTCGAGTACGGGCGCAACGGCACCGCGAACCTGTTCATGGTGTACGCGCCGCTGGAGGCGTGGCGCCACGTGAAGGTCACCGACCGGCGCACGAAGAGGGACTTCGCAGGGCTGCTCGCCGACATCGCCGACGTCCACTTTCCGGACAGGAAAATCGTCCTCGTGATGGACAGCCCGACACCCACAGGCTGTCGACCCTGTACGAGACCTTCGAGCCGGCGGAGGCGTCGCGGCTCGCGGACCGCTTCGAGGTCCACCACACGCCGAAGCACGGCAGCTGGCTGAACATGGCGGAGATCGAGATAAACGTACTCTCCCGGCAATGCCTCGACCGGCGCATCCCGGACCGGGAGGCGATGGTGCGGGAGGTCGGCGCCTGGCAACGGCACCGCAACCCGTCGGCGAAGCCGGTCGACTGGCGGTTCAGGACCGCGGACGCCCGCGTGAAACTGAAGTCCCTCTATCCATCACAACAATAAGGTCGCGATACTAGGGCACGGTCCCGGACCCAGGAACAAGGGTGGCACGGAAGTTAGGCCTCAACCGTGCAGTCAAGGATACCGGAGGGACGGCGCTGAAGCGGATGTCTGAATGAAGGGCCTTGCGCGTGCCCGTGCGTGATTGGGGTTCCGGCCCGGAAAACATCGAGGACCTGCAACGGGCGCGGAGCAGTCGACAGCCGCTCACGCAGATCCTGAAACCTATTTGTCTGAATGGCCTGCCGCCGCACGAACCACGCCGACATCAACGCGGCGGAAAACACCCCTACGCACTGCTTGCGTCGGATGCAGAAAGCTGACGAGGCGTCCGGGATTGACGCATCCGCACGGCGAGGAGTGTTGGCATCGGCCACTCGAAAGACCCGTGAAACCAATGTGGAAACGGCCTAGATGGTTGCTTGCGCATATGATTCCCCTGTCCTTCGGCGGCCTTTCTTCCAACCACATCGGAGATGCCTGGGAGATCAAGAAATCGAACCGTTGGCTCCTGTACCGGAAACTCGATCTTTGTTAAATGACCTCTTGGACTGCTGGCGAATCTAAGCGAACCTGTTGGCGGAGGCCAGACGGGTATAGCCCAATTTTTTTGACTTCGGCGTCTTTTGGTCCGTTACCGTGGGATGCGTGTCGGGCAAGCGCCGAGCGAATCGGCAGGCGGCGCGTTCAGAGGCATTGGGCAGGGAGCGCAGGTCATGACGCAGGACAAAGGGAACCGAGCGCATCGGCACCCGGACGCGGTGGCGTACCCTGGGGTCTGGGAGAGGAAGGCGCGGCGGTGGTCCGCGCACACGAGGGCGGCCACACCCGGCACTGGATCGAGGGCGGCGAAGGGTGGAGCCTTGACGTCGCGAGGGGCGGGCCGTCCGAGGCGAGGTCCTCCGAGATGTCGCGGCTGCGCACCCCACCGTCCTGCACCCAGTACTTACTGCGTGAACCCGCTGTCATGCTCGCGGATCACCGGCGGATGCACCGCCACATCCGGATGCCGATGGCCGTGAGTCCCTTCGTCCTGCTTGATTGTTCGCGCTCCTGCTTTGTCTGTGAACGCGTACGGCCCACCGGTTCGTTCGGTCGTTGGCGGATACGCAGCGGCGGACGCGTAGCAGAAGCGAATCGCAGCCGCCAACTGATTTGGGACACACTCTGTCCAGATCAACGACTAGACTTGCTTCTCAGGCACTGGCACTCTCGAACATCGCTGATAGTCTTTGCGCAAACGGGAGGGCGTGGCATGCAGAAAGTTCAGGGATTCGGCGGATTCTTCTTTCGGGCCAAGGATCCCAAGAGGCTTGAGAATTGGTACCAAGTGCACCTTGGCATAAGTCCAGCTCCGACAAACATGGAGATGACGCCTTGGATGACCGAAGCCGGGGTCACGGTTTTCTCTCCATTTGACGCGGAGTCGGACTATTTCTCGGCGGACAAGACATTCATGCTGAACTTTCGTGTCGCTGATCTGGACGCAATGATCGCGCAATTGACGTCCGCAAACATAGAGATCAGCCACGAAAGCGAGATGGAAGGCATCGGCCGCTTCGCCCGCATCCACGACCCTGAAGGCAACGCGATCGAGCTTTGGGAACCCATGCCGTGATTCTTGAATGGCTGGCTTTCGAAGCAACGCAGCAACGACTGGGGACCTGCAACTGCAACAGTCTGTAGACGATATCGGGAGCGTAGCTCCGGAATCAGGCCCCACTTCCACTCCGAAGTGCAACACCGGCCATTCCTGCAGTGAGGGCGGAGCTCGAGCAGAGGGAATGGCCGGAAAGCGGGGTTTCCGGCCCCCGGGCCTTTCAATGTAACACTGTTAACTCGATGCCCGCGTAGTCGCGCATGGCCCTGTGGTGTTCGGTGAAAAGTGACAGCATCGGGTATCCCTCCAATGGCTTTCGTGTGCCCGGCGTGGGCTGTCGCCTCTACGGGACGGATCCGGCGAGGCGCGCGGTGCTGGCGGCGAACTCCCTGACCGTCCGGGCCGGGCCCGGCGGGCCGCGCTGCCTGCGGTGGTTCGGCTTCGCCATGTGGACGGCGGGGACGGGGACCCCGTCCGGGTGGACGACGGTCCGCGCCGGCCTGTCCGGCTCGCCGCCCGCGAGGCGCCCGCCGGACATGACGGTGCAGGCGGTGACGGCGCCGGAGGCGAGGCAGCGGCGCAGGTCGCCGGCGGCGCTGGGCCGGCGGTCCCTGCCTCGCGTCCCGGTCCCGGGGCGCCGACCCATTCCCCGGTGAGCCACCTTGCCTCGTACCAGCCCGCGACGCGGAGCGCGTTCGCCGCGTCCGGCCCGCCCTCGGTGGCCGTCAGCAGCCAGCCGGACGGAGCCGCACCCCTCCGGCAGCAGCTCCCACATGTCGCCCTCCCGGTCGCGGAGGCTCACCACGCGGGTCCGCGGGCAGGCCGCCGCCAGCCCGGCAGCGCTGGCGAAGGCGTCCGTCCAGCGCCCGCTCCCCCCGCCCTCCACCGCCTTTTCCCTGTCCTCCTCCCGGAAGCCGGCGGCGGGGTGCGGCACACCCGGCGCGCATCCGCCCTCGACGGACGCGACGCCGGCGTGGGCCGCGGTCCCCCTGCCGCCCTTTCCGCCGCCGCCGGGGCCCACAGGGCCCGCCGTGGCCTCCAGCCCGCTGTGGTTGACCGTCGTCGTGTCCTGCACGGCCAGCACGACGGGCTGGCTGCGGCAGCGGTCGGCCATCGCCTCCTGGTGGGGCCCGGGGATGTCACGCGCGGCGACCCTCGGGTTGGACAGGAACCTGCAGGCCGCACGCCGCTCCGCCCCGCCGGGAAAGATCACCGGCAGCGGCACCGCCCGGCGGAGTTCACGGCCTTCCCCGGCCCCGGCGTCGTGGACGGACGCCGTCGAGGGCTTCCTCTCCGGGCTGAAGGATGCGGTCTTCGACCCGCTCGACGACTGCGTCGCGGCGACCGGAGGCTACATCGACCACCACAACGCCAGCGACGCCCGCCCGTTCCGCTGGAGCCGGAATCCGGAGGATAGGATCTCGTGGCGTCGTGGAAACGGGGCCACCAGAAGCTCCAGAAGATAGCGGCGGCTGGAAGTTCGGCATGAGGAATATAGTCTTTTGTTTTGTGTGAATCACTAACGCCCGAATGAACCCTACGCTACCCCTGTCGATGAAATATCCTGAGTCGCGACGCGGCGGTCGGTTCCGGCAATGACGGGTTCATCCCGACGGAGGTCCCGAAAGTCCCGCAGGATTTCCGTCATCGAGCTGACCTGACGGGCCTTTCGGTGCATCGACCTCGTCCCGAAGGACTGCGCGGTTCTGGCGTGCGGCGGTTCTCCGGATCAGTCGAAAGGCGAGGGCGACCGCCACGCGCCCCGGTCCCGTTCGGGGTCCGTCCCGGGCCGGAGGTCAAGCATCTCAGTGAGACGCTCCCGTGTCTCTGCCGGAGGATTCATCCGCGCGATCCGCAGGGCCTGGGAGAGACGGTCACTTGTCAGGACGGGCAGGAGCTTCGACGTCTCCATCGGAATGGGCCCTCTTTCCGCCTGAAGGTCAAGGACATGGACGACGAGCGGTGCGTCACTGTTCTTCCGTGTCGCCTGCCACATCTCGCGAACGCCAAGGGCCGCGTAACGGGCCGGTTTGCCTTGGTCGAGATGGGTGACCTCCACCTCGACCACGAGATCGGGTGGTGTGACGGACTCGAAATCCAGAATTGCCTGATCACCATCTTTCGCGGCGGCATACCAGGCCTCGGCATTCCCGCCGATATAGAAAGCCGCATCCGCCTCCAGCCCCGTGCCTTTCGGATCCCCGGGAAGTTTCCAGCGGGTGCCCCCCTTGAGCACGACCTGCTGTTCCAGCAGGGACCCAGCGAGCCGCACCACCTCCCTCGCCGCTTCGGCAAAGTCCTCATGGACACTTGACGGCGACATCCAAGATATGATGCCACTGGCGGCGTCGATCATCACCCGCCGTCCTGCCTGGTTCCAGTCCATGCGGGCCAGTCTCTCCATCATATTCTCAGGCACATCCACAATGCGGTGGAACTGCGATCCCATGGGGCCTGTGACGCACTCCATCATATCCTCCATATCGGATCAGAATTTTTCCTACAACATGACAGGACATATCCGCAACCGTCCCTGACAGGTCGGCGAGCCAGTCAGGGTTCGGCAATGACGGGTCCATCCCGACAGAGGCCCCGAAAGTCCCATAGGATTGCCAACATTGAACTGACTTGGCGGGACTTCGGCGCATCGACCTCGTCCAAAGGACCGTGCAGTTCTGGCGGCCGGTGGTTCTCCGGATCATTCGAACGGCGAGGGTGACCGCCAGGCGCCCCGGTCCCGTTCGGGGTCCGTACCCACAAGGGGCCGGAGGTCGGCCTGGAGCTCCAGGAGTTCCGGCAGGAATGTCTCCCGCGCCTCCACCAATGGCGCCAGCCATCGGTGCGGCGGCGGCGGCGAGAGGCCCGCGCCGTCCCGCGCGATGGCCAGCCGGAGGGTGTCCTCGGCAGCTGTGGCGGTCCCGCCCACCCCTTCGGCCAGGCCTGCGGCCACTTCCGCGCACTTCGCGCACTTCGGGTCTTTGGCCGCGGAGGCAAGCTCCCGCCCGAGCTGGGAGATGACGATGGGCAGGCGCTCGGCGTCCGTGGTCTCGTAGCCTGCCACATGGTCCTGACGGGTGAAGCCGTCCATTCAGCGGACGTCCGCCGCCGCCCGAGCATGGCCTTGGCCAGATGCTCGGCCGCGTCGGCGGTCTGGGCTACGAAACGGTCGGTGGCATCGTACGTGCTCCACCAGTCGCCCTTCCGACCATCCGCCGCGGCTTCGATGGCTGCGTTCTGGATGTATCTGGATGAATTTCCTGTACTTTTCCGGTTCCATCGCTGACTCCCCCTCCGCCCGCGAACCCGTGGATGAGGTCGAGTTTGAACGCGTCTCTGAGCGGACTGACGTTCAGTCTGTCGAAATATGCCCGAAGGTAGCTGCGGAGGACATCGGGCCTGGCCCTGCTGTGCGGCTCGATGGAAAGCGGCGGCCCTTCAGGATGCCACCTGAAAGATATGACCGTCCCTTTCGTGCAGGTATGCGGGCATCTCGCTATGGAACATCGTGTCCAGTTCGCGTCCGCCGGCCTTCGGGGTCGGGCCTCCCACTGCTTGAAGAAGAACGGCACGCCGCTCCGGGCACAAAGTTCCCGGATGGCCCGGACCCATTCGGGTTTCATGGGACGGGCCTTCGGGCTGCTCTCACCTCCGACGATCACCCAGGAAACGCTTTCCAGACCGATGTTTCCGACGGATCCCAGAAGCGGCTCCATCGAAAGGAACCGGACGGCGGCAGGCACCATCCGCAGATGGCGCACCCTGGTGGTTGCCGTCCCACTCTCGACAGAGACACCACACCAGATGTGGTCCGTGGCCGGACAGGTGGAGGTCGACAGGTGTCCTGTCGCGGAGCCGATGGAGGACGCTCACCATGCCCTGGGGATGGTGGGCGCCGTCCGCGACGCGGAAGCCGCGGTCCGCGGGCTCCGCAACGGCGGTGGCGGCCGCGACGGTATCCTCCCAGTGGCGGCCGAACCGGTGGTCCGAGGCCACCGGGCGGCCCCGTCGCGCTCCCCGCGCAGGATTTCCCTGGCGTCCCCGCGCAGCGGCGGCAGGTGGACGCCCTTGCGCGACCTGCCCTTGTGCGAGGTCTCCCCGATGCGCGCCCAGCCCGCCCCCCGGTAGCAGGAGGCCGTGAACCGGGTCCCGTCCACGAAGGTCCCGCAGAGGACGGGCCGGTACCCGTGGAGGCGCTCCCAACCGTCCGCCAGCCGCCGCGCCGCCAGGGCAAGGGTCAGGGACGCGAGGAATTCCGGACGCACCCAGGCAGACACCGGATAGCGCGGGTTCACCACCATCAGGTGGCGGTTGCGGTCCCGCACGCGGTCGCTCCAGCCGACCCACCGGTCACGGGCCAGCAGCCTCATCCTCACTGCCCCGGACAGCAGGCGCCCCAGCCTGCGGCCCTCCCGGTCGGTGACGGAATGGCGGACGCGCGCCCCGAAGGGGCGTCGGTAGCCCAGGTAGTGGTGGCGGTCGACGAACGCGTTCCACAGCTGCCTGCCCTCCGTGTCGGTGACCGGCTCCAGGCCCAGGGGCCGCAGTCCGGACAGCGGCGCCGCGGTCTCCGGCCGCCGGTCCGGGGCGGAGGCCCAGGCCGGCCTGTCGGCGGCCCTCATGTCGCGGACGCTTTCCTCCCGCCTCGCCGGCGGCTCCAGGATGCCGAGGCTCTCCAGCGTCCCGGCATGCCGAGGCAGGCCCCGACCCGGCAGTCACCCTTCGCCACCGTCCAGCCGGGATGCCCGCGGATGGTCCTCCCCAGTTCGTTGCGGCTGTCGTTCGGCAGGAGCTGCACGGTCTCCTGGATGTCGGCGATCTGCCGCCGGGTCAGGCGGCGCCACGGGAACGTGGTCGACTTCAGGTCGATGACCCGCTGGTCCATGTCCGGCTCCCGTAACTGTGTGACAGCAGCATACGAATCATCGGCCGCCTGCCAACAGGTCTGGCGAAAAATCCGGAGCACCGAAAGCCACGCGACATCAAAGGCTTGCGACCGGCACGGAAAACCACTCCGGAACGGCAGGACTATCCGAATGCCATTGGCTGGGCGAGCGGAGGCGGGAATAGGATCGCCCATATAGGTGAGGGCTGTTGTAAGCCCCCCGAATCCCGATCCTTCCGGCTCCGGACGGACCGCCGCGTGGCGGCGGCCCGGCCATCCCCCGACCGGCACAACATCTTGCGGTGCCGTAGTCAAAGGGATAAGCCTTCCGGTTTATTCGGGCTCTGTTTGGTATCCCAAGGGAAAGGGTATCGAGGCAATGGTCATTGAGACGGTATGAATGCCAAGCACAGCCTGGGCAACCGCTACCGAAATCTTCACTTCCCATCGAGATGGACCCGGGGGTGTTGACGGCGGCGTAAAAGCGCGGGATTCCGGCGGTTTCCCGCGCTTTCGCCTGTCTCGTTCCCTTTCCCATTGCAGGTTCCTGCTATGAGACTCCTGTAGTCCGATCGGGCGGGCGGAACCGTGCCGACATGGAGCGGTCCGGGCGCACGGAGGAGGGATTCCTGCAGCGGTTCATGTCGGTGGAGCACGGATTCTCGAGCTACTACGCCTTCTCCGACCTGTCCGACTTCCTCGGCAGGCGCCTGACGCGGCGGCGGACCGCGCCCATGCAGGAGACGGTCGGGCTGTTCCCGAATGACGGCCACCGGGTGCTGGCCGCCACGCTGTGCGGGAAACTGGACTGGCACACACCGTCCGGAACCTATAGGGAGCGGTTCCGCCTGCGGGTTCCCGAGGGCTGGAGGCTCTGGGCATCCTGACCCTTCCGACGCGGCGGGTGACGGGCGTGCGTGGCGGTCCCGGCGCCCACACCGAGGTCGGAGAGCCAGCGTGCGCCGGTCGAAGCGCCGCTGCGGGACCCCGGGCCGCTCAGGCTGGAGATCGCCGGCGGCGGGCGGGATCTGGCCGAATGGACCGAGCTGGTGGACCGGTACCATCCGCGTGGCCACAGGTCGCCCATCGGTTGCCACCTCGCGTATTCCCATCCCCGGCCAGAACGGCCGCCCTCTGGGCAGCCTGATGTTCGAGGGCGCGGATGCGCTGCCGACCCGCCACGCGTGGGAAGCATGTAGCTGTCAGAGCAGCTGGTGATCGAGGTCAGGCAGCGAGCAATGATGTTAAAGAAGGCGCGGACAGCGGCCAAACTGAGCCCCTTGCGCACCGCCCGAACAGATAGATCGATCTGGGGCAGAACCTCGTAACGGGTGGTTGGATAGGTTTAAAGGGTCAGTATATCGTTCTCCATATATGGAGTAGATGTATTTCCATTCTGGCAGTAGGCAAATCTGCTGATATGGTGTCAAATGACTTTCCGATGCAGGGCGTAGCCTAGGATTCTTGTCATGCCGCTGTGGCTTGATCCGCTTGGCACGCGCTCCAAGACTATGGGCCAAGAAATAGGCCAGAGTCAGGAATCCTGGGCTACACCCTCCGATTCAGAAGATCGGTACCGTCAGTTAAGGAGGCAATTTCCCTCAAGCCGAAGGCTGGCAGCAGCCGTGCAGCTCCTTTTTGAAGTCACGCCGATTGGTATGCCTGTAAGACGCCTTGACGCTCCAGCCCAAGTGTTCCTCTTTTCCCTTCGATACGCGGGGCAATAGCAAGATCAAGGGAATTCTCTGTCCTCTGCAGACCCTTGGACAGAAACAGGATAACGCACTTCCCGGTGCCGCCAAACCGAACTTCGAATTGGCGTGCGCACCCACCCTACGTGAATTTTCAATTCGGCTGTTCCCTTCAAACTGGCCAGCGAGGATCACTGAGCAGGTCGGTCATCATGTTCGTCCGTCAAGATTCGGCGAGAGTCACCCTCGGGGTCGTCGTATTGGCGAGATCTGAGCGTCCAGAAAAACGCGGCGAGACCCAAGCCCCCGAGAAACAGCGAAACCGGAATCAGAACAACCAAAACATCCAATGACTCACCTCAACCGTAGTGCATTGAGTGAAACAGACACCGACGAGGTCGACATTGCAAGCGCCGCCGCGAGAGGCGTGGCAAATCCCAACAGCGCCAATGGAATGGCTACGGCATTGTAAATTGCGGCGATGGCGAAATTTTCCTTGATCCGACTGCGGGCGCGACGCGCCGTCAGGATTGCTTCCGAAATCGGACACAGCGAGTTGCCACAGAGCACAATGTCAGAAACCACGCGGGCGGCGTCGAGTGCCGACGCTGGTGAAATCGATGCATGTGCAGCTGCTAGCGCACCTGTGTCATTGAGACCGTCACCGACCATCAGCACTCGATGTCCGATTTCGCCCAACCTCTTGACGTAAAGTGCCTTTTCTTCTGGCTGAGCGTCCGCTTCGAACGCATTGATGCCCGTTCGGGCTGCAATGTCGACAACAGCGGCGGGATGATCACCGGATAACAGGACGACTGTCATTCCCATTCGGTTCAATTCCTCGACGGTATTCAATGCCCCCTCACGCAAGCCATCGTCGAAGCGGATGGTCACCGTTCGGTCCCCAACGCACAGATAGGTTGCGGTTCCCGCAACCGCCGCTGCTCCAACCCAGCTTGCACGGCCAAGCCTAACGATCTGTCCACGCCATTCCGCCTCCACGCCATAGCCTGGTCGTTCGCGAATGTTCCGCAACTCCGCGTCATGCCGGTCCCGCTCCGGAAGCGCATCCAAGTCGATTGCCGCAAGTGCGGACGCCAGAGGATGGGAGGAACCTCGCCCAAGCGCCTGGGCCAGAGCGAGATCCGAAACATCGTAGTCCGAAATTCCAGTTAACTGCGGCTTGCCCTCAGTAAGGACACCGGTCTTGTCAAAGACAACTGTGTCGACCTCGGAAAGCCGTTCCAGTGCGGAAGCGCTCTTGACCAGCAAACCGCGCCGGAACAACCGGCCGCTGGCCGCAGCGGCTACCGCTGGAACGGCAAGGCCAAGGGCACAGGGACAGGTAATGATAAGAACAGCTACAGCAATGTTGAGTGACAGGCGCAGGTCGCCCGACACAGCCATCCATGCGAAAAAGGTCCCGATGGCTAGGAAATGGACCACCGGTGCATAGATGCGCGCTGCCCGGTCAGCCAAAGACGCATAGCGGTCCCTTGCCTGTTCCGCGGCGGCGACGAGACCGGCAAGCCGCTGCAGTGCGCTGTCCTCTCCAGCCGCCATCACCCGAACCGTCAATACACCGGTCAGGTTGATTTCGCCCGCGCCCACTGTCGTGCCAATTCCCACTGAGGCCGGAAGACTCTCGCCTGTCAGCAGCGAGCGATCAATATCGGAGCGACCGCACTCGATCACCCCATCGACGGGCATTCGACCACCCGGCAGAACCCGCACCAGATCACCCCGCTCCAGTTCCGCTACGGGAACCAAGCATTCCTCTCCACCATCAATCTTCAATGCACGCGGCGATTCCAGCGCAGCGAGTTCCGCCGCCGCCGACCGCGCCGATGCACGGGTCCGGTAGTCGAGATAACGCCCGGCAAGCAGAAAGAACGTGAGCGATAGAGCTGCGTCAAAGTAAGCATGCTGGCCGCCAAGGGCGGTCTCATGAATCGAAAGGCTTACTGCCAGTATGATCGCAACCGAGATCGGGACATCCATATTCAGCCGCCAGTATCTTAGCGCACTCCATGCATTACGAAAAAACGGCTTTCCCGAATACGCGACTGTCGGAATGGCAATCATCGCACTGAGCCAGTGAAACAGGTCACGCGTGGCGTCGGCCGCACCGGACCAGACGGCCACCGACAATAGCATAACATTCATCATCGCGAACCCAGCCACACCAAGCCGCATAAGAAGGTCACGGCCAATGTTCTCGGTGTGGTCACTGGCCAGTGTCTTCAGGTCAAGCTCCTGAGCTCGATGGCCCTTGCGTGTCAGTGCTTCGGCAATATCCCGGGCATCTGTTCCGGCGGCGGCATTGACCGTGGCGCGCTTCAACGTAAGGTTCACCCGAGCAGCACACACGTTCGGCATTGCGTTTAGCGCACGTTCAACACTCGCAATGCACCCCGCGCAGTGGATTTCCGGCAGACTGAGCAGGATCCGCGTTTCAGTCGCCTCGGCCCGTCCGTCGGTCAGATCACCCATGGGAATTTCTTCATAGGATTGAACAGATCTGACATCCGCATGGTCTGTCACTATTGGGCATCGACATGGACGACAACACGTTGCCTGAACTCCGTGCCGTCAGAGGCGGTTGCACGGAATCTCAGGTTCCAGTTCCCGGGCGCAAGTTCGGCAACAGCGATATGGGTCATCCCGTCGAATCGGAATTCCGGTGTGAAATCTTCATTGACATGGGTGGCGCGGCCGAGCGTCGCGTCAAGAGTCACGGGCTCGACAGGCAGTCCTTTGTCGTCGAGTATGGAAAGACGCAGCAGCCCCGGTTCAAATGTCACTGACACATCCCACCCAAGGGCAACCTGCGCATCGCGGTCGGCATCGAATGTCTGACTCACGACATAGGGATTCCTCGCCTCCAGCCCCGGAAACGTTCCCACTGCAAGTGCCGCCATGATAGCGTTCACTCCGGTCACCACACCAAATCCCACCACCAGGATCAGGAAAACAGTTCGTCCAGTCAGCTGCCTGTCGGTCATGATCCCGTTCCATTGAACACGCTGTCCCTATGCACCCGGTCGCCGTCCGACAGGTCTTCCACCCAGAAGCGAACTTCAGTACGCCTTGCGGACGCCGGTTCTGATCCACGCGGCGCTACAATATAGACCCGCTGCAGCATGGTTTCATCCGCAGGCACCGTGACGGACTGGTAAACCGTTCCCTCCAAACGGATGTGAAGGCCAGGATCTCCCTTGACTGAAATCTGGAACAGCCGATCCTCCGGATTCTTGTTCCTGAGCCGAAGATCGTAGGAATTGCGGATGGAGCCGTCCGAAAGGGTAACAAAGGTCGGATTGCGGATTGGAGCGACGGTAACCTCGATATCCGATCGAATGAACAGGGCGGTCAGAAGACCAATTCCCACGGTTGACCAGAGTGCGGCATATACAAGCGTTCTTGGACGCAGCACATGTTTCCAAACCGGCCTGGTCGATCGGCCTGCCCGCTCGTTCACCTCATCTGTCAGCGCCAAATAGTCCACCAACCCACGTGGCTTTCCAATCTTGACCATTACATCGTCACAGGCATCGATACAGAGCCCACAGGTAATGCAGGCAAGTTGCTGACCGTCACGGATGTCGATTCCCACCGGACAGACATTGGCGCAAGCGTCACAGTCGATGCAGTCTCCGAGACCCTCCCGCTCCCTTCCTTTACCGCGGGGCTCTCCACGCCAGTCCCGATAGCCGATGGTAATGGTTTCCTCGTCCATCATGGCCGACTGGATCCTGGGCCACGGGCACATATAGATGCACACCTGCTCTCGCGCGAAGCCACCAAACAGCACAGTGGTCAGTGCCAGAATCGCCATCGTGGAATAAGCGATTGGATGCGCCGAACCGCTAACCAGATCCACTGCAAGCGTCGGTGCGTCCGTGAAGTAGAATACCCAGGCACCTCCAGTCGCAATCCCGATCAGAAACCAAACGCTCCACTTTGCGAGCCGTAGCCGGCATTTCCGGAAGTCCCAACTCGCGTTCCATAGCCTCACACGGGCGTTTCGATCTCCCTCGATCCATCGTTCCGTGAGAATGAACAGATCCGTCCAGACTGTCTGAGGGCAGGCGTAGCCGCACCAGACCCGGCCCAGCGCACTCGTGAACAGGAATAGGCCCAGCCCCGCCATTATCAGGAGTCCGGCAATGAAGTAGAATTCATGCGGCCATATCTCGATCCAGAAAAAGAAAAAACGTCTCCCCACCAGATCCGCGAGAATCGCCTGATCCGGCAGTTGGGAACCTCGGTCCCAGCGAATCCATGGGGCAATATAATAGATTCCAAGGGTTGCAGCCATAATCGCCCATTTGAGATTCCGGAACTTCCCACTGACGCGTCGCGGAAAGACGGGTTCACGAGCTGCGTACAGCGACGGGGGAGAAGGCGCGTTCATACCCGCAGCCGCTGAATGGTATGACAGTCCAGGTAGGACCAAGGTCCCAATGTCGGCGCAAGTCCCACACGGCCTTGCGGTAGATCCGATTTCCTTGGGATCAAAATGACGGCCCAACTGCCGGGCAACCGGCGATAGCGCATTCCAGCGGACCGCGGCCAAAGCAGGGATCCGAGGCTAAGGACAATCAACTGACCAGTGTTCGGAACCCAATCGGGCAAATGAGTCCTTTCAGGGGAATGCCCGGCAGCCGCAGAGATGGAACCGGTCAAGGCAATTCGATTGGACGACCAGCAGAGCAATGCGTGATCCCAATCACTCCCCACCGCCTAACCCATGAACGTAAACCGCAACCGCATTGATTTCGGCATCGTCCAAGCCTCCACCCGCCCGAAATTCCTCCGCCCAGGCCGGCATCACGCCGAACCGCGCATTGCTCACCGTTTCCGTCAGTTCCTCAATGCCGCCGCCATATAGCCAAATGGCGTCGGCAAGGTTTGGCGCACCCTGCTCCGGATCTCCGGTTCCATCCTCCATATGGCAGGCTGAGCATTCATTCAGGAAAACCTCCTCGCCCGGTCCCGAATGCTCCGCGTCATGTCCAAGTCCGGCGAGCCGACGTACATAGTGAACGACCTGCAGGATTTCGGTCTCGGTGAGTATCTCATCGCGTCCGAATGCAGGCATTTCCGACCAATGCGCATCGACCGACTGCTCGTTACGGATGCCGTGTCGTACGGTATAGGCGATCTGCTCCGCCGTGCCTCCCCATAACCAATCGTCATCAAGAAGGTTGGGGTATCCCGAACCCATTCTCAACCCATCGGCGCCAGCCCCATGACATTGGGAGCAGTTGTTGCGGAACACCGCGGCACCAGCACGGACCGCGTAGTTGCTCAATTCGCCATTTTCCGCAATCGTCGACAGGTCCGCGGCAGCAAGCTGCTCATGAAATCCAGCGTTCCGGGCCTCTGCCTCGCCAATTCGCTCGGCAACCTCGGCCCGTGTCGAATATCCCAACAGTCCAGCCGTCGCCCTGTCAATAAGCGGCCAGGCCGGATAGGCGACCGTGTACCCAATTCCCCAGATCACCGTGATATAGAACACCCAGACCCACCAGCGAGGAAGGGGATTGTTCCACTCCTCGATGCCATCCCAGCTGTGGCCTGTCGTGCCAAACCCTTCGGCGCTCTTCCTTTCTTCAGCACTCATTCTTCCGCCTCTCGCGTATCGGCAGGCCTGTCCTCATGTCGGAAAGGTATGTTAGCCGTGTCCCTGTAGGTGGTGCGACTACCCGGTCGGAAAACCCAGAACACCGCGCCGATGAAGAAGGCGACCAGCAGCAGCAAGCCCCAACTGCCGGCAACCTCTCGAAGAAGGCTATAGGTCTCCATCGACCCTTTCTCCTAGCGATCCGGATCCGGGGCAAACGTCGAGAAATCGACCAGCGTGCCCAACATCTGCATATATGCGATCAGCGCATCCATTTCCGAAATTCCAGGCTCGCCATCGAAGTTTCGGGCCTGCGCTCCCGGATAGCGCTCAAACAGCGCATCGATGTCACCTTCTTCGGGGTCGGCCTGTGCCCGAAAATCAGGACGCGCCTCCGCGATCATGTCCTCAGTATAGGGCACACCGACCAGATTGTTGGCAACCATGAGTTCTTCGATGTGAGTGGGCTCGGCGGGCCTGTCCTTGAGGAATCCGTATTTCGGCATAACCGATTCCGGAACGACCGACTGCGGATCGACAAAATGGGCGACATGCCATTCATCCGAATAGCGGCCGCCCACCCTTGCAAGGTCCGGGCCCGTTCGTTTGGAGCCCCACTGGAACGGGTGATCGTACATTGACTCGGCTGCCAGCGAGTAGTGGCCATAGCGTTCGACCTCGTCACGCATCGGCCGGATCATCTGGCTGTGGCACACGTAACAGCCTTCGCGGATGTAGATGTCGCGCCCCGCCAGCTCCAGTGGCGAGTAAGGCCGCACCCCCTTCACCTTCTCAATGGTGTTTTCGAGATAGAATAGCGGTGCGATCTCCACAATGCCGCCTATGGTCACCACGAGAAACGAGAAAACCAGCAGAAGCGACGCGTTCTTCTCCAGGATCTTGTGCTTTTCGAGGATCGCCATGTCTTCGGTCTCCCTATTCGGCCGGTGCATGGACCGGGCCAGCGGGTGTGATTCTCATATGGTCACTTTTTAATCTCCCCACTTCCATTCCGAAGTGCAACACCGGCCATCTGCGCAGGGAGGGCGGAGCCCGAGCTGCGCAGATGGCCGGAAGGCGGGGTTTGCGGCTCTCCGGGAACGGCGGATCCGGCCCCGGAACGGCTGCAGTCCCGTCCGGAAGGAGAATATCCGGGCTTTCAGGGCAGCGCAAGGCCGCCGCCGGGGCAGGTCGCGTCCGTCCGGGCGCAGGGAGGGCGCAGCCCGACCGGAGCCCGGACGGACGCGACGGCTTGATCCGTTCCACCCCCTCCCGGCGCGGCCATCCGCGCTGTCGGGAGGCGGGCCGGCGGTGTCAGGGAGGGCGGGCCCGGCGGAACACCTCGGCGGGGGTCCGGTAGCCGAGCACCCTGCGCGGACGCGCGTTCAGGCGGTCCTGCACCCCCTTCACCTCATCGTCGCCGACCGCCCGGAGGTCCGTCCCCTTCGGCAGGTACTGCCGCACCAGCCCGTTGGTGTGCTCGTTCAGGCCCCTCTCCCAGGAGTGGTAGGGGGTCGCGAAGTAGAAGGAGGCCTTCAGCGCCTCCGCCACGCCGGCGTGGCCCGCGAACTCCTTTCCGTTGTCCGCCGTGATCGTGTGGACAGGCGCGGCGGACGACCGGAGCATCGCCAGCATCGCCGCGGAGACCTCCGCCGAGGTCCGCCGGTCAACCCTCTGTAAATACGTGTATTTCGACGCACGGTCCACAAGCGAGACCACCGCCCCGCTGTGGCCCTTCCCGATGATCGTGTCCGCCTCCCAGTCACCGACACGCTCCTTCCTCTCCACCTCCTCCGGCCTCTCCGAGATGTCCACCCGGCCCGGGATGTGGCCACGGCCCGAGTGCCGCCCGCCACGCCAGTTGGGCTTCTTCCCGCGGCGGCGCAGCAGCAGGAACAGCTCCCCGCCCGCCTTCCGGTCGGCCTTCAGGCGCTCGTATATCCACTGGCGGCCCACCGCCCAGCCACCCTCCAGCCGCAGCCGTCCCGCGACCTGCTCCGGGCTCCAGCCCTCCGCCAGGCACCCCTCCACATGCGCCCAGCGCTCCGCAGTCATCTTCCTCGGAACCGAGGAGGCGGCGCTGCGGCGGGCCTCCGCCATCCCCTGCGCCTCGCCGGGGCTGTAGCCCGAATCACCGCCGTTCCGGCGCAGCTCCCGCCAGACCGACGAACGGTCACGGCCCAGACGGGCCGCGATGTCCCCGTAGGAGAGCCCGCTTTCCTTCAGTGCGCCGATCTGGCATCTTTCCCCATGGGTCAGGTGGCGGAAGCCCTCGGGCATGGCAGTCTCCTCTCTTCTCAACAAGGGGACTGTCGCCGCTTCCTGGCCGATCCGCAACATCATGCGGCAGGAAAACCGCCCAACACCGCCACTGGTGTTGCACTTCGGACTGGAATGGGGCTCTTACAATGACCTAGCCAAGAATCATGCGACGAGCGCGACCTGCACGACCTGCCGGTTCTCGTTGGCGCAGGGTGGCAGCTTCCAGCCGCCACCGCGGCCCAGGCGCGGGACCAATGCTGCCCAGGCTCGGTCGAAACGTCCGGACTTGAGAAGCGACCGGAAGCTCAGGACGCCCTGGCCGCCGTCACGGCCCCAGCGCTGCCCGGAGCGTTTCATCCGGGTCGTCACGAGCACCTTGTTGGCGGCTTCCACGGCACCGGAACCGATGGGGAAGCCGGCGACGGCAGCGTCCGCATAGTGCATGCGGTGACGATGATTGCGGAAGAAGTTCAGTTCTCTCCGGATGACGGCGGCTCCCTTGCCTTTCCGCATCAGGTAGCGCAAGGCGTCGATCGCCTTGCTGGCCCCCTTGGGGTCGTGGCGCAGCCAGTGCCGCCATTTCTCAAACCAGACCGTCCCGGCGGCGGTGTTCGGACCGAAGGCGGCGTCGGCCGCAGCCTGAAGGTGTTGAGTCACATGCCAAAAATCTAGAAGCATGACTTCGGGATCCAGCGCTTCCAGGAACGTCCAGTTGTCCTTCGCGCCGTCAGCGACCGCCACCAGCTTCAGGTCCGGATTGACCGACTGCCAGTGGCGTACTTCCGCCGTCAACTGTGCTTTCAGGCTCGTCTTGCCGGTCTCGGGAAGACGGCCGAAGTACCGGCTTTCCAGCAGGTTACCGCTGCCATCGACCAAGGCCACCACGCCGCTCGACGCCTCGCGCCAGCCCGCGTCCGTGGCTGGTTCTTCGGTCGTTTCGGCATGCATGCGCATCATGACGCCGTCCAGGGAAACCAGGATCGACGTCGCCTCCTCCGGCAGTTCTTCCTCCTCCCGGAGGCCGTCCAGAACATCGTCGGAACACGCCTCCATGCAGGTTCCGGCATCCCCGGACAATCGCACCAGGGAGGCCACCGAGGGCCCCTGGCCGCACAGTTTCTCCCACATGTCCTCGCTCTCGCGCGCCGTCAGGTTGCTCATCAGGTACAGCGAGAGGCCCGCCGCCGCCGGCGTCAGCCTGCCGGGCATCAGGCGGAGGAGGGCTTCGGTCGGAATCAGGGACGCACCCGTTCCCGCGGGACGATACCGAGACCGCAGGAAGTCGACCGGTCCGAAGACCGTCATCGCACGGCCCGACGTGGGCGCGGCCTTGCGATAGGTTTTCCCCTCGACTTTGACCGTCTTGCCATGATCGTCAAGCGCAGTGAACGCGTCGGCCAGGATGGTGCGAGCCACGCCGAAGAGCATGTCCCGGAACTGGTTCTCGGCTGTCAGCGGATCATGGCGGTACATCGCCGCCACGTCCCCCGCCAAGCCGAGCTCGGTGGCTTTTTTCACCAGGGCGGCACCCGCCTCCATCAGGGCTTCCCGCGTCGCTTCGACGGCTACGCTTCCATCGGCGTTCTTGGCAATCGAGGCGTCAATCTGTACGTTGGTCATTGGAGTGCTCCTCCTTGTCGCCCCGCCCAGGGGCGTTTTTGGAATTTTCAGGAGCACTCTACACCCCCCAAGAAGCCAAGGCCGGGAGCAGCGGCGAACACGGTGATCGTGGAAAAACCACAGCCGAAACGGATGGTTTTCGCGAAATTGGCCGAATCCGCGCAGAATCCCGAACTCGAATCAGAAAATATCTTTTGATTTCAACGCATTAAAAAATTGATAGTTCGCCATACAGAAATCACACCCGGGCCAGCCGTCGCTTTTGGCTGCACCCGGACGGTCATCCAGAGATTCCAGCACATGAGAATCGCACCTGCGAGATACAGAACGCCGCCAAGCGCCCTGATCACGTAGAGCGGGAATTTCGCGGCCACCGTGTCTGCGAAGCTGTTCACCAGGAATCCCTGGGCATCCACTTCACGCCACATCAAACCTTCCATAATGCCCGCAACCCACATCGATGCGGCGTAGAGCACGATGCCTATGGTCGCGAGCCAGAAATGCCAGTTGACCATGGCGAAACTGTAGAGTCGCCCGCGGTTCCAAAGTCTCGGGACCAGGAAGTACAGGACGGCAAAGGTGATCATTCCATTCCAGCCGAGCGCACCGGAATGAACGTGGCCGATCGTCCAGTCGGTATAGTGACTGAGTGAGTTCACTGCACGGATTGACATCATCGGACCTTCAAAGGTGGACATGCCGTAGAACCCAATCGAAATGACCATCATGCGGATGATCGGATCGGTCCTGAGTTTGTCCCAGGCACCCGACAGTGTCATGAGCCCGTTGATCATCCCGCCCCAGGATGGCATCCAGAGCACGACAGAGAACACCATTCCAAGCGTTGAGGCCCAATCAGGCAGCGCAGTGTAGTGCAGATGGTGCGGGCCGGCCCAGATGTAGAGGAAAATGAGCGACCAAAAGTGAATGATCGATAGCCGGTAGCTGTAGACCGGACGTTCAGCCTGCTTCGGAACGAAGTAGTACATCATTCCCAGAAAACCCGCTGTCAGGAAGAATCCAACGGCATTGTGCCCGTACCACCATTGTGTCATTGCGTCCTGAACACCCGCCCAGACGATGACCGATTTTGATCCGAACACGCTCACCGGCACCGCAAGATTGTTCACGACGTGCAACATGGCAATGGTGACGATGAAGGACAGGTAGAACCAGTTGGCGACGTAGATGTGCGGCTCTTTCCTCTTGATCAGCGTCCCAAGGAAAACCGCTAGATACGCGACCCAGACAACCGTTAGCCAAAGGTCAACGTACCATTCCGGCTCTGCGTATTCCTTCGACTGGGTACTGCCGAGCAGATATCCTGTCGCAGCGAGCACAATGAACAGCTGGTATCCCCAAAAGACGAACCAGGCGAGACTGCCGCCCCACAGCCGCGCGGCACTGGTGCGCTGCACAACATAGAACGACGACATGATAAGTGCGTTTCCGCCGAAGGCGAAGATAACCGCGCTTGTATGCAGCGGTCGAAGGCGGCCAAAATTCGCCGCGCCCTGCGCCCAATCGAAGTTGAGCGCCGGAAACGAGAGCTGGAAGGCGATGAACGTGCCGACAAGGAAACCGACGACCCCCCAGAAGGTAGTGGCGATCGCCCCGGCCCTCACGACATCGTCCATGTATTCCCCTGTCACTGGCAGAGGTCGCTCGTCCTCGCCTGTACGCTTGAGTGTCCGGATGAACAGACCAGCAGCGACTGCCAGGATGATGATGGCATGGAGCTGATAGGCCAGATCCCGGCCAAAGTTGGCGGCGACCGCAGCACCCAAGGTGATTAGTCCCAAGACCACCAGTTTTGTAGCATTCCACATCCGCTCGGTCCTTTTGTCCTATATTGCACGTACACGCTGCCCAGTAGCAATACAGGCAATTCTGAACCGCACGACCTGAACATGCGTCAGAACTGAGGAGACATCATTGATCCATGTCAATTCGCTATTGGGAAATCCCGGCATTCCCTGTCAGTCGCAAAAAGGCATGTGGGCTTCGGACAGCGGCACCCAGGGTTCTACGGCATCGCAACCTCGAGCAATTGTAACCCATCAAGGCCACACATAGGATCAGGCCAGGAAGGAGTGTCCGTTACGTCGAGCCTGTCCGGCAATCGGGTCGGCACCGGAATGCCGCTCTTCCTGATTTTCTGCGTCGCGTCCTCAACCGAATTCGGGAAGCCCGTTCCGGCCGTGGTCAATGATGCGGCCCGATGGGGCTCAAGCCCGATCGGCAAGGCCACACGATAACGCAGCCCCTTTGCCAATATCCGGATCAGACCAACCCGCTCCCGCTTCCCGGGCCAGAAAACCCAGGTCTGGAATGATGACCCTACGCATTCCATCCAGCAGAATGACTCCATCACGCTTCAGGGCGGAAATCTGGCGGCTTACGGTTTCCAGAGTCAAACCAAGATAATCTGCCATCGCCTCCCGGGTTAACGGCAGATCAAGAATGGCACTTTCCAGTGTGGCTCCCCGCTCCAGCACCGCGGCCCGACGGGAAAGACCCAACAACAGACTCGCGATCTTTTCGCGGGCCGTCTTGCGGCCTAACACCAGCATCCACTCGCGAGCCGCGTCAAGTTCATCCAAAGTCATCTCCAGAAGCCGCTGGCCGATCCGCGGCGACCGCCGCATCATCTCTTCGAATGGCTTTTTCTGGAAACAGCAGAGTGTGAGATCCGAAGCGGCGGTCACATCGTAGGGCGCGACAGAACGTCCCGGGCGCCCAAGAAAGTCCGATGGCAGAAGGAGACCGACCATCTGGGTACGCCCATCCGCCATGGCCTGGCTGAGCATCGCCGTCCCGCTTACAACCGAAGCTACGAACTCCATCTCTTCTCCAGCCCAAACAACTCGCTCGCCGGCAATATAACCACGGTATCGCTTCGCAGCTTCCAACCGCGCCATTTCGTCTGGTTCGCATCTTGAACAGACGGCACTGTACCTTATGGGACAGTCATGACAGGATCCGGGATACTTTGCGTTTTTTTCCATCGCCCAATCCCTGACGATCAGATCTCCGCCCAAGCGGCAATTCTGAATCGGAATACCGAAATGACCGTCTACAGGCAACCAAAAGCGGCCCGGGCCTTCTGAGTCCTGCCCCGTTCGTACGGCGGCGGTCGACGGGGTTGCCAGTGCGACAGATATAGGTTCCGCTTGCCCAACAGCCGGAAACCGGGCATTTCGATTCCAGTCTGGCGAGGAGGATTGGCAATGACACTTGCCAAAAGGCTCTCTGAAGCTGTGGGGGCCAAGTATGTGCTGACCGGTGAGGCGTGTGCAGCGTATACAACTGACAGTACCAAGAGATACTTTTCCGATCCCGTCGCTGTGGTGCGTCCGGGATCAACCGAAGAGGTCTCAAGAGTAATGGCGCTGGCCCATGACAATGGGACACCAGTGGTTCCTGTCGCTGGCAACACCGGGCTTTCCGGCGGTACCTATGCCAACGGCGCGCTGATGCTATCACTGGATCGAATGAACAGGATACGCGAAATCCGCCCCGAGGCACGAATCGCTGTGGTGGAGGCCGGTGTCATTCTGTCATCCCTGCACGATGCCTGTGATGAGCATGGCCTTGTTTTTCCGTTAACATTCGGTGCACGCGGCTCCGCAATGATCGGCGGCGCCCTCTCCACGAATGCGGGCGGTTCAAATGTCCTGCGTTACGGTTCGACACGCGGTCTATGCCTGGGGGTCGAGGTCGTCCTCGCCGACGGGCGGATCATGGATCTCATGACTGAACTTCACAAGGACAACTCTGGCTACGATCTTCGCAACCTCTTCGTAGGGGCTGAAGGCACTCTCGGGATCATAACCGGAGCAGTGCTACGGCTGTTCCCCAAACCAAAGTCATATGCCACAGCGATGGTTGCAGCCAGAAGCCTGCACGACGCGCTCACATTGCTGAATCGGCTTCAGGCCGCGACCGGAGGCGGCGTCGAGGCATTCGAATATATGCCGCGGGCCTACATTGAACGCCACGTGAACCACATCGAGGGGTCCCGCTCCCCATTCGAACGATTGCATGACGTCAACATAATGGTCGAGGTCGGAGCTACAGCCCAACGTGACGCCGTGCCGAAGAGCGACGGCAGTATCCCCGTGGTCAATAACCTTGAGTACGAGTTGGCGGATGCAATGGACGAGGGGCTGGTACTCGAGGCCATTGTCGCGCGATCCGAAGCCCAGAGAGTTGAGATGTGGAAACGGCGGGAAGACGCTGCGGAGGTCATTCTCTGGCGACTTCCAATGGTTGACAACGATATCGCCGTCCCCACCGACAGAGTACCGGACTTTTTTGATGAGATGGAAAAGGCACTTTCGGGATTCGACATGGATGCCGAGCCAATGGCGGTGGCTCATTTGGGCGACGGCAACATACATTACGTTGTGTTTCCGTCTTCGAGCGACCCGGCCGACATTGATGCAATTCGTGAAAAGGTCGAGTCTGTCACGCGATCGCTTGGTGGCACCTTCTCGGCTGAACACGGAATCGGCCTGGCAAAGCTGCCGTCCATGCAGCGAAGAAAGAATGCGGTGGCCATTGAAGTTATGCGCATGGTGAAATCCGCTCTTGATCCCAAGGGAATACTGAACCCCGGCAAGGTGGTTCCGGAAGCGTAGATTCCATCCCAGCCACCTCCTTCGTTCACTTCCGGTTCCCTGAACAGATGAGGTTGAGCGGCGCAGGCAGTTCTGGTCCAAGGTACGCAGATGCCGCAAGGCGCGATCGGTCGTCCTGCCCACTTCCGCGCGATCGCGCCACGGCTTTAGAAATCTATCTTGAACGGATCAGGAAGTCCCCGCCAGCCCGGTCAAGCAGTCCCCTCGCCAGATCCCTTCCAAGCTCACTTCCCGAGTCGATCGGTCCGGAAACATCATCTGAAAGAACCTCGGACCCGTCCGGGCGAAGGATCTCGCCACGCAGATGCAGGACATCACCTTCAATCTCCGCGAGACCGGCGATCGGCGTATCGCAGGAACCATCAAGCTCAGCAAGGAATGCCCGTTCAGCGGCAAGGCGCAGACCTGTCGGATGATCGTGAATTGGCTCCATCAGAGCTTGGGCGCCTGCATCGTTGTGGCGTCGTTCGGTCACGATCGCACCTTGACCCAGTGCCGGCAGCATTTCCCAAGGGTTGATTGGCATGTGAGGCACATCCTTGGTACCGAGCCGGTTCAGCCCAGCCATTGCCAGAAATGTCGCATCGGCAATGCCTTTTGCCAGTTTTGAAAGCCTGGTCTGCACGTTGCCACGAAATTCCACCACGCGAAGGTCGCTTCGGCGATGAAGGAGCTGTGCCCTACGGCGCACGCTCGATGTGCCGACAACCGCGCCGGCGGGCAGATCCACGATTCGGGAGTAGGCTGGGGACACAAGTGCGTCCCTTACGTCTTCCCTTGGGAGGAAGACATCGAGCAGAAGCCCTTCGGGCGCAACAGCTGGCATATCTTTCGCCGAATGAACGGCAATGTCGATATCTCCGGTCAGCAGGGCGTCCTCAATCTCTTTTGTGAACAGACCCTTACCACCGATTTCCCGCAAGGCCCGGTCCTGGATGCGATCTCCACTCGTCCTGATCACAACTATCTCGAGCGCATCTTCTTCCAGCCCTGAACTGACCAGAATCCGATCACGGACTTCGTTTGCCTGTGCGAGCGCAAGGGGCGAGCCGCGTGTTCCGATCCTGACTGGTAGCTTCAACTTCATGCCCATTGACTGTCCTGCATGCCTCCTGACATTAGACGGATCTGGCTTGACCTGTAAGACCTGCTGCAGGACCACTCAGGAGTTGCGGAAGGCAATCAGTGGCAAACGAAAAGAAACTCATCCGGGCCCTTCGCGGGGAAGTGCTGGAAACCCCGCCGGTCTGGTTCATGCGGCAAGCAGGCCGCTACCTTCCCGAGTATCGATCAACTCGGGCCCGTGCCGGAGATTTCCTGACGCTGTGCTACACTCCGGAACTGGCGGTGGAAGTGACGTTGCAGCCGATACGACGCTTCGACTTTGACGCGGCGATTCTGTTCGCTGATATCCTGTTGGTTCCCCATGCACTGGGTGTGGATCTCAGTTTCGAATCGGGTGAAGGGCCACGTCTTTCCACAGTCACGGACTGCGACAGCCTAGCATCCCTGAGAGCCGTGGAAGATATCCACCTCACTCTCGCACCGGTCTACGAGACCCTTCGCATTCTGTCGGATGCACTACCTGCGCAGACCTCGCTCATTGGTTTCGCTGGTGCGCCGTGGACCGTAGCGACCTATATGGTCGCAGGATGCGGAACACTTGATCAACGACCTGCCCATGCGCTGCGGCGCTCCGATCCCGAGACCTTTGATGCGCTGATCGACCTGCTGACCAGGGCAACGATTTCATATCTTTCCGCGCAGATCGAGGCCGGCGCAGAGGTGGTCAAACTCTTCGACAGCTGGGCCGGCTCACTTACCGGAACTGCCTTCATCCGCTACGCTGTCGAGCCCGTCAGCCGAATCGTCACTTCGCTACGATCCAGATGGCCTGACGTTCCGATCATAGCCTTTCCACGCGGGGCCGGCGATCGCTACCCAGGTTTCGCACAGGTCACTGGCGCAGACTGTGTGGCACTCGACACGGCTGTGGACGCCTGCTGGGCGGCGGAACATGTTCAGGTGGATGGATGTGTGCAGGGCAACCTTGACCCCCAGCAGCTTGTGACTGGCGGGCAGGCGCTGATTGAGGAAACCCGACGAATTGTGAGGACACTTTCCGGTGGTCCCTATGTGTTCAATCTTGGGCACGGCATAACGCCGGACGCGGATCCCTCAAACGTTGGCAGAGTTCTGGAAGCTGTTCGGGGTTGAGCAGTTGGAGGCAGGTGCATGGCTCCGATATACGATGATACGATGCAAGGACAGGTTCACACTGCATCTCCAAGACTTCCCTTCGGCCTTGCAGGCACTTGCAGATTCCTCCCTTTCTGCTAACGGCTTTCACCCTGACTCCGTCTTGAGGTCAGGATGGCGGCCAGCTCACCTTCCCGGGCGGGACGGAACCGTTGGCCGGCAGGACCATGCATCTGGCGCTGTGGCCGTTTCCGTCCGCCGGTTCGCGGCGGGGCTGGCGCCGCAGGCAGGCCGCGTTGCCGGTGTCCGTCGCCTGGGACGGAGCGCACCTCGGGCGGTGCGCTGACAAGGCTCAGGGTTCCGGCAAAGCGCGACTTTCTGTAACGACAGTTGACCATTGTCCACCGCGCCCTTCGTAACCCTCCATTCCACCCTGAAGCGCAACACCTGACCACATCCTCCGTTCAATTCCGGTTCCCTGAACATATGAGTTCCATCACTGAAGCAACAGAAGAGTTGCTGTCGGCACAAACGTTACGACCACAAGAACCGCAAAGATCACCGCAACAAAGGGAAGCACCGCCCTGCATATGTCCAGGAACCCCTCACGGAAGGCTGACATCGCAACAATCAGGTTTAGGCCAAGGGGCGGAGTGAGAAATCCAATCTCAAGGTTGATCACCATGACAATCCCGAAATGAATGGGATCAATGCCATAGGCCAGCGCCGGAACCAGCAGAAGCGGAGCCAGAATCAGGATTGCCGAAATCACGTCAAACAGGCAGCCAACCAGCAGCAGAAGCAGGTTGACGGCGATCAGAAAGGCGATGCGGCTGTCGGTCATCGAGGAAATCCACAGAGCAAGTTGGTCCGGGATTTCCTCAATGGTCAGGATAGTCTTGATCGATAGGGCAACTGCGACAATTGGGAACAGCATCCCCAGGAGTTTGGCGGTGTCGACCGCCGTATGATAGAAATCCACCAGACGCAGTTCGCGGTGAATGCAGGTTTCGACGAACAGCGCGTAGACCAACGCCACCGCGGCGGCTTCCGTGACCGAGAAATATCCGGAATAGATTCCCCCGAGCAGAATGACGGGAAGCAGCACCGACCAGCCGCCACGTGAGACTGCAGCCATGAACTCCCTTATGTCGAAGCGGCTGGATGGCATATTCCTGTTGACCCAGAATGAATAACCCGCCAGCGCTATCGCGATCATCAGTCCGGGAATGATCCCCGCAATGAACAGATCCGCGATCGAGGTCTCTGTCACGATTCCATACAGGATCAGCGGAATTGACGGAGGAATGATGATGCCGAGCGTTCCACCGGAGGTGAGCGCACCAAGAGCGAACCGCTTCGGGTATCCATTACGGAGAAGTGCTGGAAACATGATCGTTCCCACAGCAAGCAAAGTCACCGGCGAAGAGCCCGAAATCGCCGCGAATATCGCGCAGGACAGAATTGTGGCGACTGCCAGCCCGCCAGGCAGTGGTCTTGTGATACTAACCGCAAGATCGATCAACCGCTGCGCGATCGACCCGCGTGTCATCACATTGCCCGCAAGCAGAAACATCGGAATCGCGAGCAGGAGCGCGTTGTCCAGCGATATCCAGATGTCTTCTGCCAGGTATTCGAGGTGCCCGTCACCCCAGACCAGATGCACATAGGCCGCCGATCCAAGCAGAATCACGATGATGTTCTGACGCAACGCAAGCGCCAACAACACCAGCAGCAACAGAACCACAGCCGCCATTGACCTAACCTGCCCCTGTATGTGGTTCGGGCTTCAGGTCGGGCCGGAGCGAAAAGATGAAATGTTTGAGGCCCGCCGCAACGAAAGCGTAGGGAATGACAAGTTGCAGAGGCCAGACTGTGAAGTAGAGCACTGGCGCCCGATCACCCGCCTCCATCGAAATGGCCACGAACGTCCAAGCAACCAAAGCGGCTCCAAGATAGAAGGCTGCCGATAGCCCGTCCCCTATCCTGGCGATGAATCGCTCATGTTGGCCAAATACGAAGTCCATAAATCCGGGACGCAGGTGACTGTTGTCGGATGTCGCAAGGGAAAGCCCCAGGAATCCCGCCAGAATTGCACCGTAGACGGCGATCTGCTGGGCGCCGAACAATGACGTGCCCAGCATTTCCCGTCCAATGACATCAGCCATGAGGATCAGCGCGACAGCCGCGTACGCTGCTGTCGCCAGTGCGGACTCCACAAACCTCAGACAGGAAAGGACGCGGTCGAGCACAGGATCACGGGCACAGCGCCTTCGCCGCCGCGATCTCTTCCCATTTGGCACTCGCCGCCGCACCCATCTCGAGCAGTATCTCATCCTGCGCTTTAGCCGCCAGGGCTTTCCACTCGGACAGTTCGTCGTCTGTCAACTCAATGACTGTGGCACCTTCTCCGGCCGCTTTGGCTAGAAGCGCACCCTCAGCGCCTCGGATCATGTCACGAAGTTCCAGGAAAACAGGCGCGGCTTCCTCCATCCATTCCCGTTCCCGATCATCCAGGCTTTCCCAGGTGCGCCTGGAAATGATGATTCCGCCTACCTGGTGCTGGTGTCGGGTCAACACGATGTTCGGGGCCACTGCCGGATACCCTGTGACTATCCCGAATACGGAAAGCTGGGTTGCCGCATCCACCTGTCCGGTCTTTAGGGCCGGGATTGTATCCGCGGGGCTCAATGGCACAGTCGTAGCATTGGTCTGACCGATGAACAGGGTGTCGGTAATCGACGGTGCCGTACGTACCTTGACGGCTGCAAGGTCCGCAGGCGTCCGGAACGGATTCTTCGAAAAAATGACCTGATACCCAACCTCCATCCAACTCAGTGTGCGGATCCCTGCGGCATCGAATTCCTCTCCGTAAGTGTCCAGAAGATGGTCATCCGCAACACAGTCGAACTGCTCCGCGCTGTCAAAGGCGTAAGGCGAAGCCAACAGTCCAAATTCCGGCACAACCAGTGAAACAGCGGTGTTGGACATCACTCCCATGTCAATCCTCCCCCGCGCGATCTGCTTGACGACGTCCTGTTCGCCGCCGAGCTTGGATCCCATGAATGCCTTTACGGTCAGTTCGCCGCCGGAGATCTCGGCGACCTTATCGACAAATTTCTGCGTGACCTGGCCCCATGGCGAGTTGGGCGGCGGCGCGGCGCTTAGGCGCAACTCCTTTGCGTGGGCCGCTGCGAGCCCCAAGCCTACTGACAGCGCAGATGCAATCAGGATTTTCATGTGATTTCTCCCTGTTGATGGAATGGTTCGGCAGGTCTATGCCATGCCTCGTTGAGAAAGGGGGACAGCGCACCGATGATCTCGGCCGCGAACATTGGATCCTTCAGCCTCATTGGGCCAGGGTCGTGCAATAGCGCATTGACCATGGTTCCGAACGCAAGCTGAACAGCAATTCTCAACCGGTGGGCAACGTCCGGTTGCAGATCATTTGCGACCGCGTCCGCAATGCGCTGTGCTGACGCCCTGTTTGGCGCCCATGCATCGGGAATTTGATGTTCGTATCGCAACGCGCAGCGGATGAGGCCGCTGTGCGCACGAAAGTACGCCAATGTGAATTCAACGCAGAGCGCGAATCGTTTCGCCGCCGGCATATCAGAGAGGTTCGCCATCTCGAACACCTCCCGAATCCGCTTGTCAAGCCCCGCACTGACACGGTGCTGCACTTCAACGAAAAATGCCGTCTTGTCGGCAAAACAGGTGTAGAATGATCCTGTTGAACAGCCGAGTGCCCGCGTGAGTTCCGCAACCGAAACCTCCTGAAGATCACGCTCGTTCAGAAGCCGTTCACCGAGGTCAATCATGGCCTCTCGGCGAGCACGGCTGCGTCGCTGTTTGGGCTGGACAGTATCAAGCATGAGTGCGGTGCATATCTCGCTCATTTCTTGAATCTGAATTCAAGTTCAGTTTTCATTCGATCGTCAAGAAGAATCGTCACACAAGGATTCAAGGGTTGCGCCATCCAGATGTCATTCTCATCATGTCTGATAACCAGCAGGCGGCAACGCTGGGATGTCATGGCAATTCCGAAATCCATAGTCCGAACATCGATGCCATGGCCGCATCCGGGCTGAGGTTCGACCGGGCCTTTTGCCCAAACGCGTTCTGTTCTCCATGCCGTGCGTCGGTGCTAACCGGACTTCTGCCTTCGCAGCACGGCGTGCATTCCTGGATAGATGACCGCAACGCCGACGAATGGCCTGCGGGGTGGCATGCACTGCAGGGGCTTTCGACATTGCCAGAACGGCTCAAGGCGCTCGGATACCGAACCGGCATCTTCGGAAAGTACCATCTTGGAGAAACGGCATCGCCGGGCCCTGGTTGGGACGATTGGGTGACGATGGAACATGGGCACGTTCGATCGTTCTATGGCAATCGGATCACGGATAACGGGCGCAGCTACGTGCACCGGGGCCATGCAGTGGATTTTTTCACCAACAAGGCACTCGAGTTCATTGGAGGGAATGACGGGCCATTCTTTGCCTTCGTTCCGTTTCCCGCGCCTTACGGCCACTGGCCCGCGACAAACGATGGCGCGCGCAACCGGTTTTCCGGCCTGTATGACAGATGCCCAATGGACTCCGTTCCACGATTGGGGGTCTCAGCTGAAGCGGTCGCCAACTATGACATGGTCAAATCCGCAAGCGGAGGCGGGCTGGACTTCTCCATGCTTATGCGCGCACCAAACCACCTTCCTTCCTTACGCAACTACTACAGCCAGATCAGTATGGTTGATGAGGCGGTGGGCCGCATTCTGAGAGCCGCTCCTGACGCTCTGGTCATATTCACTGCCGATCACGGCCTTTCGCTGGGCCATCACGGCTTCTGGGGCCACGGTGCCTCGACCTATCCTTCCAACCTTCACCTCGCAGCGCATTCCGTTCCTCTGATTGCGCATCGTCCCGGAATTCTGCCGCCCGGCCAATCCGACCTCCATATTTCGAATATGGATCTCCATTCGACAATCCTTGACTATGTGGGAGCGGAATTCGACGGAAATGGACCGAGCAGATCTTTCGCCCCCTTGCTTCATGGCGCGGAAATCCGTGACTGGAGCGAGGACGAGGTGTTTGCGGAGCAGGAGGAGACGCGCATCATCCGCACACCGAGATGGGCCTTTTTCAAGCGCTTCCGGCGCGAAGGTTCACCGGATCTACCGGACGCTCTGTATGATGTTGTTGCCGACCCACATGAGACACGGAACCTGGCCAGTGATCCAACGCATCTCGAAACGATTGCCGGTCTATCAGCGCGAATCGATGTATTCTTTCAGCGGCATTCAAGGCAAGAGGCCGACCTCTGGCGCGGAGGGCGGCCGATCCAGAACTCGATGTTGACTGGATTCTGGCGCGGCATTTGGGGCACCGACTGGAAGCCGGTCTATTCCTATGGCGGCACATGAAGCGACTGACTCCGAGCCCAATGTCCGCAACTGATTGAAGGCGCATGGCACCTGATAATTTCCTTCAGTTCGGTTAGGGGGTTGGTCAACGCAACTCTTGTTCCCGACTGCGTGCAAGTGCTATTGCAGTATCTATGAGCAGTTTCCCTGACGACCCCAATATAAGGTCACTCTCGACCCTTGAGCCGCTAAGCCGCGCCATCGGCGAGCGATACCTGACCTATGCGCTGTCCACCATCATGCATCGCGCGTTGCCGGATGCACGCGATGGCCTCAAACCCGTGCATCGGCGCATTCTCTATGCAATGCGGGAACTCCGACTGGGGTCCAGCGGCGGCTTCCGAAAGTCGGCCAAGATCAGTGGCGACGTGATGGGAAATTACCATCCTCACAGCGACGCTGCGATCTACGACGCCATGGTACGGTTGGCTCAGGAATTCAGCGTGCGTTATCCGCTGGTTGATGGGCAGGGGAATTTCGGAAACATCGATGGCGACAACGCTGCCGCCAGCCGCTATACCGAGGCAAGGATGACAGACGCGGCCGAGGCCTTGATGGACGGCCTCGACGAGAATGCCGTCGATTTTCGGGACAATTATGATGGAACACTGCAGGAACCGGTCGTTTTGCCCGCGACCTTCCCGAATCTGCTTGCAAATGGCGCAAGCGGCATTGCCGTCGGCATGGCCACAAACATTCCGCCACACAACATCGTGGAACTCTGCGACGCTTGCCTTCACCTGATCAAGTCACCCGATGCCCGCGATGATACCCTGTTGAACTTCGTCCAGGGACCCGACTTTCCTACAGGAGGAGTGATCGTCGAACCGCGGAACAGTATCGCCCAGACCTATCGAAGTGGCCGCGGTGCGTTTCGTCTGCGCGCCAGGCACGAAGTTGAATCGCTAGGGCGCGGCCAATGGCAGATTGTCGTGACCGAGATTCCCTATCAGGTGCCAAAGGCAAAGCTGGTCGAGCGAATCGCGGAACTCATCCAAACCAGGAAGGTGCCAATCCTGGCGGATGTCCGCGACGAGAGTGCGGACGACCTCAGGCTCGTACTGGAGCCGAAATCGAAGAACGTCGATCCCGACATTCTGATGAACATGCTCTACCGCAATTCCGATCTCGAGATCAGATTCAGCCTTAACATGAACGTTCTGGTCGACGGACGCACGCCAAGGGTCTGTTCGCTAAAGGAAGCACTGCGCGCATGGCTGGATCATAGGCGTGAGGTCTTGCTGCGTAGGACACGACACCGACTCGGGAAAATCGACCTGCGACTTGAAGTGCTGGAAGGATTCATCGTCGCCTTTCTGAATCTGGATCGCGTAATCGAAATCATCCGCTACGATGAAAATCCAAAGGCCGCGCTGATGCGCGAAAACTGGTCGCGGACCTTCACCCGCGCGAGTTCCGAGACCGATTATGTTAGTCCTCCTGCAGCGGACAAAGATGCCGATAGCCTTTCGGAGACCCAGGCTGACGCCATCCTGAACATGCGTCTGAGGTCGTTGCGACGGCTCGAGGAAATGGAGTTGCGACAGGAGCGCGATGACCTGATGCGGGAACGCGCCGAGATGGAGGATCTTCTTGAAGATGAAGAACTCCAGAAAGCCAGGATCGCAGAGCAGTTGCGCGAGGTCAGAACGCAGTTTGGGAAGAATTCCGGGAATGGCGGTCGCCGCACCCAGTTCGCTGAAGCCTTGGACATCGGGAACGTACCCCCGGAAGCGCTGGTCGAGCGCGAGCCGATAACGGTGGTTTGCTCGAGAATGGGCTGGATCCGGGCCATGAAGGGACACATTCCTCCCGAACAGGAACTGAAGTTCAGGGATGGCGACGAGGGACGGCATTTCATTCACGCCGAGACCACTGACAGGCTGTTGGTCTTCGGAACGAACGGCAGGTTCTACACGCTGTCGGCGTCAAATCTCCCCGGAGGACGGGGCATGGGTGAACCGGTTCGACTTACGGTTGACCTACCGAACGAGGCCGATATCGTCGCTCTGTTGATCCACACTCCTGGCCGAAAGCTGCTGGTGGCCTCGACCGCAGGTAACGGGTTCATCGTGCCGGAGAATGACGTGGTTGCCCAGACACGAAACGGAAAGCGGATCCTTAACCTGCGTGACGGTGAATTGGCACGGGCCTGCAAACCACTCGAAGGCGACCATATCGCGGTTGTCAGCACCAATGGCAGATTCCTGGTCTTTGCCGCGGAGGAGCTTCCCGAAATCTCGCGAGGTAAGGGAGTGCGGCTGCAGAAATACGGCCACGCCAATGGAAAGCAGAGGAAGCTGGGATTTGAGGATGGTCTGTCCGACGTCACCTCATTTGACTTCAGCAAGGGACTGACCTGGTCGATGGGCGGAGGTAAAATCCGTCATGAGGCAGATATGTCCCATTGGAAAGCGAAACGGGCAAGCGTGGGAAGCCGTCCGCCCTACGGATTTCCGAAGAACAACCAATTCTCATGAGTTGACCGCCAGTGGACCATTGTTGATCTGGTTGCCCAGCCTTCTGGATCACCGCCACCGGCCTCGACAGGACTGTTGGGGATTGTTTCCTGTGTGCGGCACAGATTCACGGCTTGTCCGCACCACAACATAGGGGAAGTTTGTCGATCTCAATTGCGAAGTTACACTATATCTCGACACTTTGGGTATACCCGAAGAAGGCGAAGGCCGGGGCAAATCCCGCTGCATGCGACACGTGCAGAGACAAAGGGTTGAGGCTGTCGGCGGCCCCCTTGGAAGAGCGTGATTTCGACTGCACGCCGCGTTTTTCTGAACGCAATGTCGGCCTTGTCCGGTCGCCGCTGCCGGCGTGCAGAGGGTGGCTGGATAGCCTAGTGGTTGACTGAAGACAGATGCTTGCATTTGTCCGTGAAGCGTGCCACTGTCTTCCTGTCGCCGTCAGGCGGCCCCGTAACAACCATAAGGAAGCAGGCAGGGCAATGGGCAGGAAACCGAAAAGACAGGAAATCAGGCTTTCGGACGGCGACCGCGAACGCCTCGAACGGATCGCGAAGGACCGGCGGAGCATCCAGAAGCACGTCTGGCGTGTCCGGATCATCCCCGGCCCCGGGTCGGGGGGCGGCGCGGCGGAGGCCATGCGGCGGACCGGAAAGTGCCGGTCGACCGTGGAGCGCTGGTGGGACCGCTTCCCTGGGCAGGGCGTGGACGGGCTGCTGCGGGACGCGACCCGCCCTCCGGGACTGGAGCCGACCCCGGACGGAACGGTGAGGGCCGTGGTCGACCTCGCGATCCCGCCGCCGCCGCCGCCGCACGCCCGGCACTGGACACTGCAGGCGCTGGGGAGGAGGCTGGCGCTGACCGCCCCGGACGTGCCAGCATCCTGAAGCGCAACGGGCTCAGGCCGCACCAGGTCAGGACGTTCAAGGTCTCCCGCGACCCACGTTTCGAGATCAAGGTCCGCGACGTCGTGGGCCTGTATGTCGACCCGCCGGACCACGCCGTCGTGCTGTCGGTCGACGGAAAGACGCGGATTCAGGCACTTGGGCGGACCCAGAGGCCCCTCCCGATGAAGCCGGGGCATGCGGAGACCAGGACGCGCGACTACAGGCGCAACGGCACGACCTGCCTGCTGGCGGCCCTCGACGTCGCCACCGGAAAGGTGGTCGGGCAGACGGTGGAGCGGCACCGGTCGGCGGAGTTCACCGCCTTCCCCGGCCATGTCGCCGAAGGGATCGAGCCGGGCACCCCGGTGCACGTCATCCCCGGCAACGTGTCCTCCCATAAGTCCGCCGAGGTCCACGAATGGCTGAGGGACCGTCCCGACTGGACATTCCATTTCACCCCGACATCGGCGTCGTGGATGAACGCCGTCGAGGGCTTCTTCCCGGAGCTGACGAGGCAGCGGCTGAAGGACGCCGTCTTCGACTCGCTCGACGACTGCGTCGCGGCGGTCGAGGGCTACATCGAGCACCACAACGCCAGCGACGCCCGCCCGTTCCGCTGGAGCCGGAATCCGGAGGATCTGGTGGCGTCGTGGAAGCGCGGGCACAGGAAGCTCCAGGAGATGGCGGCGGCTGAAAGTCCGGCATGAAATATGGACTCTTTTGTTTTGCATGAACCACTAGGTCAGCGTTTCGGGCCGGTCAACTCGTCCGGCCAATGGCATTCGGTTAGCAGGTTTCAGTGCCATTTTTCGCGTCAAGTCCTCAATTGAGGATCAGGATAACGTAGTGACGAGGCGGTTAGCGCAACATGATCGGAATTGTGTGCATGATTCTTGATGCACTTGAGCGGCTCCTTAAACGTCCATTGCAACATCAAGCACACGTCGCAGACGCACCGTTGCCGCGACTGCGTGAACAAGGCCATGTTCACCGTGCGCGTCGGAACCATCATGCACCGTTCGCACCTGTCGCACCAAGAATGGGCGATTGGCCTGTATCTCTACACGTCCAACATCAAGGGCGTGTCGTCCATGCGCCTGCACCGAGAATTGGGCATCAGCCAAAAATCCGCTTGGTTCCTGATGCACCGATTGCGCACGGCAAGCGAGACGGGCGAGGAACTGTTCTCCAGGCCGGTCGAAGCCGACGAGACCTAATTCGGTGGCAAGCGGAAGAACATGAGTCTTGCCAAGCGCAGGGAACTCAAGAGCACGGGATGCGGCGTTGTTGGCAAAGAAGCGGTTGCCGGAATCAAGGATCGGGAAACCAACAAGGTGGTCGCCTGCCATATGCAAAAAACTGACACGCCGCACGTCGCGGGCTTTTCGCCGAAAAGACCAAGCTGGGCGCGAAGGTCTATACTGATAGCGGCGGTCTACAACGCACTCAAGCCTTTCTCCGAACATGAGAGCGTCAATCACTCCGTAACCGAATACGTCCGGGAACAGGCACATAAAAACGGCATGGAGTCCTTCTGGTCCATGATGAAGCGGGGGAACGATGGCATCTATCAGGAGATGTCACCGAAGCACCTTGAGAAGTAAGTCACCGAGTTTGCGCACCGTAACAACATCAGGAAAAAGGACACGATCGACCAGATGGCCGATGCTGTACCCCCCGGGGATGGTCGGGAACCCTCTGAAATTCGATGAACTGACTGCCGACAACGGGCTTTCGTCGGGGGCGCAGTCTTGACACGTGAGGAATTGTTGGCGGGCCAGAATGACGGCGCCCCGCTAGGCAACCATGCCCGCGGGGCGTCAACGTGATTTGTGTGGACGATCTACGTTGGTTCCTTGTCAAACGATGGTGTCCATTTTGATGTGACGCCAAGCCGAGTTTCAATCTGCTCCAGAAGTTCCGGCCCTATTCGGTCGTCTTCGTCAAGGTCGGCCACATCGACATATTTCAGTTTGTCTGGCGCAATCAATCTTGTGAAGGTGCCCCACTGATTTTTGTCATGTTCTACCTGACCGCCTTATGACTCCAGCCATCCGCAATAGTCTAGCAATGACGGCCATGCCTGTAACGGAAACGCTGACATAGTTACGCGGCAATCTGCACAAGTTCATACGGACGACTGTCGAAAATCGTTCCGCGTTCAACGCACCCATCGTTGTCTTCGAACATCGCCCGGTACTTGTCCGGTGCTGGCGGAATGTCCCCAAACGGCTTCCCCGTTCGGGCTACGGAATCATCAAGTTCGGCGCGATACGCAATGCGCAGGCGGTTCTGCACTTCGTCAACATTCTTGCCTTGTGCCGCGATGTAGCGTTCGATGCGGACCGCAATGAAGCCGCGTTCGTCGTTCCCCACAACGACAAAGCGAAGTTCGTTCAGTCGGTCGACAGTACTGATGGCTTGGTCGGTCATGCCGACGTATTCCAAGTTTGTCCCATGTCAATCCTCCTTTGGCGTTGTTTCGGCAGCAAACACCGAATTTATACCACAAAAACGCCTTGTTGAAATCAAAATTTATTACAAGTCCAGCGGTTCCCGCTAGCCGATCCGCTGGCCCGCTGACGGCTGGAGCGGCGGTATCGCGTCGGCCGGGTGTTCCAGAGGTGCATGGCCAATGACCGGACGGCTGTCCGGTTGGCGAAAGTTTCGGCGATTTGCGGGATCGGGGTCTTACAACAGCCCGCACTTATGTGGGTGATCCTATTCCCGCCTGCGCTCTCCCAGCGCGTCGGGCGGCGTCCCGTCGGCCATCGTGGGGACCTCGTATGTTCAGAGAATCAGAAATGAAAGGAGGAGGTGGCTGTGGAAAAATCTGGCGCGATTTCCTGTGGAAAACATGCCTGTTGCCTTCCGCCGTCCCTCCGGTTCATTCCTGTGGCGGGACCGCCGCCGTCGGTCACTACCGGCGGCGGCGGTGCGGGGCCCTGCCCCGCAGGACGGGTTGGACCGATTGGACCCTGGATCGCGACAGCGGATCCGTCCGGGAGCGTGGTCGGCCCGCCCTCCCGTCCATCTCCCGGGTCCTGGATGGATGCCTGGGTTTTCAGAACCGGATCATCGCGAGGACAGGAGCGGGAGAGCATGACAGCCATAGTCGCCGGAATCGACGTAAGCAAGCGTACACTCAACATCCACGTCAACGGGCGTGACTTCACGGCCACCAACGACACGGTCGGCTTCCGAAAGGTCGGCCGCGTCCTCAGGGAGGGCGGCGCCACGCGGGCCGTCATGGAGGCCACGGGGCGCATGCACCGGGCGCTTCTGCAGTCCCTGCGCGCCAGGGGGTTCTCCGCCACCGTCGTGAACCCGAGGCAGGCGAGGGATCTCCCGAAGGCCGCCGGGGCCCTTGCGAAGACGGACAGGGTGGACGCCAGGATACTGGCGGCCTTCGGGGCCGCGTTCCCGGAGATGCGGGCCACGGCGCCGGCCACCGGCGCCATCGACCAGCTCCGCGACATGCTGGTGCTGCGGGAGAAACTCGTGGACCAGCGCGCCGAGCTGAGGACCGTCGTGTCGGAGACCGCCACCCAGCCGGACGGCGGGCCCGCCGGGAGGGTGCTGGCGGAGCTGGACACCGCCATCGCGGCGCTGGAGCGGCGGATCGGCGGGACGGTCGCCGGATCGCCGGAGTTCGCCGACAGCCACCGCATCCTGACCTCGGTGCCCGGCATCGGCCCCGTCACGGCGGCGGCGCTGGTCGCGTGGATGGCGGAGCTGGGCTCGATCGGCAACCGGCAGCATCCATGTTGGAAATCAAGCCCGGATCCGGCTTTTTTCCGACTTTTTCCCGGTTTTTCCGCGGTTCCGTGTCCGGCTGTCCCGGACCTTTCCACAGCGTTCCCCACAGGCGGCGGCGTCCGGGCGCGCCGAAGGGCCCGCCGGGGAGACCCCGGCCGGCCCGCCGGTGATTCGCTTTCGGTGCCGGACGGACGCGGTCCGGCCTGCCGTCAGGCGGCGGCCGCCGTCCGGTCCTCCCACATCCGGCGGTCGCGGAGAAGGGCGCTGGCGGTCACGACCAGCCTGCGCATGACGGCGACGGGGGCGACTTTGTGGGGCTTTCCCCTCTCCCGGAGCCGTTGGTACAGTTCCCTCATGTCCGGGGAGCACCTGCTGGCCGACAGCGCGGCCATATAGACGACATCCCTCGGCCTGCGGCGTCCGCCGCCGATGTGGCGCCCGCCCTTCAGGGTGCCGCTGTCTCGGGCGAAGGGGGCCACGCCGAGCAGGGATGCGGCCTGGCGGTTGCCGATGGCGCCCAGCTCGGCCATCCATGCGACCAGCGCCGCGGCGGTGACGGGGCCGATGCCGGGCACCGAGGTCAGGATGCGGTGGCTGTCGGCGAACTCCGGCGATGCGGCGACCGTCCCGCCGATCCGCCGCTCCAGCGCCACGATGGCGGCGTCGATGTCCTCGAGGACCCTGCCGACCTCCGTGCCGGGTGCGTCGGCGCCGACCTCCGACACGACGGTCCTCAGCTCGGCGCGCTGGTCCACGAGCTTCTCCCGCAGCACCAGCATGTCGCGGAGCCGGTCGATGGCACCGGTGGCCGGCGCCGTGGCCCGCATGTCCGGGAACGCGGCCCCGAAGGCCGCCAGTATCCTGGCGTCCACCCTGTCGGTTTTCGCAAGGGCCCCGGCGGCCTTCGGGAGATCCCTCGCCTGCCTCGGGTTCACGACGGTGGCGGAGAACCCCCTGGCGTGCAGCGACTGCAGAAGCGCCCGGTGCATGCGTCCCGTGGCCTCCATGACGGCCCGCGTGGCGCCGCCCTCCCTGAGGAGGCGGCCGACCTTGCGGAAGCCGACCGTGTCGTTGGTGGCCGTGAAGTCACGCCCGTTGACGTGGATGTTGAGTGTACGCTTGCTTACGTCGATTCCGGCGACTATGGCTGTCATGCTCTCCCGCTCCTATCCTCGCGATGATCCGGTTCTGTAAACCCAGGCATCCATCCAGGACCCGGGAGACGGACGGGAGGGCGGGCCGACCACGCTGCCGGACGGATCCGCTGTCGCGATCCAAGGCCGTATCGGTCCAACCCGTCCTGCGGGGCAGGGCCCCGCACCGCCGCCGCCGGTAGTGGTCCGACGGCGGCGGTCCCGCCACAGGAATGAACCGGAGGGACGGCGGAAGGCAACAGGCATGTTTTCCACAGGAAATCGCGCCAGATTTTTCCACAGCCACCTCCTCCTTTCATTTCTGATTCTCTGAACATACGAGGCCGCCTCCCTGCTCGGCGTGGCCCCCTTCGCCCGCGACAGCGGCACCCTGAAGGGCGGGCGCCACATCGGCGGCGGGAGGAGACGTCCGAGGGACGTCGTCTATATGGCCGCGCTGTCGGCCAGCAGGTGCTCCCCGGACATGAGGGAACTCTTATGAGACCTTACAGGTCAAGTGCCCTTTTTCAAAACCTCACATCGGCGTCCCTCCCTCCGTCGGGGGGCGGCTTCCGTGCCACCGGGGAAGTCCAGACAGAACGTCGCGGTTCCATGACGCGCTCAACGACGCGTCCAGCCTCTTATCCGGTTCGGTTGGCCGGTGCCGGCCCCGTGACCATTATGCCCGATTCGGGCGGTGCGACGTTCCGGGGGGGGCGGGACCCATCTGAAATGAACGGTGCCGCTTCCTGCGGCGAACCAGGCCCCTGCACGGTCACACGCCCTGCCCGGGTTCCCCGGAGGCCCCGTCGGGCCGCCCGGGTGTTCCGTTGTTCCGTTGTTCCGTTGCCCTCCCGCTCTCAGGCCTGCGACAGGACGGCGCCCTCCGGCACCAGGCCGGTGGTGGCGAACCTCCACAGCGCCACCAGAAGCTTACGGGCCAGCGCCACGATCCCCCGCCTGCGCGAACGTCCGTCGCGGGCGCTCACGTAATCCCGGAACCACGCCGAGAGGGCGCTGTCGGGCTGGTGGCGCAGCCAGCGCCAGGCCATCTGCACCAGGTGCTTTCGCAGCATCGCGCCGCCCGCCTTGCTGATCCCCTGGTCGTTGTCGACGCCCCCGCTCGCGAAGGGCACCGGCGCCAGGCCCGCGAGGCTGGCCAGCTGCCGCCGGTTGCGCAGCTCCCGGTAGAAGAGCTCGCCGCCCAGCATCAGCGCGTCGTTCGGGCCGATCCCGCGCAGCCGGACCAGCGTCGCCGCGTGGTGGGCGTCCGCCGGCGCCGCCCGCGGTCTGTCAACGGGCGGAGCGGCCTCCTTCCCGGCGGCGTCCGCGCGGAGGCCGTCGAGGGCCCGGGCCGACGCCTCCAGCATCTCCATCTTCCTCGCCTCGACAGCCTTGAGTTCCGCGCGCACCAGCTCCAGCCGGTCGAGGATGCCCTTGATCTCGGCCAGCAGCTCCGGCGGCAGCGGCTCCCCGTAGCCGGTCTCCATCCCGCCGAGCCGCTCACGGAACCCCGGCCGCGCCGGATCCCCGGCCAACACCCCGTGCAGCCTCAGGAGCCCGTCGACGGAGTTCGAGAGGCGGCGGCGCTCCTGCACCAGACGCTCCCGCCGGCGCAGCAGCCGCTTCCTGTCCTCCTCCGCGACCGTTGGCACACGCACCCGCGACATCGCGTCCCGGTCGCCGCCGTCCCACGCCCTGAGCGCCCGGACCATCCGGCGGGCGTCGATCCGGTCCGTCTTCACCTTCTTTTTCCTCCGCACCACCTCGAGGCTCGCGGGGTCGCAGACAACCACCTCGACATCCTCCCCCTCCAGCCGCCGGGCCAGCCAGAAGCCCTCGTAACCGGCCTCGTACACAAGCATCACCCGGACATCGCCGCCGGTCGCCGCCCGCTCCCGCGCCCGCCCGAGCCTGCCCAGGAGCCCATCAACGTCCTGCGGCGCCAGCCTGTGGATGCCGGCCCTCGACGTGTCGGACGGATCGCCCACCGCGAGGATCCAGCTCCTGCCGCTCACTTCCAGAGCCGCGTAGACCGTGGTAACGTTCCCCTCGAAAGGGGTTTTCGAATCAGTCATCTTTCTCTCCTTTCACTCGGCGGGGGTTGCCGTCTCGCGGCCCCCCGCCACAACATGCTGTCTTCCTGTCAACACCCTGCACCGAATCACCCGCGAAGGCAAACGGCGGCCCGTCCCATGGCATCTGTACGATCGCCTCAGGGGGAGGGGAAAGCCCCACAGGGTCGCCCCCGTCGCCGTCATGGGCGGGCCGGGCGTGACCGCCAACGCCCTTCTCCGCGACCGCCGGATGTGGGAGGACCGGACGGCGGCCGCCGCCTGACGGCAGGCCGGACCGCGTCCGTCCGGCGCGGAAACGAATCACCTTCAGGCCGGCCGGGGTCTCCCCGGCGGGCCCTTCGGCGCGCCCGGACGGCGCCGCCTGTGGGGAACGCTGTGGAAAGGTCCGGGACAGCCGGACACGGAACCCGGGAAAAACCGCAGAAAAGCCGGAAAAAAGCCGGATCCGGGCTTGATTCCAGACATGGATGCTCCCGGTGGCCCTGGACGGACAGCAGGGTGAGGAGGAGCCTTATGTCCTCCTCGGGACAGGCCTCGGTGGCCGGGGTGTCCGGCCGCTCGCGGGCGAGCATGGTGATGCCGGCGACGCGGCAGGCGGTGACGGCGCCGGAGGCGAGGCGCCTGGGCGGGCCGTCGGCGGTGTCCAGCCGCCTGTCCCTGCTGCGGGTCCCGGACCTGAGCGTCCGGAACCAGGTCCCGCCGTTCCATCTTCCGCGGTTCCAGTCCAGCACGGTGAGGGCGTGGATGGAGTCCGGCTGCCCCTCCGCCGGCCGTTCGGTGGTGAGCGGCAGCCTGCGCAGCGGCTCCCCGCCTTCCTCCACGTCCGTCTCCGTGGTGGAGACGGCGAACATCGTGAGCGGTTCCGTTCCGCAGCCGCGGAAGGTGCTGACGGAGACGGACGTGTGGCTCGATTCGGTGACCGTCGAATTATGGGCGGAACCGGCCTGCGGATACTGCGGGCGATCATCGCCAGTGAGCGGGATCCCGAGGTTCTGGCACCGGTACGGGATCCGCGCATCAGGGCACCGTCATCCCGGACCGCCGACAGCCTTGACGGCAACTGGCGCCGCGAGCACCTGTTCGCGCTGGCGCAGGGTTTGCAGCGCCATGACTTCCTGACCATGCAGGTCGAGGCCTGCAACCAAGCGATCATGGCCGAGCATCGAAAGCTGGATCCGCGCACGGCGAATCCGGACGGCGAAGGGACGGCCACGTCGGACAACAGCGGGCCGCGATCACACCGAAAGGCGTCCACCAAGACCATCCCTCAGGCCTATCTTCCGCAGCCTGCTAGTCGCTGTTTTCTCCATCTCGCCGATCAACGTTTTCTTGAAGTCGACAGAAATGTACAGACAGCTTGAAGGCAAACAAGTAGAATCCGGCCATACTAAGCGTAAACAGTTTTCCTGTATCTATTTTAGCCATGGCTGGCATCGAATGAAGATCATCGAGGAGCGCCACATAATCTTCATCCAACTCTCATTCAGCCGGAAGATAGAAAATATTGGTGACTGAATCTTGATCGCATCAATTCGCTGTTTCGCAGCACTGCCCGTTAGTTTGCGTCCCTTGAAGCGGGCATCAATTGCCGACAATTTTACTATTGGCGCGAATACTATCTTTGGTGGAATGACCCTTTCGTTGTCTTTAGAAATGTCGCACGAGTTCGAAATTACGATGCTCCTTACGACATGTTTTTCCAGTATCAAACGAGTATAGCTGAAAGTCCCACCATCCGTCTCCTTGCAAAATCCCGTCGCCGCCTACTCCACGCGCCTCCGAGATGTAGTAAACAGTTTTGGCGCCACGATTCAGAGCATCAAGATTGCGAACGAGCTCTTTCTGCGCAGGTTCGGCCGTCAGATAATACGGTAGCTGCGCTTTCAGTTGCTCCGCGTTGAAGGTCATTTGCTTTTTCGAGCCTCATACAAGCTGTCAAGCTTTTAAAAGATCGCAATTTCAAATTCCTCATCAATGCGTATCTGCCTCTCGCTCAAGAATGCATAGATCGTAGCCATTTCCTGGGTAAAATCCGAAAGTGGATGTTGCTTCTTCACGTTCATCGCTTGGTTGGAAAAATAACTGTAACTGGGCGCGGTCCGTGTCAAAATGTAATTGGGTGTGTCTCGGCTTGGCCAAGTATATTCTCCAGTTGCCATTACCCCACTAACCGCAAAAGCCAAGATCCCAATCGCAGTTTGGGAAGTTTCACTTGAATCCGCTCCATTCATAAATCGGCTCCAATTCTCGTACTGCATCCTCGGTCAGACAGCTAGAAATTTTTCCTTGTTGGATTGCTTCAAGTTTTCAAGTCCGACTTCGAGATTAGCTGCGAACGTCTGAATGTCAGATACATTGACGTTTCTGATCGAGTCAATGTCTACAGGAACGCCAAACATGTCATTTCCGTTGATTTTCCTTTTGCATCCGTAACGATTTATAAAATATGAACAACATCTTCTTCCGCCCGATGCACTTGGACGGAGAAGTGTTCATCGCTTATCTCAAGATTGCCCAGTTTGATGTTGATGGCAATCTTGGCAATCTGTTCCTGGTAGGTCGGCGCTTGAGCGCTTGAATGAGATTCACATACTTGACAGAATAGCGTTCCACGGATTCTGGTAATCTTGCTGTAGATATGCGCCCCATAATGTCGAGAATGACCGGCTTGAAGTTTCTTCACTTTGGGTATGGCAACTTGCAGCAGACGATTACGTTTCGATCACCAACCAAAATCGAAAATCCATTGGCCTCCACGCGCTGAATTGGGACGAACTGTAGATTCTTATCCTCCTTGCGCATCGGATAGGGGATTTCGGCAGCCGGAAGCGTCGATACAACCGCCCCTGATCCAAGTTCAGGGAACAGGAAGCCCGGCAGAATGTCAGCAAGTGGCTGCACGCCATTCAAGCGTACTTAGAATACGGCGTCGACTAAGGGTTCGCGCTCGAGGGCCTTTAGTTTCCTTCCCCAATCAGAATGTTTCCGGCTCCCGTACCAGAGGCAAGACTGTAGCCTCTGGAGCGTCGCGAGCGTGAACTCAAGCGAACCATGCCATTCCCTTGGTGCTGGTGCATTGTTCAACCACCGGTCCCCTTCGTCGCGAAAGATAGCCTTTCGCCGTTCGATCTTCCAGTCGTATAGTTTAAGTGGGTGTGGTCCAGGAATCCTGTCATGCCGCGGCGGGCTGATTCGCCCGCCATTCACGCAGGTCGGCCAGCCTGTGGTTCATGACGCAGCCTTTCAGTGCCAACATGGTGTTGGCGCCCCTCTCCGACCAGCGGGTACCCGGGCACTTCAGCCGGAGCCCGAACAGCGCGTCGCAGGCGTTCCGTATCCATTCGACCCCGTCGGAGACGACGCCCGGTTCCCCGGCCTCCTGACAGCGCCGCCGCGCTACCGGTCAGGCAGCTGAACGTCTCGCTGCCCCTGTCCTTGATGACCGCACCGGTCTCCTGGTCACGGCCCTCGGCGGAGTGGACAACGGCCAGCCTCACCCCGCGAGTACCTGCGCTCCCTTCCTCCCGCTTTCCGGCGACGCCCTCCACCTCCTCCCTGCACATCAGTGTCCCGGTCCCGTCGACCGACAGGTACATGCATGGTTCCGGTGGATTGCCCCTGACCACCTCCTCTCGGCCAGATTCCATGGCCCTGCGCTACAGCGAGCCCGCCGGGGCCTTCACCCCGGCGAGGTCCCCGATGTGCCAGCTCTCCGCCCCGGAGCCCGTCAGCGGCACCGTCCGGGCCAGAACGTTCGCGGTGTTGTTTCTCTGTTTATGTCAGCAGACAAATGACGAACATTCCCGAATTGATCCAGCCGCTTCTCCCGCTTTATTTCTTTCCAGGTGGACACTCCCGATCAGCGCAACCGGATGGTGTGAAAGCACTCCTTAATGGAGTTGGCGCACTCCCTTCAAGTTATTCCGACATGAACCAGCCGGATGAATCCGGTGCCGCACGACCGGCAGCGGAAACACCCCCGCTTCACCTCCACCCGTCCCAGCTGGGTGAGGAACGACCTCGCCGCCCTGGATCCAGTACCGGGTGTGGCCGCCCTGAGTACGGGTGGACCATCGCTGCGCCTTACTCTCCCAGACCCCCGGATACGCCACCGCGTCCGGATGGCGGTGCACCGTTTTCCCTTCTTCGCGCTTCATGGCCTGCACTCCCTGTCCATTGCCTCGGAACGCCTGCCGCTGGTCGATTGGCCCAGCACGTGCTCCAAGACTATGGACCGGAAATCGCCGGAGTCAGGAAAATTGGGCTACACCCGTCTGTGGCTAATCGAAAGACGATTGTCAGCCGCAGAACCGTGCGACTCGCCATTGCGCTGAATACCCCGTTGCTAGCAGCCAGCGATTTCGCGGCAAATGTTGACCGCACTACCGAACGAATTCGCGATCAAATACAGTTACCGCATTGGCGCAGGAATGACCGGCCCTCTGGACTTCTCCGGTGCTTGGTCAAAGTGGTAGCCCCTTTTGTTAACGTAAGCCGTACTACAGGGTTCAAGTCTATTGTGAGGACGCGAACTGCGAACTAGTAGAGGTCCTGCAACGAGGAGAACGCATAGTGTCCATATTCGGGAAAATTCTAGGCGGCGCAGCCGGATTCGCGCTGGGTGGGCCAATTGGTGCAATTGCTGGACTGGCATTCGGGCATCTTGTGGACAAACGCAACCGCCCTTCCGAAGGTCACCCGGAAATCAGCGAGCATGCCGCCTCGTCGAGTGGTTCAATCGAGGACATCCGGGCAGCATTTGCGATGGGGTTCGTAATCCTTGCCGCAAAGCTCAGCAAGGCTGACGGACGGGTGACCCGTGATGAAATAGATGTTCTGAAGCAAGTGATCACCGTTCCCCGTTCCGCTGCGCAGGAGGTCGCCGTGATCTTCAATGCAGCCAAGAACGATGCCACCGGATTCGAACCTTACGCACGGCAGCTTGCGGCAATTGTCGGTAACGATGAGGAAATGCTTGAACAGCTTCTCGCGGGTCTCGTTCAGATCGCCGCTGCGGATGGAACCTACCACAGTGGCGAACGGAGTTTCATCAGAAGCGTTGCGGCAGAATTTGGGATCTCTCCGGAACAGTGCAGGCGAATTGAAAACACCTACATCCGATCCGCGGTCCCCAATGAGGGCGATCCATATGAAATCCTTGGGGTGAGCCGAGATGCTACGAACGAGGAAATACGAAAGGCATATCGCAGTATCATCAAGGACTTTCACCCGGACCGACTGGAAGCAAAAGGGCTCCCAATGGAATTCCGCAACCTTGGCGCCAGGAAAACTTCAGAGGCCAATGTTGCCTATGGTCGGATCAAGGCCGAGCGGAATTTTTCCTGACGGTGGATTGCCAACCATCTCTCGCCGGAAGCATCGAACCTATCGGTGGCGGGCCCATCCGCGCATGTTGGTGATCCCGTTAAACGGACCTGACCCTGCGATCTTTCCTCCGAGTAACTCCCGTAGCCAGCCTGTCCAGCCAGATCGAACGACGGAAACTCCCGACTTCCCCGAGGCCCCACAGGGGTTCAGCGATCTCGTGGATGTTGTTCGCGTAAGGGCCACGGCCGGTCCGACCCTCCATGTGAACGGACTCCCGTTGGCACTCGGATTCGAAATCCAGCCTCCCCGTCCCATAGCGCCGGGATAAGTCCTGACCAACCGGTGTTGCCCGACGTGATCCAGATATCGACAGGCCCGGAATCCATGTCACTACGCCCCGCCCGAAACAGACCGATTCGGTGCGTCTTGATCCAGATGTGCTAGAGCCCTTCAAGGGGCTGGACCGCGGTTGCCACACACGGATCAACGCGATCCTGCGCGGCCAAATGGAAGCGCTGGGAAATCCAAAACGCGAGGAAGCGGAATGCAAAGGAAGGTGAGGCGGAAACCTCAGCCACCGGTCGCCAACGAGACCAGCGTAGTTCGCAAATCGATGACGGCCCAGAAAAGTCCGACAAGAAGCGCGATGATCACTCCGCTGATCGCCTTCATCCAACGCAGGTCGGCCCGTAGTTCGGCAACGTCGGCCCTTAACGCCACGCCGCCGGTCACTCCGGTCCGTACGGCCCCGGTGATCGCCTCAGCCTGATCGGAGCTGAAGCCCCTGCTTCAAGTTGGCGGGTTACCGCCAAAGTGTCGAATGCAGCGTCTGCCATGTTCAGGATATAACAATTCCCGAACGCCGTTTCAACCGCACTGCAGGCCACACAACATGATCCCAGGGAAGGTCAGAGGTATCGATCATGCTCAGGGATCGCTGCCGGTCCACCACAAGGCGGCACGCATCCTGCTGCAAAACTGATCCTCGGCTTCCCGTGCCGCTGCCGGACGTATGGCATGTGCCGCTTCACAGCGCTCCATGAAGGCGCTACGGCTGAGGTGGCGAACGGTTCTGTCCAGCACACGTGAGGGGGTGTCCTGTCGGCTCCCATGCTGACGCGCCATCCCGGCCCGGTGCTCCGGTTCCTGATGAACCTGTCGCAGGAAATGTGGACGCCGACCTGTTTCGTGGATGTTGGGTCCAACCCAACACAGGTACCGAAACAGCCAAACGACTTCATGACTTTGGCTTCTTGGTGCCGGTCCTTTTCATCCAGTTGAAGGGTCGGAGCTTCGGTGTTGCGTTTCGGAACGGAAGTGGGGTCTTTCGTTACATTCGGAGGATGACGGCCTGCCGTCACCGTGATTGTATACTGGGACTCAGGTCAGTCCTTGATGATTGACGGAACGTCCTTCGTGTCCTATGTGTTTTTTAGAAGACACTCAGGAAGGCGAGAGACCATGGTGTCCGCATCGCATGTCGCAGGGGCAACCGGCTCCTGTAGATGGATGTTGCGTCTTGATCCTGAAACGGTCCGACAGATTGCTGTTCTTGACTGGAACAGGGTTGGAAGACGGGTCTGGATCGATGTCGCGCGGGGTATCGTTTCCTGGATGACGCCATCGTATCTTCATGGAAAGATGGGTAGCGCCGCCGATGACGTCGTTGTTTCAGCCGGTCTTGGAACGGGAATTCGTCCGGAAAAGCTGCGCGACACAAGATGGAAACGCCCCGAGGATCCCCCGAACGCCGGGCTGGAACCGGACGCGAGCTATTACGTAGGCGAGCAGGCCCTGGCCTTCAGGAAAGCCATGGATGAAGGACGGTCCGCCGAAGCCACCTTCATCCAACGGTGTCCACCGGACCTTGTCGTGGAGATCAATGACACCCATGCCGACCCTGACAAGCCGCATGGCTATGCGCGTCTGGGCGTTGGTGAGATGTGGCTCGGCGAAATCGATGCGGAGGGGATCCTGTCCGTGGTCCGTATCCTTGATCTTCGTTCAGGGGATGTTTCGAAGGAAAGACTGGAGTCCTTCATTTTTCCGGGTCTTTCCCGTGATGTCCTGCGGAAGGCGTTCGAATTCGCCTATCGGGGCCGGATGGATGAGCTTGAGGAATTGATCAACGCCTATGTGACGTCTGCGCTGTCAGGTGGGTGTGACGACGCGTTACCTCCGTCTTGGGTGATTTTCTCTCGGCGTTTCCCTCATCCGTTTTTCCGGTTCGGTTAGAGACTTTCGAAGATCCTCTTCTGCATGACGGATCGAAATGCAGATTGGAGAACGGGCATCTGCCCTGGAGAAACGGGATCTGGCTCTCGCTACTCGGGAGGCCCTATATGTGGTTGGTGAAGCTCCGATCCCGAGCCATCGCCACCGGACCAACGTATTCGCCAAATCGTTGAACCACGTGCCTTCCATGCTGGTGGTCGGCGCAAGGAACCGAATGGAACCGCCGAGGATCCGTCATGTACTGAGTCAGGTTGGTTCGCGAAAACCTGATTGGCGTGTGTTCGGGACTCAACTTCCATGGTTCCTGCGATCTGGGTTTTGCACGCCGATGGTGGGTCAGTTTTGGACCCTGCCTGACAACACGGCTTCGGCGGCTGACCCGATACGCAGCAGCCGTTCCTCCTGCATCGGCGGCACCATCAGCATAAGCCCTGTCGAAGGAATGCCAGTAGGTAGGGTAAGGGCGGGAACCCCCATAAGATTGCCAATTCTCGTGTTACGCAACGCGAGGAGGTTCTCGTTCATGAAATACACACTGTCCTCTGTCAATCGATCGATCTTGGGCGGAAGGTTAGGCGCAGTAGGCAGGATCACCGCGTCGAAACCGTTGGTTGCCTCGTGCCATTCATTCCTTATGTGGCGAAGTGACTGCCATCCGGCCACATAATCGGCGGCGGAATGCTCCCGTCCAATTCTGAAGCGAGCGAGGATTTCGCCGAACATCCGTTCAGGCGTGGCCTCGATCCTGTCTTTCCAGATCCCGTAAGCTTCCGATGTGAACAGGAGAGACGCCAGATCCATCGCTTCCGTAACAGCAGGAACCTCCAGCGGCGTAACTGTCGCGCCGGAGTCCTGAAGCCGAACAAGCGCATGATCGAAGCCCGCCTTAGATTGAGGACCTAAGTCATCCATCGCGACAGTCTGCAGTGCCATTAGCCGCACGTTGTGAAGACTCGTTCCGGTCAGGTCGGGCGATGCCGATCCCTCGAGAGCCGCCAAGACAAATGTTGCATCCTCGACGGTTCTGCAGAGTGGCCCGACCGTGTCAAAATTTGGACAGAGTGGAACGACTCCTTCCGAAGACAGCCTCCCAGGGGTCGTCTTGAGCCCCACCAAATCATTCCAGACCGAAGGAATACGAACTGATCCGCCTGTATCGGACCCTATTCCACAGGCTGACAGGCCATGCGCCACTGATGCCGCCGCACCCGATGACGAACCGCCTGCAACGGCGTCTTTGTCGTTTATCGAGGGCGGTGTGGCGGTCACAGGGTTATGGCCGAGGCCGGAAAACGCCAATTCCGACATATGGGTTTTGCCGAGACACACCAATCCCGAAGCGGAAGCGTTTCGAATGACCGCTGCGTCGCGTTCCGGAATACGGCCCTTCAATAGACTCGACCCGGCTTCCGTTGCGATGCCTGCCGTGTCAAAGAGGTCCTTCCAGGAGACCGGCACACCGTCGAGAATGCTGCGCCTGCGGCCCGATGCCGCACGTTCGGATGCGGCCTTCGCCTCGCAAAGTGCCCGGTCCGCAGTCATCCGTGCAAATATGCGTTTACTCAGGGGGTGCGTCTCTATGGCGTCCAGATAGGCTGTCGTCAGCATCACAGGATCGATTTCGCGCCGCCCGATCCCGCGTCCAAGTTCCCCTGCGCTCATCCAAAGCCATTCCTGTGCCATACCCACCTCCCAATTCTCGCAAGGAAGAAAGGTACCTGTACATCCGGGTTTGGACAATCCCGCCACTGTCACCCATATTGCAGCCATGACTGAGCGATATGACGCGGTGATAGTGGGAGGTGGCCTGAATGGCTGCGCCATGGCCCTGGCGCTGGCCCGCGCCGGACTAGGCGTCTCTGTGGTCGATCGCATGCAATCCTCTGCCCGCCTGGGTCCCGGGTTTGATGGTCGTGGCTACGCGTTGGCGCTGGCCTCCAAACGGCTGTTGGACGCAGTGGGAACGTGGAATCTGGTCGAGGAGAAGGCGCAGCCCATCCTCAAAGTCGTGGTCACTGACGGAAAGGTCGGTGAAGGGCCTTCACCGCTGTTGCTGGAATTCGATCATGCCGAGCTTGATGAAGGACCAGTCGGATTCATGTTGGAGGACCGCCACCTGAGGCGTGCCCTAATGGAGAACCTGGCGACATGCGGGAACGTAAGTCAGTTCGATGGGCAGGATGTGATCGCGCATCACGTAACCGATAGCGGCGTAAGCGTTGCGCTCTCAAACGGCACTACCATCGAGGGGTCGGTCCTGATCGGCGCGGACGGTCAAAGGAGCGCCGTGGCGCGTCGCGAGGGAATTAGCTATGTCGGCTGGCCTTACAGGCAAACTTCACTGGTCTGCGCAATTGGCCATGAACTGCCACACGATGGCACAGCGCATCAATTTTTCATGCCAAGCGGACCCCTGGCGCTACTGCCACTCCCGGGAAATCGCACTTCCATAGTCTGGACCGAGTCAACCAGGAATGCCAGCCGGATACAGGCGATGGAAGACGAGGGATATCTCAACGCCCTACGTCCGGCTTTGGGTGGATTCCTCGGCGAAATTCGGCTTGAAGGTGACCGCTATTCCTATCCCCTCGCACTGTCGGTTGCCAACCGTTCCGTCGCCCGCCGCGTTGCGCTCATCGGCGAAGCTGCACATCGGGTGCATCCTCTCGCTGGCCAAGGCCTTAACGCGGGCCTTAAGGATATCGGGGCGTTGGCCGAGGTTCTGGTGCAGGCGTGGCGGCGCGGCGAGGACATAGGTGCGCTGGATGTACTGGAACGCTACCAGAGCTGGCGTCGTTTCGATACTGCCCTGCTGGCCATGGCCACGGACTCGCTCAATAGACTGTTTTCCAATGACGACAGTTTGGTTCGGAGCCTGCGTGATTTTGGCCTTGGCTTCGTGAACGCGTTTCCGAGCCTGAGGCGCGGCCTGATGCGAGAAGCCGCGGGGCTGACCGGCCAGGTTCCAAGACTGCTTCAGGGAAGGCAACTCTGATCAGTCCAGCGGCCGCGCCTCGTCGGCGAGCATCACCGGAATGCCGTTTCGGATCGGATAGGCAAGATGCGCAGCTCTCGAAATCAATTCCTGGCGCTCGGCATCGTAACTCAGCACAGCGTGTGTCTGCGGGCAGACAAGTGCTTCCAGCATCCTTCGGTCAAAAGGCTGGTGAGACTCGCTCATTGCATGACCTCCTCGCCGCTTCCACCATGCAACTCGTATTCAATCAAGGTCTCCAGTGTCTTGCGCCGATCACCCAGTGTCGGTGCCTCAAGGAGCGCCTGCTTGTCTTCCGGTTCAAATGGGCAGAGCATACTGAGCGAATTTATCAAGAGCTCATCCTCCGCTTCGCGCAGCGAATCCCAATCCGTCTTCAACGAGCGATCCTGAAAGAAGCGGTATAGCAGGTTCAAAAACACCTCACGTTCAAGTTCCAAGTCCTTTTCCACCGGGCCAAGGTCGCGGGAGAATCCGTTCCAAGACACTTTGAACCGGTGGTAGGGTGTGAACCCGCCTTCCTCCCTTTCAAGCCGAAACCGGGATACTCCGCCAAGCGTAATCATATAGCGACCGTCCTCGGTTTCCGAGAACGCGGTCAACCGACCGGCACAGCCAATGACATGCAGCTGATCGCAATCGTCGTCTTCTGTTCCGCTGGGCTGGACCATTCCGATCAAACGGTGCGACGTCTTCAACGTGTCATCAAGCATCGCAAGGTAACGTGGCTCAAATATGTGCAGCGGAAGGCGCGCACGAGGCAACAATATCGCCCCAGGCAGCGGGAATACCGGAATCACGTCCGGAAGATTGGACTCGGTGAACATGGCCAATGGATAGCCCGTTCGCAAAATCAGGCAAATATCATTGATGACAGGCGGCGGCGGCCGCTGAGCACAATCGGATCCTGTGGCTTCATCGAGTCAAAGATTGTGAACAGCTGGGTTCTTGCCGCTCCATCGTTCCACTCGCGGTCGCGGCGGAACAGTTCCAGGAGCTCATCCACCGCGCCCTGGACGTCCCCGGATGAGTGCAGCGCCAACGCGAGGTCGAATCGTGCCTGATGGTTGTCAGGATCTCCCGAAACCGCTGCACGTAGGTCGCCAACTGGACCAGCGTTAACCGCCTGGCGGGCGAGTTCGATCTGGGCGAACGCGGCTTCGACCTCCGGCGATGCACTGATTTCCGCCGGTGCGCCATTCAGCACGGCTTCCGCTTGATCAAGATCGCCCAGGGCCACATGCGCACGCACCAAACCGGAGTAAGCGGTCGCGTTCTCAGGTTCCTGTCCCAGAACAACCGCGAAGGCCTGTGCCGCATCTACAGCGGCACCGTCCGCCAGAAGGGCTTCAGCGTCGGCCAAAGCCTCCGCGACACCGCCGTCTCCAGCCAACTTGGCAACACGGTCCACAAATGCCTTGATTTCGGACGCCGGCAAGGCTCCCTGGAACATATCCGCAACGCGGCCCTGCCAGAAGGCGACTACCGTAGGAATCGACTGCAGCGGCAGGCCCTGTCTGACCAGCGTCTGCGCCAGTCGCTGGTTCTGGTCAATGTCAACTTTGACCATACGCACCTTCCCATGCGCTTTCGTGACCGCGTCCTCCAACAGCGGGCCAAGCGTCTTGCAGGGACCGCACCAGGTGGCCCAGAAGTCAACGACGACGGGGGTTTTCTGGCTCGCGTTCACCACATCTTCCATGAAGGTGGCTTCCGTCGTATCCTTGATCACGCCTGCGGCAGGCGCGGTGGATTTCGTGCTCATTTCCAGCATCGTCGGCTCCAAAATCTCGTTGGGGCTACTATATGTGTGCCTATTGGCTCGGATTAAAGGTCAAAAGTGGCAAATACGGGCGCATGGTCGCTAGGCCTATCCCATCCCCGCACCTGACGGAGAATACGGCTGGAATGCGACGCGTTGGATATGTCCGGTGTCGCCCAGATATGGTCGAGTCTACGGCCCTTGTCAGCGGCATCCCAGTTTGGAGAACGGTAGGACCACCAGCTGTAGAGGTTCCCCGAAGGGATGTCCTGCCGGGTGATATCCACAAAGCGTCCAGCCTCCTGCATTTCGGAAAGATGCTCTACCTCAATGGGCGTATGGCTGACCACCTTCAGCAACTGCCTGTGGTTCCAGACGTCATCTTCTCGCGGCGCGATGTTGAAATCGCCCACTATGATTGACCGCTCCGGCGTGTTGTCGATCAACCAGTCTCGCATATCAGTGATGTAGTCGAGCTTCTGGCCAAATTTGGGATTCGCCTCCCGATCCGGTATGTCGCCGCCCGCCGGAATGTAGAAATTGTGCAGGACCACCCCATTCCCCAACCGCACCGCGACGTGACGGGCATGACCAAGACCTGCGAAGTCTACTTCTCCTGCGTCTTCAACCGGCACTCTCGCGAGTATCGCGACACCGTTGTATCCCTTCTGTCCCCGGGCAACCATATATTCGTAGCCCAATTTCCGGAAGCCTTCGGTCGGAATGCGATCGACCGGTGACTTGCACTCCTGCAGGCAAAGGATGTGCGGAGATTCTTCCGTCAGAAGCCTGAGCACGATTGGCTCGCGCAAACGAATTGAATTTATGTTCCAGGTGGCCACCGTAATTGTCATTCCGTCATCTCCGCTTCGTTTCGCAGAACCTATCGGTGAGCCCACGAAACGACAACGGTAGCGGCATGCGAGCGCGGACTGGATGACATCTACGCTTCGCGACCCACCAATGCTTCCAAGGATTCGATCCGCGCCCGAAGTGCCTTGTTTTCCTCGCGCGCCCTTCGGGCCATGGACTGGACTGCCTCGAACTCTTCGCGGGTGACAAAATCGCGATCGGCCAGCCAACGGTCGACCAAACCCCGCATCACGGTCTCGGCTTCTTCTTTGGCTCCCTGTGCCACGCCAACTGCGTTGGTCATCAACTGGCCAATGTCGTCAAATATCCTGCTGCGCGTCTGCATCCCAAACCTCGTTGCCGCCACATCTCAATGGGTGTAGCCTAGGATTCCTGACTCTGGTCTATTTCCTGGCCCATAGTCCTGGAGCGCGTGCCAAGCGGATCAAGCCACAGCGGCATGACAGGAATCTTGGGCTACACCCCATCTCAATATGCCACACTAAATCCTACATGCAAGGTTGACTCATACGTCGTCCCGTGACCATGGGTGCCGTCATGTTAGCAGCCATTCCCTTCCCCGACATCTCGCCCGAGATATTCACCTTCGAAATTGGCGGCGCCGCGTTCGCGCTCCGCTGGTATGCGCTTGCCTATATAGTCGGCATCCTGATCGGGTGGCGAATTGCGGCCAGGGCACTGTCCGTTCCCAGCCTCTGGCGTGACCGGACACCAATGCGACCTGAGCAGCTTGACGATCTTCTTACCTGGATCATCATCGGTGTTCTGGCCGGTGGGCGATTCGGTTACATTATATTCTATCAGCCGACCCACTATATCGCGAATCCGTTCGATATCCTGAAGATCTGGCAAGGCGGAATGTCATTCCACGGCGGACTCCTCGGAGTGGTTGCTGTTGTTCTCCTATTCTGCCGGCGGACCGGTGCCGACTTGGGCGGAGTCGCGGACATCCTCGCATTCAGCGTGCCACCGGGGTTGTTTCTGGGAAGGCTCGCCAACTTCGTGAATGCGGAGCTTTGGGGACGTCCCACCGAACTTCCCTGGGGGGTGGTATTTCCAGGCCAGGCGGCTCAGGACTGCCCCGACGTGATCGGTCTTTGCGCTCGCCATCCTTCGCAGCTCTATGAAGCGGTTCTTGAGGGGCTTCTTCTCGGACTGCTGCTACTGCATCTCGCCTTTCGCCAAGGTTGGTTGAAATCACCCTGGGCCATCACTGGCATGTTTTTCGCTGGCTACGGCACGGTGCGCTTTGCGGTTGAGTTCGTCCGGCAAGCGGACGCACAGTTCATTTCGCCGGACAATCCGTTTGGCCATGTCATCAGGTTAGGGGATATTGGGCTTTCAATGGGTCAATGTCTGTCACTCCCGATGCTTGCGTTAGGGGTCGTCCTAATGGTCCGTACCCGACGGCAATCTGGATGACTCCGCTGGCGAGACTGCTTGTCCGTCGAATTCTGGAAGCCGGACCGATCAGCGTCGCCGACTACATGGCGGAATGCCTCCTGCACCCGGAACATGGTTACTACAGAATGCGCAACCCATTTGGCGTTGCGGGGGATTTCACAACAGCCCCCGAAATTAGCCAGATGTACGGTGAGATCATTGGTCTGGCGCTGGCGCTGGCCTGGATCGATCAGGGCCAACCGAGTCCTTTCGTTCTTGCTGAGCTTGGTCCTGGCCGAGGCACTTGCATGGTCGACATCCTGCGTGCAGCCCGCGGTGTTCCCGGTTTCCTGAACGCGGCTCAGGTCCATCTGATCGAAGCCTCCGCTGCCCTGCGTGACCGTCAACGCAGGAAACTGAAGTCCGAACGGATCACTTGGCTAACGACCGTCTCCGACCTTCCGGACGAACCGCTATTTCTGCTTGCGAGCGAGTTCTTCGACGCCCTTCCCATCCGCCAGTTCGTTCGTGCGGAGAATGGTTGGAAGGAACGACTGGTAGGACTGGACGACGGCGATCTCGCCTTCGGCCTCGGCGAGCCAAGGCCGGTGAAGGAATTGGAGCAGCGTTCGGTTGATGCCCGGCTCGGGGAACTCGTGGAGTTGCGCCCTGCAGCCAGCGCGGTGATCGGGGCCGTCGCGTCACGTCTGGTTAGGTTTGGGGGTGCCGCGCTGGTGATCGATTACGGCGATTGGCGCTCATCCGGGGATACGCTTCAGGCTGTCAAGGATCACCGATTCGTTGATCCATTGGCTGAACCGGGATTTGCTGACCTGACGGCACATGTCGATTTTGAGGCATTAGCACACGCGGCTGTTGGCACAATCCCCAGTTCGCTCAACCTACAGGGCGTCTTTCTTGAACGGTTGGGCATCACGACCAGAGCGAACAGATTGGCTCGGTCGCTTGGTGGCTCCAAACTTGACGAGCATATTGCGGCGCATCGCCGCTTGACCCATCCTCAGGAAATGGGGAGCCTCTTCAAGGTACTGGGATTTACGCCCAAAGGTATGTCGCAGCTTCCGGGGCTGGAGCCATGACACTCGAGATCATCAACTCCGATGCGCTGCATGGGCTGCACCACGGATTCTTCACCCGGCGTGGCGGGGTTTCGTCAGGTGTATATGAGGGATTGAATTGCGGTACAGGGTCGTTTGACCAAGCGGAGGCGGTGGCGGTCAACCGTGCCAGGGTTGCGGATGCAATGGAGGTTTCCGCGGACGGGTTGGCGACTGTTCATCAGGTGCATTCCACCAATGTCATCCAAATAACAACCTCCCTGGATTCTCCACGCCCGAAAGCGGATGGAATGGTGACCTGCCGACCCGGAATTGCGCTTAGTGTATTGACTGCCGACTGTCAGCCGGTTCTGTTCGCGGATCTGGAGGCGGGCGTGATCGGTGCGGCCCACGCCGGATGGAAGGGTGCGCTTCATGGAGTTCTGGAGGCGACGGTCAGCGCCATGGAATCGGCCGGCGCGACGAGGGAGCGGGTTGTTGCCGTGATCGGCCCCACGATCAGCCAGGCCGCCTACGAGGTCGGTCCGGAGTTCCTCGATGAGTTTCGGTGTTCGGATCCCGATAGCGTCCGGTTCTTCGCGGACGGCCATGGGGACCGCCATCAGTTCGACTTGCCCGGATATAGCCTGAACCGCCTACGGGTGGCCGGAGTCGCCCATGCCGAATGGACCGGCCACTGCACCTATTCCGATCCCACGCGTTTCTATTCGTACCGCCGCAGTGCCCATCGGAAGGAGGTTGACCATGGGCGTTCGATCTCATCGGTCCGGCTATAGCGCGGCCGGTCATGCGCCAGGCCACAGATTCCGGATCAGGGCTCCGGCGCCAATCGGGCTTCGAGCACGTCGAAGGGCACAGCGGGTTCGTCCTTTGAAGCCCGGATCACAAGGCTTGTCCTGACGCTGGCGACATTGTCGGCCGCCGCAAGCTCCTCTGTCAGGAACTCCTGGAACGTCGAAAGGTCGGGAGCCACGCACCTCAGCAGGAAATCGGTCTCGCCACTCAGCATGTGGCACTCCCTTACCAGCGGCCATGTTCCGCAGAGCCGCTCGAAGGCGCTGAGGATAGCCCCGGCCTGGCTTGTGAGCCCCACCATCGCGAACACCTGCACTCCGAAACCGAGAGGGCGCGGGTCGATGTCGGCATGGTAGGCGCGGATGTATCCATTGTCCTGCAGGGCCCGGACACGCCGCAGGCATGGAGGGGCGGATATGCCGACGCGCCCCGCCAGTTCGACGTTGGTCATGCGTCCGTTGGCCTGAAGCTCCGAAAGGATGCGTCGGTCAATGGCATCGGGTTTGCTGCCGGGCATGCTGAGATCCATTGCGGTTTTCATTCATTACTATTGAGCGGTGAGATGCGCAATAATGTTTCATGCCGCAAGGATCCCGTTCCGGATGCGCGTGTCCGGAGCTCTTTCAACTAGCGCTCCGATGCCCGGGTAAGGTGTTCCGGCCTCGCAGGATGTTTCCGACGGGGCTTCCTGCAATACTCCCCGGTCAGGCTGTGCTCCCGATTCGGAACGGAAGTGGGGAATGCTGAGGGCAATCTCGACGCGGCGGCCGAGACCCAGTTCGGCGCGGTGGCCGCGATGGTCGGAACAATGCTCGCGCTGGGGACAACCCTCGTCGTCGCGCTCGTCTTCATCAACATGATCTATCAGTATCGCGCCCTAGCTGGCCGAACGGCTTTCTGGCTCGCCGTGAAAATTGGGCTGATCGGAATATTTGCGACTGACTGGGTACAGTTCAATTCACTCGCATCGGCCATATTGAACGGCATCGCCGGTTCGCTCATGGCCTTGGTTGGCGGTGGGTCGCCGGGTCTCAAAGGAACATTTGCCGAAGAGTTCGACGAACTGATTGCGGCGCTACGAGACTATTTGAACGCCGGCGTGGCCCGCGAACTCCCTGCCGTTGTCCGCCGTGATCGTGTGGACGGACGCGGCAGACGGCCGCAGCATGTCCGGCATCGCGGAGCCGACCTCCCGCGAGGTTCTCCGGTCAACGCTCTGAAGGAAAACGAATCCCGACGCGCGGTCCACAAGGGAGACCACCGCCCCGCTGTGGCCCCTGCCGATGACCGTGTCTGCCTCCCGGTCGCCGGTCCGCTCCCTGCTCCCCGCCTCATCCGGCCTCCCGTAGATGTCGACGCGGCCTGGGATGTGGTCCCGGCCCGAGTGCCGCCCGCCTTCCCGTCGGCCCTCACACGCCCGGATGTCCACTGGCGGCCCACCGTCCAGCCACCGTCCAGACGCAGCCGTCCCGCGACCTGCTCCGGGCTCCAGCCCTCCCCGGAAGCCCCTCCACATGCGCCCAGCGGTCGGGCGTCATCCTGCGGGGAACACTGGAGGCCGCGCTGCGGCGGGCCTCCGCCCTCCCCTGCGCCTCGCCCGGGCTGTACCCCCCGCCGCCGCCGTTCCGGCGCAGCTCCCGCCAGACCGACGTCCGGTCACGGCCCAGACGGGCGGCGACCGCCCCGTCCGAAAGCCCGCTTTCCTTCAGCGCGCCGATCCGGCATCTCTCTTCATGGGTCAGGTGGCGGTAGCCCTCGGGCATGGCAGTCTCTCCTGTTTCGTCACAGGGACTGTCGCCGCCTGCTGGCCGATACGCAACATCAAGCGCCCGGAAAACCGGTCACCACCGCCACTGGTGTTGCACTTCAGGATGGAACGGGGGGGGGGGAACAATTCAGAATGTCAGGGCAGTCTCCGAACTCGTAAGAGGTTACGGATGCGTGTTTCATTGCGATGCGGCACAAGCACCTGTTGCAATGGACATGACCAGCATCGGCGATTGCGTGGATATTCTTAGCTTGTCCGGCCATGAGATGTGCGGCCCAAAGGGCATTGGAGCTGCCTATATTCTCCGGGAACTGCAAGGTCGTATCGAACCGCTGATTTACGGCGGCGGTCAACAGAACGGCTTGCGGGCCGGCACATTGCCAACGCCGCTCTGTGTGGGTATGGGTAAAGCGGCGGACTTGCTTGCAGGTAACGACGCCAGGGAGAGACGGGAACAACTTCGCAGCCGCCGCGATATCTTTGTCGAAAGGCTCATGGGCTTGCTCTGGTCGATAGCGCTGAACGGCCCAACAGGGCAAGCCCGTCATTCCGGCAATGCCAATTTACAGTTCATCGGGTTCTCGGCGCATGACATCCTTGGTGCATTGCAGCCGCATGTAGCAGCCTCAACCGGCTCCGCCTGCACGTCGGGCATTCCCGAACCGTCGCATGTCCTGCAGGCCATCGGCCTGACCGGTGACGACGCTGAAGCTTCGATCCGCTTTAGCCTTGGGTTCGACACAAAGGCCGGAGACATAGAGGAAGAGGTGGGCCGGATTGAAGGCGTTCTGAAACGGTTGTCGCACGCTGCTTTGTTCGCTCGGCCTGATCCACCATTCTTGAAGCGGTGATTGAAACCCGTGTGCGGCCGAATGGGACAGCGGCCGCCCGCGGCGGCCTAAATGATTGTTATATCGCACATTCCATGAGGTTATGGCAAGAGTGGTTGCGGGGGCTGGATCCGAACCGGGGACCTTCAGGTTATGAGTTTGGTCACGTTCTGCGTCTCACGTAACCTGACGTAAGCTGAAGGATGATAAACGCCTTGTTTGCAGGAATTTCCGGGTTCCCATCATACGCATGCGCCGCCTGAGGTAAGCTGCGATACGATGCAAAATGTTTGCCAATCTGCTAGAACATCCCTCCGGCGTCAAGGATCTTCGGCCCTGGCAAACCGCATCCCCAAACTCACCAAGCGCGCCGTCGAGACCCTCAGGGCCAACGGCGCCGATACCGTCCACTGGGACGGCGAACTGACCGGCTTCGGCATCCGGGGCCACAAGTCGGGCCGGAAGAACCACGTCCTCCAGACCCGCGTGCGCGGCAGGCTGCGCTGGTTCGCCATCGGCCAGCACGGCCGCGTCACCCTGGACGAGGCCAGGGCGGCGGCGCTGGAGATCCTGGCCCAGACAGGACAAGGCATCGGTCCGCGCGAGGCCGAGGCGAAGCGCAGGGCCGAGCCGGTCATGGCCGATCTCGGCAGGCGGTTCCTCGAAGAGTATGTCCGCATCCACTGCAAGCCCAGCACCCAGGGGGAGTGCCGCCGGTCGGTGGAGCTCTTCATCGACCCCGCGCTCGGCGGGATGCGGATCTCGGAGGTGGAGCGCAAGGATGTGGCCGGGCTGCATTTCGGCCTGCGCGCCAAGCCCTGCCAGGCGAACCGGACGCTGGGCGCGCTCTCGAGGACGTTCCCGCTCGCCGAGGCCTGGGGATGGCGGCCCGACGGCTCCAGATGCCATGGGACGGGCCGCCGTTTGCCTTCGCGGGTGATTCGGTGCAGGGTGTTGACAGGAAGACAGCATGTTGTGGCGGGGGGCCGCGAGACGGCAACCCCCGCCGAGTGAAAGGAGAGAAAGATGACTGATTCGAAAACCCCTTTCGAGGGGAACGTTACCACGGTCTACGCGGCTCTGGAAGTGAGCGGCAGGAGCTGGATCCTCGCGGTGGGCGATCCGTCCGACACGTCGAGGGCCGGCATCCACAGGCTGGCGCCGCAGGACGTTGATGGGCTCCTGGGCAGGCTCGGGCGGGCGCGGGAGCGGGCGGCGACCGGCGGCGATGTCCGGGTGATGCTTGTGTACGAGGCCGGTTACGAGGGCTTCTGGCTGGCCCGGCGGCTGGAGGGGGAGGATGTCGAGGTGGTTGTCTGCGACCCCGCGAGCCTCGAGGTGGTGCGGAGGAAAAAGAAGGTGAAGACGGACCGGATCGACGCCCGCCGGATGGTCCGGGCGCTCAGGGCGTGGGACGGCGGCGACCGGGACGCGATGTCGCGGGTGCGTGTGCCAACGGTCGCGGAGGAGGACAGGAAGCGGCTGCTGCGCCGGCGGGAGCGTCTGGTGCAGGAGCGCCGCCGCCTCTCGAACTCCGTCGACGGGCTCCTGAGGCTGCACGGGGTGTTGGCCGGGGATCCGGCGCGGCCGGGGTTCCGTGAGCGGCTCGGCGGGATGGAGACCGGCTACGGGGAGCCGCTGCCGCCGGAGCTGCTGGCCGAGATCAAGGGCATCCTCGACCGGCTGGAGCTGGTGCGCGCGGAACTCAAGGCTGTCGAGGCGAGGAAGATGGAGATGCTGGAGGCGTCGGCCCGGGCCCTCGACGGCCTCCGCGCGGACGCCGCCGGGAAGGAGGCCGCTCCGCCCGTTGACAGACCGCGGGCGGCGCCGGCGGACGCCCACCACGCGGCGACGCTGGTCCGGCTGCGCGGGATCGGCCCGAACGACGCGCTGATGCTGGGCGGCGAGCTCTTCTACCGGGAGCTGCGCAACCGGCGGCAGCTGGCCAGCCTCGCGGGCCTGGCGCCGGTGCCCTTCGCGAGCGGGGGCGTCGACAACGACCAGGGGATCAGCAAGGCGGGCGGCGCGATGCTGCGAAAGCACCTGGTGCAGATGGCCTGGCGCTGGCTGCGCCACCAGCCCGACAGCGCCCTCTCGGCGTGGTTCCGGGATTACGTGAGCGCCCGCGACGGACGTTCGCGCAGGCGGGGGATCGTGGCGCTGGCCCGTAAGCTTCTGGTGGCGCTGTGGAGGTTCGCCACCACCGGCCTGGTGCCGGAGGGCGCCGTCCTGTCGCAGGCCTGAGAGCGGGAGGGCAACGGAACAACGGAACAACGGAACACCCGGGCGGCCCGACGGGGCCTCCGGGGAACCCGGGCAGGGCGTGTGACCGTGCAGGGGCCTGGTTCGCCGCAGGAAGCGGCACCGTTCATTTCAGATGGGTCCCGCCCCCCCCGGAACGTCGCACCGCCCGAATCGGGCATAATGGTCACGGGGCCGGCACCGGCCAACCGAACCGGATAAGAGGCTGGACGCGTCGTTGAGCGCGTCATGGAACCGCGACGTTCTGTCTGGACTTCCCCGGTGGCACGGAAGCCGCCCCCCGACGGAGGGAGGGACGCCGATGTGAGGTTTTGAAAAAGGGCACTTGACCTGTAAGGTCTCATAAGAGCCCCTGCCGTCACGTCAAGCGCTACAAGGAAAGCAGGCGCGAGCGGTTCCCGTCGGAGGCGGAGACCGAACGGCTGGGCGAGGTCCTCCGCGAGGTCGGGGGCGAGATGCCCTCGGCCGTCGCCGCCTTCCGCCTGCTGCTGACCGGCTGCCGGCTTTCGGAGATCCAGTTCCTGCGCTGGGAATACGTCAGGGGCGACTGCATCGAGCTGCCCGACGCAAAGACCGGGGGGCGGGCCGTGCTGGCGGCCCTGCCCCGCGAGGACGGCAACCCCTTGGTCATCGCCGGCAGCTGCCGGGCTCACACATCACCGACCTGCAGAATCCCTGGCGGCGCATCCGCGAGCGCGCCGGGCTGGAGGACATGCGCATCCACGACTTGCGCCACAGCTACGTCTCGCAGGCCCTGGCGCTGGGCGAGAGCCTGACGATGATCGGGAAGCTGCTCGGCCACACGCAGGTTCAGACCACCGCGCGCTCCGCGCATCTGGCCCGGGACTCGATCCAGAACGCCGCGGCGCGGATCACCGGGAGCATCGGCGGGAATCTGTCCGGAGAGTCCGAATTTGACAGATGGTTGCCTCCCGAGTGAGCCGATTCAACGCTCGGGCCCACGGGGCAACTTGCGGCCTCTATTGACATTTGCTTCGATTGCTTCATCTAATTCATTCAACTACATTCATTCCGTGGACTCACACCTTACCCAGAAGGCATGCATGAACACGTTGCCTCATCGCCAGCTCCCGCCTACGCCTCAGGACGCTGCGGTCGCACGAAGCACTCGTGAGGCTCTGTCTCCCTACGGCGGGATGGACCGGCCCTTGACGCTGCGCGTCAGGGACAGCGAACAGGAACAACCTATCGAACTCCCGGCCGGTGCGGTCGATCTGCTCATGCACGTTCTGGAAGCCATGGCCGCGGGCCAGGGCGTGACGCTGATACCGGAATGCGCCGATCTCACAACGGTCCAGGCGGCCGACGTGTTGAACGTCTCCCGTCCCTTTCTCATCAAACTCCTCGACCAGAAGGCCATCTCGCATCGAAAAGTCGGCGAGCACCGCCGGATTCGCATGGAAGATGTCATGGCCTTCAAGAATGCCATCGACCGTGAACGCGAGTTGGTGCTTGAACATCTGACCCGGGACGCCCAGGCTGATGACATGGGGTATGGCGCCCGGTGACGAGCTTCACCGCCCTGCTTGACGCCAACATTCTCTACCCCGCACCGATGCGGGATATTTTTGGGGATTGAGCCTCTTGCACAATTATTGCGGTTCGGGCGGCCGCGGCCAGCCTTTCGGTTCCGGCAGGGTCCCGTCACCGGTTCCGGCGGGTGCCCTGGGCGTTCCCATAGGTCGAAGTGTGGCGGAATGTCGCAGTTGTTGGCTTCAGGGACGCCATCCGCACACGGCTGGCCGCGCCGTCCCCTCCGGGGCGGCGTCCGAGGCGTCCGGCGCTGCCTGGGCCGGCGGTGTCAGATGGTGAGCCGCATCAGCTGTTCCACCGTCAGGGCCAGCACGCCGAAGAAAAGGTGGCAGGCCACCTTGGCGTGCCCACGGACACGGACATGCCGGGCGCCGTAGGAGTCCTTCAGGGCGGAGTTCACCCGCTCCACGCTGGAGCGCTGCCGGTAGCGGACGCGGTCATGGCGGATGTGGCCCGCCTTCCGCTGCGCCAGAGCCTCCCTGGCGAGGCGCTCCTTCAGGGCCGCGTCGCGGCGGGGGTTGGTGTCGGTGATCGCCACGCGCCCCGTCAGGTAGGCGTGGAACCCGATCTCCAGGGAATCGTAGGCCGCGTCCATCAGTTCGTAACAGTGGTCCACCCGCAGCGCCGTCATCTTCGACAGCGGGATGGCGGCCTGGCTGTCGTGCAGCGAAGCGGAGGTCAGGATGCAGCTGATGGGGACGTCGCCATCGGCGGCGTCGATATGCAGCTTGTACCCCCTCCAGCTCTCTTTGTACCCCTTCGAGTTGCGCTTCGTGCCGGTGTCGCAGGCCTTCGGCAGCCCGCCGGCCATCTCCGCGGCGGTCATCCCGTCCCGCAGCTGCCGCTCCAGCCGGGTCGGCTCCTTCGGCCTCTCCTCCCCCTTTTTCGGGCGTCCGCGCTTTCGCTTCGGCCGCTCCTGCGGCCTCGGCTTCGGCGCCGGCCTCTCCCGCCCGACGATCGCCGTGGAGTCCCGCGATATGTGCCCGACGACCGAGCCGGCGTACGCGGAGCGGACCAGCGCCTCGTGCATCCGCTCCGGCAGACGGGTCTCCGCGAACCAGGCGAAGGCGCGGGAGAACGCCGGTTCGCTGGGAACCTCCGACACGCGGGACCAGCCGACCGGCCTGCGCAGCGTCGGGTCGTAAAGCAGCCGGTCGATCAGGACCACCGTGGTCGGCATGTCCCACACCGCCTTCGCGACGAAGGCCCGAGCCAGCGCCCTGCGGTCCGCGGGCGGGTTGCCGACGCCCCGGTGGCTGTAGTGGACGTGCCTCTCCACCTCCACCATGTCCAGGACGGCGATGAATTTGGTGTGCCTCACGCCCAGTGGGCCGACCTCCCCGGCGAGGGAGGGAAAAAGTTCCCCTTGAAAGTGCCGCCAGGCATCTGATAGACGCGAACGTAGGGACATGGAGCCGTCTCCCTGCATGTTGTGGTTTTGGTACCTGCTTCATACCAGAGGGACGGCTCCATATCCAGGCCAGCCATCAGAAAAAGTGCCCGTTTTCAGGAAAAAAACCGCTTGATCGGGAAGTTCTGCAACAGGCTCGATTATATAATTAACTAGCCAAAATCCAGCATCTTGTTAATTATAACTGCTTTCATTACCATAATTTGTGGTATGGTTGGATAAGTATATAGTTCCCATAATTATCCGTCATCAAAGGTAGGAAGGGTCCATCCTTTTTCTGGTTCGACAGTATAGGGCGTTGCCGGTAGTGGCTGGGCATCGGGGCGATCGCTTCGGAGGCCGCCATGGTGGAACGGGCGGGATCGGGGACGGGCGGACGGGCCATTCGGCTTCGCCGGAAGCGTCGCGGAGCGCGGTCGGGAACTCTTGAGTAAAACATCCCTAACCCACTGATTCCAGAGTATTTCCGGATTCCGGGCTTTCGGGGATCCTGACGAGCTGGTAGCCGAGCTGTCTGGCCCGTCGGCCGAGGTTCGTGACGGTTCGGTTGACGCGGCGGCGCTCGTAGGCATCCATCCCGCGCTCCAGGTGTTCCTCCCCGTTCGTGACGAGTGTGTACACGAGGCAGGCAAGTTCGCGGGCGGTCGCGGTGACCGCCACCGGCGCGTCCTTCCGGGCGAGGCGGGCGCGGTGCCGGGCGCCGATGAACGTCTGGCTCCTGCGGGCGGACATGGCGGCCATGCGCAGGGCCTGCGCGACCCTGTTGACGACCTTGGGCGGGCGCCCCGGCAGGGACTTTCCGCCGACGGTCCGGGTTCCCGGCGCCAGCCCCAGCCAGGAGCCGAGTGCTGCGCCGAGGGGAAGGCCGACATGTCCGGGCCGACCTCCGCCGCGATGGTGAGGGCCGTGCCCACCCCGATGGTGGGGATGGCGGTGAGGTCGACGCCCATCATCCCGCGCAGCGCCTGCGCCATCGCCCTGTCCCCCGCTTTCCGTCCGCCAGCGGCGCCCCGACGGGCCTTCGGTGCGGCGCGAACGGGGTCCGGGGCGTCCCCGGCCGCATCCGCCGGACCGCCATCCGACCCTCCGTCACCCCCCTGCGGCGTCAGGCCGTCGATCGCCTCCGCGATCCGCGCCCCGCAGGTCCCGATCTGCTGCGTGAGGAAATCGAAGCGCTGCAGCGCCTGCTCCAGCGCGAACAGGTGCTCGTCGCGCCAGGTGCCCTGAAGCGCGTCGGCGATCCTCTCCCCGCCCGCCCTTATCCGCCGGTTGCGGAGCGCCGCCAGCCGCGCCGGGCTGCGCTCGCCGCCGCCGGTCGCCCGCAGGATCCTCAGGCCGGTGGCGCCGGTGATGCCGGCGGTCACCGAGTCGAGGCGCACGTTCATCTCCGTCAGCGCCTTCCGCATGTGCAGGACACAGCGCGAGCGGTCCTCGGCCGTCCGCTTCGCCTGACGCACGTACGAACGCAGCGGGCAGACACCGTCGCCGGGACGGAAGGCCCCCCGCAGGAGCCCGTACGACAGGAGCTGCCGGATCCACTGGCAGTCCAGGACGTCGCTCCTGCGCCCCGAGATCTGCTTCGTCATCCGTGGCGGCACCAGCATCACCTCGAAGCCGGCCCGGTCCAGAACCTGGAGGACCGGGATCCAGTACACCGGGGCCGGCTCCATCGCCACCTTCCCGACCCCGCAGGACGACAGCCAATCCGCCATCTCCTCAAGGTCCGGCGTGAAGGCCCCGAACGACCGCACCGGCTCCGCGAACCGGTCCGCATCGACCGCGACATAGTGTGTGTCCTTGCCGATATCGATCCCGGCGCAGTCCCGGGTCACGATCTCCAGCCCTCCGGCCCTGCCTCTTCCCTTTCCCTTCCGCCTGCGTGGCATGTCATTCCCTCCTCCGGCCATCTCGCTCCATCAGGTTCGGGGAGGAACCACGGCGCATTCCCGATCCCCTGGACGAGGTCACGGGGAGACCCCCGCGCCATCAGTGACAGACGCCGGTCACGGTTCGGGCCAGGCTCCTGTACGGGTGACGCGCGCGCCAAAGTACCACCGGCCTCGACTGCCCCGACCGCCACCGAGTTGACACCAGCGGCGGCGGAGGGGCAACCCTCCCGTTTTACTTTCGCGACAGCGCCGCCGCCCCGCGACGGTTTGGGCTCTTATGAGACCCTCCAGGTCAAGCACTCCTTTCATGAATCCTCATGACGTCGCATCGGTCGTTCCCCTCTCAGTCAGGGACGGATCCGGCGCCACCGCGAATTCTCCGGGCCGGATGTCGCGTTGCCATGACGCGTCCATACTCCTGTCCGGCTCGGTTGGCCGACCTGCGCCGACCCCTTTACCACAATGCCCGATTCGGGCCGGTGTAACGTTCCGGGGGGCGAGATCCATCCGTACGGACGGTGCCGCGTCCTGCGGTGAGCCTGGCTCCGGCACGGTCACACGCCCTTCGCCGTCGTCCAGCCGAGGTGCCCGCGGATCGTCCTCCCGGGTTCGTTTCGGCTGTCGTTCGGCAGGAGCCGCACGGTCTTCTGGATGTCGGCGTCCGTCGCCGGATCAGGCGGTGACCGGAGAAGGTGATCAACCTGAGGTCGGTGATCCGCCGGGCCATGGCCGGTTCCCGTATCCACCTGACAGCAGCATACGAATCACCGACCGTTTGTCAGTGGGTCTGGCGAAAGAAATTTCGGAACGCCGAAAGCCACGCGATGTCAACGGCTTGCGCCAGGGACGGAAAACCGCTCCGAAATGGCAGGACTATCCGATTGCCATTGGACGGCGGGTCGGACGGGAGGGTGCTGTCGGAGTTGGACACCGCCATCGTGGCGCTGGTCGCATGGATGGGGTAGCTGGGATCCATCGGCAACCCGCAGGTGCCGCCCGGATATGAGGGGTTCCACCAACATCTCAGGGACAGGGGCGGGCCCGGGCGTGACGGCCAACGCCCTTCTCCACAACCGGCGCGTGTGGGAAGACCGGACGGCGACCACCGCCGCCTGACGCCCGGAAAGCGAATCACCTGCCAGTCGGCCGCGGTCTCCCCGGCGGGCGGTCCAGCCATGCCCGGACGGTGACCGTCTGTAGGCAGGGCTGTGGATAGATGCGGGACAGCCGGAACCGGGCTTGATTCCGAACATGGATGCTCTCCGGTCCTCTGCGCCCGGTCCACAGCCTGACTTGAGGACCAGCGCCACGAACCTGACATCAATACAGACGGAAAGCGACTCCGGCACCTTTGCCGGTCACCGCCAACTCCTCCACAAAGGAGGCGCCCAATCGGGGGCACACATCCCTTTCTCCCCTCACCGACCAAGAAAAGGTCGTAGGCTGGGATGCTCTCTGTTGAGAGGCAGCGACGGGTGCGCCTCTGCTCCGGATTTCCGGATTCGCGAACTGGGCCACTCTCGACAGAATGCGCCAGCCCCTCTTTCAGTGGCGGCCGACAGGGTCTATATGCGTCCGACGCCAAGGAGCGGGGAAACACATGGCATCGTCACGTCACAGCAAAGTCCTGATCGTCGGTTCAGGACCCGCAGGTTATACTGCCGCGGTCTACGCCAGCCGCGCGATGCTTGATCCAGTGCTGGTGCAGGGCATTCAACCCGGCGGCCAACTCACCATCACGACTGAAGTCGAGAACTGGCCAGGTGACAAGGAAGTCCAAGGGCCCGATCTGATGCTTCGGATGGAAGACCATGCCCGTGCCGTGGGAACCGAAATTGTCAGCGACCACATCATTTCGATCGACCTCTCGACCCGTCCATTCCGCGCCGTGGGGGACAGCGGTGTGACCTATACCGCTGACGCGGTGATTCTTGCCACTGGTGCGCAGGCGAAATGGCTTGGGTTTCCAAGCGAGGAGAAATTCAAGGGATTCGGAGTCTCGGCATGTGCAACCTGCGATGGTTTCTTCTATCGCGGTAAAGAGGTCGCGGTTGTCGGAGGTGGAAACACTGCTGTCGAGGAAGCGCTCTTCCTGACCAATTTCGCCAGCAAGGTCACTCTAATACACCGCCGCGGCGAACTCCGTGCCGACAGGATCCTGCAACATCGGCTATTCGACAATCCGAAAATCGAGATCCTGTGGGACCACACGGTGGAGGAGGTCCTGGGCAGCGACTCTCCACCGAGCGTCGAGGGGGTCAGGGTGAGGCATGTCCGTTCGGGCCAGACCGCAAACGTGTCCTGTGAGGGTTTTTTTGTCGCCATTGGCCACTTACCTGCAAGTGAATTGGTCAGAGACCAGCTGGAAACTCATTCAGGTGGCTACATCGTGACACGGCCGGACAGTACCGCCACATCGGTCCCCGGAGTGTTCGCTGCGGGTGATCTGACCGATGATGTATTCCGACAGGCCGTGACAAGCGCCGGAATGGGATGCATGGCCGCGCTGGAGGCGGAACGATTCCTGGCCGAACTCAGTAGCGGCGATGAAGCGCAGGCTGCCTAATGGCTCGTCATGATGGCCACGGAGCGCCTTTGGCCAGGATCACGCGGCGTCACGTTGGAAAATCCAATCATGGTCAGGGTGGTTTCTGAAGCGCCATTTCCTGACCGGTCCGGCCATGACGTTGAGATAGTACATCTCATATCCATAGGGGGCTCCGCAGGGATGGTACCCCCTTGGAACCAGCACGACATCATGATTGGACACAGCCATTGTCACTTCCAATGACCCGTCCTCGGTCCAGACCCGCTGCACTCCGAATCCCTGAACCGGATTCAGCCTGTGGTAATAGGTTTCCTCCAGGTAGGTCATATTCGGAAAGCTGTCCTCGTCGTGCCTGTGCGGCGGATAGGAGGACCAATGTCCAGCGGGCGTAAAGACCTCTGTTACGAGCAACGAATCGGCAATGTCGCGCGTTTCCATCGCAATATTGTTGATGAATCGGGTGTTTGTACCTTTCCCACGCTTCTCCAACTCGATTCCACTCGGCCCAATCAACTTGGGAGCGTATCCGCCCTTGGTCGGCGCGGTGCAGACTGCCAGTGTGCAGGCTGATGTCGCCATCGCCGACCATCCGGATTGACCCGGCACATATACGCAATGCGGTGGCGTCTTCTCGAATACGTCGTTGCGATGACCGAGAACCCCGAAGTCCCTCCCGGCAACTCCGATCCTTGCCTTCCCCTCGACCAACACCAGGATCGCCTCACGGTCGACGGTCTCCTCCTCGACCTGGTCGCCGGTGCCTAACCGGTAAAGACTGAATCCGACATACTTCCAGCCCGCATCGGCAGGAGAGATGTCGTGCACCTTTCCGGACTCGCCAGTGGGTCTGCGAAGCAACGTCATTCGTCCTCTCCGAAGTCTGGGCTGTAAACGACAAGCAACTGGTAGCCCAGATACAATGCCGCCGCCCCGAACAGGATGGCCCAGAACCAGTTTTCGCCTATGATCTCAAATCCGGTCCAAACGCTGCAGAATCCGACGATCGCGACTCTCAGCCACAATGGCCGCAGAACGGGACTCTGGACATCCAGCCAATTCCGCTTTCGGCTCACCGCGCATTCCTCTCGGCAACCGCTGTTTCATAGGCCCCACGCGCTTCGCGAACGGTCGGACGTTCGCTGACTTCGGGAACCGCGACTTCCCACCAATGCCCACCCTCGGGAGTTGAGGGGTAGGGATCCGTATCGATGACAACCACGTAAGGTCCCTTAATGCCGTCCCGCCGCGAGAGAGCGGCTTCGAGACCGGTCACATCCGCCACCTTTACCGAAGTCGCACCTAGCGCAGCGGCATGAGCGGCAAAATCAATTCTACAGTGGTTTTCGTCATAAGCATGTTCAAACAGGTTGTTGAACTGCTCACCTCCCGTTCCCAGCTGGAGTCGGTTGATGCAACCGAAGCCGCGATTGTCGGTGACAACGACAGTGAAGTCGATTCCCATCATCGCGGCTGTGGCGAGTTCGCTGTTCATCATCAGGTATGTTCCGTCACCGGTGAAACAGATCACGTCACGTTCGGGCTCTGCCATCTTGATTCCCAATGCACCTGCAATCTCATACCCCATACAGGAATAGCCATACTCCATGTGATAGGACATCGGACTGCTGGCCTTCCAGAGCTTGTGTAGCTCGCCTGGCATTGTACCTGCCGCGCACATGACGACCGTGTCGGGCCCGGACTGCCGCTGTACCGCACCGATCACCTGCATGTCTGTGGCAAGAGCGTTGCTGTCTCTTTCAGGCGCGGCCGTCAAAGGATCGACTGAGGCGAACCATCTGGCCTTTACGCCCGCTTCCGGTGGTTCAGCCCTGAAGCCGCGTAATGCGTCGCCCAGCTCTTCCAATCCGCGCCTTGCATCACAGACAATGGGAATCGCACCGTGCTTGGTCGTATCGTATGGCTGAACATTCAATGAGATCAGCGTCCGGTTGGGGTTCTGGAACAGATTCCAGGAACCTGTTGTGAAGTCCTGGAACCTTGTACCGATTCCAATCACAGCATCTGCTTCTGCGCAGACGGAATTCGCTGAGGACGCTCCAGTCACTCCTACCGGACCAAGATTCAGCGGATGATCCCAAGGTAAAGATGACTTTCCCGCCTGTGTTTCGACCACAGGGATTCCATGCGCCTCCGCAAACTCCTGCAGAGTGGCTTCCGCTTGGGAATAATGCACCCCACCTCCAGCCACGATCACGGGTCTGTGCGCCTTCCGGATTGCTTCCGCCGCCGCCGAGAGTTCCGATTTGTCAGGGCGCGGGCGACGAATTCGCCAAACGCGGGGCTCGAAAAAGCTGTCTGGATAGTCGTACGCATGGGCTTGGATGTCTTGGCAGAATGCCAACGTTACCGGCCCAGCCGTAGTTGGATCCACCATCGTCGCCATGGTGCGCGGGAGGGCGGTGAGAAGCTGCTCGGGACGGGTGATCCGGTCAAAGTACCGACTGACTGGCCTGAAACAGTCGTTCGCGCTGATCGTTCCGTCGCCAAACTCCTCGATCTGCTGCAGGACTGGATCCGGCCCGCGCGTGGCGAAGACATCCCCCGGCACCAGAAGTAGCGGAATTCGATTCACATGTGCGGTCGCTGCGGCGGTGACCATGTTGGTTGCGCCAGGCCCGATTGATGAGGTGACCATCATCGTGCGCGTCCGCCTGAGCTGCTTGGAATAGGCAATCGCGGCATGGGCCATCGCCTGCTCGTTGTGACCACGATATGTCGGCAACTGTTCGCCTGCGCCATGCAGAGCCTCACCCAGCGCGGCCACGTTCCCGTGTCCAAAGATGGCCCAGCAACCGGCAATGAACCTTTCACCGTCTTCGTTCAGCTGGTTCACGATATACCGAACCATGGCCTGGGCTGCGGTCAGTCGGATCGAACTCATGCGAACCGTCCTCCAGTCAGAACTGATCCGCGGCATTGCTGATCGGTCATGCGGCCCTCTCATGTGACAGATTGCCAACCCTATCCCAGTCGCGGCAGAGGTTTCCAAAAGCCTGAGCCATCTCGGAGACGGCGTCCCCGTCGTCCAGATCGCCTTTCATCCATGCATGGATGGTGTTGCTGAAAACCCGCTCGCCCATCACAAAGCCTTTCACCAAACCGTGTCCTGCGGTCTCGGCAATTTCTTCCATTGGATTGTCCGATAACACCTCGTCTCCCAAAATCAGGATTCCTCGCACATATGGGTCATTTCGATCAATCGTATCGCAGACGGTCGACCACGACTGCCCCTTGACAAGCGGTTTCAGCAACCACCAGTCCGGGTGAATGCCAGCCTCGTGGCACCGCCGCACCGCCTGAACCATGTTCCTGGCGTTCATGGTTTCGGGTGTGGAACCGTCCAGTTCGAGCATGAATTCAAGACGGTTGCGCCGAGCGGCGGCAAAGACCCTTTCGAGCTGGCGTCCAGATATACCCCAGATGACAGCATCGTCCTCGTTTTCCAGAGGCCAACGGAATCTGACGACGTGTTCCCGAGGCCATTCATGCAGGAGGCCGCAGTCAATGTCAGGACCAGTTTCCTGGAGCCCGGGAACGTCCGCCCGTAACTCCGCCGTTGATCGACCGACCCAGAGACCGGTCCCCGTTGCACGGTGGAGCGCGCCGCGCCCCAGTCGCCCATCACAGAAGATACCGTATCCATGCCGTCCACCCGCAACCGTTAGCACTGCCTCAAGGCATATACTCCTGAACCTGCCAATCCGCTCGGGATTGATCCCTTTCAGTTCCTCGAACCCGTTCTGGTGATCGAAGGCGAAAATCCTAAGGGTTGGCCAGTTCTCACCGCGGTTTGTCGCCCAGTGAACATGCTCCAGTTCGGCGTCCTTCCGCAGCTCCCTGACCTTGACGCCTCTGCGTAGAAAGAACTGCAGTTCCTCCCAGCTTGGATAGGAGGGCGTGCAGCCATGCCGACTGACGGCGAGGGCACCGCAGGCGTTGGCATAGGTCAGCGCCGTCCTCCAATCCTGACCGGTCAGCCACCCCTTCAGCAGTCCAGACATAAATCCGTCGCCGGCCCCCAAGACATTGAACACTTCAATCTGAAAGCCAGGGCCGGCTTCACCCTCGTCCAACGAATCGGGAATTGCGCCAGTGAACGCCGCCGCTCCCATTGGTCCGCGCTTGCAGACCAGCGCGGCAGCAGTTACGTCGCGCACCGTGCGCAATGCCGCGATCGTGTCCTTGGATCCCCCGGCAATGTGAAATTCCTCCTCGGTCCCCACAACCAGATCGAACAGATGTAGCGTTGATTGGAGCTTTTCCGTCACCTGGGCACTTTCGATATACCGGTTCTCTCCGTCGCCATGTCCCGACAGCCCCCAGAGATTGGGCCTGTAGTCGATATCAAGCGCTGTCCGCGCTCCAGTCGCGCGCGCAATTTCAAGCGCCTTGATCACGGCGCCCTCCGTGCGCGGATGTGAAAGATGCGTTCCAGTCACGGTAACGCAGTGCGCCCGGGCGATGAACTCTGGATCGATATCCTCTTCGCAGAGCGCCATATCCGCGCAATCACAACGATAGAAGATCAACGGGAACCTTTCGGAATCCCGGATGCCCAGCAATACGAGCGCCGTCAATCGTTCGGAATCGGTGATCACGCAAGTCGTGTCGACGCCTTCGCGCTCCAATTCCTCACGGATGAATCGCCCCATGTGCTCGTCGCCTACCCTGGTGATGAGCGCTGACTTGAGACCGAGCCGGGCCGTACCTGCGGCCATGTTGGTGGGGGATCCGCCGATGTACTTCTCAAACGACCCCATATCCTCAAGTCGCCCGCCAATCTGTGCGCCATAAAGGTCGACTGATGAGCGCCCGATCGTGATGAGGTCGAGATCCTTTTCCATCAGGATGGTACTTCCGCGACCCCAACCATTCGACCTTCGCGAACTGACTGCGCAGCGGCCTCGGCGAGCAGCAGTGCCCGCAATCCGTCGAGTCCAGTCACGGGAGGAGGCGTGCCAGACCGGATGGAGGCCACGAACGCCTCAATCTCGGCCGCATATGCGGCTGCGTAGCGGGACATGAAGAAATTGAGCAGCGGGGGCCGCGAAAAGCCCCGAATGTCGGCGATCTCAATTCCTGCTTCATGATGATTCCGGGCACTTGCCGTCCCGCTTGCGCCATGCACCTCGATCCTCTGGTCGTAGCCATAGGTGGCACGTCTTGAATTTGTGATGGTGCATTGTTTTCCCGACGCGGTGATCAGAACGATGTTCGCACTGTCGTAATCTCCCAGTTCGCCGATCCTCGGGTCGACCAGCACCGAAGCGGCCGCGAAGACGCTCTCGATCTCCTCACCAAGAAGCCACCGCGCCATGTCAAGATCATGGATCGTCATGTCGCGGAATATTCCGCCTGAGCGCTCGATGTATGAGTAGGGTGGAGGACCGGGATCACGGCTCGTGAGCGTCACCATTTCCACATCGCCGACCCGGCCTTGATCGATCGCCTCCTTCAGTGTCCTGAAATCGGGATCGAAGCGCCGCTGGAAGCCCACCATAAGGGGGCTGCCGCAGCGTTCGACCACATCGAGGCATGCCCTGACACGCTGGACATTCAGGTCCACAGGCTTTTCGCAGAACACCGCTTTCCCTGCCTGGGCAAATCGCTCGATCAGATCGGCATGCGTGTCCGTGGGCGAACAGATGACCACGGCGTCTATACCGGGAGACTCCTCAACCTCGTCCACCGTCCGCACTTCACAGCCAAAGCGATCCCGGAGAGTTTCCGCAGCCTGCGCAATTGGATCGGAAACCGCAGCCAGTTCGGCACCCTTGACCGACGCGATCGCATGCGCATGTACCTGGCCGATCCGGCCGGCTCCCAGAAGGGCAAACCGCATCGCGCCCTCCCTCAACTCTCGTTCGTATCGGGATAGACACCAACCACCTGCTGGTCGAAATCGATCAGCGATCCAGTCACGACACCGGACTCCGGGCCAAGCAGGAACGTAGCCTGTCTAGCCACATGGTCAGGTTTCACGAGCGTTCCAAACGGCATGTTGGCCTCCGCGTTCTCCAGCCATCCAGGTTTGCGGTCGTGCCATTTCTGTTGGACGGCGTTCTCTCCGGGCGTGTCCATCCAGCCGACATTGATGCCATTCACCCTTATGCGGTGTTTCGCCAGGGTTCCGGCGGCGTTCTTGGTGATTCCGGCGAGCGCGGCTTTGGACGCCACGTAAGGTGCAAGGAATGGAAGTCCTCCGTAAATCACGATGCTCAGGATATTGACGCAGGATCCGCCATGGCCGGATTCGATGCAGTGCCTGGCAAATGCCTGCAGCGCAAAGAATGGTCCCTTGGCATTCGGTTCCATGATCGCGTCCCACTGATCGGGCGTGGTGTCGAGGATTGAGCCCCGGTCAGTATTGGCGGCACAATTCACGAGCGCGGTCACGGGTCCGACACGCTCGACCGCTTGAGGAACCATTTCCCGAACCTGGTCGATATCCCCCATCTCAACAGGTAGCGTATGGACATCCGCTCCGAGGGCGGACAGCTCCGCCACTGCCATGGCACCCTTGTCCTCATTGCGCGAGGTTATGACAAGCCGACGGCAACCCTGAGCGATCAATTCCCGCGCAATGGCCAAACCGAGACCTTGGGAGCCTCCGGTCACCAATGCGCCAGTGTTCTCGTGCGTGCCCAATTAAGCCGCCTCCGCATATTCGGGTTGCGTCTTGGCACCTGTGATATAGGCGACGACATCCTGTCCATCCGTCTCCTGTTTAAGGAGGTTGGCGCAGATCCGGCCTCGGCGGAACACCACGATTCGGTCCACCAGATCGAACACCTGGCGCATGTTATGGCTGATCAGAATCAACGGCTCTCCCTGATCTTTCAGGGTCTTGATGATATTCTCAACCTGTTCGGTCTCCTGCACGCCAAGGGCGGCTGTTGGTTCGTCCATGATCGTCAGACGTGAATGGAAAGTGGCTGTCCGCGCGATCGCGACGCACTGCCGCTGTCCACCCGACATGTTGCGGATGGTGTTACGGATGTTTGGAATTTTCACCGCGGTTTTTTCCAGCCCGGCCAGCGTCGCATCCCGCATCGCGCGATAGCTCAGCACGCGAAACGGGCCGAGGAAATTCCAGCGTGTCAGCTCCCTTCCGAGGAACAGGTTGTCCGGCACGTCCAGGTCATCGGCCAACGCCAGCGTCTGGAACACCGTTTCGATTCCTGCCTCGCGCGCATCCAAGGGTCCGGCGAAACTGACTTCCTCACCATAGAGCCAGATCCTTCCGCGGGTACGTTGCTCCACGCCAGTTATCTGGCGGACGAAGGTGGACTTGCCTGCGCCGTTGTCGCCCATGATGGCGACATGTTCGCCCTTCCGGAGTTCGAAACTTGCGCCCTCCAGGGCGTGTACGCCGCCGTAATGCTTGGTCAGGTCCTCGGTCTTGAGGACGATATCTTCGCTCATTTCGAGTCCTCCCCGGTCACGATTTCATGGCAGCGCGCTGTTGGCGCCATTGATCAAGCACCACGGCCGCGACGATTATACCACCCTTGACCATTTCCTGATAGAAGGCGTCGAGGCGTAGGTAGGTGAATCCGGAAATAATTACACCAAAGATCAGCGCTCCCAGTACGGTTCCAATGATTGAGCCGCGTCCTCCGGACAGGGAAACTCCGCCAATGACGGCCATGGCGATCGCGTCAAGTTCATAGACCAGCCCCATACCCGACTGCGCGGTGAGGTTCTTGGAACTCAGCACGATAGCCGCGAAGGACGCCAGCATACCGGCTATGGTGTAGACCAGCACCTTGTGGCGGGCCACGGCGATGCCGCTCATCCGGGCTGCATCCTCGTTCGAGCCAATGGCATATGTGTGCTTGCCGTAAACGGTAAATCTCAGGATCAGATGAAACAGTACCGCCAGCAACACAAACCAGACCACTGGCATCATGCCACTTCCGATCCACGCGTATTGGTCAGTTGGAAAGCTGATGGGATTCCCATGCGACCACCACTTTGCGACACCGCGGGCGGATACCATCATGCCGAGTGTGGCGATAAATGGCGGAATCCGGGTATAGGCTATGAGGAATCCGTTGATTCCCCCTGCCACAAGCCCGCAACCCAAGCCCACCATTACGGGCACGACAACGGGAAGGTCCATCGCCCAAAGTCCGAATATCGCCTTTGGGTTGGGGTTTCCGTTCACCAGTTCCGTCTGCCCGAAGCTCATGGCGATCATCGCAGTTGCGCCGACGATCGAGCCAGAACTAAGATCTATCCCGCCTGAGATGATCACCTGAGTCACGCCGATTGCGATTATTCCAATGATCGAGACCTGAAGGATGATGATCTTCAGCCGGGCTTCGTTGAAGATGGAATCAAACCGATCCTTTGTATCGAACAGAAGGCTTTGACCCTTCATATATGGAAGCAGCTGTCCCAACGCCTCGAATATGACAATGATCAGGACCAGCGCGATGAAAATGTTCACCTCGTTTGGCCAGGCTCTCTTGCTCCTGTCAAAGGCCAGTCCTCCAGTTCCGTGCTTCACTTCAGCCATGGGTCCGGCACCTCCAATGGTTCGTCCCTATCCAAGGATAGAAGGATTGGATTTTGCGGCGGGCGGCGCACCCGGCGCCGCCCAGCTCATTCCGTTCAGTTCTTCGCGAGGAACTGATCGATGTTGGATGGCACCACCAACTGGAATGGAATGTAGACCTTTTGATCGACTTCCTCACCGTTTGCCAGTGCGATCGCGGTATCGACCGAACCTGCGCCCTGTCCAATGGCATCCTGGAACACGGTCACGTCCAGATCACCTGCCTGCATCGCCAGAAGGGCGTCCTGGGACGCGTCGACGCCGGTCACAACAACGTCGGCCATGTCGATACCCGCTGCTTTCATCGCCTGGATCGCGCCAATGGCCATTTCATCGTTGTTTGCGAAGACTATGTCGAATTCCTCGCCGGCTGAGAGCCAGTTTGTCATCAGGTTCTGCGCTTCCTCACGATCCCAGTTCGCGGTCTGCCTGTCGATAAGGGAAATGAAGCTGCACATATCGATTCCAATGATGTCATCGACGTCCTTCGTCCGCTGGACAGCGGCCTGGTTGGAAAGCTGGCCCATGAGCAGATAGCCCATGGCGCCACCGGCCTTTCCTGCGGCACGCAGTAGTTTGCATCCTTCGAACGCGGCCAGCGTACCGGATTCGATCTCATTCGACGCCACAAACGCCTGCGTCGGGGGCAGACTGTCGACGTTATCCGGCTCCCGGTTCACGAAGACCAGCGGAACGTTGCCGGCCGCCGCTGTCATGGCGGCACCAGCGGAGGTGTCAACAATGTTCACGATGATCGCATCAACGCCCGCGGCGACGAAGTTGGTGACCTGATCGAGCTGTTTGGCGACGTCATCAGTGGCGTCTTCGACCTGAAGGTCAACGCCGTCAAGCGATGCGGCATGTTCGACCATCCCGTTGCGCATGACCGTAAGCCAATTGTCGTCGAAGCGCGCGATCGTGGCTCCAATGGTCTGTGCAACTGCACCCGTGCCCATCAGGGCGACCATTCCCGCACCAATGAGAATCCTTTTCATTTCGATACTCCCTTGATTGCCGGCGTCCGGCACGCCGTTTTTCTGAATCGCCGGAAGCCCGTTTCCGGGCGGTTTTCCACCTACCTCATATATCAAGCGGCCCTGTCGGCCAAATTCGAGTAGATGAATTCAAACGACCGGGCCAGCTCCCTGGCTGGGTGTTGAATTGCGTGGACGGATGGAGCGAAGGCCTCGATCGAGACCGCACCGGTATATCCCGCGTCCTTGAGTTCCATTAGCTGGGCCGCACTGCCGAGCCGGTCCCGCGCATCGGCCAGCAATCGGTGCCGGTCCCGCATTTCATGCAAGGCCGGTTTCGGATCCGTCACGCCCGAGATATGTACGATTCCTGTATGTCTGGCAAACACAGGTCCGCCTCCGGCCAGCGTATGGTGGAAAGTGTCATGAACCAGTTGAAACCGCTCCGCCAATCCGAGCGCCTCGATTGCGTCGACAGCCTCGGATTTCTGACGCAGCGAGCATATCTCGAAACCTAGCGGTTCCACCAATCCAACCAACTGATGCTCCGCAAGCATAGGCGCAAGTTCGCGCAACGCCACCCGTAGGTTTGCCTGCCGCTCGCCGTTGCCACAGCCAAATCCGTCGCACCGCGGGATCAGGACCACCGCCTCGGCACCGCAATCGACGGCGATTCGGATCAACTTCCCGGCTTCCGCCCGCTTTCGGTCAGACCAGTCATTGAAAGCCTTTACCTCGGCCAAGGCAAGGATTCTCACGCCAGCATTCCGCGCCATGGTCTTGACCAAAGCGGGATCTTCCATTGCAAAGATTGGTTCGGACAAGTCGTTGCGATACTCAACCCCGACACAATCAAGTGATCGGGCAAGCGCAATCAATGCGTCCCAACGCAATCCGGGCACCGTCATATGGTTCAGCGCCCGCGGCAGCATGCTCCCATCACCATCATTCCCTCTCGCACGGCCCGGGTCGATAACCAAAGAGGCCTGCCCGGTAGCGCTTTGGGGAACAAGATTGGACGAAGGGCCCCAATGCGTCAATGAACAATCTGAAATAACATGTCATGGCTGCGAGATTCGCAATCATTTGGATGATGTGTTTTCATCAATTCAAACGGATTCCGGCAAATGGATGACCTGATCAAGGAAGAGTTGGCTTGGGACATTCCCGCCATTTCCGAGAATTGTTGTCTTCAATAATCCGGTTAGGCCCGAACAGATCCGCGGCAATGGTGTTGCAATGACCATAGTCAGGTATCCGTCACGGAGTGCGCTTCGCGATTCCGGTGTGAGTTCATTGACGACAAGCGCCACGTGGCCGGGCTGCCGAACTTCGCGGAGCGCTTGGATCGCGCCTTCCATTCCACCGCCTGCCAGATAGAGCCCAGCCACATCGGGATAGCGAGCGAGTAGATCGAGTGTTGCTTCGTAGGTCAATTGGCGGGTTTCCAGATTTACGAGTGTGTCGAGTAATTTGAACTGTGGTTTGGACTCGCGAAAATAGCTGCGGAAACCGGTTTCGCGTAGTTCATGTCCGTGCCATCGGTGACCGCCGACGAAAATGGCAATTCTGCCTGGCCGCCGGGCTGCCGTTGCCAGCATCCACGCCGCAATCCGTCCGACCTTTAGATTATTCAGGCCGATGTAGCTTAAGCGTTCGCCCTGCGCGAAGTCGTTGAACAGCGATATGACGGGTACTCCATGGTCCTTCAGCTCCAGAACCGCCTCGGTTACAAGAGGATGGTTGACCGCCGTCGCCGCAACGGCGTCAACTCGCCCCTTCATCCCCAGAAGCAGGCTGGCTACCTCGGACGGGGACTGGGACGTCGCGAAATCGATCACCACACGCCCGCGGATTCCAGGCTCGGAAAGCGCCGCACGCCCGGCCTCCTCAGCCAGAGTCCTGTAGAATGCCTGTCGTTCTTTCTGCAGGACGTAGCCGATTCGCAGTTCGGGAAGACCTGCGCTCAACCGTTGCTCTATCAGGTTGGTGGCGTGGTACCCGATGCGATGCGCTGCCTCGCAGACCTTTCTCGCCGTTTCTTCGCGGACCTTGAGCCGTCCGTTGAGCACCCGGTCCACCGTGGCTACGCTGACGCCGGCTTCGTTCGCAATATCCTGGATGGTCGGTCGTTTTGCCATGTTTTCCCTTACACCTGATTGAATTCCATCATCTGATCACATCAAATTTCAACGGTTCCTAACGAAGAATCAATTCAGGGAGTGAAAACGACACTCGGCAGAGCAAGAGTCGCGGAAGACTTGACGTTCAGGTCGTCGAGCGGATGCTCGGTCGTTGCGCGATCGGTGACTCCATCTCAATTCCAGCATTTCACGCATGGGCAACCGTCACATCCACGCGCTAGTCGACAAGGTGTGGCGACAGGACTTCCCGCCCGAAGCTTGGGCGAGGCTCGTCCGGCGCACCTCTGCACAGGCGCAGCGGACGTTTCGTGGCCGGGACCCCCTAAGGGTAACAACGCTGAATCCCGTTCAAGATGCGCAACGCCCTATTGCAATGAAGGATGTGCCTGAAACTCGGCCTATCGGAGCGTTGTCGGTCGCGCATCCATCCAGGCACCGTTCCTCTCGGCGGATGCGACGGCGGCATGCACTGCTGCCATGGACCTAAGACCATCCAATGCGGTCGGCAGCCCATCCCGGTTCTCGCCACGGATCGCGGCCGCGAGATCCATATAGATGTTGGCGACAGCCAACGGAAATCCTTCAGGATGTGCGACCGCGACACGGCTCAGTCTCGTCGCCTCACTGGAAAGCCCCGATTCGCCCTTCTCCATGATCTGGGTCCGACCCCTGACCGGCGTCCACATCACTTGATTGGGTTGCTCGGAAGCCCAACGGAAACCGCCCTTCTCGCCGAATATCTGAATGTCCAACCCATGCTGCCGTCCAATCGCAACAGCCGAGGTCCAAAGTCGGCCCACGACACCCTTCTCCGTGCGGTAGCAAACCATTGCCTCATCCTCGAGAACACGGCTTGGGACACAGGACGCGAAATCCGCTGAAAGCGCCTTCACTTCGTCTCCTGTGATGAAACTTGCCAGATGCAACGCGTGAATGCCGCAGTCCGCCATTTGTCCGGACACCCCGGCCAGCTTGGGGTCGTAGCGCCAACGAACCCTTGCATTGTCGGCCTCCCCGGCGTCCGCATGGTGGCCGTGGCTGAAGTTCGTGACAGCAAGCCGGATGGCACCGAGATCTCCGCGCCGCACCATTGCCCGCATTTCCCGAACCATCGGATATGCGGAATAGCAGTAATTCACTGCGCAGATCCGGCCACTTCGCGCCGCGACCCGGACGATTTCCTCACCTTCCTCTACAGTCATCGTCATCGGCTTTTCGCAGAGCACGTGAAATCCGGCATCCAGGAAGGCTTTGGTGATCTCGAAATGGGTGGAATTCGGAGTTGCGACTGTGACCAGGTCGACGCCGTCCGCACGGCGTTTCTCGCCATCCAGCATGTCCTGCCAGGTTTCGTAAGCGCGCTCCTCCGGCACTCCGAGTTCGATCGCGAATGAACGACCCTCATCCGGCCTGTGATCAAGTGCGCTGGCGACGAACGCTAAATTGCCGTCCACCTGCGCTCCAATTCGGTGAGCCGGGCCAATCTGGCTACCCCTGCCGCCACCAATCAGACCCCAATTGAGCTTCTTCATGCGAGCCTCTTCAGAATCCTATCGATTTCAGATAGGAGCCGTTGTGTACGCTGTCATGGAGCGGCGAGGTTCTCCCGTGAGGGTCGCAGTCCTGCTCAACCGTGCACCAGCCTTCAAATTCGTTGTCCAGCAGGAGATCACGCACAGCAGGAAAATCCACGTCTCCCAGTCCAAGTCTGCAGAATATACCCTGTGCGCAGGCATCATAGAATCCAGTTCGGTTGGCAACAGCATCCGCCTTTACCGCTGGATCGATGTCCTTGAGGTGAATGTAACTGATTCGGCCAATGTGTCGCCGCATGAAGGCAAGAGGGTCATATCCAGCGTAGCTGTGATGGCCCGTGTCGAAGCAAATCTTGAGAAGCGAATCGTCGATCTCCTCCAACAGACGCTCAAGCTCAGGCTCGAAATCCATAAAGCCCGCTGCATGGGCATGAATGCCCACGATCAGCCCATATTCCTCGCTTCCGATTCGGGCGATGGTCCGGAAACTCTCCACAAATGCTGTCCATTCAGCTTGGTCCATCCGTTCGGCTTCGTCAAAGCGTCCGGCCGTAGGTGCGCGCCGATGCGAGATGGCGTCGATCAGGACCAGGTGCTCCGCACCGTGCGCGGCTAGCGCCCTGCAGGTGCGGAGTGATCCATCGAGCAGGTCGTCCCATTTCGCGGGATCATGGAACGCACGAAAAACAACACCCCCAATCAGGGTCAGTTCGTGTTCAGCCAATGCGTCTCCCAGTTCAGCCGGATCCTCTGGCATATAGCCGACCGGACCCAATTCAATTCCGCTGAAACCCGCCTGTCGACATTCCTTCAGGACCTGACGCCAAGGCGGGTTGCGCGAATCGTCTGCGAACTCAACTCCCCATGAACAGGGTGCGTTTCCAATCTTGATTGTCATGGGTTCAGCCTGTCAGATGTCATCAAGAAATATCCAGGATCCAGACTCGTGCGAGGCATAGGCGGCGTCAACAATCCGCCGGACCTCCAGCCCATCTCGAAACGTCGGCCAAACCGACTTTCCGGTCTCAATCGCAGTCAGGAAGTCCTTTGCCTCGATGATGATTTGGTCCTGGTATCCAGTTCCATGACCCGGCCCTTTGCAAAACGGAAGGTAATCGGGATGTGCTGGACCTGTCAGGATCTTCCTGAATCCGCGTCGCTCTGGCGGATCCGAAGCGTCATAATACCAGAGCGCGTTCTGGTCCTCCTGATCGAAACGGATTGATCCGGCCGTGCCGGAAATCTCATAAGCATAGCCCATCTTGCGTCCAGTCGCGACACGGCTGCCAAAAAGATGGCCCATCGCGCCACTTGCGAACCGCACCATCATCTGAACCTGGTCGTCATTTGTGACCTTTCGGCCTGCGCGTTCCCCATGGACGGTCTCGATCCGTGCCGAAAGCGATGAAATCGGACCCATCAGCGCCAAAGCTGCATTAAAGATGTGGGGAGCAAGATCGCCGATGCAGCCATTGGCACGGCCCCCATATCGCCACGCCGCAACATCGGTGTCGTTATGAAAATCCTCGGTGTGCTCACCTCGGAACCATGTAATCCGCCCTAGGGTGCCGTCGTTGACCAAGCGGCGGGCATATTGTGACGCTGGTGTGCGGATGTAGTTGTACGCAACCATGTTCGGGCATCCCGCCCCCTCTGCCGAATCCACCATGACGCGGGCATCCTCCAACGACGCGCCCATGGGTTTTTCGCACATTACCGGAAGACCTCTTTCAAACGCTGCAATTGCAATCTCGCGATGCGTAGCTTGAGGCGAGGCAATCACCACTGCCTCGACCCTTGGGTCCGATACAAGTTCCCGCCAGTCGGCAGCCGCGCGTGCGAATCCGTAGGAGGCGCGATAGCGCTCGGCACGCTCGGGGGTGGTTGCGGCGATCATCTCCAACCGCGGACGTAGCGTGGTCCCGAAAACAGAACCGACGGCGGCCATGGCCACCGAATGGGCCTTGCCCATATAGCCCCCGCCGACAATGCCGATCCCAATCTCTTTGGGCGTGTTTTGCAAGGGCGTCATGGGGTCGCCTTTCGCAAACCACTTTCGCGAATCGCGAACCATCCAATGGTACGACCTGCCGTTGCCGACGCGCCGCCATTGGATCCCCTTTTTTCGTCCGCCGTATCCAATTCGGCGAGACGGCGGCGACGGACTTCGCATTCCAACGGTTTGCAACCGTGGTGTGAGTCGGTGATGCGACGGCAGGTATTGGCTGTCGCCATCCTGATGACATAGACAACCGTTTGGGCCGACGCGCTTTCTGGGCATCCGCTGTCGTCAACGCGATCGCCAGGCGTTGCACAGAGCAAATGCTTCCTGTCGTTCAGCACACTCCCCAGCATCCGCCGGATTCGCGCAGTTCCGACAGAAAGCTGATGAATGGTTCGGTAGTATCTGAAGTCGACGCTCCTCATGCTGCCGCTCTGGCCGGGATTGCGAATCCACCCATTGTCACCTGTCCCATACCAGTGTTCACGATGGGGAGTCCCAATGCTAGCGAGCTGAAAACACGATTCGCCAGCGGTGGCCTGTAGGACCGTTCCGTCATCAATTGATCCGACTTCTTTCATCTTTGACATGATCCACTTGAGGCGTCGTTCCATCCCTTGCTTTGCGGCAGCGGCTGGCGTCAAGTTCGGGCTAGTGTGGTGAACCCGCAATTCGGAGGTTTCCTTTCATATTTGATAGGAAGGAGGAAATTTGATCAATATCGTTACAGCGGGCCCAGAAGCACTCAGGTTCAAGTCAGACAGGTTTCTGGTCATCGGTCGTGCGGGAATGGATTTCTATGCAGACCCTCCTGGAACCCGCCTCGAAGATGGTAGCCGGTTTGTCGCGGCACTCGGCGGGTCCTCTGCCAATATCGCGGCAGGCATCTGCCGACAGGGCGGAAGGGCCGCCCTGCTGACATGCGTCTCTGAAGATCCTGTAGGCGAATTCTGCCTGAAGCAGCTTGCGAACTATGGCGTTGAGACAGGCTATGTCAGCAGGGCGGGTGGTGAGGCGCGCAATTCACTCGCGGTCTGTGAAACCCGAGGTGACGAAACCCAGGTTGTCATATATCGGAACGGCGCAGCGGATTTTCAGATGAGTATTGAGGATGTCACGCGTGTCGACATGCATGCATTCGGTGGGCTGGTCACAACCGGCACTGTGCTTGCTGGCGAACCTTCGCGCTCCGCCACTTTCGAAGCCATCGCAAGGGCACGTGCCGCCGGAATCCCGATCGTATTCGACCTCGATTACCGTCCGTATTCCTGGCCAGACGCTGAAACCAGCTCTCGTATCTATGCACGAATGGCGGAGAACTGTGACATCATCGTCGGAAACGACGACGAGTTTGGCGTTCTGGCCGCAAGCTTTGGCGATGGTCTTGATGCCGCGCGCGAACTTGCACGGAAAGGCAGGACGGTCGTTTACAAGATGGGGCACCGCGGGTCGATCGCTTTGTCCCACGATGACGAGTTCCGCACTGGCGTCTTCAAGGTGGATGCGCTGAAACCCACCGGTGCCGGCGATGCGTTCATGGCTGGTTTCCTTATGGCGCTGGCACGCGGCCATTCACTGGGCGACTCGATCATCCGCGGGACGGCGGCTGCCGCTATCGTCGTCATGCGCATCGGTTGCGCCCCGGCGCTACCAACAGACGAAGAGCTTGATCGATTTATCTCAACCCACGAAGCCCCGACCTATCCGGAGGAGTAAACCATGCACATCCCGCCCTCTGACAACGGCAACCAAGCTATCGTTGACATCGGAAACGCGACGGTTCCGCTGAATTATTTCAACATCGTCAAGCTTGGTAAGGGCGAAGCGTTCAGCTACCAGACGCCAGGCTTTGAAACCTGTGTGGTTCCGGCGACCGGAACAGTGGCTCTTGATGTCGAAGGCTACCAGGTCAGCGCCCTTGGGAATCGCATTGAGAACGTTTGGGACGGAGAGCCAGAAGGCGTGTATGTACCAACCGGGGCACATGTCAACATGACCTGTGTGTCGACCGAATGCGAGGTGTTTGTGGCTGGTGCCCGATTCGATGCCGTGCTTGAGCCATTCACTGTCCGGTCGGATGAATTGGATCTCGTCCAATATGGTTCCGATGAAACCAAGACCCACCGAAGAATCAAACACATTCTCGGCCAGAAGCAGGCCGGAGGGGTCGGGCGGCTTCTGGTCAGCGAATTGTTTACCGTTGGCGCGGGTGGATGGTCGGGCTTTCCAAGCCACAAGCATGACACTGATCGTTTACCTGATGAGACGCATCACGATGAGACATACAATTTCCGGTTCAGGCCAAGCCACGGATCCGGTCTACAGATGCTTCAGCGAGAGGATGGATCGTCGGGCGATGCCTATCACATTGTAGATGGCTCAACCGTCTGCATTGACAGAGGTTACCACCCCTGCGCAGTGCTGCCAGGATATGAGATGTATTATTTCACCATTCTCGGGGGTGCGTCGCAGCGGCCGTTAGTGCAGTATTTTCAGCCAAGCCATGCATACCAGGTGGAGACGATTCCGGGAATCAAGGACATGATTGCGAAGTTCGGATGACATTGACAACTCTCAAGGACGTTTTGGAGTCGGCGATGCAGGACGGCTGCGCCGTCGCCGGACTGGTCGTGCTCGGCTGGGAGGATGCCCGCGCCTATGTGGCCGCGGCCGAGGCGGAGGAAGCTCCAATCATTCTACAGGCTGGACCGAGTTGCCGTGCCCACACACCGTTGCCCGTTCTTACGGCCATGTTCCGTCATCTCGCGGCATCCGTTTCTGTGCCTGTCGTTGCTCATCTTGACCACGGGCATTCGGCGGAGGAATGCGAAGAGGCCATCCGTTGCGGATTTACATCTGTGATGTTCGACGGATCGCGGCTCCCGCTGGAAAGAAACATCGCCGAGACCGCGATGATCGCCCGCATTGCCCATAGGTCGGGTGTTTCGGTCGAAGGTGAGATCGGATTCGTGGGTTATGATCAGGGCGCGACGTCGAACGGTACAGATCCAGAGGAAGCACAGCTGTTCGCAGAAGGTACAGGAATCGACGCAATGGCGATTTCTGTTGGGAACGTACATCTGCAGCAGGGGCGGAAAGCCGAAATTGATTTCGAGCTCCTTCGAAGCATCGAGAGTGTAACCGACGTACCGCTTGTCATGCATGGAAGTTCGGGAATTCCCGATGATCAGCGACGGAAGCTCGCCCTCGACACAAAGGTGTGCAAATTCAATGTTGGCACCGAACTCCGTCAGGTATTCGGTGCCTCTCTTCGTGCCGAACTCGCACGCAACTCAGGCGAGTTCGACCGGATCAGGCTCTTGGCGGCGCTTGAGCCACCACTATGCGATGCCGCCCGAAAGGTAATTCGAACATTCTGTCGATAGTTGGGATCCCGGCAGAAATTCGCCCAGCATTGGCCACGGCCCTTTTTTTGCGTACGCCATTCTCGATCCATCGTGGGCCTCGGACAGCAGACCAAGCGAGGTTGCATTCCTTCATTCTTGTGCAGCAATTCCCGCCAAGAATTCCTTCCCCCGTTCCACCCTGAAGTGCAACACCAGTGGCGGTGGTGACCGGTTTTCCGGTCGCATGATCCTGCGTATCGGCCAGCAGGCGGCGACAGTCCCTGTGAGCAAACAGGGGAGGCTGCCATGCCCGAGGGCCATCGCCACCTGACCCATGGGGAGAGATGCCGGATCGGCGCGCTGAAGGAAAGCGGTCTATCGGACGGGGCCATCGCCGCCCGGCCGGGCCGTGACCGGACGTCGGTCTGGCGGGAGCTGCGCCGTAACGGCGGCGACGGGGGGTACAGCCCCGGGGAGGCGCAGGGCAGGGCGGGGGCCCGCCGCAGCACGGCTTCCAGTGTTCCCCGAAAGATGACGCCGGACCGCTGGGCGCATGTCGAGGGGCTTCTGGAGGCTCGCCGTATAGTGCCCCTGTCTGTTTGCGGTTGGACATGGACAGACCACATCAGGGTAGGCCAATCCATGAAGGCGATCTGTCTCGGAATTGGCATTGCCGCTTGGGTCGCCTATCAACTCGCCCATGTGTCGCCCGTTTCCAGATTTCTCACACGAACAGACAGCGCTCGTTCGAGGCCACACTTCAGTCTGCGGCGTGGATGAAGTCGGGCGGGGACCACTCGCAGGCCCAGTGACCGCGGCCGCGGTTCAACTTGATCCCGATCGGGTTCCTGTCGGCCTGAACGACTCAAAGCGGCTTACGTCTGGTCAACGGGCGCGACTCAGCGCCGAAATCCATACCTGTGCGAGGGTATCAATCGCACATGCGACGGTTGAGGAAATTGATGGATTGAACATCCTGCGCGCTGCCCAGCTTGCGATGGTCCGGGCTGTCACCCAGCTGTCGCCGTCACCCGACTTCGTGCTGGTTGATGGCAACCTGATCCCGAAAGGGCTGTTGGTGCCCGCTGAAGCGTTGATCAAGGGAGATGGACGTTCACTGTCTATTGCCGCCGCCTCGATCGTTGCGAAGCATTGCCGCGACAGGATCATGGTTGGCCTTGCGGATGTGCATCCGGGTTATGGCTGGGAAACCAACTCCGGATATGGCACCTCCGCCCATCTGGATGCACTTGCACGCCTGGGACCTACTCCACACCATCGAAGATCGTTCAAACCAGTTCGAGACGCTTGTCGCTAAAGCAAGGAGCGGGCACCATCCCCAGCCAATTGGTCGTTGAGCCCGCTGATGCCGGGCTCGGATCGGCGTAGGCACCGGAGCATTCGGCACCACCTGTCTCGACGCCGGATCGCCCGCATTCGAGTCCCGGGACGCCCTTTCCGATCATCCGTCGTCGTTTTCCACCTGTCGGCCACAGCCAACACCGCGCGGGGAATGCACGTTTGCCATTCCTTCCAAATCGCTGGTCGTATTGACATCCCGCTTCGAGTTCCATTACGCCTCTTTGGGACTCGCCTGACTAACTGATCAATCCGCATCCTTTGGGGATTATATACTTGCCTAACCAAATCTCTCTGTGGCGGCAGGACTGCGGGATATTGAGGGCCAGACCTCAGCCGGATACCGGCCACGGCCATTTCGGGCATGCGGTTGCCGCAGGTCGCTCGTTCAGGTGCGCCGGTGGTAGCCAGATCCGGCCTTCCCGCCCGGCGGCGGTTCAGGCCGGCGTTGCACTTCGGAATGGAAGTGGGGCTCTTGATGACGACGAGATTAAGCGCGAGATGCTTGCGGACGTCCGAAGGCATCCCCTCCCTCCTGGAAGCAACCTTCCTGGCGATGATGACGGTCTGTTTTTCCGCGTGTATCGCTGGCCAGAGGCCCTGAGCATCGGTCCACCAGGCATCCTGACGGAGATTGCGGAGATGCGTGGCCGGGACATGGGTGTCAAGAACCTCATTCTTGCCGGCGATTACATGCGCATGCCTTCGATGAACGGAGCCTTGGCAAGCGGCGTCGATGCGGCCGAGGAAGCCGTGGAACTGCTGAAGACGGACGTCGCATGAGCGGCTGGAGCGAAAAGCGTTCCGCATGTGGTTTCGTTGCCGCGGCAAGGCGCGCTGCGCCATGCCTAAAGAAGGAGGGAGGACATGCATGAACGCATTTCCGGTGGACTGTGCACATTTATCGTCACGCTTTTTCCGCATGCAGCGGCAGTGAGCGATGCCTCCGAAACGACGATGCGAGCACCGGACGAACAGGAATTTCATGACCGGATTGGCAAAATCGGGCGAAGCGCCAAATTGAGTCTCAGTACGGACCTAGTGTAGTGACATCATTGTATTGACGGGTAAAGGGACTTCAGCCTGATCCATGCGTCGGTTGCCGTGAGGCGTCGGCGGACGGTGGCCCTGTTCCGGTCCCTCCGCCCGCCCATGCCTCCGTCCGCCGCTTCCGGAACAGCCCCTGACGGAGACGGTGCGGCGAATGCCGCCACCGGGGCATCCAGGCCGGGAGCGGCGTGGTGGAGGCCGGGTGTCCGGGCTCCGGATGGAACGCCCGGGCGCCCGTCGGTCGGGGAGGGCGCCAGCGCCATGCCGGCGCTGGACGGCCGCGTCATGGACCACAGGCCGGCCGGCCTGCCCGGCTGGCGGGCGAACCAGGCCTTCGCGGCATGGCGGAAAAAAAGTTGGGTCCACACCCTCACGCCCCCTTGACAGACGAACTGACCGGTTTTATCAGTTGAACGAGATGGATGGTTGGACCAGATGGAACGCATCCGTTCAAGACTGAAACGCGGCGCCACGGGCTGCGCTGGCATGTTCCGGTGTCCCATGGCGAAGCCCCCGGCGCCCGGCGGAGCTGCCGGCCTAGTGTGGAACAGAGGGGAGATGGACGATGGCGGACAAGGGCATAACGGTTCGTGGCAAGCGGGGCGCGGACACCCTGACGGGCGGCGGCGGCGGCGATGTCCTGAAGGGCGTCGGCGGCGACGACACGCTTCACGGCGGCGGCGGCGACGACACCCTGAAGGGCGGCAACGGCGACGACACGCTTTACGGCGGCGTGGGCGACGACCGGCTGAACGGCGGCCGGGGCGACGACACCTTCGCGTTCGCGGAGGGGGACGGCCATGACACCATCGCCGACTTCCGCAGGGGCGACACCATCCGCATCGACGGGGTGTCCGGCGGGTTCGCGTCGCTGGCCATCGAGCAGGACGGGGCCGATGCCGTCATCCGGTATGGTGACAGGGGCGACACCATCACCCTGCGGGGCGTGTCGGCGGACACCCTCGGCGCGGAGGACTTCGCGCTGCCCGCCGGCGTCACCCTGGAAGGCGGCGACGGCTTCGACGTGCTCCACGGCGGCGGCGGCAACGACCGCATCGACGGCCGGGGCGGCAGGGACCTCCTCTACGGCGGCAATGTCGACGGTCACGGCGACGACGGCGACGACATCCTCTACGGCGGGGACGGCAACGACCGGCTCTACGGCGGCAACTGGGGCGGCGGCGACCGCAGAGCCAACGGCGACGATGGAAATGACACGCTTTACGGCGGCGACGGCGACGACGCCCTCTACGGCGGCAACCTGGGCAAGGGCGAAGACGGCGCTGACACGCTTTACGGCGGCGACGGCAACGACCACCTCGTCGGTGGCAACGCGGGTTCCGATGAAGACGACGGCGACGACGGTGACGACACGCTTTACGGCGGCGACGGCAACGACTACCTCAACGGTGGCAACTGGGGCAGCCAGGGCGACGACGGCAACGACACCATCTACGGCGGCGACGGCAACGACGAGCTCAGTGGCGGCAACGCCGTGCTGGCCCACGGCGACGATGGAAATGACACGCTTTACGGCGGCGACGGCAACGACACCATCTACGGCGGCAACTTGTTTGGTCACGGTGACGACGGTGACGACACGCTTTACGGCGACGACGGCAACGATACCCTCTACGGCGGCAACTGGGGCGACGGCGACGACGGTGACGACACGCTTTACGGCGGCGACGGCAACGACACGCTTTACGGCGGCAACCGGTACTACCGCAACGATCTCTACGGCAACTGGGGCCAGGGCGACGACGGCGACGACACGCTCCACGGCGGCGACGGTGACGACCACCTCTACGGCGGCAACTGGGGCGGCGGCGACGACGGTGACGACACGCTTTACGGCGGCGCCGGCGACGACCACCTCTACGGCGACAACCGGCCCTACCTTGACGGCGACGACGGCGGTGACGGCGACGACACGCTCGAGGGCGGCAAGGGCAACGACGACCTCTGGGGCGGCGGCGGCGCCGACCGGTTCGTGTTCGACCGGGAGTCGGAGACCGACACCATCCACGACTTCGAGGACGGGCTCGACACCATCGTCATCAGGGGCGGCCTGAAGCTCTCCGACCTCGACATCAAGCAGGACGGCGACGACGCCGTGGTCAGCGGTCCCTCCGACACCTTCTCGATCGTGGTCGGGGACTTCGACGCGTCGCTGCTGACAGCGGCCGACTTCGACTTCATCGCCTGACGGGCCGGTGCGCCGACAGGTGGCGGCTGGCCCGGAGCCGGTGCGTCCGGCTCCGCCACGGACAGGAAACGTTCCGCTGCCCGGGGCCGGGGCGCCCGCAACAGGCTCAGGTTCCCTCACCCATCACAACAATAAAGTCACGATACTAGTGGTTACGGTCGGCCGGATTCCTGCCTGCAGCGCGTTTCCCCGTTAGCGTGAACTGAGGATGCCTGCACGGCTGTCCTACCGAGCAGCCCACTGAAATAAAGCACCTTCAAGTCGGAGCAGGAGTCCAAGACGGTTGGGACGCGAAACCGCGTGAAACTTAGGGAATGACGGGAGGAAACCAAGCAATAGGCGTCTTCGATCTCCGCGGTATGGGTGGATGGAATACAGCGTCTTCAGCAGTGACCGAAACACGTTCACCAGCGGCATCTGATGGCTTGGAAGCGCATCGGCAGGGCTGCGCAGTGGCATAAACCCGGCGTCTGGCCCTTTGACCCAGACCGGCGCAATGTCCGGCTTGGACAACCGTGACGACGAGAAGCCGCTGATCCGGGACGCCACGATCACGCTCGATGTCGACCGGCAGACCCTTGACATGGCCTTCACGAACATCGGGTGTAGCCCAAGTTGGTTGATTTCAACAATTCGAAGGTACCATCCCTGCGCTGCGGCGGGACCGCGGATGACAGGCGAGCGGTCCCCTTCCGGGGCAACGGCCATGGAGTGTGGGTTATGGCACGGGGAAAGTTGGATCACAGGCTGGCCGGCCTGCTCGACTGGCAGGCGGATCATGCCGCTGCGGCACAATCAACCAACTTGGGATACACCCCACGAATATCTCCACATCTGATAGCGTCCTGAAACATGACGACATGAGCTGGACCGGCGTCTCAGTCACGGATGGCCGCTTCAAACGAGACGATGACAGGGGTCTCTTACCCGAAAGCTCCTACGGATCGGGCCAGGAAGATGTCGCATTGGAAGACGCCGAGAAGCTGTGGATTCGGTCGGGCACTCCTGTCGAGACGGCCAACAGTGAAACGCGTCGCGTCGTAGTTTCTTTTGATGTCGAACACCAGATCCTTGGTGCCGAGGAATCCGTCACTGTCACCGGCACAGAATTGGCGGCGCAAACTCGCCCGACGTTTCTGCACGCAGGCTTTGGCGGGAGCGTGCGGCTGGGTGATCGTGCTCTATCCCTTCAAGGTCGGTTCGGCTTCTCGACGGCTGGAAGTGGCAATCGCGACTTCACGACAGAAATCGGGATGGCATTCAGATTTTGACGCCGTTCGGGCAGGAACGGCTGTACGGACCTTCGCCGGTTTGTGCAGCTGCGATGGAGCAAACGGCGGATTGCCCATGTCTGACAGAAGTCGGGCCTTGTCTGGCGCCGCCCGGAACCAAAGCGGCTTCAGGTCGCCGAATTGCGGCTGGGCCGTCATGACTGTGGCGCCTCAGCCACGTTGCGCCAATTTCATGATGGTTGCAACTCGGGTTCACCAAAAGTAGTTACCTCTCGGCGATGGCTGGCTTTGGTTTGATTCAGGGTGCCGTTCAACATCTGGGATTTCAGCGATCAGTCCAGGGAGAACTGAAGGGCACAGACACAGAGGACTTCCAACCACCAGCGCCAATCGCGTTGGCAACCCTCCAGCGACTGTGGCGCAGTCTGCTACGTCGGCAATCCGAAGTGGAGCCGACACGACTGGAACCCGATGGAGAACCGGATTCCGCCTTGTGATCTGCTCAAAGAGACATACTGGGTGCATAAAGCTACATAGGGGTCATCCTGCAGGCCGGTTTGAACTATTCCCACCAGGAATGGCGCTGATCAAGATTAGGCGGATCAGAGGTTGGGCGGGTTCAGAGGTTCCGTAGGAGTGAGCAACTCATTCATTCAGCCGTTCAGCGCTGGCTTAGGTTCGCCTCGCTGCCTCAACCGCCATGCGCAGTTCCGCAATGTCGTCAGATGGCCTTGAGACCTTTTCGGCAACGGCAAGAAGTCGTCGCATCTCCTTAACGTCTTCCCCGTATTGCTTCATCCGCTTATTGAATGTTCCCCAAGTCTTGGTGCAGATCAACGTATGCGGACTCCCCTCTCTCTCAGTCCTGAACTCGATGTCGAGACCGGTTCGACGCACGTTGCCCGATACATGTTCCCGAAGATCCTGTCTGGCTGAAATGCGAAGTGTCTTCTCAATGGGATCCGCGCAGAATCGCACGACCTCCCGGCAATACTCGCACTTGCAGTTGAGCCCTCTCGAGGAGATTACCCAGTCACTTGGCGGCAGCGGTCGATTTCGACTGCGAGACAGCAGGAATGCCAAGGCGTGATCCCAAAGGATATTGAATGCGTTGCTGTCCGCAGCTCCTTCCGGCCGATCAGCTGCCAACCGCTCGACAAGCTGCGGGAGCGTACGATCCGGTGTGACGCGCTTCGGGCTTCTGCAGAGCGCCGCGGCGACATCTGATGCCGCGTTTTCAAGATCAAATTGCCGGGTGAGGTCGAACAGCGTATGGAGGGCTTTTGTCGACCATGGGTCCGGCAAATTCCGATGTTGCCATTCGCCGGCTTTTGGAGTCGTGCCCAAATCGACTTTGCAGGCAACTTCGAAGCCAGAGCAAATGGCCTTAACCATTTCCTTGAGGCAGACCTGCCATTCCTCGCCCGAAGTCTGGTTGACTCTGGCCCTTAGAAGGCCCGCAAGGTCGACAATCTCTTCCGGCATCCTTGATGCGTAGGTCTCCACAAGCTCAAGCAGATAATTTCCGGTCTCCTTAGGCCCGAACTTCATCGCGGCCGAAACGAGGGCATTGTTCAATTCGCTATGGTAATAGGGGTGTAGCCCGTGATTCAGGAAGCGTTTGGCCGTCTGCAGGTCGCCGATGTGGCAGAGCACTTTCAGTACCTTTGCGCTCGCAGTTGCCCATCTTTCCATCTCATATTCTGGAGGTTTTGGCCATGAATCAACTACTTGGGAGGCCAATGTTTCGACACTACCCAGCGATGTCTGCCCAGAGTCACTTACGTTCCATTCTGATTCAAGGAATGCGGCGAGAGCCGCAAAACCAGCTCTGGCCACGACGTTTGGAGTGTTCTCTCTTGGCCACAGAACCAGCGCGGCACGGTAATAGTATCTCTCAAGCGTTGCCCCGGCATTTCCCGTGGCCTCAGTCAATCGCTGTGAATCGGGCTTGTCAGGCATAAGCCGATCAGGCGGCATCAACTCTCCGTCTTCCAAGGGCAAAGCGCCAAATTCCGGTCTTGAGCCATCGACGCTTGTAAAATTCTCAAGCTGACAGACAAAGTCGTAGACCTCGTCGATTTCATAATCGTCCGCTTCGTCAACATCATCGTAGTAGCGGCGCCCATCGCCAACATAGTAGGCATCTCCCGTCTCCTCGACATGTAAGCCCGCAAGATAAAGAGCGCAGTCCGAACACATTGCCGCTGCGGACAATACGCGTGCGACCGAGGCATCGACGTTCTTGAGTGCGTCGAAGGACAAGCCTGCCGTGCTATAATCATGCTCAAATACCCAGATCAGCTTGTCGCTCCTGCCCGGATCGCTGAAATGGGTTCCTATCGCATCCGCAATTGGATTGACTGCTGAGGTGAAGTCAGGAGCCTCTGTGGGCGCCTGCTGACCCGGGGTAAGCACGAGATTGTAGACCAGACAGATACGATGACCTTCTGTGACGGGTCTGATCTCGTGTTCGCAGTCTGCATAGAATGCGGCAAAGGTCAGTTCCGAAGGATCGTCATTGAGCATTTCCACGACGGTTTCATGTCCATGATGTCGGACAACCAATTCACCTCCCTTTCCAATGGCGGGTAGCGCGATCACCAACGTGGCAACCATGCCATCTGCCTTTTCTGTGTCTCGGTGAGGCGCGAAAAATCCGCCTCTCTCATAGATCAGCATCTTGTACAGTTCCGCTGTCAGTGCCTCACGTTGGCATCCAAGCCCCGTGCTGACCTCATCAAGGATGTCGGAAAAAGTGGCGCCCCATGACACCCCACCGATGGTGAGTGCTTCCGGCGCAATCTGCCAGCAGTCGCGCACTTCTTGGTCGACGATTGTTTCCTCTCCCTTGCCGTAAGGCGCACGTTCAGCAAGAGAGACAAGCGCTTGGGCCTGCGCAGGCTGGAGCGGAAACGCCAGGACGCCAGTCGTATCGACTTCGATACGCGGCATTGGAACATGGCGGGATCCGCGTGTGCAGTAATCTCCGGGACGGTCGATCGACTGTATCAGGTCAGAAAGTGGTGCCAGCCGATCATCGAACCCCAAAGCTGCCGCCAAGGTTGATTCTTCGTAATCGTAATGGCTGTCATCTGTCATCGAGAACCCCTACTATCGTAGCTATGTGGAAATGATATCTGTGGCGTGTGTCGGCGGGATACTATATGCAGTCCCCAATGACAAACAGGGCGTCTGCCAGATCCAGCAGTGACCGTGGATGGTTTTCCGGTTACGCTGGTTACCGCGCCCGCGGAAAGCCCCATGAGTTTTCAGGCAATGAACCCCAATGGCAGGAAACTCCATCATTTACGGCTGAACGGCGACGAACTGGGGCTTCTTCAGAGGATCGTGGACGGTGAAACGTCCGCAGGCGACTGGCTCCGAAAAGCCTGAAGGGGCCTCTGTAGCTTAACGAGCGGGCCAACCGCAGGAAACCCATAGTATAGGCGGGACGAGGCGAGGCTGGTGATGCCTGGCCTTCCCGGAGCCGCCAGAGGAGCACGTACGCAGGACCATGCTGCCGCTCGGCGACGGCATTGCGTAGGGGACGGTCCAGCAGGCGCCGAAAAACGACATCAGGTTCCGGCTGCGCCAATGCCCACGCGTCGCCAAAAGGCCAATGCCGAATTCATCCGCGCCATAGGGGGCGTCCTGAAGATCCACAGTCGCGAGTATGATGGTGACACAGTTCCGGTCTGCGTGGACAGAACAATACTGTCACCCCATTTCGCTATGGTTCGAGTCGGCGGAGTGCAGAACGTTTCCGCGATAATTCGCCATGTCCTGACCACGGATTCGCGAAAGTCATCAAGGGAGATAAGTCCGAGACAACGGTGCTCTCAATGCCTTGGAAAACCATGTCTTGCCATATGATGCCCGCGCCCGAACATCAGTCGCCCACTGTCTTCAGGAAACCGATCCGCGGCTTGGGTGATCAAGCCCTAAAATCGGCTCACATTCAAGCTGCTCCAGAAATATCCCGACACCACGATTTCATCCAGCCAACCAAACCGATCCTTTCGACCAGTATGCATCAAGACGGCAGTTCCGTCCGCTCCCATTATCCTACAGCGAGATCCTACAGCGAGTCGAACGCCGTTGCTGCAAGCTCGTAAGCTCTCCGCATAACCGTCGGAAGATCGGAAGCCCGAAACTCGTCCGCTTGCACGAAATTTCCGACATTCGGCCTAATGTCCGCAGGAAGTTCGGCAATGCGCAGTGAGAGCAGAAGGTGAAAATGTGTGAAAGTGTGGCGGACCTCGACACCAGGGTCGTGCCAATCTGCTTCGATCGGCGGTGCAGGTCTCGGCGACTCGGTCCAGTCACTGCACGGCCAACCCAGCATGCCGCCCAAGAGCCCACGCGAAGGCCGGCGTTCCAACAGCCAAGCCCCATCGACTCGACGGGCCAAATAGGCTATGCCTCGACGTGAGGGTTTGTTGGTCTTTGGGAGTCTTCGCGGTAGCTCCTTCTGCAGTCCGGCCTTCCGCGCTGCGCAGTTCGACACCCAGGGACAGACTCCGCAGCCAGGAGCTCGCGGAGTGCAGACTGTAGCTCCAAGATCCATGACCGCCTGTGCGTAGTCGCCCGGCCTATGCAGAGGAGTCAGGCGGCCCGCGAGCTGAGTCAATTCCCGTTTGGCCCTCGGTAACGGCGTCTTGACGAGAAAAAGCCGACCTATGACCCGTTCGACATTTCCGTCCACCACCGTTTCTGGATGACCGAACGCGATAGCCGCGACAGCGGATGCGGTGTAAGGGCCAATCCCTGGCAGGGAATGAAGCGCCTCGCGTGTATCAGGAAAAACTCCGCCGTGCTCCGCTGTCACTATGCGGGCACACTTAAGGAGGTTCCGAGCTCGGGCGTAGTAGCCAAGTCCCGCCCATTCGCCCATCACGTCAGCGTCGGAAGCGTTGGCAAGGTCAGATACCGTAGGCCATCGATGGACGAAGCGCTCGAAATAGCCCCTGACCGCCGAAACGGTCGTCTGCTGAAGCATCACCTCAGACAGCCAGACATGATAGGGATCTGGCAGTATGCCAGAACGGCCTTGTGTTGGACTTACCCGCCAGGGCAACACCCGCGCATGGGAATCATACCACGCAAGGAGTTTTTCGCTGAGCTCTGTTGTATCACGCAATCTTTATGGTCTTGTTGGTGGCTTTGGTCTGGTGGAGCACTGGCCTATGTCTAGAATAGCCGACAGGGAATGAAATGCCAGCCAATATCCGCTTCCAAGAAAGATCCGGCCGCCGCAAGCGCGGCTTTGAGCGAGTCTCCAGTCTACTGCAGCGCGAGTTCCGGACCGTCGGGCAAAAAAGTGGTTTTGCGGTGGCACGATTACTTACACATTGGACTGAAATCGTGGGCGCTGATGTCGCCAGTATTGCCCGACCGGTAAGTGTTTCCTACTCGAAAGGCAAGCTGGGCGCCACACTGACTTTACTGACCCCCGGACCCCAGGCTCCGATCCTGTCCATGAAACTGGAATTTATTCGGGAGCGGGTGAACGCATGCTACGGCTATTCCGCTATCTCGAACATCTCGATTACCCAGATATCACCGGCCGACTTTGAAACTGACGCTCCAACCGACGAGCAGAGTCGGGAATTGACCCCGGACCCCTTTACCCGGGACCGCGTGCGCAAGGCAGTTGCCGACGTCTCAGACGACGGACTGCGCCACGCACTTGAACTTCTCGGTGAAAGCGTTCTAACCAAGCTCAACCGAAAATGAGGCTATCATCATGAGTCGCTACGCCTTGCCCGCCGCTGCCTTCCTTGCTTTGGTGCTGGGAGGCTCCTATTTCTGGCAATCTTCCAAGACTTCCGATCCCAATTCGCTCGAAATGATCTTCGCCGCCGAAGCGCAGGATGGCAATGTCGAGATTGACACGTCCCTTGTGGAGGAAATGGTCCTTGGGAGCGACGACGCTCCGTTGACGGTGATTGAATACGCATCGAGCACCTGCCCGCACTGCAAGACATTCCATCAGGAAACGTTCAAGAAGTTCAAGGCAAACTACATTGATACGGGAAAGGTTCGGTTCATTTTCCGCGAGGTCTATTTTGACCGTTATGGCCTCTGGGCCGGATTGGTCGCGAGATGCGGGGGGCCAGAGCGGTTTTTCGGCATTATGGACTTGATCTTCGCCCGTCAGCCCGAGTGGACCCGGGGTAATTCAGAGTCGGAAATTGCAGGCAATCTGGCACGGATTGGTCGTTCCGCTGGGCTGACGGGTGAGGAGGTCGAAGCGTGCATGAAGGATCGGGCGCTCGCCCGCGCGATGGTTGCGGTCTACAAGGAGAATGCCGAGGAACACGGCATCCGGTCGACTCCGAGTTTCATAATTGATGGCGAATTGGTGACCGGCGCATTGCCTTACGATGAATTCTCCACAATCCTCGACTCCAAGCTCGACGGCTGACCACCCTACCGTGCATTGCCTTCAAGTCCTATCTCGCCGTGCAGGAACGCGCTCTTCTGTCGGGTGCAGGCATACATCGGCTCCGAAGGGGCTCAGGCTATGTGAGTCCTGCTTGTCAAATCTTCGAGGTCATATGTAACGACCTGCAATCATCATCGCTTCGGCCTTCATTGATCGGGCCGGGCCCAAACCTACCGGAACAGGTCCGAGTGCGTCCTTGTCCATGCCAGCTGGACCTCGTCGCCTGCAATGCGTTACGGCAGCAGTCAGTCCGGCTCGATGTGCAGGTCGCGAAACCCGGCCCAGCCCCTCCCCGCAGGGCCCGATTGCGGTATCCCGGGGGCAGGGCATCCCGCCGTGCTGGCATCGACAGTGCCGTAGCCAGCTTTTCCATGTCCCTGCCCCGCCTCTTCATCCGCTTCACGTCCCCGCGGAACCGGGATGAGTTGACAGGTGATCGTCACAGACCATCCCGGCGCTAGACGAAATCTACGGCGAAAACGCCCGTCGCGCCCTGCAGGGCAACGCGGGTATCAAGCTCTATCTGACCCCCTCAGATGAGAAGACCATCGAAAAACTGAGCAAAGCCGTCGGCGTAACTGCTCACCCCTTGCTGGGTGCGGACCGGGCATTGTGCAGTTTGACCATGTCGGCGGCGTCTCCGGCTAGGGCGATCGGGACGGCGACGAGGGGGTTGTAACCGAGGGTGTCCATCGATCTGGCCGCCGACCTGGAAGGACGCTCCTTCGAAGTTACAAAAGCGGCTGGCGGCTGCGCATACGGACAGTCTATGCCCTCGCGGTCCGGGACGCGGCGGATGTGAGTGCGCAGGACCTGGATCTCCGAGAATTCGATATCGCGGTGCTGGCCGCTATCGCCTATCACACGTGACGGGCTGAAGGACATTTTTGGCAAGGAGATCAGCCGGGATCTGGTTGGGCGCCTACATGCACGTAGCTTGATCGGGACAGGGCCCCGGTCGCCAAGGCGCGGGGTGCCCTACACCTATGTCACGACGAAGCAGTTCCTGGTCGCCTTCGATCTTGAATCTCCACGAGATCTGCCGGATCGAGAGCAGCTTGAGGATGCAGGCGTGCTCACAGGAGCTGGAGTGATGAGATTGTTAGTTTGTGCGAGGGAATGAGGCCCGTCGATCGAACACCGGTAACCCTCGGGGGCCGCAGGCGGGTTCGTTTGCAAACAGCTACAAGACACCGAGATCTACCCTGCCAGCGCTCTTGAGTGCACCTTATAGGGCTTACGGTGCCCTCAAGAGCAGAAAACTTGACAAAGAAGGAAATTTTGGATATGCGCTTAAGAGCACATGACAGCAAGAAATCTGCTCACAGCTGCACCGCCATACGAGGTAGAACAGGCGATCGCGCGCCTAGGCAGGGACCTGCGCACCGCGCGCTTGCGCCGCAACCTGACGATCGATGACGTCGCAAACAAAATCGGCACTGGCCCACGCGCTATCATGGACGCGGAAAAGGGCAAGCTGAGCACCGGTATCGCGGTCTACACGGCCCTGCTTTGGGCCTACGATCTGCTGCGCCCGTTCAGCGCACTCGCTGACCCCCTTGCTAACAGCGAAGGTCTTGCTCTCGATCAGCTTTCCGGCCGTGAGCGCGCGCGCAGCGGCAAGGGGCTCGACAATGATTTCTGAGCCCGGCGCCGCCGATTGCTTTGTCTATATAACGCTGCCCGGCAAGAGCGCGTTCGTGACCGCGGGTCGTTTCGTACTGGAACCGGGTCGCAGCGGGGTTCCAGTCGGCCGCTTCGTTTACGGCAAGAGCTACCTTGCCAGTCCGGACGCGGTACCCATCGACCCAATCGATCTCAAGCTGGATGGCACGACCTACCGCACGACAGCGCTAAAAGGCGTGTTCGGCGCACTGCGCGATGCCGGTCCTGATTATTGGGGCCGCCGCGTCATTGAAAGACATGCGGACCTGCCGCAACTCGGCGAGATCGACTATCTGCTTTACGCGCCCGACGACCGCGCCGGTGCGCTCGGATTCGGCCTTGGCCCCAAGCCTCCCGCACCGCAAAGAAAATTCAACAAGACGCTCAATCTTGCAAAGCTGATCGCGGTCGCCGACGCGACCATCACCGGCGAAGACGTACCAGACGGCCCGGAGACCGGACAGGTCGAAGAGTTGATGCTGATTGGCACATCGATGGGCGGCGCACGCCCCAAGGCGGTCGTCGAGGATGCCGACGGACTATGGCTCGCAAAACTCAATCGCGGCGATGATAGGTGGAACCATGCGCGGGTCGAGCACGCCATGCTTAGGCTCGCCAGCGCCTGTGGCGTCCACACCGCCCAAAGCCGCATCGAGCATGTTGCAGGCCGCGACGTGCCGCTCGTCAAGCGCTTCGACCGTGAAAAGACAACTCACGGCTATCTGCGCGCCCGGATGATGAGTGGCCTGACAATCTTGCGCACCGAAGACACGCACCAGCATAGAGATCGCTGGTCCTACATTCTGCTGGCCGAAGAACTGCACCGCATTTCGGCGCAACCGAAGGACGACGACGCCGAACTATTCCGCCGCATGGTCTTCAATGCGCTGATCTCGAACACCGACGATCACCCGCGCAATCATGCCGCCATTGCAAGAGGTACCGACTGGAAACTCTCCCCGGCCTACGACCTGACGCCGTCAATGCCGGTGAGCCTTGAGCGCCGCGACCTTGCCATGACCTGTGGTGACATCGGCCGCTCCGCAAACGCGCAGAACATGCTCTCGCAGTGCGCCCGCTTCCACCTTGTGACGGAAGAAGCCGCCACAATCATCGATGCAATGGAGGGCCAGATCAAAGCCAGCTGGTATGATGTCGCCCGCCGCGAGGGCGTCACCGAAGCCGACTGTTCGACGGTCAGCGGCGCCTTCGCCTATCCGGGATTTCGGCTGGCTCCTGAGAAGGCAGCTCAGGCTTGAGTATGTTCGGCGACGTTATTCCCCCTCAGTTCATACGCTTTGCCGCAGATATTCCCGGCGACACCGAGCACGGACCATCCGGCGCGAAAATCGTCGAAGCCACTTCCGCTTAAGCGGTGGATTACAATGTGGACATTCCACACGCGAGCACGCGCTTCAAGGCACCAAACAAACGTACGGCGCTCTACGAAAACCTGATGCGCTTTTCTCCTGAGCGGCAGTACCGGAGAATCAAGGAACTGTGCACCCATCCGTCGCTATCTTGGATCATCGCGGAATTCGGCCCGGATCGCGTGGCGGTTCAAAGAGGCCGTGGAGGCAATCGCTCATTCCCCTCACCAAGCTGGAGTTCGTCAAGGTCAGCTGCCATGGATCACGGTCGATTCAAAAGCAGATGACAGCCGAATAGCTCTGACTGGCACAACAATCCGAGCTTCGACCGCTCCATTAGGTGGGCGCTACGGCAAAGCACCGTCCAACTTACTCAATCCCGCTCGAATGAGCACCGAGTCAATCTCTTTCCAGTCGTCTAGCTTGAGCCGCACTGGGAGTGTCAGAACATTCGGCCGAAATCTGATCGGCAGTCTTGCGGCATCCTTCTCCGTGGTAACAAGTTGGGCATTCAGCGCGAGAGCGTCACTCAAGAGTCGGTCCAAAAGGGCACCTGTCAGAGGTTGATGATCATCGAGAGCCTCGGTTCGGGCCAGACGGGCACCGAGGTCGCGGAGCGTGGCAAAGAACTTTTCGGGTCGCCCAATCCCTGCAAAGGCCACAACAGGTTGGCCGGACCAATCGATACCGGTGCGCAGTGGATATAGCTCACCGCGCACGACCGGTACGGAAACGGTGTCTCCCCATAGCTTCAGGAAACGCTCATGGGAGTCCTTCTTTCCGACAGATAGCACAACATCCGCACGGGAAAGACCGGCCGAAACAGGCTCCCTGAGAGGGCCGGCTGGTACCACTCTTCCATTGCCGAAACCTATATCCGCGTCCACCACGACGATGCTGGCGGATTTCTCAACCGACGGATTCTGGAATCCATCGTCGAGCAGCACAGCCTGCGCGTCGTCCCGTTCCGCGGAACGAACTCCCAACTGACGTTCGCGCGCAACCCAGACCGTGCCGAAGGAAGCAAGCAGGAGAGGCTCGTCGCCAACCCTGCCAGCGGAGTGCTGGGCGGGATTGACCCGAACGGGACCAGCATCATTTCCGCCATAACCCCTTGATACTACATGTGCGTTGATTCCAACGCCCGTCAGTCGTTCCAACAAAGCAATGACCGTTGGAGTCTTGCCAGTTCCGCCCAAGTTGAGATTGCCCACACAGATCACCGGGAGCGCGGCCCTATAGCCGGGCCGCCGCAACCGCCGAGCTGTCACCCGGGCTGTCAATGCACCGATCGGCGAAAACAGATGCGTGCGCCAGTCAGGGCACTGGGGCGATGAGAACCAGAATTCAGGTGGGCGCATCAGTCGGCCTCGTTCAGCAGCAATTGGGTGTGATCCATCGAACAATTCGACGTCACTGGAAAAGGGACATGGAATGATGGACCTTAGCGCTCAACTTTATCGGTCGGCGAAGCCTCGGCTTCCTCGTCCCTCAACCGATGCAGGTGTGCTATGAAGTATCGAACGTGGGCATCATCCACCGTCTGCTGCGCCACCTGTTTCCAGGCATCGTAAGCGGCCTGATAGTTCGGAAATATTCCAACGATATCGATTTCATCGACGTTACGGAATTCGGTTCTTTCCGGATTGGTCAGTTCCCCTCCGAAAACCAGATGCAGACGCTGTGCCATGAGACTTTCCCAAGAGTGCCTCATGTAAGTTAAGGCAAGTGAATGATCACGAAAAGGGGTACCCCCTGGAGGCATCCAGCACCTCCGGTTCGGGGAGGGCAGCCGAGATTGGGCGGCTCAAGGAACCGCTTTTCGAACCGTTACCCTGTCTACATTCCTGCCTCTGCCCGATGATCAAAACCGGGGATGTTTCATCTCCGACAAGACCGAAAGTCCGGTTCCTGCAAAGGGAAGGTGAGTGCGGTGAACCCGCTGCAAGCCACCTTTGGGCCCGCTCAATGGCATTTGGACAGGCCTACCGCTCCGGAAACGCCTTTCCGTACCGGACGCAGGGCTGCTGACATCGCGTGATTGGCCGCGTCCCGAGATTCCTTCCCGCAGGACTGCCTGGCGCTGGCAGTCGGTGACCCGTATGTCTCTGTCAGGCCGATACGGGAACCGGCCATGGGCGGGCGGACCGCCGACATCCAAAGGACCGTGAAGACATTGCCCGACGACAGCCGCAACGGGCCGTGAGGACCGTCCGGGTGTCCAGGCTGAACGACGGCGAAGGACGACCGCAGGGTCGGAGCCCGCCCCGGCGTGCCGAGATGCCCGAACGCGAGGATTCGCTATCCGAAAGCCATTGCTGGGCCGCTAGACGGAACTTCCAGCATGCTTTTTTCGCGTAACGCTTTGTAATGAAACGATGATTTGATCGAATTGGTGAAGGAATCCTGCACTTCTGTTGTCATAACGGGTGCGGAGACGGATTCCGGGCACCTCCCGGAAAGAACCCGTGGAAGCTTTTTTTCGCGATGGCCGCTTGACATTATAGCGGCTTCATGTTTCAGGATGGAAAATCCAGTTCCCATAACGGATGTCCGCCATGGCCTTCAACATCGAATCGATCCCCAACCAGGCCGGAAAGCCCGCCATCCTGCTCCGCCAGGCCTGGCGCGAGGGAAAGCGCGTCCGCAAGAGGACCATCGCCAACCTGCCGGAGCCGCCGCCGACGGTCACCGGGGGCTTCCGGGCCGTCCTGAAAGGCGCCGTCGCCGTCACCGGCATCGGCGACCTGCCGGCCGTGGAGCGCTCCCTCCCGCACGGCCATGTCGCCGCCGTCCTCGGAACCGCCCGCGACCTCGGTCTGGAGCGCATCCTCCACCGCACCGCCGGCCGGGAGCGCCGGCTGGCGCTGGCCGCCATCGTCCCGGGGGTCATCTCACCCGATTCGAAGCTCGCCACGGCCCGGCGGCTGTCGCCGGAGACCGCGACGGACAGCCTCGGCGCCCTGCTCGGGCTGGGGGCGGTCACCGGCAACGGGATGCCGGGCATGCCCGGCTGGCTGCTGGCGCGCCAGCCCTGGACCGGGCGGAGCCTGGCCAGCCGGCACCTGAAAGGCGGCAGCACCCTGATCCTGTATGACGTGAGCGGCCCCTGCCTCGAGGGGCGGTGCTGCCCGCTCGCGGCCTTCGGCCACAACCGTGACGGAAAGAAAGGCAGAATGCGGATCACCTACGGGCTCCCGGTCGCCGCCGACGGCTGCCCGGTGGCGGTGGAAGTGTTCGCGGGCAACACGTCCGACCCGTCCACGGTCGCGCCGCAGGTCAGGAGGATCCGCAGGCGCTTCGGCATCGACCGGGTGGCGCCCGTGGGTGACAGGGGCATGCCCGCCACGGCCAGGATCCGGGAGGATCTGGAGCCGGCGGGGCCCGGCTGGATCCCCTCCCTGGAAAGGCGGGACATAAGGAAACCGCTGGAGCGGGGCGCGGACGCCCCGGCCCCGCTGGAGCCGGAGGCGCCGGGCCCCGACGCGGTGGCGGAGACCGCCGGCCCGGACTTTCCCGGCGGGCGGCTGATGGCCTGCCCCAGCCCCCGGTTGCGGGAGGAGAGGGCGGGCGGGCGCGGGGAGCTCCTCGAGGCCACCGGGGGGACGCTGGAGAGGACCGCCGCGTCGGTGCGCCCGGGACGGCTGAAGGACCGACGGACGGTCGACCGCCGGGTGGGCCGGGACGCCAGCCGGAGGAAGGTCGCGAAACACTCCGGCATCACCGTCACGGACGGCGGCATCTCCTGGCGCCGCCGGGAGGACAGGATCGCCGCCGAGGCGCGGCCCGGCGGCGTCCACCTCATCCGCACCAGCCTGGACGCGGAGGCGATCGGAACGGAGGCCGCCGTGGAGGCGTACAAGAGTCTGGCGACGGTGGAGCGGGCGTTCCGGAACGCGAAGGGCGACCTCCGGATCCGTCCGGTACACGTATACTCGGCGGACCATGTCCGCGGCCATGTGTTCCTGTGCATGCTGGCCCTGTATGTCGAGTGGCACATGCGCCGCCGTCTGGCGCCGGTCCTTTCCGGGGACGACGACCGGGAGCGCGCGCGGGCGCAGCGGAACTCGCCGGTGGAGGCGGCCGAGGTCCCGGAGGGGGCCAGGGCGAAGGCCAGCAGGAGGCGCACCGCCGACGGGTTGCCGGTCCACAGCCTGCGCACGCTGCTCGCCGACCTCTCCACCGTGGTCCTGAACCAGCTGCGCCTGCCAGGGCAGGGCGACAGCCTCCTGCCCGTCATCACCACACCGACCGCGCTGCGGAAGCGGGCGTTCCAGCTCCTCGGGGTCCGACCGGACCAGCAGGTTCCCATAAGGATGACAGCCGCAACGGAGCCGGTCCAGCCGAAAAACCGCTGAAAACCGACGGTCTGGACGCGAAAACCATTTGCCGAAGACCCTAAAGTTCCGGCTAGACGTATTCATCCCGGTTTGGTTTCATTTGTGGCAGGACTACATGCAGTCGAAGTGACGGTCAGCATCTGGCGCGGGCCATCAAAGGGCGGCGCAGATGCAGCTGTGCGCAAATCAGGCGAGGTAACGTGCAATCAGTGTCTGGTGCAGATCTGGTTCAGCAGCAAACAGCCCAGCAATCCTGCCATCGGGACTGTTTAGAATCGGCAATTGGCCCTCTCGGTCGGTCACCGTAGCGCCCGCCTCCTTGGCGATCAATATGCCTGCGGCGATATCCCATTCCCACGCATCTTTCAGTGTGATGACCGCGTCGAACCGTCCCTCGGCCACCAAGCAGAACCGATATGCAAGCGACGGCCGCCATTGGCGACGCAGAAATGGCGGTGGCCGGGCCCAAACTCGGGGGTCAAGACTGGAACGCGGCCCAAGTACCGTAGCGCCCTCAGCGCCATCCCGCCTAACAATCGTGATTGCCATGCCGTTCAGATGAGCGCCCCTACCCTTCACTGCGGTGTAGGACTTTCTCCGTGCAGGCAAATGGACAACGCCCGCCACCGGCTCCCCATTCGCCACAACCGCAATCGATATCGCCCAGGTGCGTCGTCCGTCCAAATAGGCGCGTGTGCCGTCGATCGGGTCAACAACAAAGACGTTGTCCCGCAAGAGGCGGGAAGGGCAGTCTTCGGTTTCCTCTGACAGCCATCCGTAATTCGGTCGTGCGGTAGACAGGAGCTCCCTTAGGTGGGCGTCGACGGCATAGTCGGCTTCGGAAACCGGAGAGCCCCCGTCCTTGCTCTCGACCCGCAAATCAGTCTGCCAGTATTTCAGAGCGATATCGGCCGCGCTCGCGGCCGCCTGCGTCAGTAGAGGGAGATCAGCCTCCAGCAAGCGTCAGACCTTCCACCAAAAGTGATGGAACCACTCTGCTCAAATGCACGCGAGCATCATTGGCCGGAATAATGGTCTTGAGCATCTCACCTAGATTCCCGGCTATCGTGCACTCATTGACTGGATAGGCTGGTTCACCGTCCTCTATCCAGAATCCGGCCGCACCGCGTGAATAGTCTCCGGTAGTCGGATTGATCGAACTGCCCATCATTGCCGTTACAAGAATCCCAGTTCCGATCTCTGCCATGAGTTCTTCGCGCGACTTTTCACCCTGTGTCAGCGCGACGTTCGATACCGAAGGACTTGGCGGGAAAGAGATTCCGCGCGCTGCGTTCCCTGTAGGCCGCATTCCCAGTTGTCGAGCCGTAGCCAGGTCGAGAATCCAGCCGGTAAGGACACCGTTCTCAACTATCCGACGGTGGCGACTTGCCAGCCCCTCTGCGTCAAATGGACGGCTTCCAGTCACGCGTGGACGCAGCGAATCCTCTGCGACATCAAGGCCGGCGGGAAGGATCTGGGTGCCCAATGAATCTCGTAACCAGCTTGAGCCGCGGGTGATGGACGTACCATTTGCAGCCTGAAGCAGGTGCTCGAGCAGGCTGCCCGCGACCCGCTCGTCGAAAATTACGGGATAGGTGCCGGTTGGGGGTTTGCGTGCACCTGCACGGGCACTCGCCCTCTCGCCGGCCTTACGGCCGATTTCATTGGGGGATTCAAGATCAGCGAGATGGATTCGCGTGTCGCCATACCCGTCACGCTCCATGGCAGTCCCCTCACCGGATATCGCAATGCAAAGGGTCGAGTGCCTGGTGCGCGAGTATCCGCCTGAAAAACCGTTGGTTGCCGCGAGGTGAATGTTGCTGCGGGAAAATCCGGCGGTTGCGACATCAATTCTCGAGATTCCCGGAACGGACATGGCCGAGGATTCGGCGCTGCGCGCTGAACCCTCCAAAGTGGAGGGCTCGGGTTCCTGGGAAGGATCAACCAGATCAAGATCCTCGACATTCCATCCCTTCGCCAGTTCTTCGGGATCTGCGAGGCCGATATATGGGTCGATCGGCGCTTCCCGAGCCATAGCGACAGCCCGCTCGGCCATCGCGGCCAGTGTGGCGTCACTGGAGTCCGAGGCGGAAACGCATGCCTGTCTTTGACCAACCAGCACGCGCAATCCTAGATCCAGCCCCTCTGATCGCTCCGCCTGTTCAAGCCGTTCGCCTCTCACATCGATGGAAATCGATATCCCTTCCGATACGATTGCATCGGCTGCTTCCGCGCCGGCCGAGCTTGCCGCATCAAGTAGACGGGCGGATAGCACTGCTAGATCATGTGACATGGAGCCTCCGGTTATCGGGACTTGGACGGGTTATTTCCTACGATGCAATAGCGCAAGGCTGGGCACAGGTCGATGGCCGGTCCGCGTCAGGAAATGAGCCGTAGGTCGATCGTGAACCAGTTGCCGTAATGTCGGCTTCGACTGATCGAAACGAGGCTGACGCTCTCCTTCAACCGATCAACATTCCGCATGCTCGGAAAGTTACCTCGGATCCCCATACTGCTCCCCTGATATTTTCCACAGAAATCTCTGTAGCCCTCCGCGATTCCACTTTACAGAGCAAGATTCACAGATATACGATATTTAGTGGTAAGGCGGCGAAAGATCGCTGAACCTGCGGAAGGAACCGAAGCTATGGTGGAAGGTTCCAATCGCACATCAATCAAGTGGCAACCCAGAAGGGGGCGGGCATGTCGTTATCCGAGCGGTACATAGTTGAGGACCTGCATCCAATCGACATAGTCGAGAATGTCGCCGAAAGTCACGAATGGCATTTCGACCGGGTCGCTGACGATCAGATTGCAATGGCGGTTGAAGGTCAGTGGCGCACCTATTCCATAACGCTTGCATGGTCAGGATACGACGAGACATTACGGCTGATCTGCACGTTTGAAATGCAACCGCCAAAGGCGAGACTTCCGCTGGTGTTCGATGCCCTGAACCTGGTGAATGACAAGTGCTGGACCGGCGCGTTCACGTACTGGAGGGAGCAGCAGCTAATGGTATTCCGTTACGGACTCGTTCTGGCGGGTGGCCAGATCGTTGTGCCGGAACAGATCGACAAGCTGATCGCTTATGCGGTTACTGCCTCCGAGCGATTCTACCCTGCCTTCCAACTCGTTGCCTGGGGTGATCACACGCCGGAGGATGCAATGGGCGTGGCGATTGCGGAGGCCTATGGAAGGGCTTAGGTCTGGTTCGGGAAACGCGAGAGCATTTCAATGTTCAAGGAAATCGAAGACCGTGGATTGGTCCTGCTCGGCTGCGGCCGCATGGGTTCTGCAATGCTGGCGGGCTGTCTGGACGCAGGACTTCGGCCTGACGCGGTGTGTGTTCTCGAACCCCAGCCGTCAGATTGGCTGAATGAATTGGGAGTTTGCCTGAATACCGACATTCCTCCAAACCCAGCGGTTGCGTTGGTTGCTGTCAAGCCACAGGCATTAACCCAAGCGCTTCCAGGACTGAAGGTTCTTGGCAACGGTTCATCCCTGATCATATCTATTGTGGCAGGTACGCCGATTGCGACGATCGAAGCCGTTCTGGGGTCGAACACACCCGTGGTCAGGGCGATGCCGAACACGCCCGCCGCCATTGGGCGAGGGATTACCGCAGTTATCGGCAATGCACATGTTGACGTTCGAAGCCTCCAGTTGGCCGAAACGCTGCTCTCCTCCATCGGACAGGTGGTGAGGCTCGAAAACGAAGGCCAGATGGACACGGTTACGGCGGTTTCAGGATCTGGTCCTGCCTATGTGTTTCACCTCGTCGAGGCTCTTGCGATGGCAGGATCTTCGCAAGGGCTTCCCAGGGACCTTTCGATGATGCTTGCTCGGGCAACTGTCGCAGGGGCGGGTGCCCTTGTCGAAAGCTCAGCCGATACTTCTCCCGCAAGGATGCGCGAAGATGTAACGAGCCCTGGCGGAACGACTGCCGCCGCTCTGGAAGTGCTGATGGACGAGAAATCAGGATTTCCGCCACTGCTTCGCCGCGCCGTCGAAGCTGCGGCTGAGAGATCACGGGAACTCGCCAATGGCTGATCTGACATTCGAGCAGTTTCAACGGGTGGACATTCGAGTTGGAGTGATCCGCCGGGCCGAGCCCTACCCTGAAGCCCGAAAACCGGCGATCAAGCTTTGGGTCGATTTTGGCCCGGAAATTGGAGAAAGAAGGAGTTCCGCCCAGATTGCCAAACATTACACGCCCGAGAGCCTCGAAGGTCGCCTTGTGTTGGGGGTCGTGAACTTTCCGCCACGCCAGATCGGTAAGTTCATGTCCGAGGTGTTGGTGCTTGGCGTGCCTGATGAAGAAGGAGAAGTCGTACTTCTCATTCCGGACAAAGAGGTACCGGTCGGTGGGCGGATGTTCTGAGTCGGTTCAAGTGGGTTCGGCAATCCTGTGCATATGGGTTGCTGACCCTGAACAATCCGTTCGATGCACTCCGGAATGGAAAAGGAGTAGCTTGATCACCGCCCTTTATCAGGCGCAAAGTTCATATTATACCAGCCATATGGTCGCGCAGTCTGGGACCCATACGGAAATGGCACCTCGGCCTGATGCGTATTATCGTCCTGAATTTCATCAAGAAACCCAAAATCACCAAGTTCATCAAGCCTGTCGCGAAGGTCTTCGTACTGCTGTTCGACCGCAGAAGCCTTTTCGGAAGCGCTGACTTTCCATTGCATCTTGGCAACCCTCCTTGGACCGTTCTGTGTGTGGATATATGCGTTCATACCTACTTTGCCGAAGTAGTCTGACGCAAGGCCGTGATAGTTACGCACCTTCACGTTAAGTTCAGAATCCTGACCAAAGTCATCAATTTCCAGCTTAATCTCTGAGCTTTGAAGCTCGCTCATGGAAATTCCCCTCCCGTGCGAGTGCCATCTTGAAGCATCCCCGAGCGTTTCAGCAATTTTCTTCGCCCTGTTTTTCTTCATCGCCAAGGAAACGTTTCTTCCTTTGGTGGCAGTCGAATTCCAGTCTTTGAATTTATATTTTGGAAGCCAATTCGTCACAAGAGTAACACCATGCTCAACGGCCTGCTGGATCCGGAACATAAGTGCTGGGTCGAATTTCTTAACGAGATACGCCAACTCCGCCCGACATGCCTTCGAGTCTTTCGCGTTGTTTATCGTCTCAATGAGCTTTCTGTATTCCTCCAGGTAGCCGTAACCTGGAAGGTAGCTACCATCTGTGTTCCTATATTGCGGGTCAATTGGACCCAAAACAGAATAATAGTCCATAAAAATCCTGTCGCCTGAAAGCGCAAGAACAGTACCTGCCGAAAAGGCAAAGTTTGGTATGACAAAAGAAACACGCTTATAGTGCGTCCGCATGGGGTGTAGCCCAAGATTCTTGTCATGCCGCTGTGGCTTGATCCGCCTGGCACGTGCTCCAGGACTATGGGCCAAGAAATAGACCAGAGCCAAGAATCCTGGGCTACACCCGTCCGCATGACAGCAACCAACCGCTCGACAGTCTCCATAAGGCCACCGTTAGTTTCAAGGACGACAATCAGGTGATTTTCAGCGCTTTCCTGTTTCAATTCTTCAACGGCGACTCGAAATTCATCGTCTAGCGGAGGGACTATTAAGCTGTTGATAAACACAACGTCACCGCACATCGTCTCAGATAGTGCGCCGTTAAACTGCTTGAGAACCTCGTTGGAAAGCTGATCAGTGTTCAGCGCTTCCAACATGCTTCCGCTGCGATCTTGGCAATATCGCTGCGTTCCTAACCTGTTAGTGCATTCGTACCCGCTAGGCATTTCTGTCCTTGTGGATCCTTGGGCATGCGGCTGCTCCACAATCACTTCACATCAGAGCTATCCGACGTGCGCAGAACTTTTACCAGAGTGCTAGAGTGAATGCAACTTATGTGTTGTCATCGGGTGTAGCCCAGACTGTTGGCATGAATCACTCGGATGTCGTTTTGAGCCTTGATTTCTTGGCATAGGTGTCACGTCGGGCATAATTTTTCCACCAGTGAGCCTGTTGCAGAACTTCCCGATCAAGCGGTTTTTTTCCTGAAAACGGGCACTTTTTCTGATGGCTGGCCTGGATATGGAGCCGTCCCTCTGGTATGAAGCAGGTACCAAAACCACAACATGCAGGGAGACGGCTCCATGTCCCTACGTTCGCGTCTATCAGATGCCTGGCGGCACTTTCAAGGGGAACTTTTTCCCTCCCTCGCCGGGGAGGTCGGCCCACTGGGCGTGAGGCACACCAAATTCATCGCCGTCCTGGACATGGTGGAGGTGGAGAGGCACGTCCACTACAGCCACCGGGGCGTCGGCAACCCGCCCGCGGACCGCAGGGCGCTGGCTCGGGCCTTCGTCGCGAAGGCGGTGTGGGACATGCCGACCACGGTGGTCCTGATCGACCGGCTGCTTTACGACCCGACGCTGCGCAGGCCGGTCGGCTGGTCCCGCGTGTCGGAGGTTCCCAGCGAACCGGCGTTCTCCCGCGCCTTCGCCTGGTTCGCGGAGACCCGTCTGCCGGAGCGGATGCACGAGGCGCTGGTCCGCTCCGCGTACGCCGGCTCGGTCGTCGGGCACATATCGCGGGACTCCACGGCGATCGTCGGGCGGGAGAGGCCGGCGCCGAAGCCGAGGCCGCAGGAGCGGCCGAAGCGAAAGCGCGGACGCCCGAAAAAGGGGGAGGAGAGGCCGAAGGAGCCGACCCGGCTGGAGCGGCAGCTGCGGGACGGGATGACCGCCGCGGAGATGGCCGGCGGGCTGCCGAAGGCCTGCGACACCGGCACGAAGCGCAACTCGAAGGGGTACAAAGAGAGCTGGAGGGGGTACAAGCTGCATATCGACGCCGCCGATGGCGACGTCCCCATCAGCTGCATCCTGACCTCCGCTTCGCTGCACGACAGCCAGGCCGCCATCCCGCTGTCGAAGATGACGGCGCTGCGGGTGGACCACTGTTACGAACTGATGGACGCGGCCTACGATTCCCTGGAGATCGGGTTCCACGCCTACCTGACGGGGCGCGTGGCGATCACCGACACCAACCCCCGCCGCGACGCGGCCCTGAAGGAGCGCCTCGCCAGGGAGGCTCTGGCGCAGCGGAAGGCGGGCCACATCCGCCATGACCGCGTCCGCTACCGGCAGCGCTCCAGCGTGGAGCGGGTGAACTCCGCCCTGAAGGACTCCTACGGCGCCCGGCATGTCCGTGTCCGTGGGCACGCCAAGGTGGCCTGCCACCTTTTCTTCGGCGTGCTGGCCCTGACGGTGGAACAGCTGATGCGGCTCACCATCTGACACCGCCGGCCCAGGCAGCGCCGGACGCCTCGGACGCCGCCCCGGAGGGGACGGCGCGGCCAGCCGTGTGCGGATGGCGTCCCTGAAGCCAACAACTGCGACATTCCGCCACACTTCGACCTATGGGAACGCCCAGGGCACCCGCCGGAACCGGTGACGGGACCCTGCCGGAACCGAAAGGCTGGCCGCGGCCGCCCGAACCGCAATAATTGTGCAAGAGGCTCCAGTACGACCATATTTTTTCCACCTGACGGGTGTATTTCCACCACCTGACGTCAAGTCATTGAAATCAAATGATATGTCACTTTTTCCGGCCTGAATCCGGAAAAACGGCCGGTCCGGGCCAATCCCTTGACAGCTCCATCCTTGACGGTCCCTCCCGCGTCCGCTCGTCCGGCCCCCGATCCGAACCGGTCGGACCGGCTGGCGACGGAAGCGGATGAAGGAGACCGACCATGACCGACACCACATATCAGACGGAGGCGGGGACATTTCCCGTGCCCGGGGCCGTCGGCGCACTGGCCGTGGTCGACCTTCCGACGGCGGTCAGTGAAGACGATGTGGAGAGACGGCTTCTGGCCTTCCTGGAGAGACTGCGCGCCTCCGCTCGGGCCAGCCTTCTGGAGCGGCTGCGGACCGACGGCAGGCTGGCCCTGGAGACGTTTCGTGACTGGATGCTCAGGGACAGCCACCATCCGGCTGTCCGTCAGCTGCACTCCGCCATCGGGAAGCGGAGGCGCCGGGGCGGCCCGTCGATGGACAGCGACGGACCCGGCGACCTGCCGGAGGACGACGGGGATCCTGCCGGACTGCTGGACGGTCTGGATGACGATGACGACCCCGCGCAGCTGCCGGAGGGGGACGACCTCTTCGCCCGGCTGGTGGATTACGCCGAAAGCCGTCCGCTGGTCACATCGTTGGACCACATCCGCATCAGGCGACGGGCGAGCACCTACGTCGAGCGCCGCAACGCCATCATCGACGATGCGCTGGGGAGCACGGGCACGGACGGTAAGATGTTCAGACGCATGAAGGAACGGGTGCTCTGGTCGAGAGGCATCCTGACGCTGTGGGGTTCGGTGGCCCGCGCTGGGAATGGAGCGGCGGCGGAGGTTTTTCATGGAAGGCCGGAGGCGTTCTCGTCAACCGGAACACACGCAGTGGTCTGCGCCAGCTCATCCTCCACGAGACCCTGCATGCCTACGGGATCGCGGGCCATGTCAGTTCCGGGCGGTTCCCGTCCAGCTTCCTGTCATCTGGAGGTTCGTGGCGGTCGTCAGCGGAGTCCCTCCAGACCTCGATCGACGGCGAAGCGCTCGTCGCCCTGACGCTGATGACGGAACGCCATCCGTATCGTCCGGGAGGTGGGATCAGGGCCGGCCAGGTCAGGCCCGACCGCACATGCTGTAAAACCCCATCATTCAGGGCGAGGAGCAATCACAAGTTGAATGAACGGCAATGTTCGGCTTGCTGTTCACCTTGAACAGGATAGTATCCGTAATGGAGGAGGCAGGCCATGCCCATTGACCGCGCCCGTATCCAGGAATACCTGCGCCAGGGCGAGGGCGCCCCGCCGCCGGTATTCGTTGGTCATGACGGTATTCTCGATGATATCCTGCTTGCGGCCAGGGAAAGCGCCGGCCAGCCGAAGATGACCCGCGTCGTGCAGGGCGCTCCCGGGGCCGGCAAGTCCTCGCTGCTGCATTGGATGCAGAAACGCTGGACGGAAAAAGAGGGGATGCCGCGGGTGGTGGCCCTGTCCTCGACGGATATCATGGACGAGCCCGCCGTCGGTGTCGGCGCGGTGCTTGACGCCTGGGCCATGGATGAAGCGAAATGGCGGCGGACATTGACCGAACGGCTCAAGCGGCTGAGTGGATTCGGGATTGGATCTGGCGGGCTGTCGGTGGAGTTCGCCGATGCCGAGGTACCGAAAACACTGCGTATGGTGGCCAATGTCGAGCCGAAGAGAGAGCAGGCTGGACCGATCGTCGTCGCCGTCGACGAGGCGCAGCGTCTGACCAGAGGGCAGACGGCGCCGGAGGCCCGGTTCCTGCAGTCCATCCATGACGGTACGTCCGGCCTTGCCATAGGCCTGGTTCTCGCCGGCCTGTCCGACACTGATGCCAGGGCCGATGAGATGCATCTGACCCGGGGACGGACGGTGCACGAGGCCAGACCACTCACGGAATTCCAGGCGCGGGATTTCATGCGACGGCTGGCCCTGTATTTCGGTCTCGACACATCCCGGCACAATCCGCAGCTGCAGGCCCTGGCCGATATCTGCGATGGCTGGCCAAGGCACCTGCGCTACGCTGGTGTCTCCCTGGCGGAAGAGGCCCTGCGCGTTGACGGCGACATGCATCGCATGGATTGGCCGGCCATGGCGTCGAAAGCCTGGACCTTGCGCCAGAAATACTATCAGGACCAGTCCAGGGGCATGATGCAGGATGCGGATATCCTTGTTGCCAAGGTGATGTCAGGACTGCGCGATGGCATGAAATTCAGGGAATTGCGCGATCTGGTGAATGATCTCATCAGGGATTCCTCCGAGCGGTTATTGCCAGAGAATGTGAATGCCACAGCATTTCTCAACGAACTCATCCATCAGGGCGCGTTGTACAGAAACACGGACGGCTGTGTCCATTCGCCGATTCCCTCGTTCAGGAGCTTTCTCATCGATCAGGGTCGCCAGCCGGATACGGAACCGGCCAGACGGAACGACGGGGGCGGCGACGGTACGGATTCCAGGTTCTGAAACCTTTTGCGGCTGGACCATCAAGCCGGGATTGACGGACGCTCCCGCAGCACTGGGCCATCCCCCCGCTGGCGTGGGTCTGGCCAGATGGCGGTCGACCTCGGTCCAGGGCAGGTCCGTCCAGCCGCCATCGCCTGGAAAGAACCCGCTGCTGGCCTGAAAGAACCGGATCCAGTTGCCATGGCCTGTCCAGACCACTGCGCTCCGTCCATCATCGGGTGTGTCGGTATATCCGTGGCGCAGGCCGATGCTGCTGAAAACGCGCAGGCGCGAACCTGACGGAATCGTGATGGAAGGGCGATGGCCCCTGTGAAGGACGAGGTCACGGGCCAGGGGCTGGTCCAGCAGCCGGTCATGGAACCGGGCCAGGCCATGCCTGTCCATCGAGGCCGCGCGGCAGTCCAGCAGCCGCCGCCGGACCAGGCGTTCGCCATGGACGGACGGCAATGCCAGACCGTTGGGATACCTCCCGCCCATGCCAATGGCCGTGACCCGCAGGCCGTCGCCGGTCCTTTCCACCCGCAGGGACAGAAGCGCTTCGGGGAAACGGTTGGCTTCCTGCGCCTTTTCCGGCCGCGGGATCCATATCTGGCCCAGAGGCGCGTGGAATGTCGTCCTGATATAGCCATGGTCGGGCACATGGCCGGACAGCCGCACGGCCACTGTCTCAAGGCGATTGAGGTCGGCTTGGGCTGGGGTGGATCCCAGAGTCAGGGCCAGTGCGAGACAGTGAAACCAACACATGTCAGGTGGCCATTCCATCAATCCGCGAATGCGGTCTCCAGCAGATGGGGCCAGTGCGAACTCACGGCACAGGTGGACCGGCCTGCACGGAAGTCCTGGCACGGGCGCGTCGGGCCTCCGGCATGTCCAGCAGGGAGCGGACGGGACCGTCCAGGGGTTCCGAAGGCGGCAACGTCACCTCACCTCTGGCGGATCTGGAGGCTGCTGGTCATCATATTCATTTTCAGTCTGTATGTGTTTTGACAGATATTTGGAGCAGGAAGTGGACTGTAGTATGAAGGCCGGGCCTGTCATGCCATGGAATTGCCTGTTTCGGATTCGGCCTGATGATCGCTCGGAACGGATGTACCTGCGCCCCTGATTTCAGCAGGGTGGATCCCGATGGTTTCAGGATCCATCAAAGTGCCCGGAAAGGCGCATGGCCGACATCCCCGCGGATTTCCAGTGCCATGCTGGACAGACCAGCGTCCGGGGATGATAATGGGGATGTTCCAGAACTGGCGTGACCTTTTTTCACATTCATGACGCCAGCAATCCCAGTCCAGAACCATACAATTCAGGAAAATGTCCGTCCATCCTGGCGATATCGAACATCTTGAATTCCGCGTTTTCCAGATACGTTCTTTCCGCTTCAGTGAATACCTCCACGACCGGTCCATGCGCGGCCGGTCCCCGATGACGGAGTCCGCCATGACCCGCCTCTCCGCCGGCACCCTCCTGCCGCGCGCCTCCCGCGCGGAGCGCGACGTGGCCGCCGCGTCCACGGCCCACTGCACCGCCCACGCGGTGCTGGGCGACGGCCCCGGCCGGCGGTTCCAGGCCGAGAGCCACCTGCAGCTGCTCGGTTCGATGCGCAACGTCACCGACCTGCGCGAGCAGGTGCGCTTCGCCTACGGGCCGGATCCGGACCGCCCGTCCGTCCACATCTTCGACATCGTCGCCGACTTGGACTGCGCCGCGCGCATTGCCTTCGCCGTCAAGCCAACGGTGCGGTTGCGGTCGGGGCTGCGGGCGGACACGGAACTGACCTACAGGCCCGGCGCCCAGCCAGGCATGGATGTCGCCATCGTCGGGTTCGAGGCCCATGAACGCGGCGCCGGCTGGACCAATGCCAGCAGGGGTGGCTGGGGCGATTTCAGCTACAGCCTGGCCTGCGGCCCGGCCTCCTGCACCGACGGGCGCAGCGTCACGTGGCTTTCGCACCTGCTCCATACCAGAGGGACGGCTCCATATTCAGGCCATCCATCAGAAAAAAGCGCCCGTTTCCGAAAAAAACCGCTTGATCGGGAAGTTCTGCAAGAGGCTCGGAAAAAATATGCCCGACGTGACAACAGGAACTCCTTTCGGTCGATTTTCGCCCGTGAAAACCGACCGAAAGCATAGATTCCCAATAATCTGGGCTACACCCGTTGTCATCGTCGTTATCAATCAGGGATTTGTGTAATGCTCATTTTACAGATCGTATGCATGTCCTGTCGGCCGCATTGGCGAGGCATGTGCGGAGCGACTTGCTGGAAACATTTCGGGTAGCTGTCAGGATATCTGGTCGCGATTCCGCGGCAGCGCTTCGGGAAGCCTTCCAACTGGCCATGTCGGTTGCCGACTGTCCGAACGTGAAAGCGCCACGGACCCGTTCGTCTTCGGACAGGCGGGGTGCTTCGTGGCAAACGCCACTCGCTGCAGTGCGTATAAGTTATGCCCGCGCCACTGACCGGAACGATGTCATCGCCGACGACTAGTTCGATGGCTTCCCGCAAGGCATCGGCAGTGCCAGCAGGCTTTCGCGGATTCTGGCCTTCGACGATAGAGAATCGGTGCCGCCACCGGAAGGCCGTGCTGACGACGGGCCCATGGCGAAATCGTTCCGGACCCAACCCGCATCCCGAAAGTCGCTCGATATGGACATCATTCATTCCTTCCAAGGTGATCGCGTTGATGGGAAGTCGCTTCACCAATGAGGATTCCTCTGGCGGTTGGGTCCACGGTCCAAGGCTCAGTGCCCAAAATATGCAGCTGCCAGCGCCTCATCGTCCGAGAGTTCGCCGTGGGTGCCTTGCGCAGTGATGCGGCCACTTTCCAGAACGTAAATCCGGTCGGACAGTGACAGAGCGAAGTTGGCGTTTTGCTCCGCAATCAGGATCGTCAATCCAAACTCGCCGCGCAACCGTTCGAGAACCTCGGCAATTTCAGCGCAGACCCGGGGCGCAAGGCCGATCGTCGGCTCGTCGACCAGCAACAGCTTCGGCGACGTCATCAGGGCCCGACCAAGCGACACCATCTGGCGTTCGCCACCTGACTGGGTTGAGGTCTCCTGTGCCTCCCTTTCCTCAAGTCGCGGAAACAGTGCATGGACCATCTCAAGGTTCTTCGCCAATTCCTCCCGTGCGGTGTAGGCACCGACAAGCAGATTGTCCCTGACAGTCATATAGGGAAAGAGGTTGAAGCGCTCTGGCGCGTAGCCAACGCCCCGACGGACGATGGCGGAGGGGCTCTTGCCGATGAGCGACTCTCCCTCCAGCCAAATGTCACCGAGGGCCTTGGTCAGACCCATCACGCTATCAAAGAGTGTCGACTTTCCGGCTCCGTTGGCGCCAATGACCGCGATGATGTCGCCCTGTTCGGCGCTCAACGAAACCTCAAAGAGCGCCTGGGCCCGGCCGTAGAATGCCGAGAGTCGGTCTATTTCCAGATAGGCCATTCAGGACGCTCCCAGATAGGACGCCCGTACCAGCGGATTGTCGATGACCTCCTGAAACGATCCCTCTGCCACCATGGTCCCCCGATCGATCGCGATGACGCGGTCGATGAGTGGCTCCAAAGCCTTGAGATCATGACTTACGATCAGAAACGTCATACCTGTGGCACGTAGGTCTTGAATGAGCTCTCCGATTACCGCGATTTCCGCAGCGGTGAGCCCGGCGAAGACCTCATCAAGCAGCATAAGTTGCGGGCTGGTGGCCAACGTGCGCGCCATCTCGAGTTTTCGTAGATTGCCCATCGATAGTTCAGCTGGCGTCCGATCGAGATCCTGCTCGGTGAATCCGACGGAGAGCGCCAGTTCCGATTCGCGGTCTCGGTCTGCGCCGTACCAGATCATCTGCCAGATGCTGTCGGGCATATGCCCTACACGAATGTTCTCACCCACTGTGAGTTCAGTGAACGGCCGCGGCACCTGGTAGGTACGGCTTACGCCACGGCGGATCCTGGCCGACGTTGTGAGTCTCGAGATTTCTTCCCCACCCAGCTTGATCGAGCCGGAGGTCTGGCGGAGCTCGCCCATGATCTGGCTGAACACAGTGGTTTTGCCTGCGCCATTCGGTCCAATAAGGCCTACCGACTCGCCGGATTCGATCTTGAAACTGAGGTCGTCTGTGGCCAGAAGTCCCCCAAATCTCTTAACAAGCCCGGTCACCGTCAGCGAAGTGCTCATTTCAGCCACCTCAATCTGACGAGACCCTGCTCAATCAGCGCCACGATGCCCTTCGGCCGGTACATGTACATCAGAAGCGCTATTCCTCCATAGACAAAATAGCGTTCCGCTCCCGGAAGGTAAGGACGCAGGAACTCCAGCAGAAAGGTCAGGAAGAATGCCCCGACAAGCGGTCCGACGATCGTGCCTGCGCCGCCGATCAGCGCCGCGACAATGATTGTGAACAGAAAGTTGATGTCAAAAAGCGCACGTGGTGCGATTGAACCGAGATAGTGGATGTAGAACGCGCCACCCAATCCAGCGATAAAAGCTGAGGTGATGAATGCGAATGTCTTCAGTCGTGTAACCGAAAGACCCGAGCCCCGCACACTCTCTTCATTCATCCCGACAGCCGATAGCGCGGTGCCGAGACGTGTCCGCATCAATAGCCACATTGAGACTGCGATGGCGAGCATCAGCACGGTGGATAGGTAGAATCCGTTAACCGCGCCACGTGTCAGCGTCGGCAGGCCGGACATGCCACGCGTTCCGCCGGTCAGGTCCGGTCTGATGACCTGGACAAGCTGGTACATCAGTTCCATGAACGCCAGCGTCACCAGAGCGAAGTAGCTGCCCCTTATGCGCAACGCCGGCAGCAGTACGATCAATCCACCTAGCATTGTGGCGACCACTGCCAATGGAATCGAAATCTCAACCGGAATGTCGAACCGCTTGGTCAGGATGGCAGTCGTATAGGCCCCGATTCCGATCAGGAACGGATGGCCAAAGCTCACATATCCCGTACGGCCCGACAGGACATCCCATGAGATCGCGAATATCGCCAGGTAATTTGCGAAGATAATCGTTCGAAGAGTGCCCTTGCTTACCAGATGTGGCAACAACAGCATCCCGACTATCAAAGCAGCCCAAAGTGCGAGATGATGCCAACGTAGGTACACCTAAAGCTCCTCCCGCCCAAACAGACCGCGGGGTCGGAGAACCAGAACTCCAATGATCAGGAGCATCGTGAACACGCCCCGTAGCTCCGGCGCTATCAGGGCCGAAACCGCGATCTCCATGAACCCTACGATATGTGCGACAACCAGCGTGCCGATAATCGAACCGATTCCGCCAACGATAACCACAGCTACAGAGATGATGAGCGGTGCGACCCACATCCCGGGATAGAGCTGCGTGTAGCTGGCAAAGAAGACTCCACCGACTGCGCCGAGCGCCCCTGAGATCATCCAGGTAATGGCGTTTATTCGGTCGGAATCGATTCCAGAAATCACGGCTCCCTTGGCGTCCATAGATACCGCCTGCATGGCGCGGCCAGTATGCGTGAAACGAACGAAACAGTACAGGCCAACAAGAATGATCCAACTGGCGACAGTCGCCAACAGGTTCGAATAGGGCACGGCGGCGCCCGCGAATCGCTCTACCCCAGGAACGATAGGCAAAAGGATCTTCGAGCTGTCCCCGAAGACCAGCACAACACCTGCCTGCAGTACCACCGCAAGGATTAGGGTAGAGATTTCCACAGCAACGTGTTCGCCCTTCAGAGGCTTGACGATCAACCGGAACTTGGCCAGACCCATCGCGCAGCCGACAATTGCTGCGAGGGTCAGGCCTGCGGCCACCGGAAGGCCAAGCGTCTGGGAGAAATGGAAATACGTATAGCCACCAATCAACAAATAGGCACCGTAGGCAAGATCCAACACACGCCCAACGCTGAAAATCAGGGTGAAGCCCATGGCTATAAGGGCGTACAGGCCGCTGAGCAGAAGGCCCTGGATCAGAACCTGCATCATGCGGCAGCTTGTTCCGTTGTGGAACCGTGCGAATGCCCGGCTTCTGCGTCCGCCTGCATTGATCGGGCTGATGGAGCCCTTCTGAAGCGGCTGAAGGCCAGGTCTCGAAATGCCGTGGATCTCTCAGGTACGGAAGCCGGTCGTGATTTCAGCGCCGACATTGGAGGATTCACAACAGAACCATCAATCGAGGAGTGGGCGGGTGGGCATTCCCCACCCGCCATCACATGCATCACTTCACAGGCACCCAGCTGGGAACAGCGAAGTCCATGTTTGCATATTCCGGTGGATAGACAACACCGACGGTGCCGTCCTCCTGCCACTGCACCACGACCATCGAAGGCTGGGCGAAATCATAGGGTGCCTCAAGGTCGAACAACGCATTGTGCGGATAGGTCCGCTGTGTGACGGGTTCGATCTGGTCGCGTTGCCAGAAGCCGTAGCGTAGCCACAGCTTGCCGTCCTTTTCCAGCTTGAGATCCTGCTTTTCCATTGCCGCAGCCCAGGCCGAGACGTCTCCGAAGCCCCCCGCCTCTTCAGCAGCGGCCATGGCCTGTTTCAGACCGTGATAGGCGTTGAATCCATTGAAATGGGGCACTTCGGGTCGAGTGTCGTATCTCGCCTGATAGGTGTCCACGAAAGCCTGGCTCGCCGGATCAAGCTCAAAGCCCACGGACGGAACCGGTGAGAGGGTCGAAATCCCGCCACCCGCGCCGCCGGTGTCCTCCCAGTATTCGAGACCTAGCGCCGCCACATTCACTCCTGTCATCGGCATGGGAACCTGGAGTTTCACATACTGTGAGGAGATGACCTGCGAGTTCACCGAACTGACCTGATAGATGAAATCGGCACCACTCGCCTGGGCTTTGGAAAAGATCGGGGCGAAATCCACAGTGCCGATGTCGTAAACAATGATGTCCTTCACCTCAATTCCAGCGACAGGCGCGAGCGCATCGGTAACCAGACCGGTGATCGCGCCACCGAACGCGGTGTCCTCCGCAAGGATCGCCACACTCTCCCAACCCATCTGACCCTTCAGCACGTCCGCGCCGAAGTTGATGTAGAGCGTCGCCAGCGCCTCGTCGGAGGCGATGTTCATGAAATAAGGCTCCATAAGCTCCGGTTCCTCGACCACCATATCGATGATGCCGATGTAGCTGGTCCAGGTGTCCAGGGTGGGAATGCGGTACTCCTGCATTCTTGGGAGCCATCCCAGTGAAACGTCATCGATGGATCCGGAAATGATGAAATCGACCTCTTCGGTCTCGGCAAGATATTCGTAGGCCTTGATTCCCTCAGTGACATCCTCACCGGTGTCTGCGGTGACCAGCACGATCTCCTGATCCAGCGCCCCTCCCGCCGCGTTTAACTCATCAATGGCGATTTCGGCGCCGCGAAGAGTGGAAAGCCCGGTATCTGAACTAAGCGAGCCGATGAAACCCACCTTGATCTCCGCGCCGGCAGAAGCGGCGATTGCGACAGCACCGGCAAACGCGGTGCCGAAGATAGATATTCTGCGGAACATTGTCTAACCTCCCTTGGTTCTGGAATGGCATCTGCCCATGCATCATTCACTGTATACTGTATACAAAAAGCAAACGCTCTTGGGCAAAGTCAATCGAAATCGCCCGTAGCTGCCGTAAAAGGCAGGCGGCGGCGCCTTCCAGGTGTATACAGTGAATGGCCGCTCATTGTTTCCGATCATCTCCATGCATGGATTTCTGGAGACCGAGTGCCTCATGGACGATTGCATCGACGTCGATCTCGACCATCATTCCAGGCTGCGTCAAGCCTGCCTGGACTCCCGTAAGCACAGGATCGATGCCTTCGAATGCTTCGCCATGAGCACGGACGAATCCGCCTGCCTGATCCATGTCTGTCAGATAGGCTCGTGTGCGGACAACATGGCGCATTTCAGCGCCAACCTGCCTGAGGGCCTTCTCGATGCGGGCAAGGATGAATACCGACTGAGCATAACAGTCACCGGGAGCATGCAGCTTGCCGGTGGGCTCGATGGCGGTGGTTCCGGCAACGTAGACGAATGCTCCAACCCTTTTTGCGCGGGAATAGCTGCCAGCCTCCTCAAAACGCCCCCCCGAACTGAATTTACGGATCATTGCGGCAACCGGGCGTGAATCGCGTCAGCCGCAGACCGAAGCGACGTGTGCTCGGCCTCCGTGAGGTTCAGGATTTCGACACGGATCAACCCGGTCGCACCAAGATGCGCGGGAACTCCCAGCACCACGCCTTCAATGCCGTATTCTCCCTTGAGCATCACCGAAACAGGAACGGGTCCGGCGCGAGCACCACGTATGTGGTCGAGCATCTCGACTGTTGCATGGGCTGGCGCGATTGTGGCGGAGCCCGATCTCTTGAGCGCCACAACATGTCCGCCGCCGGCGACAGCTTCCCTGCTGCAGGCGTCAATCTCTTCTTCTGTCAGGAACTTTGACAGGGGCTGGTCCCTGATGCGTGCCAGCGAGGCAAGAGGGATCATTTCATCCCCGTGGCTGCCGAGCGTGATGGCGTTGACATCAGCAGGTTCGACCCTAGCCGCTGCGGCAAGAGCGCTGCGGAAGCGGCTGGAATCCAGGGTACCGGCCATGCCGAGTACCCGCTCGCGAGGGAATCCAGTGGCCTGGAGCATTTCCGCTGTCATTTCATCAAGGGGGTTGGTTACAACGATGACAACAGCAAGTGGGGCTTGGGTTTGAATTGCCTCGGCAGCCGCATGGATGACGCGTCTGTTGATCTCTGTCAGATCAGCGCGACCCATTCCAGGCGCCCGCGCCCGACCTGCCGTGACAACCACGACATCGGCATCGGAGACCAAGCCCGGATCCTCCCCGCCGGAACAGCGTGTACCAGTGCCGGTGATGCCGGCGGCATGGTTGAGGTCGAGTGCTGTTGCGGCGGCAAGTCCGCAGGCAATGTCAACCAGGACAACCTCTCTTGCGATGTTCGCGTTCGCGGCGAGGTGCGCAATGTTGCCCCCCACTCCGCCGGCACCGATGATCGCCAGTCTGGAGAACCTCCGCGCCTGAGGTCGAGCAGCCTTGGCGGGTGCCGCCCACTTCGCTGATCTGCGGTAGAGAACGCGCCTTATTGCTGCCGCGCCAACGGTGCGGACGGGAACCACTCGCTCCAGAGGTCCGTGGGCCAATCGGATCCCGATTCTCGCGGCGGTTTCCCGTGCCATCTCAGTGACGATGTCGCCAGGAAGGATCTCGAAGACGGTTCGCCCGCGTTGCCTGGCGTCCTCAATCGTTTCGGACCCGACGACCCGTGCCATCTAGGTTTCGCGGCCTTCCACCGCTTCAACTGCGCTCGATGCGGCTTCGACTGCGGTTGTCACCGAATCCTCGGAGCCAGATATGAAAAGTCGGCCGAACCTACCCACGGCCCGGACCTCGACTATGTCGATTTCGGCAGCCTTCTCCGCTTCATTCGCCGCTATTGACACATACGCGGCAGGCGCACACTCGATGATACCGAGAGTCTGACCTGGCACCACGAGCGTTCCCTTGCGCCACTTGTTCAGCAACTGGGCCTGATAGGGCTCGACCGACGTGATGATCTGGGTCGATGCCACACTTGGTTTCAGGCGGTCGGACATCGCCGCACCCAGTTCGCCAAGAATTGCGTTCCTTGCCTGGGTCACTTCAGCGTTCGATGGTGAACGAAGGATGAAGAAACCGAACTCCCGTTCTACCAACTGTGTTGTGGCTTCGACAGATGACGCCTTCAGCGCCCGGTCGATCAGCGGGAAAACGCAGTTTCCCGGGGCCAGTTCACCAACCAGAACGGTGTCGCCCGAGAGTGGAATGGAGCCCTGCACTGTTGCGCCGTTGTATGCGGCGAACTTGGGCTGCAGGTTGTCAATCTGCATCAGCGCCCTGATCGTGATGTCACTCATACGCCGAACTCCTCATGAATGTCGCGCCAGGGCCGGTTTGCCCATGCAACGCGTTTGATATTGATCAGATGAAGCGCGGTGACGTTGTCTGAAGTCATCGACCCGGACCAGGTGCCGGTGCCAAGCATGAAGCTTGGCTCCAGATCTGTCGCGTATCCAGCTCCGCCGTGAATTGCCGGAACATTGACGAGCACGCGACCTGTGGGAATTGTGGAAAATCGAGCGACGATATCCGGAGCATGGCTATGCACCACTGCACTATGGCCCCAGCCCCCAAATTTTGCCACCGCATGGGACAGTTCGATCGCATGGTTGCTGTCCTTGGCTTCGTAGAATGCCAGAACCGGGTTGAGCTTCTCGGCTGAAAGTGGGCGCTGCCATCCGACTTCGCTCTCTTCGCTGACAATGCACTTCGTACGTGGCGGCAATGAGAATCCTGCCAGTTCCGCCAGTTTCCCGGGTGCTTGGCCCACGCGTTCGGGATTCATGGACCTGCCATCCGAGAAAATCGTTCCGGCCAGTCGATCCGCCTCGACAGGTGTGCAGAAATAGCAGCCCGCAAGCTTCAGTTCCTGCCGAAGCTCGCGCGCGATTTCGGGGTCGGCGATGACGGCCTGCTCCGATACGCAGGCCGTACCGAAGTCGAAGCTCTTTGACGCGACAATCTGCTCGGCGACCTCGCGTAAGTCCCTCGCCATGGAACTATGGACGTAGCAGGGGACGTTGCCGGCACCGACCGCCAATGTTGGTTTGCCAGATGAATAGGCGGCCCGTACCATCCCGGGTCCGCCAGTTGCCATGATCACGGAGGTGCGCCGGTGACGCATCAACTCGGTGGTTCCCTGAACCGTCACTTCCTCGAGGCATTGGATCAAGCCTTTGGGCGCACCCATTCCTTCGGCCGCGCCTGACATGATTCGGGCAACCTCATTGCCGCACCTGACCGCGCGGGGGTGAGGGGCGCATACGATTGCATTGCCGGACTTCACGGCACTCAACACCTTGAATATCACAGTTGATGTAGGGTTGGTCACTGGGATCAGTGCTGCGACGACTCCCATGGGCTCACCAAAGGCGGCGACCTTGGTCGCATCATCGCGCCAGAGCATTCCTAATGTGGTTACACCACGCAGCCAATCCGCAGTGCCGCGGGCGTTCATCAGGTCCTTGACACGCTTATGCTCGGGATGGCCGTAGCCGGTTTCCTCGTGTGCCATCTGGCCGAGGCGCTTCGCTTCGGGTTCGACTGCGGAAGCCATGGCCTCGACAATGGAATCAATATGGCCAGGGTCAGTGCCGAGGAACTGCCTGTATGCTTCAAACGCCGTCTCCGCGCAGCGGCGGGCCAACGCGATTGACCTGAGATCCGCATCCATTAGCGGCCTCCTGTGGCGACTTTGTCCATTGCCTTGCGGGCGCAACTGGCATCCGTTGCGTCGATTCCGATCGTATCGAGACGACGTCCTGCGGCGGCGACATCGGCACCGAGAACCGCGGATGCAAGAGTGATCATGGAACGGGTGACTGGAACATCGATTCCAGTGAGCTTCGCTGCGGATTCCAACGGAACAAGCGAGCCGATCACGCCGTCCCGGAGAAGTCGCCTCGCTCCATCTGGTTCGGGAACGGGCCGTGCACCTGCGCCACGTTCCGCACCGGCATGGGAGGTGATCCAAGCGTCCAGGTCAGGAAGATCCCGAATGCCATACGCATGCGCGACGGCACGACGTTCCTCAGCCAGAAGACCGATGACACGCCGTTGTTCGGGGCCAATCAATGCCGCGAAGGTCTGATTCTCCGGGAGAGGGTTGCCACCCGCCGGCACTCGAACGGCACCTGATCCGATAGCCGGACCACTCATGAGAAGTGCAGGGAATTCCACTAGAGCGGAACCGTCCGCGAAGCCCGAAGCGACGACACTGTCTTTCGGAGTTGAAGGCAGCAATCGTTGCAGCCGGGCAAGGACCTGTTGCCGCCCGCTGGGGAGCGTCGCGGCAACCGGCCGCTCCGCTTCTGACAGGTGTAGGACGGCGCCCTCCGCGCCTATCCAGTAAGGAAGCCCCTGTGCCTCGACGATTGTGACGTCTGCAGTGGCTCCTCCTATCCGAAGGAACCACGCGGTTTCGAGAGCACCCAACGAGCGCCCTGGCGCGAGGACCAAAACCTGCCCGTCGGTGAGATGATCCGCCAGCACCATTGCGTAGGTGCGTTGCTTGTGCACGGGCCCAGTCAGGAAGATGACCTCAGCGTCTCTAACAGCAGCGTCGAGCTCAGCCGTCGTTCGTACGGATTGCACATCTTCACGGTCGACCTGATATGTTCCAACCGGCCCAGCGCCCCGGAGCGAAATTCCGGATGACGCACGCATTGACTCCAGTTCCGCGCCATAGGCAGAGAACAATGTCACATCCGCACCTACAGCAAGGCAAAGTGCGGCGACAAGCCGAGCGTCTTCGCCACCTCCCAGCAACGCGATCCGGGAGAAACTGGGCGCAGCGGCAACAGGCGCGGAAGTCCGTCGCGCCGCCACCTCGGCGAATTCAGTGAAATCGCTGCTCATCACCCTGTTCCATCCTCAAGACCTGCTTTGAGGGCATCCGGAAACGATTCGTGTGGCCTCTTTACGATGCTATCCCGCCAGACTCTCAATGATCGCTTCCAATTCATCGTGCGGCCTCGCTATGACATGAACTGCGACGACCTCGCCGACCCTGTTCGCTGCCGTCGCACCTGCGTCGGTCGCCGCCTTCACCGCGCCAACCTCCCCGCGCACAAGTGTCGATACCAAACCACCTCCGGATCTGGTCTGGCAGATGATGTTGACAGACGCCGCCTTAACCATTGCGTCAGCGGCCTCGATCGAGGCCACAAGGCCCCGGGTTTCGATCATGCCAAGCGCCGTCTGGCCTGCTGTTGGTTTCGCCATGTGTACTCTCCTTGATGTTTTTTCATGTCCTCTGAATTGCCCGGACCACAAGCCGTTTCCGGCATTCCGAACCTTTTCTCATTTCAAGCTGATGTCGATGCGGTCCACGACTGCCACAGCAGCGGCGTCAACAGGCGCACCGGATATGCCCTGGGGAAGCCTTGCGGCAGTGCCGAATGTGATCAGGATCTCGTCCCCGACGCCGGCTCCGCAGGTATCCACGGCCACCAGCGATGGTTCCAGGACTTTGCCCGCTCCGTCGATGACGTCAGCGACAAGCAGCTTCAGCCCAACTAGCCGGGCGTCCTTTGCCGTTGCGGTTACGGTTCCTGTGACTCGACCGATCTTCATCAGAAATTCGCAAGGTAGCGTTGGGTTTCGACCGGAGTGATCTGACCGGCCATGAACTCGATCTCGCGCTCGGCCTGCTGCAGGTAGAGTTCGTGACAGTCGGCGCCCATCACTGCCTTGAGCCAGTCCGAACCGCGGGCGAGCGCAACTGCGGTGGGAGCGTCGGTGGGAATCGGTTCGGCCTCCTCGCACTCATACGCGTTGCCCTCGGTTCTGGCGGAAGGCTCGGTCTTCCGCTCAATGCCGTCCAGTCCAGCTGCGATCTCGGCTGCAAGCAGGTAATAGGGGTTCGCATCTGCGCCGGCGTCCCGCTTTTCGACGCGGGTCGCGCCGGGCGATCCTTCAATGACACGAATTCCCACGGTCCGGTTGTCCCCTCCCCACGTGTTGTTGATTGGGCAGAACGAGTAGGGCTGCCTCCTTCGGAAACCATTTGGCGTCGGTGAACCGCAGATCGCCATTTCCGCCATGCGCTTCTGCAGGCCACCAACGAAGACGCGTCCCAGACCACTGAGCTTTCCGCTGTCACAAAAGACGTTGGTGTCGCCCTTCCACAGGGAATAATGGGTGTGGAACCCGTTTCCGGACCCATCGAAGAAGGGCTTGGCCATGAAGGTGGCGCGGTAACCATTCGCTGACGCCAGTTGGCGTACGAGACTGCGGAACATGACCACCCGGTCGGCAGCCTTTAGCGCCTCATCATAGCGGATGTTGACTTCGACCTGTCCTGCGGCGTATTCTGGATTTGACTGCTCGATCGGGATGCCGCACTCATTGATCTGCCGACGGATCGGGCCGAGCACATGCTCGAGTTCTGCGGCGCGATCCAGGCCATAGACTCCGATGCCCTGATCCCTGGGCAGGGCGGTTTCCGGATCCAGCAGGTAGAATTCGAGTTCTGTTCCGACATTGACGGTGTAGCCCATGGAGGCGGCGCGCTCGACCTGACGGACCAAAGCCATCCGGGGGTCAAGGGGAACTGGCTTGTGATCGGTCCCCTCGGCCCGTCCAAAGCAGACCGCTACCCCTGGCTCCCAAGGCATCTCAACCGGACGGCTGTTCGGAAAGATATGCATGTCCGGGTAGCCGTTGCCGAAATTGACATAGGGCGTATCCCAGACGTCGCAGGTCATGTCGATGGCGAAAGTGGCAATCGACATTGCGTTTCCGCTACTGCATGTCCTGTCCCAATGGCTTGCAGGAATCCGTTTGCCCCGCATGATTCCGTTGGCATCGCCAATTCCCATGGCTACGGTATGAATGCCTTCCGGCAGACCAAAACTTTGATTCGACACATCGTTCTCCCTGAGTCACAGCACTTGCCAGAAGACTGTATCCTGTATACAGTATACAGAAATACAGAGCATGGCAAGGACTTTCCATGAGTTCCATAAATATCACTGTCGTTGGCGGGGGGATAGCCGGTTCGATGTCCGCGCTGCACCTGCAACGTAGAGGCGCACAGGTGACGCTGGTCGACCGTTGGGAGCCAGGTCATGCCCGAGCCGCCTCAACTGACTATACTAGGATGATTCGGTCGATTTCAGGTCAGGACGATTTCTACACGCGTTGGGCACGGGAAAGCCGAACGCGCTGGTTGGAACTCATGGCGGAGACCGGCCAGAATCTCATGTATGAATGCGGTGCGTTGACGCTCGCGACTGCGGGCCACTGTGATTGGGAGGACGCCACACCTGAAACTTTCGACAGGGTCGGTGTACCTTACCACCGCTTCTCGCCTGAAGAGGTGCGGCTGCATTTTCCCCAATTCAAGGTCGATGACATATCCTATGCTCTGTTCGAGCCCGAAGCAGGTCTACTCATGGCACATCGGTGCGTCATAACCACAGTCGACCTGTTTCATAGGTCCGGTGGGAAAGTGAAGCGCGGGCGCGTGACGACGGATGCACAGGAACGGCCAATTCTGGACGGTCAGCCGCTGGAAGCGGACGTGATCGTGATCGCCACCGGTGCCTGGATGGCCGATATGTTTCCTCGCACTGTCAAGCCGATCAGCGCGGTACTTGGAATCAATGTGCTTTACACCTCCACTCCTGACGGGTCGGACGCCTTTGACATGGCAAAAATGCCCTGCTGGATCGATCACGGCCAGGGTTCGTTCGGTCTCCCATCGTCGGAAGGATCGGGCATAAAGGCGGCTGTAGTCATTCCGAACCAACCGATTGACCTCGACGGGGATGAACGACTGATCGAGCGGGCGAGTCTGAACCGCACGCGTGGCTACATTCGCCGGAGGCTACCGGGGCTGATCGGGGAGCGTGTCGTTGACTCCAAATTCAACCAGGTAATTCTCATGCCTGACACAAATTTCATCGCTGACTGGCATCCCGAGCATGAAAACGTGCTTCTCGCCGGTGGATGTTCGGGACATCTGTTCAAGCATGGGCCAGTATTCGGGGACTTTGTTGCCGGCCTTGCATTGAGGGACTATGGCACTGCGGATCGGTTCCGGATAACGGGGCGGCGTAAATTGAGCCCGAGGGAGAGTCCGAGCGGGCGCTAGACCGAAGCGCTGGGCCTGCTTCGAAGAGACGACGTCATGGTCCTGTTCCAGCAGGATAGCGGACAATCGATGTTCGCTACGCGTCAGACACAGCACCCGTTGAATCCGGAGTGGAAGTGGGGACGGAAAATTCGTCCGTAGTCGGATCGGGCAAACGCCTTCGCGATGGCAAGTGGCGGAGAGACAGGGATTCGAACCCTGGAGACGGTTTCCCGCCTACACGCGTTCCAGGCGTGCGCCTTCGACCACTCGGCCACCTCTCCACAACGGCAATCTATCGAATCCGTCAATCCGCCCGCAAGTGCTACATGGGAAATTCCTGGCTGAAAAGCCGTCGAAAGGACAGGCGATACGATACACTTCCGGGGCGCCGGAAACAGACATTCCTCAGTTCGAAATCGAGCGACAATGCCGATCGGATATCTTTGGTTGCGTCAACGGGTGGCAGTGTTCGCGTCGGCAATGATTCCAAAGGCAACAGCCCGTTTCGCGGATCTTCTTGGCGGCCCGGTCGATGAATGGAATTTCGTGCCCGGCTTCCGCATACCAGTTTGCCCGGAACCGTCGAATTGGAGGCGGTACAGTCCAATGAAAATGAGGATCATCATTTGACTGCCACATATAGACGTGGAGTTATTCGGTTCCGGAGATCGGCCTCCCGACGTCCGAAGTCCACTTCCCGCGAGGAATGCCCCGGCGACTTACTCCATGTGCAAGGGTCTGCCCAGTGGGTAACGTCGTCGGTCCGATGCACAGTTCCGGGTCTCACTTGGAATTGGCATGCACAGACGAGGCAGAAGTTTGCATGGAACGCCGTTTTCGCCAATCTCCCATGGCAACGCTTGAGTGGAACGAGGAAACAAAGGGCCAACAGCCAACTGCCATAAACCTGGATTTCGGAACGTCCGAAAGAACCGGAGCTATCGGCACCGGCCTCCATTTTGGATGAACTCTGCCACCTCCCCACGGATGCGGACCGAATGATTGGAGACCAGGTCTCGACAGGCAGGGTCACCAAAAATGCCGCGGAGAGTCGGGGTGGCAACAACAAAATATTGTACGGAACCAATTGACTGGCAGAGTCCCGCTAGCGCCACCTCTTCGGAAGGGTCTTGCCAATGCGGTGTGTCCAAGGCCAGTCCAGTCAGCTTGGTCAAATAGGGTCGGATCGGCCAAACGTGAGCCTTCATGTCGCTGTCAAGGAGTGCACGGATGACCAAGCGAGCGTCCTGCGGCCTGGTCAGTGCAGTGAAGGCCTCCAAATCAGATGTTTGATCAAGCGTGAAACGGAGTCCATCGCATCAACCGCATCGACCCCGGAGGTCAGGCGATCTGACAGATCAGAAAGAACTTCGGCATAAAGACGCTCCTTGGAACAGAAGAAATACAGCAACGCCTGTTTCGTCACTCCAGCTTCCGAGGCGATTGCCGCCAAACTCGCACCGTGAAGACCACGCTCAGAAAAGTACCTCGCGGCGATCTCCAAATATCGTTGCCTGGCATCGGGGTCTTTGCGTCAAGCTGATTTCCTGAGGCGGAGCCTATAACCGATTCTTGACCCGCTACCAAACGCCATGCACTTACCGATCGGCAAATGAATGCTGGATGGCAGAATGGAGAGATATGAAGAACTCGAGCTGATCCGGGAACTCATCGGCCTCGCGGCGCGGAAGGCCGCCTATCTGGACGCCGCCATCTTCCATTCGCCGATTTGTCGCTATGCAAGCACCGAGATTTGACCGGGAACGTGCGACGATCTTCGCCCACATTCCGGTCGTGGCGGCGCAATCAAACGAAATCGAAGGCCCTCGCGCCTTCATGACGAAGGAGTTCATGGGGCTGCCCATACCGCTGGTACGTGATCACGATGGCATTGTTCGTGCCTATCTGAACCTGTGCCGACGCCGAGGCGCAAGAGTTGAACGAGCAGCAACCGGATGCAAACGGGTGTTTACCTGTCCCTATCATGGATGGAATGGGGCCAATACTGGCGAGATCCGCGGCGTACCGCATGGAGCAACAGGTTTTCCGGACTTACCTCGTGTCGAACGCGATCTGCGACGTCTGCCTGTCGACGAAGCTCACGGCTTCATCTGAATTGTCGCAAACGCCAATGCTGGCAAAGGGCCTGATATCGATAAATGGCTGCCCGCACTGGACCGGGACTTCCATTGGATTGGCCTTGCCAATCACCGGGTCGCTGCCGAAGAAACGCCGGAAACTCGTGCGAACTGGAAAATCCAGATGGAAGGTGGTCTGTAATCGTACCATTTTCGTGTCACCCATCACGACACGATTGGACCATACTTCGCCGACAACCTCTCGTCCTAGCGGGTGTTTGAACCGCACTTCAGTTCTGTTCTACCTCGCGTTTCGATGCCTGACCTGAGGCATGTCCCCGAGGAACACTGGGAGATCCGAAGGGATGCAGAATCTGCTGTACACCGTCGTCCCGACAATGCAGTTCCTGGTCCAGAAGGATCAAATAATGTTGTTTCTGTTCGAGCCGCCAGCGATGGACCTGACATCAATATGCGTTGCGACCCTCGTTCCCCGCTCAGATCCTGAAACCTATGAAATGCAAGCGCGATGGGAGAAAAACCTGTCCATCACCCATACGGCTCTCATGGAGGATTTCGAACTTGGTGAGGAAAGTCAGTCAGGCTTTGCGTCACGCGGCAACCCCAGCCATCTGTTCTGGCGATTTGGAGGTACCCTAAACCGGTTCAATCTTGTGGTCGAGGATATGGTCTGCGGGGAGACCTGATGATGACCAGCACGGGTCTCGAGGCAATCCGGAGTCAGCCAATAGATATAAGCGCCGCCCATATGTCGGCCTGCTACAGCGCCGCCAACGCACCGATCGGATATTCAATCCGCTTCAGGATTGCCAAACCGACGCTTCGCGCAGACCATCAAGGGAGGAGCAGGTTGACGCGCCTGTTCCGCGCTCCCTTCTTCTCGATCTTACCTAATGTTATTTCGCCGATCTCGCCAGTTCGCTTGACGTGGGTGCCACCGCAAGGCTGTAGGTCGACCTGATCTTCGCCTTCGCCAATGCGGATCAGTCTTATATTGCCAGTGCTCACTGGTGGTTTCACCGACATGGTCTTCACAAGATCAGGCCTTGCCAGCAGCCCATCATCAGTGATCCAGTCCTCTGCCACAGGCAGATCACGCTTGATCAACTCTTTGAGCTGTTCCTCCAGCCCCGCCCTGTCCTGCGGTGGATGAGGCATGTCAAAGTCAAGCCTCCCCTTCCCTGCCGCAATCGCTCCGCCAGTTACTGGCAGCGGAATGACGACGGAAAGCAGGTGCAACGCCGTGTGCACACGCATATGTCGATAGCGCCGTATCCAATTGAGCCTTTGAACGATCTTCCGTCCGACGGGAGGTCGCGGCTCTTCGGGCTCGGATCGGAGCATGATCGCTCCATCCTCGCGTCGAAGAGCGTTGACTACCCGCAGTTCGCCGTCATCCCATAGAACTACGCCGTCATCTCCTGGCTGCCCACCGCCCTGCGGATAGAATATCGAGCGGTCGAGTATCACGTCCCCGTCGTCAGTGACTTCGATAACTTTCCCATCTGCCTCCCTTAGATAGGGATCGGTGCGGAACAGCGGTTCGGTCATGGAGTTTCACCGGGCGTATCACCATCGGTGAATTCATGCTCGATTTCTGGATCGCCCGTAGATGAAGGTCGTTCACTGCGATCATTCGCACCCGGCTTGGGAACTGGAACCGCTCCGCTCAGAGTCTCTGGGTTTCTCAGCCAGATATCCCGCTGCGCAAATGGGATCTCGATGCCCTCTTCCGCAAAGCGTTCAGCAATTCTGTGATTGAGCTCCGACATGACCGAGACTGACTGGTTCACGTCGCTGAGCACAGCCCTGATCCGGAAATCGAGACTGTCGGCCCCGAATCCCATGAAATCCACGCCCGGTTCAGGGTCCTCTGTCACGACAGGATGCTCCGAGGCGATTTCGTGAAGGATCCTGGCAACTCTACGGGTGTCGGTGCCGTAGGCGACGCCCACCATCACCTTGATCCGCCCTACCTTGTTTCCGCGTGTCCAGTTGGTCACTGATCCCGAGATGAAGTCGCCGTTCGGAACAATGATATCGGTACGGTCGAATGTTTGAATCACCGTCGACCGAACGGAGACCTTCTTCACAATGCCCACGTGCTCGCCGACCTTGATCCAGTCTCCTTCGGACACAGGCCTCTCGATGAGAAGGATGATGCCCGACACGAAATTCTGGACGATGTTCTGAAGGCCGAAGCCGATACCGATCGAAAGCGCACCTGCAACAAAGGCAACAGAGCTGAGGTTTATTCCCGCTGCAGCCGTCGCCAGAAGGGCGGAGAGGAATATGCCCACATACCCGACGCCTGAAACGATTGCGACCTGTCCACCCGGATCGATGCGTGTCTTGGGAAGGACGTTGCTGCGCAAGGCGGCCTGAACGACCCGCGTTGCCAGAAGCAACGCTACGAAGACAATCGCAAACGAAAGGGCGTTCTCGGGCGCGATCCGCACATCTCCCAGCGTGAATCCCCCTCTGACACTTGCCCAAAGTTCTGTCAGATCCGCGATTCGAGCACCCCAGATAAGCGCAAGTGCTGGAAGGGACGCCAGTACCATAGCCAGCCCCAGGAGGGTTGGGATCAAAGCGGAACGTGCCGAACTTTCGTCAAGGCCCAACACCAGCCCGTAGATTTTATGGAAGAGGTCGTTCAGCAGATACAGCAACGCGAGAAGCGCAAGCGTCCATCCCGTTGCGACTAGCAGATATAGACCCGCATTCAGGTAGCCAATGGTCGCCAGAAGTCCGCCAAAGGCTGCCAGGACGGCAATTAAGCGTCCTAAAGCCCCTAGCCAGCGACCCGCAGGGGAGTCGGAATTCTCTTCCGCCGCCCTGATCGCAGAGGATCGGACTGTATGTCCAATGGGCAAAAGTGCCAGTGAAGCGACAGCTGCCACCGGAAACAACAGAGTGGCGGTCGTTGCTTCCGAATATCCGTCATATTCGGCCAGTGATTTCAGAAGAGCTGAAAGGCCAACCATGAGCCCCAGAAGGACTGCCGATCGCTTGACGGTTGTGTCTCCTGCAGTCCGGTCCTGATCCTGTGGAACTGCATCCGCTGGGTCTGGAAAGAAACGGCTGGCCAACCAGTAGGGATAGAGCGTGCAGAATCCGACGTATGGTATGAATTCGACGACCAGAATTCCGCGGGCACCGAGAAGACCGGTAGCCTCGATTGCCCATCCCAGCAGGACGATACCCACAAGCGGTAAGGCAAGTTCGCTAAACGAAAAGGCGAACGCGGCAAGCTGGCGAAGGCGGCCCGAGGTCCGGTCGCGGGCACGTTCCGCAACTCGTCTCAGAACTGTCCGCCCCCGAGCCAGCAGAAGCAATGAAATGGCCAAGAGAAGAATGTTGCGCGGCAATCCATCGACGAACAGGCGCAACTTCGCGTCCGAACTCCAACTTTCCACAATTTCTGCGCGAATCGCACGGAACGAGCCTGTCAGGTCATCTAAGGCCGGACCCCAGTATGTCGGATTCAATGGAAAAGGATCTTTTCGAAACAGCCTGTCGGAGCGGCGGTCTCGGACAATCACGTTTATCTCAGCCGCCAGCCCGTCAGCCTGCGTAAATGCAAGCTCCGCGGCCCTGACCGGTGCCCGTGCATTTGCCAGCTGTGCGACCAGAGCCGCTCTGCGGACAGCTACATCCTCCGCCTCGGACTCTCCGGTTGCGGGAGCTGGTCCAAGTGCTTCGATTTGAGCGGAAAGTGTCTCGATTCGGGCTCCGTTGACGTCCTGACCTCGTAAAAAGCGCTCTCGCCAGACGGCGACCTCCTCTCGCAATGTCTCGAATGCCCGATCCGAGGCACGATTGGCCTCGATCGCCGCCTCAACGCGCTTGGCGACCAAATCCCATGCCTCGTAGTCTATTTCCTGCTGCTGTACCTGTGCCAGTGCTCCGGCACAGAAAACGATCGATAACAGGAGCGCTGCAAATGTTGCAGGTAAGCGCATTTGACTAGTCTTCCTCGAATACGGTAGGCAGAATTCGACCACATCCGGTGAGCCAGTGCGGAACCGGTAAGTCCCTTTCCCGGAGGAATGGTGGATTGAATAACTTCGATTGATACCGAGTGCCATAGTCGCATAGCACCGTCACGATGGTCTTTCCTCGACCTAGCTCGTGGGCCATCCTCACCGCACCGGCAACGTTTATTCCCGTAGAACCGCCCATGCAGAGTCCTTCTGCCGACAGCAGATCGTCAATCACGGGCAGTGCCTCTTCATCTGGCACCTGACAGAGAAAATCAGGGATGTAACCTTCAAGGTTGGCTGTTATCCGGCCCTGTCCGATTCCTTCCGTGATCGAACTGCCTTCCGGTTTGGCCTCACCGTCCCTGTAGAGGCTGAATATACCTGAGCCCATCGGATCGGCGATGCCACAGGTAACGCCCTTAGGTTGCAGGGCCATGCCGACACCCGCCGCAGTACCTCCGGTCCCGACCGAACAGATGAAGCCGTCGACATTACCATTGAGTTGCTTCCATATCTCGGGTCCGGTTGTTTCGATATGTGCCTGCCGGTTGGCTACGTTGTCAAATTGGTTTGCCCAGACCGCACCGCTTGGTTCGGATTCGGCGAGCTTTGCTGCAAGCCGACCGGAGTATTTCACGTAGTTGTTGGGATTCCTGTATGGAACAGCCGGCACCTGGACCAGTTCGGCTCCCGCGAGTCGGATCATATCCTTCTTTTCCTGACTCTGCGTCTCGGGAATGACGATCACCGATCTGAATCCCATTGCAGCACCGACCAATGCCAGACCGATTCCGGTGTTGCCGGCAGTGCCTTCCACAATCGTTCCGCCAGGTCTTAGTTTCCCCCGATCGACGGCGTCCTTGATGATATAGAGCGCGGCGCGGTCCTTGACCGACTGGCCGGGATTCATGAACTCGGCCTTGCCGAAAATTTCGCATCCGGTTGCTTCGGAAATGGCTTTCAGCCGGATCAGGGGCGTCTTGCCTACCGCATCGGGTAGATCCCGATAAACCTGCATCGCCGCTCCTCTTCGCTCCAGTGGCCGTTCCGTTGCGGTTGTGTAGGCCCCAGCTTCCATAAACTCAAGTGTCTGGCCCTGCCGGACTTTGTAGGCACCGCGTAGTCCACAGCTCTGCGCCCCGCAAGTCTGGGTTGGGTAAATACGGTCAGAATCGCAGCCAACATCTAGAATGGGGGGCTTCCAAGGCCAGAGCGTTCAGGACTAGTTGGGCTGGAACGAGACTGTTGCTGATAGACGCATTGACTCCGCATGGCGGCTCCTGCCTTAAGCGGTGAGAATGCGGTTTACGCGCGGTCATTTAGGTTCGCGGAGATAGATTCAGGGGAGACCCGTTCGTGTGCCGGGCAGCACGGGTATTGTGATCCGGAATGATGATCTTCCATTCAGCGCCGACGAATTGAGCGCGAAGAGCCCGAAAGGCAGTGGGAATACGCACCGGTCGCTGACGCTATCCAGACGCAGTGTTAGATGGTCGGAATTGAGGACGGCAAACTCTTTGACGCCGCTCTTGGCTACGACGAAGAGATTGGACGTCACCCACGCATTTTGGCCTAACCGCCTGTGCGCATGGGTCTCAACGAACCGAGGAGCACCGTTGGCACTGCTACGCACGATGTTCAGGAGAACAGAACTCCAGGAAGCCTTGCGTCGCGATTTGCGTTTGTCCCAACTCTGGAGCACTGCTGAGCAGCTGTCTGCATCCGGCGGCCAGCGGAAGACGCGAGGTTGAAGCCATGGAGTTTCGATTCGATTGCCATGGTTGGGGTCGGCTTCGCACGTTGCGGCGAGGTGACCACGTGCAGAGGATCGGTTACAAGCAGCGCGATGTTTCGGGTCCAAGGTAGCGAAACCGGGAAAAGGCTGTGAGCATGTCGCTCTGTCCTGCCCGCGTCCCCGCCTGCGACACGTTACCTGCAGCAAGATCGACTTCCAGAGGAATCAGAATTCCGATTCGATCGCAACATTGCCAGGAAAAACTGAAGCATCAAACCACCTCTGGGGTCGCGCGGTGGTGTTTTCTGTGCTATAATTTCAGAATTTAGAGGACATTGAAGTCGGAGCATTGGGCTCATGTATATCGACTCGATCAGGATTAGGGAATTCCGAACTTTCAAGCGGTCGTCAATTGAGTTTGTTCATCCGGCCTTGTGCGCCAAACCCAAGTCGGATTCCGCAAAGCTCCGAAACATGAATCTGGTGATCGGAGGCAATGGCTCGGGAAAGACGACCCTCTTGAAGGGCGTTGCCTTGGCTGCCCTCGGACCCGCGGTGGCCGAGTCGGGCCTCTTTCCCTATTACCTAGTGCGACGGGAGGCGGGCCAGCCAGCAGGGGGTGGGGCGTTCATCGAGGCCGCCTTCACACCAAATTCCCAAGACCGAAATCCGCAATTCCCTGATCATGTCCCAAGTATCGATTCCGTGTCCGTGTCGACCAGCGTGGCGACCTGGAGAGATTCAAGTGGATGAACGGTGACGAGAAGCCTTGGCATCCGATTTACAGCGACAGTTCGGACGCGTTCTTCTTTGTAGGATACGGCGCCAATCGACGCGTGGAAAAGATCGAGCGGGTCGACGAGGCAGGGCGTCGTGCATCTTCCTTTTCAAGGGCACGGCGGGTCATGAGCCTCTTTGAGGAAGCTTACTCGCTGCTTCCCTTAAGCCACTGGCTACCGCGCTATGAAGCTCGGAATCCAGGCCGATTCAAGCAGGTAAAGACTCTAGTAAATCGTCTGCTTGGTCGAGGGAGGTACCGCTTCGCGGGTGAAATGGAAGACAGTGAGTACATCTTCGAGCATGGAAAGGTTCGGGTTCCTTTTCCGGCGCTGTCGGATGGTTACCGAGCACTGCTCGGCTGGATCGGTGATCTTCTGTATCATGTCTGCGAGACGTGCCCTAGCGGGAGGCGCCTCGACAGGAATGAGGGAATTGTGATGATCGACGAGGTGGACTTGCACATTCACCCAGAGTGGCAAATGGGCCTGCTCCCACGACTTGCGCAAAGCTTGCCTGGAATCCAGTTCATCGTAACTTCACACAGTCCGCTGCTTGCAGGCTCTCTGGAATGGCAGAACATCATCGTCGCGAGACAGCAGAGGAGCGGAAGCAGCACTCTGGGGCGGTTCAGAATTGATGTGTCGAGACTCGATGCTGATCAGATTCTGCTTTCGGAACTCTTCGGTCTTGGGTCCACACGTTCCGGGAATCAGACAAGACGAATGCGAGAGTTGCTGGAGAGGGCGCGGCGGGGGGATGTGGACGCGGCAGGGCACCTCATGGACGAAATGTCCGGTCTGCAGTCGTGATCCGGTACGACTGCGACCTGGACCGGCTCGAGGCTCTTGTCGAAGAGCACAAGCCTGGTTGGAGAGCCAGGGCCAAAGAGCGGACGGAAAAGTTCCGCGAGTTGGGTGCCTATGAGGAGAGCAGTTCGATTTGGGGTGAGATCAAGGCTGTATTCGTGGAATTTCAAAGGGCCAAGTGCTGCTTTTGCGAACGCAAATTCGAGGGTGATTTCAGTCAATACGAACTGGAAATCGAGCATTTTCGACCCAAGAGGCGCGTCAGGGAATGGCAGTTAGCTCCAGATTCGGCCACGGACTGTCCGCCGCCCACCGTTCCCCCGTATGAAAACGATGGATACCATCTCCTTTCCTATCATCTTCTGAACTATGCGGTAGCGTGCAAACCATGCAATTCGGGTCTGAAAAAGAACTACTTTCCAATTTCAGGTCAGTACAACTTTGCGGGAACAGAGCCAAATGAAATGCACGCAGAAGAGCCTTGGCTTCTTTATCCGATAGGGAACACCGACGGCGATCCGGAAGACATCATCACGTTCTACGGCATGGTACCACAATGCAAGGCAGATGATGCGAACTCACAGTTGCGCGGTCTCGCCACAATCGCCTCTTTCGGACTCGACGATATCGCCCGCAAGAACCTCATGCGGGAGCGGGCAATGGTTATCCTCATTCTTCATGCATCTCTTGAAGAGGCCAAGAAAGAATGTAGTCCCGAAGCGGCAGAACTCGTTTCAACCATGGTCGAATCATCCTCCGTGCACACGAATTGCGCCCGCAGTTTCAAGCGCCTGTTCGATCTGGACCGAATCGCGGCGGCAAAGGTTGCCAACCAGGCAAAGCGCTTCATTGGTTCGATTTCGTGATTGGCTTCCGTCAGAAACTCCCGTTCTCATGCTGCAGAATCGTCTCCCCCAGCAGCAGACGCCCGACCTTCTGGTTCAATTCAGGCGCGTCAATCCCTGCGATCCGGATTTTCTGTCCAGTCACTCTCGCCCCGTCTCCGTCAGTCATTTAGGCATTCCCCATGATCGCATGGGGTGGATTCACGATCCCTTAATTCGGGCGAAGTTGCTCTATCGACAGTTTCCGGGCAGTCGCGTGGCTCTGCTTTCGATCACTTCTCCACAGGCGATCCTCTTTAAGTGACGGTTTACGAAGTCGACTACGCAGAATGACAATTGCGGGAGCAAGTACAATCAGCCGCCACCAATCTGCAAACAGTCCAGAAACAGACTCAAGCGGCGTGCTCTACAGACCAGTTTGTTCCATCAGGGATTCCTTCTCCTTACGACAGGTACGCTTGCGTCGTGCTCGGTCGATCCTGTCTTTCCGGATCGTCCTGTCGGGCGTCGGCCGTGCGGAGACTGAACCTGCCTGTCGGTGCCGCGCTGAGAGCAGCAGCCCCCGAATTTTCGGAAAGCTGGAACGGAATCTTGCCAGCACAACCAGTCACGGGCGTCGCTTGCCGAGTGTCGGAGGTTTTGGCACATCGAATGGGTCGGGAATTAAGTCCTAAGCCACTCCAGATGGATGCGCTTCTGCTCGCCATTCCCAGAAAGCTCAATTGCGCTGGCAACAGGGGTCTCGCCACCGCGACGCATCCGATCGGCCAGACGGTCACACCTTTCAAACGGGACAGTGTGTAGCACCGTCGACCACCGCGATGTCCAGTAGACGACTCTTGTTCGGACCGGCCACGGCTTGCCCGAGTTTCTGAAGCAGAATCCGGACGCTCCAGTAGCTGCCGACCAGTAGCCGGATCTTCAGCTACAGCGTCGGGAGGTCTATGTATCGACACGACATGATCGTAATGAAATTCAAGGAGTCGGCGGTCTACCCCTAGTGTAGCGCCATCGTAGAAATGAGTATTCTGTTTGACTGTCTCCAGGCTTCATGCCATCTGTTCCGGCCTCAGGCAACCCGCGGGCGGCGGAAGGCGGCGGCAGACCGCCCCCGGCCCGCATCATGGAACGGAGCGGACAATGGCACAGAGGACGGGGACTCCCAAGAACAAGGGACGCAAGATTTACCGGGTCCGGCTCTCGGACGAAGAGAGGGCGGAGCTGCGGCAGCTGGCGGACAGCAGGGCGGCGGCGTACAGGCGCCGTCACGCCCGGATCCTGCTTCTGGCCGACGAGGACCGTGACGACGGGGGCCGCACCGACTGCGACATCGCGCCGGTCCTGGAGATCGGCAAGTCGACCGTCGAGCGGGTGCGCCGCCGCTGCGCCGGGGAGGGTCTGGAGGCGGCGCTGGTCCGCCGCGAACAGAAGAACCGGAAGGCGCGCAGCCTCGACGGCGGGGGCGAGGCGAAGCTGGTGGCCATCGCCTGCTCGCAGCCGCCGGAGGGGCGGAGCCGGTGGACGATGCAGCTGCTGGCGGACCGGCTTGTCGAGCTGGAGATCGTCGACACGATCTCGGACGAGACCGTAAGGAAGACTCTAAAAAAAACGATGTGAAGCCGTGGCTCAGGCAGTACTGGTGCATCCCGCCGAAGGCCAGCGGCGACTTCGTCGCCGCGATGGAGGACGTTCTGGAGCGGCACCAGCGGGAGTTCACGGATGACGAGGTTCTGGTCTGCATGGACGAGACCTCCCGCCAGCAGACGAAGGAGACCCGCGTGCCTCGGCCGGTGCGCCCCGGCGACCCCGCCGTCCACGACTTTGAATACGAACGGAACGGCACCGCGAACCTGTTCATGCTGTTCGCCCCGCTGCTCGGATGGCGGGAGGTGAAGGTCACCGACCGCCGGACGCGCAGGGACTGGGCCAGGGTCATCCGCGGGCCTGTCGACGTCACCTTCCCCGGCAAGCGCATCGTGCTCGTGATGGACAACCTCAACGTCCACACCGTCGGCTCCCTCTACGAGACGTTCCCTCCCGAAGAGGCGGCGCGGATCGCCGCCCGGCTGGAGATCCACCATCCCCCGAGGCGCGCAGGCTGGTCGGACGTGGCCGAGGCCGGGATCGGGGCCATGGTGCGCCAGTGCCTGGACCGCCGCATTCCCGACCGGGCGGCGATGTGCCGGCAGACCGGGGCATGGGCGGAACGGAGGAACCGGGAGAAGGCCACCGTCAACTGGCGTTTCACGACAGCCGACGCTCGCGTCAGGCTCAGGTCCCTTTACCCGTCAACGCAATGATGTCGCTACACTAGCGGCATAGGCTGACACAAGTTGTGGACCCGACTGTTCTAAGGGGATATGCCCTTTCCTGAAATGAATAGACCATTTCTGATTCTGCAACTTCGACCGGAACCCGAGGCGTCGGACAGCGAATTCGCGGCCATTCTGCATATGGGTGGCCTCGCATCCGAGCGCACCAAGCGAATCCGACTTGACTGCGAGCCGATTCCAACCGAATTGCGGCTTGACAGCTTCGCGGGAATCATCGTTGGCGGGGGTCCCGGATGCGTTAGCGATCCACCGGACACCAAGGCCCCGGAAGAAGCCCGAATCGAAGCGGCGATGATGGCGATGATGCCGGAAATCACCGGTCGCGATCTGCCGTTCCTTGGTTGCTGTTACGGCATCGGAATCCTGGCCCAACATCTTGGTGGAACGGTTTCCAAGGAGCGGTTCTCCGAGCAGGTTGGCGCATCCGCCTGCTCGCTGACCGAAGATGGACGCAGCGACCCCCTACTTGCGGACTGCCCCGGAAAGTTCAACGCATTCGTGGGCCATAAGGAGGCTGTCCAATCCCTGCCACCAAGCGCGATCCATCTTGTGGGTTCCGAAGCCTGTCCATATCAGATGATCCGCTACGGGAAGAACGTTTACGCCACGCAGTTTCATCCAGAAGCCGACGCAACCGAATTTGAGGTTCGAATACGGATCTACAGAAGTTACGGCTATTTTCCGCCCAACGACGCCGACCGCCTGATCGAAGAGTGCCATGCGGCCGAAGTTCATGCGCCCGGTTCAATTCTGCGCCGATTTGTCGAACGCTATGGTTAGACCGACTGATGCTGGCAGGTTCCGGCCTTGCTGGCAAAGGGATAGGGAATTGGCTTCCTCTCCAGTTGTATGATCCACATCCGTCAAGACGTTCGACCTGTCTTCCTACACAACCAACTGCTCAAACGTGAATTCTCTCGGCTTCCGGATCGTAGAGCGGGCGCAGAGAAGCCCTGGCCTTAACGCGGGCACCGGCAACCTCAATCTCATAATCCGATGCCAGAATTTCCTCCGGGCTCTCACCCCGGCAGGGCACATATCCCATACCGACCGCCGCCCCAAGTGCGTGGCCGTAGTTTCCGGAAGTCAGGTAGCCGACGAATTCGCCGTTGCGTATGATGGGTTCATTATGGAACAGCAGTGGTTCGGGATCGGCAAGGATGAATTGTACCAACCGCTTGGACAGTCCTTTCTCCATCTTCCTCAGTACGGCGTCGCGGCCCACAAAATCCGGCTTGGTCGTCTTCACAGCGAATCCCAGTCCCGCTTCCAGCACATGGTCCTCGCACGTGATGTCGTGCCCGAAGTGACGATACGCCTTTTCGATGCGGCACGAATCCATCATGTGCATGCCACAGAGTTTGGCGTCCATCGCCTGACCTGCCTCCCAGATGGTCTCAAATGCATGACACGCCATATCGGAGGAAACATAGATCTCCCACCCGAGTTCGCCGACATAAGTGATTCGGTGCGCCCGTGCCATCGCCATTCCAAGTTCGATTTCCCGCATCATTCCAAACGGATGGGAGCGGTTCGAAAAATCCGCTGGGCTGACCGCCTGCAACAGGATTCGGGCCGAGGGCCCCATCACCGCGATGACCGCCTCTCCGGCGGTCACATCCGTGATCGTAAGTCCACGGTCGCCCAATTGCCGGCGCAGCCATGTCTCGTCGGCAAGACGGGTTGCGGCTGGAGTCACGATCATGAAGGCGGTCTCGGACAATCGGGTAACCGTAACGTCCGCCTCGATACCGCCGCGGGAATTCAGGAACTGGGTGTAGACGATTTTCCCCAAGGGGACCGAGAGGTTGTTGCAGCAGACAAGGTTCAGGAATTCCTCCGCGTCCGGGCCTTCCACCCGAAGCTTGCCAAATGACGACATGTCGTAGATCCCGACCTTGTCACGCACTGCCATGTGCTCGCGGGCGCTGCTGTCAAACCAATTCTGCCGTTTCCAGCCGTAACGGTATGCACGGTCCTGCCCGTCCCCGGCAAACCAGTTGGCTCGCTCCCATCCGGCGACCTCGCCGAAGACGGCGCCATGTGCTTTCAGATGTTCATGGAATGGCGTCCTCCGTACTCCCCGTGCCGTCTCCTTCTGGCGGTAAGGCCAATGATCGGCGTAGAGCAGCCCCAAAGTTTCGCGCGAGCGATTGGCAAGATAGCGCCGGTTTCCCTGGAATGGCTGCATCCGCCCAATATCCACATCCCCAAGATCGAACGGCCGTTCACCGGTCTCCATCCAATGAGCCAGCGCCATTCCCGCCCCACCCGCTGACTGGATGCCCACCGAGTTGAAGCCCGCGGCGACCCAAACGTTGTCCATTTCCGGGCAAAGGCCAAGGTGGTAGGCGTCGTCGGGTGTAAAGCTCTCCGGACCATTGAAGAATGTGTGAATGCCCGCGCTTTCCAGAATTGGCATTCGTTTCACCGCGGATTGGAGGATTGGCTCGAAGTGGTCGAAATCCTCGGGTAATTGGCCAAACTCGAAATCTTCCGGAATCCCGTCAAGGCCCCAAGGCTTGGCCACCGGTTCGAAAGCGCCGAGGAGGATCTTTCCAGCATCTTCCTTGTAGTAGGCACACTCGTCCGGCACTCGGATGACCGGAAGACGGGAGAGCCCTTCGATTGGCTCACTGACGATGTAGAAATGTTCGCAGGCCTGCAAAGGAACGTTTGTGTTCATCATCTGCCCGACGGCACGACCCCACATGCCCGCGCAGTTCACTACATACTCGCAGTTGACTATACCACTCTCCGCGGCTCCGCGACTCCATCGTACACCGGTGATCCGCCGCCCTTCCCGAATCACCCCGGTCACGCTGACGCCCTCGACGACCTTAGCGCCCTGCTGCCTTGCGCCTTTGGCCAGCGCCAAAGCGATGTTCGATGGATCGCCCTGTCCGTCTTTCGGGAGATAGACCCCTGCCTTGACATCCACGATGCTAAGGTACGGATACCGTGACTTTACCTCTTCCGGACCTATTTCCTCGATTTCAACGCCGAATGCACGCGCCATCGAGGCTTGGCGGAGGAGTTCCTCCTTTCGATCCTCGGTCAGCGCCACGGTTATTGATCCAACACGGGCAAAGCCCGTGGCAACTCCGGTCTCGTCTTCGAGTCCGCCGTAGAGCTCTTGGCTGTATTTTGCGAGTCGGGTCATGTTCGCCGTGGCGCGAAGCTGCGCGATCAGCCCCGCGGCATGCCAGGTGGTTCCGCTGGTCAGCCTTCGGCGCTCCAGCAGAACGATGTCCCGCCATCCCCGTTTCGCCAGATGGTAGGCAACCGAACAACCGATTACGCCACCACCAACTATGACCGCTCGGGCATGGGAGGGAACATTCATGGGTACATCTCCGCAAACTTCCGTTTGTATCGTGCGATCATTTCCTCTTCGGTCGCGCCGTCGTCGTACGGCGGCGTGGTCAACGGACGAACTTCTTCGACCGGCACTTTCACGATCATGTTTATGCGATTTGCCAGTTCACCCCATTGCGCTTCGAATTCCGGAAACAGTGACTCGAACTGCATTGTTCCACGGCGCACGAACTCGGCGCGACCTCGGATGCGGACGCCCTTCCGAATGAACTGGTCGACGAAATTCACTTCCAATTCAGGGTTCGCTGTCAGGTTTGCCACCGTTTGTGGCGAGCGAATCTCACCAAACGCGATCGTTTCATCGTCAACGACAATGAAAGTCCCTTTCGGTGAGAGACTGGGCCGCCCTCCTGGTGTCACCGTGGCCACGAAACCAAGTCTCCATTGTTCTATGCAGCGGATTGCTGACACTGGTAGCTTCATCTATGAGATATCCCGTTTCCGAATTGCTGCAATCATCACGCCGACGACGGAGAGTGTTTCGACTGGTTGAACGCCGAACACAGCCGGTCCTTCATGCCTGAAGTCTCTGATTACCTGGATCCCAAAGCGGTTGATCTGCCTGGACGGTCCCAGGGTATCGGGTACCAAATATCTCCACTTCCAGTTGCATCCCTTCCACAGCGAGCTCGGACCTTATCATCGCCAACCCAACACAGGCATTGACACGATATCCCCATCCGCTGCTTGTGATCTCGCCCACCACCTGCTCCCCGTCCCATACAGTTGACATATATGGCGGATCCTGATCGCCAGCCTTGATGATCAGCGTTGCAAACCGCTTCCTCAATCCCTGCTGTCGTTCGTTCAGCAGTGCCGCCCTTCCGGGGAAATGATGTGGTTTGTCGAATCTGACGAAACGGTCCAGTCCACCTTCCAATAGCGAGTAGTCTGTGGATAGGTCCGCTTTCCACGCCCTATAACCCTTCTCCAACCGTAGTCGATCAAGCGCCCACATTCCAAACGGTTTGCAGCCCAGTTCCATCAGCGACTCCCAGACAGCTGGTGCAGCATCGAAATCGCAGTGCACTTCCCAACCCAACTCTCCTGCAAACGACATCCGCAGCAATACGCAATCCTGTCCGGCCACAGTAGCTTCCTGGAAACTCAGCCAGCCCTTCGCAAGATCTGCGTTGCTGATTGCGGATAGCACCTCGCGCGACTGCGGGCCCGTAACGAGGAGGCATTCATATTTCTTTGTCCGATCATGGACCTCAATGCCCTTCGGCGCCTGATTCCGAAGCAATTCGCCGTCGTGCCACTGTGCGGCAGCGGCGGTTATCAGCCAGATTCGGTCATCGGAACGGGGGATGACCGACATTTCCGTAAGTATCCGGCCTTGCGGATCTGGAAAGTAGGCCAGGCCGACCCGTCCGACTGGCGGAAGCTGCGAAGCTGTCAACCCATCGAGCCAGACGCGCGCACCCGGTCCTTCCACGGCCAGTCGCGTGAATCCCGTGATCGGAAGAACACCGCAGCTGTCGCGCACAGCTTCGCATTCCTGTCTGACGCGGATTTCCCAAGGGCCGTTCCGGTCCCAGGTCCGTGTCGATTCTTCAGAGATGTCGTCTCCTGGCTCCGCAAAGTAGTTTGCACGCTCCCAACCATTGTAGGTGCCAAACACGGCGCCGGCCGTTTCGAGCCGCGAATGAAGGCTGGAGAGTTTTCGGTTCCGCCCCGCAGGCCAGACTTGATATGGAAAGTGCATGGCATATTCGTGGCCGTAGACCTCCATACCTTTCGAAATGCAGAACTCATGGTCAGTGTAGTCGGTGTATCTACGGGGGTCGAGCGACCAGCAATCCCACTCGGTCTGGCCCTCAGTCACCCATTCCGCGAGGATCTTTCCGGCCCCGCCGGCCTGTGCGATGCCGAAGGTAAATACACAGGCCTCGAACGCGTTCGGGACGCCTGGCATCGGCCCAATCAACGGATTGCCGTCCGGTGCATAGGGAATGGGCCCGTTGATTACCTTGGCAATTCCTGCGGAGCCAAGAATTGGCACCCTGGCCATGGCGTCTTCAACATAGGGCTCCAGACGCTCAAGATCATCCGGAAACAGCTGGAACGAGAAGTCATCGGGCATCGGATCCTCAGGAGTGGCCCAATGCGCACGGCAGTTCCGCTCGTAGGGCCCCAGGTTGAGCCCGAACTTCTCCTGTCGCAGGTAGTAAGACGTGTCGACGTCGCGAAGCAACGGCAGTTTCCCAAGGCCGGTTTCCCTGCACCATTCCTCAAGTGCGGGAATGGCCTCGGTAAGAATGTACTGATGGCTCATCACCATCATCGGCACAGTGCGTCCTCCGTGAGGTCTGAACCATTCACCCACACGTTGCGCGTAGTATCCCGCCGCGTTCACGACAATTTGGCAGCGAATGTCACCTTGGTCCGTGTGAACGACCCACTCGCCGCCGCGCCGGCTCACTCCAGTCGCGGGGGTAAACCGGAGGATTTCGGCACCTAGGTCACGGGCACCCTTTGCCAGCGCCTGGGTTAGCTGGGCGGGGTCAATATCACCGTCATCTGGATCATGGAGCGCACCTTCAAGATCATGGGTTTCAATGAAGGGATAGCGATCCCGGATTTCCGCCCGACCGATCGTCTCGACGCCGAGCCCCTGATACCGACCCATTCCGCAAGCGCGTTCGAACTCCATCATCCGCTCGCGTGAGTGCGCCAGTCGGATCGACCCGGTGACGTGGTAGTTCATGGGATAGTCGACTTCGCCCGAAATGCTGCGGTAGAGTTCAGTCGAATATCGCTGCATGTTCATCACCGCCCATCCGGTTGAGAAAGTGGGCACGTTTCCCGCCGCATGCCAGGTTGATCCCGCAGTCAGGTCATTCCGTTCCAGAAGCACGCAGTCTGTCCATCCGGCCTTCGCCAGATGGTAGAGCGATGACACACCCACGGCACCTCCACCTATGATGACCACGCGTGCGGTTGCAGGACGACCGACCATTGTTCCCTCCTCACTTTCCATTGTTGCGGTTCAGTCCGGGTTTCCGCTCCGGCCAATTCCGCAAGACAGTGCCTGTTGTTTCAAGTGGATTGCGCTCTGCATGATTGACGGATGCCATTTCAGTAGACCGGAGGCGAAATGATCCAGATCGCCACGGCCGGGGAGTCGTAGGGGTTGGCCCAGCGCAACGACTCGTTACGCACCCGAAAGCTGTCTCCTTCACCAACGACAAACTTCCGGTCTCCGATCCAGACGTCAAGCTTTCCCGAAATCACTATGGCAAGTTCCGCAGTTTCCCGAGTTGTCGGGGCGGGTAATTCCGCGCCAGGCATGAACGTCGAATGAATTGCTTCGAAGGCATCGGTAAGGTCGGGGGACAGCAACTCCTCGATCAATCCTGGCACCCGGTCGCCAATGTCTCTCCGGGCATTTCTGCGAACAATGCGCCCCGTCTCGTTCCTTGGCCGTTCCGTCGGCGCGTTGAAGAGTGTCACGGACACGTCGAGCGCCTTGGCAATGGCAGTCAATCCATCCTCATCGAGTTGGGAAATGTTACGCTCTACCTGACTGAGCCAACCAACTGACCGGCCGAGCTGAGCCGAAAGCGCTTCCAGCGTCAAGCCACGGCTCTTGCGTAGGCTCCTGAGATCAGCGCCAAGGGTCAGCGTTGTTTCCACGGACTTCTTCCTCCCACATGGCAATTCAACCGAGGCCATGAAAAAGTCAAGGAAACTTTCACCGCAGTCAAGTTGGAATTTACCGATCACGCGTCCAGCGGTATTGGAGATCTCCCGAGTGAGACGGCTCAGCAATGTCTGGGGCGGGCAGTTTTGGTGGCGTAACTCGAATCTGGAGTTTCCGATGCCGAAGGAGAATTCCGCGCTGGCAAATGGAAGCGGATTTTCGGAATCCGGATCCCGGTTCCTGCAATCGCAACATCTACCAGAGCGGTCGCGGCTGCGTCGATGCCTAAACAGCGAGCTACAGAACCCTGTGCGCTTTGAGAGAGTCGCCTAGTTGATTTACACCCCTGTAACTCCGAAGTGCAGGATGTGCCAATTGCCGGAAGATGCGAGTGAGTTGATGTCCGGTGTGGCCACATGTCGCCCAATGGTGAGAGTGCAAATCTGATGACAGCTCGGTTTCTGGTCTGGACGGACCTTCATGACGAGTTCTGGGGAGGTTTCGACCTTCCCGAATTAGCTGATCCGATCGATGCGGTACTGATTGGTGGGGACACGAACACGCACTGCCGTCACCTCGATATCCCAGCCCGCGCCGCTCGGAAATACCGGTGCCCCGTGATCGTAATCTGGGGAAACCACGAGTGTTATGGATCGGTCTGGTCAATACTGTGCGCTGAAGAAGACCGTCAGCTCGCCAGTCTGCATGCCGAGGGACTGGATGTTCGCGTGCTGCGCAGTGAGCCCGATCCGCCCGTCGTTACGACAGAGGTGGCCGGTGTGCGCATTGTCGGCGCAACCCTTTGGACCGATTGCTGTCTCTACGGGCCAGCACACGAGGTTCTCGCCAGGCTGGTGGTTGGGAATTCCCTGAGAGACTACAAGGCGATCCGTATCGATCCAGTCAAGCCGTTCACCATCAATGACATGCTGGCCAAGCATCACCGTGACCGGGCTGCAGTTTTCCATGCGCTCTCCCGGCCATTTGACGGCGCGACAGTTGTGATGACACACCACCTGCCGGTACGCGATTTGATCGATCCTCGCTACGAAATCGGAAACGCTGCCAAACGTGCGCTGAATGCCGGCTTTGCGAGCCATCTCTGGAGCGAGATCCGGCAACATGACATAAACTACTGGATCTGTGGCCACAGCCACTCGAACAGGCGCCATTGCGGTCTTGGTGAGCACGGGGATATCCACTTCGTGATGAATGCCCGCGGCTATCCGGGCGATGCTGAAGGGAAAGGCTTCGATCCAGCATTGACGCTGACTGTGCCGTCAGCATAAACTGATGGCCCTTCAGGGCATCGGGGCAGATTTCCTAGGTTGGCTGCACTCGCCTGGAAGGAATGCAGCTGCCGCGATGATGGCGGACCCGAACATCCAGGACCCGATTATGGATTCGATGGTCTGAAAACGCATCAGACACGATAGGTACCGGTGCCGCTCAATGCAGCCTGTTCAGCATGGATTCCGATATTGGCGTGAACTTTGTGGAATCCGCGGGACCAGCGATCAGGAGCCGACTCCGTTGAGGTGCATCGTTTCCGAAGTGACCTTCCCTTGCGCCGAGCGATGGAGTCATCTTTGCAGCTTCTGTGGCCGGAGCACTGCGTTCGTCCAATCGCCGGGATTGAATTTCCTTCAACGTCGTCCGGCAGCCGGAACCGATCGCGTCGGATCATCCAATCCGGAGAGTTGGCCAGAGTCTCCAAATATCAAGCCTCGTCCAAACAGGAGTCAGTCACACCGCGTTACGGGTGCTGCATTGGGGTGTTCAAGCAGAGAGCGGTTGCTGAACGAATTCCGTAACGCTTTAGTGGTCCGTAGACTGAACCTGAGATGGACTGAAGCGCATCAGTAAGCGAATTCAGCGTTCACTCAAGGGCACCCAATCTCTCGGCTCAGGACCGTTATAGAGAGTAAGCGGTCGTATCAGGATATTCTGACGGACCTGCTCCTGGCATTGGGCCACCCAGCCCGGAACCCTACCAATCGCAAAGATTGGAACGTATAGATCCATCGGAATACCGTGAAGCTGGTAGATCACGCCTGAATAGAAATCGACATTCACGTTCAACCCATGCCGTACATAGGGTTTCATTGCATCGACAACCGCCTGTAGAATTTCGAACCATTCGGGTTGTCCCATTTCCCTGGATAGCCGCTCGACTCCGGCGCGCATATGTCTGGCTCTGGGATCCTCGGTGCGATAGACGCGATGGCCGAAGCCCGTGACAGGTTCCCGGTTGGCGCGTTTCGCCTTGACGTAGCCAGCAGCTCGGTCTGGTGATCCGATTTCCCGGACCATCTTCATAACATCTTCCGCCGCACCTCCATGCGCGGGACCGGCAAGTGTGGAAAGGGCGGTTACGACAGCGCCATGCAGATTCGCTTCAGTCCCGACAGTCACGCGTGCCGCAAATGAAGAGGCGTTCGAACCATGCTCGGCATGCAGGATCAGATCCAGATCAGCCAATCTCTCGGCTTCAGTGGAAGGCCTGTTCCCTTTCAGCATCCATAGCCAGTTTGCGGCATGGCCAAGCGAAAGATCAGGTTCGACCGGCTCATGGTCGTTCCTGATACGTTCGTGTGCCGCGATGATCACGGGCACCTGCGCGGTAAGCCGCACTCCGTTTTCCAGGAATCCTGCCTCATCCGCCCTCTGGCTTCCTCGCTCCAGAGCAGCCAGTGCGGAAACCGCCGTGCGAAGCACATCCATGGGGTGTCCATCCTTCGTGGCACGGATGATATCGTAGATTTCCTCCGGTAGTTCCCTTGCTGCCTTTAGTCTGGAGTCAAACTCCGCAAACTGCTCAGCGTTGGGCAAGTCGTCGTTTAGCAGGAGGTATGCCACCTCCTCGAACGATCCGTATTCGGCCAGATCGTCGATGTCATAACCTCGATAGTTCAGTCGCCCCTTGCTTCCATCAATATCCGACACGGCGGAGCGCTCGAAATAGATGCCTTTCAGACCACGATTGATCTTGACGCTGTCGGACATCAGGGTCTCCTTTATCTGTCTGGATTAGGGGGAAACTGTGAGCGCTATAGAACGGGCATTTGATATGGCAAGGGCAAGGACCGCAAGTGTTGTCTTTCCTGAGATGGACGATCCACGTGTGTTGGACGCGGCGGCACGCCTACGTTCAGAAGGGCTTGCAGTGCCAATCCCGGTGGCCAGCAATCCAAGTGAGAACCACATTGCCGCACTGGTATCAACCCGAAATCTCAAGGAGGCGGTTGCGCGTCGGATGCTTGCCCGTCCTCTCTACCGTGCCGCTGCGATGGTCAGTGCCGGGGAGGCGGACGTAATGATCGCTGGTGCCGAAGCGGCGACGAGGCGTGTGATTGAGGCCGCTTCCATAGGCATCGGTCTTGCGGAAGGTGTCGCCACCGTGTCCAGCTTCTTTCTGATGGTCTTCCCGAGCGGTCGCGAAATGATTTTCGCCGACTGCGCCGTCAATACAGCACCTAACGCGGAGGAACTGGCCGACATCGCCTTGGCGTCCTGGAGGTCGGCTGATGTTCTGCTTGGTAGAGCGAGTGTCGCGATGCTCTCGTATTCAACAGGTTCATCCGGGACTGGTCCGTCTGTCGAACTGGTTCGGAAAGCGGCTGAGACTGCTGGCTTTGTCGGGCCGATCCAGGCGGATGCAGCGCTGAATCATGCGATCGCCGAAAGGAAGGGGCTCGGTGACGGCGCTGCCAATGTGCTGATCTTCCCGGATCTGGACGCAGGCAACATCTCTTACAAGCTTGTGCAGGAACTATCCGGCGCTCAGGCAATCGGCCCATTCCTGCAGGGTTTCCGCAAACCCGTCTGCGACCTGTCTCGTGGTGCCAGTTCTGACGACATCGTTGCGGCCACGGTGGTGGCCATTGCCATGTCCTGACTGGTTGCCTTTGCAGAACTTCCCAAGCTACTGCACAGTGGGTTTCCGCTAAATCGTTGCCCTTGCCGATGCCTATCAGGTTAACGCACGGGTCTGGTAGCTTCGCTGGCTCTCAGGAGTCCGTGTTTCCCTGGGCTGGAAAACAGCATCCATCGCGAGTTTCGGAGACCTCGGCGCACTACGAGGATTCGGTTGCGTTTCCGAGCCAATCGTAGACGACCTCAATTTGACGAACGACATCACAGTCTGTTGGCTCATCGACATGGATGGATTTGCGCTAAGATCATGGCGGACCTAGTTCACCCAATCGAAGCATAGCGGAGCATCGATCCGAGGAATTCCGCCGCCCAGGAGTTTGCGACGACACTTCTGAACCGCTTGTCGGCATTGTATTTGGCCCTATCAACGGTTCTATATGCATACGTGCATCACCTTTATCTGCCCAGCAAGAACGCACAAAACCCGGCATATTTGTGCGACACAGCCCTTCAGGGACCACCTTTGCAATCGGCACGCAACGGTCGTGTCCATATGCCTATCCCGTCACTTCCTCCGTCTTCACGACCAAACGCTTGCCGATGGCTCCCAGCGCCATGTCCATCCGGTCCAGCCGCGAGTGATGCTCCACATCCATTGCCCGGTCCACCTGGGGAAGATGCCAGCCGAGGCGCCGCGCCAGTTCCGCCTTGCCAATGTTCTGATCCCGCATGCCCTGATAGAGAATCACCTTTACCGCCGTTAGCGTCGGGAGGGTGACGCACACATCACCGACCGATGGCACCGGCACGTCCTCGCTGTCATGCATGCGCGCGGCTATAGCTTCCTCGAGTGCGGATACGGATCGGGCCAGCGCCTCTTGCCGGTCATCACCGAAGGTTGTGAGTTCCGGGAAATCCGGTGACGTCGCCAGAATCCCGCAGTCATCGTCCCGCATCTGGATCGGATAGGACAGCATCGCGTCACTCCAGATTTAAATCCCGCTTGATCTTATTCATAAGCCCGGTGCCAAGTTGCCTTCTCGAGCCGTGCATTGGCAATTGTGAGACCCGGTCTCCCAGCCGGACCGTAAGATGGCCGCTTCCCCGCTTATGCTCCTCGAAAGTGCATCCCCGATGCTTCAGCCACCGCTTGAACTGTTTTGCGTTCACCCGGTCTCCCATTGAGAATGTGGGCGTCTTCTGTAGGTTTCGTTCTGCGTCCCTCTGAACTCCATTCCTGGCTCCAATTGCCCGATTCGGCTGATCAGCTTTCGGACATGACACTTCTGGACCCGCTGGGCCTGCAGCGGTGACGAAGAGGATAGCACGCGGCAGAAAGAGAATCAACACTTGTGTTGCGCTGGGCGGCCATTCCCGCGCCGCCATTGCCGGTCGCGGGATCTCATTCTCGACGTGCGTCGATCAACATTCCGTCGCCCCAATGTGGGCCTCGATAGGTCATTTCGGTTCATCGACAATGAGCGGGGAACTCATGTGAAACACGGGAGAGGGTCGAGGGGAAAACGCGCGTCGTGCAATGCGCAAGCAACTGAATTCACGACATATCCAGTCTTTGGAATGTATGGAGAGACATTGAGCCGTAGTGATCATTGCTGCCGTGGGGAACCGCAAGGTAGCTGCGACTCGCTGCCAACCCAACAAAATGGTCTACAGTGAGTCCTGTTGGTTCTCTCGTCACCCTTGGCCTTGAGGTGCCGCACGAATTCGGAAGACGTGACGACAGGGGTTGTCAGGACTCGGGGGCAACGGGCAGGCCAGAGCTAGTCGAACGCTTCGGTGCGTGAGAATTGCCAGCAGACTTGGCAGCACAGTGGCTACCAAGTGTCGAACTGTGCCTGCGAAAGGATCGTTGGAGTCCGGAGCACCTTCCACCAGGCCGCCAAGTGAACGGCGTATCCAAAATAACTTCATGATAGCGAGGTTCTGCGCTGACCCAATCTCGCGGACTGCAACGCAGGCTTTCATGGCATGGTGGTGCTAGATCGTTGCCTGCCGCCGCATGTCGTTCGTGTTGATTCCCGCCACTTCGACGGGAGCTTTCATGGCATCGCGACGGAACGGCTCGCCCAGTTCCTGATTGATCATTGCCTCAATCAACGTTGTATTTCCCGCCATTTGATCCTTGATCGCCTGCGCCAACGCATCCGTGAGTTGCTCCATGGTGCGCACGACGACGCCATTTAGCCTGCAAGCCTTTGCGATGGCCGCATAGCTAACCTGCTCGTCGAGCTCAGTTCCAACGAAATTGTCATCGTACCAAAGAGTTGAATTGCGCTTTTCAGCACCCCATTGGTAGTTGCGGAACACGATCTGGGTGATCGCAGGCCAACCGGGGCGCCCAATGGCCGTCAGTTCCGTCACGGCAATTCCGAACGCGCCATCACCGGCAAAGCCGACGACCGGAACATCAGGACAGGCGATCTTGGCACCGATGATTGATGGAAGGCCATAGCCACATGGCCCGAACAGACCCGGAGCAAGGTACTTTCTGCCTTCCTCAAAGGTCGGATAGGCATTTCCGATAGCGCAGTTATTGCCGATGTCGGAGGAAATGATCGCCTCTTTCGGAAGCGCCGCCTGAATTGCCCGCCACGCCATGCGCGGGCTCATCCAGTCCGGTTTTGCGGCTCGCGCACGTTCGTTCCAGGTGGTGCCGGGGTCGTCCTCCTCATGATCCATGCTCGAGAGCTTCTGAGCCCAAGCTGACTTCGTCTGTGCGATCATCGCCTTACGCTTGGTTCGATTCCGGTCCCCTGCATTGTCCGACAGTCTTGTCAGAAGCCCATCGGCTGCCTTTGCCGCATCGCCGACGATACCCACGGATATGGGTTTGGTGAGCCCGATCCGGTCGGGGTTGATATCGACCTGAATGATCCTGGCGTCCTTGGGCCAGTAGTCAAGACCATACCCAGGGAGGGTTGAGAATGGATTTAGGCGTGTTCCCAACGCCAGAACGACATCAGCCCTCGAAATCAGTTCCATTCCCGCCCTGTTGCCATTGTACCCCAAAGGGCCAGCGAACAGCGGATGCGATCCTGGAAATGCGTCGTTATGCTGATACCCCACGCAGACGGGCGCATCGAGGCGCTCGGCCAGTGCCATCGATGCCGGTATCGCTCCAGCCAGAACCACCCCGGCGCCATTCAGGATCACTGGAAACTCTGCGTCGCTCAAAAGTGTCGCGGCTTCGTTTAGGGCCGCATCCCCGCCCGATGGGCGCTCGAATTCCACAACCGCGGGCAGTTCGATGTCGATTACCTGTGTCCAGACATCGCGAGGAACGTTGATCTGTGCGGGCGCACTGGCCCTGCGGGCATTGACGATCACCCTGTTCAGCACCTCTGCCACTCGCACCGGATCACGGACCTCTTCCTGGTAGGCGACCATGTCCTTGAAGGCTGCCATCTGCTCGACTTCCTGGAAACCGCCTTGCCCGATGGTTCTGTTGGCTGCCTGAGGCGTAACAAGCAGCAGCGGCGTATGGTTCCAGTACGCTGTCTTCACCGCCGTGACAAAATTAGTAATTCCCGGACCATTCTGCGCAATCATCATGCACATCCGGCCGCAGGCGCGCGTGTAACCGTCGGCCATCATTCCACCGGATCCCTCGTGGGCGCAATCCCAAAACGTGATCCCGGCCCTGGGGAACAGGTCGGAGATCGGCATGAACGCCGAACCAATGATGCCGAACGCATGTTCGATCCCATGTCGCTGCAGCACCTTGATAAAGGCTTCCTCGGTTGTCATTCTCATTGAGCGGTCTCCTGTGGAACGGCGGTGTCGGAATCGCCCGCACTCGGTGTTGACAGGCCTTACTACGTTGCACCTGTCTTTTCCAGCAGGGTCAGACAGCTGAGTGCCGTGGGTTCAGAAACCTGTAAGTGTGCTTCAGCCAGCGGCATTTCCGGCAGCGAACTGGCCTACCCTTGATTCCCCAATTCAGCTTGAGGTGCAACCCTTGGATATTCGGGATCCTGCATAGTCGGCACAGGACGTCGCGCCTCGGATTGGCGGTGGGCGTGGTGCAACGGACCCGAGGTCTGCAATCACGGGAAGAGAGTCCTTAACCTCTTGATTCAGTATGTCTCCAGCTGACCCAACTCGTTGATGGTCAGGCTGAGTGGTACGTCTTCCAAGGTCCAGGACTGTCAGAACCGCATCCTTGCCCCCATGACCTTTGGCCTTTCTGACAATGCCTCGCACACGAGCGGTTGCTTCGCATCGGAAATGGAGTCACAACGAGCTGACGGAAGGATGAACGGGCACCTCAATAGCGAAGAAGCCGAGGCTCATGGTGGTAAATGATGGCGGAGATTGATGGATGAAATCGGTCAGACGCTGCCAGTCAATCTGAAGCAGGCAAGAATTTGGTTGAGTGAGAATGACAGTCCCGACAATATTCGAGACCTGCCGGCCACGTGCGGACGTCTTGGCAGGTGCCGTGAAAGAGGCTGACTTCGCGGCGGATTTGGCGCAGGTCGTTGTCGGCAAGGGATCCGCAGACTATCGTGATCCGACCCGTTTCTTTGCCAACACCTATCCGACAAGAGGGCTGAAGAACCTGCTTGCCAACGTGTGCGGCAGGCTGAGCGGAGCAGGCACCGAGGTCGCGTCGATTTTCCGTCTCGACACGTCGTACGGTGGTGGCAAGTCGCACGGCCTGATCGCGCTCTGCCACGCAGCACGAAGTGGTGTTGAGGTTGCGGGCCTTGACGAGTTTGTCGATCCTCGGCTTCTATCGAAAGAGCGCGTCCGAATTGCCGCCTTCGACGGCGAAAACGCCGATCCGGCGAATGGCCGCCGTATGGAGACAGGTCACCTCGCGTATACGCCTTGGGGTGAGATCGCTTCAGCGCTCGGCGGCAAAGAGGCGTATGAGCGGGTACGCAGAAGCGATGAGGACCGCGTCGCGCCCGGGGCTGAGACTTTGCGCGAGCTGTTTGGTGGCAAACCTACGTTGATCCTGCTTGACGAGCTTTCCGTCTACCTGCGCAAGGTCCACAAATTAGAGAATGCGCGTCACCAGCTGACTCCATTTCTGACGTCGCTCTTCAAGTCTGTGGAAGGTGCGCCCAATGCAGTCCTCGTTTATACGCTGGCAGTCGGTAAGGACGGGCAGGCGAGCGACGCCTACAGCGATGAGAACCAGTTCATCGCGGATCAGATGGCCGAAGCTGAAAGCGTGTCCGCGCGCAAGGCGACCCTATTGAATCCCACGGAAGAGGACGAGACCGCCCAGGTGCTGCGCCGCCGACTGTTCGAGTCCATCGATGAATCGGCTGCCGAGGCGGCTCTGGATGCCTATCGGACGCAATGGGCTACCCATCGTGAAAATCTGCCGGAATGGGTGACCCGTCCCGAGGCTTTGGAAGCGTTCCGTTCAAGCTATCCGCTTCACCCGGAAGTCCTGAACACCCTGATTGGCAAGACGGCGACGCTTGGCAACTTCCAGCGGGTGCGCGGCATGCTGCGGCTGCTCGCGCGCACGGTTTCGCATATGTGGAGCGAACGGCCCGCGGACGCGACGGCTATCCATCTGCATCACATGGACCCAGGCCACGAACCGATTCGGCAGGAAATTGTGACGCGCCTCGCGCAGTCGGCTTATGCTCCGGCGATTTCAAATGACATTTCCGCAGGAACAGGCGAGACGAGGGCATTGGCAGAAGAGGTCGATGCCGCGCATCACGGTGGACTTCCGCCTTATGCGTCCTACGTTGCCCGCACCGTATTCATGCATACGCTTGCTTTCAACGATCCGCTGAAGGGTGTTTCGCCGGAAGGGCTGCGCTATTCGGTGCTGGGCCCTGCTATGGATATCAGTTTCATCGAAGAGGCCCGCAAAAAGTTCATCACCGATTCCGCATATCTCGACGATCGCCCTGCCGCACCGATGCGCTTTCTTGTGGAGGCTAACCTGCGCCAGATCATACGGCGGGCCGAAGATCACGTAGACGCCGGCGATGCGAGGGCGGAACTGAAAGATCGGATCCGGCAGATATTCGCTGGCAAGACACTCGAAGCGGTGCCGTTCCCGAGTGGCCCGTTCGACGTTCCTGACGAAGTGGCGGATGGCCGTCCTAAACTTGTCGTCGTGAGCTACGACGCGGTGACCATCGGCGGTTCCGTCGACGCCGTGCCCAGCTTGATAGAACGCATCTACAGGTTCAAGGGTTCGGAAAGCGCGGCCCTGAGGGCACTACGGAACAATCTGATCTTTGTCGTTGCGGACAATGTGCGCAGGGACGACATGCGCCGCAAGGCCCTTCGCCGGCTGGCAATGGCGGAGATGAAGAAGCCGGAGCGACTCGTCGAACTTGCGGAACACCAGCAGGCAAAAGTGCGCGAATTGGAGGCTCGGTCGGAGCAAGAGCTTGCGATCGCCATCCAGCAATCCTATCGGCACGTATTCTACCCGTCGCGCCACAGGGTCGGCACGAGCGACGTCGATCTGGCGCATTCGGCGATAGATATCCAATCCACATCCGACCAGCCCGGCGCGGGCCAGCGGCAGGTCATTCGGGCCTTGCGCGATCTGAACAAGCTGCGCCTGCCCGAAGATGAACCGGATTCGCCCGCTTATGTCCGTGATCGGACACCGCTCAAAAAAGGTCAGATCTCATCGCTGTCCCTGCGGGACGAGTTTCGTCGCGATCCGGCACTGCCAATTCTGGTCGGAGACGACATATTCATTCGCGGTGTCAGGCGTGGTGTCGAACAGGGCGAGTATGTGTATCAGCGCGGAGAGCTTTTGTATGGACCAGGCGATCCTGCGGCCGGAATCGAGATAGACGAGCGGTCCATGGTCTTCACCATGGTCTATGCGAAGAATGTCGGCCTGTGGCCACGAGAGCCCGATAGTGCGCTGGACGATACCGCAGAAGGTGGCGTCGGCGAGCCGCCAGCGGGTGACGGCAGCGATGGGACAACGGGCGTATCGTCTGGCGAAAACGGCGGTGTTCTTCCGAAACCGAGAACGTTCACCGCCGAGGGCGTGTTAAGGGAGGCGCTTGTCCAGGTCTGGGAGCAGGCCCGCTCGAAGAACGTTGATGCCATTGCAGTACTGACCATCCGGATGTTCGAGGCAGGAGACGCGTTCCGTCTTCTCGGCGCGGTTGGCGCCGTGTCCGGAGCGGAAAGGATCGTCCTGATCAGGGGCAGCTATGAAACCCAGGACGGCGGCACGTTCGAACTGGAGTTCCGTGGGCCGGTATCCGATGCACAGCCCGTCCGGGAGTTTCTCGAGCCGCAGCTGCGGGCCGCCAGTTCCCAGGATATCCAGGCGAGCTTCGAAATGACCTTCGGGAACGGACTGGCTATGGAAGGAAATGCCGCGGAGCAGCTGACTGAACGGCTCAGCCGGTTCTCTAGCGGCGCGGCCTACGTTTCGGCAACGGCGGAGGTCAAGGCCTAGATGGCACGACTTCAGCGCATATCGAAGATCGAGACGCCGGATTCCGCACCGCGCTACGAACTGCGGGTGAGGCGCTGTGGGCCGGTCGAAACGGCGTATGAGGTTTGGCAGTTGCCCGCTCCCGCCACTCCGCACATGACAAGCGCGTCACGTGTGGCCGGACTTGCGGGTCGCAATCTCGCCTTGGTCGAGCACCGTGTGCTGAGAACGCTGGCTAAATCTGGAATCAGGCTTGGCAGACCGACGGGATTGACGGATCGGGGGTATGCGCTGACCGAGGACCTGGCACTGGAGCTTGGGCTTCTGTTCCGGACACTGGCACCCATGCGGAGCCGCGACAACATGCGTGCGGTGGCGGACGGAATAGAAGAAATGGGCCGCGAGGAGTCGGCATACTGGCTTGGTATGGCTATGCATCGCAAAAGCCCGCGAAGGGTGCTGATGGCGCTGCGTATCCTGCTGACGACACCAATTGCTTCAGGACTGCGGTCATGAAGCTGGAACGTGTGGAGATCGAGAATTATCGCGCGATAGGGAAACTTGATTTGCCACTTGATCCCCGTTTGACGGTTCTTCATGGAGACAACGGGCATGGCAAGACCAGTGTTCTTGCGGCGATCGCCACAGGTCTAGGTAGCATTCCGATGCTCCTGCCCGATGTGTCTGGCATAGGGTTCCGCAAAGCGGACAGTCGCGACCCGCGGGTAGGGTTGATACCGGTGGGAACGGCTGTCCACTTAGGCATCGGTCGCGACCCCGCACGGATGCGGGTAGGGTTGACGACCACCGAAGGAATAAGGTGGGACCGACAGGCGCACGGGGCGAGGCGAACGACGGACAGGCAGAACTTGAAAGAAGCTCTGGATTCCATCGTAGAGGCAGATCGAAAAGGAAATTGTCCTATCGATCTGCCAATAGTGGCGTTCTACGATACTGATCGTGCAGCGCTCGATCAACCTCAGCGCCGGAAAGACCTAGAGGTCGAGTTTCCACGCTACGCTGCACTACAAGACGCACTGTCTCCCCGAACGAATTTCCGGGATCTCTTCAAATGGTTCTATGCTAAGGAAAATGAGGAACTCAGGACGCAGAAGAAACTTCAGAACTTCACGTTTCGGCTGGGCGACCTTGAAGCCGTGCGCAGTGCCATAGCGACCATGATTCCGGAAGTCTCCAATCCCCGAGTCGAACTCAGCCCACTCCGCTTCGTCGTCTCCGTAGATCTAGAAGACGGTACGCACGAAGAGCTTTCGATTGACCAGTTGAGTGGCGGGTTCCGGATCATGTTAGCGCTTGCGGCTGACCTTGCACGAAGGATGGCCCAAGGGAATCCCCATCTTGAAGACCCTCTCCAGTCTGAAGCGATCGTGTTGATTGATGAGATCGAACTGCACCTGCATCCGTCATGGCAGCAGACGGTTCTCGCTGACCTCTCCAGAACGTTCCCAAACACGCAATTCATAGTGTCGACCCACAGCCCACAGGTGCTGACGACTGTCAAGCCGGAAAATGTTCTGGAGCTCAGGCTGGAGCGGGGTGGCATCGTCGCCGAAGTGGCTTCCGCCCCGACATATGGTGCCGAGGCCGGCGATGTTCTTCCAACCGTTATGGGTGTGAACGGGCGACCCGGTGACAACGAGTTTGTGAAGAAGCTGAACTGCTATAGGAGCCTTGTTGCGGATGGAAAGGGCGAGTCCTCAGAGGCTCTCGAACTGCGACGAGATCTGGACGAGCTGTCGCCTCGCGATCCCGCACTCAATCGGGCTGACACAGAGATCAGGCGGCGAAGACTGATTGATAGCATGGATAAATCCCGTTGAAATTCCAAATGAGAAGGTAAACAATGCTTAGCCAAACTGCCACAGATTCCCACAAGATAAAGTGGATGAAAGCGGAACGGGAGTTGGCTGTCCGTGGGGTGTTACTCCCACATCAGACACTCATCCACGAGTGCTTCTTGACACCGAGCGACAGGTATGTGCCTCTGATTGATGAAGAAGTCGGTCCACAAAAGGCATTCCCTACCAAAAGACCTTAGGGAGCAGCTCAGCGGTCTGAGGGTTGTAATACGGTGCGTTTCCATACCTTCGTCCTCCCACCTGAAGCCTAGAACCATTGCCGTGGCGACCCATTTCCCTGGCGCGTGGTGTTGCGGGTCGGCCACGAAGCGGCGGCAGGTCCCATGATCAAACACGGGATAATGCCATGTGGAGGGACTACAGCCACCTGATCCACAGGGAAAGATGCCAGATATAAGCGACGGAGAAAGACGGGGCTTCGGACCCGGCAATAGCCCCGGCAGCCTCGAGTCCCGCCGTTAGGCCAGTTCTGCCGCTTTGGCCATGCCCCCGCTGCAAATGTGGCCGGTGTTGCAACCCGGAGTGGAAGTGGGGAAGTAAACTCCGCTCGTAACCGTTTGGCTCAGGAGAAACTGAATTTTAGGCCCTAAAAATATCATTGAATCAATGGATTAATGGAATTTTGGCAACATCATCCGATAGCGGAGCGCGGGCGTCTCCATACCGGGCATGGCCCTGATCGAGCGATGCCATGCCAGCAAAGCACTTCTTTAGATCTCCGTCGCCCCCTCTTGATGACACAGTGCCGGCAGAGCGAACTTACCGCATTCCATCCAACTCCACGACCGCCTATCAGGAGGGCAGAACGCCCCAGAAGCGCTACGATGAGAATGAAACCATCTTAATCCCCCATTCGCACGCTTTCGACAGACCGGCCTGGACAGGTGACATCCTGTTAGCCAGAACTTCTTTTTCCTGCCGTACGTGCAAGAAGGATTTGCTCCCGCCGCCTCGCCAGACTGATTGTCCGACCGATCGCACCAGAAGCTCCAGCGACAATATCAGAGACGCTCGCTTCGATCTTTCGGTTGATCTCACCGATCTCCGTTGACTTGAATGTGAAGGCGCTGGGCAATTCCTTCTTCACTGCACTCCTCCTCCCCGTCATCCCTCTATTGGTCCGGCTTCAATCTGCCCACCTCCGGCACCCGCTTCGATCAAGTAGGACCGGAACGAGGGGATCGGTGAATGGATGCGGCCATCACTGTCAATATAGATCGCGCCCTGATGCACGAGATGGGCCAGGAAATCCTCATTGTCCATGCCTTTCGGCAACATCCATTCAACAGGGCCGTCAGCGCAATGATGGCGATGGATGGAATTCAGGACATCCACCTCCGAGACACCCGTCTTGCCCTTTCCCGATTTCCGGCTGGGGATGTTCCGCATCACCGCCGCGGTCAGGGACCGGGATTTCCGCATCTGCGGGCTGTATTGGTCTCTGTAATAGATCTGGCGCATTCCCTTCGTTTCATCCATCATGCAGGTCCAGTCCATACGCTCCATATCCCCATCTGTCTTCAGGGCCGCTTCCGCCAATGCAACGCCTGCGTAGTGCAGGTGCCGGGGCCAGCCATCACAAACGTCGGCCAGATCATCGAGCCTGGGGATGTGGTGGGAGATATCGAGACCGAAATGCTGGCCCAGTCTTTCCATGAAATCCTTTGCTTCCGCCATCTTCAGTCTTCCGGCCTCATGGACGTTCATACTTCGTGTCAGTTGCATCTTTCGCACTTTGTCATGGGTGTCGGAGAGGCCCGCCAGCACCAGCGTCAGAGGGAGTCCGGTGGAACCGTCGTGGACTTCCTGAAGGAACCCCGCTTCCGGTGAATGTGGACTCCCGGCGAACCGCTGCGCTTCGTCCACGGCAACGATGATCGGTACCGATCCTTGCCGCGCTGGATGCTTCCTGGCCAGCATCCTAAGTGTCTTGGGAATGTCCGTATCGGAGAATCCGATCGAAAGACCACCGGGTCCGATCCCGATGGCGTTGAGCCCGGTCAATCTGTCCATCACAGCCCTTTTCCAGGACGCTCCATCCATCGTCCAGGCATCAAGGACCGCTCCTACACCTGCGGCTGTGTCATTGACAATATCCGTTGAGGACAGTGTCACAACCCTAGGAGTTCCATCCTTGCCCATCCATCGTTTCTGCATCTCTGCCAGGAGTGAGGTCTTGCCAGCCCCGGGCGCACCCTGCAAGATCCGGGTCACTTTCGGTCGGCCCGCCTTTCGCACCGCCGTGTCCAGGATATCGTCGAGGATGGTGCCGCGACCCACGAACACCGGCGGTGGATCCCCTTCGTCCTGGTCAAGGAACTCCCTGATCCTGTCGTACCTTATCGCCATCGGTTCTCCTCAATATGGCAGGTCCCTGAACATTACTCTACGCCAGTCGGGAAACACAGTCACGGATTGGGAGAGTCCCACCCGTCTTCCGTTCCCCCTCGCTTCCGTGCCGGGTTCGATGGATGAATCATGGAACGGTTCCGGTTTTTGGGCCTTGACCCATCACCGGATCCACCCACTCCGGATATCAGGACTCCCGAAGTTGGAGCTTTCGCCGGACATAATGCCGAACATAGTATGGTGCATCAAGGTCGACAGAACACCGGCCGAAGCGCTGTTTTCCGGCGTTTTTGATATCAATCGGCTACGGGAGGCGTGCCCGACAAAACGACCTGACGTAACGGCCGCAATGGCGTCGCGGCTGACATCGAGAGGCCCTGATACACGGACATCAGAACATTTGGTGCGGAACGATGGCCAGGGATCTGTCGAAGGATATTCGGGATGGCCCAATAGGGCTCCTGCCCAAAGATGTTGGGCAGGTCCAGTTGCGGGCCAGTCTACTGAAACACCCTTGCGAGCGCGGTGTCGACCGCATCGGTGATCTGATCGATGTCATCAGAGGTGGCGACCAGCGCTGGCGAGAAACACAGCGTGTTGTTGAAGCCAGGGACCGACCGGTTCGTCACACCGACCATCACCCCCTCGGCACCGCATTCAGCGACGGCCTTCTGCGCCAGTTTCTCGTCAACCGGTTCGCGCGTTTCCCGGCTTGCAACCAGTTCGGCCCCGCAGAACAGACCCTTGCCGCGCACTTCGCCGATTACATCATGTCGTTCCGAAAGGGCGTGGAGATTGCTCATAAGTCGTTCGCCCATGGCGAGAGTATTGTCCAGCAGTCCCTCGTCTTCAATGATCCGCATGTTTTCCAGCGCCGCCGCCGGTCCGGCGGCACAACCACCAAACGTTGAGATGTCCCGGAAGTAGTTCAGCGGATCATCGGTATCGTCCTTGAACATATCAAATACAGCCTCGGTGGTCACCAGACACGCGATGGCGGCGTAGCCGCTCGCCACGCCCTTGGCCATGGTCACCATGTCCGGCTCAATGCCATAGTTCTGATAACCGAACCATTTACCTGTCCGGCCCACGCCGCAGACAACTTCGTCAATGTGCAGCAGGATATCATACCTGCGGCAGATGTTCTGCACCCGATCCCAATATCCATCTGGCGGAGTGATGACTCCACCACCCGCTGTTACGGGCTCCAGGCAAAGTGCGCCGACTGTATCGGGTCCTTCACGCAATATCACTTCCTCGATCAGCCCCGCGGCGTATTCGCCATAGGATTCGGAATCCGGATCCCAACTTTCCTGGGCGCGGTATTCAAGACAATGTGGCACCCGGACAAATCCTGGGGCAAATGGGCCATACTGCAAGTTTCGCTCCTCCTGACCACCTGCACTCAGGGCACCAATGGTGGTTCCATGGTAGTCGCGGTCCCTGTAAAGGATTTTGAACTTACGACCACCGTAACGTTTATGAGCGATCTGGCGAACCATCTTGAAGGCCTTTTCGTTCGCCTCAGACCCAGAGTTAGTATAATAAACACGGCTTAGCCCCGGCAGCTTGTCTACCAGCCGCTCGGCAAAGAGGGCTCCTGGCACCGTGCCAGCGGCACCCGCGAAGTAGTTGAGTTTCAGAAGTTGGTCATAGACTGCCTTGGCGATGGATTCCCGGCCATATCCAACGTTTACCGTCCAGACGCCTCCGGAGACTGCGTCGAGATGCTCCTTGCCTTGGGCATCCCACACGCGCAGACCCTTCCCCTCGACGATGACCCGAGGATCAACGGTCTCGAATGGTTTGTGCTGGATCAAGTGATGCCAGACATATGCGCGGTCGGCCTCAATCACGTTAGAGACGTCATTCTTCGTAAGCTGCAGATTCATGATACAGGCTCCGTTAGTCGGCCAGCGAGAGAAATCAATCTGTAGAGCCTCTTACAAAACTCCGCAATCGTGCGGAATTCTCCCTGAATCAGGCGGTTTTTCCGAAGCTCTTGCCTGGACCTGAAGCTGCCCCTGCGGTATATCGAAGGTGTTCAAGCCACAACGTATCGAAAAGGTGGCCTCAAGTCTCTGCGATCAACCTTATCCCATGTCAGGAACCGGTTGCAAGGGGAACCTTTCCCCGAGTAGGGCAATCGCTTTAGGATTTGGCGGCGGCGGCTCGGTTCCGACTGCGGCGCGGACCAGTTCGATCAGGGCGCCATCGCTCCAGCCCGCCTTCTCGGTTTCCCGCGCATCGCGTCCTTTCCCGGGGCGATTCTGGCGACGTCCGTCGCGAGCCGCCGCATCAGCGCCGGATTCTCCGGCCCGCTGTCCGACCGGTTCCGCTGCCGGTCCTCGTCCATGGTCACGTCCAGGACCCAGTGCAGCGAATTTTCTATTCATCGTACCGCTCCCTTCCAGATGCAGGTTCACGTTTTCCTGTGATTCCTGTGACCGCATGCAAAGCATTGGAAAAACACAGCAATTACTGATGCCACGGGACGGCTGCTGGCACGCCCTCCCGGCCTTACGCAGTGGGAACGGCCCGCGGGCGGGGCGGACCGCCGCTCGGTCGGCCGGAGTGCCTTCCGGCGGGCCGGGACGGAACCTGCCGCGGAAGTCCGCGCCCATCCGGACGCGGAGCGGCGCTCCGGACACGTCCGGACGGACGGCGGGCAGGATGCCAGCGTTGATCCAACGGCAGGGCGTTGAGTCCGATATCCCGCGGTCCCGCGCCGACCGCCGACCCTGGCCCTGGTCGTTGAGCGGCGTGGCGATCTGGATGTCGGGACGGAAGCGGGCCAGGCGGCGGACCAGTTCGACCGTTCCGACGTCGTCGTGTCGTCGTGCCAGCTTCCTCCGGTTGCGCCGAAGCGGGAATGCGTCCGGCCGGCCGCCCCGCCAGTGGATGACAACCTCGGTCCTCCCCTCCCCGTCCACCTGCAGGGTGACCTCCCCGACAGGACAGGCAGGCTCCTGCAGTCGCGGTGGGTCGTCTCCGGCGCGTCCCGGACCCGCTCCAGCGAGGCGCCGAGGTCCGCGAGGAACAAGGGCGGCGGTTCCCCGGGCCGCCTCCAGCTCGAACTCCGCGCTCTCCACCGCCCGCAGCGCCGTCTCCGTCCGTTCCCTGACCGCCTGCGCGGCCTCCGCCCCGGCCAGTGAAACCAGTTCAAGGAAACGGTCGGCGACCGGACTTCAGGACGCGCCACCGTTCCTCGAGCGCCAGCTGCGTGCCGTCGTCACGGTAGCCGGAACGCGCCTTCCCGTAGGCGTAGGCTCCGCCCGTCGCCGGATTCTTCAGGATGTCCATCACCCGCGAACAGGCCGCGTCCCTCCAGACCACGGCGTTCGCGCCATGGGGACGGCTCGGGAGCCGCACACCCGCCTCCCGGAGCAGATGCGTCGCCCGCAGGCCCGATCCGCCTTCACCGGAAGCGCGCAAAGTCCGCCTCGACGACCGCCTGAACCCGCAGGCCGGGATCCTTCCGCAGGCGGTCACCGTCGCGGATGAAGCCACAGGGAGGGGTCGAGCAGAGCCCGCCGACCTCCCGGCCGTGGTCCTGAACCAGCTGCGTCCGCTAGGGCATGGCGACAGCCTCCTGCCCGTCGTCACCACGCCGACCGCGCTGCAGAAGCGGGCGTTCCGGCTCCAGGGGGTCCGGCCGGACCAGCAGGTTCCCATAAGGATGACAGCCGTACCGGAGCCAATCCAGCCGAAAACCGCTGAAAACCAACGGTCTGGACGCGAAAACCATTTGCCGAAGATCCTGAAGTTCCGTTTAGATGGCTCTTCAAATTTCACGTCCCGGACGGTCGGGTTCGTCGCGAAAACCGCCGCAGGAACTTGCGTGTGGTGATGCGTGCGAAGGTGGTACGCCATGAATGCGCTCCGTGACTGAAGTTTGAGGACGCCGCTCTCATTGCCGACGGCAACAAGATTCGAAGACCAGTTCCGGTAGTTGTTCGTGCTTCGCCGCATCCGCCGGTGAGCGGCGGCCTGCCAACCGGTGCCGTCATCCTCGGGAAGGGCGTGTTCGTCCGAGCGCAAGGGCACGACGTTGCTCCCTTCCTTCCCTTCTGGCTGGGGCTGTTCCGATCGAACCCGATCCGTGTTCTGGAACGGCCGGGCGGGAGGGGCTTTGAGCTTGTACAGGGTCGCCGACGATTGAACGTTTACTGAAAACTATTTGAGGAGACAGGGGCAAGGAATGGGCGTCGGTGCCTGCGGCGGTCTTGCCGGACGGCCCTACCGCCGTCGCGGGCCTCTATCGCCGCATGGTGGACGAGAACGTGTTGTGGAAGGACATTTCCTTTGCCGAGATGGCGCACGCGGCGCAGAACTTCGCGGCGGATCCCGCGACCGGTACGAGTGATGTCGACAAGGTCGTGGCCGAACTGTTCAAGTCAGCGCTCTACTAGAAACGAAGCCGCATCCGCAGTTTCGTGTCCCTCCTGAAGAAGCTGGGCGACGTGCTGCCGCACCCGACGAAGATTTCACGCAACCTTGGCGTGGCGCCGGAAGCCGAAATGAAGAAGCGCCTCGCGCTCGTCGTGGAAATCAGGGCCGCCTTGAACGACGTCAGGAATCGCGACGCTACGGAGGAACTGGACATCTTGCTGCAGTTCGGAGGCGAAACGGACCGCAGTGAGAGACCAGAGGCAAATTCCATGTTGGACGGAGACAGGGAGCCGCCGCAGCGATCAGAGCATGCGGGCCAAGGTGGGCGGACGAAGACGACCTTCCATACCGAGAGCGCTGCGGGCAGGTCAAATGCACTGCAGCGGTCGGCCGATTGGAGATCAAGGCCGAACGCGATTTTTCGTCGATCGACCGGAAGCAGTTGGAACGCGCCATTACGTCACTTCTGGACGACCTAGGCTGAACCTTGCCCATGGGCAAGGTCCGGACAGTGTCTGCCGGCCTCGCCTGACCGGCTTTGGGGTAAGGGGTTGCAATCCCTGCCCACGGGCAAGATCCCAACCCCCTAGCCGACGTCGACAATCCGCCTCAATTTGCAACCGATTGCAAAGCAGGCCGTGCCGAGAAGCGCCACGGGTTCCAAACCTTGCCCACAGGCAACGTGGGCGTCCATAAGCACGTCAGCCAACGCGACGAGCCTTCAGCATTGGGTCTCGAAAGTCCACGACGACGCAGTATTTCGTCGTGCCGTTGTCGTAAGGCGATTCTCCGGCCTTGTCCCGAGCGCTGAAGTTTGTGCCCGCATCACGCAAAGCATGGACATTTGACTGCGTCGAGCGCGCCGCCGCGAGGTCCAGGGGTGTGGCCCGATAGTGGCTTCTTGCATTGATCTCGGTGCCAACGTCCACGAGAGCCCGTCCATCGGACGCAGTGGAAAGCGTGCTAGGGAGCCCCGTCACTCAGGCAGCGGGCTGGTGAGACGTGGCGAAGTCTGTCAATGTCATTGAGGAAGTTCCCTTTTTGTTCAGTCTTGCGCACGCAATTGGGCGGGGCGGGGGTGTCGCAACGTCTTTGGGTTGCGGAATTGAAAGAGCAGAGAACTGCGGGATTGCAGGATCGAAAGGCGCGGAATCACGGAACTGGTGGCATGAATCCAACTGGAATTGGTGCCGGTGTTGGCTCGGCGCCTGCAGTGGATGGAATTGAGACCAGAACCATTGCCTTTTGGGGCGAAATCGCCATGTTCGGGACGTCATGACGCAAGAGATGCAATCAGTGCTGCTGACGACAGTGAACGCACCTTACCAGACGTGCCTGAACGGGAGCGCACATGCGGCTGCGCTGAGTGCAGGTGACGTCAAGTCGGGTCAGGTGAACTCTTTCTTCATGGAAACGCCCGCAGAGGCTCGGCAAGCATTCGCGAAACTGCACGGGGTGCCCGAGAGCATTCTGGTCGCGACTGCTGAGTCCTTCGCCAATCGGTCGAGTCAAAGGCTCGCGTTTCTGGCGTAACGCCGTCGCAATTCTGCCGGGAAGACTTCATTGGTGGAGCTTTCAGATAAGGGGGAAACGTGGCACTTTCATCGATTGCCGATTGCGCCAGTTTCTGCATTCGCCTCCCATGGGTTGATGACCTCAATGCCTGCCGCCTCGAACGGGGAGACATCGCGCGTCGCTACTGCGGCCTTGCTATGGACCGCGATTGCCGCGACCAGCCCATCCAGAATGCCGATGGCACGTCCTTGGCGGCGCCCAACGGCCAGGACTTCGCCAAACAGAAGCGCGGCGCAAAGATCGAAAGTGAGCAATCGGTCAGAGAACAGTTCGACGGTGTCCTTCAGTCTGCGCTCCAGATCGTCACGACGCCTGCCTGCGTCCAGCTTGTGAACTCCTGCGCTGATTTCAGCAATGGTGACCGTCGTCAAGTACAAGGCATCCTCGGCTTGCCGGTCGAGCCATGCGAGAACGGACGGCGAGGAGTTGGACTTCGCCACTTCGGAAATGACGTTCGTGTCGAGAATAATCATTGCAGATCCATCGGTTCGTATGGCGTCTGGTCACGTTCCAGATCGACGTCCGAAAGATCAGCTCCGTCCCATAGGGCTGCGATGCGACTCCCAAGACCGGTGTGCGATTCCGGCACCAGGGTACTTTCGAGAATTTCGCGGGCTAGGGACTCTGCGCTGCGGTTCTGCTTTCGCGCGCGCACCTTCAATGCGCGGTGCGCTTCCGAGGCCAGCTGACGGACCAGGATTTGCGGCATGTTGTTCCTCTTGAAATGACCGGCTGCTATCACATTCCCAGTCTGATAGCAAGACCTGTGGCGACACGCGATGGCGTGCCGTGCGCCGCCTAAGCATTCGCCCAGACCATAGGGCGGGCAGGACTGCAATTGTGCGTTCGGTGGAGGTGCGACGAGGCGTCTGGCGATCGTCATGGGCGCAAGAAAATTGCGATGGTTTAGGGCGGGACCGGAACGGATGTCCCGGCTCGCGGACAAGACCGACCCTATCCAGACGGCGCAAATGGTACAGGGCATTGATTCGGCTGAGATCGCTGCACTTCATGACAGGCGTGACGGAGACCGGGTCATGCTCGACTGGATCGAGAGTCGCAACCTCCGCATGGAATGCCAGACCGGCCTCAACAAGGGCGAATCCCGTCACTCTCCCGCCCGCGCCGTCCTCGCGCATTAGTGGGGCCGCATCCATGACCGGTCGGACGCCGCGCAGCGGAAGCGCACAATGGCTCTCAACCCCGTCATCGCCGCCATCATTTTCCGGAACACGCCCTGCATGGACAAGGTGACGGACCATCTCCGACAGACCGGCCAGATACGCGAGTCCGGCCTAATGCCCCACGTTCCGCCGCTCGGCCGGAAACAAGTCGGGCCGACAGGAGATTTCGACTGGCATTCTGATGCCGCTGAGCGCAGGATCGCGCGGTCATTGCACCTCGGCTCAAGCAGGGAGCGTGCCGCCTGGATCCGAAGTCCGGATGTTGGCTGAATGTTCCGGCTTTGGCGTGGTTCTACCCACAAATTATCCGATGGGTCCACAGTCCTCCCAACGCGCCGAAGGTTCCGGATGTGCTGGGTTCCATGGTTTTATCGGTCGTGACGGGCGGGCGGCAGTACTCCCCTCTCCTCGACTCTACCCACAAGCGCTGAGGTCAGATAGAATAGGCAGTGATCTCAGGAAAATTTCACCCTGCGACGGTCCAACTCGTCGGACTGATCAAAATAATCAGACGCCCAAGCACCATTATCAAATGTCTCGCCGAGCTTCCAGGGACACCGATTTGGTCGCGACCGGGACACGCCCATACGGCCCGCGACGGAGCGCCGGTTCCACCACGTGGCGGAAAGGCCGCCGATGCCAGCCGGCGCGGCTTATTGGTTGACCTTCTCGAGCCCAATGCTCATCGACACCGCTACAAGCGCCATGATCGCCAGCAGGATTTGCACGCCGGAGACCGCCGCGACCAGCGGTGTGGAGGTGTATTGCACCAGCGCCAGCAGCTCCACCGGAAGCGGCCTGTCGCGGAAGCCATGGGTGAAGATCGCCACCGACAGATTGTCGAACCCTTCAACGAAGGTGAAGACCGCCCCGGCAAGGATCGCCGGCAGCAGCAGCGGGAAGGTGACGGTGCGCAAGCTCTGGAACGAGGTCGCGCCGAGATTGGTGGCGGCCTCCTCCAGCGACGGATCAAGCCGGACCAGCCGACTTTGCACCGTGCGCACCATGACCGCCATGATGAAGACCGTGATCGAGATCGCCTGTAGCCAGATCGACGGCGACACTCCCACCAGCGCCCCGGCAAAAAGCACGGCAACACCCAGCACGATGCCCGGCACCATGTGCGGCACCAGAACGAAGACCGACAGTGCCGTGGTGCCGCGGAACTTGCCGCGCACACAGGCCAGCGCCGTGGGCACGCCCAACAGGATGCACAGCGCGGTGACCATCAGCCCCACTTTCAGGCTGGTCCACATCGCGCCCACGAGCTCGGTCTGCTCAAAGACCTCGGCATACCAGCGAAGGGTGAACCCCTCGGGCGGGAAGCTGACAAAGGCGCGCGTGTCGAAGGAGATGATGACCACGATGATCGAGGGCGCGATCAGCAACAGCAGCGAAAGGACCGCGATGAATAGCATCAACCCAATCCCTAGAATGTCGCCGAGCGACGCGGTGCGCAGGGCCTTGATCATGCTTCGCGCGCTTTCGTCCAGCGGGTAAAGAAGTTGGTCAGCATCGCAATCGCCACCAGCACGATCAGGCAGGTCACCATCAGGATCAGCGAACTGACCGACCCCTTGCTCCATTCCAGTGAGAAGACCACCTGTTCATAGATCATCGTGGCGGCGTTGAGGTAATTGCCGCCGCCCAGAATCTGCGGCACCACAAAGGTCGTGTAGCTCAGCGTGAATACCAGCGCCGCCCCGGTGCCGATGCCCGGCGCGCTGAGCGGCAGGATCACCGTGCGCAGCGTGCCCAGCCGGGACGCGCCGAGATTGGCCGAGGCTTCCACCAGACCGCCCTCATGTCGGCTCATCACCGCAATCAGCGGCAGGATCATCACAGGCAGGTGGATCTGTACCATACCGATCAGCACCGCCCAATGGATGTTCATGATCCGCAACGGCTGATCGATCAGTCCGAGATTCATCAAGGTGGTGTTCACCACGCCGCGCCCTCCCAGAATCACCAGCCAAGCATAGGTCCGCACGATGCCGCTTGTCAGCAAAGGCGCGATGGTTAGGATCAGGATCAGCCGCCGGATCCATTTGCCGCCGATCAGGAACAGATAGGCCACAGGATAGCCTAAGAGCAGGCAAAGCAAGGTGGTGTTGAGCGCCAGGGACAGTGAACGCTGGAAGGTTGTCCAATAAAGCGGGTCGGTCAGTGCGCTGGTCAGATGCGTCATCGAAAAGGTTTGCGATATGATCGCGCCGCGCGACACCACGATGTCGGAGAAGCCCAAGGACAGCAGAATCACGAAGGGGATGACCGCGACGGTCGTCAACACGATGATCGCCGGCACCGCCGGCCAGATGCCGCGGCCGGACAGAAGCTTGTCGAGCACCTGCACGGACAGGCTGACCCGCTGCACGCGTCGGGGAAACGCCGTCGCTGGCATCAGACCGGATAGAACGCGCAATAGGCGGGATCGATGACCGACAGGCTGACCGCCGCGCCCGATTGCAGCGGGCGGGCGCAGTCCTGCCGCATGGCGGCCACCCGCACAGTCGTCCCTTCTGGCAATTTCACATGGTACTCGATCAGTGCGCCGATCGTCCGGTGGAACGAGACCGTCCCGCGCCAGGGGCTCGCCTCCTCGGGTGCCACGCGCAGATTGTGCGGACGGATCATCACCCGCAACGCGCCGCTCAGCTGCGTCTGCGCCATCTGGCCGTCGGGCAGTGCGACCTGGCCGTCGTGGGCCTGCGCCTCCCAGAAATTCGACGTGCCGATGAAATCGGCGACATAGGCGGTAGCCGGGTGGTCGAAGACCGTATCAGGGGCGCCGACCTGCTCGATCCGGCCCGCGCGCATCACTGCGATGCGGTCTGACATCGTTAGCGCCTCTTCCTGGTCATGGGTGACGAAGATCGCAGTCAGCCCAAGCCGTTTGATCAGCTGCCGCAGCTCCACCTGCATGGCGCTGCGCAGCTTGGCATCCAAAGCGCCGAACGGCTCATCCAGAAGCAGCACTCGCGGCTGCAACACCAGCACCCGCGCCACCGCGACGCGCTGCTGCTGACCGCCCGAAAGCTGGGCCGGATAGCGATCAGCGAAATCGGAAAGCGACACCGTCTCCAACACCTCAGCCACCCGGGCGTCGATTTCGCGCCGGGACACGCCGCGCATGCGCAGCCCATAGCCGACATTGCGGGCCACGGTCAGATGCGGGAAAAGCGCGTAGCTTTGGAACACCACGCCAACGGGGCGGCGGTTGACCGACAATTTCCCGACATCGTTCCCATCGATCTCGATGGCGCCCTCCTCGGCATCCCAGAACCCTGCGATGCAGCGCAAGAGCGTGGTCTTGCCGCAGCCCGAAGCGCCCAGCAGGGTGACAATTTCGCCTTCGGCGACATCGAGCGAGCAATCCTTAAGGACCGTGATCGCCCCGAAGCGTTTGGAAACCGCCCCGATGCGCAGGACCGGGGCGGCCATGCCCGACCCCTCAAAATAAATCGGCCGTCTCCTGCATCATGACGCGGCAAACATGCGGTCGAAAGTTTCCACCGTCTGGCCGCGCAGCGGCGCGAAGTCGGGCCATTGCAGCGAAGTCGTCGTGGCCAGTTCCTCAGGTGTAGAGGGCACATAAGGCGCAGCCTCGGCCGGCACTTCGATGCCCTTGACGACGGTGCCGAAATAGATCGGCGCGCTGCCAGCCATGGATTGGATCTCAGGCGTCAGCAGTATGTCGGCGAACTCATGCACCAGATCGGCGGTGCCCTCCTGCGTGTTGACGAAATGCACGATATTGGTGGGCAGCATCAGCGGCCCCGGCCCGGTGATCTTGGTGTAGCCGATCGGCAGGCCCGAATTGGCGGCCAACGCCGAGTTGACGTGCCAAAGCGGCGCCAGATCCACCTCACCGCGCTCGATCATCTGCTGCAAAAGCGGCGGCGACCGGCCGACCAGCGGGTCTAGTTCCAACCATTTGTTCAGGGCGAACTCCATATCGTCCTGCGGCATGCCGAATGCCTCGCTGGTGGCTGCCAGCACCCCCAGACCCAGATTAGACTGCGGGCGGCACATGCCGATGCGCCCGTTATAGGCGCCGCTCCACAGCTCTTTCCAAATGGTGGGCGGCGTGGAGATCTTGGCAGTGTCATAGGCGACGCCGATGCCTTCGAACCAGATCGGCTGGCCGACATTATAGCCGTATGGCGGGAATTTCGGATCCACATTGGCCGCGTTCGGGATCTGCGAGAAATCCAGCGGAACCAGCACATCCTCGGCCAGCGCATTGATGATCGCGGGCGAGCCCATCACCGCCAGGTCATAGGGCGACTTGCCCCGCGCGGCCTTGATCTGCGCCAGCGCCTCGGCCGACAAGCCGCCGATCACTCGCAACGACACGCCGGGGTTGCGGCGGCCCAGTTCTTCTCCGGCGGCGATGAGCGGGGCGTCGGAATCGTTGCCGTAGCCGACCATGACAAGCTCGCGGGTCTGAGCCTTCAGGACGGTCGGGCTGGTCAGCGCTGTGGCAGCCGCCAGGCTGCCTAGGACAGTTCTTCGGGTCAGGTGCATTGTGGTCTCCCTTTCAACTTTTTTCTGCCGAAACTCGGCGTATCATCATTGAAAGCCGATTTCATTTCCCCACTTCCACTCCGAAGTGCAACACCGGCCATTCCCGCGGCGGGGGCGTAGCCCGAGCGTAGGGAATGGCCGGAAGGCGCGGTTTCCGGCCCCCGGGCACCGCGGATCCGGCCCCGGGACGGCTGTGGTCCCGTCTGGATGCAGGTTATCCGGGCTTTCCGGGCAACGCAACGCCTCCGCCGGGGCGGGTCGCGTCCGTCCGGGCGCAGGGAGGGCGCAGCCCGACCGGAGCCCGGACGGACGCGACCTCGAAATCCTGTCCACCCCCTTCCTGCGCTCCGGTGGGAGGCGGTCGCGCGGCGTCAGGGAGGGCGGGCCTCATGCAGCACCTCGGCGGGCGTCCGGTAGCCCAGCGCCCGGCGCGGACGCGCGTTCAGGCGGTCCTGCACCTGTCTCACCTCCGCGTCGCTGACCGCGCGGAGGTCCGTCCCCTTCGGCAGGTACTGCCGGACCAGCCCGTTGGTGTGCTCGTTCAGGCCACGCTCCCAAGAGTGGTAGGGGGTCGCGAAGTAGAAGGAGGCACCGAGCGCCTCCGCCACGCCGGCGTGGCCCGCGAACTCCTTCCCGTTGTCCGCCGTGATCGTGTGGACGGGCGCGGCGGAAGGCCGCAGCATCTCCACCATCGCGGCGGAGACCGCGGCCGCCGTTCTCCGCTCAACCCTCTGTAAATACGTGTATTTCGAGGCCCTGTCCACAAGGGAGACCACCGCCCCGCTGTGGCCTTTCCCGATGATCGTGTCCGCCTCCCAGTCGCCCACACGCTCCTTCCTCTCCACCTCATCCGGCCTCTCGGAGATGTCCACCCGGCCCGGGATGTGGCCACGGCCCGAGTGCCTGCCGCCACGCCAGTTCGGCTTTCTGCCGCGGCGCCGCAGCAGCAGGAACAGCCCGCCGCCCGCCTTCCGGTCGGCCCTCACACGCTCATATATCCACTGGCGGCCCACCGTCCAGCCGCCCTCCAGACGCAGCCGTCCCGCGACCTGCTCCGGGCTCCAGCCCTCCGCCAGAAGCCCCTCCACGCGCGCCCACCGGTCGGGCGTCATCTTCCTCGGGTTCGAGGAAGCCGCGCCGCGGCGGGCCTCCGCCCTCCCCTGCGCCTCGCCCGGGCTGTATCCCGAATCCCCGCCGTTACGGCGCATCTCCCGCCAGACCGTCGTCCGGTCACGGCCCAGACGGGCGGCGACCGCACCGTCGGAGAGCCCGCTTTCCTTCAGCGCGCCGATCTGGCATCTTTCGTCCCGGGTCAGGTGGCGGTAGCCCTCGGGCATGGCAGTCTCCCATGTTGCATCACAGGGACTGTCGCCGCTTCCTGGCCGATACGCAACATCATGCGGCCGGAAAACCGGTCACCACCGCCACTGGTGTTGCACTTCAGGGTGGAATGGGGCTTTCCTTACGCAAGAAAAAAATCAAAAACACCGCAGTCCAGAAGCAACACCTCAAGCAGCAGCGGCACACATCAGACGAGAATCACCTCGGTGCCGGCCTGTTCCAGCGCCGAGACATCTGTAGGCGCAGCCTTGCGGTCAGTGACAAGGGCGGCGACCTCGCGCGTTGTGGCGATCCGTGCGCCAGCCACATGACCGATTTTTCCGCGGTCCCCCAGCATCACCGTGCGCCGTGCGGCGGCAATCATGGCCCGCTTGACCTCGACCTCCTCCAGATGCGCATTGGTGAAGCCACGCACGGCGTCGATGCCCGCGCAACAGAGGTAAGCGCAATCGGCGTTGAGTTGCTCCAGAAACAGCCCGGCAAAGGGCGGCACCAGAGAGCGCGAATGCGGGTTTCGTCCAGATTCCTTTAGTTTTCCGCCAGTTACCATGACCGAGGCACCCGGATGCATGTGCAGCGCAATGGCGATGTCGAGGCTGGAGGTGATGACGACTAGGTCCCGCAGGTCTTGCGGCAGCGCCATAGCCATGGCCAGCGTCGTGGTGCCGGCATCTAGGATGATGGTTTCGCCGCTGCGCACCATCCCGGCCGCTATGGCCCCGATCCGCTCTTTCTCGGCCGTGAAACTCCGGATGGGCACGTCCACCGGGCGCTCGAACCGGGCCCGCTGCACCGCCATCGCACCGCCACGAACTCGGCGCAGCAGCAATTTCTTTTCCAGCGAATCAAGATCAGACCGGATGGTTACCGCCGACACGCCCAAGGCTTGGGATAGGCGGGCGACCTTGGCCATGCGCTCGTCATCAAGGATCTCGAGAATCCGCTGATGGCGGTACAGCAAGGGAGTATTTTGCACCTTTTCCACACTGCTTGCCTTTCTGCTGCTTGCGTTTTTCTTCATTATGAGGAATATCGAAAACGACGCGGCCGTGCCAGCCCTTTCGCGCACCCGCAAATACCAAACCGCCAAGCACGGAGAGTGAGGAGAGTGATATGAGTTTCGAGCAACGATTGAAGGGAATCCGACGCGAGTCCTCTTCGGATGCCGCAGGCGATCCGGAGCGCTTTCGCCGCGTGGCGTTAACCGAGCGCGAGATGATGACTCAAGGCAAGGCCATCCGCGCCACAGTTGCGGCGAATGCCGAGCCTTTGGCCGCCATCGGGCGCGACCTTGCAAACCGAGCCATCCGCCGCGTCGTCACCATCGGCTGCGGCGACAGTTGGATCGCCGGGCATGGCGTGCGTCCGGCACTGGAGGCCGCGCTTGGTGCACCCTGCGAGCCGGTCGAGGCGTTCGATTTCGCCACCTATGGGCTTCATACGATCGACGCCGAGACAGTGGTGATCGGCCTCAGTTCCTCGGGCAAGACCGAGCCGGTGATCGACGGGCTGATCGGCTCGGCCGAGCGCGGGGCTTATACGATCGGCCTGTCAAATACGCTTGCCTCTCCGCTGATGGAGCAATGCCCGGGCGCACTGCATATTCACGCCACGCGGGGCGGCTGGCCCACGCAATCGAGCACCGCAGCGATGGCGCTGATGCTGGCGGTGGCCGCGGCGGTGCAGCGGGCCCAGGGCGGCGACGCCTCGGCACTCGAGGCGGCGCTGGACGCGCTGCCCGAGCAAGTGGATGTCGTGGCGCGCGCCTTTTATGAGCCGGCCAAACAGGTTGCCAAACATCTCGCCTGCGTCGATCTGGTGCTGACCACCGGCACTGGCCCCTATTTCGCTCCGGCCGAGTTTGGCGCGGCCAAGCTGAAGGAACTGGCACCGATCCACGCCTATTCCTTCCCCTTGGAGGAATATCACCACTACCGCACGCAAAAGGCGGGCGATGCGCTGTTCATGGTCGCCGCCGATAAGGCCAGCCATGCAAGGGCGCTGGAAACCGCGATCATGTCGCAGGGCTGCGAGGGCTATTGCGTGGCGCTGGTCCCCGAGGGGGAGACAGAGATCGCCGAGATCGTCGATGTGGCCTGGCATCTGCCGCCGGTTCCAGCGGAAACGGCTCCCATCGTCTATAGCGTGCCGTTGCATCTTTTCGGCTACCACGCCGCGGTCGAACGCGACGCGTTGGGCCTTGGCGCACCGCGGCTCGGGCTGTGAGGTGACGCCCGATCTGGTCACGGTCGGTGGGTTGACGGTGGACAATGTCGTCGCCGCTGACGGCACCGTCGCGCTGGATGTGGCCGGCGGCAATGGCGCCTTTTCCGCCGTCGGTGCGCTCAATTGGGTGGACCGGGTCGGGCTGGTCAGCTGCGCAGTGGCAAGTTACCCGCAGGAGACGATCCGGCGGTTGCGAGCGGGCGGGGTCGACCTGTCAGGCGTGGTCTGGTCCGAGGAGGCGCTGACGGCGGGCAGCTGGTTTCTTTATGACGGCGCCGGCCGCCGGGACGAGGGGCTGACGGCGCCGGGTGTGGCGCTTGCAGCGGCGGGCTTTCCAACCGACCGACTTTCGCCCGAGCAGGTCACCGCATGGCGTGCCCAGCTGCAGGCCCGCGATGCGCCGAAGGAGATCGGCTATTCCGAGTTTCGGGAGCAGCATCCTTTGTGCGCGGCACAGGTGCCCGAGGCTTGGCACGGCGCGCGCGGCGTTCATCTTGCCCCCAGCGCACCAGAAGTGATGCGCGAGATGTTGGACCTCTTCTCCCCGAGGGGCGCAGTCGTCACCGCCGATCCCGGGTGGCAACTGGCTGATCTCGACCTCGGTACGCTCACTCCGATCCTGGCCCAGCTGACCGCGTTCCTTCCCAGCGAAGTAGAATTGCGCGCACTGATGCCGGGGGCGCAGCCGGCCGAAGCCCTGCGGGCCCTCGCCGCACGCTGCCCCGGCGCGGTGGCCGTCAAGATGGGACCTAAGGGTGTGCTGGTCTGGGACCGTGCGGCCAAGGCCGCCATCGCGGTGCCGGCGCAGTGCGCCGAGACCCACGACCCCACTGGAGCGGGTGACAGTTTCTGCGGCGGATTTCTGGCCGGGCTGGTGGAGACCGGCGACCCGGCAAAGGCGGCTCGGTTCGGGGCGATCTCTGCCGCCCGCGTTGTCGCTAGCTTTGGCGCCGCCGCCGCCCTGCCCACCGACAAACCTGCGGCACGTGCCGCATTGCAAGAGGATTCCAGCCCATGTCTTTGAACCTCTTCGATCATCCCGAACCGATCATCGCCGCCCTACACCTGCCCGATTTCACGCTCAAACGCCATCCCTCAGTCGCTTGGCACGAAGGGTACGCGCTTGCCATTGCCTGGGTTTTCGCCGAGGCCGGCATCCCTTGGTTCAAACTGCAGAACCAAGCCAAGACCGCCGGTCCAGCCGCGCCCTACAGCCTGGCGCTGCTGGCGGCTTTGGGCCGGTTGATCCGGGCCGAGCTGCCGCAGCTTGGATTCGGCATCATCATTGAGGCGCATGACCCGGTCGCGGCGCTGTCGGTGGCGCATGCCGCCGGCGCGGATTTCGTGCGCCTGAATGTCTTTGTCGGCGGCGCGTTGACCGCCCGGAACCTGCGCAACGGATTGGCGGCCGAGGCTGTGGCCCTTCGGGTCGCGCTGCGCCGTACGGACATCATGCTCTTGGCCGATGCGTATAACCACACGGCGGTTCCGATCTCCGGCGAAAGCCATGCTTTCGGGGCGAATTGGGCGGTCAAATCGGACGCCGACGGGCTGATCATCACCGGCAACAGCATTTCGGACACGTTGAACCGCATTGGTGCGCTGCGCGGCAAGGGCATCTGCCGGCCGATCCAGATCGGCCGCGGGGTGACCGAAGCCAATGCCGCAGATGCCATGGCTGCCGATGGCGTGATCGTCAGCAGCGCACTGATGCGAAGCGATGCGGGACCCGAGGATCTGCTGCGGTGGGATGTCGACCTCTGCCGCCGCTTCGAGGACGCGGCACGGGTCCCCGCATGAGCGGACCGGAGCGGGACTTCGCTGGCTATGCGGGCTGCCCGCCCGCGATCCGGTGGCCGAACGGCGCAGGCCTGGCAGTGTCGCTTGTCGTGAATGTCGAGGAAGGCGCCGAATTTAGCCTGCGCGCGGGTGATGACCGCAACGAGCATATCTATGAGGCCGTCGAACGGGTCGAAGGCGCGCCCGATCTGTGCATGGAGAGCCATTTCGAGTACGGCCCCCGCGCCGGCTGGCCGCGGATCCGCGACGCGCTGCGCGACCGCTGCTTGCCGGCAACGCTCAACGCCTGCGGCCGCGCGCTGGAGGTGACGCCCTGGATCGCGGCGCAAGCCGTGGCGGATGGGCACGAGGTCTCAGCCCATGGCTGGCGGTGGGAGCGGCATGTCGATATCGACGCCGCCACTGAGCGCACCGCGATCGCGCGCACCGTCGCAGCCATTGAACGCACCGCCGGCGCGCCGCCCCTGGGCTGGCACACACGTTCGGCCACCTCGCTGCGCACGCGGGACCTGCTGATCGAACAGGGCGGATTCCTTTATGACAGCAACGCCTATAACGACGACATCCCCTATGTCGTGGACACGGCGCGGGGTGCGCATGTGGTGTTGCCCTATGCTTTCGACACCAATGACATGCGTTTCCACAATGCCGGCGGCTTCGTCTTTGCCGAGGATTTCGCGCGTTACTGTATCGCGGCTTTCGACCGGCTGCTTAAAGAATCGGCACAGGTCCCGCGCATGCTATCGATCGGGCTGCACACCCGGATCATTGGGCGCCCGGCGCGGATCGGCGGCCTGGAGGCGTTTCTTGACAACGCCTTGCGGCAGGAAGGGGTTTGGTTCGCCACCCGAGCCGATATCGCGCGCGCCTGGCGCAGCGCCACGGGCCTGCCAGATTGGCAGCCACGCCCCTGTCCGCCGGATTTCGCCCCCGGGGTGCCGGCATGAACCGCGACCTCATCGGATATGGCGGCGCTTGGCCCGATTTGATCTGGCTCAACGGCGCAAGCCGGCCGTGTCGGTGGTGGTCAATGTCGAAGAGGACGCCGAGCAGCAAGCGCTCGATGGCGATCCGGTGAGTGAGCGGATCGGTGGAGTGCTCTCGATCGTGCCCGAGGGTAGGCCCGATCCGGGCCTGGCGCAGATCTTCGCCTGTCGCCTCCGCGCCGGCGCATGGCCAGGGCGCTGCGCCGCTTTCGGGTCGCAGCGACGCTCTTTGCTTGCGGCCGCGCCGCCAAACGCGTCGCGCCAGTCCTTGCGCATGCTGGCAGAGGATGGGCATGAGACCGCCTGTCATGGCTGGCTGTGGCGCCCGCACGCCGATTACGACAGCGCCGAGGTCGAGGCCGCAGATCTTGACCGCGCAGCCGAGGCCATTCTGCGGACCACCGGCGAACGCCCGCGCGGCTTCTTCTGCCATGGCGCGGAAAGCCTCTGGACACGGGGTCTCCTGGCCGAGCGGGGCTACCTCTATATCTCCAACGGCTTCGACGACGATCTGCCCTATCGCGATGCGTCGGGCTTGATCGTGGTACCTTATGGGCTTGATACTAACGACATGAAATTTTCCACCCCAATGGCTTTGTCAGGGCCACGGACATGATCGACTACGTGACCGACACGCTGGACGTGCTGAAGGCCGAAGCCGCGTGCGGCCTGCCGCACGTGCTCAATGTCGGGTTTCATCTGCGTATCGTCGGCCGCACCGGGCGGTTCAAAGCCTTTGAGCAGGTGCTGACCGAATTGGACCGCCGGCGCGACCTTCTGTGGCTGGCCCGGCGCATCGACATCGCGCAGGCCTTCGACGCGGCCTGTCCCGCATGATTGCGCTGATCAATCCCAACACCTCTGCGGCGACGACGGCCAACATGCTGCGGGTCGCGAAGGCGGCCGCGGGCCCCGGCATCCGGATCGAGGGGCTGACCGCCCCGTTCGGTGCTCCGCTGATCACAGCCCCTGCCGCTTTGGCGCGGGCGGCTGAGGCGGTCGTCGCACTGGCACCGCAACTGTGCACAGCGCAGGCGGTCGTCATCGCCGCCTTCGGCGACCCTGGCCTGTCGGCGCTACGCGACCTTCTGGCGGTGCCGGTCACAGGCCTTGCCGAGGCGGGCATGCGCGAGGCCGCGCAGGGCGGGAGGCGCTTTGCCGTGGTCACCACCACCCCCGATCTTCGCGACGGCATCGCAGCGACGGCCGCTGCCCATGGCCATGACGGCTTTCTGGGCACTTGGACCACACCGGGCGATCCGGTTGCCCTGATCAGCGATGCCGCCGCACTTACCACCGCGCTTGCGGCCGCCGGTGCCCGGGCAGTCGATGCCGGCGCCGAGGCGATCGTGATCGGAGGAGGACCCCTTGCCGAGGCCGCACACCGGCTTGCACCCACCTCCCCTGTGCCGCTGATCGAGCCGCTGCCCGCGGCCGTCCGGCGGAGCATCGCTCGCTGCAAGGATAGACCACTGAGATGACCCGCCACCTTGTTACTGCCGATCATATCGTCACCGGGATTGATCCCGATGGCACGCCGCAGATCCTGGAGGATGGGGCGATCCTGATCGAGGGCGACCAGATCGCTGAAATCGGGCCGGCCCGTGCGCTGTGGCACGCCCATCCGGGCTTGCCCGAGACTGGTGGCAAAGGGCGGGTCGCGATCCCCGGGCTGATCAACGCGCATCACCATGTCGGCCTGACGCCCTTCCAAATGGGCGCGCGGGACCAGCCGCTGGAGTTGTGGTTCCCCGAACGTCTGGCGATGCGCACTGTCGAGCCCCGGCTCGACACGCTTTTTTCCGCCTTCGAGATGATCGCCTCGGGCGTGACGACGGTGCAGCACCTGCATAGCCGGACGCCGGGCGATACCGATGCGGTTCTGGCCCAGGCCAACCGGATCATCGGCGCCTATAGGGAGATCGGCATGCGGGCGAGCTATTCCCTCGCCCTGCGTGATCAGAACCGGATGATCTATGCCGCTGACGGAGCGTTCGTCGCATCGCTGCCGACGGCGCTGCAGGAACCCGCGGCGGCCTATCTCGCCGGGTTCGGCCTGCCTTTGTCTGAGCAGATCGCGGTCTTCCATGCGCTGCGCACGCGCTGGCAGGACGATGCCCAGATCGCGATCCAGATTGCGCCGTCAAACCTGCACTGGCTGTCTGACGCCGCGCTGGAAAGTGCGGCCCGCATGGCCGAGGAGACCGGCGCACCGATGCATATGCACCTGTTGGAGACCCCCTATCAGCGAGAATATGCCCGCCGCCGGACCGGCGGATCGGCTTTGGCCCATGTCGACCGGCTTGGCCTGATCGGGCCGCAGCTGACCATCGGCCACGGCGTCTGGATGACGCCCGACGACATCGACCTGCTGGCCGAGCGTGGCGGCTGCCTTTGCCACAATTGCTCCTCCAACATGCGGCTGAAAAGCGGCACGGCCGATCTGAACGCATTCCTCGCCAGCGGCGTGCCGGTGGCGCTCGGCATTGACGAGGCGGGCCTCAACGATGACCGCGACATGCTGCAGGAAATGCGGCTGGCGCTTACGCTGCACCGCCCAGCGGGCCATGACGCGCCACATCCCAGCGCGGCGCAGATCCTGCGCATGGCGACCGAACATGGCGCGGCCACAACGCCCTTTGCCGGCCGGATCGGGCGGCTCGCCCCTGGATCCGCGGCGGATATCGTGCTTCTTGACTGGCAGACGGTGACCCGGCCCTGGCAGGACCCGGCGATTCCGCTTGTCGATGTGCTGATCCGGCGCACCAAGACGACTGCCGTCGCCACGGTTCTGATCGGTGGCGACGTCGTCTATCACGAGGGCCGGTTCTCGCGGGTCGAGAAGGATCAAATCCTCGATGAGATCACGCGGGAGCTGGGTCAACCCGCAACGGAAGACGAGCTCGCGCTGCGCCGTCTTTCCCAAGATCTGATCGACCCCGTCAGCCGGTTCTACGAGGGGTGGCTAGAACCTGCGAACCGCGACTAATTGCATCCCCGTTCCACCCTGAAGTGCAAGACGATGGGTTGTGGTGACCGGCTTTCCGGTCGCATGATGTTGCAAATCAGCCAGCGTGCGGCGACGGTCCCTGTGTTCTGACAGGGTAGACCGCCATGCCCGAGGGCCACCGCCACCTGACCCGTGAGGAAAGATGCCAGATGCGGACGCTGAGGGAAAGCGGGCTTTTGGTTAAGCCGATCGCCCGGCAGCGGGGCCGTGACCGGACGACTGTCTGGCGCGAGATTCAACCGCCACGGCTACGCAAAGAAGAGGGCTGAGGCTCATCGCGGGGCGGCTTCCTCGGTGCGGGGCGGGAAAAGTTCCCCTTGGAACCGCTGCCAGGCATCTGATAGGGACGAACGTAGGGACATGGAGCCGTCTCCCTGTATGTTGTGGTTCTGACACCTGCTTCATACCGGAGGGACGGCTCCATATCCAGGCCAGCCACCAAAAGGGCGCCCGTTTCCGAAAAAATCGCTCGATCAAGGAATTTTGCGAGAGGCTCATAGGCGTGGGCTGCTGCAAGATGCGTGTCCGGAGGCACGTGAAAGTGTTCAGCCACCTTATGTTCGGACTGTTCGCGCTGACCGTCAACCTGCTGATGCGCCCACCTGTCATTCGGGACGGCAACATGGACATCAATTCAATCCTGAAGAACGCCGAAGATGTGGCGAGCGATGACGCCCGACCATCGTTCTGGTGTGTTCGTTTTTGTTCCTCTGAATGGCGACGAAGCGCTGAAAAACCGTGTGCCTCGGGAGGCCGGGACCAGCCTGTGGTCGCACCGGGCCTCAGGCCCTGCCAGTCGGTCGCTCTCCTCGAGGTTTTTGCATGAGGTTCTGTGTAGCAACCACAGAAAGCGCAATCCGGAGAGATCGAGAAAGCACAGCGTTGTGAGTCCAGAACAATGTATGATCGATTGTCGTGAAACTCGACGCCTAGTTTGACACGGGCCTAAACTTGGGAGAATGCAGGAACAAACCGGTTGTGCGCAGGCCAAATGCAATCAATACTGATGAACTTCAATGAACTCCGGCTGCTGCCGGGGAAATGACCACCATACGGAGGATTAAATGAAAACCACCAGACTGAAAGCCGTTGCGGCCGGAGTGGCGATGCTGGCGGGTGGCCAGGCGATGGCCGCGGACGAGATCACTGTAGCCTACTTCCTGGAATGGCCGATGCCGTTTCAATATGCCAAGGTGAATGGCACCTACGAAGAGGAAATGGGAGTCGCCATAAACTGGGTCAGCTTCGACACCGGAACTGCGATGAGTGCGGCCATGGCATCTGGTGATGTGCAGATCTCCGTCAGCCAGGGCGTTCCGCCATTCGTGGTTGCAACCTCGGCCGGTCAGGACATCCAGATCGTCGACGTCGCGGTCACGTATTCCGACAACGACAATTGTGTCATTCACGCAGACCTCGAAATAGACAAGGACAGCGTGGGCGAACTCGAAGGCAAGAAAGTGGCTGTTCCACTCGGAACCGCTGCCCACTATGGCTTCCTCAAGCAGATGTCGCACTTCGGCGTTGACATCTCCACCATGGAAATCGTGGACATGGCCCCTGCCGAAGGCCAGGCGGCACTCGCTCAGGCGTCCGTGGATATGGCATGCGGTTGGGGAGGTGCCCTGCGCCGTATGTTGGAAAGCGGCAATATCCTTTTGACTGGCGCCGAGAAGGAGGAACTCGGTATCCTTGTTTTCGACGTGACTTCGGCACCGGCGAATTTCGTCGCCGAGGAAAGCGAGCTTCTTGCCAAGTTCCTGAAAGTCACCGCTGACGCGAACGCAGTCTGGAATGCTGGAGGCGAAGCGGCAATGGCAATGATCGCTGACATCGCGAAGGACGCCGGCATGGATGCCGAAGGGACGGCAGCAACCATGGCGACATTCGGCTTTCCCTCGATCGACGAGCAACTGTCCGAAAAATGGCTCAACGGGGGTGCGCAGTCGTTCATGAAGGGCGTGGCCGATGTCTTTGTGGAAGCCGGCTCGATCGACGCGGCGCTTGAGAGCTATGAGGCGGCGGTCAGCATCGGGCCTCTGCAGGCCGCGGGCGAAATGTAATCCGGCAATTCCTTGATCCGGCGCGGCCTCCGCGCCGGATCCTTTCATGGCCAAGGCGAAGGTGCTCATATGTCCGGTCTGGTTCTTGACAGCGTTTCAATGCGCTTCGATCTGCCCAACGGCTCTTTCGTTCAGGCACTGCAGGACGTTACGCTCGACATTAAGACTGGTGAACTGATGAGCGTTCTGGGCCCCTCCGGCTGCGGCAAGACCACTCTTCTCAACATCGTCGCTGGCTTTCTGGCTCCAACGGAAGGTACCGTTGCGCTGAACGACCACCCAGTGTCGGGACCCGGACAGGAACGCGGCATGGTGTTTCAGAAGGGCGCTCTGTTCGAGTGGATGGATGTGCGGGAGAACGTGTCTTTCGGTCCCAAGATGAACAGGGTGCCGAAAGCCGAGTATCGTCCGAAGGTCGACCATCTCCTTGAAGTGGTAGGGCTTGGAGATTTCACGGACAAGGCAATCTATGAGCTTTCAGGTGGCATGCAGCAGCGGGTGGCGCTGGCGAGGTGTCTCGCGAATGAGCCTGATGTGATCCTGATGGACGAACCACTCGGTGCTCTCGACGCCCTGACACGTGAAAAAATGCAGGGATTGGTGCTGAGGCTCTGGAAAGAGACAGGCAAGACCATCATTCTGATAACCCATTCCGTGGAGGAAGCCCTCCTGCTTGGCGAGCGCCTCCTTGTCATGGCTCCAAGACCGGGCCGTATACACAAGGAGTATCGTCTTCCCTTTGCCGACCTCGGCGTCGGTGCGGACCTGCGTGAAATCAAGCACCATCCCGAATACGGGGTCACCCGCGAAGAGATTCTCAATATGATCTGGGACATGGAGGAGGAAATCATGGGTAGGACGGAGGCCGCCGAATGACCATTCTCCTGATTTATGTCGCGATCTTCGTCGCTGCATTCTTTGCCGTCAAGTTCGTCACTTCCCGACTCCAGAAACGTCATGACTTCGTGTCACTGAAAACAGTCACATTCGGTGACGAGAGCGCAGTACGGGCCAATAGGGCGGCGTCAGTTGTTTCGATCGTGGCGATTTTCCTGATCTGGGGCGCCTTCACCGGTTCCGTACTCACACCGATTCATGCGCCGGGGCCTTTCGTCGGCCAGGGCCAGTTTGACTACGTTGTTGAAGGGCCGGACGGATACCGCGACACCGCCACAGCATTCTGGCAGGTCGAGGAAAGGAAGGGTGACAGGGAACCGTTGGAGATCGGGTCCGGCGATGGGTTCGCGAAGAACGATGGGCTCAACATCATCAAGTACCGTTCCGGCCAACTGCGGTGGGATGCAAATGACGAGGTCAAGCGCAAGGACGGTGCTCGGGTCGTGTCGGTGAATGGGCAGGGAACGGACTTCAATCACAATCTTCGCGATGACAGAGGTAACCTGCTGCAGGACCGTCCCGTGTTCAGGATAGACAACGGGACTGTCACAATGACCGACAAGGGTGCGCTGCTGATAACGCCCTATCCAGGCTGGCAGATGGAGCCTATCTGGCTGCCGGCCCCGGAAGATGTCTGGGGCAGGATCGTTGAGATCTCGAAAGAAGGCTATCAGAACAACACCCTGCTGCAGCATCTTGGCTGGTCACTGATCCGGGTGGTTGTGGGCTTCCTGTTCGGTGCGCTGGTCGGCATTCCGCTCGGCTATGCGATGGGCCTCTCCGACTGGTTTCGAGGCTGGTTCGACCCGATCGTGGAATTCATGCGCCCGGTACCGCCGCTTGCGCTAATTCCGCTGGTGATCATCTGGGCCGGAATCGATGAACTGGGCAAGGTGATTCTTCTGTTTCTTGCGGCGCTCTGGATCATGACGATTGCCGCCCGAGCGGGTGTTTCCGGTGTGAATATCACAAAAGTGCATGCGGCTTACTCTCTTGGAGCATCGCGTTGGCAGATCATGCGGCATGTCATCGTTCCGAACTCTCTCCCTGAGATATTCACGGGTGCGCGGGTCGCGATGGGAGTCTGTTGGGGCACCGTCGTAGCGGCCGAGCTTGTCGCCGCCGAGAAGGGCGCAGGTATGATGATCATGGTGGCATCGAAATTCCAACTCACTGACATTGTGATCATGGGCATCATCCTGATCGGAATCATCGGCTACGGAATAGACATCCTGATGCGCGTGGCCGAGAGAACATTGGTGCCGTGGAAGGGTCGGTCCTAGCACGTCCTGCAACTCCCGAATCCGCTCGAGAAGAAATTAGCAGGCTTCGGTCGCTGCGGAGCGGCGAGGCATATGCTGGCAGCTGGTATCACGGATCGTGTGTACGAGAGCGTTGGCGCGGATTTTATGTTACAAGAAAACGTGATTTCCTCTCATCTGTAACGTTTTTAGTTGCTTTCAGTTTGGAGATCCGTTATGAGCCTCCTGCAAATGCACCGGAAATGGCGAGTGCCCTAATGTATGCCCAGATGGTCAAATCAACCGGAACTGCGGTAAAGTCCCGAGGCGACATGACTCCTGAAGAGCGCCGCTTCCAGGACCGCATCGACGCTGGAGAGAAGATCGAACCAAAGGACTGGATGCCCGATGGGTACCGCCAGACCCTCATTCGCCAGATCGGCCAGCACGCCCATAGCGAAATCGTCGGCCAGCTCCCGGAAGCGAACTGGATTACCCGAGCACCGACCCTCGAACGCAAGGCGATACTGTTGGCGAAAGTTCAGGACGAAGCCGGTCATGGTCTCTATCTCTACTGCGCTGCCGAAACCCTAGGCATCAGCCGCGACCAACTCATGGAACGGCTGCATCAGGGCCGGATGAAATACAGCTCCATTTTCAACTATCCCACCCTTACCTGGGCAGACATCGGTGCCATCGGTTGGCTCGTGGACGGGGCCGCGATCATGAATCAGGTTCCCCTGCAACGCAGTTCCTACGGTCCCTACAGCCGTGCGATGATCCGCATCTGCAAGGAGGAGAGCTTCCACCAAAGGCAGGGCTATTCGATCATGATGAAAATGGCGAATGGCACGAAGGCGCAGCGGCGCATGGCACAGGATGCGTTGAACCGCTTCTGGTACCCGTCTCTGATGATGTTCGGACCAAGCGATAGGGACAGCGTACATTCCGCGCAATCCATGGCCTGGAAGATCAAGATAAGTTCCAACGATGAACTGCGCCAGAAATTCGTCGACCAGACGGTGCCACAGGCCGACTATCTTGGCCTCAGGATTCCGGATGATGAACTGCGGTTCAACGAAGGAACCGGCCGCTACGAATTCTCGGAGCCCGACTGGAACGAGTTCCACGAGGTCCTGCGTGGCAACGGGCCCTGCAATCACGAGCGTCTTGGCTCAAGAGTGAAGGATTGGGAAGCCAACGCCTGGGTTCGGGACGGGCTGATGGCAAACGCCGCAAAGCGGGCCATGCGGGTGGCAGCGGAATAGGGTGTTGACATGGCAATGGAACTCCCCCTCTGGGAAGTGTTTATCCGTGGACAGCATGGCCTCAACCATCGCCACGTAGGCTCACTTCACGCCGCCGACGCCAGGACGGCCCTGCACCACGCGCGGGATGTCTACACTCGACGTAATGAAGGAGTCTCGATCTGGGTTGTGAAATCTTCGGACATCACCGCAAGCGCACCGTCCGACAAGGGCCCTCTGTTCGAGCCGTCGAACGACAAAGTCTACCGTCATCCGACATTCTTCAACATCCCTGATGAAGTAGGGGCCATGTAAATGGGCCGCGACGAGGCGCTGTTCCAGTTCCTGCTCCAGCTTGGAGACACAACCCTGGTTCTCGGTCATCGCGTTAGCGAATGGTGCGGCCATGGACCGGTACTGGAGGAGGACATCGCGCTCGCCAACACCGCACTTGATCTAATTGGCCAGACACGGCTCTGGCTTGAACTCGCGGGAGAAATCGAAGGCAAGGGGCGCAACGCGGATGCTCTCGCCTACCTGCGCGACGCTTTTGAGTTCCGGAACCTGCTGATTGCCGAACGCCCCAACGGCGACTTCGGTCAAACGATGATGCGGCAATTCCTCTATGACGCCTGGTCATCGTTGATGCTTGAACGGCTGCAAACCTCCGTAGACGACCGCGTCGCGGACATTGCGCGCAAGGCCGGAAAGGAAGTCGCCTACCATCTGGAACGTTCTGCCGAGCTCTGTGTACGCCTGGCAGATGGCACGGAGGACAGCCATGCCCGGATGCAGACCGCGTTGAATCTCCTTTGGCCATATGCCGGCGAGATGTTCAAACCGGAGGGGTTCGAAGAGGAGCTCGCCCGGATCGGCGCTGCTCCCAATCCCGCCGAGCTGCGCGATGATTGGCTCTCCACCATCAGACGACTGGAATCCGAGGGAGGACTGGCATTCCCTGACAGCGGCTTTGCACAATTGGGCGGTAAGTCAGGCCGCCATAGCGAACACTTGGGCTACGTCCTTGCCGAAATGCAGTGGCTTCAGCGCGCCTATCCAGGGGCGGAATGGTGAGCTTTCAGGAACTCCCTTTATCGGAAGTCTGGGACATACTCGATCATGTGGCCGACCCCGAGATCCCCGTCATCAGCGTGGTGGATTTAGGTATCGTACGCAATATCCGCTGGATTGACGGCGCATGCGAGGTGACCGTCACCCCTACATATTCGGGCTGCCCGGCAACTTCGGTGATCGAAACTGAAATCGAACGGACCCTGCGCAGTCGCGGCGTCAACAAGGTATATCTCAAGCGGCAACTTTCGCCGCCCTGGACGACCGCATGGCTGTCGGAGAAAGGCCGCGATCACTTGCAACGCTACGGGATTGCGCCGCCGCAGAACGCGGGGGTGCCGGAGAAATGCCCGCATTGCGGCGCGGTAGACGTTGAACTGGTGAGCCAGTTCGGTTCCACGCCCTGCAAGGCTCAGTGGCGCTGCAGGGACTGCCTTGAGCCATTCGACTACTTCAAGTGCATCTAGCCAGTGCCCCGTTTCCTTCCCATGACTGTTACAGAGGTTCGCAAGACCATTCGAGATGCGGTAGTGGTTACCCTGGAACCTGATGACCCGAAGGCGTTCGCGTTCACGCAAGGCCAGTACCTTACCTTCCGCCGAAACTTTGGCGGCACCGAGATTCGTCGAAACTATTCGATCTGCACCGGTATTGATGACAGCAGGATCCAGATCGGGATAAAGCGCGTCGAAGGAGGCGCGTTTTCGACCTGGGCCAACGTCGAACTCAAACCCGGCGAACGGCTGGAAGCCATGCCTCCTGCCGGACGGTTCTTTGTCCCGATAGAACCTGAGTCTGACAGGCATTATCTGGGAGTTGCGGGCGGATCCGGAATAACTCCAATCCTATCGATCCTGCGCACCGTACTGGTACGCGAGCCAAGGTCTGTGTTCACGCTCGTCTACGCCAACAGGGCGGTCGGAACAATTATGTTCCGTGAGGAACTGGAAGATCTGAAGAACCGCCATCTCGGTCGGCTGAATGTCATCCATATCCTTGAGTCCGACAGTCAGGACATAGATCTGTTCACCGGTCGCGTCGATACGAAAAAATGCGATCTACTGTTCCGGTATTGGATCAATGTTGACAGCCTGGATACAGCTTTCATCTGTGGTCCTGAGCCCATGATGAACACCGTTACCGCATCGCTGGAAGCTCAGGGACTTGGGAAGGACAGAATCAGGTTTGAGATATTCAGATCGGGCCAGCCGGGCCGACTTCCGAAGGTAGCTGCGACCGCTGATCCAACAGAGGGTTCAAAGGGATGCCAAGCCACCGTCACGCTGGACGGCCGGACCCGCACCTTTCAGATTCCACGCGACGGCGCCAGACTGCTTGACGCATTCAACGCACACTCCATGGACGCGCCCTATGCTTGCCGGGCGGGTGTCTGTTCCACCTGCCGGGCCAAAATCCTGACAGGTGAGGTGGAAATGGTGGCAAATCATGCGTTGGAAGACTACGAAGTGCGCGCTGGATACGTGCTGACGTGCCAGAGTGTGCCCTTAAGTGACAGAATCGTGGTGGACTACGACCAGTGAATGCCGACCGGTGGCCAGCACTCATTCCTATTGCACGGTGAGTCCCCTGAAGGCCGGGATTTCCCGCGATCTCCAACGGTCAGGCTCCAGGAGTCCGTGTTACACCTTCGACCTATTGTCAATGACCCGCACCGCCTTGCCTTCAGACCGAGGAACCGAGCCTGGGTCGCCGACCAGGATCTCGACTGCCACACCAACCACTCCCTTTATCCGTTGCGAAAGGGCACGCTCGGCCGCTGCCTTGACAGCTTCATCACCAGTCGTCGATTCCACATGTACCTGCAGCGCGTCCATTCGGACTTTGCTGTAGAGTTTCAGTTGGAAATGCGGGGCAAGGCCGTCGGTAGCCAGGACCTGCTCCTCAATCTGGGTTGGAAACAGATTCACCCCGCGGAGAATGATCATGTCATCCGATCGGCCAGTTATCTTGGCCATCCGCCGCATCGACCGTGCCGTGCCGGGCTGCAGTCTTGTGAGGTCCCGCGTACGGTATCGGATCAGGGGCATTCCCTGCTTGGTGAGCGTCGTAAACACAAGCTCTCCGAGTTCGCCATCCGCGACTGGCGTGCCTGTCACAGGGTCAATGACCTCGGGATAGAAATGGTCCTCCCAAATGTGCAGACCATCCTTGGTTTCAACACACTCATTCGAGACTCCAGGCCCCATCACCTCCGATAGTCCGTAGATATCCACCGCGTGCATATCGAATGCCTGCTCCATCTCCTCGCGCATGGCATTTGTCCAGGGTTCGGCCCCAAATATCCCCACATCCAACGAACACTCCCGGGGATCGATTTTCTGCTCGTGGAACTGTTCAAGGATGTTGAGCATGTAGCTTGGCGTCACCATGATGGTTGTGGGCCTGAAGTCTGTGATCAGCATCGCTTGACGGGGCGTCATGCCTCCGGAAACCGGAACGACGGTACATCCCATTCTCTCGGCGCCGTAGTGTGCCCCAAGGCCACCGGTGAAGAGCCCGTAACCATAGGCGACATGCACGACATCGCCTGGGCGTGTGCCACTCGCCCGCATTGACCGCGCCACAAGTGCCGCCCAGTTGTCGATGTCCTCCTGAGTGTATCCAACGACAGTTGGCTTGCCGGTAGTGCCGGACGAGGCATGAATCCGAACGATCCTTTCCCGTGGAACCGCAAAGAGCCCGAATGGATAGTTTTCCCGCAGGTCGGATTTGACCGTGAAGGGAAACCTGGCCAGATCCGTGAGCGCATTCAGGTCGTCGGGATGTACTCCTCGCTCTTCGAATCTCGCACGGTACATCGGAACATTGCTGTAAGCATGGTTTAGCGACCACCTGAGCCGCCTGAGTTGAAGCGACTCGATCTCGTCCCTGCTGGCGATTTCGATCGGATCCAGGGTTGACCGGTCTGGCGCAAGGTCTTTCATGTCAGGTTTCCTTCTTCGAAATGTGTTCCCCTGATCGTCCGCGAGCACCCTCGCATTTCCGCGACGACTTCACCGTCTTCACGGGTCACCTGAACGTCGTAGATGCCGCTGCGCCCTTTCACACTGACTTCGTGTGCCGTTGCGGTAAGGACATCACCTAGCCGTCCGGGCACGAGAAAACTGATCATGTTGTGCTGAGCGACCGCCACCTCGTTGTAGCTGTTGCAGGCAAAGGCGAAGGCGCTGTCAGCAAGTGAGAAGATCACTCCACCGTGGCATATGCCATGTCCGTTCGTATGATGTTGCATGACCATAAGTTTCAGCACTGCCGAGCCTGGCCCGATCTCCTCAAGTGACATACCAAACCACTTGGTGGCATCGTCACTGGCCCACATGGCCCCCGCACTGCGCTCGGCACATTCCTGCGCTGAAAGTCCCATATTGCATCGCCTCCGTGACCCACGTCGCCGCGTCGGCCAATCTGTTACAGGAATTGCGTTGTTGCCCGCTGACGGGTTACATAAATCGGCCCTACCGGTCTAGTGGAATGAGCATTGGAGACTTCGCTATGGACGTGATCGAAGTGGGAAGCTTCGCTGCCGGTCAATGGGTCGCGCCGGGCCGGGACGCCCAACGGGTGGCCAGTGCCGTTACTGGAGAGACAGTCGCCCGGGTGGGAGGCTCTCGGCTCGAATATGGCGCCATGCTGGATTACGCCAGGGATGTCGGAGGCCCAAAGCTGCGTTCCATGACCTTTCACGACCGTGCGCGCATGCTAAAGGCGCTGGCACTGTATCTCGACAACCAAAAGCGGCCCCTGTATGATCTCTCATTCTCGACCGGTGCTACACAGAAAGATCATCTGATCGACATCGATGGCGGAATCGGTGCAACTTTCGTGTTCGCGTCAAAGGGACGTAGGGAGATGCCCGACGCCCAAGTCTATCTCGACGGACCAGTTGAGCAGCTAAGTCGCGGTGGCACTTTCCTCGGACGACACATTGCGGTCCCGAAACGCGGGGTCGCCGTTCATATCAACGCCTTCAATTTTCCGGTTTGGGGGATGTTGGAAAAGCTCTCCCCCACTCTGCTTGCGGGGATGCCAGCCATCATCAAACCCGCCACAAGCAGTGCCTACGTTGCGGAGCTTGCATTCAGGAAAATGATTGACAGTGGACTGCTTCCTGACGGTGCCGTTCAGTTAATCTCGGGAAGCACAGGCGATCTTCTTGACCGTCTTGACGGGCAGGACGTGGTCAGCTTCACCGGCTCCGCCAGCACCGCACATAAGCTCAAGGCCACATATTCAGTTCTTGAACGTGCAGTGCCGTTCATCGCGGAACAGGATAGTCTGAACGCCTCGATTCTTGGCGTGGACGCTGTTTTCGGGGAACCGGAATTCGAACTGTTCATCAAGGAGGCCACCCGAGAGATAACCGTCAAGGCGGGCCAGAAGTGCACCGCCATGCGGCGTCTGATCGTTCCTGAAGCTCGGGTTCAATCGGTGATTGATTCGCTCTCGGAACGGCTTGCAAAGATCCGCATTGGTGATCCGACAGACGAACGGACACAGATGGGCGCGCTTATCTCGAAGGATCAGCGCATTGACGTCGTTGAGAAAGCCAACGTGATCGCAACCGAAGCCGAGCGGATCTGCGGAGACCCCGAAGCAATCTCGGTCCATGGCGCTGACGCGTCCAAAGGCGCGTTTCTCCCACCAATTCTATTTCATTGCCCAGACCCCGATGCGGCTTCTGCGGTTCACGCGACAGAGGCGTTCGGTCCGGTTGCCACCGTCATGGGATATCGTGACACAGCCCATGCCGCTAGACTCGCCAACCGGGGGAACGGTTCATTGGTGGCGTCGGTATTCACCCGTTGCGGTGACATCGCCCGGGAACTGGCGCTGGAGACTGCGGCGCACCACGGTCGGCTATACTTCAACAACCGCGACTCCGCAGCCGAGGCCACAGGCCATGGCTCGCCTCTTCCCCACATGATCCATGGGGGCCCAGGGCGTGCGGGCGGTGGAGAGGAGCAGGGCGGCATCCGCGGAGCTCTGCACTATATGCAGCGAACGGCAATACAGGGTTCACCTGACATTCTCACGGCAGTCGGAGGGCCTTGGGTGCCAGGAAGTGTGGAAATCGAAAGCCCTGAGCATCCGTTTCGGCGCCGTTTCGGTGACTTAAGGATTGGTGAGACCATCCACACCGCCGAACGCGAAGTCACCTTGGAGGACATTGCCCATTTCGCGGATTTCACGGGCGACAGGTTTTACGCCCATCTTGACGAAGAGGCAGCTGCGGCCAACCCTTTCTTTCCCGGTCGGGTGGCGCATGGCTACCTGCTTCTCGGTTTCGCAGCCGGCCTCTTTGTGGAGCCAGCGCTGGGGCCAGTGTTGGCCAACACCGGTCTGGACTCCCTTCGCTTCATGCAACCGGTGGTGCCGGGTGACCAGATCAGGGTTCGCCTGACCGTCAAACAAAAGACCAAACGAAACGATGAATACGGTGAGGTTCGCTGGCACGTCACATTGACCAATCAAAAGGACGAGGTCTGCGCTGAATATGAACTGCTGACTATGGTGGCCTCTTGAACGCAAACCAGTTCGGCAACAGGATGGTAATGGAAGAATGGAGAGGTCTGTCCTCGGCCGCATGCAGGACCACAGATGCGCCAACAGCGCACATCCAGGATCACGTCATTCCTTAGGCTGGGTGGCTCCAACATTCACGGTCCAGAGCGGATCCTGATGCCACCAATCACGAGATGCGTTGGCAGAGAATGACATGACTCTTCCGGATGAGATGATCGGCAGGTTCGGGGAGTTGGGAGACTCTCGGGTCTGGACATTGGTCATAACGGTGTTTGGGGATTCCGTGATGCCACGCGGCGGTGTCGTGTCAGCAAGCGCATTGTCATCCATCTTCCGCCGGATTTCGGTCAAGGCGGAAGCGCTGCGGGTAGCGCTTCATCGACTCTCCAAAGATGGCTGGATTGTCCGGCAGAGATCCGGCCGGAACAGCCACTACGCTCTCTCGGACAGTGGCCGTGCCAAGTTCCTGCCTGCTTCACGCCGCATATATGCAGGTTCTCCGACACTTCGCGGGCCTTGGCGACTGGTGGCGTTGAGAAAGCCCTTACCGCCGGAGTCAGTGATGTGCGAGGCAGGTTTCCTGCGACTTACGCCGACCCTGTTTCTCGGGCCAAGCCAGGCTGGCGAGCCTCCTGTCGAAGCGGATGCCATCGAAGGTCATCTTCGGCAATTCCCGGACTGGGCTCGCGCGGTTCTCGCCCCAGAATCGCTTCAGTGTGACTATCGCAGGCTCCATTCAACCCTTTCACAGAATATGGATGCGTTTCAGGCCGTGGCAGAAGCGGAACCGCTGGATGCCGTCGCGCTGCGAACCTTGCTGACCCATCACTGGCGGCGTCTGTTGCTGCGCCATGCCGATGTTCCGGCGGAGATCATGCCCAAGGGTTGGCGAGGGGAAGACTGCCGGACAATGGTTCTCGCATTGCACCAATCGCTCTCGCGGAGCGCTGATCCGTGGCTCGACAAGGCGATCGGGCCGCTGGAACGGCCCGCCTGTGAGCGGGAGACGGTTGTGACCGCGATTCCTGACAAGGCGACCAATGGAAGGTAAGCTGTTGAGGAGCGGCATTGCGCATTCCCCTTGATCAGGACCACCCGCTGGCCGATAACGGCAATTCCTTAAGATCCGTAGCTGCCTACCGCCAACCATTCCCGCGCACTCGGACTTCAGGCCGGGGTGCTGCCGTGGTTCTTTTCCTCTCGAGCAGTCCCTGTAGCGTTTAACCCGTTGCCGGGCTGGGTTCGGTTCATATAACAGGCGGTTCCCGTTCCAGCTTTGCTACATACGGACGGGGTCGGGACTCCCGCGTTCTCCGGCAGTCCATCTAAAACAGGCTTGCGGTGTTCCCACGACCCTGGGCCACCCAATATGACTTGCCAGTGGCGGCGTTTCCGGTACCGTCCCCGCCTTCACCGGAAGGAAGGTGCCGACATAGGGGGAATTCGAGGCTCGATCACACTGATTCGCTGACCCCTGCAGACGCTTCACGACACGCATTGCTACACGCCATGCAATACCCGGTTCCGGCTGGCTGGTTTGCCTTTGCCGGATAGATGTGTACTCACAGGACCGAAATGCAGGGCTTCTGTTTTCCCGCCGCACACTTCCTTACTTCTGTTTCCTCCTCACCAGAGCCCGTCTGGCGTAAGGTCAGTATCGAAGCTGAGAGACATCCTGCCCTCAAAAGTGATAGGAACATGACAGTCGTTCCGGTTCCGCCAATCCGCCTTTTTGGTTTGACAGCATAGGTCATTGGCGGCGAGTCTCCGGGGAGCCTGAAACAGGCAAGACTGCCGAATTTAACCAACATTTCCGGCGTCGCACTTCAGACTGAAGTTCGCTTAGTGGTTTCTTGCTGGTGACCCCTGAAGGACTCGAACCCTCAACCTGCTGATTAGAAGTCAGCCGCTCTATCCAGTTGAGCTAAGGGGCCACCGGTGCGCCGGGAGGCAGGGCGTCAGTGGGTCCACGCGACGCGGCGGTCGGCGGCGAAGTTCCCGCCGTAGCCGAGCGGCCGGATGCCGGGACCGCGCGGCTTCGGGCCGCTCACCGACGCCTCGATGCCCCTGGCGCGCGCGAAGCCCTCGGCCGCCTCCCGGCTCGGGAAGGACAGCCGCACCTGCGCCCGGGTGTCGCCCGAGCCGGTCCATCCCATCAGGGGGTCCAGCTCGCCGGCGGCCCCGGGGACGAACTCCAGCACCCACCGCCGGGTCCCGGCGGTGCCGGAGGTCATCGCCGACCTCGCGGGCTGGTGGATGCGCGCCGGCATGGCCCCCTCACGTTGCTCCCCGCACAGTGTCGCAGACCACACCGGGATGCGCAAGATCCGAAATGTTGATGCGATAAAGATAACGCCAGCCTGCCAGGGTATCTGAATCGCCAATTCTTTCAGCCCAAGCTCAATGCCTTGCATGCTGGGTGTGGCTGATTGCCAATGGCAATCCAAGACACTGGCCACCAATGTCCGGCAAGAGCCAAGAGGAGTGCGGCAGGTTTTTTCGTGATCTTGAACCCAGACCCAATCGGGTTCAAATCTGAAAGTCGGAGGATTCGCCAAAATGTCCCAACCCGCTCTTCAAACACATGATCCAGACGTCCAGGTAGGCGGAAAACTTGAGGGTGGTATCAGGTTTGCCATGCGAACGGAGTTCGAACCTGCAGGTGATCAACCGACTGCCATTGCCGAACTCTCGCAGGGCATTCGTGATGGAGAGCAGAACCAGGTCCTCCTCGGTGCAACCGGCACTGGAAAGACCTACACGATGGCCAAAGTCATCGAGGAAACCCAACGTCCGGCCATTGTTCTGGCCCCCAACAAGACGCTCGCAGCGCAGCTTTATGGGGAGTTCAAGGGATTTTTCCCTAACAACGCAGTCGAGTATTTCGTCAGTTATTACGACTACTATCAACCGGAAGCCTATGTGCCTCGCTCGGACACCTACATAGAGAAAGAGTCCCAGATAAACGAGCAGATTGACCGCATGCGCCACTCCGCCACTCGGGCGCTTCTGGAACGGGACGATGTCATCATAGTGGCATCGGTCAGCTGTATCTACGGAATTGGTTCGGTCGAGACTTACGGCGCGATGACTCAGGATCTTGTCGCAGGCAAATCCTATGATCAACGTCGCGTCATGGCTGACCTCGTCGCCCAACAATATCGCCGCAATGACCAGTCGTTCCAGCGGGGATGCTTCCGCGTGCGCGGCGACGTTCTTGAGATTTTCCCTGCTCACCTGGAGGATCGAGCATGGCGTCTGTCGTTCTTCGGCGAGGAACTGGAATCCATTTCGGAATTCGATCCGCTCACCGGCCAGAAGACGGGCCGGTTCGACCGTATCCGGGTCTATGCCAACAGTCATTACGTCACCCCGAGGCCAACGCTCCAACAGGCCATCGTCAACATCAGGAAAGAGCTTCGCCAGCGTCTCGACCAACTGATTTCCGAAAAGAGGTTCCTTGAAGCCCAACGTCTCGAACAGCGTACCAACTTTGATCTTGAGATGCTGGAGGCCACCGGATCCTGCAACGGTATTGAGAACTACTCCCGCTACCTTACTGGTCGCCAGCCCGGTGAACCACCTCCCACTCTCTTTGAGTTCATTCCTGACCATGCCATTGTTTTCGCTGATGAGTCGCATGTGTCCGTTCCTCAGATCGGCGGAATGTACCGAGGTGACTATCGCCGCAAGTTCACGCTCGCCGAGCACGGCTTCCGCTTGCCGTCCTGCATGGACAACCGCCCGCTTAAGGCTGAGGAATGGAACGCCATGCGTCCTCAATCGGTTTTCGTTTCCGCGACACCGGCCACGTGGGAACTTGAACAGACGGGCGGTGTGTTCACGGAACAGGTGATTCGTCCTACTGGCCTCGTGGATCCTGTAGTGGAAGTCCGCCCGGTCGAGACGCAGGTCGATGACCTATTGGACGAGGTCCGTAGAGTTGTGGAGGAGGGAAACCGAACCCTTGTCACCACCCTTACCAAAAGGATGGCGGAGGACCTGACCGAATACCTGCACGAACAGGGAATACGTGTACGCTATATGCACTCAGACATCGACACGCTTGAGCGCATAGAGATTCTGCGGGACCTCCGTCTGGGTGCTTTTGATGTTCTTGTTGGCATCAATCTGCTGCGAGAGGGACTTGATATTCCGGAATGTGGACTTGTCGCGATTCTCGACGCGGACAAGGAGGGTTTTCTGCGCTCCGAGACCTCCCTTATCCAGACGATTGGACGTGCAGCCCGAAATGCGGATGGACGTGTCATCATGTATGCGGACCGCGTCACCGGGTCCATCGACCGTGCTCTCAAGGAAACCGAACGCCGCCGTGCCAAGCAGACCGCTTACAATCAGGCCAACGGCATCACACCTGAGACGGTGAAGAAAAACGTCGAGGACGTTCTGGCTGGCCTCTACAAAGGCGACACCGATATGGCACGGGTGACAGCAACGGTGGAGAAGCCGCTGATGGGCGCGAATCTCCAAGCGCATTTGGACGCGCTGCGCCGCGACATGACCAAGGCGGCGGAAAACCTCGAATTCGAGGAAGCCGCTCGGCTACGCGATGAAATCAAACGACTGGAGGCGGTTGATCTCGCCATCCATGACGACCCTATGGCGCGACAGAGCGCAATTGAGGCTGCGAGCGCGACAGTATCCGGCCGATCCACCACAGGACGTGCCGGGCAGCGAGGCGGAAAGGCAAGAAGGAGAAGGCGCCCTTAAGCGATCATACCAAACCAACTAAGCAGCAATTCCCACCAGCCCTTCCGGATCCTGTATTCCATTGGCTTCCGTGAACCCGGTTTGGTGCACTTTTCCTGCCGGGCGGCCGGAGACCGCCCGGAATCCTCTGGACATCATGGGCTCCTGCACTTGCCGCATCCGTGCTGGCCTCACTTGCGGGAGCTGGGACGATGCGGTTCCGGAAGGACCCCGGCAGGCCCGGGCCGGCCAGAGCGCTGGCGGAGTGTTCCGGTGGACGGTCGGCGGTCCGGCCTTGGGGAACACCTCATGCCGGTGTCCGCGATGTTCCCGCTGAAGCATCCGTCGCTCCCGCGGTCCGGCAGCGACAGCCGCGGCGGCGCCCTGCGACCCCCCCCCCCCCCCCCCATGCGCAGGCGCCCCGGCACGGCCGGTCCCAGGCAGCCGCCACCGGCCTTCAGGACCCTGTCCGCAGGGCTGCGGCGCGGCAGGGTGCTGGAGGACCAGCCGGTTCTCGACGGCCACCGCCTGATCCCGGTCGGCGGCGCCGGCCACCCGGCCCGAGGTCCGTCCACCGCCACCACTGCCGCGTTGCCAGCCACGGTGACGGGCCGGGGAGCCACTCCCACAGCACGCCCGCCGCCGTGGTCCGCCACCCGGAACGCCGGGAGGCGCCGCCGCTGGCCCCGGAGCCGGTCGCCAGGACCGGCGGGGACAGGAGGAACGGTTGCGGGCGCAACGCCGCGGCGCGTTCCGTCGAGGACCTCCAGCGGGAGCGTCCGCACCTGAAGGCCATCTTCCTGCAGGACGGCCTCGACGCCGGCGGCGCCCTGCACGAACTGCGCTGCCTGAACGGCGCGCCGGCCAGCGCCTCCCGTCCCGACATCAGGGCCAGCGTCACCGGATGCCGGGAGACGGTCACCAGGAGGAAACGCATCGCGGGGCGCCACCGCGGCCCGGACGATTCGACCCACCGCGTGGAGGGGAAACGGAAGGGGCTTATATACCTGACTGAAAACTTTCCTCGCTGTCCGGCCCGGGTTCCTGTCGGGATTCACTTTCCGTCGGTTCGCTTTCAGTTTTTCCAAGCAGCAATGCCCTAGCCACCATTTCAGGTGTCGCGCCAGCGTAAAGCGGGTTCAGTATCTCGGGTTCCTTCCGTGATTCGTTTTTCCTAGACATTTGGACCTCCAAAAGGCCAGTCCCGAACGAACTCCCGGCGCAAAACCTCCAGATGTCGTTCCAAATCTTCACGAGAAAAGCCGTTCTCGGTCAAGATAGGAACCGCCATTCAGGATTCTAAAATCCCGCTGCGCAAGTGGGTGTTCGCCATCTACCTTGAAATGACCAGCCTTAAAGGCGTGTCCAGCATGAAGCTGCACCGCGACATTAAGGTTACGCAGAAGACCGCCTGGTTCATGCTGAACCGCATCCGCGAGGCATGGGCGGGGGAAGCCAAGGCCGTCTTCGAAGGGCCGGTCGAGGTCGATGAGACCTACGTCGGCGGCAAGCGAAAGAACATGCCGAAAGCGAAGCGTAAGGGAATGACGGGTCGCGGTCCTGTCGGGAAGACAGCCGTTGTCGGGGTGAAGGACAGGGACAGCAACAAGGTCGCGGCACAGATCGTCCAGTCAACCGACGCCCCCACGCTACAGGGCTTTGTCGAAATCCACAGCGAGCCCACAGCGAAGGTCTACACTGACGACGCCAGCGCATACGTCGGCATGAGGCGCGACCATGAGAGCGTCAACCACAGCGTCGGCGAGTATGTCCGCGACATGGCGCACACCAACGGCATTGAATCGTTCTGGTCCATGCTCAAGCGCGGATACCACGGCGTCTATCACCACATCAGCGCGAAGCACCTGAACCGCTACGTCGCCGAATTCGCCGGTCGCCACAACATGAGGGAAAGCGACACGATTAGGCAGATGGAGACGGTCGTTGCGCTCATGGTCGGCAAGCGGATCATGTATCGGGATCTTGTAGGCAAGACGCCATGACCAATGACAGACCGGCAAGTATTGTCAGTCTGTTTTCCGGCTGTGGCGGTCTCGACCTTGGCTTCAAGGGCGGTTTCCGATTTGCCGGAAAGCACTGCAAAAGGCTTCCTCACAGCATCATTTGGGCCAATGAGATAGACGCATATGCCTGCAAGGCCTATCGACGGAACATCGACCAAAACATCATAGAAGGCGATATTCGGGCAGCGTTGAAGGATGGGCTGCCTACTGGCGACATCCTGTTGGGAGGGTTTCCATGCCAGGATTTCAGCTGGGCGGGCAGGCGACGGGGTTTCACAAGTGATCGGGGCCGCCTGTATGAGGCTATGGTGGAAGCCGCTAAACAGGTTCAGCCTTTGGTGTTTGTGGCGGAGAACGTGAAGGGCATTCTGTCCATACCGGGTGCAATGGACAGGATACAGGAAGACTTTGGGAACGCAGGCTTCTGTTTCATCGAGCACTATTGCGTTAACGTATGTGACTATGGAATTCCGCAGAACCGTGAGCGGGTGTTCATAATTGGATGGAAGGATTCGGCATTTCATGCGGCGTTCAGGTTCCCGGAACGCCAAGTGCTCGGGGTCACGGTCAAGACGTTGCTTGACGATCTGGCGGATGCCGAATGGGGGAGTTTCGATGCCCATACGTGGGCATTGGCAAAACGCAGGCCTGATCTCCAAGGGAACGAGGTCACGCCAGCGGACGGCGTTGCCTACACGATCAGGGCCGAGCACCACATGAACATCCAATTTCACTACAAAGACCACCGTCGCCTGTCGGTGCGGGAAGCCGCGCGTTTGCAGTCCTTTCCTGACAATTTCGTTTTCGAAGGGCTGTCCAAACATCAGGCGTACAAGATGATCGGCAATGCCGTGCCGCCATTCATGGCATGGCAGATTGCGGATGCAATCAACCAAGGGATCAGTCATGGAACAGAAAATCGCGCTGGAGTTTCGGGTTCTCGAAACCATGTCGAGCGAGGACCGGTATCGGTATGTGGGTGAGGCGTTCTTTCTATGCCCCGCCATTTTCAGTGACGACAACCGAAACAAGTTTCCGCCCGTCATGGCTTACTGGCTAAGTCAGGGCGTAATCAGTCACGTCGTGCGTGACAAGTTCACCAGTGGCGGCAAAAGGCGGGATAGCGGCGTTAAGTTGCCGCAGATCATTGCCCGTGCCATCAAAAGGCGGCAGGAGATTATGGATGCTGCGCAGCGAATTGAGCGAAGAACGGTCGAAAGGTATTGGGGCTGTCAATTGGCGTCAGATAATCCCGATGCCCGGATTGGGGATTGGCTGGCTCTGGTAGCCGCCGAATATTTGAAAAATGAGAACGGCTTGTAACACCTCTTACAGTAGTAAGGCAGACCCGAAGTTGCCGACGCGACCTTGGTTTCGGTGCATCCGCAGCGCGGGCAATGGCGGCCATCCGGCCAGACAACGGACTCGAACCATTTTGTCGCGGCCCGCTCATCGGGGAACATGTCGCACAGTTCCATGATGCTGATGCCTTCGCGGTAGTGCTTGCCCGGTGCCTTATGGGTCATTTCCTGAGTCCTCTCCCTAACCACTGGTTATATAGGGGGTTGACGATTTCAGTCAAGTATATAATCCCCAAACGGAAGGGGCTCCCCTGGGTCACCGACCTTCCCGTGGACGGCGGCAGCCCCGGGCCGGCCATGCGCGCCGCCCGCTCCCGCTGGGGAACCAGGGCCACCGCTCCGGGCACAGCTTCGGGCACGGAAAGCGCCACCTGACCACGGTGCTGGCGATGACGATGACGCCCGCGTTCCCCACCGCCCGGACCGGGGCCGCCTCCCGCAGGGTGTTCGCCGCCACTCTGGAGGCGAGGCGGCTGAGGTACCTCCGGGAGGGAACCCGGCAGTGCTCTCCCGGCTTCCCGGTCCCCGACTGACGGACCCTCCACCCTGCCCTGATCCACGGGCACGCGGCGGTGGCCCTGGCCGTCGCCGGACCGTCCGGACGGTCGCCGCCGCGGGGCGGGGCAGACCCGCGACACATCCCCTCCCCACTTCCATTCCGAAGTGCAGGACCGCACATTTCCACAACGGACATACGAAAGCCTGCTGCGAGTTGATGGTCGGCGGATTCACATACTAGCGCTTGATTTCGTTTCAGTCCGAGTCCAGTCTACATCCATGACGATTCAGAGTCCGAGTCCATCCAGGTTCCTGGCCGGCAATTCAGAACGGGTCAGCTTTGACAGGAAAGAACTCGGCGCGATCCTGTCGGTCTATGGCCGTATGGTTGCTGCTGGAGAGTGGCGCGATTACGGCATTTCAAGCCTTGGCGAGGTCGCCGTTTTCGCGGTCTTCCGCCGCACAGCTGAACTGCCAGCCTACCGGATTGAAAAGCGCCCCCGGCTCCGAAATCGCCAGGGGCTTTATTCTGTCATCGGCATGGATGGTAGGATTCTCAGGCGGGGTCACGATCTTAAAGCCGTGCTGCGTGTGCTGGAGCGGAAATTGATTCGCGCGGTCCAATGAAGGTTGGAGCCAGCCGTGTAGGCCAGTTGGCAGAGTTTCAGTTGCGACCCAGACGCTTGTGTGAGGTGACCGGTCCGCCTCCCTGCGACTTAATCCGCCGGATCGCCTTTGCCATCGGTTCATAGGTGACCGCCATGTGATGTGAGTTCGCATGCAGGAGCGTCTCACCGTCTACCGCGATTGCCACATGCCCTCTCCAGAACAGCAGGTCGCCACGTTCGGGATGTGTTCCTTGGGGAAGTTCGTGACCGAGTTCGGCTTCCTGCATGTCGCTATCACCGGGGCAGTCCAGTCCCGCCGCTGTCAGTGCAGCCTGCACCAGCCCCGAACAATCGATTCCACGTGTGGAATTGCCGCCCCAGAGATAGGGCGTGCCAAAATGCAGCTGCGCGGCGTTCACGGGATCGGAAAACCTCTTTTCGACTGGCCAGAGATGCCGCTCCGGCAGGAACCGACCCTGATCGGTCTCCACGAATCCCGGCTGAAAGGAAACCACCGTCAGCAGGCAGCCGAAACCGAGCCAGCAGATTTCCGGGGATCTGGTATCAGGAGCGGAGTAACAATGCGATGCCGACGTGGCGAGCCAGTGGGTAGGATCCGGGCGTTCCGCCAGTGCGTGATCGTCGATGTAGCCGACATAGCCATCCTTGCCTGCCTGCACGAAGGCCCAGCCGTTCAGGCTCTCGTAGACGGTCACGGACTCTCCCAGCTGGACCTGGCGGAGTCTCGGCCCCCCGGGTGCTTCCAGCAAATCGGCAATTGGAACCGTGACCCGCTGGCCAATCCCATCGACGTAGCTCTTCGCCTTAACCTGGCCGCGCAGGTTTGATGCTGCGACTCGGCCATTGCTGGGTGTGGTGCGACGGTCCACCTATATGTCCAGCAGTTTGGGCAGGGCAGCGAGCAGAGCCCGTGCGCCTTGGCCTGCACCTCCTACAGGCCGACCTGGCGCCGCCTTGTTCTGCCAACCGTAGATGTCGAAATGCGCATAGCGCTTGGTCCTGGTGACGAACCGCCTGAGGAACAGCGCTGCAGTGATGGAACCAGCGAATGCTCCTGCAGGGGCGTTGTCAAGATCGGCAACATTCGGTTCGATCATGGTCTCGTAGGGCTCGTGAAACGGCAGTTCCCACACCGGGTCCGCAGCGGCCGCACCACCAGCGCGGATTGCCTCCGCTACCTTTGGATCCGTGGCGAAGAACGGGGCGATGTCCGGACCAACCGCGACCCGCGCAGCGCCTGTCAGAGTCGCCATCGAGACCATGAAGTCCTGTGGCACCTCATCTGCCAGAGCCAGTGCGTCCGCGAGGACGAGACGCCCCTCCGCGTCCGTATTGTTGATCTCCACGGTAAGACCCTTGCGGCTGGTCAGCACGTCGCCTTGACGCATCGAGTCTCCGCTGATGGCGTTCTCAACGGCTGGTACGAGAACCCTAAGCCTGAGAGGCATGTTCAGCGCCATGATCATTCGTGCAAGTCCAAGAACGGTGGCTGCACCTGCCATATCCTTTTTCATCAGCCCCATAGCTCTGGCAGGCTTGATATTCAGCCCTCCGGTATCGAAGCAGACACCCTTGCCAACCAAGGTCAGCCCGGCACCGGACTGTCCCCAGCGCATATCGATAAGCCTTGGGGCGGTCGATGCCGCCCGTCCAACCGCATGGATCATCGGAAAATTCCGGCTCACCAGATCATCGCCGGAGATCGTTTCAAGTTCAGCTCCGAACTCTCGGGCCAACTCCTTGGTGGCCAGTTCCAGTTCCTTGGGGCCCATGTCGCTGGCGGGCGTATTGACAAGATCCCGCGTCAGGGATTCACCCAAAGCGATGGCTTCGATCCGGTCCCTGTCGACGCCGTCTGGCGGTTTGAGGCCTGCACCCGGTGCCTTGACTTTCCGATAGCGTCCAAATCGATAACGGGAAAGAAGCCAGCCGAGCGCCTGCTCGTCAGGGTCAAGACCGTGTAGGTCACCCTCGAAGTGGTAGACTCCGTCGGGCAGTTTTGGTTGGGCCCCCGCAGTCACGAATCTGACGCGAGCGCGCTGACCTTCGGTGCCAATTCCGACAAGTGCGGCAGCGGAGTTTCCGTCAGCGTCGGGAACCATTGCCACGCTTCCCAGACTACCCTTGAATCCAATTGCTTCGATCCACGCCCGAACCCGGTCGGACTGTCCCTTTGTCCAGCTATTGACTCCGTCGCTTGGAAGAACATGGATCGGCGTCGATGGTGCATCGATTTCGGAAAACGTTACGGACACGAGTGGCTTTCCCTAGCTGAGAGACTCCGGAAGCGACACTAGACCAGGACGTTCGACTATGGAATTCCCAATTGATCCTGACCGGTAGGCGGATTTAGGCTGAATGGCCTTCTGCCCAAAGCGAATGGTGCGCGAGGGCTGAATTTTGGGATATGTCGAAGACGGAGAGTTGACTGTTCCTGAGCAGTTGTTGCGCTCGCTTTCCCCATGCCAGTCAAAGCATGTGCGACTGTCGCGACAGGCATGATTTTGCCACTTGGAATTTTTAACCTACTGATCTCGTGAAATAAAAACTGATCCGGCCGTCATGTTTTCAACCTCGGTGCACCATGCCTTTACCCACCGAAAGTTCCGGTTTCTTCGGTTTCAGGGAGCCGAATCCAGTGGTTCGGCAGAGGGATCCAGGCTGAAAACCCGGCTTTCCGGGCGAATCACCCAAGAAGACGGCCCCGGAATCGGGCCCATTACGCACGAAGGGGGGTAGAAACGGCAGGATTCTGTCTTTGGCGGAGACGTCCTGACAGGCGCAACCGTTCCGTGAATGTGTTCCGGTAGCAACGTGACCGAAGTGGACCATGCAGCGGATATGGACGGATGACGGACTCCGCGCGTACTGGGTGTTGAGCGATGCGGAGCCTGGCCTGCTCAGGGGAAACTGTGGGCAGGGTGTGATTTCTCTACGGTGAACCGCGGTTTTTCCAGTGCACGGAAATCAAACGACATTTTCCTGGCCGGATCCGGTGATCGGCCCTGATCCGGGCGAATCCGCGAAAATTCGCGCCGCCGACCGCGATTTTTCCACGATCGGCCTGTCCACCGACCTTCCTGGCCCTCGATTCCGGGTGTGGTGGAGTGCTCCCGAAGCCCCATTCCAGTCCGAAGTGCAACACCAGTGGCGGCGGTGACCGGTTTTCCGGTCGCATGATGTTGCGTATCGGCCAGCAGGCGGCGACAGTCCCTGTGACTGAACAGGGGAGACTGCCATGCCCGAGGGCCATCGCCACCTGACCCATGAAGAGAGATGCCGGATCGGCGCGCTGAAGGAAAGCGGTCTATCGGACGGGGCCATCGCGGCCCGTCTGGGCCGTGACCGGACGTCGGTCTGGCGGGAGCTCCGCCGGAACGGCGGCGACGGGGGGTACAGCCCCGGGGAGGCGCAGGGGAGGGCGGAGGCCCGCCGCGGCGCGGCTTCCTCGAACCCGAGGAAGATGACGCCGGAGCGCTGGGCGGGCGTCGAGGGGCTTCTGGAGGAGGGCTGGAGCCCCGAGCGGATAGCGGGACGGCTGCGGCTGGAGGGCGGCTGGACGGTGGGCCGCCAGTGGATATACGAGCGCCTGAAGGCCGACCGGAAGCATCCATGTCTGGAATCAAGCCCGAATCCGGCTTTTTTCCGACTTTTTTTCCGTTTTTTCCGGGTTCCGTGTCCGGCTGTCCCGGACCTTTCCACAGCGTTCCCCACAGGCGGCGCCGTCCGGGCACGCCGGAAGCGCCCGCCGGGGAGACCCCGGCCGGCCTGAAGGTGATTCGTTTCCGTGCCGTCAGGCGGCGGCCGCCGCCGTCCGGTTCTCCCAGACGCGCCGGTCGCGGAGAAGGGCGTTGGCGGTCACGACCAGCCTGCGCATGACGGCGACGAGGGCGGCTTTGTGGGGCTTTCCCCTCCCCCTGAGGCGATCGTACAGTTCCCTCATGTCCGGGGAGCACCTGCTGGCCGACAGCGCCGCCATGCAGGCGACGTCCCTCGGCCGCCTCCTTCCGCCGCCGATGTGGCGCCCGCCCTTCAGGGTGCCGCTGTCGCGGGCGAAGGGGGCCACGCCGGGCAGGGATGCGGCCTGCCGGTTGCCGATGGCGCCCAGCTCCGCCATCCACGCGACCAGCGCCGCGGCGGTGACGGGGCCGATGCCGGGCACCGGGGCCAGGATGCGGTGGCTGTCAGCGAACTCCGGCGATCCGGCGACCGTCCCGCCGCGCCGCCGCTCCAGCGCCGCGATGGCGGCGTCGATGTCCCCGGGGACCCTGCCGACCTCCGTGCCGGGCGCGCCGGCGCCGACCTCCGACACGACGGTCCCCGTCCCGGCGCGCCGGGCCACGGGTCTGTCCCGCAGCACCGGCATGTCGCGGAGCCGGTCGATGGCGGCGGCGGCCGGGGCGGTGGCCCGCATGTCCGGGAACGCGGCCCCGAAGGCCGCCAGTATCCTGGCGTCCACCCTGTCGGTTTTCGCAAGGGCCCCGGCGGCCTTCGGGAGGTCCCTCGCCTGCCTCGGGTTGATGACAGGGACGGAGAACCCCCTGGCGCGCAGCGACTGCAGCAGGGCCCGGTGCATGCGCCCCGTCGCCTCCATGACGGCCTTCACGGCGCCGCCCTCCCTGAGGAGGCGGGCGACCTTTCGGAAGCCGACCCTGTCGTTGGTGGCCGTGAAGTCCCGCCCGTTGACGTGGATGTCGGGTGTACGCTTGCCTGCGCCGGTTCCGGCGACCATTGTGGTCATGCTCTCCCGCTCCTGTCCTCGCGATGATTCGGTTCCGTGAACCCAGGCATCCATCCAGGACCCGGGAGATGGACGGGAGGGCGGGCCGACCACGCTTCCGGACGGATCCGCAGCTGCGATCCAGGGCGGTATCGGTCCAACCCGTCCTGCGGGGCAGGGCCCCGCACCGCCGCCGCCGGTAGTGACCGACGGCGGCGGCCCCGACACAGGAACGGACCGGAGGGACGGCGGAAGGCAACCGGCATGTTTTCCACAGGAAAGCGCGCCAGATTTTTCCACAGCCACCACCTCCTTTCATTTCTGATTCTCTGAACATACGAGGCGGATCCGGTAAATCCTGCGTCCCCTCCGGGGAGTCTCTGTCTTCTGTGCCATGGCCCGCTCCGTTCCATGACGCAGGCGGAGCGGTCTGCCGCCGCTCTCCCGTCGCCCGCCTGTTGCCTGATGCCGGGAAAGATGGCATGATGCCGGGAGACAGCTAGGCAGAACCGTCATTCCTACGATGGAGCTACACTAGTCGCGCCCTTCAATGCTGTCCACGGAGCCGTTTCTGCTCAATTTGTGCAAACCTACTTGATTAAGCACCTGCTCGAAGGTGAAACCACCGCGGTTGCACACAGACACGCATCAGAATCAACTCCACCGAAGTCGCAGTTTCGTTTGTGGCGAAATGGAATCTACGAACCTTTAACCAAATAGGATGCGTTCGCGCGATCTTGTAGGTGCTTGAGTCGGGTGATCAGTTCTTCGAATTCGACGGCATCTTCCCGAAGTAAACCAGCATTGAGCATTTTCGAGTAGTCGCGTTCGAGAGCCTCAAGTGCCTCGCCTGTCGGTACCAGACAAAGGTCTCCCGCAACGGCGGCACCATAGTCAATGACCTCGCCGGTTTGGGCCTTCTCGCGAAAAAAGTGCTGCTTATGCTTGGCAACGTCACGAGCGAGCGCGCGATTTTCCAGCGCATTTTGGGCAATGCCAACAACGTCGAGACGGTCAAGGTCGTACCAGTGGCGTGCATACCGGTCTCCTCCCCGAAACTCACCTTTCAAACAGTAGGCATGGATTGCTGTGGCCTTCTCCCAGAAAGTCCGTTCAGCGCTCATAACTCTCGGATTGGCGGTTGGCGCCTGAATTTCCGGTAACGCATCCGAGATGTCGCAACGGACCTCGCGACGACCCGCTGGTTCGCCGGTGGATCGTGCGCCGAACTCCAACAAAACAGATGGACGGACATAACCAGTTCCGCTCCGGACTGCCTCATAGTCGAGGTAGAGCCTGTCACCGTCTTCTCTAAGGGTTGCTGGAAGTGCTTCATTCCTGATTTGGCTTGTGAGGATCGGAAGGGCATCTCCCCTGACCCATTCTGTGAGGCGCGCACGGACGGCTTCCGTCCACTTTTGGGCCTGCGATCGGCTGGGCGGATAAGGATCGTTCGGGTCTTTAATCAGATCGGAGATGATTTGTCTGATGTCGTAGATCAGATCAACATCTTCTGAAAATCGATCGATCGCTTTGTATGCCTTCGAAAGGGACGTACCTCCCTTGAACACGAGGTGGTCACCGAATTTGCTAGAAAACAGCGTGTTAAGAGCCCAGACAACCCAAATGTCTTTCTCTAGCAGGCCTGACGGCCGCCCGAGCATCGAGGCGGCCGTCTCCAATGCATCAACTTTGTCTTGGCTCGATAGTTGGAAGTAGTTTGCTGGTTCGCTCATTGGGCGGCGGCTAGCGCGCTAAGTTCCTTCGCCATCCAAGTTGGCGCACTGGCACGCAGAGAGAGAAGCTCAAGCCGCTCTTCTTCAGTGAGCTGCGGCTTGATCCGCCTCAAAGCTTGACCCGCTTCGGTTTTCCCGAAGTAGGCGAGGGCTCGAAAGGCATGCCCAGCCCTACTGTTGGGTGCACGAAGTTGCCAACTTGGAACGTGCTTTAACTCAACGTTTTGAGCGCCAAGCTTCAGATGACGGCTTGGGCCAGACGTCCAGTAGATTTGCCGAGCTGGATTTTGTGTCGAAAGGCCAAGCAAATTGGCTGCGGACGCACCACTCACCGAAACACTCTCACCCGTTGATTTTGCAAGGTTTTCTACGACAGTTTCGACGGAAGGAGCGCGCTTTCCGAAGCGTGTTTTTACAGGTAGCGCGAAGACTCCACGCTTCACACGCATGAGCTCTCCACGCTTCACCAATCGCGACAGCGCCTGGTCGATCGCAGCTCGTTCTCCAAGATGAAGAAGTTCCTTTGCAGAAAGAGTCGCACCCTCCGGCAGCGACTCTGCATAGGCTTTGATGGATTCAGATGTGGTTTTCATGTCGGGTTCCTTTGTGTCAGATATATAGCTTGTTTTCTGACAGTTTGCAAGGTAAAAGACCACAGAGGAAAATTCAAGACGCGCTGGCGGAATTCGATTAACATTTTGATTTAGGGGGTCCCCACTTCCACTCCGAAGTGCAACACTGGCCATTCCCGCAGCGGGGGCGTAGCCCGAGCGGAGGGAATGGCCGGAAGGCGTGGTCTGCGGCCCCCGGGCACCGCGGATCCGGCCCCGGGACGGCTGTGGTCCCTTCTGGATGCAGGTTGTCCGGGCTTTCCGGGCGGCGCAACGCCACCGCCGGGCCGGGTCGCGTCCGTCCGGGCGCAGGGAGGGCGGGCCTTGTGCAGCACCTCGGCGGGCGTCCGGTAGCCCAGCGCCCGGCGCGGACGCGCGTCCGTGCGGTCCTGCACCGCCCTCACCTGCGCGTCGGTGACCGCCCGGAGGTCCGTCCCCTTGGGCAGGTACTGCCGGACCAGCCCGTTGGTGTGCCCGTCCAGTCCCCTTTCCCAGGAATGGAAGTGGGGGAGGAAGAACCCGGCCCCGAGCTCCGCCGCGACACCGGCGTGGCCCGCGAACTCCCTGCCGTTGTCCGAGGTGACCGTGTGGACGGGCGCGGCGGACGGCTGCGGCATCTCCAGCATCGCGGCGGAGACCGCGGCCGCCGTTCTCCGGTCAGCCCGCTGAAGGAAAACGAATCCCGACGCCCTGTCCACAAGGGTGACCACCGCCCCGCTGTGGCCCCTGCCGATGATCGTGTCCGCCTCTCGGTCGCCCACACGCTCCCTGCTCCCCGCCCCCTCCGGCCTCCCGGAGATGTCGACGCGGCCCGGGATGTGGCCACGGCCCGAGCGCCTGCCACCTCGCCGGTCCGGCTTCCTGCCGCGGCGGCGCAGCAGCGGGAACAGCTTCCCGCCCGCCTTCCCGTCGGCCCTCACACGCCCGGAGGTCCACTGGCGGCCCACCGTCCAGCCACCCTCCAGACGCAGCCGTCCCGCAACCTGCTCCGGGCTCCAGCCCTCCGCCAGAAGCCCCTCCACATGCGTCCAGCGGTCGGGCGTCATCTTCCTCGGGTTCGAGGAAGCCGCGCTGCGGCGGGCCTCCGCCCTGCCCTGCGCCTCGCCCGGGGCTGTACCCCCCGTCGCCGGCGTTCCGGCGGAGCTCCCGCCAGACCGACGTCCGGTCACGGCCCAGCCGGGCGGCGATGGCTCCGTCCGAGAGCCCGCTTTCCTTCAGCGCGCCGATCCGGCATCTTTCGTCCCGGGTCAGGTGGCGATGGCCCTCGGGCATGGCAGTCTCTCCTGTTTCGTCACAGGGACTGTCGCCGCCTGCTGGCCGATACGCAACATCAAGCGCCCGGAAAACCGGTCACCACCGCCACTGGTGTTGCACTTCAGGGTGGAAAGGGGGGGTCAAATCTGAATGTCAACGGGCCGACCGGGGTGCATCCCGGAATCTTTGGTGCAGCGCTCTTTCGCCGTGGGTCTGTCCATGCGTCCCGACCGTCCGGGTGGCCACACGTCGGCTGCGGTCGCCGATGCCGCCCCACCGCTGGGATCCCGTGTCGGGAACAAGCCACCCGGGCGGCTTCCTCCAGTGGAACGGGGAGCGGCCCGGGATGGCCTGGCCGGGGATTCCGGGATGCACCCAAAAGGCGGCAGGGGGTCTGGCGCCCGCCGGGCGGACCCGCTATGGTGGGGAACGGACGGAAAGGGAGACCCCGATGGGAGAGGCCGCCTTCGACACGATCGCCGAGGTCCAGAGACTGCGGGACGTCGGCCTGAAGCAGGAGCAGGCGGAGGCGATCACGCGCTCGATCCATGCCGGCGTCACCGGCGGCGTCGCCACGAAGGCCGACCTCGAGAGGCTCGAGACCGGGCTCAGGTCAGACATGGAGAAGCTCGAGACCGGGCTCAGGTCCGAGATTTCCGTGATCCGCAACGACCTGCGGTGGATCAAGCTGACAGGCGGCGCGGTCCTCGCCGTCCTCGTCCTGCCCTGGCTGGCCGAGGTCGCCGGGACCGCGCTCGGCAACTGAAGGCCACCCCTCCATCACCCGGTCCCCTCCACGGCTGTCGCCGCGGGGCCCCGCCGCCGTGCCGTCCGGCCGCGTCACCACGAGGTGGCCGCCGGGACCCCGGCCGTGGAGGCGGACCTGCGGAAGGCTCCCGCCGAAGCCGCGCACGGTCCCGGACCCCATCGGCCCGTCACACCCCAGCCCTTTCCATCGCCCCGGGTCCGCCCCTGTCCCATTCCCGCATCGCCTAGGCGGGGTCCGGCGCACCTGGCAGCGGCCAACGCCCCGATGGCCGGGAACCGGCCGGGACCACGAAGCATGGGACGGTGAGGCGGGCCCTGGGCGGGTGCGTCCCGGACTCCCGGTGTGGCACTTCCCCGCCGCGGGTCCGCCCCGCCCCGGCCCGGGAGGTTTCAGGGGCGGTTCACGTCCATGCGCCCCGACCGGCCAGATGACCACGCGTCGGCCGCGGCCGCGAATGCCGCTCCGCCGCCGAGGTCCTGTATCGGGCGCGGCCACCTGGGTCGGCTCCCTTCAGTGGAACGCGGGAGGATGGCTTGCCCAAGGACTCCGGGATGCACCCCTTCCGGAGTCCGTCCCTTTACGGATTCGGGCCGAAAAAACCGGATGAGCTTCTTGCAGAACTCCCCGATCAAGTGGTTTTTTTCGGAAACGGGCGCTTTTTCCTGATTGCTGGTATGGATATGGAGCCGTCCCTCTGGTATGAAGCAGGTGCCAAGACCACAACATGCAGGGAGACGGCTCCATGTCCCTGCGTCCGCGTCCATCAGATGCCTGGCGGCACTTCCAGGGGGAACTTCCGCCGTCCCTCGCCGGGGAGGTCGGCCCGCTGGGCGTGAGGCACGGCAGGTCCGTCGCCGTCCTGGACCTGGTGGAGGTCGAGAGGCACGTGCACCACAGCCACGGGGGCGTCGGCAACCCTTCCGCCGACCGCAAGGGCGCTGGTCCGCGCCGCCTATTCCGGCTCGGTCGTCGGGCGGGAGAGGCCGGCCCCGAAGCCGGAGGAGCGGCCGAAGCGAAAGCGCGGACGCCCGAGGAAGGGGGAGGAGGTCCCGAAGGAGCCGACCCGGCTGGAGCGGCGGCCGCCGGACGGGATGACCGCGGAGGGGATGGCCGACGGGCTGCCGAAGGCCTGCGACACCGGCACGAAGCGCAACGCGAAGGGGTACAGGGAGAGCTGGAGGGGGTACAGGCTCCATATCGACGCCGCCGATGGCGACGTCCCCGTCAGCTGCATCCTGACCTCCGCTTCGCCGCGCGACAGCCAGGCCGCCATCCCGCTGCCGGGGATGACGGCGCTGCGGGTGGACCACTGCCACGAGCTCATGGACGCGGCCACGGTTCCCTGGAGATCGGGTTCCACGCCTGCCTCATGGGGCGCGTGGCGGTCACCGACACCAACCCCCGCCGCGACGCGGCGCTGAAGGAGCGCCTCGCCAGGGAGGCGCTGGCGCAGCGGAAAGCGGGCCACATCCGCCACGACCGCGTCCGCTGCCGGCAGCGCCCGGCGTGGAACGCGTGAACTCCGCCCTGAAGGGCCCGTACGGCGCCCGGCATGTCCGTGTCAGGGGGCACGCCAGGGTGGCCTGCCACCTGTTCCTCCGCACGCTTGCCCTGACGGGCGGGCAGCTGCTGCGGCTCACCATCTGACACCGCCAACTCCGGCAGATCCGTCCGCCGCGGAGGGGACGGCGCGGCCAGCCATGCGCGGACGGCGCCCGACCGGCCACCATCTACGGCATTCCGCCACACCTAAGCCGGTGGAAACGCCCCGGGCATCTGTCGGATCCGGCGTCACGGCCCGGGCGGAACCGAAAGGCTTGCCGCGGCCGCCCGAACCGAGATAATTGTGCAAGAGGCTCGGATATCTTATGATTTCAAGGGTTTGGCGTCAGGTGAAAATGATACATCCGGCGCGACAGCCACCGCAGATCGAGGCGGGGTTGGACTTGAATTGCCCATCATGTCGCCTAAGTCACCGCTTGCGCTTACGGAGGAGCAGCCATGATTGACGCCCGACCACTTCCGCCTAACCTTTCGAAATCGTATCGGCACTGGAAGGCGAATGGGTTTGAAGCCCAAAAGAGGCTGTACCGGACCCTCGTGGACAAAGGTCAGCATCCGTCAGCCATGATCGTCTCATGCTGTGATAGCCGTGTACATGCAACTTGGGTCTTTGATGCAGGCCCGGGCGAATTCTTCATCCACCGCAACATTGCCAACATTGTGCCTCCCTACGGGTTGGATGGCGTCTCTCATGGAACCTCGGCTGCAGTCGAATACGCCGTTACAGTCCTGCGCGTCGCCCATATAGCAGTCATGGGACACTCGAATTGTGGTGGGGTGCGCGGATGCCATGATATGTGCCGCGGCAACGCGCCGGAACTGGAGGAGCGATCCAGTCTGGTCGGTCGCTGGGTCGACCTGCTCCGCCCTGTCTACGATCAGGTGAGCGGCATCAAGGGTGATGGGGAAAGGATACAGGCTTTCGAACGCGAGGCGGTCAAGTGGTCGCTCGGCAACCTGATGACCTTTCCGTTCGTTAGGGACGCCGTCGGAAAGGGAAGCTTGACACTTCACGGACTCTGGATTGACATCGCAACCGGTAAGCTGGAACAGTACGACTCCCAGATCGACGTATTCTCAGCCGTCTGAACTGTAGGGCGGTGGGTTGGACCATCTGTCTCGTTGTGCGACCAGGGATCTCAGCGCCCGGAGTCGCTGTGGGTTAAACCGCAATAAGTCCTTGGTGCGCCCATTCAGGGGCCATACAAAGTGTGTCCTTGAATATGGGGATCAGGCATCGAATGAGTGATCGCATTTGGGAGAGCGGTGGAATTGCGCCCGATTCCCGCCCTGTGGTTGCAGATTCCAGACTCGTCAGTATCTCTGGGCAACGACGACATTCAGTAAAGGCACAGAAATGCGACTTCTCCGAAAGATCCTCACATTCATCATTGTTGTCGCGGCGATTCTTGCCGCAGTTGCGTATCTCTTGCCACGTGAGGTCACCGTTGAACGTTCGTTGACCATTAACGCCACGCCCGAGACCATATTCCCATACGTAAACTCCATGCAGGCAACCGAAGCCTGGTCACCCTGGTTGGAGCGGGATCCCAACGTGAGGCTCTCCTACGAAGGCCCGGACTCCGGGGTGGGCAACAGGATGGCCTGGGAAAGTGAGCATCCACAGGTTGGGAGCGGCACGCAGGAAATCACCGCCTCCATTGGGAATTCACAGGTGCAGACGGCGCTTGACTTTGGAGCCATGGGGACGGCCCGGGCCCGGTTCGACCTTAAACCCGACGGAGCAGCGACAGAGTTGACCTGGGGATTTGTGACGGACACGGGAATGAATCCGATCGCCCGTTGGATGGGACTTATGATGGACCGTTGGGTTGGGGCGGATTACGAGGCCGGATTGGCAAGGATCAAGGCACTCGTGGAAAGTGGGTCCTGATCAGCCTGGCAGGGCAGCTCCCTGCCCTTTGCGCTGGGCGGCTACAGGACCAATAGTCCGAAGCGGAACTGGTGGAAGCGTTGCCGGTGGGCATCCGCCCAAGGTCTCCGCTATCCTCCCTTAAGCACGTCCCGCCCAAGCAGTTCAGCAATCTGCACGGCATTCAGTGCCGCACCCTTGCGCAGGTTGTCGCTTACGCACCAGAGGTTCAGGCCATTCTCAATCGTCGAGTCCTGTCGGATTCGCGATATGAAGGTCGCGAATTCGCCAACGCATTCAACCGGCGTGATGTAGCCACCCTCCTCCCGCTTATCTATGACCAGCAATCCAGGTGCGTTGCGTAGGATGTCCCGAGCCTCGTCCTCGTCAAGGAAGTCCTCAAACTCGATATTGAGGGCCTCGGAATGACCGACGAAGACCGGCACCCGGACGCAGGTAGCGGTCAACCTGATCGAGGGATCAAGAATCTTCTTGGTCTCGGCGACCATCTTCCATTCTTCTTTCGTCGAGCCATCCTCCATGAAGACGTCTATATGCGGGATGACGTTGAAAGCGATCTGCTTCTGAAACTTTCGGGGCTCCCTTTCCTGACCGGGTACATAGATTCCCTTGGTCTGGTCCCAGAGTTCGTCCATCCCTTCCTTGCCCGCACCTGACACTGACTGGTATGTCGACACGACAACCCGCCGGATTCTGGCCCGGTCGTGCAGCGGCTTGAGCGCCACGACCATCTGTGCAGTGGAGCAGTTTGGATTCGCGATGATTCCCTTGCCCGAACAGTCGTGGATGGCCCCGGGATTGACCTCAGGTACGATCAGCGGAACGGCAGGATCCTGACGGTATAGCGAGCTGTTGTCGATCACCACGCAGCCGGCCCGGGCGGCGCGGGGCGCATATTTCCTGGTCGCGTCGGCGCCAATGGCGAAGAGCGCGATATCCCATCCAGAGAAGTCAAACGTGTCCAAATCCCCGGTTTTCAAGGTTTGGTCTCCGAAACTGACTTCGGTGCCGAGAGAGCCGCGGGACGCAAGCGCGGCGATTTCCGACACAGGGAATTGCCGTTCAGCAAGTATGTTCAGCATTTCGCGGCCCACATTACCCGTGGCGCCAGCGACTGCGACCCTGTAAGCCATGGCAGGACCCCTCTTTCCGGACGCAGCCTGATAGCGCAGGCTATCTGGTACGGTAAAGAGTTTTTTGGCTAGGCAGCGAAAGGTTTTGGAATGGGATTGAAGCCACTGCTTGGAACAAAGGTTCTTGATCTGACAAACGTCCTGGCAGGCCCGTTCTGCTGCCACCAGCTGGCTCATCTTGGTGCCGACGTGATCAAGATCGAGGCTCCTGAAGGAGGTGATCTGGCCCGACAGCTTGGAGCTGACGCAGACCTGAATGCGCGGCACATGGGCGTTTCATTCCTGGCGCAGAATGCGGGGAAGCGTTCGGTAACGCTGAACCTGAAGGCCCAGGAAGGCATCGCGCTGCTCAAACGGCTTGTAAGGAGCGCCGATGTACTTGTTGAGAACTTCCGTCCCGGGGTGATGGATCGGCTCGGTGTGGGTTGGAATGATCTCAAGGTCGAGAATCCGGAACTGGTCTACGCAGCGATATCGGGGTTTGGCCAGGATGGACCCTGGCGGACGAGGCCAGCTTACGACCAGATAATACAAGGCGTCTCCGGAATGATGTCGGTCACAGGAACCGAGGAGTCCGGGCCTCTGCGTGTGGGATACCCAATTGGTGACACCGTCGGTGGACTCACCGCTGCAATGGCCATCTGTGCGGCGCTCAACGCGCCGGAAAGGGGTGCGTTCATCGACGTGTCGATGCTGGCCGCCTCATTGGCGACAATGGGATGGGTGGTTTCCAATCAGCTGATTGCTGGCGTTGAACCTGGACGACATGGAAACGAAAACGTCACGTCAGCTCCTTCAGGCGCGTTTCAGGCCGCCGATGGGTTGGTCAACATTGCAGCGAACAGGGACGGGCAATGGGAGTTGCTGGCAAGGTATCTAGGGAGGGAGGATCTACTTGACCGCCCGGAATTCGCCACTCGAGAGGATCGAAAGGAGAACCGCCACCAACTTCGGGCCGAACTTGAGGCAGAATTGTTGCGGTACCCGGCGGAGCATTGGGTTGAGGCTCTCAACGGCATCGGTGTGCCGGCGGGCGCAGTTCTCGATGTACCCGAGATTCTGGCGCACCCTGTAATGGAAGCAAGCGAGATTCTTGGTAACTTCGAGAACGTTAAGGGAGTCGGGCGGGACGTTTCGGTCGTACGAACCGGCATCAGGATCAACGGCGAACCGCTGTCGGTGAGTCATCCTCCACCTATCCTTGGTCAGGATACAGACACAGTGCTTTCCGGACTGGGGTTGTCAAAAGCGGAGATCAACCGACTTCGGGCCGATGGAGTGATCTAGCGTTTGTCCTTTTGGGATGGATCGGGACCTCGCCAAATTCATGGAGGACCTGCCAGAACGACGAATGCGGGCAGACATAGTTCCAGCCGAATTGGACGAAAATGTTGTTGTGTGGCCATTACAGTTCATCGATCAGCCAGGATTCCCATTGTCTTCAGCAAGGCGGAACCGCATAGCCAAAGCACTTTTCGCATGTGGTAGGTTGCTGTTGTGGTTGTCACAAGTCATAAGCGACATCAAGGGCAGGTTGATTGTATGTGCACCTGCTCGTTGAATGCCATTCTAATGATTGGGAGGAACCTGATGAAAGTATCGATTCGTGCGCTGGGTCTTGGCGCCTTCCTGATAGGAGCCGCAGGTGCTGTTTCGGCTGCCGAGTGTATCGCCCCCGCCAACCCAGGAGGTGGCTGGGATTTCACCTGTCGTCAGATCGGCAAGATCCTACATGAGATCGGAGCCGTGGACAGTCCGGTGCAGGTGACCAACATGGCCGGCGGCGGCGGCGGGCTGGCCTATAGCCACGTGGTGAACGAACGCAATGACGATCCTGATCTGATCGTTGCCGCGTCTTCGGCCACCGCGACGCGCCTTGCACAGAATGCCTACGCCGGCATGACAGCCGATCAGGTGCGCTTCGTGGGTGCCATCGGTATCGATCCCGGCGTGATTGCCGTTGCCGCTGACAGTCCGTTCATGTCGCTCAAGGATCTCGTGGACGCTGCCGTTGCCGACCCCGCCTCGGTTGCCTTCGCTGGCGGTTCCGCAACCGGTGGATTCGACCATCTCAAACCTCTGATGATTCTTCGGGAGGGTGGGCTGACTGACATCACAACAGTCAAGTACATCGGTGTCGATGGTGGCGCGGACGCCATCACCCAGACGATCGGTGGCTTCACGCAGGCCATGACAGGGGATATCTCCGAGATCGTTGGTTTCCTGAAGTCGGGCGAAGTCCGTGCCCTTGCTGTTCTTACCGAGGAGCGTGTTCCGGGATTCGAGGAAATTCCGACGGCTAGGGAGCAGGGCTATGATGTCGTTGCCGGTAACTGGCGGGGGCTCTACGTTCCGAAGGGGATCAGCGACGAGCGCTTCCAGGAATGGGCGGACAAGCTGAGTCAGGTTGCGGGTAGCGACCAATGGATGGAAGCCATGGCGGCGAATGGTCTCGCGCCTTTCACCATGGTCGGCAATAACTTCCAAGGTTACATCGATGGACTGATTGCCGACATCAACCAGATGTCAAAGGACATTGGGGTTATCCAGTAATGGTATCGGACCGGATCTTCGGTCTGGTCACAGTGATCGTGGCGCTCGGGTACGTCCTGAGCGCCACTGGGATTCAATCAAGCTTTCTGTCCGACCCTGTTGGGCCACGGACGTTTCCCTACATGATCGGCGGTGTAATGGCCCTGTGCGGTCTTGTGGTGATGGCGCGACCTGACCCTGACCCTGAATGGCCGGGACTGGGCACATCTGGCGCACTGCTGCTGACTGTCGCCGCATTGGTGGCCTATGCCTATCTCCTGAAGCCTTTGGGATTCCTGATTCCAACGGCGCTTGCGGCGGGGTTCCTGAGCTATCAGATAACTCCACGCCCGGTTCAGGCTATTGCCACGGGTCTGGTTCTGTCGGTCGGACTGTTTCTTCTGTTCAAATATGCGCTGGGGCTTGGCCTGTTTGCGGTTCCCAAAGCCTGGTTGGGATAGGCCATGGAGGTCTTCGCAAATCTGGCGCTAGGATTCAGCATTGCCTTATCGCCCTATACGTTGATGCTGGCGGTGATCGGCTGTGTTCTTGGAACCATCATCGGTGCGCTGCCGGGACTTGGGCCGTCAAACGGGGTGGCGATCCTTATCCCTATAACCTTTACCCTTGGGCTCGACGCCACGAGTGCTCTTGTCTTGATGACGTCGGTTTATTTCGGCGCGATGTATGGAGGGCGAATCTCGTCAATCCTCCTCAACATTCCTGGGGATGAACCTGCGCTCATGACGACGTTGGATGGCTATCCGATGGCGAAGCAGGGCCGGGCCGGGGACGCGTTGGTACTGTCCGGCGTGGCATCATTCGTAGGTGCATTGCTGGCGACGATTGGGTTGATGTTCCTGGCTCCCTTGTTGTCCCGGGTCGCGTATCAGTTCGGTCCTGCGGAGTACTTCGCGCTTTATCTTCTTGCATTCTGCACGCTTGGTGGTCTCGCGTCGAGCAATCAGGCGAAAGCTGCGATCGCCTCCTGCATTGGGCTGGGTATCGCCATGATCGGGCTTGACAACACATCGGGCATGCCGCGACTCACTTTTGGACACCTGCATCTGATGGATGGCGTGGATTTTCTGGTTGCAATCGTCGGGTTGTTCGCCGTGGCTGAGGTCTTCTTTTTCATTGAGAGCCACGGCCGGAGCACATCGATTGGTGTGAAGCTGGAGAGAGTCACCGTTCCCGTAAGGGATATCGTCGCCAGCGGATGGACCATGCTTCGTGCGTCTGGGGTTGGGTTCATCGCCGGAGTGCTTCCGGGAGCCGGCGCATCATTGGGTTCGTTCCTAGCCTATATGAGCGAGAAGACCATTGCAGGTGAAAATGGCGGTTTCGGAACAGGCGCGCCACGCGGCGTCGCTGCACCGGAAGCCGGTAACAATGCCGCTGCAGGCGGGGCGCTGGTTCCCATGTTGACTTTGGGAGTCCCGGGATCAGGAACTACCGCTGTTTTGCTGGCATTGTTGCTTACATTGAATATAACGCCAGGGCCTACTTTGTTCACCGATCGGCCAGAAGTGGTTTGGGGATTGATCGCATCCCTACTTATCGCGAACTTTGTGCTGCTTTTGCTGAATGTTCCTTTGGTGCGCATGTTTGTGCGCGTCCTGCAGGTTCCGCCGTGGGTATTGCTGCCAGGGGTCATGATGGTCTCCTTCGTGGGCATTTACTCGTTGTCCGGAAGCTATTTCGACCTGCTATTGATGGTGGGGTTTGGCATTCTTGGCTATCTGCTGAGAAAGCTGGGTGTGCCGACGGTGCCGATCATTCTTGGTATCCTGCTGGGTAACCACATGGAGGACAGCCTCCGCCGGGCCATGGTCCTGTCGGACGGTGACTGGACGTTCCTGTTCTCTTCGCCCATCGCAGTCGGGCTCTGGTTGGCCGCCATTGCCGGTTTCGTCGCACCGATGTTCCTGCGGCCGCTGCTACGTGGACCACGTGGCGACACGGGTTGATGATCCGGGTTCTGATCCCTTCAGGTGCCCTTGGGCTTGGTTACGATCGGGTGGCGCTGGATCGGGGAATCGCCGCCGGACCTGACATAATCGCGATCGACGGTGGCTCCACCGATAGCGGGCCGTCCTATCTTGGGCGTGGTGTCAGCAAGTACTCGCGCGCAACAACCAAGGCGGAATGGGCGGGTCTTATCGGAGCACGCGCTTTGGCCGACGTTCCGTTGGTCATTGGAACTGCTGGCACCTGTGGGGCCGACAGCGCTGTCGACTGGCTTGTAGGGATAACGGAAGAGATTCTCGCGGAAACAGGCCAGAGTGCGAGAATTGCGGTGCTGAAGTCCGGTCTGAACGTAGCAATTGTTCAGGACGCGCTCGGATCCGGTCGGTTGGCTCCGCTCAATCCCGCGCCGCAAATCGATGAGGAGATCATTGGTTCCTGCGGAAACATTGTGGCATTGGCCGGAGCTGAACAGATCAATGCCGCGCTGGATACCGGGGCGGACATTGTCATTGCAGGGCGAACCACTGATACGGCAATCATCGCGGCGCTGCCGCTGGCGCAGGGATGTCATCCGGGTGGTTCCTGGCACGGAGCCAAGATCGGGGAGTGCGGAGCGCTATGTGCGACCAATCCCCAGTCAGGCGTAATCCTGCTTGAATTTGACGACGAGGGATTCACCGTTTCGCCACTCGCGGACAACGCATGCGCCACTCCTCAAACGGTTTCCGCTCACATGCTCTATGAAAATTCCGATCCGTTCATCCTCCAAGAGCCGGGAGGACACCTTGATGTAACCGATGCATGCTACAGATCGTTGGATGACACGCGCGTGCGGGTGACCGGGTCGAAATGGGTCCCCTCCGATGAGTATAAGGTGAAGTTGGAAGGTGCGCGGCGAATTGGATATCAGTGCGTTCTGCTCACGTTGTTGCGGGACCGGCGCTACGTCGAGAATGTTGAAGCCTGGTGTTCTGGAATTCTCTCGCGGTGTAGGGCCCAGGCGGAAGAGCGGCTTGGAGTTCAGCCGGGGGAGTATGACATCGAACTTCGGATCATTGGCAGGAACGCAACTCTTGGGGCCTTGGAAAACCGGTTGAACGGCGCGGTGGAGCTGGGGGTGCTTGGCATTGTAACCGCCTCAACGTCGGACGCCGTTGAAGAAATCGGCAAGATGCTCAACCCATATCTGCTGCACCACCCGCTTACCATAGGCGAAGATCAGCCGACGTTTGCGTTTCCGTTTTCGCCAGCTGAAATCCAGCGTGGGGAAGTGTTTGAGTTCTGCCTGAACCATGTCATGACATTGGATGATCCGATGGATGCTTTCCGCTTGGAGGTCCGCGAAATTGGTTGAACTCGGTCAGATTGTCGAGAAGGTGCGAAGTAAGAATGCAGGTCCCTTCTGGCTTACCATCGACATATTCTGCGGCCGAACCGAGATATTCGAGCGCGTCAGTCAGGGGGTCTCGACAGAACGTGTGGCGAAGTTGTTTGATACCGATCCCGTCGAGATGAAACGGTTTGATATCCCATCGCTGAACGTTGTCAAGTTCTCGCTGCCGCGGCCTGTGGTACAGGGAACCGCCGCAGACCGGGACATGCACGGGGCGTCATATGCGGCGCTTGTTGCTGAGTTGGGATTGAACTGAAACACGAAAGAAGGAGGGGCCGCTCGGGTAGATGCCTTCCGACTGTGTTGGCAATATACGGGTCTGACGAAGATGTTTTTCGCGTTTCAATGATGCACCCTATGCCATATGAGTCCACGCCGCGCCTATCCTGGAGGGAACCTCGCGGCGGTTTCGGGGCTTGTGGCGTTCAGAGCACTTCATTCTGCCTTGCCCCTACAGTCAGGGGTCTTTTCGACCAAGCGTTCGCCAATGCAGCGGACCGTCCCCTGTGACGGACGTGGAAGCCTTAGGGTGGGAAATGGAGCGATCCTGACAGGAGCCTTGCCGCCGAAACCCCGCCTTTCGTTGCAACCTTCGATAGGGCCACAGGGAGTTTCTGAAATCGGGGAGTTGTCACTTTACATTTAAATTAATTGTTGATATTTGAAATTTTCAGCAGAAACAAGCTACATAATTGGACATCATCCCATGCTCGTTGAATTCTCGGTCCAGAACCACCGATCCTTCCGAGACAAGCAGAGCTTCCTGATGACCGCATCGAAAAGCGGAATTCGAAACGCTGTGGCTACAGGCAACATCGGTGCCCCACATCTGCTGCAACAGGCTTGCCTCTTTGGGGCCAATGGATCCGGAAAGTCTGGACTTGTCAGGAGCATGAAGACGGTTCACGACCTCATCAGAGACTCGTTCAGGAACGAAAGAGCACTCATCAAGGAATACGAGCCGCATGTCTTTCACTCCGAGTGGCGCAACGCACCGACAGAATTCGAAGTGACTTTCCTGCACGACGACAGCCTGTTCCAATACGGTTTCGCCTACGACTCCGAACGAATCCGGGAGGAATGGCTCTTCGAACGCCCTTCCGAAACGCGCAAGCAACGCCAGATTTTCACCCGCGAATATGAACCCCAAAGTAACGCCTACCAGTGGGAGATGAGCACATCCCACCTCAAGGGCGAACGCCAGAGCTGGATTGCGCAGACGCGCGACAACGCCCTTTTTGTCAGCACTGCTATACAACTGAATGCCCGGTCCCTGGAACGCCCATTCGACTGGTTGAGCGGAGGGTTGCGAACAATTCTGGATGTCGAGTCAATCGGGATGTATACGGCTCGTCGCCTTGACGACCGTCATTGGAAGGGTCGGGTCATGGCATTCCTCGCGAATGCTGATTTGCGGCTGGAGGATGTTGAAGCGGAAGAAAGGAGCATGTTTGAAACAGAGCACTTCATAAGCCTGCCCAACAGCATGCAGGGTCTATTGAAGTCCGCGCTTCCGGAAGGAGTGAAGTCACTGGACATCTCGACCTATCGCACGGACGAAACAGGAGCAAGAACACGTCTGGCATTCGATGAGGAATCCAGAGGCACACGGGCATTTTTCGGCCTCATTGGCCCGATCATCGACACACTCGATAACGGCTACACGTTGGTCGTGGACGAGCTCAACACACATCTGCACCCCCTAGCCTTCCGCTACATAACCCGCATGTTCTGCTGTCCCACGACCAACCCACACAACGGACAGATAATCTTCACCACCCACGACCCCACCGTCACGGAGGACGATTGCATTGGACGCGATCAAATCTGGTTGGTCGAGAAAGGCGATGACCTTGCCTCTAGCCTCATCCCCTTTTCGGATTTTAGAACACGTGATGAACGTCCATTCCGAAAAGGCTATCTGCAGGGGCGGTATGGCGCGGTGCCGCGTCTCTCAGGCTAGCGAACGTGGGTAGGAGACATGGTAAGTCACCTCGGGATACGCTGCGGCGTCCCAAGCGCCGCGAAGAGCGGGATCGCGCCTTGATCGTCACCGAAGGCAGCCAAACCGAACCCGAGTATTTCCGGTGCCTGATTGGGGAACTGAACCTCACCACAGCGAGTGTCAAAATCACCGGAGAAGGAGGTTCGGCCCCGATCAGTGTCGTTGAATGCGCAGAAGGCATCCTGGCAGACGACCCTGACTTTGAGTATGTGTTCATTGTCTTCGACCGTGATAGACACAGAACGTACGACTTGGCCATCGAAAAAGCCAACGCGCTCAGACCACGCAAAGCCCCAAAGGGTCAGTCCATTAAGGCCATTCCATCCATACCCAGCTTCGAAATCTGGTATCGCTTCCACATCTCTGGCGAGCGCAAACCCTATTCAGTCGGTGAGGGTCATGGGTCACCAGCGCAGGATCTGATCGAAGACCTCAAAGCCTCCCACCCCTGTTTCGCGAAGTACGACAAGGCGAAATGTGATGCTTTCTATGACGAAATCAAACCAATGCGGGAACAAGCATGCAGGAACGCGGAGAAGGCTCTGGAAGAAGCGTACAAGGAGGGGCAGCCAATTCTTCAGGAAAACCCCTCAACACGGGCACATCTTGTTGTCCGAAGGCTGCAGGACATAGCCAGAAAGCAACGGGAAGAGAGTTGAGACCGCTCGCTTTCAGGCCTGACGGTGGTGTCGCGCCAGTCTCTGGGGCTGAAGAGTGTCTCGCATCGGATAAGCCTGAAGGGGTCTGCATTTGGATTTGAGACAGGAATCTTTTGCGATTCAAGGGGCCGCCAGCTGATTCCGGAGGTTTCGACCTGTCACTTGCATGGTGCGCAATCGCCTTAACTTCCTCGCCCCAATCCAGTCCGCCTCGCCCTGGTGCGACAGTAACCATGCGCCGATGTCGTGAAGCCAATGCAGCGGATGAGTGCCAGAAGGTCCTAGAAGTTGCGATTGAAGCGATGCTCAGGGTCGGCATTCCGGATAGCTGGATCGTGGCGAAATCCCAAAATCTCATGGCTTCGTGCCCGGCATCCTGAGATTTTGCGGCACGCCGATTTGAAGTGCCACAGCAGGAATTCGCCGTATAGTGTCGCCGACCGAAATCGACCTGTTGGTTCAGTGCAAAGCCTGACGGTGCGCGAACGCTCCCGAACGATGCAACTTGAGGCGCTTCACCCAGCCTGCAACAGATGCAGGTCGGGTTTGGGCCAACAATTGGCTTGACGCTGCCTCGGAACTATACAGGTTCCACTTGCGGAACTTTGCTTTCCTCCATTTCGGAGGTACAGGAAAGTGGGCGGCATGCGGTAGCATCGCCGCCTCACTCCTTCTGGGGATACCGTCCTGATGGGCAATTGATCCGGTTGTGTCGATCTGACATTCGTTTGGATCGCCAATCCGGTTTCGGTGGTGCTGACGAGCTGTAAACTGCGGGTGCGACCATCAACGCAGATCAACTGGACGCCCTCACCGTTCCGTCCTCGACCCAACCGTCAAACACTGCCAGGGCCGCGTCGGCAAACGCCTGATCGTTGATGTGGGCCGTCACTTCAGTCAGCGTTACGGGTGGGCGAATCGCCATCCGCATCTCATCGATGAACGCCGCCAGTGCCTCCGGGTCGTGCGCTGGTCTTCCGGGTCTGTCCCATTCCTCCAGGCCGCCGAGTGGAAGGAGCACATGCGTCGGTGTCGTGGTTTCCCCAAGTCTGGACCCGATCTCCCGTGCTGTCTCCCGTCGTTCCGGAGCGTTCAGGGCCGAGGACTTGATCAGCCGGTTGTGCTCATGGAATGGCCTGTCGGAAAAGCGCTCGGGGATGTCCTGCCAGCCTGCGAAGTCAATCAGGTCGATGCAGCCTGGTGCGATGATCTGCGGAATTCCCGCCCGGCCCGCACCCAGCAATCTGTCAGGGCCAGCGTTCACGATGGATCCTGCCATAAGGTTGCCAAGCTCGGGCAGCGCAAAATCCATGACGCACGCAAAGCCACCTTGTCCTGCGATGCGTTCGAACGCCATGCCGCCCATGCCAGTGGCGTGGAAAATCGCGGTCTCGAAGCCCCGTGTCTCCAGAGCTGGTTTGAGCAGTTTCATGTACGATAGGCATGACGAACCCAATGAAGTCATACCGACAACCGGCCCGCCGCCGCTCGGCCGCTCCACGGAACGGGCCGCTCCGACAACAGCTCCTGCCGCTTGGCTCAGCGATGTCCTGCATATTGAGTTCAAGCCGTATAGCCCTCCCGCCCACAGTATCATCTGAATGTCGGGTGACAGTCGATCGGGAGGGATGAGGGCAGAGAACGACACAGTGGAAACGACGCATTTGGGCATGCCGAGTGGCAGAGCCTGACAGACATCGAGCGCCAGGTCGGTTCCCATCGTGCCACCCAGTGCGATCAGTCCGTGTATCTCACCCCGTGCTTCCATGGCGGCCGCAAGTGCACTGGCACCCCGGGCCATGATCTGCATTGCAGTGTTTTCGTCGCCGCTGCTGGCCGCAATTTCAATGGAACTTCTGGCCGCGGTGGCAACTTCATGTTTGGTGATGTCGCATGGTTCGGACGGTTCCCCAAGGACGCTGACATCCATCGTCCTCACTTTCCCGCCTTGATTCTCAATTCGTCGGGCGAGGTAGCCGAGTTCGTCGTCCTTGGTATCGAAGGTTCCGACCACCAGTATTGTTGTGTCCTCCATTCCGACCTCCTGAAGTCAACCGCACGCATCGCTGCCCTTGGGATGCGGATTTTCAAATCGCTGCCCGATCTCCTGCATCCTTAGACGTGCTGCCGTGCACTTGCATTTTTCGAGCCTCCATGCTTTAAGTCTTCCATCGAAACCCGTGCGCCGGGTGAACTCAAGGAGGAATGCATGAATTACTGGAACACGCTGTTATCGGCAGCGACAGTCGCTGCTGTCGGCTCAGCTGCGACCGCAATGGAGTGCGACACGATTACGCTTGGATCGGCGATCTCGCTCACCGGCAAATACGCCACAAACGGTGTGCACGCCCAGAATGGTTATGAATTCGCGATCCAGAAGATCCGGGAAAATGGCGGAATCATGGTAGACGGCAAGTGCTACAATTTCGAGGTCATCTATTACGACGACGAATCCAAGGGCGACCGAGGCGCGACGCTTGCAGAACGTCTGATCAACCAGGATGGCGTTCAGTATATGCTCGGACCATACAGTTCCGGCCTGACCAAGGCAATCGCTCCGGTGACCGAGAAGTACCAGATTCCGATGGTTGAGGCGGAAGGCGCCTCCCGTTCCCTGTTCAACAAGGGCTACAGGTACCTGTTCGCCGTGCTTTCGACCTCTGAGCAGTATCTGGCATCCGCCATCACACTGGCTGCTGAAAAGGCACAGGAAACCGGCAAGGATCCATCCGAAGTCACAGTAGCGATCGCGGTCGAAAACGATCCGTTCTCGCTTGATATCCGTGCTGGTGTCATGGAGGACGCTGCGAAATACGGAATGCAGATCGTTGTGGACGAGAAGCTTCCGCGCGATCTGTCCGACATGACCGCTATCCTGACCAAGGTCAAACTTGTCAAACCCGATGTGTTGATCGTTTCTGGCCATTCCAAGGGGGCCGCAACCGCCGTGCGTCAGATCGGAGAGCAGAAGATCAGCGCTCCAATGATCGCTATCACGCATTGTGAGGCTGCCGATGTCACCGGGAACTTTGGGGATTTTGCGGAGAATGTTCTCTGCTCGACCCAATGGGCCGAGACGCTCACCTACGAAGATCCAATCTTTGGTTCTGCGGCGAATTACGATACCGAATTCAAGGCAGCCTATCCGGAATACGCCGACAAGCAGGTTCCGTACCAGACCGCCCAGGCTTCCGCTGCTGTTTATGTGTTCAAGGACGCGTTCGAGCGGGCCGGCTCACTTGACAAAGAAGCGGTCCGCGACGCCGTTGCCGAGACTGATCTCGCGACCTTCTATGGTCAGATCAGGTTCTCCGAGGCCGGCAACAACATTGCGAAGCCAATGGTTCTGCGTCAGATCCAGAATGGCAAGTACAATGTGGTTGCGCCATCGGCATTTGCCAGCCACGAGCTGGTTTGGCCGCGCCCCTGAACGCAGCCTCATCCTGACCGCAACGCCCCGGAAGCATTGAATGCTTCCGGGGCGTTGCGCCAGTGAATTCGGAGTGGTCGGAAAGCCCCGGTTACGGTATGTGGTGAGGTGCGCTCTGCATGGATCAGATTCTATTCAATATCGGGCTGCTGCTCGAATACCCGATCGTGAACCTGAAGATCATCATCGACGGCTTGATGATAGGGGCATTGTTCGCCCTCGCCGCATACGGCCTCGCGCTCGTATGGGGCGTAATGAACGTAAAGAATCTCGCGCAGGGCGATTTCGTGATCGCGGGTGGGTACACGTCCTGGTTCCTGGTCAAGACGGGCTGGCTACAGAGCCTTGGTCTGACTGACAATGCGGTGGCACTCATCGGCGTGCCGGTCGCGCTCGTCGTAATGTCGGGTATCGGATGGGTCTGTTACAAGTTGATCATCACCCGGGTGATTGAGCGTGACCTGTTCACCTCTCTACTTGCAACGTTTGGGCTTGCCATCATGATGGCGCAGGTCATGAACCTGCTCTTCGGCTCCGATACACAGTCGCTGAAACTCGAATACGACACCCTCTACTTCGCTGACGGATTGATTGACGTGCCGATCGCCAAGCTCATAGGTGTCTGCATGGCGGCGGGCTTGGCACTCGCGGTTGTCCTTTTCATGAAGAACAGCCGAATGGGGCAGGCAATTCGGGCGACGGCGCAGGACAGTCGCGCAGCCCGCGTTCTGGGTATAGACACGGAGAAGGTCTATGCCTTTACGTTTTCGCTGAATGCGGCGATCTGCGGTGCGGCCGGGGCAATCATTGTCATGGTGTGGGTTATCCAGCCGTTCTACGGAATTACCTATTCGATCCGAGCATTCGTCATCGTCACTGCCGCCGGGCTCGGCAACCTGCCGGGCGTAATCGCGGCTGGTCTCGGCATCGGTGCGGCTGAACAGTATGGAAGCCATGTGTTCGGCATTGGCTATCAGCAGGCCATCGCCGTCCTCCTGTTGCTTCTTGTCCTTGTATGGAAGCTGGTGAGGCAGCGACGGCTGCGGCAGGTCCTGAAGTGAGGGAGCGACGATGACCATGCGCAAATTCGGCGTTTACGGTGCGCTCCTGGCCTTTACGTTGGTTGCCCCGTTTCTGTTCCCTGCATTCAAGACGCAGCTGGCCACACTCTGGCTCATGATCATCGTTGCGCTCAGCTGGGACATGACGGGTGGTCAGATGGGTTACAACAGTCTGGGCAATATCTTTTTCTACGGCACGGGAATGTACGTCGCCGCGGTCATCACGATTGGAATTGTGTATGACGTCGGAGAGTATACCGCTGCGTCGGGTGGTGGAATCTACACGTGGACCTGGGGACAGTATTTTGCAGGACTTGTGATCGGAACGATTGGAGCGGGACTATTCTGCGCACTCAGCGCTGTAGTGGTCGGTTGGATCACATTTGGCCTGCGCGGACCTTATTTCGCGATCGGTACGCTGGGGGTCGCGATCGCGGCCGGTGAGCTTGTTTCTAACTGGGACTGGGTTGGTGGCGGCCAGGGGATCGCAATGCCGAACTATCCAGGCGACTTCGAACAGTTCAAGCTCCTGATCTACTACCTGTTCGCCGCGCTTGGCATCACATTGTTCGTCTTTGTGTCGTGGCTCTACTCCACTCGCTTCGGGGCCGCGATGAATGCGATCCGCGATGACGAGGAAAAGGCTGAGGCCATGGGCATCCACACCCTACGCTACAAGTTGATCGCCTGGGCGATGGCGGCGGTTTTCGTCGGAGCGGCCGGTGCGATCTCGGCGTTCCAACTCATTCACTTCGAACCACTGGAAACCGCCTACCAGACCATCAATCTAGGTATATTCATGGTTGTCTGCGTGCTTCTTGGCGGAAAGGGAACCCTCTGGGGGCCGGTTGTCGGCGCAGTCATGTTCCAGGTGTTCAAGGAAACCACATGGAACTACTTCCTGGGCTGGCAATGGGTCGCTCTCGGCGCATTGATCGTTGTCGTGGTGGTGTATTTCCAGGATGGCCTGATGGGCTATCTTCGCCAGAAGCGGCCTGACTGGTTCGGTATCAAGGTGGATGCCGGGGAGGCCGCACGATGACTGCGATAATCGAGGTATCAGGAGTCTCGAAGTCCTTTGGGGGCGTCAAAGCCAATACGGACATTTCGATGTCAGTTGAGGAAGGCGCGATCACTGGGTTGATCGGGCCGAACGGATCCGGAAAGACGACATTGTTCAACTCCATTGTCGGCTACCATCCAATCGATTCAGGTTCGATCAGGTTTGGGGGCCAGGAGATCAGCAAAATGCTGGTCCCGGAAATCGCCCGTCTCGGATTGCTTCGCACGTTTCAGCAGACCCGCATTTACGGTGCGATGAACTGTGTTGAAAACATGTTGATTTCGCTTCCGCACCGGAAGCTTTCGATCTGGGATGCATTCAGGAAGAACTCGGACGAGGAACGGGAACGGGCCGAAAGGTTGCTTGAGTTTGTCGGCCTGTACCAAAAGCGACTGCTGCAGGCCGCGTCGCTCAGCTTTGGTCAGCAGAAGCTTCTTGAGTTCGCAATGGCGCTGATGAACGAGCCGACAGTGCTCCTGCTCGATGAACCCACGGCGGGGATCAATCCTACGCTCATCAACGGGTTGATCGACCGTCTCAAGCTTGCGAACACTGAATTTGGCATCACTCTTTTCATCATTGAACACAACATGCGCGTGATAATGAACATGGCAGACACGATCTATTGCCTTGCGCACGGCCAAATGCTGGCGAGTGGCAAACCAGAGGAGATCCAGGACGATCAGCGTGTCATTGACGCCTATCTGGGTGCACATTGATGGCGAACGAACCGGAAAGCCGCGCCAGAGGATATCATGGTGGATCCGTCGATACGGTGATTTCGGTGGATGCGGTAACGCGTCAGGCGGCACAGCTTGCCCGTAAAATCGAACTTCCCGAGATTCTGGCGCTTGCGAACGACGATCCCTACATTCTGATCGAGAGCCTGTGCGCGGGCTATGGCCAGATGCAAATCCTGCATGGGCTGGACCTTGCAGTCGCCCGTCGGCAGTCACTTTGCCTTATTGGGCCAAACGGCGCTGGAAAGTCGACTGTCCTGCACGCAATATTCGGATTCAACAACATCTTCTCTGGCTCGATCAAGGCGGGCGATGGTCGCGATAAGCGTGACATAACCCATCTCAGCGCAACGTCCAAACTGGGACAGGCGGGAATTGCTTACATCCTTCAGGACAAATCGGTATTCCCCGGGATGACCGTGGAGGAAAACCTCTGGATGGGCGGATTTCTGAAGAACAGTCCGAAAGAGGCCAAGGAGGCGGCCGAGCGGGTCTTCGAGAAATATCCCCGCCTTGCCGACCGCCGAAAGCATCAGGCGAAGGTGTTGTCGGGGGGCGAACGCCGTCTTCTGGAGATCTCCCGGGCATTGGTGATGGATCCGGAGATTCTCCTGGTTGACGAACCGTCGATTGGATTGGAGCCTCGCTTTATCGACATGGTTTTTGAAATATTGCACGATCTGCAGCACAATGATGGCAAGACAATTGTCATGGTGGAGCAGAACGCCCGGAAGGGGCTTGAGTTCGCCGATCTGGGATACGTCCTGGTCTCGGGCGAACTGGCAATTGTTGGCAAGGGCGACGAGCTGCTGGAGAATCCAGAAGTGGGTCGGCTTTTTCTGGGAGGCTAGGTTCCGGTCCTTCCGATTATGCGAAAGACGCCTGACCGCCCAAGACATGACCGTCTCCACCTCGGCAGGTGGGACGTTCCCTGCGGCCGCGGACCCTCCGGCTCAGGTCGCTTTCTGGTTTCCACCGTTAGCCCGGGTTAGGCCACTGGATAGGCAAGCCTGAGCAGTCGGATAAAGCAAGCCGCGCCTGCACCGCAACGGAAGCCGGTGTGAATTTCATGAAACAGTTCCGGCTGAAATTTGCAATTTCCTGTCAAGACGGGATATGATCGCTTTGCTGAAGCTGAACATTTGCCAGGAAAACTCACGGTGGGAGGAGTTCACCATCTGGAAGACCCAACGGTTGCGGCATGTCAGGGAATGACCGGTGAGCCAGCCGTCGGCGCGCTTTCACGCAACGGAGATAGTGACGCGGGACTGAGGGATCCACAGACGCCAACCAGATTGGGCTACACCCTCCCAATGCAGCAAGATTGACGAGCCTCGGCAATTCACTGTAGATTTTCTTTTCGGAGCCCACATCCCCGCGCGGCGGTTGCTCTGTCGCGGAAGTAAGATCCGCTCGTAGCTGTTTGGCTCAGCAAAGCCCGAGGCGCGGGTTTGGGAAATGTTGTGGAATCAATAGTTTAAAGGTGCGCTTACTTAAGAGAGCTCATGGTGAGACCGACTGTCTACGATGTCGCGAATGAGGCCGGGGTCAGCCTGGCGACGGTCGATCGCGTCCTTAATGGTCGGTCCGGCGTCCGCGAACAGACGGCCGAGCGCGTTCAGACCGCAATCAGGAAGCTCGGCTTCGTGCGTGATACCTCTGCCGCCAACTTGGCACGACAGCGCGAGTATCGGTTTACGGTCATGCTACCGGAAGATTCAGGCCAGTTTATCGAAACATTGAGGGCCGCACTGCTAGAGGCCAGCAAGTCGCAACTTGCCGAAAGGGTTTCCATCAACATTGGATTGATTCCGCCCGACGATCCACATGCGATTGCCGAGGCACTCCGCTGTCTGCAGCTATCCAAACCTGACGGTGTCGCAATTGTAGCACGGGAAACACCGCAGGTACGCGATGCTGTCGCGCGGCTGAAGGCTGACGGGATCGCTGTCGCCGCCCTGATGTCCGACTTACCAAGCTCCGAGCGGGATTTCTTTGTGGGTGTCAATAGTGAACAGGCAGGCCGTACGGCAGCACTATTGATGGGGCGCTTTGTGAGGGAATCCAAAGGAAAGGTGGTTGTCCTGACCAACTCCATGATTTCGCGCGACAGCATTGATCGACGTCTGGGTTTTGACTCGGTCATGCTCGGTGAATTCCCCGGGCTCGAAGTTCTGCCCTCGATCGAAACCCATAACGATCCGAACCGTGTCGACGCGATCGTACGTCGAATCGCGACTTCATACCAGGATCTGGTCGGCGTATATTCGATGGGGCCCGGCAACCGCTATCTGCTCGACGCGTTTCGTGCGTTCGGACGTTTGGAAGACCTCGCCTATGTTGGCCATGAACTCACTCCGGAGACCCGCGACGCTTTGTTGGCCGGCGAGGTGGATGTCATCATCGCGCAGAATGTTGGCCATCTGGCGCGCAGTGCGTTGAGAGTCCTGCGGGCGAAGTGCGACGGGGTGGCAATCTTTGAGGCGCAGGAACGGATCCGTATCGATATCATAACCCGCGAAAACCTCCCGGAATAGTTGCTGATTGGCGCCCGGCCTTATTTCGAATTTTTGACGTACGTACATCAAAAAGGTGTTTACACGGGATGGGTACATCGCGTACCGTCAAGGCCTGCGCTTTCAAGTGTGGACATGCCGACGCGCAGACAGCGACATTCCGGAATTTCCGGTCTGGACAGGAGGAGACACCCGATGAAGTTGAAGACCCTAGCGGTGGCCTTGTCGGTCGCCACGACAGCTACGATGCAATCCACGACGGCTATGGCAGATGATCTGACTCTTTGCTGGGCGGCATGGGATCCGGCGAATGCCCTGATCGAACTCTCGAAAGACTTCGAGGGGAAATCCGGCCACAACATGAGCTTCGAGTTTGTGCCTTGGCCGAACTTTGCGGATCGAATGCTCAACGAGTTGAATTCCGGCGGCCAGCTTTGCGACCTGATGATTGGCGACAGCCAATGGATCGGCTTGGGAGCCGAGGCAGGACATTACATCAAGCTCAACGACTTCTTTGATAGCCAAGGCATTACAATGGATGATTTCATCCCGGCCACGGTGACAGGTTACGCAGAATGGCCCAAGGGTACGCCGAACTACTGGGCATTGCCCGCATTCGGCGACGTTGTCGGTTGGACATACCGCAGGGACTGGTTTGAGCGCCCTGAGTTGCAGTCCGAGTTCAAGGAAACCTATGGCCGAGATCTCGATGTTCCGAACACCCTTGAGGAACTCAAGGATATCGCGGAGTTCTTCCAAGGCCGCGAGCTTGACGGCACGACAGTCTATGGTGCTGCGATCTATACCGAGCGCGGGTCTGAAGGCATCACCATGGGCGTTACCAACGCACTTTACAACTACGGTTTTCTCTATGAGAATCCCGACAATCCCTATGAACTCGAAGGCTACGTGAACTCGCCAGAGGCCGTCGCTGGCCTTGAGTTCTACAAGGAACTCTACGACTGCTGCACGCCTCCGGGCTCATCGGATTGGTATATGTCCGAGAACATCGACGCCTATAAGTCGGGTCAGGTCGCACTCCAGATGAACTTCGCCTTCATCTGGCCTGGTGTGCATAATGATCCAAACGTTGGCGGCGATAGGTCGGGCTACTTCCCCAACCCCGCCGGTCCGGCAGGCCATTTCGCGCAGCTCGGTGGTCAGGGCATCTCGGTCGTGGCGTATTCGGATAGCCAAGACGCCGCGCTTGAGTATATTCAGTGGTTCGCGCAGCCTGAGATTCAGAAGAAGTGGTGGGGGCTCGGCGGTTACTCGGCCCTGCGTGCCGTGGTTGAGGATCCTGGCTTCGCCTCCAGCCAGCCCTATGCGCAGACTTTCCTTGACTCGATGGCGATCGTGAAAGACTTCTGGGCGGAACCGGCCTATGCTTCCCTTCTCCTGCCCATGCAGGATCGAGTCCACAAGTACGTTGTGGCCGGTGAAGGCACTGCGCAGGAGGCACTAGATGGTCTCGTCGAGGACTGGATCGAGGTTTTTGAGGACGAAGGCAAGCTTTAGGCACACATTTCAGAGATCACCTATGAGATGATGGGCAAGTGATGATTACAGGGGACCGCAGCAACTCTGCGGTCCCCACCTGTTCTGCGAGGCGCGCATCCGGGAACGACAGATTATGTCCGACAAAGCGATGGATCGTTTAGCCAAGGTGACACCACCAAATCTCGCCAGGCAGCTAAGGGGTTTCTCGGACCGCACGATGGCTTGGCTCTTTGTGAGCCCTACTATTGCACTGCTGCTTGCCATCAACATATTTCCGCTGCTCTGGACGATTCAGCTGAGCTTTACAAACTATCGCGCCAACCGCCCCAACGCCGAAGTCAAATGGATCGGTCTCCGCAACTACGAACGGATACTGACCGACAGCGACATTTGGCTCACGATGCAGGCCACCGCGCATTTCCTCATCTGGACGATAGTTCTTCAGGTGCTGATTGGATTCACCCTCGCCTGGCTGATCAACCGGAGGTTCCGCGGCAACGATCTATGGACCACGATCATCGTGTTGCCGATGATGCTGTCGCCAGCTGTGGTCGGCAACTTCTGGACCTTTCTGTACCAGCCCCAGATCGGTCTCTTCAACTATGCTGTCGCCTTCTTCACTGGAGTTGACCCAACAAGCTTTTCGATGATCGGTGATGTGGGACTTGCGCCCTGGGCGATTGTCATCGTTGACACCTGGATGTGGACGCCGTTCGTCATGCTGATCTGCCTCGCGGGCTTACGCTCAATTCCCGACTACATCTATGAAGCGGCCGAGTGCGACCGAGCATCGAAGTGGCGCCAGTTCTGGACGATTACGGTGCCTATGGTGCTGCCGTTCCTGATGCTGGCGGTTCTGTTCCGCGGCATCGAGAACGTCAAGATGTTCGATCTCGTTGTCCAGCTTACCGGCGGCGGTCCCGGCTCTGTCACGGAATTGACTTCGATCAACCTCAAGCGTGAGGCGTTCGAAAAGTGGCGCACCGGTTACTCTTCGGCTTATGCAATTATTCTATTTGTCACGGTGTTCGGACTGGCCTCGATCTATGTCAAGGCGCTCAACAAGGTCAAAGACAGATGAGCAACTATTCCATCACCGAGCCATCAAGTCGGCAAAAATGGGCTGCGGGCGTTCTGGTCGTGATCTATGCGCTTGTGACCCTGATGCCGTTGTTGTGGATATTCACCACCGGTTTCAAGACGTCTTCGGATGCCATCGCCTATCCACCGGAGATCACCTTTAGTCCTAGCCTGGAAGGTTACGTCAATCTCTTCACAACCCAGACCAGACAAACAAAAGAGTATCTTGCGGAGAATCCCCCGCAGACCTGGTATGAGGAGATCGTTTACGAAAAGGGCATGGTGATCGCGGGGCCATCGCGCTTCGGCGAACGGTTCCTGAACTCCGTAATCATAGGTTTCGGATCGACATTTCTCTCTGTTTTCCTCGGCACACTCGCGGCCTATGCGTTCTCGCGCTACCGGGTGCCGCTGAAGGATGATCTGCTGTTCTTCATTCTGTCCACTCGCATGATGCCTCCTATCGCCGTCGCGATTCCGATCTTTCTCATGTTCCGCGAAGTCGGCCTGTCGGACACACACCTCGGTATGATACTGCTTTACACAGCGGTGAACCTCTCGCTCTCAGTCTGGCTATTGAAGGGCTTTATTGATGAGATCCCGCGCGAGTATGAAGAGGCTGCGCTGATCGACGGCTATACGCGCTTCCAGGCATTCTACAAGGTCGTGCTGCCGCAAGCGGCGACCGGGATCGCGGCAACGGCCGTTTTCTGCCTGATCTTCGCCTGGAACGAGTACGCCTTTGCGGTGTTGCTGACCTCAGGTACGGCCCAGACAGCCCCGCCATTCATCCCGACCATAATCGGAGTCGCCGGTCAGGACTGGCCCGCCGTCGCCGCTGGTGCCACGCTGTTCCTGCTGCCGGTTATGGCGTTCACTATCCTCCTTCGCAAGCACCTGCTTCGCGGCATCACCTTTGGAGCGGTGCGGAAATGAACGGATTCCTTGATGACATCTTACGCCTCAGGCGCGGAGCATGGGAGATGGTCGCCTCGATCGTGATCGCCATCGGCGTTGTCATGCTGATGCAGCCCTTCTTCTTGGTTGCGTTCACATACTCGTTTATCGTGACGCTGGTTGGTACGGTGATGTTCATCATCGTAAGCCATTTCCGTGAGTGAGAACCCAGCCAGTAATGAACGCGACAGAACCCCTTGATTTGAAGAGGACAGCCATTGGCTCTGGTGACGGACGCAAAGGCACGATGTCTGCGGGGGTGAGTGACAATCCGGACACCTCAAGCCGACACCAAATCTGGTTGGCGTGCATATGCGGGAATCTGTTTACGGGAGCGGCAGGCCCAGCGGTCAAGCTTGTCAAAAGGGAACCGTTTGGCGGTAATCGACCTATCGGCGCAATGACCGCAGCGGGAGGAGTCTGGAATCTCTATCCTCCTCCATCCGTTCCGGTCGTTGCCACGTCATGTCGATATCAGATTGCAGTGCATCTGGATCCTCTGGCAGACCGTCGCGGTCTTCAGTCGGGCAGCCATCCACATCATTTCTCGATTGAACTTCATGGGCGTTGATTCAAGCGACGAGGAGATGCTGCGCTTTGGCTGAGGTCCGTATCCAAAATCTGCGCAAGGAATTCGGTGACTTCGTTGCCGTGCAGTCCTCGTCATTCACGGTTGAGGATGGTGAGTTCTTTATGCTTCTAGGCCCATCTGGTTGCGGCAAAACAACCACCCTTCGGATGATTGCCGGACTCGAGCTGCCGACTTCGGGAGAGATCTTTATCGACGGTCAGGAAGTTGGGCAGAAGCCTTCAAGAGATCGAGATATTGCGTTCGTCTTCCAAATGTTTGCGCTCTACCCCCATATGAATGTGCGGAAGAATATCAGCTATCCGCTCGCCAGCCAAGGTATGCGCCGCGACCAAATCAAGCGGAAGGTCGCTGAGGTCGCCAGCATCCTCGGAATCGAGGACATTCTTGAGTCGCCCGTCAGTGGGCTTTCCGGTGGTGACCGGCAACGTGTCGCACTGGGTCGAGCGATCGTGCGCAATCCCAAGTGCTTCTTGATGGACGAGCCACTCGGGGCGCTTGACGCTGAATTCCGCGAACACATGGCCGAAGAGTTGCGCAGCCTACACGACCGTATGGCCGCCACGACTGTCTACGTCACTCACGATCAGCTCGAAGCCATGCAGATGGGTGACAGGATTGTGGTGATGAACCACGGCGTGATCGAGCAGTTCGGCACCCCTCAGGATATCTACGACAAGCCTGCGACAATGTTCGTCGCCGGCTTCATCGGTTCTCCGTCCATGAATTTCCTGAAGTTCCACAGCAATGTCGAAGCGGGCGCGACCAGTGTCAAGATCAATGACCAGTCCTTCGGTGTGCCGAAACTGCGTGAGGGCTTTGTGGGTGAGCTTGCCTTCGGCGTCAGGCCGGAGCACGTTCGCCTTTCTGAAGACTCATCGTATCGCGCCGAGATCGTCACGAGTGAGTATCTTGGGACAACACAGATCGTGACGCTTCAGTCCCGCTACGGTCAGGTGAAGGCGCGCATCGCTTCGGATCAGGTCACACGGGTTGGGGAAACCATCGGTTTGGACTTCAATGCAGCGGCCGTAACTCTGTTCGACAACCAGTCGGGGTGCGCCATTCGCTCAGCGTTAAACGAAGGCGTACTGTCGCATGGCTGATTTCCTGCTCCGGAATGTGACCAAGACTTTCGGCACTACGGTCGCGGTTGAGCGCCTGAACCTGTCGGTCGTCAACGGCGCCTTCGTCGTGCTGTTGGGTCCCACGGGTGCGGGCAAGACCACGACATTGCGCCTGATATCCGGACTTGAGCACCCGGACGACGGTGACATCGCAATCGACGGCCGGTCCGTGATCAACGACACGCCAGCGCAGCGCAATGTGGCGATGGTCTTCCAGCAGTACTCGCTGTACCCGCATATGAGCGTTCGCGAGAACCTGGCATTCCCGCTCAAGTCGCCGACCCTAAGTACGCCAGCGGACAAAATCGAGCGCCGCGTGCTTGAAGTTGCCGAAGTGCTCCACATTTCCGGGAAGCTTGACAACAGGGCGACGGCGCTTTCGGGCGGCGAGATGCAACGCGTCTCCATCGGTCGGGCGCTTGTTCGGGATCCCTCAATATTTCTCATGGACGAGCCGTTGAGTTCGCTGGATGCCAAGCTGCGTGCGGAACTGCGCATTGAACTCAAGCGTATCCATGCCAATCTGGGCGCGACGCTTCTCTATGTCACCCATGACCAGGTCGAGGCGATGACCATGGCCACAAGCGTCGGAGTGCTGGATCAGGGTCGCTTGGTTCAGTTCGGTCCGCCGCGCGAGATATACGAGGATCCAGTCAACCTCTATGTGGCTGGTCGACTGGGCATCCCACGCATCAATGTGTTGCCGGCTGAATTCTTCGCCGGTGCGCCGGTGGGCGCGAAGACCATCGGTCTGAGGCCTGAACATGTTCGACAGGGAGAGGGCAGGCAGGCCCAGGTTTCGAGAATCGAGCATCTCGGCGATCAGACCCGGCTGCACCTCCGGCTTGAAAGCTACGACATTGTCACACTGACAGATGTCCACACTGATTTGGAGGCGGGGGATACCGTCCAGATCGAGCCATGCGGTGCGCTTTATTTCGATTCCGCAGGCAATCGCATTCGTTGAGGAGAAACGAGATGAGCCAGTTCATAAATTCCAGGGAAACGCTTGTTACAGAAGCCGTTGACGGGATGCTTCGGCATGCAGGTGGCAGGCTTGCACGTCTGGACGGCTATCCGCACATCAAGGTCGTCGTGCGCAATGACTGGGACCGCTCAAAGGTGGCGCTGGTATCCGGTGGTGGTTCCGGACACGAACCCAGCCACGTTGGATTCGTCGGCCAGGGCATGTTGACAGCCGCCGTGTGCGGTGAAGTATTCTCCTCGCCGTCGGTCGACGCGGTTCTGGCTGGAATTCTCGCGGTCACCGGAAAGGCGGGATGCCTGTTGATCGTCAAGAACTACACTGGCGACCGCCTGAATTTCGGCTTGGCAGCCGAGCGGGCCCGTGCGTTCGGTCTCAATGTCAAGATGGTCATCGTCGACGACGATATCGCGCTGCCTGATTTGCCACAGGCGCGTGGTGTGGCCGGTACGCTCTTCGTTCACAAGATCGCCGGCGCTCTGGCTGACCAGGGTGCCGATCTGGAGACCGTGATGGAGGCAGCGTCCAAGGTGATTGGAGGCGTTTCATCGATCGGCATGTCGCTTGATTCCTGCACGGTGCCGGGTAGCGCCAAGGACAGCCGAATTCCTGTAGGCAAGGCAGAACTTGGCTTGGGCATTCACGGCGAACCCGGTGTAGAACAGGTTGACTTCTCGACCGCCGCCGCAGCCATAGAAATGGTCGCCAGTCGCCTGGCTTCGAAGTTGGCACCGACGTCCCACGTCGCTCTGGTCAACAACCTCGGCAGTGCAACCCCCCTTGAGATGTCGGTTCTCGTGGAAGAACTCCTAAAGTCTCAGATTGGTGACCGCATCCGTTGGGTCGTCGGACCGGCACCATTGATGACTTCGCTCGATATGCGCGGCTTTTCGGTGTCGCTTCTGCCGGCTGGCAAGGCGGAAGAGGCGGCGCTCATGGCACCTGTCGTCTGCGAGGCTTGGCCGGGCTGCCACGCAGTCGGCAATATCAAGGTTCTCCCACTGCCGGATGGTCTGACACCGATCGCCCCGATGCCGTCGAGCCACACGATGAATTGTGCGTTCATCGAGAATTGCTGCTTGCTCTTCATCGATTCTGAGGATGATCTCAATGCGTTGGACCTCAAGTCAGGTGACGGCGACACCGGAAGCACGTTAGCGACCGCGGCCCGTGCACTGATCGATGCGCTGGATCGTTTGCCGCAGGCCGACATCACCCAACTCTTTCGCGCGATCGGTCTTGAGCTGAGCCAAACCATGGGCGGGTCGTCAGGAGTGTTACTTGCGATTTTCTTCGCTGCGGCTGGAGATGCTGCGGCAAGTGGCGATGGCATGATCGACGCGCTGAAGGCCGCCCTCAAACGGGTCCAAGAGGTCGGCGGTGCGCGTCCGGGAGACCGTACGATGATCGACGCGCTTGCTCCCGCACTCGACGGCCTCAGCCAAGGATTCGCCGCTGCCGCTCGGGCCGCGCGTTTGGGTGCTGACGCCACTGCGAAGATGGATCAGGCGCGGGCTGGCCGTGCGAGTTACATAGCTTCCGAGAACCTGCTCGGCCACAATGATCCGGGTGCAGAGGCCGTCGCACGATTGTTCGAGCATTTGGCGACCTGAGCGTCCACAGTGTCGCAACTGGAAATGGAGAGAGTTTATGTCTGATCGGCTTACAGGCTCGGACCAGTTTCCCATGTCCGTCAGCGCCAACTCCAGCCAGATGCTATTGGGCGGACAGACGCCGGGCCCGCCGGTGGTCCAATTTTACCAACCATGGTGGTGAGAAACCAATCGGCGCCCTTTGGTGTTTCGGCGGAATGGACCGTAGCCGCCCGTTGAGCCTCTGAAAATGCAGTCCCAACTCGTAGGAACGGAATTAGAGGCTGACCTATGAGGGACCGCTTCGGGAACATTGAGCCTGTTGCAGAACTTCCCGATCAAGCGGTTTTTTTCCTGAAAACGGGCACTTTTTCTGATGGCTGGCCTGGATATGGAGCCGTCCCTCTGGTATGAAGCAGGTACCAAAACCACAACATGCAGGGAGACGGCTCCATGTCCCTACGTTCGCGTCTATCAGATGCCTGGCGGCACTTTCAAGGGGAACTTTTTCCCTCCCTCGCCGGGGAGGTCGGCCCACTGGGCGTGAGGCACACCAAATTCATCGCCGTCCTGGACATGGTGGAGGTGGAGAGGCACGTCCACTACAGCCACCGGGGCGTCGGCAACCCGCCCGCGGACCGCAGGGCGCTGGCTCGGGCCTTCGTCGCGAAGGCGGTGTGGGACATGCCGACCACGGTGGTCCTGATCGACCGGCTGCTTTACGACCCGACGCTGCGCAGGCCGGTCGGCTGGTCCCGCGTGTCGGAGGTTCCCAGCGAACCGGCGTTCTCCCGCGCCTTCGCCTGGTTCGCGGAGACCCGTCTGCCGGAGCGGATGCACGAGGCGCTGGTCCGCTCCGCGTACGCCGGCTCGGTCGTCGGGCACATATCGCGGGACTCCACGGCGATCGTCGGGCGGGAGAGGCCGGCGCCGAAGCCGAGGCCGCAGGAGCGGCCGAAGCGAAAGCGCGGACGCCCGAAAAAGGGGGAGGAGAGGCCGAAGGAGCCGACCCGGCTGGAGCGGCAGCTGCGGGACGGGATGACCGCCGCGGAGATGGCCGGCGGGCTGCCGAAGGCCTGCGACACCGGCACGAAGCGCAACTCGAAGGGGTACAAAGAGAGCTGGAGGGGGTACAAGCTGCATATCGACGCCGCCGATGGCGACGTCCCCATCAGCTGCATCCTGACCTCCGCTTCGCTGCACGACAGCCAGGCCGCCATCCCGCTGTCGAAGATGACGGCGCTGCGGGTGGACCACTGTTACGAACTGATGGACGCGGCCTACGATTCCCTGGAGATCGGGTTCCACGCCTACCTGACGGGGCGCGTGGCGATCACCGACACCAACCCCCGCCGCGACGCGGCCCTGAAGGAGCGCCTCGCCAGGGAGGCTCTGGCGCAGCGGAAGGCGGGCCACATCCGCCATGACCGCGTCCGCTACCGGCAGCGCTCCAGCGTGGAGCGGGTGAACTCCGCCCTGAAGGACTCCTACGGCGCCCGGCATGTCCGTGTCCGTGGGCACGCCAAGGTGGCCTGCCACCTTTTCTTCGGCGTGCTGGCCCTGACGGTGGAACAGCTGATGCGGCTCACCATCTGACACCGCCGGCCCAGGCAGCGCCGGACGCCTCGGACGCCGCCCCGGAGGGGACGGCGCGGCCAGCCGTGTGCGGATGGCGTCCCTGAAGCCAACAACTGCGACATTCCGCCACACTTCGACCTATGGGAACGCCCAGGGCACCCGCCGGAACCGGTGACGGGACCCTGCCGGAACCGAAAGGCTGGCCGCGGCCGCCCGAACCGCAATAATTGTGCAAGAGGCTCCATTGATAGAAATTCTCTGGTGACAGGCGAGACTATGATTGTCTCTTTGTCGAAGAGCTATCATTTGATCCTGGTTCCATTGAAGCGTCTGCAGAAGAGATTGAGATTGCCAGGCAGCCGATCAAGGAGATCAGGCACTCTGTTTATGGGAAAACTTGACGACAAGGCTTGTTGAGAATCGGACATCTTTCGTTGAGCATCAGGACGGCGCCGTTCTCCTGATTGAGAACAGGCTGACTGCGGATTTTCAGCTTCAACAAGCTGTGCGCTATCGTGTACGAGCCCAGTACCATCGTGAAACAGGGTTAGAGGCTTCCACCGTACTCATTTGTCCAGAAGTTGATCTGAATGGCGTCTCTAGGGATGCGCGGGATAGAACGTGTCCGTTTTCTGAGATCGCGAACTGCGTTTCCGCAGGTGACCCAGGAGGACGATGGCTCCTATCATTGTGGCGCAAGGCCGGGCAACACGCCTCTTGTGTCGAAAAAGTGGTGAGCAGCCCTGCTGCAAAAAATGGAGTGCTTCGAAGGAACTGCTGGCCTTCAAGACCGCTTGGCTTGAATTTACGGTGGCTTCTTCTGAATGGTGTGCAGACCCGCAACGAGGCACCATTGACGAGTTTCCATATGCTCCAAGGGTGAACCCGTTCAGAATCAGGATCTGGCTCAGTCCATTCTCGGGATACCTGTCGGTGTAGAACCTTGAGAAGCGCCTTTCACTGGATGAAGCAAGGCTCCTTAGGTCCCTTCCTGAAGGTTTCCAACTGACAAAGCGCCCCAAGAGCATGCAATTGGACGCGTCGGTTCCGGAAATCGACATCTTCAGGGACTTCCCCGTTGAGCGAGTGCATGTCGAATAAGGAATGAAAGTTGCGCGACGCATCTTGGATCTCGCCGAAGCGGCAGTTGCATGCAGCAATCGAATGTGTCGGCCAGAAGCAGATTCGGCTCATGCCTGCCTCCATGACTTTCGGGCGGCGCGACCTTTTTGAACTTGTGGGCGAGGCGGGTCACTATCGCCTGATGTCAATAACTTGTGCTGCAACCCACTCACTCAACCTTTGGGACTTAAATTTGCTTAACTTGACCAATCACCAGGTCGAACAGGCACTGATTTCACGGGCCACCGAAGTGGCAGACGCCAACGCTGCTCGCCGTGCAGATGCGCCAATCCCGGACGCCTCGTATCCACCGGAGAGCCAGAGCGAATCTTTTCTGTGAGTATCGACCTTTTTCCAACGGATTCCCCGAACTGGATAGCTGACCCTGCTCAAATCATCCGTTGGGGCGCCTGCCCAAGCGTGAATCAGGCGCCGCGACGGATCTCTCGAAGCTGACCGCGGCACCGGACGGACGATGGGTCGCGCTTCCGTGCGCTCATGGAGGAGAACCGCTAACTCGGCGCACCCTAGAGGACATGCGTATCCCCATGGAGCCCGACATGCGTGAGGACGACCGCCTGCTGGTCGACCCTGCCCGACGCTGGCTCGCCATCCGGCGAACTGTTCGGGCTCCGGGACGGCGGCTGTCTCGTCGTCCAAAGCATCAAGCCGACCCGCGGCGATGGACCGCCGAAGCTGCGCCTGCTCCCCGTCAACTCCGCCCACGAACCCTATGCCGATCTCGTCCCGACGAGGAGGTCCGCATCGTCGGCAAGGCCGTCCTGGACACTCAGGCGAAACTGACAGGGCAACTGAGTGCAGCCGCCATCAAGGGCTGCCGGTCATGTCTGGCACGCACGGAAAGGGCGGCACCGGAGCGCCGCCCTTTCCTGTTACCACGTTCAGGCCATCGGCCTAGGCGACGATCAGACGATCAGCAGCAGAGTGTCGTACTGGTCGACCGTCACAAATTCGAAGTCGTCGGCCGTCAGATTACTAGCGTCGACCCCCTTCACGATGATCTCGCCCTCGTACTTGTCCGAGGTGATCACGGCCCCGCCGGCCTCCGCATTGTCGGTGATGTTCAGGTCGGCGAAACCCAGGGTCGGCGTGGTCGGGGCGTCGTCGGTCGCGGCCTTGAAAACGACGCTGTCGGTACCGTCCTCGAAGTCGAGGATGGTGTCAACCCCGTCCCCGGAGCGGAAGATGAAGGTGTCAACCCCTTCGCCGCCGCGCAGGAAGTCGGTGCCCTCGCCGCCCAGCAGCTTGTCCGCGCCATCGTCGCCGAACAGCCGGTCGTCGCCTTCGCTGCCGTCGAGGACGTCGTTGCCCTCGCCGCCCTCGAGCCGGTCATGGCCCTCGCCGCCCTCAAGGAAGTCGTTGCCCTTGCCGCCGTAGAGCGTGTCGTTGCCACCGTCGCCATGGAGGCTGTCGTCGCCCTCGCCGCCGTAGAGCGTGTCGTCGTCCTTTCCGCCCCTGAGGATGTCGTCACCATCACCTCCCTCGAGCCGGTCGCGGCCGTCGCCGCCGTCGAGGGTATCGTCCCCCCCCCCCCCCCCCCCGCCGTAGAGGATGTCCCGCCCGGCCTTGCCGAAGAGGTTGTCATTACCATGTTCGCCGTAAAGCGTGTCGTTACCTTTGCCGCCGTCGATGGTGTCGTCGCCGCCACGGCCGTGGGCGACATCGTTGCCGCTCTTGGCCTTGATCGTGTCGCCGCCCTGGGCGCCGAACAGCAGGTCCTTCCGGTTCGTGCCGTTGATCGTCTCGCCCGGAGGCGCCTCCGCATTGGGATCAAGGTCCCAGATGAACTTGACCTTGCTCAGGTCCTCGCCGTCCATATGTTCGAACTGCGCCAGCACCTTCTCGTCGAGTTTGCCAGCGAGATAGACCAGATTGTGGACGGTGTGGCCTTGGGCGTTGGTGGTCTTGACGAACGAGACGTCGTTCCGGCGGACGTTGTAGGGCAGGCGGACGACGTCGTCGATGATGATGAAGTCCTTGATGACGTCGGCGGACCCGTCCGCGTTCGCCTTGACGACAAAGACGTCCTTCCCGTCGCCACCCGTGAGGGTGTCCGTTCCCTCGCCGCCGTCGAGCCTGTCGTTGCCGCCGTCGCCTTCGAGCTGGTCGTTGCCGCGCCCGCCGTAGAGCTGGTCGTTGCCGGAATTGCCGCTGAGAAAGTCGCGCCCCCTGCCGCCGAACATCGTGTCGTGGCCGTTATGGCCCACCATGAGATCGTCGCCTTCGTCGCCATGCAGCGTGTCGTGGCCGGCGCCGCCGTACATCCGGTCGTTGCCCTCGGCGCCGCGAAGGGTGTCGTCGCCGCTGAAGCCCCAGATTTCGTCATGGCCGGCGGTGCCGGTCAGCGCGTCGGCGCCGAGCGTGCCGTTGAGATAGGCGCCGAGCATCAGGTCCGCGTGCGGGAAGGTGATCCCTCCCTGGATGTGGTCGATCACCTGCTGTGGATCCGTGCCGAAACGATAGTTCGTCACGTTCACCTCGGCCAGCACTTTTGGTGGACCGGTGCCGTCATCAAGAACGATGCGGAACGTCTGTTCGCCATAGGCCCGTGCACCAGGGCCGAGATGCACCACTTTCAGGTGTTCCGGCTGCCAACTGTCCGCACCGCCATGGAGGCCGGTGACCATGAAAGCGTCCTGGCCCATCACATAATCCTCGACGAAGACGTAGGACTCCTCATTCAGGATAAAGAAATCGCCGTCGCTGCCGCCGGTGAGGGAATTGTACTTGCCCTCGGAACGGCCCGTTCCGATCATGTGGCCAAAGGCATCCTCCACCCGATTGCCGGTGTAGCGCCCGGCGATCAGCCGGTCGTTGCCTTCGCCGCCGTCGAGCCTGTCGTTGAACGCGCCGCTCAGACTGCCCTGCAGGACATCGTTCCAGCCGCCGCCGTTCAGGACAACCTTCTCGTGGCCAGTCTTGCCTGCGGCGAGAAAGTCGTTGCCCTGGCCACCGTGCGCCTCGACGCCGCCGCCGGAGTCCATGAACCAGTCATGGCCCGCGCCGCCCTTGAACAGGTCAAGGCCCTGGCCGCCGATGGCGTTCATCGACTCGGTCCATGCATATCGGTTGCCGTAGAGCGGGTGTGGGTCGAAGCGGTTGTTGCCGGTGTCGGCCGAGCGGTCGACGATGCTGCTGTCGGACAGTTGATGTTTCGTATATGTGGGTTCCGGTGTTGGAGGTTTGACCATTTTGATCACTCCTCTACATGATCGTCCGTCAATGCCACCCTCGCCGTGCACACGGGGCAACCAGAACTGCGCATAGTATATCCGACAGCCTATAGGAATGCCCGGCCCTTTGTCAAAAGTTTTTTCTCAGGGGGTGTAGCCCAGGATTCCTGTAATGCCCCGGAGGCTTGGTCCGCCCGGCACGCGCTCCAGGACCATGGGCCAGGAAAATGGAAAGAAGGTGGACAAGAGTCAAGATTCCTGGGCTACACCCTTTCTCAGGCCCAGAGCCATATTCTCTGTATATGGTGTTTCGATACCCCATGATCCACAGGATGTTGCGACTCTATGCTTCCGGTCGATCTTCGTGGACGAAAATCGACCAAAAGGCGTTCTTATGTCAGGAAATCAAGGCTCAAAAAACCCCAAGCGACTCATGTCAGCAAATTGGGCTAAACCCGACCCGTCCAGACAATTCCGGGATGTGTTTTGGTTTGGAGACCTGACCAAAGCTAAAGGGGCCAATTCAGTGGTCAGGCCGGAATCACTCTGAATTCTGAAGCTAACGCGTCGTGATTGAAAATGGCGGCGGAGTTTTCTGGACTGATGCTCGGCGCTGGTCTACGGTGCTTAGGAGTCATTAAGAGTTGCATTGCCCGCCATAGCAATGAAAGGGCAGACTATGTCAAATGTTTCCCTTACCGGCCTGGCCAAGGATCTCATCGCTCGCGCCGACTCAGGTCGGCCCGTGCGAATCGGTCTGATCGGTTGCGGAGAGATGGGAACCGATATTGTTTCCCGTACCTGGATGATGCACGGAGTTGAGGTCTCCGCCATCTCGGAGCTCGATCCTGCCGAAGCCCACCGTGCCGTGGAAATCGCTTGGCGGTCCAAAGGCCACAGCATTGATGTTTCCGGTACTGTGGCATTGGAAGCGGCCGTCGAACGTGGACTGACCGCGGTGGCGGAAGACGTGAACGCGATTCTCGAATCAGACCTGATTGACGTGATTGTGGATGCAACCGGAGTTCCGGCCGTAGGGGCCGAGATCGGCCTGAAGGCCATGGAGCACGGCAAGCATCTGGTGATGATGAATGTCGAAGCTGACGTCACCATTGGCGCCTACCTTCGACGCGAGGCGGACCGCTTGGGAGTGGTCTATTCGCTTGGGGCAGGCGATGAGCCTTCGGCCTGCATGGAGTTGATCGAATTTGTCTCCGCGATGGGTCATCGCATCATCTGCGCTGGGAAAGGAAAGAACAATCCGCTGAACATCGACGCGACGCCAGACGGCTACATCACCGAAGCCAGAATGCGGAATATGAATCCACGCCTGCTTGTCGAATTTGTGGATGGCTCCAAGACAATGGTGGAAATGGCGGCGATTGCCAACGCCACCGGGCTGATTCCGGATTGCGATGGAATGCATGGCCCCGTCGCTGGTCCGCATGAGCTTGCGAAGGTGTTGGTTCCCAAGCGGGATGGTGGCATACTTTCGGATGTCGGTCGGGTTGACTTCTCGACTGGAAAGGGTGTGGCACCCGGCGTCTTTGTCGTCGTCGAAGCGGAGCATCCGCGAATTCTGGAGCGCCTGAGGGATCTCAAGATGGGAGACGGACCGTATTTCTCTTTCGTCCGCCCCTATCACCTGACCTCGCTTGAAGTGCCGCTGACATGCGCCCGTGCCGTACTCTACGGAAAGGCCGACATGGTTCCGATGTATGACCCTGTTGCGGAGGTCTGCGCCGTGGCCAAGCGGAATATTGAACCTGACGAGACGCTGGACCAGATCGGCGAATACACCTACCGCGCGTGGACCATGGAAGTGTCGCGGGCGCGCAGGGAACGGGCACATCCAGTCGGGCTGCTGACCGGCGGTGAAGTCATTCGGCCCATTCGCCGGGGCGAACTGATCACTTCAGACAATGTGTCGCTTCCGGACAACTCCCGGATTGTCGAACTCCGCAGACGGCAGGATCGGGTTCTCTACGGTGATGAAACACGTGACATACGATAGACGTGTGCAGGATCGAGTACCTGTTGGCACTGAAGTTGCCATTGTCACGCCTTCCTTCACTCGGGTGGCCTGACTGTCCGAAACGGCCGGATTCCAGAATTCAGAGGGAAAGAGGACTGTATCTGAGGTCGTCTGGGCCCCAGGTTTCCGAACCATTCCACAGTCAGATCCACCTCCTGCCAGTGGACAAGCGGATAGTAGGTCCAATCAGCGGCCGCGAATGCGGGGATCGAGCGCATCGCGGAGACCGTCGCCTATGTAATTGACGCTCAGTACCGTGACTGAAATCGCGAGACCCGGCCAGATCACGCGTTCGGGGTAGAGCGTCATCCTGTCAACGCTGTCGAAAAGCAACCTACCCCAGGTCGGGAAGTCCGGCGGAAAACCGAATCCGAGAAAACTGAGCGCGGATTCGGTGATGATCGCGCTGGCAATGCCAAGTGTCGCAGAGACCATGATGGGTGACAGCACATTCGGCAGGATATGTCGTTTGACAATACGATGCGACGGTGTTCCGATCGAACGTGCGGCAATCACGAATTCCCGCTCCTTCAGCGCCAGAACGTCCCCGCGAACGATCCGTGCCGTTTGCATCCAGCTTGTGACACCGACCAGACAGACCACCAGAATGAAAACACCGCCTTCCGGACCTAGAACCGCAGCGAGAGGCTCCCGGAACAGCAGTACCGAAACAAGCAGGAGTGGAAGCAGCGGGAGCGCCAGAAAAAGGTCTGTAAAGCGCATCAGCGGACCATCGAGGCGTTTGAAGAAACCAGCCAACACGCCGATCAATGTCCCGAGCAGCAACGATAGCGCCATCGCCGCCAGACCGACGGAAATTGACACCTGTCCTCCTGCCAGCATCCGGGCCAGGTAGTCGCGTGCGATGTTGTCGGTGCCGAGAGGATGCTGCCAGCTTACCTTGGCGGACGAATCCCAAAGAGTGGTGTAGATTGGACGGGTGTCGCGCAGCTTGATCATTTCCACAACCGGTGGAACGAACTGTGCGTCCTTAGACCAAAAAAAGGGTCCGACGAATACAGATAGCACAATCGTCGCGAACACCACTGCGCCGAGCAAGGCACCTCGATGTTTCCGGAACTGATCCCAAACATCCAGCCATTGGTTTCGATGGTCCGAGCTGTGAACCACTGGATCAGGGCCGGGCGCGGAGCTTACTCTTTCTTCATTCATAGCGGATCCTCGGATCCAGGATTCCGTAGAGAATGTCGGCGATCAAATTGAATAGCACGATCAGTACCGCGAATATGAAGGTTAGGGTCTGGACAGTGGGAATGTCGTTGGCCTCGATGGCCCCAATGAGCATCTGGCCAATTCCGTTAACCTTGAACACCTGTTCTGTGATGATCGCTCCGCCGAAAATCTGCGGTATGCCAAGAGCGATAACCGTGACGACGGGAATCATGGAGTTGCGAAGTACATGGACAAGCACGACAGTGTTTTCCGTCAGCCCTTTCGCACGTGCCGTTCGAACATAGTCCAGGTTAAGGTTGTCTAGCATCGAGGCCCGCATGAACCTGCTGATCTGGCTTGTGATCTGCAGCGCCAGGACCATGACTGGCATGACCATCTGGCGAAGTTGATAGAGAAAACTGTCCCAGTCCTCTACTCTATGGGTCGTGTCGTAGATTGAAGGAAACCAGTTGAGCTGGACGGAAAATATAACAATGACCAAGACACCGGAAAAGAAAGGTGGCACCGAAAATCCGACCATAGTGACGAATGTTCCCGCGTTGTCAAACCAGCTGTATTGACGGTACGCGGAATAGACACCGACCGGAACCGCGATGACAATGGCGACTGCGTATGCTGTGCCAACCACCCAGAGAGTTTGTGGAATGCGCTGAAGAACGATGTCCATGACCGGTGAACGGAACTGCCAGCTCAGGATGCGAGGGTCGCAGGAGCCCAGGTTCCCTGAACCGCATGAGACATAGAGATTTGTGTCGGGTAGAACCCCGGCAAGCCCGCTTGAGGTCGTCAGCCAATCAATGAAGACCTGGGGCTCCACCCAAAGGAACTGAACCAACCACTTCCAGAATCGAATATGGAACGGTTCTCCCAGTCCAAGAGCTTCACGCATGAGCTGACGGACCTCAGGGGGGATTGTCAGCGGCATGCTGGCAACTGGATCGCCTGGAGCGAGTTCCAGCAACAGAAAGATCGCAAGGGCAATGAACAAAAGCGTCGGAACCGAGATCAACAGACGTCTGATTGTGTAGATCAGCATGGGTGCCCCGATTCAGCCTGACATGCCGAAAACACAGGCAAACGATTTTCAGCGCTTGGCAGCCCCGGGTCGATTGCATTGTGACCACTGGCTGCGTAACGTTGCTCGCCGCGTGGGACGTTCCGGACATCACGGTCCACGCAATGGCCCTGAACTGAAGCCCTACGTTGATGCCCTGTCGGAACTGCTGCAGAGCTGTCAGCCGCAGGATCATCCAGATCGAGGATGATTGGGGCGCACTCGGCGAAACCAGCGGTCATCGGTTGTGGAGTAGTGAAGAATTGCAGGCGCTGCGAAGTACATGCAGCCAGATTCCCATACGGTGACGTCGAGGCTGATGACCTTTCAATGTTGACCTGTCGGTTGCAGTGAAAAGGCTTGGGATCTTCGCTAAGCGAACCGGTCGCTTTGTTGTGCCGGAGTGGATTCGGAACGCGATTCCTGCCCCACAAACGCTTGATATTCATCAGATAGGTCTTCTCGACTTAGCCGTTTGTGGTTCGGGAGTGACTCCCATCAGGCTCATTGAGTTTTCACGGATGCCTTCGCAGCTGATAGTTGTGATTCTGTCTGCAAGGTCGCTTTCTTCACCTCGGAATTCCTGTTCCGGGCGATCGCAAATTCCTGGCCAACGCTGCCGCCCCGTCTTCGCCGCCCAGACCACCGCAGATCGTATCTGCGACCGCGGCGTGTATCCGATGGCACCAGAGGTATCCCCAAAATGAAGGAATGGAATTGAGGTCAGGCAATCAGCCACCGCAGGCCCAGAATACGTTCGACCGGTCTTTGTTCGCCTGCCAGAGGTTGGTCGGGGCGGCGGAAGCCGCCCCTTTCTTTCGCGGATCACTTGATCCTGTGCCAGTCTGCGACGTTCCATAGTTCGCTGTCCCAGACGTTCAGGACAACACCACCAAGCGTATTCGCGTGAGCCGACAGTCGCCCTCGGTGGACGAGTGGAATCAACATGCCGTTCTCCACTGCCATATCATTCAGCGCACGGCCGATCCTCGAGCGCTCTTCCAGATCAGCGGTCCTGGTCAACTCAGCGTGAAGTGCGTCGTACTCCTCCAGGCAGAAGCGGCTGATGTTCTCGCCCTGCCACTGGGTTGCGGGCCGCGGTGCCTTGTCGCAGAGGCCATTGCCCAGATAGGACTGAGGGTCGGTACCGTTGAAGGTGTTGGCGTACATCTGCACATCCGCGTAGAATTTCTGGAATGTGTCCGGCGAGCCCGGATCACCCCCGAAAAACACGGATGCGTTTACGTTCCGGAGTTCGGTTTCAACACCGATTTCGCTCCACCACTGTTTGATCAGCGCCTGGAAGTCCTGGCGGACGGCGTTGGTCGAGGTCTGATAGAGGATTTTGAGCGGTACGCCGTCCTTCTCGCGGATGCCGTCACCATCGGTATCAATGAGTCCTGCATCATCCAGAAGCGCATTCGCGCCAGGTATGTCCTGGGTCAGGCAGTCAAAGGTATCGGAGTTGTAGGCTGCGGGCGCGGGAACCCAGTTGCAGGTTACCTTCCCGGCCTGACCATAACCGACCTCTACCAACAGAGGGCGATCGATTGCCATGGACAGGGCGCGGTATATTGCCGGATCTCCCAGAAACGGATGCGGTTTCACCACCGAGCGCTCGTCTGCGCTGAGATCTGGGTCCGGATTTGTGTTGTTCAGCATGAGACGTTCCACAAGAGGGCCGAATCCCGCAATTGGAGTTCCCTTGCCGCCCTTCTGCATCTGCGCGATCACATCTGGTGCGAGTTGAAGGTTCCAGGCGTAGTCAAATTCGCCTGTCTCCATGACAGCTCGTCCGGCCGCCGTCGCGTCTCCACCGCCTTTAAAGGTCACTTTCGCGAAGGCAGGCTTGCCTTCAACGCGAAAATTCTCGTTGGCCTCCATGGTGATCACGTCGTTCGGGCGGAACTCCACAACCTTGAATGGCCCGGTACCAGTTGGCCCGAAGTTCTGGTCAGTGCATTCCGGTGCCTTGGCGCCCAGGCAGCCCAGAAACTGGGCTTTCTGGATGATCGGACTTTCGCCTCCGACAAAAGGACCATACGGATTAGGGGTGGGATCGCTGAATGTCACAACCACCGTAAGCTCATCAGGCGTTTCCACCGAGTCTACGCCCTCAAACTTGGTAAGCTGCGCACACCCACCCTCGGGGTGAGTGCAGTAATCGTAAGTGAACTTCACGTCTGCGGAGGTGAATGGCGTACCGTCTGACCAGAGTATACCCGGCGTGATCTGCCAAGTGATCTGTGTCAGGTCCTCGCTGACACCGCCGTTCGTCGTTGTCGGTATCCGTTCGACAAGCCAAGGTGTGAGATTTCCTTTCTCGTCGTATCTCGCCAACGGCTCGATGATCATCGAAGAGCTCTCGATGTCCTTGGTGCCGCCAGAGAGATACGGGTTCAGAATCGACGGGGCCTGCCAGTAGATGATCCTGACCTCGCCGTCACCTCCGCGGTCGGCTTCGGCCATCGGTGCAAGCGCAAGCGTCGCGGCGGCACCGAGCAATGCTGTTCTGAGTTTCATGGTTGGTCTCCTTATTGGTTGCGCTCTAGCCTCGGTCACGCCGCTACCTGTCCGGCGGCGTTGTTTTCACTGTAGAGATGGCAGGCGACGTAGCGCCCCGTTTCCACCTCCCGGAAAGCGGGATCCACACGTCTGCAGAGTTCCTTGACCTGTGGACATCGGGTGCAGAAGTTGCAGCCTTTCGGCGGATTCGATGGAGAAGGCACCTCGCCCTTCAGGATGATGCGACTGACGCCACCGGCATCTGGGTCGGGTTCAGGTACAGCACTCAACAGAGCCTGCGTATAGGGATGCATCGGTGTCCCGTAGATACGGTTGCGGTCGGCGATCTCAACGATCTTGCCAAGATACATGACTGCCACACGGTCGGCGATATGGCGTACCATCGAAAGATCATGGCTGATGAACAGATAGGTCAGCCCAAGCCTATCCTGCAGGTCTTCCAGAAGATTCACGACCTGCGCCTGAATGGAGACATCCAGTGCAGCGATCGGTTCGTCGCAGACCACGAACCTAGGGCTAAGCGCAAGTGCTCTCGCTATGCCGATTCGCTGCCGCTGTCCGCCGGAGAATTCATGCGGGTATCTGACGGCGAACCCGGGATTCAATCCGACTGCATCCATCAATTCGTTGATTCTGTCCCGACGTTCCGGCCCTGTCAGTTCCGTGTGCTCGTCAAGCGGTTCGCCAATGATTCCCGCCACAGTCATGCGCGGATTGAGGCACGCCTGCGGATCCTGAAACACCATCTGCATCATCGGCCTTCGCTTACGTAGCCGTGATTGGTCCATCCGGGAGATATCAATTCCGTCGATTTCAATGGTGCCGCCCGTAATGTCATGAAGTCGTAAAACGGCGCGTCCGCATGTTGACTTGCCGCAGCCCGACTCGCCGACCAACCCAAGCGTTTCGCCTTCGAATACGTCAAAGCTAACGCCATCAACAGCTTTCACATCGCCGACATGACGCCTCAGGACGCCAGCCAGGATGGGAAAATGCATCTTCAGGTCGCGCACTTCGACCAAGGGTTTTCGCGGACCCGCGTCACGCATCACGCTGTTCACCTGTTCTCGCGTCCCAGAAACATGCCACATCGTGGCCGGGACCGATAGGCATGCGCACCGGATTCTGACGGTCACAGCGATCCATGCGCTGTGGGCAGCGCAGTCGGAACGGGCAGGCGGCGGGTACCGCGCCGAGAATGGGCGGCTGCCCATCGATGACCTGAAGTCGATGATCACGTGGGCCGCGCACCTTTGGAATGGTCTCCAGAAGGGCCCGGGTGTACGGATGCTGCGGATTGGCGAACAGTTCCCGGACCGGCGCATGCTCGACAATCTGGCCACCATACATGACAATCACCCGGTCGGCGATTCCGGCAATGACCCCAAGATCGTGCGTGATCCAGATGATGGCCATGCCGAGCTTGTTTCTCAGGTCCTGGACAAGTTCGAGAATCTGTGCCTGAATTGTTACATCGAGTGCAGTGGTTGGCTCATCGGCGACCAGAATCCTGGGGTCGCAGGCCAGTGCAATGGCAATCATGACACGCTGGCGCATTCCGCCCGAAAACTGATGCGGATAGTCGTCGAGACGCCGCCGTGCATCAGGAATCCCAACCAGTTCCAGCAGTTCCTGTGCCCGATCACGCGCCTGCCCGCGCGAGAGCCGGAAATGTCTACGCAGGGGCTCCATGAGTTGGAACCCAACGGTAAACACTGGATTCAGCGACGTCATCGGATCCTGGAACACAAAGCCTATTCCCGCGCCACGAACGGAGCGCAGGGTCCTGTCATCGGCCTTCAGCAGGTCCCGTTGTTCGAACAGCACTTCGCCATCGCGGATTTCCGCAGGTGGAGACGGCAGGAGACCGAGGAGGGACATCATTGTCACTGACTTGCCCGAGCCGGACTCGCCGACGACCCCAAGAAGTTCGCCCGCGCGGAGGTCAAAGCTCACCGAGTTGACGGCATGGACCTCTCCCTGCCGGGTGCGGAACACGGTTCTTAGATTCCTGACATCAATTACGGGCGCAGCCCCGTCGGGCATTGGGAATCCTCATTCGATCACCGGTGAGCGCACCACGGGTATCCTGCCGGGTCCGTCTCGACTGACGTTACTAGATGACATCTGATTGGCAAGCGTCAATATCGAATCTGCCCGAGCGTATGGAATGCAGGCGATGGGCATAGGCACCTCGCTGCTTTGTTGGCACGTTCCGGAATCCATGATTGCGCTCGCCTCGGAACCTAAGAGTTTGACTCATAAGTCATTGTTTTACTTATGTTATTGCATTTCAGGCACTTGCGTCCCTTGCCAGCCTTCGGAACAGGAACCGGCAGGCGGCCAGCTGCGCCCAGGCCACGGAGCTCTCCAGGCTCCGTCCGGAATCCTTCGCCAGACGGCGGCAGCTCGACATCCAGGCGAAGGCGCGCTCCACGACCCAGCGGCGGTACAGCACCGTGAACCCCTGGTTCCCCTGGGTCTTTCCACGGTCCCCGGCACCTCGGGGACACCCATCTCCGCGAGCCAGGCGCGCAGTCTGCCGCCGCTGCAGCCGCTGTCGGCCCAGACCTTCGTCACCTTCGGCGCCCTCTCCAGCATCGCCAGGATGACCTCCGGGGCGCCGTCCCGGTCCCGCGCGTCGGCCGTGTGGGCCTGCACCACGATCGGGGTCCCCTCCACATCGACGGCGATGTGCCGCCTGCGGCCCCGGGCCTTCTTTCCGGCGTCGCACCCCGACGGCCCCGCCATCTCCGTCGTCCTCACCGACTGGCTGCCGGTCCCGGCGGCGGTCGGCTCCGGGTCACGCCCCGCCCGTTCGCGCGCAAGGCCACGCAGCGCGTCCATCATGCGCTCCAGGACGCCGCTGCCGCGCCATGGATGGAAACAGTCCTGGACCGTGGTGAACGGCGGAAAACACTTGGGGACCGCCCGCAACCGGCAGCCCGTCGCCAGCATGTACCGGATCGCGTCGGGGACCTCGCGGAGATCCGTGGACCGGGGCCTACCCAGCTTCGACGGCGGCGCAGGAAGCGGCCCGGCCAGAAGCCATTCCCCGTCGGTCAGGTCGCTTTCATACCGCTCCGCATTGCGCCTGTACCTCTCCCGGGTGGTCCCGGTCCAGGCCATGGTATCCTCCCTGTACGGTTGCTGTTCGACACGGAGATACCACATCTGGCGGAGGCCATCCACATTTTAGGTCAACCTCTTAGAGGTTGACCTAAAATGTCCCCACTTCTATTCCGAAGTGCAACAACATAGGCAGTGGTAACACCCTCGCCGTTGTCAGGTTGCCGGTCGCTCAGCGGTTGGGCGCACGCCGGAACTTGCTTGCCAGGTCGGTCAGTCCGCCGGGTAGGAACAACAGCACCATAACCACGATCAAGCCCAGTATCAGCAGGCGGTATTCGCCGAAGTCCCGTAGGAATTCGTTGCCGATAGTGATGGCAAAAGCCCCCAGCACGGCGCCCGGGAATTTACCCATGCCTCCGATGGAGATCATTACCATGACCATCAGGAAAAACTCGTTGCCGAGAATGCTGGGTGTCACGACACCGATGTAATGGGCATAGAGAGCGCCGGCGACACCGGCAAGCAGGCCGGATACGGTAAAGGCCAGGATTTTGTTGGAGTACTCGTCGATGCCAATCGAGCGGGCAAAGGCCTCGGAATCGCGTAGGGCAACAAAGGCTCTGCCCATGCGGCTACGCAGTACGACGAAATAGACAAGGAACACCGACAGGACGGCCGCCGTAAGCGTGATATAGTACCAGGACAGTTTCTTGGCGGCAAGGAGTTTGACCCCGAAAACCTCGAGCGGCTTCATGCCCATCAGGCCGGTGGAACCCCCAGTGCCAAGTCCACGCCCCTGTTCGATTAGGGTCGGGAACGCCAGTGCCGCAGCAAATGTGAAGAGTGCGATGTATTCGCCCTTGAGCCGAAGGCAGGGCAGACCGATGACTGCGGCCACAAAGGCGGCAACCAGCGCCGCGCAGACCATGGCAAGGGCTGGATGAAATCCGACGTTGATAGTCAGCATCGCCGAGGCGTAGGCCCCCACGGCAAAGAACACCAACTGGGCAAAGTTGAGGATACCGGCATAGCCCATCACCAGATCCCAGCCCGCAATCAGGATGGTCCAGATGAAACACAGGATCATCACGTGCAGCAGGTATTTTTGCCCCAACATCGGACCCAGTGCTGCCAGGAACAGGACGCCAACGATAAAGCCAACCAGTTGCTTTTCCATTCTTGGACCGGACATGGATCACTCCCCCCATTTTCCGAATAGGCCCTGCGGACGGATCATCAGGACAATCAGCAGCGTTGCCAACCAGACCGGCATGATCCAGGTCGCTCCGATGGTGTAGATGACGGCGCTTTCGACCACGCCAAGGATGAAGGCGGCATAAAGTGCGCCCTTGGTGCTGCCGAGACCGCCTAATACCACAATCACGAAGGCCTTGAGGAACAGCGGCCAGCCGCCTAGGGGCGAGATCAGGTTGATCGGGGCCAGCAGTGCACCGGCCAGACCAGTCAGCGCGATCGCAATCCCGAAGGCATAGCTGAACACGTTGTTGGGGAAGATGCCGACGATGCGGGCACCTTCCATATCTTGGGCTACGGCCTGGATGGCCTGCCCGTGCGGGGTCCTGCCCAGGAACGCGCCCAATGCCAAAACGATGGCGATCGAGGTGCCGAAGATCAGCAGTTTCTGATTCGAGAAGGTCACACCAAGAATGGTCGAGCTGCCCTCTATCAATGGCGGCAAGATCTTTTGCTGCGGGCCGAAGATGATGAGGTTCGCATTATCCAATGCGAAAGCGACACCAAGGGTGGCCATCATGGTGACGGTCTTCCAATTGCCGTGCTTTCGCAGGGGGCGCACGATCATCTGATCAAGCCCGACGCCGAGGCCAAACAAGACGGGCAGGATCAGGAACAGTGACAGAAGATACCCAAGTCCAAGCTGTTCCGAGAAGGTCCAGCAAAGGTAGGCACCGACCGTGAAGAAAGACCCGTGGGCAAAGTTCAGCACCCGCGCAGTGCCATAAACCATCGCCAGTCCGAAGGCCGCCAGCGAATAAACCGCGCCCTGGACGATGCCGTTCAGCAGAATCTCGAGAAGGGTTTGCATCACATTTCCTCCGCTTCCTTGGTGGTTTCGGAGGACCGCTCGGCAATGATTGCGCCTTCCTCGAGCGAATAGATCCGGCTGACCACGTCACGGATCAGTTGCAGGTTCTGTTCAACGATGAAGATTGTTACGCCTGTCTTGTTGATTTCGCCAATGGTGCGCAGCATCGAATCGACCAGATTCGGGGCCAGACCCAACGACGGCTCGTCGATGGCCATGAACCTGGCGGACGACATCAGGCCGCGCCCAAGAGCGCACATATGCGCTTCGCCACCGCTGAGCGACCCGGCAAGCTGCTTGCGCCGTTCCTTGAGGCGGGGATAGAGTGAGAACACCAGTTCAAGCTGTTCGACCGCGCGTTCGCGCGCCTTGGGCAGGTAAGCGCCGAGCTGCAGGTTTTCCTCGACCGTCATGTCCTTGAACAGGTGACGATCCTCGGCCACGTAGACCAGACCTTTCCTGACGCGGACCGATGCATCGTTTCCGGCGATGTTCCTGCCATCCAGCATGACTTTTCCTGAGCTGGACGGGATCAGGCCGCAGATCGCCTTCTGCAGGGTGCTTTTGCCGTGTCCGTTGGCACCAATCAGGCCGACGGCTTCGCCTTCGCCGATTTCCAGGCTTACATCATGCAGCACATGGAAATCCGCATAATGGACGTTGAGGTTCTCAATCGTGAGCATGATTCGAACTCCCCAGATAGATGTCGATGACTTCGGGATCGTCCAGGATCACTTCGGGCGTATCGAGCTTGAGCACTTCTCCGAAATTCAGGATCAACAGGCGGTCAGAAAGCCTGGTTAGGGCCTTGATCTTGTGTTCGACAATAACGAAGCCCAGTTGCAGTTCCCGATGCAGGCGCTGGACGATGTTGCCGAATTCACCGATTTCCTTGGTGTTCAAACCACCGAAAGGTTCGTCCATGAACATGATCTTGGGATCTGTCGCCAATGCGGTGGCCAACATGACCATCTTGCGTGTAAGGAGGTCGGCAGTGCTCGTCGCCTGGTGACGGCGTTCGATCAGGTTGGCCATCTCGAGCGCGGCCTCGGTTCGCTCACCGATCTCAGCGGCGGTGTGGCGAGCGGTAGACCCAAACATCGCGCCGGTGCGCACGTTTTCCTCGACCGTCAGAGAGGTCAGGATTGTGGGGATCTGAAAAGTCCGTCCGATGCCGTGCTGACAGAAGCGGTGTGGGCGAAGACGTTCCATCCGGTAGCCGTCGAAATGAAGCGTTCCCTCGGTTGCTCGGAGAAGGCCCGTGCAAACGTTCAGCAAGGTGCTTTTGCCAGCGCCGTTCGGACCGGCGACGCCGAAAATCTCGCCGCGTTTGACGTCGAAACTCAGGTCTTTCAGAGCTGTGAATGACCCGAAACGCTTGGTGATGCCTGCCAACTCCAGAATGGAAGATGACACCAAATGGTGATCGGATTGTCGATCTCTTTCCGCCACATTCTCCTCCCTTTGCAGGTTCGAAGACCCGCGGCGCACAGGGCGCCTACGGGCCCTGCCACGTTGTTTTTCGGTTTTGCCCATGCCGGCTTACATGTGCTTCCGCCAAGAGACACAGGGTCTCGAACCCGATGGCTGCAACGACATTGGCCGAGATGCCATGTGGATCGTAGGGAGGGCACAGCTCGACGATGTCGGCACCGATCACGTCCATACCGCGCAGGCCACGCACGATCTGGACAATCTCGCGAGTTGTGAAGCCGAAAGGTTCCGGCAGCTGGGTGCCGGGCATATAGGTGGCGTCAATCGCGTCGGTGTCGATTGTCAGATAGAACGGGCAGTCGCCTATCACGCGGTGGATTTCCCCGATCAGTCTGGTCATGCCCATCTCGAGACATTCATGCATCTCATAAACGGTCATGCCAGCCTCGCGCGAGAAATCCCAGTAAGGCGTCAGAGAACCGCGCATGCCGATCTGGATACATTTTTCCGGGTCGATGCTCCCTTCCAGAACTGCGTTCAGAAAGACGGAACAGTCGTTGATCGAGCTGCCCTGGAACGAGCCCTTGGCGGTATCGGCATGGGCGTCGATATGCACCAACCCGTTGCCTTCGCCGCCTGAAAGGCCACGCAGAATCGGGTGGGTCATGGTGTGGACGCCTCCGATCGACAGCGGCCGCACATTATGTTCACGCAGCTGGCCGTAGATCTGGGACAGGCGCTCGACACAGTAATCCACACTATGCGGGTCTTCGAAGGTCACATCGCCATAATCGGCCACGCTGCACAGTTCGAACGGGATTGTGCGCCAGACATCATGCACAGGGCCGCGCACTCCAGACCACTCGCGAGCGGATCGAGCTCCAAGGCGAGTACCGCCACGTACCGGTGCGCTGACCTCCATCGGGACTCCGACCACAGCCACGTCGATTTCCTCTAGGTTGGAGCGACGTGGAGCGTTGTAGAAACTCATCTCGCCGCAATAGACATCCGCAAAGACCGGTGCGCCCTCGGCCTCCATCCGCTTGAGAAACGCGTTCACCTGCGGGTCGGAGCTTTGGAGGAATTCTCCCTCCGCAAGTTCCCTTAGGCGCTCAAGCTTTTCCTTTGGAAGTTTTGGCATATTGTACTCCTTTGCCCGAAAAACACTCAATCCAAGGCTCTTCCAGCTAAATCATGCTCCTCGCATCCTATCGATCGCGGCGCTTGGTTGTCATCGTGACCGAAGTCACATTCAATGCAGTATAGGGCGATGCCTATGGCGTGGACTTGTTCGCGCTTTGTTCAAGCATCATAGCCAGAAGCATCGAGAACAGTTCACGTTCCGTCGTGATGTCCAGCTTGAAATAGAGGCGCCAGCGGCAGTTCTTTACCGTTCCCACTGAAATGCCGAGCTTGGTGGCGATCTGCTCGTTCGAGCATCCCGCAATGACTTCGCGTACGACGTCAATCTCGCGTGGGGTCAGATCGTGAATATCCCTGAACAGCGCCAGTATTTCCTCGGGCGACACCTTGGTCGGCCCAGGGGAGGTACGCTCGTGAAATGCTATACGGCAAGCCGAAAGAACCGGTACACTCGGCCGTAATTCCTCCCAATGCACCACGCCTTGGTCACCCATCAAACGCGATCCCTTTGGAAGCCTGAGAATACTTCTTCGGATAAGCTCGTAATCCGATGAGGATTCCACATGCCGCTGCCATTCGGAATCGGAAAAAACGCAATCTCCCTTTGCGTCGAAGATGGCAGCGCCTCGGGCTTCGCTGTATGTCAGGTCCTGCAGGTCGCCTGCCAGAAACCCTGCGTATGTCCGCTGAAGATGTTGTTCGTGCAACGCTGCCAGCAACGGCTGGAGCTTTTCGACTTCGCGGACAATGGACGGAGAGAACCGGGACTTGTGTTGCACGCAGCTCAGAACGATGGTGATATCCCCAAGCGCGGGGAAAAGTATGACCAGTTCGTCCGAAACGCCGGCCATGCGCAGCAGGCCCGTGATCCAGTCCTGTATAAGATAACCTTCGTCCAGACCAGTGACCGTCAAGACACCGGCCTTGGGCACCGTCCTGCAAAGCCGGTAAAGCGCATCAACGCGGTACAGCCCGCCATAGTATATCCGAACGATCTCGTCCGTCACCGCGTTGTTCACGAAGATTTCCGGCCGATCATATCTGCTGTAGCGTGAAACAAGTGTTCGGTCGTTGCCGATAAACTTGCCAAATATCTTGGCTAGGTATTGATAAAACCTGTTTGTACCAATCAGGTCTGTCAGTTCGGCCAGATCCCGTGCCAGACTTCTTCCAATTTTCTCATTGTAGTCCATGGGCTTCCGGTCGAGATCTTTCTTAACTATACTCGGCTTTCCTGAACAGAGAACATTTTTCTCACTAGGTAGCATCACTGGATCGCATGCTTTCAATTCTGGCGACGCGGCGTTTCAAACATGCGGTTGTGTGGCGGTATCAAAGGCCATCAAAGGCAGCACCCGCCAGGCCTGACCACCGAACCAGAACCAAAAGTTGCCGGAATTGGGAAAAGGGTGACCGGGTTTCTGAAAACAGTACTCGCCTAAAGATCAGATCTTTAGGCAAGACGCCTCGTTTTCATCTCACATATGCCATGGCAAGCGCATGGACAGCGTGGTCTTTTCTCAGTCTTCAGACAAAATTTGCTTGACGTTCTGGTAGTCACTTAGCTCTCAGAGGCTCAACTCTCGCCCGATGCCGCTTTGCTTGAACCCACCCCAAGCGCTGTTGGGATAGACAATCTATGCCGTATTGATCCAAACCTGTCCGGCTTCGATCCGGCTTGATCCGAAAAGTGACTGCACGACGATGTGCGTGTCCACCCGGAGGGCGCGGAAAGGACGATGTCTGTTTGGGATGTGGGCAGGGATCACCGAAGGACCGGGATCCGGGATGCGGCTGTATGCCATGACGTCGACGGCCTGCAGGGTCTGCATCACTAGTCCGGCCTGCAGGCCGTGGGAAAGGTCACCGCGACGCGGGAGATCAGGGGTGAACTGAGCATGGCGACCCGTTACCTCCTGACGGGCGGAAGGCTCGGGCCGGAGCGTTTTCGCAGAACGGTGCGCCCGCACTGGACGGTGGAGTATGATATTCCATGAGTTTTCCCCTTGATGTTATGGTGTTGACTTCAGTTCAGGGCTAACCTCCCAACCGCCGGTCCTTATGCATGTACCATTGATAGGTCACTTCGGCACCGATCTTGCCCAGCAGTCCAAAGACCGAACTCAGCTTGAAACGGTCAGCGAATTCGCGATAGCGCGTGTCGCCGTCGGCAATGGCTGCGGCCAGGAATTCGCCGGCGATGTTAGTGGGTGCAACACCGTGCCCACCAAAAGCCTGGGCGTACCAGACATTTGGTTTTTCCTGCCCGATCTGGGGCATCTTGTGGCGCGACCAGCTCATCAGACCCTGCCATGCATAATCGACCTTGACGCCTTCAAGTTGCGGATAAACCTTCAGCAAGTCAGCGCGCAGCAACTCGTCCAGATTGTCGGGCTGCTTGGTGTTGGTGGCAACACGGCCGCCCCACATGATCCGCCCATCTGGCAGCGGCCGGTAATAGTCGAAGGCAAACCGTGTGTCATAGATCGCATGCTCGCAGGTAAACGCTTCGCCGCGCCGTTCGCCGAGGTCTTCGGTTACCATGACATAGGTGCCAATCGGCAGCGACGCACGTTGCAGCGGCTTGTAAAGACCGTTCAGATAGCCGCCGCAGCAAATGACCAAACTCTTTGCGCACACCTGTCCCTTGGCCGTGCGCACGACTTTGATGGGGCCATCAGCCTCTATCTGCGTGACACACGAATTGGCGAATAGCTGACCGCCTCTTTCCGCGATCACGTCGGCCAGACCCAAGGCATATTTCAGTGGATGAAAGTGGAACGCGTTCCTTTCGATCAGCCCGCCATTGTAGCGGTCGGACTTGACATTCTCACGCAGCTGCTCTGGCGTCTCATATTCCAGCGCAACACCAAAGCTGTCGGCCATGAATTTCTGATGGTCGCGAAGGACCTGCTCGTCCTTGAACCAGTTGCACAGCTTCACGCCACTCCAGTTCACGTCACAATTGATGTCATAACTCTTGATGCGCTGCCGGACCAGTTCGATCCCGTCCAGTGTATAGCCGTAGAATTTCCGGGCCTTCTCGGTGCCCACCGCCTTGAGCAGACCATGTTCGTGTAGGGAATAGCCACCGAAAGCAAACCCACCATTACGCCCGGAACAACCAAAGCCGATGTCCTCGGCGTCTAGCACCACCACGCCCGGTCGGCCGCGCTCGACCAGTCCCAGCGCTACAGACAACCCTGCATAACCAGCGCCTACGATGCAGGTCTCCGCGTCTATTGTTTCTGTCAGCTCCGAATAGGTCTGTGCTGGTTTCGCCGTAGCGGCGTAGTAGCTATCGGGATAGCCCATTGTTGATTCTGTTCAGTTTTGCTTGACCAGATCGGTGCGACGAATGTTTTCGTCGATACGGTGCCCAGTGGTCTGCGCGAAAGCCGCCAGGATGTGCGACAACATGCAGGCCGCGATTTTGGCGGTCACGTCGGCATGGTCCTCGCGCGGGCACAGTTCGGAAATTTCGATCACGCCCACACGGCCTTTGGCGCCGATGATGCGGGCCGCTTGGATGATCTCGCGTGCATCGATACCACCCGGTTCGGGCATAGTCACGCCCGGCGCACAGGACGAATCCAGTACGTTCAGGTCAAAGGACAGGTATTGCTTGTCCGACCCGTTCCAGACCTTGTCGACAGATTCAGAGATGCAGGACACGACGCCGCGGTCGATCAGTTCGTTCATCGCGTAGCAGCGCAGCCCCCGTTCCTTGGACAGGTCAAAGACGTCCTTGGGATTCAGTGAGTTGCGCGCACCAACGTGGACAGCGTTTTCAATCGGCAGGTTGGGCAACTCGGTCATACGCGCCGACGCGGAGATCGACACGTTGCGCTCACCGGCCCAGCTGTCGGCCATGTCCAAGTGTGCGCCGAGATGCAGATAGCCCATCTTGGCCTCACCCAGATGATCCGACAGGGCCTTGCCAGCCGGGATCGAAATCGAGTGGTCGCCACCGCTGATGATCGGCGTCAGACCCGAATCCAGGATCATCTTGACAGCATTATAGATCTGCTCGTGCGATCTTTCAGTGTTGCCGGGGGCCAGCTTGACGTCACCGCAATCGATCACCGGGCAGGCGACCGAGATATCGACGCCATATTCCCACATGTACGAGAAGTATTTGGTTGATGCCTCACGCAGGCTGTGCGGCGCGGCATAGGATCCGGGACGCCCGATATTGCCGGCGTCGAACGGCACGCCGAGATAGGCGAATGTCGCGTCGCTTTCGGCTAGCGACTCGGGAGTCAGTTCGACGTGCGGGGCATGCATGAACGTCAGGATGCCGGGAGTCTTCACGTTGACCGGGCTATCAGCGTCCAGCGGGGAGAACAGGTGTTCATAGGCAGTTTTGGGGTTCATTGGGCTTGCTCCAGAGCTTCGAGTTCCTCGGTTGCACCACGTCCGCCTTCACTCAAGATGCGTTTGGCTCGCGCACCCAGGAATTCGTAGAAGATGTTGCACAGCAGTTTTCCGGTGATGTTGTTCCTGTCGTAGACTTCGCAGTGCTCCGACACGTCCAGAATGTGGATGTTATATTCACCCATGATCCGGCCTGCACGGATCGCCTCACGGGCCAGAATGCCGCCGGGCTCGGGTTCCGTCGTGCCCGGTGCGCAAGAGGCATCCAGCACGTCACTGTCAAAAGTGACATAAATATAGTCGGTGCCGTTGGCGCAGAGGTCCAGGGCACGCCGTGTGGCGGTGTCGATCCCGACCTCGACGATCTCGCGCATCGGCATGACGCGAATGTCGTTGTCGACGCAGTAGTCATGCCAATCCTTCGGGTTCAGCCCATTGCGCGACCCGACATGCACCATATTGGACATGTCACAATTTGGCAGCTCGGCCGCGCGCGTGACATTCGATGCATTGGTGAACTCGATCCCGCCCCAGTCGGGTGAGGCATCGAGGTGGCAATCATAGGCGCAGAAGCCCAGCTTGCTGTCGCTGAAATGGTCTGACAGCGCCTTGACGCTGGGAATCGGGATCGAGTGATCGCCGCCACCCAGCAGAACCATGGCACCGCCTTCGAGACATTCCATCACGTAGTTGTAGATATTGGTATGGGTCAGGCGCGGATTGGACGGCACCACCGGTACGTCACCGCAATCGACAATCCGGAAAAATCTCAGCAGATCGATGTCATGTTCCGGGCTGTAGGGGAAATACTGCGTGGATGAGGTGCGTAGCCCCTCGGGGCCCGAGCTGGCGCCAGGCTTGGCCACATTGCCTTCGTCATAGGGAATGCCCAGGAAGCACACCGTGGCCCCCATGTCTCGGATGGCATCACGGTCGGGTGGGCAATAGGGCGCGCCCATGAAGGTCTTGATACCGGGGGCCTTGAACGCGCCGTTATGGGTTTTGGGAGAGTAGATGTAGCCGTCATCGTCTTGTATCGCGGGGCCGCGGTGCTGGTGGGCTACGGGTTGCCAGATCCATTTCTGACGATCATGGCCGTGGTGATGTCTGCCACACATTTATCTCTCCGGAAGCTGACGAACGTGTTAAGCCAGTTCGCCCGAGTGGTCTCGGTGAGAATTGGCCTGGAATGGTGGCCGGCATCCGATGATGCCGGCCGAACCTGTGTCATTGTGCCCAGCCAGGAAGCTGGAAGTCGGCAACTTTCTCCGTTCCGATCACCACGCGCACCAACTGGCCGCCTTGAGCTTGCAACAGCTGTACGGGGACACCTTCACCAGCATCAACATACTGTTCTTCATTGAACGAAATGTCGCCAACCAAGCCGTCGTAGTTGATCGAGCGTAGGGCGTCCTGCACCTTGTCGAAGTCGCGTGCATCGCCGGCCTGTTCAACGGCCGCTGCCCACACCTGAACCTGGTCATACACCTGTGCGGCGATGCCCAAAGGCGCTTCGACACCGTATTCCGATTTCCACAGCGCATCGAACGCGTCACCCTCTTCGTCTGGCTGGTGCGCCGACAGCGTGAAGCCAAGCGTTCCGTCCAGGGCGCCGGATGCGATGATTTCACCAACGGCTGGGATCGACAAAGAGTAACCGGTGTAAACGATCGCGCCGGGGATCGGATTGGCTTTGAGCTGTTCAATCATTGCAACAATCGCGGCCGGATCCAGAAGCTCGATATAGATGAGCGACGGTTCGGCGTCACGCAGGCGAGACAGGATACCCGACCATTCAGTGGTGCCCCAGGGCACATCTTCGACCATAACAACTGACCAACCCGCTGCTTCCGCTGCTTCTGCGGCACCGTCAGGTGTATTGATTTCCCAGTCGATGGGTCCGCGCAGGAAGGCGACGTTCCTGTTGGCGAATTCATGGCCGGTCGCCAAAAGAGCGTCCAAGGACAGCTTGCCGTAGTTACGATCAAAGTCGGTCGCCATGAAGGTGTTATCACACCCCATGTTGTTGCGCATCGTCACCACATTCGCGGTCGCATCGGCGTGGATATAGGGTTGGTCATAGGGGCAGAATGCTGGGATATCCGGCCCCATACCGCCGTAGCCATTGATCAGAACATCAACGTCATCGCGGTCCAGCAGGCTGCTGGCCGCAGCGACAAGCTTGTCAGGCGTCAGGTCGCCGATGTCAAAGACTGTGACGTCAATTTCCTTGCCGTTCAGACCACCGTTGGTGTTGATCTGTTTGACAGCAAGTCGGATCGCCTGCTCCATGACCTGGCCATCGCTGGCATACGGGCCCGTCACCGGAATCGGTGCGCCCAGATTGATTTTCTCAGCAGAGGCGAAACTCGCGACTGCGCTCAGCAAAGCCGCGCCGCCAAAAGTTCGCATACTAAGCGCTTTTTTGATCCAATTGTTCATGTTGCCTCCCATTCGGTAGTCTAGTGGTTGACTGAAGACAGATGCCTGCATTTGTCCGTGAAACGTGCCACTGCCTTCCAGTCGCCGTCAGGCGGCTCCGTAACAACCATAAAGAAGCAGGCAAGGCAATGGGCAGGAAACCAGGCTTTCGGACGGCGACCGCAGGCGCCCCGGACGGATCGCGAAGGACCCGCGGAGCATCCGGAAGCACGTCTGGCGCGCCCGGACCATCCCCGGCCCCGGGTCGGGGGGGCGGCGCGGCGGAGGCCATGCGGCGGACCGGAAAGTGCCGGCCGGCCGTGGAGCGCTGGCGGGACCGCTTCCCCGGGCAGGGCGTGGACGGGCCGCTGCGGGACGCGACCCGCCCTCCGGGACTGGAGCCGGCCCCGGAAGGAACGGTGAGGGCCGTGGCCGGCCTCGCGATCCCGCCGCCGCCGCGCGCCCGGCACTGGACACTGCGGGCGCTGGCGAGGAGGCTGGAGCTGACCGCCCCGGACGTGAACGGCATCCTGAGGCGCAACGGGCTCAGGCCGCACCAGGTGAGGACGTCCAGGGTCCCGCGCGACCCCAGGTCCGGGCCCAGGGTCCGCGACGTCGTGGGCCTGTATGTCGACCCGCCGGACCACGCCGTCGTGCTGTCGGTCGACGGAAAGACGCGGATCCAGGCGCCTGGGCGGACCCAGAGGCCCCTCCCGATGAAGCCGGGGCATGCGGGGACCGGGACGCGCGGCTGCAGGCGCAACGGCACGACCTGCCTGCTGGCGGCCCTGGACGTCGCCACCGGAAAGGTGGTCGGGCGGACGGTGGAGCGGCGCCGGTCGGCGGAGTTCACCGCCTTCCCCGGCCACATCGCCGAAGGGACCGGACCTGGCACCCCGGTGCACGTCATCCCCGGCAACGTGTCCTCCCACAGATCCGCCGAGGTCCACGGATGGCTCGGGGCCGTCCCGACTGGACCTTCCATTTCACGCCGGCCCCGGCGTCGTGGACGGACGCCGTCGAGGGCTTTTTCTCCAGGCTGACGGGGCAGCGGCTGAAGGACTCGGTCTTCGACTCGCTCGACGGCTGCGTCGCGGCGATGGAGGGCTACACCGGGCGCCACAACGCCAGCGACGCCCGCCCGTTCCGCTGGAGCCGGAATCCGGACGATCTGGTGGCGTCGTGGAAGCGCGGGCACCGCAGGCTCCAGAAGATGGCGGCGGCTGCAAACCCGGCATGGAATATGGACTCTTTTGTTTTGCATGAACCACTAGCGCTGAATAGTTTCCGAACCTCGCTCGCGTAAGCTCGATCAGGATTTCCACTCTTCAAAATTTACTCCACTCCCACTTCGAAATGCAACATCCGCCGTTTCCGCAGTGAGGGCGGAGCCCCAGCCGAAGAAATGGTCTGGAGGCGGGACTTCCGGCCCTCCGGTCACCGCTGTTCAGGTCCCGGAACGGCTGGAGTTCCGTCTGGATGGAGACTATCCGTGTTCCCGGGGCAATGCAAGGCTTCCGCCGGGGCGAGGAGCGTCCGACTGGAGCCGGGTCACGGCCCAGCTGCCGGACGCTCCTCGCCCCATCCGAAAGCGCGCTTTCCCTCGGCGCGTGGCTCCTGGCATGTCTTCTCATGGGTCAGGTGGCGATGGCCCTCGGGCACGGCGGTCTCCCTGATCTCGTTACAGGAACTGTCGCCGCTTTCTGGCCGATCCGCAACATCATGCGGCCGGGAAACCGGTCACTATCGCCTATGGCGTTGCACTTCAGGGTGGAACGGGAGGTCGATTGCATGAGTGCCATTGCCGGTCGCCCCTTGCGCAGCGCCACTTTCGCCGCGCTTCCCGCAGGAGCCGCAAGGACGGGGATCCTTCTGGCTCGAGATTCATGTCGGCAGTCCCGCCCAGCGCATCATGGTGGCGGGCCCGTCGGTCCGTTCGGTGTCCAGCCGGCCCTTCAGGAAGCGGCGGATCCCGGGAATGCGGGCGTCGGTGAGCCCGGACAGCGCCTTGGGGGCGCACCCGATCCGGGCCAGACGGGCATCGGGACCGTCAAGGCCCGCCGAAATGGTCTCTTCCACGATGGCGCGCGTGACCTTGTCCGCACCCATCCGGTATGCATCGGCGAAGGCCCGGTCCAGGTGCTCGATGTATTGCAGGGGCGTGGAAAGACGTTCCGCCATATGCTCCCGGGCGGTGTCCCCGAAGACGTCCGACGGCTCGGTCCCGTCCTCCAGGCACTGTTCCAAGATCCAGGACATGAACCCGCGGCGCCCGTCGCCGATGCCACTGAACCCGGACTTCGGTGTCCGGTGGCCGATCCCTTCCATGGTGGCGCGGCGAAGGTCGTTCCGGGGACGCGGATGTCCGACAGGCACGATGGACAGCGCTCCGCCTCCGGCACTGATGGCCTCCCGCAGCCGCTTCAGCCCGTTCGGCGTGCCGACGTTCAGGTCATGGGCCCCGTCGATGAACAGCGCGGTCGGCGTGCGGGCCTTCCGAACCGCTGCCTGAAGCAGCCGTTCCCGTCGTTCGGACTGCGCCGGCAGCTTCATCTCCGGCCTGCCCGGGATGTCGGGAAACAGCGCGGTGACCAGGGCGGGCAGGGTCACGCGGCGCCTGTCAAACGCTCATGATTGGGCTGGCCATATCGCCCCGCTGATCATGTAAGTTCAAGGGCTGCCGCCGCCGTCTTTCTTCCTGCGTCCGTTTTCCTTTTCCCGTCGGTTCACATTCGCTTTCCGAATGCGGCGGGATGACGCATGTTGCCGCGCGGAAGCGGACAGGAGGACGTTTTTTTTGTGCGGACATTGCGATCCCGTTGTCAAACTGTCCCGGGCCGTCGGCTTCGAGCCCCGCCTTGTTTACGGACTCTTCCGAGAACGAACAGCAAAATGCACCGCAGCGCCCGTCTCCGGGGGCTGTGAGTCTGCTGATCCGCCGGCCTGTCCGCTTCCACGCATGATCCCCAACAGGAGATAGTCACATGATAGAGAAGGATAAGCTCAATGTCATCCATTCCCGCGCCGCCGGGCTGGATGTTCACAAGATGCAGGTCACCGCGACCGTGCGCATCGCCCGCCCCGGCGCGGATTCGGAACGCATCACGAAGGAGTCCAGCACCCTTCCGAGCGGTCTGGCCGATCTTTCGGCCTGGCTCAGCGAACACGGCGTGACGGCTGCGGCGATGGAAGGAACCGGCGTCTATTGGGAGGCGGTTTTCGACGCCGTCGCCGATGCCGGAGCCGAGCCGCTGCTGCTGCACGCTCAGCATGTCAAACAGATCAAGGGCCGCAAGACCGATGTCGCCGACAGCATATGGCTGGCCCGCGTATGTCAGTTCGGTCTCTGCAGCCCGAGCATGGTTCCGCCGAAGAACTTCCGCGAGCTGCGCCGGGTCTCGCGCGCGCGCCGGAAGATCGTCGCCGGGCGGTCGCGGACGCGCTGCCGGGTCCACAGGATCATCGACGGAGCCGGGCTGCGCGTCGGCGGCGTCCTGTCCGACATTTTCGGGGCCAACGGCCGGCGCATCCTCGACGGTCTGGCCGAAGGGAAAGAGCGGGCGGAGATCCTCGCCTCGCTCTCGGGCCATGTGCGCGGGCATCTCGAAAAGCTCGACGACGCTCTGCGGCGCAGGCTTTCGGAGGCCGACCGGTTCCTGCTGCGCGATCAGATCCGTCTCTTCGACCAGGCCGGACATCGTCTGGCCGAACACGACGCCGTCATCGAGGAGGGTCTGGCCGGCCGCTGGAGCGATCTCAGCCTTCTGACCACGATTCCCGGTATCGACCGGCGCGCCGCGGCGGCGATCATCATCGAGCTCGGCCCCGATGTCTCCGTCTTTCCCGGGCCGAGACACTGCGCCGCATGGGCCGGTCTCGCCCCCGGCAACAACGAGAGCGCCGGAAAACGGCGTTCGGGACGGGTCCGCAAAGGCAACCAGGCTCTTCGCACGCTCATGATCGAATGCGCCCAGGCGGCCGCCCGCAGCAAGGGATGCCAGTTCAAGGGCTATCACAAGGCTCTGACCGTCCGCCGCGGCTACAAGCGGGCGACCGTCGCCGTCGCGAACAAGATGCTGCGCATCGTATGGGGCATGCTCTCGACCGGAGAACTCTACCATGACCCCGAAACCGACTATGAGGCCATGATGGTGATGCGCAATGCGCCGCGATGGATAAGAATGCTGCGTAAGTATGGCGTGACGGCCGGATCCGGAGAACGCCGGGCCGCCGCCTGACCGCCGTCCTCGGGACGGCGGCCGACAGCTCTGCGGAGGAGGCCGAAAGCGCGAACGGCACGGGGCAGCAAGCGGGGCAGCCCTCAGACAGACCGAAGCGCCGAAGCCGCCTCACGCTGCCTCAGGCCGAACCCGCCAAATTCGGTCAACGATCCCGTGCGCCTTGTCGGGAAGAAACTTACACAGCAACCGAGAGGCTGCGCGCCACGATGATCTTCCCTTCCGCCCTGAACCAGTCCACCGTCCCCGACTGTATCCGCCGCATCCGAATCTGCATGGTGGACCGATTCACACGGAATCGGGTAAGGAGTTAGGAGTGGGTCATTGATAGGCGCCTGGCCGTTCACCGAAGCGCTTGCCTGCCATCGGTCCTCCGTGTCACTATCCTGAAGCCATGGCCAGTCTTGCCCGACATACGCCTCCCGCCAAAGCGGTGACCCTCGCCGGCATACGCCGGGCGGCGGAGGAGACGCTGGCAGCATGGCCCGAGGCCCGGGCGGCGGTGCTGTTCGGATCCCGGGCGCGAGGCGACCACCTGCCGTCCAGCGACTGGGATATCGCCTTCATCACCCGGACCGGCACACACATTGGCTATATCCCGGAGGGCCTGCCGATCGAGGCGCTGCCCTGCGAGGTGCAGGCGCTCGCGCTGCCGGAGGCCGTGGCGCGGCGCAAGGCACTGTCGATCGGGCATGTCGGGCGCGGGGTCGTGCGCGACGGAACACTGCTGGCAGGCGGATGGACCAGGCCGGGAACGCGAGGGAAACTCACCATGGAGCCTGAGGAGTATGGGCTTTTCACTGGCAATGCAGCCGAACGCGTCGGGTTTGCGGTCGCGGCGGCCGCGAGAGTTGGGAGGAACGGCAGCTGGCTGCGCGCCAACAGCCAGGCCGCCAGCTTCGTGACCCACTCCGGCGGCGCGGCCGAGCATCTGGCCAAGGCCATGCTCGGACGGTATGGGATCGACCCCGAGAGGTCACATGACGTCGACCGCCTTGCCGAGCAGGCGGAACGGGCCGGGCATTCCGACCTCGCGGAGAACATCCGCCGTATGGACGGTTACACCCAGAGGGACAATGTGGCCACCTACGGCTTCAGGGATACCGACCGCCTCCGCCACGCAATCCAACGGCTGCCCGTCGTCATCCGGCAGCTGGAACGGGAGCTTGCCTCCGCCTCGGGCCTCCCGAAATACGTGGCCCAGGTCGAGAGCGTGGCCGTGGAGGCGGTCGAAACGGCCTTCGGCGCCGAGGACACCCTCCGGCTGGCCATCGCACGGGACGGCGCGGACCTCTCGCCTCCCCCGCCGCATCGATGGCTGGCGCCCTTGGTTGAGGCGCGGGCGTCCCTCCTGTCGGAACTCCTGAAGCTTCAGACCGCCCTCCAGCCCTTGACGGGTCGGGAAACCGAACCGGTCCGCGGCGCTTGGCGGTCACCCTCGCCGTTCGGCTGATCCGTGAGCCACGGGGCAGCCGGGTGTCCACCGGACGTCCAACTCCTTCTCAAGGCAGGTGGGATCACCTTTGCCATCCATATTCGCCGGCCAGTTCAGGTTGTGGGGGTTCCATCCCGCCCTTCTCGACCCTGTACGCACGAAAAGGGTTAAAAACGGCCAGATTTCCATGGGAGTTGGGTTGTTCGTCTGATCCGACCAATTGTCGCAACGCCGACGTTGAAGTGTCGCGCAATGGCGCGAATGGACTGACCGTCCTTGACCATCGTCCTGACCTGGTCCTGTTGGCGCCGTGTCAGTTTTGCATTTCGCCCGAACCTGACCCCACGTTTTCTGGCCGAGGTCCTACCCTCGTCAGTGCGTTCGTTGATGAGGTTGCGTTCGAATTCGGAAAGTCCCGCAAAAGCAGTGAGCAGGAACCTGCCCATGGAGCTTGCCGTATCTGCCCATGGCTCGCGCAAGGAGCGGAATGAGGCGTTGGCAGCTTCTGTCTTCCGGGTGATGGCAAAGAGATCATGGGTGGATCGGACAAGGCGATCAAGGCTTGTGACGACCAATGTATCGCCCGGTTCAGGTCCGCTGAGCATCTTTTCGAGTTGAGGGCGGCGGCGGTCAAATCCGGCCAGTTTTTCCTGGAAGATCGCCTTGCAGCCTTCGAATCTGAGGCTTTCGATCTGGCTTTCCAGGTTCTGCCAGGTCGTCGACACCCGAGCGTAGCCAATCAGCATCGGTTCTGGCCTGATTTCGGCATATGGTTACGGGTAAGCGTTCAGTAAAGGCGTGACGGCCTGTTTTGTGTGGCCGTTTCCAAGCTTTTTTGCGAAAGCTCCTTTTCTCTGGCTACATTTCCCCGACATGTCCAGCAGGGAGCGGACGGGACCGTCCAGGGGTTCCGAAGGCGGCAGCGTCACCTCTGGCGGCCCTGGAGGCGGCCCGGGTTTCCTGTCCCAGGCGGCCGGCAGCCCGGAGACCAGGGGCACGGCCCGGTTCATCGCCTCACCGTAGACCTGCGCCGCCTGATACAGTTCATCGGCTGTGAGACCATGGACCATGGGCCGATGCGAACAGACGCTGGTCCCTGACAGGAATCCCGTAAAGGAGAATATCCAGCTGCGGGCCGCGTGGCTTCAGGGCTGCAGGGACGGGCTTATAGGCGCGATGGAATCCGTCCAGGGGTTCCACTAGCCACTGCCGGGCAGCTTCAGGAAAAAGCTACCCGGAGAGCGCAAGCCCCAGCGTGATCCCCGTCACGACCGCGCCGAACACCAGCGCGAACAGCCAAGCCTTCTGTCCGGCAATGGCCGCGTTGCTACGGTCAAGCGCACTCTCATATTCGGCTTTCATTGTTTTCATGCGTTCCTCCAGCACGGCAACCTGCCGGGCGAGTTCGTGGTTGTCCGGCGCTTCGCTCGTGGATACAGGTTAAAAACGGCGCGGACGTTGCGCAAGGGGCAACCGTAAATGACATTCATGCAATCGATGAAGACCTGCTTTTATTCCAGGCATGGCGACTTCAGCGGACGGGCGGCAAGATCGGAATACGGGTATTTTTTGCTGATTGCGTTCCCGGTATGGATTTTCTTCTGGATTGCGCTCGGTATTGTGTTCACACCACAGGCGGCAATGCTGGGCGGTGCGCCCAGTACAGCCTTTGGGCAGCTTGGTTTTTTTGTGGTGCCCGGGTTTTTCTTCTGCTTGGCCTCGCATCGGTTGTCCCAAGTGTAGCTGTAACTGCCCGCCGTCTGCATGACCTGAACGCAAGCGGCTGGTGGCAAATCTTACCAGGCGCGTTTGGTGTCGGGGTAACAAATCCCGCCATGGACGAAATTGCCTCTGTCATTGCTTTCCTTTTCATTTTTGCTCTGGCCGCGATTCCTGGCAAAAAAGGGGGAAACAATTACGGCCGTGATCCGAAGGCAACAGGGCCTTGGAATGCATGAATTGGGACAAACAAGGGAAGAAACTTCATGTCATATCCATACACCGACGAACATATCGCCACTTGGGAGGAACTGCGGGACAAATACGGCATCAAGAAGTCTGTTTAGGCCAATGGCGCACAACAGCTGATCCTTGCCGTGAACCCGTTCGATGTCGCGGGCGATATTGGCAGTCACCCTTCGCCGTGGGCGGGTCTGGAGACGATGCGTGATTTCCGGAAACAGGTCGATCAGATCATCCGTCAGCTTTTTCCGACGATCCATGGGATACAGGGCATGGAGGCCGATCCGACGGCCATCGCCATGCCGCCGCATTTCGGAAGCGCTCTCCCGTTCAGCCCGACGGCACAGCATGGATATCCATGAAGGGTCAATGCCAGCCAAATGCCCAGAGGGCAAATCGGGACCCGCAGGAAAAGCCAGGCGTTCACAGGCCCCTGGGATGTTGGTGAGCGCGGCTGAACCAGCCCCGTTCCCCATCAGGTGAAACCCACCAGGCTCCCTTGGTTCCGAAAGGCTCCCGTCCAACTGCCGCCGCGTGCCAGCCGGAAGAACCCGGGCCGTCGATGCCAGTGAATCCTCAGGAAAGTCATGTCTGGCGCTACGCACCGCCCGCTCCATGATCCTGTCGGACGGGACGTGGACCGGGTCGCCGAGGCGCCACGCATATGCCGATGCAGCCTGCTCCTCCACAGTCGGAGCTGACCGGCGGCAATCCCCGGCAATCCATGGGCGCAAGGCCAGGCGGTCCCGATCCGTGGCGCGGCGCGCCCCAGGATGTTTCAGGATGGCAACACGGTGGCGGCGAGCGTTGACGTGGCGGTGACCGAAGGGCTCCTGACCAACCGGAGCCCTCACGTCCAGTTGCTGGGCCAGATACTCCAGACCTTCGGAAACGGGATCCCGCTCACGGGAAGGGAAACGCCCATGCGCCCGTAAAAACCGCAGCTGGAAGGCGGCCCGTATCCGGCTGGTTGGACTGAACGCCTCAACGAACTCCATGTCGTTGGAATCCAGGCTCCGGGATTCCGGAAACGATCGATCGGACATGCCCGCTCCATTCGGAAAGGATGCCCGGTCCCAGATCAGTTGCAGACCCCCGTCAACGCGTTTCTGTCCACCATATGTTCTTTCAGATGTCCATATATGCAGCTATGGTCCGTTTAGGCCGTATTCCCTCGGCCAACGGGTTGGCAAGCGCGGCGAACCTTGTGTGGGATCCGCCGATCCAGCGCCGCGGCCCTCAGCTTCCCAACACGTCCTCGCGGAGCTCCCCGTACACATCGGGCGTCCCGCGAAGTGCGGGCACAAGATGCTGCAAGGCGAACTCCTTCCTGTCGTTGCCAAGATTCGGTAGCCTCGTGACAGTGCGGATACACTCAAGAAGTTCCTGCGAGACATCCTTGACTTTCTCGGGACCGTCCTGACCTTCCAAAAGAGCCTCCAGCTCGTTCAGCACCTTCTCGACAATGTCCCCCTTGCAGCCTGAATCCTTCAGGAAGGTCCGCAGGACAGCCGGATCATAGAGGTAATCCTCGAGTTCACGGCGCCGCAGCACTCGGGTGCCCTGCTTGATCTTATCCGCCCGCTCTCTAGCGCTCATGTCATCGCGGTCTATCACCTTGTGTACGTTGATGCCTTGCGCAACGGACTCCAGGATGGCGATCAGGTGCTCGGAGCGGATAATCTCTGTCGCGCCACCCTGCGAGACGAAGAGCGTCTCGGGCGACTCGTCCACGAACAGCTCATTGTAGCACCGTGCGTCGAACGCTTTGACGTGCCTGTCCCTGCTGCCTTCGCAGATGACCACTCGCTGCGGGGCCACCAGAGCGGACAGGTCGTCCAGAGCCACCCTGTAGGTGTTCTGCCAGAACGCCCGGTTCGGAACGCTGGGAGCGATGCTGGCGGCTGCGTCGAATTCATGCCCCCATTCCACCCTGAAGTGCAACACCAGTGGCGGTGGTGACCGGTTTTCCGGCCGCATGATGTTGCGTATCGGCCAGGAAGCGGCGACAGTCCCTGTGACTGAACAGGGGAGACTGCCATGCCCGAGGGCCATCGCCACCTGACCCATGGGGACAGATGCCGGATCGGCGCGCTGAAGGAAAGCGGTCTATCCGACGGGGCCATCGCCGCCAGGCTGGGCCGTGACCGGACGACGGTCTGGCGGGAGCTCCGCCGGAACGGCGGCGACGGGAGGTACAGCCCATAAGCGTTAACTTGTTCTTTGGACAAGGGCTGAAAAGCGCGGAGTCCTCCAACCGACTGGCTCGATTGGCCAGCAAAGGGAAAGATGTCGTCGAGATCGGCGGATGAATCGACCCATTGATTGCCGTTTCGGACATTACAGCGTCTCAAAACATGCCTCGGGAAAACACGTTAACGCTTAAGGGGGTACAGCCCCGGGGAGGCGCAGGGCAGGGCGGAGGCCCGCCGCAGCGCGGCTTCCTCGAACCCGAGGAAGATGACGCCCGACCACTGGGCGCACGTCGAGGGGCTTCTGGAGGAGGGCTGGAGCCTGGAGCAGGTCGCGGGAAGGGCCACAGCGGTGCGGTGGTCTCCCTGGTGGACAGGGCGTCGGAATTCGTTTTCCTTCAGCGGGCTGACCGGAGAACGGCGGCCGCGGTCTCCGCCGCGATGCTGGAGATGCTGCGGCCGTCCGCCGCGCCCGTCCACACGGTCACCTCGGACAACGGCAGGGAGTTCGCGGGACATGCGGGCGTCGCGGCGGAGCTCGGGGCCGCCTTCCACTTCGCGACCCCCTACCACTCCTGGGAGAGGGGACTGGACGGGCACACCAACGGGCTGGCGCCGCAGTACCTGCCGAAGGGGACGGACCTCCGGGCGGTCAGCGACGCGGAGGTGAGGGCGGTGCGGGACCGCACGGACGCGCGTCCGCGCCGGGCTACCGGACGCCCGCCGAGGCGCTGCACAAGGCCCGCCCTCCCTGACGCCGCGCGACCGCCTCCCACCGGCGCGGGCCGGGGCGCCGGAAGGGGCGGAATGGATTTCGCCGTCGCGTCCGTCCGGGCTCCGGTCGGGCTAGGCCCCGCTGCGGGAATGGCCGGTGTTGCACTTCGGAGTGGAAGTGGGGATTTGCAAAAAGGCATCCAATATGGCACAATGGCGATTCTATGGACGGCATGAGGAACTGCGGAAATTTCGGCGACTGCTTCATATTGACGGTCCAGGGCCGCGGGGATACACATTCGGGGCCTGGAGCCTGCCGTGACGTCGCGCCATCGGCAAGACCCGTCTGCTGCAGGAGGTTTTCAGGGAGGCCACCAAGGCTCCACCGGTCCTGAGCATACAATTGCCTTCCGGTGGAGAGGCGCAATGCCTTGAGGAAAGAGCCAATGCCGCAGGTCAACAATGACGGGGAGCATGTCAATACCGTAAGTTCGGTGATCGCTTACGTGATGTCAAAGGTCAATTCGCCCATGCGTGAGCCGCTCCCCCTAGAGCGGATGGTCGCGGCCCTGAAAGCACCTGATATGGGGATTTGGCAACTTCATATCTTTTTCTACGAAATTCCCGTGAAGTTCCAGCGCCTGTTCGCATCGGCCCATGGTCTCACAGCCGATGAACTGTATCGGGCGGCGCAGGTCTACGGCGAGGCGATGAACCGGGCCGTGCCCCTGGTCTCCGGGCTGCCGGCCGCCTGGGACAGGAAACCCGGGCCGCCTCCAGGTCCGCCAGAGGTGACGCTGCCGCCTTCGGAACCCCTGGACGGTCCCGTCCGCTCCCTGCTGGACATGCCGGGGGCCCGACGCATCCGGGCCGGAAATTCCATGCGGGCCGGTCCACGGGCGCCGTGAGTTCGCACTGGCCCGATCTGCTGGAGACCGCCTTCACCATCATGGACAGGGCGGCATCGATGGGCACCGACATGGCGGATGTGACATTCGGCGGCGGAACGGCCCTGATGCTGCACATGGACCACCGTGACAGCCATGACATCGATCTTTTCGTCTCCAACCCTGAATCACTGACGGTTCTGGAGAGGGTCATCAGGAATATGGCTGAACAATGTGATCTGGAATGCACTGGAGATGAAAGGTCTTTCATCAGTCTGGACTACGGAATTGGCGACATTGACTTCATCTATGGTGAACTGGCAGGTATCAGGGCAATTCCCGATGCACCTGGCTATTGGCAGCCCGCTGTCAGGACGGAACTGGCCGGTCGGCCCATCTGGCTTGAGACTGTCCCGGAGATCATTGGCAAGAAGATATATTACCGATGCACCAACCTGACACCCAGGGATGTCTTTGATATCGCCGCCGCCTGCGGAGCCGGTCATCCCGCCGACATCCGCAGGATCGTGGAGCACATGCCAAGGGAGGCCGCGACGGCAGCCTCGATCATCGAGGGTTTTCCAGCCGGATGTATCAGGGATGCAATGAGCGTATATGATGTCCGCCCGGAATTCAGGCCCCTGCTTGAGTCAGCGGCCGAAACCGTTGTTGACATGATTGACGGAAAGGACAGTGCCTGGCATTTGCCTGGATCGGCGCGGGGAAAGGACGATGATGACGGATCCGGAGGCTCCATGGGTGGAGGTCCATCCTGAATGAATGACTGGATGCCCGCACAATTCCAGGTCGGTATCGTGCATGCCACGCTGACGGTTCACGGAAAGGACGGAAACATGACCCATAGGGCACTTTCATTCCATTCCCTATGGGCCTGTGATTGACTCATGGTCCATGTCCTTGATTCCAGAAGGAGGCCGCAGATGTCACGTGAGGACGCCTTCGCGCTCCTCGCCCAGGCCGAGGAACGCCATCACCTGAAAATCTTCGAGAACATCTGTGAAAGGACCATGCGAACCCTGTCTGTCCAGGACAGGCTGGGCTTTGTCGGACGCATTGTCATGGAACGGACCGACTGCGCCGGATATGTCCTGGGACGCAGGTCTTTCATCCGGTCGCCGATGGCGGCGGGAGGTTTCCCGACTTCCACAGGGCTTTCAGGAAGCGGCACGGCTATACGGTCAAGGCGCTTTCGGAAGTCTATGGTGGCAGGTTCAATTCAGGGATTGTCCAGGACAGTGACCGGCGCATTATGATGCTGAGGGACGGACCGGCGATCTTCCGTAGGCAGGACGGGCGGCGGCTGGCCTGATGCAGGAAACCCAGCCACATGGACCGGGCTTCCATAGAATACGGTAGTGATACGGAAGACCTGCGTCCCACAGCTTGACGATGCGCAACAGGCGTTATACACAAATCTGAAATTTGGTAACTGCTCGCCCCTTCATCCCTGACCGTCCCGCCTGACGGCTTTCGGGCCGGGCATCCTGTCCCGTCATCCGCGCCCGTCCGCCGTCGGCCATCCCTGGGCCTGGCATAATGGAGCTGCCCGCCGCACTGTCCGTCCGTCCGGGCGAATCACGGCGGAGGCGGCGGTCATGGCGGTGGAGGCGGAGCGGCGCCGACGGTGAACGCAGCCTCGCTGCGCGCGCGGCTGGACGGCTGCCGGGCCCGGTTCGATGCCATCAGGCGGAAGGGCGAGGCGGGCGCGGACACCCCTGCGCCGGTCAAGGCCCTTTTCCCGCCGCCCGGCATCCTGGTGGCCGTGCCGCCGGAGCGGACGGCCCGCAGGACCGGCGCCAGCTCCGGCATCCCTCCGTGGCGGACGGAGAGGGACGGGACCGCCCGGCGTACCGGAAGGGACAGCGGCCGGGGCGCGGAACCGAACCTGCGGACCGGCACGGACATGCGCGGGACCGCCGCCGGGGAGACGGTCGCCGTCGATGCCTGCGGCGCCGACCTCCCGGGGACCGCCCCCTCCGGACGCGGGCGGCGCGTCCTGTACGGCATCGTCCTCAAGGTCGGCGGGCGCCGCGTGGAGGCCGGGACCAGGGAATGCCCGGACTGCCGGGCCCGGACCAGGGGGCGGTTCCCCGACAGCATGCCGGGCCCGCTGCGGTACGGCGCCGGTCTCCAGGCCTTCACCATCAACCTGCCGGGCGCGCGCATGCTGTCCCCGCCCCGGGCCGTCGCCATGGTCCAGGCGGTCTCCGGCCCCATGCTCTCCGAGGCCACCTGCCCGGGATACGTCCGCCGCCTGCATGACGCGCCCGGGCCGTGGGAGGAGGCCGCCGTCGCGCGGCTGCCGGAGCGCCCGGCCCCGCGCGCCGACGGGACCGGATTCCGGGCCGGCGGCAGGACCCGGTGGCTCCACGTCCCCACCGACGGGTCCCTGACCCTGAAGCGCCTGCACCGCAGGCGCGGATGCGAGGCGACCGGGGACATCGGCGCCATCTCCCGCTACACCGGCGCGCTGGTCCACGACCTTACAACAGCCCGCACCTGTATGGGCGATCCCATTCCCGCCTGCGCTCGCCCAGCGCGTCGGGCGGCGGCCCCCTGCCGAGGGCGTCGCGCACCTGGATGGCCCGGTTCAGCCGCTCCAGATGCCATGGGACGGGCCGCCGTTTGCCTTCGCGGGTGATTCGGTGCAGGGTGTTGACAGGAAGACAGCATGTTGTGGCGGGGGGCCGCGAGACGGCAACCCCCGCCGAGTGAAAGGAGAGAAAGATGACTGATTCGAAAACCCCTTTCGAGGGGAACGTTACCACGGTCTACGCGGCTCTGGAAGTGAGCGGCAGGAGCTGGATCCTCGCGGTGGGCGATCCGTCCGACACGTCGAGGGCCGGCATCCACAGGCTGGCGCCGCAGGACGTTGATGGGCTCCTGGGCAGGCTCGGGCGGGCGCGGGAGCGGGCGGCGACCGGCGGCGATGTCCGGGTGATGCTTGTGTACGAGGCCGGTTACGAGGGCTTCTGGCTGGCCCGGCGGCTGGAGGGGGAGGATGTCGAGGTGGTTGTCTGCGACCCCGCGAGCCTCGAGGTGGTGCGGAGGAAAAAGAAGGTGAAGACGGACCGGATCGACGCCCGCCGGATGGTCCGGGCGCTCAGGGCGTGGGACGGCGGCGACCGGGACGCGATGTCGCGGGTGCGTGTGCCAACGGTCGCGGAGGAGGACAGGAAGCGGCTGCTGCGCCGGCGGGAGCGTCTGGTGCAGGAGCGCCGCCGCCTCTCGAACTCCGTCGACGGGCTCCTGAGGCTGCACGGGGTGTTGGCCGGGGATCCGGCGCGGCCGGGGTTCCGTGAGCGGCTCGGCGGGATGGAGACCGGCTACGGGGAGCCGCTGCCGCCGGAGCTGCTGGCCGAGATCAAGGGCATCCTCGACCGGCTGGAGCTGGTGCGCGCGGAACTCAAGGCTGTCGAGGCGAGGAAGATGGAGATGCTGGAGGCGTCGGCCCGGGCCCTCGACGGCCTCCGCGCGGACGCCGCCGGGAAGGAGGCCGCTCCGCCCGTTGACAGACCGCGGGCGGCGCCGGCGGACGCCCACCACGCGGCGACGCTGGTCCGGCTGCGCGGGATCGGCCCGAACGACGCGCTGATGCTGGGCGGCGAGCTCTTCTACCGGGAGCTGCGCAACCGGCGGCAGCTGGCCAGCCTCGCGGGCCTGGCGCCGGTGCCCTTCGCGAGCGGGGGCGTCGACAACGACCAGGGGATCAGCAAGGCGGGCGGCGCGATGCTGCGAAAGCACCTGGTGCAGATGGCCTGGCGCTGGCTGCGCCACCAGCCCGACAGCGCCCTCTCGGCGTGGTTCCGGGATTACGTGAGCGCCCGCGACGGACGTTCGCGCAGGCGGGGGATCGTGGCGCTGGCCCGTAAGCTTCTGGTGGCGCTGTGGAGGTTCGCCACCACCGGCCTGGTGCCGGAGGGCGCCGTCCTGTCGCAGGCCTGAGAGCGGGAGGGCAACGGAACAACGGAACAACGGAACACCCGGGCGGCCCGACGGGGCCTCCGGGGAACCCGGGCAGGGCGTGTGACCGTGCAGGGGCCTGGTTCGCCGCAGGAAGCGGCACCGTTCATTTCAGATGGGTCCCGCCCCCCCCGGAACGTCGCACCGCCCGAATCGGGCATAATGGTCACGGGGCCGGCACCGGCCAACCGAACCGGATAAGAGGCTGGACGCGTCGTTGAGCGCGTCATGGAACCGCGACGTTCTGTCTGGACTTCCCCGGTGGCACGGAAGCCGCCCCCCGACGGAGGGAGGGACGCCGATGTGAGGTTTTGAAAAAGGGCACTTGACCTGTAAGGTCTCATAAGAGCCCCTGCCAGACCTTTTTCACCCCTGGCAGCGGCTGCCGCTTCGTCGAATGCGCCCCGACGGGTCTTCCGAGGTCGATGACGAACGTCCTGATGTCCGGCGGTTTCCCGTCGGCCATCGTGGTGACCTCCCGGTGGCCCTGGGCGGACAGCAGGGTGGGCGGGAGCCTGATGTCCTCCTCCGGACAGGCCTCGGTGGCGGGGGTGTCCGGCCGCTCGCGGGCGAGCATGGTGATGCCGGCGACGCGGCAGGCGGTGACGGCGCCGGAGGCGAGGCGCCTGGGCGGGCCGTCGGCGGTGTCCAGCCGCCTGTCCCTGCCGCCGGTCCCGGACCTGAGCGTCCGGAACCAGGTCCCGCCGGTCCACCTTCCGCGGTACCAGTCCAGGACGGTGAGGGCGCGCATGGAGTCCGGCTGCCCCTCCGCCGGCCACCCGTTGGTGAGCGGCAGCCAGTGCAGCGGCTCCTCCCCGTCATCCACGTCCGTCCCGGTGGCGGAGACTGCGAACATCGTGAGCGGCTCCGTTCCGCAGCCGCGCTTCGGCGGCAGGACCGCGGCCTCCGCCGCGCGGATCCCCGGGCGGGCGGTGCGCTCCCTGCGGGCCCGCGGCCCGCCGGAAGCCGGGACCGTCAGGTCCACCGCCGCGAGGGCCGGCAGGGACGCGGCATGCTCCCACAGGCAGACATCCTCTCCCCCCTCCGTCCGCACCCGCTGCCGCACCGAGCGGCTGGCGCGGACGCGCGGCGCGTCTCCGTGCCCCGCCGCCCTTCCGGGCATCCGCCGGAAACCGCCCTCGCGGTGGCGTACGGAGACCACCCGGGTGTCCGGGCAGGCCGCCGCCAGCCCGCGGGCGCGGTCCAGGCCGTCCAGCCAGCGCTGGCTGTCCTTTTCCGGGTCGTCCCGCAGGTCCGCGTCTATGGTGAACAGGCCAAGGGGGCGGCCCTCCGCCGTCACCGCCAGCCCGGCGTGGGCGAGGATGCCGGTGCTGCCCTTGCCGCCGCCGCCGGGCTTCCCCAGGCCCTCCGTGGCCTCCAGGGCGCTGTAGTTCAGGGTCGTGGTGTCCTGTATGGCGAGGACCAGGGACTCCCCGCGGCAGCGGTCGGCGGTCGCCTCGTGGCGCCGCTGCGGGACGGTCTCCATGGTCACGCTCCGATCCGGCAGCAGCCAGCAGGCGGCCTTTTCCGCGGCCTTCGCCGGCAGGATCACCGGCAGCTCCCCGCCCATGCTGTCCAGCCATGCCCGGCCCATGCCAGCGATGCGCCGCCGCACCCGCCCGTCGGTGTGGCCCGAGCGCCCGTACTCCCGCTCTCCCGCTCCGCCCAGTCCATCTCCATGCCGTCGTACGCCCCGGCCAGCGCACCGACCGGGCGGCGCGGTGCAGGCAGTGGCCGTCGCGCTCCGGGCCGAACGGGACCGAGCTCCCCCAGGGGAAGCGCCACCGCCGTGCCGGGGACATCGCCGGCGGGAACGGCCGGGGCGGCGTACGGATCGGGCGCGGCGCGGACCTCCGGAAGCCCCTCCCCCACGCGCTCCGCCAGCGCCGGAAGCGCCTTCGCCGCCGCCGGGATGACCGGCCCGCCGCGGGCGTTCCGCCAGCCGGTGCGCTCGACCGGCTCCCGGCACAGCGCATGCCGGCTGCGCCCGCCGGCACGGAGCGCACCGGCGAGCCACTCCAGCGTCCGCCAACCGAAATGGCGGAGACCGACCTGCATGCCCCGCCATATAGGCGAACCGAATCAGATATACAGGAGGGGACTGTTGTAAGGTCCACGACTGCTGGGCGGGTCACCTCACCCACCACCGGTGTACGCACCAGCCCTTCGGCTCCCATCTCCTGCGCGGGCTGACGTTCGTCCCCGGGTCCAACGGCTTCCGCTGGGCGCGCCTGATGAAGGGGCTGCTGCGCGAGGCCTGCCACAGGGCCAGCCGAAGCGACGCCAGGGCCCTGCCCGAGGCCGGACGCCGGAGCGCGCGCAGGCGGTACCGGACCATCCTGACCCAGGGCGGCGGGGAGCTGCCGGAGATCCCGCCGCGCCCGAAGGGAAAGCGCGGGAGGGCCGGGAGATCCGACGCGCACAGCCTCCACGGGCGCCTCGCGAGGCATGAAGCGTCCGTGCCGCGCTTCATGGCCGACCCGGACGCCAGCTTCACGGACAGCGCCGGCGGGAGCGGGACCAGGATGGCCAGGGTGAGGATCAAGGTGTCGGGCCGCTTCCGGACACAGATCCATGCCGAGGCATGGTGCAGGATCCCGGGCTGCCTGGGCTCGATGGCCACCCTCGGTCACAACCCCCTCGTCGCCATCCAGATCGCCCTGGCCGGAAACGCAGCCGACATGGTCAAGCCGAACGATGCCCGGTCCGCACCCGGGAAGGGGTGAGCAGTTACGAAATTTGAGTATAACGCCGAAAAGGGATTCCCGTGACGCCAGTCCAGCGCCTGTCCGTCCCACTCCAGACCATCCACGCCGAACTGGCCGAAAAAGCCTGGACCGGCAGCTTCCGGGAGATCATGGCCGCGGACGGTTCAAGCCCATACCAAAACGGTGAAAGACCGGAAATACTGGTATTGGCAAACCCAAACCAGGAATGGCGCACGTCCGCCCGCACGGTATCTCGGCCCCGACACGCCTGTCCTGCGACGCCGGATCGAGGAAAGAAGAGTTATCGCGGATGCGCGTAATGAACGCACGGACATGGTCCGGTCCCTCCGTGCCGCGAGGATGCCCGGCCCTGACGCCCTGAGCGGAAACGTTCTGGCCGCCCTGGCCGAAGCGGGCGCCTTTCGTCCGCGCGCCGTTCTTGTGGGATCTCTCGCCTTCCAGTGCTATCCCCCGATGCTCGGCTTCCGACCATCCGCCGTGTTGGCGCGGACGGGCGATGTGGACATCGGACAGCTTTCCGCCATCTCCATCGCGGTGAAGGACCGGATGGAGCCGGACCTGCCCGCGGTGCTGAAAACGGTGGATTCCAGGTTCGAGGCCGTTCCCTCGCCTTTCGACCCTCACAGCGTCCTGCGTTACGCGCTCCGGGACGGACGCCAGGAACGTCTGTCCGTCGATATCCTGACACCCTTGCGTGGCCCACCCCGGGACAGGTCCGTCCATCGCCCGGCACTTGGAGGAGAGGGTCAGCCGCTCAGGTTCCTGGATTTCCTCATATATCAGGAGATAGAGGCCGTCGTCCTTCATGGTCCCGGACTCCCGGTCAAGGTGCCGGCGCCGGAACGTTTTGCTGTCCACAAACTGCTCGTGGCGTCCCGACGCCGCCCCGACGCTGTCGGACGCGGCAAGGCGCGGAAGGATCTGGCTCAGGCTGACATTCTCTGCCGTGTCCTGGGCCAGGACCGCCCTTACGATCTAGCGGACGCCTGGAAGGAAATCGTTTCCCGGGGGCCGGCCTGGGCACAGGCGGCGGAGCGGGGAAAGGAGGGTCTGTCGCCAGAGGCCCGGGAATTCCTGCCGTCGGCCGAAACGCCGCACAGGTCCGGCAATGGCGATGCGGGCGGTTCGGGACCGGCGCGGCGCCAGGCATCCGGACAGGACGGCTGGACGCCACCGGAACCGTCCCCATTCGGAAATCTCTCCAACCCTTGCAAAGGAGAGGGTACGACGTGACACGACGGCAGCCCCCGGACCGCCATGTCCCATGCTCGCGCCGGGGGCTGCCGTCGTGGCCCGTGCCATCCTTCCGGCGATGGGACCGCTCGATCATGAGCTGCGGAAACCCAGCCTGAACCGGAAGCCGCCTGCGTCAGCTGGCCTTCCATCATGGATGCGGAAAACGATATGATCGCTGGATGCGGAAATTCCTTAGCGAAACCCCCATGAACCGGATGCAGCTTGACTGTCTTTCATGGATGCTGTCCATTCCGTATGGTCTGAGGAAGTGATGTCCATGTCCAAAAGCATGAGAACGGGAGAGACCCACATGATGGATCAAGCGTCGGACGCTCCCGCACAGGCCAACCTGACAGAGAAAGACGCGGCCATGACCGTTTCCGTCCAGGACGGCGAACCGGTCAAGGCGCGGAGTTCCGTTTCGGAAATGATGCATCAGGCGCTGTGGGATGACATGGCGCGCCGCGCGGATGTGTACCGGAAACTCGCGCAATGAGCGAATGAGCGTTGACGGGCCGGACATCGTCCTGCCGAAAGTCGGGGATACCATCGGGCAGCGCGACGCGATGCTCCGGCGTTTCGGCGGACTGCCGGGCCTTCGTGACATGGGACTGCTGGATTCCGCTGTCGGTCGGGTCGGTCAGGCCATCCTGTACAGGGAAAACATGAATGCCGCCGAGGCCGCATCCCTGCTCTGCTGGACAATCGTCCGGAACCATCCTTTCATCGACGGCAACAAACGCGCGGGTTACGCCGCGCCTGTCACGACGCTTGCGGTGAACGGGCTGCGGCTTCGTCCCGAGTTCCGTGACGATGACATCGCGGACAGGATCATCGGCCCCGCCGCGGGCGAATGCGGCGAGGACGCGTTTCAGGATTGGGTCGACTCCCATGTCGTCGAGGACGGCACCTATCGCATCCTGTCCGAACATGACAGCAGGCACGGTCCCGCCGCCCTGCTGGACGAGCCCGGTGACCCTCCGGGTTTCAGTCCCTGAAAGAACCTGATGGTTTCCTGGTTTCCTTTCCCGACCCCTGAATCTGGAGTGCGCCTTCATCGGATTTCCTGAAACCCAATTCATGCAGATGTCGGCGAAGCCTTCGCTTTATGCTGGCCTCCCGAGAGGCGATATTGATTGCCGGGACTCCATCGCCGTTCATTTCATGCTGTCTCCAACCGTCAGTTCCGCATCCGTAATTGATGCGACCGTCCGGAAACAGGGGAACCTATATACCTGAGCCTCTTGCACAATTATCGCGGTTCGGTCGGCCGCGGCAAGCCTTTCGGTTCCGCCAGGGTCGTGACACCGGATCCGGTGGGTGGCCGGGGCGTCTGCACGAGCCAAAGTGTGGCGGAATGCCGCAGGTTATGGCCCGTCGGGCGCCGTCCGCGCATGGCTGTCCGCGCCGTCCCCTCCGGGGCGGCGTCCGCGGCGGACGGATCTGCCGGAGCCGGCGGTGTCAGATGGTGAGCCGCATCAGCTGCTGCACCGTCAGGGCCAGCACGCGGAGGAACAGGTGGCAGGCCACCCTGGCGTGCCCACGGACACGGACGTGCCGGGCGCCACAGGAATCCTTGAGGGCCGAGTTCACGCGCTCCACGCCGGGCGCTGCCGGCAGCGGACGCGGTCGTGGCGTATGTGGCCCGCTTTCCTCTGCGCCAGCGCCTCTTTCCCGAGGCGCTCCCTCAGCGCCGCGTCGCGGCGGGGGTTGGTGTCGGTGACCGCCACGCGCCCCGTCAGGCAGGCGTGGAACCCGATCTCCAGCGAGTCGCAGGCCGCGTCCATGAGCTCGTGGCAGTGGTCCACCCGCAGCGCCGTCATCCTCAACAGCGGGATGGCGGCCTGGCTGTCGTGCAGCGACGCCGAGGTCAGGATGCAGCTGACGGGGACGTCCCCATCCGCCGCGTCGATATGGAGTTTGTACCCCCTCCAGCTCTCCCTGTACCCTTTGGAGTTGCGCTTCGTGCCGGTGCCGCAGGCCTTCGGCAGCCCGTCGGCCATCTCCGCCGCCGTCATCCCGTCCGGCGGCCGCCTCTCCAGCCGGGTCGGCTCCTTCGGGACCTCCTCCCCCTTTTCCGGGCGTCCGCGCTTTCGCTTCGGTCCCTCCTGCGGCTTCGGCTTCGGCGCCGGCCTCTCCCGCCCGACGGTCGCCGTGGAGTCCCGGGAGATGTGCCCGACGACCGGGCCGGCGTACGCGGCGCGGACCAGCGCCCCGTGCATCCGCTCCGGCAGCCGGGTCTCCGCGAACCAGGCGAAGGCGCGGGAGAAGGCCGGTTCGCCGGGAACCTCCGACACGCGGGACCAGCCGACCGGCCTGCGCAGCGTCGGGTGGTGGCGCAGCCTGTCGACCGTCACCACCGTGGCCGGCATGTCCCACACCGCCCTCCCGACGAAGGCCCGAGCCAGCGCCCTGCGGCAGGGCTGCCGACGCCCCCGTGGATGCAGTGCACGTGCCTCCCGCCCCCGGCCAGGTCCAGCACGGCGACGGACCTGCCGTGCCTCACGCCCAGCGGGCCGGCCTCCCCGGCGAGGGAAGGCGGAAGTTCCCCCTGCAGCCGCTGCCAGGCATCTGATATGGAAGAACGTAGGGACATGGAGCCGTCTCCCTGCATGTTGTGGCTTTCACACCTGCTCCATACCAGAGGGATGGCTCCATATCCATACCAGCCATCAGGAAAAGCGCCCGTTTCCGAAAAAACCGCTTGATCGGGAAGTTCTGCAAGAAGCTCAACCTCTAAGATATTGGCAGAGGGAGCACGCAGGAGGAGGGTATCTGGGAAGACCCAGACCTTTCGATGCGTGAGCCAAAAGCCAACATCGTCTTGCGTTGGCACCAAAGTTGTTCCAGTCTGGTTCGCGAAAACGCAAGGAGGACGTCGATGCCCGTCAAGAACCGATTCGCTGAACTTCTTCCAGAAATCTCCGGCTGGCGTAGGGACATCCACCAGCATCCTGAACTCCTCTACGAAACACATAGAACGACCGCTCTGGTGACGGAGAAGCTTCGTGAGTTCGGATGTGACGAAGTGGTTGGCGGTTTGGGCAGGACAGGGGTCGTTGGACTCATCCGGGGCCGGTCGAACGGTTCAGGACGCACAATTGGATTGCGCGCGGATATGGACGCGCTTCCGATTCAGGAAGAGACTGGACTGGACTATGCAAGCAGTACCCCGGGCAAGATGCACGCCTGCGGCCATGACGGGCATACGGCGATGCTGCTTGGCGCAGCCAAATACCTTTGCGAGACAAGGAACTTCGACGGAGCTGCCGTCGTGATCTTCCAGCCCGCTGAAGAAGGCGGCGGTGGAGCGCGTGAGATGTGCGAGGACGGGCTGATGGATCGATTCGGCATTGACGAGGTCTATGGCATGCACAATTGGCCGGGGAAGCCGGTTGGAAGTTTCGCGATCCGCCCCGGAGCGTTCTTCGCCGCCACAGACGTCTTCCAGATCGAATTCGTGGGAAAAGGTGGGCACGCCGCGAAGCCACAGGAGACAGTTGATACGGTCGTGATGGCGTGCCAGGCCGTGCTTGCGCTCCAGACAGTCGTGAGCCGGAACGCGGATCCCGTTGACCGTTTGGTGGTGTCCGTGACCTCGTTCGAGACTTCGAGCAAGGCGTTTAACGTGATACCACAGACCGTGACACTGAAAGGGACCGTGCGCACCCTGAGTCCCGGAATGAGGGATCTGGCGGAGGATCGGATCAGGTCCATCTGCGAGGGTGTCGCGACTACATTTGGCGGGACAGTCGATGTGACCTATGACCGCAACTATCCCGTCATGGCCAATTCGGAACTGGAGACAGGCTATGCCGATGAGGTTGCGCAATCTGTCACAGGTCGTTGCGAGGACGCGCCGTACGTTATGGGCGGTGAGGATTTCGCGTTCATGCTGGAGGAACGACCAGGTGCCTACATTCTCGTGGGCAACGGTGACAGTGCGCCGGTACATCACCCGCAATATAACTTCAACGATGAAGCGATCCCGGCCGGCTGTTCATGGTATGCGCAGATGGTGGAGTCACGTCTGCCAGCAGCTTGAGTGGCGCTGCACGGAATTTTCATGTTCCGCCGCGAAGGGCGGCGAATTCACTATCCGCCGGTATGGCTCATATGACGGCTGACCTGTCCGGCTACCCGCTGTCTTGAGTAGTCGAAGTCGTGCCCCTTGGGTTTGCGGCCGATGGCCGCGCGGATGGCTTCGACGAGAGGAGTGTCGCTGTCCGGATGGGTGCGCAGGGGCAATCGCAGATCAGCCTTGTCCTCCTGACCAAGGCACATGAAAAGTTCGCCAGTGCAGGTGAGTCTCACTCGATTGCAGGATTCGCAGAAGTTATGCGTAAGCGGCGTGATGAAACCGATTTGTTGGCCAGTCTCCTCAAGCCGGACGTAGCGGGCGGGTCCACCGGTGCGGTGGGCCAAGTCAGTGATTGTGAAGCGCTCCGAGAGCCTGCGGCGAATGTCAGAGACAGGCCAATACTGGCCAATCCGGCTTTCGTTGCCCAGATCGCCCATAGGCATCACCTCTATCCAGGTGAGATCCATGTCTTCCGCAGCGCACCATTCCGTCAATGAAAACAACTCGTCTTCGTTGAAGCCCTTCAGTGCGACGGTGTTGATCTTGACCCGGAGGCCAGCCGAGCGCGCCGCCTCAATTCCATCCAACACCTGTCGCAGGCGGCCCCACCGAGTGACCCGGGCAAACTTATCAGTATCAAGTGTGTCGAGCGAGACGTTTACGCGGCGCACGCCTGCGGAATGAAGCTCCTTGGCGAATCGGCGAAGTTGCGAGCCGTTGGTGGTTAGCGTAAGTTCCCTGAGTGCACCGCTTTCCAGATGCCGCGACATGGATTCGAAGAAAGAGAGTATGCCTTTGCGAACAAGAGGCTCACCTCCGGTAATGCGCAGCTTCTCGACCCCGAGTCCGACAAAGGCGGTACACAGCCTGTCCAGTTCCTCTAGCGTGAGGAGTTCCTTCTTCGGGAGAAACGTCATGTTCTCCGACATGCAGTACACGCAGCGGAAATCGCAGCGGTCAGTGACCGATACGCGCAGATACGTAATGGCGCGGGCGAATGGGTCGACAAGCCTCGGGATCATTCCCATAATCTAGGAGGTGATTTGTGCCGCCGCAAGCGGTTGGCGGACCAAGGGAGTGATTCCCGTATGGTTCATCTTTTGATCGCATGATGTTCCGTTGGCGCATTGCGGGGGCCTGCAGCCGCCGCTGCGGCTCAGGCGGGGGACCAGCGCGGCCCGTGCCCGGTCGAAGCGCCCGGAAGGTCAGGACGCCCTGGCCGCCGTCGCGGCCCCGGCGCTGCCCCGGGCGTTTCATCCTGGACGTCACGGGAACCCTGTTCGCGGATTCCACGGTTCCGGAACCGATGGCGCCGCCCGCCGCCACGGCGTCCGCGTAGCGCATGCGGCGGCGGTTGCTGCGGAGGAAGGCCAGTTCCCTCCGCGCGTCGTCGGCCCCCTTCCCCTTCCGCAGCAGGTGTCGCAGCGCGTCGGTCACCCTGCCGACGCCCTTTGGGTCGTGGCGCAGGACATGCCGCCACCTCCCGGACCAGGTCGTCCGCGCCGAAGGCTTCAGGTCGGGGCTGGGCGCCAGCCAGTTCAGCGCCTCGGCGTCGGCTCTCCAGCATTTGCCCCCGGCGTCGACCAGGGTCACGACGCCGCAGGACACCTCGCGCCAGCCAGCGTCCGTCGCCGTTCCTTCCGCCGCCTCCGCGTTCATGCGCATCATGACTCCGTCGAGCGGGACCAGCAGGGAAACGGCCCCAGGGGGCAGCTCCTCCCGCTCCCGAAGACCCTGCAGAAGCTCGCCCGGGCACTCCTCCATGCAGGCCGCGGCCCTATCAATGGGGTGCGGCCCAGATTTTTGCGGTCATGCCGCCGCCCGCCAATGAAAGAAGTCCGGGATCCGGCCGTTCATCCAGCAGCATCGAAGGGCCATGACAGCGTTCGCGCCGCTGACAGACCAGCGGCTGCCGCTCTTTTTCAGACGGTCAGCCACAACGGTTCCGCATCCGCCCTCGACAAGTCCGCTGCCGCACGGAATGCCCCGCCGCCGGCATTCGCCGCAACGCATCCGATGCGGATCGGGCCTGCAGCAATTGACGAACGCCCGGACCGCCGGGCAGTCATCCCCGAACGGAGCGGGCTCATTGACGGCCAGGGCGGCGCCGCCGGCCATGATCATCGCTTTCAGCCGGCCGAAGGCGCTCCTGCGCGGCGCGGCGTCCGGGATCATCTCCTTCAGCGCGTCCTGAAGCTTCTCAAGGACATGGAAAAGACCGGGAACGAAAGCCATCTTCACTCCCGCGAAAATCCGGCGCATCGAATTTTCGATCCATTTCGCTCCGTCGGAGAGGAACACCGCCTCGCCGGCGTCAAGCGCGCCGCGCCGCCTCGCGCCGGAGGCGGGCCTCGAAGTCCGACATCCCGCCGCCGGCCCCGGCCTCCGCGCTGTCGGTCACGCAGGACTGCGTGATGCTGCCCGCGACGGCCCTGACCTTTCCGTTCCGGCCGCGGGCGGCTTCGCAGATGCGCAGCAGCTTCGCTTCGCGCGTATTCGCTGTCCCGTCCTCCTGCCTGCCGGCCCGCCCTTCGAGTTCCGCGCGGCGCATCGGAACCCCCGTGCCGTCGGCGGCGATCACCGGCAGGAGAAGAGGCCGCTCCGCTTCCGGCACATCCTTCCGTTCAAAACCAACGACTTCCGCGCCTGTAGCGCGCGTCAGGCGGTCAAAGCGCGAACGGCTTGTCCCGGTTCCCGACAGCTCCTCCAGGAGCGCGGAACCCCGGCGGCTGCCCGCCTCCGCCGCCGCGGCCATCACCATCCGCTCGCCGCCCGGCGTGATCGAACGGCCCTCAAGCTTCAGCCAGGCATCCAAAGGAAAGAGTCCCTTGCCGCACTTGACGCAGCGGCAACAGCTGCGCTCGACCGTCACCGCGCCGGGCCGGGTCGTGAAAGTCTTCGGAAACTTCGAGCCGCGGCGCTTCATCCGGCCCCCGCATTCCGGGCAGGGCGGCGGATCAAGCCCGTCATCCCTCCCCTCGAACAGCCGCCTGCAGGCATCGGCGCCCGCCGACAGCGCCCGCTCCCGCAGCGCGGTCCCGACAGCGTCAGGATCAGGCCCCTGAACCGACAGCTCCGCCGCCAGGGACGGCACAACGCCGCCGAACAGATCCCGCGCCGGCAGAGCCCCGGCGGCAGCGCACCTCGCCGTCTTCAATACGGTACTCGAGGAAACCGTCCCCGTCCCTGCGGATCATCGGCCCGTGCCGGGCCGCCTCCTCCGCCGTCAGGCTCCGCAGATACGCCGCCGTCTCCGGATGCCTGAACCGCCCGTCTTCATCTTTGCCGCTCATCAGCCTTCCCCGCCTGTACGCTCCGTTTCCGGGACGCGGCCGTGTCTCCGCACTTCGCCCGCCCTCGGCTTCGATCAGAGCATAACACTGAAACCGAACGGAAACCACCCGGAACAGAAAACAGGCAAGCTCAGATCAAAATTCGCAAAAATCTGGGCCGCACCCGCTCGCCATCGATCTCCTTGACATTGCTTTCACTCATCCAGCAATTCGGCCCCAACTCTCCATCGAACACGATCGACAGAGGGGGCTCGTTGTCGGCAGGGCTATAGTCGAATACGACGAGAACGGGCTGGGCGAGCGCGGGTATGTTCCCGTAGTGGCACTTGCGTCGGGCAGCCAGCGCCTGCTTGGTGCGTGCGTCGAGTTGCATCGTTTCCGGTCAGCTTCCGTTGGGTCCCAGACGATGTCTGCGTTTCTCAGGGCAGTCTGGACGTTTTCGAGGTCGGTGAAGATCTCGAAGGCGGTATCGGCTATCGGCTTGAAGTCGACCACGTTGCTGCCCGGTTCCTTGTTAGTTACCCACTCGCCGGACGGCCCCTTGAATTTCAGAGCCTTGGCGTTGGCCCCTGCAACGGCCGGTGTCATCGGTCTGATGCTCTTGAGGAGGTCTTGGTCATCTTCGATTAGGGCAATGGTGCAGCGCACGGCGCCATCGACACCGGCGGCAGCGAATATTGTCAGAGTTGCCATTGACGTCTCCATGTTGTCTGAAGGCCGACCAAGAGCCCCGGCAATGCGTCGCAAGGGTTCAGCACCTTTGGTTATGCAGCCACCTAATTCTACTGGCATATGGTGTGTGTCGACTCCATTGACAAGTTCTGACGAGTGACTTGGTGGGTCATTCACTGAGGTGCCTGCGCCAGAGTGGTGGCGTCCGGATCCCCGGCTGCACATCTAGACGGAGTGCGATCTGGCCGCCGTTGACAGCGGCCAGATCGGGCGCTGGACGAGGTCGGACTTGAGAGACCGGAAGGTGGCTTCGAAACAATGAGGAAAACGCGGCCCAGGAGCCGGGAGCGGGAGCTTATCGTCTTCATCCCAATCCTCTGCCGCCTCCAGATAGGCCGCAAAATTGGCCTGATTGATCCCCCACGCCTTTGCCAATGCGCACTAAACAACTACCGGCTGGCGCCGGTAGGTTTGGCCGAGTGGTTGGCGATGTATTGCAGTATGGTCTCTTTGGTAACGCGCCCGCTGGTGGTGCAGAAATAGCCTCTCGCCCAGAAACGGCGACCCCAGTAGCGCTTTCTGATTTCGGGGAATTCCTGCTGGATCTTGTACGAGGAGCGTCCCTTGATGCGCTGCATGATGTGGCTGACCGAATGTTTTGGCGGGATCGAGACATAGATGTGCACATGGTCGCTCGACAGGACGCCGGAGATGATCGTGACGCCGAGTTCCCGGCAGACCTGGCGAACGATTTCGCGCACCCGCAACCGCAAGGCCCTCTGGAGAACCTTGTAGCGGTATTTCGGAACCCGGACGATGTGGTATTGGTTTTCGAAAACGGTGTGATGAGACCTGTGCGCGAAAAAGTGTTGAGATATTGTGAGTCATCTGATTCCATTGGATAAAGAAATTGGAGGATGTGTCATGCCCCGCCGCCGGATCGGTCAGGAGATGCTGTTTGAAGGTCCCCGGAAGGTCACACCGCTGGACGAGATTTTGACCCTTATCGACTGGTCCGTGGTGGAGACGCATCTGGACGTCATTCATTCTGCCCCTCGCGGCGAAGCGAGTTGGCCGCCGCTTGCGATGTTCAAGGCGATGCTGCTTTCGGTCTGGTACGATCTTTCCGATGTGAAGCTTGCCGAGGCGCTGGATGATCGCGCCTCATTTCGCCGGTTCTGCGGTTTTTCGCGCTCGGAGGCGACCCCGGAACGCACAGCCTTTGTAAGATTTCGCAAAGCGCTGGTGGACAAAGAGCTTGACGAGACACTGTTCCATGAGATCACCGATCAACTGGCGGCCCGTGCGATCCGGATCAAAACCGGCACACTGGTGGATGCCACGGTTGTTGCTTCCGCCAGCAAGAAAGATGAGGACGCCAATTGGTCAGGGCATCGCTCACGCAAGTCAATCCATGGCTACAAGGCGCATGTCGGCGCGGATGCGGACACGTCGCTGGTCGAGGAACTGGCGGTCACGCCGGGCAATGCCCACGACGAGAGGAATGGCGAACATGCGCTTCCCGACGATCCTGGCGATGTGTATGCCGACAGTGCCTATCGGGGGCAAGTCTTTGCGAACGCCGTGACGCTGCGGGGTGGTGTGCCCTTTGTGGTCCAAACCGGCGTTTGGACGAAAGACGATCCCGTGGCACAGGCGCAGGCGGAAAAGAAGATGGCGGATCGGAACGCGGCCATTCATGCCATTCGCTGCCGGATCGAGAAGATCTTCGGAACCTGGAAACGCTCCTATGGGGACTGTCAGGAATTCTGTGCTTGAGGCCATAGTGATGGAAAGGAGCGAATCATCACATGGCTATTGAGAAAGAACTACTTGACCAGTTGTTGGCTGGGCGTGATCCGAGCAAGGTGTTTTCCAAGGATGGGTTGCTTGATGACCTGAAGACGGCGTTGTCGGAGCGCATTTTGAATGCCGAATTGGACGAACATTTGGAAGAAGAGCGGTCCGAAGGCAACTCCAACCGCCGCAACGGCAGCTCGAGGAAATCGGTTCTGACGGGCACCTCGAAGATGAACTTGTCGATCCCGCGCGATCGGGCCGGCACCTTCGATCCGAAGCTGATTGCCAAATATCAACGGCGCTTCTCGGACTTCGATCAAAAGATCATTTCCATGTATGCGCGCGGCATGAGCGTGCGCGAGATCCGCGGCCACCTGGAGGAACTCTATGGCATCGAGGTTTCGCCGGACCTGATCTCGGCGGTCACCGACGCGGTTCTGGAGGAAGTGACGGAATGGCAAAATCGTCCGCTCGATGTTTGCTATCCGCTGGTCTTTTTCGATGCGATCCGGGTCAAGATCCGCGACGAGGGCTTCGTTCGCAACAAGGCGGTTTACATCGCGCTTGCTATCCTGCCGGACGGCACTAAGGAGATCCTAGGCATCTGGATCGAGCAGACGGAAGGCGCCAAGTTCTGGCTGCGGGTGATGAACGAGTTGAAGAACCGCGGCGTCGCTGACATCCTGATCGCCGTCGTCGACGGCGAAAGGTTCGTCAGCCAATGACGAAGCAGGCCTCAAGCACAGAATTCCTGACAGTCCCCTCCTATGGTTTCCGCCGCATGCGATGGCGAGGCATCGCAAAAGCCCGTCTGCAAACCCACTTCACCGCAATCGCCTACAACCTCAAACGAACCCTCAACATCCTCAGCCCCGCGTGAAACCATCCTTTCAGGGATCAAAAGTGGCTCGCGCACAGCTCCCTCACGCAAACAAAACCAATCCCCCTGCATCATGACGCCATTTTCATCGCGAACCCTCAACCCGCGCGCAGGTCTCATTATGCCTTGACTGCGCCGGCCGTCATGCCTGCTAGGAAGTAGCGCTGGGCGAACATGTAGAGAAGCAAAAGTGGCAGCGAGCCTAGAACGCTCATAGCCATCATCTCGTTCCAATCGAAGGCATGCTGGCCCATCAGCAGTTGGATCCCGATCGGCACGGTGCGCAACTCCATTGATTTGGTCAACGTGAGGGCGAACAGAAACTCGTTCCAGGCCAGCAGAAACGTGTAGACGGAGGTCGCGACAATGCCCGGAGCCGAAAGCGGCGCGATCACGCGCCAAAGCGCGGTCCAACTCGACCCACCATCCATGAGCACCGCTTCGTCCAGATCCTTGGGCAAGGTGTTCAAGTAGCCTGTCATGATCAAGGTCGCATAGGGCAGCGTGAACACCATATAGGTGAGGATCAACGCCAAATATGTGTCAAAGATGCCGAAAGCAACCACCATCCCGAAGAACGGGATCAGCAAGGTTATTGGCGGTACCGTCTGGGTGCTGATGATGATAACGTTGAAGACGTTCTTGAAGCGGAACTGGTACCGGCTGAAACCGTAGGCGGCCAGAAGAGCAATAAAGACCGTCAACAGCGTTACCACTCCGGAAATCAGATAGCTGTTGATGAAGAATCGAAGCTTCACCGGATCCTCGAATATGGCCCGGTAGGCTTCGAGCGTGAAGACTTTCGGGATGACGCGCGGAGGCAGCGCGAATATCTCGGTGTTCGATTTCAGTGAGCTGAAGAACATCCAGATAATCGGGAAGCACACAAATACCAGGCCGACAGCCAAGCCGGCATATATGCCCAGCGCCTTGATATCGATGTGTTCGTTCAGGCGTTTCCACATGAGCGTCTACCGCACTGATTTCTGGTGTTTTATGTAGAGGTAGGTCATGCACATCGACAGCGCAAAAATGACCACCGCGCTCGCTGCCGCTAACGAAAACTGATAGCGCGTGAAGGCGAGCTTGTAGGTGTAAGTGCTGAGCATTTCTGTTGAATGGATCGGGCCGCCGCCGGTCGTCATCCAGACCAGCGGAAACACCTGCATGGTCCATATGAAATCCAGCAGGGCGATACTGACAATGATCGGCTTGAGGTGCGGCAGCGTGATGTACCACAGCTTCTGCAGCGCTTTGGCGCCGTCCATCTCTGCTGCCTCGTACAGTTCCTTGGGCACGCCCTGCAGGCCGGCCAGAAGAGTGACCAGATAGAGCGGATATCCGGCCCAGATGTTGACGAAAGTCAGGGCATGGATCGCTGTGTCGGGCGACGAGAACCACTCGATCCTGGACTGGATGATGTTCGCCGCCAGAAGGACGTTGTTGACGATGCCATTGGGATCGAGCATCAGCCGCCAGAGGATGGCGATGATTACGGCGTTGAACAGCCACGGCAGGATGAATATCACCCGCAAGAGATTGCGCACCAGCGGGTCGATGCGCGTGGAATTAAGCATCAGGGCGAACAGGAGGCCGACCGCCAGATGGAAAACGACGCTCATGACGGTGAAGTAGAGAGTCTGGGCTACGGATTGCCAAAAGACCGGATCGCCGAAGATCGTCCGAAAGTTTCTGAGCCCGACAAATTCAGGATTGGGGTTGAGAATCGCGCGGTCGAGTGCGGAGTAGTAGAAGACGATGGTAATCGGCACCAACATCAAAATGCCGAACAGGGCCATCGCCGGCGCGACATAGGCATATGGAAGCGCCGTCTGGCGGGTCTCATAGGAAAGCCAGTTGATCGGCGAAAGCCGCCTAGAGAAAGACAATCCAGAGAGCGTTCGTTCAGACAATCGTTTCACACTCGGGGTCGGCCATGCCCTTTTTTGGCAGGCGCCTCGGGCGTTAACAAGGAAGGAGCCGCGTCGCGCTCGGTGCGCAGCGCAGCTCCCATTTTCTTGAAAGTGTCGGAGAGCTGGGCCTAGAACTCAGCTTCCCACTTCGCCTGGGCCTTGACGGCGGCTTCCGCCGCAGTCTGGTTGCCCTCGAGCATTTGCTGTATTTCGATGCCAAACTGGCGCATCAGTTCTTCGGCAACGGGAAGCCCGACAAACTCGTTGGCCAGATATCCGGACTGGAAGATCTCGAAGGCCCTTCCGAACAGGTCGTCGGTCTGGACAAAATCGGGCTCGGCGTTGACATTCCCCGGAAAGGCGTTGGCGATCGAAACCAACTGGGCGTTGACCTCGGCGCTCATTAGATATGAGACGAGCTTGAAGGCTTCTTCCTTGTTCTCGCTGTGCTCGCTGACACCAATGCCCCATGAGGCATAGGGCAGGCCGCGCCGTCCGTCATAGCCATCTTTGGCAGGCAGTGCCGTGATGCCGAAATTCAAGTCCGGATTACGCTCGCGGATCAGATTGATATGCGCCAGCGAACTGATCATCATGCCGACGCGGCCGTTGACAAATTCCTCGACTTTGTCCTGCTCCTTCTTGGCGAAGGTACCAGGCGAGATAAGGCCCTCGTCATACATAGACTGTATGAATTCCAGTGTACCAACGACTTCTGCGTTGGTCAGATCAGGCATGCCATCTTTCATCATGCTGTCACCGGAAGCCCACGCCCATGACATGACGTCGTTCTGAACACCGTTGGGCGCCTGGAGCGAAAGCGGCAGGACCCAGCCATACTGGTTGTCATCCGGATTGGTCAGCTTGCGCGCGGCTGCGACGAACTCCGAGCGGGTTTCGGGCATGGACTCGATGCCTGCCGACTCCATCATGTCGAGATTGACAAAAACGGGGTAGACGAAAGATGCAACCGGGAACATGTAGCTGTTGCCGTTCAGGCTGATTATGGCGGCGACTTCGTCTGCGTTGAAGTCGGATCCAGCCATCAGATCGTCCATCCCGGCGATGGCGCCCTGCTGCGACAGATCGTTGACCCACGCACCGTCAAGGCCGACCACATCGCTCAGCGTACCTGATGCAGCGCTGACCACAATCTGGTCACGCGTGCTGGCATAGGGTCCGCTGACCAGGGTGACCGTGATACCGGGGTTCTGCGCCTCGAAGTCATCCATGATCGCCCGCAGTGCGCCGCTGGGCAGTTCAGGCTCCCACCATTGGATGAACTCGAGTTCGGCGGCAGCGGCGCTCGACATGCCAATCGTCAAAGCGACAGTTGTCGATTTCACCAGTGCCAGAGATTTGCTGAAGTTCATGGTTTTCCTCCCTTGTTACCGCAAGGCCCGAAGCTCCTGACCAGCCCTGCCGGACCGTTTGCGCCAGCGCGAATGCCCGGCCCGCTCCTCCAACGGGCTTTGGCAATCATTTGGGCCTTGAATGTCGGCGCAAATGGGGGCCAGCATTTAGCAGCTTAAAGCGTTATTCTGCGGTTTTATCAGCCGGTTTTTCCGACGTCAAGCATTCTGAAACCGCATAAAAACGCAATTGGCACGGCCAAACCGGCAAACCTGTCACCGCCAATGGCCGGGTTCAGGCGCCCGCTATTTCCAATCGCGGTACCAGTATTTGCCGCATGATTGGGCCACGCTGTCGTTGCTCAACGAGGGCGCGTGCGGCGTTCCATACTGCGTGGTGATCACCGCGAGTTCCGCCAGTCGGGATGCGGCGCGCTCAACGCCGCTCCTGTCCGGGCCGGCATCGCCTTTGGGAACCGCATCACGCCAGATCGAACGACCGGCGACAAAACCTGAAGCTCCGGCTTCGCAGGCAGTTCGCACCTGGATGCGAAACGCATCGTAAGCAACACCAGCAGACAAAATGACCCATGGAGCCTGAACGGCCTCGGTGATACGTCGGCAACGTCCCGCCGATGCGGCCAGCTCTTCTTCGGAATCGACGCTTCCGGGGTATTCGAGCTTAAGCACATCAGCGTCCAGCTCGTCTGCGATAATGGCCGACTCGACGATGCCCTCGGCGCGGCGTGCCTTCCATTCGGCCGTGTCGGAGTCTTCGCCTTCCAACGGGTTCCAGATGGGCTCGACCATGAGTGGAATCGACAACCTGCTGCATTCAGCAGCGAGATCCCGAACGATCTGGCGTTGAACCTTTTGGACAGGGCTTTCCGGGCGGAAAAACCACAGCAGCTTGCATACGCTGGCGCCCATCTTCCTGATCTTTTCTGGGGTCCAATTGTGCCGGAATCGGGTTTCGCCCTTCGGACCGGTGCCGGCATAACCGCCCTCTTCCTCGATACACACCATCAGGCCGACATCGCTCGGCAGGGCGCGGGCCAAGATGGCATGCGCTGCGGCATATTCCGGATCGAGCAGGAATGAGCTTACGTAAGGCGACATCGCTGAAACCAGTGCCAGCTTGCTGGCCACGGTCTGCGCGTGCGAGACCTTGGAGATGTCTGGATCTATCAGTTCGCGATAGTCGTCGCCATGATCAAGGGCGCAGGTGATGAAGAAGCCGTCGGCCGTGGTGACCTGCTGCAATGCGCGAAGCTTGCCCGGGTCCGGCATGATTGCTGAAGCAGAGATGGTCATGTTGTCTCCCTTTGGATTTTCATGGGTTTCGGGCTTGGGCCAGGACCGCCAGTGTCCCCGCAAGAAAAGAGTCGCCCAGGCCGATCGTCGTGACAGGATTGATGTGATGAGGCGCCGCACAGCTGACGAGCCAACCGTTCGACCCAACCGGCTTGCAGGCGGGCCATGGGGCGGGATTGAGTTTCGCGCCGGCGGGAAGCCCGACTGGTCGAACCGGATGGCCAGCCGCGGCACGCGATGAGGCCAGCAGACAACCGTATTCGACCGCGACGCGCTCCCTTTCGGGATCCAGCCGCGTAAAGGACAGCGCCCACTGGTCGGCATGGACGTTGACTCTATGTAGCCCGAGTTCGCCGGCCAGGCGCACTAGGGCATCCGGAACCGGCATCGCTGTACCGAAACGCTCGGTCATCTGGTTTTCCAACTCGCTCAAACTCATGCCGAGCGATGTGCAGTGTTTTGCGATGACCTCGAACATCTTGCGCCGATGTCCAGGCTCTTCGAACTCGGCCAGCTCGAGGTGAATCAGGGCAAGCCCCGCTTCCCGCCAGCCGGCGGCGAGCTTTTCGGCCCAGTCGAGCGCTTCATCAAATGCGGGGTCTTGAAGTGCGTTGAAACCCGAAAACACCGCGGCGCCGGTTCCCGAGACATCAAGCGCGGCAAAACCTTCATCGAGTTCGAACGCGTCGTCGCCAAACCGCAGGATCACACGATCAGCCCGCTCAGCCGCACCGGCCTTGGCCGGAAATTCTATGATGTCGTGCCGGGGAACACTGCCGGGGTTTTCAATGCACCAGGACTGTTCCGGCGGGGCAAGAATGATGTTGGGATGAAGCAAATCGAGCAGCGCAGGATCACGGCGCTGAAGCGAAAGTGCGGGACTGGCGCCAATCAGGGCAAGCTGGTTGGCGACCTGCGTACCTGTACCACCTGCCAGTTGCCATTTCGACGCCAACCCGGCAAAGAAATCCTGGCCCTTGGACCAAGCAACGGGAAACTCGCCGCCTTTGCCCGCCGCGGCGCAGGCCTCCAGGCGACTCTTCAAGCCAAGCGCCGCCACGTCACCGTTTGCCTGCAATGCATCGGCGACATTATCGAGATCGTGAACACGATCAATGCAGGCTGAAAATCCGCAAAGAACCGGCGGCAGCGATGCGGCCGCATCATTGACCTGCTCGGCAAGCGCCGCGTATCTGCAATCGGACATCAAGCGCGACACCTCCATGCCCATTGCAACCGGACGCCCACTGGGCGACGCATGCACGATGCAGCCTAGGGCAACAAAACCGCAAAACACCCTGAAACAACGTCAAGACAACAAATATCGGTTGCGAATCAAGTCAATAATGCGTTTTTATTCGTTTTTTTGCGGTTTTATCAGCGTTGCATGGTATGGTCAAGAGTGCTAGCCCGGTTTTCTCACCGCATCTAGTGGAATCAAGTTCAGGGCGTGGATATTTGCCCGACGTTCCCAACCGTTTTCGCGGCCAAACGGTTGCGTCGCCGCGGTCCGTAGCGGTGGGTATTTCAGCGATGTGTCCTGTGTCGTTGTCGGGAAGGGTTCATGTCCTGCGGCATCACCGGGCCGCGGCGCATATTCGGGCGTGCGCCAGGGCGAACTCCTGCGCCTGCGGACAAGCCGACGCCATGGCGATCTTGATGCGGCGCACTGATATGCGGATCAAAGCGCCGATCTTGAGAAGTTTCAGACGGATGGTGCCGCAGGTCGCCTCGGCGAGCGTCGTGTTCGCCAGGCCTATGCGTCGGAGCGCACAGAGCAGAACATAGGCGAATGAAGCGAACCAGAGCCGCAGTTGATTGGCCCGCATGGTATGGGCGCTGGTGCAGTCGGCATAAAGGTCGAGCTGGCACTCCTTGATCCGGTTCTCCATGTCGCCACGCGCGCAGTACTGGTCTTCATACAGTTCCTTCGCCTTCCAGGATTCCGGTTTCAGCGAGGTCACGATGAAGCGCGGGTTCGATCCCTTGAGCGTCCATTCGGCCTTGCCGATGACCCGCCTTGGCCGTGACCAGCTGTCCTTTGCCGACCACATGAAGCCGTCGAACACGCGCGCAGGCTCACCGCTCGCCCGGCAGGCGAGACGGGCTTCCTCCAGGGCGGGGGCAAGCCTCTTTTCCAGGCGCTGATTGCGGGCAAGGCCAAAGATATAGTCGACCTTGTTGATCCCGCACCAGTCCATCAACGCATCCCGGGCAAAGCCGGAATCGGCGCGCAGGACGATGCTGACGTTCGGCCAGCGTGACCGGATCTGCGTCACGATCCGCCCAACCTCCTCCACCGATCCCTTGCTGGCATCGATGTCGGCGCGCCGCAATCTGGCCGCTAAAAGATGGCGGCCGCAGAAGATGTAGAGCGGCAAATAGCCCCACTTCCACTCCGAAGTGCAACACCGGCCATTCCCGCGGCGGGGGCGTAGCCCGAGCGTAGGGAATGGCCGGAAGGCGCGGTTTCCGGCCCCCGGGCACCGCGGATCCGGCCCCGGGACGGCTGTGGTCCCGTCTGGATGCAGGTTATCCGGGCTTTCCGGGCAACGCAACGCCTCCGCCGGGGCGGGTCGCGTCCGTCCGGGCGCAGGGAGGGCGCAGCCCGACCGGAGCCCGGACGGACGCGACCTCGAAATCCTGTCCACCCCCTTCCTGCGCTCCGGTGGGAGGCGGTCGCGCGGCGTCAGGGAGGGCGGGCCTCATGCAGCACCTCGGCGGGCGTCCGGTAGCCCAGCGCCCGGCGCGGACGCGCGTTCAGGCGGTCCTGCACCTGTCTCACCTCCGCGTCGCTGACCGCGCGGAGGTCCGTCCCCTTCGGCAGGTACTGCCGGACCAGCCCGTTGGTGTGCTCGTTCAGGCCACGCTCCCAAGAGTGGTAGGGGGTCGCGAAGTAGAAGGAGGCACCGAGCTCCGCCGCCACGCCGGCGTGGCCCGCGAACTCCTTCCCGTTGTCCGCCGTGATCGTGTGGACGGGCGCGGCGGAAGGCCGCAGCATCTCCACCATCGCGGCGGAGACCGCGGCCGCCGTTCTCCGCTCAACCCTCTGTAAATACGTGTATTTCGAGGCCCTGTCCACAAGGGAGACCACCGCCCCGCTGTGGCCTTTCCCGATGATCGTGTCCGCCTCCCAGTCGCCCACACGCTCCTTCCTCTCCACCTCATCCGGCCTCTCGGAGATGTCCACCCGGCCCGGGATGTGGCCACGGCCCGAGTGCCTGCCGCCACGCCAGTTCGGCTTTCTGCCGCGGCGCCGCAGCAGCAGGAACAGCCTGCCGCCCGCCTTCCGGTCGGCCCTCACACGCTCATATATCCACTGGCGGCCCACCGTCCAGCCGCCCTCCAGACGCAGCCGTCCCGCGACCTGCTCCGGGCTCCAGCCCTCCGCCAGAAGCCCCTCCACGCGCGCCCACCGGTCGGGCGTCATCTTCCTCGGGTTCGAGGAAGCCGCGCCGCGGCGGGCCTCCGCCCTCCCCTGCGCCTCGCCCGGGCTGTATCCCGAATCCCCGCCGTTACGGCGCATCTCCCGCCAGACCGTCGTCCGGTCACGGCCCAGACGGGCGGCGACCGCACCGTCGGAGAGCCCGCTTTCCTTCAGCGCGCCGATCTGGCATCTTTCGTCCCGGGTCAGGTGGCGGTAGCCCTCGGGCATGGCAGTCTCCCATGTTGCATCACAGGGACTGTCGCCGCTTCCTGGCCGATACGCAACATCATGCGGCCGGAAAACCGGTCACCACCGCCACTGGTGTTGCACTTCAGGGTGGAATGGGGCTAGCAATAGCAGCCGTAATAGCCGCGGAAGAAGCGGCCCTCCTGATGGCCGTGTAGCGGATCGTCGGTAGCATCCAGGTCGAGAACGATCCGTTCAGGCGGCTTGCCATGGGCCTCAAGGAACAGATCCACGAACAAGCTTTCGATGGCATTGTTGTCATGTCCGATCCGGTGATAACGCGTCGGTTCACCAGGCGGTACGTGTTCCAGCCGGCTCAGCGTCGACTTGCCGGCAAGAGGCGCGCAGTCCGAACGCTTCGGCGTCAGGCTCTGCGACAACAAGGCAAGCACCGGGTCGTGACGGAGCGTGTCATGGTCGCTGACATCCTCATAGCCCAGAGCGATCGCGGTGACGCGCTGGGCGATCAGCGTGCGCAGGCTATGGACCGTGCATGCGGGACCGCGCCGGTCAACGAAGCAATCCGCAATCCTGTCGAACAGTCCAATGGCTTCATCGGTATGGCGCAACAGCAAGGCGCCAGCATCCGACGCGATCGCCCCGCCGTCGAACGCGGCAACAACTTTGCGCCCGCCGAAGCCTTCAAATTCGAACTGTGCGGAGATACAGTGTGTTTGCATCGGACCCCGTCCTTGAACCTGAAAGCTCTCTGACATTAAAGAAGTTTCTCAGATTCGTGGGGCCGATGCACCAATGACTTTGAGAGATTCGGGCTAGTCACGAGCATTAAGGCGATTTTGGAGAACTCCATGCCGCAAAGAAGTGCACCGGCCGCCCCGCGGCTCCCGGTGAGGCGGCGCAACGATATATTGGCGCTGGTTCAAAGGGACGGTCATGTTAACGTGTCGGAGTTGTCGAAGATGCTTGGCGCTTCCGATGACACAATCAGACGCGATTTGGATGCGCTCGCCGCGCAGGGGAAGCTGAGACGCGCGCATGGCGGTGCCGTCTCGTTGGATATGCCGCAGCAGACCGACGAGCCCACGGGCCGTCGACGCCTCGTCAACATTGCTGCAAAAACCCGAATTGCAAGGCGCACGTCGGAACTGATCGCCGATGGCGAACGCTTGTTCATAAATGGTGGAACGACGACCCTTTGTGTTGCGGAGGCGCTCAGCTCCCGTTCCCGCCTAACCGTATTGACCAACAATCTGCTGATCCCTGCGGCTGTAGACGAGAACACGCGCTGGGACCTTTACGTCCTGGGTGGGCGCGTTCATGCCGGCTCCCAGGTAACGACCAAAACCGAAGGGTTGAGTTTTCCGACATCGGCCACCGCCGATACGGCCGTGATCGGCATAGGCGGGTTGGCTCCGGCAAGCGGCTTCACGGTCAGCCTGTTTGAGGATGCCGCGGCGATCGAACAGATGCTGAAAGGCTCTCGGCGGCTGGTCGTCGTTGCCGATTCCAGCAAGTTCGAGAAGGTCAATCTGGTACCGATTCAAACCAGTGGTCACGAAACGACTTTGGTGACCGACGAAAGGCCTCGGGAGAGTCTCTTGACGTGGCTCGATGACAACGGGATCAAATTGACTGTCGCCTAGCGTGACCTGACCCCTTTTGAACTAGGCTGTGGCCATGATCAAACGCGAAAATATCGAATACATCTCGTTCCGCCTTTTTGAAGTTCTGGCCTATCTGGCCTGCGGGGTGATCTTTGCTGTGGTCTATGATCTACCGCCGTCCTTCTCGCATCCGTTAATTGAAATTTTCTGGTTAACGCCATCTCTGCTGTCACTTTGGTATTTCGTCAGCGACATGCGTGGTTTGTTTGCAGTAAAAAATGATTTTTGTTCACTATATGTTCTATAACAGGATTTCTGTTTAGGGTCTGTTTACAATCACCGTATAGCAATGAGCGTTGCGGTGAGATACCAGTTGGCGGCGTAGCTTGTGTCGGTCTTGTCGTATCTGGTCGCTATACCCCTGAATTCCTTGATCTTTGCGAAGTAGTTTTCGATGAGATGTCGCCATTTGTACATGTGCGCATCTTAGTCTCGTTGGACTTTTCGGTTTGCTTTGGGAGGGATGACAGCAGTCGCGCCACGCGCGTCGAGCTCGTGTAAGAACCAGTCGGCATCGAAAGCCTTGTCGGCCAGAAGCGCCCCAAGAGGAACCTCATGGATCAACGGAGCCACCCTTTCATATCGTGCGCCTGTCCGGGCAGGAGCAGGAAGCGCAGCATATTCCCGAGCGCATCGGCCAATGAGACGATTTTGGTTGTCAGCCCGCCACGAGACCGCCCGATGGCCTGATGCTGAGTCCCCCTTTTGCGCCCGAAGCCTTCTGATGGACCTGGACGACCGTTCCGTCGATGAGAACATATTCGAGATCCGGTTCGCCATTCAGGGCATTGAAAAGACTCTCGAATATCCCAGCTTCCGCCCACCGGCGAAACCGCTTGAACACCGTATTCCACTTCCCGAACTCTTTGGGTAGATCACGCCACGGAGCCCCTGTCCGGACCCGCCAAAGTATCGCCTCCATGAAACGCCGGTTATCGTGGCCCGTCGCGCCCGGATCTCCCACCTTGCCTGGCAGGAGTGGCGCGATCCTTTTCCAAAGTTCATCCGAAATAACAAACCGATCTTCGTTCATTCAAACCTCCATTTGGAACGCTTGAATCAGACTTCAGAAAGTTTGGGAACCCCAAATGTCAACAGGCCCTAATTCAGCGACCGGCCGCTCAATATTAATGCCAAGGTGTTCCACCAGCTGCTTTGCGTAAGCATGACCATTCAATTCCTGCCGAACCGGCGCTGGATCAAGTTTCAATATTTCACTGCGCCATCTTTCAAAGCTATCTCCGCCTTTGGATATGCCACTTCGTATTTTTGGTAGGTCACCAATAGTCTGTTCAAGTGACGGCGGCTTATGGCGCCATGGCGCCTTAATTTATCGGGTTGGACGTTGATATCACTTCTGACGCCAACAATAAACATTCGGTGCCTTGCTTGCGGTACACCGTATTCTTCCGCACGGACGAGAAATATACGTGGATCAACATCCCCATCCGGAAGCTCATCCTCAGACAACGCAAAGAGTTTATAGCCAAGTCCGTTGGACGCCATCCCCAAAGCATTTTTTGGTGCAGACAGATCAGCGATAATGCGGTTGATGACCAGTTCGCCATTCACGCGCGCCGACAAAAGGCCTTTGACATTCTCCATCACAAAGACGGGTGGAGCGTGATCTATGATAATTCGCAGATATTCCCGGTACAAAAAGTGTCGCTCGTCTTTTTCGAACTTCGGGTCTCCCATCATTCGCGACCTGCCGACAAGAGAGTATGCCTGGCAGGGTGGACCGCCCACCAAGGCCCATTTCCTGTTTTTTTGAAGTCGGGCAGCGATCAACACACGTACGTATTCGTGGTTTTCCGCGCCAAGAGATATCCTGATTGCTGAATTGTCGGCGCATGATTTTTCATGCGGGTGCAATCGATAGAGATCATCTATAGTGATCGCACCTTGCAAGTACCGGTAGTAGTCTTCGGGGAAACCTCTGTCTTTGAAGGCTTTCAGGAAATGTCGCAACAAAAGAGTTTTATGGGCAAACTCATCCTGCTCGATTGAAACCACACTGCGAAAATATGTGTCGGTTTTTCCGCGAAGTAGCGACGAAAAACCTTCGCCAAGCCCTCCGGGACCGGCGAAGACGTCAACAACAGGATAGGCCGACTTTCTCGTCATCGCGCCTCTTTCTGTCTTTTGCCAGTCTCTTGCGAGGGTCGATTGAGCAATCTTTCGTAGTCTTCGACGCTGAGGACAATCACAACCGGTCTGCCATGCTTTTCGACAGAAACCGGTTCTTGACGAGCGGTATCAATCAGATACCCGAAACGGTTTTTTGCGTCCCGGGCTGAGAAAGTCTTCACCTGTCTTTGCTCCAAAACAGCCATTTTAGCTATATTGCAATTTGCCCCATGTCGACGCAACTGAAAATCAGCAACCGGTCTTCCCTCACCACGTTTTGACAATGATCAGCGCGCAGGCTGGATCAAAACCAAAACGCACGCTTTCGCATGGTTCAGCTTTGATGGTGAGGCCACAGATTCCCTGGCTTGGCCCAACAAACAGCAGACTGCTTCACTGCTCTGATAGAATGTATTGTGTTGCGCTACACGATACGATTATGGTACGATGAAACATGGAGATTCGAAACATTCGCCACAAAGGGCTGCGTGGTCTCGTTGAGAAAAACACAGCCAAAGGTCTGCAAGCGGATTACGTGCCCAAGATCCGGGACATTATGAGCTTCCTGATCGAGATAGAGGATATCTCAGAGGTGTTCGATCTTCGAAAATATAAACCGCATCTGCTCACAGGTGACCGCGAAGGGACATACAGCCTTCATGTCAGTGCCAATTGGCGCATCACCTTCAAGCATGATGCCGATGAGAACGAACTCTATGATGTTGAGTTTGAAGATTACCATTAGAGGCGCGATCATCGATTTGACCGTTAGGGAGCAGAAGATATGGCCGTCAAAATCAATATGAAACCGTCCCATCCGGGATGCTTTATCAAGCGCTCTGTCTTGCCCGATGATATGTCGGTAACAGATGCCGCCAAGGTGCTGGGCGTAGGCCGTCCGGCTCTCTCCAATCTCCTGAATGAAAAAGCCTCTCTGTCCCCTGAAATGGCCTTACGAATAGAAAAAGCCTTCGGGCCGAAGATGGACACGCTTTTGCGGATGCAGGCCCGCTATGACGCTTACACGATGCGTGAGCGATCCGATGAGATTGATGTCGAGACGTTTGTTACGGCTTAAGTGACGGGCATCACCCTCACCTAAGGGTGAGGGCCCGCGTGCTATTGCGCTAAGCTCGGCAAGCCTCGCTGAGCTCCACCGAACCAGCCCCAAAAAAGGGAGCTGTTTCGTCCCATACGGGTAACGCCCCCGGATGCAAATGAGATGGTCGGCACCGATGAATCGGTGCCGGCTTTTTTGTTGTTTTGTAAGACCGTATGTCTGCTTCGGCTGGTGAGGTGGCTCGCCCTACAATGTGGGTCCGAGGGTTGCTTGGATGGGCCGAGCCGCTCGTCAATACAGGAGGACGAACCGTGGCAGATTATAGAGAAGCATTTGTCGGGATCAATGTTGCCAAATTGAGAAACGCCATCGCAATTGCCGATGCGGGCCGTGAAGGAGAAGTTCGCTTCTTCGGAGAAGTCGACGCTTGTGCCGCAAGCATGCGCCGGGTCATTCAGCGGGTCGCCGACAGATTTGATCGGCTGCATTTCTGCTATGAGGCCGGGCCGACAGGCTATGGGCTCTATCGACTTATCCGTTCGCTCGGGCATGAATGTGCGGTCGTCGCCCCGTCGCTGATCCCAAGGAAGCCTGGCGATCGGGTGAAGACGAACCGCCGGGACGCTCTCTCGCTCGCTCGGCTTTTGCGCGCCGGCGAGCTTACAGCGGTGTGGGTTCCCGATGCAGGCCACGAGGCAATGCGGGATCTCGTCCGCACCCGGGCAGCAGCGGTCGAGACACTGCGGGTCCATCGCCAGCAGGTGAGCGCCTTCATGCTCAAGCACGGCCGCATCTATCCGCGCAAGAAAGGCTGGACAATGCGTTATCTGCGCTGGTTGCAGGAACAGACGTTCGATCACCCGGCACATCAGATTGCGCTCCAGGAAATGGTTGAAGCAGTCCGCATTTCCAAAGAGCGAGTTGAACGGCTGGAGCGCGCCATCGAGGAGTTCGTTCCGGCCTGGTCATTGGCACCGGTCGTGCGAGCGCTCCGGACTTTGCGTGGCGTGGACCTGATCGTCGCTGTGACATTCGTCACAGAAGTCGGCGACGTGAGCCGGTTCGAAAGACCGCGCCAGCTCATGGGATATCTCGGCCTCGTTCCCGATGAGCGCTCGACCGGCGCCACAATCAGACGCGGCGGCATCACCAAGACAGGAAATGGCCGGGTGCGCCAAATGCTGGTCGAGAGCGCCTGGGCCTATCGGCATCCACCCAGAGTCGGGATAAAGAAGCTGTACAGACTGGAGCAGGCGTCACCGCGCGTGCGCGAGATCGCATGGAAGGCGCAGAGCCGTTTGACGGCCCGGTACCGTACGCTGAGTGGACGCGGCAAGCGGCCAACGGTGGTCTGCACTGCGACCGCCCGCGAACTGGCCGGTTTCATGTGGGTCGTTGCCAGGGAGGCGCACGCAAGCTGATCTCGCCCTTGTGGCGACACGAAACTCGCGCATGGGCGGAGGCGGGACCACGGCAGGGGAATGTCCGTCAATGCTTTGTGGCCGGCAACTGGCCGACGCCCGCAGTAAGACAGGAACAGCCCCGGACGCACAATCGGAAATGCGGTAGCCAGCCCGCGCATCAGAGCTTGATCACCGACGTCCTTCTATTCCGCCTCCACCCATGCGCGATCAACATCATGAACAGCCGATCTCCTCCTTGTTTTGGATCGGCCGATATTCGACGTGCCAAACCTTGACAGCGGGTGCGGCCCAGATTTTTGCGAATTTTGATCTGAGCTTGCCTGTTTTCTGTTCCGGGTGGTTTCCGTTCGGTTTCAGTGTTATGCTCTGATCGAAGCCGAGGGCGGGCGAAGTGCGGAGACACGGCCGCGTCCCGGAAACGGAGCGTACAGGCGGGGAAGGCTGATGAGCGGCAAAGATGAAGACGGGCGGTTCAGGCATCCGGAGACGGCGGCGTATCTGCGGAGCCTGACGGCGGAGGAGGCGGCCCGGCACGGGCCGATGATCCGCAGGGACGGGGACGGTTTCCTCGAGTACCGTATTGAAGACGGCGAGGTGCGCTGCCGCCGGGGCTCTGCCGGCGCGGGATCTGTTCGGCGGCGTTGTGCCGTCCCTGGCGGCGGAGCTGTCGGTTCAGGGGCCTGATCCTGACGCTGTCGGGACCGCGCTGCGGGAGCGGGCGCTGTCGGCGGGCGCCGATGCCTGCAGGCGGCTGTTCGAGGGGAGGGATGACGGGCTTGATCCGCCGCCCTGCCCGGAATGCGGGGGCCGGATGAAGCGCCGCGGCTCGAAGTTTCCGAAGACTTTCACGACCCGGCCCGGCGCGGTGACGGTCGAGCGCAGCTGTTGCCGCTGCGTCAAGTGCGGCAAGGGACTCTTTCCTTTGGATGCCTGGCTGAAGCTTGAGGGCCGTTCGATCACGCCGGGCGGCGAGCGGATGGTGATGGCCGCGGCGGCGGAGGCGGGCAGCCGCCGGGGTTCCGCGCTCCTGGAGGAGCTGTCGGGAACCGGGACAAGCCGTTCGCGCTTTGACCGCCTGACGCGCGCTACAGGCGCGGAAGTCGTTGGTTTTGAACGGAAGGATGTGCCGGAAGCGGAGCGGCCTCTTCTCCTGCCGGTGATCGCCGCCGACGGCACGGGGGTTCCGATGCGCCGCGCGGAACTCGAAGGGCGGGCCGGCAGGCAGGAGGACGGGACAGCGAATACGCGCGAAGCGAAGCTGCTGCGCATCTGCGAAGCCGCCCGCGGCCGGAACGGAAAGGTCAGGGCCGTCGCGGGCAGCATCACGCAGTCCTGCGTGACCGACAGCGCGGAGGCCGGGGCCGGCGGCGGGATGTCGGACTTCGAGGCCCGCCTCCGGCGCGAGGCGGCGCGGCGCGCTTGACGCCGGCGAGGCGGTGTTCCTCTCCGACGGAGCGAAATGGATCGAAAATTCGATGCGCCGGATTTTCGCGGGAGTGAAGATGGCTTTCGTTCCCGGTCTTTTCCATGTCCTTGAGAAGCTTCAGGACGCGCTGAAGGAGATGATCCCGGACGCCGCGCCGCGCAGGAGCGCCTTCGGCCGGCTGAAAGCGATGATCATGGCCGGCGGCGCCGCCCTGGCCGTCAATGAGCCCGCTCCGTTCGGGGATGACTGCCCGGCGGTCCGGGCGTTCGTCAATTGCTGCAGGCCCGATCCGCATCGGATGCGTTGCGGCGAATGCCGGCGGCGGGGCATTCCGTGCGGCAGCGGACTTGTCGAGGGCGGATGCGGAACCGTTGTGGCTGACCGTCTGAAAAAGAGCGGCAGCCGCTGGTCTGTCAGCGGCGCGAACGCTGTCATGGCCCTTCGATGCTGCTGGATGAACGGCCGGATCCCGGACTTCTTTCATTGGCGGGCGGCGGCATGACCGCAAAAATCTGGGCCGCACCCCTTGACAGCAGACATCAGAGCGTTGCGAGCGCCCCACTGTGATCAGGGGTTGACGACCAGATTTTCTGGAAGTTCCAGGGCATCAATTCGTCGAGCTGGCTCTACGGGTGACCTCCAGCAATGGCTTCGAGTGTCGCCTTGAGGTATGCAAAGGGCTCGACGTCATTGAGCCTGCAGGTTGCAATCAGCGAAGCCACACGTCCCCAGGCGACACCGCCCTCGTCATGACCCGCGAACAGCGCATTTTTTGGGGATTATATACTTAACCAAATTGAATACAACGTGTTGTTGTTCAAAACTGTCATTATTACCATAATTTGTTGCGTGTTCAGTTAAGTATATAATCCGAGCCTCTTGCACAATTATTGCGGTTCGGGCGGCCGCGGCCAGCCTTTCGGTTCCGGCAGGGTCCCGTCACCGGTTCCGGCGGGTGCCCTGGGCGTTCCCATAGGTCGAAGTGTGGCGGAATGTCGCAGTTGTTGGCTTCAGGGACGCCATCCGCACACGGCTGGCCGCGCCGTCCCCTCCGGGGCGGCGTCCGAGGCGTCCGGCGCTGCCTGGGCCGGCGGTGTCAGATGGTGAGCCGCATCAGCTGTTCCACCGTCAGGGCCAGCACGCCGAAGAAAAGGTGGCAGGCCACCTTGGCGTGCCCACGGACACGGACATGCCGGGCGCCGTAGGAGTCCTTCAGGGCGGAGTTCACCCGCTCCACGCTGGAGCGCTGCCGGTAGCGGACGCGGTCATGGCGGATGTGGCCCGCCTTCCGCTGCGCCAGAGCCTCCCTGGCGAGGCGCTCCTTCAGGGCCGCGTCGCGGCGGGGGTTGGTGTCGGTGATCGCCACGCGCCCCGTCAGGTAGGCGTGGAACCCGATCTCCAGGGAATCGTAGGCCGCGTCCATCAGTTCGTAACAGTGGTCCACCCGCAGCGCCGTCATCTTCGACAGCGGGATGGCGGCCTGGCTGTCGTGCAGCGAAGCGGAGGTCAGGATGCAGCTGATGGGGACGTCGCCATCGGCGGCGTCGATATGCAGCTTGTACCCCCTCCAGCTCTCTTTGTACCCCTTCGAGTTGCGCTTCGTGCCGGTGTCGCAGGCCTTCGGCAGCCCGCCGGCCATCTCCGCGGCGGTCATCCCGTCCCGCAGCTGCCGCTCCAGCCGGGTCGGCTCCTTCGGCCTCTCCTCCCCCTTTTTCGGGCGTCCGCGCTTTCGCTTCGGCCGCTCCTGCGGCCTCGGCTTCGGCGCCGGCCTCTCCCGCCCGACGATCGCCGTGGAGTCCCGCGATATGTGCCCGACGACCGAGCCGGCGTACGCGGAGCGGACCAGCGCCTCGTGCATCCGCTCCGGCAGACGGGTCTCCGCGAACCAGGCGAAGGCGCGGGAGAACGCCGGTTCGCTGGGAACCTCCGACACGCGGGACCAGCCGACCGGCCTGCGCAGCGTCGGGTCGTAAAGCAGCCGGTCGATCAGGACCACCGTGGTCGGCATGTCCCACACCGCCTTCGCGACGAAGGCCCGAGCCAGCGCCCTGCGGTCCGCGGGCGGGTTGCCGACGCCCCGGTGGCTGTAGTGGACGTGCCTCTCCACCTCCACCATGTCCAGGACGGCGATGAATTTGGTGTGCCTCACGCCCAGTGGGCCGACCTCCCCGGCGAGGGAGGGAAAAAGTTCCCCTTGAAAGTGCCGCCAGGCATCTGATAGACGCGAACGTAGGGACATGGAGCCGTCTCCCTGCATGTTGTGGTTTTGGTACCTGCTTCATACCAGAGGGACGGCTCCATATCCAGGCCAGCCATCAGAAAAAGTGCCCGTTTTCAGGAAAAAAACCGCTTGATCGGGAAGTTCTGCAACAGGCTCATCCCCCATTTTTTCTGTTCAAGACGAGCGGTCTGATCAGATTCTCGACATTGTTGGTGTGCATTTCGACGCGGCCGTCCTCGAGGAAGACCTGCATTGCGTCAAAGTGGCGGGCGATTTAGCCAGGCTTCTCGCCGAGGCGGGACTTTGCCGAGACGCGCTTGCGCTGTTGCCGAATTCAGTCACCAGAGGCGCGCTGCGGGCCTTGCGAACGGCCAATCGCATTTCTGCGGCGTGTGCGCGGATCTTTTTCTCGATGGCATAGAGTTCGGCAATGCGGTGCAGGCCTTCCGCTGCGATTGGTGAACCGCCGCTGTCGAAGATTTCGCGCAGTTTCCTGCAACTATGCGCCCAACAGAATGCAAAACGGACCGGTTTGCCGCCCTTTCGGGTGGGTCTGGCCAGACGGTTGTAGCCGGTATAGCCGTCAAAACCGTCAAGCAGTCTCTCGGCGTGCTTGCCGCCGCGGCCGGGAGCATAATGGAAGACAACACCCGGCGGTTCCTTGCCGGCCCATGCCCGGTCATCGCGCGCCAACGCCCACGGATAGCCGGTTTTGGTTTGGCCGCGCCCCGGGTCGAGAACCGGTGCGGTCGTCTCATCCATGAACAGCTTCGATGAGGTTTTCAGATGGTCCGCCAGCCGGTCGACCACAGGAGCAAGGTGAAAGGCGGCCTTGCCGACCCAGCCCGCCAGTGTGGAGCGATGGATGTCGAGGCCGGAACGCATCAGAACCCGGCCCTGCGGCAGAAAGTCAGCGTATTTGGCAATCAGAACATGAGCGATTGCCCCCTCACTCGGCAGGCCGCCCTCGACGATACGGGCCGGCGCCGCGGCCTGTGTGACGCCTTCGGCACAGGAACGGCAGGCATATTTGGGCCGCACCGTCACGATAACCCGAACCTGTGCGGGAATGATGTCCAGCCGTTCACTGCGATCTTCACCGATCCTGTGCATCTGCCCGCAGCCACACGGACACTCGGTGCTTTCCGGCTCGATGACCTGCTCTATGCGCGGCAGATCCCTGGGAAGATGGCCGAGGTTGCGCTGCGCCGGCTTCTTGTTTTCCCCGTCACCGCGCCGTGTGCCGGACGGCGTGGTGTTTGCGGTCTGCATCGTTTCCGTTTGCGCAATGGCAACTTCCAGATCCTCGAAAGCAAGCTGGCGCGCCTTTTCGGGCAATTTCTCCGAGCTTTTGCCTCTCAGCGCATGGCGCAGCGCCTCCTGGCGCTTGACCACCTGCCCATGCGAAGCGGTGAGATGACCCTGAAGGTCGGCCACCTGAGTTGCAGGGCTTCGAACACATCCCGCTGGGCGCGGGTCAGGCTGGCCAGATCAATGGACGCAGGATTTTTCATGACACGGACATAAACCGGCAAAGACACCGCGTCTGCGGCAAATCATCCGGCTGAGTCAACCTGCCGCAACGGACCGGCGCACCTCAAGCGCCTGGACCCGGCGCCAGCCCAGACCCGCAAATAACGTCTCGAACTGCGTCGCGCTCAGCGATATCACACCGTCCCGGACCGGCGGCCAGGCAAAGCCGTGAGCCTCCAGGCGTTTGTACGACATCACCAGGCCCGAACCGTCCCGGTAGACGAGTTTGAGACGGTCAGAGCGTTTCGACCGGAAGACAAACACCGTACCATCAAAGGGGTCCTTGAGCAGTTCGTTCTGCACCAGCGCAGCCAGGCCGTCATGCCCTTTACGGAAATCAACCGGCCGCGTCGCAACCAGGATCCGCACCCGGTCCGATGGAAAAATCATGACCGGCTGCCATTGAGAGCGTGCACGATCTGCGCCAGCCGCATGACTTCAACGGCACCGTCCAGACGCACCGTCACATCACCAACAACCACATCCAGCATGCTGCCACCGTTCGCGGCACGGGACCTATCAATGACTCACGCTTGACTCTAGACTGGATTCCGTGCGAATCAGTCCGCCATGCAGATTCGGATGCGGCAGATACAGTCAGAGACGGTGGACTGGTTCACGACGGCCTGCGGGGGCGGCGGGCTGACGCGGAGCGCGCTGGCCCGCGGGCCGGTCGACCGCGAGGACTGGCGCGGTCCCTCCGGGCGGCGCTGCCTGGCTTCGGCGCGGGCGCTGCTGCCCAGGCCCGCGGACGCGCTGGACGTCCGCCTGCCGGAGGCGGAGGCGCTGGAGCCCGGCCCGCGCGCGGCTCCCGCGCCGGACTTTCCCGACAGGTCGGTCGCCTGCGCGCTCCGGGACCTCGGTGCGCTGCCGCCCGACCCGGTGACGGGCGCGGATGACCGCCGCCGCCGGGAGTCGATGGTCGGGACGCACCATCCGGAGGGCTGGCGGCGTCCGCCGGGCGGGCAGGTCCGGTACCGGGTCCGCCCGTAGCGGCACGGCGTCCCCGGCGGGACCGTCCTGCCGGCGGCGGGGGTCCAGCCCGGTCCCCGCGACGGCGTCATAGGCTGGTCGGCGGATGCCCGCCTGGCCAACATCGGCAGGGTCGTCCGCAGCAACAGGTCCATCCCACTTCCCGGCGTCCGTGTCCAGGGGCTTGCCTCCCGGGCCCCGCGCATGGCGGCGGAGCGCGTCGCGGACGGTTGGGAGGCGGCCTGTGGCGTCCGCCCTGTCCTGGGGCGGACCTTCACCGGGCCGGACCGGTCCGGCCTGAGCCATCGGGCGGCGGGATGCAGGCGCTGTCCCGAGCTGGCCTCCGGGCGGCGCTCCGGCGCGCGCCGCGCGGTCTGGCCCGTGCCGCTCGCGGAAGGCTGGCGGGACACCCTGTGCCGCGGGCCCGGGAGGGTTCCCGGCTGGTCCGGAACGATGTGCCGTTCCGGCGGATGGGCCGGGCGGGAGCATGGCCGGAGCCCGCACCCCGACGGTCGGGTCAGGAGCCGGACCGCGGCGATGGGCGCGGCCTGGACCCGGCGGCCCGGGGAGCGCCTTCCGGCGGTCTTTCCCGGGCGGGCGGAACGGACGGCGGCCTGCCGGCTGCTCCCGGACGGTGCGGTGACGATGGAGCGCATGCTGGAACCGCACTGCGAGCGGACGGGCGGGCGGTGCCGCGCCGAGCGGTTCGTGCCCGCGGTGCAGGACACGACGGCACTGGACCATGACGGCCTTTCAGGGACTTCGGGCCTGGACGGCCCCGGCGGCGGCGGCAAGGGCGCCTCGGGCCTCCTGGCGCGTTCCGGCATCGCGGCGGACGCGGTCGGACGGCCCCTCGGGACGTTCCTGGCCGACGCGGACTTCAGGCAGGACGGGGGAAAGGACAGCGTCCGCCGGGTGGACGGGCTGGACCGGGCGCAGGGCCTCGCCGGCGCCTGCCCGGACACAGGGGTGGTGAACGTCCGCCACCGTGAGGGCGGCTTCCGGCAGCTGCTCCCGCGGGCGGGGGAGAGGGGGCGGAGATCCTGGTGCGGGCCAGCAGGGGCCCGCGGCGCCGGGTGGTGCTGGCGGGTGGCCGGGACGCGGACCTGTGGGAGCGCGTCCCGGGGACGGAGCCGGTCGCGGAGCGCAGGACCGGGGTCCCCGCCTGCGGCGGCCCGAACCGCCGGAAGGGCGGCGCCGCGGAACTGACGATGCGCTGCGCGGAGGTGGACCTGCCGCCGCCGAAGGACCGGGCCGGCGACGCGCCCGTCCGCATGGTCGCCGTCTCCGCCCGCGAGGGGAACCCGCCCCGACGTCCGGCGACGGCGAAGGGAAGGAAGAGGTGCGCGCCGCCGCGCTGGATGCTGCCGGGCAGCAGCGGCGGGGCCGGTCCCGGCACAGCCCGCGAGGTGCTGCGCTGGTACGGACCGCGCTGGCGCATCGAGCGCTTCCTGCATGCGCTCAGGCAGGGGACACGGATGGAGGGCCGCCGCCCCGCCGCCGCCGACGGCCCGCCCAGGCGCCTCGCCTCCGGCGCCATCACCGCGTTCCGGGTCCGGGACCTCCCGCTCCTGGCGCGGGAGAGGCCGGACGGCCCGGCCACCATGCACGTCACGCTCCAGGACGTCCCGGCGCTCCCGGCGCTCGCCAGGCGCCACGGGTTCAGGGCTCCCCGCGGACCGCCCGGCATGACCATCGCGGGCTTCGCCGTGACGGCCGCCGGACTGGCAGGATTCCATCCGTCGAAGCGCCAGCCGCTGCCGGGCACCCGGAAGCTCCGGGAAGGGGTGAAGCTCCTGTCCCACCCCGTCATCGCCATACAGGCGATGCGGGAATGGGACGGGACCCGGACGGAGGGAAAGGATACGGACTTAAGTGTGATGGATTGATAGGCCCCGGCCTCCCCGGAAAGCCGCACCGGGGACGCCGCCGAAGGCCCCTTGCGCAGCTGAACCTCCTCCAGACGTCCTCGCTCCCGCGCGCCGTCAGGCCGCATGCGGTGAGGCCAAAGACGGCCTCGGCCGGGACCAGGGACGCGCCGGTCCCCGAGGGGCGATGCCGCGACCGGAGGAAACCGGTCGGCCCGAACACCGTCATCGCCCGGACCGGCGCGGCCTCTTTCGAGCGCACGCCAATTGAAGCGCCATTTGTCGCCGCACTACCAGACGCAGCCAACCGAGAGCTGAATGGGAACGCGATAAGGTTTGGGTGTGAGTCTTCTGTAGGAACTATCCTAACAAAGGTCCGCGCGGCGACGGCTCCGTCGCGAAAGTAAAGCGGGGCTTGCCACGGCGGAGCGGTTGGTGCCAGCCCCGGGACGGTAAGGGTATTGGAGGTCCGCGATACTCTGGCATGCAGGTCACTTGGACAGGATTCCAGCATTGGTTTGGAATCAATGGCTTAGAGATGTCTTACCCCACGTCGTCCGCCGTGGCGCCGCGCACGCGGTCACGCATCGTCGAGGGCAACCGGCCGAACCGGCGCTCAAGCTGGCGAAGCAGCAGCGCGGCGGAGCCCTCCGCCCTGTCCTCCTGCACCCAGGTCTGCGCGGCCGTTCCCATCAGAGTCTCCCATCGTTGTGGCTTCGTGCGCCGGAGCGACGCATCCAGCGCCTCCGGCGTCAGGTCCATCCGCTCCGTCACGTAGAGCGGTTTCAGACGCGGTCGGAAAACCACTGACCCGCGCTCTTCGGAGGCCTCAGCCATCGAGGCCAGACGTCGCCAAGGTGTCGGCCACCATCTCCGGATGGCGCTCGATCAGCGCAAGAAGAACCATGGCAGCCCGATCCGGCGTCCGCCGACCCTGCTCCCAATCGTGCAACGTCGTGGCCGACAGGCCGTACCGTTCGGCGAATGCCGTCTGGGAAAGCTTCTGTCCCCTGCGGATCGCAGCGACATCCACCGCTTCGGGAATGGACGCACCGGCAGGTTCCATCCCGCCCCCTGCGATGGCAAGGCCTTCCTCCGCACTCTGGATCAGTTCCTTACCCTAACCCATATCGGTCCCCTTCATTTCTTCCTGCGTTGCCTGTCCGCCACAGGCCCTGCGTTCGCGCGGCAGGCATCCGCGATCCCTGGCAGCAGCCTTGCTAGCCCGTCCCTCTCCGCCTTGGTCAGGTCCGCCTTCGCGCCCTTGCCGTAGACAGCCAGAGGAAAGACCGGCACGTCATCGCCGCCGAAGTGGTGGATGGTTCGATAGCCACCACCACGACCCGGATGGCGCAGCTTCCTCGCCCCGCCAGTGCCCGGCATGATGTCACCGGCCAACGGATCGTCGGCCAGCTTGTTCACATTGCTTTCCATTTCCTCTTCGGAAAGCCCGTGACGCTTTGCCTGCGTCAGAAAAGTCGCAGTCCAGATCACTGCGTGTACGCCCTTCATATACGGCAATGCCGTCAAGAGAGGTTCATCGCGCCGCAACTGGATGAAAGAGAGCGGCATCAGGAAGCCAAAGCCATGAAATCCAATCGCCGTTTCGGGATCTATGTCCTGTTGGACCGATGCTTCGTCAGGTTCGCCGGACGTTTGCTTCTATCAAGGCTTGTGCGCATGAATGAACGGTGAGGGGTCATGAGCCTTTGCAGAACTACCGTTCGGAATCAGGGTCTCCGAGAGGGCGCAATTCTCCGGTCGCAATGTTCTGCGGCAGATCAAATGCGTGTCTGCCGAGGAAATTGATATGTTTGCTGGTTTGGGGCGATATTCCGGCAATGTCATCGGGGCTGACATTCCAGCCTTCGGTTTCGAGTTGCTCGAGTACGCGTTGCATGTAGGTTGCATTACAGTAAGCAATGGCATTGAGAGTGAAGCCGAGCGCTCCAGGTCGTTCTTCCTGACCCTACCGATAGAGTTTGCGGATTTTCCTCCGTTCGCCGTAACAGACGCGTCTGGCCAGACTGTGGCGAAGCTCCTGACGGTTAAGCTGGATCGGAATGCGCCGCCGAGTTTCCCCGTCTGTGGTGAATCTGAGGATATGCAGCGACTTGATGGTCCTGCCCAATTCTCCAGGGGCTTTGGCGGGTGCGGTGGTGCGTTCGCGCACCTGCAACGTCCGCATGACCGCGCCTGCATGGATATGTCCAGACTTCAGCGATTCGGCCAGACCCTCCCTTGCCACCGCGACGGCGTCGCCTGCATCGCGGGTGTTGGCAACCGGGGCATCGGGCTACAGGCCTGTCATCGGAGTGCTCCTTTCCGCCCCCGCCCAGAGGCCTTTGAGATTTGTGTTCGGGAGCACTCCACCACACCGGGAATCCAGGGTCAGGAACGTCGGCGGACAGGCCGGACATGGAAAAGCAGCGGGCTGCGCCGCGAATCTTCGCGGATTCGCACGGATCAAACCAGGAAAATGTCTTTCAGTTTCAACGCACTGGAAAACTGCGGTTCGCCATAACGAAATCACACCCCGGACCAAGGCAATCGCATTTGGGCCTCTGTGGTCGATTTGATGCCTGAAATCCTCCAAACCTGACCACAATCGCGAAAGGAGCGCCATTTCTGTTCGCAATCTGTTCCCATCTGTCAAAGCGAAGACTCCAGATGCGATAGCCTTGGTTGGCGGACATTGAGGGTTTGCTGCTTTTGCTTTATCCTGATTGCATGAGATTCATCGGTTCGATTCCTTTGGCCCTGGCAAGTGTGCTGGCATTGGCCGGATGCGAAGGCGTGGTCTTCTGGCCAGTTTCCGATTCACCTGACAGACCTGACGAAAATGCCCAGACAGTGGACACGGGCACTGCCGAGGATGTGCCGGGAGCCGCTTCGCCAACGAGCCTGGACGAAGTTCCAGAGGCGGTCGATGCCACTCTGGGAAGCGGTGGCTCGTTTCTTGGGAAGACCATCGCGTCGCTAGGCAATCCAAATGATGCCGGTCTCTGGGTGAGGACACCACTTGTCAGTGAACCGACCGCAGGGCACGTCCACTACTCTGCCGGCAACCGCAGCGTGCGAGTAGAGTTGATTCCGAGTGGAGGCGTGGCTGGCAGTGGTAGCCAGATTTCGCTTGCGGCGATGCGGCTGCTGGATGCGCCGCTTGGAGATTTGCTGGAACTGGCAGTCTACCGGGGATGGGACTGACTGGTCGGCTGACAGACCACGGTCCCCGGGGTTGCGAGTCCGAAGTGACAGGATCCATTGTAAAGATGACCTGTCTGGCACTTCCGGGTGCCTGACACCTCCGCCATCAATGGGGGTAGGATAGGCCAATCAACACACAAGCGCCCTATGTAGAGACGTGTGGAGGAACACGCGGAAATGCTCGAATTGGCGCGAACCTGCTCGGGTAAACCTGAAAATATGAGAGGCCAGAGCGCCGGCCAGAATGTGGACGGCCTCCGACGGAGGCGGTGTTCCCTTGGCGGACCTCAAACAGAGAGGGAGGCTGGCATGGCCAGAAGAGGGACCATCAGGGAACAGTATGGAAGTCACCTGATCAAAGACGGATGGACCTCTTGTCGGACTTCCCGTCCCGCCGCGAATTAAGCCGGGCCGCCGCCGGACCATCGGTCCCGGAACGCATGATGGATGCGCTGCCGACGTCTGGCGAGGGGCCGCTGGATGACGCTGGCGACCTCCGTCCGAATGCCGGTTCCTGATCGACCTGCAGGTCATTGATCCCGCCAAGCCCAGTTGTGCCGCGTCGGAGACCTGCAGGTTTCCGGCCGTCTAGCCCACCCTGGGAAGAATGTCCTCAAGAGCCCGTGCAAGCCGCCGGTCCTGAGCGGCAACGGACAGGTCGTAGCCGCGCTGCAGGTTCAGCCAGAATTCAGGACTCGTCCCGAATTATCTGGAGAGACGGAACGCAGTGTCCGGCGAGATGCCAAGCGCGCCGGACACGAGCCGCTTGACCCGCGTGCGAGGCAGATTGAGCGCCTTCGCCAGCTTTCCGGCGCTCAGGCCGAATGGATCAAGGAACTCCTCTCTCAGGATCTCCCCGGGATGTCCCGGGTTCGCAAGGATAGACATGTCGCTCACCCAAAGTCAGTGATAGTCCACGATTTCAACATCATGGGAATCCGTTCCGTCCCATCGGAAACACATACGCCGTTGACGTCTGATCCGGATCCGGATCGGGTGCTGGCCCTTCCGGTCCCCGGAAGGACTTTCCAGCCTGTTGCCGGGAATCGCGCTTTCAGGCCATTTCCTCCGTTCGGGCCAATCCCCCGCTGCGGAAATGGCCGGTGTTTCGCCCTTGAATCGAAGCGGAGCCAATGTAGAACCGTTCATCTGGCATTGCCGTCGCCTTCGCCCATGTGACCTTGGTCTGTCCTTTCCTTCCAGATCTGAACTCTGCGAACGCAATTCGCGATATCGTCCCGGATTTCATAGACCCAAAATCGCATCACGTCAAAGCCAAGCTCAAAGAGCCGCTGGTTGCGCATCTGATCCCGTCTGCAGAGTTCGCCCGTCCAGCTTCTGTGATACCTTTCCCCATCGACTTCGATGACCAGACGGCGCTGGCCGGAGGTGACCAGAAAATCCACAACGTACTTTTCGACAGGGTGCTGTGGAATGGGTCTGAGGCCAGCTTTGAACAGTGCCGAGTATAGAATGCGTTCCCAATCGGAGACGGACTCGGAACGGGGGACTTCGGGATAGTCAGGGCCGAGGTCCGCCTCGGTCGCCTCGACTGACTGGCCCTGATCGCGGTCGAGTTCGGCGGAATACTCGGCAAACCTCGATAGGTACCCAATGTCTGACCCTATGCAGGCGTTCCGGTCACCGACAACGATCAACTGGGCGCGGGCGCGGGTGACCGCAACGTTGAATAGGCTGGGATTGTTCCTGAGGAAGGTCCTGGCGCCTTCGTGACAGCCTTCCGAAAGCACGGGCGAGAACAGCATTACATCCCTTTCGTCTCCCTGAAAGCTATGGACGGTGTCGGCCAGGAATCCGGCTTGGCCAAGTTTGGCGCTGAGTTGGGAATCGGTGCCAATGGCTTTTGTCAGCGTTCTGGCTTGAACGCTGAAGGGAGTGACGAACCCAATCGATCCCTTGTAGCCCTTGTGCAGAACCAGATCGCGCAGGACCTCCACCGCCTGATCGATCTCCCGCATATTGATCGCGCCACCCTGCCGTGGCCGCGTGGTCTTGCCCTTTGTATCGATCCACCGGATCCCGGGTTCACGGCTGGCGGGCCTTGCAAGTCCGTCATATCGCGTGGCGATGCGCAGCCGTCCGCCGTAGAACTCCCGATTGGAAAACTCGATGATGTCCGCATGTGACCTATGGTGGTCAACGAGGCTGATGATTGCCTCGGGGTCGGCACGGACGGAAGCAAGATCGAACAGGGATTGGTACGAGTAGGCCCATTCCGGACAGTCCGACAATAGGCCGAATCTTTCCAGCAACGCTTGGTCCTGACCGTGCCGAAGTCCACTGATATGTGAGAGCTGCTTGGAATCTCCGATGATGACTGCCGACTTTGCACGGAACAGTAGCGGAAGTGCTGACGCAATGTCGCACTGGCTCGCTTCGTCGAACACCACGATGTCGAAAATGCCAGGTTCGAATGGGATGCGTCCGCGTGCCGATAGGTTGGTGATCGCCCAGCAGGACATAAAGTGCCCGAGTTCCTCCAGTACGTTGCGGAACTTCTCCCGAATTGAGGATGCCAGGGGTCCATCCTGCTTTGCCTCCGAGAGCATCTGGAAAAGCGACTTGTATCTGCCAAGGCGAACGCGGTCCTCCGTCCGGATCCGCGATGGCTGCGTCTGTAGCCACTGGCTCCAAAGCAGTTTCGCGTTGTCCGACACATGGCCGAGCAGGTCGGCTTTGCGGCGTGCCAGTTCCTCGAGAGCCTCGGCATCCTGAAGGCGGGTAAGAGCTTTCCGATATTCCAGGGCCCGATCCGTGGCGTCGAGAAGCCTGCCAATGGAATTGCAGTAGGCGCGAACATCGTCGAGCGTGTCCTCCCGAACAGCTGGTGGCTCCGGAATGTCGGGAAACGCGCATATGGCAGTCAGTTCGGAAAGGTTCTTCCGAAGCTGGCGTATCCGAACTCGCGAGATGGTTGGCCATCGGATCCGTGTAAGCCATGACGCCGTCTGCCGGTCCGCCCGTAGAATCAGTCCCTCGATTTCAACAAGTGCGTTCCGAAATGCCTTGGTATTCAGTCTCTCAGGGTGGGCAAAGGTCTCCGACGTGAGCAACCGACGGGCACCCTCTGCGTCCTGCTCCAGCCGATCCACCTCATTGCGGAGCTTGATCAATGCCTGCTCTTCCGCATCGATTGCTGCGAATTCCCTGGAAAGAACCTCGTGGCGGCCACTATACTCCTTGAGATCCTCGATGTCGGACTCTGTACAGCTTGCCGACATCAATTCAATCAGACCTTCGGTCAGTTGGAGGTAATGACGCGGCGAACCGAGGCGGATCAGTGTTCTGCGTGGGCCGAGCCCGTTCACGCGGGTTTCGACAATTTCCACAGCTCGGTTGTTCTTTGAAGCGAAGAGGATTCGTTTTCCTGACCAAGCCGCATTGACGAGAATGTTTGAAACAACCTGTGACTTTCCGGTTCCGGGAGGCCCCGTAATGATCGATAGGGGGCGGGTCAGGGCCGATCGAACGGCTTGCCGCTGTTCGGTGTTCATAGGCATAACCTCAAGCAGTGGCGCCTCTTTGGCCCGCGCCGCCGGGCGTGCTGGAAAAACGTCGTCGCCCGTCAGCCAGTGGTTGATGGGGGTATCCCGATACTTATCGGACGACATGCCTGCGAGTTGCCTAAGTTCCCGCTCAAGTCCTATCGTGTAAGGATTACCCTTCGAGACGATCAGCACCGCCCTATTATGAATCCCGGGCTCACGGACGTTGAGGATCGGAGAGGTCTCTCCCGACAGGGCGGTGGGGTCGATTGGTTCCCTCCAGGGCCACTCCCTTTTAAGCTTCTGGAGGCGTAGGCCGAGATCGGAGGGCAAAGGTGATTCATCTATAGCCTCAAAGCCGAGATTCCGCTCGATTTCGATAAGCTCGTTGACAAGTCTTTCCCGCTTCGCACCGGTGAACCTCTGTATCGGTTTCCTGTTGAGCATAGGAAAGGAGAGGTCAAGGACCGGACCGGTACGCGAGCCATTGACAGGAAACAGAACCAACGGTTGCAGAAGCAGACCTTCGTCCCTTCTTGGCCGGTATAGTGCTGTCGGATAGCCGAGGAATAGCTTGAAACGGCCTTTGTCATCTGACTTCCGCGCAAGCATCCGCATTGCATCCGCATTCTCCGTCAGGGCGTCAGCGGACCCCGGCAACGCCCCCAACTCGACGTAGTCCAAATCGTCAAATTTGGACGTTTGCCAAGCCGAAACCTCTATGAAATCGAACTGGATGCATGCAAGGTAGTAGCGGCAAAGACGATCAAGGATACTGCGCCCCGGCTGTCCATTGCCGGTGTTCAGTCTCTCACCTGCCTCCCGGGGAGGGCCAGCCATACTGGACATTCGACCGGATTGGAGGCTCTGGTCCCTCGGGGTCATCGCTTGCAGGAATCCGATCTGGAAGCAGGCCGCGGATTCAGCAGCGGTGGAAGGTTGGTGTCAGGGCCGACCGCCATTCGATATCCGGGCGAAATACGGATAGGGGATTGATCCGTTTTCGCATCGCGAATGCCTCGGTGGTCCTTGCGACCAAAGGGTTGCCCATATCTGGACGGCTCAATACCGGTGGTCGCTTGCCGAATACGGGCCCCCAGATGTTCCAGTCCATATTTGGTGGCGAATCGTTGGAAATCAGGCCTATGCAGCATGGGTGCCATCGTGAGGAATCTGCTGCCAAGCCTGTTAGCCCATCGCTTCGTCGTTGGCCACAGGTAATGAAATCCGCCTTCTTCTTAGGCGCCCGCCTTCAGTGTTTCTGACCCATAGAGACGCTGCGGTTGGGCGGTTTGAACTGGCCAGCGGGATCCTGAACGGTGCGGCATGGACTCATTCGCCGACTCAGGGCGGAGGGAGGTATTTTCCGGCTTCGCGACGGGCAAACGGCTTCAGCAGTTCCCCGTAGGAGTTCAGAAAGATTCGTGCACGCATGGGATCTCGTTTTGAGCAATCACGGACCCACCAAGCCACAGCTTTCTGGATGAACCATTCGGGATCTTCGACATATCCCGCTGCCCATCCGAGGATTCGGTCGCGGGTGGCGAGTTCATCGGGACTGGGATTCTTCATTCTGGCCCAAGGCAGCGTCATGACCAGAGCCGCCCTGCGAGCCCACAGGAGAGGGCTTTGGGTCCATGCCTCGATCTCATCCAGCCGGGAGGGTTTTGCCAGAAGACGCTTCTGTCCAGCGATGCTTGCGTGGTCGGCTACTGCCCAAGCGTCAAACTCCGGAACCCAGGACGCGATCAACTGCCAGACAGCCCCGTCCTGCTGGATGCGGTCTTGCGTCAACAACTTGGCGGCTGCAACGCGGGTCTCGTGGATGTCGTAACGCCACAGTGCGTCCGCAAGCGCAACGCGTCCATCAAGCGTGAGTTCCCGGCGCCAGACCTGTGTCAATCTATCAATATCAGGGTTGGTCACCCCCAGATACTGTCTTGGCACCTTGTGATAGGCTGCCATCTTCGCGGCTTTGCCGGGCTGAGCGCGGGCCCTCAGTAAACTGAGCGCAGCCTCAGGCGTCATGATCCGGAAACAATGTCAGTCGGCTCGCCGTCCAGTGTGACCTGATTGTGATCCTCCCAGAACTGCCTGATGCCTTCCGGTCCCCTGTCGGTGGCCCATTTCTCCAACGTCGTCCGCGGCCCGACATGGTCGAAGAAAGGAACACCATATCCGCAGGAGGTCTGCACCAACTCGACATTCAGGTCGAAAACCTGTCGTGCGCCAATGGCGGGTCGCAGGTGAGAGCCGAGTTCTGACCAATCCGAATCGTGCGGGTGAACGGCGCGGGCGTTTCCGTAGACCCGGAGAATCAGGGGTCGCAACGTGAAACTGCACCACATCAGTGTCATGCGATTGGCCTGTAGCAGGTGCCCGGCAGTTTCGTTGCCACTGCCAGTGAGGTTTCGCCAGAGTATTCTCCTGGGGCCCAGTACCCGCAGTGAGTCCATGTCCTTTGGTGAGATGTTCACCCGCCCTTCCGAGGCGGCCGTGGCTACGAAAAAGACATGTTGGGCTTCGATGAAGTCCTGCATGCGTTTGTCGATCCGGGCGTACCGTTTGGCCATATCTCACTCCACAGTGACTGACTTGGCGAGATTGCGCGGCTGGTCGACGTCCGTCCCCTTGGCAATTGCAGTGTGATAGGCCAGAAGCTGTACAGGAAGTGCGTAGAGGAGTGGCGCAAAGGGCGGCTGCACGTCGGGCATCGCCAACGTTTTCCACACATCTCCACCGGCAGTTGCAGCCCCCTTTGAGTTCGTTATCAGCAGTACCTTCCCAAGTCTTGCCATCACCTCCTGCATGTTGCTTACGGTCTTTTCGAAGAGAGCGTCCTGCGGTGCCAGGGCCACGATGGGAACCGTTCTGTCGACCAAGGCAATTGGGCCGTGCTTGAGTTCGCCCGATGCATAGCCTTCGGCATGAATGTAGCTGGTTTCCTTCATCTTGAGCGCCCCTTCGAGAGCAAGTGGGTACATTGCACCCCTCCCCATGAACAGAACATCCCTGGCGTCGGCCATCTGCCGGGCGATTTCGGAGATTTCGGCACCTCGGTCGAGCACCAGGCTGAGACGCCCGGGCAATGTGCGAAGCGCCTTGGCATGCGACTGAAACCCTTCCGCATCCATTGTGCCGCGTGTCACCGCCGCCTGCAGGGCAAGCGCCGCAAGCAATGCCAGCTTGCAGGTGAAAGCTTTGGTTGAGGCCACGCCGATTTCCGGGCCGGCCATGATGGGAAGGTCTAGATGCGACTCACGGGCAATGGTACTTGTTGTGACATTTGTCAGCGAAACGGCGAACGACCTTTCCCTGGAATACCTTAGCGCTGCAAGCGTGTCCGCGGTCTCCCCTGACTGGCTGAGGAACAGGGACAGGGTCCGCTCCGGGATCGGTGGCTCGCGATAACGGAACTCGCTGGCGATATCGACATCCACGGGTATTCGAGCGAGTTTTTCGAACCAGTACTTTGCGATGAAGCCAGCAAGATATGCAGTACCGCAGGCGACAATGCTGATCCGATCGAATTCCGTAAAGTCGATCGGTTGCGGAAGATTGATGGTGATACTGTCATGTGGAACATAGCGACCGAGTGCATCGGCGACGACGCTCGGCTGTTCGGCGATCTCCTTGGCCATATAATGCTTGTACCCACTCTTGCCGATTTGAGTGCGGTCGATGCGAATGGTCTCAGTGGGCCGCTTCACGAACCTCCCGCTTCGGTCGACGATCTTCACGTCGCTACGGGTCAGAAAGGCCTGATCGCCCTCCTCGAGGTAGGTTATTCGGTCAGTGAGCGGCGCCAGAGCGAGGGCATCTGACCCCACAAAAACCTCATTGGTTCCGTGCCCGATCGCCAGCGGCGAGCCCTTGCGCGCGGCGATCAGGAGATTGTCCTCTCCTTCGAAAAGGAAACACAGGGCAAACGCGCCTTCGAGACGCGCGATGGCCTGTTGCGCCGCATCGCATGGGCCTAACCCTTGGCTGAGAAAACGTTCCGCCAGCACCACAACGGTCTCGGTGTCGGTCTCGGACCGGAATCGTGTACCTTCGAGTTCGAGTTCTGCGCGAAGGTCGCGGTAGTTTTCGATTATTCCGTTATGAACCACCGCAACACGCCCCGCTCTATGTGGATGCGTATTGCCAAGACTGGCTGCACCGTGGGTGGCCCACCGTGTGTGACCAATTCCGGATTTGCCCGTCAACGGTTCATGTACGAGCAGATCACTGAGATTGAAGAGCTTCCCGACGGCGCGGCGCCTTGCAAGTCGTCGGTTCGCGTCAACCGTTGCGATTCCGGCGCTGTCATAGCCACGGTACTCCAGACGCTTCAGTGCATCCACCATGATTGGGGCAGCTTCGTGCTGGCCAAGAACTCCGATTATTCCACACATGCTACGATTGCTTCCGACGCTTTTCCCTGGACCGTCGGTATAGGTCCAGAAGACGTCGCGCCGCGCCTGGCTTGGTCTTCTGGTTTGCCCGTGCGATGGCCAATGCACCGTCAGGCACATCCTTGGTGATTACGGAGCCACTTCCGGTGATGGCGCCGTCGCCGACCCGGACTGGAGCTACAAGCATTGTGTCCGATCCGATGAAGGCGCGAGCGCCGATTTCGGTCCTGTGCTTCTCGACACCGTTGTAGTTGCAGGTGACCGTCCCCGCACCGATATTCGCTTCCGGGCCAACATGGGCGTCTCCGACATACGCAAGATGGCTGGCCTTGGCGCCGTCCCCAAGCGTGGAATTCTTTATCTCCACGAAGTTTCCGACCTTCACTCCGCTGGACAGCGTTGTGCCGGGGCGAAGTCTGGCAAAGGGTCCCACAATGGCGCCGCGGCCAACACGGGCACCTTCGAGATGGCTGAAGGCGCGGATGGTCGCGCTGTCCTCCACCGTGACGCCGGGCCCGAAGACCACATTGGGCTCAAGGACGCAGTCCTGACCCAGCTTAGTGTCGTAGGAGAGGAAGACGGTTTCAGGGGAGATCATCGTGACACCGTTTTCCATGGCGTCGGCGCGTGCCCGCTCCTGAAAGACGGCTTCCGCTCGGGCAATATCCGAACGGGTATTGACGCCGAGTGTTTCCCGTTCATCGCAGATCACCGCCGTTGCGCTGAGGCCGCGTCTGCGACCTTTTTCCACAATGTCGGTCAGATAGTACTCGCCACTGGCATTCTCGTCCGACAGCGACCTACAGAGTTCGAACATGTTCTCAGCATCAGCCATGACGATGCCGCTGTTGCAAAGCGTTATGGTGCGCTCCGTTTCTGTAGCGTCCCTGAATTCGACAATCCTTAGCGCCTCGTTGCCATCCATTACGACCCGGCCGTAGCGACCGGGGTCAGCGGCTTCAAATCCAAGGATGACGATATCGTATCCCGACTCCCTGGCCGCGATCATTCGCCTGAGCGTATCTTCGCGGATGAACGGGGTATCGCCGTACAGCACCACAGCGTCGCCACGAAAGTCCTGAAGGGCAGTTTCGGCCTGAAGCACCGCGTGTCCGGTACCGAACTGCTCGGCCTGAAAGACGGTTTCGATTCCGAAGCCTGCGTTTGCCGCCGCTCTCGCGACTGCATCGGCTCCAGCCGCGGCCACGAGAACTGTTCGCTCTGGTGGGAGGCATTGCCCTGATCTGACCGCATGGAGGAACAAGGGTGCGCCTCCGAGTGGATGAAGAACCTTGGGCAGGTCGGATTTCATCCGGAGTCCCTGTCCGGCGGCCAGAACGATCAGAGCTGTCGGCATGTGCTGCCCTCCGCCAAATTCATACGCCCTGCTGGTGGTCCCTGCTCCATGCCGGGCGGATCCTGCCGCTAACTGTGGTGTCAATCTAGAGCGACTGGCGAGAGAATGCTACAGACCCCGGAGCCTGAATTCCTGATGTGAAGTTGGTCCGCCAGCCTGATTTTGCTGGTCGGGAAGATCTCGGCTAGCCGGTGTAACCTTTCACCTGATCGATTTCTCGGGTCCCACTTCCTCTTCGAAGTTCCACAATCGAAAGGTCCGCATTTCCTAAGCGTGTATATCTGGTATCTATCCTCATGGATCAGGTGGCGGTAGCCCTCCGGCATGGCAGTTTGCCCTGTCCGGTCACAGGGACTATTGCCACTTCCTGACCGAATGGAAGAAGCACCGGAAATTCTTCGCTGAGGGCTTGTGTCAATTTCATCTGTTGGATGGCTAGCCACGGTTCACTTCGTGATTTGTTTTCGGTCGACAGGATTGTATGCGAATGAAGGCCCGTTCCGCTCCGAAGTGCAACATCATCCGCACAGTCACCCGATGGACCGACATGGGATCGGATCGGGAGTTGGTGGTCAGCTCCGGCAGGTTCTCTTGAAGCGGTTCCATGTACAAACTATCCGACGGGGCTTTGTTGGGTCAAGGCCGGGTCGGACCACCACCACCGCAGTTCCTCCACGAACCGTTCCAGCTTTTGCAGTTCCCCCATGCAATCCACCGCGGTCGCACCAAATATTCGGGATGTCACAAACGGCGAGCTATCAGCGTCAAGATTAAGAGGTTGACCTAAAATGTGGATGGCCTCCGCCAGATGTGGTATCTCCGTGTCAGAAACCAACCAGACAGGGAGGATACCATGGCCTGGAACGGGACCACCCAGAAGAGGTACAGGCGCAATGCGGAGCGATATGAAAGCGATCTGACAGACGGGGAATGGTCCCTCGTCGAGCCGCTTCCGCCGCCGCCGTCGAAGCTGGGCCGGCCCCGGTCCACGGATCTCCGCGAGGTCCCCGACGCGATCCAGTACATGCTGGCGACGGGCTGCCAGTGGCGGGCGGTTCCCAGATGTTCCGCGCCGTTCACCACGGCCCGGGACCACTTCCATCCATGGCGCGGCACGGGCGTCCCGGAGCGCATGATGGACGCGCTGCGCGACCGGGCGGGGCGTGACCCGGAGCCGACCGCCGCCGGGACCGGCAGCCAGCCGGTGAGGACGACGGAGATGGCCGGTCCGTCGGGATACGGCGCCGGAAAGAGAGCCAGGGGCCGCAGACGTCACATCGCCGTCGATGTGGAGGGGACCCCGATCACGGTGCAGGCCCACACGGCGGACGCGCGGGACCGGGACGGCGCCCCGGAGGTCATCCTGGCGACGCTCGGGAAGGCGCCGGAGGTGACGGAGCCGTTGGCCGGCAGCGGCTGCAGCGGCGGGAGACCGCGCGCCATGCTCGCGGAGACGGGTGTCCCCGAGGTGCCGGGGACCGTGGAAAGACCCAGGGGAACCAGGGGTTCACGGTGCCGTGCCGCCGCTGGGTCGTGGAGCGCGCCTTCGCCTGGATGTCGCGCTGCCGCCGTCTGGCGAAGGATTCCGGGTGGAGCATGGAGAGCTCCGTGGCCTGGGCGCGGCTGGCCGCCTGCCGGTTCCTGTTCCGAAGGCTGGCAAGGGACGCAGGTGCCTGAAACTGAATGATATAATTGAAACAATGACTTATGAGTCAAACTCTAAGGGAGTTTCGGATCTCGCCAAAAACCCGGTCCCTGCTCATGCTGCTGTATCCAAAAATACCGACAGCATCCATGTCTGGAATCAAGCTCGGATCCGACTTTTCCGCGGTTCCGTGTCCGGTTGTCCCGGACCTTTCCACAGCGTTCCCCACAGCCACCTCCTCCTTTCATTCCTGATTCTTGGAACATACGAGAGTCTCGGACGCATATGGCGGTCGAAGCGCGAGGGGAACAGCCTCGGCCGGCCTCCTTTCACCCTGCTCTCCGAAACCGACGAGAGTGCGATCGTCGACAGTCTCGAACGGATCGAGGAAACGAACGACGTGGTCATCGTCGACCTTGAGGGCGTCGCCGGGCTGATGTCCTCCTACGTGGCCTCGAGTTCGGACCTCTGCATCGTCCCGATGCGCCCGAGCGCCCTGGACGGCGATGCGGCCGGTTCGGCCCTGAAGCTCATCCAGGCCACGTCAAGGGCCATGAAGCGCGTGATTCCATCGGCGGTCCTGATCACACAGACGGATGCGGCGACCACAACGGCATCGCACCGGGAGGTCATCGCGGAACTGGACAGGTCGGATGTCCGGCGATGCAGGGTGGAACTTATCAGGCGCGCGCCATATGAGAGGGTCATGGCGGAGGGTCGGACGCTGTTCGAGCTGGAACCCTCCCGTTCCGTCCTTCGGGCGCAGGACAACGCAGGGGCGCTCGCCCGGGAGATAGCCGGGATGATGGAGGTTGGGGAATGACGGGATTTCTGAATCTGGACGAGGATGGCGGCGGGACCCGCATTGGCGACCAACTCAGGGGACGGCCCGGAAAGGCGAAGGTCGACCGCGCGAAATTCGACGGCGTGGCCGCCATCAGCGAGCGGCATGGATTCGGGCGCGGGACGCGGGACGGGACGGGAACGGCCGTCGCACCCCGCAGGATGGGCCGCCCGCCCCTGAACCAGGACATGGGATACTGGCGGATATACGTCTCTCCGGAACTCCGGGGCAGGCTGACCGAGACCAGCAGCCGGGAGGGCCGCCGCCTGAACGACCTTCTGGAGGACGCCCTCGCGGCCTACGAGGCCGGCGGGGGGCCATGACCCTCCCGACGACGCCACATGACGCCCTGTTCCGGGCCATGGTCTCGAATCCCGGGCGGGCCGCCGCGCTCCTGCGCGACTGCCTGCCCGAGGCGGTGGTGAAACTGCTGGACCCCGACCGCCCGCCCGAGCCGGTCGAGGGCAGCTTCGTCGACGGGGAGGGCGCGAGGACCCAGTGCGACGCGCTGTTCCGTGTCCGGCTGCTCGATGGCCGCCCGGCGCGGGTCTACGCATTGCTCGAGCACAAGTCCCACGTCGATCCCGCCACGCCGCTCCAGCTCGCCCGCTACATGACCAGCGTCTGGACCCGCGAGTTCGAGGAGCGCGGCTACGCCGCCGACCGGCGTCTCCCGCCGATCTTCCCGGTGGTGTTCTACCACGGGACGGGCCGCTGGACCGCGCCCCTGTCGCTGGCGGAGATGGTCGACGCCCCGGCCGGGACCGGCGACCCGGTTGCCGGGTTCGCCTACTCGCTGCGGGATCTGGGCCGGATCCCTCCCGCAGGCCCCCGACGTCCTGGCGGGCCTGCTGGCGCTGCGGGAGGTGTTCCGGGAGGGCGTCCCGGAGGAGGTGCTCGACATGATCACCGGCGGACCGGTTGACGGCAGCGCATTCGAGCGCCATCTACTGCTCTATGTGACGGAGCGGATGGACCTGACGCCGGCGGCGCTGGAGGCGTCGCTCCGGCGCACGAAGCCACAACGATGGGAGACCCTGATGGGAACGATCGCGCAGACCTGGATGCAGGAGGGCAGGGCGGAAGGCAGGGCAGAGGGCAGGACGGAGGGCCGGGCGGAAGGCTCCGCCGCGCTGCTGCTTCGCCAGCTTGAGCGCCGGTTCGGCCGGCTGCCCGCGACGGTGCGTGACCGCGTGCGCGCCGCCACAGCGGACGACCTCGAGGCCTGGGCCATGGCGGTTCTCGACGCCGGAAGCCTGGACGCGGTCTTCGCCCCCAGGGCGGGGGCCTGACCGCAATGGCCGGCCAAAGCCCACGGAGCGGATGGACCTGACGCCGGCGGCGCTGGAGGCGTCGCTCCGGCGCCAGGACGGCAGTCATGGAATCTATGGCCGTTTCGGGACCTTTTATGCAGATAGCCCGTGACGGTGCGTGACCGCGGGTGCGGCTCCGGCCGCCCGCCGAAGGCATGCACTGTTCTACGTGACGGAGCGGATGGATCTGACGCCTGAGGCCACAGCAATGCGAGACGCTGATGGGAACGACCGCGCAGACATGGATGCAGGATCGCAGGGCGGAGGGGATGGCTGAGACTTCCTCGCCGTTGATGAAAGCAAACGTCCGGCGAACTTGACGAAGCATCGGTCCAACAGGACATAGGTCCCGAAATGGCCATTGGATTTTCAGGAAGCCATGGCTTTGGCTTCGTGACGGATCGGATGGACCTGACGCCGGAGGCGTTGGAGGCGTCGCTCCGGCGCGCGAAGCCACAACGATGGGAGACCCTGATGGGAACGATCGCGCAGACATGGATGCAGGAGGGCAGGGCAGAGGGCAAAGCCGCGCTGCTGCTGCGGCTCCTTGAGCGAAGGTTCGGCCGGCTGCCCGCGACGGTGCGTGACCGCGTGTGCGCCGCCACGGCGGACGACCTCGAGGCCTAGGCCATGGCGGTTCTCGACGCCGGGAGCCTGGACGCGGTCTTCGCCCCCAGGGCACGGGCCTGACCGGGAAACGGATTGCCGTGCCGCCGCCCGGCGCGCCGCCGGAGCCCTGCGTCCCAAGCCCTCCGTCCACCAGCCCCGCCGGGCCGCCGTGGCCGCCCGCGTCCGTCCCTCCGCGCCTTCCCGCCATGGATCCCGCGCCTCCCGCGTCACTTCCGGTAATGCAACCGTACCAGTGAAGCGGGTCGGAAACGGACTATCTCTTTCTTCATCACCGACCTTAACGGTCCCATCTCCGTCCTGTGCATCACTTTCATTCCCTCCCCGTAACTGCTCACCCCTAATGTAAGCCCCTAAAACTCAACAGCAGTTTTGGGGTCTGTATCTGCCAATATACCTCCTTCGCCTTTGGCTGCGACGGTCTGAATCGTTCATTCTCGATTCCCCCATTGCGATTTTCATGTTTCTGTCGGGTCATGGCCCCTGTTCGGTTGAAGCCGGAAAGGATGCATTGGGTCGACCGTTCGGGCAAGGCTGTTCGCGGCATGTGGGAGCGTGAGGCGATGCGCTTTCCGACTGGCACTGGCCTGATGTCCAAGACACTGCGGTCTGACTGATGCCAGGCGTGAACGGCACTTCCCTGCGTGACGAGTTCGATGCAGCCAAGGCTCGCATTGCCTCGCTGCGCAAAGCGGGAAAGATTCCAGATGACGTCCATGCAGTTATTGGCGTGTTGCGCGGTCTATTGGGAATCCTGATCGCCGTCTTTCTGGAGAAGGCCATCAGGAAAACCGGCATAAACTCCGGTATCCCGCCATCGCGGACGGATAAGGACGAAACCGGACAACGCAGCAGAAAGAACTCCGGCAAGGGCGCGAAGTCGAACTGGATGACGGGCGAAAACCTCCGGAAGGTCACTGTCGGGGAAACCTCCACCGTCGATGCCTGTGACGGCTGCGGGGCTGATCTCCCAGACGTCGAACCATCATCTCGCGAGCAGCGTATCCAGTACGATCCCGAATTCACAGTTGTCGAGAGAAGGGTCGTCGCGGAAACCAGGGACTGCCCCGAATGCCGGACCCGAACCAAGGGGCGCTTCCCTGAAAACATGCCGGGGCCGTTGCAATATGGCGTTGGCTTTCAGGCATTCGTGATCAGCCTGCTGATCGCCCAAATGCTGTCTTTGCGCCGGGCCGTCGAACTGGTGCGGGCCATCTCCGGTCCCAAGCTGTCCGAGGCCAGCTGTCCTGGCTACATCCAGCGCCTTCACGATGCGCTTGGATCGTGGCAGGCCGCTGCCGCCGAATACCTTCTGACCTGCCCGGCCCTGCATGCAGATGGGACCGGCTTCAGGGCCGATGGCGAAACCCAGTGGCTGCATGTGCTGACCGACGGGTCCCTGACCCTCAGGTTCCTGCACCGCAAGCGGGGCAAACAAGCGATAGAGGACGTCGGCATCGGACATGAAGCCGAGCAGCTGCCAACCAAGCAAGGCGGAAATGGAAGAAGAAATCGACATGCCGGGGTGGTCGCTTGATCAGGTCCGCCAGACTTTCATGCGACCGTTCGTGTCGAAGGAATCCTGACCCACCGCAGATTTTTCGGCTGGTCGATGTGACTCAAGGTTATAATCCTCAATCATTTCGCAGCCCAGAGCGAGGATTTCCTGATACAGATCGATGGCACAAGACCGTGTGACCGTGACTTCGATCAGTGCTTTCAATCTTTCATGCGATAAGAATGTCACCAACCTCTTTGCGGTTTCTTCATCCATTGATAATCGAACCCGGATCTCCTGTGTAGTTAGATGAAATGTCGGGACATGATCGGCGGTCGCCTATGGCGACGGATCCCCGGCTTCCAGAAAAGGCGCTCTTGTTGAGCGCCTTTTCGTGTTCTGGCCAACGGATTCGTATGCTGCTCGACAGGTTGGGCAGCACGAAGAGTCAAGGCGAATCCGAATCATGTCCATTAACCTGATTGAGTGACACCTAATGGACACTTCTTTCATAAGTCCCTCATGTCTTGGATTGGTATAATCCATAGGCACCAACGTTGGCCACCTCCGCCGGTGGATTGGCAGGGATTGTGTCTGCAACCAATCGATAACGAAAGGCGGCCGTGATTCGGGACAGCGGTAGAGCAAAAGCCTTTCATCAGTGATTTGGCTTCGGCGCTAAAGGTGCGGTTTTGATTTTGGATATGAGCCAGTATTTCGTTTGACTGCCAAGGACGTCCACCCTATGGAATTGCCGTCCGGACCAATCAGCACGACGGTGGCAGGAACGACCATGTCTGGAATCAAGTGGCGCGATTGAACACACCGCTTGGAACCACCTCAAAATTGGTCTTGATCCGCAAATGACGGTTTCCCACCTGACAGCCCGTGCGTCATTTGTTATCCATCCGCATGGTCACCTATGAGGAATGGACATGGGCAGAGCGCGACGCATTGCGAAGGTGTCTGAGCCGGCGACATATCAGAACGTTCTGGACACTCCGCCGCACATGGTGGCCGAAGTGGTCGCTGGAACGCTGCATACCCAGCCAAGACCGGCCAAGCGCCATGCATGGGCAAGTTCGGGTATGGGAATGAAAATCGGCCCTCCATTCAACTATGGTGATGGTGGTCCGGGTGGCTGGTTGATCCTTTTTGAGCCGGAACTGCACCTTGGCGAGGACATCGTTGTTCCGGATATCGCGGGTTGGCGTCGAGAGACTATGGTCGAAGATATGGAAGGAGCCTATTTCACGCAGGCCCCGGACTGGGTGTGTGAAGTGCTGTCGCCATCGACCAGACGGTTTGATCAGGGAGAAAAGCGGGGCGTCTATGCCCGCGAGAGGGTTTCCCATCTCTGGTTCGTGGATCCTGACGCACGGACATTGGAGGCCTTAGAACTTCGCAACGGCCTGTGGGTACTGCTGGCAACACTTATGGATGACGCTCTGATCTCGCTGCCGCCCTTCGATGCCATCTCCTTTCCCCTCAACGCCCTCTGGACCGAGACCGTCCAGATGGGTTGAGGTCGGCAGGATGGGGAATCGCCTGCAAATGGCTTGCTACCCTCTATGGACCAGGGTCATCGCTGCGTTCTCCAGGAGTCATCGCTTTGTGACGCTCAATTGCCGCCGGCCGGCGCCCGACAGGGTGGCAGCATGCGCGGTCGCCGTGAGCGTGCCGAGGACACCGCAATCGGCCATCTCGAACGCCGCGTGCGGAACGATTCGGCGGGGAAGCGTCTCGGTCTCGAATTCAAGTTGCGATGATACCCGAACTTCGAACCGTGCTCTGGCTCGGTCAGTTACCGCGCCGTACCTGGCTCTCGCGACCTATCCGGTTCCGGGAGCGATAGTCCTGATAGGTTGCGACCGTTGGCGAGACCTGCCAAAGAGCGCGCCATGCGAACGGTGATATTTGACCTCGACGGAACGCTCGTGGATACCAGCGGCGACCTAATCGCTGCGGCAAATGCATGTTTCCGTGCCTTAGGATGTGGGGAAGTACTTGACCCCAAAGGGGATCAGACAATCGCCTTTCATGGCGGTCGGGCACTTCTCCGATTGGGGTTCCAGAGATTGGGAATCGGTGATGACCGGGTCGGAGCCCAGTACCCACTGCTGCTGGAGAATTATGGCCGGAATATAGACGTCTTTTCCCAGCTGTATCCAGGTATGGTGGTGGCGTTGGAGCGTCTGCGGGAAACAGGATATCGGACGGGAATATGCACCAACAAGCCGGAAGGTCTGGCTGAAGAGTTGATCCAGCGGCTTGGGATACGGGCTCTATTCGATTCATTGGTTGGGGCGGATACGCTGCCGGTGCGAAAGCCACATCCGGCACCCTATATCGCAGCGGTCGAACGCGCCGGCGGCAGCGTCGAAGCATCGTTGTTGGTTGGTGATACGGCGATTGATCGCGATACAGCCAGTGCCGCGGGTGTTCCCTGCATATTGGTGACCTTTGGCGCGGAAGGCAAAGGTATCGAAGAACTGCAACCCGATGCGCAGCTTGACCATTACGACAAACTCGTTGGACTTGTTCCGCAACTGATTGGCTGATGCGTCATGTCCTTTGCAGGAACGGTTCACTAACTGGAACGATTGGATCGGAATCATCAGTGATGTTCTTAAGCCTGTCTTCCCTGACCTGGAGCAAAGCCTGACAGTGCCGCGGCAACGCGAAGTGATGGAACCACCTACTGACAACGGAAATTTGATTGGCAGTCCCCCAATATAGATGCGGCCGATACCATTGACGAAGTCATGAGTCACCCTCAATCTGTGCCTATGAGCGAAGTCTTCACAGGCAGTTTCACGCAGCAGGAGCCGATTCCGAAAACGGGCATCGCCGCGGCTCAGGACGTCATGCGTCATGGTCGGTTGCACCGCTACAACCTGATCAACGGTGAGGTCGGCGAAGTGGCGCTTCTGGAACAGGAATTCGCGGAGTTTGTCGATGCGAAATTCTGTCTTGCCGTAACCTCGGGTGGATACGCACTTGCGACGGCGCTGCGTGCCGTCGGAGTGGCACCGGGCGATCACGTATTGTCCAACGCCTTTTCGCTGGCCCCGGTTCCGGGCGCGATCGCAGGCATAGGCGCGGAACCGATTCTTGTCGAGACGACAGACGGACTGACGATCGATTTCGATGATCTGTCGGCAAAGGCCGCCTCAAGCGGTGCAGCCGTTCTGCTGCTCAGCCATATGCGCGGCCATATCTGCGACATGGACCGTTTGATGGCGATCTGCAATGACTCAAAGGTCAAGGTAGTCGAGGATTGTGCGCACACGATGGGCGCGCGTTGGCGCAGGATTCCGTCGGGTCGGCATGGTGTGATCGGCTGCTATTCCACCCAGACGTACAAACATATGAATTCCGGTGAGGGTGGTCTGCTGGTGACCGACGACGCTGCCCTTGCCGCTCGAGCCGTAATGCTGTCCGGCTCATACATGTTCTACGGTCGTCATCTGGCCGTTCCCCCGCCTGAAGCCTTCAATGAAATTCGCTACTCCACGCCGAATCTGTCAGGCCGGATGGATAGTCTGAGGGCGGCGGTCCTGCGGCCGCAGTTGAAGGACCTTGATTCGCAGTGCGGCCGATGGAATGCCCGGTATCGTTGCATCGAGGACGGATTGCGGGACACGCCCGGACTTCGATTGATCGAACGGCCTCGGGAGGAGGCCTACGTTGGGTCTTCAATACAGTTTCTGTTAACTGATTGGAGCCCAGGTGCGGTGGAAGATGTCGTCGCCCGCTGTAGGGAACGTGGGGTTGAACTCAAATGGTTCGGTGCTGAAGAGCCCATGGGCTTTACGTCACGCTACGACAGTTGGCACTATGCTCCTGTAGAAAGGTTGCCAGGAACTGACCGCGTGCTGGCAGGGCTGATGGACATGCGCATTCCGCTCACGTTTTCGCTTGATGACTGTGCGTTGATCGCCCGCATCATTCGCGCTGAGGTATCGACTGTTTGGAAGGCGTTGACAGGTTCGGACGACTCCGTTGCAGACTGAGAGGTTGACCTAAAATGTGGATGACCTCCGCCAGATGTGGTATCTCCGTGTCGAACAACAACCAGACAGGGAGGATACCATGGCCTGGAATGGGACCACCCGGGAGAGGTACAGGCGCAATGCGGAGCGATATGAAAGCGACCTGACCGACGGGGAATGGTCGTTGGTTGAGCCGCTTCCGCCGCCGCCGTCGCAGCTGGACCGCCCCCGGTCCACGGATCTCCGCGAGGTCTTCAACGCGATCCGGTACATGCTGGCGGCGGGCTGCCGGTGGCGGGCGGTTCCCAGGTGTTCCGCACCGTTCACCACGGTCCAGGACTGTTTCCATCCGTGGCGCGGCAGCGGCGTCCTGGAGCGCATGACGGACGCGCCGCGTGGCCTGGCGCGCGACCGGGCGGGGCGTGACCCGGAGCCGACCGCCGCCGGGACCGGCAGCCAGCCGGTGAGGACGACGGAGACGGCGGGGCCGTCGGGGTACGGTGCCGGAAGGAAGGCCAGGGGCCGAAGGCGTCACATCGCCGTCGATGTGGAGGGGAACCCGATCGTGATCCAGGCCCACACGGCCGACGCGCGGGACCGGGACGGCGCCCCGGAGGTCATCCTGGAGATGCCGGGGAAGCATCCATGTCTGGAATCAAGCCCGGATCCGGCTTTTTTTCCGTTTTTTCCGGGTTCCGTGTCCGGCTGTCCCGGACCTTTCCACAGCGTTCCCCACAGGCGGCGCCGTCCGGGCGCGCCGAAGCGCCCGCCGGGGAGACCCCGGCCGGCCTGAAGGTGATTCGTTTCCGCGCCGGACGGACGCGGTCCGGCCTGCCGTCAGGCGGCGGCCGCCGTCCGGTCCTCCCACACCCGGCGGTCGCGGAGAAGGGCGCTGGCGGTCACGACCAGCCTGCGCATGACGGCGACGGGGGCGACCCTGTGGGGCTTTCCCCTCCCCCTGAGGCGATCGTACAGTTCCCTCATGTCCGGGGAGCACCTGCTGGCCGACAGCGCGGCCATATAGACGACGTCCCTCGGACGTCCCCTCCCGCCGCCGATGTGGCGCCCGCCCTTCAGGGTGCCGCTGTCGCGGGCGAAGGGGGCCACGCCGAGCAGGGATGCGGCCTGCCGGTTGCCGATCGAGCCCAGCTCCGCCATCCACGCGACCAGCGCCGCCGCGGTGACGGGGCCGATGCCGGGCACCGAGGTCAGGATGCGGTGGCTGTCGGCGAACTCCGGCGATCCGGCAACCGTCCCGCCGATCCGCCGCTCCAGCGCCGCGATGGCGGCGTCGATATCCTTAAGGACCCTGCCGACCTCCGTGCCGGGCGCGCCGGCGCCGACCTCCGACACGACGGTCCCCGTCCCGGCGCGCTGGTCCACGGGTCTGTCCCGCAGCACCAGCATGTCGCGGAGCCGGTCGATGGCGGCGGAGGCCGGCGCCGTGGCCGGCATCTCCGGGAACGCGGCCCCGAAGGCCGCCAGTATCCTGGCGTCCACCCTGTCCGTCCTCCCCAGCGCCCCGGCGGCCTTCGGGAGGTCCCGGGCCTGGCGGGGGTTCACCACGAGGGTGGCGAAACCCCTGGCGTGCAGCGACTGCAGAAGCGCCCGGTGCATGCGCCCCGTGGTCTCCATGACGGCCTTCACGGCGCCGCCCTCCCTGAGGAGGCGGGCGACCTTTCGGAAGCCGACCGTGTCGTTGGTGGCCGTGAAGTCACGCCCGTTGACGTGGATGTCGGGTGTACGCTTGCTTACGTCGATTCCGGCGACTATGGCTGTCATGCTCTCCCGCTCCTGTCCTCGCGATGATCCGGTTCTGAAAACCCAGGCATCCATCCAGGACCCGGGAGACGGACGGGAGGACGGGCCGACCACGCTTCCCCACGGATCCGCTGTCGCGATCCAAGGCGGTATCGGTCCAACCCGTCCTGCGGGGCCAGCCCCGCACCGACGCCGCCGGGTGGGACCCGGCGGCGTCGGCCCCGACACAGGAATGAACCGGAGGAACGGCGGAAGGCAACCGGCATGTTTTCCACAGGAAAGCGCGCCAGATTTTTCCACAGCCACCACCTCCTTTCATTTCTGATTCTCTGAACATACGAGGCGCCGGAGGTGACGGAGGTCTGGGCCGGCAGCGGCTGCAGCGGCGCGGGACCGTGCGCCAGGCTCGCGGAGACGGGTGTCCCCGAGGTGCCGGGGATCGTGGAAAGACCCAGGGGAACCAGGGGTTCACGGTGCTGTACCGCCGCCGGGTCGTGGAGCGCGCCTTCGCCTGGATGTCGCGCTGCCGCCGTCTGGCGAAGGACTGCGGGCGGAGCCTTGCGGGTTCCGTGGCCTGGGCGCGGCTGGCCGCCTGCCGGTTCCTGTTCCGGCGGCTGGCAAAGGAAGTAAGTGCCTGAAACTGGATGATATGATTAAAACAATGACTTATTGGTCAAACTCTGAGGCGTACCTGCACCTCGTTCCCCGGAAATGGATGACATGAGTTGCTGTGAGCTGTTCCGGGACGATCTCCAATGTGTCGAAATTGTGGATATTGGCCTCGCAAGGACCGCTTCGCTGCATGCAAACGCCGGTCACGCCAGATGCAACCATCAGAGAATGAACCGATATGGAGTTTGCGTATGCACAAGCCCTTCGCTGGGTTTGGACATCGGGGATTACAGAATAGGAACCCGAGCCCGCCGCTATCTCGGCAATCGGAATGGGCTCCCTGAACTGCGGAATTGATGGAGCCCGGTAAGTGTGGAAGTCCTGCGGACAAGTTCACTCTTGCGAAATCCGATTGACGGGAAAGGAAGGGCAGGATATTTATTGAACAAGCGTTCATTTAATCCCGGAGGGAAATTCCCATGTTCGCCGCATCCATGAGGTTTGATCTTGGCGAAGACGTGAATGCGCTCCGGGAGACCGTCCATCGCTGGGCCCAGGACCGCGTGAAGCCTCTGGCTGCAGAGATTGACCGAACGAATGTGTTCCCATCCGAGCTGTGGCGCGAAATGGGACAGTTGGGAATCCTGGGAGTCACGGTTGAGGAGGAGTTCGGCGGCGCTGGTATGGGATATCTCGCCCACACCGTGGCAGTGGAAGAGATCGCGCGAGCCTCTGCTTCCGTGTCATTGAGCTACGGCGCACATTCGAACCTCTGTGTCAACCAGATCAGATTGAACGGCACACAGGAACAAAGGCAGCGGTTTCTGCCAGGGCTCGTATCAGGGGAACATGTGGGTGCGCTCGCGATGTCCGAAGCCGGAGCTGGATCGGATGTCGTTTCGATGAATCTTCGAGCGGACAAGCGAAACGATCATTACCGGCTGAATGGTTCCAAATACTGGATCACGAACGGGCCAGACGCGGACACTTTGGTTGTCTACGCAAAGACTGACCCGGACGTCGGCTCAAAGGGCATCACCGCCTTCATCATTGAGCGATCCATGACCGGATTTTCGACCGGTCCACACTTTGACAAGCTCGGAATGCGCGGGTCGAACACGGCGGAGCTCATCTTCGAGAATGTTGAGGTTCCATACGAAAATGTACTTGGACAGGAAGGGTGCGGCGCTACCGTGTTGATGTCAGGCCTTGATTACGAGCGAGTGGTGCTTGCTGGTATCGGCACTGGAATCATGGCCGCCTGCATGGACGAGATCATGCCCTATCTTGCCGAACGCAGACAGTTTGGCCGGCCGATTGGCAGCTTTCAGCTCATGCAGGGCAAGGTCGCCGACATGTATGCCGCGATGAACTCGGCAAGGGCCTACGTCTATGAGGTGGCCAAGGCCTGTGACAGAGGCGAGGTAACCCGGCAGGACGCGGCCGCCTGCGTGCTGTATTCATCCGAAGAAGCAATGAAGCAGGCCCATCAGGCAGTTCAGGCCATGGGTGGGGCGGGATTCCTGAATGATGCGCCAGTCGCACGTATCTTCAGGGACGCAAAGCTGATGGAAATAGGCGCGGGAACCAGCGAGATTCGAAGGATGCTGATCGGGCGGGAACTGATGGAGGCCATGGCATGACATGCGTTCTGTCGCCCGAAATGATCAGATCCCTTCCGTGCGTCGCGGCAGGTTCCAGCCCGGATGGCAACGATCAGCAGGTTGAACTTGCATCTGCCAGGTTACGACGGGTGACCGTTTCTTCTGGAAACAGACGGCTTCCAGGACGGAGACGTGAGCCCCGCAGGACTGCTGGATGAGGCTCAATTCGAATTTCGTTGTCGGTTCAGAGGATGCGGCCACCAATCGTGCCGCGCATCTTGCTGCGTTGAAGGAAGTCACTGACGCGGCGGAACTTGCCGCCGCCGGTGGGAGTGATCGTGCCAGAGCCCGCCACCTCAGCCGTGGAAAGATGCTTCCCCGCGACCGGTTGGCACGTCTTCTCGACCCTGGTTCACCGTTTCTCGAAATCGGAGCGACAGCGGCGCATGGTCTATATGGCGGTGCCGCACCCTGCGCTGGCATCATCGCTGGTATAGGTCGCATCATGGGGCATGACGTGATGGTCGTCTGCAACGATGCCACCGTAAAGGGTGGTACATACTATCCGATTTCGGTCAAGAAGCACCTTCGTGCCCAGGAAATCGCCGCAGAATGTAGCCTGCCGTGTGTGTATCTTGTTGATTCAGGCGGCGCCAATCTTCCGAACCAGGATGAGGTGTTTCCCGACCGGGACCATTTCGGGCGAATCTTCTACAATCAGGCACGAATGAGCGCGAAGGGCATCGCGCAGGTCGCAGTGGTTATGGGATCCTGCACAGCGGGCGGAGCCTATGTGCCCGCCATGTCGGACGTGACCATCATTGTTAAGGAACAGGGCACCATTTTCCTCGCTGGACCGCCGCTGGTCAAGGCCGCGACCGGTGAGGTCGTTTCGGCAGAGGAACTGGGTGGCGGCGACATTCATACCCGCCTGTCTGGTGTCGCGGACTACCTGGCAGATGACGACGCTCACGCATTGGCGCTTGCGCGCCGCGCTATCGGGTCCCTTAACCGTCTTACTTCCCAATCGGTCTCGTGGGTCACTCCAGAGGATCCTGCATTCGATCCTGATGAAATCCTCGACCTGGTTCCTGCGGACCTGCGAACGCCCTATGACATTCGGGAGGTGATTGCTCGTATTGTCGACGGATCACGTCTTGATGAGTTCAAGGCACGGTTCGGCGGAACCCTGGTTTGTGGATTCGCCCATGTCTTGGGCTGTCCGGTTGGACTCATCGCGAACAACGGAGTGCTGTTTTCGGATTCCGCACAGAAAGGTGCCCATTTTATCGAACTCTGTAGCCAGCGCCGCATTCCATTGGTGTTCCTGCAGAACATCACCGGATTCATGGTTGGCAGGAAATACGAGCAGGAAGGCATTGCACGGCACGGCGCGAAAATGGTGACCGCCGTGGCGACAACCGCCGTTCCAAAGATCACCATGCTGGTGGGCGGTTCCTTTGGTGCCGGAAACTACGGAATGGCTGGGCGGGCCTACCAGCCAAGGTTCCTATGGACATGGCCAATTTCGCGCATCTCGGTCATGGGCGGAACCCAGGCGGCGAATGTGCTGGCAACGGTGAAACGGGAATCGGTGGAACAGGCCGGAGGGACATGGTCGGCAGAAGAGGAAGAGGAATTCAAACGCCCGACGCTGGAGATGTTCGAGCGCCAGTCGCACCCGCTCTATGCATCCTCACGTCTGTGGGATGACGGAATAGTTGATCCACGCAGGTCGCGTGAGGTTCTGGCACTCAGTCTACGTGCAGCGTTGAATGCGCCGATCGGGGAGACGGAGTTCGGTGTATTCAGAATGTAGTTTCCCGTTCCATCCGGTGCTGTCAGGTGCAGTGTCCATGTCTGCCAAAATCCACAGCTCGGCGGCATGGAAGACGGACAACGTGGCGGAATCTGCGCTGCGCCCGCAGAAATGGGGTCTGAATACAGAGGATGACGTGTTGTTTGGGAGGCGGATGAAGTGAGTGGGGCAGGCAGATTGGTCGGTGATTCCGTGGAGCAATCCGGCTCAATGGGATTCGGCGATGGTTGTCCTGTCGCCATCGATAGGGGGGCGACTCGGCTTCAGGACTTCCAATGGAGATGGGCTTGAGATGATTCAGCGTCTTCTGATCGCCAATAGAGGTGAGATCGCCTGCCGGATCATCGAGACGGCCCGCCGCATGGAGATCGGGACTGTTGCGGTCTATTCCGATTCCGATCAGCGGGCGAGACATGTGGCGATGGCCGACATGGCCGTACATATCGGGTCCTCACCTCCTGCCGAAAGCTATCTGAATGGTGAAGCGATCATCAATGCGGCGGTTCAGACTGGATGCGAGGCGATCCATCCGGGATATGGCTTTCTGAGCGAGAATCCAGAATTCGCGGAGGCGATCGAGGCAGCCGGGCTCATCTTCATCGGACCTTCGGCGGACGCGATACGCGCAATGGGGCTCAAGGACAGGGCAAAGGTGCTGATGGAGCGGGCGGGCGTGCCCGTCGTTCCAGGATATCACGGTGAAAACCAGGAAGACGGGCATCTTTTCCGCGTGGCAGGTGACCTGGGTTACCCGGTTCTGATCAAGGCCGTCGCAGGTGGTGGGGGCAAGGGAATGCGCAGGGTCGAAGCTCAGGCGGACTTTGCGAACGCTTTGGCGTCAGCTCGTGCCGAAGCGAAGGGCGCGTTCGGCAACGACGCGGTGCTGGTTGAGCGATTCATGCGGAGACCTCGCCACATTGAGGTGCAGATATTCGGTGACGGCCAGCAGGTGGTGCATCTCTACGAGCGCGACTGCTCGATTCAACGTCGGCACCAGAAAGTGATCGAGGAAGCTCCCGCGCCCGGAATGACCGATGAAACGCGTGATGCCATGTGCGCAGCGGCCGTGCGTGCGGCGAAGGCGATTGGTTACGCCGGTGCGGGAACCGTCGAGTTCATTGCCGACAGCCATCAAGGTCTGCGTCCGGATCGCTTCTATTTCATGGAAATGAACACACGGCTGCAGGTGGAGCATCCGATTACCGAAGCGATCACCGGCATCGATCTTGTTGAATGGCAGATTCGCGTTGCAGGCGGTTCTCCCCTGCCGAGGTCGCAGGAGGATATTCCGTGCCGCGGCCATTCGGTTGAGGCACGCCTCTATGCAGAAGATGTGCGGAAGGGATTCCTGCCTGCCGTCGGATCATTGACGCATCTTGAGTTCCCTTCGGACGTCAGGGTCGACAGCGGGGTTAGGGCGGGGGACCGCATCAGCCACCATTACGACCCCATGATCGCCAAGGTGATCACTTACGGCAGATCACGTTCCGAAGCGCTGTCCCGGATGGGTCAGGCACTTGTCAGGACGGAGGTCGCTGGTCTGGTCACCAACCGGGACTTTCTCCTGAATGCGATACGTAGGCTGCGCGCGCAGGGACAGGACGTGGACACCGGTTTCATCGATCGTCATGCTGACGCACTTGGAAGGCTGCCGGAGCCCGAATCGCATCAAAAGGCACTTGCCGCAGTGGCGGCATTGGAACTGGAGCATCTGGATGATCCCTTGGCGGGGTTCGCCCTCTGGACACCGATCGAGCATGAGGTGAGGCTTACGTGGGATGTCGAGGAATTCACTGCATGCGTCAAACTGCAGGCTACCCAACAGTTCACTGTAACTGTGGCGAGAACCAAGCACGAAATCGCGTGGCGGGATGGTGCCTGGTGGGTCGACGAGGTGAAGACTTCCGCGCACTGTGTGCGGCACAGTGGCGGGGTCAGCGTGTTCCAGGACGGGAGCCATCACTTCGGATTGCTCGATCCACTTTCTGTGGCGGATGGACCAGATGCGCCGGGCGATGTGGTCGAGGCTCCGATGCCCGGTCAGGTAAAGGCGGTGTTTGTCTTGCCAGGGGACTGCGTCGTCAAAGGGGATCGCCTTGCATTGCTCGAAGCGATGAAGATGGAGCATACACTGATCGCGGCACGTGACGGAATTGTGGCAGAGGTTCCCTTCGCTCCAGGCCACCAAGTGGAAGCAGGGACCATTCTTATATTGATGGAGGGGGAGAATTGATTCGGTTGCATCACTGTCCGCAAACCCGGTCCATGCGCACTTTATGGCTCCTGAACGAAATTGGCGTTGATTTCAAAGTGGTTGAACGGAAGTTCGATAAGTCTCTCAGATCTCCGGAGTATCTCGCGATCAATCCAGTTGGCCGCATTCCGGCCCTGGAGATCGATGGACGCATTCTTTGGGAATCCGGTGCCATCACCGAGTATCTCTGCGAGCGTTTTCCGGCGTCAGGGCTTGGGCGAGCGACTGGAGACAGGGAACGTGCGGAATGGCTCATTTGGGTTCATTTCGCCGAATCCGTAAGCCAACACGGAGCTGCGCTGACGCAGCAACATGTGGTCCTTTACGACGACTCGATGCGTTCACCAATTCTGATGAAGCTTGAACCCAAGCGGCTTGGGAAATGTTATGCCGCTATAGATGAACGGCTTGAGGGGCGGGAGTATCTTCTCGACCGAGGATTTTCGGCCGCGGACATTTCCGTTGGCCAGGCGCTCTATATGACACGGCACTTCGCGAAGCTGGAACCGTTCGGGCAACTTGCCGCCTGGTACGAACGGATCACCGCGCGGCCGGCGTTTCAGGCATCGCTACCGGCTTCGGAATCGCCTCTGCTTTACGAACGCGAGTTCTACAGTCCTCCTGAAGACTGAGGTTGCGGTATTGACCGAATAGGTCAACGCAGAAACCAGGAGAGTGATCATTGGCTGAGTTTGTCGAGATATTCGAGGTAGGTCCACGCGATGGACTTCAGAACGAATCGGCAATGATACCGGCGAATCGCAAAATCGAGCTTGTTGATAGCCTCAGCCGTGTAGGGTTTCGGCGCATTGAAGTCGCGTCGTTCGTCTCTCCGAAATGGGTGCCACAGATGGCCGATGGAGCCGAGGTAATGGCCGGTATGGATCGGGTACCGGGAGTGTCCTATGCCGCACTCGTTCCGAATATGAGAGGCTTCAAGGCTGCGGTGGCGGCAGGTGCGGACGAGATCGCAGTATTCGGGTCTGCTTCCGAAGCGTTTTCGTATGCCAACACCAACAGATCCATTGCGGAGAGTGAGGCGGAGTTTCGGCCGATCATCCGTGAGTCCCTGGCGCTGGGCATTCCGGTGCGGGGCTATGTTTCCTGTGTCATTGAATGTCCGTATGATGGTCCCACCGCCCCCGAAAGAGTTGCTGAGGCAGCTGCTTCGCTGCTGGAAATGGGCTGTTATGAGGTTTCGCTCGGAGACACGATTGGCCGGGGAACGCCCGATACCGTGGGCGGAATGCTGGATGAGGTGCTGAACCGCGTGTCTGCGGACCGTCTCGCCGGACATTTTCACGATACGGGTGGACAGGCACTGGCGAATGTGGAGGTTGCGATCGGGAAAGGCATCCGGACAGTGGACTCGGCCGCTGGAGGCTTGGGTGGCTGCCCTTATGCACCGGGGGCCGCCGGCAATGTCGCGACCGAAGCGGCTGCCGTTCGGTTGGCGGAACTTGGATTCGAAACCGGGCTTGACCTGATGCGTCTTGAGGAATCCGCGGCGATGGCCCGTGCGATGCGGAGTGAGTATGTTTGAAACTCTCGACATCAGTATCGATTTACGGGGGGTGGTGACATTGACGCTGAATCGACCCGCGAAACACAACGCGCTGAATTCTGAGATGATTGGGGAGCTCACCCAGGCTGCGAAACTTCTGGGTGCGGACAAGGCCGTCCGTGCGGTGGTGCTGACTGGAGCTGGTCGGTCATTCTGTGCAGGAGGAGATCTCGGCTGGATGAGGCAACAGATGGCCGGCGACCGAACCTCCCGCATGTTCGAGGCCAAACGGTTGGCGGACATGTTGGACGCGCTCAATACGATGCCAAAGCCTCTGATCGGCCGGATTCAGGGATCGGCTTTTGGCGGTGGTGTGGGCATGGCAAGTGTCTGTGATGTCGCGATAGGCGTTCGCGGTTCGAAGTTTGGATTGACTGAGACCCGCTTGGGGCTGGTTCCAGCGACTGTCGGGCCTTATGTACTCGCTCGCATGGGAGAAGCGATGGCCCGCCGTGTGTTCATGTCCGGTCGAGCCTTCGAGGTCGATGAGGCGGTTACGTTGGGATTGCTGGCGAAGGCAGTTGATAACGATGGTCTGGATCCGGCGATTGAAGAGGAGGTGGTACCTTACCTGCGTGCCGCGCCAGGTGCGGTAGCAGAGGCCAAGTCGCTTATACGGCGGCTTGGGCCTCTCGTTGACGGAATTGTTGACGACACAGTCGCGACACTGATCGGACGGTGGGAGGGCGAAGAGGCCCGCGAAGGGATAGAGGCGTTCTTTGAGAAGAGAAAACCGTTCTGGGCGGAATGACCTGGAGTTGATCCGCCTTGACATACTGAGAAAGTTCGATCCTCTTTTGATTGAAGTTGACGGATAAAATCCCGACCGGTGCGTGCGGTGAGAGTATAGGGAGATGTACCCATGGACGCGAACGAGGCAGGCAGGCTCATTCGCTATGAGGCGGATGAAAAGCCTCCGATCCCCCTGGCCTTCGGGCTTGGCCTGCAGTTGGCACTTCTTACGATTGCCGGGATCATCCTCACGCCGTCCATCGTTATCCGTGCGGCTGGAGAAGGTGATCCTTACCTATCCTGGGCAGCGTTCGGGGCAGTTGCCGTCTGCGGGGTCACCACGATAGTCCAGGCGGTTCGTGTTGGCCGTTTCGGCGCTGGCTACGTTCTTCTTATGGGGACGTCGGGGGCGTTCATCGCGGTAAGCATTGTTGCGATCACGGAAGGAGGCCCCGCACTACTTGCGACTCTCGTCATCATCTCGTCCGTGTTCCAGTTCATTCTGGCTGCGCACCTCTCCTGGGTACGCCGGATATTCACGCCTACGGTGGCTGGCACTGTCATCATGCTGATCGCCGTGACAGTCATGCCAATTGTATTTGGTATGTTGGGCCAGGTGCCCGAAGACGCCCACCAATTGGCTTCGCCGCTATCGGCATTCACCACGATGGCGGTGATTGTCTGCATTGCGCTTGCCGCAACCGGTGTATGGCGTCTGTGGGCTCCTGTCATCGGAGTGGTCGTCGGCTCATCGATTGGCTGGGCGTTTGGCATCTACGAAGGAGCGCGCGTGGTTGAGGCGGCCTGGTTCGGGCTGCCTCAGGGTGGGTGGCCGGGCCTTGACCTTGGCTTTGGTCCTGCGTTTTGGTCTCTGCTGCCGGGTTTTGTGATCGTAACTCTTGTAGGTGCGATTGAGACAGTTGGTGACTCCATGGCAATCCAGCATGTGTCATGGCGTCAGCGTCGAGCCGTCGACTACAGGGCGGTGGAGGGGGCTGTCGCCGCCGACGGGCTTGGCAACCTGCTTTCCGGCCTGTTGGGCACAATTCCGAACACGACCTATTCCACCAGCATTTCCGTGACAGAACTGACCGGAGTGGCGTCGCGCAGCGTCGGCGTTGCGGTTGGCCTGATCTTCCTCGCCATGGCCCTCATGCCGAAGGCACTTGCCATAATCCTGGCAATTCCTGGTCCGGTCGTGGCCGCTTACGCGGCCATACTGCTATCGATGCTGTTTGTCGTCGGAATGAGGATGGTTGTGCAGAATGGACTGGACTACCGCAAGGGTGTGGTGGTTGGCGTTTCCTTCTGGATCGGCGTTGGCTTCCAGAACGGGGTGATCTATCCTGGGTTCTTCACGGATTTCGCGGGAGGCCTGTTCCAGAATGGTATGACGGCCGGTGGTACGTCCGCGATCCTCCTGACAATGATTCTGGAGGCGACAAAGCCCCGGCGCAGGCGAATCGAAATTGACTTTGACAATTCCGCGCTTGGACCCGTAGGCGAGTTTCTCAGGGAGTTTGGCAGGAGCGGTGGTTGGAGCCCAGCCATGACGCAACGGATTGACGCCGTTGGCGAGGAGGCTCTCTTGACGCTTCTGGAGAAGCGGGAGGACCCGGATGGGAAGCGGGTGCGCCGCCTCCGCGTCTCCGCCTCGCGCGAGGACAGTGGGGCTGCGCTTGAATTCGTCGTCGCTTCCCGCGAGGAGATGAACCTTGAGGACCGCATTTCGAGACTCGGTGAGCACACCACCGGCGAGTCCCTTGGCCATGAGGCTTCGCTTCGGCTGTTGCGGCATCTCGCATCGTCAGTCCATCATCAGCAATACAACGACACTGAAGTCGTGACCGTTCAGGTCAAGGCTTCGGAATAGCTCAGGCCGAAGCTCCGTCGTCGGAGAGCATCCCTCAGGACTATTTCGACCCCGGTGGTTATACTGGAATTTCGCGACCGCCATGGTGTTGGCACGAAATGGCGACTTAACTGAGGCGGTCAAGGCATCGGGCTTCGCTTCCGGAGTCCATCCACTTCCCCGGAGCGCACCGCCGCCAGAGCCCGCCCTGCGGAGGCCTCAATGCGGCCACCCACATCCGCGTGGATGCCTCCACAACATCTTGAGGTGCCTTGGCCAAGGGGATGAGCCGCTGCAGTCAATGATGCCACCTTCGGAATTTGGGGTTGAACCCGGTCTGCCCGATAGCATATTGCGCATGATGGACTGGAATTTGCGGAAATTCAACGAATAGTGCTATAACTCTGCCCGCAGAGAGGCAGGAAGGGGCCGTATACATGCTACTGCGCATTGCCGTCGAGAACCACCTTTCAATCTCGGAGAGGCAGGAACTGTCTTTCGCGGCATCATCGCTGAAGGACAGATGTGATGGCCTGATCGGCTGCGATGCGGTAGACAGCGGAGCGGTTGTGCCCGCCGTGGTGATTTACGGAGCAAATGCGTCCGGCAAGACGAACCTCGTCAATGCCATATCAACCATGAAGAAGTTTGTTCTGTGGTCGCAGATGCGGGGAGAGCCGGACGGCGGGGTGCCACGCCATGAATTTCTCTTGGATCCGTGTTTTTCTGGCAAACCATCACGCTTTGAAATCGACTTCATGCTCAATGGCACCCGCTTCCACTACGGATTCGAAGCCACTGATGAGGCTTTCGAAGCGGAGTGGCTGTATGAGATTCCGCAAGCGCATCGCAGAAAACTCTTTGAACGTAAGGGGCAGGATTTCGAATTCGGGCGTTGGCTAAGGGGCCAGAATCACAGTATTTCCAAGCTTACCCGCACGAATAGCCTGTTTCTTTCGGCTGCCGCACAAAATGGTCATGATTACCTGTCTCGGATCTACAGATACTTTCAGGACATGGCGTTTTCTGGTTCAATTTCCGTGCTAGGAATTGAAGCTTCCTCCCGAGTTGAGGGCGATGGGTTGGATGACCGTATAATAAATTTCTTAAAATCGATAAACACAGGTGTGATTGGATACCGAAAGAAAGAGATCGAGATATCGGAAGAGTGGCGGACGATCCATCTCGAATTCAAAGGAGTGCTCGAAAAAGTGTTCGGGCGCACGACAGATATGTTGCCGGATACGGATGACAAGATGGTGAAATTTGAACTCGCCCACCAGGGGAAAGATGAGAGGGTCGTATATCTTGATTTGGATCTTGAAAGTGCAGGAACACGACGGCTATTGCTAATGTTAGATCAAATTTTCAAGGCCTTGGACGGTGGACATCCTATATTTATTGATGAACTTGACGCTAGCCTGCATACGTATGCGAACGAGGCAATGCTGAAATTATTTGGCTCTGCTAAAGTGAATCCGCATGGAGCGCAAATCATTGCAACAACTCATGATACAAATCTGTTGAATCTCGACACGCTTCGGCGGGATCAAATATGGTTTGCCGAGAAGAATTATGAAGGTGCTACGGAAATTTATCCCCTAACGGACATTAGAACGCGGAAAGGGGACAACCTGGAGTTGGGATACCTTCAGGGTCGGTATGGAGCAGTGCCAGATGAGGATCCCTTAGAGAATTTGCTTGAGCCAATTTAGATGGCGAAGCGGCGAACCGAAAAAAATTAAGCGGCGTGGGGCACAGAGAGAGCCCAAGATTCGCTTCACGCTGTTCTGCGAAGGAAGAAACACAGAGCCAGCATATTTCAAGGCAATGATGAAGAAGTGGACAGGCGCACTTGTTGAAATCAAGAGCCGTGGTGGAGTTGGAGTTCCCATTACAATTGCAGAAAAGGCCGTGAAATTTGCGACAGAGTCAGGACTGACGCCCAATAGCAAGCGGCGAAGGAACTTGTTTGAGGCAAGGGATCAAGTGTGGGCCGTGTTTGATCGAGACGAACATGAGAGATTTGAAGAAGCTGTGTGTCTTTGCGAAACCAACGGTATCGGAGTTGCTAGATCGAATCCATGCTTTGAGGTTTGGTTGATCTTGCACGAACAGGACTATGATCGGCCGGACGACAGGCATCAGGTACAGAATGAACTTCAAATTTTGAGACCGGAGTACGAGCAAGGTGGAGCGAAGGTTCCGAAGTGCGAGGAAATGGTTGATTGAGTTAAGGATGCGGAAGAACGAGGAGAGGTTTTGCTTCGACGTCGGGAAGACGAAGGGGACCCTCACGGGCGGCCCTCTACCACGGTGGGCAGATTGACGAAGGCAATCAGAGAAACTGACTGTCAGGTGTGAAAGTGGGAGGAATGAAGGCAGAGTGGGCGGGTTCCGCCGATGTGAAGAGACACTACACCACGACTAACATCGTCAACGCCGAGCGGATAGTTTTCAACATTGAGGGAAACGACCACCGCCCCGTGGTGACAGTCGACTGCGAGAAGGGCATCGTCTGGATCAAGTGGGTCGGCACCCACAAAGTCTATGGCAGGATAATAGTCCCCCACTTCCAGTCCGAAGTGCAACACCGGCAATTTCAGCAGAGAGAGAACGGAGGGAATGGCCGGAGAGCATGATTTCCGATCCCTTGGACACTTTCTGCGCGGATCAAACCACAGGAACTAGCCCGACTAGGGATTGATCCGAACGGTCGAGGAATTCAGAGGCGACACCGCTACGCCGTCGATCCATGCCACCGGAACGTCCGCCCATGCCTGAATCATGGAAGATCCAGTAGCGAAATATCCATTCCTTCCGGTTCTCCAGACACAACCCGGCCATGGACGGCCACGACAAGGTCAAATTGGCAGTGACCCATTGAAAGAGCGTGGGCGACCCGCCCTTCCGTCCATCTTCCGGATCCCCGCCTTCGGAACCTGCAGTGTCGCGCCCCAAGGCGGGGAATGAAGAAAACCGAAATCACGAATCCCAATGCGCAAACTCTTGCTGGATTCGGGGCCTATTCTGGCTAAGGGTCCATGTCTTCCCTGACAACGTCGGTTGTCGAGGCACATGCGTCGGCAGAGAATCGGGGAGCTTCACGCGATGGTGTCTAGCCCGTTCTTTTCGATAAGCGCCAGCAGCTTTGCAGACGGCCCGCCGGGTCGCTTCTCGCCGCGTTCCCATTGGCTCACCAGCCCAGGGGTCACGTTCAGGTAGAGCGCGAATACGGCCTAGCTTGCGCGCTCCCGGCGCCGCAGATCACGGATGTTCTCCGGCGTCATGGACCTGATCGGTGTAAGGCAAAGCTCGTCGAACTCCGCCATGGTACGTTGGGAAATGAGATTCAGGTCTCTCAGATCCTGAGCCGCTTCATGCATGCCGGCGAGGATTTCAGATTCGTACTGGACGCCTGCGTCCTTGGCTTTGGGCATCAGATTCTCCCGAGTCAGTTCAATATAAGTCAGTTGTTTCGAAGGCAATTCAATCCTTGGCGTTATCGTCACCTCCTTCCGGTTCGCACACGAACTCCCGCAGGCCGCCGGTGCGATGAACGGTGGCTAGATCCCCTGTTTTCAGACTCCGATACATGGTCGCCAGTCTCTTTATTGCCTTTAACTCTCTGTCGGTAAGATTGTCCTGTTGCTTCTTTGCAAACATCGTCAAAAAGACTGCTTCGCTGTCATTCGTCAAACAGAATACCACCCGAAATCCGCCTGATCGCCCCTCTCCGGTTCGGCTGATGCGCTGCTTGAAAAGGCCACCTCCAAGGACCGCGTCCGCTTGGCCGTCGCGGACGCGTCCCATGGCCTCGCAAAGCTGTTGGTCGGTGATCGCAAATTTCCGAGCCCGCCGGTCAAAATGCTTGGTTGAGTAATTCGGCATCTCTCCCTCTTCTTTGGAAATCAATAGATGCCATATCCATAGCACTAAGTGTGGGGGCGATCAATGGATTTTCATTCCTCGCTTCCCGTTCCGAAATGCAACACCGTCCATTTCCGCATCGGAGCGGAGCGAATGGCCGGAAGGCGAGAACGGCGACCTGCATTCCGGCTTGGAGGGCACGATGAAGGCGCTATTCCTCAAGGATGTCGCCGCCAGAATCCAATGGGTCCCTCGTGGTCGCTCAGAAGATCCTTTGCCGAGGAGCGACATTTGTTCGATCAAGTCTGCTCCCATCGGGACAACGAACCTCTCACGGCGCACTGGGATATCGGAGCTAACGCGTTGGCATCGCCACACGCGCTCCGTTCATTGGTCGAGGCGCACCCGTTGTATCGGGAAAGCTGATGGGCAGACCGGCGATTCGCCGTGCGGCAAGATAGGCAAAGCACTCGGCTTCAACCGCATCTCCCCGCCACCCATACCCGTCAGCGTTTCCGACCGCGACATTGGCGCGCTCGGCGATTGACTTCATCAATGTGGGATTATGACGCCCGCCACCGGACACGATCAGGCGCTTCGGTCGGTCCGGAAGGAGATCGAGACCTTTCCCAACCGCCGATGCCGCGAACGCGGTCAGGAGCGCGGCGCCATCCTCCGGCGACAACCCCCGAGCCATGTCAGCGGCAAAATCAAATCGATCGAGTGACTTCGGAAACGGCTGAACGAAATAGGGATGGTTCAGCAAATCTGCCAGCCGCCGCTCATCCACGGAACCTGCCTGCGCGAGTGCTCCGTCACGGTCCATCTCTCCAAGCCCAGCGGACTTCACCCAGTCATTCAGGGGTGCGTTTGCAGGGCCTGTGTCAAAGGCGATGAGTCGTCCCGAATCGCTCCGCCAACTCAGGTTGGCAACGCCACCGAGGTTCAGGACCGCCGCATCTGGGCCCGCTCCAGCGCGGTCAAGCAGGGCTGCATGATAGGACGCACAAAGCGGCGCACCCTGACCTCCCATATTGACGTCAGCGCTTCGCAGATCATAGACGACCGGGATGCCAAGGCGGTCGGCCATCAATTGACCGTCCCCGAGTTGGCGTGTGCGTCCCTTCAACCCGGGCGTGGCTCCCCGATGCAGAACCGTCTGGCCGTGAAACCCAACAGCGGCAATTCCGGAAAGCGGCATCCCAGCCCTGTGGACCAGTTCAGCAACAGCGTCGGACTGCGCAATGGTCAGCTCACGCTCCGTGGTGGAGAAGGACTCCGGTTCAGGTCCTTCGAAGTTCCAGGAGCGTGCCGCGTCGAGCGTTTCCTCCAGAAGATCGCGGATTTCCCGCTTATATGGGACGAGTTCATAGGGGCCAAATTCGGCAACGCGCTCACCATCGGTCCGCAGAAGCGCCACATCGATCTGCCCGTCCAGAACGGTGCCGCCCATAAGGCCGGCAAACCATCGCGCTGTCATTGCCGCTCCCCCTAGCCTTTGTTTATGACATCTGCAACCGCGCGGCGAAGGGCGTCGATACCGCTTTTCCGATGTCGCGTGGGATGGACCCGGTTCGTCAGAAGCGACCAGGCCAATCCACGGTCGAAGTCGATCCAAAGACCGGTTCCGGTAAAACCTGTATGGCCGATGACGGAGTCGTTGCAATGGTCACCGCCACTCCAGTTTCTGTGAGCGCGCTCCCACCCGTGCGTGCGGGTTGCGCTGCAGGGCTTGCGCATCAACAGGATGGATTCCTTCGCGAAACCCTGACCAGTCAAGAGATCCCGGGCAAAGTCGAGAACGCTGCCGATCTGCCCAAAGAGGCCGGCATGACCGGCTCCCCCAAGCGCAAAGGCATTTTCGTCGTGAACCTCGCCGCGTATGACCCGGCCTCGCCATGGGCAGGCCTCCGTTGCCGCGCAATTCGCGGCAGGTGGGGAAAAGCTGAGGGTCCAGCCTGGATCCATGGCAGCGACCGGCTTGTGGCGCAGGCGTTCCAGCGCAAGGCCGAGCAGGATGAAGTTGATGTCGGAATAAACTTTCGGGCCGCGCACCCATGTCCTTTGCAGGATGAAGGCGCGAAGAGTCGGGCGATCCTGTCCGTAAGTGTAGAGCGGCTCCACTGCCGGAAAGGGCGATTGATGGCAAAGGCACTGGCGGAACGTGATCGATCGCTCCCAGCACCCCATGTCATACTGCCGAAAATCTGGCAGAAGTGTCGTCAGAGGCGCATCCAGGTCAATGCGGCCCTGCGCGGCCTCCTCCAGTACCTGCACTGTTGTGAACAGCACCTTTGTCAGAGAGGCGAGGTCGAACCAGCTGTCCACGGCCATCGAAACCCGGAGTGGGATGTCCTGCGCGTGACCAGCGCACAGAACGCTCCTCTCGCCATCCGCCGTGACCAGACCAATCACTGCGCCAGGAATCGCACCAGAGCCCACAGCGGTCTGGACAGGTGCGAAGGCGCGCCGCGTCAACTCCTGTAGAGGTGACATGCGGTTTGGGTGCCGGCGGGACTGCCTCGCCTGCTGATCAGTTCGGGACGAGTCCCGGTGCAGATGTCCATGGCCTTCGGACATCGGCTATGGAAGGCACAGCCGTCGGGCGGATTGGCTGGATCGGGGGGTTCACCGGCTACGATGAAGGGTCTTGCATGGCGCGCTCCCTCAATTGTCGGCACCGCGGACAGGAGCGCACAGGTATAGGGGTGCTGCGGTTTCTCCATGATCTGGCGGGCGGGTCCGAATTCCACAAAACGGCCCAGATACATGACGGCAATCCAGTCACTGACGTGGCGGATCACCGACAGGTCATGGCTGATGAACAGAATTGACAGACCAAGCTTCCGGCGCAGGTCCGCGATGAGGTTGAGAATCTGGGACTGGATCGAGACATCAAGTGCGGAGACCGCTTCGTCAGCGACGACAAGCCTTGGGTTGAGGGCCAGTGCGCGGGCAATGGCGATGCGCTGTCGCTGACCACCGGAAAACTCATGCGCATAGCGTTCACAGGCATCAGCGGGCAGGCCAACAAGATCCAGGAGTTCCGCGACGCGCATCTGGCGGTCGGCCTTTGTGCCAATTCGATGCACGATGAGCGGCTCGCCAATTATATGTCCAATTCTATGGCGCGGATTGAGCGATCCAAATGGATCCTGGAAGATAATCTGAACGTCGCGGCGCCTGCGCTTGAGCTCACGCCCGCGGGCGGTCGTCAGGTCTGTACCGTCAAAGATGATGGAACCGGAATCAGGCTCGATCAGGCGGAGAATGGAATGGCCCAAAGTGGACTTTCCGCAACCTGATTCTCCGACCACGCCCAGCACCTCGCCTTCTTCCATGGAAAATGACACATCGCTAACTGCCCGCACGATCGTACCATTGGGGCCGGGGAATGTCTTGGTGATATTTCGGACGTCGATCAGGCTCATTGTACTGGATTCCAGCAGGCGGTCCTGTGATGGTTCCCCACAAGCATCGGGACGCTCACCGCACAGCGATCGATGGCCGCAGGGCAGCGCGGATGAAACGCGCAGCCTGCAGGCCGCTGGGAGGGCGGCGGGACCGCTCCCGCAATTGCGGGAAGGCGATGACCGGGATTGTTTGCCGAGGGGATCGTGCGCATGAGCGCCGCGGTATACCGATGGCGCGTCGCGCCAAACAGGTCGCTCGCCTTCGCATACTCGACGATCCTGCCCATATACATGACGGCGACTCTGTCACAGTGCTGCGACACCACGCCAAGGTCATGGGTGACGAGCAGAACCGCCATGCCCGCCCGCTGCCGGAGCCGGTCGATCAGGTCGAGAATTTGCGCTTGCACGGTTACATCCAGCGCCGTTGTAGGCTCGTCGGCGATCAACAATGACGGCTTACAGGCAAGGGCGATGGCGATCATTGCCCGCTGGCGCTGCCCGCCCGAAAGCTGGTGTGGATACCGAAGAAGCATGGACGATGGCGATGGGATGCCGACACGGGCGAGCAGCCGTTCAGCCTGTTCATTCGCCTGCGGTCTTGACACTGTTCTGTGCAAGGCGATCATTTCCCGGATCTGCTGGCCAATGGTGAAGACCGGATTGAGAGAGGTCATCGGCTCCTGAAATATCATGGCGATATCCTCTCCACGTAGCTTTCGCAGTTCGGGTTCGTCAAGCTTGGTCAGGTCCCGGCTTCCGTACTGAATGGACCCGTTGGTTATCGCCATCGGTGGTTCCGCCAATAGACGCATGATCGAGAGCGCCGTAACAGATTTCCCTGATCCCGATTCCCCGACCAATCCAACCATTTCGCCAGGATTGATATCCAACGAAACATCCTCGACAATCGAAGTCTGTCCGATGGCGATGGTCAGATTCCTCAGGCTCAGAAGCGGTTCGTCCTGCACAGGGCTGTCCTTCATCAATCCTCCAGAGGCGGTGGGCATGCCCAAGGCCCTGCAGGGCGTTCGCGACCCAAATACAATACCAAAATAAAACCCAATCAAGGAAGAAATGATTTTGTATTATTTTGGTATTATGCTAGCCTTACTTTGTGAGTTCATCACGGCCACGTCTGCAGTCACTTCACGCTGCATCAAGTCACGGCCGGAAAAGGAAGGGAAAAATGCGAAAAGGACATTGCGGACACTCGGTGCCACTTTTGTGATGTCCGCCGGTTTGCTCGGCGGAACACACGCGGCCACGCTTGACGTAGCCGTCGACTCATCGCCCGCCGGACTTGATCCACATCTGGTGACGGCCTTTGCTTCGGTTCTGGTCATTGGCGACACGATCTATGAGGGACTCACCTCAATATCCGAGGATCTGTCCGTCCAGCCGGGCCTTGCCAACGCTTGGGACATTTCGGAGGACGGGCTGGCCTATACATTCCATCTTGATGAAGGCGTTACCTTCCACGATGGATCGGCGATGACGGCTGAGGATGTGGCTGCATCGCTTCGTCGGGTCATGAACGAGGAGATGGGGTCACCACTTGCCAGTCGCATTTCGCCCATCACGGGCATTGACTTGGTCAATGCCACCACGATAACGCTGAAACTCGATGCGCCCTTCGCGCCGATCCTGACATCGCTCGCGGGGATCGCCATCGTTCCATCAGAGATGGAGACCGACCCGGAAGGGCTTCAGCAGGTGCCTGTAGGTACCGGGCCGTTCAGGTTTTCCGAATGGGTGCCCAACGCCCATATCAGCCTGACCGCATTCGAGCGCTATCGCGACCCTTCGCTGCCAAAGGTTGATGAAGTTAGATTCAACATCGTGCCTGAGGCCGCAACCCGTCAGGTTGGCCTGATCTCCGGCCAATACGACCTGCTGCCCGGTATCGATCCAGCGACAGCGCTTCAGCTTCAGGCGGCAGGTGGCGTCAAGGTTCACGAAACCCGTGACCTGTCCTACACGCTCATCGGCCTCAACGCGGCACGTGCGCCGTTTGACAATCCGGTGGTGCGCCGAGCCTTCAATATGGCGGTCAACAGGGATGAGATCATCGCGGCCGCGCTGTTCGGCAATGGCGTGCCGGCTGGTCCGCTCAGCCCGGCGCTGACGAACTGGGCGTTGGACGTTTCCCGTTTCGAATGCTATGCCGGTGACGCGGCCGGGGCCGCCGCCCTGCTGGTCGAAGCCGGCGTTGAAACACCGATTCAGGCCCAGTTGCTGGTTCTGCCACGACAGGACATTATAGATATCTCCCAGATCGTGCAGCAGCAAGTGAGAGCCGCCGGGTTCGAGTTGGAGATCCAGAACAAGGAAATTGGCGCCTTCGTGCAGGATTGGCGCAACTCGGACTTCGATACCTTCGCCTCCGCAAATGGCGGTAATCCTGACCCCGACGGCTACTTCTATCGGACGTTCTACGGCGGTGGGTCGACCAACGTCTTTGGATACGACGATGCCGAAATCAATGATCTGCTTGATGCGGGCCGCACATCGACGGACGATGCCGTGCGCAGGACAGCATATGATTCAGCCCAAATGAAACTGGCGTGTGAAGGGCCCGTTGTGCATGTCGCCTATGGGGTGCTTTCGACCGCAGTAAATGACAGCGTTTCGGGATTTGTGATCAATCCGAGCCGACGGCTGTCCAGCCTCAAATCTGTTGTGGTGAGCAAGTAGGCGGCCAACCTGCGGCGGCATCCGTCCGACGTCGGGTGCCCCAACCAATTTCGGCAAACAGCCATGAGGGCTTGAATGGGCAGGGTGCTTCCGATGCGGTTCCTGCTGGGACGCTTGGTGGACCTTGCCATTGTCCTGTTCGGCGTGTCCGTCATTGTCTTCCTGATGATCCGCTTGATCCCGGGTGATGCGGTCGCTGTCATGCTGGGTGCCAACACGGAAATCACGCCGGAGCGGATTGCCGAGCTTGAGCGCCGACTCGGTTTGGACCAGCCAATATTGGTGCAGTATCTCGGCTGGATCGGCGGTGTTTTTCGCGGCGACCTAGGTACGTCGATCTGGACGGGCCGACCCGTCTCGCAGGAAATCAGTGCCAATATCTGGCCTACGCTGGAACTGACTTTCCTGTCGGTACTTGTTGGTGCGGGGTTGGCCGTGCCGCTTGGCTGTTTCATGGCGCAGGCACGTGGCGGGGTCGCGGAAGTACTTGTCCGGGTCGGTGCCATCGCGGGTCTGACGGTTCCGTCCTTCTGGGTTGGCATCGTGGCCATCTTCCTGGTCTCGCGCTTCTTTCCGGGAGCGACAGCCCTTGGGTATGTGCCCTTCAGTGAGGATCCGATCGGTAACCTGCAGCGCATGCTCCTGCCAGTCTTTGCCCTTGCAATTCCAATGCTCGCGAATCTGTCGCGCCTTGTCCGCTCGGCCATGCTTGACGCACTCGGACAGGACTATATTCGCACCGCTAGGTCAAAAGGTGCCGGCAACCTGCGAGTGGTTTACTGGCACGCGCTCAGAAACGCGCTCATCCCCTTCATCACGTCGGTCGGCGTGGCCACCGGATATCTCCTGGGTGGCGCGATCGTGATTGAGCAGGTCTTTGCCATTCCCGGCCTCGGCCAACTGGTCCTTGGGGCAATTTCCGAAAGAAACTATCCGTTGGTCCAAAGCTCGATTCTCGTTCTGACCTTTACCTTCGTTTTGGTGAACTTTCTTGTCGACATTCTCTACGCAGTGATTGATCCAAGAGTGACGCAGCGATGATGAGGGCCGTGAGGAATGACTGGCTTCTTTCGTTCGCTCTGGTCTTCGTGATCATTCAGGTGGCCTTGGCAGCCTTGGCGCCCATCTTCGTGGGAAGTCCTGTCGAACAGGTGATCATGGATCGCATGGAGGCGCCTTCGTTCGACCATCCACTTGGCACCGACCAGCTTGGTCGCGACGTTCTGGCGCGCATTCTCTTTGGTTATCGCACTTCCCTTGTCACCTGTGGAACCGCAGTTGCCGTTGCCTTGACGATCGGAGGGGCATTGGGCATGCTTGCCGCCTTCTACCGAGGTTGGTTCGATCGAATCGTGATGCGCATCATGGATGTGCTGTTTGCTTTCCCGATCATTTTGCTGGCGATTGGCATCATTGCGGTGCTTGGCTCCAACGCGCTTAGTGCGTTGATCGCCATCGCCACCGTCTATGTCCCGATTTTCGCCCGCCTGCTGCGTGGCCCGTCACTCGTCATCTGCGAAAGCGAGTATGTGCAGGGTGCCCGTGCAATTGGTGCATCCGACGCCCGAATTGTCTTTACGCATCTTCTACCCAACCTGGCGTCCGTGATCCTGGTGCAGGCGAGCCTGTTGCTCTCAGCGGCCATACTTGTCGAAGCCTCTCTGTCATTTCTGGGTCTTGGTGCCCAGCCTCCGACACCGTCTCTCGGCCAAATGCTGTCGGAGGGTCGCAATTTCCTGCTGCTGAATCCATGGCCAGCAGTGTTTTCCGGTTTTGCGATCCTGTTCCTGTCATTTGGATTCAACCTCTTGGGCGATGCCCTTCGCGACACTCTTGACCCTCGATTGCAGAAAAGGACAGCGAGTTGACCGCCGTTACCGGAAGGGCCGCTCGCGGAAAGCTCCTGCCCGGACTCGGAACTCCGGGTGTTTGTGACACCACCTCGATTCGCTGGTCGACGTTGGTGCCAGACACCAAGGTTCTGGACCGCGCTGGCTCTTCCACCAAGGTCAGACTATGTCGGCCGAAGTCTGGATTCACGCTCCGGATACGCTTGGGATCAACTGTAGCCGTCCCGTTCCTGTTTGAATAACCGCCGACAGGAATTCGACGATGCTGCCGACTCCAACATTGACCGATGTCTCGATCATACGGTCTCGGTCACCTTCGTCAGGTTTCGCGGCGCATCCGGATTGCGCCCCAACGCCGTCGCGAGTTTCTCCACAAAGGCATAATATGAGGCGATTACGGTGATCGGATCTGTCAACGGATGTGGAGTTGGAACGAATCCCAACCTGCGGGCCTGTCTAACCTGGCTCGACGTGGCAAAAACCGTTGCGCCGTGGTGTGCAAGCCTGTCACAGACTTCAATGATCGCTGACTCCGCCGCATCGCGCGCAACCAGCGCGATGACCGGGAAGCCTTCATCCACAATTTCGATTGGACCATGAAGCACCTCCGCCGACGAATAGGCCTCCGCGTGGATATTGCAGGTTTCCTTGAGTTTCAGCGCTGCCTCGCTGGAAATCGCCAGGGACGGTCCCCGCCCGAGGAGATAGATGCCCCTTTCCTGGGTAAGGGCGGCGCGCAGTTCCGGCCAATCCTGCCGGACGGCCTTTTCAAGGATGTCAGGGAGAAGATCGATGGCCCGAATCAATTCCCTGTCAGCGCGCACGTGCGCGACGAGCGCAAGGCTGGCCACCAGCGATGCGACAAAGGTCTTCGTGGCGGCAACGCTCAACTCAGGCCCAGCCAGCAACGGGATCGTTTGTCCACCATGGTCTGCAAGGGGAGATGCGGGATCGTTGGTGATTGCGATGCACGAGGCGCCCTGCTCGCGCGCGGACATGGTCATCCTGACGATATCCGGGCTCCGACCGGATTGGGAAATGCTGACGCAGGCTGCCCTGTCCAGCCGCATGCGTGCGCCGTAAACCGACGAAATGGAAGGCCCGACCGACGCAACAGGGATGCCAAGCTGAAGCTCACATACATACTTGAAGAATGTGGCCGCATGATCCGATGACCCACGCGCGACCGTGATGATGACATCCGGATTCCTGGCACGCAATGAACCGGCGGCGGCCACAATGTCGGTGCCCACGCCCTCCAGAAACCGGGCGACAGCCGAGGGGATTTCCAGTATCTCACGCCTCATGTTGGTGACCGCATGCATCGGTTTCTATTCCCTCTCCCCGATTTTGAGTTCGGCAACGAAATCGTAGGCATCTCCCCGATAGATTGACCTCGTGAACTCGGCGACCTGGCCGGATTCGAGAAAGGAAATGCGGGTGATCTGCAGTCCGGCGCTCAACTCTTCGACTTCCAGAAGATCCGCGTCCTGCTGTCCCAAATTCGTCGCCATAATGTGTTGGATGGCCCGCACCGGCTTCTTGCCCAGCCTATCCAGCGTTTCATAGAGCGAGGTCGTCACACGAAACGGATTGTCCAGCACGGACATCGGCAAGGCGGCGCGTTCAATGGCCATGGGCGTATCGTTCGCAAACCGAATCCGCTCAAGCCGCGACACGGACTCATGTAACCCCAGCCCGAGTTTCATCATCTCGTCCGGTGACGGCAGGGTAACGCTACGTTTCAGCCATTTCGAGCTGACGCTCAGGCCGCGCCGAGCCATGTCCTCGGAAAATGAAGTGAGTCGGGACAGGGACTGTTCAACCCGCCTGATGGGGTTTGCAACGGTGGTACCCCATCCCCGTCGCTGCTCGATCAGTCCGTTTTCGACCAGCGGCGCAATTGCCTTGCGCACCGTCACGCGCGACAGACCGGTGAGTTTCGCGATCTCCCTTTCAGGTGGCAGAGGCGTACCGGGGGGGAGCGTCTGGTCAGCGATGGCCTGTTCGAGCTGCCGTCGGAGCTGCACGTAGCGGAGACCTCCATGTTCAGAGAGCCAGTTTGACGGGCTGAAGACGTCCTCAAATTTCATCACCGGACTTTCTCCAATCTGTTCATCGCGATCCAAATGATACCATCCAGTGGGTCACCGAGCGGGTCGACATGGATATCCCTGTAGGGGCTTGGCAGGAGCCTCTTGTAGGTGGGACCCAGCCCGCCAATGACGCAGAGCCGACCTGTTCGGAGGACTTCCAAGGCGTCCAGGATCTCGCACAACGTGTTTCGCGCTTCCTCAAGCAATCGAACCGCCACCGGATCCCCGAGGTCAAAGGCGTGCGCGATATCCGGCACGAGGGAACCATAGTCGCGGGGCGTGGCCGAGAGTGAAAAGGAGACAACCTTGTCAATGCTGCGGTCAAATCCGTCAAATATCCTTTCCACGAGAGGGCTCGTCGGTTTGACACCGTCATGTACCCGTGTCACGTAACGCAATACCGACTGTCCCAATGAGGCGCCGCTGCACTCGTCCGACAGATGGAATCCCCAACCTCCCACACGTCTTTTCCTACCCTCGAATTGGGAAAAGAAGAATGAACCCATCCCGATGCTTGCAACTGTCCCGTCGGTTCCGCGAAGCGCACCATGAACCGTTGCCTCGATATCGGAACAGATGATCACTCTCGAAAAGTCAAGATGCGCGCGAAGTCTCTTGACATGGCTTTGGTTTCCGGCACCCGCAAGGGCGAGGGCGGCGACATGGTTCGGGGCGGTTGCAAGCGACAGACCGGCATCGGTGTAGGCGCGGGAAATCGTCTCCGTGATGCTTCGTCTGGCACCCTCGTAGTCCCAGGATATGTTGGCCGGCCCGCCTTTGGCGGTTCCAAGGATGGCACCCTTTCCGTTCACGATGCGGACACGGCAACGGCTCCCGCCTCCGTCAACCGCGACAATCAGGGAACTCGTCGTCCGGGTCATGCCATCCTTATACACGAATCTTCTCACCAAAAAAGGTCCAATTAAAAACTAATAGACAAAAGGTATTTTTTTGGTATGTTAGTCGTCGCGAAGGGTGATGATGCGAATGCAACATACGGAAGATGTTCACAGCAGGGCGAATGGGCTTGATCAACTCGGCGGTTCCGAGATCCTCGGAATCCTTTTCGAAGCGCAGTTGGAGGCGGCGCATTCGGTCGCCGAGGCGATTCAGATGCCATGGGACGGGCCGCCGTTTGCCTTCGCGGGTGATTCGGTGCAGGGTGTTGACAGGAAGACAGCATGTTGTGGCGGGGGGCCGCGAGACGGCAACCCCCGCCGAGTGAAAGGAGAGAAAGATGACTGATTCGAAAACCCCTTTCGAGGGGAACGTTACCACGGTCTACGCGGCTCTGGAAGTGAGCGGCAGGAGCTGGATCCTCGCGGTGGGCGATCCGTCCGACACGTCGAGGGCCGGCATCCACAGGCTGGCGCCGCAGGACGTTGATGGGCTCCTGGGCAGGCTCGGGCGGGCGCGGGAGCGGGCGGCGACCGGCGGCGATGTCCGGGTGATGCTTGTGTACGAGGCCGGTTACGAGGGCTTCTGGCTGGCCCGGCGGCTGGAGGGGGAGGATGTCGAGGTGGTTGTCTGCGACCCCGCGAGCCTCGAGGTGGTGCGGAGGAAAAAGAAGGTGAAGACGGACCGGATCGACGCCCGCCGGATGGTCCGGGCGCTCAGGGCGTGGGACGGCGGCGACCGGGACGCGATGTCGCGGGTGCGTGTGCCAACGGTCGCGGAGGAGGACAGGAAGCGGCTGCTGCGCCGGCGGGAGCGTCTGGTGCAGGAGCGCCGCCGCCTCTCGAACTCCGTCGACGGGCTCCTGAGGCTGCACGGGGTGTTGGCCGGGGATCCGGCGCGGCCGGGGTTCCGTGAGCGGCTCGGCGGGATGGAGACCGGCTACGGGGAGCCGCTGCCGCCGGAGCTGCTGGCCGAGATCAAGGGCATCCTCGACCGGCTGGAGCTGGTGCGCGCGGAACTCAAGGCTGTCGAGGCGAGGAAGATGGAGATGCTGGAGGCGTCGGCCCGGGCCCTCGACGGCCTCCGCGCGGACGCCGCCGGGAAGGAGGCCGCTCCGCCCGTTGACAGACCGCGGGCGGCGCCGGCGGACGCCCACCACGCGGCGACGCTGGTCCGGCTGCGCGGGATCGGCCCGAACGACGCGCTGATGCTGGGCGGCGAGCTCTTCTACCGGGAGCTGCGCAACCGGCGGCAGCTGGCCAGCCTCGCGGGCCTGGCGCCGGTGCCCTTCGCGAGCGGGGGCGTCGACAACGACCAGGGGATCAGCAAGGCGGGCGGCGCGATGCTGCGAAAGCACCTGGTGCAGATGGCCTGGCGCTGGCTGCGCCACCAGCCCGACAGCGCCCTCTCGGCGTGGTTCCGGGATTACGTGAGCGCCCGCGACGGACGTTCGCGCAGGCGGGGGATCGTGGCGCTGGCCCGTAAGCTTCTGGTGGCGCTGTGGAGGTTCGCCACCACCGGCCTGGTGCCGGAGGGCGCCGTCCTGTCGCAGGCCTGAGAGCGGGAGGGCAACGGAACAACGGAACAACGGAACACCCGGGCGGCCCGACGGGGCCTCCGGGGAACCCGGGCAGGGCGTGTGACCGTGCAGGGGCCTGGTTCGCCGCAGGAAGCGGCACCGTTCATTTCAGATGGGTCCCGCCCCCCCCGGAACGTCGCACCGCCCGAATCGGGCATAATGGTCACGGGGCCGGCACCGGCCAACCGAACCGGATAAGAGGCTGGACGCGTCGTTGAGCGCGTCATGGAACCGCGACGTTCTGTCTGGACTTCCCCGGTGGCACGGAAGCCGCCCCCCGACGGAGGGAGGGACGCCGATGTGAGGTTTTGAAAAAGGGCACTTGACCTGTAAGGTCTCATAAGAGCCCCTGCAGCGAGGCGCGGAGGCGATGGCTACCGCGGTCCGCAACGGCCGGAAACTGGTCTATGCCGCAGCAGGGAGTTCGGGCCTGCAGGGTATGGCGGATGGGTTGGAGATCACGCCCACCTTTGGAGTGCCGATTTCCCAAATCAGGATTCTTCGCGCCGGAGGGATCGAGGACATGTTGCACCCCAGGGGAGAGATGGAAGACAGTGTCGAGGCAGCCCGTGCAGATGCTGATATCGTCGATGCCGGCGATTGCGTCATTTGCTTGGCTGCAAGCGGAAACACCACCTATCCAGTCACCATCATGACTCTGGCAATGGAACGTGGCGCCACCACTATCGGCATGTCAAACAACCCCGGAACCGCCCTCCTGGAAGGCTCGGATATCCCGGTTTACCTGCCAACCCCACCTGAGGTGATCGCCGGATCGACCCGCCTTGGCGCAGGGACGGCACAGAAGATCGCACTGAACATGATGTCGACCCTCATGGGCGTGCTCCTCGGCCATGTGATGGATGGACTCATGGTAAATCTGATTGCCAACAATTCCAAGCTGCTTCGTCGTGCCGAGTCCATCGTCATGACAATCGGTGGCTGCAGCCGGAAAACGGCCGCAGCCAATCTCAGGGCGTCAGGAGGTGAGGTGAAGAAGGCCATCCTCCTGAGCGCGGGCGCACGATCGCTTGATGAGGCGAGAAGGCACATTGACAGGGCCGGGCAGAACCTGCGCGTTGCGTTGTCATTTGTGAAACCGGACTGACCGAGGAGTGACCCGAAAATGCCACAGACCGTATCAATCAAGGAGAATCCACCGATGACAAGACGTCACAGAGCGACACTGCGATGCGGCCTCGCCGCCATGGCCCTACTGGTGAGTGGGTCGGCAATTGCCCAGACACAGCTTGATTTCTGGAGCTGGCGTCAGGAAGACATCAAGGCCTACAACGAGATCATCGCCGAATTTGAAGCCCCCACTTCCACTCCGAAGTGCAACACCGGCCATTCCCTCCGCTCGGGCTACGCCCTCACTGCGGGAATGGCCGGAAGGCGGGGTTTCCGGCCCCCCGAGGGCAATCGCAGGTTATCCACGCAGCGATATCAAACGGCTGGATTCAATTCGACACGTCGTCCGCGTCCATAATCACCGGAGATCACACCGCCTTCTACGATCACGTCGCCTCTGGAGACGACCGTTTCCGGCCATCCGGTCACCGTTCTGCCTGCGAAAGGATTGTAGCCGACATTGTCGTGCAGGTCGTCGGGACCGAAGGTCACCATTCGATCCGGATCCCAGATTGCAATGTCAGCGTCCGCACCGATCCGGAGTGCGCCCTTCGACTGTAAACCGAAAATTCGTGCCGGGTTTGCTGCGGTGACTTCCACGAACTTGCAGAGATCGAAACGGCCACTTGAGACCATGGCGTCAAAAAGGAGAGGCATTCGCACTTCGAGCCCCGGCATGCCGTTCGCGATCCGGTTGAACGGAGCGTCAGCGCCATTGGCCAGTTTGCCGGTATCGTCGAACCGGAAGGGTGCATGATCAGAGGTCACCAATTCAATGTCGCCTAGCGTAAGCGCCTGCCAAAGCGACTCCTGATCAGCTGGCGTCCGCTGCGGCGGACTGCACATGAACTTCGCTCCCTCCAAATCTGGCCTATCGAGATCTTCGTCGGTCATCAGAAGATAATGAGGGCAGGTTTCGGCTCTCACCTGACTGCCCCTCTGGCGGGCCTGGCGCACCAGTTCAACACCTTCGCGCGTCGAAATGTGGAACAGCAGGACCGGTTGATCGAGAAATTCTGAAAAGCGGATCATGCGAGCAACAGCCTCAGCCTCCGCGAGGCGAGAATGAGCGACCGCATGGAATTTCGGCGCGGTGTTGCCAACCGCCAGGTTGCGCTCTGTCGCATAGGCGATGATGGCGTGATTTTCAGCATGTACGCATATCAGGTCGCCCGCCCTGCGGGCTGCCGCCATAACCCGTAAAATCTTCGCATCATCGAGACGAATATTGTAGGTCGTAAATATCTTGAGGGACCGATGGCCGCACTCTGCGAGCGCAACAACATCGTCCTCAAGCGATCCGCAATCCGGGTCGGATACGATGATGTGGAAGGCGTAGTCAATCAGTGCACCGCGTTGCGCTCGGCCTTCATAGTCGTCGACGACCGGTATGAGCTTCTGTCCCTTGTGCTGCGCAGCAAAGGAAACACAGGTGGTCGTGCCACCAAAGGCAGCGGATCGCGTCGCAGTCTCAAATGTATCGGCATTCAAGAGGCCGTTGCCCGAAACCTGTTCGATGTGACAGTGGGTATCTACGCCACCCGGAAGAACAAGTCGACCGCAGGCATCGATCTCCCTAGCTCCCTTGCCAATTCTCTGCGCAATGGCGGTGATCCGCCCTTTAGAAACACCAATGTCGGCTTCGACGGTCCCCTCGGCATTAACAATCGTTCCGCCTCGAACAACCAGATCAAATTCCTGAGTCATCGTCTTGTCACCAATTCACGGGGCAGGGAGAAGGCACTACCAATTGAGCATCATCTGGCGTTTGCAACGTGACACGCAACCTGATCGATGAGCCTAGGCACGTCTCGCCTACATCTGTCGACAGCCATCGGGCAGCGAGGATGAAACGCACATCCGGCAGGCGGATTGATCGGACTTGGTATCTCACCCAGTAGCCGTGTCTTTTTCGTTCCGTCGCCATCGACCTTGGGCACCGCCTCGATCAGCATTTTTGTGTACGGATGCCGTGGGTTGGCGAAAAGCTCCGCCACCTCGCCGATTTCCACGATGCGGCCGAGGTAGAGAACGCCAACGCGCGTTGCCATGTAACGCACCACAGCGAGATCGTGGCTGATAAAGAGGTAGGTAAGGCCAAGCCGCTCCTGCAGCCTGCGCATCAGGTTCAGGATCTGCGCCTGGACCGAAACGTCCAGCGCAGAGGTAGGCTCATCGCAAACGATGAATTGCGCTTCAGACGCAAGCGCCCGCGCAATTGCCACGCGCTGACGCTGCCCGCCGGAGAACTGATGGGGATATTTCTTGCGATCGTCGGGATGGAGACCTACCAGCTTTAGAAGCTCGTCAATCCGCTTCGAAAGCTGCGCTTTTTCCGACGCCAGATTGAGCGTCCGAATCGGTTCGGCAACGATCCGCTCGACGCGCCAACGCGGATTGAGGCTCGCAAAGGGATCCTGGAAGACCATCTGAATGCCCCGCCCGCAACCGGCACGCACCGTTTGCAGCGAACTGTCGATCACCACTTCACCCTGCGAGGCCCCCAGCAATCCGACAACAATTCGGGCGAGAGTGGACTTCCCTGATCCGGACTCGCCAACAAGCCCAAAGGTTTCGCCGCGTTTTATCTCAAATTCCACGTCGGTCAGCGCGTTGACGATCTGGCGCGACTTGCCGCCGATCTTGCGGTTGATCCAGCTGTCAGAGATGTCGAACTGACGCCCGACCTTGCGTATGGAACTCGATCCGCCTGATTGCGGAATCATGCGGCACGCCTGTCGCTGTTATAGAGGTGACAGGCGACGTTGCGACCCTCATGATCGAGAAGTTCGGGCCGCTCGATATCGCACGGTGCAAACTTCCGGCTGCACCGGGAATGAAAGGCACAGCCTTTCGGTATTGCCGTCAGCCGGGGCATCGAACCCGGAATCTGAACCAGCTCGCGGTCGGTTCCCGTGATGGTGGGGATAGCCCCCATTAGACCGCGTGCATATGGATGCAGCGGCTGCGAAATCAGTTGGTCCCTGCGGCCGATTTCAGCAATGCGTCCGGCGTAGACCACAGCCACCCGGTCAGCAATTTCCGCGATGACACCCATGTCATGCGTCACCAGCATGATGGCGACACCGCGCTCGTCGCACAACGTGCGCAACAGGTCGAGGATTTGTGCCTGGACAACAACATCCAAAGCCGTTGTCGGTTCATCTGCGATGATCAGTTCAGGGTCCGCGCAGAGCGCCAATGCGATGACTACGCGCTGACGCATGCCGCCGGAGAATTCATGAGGAAAGGAATCGATACGTTCCACGGGTGACGGAATTCCCACCTCACCCAGTAGCTCGATTGCCCTCGTCCGCGCCGCACCCGACGAACAGTCCAGATGTGTACGGATCGTCTCGACAATCTGGTCACCTACGCGGAAAAGCGGGTTGAGGCTCGTCAGCGGATCCTGAAACACCATGCCGATGCGTTTTCCGCGAACCCGGCGCATCTGCGAAGCCGGCAGATTGTCGATCCGCGCTCCACTGAGCATGATCTCACCGCCTGAGACCCTTCCCGGCGAAACGATCAGGTTGGCAATCGCAGAACCGGTCAGCGATTTACCCGCACCGGACTCGCCGACAACTCCCAACACTTCGCCCCGACCGATATCGAACGATATGCTGTCAATGGCTTTCAGTGCGCCAAAACGCGTGTCGAACTCTACTGAAAGATCTCGGACCGAAAGGACTGGTTCGTTCACAGGAGCCATTTCAGATACCCTTCACGCTGGCATATTCTTCCAGTTCGGCATCTGTGTAGAGCTGCATGAATTCGACCTCCAAGCCACCGATTTCCTCCTCCAGAAAAGCCACGAAGCCTTCTGGATGCGGGTGCTTCCCCGCAACGCCGCAGGCCACGCAGATTTTGATTGTCGCGCCTTTGGCGATGGCGGCATCCAACGCATTTTCGATCGAGGAAACAGCATAGCAGATATGATGCAACCCCTCCGAGCCGCGCTTCTGAATCCACGCATCAAAGCGGCCACCCGGTTCAAGCGACTGGCAAAGCTGATACTCAACTCCTCCTATTCGAAACAGCGCAACACGCGTCTTCGACTTCGCGTAGTCGACTATTTCCGCATCCTCGCCCGCAGATAACAGCGCACGGTGTTTTTCAAGCGCTTTTTCCGCATCGCGGACCGCAAAAGCCATATGCTGAATCTTCATTTTTTACCGCTTCAGGGCCCTGCGCTGCAGACGCAACCATTCATCTCAGATATATGCGACAGGCAAGAGTTAGCATAAATTTCTATCAAGGTCGATCCCGCTTTGGAGAAAAACGGATGCCCTCACCGTTCAGTCACAGCACCCGCCAAATTGAACCAATTACCGAAAGCGCCTTTACGCCCTTCGGAAAAATCCTGAAGCATCCGGGCGGACGCGACCGGCTTTATCTGGATTGCGCGTTCGGAAATTCCCCTGGTTCGAGCAAGGCAGTCTGGATCAACGATCCGCCACGGGCGCGATTTCCGGTCGCCATCCGCAGTCTGGAAAAGCACCCCTTCACACCTCAGGCATTCATTCCGATGCATGAATGCGAATATCTGGCCATTGCATGCCTATCCAGCGAGCAAGGCGATGCGATACTGTCCTCACTTCGTGCATTCAGGGTCACAGGCTCCTCTTCGATCATCTACTCGGCAAACGTGTGGCATCACGGGTTGCTGCCATTCCGCGAAGACACCAACTTTGTCGTCATGCAGTCTGTAGCGGACAGCGGCGGCGACATCGTTCACACACTCGACAGCAAGATTGAGCTTACCAATGACTGAACTGAACCCTCCGTCGCTGCGCCGCGATTTCATTGGATATGGACGCGAGCCGAAAATCGCCCCTTGGCCGAACGACGCTAGGATCGCGGTCAACATCTGTGTCAATTATGAAGAGGGATCGGAACACTCTGTCCCCGACGGCTTTGAACGGACAGAAGGCGGGCTTACCGAATCCAGATCGAAGGAGTTCGACGGGCGCGACCTCGCTGCGGAATCGATGTTCGAATATGGAAGCCGCGCAGGTATTTGGCGCATTCTGCGGATACTCGAGGAATGCAGGGTACCTGCCACCGTCTTTGCGTGCGCACTCGCGCTGGAGCGCAATCGCGAAGTTGGCGCTGCAATCGGTGAATTGGGGCACGATATCTGCGCCCATGGCTGGCGTTGGGAATATCATACCCGAATGAGCATGGCGCAAGAGCGTGCGTTGATCGCAAAATCATATGCATCGATTGAAGCGCAGACGGGGATCAAGCCGGCTGGCTGGTACTGCCGATACGGGCCCAGCCTCAACACCCGCAGCCTGATCGTGGAGCATGGTGGCTTCATGTACGATTCAGACGCCTACAACGACGATCTGCCCTACTGGCGCCGCATCGGAAACCGCGACCATCTGATCATTCCCTACGGCCTTGTCTGCAATGATGCCAACTTCGTGCGCGGCGGCATGGCCACAGCAGATCACTTCTTTTCATTGCTGAAAGATACGTTTGACCTGCTTTACCGCGAAGGTGAAAAGCGGCCGGCGATGATGTCCGTCGGCTTGCATCCACGCATCATTGGCCACCCCGGCCGGGCCGCTGGCCTTCAGCGTTTCGTCGAGTATATCTCGAACTTCTCCGATGCCTGGACCTGTCGCCGCAGCGATATCGCCACTTATTGGCACGATGCCCATCGCCGATCATGAATGTGTAGCGGCCGCGCGGCAGCCACTGCGCAGCGCCTCAGCCGGCCCTCGATTTTTCGAATTCCGCCAGTGTTTTTTCGTTCGGCGGATAAGTACCCGACAGAGGCGCACCATTGCGTACTTTAGAGATGACGAATTCCTCCAGAATTTCACGTTCACTTGCGATGCGCGCAACCTCGGCCGCCATATGGCGCGGTATGACAACGATGCCGTTCGCATCTCCCATGACGACGTCGCTGCAATATATGGCAACTCCATCACACTCGACCGGTCCGTTTACCTCGACAACCATGCGATGCGATGTCAGCGGGGTGGCTGCATTTCCGGCGCAGAAAACAGGCAGCTCGATTTGCGCGATCGCCGCGGCGTCCGAGACAGAGCCATCCAACACGACGCCTGAGACGCCCGCACATTTCATATATGTCGTCATGATGTCACCCATGAAGGCGGTGCGGGTCTCTCCTCCCATAGCGACCACCAGTACATCACCGACCTTCAGTTGATCGACAGCCGCGGCCTGCAAATTGGGTGAGGCGCCGCTTGCGATCGATGAGACAATGTCCTCACGCGCGGCAATCGTGCGGACGGTCAACGCGGAACCAACAAACCTGCTGCAGTTGCTGTTCAGAGCGCGAGGTCGGTACATGAAGGTGTTCTTGTATCCGTTCTTCCAAAGCGTTGACACGACGGTGGGAACCGCCGAACTCATGAGCATGTCACGTATCTCGGGCTCCAGAGGGACAGTGGCAGGCATAGTAGCTCCTGATGGCAATCGTGGCGGAACACTCATCCGGCCATCCAGCCGCCGTCAGCGGCCAAGCGTGAGCCGGTGGTGAAAGAAGAATCGTCACACGCCAGGAAAAGCGCAGCCTTCGCCTGCTCTTCCGGAAGGCCGAGACGACCGAGCGGGTGGCGCGCAATGGACTTCTGCTCGGCATCGGCCGGGTCTGGATTGCGCGCGAATGCCCGTCGCAACAGCGGGGTGTCAATAGCACCTGGCACCAGGAGATTGACGCGGATGTTCTCCGGCGCGTGATCAACGGCCATTGTCCTGCAAAGACTGTCGAGCGCACCCTTGGTGGCCAGATATGCTGCGTTGGTCTTGCCGCCGGCATAGGCTAGCTGAGAACCTACAAAAACGATTGAGCCACCACCGCGACGACGCATCGACTCCACGGCCTTGCGCGCCCACAGGAACGAACCGGTGAGATTAGTGTTCAGAACGGCGTTCCACTGTTCGAGCGATGTGTCGGGGACATTGGTCCCGGTCGACCAGCCAGCCGACGCAAGAAGAACCTCAAACCCGCCAAAGGTCTTCTCAACCTCGGCTGCCTGTGCGGCGACGGTATCTTCGTCGCCAACATCTCCGACCAGCGTGATAAGCCGGTGTCCGGCGTTCAACTTTGAAGCGGCGCCTTCGAGTGTCGTGCGGTTGCGCCCGGTTATCGCGACGCGGGCACCCTCCTCGAGGAACAGCCAAGCACTGGCGAGACCTATTCCCGACCCGCCACCGGTTATGACGGCCACTTTCCCTTCGAGCTTGCCTGTCATGACACCTGCCACTCCGCATCAGCTTCAATTTTCGGCTTGTTAGCTTGTAATACAATATGCCGCCTGATAGGAATAGCGAAAATTCGCCGAAGAAGGGATCCGCAACGTATGCTGACAGCTGACGCCAAGGGTGTATTTCCGATCACACCGACCCCATTCGACGACAGCGGGGATGTCGACTTTGTGTCGACCGAAAAGATGGTCGATGCGTTTTTGAGTTCGGGCGCCACCGGACTGACGATCCTAGGCATGATGGGCGAGGCTCCAAAGCTGACCCTCGAAGAATCGGTCGCATTTGCGAAATGTGTCATGAAGGCCGTGAACGGGAAGGTGCCGGTCATTGTCGGCGTTTCCTCGCCCGGCTTTGCCAATATGCGGCAGCTCACACAGGCCGCCATCAATATCGGCGCCGCGGGCGTCATGGTTGCACCCAGCGGTAGTTTGAAGACCGACGAACAGATCCTCACTTACTTCGGTACGGTCGTGGAGACGATCGGCGAGTACGTTCCATTCGTTTTGCAGGACTTCCCGCTCGCAACGAACGTGGTCATGAGCGTCTCCGTAATTCAGAAGATTATAGAGCAGCATGCCTCCTGCGTGATGCTGAAACACGAGGATTGGCCCGGCCTTGAGAAAATTTCCAAGCTGCGCGCTGCAGATGGCATGCGCCGGATTTCAATATTGTGCGGGCATGGCGGACTGTTCCTGCCATTCGAGATGGAGCGCGGCGCAGATGGCGCCATGACCGGATACGCTTATCCGGAGATGTTGGTTCAGGTCGTGGAGCTTTTGAACGCCGGCAAGCGGCAAGATGCACATGATTTGTTTGATCGTCACCTTCCGCTGGTGCGGTACGAAACCCAACCTGCGCTCGGCCTTGCCGTGCGAAAGTACGTGCTGAAGAAGCGCGGAATTATCGCGTCCGACCGCCTCCGCAAACCCGGACCCGCATTAAGTGCTGCAACCGTCACCGAAATTGAATGGATGATCCGCCGCATAGAACGGCAGGACTGAGGAGCACAACCAGATGGAACTGAACCTCTCCGGCAAGAAGGCGCTTGTCCTGGGCTCAACCAAAGGGCTCGGATATGGCATCGCGGCGGCACTCGCAGCCGAGGGTGCCACGGTCGGCATCGTGGGGCGCATGCTGGAGAACACGAACGAAGCTGCTTCAACGATCGGGGGCGACGCACACGGCTTTGCCTGCGATTCAACGAGTGCCGGGCAGGTTGATGCCCTGTATGCCAATGCCACCTCGCAGATGGGTGCGATCGACATCCTTGTTCTGAATGGCGGAGGCCCACCGCCCGGCAGCGCACGGGGAGTCAGTTCGGAACAATGGCGTGCCTCGTTCGATTCCATGTTCGTGAATCTCGTCCGGTTGGCAGATCTGGTTCTTCCGCAAATGATCGATGCGCAGTTCGGTAGGATTATCTCTGTCATTTCGTCGGGCGTAATCGAACCAATTCCAAATCTGGCTATTTCCAACACCATCCGGCCGGCGCTCGTTGGCTGGGGCAAGACACTCGCTGGCGAAGTCGGCAAGCATGGCATCACGGTGAATGCCGTTGCACCAGGGCGAATCGCAACCGACAGGCTAAAACAGCTCGATGCCAACAACGCGCAGAGATTGGGCAAATCCGTCGATGAGATCCAGTTGGCCTCACAACGCCGCATTCCGGTCGGACGGTATGGCAAGCCCGGGGAATTCGGCGCGGCAGTAGCCTTTCTGGCCAGCGAAAGAGCCTCCTTTGTCACCGGCTCGATCCTGCGCGTCGACGGCGGCCAGCTAGCAAGCATCGTTTAACCTCAACTGCGGGTTTTGCCAAAGAGCCCTGATTTCCCGAAAGACCTGCCGGCAACAGTAGGTTGGGCAAACTTGTTAACCTCCCACGACGACCATGTACCATTCGACACGGATTGGAGGGGCATTCTCGATGGCCGGTCGCTCGGCGTCGTGCGCCCCTCCAGAACGGAAGAGGACGCTGAATTCGTTCGGTAATGCGCCAGAAATTCCGTCAAGATCGTGCCGCAGGGCGGCAATACCGGCATGTGCGGCGGAGCCACCCCTGACAGTTCCACGCAGCAACTGGTCGTGAGCCTGACTCGGATGCGTACGATCCGCGAACTCAACACCACCAGCAATTGCATGACTGTCGAAGCCTGCCCTACGCTTACTGTGGCGCAGCTGGCAGCGGTTGGCAATGGGCTGATGATGCCGCTCAGCATTGCATCCAACGGATCGGCCACGATCGGCGGCGCGATCAGGACAAATGTGGGCGGTGTGAACGTGCTTCGCTACGGAAACATGCGAGACCTTACGCTCGGCATCGAGGCCGTCCCTGCGGATGGTACAATCTGGTCCGACCTCAGGAAATTACACAAGAACAATACCGGTCACGATCTCAAACAACTGTTAATCGGCAGCGAAGGGATCTTTGGCATCGTCACGACCGCCCGCGCCAAGCTCCACCATCCGCCATCCTCCCGCCTGACCTTCCTCTCCGGCATAGGTTCGGTCGAGTCAGCCTTGACCAGTCTGGACGACATAAGGGGCCGCTTCGGCAGTATCGTCGAATCTTGGGAACTCTTCTCGGACGTGTCTGCGAAATTGCTGGCGAAGAATTGCGGATATGAGAAGCTCCCTGTAAAGGCTTCTCATCCGTAATATCTGCTGGGCGAAATGGCACTTCACGGCGACGACGATGAAGATGTCTATGCCGAGCGATAGGTCGAAATGGCCGCCCGGATGCGGTGCAACGGTATTGTTCTGGCCAGGTCTCAATCGCAGAGAGAGAGTTTGTGGACGATCAGAGATAACATAAGTGAGGCCGAACGCGCCCAGGGCAAAGGCATCAAGCACGATGTATCCGTTCCCACAGGCTCAATACCGGATCTGATCACAGTAGCTCTGGACGGCTTCGTAGCACGCTTTGCCGATTGCAGGATCAATATTTTCGGGCATGTCGGCGACGGGAAACTGCATATTAACGCCGTTCCCCGCCAGGTCAGCGGTCATATCAAGGCTGATACCGCCGCAGCGATTTCGGAGCTGATCTACCACGCGGCCGCTGCTCTGGGCGGGAGTTCTTTCGGCAGAAAACGGCATCGGCGGCATGAAGACGGCCCAGATGGCAAAATATAGGCACGCCCACGCACTCAACATGATGCGGCAGATCAAATCTGCGCTCGATCCAATGGGAATTTCAATCCAGGGAAGATGTTGCCCTGACGGTCACGAAAGGCCGCTTGAGCGAGCCACCTCTTCGCTCTGACGTCGTCTCGCCAAAAAGTGCCGATCGAGAGCGACTCTGAGTTCATCTCCAGTATCGGGCGAGCGAATCTGTTTTTCGATGAATTTCAAGAGGGCGACATGGCGGTCGACTACGGTCTCCAGCTTGATGTCCCGGTATCTCGCCAGATTGAAGATAATCAACACATGGCGGGCGATGGTCTTCCACATGGAGATCGCAACTTCGTTGCCCGATGCATTGGCGATAGCGAGATGGAAATCCAGATCGGCGCGAAGCATCTCGCCAAAATCGTCCGCGTTTGCCGCACGGCGCATGCGCCCAATAACTGCCTGGAGACTGGAAAGCGACTCGCTGTCCCGTTGCCAGTTGCGGATGGCGTCACGCAACAGAACCACCTCCAGCATGAGCCGTATTTCGAATACTTGCTCGACCTTTTTCTGATCGTAGTCGGCAACCCTATAGCCGCGATGGCCTCCACCCACCAGTATTCCCTGTGTGGCGAGTATCTTCAGTGCTTCGCGTACCGGCACCCGACTTACCTGGAAGCGCTTGGTCAGTCCGGTTTCGACAATCCTCTCGCCAGACCGAAGATGACGCGTGGCAATTGCCTCGGCTATTGCATCTGCGATAGCGTCAGGCAGCAGAGCTCGCTTAGGATGCGGAAATTCGCCTTCCACCTCCTGACCACTTCCAACTGCAGTTTCCGTCGCCATATCGCTGCAACTACCTAAGTTCATGTTGTCGGATCCTGCAGTTCCGCCAGCATCCGATTCAGTTCACGTTCATAGCGAACTGTCCGCCATTAGGAGCAAATTAAAAACCGTATCGGTGAAGTTGTCGCAGATTTATACAGCTACGCAAGGAACCGTCGCGCAAATACTCCACGATTGCCAATGTTGATAGCCGGCGCATGTCGCCCAGACTTTGGGGTGTATAGAATGCGGCGTGCGGCGTGACGAGCAGCCTTCCCTCAAGCCAGTTTTCGCCCTTGGTCCAGGCATCAAGCAGAGGGTGCGAACGATCCAAGGGTTCCGTGGACAGTACATCGAGACCGGCTGCGCAAATCCTGTCGTTCCTGAGCCCGTCATAGACTGCGTCCAGGTCCACAGTTCCCCCGCGCGACGTATTGATGAGCACGGCATCTGGCTTCATTCGATCGATTGCCGAACAGTTGATAATATTGCTTGTCTCGCCCGTCAAAGGACAGTGCAGGCTGACGATATCGGTTATCGCGAGAAGTCCATTCAGCGTTTTGCAACGATGAAATCCGAATGAAAGCTCGGTTCCGGCCTCGACATAGGGATCATAAAACGCAACATTCATTTCAAACGCTCTGGCACGCAAGGCTGCGGCGCGGCCGATCCTGCCCAGCCCGATAATCCCAAATGTCAGCCCACGGATGCGCCTGATGGGTCTAACCGGAAGCTGCAACGTGCTCCATGCGTCGTCGCGCACCAGCAGCCGGTTGTTGTAGGCAGTTGTGGCGCGCAGGAGGTCCAGGGTCATCGCAATGGTGTGATCGGCAACTTCAACCGTCCCGTAGTCCGGTGTGTTGCAGACCGGGATCCCCCGTTTGGCACATGCTTCGATATCGATGTGATTGAACCCGACGCCTGCCTGAACGACGATCTTTGCGCGATCCATGTTTTCCACGAGCTTCGATGGAAGCGCATGGCGGCTGCGGCAATTGACTATCGCGTCGGCCGACCTCAGCGCCTCGACGCTGATGATGCCGTCCTCGGGACGAATGATGTCGTATTCAAATCCGCCGCCGGCCACTTCCCTTTCGATATCGGGCTCGCCTGCAAACTGCGGGTCTATGATGAGAAGACGAGTCATTGGTGGCTCGCCCCGGTGACTTCAAAGGGCGAAAGACCGATCTCCGCCAATGCGTCGTCAATGGCGGATAGAACGAAGTTCATATCGCTTTCGACCAGATCGCCCATCACACCGATGCGGAATGTGCCGGTTGCCGTAAGCCGACCAGGGAAAATGACTATGTTGCGCCTTTCCAACGCCTTGTAGAATTTCTGGAAAGAGTAGCTCGGATCTTCCGGATCGTGGAACGTGGCGATGATCGGAGCGGCGACATCATCGGGCAGCAATGTACGGAAACCGCGCTGACGAAGCCCGTCCACCAGCCTACGCCAGTTGCTCCGATACCTTTCGAGCCTCGGTGCCTGACCGCCCTCCCTGCGGTGACGCTCGCAAGCCGTTGCCAAAGCGCCCATGACATGAGTCGGCGGCGTCCACCTCCACCAGCCGGTTTCCTCGAGGAATTTCCACTGCGCGTAGAGATCGAGGCAGGCACTCTTCGAATTGCCCTTCGCGGCTTCGAGCGACGACCTTTTTGCGATGACGATGCCGACACCCGGAACGCTTTCCAGACACTTGTTCGGCGACACGAAGATTGCCTCGAGGTCGAGGGTGGCAGCATCGATGGCGAAACCGCCGAACGAGGCGACAGCATCGACCATGAACTTCTTGTTCCGCTCGCGCGCAACCTCACTGATGATCTCGATGGGGTTGAGGACGCCCGTTCCTGTCTCGGCGTGGCAGCAGATGATGTGGGTGATATCCGGATCGTCCTCGAGCGCCTGTTCGATATCCTCTCGGGACGGAAGCGGGAGCATCGGCAGTTCCAAAACAGTGAGAGGAACCCTGATGCTCTCAGCGAGTTCGCGCAGACGCTGTCCGTAAAAGCCATTCTGGATGACCAGAAGTTTGCCCCCTTCAGGGATAAGCGTCTGGTAACCGGCCTCGATGGCATAAGTGGCACTGCCCTGTACCAATATGCATTCATAAGTCTGGGTGCCGTTGCATATGTCCAGCATATAGCTGCGTACGTCGGCCGTCAGCTTCGTATGCTCGTCGGCATTCGGGCTGCGGTCGCGCAACATTTCCCGCTTTACCTCGTCGGAGACAGTGAGTGGACCGGGAGTCAGCAGGTAAAAGCCGTGACGGCGTTCGTTGATCTGTGTGCTCATGGGCCGGTCTCCTTGGCAAAATCCTCCAGATCGGTCCGGAGACGTCTAATTTCAGAATTCAGCCTCGCACGGGCCGGCTCGATGTCGCCGATCAGCGAAACCAGATCACTTGCATCGTCGCTTGCAAGACCGGGCACCGCGCTCAAGAAAATATCGGACCTGCGCTTTGAGCGGACAGCCAGGCCGAGCTGCATCAGCAGCCGGTTGAGCTCACACATCGTCTCGTCGTCGAACACGGCTTCCCATGCATCGCGCTCAGGTCCGAAATTGTAGAAATCGTCATTGCTCTTCGCAGCGGTCGTGGCGCTGCGAAGGGCCTTCGTTGCCGGCTGGTCAACTTCGCCGTCACAAAGCACTACACCATAGTCGTCGCGTGCCGCCTCCTGACTCACGTAGCCGAACAGCACGTCATCGCGCACCATTTCGGCGGAGCGCTGCAGCGGGTCACCATAACCACCGCCGCCAGGGGTCATTATGGTGACGATATCGCCGGGCTGCGGATGAAAAATATCCAGCTTTCCCAGCTCGCGCTCGCCCGGGAGGCCAAGATTGACCACTACCCTCGCTCGCTCGCCGGGTTTGCCGCCGGCCAGTCCCCACGGCCTGAATACAAACCGCTCCATACCACGGCCGAGAACAGCGCTGCCGTGCTTAGCGATCTTGACGCCAAAGACCACGCCTGTGCCGCCGCGCCAGCGGCCCGCGCCGCCGGAATCGCGCCGCAGCGCATAGTTCGTGATCGTCGCGGCAGCCTCCTCCTCGGTTTTCTCAATCGGCGTATTGCGCTGGTTGGCAAGGCTGGAATCACGTCCATCAACACCGTCAGCACCAGACCGCGCGCCGGTGCCGCCAACCAGAGACTGGAGCACCATCACATTGCGTGCACCGGATTTTGCATCCTGCTCCACTAGAACGGACGGGATCATGATGCCGCCGCTAGGTGCAGGCATCAGGCTCGGCTTTGCCTTGGTCATAGCTCCGACCAGCGCTTCGTTCAGCCGGATTGCCGTTGCGCTTCGAATACCTACGGGCGCAGGCGGCACTGGGTTCAGAATGCTTGCCAGCGGCGCTTCGACAGTCACATTGTTGAAGACGCCATGGTTCAGCGGAATGCTGCGATCGTTGCTGAAAACGAAATGCATCAGTTTCAGCGTAAGCCACGGATGACGCCTGCCGCCAGTGGGGATGTTGTAGGCGGCTTCGACCTGGGGGTCGGAGCCCGTAAAGTCGAGATGAACGTGCCCGTCTGCCACGACCATCTTGCATCGCACCCGAACCGGTATTCTCGAATTGTAGTCGTCGTCGAGATAATCCCAGAATTCGTAAGTGCCATCCGGAATCGTCTGCTGGACTTTCAGTGCCTTGATACCGGCGTATTCGACCAGATCCTGCTGCGCATGCATGAGTGTGTCGACGCCATGCTGATCGATAATGCCCAATATGCGCCTCTCTCCTACGCGAAGCGCGGCGAGCATTGCCTTGATGTCTCCCAGATTGACGTCAGGCGTGCGGCAGTTCGCGCGGTAGAAGGTGAAAAAGTCCTCATTCATCTGACCGGCTTTGACGATCTTCATCGGGGCAATCTGCAGTCCCTCCTGAAAGAGGTCGGTGAACTTGGGCGATATGCTCGACGGCACGCCACCACCGATGTCAGCAGAGTGAATGAAGTCCCATGCATGCGCTACAATGCGGCCGTCGTGGAAGATCGGCCGAATGAGATGAAGATCCGGCATATGGGTCGCAAGACCCTCGCTCTCATATGGGTGATTTGTGATCACCACATCGCCGGGCTGAAGGTCAGGAATTCGCTTCAGCGTCGGACCCAAATTGCTGTCCAGGAACCCCGAGACACCCAGAAAGTTCGGGTAGGCGAAGAACCGCCCTTCTGGAGTAGCCAAGGCCGTTCCGAAATCACCTGCTTCCTTCACATAGGTGGTGCGCGCCGAGCGCTGCAGCGTGATCGCCATCTCTTCCGTAATAGCAGTAAATTTGTGGAAGAAAATTTCGATTGTAATCGGGTCTAGTTTCACCCCTGCATCTCTCTCCTGAGGCTGAGAGTGCCCTGCCTGTCCGCTTCGGCGTTCCAGCCCGGCAGCAGGAATATTGTGGTATCCGGCTGTTCGATCACGGCCGGCCCGGCAACTGATGCACCCTGGCCGAACTCTTCGCGCCGGTACACGGCCGCTTCCAGATGCCGCCCACCGTGCCATAACTTGCGCACACCGGTTGTAGCCGGCTTCGCCTCGTCGGCGTTAGGCAGTGTCACAGGCGCCACGCGTCCGATGACGCCGAGCCGCAACGTGGAAGTCTGCAAGGCACTGTCCGGCTCGTTGAAGCCGTAGTGTTTCTGGTGCTCCTCGTGGAAGAGCCTACTGACCAGTTCCGCGGAGATCCGTTCTCGTTGCTCAGGCGGAATGGGGATTTCAAGCTCGTATGCCTGGCTGGGATATCGCAGGTTGATCGACACGGCGAAATCGTGCGCACCGATCAGATCGCCCTCCTTTTCCACCCAGCGCCGTGCCTCTGCTTCCATTTTGGCAAGCTGCGCCGTCAGCTTTTGCCAGTCCGCTTTAACGCCCTGTCCCGCGTCACCGATCAGATATCGCGCATTTGCCACATAGTCCCGGCGTACGTCGGCGAGCACCGCACCGAGTGCACAGAACGTGCCCGGCGCCGTTGGAACGAGAACCGATGTCAGACGTGCCTCCTCGGCAAGTAGGTTTGCATGCGTGGCTCCCGCACCGCCATACGCCATGAGCGAAAAGTCTCGCGGATCGACTCCGGCATGCGCCAGAAGCTTGTTGATCTCCGTCGCCATTTTCGCGGTCGCCACTCTGATGGCGGCCTCCGCCGCCTCGAACTCCCGGTCGGGGCCTTGTATGCCCAGTTGCTCGGCGATCGCATCCAGTGCGTTCCGAGCAGCCTCCGCGTCGAGTTGCATGCGCCCGCTAAGGAAGTTGTCCGGGTCGATGATGCCCAAAGTCACATAGCAATCGGTAACTGTCGACCTGTCGCCGCCGCAGCCATAACAGACAGGTCCTGGGACAGCGCCCGCCGAAAGGGGCCCGACCTTGAGGAAACCCAACTCGTCCACCCACAGTATGGAACCGCCACCGGCACCGATCGCTCTAACGTTCACAACCGGCATCATTAGCGGAAAATCGCCGACGAAGGTTGATGACGTGAACTCTGGTACGCCCTGCTGGCAAACAGAGATGTCAGCGCTCGTTCCGCCCATGTCGAAGGTAATCAATTGGCTGATCTCGCTCGCCGCACCAACCCTAGCTGAGGCGACCACACCCGATGCGGGACCTGATAGAACCGTATCGATCGGCCTTCTGCGTGCGGTATCGATGCCCAACGTGCCGCCATTGTTGGCCGTGATGTAGATCGGGCATTCTATACCCACCGCCTTGACGCGACTTTCAAGTCGGTCGAAGTAGTTGGTCATCAATGGCTGGATGTAGGAGTTCAATCCCGCAACAAGGCACCGTTCGTACTCTCTGATTTCCGGCCAAACGACGCTCGACTCGGTAATCAGCAGATCGCCAAGCTCCTTACGCAGGGCCTGTCTGATTTCGATCTCCAGAGAAGGGTCTCGATAGGAATTCAGCAGCATGATGGCGACCGCTTCGACGTCGGCCGACTTAAGCTGCGCGGCCAGCACCTTCATTTCAGCGGCATCAACGCCCTCGATAATCCGACCCCGCGCATCCATACGTGCCGAAACCTCAAATACGAGATTTCGCGGAACAAGCGGCGTCTCACGCGGCTCTGTGAAGTCGTAGGAGCTGGGTAACCGCATGCGTGCGATTTCCAGGACGTCGCGGTTTCCATGCGACACAATCAACGCCATCTTTGCGCCGCGTCGCTGAATGATCGCGTTCAGTCCGATGGTTGTTCCGTGAACGACGAGTTCTACCGACTGCGCTGATAATCCGTGGTCTTCGATCAGGGCACGTATGCCCTGATCGACGGCTGCCGAGTGATCGTCCGGCACGCTCGGTTCCTTGTGAAACCAGAGACCCCGCTCCGCCATGTCGGCAAGGACGAAGTCGGTAAAGGTTCCGCCGACGTCAATGCCAATGCGGTAACGCTTGTCTGCCATCAGGTCTTCTTGCATCCCAGTTCGTCTTCTCGTTCAGTCCTTTTTGACCCAGCGGATCTCAAGCCAGTTGTCCGGCCGCACGGGCGCGTCCACATTGGTCTGCATCGCGTAGACCAGAACCTGGTGGTGGACCGGGACGTAAGCCAGGTCGTCCTTGATCATTTTGTACATGGCCATCATTTTCTGGCTGCGGGCCTCCGGATCCATCTCCACGGCAGCCGTCTGGATCGCTTCGTCGAGTTGGCTGTTGGAGTACTGGGTATAGTTGTAGATGCCCTGGCTGCTATCGTCGTTACGCGTCGCCAGCAGCGTTTCGAGCGCATACATCCCGTCGAAATAGGGAGAGTTGAAGCCCATCAGGAACATCGAGGTGTCGCGCTCCCAAAGCATTGGGAAGTACTTGGCACGAGGCATCAGATTGAGGCTCACATCCAATCCGATCTGGGTCAGCATTGCGGTGACGGCTTTGCAGATCTGTTCGTCATTGATGTAACGGTTGTTGGGGCAATCAAGACGGATTGCGAAGCCATCCGGGTAGCCGGCCTCAGCGAGCAGCGCCCGGGCCTTTTCCGGATCGTGGCCCGCACGTGCATCAAGCGCCGCGTCGTAGCCTGCATTGCCCGGCGCAAGAATTTGGCCAGTGGGCGTGGCCAGACCTCGCATCACAGTCTTTGCAATTGCCTCAGCATTGATCGCATGATCGATCGCCTGCCGCACACGGATATCCTTGAAGGGGTTTTTGCCGCCGGCATCGCCGTGCCTCAACGCATCGCTACCCTGATCGAAGCCGAAGAAGAGCGTGCGGAACTCATCGGTCTTCTCGATCTTGATATCCGGATTCGCTTCAAGCCTGCCGACGTCCTGGCTGGGCACGTCGATCACGAGATCGATTTCGTTTGATACCAAGGCCGCAATGCGGGTCGGATCACTTGAGATCGGTGTGAAGACAATCTCATCAATGTCTCCGGCCATTTCACCCCAGTAATCTGCATTGCGGAAGAAAACTGTCTTGCTGTCCGGTTCGCGGCTCTGCAGCTTATACGGCCCGGTCCCGTTCGCGTTCAAAACCGAATGGGTTTCCTGCGCGTCACGTAGGTTCTGCGGCTCCTGGACATTGTGCTCTTCGGCCCAGTCCCGATCCATGATGAAGATGTAAGCGAGTTTGTCGAGGATGAGCGGATCGGCTGCTTTCGTGACGATATCAACGGTATGGTCGTCAATTATGCGCACCTCCTCGACCGTCGACACGAAGTTCGAGAACTGCGAGGTTGGCTGCTGGGAACGCTTGATTGAAAATGCCACATCATCCGCACCAAAGGCCGAACCATTGTGGAAGGTAACGCCTTCCCGAAGTTTGAAGCGCCACTCGGATGGGCTGATATTCTCCCAGCTTTCGGCGAGCGCCGGCACTTTCCTGAGCTCGCGGTCGCGGGTGATAAGTGCGTCATAGACCATCGAGAGGACGGAAATCGTCGTCGAGATGTTCTGTGCCTGAGGGTCCATTGTGCCGGCATCTGCCTGAGCCGCGATACGCAATGTTTCGGCAGTTGCTGTAAGGCTGGCTCCCGCAATAACGGCCGCGGAGGCCAAGGCAGTTAGGCTGCTTTTTGCATGTAGTTTCATTTTGGATTTCTCCTCATTAGTTTCCGATAAGTGCCGTTGGCCGACATCTTGCTATTGCTCAGCCCGGAGTTGCCGCCGAGCGTCATTTCAGCCTCGGATTGAGCGCATCACGCAGAAAATCACCGAGTAGATTGATGGACAGGACCAGGATCAGCAGCGCCGCGCCGGGCATGATCGCGATCCACCATTCACCCGACAGCATGTAGCTGTTGCCGATCCTGATAAGTGTTCCCAAAGATGGCTCCGTAGGGGGTATGCCGAGCCCGACAAAGGAGAGCGTTGCCTCCAGAATGACGGCAATGGCGAGATGGATCGTTCCAATGACAAGCACGGAAGTCATCACGTTCGGCATGATGTGGCTGAACAGAATTGTGGTTGTCCGGACGCCGATAAGCCGCGCCGCCGCCACATAATCCTGCTTGCGTTCCACCATCGTCGTACCGCGAACGGCGCGCGCATACTGGACCCAACCTGAAAGCCCGATCGCAACAATGAGAACGAAAGCGGCAATTTCCTCATGTGCGCTGGCTCCAAAGGCCGCACGCGAAATGCCGTCGATCATAACCGCGATCAGGATCGCCGGGAAGGTGAGCTGTATGTCAGCCACCCGCATAAGAATGGAGTCTGTGATACCTCCGACATATCCGGCGATCAGGCCGACACCGACGCCGATGCAAATGGCAAGGGCAACACCACCCAATCCCACGAAAAGCGAGACACGAAGCCCGTAGATGATCGCTGAGATCATGTCGCGCCCCTGATCGTCCGTGCCGAGCGGATAACGGTAGTCGCCACCCGGCAGCCATGACGGCGGGAGGAAGGCATCTTCGAGCCGCAACGCGGCAAGGTCGAAAACTGGATAGGGTGCGACAAGGCCAGGGTGCGCAGCGGCCCCTGCGAATAGCAGCATCAACAGCGATGCAAGGATTGCGGACGGGCTTCGGGAGAACTCGTAGAGCAGATCATATTTGTAGACCGCTGCCCTGAGCTGCGCCCAAACGCCACCGCTCAGCTTGTTTGAGTTTGGAGAAACGTTGTCAGCTTCAGACATACCGTCACTCTTTCCCTGAGGATATGCTGATGCGCGGGTCGATCGCGAAATACAGAAGATCGACAATCAGGTTTATGAAGACAAAAAGAGCTGCGATAACAATTAGATATGCAGCCATCATCGAAACGTCGGCTGCCGCGACGGATTGCAGGAACAGCAGACCGAGGCCGGGCCACTGAAAAACGGATTCGGTGATCACGGCAAATGCAATGACCGATCCCAGCTGGACCCCTACGACCGTCACGACCGGAATAAGGGTGTTCCGCAATGCGTGGCGGAAGTTGACCGATCGTTCCGACAATCCGCGCGCACGTGCAAAGCGGATATAATCCGTCCTCAGCACTTCGAGCATTTCGGCCCGAACAAGGCGCATGATCATTGCGATCTGGAAGACGGCAATCGTTAGCGCCGGCATCAGCAGCGCCCGCAAACCGTCCTGAGTGAGCAACCCTGTCTTCCAGCCGGCAATGTCGATCGTTTCACCGCGGCCGTAGGACGGCAGCCACATCAGGTTCACACTGAAGATCCAGATGAGCAGAACGCCCATAAAGAAGGACGGGAGCGAGATGCCGAAAAGGGAGGCACCCATGATGATGCGGCTCGATATGCCGTCTTTGTAGATTGCCGCGTAGACACCGGCGGGTATGCCGAACACGACAGCGATCAACATTCCTGAAACAGCCAGCTCGAATGTGGCGGGGAAACGCTCGGCAAGCACAGCGCCCACCGGCCGGCCAAGTCGGTAGCTGATGCCGAATTCGCCGCTGAGAACGTTGCCGATGTAAGACACGAACTGGACGATGATTGGGCGGTCCAAGCCGAGTTCCGCCCGTAAAGCCGTGCGCTGCGCTGGAGTGGAATCCGCACCGAGGATCGCGACCAGCGGATCGCCCAGATAGGTGAACATCGAGAAGGCGATCGCGATCACGATGAACATCACGATTGCAATCTGAAACAGCCGGTTCAAGAGGAAGCCAACCATTAGGTGCGCTCCTTCCAGCCGTAAGCATCGACCGCTTCGCGAATGGCGGCCGCAATCGGTGAAAAGTCGGATTCCTGATTATAGGCGTAGGCGCAGAGCCGCACCCAAAGTGCACCTGAGATAGGCGCAACGATCACGTCGACCCTGCTGTTCGACCAAAGCGCCTCGCGCAGCGTAACCGCTGCCTCATGATCGGCTTCTATGGTTGCTGGAACGCGGACGGTCGTCATCGCGCCGTAGCAGCTTTCTGGCGCCCCCAGTTCCGTTCCCAATTCGGCTGCAACCATGCGCGCGCCTGAGAGGGCCAGCAGTCTGTTGCGCGAACGCATTGTCTGCCCGCCAAGCCGACCATGAGCCTCAATCGCGGCAGGTACGCTCAGCCAGGCGGACGCGTCCCGGGTGCCAATCTTCGAAAACTCCGCGGCCAGTCCCCTTCCATATGCATGCGATATGATCGAGGGATGAATCTCTGTCTCGTTGCCGACGCCAACGGAAACGAACGCTGCCCCTTTCGGTGCACCAAGCCATTTGTGACAATTGCCGACATACCAGTCGGCACCAATACTGCCGATGTCGAGGTCGATCATGCCGGGCGCATGGGAGCCATCCACCAGAACCTGAATTCCCTTCGCATGGCACCGACGGACTATTTCCTCGACTGGGAAAACAATTCCAGACGGCGAGGCAATGTGATCGACGATCACCAGCCTGGTGCGTGAATTGCACTCGGCGAGAATCCGGCCCACCAGCGACTCCGGATCATCCAAAGGCATGGAGACCGGTACTTCCACGACCTCACATGCGGCACGGTCGGTTACGTAACGTAGAATGTTGCGGACAGCGTTGTAGACGTGATCAGTCGTTATAATGCGATCGTTCGGCTTGAAATTCGACGACCGCAATATGGCATTGACACCACTCGTTGCGTTTTCGACCATGACAGTTTTTGCCGGGTCGGCGCCAACCTCCGGCGCAAGAATCTCTACCGCCTGCCGAACCAGCCCAGGCAGATCATTCATGAAAAAGCGTGCTGGCTGAGCCTCCATCCTCTCAACCCAGCCGCGCTGATGGTCCAGCACGTCCCGCAGCGTCGCACCATAGGCTCCGTGATTGAGAAAGATCATGTCGCTGTGAAGGTGGAACAGCGGCTTGAGCGAATGCCCGTAGTGAAACGTTGGCGCGTTCATCAGATGTCGACCCGCTCGCCACGCTCGACCGACAGGCCGACAGCTTCGAACGCAGCTACGCCGTTCATAATGTCGTCACGAGATATTGTCGCGCTCAACTTGCCTCTGATCGCCGCGCCAAACGCCTCCAGTTGCGTGCGCCTCGTGTCGATTGTAGCGAAATTGCGCACCTCCTGAGCACCGGACAGATCCGTCAGTACAAGACAGTTTTCACCACTTAGCTCGGCGGCACCGTTTGTTCCAAATATCTGCAGGCGAAAGGTGGGCGCTGTCGCCATAAGCGTCGTCAGAAACGCACCCGCCCCGCCCTTAAGTTTGAACGTCGCGTAGGTCGTATCATCCATTGCGATGTCGAGGGCCTGGCGCCGCGACTCTGCGTAGACGGATTGGATTGGCGCACAGAGATGGATGATGAGGTCAATCATATGAATGCCGGCACCAGCCAATCCACCTGCCGGGCTTTCACCGCCGCGCACACGCCAATGATCGTCCTTGTATGAGGCCGCGACATTGCCGGAAAAATTTGACTCGACATACAGCACGCGTCCCAGCCTGCCCTCATCAAGCATCTGTTTGAGGTCGACCACCGAAGGAAGAGACCGGCGATTGTGACCAACCGCCACCACCAAGTCCGATGATGCTTGCGCGAGCGCGCGCTCGGCGGACGCTTTCGTCAACGTAAACGGTTTTTCCACGAAGACAGGCTTGCCTGCCCGGGCGCAGGCAATGATCTGCTCTTCATGGGTAGAATGCGGGGTGGCTAGAACGACCCCATCAATCCCGTCATCGGCGAGAACGCCATCGAGGTCGGCGCATATGTCGAGCCCAAGGCGATCGGCATCTACCCGAACCCGCTCAGCGTTACGTGACACAACAGTGGCAAACCATAACGTTTGGCTCTTGCCTTGAACAGCCTCTACTAGCTGCAATCCCCAGCGGCCCATGCCCATGATAGCCAGATTGGTGATGGCTTGCGTCACGTTCAGTTCTCTTGCCTAAACTTCATCTTGTTATACAATCATACATTATCTGGCTTGGCAATTGCCATTTTTGCTGTGTAAGTTTCTTCCCGACAAGGCGCACGGGATCGTTGACCGAATTTGGCGGGTTCGGCCTGAGGCAGCGTGAGGCGGCTTCGGCGCTTCGGTCTGTCTGAGGGCTGCCCCGCTTGCTGCCCCGTGCCGTTCGCGCTTTCGGCCTCCTCCGCAGAGCTGTCGGCCGCCGTCCCGAGGACGGCGGTCAGGCGGCGGCCCGGCGTTCTCCGGATCCGGCCGTCACGCCATACTTACGCAGCATTCTTATCCATCGCGGCGCATTGCGCATCACCATCATGGCCTCATAGTCGGTTTCGGGGTCATGGTAGAGTTCTCCGGTCGAGAGCATGCCCCATACGATGCGCAGCATCTTGTTCGCGACGGCGACGGTCGCCCGCTTGTAGCCGCGGCGGACGGTCAGAGCCTTGTGATAGCCCTTGAACTGGCATCCCTTGCTGCGGGCGGCCGCCTGGGCGCATTCGATCATGAGCGTGCGAAGAGCCTGGTTGCCTTTGCGGACCCGTCCCGAACGCCGTTTTCCGGCGCTCTCGTTGTTGCCGGGGGCGAGACCGGCCCATGCGGCGCAGTGTCTCGGCCCGGGAAAGACGGAGACATCGGGGCCGAGCTCGATGATGATCGCCGCCGCGGCGCGCCGGTCGATACCGGGAATCGTGGTCAGAAGGCTGAGATCGCTCCAGCGGCCGGCCAGACCCTCCTCGATGACGGCGTCGTGTTCGGCCAGACGATGTCCGGCCTGGTCGAAGAGACGGATCTGATCGCGCAGCAGGAACCGGTCGGCCTCCGAAAGCCTGCGCCGCAGAGCGTCGTCGAGCTTTTCGAGATGCCCGCGCACATGGCCCGAGAGCGAGGCGAGGATCTCCGCCCGCTCTTTCCCTTCGGCCAGACCGTCGAGGATGCGCCGGCCGTTGGCCCCGAAAATGTCGGACAGGACGCCGCCGACGCGCAGCCCGGCTCCGTCGATGATCCTGTGGACCCGGCAGCGCGTCCGCGACCGCCCGGCGACGATCTTCCGGCGCGCGCGCGAGACCCGGCGCAGCTCGCGGAAGTTCTTCGGCGGAACCATGCTCGGGCTGCAGAGACCGAACTGACATACGCGGGCCAGCCATATGCTGTCGGCGACATCGGTCTTGCGGCCCTTGATCTGTTTGACATGCTGAGCGTGCAGCAGCAGCGGCTCGGCTCCGGCATCGGCGACGGCGTCGAAAACCGCCTCCCAATAGACGCCGGTTCCTTCCATCGCCGCAGCCGTCACGCCGTGTTCGCTGAGCCAGGCCGAAAGATCGGCCAGACCGCTCGGAAGGGTGCTGAACTCCTTCGTGATGCGTTCCGAATCCGCGCCGGGGCGGGCGATGCGCACGGTCGCGGTGACCTGCATCTTGTGAACATCCAGCCCGGCGGCGCGGGAATGGATGACATTGAGCTTATCCTTCTCTATCATGTGACTATCTCCTGTTGGGGATCATGCGTGGAAGCGGACAGGCCGGCGGATCAGCAGACTCACAGCCCCCGGAGACGGGCGCTGCGGTGCATTTTGCTGTTCGTTCTCGGAAGAGTCCGGAAACAAGGCGGGGCTCGAAGCCGACGGCCCGGGACAGTTTGACAACGGGATCGCAATGTCCGCACAAAAAAAACGTCCTCCTGTCCGCTTCCGCGCGGCAACATGCGTCATCCCGCCGCATTCGGAAAGCGAATGTGAACCGACGGGAAAAGGAAAACGGACGCAGGAAGAAAGACGGCGGCGGCAGCCCTTGAACTTACATGATCAGCGGGGCGATATGGCCAGCCCAATCATGAGCGTTTGAGAGAAAGGGTTCCATTGGAAACGGAAGCCTTGGTAATCGGCGCAGGCCCAGTCGGTGCGGCCGCGGCTTGGCGCCTTGCCTCCCACGGTATTGGTGTGACTTGCGTCGAACAAGGAGACTGGTTCCCGGACAGTTGTCCGCCGCCGGACGCTCCTCGCTTTGCTGAACTGAAGCACAAGAAACTGCACACCAATCCCAATATCCGGGCCGGGCCGGCAGACATTCCCATTGATGATAAAGACAGTGCGATCAAGCCCGCATTGGGCAACAATGTCGGCGGAAGCTCACTTTATTGGGCGGCACATGCACCACGGTTTCGCCCCGACGACTTCACGGTCCGCGACACCGACGGTGTCGCGGAGAACTGGCCGCTACGCTACGCGGATCTGGCACCATACTACGGCCTGAACGAGACCATGACGGGCGTTGCCTATGTTTCCGGCGACCCGACAATTCCCCGACGCATGCCGTCTGCAACAGAATACCCGTTTATGAACGAGGCGACTAGATGGATCGCCGGAGTTTTGGCCTCTCGAAACTGGCATGCATGGCCAACCGACATTGTGGTCGGCAGGCCGAAGGAACGCTGCAGTCATGAAGGGTGGTGCAATGTCGGCTGCGCGACCAGGCGTGCCTCTGGGGCCGATAGAAACTACCTGCCAGCGGCAACGAGCAGAGGCGCAAGGCTGCTTACCGAAACTCGATCGTTGCTCTTGAGCACAATCGCGACGGGCGCGTTACGGCTGCCGTTGCGGAGCGTGACGGCAACCGGTTCACTATCAATGCGCAAAAATACATACTGGCGGCGAACGGACTGCACACACCGCATCTCCTTCTGCTGTCCAGTTCCGGCAGATTTCCTAATGGGCTCGCAAATGGGTCAGGGCTCGTTGGCCGGCGACTTGTGTTGCATCCATATGCTTGGATCGACGCGATTTTCGCGGAGCCATTTGCGTCCCCAGCACCGGTGCAACAGGGCGGCATCATTTCACTCCAGTTCAGGGAGAGCCGCAGCGCCGGACCACATATCCGGGGCGCACGGCTTCAGTTTTCCTCCCAGCCCTCGTCAACGGATGCGCTCGAAGCGCTTGCGTCGGCGGCTTCGGCGATTCAGGGCTATCACGCCAGGCATATTGTTGGTTTCAGTGTTTGCGCGGAAGATTTGCCTGAACATCGTAATTGTATCACGCTATCAGATCGGGTCGCCGATTCCGCGGGCAGGCCAGCACCACGTATGGTGTACGAAGTTTCCGAAAACTCGCGGACAATCCTAGTGGTTGACTGAAGACAGATGCCTGCATTTGTCCGTGAAGCGTGCCACTGTCTTCCTGTCAACACCTTGCACCGAATCACCCGCGAAGGCAAACGCCGACGCGTCTCATGGCATCTGAAGGACGCGGTCCTCAACCCGCTCGACGGGTGCGTCGCGGCGACCGGGGGCTACACCGGGCGCCACAACGCCAGCGACGCCCGCCCGATCCGCTGGAGCCGGAATCCGGAGGATCTGGTGGCGTCGTGGAAGCGCGGGCACCGCAGGCTCCAGGAGATGGCGGCGGCTGAAAGTCCGGCATGAAATATGGACTCTTTTGTTTTGCATGATCCACTAGACAGGACGATGGATCAGGTGACAACGCTTTTCAGCGAAGCCGGAGCGCTTTCGACTTATCGGACGCCGCTGAAGGAACAAGCAGGGTTTCATATTATGGGTACAGCGGTAATGGGGCGTGATCCGCAGAACTCGGTGACCGACGAATGGGGCCGCTGCCATGAGTTGAATAATCTCCCCCATTCCACCCTGAAGTGCAACACCAGTGGCGGTGGTGACCGGTTTTCCTGCCGTATGATGTTGCGTATCGGTCAGGAAGCGGCGACAGTCCTTGTGACGAAACAGGAGAGGCTGCCATGCCCGAGGGCCATCGCCACCTGACCCGGGACGAAAGATGCCAGACCGGCGCGCTGAAGGAAAGCGGGCTCTCCGACGGTGCGACCGCGGCCCGTCTGGGCCGTGACCGGACGTCGGTCTGGCGGGAGCTGCGCCGGAACGGCGGCGGCGGGGGGTACAGCCCCGGGGAGGCGCAGGGCAGGGCGGAGGCCCGCCGGAGCGCGGCGTCCGGGGTTCCCCCGAAAGATGACGCCCGACCGGTGGGCGCATGTGGAGGGGCTTCTGGCGGAGGGCTGGAGCCCGGAGCAGGTCGCGGGACGGCTGCGTCCAGAGGGTGGCTGGACGGTGGGCCGCCAGTGGACATCCGGGCGTGTGAGGGCCGACAGGAAAGCGGGCGGGGAGCTGTTCCCGCTGCTGCGGCGCCGCGGCAGGAAGCCGAACTGGCGTGGCGGCAGGCACTCGGGCCGGGGCCACATCCCGGGCCGCGTCGACATCTCCGGGAGGCCGGACGAGGCGGGGAGCGTATCGGCGACCGGGAGGCGGGCACGGTCATCGGCAGGGGCCACAGTGGGGCGGTGGTCTCCCTTGTGGACCGCGCGTCGGGATTCGTTTTCCTTCAGCGGGTTGACCGGAGAACCTCGCGGGAGGTCGGCGCCGCGATGCTGGAGATGCTGCGGCCGTCCGCCGCGCCCGTCCACACGGTCACGGCGGACAACGGCAGGGAGTTCGCGGGCCACGCCGGCGTCGCGGCGAAGCTCGGGGCCGCCTTCCACTTCGCGACCCCCTAACACTCTTGGGAGCGTGGCCTGAACGGGCACACCAACGGGCTGGCGCCGCAGTACCTGCCCAAGGGGACGGACCTCCGGGCAGTCACCGACGCGGAGGTGAGACGGGTGCAGGACCGCACGGACGCACGTCCGCGCTGGGCCACCGGACGCCCGCCGAGGTGTTCCACAAGGCCCGCCTTCCCTGAAGCCGCAACCCGCGCGGATGGCCGCGCCGGGAGGAGTGGAATGGATTTCGGGGTCGCGTCCGTCCGGGCTCCGGTCGGGCTACGCCCTCGCCGCGGGAATGGCCGGCGTTGCACTTCGGAATGGAAGTGGAGTTTAATAGTAACTACTCAGCTTGGTCTATGCCGCTTCGGCAAAGCCATAAGCCAGAATTTAGGTTTATGTTCATGACGGGGCGATCGGATGCCATTTTCAAGGTTTGGAGTATGTCCCAACCTTGTTTTCAACCGGTCTCGATGACAGTTCGAAGCGTGCAAAGGTCTTCCGCGCCAACCTCGGTTCTGAAGCAGCCTGATAATGCCAAGCTGTCTGCGGAACCACCTGACAGCACTGGGATCCGTCGCGGGTCGCCCGGCATTCCGCCTTGCGGGGTCTTTCGGCATTTCCGTCCCTCCACTCAATCACATGGAAGGAAAGTACGATGCCCGCAACATCCAGTGCCCGGCTGACGGGGAGTGCCGGTCGGGGGTGTTGTTTCTCTGTTTATCTCAGCAGCCAAAAGACGAACATTCCCGATTTGATCCGGCCGTCTCCCGCTTTCTTTCTTTCCAGATAGACACTCCAGATCAGCGCAACCGGATGGTGTGAAAGCACTACTTCATGGAGTTGGCGCACTCCCTTCAAATTATTCCGACATGAAGCAGCCGTATGAATCCGGGAATTCTGCCCTGACATGAAGTGAGAAACAACATCCAGCCGAGGCGGCACCGTCCGCCGCAAACGCCGCCCCGGAGCTTTCAATGTAACACTGTTGACTCGATGCCCGCGTAGTCCCGCATGGCCCTGTGGTGTTCGGTGAAGAGTGACAGTATCAGGTATCCCTCCCATAGCTTGCGTGTGCCCGGCGTGGGCTGGCGCCTTGACGGGATGAATCCGGCGAGGCGCGCGGTGTTGACGGCGAACTCCCTGACCGTCTGGTCCGGGTCGGGCGGGCCGCGCTGCCTGCGGTGGCTGGGTTTCGCCATGTGGATGGCGAGGACGTGGATTTCGTCCGGGTGGACGACGGTCCGCGCCGGCCTGTCCGGCTCGCTTCGCGCGAGGCGCCCGCCCGACATGACGGTGCAGGCGGTGATGGCGTCGAAGGCGAGGCAGCGGCGCAGGTCGTCGGCGGCGTTGAGTCGGCGGTCCTTGATCCGGGTGCCGGTCCTGGGGCGCTGAACCATTCCTCGATGAGCCACCTCCGCTCGTACCAGCCCGCGACGCGGAGCGCGTTGGCCGCGTCCGGCCCGCCCTCGGTGGCCGTCAGCAGCCAGTCGAGGCGCTCCTTTCCCTTCGGCGGCCGGGGCTCCGTGACGCGGACGGCGAGCATGCGCAGGGGCGGCGCGCCCTTCGGCAGGTCGGTCGGCGGGACGAGGTCGACGAAGCCGGCCCGAACCTCCAGCCTCACGCCTTTCCGCGCCCCGCGCCTGCGGGGTCCGCCGCAGGCGTCGATGTCGATGGTTTTCCCGGCGACGGCGACGAGCCCTTCGGTGTGCGCGAACAGGTCCTCCGCCCCGCCGTCCTCCGTGAGCGCCCGCCGCCTGTTCGACCGGCTGGCGCGGACAAGGAGGCCGGCGCCGCCGTCCGTGCCGGCGGAGCCGCATCCCTCCGACAGCAGCTCCCACATGTCGCCCTCACGGTCGCAGAGGTTCACCACGCGGGTCCGCGGGCAGGCCGCCGCCAGCTCGGCGGAACTGGCGAAGGCGTCCGTCCAGCGCCCGCTCTCCGCGCCCCCGACCGCGTTTTCCCTGTCCTCCTCCCGGAAGTCGGCGTCGAGGTGCAGCACCCCGAGGGCGCATCCGCCCTCGACGGACGCGACGCCGGCGTGGGCCGCGATCCCTTTGCTGCCCTTTCCGCCGCCGCCGAGGCCCACAAGGCCTTTCGTCCCCTCCAGCCCGCTGTAGTTGACCATCGTCGTGTCCTGCACGGCCAGCACGACGGGCTGGCTGCGGCAGCGGTCGACCATCGCCTCCTGATGGGGTTCAAGGATGTCCCGCACGGTGACCCTCGGGTTGGACAGGAAACGGTAGGCCGCCCGCTGCTCCGCCTCGCCCGGGAAGATCACCGGCAGCGGCGCGCCCGGTCTCGCGCACCAGGCCCCGCCCATCGCCACCAGCCGGGCGCGCACGCGCGCGTCGCTGTGCCCGCTCCGCCCGTACTCCGTCTCCGCCCATGTCGCGTCCTCCCCATACTCCGCCGGCGGCCCGCCGCCGATCACCCGCTCCGGCCGGCGCCCGAGCGCCTCCCGCCAACCCTCCGACAGCGGCTTCGCGTACACCCGGAGCCTCGGCCCCCGGCCCGGCGCGCGGCAGCACGTCCAGCCCGCCGCCCGGTAGCTGAACCCCGTGTGCCCCGCCCCCACGTAGCTGTAGGCCAGCACCGGACGCACACCGTAGCGCGCCTCCCAGTCGCCGGCAACGCGGTCGGCGAGCAGGGAGAGCGCAAGGGAGGCCAGACCGTGGACCCGCACGCCCGGAAGCAGGAGGAACCTGTCGTTGCTGGCCACAAGCCCGATGTTGGCGTCCCGCGCCGCCTGCGACCAGCCGATGTGGGCGTCCCGCGCCGCGTGGTGCCAGGAGGCGGCGCCGACGGTGAACCCGCCGAGGACCCCGTGCACGGACGAGCGGATCCAGTAGCGGAGGCGCCCGCCGGGACAGGCGGCGTCCCCCTCGGGATGGTGCGTGGCCATCATCGAGCGCGCCTGGCCTTTCTCCGCGCCGGGCACCGGAACCACCTCGACCCCGCCGAGATCCTCCAGGGCGCAGGACAGCCGCCTGTCGGGAAACCCGCGCGAAGGGACCAGCGACGCGGCGCTGGCGCCGCCCATCGGCCGCGCCTCCGGCAGGGGAAGCCCCAGCGCCGCCGACAGCTTCGGCAGGGCGGCCCGCGCCGAGGCGAGGCACGGCTCGCCCCGCGCGTTCCGCCAGCCCTCGCGCTCGCACAGCCCGCGCGTCAGGAACGTCCGGGTGCAGTCCCCGGCCGCCAGCCTCGCCCTCAGCCAGCCGACCGTCCCGTCGCCGTAGTGTCTCAGACCGATTCTCATGCGGCCACCGATACGGCACCGCAGAGGTCGAGTCAACAGTGTCCTGTTGAAAGGCCCCGGAGGGGCCGGCGCGGCCAGCCACAGGCTGCGGCATTCCGCCATACTTTGGCCCGTGGAAACGCCCCGGGCACCCGCCGGATCCGGTTCTACCGGGACGTCACGGACCCCAAAGGTTTGCCACGGCAACCCCAACCGCAACAATTGTGCAGGAGGCTCAGGGGTTACCATAGGCCTATAGCAGATTTCACTTTGGAAATCCGCGCTCTGGGCGTACTCTGATGCATCACTTCGGGAATTCAGGACGGAATGCCCGGACCAGCGGACACGCGAGGAGACGCCTTATGTTCACGGAAAGACTGTCCCTCTTCCAGACCCGGCTGGCCAACGCCGGTATCGACGTGGCGCTGGTCACCGATGATGACAATGTCTACTATCTGACCGGGTATTACGACTACCTGCACATGGAATTCGGCCGCCCGACGGTCCTCGTCGTGCCGAAGGATGGCCCCTCGCTTCTGGTCACGCCAGCCACCGACCTGAATTCCGCCAAAGCGGCGGCGCGGGTGGACCGGATCGCCCCCTGGAATGACGGCATGGGCAAGGAATGGCGCGAGGAACTTCCAAACGCGGTCAAGGGAGCGGGCAAGGTCGGGGTCGAGCCGGACCATATGCCACCGCTGGTACACGCCTATTTGGACGAGCTTGTTGGCAAGGAACGGCTGACCACCGCCACCCCGATCCTGAACGACATGCGGATGATCAAATCCGCCTATGAACTACAGCTGGCACGCCACACCGGTGAGGTTGCCTCAACAATGGCTGCTGCAGGCCGCGCTGCCATCGGCGATGGCGTGCCGGAATTTGAGGTCGCGCTAGCCACCTCCCAGGCCGGCACCCGTAAGGCGGCAGAACTGCTGGCGGCGCATTATGACGATAGCGATATGTCGCCCAACATGCATTTCTTGCAGATTATGGCATCGGGCAATGAGGTGGCGAAGACTCACCACCGCGCCTCGACCCGGGTCATGCGGCAGGGCGAACCGGTGTTCATGTGTTTCTGTGGTCTGACCAATTTCCTTCGCTTCAAGGTGGGGTTTGACCGAATGTTCTGGATTGGTGAGCCAGACCCCGAGCAGACCGCCGTATATGAGGTGGCAGTGGCCAGCCAGAAGGCGGCGCTGAATGCGCTGCGCCCGGGCGTCACAGCCGAAAGCGTCCATAGCGCCTACGCCGGAATCATTCACGATGCGGGCTATGAATACCCCTTCCGCTGCGGACGCGCCACCGGCTTCAGCTTCCTGGAGGCGCCTCAACTTGTTACCGGAGACGAGACGATCATCCAGCCTGGTATGGTTTTTGCCGTTGACGGATCAGTCTCGACTGAAACCTTCCGCGCCCAAGTCGGCGACACCGTCATCGTTACCGAAGACGGCTGGGAACAGATCACCCATCACCCGAAAGCCATTGAGGAGGTTATCGTCTGATGTTTCAATTTGGTCAGAAACTACGCCCAAGCCTCGCACACCCGAAATGGATGCCGGAAGTTTCCACCGCACCAAGCTCGGCTTCATCCTGATGTCGGCAGCCCTTTCGGCCGAGGGCGACTTCTGGGATATGATGCCGGAAGGCGTCGCGGTCCACGTCACGCGTCTGAAGACCGACGACGATACGTAAGCGACTAAAGCGCAACGTAACACATTCGCCTTGATCCACGCCTCCCGCGTCGGGGACAGTTTCCGGCCAAGTTCCCCGAACTCTGTCGGCGACGCCGCCTGGCCCGTCTGTCGCCGATCCCGACCGTGCCACCATGGCGGCCCCCAAAGTGATTCGCCCCAATGGCCGGTCACGGACGGGCAATGCCCTATTCTGTATAGCCAGAAAAGGGTGGGAGGTGCCGAAACTGACGCTGAACCTTGACCGCTTACATTTCGGATGCGTTGCAAGCCAAGCGGGGAACCTGGCGCTTTGATGATACAATTCGATTTGCGAAATCCAGCCAGTTGGTTCTTTGTTGCCAATGGAGACCGTTTGGCGAAACACCTGCAGCCAGCCTGGACCTTTAAGTCATTCGCCTGTCGTTGCAATTGTTGTCGCCAACATTCATGTCAGTTACCGACAGCGACTTCACATCCCGATTCGTCGCAGCGTTCCATTGAGACATCGTTGCCTGAGTCCTGCGGCTCGGCCAACAGGGTTGCGATTTCCGCGCCAACCCGTATGTCGGGGATGTGGCCGAAATATTGCGCGCGCTGGCGACCCTGCCGGTCGATCAGGATCAAGGTCGGTGTACCGCGCATGCCGTAGGCGGCCATGGTCTTCGGCGTGGCGCCAGTGCCCGTCCTGTCGACACCCACCGGGAAAGGAATGCGGTATTCATGCAGGAAAGCCTGCAATGAGACCGGCGTCATCGCGTCATGGTGCTCGAAAACGCAGTGCAGGCCGATAACTGCAACCTGGTCATGCGAAAAATGCTCGTGCACGGCCCTGGCCTGCGGCAGGCCGTGCGACACGCAGCCTGGACACAGCATCTGAAACGCCTCGATCACGACCACGCTCCCGCTCAATTGCTCGAGGCTGATCGGCTTGCTGGTGTTGAACCATTTCGAAACAGCAAGCTCGGGCGCAGGTTCCAGCTTCATGACGGTTGCTTCCAATAGTCATTGGCCGCCGCAATCGTCGCGAAATGAACGGCAACGACATGCGATGCGGCGATCAGATCGCCGGCGTCGCTGGCATATCGCGGTCGAAGCACCTCGCGCACGGTCTCATCAGGCTGTGTCTTCTTTACTGCCATTCGCGCCAGCTTGATGGCGAGATCGAATCCCTCCTGCGGCGTTTGCGTCGTCAGATGGGGAAGCCAGGTTTCGGGCATCGTCATTCTCCTTTGATGGACGCGGCGTCGGAAGCCACCGCGCCCGGTTCCCTTCACTCGACCTTGCCGGGCAGGCTGAGGTCGCCGGAGGCGATATCAAAGACATCAGTGACGCACAACAGCGGTGCGTGGATGTTGGCGTTGACCTTCAGCGCGGAAGTGACCCCATCATAGGATGCGCCGGAGACGATGGATGCATCGACGAAGGGGACATTCACGATCACTTCCGGCCCATCGAACAGCGGCGTGTAGCCAGGACTGTCGATGTAAATGGGGAGCCCCGGCCAGGTCGCGGGCATAACCGGTGTTTCGCCCTCAGGAATGTCGCGGACCCCGAGTGCCCCGGGGCCGCATTCCTCCGTTGGCGTCAGCACAACCCAGTGGCTGTGCCATACCAGCCCGTCGTTGGTCGGATCCCCATCTGCGTTTTCGTCAAACAGCGGCGTATCGTCGAAGTCGGGATGGCTGGTCGCGGCAAGGGCCAGAATCCCCGTCTCGCCTTCAAAGCCGACGACTGACGGATCGAGCGAGGTCGGCCAGACATAGGCATGAACTGGTGCACCGCCCAGTTCGCCCACCGGTTCCGGTGTGTCTGCGCCGGCCTCGCCATTTGTGGTCATATGAAAAGTCACGGTACGCCCGTCGCGATGCACGTGCGCGGCCAGGATGTCAAAGGAAGCGGTCTTTGCAGAATCTTCCGGTGACCTGACGGCACCGTCCTGATGGATGGCGTGGCCGCCATCGGCAAGGGCGGGGAACGCGGTAAGTATCAGTGCTGCGGAGGTTGTGGTTAACAGTCTCATGTCGGTTCTCCTGTTGGTGTGGCAAGGAGTTCATACTAGTAGCGAGTCGCTATCATTGCAATGATGATTTTGACTCGCTATCATCTGACTCATGACATGTGATAGCCAAACGGAGATCCGACAGCTGCTCGACCGCCTCTGCAGACTGGCCGCGGCCGAGGAATGGACGCCTGACATCAATCCCTCGCAGTATGCCGCGCTTGCCTATCTGGCACGCGCGAACCGGTTTTCGCGGTCGCCGTCGCAAGTCGCCGAATATCTTTCCTCGACGCGCGGTACGGTCTCGCAGACGCTGAAGGCGTTGTATCGCAAAGGCTACGTCGCCGAGACCCGCTCAGAGACCGATCGCCGCAGCATTTCCTACGATGTGACGAAGGCTGGGCTGGAAGCGCTGCGCAAGGCCGCCTTGTTCGAGGGGCCGCTCGCCTGTTACAGCGAGCGGGAATCGGCAGATCTCTCCGGTTCACTGAAGTTGCTGCTTCAACGCGTACTGCAAATTCGCGGCAATCGGCCCTTCGGCATCTGCAGGGAGTGCATCCATCATCGAATTCGGAATGACAGTCGATACTGCGCTCTTTTGCATATAGGGCTGAAGGAGACGGAGGCCGAGGAAATCTGCTTCGAGCAGGTTTCGTAACGCCGGACTTCCGCAATTGACAGTCAAGTGGGCACGATGAATTGCCAATGTCCGATCATTGCTGGCTCAACGAAACTCAACTTGGGCGTATCGGACCCTGCTTCCCGCGTTCCTAAGGCAGGCCGCGTTTCGATGATCGCCGTGTTTCAGCGAAACTATCCACGTCATCCGCAATGGTTTGAGATGGCGGGATGCGCCTGAAGTCTATGAGTCGCACAAGACCCTCCACAACCGCTTCGTCCGTTGGTTGCGAATGGGCATCTCTGATCGAGTAGCTGGCGAGCCCGAACCGCACATCGTCATGATCAATGCCACGCACCTGAAGGCTCACCGGACTGCTTCTAGTCCTGCAAAAGGGGTTGTTCCCCGCCGTAACAGGCGATCAGAGAGCCGCCTGAACTCCAAACTGCATGCGCTCAGTGTTGAGAAAGACAGGCCGATTGTTCTTTGCTTGAGCGAAGGCTAGGCCGAATACCAAGGTACAGATCGGCGACAAGGGCTATGACAGCGACGACTCCCGGGACGCGTTGAAAGCCCGCAAGATCAAAGCCCGCATCCCGCCACGATCAAACCTAACTGCATCCAGCACCTATTCAAAGACCTGTACAAGAAACGTTATGGAATCGAAAACATGTTCGCAAATTTGAAGGACCGGCGACGCATCGCGACTCGACATAACCGCTGTTTTGCACATTCATGTCAGCCATCTGCATTGCCGCAACGTCCATCTCTTGGATCAATCAATGAGACCTGTCCCTGCGACAGATTTTCACCCAATCGATTCTCAACTGCGGATTACCGGCAGTTCCGGCGCGGCGCGCGCGGTGATCAGCCGCCCGCCATTCCTGCCGACAACGATGTTTTCCTCATGGACCATCATCAGGCCGTCGCCGTAACTCAGCGAGGGCTCAAGTGTCAGCACCATCCCCTCTTCCAGCGCAGTCCTGTCGAAGGCGGCATGCGAAGGCTGTTCAGTTAACTGCATGCCAAGTCCGTGGCCGAGCCGACCAACATCGCCGCCTCTGTCGTCCAGTTCCGCAATGATCACCGACATCGCCTTCCAGAGATCGCGGCAGGTGTTGCCTGGGCGCGCGGTCGCGATCCCTGCCTCGGTGGCGCGCCACAGCGTATCATAGGCGCGACGCGCCATATCGTCAGCGCGGCCGATGGCCCAGTTGCGGTCAAAGTCGCAGAAATAGCCATCCCAAATGCACCCGGTGTCGATCATCAGCACGTCACCCGCCTGAAGCGGTCGGCGCGAGGGTGGCGAGATCACATCAGCATACCCACCCGGTTCCGCCGCGCCCACTACATAAGGTGCATCATCTGCGCCCTGTGCAAGCGCTTCGCGGCGGAACGCACGGAACACTTCTTCCAACGGCATGCTCTCTTCAATGATCTCAGGCACACGGCCGAAGGTCGCCGATCCAATGGCGCAGACATGAGCGAGCTTTTCAATCTCGGCGGGCGATTTCAGCATTCGCTGGCGCTGAACAAGACTTGTAGCATCCACAATGTTAAGACCCTGCAGACGTGCGATCAGCCTCTCCCAGTCGCCGAGCGGCATGCGAAGCGAGGTTTCATGGCCCTTCATCACACCGATCCGGGCACCCTTCTGTATATGGGTGGTGATCAGGTCGGCTAGCAGGCTGATGCCGTCATCTTCAGGACGGGGCGCCGGCCAGGTGCGTATATCGTCGAGCCACGAGCGTCGCATCAGCGCCGCGCCGATCTCGGGGATGACTGCGACGGGCTTGCCCGTTGCTGGAACAAACAGGAACCATGGCCGCGTCGGGCTTTGCCAGAACAGCGTCTGAAAGCCCGAGAAGTAGCGCACCTCCGGTTCGGTCATCAGAAGGAGCCCGGCGAGCCCTTCCTTTGCCATCCCTGCCTGCGCCTTGGCCGTGCGGGCAGCAAACTCCGCCTCAGGGAAACCGCGCTCGGGGGCGTCAGACCGCATCGCGCCCCTCCATGATCATCCGGAAGATCGCCGGGTCAGTGACGCCTTCAGAGCCGATCAGCAGCACGCGGGAACCTGCATCGAGCCCGAGTTTCGACGAAAGGCTGATATCAGACCGGGCCACGATCAACGCCGCGAGGCCCGCGACCGCGCTTTCGCCTGCCTCAACCATCGGATCGTCGCCAAGCGGCCGTGATAGAAGTCGGACCGTGGGCGCCACGATCGTATCAGGGATGGTGAGAAAGTCGGACGCCTCCTCGGCAAGGATTTCCCACGCCATTTCAGAAGGTTCTCCACAGGACAGTCCTGCCATGATCGTCTCTTCGTCAACTACGACCCTTGTGGCGCGGCCAGCCTTGGCACTTTCGTAAAGACAGGCGGCCAGTTCCGGTTCCACTATTACCACGCGCGGGGCTCTGTCACCCCAATTCTGGCGCAGACCCGCCACGACACCGGCCGCAAGGCCGCCGACACCGCCCTGAAGGAAAACATGGGTCGGGGGTTCGTCCATCGTTTCGCAGATCTCGCGGGTCATCACACCGTATCCCGCCATGACGTCACGCGGCGGTTTGGAATAGCCCGGCCACGACGTGTCGGACACGACGAACCAACCGTTGGCCTCGGCTTCACTTTTCGCCAGATCGACGGAATCGTCATAGTCGCCCTCGATGCAAATCACCTCGGCGCCGAAATTGCGTATCGCCTCTACCCGGCCCTCACTGACCTCTGCATGGATGTAGATGCGGCAGGGCGCGCCGAAGCGTTCGCAGCCCCAGGCAAGCGAGCGACCGTGATTGCCGTCGGTCGCGGAAACCAGAGTAATCTTTGCGGCCTCGTCTCGGTTCTTGCCCGCGTGGATATCGGCGAGGCTGACCTCTTTGCCAACACGCTTCGATATCTCGCGCTGCAGCACTCGCAAAGCGGCATAAGCGCCGCCGAGCGCCTTGAAGCTGCCAAGCCCGAAGCGCGGGCCTTCGTGCTTGTATAGCACCGCTCCAACGCCGATCCGGAGGGCAAGTGCATCGAGCGATACCAAGGGTGTCGGCGCGTAGCCGTCCCATGCCATGATCTCGGCCTGAGCGGTTGCGAAATCTCGGGGCGTCAGGACCCGATGCACGGCGTCACCGGTTTTGCGGACCGCGGCGATATGACCGAGGCTGGAGAAGGGCAGAAGATCGGTCATCAATCAGTCCTTTCCGGCAGAAAGCCTGTCCCTGACTAGAGCTGCCCAGAAGGCGGCACCGATCGGCAGGAGCGCATCATTGAAATCATAATCGGCGGCATGGAGCGGCTGGCCATGCGGGCCTTCGGTGCCATTGCCCAGCAGCAGGAAACAGCCCGGCACGGCGGTACTGAATTGGGCGAAATCCTCAGAGAAGCTCATCGGTGTGCGGCTGCCATCCACCTCAAGCCCCGCAGCCCGGGCAGCACGGACAACCGCCTCGACCGGGCCGGGGGCGTTGATCGTCTCGATGAATTCGGTGCGGAACGTCATCGTCCCGGTGATGCCGTGGGTCGCGGCTACGCCCGCCATGATCTGGCGCATGAAGCACTCCACCCGCTCGCGATCTTCAGGCGAACGGGCACGCACATCGCCCTTGAGCGTCGCATGGCCTGGCAGGACGTTCCTTTGCCCATCGGTTAGGAACTCAGTGACTGAGACGACCGCGCCCGCGCCTGGCGTCAGCTTGCGAGCGACAATGGTCTGTAGCGCCAGCACCATCTCGGCACCTACGGTGATAGCGTCGACGCCAACTTGCGGCATCGAGGCATGGCCACCCTTGCCTGTGATCGCGATCTCGAAGAGACTCTCAGAGGCACAGATCTGCCCGACGCGGGTGGAGACCTGCCCGACAGGGGCGCCGGGCAGATTGTGGATCGCATAGACTTCCTCGACTGGAAAGCGTTCCAGCACACCCTCGTCGATCATTGCCCGCGCACCCAGCCCGTGTTCCTCGTTCGGCTGGAACAGGAACATGACGGTGCCGTCGAAATGCCTGTCGCGGGCGAGCGTTTCAGCCGCGCCTAGAAGCATCGTCATATGCCCGTCATGGCCGCAGGCATGCATGATACCCGGATTTTCCGAGACATGGCGATGCACGCTCTTCTCGGCGATTGGCAATGCATCCATATCGGCCCGAAGCCCGATGGCGCGGTTGCCGCTACCGGCCTTCAGCACGCCAACGATGCCCGCGCCTTCATGAACCTCAATCCCGAGGCCGCGCAGATGTGCCGCAACCTTCGCCTTCGTGCGATGCTCCTGAAAGCCAAGCTCGGGGTCCCGATGGAAATCGTGTCTGAGGGCAGTCAGATTTTGATAACGGTCGTCCATACGATTCTCCTGCGGGTCGCCGTGATCAGCCTAGAAGATGGGCGCGATTCTTGGCGTCGAAATTCAGCCTAACGGCGATGAAAATCTTCACAATACCCATGCGATGCGACATTGTTCCCATATCTTCCGCAATGGACTTTGCTGACTGCCTGTTGGAAATTCACGCTTCACTGGTTCATGATGGCCCGGGCCGAAAATTCCGCCAGTTCGCCACGCCAGATCTGACGGCCGAAGCAAAAAGGCCGCCCTGCATGGTCATGAATGACCTGCTCCAGTTCCATTGCCACCTGATGCGGCGGAACACCCAGAATTGCTGCCTCGTCCGGCTGGATGGCGCGCATGCGAATGACGACATCACCTGTGCGGGCCGTCATTCCGTAAAGCTCTTCAAGTAGCCGGGTGGTCGACTGCCGCAGGTCACGGTCCAACAGTTCCGGGCATCTGCCCGCGATGACCACTTCTGTCTCGATCAGCGTCGGGTGGCGGTTGATGCTGAACAGCCGGGTGTATTCACACAGCATTTCGTCGACCCGCACAGCGAGCTTAGCCGAAAGCGCCTCATCTGCCAGAAGAGATCGCTTACACACAACCTCTATGCTGAGATCGGTACCGGCAGCGCGGGCGTCGGCGGCGAAGCTGACGCTGTTGCTGATATCGTACCGGATCCTTTTGGGCGATACGAAACGCCCCTTGCGGTCCTTGCTATAGGCTAAACCCTGGGCCTCTATCGCTTCCAGCGCCCGGCGGGAGGTCATACGACTTACGCCGTATTGCGCTGCCACCGCCCGTTCGGAAGGTAGCGCGGCATGTTCGGACAACACGCCTGCGACAATCTCGCTCCGGATGCTTTCCACGATCTGGCGAAAGCGCGGGGGCGAAGCATCGGGGCGAGGACGGTTCATGAGCATCCTGCGTCTTTCTGACTTCATCGACCGGTGGGCTGTTTACATCAAGTTTTTCTGGTATATACCAATTCCAACTCCATTGGAAGGACACCGCCGGTGTTAAACGAAGCGTACATAGAAGAACTGGCGTTCACCGTGGATGTCGGCTTGGGATCGCGGGCGAGAATCGGGCTGATCATCCTGCAGAGCGACCAGACGGCGGAGCACGAATTCGCAACGCTTCTACACAGCGAGGGCGTGGCACTCTACCACGCCCGGATCCCGAACGCGATGGAAGTGACGCCCGAGACGCTCCGCACTATGGAGCGGGACCTGCCCGTGGCAGCAGCGCTGCTACCCCCGTCGTTCGAATTCGACGCCATCGGCTATTGCTGCACCTCAGGCGCGACCATGATCGGCGAAGATCGAGTGGATGAGATCATTCGTCTGATCCATCCCGGCGCGAAGACCACTAACCCGCTGACCGCATGCAAGGCCGCACTCGCCACGTTCGGCATACGGCGCTTCGCGCTCGTCACGCCCTATGAGCCCTCCGTTACCATCGAGATGCAGACGAACCTGTCAGATGCCGGGTTTGAGACAGGTGCGGTGGCCTCCTTCAACCAGTCCGATGACTTCACCGTGGCACGGATCAGCTCTGACAGCATTCTCGACGCGATCCTTTCGGTCGGGTGGCGTGAAAATTGCGAGGCGGTCTTCGTTTCATGCACCAATCTTCGTGTCCTGCCGGTCATAGCCGAGGCCGAGGCACGGCTCGGCAAGCCGGTCATCTCAAGCAATCAGGCTTCGGCCTGGCACCTGATGCGGCTCACGGGTCTCGGTGACCAACCCGACCATGCAGGCCGGCTGTTCCAACGCTGACATTGCTTAACGCGGCAGGAGAGTGATCAGGCCGAAGCCCCTTCCCAGCCATGCTCAGATCTTCATTATCGGCAGTGGCATCCATGGTTGTTCTGTCGCCTATCATCTGGCCAAGGAAGGCTGGAAGGATGTCGTGCTGCTGAAGCGCAAGCAACTGACCTCGGGCGCCACATGGGATGCAACGGGTCTGGTCGGGCATTTGCAGGGCAGCCATGCGACGACAGCCTTCGCGAAATACCGGACCGAACCATTGCAGGAGACCGAGGCGGAGACCGGCTCGCATCCGGGCGATCGCCGCTCGGGCTCGATCTGGGTCGCAATCAACGAGGAGCGGTTGGCCGAACTAAAACGAAAGGCCGACTTCGCCACGCTGTTCTGGATTGAGGCAACCTACCTGTCGACCCCTGAAATCGTCGAGCGCTGACCCCTGATAATTCCGAACGGTGTTCTGGGTGGCATCCACATGCCAAGTGACTGCTCTGCCAATCCCGTCGGCTTGACGATGACCTTGGCCAAGGGCGCTCGGATGCACGGGTCACAGATCTTCGAGCATGTGAAGGTCGAATCGATCGAGGTTAGGGGTGGCAGGGCACGAGCTGGGCGCACTGATCAGCGCCGATGTCGATGTGAACTGCGGCGGCATGTGAGCGCGGGAACTTGGCCGTCAGAACGGTGTCGGCTTGCCGCTCCATGCCTGTGAGCATTACTAACTTGTCACCGAGCCCATTGCCGGTCTGCCAAAAGATCCACCGGTCCCGCGATCCAATTGCGACGGCACTGAAGATTGGACCGAACATGATGTCATCCCTCATGGGCGTGCTTCTGGGCCATATGATGGATGGATTCATGGTAAATGTGATTGCCAACAATTCCAAGCTGCGTCGTCGTGCCGAGAGCATCGTCATGACAACAGGTGGCTGCAACTGGGAAACGGCGGCAGGGTATAGCCCAGATTGTTGGCATGAATCGCTCGGATGTCCTTTTGAGCCTTGATTTCCTGGCATAGGAACTCCTTTCGGTCGATTTTCGCCCGTGAAAACCGACCGAAAGCACAGATTCCCAACAATCTGGGATACACCCACGGCGGCACGGCGGCAGCCAATCTTAAGGCGTCAGGAGGTGGGGTAAAGGAAGCCGTCCTCCTGAGCGCAGGTGCCCGGTCCCTTGATGAGGCGAGAAAGCACATTGACAGAGCCAGGGAGAAACTGCGCGTTGCGTTGTCATTCCTGAAATCGAGCTGACCAGAAAGTAACCTGAAAACGCCACAGACCGTGTCAATCTAAGGAGAACCTACGGACAACAGAACGTGACAGCGCGCCACTGCGCTACGTCCTCGCCTCCATGGCCTGCTGATCGGTGGGTTCGCAGAAACGTCCAACAATGTCGCGCTAAAAACGCTTCGACAGAAAGAAACGAAGCAGGCCATCTCGGCTAAGGATCGCGACCGGCTTCCTTGGATCATGTGTCTATCCTGATCCGACCAGTTGGATATCAAACTGGGTCTTTACCCGCCACCCACGCCGAGCGAAGTCGCGATATCGCTGATTGAACAGAGAAAGATCAGCGGGTCGTCCCTGGAAGGCCCGAAGCCGCGCCGCCGCCAGAACTCGGCGGCTTCCCCGTCGACCGCATTGACCATCAAGGCCCGCCCGCCAATCAGCGAGGCGGCCTGAACGCAGCGCTGGAGGGCGTGTTTCACAAGTCCGGTCCCCATGCCCAACCCTGCCCACCCGGTGTCGACCGCGAGCTGGCCGAGCAGCATGCACGGGACCGGGTTTGGCGGCTGGCCTGTCCGGATCGAGCGCGGCAGAACCGCCGGCACCACAGCCGTGGGCGCAAGGCCGTAATATCCGATGACGCGCCCCGCCTCATGCACCACGATGACGGCGGTAAAGCCCTTCTGCTGATTGGAGAGAGCCCGCGTTTTCACCAATGGTCGAGCGTCGGCTTCCCGCACGAGAACTCGGAAACGTCGTGAGCAGCGGCAAGCGGTTCGGGGCCTGAAAGCTGCAAAAGTTCACCGCTTGGCCACGTAACCTGGATCCCACGGCGCGGGTCGCATAAGGACTTCCGCCATCTCCGGCACCGGAGCGGCAGGGCGACCCAGCACATCCATGAACTCGGCGAAGCCTTCCGGGCTCATCCGAATCAGGCACTGCTCCATGACAACCTCTTCGGCCGTGCGCACAGCGGCATCGCGCACGAAGTCGGTGCGCGAGCGGCCACGCAGGCTGGCAGCGCGATCAATCATCGCGACGTCCGCCTCCGGCAAGCGCATCGAGATCGGGTATTCCCTGCGTTCGGCAGTCGCGGCCATAGCGAGTCTCCCCGGCTCTGAAAACATAGCTTTGTATCGCGAATTGCAATACAATATGCTATGCTCACCTCAAGAGTCAACAACCTGATGAGGCGAGGCCGGTGTTGACGGTGCGAGCGCAGGATTCCGGAAGGTAATTTCGCTATGCCATGGCCCGCCATGATGTGCTTATCGGTACCGATTGCCACCAAATATTTTCCTTCCTCGGGGCGAATGCTGCAAGTTCTGACCTTGCGAGCCCCGGGAAACACTGCAAAGATGGCGGGAAGAGAGCGCGAAGTGCTGCTCGAAACCCTGCTTCGGACGAGCCGGAGATAACGTTTACGCCGCGCGGCAATCCCAATCCACGCCTCTTGCGTCTAGTCGGTATCCTGGCGAGGCAGACGACACAGTAATGCTATGAAGAGTAAATGACGATGTCCAGGCAAAGGAGGAAGCGTTCCTCCTGATAACGCACAGTTGATCAGATAAGAATAGTTGGCTGGTATGGGTAGGAAATGTAAATTGGCTCTCGTATGAGTTCCTCAGAATCGACGGCCTTCATTGTGCCCAAGACAATCAGGACTGGAGCCTGTATACGAGCCAAGTCAGCAAAATGATCTTACGGGTGTGGTTGGCTGCGGCCACCCTTCGGATCACAACAAGTCAAATAAAGTTTGCAGGAGATCTGGCCGCACTCCTTTATCTCGGATCGCAGCAAGAACATTCTCATAAGCATCATGTGCTTTCGCACTGATATCATCCCGCAGCAGTGTTTCGGTCAGAAGCTTTGCCAAAGTCTCTGCCTTGGAACCATGTGTCGGCGTAAAGGCGTGCGGCTCGCGCCGACGCCATCTCAAAAGTCCAGCGATAAAGATCGGGGTATAGTATTGCTTTTGCGAAAAGCCGTGATCAACTCCTGCTTGCAATGACTGTATTGCAGCGTTCGACCAACGATCAATGGTCTCTTGATCCAGTAAGTCAAATATCTTGTCATTTCTCGACAATAGGAAACTAGCACAGGCCTGTTGATCTCTCGTCCAGGGGTGCTCCAAACAATTGAGATATTCTATTGCTGCTTCAAATGCCTCTTCTCCTTCCGCGATTCGACCCAATGCCTGAGGATACATTATGCGCCATCCTGGAAACGAAGGGTAGCCGCCCTCATGCCGCAACACCCGAATGACAATTGGCCAAACGCCTTTTGGACACTGCCTGAAGCACCAACTCAGAACGCCAAGGGCGTGATTATTCTTTACCCGGCCACATGTGAAATCAGCCTCAGCGTCACTGATGACTTCCAAGAGCCGGTACCAATCCTTATCGTCCACGCATGCTGCTCTTCCGCCGTCGCTATCAACAGCGTAGAATATCCGTTTGTGCTGGGGATGGTCCGATTGATCGAAATAAACTTGCCGACGCGCCATTAGCGCCCGGTATACCGGCGTATAATTTTTGCCATCGAATGCCCTAAGCGCTTCTGCAAGGCCTTTACCCTCTTCGGGATACCAGAGGTCGCTGTGTGCCGGCAGAATCACCCGTTCGGGAATGACAGGAGGGCGCTTCTTGAAGTCACGGATGATCTCCTCCCAATCACGACCATCTGGATCGTGCGTTCCTTTATCCCAATCCACAACCGCTGGACGGTCTCGGAGTATCGGCCATTTGTCGGCGGTAATCCGAAGTTTAGCGCGACCTTGTGCTGGTTGCTGTTCAAGGAAAAGATGAACCTCTTGGCTAAGATCTGGTGCATTCTGCACTGTTGCGGGCGACGAACGGGGCTTGGGGTCGCCCTCCTTCTTGAGCCACACTTCGATACTTTGACTTTTTGCCTGCCAACGGAGTTTGACTGCCTGAGGGCTGCGCCACACTTTTCCCGCCTCGGCGTCTTCGCCTTGTTTAACCAGTGACAGGCTTTTGACTTCCTCGTCACTTTGTACAATGGTTTCAACATTGGGCAAATAGTCGAACCATGGCGGTAGACCTTTCTTGAGGCGTTCGGCGACTCGGAATGCCCCGAACGCGACGGCACTAGGTTCCGCCACTTCGATTTTCTTGCCGATGGACCACTCTAGCTCTGTTCTAACAGCGTGCAACAGCCCCGTTTCAACAGGGCCATGCAGAACAATATGATCGACTTGGGCAAAAGAGGATTTTGGATTGTGATCTATGTGAGGGTAAAGTGCCTTACCGCTAATCTTGGTCCAGTCACCATTTTCGAGGCGAATCAATTCAGATATTTCGTCTCCCGGTTTCGACATTGCCAAAAGCGCAGGTAGATCCGCTAGGTTCAGCACTCCTGCAAGACGCTGATGAACGTTGTCCGATTTCACACGCACTAGCGCCTTCCGCTCCCTTTCGCCTAAGCCCAAATCAGATTCAATCAAGCGGCCGACTGATCTCCGCCGGGGTGACAGAAGCATATCCCGTTCTACGATATCGATATCCTGTAGTCGAATACCCCTGTTGTCGAGTTCAATGACGCCCAAGCGCTGCCCGTCCTTGACCTTATTTGTATGACACAAGTGCAGCGCCAAAGCGACGGACGACCACACAAGCATTGTGCGCCTTGCATGAAGGCCGCGCATCGCGTCGAGGCGAATTTCTCGAGCCAATTCATCCATCGCGGCAAGATCAGGAATTGCAAGCACGGCTATTCGGGGTTTGTAACCGAGTTCTTTCATGCACTCGGACCAAGCTTTTGGGTCGTCAGACCTTCGTATCAACACTCGGCGATCCTCGGCGCCAAAATCGCCCCACCCAGCACCTTTTCCATGCATCGCCAATTGCGCACGCGGTCCACCAACTGGCTTGCCGGGCTTGTCACCGACGGGCTTATCACCGACATAAACAACTCTCGAGACCGGTCCACCGTCAACGACGTGACCTTCCAGAACAGACCGTTCTATTCCATCGCTGTCGAGGTGCCAGTTGCGCACCGCAAAATCATGCCATCCGTTTATGTCTAGCCCGATCAGACGGTCTTTCACTAGCCTACCTCCCATTCAGTTACGGCGTCGACGACAAATCGAGCGATATGGTTGAAGCCTTCGAGGAGTGGTTGGCCGAAGGGAGCGATCCCAATCGAGGTAACCTTGGGTACGCCTGAAACCGAGTCAGCCCGCCCGCTCACTGGGTCAGAATGCAGGATCAACGCCTTACTTACGAGAGCCTTCTTCGCGATGCGGCGGAGGTTGTCCGAGCAATCATTCGCTTCTTGCTTGAGGTTAACCGCCGAGAATACGAGTCTGGGCCAGATCGGAATCCGGCGCACGTTTTCCAGCTTGATCAAAGTTCCAATTTTTAACCAGATGGGAGCAGCGAAGTCCACTTGGAACTTGTCGACAGACTTCGGGCGATACTGGACCTCGACGACAAGCTGCTGTCTTTCGAGAAAGTAAACTGCGAGTGGACGGTCGGCACCGAACCAGGCCCCACGGTTATGATCAGGGAAAAGCACAACCGGGCTCGTCGCCACAACGTGGGACCCTTCGGTCGCATGCACCGCGAGGGTCACTGCGAGGGCACAGAAATCCGACCAAGTCCTTCCTTGCCAAGCCCATAGCTCGTCGAGTTTTCTCTTTCCTTTTAGAAGACGTCGCCAAGCTTCATGAATTTCCCGATAGTCGGGATCCTGCGTGAGCACAAAATTGGGAAGCTGGCTTTCTGGAGCAACACCGACGCCAAGGTCTTCCAGATCCCGACTGGCTCTTCGGGTTAACCGCCTCAGCTGACTGACATCGGCGTATCTCTGCGACGTCCGAGCATGCTCGTTATGGCGTAACCAGTCCCTCGCCTCCGCATCAGCGAGTTTGCACCAAGAATGTACAACACGGTTCTCGCCCGTGTCAAACGACTCCTCTCGAACCACGGCTTGCACCATCTGGCTGGGGCCAGCCCGTTCAGAGAGTGTGTTTCCCGGCTGCCGCGCCAGCCAGATCATGGATGCCTGATCCATCTCCTGCACACGGTCAAGGGGCACTTTACCACGTTCTCGCCGCAAGACCCGGCGAAGCCGTTCCAAGAGGTGGCGCAGATGTCGTGGCATCTGAAGCGATTGGAGAACAATCTCCGATACGAGTGGCTTGGCCTCGCTTTCCGCCTCTCGCCAGAACTTCGCAAGTCGATCCCAGATATTGATCGGGTCGTCGTTGGAGATTTCGAGTTCATTCACGCGAGCCCATGTTTGTTCAAGACGGCGCATTGCACGGTCCGCGCACTCCTCCTCCGCAGACGCAGGCTCTTTGCCGATCGGCGGTCGTGAGGGAACGCCTGAGTTCTTGAGCAAGCCTTTTTGTCCTGTCGGCAGCCGAAGTTCGAACAAAGTCGGTTCTCGTTGACCGAGCCCCGGAAGCGAAGCGCTATCTCGCGGTCTTTGCTCACCTGATTCGAGACCAACCACAGTCGCATCCGTCGGGCCTACGCAGAAGTCCTTAACCGGTTGGTGAGAATGAGAAATGGCCCAGGGACGCCACCGGTAGATCACCTTGTCAGCCCCGTCCACGCGAAGCGGCCTGTATCGGCCGAAGCGGCAATCGATGCCTCGATCGCTTCGGCGAGTTTCTCGTCCCGTAACGTGTCTTTGACGTGATCTGCCAGTCTTCCGAGGCTGTCCTGAGCCATCTCAAGGTCAAGTCCGCGGAGCTTAGGGAGTAAACGCATCTCCACCTGATCGGACATCGCGTCATGGAGATTACTTCCATGCTGTCCATCATGAGCGGGATAATTTGCGGCATAAGCGAGCATCGCCTGTCCGACTCGGTGTCCAAACGGTCGTTCAAGCCTCCCCATCAATTCAGCCAGCTCAGTAACCATGTTCCGTGCCTCATCAAGATTAGGCAGGTTCGATATCTCGTGGCGCCAGGCGCTCCACACCTGGCGACCAATTGGCGCGATTTCGGTGGCTCCTGTGGTTGTAGCATCAGACTCGTAGAGTTCTTTCGGTGCCGGGAAGCGCAACATATTGCCACGATCGAGAACCTTGTCCGAAAGTGACTGGGTGGTCTCGTCTTCGTTCATGGTTCCGGTAAAGAGAAGACTGTGCTCTAGGAATAAACCAACTGGAGCCATGTTAGGGACCTCAATCAGGATTTCCGCAAGGTGCCGCTTGTCCGGATCTTCGACCTCTTTCGGGGGAGGACGCACCTCGAGGCGGCTGAGAAACTCAGAGAAATAGTATTCCACACGTGCGAGGTTCATCTCGTCGAGAAGCACGAGCAGCATTCGATCGCTAAGAACGGCAGCGTCGCTGGGCTCACCCTTCTTGTTCAGTTGCCACATGGCCCGAGCCAGTTCGGTGGCTTTGTATTTCCTCTCAATGAAGTTGTAGAAACCGAGCATATCCTGAGGACTGTCCCAGCGTGGCTGCACCGGCATTAGCAAGAAGCCCATGCCCATCCCTTCGGCATATCTTCTGGGTAGCTGAGTCTTTCCGGTCCCAGAAATCCCGGAGAGCACCGTCATCGGGGCTTCCTGCGCGATTTTGAGCGCAGTGTGGAACGCCCGAACCGTTCTATCATGATACCGCAGGCCGGATTCTTCAATCGCTTGCTTGGCACGTCGGAGATAGGCGCTCTCCGTTCCATCGTCAAAAGAGCGAGGGTTGTATGATGGGCGAAGCAAAGGCTTGAGCATCAATGGCATCTTCTTGAGGTCGTCGAGCGGGTCCGCCTTCGGTCCGCCTTCGACTTCACCTTCCATCTCACCGATGCGTCTCTTGAACTCGTTGATCTTGACCTGCAATTCGGTGCGCCGTTCCTGAAGCTCGTCCACTTCTCTCTTGAGACTTGCTCTTTCCTGCCGAGCTTCGACAAGCACCTCGCTTGTGTCCTTGTACCTTTGTTCCGCCTCAGCTGCCTCTTCGGTGGCCTCAACCACGCGTTCACGAGCGTTATTCTCCTTCTGTTCGAGACTGGCCAGAATGCCCTCCTTCTTCGTGACTGTCTCGGTGATTTGATCAAGCCGCTCCTTTAGCTCTGAGAGCTGACGTTTCGCATGGACGGCGTCGTCTCGTTCCGTCTGTAGCCTCTTGAGCTCATCCTCAAGCTCTCCTTGGCGGCGCTCCATCGCTTCGATCTCTGTCTTGAGGCGTTGTCCGCGCTCAATCTCTGCACGGAGACTTTCAAGCTCGCTCTTGGCCGCCGTCGCTTCGCGAACCGTATCGCCAAACTCGGACGCGACACGATCAAGCTCTTGTTGCACTTCCACTATCTCAGCACGACGGGGGGCCAATGTCTCGATCTTAGATTTCAGATTACTTTTGCGTTCTTCGAGCCATGCAACCTCAGATGCCTTCTTCCCGGCTTCGGCGTATCTGGCCTGTTCGATGCGTATTTTCTCTTCGATGTCCGCCAGTTCCTGACGGCGAACCAGCAGAGTCTTCTCGGCAGCCGATGCCTGGGCGAGGGTCGGGTGATAGCGACTGACAACAATCGAAACGACCCCCAAGACAGCAAGGATCACCAAAAGGATCGCAAAAGCTGCTGACGCGAGCCAAAGGGCATTCATGTCGAGCAAGTTCATCGCTTATGGTTCCTCCGTTGGGGGCGTTGCCGTTTGCTTAAATTCGCTTTGTAGCCGCCTCACTTTGGCCTCGAGGTCCGTGACCCGTAGTTTAAGCTCTTCTTGCTCTGTTTCACTTGCTTGCCGGAGGGCCTCCAGTCGGGCTCGCGCATCGTTCAGTTCACCGTTCACGCTGATCAGGTCGATCTCCGCCGCCTGCAGTTGTTCCCGGGCGGCTGCCAGCTCGGATCTGACGCTGCCGACTTGACTACGTGCTTCCGCCAAAGCGGCTTCAGCAACCTTCCGGTCCGCGTCCAGTTCCGTGAGCCGGGCTTCGCTCGCAGAGATTTCGCTTTCCAAATTCCGCACGCGCTCTTCACGCGCGCCAACATTGCCTGCAAGCTCAGCCTGGCGTGCGGCGGTCTGGTTCGCCTCCGAACTGAGCTGCTCGAGCTGAGCCCGCATGTCACCGACCTGCTGCGACAGCGCGTTGCTCCTGTCTTGCAGCGCCTCAACCCGGGACTGCATCTCGTCACGTTCCTGCGTGAGTTCCGTAACCTCCGCCTCGAGGGTTGCGGCCTGAAGCGACAGGACCTCGCGGCGCGGTGCCAGACGGGCCAGGTCTTCACCGACCGCGCCAAGTTCCTGACGCCTTGAAGCCAAGTCGCTTTCCGCCAGCGCAAGATCCGACTGCGCCTTTCGCAACTCGCCTGTCACTGCGGAGAGCCTGTTCTCACGACTGGAGAGGTCTTCCTGGATGGCACCAATTTCGCCCTGGAGTTCTGCAACCTGCGCCGCCAGACGACTGTTGCGATCCTCCAGATCACTCTCCCGCTCTGACGCGGCTTCAGCATTCCCTTGCGCTGTTGCAAGTTCTTGCCGTGCGACGGCCAATTCCTGACGGGCGATTTCAGCGCTAGCACGAGAGGCGTCAGCTTCATCCCCCAGACGCTCGATCTCCGCCGCGAGGCGTTCTGCCTCAGCGCTCTGTCGGGCGATCTGTGGTCGAAGGCGTTCCCCCTCCGATTTCAGGTTGTCCCTCACGCGACGTCGGCTGTCAAGATCTGCGATCTGCTGGTCGAGATCGCGGCGTCTTTCGAGGCGTGCGTCTACTTCCCTCTGGATATCCTCCAGCTGTTGCTGGGATCGTTCCAGATCGACTACACGGGGTGCCAGATCAGATACGATTCCCGTGAGTGTTTCTCGCTCAATGCCGAGGCTTTCGATCTCGGCGTCGAGCCTCGATTGCTCCGCGCGCAGTGCGTCAGTCTCACGTGATATCTCAGCAAGGTTTGACCGTTGCAATTCAATGCGGTCTGCGAGTTCTCTCGAAGTGTTCGCTCTTCGGCTCTCTTCTTCGGCTGCGGCACGAGCCTCGTCTCGCTGAACTTCGAAGTCGTCGATTTGGACCGTCAGGATGGATCGGTCTTCGCGAAGCCTTTCGATGTCTCCTTGCAGTTGGTCTCTCGTGCCCTGAAGGATTCGCAGGTCGGTATTCACCGCATTCAAGGCCGTCACCTGCCAAGCGAAAAAACCGATTACGGCCGCCGTCAACATGATGATGATCCCTATTAGGATCATTCCCGATCTTCGCCTGCTGGTCGACAGCCTATCAGAGTTCCCGTTCGATCCGGTCAAGACATCCCTCCATGTCGCGTGCCAATTCATCCACCCAGAAGCGGACGACTTTCCATCCGGCGCTCGCTAGCTGGGCGTCGCGGTAATGATCATCTAGTTTTCGGTTGCCGTCGGCATCCTCGTGCCACCGCCGCCCGTCCACTTCAATGTCGAGGCTAACTTGATCACCAAACAGGGCGAAGTCTAGGCGTCTGCCCATGATCGGATACTGGGGCTTAGGATCCCAACCCCGACTTCGCATCGCTTCCCGGAGCCTGATTTCCCAGAGACTGCCAGCATCCTGATCCTCTGCCCGCCCGCGAGGTTCTGTCGCCCACACGGCAAGCCGTCGAAGCTCTGTAGACGCTTCCCTCCGCTTGCAAAACTCAAGATCTCCAAAGATATGCGTGACTGCTTGCCCCCGACTGATTGCGACGTTCAGCCGACGCCGATCGGACCTCAGAAAGCGCTCGGCCTCTGCAGGCCCGGCCCTGGAACTCACAACTGAAAAAATGATCAAGTTCCGTTCTTCGCCTTGAAAAGAGTCAACTGTGTCGACTTTCAACTCTGCCTGATTACGAAGCTCGTGTGAGATATTTTCATCGACCAGCCTGCGAATCAGTCTTACCTGAGCGTTGAATGGAGCGATGACGCCGACAGTACCAGGGTATTCAAGATCTTTGAGTAATGTCTTTAAGTGAGCCGTAATCGCCGCAGCCTCAGCTCTATTGCGATAACCGGTATCTGTCGCACGTTCTGCAGAGCCCTTCACGTCGGTCCAAGTTAACCCCGGCTTCGAGGTATTGGGGACGATCAGCCGGTTGGGGTCGACTGCCGGGCGAAGTCTTCCGTCATAGAAGCTTGCCCCGATGAACTCCGTTATCTCCGGGGCCGATCGATACTGCTCCAGCAGCATTATCGACCTGAGATCGTCCCTGCGCACGGCTTGCGACAAGGCGAGGTCGAAAAGAGACCTGCGACCCTGAGAGTATCTGCCGAGCCCTTGTCGACCGGACAGACCGACAGCTCCAAGAAGGTTCCGGTCCTTCGCCAAAGACAGGGAGGGAATGAAGGTAAGCTGACGATCATCTCCCACGATGACGGCACGCTTCGCTCTCGCGAGAGCGGGCAGGCTGGACCCGATATCGGCCTGGCTTGCTTCGTCGATGACTACGAGATCGAAAAGTCCGCTCTTCAGGGGCATACGTCGAGGCAGCGAAAGCGTGGTCGTCAACCAGACCGGTCGGGCGTCAAGCACGGTCTCGACGACATTGTCGGGTATCGTTGAATTGCCAGCGAGTTCCGCATCATTCAGAGCATCCACGATCTCGACGATTCGATCCGAGCCCACAGAAATACGGTTATCGAAAAGGCGATTCAAAAGCGGCTTCGCTTTGTTGACGATCATTTGGCCAAGAAGCACCGGGTCTTCAGCTACCGGCACACGGCTCGACCTCTTTCGGAGGTCTTGGAGTTCAACTTTCAGCGACGCAAGATGGCCGATGTTCTCCAAGGGGTGGCTTCGCCTCCGGGAGAAGAAGACACTGAGGCGAAGGACGAACCGAACCAACCATCCCGGCTGCGGTGCGTTCGTCTCTCCAGACTGGTTTGTCTCCCTGCTTTCGACCGCATCGATCCGGTCGAGAATCTCCGCCTTTTTGCACTCGAGTTCTCGCTTCTCTCGTATTCGTCTCACAGTCTCCTTCCGCCGCTCAGAGAGGGCCTCAAGTGCTTCTTTCTCGCCGTCGATTTCACTTCGCTTCCTTAGTGCCCTTTCATCTACGATGAATTCCCTGGCCACCGATGTCAGGGATCGATCCACCTCTCCGGTGCGATTCCGCATTCTTATGATCCGGTCCTTACCTATTCGTTCCTCCACCGCATCCAGCGCCTGATGGTTTCTCGCGGCAATGAGAACGCGTCCGCCGGATGCGACAGTCGAGGCAACCAAGGCCGTCACGCACTGGCTCTTTCCAGTACCTGGCGGTCCGGTAATCACAGTAAGGGGGGCTGAAAGCCCGGCGTCCACGGCCTCGAGCTGTTCCGCGTTTAGGGGAGCCGTTTCAGTGACGGGACCGATCCGCTCCTGCTGCATCACCTTGGATGGCGTAAGCAGCGGCGCTATGGCGGTAGAACAGATATCGGTCTCTGGCCAGCTCCGGATAGTTTCTAAGTCTCTTGCCGCCGCCTTCGACATCGAGATATCCTCGGGCAGGAACAACCCAATGCAATTCTGGATACCGAGTTTGGTCAGTGCGAAGGACTCTTGGACCTTACCAGGCTGAAGCTCTCCACTTACAAGCGTTGCGGCGGCCTCTCGGAGTGCCCAACCGAATTCGGACAGGACGTAGGGACAATTCGGAGGACCGGAGAGCCGCTGCCCGAGAGCACTCTTGCCCCACTCTGCTTTTGCGGCTTCCAGATCGAGCCAGTCTGGGTTCACAAGAGTGTCTGCCCGCAAAATATCCACTATCAACCGATCGCCAGATCGCGTGAATTCACCTGCCAGCAGGCCAACGGGTTGAACCACGTCCAAGCCCTGTTTCCGACCTAAAGATAGCGGCCATCCGACTGCAATGCTGCAGTCATCTCCCCTGCGGTCCAGCGCTTGCCTGAACTTGGCAGGCAGATTCGCCAGAAGGAATTCGATCGTGGCAGTTTGTCCTTGCTCTGGCCACCAGGACCCCAGAAGTTCGATTAGCTGCCATGCGCTGCCATGTCGTTCGGGCAACTGATATACGGAACCTCTAGTGTCGGTGCGGAGGCTCGCAGCGTAGTACTCCAGCAGAGCACGGATGTCGGGGACGGCAACAGCATCATCGTTCGGCATTTCCGCAGGAACAATTGCTTCGCCGCGCTCGTCTGCCACAATACTACGGCCAGGCACTGCGAACAGCCGCCGAGCGGTGTCGTTACCGTCTCGACTTACAAAATGGTCATTCCCCTGAACCCAGATCCATCGCCCATCGCGCTGCCTATAAGCCAGTCCTGAGCGGGCCCAATTTGCAAGATCGTTACCAAGATCCCTACGTCCCGCGATATCTCCCAACAATCCAAGTGCATCAGACAACGCGGAGATGCTCATGCCCAACTTCGACCTAGAGAGAATACTCTTCGCGGCGGACGAGTAGTACATCCGGCTCCCCATTTTCTAACGCTGATATCTCATTGGTGTTGAAGCGATGCTGGCTCGCTTGCCCCGCGCCAAAGCATATAGTTTGCCCACTGCAACAACAACTAATGGACACTCGGGCTCTCGTGGCGTCCACAGGTGGTTCCTGAAGGCATCAAGCACAGTCTGGACATCCAGCGTGAAATTAGCGCGGATGGTTTCCTCCATCTTCCTGTCTGTTCATACATCCATTCGGTGACATCGTGGAATATGCCAGCCAGGGAGTCACTTTCAATTTGGGAGAGATAAGTGAGCGAAATCTCGGGGTCTTCGGAAAAACGATAGGTCTCGAAATAGCATTTCTTGAGACAGGTCCCACCCTTGAATATCCAATTCAAGGCGAGAGCCTAATGCCGACAGTTCCCGACAAGAACCCAACCCAGCACATAGCCCGTCTCAATGTCATTGGGCTGCAGATCAAGGGTTGCCAACGAATCGAGAACTTCACGCCGATCAATCATGCAGGTGCCGCTGGAATCCAGATCTCGGGAACGAAGAGACGCCAGCGCGTTACCAGCCGGCTGCCGGGAAGTTTAGGATCAAGCTTGGCATTGCCCTTCTTCAACCGCTCGCGGCAAGCGTCGAGAAGAACGGTGGTATCGGATCTGCGTTCTGCAAGGAAGCCCAGCCGCTTCAAAATGGCACCGTTACCGATCCGATCCGCGTAGGCCACCAGTTTCTCATCGTCCCGGTCCTGCCGCTCAAAATAGGATGCAAGACAGTCCTCGGCATGCTGGATGCCGGCTCCCAACGCAGGGTCGTCCAGCATATCGATGATCGTGCGGTGTACGTCCGAAATTGCAATCCTGGTCCTGCCGCACCAGACGCTCCCGGTGCCGAACATCATGCCCGCCCGGACGCGTCGCACGGTGAAACTGGTGCCATGGCGTTCCTGACTTCCTGCACGTACCGGCCGCTCCGTCATCACGACAATGTCGCGGAATATCTGCTCTGTCAGGTCCCAGTGTTCCGCCGCTGTCCGGCCGCCGATATAGGCAGGGGCGTACAATAGCGGCACCAATACCCAAGGGTCTTCCAGCACCTGCTGGCTGATCAGGGAATCGAGACTGACCGATGCATAGGCACCAGAGCCCACTCGCCGGAGCCATCCCTGCCTGCTCCATCGGGATAGCAGCTTGGCAGCAGCCACACGGCTGACGTTGAGAGTGCGTTCGGCATCGGCAATCTGGACAATGTCGCCAACCGCCTGGATCACCTCTGCCAGTTTGCGACGCCCCTCCGGTATGATGGCTTCTTTGCTCATGTGATGGTATATTGTACCTGCAATTATTCGCATTTTTCGGGAATATCAGCAGGACCATTGCACTGAAATTGAGCAAGTGGACATATCTATTTGGTCTTGAGAACTTCCTCAATGATGAGAAATCTTGGTCTTACAATACGCTACCTGACTCGTTGTCCAATATCATCCCCAACACCCTCACGCTTTGGCCGCCGCATCTTTTCCTCGCGCAACCATCTCGATCCAGTAGAAGATCGCGCATCGGGTCTTCCCGCACCGTAATGGTAAGCGTGGACCTGTCTGCAGTGACCGCTCCGCAACCATCGCGACGGAGTCCACAAGTCCTTCAGATGCCATGAGAGGCGCCGGCGTTTGCCTTCGCCGGTGATTCGGTGCAAGGGAATGACGATGGTGCAACATGTTGTGGCGGGGGGCCGCCGGTCGGCAACCCCCTGCCCATTGAAAGGAGAGAAAGATGAATGGTTCCAGAACCCCCTTCGAGGGCGACGTTACCACGGTCCACGCGGCGCTGCAGGTGAGCGGCACGGGCTGGATACTGGCGGTGGGGGATCCGTCCGACACGTCGAAGGCAGGTCTGCACAGACTGGCGCCGCATGACGTGGACGGCCTGCTGGGGAGGCTCGGAAGGGCGCGCCGGCGGGCCGCGGCGTCCGGCGGCGATGTCCGGGTGATGCTGGTGTACGAGGCGGGCCACCAGGGCTTCCGGTGGCCCGGCGGCTGGAGGGCGGGGACCTCGAGGTGGTGGTCCGCGATCCGGCGAGCCTTGAGGTGGTGGGCGGGAAGAGGAAGGTGAGGACGGACCGGACCGGCGCCCGCCGGATGGTCCGTGCGCCGCCGGCCTGGGACGGCGGCGACCGGGACGCGATGTCGCCGGTGCGGGTCCCGAGCGTCGCGGAGGAGGACAGGAAGCGGCTGCCGCCACGGCGGGAGCGTCTGTTGAGGGAACGACGCCGCCTCGCGAACGCCGTCGACGGGCTTGCGGGGCTGCACGGACTGCTGGCCGGCAATCCGGCGAAGCCAGGGTTCCGTGAGCGGCCCGCCGGGATGGAGACCGGCTACGGGGGACCGCTGCCGCCGGAGCCGCTGGCCGGGATCAAGGGCATCCTGGACCGGCTGGATCTGGTGTGCGCGGAGATGAAGGTGGCCGGGGCGGGGAAGGTGGAGATTCTGGAGGCGTCGGGCAGGGCCCTGGACAGCCTTCACGCGGAGGCCGATGGGCCTCCCACCGCCTCCGTCCCCCGAAGGGAGACCCCCGATCCGGAAAACGCCACCGGGGAGGAAGGGGCGCGTCGTTCGGGCCGGTCCCACATGCCTGCCGGCAGGCCGCAGGCGGGCACGGATCCGGCCCCGGGGAACGCCCACCACGCGGCGGCGCCGGGCCGGCTGCGCGGGACCGGCCCGAACGACGCGCTGCTGCTGGGCGCGGGCTCTCCTGCAGGGAGCTGCGCAACCGGCGGCAGCTGGCCAGCCTCGCGGGGCTGGCGCCGGTGCCCTTCGCGAGCGGCGACATCGACCACGGCCAGGGGCTCGGCAGGTCCGGCAGCGCGATGCTGCGCAGGCACCTGGTGCGGATGGCCTGGCGCTGGCTGAGGTTCCAGCCGGAGAGCGCGCTTGCCGCGTGGTTCAGGAATTACGTGAGCGCCCGCGACGGGCGTTCGCGCAGGCGCGGGGTCGTGGCGCTGGCGCGCAGGCCGCTGATCGCGCCGTTGCGGTTCGCCACCACCGGGCTGGTGCCGCAGGGCGCCGTCCTGTCGGAGACCTGAGCGCGGAAGGACAACCGAAAACCGAACACCCGGGCGGCCCGACGGGGCCTCCGGGGAACCCGGGCAGGGCGTGTGACCGGCGCGGAGCATGGTTCGCCGCAGGACGCGGCACCGTCCCTCGGATGGGTCCCGCCCCCCGGAACGTCGCACCGGCCCGAACCGGGCATCGTGGTCACGGGGCCGGCATCGGCCAACCGAACCGGACAGGAGTATGGACGCGCCGGTGGGCGCGTCATGGAACCGCGACGTTCCGCCTGGACGGTCCCCGGTGGCACGGCAGCCGCCCCCGACGGAGGAAGGGACGCCGATGTGAGGTCATGGAAAAAGGTTCATGAAGAAGGGCGCTTGACCTGTAAGGTCCCATAAGAGCCCACACCCCCGCGCGGCGGCGGCCCTGTCGCGAAAGTGAATGGGGGTTGCCACGGCGGAGCCGGCGATGCCAGCTCGGGGACGGTCGGGGCAGTCGAGGCCGGTGGTACTTTGGCGCGCGCGTCACCCGTACAGGAGCCTGGCCCGAACCGTGACCGGCGTCTGTCACTGATGGCGCGGGGGTCTCCCCGTGACCTCGTCCAGGGGATCGGGAATGCGCCGTGGTTCCTCCCCGGACCTGATGGAGCGAAGCGAATGCAGGAGTCAGGAACATGCCACGCAGGCGGAAGGGCAGGGCCGGGCCCCTGGAGGTCGTGACCCGGGACTGCGCCGGGACCGGCATCGGCAGGGACACACACCATTTCGCGGTCGATCCGGACCGGTGCTCGGAGCCGGTGCGGCCGTTCGGGGCCTTCACGCGGGACCTCGGGGAGATGGCGGACTGGCTGTCGTCCCGCCGGGTGGACAGGGTTGCGATGGAGCCGGCCTCTGTGTACTGGATCCCGGTCCTCCAGGTGCTGGACCGTGCCGGCTTCGAGGTGATGCTGGTGCCGCCGCGGATGACGAAGCAGATCTCCGGTCGCAGGAGCGACGTGCTGGACTGCCAGTGGATCCGCCAGCTCCTGTCGTACGGGCTCCTGCGGGGGGCCTTCCGCCCCGGCGACGGTGTCTGCCCGCTGCGTTCGTACGTCCGGCAGATGAAGCGGCTGACCGAGGACCGCCCGCGCTGCGTCCTGCACATGCAGAAGGCGCTGACGGAGATGAACGTGCGGCTCGACTCGGTGATCAGCGACATCACCGGCGCCACCGGCCTGAGGATCCTGCGGGCGATCGTCGACGGCGAGCGCGACCCGGCGCGGCTGGCGGCGCTCCGCGACCGGCGGATCAGGGCGGGCGGGGACAGGATCGCGGACGCGCTGCAGGGCACCTGGCGCGACGAGCACCTGTTCGCGCCGGGCAGGCGCTGCAGCGCTTCGACTTCCTCACGCAGCAGATCGGGACCTGCGAGGCGCGGATCGCGGAGGCGGTCGACGGCCTGACGCCGCAGGGGGGTGACGGAGGGCCGGCGGACAAGGCCCGTCGGGGCGCCGCTGGCGGGCGGAAAGCGGGCGACAGGGCGATGGCGGAGGCGCTGCGCGGGATGATGGGCGCCGGCCTCACCGCGATCCCCACCATCGGGGTGGGCACGGCCCTCACCATCGCGGCGGAGGTCGGCCCGGACATGTCGGCCTTCCCCTCGGCGCAGCACTTCAGCTCCTGGCTGGGGCTGGCGCCGGGAACCCGGACCGTCGGCGGAAAGTCCCTGCCGGGGCGCTCACCCAAGGTCGTCAACAAGGTCGCGCAGGCCCTGCGCATGGCCGCCATGTCCGCCCGCAGGAGCCAGACGTTCATCGGCGCCCGGCACCGCGCCCGCCTCGCCCGGAAGGACGCGCCGGTGGCGGTCACCGCGACCGCCCGCGAGATCGCCTGCCTGGCCTGCACGATGGTCACGCGGGGGGAGGAATACGTGGAGCGCGGGATGGATGCCTACGAGCGCCGCCGCGTCAACCGAACCGTCACGAACCTCGGCCGACGGGCCAGACAGCTCGGCTACCAACTCGTCAGGATCCCCGAAAGCCCGGAATCCGGAAATACCCTGGAATCAGTGGGTTAGGGATGTTTTACTCAAGAGTTCCCCGGTATGATCCAGATCACTTTGAACGTAGATTCGGCCGACGACGCGGTATCGTGCACACGGCAGAAAATCGATTGCACAGCCCGCCCAGCTTTACGGCGGTTCCTGATACAACCATATATCAACTGTCGCACGGAAGCCTCTCAACAGGTGCCAAGCGCCCTAACGACGACCAAAGAGTATCGAGGATGCTTAAGTGCAGAGCACCACGACGCTCTCCTGCGGGCAGTTTCACCTGTGTTCCAATCAGGACTGTCGCCTACTGGCCAGTTAACGACATCATAACGCCGGCGAAGAAGATGCCACCTCCTCAGAGGTGGTACTTCGAGGTGGATCAGGTTGAACGATAACAATCTACCGGAACTTTCGGCGACACTCCATCATTCTGGGGCATGTCTACCGATTCACGATTTCCGACCCGATCCTCCAGCCTCTTTCGCTATGCCTGCCATATACGAGAACGTGGAATTCTGGCAGGAGCAGGAACGGGCATTCGGACTGCTGCGGGTCGATCCAGCCTCGGGTGTTGCGATGAAGCTCCCGGATTCCTTGAAAAGCCCTTTCCTGAAGGGTCATCGGTGGCTGGCTTCTCCCTGAAGTTCCGTTGAAGGTCATTTCCGATGATGGGTTACCTGACAAACGACGCCAAGACGTGGAAAGTCAATTTTCGGATTGCGGTTCAGTGAATGAGCCGATGGTCCGCAACGCTCCATCCAGCGCCTTGCCCTGCTCATCCTGCAATGCGGCCTCTCGCAGCCGCCTCACCCAATCGGCGGCGTCCGGTCTGCCGGCGACGATCGACGCGCCATGCATTACCCTGTCGAATTTCGACAGGCCACGGGCATGGGTGTCCGAATATCCCTTTATGAGCCGTCTGTTGCGTATGATCTCAACCGCCAGATCATAGTCCCCGGCGACATGTCCGAGCGCCGTATCAAGCCAGTTCCGAAGATGATCGCGCTCGACGGCGTGGCGGAAGGTTCCTCGGCGCCAGATGCGCAGGCCACCCAGCAGATAGAGCTGAAGGAACGGCCACAGCCTGTCTGACCGCAGCCTGCGCCCGCGGTTTACCAGCCGGTCTATCATCCTCATCGCGCCGGGACGCCCGACAATAAGGCGACCTAGCCGGGCGGGCAGCATTCCGACCATCTCCTCGGCGCGGGGGTGCATGAATTCCGTGACTTTCATGCGGGTTCCGTCTTCCGGGTCCATTTGGCGCCGCACTCTCTCAATTCGGCTGGAGCGCACTTTCAGATCGGCAACCCGGATAACATCGTCATAGGTCATGGCGCGCGCGATGTATTTTGCCGCCTCGCGGGAGAGCGCATGACCCCTTTCCGGATCGTCGCGCTCGATCACTTCATCCAGCCGGTCGAGATACTCCCTGCCGTAGCGGATATCCTGATAGTCGACCACTGACCGCAGTCCGTGCATTGCCATCGCGGCGACCGGTTCAGGCAGTCTCGCCACACGGCTTTCCAGAACTCGAAAGGCAGACAGCAGACGTTCGGAACCGGTCGGCTCTGTCCCCAGTTGCACTCCGTTCCGCTCGGCTGGCTCCGCAGGTGGTCCACTCCCTACAGCGGCGAAGGCAGCGGCGAAGGCGGCGAGGCTCTTTTCGACGCCGCGTCCTGAAGCCCTGATGGCCGCTTCAAAGGACTCGCGTGAAAACGGCAGCGTGCCGGATCCAGCCAGCGCACCGAAAAGGCTTGCTGAAATTACGGTGCCGTTCTCGACGGCGATCCTGTTCATGTCGAACAGGATGAGCCTTTCGGCGGCGATTTCAGCGGCCGCGGCCACCTCGTCGGAATTGGCCATTCCGTCGCCGGGAACCGTCTTTTCCGAAACCGCAAGGGCCCGGTGGGATGATGCGATCAGCGTCGTGCGGTCGGGCGTAACAAATCCGCGCATGATGGCGCGTCCAGCCTCCATCATTTCCGCTGCGATCAGGATATCCACATCGCCAGCCGCCGGCATCAACGAGAACACCGGTTCCATCTCGCCCGCCGGCGCCATCTCGATGTAGTAGATCGTGGCCCCGGTGCGTTGCGCGACACCGGCGACGGAGGTCGCCTGGACAGCATAGCCATTGGCGCGTGCGCAATCCTCGATCCAGTTGGTCAGGACACCGCCGCCCTGGCCGCCGACGGCCATGATGGCGAGCCTTATGACGCTGACGAGACGCGGATCGGCCTCCTTCTCGCGGAGGCTGTTCATGAAAACTCCAGCCGTTTCCGTGATCGCCTTGCCTGCAGCCACCCGATGATCGCCTGCGAGACATCGGACATCAACTTTTCCAGCCGACCGGGATTGTGCACGATATCGGCCCGATAGAAGGATGGACACAGCACAGCCGCATCCGCGACTTCGCCGCAGTTTCCGCAGCCGACACAGCTCTCGTCGATGCTCGCGACCGGATCGTCGCGTAGCGGATCATCGAGTTTCTTCAGCGACAGGGAAGGACAGCCCGAAAGCCGGATGCACGCGTGATCGCCGGTGCAGACATCCTCGTCGACACCGAAGCGTGGTGTTTCGATCCGGCGTCCGTCCTGAATCGCTTTCACAGTGAGCGGACGCTCCCGGCGCTGTCGGTTGAGCATGCATTCGGAGGACGCGACAATGACCTTCGGCCCCTCATGATCGGTGTTCAGCGCCTCATCAAGGATCTCGCGCATCTTTGGTACATCGTAGGTCCGGTCGATCTGGCGCACCCATTTGACACCGACGCCCTTGACCGCCTCGGCAATTGGGTGGCCCGTCGATTTCGTCTCACTGTACGCACGCGATGACAGGATATCCTGACCACCCGTCGCGGCGCTGTAATGGTTGTCGACCACGACAATGATTCCGTCGGACCTGTTGTAGACCGCGTTGCCGATCGACGAAGACAGACCGTTGTGCCAGAACCCGCCATCGCCGATGATGGAGATCGGGCGGCGCTCGCCACCACCATCGAAAGCGGCGTTGGACGCAGGACCCAGACCATAGCCCATGGTCGAGCCACCAATCTCGAATGGCGGCAGGCTGGCAAACAGATGGCAGCCGATATCGCCGGTGATCTGGTGCTTGCCGTGTTTCCGCTCGGTCATCTTCAGTGCCGCGAAAATTGGCCGCTCCGGGCATCCGGTGCAGAAGCCCGGCGGCCGGATGGGTACAGTCTTCGACAGATCCGGAATCTCGAACTCCTGCTCGCTGTTCGGCGCACGCCGTTGCGCCGACAGAAGTTCAGGCGCTTCGGTACGCAGGAAGGCCTCCATGCCGTCCAGCATGATCTGGCCGGTATATTCCCCGGCCATTGGCAGCATGTCCTTGCCGTGAAGCGATATGTCGGAACCGACCTTATACAGCGCCGCGCCCAGCGCCTGTTCGATGAATTCCGGTTGCCCTTCCTCGACAACCAGGATGGACGACTTCCCCTCGCAGAAACCTGCAAACTCATCCGGAACGATGGGATAGGTGACGTTCAGTACGTAGAGCGCCACCTCGCTTGCGCCATAGATGTCAGCGAGTCCCAGCCGCTGCAGCGCACGGATGACACCGTTGTACATGCCGCCCTGCAGGACGATGCCGATCCGGCCATCTGCCGGACCGAAGATTTCGTTGAGCCTGTTCTCAGTGATGTATTTCTGCGCCGCTGGCCAGCGGTTGTTGATCTTGTCCTGTTCCTGCACGAAGGACATCGGCGGCAGGACGACCCGGGCATAATTGCTCTGGGGATTGGAGAGAGCATCGCGAACACTCAGGTCCGGAGGTCTGTTGTCCTTGGCGATAAAGCTGCCCGTCACATGGCAGGAGCGTATCCGGACCATCAGCATGACCGGCGTGTTCGACGCCTCGGAAAGTTCAAAACCCTGTTCGACCGACTTGACGATGGAGGGAAGATTCGGGCGCGGATCAAGCAGCCAGACCTGCGATTTCATCGCGAAGGCATGGCTGCGTTCCTGCATGATCGAGGATCCTTCGCCATAATCCTCGCCGACGATGATGAGCGCACCACCGGTCACACCACCGGAGGCAAGGTTGGCCAGCGCGTCGGAGGCAACGTTGACACCGACCGCGCCCTTGAAGGTGACCGCGCCGCGGATCGGGTAATGCACTGACGCGGCGAGCATCGCCGTCGCCGCAGCCTCGGACGCATTGGCCTCGAAACGAACGCCAAGCCCGTCCAGTATCTCCTCAGCGTCGGAGAGAACATCCATGAGGTGGCTGATGGGCGCGCCCTGATAGCCGCCGACATACCCGACACCGTTCTCCAGCAGTGCTTTCGTGATCGCCAGAATGCCCTCGCTGGTGAAGGTCTCGCCTTCTCCAAGCTTCAGCTTCTGGACTTCCCTGGCAAATGAACGTTCCGCCATTCGAATGTTCCTTTGCTGTTGGTATTTCGGGCTGGCCTGATGCGACACAGACCTGTCAGGCCCGTTAGAGTTCGTGCTTTCTGACGTTGTTCAGAATCTTCTGCAGCGTGGCGACGAACCGCGCGTGTTCCTGGTCCGAAATGTCGTCAAACATTCTGGAATAGATTGCCGACATGGACGGCCAAAGCCGTTCGAACGATGCCCGTCCTGCCTCGGTGATTAATATGCGGGTTGCGCGGCTGTCCTCGGTGTCAGGCGCTCTGCGGATGAGACCATCCGCCCGCGACTGGTCCAGGGCGCGGCTCAGCGTTGATTGTTCAACCACCGCGTAAACCGCAGGATCACGGATCAGCAGGCAGTCAATCACGGACAGGACCGCAAGCGAACGCGTCTTCGGTGTCGTAAGGCCCATGGATGCCATCTCGTCGCGAGTGTCAGCATTGTATCGGCCCATGATGCGGTTCATCAGGTAAGGCACAAAACTCGCGAGCCCGATCTCTCCCGGCCGTGGCAGCGCCGCGTCGCCGGATCCGGTTGAATTCCGCACCATCTCGTTCATGCGCCCAGTTCCTTTGCCAGGAGATAGCCTGATCCGCCACCCAGTCCGGGACCGGGATGTGTCGAGGCGCCTATGTGGAACAGGTTCCTGATGCCGGTGCGATGATTGACCGACCCCGAAAACGGCCGCCAAAGAAAGAACTGATCCAGGCCGCACGACCCGCCATAGGGGTCGCCCCCGACCAGATTGACGTTGAGGGCCTCAAGATCGTCGGGTGAATAGGCTCGGCGCGCAAGAACCGATTCCGAAAAACCGTCGATGTGTCTGGCCACGATCGCCTCGATGCGGTCGGCAAAGGCCTCGCGCATGGCATCGTCCCACATTCCTGTCGTGGATATTTCGCCGGCGGCATCGCCCTTGGGGATTCGCGGTGCATCTGGAATCTGCAGCCATAGAATGGACTTGCCGTCCGGGCACCGGGTCGGATCAAGCCGGTGCGGCTGGCCGACGCATATGGTCGGCGTTTCCGGCAACATGCCCCGTTCGGCCTCGTTGGATGATTTGGAGACAGAATCGATCCCATCGGCAAGATGGATCAGGGCGACATCGTCCAGCCCGTCCCGTTTCCAGCGGACCGGCCCGTCCAGCGCGTAGTGAAGCTGGAAATTTCCGCGCCCGTGACGAAACCTTCGCAAGCCTTCCTTATGGGGTGGTTCGGCCTGCTGCCCAAGGAATCTGTCATAAAGCTGCCCTGGCGAGACAGAGCAGATCACGCTGTCAGCGGTGACCGTCTCGTCCTCGGCAGTCATGATACCCGCCGCGCGACCGTTGTCGATCACGATGCCCGCGACATCGACACCGGTGCGCACCACACCGCCGCGCTCTTCGATCAGCCCGACAAAGGCCTCCGCCGCCTGACCGGAACCGCCTTTGATCACCGGTGCGCCGGCGGCTTCCAGGGCAAAGGCAATGACCTTGCCCATCTGACCGCCATAGGCGGCTTCGGTGGTCAGGCCTGTGTGCAGCACCCATGGCGCCCACAGCGCCTGGATGTTCGGAGACACGTAATTCGCCTCGAGCCATGCACGTGCCGGTGTCAGCGCTTCGCCGAACCAGGCCGCAAGCCCGCGTGCCCCGTCCCTCCACGCGCGCCGCGCCAGCAGCCCTACCATCGACCAGCACCACAATCTGCCGCCCAGAAGCGCGAACAGGAACGGTGCGTCGGCCTCGATCGCGCCAACATCGTCGGCATATCGTTCGCCGTCGCCTGATGAGAGGGCATTGAATGCGGCCACGTTTGCCGCGCGGTCCGTCGTCAGGACGAGCGCCGATCCGTCCGGACGCAATACGGCGGTCGGATTGGACGTATGGCAGAATTCCAGCCCGTGGCGCGCCAGATCGGCGCCGAGCGCCTCATGGGCCGGCGAGGTCAGGAACAGCACGAAGGTTGCCGCCATCACATCGTGATGGAAGCCGGCTGTGGTGATTTCCTCGGTCCGCATGCATCCGCCGGCGCGGTCGGACCGTTCGAGCACGACAACGCGCCTGCCCTTTCCGGCAAGCATTGCCGCGCAGACCAAGCCGTTGATCCCACTACCGACGACGATATGGTCGAAATCGGCCATCCGCTGCTACCGGATCTAGCGTGCGACCAAAGCCATTGCGCGGACGGGGCTGCCGGTGCCGTTGACCAGCTTGAGCGGCGCGGCAATCAGAATGGCACCCCTAGGTGGCAATCTGTCGAGATTGGCGAGTGACGCCAGCCCGTATTTGTTGGCGGCGTGCAGCAGATTATGCGCGGGGAAGGGAGGCTCCATACCGGTAGCCTGCCCGGCATCGGTGCCGATGCATTGGGTACCCCAGCCGATCACACCCTTTGAGAGAATGTATGTGATGCAGTCGACTGTGGGACCCGGCGAATGCGGACCGGTTTCGTCGGCATTCAGGTAAAGCTCCTCGCTGTGAACACGGCTGTCCCAATCACTGCGCATCAGAACCCATTCACCTTCGCTGATCTCACCGTGCTCGGCCTCCCAGGCTTTGACACCAGCTTCGTCAAGCAGGAAATCCGGATTTTCGGCAACCTGTGCCGAGCAGTCAATGACATTCACCGGGGCAACATAGTTCCGCGGCGCAATGGTATCGGTATATCCGTCGGCGTAGTCCCTACCGGTGATCCAGTGATGCGGCGCATCGAAATGCGTTCCGGAATGCTCACCGATCTTCAGCCAGTTCCAGGCCCAGAACGGACCATCATCGTCATACTCGGAAATCTTGTGGACTTCGATCTTCGGCGTGTCCTTGGCCAGTTCCGGCGGCAGTTTCAGGAGTGGCGTATCAGGGCCAAGAGGTCCCGAAAGATCGACAACTTCGATGTCCCCGGAAAGCAGGAGCCTGGCCATGTCTCCCAATGTGTCAGCGGCACTCATCATTCATCCTCCCCTGATATCGACTGGAGCGCTGATCGCCCCGATCAAATTCATGCTAGACAATTAAATATGCATTTGCAATTATCTTTGCGACAGAGGGACACAGATATTGCAGGACGAGTTTGACGCCGCCATTATTGGCTCCGGACACAACAGTCTGGTCTGTGCCGCACATCTGCAGCACAGGGGCTGGCGCACACTTGTACTCGAGCAGGCGAGCGAGCCGGGCGGCGCGGTCAAGACGCTCGACCTGACCGAATCCGGATTCCGGCATGACTGGGGAGCGATGAATCTCAGCCTGTTTGCCGGATCCGCCTTCAACAGGGACTATGGTGACAGATTGGGTGCCTGCGGGCTGGAATTCGTTCCGGCCAACAACTGTTTCGCGAGCGTCTTCCCCGATGGCAGGTGGCTCGGAGTTGGAACCGACCTTGAGGCGACGGCAAACCGCATCGCCGCCTTTTCGAATGCCGATGCCGCGACCTGGCGAACGTTGGTGGAGGAATTTCCCGGCAAGGCGGAGTACATTTTCGCGCTGCTGGGCAATCCCATGAAAACGCATATACATGGGCGGTTGCTCGCGAGGGCATTCTGGAAAAAAGGGGCAGCCTGGACGATGGATCTCGTCAGGCTGATGATCGCGTCCCCGCGCGCCTGGCTCACCGGAACCTTCGAGTCCCACCATCTCCGGGCGACCCTCGCGGCCTGGGGCATGCATCTCGATTTCGCACCCGATATCGCTGGCGGCGCGATCTTCCCCTATCTGGAGTCCATGGCGAACCAGAGCTTCGGCATGGTGATCGGCAAGGGCGGATCCGACACGCTGACCCGTTCCCTGACCAGGCTGATCGAAGAAAGGGGCGGTGAGGTACGTTGCGGCTCGCCCGTCACACGCATCGTCATTGATGGCGCGAGGGCAAGCGGCGTGGAACTCGCCGACGGAACACGGATCGGTGCAAGGCGTGCCGTCATAGCCAATGTCTCGCCGAAGAACCTGGAAGAACTGACCGGCGGAGGAACCGGCAATGCCGAATTCGACAGAGCCATGGCAGGCTTTTCGCACGCGCCCGGAACCCTGATGATGCATCTGGCGCTGTCCGATCTGCCTGAATGGGAAGCGTCACCCGAACTGCGCGAATTCGCTTACGTCCATATCGCCCCTTCGCTCGACCAGATGGCAAGGACATATCAGCAGGCCATTGCCGGACAGCTGCCAGATGAGCCGGTCATTGTCGTCGGACAGCCGACCGCGATCGATCCGAGCCGCGCACCCGACGGCAGGCATGTCCTGTGGGTACAGGTGCGCATGGTGCCGGCTGAAATAAAGGGCGATACCAAGGGCGAGATATCGGATAGTGATTGGGATACGGTCAAGGACGCCTATGCGGAGCGTGTTCTCGACATCATGGAAACGCACGCGCCGGGCCTGCGCGGGAGCATCATCGCCGGGCATGTGGTTTCGCCGCTCGACCTGCAGTCCGACAACCCGAACCTTGTCGGTGGCGATCAGATCTGCGGAAGCCACCATTTGACCCAACATTTCGTCTTTCGCCCCGCCCGCGGCTTTGCCGGAGGCAACACACCGATCAAGGACCTGCACCTGACGGGTGCCGCGGTCTGGCCAGGGGCGGGAACCGGAGCCGGACCGGGTTATCTTCTTGCAAGAAAACTGGCCGGTGCTTGAGGTTGCGCAGGCGGCCGCAGTAATGGGAACAGGGACGTCATAAGGAGGAGAATATGAGTGAACTTTCCAGACGCACAATACTGAAGGGAACGACGGCGCTGGCTGTCACCGGCATGATCGGCACCAGGTCTTACGCGCAGGAGATGGACGAACTGGTCATCGCCTATAACGTGAACCTGCCATCGTGGGATCCGACGGTCGGTCTGTCGGCGGTCAATCCGACCCTGCAGGGGATATATCAATCCGTCTTCGATCAGTTCATTCTGCAGCAGCCGGACCTTTCGCCAGCACCCGGACTGATAACAGAGTGGGGCTGGAACGATGACAGGTCGCAGATCTGGACAAAGGTCCGGGAAGGCGTGACCTGGCATGACGGATCGCCCTTCACCGCCGAGGATGTCGCGTGGTCCCTGACACGGGCAGGTGACGAAGCCACAGGCAATCCAATCCAGTTCATCTGGTCGACGATTGGCAACATCAAGGCCGAGGGCAACATGGTCACGGCCGATGTGTCGCGGTTTGAGCCGACCATCTTCAAATGGATGTATTTCCTGACCGGTTATGTCCTGCCGAAAGCCTATTATGAAAAGGTTGGGCCGGAAGGCTTCGAGGCCGCGCCGATCGGCACAGGCCCCTATATGGTCGACAGGTTCGAGCGCAACGCCTTTGTGCGTCTGAAAGCGAATCCCGATTACTGGGGCGGCAAGCCGGAATTCGGAACGGTGACGATCAAGTTCGTGACGGATGCGGCATCGCGCGTCGCAGAGATCGAATCCGGCAACGCCCATGTCACCATCGAGATGCCTTACGAGGAGTATGATCGGCTTAAGGCAAACGCCAATATCGAAGGAACCTCCGCGCCCATCTCGGATATCGGCATGATCTTCCTCAACGATGTAGAGCCCATGCTGGATGAGAACGTTCGCAAGGCGGCGGCTCTGGTGATTGACAAGAAACTGATCATTGACCGCCTGCTGTCCGGATACGGCGTTCCGATCGACACGCTGCAGACACCGGATTACATCGCCTATGATCCGTCGATAACGGTCGGCCACGATCCCGAAAGGGCCATGGAACTCCTTGCGGCATCGGGCTTTTCTCCAGACAATCCGGTCAGGTTCAGAATCCAGACCACACGTGGCTTCAAGCCGAAGGATTACGAGATCATCCAGGCTATTGTTGGCATGTGGCGCAAGGTGGGCATCGAGGCGGAGATCGAGGTCTATGAGATCGCCAAGCACTTTGAACTGCGTGCCGCCGACACGCTGGCGCCCGCCGCCTTCTACAACTGGGGCAACTCGGTTGGAGATCCGACGACCTCAACTGGATTCGCAATGTTTGGACCTTCCCCTCACTCCGTCTGGGACGGCGAGGCCCTCGTCGGCATGATCGGGCCGCTTTGGGCCGAGGCGGATGAAGAAAAACGCATCCAGGGCTGGAAGGACGTGGATCGCTACATTGCCGAAAATGCGCTCGTCATTCCGCTTCTGCAGTATGTCCAGCCGATCCTGCATTCGTCTGCGGTCAAGGTGACGCCGCATGCATCCGGTGCATTGCTGCCGCACCTGATGACACGCTCGTAACCGACAGGCTTTTTGCCCAGTAGCCGCCGCCTGCGCGGCGGCTACTGCACGCTGGGAGACGGACCTGAGGCTGCTGCAGACATTGCTGATGCGTCTGGCGATGATGACGATCACACTGTTCGGAGCGGCAGTGATCGTCTTCGTCGTCATACGCGTTGTGCCGGGCAATCCGATTGCCATGATGCTTCCCCCGGGAGCATCCGAAGAGGACATTTCAAGGCTGACGGCCCATTACGGGTTGGACAGGTCGATTCCCGAGCAATTCGTCGTCTGGCTTGGCGGGGTCCTGCAGGGCGACTTCGGCACATCGATCTCCCTGCGGCAGCCGGTCATGCCGCTGGTTCTCGGCCGTCTGCCGGCAACGCTGGAACTGTCGGTCTTCGCGCTGGTGCTGGCTGTGACCATCGGCGGTGCCATGGCCTTGACCGGAACCCGGTTCCGCGGCGGGCGGACGGAAGCCGCCATCGACGTGGCGAACGGGGCCGGGCTGTCCATACCGGATTTCCTGTGGGCGTTGGTCCTGATCCTGACGCTTGGTGTGCTCTATCCCGTGTTTCATATTTCGGGTCGTGTCTCGCCGTCGCTGGACCTGCCTTTCACTACCCAGTTCTACATGTTTGAGAGCGTCCTTCGGCTGCGCCTTGACCTGTGGTGGGATCTTCTCAAACATATGTTCATGCCCGCGCTGGCGCTGGCGATTCCGCTCGCCGCCATCATCGGCCAACTGCTCAAGCAGTCGCTCAAGGAAACCATGCATCTCGACTATGTCGTGCTCGCTCGGACCAAGGGTTACGGCGAAAACCACGTCATCCTGTTCGATGCGCTGCGAAACGCCGTCCTGCCGACCCTGACACTGATTGGCGTGCAGTTCACTTTCCTCATCGGCGGAACAGTGATCATCGAACGGCTGTTTTCCTATGAAGGGCTCGGCAACATGGCGATTGACGCCGTGATCAACCGCGATCTGCCATTGATACAGGGAATCGTCCTGGTCTTTGCCTTGCTCTTCAGCGTGGTGAATCTCATCGTCGACCTGACCTATGCCCTCCTGAATCCGAGATTGCGCCATGCGTGACGGTCTTCGCACGATCAGGAGAAAGGCTGGGCTCAGGCTCTGGCTGTCGGGCGGCTGGCTGGCGATGGTTGCCGTCCTGACCCTTTTCGCAGGCTGGATCAGCCCCCACGATCCGCTGGCGCAGGACCTCATCGCTTCCAGACTGCCGCCGTTCTGGGCCGCTGGCGCTGAGTCCGGCTATCCGCTGGGTACCGACAGCCTCGGGCGCGATGTACTCTCTCGAATCATCCATGGCGGGCGGGTCGCGCTGGCCGTCGCAATTATCGCCGGCCTCGCAACAGCGATTGTCGGGTCTTTTCTCGGCCTGATCGCGGGCTATTACCGTGGCTGGGCGGATGGGGTGATTTCGCGGCTGGTCGACATCTGGATGGCATTTCCACCGGTCCTGTTCGCAATTCTGCTCATCGCGGTTCTGGGCACCGGCCTGTGGTCGATCGTCATTGCCATCATCGTCATTGACTGGACCCGCTTCTGCCGGGTTGTGCGCGCGGAGACCATAAACCAGTCGCAGATGGACTATGTCGCCAGCGCCGTTGTTGCCGGCCATGTGCGCTCGGCCATTCTGTGGCGCGAAATCGGACCGAATGTGTTGCCGACAATCGTGGCTCTCCTGTCACTGGAGATGGGTATTGCTGTGATCGTCGAGGCGATCCTGTCCTTCGTCAACCTGTCGATATCGACGGACGCGCCGACCTGGGGAGGGATGATCGCCGAGGGTCGGATATCGATACATCAGGCGTGGTGGGTTCTGGTCTGTCCGCTGATCGTGCTGTTCCTGACCGTTCTGGCCTTCAGTCAGTTCGGCGAGGGTCTGAAGGACCGTTTCGATCCGGTGCTACGATGACGGCTTTCCTGGAAATCGAGCACCTGAGCGCCGCAATCAAAGGCGCACCGGAAAGGCTGCTGCGCTCCATTTCGCTGCACGTGAATTCAGGCGAGGTCTGCGGGCTCGTCGGCGAAAGCGGCGCGGGAAAGAGCATGATCGGCAAGGCCGTTCTGGGCATTCTCCCGTCGGCGGTGGAGACTGTCGAGGGGCAGGTGCGGCTCTATGGCGAAGATCTGCTGGCAATGCCGCAGCGCGAAAGGCGCCGCCTGATCGGCGCGACGACGGCGCTGATCCCGCAGGATCCCCTGACCGCGCTCAACCCTTCGCGCCGCATTGGACCTCAGATCACCGACAGACTGATCGACATTCTGGGCTGGACGAAGCACGATGCCCGAAACCGCGCCGCCGAGCTCCTGGACGAGGTTCACATCGAAAGTCCGCGGCGGGTACTTGCCAGCTATCCGCATGAGCTTTCCGGCGGCATGCGCCAAAGGGTTCTCATCGCATCCGCCTTTGCCGCAAATCCGAAACTCGTGATTGCCGATGAACCGACGACGGCGCTGGACGTGACGGTGCAGAAACGGATCCTGCGCCTTATCCGGGACCTGCAGGAACGCCACGGAACGGCAATGCTGTTCGTCACCCATGATCTCGGCGTGGTTTCGAAAATCTGCCAGCGCCTCGTCGTGCTGTTCGATGGGATGGTCGTCGAGGAGGCGGAAGTCTCGAACTTCTATGCAGGTCCCGCTCACGTCTACTCGAAAGCGCTTCTGTCGGCCACGCCCAAATTCACCGAACCTTCCACCTCGCTGACACCGGTAGACCAGACAGTGATTTCAGCCATATCCGAGCAGGTCGAGGCAGCCGACAGGAAATGGCGTCATGCCCACTGATACATTCATGTTCAAGGTTCGCGGACTGGAGCTCTCGCTCCCCGATCTCGCCAACAAACAGCCTTTCGGACGTGCGCCGGTCGTCAATATTCTCAAGGGTCTGGATTTCGATATCGAGACCGGAAGCGTACTCGGCATCGTAGGCGGTTCGGGATCCGGAAAGTCGACATTGGGCCGGACGCTCGTCCGCTTGCTGGAGCCGACAGCCGGATCGATCGTTTTTGAAGGCAAGGACATCGGACATCTCGACGAGACCGGCCTGCGGCCGCTGCGGCGACGGCTGCAGATGATCTTTCAGGATCCGATGTCTTCGCTCAATCCGCGGCGCCGGGTAGGCGCGATTATCGCTGATCCGCTGCGGATTCACAATCTTGACCGGATCGATGCCCGCGTGGACGAGGCGTTGGATCATGTTGGACTGCCTTGTGCGTTTCGGGCACGTTATCCACACGAACTATCGGGCGGGCAGCGCCAACGCGTCGGCATTGCCCGCGCCATCGCCATGCGTCCGGATTTCATCCTCGCCGATGAGATCGTCTCCGGGCTTGACGTATCCTCACAGGCCCAAGTGCTTAATCTGCTGGAGAATCTCGTGCGGGAGCTGGGACTGACGCTTGCATTCATCAGTCACGACCTTTCGGTTATCCGGCGATTGTGTTCGCAGGTCGTGGTCCTGAATAACGGAATGATCGTGGAATATGCGCCGGTGGAACGGATATTTACCGCTCCGAAGTCGCAATACACCCGCGAACTGCTGGATGCGATCCCGTTACCGGATCCTGACCAACACTACTGGTAAAGAGCCCACCCATTTCATCGGGACCGTCGCTTCGAATGATCCATTGAACGTCGCAGGCAAGTAGTCAGGTGGATTGAGACAGGATTCTAGCGTGGGATCCGGATGTGCCGGGTTTTTGGATCCAGGCGCCTGGACCCCGATCCGCCACCGTCCGTGCGCTCGGGTGATTCGATTCAATTGAATGACGGTGGAGCAACATGTTGCGGCGGGGAGCCGAGGAACGGCGACTCCCGCCCTCAGAAAGGAGAGAAAGCTGGTTGATTCCAGACCCATTCGAGGGGAACGATACCACGGTACCTTACGGAAGTTTGTCGATAGCTTCGCGGGGCAAAAACGATCAGCCGGCTGTGAAGGCCGCGCTCGATGCCTGGTTCGATGAAGTCAGCAAAGCGGAATGGGCGAGTTCTGCCGATGTGAAAAGACCTCCCCACTTCCATTCCGAAGTGCAACGCCGAGCGGATTGTCTTCAACATCAAGGGAAACGACTACCGATTGGTGGTGACCGTGGACTTCGAGAAGGGGTCGTCTGGGTCAAGTGGATCGGCACCCACAAGGCATATGACAGGATAAACGTAGCTGAGGTGAAACATGGCGACTGAGCTGAAACCTATCCGCCCCGAAGCGGACCATGATGCAGCGCTCGAAGAGGTCGAACGCCTTTGGGGTGCCAAGAGCGGCCCGCCGGAGGGTGAACGCCTCGACGTGCTCGCAACGCTGATCGAAGTCTATGAGGCGAAGCACTATCCGATGGATCCACCTGATCCAATCGAGGCGATCCGGTTCCGGATGGAGCAACGGAGGCTCATCCGCAAGGATCTCGAACCAATGATTGGTCCCCGCAACCGGGTGGCCGACGTTCTCAACCGCAAACGCGGCTTGTCGATCGACATGATCCTGCATTTGCATCAACAACTCGGGATTTCCGCCGAGGTGCTAATCCGACCGAGCCGTTTCGACAAGGTTGCATGATCTGAGGCACCGCATGATGCCTGTTGTGCTCCACACCCGCTATTCCTCGGACAACCAGCGGGAGGCCTCGATTGAGGACCAATTCCGTATCTGCCGGAAGCAAGCGAAGCGTGCGCGAGCATGATCCTGCGGTCAGGGATCCAGTTCCCGCAGGCCCTCTTCGCCGAGGACTTCCTTGAGATCGGCGGCTGTCTCGCCCCCTTGGGAGCTGTGCGCTTCGTCGACGATCACCGCGCAGCGCCGCATCGGCAGCACTACGGTCGCCCGTTCCCCGCGCTCTTCCGCCATCCCGAGAAGTTGCCGGGAAACGAATGGAAACTTCTGCAACGTGGTGATAATCACCGGCACGCCGCTTTCGAGCGCTTCGGCCAGCTGGCGCGAACTCTCGTCGATCTTCTGCACGACGCCGCGCTTATGCTCGAACTGGTAGATCGTGTCCTGAAGCTGCTGGTTGAGCACGATACGGTCGGTAATCACGATCACGCTGTCGAATATCCGTTCGTCGGCATCGTCGTGCAGCGATGCGAGCCGATGCGCGAGCCAGCCGATGGTGTTGCTCTTGCCGCTGCCGGCGGAATGCTCGATCAGGTAGTTCTGCCCAGCACCGTCGCGTCGCGCCGAGTCCACCAGCGTGCGTACCGCATCCAGCTGGTGGTAAAGCGGGAAGATCATCGTCTCGCCCCTTGCCTTGCGGCCGCGGTCGTCGCGCTTCTCGTCAATCTGTAGATGAACGAACCGCGCCAGCAGGTCGAGCAGGCTGTCTCGCCGGAGCACCTCTTCCCAGAGATACGCCGTGCGGTAGGTCCGGCCGGCACTATCCGGCGGATTGCTGGCGCCGCCGTCACTTCCCCTGTCTAACGGCAGGAAGCGGGTCGCGGCGCCCGCCAGCCGTGTGGTCATCATCACCGATTCGGTATCGACACCGAAATGAACCAGCGTGCGCCGCTTGAATGCGAAGATCGGCTCGTTCGGATCGCGGTTCTGGCGGTACTGCCGGCGGGCGTCCTCGAGGGTCTGGCCGGTAAGCGGGTTCTTCAGTTCAAGCGTGACAACGGGGGATTCCATTGAGGCTCAGCGTGACGTCGAGCGAATTCTGCGACCGTGGTGAATAGTGGAGCTGGCGCGTGATCCCGACCCTGTTGGCCTCGTACGCGATCTCCAGCTCCGGGTTCATGCCGTGCGCCGCCTTGAAGAACGCCGGGCGCAGCGCGCGTCCTTAACACTTGAAGCCGTGGCGCAGCGTGGCGAGTGAGCCGTTGGCGTCCATCCACTTGCACAGATCGGCCAGGACCTGTTCGCCGGTCTTGTCGCCGAGGAGCGCTTCGAGCTTCGCCCATTCGCCGGGCTGGGTCTCCCGAATGAAAGCCAGCGTCGTCTCCGGGAAGACCGCGCGGTCGCGGTCGAACCCCTCGCCGGGAATCGACACAGAGCCGTTGTCCAGAAGATGGGTTTCGATGACCGTCTCGAAGGCCTTTTCGCCGGTCGTCTTCATGTCACTGTCGCACCCGTATCCGCGAATCCTCGACAATCCAGAGCTGTCCGGCAAGCGTCGCATCTGACAACACATGGAGCAGTCGGGCGCCGATTTTCAGGATATGGTCACGGGACTGGCTGTTCGTCCGAAAGACGACGAGCCCGGGATAGGCGTCAGGTGGATGCATCCGGATGTCCGCAAAGTCCGTATCGAGCGTCACGATGGCCCGGCCCTCGTGCATGCAGACAGACGCAAGACGAGAATCCCGCGCGCCCTTCAGGTCCTGATCGAGCACGGTCACCGCGTCGTGCCCGGCCGCGCGAAAGATGTCCGCCAGTTCGACAGGAAGATTCTCGTCCAGCTTGAACCGCACGCCGGTTGTCCTACTTCCCGAGCGCTACGACCCGCTCGTTGGCCAGAGCAGCGGCATAGCAAAGCACCGCCCGCACCACCTCGCGGGAAACGGACGGATAGCTCCTCGCGATGTCCTCCGCATCCAGACCGTCCGCCAGATTGTCGAGCACTGTCGTTACCAGAACGCGCGTGCCCGAGATGCATGCCTTGCCATGGCAGACCTCTGGGTCCACGGTGATATGATCGCGCCAGTTCATGTTTTTTCTCCTCACTTCAGCGCGAATGCGCCGTATTTCCTTTCCGTCACGGGCATCGTCCGGCTTTCTGTCAATACCTCTCGTACTTCAGCCTCGGCAAACATGTTGTACGTTTCGATCACAGTGTGTTCCCGTCTGGGCACTGCGCCCCTATCGCTGCATTTGCGAGAGTTTCCGGTTCAGCCACCAGACCGTGACCTCGCAATAGGGATCGAGCCAACCGTCGGCGGGCGCAAGCCTGAGTATTTCTCGTTCGATCCGATCTCTCGGAACGGGCTTGCGTCGCCTCCACCACTGAAGAAATCCATCGAGAACTCCTTTTCTGTTCTGCTTGAGAAAGGCGAGATTGAGATTCAGGACGGAGTTCAACATCGAGTCATCGGACCGGACGGATCCGTTGCTGGCCCGCACCAGGAGTTCCGCGCCCTTCTCCCCCGCCCGCGGGAGCGGCCGCCGGAAGTCGCCCCCGCGGTCGCGGACGTTCACCACCCCCGTGTCCGGGCAGGCGTCGGCGAGGCCCTGCGCCCGGTCCAGACCTTCCACCCAGAGGACGCTGTCCTTTACCTCCTCCCGCCGCAGATCCGCGTCGGCCAGAAATGTCCCGAGGGGCCGTCCGACCGCGTCGGCGCGATGCCGAAGTGCGCCAGGATGCCCGAGGTCCCCCTGCCTCCGCCGCCGGGGCCGTCGAGGCCGGAGGTCCCTGAAAGACCGTCATGGTTCAGTGTCGTCGTGTCCTGCACCGCGGGCACGAACCGCTCGGCGCGGCACCGCCCGCCTGTCCGCTCGCAGTGCGGTTCCAGTATGTGCTCCATGGTCACCGCATCGTTCGACAGCGGCCGACAGACCGCCGTCCGTTCCGCCCGCCCGGGAAGGATCGCCGGAAGGCTCTCCCCGGGCCGCCGGGTCCAGGCGGCGCCCATCGCCGCGATCCGCCGCCGGACGCGTCCGTCGGGGTGCGGGCTCCGGCCGTACCCGCGCCCGGCCCATCCACCCCCGCAACACCTCGTCCCGGACCAGCCGGGAACCCTCTCCGGCCCGCGGCACAGGGTTCCCTTCCAGCCCTCCGCGGGCGGCACGGGCCAGACCGCCCGGCGGACGCCGGAGCGACGCCCGGAGGTCGGCCCGGGACGCCGGTCCGTGGACCCGGACGCCGGCAGGCGGGATGAACCTGTTGTTGCACACGACCCTGCCGATGTTGGCCAGCCGGGCGTCCGCCGACCAGCCGATCAGGCGGTCACGCGGCCCCGGCCGCACCCCCGCCGCCGGCAGCATCCATGTTGGAAATCAAGCCCGGATCCGGCTTTTTTCCGACTTTTTTCCGTTTTTTTCCGGGTTCCGTGTCCGGCTGTCCCGGACCTTTCCACAGCGTTCCCCGCAGGCGGCGCCGTCCGGGCGCGCCGGAAGCGCCCGCCGGGGAGACCCCGGCCGGCCTGAAGGTGATTCGTTTCCGTGCCGGACGGACGCGGTCCGGCCTGCCGTCAGGCGGCGGCGGCCGCCGTCCGGTCCTCCCACATCCGGCGGTCGCGGAGAAGGGCGTTGGCGGTCACGACCAGCCCGCGCATGACGGCCACGAGGGCGACCCTGTGGGGCTTTCCCCTCCCCCTGAGGCGATCGTACAGTTCCCTCATGTCCGGGGAGCACCTGCTGGCCGACATCGCCGCCATGCAGGCGACGTCCCTCGGACGTCCCCTCCCGCCGCCGATGTGGCGCCCGCCCTTCAGGGTGCCGCTGTCTCGGGCGAAGGGGGCCACGCCGAGCAGGGATGCGGCCTGCCGGTTGCCGATCGAGCCCAGCTCCGCCATCCACGCGACCAGCGCCGCCGCGGTGACGGGGCCGATGCCGGGCACCGAGGTCAGGATGCGGTGGCTGTCGGCGAACTCCGGCGATCCGGCGACCGTCCCGCCGGTCCGCCGCTCCAGCGCCGCGATGGCGGCGTCGATATCCTCAAGGACCCTGCCGACCTCCGTGCCGGGCGCGCCGGCGCCGACCTCCGACACGACGGTCCCCGTCCCGGCGCGCTGGTCCACGAGTTTCTCCCGCAGCACCAGCATGTCGCGGAGCTGGTCGATGGCGCCGGTGGCCGGCGCCGTGGCCCGCATGTCCGGGAACGCGGCCCCGAAGGCCGCCAGTATCCTGGCGTCCACCCTGTCCGTCTTCGCAAGGGCCCCGGCGGCCTTCGGGAGATCCCTCGCCTGCCTCGGGTTCACGACGGTGGCGGAGAACCCCCTGGCGCGCAGGGACTGCAGCAGCGCCCGGTGCATGCGCCCCGTGGCCTCCATGACGGCCCGCGTGGCGCCGCCCTCCCTGAGGAGGCGGCCAACCTTTCGGAAGCCGACCGTGTCGTTGGTGGCCGTGAAGTCACGCCCGTTGACGTGGATGTCGGGTGTACGCTTGCTTACGCCGGTTCCGGCGACCATTGCTGTCATGCTCTCCCGCTCCTGTCCTCGCGATGATCCGGTTCCGTGAACCCAGGCATCCATCCAGATGCCATGGGACGCGCCGGCGTTTGCCTTCGCCGGTGATTCGGTGCAAGGGAATGACGATGGTGCAATATGTTGTGGCAGGGGGCCGTTCGACGGCAACCCCCCGCCCGGTGAAAGGAGAGAAAGATGAATGGTTCCAGAACCCCCTTCGAGGGCGACGTTACCACTGTTTACGCGGCGTTGGAAGTGAGCGGCACGAGCTGGATACTGGCGGTGGTGGATCCGTCCGACACGTCGAAGGCAGGTCTGCACAGACTGGCCCCGCAGGACGTGGACGGCCTGCTGGGGAGGCTCGGGCGGGCGCGCGGGCGGGCCGCGGCGTCCGGCGGCGAGGTCCGGGTGATGCTGGTGTACGGGGCCGGCCACCAGGGCTTCTGGCTGGCCCGTCGGCTGGAGGGCGAGGACCTCGAGGTGGTGGTCCGCCATCCGGCGAGCCTGGAGGTGGTGCGGAGAAAGAGGAAGGTGAGGACGGACCGGATCGACGCCCGCCGGATGGTCCGTGCGCTGCGGGCCTGGGACGGCGGCGACCGGGACGCGATGTCGCCGGTGCGGGTCCCGAGCGTCGCGGAGGAGGACAGGAAGCGGCTGCCGCCACGGCGGGAGCGTCTGTTGAGGGAACGCCGCCGCCTCGCGAACGCCGTCGACGGGCTTCTGAGGCTGCACGGACTGCTGGCCGGCAATCCGGCGAGGCCGGGGTTCCGTGAGCGGCTCGGCGGGATGGAGACCGGCTATGGGGGACCGCTGCCGCCGGAGCTGCTGGCCGGGACCGGGGGCATCCCCGCCCGGCTGGAGCTGGCGCCCGCGGAGATTAAGGTGGTCGAGGCGAGGAAGGTGGAGATGCTGGATGCGGCCGGGAAGGCCCTGGACAGCCTTCACGCGGAGGCCGACGGGGACGGGACGGAGGCTGACGGGCATTCCACCGGAACCTGCGGGGGTGGGCATTGTCCGGTCCCGGAGCCCGACGGCCCGCGGCCCGTGGCCGCACCTGCCCCAGCGAACGCCCACCATGCGGCGGCGCCGGGCCGGCTGCGCGGGATCGGCCCGAATGACGCGCTGATGCTGGGCGGCGAGCTCTCCTGCAGGGAGCTGCGCAACCGCCGCGAGCTGGCCAGCCTCGCGGGGCTGGCGCCGGTCCCGTTCGCGAGCGGTGGCGGCGGTCACGACCAGGGGCTCGGCAAGGCGGGCAACGCGATGCTGCGAAAGCATCTGGTGCAGATGGCCTGGCGCTGGACGGGGCACCAGCCGGAAAGCGCGCTCGCCGCGTGGTTCAGGAATTACGTGAGCGCCCGCGACGGACGTTCGCGCAGGCGGGGGATCGTGGCGCTGGCCCGTAAGCTGCCGGTCGCGCCGTTGCGGTTCGCCACCACCGGCCTGGTACCCGAGGGCGCCGTCCTGTCGAAGGCATGGGCGCGGAAGGACAGCCGAAAACCGAACACCCGGGCGGCCCGACGGGGTCTTCCGGGGAAACCGGGCAGGGCGTGTGACCGACCGGGTCCATGGTTCGCCGCACGACGCGGCACCGTCCCTCGGATGGGTCCCGCCCCCCGGAACGTCGCATCGGCCCGAATCGGGCATCGTGGTCACGGGGCCGGCATCGGCCAACCGAACCGGACAGGAGGATGGACGCGTCGGTGGGCGCGTCATGGAACCGCGACGTTCTGTCTGGACAGTCCCCGGAGGCACGGCAGCCGCCCCCCGACGGAAGGAGAGACGCCGATGTGAGGCCATGAAGAGGATTCATGAAGAAGGGCGCTTGACTTTTAAGGTCTCATAAGAAGAGGACCCGGGAGACGGACGGGAGGGCGGGCCGACCACGCTGCCGGACGGATCCGCTGTCGCGATCCAAGGCCGTATCGGTCCAACCCGTCCTGCGGGGCAGGGCCCCGCACCGCCGCCGCCGGTAGTGGTCCGACGGCGGCGGTCCCGCCACAGGAATGAACCGGAGGGACGGCGGAAGGCAACAGGCATGTTTTCCACAGGAAATCGCGCCAGATTTTTCCACAGCCACCTCCTCCTTTCATTTCTGATTCTCTGAACATACGAGGCCGATCCCGCCGGGGACCCCGTGACACTACGGGCGCACCCGGTAGCGGACCTGCCCGCCCGGCGGACGCCGCCAGCCCCCGGGGTGGCGCCTCGCGACCATCGACTCCCGGCGGCGCCGGTCCTCCGCGTCCGTCACCCGGCCGGGCCGCACGGGACCGGAGGGACCGCGCCAGTCCCCGGGATCGACCGGCCCACTGGCCAGCGCGTTCCGCGTCAGCCCGCCGCCGTGAACCACTCCACCGTCCCCGACCGTATCCGCCGCATCCGAATCCGCATGGCGTACTGATTCGCATGGAATCAATCAGGAATCAGGTGTGGATTATTGATAGCTGCGGGGGGGGGGGGGGGGGTAAACGCCACTTTGTCTGCCATGTCGACACTCCCAATGGTTCGTGGGCGCACACCGACGCGCCGTGCAAGAAGCTGCCCTTGCGCTCGCACGACGAGTTTAGATACCCACCATCCTTCAATCATAGCCGATTGCAAACCGCCGATTCGGTCGAGGCGTACACGGCCGTATTCGTGCGGAAGGACCATGGAACCGTCAAGCTGCGGCGAACTCGGAAGCCCTCAGTAATCGGTATCTGGCCACCGTTGCTACTCATCATCCGTGATCAGTCCGGATCCTCCGCGGCCCGCCCAGACGAATGCCCCCGGCTTCTGGGCATGTCCACGATCACGATGCGCGTCCGTGTTGACCATGTGTTGACGGAGAGCTATATGGTCGTCTCCCCGAAACGACAAAGCCCCCCGAAAACACCAATGTTTTCAGGAGCTTGAGGTGGTTTCGGGGGCACGCAACGTCTTTTGTTATAACTTGGGATCGGTTTTGCCCCTTCCTGTCGGCTGCGATGTCGAGAATACCCATCAGATCGCCGCGTAGGCTGACGCGCACGTCTCCGCGCTTGTCGCCGGGCGTCAAGACGACCTCTTCCACCGCCGAACGGATCGCCTCCGCGGCCTCAGCGCGCATCTCCGGATCGTTGAGCGCGGCCGCCAAGTGTTGCACCCTTCTCCGGTAGATTTCGGCTACGTTGGGATGGATGTCGGGCACTTCGGCCGGGACGTCCTTCATTCGCGCAAGAAGATCGGCCTTCTGGCGCTCCAGCTCGTCCATCCGCGCCTTCATCGCTGGTTGATACATGCCGTCCTCAATGGCGGCCATCATGCCGGCGATGCCGCGCTCGATCTTCTCCAAAGCCTTGATATCAAGTTCCGTTTGCGCCCGACGCTCGCGGTTCTGCTGATTGAGCGCCTCGGCGTAGGCGCGCACGGCCTCAGCCACCGCGTCGGCAGAAACGAGCTTCTCGGTGAGGCCCATCAGAATGCGGGCCTCGATCTTGTCCCGAAGGATCGTGCGGCCGTTGTCGCAGGTCCCGCGGCGATAGCGATTGAGACAGCCGTAGCGGTCGCGGGTGACGATGCCGTAGTTACCGCCACAGCAACCGCATTTGAGCAGGCCCGAGAACAGAAACGCCGGACGGCGCAGTTCGTTCATGTGCCTGGCACGATAGGCACGCACGCCCTTGGTGACATTCTCGAACGAGCCTCTTGCACAATTATCGCGGTTCGGGCGGCCGCGGCCAGCCTTTCGGTTCCGCCGGGGTCCCGTCACCGGTTCCGGCGGGTGTCCGGGGCGTTCCCATGGGCCGAAGTGTGGCGGAATGTCGCATTTGGTGGCTTCGGGGACACCGCCCGCGCATGACTGGCCGCGCCGTCCCCTCCGGGGCGGCGTACGGGGCGTCCGGCGCTGCCCGGGCCGGCGGTGTCAGATGGTGAGCCGCATCAGCTGCCCGCCGGTCAGCGCCGGCACGCGGAGGAAAAGGTGGCAGGCCACCTTGGCATGCCCACGGACACGGACATGCCGGGCGCGGTGGGAGTCCTTCAGGGCGGAGTTCACGCGTTCCACGCTGGAGCGCTGCCGGTAGCGGACGCGGTCGTGGCGGATGTGGCCCGCTTTCCTCTGCGCCAGAGCCTCTTTCCTGAGGCGCTCCTTCAGCGCCGCGTCGCGCCGGGGGTTGGTGTCGGTGATCGCCACGCGCCCCGTCAGGTGGGCGTGGAACCCGATCTCCCGCGAGTCGTAGGCCGCGTCCATCAGCTCGTAACAGTGGTGCACCCGCAGCGCCGTCATCTTCGACAGCGGGATCGCGGCCTGGCTGTCGTGCAGCGACGCCGAGGTCAGGATGCGGCCGATGGGGACGTCACCATCGGCGGCGTCGATATGCGGTTTGTACCCCCTACAGCTTTCCCTGTATCCCTTCGCGTTGCGTTTCGTCCCGGTGTCGCAGGCTTTCGGCAGCCCGGCGGCCATCTCCGCCGCCGTCATCCCGCCCCGCGGCTGCCGCTCCAGCCGGGTCGGCGCCTTCGGCCTCCCCTCCCCCTTTTTCGGGCGTCCGAGCCTGCGCTTAGGCCGCTGCTCCTGCGGCTTCGGCTTCGGCGCCGGCCTCTCCCGCCCGACGATCGCCGTGGAGTCCCGCGATATGTGCCCGACGACCGAGCCGGAATACGCGGAGCGGACCAGCGCCTCGTGCATCCGCTCCGGCAGCCGGGTCTCCGCGAACCAGGGGAGGGCGCGGGAGAACGTCGATTCGCTGGGAACCTCCGACACGCGGGACCAGCCGACCGGACGCCGCAGCGTCGGGTCGTACAGCAGCCGGTCGACCGGCACCGTCGTGGTCGGCATGTCCCACACCGCCTTGGCGACGAAGGCCCGCGCCAGCGCCCTGCGGTTCGCGGGCTGGTTGCCGACGCCCCGGTGGCTGTAGTGCACATGCCTCCCGCCCTCCACCAGGTCCATGACGGCGACGGATTTGGCGTGCCTCACGCCCAGCGGGCCGACCTCCCCGGCGAGGGCCGGGAAAAGTTCCCCTTGAAAGCGCCGCCAGGCATCTGATATGGATGATCGCAGGGACATGGAGCCGTCTCTCCGTATGTTGTGGTTGTAACACCCGTTCCATACCAGAGGGACGGCTCCATATCCAGGCCCCCGATCAGAAAAAAGCGCCCGTTTCCGAAAAAAACCGCTTGATCGGGGAATTCTGCAAGAGGCTCACCGGTCAGTTCGCTCATTTCAGAAAAGCTGCCGTCGTCCACCGACGAACGGGGAGACATGAGCATGCTTGCCGCCGAATAGAGGCTTTCCTGAACCAACCTCTGACAGAGAATGTCGTAGCGCTTGGCATACGATGCGCGTTCAAACTCCCTGGATATCGGAAAATGCGGAGAGGCATCACGAACCGGTTTCCGTGACGCCTCCGTGTCCTCGACCAACATCAACCAACCCAGAAAGGGGCGCGGGCTGGCACCGAACGCCCCCTCCCGGAAGGCCGTCCAGAAGTCGTGCGCGGAACCGATTGCTTCCTCCGCACGGTTGTTGAAGTTGTTCCCGAACGACGGTCCGACCTGGCTCTTGAACTCCAGCGCGGCAACCAATCGGCCCCGGTTGACGACGACGACATCCCACAGCTTGGTCGGACGAAAGTAGCCCGGAAGGGTTACCACTGATCTGCAAAGGTGGATGTCGGCATCAACTAGTCCGTTCCTCCTGATGAAGTCGAGAGCAAGACGAATGAAGCCGTCCATATTCTTGCCGGCTGTCACGCCGGAGCGCTCGCCTTGATCCACGCGTCCGGATGACACCTGCCGATCCCGGGCCACGATTCGACTCAACCAGAATGTCTTCACTGCATTGCGTGCGTGGTCTTCCAGATTGGCGAGATCAAGCATGGGCGGGAGGCTGTCTATGGTTCACCGGAGCAATCAGGGCACGTTCCCCCGGGGTCAATTGATACAGTTCGGCAACCGCGACATGACATGCATCCGCATCCCCGCTTGCGGCAGCCTCGGCAAGAAGATCCAGCGTGCGGTCCGGGACACTCGACCGGCACGGCACACGAATGCGGCGCAGGTACTGGGCCTGAAAACGAAGATATCCGCCGCGCATCCGGGTGGAGTAGGCTGATACGAACAGCCGGGCAATTCCCGAAAGGAAGATGGCCCGCAGAGCCTCCAGTTCCCATTCACGGGAGGTCACATAATAGAGGTTGTGGTGTGGATAGAGCCGACCATGCTCATGAACGATATGAGCTTCTCCCTTGATATCCGGGATCAGCAGCTTCGGCGTGGATGCGAGGAAGGAATGGATGCGGTCGATGGTGCGGTACCAGTTGGACGGCACCTTTCTGGCGACGTGCCGCGCCATCAGCTCGGCGCGGCGCTCATGGAAATACCGGTCAAGACGCGGATATTCGGACAGGGGGACCAGGCCACCGGTGTCTGCGAACGGATTGACCACGCCCAGACCCCTCCACCGAACATCGCCGGACCGAATGTCCCGCGTCGTCACCAGCGGCAATTTTCGATCATCCTCGACATCGATGTCATCGTAGGGTACGATGAATGCCTTGTCTGCGCCGGTCGCGACACCGATGCCGACCTTGCAACCCGCATCCTCCAGGGGCAGGAAGTCCTGCTCCAGCCTCCAGACCAGCGTCAGCTCTTCCGACGGGTTCAGGTTCCAGGGCTGCGTGCCGCGGGCGACGCTGGAAACCTCGCTCAGCGGGCCGGCAGGGTCCGATGCCTCCCGGTCGAGGATCTTGCGGGCGAGTTCGGTCAGGGAGCGGCTGTTGATTTCAGGACGCTGCGCCACGCGCGTTCTGCCGGTTTTCTCGCGCCCGACAACGAATATGGCAGGATAGGCAGCAATTCCCACCAGCCCTTCCAGACCCCGTATCCCATGGGGTTCCGTGATCCGGGTTTCGTAAACTTTTCCTGTCAGGCGGACGGAAACCGCCCGGAATCCTCTGGACATCATAGGCTGGGGCCCTTACCGCATCCCTGATGACCTCACTGACGGGAGTTGGGACGATGCGGTTTCGGAAGGACCTCGGCAGGCCCGGGCCGGTCGGGGCGCTGGCGGAATGTTTCGGCGCGGTCGACGGTCCGGTGGACGGGCGCCGGTTCAGCCTCGCGGACCACCTCATGTCGGCGTTCGCGATGTTCCCGCTGAAGTATCCGTCGCTCCTGCAGTCCGGCAGGGACAGCCGCGGTGACGCCATCGTCCGCGGCAACCTCCGGACGCTGTTCGGGATCGCGGCGGCGCCCTGCGACTCCGCCATGCGCAGACGCCTCGACACGGCCGGCCCCAGGCAGCCGCCACCGGCGTCGGGACCCTGTTCGCGAGGCTGCAGCGCGGCAGGGTGCTGGAGGACCAGCCGGTTTTCGACGGCCACTACCTGATCCCGGTCGACGGCACCGGCTACTTCAGCTCAAGGTCCGTCCACTGCGACCACTGCCGCGTCGCCAACCACAGTGACGGGTCGAAGGGCCATTCCCACAGCATGCTCGCCGCCGTGGTCTGCCATCCCGACCGCCGGGAGGTGCTGCCGCTGGCCCCGGAGCCGATCGCCAGGACCGACGGGGACAGGAGGAACGGCTGCGAGCGCAACGCCGCGGCGCGGTTCATCGACGACCTCCGGCGGGAGCATCCGCATCTGAAGGCCATCGTCCTGCAGGACGGCCTCGCGTCCAACGGACCCCACATCGCCCGCCTGCGGCGGCACGGCCTCCGCTTCATCCTCGGCGCGAAACCCGGCGACCACGCGCTGCTGTTCGCCAGCCCCGCCGCCAGCCCCGACACCCGCGCGGCCCGGTTCACCGACGCCGACGGCACCCTGCACGAACTGCGCTACCTGAACGGCGCGCCAGTCAACGCCTCCCATCCCGACATCAGGGCCAGCGTCATCGAATGCCGGGAGACGGTCATCAAAAGGAAATGCATCGCGAAGCACCACCGCGGCCCGGACGACCCGACCCACCGCGTGGAGGAGAAACGGAAGAGGTTCCCCTGGGTCACCGACCTTCCCGTGGACGGCGACAGCCTCATGCCGGTCATGCGCGCCGCCCGCTCCCGCTGGCGCACCGGGAACGGGACCTTCAACACGCTGAAGAACCAGGGCTACCGCTCCGGGCACAGCTTCGGGCACGGAAAGCGGCACCTGACCACCGTGCCCGCCATGACGATGACGCTCGCCTTCCTCACCGCCCGGACCGGGGCCGCCTCCTGCAGGGTGTTCGCCGCCGCGCCGGGGCGAGGGGGCGGCTGAAGTACCTCCGGGAGAGAACCCGGTAATGCTTTCCCGGCTTCCCGATCCCCGACTGGCGGACCCTCCACCCCGCCCTGACCCACGGGCACGCGGCGGTGGCCCTGGCCGTCGCCGGACCGTCCGGACGGTCGCCGCCGCGGGGCGGGGCGCCCGGGCGCGCCTGAACGCCCGACCGAACCGCCCCAGGGCAGACCCGCGACACATCCCTTTTTCCCGCCGGAACGCCGCCGGAGGTCCCCGCACGCCCGGATTCCGCCTGAATCCGACGCCGACGCCCGCGCCAAGCCGGAAACCGGACCGGAATTTCACTGGCGGGAATTTCTGCAGGATAGGCGATCACATCCGAATGGAAGGCCGGTGTGTCCACCATGTCCACATAGACATGCAGCTGGAATTGTTCGGACAGGAGACGGCGAAGCGGCCCTCCATATCGGTTCTTCATCCAGCGATCGGCACAGATGATGCCGAGTTTTCCCTTGGAAGAAAGCAGCTGCGCCGATCGCTCGATGAACGGAACGTAGAGGTCGGCCCGGTCAAAGACCGTGTCGTAGCGGGCGCGGTACTCGGAGACGAGCGCGTCGGGAAGCCGTTCCTGGCGTACATAGGGAGGATTGCCGACGACAAACTCGTATCGGGATGGAAGGTCGGTCAGAAGGAAATCGCCGTGCACCACCCAGCAGTCCGACAAGGCCGCCGCATCGGCCTCGCTGATCCCGGCCGAAAGAAGTGCCTGGGACACTCTGGAACGGGTCTCTTCGCAGGTGACTTGGTGAAGTTCGATGGCACGAACGCATCCTGTCAAATGGCTCACCGGGACCGGACGCCCTTGCTGCCCCCACGATGCAAGCAGCCGCTCGACCACGGGAAGAACGAAATCGCCGTCGCCGCAGGACGGTTCAAGAAGGGAATGGCGCCAGAGCGGGCGATCGATGGTGTAGCCGACAAGGTCAAGAATGAACTCCACGACCTCACGCCGCGTGAAGACGGCGCCACGGGATTCGGGTCCGGCCCGCGACAATTGCGCGAGTGCTTCGGCAACGGGACAGAGCTGCGGCAGATAAGGCTGCGCGCTCCGGTTTTCCGCTGATCCGTTGCCGATCATCTCATTCTTCCATCATACGGGATGAGACGGGTCATTCGAGACGATTCTTCCACATCGTGTACACACCGTCGGACCTGTCCTGAACACAGGAGCGAGACCTGCATCCGAAGCGCGGGCCGTCAGCCGGGTCGGATGCACTCCGCATACACTAGATCCATCCATGCGGCATACGCCGCATCCATTTCAAGCGAGCATACCCGTTCATCGGCACATGCACCAAGCCTAGGCCGCCCCTCATCCAGTCGTTGCCCTTGCCGGCCCTCAGCGTGTCCGCACCCCGGCCGCCGTTCAGAGTATCGTCACCTTTGCGGCCCTTCAGGGTGTCGTCGCCGTCCCCGCCGTCGAGGGTATCGGTACCCGTGCCGCCGCGAAGCCTGATGCCTTCAACCGTCATTGTTCATTCTCCCCTTGGTGAAGCCGCCGCCCCGCCGTTGGCACTGTGAAGCAGGCAGGGAGGCGTCGGGACGCTTGCGTCAGGCGCCGCCCGGCAGCACGACGCTCAGCGGGCAGAGGCGCAGATGTTTCCCCGGCTGCCCCTGCGGGGGGGGGGGGGGGGGGGGGGGGGTAAATGCCACTCTGTCTGCCATGTCGACACTCCCAATAATGGTACGTAGGTGCACACCGACGCGCCCCGCAAGAAACTGCCCATGCGCTCACACGACGAGTTTAGCCACCCACCGTCCTTCAATCATGGCCGATTCAGAAGCCGACTGCAAACCGCCGATTCGGTCGTTCGGTCGTGGCCGAAGTCCACACGGCTGTATGCGTGCGGAAGGACCATGGAACCGTCAGCCTGCGCAGAGATCGGAAACCCTCGGTAATTGGCATTCGGGCATTGTCGCCACTCATCGTCCCTGATCAGCCCGGATCCTCCGTGGCTCACCCGGACGAATGCCCCCGGCTTCTCGGCATGTCCGCGATCACGATGCGCACCCGTGTTGACGGAGAACTAATTGATCGGTTTCAGAAAACGACGAAGCCCCCCGAAAACGTCAGTGTTTTCAGGGGCTTGAAGTGGTTGCAGGGGCTGGATATGATCATAACTTGCGGTCCGACGGCCATCCCATGAGACGGGCCGATGTTGGCGAAGTTGCCAAGCAAGCAAAGGTGATTGCAAGGACGTGCCCCGATCTTCATTCGCTGTTTCAATCAGCAGCGTAGCGCGCCGAAGTTCGCGAAGTGCGCAGGGTCAAGGTGGCAACAGTCCTACTTTTGGCGTCAGGGTCCTGCGGCTGATCAGAAGGGCGAACTGCTTCGGGACGTCGGTGTGCGGAGATGCTACAAATTGTATTCGGCCCGGCACTCGTCCGAAATGGTGCAGACTGGTATCGATCATATCCTAGGATTGGGCCCGAACGCCTTAGGTCAGCGCGTCTGGGCGGAATAGACGAGGATCAACAAGGCTTGTTGCAGCGCTAGCGATCAACTCGAGCATCGCCGGGAAGATGAAGCAGTCCGGCGAAGCGCAATTCGGGCGTAATCAAGCGTTGTCGGTATCGCGACCGTCCGGTTCGCGGGCCACGCCCTTGAATGGTTTGCCGTCGTCCTTCACGTCCATGAAGCGACCCGTGCGCTCGTCGCGCTTCTGCCAGAGATTATCCGGCCGTTCGAATTGCGTCCGACCCGTCACCGCACCGCGCCGGTAGCCATTTCCCGTGTTCTTTGCCATGTTCTTCGCCTCTTCAGTTGAATTCGCCCGTCTTCATCCGGCCTTCTGCCAGCCCAGCAGCAGTCGGATATCCTTCCAAAGCGGCGACTTTTGATCGCCGCACTAGTGCACCTTTCCGGCCCGGAACCAGAAATGCGCCCGGCACCCTTTCATCCGGTGTACCGACGGATGCAGTGTGCCAAAGCCACGCGCATCAACCGCCAGCTTCCACACCGGCCGCTCGTCCGGCAGAAGGTTCATGTGCAGGGTCTCGCCACAGCCGCACGGACAGAGCATGGCCGCACTCCAAGGCGCGCCATCCTCGGTCACGACATAAAGGGTGCGGGCTAGCGGCTGCTCGGGTGCATCCTCCTCGACATACTCGGTTCGGAACCGAACTCGTAGCCGGTCCCGCAGCCAGGTTTTCCCACGCTGCCACAGCCCGGCCATCATGCGGTCCTCCGCGACAGCTCTGGCATGCCGAGCAGCGGCCTTACATCGCCTTTGCCTAGGTCGCCACGGAGGATCGCGCAGACGTCGGGCTTCGGGTCGCGGAATATTGCCATCTCGCTCAGGCTGACCTCGATATGGGCGAAAGCACCGTTAGGATCGTCGCGGAACGGATGCAGGCGGGCCAGTAGCTCGTTCACGGCGAGTGAGCCGATCAGCATGTTGAGCGAAATCACCGCCGGGCGCCGAACGGCGACCCCGGAAATGTAGCCATCGGCAATCTGCCGGGCGTGTGCCTCCGGGTCTGTGCGGGCCAGCCCAGCCGCGCGCACGTCATCAAGACTGAGTAGGCCGCGGCTGATCAGGCTTGATCCGCCGGGCGTCAGATAGTGAACGCTACCGCAGACCTCGACGATTTCGCCCCGGCGCGGTCCTTCCGGAACAGCATGAATCCGCACGCCCAGGTCGAAATACGGGAGCTGATAGTTGGTTGCGAGTGTGTTCAGGAGAAATCGCCCTTCGATCGTGTCCATGCAGCCGAACACGATATCGCATTGCGCGACCGCCTCGATCGCCTCCGGCGACCAGAGGCTCCGTTCGAGCGCGATCACCTGCGTGCCTGTGCCCATGTGCGTAACCGCCTCGGAAAGCACAGCGACCTTGGGCCGACCCGTTTCCGCATCCGCCGCCGTGGCGTTCAGGATACGGTTCAGGTTGCGCACTTCGATCGTGTCATCATCGACAATTAACAACTCGCCGACGCCGAGACGGGCCAACTGCTCGATCACCGGACTGCCGGTGCCGGAGCACCCGATCACAGCAACCGACAGCCGCCGCAAGAGATCGAAGGTGCCCTCGCCAAAGGCCTGCGCATGGGAGGCGGCAAAGCCGGGCACTGGCCTTCCACCGGTTTCCCCTTGATGCCAGAAGAGCAGGTCGTCACCGGCGACGTTGATGAGCGCCAGGGGCCGCATTTCACCATCCGATCCCACGATTCGGCCGAACATGCGGCCGTCCGGGAGCATCACTGCGCTGCCGTGCGGCCGGTCGTCGTCGAACCAGCCGCGCAAACTCGGCAGGAGCTGCTGGTCGCTCTCGTCATCGACCTCGGAGAACGCTGAGTAGCCGCCAGGATGGCTATGCACCTTGACCAGCGTTCCGCCCGATCTTTCGGCCCGTTCCAAGAGCGGAAGGATCACGTCGGTCGGCCAGGTAACGCGCTGGTCCGTTCGCACCGAACAGGCCGAGTACGGAACCGGGAACACTTCGCGCGCAACGAGGCGGGTCCGCCGATCACCAGCCCGCATGCCGCAGAGGAGGAAAGCTGCTGCCTCCAACCCATCGCCAGGAAACAGGTGGCCCTTCAGCGCTGAATGCTGCGCTCCATTAAGAGTCAGACCAACTGCTACTGCGCCGGGCATTTCTCGAACTCTCGCATCAGCCAGCCCTCGACCGTGAGGATATGCGTGCCGAGATTGTGTTCACCGACCACCCAGGGGTTGGCGGGCGTGTAATGCCGCGACCACCGCTGGAAGACCTTGCCGTCGAGTTGCTGCGTCGCTTGGGTCGCGCCGATGGCTCGGCCATCCTTCCGCGCCAAGGCAGGATGGAAGTACACCATATCTAGCGCGGCCTTCGGATAGCCCGTCTCGATCCGGATCGCGGCGGTGACGGCGTCATGATTGTAGCCAGCGTCCTGCGTCGGGAACCCGTGCAGAAGCACCCATGGAGAACCGTCCATGACGGTCTCCCACGGGCAGCCGTAGGCATCGAGAAACGCCCGATCCTCATCCGGCAGATCGAACTCACGCCGCATCGCCATCTCAACCCTCCGTCTGGTCGCGCGGCAGGGCCTTAAACTTCTCGACACCTGCACGCCGCAGATCGACTCGTTCGCCAGGCTTGATCAGCTCGTATCCGCCGCCGCTCAGCTTGAGGCGTAGCGTCCAGTCTCCGGCGGGCGTCAGCCCGGCCGTCTCCAGGATCTTCTCGCGCGTCGGCTGAGCTTCGTGCACATCGTACCGATCCCGGTTCACCCGGAAGCGATAGCCGCGGCAATGCGGCGGGGCCTTGCCCAGCTTCGCGTACTCTTCGAGGTCGGCGATCTCGTCGAGGATTTCCTCGCGGATCGCGTCGGCCATCTCTTCGCCACTCATGTCTGGCGGCCGGGCGTGCTCGTTCATTGCCTTTATCCTTCTGCCTCGCCGCAGCAGCGGCTTGCTCAAGACGTAGGAACCGGTTAAGTCCCTTTCAAGGGTTTCAGTTTACAAACTTGGCACTATATTATACGATATGTAAACCGCAATCAAGGAGGCGAGAAGCATGATAGGACAAAGGCTTAAGCTCGCCCGTGCCGCAGCAGGCCTGTCTCTCAGGGACTTGGAGGAGAAGATTGGAAACCGAGTCACGGCGCAGGCGATCGGAAAATACGAGCGCAACGAGTCGATGCCTAGCTCGGGTGTGCTGATTGCGCTCGCCTCGGCGCTCGACGTGTCCGAGGACTATCTGGTCGGCGACCAGGAGATGGTGCTCGAAGGAATCGAGTTTCGTAAGAAGAAGACCACGGGCAAGCGTGAGGAGGCGCAGGTCGAGGCCCAGGTCCTGCACCTGCTCGAACGCTATCTGATGATCGAAGAACTGTTGCACCTGCCCAGCGTCGAATGGGACAGGCCGCGCGAAGCGCCCTACCCCGTCCGGCAGAGCCTCGGAGAGGCAGATAGGGCGGCGGCGAGCCTGCGCGATCACTGGGGGCTCGGTGTCGATCCGATCCCGAATCTCGTCGAGTTGCTCGAGGAGCACGGGATCAAGGTGCTCGCCATCGACCTGACGAATATCGACGGTCTGACGGCTCGGGTGCGGCGTTCCCGCAAGGGCGCTGTGCCGGTGATCGTGGTCAATGGCAAGGATTGGGGCGAGCGTCAGCGCTTCACGCTCGCGCACGAGCTCGGTCACATGGTCATAGACGTGGCCGACGGCGTTGACGAGGAGAAGGCCGCCCATCGCTTCGCCGGCGCGTTCCTGATGCCCGCCGATGCGCTTTGGAGCGAGATTGGAAAGCATCGCACGTCGATCAGCGGCAAGGAATTGATCTACCTGAAGCGGCTCTTCGGGGTCAGCATTCAGGCGATCACGTATCGCTGCAAGGATTTGGGAATCTTCAGCGAACCGCTGTTTCGCCGACTGTTCCAAGAGTTCAATAGGCTCGGGTGGCGAAGCCCGCCCTACAAAGAGCCAGAAATTCTCAAGGCCGAGATGCCGACGCGCTTCAAACGGCTCACGTTCCGAGCGCTTTCGGAAGGAGCCGTCTCGGAATCGAAGGCGGCCGAGCTTCTCGGTGTGCCGCTTCACGCCCTCGACGCACTGATGGACGTGAACCCCCCGAACGAAGCCGACGCGGCAAACGGGGGGTGAACGCATGCGGGTGCTGGTTTCGGATACTTCCGTTCTCGTGGATCTGGAGCGCGGGACGCTTCTCGAAGCCAGCTTCCGCCTCCCCTTCCGATACTGCGTTCCCGATCTGCTGTACGAACGCGAAATGAAAGATCACGGCGGTCCAGACCTGCTCCGGCTCGGTCTCGTCGTCTAAGAACTGGACAGCGACGGCCTGACCGAGGCTATTGGCTACCGCCGCCGTGTCCCTGCCCTGACGTTGCCGGATAGCCTCGCTTTGACGCTTGCGCGAAAGCGCACGTGGCTGTTGCTCACCGGCGATGGCCCGCTGCGCCAGCTCGCAGCCGAGGAAGCGGTCGAATGCCACGGGGTTCTCTGGATGCTGGACCAGATTCATTCAGCAGGAACGGCAACGCCCGCCGCGCTCCATCGCGGCCTAACCGCGATATCGACCCATCCCCGGTGCCGTTTGCCGCGTCCGGAAGTTCGACGCCGGTTGTTACTCTATGTCGGCGAATAGCCCCCCGGCCTGACGACAAACAATCGCGACAGGATTATCGTTCTGGATCATCGAGAATTCCCGGTTCGAGCCGAATCTGCAGATCGGCAAGCAGGTTAGAGTCCATGCCATCGCCGGTCAGACTTTGCAGGTACTCGAGCAGATCGTCCTGGCGGGGTTGACCAAAGGCTAGACGATAGACCGTGAGGCTGCGTTTGAGCCAGGCGAGGCGCGTGACTTCCCGGCTGAACGGCAACAACGGCACGCGCCGTTCGACCCGCACGGAACCTTCGTAGATCCAATAGGGGATGAGATCGGTGTCAACAGCCGCTTCGGATCGCGCACGTTCGAACATTAGCTTCCACGGATCGTCAGGAGCCTGCCCGCATCCCCTGACCACAGCAGCCTGCCGTTCGGCCAGATTGAGGCGAACAGCGTGGCCCTTGAAGCGGTGGACTCGGCCTTCGCGCTGCTCGAGGTCCACCGGGTTGCCCGGCAAGTTCCAGTGATAAACGCGATAGCAATAGGGATGGAAGTCCAGCCCTTCCTGGCCAACCGACGTGGTGGCGAGAACGAACGGCCGGAACGGTGAGTTGAAGGCGTCACGCACGCCTCCGAGCCGCGCGACAGCGCCGTCTTCGTCCTTGTAATCGGCGAGCCGCATCGCGAAGCGTCCACGCATCTGGAACTTACTGATGGCGAGGGACTCTCCATCGACACGCACGTCATCGACGTCGATCTGCGACGGGCGGATAGCCAAGGCCGAGGCCATGGCGCGAGCGACACCGATTGCGCAGTCTTCGGCTGGGCGGGCGCCGAGACCTTCGGCATCGACGAGGAAATGTGTATATTCGTCCAGGACGGCCTGTAGGTTGCGCTCGGTGCAATAGACCAGCACACGGCGCCAGTAGTGATCATCTGTATCCCGCCGCAACAAGGCGACCGCGTCATGCTGATTGAACAGCGTGCGGAAGGACCAAGCGACTTCAGCGGCGGCGCTGAGCAAGAGCGGGTCATCCCACGCCAGCTCGGGCGCGATCCGCTTGAGTGCGCGAAGAGCGCAGACGGCCGGACTGCCGAGCGCGACGTCAACCAGTAGGTCCGAAACATCTTCGGACGAAGGGCCAATGTCGCGCGTCTTCACCGCTGCCGCCAGTTCGGCGACATGATCGTGGAAGGCGTCTTCGCTCGCCAGGGCGCGCATGCCGTGGGGCGTCTCCAGCCAGGCGCAGGATCGCGCTCCCAGCAGGTCATCGATCACGGCTGGGGCGGCCCACTCGGCGCTGTGCGCGTCCTGATGCGACACCGCACTTTCCTTCAAAGCAACGAGGGCAGGCTTGAGGAGGTCGCCCACAGCGGAGCGCATTTCCTCCAGCGACGAGGCGGCCCCCGTTTCGCTGAACACCGCCAGCGGATCGGCCAGCTCGGCCAGCGCCGGCGACGGATAGATCAGCAGCAGCGCGCGCAGACCCGCGAGCCAGCCGTGATCCTGACGAAATTGCAAGGGGCGCAGGCGATGTTGCTCGAAATAGCGCCGGCCGGATTCGCCGACGCCCATGCGCCGTTCCGCTTCGTAGGACAGCAGGGCTGCGACCGCGTCGGGCACCATGGACCAGGACGAAAATATCAGCGCCTTGGTAAGCGGCGCCCCGGCTCGCGCCTCGCCGTAATAGGGCATGGCGGCGGGTATCCAGAGATTCTGTTCCAGGTGTTGGCCGAAGATGTCGTCCATGATCGCGCACATGCGGCCGTTAGCCGGGTCCAGCGGCGCATAGGCGTCGATGGCGTCGTGATCGAGCATGGCCGGTCGAGCCGCCTGGACTGCGGTGCGGAGCACGGCCGAAGGTGCGTCGACCTGGTCTTCCAGCAGCCGCTTAAGGCTGTAGTGGCGCATGAAGTTGAGCAGATAGGGCGAAGACTTCCAGTATTCGATGATCTCCGGCGCATCGAGCGTGCGCGCCACCTGGGAAACGGCGGATGCCTGCGCGAGGTCGGCGGGCGCGATCGAGACCGTGATGGGAGGCTCGCTCATCATGGAGTCGCGCTCGACCGTGGATGCGACCCGCTCGGTTCGGGCGATCACCCGGCGCAGGCGCCATTCGATGGTCTGGCGCGTCTCGACCGCTGAGGCATGTGACTGCGGCAGGGCATGTAGGAGGCCGCGGAAGGCGCGCATTTCGCGCGCCAGCGTAGCCACCACCTCCGGCCCTCTTTCCCGCCCGTAGAGGAAGCACAGGGTCTCAAGGAAATCCTGATAGTGATCGCCTTCGTCGGGCTCGTCGCCGGCGAGCGTGAGCATCCGGTAGGGCGTGGCGGAGAGCAGCAGGGTGCGGGCGGCGTTCCCGCCGCCTCCTGAGTAGTCGAACAGTTCGCGCGCGAGGATCGCCGCGTCGCTGTCGCCGTGCAGCAGATCCCGGAACCGCTGGAACTCGTCCATGATGATGAGGTCGGGTTGCAGCGCATCCACGCATGCGTGGGACAGCTTGGCGCGGAGCCGGGCGACCAGGCTGTTGCGGGGCTTTGTCATTTCTGCGGGATAGGTGCCCCGGCGGCGCGGGAAGAGTTCGCAAACCCGATCGAGTTCCTCGAAAAGGCCGCGATCCGCCTGCACGTCGCGGCGGAAACGCTCGATGATGCGCTTGTCGACGCCTTCGAGGGTGAGATTGTCCACGGCGCGGTTCCAGCCCTCGACGCCAGCCGTGACCTGCAACAGGTTGTACAGGCCGCGCGGGCGCGTAACGAGATCGCGCAGCAGATGGAACAGCAAGGCGCGTTCCTGGGTCACGCCCGTCGCGGAGCGCAGGTCGAAGGTCGTGCCCGGCGTCAGGCTGATGAAGTTCACCTTGTTGGCATCGAGGCCCGCCTGGTCGCGCAGTTGCAGGGGAACGAGCGTCATGCGGGTCGGCAGGGCCAGCTCGCGCCGTCCGAGGACGTTCAGCCGGTTGAGGTTCTGGGCGGCGATCGCCTGGTTTGAGCAGATGTAGAGGATGTCGATCCGCTTGGTGCTGTCCCACAGGTGTTCGATCATGCAGGCGATGACCCCGCGCGCCACCATCGTCTTGCCGAGGCCAACTTCGTCGGCGACTAGGAACTGGCGGACAGGATCGTCCTGGCCGTAGAGCCGATCGAAGACGTAGTCGACCGTGCGCCGCTGAAAGACCTTGAGGGGAGCGAGCGCCGCGTCGGCGCGAAACCGTTCATTCGGCATGCGCGGCATCCTGCGTGGCGAGCGCAATTCGGAATGTGTTCCAGAGTGCGCGGAACTCGACCGGAATCGGATCGGTATCGTCACCGTCGCCGGTTTCCAGGCGTGCGATCAGCCGTTCGATGGCGCGAAGCTGGTCCCGCCCCGGCAGAAGGCCCGAACCATCTCCTCGAGGATGGGCACGTCGTCGCTTGCCGCGCGCCAGGCGCCTTGGCCTGACCCGTCCTGCGCCGCGAGGGCGGCGGCGAAGGGATCGCCCAGTTCGGAGAGGAGCAACCGGAGATAGCGGAAGAAGGCGTCCTTGCTGTCGATAACCCAGCGCAGGATGGCGGCGTGGCGCTCTGCGGGCAGCCCCTCCATCATGAGTCCAGTGCTGAACAGGATCGAAACGCCTTCCGTCTCGTCTGTCAGGTGACAGGCGAGGAACCGGGTAAGGTCAACCAAGGGCATCGTGCCAAGGTCGGCGGGCTGTCCCTGCCGGAGCGGCTCCAGCACATCGCGCGCATGCCCTTCGCCCCGTGTGATCGGCCAAACACGCAGAGCGCTGAGCCCGGTAAGGGGCAGCGGTTCGGACGGGACCAGCCAGACCCGCCAGACCGGCGCGCCATCAGCGGCGTGCTCTCCGCGCTCGCAACGGAGCGTGAGGCCGCTACGGCAAATCTCGCGCCGGGCCTGATCCAAACGTGCCTCGGCGGCTCGTTGCGCGGCATCGGCGGCTCCCGTCTCGTCGCGCACGAATGGCCGCGTCAGCCAGCCGAATCCTTTGTCGCCGAGAATTTCCTCGACGCTGCCGACCCGCGACCGCTTTCCGGTCAGGGTGGTGAATATCTCGACATTGCTGCCGGTCAGCAGCGCTGGCCGCGTGGCGTTTCCTGAGCCGACCGTAATCGCGGTGTCCCAGCCGCGTTCGGCGATGAACGCCTTGGCATGGAGCCCTTGCAGGGCCGCTGCATCCTCCTCCTCGCCATCTTCCGTGGCCGCCATCTCGTCGAGCACGGCCACGCGGGCAAAGCCATCCAGCGTGGCGCCGGGCACCTGGGCGAGTTCGTCGGATCGCCCGATGAAGATGGGCTTTTCGGCGCTGGCCAAGCCGGCGAGCATCGACAAGGTTTGATCATCGCAGAAGGGCGACACGACGCCAAGCCGAACGCAAGGCTCCGGTCGCCATGGCTTGCCGCCGAGGCCATTGACGGCGAAGGAGACGCTTTGGAACGGTTCGGGCAGGCTCCATTCGGCGCGGCGCATGTCTTCGGCCAGGTCATCGACAAGCTTCGTCGTTCCGTCGGGAACGCCGACGGTCGCTAGGTCGGGGAGCTGACGAAGGAAGTCGGCGACCGGGCGGTTGACGGCTTTGGGCTGCCTGGTGATCACGCCGTCGAGGGTGGCGGCAATGTCCCATGAGCGGTCGCGCGTCAGGTTTCGGGAGAGAATGAGCAGACGCAGGCGGGCCGGGTCTTCGGGCCGCAGCGGCGTGAAGCGCAGCGCCCACATCTTGGGGTGGAAGGCCCCGCCTTGAGGGGCGGCGGCCTCGACGATGATGCGTTCGAGCAGCGAGCACAGCCTGGAATGCGGCCTGGCGCTCGCCTGGATATGGCCGGCGTCGGTGAAGACGACGAGGCGGCCGGCGATGCGCTCGGCGCCCTCGAGCAGCGCCAGAGGATGAGAGAGAATGTCGTCGCGGTTCTCGGCGGCGAAGAGCGCCAGACTGACCGGCACCGCGAGCGCGGTCTCGAAGTCGAGCGAGAAGGTCGTCGCGACCGCCGCGTCGAAGACATAGCCAGCCGGCGGCTGAAGATTAGCGCTGTAGAGCGTTCGCTGTTCGGGATCGAGGCTGCGCTTATTCAGCATGGGCGAGATCCCGCAGGTGGGATTTGGCCTGCGCCCAGCGGAAGCTGAGGCGGTCGGCGCCCGATGCGCCGGTCCAGCGGTCGCGGACAGCATGATTGGCGTAGCGGGACTGGCTGGCCTTGAGCCGGCGTTCGCGCTCCTCGACAAGCCGCCGCGCTGCGGGCGCCAAGATTACCTGCTCCGTCCCGGCCAGAAGCAGATCGCGCCACTCGCTCACGAACCGCTTAGCGGCCGGTCGGACGGCGTGCGCCGGGTGCTCCACGACATTCCAGAAATCATCGAGCGACCACGCGCGGACGGCGACGGTATCGAGTTCGTCGCTCCAAGTTTCAAGCCGAGCGCGATAGTCCTCGATCCAGTCGTCGCGCTGGCGTAGCTCGCTGAGCGCGAGGTTATAGAGCAGTGCGGCGCCGTGCATCACATGGGAGAAGACGTCCCCATGCTGGACGAGGCGGCGCGCGGCGGATGGAAACGCCGACAGATGGGGGTGCGTCCAGATATAGTTGCAGTCCGCGTCGATGCCTTCGCGCGCCAGCATCGTGACCAGTGCGGTGGGCTGGCTGGCGATCAGGCGGTCGATGAGGAATTGCGCCTCGTCGGTGGTCAGGCGGAAGACGGCGTGCTCAAGCAGGTCGCCGGGCATCTGGGGCAAGGCCGGATTCCAGACGGCGGGCGTCTGGGCACCGGCCAGAGCGTCGTCGCCGCTGGATGCACCGCGCGACCGGCTACGGCCCCGCAAGGCGACGAACAGACTGTCGAGCGAGCCGGGAAAGACCCGGATGCCCCACGCGCCCAGGCCAGCCCAATAGACAGAACTAGGCAACCGCTGGAGCCGTGGTCCTGCATCCCGGCCGATGATGCCGTTGGACTCGCCGCCGGCTTTCAGGGCGTCGGCAAGCCGGATTTCGGTGTCGCGCGCCTCGGTGCGGAGCTGCGCTTCAGGTACTTCGCGCTTTTCCAGCGCCCGATAGAGCCAGGGAATGAACAGCATGTATCGCAGGCGCGTCTGGATCGTACTCGTGCCCGGAAAGAGATGATCGGCGATGGAATCCCGGATCGCCCCCAGCCCCAGCTCGTCGCGGGTCTCGCGCTCCTGAAAGAGCGCCACGATGCGCTGCGCGCGCTGCCGCTCGGCTTCGTCGAAATCGATCCAGGCAAGAGACGACATGGGCTCAGGCCACCTCGCTCTCGGTCGGCTTCGTCGGCACGACGGGAATGACGGCGCCGGAGGTCATCAGTACGATCAGTCCGCGCTCGGCGCCGGTCATGTCGAGATAGGCCCGCACCTGTGCGCGATAGTGATCGAGCGTTCCCGGCGCCGGCGTCACATCGCTTTTCCAGTCCACGACTACGGCGGGGCGGCCCTCGGCCGTCAGGGTCAGGGCATCGGCGATCCCGGCCGTTGCGGTTTCCACGCCGTTGGCCGCCTGTGCGGAATAGACGGGAAATTCGGCCAGAAGACCCGGCCGTAGGGCCGCGATGTCAGGCAGAGCCAGGGTCCGGGCCACACAGGCCGCCAGTTCCTGCGCTGACAGCCCCGTGGCCGGGTCGGCGACCAGAGACTGGCCGAGGGCGCGGATGAGGTGGCCAGCTCGTTCGGTCAGGGCGGCTTCCGCTTCTGGGATTTCGCCGGTCAGCACCTCTTCCATGAGCTTGTGGAGGATCAGCCCGCGCTCGCGGCCCCCCTGCACGAGGACGGCTGCTTCCAGCTCGGGGGGCTGATCGTCGGCCGATCCCGTCCAGAGCGCGGCTTCTTCTTCCCGCAGCACGGGCCCGGCGGCGTTTTCGTCACGGCTGGGCGCGAGCCAGGTCAACCGTGTCTGCGCGGCCGCGATGGCTTCGGCTTCGGCGGCGAAGCTCGCGCGCGTCTGGGTGTTGCCCGCGCCCGCACCTGCGGCCGCGAGACCGGCAGGCAAGTGAGAGACGTCCAGGCCGGGAAGGTCGGCGAGCGACAGATCGACAAGCCCAATCCAAGCCGATTTCGACGGCGTGGCGTCGAGCCGGGGCAAGACGAGGAGTTCGCGGGCACGGGTGGCCGCGACATACCAGAGCCGGATGCGTTCGCGGTCCAGCTCCTCCTTTTCCGCCTGGCGCGTGGTTTCGTAGCCCTCGGGCGTGACGCCCAGAACTGGGCAATAGAAGGTCTCGGTGTGGCGGTCGATCACGGCGCTGTCGGGCGCCATGACGCCGGTCATGGTGTTGACCGGAATGACGATCGGCCATTCCAGCCCCTTGGCCGCGTGCATGGTGAAGAGCGCGACCGCTTCCTCCTGGGCGTCGGGCCGTCCCTCGACGGCGCGGGCCTCGTCGGACCACGCCGCTGTCATCGCCTCGGCGAAGGCGCGCAGGCCGCGCACGGCGTAGCCGGTCGACAGCCTGAGATAGAGATCGACATTGGCGAGCGCGCGCTCGGCCTGGCCGCGATGGCGCTCGAGGAGGAGCGGACGGACGCGCAACACGTCCGCGGCCTGCGAGAGCAGCTCGTGCGGGGTCGTGCTGTTGCCGCGCCGGGAGAGCGATTGCAGCCGCTCGATGACGTCGCGCGCGAGCGGGTGCGCGATGACGGCAGGGTCGATGCTGAGATCCAGGCGCGGAATCCTATCCGGCTGTTCCTCCGAGCGCGGAAGTCCCCAGATGATGTCCAGCAGGTCTTCTTCGGTGAGACCGACCAGAGGCCCGCGCAGCAGCGCGCCGAGCGCCAGCGTGTCGCGGCGATCGGCCAGGACGCGGGTCAGCGCGATCAGGTCCTGGATCTCCTGGCGGCGGAACAACCCCTTGCCGGCTTGGGTCGCCACGGGGATGCCGCGGCGTTCCAAGGCTTCCTCATAGCGCCACAGCTCCGCGCCGGTTGGCGCGAGCAAGGCGATGTCGCCCGGTTGGCAGGGGCGCTCGGCGCCGCTACGACGGTCGATGATGGGGTGGCATTCGATCAGCCGGGCGCACAGCTCGGCGATGGCGTCGGCTTCGGCGTCGCGCTGCTTTTCGGCACTGGCCTTGCCGTTTTCGTCGGCCACGGCGATGTCGAGGGCCGCCACGCACAGGCCGCCCTGGTCGTCATGGAACGGGTCAAGAGCGGTGAAACCCGGCTGGCCGTCGGCCGAGAGCACGGCCTCGAAGCGCTCGTTGACGAAGGTGAGGATCGAGGCGCAGGAGCGGAAGTTGGTGGAGATCGACAGGAGGCTGTCGGGGTCTTGGGCGCGGAAGGCGTCGCGCGCCTGCACATAGGCGCCGACATCGGCGCCCCGGAAGCGATAGATCGCCTGCTTGGGGTCGCCGACCAGGAAGAGCGCGCCTGGTCGGATTTGGAACCGGGTCCAGTCGGCATTGCCATCGACCGGCTCGCCGCACAACCGCCAGAAGATTTCGGTTTGCAGCGGATCGGTGTCCTGGAACTCGTCGACGAGGACATGGGCGAAACGCTGCCCCAGCGCCCGGCGCACGGCGTCGTGGTCGCGCAGCAAGTCGCGCGCGGCGAAAATAAGATCGTCGAAATCGAGCTGGGCGCTGGCGCGCTTGTGGTCGCGATAGCGTTGCAGGATCGGACGCGCTTCGTCGATCAGCGCCGCCAAGGCATGGCCCGCGGCGGCCTGCGCCAGCGCGCCCCAGGCGTCGCAGCAGGCGGTATAGTGGGTCTCGGCAGCGTCGTTAAACCGGTCGCCGTCGGCCTTGGAGAGACCGGCCTGCTTGGCCGCGGCAGCCCATTTGCCTTTCTTGCGATAGGAGGTGAAGGCCCCTGCCTTGGTGCAAAGGTCCGGGTGGGGCCGTGAAGTCAGGAGGCGGACGAGGCCCGCAGGCGTCGCGGGATCGGGACCGTTCGCCAAGGCCGTCGCCATTTCGGCCAGCCGCTCGACGATCGTTACCGTTTCCGGCTCGGCCGCCGCCACACCATCCATGAAGCCCGCGAAGTCCGCAGCCGCCTGCCGGAACGCCGTCAGGTGGCCGTCAAGCGGGGAGACGGATGGGGCCGCGAGCGCGGGGCGGCGGCGCAGATTCTCGGCGATCTTGTGGATGAGCGCCACGGTCTCGCCGGGGCTGTGCAGCACCATCTCGGCCAGGATACCGCCCTGACCGCCGGACAGGCGTTCGCGCAGCCAGACATCGACAATCTCAAGGAAGGTGAGGTCGGCCTGGTTGCGATCCATGACGCCGGCGCCGGGATCGATGTCGGCCTCCGCCGGATAGGGCTTGATTAGGCGCTGGCAGAAGCCGTGGATGGTCGAGCAGGTGATTTCGTCGATCGCGGCGCTGGCGGCGGCGAGATTGTCGCGATGGGCTTGGGACAGCCCATCGGGCAGCGCCACGCGCAGGTCGGTCGAGATCGTGCCAGCCGAGAGATCGGCGACGAACTCGCGGACACGCGACAGCAACTCGCTCGCGGCGAGTTCGGTGAAGGTGACGGCGGCGATGGAGCGCGGCGCGACGCCTTCGGCCAGCATTGCGGCAATGCGGCCGGCCATGACGGCGGTCTTGCCTGAGCCCGCGCCGGCCTCGACCAGGATCGAGCGATCATGGAGGCTGATCGCATCGCGGCGCGCGCCGTCGTCCTTCAGCACCTTGGACACGCTGCTCATCATTCCGCCTCCCAGACCTGAGCGACTTCGCCAAGCCGCTCCGTGGCGGCCGGCATTTTGCGTTTGCAATAGGTGTCGCTGGCGTTGGCCGGCAGGGCGAAGGCGAGGTCGTCATAGTGGCCGCCGGTATCCGGGCCAGGCAGGGCCGCGCCTCCGGCGAGACTCGACCGTGCCGCGCGCAGATAGCCCGTGATCTCCTCGAGCACGGCCTCGGGATCGGCGAGCTGGAGATCGACGGGCTCGCGCGGGTAGAGCAGCGAGGCGCTGATGGCGACATCGTCGCCGAGGAGCGCCTTCACCGCGAAGGCATAGAGACAGCGCTGAAGTTCTCGTCCGCCATTGAGGCGGATGTCGCCGCGCGGCGGCCGTCCGGTCTTATAGTCCCGCACGAGGGCGCGCTTGCCGTCGCCCGAGATGTCGAGCCGGTCGATATAGCCGGCGATGTTGAATCCCGTGTCAGGAATCGTGACCGGCGCGCTCGCATCCCAGGGCGTTTCCGCGTCGGAATTCGGCTCCAAACCGCCGAAGGGCACCTCTCCGTAGGAGCGTGCGCCCGGCAGGACATCATCACCATAGGACAAGGCGCGGCCCGCCATCACGCAGGCGTCGTCGATCGTGCGGCTCCAGATGACGGCCGGCGGAACCGGACGCTCGCTTTCCCAATCGGCGGCGACGGCTTGCGCGGCCCGCGCCACCGCGGCTTCGATGGTCTCGGCGTCGGCGGAGGCAAAACCGTCTCCGGTTTCGAGGTCGCGCAAGGCGCGGTCGAGAACCAAGTGAACGAGATCGCCGATCCCGAGCGCGTCGAGCACGAGCGGTTCGGCGCTGCTCTGCGGTTCACGCCATCCGAACGCATAGACCCACACGAAACTCAGCGGATTGCGCAGCAGGCGGCGCAGCGAGCTGGCCGACTGGGTGCGGCCGAGGATGGCGAGAACGAGCGGATGATCTGCTCGCACGAGGCCGTCATGGGGAGTAATCTCGGCCTGCCGCCAGTCGCGCCAGCAGCCCTGCGCACCGACCGCTTGCGGATCGGCTGCGAACTCTTGGGGCCGGGCCATGAGGCGGTCTGTTTCGCTGAAGGCGTGCGCCGGCGTCGCGTTGCGGCGCAGATAGGTTTCGTCGCCACGCCCGGCGAGCAGAGGGCTGCGACCCAGGAGACGCCCGTCGCTGTCGCGCCGGGCGCGCGACAGGACGACGGTGTCGGCCGTCGTGGCGAGGATCGTCTCGAAGTCGCGGCGGTCGGCGAGGTTGACCGGCAGCGGGTCGAGCACCGGAGTCGGGATGATATGGTCCGGGATCAGCCGGTCTTCGGCGATCCCGCGCGGCCAGCGCGAGGAATTAAGCCCGAGAAGCCTCACGAGGCGGCGGGGCGACGCCGCGAGCGCGCTGGCCGGCATCCAGGCGACGCAGACGCACGCTTCCAGTCCGTCGTCCTGCTTCAGGGCCTCCAGCGTCGCGTCGATCGAGGCGGCGGGACCGGCGAGCAGCGCCTTGCGCCAGATCGCGAGCGCGCGGCCTTTGAGGAAGGCTTCTCCGATCTCGCTGGCGGCCCCCGATCCTTTTGCCAGGGTCTCGACCGCCGTGCGCAGCGCCGGAACATGGTCGGCGCCGTCGGGCCAGTCTTGCGGCATCAACCGGGCCAGCAGGCGGTTCCAGGCGCTCGGCATCGAAAGCGGCGCATCGGTCGGCAGAACGCGCAGCCAGCCTTCGGGCAGGGTCTCGAAAGGCCCGCTATCCCGGCAGAGCGCCGCGAGGCGGCGTAGCCGCAACTGCGACAGGCCGCGAACCACGATGTCGGCCAGCGCCGCAGCCGCCTGGCCCTCGCGGGTGGTGACGGTGCGGACGCCGTGGACGAAGTGCAGGTCGATGTTTGCGTCGGCGCGCAGGGCCAGGAAATGATCGTCGTAATCGGCGGGCGATGCGGTCGCGATGGCGATCTCCGAGGGCGAGACGCCGGCTGCGAGCAGGCTAAGCGCCCAGCGCATCGCCTCGATGGCCTCGTGATAGGCGGTCGCCGCGCTGACGGCGCTGATCCCTGGCGTTTGCGCCGGTGTGCGCGTGATCGTGACGCCTGTGCCGTCCAGCCACGCGGGAACGCTCTTCGGGCCGGCCATCCACTGCACGGGGATATGGGCGGTGAGGGCCTGGAGCAGCGGCCGCCAACAGGGCGAGAGTTCGGTAAGGCCAACGATCTCCATCGGGCCGAGGATCGCCGGAGCATGCCCGATGCGGGCCGTCGCGGCGGCGGCGATGTCGAGGGGCCGCATCATGCCGGGCGGAAGCTGATCGAGGACGGCCGCTTCCAGACGCGCGATAGCGGCGAGACGCGGATGGTCGGCCGCGCGTGCGGCAAGATCGAGGCCCGCGCGCCAGGCTTTGTGGAGCGTGTCGGCTGTCGCGTCGATCATGCCGGGAAGAGCCTTAATGCTCTCCAGCTCGCCCATCGGCGTGGCGGGCAGGGCCGCCTGGATGGCTGCGCGCCAGCAATTCCCACCAGCCCTTCCGGACCCTGTATTCCTTGGGCTTCCGTGAACCGGGTTTCGTAGACTTTTCCTTCCAGACGACTGGAAACCGCCCGGAATCCTCTGGACATCATAGGCTGGGGCCCTTACCGCAACCGGTGTTGACTTCGATGACGGGAGTTGGGACGATGCGGTTTCGGAAGGACCTCGGCAGGCCCGGGCTGATCAGGGCGCTTGCGGAATGCTTCGGCAGGATCGACGATCCGGTGGACGGGCGCCGGTTCAGCCTCGCGGACCACCTCATGTCGGCGTTCGCGATGTTCTCGCTCAAATATCCGTCGCTCCTGCAGTTCGACAGGGACAGCCGCAGGGACGCCATCGTCCGCGGGAACCTCCGGACGCTGTTCGGGATCGCGGCGGCGCCCTGCGACTCCGCCATGCGGAAACGCCTCGACACGGTCGACCCCAGGCAGCTGCGCCCGGCGTTCAGGACCCTGTTCGCGAGGCTGCAGCGCGGCAGGGTGCTGGAGGACCAGCCGGTTTTCGACGGCCACTACCTGATCTCGATTGACGGCACCGGCTACTTCAGCTCGAAATCCGTCCACTGCGACCACTGCTGCGTCGCCCGCCGCAGTGATGGATCGAGGACCTACTCGCACAGCATGCTCGCCGCCGTGGTCTGCCACCCGGAACGCCGCGAGGTGCTGCCGCTGGCCCCGGAGCCGATCGCCAGGACCGACGGGGACACGAAGAACGACTGCGAGCGCAACGCCGCCGCGCGGTTCATCGACGACCTCCGGCGGGAGCATCCGCACCTGAAGGCCATCGTCCTGCAGGACGGCCTCGCCTCCAACGGGCCCCACATCGCCCGCCTGCGGCGGCACGGCCTCCGCTTCATCCTCGGCGCGAAACCCGGCGACCACGCGCTGCTGTTCGCCAGCCTCGACGCCAGCCCCGACACCCGCACCGCCCGGTTCACCGACGCCGACGGCACCCGGCACGACTTCCGCTACCTGAACGGTGCGCCAGTCAACGCCTCCCATCCCGACATCAGGGTCAACGTCATCGAATACCGGGAGACGGTCATCAAGAGGACATACATCGCGAAGCACCACCGCGGCCCGGACGACCCGACCCACCGGGTGGAGGAGAAGCAGCGGAGGTTCTCCTGGGTCACCGACCTTCCCGTCGACAGCGACAGCCTCATGCCGGTCATGCGCGCCGCCCGCTCCCGATGGCGGATAGAGAACGAGACGTTCAACACGCTGAAGAACCAGGGCTACCACTTCGAGCACAGCTTCGGGCATGGAAAGCGGCACCTGACCACCGTGCTCGCCATGACGATGATGCTCGCCTTCCTCACGGACCAGATCGAGGCCGCCTCCTGCAGGGTGTTCGCCGCCGCGCTGGAGGCGAGGGGGCGGCTGAGGTACCTCCGCGAGAGAACCCGGTCATACTTCCACGACTTCCCGGTCCCCGACTGGCGGACACTCTACGCCGCCCTGACCCACGGGCACGCGCCTGTGGCCCTGAACGTCGCCGGACCGTCCGGACGGTCGCCGCCGCGGCGCGGGGCGCCCGGGCGCGCCTGAACGCCCGACCGAACCGCCCCAGGGGCAGACCCGCGACACATCCCTTATTTCCACCGGAACGCCGCCGGACGCCCCCGCACGCCCGGATTCCGCCCGAATCCGCCGCCGACGCCCGCAATCCGCCGGAAACCGGACCGGAATTTCACTGGTGGGAATTTCTGGCTGCGCGCAGGCTCTCGTCATCGATAGGGCGGGCGAAGCCGCCAGCCAGCCGGACGGCGGCCTGCTCGAACGACATGATCTGGAGGCCGTGGCGAGCGTCACGGCCCGCCGCCAGGCGGCTCTCCCGCATGGCGAGGCGACCGTGAACGACCAGGGTGGATCGATGCGCGTTGGTCATGACCGATCTCCATCTTGGGGCACGTTCTCGGTCGACCGTTGGGGCAATGCCGGTGCGGCAGCAGTGTTCACCGCCTCGCTAAAGCTCAGACTGACCACCACCCTCGGGTGCTCGGTGACATATCGGCATTGCATTGCAACCACCCCGCCATTGACTATCGTCGCCCTGATGCATATATGAACTATACACACTCGATGTCAAGGTGTGTATAGTTTCTAAACTCATAAGGGCCGCGAATGCGCTGGGGCGTCGAGCAACGACTTGAATTTATTGAGTTCCGCCTGTTCTGGGAGGGGTCGATCAACCGCGCAGATGTTGTTGAGTTTTTTGGCGTTTCGGTTCCACAGGCTTCGAAGGATCTGACGCTCTACCAAGAGCGCGCGCCGGGTAATATGGTCTATGACACGCGCGGCAAGCGATATGTCGCGGCCGAGAAGTTTGTTCTCCGCTTCCTCGATCCTGACCCTCATGTATACCTCGCACAGCTTCGCTCGGTCGCCGATGGGACCGTCCCGGCCCATGATTCGCTGATTGGGGTGCTGCCCGGCACCGATGTGGCGCTTACGCCGAAACGGGACATCGACATCGAGGCACTTCGGAAAGTCCTTGATGCCATCCGCGAACGCGCTTCGCTGGACATCTACTATCAGTCAATGAACCGTTCGCGGCCCGACCCGATATGGCGCAGGATCACTCCCCACGCCTTTGGTTACGACGGCTTCCGGTGGCACGCGCGGGCCTACTGCCATCTTGAGCACAAATTCAAAGACTTTCTGCTGCCGCGCATCCTCGAAGTAGGGGGAAAGGATAAGCCCGGAGCGTCGGGGGATGAGGACTGGCTCTGGAACAATTTCTTTGACGTCATTGTTGGCCCGCATCCCGATTTGACCGAGAGCCAAAAGAAAGTTGTCGCCAAGGATTATGGGTTCGAGCATGGCAACGGCACCCTGTCCGTCCGCTATGCAATGCTGTTCTATGTGCTCAAACGACTAGGCCTGCTTGGCGATGCTGCAAAACAGAGTGCTCGTACACAGCACATTGTTACAGTGAACCGGAAGGAAACCGAGGCAGCGCTAGAGAAGGCGGAATATCAGCTATGACCGCACTGGGGGGACACGTCGGCTAGTGGGGGCGAGACTCGAAGATATCAAGAACGGTGCGTCAGTCCGCGGCATTACGTCCGCGCAACTGGTTCAGGTTGTGTCCGTCGACTGGATCGGCGACCAGGCCATTAGCGTCGTTTTCCGCGATCACAGTGGAACCGTTGCCGAATCCATTCTCTATCGGGACGACGAGCATCGGCTCGAAGTCGAGAAATCGGGCCGCCCCTGGTCCTTCGATGCCGACGGTGCATCGCTGCGGCTGGTCACGGAAGCCAACCGGATTAAACTGGCGCACTATTTCGACCCCTATCTCGCGATCCACACCAGCCTGGTCGATCCGCTGCCGCACCAGATCTCCGCGGTCTATGGCGAGATGCTCCCCCGCCAGCCGCTGCGCTTCCTCCTCGCCGACGATCCCGGCGCGGGCAAGACGATCATGGCTGGCCTTCTCATCAAGGAACTGATCGCGCGCAGCGATCTCGAACGGTGCCTCGTCGTCGCGCCCGGAAGCCTTGTCGAGCAATGGCAGGACGAGCTCGGCCAGAAGTTCAATCTGGAATTCGACATCCTCACGCGCGACATGATCGAGACGTCGCGATCCGGCAATCCGTTCTCTGACCGCAACCGGCTGATCGTGCGTCTCGACGTCCTGGCGCGCAATGAAGATCTCCAGGACAAGCTCATGAGTGCGCAGGAATGGGACCTGATCATCTGCGACGAAGCGCACCGCATGTCGGCCACTTATTTCGGCGGTGAAGTCAAATACACCAAGCGATACCAGATCGGCCAGAGGCTCGGCCAGGTCTGCCGCCACCTGTTGCTGATGTCTGCGACACCGCACAACGGCAAGGAAGAAGACTTCCAGCTCTTCATGGCTCTGCTTGACGGTGACCGTTTCGAGGGCCGGTTCCGCGATGGCGTCCATTACGCCGATACAGAAGACATGATGCGGCGGCTGACCAAGGAGGAACTGCTTAAATTCGATGGCCGACCGCTGTTTCCCGAGCGTCGGGCCTACACTGTCAAATACGAGCTCTCCGAGGGCGAGGCCGCGCTTTATACGGCGGTCACTGAGTACGTTCGCACGGAGATGAATCGCGTGCAGCGCTTTGCCGAAGGCGACGGCAAGAAGCGGAACAATGTTGGCTTCGCCTTGCAGATCCTCCAGCGCCGTCTGGCTTCTTCCCCGGCCGCGATCTACCAGTCGCTGAAGCGCCGCCGCGAGCGGCTGGAAAGCGAACTCGGCGAGGCACGCCTTGCTACGAAGGGACGCCGGGCAGGCTTCGACGAGCGGGCGGTCAATGCCGACATCCTGCGGAACATCGAGGAATATGGGCAGGAGGAAATCGACGAGCTCGAGGACCTGATCTCCACCGGTGCGACGACCGCCGAGACTGTGGAGCAACTCGCTCTCGAAGTCGAGACGCTGAAAAGCCTCGAAGCCATGGCGCTTGGCGTGCTGCGTTCCGGCGTCGACACGAAATGGAGCCAGCTCAACCGCATCCTCGACGATGATCTAATGGTCGACTCGGCCGCCAACCGCCGGAAGCTGATCATCTTCACTGAACCAAAGGACACCCTGAACTACCTGCTCGAAAAGGTGCGCGCGCGTCTTGGCAATCCCGAAGCCGTGGATGTGATCCACGGCGGGGTATCACGCGAGGAACGCCGCAAGGTGGTAGAGCGCTTCATGCAGGACAAGGATCTGCTTGTGCTGATCGCGAACGATGCCGCCGGCGAAGGCGTCAACCTCCAGCGCGGGCATCTGATGGTCAATTACGACCTGCCCTGGAATCCCAACAAGATCGAACAACGCTTCGGCCGCATCCATCGCATCGGCCAGACGGAGGTTTGCCACCTCTGGAACCTGGTCGCGGCGGACACGCGCGAGGGCGAGGTCTATGCCCGCCTCCTCGAAAAGCTGGAGGCTGCACGCGAGGCGCTGGGTGGGCGCGTCTATGACGTGCTTGGCGAACTGTTCGAGGGCGCCGCGCTCAAAGACCTTCTGTTCCAGGCGATTCAGTATGGCGAGCAGGACGAGGTGAAGTCTCGCCTTCTGCAACAGGTCGATGGCGCGGTCGACCAGACTCACCTGCTTGAGCTACTTCGACGCCGGGCTTTGACTAACGACACCATGCCCGAAGCCAAGGTCGAGGAACTGCGGCTTGAGATGGAACGTGCCGAAGCACTGCGCCTTCAGCCGCATCATATCCAGAGCTTCTTCGTCGAGGCATTCAAGCATCTCGGCGGCCGCCTTAAGCGTCGTGAGGAAGGGCGCTGGGAAATCACTCATGTGCCGGTGCGCATCCGCGAACGCGATCGGCAGATCGGCACCGGCGCACCGATCCAAAAGCAGTATGAGCGGATCTGCTTCGAAAAGAGCTTGATCAGCCAGCAGCCCGTAGCGACCTTTATCTGTCCTGGGCACCTGCTGCTGGAAGCGGTGATCAGCCTGATCCGCGAGCAGTATGAACAGATCATGCGGCAGGGCGCGATCCTGGTCGATGATACCGACCCGGGCGATAGCCTCTCGGCGATCTTCCTTCTGGAGCATGCGGTTCAGGATGGACGGATGACGAGTGGCGGCAAACCGCATGTGATCTCACAACGCCTCCAGTTCGCCGCGATCGACAAGGCGGGTGATGCGGTCAACGCTGGTATCGCGCCGCATCTCAACCTTCGCCCCGCAACTACAGAAGAGATCGACGCCGTCGGCGACTTGCTCGATGAGGCTTGGCTGACGAGTGAGCTGGAGAAGACAGCCATCCGCTTCGCCACCGTGGAGCTGGCACAGGGGCATGTCGCGGAGATCAAGGCCCGCCGCCTTCCGGAGATCGACAAGGTCGAACAGGAGGTTCGCGCCCGGCTCAAGAAGGAAATCAATTACTGGGACTCCCGGGCCTTCGAATTGAAGGAGGAGGAGAAGGCCGGCAAAAAGGCACGGCTCAACTGGCAGAATGCCCAGCGACGCGCCGAAGAACTGGCCGAGCGCCAGAAGCGCCGAATGGACCAACTGGAGCAGGAGCGCTTCATCATTTCGCAGCCGCCCCGTGTGCGCGGTGGCATGCTGGTGATCCCGCGCGGTCTGCTGGATTCCCGCCAGGCTCCAGCCATACCGAACCATTTCGCCGAAGATCCGGCGGCGCGGCGCAAGATCGAGCTGGCCGCGATGGAGGCTGTCGCTGCTGCGGAACGCGCGCTGGGGCATGTGCCGGTCGACGTCTCCGCACAGAAGATTGGCTACGACATCGCATCGCACGATCCGAAATCGGGGCACCTGCGCTTCATCGAGGTCAAAGGACGCATCGACGGCGCAGACACTGTGATGATCACGCGCCAGGAGATCATCACTTCACTGCACGAGCCGGAGAAGTTCATTCTGGCGATCGTCTCCGTCAATGGCGGCTTCGCGCATGCGCCGCGTTATGTGCGCGGGCCGCTCGTCGAGCGAGAGCCGTCATTCCTCGAAACCGCGATCCAGTTTGACCTCCGACGCCTGCTGGAGCGGGCGCGAGAGCCGGCATAAAGGAGGGATCACATGAGGCAGACTGCTGAGAACATTTCCGTGCATAACGCTGAGCAGCGCATCTTCGTGCAAATCGCGTCGCAGGTCGGGCTTGTTGTTCGTGGTCCCGACATTTTCCGTGAGCTGCAAAAGCGAGTTTTGAGGTGGGGATTCGATCCCGGCAGAAACCTGAGAAATATTCCCGCCGGTGCTTGGGATGGGGATTCCTTTGAGATTGATCAGGACAATTATGAACAGGCCGAGGCGATCAAGCTGGAAGAGCCTCGGTATTGGGCATTCAGACTGCGCGAGCGACTCAAAAATACGTCGCGCATCTGGACTACCGAGGTAGGTATCGCGGAGCGGAGCGCCACGGAAGCAGTTTTCGGAGTTCGTCTTATCGGCGCACAGCGGGGAAGCGCCGAGCCGATTCCTCGCTCGATACCCAATTTCGTTCGTGGCGTTGCATTTACGCAGGACGCCTATCTTGATGGCCGCCCGACATCGGCTGATCCGTGGCTCGTGGAGTCAGAGCAGGATGTTGATGAGCTTGTAGCCTTTCTGGAAGCGCCGCATCGTCATCATCCCGTTGTCGTCTTCGCTACACCAGAGGGAAGCGAAAACGCCGACGAGACGGCAATTCCTGTTCCCCCCTTCATCCGAAGGACGGTCGGATTTGTGCATGCTGTTGTCATTACTTCCGAAGCAGCATTCTCTTTGACGAACCGCGTGGGGCGAGAGTTCTCGGTCTATCGCCAGGCAGTTCGAACCTACAATCCCGGTTTTAGCCCAGACGCGCATCTCCCGACCGACCATCCACTCGCGACTGCCGCACGCATCGCCGACTGGGGAGATGGTGTCGGCTCAACCTTTGCGGATTTCCTCGTTGAGCAGGCCCTTCGGATCACTCGCCCGCGCGATGTTCTCGAACGGGAGCAACCGTCGTTTCAGCACGTCAAGCGCATCGCGGCGCAACGGGCTCGCGAAAGCGCCTCCGCTGAAGGGCAAGGCGACGCCGAGCTTTTGCGGCTTGCAGACGAGGAGTTGCGCGCGGCGAAGCAAGAGGCCGAAGCCAGTCTTGAACTGGCGCTTAACGCCGACGCCGAGCGGCAACAGGCTCTGTCGGAACTGCGGCAGATCAAGGCGAGCTATATGGCGCTCCAGGCACGCCTTGACGCGGTGCTTTCAGAGCACCCGAAAAGCGCAGAGCCGATTTTTCCGGACAGCTTGGCCGAGATCGAGACCTGGGCGCAAGCTCATCTGAGTGGCCAAGTGGAGCTGCATCCCAAGGCGATCAAAGCTGCGAGGGGTTCAGACTTCAAGGATGTCGCACTTGTCTACAACGCGCTCCTGATGATGCGGAATCTCTATGTCCCCATGCGCCGCATCGGCGGTATCGAGCACAAGAATGCTTTTGAGCAAAGGCTCGGGGAGCTTGGTTTGGAAAATACTCAATGCTTTGCCCAAGAAAACAAGGCAAAGAACTTTGGAGGAGCATATTTCGTTCGCTATCAGGACTCTACGCGCGAGCTTGATTGGCATCTGAAAGGCAGCAACAGCCGCGATGGGCGACTGGGCTTCCGTCTATACTATTTCTGGGACGCTGAGACCGGCCGCGTTGTCGTCGGATACTTTCCCGGGCACCTCAAGAACGACATCACGTAGGGCCACAATGACATACAAAAAGAAACTCATCGAAGTCGCCATACCTCTGGGAGCGATCAACGCGGCGTCGGCGCGTGAGAAGTCGATCCGGCATGGGCATCCGTCCACGCTGCATCTGTGGTGGGCGCGACGGCCGTTGGCGGCGTGCCGGGCTGTACTCTTCGCCCAGCTCGTAGACGACCCTTCTTCTCGCGTCGATGAACTGCTCGCCGACTCGAAACTCCGTGCTGAGGCGGAGGCCGAGCTACCGGAGCGCCTAGCCGCTTGGGAAAATAGCGAGGCCTCGGCGCAAGGGGCGGCGGCGAATGCGCCCGAGCCGACGTTGCAGGATGTGGCGATCGAGATAGAGCGCAAACGGCTCTTCGCCATCATCGAGGACTTGGTGAAGTGGGAGAACTCGACCAACGAGGAGGTGCTGGAACGCGCGCGGGCGGAGATCCGGCGCAGCTGCGGCGGCGAACTGCCCTCGGTCTACGACCCGTTCTCGGGCGGCGGCTCGATCCCGCTCGAGGCGCAGCGACTGGGCCTTCCCGCCTATGGGTCCGACCTGAACCCGGTGGCGGTGATGATCGGCAAGACGATGATCGAGATCCCGCCGAATTTCAAGGACATGCCTCCCATCCACCCCGGCATCAAGGAGCGGTCGTTCTACCGCAACGCCGAGGGGCTGGCCGAGGACATTCTCTACTATGCAGGTCGTCTGCGAGATCGGGCGTGGGAACGCATCGGGCATCTCTACCCGACCGTCACGCTTGAGGCGCGAGACGGTGGCGGCGAGGAAACGGTGCTCGCGTGGATTTGGACGCGAACCGTGCGTAGCCCAAACCCCGCAATGGGCGGTGCTCTCATCTCCCTCGTTTCAAGCTATTGGCTGTGCAAGAAGCCCAAGAGGAAGGCATGGGTGGAACCCGAGATCAATGGAAGATCCATCCGCTTCCGCATTGCGACAGGAAACCCCACGGACGAGTCCAAGATCGACGGTGGCAACAAGTCGGGTCGAGGCGCCAGCTTTGTCTGCCCTCTGACAGGCGACGCCGTGACCGCCGAGTACGTCAAATCCGAAGGGATGGCTGGCCGAATGGGCTGGCAACTTCTTGCAATCGTTGCCGAAGGACGAGGCGGGCGTCGCTATGTCTCCCCATCCGCGATGCACAAAACCGTCGCATTTTCCGAAACGCCTGAATGGCGGCCAGAGTTTCCGATGTCGCAGCATCCTCAATACATGAGCGTCACGAACTACGGCCCAACGAACTGGTCCGACCTGTTCATGGACAGGCAGACGATTGCCCTGAACACGTTCATTGAACTGATCCCCGAGATAGTCGCTGAGGTAGACGCTGACGCCCAGTACAGCGACGCAATTGCCACTTACTTGGCGCTTGGGGTCAGCCGCCTCGCCAATCGGCAATCCACGAGCACCTTTTGGGATACGTCGGGCGAAAATGTCCAACAGGTCTTTGCAATGCAGGCATTGCCGATGCGTTGGGATACAGCTGAAGGCAATCCATTCTCGACATCATCGGGTAACTTCATCGGCCAAGTCGAGTATCTCGCTAAGGCCGTCGCGAATCTTCCCGCCAGAAAGAATGGGAGCCGTCTCGAACAGCGGAATGCGCAGGCGGTGAATTTCGATGACTGCGTCGTCTCAACCGATCCGCCCTACTACGACAACGTCCCCTATGCTGATCTATCTGACTTCTTCTACGTCTGGCTGAGGCGTTCCTTGCGTGCGTACTATCCTGACCTTTTCGGAACAGTGCTCGTTCCAAAGGCTGAAGAGCTTGTCGCAGACCACCAGCGGCATCATGGACGTGACCCTGCAAACGAGTTCTTCCTGTGGGGTATGACCGAGGTCATGCACAATATGGCGGAACAAAGCAGGCGAGATGTACCCGCGGCGATATACTATGCCTTCCGGCAAGGTGAAGTCGACGAATCCGGACTTTCGTCGAAGGGTTGGGCGACGTTCCTGCAAGCGATAATTGACGCCGGGTATCAAATCGGATCGACATGGCCGGTTCGCACTGAGTTGACAGGCAACTTGAAGAAGAACCGCAACGCACTCGCGACCTCAGTCGTGCTGTCTTGCAGAAGGCGAGCAGATGACGCAACCACCGTGACGAGAAGCGAGTTCTTGCGCGCTCTGCGTCGCGAAGTGCCAGAAGGCATGCGCCTGCTTCAGGCCGCCAACATCGCCCCGGCCGACATGCCGCAATCGGCGATCGGCCCCGGCATGGGCGTTTTCTCGCGCTACAAGGCCGTGCTGGAATCCGACGACAGCCCGATGACGGTCAAGACCGCGCTGCAACTGATCAACCGGGAACTCGACGAATACCTCGGCGGCATCCAGGGCGAGTTCGACGCCGGCACGCGGTTCGCCATCACCTGGTTCGAGCAGCATGGCATCGGCAAAGGTGACTATGGCGTGGCCGACAACCTCGCCCGTGCACGCGGTATTTCGGTCGAGAGCGTAAAACATGCCGGGATCGTGGAGAGCGCGGCGGGCAAGGTTCGCATTCTAACCCGCGACGAACTCGATGATGACTGGGAGCCCGAAAGCGACGGCCACCTGACGGTGTGGGAGTGCCTCCAGCATCTCGTTCGACAGCATGAGCAGGACGGCATCTCTCACGATACAGCAGTGCTCTTGAAGAAGATCAACACCAGGGCCGAGGCGGTGAAGGATCTCGCCTACTGCCTCTACGACATCAGCGCCAACAAGCGGAAGGATGCGAAGGAGGCTACGGCCTACAACGCATTGATAGCTGACTGGGCGGAACTGACGCGGCAGGCGGCGTCAATCCACGACACGAGCGGCGATCGCCAGATCCGGCTGGACATCTAAGGGGGAACGGACGTGGCCAAGAGTACACGCCAATATGTATTCGAGGGAATGGAACTGCTGCCATCAGCGCTCATTCCCTTTGTTGAAAAGCGGCTGCAAAGCTCGATCACGGGTCACTGGCAAGTGGAAGTGGTCCAGCGTGTCCAGGGCTTGAAGCCGAATTCTGCGGGCCAAGTGGGCTGGGATCAGCAGGGATTACTGAAGGCGATGATGGCCTTCTGGAAGGACGCATTCGCGACCGTGCTCGGCCACCCAGAGCGATCCTATGTGTCCGAGCTGCTCGAGGTCCGCAACAAGCTGTCGCACAATGAGAGCTTCACCTACGACGACGCCGAGCGTGCGCTCGATTCCATGCGCCGACTAATGGAAGCGATCAGCGCCGGCGAAGTCGCCGAGCAGCTTTCCAAGATGCGGGATACCATCCTGCGCACGAAGTTCACCGAGCTTCAGCGGAAAGAGGAACGCAGGAAGACCCAGCGTCTCGAAATCTCTGTGGAGACGGTGGCCGGTCTGCTGCCTTGGAGCGAGATTGTCGAGCCCCATCCTGACGTGGCCACCGGCGAGTTCCAGCAGGCCGAGTTCGCGGCCGACCTCGCCAAGGTCCATGCGGGGAGCGCCCCGGCCGAATATCGCGATCCGAAGCAGTTTTTCAGCCGGACCTATCTGACGGAGGGTCTTAGTACGCTCCTGGTCGGCGCGGCCAAGCGGCTATCGGGCAGTGGCGGCGATCCGGTCGTCGAACTGCAAACCAACTTCGGCGGCGGCAAGACGCACTCTATGCTGGCCCTCTACCACATGGCGGGCGGCACGCCGGTTCAGGACTTGTCGGGACTGGACCGGTTGCTGGATGAGAACGGGTTGAGCGTGCCGGCGGGCATCAACCGCGCGGTGCTCGTGGGCACGTCGCGGGGACCACAGGACGTTCTCAATGCTGAAGGCGGCCGCAAGATCCGCACAACATGGGGCGAGCTTGCGTGGCAGCTTGGAGGCGCAGAGGCGTTCGACATAGTCGCGGAGAACGATGCCAACGGCATCGCGCCGGGCTCACACCTGCTCGAGTCGATCTTCAAGAAGTATGCGCCCTGCCTTATCCTGATTGACGAATGGGTCGCTTACCTGCGGCAGATCTATAGGGTTGACGGGCTGCCGTCCGGCTCGTTCGACGCGAACCTGTCCTTCGTCCAGTCGCTTACTGAGGCCGTCAAGGCCAGTCCTCAGACTCTGCTGGTCGCATCCTTGCCGGCTTCACAAATCGAGGTCGGCGGTGAAGGTGGGCAGGAGGCTCTGGCGCGGCTCAAGCAGACTTTCAGCCGCGTCGAGTCCTCATGGCGGCCGGCGAGCCAGGAGGAGAGCTACGAGATCGTCCGGCGGCGGCTGTTCAAGGAAATTCCCAGCGACAAGTTCCACCATCGCGACAATACGCTGAAGCAGTTCGCCAAGCTCTATCGCGAAAATTCCAACGACTTCCCGCAAGGCTGCTCGGATGAGGACTACCGGCGCAAGCTGGAAAAGGCCTATCCGATCCATCCCGAACTGTTTGATCAGCTTTACACTAGCTGGGGTTCGCTCGAAAAATTCCAGCGTACCCGCGGCGTTCTGCGCCTGATGGCTCAGGCCATCCACGAGTTGTGGATGAGTGGCGACCCGTCGGTGATGATCATGCCCGGCAGCGTGGCGGTTAGTTCGCCCCGCGTCGAACCTGAACTGCTCCACTATCTCGACGTCAGTTGGCAATCGATCATCGCAGGCGATGTCGATGGCACGGCATCTACGCCCTACAAGATCGACCAGTCGGCGCCGAACCTGAATCGCTACTCGGCCACACGGCGAGTTGCCCGCGCGATTTTCATGGGAACGGCGCCCACCGCCCAGCAGCAGAACACCGGCCTTGACGACAAGCAGATCAATCTCGGCGTCGTGCAGCCCGGCGAGCGTCCCGCGATCTTCGGCGACGCCCTCCGGCGGCTCACCAACCAGGCCAAGTTCATGCACGCCGATCTTGGCCGGTACTGGTACTCGATGTCGGCGAGCCTCAACCGCATCGCGGCAGACAAGGCAGCCCAGGTAGAGGCTGCTCTTGTCGACGTCACGATCGACACCGAGCTCGGAAAATATGTTAATGGCCTTGCGGATCGCGGGCATTTCGACGCCGTGCAGGTAGCCCCTGCCTCCTCGGCCGAGGTGCCTGACGAAGCTGGCGGAGTGCGAGCCGTTGTGCTCGGCGTCGCGCACCCGCACAATGGCCGTGACGGCTCCGACGCCCTGATCGAGGCGAAGGACATCCTGATGCAGCGTGGCAGCACGCCGCGCGTCTATCGCAACATGCTGGTGTTCATCGCCGCGGACGCCCGTCAGCTCGATAACCTGAAGGACGCCGTGCGCGCCTCCCTGGCATGGGACGAGATTGTCCGCAACACAGAGCGGTTCAATCTCACCCAGAGCGACAGCGCGCTCGCGAAAGCAAAGCTGTCTGAATCGAATGAGACGATGAAGACCCGCCTCAAGGAGGCGTGGTGCTACCTGCACTATCCAGTGCAAGAGAGTGCCCAAGCCGATGTCGATTGGGCTTCCGGGAAGATCCCGGCCCAAGATGGGCTGCTGGCACGGGCTAGCAAGAAGCTCGTGGCCGAGGAGGGGTTGCTGACCGAGTTGGGACCGGCGCGGCTAGACCGGGATCTCCAGAAATACATCTGGAATGGCAAGCCGCACCTCTCTCTGAAAGACCTGCGGGAGTACCTCAACCGCTACATCTATCTCCCGCGTGTGAAGAACCAGGACGTCCTGGTCAAAGCCGTGCAAGCGGCCGTGAGTGCCATGATTCCTGGTCCGTTCGCATATGCCGAACGATGGGATGAGAAGTCGGACACCTATCTGGGTCTGGCAATTGAGCGCGCCGGCAACGCCGTTATTGTCATCGATAGCGACAGCGTCATCGTAAAGCCCGATGTCGCGGAGGCGCATCGTCCGACACCCGTTCAGCCGGGGCAGGCGGGCACTCCCGCGGAGCCGGGGCACGGCACGCCGGCTACGGGTGAGCAGCCCACTGGCGGCACATCCGAGCCGACTCCTGTCGAACGGAAGCCAACCCGATTTACCGGTATGGTGATGATTTCCGCCGAGAGACCGGCGAGAGACATGCACCAGATCGTCGAGGCCATTGTCGAGCAGCTCACGACACTGCCCGGAAGCGATGTGAAGCTCAGGCTCGAAATCGAGGCCGAGGTTCCCTCCGGTCTCGACCGCGCCAAGGTGCGAACGCTGGTCGAAAACGCGAACACTCTCGGATTTGTCGAGAAGTCGGTCGAATAGCCAGGCGGACCGCGGCGTGGTCGGTCCGTCACCGATGACAATATCGGCAATCTCGAACCGTCGATCGATGTCTATCCCGACCGACCGGCCCCGGTGGTGCGCAACACCGACGGCGGGCGGGAACTGGCTTCGCTGACCTGGGGCATGCCGACGCCCATCGAATATCTGAAATCCCGCGACGCGCCGGACACGGGCGTCACCAATATCCGCAACACGGCCAGCTCCCATTGGCGCAAATGGCTCGGGGTCGAGTATCGCTGCGTGGTCCCGGCCACCGCCTTTTCCGAATACGGGCCAAAGCCAGATCCGGTCACGAAGCGCAAGCCGCTGCACTGGTTCGCCCTCGACGAGACCCAGCCCCTGTTCTTCTTCGCGGGGATCTGGACGCCGTGGCGCGGAACCCGCGGCTCGAACCGCACCCCGCGGCCAGGCGATCACCAACTGTTCGCGTTCCTCACGACCGAGCCCAACGGCGTGGTGAAGCCGATCCATCCGAAAGCCATGCCCGCCATCCTGACGAGCCAGGAAGAGATCGAGATCTGGCTGACGGCCGACTGGACGGGAGCCAAGGCGCTGCAACGGCCGCTGCGCGATGATCGACTGGTGATCATTGACACGCCGACCAGCGCGGCCGCCACCGGCACGCTGCCGGGCATCTGAACAATGATCCGGAGGAGGAAATGGGCCGGAAGGAAGAAGAACAGCTAGCGGCCACGCTTGCCAAGGCGATGGCGATGATCTGCGTTCGCAACAGCATGCTGGAGGAGCTGCATGCGGGGCCGGTCCCGGTCACGAAGACGGGCGACTATTCCGATGTTTTCGTCATGGACGCGGACGGCAATCGCATCCCCTGGGTAACCGTGTCGCGGTTCGACGATGACGAGATGCGCGACCTGATGCGCCAGGTGGTCAATCGCCTCTACACGTTCCAGACCTGCTTCGCAGAGCCCGAGTTTCAGGCTGTGATCGACAAGTGACTCGGTGTGGCGCGTAACTGGGACGAGCCGGTCCTCGACGAGCGCCTTGCGGGACGGCATGCGTAGCCAATCATCAGCGGGACGTCGGCGGCCCGGTGGGTGGGTAGCCAGTTCAGATCTCGTCCTTGGAGGACGTGTTCGCCTCTGGTCAGCCAACGCGCCAGCCGGAGATCACGGGTCAGAACCTCTAGGTCGTGAGGTGAGAGCTGGCGAAAATCGTATCCAGGAGTTCTCGGCGAGCGCTATTTCACAAGGCGAAGGTGTGGTGAGCTTGATGGTAGCAGATGCAGAGCCCGCATATCTTCTTCACTCGAACGAAGCGCCTCGGCGAGGTCGGATAAACCATACCCAAGATCTTCGAGATGTAGTCGCACGATCTCCGGCAATACCGTCGGCATCTCAACCCTGAGATCGAGTTCAGGCGGCTCGGCGCGGCGATAACCCATCGCGCTCATCTGCCGCCACAGGTACTGGCTCTGGTTCTCGGTAATGGCTCCGATTGCATTTGCCCGGTAGAGCAGTGCCGCCATGGACACGCGCCAAACCGGTTTCAGCGCCGCGAGTTGCTGTATCGAGAGACGTCGACCGGAGAGGTAGGGGCGAATATCGCGCACGGGCATAAGCAGCGCTGACGCAAAATCGTTGGCCTCGTTCTCCATTTGCGGAGATGGGACCTGATGCATCACAACATGGCCGAGTTCGTGTGCCAAACTGAACCGCTGGCGATCCCCAGGCATATTCCGGTTCAGGAAGATGCATGGCGGCATGTCTGGTATCTGAACGGTAAAACCATCCACCTTGAGGGCGGCAAAGTCACAATGGACGACGATGCATCCTGCTCGCTCCACCCACGCCACCAGATCGCGGATCGGTCCAGACGGTACGAGCCACGTTCGCCTTATTAGATCGGCAATTCGTTCCGGGTCACCGCCGTATTCGTCAACATCGAGGCGGGGAAGCGAAAGCTCAGGTTCAAGTTCGGCAGCGTCGAGCAGCCGGCGAATGTGCAAAATCCTGATGTTCAGTTCGGCTTCAAGACGCTCGATTGCTTTCTGTCCGGCGCTTGCGCGTTTCCTGTATTGGACACTCATCGGCAAACCGATAACCCTGTCGTTCTGAAAGAAGAAATCTATGGGGAAGCGCAGAGCTGCACTGACGTTGGTCAGCATGTCATCGGTCGGACCGATCAGTCCGTTCTCGAGCTTTGATAGATTGGCCTGAGAAACCCCCGAGCGCTTGGAAAGTTCGGTTTGACTCCATCCTCGCGCCTGCCGCGCTATTCGCAGCAGATCCTGATTGAATTCGGCTGACATCATTCTTGCCGCTTCTTGCGGTCGTCCGAAGCGCCCTTGAGTTTAACGATCTTCGCGGCGGGCCGCTCGGGTTGCGGCTCGGACATCGGCAACGGCACCACCGCTTCGCTCGCATCCAGAAGGCTGTATTCCCAGGCGACCGAATCACCATTACGAGCAACGACGCATACGTCTTCGACCTGCGTTTCGAGCCTGTTCAGCTTGTAGACGACCTCGACACGCTGCACTTCCGGCAGACCGAAGAGGTCCTGTTCATGATCATGGAAAGCGAGCGCAAGCTGCGTAGAAACATTCGAGGTGCGGCCCGTCGCGTCGGCTTTCTTGAACCGAAACAGGACCTCGTTCCGAACGAGGAACTTCATCGTCTCATTGCCATCGATCACGTGGACAGCATCGTGGCCCATCAAAGTGGTTTGAGCCCGGTCGATGATCTGTTCCCAGACGAAATTGGCGCGACTGCGTTTGCATCGCCAAATGCCAGCGAATCCGCTTGCCAACCAGTCGTCCCACGCGTGAAGGACGGCTGAGACGATGTGGTCGCGAATTTCGTCCAGTACGGGGCGCACTGTGGTTTGGCTGGGAAATGACACGCTCGAGCCTCGCTATTTTCGTTTAGAATACCGAGGGGCTTTTACGAATTCAAGAGCAAATTATTCACGCTACCATTCATGATGCGTTCGACTGGGCAGTTCGGCCTAACTCGGAAGCTGATGAGACAGGGCAAACGGAGGCACAATCAACCGCCGCCCTCACCGAGCGACGCCGCGATGTCGCTGATCGAGCGAAGCAGGACCAGCGGGTCATCCCTGGACGGCTCGAAGCCTCGCCGCCTCCAGAAGTCGGCCGCCTCCCCGTCGACGGCGTTGACTAACAAGGCCCGTCCGCCGATCAGCGAAGCGGCCTGAACGCAGCGTTGAAGGGCGTGCTTCACAAGGCCGGTGCCAATGCCCAACCCTGCCCATGCTGTGTCGGTCGCGAGCTGGCCGAGCAACATGCAGGGGACCGGATTCGGCGGCTGCCCCGTCCTGATCGAGCGCGGCAGAACCGAAGGCACCACACCGGTAGGCGCAAGGCCGTAGTAGCCGACCACGCGCCCGGCCTCATGAACGACGAGAACGGCAGTGAAGCCCTTCTGCTGATTGGAGAGGGCGCGCGTCTTCAGCCAGTGGTCAAGCGTCGGCTTGCCACAGGAGAACTCGGACATATCGTGAGCGGCGGTAAGCGGTTCGGGACCCGATAATATCAAGGGGTCACCGCTTTGCTTGGTAACCAGGCTCCCACGGCGCGGGGCGCTTCAAGACTTCCACCATCTCCGGAACGGGAGCAGCAGGACGCGCCAGCACATCCATGAATTCGGCGAAGCCTTCCGGGCTCATCCGGATCAGCCCTTGTTCCATGACGACTTCCTCGGCCGCACGTACGGCGGCGTCGCGCACGAAATCGGTGCGCGAGCGGCCGCGCAGGCTGGCGGCGCGATCAATCATCGCGACATCCGCCTCGGGCAGGCGCATCGAGATCGGATATTCCTTGCGTTCGGCGGTCGTGGCCATGGCGAATCTCCTTGGTTGGCATATAGCGCCTTGTATCGCTAATTACAATACGATAAGGTTGCCTCAATAGTCAATGACCTCATGAGGAGAGGCGACGAGGCCAATGATGACCGGGCCAACGAGGGATTCCGATAGGTTATTTTGCTACGCCATGGCTCGCCAGGGCACGCTGGGCTACGCGATAGCACGCTCACCCGCGCCAATCGCCGCCGAATATTCGCCTTCAATTTCCGTTGCTTATGCTTCCATCGGGGCAAATGCTGAAAGCTATGAACTTGCGAGCCCCAGGAAACCCGGCAAAGATGACAGGACGAGAGCGCGAAGCGCTGCTCGAATCCTTGCTGCTGGACGCGCCGGAGCTGACGTTTACGCCGCGCGGCAATCCCGACCCTCGCCTTCTGCGTCTGGTCGGCATCCTGGCGAGGCAGGCGGCGCAGGAGTGCTATGCAGAGGAAGTGAAGATGTCACGGCAAAGGAGGAAGCGCTCCTCCTGATACGGATGGGAGCCATGTTTTGAAAGTCGCGATCTACGCCCGCTATTCTTCCGACAATCAACGCGACGCTTCCATCGCCGACCAGTTCCGCATGTGCCGCCTCCATGCCGAAAAACAGGGCTGGCACATCATCGAGGAGTATTCGGACCACGCAATCTCCGGCGCCTCGCTGATCCGCCCGGGCATTCAGGCGCTCATGGCCGACGCCATGGGCGGCCGCTTTGACCTGATCCTCGCCGAGGCGATGGACCGTCTCTCCCGCGACCAGGAAGACATCGCGGGCATCTTCAAGCGCATGTCCTATGCCGACGTGAAGATGTTCACCCTGTCGGAAGGCGAGGTGACGCATCTGCATGTAGGGCTCAAGGGCACGATGAACGCGCTGTTCCTGAAGGATCTGGCCGACAAGACCCGCCGCGGGCAGCGTGGCCGGGTCGAAGCCGGCAAATCGGGTGGCGGTAATGCCTATGGCTACGATGTGGTCAAGAAGTTCGACGCGAACGGAGAGCCGATCCGCGGCGATCGCACCATCAACGAATTCCAGGCCGAAGTTGTGCGCCGCATCTTCCGCGACTATGCCGCCGGCAAATCGGCCAAGACCATCGCCTTCGCCCTGAACAAGGAAGGCATTCCCGCTCCGTCAGGCGGAGACTGGGGTTTCAGCACGATCAACGGCAATCCGAAGTGCGGCAACGGCATCCTCAACAACGAGATGTATGTCGGCAAGATCGTCTGGAACCGGCAGCGCTTCGTCAAGGATCCGAACACCGGCAAGCGGCAGGCCCGCCCCAACCCGGAAGAAGAATGGGTCATCCAGGAAGTGCCGGAGCTGCGCGTCCTCGACGACGATCTCTGGAGTGCCGTGAAGGCGCGACAGGAGAAGAACAAGATCGCCAGGAAGGAGAACGGCGAGGCCGACCTATCCCGGATCAATACCCGCCGCCGCCCCAAGTACCTCTTCTCGGGGCTGACCAAATGTTCCTGCTGTGGTGGCGGCTATTCCGCGATCTCGGCGACGCTGATCGGATGTGCGACGGCCCGCAACAAGGGGACCCTGCGACAACCGGGTCAACATCCGCCGCGACGAGCTGGAATCGCGCGTATTGAACGCGCTGCGTACCAAACTCGTCGATCCGGAGCTCTTCGCCCATTTCTGTGAAGTCTTCACGCAGGAGATGAACCGGCTGCGTATGGAAGGCCGCGCCGAGATTGCGTCGGCCGAGGCGGAAATTGCGAAGATCGATCGGGAACTCGATACCCTGCTCAATCTGATTCTGAAGGGTGGAGCGGCTGACGCGCTCAACGCGAAGATGGTGGCGATTGAGAAGCGCAAGAAGGACCTTGAACTGTTCCTGGCCGAAGCGGACGAGCCGCCACCCCTGCTGCACCCGAACATGGCACTGCAATACCGAAAGCGGGTCCAACAGCTTTACGACGCCCTGCAGGACGACGACGAAGGGAAACGCATTGAGGCCGCCGACACGCTGCGATCGCTCGTGGACCAGATCGTACTGACCCCGGTCGACGGCAAGGTGGAGATCGACGTTCAGGGCGATCTTGCTGGAATCCTTACGATTTCCGTCCAAGGCAAAAACCCCGCAGCGGGTGCTACGGGGTCGCAAGTAAAGATGGTTGCGGGGGCAGGATTTGAACCTGCGACCTTCAGGTTATGAGCCTGACGAGCTACCGGGCTGCTCCACCCCGCGCCAATTACCGGCTCCGGCACACGGAAACCAACAAAATCATACAGGAGATACAGAAGGCCTTTCCAGGCTTGGCGATGACCTACTCTCCCACGCCTTGGGACGCAGTACCATCGGCGCTACGGTGCTTAACGGCCGAGTTCGGGATGGGATCGGGTGTTTCACTCGCGCTATGATCACCAAACCAGGAAAAACCTCGCACAATGCCACGCTCCGCCCGACCAACAGGGGAAACGTGTCCAAGTCAAGCAAAAATGCTCCCGATCCAAAGAAGCCTGGCTTCTACTGGATCAAATCAAGCCTATCGGGCAATTAGTACCGGTCAGCTGAACGCATCGCTGCGCTTACACCTCCGGCCTATCGACGTCGTCGTCTGCGACGGCCCTCGAGGGATACCTTGTTTCGAGGGGGGCTTCCCGCTTAGATGCCTTCAGCGGTTATCCTGTCCGATCATAGCTACCCTGCGGTGCGGCTGGCGCCACAACAGGTCCACCAGTGGATCGTTCACCCCGGTCCTCTCGTACTAGGGGCAACTCCTCTCAAGTATCCTACACCCACGGCAGATAGGGACCGAACTGTCTCACGACGTTCTAAACCCAGCTCACGTACCTCTTTAAACGGCGAACAGCCGTACCCTTGGGACCTGCTCCAGCCCCAGGATGAGATGAGCCGACATCGAGGTGCCAAACGGTGCCGTCGATATGGACTCTTGGGCACCATCAGCCTGTTATCCCCGGCGTACCTTTTATCCGTTGAGCGATGGCCCTTCCACGCGGGACCACCGGATCACTATGGCCGTCTTTCGACTCTGCTCGACCTGTCAGTCTCGCAGTCAGGCTGGCTTCTGCCATTGCACTCAACGAGCGATTTCCGACCGCTCTGAGCCAACCTTCGCACGCCTCCGTTACTCTTTGGGAGGCGACCGCCCCAGTCAAACTACCCGCCACACAGGGTCCCGGATCCGGATAACGGACCGCGGTTAGACATCAAGCAGGCAAAGGGTGGTATCTCAAGGACGGCTCCACAGGAACTTGCGTTCCCGCTTCGAAGCCTACCACCTATCCTGCACATCACATGCCTGATGCCAGTGTGAAGCTGTAGTAAAGGTGCACGGGGTCTTTCCGTCTAACCGCGGGAAGCCTGCATCTTGACAGGCAATTCAATTTCGCTGAGTCGATGTTGGAGACAGCGGGGAAGTCGTTACGCCATTCGTGCAGGTCGGAACTTACCCGACAAGGAATTTCGCTACCTTAGGACCGTTATAGTTACGGCCGCCGTTTACTTGGGCTTCAATTCGGAGCTTGCACCCCTCCTTTTAACCTTCAAGCACCGGGCAGGCGTCAGACCCTATACGTCGTCTTGCGACTTCGCAGAGCCCTGTGTTTTTAGTAAACAGTCGCCACCCCCTGGTTTGTGCCCCCGGCTCCAAGTTGCCTTGGAACCGGGCCTCCTTCTCGCGAACTTACGGAGGCATTTTGCCGAGTTCCTTCAACATCGTTCTCTCAAGCGCCTTGGTATTCTCTACCAGTCCACCTGTGTCGGTTTGGGGTACGGTCTGATGGAGGGCTATTTCCTGGAACCCCTAAGCAGCCACCCCAATCCAATAAGGGGAAACTACCCTCGAGATCCGTCACATCCTCCTGGCCCAGGAATATTGACCTGGTTCCCATCGACTACGCCTTTCGGCCTCGCCTTAGGGGCCGGCTCACCCTGCTCAGATTAGCTTTAAGCAGGAACCCTTGGACTTCCGGCGACAGGGTTTCTCACCCTGTTTGTCGCTACTCATGTCATCATTCTCGCTAGTGATCTCTCCACCGGTTGGCTCACGCCCCGGCTTCACAGAAAGCGGACAGGTCCGCATCACACTACGCTCCGCTACCAGTGCCTAAGCACTCCTAAGCTTCGGCTCGTGGCTTGAGCCCCGTTACATCTTCGCCGCAGGACATCTTGTTTAGACCAGTGAGCTGTTACGCTATCTTTAAAGGATGGCTGCTTCTAAGCCAACCTCCTGGTTGTCTTGGACGTCCCACCTGCTTTCCCACTTAGCCACGAATTGGGGGCCTTAGCTGTAGGTCAGGGTTGTTTCCCTCTCCACTACGGGCGTTAGCACCCGCAGTGTGTCTGCCATGATTGTGCTCCCGGGTATTCGGAGTTTGGTTAGGATCAGTAAGCCTGTGGGGCCCCATTACCCATCCAGTGCTCTACCCCCCGGGGCAAGACATGACGCTCTACCTAAATAGATTTCGCGGAGAACCAGCTATCTCCGAGTTTGATTGGCCTTTCACCCCTAGGCACAGCTCATCCCGACCTTTTTCAACAGATGTGGGTTCGGTCCTCCAGTACGTGTTACCGTACCTTCAACCTGGCCATGCCTAGATCACTCGGTTTCGGGTCTGATCCCCCAAACTCGACGCCCTGTTCAGACTCGCTTTCGCTGCGCCTACACCTAACGGCTTAAGCTTGCTTGGAAGACCAAGTCGATGACCCATTATACAAAAGGTACGCCGTCAGGGCTCATGGCCCCTCCGACTGCTTGTAGGCGTCCGGTTTCAGAGACTGTTTCACTCCCCTCATCGGGGTGCTTTTCACCTTTCCCTCACGGTACTGGTTCGCTATCGGTCAGTAAGGAGTACTTAGCCTTCGAAGGTGGTCCTCCGATCTTCAGACAGGATTTCACGTGTCCCGCCCTACTTGATACGTCCATTCGAGCTTCCCATACGGGATTGTCACCCTCTCTGATCAGCCTTTCCAGACTGTTCCGGTCACTCTCATGGCTCGGCTGGTCCCCGTTCGCTCGCCACTACTGGGGGAGTCGCTGTTGCTGTCCTTTCCTCCGGGTACTTAGATGTTTCAGTTCCCCGGGTTTGCCTTTGGAACCCTATGGATTCAGGTCCCAAATACCTGTTTGTGTCACCGGCCAACTGACAGCCCATACGAGCCACAGTTGAACCGTGTCAGGTGGGTTTCCCCATTCGGAAATCCGGGGATCGAAGCCTATTCTCGGCTCCCCCCGGCTTATCGCAGAGTATCACGTCCTTCATCGCCTCTTACTGCCAAGGCATCCACCAAACGCCCTTCTCGCGCTTGACTTGATCCAGAAGAAGACAGGCTTCCTCTGACGGCCACCCCACATATCGGGACAGCACAGATCAAGAGCATCACTTTCCCACCTTCCCAGCCTGACAGGCCAGAAAGGAAATGCATGCCCTTGCGGACATGCGGGTTAGTGTACTTGACTTGGAAGATTTCGTGCCTCGCCGGAAAAACCGGCCGGCCTCCCCTCACGCGGGATGGCCGACACGAAACCGATGTGTATCTCTCTGTACGATGTCAGTCGCTGCGGGCTTCCAATGGGAGTCCGCAACGGACCATCCAGGCTGGATGGCAAAACCTCCATGGCTTTGCGATCTGGCCTGGTATTGGTGGAGCCTACCGGGATCGAACCGGTGACCTCCTGATTGCAAATCAGGCGCTCTCCCATCTGAGCTAAGGCCCCCTTGTCCATTATCCCCGTGTATGGTGGGTCGAGGCGGGCTTGAACCGCCGACCTCACGCTTATCAGGCGTGCGCTCTAACCACCTGAGCTACCGACCCGGGTAACGAGCGGCAGCTCGTTGCAGGTTCCGAAGGGATATGGGGACGGCCTGGTTCTTTCGAGTGTGTCCCGAAGGACTGTAAAGTCAGCCCATGTGGTCGACGGATCGACCAGCCAGGACCTTCCTTAGAAAGGAGGTGATCCAGCCGCAGGTTCCCCTACGGCTACCTTGTTACGACTTCACCCCAGTCGCTGAACTCACCGTGGTCCGCTGCCCCCTCGAAAGGTTGGCGCACGGCCTTCGGGTAAACCCAACTCCCATGGTGTGACGGGCGGTGTGTACAAGGCCCGGGAACGTATTCACCGCGTCATGCTGTTACGCGATTACTAGCGATTCCGACTTCATGCCCTCGAGTTGCAGAGGGCAATCCGAACTGAGATGGCTTTTGGAGATTAACCCACTGTCACCACCATTGTAGCACGTGCGTAGCCCAACCCGTAAGGGCCATGAGGACTTGACGTCATCCACACCTTCCTCCGGCTTATCACCGGCAGTTTCTTTAGAGTGCCCAACTGAATGCTGGCAACTAAAGACGTGGGTTGCGCTCGTTGCCGGACTTAACCGAACATCTCACGACACGAGCTGACGACAGCCATGCAGCACCTGTCACCTGTCCAGCCGAACTGAAAGAAACCATCTCTGGTCTCCGCGACAGGGATGTCAAGGGTTGGTAAGGTTCTGCGCGTTGCTTCGAATTAAACCACATGCTCCACCGCTTGTGCGGGCCCCCGTCAATTCCTTTGAGTTTTAATCTTGCGACCGTACTCCCCAGGCGGAATGCTTAATCCGTTAGGTGCGACACCGAACAGCATGCTGCCCGACGTCTGGCATTCATCGTTTACGGTGTGGACTACCAGGGTATCTAATCCTGTTTGCTCCCCACACTTTCGCACCTCAGCGTCAGTATCGAGCCAGTGAGCCGCCTTCGCCGCTGGTGTTCCTCCGAATATCTGCGAATTTCACCTCTACACTCGGAATTCCACTCACCTCTCTCGAACTCAAGGCTGGGAGTTTTGGAGGCAGTTCCGGGGTTGAGCCCCGGGATTTCACCCCCAACTTTCCAGCCCGCCTACGTGCGCTTTACGCCCAGTAATTCCGAACAACGCTAACCCCCTCCGTATTACCGCGGCTGCTGGCACGGAGTTAGCCGGGGTTTCTTTACCAGGTACCGTCATTATCTTCCCTGGCGAAAGAGCTTTACGACCCTAGGGCCTTCCTCACTCACGCGGCATGGCTAGATCAGGGTTTCCCCCATTGTCTAAGATTCCCCACTGCTGCCTCCCGTAGGAGTCTGGGCCGTGTCTCAGTCCCAGTGTGGCTGATCATCCTCTCAAACCAGCTATGGATCGTAGGCTTGGTAGGCCTTTACCCCACCAACTACCTAATCCAGCGCGGGCCGATCCCAAGGCGATAAATCTTTCCCCCGTAGGGCACATACGGTATTATTCTCCGTTTCCAGAGGCTATTCCGTACCTTGGGGCACGTTCCCACGTGTTACTCACCCGTCCGCCGCTAACTCCGAAGAGCTCGCTCGACTTGCATGTGTTAGGCCTGCCGCCAGCGTTCGTTCTGAGCCAGGATCAAACTCTCAAGTTGAAAGACCGTTACCGGCCTGTCCTTGACGTTCGAACCCCTGCACATCCTCACCGATCCACACAGGATGGTGAAGTTCCTGTTTCACGTGCATCGTTCCGAAAAACGACATCCGTCAAACAGTGAAGCTGACACTCCGGTCATCGGCCGTAGCCTACGGAGCCGATATGCAGGGCCGATCCATCGCGTAGACCAGACCGCCCTCATATCCCTTCAGATACCAGCGATGTCAAAGAGCCACAAAAGCAACCCAGCCGAAAGCACAGCAATCCTTGCCCGCGCATCCGGCCTCTTGTGCTCCTGCAATTCCGTCCGCCGCGTCGCCACATTGGCCCGTTTGGCGCACCGGTCAACGACCTGTCGAAACCGGTAAGGGTCTATCTACGTTGCTACGCTGCCGTCGACAAGTCGTTTTTTCGAAAAAAATCAAAATTTCTTCGATCACTGCATTCCACGCGAAATCTGGGGGTTGAAGCGGATCACATAACAAGACCAAGCCAACGTCGGATCCCTAACCGCAACAGGACTCAGGCAGCGGCACGACGCCGCTGCCATGGCAGACGCGCAATGAGTAGAATCACCACAATGCCCAGATAGATCATCGGTTCCAGTTGCCAGCCCTTGACCACCATCAGGAAATGCGCGCCGCCCAGTAGCACGGCGCCATAAACCAGACGGTGCAACCAACGCCACCGAATTGGCCCGAGCTTGCGGACCGAAAGATTGTTCGATGTCATTGCAAGAGGAACGAGCGTCGCAAATCCCACCATGCCGATCGTGATATAGGGACGCTTAAGGATGTCAGCCCAGATCTGGCTCACGATCTGAACGTCAAGAAACAGCCAGATACAAAGATGAAGGAAGACGTAGAGGAAGGCGGTCACTCCAATGGCGCGCCGAAACCGGATGAGGTTCACGCCAGTGAACTCCCGAAGTGGCGTCACCGCCAACCCAAGAATCAATAGCTGCAGCGCGAATTCACCGCATAGATGCTCAAGGGACTTGATCGGTTCCGGACCAAGCCCGCCGGTCAGTCCCTGATAGAACCACCAGATCGCCGGCAGAGGAGCCAAGAGATATAGCAGGCCCGGAGGGAACCGTCCCGTAATGCTGTTGATCTTCCGTGAAATGAACACGCTGTTGGCCACAATTCCCCCATAGGTGATCAAGAACCGGTCCGGAACCGGGATGACTGTCCTGTCATACCCGGCCCAGCCCGCCTATCGGCTCATTCGGATTTCGAGGTGAATCAGTAGAACCTTGCAAGATCCATGCCAGCATACAGGCCCGCCACCTCATCCTCATAGCCGTTGAACATCTTCGTGGGAACCCGACGCGCGAACAGACCGCCTCCAATCTTCCGCTCGGTTGCCTGGCTCCAGCGTGGGTGGCTTACATTCGGATTCACGTTGGAGTAGAAACCGTATTCCCTTGCGTTCGCCATGTTCCAGCTGGTCGGCGGCTCATTCTCGGTGAGAGTGATCCGAACGATCGACTTGATCGATTTGAAACCATATTTCCATGGCACGACCAATCGGATCGGTGCCCCGTTCTGATTGGGCATCGGCTCGTCGTAAAGCCCGGTCGCCAGAATTGTCAACGGATGCATCGCCTCATCCAGCCTCAGGCCCTCGCGGTAAGGCCAGTCCAACACGCCATAGCGCTGTCCCACCATCTCTTCCGGCCGGACAAGCGTCTCGAATGCGACATAGCGGGCCGATGCCTGCACTCCCACGCGTTCCAGCAGATCCGCCAACTCAAATCCAACCCATGGAACCACCATCGACCAGGCCTCGACGCAACGGAACCGGTAAATGCGCTCTTCCAGTTCCACCGGTGCCAGAATGTCATCGAATGAATAATCGCCAGGTCTGTCCACCAGCCCGTCGATTCGGACAGTCCAGGGTTCCGTCGTCAGCCTAGCGGCGTAACGTGCAGGATCCTCCTTACCGGTTCCGAACTCGTAGAAGTTGTTGTAGCTGGTGATGTCATCGAACGAATTTGGCTCCTCATCCGTCGAATAGCCGCTCGGCACGGCACCGAGCTTTGCAAGAGCAGGCACCGCCACCGCTCCCAACCCCACCGCGCCGACTCCGGCCATCACCTGCCGTCTGCACAGGTATACTTCCTTGGGCGTGACTTCCGACCATTTCAGATCGCCCTTCCAACGTCCGGCCATTTATTCCTCCAGGATTTCAGTCCCACGTGATATAGCCGTGACAGACGGATTCACCTATTCAAAACACGTTCACATTCACGTCGGAAAACATTTCAGGAATTCGCCAATCAGTGGAGAACAGCATTCTCCGGCGGGTGTTGGTTCGAGGTGGCGATCCGCTCTCCTATGAGTAGCCCCTCCGGTCCGGCACTTACGTTCACCGTCTCGCCATCCCTGAGATCGCCCGATAGCAGCATTTCAGCAAGATGGTCCTGAAGCGCCCGCTGGATCGTGCGCTTGAGAGGCCTTGCACCGAATACCGGGTCATAGCCTTCATCAGCGAGCCATTTCCTGGCGCCCTCATCCACGGCCAGCCCAATGTTCCGCTGTGCCAGCCGTCGACGCAGATGTTCGATCTGGATCTGGACTATTCCGTCCATGTCCGTCCGCGACAGCCGATCGAAAACGATCGTTTCGTCCAGCCGGTTGAGGAACTCGGGGCGGAAGTGCGCCCTCACGGCATCCATCACGTCCCGGCGTGCCTGGCTGGCGTCAGCCCCCTCCGGCAACCGGCTCAAAGTCTGGCTCCCCAAGTTCGACGTCAGCACGATCAGCGTCTGCCTGAAGCTCACGTTATGTCCCTGACCGTCGGTTAGAACCCCATCATCCAGCACCTGAAGAAGCACATTGAATACGTCAGGATGCGCTTTCTCGACTTCGTCGAACAGAACAACCTGGTAAGGTCTTCGCCGAACCGCTTCAGTCAATACGCCACCTTCGTCATAACCGACATAGCCGGGTGGGGCCCCGATCAGCCGCGCTACGGCATGGCGCTCCATAAACTCTGACATATCCATTCGCACCATCGCCCTGTCTTCGTCGAACAGGAATTCCGCCAGCGCCTTTGTGAGCTCCGTCTTTCCAACGCCGGTGGGCCCGAGAAACAGAAATGATCCGAGTGGCCGACCCTCATCCTGCAGACCGGCCCGAGCCCGCCGGACCGCATTCGATACCGCGGTTATGGCCACCCCCTGGCCGATCACGCGCCTGCCCAGTTCCCTTTCCATGTTAAGCAGCTTGTCGCGCTCGCCCTCAAGCATCTTCGCGGTCGGGATCCCCGTCCATCGCTCCACAACCTGGGCTATCTGCTCCGGCCGAACCGCCTCCTCGACCATCAGGTGCCCTTCCGCACCCTCGGCGTCCACCAACTGTTTCTCCAGCTGTGGAATGATGCCATAGCTGAGCTCACCAGCTCTCGCGAGACTGCCCTCGCGCTTCGCGGTCTCCAGTCCCGCGCGCGCCCGGTCGAGCCGTTCCTTCAGTTCACGCGCCGATTCAAGCCTGTCCCGCTCGGCCTGCCATTGCGCCGTCAACTCCGCCGATCGCTGCTGCAGTTCGGAGACTTCCCGTTCGAGCCTTTCCAGACGCTCGCCCGAAGCGACATCGTCCTCCTTTTTCAACGCTTCCGCCTCGATCTGCTTCTGCAGGATTTCACGGTCCAGCGCGTCGAGCTCCTCTGGTTTGGAGTCCACCTCCATCCTCAGGCGACTTGCCGCTTCGTCCACCAGATCAATGGCTTTGTCTGGCAGGAACCTGTCCGTGATATAGCGGTTGCTGAGCGTCGCCGCCGACACCAATGCCGCATCGGAGATCCGCACACCGTGGTGCAGCTCATATTTCTCCTTTATCCCTCTCAGAATTGAAACCGTGTCCTCGACAGTGGGCTCATCCACCAAGAGCGGTTGGAAACGGCGGGCAAGCGCCGCATCTTTCTCGACATATTTTCGGTATTCATCGAGTGTGGTGGCGCCGATGCAATGCAGTTCGCCTCTCGCTAGCGCCGGTTTGATCAGGTTGGCAGCGTCCATCGCCCCTTCGGACTTTCCCGCCCCAACCAGCGTATGCATCTCGTCGATGAACAGTAGGATCTCGCCGGCAGCGGCCTCAATCTCTTTGAGGACGGCCTTTAGCCGCTCCTCAAACTCACCTCGGTATTTTGCGCCGGCAATCAGGGCTCCCATATCAAGAGCCATCAGCTTCTTCTTCTTGAGACTCTCCGGAACGTCGCCATTGACGATACGGATCGCCAGACCCTCGGCGATCGCCGTCTTGCCGACGCCAGGATCACCGATCAGCACCGGATTGTTCTTGGTCCGACGGCTCAGCACCTGCATCGCACGGCGGATTTCCTCATCCCTGCCGACGATGGGATCGATCTTCCCCTGGCTGGCAGCCTCTGTCAGGTCATGTGCAAACTTCTTGAGCGCATCGTAAACGTCTTCAGCCGACGCGCTGTCAGCCGTTCGCCCCTTACGAATGTCGTTGATCGCGGAGTTCAGCGCCATAGCCGTAACGGCCCCTGCCTCGAGCGCCTCTTTAGCCTTCGACTTCACAATCGCGAGCGCGGTGAGGATCCGTTCGGCGGGAATGAATTCGTCCCCGGACTTAACGGAGAGTTTCTCCGCCTCGTCAATTACCTTTGCGAGCTGCCTGTCCATGTACATCTGGCCTGTGGTGCCGCTGACCTTCGGAAGTCTCGAAACCGCCAGGTCCACAGCCTCAGCAACGCGTTCGGGCGAACCGCCTGCCCTTCTTACCAGATTTGCGGCAAATCCCCCCTGATCATCCATCAGGGCCTTCAGGAGGTGTTCCGGAACAAAGTTCTGGTTGTCCTCGCGCTGGGCAATGGTTTGGGCAGCCTGTAGATAGCCGCGTGATCGTTCAGTGAGCTTCTCCAGATTCATGGCTCTCTCCTTTGTCCAAGCGCCGGTTCCGGGCACCCGCTTTCGGCATGCCCGCATCGGCCTTGCAACAGATTTGGAAATCGGCCAGAAGAAGTTCAACCCACTCGGCACAAATGGCCGCACTCTTCCGTAAAGATCGTTACTGACGGAAGTCAGGTTGGCCGCGTGTTCAGGCCGGGTTGACCTTGGGCGGATGCCCGCCTTGTTCGAACAGCTGACTTTCCTCAAGGATCCCGGAATTGTATGTTGCTGATGAAAGACTGATCGTCGCCCTTGATCTTCCGGAAGCTTCAGACGCACGTGAACTGACCTACCGTCTCGGCGACTCCGTTTCTTTCTACAAGATCGGGCTTGGAATGCTTGCCGGGGGAGGCCTGGCATTCGCTGCGGAACTCAAGGACAGGCACCGGAAGCGGGTCTTTCTTGACCTGAAGCTGTTCGACATCGCCGCCACGATAGAGGCGGCGGTGCGGACCGTCGCGCGCATGGACATCGATTTCCTTACCGTCCACGGTGATCCGCATATTGTCCGGGCCGCACGTCTTGGGGCAGGAGACTCAAAGCTGAAAATCATTGGGGTGACGGTGTTGACATCGCTTGACCGCACCGATCTCGACGATTCGATGATTGTGAATGGAACGGCGTCCGGAATCGTTGTCGAACGCGCGGTCCGGGCTTTCGAAGCTGCTGCCGACGGCGTGATCTGCTCCCCACTTGAAGCCGCCGCGGTCCGTGCCCTTCCCGAATCCTGCGGGCGGCTGATCGTGACGCCAGGCGTACGTCCTTCAGGTTCCGGCCTCGAGGATCAGAAACGGGTCGCAACTCCGGCGGGCGCTATCGCGGCAGGTGCTGATCACATCGTGATCGGCCGCCCGATATTGAAAGCGGCTGATCCCAAAGCTGCCACTCAAGCAATTCTTGCGGAATTGGCCGGCACATAGAGCCTGGATCATCGCTCGCTTCCGCACGGGATCGGGAACCAATAGCCAACGCCGTCCCCGAAAGGGCATTCCGCTCACAGCAGCTCTTCGATCTGTTCACGCGTCGGCATCGATGCGGCCGTGCCGGGCCGCGTCACTGAAAGAGCTGCGGCGGCGCATCCAAAGCGCACGGACTCGATTGGATTCAGGTCTCGGGCGAGAGCCGCGGCGAATCCTCCGTTGAAGGCATCACCTGCACCCGTTGTTTCCAGAACCTGTCCCGCGTTGAATGCAGGCACATGCACTGATTGTGTGGCGTCATGATACAAAGTACCCTTTTCGCCCAGAGTGATGATGGCAGCTCCCACCCCGAGGGCCAGCAGCAACTCGGCGGCCTCACGCGCCTCTTCGACAGTGGTGACAGGTAGCCCGGTGATGCCTGAGGCCTCGGTTTCGTTCGGGGTCACATAGTCGCATAGCGCGAGCATGCCTTCCACCATATCAACCGCAGGCGCAGTATTCAGGATAGTCTGCGCTCCACCCTGCCTCGCGATCTCCAGCGCTCGCATCGTGGCGTCCACAGGTTGCTCCAGCTGGGTCATGAAGACGTCAGCTTCCCTGATCAGACTCTCCCGACCCTCGATATATTCGGGAGAGATGGTCCGCGCGACTCCGGGGCAGACGATGATCGCATTCTCGCCATCGTCTTCGCCGACATAGATAAAGGCGGCGCCGGTATACCCATCAGCATGCCGGGTGACCTCCGGAACCACATTGGCGCTTTTCCAGATATCAAATGCGAGATCGGCGAATGGATCCACTCCAAGCTTTGTGATGAAGTGTGCATCCCCGCCTGCCATCGCGCAGGCGACGGCCTGGTTGGATCCCTTGCCGCCAGGACCTAGCGCGAACGAACTGCCAAGAACAGTCTCGCCCATCCTGGGCAGGCGGCGCGCACGGTAGGTCGTATCGGCGACGAAGACACCCAAAATGACGATCTTTCCACTCATTTCACGTCTCCGGTGGGATCACGCCCTTGCGGAACATGAAGCATCCATAGAACCGCCGCTCGCCGGACTGAATCACGGCATAGGACCGCCTGGCGAGTTCGTAGAACGCGAATCGTTCGATCCCGACCATTGGGCGATGCGCACCCTCGGCCGCATCAATGGCAGCCTGCACCTCGGCCTGAACAGGCGGAACCGCATCTGGATCATCCACAATCTCCATCCTTCCGGCGAAATCATCGACGAAAGTGTCGAGGGGGAGGACGGACAATATCGCATCCGTCACCTCGCCAGCGGTCAGGTTCTCCATGCGCAGCAACTCTCCAAGCATGGTTTCCCGAGCGATGGATCCTGCCGGGAAATTCGTGTCGGCAACAATCACCACGTCGCCATGGCCCATATCCCGCAGTGCATAGAGCACGTCCGCGTTCAGCCGCGGATCAATCCCTTTCAACATGCCTTTCGCTCCCTAGTCCTCTCCATCTAACAGGCTTGCCACTGCTTCCGCCATGGCAGCCCCAATTGAAGCCTGCCCCTCGGCGGTCAGGTGAATGCCATCAACCGGATCCACCTCGGCTACGCGGCCAAGATCAATGAAGTCCGTGCCCTGACGCCGGGCCACATCAGCCAAAAGGGGCGGCAGCGCGCGCGATTTCGCGGCGCCTCCCTGGAACATGTCCCCCAGGAACCCAACTTCCTCAATTGGCACGGGTGCCGCGAGAAGCACCCGAGGCGGTGCCAGATCCGGACCTGAGTTGGATGCCTTGATCACGGTCACCAAACGCTCCAGCCCCAAGGCGATATCGCTGGCTGGCATCGAAAACCGCACCTTCAGATCGTTGGTCCCGAGCATCACGATTACCAGATCAAGCGGCCTATGTGTTTCGAGCAACGCAGGAAGAACCCTCAAGCCATTCCTATGCACGCCTTCCACGGGGTCATCGCAGACGGCATTGCGCCCTGGTTGTCCTTCGGCAATCACCTCCCATCGACAACCAAGCATGCGAGCCATGACATTCGGCCAACGAACCTCGCGGTCGAAACGCCCTTGATCGGTCAATTCATTCATTGCTGGTGTGCCATGAGTATTGCTGTCACCGAAGCAAAGAACCGTTCGCATGTCGCTCACTCCCTGAAACCTGGGGGAACCATATGTCTTCGCATAGCAAATGGCCGGCCTGGAAGACCGGGGTATCGTCTCGTGAGGGCAGAGACAATGCCTGATCCCAACGCGCCAGATGAAACCGGGATCCAACCGACAGATGTTCTGGCTATGCCTGAATTCATATGATCAGCTTAACACCCATTGGGCATTGGGCACAGTGCCTAAGCTCTCCAAACGGGTCGTCCAATGCGGATCATCAATGCCTTTGCAATCCCCATCGCAATGCCTAAACCACACCAGCGTAGGTACTCTGGCTCGCCGAACGCATCTTCTTCCGCTCCAGACATATCCCGAATCCCCGGTTGGTCGATTCGGATCAAACGAAGGCTCGTTCGTCCTCATATCCATAGCATGGCATCATGCCACGCCAGCCGCAAAGCTGAAGTGCGCAGACAACGAACAGGAATGTATCGGGACCAACACGCAAGGGTCATTTGAAGAAACCGGCGATTCCAGCCGGATCCCTTCAGCGACGGTAGGGTCAGCTCTTGCCCGTTGAGCCACTAAACCCGTAGTTCGATTTCCCTGTCCCTATCGGCCCTTCTTCAGCTTCCTCTTTCCGCTAACAATTCTTAGCGGCAATGCCAAAGTTCCGAAGTTATTGGTATGAATTACGTAGTCGTCAGCCTCCAGAATCTCTATCAGCCTGGACAGGCGGACGCTACATTGAAGACGGCGCTGGTTCTTCGAATCGATCTTGGGGTTAAGGGTGACCAGCCCAGTATCTGGTTTCAACTCCTGTTTTCGCTCCCGTGCCCATGCGCTGGCACGTCTTTGCCCATCTCGCCCAGTTCCAAACAATTTCAGTCCGCTATGAAATCGCTCGACTTTCACCTCTGTAATTCGACCCAATAGAGCCGCACGGTATTTTTCTCGGAGCAAGATTTCGTGGATCACTCCGAACACCTTGAAACCGGCCTGTTGACTATAGCTGCCGACAAGCAACCGGTAGGGAGCGAAACCAAATGAACGCCAGAACTGTCGAGCATCCGACAGCCCAACTATGTTGCTTTTGGTTGACTTGATCGAAGTAGGAAACCCTAACTTACCGTCATCGGCTGAGCCCAAGTCGAATCTGTCGTTCGGGGTTCGCTCCCGGTCTGCTGCAGCCCAACCGAACACACCAGCCGCCTTGATCATGTTCTCGAAGCTCTTGCCGTGCATCTGATTTTCTGAGTACTCAGGCACGATAGACCTCGCTCAACTTGAACGCGATCTCCGCCTTGGACAGCGACCTTACGCCAGCGGTCTGCGCAGCCAGTTCCGACCAATTCACCCGGCGCAGCGCGTCGATAACCCCATCCGCCATCTCCTGCATGAAATAGTGCGTTGTCTGCGATAGGGATAGGATATTCGTCGTAACAACACGACCAGCATAGAAGCCAACGCGCCGCATCGCGAAATTGGCCATCCGAGGAGTCGTATAGTCAATCAGGTGATCCACCGAAGGCGGTGAAGGAATGTGCCGTTCGTTTACCTGCCTTGTCCATATCTGCCATGCGCATGGAACATCATGCGGGTTCCCTGAACGCAGGAATGCATACCGTTCAACATCTTCGTCGTCAGACAGGTGGAAATTCGCGTGAAGTCGCCTCTGGATACTGATTTTTCGGAAGGTGCGTGGTACGATGAAGGCGATTTCGTCTGCGTGTTCAGCCGCATGATTGAAGAACCGAACTGCGGTGCAGGCATTCTTCCCAAATGGCGGATTGCCTATGACAACGACCGCAGAATGCTCCCCAGCGAAAATCTCTTGCGACGCCAGAAAGTCCCGGCGCAGAATGTCCGGCACTTGCGGTTCAATATCAACAGCGAGGACCTTTCGGCCAGCGTCAAGCAGCGGGCGAAGGAAGGCACCGGCACCCGCAGAAGGCTCAACGAACAGGACATTGGGATCATTCCAACGAGCGGCTATCGTTGCCACATATACCTCAGCGACTTCCGGGCGTGTATAGAACTGATCCAGCACCCTAACTGTCCTACTCATAAGACCAAATCCTTATGGCGAAGCCACCAACCGACAATGACACCGGAGAGAGACGCCGCTTGGGCGAGCGTTCCCATGTCGCGGACATTGCCGCAACCCGTAGATTTCGAAAGAGACAGGCCAAAACAATTGTCGCCAGAGAGAAGGAAAGTCCCAGCCTGGCTGCACTTAAGCGGACTCGGAAATATCGCTTCTCCGTCTACGGTCGTCTCTCCGGACAAATATGTCCCGATCCTCTCTTTCGCCAACCTGCAGTGGTGCGGAATGCGATCAAATGCCACCGCTCCAGCGGCGTAGACCGATTCCTTTTCGCGGTCCAGATCCGCGATGAAGATCTGGCAGGTCAGATACGAAGGTGCCGTCAGGCCACTTTTCGCCAATCGTTTTGCCGGCTCACCTGCCACCCGACGGCACCTTCTCCCCTTGCGGATGCGCCAGTTCCGGATGCATTGATGTTGCACGCCGACGTAGTTCGCATGTTTGCGGACCACGCATACAAGCACCAACCGGCTCAAGCAGCTGCGGTCAGTGGCGTCAACGTTGCAGCAGGCCGAACAGGTCAGGCTAGTGTGCGCCGGGATTGCTCTGACGGTCCCGTTGGTCCTGTATTGCAGAATGAAGACCGGGCTGCCACGACCAGTGGGGTCGGCCCTCCGTTTCAGCACTCCATTCTGTAAAACGCTCCTTCCCGGAAAGTTGGCGTCCCGCTGGGATGCAGTGGAGACATCCGCCATGCTCGCGACGGACCGGCCACGCACGGTCAGCGACCGACGCCCGACCACGTAGATGAAGGAAATTCCGGCCTTCGTGTGGCAGTCGATGCGCTCATTGACCGTCGCGTTGTGATTCCATCGCTGCGCCCCTGACATCCGCTCCTGCCAGCGCCAGTTCCCGGCCCTCCCTGGAAGGAGCCGACACACAGTTTGCCTGTCCCTCATGTAGGTCTGGGTGTCGCTCATGCCGTCGCTCCGATCGATCAGGTGATTCGGCCCAATTCTGCATATTGGATGACAGTGTCGGTCACCTGTCCGCGCACGAGGTGCGCGGGCAATTGTCTGTAGGCCACGAAAACGAGCTGCGCAGGATGGTCTGACGGCACCTACGCGTAGAGTTCCCAACTCCTGCATCATCGTAACGTCCGTCCACTCAACGACCGCAGTTCTTACTTGCAGGAACTGCCGGTCCTTCACGGCCGTGATTTCGGTCCTTCCGGCGCTCGCACATCTGTTAGGTTGTTGGCCTTGTGTTGGCATGTATTTAGCTGTGCTTCCCGCCCATGGCAGCTTACTCCGACCCCAGCACACTCTGCAAATGGCCTTGCGACACCATTCAACCGTTGTCCTCTCGTGCTTGGCGCGAGGCACAAATGCCGTCGGCCGCAGGACATCAACTTTGCGGCAGAGACTCATGATTCGCGTTTTCCTGCCTTCGTTGAAACGCAACCAGCAATCCCTGACACGGAAATTGCATGAACTTCAGGCCGGTCGGAGTCGCAAACTTCATCGAGCGGCAGTCGGGAAGGTGGCGCTCGCCGCCTGAACAATGACGTTCTTGGAGCGGCTTCCCAATCGAGGCATCGGATTTCTTGCCTGCTGCGGGATCCTTGTACCTGCGCAGTGGGAGCATTTGGCTGCCATCAACTTCATCGCCATCTCTCCATATTGGAGTGCATTGTGATTCAATCGCCGGATTCTGTCAACCTCAATCACCAACTAATGCGCAGTTGCGTCACCTGAACACCATAAGTGGTATTGTGATTCCCGCTCTTTCGGGATGGCAAGCTGCCCGTCGCAGTGTTGGGATTCCCAACACAGCCCAGTTCAGGGTTCGGGAAATCTGATGGCAATCCAATCGGTCCAGCTCGACAGATCGGAGATTCCAATGGGGTCAAGGGTTGGCTTGTACCCGGAATCTAGCTGGAGTCAGAACTACGCAGCGCGGATGGTTACATTTGGCGGGATTGATAAAGCCGATGTTCTCCTGTTCAGGGATGAAACTTGCCCCAAGCCAATACATCTGGTGATTGGATGGGAATCGGAGTCAACAGGTGTGACGTGGCAAGTAAATCGACCTGTTTTCAAGGAGATGCGACGCTGGCTTCGGTTCCACCAAGTCGTCATGCAGCAGGATCATTGGTCCTGTAACGTAGCTGAAGGCGAGGTCGCGGCCCTGCCTTGCCACGGCAGTTTCCCGATTGCGGGCCGGTCGTCGCGGCCTATCAGTGCTTCATCGGATAGATTGCGTTGAAGAGCTTCGACGCGAACATCGACCTTGATGGTTTTTTCGCCTCCACCATAAACCACTCCACGCGTCGGCGCGGCATCTGCATAGTCCCGTCCCTGTGCAATACGGATAAACCTGTGGTCCGCCACGGAGTCGTTGGTCGCGTCCAAACCAACCCAACCCAATTGGGGAAGCCAGAATTCGGCCCAGGCATGGCTTGCGGCCTCCTGGCTGGAAGCGTCCGGAACATCTGCGATGTAGAGATAGCCCGACACATATCGGCTCGGAATACCCCAGCTACGGCCCAGCGCAAGCATGAGATGGGCATAGTCCTGACATACACCCTCACCGGTCTCGGCTATGTGGTCGACAGGAGAATCAACTGTTGAACTTCCCTGGGTATAGACCAAGTGCGTGTTCAGTTTCGAACAGGCCGCCCGAAGCGTCCCAACCGGATCCGGACCCCGTCGGAGACCATGCCGTTCGACAAACGCATCCAACGCCTTTCCAGGTCGCACGAATCCACTGGGCGCGAGATAGTCCCAGAATCCGATCCAACCTGAATGCCTATCGATATCCTCCCAGGTCAGCTTGCCCGGCAGCTTCCCCAGGTCTTCCGCAACCTGCGTTGGGTCGATATGGACTATGGACCGCGATCGCACATGAAGTCGCGTGAACTTCCGATGAATGCTGAACATGTGGCATCTGTTTGAAAAGCTGTCATCGCAAGCGACAGGAATGGTTTCCGGATCGGCGGAAACCGAAAATGCCTCGACTCTCTGTCCTCGGTCCTCCCGTGGTTGGAGGCGCACCAGCATCGTACACCCATGGATGCTGTCGTCGTAATCGAACCAGGAGTCGTGAGTGATCGAATAGATGGTGGGCGGATTGCTCATCGCGCTGCGATTTCTTTTGCGGTGTAAGAGAGGTAAGCGGCCTCGATGTTGTCGCTGAACCTTCGACATGCGCTGGAAATCTCGCCAAGCATCGCACGGACCTCGTCGTCATCTCCTGCGCTGCGCTCTGGCCAATTGTACCGAATCATGGCGCGGGCACGTCCCACCTCCCGCCTAGCGCATTCCGCAGTCCCGGAATTCCAGTTGGAGGCAACCTGCGAATGTGCGTGCTCGACCTCCTGAAGGGCAAAGCCGATCGAGTTTGGGAGATGCTGGTCGGCCACGAGGAATTCGAGCACGTCACTAGCCGAAAACGCGATTGAATTCTGGCGACGGAATGCTCCACCTGCTGCACAGATATCGAGAAGAGAGGCCCAGTCCGCACCAGATTCATGACGTGCACTGGGGAATGTCTCGAGATGGGCGTCCAGCAACGCACAGGTCAGCAGGGCCCGCTCAACGAACTGACCGAGTCGAAAGAAATGCCAGCCGGGGTCGCGGTACATTGTCGTTGCGGCGATGCCCCGAAAGGTCTCCGCCGATACCGCAACATCGACAAAGTACTCTCGCGGCCGCTCATTCCAGATATCCACCAAACGCCTGTCCTGAATCTCCAGATAGGACACGTTAAGGCTGGACCACATGTCGTGGCTGATGACATTGCGTACCTGACGTGCGTTTTCACGGGCCAAAGCAAAACACTGAATGACCGAGCTCGGATTCAGCCTCTCGAACGCCAAGTCGTCGGTCAGAGTGTAGGAATCCATCAGCATGAAGGATTCATCGCCGCCGCTCGACATGAGTCCTGCGCCAATCGGTTCCCGGCCGAGCGCCCTGTAGAGTCTCCTCCACCCGAGGTCGATGTCATCTGTCGGGCGGTCATGAATGGCATCGAGTTGATTTGCCAGCAGTCGGCAGACATGGATTCCCCGTTCAATGTACCGGGTCATCCAGTAGAGGTTCTGGGCGTCTCGCGAGAGCACGGCGTCAGCGCTCCACCACCCAGACGTCCTTGCCGCCACCGCCCTGGCTGGAGTTGACCACCAGCGAACCGGGGGTGAGTGCGACGCGGCAGAATGCACCGGGCACCATTCTGGAATCCCGGCCCTGCAGGGCGAACGGGCGAAGATCCACGTGGCGCGGTGCGGCACCATCCGAAGTAAGGCAAGGCGATCGTGACAGGGTGATCGTCGGCTGCGAAATATAGTCCTCAGGATGCTGACGCAGTTGGCGGGCAAAGTCGTCACGTTCTTCCGCACTCGCATGCGGGCCCACGAGCATACCGTATCCGCCGGACTCGCCCACCTTCTTGACCACCAGTCGATCCAGGTTGTCGAGTGTGAATTCAAGCCCCTCAGGCTCGCGGCAAAGATGGGTCTCGACATTGGGAATCACTGGGTCTTCGCCCAGATAGTATCGAATGACGTCCGGAACGTAGCTATAGACTGCCTTGTCATCGGCGACCCCCGCTCCCGGCGCATTCGCGATAGTCACGTTGCCCAGCCTGTACGCCTGGAACAGGCCGGGCGTACCGAGACGCGAGTCGGCCCGGAAGACGAGCGGGTCGAGAAAGTCATCGTCGATGCGACGGTAAATCACATCGACGCGGCGCGGCCCACGCGTCGTTCGCATATATACGTAACCGTTCTGCACGAAAAGATCGTCACCCTGAACGAGTTCGATGCCCATCTCGCGCGCGAGGAATACATGCTCATAATATGCGGAGTTGTGAACGCCGGGAGTGAGCAGCACGATGCAGGGATCCGAAACACCGAGTGGGGCGATTTCTGCCAGGCACTGCCGAAGCAAAAGACCGTAATGTCCAATTGGCCGCACTGAATGCTCTCTATAGACCGTACGCAGACTGCCACTCACGGCCTGCCGGTTCGCAAGCATGTAGGAAACACCAGACGGCGAACGCAGGTTGTCCTCAAGGATCTTGAAGCCTTCATGATCACGAATGACATCCGATCCGCAGACCGAGACGTGGACGCCAAGTGGCACCTTCTTGCCACGCATCTCGATCCGAAACTGCGGGCAACCAAAAATCAGGTCGACGGGAACGACGCCATCACTGAGGATCCTTGCGTCCCCGTAAAGATCCTCCAGAAACAGGTTCAGGGCTTTCAGTCGCTGGATGAGGCCGGTCTCGATGATCCGCCATTCACGTGCCTCGATCAGACGGGGAAGAAAGTCGATCGGAATGATCCGTTCCCGTTCGCCGTCTTCCCCATATACGGTAAACGTGATTCCGTCTCGGCGAAAGGAGCGCTCGGCCTCCGCCTGCATCGAAGCAATCCGCTCCAGCGGCATGGCGTTCAGGGCTTCCCATAGCCGTTTGCAGTGGTGTCGGGATTCGCCATCGGCCCCGAACATTTCATCGTAGATAAGATCATCGAGGTCATAGCCCTCGAACAGGCCACCTTTCCCGGCCTTCAAATGCACTCCGGACCCATCTTTCGGGATGTTTGGTGTTCGCTCCATGAATTGCAAGGCTAATCGGAACGGAACCCGCTGACAATCACCTCCGGAAATTGTTGCGACATACTTTGCTGGGACGCGCTTGAAGAAACAAACCGGTCTCCTGACCCGGACGGGCAAGCCCGGTGTGCCAGGAGAGGGACAAAGGTGGTTGCGCCTTTGCCGTGCACCTGTCCAGTCCCAATTCTGACTGGCCTCTCTTGAATCTCCGCCTGCGCGGCGCTGATTCTCTCCCTTGCCCGGATCCTCCAACCGTTTCGGACCCAAATCTCCGGCAAGGTGGTTCACTTAAGCGCCGCTACATCCTGTTTCACGGACAGTGGTGGCAGAGGGATTGATCGTGAACGACAGCCCATTCGGAACTTCACCGTTCCCATGGCCTGCAGACTGTCGCAACGGCAACCCATGTGTTCCCTTGCGCCCCAAGGGACATTGCCACAGGGATCGGAAGTCGGCTCGCTGGCATGATCATTGCCCTTCCCCGCTTCAACGGGCAACCCATCACGGCAGATGGTCGCAGGCGATTGTCGGGAGGGAGCGAATTATGTGTCGCAAACAGGCGAGAACCCGTATGCCTGTTCCGCTTTTTCCTCAGTAGTTGATTTCGGAGGATCCCGTGGAAGTCGCGAAGCTACAGCCCCGCTCCAATATCGCACATTGGCAGGAACGTATCGATCTGGCCGCAGCCTTCAGGTGGACGGAACGGCTGAACCTGCATGAGGCAGTTTCCAACCATTTTTCGCTGGCCGTAAACGAAGATGGCACGCAGTTCCTGATGAATCCCAACCAAATGCACTTCAGCAGGATCAGGGCGTCCGATCTGATCCTGCTCGATGCCAACGACCCCACCACGCTCTCCGGACCGAACGCCCCTGACGCCACAGCTTGGGGGCTGCATGGCGCACTCCACCGCAACTGTCCGCATGCGCGCTGTGCGATGCATGTGCATTCGATCCATGCAACCGTGCTTGCATCGCTGGCCGATAGCGGTCTGCCGCCCATCGACCAGAACACAGCGATATTCTTCAACCGTTACGTAATTGACGGGAACTACGGCGGACTTGCCTTCGAAACAGAGGGTGAGCGCTGTGCCCAACTGTTCAGCGACCCGAAGAAAAAGGTGATGATCATGGGAAACCATGGCATCATGGTGATCGGTGACAGCGTGGCTGACACCTTCAACCGGATGTATTTCTTCGAACGCGCTGCTGAGACCTACATCCGTGCCCTGCAGACCGGCCGGGAGCTACGGGTGCTGAGCGACGAGATCGCCGAAAGGACCGCCAGGGAGATTGAGGATTACGACGATCAGGCGGTCCGCCACCTATCTGAGCTGAAAGCAATTCTCGACGAAGAAGGGAACAGCTATGCCCAATGACTTCGCGACCGACGCCGAGGCTGCGCGCTGGAATTACCGCCCAGCCAAGCCAGTGGCGCTGAATCCCCTCTTTTCATGGCCCCCAAGGCCACTTGCCGTCCTGCGCTGGTACCAGGCGTATTGGATGGCGCTTACCACATCGACACTGACAATCGCGTTTGCGGTCTTCGTGTTCTTCGCCATTCTGCCACCGATGGAGACCATGAAGGAATGGAACTGGGACTGGGTTCTTCGTGTCTATCTTGCGAACCTGGTGCCACACTGCATTTGCGCGGGCCTGTTGCACTACTGGCTCTACATGCGCCGGGGACAGGGCAAGACCTTCAAGTTCGACGCACGCGACCAGGCCACCGACAACGGAACCTTTACGTTCAGGGACCAGGTTCGGGACAACATGTTTTGGACGATCGCGAGTGGGATCACAATATGGACCGCCTTCCAACTACCGGTCTACTGGGCGATGGCGAACGGGTGGGCACCGGCCATTCTCTTTCCCGAACATCCCGTATGGTTTGTGCTGATGTTCCCGTTCCTCGTGATCTGGTCAAGTTTCCATTTCTATTGGGTGCATCGGGCCCTGCACATCCCGTGGCTGTACCGAATCGCTCATGCCCTGCATCATCGAAACGTCAATGTCGGTCCTTGGTCGGGCATTTCGATGCATCCGATCGAACATCTCCTGTTCTTCACCAACTTCCTGATCCACTTCATCGTGCCAAGTCATCCGGTTCACGTCCTGTTCCACGGATATATGCAGGCCACGCATCCGGTGTTCTCGCATTCAGGCTTTGACCAACTCTATGTGAACAACAGGGAGCGCGCAAAAATGGGAGATTTCTTCCACCAACTTCATCACCGGTATTTCGAGTGCAACTATGGCACGGTCGAAATGCCTTGGGACCGTTGGTTTGGCTCGTTTCACGACGGTTCGGAAGAAGCCACCGTGACAACAAGGGTGCGCAGGAAGCGGATGCATGTCTAGGTCACGACGAGTTGGATTGGCTGGCGCGGTCCAACCCATGAATCAGTCCGAAATCCCATCCGTCAAGCCTTACGGAAGAGCGCGATGTATCCCCGGTCGTTTTTGTGGGCGCCCTTGGCGTTCGGACCGTATAGCGGTATCTCTGGAAGCTCCAACCCCGTAATCCTGTCAGACAGTTCCTCGAACTTCCTGCCAAATTCGAGGGCGTGGTAGTGCCTCACGTTGATTGATAGGGCAAACAATGCCCCTCGCGCGGCAGATCGGAGCAAGGCATTGATTGCGTCCGGACCGACATGGCCGTTTGTGAAGGTCCCGGAGCTTGTGATGCCGACGTATTGGTTCGCGGGCAGATCCAACCCTTCAAGGATATTGCCTTCAAGAAGGGTCCGGTAGACATTCTTGTGCGCCGCGACCTCCAGCATCTCCGGTGAGAGATCAACGCCGTCAACCGGCCCGATACCCTGGTCGGCCAGATGTTCGCCGCAGAGCCCGGTTCCGCAGCCAAAGTCCAGCACAGGTCCGGTCCCCTTTGCGCGCGCAAATTCCTCAGCGACCTTCCGCGGCAGGTGAAAGTCCATTTCGACGACGAAACCGTCGTCATAGGTTGCCGCCCATTTGGCATAAAGCCGTCTGGCATCATCGGGCGACTCAATCGCATACGCATCCTCAAGGTCCGGTGCGCTCATTCGGGGCAGCCCTTGACCAATCCCGAATTCAGGTGGCGTTGCGGATCCGGTTCGTGAAGATCAGACTTCATGGATTTCGCAGACCTCGACTGAACCTGAGGAGTCCCGCACCATTGGACAGCCCTTCGCCAGCTCGTTTGCCTCATTCTGGTCCGCAACTTCGACGACTGTATAGCCTGTCAGCGGATTGGCTCCCCCACCCTCGACGACTCCTGAGCCGGTCACGGTCCAGGACTTACCACAGGGTCCACCGTCATCGATGAGTTTGTCGCCCATTTCTGCGTACCAGTCATTCCATTGACCGATGACCCGTTCGGTCTCGGCAGCATCTGACGGTGCTGTTCCCCCGTGATAGGCGAATATGAATGTTGGCATATCGTTCCTCCTCTGCGCAATCCGATCCTGAACCAAATTCCGCGGTGTTCGCATTCGCGTCGGTCACCGCGGCCGCCGACTGCCCACCCATCACGGGAGCGACAGAATCCATATGCGTCCATTCGGCGGCGACTTACAAGCGCAGGAATGAAGTTCAGCTGCATTCGGGATCAGAACAGGGACTTTTCAGAGGTGCTGCCTTCCTGTCCCAGGAATTACTGTCCCCGGGCGGGCGGTCTCGGATTCCATCTGTTGCGCACTGATTCAATCGCGAGGCAATGACCTTGGTCACGGCAAATAAGGGCCCCACTTCCACTCCGAAGTGCAACACCGGCCATTCCCGCAGCGGGGGCGTAGCCCGAGCGTAGGGAATGGCCGGAAGGCGCGGTTTCCGGCCGCCCGGGCGCCGCGGATCCGGCCCCGGGACGGCTGTGGTCCCGTCTGTATGGAGTCTATCCGGGCTTTCCGGGCGGCGCAACGCCTCCGCCGGGTCGGGTCGCGTCCGTCCGGGCGCAGGGAGGGCGTAGCCCGACCGGAGCCCGGACGGACGCGACGGCGAAATCCTGTCCACCCCCTTCCTGCGCGCCGGCGGGAGGCGGTCGCGCGGCGTCAGGGAGGGCGGGCCTTGTGCAGCACCTCGGCGGGCGTCCGGTAGCCCAGCGCCCGGCGCGGACGCGCGTTCAGGCGGTCCTGCACCCGTTTCACCTCCGCGTCGGTGACCGCGCGGAGGTCCGTCCCCTTCGGCAGGTACTGCCGGACCAGCCCGTTGGTGTGCTCGTTCAGGCCACGCTCCCAGGAGTGGTAGGGGGTGGCGAAATAGAACCCGGCCCCGAGCTCCGCCGCGACGCCGGCGTGGCCCGCGAACTCCTTCCCGTTGTCCGCCGTGATCGTGTGGACGGGCGCGGCGGAAGGCCGGAGGAGATCCACCATCGCGGCGGAGACCGCGGCCGAGGTTCTCCGGTCAACCCTTTGGAGAAGCGCGTATTTCGACGCCCTGTCCACAAGGGAGACCACCGCCCCGCTGTGGCCTTTCCCGATGATCGTGTCCGCCTCCCAGTCGCCCACACGCTCCTTCCTCTCCACCTCATCCGGCCTCTCGGAGATGTCCACCCGGCCCGGGATGTGGCCACGGCCCGAGTGCCTGCCGCCACGCCAGTTCGGCTTTCTGCCGCGGCGCCGCAGCAGCAGGAACAGCCTGCCGCCCGCCTTCCGGTCGGCCCTGACGTGTTCGGATGTCCACTGGCGGCCCACCGTCCAGCCGCCCTCCAGACGCAGCCGTCCCGCGACCTGCTCCGGGCTCCAGCCCTCCGCCAGAAGCCCCTCCACGCGCGCCCACCGGTCGGGCGTCATCTTCCTCGGGTTCGAGGAAGCCGCGCCGCGGCGGGCCTCCGCCCTCCCCTGCGCCTCGCCCGGGCTGTATCCCGAATCCCCGCCGTTACGGCGCAGCTCCCGCCAGACCGACGAACGGTCACGGCCCAGACGGGCCGCGATGGCCCCGTCGGACAGCCCGCTTTCCTTCAGCGCGCCGATCTGGCATCTCTCTTCATGGGTCAGGTGGCGGTAGCCCTCGGGCATGGCAGTCTCTCCTGTTTGGTCACAGGGACTGTCGCCGCTTCCTGGCCGATACGCAACATCATGCGGCCGGAAAACCGGTCACCACCGCCACTGGTGTTGCACTTCAGGGTGGAATGGGGCGGGGCATTTCGGAGCCTATGTGGTCCATTGTGCATAAAGTCCGGCAAACCGACTTGATTCTTCGGCGATTTGGACCAATTCCAAATCGCATGGGAAACGTACTGTTCTCCTTCGGACACGGCTATTCGGCGCAGGCGCTTGCGCGCATACTGCTTCCACAGGGGTGGCGGATCGTTGGCACGACGCGCAGACCAGAGAAAGCGGCCAGCCTGGAATCGACTGGAATTGAAGCGATCGTATGGCCAGGAGACGACCCCCAGGCGGCACTCGGTGAAGCAACGCATCTATTGGTCTCAATTGCTCCGAATGAAGAAGGAGATCCGGTCGTTGCCGCTGTCGGCGACGCAATAGCCGCAACCGCACCAAGTCTTGAATGGGCAGGCTATCTCTCAACCACTGGAGTCTATGGAGACCGAAATGGTGGCTGGGTTGACGAGACAGATGAACTGTTTCCCGCGACAGAACGGGGTCGGCGGAGGGTGGCCGCAGAACGGCAATGGCAGGCCATTGCGGCTGGGACCGGCCTGTCGCTGCACATCTTTCGCCTGGCTGGCATCTACGGCCCAGGTCGCGGACCGTTCGAGAAAATCCGCCGCGGAATCGCGAAGCGAATTCTGAAGCCAGGACAGGTGTTCAGCCGCATTCATGTTGACGACATCGCTCGCGTTCTGGCTGCGTCGATCAACCAGCCACACCCTGGCGCCATCTATAATGTCTGTGACGACAACCCAGCCCCACCCGAAGATGTGATCGGTTTCGCAGCCGAACTGATTGGCGCGACCGCCCCGCCATTGGTCGATGTCGATCAAGCCAACCTTACACCCATGGCGCGAAGTTTCTACGCGGAATCCAAGCGGGTCCGAAACGACAGGATCAAGTACGACCTGGGCGTGGAACTTCTGTTTCCCGATTACCGTTCCGGACTGAAATCCGTGCTGGAGAATGAGCGGATATGAAAGCGCGTAGGTTCGAGGCGATTACGGAATTCCGGTAGGTCGCGGGCTGGGTCAGAGATGCCGAGTGCCTTTCAACCCCTGAATTGCTTGGATTTGATGTCCGCCACATCATCCAATTGCAATGGATAGGCTAGATTGATGAATCGGGTCCAGAAGCGCCATTAACCGCGGCCGAGTTGCAACGTCACATATCAGCAACTTCAGGCGCCCAGGATACATAGCCGCTCAAACAGCTTCGAAAGAGGCGAATTCGCTGCGAGTGGCTGACTTACCGGTCAAGTGAAGCATCGAGTTCGATGGTACGGTCAGTTTCAGCGCCGCGAGCACGGATCCAATTGATCCACACATCACGCTGACCACAATGCTGGTTTTTATGCACAGTTCCTCCCTTCCGGGATCTGACAGAGATCAGGGTCCCGCAGGAAACCTCTTTCTGCCGAAGACTGTTTTGTCAGGTTGGGAGTGTAAGTGCGGTCCATCCGTTCCTGCTCATCCCCGAGCGCACCGCATCACGACCGACGCGAGATAGCGAATCTCGCCGCCTGCCTCAGGATCTCCGCCTTTGCGCCAAAGGGAGCCAATGCGGCCTCCGCCTCGTCCACCAAGTCATTGGCGCGCGCTTTGGCACCCTCAAGTCCCAGCAGCGATACAAAAGTCGCCTTTCCAGCCGCTGCGTCCTTCCGAAGCCGCTTGCCCGCGACAGCAGTGTCACCCTCTGTATCAATGATGTCGTCGGCGATCTGGAAGGCGAGACCCAGAGGACGCGCGAACTGCCGCATTGGTTCCGGCTCCGCCCCTGCGAGGATCGCCCCCGCGACACAGGACCACTCAATCAGCGCACCAGTCTTTGCCATTTGGAGCTCAGTGATTTCCTCAAGCGTAAGGGATTCTGCCGCCATCTCCGCAGCTAGGTCGAGTGCCTGACCCCGGGCCATTCCCTGCGCACCTGCTGCGACGGAAAGTGATTCAATCAATGCGAGCCGGATACTCGCATTGCCCACCAATTCGCTGGACAGAAGTTCGTACCCCAGGGATTGGAGTGCATCGCCTGTGAGGACAGCTGTCGCTTCATCCCATTTCACATGAACGGTTGGCCGACCGCGCCGCTGGTCATCATTGTCCATGCAAGGCAAGTCATCATGAATCAACGAATAGGCATGGATCGCTTCGATGGCCGCCGCCACAAGTGCGGAACGATCGGCGCAGATTCCGTGTAGCCCCGCACTTTGCTGCACCAGAAAGCCGCGCATTCCCTTTCCACCGACAACGGCGTGGATCATCGGTTCAACGAGCGGCTTGGGGATCTGAGCCCTGATCACTTCAACCAGTCGGGTACGCGTCATCGCTGACGCTTCATCCAGGGCGGACCGAAAGCTCACGGACTGTCAACCGGGCTGGTACCATTGGGCTCGCCGCGCTCATTGAGCGTGATTGCAGCGACCTTTTCCTCCGCTTCCTTGAGCTTTTCTTCGCAACGCCTTTTCAGCGCGGCACCGCGCTCATATAGCTGAATTGAAGCCTCAAGCTCCACATCGCCCGACTCCAATTGTCGGACAACCGATTCGAGCTCGTGCATTGCCTCTTCAAAACCCATCTCGTTGACAGACTTGTCACTCATGCCGCCTCCAATTGTCGTTCTTGGTTGGATTCAATGGTCCGCATCTTCCATTGCGGCGATTTAGCCACAATCCGGACCGGATGCCAGTCATGCAGTTCCGCCTGCCTTCATCCATGAGGATTCCTTGGTTCGAAGAGGTCCCCAGGCGCGTCTTGGAGCATCGAGGCCGCAACGGCATTACTTTGCCGCCGCCATCAACTCCTGCACATGGATGGCCACGCTGGCTGCCAGCGCGTCAAGGTTATAGCCACCTTCCAGTGCGGATACGAGGCGTCCGCCACACAGTTGCCCAGACACTTCGCAGATCCTTCTCGTGACCCACGAAAAATCCTCTTCCAACCAGTTAAGGCTGGCAAGCGGATCATCCCGATGGGCGTCAAATCCAGCCGAGACCAGGATCAGTTCCGGCCTGAATTCCATTATCGCTGGCAGTATCCGTTCGCTATACACCTGACGCATTTCCGCGCCGCCACTCGATGGGTCGAGCGGAGCGTTCAGCACGTTCTCATGCGCACCGCGCTCACTCACGGCTCCGGTGCCCGGATATAGCGGCATCTGATGTGTTGAGCAGAACAGTGCGCGCTCTTCATTCCAGAGAAGGTCCTGGGTTCCGTTTCCGTGATGAACGTCAAAATCGATCACTGCGACCCTGCCGAGGCCGTGTTCGTCCAATGCGCGCTTCGCCGCGACCGCGACGTTTCCGAACAGGCAGAAGCCCATGGCCCGTGCGGTCTCCGCATGATGGCCTGGCGGGCGCATGGCGACAAAGGCATTGGAAGAACCGCCTTGAAGGACGGCATCAACCGCGGCGCAACACCCACCGACCGCGCGTAGTGCAGGCTCCAGAGATCCTGGCGATACGTGGGTGTCAGGATCGAGGGACCGGCTGCCGTTTGCGGGAATTGCAGCTTCGACGTCACCAAGATAATCCTCAGGATGACACCGCAGAAGATCGGAGCGTTCGCAGACTGGGGCTTCCCGGCGGTCGAGCGCCGAGAACCGTTCGTCCGCCAGTGCGGACATGATGGCCTCATAACGAGCCACTCGTTCGGGATGACCGGGTGGAGTGACATGATCCAGACTTGAGGAATGGGTAAGGAGCAGTGTTGTCATGGCATCAGGAGACATGAATATTGCGGCAAGGACAAGTGCCTGGATTTCCCCTCCCGGAGGCCGGGCATTCTGCATCGGTCCAGCATACCGAAAACCTGTCGCTTCCTGTGGAGACCGGAGTTTCCGGTCGGAATCAGTCGGGCACGAGCATATATCCCGATCCACGAATGGTCTGCAGAAAGCGAGGCTGCTTTGGATCCTGTTCGATTTTCTTCCTCAGACGGGTGATCTGGACATCCACGGCCCGCTCCTGCGCCTGGCCCCGGTCGCGTCCCAGATCCTCAACAAGCTTCGCACGGGTGAGTGGCTCACAGGGTGTGGCGCTGAATATCCTCATCAGCTGGGATTCGGTTGCCGTTAGCCGCACGAGATCATCACCGCGCCACAACTCGCCACGCTCCCTATCATAGCGAATTGACCCCAGCGCCAGGAATTTGGGCGTCTCCGGGGTGATCTGCGCGACGGGTGCCCTACGCAGGATCGCATTGATACGCAGAAGCAGTTCCCTTGGTTCGAATGGCTTTGCCAGATAGTCGTCGGCACCAGCCTCGAGGCCTCTGATCCGATCCCCTGTCTCCGCCTTTGCCGTCAGCAGAAGGATCGGAGTGGTTACATCACTGTCGCGTAGACTCTGCGTCAGACCCACACCATCTTCGCCGGGCATCATCACATCGAGAACGATCAGGTCGAACTCCAGACCGGACAGCAACCGCCGGGCATGTGCTGCATCCCGAGCCACGGTTGCGAGGAACTCGTTTCGAAGCAGATATTTCTGAAGAAGTCCGCGAATGCGCTCGTCGTCATCGACGACAAGTAGATGCGGTTCAGGCTGAGTGTTCATTGACCCTTTGTCCTCATCGCATTGTAACGGACGCGCATTTCCGGTTCCATCATCGCCTCAAGTACGGTTCGAAATCCGGCAACGGCTTCAGGTCCCGCCCGCCTGAAGGCAGACCGCATCCGGCCCCGTTGTACAGCGGAGAGCTCTGCCTCAAGCGCTGCGCCCTGTTGAGTGAGATAAAGGTTGCGTGTGCGCCTGTCCTGACGGCCGACGCGACTTTCAACCAGCCCGTCTCCGATCATCTTTCGCAGCACCCGGTTGAGGGACTGCTTCGTTACGCCCAGCGTGTGAAGAAGATCATTCACTGTAATTCCAGGACTTCGGTTGATGAAGTGAATGGCTCGATGATGCGCCCTTCCATAGCCCTGATCCGACAGGATGCGGTCGGGGTCGGACGTGAATCCACGATAGGCGAAGAACATCGCCTCGATTCCCTTTCGCAGTTGGTCATCAGTAAGGTACAGCAGGTTTTTGCCGCCTGGGCCAACAGATCCGTTTTCCGACATGGCCTAATCCCAATTCCACGCAGTCCGCTTCAGTATTACGTCAGTGTTGTTGACATTCCAAGGCCCATTGGATAGCGATTCGCCGATTCAACGCAATTCTGTGTCCGAGGCGGTCCAAACTTGCGCGACAATCCAGAACCGGGGCCGAAACCCCCTCAGAACAGGAAGCGATCCCATGGGTGCAGGATATGATGACCGCGACGGCTGGATTTGGCTTGACGGGCAGTTCATGCCCTGGCGCAGTGCCAACGTGCATTTGCTGACTCACGCGATGCACTATGCCAGTTCGGTCTTCGAGGGAGAGCGGGCCTATGGCGGCAGGATCTTTCTAAGCCGCGAGCATTCAGAGCGCCTGATTTACTCAGGTCAGGCCATCGACATGCCGATTCCCTTCACTGTCGACGAAATCGAAGCCGCGAAATATGAGTTACTTGCCAGGAATGGTCTGACCGACTCCTATGTTCGGGCGATTGCCTGGCGCGGAGCCGGTGAGGATATGGGGGTTGCCTCGGCAAGGAACCCGGTCCGCGTTGCCATAGCCGCGTGGGAATGGGGCGCATATTACGGCGACGCCAAGATGAAGGGGGCCCGACTTGACGTTTCCCGTTGGAAGCGGCCATCGCCTGAAACTGCGCCGTGCTTTGCGAAAGCTGCCGGACTGTACATGATCTGCACGATGTCCAAGCACGCCGCCGAGGCGAAGGGCTGTTCTGACGCTATGATGCTGGATCACCGTGGATTTGTGGCCGAAGCCACTGGCGCCAATATCTTTTTTGTCAGAGATGGGGAAGTGCATACTCCAGAGCCGGACTGTTTCCTGAATGGCCTGACCCGTCAGACCGTGATAGGAATGCTGAACGACCGCCAGATCAAGGTGCATGAGCGGCACATCGAGCCATCGGAACTCGAAGGCTTTCAGCAGTGCTGGTTGACGGGAACCGCTGCCGAAGTGACGCCTGTCGGTCAAATTGGCGACTATACGTTCGAGGTCGGTGCGCTGACGCGGGACGTTTCAGAGGAATACGAAAAGTTGGTACGCAGCTAGTCACGACTCGGTTCGTGTTTTTGGGCGCCTCCTGAGGAGTTCGACTTCTGTGTAAAGCGCCCTTGTCAAACCTGTCAGCGCTTCGATGTAGTTCTCCGACATCAAACGCCCGCTCGCATCGAATTCGCTGTGGGCTGCGGCGACCATCACCGAGGTTCCGCTGATGAGACGTGGGTGGAAGGCCTGAAGCGCCTGACGCAGCGCATACTGTCCCACTTCGCCACCACCACGCCCTGCCGCAGCTGACATCACAGCCACTGGTTTGTCCTGCCATGGATTGCCCTTGACCCGGCTCACCCAGTCCAGCGCGTTCTTCAGGACACCGGAAATCGATTTGTTGTATTCAGGGCCAGAGATGAGGACCGCGTCCGATGCGGTGATCTGGTCAGCAAGCAGCTGCACCCCGTCGGGAATGCCCTGTTCCTTCTCTAGGTCACCGTCATAGAGAGGCAGACGCAGGTCGGCTTCGACATATTCCGCCTGACCATACAGCCGAGCAGCCTCTCTCATCAGCTTACGGTTGGTGGCGTCACGTCTAAGCGAGCCTGAAATCCCAAGTAGTCGATGCATTTGACAATCCAATCCGGACGGAAATTCCCATGTAGTTGCCAGGAAGCTCGCCGCAAGGTCTTGCCGTCACCGCAGGCGGATGAAACTCTCCCGGAGGCGAGGAAAAGGAGGGCGATGGGAATGCGGCACGGCGGGCGGATTCTTGTGGATCAACTTCAGGCGCACGGCGTGAGCCGCGTGTTCTCGGTTCCCGGCGAGAGTTTTCTGGCGGCTCTTGATGCACTGTTTGACAGTGGCATACAGAACATAGTCTGCCGACACGAAGGCGGCGCGGCGATGATGGCGGAAGCGACGGGAAAAATGACGGGCCGCCCGGGAATCGCATTTGTGACTCGCGGGCCGGGGGCGACCAACGCGTCTTCGGGTGTGCATGTCGCGCGGCAGGACTCGACGCCTATGATCCTGTTTGTCGGCCAGGTTCCGCGCGGGCACCGTGACCGGGAAGCGTTTCAGGAAATCAATTACCGTGCGTTTTTCGGACCAATTGCAAAGTGGGCCGCGGAAATCGACCAAACGAGGCGAATTCCGGAATACGTCAACAGGGCCTTTCACATCGCGACGTCCGGGCGCCCCGGACCGGTGGTTCTCTCTTTGCCGGAAGATATGCTGTCCCAACAAGCGGACGTTCCCATACTTCTCCCGACGGCCTCACCTCGCTCCGGGCCGAGCGAAACCGATGCTGGCTGTCTGATGGAAGCACTGGCGAGAGCCAAACGACCGCTGGTGATCGCTGGCGGATCCGGGTGGGATAGGGAAAGCAGCGCCATGCTTCGCCGCTTTGCTGAGCGGCAGGACCTGCCGGTTGCGACTCCATTCCGCCGACAGGATCTGATGGACAACCGCTCGCGAAACTATATCGGTGATCTGGGCGTGGGAATGAGTCCGGCATTGGCGCGGCGGTTGCAGGACTCCGATTGTCTGCTGGTGCTTGGAGCGCGCCTTGGCGACATCACGACTGGCGGATACGAGCTTGTTGACCCAGCTGTACCGGACAGGTTGATTCTACATGTTCATCCTGATCCGGATCTGCCCGGGTCTGTCTATCGGACCGATCTATGTATTGCGGCTCGGGCAACTGATATGGTTGCCCAACTCGTGCGGTCTCCCAAGGTCGGTGACTGGACTGCCTGGACCGAGAACGCCCGGATGGACTACGACGTCTGGAGTCAACCCAGGGAAACGCCAGGATCGGTAAAACTCGAACGTGTTGTAGGCTGGCTAAGCGATGCATTGCCTGATGATGCGATTGTCACGAATGGCGCGGGAAACTACGCTGCATTTGTGCACCGTTACTTTGTCTACAAGGGGCACGGTACGCAGCTGTCGCCGACATCGGGGTCGATGGGCACGGGATTTCCTGCCGCAGTGGCCGCGTCCCTGCAACACCCCGATCGGTTGATTGTCTGCTTCGCAGGGGACGGCTGTTTCCAGATGACCCTGAACGAGATGTCGACGGCGATTCAGTATGGCGCGAACCCAATCGTACTGGTCTGTAACAACGGACGCTACGGCACGATACGGATGCATCAGGAAACAGCCTTTCCAGGTCGGGTATCCGGGACCGATCTAGAGAATCCGGATTTCGCCGCGCTTGCACGAGCTTATGGTGCCCATGGAGAGACTGTGGAGGACGGTTTGGAGTTTCCGGCGGCGTTCGAACGGGCTCGGGCGTCCGACCGACTTGCGGTGATTGAACTGCGGCTTGATTCGCGCATGCTGTCGACATCGGCGGATCTGGACGAGGTTCGGGACTCGGACCGCCTGGAATCCTGACCACCTTGATCTTCTCCCCTCTCCGTTCCGTTCTCGCCGAGGTTAGCTGGGTACCTTACCGAATACAGGTTCGACCGATCGCCCGGCGACTGCGCGACATTGGGCATGGAGGTCCAGACCAGGTTCCTTCTGTCCTGATTTGGGCAAACCCAGAGAGTGGCGTGGGGACTTCCGATCGGCATTTCGGACACCTTCGGGAAATCCACCGTGACGGACAACCTCCATCTTCCAAACGGACACCGTTGATCCGATGTCATCGCCATGCATATGATAAGGCCGAACCACAGGAATAGACCAAGGTGGTCAAAGACTTCGCAGTCCACACCGCGCACCTTGCCGGATTCATTCCGTCGAAAGGTCATCCCATGCCGGGGAAACGGAAGCTTCGGGAGGAACACGTGATCCGATTGCCTTTTTGTCGAACGCCACCGGATCTGGCGCGACTGCGCCACCTTCGGGTCCACAATTACCATTGAGTGCCCACCGTCGGCACGGCGCATGCATTCACCTCGTTCATGACAATCGCATCGAACCCGAATTGTGCTGGATGTGGCCCAACGTATTCTGGTGAACGAAGCGGTATTCGCGTTCCAAAATCAGTCAGTTGGTCCGGACCAATGGAGGCACTCCATAATCCGTTTGATTTCAGCAAGTCAGACCCGTCGCCTCATGAACTTCAGTCGCCTTGATGGCAATCGAGCATCGTCTTGACGGAAAGCTCCACTTCATCCGCAGCTCCGTACGACTCTCCCACGCTAAGAAATCCTCTTCAGGGTCATGCCGTAAGTCGATTCGCACGCACCCCCTTAATCCCTTCCTCAACGATGGTACCCTTCAATCCCGGCACCGACAATTCAACCTGTGCGAACTGTTCTGTCCGACCAACCGTAGGGCTTTCCATCAGGATCCTGTGGATCCGGCCAACCTGCGCCTTAAGGTGCGTCTCAACGGCAATGCGCCCGACCGCTCTCAGTCTTTCAGACCGGTCCCTGATCGCTCTTCCGTCAACCTGCGGCATTCGGGCCGCGGGTGTTCCCGGTCGGGGCGAATAAGGGAAAACATGCAACCAGGTCAGGTCACATTCGTCGACCATCCGCATCGTGCTTTCGAACATCGCTTCGGTTTCCGTTGGAAATCCCGCAATGATGTCCGCACCGAATGTCATATCGGGCCGGAGCCGCCTCGTCTCTTCACAGAATCGAACCGCATCGGCACGTCTATGCCGTCGTTTCATACGTTTCAGGATCAAGTCGTCGCCTGACTGAAGGCTCAGATGCAGATGTGGCATCAAGCGTGGCTGTTCGGCGATCGCCCGTATCAGATTCCCATCCACTTCAATTGAGTCGATCGAACTCAGTCTCAGGCGCGGCAGTTCCGGCACCGCACCCAGAATCCGCAACACCAGGTCGCCAAGCCGTAGGTCGCCGGAAAGGTCGTTTCCCCAGGAGGTGAGATCGACTCCGGTCAGTACGACTTCCCGGTAGCCTCGGCCAACAAGTCTTCGAACCTGCTCCACGGCAGTCTCCGCCGGAACCGATCGTGAATTCCCGCGACCGAATGGAATGATGCAGAACGTGCAGCGATGGTCGCAGCCATTCTGGATCTGAACATAGGCACGGCTTCTGGTTTCAACTCCATCAACGGCATGGTCTTCCGTTCCGGTAACATCCATGATGTCGCCGACCTGAAGTCGGTTCGCTTGTCCCAACTCGCCGGATGCAATTCCATTCCAGGTTGCCGCAGCAACTTTCTCAGCGTTTCCGATCACCAGATCGACTTCTTTCATTGCGCTGAAGGCCTTCGGATCAACCTGTGCAGCACATCCGGTGACGATCATCTTTACGTCAGGATTCCTTCGCCGCAGTCGCCTTATCTCCTGCCGTGCCTTTCTGACCGCCTCGGCAGTCACGGCGCAGGTGTTCACCACAACTGCGTCATCGACACCGTAGCGGCCAGCAAGCACCCGCATCGCCTTCGTCTCATAGGTGTTGAGTCGACAGCCCAGGGTGGTGAAGTGCAGAGCCATTCTGTCTGTCTATTGCTCCGAGCCAGGCGATTCCAGCCAAAGTGTGGCGTCGAACACATGGGCGGTTGGACCGGTCATCCAGACTCCGTCGTCCTTCCAATCGATTTCCAATTCGCCACCGTCCAGCCTTACAGTTGCTCGGCGACCCGTTACGCCAAGCCGCGCAGCGGCAACCACCGCCGCGCAGGACGAGGAACCCGATGCAGGTGTCACGCCGACCCCGCGCTCCCACACGCGCACCCTGATGCGATCAGAGCCATCCAGACTGCAGAACTGGACATTCGTTCGTTCAGGAAAGAGCGGATGGCGCTCGACATCTGCCCCGCGTGACTCGATATCAACGGAATCGGCGTCATCGACAAAGAACGTACAATGTGGATTACCCATCCCGGTTGCGACCGGGCAGCCGTCCATTGGAAGACGAAGTGTGTCCAGGTTCTCCGAGAGCGGAATCTCACGCCAATCGAACATCGGATGTCCCACGTTCACCCGTGTCCATCCGTGACTGGCGGTTTCGCAGGCAAGAAGACCACGTTCAGTCCGCAGCACTATCGACGTTTTGCGGGACTCGTCGAGAAGAAGCCGGGCCACACAGCGCGTTGCATTGCCGCAGGCGGCGGAGCTCGAACCATCCGCATTCCAGAATCTAAGCCGGGCGGTGGCCTCCTCATCGGATTCGATAAGTACCATTTGGTCGAAACCGACGCCCCACCTCCGGTCACTGAGGGATCGTATGATTTCAGCGGAAATCGGAAAGGATCTGGTGCGTCCGTCAATGACCAGAAAATCGTTCCCCAACCCGTGCATCTTCATGAACGGCAGGCTCAAGCTATCTTCCCGAATTTCCATTTCTCGACATATATGCCCCATTCCACCCTGAAGTGCAACACCAGTGGCGGTGGTGACCGGTTTTCCGGCCGCATGATGTTGCGTATCGGCCAGGAAGCGGCGACAGTCCCTGTGATGCAACATGGGAGACTGCCATGCCCGAGGGCTACCGCCACCTGACCCGGGACGAAAGATGCCAGATCGGCGCGCTGAAGGAAAGCGGGCTCTCCGACGGTGCGGTCGCCGCCCGTCTGGGCCGTGACCGGACGACGGTCTGGCGGGAGATGCGCCGTAACGGCGGGGATTCGGGATACAGCCCGGGCGAGGCGCAGGGGAGGGCGGAGGCCCGCCGCGGCGCGGCTTCCTCGAACCCGAGGAAGATGACGCCCGACCGGTGGGCGCGCGTGGAGGGGCTTCTGGCGGAGGGCTGGAGCCCGGAGCAGGTCGCGGGACGGCTGCGTCTGGAGGGCGGCTGGACGGTGGGCCGCCAGTGGATATATGAGCGTGTGAGGGCCGACCGGAAGGCGGGCGGCAGGCTGTTCCTGCTGCTGCGGCGCCGCGGCAGAAAGCCGAACTGGCGTGGCGGCAGGCACTCGGGCCGTGGCCACATCCCGGGCCGGGTGGACATCTCCGAGAGGCCGGATGAGGTGGAGAGGAAGGAGCGTGTGGGCGACTGGGAGGCGGACACGATCATCGGGAAAGGCCACAGCGGGGCGGTGGTCTCCCTTGTGGACAGGGCCTCGAAATACACGTATTTACAGAGGGTTGAGCGGAGAACGGCGGCCGCGGTCTCCGCCGCGATGGTGGAGATGCTGCGGCCTTCCGCCGCGCCCGTCCACACGATCACGGCGGACAACGGGAAGGAGTTCGCGGGCCACGCCGGCGTGGCGGAGGCGCTCGGGGCCGCCTTCTTCCTCCCCACCCCTACCACTCTTGGGAGCGTGGCCTGAACGAGCACACCAACGGGCTGGTCCGGCAGTACCTGCCGAAGGGGACGGACCTCCGCGCGGTCAGCGACGCGGAGGTGAAACGGGTGCAGGACCGCCTGAACGCGCGTCCGCGCCGGGCGCTGGGCTACCGGACGCCCGCCGAGGTGCTGCATGAGGCCCGCCCTCCCTGACGCCGCGCGACCGCCTCCCACCGGAGCGCAGGAAGGGGGTGGACAGGATTTCGAGGTCGCGTCCGTCCGGGCTCCGGTCGGGCTGCGCCCTCCCTGCGCCCGGACGGACGCGACCCGCCCCGGCGGAGGCGTTGCGTTGCCCGGAAAGCCCGGATAACCTGCATCCAGACGGGACCACAGCCGTCCCGGGGCCGGATCCGCGGTGCCCGGGGGCCGGAAACCGCGCCTTCCGGCCATTCCCTACGCTCGGGCTACGCCCCCGCCGCGGGAATGGCCGGTGTTGCACTTCGGAGTGGAAGTGGGGCCGGTTTTTGGCATGCTCCCGCATACTGACCCGAAATCAGCGAATTAGAGGCCCAACCTCACTCCATTCTGACATATGTTGATTCCCGCGGGTTAAATTCCGGCAAGAAGCCAGCACTCTTGAACATCCGCTGAAAATCCGTAACTTTATGCCCGCCCGCTGAATCACGGGTGCTGAAAAGGAGTGACCATGGCCAAGGAAGAGCTGCTCGAATTTCCCGGCGTCGTGAGAGAACTCCTGCCAAATGCGACGTTCAGGGTCGAGCTGGAGAACGGCCATGAAATCATCGCGCATACGGCAGGAAAAATGCGAAAGAACCGAATCCGCGTACTTGCAGGCGACAGGGTCCAGGTCGAGATGACACCCTATGACCTGTCCAAAGGTCGAATCAATTACCGTTTCAAGTAAGTCTGGTCCATGCGCCTAATTCTAGGCTCGGGAAGTCCGAGACGTCTTGAGCTTCTTGCGCAGCTTGGACTGCAGCCTGACGAAGTGCGCCCTCCCGAAGTGGACGAGACACCTATTGCCGGCGAAGTTCCTCTCACCTATTGCCGACGCATCGCACTCAGCAAGGCGACAGCCATCCGGGTTGGCGCCGACGAGATGGCCATATGTGCAGATACAACGGTCGCAGTTGGGCGCCGTATCCTGGGCAAACCGCACGACAGAGCGGATGCAGCGCGAATGCTTACGCTTCTTTCCGGGCGGCGGCATCAGGTCATCACCACTGTGGCCGTCAAGACTTCCGACCGCATTCTGGAACGAACTGTTCTAACGAAGGTGAAGATCAAGCGACTCTCCCAAGAAGAGCTGAACACCTATCTTGCTGGCGAAGACTGGATTGGCAAAGCCGGGGCCTATGCGATCCAAGGGCCCGCCAGTGCGTTCATTCCCTGGATCCAAGGCTCTTTCAGCGCGGTCATGGGATTGCCGGTTTACGAAACAACCCAACTTCTGAACGCGGCAGGCTATCGGCCTCAACACAAATGACGGCATATGATATGTTTCCATCCCCCTCTCAATTCAACGGCGCTTTGGCGCGGCTTCCACCAATCGGGGGTCAGGTGCCCCATTCCACCCTGAAGTGCAACACCAGTGGCGGTGGTGACCGGTTTTCCGGCCGCATGATGTTGCGTATCGGCCAGGAAGCGGCGACAGTCCCTGTGACCAAACAGGAGAGACTGCCATGCCCGAGGGCTACCGCCACCTGACCCATGAAGAGAGATGCCAGATCGGCGCGCTGAAGGAAAGCGGGCTGTCCGACGGGGCCATCGCGGCCCGTCTGGGCCGTGACCGTTCGTCGGTCTGGCGGGAGCTGCGCCGTAACGGCGGGGATTCGGGATACAGCCCGGGCGAGGCGCAGGGGAGGGCGGAGGCCCGCCGCGGCGCGGCTTCCTCGAACCCGAGGAAGATGACGCCCGACCGGTGGGCGCGCGTGGAGGGGCTTCTGGCGGAGGGCTGGAGCCCGGAGCAGGTCGCGGGACGGCTGCGTCTGGAGGGCGGCTGGACGGTGGGCCGCCAGTGGATATACGAACACGTCAGGGCCGACCGGAAGGCGGGCGGCAGGCTGTTCCTGCTGCTGCGGCGCCGCGGCAGAAAGCCGAACTGGCGTGGCGGCAGGCACTCGGGCCGTGGCCACATCCCGGGCCGGGTGGACATCTCCGAGAGGCCGGATGAGGTGGAGAGGAAGGAGCGTGTGGGCGACTGGGAGGCGGACACGATCATCGGGAAAGGCCACAGCGGGGCGGTGGTCTCCCTTGTGGACAGGGCGTCGAAATACGCGCTTCTCCAAAGGGTTGACCGGAGAACCTCGGCCGCGGTCTCCGCCGCGATGGTGGATCTCCTCCGGCCTTCCGCCGCGCCCGTCCACACGATCACGGCGGACAACGGGAAGGAGTTCGCGGGCCACGCCGGCGTCGCGGCGGAGCTCGGGGCCGGGTTCTATTTCGCCACCCCCTACCACTCCTGGGAGCGTGGCCTGAACGAGCACACCAACGGGCTGGTCCGGCAGTACCTGCCGAAGGGGACGGACCTCCGCGCGGTCACCGACGCGGAGGTGAAACGGGTGCAGGACCGCCTGAACGCGCGTCCGCGCCGGGCGCTGGGCTACCGGACGCCCGCCGAGGTGCTGCACAAGGCCCGCCCTCCCTGACGCCGCGCGACCGCCTCCCGCCGGCGCGCAGGAAGGGGGTGGACAGGATTTCGCCGTCGCGTCCGTCCGGGCTCCGGTCGGGCTACGCCCTCCCTGCGCCCGGACGGACGCGACCCGACCCGGCGGAGGCGTTGCGCCGCCCGGAAAGCCCGGATAGACTCCATACAGACGGGACCACAGCCGTCCCGGGGCCGGATCCGCGGCGCCCGGGCGGCCGGAAACCGCGCCTTCCGGCCATTCCCTACGCTCGGGCTACGCCCCCGCTGCGGGAATGGCCGGTGTTGCACTTCGGAGTGGAAGTGGGGGGTAGAGGACAATCATGGCTGAACGTTCGATTTTGATCACCGGATGCTCGTCGGGAATTGGATATGATGCAGCCCATGCCCTAAAGGCACGCGGATGGAGCGTGTACGCCTCCTGTCGGGTGGAAACGGATTGTGAACGCCTTCGCTTGGAGGGCTTCAGGAGTCCGCGACTTGACTACTGTGACGGGGAGAGCATCAAGTCCGCGCTGGACGAAGTCCTTGCTGAAACTGGCGGAACTCTGGATGCGCTTTTCAATAATGGTGCGTATGGCTTACCAGGTGCGGTGGAGGATCTTCCCACAGATGCACTGCGCGAAATCTTCGAAGCCAACCTTTTCGGCTGGCATGAACTGACCCGCGCCGTCATTCCCGTCATGCGCAAACAAGCGTATGGTCGAATCGTCCAGTGTTCTTCGGTCCTGGGATTCGTTCCGATGCGCTGGCGCGCCGCATATGTTGCCACAAAACATGCCCTTGAAGGTTATACCGATACACTGAGGATCGAGTTGGGGGGAACATCGATCCGTGTGTCATTGATCGAGCCCGGCCCGATCACCACAAAATTCCGCGTAAACTCCATCCCGCATTTTGAACGCTGGATTGACTGGAGGAATTCCGCTCATGCCGAGAATTACGAACAGCAACTCATACGGCGGCTCTACGCATCCGAGTCCGGCCCCGACCCATTCGAGCTTCCACCCGCTGCCGTCTCGGAGAAATTGATACATGCGCTGGATTCGCGTCGACCACGGCCACGCTACTATGTCACCAAGGTGACTCACTTTGCGGGCGCGATGCGGCGGCTGCTTCCCACCCGTGCATTGGACCTGTTGATCGCAAAGAGATCGTAACGGTCAAAACCTGGCCTTCGCATTGTTGACACTATCCGCTAGAACTGAGAAACAAAACCCAAAGGACTGTTGAATGTGGCAGGATCCTCTCTTCTTCGTTGTGGTCGCCTCGGTTCTGGTCGTTCTGGTTATCCTGATGATAGGAATCGGCGGCTTTGTGCGCGGCGGCGAATTCAACCGTAAACACGCGAACCGGATCATGCGCTACAGAATCGCGGCCCAAGCGATTGCCGTACTCATTATTCTGACGTTTGTCTTTCTCCGGCAAACGGAGGGTGGCTGATGGTCGTCCTGAACAGAATCTACACTAGAGCTGGGGACGCAGGGGAGACTGCACTGGGCAATGGGACGAGAGTCCCCAAGACCTCGGCACGTGTCCAAGCCTATGGAACGGTCGACGAGACCAATGCCACAGTGGGAATGGCACGCCTATACGCAGAGAACGAGTTGGAGTCCCAACTCTCCAGCATCCAGAATGATCTCTTCGACCTAGGCGCGGATCTCTGTCGCCCTGATATGGAGCTGGACGCTGATGCCGAGCATGCTCCACTTCGTATCTCAGAAAACCAGGTGTCACGCCTCGAAGCCGAAATTGATGAATTGAACCGCAACCTGCAACCGCTGCGAAGCTTCGTCCTACCAGGCGGCTCGGCACTTGCCGCCCACCTTCATCTTTGTCGGACAGTTTCCCGCCGTGCGGAACGGCTCACCGTCGAACTCGCGGTGCACGAAAGTGTTAACCCTGCGGCGATGAAGTATCTCAACCGCCTTAGTGACTGGTTCTTTGTCGCGGCCCGGGTCGCAAACGGCGGCGGTGCCACCGACGTGTTGTGGATTCCAGGTGCCAATCGCTGAGGGATTTGCTACGGGTGTCTTCCTAACCGCAGACGGCGCACGTGTCCTGGCTGCAAGTTTCGAAATGGCGCTGAATCCTGATCGCTCCGGATTCATCTTCTTTCGGAACCACCTTCACAACCACTGTGTAGCGGAGAATGGCTGAATTCGCCGATTGATACGTCGACGCGTCGATTTTGCACTGTTTTCCCGCTTTCCAAGCCGATAACAGAGCTACGGACTTACTGGCCGGCCATAGGCCCGGCAATTTTCTGGTGGAGAGACACGCATGAAGGTACTGGTGCCTGTCAAGCGCGTGATTGACTACAACGTGAAGGTCCGCGTGAAGACGGACGGATCTGGAGTCGATCTGGCGAATGTGAAGATGTCGATGAATCCTTTCGACGAAATTGCGGTTGAAGAGGCCATTCGCCTCAAGGAGGCTGGCAAGGTTGATGAGATCATCGCGGTCTCAATTGGAGTACAGAAAAATCAGGAAACCTTGCGCACGGCACTTGCGATGGGCGCTGACCGCGCAATTCTTGTCGTTGCAACCGACGATGTCCATACGGATATCGAGCCGCTCGCGGTCGCAAAGATTCTCAACGCGATCGTCGGCGAAGAACAACCAGGCCTTGTGCTCTGCGGAAAGCAGGCCATCGACAACGACATGAACGCAACCGGCCAGATGTTGGCCGCGCTGGCCAATTGGTCACAGGCGACATTTGCGTCGGAACTCGATATCGAAGGCGATCACGCAATTGTCACGCGGGAAGTCGATGGAGGATTGCAGACGATCCGGGTTACGATGCCAACCGTGATCACGGTCGATTTGAGGCTCAACGAACCTCGCTACGCTTCGCTTCCGAACATAATGAAGGCGAAGAGGAAACCGTTGGATGTAAAGACGCCCGCCGATTATGGCGTTGATGTCAGCCCTCGGCTGGCCATCCTCAGGACGGATGAACCGGAATCGCGCAAGGCAGGGACCATCCTCGGCTCGGTTGACGAACTGGTGACCAAACTCAGGGATGAAGCGGGGGTAATCTGATGGCTGTTCTCTTACTCGGAGAGGTAAACAACGGCGAGCTTTCGCTTGACGCAACGGCAAAGACAGTGGCCGCTGCCGCACCTTTGGGCGACGTGACAATACTATGCGCTGGTGCTTCGGCCATGGGAGCCTCGGAGGTTGCGGCAACAATTGATGGCGTATCAAAGGTTCTCTGCGCTGAGGATCCGGCTCTCGGCCACAGGTTGGCAGAAGCTACTGCGGACCTCATTGTGTCGCTGTCGGATGGCTACAGTCACATCCTTGCCCCGGCGACCACTGACGCGAAGAATGTGATGCCCCGGGTCGCCGCGCTTCTTGACGTGATGGTGATTTCTGATGTTTCGAACATTGTGGACGGAGATACATTCGAGCGTCCGATTTATGCTGGAAACGCAATTCAGACCGTTAAGTCCTGCGATAACATCAAGGTAGTGACCATTCGGACCTCCACGTTCGACGCGGTAGGGGAAGGCGGTCCTGCGCCGGTTGAGAGCATTTCCTTCGGCGGTGCTTCTGGTCTGTCGGAGTGGGTCGAGGACAAGGTGGCCGACAGCGGACGCCCGGAACTGACGAGTGCAGGCATTGTTGTATCCGGTGGCCGCGGCGTTGGCTCGGAAGACGATTTCGTGCTGATCGAAAGGCTTGCGGACAAACTTGGCGCCGCGGTTGGCGCAAGCCGAGCGGCGGTGGACTCAGGGTACGCACCGAACGACTGGCAGGTTGGGCAAACCGGGAAAGTGGTTGCGCCGGATCTATACGTTGCCGTCGGTATATCCGGCGCAATTCAGCATTTGGCCGGCATGAAAGATTCCAAGGTTATCGTTGCCATCAACAAGGACGAGGAAGCTCCAATTTTCCAAGTGGCCGACTACGGTCTGGTGGATGATCTGTTCCGGGCCGTACCGGAGTTGATCGAGAAGCTTTGAGTCAGGAAATGACCTATATGCGACGCAACTGTTGCCAATCAACAGCTTCCTGCGGCTGACCCTCCGGATTCGTGACCGTTTGGAAGCAGGAGGTAATCGCCGACAGAGCTTCCATTGTCCTGACCAACAATACAGAAGGCTGGATCCGCAGCGGGTCTACCTGCCAATCTAAAGATATAGGCGCGGAAATACGGACATATTGGCTAGTCTGACCAACCACTTGCGCGTTCCGAACACAACGAGGATGAAATGATGCGATTCACGGTGCTTACCCTTTTCGTTGCATCGTTTGCCATACCCGCCAAAGCCGATAACCACCTATCCGAAAGTGCTGCGATGGGCGCCGCCGCATTCAAGCAGTGCCAGGCCTGCCATGTCGTCGTTGACAACGACGGAAACGCCATTGCGGGAAGGAAGGCAAAGACCGGCCCCAACCTCTATGGCATCATCGGGCGCACCGCAGGTTCCTTCGAGGGATTTCGCTATGGCCGATCGATTGTGTCGGCCGGCAAGGCCGGGTTGGTCTGGGACGAAGAGAACCTTGTCCGGTATCTGGTTGATCCCACGACATTCCTCCGGACGTTTCTCAATGACAAAGGCGCACGCAGCAAGATGACATACAAGGTGCGGCCAGACCGCAGGAATGATCTGAAAGCTGAGGAGGTGGCACAGAACTTCTACCAGTTTCTACGAGAGGTGGGCCCTGCAACGGACACCGGCGCTATCCCAGAGGAATCTGAGACCGAGGTGTCGGCTGATGGCCGAAAGCAGGGTCAAGGCCGCTGAGTCCATTGACTGCGCCTGCGGCGCGACAAAAGCAGGGAGGTAGGTGACGAAAGCCCATGCGGGCGCCAGCGCACCAGTGGCGCAGTTCCGTTGACGCCAAGCAGCCAAGCACGGCAAGTAGGCCTTCCACTGTGCCAAAACCATCCGAGGCCGAATCCTGTCGACTCCGCTTAACTTCTGTTCGCCATCCGCGCTTCGCACTTCACGCTTACGGTCAAATGGTCTTCAGCTTCCCATCCGTTCCACCCTGAAGTGCGACACTGGGGTGACTGGCTAAAGGCGAGGCTTGCGGTCCACCCGACCCGGATAGGGTGGTCGCGAACTTCGCGGTCAGCACAGCGCAACTCTTTGGCTTCTTTCCCTCGGAACGGCAGCCCATGCCAGAAATACAAAAGCTTCTGGAAGCAGCCATTTCAGGACTCAAACCCGGGTCCAGTTCTCCCCATCCTGTCCACGGTCCTTCCACAGTAAGCGGTTAAAGTACGGCGTCCGGTCCGGCCCCACCCATCCTTTTTTTGGTTTGACAGTATAGGGCATCGCCCGCCAGTGGCTGGCCATCGGGGCGAATGACTTCGGGGCCGCCATGGCGACACGGTCGGGATTGGGGACGGACGGGCCATCCGGCTTCGCCGGACGCCTCGGGTCCTGCCGGCAGGGTGGGCGAGCTTGGCCGTGAGCTTTCCCGCTAGCTGGGGACCAACGCCCTGCCGCCGAAGGCGGAGGAACCGCTCCGGTCGCCGGGCGGGCTGTCCGGGCCTGCCTATGACACACAAATTTCTCTGAACATAGGATCGGTGTTCCAGTATCGGGTCCGCCAAGGACACCTCACAGCCGATCCGCGCACTGCTGGAGAGCCCGGAGGGGCTTGCCCGTCTCCGGGACATCCTCGCCTCGGAGACGTTCCGCGGCCGGGCGGCGGCGGGCCGCAAGGTCTGCGCGGAGCTCGGCCTGGCCGACGCGCTCGGCCGCCCCCGGCTGGCCAGCTGCGACGCGGCCCTCCGGGAGTTTGGGCGGCGGGGCCTTGTGGCGCTGCCGGAGTGGGGCCGCCGCCCAACGGCATTTACTTAAGGAATCAGTTCCGTTGACTTAACGGGACGTGCGGGATCCTGCCGTTCGGCGGTCGTCTTTCGGGATAGGGACGGCCGGCTCAGCCCACTACTGCGAGCGCCGCTACAGTTCCGACAGGGATGCCGGGGACCTGACAGCCGGGCTGGCCCGGCAGCGGCCCGACGGGCGGACGGCCCGGCTTCCCGACCGCCTGGGCCGCAGGACGGGCAAGGGCAACGGCTGGAACCGTCACCGGGTGCGCGCCTTCCGCTCCCACCGCGGCATCCCGGGCTATCGGGAGGGCGAGCGGCAGGAGCGCGGCGAGCTGTCCCTCACGGAGGCGTCCGCGCGGCTCGGCGCCACCCCCTCAGTCGCGCGTCGGCTGATCCTGGCGGGCATTCTGCCCGCCCGGCAGGTCCGCACCGGGGCGCCTTGGGAGACCGCCGCGGACGATCTGGAAGCCCCCGGGGCCGTCGCGGCGCTGTCCGGCCGCCGGGCCATCGCCGGCGCGGACCCGAACCAGAGGGAGTTCAGGTTCTGGCCGTCCTGCGGGACCGCATCAAAGCCCGCACGGTGGTCCGTCTCCGGGACTCGGGGAGGGCAGACACCCATGAAGCCGGGCGATGGTGCGCGGCAATACACCGCTGACATAGGAGGCGAAATGAGAAATCGCTGCAAATCAATGCTGAAGCGAGGTGGGGTGTTGTGATGGCACCCATGGAAACACCAGAAAGCAGCTGTGCCGGAGCACGCGCCGGAGGCCCGTGTCACGCCGGCGCTCCGTCCATCCGAACCCTTCTGGCCTGGCCGCCGGCAGCCATTGCAGTTGCATCCACCGTCATGGACAATCCTTCGGTGGCTTTGAATGGACCGGGGAACCCTCCCCCACTCCGGCGCCGCGGATCAAGGCGAATGCGCTACGTTGCGCTTTAGTCGCTTGCTTTCCGCAGGTTCTCCACAGACGGGTACAGTCCCTATTCCTGGTGGAAATTCCGTCTGCCTCTTGCGTCGCCATAAGGCGACCGCATATTGTCCGCCGGACAGGCGGAAAGGTTCGCGGATGACCATAGAGACCGTTGGAGTCGTCGGTGCCGGCCAGATGGGCAATGGAATTGCCCATGTACTGGCGTTGGCTGGCTATCAGGTGAAACTCAATGACATCAGCAGGGAAGCGCTTGACACCGCGAGCGAATTGATTCGGCGGAACATGGACCGACAATTGGCCCGAGGCAGGATTTCGGAAGATGAGCGGGACGCGGCGCTGGAGCGAATCTCAACAACCATGACACTCAGCGAACTCGGTGCAACCGACCTCGTGATCGAGGCCGCAACTGAACGCGAAACCGTCAAGCAGGCAATTTTCGAGGATCTGACACCGCATCTCAAGCCGCACACAATCCTGACCTCCAACACTTCGTCGATTTCGATCACCCGATTGGCCAGCCGGACCGACCGCCCTGAGAGATTCATGGGGTTTCATTTCATGAATCCCGTGCCGGTGATGCAACTTGTCGAACTGATCAGAGGGATCGCAACCGATGACGCGACTTACCAAGTCTGTCTGGGTGTTGTGGAAAGGCTGGGCAAGACGGCCGCTTCGGCCGAGGACTTTCCCGCCTTCATCGTCAACCGCATCCTGATGCCAATGATCAACGAAGCGGTCTACACGCTCTATGAAGGCGTCGGGAACGTAGCCTCGATTGACTCGGCAATGAAGCTCGGAACCAATCACCCAATGGGCCCGCTGGAGTTGGCCGATTTCATCGGGCTCGACACCTGTCTCGCGATCATGAATGTCTTGCACGAAGGACTTGCGGATACCAAATACCGCCCCTGCCCGCTCTTGACAAAATATGTCGAAGCAGGATGGCTTGGTCGCAAGACGCAACGTGGTTTCTACGACTATCGCGGAGAGACCCCCGTGCCCACACGCTAACGCGATTCGCTAAGGGCCAAAGTTCTTGCACGAAGCCAAGCCACGAATGCCCTGGGATCCTTGATACGTTTATCGACGTCTCCGGGGTCGAACGGATGTCCAATCACAGGTTTCTGGGGTTTCTTGCAGGCGGCGACGATCTCATGCAGCAGAAGCCCCTGCCTGAGAGTCGCTGACACCTGGTTGGCGATCTGATACCAGCGCGAGTTCGAGCCCGGGAAGTAGACTGGTACGACGGCGGCACCGGACCGGCGTATCATCTTGGCGGTAAACACATTCCATTCCGCTTCAATGACTGGACCGAACATTGTTTCCGAAGACGCCACAACGCCTGAAGGGAAGAGCGCCACAACGCCGCCACGGGACAGTTGATCCATTGCAGCTGCCCGCATTTCAATACCCTTTTTCTGCGCTTCTTCATCGTGTGGGAACGGAACCGGTATCATGAAGCCCGCGGCAATCTCATCAATGCTAGTGAGAATCGAGCGCGTCAGGACCTTGTAGTCGACCCGCGTTCTGCTGATGAGGTCCGCTATGATCATGCCGTCCACAAGCCCATGAGGGTGGTTGGCAACAATTACCACTGGGCCTCTTTTGGGAATACGCGCGAGTTGTTCCTGTGGGGTCTGAATATTGATCCGCATCACATCCAATGCATCGCTCCAATAGGAACGCCGCTCATGTGGCCCGCGACGTTGAAATTCGCGAAGCATGCGAATGATCGTGATCTTTCCGGTCAGCCACTCCATCGCTCGGATTGTGTTGGCTTTAGTGGCACTATCGAAAGAATTGGCATAGGTCAGCGCTCGGCGGTCATAGGTCATCACCTGCCCGGGCGAGGTAGGGCGCGATGAAGACCGCTCCTGTAAAGTACTGTCCACCAAAGCCGACTGCCTCCCTCGGGGACAATGCCTAATCGTCTTCACCGAATCGATTGGCCACAAGCGCCTCTAGCGCATCAGCCAGCCGCTCGGCATCAGCACCGTCGGTTTGCACTTCAATAGTGGTTCCTTTCGACGCTGCCAACATCAAAAGCCCCATGATGCTGTCACCTGACGCCTCGACTCCTTCCCTGGAAACCGTCGCAGTGGCGTCGTGGGCTTCGACCACTTCAACAAGCCGTGCTGAAGCCCGGGCATGCAGCCCTTTTTCATTCATGATCCTGATGGTCCGTATAGCCATGTCAACTTCGCTGGTCGCTACTTCATGGCACCGTCATAGCTGTCGATGTATTTTCGGCCAGCATGCAATGCCCTGGCGACTGCATCCTCAACGTTCAGGTGGCGGGACTTGGCCAACTTCACCAGCATCGGAAGGTTTGCGCCATAAATGATCCTGCGGTTCTTCGATGCACAGGCCTGTAAGGAAAGATTGCAGGGCGAGCCACCGAACATGTCAGTCACAACAACGACGCCCTTACCGGAGTCCACGCCGTCAGCAGCGGCACAAATCTCGTCCTGTTTGTTCGCTCGATCATGGTGTGGCTCTATTGCGACCGCACGGATACCACGCTGCGAGCCCACAACATGCTCAGTTGCAGCCAGATACTCGCGCGCCAAGCCTCCGTGAGCCACGATGACGATACCGATCACACGTTTATCCCGACCATGCAAACGGCGCAGAACAATCACGCCGTTTCAGCTTCCTTCCCGATTTAGGAACCTCCAGCCCATCTTTGCAAGCGCATTCAAGCCAAATTCCACCGCATGCAACGCGACAAAAGGCAAGAAATGTCAGAATCATCAATCTTTTTCACATCCGCCACCGACCATAACCCACCCTCTTTGCATCAAGTGTCGATCCTCCTTCCCCTGAGGCACTGAAGGATCGCCGGCGCGAACTGCCGGCCTTCCACCTTGAAAAGCAGTGGGATCTTCAGTCCCAGGATTTCGGTTTGGCGACATGGTGGCATGCGTTCAGTTTCACTTTGGTCGAGGTCGACAACAAGCGTGACGCGGGCGCGCAGCTGTGGGACAATGGCGAGCAGACCGACCCCGCGCGCTTCGATCAAGCCGTGTATCGTTTCAGGTGCGGATGCCCAAAGCCCGCCCTCAGCTGGTTCCAACAGGATCCTGTCGTCGGCCACCAGACGGCCACCAAGAGCAATCAGGGACAAGGCAAGCGCCGATTTTCCGCTCCCGGGCGATCCCTGGATCAAAACGGAGCCATAGCCAGCAGCAACACAGCTCGCATGAATTCTCATGCTCTGCCACATCTGAAAAGGCAACTGGGTTTGCGCGCATAGGTCAAAACGAACCTGAGCAAGATCATCAACACAGGAGGTTGGCCTCACGATAGTTCCACATAACGGGATCAACCCAATTCTTGACAATGACGAATGTTTCCCCCGCCAGCAAGTGGGTCTGTTTGGCACGCCCAAACGTGCGACGACGGCCGCTAGCGGATTCGCTCGACTGGCAGCCAGTTGCTGAACCAGGCACTGGGAAAGCCGTCATTTTAGGGACACAGACACGGTTATGGAATTGTCCCGTGCACCTCCGGAATCACAGAGAAGGCCCCGTTCCACCCTGAAGTGCAACTCCAGTGGCGGTGGTGACCGGTTTCCTGGCCGCATGATGTTGCGTATCGGCCAGCAGGCGGCGACAGTCCCTGTGACGAAACAGGGGAGACTGTCATTCCGGAGGGCTACCGCCACCTCACCCGGGACGAAAGATGCCGGACCAGTGCGCTGAAGGAAAGCGGGCTATCCGACGGAGCCATCGCCGCCCGGCTGCCGTGGCCGGACGTCGGTCTGGCGGGAGCGCCACCGGAACGGCGGCGACGGGGGACACAGCCCCGGGGAGGCGCAGGAGAGGGCGGAGGCCCGCCACAGCGCGGCTTCCTCGATTCCGAGGAAGATGACACCCGACCGCCGGGCGCATGTGGAGGGGCTTCTGGCGGAGTGCCGGATCCGCGGTGCCCGGGGGCCCGGCTTCGACGCGGTTGCACTCGGAGAATGCGTCGTCGAGCTTCACAACGATGTCCAGGATGTCGTCGGTCTTTCCGTCCACGACCTCACCCATGATGAGGATACGGTCGCCCTCCACGGAGTTGAAGCCGTCCTTGCGAAAGAGCTAGACCCGCCGCCGGGCTTCCCTAGCCCACGCCTTGGCGTCATCGCAGAGGGGATTGTCCGTGCTGGCACGCCGAAACATGATCGGCGAGGACCACACTTCGCGGATAGAAATCTTGTCGTCGTCCTTCGACCACTCATCCGGCGAGCCGAGATGAAAGTGGTTGTACAGGTCGTTGAGGTGGTCCTGGTCAGGTTGACTGAGCAGGAAGGAGTCCAGATACTTGCGCCCCTTCGCGTCACGCTTCAGGCGGTCGCGAAGGTCGGGCGTGTCGTCGTCATCGTCGTCGGCAGCCCCCGAATGTTGATCTCGATCAGGATCGTTTGCCCGTTGTCCAAACAGACCAAGGTCATATCTCCGTTGGACACGGGAAAGGACGTTACCGAAGCTGACACCATATCTACCTCCCCCACTTCCACTCCGAAGTGCAACACCGGCCATTCCCGCAGCGAGGGCGGAGCCCGAGCGGAGGGAATGGCCGGAAGGCGTGGTCTGCGGCCCCCGGGCACCGCGGATCCGGCCCCGGGACGGCTGTGGTCCCTTCTGTATGCAGGTTATCCGGGCTTTCCGGGCAGCGCAACGCCTCCGCCGGGGCGGGTCGCGTCCGTCCGGGCGCAGGGAGGGCGCAGCCCGACCGGAGCCCGGACGGACGCGGTCCCGAAATCCATTCCACCCCCTCCCGGCGCAGCCATGCGCGCCGGTGGGAGGCGGTCGCGCGGCGTCAGGGAGGGCGGGCCTCGTGGAACACCTCGGCGGGCGTCCGGTAGCCCAGCACCCGGCGCGGACGCGCGTTCAGGCGGTCCTGCACCGCCCTCACCTCCGCGTCGGTGACCGCGCGGAGGTCCGTCCCCTTCGGCAGGTACTGCCGGACCAGCCCGTTGGTGTGCCCGTTCAGGCCCCTCTCCCAGGAGTGGTAGGGGGTTGCGAAGAAGAAGGCGGCCCCGAGCGCCTCCGCGACGCCCGCATGTCCCGCGAACTCCTTGCCGTTGTCCGCCGTGATCGTGTGGACGGGCGCGGCGGACGGCCGGAGGAGATCCACCATCGCGGCGGAGACCGCAGCCGAGGTTCGCCGGTCAACCCTCTGTAAATACGTGTATTTCGAGGCCCTGTCCACAAGGGAGACCACCGCCCCGCTGTGGCCTTTCCCGATGATCGTGTCCGCCTCCCAGTCGCCCACACGCTCCTTCCTCTCCGCCTCCTCCGGCCGCTCGGAGATGTCCACCCGGCCCGGGATGTGGCCACGGCCCGAGTGCCTGCCGCCTCGCCAGTTCGGCCTTTTCCCGCGGCGCCGCAGCAGCAGGAACAGCTTCCCGCCCGCCTTCCGGTCGGCCCTCACACGTTCGTATATCCACTGGCGGCCCACCGTCCAGCCGCCCTCCAGACGCAGCCGTCCCGCGACCTGCTCCGGGCTCCAGCCCTCCGCCAGAAGCCCCTCCACGCGCGCCCAGCGGTCGGGCGTCATCCTGCGGGGGACCCCGGACGCCGCGCCGCGGCGGGCCTCCGCCCTCCCCTGCGCCTCCCCGGGGCTGTACCCCCCGCCGCCGCCGTTCCGGCGCAGCTCCCGCCAGACCGACGTCCGGTCACGGCCCAGCCGGGCCGCGATGGCCCCGTCGGATAGACCGCTTTCCTTCAGCGCGCCGATCTGGCATCTCTCTTCATAGGTCAGGTGGCGGTAGCCCTCGGGCATGGCAGTCTCCCATGTTGCAGCAAAGGGACTGTCACCGCTTCCTGGCCGATACGCAACATCATGAGACCGGAAAACCGGTCACCACCGCCACTGGTGTTGCACTTCAGGGTGGAATGGGGCCTCCAATTCAACGCGTCTTGACCCCTCAACGAGTGAGCGCCATCCAGATGGGGTCGATCAAGAAAATGCCAACCCTTTTGATTTACAGAATCAACGTTACTATATATGTTTGTAAACTGTAAAAGAAGAGGAGAGAGTCATGATTGGACAAAGGCTTAAGATCTCTCGCGCTGCCGCCGGCCTCTCCCTCAGGGACCTTGGGGATAAAATTGGAAACCGCGTGACGGCGCAGGCGATCGGCAAATACGAACGCAACGAGACGATGCCGGGCTCCGGCGTCCTCATCGCCCTTGCTGACGCGCTCGGCGTCTCTGTGGATTATCTGGTAGGGGACAAGGAAATGGTTCTGGAAGCGGTCGAGTTCCGGAAGAGGAAGATCACGGGCAAGCGCGAGGAGGCGCAGGTCGAGGCCAAGGTCTTGCATATGCTGGAACGCTACCTCATGGTCGAGGGGCCACTAGGTCTGCCGAGCGTGGAATGGGACAAGCCTCGTGAAGCCCCTTATCCGGTGGTTAGCGACCCCTCGGAGGCCGATCGCGCCGCCCGCAGCTTGCGCGTCCATTGGAGCCTGGGACTCGATCCAATCCCGAATTTGGTTGAGTTGCTCGAAGAGAGAGGCATCAAGATTCTGGCTATCCCCCTCACAAACATCGACGGTCTGACGGCGCGCGTTCGCCGGACGAGCAGGGCCGCCGTGCCCGTGATAGTCGTGAACAGCAAGGATTGGGGCGAACGACAACGCTTCACGATGGCGCATGAGCTAGGACACATGGTGCTGGAGCTCGCGCCCAAGGTGGACGACGAGAGGGCCGCCCACCGCTTTGCCGGAGCATTCCTCATGCCCGCGGAGGCGCTTTGGTCCGAGATCGGCAAGCATCGTAAGTCGATCGGCTGGGAGGAGCTTTTCGACCTGAAGCGTCTGTTCGGTGTGAGCGTCCAGGCGCTTACGTACCGGTGCAAGGATCTGGGGATTTTCGGCGAGGCTCTGTTCCGGAAGCTGTTTAACGACTTCGCGCGATTCGGGTGGCGCAGCCCGCCCTATGAGGAGCCCCTCGCCATGCAAGGGGAGAAGCCCAGACGTTTCGAGCGCCTGTGCTTCCGAGCACTTGCGGAAGGCGCGATCTCCGAGGCCAAGGCCGCCGAGCTTCTCGGAATCTCTGTCCATGATCTCAACCGGCGCATTGAAGAGCCGCCGGATACGGAGACCCTTGACGCTGTGGAGGCCTGACCGCAATGAATGTGTTGGTCTCCGATACCTCCGTTCTGATCGATCTCGAGCGCGGGTCGTTTCAGGAGACCAGCTTCCGCCTTCCTTACGAGTTTGTAGTTCCGGATCTTCTGTACGAACGAGAACTGAAGGACTACGGAGGCAATAGGTTGCTCAAACTCGGCCTAAGGGTTGAAGAATTGGATGGCGACGGGGTTGCTCGTGCCCTCGCTTATCGTCAACGGCACCCGTCGCTATCCGTTCCTGACTGTTTCGCCTTGACCTTTGCCCGAGCCAATTCCTGAATCCTCCTTTCCGGAGACGGCGGACTGTGTGAATTGGCCAATGACGAGCATGTCGATTGCCATGGTGTTCTTTGGCTCCTCGACCGGATACACGAAGTCACTGCTGCGACGGTTCAGGAACTGCACACCGGGCTTACGGCGATTGGAGCTCACCCGCGATGCCGACTGCCGAGGACCGAAATACGAAAGCGCCTTGCGCTTTACACGAAAATGCTGCCTGAGAATAACTCCTGAGTGAGAGCTGAAAATGGAAGAGTTCGGCGAAAGGCAATGCCTATTTGAATGCCGACGGACTGAACATCATCGTTTTTCAGAAGACACCAGTATCACGATTGGCAATTTGCAATTGCCGCGCGGCAGCGAATCTGATTCGCTCCTCGCGCCATGGCCCGTCAACCTGCCCGCCCGGTCAGGTGTAGCCCAATTTGTTGACATCATCGTTTTTTCAGTACTCTCGGGAGATGGCGCGTCGGACAGGGCCGCACGAACCTGCCAGCGGCGCACATCCAGGGGCAAAGGGCAGGGAGCGCAGGTCATGAGGCGGGACGACAGGAAGACGGTGCACCGGCATCCGGACGCGGTGGCGTATCTGGAGGTCTGGCGCCGCCGGGAGGACAGCATCGCCGCCGAGGCGCGGCTCGACGGCGTCCACCCCATCCGCACGGGCCTTGACGAGGAGACCATCGGACCGGAGGCCGCCGTGGAGGCGTAGAGGAGCCTGGCGACGGGCGGGCGCGTGTTCCGGAACGGGAGGGGTGACCTCCGGATCCGCCCGGTCCACGTGTACCCGGCGGACCAAGTCCGCGCCCATATGTTCCCGTTCATGCTGTATGCCGGGTGGCACATGCGCCGCCGACGAACTGCCGGTCCACAGCCTGCGCGCGCCGCCCGCCGACCTCCCGGCAGTGGTCCTGCACCAGCTGCGTCTGCCAGGGCATGGCGGCAGCCTCCTGCCCGTCGTCACCACGCCAACCGCGGCCCGGAAGCGGGCGTTCCAGCTCCTGAGGGTCCGGACAGACCAGCAGGTTTCCATAAGGATGACAGCTGCACCGGAGCCAGTCCAGCCGAAAAACCGCTGAAAACCGACGGTCTGGACGCGAAAACCACTTGCCGAAGACCCTGAAGTTCCGTTTGACCGCCTACGGATGTCCAGCAGGGTGCGGAATACGGCATCGACCTCCGCGGAGACCTTGCCGTCCTTCCGCAGCGAGGCGACGAGGGCCTTGGCGCCCTCTCGAACTCCTCGCGCAGCGATGCCGCGTTCACCGTCGGCATCACCCAGCCTCCACCGCCATGACCGGCGTCTCCGCCGTGATTCGCCCGGACGGACAGACAGACAGACAGTGCAACAGCCGGCCCTATGATGTCAAGCGGAAAGACGGCCCGGCGGCGGACGGGTGCGGATGACGGGACAGGACACCGGGCCCGAAAACCTTTCGGCAGGACAGTCAACGACCAAGTCCGGAGGAAATCTCGAACGCGATGACAGGGTGCCGCATAGGAACTATAGGATTGCTCTGCTTGCGCTAACTGTGCGCTTCGGTCCCGTTGAAGGGAGCAAGGGTCATGTTATGCATCCGCCGCAACTGCAGCTTCGCAAAGAGTCCACTGAGAATTGCGCGAGGGGACACAAAATATGGAAACAGGACGAGCCAACGCGAAGTACCGCCTTCGGGATCAGGGAATGACCGGCCTTCGCAACGTCTTCTACAATCTCTCCGAACCCGCTCTCGTTCAGCACGCAATCTCCCGGAATGAGGGAACGCTCGGCAGGGGTGGCGCTCTGTTGGTCAGTACCGGCAAACACACAGGGCGTTCACCCAAGGACAAGTTCATCGTCCGCAACAGCTCCGTGGAACCACATATCTGGTGGGATAACAACGGCGCGATGGAACCCGACGCCTTTGACCAACTCCACCACGACATGCTCGAGCATATGAAGGGTCGAGACTACTTCGTGCAGGATCTCTATGGTGCAGCCGACCCTACGTATCGTCTGGACGTCAGGGTAATCAACGAACTGGCATGGCACAGCCTGTTCATCCGACATCTACTGAGACATCCGAACCGTTCGGAACTCGAAGAATTCATTCCGCAGTTCACCATCGTCAACTGTCCCACCTTTCTTGCCGATCCCGACCGCCATGGCTGCAGGTCGCAAACCGTCATCGCGTTCAATCTTGACAAGCGCCTCATTCTTGTCGGCGGAAGCGAATATGCCGGTGAGAACAAGAAATCGGTTTTCACGCTTCTAAACTACATCCTGCCAGGCAATGGCGTCATGCCGATGCATTGCTCCGCCAATCATGCCCCCGGCAATCCAGTGGATACCGCCATCTTCTTCGGCCTCAGCGGCACTGGCAAGACCACGCTTTCCGCTGATCCAGGCCGCGTACTGATTGGAGACGACGAGCACGGCTGGTCGGACCGTGGCACCTTCAACTTCGAAGGTGGCTGCTATGCGAAAACGATCAGCCTGTCAGCTGAGGCTGAACCGGAGATTTTTGCCACGACAGAGAAATTCGGAACCGTCGTCGAGAACATGGTGTTTGACCCAGAGACGCTGGAACTCGATTTCGAGGACACCAGTCTGACGGCGAACATGCGCTGTGCCTATCCGATGGATTACATTTCCAATGCGTCAGTGACCGCGCTTGGCGGCCATCCCAAGAATATCGTGATGCTGACCTGCGACGCCTTTGGGGTCCTGCCACCCATCGCGCGGCTCTCACCGGCACAGGCCGAATATCACTTCCTTTCGGGCTTTACTTCAAAAGTGGCCGGAACCGAACGCGGAGTTACGGAACCGCAGCCGACTTTCTCGACCTGCTTCGGCGCCCCTTTCCTGCCGCTGCGTCCGGAAATCTATAGCCGACTTCTGCACGAGAAAATCGCCAGGCACGGTTCCACCTGTTGGCTGGTCAATACCGGTTGGACCGGAGGCGCCTATGGCGAAGGCAGCCGGATGCCGATTCGCTCGACTAGGGCACTTCTGAGTGCGGCGATCGACGGATCGCTTGCCGAGACAGACTTCCGAAAGGATCCGAATTTCGGATTTGAAGTTCCTATCCGAGTCGGCGGGGTGCCAGACCTGTTGCTGGATCCTCGCCGGACCTGGAGCGATCACGCCGCCTATGACAGGCAGGCGGCAAGACTCGTGTCCATGTTCTCAGAGAACTTCCGGCAGTACCTTGAGAGTGTGGAAGGGCCAGTGAGGGCAGTTGCAATAGGTTGACCGCCGTGCGAGTCAACACCTCATCATTCAGGCAATTCGCTGTCAACGCTGACTGACATGGACGAGGCTTGGGAAAACTGCGAGACTGCTCTGGTTGCCAATTCGAGGGAAAACGTGATGATCGAGGAACCACCCTTACTGACCATAAAACGCGGCACACAGCGCCCAACCCAGCGGCAGATCAACGCATTCTGTAACATCCCCACCAGTTTTGTTGTTGATGCCATGCTTGGCGACGGTGCCCTCGCAAGCAATATCCGGCCAGTGGGAGATGGCCGCGACATCGACTGCCGCGCAGTCGGTCCTGCCCTGACCGTCGATTGCGGGCCCGCAGATGTCCTCGCACTTCTTGCGGCTATTGATTCAACCCAAGAGGGAGACGTCGTGGTATCGGCGTTTCACGGTCACCAAGGCTGCGCGGCAGCTGGGGACCGCGTTGCCGCAATGCTCAAGAACTGTCGTGCGGCCGGATTCGTGACAGACGGTCCGGTGCGGGACTATGCCGGAATTGTACAGATTGGCCTGCCAATCTGGTGTACCGGACTGACGCCAAACACGCCCTTCGGAAATGGCCCCGGCAAGGTCGGGCTGCCAATCCAGATCGGCGGACGGCAGATCGAGACGGGCGACATGATCATTGCCGACCGCGATGGCGTGGTCGTGGTTCCCTTTGACAGGATCGAATCCGTTATCGCTGCACTTGCGAAAGTCATTGAGCTTGAGAATGCGCTTGACGCCGAACTCAAGGATGGACTTCGGATTCCCGCGTCAGTTCGCGAAGTTCTGGCCAGTGACAGAGTAAGATACGTTAACTGAGCGGAGAAACCAAAACGATCGGACCGAGGCAGCCCTGTCTGAAGTAGCCAGTGAGAGGGCACCGGAATCACCGGAACGCGTCGGTGACAAAATCGAAAAGTCGCTGCAACTGCGAAACAGCCAGGCGGGACCGAGTGTCCGCGAAGGAACGCTACAATGCCTCATGACGGAACGGAGAACACCGCCGAACCAAAGATACTCCCCGATCTTGCGACACTTGCATCCGACGCTGTTGATGGAATCTGCACCCTTCTGGAAACCGCCAAGGAGCACGTGCGTGATCTGGTCAGCGAGGATGGTCAAGTTATCGCAGCGCTGCTGGACCACCATCAGGATTCCGTGCATGCACTTGCCTGGCTAGCGACCTATGTCGAGGCGCTACGTGAAATGCTGGGATGGGCTGAGCGACTGCGCGATCTGGATCAATTCGGCGAAACCGAGAAACTTATCCTACAGATCGCGTTTAGTGAGTACCTCTCACAGATCCAAGGCGGAATTCCAATCAGCCAGAGCGAAATCGTCCGGCCGTGGGATGTCGGCCTGAGCCAGGATGAAACTGATGCGCTCTCGAGAGCCGCCGCGGCGAAATTGATTCGATTTGGCAATACCCAGCCAGTACGGATGCGGCTTGTCGAACTCATGATCAACCATTCCGGCCATGCAACGGTCGGAGGCTGCGGACTTGACGAAGAATTGGACATGATCCGCGAACAGTTCCGCAGATTTGCCGATGAACGGATCGTGCCTCACGCACATCAATGGCATCTGAACGATGAGCTAATCCCGATAGGGATTGTCCGGGAACTGTCGGATATGGGTGTTTTTGGATTGACCATTCCAGAGGAGCATGGCGGCTCCGGTCTCACAAAGACTTCCATGGTGGTGGTCTCAGAAGAACTGTCGAGAGGCTACATCGGAGTCGGCTCGCTAGGGACCCGATCAGAGATCGCAGCAGAACTCATCCTCTGCGGAGGAACGCAGGAGCAGAAGTCCAAGTGGCTTCCGCGTATCGCCAGCGGCGAAACCCTTCCCACCGCAGTCTTCACCGAACCGGACACGGGCTCAGATCTCGGCGCATTGCGCACCAGGGCAGCCAAGACGGAAAGTGGGTACAGAATCACGGGGAACAAGACCTGGATCACACACGCGGCACGCGCCAACCTGATGACGGTTCTGGCAAGAACGAACCCGGATTCCTCCGACTACAGAGGACTCTCAATGTTCCTGGCCGAGAAGCCAGCCGGAACGGACGGGAGACCCTTTCCTGTGCGCGGAATCACTGGCAGCGAAATCGCCGTTCTGGGATACCGCGGCATGAAAGAATACGAACTCGGATTCGACGGATTCGATGTGAGCGATAAGGCTCTTCTCGGCAGGATCGAGGGGCAGGGATTCCGGCAGCTCATGCGGACATTTGAATGTGCCCGGATACAGACTGCGGCCCGTGCGGTCGGCGTCGCGCAAGCGGCGCTTGAGACGGGAATGAACTACGCCATGGAACGGCGGCAGTTTGGAAAGACCCTGATCAGCTTTCCGCGAGTTGCAGGCAAACTCGCGATGATGGCAACCGAGATCATGGTTGCGCGCCAGCTTACCTACTTTTCCGCGCGCAAGAAGGATGAAGACCGGCGCTGCGACCTGGAAGCTGGAATGGCCAAGCTCCTGGGTGCACGGGTAGCCTGGGCGTGCGCTGACAACACATTGCAGATCCATGGTGGCAATGGCTTTGCCCTTGAATATGAGGCCAGCCGACTTCTGTGCGACGCCCGTATCCTGAACATCTTCGAAGGCGCAGCTGAAATTCAGGCGCAGGTCATCGCACGACGACTGCTGGAGCGGTCAGCCTGAAGCGACGGAGGACTTCGGGTCGCCGGTCATTTCCCGCTCGAGGAATCCCTGCATTCGATTCGCCGCACGACGGATGTTTTCCCTGCTGTTTGCATAGCTGACGCGGATATAACCCTCGCCGAGCGTTCCAAAGTCCGGCCCTCCAATGACAGCGACACCTGCACGTTCCAGAAGTGAAGACGCCAGGTTCTTCGCCTTCCAGCCAGTGCCAGCTATGTTCGGAAATGCGTAGAATGCGCCTTTGGGGGTGACACAGCGTATCCCTGGCAGATCATTCATAAGATCAGTCACCAGCTTCCGGCGTACGTCGAATTCCGAGACCATTGCGGCTATCTCGTTCTGAGGTCCGGTCAGCGCCTCGAGCGCGGCCCATTGCGCCGGCGCGTTGACACAGGACCAGGCGTTGACGGCAAGTTTACGTGCCATGTCATAAAGGGTCTGTGGCCAGACCGAATAGCCGAGCCGCCAGCCAGTCATCGCGTATGTCTTGGACCAACCATTCAGGAGGATCAATCGGTCGCGAATTTCCGGGTAGGAAAGCAACGTGACATGCCGTTCACCATCATAGAGCATCTGGTCATAGATTTCATCGGAGAGCACGGCCACATCCGGGTGGTTCTTGAGGCCATCCACCAGCCTGTCGACCTCGGCTTTGGGGGTCACCCCACCGCACGGATTGGCTGGCGAATTGACGATGACCATGCGGGTGGCTGGCGAAATCAGCGAGAGTGTTTCCTCAGCGTCAAATGCGAAACCGTTTCGCTCCCGGACCGGAACTGGAACTGGCCGGGCACCTGTGAACTCAATCATGGATCTGTAGATCGGAAAACCCGGATCGGGATAGAGAATCTCCGCACCGGGTTCACCGAACATCAGGATGGCGGTGAACATTGTTACCTTGCCACCGGGAACGATCAGGATCTGCCCGGGGTCGACCTCGACCTTATATCGACGATTCAGGTCGGCGCTGACCGCCTCGCGGAGGGGCGCAATACCGGTTGCCGCTGTATACCCGTGATGGCCGTCCCGCATGGCTTTCACTGCGGCTTCGACGATGCGACCCGGTGTAGGAAAATCTGGCTGACCGATTCCAAGGTTGATCACGTCCATTCCCTGCACCGAGAGTTCGACCGCTCGGGCAAGGACCGCAAACGCGTTTTCCTCTCCGATTCGGTCAAAGCCTGGCACCGTTCGTGGCACGCCGTGTCTCTCCCATTGGCAGTTGTTTGAGTTTCCCGGATGACGGTCGAATTGGCAAGGGCGGTCATCGCAGCTTTGCCACACAATCTGGCCTGATTCCTGAGGTTTGGCCGCCGAACCGCGTCAGCCGCCGTGGCGGAGAAGACGACGTTGCTGCCGGTCCCAGTCCCGCTTCGCCTCGGTTGCGCGTTTGTCGACGGTTCTCTTTCCCTTCGCAATTCCGATCTTCAGCTTCGCGATTCCACGGTGATTGAAATAGAGAACCAGCGGAACCAATGTCATCCCCTTTCGCTGGGTTTCCGACCAAAGTCGCGCAAGCTCCTTTCTTGAAGCTAGTAGCTTGCGGCGGCGGCGTTCCAAGTGTCCGAAAGTTCTCGCCTTGTCGTAGGGTGCGATGTAGCTATTCACCAACCACAGTTCCCCGTCCTGTACCTCCGCATAGCTCTCGGCGATATTGGCACCTCCGCTACGGAGCGATTTCACTTCGGAGCCCTCCAGCGCAATTCCGCATTCAAGATCGTCCTCGATCGCGTAGTCGAACCGGGCACGACGGTATTCGGCGACGACCCTATAGTTTGGATCCTGTTTTGTCCTGGACTTGGCCATGGTTTTCCGTCCTAGGCAACAGATGGTGCGAAGTCCAGCCAAGGCAACCGATCATGGGACTTTGGCCCAGCCTTTCCGTTCCATGGGAACAGCTCCGGGATTCCGCAAATCGGAAAGCCCTGCAATATGCAGGGCACATCCCAGGCCATCGGTCCGGGACGCTCTCCCCACTTCCATTCCGAAGTGCAACACCGGCGATGTCCGCAGTTGGTGCGTAGCCCCGGCGGAGCAGATGGCCGGAAGGCATTCCTGCGTCAAGCAATCAAGGCTCAAACAGAACACTCAAGCGTCTTAAGTCAACAATCCGGGATACACCCAAGCTACGAAGCGGCGCAGGCCGGCAGGCCGGTTGACGCTGCCGATGGGCGGTGTTACCTTCCCTTCATGGTAGATGCTTCGTTCAACACAAAAGCCAACATCCAGACCCTTCAGGAGAGCGGCATCGAGAACCGTCAGGCCAGGGCGATCACGGAAGTGGTGCGTGCCGGCCTGACCGACAATGTCGCGAGCATGGCGGATCTAGCGGAGATCAAGAATGATGTGCTCTGGATCAAGCGGATCGGCAGTGTGCTCGTTGCGCTTGGAGTGGCTGCGACCGGCTTCCTCTATTCAGAGATCGGCTTCGTCCGGGAGGAACTCCGAACCGAGATCGGCTCCGTCCGAACCGAGATAAGCTCCGTCCGGGAGGAACTCCGAACCGAGATCGGCTCCGTCCGAACCGAGATAAGCTCCGTCCGGGAGGAACTCCGAACCGAGATAAGCTCCGTCCGGGAGGAACTCCGAACCGAGATAAGCTCCGTCCGAACCGAGATCGGCTCCGTCCGAACCGAGATAAGCTCTCTCAGAAACCAGATTCAGGCAAACGGCGCCACCCTCGCCCGCATCGAAGCGACCCTGAACGAGCGTCTCCCGCGCGACTGACGTCAGACAACGGCGCGGGTCATGACCGCCGGAACCCTGGCCCTCGTCGGCTGCGGAGGGCGGGAGTGGCGATCCGGCGATTCCCCCCGTCGAGATGTCGGTCGTCGGCAGGGCCAAGGACGGGATCACGAAGGCCGCTCAATGGCATTCGGTTAGCGGTTCCAGTGCCATTGTTTCGCATAAATGCTTCAATGGGGATCAGGATATCCGAGTTACAGGGCGGCCAAGGTAACATGACCGGAATTGTGTGCATGGGTTCTGATGCGCCATTGCGGCAGAAATGCTTTACCGTATTCGATTGGGAGACTGCCCAGACGGCTTACGATGCCATGTACCAAGGGCGCCATCCCCGCAGCCGCAGACACGCAGGTGAAGACTGCGGAACCTCCTGCAAAACTATCGAGCCAAAGCCTGTTGACGATCATGTTGCCGCGACTACGACCACCACGAGATGAATCCCCGCCGCGACTCCCTACCACTACTGAGAAAGGGGCCTGAACGAGCACACCAACGGGCTGGTGCGGCAGTACCTGCCCAAGGGGACGGACCTCCGGGCGGTCACCGATGCGCAGGTAAGGGCAGTGTAGAACCGCCTGAACGCACGTCCGCGCTAGGCTACAGGACGCCCGCCGAGGTGTTTCACCAGACCCGCCATCCCTAGAGCGGCCAGTGCTCGCCCCTTGCCGGTGCCAACGGAGGTCCCGGGAGGGGTGGACCAGATTTCGCTGTCACGTCCGTCGGGGCGCAGGGAAGGCGCTGGCCGAACAGCGCGGACAACCTCCCCCGGACGGGCCTCCAGCCGTCCCGGGGCCGGATCTTGGGTGCCCAAGGGACCGGAAACCCCGCCTTCCGGCAATTCCCTCCGCCCGGGCCACGCCCTCACTTCGGGAATGCCGGTGTTGCACTTCGGAATGGAAGTGGGGGCATAATATCAAAGGTTTCAAAATCAGAAGCTGCAAAAATATGCCTGTCACGACAGACGCCGTAGCCATGCAGGCCATGACCAGAAGCGGGACTCAGAGTGTTAAGACGGTGGTGTGGACCGGTTTCATCACAGGATTCCGGCCACCACCATCGCGCCCCTTACCAGTTCCTTTGTCCGGTCAGTGAGCGCTGAAAGAGGGGGTCGAACAGCGTCATCGCATCTTCCCAGAAGCGACAGCCCGTATTTCGCTCCGCTTACTCCTGGCTCCGTGAATATCGCCACATGAAGCGGCATCAGAACATCCTGCAGCTCAAGCGCCCGGGCATAGTCACCATTGGTGCAGGCATCCTGCAATTCAGCACAGAGAGCCGGAGCGACATTCGCGGTCACCGAGATACACCCGATCCCGCCCTGGGCGTTGAAGCCAAGTGCCGTCGCATCCTCCCCTGATAGCTGGATGAACTCCTTGCCGCAAACCATCCGCTGCAGAGGCACTCGTGCCAAATCACCTGTGGCGTCCTTCACGCCCGCGATACGGGGCAGTTGCGCAAGCTGCCCCATCGTCTCCGGAATCATATCGATCACCGATCGCGGTGGGATGTTATAGATGATGATCGGCAGGTCACAGGCATCATGGATGGCTGTGAAGTGTTCGACGAGCCCTGACTGGGTCGGTTTGTTGTAATATGGGGTCACCACCAGGATTGCGTCTGCGCCAGCATGTTCCGCTGCCTGAGCGAGTCGAACGGCTTCCGCCGTGTTATTGCTGCCAGCCCCTGCCAAGACGGGAACGCGGCCGGCCGCGGCCTCCACCACGGTTTCAACGGCAAGATCATGTTCCTCATGGCTAAGCGTCGGACTTTCCCCAGTCGTCCCAACCGGCACAAGTCCGTCACTTCCACTGGCAATCTGCCACTCGACAAGTTGCCGCAACGACTCGATGTCCAGTTGACCGTTTCTGAACGGCGTCACCAAGGCTGGCAGAGATCCCCTGATCATCATGTTCTCCCAATCATGAAAGCGCCGCGCTCACCTGCTCGGCAAGAAATGCAGACACGTTATCCGAAAAGGCCGGACTTGCCAATGATCTGCATTTCATTTGCGCCTGTATTCCGTTAAGCTTGGTCAATGAGGCGGTGCAGGTTACAGATCGTGCGGATCATTCTTTCGATTCTGCTGGTGCAGGGTTTACTGGCAGCTTCTCAAGAAAATTGGGCGTAGAAGGCTACATCCACTCGAAACTGGGAATGCGGAGTGTGCTATGAATACTGCCTTGAAAGAGAAAGAAAAGGGAAATCCTGGATGATGCGGGTCGCTCGCTTGATGGCATTGGAGACCATCGTTTCCTTGATTCTCTAGCAAAACCGAGGGACACCGGCGAGGCCTACATTCCCTTTCCGTATGGACCTCAGCCTGACAACAAAACTGGATGGAAATGAAACCCGCCTCATTCCACTTGGAAGTGCAACACCGTCGGTGGTGTTGGGGTAATCGCACTTTGGCCTCTGTCGTCGAATCGATGCCCGCAATTCATCCAAACCTGGCCACAATCGAAACAGCAGCATTGCCTTTGTTCGCAGTCTGTTCTCGTTTGTCACGACGAAAGTTCCAAGTGCGATAGCCCTGTGCCAGCGATTTGCATTTCGTTTGCGCCTGTATCCCGTTAGGCTTGGTCAATGAGGCGGTGCAGGTTACAGATCATGCGGGTCATTCTTTCGATTCTGCTGGTGCAGGGTTTGCTGGCAACTCATTCGCTCTCCCGTGCTCAATCCGCTTCCACCAGCGAGCGATATGATCTGGCCGTCAGATCGTCCGTGATTCCGAGGCCGAGGCCTGACGCCTTGCGGTCCGGACGTGCGATGCAGCAGGCGCTTCTCGCGGCGGAGAGCGGTGATTGGGAACAGGCATTTGCGGTTGTTGAAGGCATGGACGACGTCGCCACAACCATCATTGAGTGGCAACGCCTGCGGGCCGGCGGTGCCGACTTTGCGGACTATCTGCGGTTTCTTGACAGCAACGCGGACTGGCCTGGTCTCAAGCTTCTGCGCCGAAAAGGCGAAGCGTCCATTCCCGAAAACGCCCCGGCCCGTGACGTGATCGGCTATTTCCGGCCACAACCACCCCAGACCGGCCATGGCGCACTGCGGCTCTCCGAGGCCTACGCGCGGAGCGGCGAGCGTGGCAGGGCGCGGGCCGAACTGGTGCGGGCCTGGAAATCAATGCAAATGTCCGTTGAGGAAGAAGCAGCCATTCTTGAGAACCACGCTGCGACAGTAGCGCCGCATCACGCTGAACGGCTCAACCACGCACTATGGCTGGAAAACGCATCGGTTGCCATGCGGATGCTTCCTCGTGTCGACGCCAGACGGCGTGCGCTGGCCACGGCGAGACTGGCACTACAGCAGCGGGCGGCAAACGCTCCTGAATCGGTAAGGGCGCTGCCCCGCCAATCCACCAGCGACCCGGGCCTGGCACGGGACAGAATGGAGTGGACTCTCGCAAACGGTCGGTACGACCCTGCCGTTGACATTATGCTCGAAAGCAGCAGGAGCAAGGCGTCGCTCGGGCGGCCCGCAGCCTGGGCGGACCGTCGGCGGCGGCTTGCTCGGGCGGAAATGTTGAGCGGTAACGGGCAACGCGCCTACCGGTTGGCAAGCAGCCACCATCTCGACTCTGGATCGGACAGCTATCCTGACCTTGAATGGCTCTCGGGCTACCTGGCGCTGCGTTACCTCGACCAACCGACGAAGGCGCTAGGGCATTTCAGGAACTTTCGGGGAGCAGTGGTTAGCGCGATCAGCTTCGGGAAAGCGGGTTATTGGGAAGGACAGGCGCTGGCTGCGGCCGGACAGGCCGCAGCGGCGCAACGTGCCTATCTCGAAACGGCCCGGCACTATCAGACAAGTTTCTATGGCCTGCTCGCGGCGGAAATCACAGGCGTCCCGATGGACAGCAAACTTGCCGGACGCTCCAGCGGTGTGCCCTGGCAGGGACGGGACTTCCTCCAGAGCTCTGTCCTTAAGGCGGCGCTATTGTTCCGCAACGCCAAAAAGGGATGGGAGCCCTCCTGGTTTCTGAGACACCTTGCGGAGAGTATGGGGCCGGACGACCTGAGCGCACTGGCCGGTTTCGCTGTGTCACTTCGGGACCCCTACATTTCAATTCGGGTCGGCAAGCAGGCTGCCAGCCAAGGAATGACCGTTCATGGAGCCCTTTATCCCCTACTTGACCTAAGCCAGAATCGGAATTCGGTTCCGCAAGAACTTGTCCTCGCGATCACGCGTCAGGAAAGTGAATTCTACCCCGATGGCATTAGCGGTGCCGATGCACGTGGAATGATGCAGGTTCTGCCAACGACAGCCAGGGAAATGGCGGCTGACCTTGGAATTTCCTACAGCAGGGCGCGGCTGACGTCCGACCCATCGTATAACGTTACGCTAGGCAGTGCCTATCTGGCGGAACTGATCGGGGAATTCGGCTCAGGCATCGCACTGGTTGCTGCCGGCTACAACGCAGGCCCGGGTCGCGCACGACGTTGGATCAATGAACTCGGAGACCCGCGGAGCCGTCAGATGGATGTCGTGGACTGGATCGAACGCATTCCGTACCGCGAGACCAGAAACTACGTCATGCGCGTCGCCGAAAGCGTGATCGTCTATCGGGCCCGCCTTGAAAGTCACCCGGTTCCGATCGACCTCTCAACGCGGCTGGTCGGGCGGTAGCCCGTGAATTCAATGATCCCGAAGGCCGCGGATCCAATCAATCAGCGCACTGGCCGAATTGGAGCGGGGTGACCACAGGCCCCGATCCATGGCTTCCGACAGTCTCTCGGCAATTTCCCTGAGAGCGGATGGGTTGTGGGTCTCGATGAAATCCCTAGTCTCCTCATCCTCCAGATAGGCGGCATGGACAAGGTCGAAATGGTGGCCTCGCACCGCACCTGTGGTTGCCGCGAACGCAAACAGGTAGTCCACCGTTGCCGCCATTTCGAAGGCACCCTTGTAGCCGTGGCGTTTGACACCTGCTATCCATTTGGGATTGACGACGCGGCTCCGCATGACCCGCCCGATCTCGTCGTCAAGGGTGCGGATGACAGGTCTCTCAGGGCGCGAGTGGTCGTTGTGATAGACAGGCCTGTCCCTGCCCTGCAACGAACTGACCGCGGCAGCGGCACCTCCTTCAAACTGATAGTAGTCATCCGAGTCGAGAATGTCGTGTTCACGGTTGTCCTGGTTCTGGACGATGGCTTCGGTCTGGCTGAGTCGGGCTTCAAAAGCCTTGCGGTCCCTGCGACCCTGTTCGCCCGCAACATAGGCATATCCACCCCATTCCAGATAGGCCTCCGCAAGATCCCCTTTGTCAGTCCATAGCCGCTCGTCGATCATTGCCTGAAGTCCGGCTCCGTACGCCCCTGGCTTCGAGCCAAAAACGCGTGCGGTGGATTCACCCGTCTTCGCGCGGGCAGCTGCGGGATTGATGTCCGCAGGTTCTTCCAGCTGCATCAACGCGCGGGCGGCGCTGTCAACCAACGCCATCTGCTGCGGAAAGGCGTCGCGGAAGAAACCCGAAACCCTTAGGGTAACGTCAACACGAGGCCGACCCAGCGCACCTGCCGGAATGATCTCGAATCCGGTCACGCGGCGACTCATCCCATCCCACTGCGGCCGAACCCCCATGAGCGCGAGGCATTGAGCGATATCATCGCCGCCCGTCCGCATGTTTGCCGTACCCCAGGCAGTCAACAGCAGTGTGCGTGGCCAGTCTCCATGACTCTGGAGATGCCTGTCGATCAGTAGATTGGCGGACTTCCATCCGAGTGTCCAGGCGGCCGGTGTGGGCACCGCTCTGCTGTCAACGGAGTAGAAGTTCCGCCCCGTCGGCAGGACGTCCGGACGGCCGCGCGTTGGGGCACCGGACGGACCCGGCTTCACGAACCTTCCAGAGAGTGCCTCAAGCAGACCGTCAATCTCAGCCGGTCCACATGCCGCGATCGCCGGAGCGAGGGTTGATTCGATTTCGCCCAGTACAGCGGTCGCACCTAGGCCTAGGCGCACGTCAGTCCGCCCCTCTTCCCTAAGGATCTCCTGTGCAAGCAGCTCCAGGCGTTCCACCGTGTCTCCGTTGCTGCGCCATGTATCGGTGGAGAGGGCCGCAAGGCACCGGGGTTTCTCCGAAGCCGGAGCGGACATGTCGCAGTCAAGCGGGTCGATGGACAGACCAAGGTCATTTGCCATGGCCTGCAGCAGGGAAGCATTTCCTCCCATTCCATCTCCGCGTGGCACACGGGCAAGTGCGATCAGGAGATCGCGGGCGCTGTCACCAGAAGGTGAGGTGCCGAAGACATGCAGGCCATCCCGAATCTGCGCCTCTTTCAGTTCGCACAGATAGGCGTCGAGTTTGGCCAGGTCCGTTTCATAATCCTCACCTTCCAGCCCTGCATCGATATCGATGCCGGTCGCCGCCGTAAGTGTCAGAATTTCGCGGCGAAGATAGCTGGTTCGGCGCGGGTCGACACCTGCAGCTTCGAAGTATTCGTCGACGAGGGCTTCAAGGTCTCGGAGTGGTCCGTAAGTTTCCGCCCGCGTCAACGGCGGAGTGAGGTGATCGACGATCACCGCCTGGGCCCGGCGCTTTGCCTGGGTGCCTTCGCCGGGGTCGTTGACGATGAATGGGTAGATGTGGGGCATTGGCCCCAGAGCGACTTCGGGAAAACAGCAGTCGGAAAGCGCCAATGACTTGCCAGGCAGCCACTCCAGATTTCCGTGCTTACCCATGTGTACGATCGCGTGGGCCCCCCAGTGTTCCCGCAACCAGAAATAGAATGCCAGATAGCTGTGCGGCGGAACTAAATCCGGAGAGTGATAGGTTTCGGTCGGATCGATGCCGTAGCCGCGCGCAGGCTGCACACCGACGGCTATATTGCCGAATTCCAGGATCGAGAGGCGGAAGGATCCGTTCCCGTCCGGATTTTCCGAAGACGGGTCCCCAGCCACGAAGAGCGGGTCGGCCTCGGGCGCATCCCAGCGAGACTCGATCCTTTCCCTCGCCTCCAGCGGAAGCCCCGAGTAGCGCTTCCAGTAGGCATCGATCGGAAGGGCCTGCCCTCCATTTCGGCAGGCCCGTCCGTCGGGCGCATTCGTTGGACCCGCCTGGATGGCCCGCATCAGCGTATCGGAATCCGCCGGAGCGTCGCAGACATGATATCCGTGTTCGGCCAGCGCCTTCAGCACACCAACCGTGGCGGCCGGGGTGTCGAGACCAACGCCATTCGCCAGCCTGCCATCCCGATTGGGGTAGTTGGCGAGGATGAGCGCGACCTTCCGGTTCTCCGGTCGACACCGTCGCAGCCTCGTCCAGTTCTCCGTGAGTTGCGCGACGAACTCGATCCGGTCGCCGCGGCCGCGGTAGGCTGTGACCGGGCATTCAGTCGCCTCGTCGAGGAACGCCTCACCCTTGAAGCTGACTGCCCGCGAAAGAACGCGGCCGTCGACCTCCGGCAGCGCCACGTTCATGGCGATGTCGCGGGCGGAGGCGCCCGTCAGGCCCCGCTTCCAGGCACCCTCGGAACTGGACGACAGCATCACCTGCAGGACGGGGGATCCGTTTGCCGCATCCGAGCCCAGTGGATTTTCCCGGGGGTCGTCGCCTGCAGGCGAGGCGACCGCGAAACTGGTGCAGTTGAGGATTGCCGAAGGCGGAGCCGCCTGGAAAAGGCGGTCAAGCGTGGCGGCGCTCACCGGGTCCTTCAGGGACGCCACGAACACTGGCAGCGGATTCAGGCCGTGACGCAACAGGCTTCCGATCAGGCGATCTATCGGGTCGAGTCCCGCCCCCTGCACCAGCGCACGGTAAAAGACAACGGGAACCACCGGTGCTCCGTGGGACCAGGCAAGGCGTACCGTGTCCAGGTCAGATTGACCAGCCCCGGGCCAGTAGAGACCTGCCCGTAGAATCGGTCGGCTCCGGGCCGGTCTCCGCCGGGTTTCGCGCTGACCCGGACTGGCGGACAGCATCCAACGAGCATATCTCAGGAAATTCGCGCTGTTTTCGGGGCCTCCTTCCACGAGGTATGACCAAAGGGCGTCGCAGTCCCGGTCCGAAGCCGTACAAAGCGCCCGCAGTTCAGGATCCGGTCGGTCGTCGCCCGGAAGCAGGGCAAGGGAAACACCCCCTTCGGCAAGCCGGGCGGCATACTGCTCAGCGCCATACCTCCAGTATCCCAGACCGCCCAGAACTCGCGCGACAACCAGTCTGGACCTGGACGCGCAACTCTCGATATGGAGGTCAACCGACATTGGATGGCGCAGGTGATTAAGCGAAGCCAGCCGGAGCGAGGGCGGCGCAGTCAGTTGCGTCCGGGCTTCGCTGACCGCGGCCAGTTCGGTATCTGCCGATGAGAGAAAGACGACCTCGGCCGGAGTCTGGCCGAGGTCGACCGGCTCCGTGCCGTCATCCAACGCGCCGGGTGTTGCAGCAAGGAGATGCATCGGCGTCCGTTCACCTCGTCCGGGATGCCGGTTCGGTTCAGTTTCTCCCCCGGTTCACCCCCAATGGCAACAACACGGCATCCATGTGGGGAATCAAGCCCGGATCCGGCTCTTTTGCGATTTTTTTCGGTTGCGGCCGTCGCCCGGTCAGGCCGGCTCGGCCCTGACCGCCAGGAGCATCCATGTCTGGAATCAAGCCCGGATCCGGCTTTTTTCCGGCTTTTCTGCGGTTTTTCCCGGGTTCCGTGTCCGGCTGTCCCGGACCTTTCCACAGCGTTCCCCACAGGCGGCGCCGTCCGGGCGCGCCGAAGGGCCCGCCGGGGAGACCCCGGCCGGCCTGAAGGTGATTCGTTTCCGCGCCGGACGGACGCGGTCCGGCCTGCCGTCAGGCGGCGGCCGCCGTCCGGTCCTCCCACATCCGGCGGTCGCGGAGAAGGGCGTTGGCGGTCACGACCAGCCTGCGCATGACGGCCACGAGGGCGACCCTGTGGGGCTTTCCCCTCCCCCTGAGGCGATCGTACAGTTCCCTCATGTCCGGGGAGCGCCTGCTGGCCGACAGCGCGGCCATATAGACGACGTCCCTCGGACGTCTCCTCCCGCCGCCGATGTGGCGCCCGCCCTTCAGGGTGCCGCTGTCGCGGGCGAAGGGGGCCACGCCGAGCAGGGAGGCGGCCTCGTATGTTCAGAGAATCAGAAATGAAAGGAGGAGGTGGCTGTGGAAAAATCTGGCGCGATTTCCTGTGGAAAACATGCCTGTTGCCTTCCGCCGTCCCTCCGGTTCATTCCTGTGGCGGGACCGCCGCCGTCGGACCACTACCGGCGGCGGCGGTGCGGGGCCCTGCCCCGCAGGACGGGTTGGACCGATACGGCCTTGGATCGCGACAGCGGATCCGTCCGGCAGCGTGGTCGGCCCGCCCTCCCGTCCGTCTCCCGGGTCCTGGATGGATGCCTGGGTTTACAGAACCGGATCATCGCGAGGATAGGAGCGGGAGAGCATGACAACCATAGTCGCCGGAATCGACGTAAGCAAGCGTACACTCAACATCCACGTCAACGGGCGTGACTTCACGGCCACCAACGACACGGTCGGCTTCCGCAAGGTCGGCCGCCTCCTCAGGGAGGGCGGCGCCACGCGGGCCGTCATGGAGGCCACGGGACGCATGCACCGGGCGCTTCTGCAGTCGCTGCACGCCAGGGGGTTCTCCGCCACCGTCGTGAACCCGAGGCAGGCGAGGGATCTCCCGAAGGCCGCCGGGGCCCTTGCGAAAACCGACAGGGTGGACGCCAGGATACTGGCGGCCTTCGGGGCCGCGTTCCCGGACATGCGGGCCACGGCGCCGGCCACCGGTGCCATCGACCGGCTCCGCGACATGCTGGTGCTGCGGGAGAAGCTCGTGGACCAGCGCGCCGGGACGGGGACCGTCGTGTCGGAGGTCGGCGCCGACGCACCCGGCACGGAGGTCGGCAGGGTCCTCGAGGACATCGACGCCGCCATCATGGCGCTGGAGCGGCGGATCGGCGGGACGGTCGCCGCATCGCCGGAGTTCGCCGACAGCCACCGCATCCTGACCTCGGTGCCCGGCATCGGCCCCGTCACCGCCGCGGCGCTGGTCGCATGGATGGCCGAGCTGGGCGCCATCGGCAACCGCCAGGCCGCATCCCTGCTCGGCGTGGCCCCCTTCGCCCGAGACAGCGGCACCCTGAAGGGCGGGCGCCACATCGGCGGCGGACGCCGCAGGCCGAGGGATGTCGTCTATATGGCCGCGCTGTCGGCCAGCAGGTGCTCCCCGGACATGAGGGAACTGTACCAACGGCTCCGGGAGAGGGGAAAGCCCCACAAAGTCGCCCTCGTCGCCGTCATGCGCAGGCTGGTCGTGACCGCCAGCGCCCTTCTCCGCGACCGCCGGATGTGGGAGGACCGGACGGCGGCCGCCGCCTGACGGCAGGCCGGACCGCGTCCGTCCGGCACCGAAAGCGAATCACCGGCGGGCCGGCCGGGGTCTCCCCGGCGGGCCCTTCGGCGCGCCCGGACGCCGCCGCCTGTGGGGAACGCTGTGGAAAGGTCCGGGACAGCCGGACACGGAACCGCGGAAAAACCGGGAAAAAGTCGGAAAAAAGCCGGATCCGGGCTTGATTTCCAACATGGATGCTGCCGGTTGCCGATCGAGCCCAGCTCCGCCATCCATGCGACCAGCGCCGCCGCCGTGACGGGGCCGATGCCGGGCACCGAGGTCAGGATGCGGTGGCTGTCGGCGAACTCCGGCGATCCGGCGACCGTCCCGCCGATCCGCCGCTCCAGCGCCGCGATGGCGGTGTCCAGCTCCGCCAGCACCCTCCCGGCGGGCCCGCCGTCCGGCTGGGTGGCGGTCTCCGACACGACGGTCCTCAGCTCGGCGCGCTGGTCCACGGGTCTCTCCCGCAGCACCAGCATGTCGCGGAGCTGGTCGATGGCGCCGGTGGCCGGCGCCGTGGCCCGCATCTCCGGGAACGCGGCCCCGAAGGCCGCCAGTATCCTGGCGTCCACCCTGTCCGTCTTCGCAAGGGCCCCGGCGGCCTTCGGGAGATCCCTCGCCTGCCTCGGGTTCACGACGGTGGCGGAGAACCCCCTGGCGCGCAGGGACTGCAGAAGCGCCCGGTGCATGCGCCCCGTGGCCTCCATGACGGCCCGCGTGGCGCCGCCCTCCCTGAGGACGCGGCCGACCTTTCGGAAGCCGACCGTGTCGTTGGTGGCCGTGAAGTCACGCCCGTTGACGTGGATGTTGAGTGTACGCTTGCTTACGTCGATTCCGGCGACTATGGCTGTCATGCTCTCCCGCTCCTGTCCTCGCGATGGTCCGGTTCTGAAAACCCAGGCATCCATCCAGGACCCGGGAGATGGACGGGAGGGCGGGCCGACCACGCTCCCGGACGGATCCGCTGTCGCGATCCAGGGTCCAATCGGTCCAACCCGTCCTGCGGGGCAGGGCCCCGCACCGCCGCCGCCGGTAGTGACCGACGGCGGCGGTCCCGCCACAGGAATGAACCGGAGGGACGGCGGAAGGCAACAGGCATGTTTTCCACAGGAAATCGCGCCAAATTTTTCCACAGCCACCTCCTCCTTTCATTTCTGATTCTCTGAACATACGAGGTTCCTCGCCCCGCGGCCGCAGGCCACGCCGAGCAGGTGGACCGGCTCCCCGCGGTTACGCCACCTGTCCGCATAGCCGCGTTCCCGCATCTGGGCGAGCGCCTCGTCGAGCACGGCCTCCGCGTCCCCCCCCCCGCCCTCCGCCATCCTGAACTTGATGACGAACACCTGCCCGCCCGTCAGCACCACCATGTCCGCGCGGCCGTGGCTGGACGCCTCCTCGACCCTGAGGTCGACGCCGAGGGCGCTGAGGCACATGTGCAGCAGGCTGGCGTACCACGCCTCGTAGCGGGCCAGGTCGCCGGTGGCGTGCCACTGGTAGGGGATCGCCGACAGGAACGACCGGAGCCGGTCAGCGAACCCCCCGAAGTCGTTCGCCCCGAGAAGCGCGCGGAGCTCCCGGCCGTCGTCCAGCGCCTCCCTCCCCTTTCTCCCGAGATAGGCGAGGAACCGGTCGTTCAGGCTGGTCCGCACCTCCAGGTTGGGATAGTCCAGCCGGTAGAAGGTCCTGAACCCCTCCCTCCGCTCCTCCGCGATGGTCAGGTAGCCGGTCTGGAACAGCAGCGCCTCGACGCCGATGTCGTCCACGTCGAACCTGGAGACGAGCGGCATGTCCGCCATCCGGTTCTCCAGCTCCATCGGGCCCACGGACCGCTCCACAAGCGTCCGGAACAGGAACGCCGGCGATCCGGTCTCGAACCACCAGGGCCGGAACTCGCGGTTCCGCAGCAGCAGCAGCACGTCGTAGGGGTTGTAGACCCTCTCCCCGCCGAGCCAGTGGTAGCCGTTGTACCAGGCCCGGATCCGCTCCCGGTCCAGCCCGCCGAGCTCCGGCGCGAAGACCCGGTCGAGGTCGCCCTCCGTGTAGCCGCAGATGGTCGCGTAGCGCGGGTCGAGGCTGATGTCCCTCAGGTTGTTCAGGCCCGAGAACAGGCTGACCCTGGAGAACATGCTGACGCCGGTGACGAAGGTGAAGCGGACGTGCTCGGCGCAGTCCTTGACGATGCCGTAGAACCCGCGCAGGTAGTCGCGGTTGGCCCTCGCCAGCGCCGGGTCGTGCAGCGCGTCGAGGATCGGCTTGTCGTACTCGTCCACCAGGACCGCCACCTGCCGCCCGGCGGCGTGGTGCAGGTGATGGAGGACGGCCTGCAGGCGCTCCGGGCCCGTGCCGGCGGTCCGGGCCGGATCGACCCCGGCGGCATGCTCGACGAGCGCCAGCTGCGTCATGATGCTGCGCTCGAGGTCGCGCGGGTCATTGTACTTCCCGCCGAAGCTCAGCCGCACCACCGGATGGGGGGTCGACCAGTCCCAGTGGCCGTGGATGCCGAGGCCCCGGAACAGCCCCTCGCGGCACTCGAACAGCGACCTCAGCGTGTCCAGCAGCAGGCTCTTGCCGAACCGGCGGGGGCGGGAGAGGAAATAGTGGCGCCCCCCGTCGACCAGCCTCCGGACGAGCGGGGTTTTGTCCACGTAGTAGCAGTCCTCCTCACGGACGGTCCGGAAGTCCTGGATCCCGATCGGAAGGCGGTGGGTCATCGGTCTCTCCGTCCGTGGCCTGCGGAAGGCCCCTGCGGAGCTGGCGCGACCTTACCGGGGAACTGCGGTCCGCGCCACCCCTTTCCGGCGCGGCCCGCCCCGTTCCCCTGACGGGGAGGGATCCGCGGGCCGCCCGGGAGGCCTGCGTCAGGCCACGCCGGTCCCGCGGGTGCGCCAATGGCATTCGGTTGGCGGGTTCCAGTGCCATTGTTCCGCGTCAGACCGTCAGATGGGAATCGGGATATGGTGGTGACAAGGTGAATTACGCAGCATGACCGGAGCTGTGCGTATGGGTTCCGATGCGCCTGAACGGAAGGACCGCCTGACCGAACGCCATTGGCGGGCGCGTCCCGCCGGGTCGCCTGGAAGGTCCGGGTTCCGGCGTTTCAACGGCGGTTATGGTCGCCGGAGCCCTGGCCCTCGCGGGCTGCGGCGGAGGCGGGGGCGGCGGCGCTCCGGCCGGCAATGGTGGTGTTACGCAGATGTCGGCCTACGACACGGCGGCCGCGGCCATCGCGGCGGCCACGACGGCCGCCGAGGTCGACAGTGCCGTCGCCGGTGCGGTGGCCAAGGTTTCCGGCGCGGATCTCAGGAGGCTGGAGACGGCCGCCGCCGCGCGCAGGACGGCGCTGGCGACGATGGCCCGCGCGACGGCCCAGAGGAAGGCGCTGATGGAAGCCGCCGGAGGGATCGACACGTCCGACCTGTCGGACGCGGAGAGGATCGCCGCGGCCAAGGCGGCCATCGCGGCCCTCAAGGCGGCGCTGGACGGCGCGGCCGACGTGAGCGATGCCGACAGGGCGACGTACCGGACGAAACTTGCCGCCGCCCAGACAGCCGTGGACCGGCAGGAGCAGCTGAACGCGGTCATGGGCGCCTCCATGACGCTCGCAGCGGCCCTCGGGGCGCTGTCGGATGCGGGCTCAACCCCGACGGCCGCACAGGTCACCGCGGCCGAGGAGGCCCTGGCCGCCCTGAACGCGGCGGTCGCGGCGGGCGGGCACCTGACCGAAGCGCAGAAGGCCAGGTATGGCAGCGAGGCGGACCAGGCGCCGGCGCGGATCGCTTCGGCGAAGACCCTTCTTGATGCGGAGGATCTGCGGCGGGAGAACGAGCGCGTCGCCGGCATCGTCGAGGACATCACGGACACCGAGATCGCGGCGGCCATGACGGCGGTCGGCGTGGTCACCGACATGTCCGGTGACGGCGACGTGACCGCCGCCCAAGGCGCGATCGACGCGGCCAGGGCCAGGATCGACGGCGCGGACATTCCAGACGGAAGCAGGCAGATGCTTCTCACGGCCCTTGCCAAGCACGAGGGATCGCTCGACCGGGCGAAGGCCTCCCGCCTGGCGTACCAGAAGCGGATGGCCGACGAAGCGGAGGCGACTCGCATAGCCCGCATCGTCAAGGACATCACGGACACCGAGATCGCGGCGGCCATGACGGCGGTCGGCGTGGTCACTCTCACGTCCGACGCGGGCACCGTGACCGCCGCCGAGGCCGCGATCGAAGCGGCGACGGCGGAGATCGACGGCGCGAGCATCCCCGCGGACGAAAAGGCCAGGCTCAGGCTCCTGGTCGCCGGGCATCAGGGTGTGCTCAACGGGAAAAAGCTCGCCCGCCTGAACAACCAGAAAGAGCTTGACCGCATCGCCAAGGTGGTCAAGGCGATCACGGACGGCGAGATCGCGGCGGTCGGGACGGCGGTCGGGAAGATCACCAACCTTTCCGAGGGACGCACCGTGACCGACGTCGACGACGCCATCGCTGCGGCGAGGGAGGCGATCACGGACGCGAAGATCCCCGCGGCGAACAAGGCGGTGCTCCGCACGAGCCTCGCCGAGCAGGTGACCGCCTTCGGCGCCGCCAAGACGAAGCGCGCGGAGGGGGCCAGGACGGGCGCGGCGCTGCACGCGGCGATGGGTCCGCCCGACGCCGTCCCAACCAACGCTCCCGCCGGCACACCCTTGAACGCGCTGTACAACCTCGCGACCGTCCCCTACTACATCACCAGAATCGCCGATTCCGGCAACGACACCTCCACGGTAAAGGTCGAGGTGGGCCAAAGGACGGACTTCCGCATCGACCCGGCGGAGGGCGCGGGGAGCTTCGCGACCGCGGACGTCCACACCGCCGTGTTCTTCAGGCACGGCGTGCACGACAAGGCCATGCCGAGGGTGGCCAAGACAGGCGTGAAGCCCGCGGTGAAGACGGTGGTGGCGGAGGACAGACACGAGATGGATGTGGGGAACGAGTGGTACGTCACGCACTACGAGAGGACCACCGGCTCCGGCGAGGCGAAGGTCACCGACCGGGTCAGGGTGTACAACGACCGCGTGGGAGGCCCGGATAGATTCAGGGGCCACGTCATCGAATGGGATGCCGCGGCGTACTTCGAGGCAAACCCCAAGACCTGGACCGGCCTCGGGACCTACGACAAGGCGAAGCGCGAGGTGTCCCTGGGCACCAACATAGTCGACATCATGATCGCCTCCCCCGTGTTCGACAGAAGGACGGGGGGAGCGGTCGGAAGCGTGACCCTCACGCCGGCGGACGGGGCCTCGCCCAGCGATCCGACAGAGGTCATGGTCCCGGGCACCTACATGGGCGCGGATGGCCACTACGTCTGCGAAAGCGCCTGCACCATCGGGAGGGCGGTGGGCGGCGGCCCGTACGGCGGCTACAGCCTGTCCGCCAACTGGAGGTTCGTCCACAAGAAGGGCGCGAAGGCGCTGCTGTGGGACCCGGACTACATGTACTTCGGCTGGTGGGCGCGGGACGACGACGACGGCATGCCCGCGGCGGTCAGCGCCTTCTACGATGTCAGGGGCGGCGGCATCGACCTCGCCCCGAATGGCACCGACCTTGCCGGCTCGGCGACCTACAAGGGTCCCGCGGTCGGCCAGTACGCCATCCACGACCCGGACAACGGGAAGGGCGACGGCGGCGAGTTCACGGCGACGGCCACGCTCAGGGCCGAGTTCAACACCCGCTCCCTGAACCCCCAGTCGGGCATGTCCGGCACGGTCGACGGGTTCCGGCTGAGGAGCCGGTCCGGCATCGGGGCGGGCGAATGGCGGGATCCGGCCGGCGGCTGGAGCGTGTCGCTGAACAGGTCGGACTGGGTGACCGGCACCGTAGGCGGAAGCCCCGCCTACGCATCTGGTGCGCCGAAGGGCCACACCGACAACAAGGCCAGGACGACCTGGACGGTCGGCGGCGTCGCGGGGGCCCCGGCCGGCAGCTGGGTGGCCACCCTGTACGACGAGTCGGCCGGGACCGTCGCGGAGGGCGGCGACCAAAGCAGCCACCCGACCTCGGCCATGGGCAAGTTCCAGGCCGAGCGCGGCGGCACCCACCGGATGGTCGGCGCCTTCGGCGCGAGGCTCCAGCCGGAGTAGGGGCGGACGCGCGGGACGCAGAAGCCCCCGGCGGCCCCGCCGCCGGGGGCTTCCCCCTGCCTGGACCCCGGGGAGGGCGGACCGGGGATCCGCCCGAACCCCCTACCGGGCCTTCGGCCGGTCCGGGGCACTGCACGCCGACCATCCTGCCTTCGCCGCCGTACCCGAAGTGGAACGATCCGTCCGCGGCCCCTGGCGCCCCTGTCGTGGAAGGCCCCTCCCGGCCGCCGACGGCCGGCGCGGCGGTTCCGCCCACGGTCCACCGCGTGAGGCCGGTCGAGCCCGGGCTGGTGTCGGGGGCCATCCCCCCACCGTCGGCGACGGCCGGTTTGTGCAGCTCCACCAGAAATTCCCGCCGGCCCTTCCGGACCCTGCAGTCCATGGGGTTCCGTGAACCGGGTCTGGTGGACCTCTCCTGCCGGGCGGACGGAAACCGCCCGGAACCCTCCGGATACCATAGGCTCCTGCCCCTGCCGCATCCGTGCCGGCCTCGCCTGCGGGAGTTGGGACGATGCGGTTCGGGAAGGACCCCGGCAGCGTCCATGTCTGGAACCAGGCCCGGATCCGGTTCCCCACAGCCCTGTCCACGGCGTTCCCCACAGGCGGCCAGCCACTGACGGGCGATGCCCCGTACTGCCGGACAGGAAAGGGATGGGTGGGACCGGAACGGACGCCGCACCTTGACCGCCTGCGCGGCAAAGGCCCGCGGGCGGCGGCGCCGGGACGGAGCGACAGGTAAAACGGTCGGCTGACGCCGAACCGGCGGAACGGCGCAGGCGCCCGGCCGGGGCGCGGACCGGCCGGGCCTCGCGTCAAAGGGCGGAACCGCCCCGGAAATGCTGCCGGGGCGTCGGACCGGAAACGGAAGGGGCGCGACGGACGCACGGGAAGCCCCCGGGAACCCGCGCTTCCGGGCCGCCGCTGACAGGCCAGGGCCACCGCACCCGGAACTCCCGTTGTGACGGGCGGGAACGGATTGCGGACGCAGGCGGCGCTCCCGTCGCGACTGCGGCCAGGACTGGATGGTCCCGGGCATCGACGCCACCGCGGAGGCCAGGATGCGGCCGCCCTGCCTGAAGGGCGCCATGGGGTTGGTCCAGGCGCGGCGGCCGGGGGGAGGGGATGGGAAAGCGGCTGCGGGATCCTGACGCCATCCCCTTGCGGCGGTCGCGATGGGGCCGGTTCCGCGGATCCCTCCAGCCATCGCCGGGCCGAAACGCGTCCCGGCATTGTGGATGCGGCGGGAAAGGCCGCAGGTCCCAGAGGACGGACGGGCCCTGCCGTGGCAAACGCCGCCGGGATGTCCAACAATTGCCTCGCATCCCTCCGGAGTGTGTGATACCGTTCCCTCCGCATGGACTGATCGTGAAGGACATCCAATGAAACCGCTCCCCGCCGCCGCCCTCTGCGCCCTGCTTCCCGCCATGGCATGCATGGCCCCGGAGCCCGCGACCGCACCGGATGGCGCTGGATACATGGTCCAGCGCACCGTCGCCGAGGTCAATGCCCTGCCGGATGAGTTCAGCGCCAGGTACGGTATCCGGGGCGTTCCCCGAGGCAACGTCGTGGGCGTGGATGTTCCGGAACTGCTGGTCGGTTCCGTCATTGTCGGACGGTGGGCCCCCGATTCACGGGGCTACTTTGTCGCGGCCCTGACCGCCGACGGACGTTTCCATGAATGTTGGGTGGCTCCGTCGGAAAGTCCGCGGTCGACTCATGTGACCGGCACCTGGAGAACGGGCGGGGTGGGAACGGACGCGCGGGGAAGGGTCTGGCCGTGGCTGGGCATGGACTACGGAAGGGGACCGGTCCCCTGGATCGCGCTCTATGACGCCGAAAGCGGGGATTTCGCAAAGTTCATGTACCGTCCGGACGAACTGTGGATTGTCTGGACCGGCCACCTGCAGCGCCGCCTGCCCGCCTCCGTTCCCGGCCTTTGCCCGGAGTTTCCGCCCGCGGCGGCGCTGGGGCTGGAGACCAACCGGGCGCAGACGGCCTCCAGCTACGACGGCCTGCTGGCCCAGCATCCGGGCGAGCGTGTCCTGCGGCCGGACCTGGTGACGCCGCACGGGGAGATTGTCGACAGGGTTGCCGAGATTCGGAGGGGTTCCGGGGTTCGCGGCGGACAGGGCCAGGGGAATCCCGCCGCGCCCGCCCGCCGGATTTCCGGACAGGCTGTGGCTGAGCAGCCACAGACGGGCGCGACTTCGGTGCGGAGATCAATGCCTGAACGGCCCCCGCGCCTTCCGTGACCCAGCCCCTCACCTGTCCGGACCGTCGCCGCACTTCCATGCGCTGAAAGGCCATACCCACCGCAGGAGCTCCTTCCGCCGACCTGCGCCGACCGCCGCGCTCCCGAGCGGAGGCCGGGCACAGAAAGACGCGCCGAAGCTGTCCACAGCCACCTCCTCCTTTCATTCCTGATTCTCTGAACATACGGGGTTCTGAGCTCCCACCCTTTCGAACGTGGGGGAGGCGACGCTCCCGTCGACCGCGGTGCCCATGGACAGCCTGCGCCCAGCCGCGGTGCGGGTCCCCGCGTTGGCCGTGTAGTCCGACATCAACCCCGCCGAGCGCCGCCAGAAGCAGGACCGGCGCACCCGGGAGACCAGCGCCGGCCAGGAACCGCCCCCGGGCGCCGGAAGAACGGCGCGGGGTCCGTGTCCGTCGCATCCCTGCGGTGCCTGTGTCCTGCCATCGAAAGGAGGAAGGGGCGGGCGCAGGAAGCGCGCCACCCCTGTCGTGCAAGGCCGGGGAACGGGCGGGTCTCCGCCTGAGCGGGAACCGGTCCCGTCCGGCCACTCCTTGGTGTCGTTCACGCCGAAGGCGCCGGCCATCCGGTGGGTGCCGCCGTGCCCGGAGTAGACCGTTCCGAGCATCAGGTCCTGAATGTTGCTGTCGTCCCCGGTATGTTCTCCAACAGTGCCGGGTTTCAACTCAACCGCGCAGTCGTCGCTGCAGCGATAGACGCCCGGGGCGCCCTGATGGGTGCCCATGATGACGACGGCGCCGGATTCCGGATCCTTCTGCGAAGCGAAGTCCTTCTTCCCCACCTTCGGGAACATATCGGACCTGATGTGGATATCTCCAGCATCAGGCGAATCCGGAGACGGTGTCCTCCCATCCGCTTTATGGTCCCCCGCGTCGGCTGGCCTGTTTGAATCGAAGCGCTCCTTGGCCAGCACCTCCTTATCCTTCCGGCTGGAGTAGAACCGGGCCCTGTCGGTGACCGTGTCGTGGTCGGCTGCGTTGAGGCCGGTGGGCCCGGTGCGACTGTAGTCCGTGACCATCCGGGGAGAACCCTCACCCACCGACTTGGGAGCCCCGCCCGGATCGAGGGCCTCCCTCCCGTGGGTGCCGAGCCGGGAATCGCCGCCCGCTAGCGGCATCGCCCCCCCCCGCCGTCCTCGCCATCGACATCGAGCTGACCGGTGAGGGTGAGGTTGTCAGCGACGTTGTTCAGCGCGTTCAAGTTGTCCTGGGCGCTGCCGTCGTCCGGGTTCCTGGGCCCTTTCGGCGCCGCGGACATCGCCTTGCCGAGGGCGACGTTCTTCACCTTCATGGCGGCCATGCGCAAAGTCTTCGCGGTGGCAAGCGCGCCCTCCAGGCTCCCGAGCCGCCGGCTGAGGGCGGCGCGCTCCGCGGCGGGCACGGTGGTGCCGTCCGACATGTTCGTCACCATCCCGACGGCCGTCCTCGCCGCCTTGAGCGCGGTGTCCGCCGCGGTCGCGAGCTGCGCCGGCGCCATATCAGGCGTACCACCCGCGGGCGTCGTCGGCGTCGCCGTGCCCCCGCGACGGCCAGCGCGGCGGCGACCATGACCGCCGAGCAGCGTGGCGGGGAATTTCCACTCCGGGTTCGGCAGGACCCACCGGATGGTCGGCGCGTTCGGCGCGAAACTGCAGGAGCAGCCGCAGGGGGCCGCGCCGCGCGGGCGCGTGTCCCGGCGGCCGGACGCGAAGGACGAAGCCCCCGGCGGTCCTGCCGCCGGGGGCTTCCGTGCCGGGCCGCAGCATACGGCCGCGGCCCTAGTCGTCGTAGTGGGGCCTTTCGGCGAGAGGGCTGTCCGTGCCGAACGCGCCGACCATCCTGCCGTCGCGGCGCTCGGAGAGGAACGTCCCGGTCAGGTGCGCCGGCACGTTGCCGTAGGGGTCCCACTCATGGAACTCGCCGGCCCATTGGCCGGAAAGGGGCGCGGCCGACGTCGGGTCGCCGCTGTCCAGGAGCCACCTCGTCTTCCCCCCGCCCACGACATCTTCTGCCGGGTCGAGGAGGTCGTATTTTGCCTGGTCGATGTTGCTGCCTGAGCCAATGTCCCTCCTCGTCAGCTCGACCTTCCAGTCCCGGCTCGCGCGGGCCTTGCCGGAATCCAGGCCGCGCACCATGAAGCCGTCGACCGCGCCCGTGACCTCGCCCGGCATGTCGTCGACGGCGTTGCCGAAGTCCACGTCAAACGCGGCCTTCGCGATGAATTCGCCCGACTCGGCGCCCAGGGCGTAGAGGCCGGCGGCGCCGCCCCTGTACTTCGCCGTTCCGAACGACCTTCGGCTCTCATGGGCAAAATACCTCCAGCGGGCCGGCAGCATCCGTTCTCCTGAGGTGCCGGTCCCCCTGGATGCCGTGAACGCGCTCGCGGTCATTTCGCCGCTTTCGGACACGTGGAGCCACCAGCCGTAGTAAGGTGCATGCCTGTCCGCGTTGAGCTTCTTCCGGTCCGGGTGGTCGGGCTTGAAGGTCCACGTCGCACGGTTCGCCTCGAAGTTGTTGTTACGGTCCGTCCCGCCCAGCTTGACTGTGGACCAGGTTTCGCCGTAGATGTTGTTGCTGCTGCCTTGGCCCCCCTGCCCCTGTCTCGCGGCGCAAGTCATGCCCAGGTTGGGCACGCACCTGTAGGTGCCTTTATATGTATCGTAGATGCCTCTGAACTCGACGTGTCCTGCCCCGCCTTCCGGGAGGTAACGTTGCACCGGGGAAACACCGAAGCCGAATCCCCCGGGATCGATCTTGGCGAGGTCTTCCGTCAGGTGGGGGTGGCGAAGCCACCCCCCCTCATCGGCGAGATACTCTCTTCCCTGCGTGCCGGATAGCGACCGCCCCTGTCCGGGCCTGCCTCCCGACCAGGCCATCGCCGTGTAGGTTCCCTTGCCGTCCGGCGCCGCCGTCCACTTCGACCCCTTCCAGGGGCCGCCGTAGAATTCATTCGTCACGTGATGGCCGCCGCCGAGGGCTTCGACCACCGCGTCCTTGACGTGCTTCAGGGACGTCTCCTCCGTGCCTATCACAACATTGAGTGTGGCGTCTTTTCTGAGGGTGCCGCCAAAGTCGCTGAAATACGCGTCCCGCCTGTCCCCGTCGTTGTCAGTTGCCTTTTGGAAGACCATGCCGCTGCGCAGCTTCCTCGCCTCGGCCATGCCCATCTCCGCGGCCTTCTCCATGGCGGCGTCGCGGGAAGCCTTGCGCACTTTGAGCCTGCCCTCGAGGTTCCCGAGCCGCCGGCTGAGGGCGGCGCGCTCCGCGGCGGGCGCCTTCATGACCTCCGCCCCGGCCGCCGCCACCTTCGTGTCGGCGTCGTCGACCACGGTTTCCGGGGAGTCGTCCTTCACCATTTCGACGGCGGCCTCCGCCGCCTTGAGGGCCGTGTCCGCAGCGGCCGCCAGCTGCGCCGGCGCCATCGTCCCGCCGGGCGGATCCTGCGTCGTCGTCGCCGTGCCGCCGCCTCCGCCGCAGCCCGTGAGGGCCAGCGCCGCGGCGGCCACAGCCGCCGCCGCTGAAAGTCGCGTCAGGGACCTTCCATATCTCGTCGCAATCATTGTGTCTTTCCTCTGGTCTAGGTTTCGAGTGTTCGGGCGCAAACCCGCCCAATGCGGTTCTGGAACGCCGTCGCCCGCCGGGACAAGCTCCCCGCGCGGCGCGGCCCCCTGCGGCTACTCCGCCTGCAGTTTCGCGCCGAACGCGCCGACCATCCGGTGGGTCTCGCCGAACTCGGAGTAGAATGCCCCTGTCACGCTGTTCGGGATGTCGAGCCCGTCGTCGCGCCTGTCGTCATAGTACCTGGATTTCCAGCTACCCGCCGGATCCGCCTTCTCGCCGCCGATCGACCAGGTCGTGCGCGTGTCAGGGGTCACGTCGTTTGAGTGCGAGTAGTTGTGCACATGGATGCGCTTGCCGAGCGCGACGCTCCAGCCCGGGTCCTCGGACCCGCCTTTCAGCCGGAAGTTGTCGATCGTGCCCATGACGCTGCCCGCCGCTGTGTCGGTGCCGAAGAGGGCCGTCAGCTCGGCATCCGCCGTGAAGCCGCCGCCGTCGCTCCTCTCGTTGATCGGGTCTTTGATGCCGTAAAGGCCCGCCGCCTTGCCGACATAGGTTGCCGTGCCCGACATGGCGTTCATGACCTTTACCTCATCGTCTTCGGTGCCGCTGCCTTTGGGGCCTTCGCTTCCGTGGAACGCGCTGGCCGCCGTGGGCATGCCGTTGGCGTCCAACCTCATCCACCAGCCGAAGTACAGGTAGTTGGCGTCGGGAATGGCCATCCGGGCGCCCTCGTCGTAGACGAACTCCCAGGCGGTGTCGAACTTCCAGCCCTTGGCGCCCTTTGCGATTCCGCAGTTGTCCTGTTCGGCGTTGACACTGCAGATGTAGTGGCCGGGCGCGCCGGCCAGGGTGCCCCTCAGCCTGATCTGGTCGCTGCCGGATCCCGATGCCGGCTTGAAGTGCTTCTCTCCCGCCGCCGGGAACTCGGCGGACGCGACATGCACGTGGTCGATGACGTTGTTGTCCGTGTCCGTACGGGGCAGTTCCAGCTTCCTCTCTTCATCTGCATGGTCCCCTGAATTCACGGCGCTCCGGTTTGCCGAAACGGCGAACCACGTCGCCGCCAGGGGCGTCGTCGGCTCTCCCCTGTCCGTGTACACCCGGACCCTGTCCTTCCCCTTGGGGTCCGTCACGTCCTTTTCCAGGTCCGTGCCCTTCCAGGCGCCCAGCATGCCGGCCTCCTTGCCGTCGCCGAACTTGAATCTCACTCCAACGTTGTTGACGTCGGGATCGCCGCCGGCGCGGCCCGCGACGGACCCTCCGCCCCCGGCCTGCCAGACCACGAAATCCAGCACCCCGTCCGCGTCGGCGGTGCTGAAGCGGTCCGTTTCCGCGGCTCCGTGGGTGTTGTCCAACGCCGTCTGGCTCCCGTCGTCGTTGGGGCCCTCCAGCGCCGCGAAAAACGCCGGGCCCGCCTTCCTGTCCATCTCCGCCTTCATCTCCATGGCGTCCGCGCGGGACTTCCTCGCGGCGACAAGCGTGCCCTCGAGGTTCCCGAGCCGCCGGCTGAGGGCGGCGCGCTCCGCGGCGGGCACCTTGCTGACCGCCGTTTCGGCGGCCGCCAGCCTCGTCTCCGCTTCTTTGACCGTGGAGTCCGTGGCGTCGCCCGTCACCGCGTCGACAGCCGTCTTCGCCGCCTTGAGGGCCGTGTCGGCCGCGGCCGCGAGCTGCGGCGGCGTCATCACGTCACCGCCGCCACCACCACCACCGGGCGGCGCCGGCGGGACGCCGCCTCCGCCGCAGCCCGCGAGGGCCAGCGCGGCGGCGACCATAACCGCCGTTGAAACGCCGTTACGATATGGGTATCGCCGGACGAAGGCTGTTCCTACTGCCACGGCGACCGTGATTTGAAGACATATGGTGACGCCCCATCGGCCGTGTCAGGGCTCCGCCGGAAGCGCCGGGACACCCCGGTGCCGCCTCGCGCCGCCGTCCGGTCAGGCCGGCTCGGCCCTGACCGCCAGGAGGTTCCTCGCCCCGCGCCCGCAGGCCACGCCGAGCAGGTGGACCGGCTCCCCGCGGTTGCGCCACCTGTCCGCGTAGCCGCGTTCCCGCATCTGGGCGAGCGCCGCCTCCAGCGCGGCCTCCGCGTCCCCGTCACCCTCCGCCATCTTGAACTCCAGCACGAACACCTGCCCGCCCGTCAGCACGACCATGTCCGCGCGTCCGTGGCTGGACGCCTCCTCGACCCGGACGTCCACGCCGACGGCGCGGAGGCACATGTGCAGCAGGCTGGCGTACCACGCCTCGTAACGGGCCAGGTCGCCGGTCGCGTGCCACTGGTAGGGGATCCCCGACAGGTACGAGCGGAGCCGGTCGGCGAACCCCTCGAAGTCGTTCGCCCCGAGAAGCGCGCGGAGCTCCCGGCCGTCGTCCAGAGGCACCCTGCCCTTGCCGAGATGCCGCAGCAGGCCCCGGTTCAGGCTGGTCCGCACCTCCAGGTTCGGGTAGTCCAGACGGTAGAGCGTGTCGAAGCTGTCGCTCCGCTCCTCCGCGATGGTCAGGTAGCCGGTCTGGAACAGCAGCGCCTCGACGCCGATGTCGTCCACGTCGAACCTGGAGACGAGCGGCATGTCGGCCATCCGGTTCTCCAGCTCCATCGGGCCCACGGACCGCTCCACAAGCGTCCGGAACAGGAACGCCGGGGAGCCGGTCTCGAACCACCAGGGACGGAACTCGCGGTTCCGCAGCAGCAGCAGCACGTCGTAGGGGTTGTAGACCCTCTCCCCGCCGAGCCAGTGGTAGCCGTTGTACCAGGCCCGGATCCTGTCCCGGTCCAGCCCGCCGAGCTCCGGCGCGAACACCCGGTCGAGGTCGCCCTCCGTGTAGCCGCAGATGGTCGCGTAGCGCGGGTTCAGGCTGATGTCCTCGAGGTTGTTGAGGCCCGAGAACAGGCTGACCTTCGAGAACATGCTCACGCCGGTGACGAAGGTGAAGCGGACGTGCTCGGCGCAGTCCTTGACGATGCCGTAGAACCCGCGCAGGTAGTCGCGGTTGGCCGTCGCCAGCGCCGGGTCGTGCAGCGCGTCGAGGATCGGCTTGTCGTACTCGTCCACCAGGACCGCCACCTGCCGCCCGGCGGCGTGGTGCAGGTGATGGAGGACGGCCTGCAGGCGCTCGGGGCCCGTGCCGGCGGTCCGGGCCGGATCGACCCCGGCGGCATGCTCGACGAGCGCCAGCTGCGTCATGATGCTGCGCTCGAGGTCGCGCGGGTCATTGTACTTCCCGCCGAAGCTCAGCCGCACCACCGGATGGGGGGTCGACCAGTCCCAGTGGCCGTGGATGCCGAGGCCCCGGAACAGCCCCTCGCGGCACTCGAACAGCGACCGCAGCGTGTCCAGCAGCAGGCTCTTGCCGAACCGGCGGGGACGGGAGAGGAAGCAGTGGTCGCTCTGGTCGACAAGCTCCCGGATGAGCGGGGTCTTGTCGACGTAGTAGCTGTCCGTTTCCCGGAGTCTCCGGAAGTCCTGGATGCCGATCGGAAGGCGGCGGCGGGTCATGGGTCTCTCCGTCGGTTGCCTGCGGAAGGCCCCTGCGGGGCTCTCGCGACCTTACCGGGGAACCGCGGCACGCGCCACCCCTTTCCGGCGCGGGGTGTAGCCCAGGATTCTTGTAATGCCCCGGAGGCTTGATCCGCCCGGCACGCGCTCCAAGACCATGGGCCAGGAAAATGGAAAGAAGGTCGACAACAGTCAAGAATCCTGGGCTACACCCCCGACGCGGACCGCCCCGTTCCCCTGGCGGGGAGGGATCCGCGGGCCGTCCGGGTTCCGGCGTTTCAACGGCGGTTATGGTCGCCGCCGCGCTCGCCGCCGCGGGCTGCGGCGGCGGCGGCGGTGGCACGACGCCGACGACGCAGGTTCCGCCGGACAACGGCGGTACGGAAGATCTGGCAGCCAAGAGGAAGGCGCAGACGGACGCGCTGACGGACGCGTCCACAGCGCTCGCGGCGGCCCTCAAGGCCCTTGAGCCGAAGGGCGACGGTTCCACGGTCGAGCAGTTCACCGCCGCCACCGAGGCCCTCGCGGCCCTGGAGAAGGCGGTCGCCGACGCCGCGGACCTGACCGACGCGCAGAAGAAGGCCTATAAGGACGAGGTGGCCCTCGCGAACGGTCCGAGGCTGAGGGAAAGACGCATCGCCCGCATCGTCAGGCATATCGAGGACACCGAGATCAAGGCGGCCAGGGAAGCGGTCGCCAGCAACGCGGAGGACGCCGCAACCAGGATCGCGGCGGCCAGGACGGCGATCGAAGGCGCGGACATCCCCGACGCCGAGAAGGGCAAGCTCCTCGCGAAGGTTCAGGAGCAGGAGGAGGCGCTGGATGAACAGATTCGCCTCGCCGAGGCCGCCATGGAGATGAAGAGGAGGGCCATGGGCGCGGCGCTGCACGCGGCGATGGGTCCGTCCGACGACACCACGGCCCCGGTGAACGCGCTGAACAACCTCGCGACCGTCCCGTACTACATCACCTCGATCACCGACAGCCAGCACGACGCCCCGGAGGAGGCGACCGGTCAGAGGGGCGAGCGGGGGGACTTCCGCATCGACCCGGCGGCCGGCGCGGGGAGCGTCGCGACCGCGAACACCCACACCGCCGTGTACTTCAGGCACGGCATGCCGGGGCGCCCCGGGCACGACACGGCCATGGACAAGGTCGGCCGGTGGAACGTCACGCACTACGAGAGGACCACCGGCTCCGGCAAGGCGAAGGTCACCGACATGGTCCGGGTGTACAACGACCGGCAGGGCGGCCCGCTGGAGCGCTGGGGTGTCGTCCCGATGGATGCCGCGAAGTTCTTCAAGGCCGACGGCGACTGGATCAACAAGGGGACCTACTACTGCCCCACCTGCGGCAGCAACGGCGCCGACAACACCAGCGCTGCGAACCCGGACCGCAAGCTGTCCCTGGGCACCGGGGTCGACCGGGCGATCGCATCCGAAACGTTCGACAGGTGGACCGTCGGGATAGGGTCCGTGACCGCCCAGAAGCCGACCGACGGGGGCGCGGAGATCAAGGTCCCCGGCACCTACTACGGCGCGAAGGGCACCTACTTCTGCCCCGTCTCCGGCACCTGCACGGTCGGGACCGGGGTCGGAGGCGGCGGGTTCGGCGGCTACTTCCTGTCCGACGGCTGGTACTTCGTCCACGAAGCGGGCGCGAAGGTGCTGGAAAGGGACCTCAGCTACATGTACTTCGGCTGGTGGGTGCGGAACGACGACGCCGGCACGCCGGCGGCGGTCAGCGCCTTCTACCAGTCCGTCGGCGGGGGCGTCGATCTCGCCACGGACGGCGCGAGCCTGAACGTCAACCGGGGCAGGGCGGCGACCTACGAGGGCCCCGCGATCGGCTGGTACGCCATCCACGACCCGCTCAACGGGAAGGGCGACGGCGGCGAGTTCACGGCGACGGCCACGCTGAAGGCCCAGTTCGGGACCGCCAGCCTGAACGCCGACACGGGCCTGACCGGCACGGTCCACAAGTTCAGGCTGAAGGACAGGCCGGATCCGGGCTGGAGCGTGACGCTGAACAAGGCGGCCTGGGAAACCACCGGCATCAGCAGAGACACCGATGGGCAGAAGGGCCACATCGTCAACACGGAAAAGACGGTCTGGTCGATCAACGGCGTCAAGGCGGCGCCGGCCGGGAGCTGGGTGGCCAGCCTGTATGACGACAAGCCCGGCACCGTCGAGGACGGCGGCGACGGCAGCAACCACCCGACCGCGATCATGGGCAAGTGGCACGCCGAGCGCGGCGGCACCCACCGGATGGTGGGCGCCTTCGGCACGGAGCTCCAGCCTCCGGCGGCGGAGTAGCGGCGGACGTGGCCGGCCGTCCCCGGACGGCCGGACGCGCGGGGACGCAAGGCCCCCGGCGGCCCCGCCGCCGGGGGCTTCCCCGTGCCGGGTCGGCGGCGGGCAGGGCCCACCGGTCCGTCACGGCGGACATCCCCGAGGCCGGCAGGGGCCCGCCCTGCGGGAGGACGCCTTCGGCGACGCCGGGACGGGGCCGGGATGGGCAGGGCGCCGCGTGGCCGCGCGGGCGGCTTCGTGATCCCGTTCCGCCACATATGGTTGCAGAGCGGAATCCCCGGGCGGCGCCCGTCCGTGTACAGCCGGGCCGGGAACCGAAAAAGTCCGCGGGAAACGCGGATATGGGCTTGATTTCCGGCATGGATGCCATGTTGCTGCCATTGGGGGTGGACCGGGGGAGGAACTGGACCGAACCGGCATCCCGGACGGAACCTTGGCTGACGTGGACTGACGCCGATGCATCCCCTCGCAGCGACACCCGGCGCGTCCGACGGCGGAACGGAGCCGGTCGACCTCGGCCAGGCCCCGGCGGAGGTCGTCCTCCTCTCATCGGCCGACACCGGACTGGCCGCGGTCAGCGAGGCCCGGTCGCGGCTGGCCGCGCCGCCCCCGCTCCGGCTGGCCTCGCCCGGTCACCTGCGCCATCCAATGTCGGTGGACCTCCATGTCGGGAACTGCGCCTCCAGAGCCAGGCTGGTCGTCGCGCGCGTCCTGGGCGGCCCGGGGTGCTGGCGGTGTGGCGCCGAGCAGTATGCCGCCCGGCTTGCCGAGGGCGGCGTGTCCCTCGCCCCGCTTCCGGGCGACGATAAACCAGACCCTGAACTGCGGGCCCTCTGCACCGCTTCGGACCGGGACTGCGACGCCCTCTGGTCATGCCTGGTGGAAGGTGGCCCCGAGAACAGCGCGAACTTCCTGGGATATGCCCGCTGGATGCTGTCCGCCCCGCCGGGTGCGCGCGATGCCCGGCAGAGACCGGCCCGGAGCCGGCCGGTCCTGCGGGCGGGTCCATACTGGCCCGGGGCGGGTCGGTCCGACCTCGACACGGTGCGCCTTGCCTGGTCCCGCGGAGCGCCGGTGGTGCCCGTTGTCTTCTACCGCGCACTGGTGCAGGGGGCGGGACCCGACCCGATAGACCGCCTGACCGGACGCCGACCCGGCACGGGGAAGCCCCCGGCGGCGGGGCCGCCGGGGGCCTTGCGTCCCCGCGCGTCCGGCCGTCCGGGGACGGCCGGCCACGTCCGCCGCTACTCCGCCGCCGGAGGCTGGAGCTCCGTGCCGAAGGCGCCCACCATCCGGTGGGTGCCGCCGCGCTCGGCGTGCCACTTGCCCATGATCGCGGTCGGGTGGTTGCTGCCGTCGCCGCCGTCCTCGACGGTGCCGGGCTTGTCGTCATACAGGCTGGCCACCCAGCTCCCGGCCGGCGCCGCCTTGACGCCGTTGATCGACCAGACCGTCTTTTCCGTGTTGACGATGTGGCCCTTCTGCCCATCGGTGTCTCTGCTGATGCCGGTGGTTTCCCAGGCCGCCTTGTTCAGCGTCACGCTCCAGCCCGGATCCGGCCTGTCCTTCAGCCTGAACTTGTGGACCGTGCCGGTCAGGCCCGTGTCGGCGTTCAGGCTGGCGGTCCCGAACTGGGCCTTCAGCGTGGCCGTCGCCGTGAACTCGCCGCCGTCGCCCTTCCCGTTGAGCGGGTCGTGGATGGCGTACCAGCCGATCGCGGGGCCCTCGTAGGTCGCCGCCCTGCCCCGGTTGACGTTCAGGCTCGCGCCGTCCGTGGCGAGTTCGACGCCCCCGCCGACGGACTGGTAGAAGGCGCTGACCGCCGCCGGCGTGCCGGCGTCGTCGTTCCGCACCCACCAGCCGAAGTACATGTAGCTGAGGTCCCTTTCCAGCACCTTCGCGCCCGCTTCGTGGACGAAGTACCAGCCGTCGGACAGGAAGTAGCCGCCGAACCCGCCGCCTCCGACCCCGGTCCCGACCGTGCAGGTGCCGGAGACGGGGCAGAAGTAGGTGCCCTTCGCGCCGTAGTAGGTGCCGGGGACCTTGATCTCCGCGCCCCCGTCGGTCGGCTTCTGGGCGGTCACGGACCCTATCCCGACGGTCCACCTGTCGAACGTTTCGGATGCGATCGCCCGGTCGACCCCGGTGCCCAGGGACAGCTTGCGGTCCGGGTTCGCAGCGCTGGTGTTGTCGGCGCCGTTGCTGCCGCAGGTGGGGCAGTAGTAGGTCCCCTTGTTGATCCAGTCGCCGTCGGCCTTGAAGAACTTCGCGGCATCCATCGGGACGACACCCCAGCGCTCCAGCGGGCCGCCCTGCCGGTCGTTGTACACCCGGACCATGTCGGTGACCTTCGCCTTGCCGGAGCCGGTGGTCCTCTCGTAGTGCGTGACGTTCCACCGGCCGACCTTGTCCATGGCCGTGTCGTGCCCGGGGCGCCCCGGCATGCCGTGCCTGAAGTACACGGCGGTGTGGGTGTTCGCGGTCGCGACGCTCCCCGCGCCGGCCGCCGGGTCGATGCGGAAGTCCCCCCGCTCGCCCCTCTGACCGGTCGCCTCCTCCGGGGCGTCGTGCTGGCTGTCGGTGATCGAGGTGATGTAGTACGGGACGGTCGCGAGGTTGTTCAGCGCGTTCACCGGGGCCGTGGTGTCGTCGGACGGACCCATCGCCGCGTGCAGCGCCGCGCCCATGGCCCTCCTCTTCATCTCCATGGCGGCCTCGGCGAGGCGAATCTGTTCATCCAGCGCCTCCTCCTGCTCCTGAACCTTCGCGAGGAGCTTGCCCTTCTCGGCGTCGGGGATGTCCGCGCCTTCGATCGCCGTCCTGGCCGCCGCGATCCTGGTTGCGGCGTCCTCCGCGTTGCTGGCGACCGCTTCCCTGGCCGCCTTGATCTCGGTGTCCTCGATATGCCTGACGATGCGGGCGATGCGTCTTTCCCTCAGCCTCGGACCGTTCGCGAGGGCCACCTCGTCCTTATAGGCCTTCTTCTGCGCGTCGGTCAGGTCCGCGGCGTCGGCGACCGCCTTCTCCAGGGCCGCGAGGGCCTCGGTGGCGGCGGTGAACTGCTCGACCGTGGAACCGTCGCCCTTCGGCTCAAGGGCCTTGAGGGCCGCCGCGAGCGCTGTGGACGCGTCCGTCAGCGCGTCCGTCTGCGCCTTCCTCTTGGCTGCCAGATCTTCCGTACCGCCGTTGTCCGGCGGAACCTGCGTCGTCGGCGTCGTGCCACCGCCGCCGTTGAAACGCCGGAACCCGGCCGTGCCAGGGTTCCGCCGGAGGTGCCGGGGACAGCCCGGTGCCGCCTCTCGCCATCGCCCGGTCAGGCCGGCTCGGCCCTGACCGCCAGGAGGTTCCTCGCCCCGCGCCCGCAGGCCACGCCGATCAGGTGGACCGGCTCCCCGCGCCCGCGCCACCTGTCCGCGTAGCCGCGCCCGCGCATCTGGGCGAGCGCCGCGTCCAGCGCGGCCTCCGCGTCCCCGTCACCCTCCGCCATCTTGAACTCCAGCACGAACACCTGCCCGCCCGTCAGCACCGTCATGTCCGCGCGGCCGTGGCTGGACGCGTCCTCCGCCCGGACGTCCACGCCGACGGCGCGGAGGCACATGTGCAGCAGGCTCGCGTACCACGCCTCGTAACGGGCGAGGTCACCGGTGGCGTGCCACTGGTACGGGATCGCCGACAGGTACGACCGGAGCCGGTCGCCGAACCCCCCGAAGTCGTTCGCTTCCAGAAGTGCGCGAAGGTCCCGGCCGTCCTCCAGAGGCAGCCTGCCCTTGCCCAGGTGCCGCAGCAGGCCCCGGTTCAGGCTGGTCCGCACCTCCAGGTTGGGGTAGTCCAGCCGGTAGAGCGTGTCGAAGCCGTCGCTCCGCTCCTCCGCGATGGTCAGGTAGCCGGTCTGGAACAGCAGCGCCTCGACTCCGATGTCGTCCACGTCGAACCTGGAGACGAGCGGCATGTCCGCCATCCGGTTCTCCAGCTCCATCGGGCCGATGGACCTCTCCACAAGCGTCCGGAACAGGAACGCCGGCGATCCGGTCTCGAACCACCACGGCCGGAACCTGCGGTTCCGCAGCAGCAGCAGCACGTCGTAGGGGTTGTAGACCCTCTCCCCGCCGAGCCAGTGGTAGCCGTTGTACCAGGCCCGGATCTCGTCCCGGTCCAGCCCGCCGAGTTCCGGAGCGAAGACCCGGTCGAGGTCGCCCTCCGTGTAGCCGCAGATGGTCGCGTAGCGCGGGTCGAGGCTGATGTCCTCGAGGTTGTTGAGGCCCGAGAACAGGCTGACCTTGGAGAACATGCTCACGCCGGTGACGAAGGTGAAGCGGACGTGCTCCGCGCTGCCCTTGACGATGCCGTAGAACCCGCGCAGGTAGTCGCGGTTGGCCCTCGCCAGCCCCGGGTCGTGCAGCGCGTCGAGGATCGGCTTGTCGTACTCGTCCACCAGGACCGCCACCTGGCGCCCGGAGGCATGGTGCAGGCGGTCGAGGAGATCCAGCAGCCGTTCGGGCCCGGCGCGGCGGGAAGCGCCGGAGAGGCCCGCGTTGCGCTCGATCACGTCGAGTTGCGTGAGGATGCTGCGCTCAAGATCCTCCGGGTCGTTGTATTTCCCGTCAAAGCTCAGCCGGACCACCGGATGGGGGGCGGACCAGTCCCAGTGGCCGTGGATGCCGAGGCCCCGGAACAGCTCCTCGCGGCACTCGAACAGCGACCTCAGCGTGTCCAGCAGCAGGCTCTTGCCGAACCGGCGGGGGCGGGAGAGGAAGCAGTGGTCGCTCTGGTCGACAAGCTCCCGGACGAGGGGGGTCTTGTCGACGTAGTAGCAGTCCGTTTCCCGGAGTCGCCGGAAGTCCTGGATCCCGATCGGAAGGCGGCGGCGGGTCATCGGTCTCTCCGTCCGTGGCCTGTGGAAGGCCCCTGCGGGGCTCACGCGACCTTACCGGGGAACCGCGGCCCGCGCCACCCCTTTCCGGCGCGGGCCGCGGTTCCCCGGGCGGGGAGGGATCCGCGGGCCGCCCGGGCCGTCCGGGTTCCGGCGTTTCAACGGCGGTTATGGCCGCCGCCGCGCTGGCCGCCGCGGGCTGCGGCGGCGGTGGCACGACGCCGACGCCGCCCGGCGGGACGACGGCGGCGCAGGATACGGCGAAGGTTGCTGCCGCGGTCAAGGCGATCACGGACACCGAGATCAAAGCGGCCGGGACCGCGGTCGGCAAGGTCATGGCCGGTTCCCCCGAGGCGACCGTGAAGGCCGCCCGGGACGCGGTCGCGGCGGCCAAGGCCAGGATCGATGCCGCCGACATCCCCGACGCCGACAAGGACAGGCTCCGCGCGGCGCTTGCCAGGCACGAGGGCCGGTTAGAAAGCAAAACGGAAATGCGCGCGGCCGCCATGACGAAGGAGGCGGAGGCGGTGTATGCCGGCATCGCCCGCTACGATAACGCGGACGATGATCTCAAAAAGCGGTATGCGGTGTTCAGCGACATCGAGGAGTCAGGCGGTGTGGTCAACGATGCCACCCTGGACATCAGCATCGGCAGGGACGATGTCGTGAACCTGGAGCGGGACAAGGCCGCCATGGTTGCGGCGCTCGAGGGCTGGACGGGCTCGAGGTACACGCTGGAATCCGGTGGCGCCACCTACGAGGCGGTGGTCTACGACAACCGGTACAGCGCTCCGGGGGACCCTTTCTACAAAGCGTGGCGGGATAAGTTGAACATAGAGGGTGCCGACGGCTGGGTCGAAAAGGTGCATGAAGAGACGCAAGACGTAACGATTGACGGACTCGAGCTCGTGGCCGGGATCAACAGGGTCGGAAATTTCGGAGAAACGTATCGGGTAAAGGGCACTTTCCAAGGCGTGTCCGGCGAATTCCTCTGCAGGCCCGGCGGCGCCAACAGGGCCTGCGCAGTAAGGCAAGCCACGGGCAGCCTCTTGTTGGGCGATATGACCAGGAGTTTGCAATTCTCGACCCGTGTGGTCAGCAATAATAACATGGAATGGAGGTTCAAGCCCGACAACGCGAGCGACAGGATAAAGAGCGACGATGACGACAACAAAGCCTACGTCTCCTACGGCTACTGGATCCGGAAGGGGGCGGACGGCAGGTGGGACGTGAGCGCGTTCCATAATAGCCAAAGGGGGCCGGGCAAGGAACCCTCCGGCCTCGCCGCCGACACCAATCTAAGCGGAAAGGCGACGTATGAGGGCGCCGCCGCCGGCGTGTACGCCCTCAGCTCCGAGTCCGGCACGTTCACCGCGGACGCCGGGCTCGTCGCCGACTTCACCGGCACCTCCGACAGCGTCACGGGCACCATCGACGGGTTCATGACCAAGGGGTTCACGGGCGGCGACGGCATGCCGCGGGACTGGTCCGTGGATCTGCAGAAGCGGGTTATCGGCGACACCGGGAATTTCACCGAAGACGACAGCCAAGGTATATTGGGCCTCACGCTGTGGACCATGGACGGAACCGCCGGACGGGCCGGCGGCAAGTGGACGGGCGCCTTCTACGACAGGGGCGGCGCCGGCCTGCTTCCGAAGGCCGCGACCGGATCGTTCTACGCCGAGCACGGACTGTCCAGCAGGATGGTCGGCGCGTTCGGCGTGACGTCCCCCAGCACTGACGAGCCGCTCGAGTAGCGGGGTCCGGGCGGAGCCCCCGCCCGGCCCGACGGCCCGACAGCTTCGACCCCCGGTGGCCCCGCCGCCGGGGGTTTTCCAGTGGCGCGGCGCTCTGGCCCGGCCGCGCACGGCCCGCGGTCTTTCGACAGGGCGCTGTTGGATCAGTGTTTCCGAGGTGTGTCCGCGGCTGCAAGGGGAACGGCCTGCAACCGTCACCGGGCCGCACGGCAATGGCCTTCGGATAGCCCCAACGTTCCGGAGCGGCTTTCCGTGCCGGCCGCAAGCCATTGACATGGCGCGGTTTTCGGTGCTCCGGAAATTTTTTCGCCGGACCAATTGACAGGCGGGCGCTGATTCGTATGCTGCTGTCACACAGTTACGGAAACCGGCCATGGCCCGGCGAATCGCCGGCCTCAGGTCGACCACCTTGGCCTGACCCGGCGGCGGTCCGCCGACATCCAGGAGACCGTGGCGTCGCTGCCCAACGACAGCCGCAACGAGCTGGGGAGGACCATCCGCAGGCACCTCGGCTGGACGGTGGCGAGGGTTCCAGCGCAGGCACCTCCGTCATGCGGACGGGTTCGCGCCCCCAATGGCATTTCCTTAAGGACTCGCGCCTGTCCGTGGCAGGCGACCCCTGCCGTTTCGGGTTCTTCCGGCTTCAGGCCGTGGCCTTGCCCCTTCGGCTCCACTTGCCGACGGGCTTCATCGATCTCCGGGGATACGGCCGCCCTGGCCGGAGCCGGCTGCGCACCTTGAGGATTCCCTCCGCCATCCGTGTCACGGTCCGGGCGACGGCGTCGGCCTGCGCGGGCGGCGTCTCCTCGGTGTTGGCGGCCACGACCGCGACCGCGTTCCTGAAGTTCACGGCCTGGCGTTCCTTCCCGCGCCCGCGCATGTCCGCGAGCAGGCCGTCGCCATGTCCGGACAGGAGCCGCGTCATGGCGATCAGGTTGGAGTGGGCATGGAGTTCCTGGCGTACGCCGCGCTCGGTCCGGCCGTGGAACCCGGCCACCGCGATGGTTTGCCTGGTGTCGCGTCACCCATATTTTTTCCACCTGACGTCAAGTCATTGAAATCAGACAATAACCGGTTTTTCCGGTCCGAATCCACCGAAACCGGTCTCCACCGGCGGGTCCCTTGACAGATCCGATTCCGGTCTTTCCCTCTCGCGCCGGTTTTTCCGGTCCTGACCCCACCCGGTCGGACCGGCTGACGGATGAAAGGAGACTGACCATGACCGACACCACACAGCACAGGGAGGCGGCGCGGCGGCTTTCAATGTAACACTGTTGACTCAGTGCCGGCGTAGTCCCGCATGGCCCGGTAGTTTTCGGTGAAGAGTGACAGTATCATGTATCCTTCCCATAGCTTGCGTGTGCCCGGCGTGGGCTGGCGCCTCGACGGGATGAATCCGGCGAGGCGCGCGGTGTTGACGGCGAACTCCCTGACCGTCTGGTCCGGGTCGGGCGGTCCGCGCTGCCTGCGGTGGTTGGGCTTCGCCATGTGCACTGCGAGGACGTGTATCCCGACCGGGTGGACGACGGTCCGTGCCGGCCTGTCCGGCTCGCTTCGCGCGAGGCGCCCGCCCGACATGACGGTGCAGGCGGTGACGGCGTCGAAGGCGAGGCAGCGGCGCAGGTCGTCGGCGGCGTTGAGCCGGCGGTCCCTGATCCGCGTCCCGGTCTTCAGGGCGCTGAACCATTCCCCGGTCAGCCACCTCCGCTCGTACCAGCCCGCGACGCGCAGCGCGTTCGCCGCGTCGGGCCCGCCCTCGGTGGCCGTCAGCAGCCAGTCGAGGCGCTCCTTTCCCTTCGGCGGCCGGGGTTCCGTCACGCGGACGGCGAGCATGCGCAGGGGCGGCGTGCCCTTCGGCAGGTCGGTCGGCGGGACGGGGTCGACGAAGCCGGCCCGCACCTCCAGCCTGACGCCTTTCCGCGTCTTCCGTCCGCGGGGTCCGCCGCAGGCCTCGATGTCGATCATCTTCGTCGCCAGGGTGGGGAACCCTTCCGTGTGCGTGAACAGGTCCTCCGCCCCGCCGTCCTCCGTGAGCGCCCGCCGCCTGTCCGGCCGGCTGGCGCGGACCAGAAGGCCGGCGCCGCCGTCCGCGCCAGCGGAACCGCACCCCTCCGGCAGCAGCTCCCACATGTCGCCCTCCCGGTCGCGGAGGTTCACCACACGGGTCCGCGGGCAGGCCGCCGCCATCTCGGCGGAACTGGCGAAGGCGTCCGTCCAGCGCCCGCTCTCCGCGCCCCCGCCCGCGTTTTCCCTGTCCTCCTCCCGGAAGTCGGCGTCGAGGTGCAGCACCCCGAGGGCGCATCCGCCCTCGACGGACGCGACGCCGGCGTGGGCCGCGATCCCCCTGCTGCCCTTTCCGCCGCCGCCGAGGCCCACAAGGCCTTTCGTCCCCTCCAGCCCGCTGTAGTTGACCATCGTGGTGTCCTGCACGGCCAGCACGACGGGCTGGCTGCGGCAGCGGTCGACCATCGCCTCCTGGTGGGGCTCGAGGATGTCACGCACGGCGACCCTCGGGTTGGACAGGAACCTGTACGCCGCCCGCTGCTCCGCCTCGCCCGGGAAGATCACCGGCAGCGGCGCGCCCGGTCTCGCGCACCAGGCCCCGCCCATCGCCACCAGCCGGGCGCGCACGCGCGCGTCGCCGGTCCCGCTCCGCCCGTACTCCGTCTCCGCCCATGTCGCGTCCTCCCCATACTCCGCCGGCGGCCCGCCGCCGATCACCCGCTCCGGCCCGCGCCCGAGCGCCTCCCGCCAGTCCGCCGACAGCGGCCTCGCGTACACCCGGAGCCCCGCCCCCCGGCCCGGCGCGCGGCAGCACGTCCAGCCCGCCGCCCGGTAGCTGAACCCCGTGTGCCCCGCCCCCACGAAGCTGTAGGCCAGCACCGGACGCACACCGTAGCGGGCCTCCCAGTCGCCGGCAACGCGGTCGGCGAGCAGGGAGAGCGCAAGGGAGGCCAGTCCGTACACCCGCACGCCCGGAAGCAGGAGGAACCTGTCGTTGCTGGCCACAAGCCCGATGCTGGCGTCCCGCGCCGCCTGCGACCAGCCGATGTGGGCGTCCCGCGCCGCGTGGCGCCAGGAGGCGGCGCCGACGGTGAACCCGCCGAGGACGCCGTGCACGGACGAGCGGATCCAGTAGCGGAGGCGCCCGCCGGGACAGGCGGCGTCGCCCCTCGGATGGTGCGTGGCCATCATCGACCGCGCCAGCCCCCTCTCCGCGTCGGGCACCGGAACCACCTCGACCCCGCCGAGACCCTCCAGGGCGCACGACAGCCGCCTGTCGGGATGGTCCGGGGAGGGGGCCGGCGAGGCCGGCCCGGCCCCTTCCATCGGCCGCGCCTCCGGCAGCGGCAGCCCGAGCGCCGCCGACAGCTTCGGCAGGGCGGCCCGCGCCGAGGCGAGGCAGGGCTCGCCCCGCGCGTTCCGCCAGCCCTCGCGCTCGCACAGCCCCCGCGCCAGGGAGGACCGGGTGCCGTCCCCGGCCGCCAGCCTCGCCTTCAGCCAGTCAACCGTCCCGTCGCCGTAGTGTCGCAGACCGATCCTCATGCGGCCGGGGATACACCGCCGGAAACACTGAGTTAACAGTGTCCTGTTGAAAGGCGCGGCGGTGCGCCTGGTCGCGCACCTCGGCGGATACCGCGACCGGAAACACGATCCCGAGCCGGGAAACCAGATCATGTGGCACGGCCAGACGCGGCTGACAGGCGCCACGCTCGGCCACGGGATCGGCTTCAGCGCCGGCCGGAGGCACGCCCTGCGCGAAATGGAATAGCCCGTTGCCATGCAGACTTATCATGACACGGTAGGGGCCACCTGCACGCCCTGGGGGCCGGAGACGTCGTCGTGTTCGATCGGGATATTTCTCGTTCGAGCTCGTGCACGCCGTCATCCGCACCGGCGCCCACCCGGTGTTCCGGCTCCAGGCCAACAGCGCGGGCGCCTTCAGGGACTTCATGACGGGCGACGGCGCCGAGACCGTCGTCGCAGCGTCCCCGGGACCGGACACGAGGCGCGGACCCGCTAGGCGCTGGCCCGGCGAGCGGTTCGACCCGGTCGACGTCCGGCTGGTCCGTTGCAGGACCGACGACCTCGATCTCGCCACGACGCTGACGGCCGCGGACGACGTTGCCGTCGGCGACCTCGGCGACCTCCACCACGGACGCTGGTCGACCGAGGAACTGTACAAGGTCTCCAGGCAAACCATCGCGGTGGCCGGGTTCCACGGCCGGACCGAGCGCGGCGTACGCCAGGAACTCCATGCCCACTCCAACCTGATCGCCATGACGCGGCTCCTGTCCGGACATGGCGACGGCCTGCTCGCGGACATGCGCGGGCGCGGGAAGGAACGCCAGGCCGTGAACTTCAGGAACGCGGTCGCGGTCGTGGCCGCCAACACCGAGGAGACGCCGCCCGCGCAGGCCGACGCCGTCGCCCGGACCGTGACACGGATGGCGGAGGGAATCCTCAAGGTGCGCAGCCGGCTCCGGCCAGGGCGGCCGTATCCCCGGAGATCGATGAAGCCCGTCGGCAAGTGGAGCCGAAGGGGCAAGGCCACGGCCTGAAGCCGGAAGAACCCGAAACGGCAGGGGTCGCCTGCCACGGACAGGCGCGAGTCCTTAAGGAAATGCCATTGGGGGCGCGAACCCGTCCGCATGACGGAGGTGCCTGCGCTGGAACCCTCGCCACCGTCCAGCCGAGGTGCCTGCGGATGGTCCTCCCCAGCTCGTTGCGGCTGTCGTTGGGCAGCGACGCCACGGTCTCCTGGATGTCGGCGGACCGCCGCCGGGTCAGGCCAAGGTGGTCGACCTGAGGCCGGCGATTCGCCGGGCCATGGCCGGTTTCCGTAACTGTGTGACAGCAGCATACGAATCAGCGCCCGCCTGTCAATTGGTCCGGCGAAAAAATTTCCGGAGCACCGAAAACCGCGCCATGTCAATGGCTTGCGGCCGGCACGGAAAGCCGCTCCGGAACGTTGGGGCTATCCGAAGGCCATTGCCGTGCGGCCCGGTGACGGTTGCAGGCCGTTCCCCTTGCAGCCGCGGACACACCTCGGAAACACTGATCCAACAGCGCCCTGTCGAAAGACCGCGGGCCGTGCGCGGCCGGGCCAGAGCGCCGCGCCACTGGAAAACCCCCGGCGGCGGGGCCACCGGGGGTCGAAGCTGTCGGGCCGTCGGGCCGGGCGGGGGCTCCGCCCGGACCCCGCTACTCGAGCGGCTCGTCAGTGCTGGGGGACGTCACGCCGAACGCGCCGACCATCCTGCTGGACAGTCCGTGCTCGGCGTAGAACGATCCGGTCGCGGCCTTCGGAAGCAGGCCGGCGCCGCCCCTGTCGTAGAAGGCGCCCGTCCACTTGCCGCCGGCCCGTCCGGCGGTTCCGTCCATGGTCCACAGCGTGAGGCCCAATATACCTTGGCTGTCGTCTTCGGTGAAATTCCCGGTGTCGCCGATAACCCGCTTCTGCAGATCCACGGACCAGTCCCGCGGCATGCCGTCGCCGCCCGTGAACCCCTTGGTCATGAACCCGTCGATGGTGCCCGTGACGCTGTCGGAGGTGCCGGTGAAGTCGGCGACGAGCCCGGCGTCCGCGGTGAACGTGCCGGACTCGGAGCTGAGGGCGTACACGCCGGCGGCGGCGCCCTCATACGTCGCCTTTCCGCTTAGATTGGTGTCGGCGGCGAGGCCGGAGGGTTCCTTGCCCGGCCCCCTTTGGCTATTATGGAACGCGCTCACGTCCCACCTGCCGTCCGCCCCCTTCCGGATCCAGTAGCCGTAGGAGACGTAGGCTTTGTTGTCGTCATCGTCGCTCTTTATCCTGTCGCTCGCGTTGTCGGGCTTGAACCTCCATTCCATGTTATTATTGCTGACCACACGGGTCGAGAATTGCAAACTCCTGGTCATATCGCCCAACAAGAGGCTGCCCGTGGCTTGCCTTACTGCGCAGGCCCTGTTGGCGCCGCCGGGCCTGCAGAGGAATTCGCCGGACACGCCTTGGAAAGTGCCCTTTACCCGATACGTTTCTCCGAAATTTCCGACCCTGTTGATCCCGGCCACGAGCTCGAGTCCGTCAATCGTTACGTCTTGCGTCTCTTCATGCACCTTTTCGACCCAGCCGTCGGCACCCTCTATGTTCAACTTATCCCGCCACGCTTTGTAGAAAGGGTCCCCCGGAGCGCTGTACCGGTTGTCGTAGACCACCGCCTCGTAGGTGGCGCCACCGGATTCCAGCGTGTACCTCGAGCCCGTCCAGCCCTCGAGCGCCGCAACCATGGCGGCCTTGTCCCGCTCCAGGTTCACGACATCGTCCCTGCCGATGCTGATGTCCAGGGTGGCATCGTTGACCACACCGCCTGACTCCTCGATGTCGCTGAACACCGCATACCGCTTTTTGAGATCATCGTCCGCGTTATCGTAGCGGGCGATGCCGGCATACACCGCCTCCGCCTCCTTCGTCATGGCGGCCGCGCGCATTTCCGTTTTGCTTTCTAACCGGCCCTCGTGCCTGGCAAGCGCCGCGCGGAGCCTGTCCTTGTCGGCGTCGGGGATGTCGGCGGCATCGATCCTGGCCTTGGCCGCCGCGACCGCGTCCCGGGCGGCCTTCACGGTCGCCTCGGGGGAACCGGCCATGACCTTGCCGACCGCGGTCCCGGCCGCTTTGATCTCGGTGTCCGTGATCGCCTTGACCGCGGCAGCAACCTTCGCCGTATCCTGCGCCGCCGTCGTCCCGCCGGGCGGCGTCGGCGTCGTGCCACCGCCGCCGCAGCCCGCGGCGGCCAGCGCGGCGGCGGCCATAACCGCCGTTGAAACGCCGTTACGATATGGGTATCGCCGGACGAAGGCTGTTCCTACTGCCACGGCGACCGTGATTTGAAGACATATGGTGACGCCTCAATGGAGTATCGCAATGGTTCAGGAACTCAAACCGACTTTCCCATACCGATTGCGAGCGTACTTCCCGAAAACAGACCGGGGCCAGTTCACGCCGATCCGCCAAGGTTGCCTGCAACACCTGCCACAAGGGTTATCAGCAGCCGATTCAGGGCAAGAACGTGATTTCAGACTGGCCGGAACTTCAGACAAGCGAGGCAGCGGTTTACAAATGAACCGGGAAACGGGGCTGGACATACGAGGTCGTTACCGAGCCCCCCCCACAGTGCCGTCATTCCCGATCCTGGATCATTGCGGGGCAGAGACGCCATGCGGTGACCAGAGGGGGCGAGCGCGCGGCCCTGTCCCCATATTCAGATCATATGTAGGGGGTGGGGCTGATCCGCAAAGCGGCGCTCAACGGTCACGTGGCGTGCGGATTCTTCCAATCAGATTGAAGGAAGGAACGGGAGCACCCCTTCCTTGAGAGTGCCCCGGATCACGATAGCGAATGCCAGCGAACAAGGAACTGGGTCAGGATCTGAGACTCAGAAAACCGCAATCATGATGATGGCGGCGACCACGACCGCCCACACCCGCCAGATCGCCGCAACCGCATTCTCTATGTCAGCCGGACCCGCCAGTCTCCTCCCAGCTCCATATATATATGGGAATTCCCGAAGTTTCCCTTCGTAACTCCTCGGCCCCGACAACGCGATTCCAACAACGCGAGCCATAGCAGCCTCCGGCCAGCCGGCGTTTGGCGAACGATGAAGCGCCGCATCGGCGATGATGCCGCGAAAATCCGTTAGTCCATACGCCAAGGCAATCAAGACCGCCGTCAGACGTGCAGGAAGAAAGTTCAGAACATCGTCGAACCTAGCCGCTGCGCAGCCAAATTCACCGTAACGCTCATCGCGGTAACCAATCATGCTGTCGGCGGTGTTGGTGAGCTTGTAGACAAAGAGGCCAGGAAGGCCAGCCACAAGAAACCAGAAGGCAGGTGCAATCACGCCGTCCGAGAAATTCTCGGCGGCGCTCTCGACCGCTGCGCGCGCGATGGCAGGTTGGCCCATTCCTTCGGTGTCGCGACCTACGATGAGCCCGACCGCACGGCGGCCATCGCCAACCGAAACGCGCAGCGCAACGGCGACATCCCGTACGTGATTGGCCAGGCTTCGCTGGGCGACAAGGACCGATGCGGCAACAACTTCAATCGCCCAAGCACCCGGAAGTGTCGAGAGTGACGCACCCAGGATCATCGATATGGCACAAAGCGCTGCAAGGCTGACCGCGCCACGGGCCCTGCGGAACAAGCCCCGGTTGCAGTGATCGTCGATCCAGGTAACGGCACGGCCCATCAGCACGGCCGGGTGCGGCACACGCGACCAGAGCCAACCCGGCTCACCCAACACGGCATCAAGAAGCAGGGCAGCCACCAGAACTCCCGCAGCGTTCATAAGGCCGCCTCGAATCGTTCCCAGCTGTCGGGATGCGGGAGTCCGAGCCGCAGCCATTTCCGGGAGTGGGCAAACGTTCGTGTCCATATACGATGCCGGGCAAAGCGAACCTGCCACGCCAGTGCATCATCGACATCGAACAGTCGGAAAAGGGCCGTTCCGCCCACGACCGAAGCGCCCGCAGATGTCATGGCTGCATCCAACCGCTTGGCGTCCTCCGCCAAGCGGTTGCGGGTCGCCTCCGCCCAAATCGGATCATTAAGCGCGGCTGTTCCGATAACCAGCGCCGGCCCCGAGACTGGCCAGGGACCGAGTCGGCCTGCTAACCGCTTGATCAGGGCAGGATCTCCCATGGCGAAGCCCAAACGCAGGCCAGCCAGCCCCCAGAACTTTCCCAGACCCTTCAGGATCAGCGTGCCGGGACGCAGCGCGGCGGCAATGTGGCTCCGTTCCGGCGCAACATCGCAGAAGCTCTCGTCAACCACCAACAGCGATGAGTCGATCCCATCCAGCTCCTGCCACCTCCCGTCTGGATTGTTTGGATGCACGACAACCTTTGCGGCAGAGCCCATATCGCCCATTCGCCAGCCATACCCTTCGAAAGCGGCGGCAAACTCGCTATAGGTTGGTTCGTTGACGTGCAGGGTGTTCGGCGCGGCAAGCTCCGGAATCCGCGCAATGAGTGCTGAGACGCCGGGAGCCGCGACTACAGCGGCGGCTTCGGGAACCTGCCAGAAGCGCCGTGCGGCAAGTTCAAGTTCCTGTGTTGAGGCGGTGTCGGGAAGCGATGCCCAACAGTCAACGGGCAGTTTCGGCACGGGATAGGACACGGGATTGATCCCGGTAGAGAGATCCAGCCACTCGCCGCGCTTGCCACCAAATCTCCCGATGGCGGCATCGAGATCTCCACCATGGTCGCGATGTATTTCGGCGATCATTCCTCGGGTAGCGGCATATGACGGGTGACAAAGTGCCCTTTCACCGCTGCCGGCCACTGCCGATAGGGCACCACTCCAGTCTCGCTGATCGCATGAAGCCGTGCGTAATTCACGATAGCCTCGGCCGCTGCCCGTTCAGGGATGAAGTCGCCCAAGGTGTACGAGACCTTGCCGTTACTCTGGATCGCGACATTGCAGCCCTTCCCGCAACCCATAAGGCAGCTCAGCCGTCGGACCCTGACGCTGGACTCGCGATTGATCTCGGCTTCGACCAAAGCCGCCAGGCGCTCGCCGTCCGTCAGACTCATGTCGCCGGTTTCCCAACCGTCGCGCTTGCAGGTATCGCAAACGGTGATCCAGGTCGTCATGGGCTTTCCTTTCCCCGATGCCACCCATCAAGCGGATTTGAGTGCCTTGCGCAAGAAACAGTCACAGAATCTGGAACCTGTTGCCAAGGCTGGCTGATGACGGTTCGTCTGCTGGTCCCGGACTTCGTCCATGGAACTCGCGCCTACAGGATCAATCCCGACCGTGTGGGGCTTCCCAGTCGGTGATCGGCCCGATCGGAACAATTCGGTGCGGATTGATTTCAGCGTGGCTATAGTGGTAGTGTCGCGAGATGTCAGTAAAGTTGACCGTCTCGGCCACGCCGTCCCACTGATAGAGCTCACGCGCGTAGGCCCAAAGGTTCGGATATTCGATTAGCCGCCGACGGTTGCACTTGAAATGACCGAAATAGACGAGGTCAAACCGCACCAGCGTCGTGAAGAGCCGCCAGTCAGCCTCCGTAATCCGATCTCCCATCAAATACCGGTTCGATGACAGTCGCTCATCAAGCCAGTCCAGCGAATCGAAGAGTGCGAGGACAGCGCGCTCGTAGGCGCTTTGCGTCGTCGCGAAACCCGAACGGTAAACGCCGTTGTTCACCGTTTCGTAAATGCGGGCGTTTATGGGCTCGATGTCGTCACGCAGGTCCTCAGGCCAGAAATCGGCCGTGCTTTCAGCCAATCCATCAAATGCGGAATTGAACATTCGAATGATCTCCGAACTTTCGTTCGACACGATCGTCTCATGTTGACGGTCCCAAAGAACTGGAACGGTGACACGACAGCTCACATTCGAGTCCGCCTTGATGTAGAGGTCGCGCATGAACTCCAGTCCGTAGAGCCGGTCGCCGGTCGCGCCGTTGTCATTCCGCCTGAAAGTCCAGCCGTCGTCCAGCATTTCAGGATGAACTGCGGAAACGCCAATCAGTTCCTCCAGCCCTTTCAGCCTCCGGAAAATCACGGTGCGATGCGCCCAGGGACAGGCCCGGGCGATGTACAGGTGATAACGTCCCGATTCTGCGCTAAATCCTCCTCGTCCCGAGATACCTGGCTCCCCGTCGGGGGTGATCCAGTTTCGGAACAATGAATCCTTGCGGCGAAACTCTCCATCCTGCCCGGACGCGACCAGTGGCACGGCAGTCTTCCAGACACCGTCTACAAGTTGGCCCATCAACATACTCCCTCAGCCTCCTTCCCATATAGACACCCAACGCAACCGAAAACAGGGCGGTTCCGCACGACTGCCATTGGGGCTGCGATGTCGTCGCGGATCCGAGACGATCCTGGGATGGAACGTACGATTGTCTGGCGCACGACCACCCGGGTTCGGGGCAGAATATGTGCAACGCGGGGCACGTACTGGAATCGACACAGAGTATCCGACCTGATCTGCACGCCCCCGTTTCCAGTCCTGATGGTATCAATCCCCATTGCCACCGGTCTGGGCTGCACCTACACTTGATCGAAACACAGGAGGAATATGATGCCTGCAATTCTTCAACGGACTTTTTCCGCGGTGCTGATTTCTGGAATTTTCTTCGGAGCTGCAAGCGCTGCCGAATGGAAATTCAACAATGGGCTTCCAGAAGGTCGCGGAGAGTCAGCACAACTCGAGACCTTTGCTGCGGACGTAGCGGATCTGAGCGGCGGTGGCCTCATGATCGACGTCTTCCACGGCGGTTCGCTGAACCTCAAGGACAGAAATTCCCACCAGTGAAATTCCGGTCCGGTTTCCGGCGGATTGCGGGCGTCGGCGGCGGATTCGGGCGGAATCCGGGCGTGCGGGGGCGTCCGGCGGCGTTCCGGTGGAAATAAGGGATGTGTCGCGGGTCTGCCCCTGGGGCGGTTCGGTCGGGCGTTCAGGCGCGCCCGGGCGCCCCGCGCCGCGGCGGCGACCGTCCGGACGGTCCGGCGACGTTCAGGGCCACAGGCGCGTGCCCGTGGGTCAGGGCGGCGTAGAGTGTCCGCCAGTCGGGGACCGGGAAGTCGTGGAAGTATGACCGGGTTCTCTCGCGGAGGCACCTCAGCCGCCCCCTCGCCTCCAGCGCGGCGGCGAACACCCTGCAGGAGGCGGCCTCGATCTGGTCCGTGAGGAAGGCGAGCATCATCGTCATGGCGAGCACGGTGGTCAGGTGCCGCTTTCCATGCCCGAAGCTGTGCTCGAAGCGGTAGCCCTGGTTCTTCAGCGTGTTGAACGTCTCGTTCTCTATCCGCCATCGGGAGCGGGCGGCGCGCATGACCGGCATGAGGCTGTCGCTGTCGACGGGAAGGTCGGTGACCCAGGAGAACCTCCGCTGCTTCTCCTCCACCCGGTGGGTCGGGTCGTCCGGGCCGCGGTGGTGCTTCGCGATGTATGTCCTCTTGATGACCGTCTCCCGGTATTCGATGACGTTGACCCTGATGTCGGGATGGGAGGCGTTGACTGGCGCACCGTTCAGGTAGCGGAAGTCGTGCCGGGTGCCGTCGGCGTCGGTGAACCGGGCGGTGCGGGTGTCGGGGCTGGCGTCGAGGCTGGCGAACAGCAGCGCGTGGTCGCCGGGTTTCGCGCCGAGGATGAAGCGGAGGCCGTGCCGCCGCAGGCGGGCGATGTGGGGCCCGTTGGAGGCGAGGCCGTCCTGCAGGACGATGGCCTTCAGGCGCCGACGCTCCCGCCGGAGGTCGTCGATGAACCGCGCGGCGGCGTTGCGCTCGCAGTCGTTCCTCCTGTCTCCGTCGGTCCTGGCGATCGGCTCCGGGGCCAGCGGGAACACCTCGCGGCGTTCCGGGTGGCAGACCACGGCGGCGAGCATGCTGTGCGAGTAGGTCCTCGATCCATCACTGCGGCGGGCGACGCAGCAGTGGTCGCAGTGGACGGATTTCGAGCTGAAGTAGCCGGTGCCGTCAATCGAGATCAGGTAGTGGCCGTCGAAAACCGGCTGGTCCTCCAGCACCCTGCCGCGCTGCAGCCTCGCGAACAGGGTCCTGAACGCCGGGCGCAGCTGCCTGGGGTCGACCGTGTCGAGGCGTTTCCGCATGGCGGAGTCGCAGGGCGCCGCCGCGATCCCGAACAGCGTCCGGAGGTTCCCGCGGACGATGGCGTCCCTGCGGCTGTCCCTGTCGAACTGCAGGAGCGACGGATATTTGAGCGAGAACATCGCGAACGCCGACATGAGGTGGTCCGCGAGGCTGAACCGGCGCCCGTCCACCGGATCGTCGATCCTGCCGAAGCATTCCGCAAGCGCCCTGATCAGCCCGGGCCTGCCGAGGTCCTTCCGAAACCGCATCGTCCCAACTCCCGTCATCGAAGTCAACACCGGTTGCGGTAAGGGCCCCAGCCTATGATGTCCAGAGGATTCCGGGCGGTTTCCAGTCGTCTGGAAGGAAAAGTCTACGAAACCCGGTTCACGGAAGCCCAAGGAATACAGGGTCCGGAAGGGCTGGTGGGAATTGCTGCCTCAAGGACAACGACGTGGCGCGTTGGCTGCCGCGCGGGGCGGTGGAGATGGGTTTGGTCTGGGCGAACTATCTTGGCCGCGACGTTCCGGCTCTGAACGCGGTGATGATCCAGGGGTCAGTCGGTAGCCCTGATGAACTGATTGCCGCGTTGCCTGAAATTCAGGACATCTACGCCGAGGTGCTGGGCGAATTGGACATCGTGCCAACCGGGTTCATGGCTCTGCCGCTCCTGAAGGCCTCCATCTTCTGCCGCGAGGAGCCGGTCCGCTCGCTTGAAGATCTCAGGACTAGGAAACTTCGCGTCTGGAGCAACGATCAGGTCGAGACCTTCACCAAGCTTGGTGTCTCGGCTCAAATCGTTGGACAGAACGAGCTCTATGTGGCGCTCCAGACGGGCGTTGTCGATTGTGCCGTCTATCCGGCTCTCTTCGCGCACACGATTTCGCTTCAGGAAGTGACCAAGTATGCCTCCTACCTCTATCCGGTAGCTGGCGTTCCATACGTTCTGGGCGCATCGAAAGGTGCATGGGAAGCTCTTGCTGAATCCGAGCGCGAAGCGGTCAGCACAGCGGCCGCCCGTGTCTGGAGGCGCACCAACGAGTATTCCAAGGCAGAGGAAAACGAACAGGCCGCCCGCTCCAGGCTGGCGGAGCGGGGAATCGAGTTCCTGGAGCCGTTCTCTGACGAGGATAGAGCCGCATTCCTTGAAGCTGCCTCCGCCACATGGCTGGAGATGGCCGAGGAGGCAGGTGGCAAGGCACCCGAGTACCGCCGGAGAATTCTCGACGTCCTTGGGCGCTGAGCTCGGCTGTGGCGAGAACGGGTACGGGCGATTGGCAACCATGAACAGCATGGAGAAATTGCTGGAGCCTGTCTTTGTCTTCATGGCTGTCCTGGCAGCACTGGCAGGCGGCGCGATTGTCGTCCTGATCGGCACCAGCGTGACAATGCGGTACTTCGCGTCTGCGCCGTTCCGGTTTACCGAAGAACTTGTCGGGCTCTTGATGACGGCCGCGTTTTTTCTCGCTTTGCCGCTGACAACCCTTCGGACCGAGCACGTTCGCGTGCTTGTGGTGGTCTCTGCACTACCGTCAAGAGCAGCGCGGCCAGTCAGTATTCTGGCGGCGCTCTTCGGTGCCGCATTCTGCCTTTGGTTTCTTGTTCTCTGCCTTCCCTGGCTGGAATTCGCATTGGACCGCAACATCAAGACCGAGGTCGGCCGTCTTCTGATGTATCCTTGGATGGCGCTTCTTCCCCTGTCTATGACTTTGAGCATGGTCGCGTTTCTGACGCACGGCGCCTCACGCGGCGGTGGAGGGAATTGGGACGAATCCTGACCGGACAAATCGCAAGCGATGTTTAGTTTCTGGGGTCTTCTTGTTGGCAGTCTTGTGGCTCTCGCCAGCTCGGGGCTTGCACTGGGAGCGGCGCTTGGACTTACCGGGCTGCTGATTCTCCACTTCCTTGCCAACGGATCGACCTATGTCGCCGTCGATGCCGTCTGGAACGTGCTGAATTCTTTCACGCTCAGCGCCATTCCGCTCTTCATCATGCTGGGCGAAATCATGTTACGGAGCGGAGTCAGCGAGCGGATATACGCGGCGCTAATGCCTCTCTTCCAGCACGTTCCCGGTGGTCTTCTGCATACCAATATCGCAGTCTGCACACTCTTCGGCGCGGTCAGCGGTTCAAGCCTGTCAACCGCCGCCGCGGTCGGGTCCGTCGCCTATCCCGAGATGACCGAACGCGGCTATGATCGGCGGATGGTCGTTGCGTCGCTGGCCGGCGGCGGAACACTCGGCCTACTGATTCCGCCTAGCCTTTCGCTGCTGATTTACGGTGCGTTGACCGAAACCTCGATCGGGCGGCTGTTTCTTGCCGGCCTTGTGCCGGGCCTGCTCTTCGCAGCTATGTTCATGCTCTATATCCTCCTGCGCTGCCTTGCCCGACCTGAGCTTGCTCCAGGTAGCGATGCGGCTGCCGGATTTAGGACGATTCTGCTCAAACTCCTGAGCCTATGGCCCTTCCTGATGCTGATCCTAGCGATCATGGGCAGCATAGCTTTCGGACTTGCAACGCCTACGGAAGCTGCGGGGATCGGGGTGATCGCGACGACTATCGTTGGAGGGTTCTGGGGCAATCTGACCCTGAAGACACTGATTCGGAGCATCTATGCTGCGGTCCTTCTCTTTGCTTCGATTGCATTCGTTGTAATGGGTGCGACCATACTTGCTCAGGCAGTCAGTCTTCTCGGCATTCCGCAATCAATCCTCGAGGCAGTCCGCGCTGCTGACCTCGGACCTTTGAAGGTGCTGGTACTGGTCGTGCTGATCTATTTGGTGCTGGGCTGTTTCTTCGATGGGCTTTCACTGATGATCATGACGCTTCCGATTGTCGCGCCGCTCATGGTCGGGATTGGCTATGACGCGATCTGGCTGGGCATCATCATCACAATCCTGATCGAGATCGGACAGGTCACGCCACCTGTGGGGCTAAATCTATCCGTCCTTGTCTCGGTCACGAAAGAACAGGTGACTCTTGGAGATGCCGCTGTCGCCACAATACCCTACTGGCTGATACTGCTTGCGGGGATCGCGGGTCTGGCAATGCTACCACAGATCGCGCTTTTTCTGCCAACGGTCCTGATGTGAAGAAAGGCATTCAGCGTCAGACCAGAGCCACCAGACCGGACCGAAGCGCGTTCATTGTCTCATCCCCGATCCCGGAGTTTGGAAGCTGGCTGTCGGTGATCGTTCGGCACAGTCGGCTGATTCACCAAGTGTACCGCCAAAAGTTCAAGTACGGCTTGAGCGCATTCCGGCAATCTGATGCACAAACAGCAGGCCTTACGCCGTCGGCTTTCCGCAGTCGAAGCATCCATTGGTGGCCTGGCAACTCTGAGTCTGAAAAAGGATCCGTGCGCCAGGAAATAACCTGTGCTGAACCGCCCGGGAACGTTGATTACGCTCCGGTGGTCCGCCGCTCCAACTGCATGGACCATCGAAGGGATCTGCTGGATTGCCTGGGGACTGGGCGCATACCTCTTACGAAACCTCATCCCCGCCACGCATCCCGCTGGAACTGGCCATCTACCGATCGATTGCAGGCTCTACGGCGAGCTGGCCATTCTGAATATCTGCCGTGCCAAATTCCATGACATGGTGAGTCCGGAATACATCTCTTTGACCTGCCCCTCTTGCGAAAGGACAACTTGGGGATTACTGCGACTTCAGACGAAGCCCAACTGCGGGCCGGAAAGGAGAGCGTCCTGGCGCCGACCCATACAGGGGGCGAACGGCCGCGTCGTCAAGATGCCATTTGCGGCGCCGCTCCCTTTTTCGCCTGCAGGTTCGAGAGGGAAAGGCCTCATGAAAGTCTATACTGCCATCGCAGCGTTCGCTGCTAGCCCAGCCTTTGGGCATCTCGGCCACGTCAGCGACACCGCAACAGTCGGACACAGTCATTGGCTAGTCATTGGCTGGCCATTGGTGCAATTGTCATGGCATTTGCGATCACGTCTTTCCTCTGGTTCCGGGAGTGCGCAAATTCCATCTCCGAAGACGCGTCGACTGACGGTCACCTGCCGGAAGATCTGAGACAATGAGCAGGATCGGTGTCATGATTTGCGGTCACGGATCGCGCAGCCAAGCCGCAGTCGATGAGTTTAGGGGCCTCGCCCGGCGCTTGCCCACCTACCTACCTGATGGATGGTTGGCCGAGTACGGCTATCTGGAATTCGCAAACCCGGTGATTCGGGACGGGCTGGACCGGCTAAGGAAGTCGGGTTGTGACCGCATTTTGGCCGTACCCGGGATGCTGTTTGCCGCGATGCACGCAAAGAATGACATTCCGACGGTACTGAACACATACGCCGCCAAACATGGCCTTGAGATCAGTTACGGACGTGAACTTGGTGTGGACGCGAAGATGATTGCCGCAGCAGGTGCTCGTATCGAGGAAGCCGTAAGCCGCGCCAATGCCGCGAATGGCTCCATTTCGTTACACGAGACGTGTCTGGTTGTCATCGGCCGCGGCGCATCGGATCCCGATGCCAACTCCAACGTCGCCAAGATCGCACGGATGCTATGGGAGGGCATGGGGTTCGGCTGGTGCGAAGTCGGCTATTCCGGCGTTACGTTTCCGTTGGTGGCGCCCTGCCTGAATCACGTGGCGAAGTTGGGATACCGAAGGGTCATCGTCTTTCCATATTTCCTGTTCACCGGCATTCTGGTTGACCGGATCTACGGCTTCACCGATCTGGTCGCGATGAAGCATCCGAAGATCGAGTTCATCAAAGCCGGTTACCTTAAAGACCACCCGAAAGTGATAGAGACTTTTGCCGAGCGGGTGACCGAACAGGTCGGTGAAGCCCCGCCTCCAAACTGCGCGATGTGCAAGTATCGCACGCAGGTATTGGGTTTCGAGGCAGAAGTAGGTGCGGTGCAGGAGAGCCATCACCACCATGTCGAAGGACAGGGTGCCGGCGCACCTGGTTCGAACGTTGCCGACTGCCCGCTCTGCGACACGTTCTGCACAGGTGAATGCCGACTGGAGTTGGATCACAGTCACCACCATCATGACCATCACCACCACCACAATCATCATCCCTATCCTCACGCGAATCATCCGCTCGGACCGGAAAGTGCTCGAAAGGCGAATGGCTGACATGACTGTGGGCCTGGATCGCTCCGTGCCTGGCGGGCCTTGGTGCTCTTTATCCGGATCGGCCGCATGCGCCCATACCTGAAGGATCCCGAAACCATATATGCCGAGAGCTTTGCGATTGTTCGAAAGGAAGCTCGGCTGGACAGGTTCGATTCCGGCATGGCCCGCGTTGTCACACGTATAGTCCACGCCTGCGGCATGCCGGACGTGGCTGACCGCATTGTCTACTCACCCTGTGCCAGCGAAGCCGCACAAACCGCGCTGACCGAAGGAGCACCGGTCCTTTGTGACTGCGGAATGGTCACTGCAGGAATTTCCGTCGCCAGGCTTCCCCGGCACAACGATCTAGTCGTCACGTTGAACCACCCCTTGGTGCCAACCTTGGCCAAGCAGCTGCGCACAACCCGTTCCGCTGCAGCCGTTGACCTTTGGCATGACAGGATCGAAGGTGCGATTGTCGTGATTGGCAACGCCCCTACAGCGCTCTTTCACCTTCTTGAGCAACTTGACAGCGGCTGGCCAAAACCGGCCGTTATCCTTGGATTTCCAGTTGGTTTCATAGGTGCGGAAGACTCAAAGACCGAACTCGCAACGAATTCCCGCGGTTGCGAATTCATCGCGCTTAAGGGACGGCTTGGCGGGTCGGCGATGGCAAGCGCGGCCCTGAATGCTCTGGCGGAACTTTCCCGAGAGGACCAGAATGAATGAGACCTGGCTGCATATCGTAGGAATTGGGGAAGATGGAATGCGGGGCCTCAGCCCCAACGTCCGGCATCTGGTCGAGTCCGCTGAGATGATCTTTGGCGGCGACCGCCACCATCGGTTGTCAAATGCGGTCACAGCGAAACGCGTTGCCTGGCCGTCGCCGTTCAGCGCATTGATAGATCAACTCCTGTCGTATCGAGGCAGACGGGTTGTCGTGCTCGCCACAGGCGACCCGCTTTGGTATTCAGTCGGAGCGCGAATCGGACGTGCCATTCCGCCGGGGCAGATCACCTTTCACCCGCATCTTTCCGCCTTCCAGCTCGCCGCCGCCAGAATGAGGTGGAGCCTCGCGGATGTTGAGACCCTAACGGTGCATGGCCGTCCGGTCGAGCAGATAATCCCATTCATTCAACCAGACCAGCGGCTGTTGGTACTGACGACCGGCGAAGACACGCCCGCCAGAATCGGTCACCTCCTGACCGAACGCGGCTTCGGTCGCTCGGAAATGACCGTGCTAGCCTCCATGGGAGGCGACGGAGAACAACGATTTGACGGAATCGCCTCCGACTGGCCACACGAAGTTCCGGCATTCAATACGCTCGCGGTACATTGCCTGGCAACATCCGAAGCCTCGCTACTTCCACGTGTTGCGGGCCTGCCCGACGATCTGTTCGAGCACGACGGCGTAATGACCAAGCGGGAACTCCGGGCGATTACATTGGCGAAACTGATGCCAATGCGCGGTGCGCTTCTCTGGGACATCGGTGCTGGCTGCGGTTCAGTTTCGATCGAGTGGATGCGGGCGGCCCGCGACGCAACAGCCGTGGGCATCGAACCCGACTCCAGACGCCGTGCCATCGCCCTCAGAAACGCGGCGAGATTGGGAACTCCCAGACTTGAACTGGTTAACGGAAAGGCACCCGCTGCGCTGGATGGCCTCGCCCCTCCGGACGCCGTGTTCATCGGTGGCGGTCTGGCGGCCGAGATGTTCGATGTGGCATGGTCACAGCTCAGGCCGCTCGGCCGACTTGTCGCCAATGCCGTTACATTGGAGACCGAAGCCCGCATTCTGGAACTCCAACGACACCACGGTGGAGACCTTGTCCGCGTGTCGGTCAGCCGTGCGTCTCCAGTAGGCGAACTGACGGGCTGGCGTCCTCAGATGCCAGTGACACAATGGAGTCTGGTGAAGAGGTGACCGGCACACTGTTTGGCATTGGGCTTGGCCCCGGAGATCCAGAACTGATCACGCTAAAGGCCGCGGCGTTGATCAAGGCGGTGCCGGTCATTGCCTATCCCGCACTTGCCGGAAAGGAGAGCTTTGCGCGTCGCATCGCCGGCGATCTGATTCCAGACAGCGTTCGCGAGATCGCGATCGATGTCCCGATGACGGCGGCACGGGAACCAGCGCAGGCCGCATACGACACGGGTGCCGCCGAAATCGCGAGATCGCTGTCCACTGGCGACGACGTGGCATGTCTTTGCGAGGGCGATCCGTTCCTATACGGATCGTTCATGTATCTCCATTCGCGCCTCGCAGATAGATTCAGGGTCGAGGTCGTACCTGGAGTAACCTCTCTCACAGCATGCGCCGCCAAGGCCGGGATGCCACTTGCCGCCCGAAACGGACAACTGACCGTTCTATCCGGGACGTTGCCAGAAGACGAGCTTGCGTTCCGGATGGACGGAACCAGTTGTATCGCGCTGCTGAAAGTGGGGCGACATCTTCCTAAACTCATTTCTGTTATCAAGCGACGCGGACTGCTTGACAAAGCAATCTATATCGAGCGCGCAACCATGGCAGATGAACATGTCTGCCCATTGGCGGACGCTCCGGACGTGGCGCCTTATTTCTCCATGATACTGATCAAGGGAACCGCTGACCCATGGCTTTAATTCCCGCTGTACTGGCGATCTCGGGGTCGGGGGAAGCCACAGCCCAGCGAATCGCTGCGGCGATTGGCGCTTCTCTACACGGACGGGAGGGGCGGGTTCAGGAGGCCGACACGTTCTTTCCCGATGCGCTGGAGCACTGCCGCATGCTCTTCGCCGCCGGGATTCCTGTGATCGGGGTCTGCGCCGCTGGGATCCTTATCCGCGCAGTTGCACCACTGCTTGGAAACAAGCGCAGTGAGCCACCTGTGGTTTCGGTTTCCGATGATGGTGCCGTCGCGGTCCCCTTGCTCGGAGGGCATCACGGAGCCAACCGGCTTGCACGTCAGGTTGCGGCCACGCTTGATGGAACGGCGGCGGTTACGACCGCCGGTGACGTCGCCCTGGGCATTTCGCTTGATGAACCACCGGCAGGTTGGACATTGGGCACCCCAGAGCTTTCGAGAGATGCGATGGCGCGACTGTTGTCCGGTAGCGGCGCGCAGTTGGGCGGAAGCGAGCTGCAGAGCGCTGGTTGGCTCAGGAGGCTGCCCGCTGCCGACGCTTCGACTTCGAAGGAAGACATGGTGACAATCGAAGCCACGCTGTCGCCGGCTCAGCCAGGCGCATTGGCCTTTCACCCGCAGCGCATTGCGCTCGGCGTAGGCTGTGTACGGAACTGTCCGCCGGAAGAGTTGGAGGCGCTGGCATTTCAGGTCCTGGATGAGGCCAGGGTGGCTACTGGCGCACTCATGGGGTTGTTCACCCTTGACCTAAAGTCAGACGAGCCTGCGGTGAACGCACTGGCGGCGAGATTGGGCGCGTCGCTCAGGGTATTCACCGCCTCCGAGCTTGAGCGTGAAACCCCGAGACTGGCCAACCCTTCCCGGACTGTATTCGCCGAGGTTGGCTGCCATGGGGTCGCCGAGGCAGCGGCCCTGGCGGCAGCTGGACCGGAGGCAGTCCTTCAAAGGGAGAAGACAAAGAGCGCCAACGCCACCTGTGCGCTCGCCGCCGCGCCGCGACCGGCCACCATGATCAGAGGACGACCCCGCGGTCGTCTTGCTTTGGTGGGCATCGGACCGGGAGATGCAGTGTGGCGCACTCCAGAGGCATCGCAGCTGATAGCGGAGGCAGATGAGATTGTAGGCTACGGTCTCTACATTGACCTTCTGGGATCGCTGGCCACGGGCAAGCAGAGACACGACTTTCCACTAGGTCAGGAAACGGAGCGATGCCGATACGCTATGGAAAGGGCCGGTGAAGGTCGATCTGTGGCGCTTGTCTGCTCAGGCGACGCCGGGATTTACGCGATGGGTGCGCTTGTCCTGGAAATCCTTGACAGCAGTCTGAATTCCCTCGAACTGACCGATGCGGCGCGGCGCGTGGAGATCGTCACCGCGCCGGGGATTTCGGCACTGCAGGCTGCGGCGGCGCGTGCAGGAGCACCCTTGGGCAACGATTTCTGCGCAATCTCCCTTTCAGACCTACTGACTCCGCGCGAGGATATCCTGCGGCGCGTACATGCGGCGGCGGAAGGGGATTTCGTGGTGGCATTCTACAATCCCGTATCAAGGCGTCGGCGCGACCTGCTGGCCCTGGCGCGCGATATTCTGCTGGAGCATCGTCCCAGGGAATGTCCAGTCATGCTGGCATCCAACCTCGGCCGAACCGGGGAATGCATTGGTTTCCGACAACTTTCCGCGCTAGATGTGGATGGCGTCGACATGCTGACACTTGTGATAGTCGGCTGTTCGATGACGCGGATCATGGCGCTCGGGGATGGACCGCGGATGTACACGCCGCGTGGCTACGCGCAACGGAACGAGGATCTCCCAAATGCGATGTGATGGGCGACTGACGGCAGGTAGGATATCCGCGTTGCCTGACCGCCACCTGTCTATCGCGGGGCTGACCGATTTGCGGGGACTTGGGTTCAGGGCCAGGCCTGTCGCGGCACGCATGTCCATTTCCGGCGGTTCAGTCACCGAGAGGGTTCTTTCGCGACATGCGGAGATGGGCGACTGTCCATGCTTCGCGTCGTTGCGCCGGATGCGAATTCCTGTCGCAGTCAAGTTGGAAGCGTAGCGAAAATGACCGTCCACTTCATCGGAGCCGGTCCGGGCGATCCGGAATTGCTTACCCTAAAGGCGGCCCGGGTGATCTCTGCCTGCCCGGTTTGCCTGTACGCCGGATCCTTGGTTCCAGAGGAGGTCGTGGCCCTTGTGCCTGCAGGCGCGCGCGTTCTCGACACGGCGACCATGACACTGTTCGAGACCCATGCGGAGATCCTCTCCGCCCATCGGCGTGGCGAAGATGTGGCGCGAGTGCACTCGGGCGATCCGTCGCTTTATGGGGCGATCGCCGAACAGATTCGCCTGCTAGCCTCAGACAGCATTCCATATCGCATCATCCCAGGAGTCCCCGCCTTTGCCGCTGCCGCTGCCGCCTTGGGTCAGGAACTTACGATTCCCGAGGTTGCACAGTCGATCGTGCTAACCCGCGTGTCAATGAAATCAACCGCAATGCCTCCCGGCGAAGCTCTGGAGCAGTTTGCCAGAACCGGTACGACCCTTGCGATTCATCTCGGGATACGCGCACTTCGGGACATCGTTCGGAAACTAACGCCGCATTATGGCCAGGAGTGTCCGGTTGTCGTCGCGCACAGGGTCAGCTGGCCGGACCAGGATCTGATTCGTGGAACCCTGACCGACATTCACGCACGAACTCGAGCCAGAAAGATTACCCGAACGGCGTTGATCCTGGTAGGCCCGGCGCTCGGGCATGTGGACGGATTCAGCGATAGCGCACTCTATGATCCTTCCATGCCCCATGTGCTGCGCCCCAAGCCAAGGCCGGGAAGTGGAACTGTCACATCCAGCGGGTAAGGCTGAACCGTCACGAGCGAGGCAGATCAACTGCCACAAGTTCCTTGACGATCCGACAGAAATTCCCGCCAGTGAAATTCCGGTCCGGTTTCCGGCTTGGCGCGGGCGTCGGCGTCGGATTCAGGCGGAATCCGGGCGTGCGGGGACCTCCGGCGGCGTTCCGGCGGGAAAAAGGGATGTGTCGCGGGTCTGCCCTGGGGCGGTTCGGTCGGGCGTTCAGGCGCGCCCGGGCGCCCCGCCCCGCGGCGGCGACCGTCCGGACGGTCCGGCGACGGTCAGGGCCACCGCCGCGTGCCTGTGGGTCAGGGCTGCGTGGAGGGTCCGCCAGTCGGGGATCGGGAAGTCGGGAAAGCATGAACGGGTTCTCTCCCGGAGGCACTTCAGCCGCCCCCTCGCCTCCAGCGCGGCGGCGAACACCCTGCAGGAGGCGGCCCCGGTCCGGGCGGTGAGGAAGGCGAGCATCATCGTCATGGCGGGCACCGTGGTCAGGCGCCGCTTTCCGTGCCCGAAGCTGTGCTCGAAGCGGTAGCCCTGGTTCTTCAGCGTGTCGAGGTCCCGTTCCCGGTGCGCCAGCGGGAGCGGGCGGCGCGCATGACCGGCATGAGGCTGTCGCCGTCCACGGGAAGGTCGGTGACCCAGAGGAGCCCCTTCCGTTTCTCCTCCACGCGGTGGATCGGGTCGTCCGGGCCGCGGTGGCGCCTCGCGATGCATTTCCTTTTGATGACCGTCTCCCGGTATTCGATGACGCTGGCCCTGATGTCGGGATGGGAGGCGTTGATTGGCGCGCCGTTCAGGCAGCGCAGTTCGTGCGGGGTGCCGTCGGCGTCGGTGAACCGGGCCGCGCGGGTGTCGGGTCTGGCGGCGGGGCTGGCGAACGGCAGCGCGTGGTCGCCGGGTCTCCCCCCGAGGATGAAGCGGAGGCCGTGCCGCCGCAGGCGGGCGATGTGGGGTCCGTTGGACGCGGGGCCGTCCTGCAGGACGATGGCCTTCAGGCGCGGATGCTCCCGCCGGAGGCCGTCGACGGACCGCGCCGCGGCGTTGCGCCCGCAGTCGTTCCTCCTGTCCCCGTCGGTCCTGGCGGTCGGCTCCGGGGCCAGCGGCAGCACCTCCCGGCGGTCGGGATGGCGGACCACGGCGGCGGGCATGCTGTGGGAATGGCCCTTCGACCCGTCACTGTGGTTGGCGACGCGGCAGTGGTGGCGGTGGACGGACCTTGAGCCGAGTAGCCAGTGCCGTCGACCGGGATCAGGCAGTGGCCGTCGAGAACCGGCTGGTCCCCGGCACCCTGCCGCGCCGCAGCCCCGCGGACAGGGTCCCGACGCCGGTGGCGGCTGCCTGGGGCCGGCCGTGCCGGGGCGTCTGCGCATGGGGGGGTCGCAGGGCGCCGCCGCGGTCCCGGACAGCGTCCGGAGGTTGCCGCGGACGATGGCTTCACCGCGGCTGTCCCTGCCGGACCGCGGGAGCGACGGATGCTTCAGCGGGAACATCGCGAACGCCGACATGAGGTGGTCCGCGAGGCTGAACCGGCGCCCGTCCACCGGACCGGCGGTCCCGCCGAAGCGTTCCGCCAGCGCCCCGACCGACCCGGGCCTGCCGAGGTCCTTCCGAAACCGCATCGTCCCAACTCCCGACAGTGAGGCCATCAGGGATGCGGCAAGGGCCCCAGCCTATGATGTCAAGGGGATTCCTGGCGGTTTCCGTCCGCCTGACAGGAAAAGTTTATGAAACCCGGATCACGGAACCCCATGGAATACGGGGTCTGGAAGGGCTGGTGGGAATTGCTGACGATCCGAAAGACGTTTCTGGTTCGCGATAGTTCTTTGCAATGCGTCAATATCCGAGTCAAATATCCGTGGACTCATCAGGCTGACTCTTGCATAGGGAGCCTTATGCAAGATTACCCAAGACGCCGCAGATCCGCTAGCCGCCAAAAAGTCTGATTTGAGCGATGCCCAGCCCCAAACCGGCCGATATGACAGTGCCGATAAGCCATCTCTGCATGGATACTTCGCGCTGAGCGATCATGGCCTCCAACCGCCGAATGTCTTCCTTCGTGGCAAGATGCTGCAAGTGCGCTTCAAGGGATGAGACGCGGCCATGAATCTCACCCCAGTTTCCACCATCTCCACCACCAGTCGCAGATTGGTGAGAGGGAGCGGGCTGAAGATTGTGCACGTTTCCGGTCATGATCGCTTGACCTTGCTCAGCCATTCCCAAAGTTCGCCACGATTGAACCCAGTGTGAACTCCCCACTCAAACACGACGCCAGGCAGGTCATTCTTCTCACCAATGCCAACTGCATCCGCAACTTCTGTCGTCAGAGTCAGCCCTTCTGGAGCCACAAACGCCAAATTGTCGGTCAATACAAATGAGCGGCCATTCGGCCATTTCTCCCGAAGAGCTTCCCACGCCGATTTGTCCGGTTCGTTCAGAAAAGCAGCATAGACACTCATTGTCACAGCCTCCTAACGCACGTTGAAACGCCTGAATCCGGACCTTCCCGGCGACCCAGCGGGACGCGCCCGCGGGACCGGCGTGGCCCGGCGCGCGCCTCCCGGGCCTTACAACATTTCATACCTGTATATTTGATTCGGTTCGCCTATATGGCGGGGCATGCAGGTCGGTCTCCGCCATTTCGGTTGGCGGACGCTGGAGTGGCTCGCCGGGGCGCTCCGTGCCGGCGGACGCAGCCGGCATGCCCTTTGCCGGGAGCCGGTCGGGCGCACCGGCTGGCGCAACACCCGCGGCGGGCCGGTCATCCCGGCGGCGGCGAAGGCGCTTCCGGCGCTGGCGGAGCGCGTGGGGGAAGCGCTTCCGCCGCCCCGCGCAGCGCCCGATCCGTACGCCGCCCCGGCCGTCCCGGCCGGCGCCGTCCCCGACACGGCGGTGGCGCTTCCTCTGGGGGATCCCGGTCCGGTCCGGCTCGATCCGGTGGGCGGCGCCGACGACCGCCGGCTGTGGGAGGCGATGGTGGAGCGCCACCATCCGCGGGGCTGGGCGCGGCCGCCGGGCGGCCGGACGCGCCACTGGATCCGTTCGGAGCGCCACGGCGTCCTGGGCGGGACCGGCTTCGGGTCGGCGACCTGGAGGCCCGCGGCGCGGGACGCCTGGATCGGCTGGTCCCCCGAGGCCCGCGCCGCCGGCATCGCCCGCGTGGTCCGCTGCCACAGGTTCCTCCTGACGCCCGGCGTCCGTGTGTACGGGCTGGCCCCGGAGGTCCCGCCCATGGCGGCGGCGCGGGTGGCGGACGGTTGGGAGGCGCGCTGTTCCGTGCGCCCCGTGGCGGCCTGCACCCATGTCGGCCCGGAGACCGGCGGCCACTCCCTGCACCGCGCCGGCTGGACCTGCGCCGGGCACGGCAGCGGCCGGAGGCCGGCGGCCGGGACGGCGCCGGTCCTGGCCCTGGAGGACGGCTGGCGGGAGGCGCCCGACAGGACGGAGCGCCGCCCGGTCGGTGCGCTGGCGGGCGCCTATGACGGCGGCGGGATGGACTGGGCGGAGCGGGAGTGCGGGCGCCCGGGCCACACCGACGGGCGGGTGCGGCGGCGCATCGCTGGCATGGGCCGGGCGTGGCTGGACAGCATGGGCGGGGAGCTGCCGGTGATCCTGCCGGCGAAGGCCGCGGAAACGGCCGCCTGCCGGCTGCCGCCGGACCGGAGGGTGACCATGGAGACCGTCCCGCAGCGGCGTCACGAGGCGACCGCCGACCGCTGCCGCGGGGAGTCCCTGGTCCTCGCCATACAGGACACCACGACGCCCACCTGCACCGCCCTGGAGGCCACGGAGGGCCTGACGAGGCCCGGCGGCGGCGGAAAGGGCAGCACCGGCATCCCCGCCCACGCCGGGCTGGCGGTGACGGCGGAGGGCAGGCCGCTGGGCCTGTTCACCATGGACGCGGACCTGCGGGACGACCCGGAGGACGGCAGCCGGCGCTGGCTGGACGGCCTGGACCGCGCCCGCGGGCTGGCGGCGACCTGCCCGGACACGCGGGTGGTCTCCGTCCGCCACCGCGAGGGGGACTTCCGGCAGATGCCCGGAAGGGCGGCGGAGCACGGCGACGCGCCGCTGGTCCGCGCCAGCCGGTCCGTGCGGCAGCGGGTGCGGACGGAGGGGGGAGAGGATGCCTGCCTGTGGGAGCATGCCGCGTCCCTGCCGGACCCCCGCGGCGGTGGACCTGACGGTCCCGGCCTCCGGCGGGCCGAGGGCCAGCAGGGAGCGCACCGCCCGCCCGGGGATCCGCGCGGCGGAGGTCGCGGTCCTGCCGCCGAAGCGCGGCTGCGGAACGGAGCCGCTCACGATGTTCGCAGTCTCCGCCACCGAGGTCGACGCCGCCGACGGCGGGGAGCCGCCGCACTGGCTGCTGACGGCCACCGAACGGCCGGCGGAGGGGCAGCCGGACTCCATGCGCGCCCTCACCGTGCTGGACTGGTACCGAAAGGGATGGACCGGCGGGACATGGTTCCGGACGCTCAGGTCCGGCACCGGCGGCAGGGACAGGCGGCTGGACACCGCCGACGGCCCGCGCAGGCGCCTCGCCTCCGGCGCCGTCACCGCCTGCCGCGTCGCCGGCATCACCATGCCCGCCCGCGAAAGGCCGGACACCCCCGCCACCGAGGCCTGTCCGGAGGAGGGCATCAGGCTCCCGCCCACCCTGCTGTCCGCCCAGGGCCACCGGGAGATCACCACGATGGACGACGGGACGCCGCCGGACATCAGGACCTTCACCATCGACCTCGGGCGCCTCGTCGGGGCGCATCCCACGAAGCGGCAGCCGCTGCCCGGGGTGAAAAAGGTCTGGCAGGGGCTCTTATGAGACCTTACAGGTCAAGTGCCCTTTTTCAAAACCTCACATCGGCGTCCCTCCCTCCGTCGGGGGGCGGCTTCCGTGCCACCGGGGAAGTCCAGACAGAACGTCGCGGTTCCATGACGCGCTCAACGACGCGTCCAGCCTCTTATCCGGTTCGGTTGGCCGGTGCCGGCCCCGTGACCATTATGCCCGATTCGGGCGGTGCGACGTTCCGGGGGGGGCGGGACCCATCTGAAATGAACGGTGCCGCTTCCTGCGGCGAACCAGGCCCCTGCACGGTCACACGCCCTGCCCGGGTTCCCCGGAGGCCCCGTCGGGCCGCCCGGGTGTTCCGTTGTTCCGTTGTTCCGTTGCCCTCCCGCTCTCAGGCCTGCGACAGGACGGCGCCCTCCGGCACCAGGCCGGTGGTGGCGAACCTCCACAGCGCCACCAGAAGCTTACGGGCCAGCGCCACGATCCCCCGCCTGCGCGAACGTCCGTCGCGGGCGCTCACGTAATCCCGGAACCACGCCGAGAGGGCGCTGTCGGGCTGGTGGCGCAGCCAGCGCCAGGCCATCTGCACCAGGTGCTTTCGCAGCATCGCGCCGCCCGCCTTGCTGATCCCCTGGTCGTTGTCGACGCCCCCGCTCGCGAAGGGCACCGGCGCCAGGCCCGCGAGGCTGGCCAGCTGCCGCCGGTTGCGCAGCTCCCGGTAGAAGAGCTCGCCGCCCAGCATCAGCGCGTCGTTCGGGCCGATCCCGCGCAGCCGGACCAGCGTCGCCGCGTGGTGGGCGTCCGCCGGCGCCGCCCGCGGTCTGTCAACGGGCGGAGCGGCCTCCTTCCCGGCGGCGTCCGCGCGGAGGCCGTCGAGGGCCCGGGCCGACGCCTCCAGCATCTCCATCTTCCTCGCCTCGACAGCCTTGAGTTCCGCGCGCACCAGCTCCAGCCGGTCGAGGATGCCCTTGATCTCGGCCAGCAGCTCCGGCGGCAGCGGCTCCCCGTAGCCGGTCTCCATCCCGCCGAGCCGCTCACGGAACCCCGGCCGCGCCGGATCCCCGGCCAACACCCCGTGCAGCCTCAGGAGCCCGTCGACGGAGTTCGAGAGGCGGCGGCGCTCCTGCACCAGACGCTCCCGCCGGCGCAGCAGCCGCTTCCTGTCCTCCTCCGCGACCGTTGGCACACGCACCCGCGACATCGCGTCCCGGTCGCCGCCGTCCCACGCCCTGAGCGCCCGGACCATCCGGCGGGCGTCGATCCGGTCCGTCTTCACCTTCTTTTTCCTCCGCACCACCTCGAGGCTCGCGGGGTCGCAGACAACCACCTCGACATCCTCCCCCTCCAGCCGCCGGGCCAGCCAGAAGCCCTCGTAACCGGCCTCGTACACAAGCAGAAATTCCCACCAGTGAAATTCCGGTCCGGTTTCCGGCGGATTGCGGGCGTCGGCGGCGGATTCGGGCGGAATCCGGGCGTGCGGGGGCGTCCGGCGGCGTTCCGGTGGAAATAAGGGATGTGTCGCGGGTCTGCCCCTGGGGCGGTTCGGTCGGGCGTTCAGGCGCGCCCGGGCGCCCCGCGCCGCGGCGGCGACCGTCCGGACGGTCCGGCGACGTTCAGGGCCACAGGCGCGTGCCCGTGGGTCAGGGCGGCGTAGAGTGTCCGCCAGTCGGGGACCGGGAAGTCGTGGAAGTATGACCGGGTTCTCTCGCGGAGGTACCTCAGCCGCCCCCTCGCCTCCAGCGCGGCGGCGAACACCCTGCAGGAGGCGGCCTCGATCTGGTCCGTGAGGAAGGCGAGCATCATCGTCATGGCGAGCACGGTGGTCAGGTGCCGCTTTCCATGCCCGAAGCTGTGCTCGAAGTGGTAGCCCTGGTTCTTCAGCGTGTTGAACGTCTCGTTCTCTATCCGCCATCGGGAGCGGGCGGCGCGCATGACCGGCATGAGGCTGTCGCTGTCGACGGGAAGGTCGGTGACCCAGGAGAACCTCCGCTGCTTCTCCTCCACCCGGTGGGTCGGGTCGTCCGGGCCGCGGTGGTGCTTCGCGATGTATGTCCTCTTGATGACCGTCTCCCGGTATTCGATGACGTTGACCCTGATGTCGGGATGGGAGGCGTTGACTGGCGCACCGTTCAGGTAGCGGAAGTCGTGCCGGGTGCCGTCGGCGTCGGTGAACCGGGCGGTGCGGGTGTCGGGGCTGGCGTCGAGGCTGGCGAACAGCAGCGCGTGGTCGCCGGGTTTCGCGCCGAGGATGAAGCGGAGGCCGTGCCGCCGCAGGCGGGCGATGTGGGGCCCGTTGGAGGCGAGGCCGTCCTGCAGGACGATGGCCTTCAGGTGCGGATGCTCCCGCCGGAGGTCGTCGATGAACCGCGCGGCGGCGTTGCGCTCGCAGTCGTTCTTCGTGTCCCCGTCGGTCCTGGCGATCGGCTCCGGGGCCAGCGGGAACACCTCGCGGCGTTCCGGGTGGCAGACCACGGCGGCGAGCATGCTGTGCGAGTAGGTCCTCGATCCATCACTGCGGCGGGCGACGCAGCAGTGGTCGCAGTGGACGGATTTCGAGCTGAAGTAGCCGGTGCCGTCAATCGAGATCAGGTAGTGGCCGTCGAAAACCGGCTGGTCCTCCAGCACCCTGCCGCGCTGCAGCCTCGCGAACAGGGTCCTGAACGCCGGGCGCAGCTGCCTGGGGTCGACCGTGTCGAGGCGTTTCCGCATGGCGGAGTCGCAGGGCGCCGCCGCGATCCCGAACAGCGTCCGGAGGTTCCCGCGGACGATGGCGTCCCTGCGGCTGTCCCTGTCGAACTGCAGGAGCGACGGATATTTGAGCGAGAACATCGCGAACGCCGACATGAGGTGGTCCGCGAGGCTGAACCGGCGCCCGTCCACCGGATCGTCGATCCTGCCGAAGCATTCCGCAAGCGCCCTGATCAGCCCGGGCCTGCCGAGGTCCTTCCGAAACCGCATCGTCCCAACTCCCGTCATCGAAGTCAACACCGGTTGCGGTAAGGGCCCCAGCCTATGATGTCCAGAGGATTCCGGGCGGTTTCCAGTCGTCTGGAAGGAAAAGTCTACGAAACCCGGTTCACGGAAGCCCAAGGAATACAGGGTCCGGAAGGGCTGGTGGGAATTGCTGGTACACAAGCATCACCCGGACATCGCCGCCGGTCGCCGCCCGCTCCCGCGCCCGCCCGAGCCTGCCCAGGAGCCCATCAACGTCCTGCGGCGCCAGCCTGTGGATGCCGGCCCTCGACGTGTCGGACGGATCGCCCACCGCGAGGATCCAGCTCCTGCCGCTCACTTCCAGAGCCGCGTAGACCGTGGTAACGTTCCCCTCGAAAGGGGTTTTCGAATCAGTCATCTTTCTCTCCTTTCACTCGGCGGGGGTTGCCGTCTCGCGGCCCCCCGCCACAACATGCTGTCTTCCTGTCAACACCCTGCACCGAATCACCCGCGAAGGCAAACGGCGGCCCGTCCCATGGCATCTGGAGCGGCTGGACCGGGCCATCCAGGTGCGCGACGCCCTCAACAGGGGGCCGCCGCCCGACGCGCTCGGCGAGCGCAGGCGGGAATGGGATCGCCCATACAGGTGCGGGCTGTTGTAAGCTCCCGGGCGGCCCGCGGATCCCTCCCCGCCAGGGGAACGGGGCGGTCCGCGCCGGAAAGGGGTGGCGCGGGCCGCGGTTCCCCGGTAAGGTCGCGTGAGCCCCTCAGGGGCCTTCCGCAGGCCACGGACGGAGAGACCGATGACCCGCCGCCGCCTTCCGATCGGCATCCAGGACTTCCGGACGGTCCGGGAGGAGGACTGCTACTACGTCGACAAGACCCCCCTCGTACGGAGGCTGGTCGACGGGGGGCGCCACTATTTCCTCTCCCGTCCCCGCCGGTTCGGCAAGAGCCTGCTGCTGGACACGCTGAGGTCGCTGTTCGAGTGCCGCGAGGAGCTGTTCCGGGGCCTCGGCATCCACGGCCACTGGGACTGGTCCGCCCCCCATCCGGTGGTCCGGCTGAGCTTCGGCGGGAAGTACAATGACCCGGGCGACCTCGAGCGCAGCATCCTCACGCAGCTCGACGTGATCGAGCGCAACGCGGGCCTCTCCGGCGCTTCCCGCCGCGCCGGGCCCGAACGGCTGCTGGATCTCCTCGACCGCCTGCACCACGCCTCCGGGCGGCAGGTGGCGGTCCTGGTGGACGAGTACGACAAGCCGATCCTCGACGCGCTGCACGACCCGGTGCTGGCGAGGGCCAACCGCGACTACCTGCGCGGGTTCTACGGCATCGTCAAGGACTGCGCGGAGCACGTCCGCTTCACCTTCGTCACCGGCGTCAGCATGTTCTCGAAGGCCAGCCTGTTCTCGGGCCTGAACAACCTCGAGGACATCAGCCTCGACCCGCGCTACGCCACGATCTGCGGCTACACGGAGGGCGACCTCGACCGGGTGTTCGGGCCGGAGCTCGGCGGGCTGGACCGGGACGGGATCCGGGCCTGGTACAACGGCTACCACTGGCTCGGCGGGGAGAGGGTCTACAACCCCTACGACGTGCTGCTGCTGCTCGACGGCAGGGAGTTCCGTCCCTGGTGGTTCGAGACCGGCTCCCCGGCCTTCCTGTTCCGGACGCTCGTGGAGCGGTCCGTCGGCCCGATGGAGCTGGAGAACCGGATGGCGGACATGCCGCTGGTCTCCAGGTTCGACGTGGACGACATCGGCGTCGAGGCGCTTCTGTTCCAGACCGGCTACCTGACCATCGCGGAGGAGCGGAGGGAGGGGTTCAGGACCTTCTACCGTCTGGACTACCCCAACCTGGAGGTGCGGACCAGCCTGAACGACGGATTGCTCGCCTATCTCGGGAGGGCGGGGAGGGAGGCGCTGGAGGACGGCCGGGAGCTCCGCGCGCTGCTGGAGGCGAACGACTTCGCGGGGTTCGGCGGGCGGCTCCGGTCGTACCTGTCGGCGATCCCCTACCAGTGGCACGCCGCCGGCGACCTGGCCCGCTACGAGGCGTGGTACGCCAGCCTGCTGCACATGTGCCTCAGCGCCCTTGGCGTCGACCTCAGGGTCGAGGAGGCGTCCAGCCACGGCCGCGCGGACATGGTGGTGCTGACGGGCGGGCAGGTGTTCGTGCTGGAGTTCAAGATGGCGGAGGGTGACGGGGACGCGGAGGCCGCGCTGGACGCGGCGCTCGCCCAGATGCGCGGGCGCGGCTACGCGGACAGGTGGCGCGGGCGCGGGGAGCCGGTCCACCTGATCGGCGTGGCCTGCGGGCGCGGGGCGAGGAACCTCCTGGCGGTCAGGGCCGAGCCGGCCTGACCGGGCGGGGGTGTATCTCAAGTTGGTTGATTTCTACAGTTTGAAGGTGCCATCCCTGTGCTGCGGCGGGACCGAGGATGACAGGCGACCGGTCCGCCCTCCGGGGCAACGGGCATGGAGTGTGGGCTATGGCGGGGAAAGGCGGAGCACAGGCTGGCCGGCTTCTTCGACTGGCAGGCGGCTCATGCCGCTGCGGCACAATCAACCAACTTGAGATACACCCCCGCGCCGGAAAGGGGTGGCGCGGGCCGCGGTTCCCCGGTAAGGTCGCGTGAGCCCCGCAGGGGCCTTCGGCAGGCCACGGACGGAGAGACCGATGACCCGCCGCCTTCCGATCGGCATCCAGGACTTCCGGAGACTCCGGGAAACGGACTGCTACTACGTCGACAAGACCCCCCTCGTCCGGAGGCTGGTCGACGGGGGGCGCCACTATTTCCTCTCCCGCCCCCGCCGGTTCGGCAAGAGCCTGCTGCTGGACACGCTGAGGTCGCTGTTCGGGTGCCGCGAGGAGCTGTTCCGGGGCCTCGGCATCCACGGCCACTGGGACTGGTCCGCCCCCCATCCGGTGGTGCGGCTGAGCTTCGACGGGAAGTACAGCGACCCGGAGGATCTTGAGCGCAGCATCCTCACGCAACTCGACGTGATCGAGCGCAACGCGGGCCTCTCCGGCGCTTCCCGCCGCGCCGGGCCCGAACGGCTGCTGGATCTCCTCGACCGCCTGCACCACGCCTCCGGGCGGCAGGTGGCGGTCCTGGTGGACGAGTACGACAAGCCGATCCTCGACGCGCTGCACGACCCGGCGCTGGCGACGGCCAACCGCGACTACCTGCGCGGGTTCTACGGCATCGTCAAGGACTGCGCCGAGCACGTCCGCTTCACCTTCGTCACCGGCGTGAGCATGTTCTCGAAGGTCAGCCTGTTCTCGGGCCTCAACAACCTCGAGGACATCAGCCTGAACCCGCGCTACGCGACCATCTGCGGCTACACGGAGGGCGACCTCGACCGGGTGTTCGCGCCGGAGCTCGGCGGGCTGGACCGGGACAGGATCCGGGCCTGGTACAACGGCTACCACTGGCTCGGCGGGGAGAGGGTCTACAACCCCTACGACGTGCTGCTGCTGCTGCGGAACCGCGAGTTCCGTCCCTGGTGGTTCGAGACCGGCTCCCCGGCGTTCCTGTTCCGGACGCTTGTGGAGCGGTCCGTGGGCCCGATGGAGCTGGAGAACCGGATGGCCGACATGCCGCTCGTCTCCAGGTTCGACGTGGACGACATCGGCGTCGAGGCGCTGCTGTTCCAGACCGGCTACCTGACCATCGCGGAGGAGCGGAGCGACGGCTTCGACACGCTCTACCGTCTGGACTACCCGAACCTGGAGGTGCGGACCAGCCTGAACCGGGGCCTGCTGCGGCATCTCGGCAAGGGCAGGGTGCCTCTGGACGACGGCCGGGAGCTCCGCGCGCTTCTCGGGGCGAACGACTTCGAGGGGTTCGCCGACCGGCTCCGCTCGTACCTGTCGGGGATCCCCTACCAGTGGCACGCGACCGGCGACCTGGCCCGTTACGAGGCGTGGTACGCCAGCCTGCTGCACATGTGCCTCCGCGCCGTCGGCGTGGACGTCCGGGTCGAGGAGGCGTCCAGCCACGGACGCGCGGACATGGTCGTGCTGACGGGCGGGCAGGTGTTCGTGCTGGAGTTCAAGATGGCGGAGGGTGACGGGGACGCGGAGGCCGCGCTGGAGGCGGCGCTCGCCCAGATGCGGGAACGCGGCTACGCGGACAGGTGGCGCAACCGCGGGGAGCCGGTCCACCTGCTCGGCGTGGCCTGCGGGCGCGGGGCGAGGAACCTCCTGACGGTCAGGGCCGAGCCGGCCTGACCGGACGGCGGCTTGGGCCGCGGGCCGGACCGGCGGCCGCCAGGTCGGCGGGTGCCGCTTCCGACAGGTCGGGGCCTCCCGTGCCCGCCCGGTCCGGAAGTTTGCAGCCAGGCGATGCCGGAGGAGGGGCCCGGGTTCCGGCGTTTCAACGGCGGTTATGGTCGCCGCCGCGCTGGCCGTAGCGGGCTGCGGCGGCGGCGGTGGCGGCGCGCCGACGACGACCACGGGCGAGAGGACGCCGGCGCAGCTTGCGGCCGCTGCGACCGAAGCCCTCGACGCGGCGAAGGCCGCCGTCGACATGGTGACGGTCAGCGCCGACAGGGCCAAGGTCACCGACGCCGACGCGGCGATCGAGAAGGCCAGGGCGGCTGTCGCCGCGGCGTCCGGAGCGGACAGCCATACCGCCCTCAGCCAGCGGCTCGAGACGCTTAAGACCAGTCTTGCCAACAGCAAGGACGAGCGCGGGAAGGCGCAGATGACGGCGCTGAAGAACGCTTCCACAGCGCTCGCGGCGGCACTCAAGGCCATTGAGGCGGACGGCGACGGTTCCACGGTCGAGCAGTTCACCGCCGCCACCGAGGCTCTCGCGGCACTGGAGAAGGCGGTCGCCGACGCCACGGACCTGACCGACGCGCAGAAGAAGGACTATAAGGAAGAGGTGGCCCTCGCGAACGGTCCGAGGCTGAGGGAAAGACGCGTCGCCCGCATCGTCAGGGCTATCACCGAAACCGAGATCGCGGCGGCCGGGGAAGCGGTCTCCAGCAACGCGGAGGACGCCACAGCCAAGATCGCGGCGGCCAGGACGGCGATCGAAGGCGCGGACATCCCCGACGCCGAGAAGGGCAAGCTCCTCGCGAAGGTCGAGGAGCAGGAGAAGGCGCTGGATAGACAGAAGCGCATCGCCGAGGCCGACATGGAGATGGAGAGGAGGGCCATGGGCAAGGCGCTGCACGCGGCGATGGGTCCGCCCGACGCCGTCCCAGCCAATGCTCCCGCCGGCACACCCTTGAACGCGCTGTACAACCTCGCGACCGTCCCGTACTACATCACCAGAATCGCCGATTCCGGCCACGACACCTCCACGGTAGCGGCCGACAAGGGCCACAGGACGGACTTCCGGATCGACCCCGCGGCCGGCGCGGGGAGCTTCGCGACCGCGGACGTCCACACCGCCGTGTTCTTCAGGCACGGCGTGCACGACAAGGCCATGCCGAGGGTGGCCAAGACAGGCGTGAAGCCCGCGGTGAAGACGGTGGTGGCGGAGGACAGACACGAGATGGATGTGGGGAACGAGTGGTACGTCACGCACTACGAGAGGACCACCGGCTCCGGCGAGGCGAAGGTCACCGACCGGGTCAGGGTGTACAACGACCGCGTGGGAGGCCCGGATAGATTCAGGGGCCACGTCATCGAATGGGATGCCGCGGCGTACTTCGAGGCAAACCCCAAGACCTGGACCGGCCTCGGGACCTACGACAAGGCGAAGCGCGAGGTGTCCCTGGGCACCAACATAGTCGACATCATGATCGCCTCCCCCGTGTTCGACAGAAGGACGGGGGGAGCGGTCGGAAGCGTGACCCTCACGCCGGCGGACGGGGCCTCGCCCAGCGATCCGACAGAGGTCATGGTCCCGGGCACCTACATGGGCGCGGATGGCCACTACGTCTGCGAAAGCGCCTGCACCATCGGGAGGGCGGTGGGCGGCGGCCCGTACGGCGGCTACAGCCTGTCCGCCAACTGGAGGTTCGTCCACAAGAAGGGCGCGAAGGCGCTGCTGTGGGACCCGGACTACATGTACTTCGGCTGGTGGGCGCGGGACGACGACGACGGCATGCCCGCGGCGGTCAGCGCCTTCTACGATGTCAGGGGCGGCGGCATCGACCTCGCCACGAATGGCGCCGACCTTGCCGGCTCGGCGACCTACGAGGGTCCCGCGGTCGGCCAGTACGCCATCCACGACCCGCTCAACGGGAAGGGCGACGGCGGCGAGTTCACGGCGACGGCCACGCTCAGGGCCGAGTTCAACACCCGCTCCCTGAACCCCCAGTCGGGCATGTCCGGCACGGTCGACGGGTTCCGGCTGAGGAGCCGGTCCGGCATCGGGGCGGGCGAATGGCGGGATCCGGCGGGCGGCTGGAGCGTGTCGCTGAACAAGTCGGAATGGGTGACCGGCCCCATAGGCCATAGCCCCGCCTACACTTCTGGTTCGCCGAAGGGCCACACCGACAACAAGGCCACGACGACCTGGACGGTCGGCGGCGTCAAGGCGGCCCCGGCCGGCAGCTGGGTGGCCACCCTGTACGACGAGTCGTCCGGGACCGTCGCGGAGGGCGGCGACCAAAGCAACCACCCGACCTCGGCCATGGGCAAGTTCCAGGCCGAGCACGGCGGCACCCACCGGATGGTCGGCGCCTTCGGCGCGCGGCTCCAGCCGGAGTAGGGGCGGACGCGCGGGACGCAAAAGCCCCCGGCGGCCCCGCCGCCGGGGGCTTCCCCGTGCCGGGACGCCGGGGAGGGCGGACCGGGGGTCCGCCCGTCCGTCCCCGATCCCGCATGCGCCACCGTGGTGGCCCCCGAAGCGATCCGCCCCGATGGCCAGCCACTGACGGGCGATGCCCCGTACTGCCGGACAGGAAAGGGATGGGTGGGGCGCGACGGACGCACGGGAAGCCACCGGGAACCCGCGCTTCCGGGCCGCCGCTGACAGGCCAGGGCCACCGCGCCCGGAACTCCCGTTGTGACGGACGGGAACGGATTGCGGACGCATGTGGCGCTCCTGCCGCGACTGCGGTCAGGACTGGACGGCCCCAGGCATCGACGCCACCGCGGAGGCCAGGATGCGACCGCCCTACCTGAAGGGCGCCATGGGGTTGGTCCAGGCGCGGCGGCCGGGAGGAGGGGGTGGGAAAGCGGCTGCGGGATCCTGCCGCCATCCCCTTGCGGCGGTCGCGATGGGGCCGGTTCCGCGGATCCCTCCAGCCATCGCCGGGCCGAAACGCGTCCCGACATTGTGGATGCGGCGGGAAAGGCCGCAGGTCCCAAAGGACGGACGGGCCCTGTCGTGGCAAACGCCGCCGGGATGTCCAACAATTGCCTCGCATCCCTCCGGAGTGTATGATACCGTTCCCTCCGCATGGACTGATCGTGAGGAACATCCAATGAAACCGCTCCCCGCCGCCGCCCTCTGCGCCCTGCTTCCCGCCATGGCATGCATGGCCCCGGAGCCCGCGACCGCACCGGATGGCGCTGGATACATGGTCCAGCGCACCGTCGCCGAGGTCAATGCCCTGCCGGATGAGTTCAGCGCCAGGTACGGTATCCGGGGCGTTCCCCGAGGCAACGTCGTGGGCGTGGATGTTCCGGAACTGCTGGTCGGTTCCGTCATTGTCGGACGGTGGGCCCCCGATTCACGGGGCTACTTTGTCGCGGCCCTGACCACCGACGGACGTTTCCATGAATGTTGGGTGGCTCCGTCGGAAAGTCCGCGGTCGACTCATGTGACCGGCACCTGGAGAACGGGCGGGGTGGGAACGGACGCGCGGGGAAGGGTCTGGCCGTGGCTGGGCATGGACTACGGAAGCGGACTGGTCCCCTGGATCGTGCTCTATGACGCCGAAAGCGGGGATTTCGCAAAGTTCATGAACCGTCCGGACGAACTGTGGATTGTCTTGACCGGCCACCTGCAGCGCCGCCTGCCCGCCTCCGTTCCCGGCCTTTGCCCGGAGTTTCCGCCCGCGGCGGCGCTGGGGCTGGAGACCAACCGGGCGCAGACGGCATCCAGCTACGACGGCCTGCTGGCCCAGCATCCGGGCGAGCGTGTCCTGCGGCCGGACCTGGTGACGCCGCACGGGGAGATTGTCGACAGGGTTGCCGAGATTCGGAGGGGTTCCGGGGTTCGCGGCGGACAGGGCCAGGGGAATCCCGCCGCGCCCGCCCGCCGGATTTCCGGACAGGCTGTGGCTGAGCAGCCACAGACGGGCGCGACTTCGGTGCGGAGATCAATGTCTGAACGGCCCTCGCGCCTTCCGTGACCCAGTCCCTCACCTGTCCGGACCATCGCCGCACTTCCATGCGCTGAAAGGCCATACCCACCGCAGGAGCTCCTTCCGCCGACCTGCGCCGACCGCCGCGCGGCGCCGCGCTCCCGAGCGGAGGCCGGGCCAATGCGTCACGGAAGACCTGGTGGACAGGACATGCCTGGCGCAACGGTGGCGGCGCCGGTCCCAGGCCAGCGGGGCAGGGTCGGCCCGAGCCACCACGACGGCCTCCGAGGTGACCCGCAGCGATGGCCGGCAGCCACAGGCAATCCAGCGCGCGGCCAAGCCAGGGGAGGACGGGCGGACCCCGAACGGACGCCATGGTTCAGCCGCTTGCGGCGGGCGTGATTCCACGGCCACCAACGACAGCGACGGCCCGCGCAGGGTCGACCGCCTCCCCGCCGGTGCTGAGCGGCTGAACCGGGCCATACAGGTGCGCGGCGCCCTCGGCAGGGGGCCGCCGCCCGACGCGCCCGGCAAGCGCAGGCGGGAATGGGACCGCCCATACAGGTGCGGACTGTTGTAAGGCCGCCGGGGGCTCTTTCGTGCCGGGACGCCCCCGCCCGGCCGTCCCGCGGAGCGGCTGACGGCGGACCGGGAGGGCGGGATTCCGCCTGACGGAGGCACGGGAACCACCGACCGACAGGAGAAACGAATTCGGGGGCGGGGAACCACGCAGTGCCGACGACCTGCGACCGGAACGGCAGGGCCGTCCGGACGCCGTTGCCCGGCCCGGACGGTCGCGGGGTCCGCCGCCGGCGCCGTGCGCCCCCAGGCTCCGGGAAGGATTCGCGATACCGTCGGGAATCGCGGGGCATGAGCGGCCGCGACGGCGCCCGGCGTCCCGGCACGGAGGGACCCCCGGCGGCGGGGCCGCCGGGGGTCGGGAGGTCGGGCGGGTTCCGCCCGGACCCCGCCACTCGAGTGGCTCGTCAGTTCTGGGGTCCGTCACGCCGAACGCGCCGGCCATCCTGCCGGACATGCCGTGCTCGGCGAGGAACGATCCGGTCGCGGCCTTCGGAAGCAGGCCGGCGCCCCCCCTGTCGTAGAAGGCGCCCTGCCACCTTCCGGCGGCCGGCGCGGCGGCTCCGTCCATGGTCCACCGCGTGAGGCCGGACGCACCCTCGGCGGCGGTAAACACCCCGTTGACGCCGATGAGCACCTTCCGCAGCTCCACGGACCAGTCGTCCCGCGACGTGCCGTCGCCGCCCGTGAACCCCTTGGTCATGAACCCGTCGATGGTGCCGGTGACGCTGTTGCCGGTGAAGTCGGCGACGAGCTCGGCGTCCGCGGTGAACGTGCCGGCCCCGTCGCTGAGGGCGTACACACCCACGGCCCCGCCCCCATACGTCGCCGTTCCCTGCAGCTTGGTGTCTTCGGTCAGCTTTTTGGCACTGTCAACGGATGTTTCCTCCCCCCTGATGGCATTATGGAACGGGCTCACGTCCCACGTGCCGTCGGCCCCCTTCCGGATCCAGTAGCCGTAGGAGACGTGGGCGACGTCGTCATCGCTCTTCACCCTGTCCTCCGGGTTGTCGGGCCTGAACCTCCAGGTCGCGTAGGCCGTCCCCTGGAGCACATTGTTGTTTTCGGTCGCTCCGCCAATAAGGTGGTTGCCATCTATAAACTGCACTGCGCAGGCATAACCTACGGCGGGCGCGCAGGAGTAGGTGCCGGGCACCCCGCTGTGTTCGCCCCTTATGCCTGTCACCACTTCTCCCAGCTCTCCGAGCTTGGTAATCCCGGCTGTGGTGACGGAGTTGACCTTCTTGTGGTTACCGGTGCGCGTGCCTGCCTCATTGAGCCAGCTGTCATTCTGAAGCTCGTCCTTCCACGCGACCCTGAACCTGTCCCCCGGAGCGCTGTACCGGTTGTCGTATGCCACCGCCTCGTAGGTGGTGCCCTCGTCTTCCAGCGTGTACCTCGCGCCCGTCCAGCCCTTGAGCGCCGCGACCATGGCGGCCCTGTCCCGCTTCAGGTCCACTCTGTCCTCCTTGCCGATGTCTATGCCCAGAGTGGCGTCTGCCTTCACGCCAACTGAACTGAATCCGTCGCTGAATACCACGAGCCGCTTGTCCACGCCTTCGTCATCATCAACGGGGGCGATGCCGGCGTGCACCTTCAGCGCCTCCGCCTTCATCATGGCGGCCTTCGCCTCCATGGCGGCGTCGCGCGATCTCTTCGCGGTGGCAAGCATGGTCTCAAGCTCCCCGAGCCGCTGGCTGAGGGCGGCGCGCTCCGCGGCGGGCACCTTCATGACCGCCGTCCTGGCGGCCTTCACCTTCGCGTCGGCGTCGGTGACCTCCGCGTCGTCGGAGTTGTCCATCACCATGTCCACGGCGGTCTTCGCCGCCTTGAGGGCGGCGTCCGCCTTGGCCTCCAAATCCTGCGTCGCCGCCGTACCACCGGGCGGCGTCGGCGCGCCTCCGCCTCCGCCGCAGCCCGCTACGGCCAGCGCGGCGGCGACCATAACCGCCGTTGAAACGCCGTTACGATATGGGTATCGCCGGACGAAGGCTGTTCCTACTGCCACGGCGACCGTGATTTGAAGACATATGGTGACGCCCCATCGGCCGTGTCAGGGCTCCGCCGGAAGCGCCGGGGACACCCCGGTGCCGCCTCGCGCCGCCGTCCGGTCAGGCCGGCTCGGCCCTGACCGCCAGGAGGTTCCTCGCCCCGCGCCCGCAGGCCACGCCGAGCAGGTGGACCGGCTCCCCGCGCCCGCGCCACCTGTCCGCGTAGCCGCGTTCCCGCATCTGGGCGAGCGCCGCCTCCAGCGCGGCCTCCGCGTCCCCGTCACCCTCCGCCATCTTGAACTCCAGCACGAACACCTGCCCGCCCGTCAGCACCACCATGTCCGCGCGTCCGTGGCTGGACGCCTCCTCGACCCGGACGTCCACGCCGACGGCGCGGAGGCACATGTGCAGCAGGCTGGCGTACCACGCCTCGTAGCGGGCCAGGTCGCCGGTCGCGTGCCACTGGTAGGGGATCGCCGACAGGAACGACCGGAGCAGGTCGGCGAACCCCGCGAAGTCGTTCGCCCCGAGAAGCGCGCGGAGCTCCCGGCCGTCCTCCAGAGGCACCCTGCCCTTGCCGAGATGCCGCAGCAGGCCCCGGTTCAGGCTCGTCCGCACCTCGAGGTTCGGGTAGTCCAGACGGTAGAGCGTGTCGAAGCCGTCGTCCAGCTCCTCCGCGATGGTCAGGTAGCCGGTCTGGAACAGCAGCGCCTCGACCCCGATGTCGTCCACGTCGAACTTCGAGACCAGGGACCTGTCCGCCATCCGGTTCTCCAGCTCCATCGGGCCGACGGACCGCTCCACGAGCGTCCGGAACAGGAAGGCCGGGGAGCCGGTCTCGAACCACCAGGGACGGAACTCCCTGCCGTCGAGCAGCAGCAGCACGTCGTAGGGGTTGTAGACCCTCTCCCCGCCGAGCCAGTGGTAGCCGTTGTACCAGGCCCGGATCCTGTCCCGGTCCAGCCCGCCGAGCTCCGGCCCGAACACCCGGTCGAGGTCGCCCTCCGTGTAGCCGCAGATCGTGGCGTAGCGCGGGTCGAGGCTGATGTCCCTCAGGTTGTTCAGGCCCGAGAACAGGCTGACCTTCGAGAACATGCTGACGCCGGTGACGAAGGTGAAGCGGACGTGCTCCGCGCAGTCCTTGACGATGCCGTAGAACCCGCGCAGGTAGTCGCGGTTGGCCCTCGCCAGCACCGGGTCGTGCAGCGCGTCGAGGATCGGCTTGTCGTACTCGTCCACCAGGACCGCCACCTGCCGCCCGGAGGCGTGGTGCAGGCGGTCGAGGAGATCCAGCAGCCGTTCGGGCCCGGCGCGGCGGGAAGCGCCGGAGAGGCCCGCGTTGCGCTCGATCACGTCGAGCTGCGTGAGGATGCTGCGCTCGAGGTCGCCCGGGTCATTGTACTTCCCGCCGAAGCTCAGCCGGACCACCGGATGGGGGGCGGACCAGTCCCAGTGGCCGTGGATGCCGAGGCCCCGGAACAGCTCCTCGCGGCACTCGAACAGCGACCTCAGCGTGTCCAGCAGCAGGCTCTTGCCGAACCGGCGGGGACGGGAGAGGAAATAGTGGCGCCCCCCGTCGACCAGCCTCCGTACGAGGGGGGTCTTGTCGACGTAGTAGCAGTCCTCCTCCCGGACCGTCCGGAAGTCCTGGATGCCGATCGGAAGGCGGCGGCGGGTCATCGGTCTCTCCGTCCGTGGCCTGCGGAAGGCCCCTGAGGGGCTCACGCGACCTTACCGGGGAACCGCGGCCCGCGCCACCCCTTTCCGGCGCGGACCGCCCCGTTCCCCTGGCGGGGAGGGATCCGCGGGCCGCCCGGGGAGCCCGGGTTCCGGCGTTTCAACGGCGGTTATGGTCGCCGGAACCCTGGCCGTCGCGGGCTGCGGCGGCGGAGGCGGCGGCGCACCGACGCCGCCGCCCGGCGGGGCCGCGATGTCGGCCTACGACACGGCGGCCGCGGCCATCGCGGCGGCCACGACGGCCGCCGAGGTCGACAGTGCCGTCGCCGGTGCGGTGGCCAAGGTTTCCGGCGCGGATCTCAGGAGGCTGGAGACGGCCGCCGCCGCGCGCAGGACGGCGCTGGCGACGATGGCCCGCGCGACGGCCCAGAGGAAGGCGCTGATGGAAGCCGCCGGAGGGATCGACACGTCCGACCTGTCGGACGCGGAGAGGATCGCCGCGGCCAAGGCGGCCATCGCGGCCCTCAAGGCGGCGCTGGACGATGCGGGCGACGTGAGCGATGCCGACAGGGCGACGTACCGGACGCGACTGGCCAGTGCCCAGAAAGCCGTGGACCGGCAGGAGCAGCTGAACGCGGTCATGGGCGCCTCCATGACGCTCGCAACGACCCTCAGGGCGCTGTCGGATGCGGGCTCAGCCCCGACGGCCGCACAGGTCACCGCGGCCGAGGAGGCCCTGGCCGCCCTGAACGCGGCGGTCGCGGCGGGCGGGCACCTGACCGAAGCGCAGAAGGCCAGGTATGGCAGCGAGGCGGACCAGGCGCCGGCGCGGATCGCTTCGGCGAAGACCCTTCTTGATGCGGAGGATCTGCGGCGGGAGAACAAGCGCGTCGCCGGCATCGTCGAGGACATCACGGACACCGAGATCGCGGCGGCCATGACGGCGGTCGGCGTGGTCACGGACACGTCCGGTGACGGCGACGTGACCGCCGCCCAGACCGCGATCGACGCGGCCAGGGCCAGGATCGACGGCGCGGACATTCCAGACGGAAGCAGGCAGATGCTTCTCACGGCCCTTGCCAAGCACGAGGGCTCGCTCGACCGGGCGAAGGCCTCCCGCCTGGCGCACCAGAAGGAGATGGAGGACGAGAGGAGGAAGGAGATGGCCGCCCTCGCCGAGGCCGTGTATGTCGGCATCGTCCCCTATAGTGACGTTACCGACAGTGTGGACCGGCGGTACGCGGTATGGAGCGACCAGGGACTTGGCATCGACGCGAACGCCACCGTGAACGTCTCCGTCGGCGAGGCCGACGCCATGAACCTGAAGCTTGACAAGGCCGCCATGGTCGAGGCCCTCGGTGGCTGGAAGGGCGCGAGGTACAAGCTGGAAGACGAGGGCACCACCTACGAGGCGGTGGTCTACGACAACGCGTACCCCGAGCCGGGGAAGACGTTCAGGGCCGCGTGGACCTTGGCGGCTGACGGCTGGGTCGATGACGTGAATAAAGGGACAGCGTTCGGCCAAGGCCAAGCGATTGACGGTCTCGATCCCGTCGCCGGAGTCAACATAGTCGGAAGGGTGGGAGAGACGTATCGGGTAACGGGCACTTTCGCCGGCGTGAGCGGCGAATACCTCTGCAGGCCCGGTGCCGTCGACAAGGTCTGCGCGGTGAGGCCAGGCGAAAACGGCCTCACCTTGGGCTCTTCAGACAGTGTCGGCGGTGGTTTCGCAAACACTAATACCGGTATGGCCTGGAGGTTCAAGCCCGACAACCAGGAGGACAGGGTGACGGCCAATGACGACCTCTCCTTCGTCACGTACGGCTACTGGTTCCGGAAGGGTGCCGACGGGAAGTGGGACGTGAGCGCGTTCCATAACGCCAACAGAGGACCTGTCACTGCCATCTCCGGCCTGGAGGGCGACACCAACCTGATCGGAACGGCGACGTATGGGGGCGGGGCCGCGGGCGTGTACGCCCTCAGCGACGGGGCCGGCACGTTCACCGCGGACGCCGAGCTCGTCGCCGACTTCAGGCCCAACAGCGCCAGCGTCCCGGGCACCAACAGCGTCACGGGCACCATCGACGGGTTCATGACCAGGGGGTTCACGGGCGGCGACGGCATGCCGCGGGACTGGTCCGTCGAGCTGCATAAGCTGGCCATCGGCGACGGCGGGAGGATGGCACCCGACACCAGCTCGGGTTCGACCGGCCTCACGCGGTGGACGATGGACGGAACCGCCGCGCCGGCCGCCGGAAAGTGGGAGGGCGCCTTCTACGAAAGGGGCAGCGCCGGCCAGAGGCCGAAGGCGGCGACCGGATCGTTCTACGCCGAGCACGGCATGTCCGGCAGGATGGTCGGCGCGTTCGGCGTGACGGACCCCGACACCGACGAGCCACTCGAGTAGCGGGGTCCGGGCGGAGCCCCCGACCTCCCCGACCCCCGGCGGCCGCTCCGCCGGGGGTCTTTCGATTCCGGGAGGCCGCGCTGGCGAGGAGCCGCAAGCGGTTAACCCGGATATCTCACCAGACCGGGAGTCCGGGCATCCGGCACCGATCCGGCCCGTCATCCGGCCCCGTCCGGCGGCGGCTGCGGCCGGCGGTGCCCCGGCGGCGGCGTCCTCAGGCCGTCGGTGGCTGCGGAAGCGGGAACATAGGGCGAACAGCGGTACCGCCACGCGCGCCTTCGGGAGCCGCGGGCGCGGCTCTTCCGTGGCCGGCCTCCCCGGCGCGTGGTTCCGGCGGTTCAGGCGGTCGGCGTGGCGGCTACGGCGAGGCCCGCGCAGCGGCGGCCAGCCGCAGCGCCTGAACCGCCCGGCGGAACAGTCCCCGGTATGGATGCACCGAGGACAGCGACAGGCGGATCCGGCGGACACTCACCCGCAGCTGGCAGGCGACCTTCAGGAGCCGCGCCCGGATGGTGCCGGGCTGCGCCCTGGCAAGGTCCGTCCCGGCGAGGCCGACCGCCCGGACGGTCCGGCCCGGCATCCCGGCGAAGGCCGAAAGGTACACCCGCAGCTGGTTGGCCCGCATGGTCGCCGTCGAGGTCCGGTCGGCGAACAGCTCCAGCCGCCGCTCCCTGGTCCGGTTCTCCATGTCGCCGCGGGCGCAGTGGAGGTCCCCGTGAAGCGCGCGGTTGCCGGACTCCGAACCCGGCAGGCTGGTGACGGTGAAGCGCGGGCTGTCGCCCCTCGGGCCGGGCAGCGCCTCGGCCCTGGCCACCACCCGCCGGCTCCGGCTCCAGGTCGACAGCGTCCGGTAGCCGAAGCCGGTGAACCGGCGCGAGGGCTCCCCGGTGGCCACGCACCGGCTCCGCGGGCGCCGCATCCGGCGTCCGGTCCTGCGCTCCAGCCGTGGGTTGCGGGCCAGGCCGAACACGAAATCCACGCCGCTGGCCCCGCACCAGGCCATGATCCCGTCGCGGCGGAAGCCGGAATCCCCCCGGACCGTGATCCGGACGGACGGCCACGCGCCGCGGATGACGGCCACGATCCTGGCCAGCTCCTCCAGCGCCCCGTGGGAGGCGTCGATGTCCGAGGGCCGAAGCCGGGCGCACAGGACATGCCCGCCGCAGGTGACGTAAAGGGGAAGGTAGCGGTAGTGTCCGTAGTATCCGTGCAGGAAGCGGCACTCCTGACGCCCGTGCAGAGGGTCGTCGGTGGCGTCGAGGCCGGGGACGATCCTCTCGGGTGGCGCCCCGTGGGCCTCCAGGAACATGCCCGGCATCAGCCTGCCGGTCGCCTCCGGGTCGGCGGCGATTCGCCTGTACCGGTCATCCGCGACCCTGTCCGGCTCGCCCGGCTCCAGGCGGTCGGGCGTGCTGGAACCGGCCAGCGGGGCGCCCCGGCCGCTCTCCCGCCGCCGGCCGTCGCCGGTGACGTCGCCCCGGCCCACCGCCAGCGCCAGCACGCTGTCGCCGGGCGGGATGTCATGGTCGTTGATGTCCCCGTAGCCCAGCGCGATCCCCATCACCCGCTGGGCGACGAGGCACCGGAGGCCGTGCCCGGTGCGGTCCGGGTCACGGTGGTCCGTGAAGCAATCCGCCAGTCTGCGCGTCAGCCCGGTCAGCAGGTCCGCCTCCACGGGAAGGAGAGCGCCGCCGTCCGATGACAGCCGTCCGCCGTCGAAGGCGCCCGTCACCTCACGTCGGCCATGGTGGCTGGAATCGATGCGGTCGGCGTTACACTGTGTCTGCATGGGGTCGGTCCTCCGTCCCGTGTAAGGTTCTGCAATCCCTACATATGTCACGGATTCCAGCCCCATGCAACAAAATCTGGTGAGATATCCGGGTTAAGCGGAACTTCGGGGTCTTCGGCAAATGGTTTTCGCGTCCAGACCGTCGGTCTTCAGCGGCTTCTCGGCTGCAACGCCCGCCTCTGCAGCACGGTCGGTGTGGTGATGACGGGCAGGAGGCTGATTCGCTCAACATTACAGGCGAAGGGCCAGCTGCGCTGGCCGGGCTTCACAGGAGGCGGCGCGTTCCCGCCAGGGTCCGTGTCCGGCGGCACGTCGGGGCCCTCAGGGAACGTCCCCGGCGGCCTTCTCCCTCCGCCAGCCCCTGGCGTCCCCAGGCTGCCGGCGCAGCCGCCATCCTGACCGTCGTGCCGTGGCGAGGCGGCAGTGGACGCGGTCGCCAACGACCTGGTGACCGTCCTCCGGCAGCCCGCCGGTCTCGGGCGGCGTCACCCACCGGATCGCCGCGCTCCTTCCGGCGGATGCCCGAAGCGCGGGGGCTTTCCTGTCCGAACGCCGGGAGAACTCATCCGAATGCCATTGGCCGCCGGGGGCGACTGTCGACGGCGGACCGGGAGGGGATTCCGGCGGGCGGAGGCGCCTCGCCACTTCGCGACGGTCAGGATGGCGGCCGCGCCGCCATCCTGGGGAGGGCGGGAGAAGGCCGCCGGGAAGGGGCCGGTGGCCCATGGAAGGTTCCCGTATCCGCCCGGCGAAAGGGCTTCGGGGGGCGGGGAACCACGCAGCGCCGACGACCTGCGGCCGGAACGGAAAGCCGCCCCCGGAACGGAAGGGCTGTCCGGACGCCGTCGCCCGGCCCGGACGGTCGCGGGACCCGCCGCCGCCAGCGCCGCGCGCGCCCAGGCTCCGGGAAGGATTCGCGACACCGTCGCCCGTCGTCGGGCATCGCGGGGCATGCGCGGCCTCCCGGAATCGAAAGACCCCCGGCGGAGCGGCCGCCGGGGGTCGGGGAGGTCGGGGGCTCCGCCCGGACCCCGCTACTCGAGTGGCTCGTCGGTGTCGGGGTCCGTCACGCCGAACGCGCCGACCATCCTGCCGGACATGCCGTGCTCGGCGTAGAACGATCCGGTCGCCGCCTTCGGCCTCTGGCCGGCGCTGCCCCTTTCGTAGAAGGCGCCCTCCCACTTTCCGGCGGCCGGCGCGGCGGTTCCGTCCATCGTCCACCGCGTGAGGCCGGTCGCACCCGAGCTGGTGTCGGGTGCCATCCCCCCGCCGTCGCCGATGGCCAGCTTATGCAGCTCGACGGACCAGTCCCGCGGCATGCCGTCGCCGCCCGTGAACCCCCTGGTCATGAACCCGTCGATGGTGCCCGTGACGCTGTTGGTGCCCGGGACGCTGGCGCTGTTGGGCCTGAAGTCGGCGACGAGCTCGGCGTCCGCGGTGAACGTGCCGGCCCCGTCGCTGAGGGCGTACACGCCCGCGGCCCCGCCCCCATACGTCGCCGTTCCGATCAGGTTGGTGTCGCCCTCCAGGCCGGAGATGGAAGTGATAGGTCCTCTGTTGGCGTTATGGAACGCGCTCACGTCCCACTTCCCGTCGGCACCCTTCCGGAACCAGTAGCCGTACGTGACGAAGGCGGCGTCGTCATTGGCCGTCACCCTGTCCTCCTGGTTGTCGGGCTTGAACCTCCAGACCATACCGGTATTAGTGTTTGCGAAACTACCGCCGACACTGTTTGAAGAGCCCAAGGTGAGGCCGTTTTCGCCTGGCCTCACCGCGCAGACCTTGTCGACGGCACCGGGCCTGCAGAGGTATTCGCCGCTCACGCCGGCGAAAGTGCCCGTTACCCGATACGTCTCTCCCACCCTTCCGACTATGTTGACTCCGGCGACGGGATCGAGACCGTCAATCGCTTGGCCTTGGCCGAACGCTGTCCCTTTATTCACGCCATCGACCCAGCCGTCAGCCGCCAAGGTCCACGCGGCCCTGAACGTCTTCCCCGGCTCGGGGTACGCGTTGTCGTAGACCACCGCCTCGTAGGTGGTGCCCTCGTCTTCCAGCTTGTACCTCGCGCCCTTCCAGCCACCGAGGGCCTCGACCATGGCGGCCTTGTCAAGCTTCAGGTTCATGGCGTCGGCCTCGCCGACGGAGACGTTCACGGTGGCGTTCGCGTCGATGCCAAGTCCCTGGTCGCTCCATACCGCGTACCGCCGGTCCACACTGTCGGTAACGTCACTATAGGGGACGATGCCGACATACACGGCCTCGGCGAGGGCGGCCATCTCCTTCATGGCGGCCGTGCGGGAGTCCTTCCTGGTGGTAAACGTGCGCTCATGCTTGGCCAGCTCATTGCGGAGCTTCTCCTTGTCGGCGTCGGGGATGTCGGCGGCATCGATCCTGGCCTTGGCCGCCGCGATCGCGGTCCGGGCGGCCGTCACGGTCGCCTCGGGGGAACCGGCCATGACCTTGCCAACCGCGGTCTCGGCCGCTTTGATCTCGGTGTCCGTGATCGCCTTGACCGCGGCAGCAACCTTCGCCGTATCCTGCGTCGCCGTCGTCCCGCCGGGCGGCGTCGGCGCGCCACCGCCGCCGCAGCCCGCGGCGGCCAGCGCGGCGGCGGCCATAACCGCCGTTGACGCTTTCCGGATCAGCCCCTCCCCTACATACGCACCTGAATATGGGGACAGGGCCGTGCGCTCGCCCACGCTGGTCACCGCATGGCGTCTCTGCCCCGCAATGATCCAGGATCGGGAATGACGGCCCTGTGGGGGAGGGCTCGGTAACGACCTGTTATGTTCAAAGAATCGGAGTAAGTGGTCAGGTAGCCGTTCCGCTGATGTGGCGTGGATTCGAGGCTGTTCGGAGTGCCGGAATTTCCGCCGGACCGTGTCAGGTGTCAGGTGTCGGTTGTTTAGTCCGCATCCTGGCGATCAGTTCCTCCGGCCCCGCCCGGAGCGTCGGGAGCGGATCCCATCCCTGCCGCTTCGCCGTTTCGACGACGCTTCGGAGAACCGCGGTTCCCTCCGCCTCGGCCATCACATCGCCGCGGCTTTCGCCGAGCCAGCAACAGCAAAGGAATTCGGTGCAGGCGACATGAAACCAGGACAGCGAGCCGTTCACCCGCATCCCCGTCCCGTCGAAACGCCTGGCCGGCGCCCCGGCCGCTTCGGCCCGCAGCTGGCACTGAAGCTCCTCGAAACGCCCGGCTCCGCGGCGGATCATGTCGCAGACCGCGCCATGTGGGATCTTCATGCCGAACAGATGAAAGAGCAGCTGGCGCAGCCGCTGCAGGGGCACAGGCCGCACCGCCGGGAGATGGAGGGCCAGGGCCTTGACGCGCGGGCCGTACCGAGCCGGGGCCTTCGCATCTTCCGGATACCCTCCCGCCGCCGTCTCGCCGCTGCAGGGGCATTCACGCCCGAAAACCTGATGCTCCGTCACTTCGATCGGCTGAATCTCCGGCAGACCGTGAACCTGCCGTGACGAACGGAGCTTCGGCTCCGCCCCGGAAAGGTCGGCCCCGCAGCTCCCGCAGACGTCGGGAACATGGGTGAGGACAGTGCCGGGCCTGTCCGAGGGCTTCAGCGTTCTCCCGCGATGCCCCGGCTGCCCGCCCGGCTTCCGGTTCCCCGGTTCAGGAAACGCCGGTTCCGGCGGCGGCTTCGCCAGGCCGTCGCTCGACGGCGGCCTGCCGCTGTTCCGGCTGTTCTGACCGACCCGACGCCCAGGATCGGCGATCCGCTCTCCGAGCGCCGCGGCTTCGCTCCTCAGCCGCGCGATCAGAGCGTCGCGCCCTTCCAGCCCCGCAGTCACCGCAAGCGGATCCGCGGCTGACGCCTCAGGCGAGGCGGCGTCTGAAACGAATTCCGGCATGGGGCCTGTTCCGAAGCCGCTCCCTGCGCGGCTTGTGCCGTCTTGATGCCCCGTCCGATGCCTCCCGCATACTATGTCAAGCAGTTTCCTGCGCAACAAATCCTACATCCAGCACCTGACCACTTACGAATCGGAAATGAAAGGAGGTGGTGGCTGCGGAGAATTTCGGCGCGTTTCTCTATGGAAAACAGGCCTGTTGCCTTCCGCCGTCCCTCCAGTTCATTCCTGCGCCCTGGCCGCCGGGTGACGCCCGGCGGCAGCGGGACGGGGCCTTGCCCCGCAGGACGGGCTGACCCGATACCGCCCTGGATCGCAACTGCGGATCCGTCAGGAAGCGTGGTCGGCCCGCCCGTGGAGAACCGGATCCGAAACCCGAAAAAAGTCTGGAAAAATCGGATCCGGGCTCGATTTCAGACATGTGGATGCTTCCCGGCCAATGCAGCACGCCCGTTCAGCGGCTCAGCGACCCGAGTGGGCTGTCCAGCGCCGGCGGCTTCCGTCAACAGGGCGGAACTCACCCAGGCCCAACTAGGTTCGCTTGGCATGGGCCTAGCGACCGATGGGGGGGGAGATGCCCCGCATGGATTCGCGCACGAAGTTGCGCCCTCTCAAAGCCTCGGGCGACTTCCCAATCGGTCACCCCACGATCGAATTCCTCCTGCTCCCATTCGGCAGACCGGACATAGTGGTCGATTACGTCATCGCCCATTGCCGCCCGCAGCATTGCCGAACAGCGAAAGATCTCAGTTGCCGTCCTGAGCGTGCTCGGGATGTATGGCATCCTGTCATCGCCATAGATGTCGCCCTCCGTCGCTGGTGCCAGTTCGAGCCTGTCGTTGATTCCCTGCCGCCAGAAACGCTGCTTGGGCAAGATAGAGGTTCATGTCCGATCCTGCCGTGCGGTTGTCGATCGACCATGCGACCTTTGTCGGCGCAAATGAGCCTTTCGTAAAACGCTTGTAGGAATTGACATAGGGTGCGAAGAAGTGAGTGCAGTCAGACGCATAGGCGATCAGCCAGGCCAGGAAATGGCGCATTGTCCCTGACATGCCCAAAGCGTCGTCTGGATCGTGAAAGGCGTTCCTGCCATCAGACCAAAGTGACATGTGCACGTGGCTCGCGCTGCCGATTCAGGCCTCGTGCCATTTCGGTAGGAAGGTTGCCGAATGTCCCTGCTGCCAGGCGATCTCCTTGGTGGCATGCTTGGCGGTCGCGTGGTGGTCCGCGCAGAGCAGCGCCTCCACATACTTGATGTTCAGCTCTTCCTGCCCGGCCTCGCCTTTGGAGTTCTCCACCGGCACGCCAGCAGCCACAAGATGATTGCGCAGGGGTCGCAGCACATGCTCCTCCTTGGTGGTCTGAAGAATATGGAAGTCGGCGTTGTACTGCCCAAGCGTCGTTAGATCGCGGTAACCATCGGCCCGCATCTGGTCGAGCGGCTTCCTGGAGATGAATAACTCCAGCTCCGTCGCAATCATCGGGGTCAGCCCAAGGGCGTCCAAACGAGTGACCTGTTCCTTAAGCACCTTCCGTGGGGCGTGAGGAACGGGTGCATGGCCGTGATGGCTAAGGATGTCGCACAAAACCATAGCCGTGCCCTCAAGCCAAGGCATGCGCCTCAGGGTCGAAACGTCCGGCTTCATCACGTAATCGCCGTATCCCGTTTCCCGCCTGTCGCCGCATAGCCGTCCGGCGTCGCAATCTCCAGATCTGTCGCCAGCAGGTAGTTGCAGCAATGGGTCTCCTCGTGGCCGCTTTCCAGGAAATTCGAGACATGGAATCGTTTGCCCATCAGCCAACCCTGCATATCGACCAGGCAAACCAGCACTGTGTCGATCTCGCCCGACCCAGCAAGGTCTTTCAGCCGATCAAGTGATAGAGGATATGAAATTTCAAACTCCCTTGGCTTGCCGCTGGATGTACCCCCGGGAATGATCCGGGACCTCCGATTGGAATGAGGTCCCGGATCATGTTCCGTGTAGTTGGCGCTCAGCCGTAACGATAGGGTCGACCGGCTTTCTGCATGTCCGAATTGTACTGGCGGAAGATCTCGACGATCCGAGCCTTGGTCTCGGACTCGGCTGCAATCTCATCCCAGAATCTCACGGCGGCCTCTTCCACCTGCGCCCATTCCGCATCCGGAATCGATGTCAGCTGCATCTTGGTGCCGTTGACACGAAGATTGGCCTCGCCACCCCAATACCACCATTGGCGGTAATAGTGACTCTGCTCCATACAGACAGCAAGCAACGCCTGCATGTCGTCCGGCAGTTCGTTCCAGCGGTCCATATTGGCAAAGAAATGGCCAATCCAGGCCCCTGAGATGTTGTTGGTAAGGAAGTAGTTGGTCACGTCTGCCCAGCCGACCGTATAGTCTTCGGTTATGCCGGACCATGCGATGCCGTCCAACTCACCGGTCTGCACCGCGACCTCAATATCCTCCCATGGCAGCGTCACCGGCACTACACCGAACTGGCTGAGAAAGCGGCCCGCGGTGGGAAAGGTGAAGACGCGCTTGCCCTTCAGGTCCTCGAGCGAGTTGATCGGATCCTTGGTCGCGAAGTGACACGGGTCCCACGCTCCAGCGGAGATGTGCTTGACGCCAACTCTGGAATATTCCGCGTCCCAGATCTCGTTCAGCCCGTACTGGTTGAACAGCACAGGCACGTCGAGGGAATAGCGCGAGCCAAACGGGAAGTAACCTCCAAATACGGTAACTTCCGTCGGTGAGGCCATTGAATCGTCATCCGACTGCACCGCGTCAATGGTGCCCCGCTGCATTGCCTGGAACAGTTCGCCGGTGGGCACAAGCTGATCGGCAAAGAAAAGTTCGATCTGCATGCGATCTCCAGCGATTCTGTTGAATGTGTCGATGGCCGGTTTGACCACATGCTCGGCGAGAGCCGCACCAGCATAGGTCTGCAGCCGCCACTTGATCGTCGATTGAGCGAGCGCTGGTGCGGCAAGCGTTGCCGGAACAGCAACTGCGGTGCCCTGGATAAACTTACGTCTTGAGGTCATCTGACCCTCCTTTCAGGTTGATGTCAACGTCGTCTTACTCAAAGGTTCCCATGGCGCCTAATTTGCGTAGACCGTTTGTGGCAGCCACAACGCGATTTGGGGGAACACCATGATGGTCCCCAGTGCCACGAGCATAACGCCAACAAAAGGAATTATGGAGCGGTAGATGTCGCCTAGACCGATCTGTGGCGGCGACATTGCCCGCATGAGAAAGAGATTGTATCCGAAGGGCGGTGTCATGTACGCGATCTGCGTGGTGATCGTGTACAGGATGCCATACCAGATCAGGTCGAAACCGAGCGCACCGACGAGCGGGATGTAGAGCGGTGCGACTATCACCAGCATGGCCGTGTCATCAAGGAATGTGCCCATCAGGATGAAACTGAACTGCATGAGTATCAGGATCATCCATGGCCCCAAGCCAAGCTTCTCGGCAAAGAGGCTCTCGATGGCTTTCACCGCGCCAAGTCCGTCAAAGACGGCGCCAAAGGCAAGTGCGGCGAGAATGATCCACATGAACATGCAGGTAATGCCAAGTGTGTTCCGAACGGAGGCCTCGAACACCGCCCATGTCATCCTGCGCCTGAGAACTGCCGCACCGAACGCCGTGAGTGCACCGATAGCCGAGCTTTCGACCAGCGAGGTCCAGCCATTGATGAAGGGGACCATCATTGCGAAGAATATTCCGAAAGGTAGCAGACCTGCGAGAAGCAGGCGATATCTTTCGCGTCTCGGCATGTCGCGGTCGGCCTCTCGAAGTGCCGGGCCGAGCGCTGGATCCCTCCGGCAGCGAACTGCGATGTAGATCACAAACATAGCGGCCATCATCAGACCCGGGATGACACCTGCAAGCCAAAGCTGCCCCACCGGCTGCCGGGCGATCATTGCGTAGAGCACCAGCACCACGGACGGCGGCACAAGAATGCCGAGACTCGAACCAGCCTGCACTACGCCGGTCACCATCCGCTTGTCATAACCACGGCGCAGCAGCTCCGGCAGGGCTATGGTCGCTCCGATTGCCATGCCCGCTACCGAAAGGCCGTTCATGGCCGAAATCAACACCATCAGGCCGATCGTACCTATCGCGAGCCCTCCGCTTACCCCGCCCATCCAGACGTGAAACATCCGGTAGAGATCGTCGGCAATCCGGCTCTCCGACAGGACGTAGCCCATGAAGACGAACATCGGTACAGTCAGTAGCGGATACCAGCGCATCAACTTGATTGATTGGGAAAATGCAATGTCGAACCCGCCGCGCTCTCCCCAAAGCGCCAATGCGGCGACCACCGCCACAAAACCGATGGCACCAAAGACCCGCTGCCCACTGAAGAGGAGCACCATCATCAGGGCGAACATGGCGATAGCGATCATCTCGTAGGACATTAGCGGATGGCCTCGCCGGTGAGCCGGAGCACGTCCTTGCACAGCTCGGATATGGCTTGAAGCAGCATCAGGAGGATACCGACGCACATGATGGTCTTGATCGGCCAGAGATAGGGTCGCCAGATGGTCCGACTACGCTCCAACGTACCTGTCGATGCCTCCCCCGTGACCAGATCCACAAGGAAACCGACCGAGTTCGGACCGAAATGGCCAAGTGAATAGGCAGTGGATCCAAGCCCGCCCCCGAGCAGGACGGACAGATAAATGATCAGGCAGAGCACCATGACCGCATCTGTTGCGGCCTTCCGTCGAACTGACCAGCGCTCGTAGAAAAGGTCCATGCGCACATGAGCGCCCATCTGGATCGCATACGGTCCCCCGAAAAAGAAATATGCGATCATCGCAAACTGCGCAACCTCAAGCGTCCAAAGCGAGGGCTGCTCGGTAAACTTGCTGATCGTGGACCAGAGAAGAACCGCCACCATGACGAACAGGCCATACATGATGAAGCGGCCGACACCGCGATTCAGCCCGTCAATCACGGAGATATAGGTCCGCAGCACCTTCAATGTGCGCCATCCGACCTTGTGCCAGTCCCAAGGCTGGGCGAGCATTCCGCGAGCCACCTCGACTGCTTCGCAGCCATCGCGGTCTCTGCCACTGGCGAAGCGGCCAGGTCGCTGCAAACCTCCAGCGTTAAATTTGACAGGCCGCACGGCAAAGCGTGGCGTCCCAATGTATTGATGACCCAATCTGCGGGACCGTACGGCGTATTGCGCCCGGTGCGATAGGCGGTTGCAACCTTCAGCATTTCATCCGCCAGCCGTGCGTCCTCGTCACGTACGATCCCCAAATCAGATCCCTGAACCGACCAGGAAAGACAGGCGCAAAGCTGTTCAATGCGACCAAGGCGAGTGGATTCGACATGGTCGCGGTCACCTCGTGGATTGCGCTTTCGATCTCGGGCGGGCGATTACGGCCATGAACCAGACGCGAGGCTGTACTGGACACCAACAGTGCACTCAGATGAAGTGCCATCTGCTTCGCGGTCTCAAGGGCGTACGGATCCCACGCAATTTGACTGGTGAACGCTGCTCCGAACAGGCTGGGTTGTACAAATTCAACGGAGATTCTCTGACTGGGATGTTCGCGGGCAAGTGCAAGAGAGCCTTGCCAGGATGCTTTCAACACCTGCGCAACGCTCATATCCTCCATGGTTCCCTGGGAATTTGCCAAAGTCTAGTCCCGTTTCATCCGTACCGGAGGTTCCCCCGCGCCTATTGGGTTGTCAATTACTTTCTCAAAGTCCTCCTTGATTCCCCGACCCCCAGTCCGAGGTACGACACCGGCCATTTCCGAGATGGTGGGCAGCCCAGGCGGAGGAAATGTCCTGTAGACGGGCTTCCCGGCTTCCGAGTACCGTCATTTCGGGCCCGGGACAGCCGATGTCCCGTTCACCCCTCACGGCCCTTCCGTGTGCCCGATCGGCTTCCACACCAGTAAATGGCAGGGCGTCGCGAACCGGAACGCGGCCTGGAGCACCCGGCGAAGGCGGTTCACAGGCACAGTCGGCTCCTGTATGGTATGTTCAGGGAGAAAGGTGGCGCCATGCATATATCCCTGGCCGACTGGCTTGACGGATACGTCCGCGCGAAGGTCGCCTCCGGACTGTACGACAGTGCGTCCGACGTGGTCCCGCGAGGCGCTGCGCCTGAAGGTCGAGGCCGACACGTGGCGAGAGGCGAGGCTCCAGCGCCTGTACGAAGTGATCGACCCCGCGTGGAGGCAGGCCGGGAACGGGGAATGCGCCCCTCGACCTGGAGGGGCTTCTGGACGAGCTGGATCGGGAAACGGGGTTGCGTGCCTGATCCCCTGATCACTCCGCTGGCCCGACAGGATCTGAAGGGGATCGGCCTCCATACCGGGGAGCCGACGGGCGCGGCGCAACGCGATGCGTATTTCAGGGATTTCGCCACCCTGTTCGGGAAGTTCGGGGATGGAAGGGTCGTGGGGCAGCGGAGGGATGAGATCCGGGAAGGGCTGATTGCGCAGCCCTGCGGGCGGCACGTTGTTTTCTTTCGCCGTGACGGGGACGGGAACGTTGGGATTCTGCGCGTCCTGCATGAGCTGATGGATTTCAGACCTCACCTGTAGTGTATGTGGAATGTCCATCTGTACCATGCGGAGTACGGTCTGTTCGGTATGAATTCCGGTTCATGTGAATCCGTGGCTTGCAGGACCGGAATCAGGAGAGGTTCAATTAGCATGGTGAACGGCAATCTACGCTAGGGTTCCGCCGCCAACCAGTTCTGCGAGTGCGACGTCCCGGGACTGACGTCCTGCGCCGAGCGATGCGGTTATGACGTGACGGAGACATTCAGGGAAACCGTGCCGCGGCGTCCGCCAGTCATGCCACACGCCACGCTGCACCAGTTGGCCTCCTATACGGAGGAACCCTGGGACATGGGGCCGTCTCCTCGTATGTCGTGGGTATCGCACATTTCCCATACCGGAGGGGCGGTTCCAGATCCAGACCAGCCATCAGAAAAACGCCCGCTTCCGTGGAAGAACCGCTTGATCCGGGAGTTTTGCAAGAGGCTCATCCGCTCTGATCAGCTTGCCAGACGTTCAGCGTTCCTCAAGTCAACCGACACCAGCTGGCTCACGCCCATCTCACCCATCGTCACGCCGAACAGGCGGTCCATACGGGTCATTGTGATCGCGTGATGCGTGATGATCAGGAACCGCGTTTCGGTCCGGCGCGTCATCTCGTCAAGAAGGTCGCAGAACCGGTTGACGTTCGCGTCGTCAAGCGGCGCGTCGACCTCGTCAAGCACACAGATAGGGGCCGGATTCGCCAGAAACACCGCGAATATGAGCGCCAGTGCCGTCAGGCTCTGCTCGCCCCCCGAAAGCAGGGACAGTGTGCTGAGTCTCTTTCCGGGTGGCTGGCACATGATCTCCAGTCCGGCATCGAGCGGGTCGTCCGACTCAACCATCTCCAGCTGTGCCTCTCCACCGTCAAACAGGTGTCCGAACAGCATCGCAAAATTGCTGTTAACCTGTTCGAACGCCGTAAGCAGCCGTTCGCGGCCCTCCCGGTTCAGTGCCGCAATTCCAGAGCGTAGCTTTCCAATCGCTACCTCAAGATCTTCCCTTTCCTTAATCAGGCCGTCGAGCTCATCCTGAACCAATCGTGCATCTTCCTCCGCACGCAGGTTCACGGCACCCAATGCATCACGCTGCCGCTTCAGCCGGTTGACTTCATGCTCGACATGTTCCGATGGAAGCATCTCTTCCGCATCGATACCTAGAGTTTCGAGCAGCGCCTCCCGAGACTTACCCTGTTCTTCAGCAATCCGGTCCGCTGCGTGCTGAAGCACTTCATGTGCGGCGTCAGATCGCGCTTCCGCAGCGGCCCGCGCCACGCGCATTTCGCTGGCGAATCGTTCCGTCCTGCGTTCGGCTTCACTGGCCTCTCGCATCGCCGATTCTCCAGCAGCCAATGCATCCGCCGTGCATTTCCGATGTTCTTTCGCCCTCTCGATACTGTCCGCGAGGCCATCACGTTGCATCGCGACCTGGCCAGGCACCTCCCTTGCCGCGTCGAGATCAACTTGAGATGTCGTCCGACGCTGAACGAGTTCCTCAACACGCCTACCTGCATTGCCCAGCCGTAACTTCCAGCCCTCGAGCTCCCGCGATATCTCTCGTAGCCTCTTCGTTCGAGATTCACCCTCGTGTTTCAGTTCATCATGGACGGCACGGCGAGACATCATCGTCAGCCGGGCGGCCTCGACCGATACCTTCACTTCCTCTACGGCCGTGCGGGCGGTTTCAAGATTGTCCAAGCTCTTCAGCGCCTCTTTGGCGTTACGCGCCGCACTACGCGATTGCTTTGCATTTTCGTGATGTCGTGCGGTTGCCAGATACAGCGTCTCAATCTTTCCTGCGGTAATGTTGCGGTCTGCTTCGGCGCGGCTGAGTGTCCGGCTCGCTTCCGTCATATTCGCGTCGGCGGCCCGCATTGCTTCACGGGCCTTTCGGTCTGCTTCCGTCAATTCAGTCAAACTTGCCTTGAGGCTCTCATGTGCCTGCGCCGCTCCATCCGCCCTCGCAATGGTTGGAACAAGTTCCCGTTTGAGCTGTTCCAACCGGTTCAATTGCTCAAGCCGCAAGGCGGCTGTGCTCGGGGCATCTTCGGCACTCGCACGGAATCCATCCCACCTCCAAAGGTCACCTTCCATACTGACCAGACGCTGGCCCGGCTTCAGCATTTGCTGCAGTTTGTTTCCGTCGTTTCGATCAACCAGTCCGACCTGTTCGATCCGGCGCTCCAATATGCCGGGAAAGGTAACGGACCGCGCCAAAGCCACCACGCCATCCGGCAATGACTGCACATGCTCATAGTTGACAAGTCGTACCCAGCCAGTTCCATCAGCCGGATCCACTTCGGGAACACGAAGGTCGTCCGCCAGTGCCGCTCCCAATGCCTTTTCGAAACCCGGACTGACCTCAACCAGATCCAATAGCTGTCCGCTTTCACTGGTTTCGCGCTGCAGCAGCTTGGAGAGCGCCGCGATCTCGGTTCGCAGCGCGCTTGACTCACTTTCCGCTTCTGACCTGCTGGCTCTTGCCCTTGCTTCCCGGGCCTGTGCTTCGGCCCGTGCCTCGTCGGCCGTTACCAACTCGGATTCCCTTCGCTCCGCTTCAGCAACCGCCGCAGAGTGTTTTTCCCTTGCCTCCTCCAGCGCTTTGTCTGCATCCGCAAACGCCGATTCCGCGACCTGCTGGGCCAGCTTGGATTGAACCGCTTCGCTTTCGGATCGTTCAAGCGTCTTGAGTGCATCGTCCACCAGCCTTTGCGCGGACTGATGCTTCGCTGCGAGCCGCGCCGTATCCTCGGTCACCTGTGCGAGCATATCCTCGCGTTCCTGCAGTGCGCGTGCCGCCTCGCGAGCATCCTCGGCGCTGACTGCCAAGGCCGTATCATGGCCATCGTTCAGTTTCTGCAGGTCCTCTTCCTCGGCTTCAAGCCGCGACACCGACTCTCTGGCATCCCACTCCAGTGCTTCTTCTCTTTCGATGTCCTGACCAAGCTGTGTGATGCGAGCCGACAGCGTGAGGATTGACTCAGTAGCACGGGATTCGCGTTCAGCGAGTGCGTCCAATTCCGCCAGCAAACGCTGCAATGCCGCCGCCGCCGCCGCTTCGCTTTCGCGTAGGGGAGGCATTGCCTCCTCCCGTTCCGCACGTAGATTTCCCGCTGCCAGCGCGTCCCGCTCCGCCATGGTCTCGGTAAGCATGCGTTCGCGCAGAACCTGTTCCGCCTCCTCCCGCGCTTTGTCCGCCTCGCTCCATCGGCCATAGAGAAGAAGCCCTTCCGACCTCCGCAGTGAACAGGAAATCTCGCGATATCTCACGGCCTGCTTCGCCTGTCGCGCCAACTGAGCCAGTTGAGACGCCAGTCGCTCGATCACTTGATCGACATGCTGCAGGTTGGTCTCCGCGCCACTCAGCTTCAGCTCTGCCTCGTGCCGTCTCTGGTAGAGGCCAGAAATACCGGCAGCTTCCTCCAGAACTCTTCGTCGCGCCTGAGGCTTGGCTCTAATCAATTCGGCGATTTGCCCTTGGCGGACCAAAGCCGACGAATGAGCACCCGTCGAAGCATCGGCGAACAGCATCTGCACGTCACGGGCGCGGGCGTCACGGGAATTGACCTTGAATGCTGAGCCGGCGTCGCGGGTTATCCGCCGTGCGACCTCGAGGTGGTCGCCGGAATTGAAGGCCGAAGGCGCACGCCGTTCGCTATTGTCGATATGTACGACAACTTCGGCGAAGTTACGTGCGGGGCGACTGGTGGAGCCTGAGAATATCACGTCGTCCATGCCGCCACCCCGCATGGCAGTTGGGCGATTTTCGCCCATCACCCAGCGAAGCGCTTCCAGGAGATTCGATTTGCCGCAACCATTGGGGCCAACAACTCCTGTCAGTCCCAAACCGATCGGCAAATCCGTCGGATCGACGAAGCTCTTGAATCCGTTCAGTCTAAGGCGCGTCAACTGCAACGGTATTGCTCCCCTCGAAACCCGAACCCAGGCATTGTCGTCGCAACGTCGGCAGGAAGTCAATGCCTTAACCCACCATATCGCCCTTTTGTGTAAGTTTTCCACAATATATCGATGAGAACTCCGTTGTTTCTGACCATATTGAAGAAACGGTCAGGCAAACTGTAATTGCGCTGGCCATCGGGCATCATTAGCTTCCATCTGGGTTAAGGATGGATTTCGTGTGATTCTGACGCCATCAGTTGCGATTCTCCTTGACCCGGGAAATCAATTGACCGCAGACAGGGGCTGCATGGTGCCCTGCGATTCGTGCAAAGCACGCGGGGCTGAACTGGGAATCTGGTGACGGCGACCCAATCCGGGGCCGGAAGCCAGAGCCGCCCCCGCGACTGTAAGCGGAGAGCGCCCGCCTGAAGGCCACTGGAGAGATCCGGGAAGGCGGCGGAGCGCAGAGACCCGCGAGCCAGGAGACCTGCCGTGCGAAGGAACCGCAATTCCTGTCGGGTGTGACAGGCTGAGGAGACTATGGATATGAATGTTCAGACTCAGGCAATTGTCCGGGCAGAGACCGGTGTAGCTGGAATCGCCCTCGCAGCCCTTTCGGGTATTTTCCTGCTGATCGTTTCAGGTTTTGCCCAGGCGACCGTGCTGCATGACGCCGCCCATGACCAGCGTCATGCGATGGCGTTTCCCTGTCACTGATCAGATGGTCCGGCATCTGCTGGTCAGCGCTTTGCTCGCAGGAGCGGCGGCTGGACTGATCGCCTCGGCGCTTCAGCTTACGTTTGTCGTTCCGGCGCTTCTGGAGGCGGAGCTGTTCGAATCCGGTGAGCGTCTGCACTTCGTTATGGACGGTTCGCCTCAGAGTGAGCGGGGTGCGCCGAGCCTGGATGGTGATCTGGTGCGGCACGGAATGACTGTCGCCTTCAATCTCGTGACCTATCTGGGATATGGCCTGATCCTAACGGCTGCCATGGTGTTCTCTGAAAGATATGGTCATGCCGTCACCGCCCGTTCAGGGCTGGTCTGGGGTTTGGTCGGCTTCATCGCGGTCCAGTTGGCGCCTGCGATTGGTCTGCCTCCCGAGTTGCCTGGCACTCCTGCATCTGAAGCTGGCCCGCGGCAGCTGTGGTGGCTGTTCACCGTCGCCAGTTCGGCGGCAGGCCTGGCCTTCATCGCGTTCACCCGCGGCCCCATCTTGCTCGCTGGTGTTGCCCTGCTGCCGCTCCCACATCTCATTGGCGCCCCACATCTCGACACCTACTGGGGAGTCGCTCCGCCTGAATTGGCTGCACATTTCGTCACTCTCAGTCTCGGAGCGGCACTTGTGGGCTGGGCGTCACTTGGATTCCTTTGCGGCTGGTTCTGGGAACGTTGCCACGCTTCCCTGAGTGCTGCCTGACGCACTTACCCCATACCCCAGGTCGCCATAAGTGCGCTGTGTTGTTTTGAATGGCGCACGGTCACCCCATAATTGAGGATCCCAATGCCTGCCAAGATTCCAGCCACTGTCATTACGGGATTCCTGGGTTCCGGAAAGACAACCCTGATCCGGCATTTGCTGCGGAACGCGGATGGTCGCCGCATTGCGCTTGTGATCAATGAATTCGGTGAGCTTGGGGTTGATGGTGAATTGCTCAAGCACTGTGGAGACGGCGCCTGCAACGAAAGCGATATCCTGGAACTCAGCAACGGTTGCATCTGCTGTACCGTGGCAGAGGACTTCCTGCCCGCCATGGAAATGTTATTCGATCGGGATGTGCCGCCTGATCACATTGTAATCGAGACTTCCGGGCTTGCGTTGCCACAGCCGCTTGTGCGCGCTTTCAGCTGGCCCGGGATTTCAACAAGAGTCACCGTAGACGGTGTGATTACGGTCGTCGATGGCAGAGCGGTCGCAGACGGAAGGTTTGCGTGCAGTGTTGCGGCTGTCGAAGCCCAAAGGCAGGCGGATGACAGTCTCGACCACGAGACACCAATCGCGGAACTATTCGAGGATCAGTTGGCCTGTGCGGACATGATCGTCATCAACAAGACGGATCTCTTGGGAGATGATGAGGCGACAGCTCTTGCCTCAAGTCTTGAGGACAGGAGCCGTGACGGCGTGCAGGTTGTAAGGACGTCGATGGGTGAAGTGCCACCCGACGTTGTGTTGGGCCGCGGACAGGCTGCGGAAATCGATGTCGCGGGCCGTCACGAGGTTCATCACGGCCACGATGATGACGATCATGATCACGATGAATTCGAGAGCTTCATTGTTGTGAGATCGGAAATCAACGACCTCAACCAGTTTGCCGAAACCATCGCCGAAGTCGTTCGAGCCCACGACATTCTGCGTCTGAAGGGATTCGCGGCGGTGAAGGGAAAACCCATGCGCCTTGCCGTTCAGGCTGTCGGGCCCAGGATTGAAACCTATTTTGACCTTCCGCTCGGCGCACAGGAGCCGCGGGAGGCCCGATTGGTTGTGATTGGTCAGTCCGGCCTTGACCGCTTAGCCATCACAGAGGCTCTGTCTGCATGATTTTCGTGGAAAGAGGCGACCCTCGTGAGCCAGAAGCCACGGCTCTCCTTCAGGAAAGTCATGCGATGCTGGCTGGACTCTTTCCGGCGGAAGCGAATCACCACCTTTCGGTCGATGGGCTCTGTGGTTCCGACATTGCCTTTTTCACGGCTTCCTCCAACGCGGCGGTCGTTGGTGTCGGCGCATTGGCCGATAGGCGGACACATGGTGAGATCAAGTCAGTCTTTGTCTCGCCCGAAGCCCGGGGCAAAGGAGTTGGCTCGGCAATTCTTGCGGCCATCGAATCCGAGGCACGCACACGTTCCCATTCCTGCCTGCGCCTTGAAACTGGCCCCAACCTCAATGCCGCGCTCCGACTGTACAGGCACAATGGCTTCTCAATCAGGGCACCTTTTGGCAGTTACAGGGATGACCCGTTAAGCATATTCATGGAAAAGTCCCTCGTAGGCTGACACCCTGTTCGATGGTCTGTCCGAGTTCCTGATGTCTGCGGTTATGGTCGCCGCCGAGTTGGCTCTCGCGGGCTGCGGCGGAGGCGGCATTCCGGCCGACCCACCGGACAATGGCGGTACGAAAGATCTGGCAGCCAGGAAGAAGGCGCAGACTGACGCTCTGGACGATGCGTCCACGAAGCTCCAGGCGGCGATCAAAGCCCTTCAGCCGGAAGGCGACGATTCCATGGTCGCGCAGTTCAACGCCGCCACCGCCGCCCTCGATGCCCTGAAGAAGGCGCTGCTCGACGCAGCCAAGGACCTGACCCCCGGCCGGACGACCCGGCCACCATGCACATCACACTCCAGGACGTTCCGGCGCTTCTGGCGCTTGCGAGGCACCATGGGTTCAGGGTTCCCCGCGGACCACCGGAGCTGACCACCGCAGGTTTCACCGTGCTGGCCGAATTCCATCCATCGAAACGCCAGCCGATGCCGGGCAGGCGGAAGCTCTGGGAGGGGGTGAAGCTGCTGTCCCACCCCGTAATGACCATCGAGGCCATGCGGGACTGGGACGCAGACAGGTCGAAAGGGGACGAAGACACGGGTTGAAGTGTGATGGACTGATACGTCCAGCAGCCGATCGTGGAAGTGTGCCAGCTTATGCCTGTCGGCTGGTACTGACCTGTAATCCAGCAGCAGCCGTTGGACGGTCCGTTCTCCCAAACTGGAAGTGAGAATCACATCCCGGGGAAACCCTTGACCGGGATCCAGGACCGTGACCCGCAGGCCGTCGCCCGTCCCTTCCATCCGCAGGGTCAGGAGCACCTCGGAAAAGCCGCTGGCGTCATGCGCCCCTTCGGGTCGCAGGATCCGCAGCAGGCCCAGGGGCGCGAAGAAAACCACCCGGAAATGGCCGTGGTCGAGCATGTGGCCGGACTGCCGCATGGCCACGGTCTCCAGCCGGTTGAGGTCGGTCCACACGCCCGCTCCCAGAGCGAGCGCCAGCGGCAGGGCCGGCGCATGCAATCCGGCCAATGTGACAGGATCGGGGTCCGGCGCGCGATGTGGACAGGGACGGAATTCGGGGCGGAACGATGCAGCGCAAGGCATGGAACCAGTCTGGACAGGGTCCGCGCGGGAGTAAATGGGGGATTTCCGGGTGCAGCCGATTCGGCGGGCGTTTCCTCCGGGGCTGCTTTCGCAGGTGATTCGCCCGGAATCCTGGGCTTCCCGCCTGTATCCACCTGCCGAAACACTGGATTCGGCCTTCCGAAGCCGAAAGACACAGTTTTTGTGTAGAGATATGGTGTGATCCGAGGTGGAGAATATTACGGCCGGGTCATATTTGTTATTGCATGCAATCAATGGGTTGAAAGTTCAGGATGGCAAAAATGTGCCTGTCGTGACACCACCTCTGTCATTTCCTGAAAGGGTCCATGGGATCCCTGCTCGGGGAAGGCTCCGGCGGCTTCCATTCCGTTGTCCCTGATCCGCCCCTTTCATTCACCGTTTTCGCGGGCGATGGCGCCTGCAGCCATGCCAGCATCCTGTTCGTGGCGTCCTTGAAGGACATTCTTTCCATCCTGCTGTCGAATGGCTCCACGGCTGCGTAATCGTTTTCCAGAGAATCCCTCTGATTCAGGCTTTTTTCCAGAACAGCCCGCTTTCCCGTTGCGACCCCGTGCAGTTTGGCATCCAGGAGAAGCTCTGGCCTGACGTGCGTGACCGTCGCGAAGTCGAACAGGTCCCGACCCTTGAGGGCCGTTGCGCGATAGTGGATCTTCTGGGCAAGGATCTCCCGGTCGGACATGACCTGAACGATGCCGTGTTCAGGAAGGTCCATCGTTTCAGGTTCGAAATCGATGACTGGCGCCACGGCAAGGTAATCAATTTCCCCGAGACCGTTGACAACGCATCGCAGGTGGTTCGCCTGTTCTGAGTAGGAGTCGACCGTCGAAGCCACACTGTCGTTGAGACGGGGCGACAGATAGGCAAGCGTCTGAACGTCATTAAGGAAAAGATCGACATCCCGGCTCAGTCGATGCCGATGTCGCAGCATCAGCACTGTTCCGCCGCCCCATGTCCAATCCCTGCGACCGACGCCGACGCTTTCCATGTGAGTCAGGGCGAGGGCAAGAAGATCGTCCCAACGCGACCTGGCAGGGTCTGCCGTCATGGCGGCAGCCCGCAGCCGCAGAGCGCCCTGGTCCTGGCGTCGATGTCCTCGTGTTCCAGCCCCAGCTCCTCCGCCAGTTCGTAGGCTTTGTATCCCGCCGTTTCCGTCAGGGCCTGACAGACGCGGGGCGTTTCCTCCCGGCCTGGAGCGGCGCCAAGGATGATCTCGCGCAGCCGCGCGGATGTGAGGGCTCCGTAGCTGGTGGACCCGTGGTGTGCGTAGAAGTCGAGGGCCGTCATTGACATGGGCAGAGGATAGCGTTCCTGGCCGGTCGCTTCAAGCAGGGGATTCGAAACCGGATTCCGTCGGCGCGCGCAAAGGCTGCGTTTCGCAAGTCTCTCAGGGTCGCTCAGGATCGGGCCGTTCATCGCTCTCATGGGCGGCAGTCCGTTGAACTGATGTATTAAAAAGCTCACGGACGTCCACATCAAGCGGGAGGAGCGTCCGTAGACCTGGTCACCACCGCCACTGGCGTTGTACTTCAGAGACTGAAATCCGTACCATCGTCCCCGGCCTACTTCCGTCTGTCCGATGCTGGATGCGGTACGGTCCCATTTTCGATGAGGAATGACCGGAAGGACGGTATTGGCGAGTGGAGTCCACCTTTGGTGCTTCTGTAGAGGGCGCCCTGATGGATCAGATGCGCGAGGAAACCATCAGGACTGGCGCTTTCCGGCAGGTTCCATGGAATATCATCCGGTGAGCGGCCTGTACGCTGGTGCCGTGCGATGGAAACCAGTACATCCACATTGGAAAGACCTGTTTCGTTTTCCCCTGCTATCCGGGCGGGAACGTCCCACATCGCCAACGCGAGCAGGGATTGGGATCTTCGCATCCTCAGGCTGTTCCAGTGATCGTAGTGCTATTGACGCCCCACTTCCAGTCCGAAGTGCAACACCGGCCATCTGCGCAGCGAGGGCGGAGCCCGAGCTGCGCAGATGGCTGGAAGGCGGGGTCCGCGGCCCCCGGGGAGCGGAGGATCCGGTCCCGGAACGGCTGGAGTCCCGTCTGGATGGAGACTATCCGCATTCTCCGGGCAGCGCAACGCCTCCGCCCGGACGGACGCGGCGGCGAAATCCATTCCACCCCCTCCCGGCGCGGCCATCCGCGCCGGCGGGAGGGGCGGGCCGGCGGTGTCAGGGAGGGCGGTCCTGGTGCGGCACCTCGGCGGGGGTCCGGTAGCCGAGCACCCTGCGCGGTCGCGCGTCCGTGCGGTCCTGCACCCGTCTCACCTCCGCGTCGGTGACCGCGCGGAGGTCCGTCCCCTTCGGCGGGTACTGCCGGACCAGCCCGTTGGTGTGCCCGTTCAGGCCCCTCTCCCAGGAGTGGCAGGGGGTGGCGAAGTGGAAGGAGGCCCCGAGCGCCTCCGCCACGCCGGCGTGGCCCGCGAACCCCTTTCCGCTGTCCGCCGTGACCGTGTGGACGGGGACGGCGGAAGGCCCCGGCATCGCCAGCATCGCGGCGGAGACCGCGGCCGAGGCGCGCCGGCCAGCCCTCCGTGAACACGTGTGTTTCGAGGCCCGGTCCACAAGGGAGACCACCGCCCCGCTGCGGCCCTTCCCGATGACCGTGTCGGCCTCCCAGCCGCCCGCACGCTCCTTCCTCCCCGCCTCCGCAGGCCTCTCCGGGATGTCCACCCGGCCCGAGTGCCGCCCGCCCCGCCAGTCGGGCATCCCGGCGAGGAGGGGGACGTCGGCGCGGCCGCTCCCGGGGACGCCCTCGCGGGCCGGGGCGGACACGGGCCGGCCGGTCCCCCTGACCCTGGCGGTGAGGTAGCGGTAGCGGACGGCCACGTGCCGGAACTCCACGACGGCTGCCCTCGCGGCCCTAGCCGTCCTGCCGGAGGGGGCGTCGGAGCCCTTCCCGTGCCTCTCCGGGCGCGGGCCGTACAGGTCGCGCTCCAGCCGGGCGACCCGGGCCGTCAGGGCGGCGGCCTGCGCCAGGGGTCCGGCGGTCCGCCCCTCCCGGGCCGCGGCCGTGGCCGCCTGCGGCCCGGACAGTCCGCCCGGCGACCGGAGCGGTCCCTCCGCCTCCGGCGGCAGGGCGCCGGTCCCCAGACAGTGGGACGGCTCCCGCCCGTCCCCGATCCCGCATGTGCCACCATGGTGGCCCCCGAAGTGATTCGCCCCGATGGCCACTCACTGACGGGCGATGCCCTATACTGTCAGACAGGAAAGGGATGGGTGGAACCCGACCGGACGCCGTACTTTAACCGCTTACGGCCGTCCTGCGCGGCCGGACACTCCGTCCGCGTCCGCCTCGTGAAATACGTCGCCGGGGACACCGGATACTGCCTCGCCACCTCGCTTCTGGACAGCGGACGCCACCGAATCCAGCCCCCCGTCGACCTCCATCACGGACGATGGGGCGTGGAGGGGATGTACAGAAACGGGAAGCGGGTGATCGGGGACCTGCCCGCCAGATCGGAGCGCGGCGTCCGCCAGGGGATCCACCCGGCCTTCACCCCGCTCACCCTGATGCGCCAGTTCCCCGACCGCTGCGACGGCGACCTCAACGCCGATGACGGGGAGGGGGACCTGCCCGCCATGCGCACCAACCTGCGGAACGGCCTGCGCCTCGTCGGCAGGGAGACCGGGGCCCTCTTCCCGCCGCAGGCCGGGGCGGTCAGGGAATCCGTCGCCCGGATCATGGCCGTGCTGTCACGCCGCATCCAGCGCGACCGGCCCGGAAGGAGCCACCCCCCTGCAGTCGAAGCAGCCAAGGAGCAGGTGGCAGGCCCGACCCGCCGCATGACATAGGCCCCGACACAGGGCCGGTTGCCAACAGCGCCCCCGGCTTCCGGCAGATGCCCGAAGCGCGGGGGCTTTCCTGTCCGAACGCCGGGAAAACCTATCCGAACGCCATTGGCGGGCGCGTCCCGCCGGGTCGCCTGGAAGGTCCGGGTTCCGGCGTTTCAACGGCGGTTATGGTCGCCGCCGCGCTGGCCGTAGCGGGCTGCGGCGGCGGCGGTGGCGGCGCGCCGACGACGACCACGACGACCACGGGTGAGAGGACGCCGGCGCAGCTTGCGGCCGATGCGAAGACCGCCCTCGACGCGGCGGAGGCCGCCGTCGACATGGTGACGGTCAGCGCCGACAGGGCCAGGGTCACCGGCGCCGACGCGGCGATCGAGAAGGCCAGGGCGGCGGTCATGAAGGTGCCCGCCGCGGAGCGCGACGCCCTCAGCCAGCGGCTCGGGGAGCTTGAGACCAGTCTTGCCAACAGCAAGGCCAAGCGCGGGACGGCGCAGATGAAGGCGCTGACGGACGCGTCCACAGCGCTCGCGGCGGCACTCAAGGCCATTGAGCCGAAGGGCACCGGTTCCACGGTCGCGCAGTTCGACAAGGCCATCGAGGCCCTCGCGGCCCTGGAGAAGGCGGTCGCCGACGCCGCGGACCTGACCGACGCGCAGAAGAAGGTCTATAAGGACGCGGTGGCCTCCGCGAAGGATCGGAGCCTGGGGACCAGACGCACCACCGCCTCAATTGCCTTCGGCAGGGCGCTGCACGCGGCGATGGGTCCGGCCGACGGCACAGCGGCCCCTGTGAACGCGCTGAACAACCTCGCGGCCGTCCCGTACCAACCAGGCCTCATTAGAAACCGGAACAGCCTCGAGATCGACCCCGCGGCGGGCGCGGGGAGCTTCGCGACCGCAGCCGACCACGCCCCAGTGAACTTCTTCGAGGCCCATGCCAAGGCTGAGCCGAGGGTGGCCAAGACAGGCGTGAAGCCCACGGTGACGACGGTGGTGGCGCACGACAGCCACGAGATGGGTGTGGGGCAGGAACGGTACGTCACGCGCTACGAGAAGTCCAGCGACCGGGCCCTGGTGTACAACGACCGGGTGGGGGGCCCGCTGCAGAGGGTTGCTTTTCCTGCGCTCGAGTGGGATGCCGCGGAATTCTTCAAGGCAAACCCCTACCAATCGAGAATCATCGGTTCAAAGCCTGCCACCACATCACAATACGATCCGGATACGCGCAAGTTGGAGTTGAGCGTATTCGCGGTCGACACGGCGGTCGATGCCGCCATTTTCAGAGAGAGGACGGCCGGAGTCGGAAGCGTGAGCCTCACGCCGGCGGCCGGGGCCTCGCCCTCTGATCCGAAGTTGATCATGATCCCCGGCACCTACCTCCGCGCGGAGGGCAACTACTTCTGCCCTTCAAGCGGCACCTGCGACGTCTCCGTCGGGGCGGCGGGTCCGGGGGTAGGCAACTTCTCCCTGACAGCGGACTGGTACTTCGTCCACGACAAGGGCGCGAAGGTGAAGGCGTATGACTCGTCCTACATGTACTTCGGCTGGTGGGTCAGGAACGGCGCCAACGGCATGCCGGGGGCGGTCAGCGCCTTCTATCGGGCAGCTGGCGGCGGCATCGACCTGGCCGCGGCAGGAACCACCTTCAGCGGTTCGGCGACCTACGAGGGTCCCGCGGTCGGCCAGTACGCCATCCACGACCCGCTCAACGGGAAGGGCGACGGCGGCGAGTTCACGGCGACGGCCAGGCTGAAGGCCGTGTTCGGGACCACGACCCTGAATGCCGACTCGGGCATGACCGGCACCATCGACCGGTTCAGGCTGGAGGGAAGGCCGGATCCGAACTGGTCCGTGTCGCTGAACAAGTCGGACTGGAACACCGGCAGCACCAGCGACTCAACCACCGCACAGGTCGGCCACACCACCAGCACGGCCACGACGACCTGGGAGATCGGCGGCGTCAAGGGGGCCCCGGCCGGCAGCTGGGTGGCCAGCCTTTACGACGAGTCGTCCGGGACCGTCGCGCAGGGCCGCGACGGCAGCAACCACCCGACCTCGGCCATGGGCAAGTGGCAGGCCGGGCACAGCGGCACCCACCGGATGGTCGGCGCCTTCGGCGCGCGGCTCCAGCCTCCGGCGGCGGAGTAGGGGCGGACGCGGGGGACGCAGGCCCCCGGCGGCACCGCCGCCGGGGGCTTCCCCGTGCCGGGACGCCGGGGAGGGCGGACCGGGGGTCCGGCCGTCCGTCCCCGATCCCGCATGCGCCACCGTGGCGGCCCCCGAAGCGGTCCGTCCCGATGGCCAGCCACTGACGGGCGATGCCCCGTACTGCCGGACAGGAAAGGGATGGGTGGGGCGCGACGGACGCACGGGAAGCCCCCGGGAACCCGCGCTTCCGGGCCGCCGCTGACAGGCCAGGGCCACCGCACCCGGAACTCCCGTTGTGACGGGCGGGAACGGATTGCGGACGCAGGCGGCGCTCCCGTCGCGACTGCGGCCAGGACTGGATGGTCCCGGGCATCGACGCCACCGCGGAGGCCAGGATGCGGCCGCCCTGCCTGAAGGGCGCCATGGGGTTGGTCCAGGCGCGGCGGCCGGGGGGAGGGGATGGGAAAGCGGCTGCGGGATCCTGACGCCATCCCCTTGCGGCGGTCGCGATGGGGCCGGTTCCGCGGATCCCTCCAGCCATCGCCGGGCCGAAACGCGTCCCGGCATTGTGGATGCGGCGGGAAAGGCCGCAGGTCCCAGAGGACGGACGGGCCCTGCCGTGGCAAACGCCGCCGGGATGTCCAACAATTGCCTCGCATCCCTCCGGAGTGTGTGATACCGTTCCCTCCGCATGGACTGATCGTGAAGGACATCCAATGAAACCGCTCCCCGCCGCCGCCCTCTGCGCCCTGCTTCCCGCCATGGCATGCATGGCCCCGGAGCCCGCGACCGCACCGGATGGCGCTGGATACATGGTCCAGCGCACCGTCGCCGAGGTCAATGCCCTGCCGGATGAGTTCAGCGCCAGGTACGGTATCCGGGGCGTTCCCCGAGGCAACGTCGTGGGCGTGGATGTTCCGGAACTGCTGGTCGGTTCCGTCATTGTCGGACGGTGGGCCCCCGATTCACGGGGCTACTTTGTCGCGGCCCTGACCGCCGACGGACGTTTCCATGAATGTTGGGTGGCTCCGTCGGAAAGTCCGCGGTCGACTCATGTGACCGGCACCTGGAGAACGGGCGGGGTGGGAACGGACGCGCGGGGAAGGGTCTGGCCGTGGCTGGGCATGGACTACGGAAGGGGACCGGTCCCCTGGATCGCGCTCTATGACGCCGAAAGCGGGGATTTCGCAAAGTTCATGTACCGTCCGGACGAACTGTGGATTGTCTGGACCGGCCACCTGCAGCGCCGCCTGCCCGCCTCCGTTCCCGGCCTTTGCCCGGAGTTTCCGCCCGCGGCGGCGCTGGGGCTGGAGACCAACCGGGCGCAGACGGCCTCCAGCTACGACGGCCTGCTGGCCCAGCATCCGGGCGAGCGTGTCCTGCGGCCGGACCTGGTGACGCCGCACGGGGAGATTGTCGACAGGGTTGCCGAGATTCGGAGGGGTTCCGGGGTTCGCGGCGGACAGGGCCAGGGGAATCCCGCCGCGCCCGCCCGCCGGATTTCCGGACAGGCTGTGGCTGAGCAGCCACAGACGGGCGCGACTTCGGTGCGGAGATCAATGCCTGAACGGCCCCCGCGCCTTCCGTGACCCAGCCCCTCACCTGTCCGGACCGTCGCCGCACTTCCATGCGCTGAAAGGCCATACCCACCGCAGGAGCTCCTTCCGCCGACCTGCGCCGACCGCCGCGCTCCCGAGCGGAGGCCGGGCCGATACGTCACGGAAGACCTGGTGGACAGGACATGCCTGGCGCAACGGTGGCGGCGCCGGTCCCAGGCCAGCGGGGCAGGGTCGGCCCGAGCCACCACGACGGCCTCCGAGGTGACCCGCAGCGATGGCCGGCAGCCACAGGCAATCCAGCGCGCGGCCAAGCCAGGGGAGGACGGGCGGACCCCGAACGGACGCCATGGTTCAGCCGCTTGCGGCGGGCGTGATTCCACGGCCACCAACGACAGCGACGGCCCGCGCAGGGTCGACCGCCTCCCCGCCGGTGCTGAGCGGCTGAACCGGGCCATACAGGTGCGGGCTGTTGTAAGCGGCCCAGCAATTCCCACCAGCCCTTCCGGATCCCGTATTCCATGGGGTTCCGTGATCCGGGTTTGGTGGACCTTTCCTTCCCGGCGGCCGGAAACCGCCCGGAATCCTCCGGGCATCATGGGCTGGGGCCCTTGCCGCATCCCTGATGGCCTCACTGACGGGAGCTGGGACGATGCGGTTCCGGAAGGACCCCGGCAGGCCCGGGCCGGCCGGGGCGCTGGCGGAACGCCTCGGCGGGACCGCCGGTCCGGTGGACGGGCGGCGGTCCGGCCCCGGGGACCACCTCATGCCGGCGTTTGCGATGTTCCCGCCAGATATCCGTCGCTCCTGCGGTCCGGCAGGGACAGCCGCAGGAACGCCATCGTCCGCGGGAACCTCCGGACGCTGTCCGGGACCGCGGCGGCGCCCTGCGCCCCCCCATGCGCAGGCGCCCCGGCACGGCCGGCCCCAGGCGGCCGCCACCGGCCTTCAGGACCCTGTCCGCGAGGCTGCGGCGCGGCAGGGCGCTGGAGGGCCAGCCGGCTTTCGACGGCCACCGCCTGATCCCGGTCGGCGGCGCCGGCCACCCGGCCCGAGGTCCGTCCACCGCGACCACCGCCGCGTCGCCAGCCACAGTGACGGGCCGGGGAGCCACTCCCGCAGCACGCCCGCCGCCGTGGTCCGCCATCCGGAACGCCGCGAGGCGCCGCCGCTGGCCCCGGAGCCGGTCGCCAGGACCGGCGGGGACAGGAGGAACGGCTGCGGGCGCAACGCCGCGGCGCGTTCCGTCGACGGCCTCCGGCGGGAGCGTCGGCGCCTGGAGGCCATCGTCCCGCAGGACGGCCCCGCCTCCAACGGACCCCGCATCGCCCGCCTGCGGCGGCACGGCCTCCGCTCCGTCCCCGGCGCGGAACCCGGCACACGCGCGGTCCGGTTCACCGACGCCGACGGCGCCCGGCACGAACTGCGCTGCCTGAACGGCGCGCCGGCCGGCGCCTCCCGTCCCGACATCGGGGCCAGCGTCACCGGATGCCGGGAGACGGTCACCAGGAGGAAACGCGTCGCGGGGCGCCACCGCGGCCCGGACGGCCCGGCCCACCGGGGCGGGGGGAAACGGAAGGGGCTCCCCTGGGTCACCGACCTTCCCGTGGACGGCGGCAGCCCCGTGCCGGCCATGCGCGCCGCCCGCTCCCGCTGGCGCACCGGGAACGGGACCCCGGCACGCCGGGGAACCAGGGCCACCGCTCCGGGACCGGCTTCGGGCACGGAAAGCGGCGCCTGACCACGGTGCCCGCCATGACGGTGACGCCCGCGTTCCCCACCGCCCGGACCGGGGCCGCCTCCCGGAGGTGCTCTCCCTGCTTCCCGGTCCCCGACTGGCGGACCCTCCACCCTGCCCTGACCCACGGGCACGCGGCGGTGGCCCTGGCCGTCGCCGGGCCGTCCGGACGGTCGCCGCCGCGGCGCGGGGCAGGCCCGCGACACATCCCCTTTTTCCGCCGGACCGCCGCCGGACGCTCCCGCACGCCCGGATTCCGCCTGAATCCGACGCCGACGCCCGCGCCACGCCGGAAACCGGACCGGAATCCCACTGGCGGGAATTTCTGTAAGCGGCCCGGACCGCCAGGACGTTCCGTGCTCCGCGTCCGCAGGCCACGCCGATCAGGTGGACCGGCTCCCCGCGCCCGCGCCACCTGTCCGCGTAGCCGCGCCCGCGCATCTGGGCGAGCGCCGCCTCCGCGTCCCCGTCGCCCTCCGCCATCCTGAACTCCAGCACGAACACCTGCCCGCCCGTCAGCACGGCCATGTCCGCGCGGCCGTGGCTGGACGCGTCCTCGACCCTGAGGTCGACGCCGAGGGCGCTGAGGCACATGTGCAGCAGGCTGGCGTACCACGCCTCGTAGCGGGCCAGGTCGCCGGTGGCGTGCCACTGGTACGGGATCGCCGAAAGGCACGAGCGGAGCCGGTCAGCGAACCCCGCGAAGTCATTCGCCCCGAGAAGCGCGCGGAGCTCCCGGCCGTCGTCCAGAGGCACCCTGCCCTTGCCGAGATGCCGCAGCAGGCCCCCGTTCAGGCTGGTCCGCACCTCGAGGTTCGGGTAGTCCAGACGGTAGAGCGTGTCGAGGCCGTCGCCCAGCTCCTCCGCGATGGTCAGGTAGCCGGTCTGGAACAGCAGCGCCTCGACGCCGATGTCGTCCACGTCGAACCTCGAGACCAAGGACCTGTCCGCCATCCGGTTCTCCAGCTCCATCGGGCCCACGGACCGCTCCACGAGCGTCCGGAACAGGAACGCCGGGGAGCCGGTCTCGAACCACCAGGGGCGGAACTCCCTGCCGTCGAGCAGCAGCAGCACGCCGTAGGGGTTGTAGACCCTCTCCCCGCCGAGCCAGTGGTAGCCGTTGTACCAGGCCCGGATCCCGTCCCGGTCCAGCCCGCCGAGCTCCGGCGCGAAGGTCCGGTCGAGGTCTCCGTCGGTGTAGCCGCAGATGGTCGCGTAGCGCGGGTCGAGGCTGATGTCCTCGAGGTTGTTGAGGCCCGGGAACAGGCTGACCTTGGAGAACATGCTGACGCCGGTGACGAAGGTGAAGCGGACGTGCTCGGCGCTGCCCTTGACGATGCCGTAGAGCCCCCGCAGGTAGTCGCGGTTGGCCGTCGCCAGCCCCGGGTCGTGCAGCGCGTCGAGGATCGGCCTGTCGTACTCGTCCACAAGGACCGCCACCTGCCGCCCGGAGGCGTGGTGCAGGCGGTCCAGGATGTTCCTCAGGCGCCTGGGACCGGTGTCGGACGCCGGGGCGGGAGGGAGGCCGTGCCGGCGCTCGGTCGCCTCCAGCTGCTCGATGACGTCCCCCTCGATCTCCCCCGGCCCGCCGTACTTCCCGCCGAAGCTCAGCCGCACCACCGGACGGGGGGCGGCCCAGTCCCAGTGGCCGTGGATGCCGAGGCCCCGGAACAGCCCCTCGCGGCACCCGAACAGCGACCGCAGCGTGTCCAGCAGCAGGCTCTTGCCGAACCGGCGGGGGCGGGAGAGGAAGCAGTGGTCGCTCCGTTCGACCAGGTCCCTGACGAGCGGGGTCTTGTCGACGTAGTAGCAGTCCGTTTCCCGGAGTCTCCGGAAGTCCTGGATGCCGATCGGAAGGCGGCGGCGGGTCATCGGTCACTCCGTCCGTTGCCTGCGGAAGGCCCCTGCGGGGCTCACGCGACCTTGCCGGGGAGGGATCCGCGGGCCGCCCGGGGAGCCCGGGTTCCGGCGTTCGACGGTCGCGAGCAGGCCCGCCCATCCCTGCGGTGCCCGGCTCCGCCATCGGCAAAAAGGAAGGGTGGCGCGGGAAGCGCGCCACCCTTCTCGCTCAAGGCCCGGGCTCCCGCATGAACGGGAGCCCGGCCCCGCTCATGCGGCTACTCGCCGTCTTTCGTGACGTTTCTCGCGCCGAAGGCGCCGACCATCCGGTGGGTGTCGCCGCGCTCGGTGAAGAAGGTGCCGAGCACCAGGTCCGGCTGGTTGTTGCCGTCGTCGCCGCCGACCGAATCCTCGACCGTGGCGTCGTACATCCTGGCGCCCCAGCTGCCGCCCTTCGCCCCGTCGACGCCGTTGACCGACCAGGTCGTCCTGGAGCTGTTGTCGACCAGCCCTCCGGTCGCCCAGGCCCCTCTGTGCAGCGTCACCGTCCAGCCCGGATCCCCGGAACCGCCGTTCAGCCGGAACCGGTCGATGGTGCCGGACATGCCCGTCTGGGGGACGTCGTCGGAGTGTCCGAACCGGACGTCCAGCCTGGCCTCCGCCACGAACTCGCCGCCCTCGCCCTTGCCGTCGTCGGGGTCGTGGATGGCGTACTGGCCGACCGCGGGGCCCTCGAAGCGCGCCGTGCCGGCCATGGAGCGGCTGTCGCCGTCCGCGGCAGGATCGATGCCCCCGCCCCTTACCCCGATGAAGGCGGTGGCCATCCTGGGCACGCGGTCGCCGCTGTTCTCCCTCACCCACCAGCCGAAGTACGCGAAGTCGTGATTGAGGAAGGACACCTCGGCGCCCTTCTCGTGGACGAACTCCCAGCCTGCGGCCATGAAAAAGCCGCCGCGCCCCTTCGAGACACGGCAGTCGCCGAGGCTCGCCCAGGTGCAGCGATAGGTGCCGGGCGCGCCCAGGTAGGTGCCCCGCACCAGGACCTCCTTGCCGTCCCCCTCCGGCTTGAAGTCCTTGTGTCCCGACGTCGGGAACTCGGGGGAGGCGAGGCTCCCGTCGACCCCGGTTCCCAGCGAGAGCGTGCGGGTCCCCGCGGTGTAGGTCCCCGCATGGGTCGGCCTGTCACCGTTCGAGTCGAGGAAGTACGTGGCAGCCGGAGCCGTCCGCACCGCCCGGTCGCTGTACACCCGGGCCCTGTCGTGGAATCTCGCCAGGTCTGCGTCGCGGTTGCCGTCTTCGTCCACAGCGCCGGTTTCGTCCGTGACCTTCCACTTGCCCACCTGCCCGCGGGTCTTGACCTCCGTGAAGACGATCGGGGAGACGTTGACGCCGTCTTTGGGCAACGACCCCGGCCCTTCATCGTGCGGGTCGAGCCACAGGCCGTTTGGCTTCGAGGAATCCGACAGGGGGAAGACATACTTGGCGTCGTGCGCAAGGTTGTTCAGCGCGTCACGGTAGGTGGTGGTGTCCTCGTCGTGCCCGCCCATCGCCGCGAACATCGCCTTGCCGAAGGCCTTGCGGCGCCCGACCGCCGCGTCAAGCGCGCCCCGATGCCTGGCAAGCTCCGCGCGGAGCTCCGCCTTCTTGGCGGCGGGGATGTCCGCGGCCTCGACCGCCTTCCCGGCCGCCGCCATCCTGGCTTCGGCGGCCGCCCAGTCCTCCCGGGAGGAATCGCGCGCGAGCATGCCGGCCGCGTCCATGGCCGACTTGAACGGGCCCTCCTTGATCGCCCTGACGGCAATGGCGACGCGGCGGCGCTCGACCGCCTTGTCGAACCTGCCCTGTTCCTTTTCAACCATGGCGTGAAGGTCTCTCTGATCAGCGTCACTCAGTACGCCGTCTGCTTCTGGCGCCTCGATCGCGGCCTTGGCCGCGGCGAGCGCCTCCCGGGCGGCTGTCACGGTCCCGTCGGCGGAATCGTCCATGACCATGGCGACCGCGTCCCTGGCATCCTGGATCGCACCGTCCGTGATCTCCCTGATCTTGGCCATGCGGAGCCTCTCCCTCTCCTCGTCCTCCATCCGCTCCCGGTACGCCAGGCGGGAGGCCTTCCTCGTGGTGAGCGAGCCCTCGTGCCTGGCGAGCGCCGTGCGGAGCCTGTCCTTCGCGGACGTGGGGATGTCCGCGCCGTTGATCCTGTCCCTGGCCGCGTCGATCGCGGCCTGGGCGGCGGTCACGTCGCCGTCACCGGACGTGTCCCCGACCATGCCGACCGCGTCCCCGGCCGCGGCGATCTCGGTGTCCGTGATCGCCTTGACCACGCCGGCGACGCGCACGGCCTCCAGCCGCTTCTGTTCCTCGGCGAAGGCGTCCTTCGCCGTGGTGATCGGCTGCGTCGCGTTGGCCGCCTGCCGTTCGTACCCGGCCTTCTCCGTCGCGCTCAGGTCCGCGGCATCGCCGACCGCTGCCTTCAGGACGGCGAGCGCGCTGTCCGCCTCGTCGAGCTGCTCCTGCGTGGGCACCCCGCCGGCAAGCGCCGCGAGCGCGGCGACGAGCCTCCTGGAGGCGTCCGTCAGGGCCTTCGTCTGCATCGTCCGGCGATCCGCCAGCTGCATCGCGTCCCTGTCGGCCCTGGCCTTCGCGAGCGCCGTCTCGGAGCCGGAAAGCTGCGCGGTGTAGGCCGCCCGGTCGCCGGCCGGGAGCATGGCGATCGCGTTTTTGGCCGCCGTGATCGCCGCGTCCGTGACGGCGATGTCGACCGTTTCCATGCCCGCCTTCGCCCTGGCGTCGGCGACCGCGTCGATCGCGGCCAGGCGGTCGTCAAGGTCGAGCCTCTCCGTGAGCGTCCTCATGTCCGTCGCGAACTGGGCGCGGTCGGCCTTCAGCAGGTTGCCGATCTCCGTCTCCGCGTCGGCGAGCGCCTTTCCGGCGGCCGCCACCTGCTCGCGCGTGCTCGCAGGGGTGATTCCGTTCACGGCGGTCCTTGCCGCGCTCACGACCCTTTTCGCCGCGTTCACGGCCTTCTCGGCGTCCGACAGCTCCACGGCGGGCGGGTCCGCCGGCGCGCCGCCTCCGCCGCCGCCGCAGCCCGCGACGGCCAGGGTTCCGGCGACCATAACCGCCGTTGAAACGCCGGAACCCGGACCTTCCAGGCGACCCGGCAGGGTGCCCGGCCGCGGATCCCTCTCAGCCCGGGAACGGGGCGGTCCGCGCCGGAAAGGGGGGGGTGGCGCGGGCCGCGGTTCCCCGGTAAGGTCGCGTGAGCCCCGCAGGGGCCTTCCGCAGGCCACGGACGGAGAGACCGATGACCCGCCGCCTTCCGATCGGTATCCAGGACTTCCGGAGACTCCGGGAAACGGACTGCTACTACGTCGACAAGACCCCGCTCATCAGGGACCTGGTCGAACGGAGCGACCACTGCTTCCTCTCCCGCCCCCGCCGGTTCGGCAAGAGCCTGCTGCTGGACACGCTGCGGTCGCTGTTCGAGTGCCGCGAGGGGCTGTTCCGGGGCCTGGACATCCACGGCCACTGGGACTGGTCCGCCCCCCATCCGGTCGTGCGGCTGAGCTTCGACGGGAAGTACGGCGGGCCGGGGGAGATCGAGGGGGACGTCATCGAGCAGCTGGAGGCGACCGAGCGTCGGTACGGCCTCCCTCCCGCCCCGGCGTCCGACACCGGTCCCAGGCGGCTTCGGAGCGTTCTGGACCGCCTGCACCACGCCTCCGGGCGGCAGGTGGCGGTCCTGGTGGACGAGTACGACAAGCCGATCCTCGACGCGCTGCACGACCCGGAGCTGGCGACGGCCAACCGCGACTACCTGCGCGGGCTCTACGGCATCGTCAAGGGCAGCGCCGAGCACGTCCGCTTCACCTTCGTCACCGGCGTCAGCATGTTCTCGAAGGTCAGCCTGTTCTCGGGCCTCAACAACCTGAGGGACATCAGCCTCGACCCGCGCTACGCCACGATCTGCGGCTACACCGACGGAGACCTCGACCGGGTGTTCGCTCCAGAGCTCGGCGGGCTGGACCGGGACAGGATCCGGGCCTGGTACAACGGCTACCACTGGCTCGGCGGGGAGAGGGTCTACAACCCCTACGACGTGCTGCTGCTGCTCGACGGCAGGGAGTTCCGGCCCTGGTGGTTCGAGACCGGCTCCCCGGCGTTCCTGTTCCGGACGCTCGTGGAGCGGTCCGTGGGCCCGATGGAGCTTGAGAACCGGATGGCCGACATGCCGCTCGTCTCGAAATTCGACGTGGACGACATCGGCGTCGAGGCGCTTCTGTTCCAGACCGGCTACCTGACCATCGCGGAGGAGCGGAGGGAGGGGTTCAGGACCTTCTACCGGCTGGACTACCCCAACCTGGAGGTGCGGACCAGCCTGAACGACGGATTGCTCGCCTATCTCGGGAGAAAGGGGAGGGAGGCGCTGGAGGACGGCCGGGAGCTCCGCGCGCTGCTCGAGGCGAACGACTTCGGGGGGTTCGGCGTCCGGCTCCGGTCGTACCTGTCGGCGATCCCCTACCAGTGGCACGCCACCGGCGACCTGGCCCGCTACGAGGCGTGGTACGCCAGCCTGCTGCACATGTGCCTCAGCGCCCTCGGCGTCGACCTCAGGGTCGAGGAGGCGTCCAGCCACGGCCGCGCGGACATGGTGGTGCTGACGGGCGGGCAGGTGTTCGTGCTGGAGTTCAAGATGGCGGAGGGCGGGGGGGACGCGGAGGCCGCGCTGGACGCGGCGCTCGCCCAGATGCGGGAACGCGGCTATGCGGACAAGTACCGTAACCGCGGGGAGCCGGTCCACCTGCTCGGCGTGGCCTGCGGGCGCGGGGCGAGGAACCTCCTGGCGGTCAGGGCCGAGCCGGCCTGACCGGCGGGCGCCGCTTCCGACAGGTCCGGGCCTCCCGTGCCTTACAACATTCCACACCTGTATACGTGATCCTATTCCCGCCTGCGCTCGCCCAGCGCGTCGGTCGGCGGCCCCCTGTTGAGCGCGTCGCGGACCTGGATGGCCCAGTTCAACCTTTCGAGCCCCTGCCAGACCTTTTTCACCCCGGGCAGTGGCTGCCGCCTGGTGGGATGCGCCCCGACGAGGCGCCCGAGGTCGATGGTGAAGGTCCTGATGTCGGGCGGCTTCCCGTCGGCCATCGTGGTGACCTCCCGGTGGCCCTGGGCGGACAGCAGGGTGGGCGGGAGCCGGATGTCCCGCTCCGGACAGGCCTCGGTGGCCGGGGTGTCCGGCCGCTCGCGGGCGGGCATGGCGATGTCGGCGACGCGGCAGGCGGTGACGGCGCCGGAGGCGAGGCACCTGGGCGGGCCGTCGGCGGTGTCCAGCCTGCGGTCCCTGCTCCGGGAGCCGGACTTCAGGGTCCGGAACCATGTCCCGGTGGTCCACCTTCCGCGGTACCGGTCCAGGACGGTGAGGGCGCGCATGGAGTCCGCCCCGCCCTCCACCGGCCGCTCGGTGGCCGTCAGCAGCCAGTGCGGCGGCTCCCCGCCGTCGGCGACGTCCACCTCGGTGGCGGAGACGGCGAACATCGTGACCGGCCCCCTGCCGTGGCCGCGCTTCGGCGGCAGGATCGCGACCTCCGCCGCGCGTATCCCCGGGCGGGCGGTGCGCTCCCTGCTGGCCCGGGGCCCGCCGGAGGCCGGGATGGTCAGGTCCACCGCCGCGAGGGCCGGCAGGGACGCCGTGCGCTCCCACAGGCAGGTCCCGCCCCCTCCGTCCGCACCCGCTGGCGCACGGACCGGCTGGCGCGGACGAGCGGCGCGTCGCCGTGTTCCGCCGCCCTCCCCGGCATCCGCCAGCAGTCCCCCTCGCGGTGGCGTACGGAGACCACCCGCGTGTCCGGGCAGGCCGCCGCCAGCTCCCGGGCGCGGTCCAGGCCGTCCAGCCAGCGCTGGCTGTCCCTGTCGGGGTCGTCCCGCAGGTCCGCCTCCATGGTGAACAGGCCCGGCGGACGGCCCTCCGCCGTCACCGCCAGCCCGGCGTGGGCGAGGATGCCGGCGCTGCCCTTTCCGCCGCCGCCGGTCTCCGCCAGACCCCTCCTGGCCTCCAGGGCGGTGCAGGTGGGCGTCGTGGTGTCCTGTATGGCGAGGACCAGGGACCCGTCCCGGCAGCGGTCGGCGGTCGCCTCGTGGCGCCGCTGCGGGACGGTCTCCATGGTCACCCTCCGGTTGGACGGAAGCCGGTACGCGGCCGGTCTCCGGTCCGACGTGCGTGCAGGCCGCCACCGGGCGCACGGAACAGCGGGCCTCCCAACCGTCCGCGACACGCGCCGCCGCCATGGGCGGGACCGCGGACGCGAGGCCGTACACCCGGACGCCGGGCGTCAGCGGGAAGCGGTGGCAGCGGACCACGCGGGCGATGTTCGCGGCGCGGGCGGCGGCGGACCACCCGATCCAGGCGTCCCGCGGCGCGGGCCTCCAGGCCGCCGACCCGAAGCCGACCCCGCCAGGCACCCCGTGGCGCTCCGGGCGGACCCAGTGGCGCAGCTGGCCGCCGGGAGGACGCGCCCAGCCCCGCGGATGGTGCCGGGCCACCATCGCCTCCCACAGCCGGCGGTCGTCGGCGCCGCCCACCGGGTCCAGCGTGACGGGGCCGGGTTCCTCCAGCGGGAGGGCCACCGCCGTGTCGGGGACGTCGCCGGCGGGGACGGCCGGGGCGGCGTACGGATCCGGCGCGGCGCGGACCTCCGGAAGCCGCTCCCCCACGCGCTCCGCCAGGGCGGGCAGCGCCCTCCCCGCCGCAGGGATGACCGGCCCGCCGCGGGCGTTGCGCCAGCCGGTGCGCCCGCAAAGCTCCCGGCACAGGGCGTGCCGGCTGCGCCCGCCGGCACGGAGCGCCCCGGCGAGCCAGGCAGGCGTGTGCGAACCGAAATGGCGGAGACCGACCTGCATGCCCCGCCATATAGGCAAGCCGGATCAGATATATAGTGCTTGCCAGAAAACCCCTTAAGCCTTTGACTCCATTTGATTAAGCCGGGTATTCTCTGTGTGAAGATTCCACCGGAGGGGCCGGTTTCCGGCCCGTTCGGCGCGGATCGGGCGGAAAACGGCGGTTCTTCGGGAGGCAGGCATGGGAAACACCATCGATCCGCAGCCGGAACCCGGCGCGGTCGGCATGGAGGACATCGAGCTGGACATGAAATCCAGGGACGGCATCCCGGCGCTGCTGCTGGGGCTCCAGCACCTGTATTCCGACGGGGCGTTCCGGACGCGGCTGTTCGCGCTGATGGAGGAGCACATGCTGCCCGGCGTGGACAGGAAGGTCGGGCGGCCCGGCATGGAGATGTGGCGGATCCTTGTGATGGGCGTGGCGAAGCAGGGACTCGGCTGCGACTTCGACCGGCTGCACGAACTGGCGAACCAGCACCGGACGCTGCGGCGGTTCCTGGGCCACCCGGACGTTTGGGACGAGCGCCGTTACCACCACCAGACGCTGGTGGACAACGTGGGACTCCTGAACCCCGGGCTTCTGGTAGGGGTCAACCGCCTGATCGGCGGGAGCGGCCATGCGGTCGCGGGAAAAAAGCCTGGCGCGCCCTTGCACGGGCGCTGTGACCCATTCGTCGCCGAGACCGACGTCCATTACCCGACGGACGTCAGTCTGCTCTGGGACGCGATGCGCTGCCTGGTCCGGACCACGGGCCGCGCTGCCGCGGACCACGGCGTCCCCGGCTGGCGGCAGTGGCGGCACCTGACGGGGAACCTGAAGGCGCTCCTCAACGGGGTCCGGCCGGCCCGCCGCGCCAGCCCGGAGCGGGTGGAGGGATACCTCCCGGCCTGCCGCGCGCCCGTCCGGCGCGCCGGGGCCAGCCTGCCCGCGCTGGCCGTGAACGGCGCGCCAGCCCTCACCGTCACGCGGATCAGGGACTTCCTGTTGCGCGCGGAGCGCCAGATCGACCAGGTGGACCGCCGCCTGCTGCGTGGGGAGACCATCCCGCACAGGGAGAAGGTGTTCTCCATATCCGGGCCGCACACGCGCTGGATACCGAAGGGCAAGGTGGGTGCCCGGTGGAGCTCGGGGTGCCCGTCTGCGCGCTGGAGGACCGGCACGGCTTCATCCCGCACCACGAGGTGGTGTGGAAGGGCAGTGACGTCGATTGCGCGGTGCCGATGGTGGAGGCGGCCCGCAAGGCCTTTCCGGACCTCCGGGCGGTGAGCTTCGACCGGGGGTTCCACAGCCCGGGGAACCGGACCCGCCCCGCCGGGATTCTGGACTGCAACGCCCTGCCGAGGAAGGGCTGCCTGAACGCCGCCGACCGGGAGCGGGAGGGCGGCGCGGCCTTCCGGGCCATGCGCAGGGCGCATCCGGCGGTGGAATCGGCCATCAACAACCTGGAGCACCGCGGCCTCGACAGGGTGCTGGCGTTCGGAGCCAGTGGCTTCGGGCGCACCGTCGCGCTCGCCGTGGTGGCCCTGGACGTCCACCGCATCGGGCCGCTCCTGCGGAGGAGGGAGCGGCTCAGGAAACGGCGGCGCCGCGCCGCCTGACGGCGCATTCCACAGGGAACGGGCGTTTCCGGCCCGCGTGGAGCGGGAACGGAACCCCATTGCCAGCGCCATGCCGGAGACGCCCAGGAAAGGAACGGATGGCGAACATGCAGCCGTCCGGTCTCCGCCGCAGGCCCGGAGCGGAACCCGTCGGGCCGTCGGCGGGCGTCCGGCGCGGCCGGAAATCCGGCCCGTCAGCGCGAAAAAGGGGGTTTTCTGGCGGACACTATATAGGTGTGAACTGTTGTAAGCTCCCGTGCCCGCCTGATCCGGAAGCCCGCAGCCGGACGTTGAGGTGGTTCTGGTCAGGTTGCGCGAACGCCCGTTCCCCGGCCCGCGGGCGATGCCGGAGGAAGGGTGCCGGTTCCGGCGTTTCAACGGCGGTTATGGTCGCCGGAACCCTGGCCGTCGCGGGCTGCGGCGGCGGCGGAGGCGGCGCGCCGGCGGACCCGCCCGCCGTGGAGCTGTCGGACGCCGAGAAGGCCGTGAACGCGGCGAAAAGGGTCGTGAGCGCGGCAAGGACCGCCGTGAACGGAATCACCCCTGCGAGCACGCGCGAGCAGGTGGCGGCCGCCGGAAAGGCGCTCGCCGACGCGGAGACGGAGATCGGCAACCTGCTGAAGGCCGACCGCGCCCAGTTCGCGACGGACATGAGGACGCTCACGGAGAGGCTCGACCTTGACGACCGCCTGGCCGCGATCGACGCGGTCGCCGACGCCAGGGCGAAGGCGGGCATGGAAACGGTCGACATCGCCGTCACGGACGCGGCGATCACGGCGGCCAAAAACGCGATCGCCATGCTCCCGGCCGGCGACCGGGCGGCCTACACCGCGCAGCTTTCCGGCTCCGAGACGGCGCTCGCGAAGGCCAGGGCCGACAGGGACGCGATGCAGCTGGCGGATCGCCGGACGATGCAGACGAAGGCCCTGACGGACGCCTCCAGGAGGCTCGTCGCCGCGCTCGCGGCGCTTGCCGGCGGGGTGCCCACGCAGGAGCAGCTCGACGAGGCGGACAGCGCGCTCGCCGTCCTGAAGGCAGCGGTCGGCGATGCCGCGGACCTGAGCGCGACGGAGAAGGCCGGGTACGAACGGCAGGCGGCCAACGCGACGCAGCCGATCACCACGGCGAAGGACGCCTTCGCCGAGGAACAGAAGCGGCTGGAGGCCGTGCGCGTCGCCGGCGTGGTCAAGGCGATCACGGACACCGAGATCGCCGCGGCCGGGGACGCGGTCGGCATGGTCGGGGACACGTCCGGTGACGGCGACGTGACCGCCGCCCAGGCCGCGATCGACGCGGCCAGGGACAGGATCAACGGCGCGGACATCCCCACGTCCGCGAAGGACAGGCTCCGCACGGCGCTTGCCAGGCACGAGGGCTCGCTCACCACGAGGAAGGCCTCCCGGGAGGGAGGGAAGCGCATCGCCGGCGTGGTCAAGGCGATCACGGACGGCGAGATCAAGGCGGTCATGGACGCGATCGAGAAGATCACGAACACGTCCGACGACAGCACCGTGACGGACGCCCAGACCGCCATCGACGCGGCCAAGAAGGCGATCACGGACGCACAGCTCCCTGACGTCAACAAGGAGGCGCTTCGCAGGCAGCTTGACGACCAAGAGACGGCCTTTAACGAAGCCAAGATAGATCGTGAAGTCGCGATGATCACGGACGGCGAGATCATGGATGTCGGGGAGGCGATCAAGTTGATCACGGCCCTGTCCGAGGAGAGCACCGTGACCGACGTCGAGGCCGCCATCGCGGCGGCCAGGAAGGCGATCGCGGACGCACAGCTCCCTGACGTCAACAAGGAGGCGCTCCGCGCGAGGCTCGCCGCGCAGGAGACCGCCTTCGGCGCCGCCAAGATGGACCGCGCGGACGGGGCGAAGAGGGGCAAGGCGCTGCACGCGGCGATGGCCGGCCCTAAGGCGACGACGGCACCCAATAACGCGCTGACAAATCTCCAGTCCGCCCCGTACTACGTCACCTCACTCGTCGATTCCGGGAATGACCTCGGGACCGGAGAGGCCATCGGCAGACGGGGCGACTTCCGGATCGACCCCGCAGAGGGCGCGGGGGTGATCCCGGACGGCAATGCGCATAAGGCCGTGTTCTTCAGGCACGTCGACAGTGAGCACATCGTCGATGAGGACGACGACCGGTTCGGCCAGCCGCACTCCACGGCCCTCCCGGAAGTCCCGAAGAAGGGGAAGTACCCGGAGAACTTTGATACCGGTGAACATGGCAACGTGGGCACCAAGTGGTACGTCACGGACTTCACCAGGACCACCGGCTCCGGCGACGGCCGGGTCACCGACAGGGTCCGGGTGTACAACGACAAGGTGGGAGGCCCGCTGGCGGATACGAGGACCGGGTACCTTCTCGAGAAGGATCTCGCGACGTACTTCGCGACCAGCGAGAAGCCGGTGAACGCGGGGACCCTCGACACGGACAAGCGCCAGCTGTCCATCGGCACCGGGGTCGACCGTCACCTCGCCGCCCCCGTGTTCGACCGGTCGGGAGCCAAGACCTACGACCTGTCTGACGGGAAATCGGAGCAAGATCCGACCTTGATCAAGATTCCGGGCACCTACATGGGCGCGCCGGGCGACTACTACTGCCCCTCCTCCGGCACCTGCACGGTCGGGATCGGGGTCGGCGGCTGGTTCCTGTCCGCCGACTGGTACTTCGTCTACGACGAGGGCGCGAAGGTGCAGGAGAGGGACTTCGACCATCTCTACTTCGGCTGGTGGATAAGAGAGGATGACGAAGGCACGCCCGCGGCGGTCAGCGCCTTCTACCGGTCCGTCGGCGGGGACATCGAGCTCGCCACGGACGGCGGCAGCCTGAACGGCACGGCGCGCTTCGAGGGCCCCGCGGTCGGCGTGTACGCCATCCACGACCCGCTCAACGAGAAGGGCGACGGCGGCGACTTCACGGCGACGGCCAAGCTCCTGGCCAAGTTCGGGGCCACCAACCTGGTGCCCGAGGCGGGCATGACCGGCACGATCGACGGGTTCCGCCTGGACAACGGGTCGGAGCCGAACTGGAGCGTGACGCTGCAGAAGGGCGCCTGGACCACCGGGGCCAGCCGTGAGATCGGGGCGCAGAAAGGCCACACCGACAAGACGGCCAAGACGGTCTGGTCGATCAACGGCGCCCCGGGGACGCCGGGCGGCAGCTGGGAGGCCTCGCTGTATGACGAGGCGGTCGGCACCATTGCGGACGGCGGCGACGGCAGCGACAGGCCGAGCTCGGTGCTCGGCAAGTTCTACTCCGAGCACGGCGACACCCACCGGATGGTGGGCGCCTTCGGCGCGAAGATCCAGCTGGAGGAGTAGCCGGACGGGGCCGGGCTCCCGTGGATGCGGGAGCCCGCCCGGCCCCTGCCTCCGTACCGGGGGTGGCGCGCGCAAGGCGCCACCCCCTTTTTTCGTGTGCCGGGCATGCCCGCCGCACGGCGCCGGCGGAAGCCCTCCATCGGCACGGCTCCCGCCGCGTCCCGGGAGAGCCCCGCCCCGTCGTAAGCGGTTAAAGTACGGCGTCCGGTCTGGTCCCATCCATCCCTTTCCTGTCTGACAGTATAGGGCATCGCCCGGTAGTGAGTGGCCATCTGGACGAATCACTTCGGGTGCCACCATGGTGGCGCATGCGGGATCGGGGACGGACGGGCGGACGGCTTCGCCGGACGCCGCCGGCGGGATCGGCGGGCCCGGGCGGGAGCTGTCCCGCTGGCTGGGGACCGGCGCCCTGCCGCCGGAGGCGGAGGGACCGCTCCGGTCGCCGGGCGGACTGTCCGGGCTGCAGGCGGCCACGGTCGCGGCCCGGGAGGGGCGGATCGCCGGACTTCTGGCGCAGGCCGCCGCCCTGACGGCCCGGGTCGCCCGGCTGGAGCGCGACCTGTACGGCCCGCGTTCGGAGAGGCACGGGAAGGGCTCCGACGCCCCCTCCGGGCAGGACGGGCAGGACAGCGACGGCAGCCGCCGCGGCGGCGGCAGGCCCGGACGCCGCAGGGAGCGCGGCGGTTCGGTGGGCGACGCCGGAGGACGGCCACCAGGTCGCTGGCGACCGCGTCCACCGCCGGCCCGCCGCCGGCGGGTTCCGGCACGTGGCCGTCCGCCATCGCCATCCCGCCGCCAGGGTCAGGGGGACCGACCGGCCCGTGTCCGCCCCGGCCCGCGGGGGCGTCCCCGGGAGCGGCTGCGCCGACGTCTCCCTCCTCGCCGGGATGCTCATGGACAGGTTCATGCGGCGCCTGCCGCCTTCCCGGCAGCGCCGGATGCCAGCCGCGGCTCCCCGATCCAGCGGGCCAACCGCGCCATCCCGCTGCTGGAGCCGGTCCCGGGGCCCAGTGGCGCCCGTTGCCGGGAGCGCCGTCATCCGGATGGACGGGACCCCGATCCGCGCCGGGCGGCGCCCGGGCAGGCCGGGGAGCATGGGGAAGGGCCATCTCTGGCCGGTGCCCGGCGACCGCGGCGGGGCCGTGCCGCCCTTCCCGGACTTCAGCAGGCACGGGAACGCGTCGAGGTTCCCCGGCGCCTGCAGCGGAACCCTGGTGACGGACGGCCACCGCGACTGTGAGGCCTGTGCCGCGGCCCGCGGCGGGGCGGTCACCCACCGGACGTGCCGGGTCCATGCAGGACGCGGTTCCGGGGAGCTTGAGGACACTCACCCGGAGATGGCCGGGGCGGCGCTGGACCTGACCGGCGCGGTCAACGGGGCCGGGAGCGGGATCAGGGACCGGACACCGGCCGGGCGGCTGGTGGCGCGGCGGACCCGGTCGCCGCGTTCCGGGACCGGCGCCACCGGACGCCGGGGATCCGGCGACCTCCGGACAGCGCATGCGGCGGCGCCGGACGGTGATGCCGGTCCCGGCCGGAAGCGCCGAAAGTCCGGTCCGCGGGAGCGGTACAGACCTGCGCCCCGGCGTGGCCGGCGACGCGGACAGGCCCCGCTCCAGCCGCCTGGCCCGGATGAAACAGCCCCCGTGCCCGGAGCCGGGTGTCCTCACCATCGTCCGCCGCCGGCTGCCGGACACGTGCCAGCGCCCGCCGGCGGGGTTCCCCACGGGATGGCTGGTGACCGGCTCGACGGGCCCGTCGAAGCTGCGGCGCATGTCCGCCGGCCCGCCCGCCAGCCAGATGCCGCCCGGCGGCCATCCGCCCGGCATCAGGACCGCCTCAGGCGGAGCGTGACGCCGCCGCCGGGCGACAGCCCGCCGTCCCAGCCCGGCTCCGCCGCCACCACCCCGCCGGAGCCGCCAGTCCCGCCGGAGGCCGCGCCGCCGGTGAGGCCGCGCCTGCGGCGCCAGCTCCGGGACGTCCCCACCGGAACCCCGCGGCTCTGGCGGAAACTGGCCTGCGGGCCGTCCCGGCGCCCGGACGCCGCCATCAGCCCCTCCCACCCGGCCCCGCTCCGGACCCTCCGGGCCTGGCCGCCGTCTGCCATTGCATCCACATCCACCGTCATGGACAGCCCTCCGGTCACGCTGGACCGGCCGGGGAACCCTCCCGCACTCCGGCGGCGCGGATCAAGGCGAATGCGCTACGTTGCGCTTTAGTCGCTTACACGAAAGACAGCGACGGGTAGCCGCATGAACGGGCTCGGGCTCCCGTTCATGCGGGAGCGCCCGGCCAGGTCCCTGGTCGTGGCAAGGGTGGCGCGCCTCCCGCGCCACCCTTCCTCTTTGCCGATGGCAGGGCCGGGCGCCGCAGGGATGGGCGGGCCTGCCCGCGACCGTGGACCGGCAATGGACCGCCGGCAGGCGCCCGAGACCGGCCGCGGCGGCCTCCGTGTGGAGGGAGCGCCCCTCCTTCACCGCGGCCGGCTTCAGCCTCCGCCTCCCGCTCACCCGCGAGGAGCGCGGCCCCGACGCCCGGGCCCCGCCCATGACCGCCCCCGCGCGGAGCTTCGTGCGGCCGTGCCGGGCGGGCCCGCCGCTCCCTGACAGGCGCCGGTTCCGCGAGGGATGCGGGCGTTCGGGGCCACCATCCCGAAGCCGGCGCGAGGGTCTCCGGCGAAGGTGGGGTGTTCCGGCGCGGGCGCGGGTCCGGCTGGAGCGGGCCCGCGCGCTCTTCGCCCGGCGTCTTCCCCTCCTCCCGCGCGGGGTCCCGGAGCGGCCTGACGGGGCGGGGCTCTCCCGGGACGCGGCGGGAGCCGTGCCGATGGAGGGCTTCCGCCGGCGCCGTGCGGCGGGCATGCCCGGCACACGAAAAAAGGGGGTGGCGCCTTGCGCGCGCCACCCCCGGTACGGAGGCAGGGGCCGGGCGGGCTCCCGCATCCACGGGAGCCCGGCCCCGTCCGGCTACTCCTCCAGCTGGATCTTCGCGCCGAAGGCGCCCACCATCCGGTGGGTGTCGCCGTGCTCGGAGTAGAACTTGCCGAGCACCGAGCTCGGCCTGTCGCTGCCGTCGCCGCCGTCCGCAATGGTGCCGACCGCCTCGTCATACAGCGAGGCCTCCCAGCTGCCGCCCGGCGTCCCCGGGGCGCCGTTGATCGACCAGACCGTCTTGGCCGTCTTGTCGGTGTGGCCTTTCTGCGCCCCGATCTCACGGCTGGCCCCGGTGGTCCAGGCGCCCTTCTGCAGCGTCACGCTCCAGTTCGGCTCCGACCCGTTGTCCAGGCGGAACCCGTCGATCGTGCCGGTCATGCCCGCCTCGGGCACCAGGTTGGTGGCCCCGAACTTGGCCAGGAGCTTGGCCGTCGCCGTGAAGTCGCCGCCGTCGCCCTTCTCGTTGAGCGGGTCGTGGATGGCGTACACGCCGACCGCGGGGCCCTCGAAGCGCGCCGTGCCGTTCAGGCTGCCGCCGTCCGTGGCGAGCTCGATGTCCCCGCCGACGGACCGGTAGAAGGCGCTGACCGCCGCGGGCGTGCCTTCGTCATCCTCTCTTATCCACCAGCCGAAGTAGAGATGGTCGAAGTCCCTCTCCTGCACCTTCGCGCCCTCGTCGTAGACGAAGTACCAGTCGGCGGACAGGAACCAGCCGCCGACCCCGATCCCGACCGTGCAGGTGCCGGAGGAGGGGCAGTAGTAGTCGCCCGGCGCGCCCATGTAGGTGCCCGGAATCTTGATCAAGGTCGGATCTTGCTCCGATTTCCCGTCAGACAGGTCGTAGGTCTTGGCTCCCGACCGGTCGAACACGGGGGCGGCGAGGTGACGGTCGACCCCGGTGCCGATGGACAGCTGGCGCTTGTCCGTGTCGAGGGTCCCCGCGTTCACCGGCTTCTCGCTGGTCGCGAAGTACGTCGCGAGATCCTTCTCGAGAAGGTACCCGGTCCTCGTATCCGCCAGCGGGCCTCCCACCTTGTCGTTGTACACCCGGACCCTGTCGGTGACCCGGCCGTCGCCGGAGCCGGTGGTCCTGGTGAAGTCCGTGACGTACCACTTGGTGCCCACGTTGCCATGTTCACCGGTATCAAAGTTCTCCGGGTACTTCCCCTTCTTCGGGACTTCCGGGAGGGCCGTGGAGTGCGGCTGGCCGAACCGGTCGTCGTCCTCATCGACGATGTGCTCACTGTCGACGTGCCTGAAGAACACGGCCTTATGCGCATTGCCGTCCGGGATCACCCCCGCGCCCTCTGCGGGGTCGATCCGGAAGTCGCCCCGTCTGCCGATGGCCTCTCCGGTCCCGAGGTCATTCCCGGAATCGACGAGTGAGTTGACGTAGTACGGGGCGGACTGGAGATTTGTCAGCGCGTTATTGGGTGCCGTCGTCGCCTTAGGGCCGGCCATCGCCGCGTGCAGCGCCTTGCCCCTCTTCGCCCCGTCCGCGCGGTCCATCTTGGCGGCGCCGAAGGCGGTCTCCTGCGCGGCGAGCCTCGCGCGGAGCGCCTGCTTGTTGACGTCAGGGAGCTGTGCGTCCGCGATCGCCTTCCTGGCCGCCGCGATGGCGGCCTCGACGTCGGTCACGGTGCTCTCCTCGGACAGGGCCGTGATCAACTTGATCGCCTCCCCGACATCCATGATCTCGCCGTCCGTGATCGCCTTGACGATGCCGGCGATGCGCTTCTGTCTATCCAGCGCCTTCTCCTGCTCCTCGACCTTCGCGAGGAGCTTGCCCTTCTCGGCGTCGGGGATGTCCGCGCCTTCGATCGCCGTCCTGGCCGCCGCGATCTTGGCTGTGGCGTCCTCCGCGTTGCTGGAGACCGCTTCCCCGGCCGCCGCGATCTCGGTTTCGGTGATAGCCCTGACGATGCGGGCGACGCGTCTTTCCCTCAGCCTCGGACCGTTCGCGAGGGCCACCTCTTCCTTATAGTCCTTCTTCTGCGCGTCGGTCAGGTCCGTGGCGTCGGCGACCGCCTTCTCCAGTGCCGCGAGAGCCTCGGTGGCGGCGGTGAACTGCTCGACCGTGGAACCGTCGCCGTCCGCCTCAATGGCCTTGAGTGCCGCCGCGAGCGCTGTGGAAGCGTTCTTCAGCGCTGTCATCTGCGCCTTCCCGCGCTCGTCCTTGCTGTTGGCAAGACTGGTCTTAAGCGTCTCGAGCCGCTGGCTGAGGGCGGTATGGCTGTCCGCTCCGGACGCCGCGGCGACAGCCGCCCTGGCCTTCTCGATCGCCGCGTCGGCGTCGGTGACCTTGGCCCTGTCGGCGCTGACCGTCACCATGTCGACGGCGGCCTTCGCCGCGTCGAGGGCTTCGGTCGCAGCGGCCGCAAGCTGCGCCGGCGTCCTCTCGCCCGTGGTCGTCGTGGTCGTCGTCGGCGCGCCGCCACCGCCGCAGCCCGCTACGGCCAGCGCGGCGGCGACCATAACCGCCGTTGAAAGTCGCGTCAGGGACCTTCCATATCTCATCACAATCATTGTGTCTTTCCTCTAGATTTCGAGTGTTCGGGCGCAAACTCACCCAATGCGGTTTTAGCATACCGTAAATCGCAGTCAAACACTTTTTTTGCACGCCCCATTCCAGTCCGAAGTGCAACACCAGTGGCGGTGTTGGGCGGTTTTCCTGCCGCATGATGTTGCGGATCGGCCAGGAAGCGGCGACAGTCCCCTTGTTGAGAAGAGAGGAGACTGCCATGCCCGAGGGCTTCCGCCACCTGACCCATGGGGAAAGATGCCAGATCGGCGCACTGAAGGAAAGCGGGCTCTCCTACGGGGACATCGCGGCCCGTCTGGGCCGTGACCGTTCGTCGGTCTGGCGGGAGCTGCGCCGGAACGGCGGTGATTCGGGCTACAGCCCCGGCGAGGCGCAGGGGATGGCGGAGGCCCGCCGCAGCGCCGCCTCCTCGGTTCCGAGGAAGATGACTGCGGAGCGCTGGGCGCATGTGGAGGGGTGCCTGGCGGAGGGCTGGAGCCCGGAGCAGGTCGCGGGACGGCTGCGGCTGGAGGGTGGCTGGGCGGTGGGCCGCCAGTGGATATACGAGCGCCTGAAGGCCGACCGGAAGGCGGGCGGGGAGCTGTTCCTGCTGCTGCGCCGCCGCGGGAAGAAGCCCAACTGGCGTGGCGGGCGGCACTCGGGCCGTGGCCACATCCCGGGCCGGGTGGACATCTCGGAGAGGCCGGAGGAGGTGGAGAGGAAGGAGCGTGTCGGTGACTGGGAGGCGGACACGATCATCGGGAAGGGCCACAGCGGGGCGGTGGTCTCGCTTGTGGACCGTGCGTCGAAATACACGTATTTACAGAGGGTTGACCGGCGGACCTCGGCGGAGGTCTCCGCGGCGATGCTGGCGATGCTCCGGTCGTCCGCCGCGCCTGTCCACACGATCACGGCGGACAACGGAAAGGAGTTCGCGGGCCACGCCGGCGTGGCGGAGGCGCTGAAGGCCTCCTTCTACTTCGCGACCCCCTACCACTCCTGGGAGAGGGGCCTGAACGAGCACACCAACGGGCTGGTGCGGCAGTACCTGCCGAAGGGGACGGACCTCCGGGCGGTCGGCGACGATGAGGTGAAGGGGGTGCAGGACCGCCTGAACGCGCGTCCGCGCAGGGTGCTCGGCTACCGGACCCCCGCCGAGGTGTTCCGCCGGGCCCGCCCTCCCTGACACCGCCGGCCCGCCTCCCGACAGCGCGGATGGCCGCGCCGGGAGGGGGTGGAACGGATCAAGCCGTCGCGTCCGTCCGGGCTCCGGTCGGGCTGCGCCCTCCCTGCGCCCGGACGGACGCGACCTGCCCCGGCGGCGGCCTTGCGCTGCCCTGAAAGCCCGGATATTCTCCTTCCGGACGGGACTGCAGCCGTTCCGGGGCCGGATCCGCCGTTCCCGGAGAGCCGCAAACCCCGCCTTCCGGCCATCTGCGCAGCTCGGGCTCCGCCCTCCCTGCGCAGATGGCCGGTGTTGCACTTCGGAATGGAAGTGGGGCACTCGGAAAATTAAAGTCTTGACTGCCCGCCCAAGGCAAAATAGTCTTCAACCACTCTGGATTTGGTGTGCCTCGCGAGCTAGCCGAACCATCCTATAAGGGGAGCAAGTGGACTTAATGAACGCTTGCTCCCCTCTTCGTTCTACCGCATTTGGTAGTGCTGCCTACTCACCTGTCTTGCATCTAGCCTTGAATCGTTCCGGCATAGCGAAATCTGGCGGCATGCTCCGCAGAGTCGTGCAGTGTCTTTGATGTTTCAGGCGGCGCCGAATCAGTTCTGGCACCGTCCACCGGCGCGGCGGCCGGCCTGCGAGGCGTACTCCCTTCCCCATGCCTCATCGTCATCGGAATGCCCCGCCTGTTAGGGATTCGCGCAAGCTGAACACCCGCCACGCCTCCTCGACCACAGCTCCCTGTTTTTCAAGCCCGCGTTGCGGCCCGCGCACAGTGGCGGCGTTGGCCCAGTAATTCCCGCTAGAAACGCCGGCGGCTGATGCACGGACGCCAGGCGTCCCCTCCATGGCGAATTCCTCAGTCCTCCGTTGCGTCTAAGGCAGATCCGGCTTGGTTTCACTCCCCCCGATTCCACCGTGAGGTGCAACACCAGAAGCGGTGATGACCTGATTCCCGGATGCATGGTTCCGCCAATCGACAACGAAGCTGCGATAGTCCCTGTACTGATATAGGGGCTACTGCCACCTAACCCATGAGGAAAGACGCCAACCAACCGTAACGGGGAAAGCGGACTGTCGGCCTCGGCAATCCCTAGCCCGGATATCTCACCAGACCGGGAGTCCGGGCATCCGGCACCGATCCGGCCCGTCATCCGGTCCCGTCCGGCGGCGGCGTCCGCAGGCCGTCGGTGGCTGCGGAAGCGGGAACATAAGGCGAACAGCGGTACTGCCACGCGCACCTTCGGGAGCCGCGCCCGGATGGTGCCGGGCCGCGCCCTGGCAAGGTCCGTCCCGGCGGGGCCGACCGCCCGGACGGTCCGGCCCGGCATCCCGGCGAAGGCCGGAAGGTACACCCGCAGCTGGCTGGCCCGCATGGCCGCCGCCGGGGTCCGGTCGGCGAACAGCTCCAGCCGCCGCTCCCTGGTCCGGTTCTCCATGTCGCCGCGGGCGCGGTGGAGGTCCCCGCAAGGCGCGCGGCTGCCGGACTCCGGACCCGGCAGGCCGGTGACGGTGAGGCGCGGGCTGCCGCCCCTCGGGCCGGGCAGCGCCCCGGCCCTGGCCACCACCCGCCGGCGCCGGCTCCAGGCCGGCGGCGTCCGGCAGCCGGAGCCGGTGAACCGGCGCGAGGGCTCCCCGGTGGCGACGCACCGGCTCCGCGGGCGCCGCATCCGGCGTCCGGCCCTGCGCTCCAGCCGTGGGCTGCGGGCCAGGCCGGACACGGAATCCACGCCGCCGGCCACGCGCCAGGCCATGGTCCCGTCGCGGCGGAAGCCGGAATCCCCCCGGACCGCGATCCGGACGGACGGCCACGCGCCGCGGATGACGGCCACGATCCTGGCCAGCCCCTCCAGCGCCCCGTCGGAGGCGTCGATGTCCGGGGGCCGAAGCCGGGCGAACGGGACATGCCCGCCGCAGGTGACGTGAAGGGGAAGGCAGCGGCAGTGTCCGTAGTATCCGTGCAGGAAGCGGCCCTCCTGGCGCCCGTGCGGAGGGCCGTCGGTGGCGTCGGGGCCGGGGACGGTCCCCTCGGGTGGCGCCCCGCGGGCCTCCGGGAACATGCCCGGCATCAGCCTGCCGGTCGCCTCCGGGTCGGCGGCCATTCGCCTGTACCGGTCATCCGCGGCCCTGTCCGGCCCGCCCGGGAGCTTACAACAGCCCGCACCTGTATGGGCGATCCCATTCCCGCCTGCGCTCGCCGAGCGCGTCGGGCGGCGGCCCCCTGTTGAGGGCGTCGCGCACCTGGATGGCCCGCTCCAGATGCCATGGGACGGGCCGCCGTTTGCCTTCGCGGGTGATTCGGTGCAGGGTGTTGACAGGAAGACAGCATGTTGTGGCGGGGGGCCGCGAGACGGCAACCCCCGCCGAGTGAAAGGAGAGAAAGATGACTGATTCGAAAACCCCTTTCGAGGGGAACGTTACCACGGTCTACGCGGCTCTGGAAGTGAGCGGCAGGAGCTCTTATGAGACCTTACAGGTCAAGTGCCCTTTTTCAAAACCTCACATCGGCGTCCCTCCCTCCGTCGGGGGGCGGCTTCCGTGCCACCGGGGAAGTCCAGACAGAACGTCGCGGTTCCATGACGCGCTCAACGACGCGTCCAGCCTCTTATCCGGTTCGGTTGGCCGGTGCCGGCCCCGTGACCATTATGCCCGATTCGGGCGGTGCGACGTTCCGGGGGGGGCGGGACCCATCTGAAATGAACGGTGCCGCTTCCTGCGGCGAACCAGGCCCCTGCACGGTCACACGCCCTGCCCGGGTTCCCCGGAGGCCCCGTCGGGCCGCCCGGGTGTTCCGTTGTTCCGTTGTTCCGTTGCCCTCCCGCTCTCAGGCCTGCGACAGGACGGCGCCCTCCGGCACCAGGCCGGTGGTGGCGAACCTCCACAGCGCCACCAGAAGCTTACGGGCCAGCGCCACGATCCCCCGCCTGCGCGAACGTCCGTCGCGGGCGCTCACGTAATCCCGGAACCACGCCGAGAGGGCGCTGTCGGGCTGGTGGCGCAGCCAGCGCCAGGCCATCTGCACCAGGTGCTTTCGCAGCATCGCGCCGCCCGCCTTGCTGATCCCCTGGTCGTTGTCGACGCCCCCGCTCGCGAAGGGCACCGGCGCCAGGCCCGCGAGGCTGGCCAGCTGCCGCCGGTTGCGCAGCTCCCGGTAGAAGAGCTCGCCGCCCAGCATCAGCGCGTCGTTCGGGCCGATCCCGCGCAGCCGGACCAGCGTCGCCGCGTGGTGGGCGTCCGCCGGCGCCGCCCGCGGTCTGTCAACGGGCGGAGCGGCCTCCTTCCCGGCGGCGTCCGCGCGGAGGCCGTCGAGGGCCCGGGCCGACGCCTCCAGCATCTCCATCTTCCTCGCCTCGACAGCCTTGAGTTCCGCGCGCACCAGCTCCAGCCGGTCGAGGATGCCCTTGATCTCGGCCAGCAGCTCCGGCGGCAGCGGCTCCCCGTAGCCGGTCTCCATCCCGCCGAGCCGCTCACGGAACCCCGGCCGCGCCGGATCCCCGGCCAACACCCCGTGCAGCCTCAGGAGCCCGTCGACGGAGTTCGAGAGGCGGCGGCGCTCCTGCACCAGACGCTCCCGCCGGCGCAGCAGCCGCTTCCTGTCCTCCTCCGCGACCGTTGGCACACGCACCCGCGACATCGCGTCCCGGTCGCCGCCGTCCCACGCCCTGAGCGCCCGGACCATCCGGCGGGCGTCGATCCGGTCCGTCTTCACCTTCTTTTTCCTCCGCACCACCTCGAGGCTCGCGGGGTCGCAGACAACCACCTCGACATCCTCCCCCTCCAGCCGCCGGGCCAGCCAGAAGCCCTCGTAACCGGCCTCGTACACAAGCATCACCCGGACATCGCCGCCGGTCGCCGCCCGCTCCCGCGCCCGCCCGAGCCTGCCCAGGAGCCCATCAACGTCCTGCGGCGCCAGCCTGTGGATGCCGGCCCTCGACGTGTCGGACGGATCGCCCACCGCGAGGATCCAGCTCCTGCCGCTCACTTCCAGAGCCGCGTAGACCGTGGTAACGTTCCCCTCGAAAGGGGTTTTCGAATCAGTCATCTTTCTCTCCTTTCACTCGGCGGGGGTTGCCGTCTCGCGGCCCCCCGCCACAACATGCTGTCTTCCTGTCAACACCCTGCACCGAATCACCCGCGAAGGCAAACGGCGGCCCGTCCCATGGCATCTGGATCCTCGCGGTGGGCGATCCGTCCGACACGTCGAGGGCCGGCATCCACAGGCTGGCGCCGCAGGACGTTGATGGGCTCCTGGGCAGGCTCGGGCGGGCGCGGGAGCGGGCGGCGACCGGCGGCGATGTCCGGGTGATGCTTGTGTACGAGGCCGGTTACGAGGGCTTCTGGCTGGCCCGGCGGCTGGAGGGGGAGGATGTCGAGGTGGTTGTCTGCGACCCCGCGAGCCTCGAGGTGGTGCGGAGGAAAAAGAAGGTGAAGACGGACCGGATCGACGCCCGCCGGATGGTCCGGGCGCTCAGGGCGTGGGACGGCGGCGACCGGGACGCGATGTCGCGGGTGCGTGTGCCAACGGTCGCGGAGGAGGACAGGAAGCGGCTGCTGCGCCGGCGGGAGCGTCTGGTGCAGGAGCGCCGCCGCCTCTCGAACTCCGTCGACGGGCTCCTGAGGCTGCACGGGGTGTTGGCCGGGGATCCGGCGCGGCCGGGGTTCCGTGAGCGGCTCGGCGGGATGGAGACCGGCTACGGGGAGCCGCTGCCGCCGGAGCTGCTGGCCGAGATCAAGGGCATCCTCGACCGGCTGGAGCTGGTGCGCGCGGAACTCAAGGCTGTCGAGGCGAGGAAGATGGAGATGCTGGAGGCGTCGGCCCGGGCCCTCGACGGCCTCCGCGCGGACGCCGCCGGGAAGGAGGCCGCTCCGCCCGTTGACAGACCGCGGGCGGCGCCGGCGGACGCCCACCACGCGGCGACGCTGGTCCGGCTGCGCGGGATCGGCCCGAACGACGCGCTGATGCTGGGCGGCGAGCTCTTCTACCGGGAGCTGCGCAACCGGCGGCAGCTGGCCAGCCTCGCGGGCCTGGCGCCGGTGCCCTTCGCGAGCGGGGGCGTCGACAACGACCAGGGGATCAGCAAGGCGGGCGGCGCGATGCTGCGAAAGCACCTGGTGCAGATGGCCTGGCGCTGGCTGCGCCACCAGCCCGACAGCGCCCTCTCGGCGTGGTTCCGGGATTACGTGAGCGCCCGCGACGGACGTTCGCGCAGGCGGGGGATCGTGGCGCTGGCCCGTAAGCTTCTGGTGGCGCTGTGGAGGTTCGCCACCACCGGCCTGGTGCCGGAGGGCGCCGTCCTGTCGCAGGCCTGAGAGCGGGAGGGCAACGGAACAACGGAACAACGGAACACCCGGGCGGCCCGACGGGGCCTCCGGGGAACCCGGGCAGGGCGTGTGACCGTGCAGGGGCCTGGTTCGCCGCAGGAAGCGGCACCGTTCATTTCAGATGGGTCCCGCCCCCCCCGGAACGTCGCACCGCCCGAATCGGGCATAATGGTCACGGGGCCGGCACCGGCCAACCGAACCGGATAAGAGGCTGGACGCGTCGTTGAGCGCGTCATGGAACCGCGACGTTCTGTCTGGACTTCCCCGGTGGCACGGAAGCCGCCCCCCGACGGAGGGAGGGACGCCGATGTGAGGTTTTGAAAAAGGGCACTTGACCTGTAAGGTCTCATAAGAGCCCCTGCCAGACCTTTTTCACCCCTGGCAGCGGCTGCCGCTTCGTCGAATGCGCCCCGACGGGTCTTCCGAGGTCGATGACGAACGTCCTGATGTCCGGCGGTTTCCCGTCGGCCATCGTGGTGACCTCCCGGTGGCCCTGGGCGGACAGCAGGGTGGGCGGGAGCCTGATGTCCTCCTCCGGACAGGCCTCGGTGGCGGGGGTGTCCGGCCGCTCGCGGGCGAGCATGGTGATGCCGGCGACGCGGCAGGCGGTGACGGCGCCGGAGGCGAGGCGCCTGGGCGGGCCGTCGGCGGTGTCCAGCCGCCTGTCCCTGCCGCCGGTCCCGGACCTGAGCGTCCGGAACCAGGTCCCGCCGGTCCACCTTCCGCGGTACCAGTCCAGGACGGTGAGGGCGCGCATGGAGTCCGGCTGCCCCTCCGCCGGCCACCCGTTGGTGAGCGGCAGCCAGTGCAGCGGCTCCTCCCCGTCATCCACGTCCGTCCCGGTGGCGGAGACTGCGAACATCGTGAGCGGCTCCGTTCCGCAGCCGCGCTTCGGCGGCAGGACCGCGGCCTCCGCCGCGCGGATCCCCGGGCGGGCGGTGCGCTCCCTGCGGGCCCGCGGCCCGCCGGAAGCCGGGACCGTCAGGTCCACCGCCGCGAGGGCCGGCAGGGACGCGGCATGCTCCCACAGGCAGACATCCTCTCCCCCCTCCGTCCGCACCCGCTGCCGCACCGAGCGGCTGGCGCGGACGCGCGGCGCGTCTCCGTGCCCCGCCGCCCTTCCGGGCATCCGCCGGAAACCGCCCTCGCGGTGGCGTACGGAGACCACCCGGGTGTCCGGGCAGGCCGCCGCCAGCCCGCGGGCGCGGTCCAGGCCGTCCAGCCAGCGCTGGCTGTCCTTTTCCGGGTCGTCCCGGAAGTCCGCGTCCATGGTGAACAGGCCCAGCGGCCTGCCCTCCGCCGTCACCGCCAGCCCGGCGTGGGCGTGGATGCCGGTGCTGCCCTTTCCGCCGCCGCCGAGCTTCGCCAGGCCCTCCGTGGCCTCAAGGGCGCTGTAGTTCAGGGTCGTCGTGTCCTGTATGGCGAGGACCAGGGACTCCCCGCGGCAGCGGTCGGCGGTCGCCTCGTGACGCCGCTGCAGGACGGTCTCCATGGTCACCCTCCGGTCCGGCAGCAGCCGGTAGGCGGCCTTTTCCGCGGCCTTCGCCGGCAGGACCACCGGCAGCTCCTCGCCCATGTTCTCCAGCCACGCCCGGCCCATGTCAACGATGCGCCGCCGCACCCGCCCGTCGGTGTGGCCCGGGCGCCCGCACTCCCGCTCCGCCCAGTCCATCCCGCCGCCGTCATACGCTCCGGCCAGCGCACCGACCGGGCGGCGCTCCGTCCTGGTGAGCGCCTCCCGCCAGCCGTCCTCCAGGGCCAGGACCCGCACCGTCCCGGCCGCCGACCTCCGCCCGCTGCCGTGCCCGGCGCAGGTCCAGCCGGCGCGGTGCAGGGAGTGGCCGCCGGTCTCCGGGCCGACATGGGTACAGACCGCCACGGGGCGCACGGAATAGCGCGCCTCCCAACCGTCCGCCACCCGCGCCGCGGCCATGCGCAGGACCATGGAGGCCAGTCGGTACACACGGACGCCGGGCGTCAGGAGGAACCTGTGGCAGCAGACCACGCGGGCGATGTTGGCGGCGCGGGCCTCGGGGGACCAGCCGATCCAGGCGTCCCGCGCCGCGGGCCTGCAGGTCGCCGACCCGAAGCCGATCCCGCCCAGGACGCCGTGGCGCTCCGAACGGATCCAGTAGCGCATCTGGCCGCCCGGCGGCCGCGCCCAGCCCCGCGGATGGTGGCGCTCCACCATCGCCTCCCACAGACGGCGGTCGTCGGCGCCGCCCACCGGATCGAGCCGGACGGGACCGAGCTCCCCCAGAGGAAGCGCCACCGCCGTGTCGGGGACGGCGCCGGCCGGGACGGCCGGGGCGGCGTACGGATCGGGCGCTGCGCGGACCTCCGGAAGCGCTTCCCCCACGCGCTCCGCCAGCGCCGGAAGCGCCTTCGCCGCCGCCGGGATGACCGGCCCGCCGCGGGTGTTGCGCCAGCCGGTGCGCCCGACCGGCTCCCGGCAAAGGGCATGCCGGCTGCGTCCGCCGGCACGGAGCGCCCCGGCGAGCCACTCCAGCGTCTGCGAATCAAAATGGCGGAGACCGACCTGCATGCCCCGCCATATAGGCGAACCGAATCAAATACCCGATTTCAGAGTTCGGGTCGGCAGACTTCATTCGCGACACGATCTCGAGCCGGCGGCCGGAATGGATATTCTTTGGCCTTTTCTCGACCTTGGTTGTGGTCATGTATTTCGTATCGCAGCCCATTGCGGTCTCGTTTCGATCCGTGGGGACTCTCATTGTCCCGGGCTGTCTGATCGGCCATAATCCGATCGCCAGCCTACTGGAACGACTGGGTTGGATCGCCTGAACGTGTAGCGCGCGTTGCTGGCCACGCTGTCTGTCGTAGCAAGTGCCTTTGCCGGCGATGGCGCAGAGGCGTCGTCTGTCTAGGCGGCGCTCACCCTTGATGTGACAGGTTTGCCCTTCTTCATCGGGATTTCGGCCGTGGTGCCGTCAGGCATCTCTGCAAGAAGGCGTAAGCGGCCGCCCATACCGGCCACATAACGTTCCAATGTCCCGATCTTGGCACCGGTCAACTCCGCATTTTCGAAGCGCGACACCTCGCCTTGGGCCAGGCCGGTCTTTTCGGCAATATCCTTTTGGGTTATAGAGAGCGCCTTTCGGATCTCAGAAAGGTGGAGTTCCGAGGCCATTTCATTGGCAAGCGCTTCGACGCGCTCACGGCGCACACGCGGAAGCCCGCGAATGCGGTCACCAGCGTTTACAAAAGCAGCTTTCTTGAGCTTTGCCATCGGTCTTCCTTTCATTCCGCATCGAGCCATTCGTCAAAGCGTTCATCGGCGGTTGCGATCAACACCTTGTAAAATCGCTTTTGGTTCTTGCCCTGCTTGTTGCCGCCCACGAGGACGACAGCGTTTCGTTTCCCATCGAATGCGAAGGCAATTCTCCAAACGCCCTGCTCTCTGATGCGTATCCCCTTCATATTGGCGTGGTTTGAGCCACGCCGGAGTATCAACATGCGGCCGTCCAAGCTGCGGTCCATATTGCTCGAGCAGCAAGATCAACGCATCGTGCTTGTCGCACACCTCATCGGGCAAGACCTCACGTTCTTCGACGAAGTCCGGATGTTCAAGTACGGGCCACGTCATGACAAAAATATAGTCCCAAACAGATATCGGCTCTAGCAGATATTTACAAGAACGCGATTCAGACCGCATGCGCTCAGTTTCACACCCGCCTCTCGGACATTCGGCCATAGAAGCACCGTTCGAGGCGCAACTCCCCGTCCAGGGCTTTTGCCACAATACCACGCAAGTATCCGCCCGCGGAGGCCACCTCCCCTTTCGCATGCTTGTCGTAGATAAGCGCCAGAGCTGCAGCGGCGACCAAAGACCGAGTTTGCGCTGCGCAACGTTCCAGGCATCCTCCGAAGTCCCACAAGAGGGTCTCAGCATTCCGGCTGCCCGGTGTAAATCGTCCCAGTTCCTCACGTAACCACCAAACATTGCCCTCGCAATATCGGCAAAGTCTGGACACGCGGCCATCACCGTTGTGAGTTCAACCTCAGTGCTTGGCCTGTACGCATGATTGGAACCCTGAGGGGTCATAAAGCATTCCTCTCGTCGACGCATCGATAGATGGTTGCGGGATGGACTTTCAAAGTTCTGGCGACCTCTCTGACGGATTTTCCATTTTCGATAGGTTGACGGGCTGTCTCGCGTTACTCACTCCCCTATTTGGGAGGGCGTCCAAACACGGCACCACGTTGCGGTGCGGCCTTCCGACCGTTTTTGGTTCAGCCTCGGACAAGTTCACGTTCGAACTCCACAATGCCGGCAAATACGGTCAGGACCATGCGGCCTGAGGGCGGGGCTGTATCAGCCCAGGGTTCGGCAGGCGGTTGAAGTCCCACGTCTTTCTCTCTGACAATCTCTGCGACACGTAGAAGTTCAGACGTTGGGTGCGCCAAGCGGTCAAGGCGCGTCACGACAACCGTATCCCGTTTCCTGAACTGGCTGAGCAACCTGTCCAGTTCAGGCCTCTTTCTGCGTGCGCCGGAAACCTTTTCCCCGAAAACCGTCCCGCATCCGGCCGCATCCAGTTCGGCCCGCTGCGAACCAAGGTCCTCGGCACTCGTGGAGACGCATGCGTAACCAGGTTTCATGCCGCCCCCTTCGAAGTGTCGCAGAAGCTGCCGCCAGAACCGCTTTTTCCGCACGTGTGTCTTGCGATGGATAGCCCGCTGATTCTTCGCGGCCGGATCCGTCCTCGCGAATGCTGAGGGATCTGCGAATGCCCACGCGGTTTCCGGGTGACGCGCAGCGGGCGCGGTACGGACGCTTCGACGAGGTTCCCGGTCGGTCGCGGGTCGCTCGATACTTCCACCTTGACGCGACGGGTCGGGCAATCATCGATCAGTTGCACGGCAGCCATGATCGTCTGGGTTTCGCTCTCCAACCCTGCATCGCTCGGTTCCCTGGGATACTTCCGACCAGGTTCGATGATATTCCCGATGTCGTGACTGAAGCGGTGGCCGCACAACTCAAGCTGCCCGCGAAGCCGTCTTTGACTGCCTATGCTGTTGGACGCCCCAGGAAGCGCCCCCCGGTGCCACCTGGACGAATTCGTCTTCCGATGGAACCGCCGCCACCGGCGGACCTCCTTCGACAGGCTCTCGGGCATCGGCATCGGGCGGCTGCCCGCGACGTACCGCGACCTCACCGACGCAAACGCCTGACGCCCGCAGACCCACGCCAGGACTTCGCCCCGGATCCGGAGAATCGGCCGTCCGGCTACCGGCACAACATGTTGCGGTGCCGTAGCCAAAGGGATAAGCCTTTGATCGTGATCTTTCTTCCTCTTACAGGGCATGCGAAGCCGGTTGCTATGCGAACCGGGATCTTCCCCTCACTGTCGCGAACAGGAAGAATGTGATTATCCCGAGATTTAGGAAGTTCCACGCTATGCCATTCAGGAATGCCCATTGGTAACTTCCCGACATGTCGTAGATCCAGCCTGACATCCAGCCTCCCAAGGCCATACCGAAAATCGTCGCCATGATCACCAAGCCGACCCAGCGGCCAGCCTGCCTTGCGGGCAAATACTCACGAACGATGATTGCATAGGACGGCACAATGCCGCCTTGGCTGAGGCCAAAGACAGCACTGACAACATATAGAGAGACCATGCCGTCAAACGGCAGGTAGAGAAAGAGTGCAGCGCATTGCAGTCCCGAGCCGATGAGCAAAGTCCTGACCCCGCCGAGCCGGTCTGCGATGAGCCCGGATGCTATCCGGGAGGCCACGCCGCCGAGCAGCATCAGCGAAAGCATCTCCGCGCCAACCGCTGGGCCATAGCCGAGATCAACGCACAGTGCCACGATGTGAACCTGCGGCATCGACATGGCGACGCAACATCCAATTCCGGCAATTGCGAGCAGCACGCAGATGGTCCCGGATGAAAGGCCGATGGATCCGGTACTAAGACTTGCGGCCTTGTCAGCTGCTACTTTCGCCTCTTCGGGCACTCTTCGGCGAAGCGCGAGCGCAAGTGGAACCAAAACCAGAATACAGACTCCGGCCAATGCCCAGTAGACGGACCGCCATCCCAGCTCCGCCAGAGTGCTCGACAATGCGACAGGCCAGATCACTCCGCTAAGGTAGTTTCCGCTCGCAGTTACGGCGACTGCGATGCCGCGCCGCCGCATGAACCAGTGCGAAATGTCGGCAATCAGAGGCCCGAAACATGCCGCGGTCCCAAATCCGATGAGAAGGTGGCTTGCGGTCAATACCGGTACCGACCTGCTGAGCGCTGCCAATGCGAACCCACCGGCGACCGAGATGGCACCGCCGATAAGGGAAGGTGAGATGCCGTAACGGTCGACAGCACGACCGATCACCAGGTTGCCGACGGCAAATCCGGCCATGGTCATCGTGTATGGCAGCGATGCATCCGCTCTCGCGGTCCCAAACTCGGCCTGAACCAAGGGCAGGACGACGACGACAATCCAGATGCCGATATTGCCAACGACCGCAATGATCAGAGTTATTGCGAGACGGAACCACGAATATCGACTGTCGAGCGGTTTCATTCTGCAGGCTTGCCCAGTGGAGGCCTAAGGATAATCCGCAACCGGGAGAGTGTTGCAGTCGCCCTGCGCGGGCCGAAGGTGGCGTGACGAGAGGATTGAACGGTTTCCAAAGGACTGACAAGGGTGATTGTGGTGATGGCGCACTTTCCCATCTTTCCTCGACGGCGTGCCGTGATGATCCGGATCGCTTCACTGTGGAACCTGTAGACCACCGGGATGACGGTTCCGTCGTCCAAGCCACCCGTTGCGATCCAGCGGGCCGGCGCCCATCCGATCTTCGGCGCTGGACATCCTGGAATTCTGGCTGGGTTTCACCGCCGCTGTCAAACCGCGCTGACAGACCTCCCGGCGGATGACAGAACGAGGGCTTCCAGACGCTTCTCGATCGCGAGCGGGCTGCGCTCCAGAGCCACGGCGATCTGGGAGAATCCCTTCCCCTCCCGGCGGAGCCGTCTCACCCTGTCCTCCTCATCTTTTGTCCAAGCCGCTCCCTGACGGGCCGGGCATCCGGTCCCTCCCCCTGAACGTGCGCCCGCGGGTCCGCCGCCTGGGCGCAGCTGGCCGCCTGCCGGTTCCTGTTCCGAAGGCTGGCAAGAGGCGCAAGTGCCTGAAATGCAATAATATAATGAAAACAATGACTTATGAGTCAAACTCTTAGACCAACCTGCTGTCGCCAATTGGCGCACAGGCGTTCACCGGTGGGTACGGTGACGGAACGGGTTGACTTTCGATCAACCCGTTCCTATCTGTGACTGAGCGCCATCCCACTGGTGGCGCCCCGTTTCGACTGAAGGAAGGAATCAAGAAATGTCGGAACGCTGATGCCACAGGGAGTTTCACCCAAGTCATTATCCATTTACAGAAATTTCTTTCGTGATTTTCCGAGGTATGGCATCAGGCTGACGCGTCACGCGGACAGTCGCAGGAACGAACGCGGTTTCGGGTTCACGCTGCCGGATCTCCGAGGGGTGCTCCGGAGGGGAAGGATACTGCGCGTCGAGCTCGACAGCGGTACGGGAGCCGAGAGGTTCCTGGTGGCGGGGCGCGACGTCGACGGCCGTCCCATGGAGCTGGTGGTCGCCCTCGACCGGACCATGGACGGCTGCGTCCATGTCATCACGGTGATCGATCCGGATGGGTCGGGCGGCCGCGTCCCCACCGGAGCGGGGTCGCGGCGATAGGAAAACATTGCGGCGGCGGCACATGCCGCCGCCGCTCCGATATGGAGGAAGGGATGGGACTGATCAGGGAATATGACGCGACGCGGGAGATCGGGGTCCCGGTCAGGCTGCTTGACGCCGTCGAGGAGTTCGACGACGGCAGCGTGAGGTTCCCCAACCTTGAGATGCTGCTGGCGACGGTCGCGGTGGCCCGGGCCCTTGTTCCCGTCCAGCTCACGGGGACGGAGCTCCGGTTCCTGCGGCGCGCGCTGGGTTTCAGCGGCGCCGGGTTCGCGGAGGCCATCGATCTCAGCGACAGGAGCGTCGTTTCCCGCTGGGAGAACGACAGGGTGAGGCCGGGTGGTTTCACGGAGAAGGTCATCCGGCAGTTCGTCGTGAACGAGCTCGGGCCGCAGGCCCCCGGTGTCCCCGTTCCCCGGAACGCCATACCGACGATGAGGATCGCGGCGAGGCCACTCAATGAGGCGCCTCTGGAGATCACCCTCCAACTGCGGGACAGTACCGTCGCCGGAGAGGAATGTCAACGGCATTACGCCGCCGCGGCCTGAGCGCACCGGGGCTTTTCGGACCGCCGCCTCCACCCTTCCGGTATGTAGGGCTGAGCGGAACAGAAAACCGTCATAAGGGCTGTTTTTCTTTTCAAGACCTATATTCGTAATCAGGGTTCCCAATAGGTCTTGACCTGCCCTGCATCACACTTTCAGGCAGAGCGATTTCATATCTAACGGAATGGAACAGCGCTTTGGGACAACTGATCGCGCGGGCCGCGCCGGTCGTAACGCTTACCTTTACCCGGGACCGCCTTCTCGCTCCATTCCTGACGACCGGTGAACAAGGGCTACAGGTTCTAGCGTCCTTTGCGACGGAGGCTGTGGTACGGCATGTGTTCGACGCACCGACGGTGCCGCCCAACACGTTGGAGCTGTTGGACGATTGCGCTGCTCGCGTGATCCAAGACCCCACCTTCCGTCCCGACAATTTCAGAGCCGGCGAAGTCAGCGGTTGGGATATGCCAAAGCTCATAAGGGCGTTGCTGTTTGTACCGTTAGACGAACCCGCGTCGGGTTCCGCGCGATTTGCGAACGGCGACTGGTCGCAGGTGGGCATAGTAATGCCGATCGTCACGAAGATGATCGCAAGCGCGGGATGGTCGACGTTTGTCGCACAGACTTTCATGACGCTTTGCGAGCGCGCGGGCACGGCCTATCCGGTTCGCGACTTCGCCGTGCAGGCGAACGCAATGCTGGATGCTTTGCCCGATGCGAAGGGAGCATGGGCGGGGACGACCCTGCCAGCCAGGATCTCGGCTACGGTTCAACGGCTCGCCGATGAGAACTTTCCTTCGCGGCGCGATGATGCCCAGAGCCTCCTTCGCATTCTTGATGCGCTGATCGACCTCGGCGACCGAAGCAACACCGCCCTTGAGCAGACGAGCGCTTTCAGGAAAGTTCATCGCCCTAATCCGGATCGTGGTGCAAGTTGACTGATCTCTCGCGAAGGTGGGTTTGGCAAACCCCCACTTCCATTCCGAAGTGCAACACCGGCCATTCCCGCAGCGGGGGCGTAGCCCGAGCGGAGGGAATGGCCGGAAGGCGTGGTCTGCGGCCCCCGGGCACCGCGGATCCGGCCCCGGGATGGCTGTGGTCCCGTCTGGATGCAGGTTATCCGGGCTTTCCGGGCGGCGCAACGCCTCCGCCGGGGCGGGTCGCGTCCGTCCGGGCGCAGGGAGGGCGCAGCCCGACCGGAGCCCGGACGGACGCGACGGCGAAATCCATTCCACCCCCTCCCGGCGCAGCCATGCGCGCGGGCGGAAGGCGGTCGCGCGGCGTCAGGGAGGGCGGGCCTCATGCAGCACCTCGGCGGGCGTCCGGTAGCCCAGCGCCCGGCGCGGACGCGCGTTCAGGCGGTCCTGCACGGCCCTCACCTCCGCGTCGCTGACCGCGCGGAGGTCCGTCCCCTTCGGCAGGTACTGCCGGACCAGCCCGTTGGTGTGCTCGTTCAGGCCACGCTCCCAGGAGTGGTAGGGGGTGGCGAAGTAGAACCCGGCCCCGAGCTCCGCCGCGACGCCCGCATGTCCCGCGAACTCCTTCCCGTTGTCCGCCGTGATCGTGTGGACGGGCGCGGCGGAAGGCCGCAGCATCTCCAGCATCGCGGCGGAGACCGCGGCCGAGGTTCTCCGGTCAACCCTCTGTAAATACGTGTATTTCGAGGCCCTGTCCACAAGGGAGACAACCGCCCCGCTGTGGCCCTTCCCGATGATCGTGTCCGCCTCCCAGTCGCCGACACGCTCCTTCCTCTCCACCTCATCCGGCCTCTCGGAGATGTCGACGCGGCCCGGGATGTGGCCACGGCCCGAGTGCCGCCCGCCTCGCCAGTTCGGCTTCCTGCCGCGGCGCCGCAGCAGCAGGAACAGCTTCCCGCCCGCCTTCCTGTCGGCCTTCACACGTTCGTATATCCACTGGCGGCCCACCGTCCAGCCGCCCTCCAGACGCAGCCGTCCCGCGACCTGCTCCGGGCTCCAGCCCTCCGCCAGAAGCCCCTCGACGCGCGCCCAGCGGTCGGGCGTCATCCTGCGGGGAACACTGGAGGCCGCGCTGCGGCGGGCCTCCGCCCTCCCCTGCGCCTCCCCGGGGCTGTACCCCCCGTCGCCGGCGTTCCGGCGCAGCTCCCGCCAGACCGACGTCCGGTCACGGCCCAGACGGGCGGCGACCGCCCCGTCCGAAAGCCCGCTTTCCTTCAGCGCGCCGATCTGGCATCTCTCTTCATGGGTCAGGTGGCGGTAGCCCTTCGGCATGGCAGTCTCCCTCTCTTCAGCAAAGGGACTGTCGCCGCTTCCTGGCCGATACGCAACATCATGCGACCGGAAAACCGGTCACCACCGCCAATGGTGTTGCACTTCAGGGTGGAATGGGGCCACCCAAAGCTGTTCGCCCTTGGATCACGGCCGGCCTCTGATCGCCTGATGGCTTCTAGGTAGTGTCCGTCAGAAAGCCCCTTACTGTCGGAGTGATTGCGGGCGACGGTTCGTCCGGGATGGCGGCCGTCGCCTGACGACGACCAGCGGTGGTGTTCGTGTCCTGTCCCGCGTCCGGCCGGGCATGGGCTGCAAGGCCCCATTCCACCCTGAAGTGCAACACCATTGGCGGTGGTGACCGGTTTTCCGGTCGCATGATGTTGCGTATCGGCCAGCAGGCGGCGACAGTCCCTGTGATGCAACATGGGAGACTGCCATGCCCGAGGGCTACCGCCACCTGACCCGGGACGAAAGATGCCAGATCGGCGCGCTGAAGGAAAGCGGGCTCTCCGACGGGGCCATCGCGGCCCGTCTGGGCCGTGACCGGACGACGGTCTGGCGGGAGATGCGCCGGAACGGCGGGGATTCGGGATACAGCCCGGGCGAGGCGCAGGGGAGGGCGGAGGCCCGCCGCGGCGCGGCTTCCCCGAACCTAAGGAAGATGACGCCCGACCGCTGGGCGCGCGTGGAGGGGCTTCTGGCGGAGGGCTGGAGCCCGGAGCAGGTCGCGGGACGGCTGCGTCTGGAGGGTGGCTGGACGGTGGGCCGCCAGTGGACATCCGAACACGTCAGGGCCGACCGGAAGCATCCATGTCTGGAATCAAGCCCGGATCCGGCTTTTTTTCCGTTTTTTCCGGGTTCCGTGTCCGGCTGTCCCGGACCTTTCCACAGCGTTCCCCACAGGCGGCGGCGTCCGGGCGCGCCGAAACACCCGCCGGGGAGACCCCGGCCGGCCCGCCGGTGATTCGCTTTCGGTGCCGGACGGACGCGGTCCGGCCTGCCGTCAGGCGGCGGCCGCCGTCCGGTCCTCCCACACGCGCCGGTCGCGGAGAAGGGCGTTGGCGGTCACGGCCAGCCTGCGCATGACGGCGACGAGGGCGGCTTTGTGGGGCTTTCCCCTCTCCCGGAGCCGTTGGTACAGTTCCCTCATGTCCGGGGAGCACCTGCTGGCCGACAGCGCCGCCATGCAGGCGACGTCCCTCGGCCTGCGGCGTCCGCCGCCGATGTGGCGCCCTCCCCTGATGGTGCCGCTGTCGCGGGCGAAGGGGGCCACGCCGGGCAGGGATGCGGCCTGCCGGTTGCCGACCGGGCCCAGCTCCGCCATCCACGCGCCCGGCGCCGCGGCGGTGACGGGGCCGATGCCGGGCACCGGGGCCAGGATGCGGTGGCTGTCGGCGAACTCCGGCGATCCGGCGACCGTCCCGCCGATCCGCCGCTCCAGCGCCGCGATGGCGGCGTCGATGTCCCCGGGGACCCTGCCGACCTCCGTGCCGGGCGCGCCGGCGCCGACCTCCGACACGACGGTCCCCGTCCCGGCGCGATGGTCCACGGGCCTGTCCCGCAGCCCCGGCATGTCGCGGAGCCGGTCGATGGCGGCGGCGGCCGGCGCCGTGGCCGGCATCTCCGGGAACGCGGCCCCGAAGGCCGCCAGTATCCTGGCGTCCACCCTGTCGGTTTTCGCAAGGGCCCCGGCGGCCTTCGGGAGATCCCTCGCCTGCCTCGGGTTGATGACAGGGACGGAGAACCCCCTGGCGCGCAGCGACTGCAGCAGGGCCCGGTGCATGCGCCCCGTCGCCTCCATGACGGCCTTCACGGCGCCGCCCTCCCTGAGGAGGCGGGCGACCTTTCGGAAGCCGACCCTGTCGTTGGTGGCCGTGAAGTCCCGCCCGTTGACGTGGATGTCGGGTGTACGCCTGCCTGCGCCGGTTCCGGCGACCATTGTGGTCATGCTCTCCCGCTCCTGTCCCCGCGATGATCCGGTTCCGTGAACCCAGGCATCCATCCAGGACCCGGGAGACGGACGGGAGGGCGGGCCGACCACGCTTCCGGACGGATCCGCAGCTGCGATCCAAGGCGGTATCGGTCCAACCCGTCCTGCGGGGCAGGGCCCCGCACCGCCGCCGCCGGTAGTGACCGACGGCGGCGGCCCCGACACAGGAACGGACCGGAGGGACGGCGGAAGGCAACAGGCATGTTTTCCACAGGAAATCGCGCCAAATTTTTCCACAGCCACCTCCTCAATTCATTTCTGATTCTCTGAACATACGAGGCGGGCGGCGGGCTGTTCCCGCTGCTGCGGCGCCGCGGCAGGAAGCCGGACCGGCGAGGCGGGCGGCACTCGGGCCGGGGCCACATCCCGGGCCGGGTGGACATCTCCGAGCGGCCGGAGGAGGCGGGGAGGAAGGAGCGGATCGGCGACCGGGAGGCGGACACGATCATCGGGAAGGGCCACAGCGGGGCGGTGGTCTCCCTTGTGGACAGGGCCTCGAAATACACGTGTTCACGGAGGGCTGGCCGACGCACCTCGGCCGCGGTCTCCGCCGCGATGGTGGAGATGCCGCGGCCTTCCGCCGCGCCCGTCCACACGGTCACGGCGGACAACGGCAGGGAGTTCGCGGGACATGCGGGCGTCGCGGCGGAGCTCGGGGCCGCCTTCCACTTCGCCACCCCCTGCCACTCCTGGGAGCGTGGCCTGAACGGGCGCACCAACGGGCTGGTCCGGCAGTACCTGCCGAAGGGGACGGACCTCCGCGCGGTCAGCGACGCGGAGGTGAGGGCGGTGCAGGACCGCACGGACGCGCGTCCGCGCCGGGCGCTGGGCTACCGGACGCCCGCCGAGGTGCTGCACAAGGCCCGTCCTCCCTGACGCCGCGCGACCGCCTCCCACCGGAGCGCAGGAAGGGGGTGGAATGGATTTCGGGACCGCGTCCGTCCGGGGGCCCCAGACCACGCCTTCCGGCCATTCCCGCAGCTCGGGCTACGCCCCCGCCGCGGGAATGGCCGGTGTTGCACTTCGGAGTGGAAGTGGGGTGTCGTGGCGTTGATGCCTGAAATGAAATCATCCAAACCTGACCACAATCGCAACGAACCGCCACTTCTGTTCGCAGTCCGTTCTCATCTAACCGGAAATCCAAATGGACCTTTACACAACCCATTGATATGGAATGGCAATACCCCGCTCCAGAGATCCTCTGGATGGATTCCTGTTGCCATAACATCGGCGCCCAAGGATTCCAGAGCATCTGACGCGCCGTCCGGGAATGATCCGCAGTAGCCCTGCCGTCGGAGTCCACTAGACGGGAGACCGCCACCGGGCGCACCGCCGACGGCCTTCCCGTCCTCGCCAGCGAATGCCCCGCGGAGCATGTGGACCATGAACACGCGCTTTCCGGGCGACCCTCGGGTCGCGGGTGCGCGGCTTCATGCCTGACACGCCCCTGGGACCGGTCGCGTTCAGGTGAATGGTGATGGCCAACCCGCGCAGAAGAATGCGCGAATGCTCCAATCGGAATACAAGAGTCCCGGATTGTTCAACCCGATCACTTTTTGGATTCTTCGCTTCCCAAGAGAATCCTGATTAGATCAGGTCGCAGTTTCTCTCCGGTCCTGCGATTGCTCGCTCTTGCGATTTGCCCATCGCGGAGGACATTGTAGGAATAGGTTCCGTCGCCGAATACACTGACATCTGCGACAAGGCCACCGCCAGTCCAACTGAAGCCAAAGCTCCCATCTGAATGAAGGGTGATGCTCGGCATCGGCACACCTGCCTGGGAGAATTTGTCGAGAAGTTCAAGCGCAGCAATGATGGCCTGTTCCTCAGCTGCCCGACTGTTCTTTCCCTTCCAGCCGTGTTCCTTTTCGGCAAGTTGCAGAACTCGTTCGATACAGGAAACGTCGACGCCATCAACAGTGCTCCGGTTCAGGAACTTCCTGACATAAGGCATCTTCGCCAGACCGGGAAACATGCCGATCAGATTCGCCATTACTTCACCTTCTTTTGTTCGCGTTTCCGAGGCCGATTGAACTCGCGCCGAGGCACCTTACACATGACTGAAGGTGCGCGTGATCTGTCGGCCATCCTCACGTCACTGAGTCGCATATGCGACCCCTATGTGTCAACATTCGCGTGACTGTCCATTGCGACAACGGGTTTCGTTGAGTTGCGCTCTCCTGGATATGTGCGCCGGTATTTTGACTTACCGCCCTTCCGGCGGCCGGAAACGGCATGGTCGCAGTATTCCCCTACGATCCGGAGACCCGCCCGCCCGGCATGGTCGCGCAGTCCATCGTGCTGCAGGTCCGGCCTCTGGTCCGGCGTGGAGACGCGGAGATAGAGCGCCGTTCGTGTAAGGTTTTCCGGCCGCTATGGCGCCCCTTTCCTGAACAACCGTTTCCGGGGCCTTATGACATGAATCAACCGCACCGCGCCCAATCCCGAAACGGCGTTCGCCGGACGGCATTGTCCGCGGACAATGAGAGTCCGACCCGATGACTGCAGGTTGGTTGCGGATAATCCGGGTTCGTTCGCACGCAATCCGGGTCTGGCACTACCGATGGACACACCCAATCCGGGCCGAAAATCACGATGATTGCAGGTCGCTACATGTAATCATGCCTGTTCAGGAAATCAGGCTAACGACGGCAACCGCCAAACCTACTATCGCGGCAATTGCCAGCAACAGGCGAATTTCGCGCTTCGCGTTGTCTTACGCAAGCCGTGCAATGTCAGTCCGGTATTCCGCTTGCATTGTTTTCATTCATTCGTCCAGAACGGCGAGCCGCCGGGCAAGGGCGTTACCACTCCGAGGGTCGGAACTAAGTTTCCACGATTCCCCATGGAAGCGCCAGATGGAGGGGGTCGGAACCCGGGGAAAGCTACCCGGAGAGCGCCAGCCCCAGCGTGATCCCCGTCACGACTGCGCCGATCACCAGCGCGAACAGCCAGACCTTCTGTCCCGCCATGTCGGCCCGCAGCCGGCCCAACGCGCTCTCATATTCGGCTTTCATCGTCTTCATGCGCTCCTCCAGAACGGCGACCTCGTATGTTCAGAGAATCAGGAATGAAACGAGGAGGTGGCTGTCCGGCGCTTCGCTCATGGAAACGTAACTGCTCGCCCCTTCATCCCTGACCGTCCCGCCTGACGGCTTTCGGGCCGGGCATCCTGTCCCGTCATCCGCGCCTGTCCGCCGTCGGCCATCCCTGGGCCTGGCATAATGGAGCTGCCCGCCGCACTGTCCATCCGTCCGGGCGAATCACGGCGGAGGCGGCGGTCATGGCGGTGGAGGCGGAGCGGCGCCGACGGTGAACGCGGCCTCGCCGCGCGGGCGGCTGGACGGTTGCCGGGCCCGGTTCGATGCCATCAGGCGGAAGGGCGGGGCGGGCGCGGACACCCCTGCGCCGGTCAAGGCCCTTTTCCCGCCGCCCGGCATCCTGGTGGCCGTGCCGCCGGAGCGGACGGCCCGCAGGACCGGCGCCAGCTCCGGCATCCCTCCGTCGCGGACGGAGAGGGACGGGACCGCCCGGCGTACCGGAAGGGACAGCGGCCGGGGCGCGGAACCGAACCTGCGGACCGGCACGGACATGCGCAGGACCACCGCCGGGGAGACGGTCGCCGTCGATGCCTGCGACGCCTGCGGCGCCGACCTCCCGGGGTCGCCCCCGCCGGACGGGAGCGCCGCGTCCTGTACGACATCGTCCTCGAGGTCGGCGGGCGCCGCGTGGAGGCCGGGACCAGGGAATGCCCGGACCGGGGGCTATCAATCTATCACACTTAAATCCGTGTCCTCGTCCCCTTTCGACCTCGTGGGCAGACAGGAAACCACGCCAAACGATTGTTTTGGCGATAGCGATAGGGAAGTTGATCTGAAGACCGCTGCCTTTTCCCGCAGGATTCCTTGTGCCGCACCTGAGAGTGGAACTGGATGATTCCGCATACCTTTCGGTGTTGAGAGGAGTCGCCTGTCAACCTACATCTGCGATTCCTGCACAGCCTTCGGATTCGGTCGAAATGCGTCGCCGTCAAGACCTTGCCAGCCATTCCAGAAATCCCAAAATGGCAATATCGTCAGTCTTCCATGAGGTACTTTGCAGCAAGCATACAGGCTCGTTCGATATAGACTGACAGCTTGGGATGGTCATTCCGCAATCTTGGGACTGTCCATCCCAATGAGGAAAACGCACGAAGCATTGCGAACACACCGAACATGGACCTGTCGCACGGGGTGAGAGGTCGCTCCTTGGAGTATCCTTCGATGACGGCCCGCTGCGCCATTGGATAAAGTGGATCGGTTACTGCCTGAGATATGCTCGCCGCAAGTTCATACATCACGAAACCGAAACCGGAATCGTCGAAGTCAATCAGCGCCAACGATCCATCCGGTCGTCGAAAGACGTTTTCGCGCAGGGCGTCGGAATGAATCAGGGTAATCTCGCCTCCATTCGCCGCATAGCCCACAAGCTGTGAACGAGCCCGGTCACGTGCGGCAATCAACAGGCGGCGCTGTTCGACTGATAGACCCGGCATGTCCCAATATCTGCCCCACAAGGGTCGCGGGCCTGTCAACCCATCAATGTCCCAAGAAGGCCGGTCAAACCGTTTGGGCCCGATCTCCATGGTTGTCCGGTGCAGTCTTGCCAATAGCGCGCCGACCTCGAAATAGGTCACCAGATCGTCCGCGGTCAGCGGAGATGACCCTGTACCAATCGGTGCGCCGTCCATCCACACAATGACGCTCGCACGAAGCCGGTTGTCGAGTGCAAGCAGATAGTCGCCACCTGACATCGCGACGGGTTCAGGTGCCGGGAATCCCCGCATGGCCAGCTCGTTGGTCCAGTCAAGTTCCGACCGGATATGCGAGTCGGTCCTGTATCCAGGTCGATGCAGCCGAAGTGCGGCGAGGCCTGACGGCAACGTGACTTCAAAGACGGCGTTCTCACGGTGCGACAGCAGGCGTGGCGGATGTGCCGTACCGCCCCATGCCTCCGCTGCCCTTATTGCCAATGCCTCAGTGGTCATCCGGATGCGACCGCGAGACCGCGAGGGCCTCCGCCAGGGCGTCAACCAGGATATCCGCATGCTCACAGCTGAAAGGCATTGGCGGGCGGATCTTCAGACAGCTGTAGTCGCGTCCAAGTCGGTTGAGGAGAATCCCACGATCCTTCATTGCTTCAACGACACTCTTGGTGAATTCCGGGAGGGGTCGCAGTTCATCGTCTGCGAATTCAACTCCGAAGAACAATCCAGCGCCTCGCACATCGCGGATAAGCGGATGCCGCAGTTTCCGGAGTTGTTCAAGTGCGTAGGTTCCCACATCATGCGCATTCTCCGCCAGCCGATCCTCTTCGAGCACCTGCAGCACTGCCATCGCCGCAGCGCAACTGACTGGATTTCCTCCGAAAGTGTTGAAGTACCTATATGCCCTGCGGAAAGCGGCGGTGATCTCGCGACGGGCAATCACCGCCGCTACCGGGTGGCCGTTACCCATCGGCTTTCCGAGGGTTACTACGTCAGGATGAATCCCGATGCGACTATGTCCCCAGAAGTGACTTCCCAACCTGCCGAATCCTGGCTGGACCTCGTCTGCGATGAGGATACCACCGGCCTTGCGGACCGCTTCCACTGTCAGATCAAGAAATCCATGCGGTAAGTCGGGAAACCCTTCGTTGGCAAAATATGGACAGAGAATCAGGCAGGCGAGGCCGTGACCCTGATCGTCAAGCCAGTTGATGGCTTTCGTGACGTGGTCAGCGAAGGCCTTTGCCTGCCCGCCGACGCTACCGCCAACCGGCCGCAGGCTGTCGGGCGCAGGTACGCGAACGACGTTCGGGGCATAACCTCCAACCGGTGGTTGTCTTGCGGAGAGCTGCGAGACCAGGGCGGTGTTTCCATGATAGGTGCTGTCGGTTGCGATGATCCCGGTCTTGCCGGTGATCACCTGAGCCATTCGAAGCGCGATGTCGTTCGCTTCCGATCCGGTGCAGACCATTACAACGGAATCCAGATGTGAGGGAAACGTACCCGTCAGCCGCTCCGCATAGTCCAGAATGCCTTCGTGCAGGTAGCGCGTATGGGTGTTGAGCGTCCTGGCCTGTCTGTCGATCGCATCGACAACCCTAGGATGGCAGTGCCCGACATGCGCGACATTGTTGTAGCAGTCCAGATATCTGCGTCCGCAGGTATCCCACAGCCAGACTCCTTCCCCTCGAACGATATGCACCGGTTCGTTGTAGAAGGTCGTCATGTTCGGCCCAAGCAGCCGGTCCCTTCGCATCCGCAGGCGATCTTGCATGTTCTCCTCCGCGATTGGTTGCTGGATCAGTGCCGAATGTGTCAAACAAGCCATCGAAGGGAACTGCCGATCCAGCGCAGTCAATTTGGTTGCGCAGTACCATCTTCAGCTGATTCGATGGGACGAGCGGAAATGTCGGGCGATGGCAGTCGGTATTTCCGTCAACTGTCCATTACCTTGATGGTTCCGACTATTGGGCAGGGAAGTAGTCCTGCATATTCCCTTCACGAAGGACATCGGCAGTACAGCAGTGCAACCCGCCTCCAAACGCGTAGGCATCGCGCATGTCAACTTCAATCACTTCCATACCCAGCCTGTCGAGTTGTTCAGCTTGGTACACTTCCGTTTTCTCAACACAGACGGTCTTTGGGTCAAGCACCAAGACGTTCATACTGAGCCAGACGGAAGAATAGCAGAGCGGGGGCGGTTTGTTGTGGGCTGGCTGCGCGGCATCGACGATCTCCCAGTCGTTCCTGCTGAACATAATGCGCTGATCGTCAGGAAGACGTCGCAGCGGATTGTTCAGGATCAGCCCTGGCCGAATCGGCGTGAACGTCGCATCAATGTGGATTGGATAGGGATCACCGGGGAAGTTGACCGCATGAACCCGGTGATCGGAGAAATGCCGCCGGAGCCATTCGATTCCCTTGAGGTTGGTTGTGAACCCGTGCTGAACGATCAGGTCCTTTCCGAACCTCAGAACATCTGCGGCATCGAATAGTGGCTCTTCCTCGGTGGTGACAAAGAACCTCTCGGCGGTCCATTTCAGCCTTTGGTCCACATCGATCCCTTCTGAAAGATAGTCATCCCGGTAATCGGCAGCGGTCAGCCGCGGCTTCGGTGCCGCCTCGTGCCTGAAGTGCGGATCCTCTTCCCAATATCGCTGCAGGAGAGGACGGTAATTCAGATATTCGAACCACCGGCAGCGATAGGACATTGTCGCTTCGAGAATTTCCGGACCGACTGTCAGAAGTACGTCCCTAGGGGGCATGCAGCCGAACTGGCTATCTGTATGGAAGTCGGGCGTAGTGACCGGTAGCGAATGATCGATTGGCACGGGGCGGTCCACCCGAATGCCCCGCGACTGAAGAATGGCGGCAAAGCCGTCGAGAAGCTCGTTGGCCCGGTTGATCGTTTCCTTCGGCCTTTGTCCCCATTTCCCACGCATATCGCTGTCCTCGGGAACCTTTGCATCCAGGGCAGGCTCCCTCGGAGGAATGTGGCCACCATCCGCCCGCCCAACGATCACATGCCGCAGCGGGTCCCATTCATTCCAGGAACTGACGACAGTCCTTTTCCGCGTCCCAACATTCATGCTCGGCTGCCTAATGGCCGTCGAATGACTTGGCAAGCAGGCGGGTGGTGGATTTCACAGTCTTTTCGCTGGAATCTCTGGAAAGTTGCGGTTCAGTTGATCTGGGCGACTGCTCACGGCCAAAGTGATTCAACCTTGGCCTGATCTACTGATGCTCACCTTAAGGTCAGCTCAGGCGACGGTGACTTGCGGGCGGCAATTCAGAGGGCAGTCTCAACCGTCGTCGCTTCCGTTCCTGACCCGTTCCCGCAACGACTTGACCTCGCCGCGCATTCTCTTGGCCTTCAATCTCTTGAGCCTCGATTTTGGGGTTGGCTTTGTCGGAACCCTACGCTTGGGAGCGATTGTGGCTTTACGGATGAGATCGGCAAGACGATTTCGGGCGATCTCCCGGTTTCTTCCTTGGCTGCGTGTTTCGTCAACCTGGATCACGATTGCACCGTCCACAGTCCAGCGTCGCCCCGCCAGTCTCTTGAGGCGCGCCTTGACCGGGGCCGGCAGGTTCGGAGAGCGAGCCGCTTCGAATCTGAGTTCGACCGCAGTCGCGACCTTATTCACATTCTGGCCACCGGGGCCGCCCGCACGAATGAACTGCTCGCTAAACTCCCAGTCCTCGATGAGCACGTTTTCAGTTATCTTCATGACCAATTCACGGGAAATCGCATTGCCTGTCGCACTTCATGCTGAGATCCTCGATGGAAGTGACTGACCGATGTTCCGATATGTTACGGCTGATTTCAGTCAATTCCGATACCAGGGACCTATGGTGTCTGGACGTTCGGCCCGGTGCTATGGATTCAACTCCACGCACCCGGTTTACCGGGACGGGCATTCGCTGCAGCAATCATCACTCCTTCATTCAACATCATACCAACTCGATCAAAAGCATCTGCCAGCCAAATCAGGGCGACGGTCAGGCACTTGGGAAATTCACTCCCGGGTCGCCGACCATCCGACGACGCCATCTTGACTGTGTAGCTACGCCAGTCCCCGACCTGCCTATGTACAAACACCTTGAGCCAACACCAGCGGACGTGCAAGTTGCGTGCGGCTCGTCTTTCGGTTGCTTCGAGTACGGCGGGCAGGATCCGAATTCGATTCGACCAGGAAATCCTATGCTGTGCGTGCCGAAACTACCTTGATCAGGTGTCGGTAAGGAATAAGCGCGACCAACGCAATTCCAAGCTTGACCATCCAGTCCGCTAGCGCCAAGGACACCCATAGCGGCGCGGCCGGGCCCAAGCCAAGAAGTGGGAGGATTTCGTTTGCCCAGCCAACATCGTTCCTGGGTTCAAGGAACATCAGGGTCGCGGAGAACGCGATGGAGAAAAACAGAATGGTATCCAGCGTCGAGCCAATCAATGTCGAGGCCAGTGGCGCGTGCCACCATGCCCGGTTCCGCAGACGGCTGAATACCGAGACGTCCACCAGCTGGGCTGTCAGGAATGCGAGGCCAGACCCGAGCACGATACGATGGGTTACCAGAGGGCCAAATTCACCGGTTATCAGCGTGCCGATGGCCGAGCAGACGACACCGACACCAAATCCCGCGTAGACGACAGCCCGTGCCGGCCTTGCGCCGTGTATTCTGTTGATGATGTCCGTCACGAGAAACGCGAATGGGTAGGTAAAGGCCCCCCAGGTTAACCAGTCGCCGAAACGGAACTGAACCAGCACGTTCGATGCCACGACAATGGCAGCCATGGCGACAACACCGGGAATTATGCGGGACATGTGGCGAACCGAAAGAATGGAGGGCGGCATGGCTGCCCGGTTGGTTGAGACCAAACGTGATTAACGCCTCTAATCCGTTCTCACAACCAATCGGACTCCCGGCAATTGGTCACACACCATTCACGACTTTCGGGGCCAGCGAACCTTTCGGCGGGTTCCCGGTGCCTCCGATCGAGCAATGTCACCAACAGCACCGGATTCGGATCGCCGGTGCGATGCGCCCCGATATCAAGCAACGGTACCGCCAAGGCCGAACCAGTCAGCGCATCGAAAGAATGTGTGCGCACAGCATGGGCAGGTCAGCCATCATGATTTCGGGACGCGGCCTGGGTGGCGGTGCATCGGGATCCGGCGGTTTCGGATTTAGGATATCATATACCCAACTCTCAGCGGCTTCGCAGCCATCTCCAGATGGAGGTGGTTGCTGCTCGACGCAATCGGATGCACCGTCCGGGCAATTGAGCCGGACGTGAAAGTGGTAGTGGTGCCCCCACCATGGCCGGATCTTGCGGAGCCAGACCCGGTCTTCACCTTCGTCATTGCACATCTGGACCTTTGCGCCCGGAAAGACGAATATCCTCGCCACAGCTTTGTCTTTTGCAGCCGCCTTCAGGATTCTGTGATGGGCCCGGGTCCAGTCTTCATTGACGTAGGCTCCTGAGTTGCGGCGCATCGAGATGGAAGAGATTTCCTCCCGATCCTGAACGGAGAGGGTCAGGTCGTCGGCAGGCCGCATCCAAATGTCGACGTCCAACCCGATCTGGTGGCTACGGTGCCCTGTAAGCATAGGCCCGCCCCTTGGTTGGGATATATCGCCGACATAAAGTCCTTTCCAGCCGGGCTGTCCAGCGGCCGACCTGGACAGTCGCTTGACGAATCTGATCGTCTCGGGATGGCCCCAGTTGCGGTTGCGGCTCAGCCGCATCGCCTGCCAGGTTGGCCCACTCTCCGGCAATTGGACCGCCCCGGCAAGACACCCCTTGGCGTAGCTTCCAACCGGCTCAGGCGCCTGAGTCGAGGCGTTCCGTTCAGCGCCGAACAGAGTCTTTGCGACTGCCATCATGTCGATGCCGTTATCGGTTAGCATTGAGCCCGTCTGTCCGCTTGCCGACGGGCCCAGACCAAGGGACAGAACGGCTGCCACAGACAGGAACTTGGCAGGAACCTTGATCATGTGGTTCTGTCTCCTTCTGGCCTTACCCAGAGTAGCAGGATTAAGCCGAACAGGAAAAGCGCAATCAGTGGCGTAACGCCCAATCTCTGGCTTCCAGTCAGATCTGAAACAATGGCAATGGCAGCGGGAGCCAGGAACGCGGTTGCCTTGCCCGCCAGCGCGTAGAGACCGAATGCTTCCGTTACACGCTCCAACCGCGACTGGTGGACCAGCATTGTTCGGCTCGCGGCCTGCAGCGCACCTCCGGCCGCACCAATGACGGAGCCGAAGAAATAGAACGCTATGTCAGGAATCGATGAGGTAGGGTCGATCGTTAGCCCGAGCACAGTTGTTCTGCTCACCGTGATGATCATGATCACCGTCACCACAAGAAGTACGATGCAGGTTGTGATCACTGGCTTCGGTCCGAATTTTCGATCCGCCAGCCCACCTACCCAAGCGAAAATGGCACCGGAGACCGCTCCAACTATCCCGAAGACCCCAATGTCAATCAGCGACCAATCCAGCACACCGAAGGCGTAGATGCCGCCAAAGGTGTAAATTCCATTCAACGCGTCTCGATAGAACATGGAGGATGCCAGGAACGATGCCATTGACGGTCGCCCTGGCATTGATTTCAGTGTCTTCCCCAGATCCCGCAATCCCTGCCTGACAGATGGAACACGGTGTTTGATGACGGGAGGTTCACGAATCCATAGGAAGAACGGAATCATGAATACCGCGTACCAGATTGCGGTAAATGGTCCGACCGAACGCGTCCCTTCACGAAGCGTGGGATCAAGGCCGAAGATTGGCTCCAGCCCGATCAATGTGACTCCACTCTTGCTTTCCGCGAGAAACACCAACGTAAGGGCGAGTGCAAGAACACCTCCAACATAGCCAAGTGCCCATCCCCTGCCAGAAATCGCTCCGATCTCCCTTCGATTTCCCAAGGTCGGTAACATCGCATTGGTGAAGATCGTGGCGAATTCCATTCCGATCAGTCCAACAGCGAAGAATGCCAGCACGCCGAGCACGCTGAAGCCGGCCGGTTCCGCTGTCCAGAGTCCCGTGGCTCCAACTACGTAGAGAACGGAAAACAGCCAGATCCAGGGTAGCCGACGTTTCTTACTGTCCGCGATCGCGCCCAGGATAGGTGCCGTGACGGCAATCAATACGCCCGATGCGGCGAGTCCGTATCCCCAATACGCCTGCGCGTTGGCTCTGGCCAACTCCTCGTCAGCACCAGCTGACATGAGGCGGTCAGCAGTGATGTCAGCAAAGAATGGGCCGAATATGAAGGTAAGAAGAAGCGTGTTGTAGGGCTGGCTGGCCCAGTCGAACATCATCCAGCCCCATATTTTCTGCCCAGTGCTTGATTCTGCCATGTTTCCCGCCTTCGATTTCCGGATGATATGACAGTCAGCGAGCACATAAGACAAGCGGCCGCAGCATGGGTCAGGACGGTGTCACAGTTCGAACCATGACAACCACTTTGCTGTGGTGACAATAGACGATGACAGCCGGAGTAAGCCGATGATCATGAGACCAGGATAGCTTCTGTCCCTTGTTCAGGACACATTGCTCTATGCGACCACCTGGCCCAGAGTTCTGCGGCTTGCCAGTCCGCTTCGCGCCCCTTAGTTGAGACTGCAGCGCTCATTGAATTCAGGGGCATGTCCATGACTTCGCTTTTTCAGATCCTAATGTTGATCCTCAATGTAGTCTGGTTCGTCATGATTGCGCATATCATCATGAGCTGGTTGATCGGTTTTCAGGTCCTGAACCTACGGCAACCGGTCGTCTCTCAGATTTGGAACGGGCTGAATCAGCTTCTTGAGCCAATTTATGCGCCAATTCGCCGTTTTCTGCCTAATACCGGCGGCCTTGATTTGGCGCCTTTGATTGCGTTGATCGGTGTTTACGCGATTCAGGTCATCCTGCGGAACAACATGATGGCGTTCTATTGAAGTGCCGCCACCGCCCTTTTGCAAGCTGGCGGCAGTTTTCGAGCCCGTCGATCGGTGCGACTATATGAGCCTTGCCGATCGGTCGGTTCCACTTCTGACAGGGAGTCGTATGGTCCGTGGCTGCGTTTGGGGATATGGCCCACGCGGTGTCCCAAACGGCAACACTGCCCATAGACGGCATAATGCGGTTGCGATTGGCGACGTAATTGCACAACATGCCAACAGGTGAATAATTCTCCCTAGCGAGGCGTTGGAAGGCTGGACGGCCGAATGCAGGCAGATTACGTTGTAGTGGGCTCAGGCAGTTCCGGCGCGATAGTGGCGGCGCGCCTCAGCGAAGTTCCGGGCATAAGTGTGATTCTCCTGGAAGCGGGCCCTGAAAACACTAGTCCGCTCCTTCATATTCCTGCCGCGGCTCGATATGCTTTCAATGCGCCGCAATACAATTGGGACTATGAAACCGAGCCCGAACCCAATCTAAGCGGGCGGCGCCTGAAGCAAGCCCGTGGCCGGGTTCTGGGCGGCTCCTCCAGCATCAATGGTTTGGTCTACCTGCGCGGGAACGCACTCGATTACGAGGGCTGGGCGAAGGCCGGAGTTCAAGGCTGGGCATACGCCGACGTTCTGCCGTACTATTGTCGTCTTGAGGGGTGGGAAAACCCAGCCAACGAATATCAGGGGCGGGGCGGACCGATCGGAGTTAGTACCGCGCCGAAGCTGAATCCGATCTCGGAAGCCTTCCTGAAAGCTTGCGCCGAAGCAGGGTACAGACCGACAGATGACGTTAACGGCTATTCGCAGGAAGGGTTTGGCCGCTTTCCGATGAACGCCCGCAACGGCTACCGATGGAGTACCGCGCGCGGATTTTTGCGGGAAGCCCGAAAAAGGCCTAACCTGTCGATCCTGACAAAGGCGGAAGCGACCAAGATAGTCTGGGACGACAAACGCGCGGTTGCAATCCTCTACCGCCAAGGCGGCGCGGAAAGGGCAGTCAAGATCGTGCGCGAAGTCATATTGTGTTCGGGACCGTTCAACACCCCAAAACTCCTGATGCAGTCGGGTGTGGGACCAGCCGAACATCTACGCGAACACGGCATCTCTGTCATACATGATCTGCCCGGGGTCGGGGCCAATCTGCAGGATCATCAGATCAGTGCAATTCAGATGGCCTGCCTTGAACCTGTGTCGCTGTTCAAGCATCTTGGACCGCTGGGGCAGGTGCGCGCCATTGCGCGCTGGTTGATCTTTCACGACGGCGTACTTGCGAGCAATCACTTTGAAACCGGCGCATTCGTGCGCAGCGAGGCCGGAATCAGGTTCCCCAACCTGCAGTTCTATTGCTTCCCGATCGCCGTCGAGGAAGGCAGCAAGGATTTCTACAAATTCCATGGATTTCAGGTGCAGGTCTCACCGCAGCGCAGCCAGTCAAAAGGACAGGTGAAACTGAAGGGGCCAAGCGTTGACGATGGGCTGTCGATAGCCTTCAACTACCAGTCCTGTCATGAGGATTGGGTCGAGTTCCGCTCCGCTTTCCGGCTCGCCCGTGAGATCCTTGGCCAACCTGCGATGGATGGCTATCGGGGACGTGAGCTATCTCCAGGAGCCGACGTTCAGACCGATGACGAAATAGATGCCTTTGTTCGGGACCATATGCAGTCATCCTATCATCCTTCCGGCACCTGTAAGATGGGGACCGGACCGGATGCCGTGGTGGATCCCGAATGCCGCGTTTATGGCGTGGACGCAGTTCGGGTCGCCGACAGTTCTATCATGCCAATGATTCCCAGCTGCAATCTCAATGCTCCTTCGATGATGATCGGCGAAAAGGCATCCGATCATATCCTTGGCCGAAGGCTGCCGCCGTCAAATTTACCCTATTTCGTTGACCCTGAATGGCAGACACGGCAGCGGCCGGGTACGCCGTTGCGCAAAATGGCCTAGCCGCACTCAAAGAGCTGCGGGTGCCGCGCGATACGACGAAACGCAAGCATGGTGAAATTACGCCGGACCAACCCGTAAGTCTCGATATCTCTTTCATTCAAAGCACGAAGGGCCTCTCGCGCCTCGGAAGCCGCGGCGTCGACTTCTTCCGACCAGTCGAGATAGGGAATTGCGAGGTGCCAGATGCGCGCCGTCCTTACGAAAAGCATGTCTGTGATCTCGCGGAGCACTGTCCCTTCCAGTAACACCAATGCGGTCTCCACAAGCCATATGTTTGCCGCTGACAGAGCTTTGTAGTCAAGCTTCTCCGCGTTGAGCGCGTCAAGCGCCTTCTCAACGTCGTTAAGTCGCCTGGTTGCGTCGTCAATGCGCTCGACATTTGCGAACTCCCCGATGAGTTCAGCCATTCGGACGCGCAACATGTATACATCTTGAAAAGCCGAATAGTCAATTTCTGTGACCGTGTTGCCAAATCCCCGGCGGGTTTCTACCAATCCATCCCGTTGCAAACGGTTCAGCACGGTTCGGATCGGCGTGCGCGAAAGGCCGAATTCCTCAGAAAGCGCTCCTTCATAAACAACTTGACCCGGCGGCAATTCTGCTGTCAGCATTCGGCGTTTTAGCTCTGAATATATAGAATCAACTGAGTTCTTTCTGCGCATCTTGGCATTCAACCGCGTACTGCCTTTTCCGAAGCGATGTTGGCTCGCTTGCCCAAGCCGCAGGATACCGGATACCTGCCGCAACGACAACCAACGGGCCTTCCGGATCCTGCGATGTCCGCGGGCGGTGCCTTCGCCGTTCCGGCCCGGCCGACTCCGGAAGGCATCAGGTGGCGGGTGATCAGTGGGAGACCCAGTCCTTGCTTGAGGCGTCAATGATGGCTGCGATGTCGGTTTAGGCTATCTTTCCGATTTCAGAACGACGGAATCACGTGGTCTCTGTCGCGAGGGCGCACCGGTCCAGTCGGCCGGAGCAAACTCCGGTGACCTGCGCTCAGAAGGCGTACCGTTCAGTCTGCAAGGCGGCGCGGTCAGATCTGAGCCGGAGGCGTACGGCTCCTCCCGCATGCGGGGAGTGAAGCAGGCGAAACCGACCTGGCAAATCCGCGCAGCCGAAAAGCCCGCCATATCGTCCTACACCGCGGTCCACGCGCCAACCGGTGCGGTGCAGCCTTGACTCACTGCGGCACAGCTCCGTCCAGCTTCACCAATCGCGAAAGCAGTCATGATAATCACTGCCAGGACGCTGGCCAACCTGACTGTGTTGCAGCCGTGCGAATGCACGATATCGCGCCCCTAGCGCTTCAGCGTCGAGAATATTCTGTACTCGGTCCGTGGTTGGTGATCCAGCCGAACCGCTTCACGGACTTCCCTTGGGGCCGCGGCTTTACGCCGCCATTGTGGATCGGCAGAACCGGCGGGCGCTCTTCACATGCCGGCAGGTTCACCCGGAGACCGCTGCTGCTGCCGTTCGGTCCGGCCCCAACGTCGGCACCACCGTGGATGATGACGCCAATCCATCAGAATATTCCACGCGCACTGATATTTTTGTTGGCACAAATTCCTCTCACCTGTATACAGGCAGTGTCTATGGTGAACACAAATGCGACGAATCGGCATTCTGGTCGGCGACTCTGATCCGATTGTGGAATATGACCTGCAGCGATTCCTGCCGCGGGGCGTATCGTTCCACATCGGCCGCATGGACATGCCGAGGGGAGCCAAGCTTGCAGCGGACGAATCGCTTCAGATGATGTGCGACGCCGCCGCGCCGACAGCGGAAAAGGTCGCCGAGGTGCAGGTCGAGTTTTTCCTTTTTGCCTGTACTGCAGCCAGTTTCTTTCGCGGGCCGACGTGGGATGCGACCGTGTGCCAGTCGATCACAGATGCCACGGGCGTATCGGCGACAACAACCGCAACAGCGGTCGCCGAAGCCTTGAGCGCCATGGGGCTGTCACAGGTCTTTATGGCAACACCCTATGCTCCAGAGGTGAACACGCTTGAAGTCGAATTCTTGGCCAGCCGGGGAATCTGCGTCACCGGACAACATAGTTTCGGCTGCGCATTCAGCCGCGACGTCTCGCATATACCGCCACGAAGAATTGTTGATGGGCTGTTGGCACAAGCCAACGAAATTCGCGCCGCTGGCGGCTTGTTCGTGTCCTGCACGATGCTGCGGGCGATGGAAGTCGCCGAAGAGCTTGAATCCGAACTCCGCATTCCGGTGGTGACATCGAACACCGCCGCCATCTGGTCGGTTCTTTCCGCAATCGGTGTTAACACTTCAAGGATCCCTGCCGGTCAGCTTTATCGGCAACCTCAGGCTGCCGCCAAACATAGGGCACAACTATGACAACAGTAACCGTTCCGGGGGTCGTGTCGGCCCAGGCTGCCGTGTTTCCCAAAGATGAATTCGAAGCGCGCCAGACCGCGGTCCGATCCGCGATGGCCAAAAAGGGCGTCGACATTCTTATGGTAACAGGCCCCGAAAACATCTTCTACCTGTGCGGCCAGCAGACGCCGGGATACTCGACGTTTCAGGCTCTGATCCTTCCGATTGACGGTGAACTGGTTTTCATCGTCCGCCAGCTTGAATTGGCCAACTTGGTTGCCAATACCTTTGTCAAGGACATCGCGGTATATCAGGACGACCAGAATCCGAGCGATTTCTTGGTCGACGCCATCCGCGGCAATGGATGGATCGATAAGCGGATCGCGATCGACAAAAAAGGTTTTTTCCTTCCTGTCGCATTCTTTGAAAGCCTGTCACTAACACTGGGAAATCTCACGGACGGTTCGGGATTGGTCGAGGGCTGCCGCCTGGTCAAATCGCCGCTTGAGCAGGGGAAAATCCGGGTCGCGGCAACCTATGTCGACGCCGCGCAGGACGCGGCAATCGCCGCGCTGCAGGACGCGGCATCCAAGAACATGAACGAAAACGATATCGTATCAGCCATGGTCGGGGCGGCAATCAAGGCTGGCGGCGAATATGTGGGCATGGAACCCCTTGTATCGGCCGGGCGCCGAACCGGCATTCCTCACCACACTTGGCGGCGCGAGCCAATCAAGCCGGGAGACAACATTGTCCTTGAGCCCGCCTGCTGTCATGACCGCTATCACGCCGTCCTGATGCGATCGGCAGTCGTGGGCGATACCTCACAGGAATTCCTCGACATGTATAACGTCGCGATGGAGGGACTCGCCGCCTGCCTGGACGCTGTGCGCCCCGGAAACACCTGTGAAGACGCTCATATCGCGGCGCAGCAAGTGATTGACAGGGCTGGATTGACCGACAGTTTCAAGAAACGCGTCGGCTACTCTATCGGCATCGCCTTCGCACCCGGGTGGGACGAAGGCCCCCTCTTGGGCATGTACCATAACGTGAAGGTGCCGCTGATGCCCGGCATGGCGTTTCATATTCCCGTGGCCCTGCGGAAATGGGGCGAATTCACCGTGGGCGTCAGCGAAAGCATCCTTGTGACGGACACGGGTTACGATGTGCTGGGCACCGTTTCCCGTGATCTGATCCGGGTGTGAGATGGTCTTCTCCCTTCTGAAATACGGGCTGAGCAGGAAGTATCCTGTGCGTGGCGATATTCCGCCGACACCGGACTTGAGGCCGAGTTATGATGTCGTGATCATCGGCGGCGGCGGGCACGGCCTGGCGAGCGCATATTATCTTTCGAAGCGCCATGGCATCAGAAATGTGGCGGTGTTGGAAAAAGGCTATCTCGCCGGCGGCAACACCGCGCGGAACACGACGGCTATCCGGTCCAACTACATCACGCCGCAATCGGTGGAATTCTACAAGGAGAGCGTCAAACTCTACGAAGAGATGTCCGACGAACTCGGATTCAACGTAATGTTCGCCCAGCGCGGGCAATTCACCCTGGCTCATGCGGAAGGAACGGTCCGGACTTTCCATCAGCGGGCCGAGATGGGGCGGCTAATGGGCACGCACGTCGAAGTTGTCAACCAGAAGGGAGTAGAAAGGACTCTGCCTTTCATCAACATGGACTATGGCGGTCCGCATGAGATCCTGGCGGGCCTTTGGCACGCCGATGGCGGCACAGCCCGGCATGACGCCGTCGCCTGGGGCTATGCCCGGGGCGCATCCGAGCGCGGCGTCGAAATCCACCAACGGACTGAAGTCCTTGCGATGAAGCGCAAGGGCAATCGGGTTACGGAGATCAGGACCAACAGGGGCACGGTTCACGCAGGGCAGATCATTCAGGCCTGTGCCGGCATGAATTACCGGGTGGCGAAACTTGCCGGACTTGATCTTCCCATACGCACATTCCCATTGCAGGCAATGGTCACGCAACCGGTCAAGCCGCTCTTCGACTGCATTGTATCCTCGGCGAACATGCACGCCTATATTATCCAGTCAGCGCGGGGCGAGTTAATCATCGGCGGCGGAACCGACCCGTATCAGCTCTACTCCACCCGCGTGACGCTGGAACTGAAAGAGCACTTGATCGAGGCGATCCTGCACCTGTTTCCATTCCTGCACGAGGTCAAGATACTTCGTTCCTGGGCCGGAATGGCAGACATGACACCGGACTACAGCCCGATCATGGGATCGACGCCGATCACGAACTACTGGCTTGACACAGGCTGGGGGACATATGGCTTCAAGGCCATTCCCGTCTCAGGAAAATATATCGCCAAATCAGTCGCGGACGGGAAGACAGCGGATATTCTCAGACCTTTCAGCCTGGAACGTTTCGAGACATTCTCGCTTGTCAACGAAATGGGCGCCACAGCGGCGCGGCACTAAGGGGCACATATAATGAAGATCATGCTCTGTCCCTTGAACGGACCCCGCAACATTACGGAATTCCAGTATTTCGGGCCGGTGAAGGACACGCCTGATCCTGCCGCCGCAACCGACGCAGAGTGGGCGCACTATATATTTCATGCCCCCAACCCCGACGGTGTATTGCGGGAGTGGTGGTGTCATACACCAACCAATTTTTTCTTCGTCGCGGAGCGGGATACGATCACCGATAGGGTGATCCGCACATTCACGCCCGACCAGCCGGGCAGCGAGACATGATGCGCCATCCCGCCCGATTGCCACTTCCCTGGGGCAGCCGCATCGACCGCACTGCAGCCGTACGATTCACATTCGAAGGCGATACGTATTTCGGATACGCCGGGGACACGATCGCAAGCGCGCTCGCCGCGAACGGCCGCCTGATGCTGTCGCGTTCATTCAAATACCACCGTCCGCGCGGGCCGCTGACGATGGCGGGACAGGATTCGAATACCCTTGTGCAGGTCGGCCACGAACCGAACGTTCATGCCGATTGCCGCGACATCAAACCCGGACTGTCGATAACTGGCCAGAACTACAGCGGAACGCTTGATCGGGACCGGAACGCCATTCTCGACAGGTTCGCAAGGTTTCTTCCCGTAGGGTTCTACTATCGAGATTTCTGGAGGCCGACAAGAAACGCCTTCCTGAAATTCTGGGAACCGATGATTCGACGCAGGACAGGACTCGGACGGGTCTCGCTCGAGACAAAGCCCATGACATACGACAAGGAGTACAGATTCACGGATGTCCTAGTCATCGGAGGCGGGCCTGCCGGACTCTCGGCGGCTCTCACTGCTGCGAAGGGAGGCGGTTCGGTTGTTCTTGTTGATGAAAATGCCGATCTGGGAGGTTCGGCACGGTTTGCACGGCCAGGGCCAAGCACGGAAAACGTAAATGCAATGATCAAGACGTTGCGCGAGACCCGCAACGTGACCGTCATGACCGGCGCAGTCGCGAATGGCTGGTACGCGGACCATTGGATTCCGGTGATTCAGAACACACGGATGTACAAGATACGCGCTCGCGAAGTGATCGTCGCGTCCGGCTCGATGGAACAACCTGTTCCCTTCAGAAACAATGATCTGCCCGGGATCATGCAGTCATCGGCCGCGCAGCGTCTGATGCGGCTTTACGGGGTGCGGCCAGGCAAATGCGCGGTCGTCTTGACCTGCAACAGCCAAGGTTATGAAGCCGCACGCGATCTAATCGAAGCAGATGTCGAAGTTGCGGCGATTGCCGATGCCCGCTCCGCACCCACAGACTCGCCGCCCGAAGGCGTGACACACTTTACCGGGTCGGGTGTTTCAGAAGCGCGCGGCGATATGCGCGTGTCGGGCGCCCGGATTTCAGCAATTGAGGGCGACCGGTACTCCGGTAAAGGACGCTGGGTGGATTGCGACCTCTTGTGCATCGCCGGCGGATACGTTCCTTCCTACCATCTTCCGTTACAAGGCGGCAGCAAGCTGCAGATAGATGACGCAACCGGCGCATTCTCAATCCGTGGATGCCCAGAGGGCATGCATCTTGCTGGATCGGTTGCCGGTGCCTACGATGACGCTCTGGCGATGGAAGATGGCCAATCCGCAGCCGAGGCGGCGCTTGCCCGGCTTACCGGAAGTGCTCCGGCAGACAGGCCTGTCAGGACCGGTGAAGCCAAGACGAACTTCGACTGGCCACTCACGCCGCACCCAAGCGGCAAGGATTTCGTTGATTTTGATGAGGACCTTCAGGTCAGTGACATTGGAAACACCGTAGCCGAAGGCTACAGTGAGCTTGAACTGGTCAAGCGGTTCTCGACCGTCGGAATGGGACCAAGTCAAGGACGCCACTCCGCATTGGCCACTGCACGGCTGGTTGCGCGCCAGACCGGCAGGCGGGTGTCGGAAGTGGGCGTTACCACTGCCCGGCCACCTGTCACCGCGGAAAAGCTGGGCGTGCTGGCGGGAAGTCACCCGACCCACTACCGGCGGACACCAATGCACTTCCGGCACCTTGAACTCGGCGCCAGGATGCAGCCAGTCGGCGCTTGGTGGCGCCCTTCCTACTACGGTGAAGAACCCGATCGGACCGCAGCGATTGAGCAAGAGGTTGCGGCGGTGCGTAGCGGCGTCGGTATGCTGGATATCTCAACGCTTGGATCACTCGAGGTGCGCGGACCCGATGCCGCCGGGTTGTTGAACCGTCTATATACGATGAAGTACGACACGCAGCCAATTGGAAAGGTGCGGTATTTGCTGCTTGTCAACGAGATGGGATCAATCATCGACGACGGCATCGCATACCGAATTGCAAACGACCATTTCCATATCACTTCGACCACAGGCGCCGCCGGGTCTACCTATCAGCTGATGCTGTTCTGGAACGCCCGGTGGAGGCTGCAGGCGGATATCACGAATGCAACCGCCGTCTATTCGGGAGTCAATGTGTCGGGTCCCAAAGCGCGGAAACTTCTGTCCGACTTCGACAGCGACATTGATTTCTCGAAGGAGGCGTTCGGCTATCTCCAAGGCCGGACTGGGAAATTCGCCGGGCTTCCGGTCCGCGTTATGCGCATCGGGTTCACAGGTGAACTGAGCTACGAAATCCACACACCCTATCGCTGCGGCGAAATGCTATGGGATGCCCTGATGTCCAAAGGCGGTGCCTATGGCCTGCGACCATACGGGCTCGAGGCATCGCGCATTCTGCGGCTTGAAAAGGGTCACATCATCATCGGGCAGGATACCGATGCCATGACAGCTCCTGAACAGGTCTCCATGGCTTGGGCACTGTCAAAAAGGAAGGAATTCCATCTGGGCAAGAGGTCTATAGACCAGCGCTCTAGACTGGGGATGGACCGCAGGCTTGTCGGTTTCGAGGCGCCGGGGAAGTCATCCAGCATAGCTGAGAGCTGTCTGGTCATGAAAGACGGGAATCCCGTCGGGTTCGTGACCTCCACATGCTATTCCCCGACACTCGGCAAACGCATCGGCCTGGCTTATGCCGCTCCTGAAACGCAGGTCGGAGACGAGATTCAAATTCGCCCACTCGGCAGTTCAGAGGTGAAGGTCAAGACGGTGCCAATGCACTTCTACGATCCGGGAAACGACCGGCAGGAGCTTTAGCGATGATCGACCCTGCCAGCTTCCTACGCCGCATCCCAACCTATCGGACGCACCAGGCGATGGGGGCGGTATTCAGCGAGGTGAATCAAACCGCAACGCCGGCAGCCTATGGCGATGCCGCTGGGGAAATCGCCCAGATGGCCGAGCTTGCCGCGGTTGATCTAACCGCCCTGCCCCGCTGCGGTTTCAAGGGCCCCGGTGCGCTGGAATGGCTGAAAGCCAAGGGAGTCACTGTCCCCGATACAGCAAACCGGGCGACGCGGCAGAGTGATGGCGGCCTTTGCCTGCGGTTGGGCGCTGCCGACATTTTGCTCACCGCTGACCCACCTGGCCGGTCCGCCCATCCTGAGCGGCTTTGTGCTGCATGGGCGGCGGATCAGGCGCGGCCCATTGGCTGGGATGCGCATCGGGAAGATGGAATCAACTGGTTCATATTGGCTGGACGCCGGGTTTCCGAAGTGATGGCACGGACTTGCGCGGTGGATTTTTCGCTGGGTGTTTTCGCTGATCTTGATGTGGCGCAAACCCAAGCGATCGGCCTAGGGGGAATCATCGCGCGGGCCGATCTTGCCGGGTTGCCTTGCCTGCACCTGTTCTTCGACATGGCATCTTCCGACTATCTGATAGAGCGTCTGGAGAACGAACTTTCCGTATTGGGCGGCCGTTTCGTAGGCCTTGATGCCGTCAGGGCTGTAAGCGGGTGTACAGCATGAGTTCGGCAAGCCTTGGCAACCATGAGAAGGCGATTGTCGAACGGCTGCGGCGGCTTGTCGGGTTTGACACGCAAAACCCTCCTGGCAATGAAGCCGGCTGCGCAAGATTCATCGGTGCCGAGATGACCGGGCTGGGCTGCGAGGTAACTGTCAAGGAGGTGATCGCCGGCCGCCCAAATGTCATTGGCGTTTTCAGGAACGGCGATGGGCCAACTTTCGCTTTCAACACCCATATGGATGTCGTTCAGGTCGGGACCGGCTGGACAAGCAACCCGCTAGTCCTGACGGATGCCGGCGACAGTTTTGTTGCGCGCGGTGCCTGCGATGCAAAAGGCCCCCTTTCGGCAATGATCGAAGCCATGCGCATGCTGATCGCCCGAGCGTCCGAATGGCAGGGCACATTGATGGGCATCTTCGTGATTGACGAAGAGAGCGAAAGCCGAGGCGCAAAACATCTCGTGGGCTCTGATCTCACAATCGACTTTTGCATTATCGGCGAGCCAACGTCCTGCAAGATCGTAACAGCCCACAAAGGAAGCATGCGACCTGTGGTGCGCGTGCACGGCGCAGCGGCGCATTCCGCCTCGCCTCAACTTGGCCGCAACGCAATTCTCTTGTCTGTGCCGCTGCTTGAGGAGATCGGTGCCGAACATCAGCGCTTGCAGGCATTTGAACATCCTCTTCTGGCGCGGCCGTCTCTGACGGTAACGCGCGCCTGGGGCGGCCATGCCAACAACGCTGTGGCCGAGCATTGTGACTTCTTGCTGGACCGCCGGATGATCGCTGGAGAGAACGAGGCGGAGGTCGAGACTGAACTGCACGCGTTGGTTGACCGGGCAGCAAGACGCGCCGATACGCTGGTTAGAATTCTGGAACTCCGCCCGACGACCGGCGGACCGACAGAGACCGATGCCGATCATCCTCTTGTACGAGCGGCGCAGACAGCGGCTGAGCATCATAACAGACGTTCCGATCATGTTCGAGGTTTTCAAGGCGGCTGCGATCTTGTGCACTTCCGCAAGTTGGGCGCGACCGGCGTCGTGATCGGCCCTGGGTCGATCGACGTCGCTCACAAGCCCGATGAATTTGTTCCAAAAGAGGAACTGCTCCGGTCGGCGCTGATTTACCGCGATACCGTCTTGAAGATGTTGTCTCCGAAGCAGCCGGAGTCGAAGGATGTATAGCCTTACGATACAGCTTGGTCTGTGCGCAGACCCTCGCCGAATTCATAGACTTGTCGCGCGGCATCGGGTAACGTGCGATCATCCAAGACCCTGCCAATGACCGGTAGGGCGCAAATCTGAACCATAGGAGGGTAAGTTGAAACCAATCAATATAGCAGCAGGTGTGTTGAGCGCTCTTGTCCTCACTGCCTCGATGGCATCCGCGGACCTTTTGGAGAAGGCCAAGGGCGACGGCCTTCGCGTCGCTTTCTTCAATTTTGTTCCGTATTCTTACGAAGACGACTCCGGCAACCTGACTGGCACCGATGTCGACACGCTGAAGGCGGTTCTTGAAGAGATGGGCGGAAAGATCCAATCGGCCAAGGCAACGGAATGGGGTGCGCTGATTCCAGGCTTGAAGGCGGGCCGTTTCGATGTCGTAGCCGCTGGGATGTTCGTGACCCCTGTCCGCTGCGAACAGGTGGCCTTCTCCGAGCCGATCTTTGGAATCCAGCAGACCCTGATCGTGCCCAAAGGCAACCCGAAAGGAATCAGGAACTATGACGATCTGGCGTCTATGGGGCTGACCGTGGCGGCCCTGAGCGGGTCGGCCCATGTCGGATACGCTGGAGACAGCGGTGTGGAGAAGATCATGCAAATTCCCGACAATCCAACAGCAATTGCAGCTGTTCGCGCCGGACGCGCGGACGTCTACGCTCTTTCGGTTCCCGGAGCGCGCGAGCTCGTGGCCAGCGTTCCTGAGCAGGACCTCGAGATGGTAGCGCCCTTCAGCATGGTTGCGGGCAAACTCGCGATGCCGCATGGAGCGTTCGCCTTTCGACCAGAGGACTCTGCATTCGTTGCCGCATTCAACGAAGTGCTGTCGAAGCGTCTATCAAGCAACGTGCATGTCGAGACGCTGGTCAAGCACGGCATGGAGGCTTCGGAAACTCCGCAGTTCACCACTGCCGAGCTTTGCGGGTCCTGAGCCTCAGCAAAATGCAGCGTGTTCCGGCGCGGTCGCCGGAACACGCCTTCATGCAGGAAGGCACTGCATGAGCATTGAGCGGAGAAACATACTGATGGTCCAGTTGGACCAGCTCTCGGCGTGTTCCCTGTCGGCCTATGGAAACGAAGTAAGTTATACGCCCAATATCGACCGGCTGGCCGCACGCTCGGTTGTGTTCGATAATGCCTATTGCAACTTTCCGGTCTGCTGCCCATCGCGCGCCTCTATGATGACGGGGCGGCTGGCCACCCGCATTGGCGTCTACGACAACGCTTCCGAACTGCCCGCGACAGTTCCGACTATTGCACATTTTCTGCGCACGGCAGGCTACAGGACAATACTGTCCGGCAAGATGCATTTTGTCGGACCTGATCCCTTGCATGGATTTGAGGAAAGGTTGACGCCTGAGATTTATTCATCGGACCTGCTGACGCTGCCCGACTGGTCATCGCCGGATGTCGATGAATTCGCCTCCGACGCCGCCGAAACCCTTATCAAGGCCGGCACGGCTCCGCGAACGGTACAGATGGATTATGACGAGGAAGTACGATTCGCCGCCCGGCAAGCGCTGTTCGATTTGGCACGCAGCCCTGACAATCGGCCGTTCTTCCTTTTGGCTTCTTTCACCCATCCGCATGATCCCTATATCTGCCGTGAGGAGGACTGGGCCATCTATGACAGCCGCATCGTCGGCATGCCGAAGATGACGGGGGTCCCCAAGGATGCTCGCGACACCCACACCGATCGCATCTACGCACACTACAATCTGGACGATCCGCGCATCACGCCGGACCTAATCCAAAAGGCGCGGCGGGCCTATTTTGGCTCGCTGACCTACGCGGACCGTTGCGTCGGCGAGCTGATTTCAGCCCTGGATGACGTCGGGCTTCGCGATCAGACCGTCATCATATTCACATCCGACCACGGTGACATGCTGGGTGAACGCGGAATGTGGTTCAAGAAGGTCTTTTACGAGAACGCCGTTCGCGTCCCGCTGATGATTGAATATCCGGGCGTTGCGCCCGGGCGGCGCAGCCAGATTGTATCGCTCGTCGACCTGCTGCCCACACTCCGGGACATTGCCCATTCCGATGCTGATCCTTGGCCGCTTGATGGGGAAAGCCTACTGCCCTTGGCCCGCAGCCGGTTTGGAAACCGAAATCGGGCCGCATTGGCGGAACTGACATGTGAAGGCGTGCCCGAACCGGTGGTGATGGTGCGCAAATGTCGGTACAAACTCATCCACGCCCTTGAGGCCGGGTCGCTTCTTTACGATCTTGAGAACGATCCAGACGAAAGCGCGGATCTATCCAATGACCCTTCACATGCCGAGGTTCTGGCCGATCTCCTGCAAGATGTGGAAACGACATGGGGCGACTTGAGAGAATTGAAAGCCTCGGTTCTCAACAGCCAGAAGCGCAGGAGGTTTGTGGCCGCGGCGCTTGAGCAAGGCAAATTCAATTCGTGGGATGCGCATGACCCATCTGGCGACGGAGCGCGGTACCTTCGCCATGGGAAGTCCTACAATCGCTGGAATTATCACGGTGTCGATCACTTGAGAAACCGCTTGGCCGAACGGCCAGAGAGGAAGATTGAATGACCGCCTCCATGGGACGGGTCGCTGCGGTCGCCGCACTTCTCGCGTTTGTCGCGGGGCTGGCATTTGCGACATTCTCTGAACTCAGAGTGTTTCTTCCCGCTCTCTTGAAAGGCGGTGTTGTCACTCTTCAAGTCGCGCTTCTGTCTGCAGTTGTTTTCTACACAGCTTCTGCGCTGGCGGGCGTGGGCAGGGCCAGCAAGATCGCTTCGGTCCGTATCCTCTGCGCAGTTTATGTCGAGGTATTCCGCGGCACATCTCTTCTTGTCCAGCTCTTCTGGCTTTTCTTCGTGCTCCCGGAGTTCGGCATTATCCTCTCACCGTTGGCGGCCGGTGTCTGGGCTATCGGGCTCAACTTCGGCGCCTACGGCGCCGAGGTCGTAAGGGGTGCGCTGAGATCTGTCCCAAGAGGACAGGTTGAGGCCTGTACCGCCCTCAACATTCCGACCTGGAAGCGAACTGTGCGGATCGTCTTTCCGCAGGCGTTTCTTATCATGTTGCCAGGTATAGGCAACCTGACCATCGAAATGATCAAGTCCACTGCGCTGGTGTCTGCTGTCACGCTGGTGGATATTACCTATGCGTCGGTCCTGCAGAACAATATCCACTACCGGACGATTGAGATCTTCATGATCACGATGCTGCTCTATTACATTCTGTCTCAGTTGGTCCGGTTCGGCTTTTCATCGCTCGAAGCATGGGCTTCGCGCTATCGGCCCAAGCGAGGTTGATTATGGACTGGGATTGGCAATTCACTTGGGAATCGGTCATGCCGAACATGCTGGCGGCAATCGACGTGACAGTTCAGGCCACCATTTTCTCCTTCCTTCTTGCGGTGGTTCTCGGCCTACCCCTCATGCTTATGCGAACAAGCAGGTATCTGGTTCTGTCCGTTGTCACCGGCGAGTTCATCGAGTTCATCCGCGGCACGCCACTTTTGGTCCAGATATTCTTTCTGTTCTTTGTATTGCCTGAATTTGGAGTCACTCTGCCACCCTTGATGACGGGCATCCTAGCCATAGGCATCTACAACGCGGCGCTGTGCTCGGAGGTCTTTCGCGCCGGCTTTGAGGCCGTGCCGAAAGGACAATGGGAGGCGTCGAAGGCCTTGAATCTCAGTTCAGCACATACGTTGAAGGCAATCATCATACCGCAATCACTGCCGCCTATCGTGCCGGCGCTTGGGAATTACCTGATTGTGATCTTCAAAGAAACGCCGCTTCTATCGTTTGTCGCGGTGGCTGAGATCATGCATGTCGCCAAGACTATCGGCGTCGAGACCTACCGGTTTACAGAGGCGATCACGGTTGCCGGAATTCTCTTTCTGGCGCTCAGCATGATATCCGCATTTTTTGTTCGGTTGGTCGAGAATTACCTAAACAAGAGGATCTATCACTGATGGAACCGAAGATTCGCTTCGACAAGGTGACCAAGCGATATGGATTGCTGACGGTGCTTGACAGCCTTGACCTGGAAATCGCGCCAGGCGAGATGGTGGCCATTATCGGGCCATCAGGGTCCGGCAAGACCACCGTCCTGCGTGTGTTGATGACCCTTGAAACGATTCAGGAAGGGCAGATCTACATCGAAGGGCAGCCATTCACTCATGTTCATCAGGGTGATCGGCTGGTTCCCGCAAGCGAAGCGCAATTGCGCAAACTGCGCTCGAAGATCGGCATGGTTTTTCAGAACTTCAACCTGTTTCCCCACATGACAACGCTGCAGAACTGCGTTGAGGCGCCGATCCACTCGCTTGGACTTTCCAAAGATGAAGCTGTCGCGCGAGCGCGCGAACTCTTGGATATGGTCGGCATGGCTGACAAAGAGGCCCACTATCCGAGTCAATTGTCTGGAGGCCAACAACAGCGTGTCGCAATAGCGCGGGCATTGGCGATGCGCCCTGAAATCCTTCTGTTTGACGAACCGACATCGGCGCTTGACCCCGAAATGGTCGGCGAGGTGCTGCAGGTGATACGCTCGCTCGCGACCGAACACAGTTACACTATGCTGCTTGTCACCCACCAGATGGGCTTTGCCCGCGAGGTCGCGGATCGGGTGCTGTTCTTTGAAAGCGGGAAATTCGTGGAAGAGGGAGAACCGGACACGTTCTTTTCCAACCCCAAGAACCCGCGAACCAGAGAATTCCTGAACAAGGTGCTTGAGGCAGGCTGAGGTCAGTTTTCAAGACCGGTGCCCGGACGGAACCGCTCTGGTGCTGCACTTCAGGGTGGAGCAGGGAGTATATAGTTCGCCATCATAAATGGGAGGCCATTTTCGTCGACACTGGGAGCCGGATGCGCGGCAGCATATCAGACTCGCCGCCGCCAGTTCCCGCAACACCTACGTATACTACTGATATATTGATTTTTTATCAGTCGCACTGTCTGGCGCAGTCCTGACAGACACCGCCCCACGAGGCCCTTCACAAGCCCTTAGGCAGCGACTTCAGGGATCACGCTTTCGGCAACCGGGGCGGACAGCAAATCCGGGTCGCCAGCAGTAATTGCCCAGTTGTCTTCCGCATTGATGAATCCCAAGTGATTAGAGAAATTCGGGTTGCAGGCAAAGACATTCCCAACCTCGAATGTGACCTTCTCGAAGGCTGCAAGTGAGGGATACTCGGTTGTTTCGACTCCGACCCCATGACCCACACGTCCAACGCCCATGGTCTCCAGTCCTCTATCGGAAAGGTAGGAATCAACAACGCGGATCACATCTGCTGGGGAGTTGCCGCTGCGCAGTTTCATATTGCAGTCGTGACGTAACGCCATCATCCAAGCATAAAACTCGGAAAGCTCTGCGGAAGGCGGACCAACCGATGCAGTGCGTGCAAGGTCGGACCAGTATCCTCGATAGGATACGCCGACGTCGAAGCCGAGTGTTTCGCCCTTCCGGACAACACGATCGGTCGGCAGCAGGACGATCCCCTTCCTTTCGACGCCCGAAAGCACACAAAGAAGCGAGATTTTCTCGGCGCCACCAGCAATCAGGTTTTGTCTCAAGATCTGCGCAATCTCAATTTCGCTCATACCAGCGCGCACTTCAAAAAACGTCTTTCGTTGGGCTTCGGCCGAAATCAGGGATGCCCGTCGGCAATACTCAATCTCCTGTGGAGATTTCACGTTACGGAGACTGAGAATGATCTCAGAAGCGTCCGCAAATGTCGCGCCGCTGAGACATTTCATGACCTCACGCAACCCCAAATAGCTTATGCCCAGATACTGCTCGCGGCCAAGCTCTGCGCCAATATATGCGCGCGACAAGCCAAGGCTCTTGAGAACGTCGACGATGAATTCTGGGTGACCGGTCAAGCCACCAGTTGTCCGAAAGTTGCTGATATGCGTCGTCTGCTCGACCTGAGCCACTTCGAACGGCATTGTAATTAAAGTCGGATCGTCATCTTTGGGTAAGATGAACACATAAGGCCGGATTTTGTCAACCGCACATTGCTCTGATCGATGCCCCGTAAAATACTGATAGTTCAATCGTTCAGTAATCAGAAGCGCGTCAAATGCCTTTTCGACCATCAGTTCGCGCGCCTTCGACCACCGGGTTTCGAATTCTTCGCGGGTAAAGTCAGCGTATGCAGGTTCCATGTCGATTCCTGTTACACTCAAAGAGTGGTGTCGCTGGTCGGAGAGCCGATCGGCCAGTTTGGCCTGAACTTGAGGCTTGACCTATTGAGTATATAAGTCCCTCGGGCCGACCCGAACCACGATTTCACAACCGATTTCATGGCGAGCGCGACACTCGTCAGCCGCGTCTGCCTGTGCCGCATGGTCTGGTTCCCCGGGTCGGGATCATGCTTGCGGATCCGGTATCCGCCCGGATGCGCGACTGGGCTCACCGCCACATCAGGCCAGTTCGGTGCCCTAAGGCTGTACCTGCCTGCGTAGTCGCGCCGGAAGGCAAGCTCTCGGTCGGAGAACATCAGCTGCGGTCCGCAGTTGGGTACCTGAAACCTGAGCAGGGTCATGATGCACCAAGCGATGTGCGCGATTACCCACTGTAGCAGACCGTCCGCGCAGAACAACTGGAACTCGACGCGGCCTCTGAGCAGCGACGAATCCCAATCCCTCGCATACGCCGCGGGCGATCCCCATTCGGCCCGGGAACCGATGGATTGGCTGCAGGCCCGATAGAAACGCCTGCCCGTCCTACGTCTCCAGAACGGCGGGAATGGAAAGTAATCCGGTCATGGCAGGAGGTAGTCTGGCATTCCGGAATCCGTCGTCCAAGAGGTATGTGTCAAGGTGCAGGCCGCACCCCTAGTATCGCGTCCGTGTTGAAGTGACGCCGGGACGCCTGCCCTGTCCCACCTGATGCAGTATACCCGCCGCAACAACAACCAACAGGCCTTCCGGATCGGGCGGATGTCCGCTGGCGGCTCCGTGGGGGCATCGGGAAGGGGCAGGCCATGGGCAGAGGCGGAAAGAGAATATGTCACGCAAGGCTGGACGGTGGCGGGCGGGCGCTCCTGCAGGGGACCGTCGACGGCGGAAAGGGGTCGGTGACGCGGCGCCGGCGGGGGCGCATCCTCCTTCTGGCGGACACCGGCCGGGACGGCGGCGGACGCGATGACGCCGACATCGCGGACGTCCTCGGGGCCGGGGCCTCGACGGGCGGGCGGGCCCGCAGGCGGTTCGTGCCGGGGGCCTGGAGGCGGCTCTGGAGAGGAAGGGGCAGGCCAGCAGCAGGAAGCCCGTGCTGGACGGCGGGGGCCAGGCGAGGCTGGCGATGCTGGCCTGCTCCGAGCCCCCCGAGGGGCACGCGCGCCGGTCGCTGCGGCTGCTCGGCGACAGGCTCGGCGGGCTGGAGGTCGTCGAAAGCATCCCGGAGGGGACGGTGCGGCAGGGGTTAAAAAACGACATCAAGCCCTGGCGGAGCGAATGCTGGTGCATCCCGCCGAAGGAGAGCGCCGAATCCGTCTGCGCCATGGAGGACGTCCTGAAGACCTGCAGCCGCGGGTACGACGACGGCACGGTCCTGGCCGTCATGGACGGGACCCCGGAGCGGCGGACGGGGGAGACGAGGACGCCGCTTCCCCCGCGGCCCGGACAGCCGGCCGCATACGGCTCCGGGCACGGGCGCAACGGCACCGCGAACCTGTTCATGGTGTACGCGCCGCTGGAGGCGTGGCGCCACGTGAAGGTCACCGACCGGCGCAGGAGGCGGGACTTCGCAAGGCTGCCCGCCGACATCGCCGACGTCCACTTTCCGGACAGGAAAACCGTCCCCGTGACGGACAGCCCGACACCCACAGGCTGTCGACCCTCTACGAGACGTCCGGGCCGGCGGACGCCCCGCGGCCCGCGGACCGCTTCGAGGTCCACCACACGCCGAGGCACGGGAGCTGGCTTAACATGGCGGAGACCGGGACAGACGTCCTCTCCCGGCAGTGCCCCGCCAGGCGCATCCCGGACCGGGAGGCGATGGTGAGGGAGGCCGGCGCCTGGCAGGCGCACCGCAACCCGTCGGCGAAGCCGGTCGACTGGCGGTTCAGGACCGGGGACGCCCGCGTGAAACTGAAGTCCCTCTATCCATCACAACAATAAGGTCGCGATACTAGCTTACGGGCCCTCGGCTTGCGCATCTCAGGCTTCGCCTTGGGCTTGTTCATGCCGTCGCTTGACGGCCGCCTGCTGCAGTTCCCGCTGTTCCGACCGACCTGCCGCTCAAGTTCGCCGACCCGCTCACCCATCACCGCGAGTTTGTTGTCGCACTCCGTCAGCCAGTCATTGAGATATGAATCCTCTCGCTCACTCTCCCCCAGCGGGGTCTTGGACCAAACGTTCTCCGCACGAAGATCTGTAAACGGTGCTGTCGGCGCGGCGGCGTCCATAACGAGTTCAGGCACGGGGCCTGTTCAAATAGTGATTTTCAGCGGCTCTTGCTGTTCAGTTGCCCCCTGTCGCCGCTCCCTGCGTTCCATATCATGCGTCGTCCGAAAAAATTCCCACACACCGAGTTCCTGACGACTTGCCGATTGACAGCAAGACCAAAACAGATAACACACTGGCTCCCATGATGACGACGAATTCCGGACGGTGTGCCCTCTTGACCGTGCAGTGTAAGTAAGGCCGCTCGGACGGCTGGAACTGAAAGCCAGGGATCAAATGGCGTTTCGTTATGCAGAGCGGGCGAAATCGCTCGGAAAGTCGGTTTTCGACAATGTTCCGGGGACTGTCTCGCTGAACAGCGGTGCCGCCTATCCGCCATTGTTGCCCGATGTAAGGCACGAAGCTGCCGAAGCAGTTGGGCCGCTGCGAACCGAGGCGATGCAATATGCCCCGCTGATGGGCCTCGACGATCTGCGGATCGAAGTCTGCGAATACGTTGCTGCGGACGGGGTTTCCGCCCAGCCTGAAAACGTCCTGATTACCTATGGGGCAAAAAGCGCATTTGACCTTGCACTTCGGGTTTTCGTGGAACCGGACGATCAAGTCATTGTGACCCGTCCAACCTACATGAGCGCTGTCCATATCATACGGACGCACCAAGCGCGTTTCCTTGACATCGGGCAAGATGACGAGGGATTTGACACCGCAGAGCTTGAAGACAAACTGATACCAAACCAAATTAATAATGTACCCAGAACAAAGATTGAACATCATGCTGTGTGACACGGCAATATTCTGCGTGTGACCGGTGCCGCCGTCCTGTATTCTGTGTCTGGGAAACAGGCAGAAGGAGAACGGCATGCCAGCGAAAGTCATGGTCCGGCGCACCGACCACACACCCGGTCAGTTACGGGAGCTGGCCCGGAAACACAGGTTCCGCGACTGCCGCCGCCGGATGCGCGCCATTGCCCTGGTCATGGAGGACGGGCTGTCCAGGGCCGCGGTGGCCTCCGGCGCAGGCGTCGGCGCCCGGACGCTCCGCGACTGGATCGTCCGGTACAACGCCGACGGCCTGGACGGCCTGCGGGACGCCGCCCGCCCGGGGGCGCCGCCGAAGCTGGAAAGCGGGCAGGCGGAGGAGGTCGCGTCGTGGCTGGATGAGGGGCCGGACCCCGACGCGGGCGGGCCGTCGCGCTGGACCGTCGCCGACGTCCGGAAGCGGATCGCGGACAGCTTCGGGGTGGCGTACACGCTGGAGGGCGCGCGCCGGCTGGTGCGGAGGCTGGGCTTCCGGCACATGTCCCCGCGGCCCGTCCACCCGAGGGCGGACCCCGCCGCCCGGGAGGGATTCCGCAGGGATTCCGTCCGGTTGGCGCGTGAGGCGGTGCCCGACGGCGTCGCCCCGGAGGATGTCCTGGTGTACTTCCAGGACGAGGCCCGCATCGGCCAGAAGGGCATGCTGTCAAGGGTCTGGGCGAGGAAGGGGACGCGCCCACGCGTCGCGCGGGACCACCGGTACGGATACGTGTACCTGTTCTCCGCCGCCTGCCCCGAGACCGGCGACGCGGTCGGGCATGTGTGCGGCAGGGCCAACACCGCGGAGACGGACCGGCACCTCCGGGAGATCGGGGAGCGGGTCCCCGCCGGACGGCACGCGCTGGTGGTCCTCGACGGAGCGGGCTGGCACCGGTCGAGGGACCTGGTGACCCCCGCCAACGTCTCCCTGCTCAGGCTGCCGCCCTACAGCCCGGAGCTGAACCCGGTCGAGACCCTGTTCTCCGTCCTGAAGCACCGCCATTTCGCCAACCGGGTGTTCGGAAGCGCGGAGCATGTCAGGGAGGTGGTCGAGCATGTCTGGGACGCCTTCATCCGCCGGAAGGGGGAGGTCACGCGGATCACCACGAGGGAATGGGCGGTGCCGTGAGATCCGGGACGCCTATCGGTGATTATTTATTTGGTTTGGTATGAGGTACCTAAAAGCCAACGACGAGCCGTTGCCCAAGCTTTTATTCGACGTTCCTGATTTCCACAACCCGACCGGCTTAACCACTTCGCTGCGGCGGCGCAGAGCGATGGTTGAACTTGCGCGGGAATATAATTTCATCATCTGCGAAGACGATCCTTACCGCCGGATTCGATTTTGTGGCAACCCGATAGCTCCCATCAAAGCATTGGATGATACTGGCCACGTGATAGCTTTGGGCACAGTCTCAAAGATTCTGGCACCGGGCTTGCGCGTTGGCTGGGCACTGGGCGATCCGGGAATCATTCGGCGTATGGCGCTTCAAAAGACCGATGGCGGGTCGAATGCCTTTGCTCAACGCATAGTCGTTCAATTGATGCGATCAAACAAAATTGCCCACCATGTGGCTAACCTCACGAACAAAATGCGCGAACACCGTGACATCATGATGGCCGCTTTGGCCGAACACCTCCCGGAGGCTGCGGTGAAAGAGCCTGAAGGCGGGTACTTTCTTTGGGCTGCATTGCCTGACGGCACAGACGCAGAGGCCGTAGCCGCGATTGCCATTGAAGAGGGCGTGGAAGTGTCGCCGGGATCGTTGAGCTATCCGAACGAGGATCCGGGGAATTGCCTCCGCATGGCTTATAGTTTTGCCGAACCCGCGAGTATCTGCCGCGGAATCGAAATGGTTGGCCGCGCCTATCGCCGCTATCTGTCAAATTCCTTGAATCGGGAGAACTGAATGCCCTGCCTCAAAGTCAGCTTGGCGCCGACCTGCGAAATCGATCTGGACGCTGCCGGAAAACGCCACGGATACATTCGCATTCAATTCTCGTCGGACCGGTCAGCATACGGTTGGCTGCCTGTTCCGATAATGTCGATCCGCAATGGCGACGGTCCGGTGGCCATGATTATCGGCGCCAATCATGGCGACGAATACGAAGGAGTCTCGATCTGCAACGAGTTGTATCAAACGCTTGAACCTTACGATATTTCGGGACAGATCATCTTCCTTCCTTCCGCCAACGCCCCTGCCTTCTACGCGGGACGCCGAACCTCGCCGATCGATTGGACAGGAGAGGCAAATCTGAACCGACTTTTCCCCGGGAACCAGTACGGCTCTCCAACGGAGATGATTGCCTGGTTCATAACCAATCATCTGCTGGACCGATGCGATGCGATCTTTGATCTGCATTCTGCCGGAAAGTCGATCGACCACTACCCCTCGGCCAAGATCCGCCTTATGGGCGATGTCGAGAAGGACGCTTTACAAATGAAGTTCCTTGAACTGTTCGGAGCGCCGCTTGGAATTATCGGTGATCGCGTTCACGAGACCACTCTGTCAGGCGAGGCGCTTCCCAAAGACATCATCTACCTTTCAACCGAACTCGGGGGCGCGGGCAAAATACGCCCTTGGATCAGGTCATTCGCCTTCAACGGAATGAAGCGCTGTCTGGCCGAATTGGGTGTGCTCTCAACAAACGAAGAGCTTCCGCCTCCCGAACATAAAGTTCGTTTCATGACCATGCAGACCGGGGACAACTATATCTTTGCAAGCAAGGACGGCATGTTTGAGCCTCGGGTAAATCTGGGTGACACCGTTTCAGATAGCCAGTTTGCCGGACTTATTTGGTCGTTGAAGGAACCTTGGCTTTCGCCGGAGGAACTATTCTTCAATAAAGGCGGAGTAGTCTTCTGCAAACGAACACCGGCTTTGTGCAAAATTGGCGATACTTTATTCTTCACGCTCAATGACTACTCGGCTCACATTCCGCGCCCAGACAATTAATGGCCCGATAGGAGCGTCGGCGGGTCGGCGTTTGAGGGCGGATTTCGGGGTTGCCCGGAACATCTGGGGTGAATCCAAAACCGGTACCGGCCTCATTTTCCGGTTTCAGAATGGCTGAATTACGTATCATACGCCTATGAACTGGCTATTCCTGGTGCTGGGAGCCGCTTCCGGAGGGTTCGTGAATGGGCTGGCGGGATTCGGGACGGCGATGTTCGCGCTTGGATTCTGGTTGCAGTTCCTTCCTCCCATTCAGGCTGTGGCCATAGCGGTAGTCGTCTCTGTGGTTACTGGGCTCCAGGGAATACTCCTCGTCCGCCGAGCAATTCGGGACAATTTCAAGCGACTTGTGATCTTTGTGATTCCAGCGCTGCCCGGCATTCCGATCGGGGCTGCGGCACTGTCACTCATTGAGCCCCGGCTTCTAAAGCTGGTGGTCGCGGGCTTCATGCTCCTATATGGGGGCTTCTTCATAGTTCGGCGCAATCTACCTCAAATGGATCGGCCTATGCCGGTCGCCGATATCACTGTAGGTTTCTTCGGCGGAGTGCTTGGCGGCGCGGCGTCACTTTCGGGTGCCCTCCCAACGATGTGGTGCGCTCTGCAAGCCTGGACGAAATCGGAAACGCGTGCGGTGATACAGACATTCAATGTCACCGTGCTGGGTTTGACGGCTGCGGTTTTCGCCGTAAAAGGTACCTATACTGCGGAAGTCCTGATTCTGTTGCTGGTTGCCATACCAATTTCTGTCCTGTCTGCACAGGCTGGCATTGCGGTGTTCAAGCGGCTGCGCGACGGGCAGTTCCGTCGATTTATTGTCGGTCTGATGTTTGTCTCCGGCCTGATCCTTTTGATTCGAGAAGTCATCTGAACCTGGACTTTCCTGTCGACTCCGCTGCGTCAGCCATCGGAATGTGGATAGGCGACGCTTCTTTGGGCTCAATCAGGTCTACGCTGTTGGCCGCTCTTGGGCAGGGCCGACTTCCGGCGCGGTCCGTGGCGCATTCGAGCGCTCCAATGTGGGAAGGTTGCTCTGGTTACCATTGAATCCTGGTCCTGTCGTTCCCTTCGGGATCCGGATCGGCTCACAACCTGCCTTCCTGCTTTGTCCAATGTGGTTTTCGGTTTGTATTTCTCTCCGGTTCGTGCCGCCGTAGGAGCGCGCGCGGCACCCATGCGGTCCTGTCTGCGTTGCCCGCGAAATCCCCATGGCGAACTCCGCGTGTGCTGCTACGACCACCTCCACATGGACTCACCAAGGCGGGCACGGCCCGGATTTCGAGGCGGGTCCGCGCCTCGCGTCCGCATCTGAACCATCGCTGCGCCCGGCGTCGCTGCACCGTCCGTGTTGGCAAACCTGTATCAAAAAACCACGAAAGCCTGACCGCCCGCTGGCAACTCCATTCTGCCTTGCTCCCAACCCTCCATTCGGAACTGTCGACAACCCTCGCCGCCGCGTCGTTCGCGATGGAAAACTCAACGATCAGTCTGAGTGGACCGGGAAACACTCCCGCACGGGTGCGCGTTGGATCAAAGCGAATGCGCAATGCCACGCTTTGATCGCTTCCGGCGACCCATCGGCTTCTCCACCGGTGGATGAGGCACATCACAGGATGTGGCTGCATCCCTCGGTTTCTTGCAGGAGCTTCCCAGGAATGGATGTAGCCGAAGTCCGAGATGCGCCAGATTGGAAACGTAATGGGCTACAAACAGATGGGATACCGAAGAATCGTAAGGCTCCATTCAACGCTTGAAACGTTCGTCAGGTAGCAGCGCAGTCAAACGCAACCCCAAAAACCCAGGACGCAGCCAAAAGGATTCGCACTTCATCACGGGGCAGGTGGACCGTAGTCGTCGAACCAAGAGCCGTTAGTTGACACCAACCGATCATTTCATCGGACCTATCGCCAGTTTCACCGAGACATTTGAGCACCGCGGGCCTCAGTCCCTGATAGACTCAGTCGAGGTTTCGGGTAATTCGTTCGTTTTCCCTCTCGAAGAGACAGAAGAGACAATTGCCCGCCGATCATCTTTGCCGCTTACTGGTCTTCGCGCATGGACTGTGGGACAAATGGAGCGCGTTCGCAATTCTCGGAATCTGCGGCCGGCTTCAGTCTGGCCAGGTAATCCTGCGGAATCCGGATTGGAGCCTTTGCCATGAAATCTTCTGCAGTTAACTGGATTAGGTCCAGGTAAATCACAGCGCCGCTCTCTCGTGATCACCGTCCATATTCCGGTCGGGATGATAGGGAGCCATTCCGTACCGGTCGGGCCGGTTGAGAATCTGGTCAGCAAGTGCCTCCGAAATAACCGGAGCAAGCGTCATGCCGCTATGCGTGGCGGCGACCCATAGCCCTCTGGGTCCGACTGACCCGACAAGTGGAAAGCCATCTGCCGGAATCGGCCGTCTGCGGCGGATGGTCTGGGTTATCCTCAATCCGGAAATTCCAGGGAACAATCTTGCCAGTACCGAAAAAGCATCCTCGGCAATCAGGTCGTCCGCGAGGCCAGAAGTCTTGGAGATAGACGATGACATCAGTATTGCGCCGGTATCTTCCTGCCAGAAGTCAAGCCAAGGTGTAGCGATGACGTGAGGGATGCGAGCCTGTGCTGGAGACGTGCGCATCAGGATGCCGGGGCTGCCCGTAAGCGGCAGGTCAACGCCCAGTTCGGCGAGCAGGTTGCGGCATTCATTGCCTGCAGTTACGACTGTCAGGTCGGACTCAATTCGGTCCCCGTCCTGAAGTTCAGCGCCACATACCATGTCGCCCTCCGTCCGAAATGCGCAGACGCGACCCCGCAGGATGTTCACCCCGGATGACTGAGCCCGGTCAAGCATCCACGCGACAATCCGGTCCGGATAGGCGGTGCCCTCCTGCTTGGCCAGTAGGGCCGTTTTCATCCTGTTTGCCATTCCTGGCATACGCTTCGATAGTTCTTTGGCATCAAGAACCTGCGTCGGCCAGCCCAATCCGCACATTAGTGCCGAATGCGCCTCGATTGTGTCCGGATTGGCTCCAAGGTGAAGTGCTCCCGGAAATCGTACCGGACAGTCTGGATGCTCCTTCGCCAGGCGATGCCAGAGGCGCAGGGATGCAAGGCGCAATTTCGCATAGTCTGGATCCGCTGTCGACGAAACATTCAGCCAGGCGAGCGAGCCTTGGGAGGTGCTCTGTTCTTCAATCATCGGATCGATCAATGTCACATCCGCTGGGATCAGCGAGAACCGACAGGCAGCGGTTGCACCAAGAATTCCTCCGCCAACGATCAGAATTCTTGGCTTGGTCATTTCATGCGACCCCTCAGCCCAACGAAAGAGTTCGGTGAGTTTTCTCGATTTGCCATGACGCCCCCGCACCACCCTAAAGCGCAACACCATTTGTAGTAGAAACCGGCTTTCCGGTCGCATGATGTCGCCAATCGGCCAGAAGGCGGCGATAGTCCCTTTGTTGAAGAGAGAGGACTGCCATGCCGAAGGGCCATCGCCACCTGACACACGGGCAAAGATGCCAGATACAGGCGCTGAAGGAAAGCGGGCTGTCGAATCCGTCGGTCGCCCGGCGACCGGGCCGTGACCATAAGACTGTCCTGCGCGGGCTCCAGTGGAACGGCGGCGAAGGGGATACAGCCTCGACGGGGCGCACGAAAAAGGCGCGGCGCGGCCTCGTCGGTCCCCCGCAACCAGTCACCCGATGCAACTGACAGACTTGATCCGTAGGGCCAGTTGTCGCGACAGGCATATTTTTTGCCACTTGTCGATCATATTTCTGCCACCCTGGATTTTTCAATCCATTGATTGCATGCGATAGAAAATATCCCGGTACACCATATTCCTGCCACCGAAAGTTGCGGATTTCCGGCGTCGGAAAGCCGAATCCGGCTGTCCGGCAGGGGAATCCAGTCGGAAAATCCCCTTGACGCCCGCGCGGCGACCGTCCAGACCCGTCCCTTGATCCCTGCTTTGCCGTTCCGCCCCGAATCCAGTCCCCGGCCGCACCGCGGGTCGGTTTTCCTGCTGATGGTGGACTGACATGCATCGGAGAACGTTCCGAACCTTTCTGGACGGATTGAAAGGGCGGATATGCAAGGGTTCCCGGCCGCGCCGGTGGGTGCATGCCATCCGGAGTGAATCGTTAAATTTCTGTTTAACCATTCACGGAATTGCCTTTTTTACAAGGACGTGAGACACGGGAATCGTTAAAAAAAGGTGCTCCATGAACAGGAAGGAAAAGATCCTCGCGCTCCTCATGACGCGGGGACCGGCCAGCACGGAAGACCTCCGTCAGGCGATCGCGCCCCACATGACCCGCCAGGCTTTCTGGTACAGCCTGAAGGCGCTTCAGGCCGACGGTTTCGTGACGGTCTCGGGCGCTGGTCCCTCCTCGCGCTGGTTCCTGCAAGGCCCCGCTGCCGTACGTCGACATCTGGAGACGCCTTGGGAGCGCCGCAGGACGACGGAATACGACATGTCCTTCCTCGAAGACTACGTTCCGAACAGGACGTTCTTTCTGGGCGAGCGCGACCGGAGTCGGTTAAGACAGGCAGGAACGCCGCCCGCCGGGTTTTCCGGCCCGGCTGACGAACGTGTCCTGAAACGATTTCTCGTGGATCTGTCATGGAAATCGTCCAGCCTCGAGGGTAACACCTATTCCCTGGCGGAGACCGAACGCCTGATGAAATTCGGCGAGGAGGCGGAAGGCCGGACCCGGGAAGAGGCCGTGATGATTCTCAACCACCGCGCCGCCATCGAGTATATCTGCCCGAATCCGGACGTGCCCGCCATCTCGGCGATGACCCTTCGAAACATCCATGCGCTGGTTTCGTCCGAACTCCTGGACGACCCGATGTGGGAAGGTGCCTTGCGCACCCACCCGGTCATGATCGGGGACTCGGCCTACAGGCCGCTCAACAACCCTCATAGGATCAGGGAGGTTTTCGAGATGATGGTCTCCAAAGCCGCCATGATCCAGGATCCGTTTGAGCAGGCCTTTTTCCTGACGGTCCATCTGCCTTTTCTCCAGGCTTTCGAGGATTGCAACAAGCGGACGTCCAGGATTTCGGCGAACATTCCCTTGTTCGCAGCCGGGGTCTCTCCGGTTTCCTTTCTAGAAGTTTCTCGCCGGGACTACGTGGACGGCCTGTTGGGAATCTACGAGATGGCGGACGTTTCCCTGGCACGCGAGATCTTCGTGGAGGCCTACGTGAAGTCGGCATCCCGGTACTGGTCGCCGTCCGTCCACGCCAGCGCGCCCTCGCTCGCGATCCTCGAGAACCGCGACTTCATCAGGAACGCGGTGCAGGAGCTGGTAAGGTCACGCCAAGGCTTCGATCCTGTTCGCGCGGCCGGAATGGTGCGGGAGAAAGGGCTGTCCAGCCATCCCGAAGTACTCGAACACATAAGACGCAGCATCGAGGGTCTTCATGAGGGCAATCTGATCCTTTACGGCCTTGTCCTGTCCGACCTCGAAAGAATGCGCGCCCGGACAGGGGCGCAACCAGGACCGAAGGCGTCCGGGGGGACCGGCAAAAAGGACGGCGATGGCTGGACGCCGCCGGAGCCGTCCCCTTTCAAAGACCCGACGGACCCTTTCAAGGGAGGGGGCACGACGGGACCCTGGAAAATGCGGGTCAGGTCTGGCTCGCCGTGAATCCCGTTCGGCTTCCATGTCTGCAGGACGGAGTTCAGCATGTCGTCGAAAAGTCCTTCACGTCCGACAAACACGGGCGGCTCCGAACCTGTTGCCCTTGCGGACGAACATTTCAAGCGTTTTCCGGTCCTGATGCATCAGGGGCATGACGGACTCCTTGCGCAAAGGCATGGAAATGTCAGGCGACGGAACGGTGGCCAGGCGGCGGGTCGAGGAAAACCGTGCTGACGATGAGGTGACCGCGTGACACGGATGGATGCCATCCCGAAAGCCCGCGAACGGCGAACGCTCACGCGGACAGCGACGACAGCCCGGAATGCAGGCTCTGGAAGGGCGTTCCGAAGCGCCGCCGTCGCCGTTTCCGGAATTCCTGCCGACGTTTCGGCCAGGTCCATGAGGGTGTAGCCCAATTTGTTGACCTCATCGTTTTTTCCAGTACTTTCCGGAGACGGTGCCGGACGAACCGGCCAGCGGCGCACATCCAGAGGCAAAGGGCAGGGAGTGCCGGCCATGGGGCGGGACGGAAGGGAAACGGTGCACCGGCATCCGAACGCGGTGGCGTATCCGGGGGTCCGGGAGAGGAAGGCGCGGCGGTGGTGCGAGGGTGGCCACACCCGGTACCGGACCGGGGGCGGCGAGGTGCGAAGCCGCGACGTCGCCGAGGCGGCGGCACAGAAGCCGCTGTCCGGACGGCTGGACGGGACGCTGCCGAGGCCGGAATGCCGCAGGTGCGGCAGGCCGATGCACCGGTGCCAGGGGAGGAAGGCAAGGTCGTTCCTGACCCGGCCGGGCCGGGTGAGGGTGGAGCGGAGGTGTTTCCGCTGCCCGTCCAGCGGCAGGGGGCGCCTGCCCCTTGACCGGGCGCTGGGCCTGGAGGGAAGGTCCATCACGCCAGGGATGGCGAACGTCCTAGTGGATTGTAAGAAACAAATGCTTGCATTTGTCCGTGAAGCCTGCCACTGTCTTCCTGTCGCCGTCAGGCGGCCCCGTAACAACCATAAAGACAGCAGGCAGGGCAATGGGCAGGAAACCGAAGAGACAGGAAACCAGGCTTTCGGACGGCGACCGCGAACGCCTCGAAAGGATCGCGAAGGACCCGCAGAGCATCCAGAAGCACGTCTGGCGCGCCCGGATCATCCCCGGCCTCGGGTCGGGGCGCAGCGCCGCGGAGGCCATCCGGCGGACCGGAAAGTGCCGGTCGACCGTGGAGCGCTGGTGGGACCGCTTCCCTGGGCGGGGCGTGGACGGGCTGCTGCGGGACGCGACCCGCCCTCCGGGACTGGAGCCGACCCCGGACGGAACGGTGAGGGCCGTGGTCGCCCTGGCGATGTCGCCACCGCCCCCGCACGCCCGGCACTGGACACTGCGGGCGCTGGCGAGGAGGCTGGCGCTGACCGCCACGAACGTGCACAGCATCCTGAAGCGCAACGGGCTCAGGCCGCACCAGGTCAGGACGTCCAGGGTCTCCCGCGACCCGCGGTTCGAGCTCAAGGTCCGCGACGTCGTGGGCCTGTATGTCGACCCGCCGGACCATGCGGTGGTCCTCTCGGTTGACGGAAAGACGCAGATTCAGGCACTTGGGCGGACCCAGAGGCCCCTCCCGATGAAGCCGGGGCATGCGGAGACCAGGACGCGCGACTGCAGGCGCAACGGCACCACCTGCCTGCTGGCGGCCCCCGCCGTCGCGACAGGCAGGGTGGTCGGTCAGATGACCGGGCGGCACCGGTCGGCGGAGTTCACCGCCTTCCCCGGCCACGTCGCCGAAGGGACCGGGCCGGGCACCCCGGTGCACGTCATCCTGGACAACGTGTCCTCCCATAAGTCCGCCGAGGTCCACGAATGGCTTGGGTCCCGTCCCGACTGGACCTTCCATTTCACGCCGACATCGGCGTCGTGGATGAACGCGGTCGAGGGCTTCTTCTCCAGGCTGACGAGGCAGCGGCTGAAGGACGCCGTCTTCGACTCGCTCGACGACTGCGTCGCGGCCATAGAGGGCTACATCGAGCACCACAACGCCAGCGACGCCCGCCCGTTCCGCTGGAGCCGGAATCCGGAGGATCTGGTGGCGTCGTGGAAGCGCGGGCACCGCAGGCTCCAGGAGATGGCGGCGGCTGAAAGTCCGGCATGAAATATGGACTCTTTTGTTTTTCGCGAAACACTAGCCCGGACGGCGCCGCTGATGGGCTTCGCGGCGGCCAGCGACCACACATCCCAGCCGTGGTCCATGATCCCGCAGGCCATGGCACGATGATGGGCGAGCGGCCGCGAAGGGGAACCGTCGGGTACGGACGTGTCAAAGGGCCGGGCCGGCCGTTTTTCCGGAGTCAGGCCGGAAAAACCGCATATCGCTTGATTTCAGTGACTTGACGTCAGGTGGCGGAAATATGGTCGGTTTGGTAGACAAAATATGCCCGTGGTGACACAAGTTGACCTAATCAACCGCAAGCGGTTCTTGCCATTGTCGGCATCATGCCACTCCGGCAACCACCCAATCATCAGTCATTTGAACGTACTGATGATTGCTGATCGCAAAAGGATGGGACTGAAGTCATGGCCGACTGGATCCATGCGTGTTCGGTAGATGATATTGAGGTCGAAGATCTGGTTCGGTTCGATCATGGTGACCGGACTTTCGCGGTATACCGGTCATTCGACAACGAATTTTTCTGCACCGATGGGCTTTGCACCCATGAGAATGTCCACTTGGCCGACGGACTGGTAATTGACCACATCATCGAGTGTCCTAAGCACAACGGTCAGTTCGACTATCGGACCGGCGAACCCAAGAGATCGCCAGCATGCGAAGCCCTCGGAACCTATCCGGTGAAAGTCAAGGAAGGTGAGGTCTTCGTTTTCGTGAGCTAGATTCAGAAACAGCTACCGGTCATTCCGGAATCAGTTGGCCACAGGACGAGAATGCAGATACTGTAGGAAACGGTTACCGGTAGCTGATGCATGAATTCACCGGCAGCGAGACAGGACAGGTTTCAGCACCCGTCGCTGCCACTCCCACCTCCAGACAGCGCTCGGTTCCGGTGGTGTCGGTCGGTCGCCTCGCGGAGGCATCCTGGTCGACCAGACGTCCATGGGTCGGTCACGCCAGGCATCGAGTTGAGCCAATCGGAGGAAGTCACGACGTCCAGTCGAGTTCGCCGTCATCTGGTGAGGTGTCCATCAAACTCTGGAAACCGAACCCCGTCGCATCAGTGAATTGGGCGCGGAACCGGCACACAGGGAAACCGCTTTCTGCGTTCAGGCAGGCGTAGTTCTCCGAGCCTTGGCGGGTCGCTCACCTGAACGCAGGTCAGCCGACTTCAGTGATGTCTGCCGGTCAGTTGAAGGGATCAGACATGGACGTCCAGAGCATTCTGGTGCCCTATCTGGAATATACGTCTGTAGCGGTTGATCTCGCTATCGGGTCCAACAGACTTCCTGGGATTGTCGGAAAGCTTCACTGTTGCACGTCCGTTGACGGAAACCGCCTTGCAGACCAATGAGAATGGCGCAAGCGAGTCTCCGGGGGCAAGGCCGCGGAAGTCATTTGTCAGAAGCGTACCCCAACCGAAACTGACTCGCACCTGTTTATGGAACTGCCGATGGAGCTTCTCGATCCGGCACGCATCCAAACCGTCCGAGAAGATCACAAGCTTTTCGCGGGGATCTTCCCCGCGGTCACGCCACCAACGGATGGCGGCCGCCGCGCCGAGGGAAGGGTCGCCAGAATCAATACGTATTCCGGTCCAGCTCGCTAGCCAGTCGGGTGCGTTCTTCAGAAAGCCTTCGGTTCCATAGGTATCAGGCAATATAATCCTAAGATTGCCCTCGTGCTCTTCATGCCAGTCCGACAACACATCATAGGGAGCGTTGGCGACCGCCTCGTCGCTCTCCGCAAGCGCACAGTAGACCATCGGCAGTTCATGGGCGTTGGTGCCAATTGCCTCGATGTCCCTGCGCATGGCTATCAGGCAGTTGGATGTGCCGATGAACTTTTCACCGAGCCCTTCGATCATCGCCTGGACACACCAATCCTGCCAAAGGAATGAATGTCGCCTGCGTGTGCCAAAATCCGCTATGCGAAGCCCCTCGATTCCGCGCAATGTCTCAATTGTCTGCCAGAGCTTCGTCATGGCACCGGCGTAGAGCACCTGGAGTTCAAACCTGCGCATGGAATTCAGCACGGCACGTCCACGCAGCTCCATAAGTACGGCGAGCGCCGGGACTTCCCAAAGCATGACCTCTGGCCAGGGACCTTCGAATGCCAGCTCGTATTGGCCGTCGCGTTTCTCAAGTTCGTAATGGGGAAGGCGGAGACGCTCAAACCACTCCATGAATTCCGGTGTGAACATCTGCCGCTTGCCATAGAAAGTGTTTCCCCGCAGCCAAGTGCTTTCACCTCTCGACAGGGAAAGCGAACGAATATGATCCAGCTGTTCGCGCAATTCACCTTCATCCACCAGATCAGCGAGTCGAATTGATTTGGTGCGATTGATCAGGCTGAAGGTGACGGTCGCATCCGGCCGGTTGCGAAACACCGACTGGCACATCAAGAGCTTGTAGAAGTCGTTATCGATCAGTGAGCGAATGATCGGATCGATCTTCCATTTGTGATTGTAGACCCGGGTGGCGATGTCCACCATCGGATCAGCCAAGCCTGACGCCGACGACCGCCATGCTTTCCCTGGCGGCGGCGAGGGAGTCATTGAGGTCAATGGCACGGCATAGATCCAGAATGACCTCTACGGTGAAGCCAAGTTTGGCGGCATCGACAGCGGAGTAACTGACACAGAAGTCGGTGGCCAGTCCCACCAGGGTCAACATGTCGATGCCGCGCGTTCGCAGATAGCCTTCAAGCCCAGTCGGGGTGCTGCGATCGTTTTCAAAGAATGCCGAATAGCTGTCGATGTTGGGATTGAAACCCTTTCGGATGATCAGGCTGGCCGGTTCCGTCTCGAGTCCGGCATGGAATGCGGCTCCGTCCGAACCCTGGATGCAATGATCAGGCCAGAGTACCTGTCGACCGTAAGGCATGTCAGTCATCTCAAATGGCTGCAATCCGCTGTGATGGGAAGCGAAGGAGGAATGGCTTGCGGGATGCCAGTCCTGGGTCAGCACCACGGTTGCAAAGTCGGCCATCAACGCGTTGACTTCCGGTATGATCGCATCACCGTCAGGAACCGCAAGCGCACCGCCGGGGCAGAAATCACTCTGCACATCAATGACGATCAACGCTTCGTTTCGGCTTCGCATCGTTGAACTCCGTTCCGCACGAGGAAGGGGTAAGCCGCGAAGTCGGGCCCGTCAATGCCGGGCTTGCAGTTACAGCCCATACTCGCGTAGGTGCAGGCTATGCTAATGATTGCCACGCTGTATCAGTTCACACCATTCGAAGATCCAGCTGTGATCAAACCCGTTCTTGCCGATATCTGCTCGATCAACGGAGTCCGGGGTTCGATATTGCTTGCCCACGAAGGGATAAACGGAACCATCGCCGGCAGTCCTGGAGGGATTGGCAACGTTATCCGCGGGATCCGACGTTTGCCGGGGTGCGGGTGTCTGGAATGGAAGGAAAGCTGGACCCACCGGATGCCGTTCAGAAAATTGAGGGTCAGGCTGAAGAAAGAGATCGTGACGATGGGTCAACCAGACGTGGATCCGCTGGCGGCGGTTGGAAAGTATGTTGAACCAGTGAACTGGAACGACTTGATCCGGTCCCCTGATGTCGCGGTGATCGACACCCGAAATCGCTACGAAATCGAAATTGGAACTTTTGACGGCTCGATCAATCCTGGAACCGATAGTTTCAGCGAGTTCCCGAAATGGTGGGAAGCGAACGAAGAGCGGTTCCAGGATCGGCGGGTCGCAATGTTCTGCACTGGGGGGATTCGCTGCGAGAAGGCAACGAATTACCTCATCGGTCGCGGCTTTGGCGACGTTTACCATCTCAAGGGAGGGATTCTGAAGTATCTCGAAGAGGTATCGGAGGACCAGAGTGCCTGGCGCGGCGAATGCTATGTTTTCGATGGGCGCGTCAGCGTGAAGCATGGGGTGACGGAGGGCAGCTATAGTCTCTGCCATGCGTGCGGTCGACCGGTGGCTGCCGCTGGTAGGTTGCACCCAGATTACGAGGAAGGCGTACAATGCCCGTCCTGCGTTGATGAATACACGCCATCTGATCGCAAGCGTTTCCGTGAAAGGCAACGCCAAATGGGCCTCGACAGGAGGGAAGACATCACCAATGACATTTCCGGCCAGCGAACCTGCCTTCCTGAAGGTCACTGTTAATCGCGCTGGGACCGCACATGCTTCGGGCGTGCGCGAAGCGCACCCAACCGACTTGATGCCGTTACCGCCAGCTTGAGCGGCCGGAGTTGTACAATTCACTTGACGGCAACCAATACTTGCGCAGACCATCCAGTCAGGATCCGAACGCAGACCGGGGAAGACACTCGCAGGCTAGGGTGATACGAACTGCCATAAATCGCGCAGGCGCATGGGCGCTTTGCCAGCAACTTAGCGGAGGAGGGATAAATGCGTTGCTTTGCGGTCATTGGACCATCGCACTCAGGCAAAACTACGTTGGTGAAGGCTCTTGGAGAACTGGAAGGCGGTAGCGCTGAATCCTCGTTCTCCAACAGGTTATCGCTTCGTACGTTCAGCTACATCGGAGAAACCTGGGGAGCGATCGACGTCGCCGGTGGCACTGACAATCTGGGCGCAGCGGGACTGGCCCTAGCCGCCAGTGATAGCGTGGTACTCTGTGTGCCGCCAGATCCCAGCAGTTCCGAGCAGGCCGCCCCATACCTACGCCTGATCGAGGAGTCGGGTGTGCCGTGTTACCTGTTCATCAATCGGATGGACACGGCAGAGAGCCGTGTCCGTGATACAGTTGCGGCACTACAGGGATACGCAAACCTCCCGATAATTCTGCGGCAGGTGCCGATTCGCGATGGAGACGCAATTGCTGGTTCGATCGATTTGATTTCCGAGCGTGCCTGGGAGTATCAGGAAGGGAAACCATCCAATCTCATCGAGATTCCTGAGGGTCTTCGCGACCGCCAGCTGGAGGCCCGCTCCGAGCTTCTGGAACTTCTGTCCGATTTCGACGACGATCTTCTTGAGCAGCTGATCGAAGACAGAATTCCCGCATCTGAGAGCGTGTTCGCCCTGGTCAGTGACATGCATCGGAAGAACGCCTTCATCTCCGCCTATCTTGGAGTGGCGGAACACGGAAACGGCGTGTTCCGCCTTATGAAATCGCTGCGTCATGAATCCTCTTCAGCGCCGGACCTTTCCGAAAGGCTGGAACTGGACGGCAGCGCGAGCGCAATCGGGGTGTATGCCGACAACCGCAAGCATGTCGGAAAGTCGCTGCTGTTACGTGATCTGAAAGGAACACTCGCACAAGGCTCGTCGCTGGGTGGCGGTACGATAGGCAGCCTCAACGGTGTCGACGGCAAGCCGACAGGCACCGCGCTGGAGGCTGGTGCGCTGGCAATAGCCGTCAAGTCGGATCACCTTGACCCAGGGCGGGCCTATTCCGGAACCGACTCGTTCGATCTCCCGGACTGGAGCAGAGGACACAGCCCAAGTTATCACAGGATCCTCACTCCAGAGAGTGACCGCGACGACGCACGCCTGTCCGGGGCCTTGGCGAAATGTGCAGCCATAGATCCCGGACTAACCATCTCCCATGACGAGGATAGCGGGTTTCTGGTGGCAAACCTGCAGGGGCCAATGCACTTGCGTCGGCTTATGGACAGGTTGGAGGCGGACTTCGATATCAAGGTCTCCGAGCGTCGGCTGTCGGGCAGCTATCGTGAAACGTGCTCCAGAAAGATCGACAAACACTACCGTCACAGAAAGCAATCCGGAGGCGCTGGACAGTTCGCTGACATCGTATTCACGCTTCGTCCGCTGACCCGTGGTGAGGGATTCGCGTTTGATGAGACGGTCAAGGGAGGGGCAGTGCCAAGGAACTATATCCCTTCCGTTGAGACGGGCTGCCAGGAAGCTCTTGCGAAGGGCCCTCTTGGATTTCGGGTTGTCGATGTCGGGGTCACGCTTACGGACGGCAAACACCATTCGGTTGACAGTTCTGATTTCGCCTTCAAGACAGCGGGCCTCATGGGAATGCGTGAGGCGCTTAGGGAGGCGGGCCCGGTTCTTTTGCAGCCGATAGACCACGTGGATATCCATGTGCCTTCAGCCTATACTGGGGGTCTTGTCGCTCTGATCTCTTCGCTCAAAGGGCAGGTGCTGGGATTCGATCCGCATCCTTCGGCGAAGGGATGGGATGTGTTCCGTGCACTGCTTCCTGGACCGATGCGGGACGAGCTCTTCCAGTCACTTGGTGGCATGACTCATGGCACTGCCTGGATGGAGTCGAGATTCGATCACTATGAGGAACTGCACGGGAAGGAGGCGGAGAGGATTCAAGCCGAGCGGACCGGAGCCGCGTCATAATCCACAAACGCATTTGGGATCCAGCTGTCGTTCAGGCTTCTCTGCAAAGTGGGTGCCGGGTGCAGTCAGCCAATTTGGGGGGGGTGTAGCCCAACTTTCCTGACTCCGGCGTTTCCGGTCCATTGAGGTGGGACGCGTACCGTGCAGGGGATGCCTCTGCCATCTGTTCCTTCCCCCGAAAAGCGCAGCTGATTCGGGAAAAGGTTACCGGAAGACAGTGGCGGCGCAAGATGGGTCAATTTTGGACGCCGATTGACAGACAGGCGACGTGGAACCACACGACGGTACCAACAGGAGCCCGGACAGTTGGAAGGGAGAACAATCGGGGAAAGGCGCGGCGCACCGCTGAAATCCCCCGCATTTCCGCAGCCGACAAAAGGAAGTCCGGCATCGCAATCCTAGAAATCCAGGTTCTCGACGCTAAGTGCATTTTGCTGGATGAATTCGCGGCGCGGTTCGACGATGTCACCCATCAGCTTTGTGAACACGTCGTCAGCTTCGGCCAAGTCCTCGATCTTGACCTGCAGAAGCGTTCTCGCTTCTGGATCGAGCGTTGTTTCCCACAGCTGGTCCGGGTTCATTTCTCCCAAACCCTTGTAGCGCTGCATGGTGAGCCCCTTTTCGCCCTCCTCCAGAATCGTGTCCAGCAGGCTAATGGGTCCAAAGATCGCGTTCATTTTGTCGCGGCGAACCAACTCACCTGGGTTCGAGTAGACTTCCTGGAGTCCTCTGGTGAATCCGCCCAGCCTCCGGGCCTCGCCCGAGCGCAACACAAGTCCATCCAGTGTGTGCATTTCTTCGACCCCGCGAAGGATTCTTGAGAGACGGAGCCCGCGGTCCTGAGTCGGACGCCCCATCCAACCGCGTTCGTATTCCTCACCGATCAGGTCAAGTCGTTCCGCGATGGAATCCGCAGTACCCTGAAGGTCGGAGTCGACACGACCGGGCACGAACGCTCCGGCTACGGCAGCCTGCTCCAGAATGATCTGCGGATAATGTGTCGGGAACGCCTGTAGGACCCGGCGAACACTGCGCGCTTCGTCCACGACCCGTGCGAGATCCGCACCGATGATCTCCTCACCAGTGCCAAGCCGTAAGATGGCACCTTCGACTCCCTGCCTGATCAGGTGATCCTCAAGTGCCTGTTGATCCTTGAGATATACTTCGGACTTACCGCGACTGACCTTATAGAGCGGCGGTTGCGCGATGTAGAGATAGCCGCCTTCAATGATCTGAGGCATTTGCCGAAAGAAAAACGTCAGCAGCAGTGTGCGGATGTGGGCACCGTCGACGTCTGCATCTGTCATGATGATGATTCTGTGGTAGCGAAGCCTCTCAATGTCGAATTCGGAGCGCCCGATTCCGGTGCCGAGCGCCGTGATCAGCGTGCCGATTTCCTGACTTGATAGCATGCGGTCGAACCGGGCGCGCTCGACATTGAGTATCTTGCCCCTGAGCGGAAGTACAGCCTGATTGGCACGAGCCCGCCCCTGCTTGGCGGAACCTCCGGCGCTGTCACCCTCCACGAGGAACAGCTCGCGCTTACCAGGATCTTTCTCCTGACAGTCGGCGAGCTTGCCGGGCAGCGAAGCAACATCCAGAGCCGACTTTTTCCTGGTCATTTCGCGGGCTTTTCGTGCAGCCTCTCGGGCCCGGGCAGCTTCGATCACCTTTGTGACGATCACCTTCGATTGGGCGGGATTTTCCTCAAACCATTCGCCAAGCTTTTCATTCATCAACCCTTCGATCACGGGCCGAACCTCGGAACTGACGAGTTTGTCCTTGGTCTGCGACGAGAACTTCGGATCCGGCACCTTCACCGAAAGCACGCAGGTCAGCCCTTCGCGTGCGTCATCTCCGGTGAAGTTTTCCTTTTCGGACTTGGCAATGCCTGACGAATTTGCGTAGTGGTTCAGTGTGCGCGTCAACGCGCCACGAAAGCCTGCGAGATGGGTTCCCCCGTCGCGCTGCGGAATGTTGTTCGTGAACGGAAGGACGGTCTCGTGATATCCATCGTTCCACCACATGGCGACCTCTATGGTGATGTCATCCCGATCACCGCTGATCATGACAGGTTCTTCGATTAGGGGATGCTTATGCCGGTCAAGGTAGCGGACAAATTCGCTGACCCCTCCACAATATTGGAACTCCGTTCTCAGCGGAACCGCCGGGCGCAGGTCTTCGAGGACAATGCAGACTCCTGAGTTCAGGAACGCAAGTTCCCTCAGCCTGTTCTCTAGCGTTCTGTAGCTGTAATCGAGATTGGAGAACGTTTCTGTCGATGCAAGGAACCTGACTTCGGTCCCCCTCCTCTTTCCGCCGTCCCCAACGACCTGCAGATGGCTTGTCGTCTCACCGTTTTCGAACCGCGCCCTGTGCTCCATTCCGTCTCGCCAAATTCGCAGTTCCAACCACTCTGAAAGTGCGTTCACAACGGATACGCCGACTCCGTGTAGACCACCTGAGACCTTGTAGGAGTTGCTGTCGAATTTTCCGCCTGCATGAAGCTGGGTCATGATGACCTCAGCGGCACTCACCCCCTCTTCGGAGTGTACGTCAACGGGAATTCCGCGTCCGTTGTCGCTGACCGACACACTGCTGTCGGCATGAATCCGCACGGCCACTCTGTCGGCATGACCTGCCAAGGCCTCGTCGATCCCGTTATCGACGACCTCATAGACCATGTGATGCAGACCGGAACCGTCATCAGTGTCGCCGATATACATCCCGGGGCGCTTGCGAACAGCCTCCAGCCCCTTGAGAACCTTTATGGACTCGGCACCGTAATCCTCGATCTCCTGGACAGTATCAGCCATGATGCGTATCCTTGGTGAGCATAATGCCAGTATACGGACAGCTAGGGCAATTGTCACGGATGGAACACAATATTTTGTGATTTTGGGCCTGAAATGTGACTTCATGTCATTGCGATCAGGAGACCAACGCAGACCAGGAGACCACCCGAAACGATATTGGTCCTCCGCAGGGCGGACGGTGAGGTCAGAAGGCGGCGCGCACGGTCAACAAGCAGCGCTGTTGAGAGATTGCCTATGAGCGGAACGATAACCGAGAGAACGATGATGGCGATGATGTCCGCGATGGCGATCCCTGACAGGTCAAAGAATCCAGGGAGAACTCCCATATAGAACAGCGCCGCCTTTGGATTCGATACGATCGCAACAATTCCAGCCGCGAAACCAGCCCACATCCCAGGCCGGGTCAGTCTACCGTCACTCCTGATCGGTCCGCCGGCATGATGGAGAATCAGGCACCCCAAGCCGACGAATGTCAAAACCGCCACCCATTTCAGGAATATCATGAATCCCGAAAACGTCGCCAGGAGCCATGACACCCCGAGAATCGCCACGAGCGGCCAGACTGAATCTCCGACAGCTACTCCCAGCGCCAGTGGCCAAGCGGCATTGAAGCCACCGGAGAGTGTGCGTGCGATGAGCGCAACCCACACAGGCCCCGGCGTCAGGAAGAGAACCAGCAGCGCCCCCGCGTACAGGATAAGTTCAGTCGAAGAGACGGTCACCCGTTATTCTCTATTCTCTCGTGTCAGATTGCGGATGACATCTGTGCGGGACCGAGCTGCGCAATGCAACTGTCAACAGGTCAGAAGGGAAGAGTGAAAGTCCAAGGTAGCTTCTCTGTCTTCAATGACGCGTTTCATCACCGACAGCGTCTGGTAACCTTGGAGACTCCTCCGGAATCGGAGATTTCAAGTAGGTTGACCCTATCGGAAAGGCCGTCAAACAGTTCGGCTCCCGTTCCGGTCAACCATGCTTGGGCGCCGAGTGCGCAGATCTCGTCATAGAGCGCCGCGCGCCGACCAGAATCGAGATGTGCCGAAACCTCATCAAGAAGCAGGATCGGAGGTATTCCAGAATCCGCAACAAGGGCACGGGCGTTCGAGAGCACCATCGAGATCAGCAGGGCCTTCTGCTCACCGGTCGAACATTGCCTGGCCGGAACTCCCTTAGCCGCGTACATGGCTTCCAGATCCGCTCTATGAGGTCCAACAAGCGTCCGTCCGGCAGCGAAATCGCGCTTGCGGCCTTCCGCCAACGCTGTGGCAAATCCATCGTCGGTACTGGGTGTCAGACTACCTTCCGCCCCGGTTAGCAGCAGGTCCGCTGCAGGAAACGCCGTCTCGGCTTTGGACTGCGCATCGACCAACCGGTCCAGTGCTGCATATCTTCCGACCTGAATTGCGCAACCAGCTACAGCCATTCGGGATTCGAGCGCGGTGTACCAGTGGGAATCGCGTACCTGATCCTTAAGCAGTCGGTTGCGTTCGCGCATTGAACGGTCATAGGCGAGGGAGTGCTCAGCATGCTCGGGATCAAAACTCAGTGCGATTCTGTCCAGAAAGCGCCGTCGCTGTTCAGCGCCCTCCATCCAAAGACGATCCATCGACGGAATCAGCCATACCATACGGGCGATGCGCCCCAGCGCCACCTGGCGCGTGGCCTTGCCATCAACCATGATCTGCCGGGATCCCGCCGATCGAGACCAGGTCATGATTTCATGCGCCTGATCCTGAGCCTGGATGACTGCGGAGACCTTCCATCCGGAGCATTCGGGACGCATCGCGATCTCATCAGCTGCAGCGCGTCGCAGGCCACGGCCTGGAGATAGCAGGGATACGGCTTCAAGGAGATTGGTCTTGCCTGAACCGTTTGGTCCAAACAGCGCGACTGGTCTGCCGTCGAACTCTAGCTTCGACGATCTGTGGTTTCGGAAACGCGACAGGGACAGGCCAGTCACAGCTAGTCCCTTCATGGCCGAATCTCCGTTTGGAAGCCTCGCTGGAAGTCGGAGTCAGCCTTGGCTTCAGGTACGCATTGGCATGACAACATAAAGAGCGCCAGAGTCATCGCTCTCGCGCATGATCGCTGGATCGCTTGATGTATTGAACAGGAACACGGCGTTCTCGCGTTCCATCTGGCCGCAGAGTTCCAGCAGGTATTTGGAGTTGAATCCAATCTCTAGCTTCTCGTCACCATACGCAACAGCCAGCTCCTCTTCGGCTGTACCGCTTTCAGGATCATTCACCGACAGAAGTAGCGTATCGCTGTCAATGGTCATCTTCACGACGCGTGAGGTCTCCAGACTGACGGTTGCCACCCGATCGACCGCCTTGGTCAGTTCAGCTGCGTCGACCTCCATAGTTCGGTTGTTGCCTGTCGGGATAACGCGAACATAATCAGGGAATGTTCCGTCAATGACCTTCGATGTGAGGGTTATTTCCGGGGTCGCGAACCGCACCTTTGTCTCGCTCACGCTGACGGCGATGTCGGTGTCGTTCCCTTCAAGCAGCTTTGAAAGTTCGGCTATGGCCTTGCGCGGCACGATCACGCCTGGCATTTCCTCTGCACCTTCCGGAAGGGCGGCGTCAATTCTGGCCAGACGGTGGCCGTCCGTGGCAACGCAACGTAGGATCTTCCCATCGTTTGCCTCGGCCACATGCATGTATACACCGTTAAGATAGTAGCGGGTCTCTTCAGTCGAGACTGCGTTTCTTGTTTTGCCAAACAGTCGTTTAAGCGCATTTGCTGGAATGGCGAAGTTCGCGGCGAAGTCAGACGACGCCATGATCGGGAAATCTCCGGATGGAAGGGTCATCAGATCGAACTGGGATCGACCGGCCTCGATCGTCATTCGACCCTTGACCCCATCATCCGTTAACCGCACCTGAGCACCGTCTGGCAATTTGCGAACGATTTCGTTCAAGGTTTGCGCCCTGACCGTCGTCGAGCCGGCCTGCTCAACTCTGGCATCGACGCGGTCGATCAGGTCCACATCGAGGTCCGTGGCGCGGAAGCTGATCATGTTGTCTTCCGCGACGATCAGCAGGTTGCCGAGAATCTGGGCGGTCATCTTTCTTTCAACAACCGACTGCGCATTTCCGACTGCTTTCAGCAGCGTTCCACGTTCAATACTGACTTTCATCGGCCGTCACCTCTCGACAAAGCTCCCGGAGCATTCAACCTACTGTTTCCGCGCCCCGACACAAGCCGATTTCTTCCGCAACGGGTCCGCCGCTTACCTGGTTGGATCTGAACAGGTTGGATTTGAGTATCAAAATTCCAGCGCACGCCGCAGCAGTTCAATATCTTCCGCGATCTGGCTGTCCTGGTTCTGGAGTTTCTCGATTCGGCGCACGCTGTGCATTACGGTCGTGTGGTCGCGTCCACCGAAGCGACGGCCAATCTCCGGCAGGCTGCGGGCGGTCAACTGTTTCGCCAGATACATCGCGATCTGACGGGGTCGGGTGACTGTCTGATAGCGTCGCGGCCCGATGATATCGGCGAATCTAATGTTGTAGTGCTCCGAGACCTTGCGCTGGATCTCTTCGACGGTAACCTTCCGACTGGCCTCGCGGAGAATATCGACGAGACATTCCTGGGTGAGATCCAGCGTGATTTCCCGACCCATCAACTCAGCGAAAGCAAAGAGCCGCATCAACGCGCCCTCCAGAACGCGGACGTTGGTCGTGATGCGATGGGCCAGGAACTCGAGCACTCCATTCGCGATGGCGATGTTGACATTCTGGCTGAGGTGCTGCTCGGTCTTCTGCTGCAGAATACCGAGCCTCAACTCGTAGTCCGTGGGATGAACATCGACGACCAGACCGGACTGGAGACGTGACTTGATCCTGTTCTCGAGATTCTTGATTTCGCCAGGAGCACGGTCGGCCGAAATGACTATTTGCTTTTTCTGATCAATCAAGGCATTGAATGTATGGAAGAATTCCTCTTGGGTACTATCCTTTCCGGCAATGAACTGCACATCATCGACCATCAGGAAGTCAACTGACCGGAACAGCTGCTTGAAGTCGATCATTCGCTTGTCGCGCAGTGCCTGGATGAACCGGTACATGAATTGCTCAGCTGAGAGATAGACGACTCTCGGTTTCGAGCCTCCGGACAGGAGCTCATGGGCAATGGCATGCATCAGGTGTGTTTTTCCGAGTCCGACGCAGCCGTAGAGAAAAAGCGGGTTAAACGTAGTGCTGTCGCCTTCGGCCACGCGCCTTGCGGCCGCATGTGCGAGATCATTTGGCTTTCCCACCACAAACCGATCAAACGTGAAGTTGGGATCAAGGGGTGCACCGGGTAGTTCGGAGTTATCGGCGGTCAGGTGGGTGGTCTCGCGGTGGGGTCGCGAAACAGGCGCAGGTGGTCCTGAGGACGGTGAGACAGTGAAGAGCAGGCGGGTGACGGAATCATCGACCGAAGACAGGAGTTTCAGGATTCTGTCGCCAAAGTTGCGCTGGACCCAGTCTCCCATGAACTGCGTGGGAACCAGAAACGTTGCGTTTCCGCCCCGAAGTTCCGAGAACTCAAGCGGTTCAATCCAATTGACGAAATTGCTTGGCCCAACTGAATTCATAAGTTCGTTGCGCAGTTCCCCCCAAGTGCTCTTATCCATATCGCGATCTGACCCTTTTTCTTTGTTTTCAGTCCATTTCCGAGCCTTGGTTCCGGCAGCGGGAACCAGACGGCTGCTCTCAAAAGCAGTCAAAGGCCATGGCAGATGATGGTCAGATGCCGACGAGACGCTTACGGCGCAGCGTCGGCTCCAAGTCATCAGCCGAGCCAAACTCAGGACAACACTGCGGACAGTGCCATTGGTCCAAGACCGTCCTGTTCCGGAAGTCAGGACATTCCATCGCTTTGGTTCGCCATTTGGCAGAACTTCAACGAACGGCAGCGATGTCCCGGACGATCAGTTCAGCGCGACCGCTTGCTGAAGGTCCAAGCCGCAGTGAAGCGGGATCCCGTACTATTTCCTTGCGCAAACTAACTCGACCTGACTGTCCCTCTTCACCAAACTTCCCCCAAATTCGACTGTTGAGTCGCGGTAAGAACCTAGCAAGTGGCGAGCACGGCGGGCAACAGGATTGTTCGCTTGACACTGGGGAATGCGGAAGCAGAATCGGATAAGTTCTTGATTTGGCGGACTCTCGGGGCGGGAAGCCGCGGAAATTTTTTTTGTTAAAGGGCGGCGTAAGGTGGGCGGATATGGAAAAATGCCGACGGTGTGGATATCTTGTGGCGAGACACGATTTTCCCAAGGCGTTGAAGACACGGCGGTACCGGTTTCGTCCCCTTCGATGATCCCGACGAATCCGCAAATTTCGCGAATCCGTGGCCAGGAGATGGTGAATTTTCGGAAAATTCGCGGACGCCGCCGGATCCTTATCGTTACAACGCCAGCCCATACCGGAGTCGCGGAAGACCGTGAAGGGATACCTGATCCCTTCGTCCTTCCTCAAGCACCACCGGGCCAACCGGAACGCCGCCGCCAAAGAAGCTGGTCGACACTGTGGATGGCCTCCTCATAGATGTCGCGCTGCCAGCATCTGGCGAAGGGTTGAAGGGTTCCGGACGGACGCTGGCAACCTCTGAAATCGGAGCGCAGTTGGCCGCCTATCGGTTCCTGTCCGCTGGCTGGCAAGGGGCGCAAGCACCCGAAACGGCAAGAAATGCAGTCAAAGATCTATTATTCAAACTCTTAGGGTCAACACTGCCCCACTGAAACGCCGGAATCCGACCTGACGCAGCGATGATGATGACGTCAGAGTGTGTTACGGTCGAAAATGATGCGTCCCTTTGTCCAGTGATCCTGACCGAAGGCTGCCTCAGACCCATAACCGATTGTCTGAAAACGGTGCAGGGCGATGCGGAAGGCCTCCGAATTAGGCTGTGTCCATCATGCGGTCCGAATCTGGAGGCACTGGTCGGCGCACGGCACAACGTGCGCCAGAGCCCGACGGCAGGCGGCCCATCTTCGAACAATTCGACGGTCCCGGCAATCGTCCGGAAAGCGCCGCCACAGAAAAGGCATCTCCGCGCAGCATCGTATATTGACATGTCGTAATAATATGTATATGTCGCATTTATGGACGAAGAACCAATGACACTTGAAGAGCTAAGCGAACGCTCTGGCATCGAGCAACGGACGTTGCGATCATGGGTAAGCGAGGGACTGCTGTCTCCGCCGATCAGGCTCGGTCGAGGTGCGCGCTACTCTGCCCGAAATGCATATCGCGCAATCGCGGTGCGGGTGCTCAAGGATGTGCACGGATTGTCAATGTCGGAGATCGGGCGCCGGTTCATGATGGCGACCGAAGACCAGATCCGCGCATGGGCCGCCGAGACCGGACCTGCATCGGCTCCGCGTGGGTCGGCACGGGAATACCTGAAGAAAGTCAGGAGTCGCGGTGCCGCCACCGGTCCGGACCGGGAGCCATTCGACGATTCGGAAACGGTCTCGGGCCTTTCAGCTGGAACGAAGGCACCCCGCAGGAAAACGAGAGGCCAGCATTCAAGGAGAGCCGGCCGCAATACGGATCTCGCAAGAATCGAGCGGATGATCCTGCATCTGGAAGCTGCGCTGAAAGACCGCGCCCCCCGGCGCTCTCGCGGAACAGTCTGGACCCGGATTTCCGTGACGCCGGATATAGAGATTTCCATTCGAGGAAAACTCGATTCCCATGAACAGGCGCTCTTCGACCGTCTTGCCGACCAGATCCGCGCCATACTCACAGGAGGAACGGAATATGACTGAACCAAGCTTCACCGCCACCGCCGCCTTTGATCGCCAGTTCGTTTGGAAGCACGGGGGCTCGGTTCGATACCTTGTCGCCCGCCTGTTGGCCCGCAGCAGCGGGGAAAGACGACCCTCTGAGCGAATGCCGCTCAACATTGCCGTCGTGATCGATGCCAGCGGCTCGATGGCGCATGGAAAGCTTGAAGCGGCCAAGCGCGCGACCGCATGTTTAGCCGAGCGTTTGACAGAGCGGGATCGCCTTACGGTGGTCTCGTTCGCTTCGGATGTCCAGATCCATCTCGACGCACTGCCCGTCAGCGCCGCAAATGCCGTTCGGATCCGTTCCGAGGTATCTCGACTTCAAACCAGGGGTCGCACCGATCTGTGCGCCGGATGGTTCGCCGGAGTTGAATGTGCGGAAAGGGTCACTGACGAATGCCCGCAGATGACACCACGCGTCATCATTCTCAGCGATGGGCACGCGAACGAGGGAATCGCTGACCCGAACGAACTTCGCGAGCACGCGCACGAGCTCAGAAGCCGTGGAACGCTGACTTCAGCCCTCGGTATCGGCGACGACTATGACGAGCAGCTGCTGCGCGCCATTTCAGAAAGCGGCGGCGGTCGCCTCCACGACGCCGAACTTGACAGCGAGATTTCCTCCGTTCTCCTGGGCGAGCTTGAAGACGTGTTCTGCACCGTCGTTGAGGACGCGCAAGTCACGTTGACCGTCCCGCAAGGCGCAACAGCCGAAGTTATGGGCACTGCAAACCATGAGCGATACGAGGGTCGGCTCACCGTTCAACTAGGACCGATCCAGAATGACGTCGAGCGCGTTGCGGTCTTCAAGGTGAAGTGTCCTCAGCAACACGAGAAAGGCGAACTCCGTTTCGATGTCACCGCGAGCGGTCGCGCAGTCCACGACCGTACGAAAGTCGAGACAGAGGCGGCGACTGCGAGTCTCTTTGCCGTTGGCGGCAAGACGAACAACGGGCAGCCGCGAGATACCGAAGTCGCGGAGACGGTCGTCCGGGCATGGAGTGCACATGTCGTCGCCGCTGCGGCCAGGATGAATCGTGACAGGGATTTCAGGGGGGCTGAGAAGTTCGTGAGCGGCCAGCTTCGTTACTTCCGCCGATATGTGCACGATCTGCCCCACGCACGGCAATTGGTCAGTGAGCTTGAACTGCTCGCGGAACGTGCGGCTTTCGATCTGTCGTCAAGAACGCGCAAGGAGATGGTTCTGCAGTCCAGCATCTCAATGTCGGGACGGGCCGACCACCGCGGCTCATCGAAGGACAGGTGGAGCGACAGGATGGCGCGTGGCAGATGATGGATGCGGATGTGGCGATCTGGCGATTCGCGAAGTTGTTGGACTGTCCGGTCGATTCCGGCTGGGGGTTGGTTGTCCGATTTCTGCCAAGGAGACGCCAGCTGTGCCCGGATTCCGGCCGGAACCGGGAATGCGGGCGCGCTTCATTGCCATACTCGCGCGGGAATGCGCATCATGAGTGACCTAGAGAACCCGACCAACTCGCCGGGCCTGCCCAGTCCACAGGACAGGTTCGGAGCCGCGAAGGCGCAGTTCCTTCTGGGAATGAGGCACCTTGTGGGCAGTAGCGGACCCACGGATCATGCCAAGGCTCTCGCATGCATGCAGAATGCGGCCAGGCAAGGCTTTGCGCCGGCGGAAGACATGTTGGGGAGAATGTACTACACAGGGAAAGGTGCCCCGCGAAACCCACGTCAGGCGGCTTTCTGGTTGCGGAAGGCTGCGGAGCAAGGGCTCGCCGGACCGAAATATATCCTGGGAAGGATGTATTTCGTCGGCGACGGCGTGCCTCTTGACCGAACCGAGGCGTTCAAATGGTTCCAGACGGCAGCCGAACAAGGTCTTGCCAAGGCGCAGCTCCAAATCGGAAGGATCCACTTCAACGGCGACGGTGATGTTCATCAGGACCGTTCGCAGGCCAACGTCTGGTTCCGCAAGGCTGCCGAGCATGGACAGGCCGACGCCCAGTTCCTCCTTGGCAGCAACTATTGGTTCGGCATCGGGATCAAAAGGGACCCCGCCCAGGCATTTGTATGGCTCCAAAGGGCCGCCAAGCAAGGCTATCCATCCGCACAAAACATGTTGGGGCGCATGCTCTCTTCCGGCTCCGGTGTCCCGCAAGACCGACGTGCGGCGGCCGTCTGGTTCCGCAAGGCCGCCGAGCAGGGCCAGGTCGACGCTCAATATAGGCTGGGAAGGACGTACTTGGCTGGCGCTGGCTTACGTCCTGACCGTGCCGAGGCGGTCAAATGGTTCCGGAAGGCAGCCATGCAAGGTCATGCGCCCGCACAAACCGTGCTGGGAACTTTGCTCAGCACCGGCTCCGGTGTCCCGCAAGACCGACGTGCGGCGGCCGTCTGGTTCCGCAAGGCCGCGGAGCAAGGCCAGGTCCATGCACAGTATAGCTTGGGAGCAATGTACTTCATTGGCATTGGAGTGCCTCCGGACCGGACCCAAGCGGTCAGGTGGATCCGGAAGGCAGCGGAACAAGGCCATGCCAAATCACAGCGCATAATGGGAGACATCTACAGCCATAACACTGGTTACGGTGTTGTTGATCAGGACCTTAAGCAGGCCAATGTCTGGTTCCGCAGAGCCGCAGAGCAAGGTCAGGTCGAAGCCCAGTTCTTCCTTGGCGGCAACTATTGGTACGGCCACGGGATCACCAAGGATCCTGCCCAGGCATTCGAATGGTTCCAAAGGGCCGCCATGCAAGGTCATGCACCCGCACAAAACGCGTCGGGGAGGTTGCTCTTTACCGGCGAAGGTGTCTCACAAGACCGACGTGTGGCAGCCGCTTGGTTCCTCAAGGCCGCAGAGCAGGGCCAGGTCGACGCTCAGTATAGTTTGGGAATGATGTGCTTCAATGGCGATGGCGTGCAGCTGGACCGAGCCGAGGCGATCAAGTGGATCCGGAAGGCCGCGGAACAGGGCTTTGCCAAGGCACAGCGGGCAATGGGAAACATCTACACCCATGAAAATGGCTACGGAGTTGTTGATCAGGACCTGGCGCAGGCAAACGGCTGGTACCTCAAAGCTGCGGAGCAGGGCCATGTCGACGCGCAATTCATCGTTGGCCACAGCTATTTGCGCGGCCACGGGATCACAAGGGACAGCGCCCAGGCATTCGTCTGGTTAGAAAAGGCGGCGAGGCAAGGTCATGCGGAATCACAATACCTTCTGGCGAAAATGTTCTACATAGGCGATGGGACAGCAATTCCCACCAGCCCTTCCGGACCCTGTATTCCTTGGGCTTCCGTGAACCGGGTTTCGTAGACTTTTCCTTCCAGACGACTGGAAACCGCCCGGAATCCTCTGGACATCATAGGCTGGGGCCCTTACCGCAACCGGTGTTGACTTCGATGACGGGAGTTGGGACGATGCGGTTTCGGAAGGACCTCGGCAGGCCCGGGCTGATCAGGGCGCTTGCGGAATGCTTCGGCAGGATCGACGATCCGGTGGACGGGCGCCGGTTCAGCCTCGCGGACCACCTCATGTCGGCGTTCGCGATGTTCTCGCTCAAATATCCGTCGCTCCTGCAGTTCGACAGGGACAGCCGCAGGGACGCCATCGTCCGCGGGAACCTCCGGACGCTGTTCGGGATCGCGGCGGCGCCCTGCGACTCCGCCATGCGGAAACGCCTCGACACGGTCGACCCCAGGCAGCTGCGCCCGGCGTTCAGGACCCTGTTCGCGAGGCTGCAGCGCGGCAGGGTGCTGGAGGACTACACGGTTTTCGACGGCCACTACCTGATCTCGATTGACGGCACCGGCTACTTCAGCTCGAAATCCGTCCACTGCGACCACTGCTGCGTCGCCCGCCGCAGTGATGGATCGAGGACCTACTCGCACAGCATGCTCGCCGCCGTGGTCTGCCACCCGGAACGCCGCGAGGTGTTCCCGCTGGCCCCGGAGCCGATCGCCAGGACCGACGGGGACACGAAGAACGACTGCGAGCGCAACGCCGCCGCGCGGTTCATCGACGACCTCCGGCGGGAGCATCCGCACCTGAAGGCCATCGTCCTGCAGGACGGCCTCGCCTCCAACGGGCCCCACATCGCCCGCCTGCGGCGGCACGGCCTCCGCTTCATCCTCGGCGCGAAACCCGGCGACCACGCGCTGCTGTTCGCCAGCCTCGACGCCAGCCCCGACACCCGCACCGCCCGGTTCACCGACGCCGACGGCACCCGGCACGACTTCCGCTACCTGAACGGTGCGCCAGTCAACGCCTCCCATCCCGACATCAGGGTCAACGTCATCGAATACCGGGAGACGGTCATCAAGAGGACATACATCGCGAAGCACCACCGCGGCCCGGACGACCCGACCCACCGGGTGGAGGAGAAGCAGCGGAGGTTCTCCTGGGTCACCGACCTTCCCGTCGACAGCGACAGCCTCATGCCGGTCATGCGCGCCGCCCGCTCCCGATGGCGGATAGAGAACGAGACGTTCAACACGCTGAAGAACCAGGGCTACCACTTCGAGCACAGCTTCGGGCATGGAAAGCGGCACCTGACCACCGTGCTCGCCATGACGATGATGCTCGCCTTCCTCACGGACCAGATCGAGGCCGCCTCCTGCAGGGTGTTCGCCGCCGCGCTGGAGGCGAGGGGGCGGCTGAGGTACCTCCGCGAGAGAACCCGGTCATACTTCCACGACTTCCCGGTCCCCGACTGGCGGACACTCTACGCCGCCCTGACCCACGGGCACGCGCCTGTGGCCCTGAACGTCGCCGGACCGTCCGGACGGTCGCCGCCGCGGCGCGGGGCGCCCGGGCGCGCCTGAACGCCCGACCGAACCGCCCCAGGGGCAGACCCGCGACACATCCCTTATTTCCACCGGAACGCCGCCGGACGCCCCCGCACGCCCGGATTCCGCCCGAATCCGCCGCCGACGCCCGCAATCCGCCGGAAACCGGACCGGAATTTCACTGGTGGGAATTTCTGGCGATGGGACCAGTAAAGACCCGCGCATTGCGGCCCAATGGTTCCGCAAGTCCGCAGAACAGGGAATTTCGACAGCCCAGTACTGGTTGGGAGTGATGCACCATAATGGAGACGGAGTGCCAAAACGTCACGAAGAAGCACTGGCCTGGTTTCGCAAGGCCGCAAAGTCGGGGCATTCTAGCGCACAGGTGGTACTGGGACTCATGTACCACCGCGGAGTGGGTGTGCCGGAGGATGTTGTGAAGGCTGCCAAATGGCGCAAGAGGGCGGCGGAACAAGGCGACTCCGAGGGTCAGCTCGTCTTTGGCGCCATGCACTATCTTGGACAGGGAATGCCCGAGGATCACGTTTCGGCCTATGCATGGGTCAGCCTTGCAGCCGCTCAGGGTAATGAGCGAGCCAAGGAAGGAATGAAACTGCTTTTGAGCGACTTTACGCCGGAACTGGTTCTCGAAGGCGAGAGACTCGCCCGAGACCTGGCTGCCCGAATCGCCCGACACGCTCGGGTATAGACCTGCTGCATCGCCATCGGCTCCACGATGCAACACGCACGGGATGTCTCCTGGAGGCATTTCCCTGCGCCGTGCGGATGAACTCGCGGCTGTGTGTTCTCGCCTCGTGATGGCACAGGCAATCTTGTTGGCCCTGGCTGGAAGGGGCGCTGCCCTACGCTCGATGTCCCAACCCAGATGACGTAGGGAAAGGCCGCCGAGACGCATATGGTGAAATGGCATCACACAAGCCTTCCAAGTTCCTGTTCCGGTCGAAACCTCGGTGTCTTGGGACCAATTCCCTGCTTGAATATCTGACGATCGCTGAGGGATCTGAATGACGAACTTATCGAGACAGGTTCCGGAATGTCTGGACGCTGAGGTCACTGCGGCTATTGAACCGGCGCTGTCGCGGGATGCTGTAGTTGCGTCTGTCGCGGTCGTGTTCCCAGCCGTTGGCACGCATGTTCTCCCGACCGCAGCGCACCGGATGGTCGACGGGTCGAAACTTCCGCGGCCAGCCAGTTCGAACGCCATTTCACGGCAACCCTTGGCCTCCCGCCGCTACACGCCTTCGGCACCGGGCTTCGCCACTACCCTTTCACACGGCGGGGAAAGCGCATAATGGCTGACATCTGGATCGAGGTCTTCGAAATCAGCCACGCGTCCCTCGGGCGGACCGAGACAGGCGAGGTGCTTTCCCGCCTCACGACGGACCAGATCCCTATTCTGGCACGCACGGTCCTTGGTCGGGCAACTGGCCCGGACTGAAAAACACCCTGCGGGAGTGTTCGGGATCGGTCGTGCGTGGCCTGAATATTCTGGTGGTCACGACCGCGACGCGGATAAGGCTGAAGCTACCTCATGCCTAGCTCAGCTCCCCGGCGATTGAGACGCAGGGATATTCAGTCGGGAAAGTGAATGTCCCGACCAGTTCCCGCAACCTTCGTCAGCGCAGCAGGTCACTCGCCTGCAGCTAGGTAACTTCCGAACAGAAGTGGCGGTTCCGCCGCGCTCACTGTCAGCCTATGGCCTTCACTCTGGCATTGAGCCGCGACATCTTCCTGGAAGCCGTGTTTCTGTGCATGACACCTTTCGTGACGCCGCGCATAAGTTCGGGCTGGGCGGCGCGCAAAGCCGCAGTCGCCTTTTCCCCATCTCCGGATGCGATGGCTTCCTCCACAATGCGAAGGAAGGTGCGAATCCGTGAGCGGCGGGCTTTGTTGATGGCAAGTCGGCGCAGATTCTGACGTGCGCGCTTCTTGGCTTGGGGAGAATTAGCCATTGTAATCAGACCTTTGTTCGGCTCCGGTTCAAACTGATCGCACAACACCCACCAGAAACTGGAATCGCTTCCCAGAAATCATTCAAGCCTGAGCGGGCTACACGCGCATGTTCAGACGCTGAATATACCCAAACCCGATGGCTTGGGAAACCCCGTTTCGGAAATATCTCTATCTGTCGCGGAACTGTGGCTCGCGCTTCGCCAGGAAAGCGGCCATTCCCTCCTTTTGGTCCTCAGTGGCGAAAAGGCTGTGAAACAGACGGCGCTCGACAAGAAGTCCCTCGTGCAGCGTAGTCTCGTAGCTGCGGTTGACCGCCTCCTTGACCGCCATCACCGAAAGCATGGACTTCTCGGAAATCCGATTGGCAGCCGCCTTCGTTTCTTCCATTAGCTTCTTGGTCGGCACCACACGGCTAACCAATCCGGATCTTTCGGCCTCCGTTGCGTCCATAAAGCGGCCTGTCAGGTTCATGTCCATCGCTTTGGCCTTCCCCACCAACCGGGTCAATCGCTGCGACCCACCCATACCAGGCATCACACCGAGATTGATCTCCGGCTGACCGAACTTGGCTGTTTCGGACGCAATGATGAAGTCACACATCATCGCCAACTCGCAGCCACCCCCAAGAGCGAAGCCCGAAACCGCCGCGATGACGGGCTTGCGAACGCGTTCGAACTCTGCGTTGATCGAGCCAAACAAGTCTTCGGTCACTACGTCAATGAAGCCCTTCCCAGACATTTCCTTGATGTCCGCACCGGCTGCGAAGGCCTTTTCGGAACCGGCAATGACGATCACCCGGATTGTGTCATTGGCATCGGCCTCACGCAGCGCTGAGGTGAGCTCTCCGAGCAGTTCTGAATTCAGCGCATTGAGCGCGTCTGGCCGGTTCAGCCTGATAACTGAGATGTGGTCTTCCATTTCGACGATAAGCGTCTTGAAGGCCATGGTCATTCCTATGGTTTCTGCCGGTCGGCTTGAATGCATATCATCCGCGCCCTGTGGATCAAGTCAACTCTGGCATTTCGGACAATAAAAGGTCGATCGCCCGGATTGGACTATGCGAACGACGCCGCCGTCACACCCGTGCCGCCCACAGGGCTGTCCTTCGCAACCGTAGACTTCGAACGAATGCTGGAAATAGCCGAGTTCTCCATCTGAATTCCGGAAATCACGCAGACTTGACCCACCCGCCTCGATTGCATCGCTCAGGACCTGTCGGATCGCGGAAACCAGATTCTGGATCTGTGATTCGGAGATCTGCCCGGCCTTTCTCATTGGAGAGATGCGGCTGCGGTGGAGCGCCTCACAGACATAGATATTCCCTAGACCAGCGACGTGTCTTTGGTCGAGAAGCGCTGACTTTATCGGGGTTCTTCTTCCTTCGAAACACTTCAGGAGGTGGTCTGCGTGGAACTCGTTTCCCAGTGGTTCAGGGCCAAGTCCGGCAAGAAGTCGATGCCGATGAAGCGATTCTGTCGGAGCAAGGTCCATTGCGCCGAACCGCCGGGCATCATTGAATGTCACCGTATGGCCATCTGCCATTTGCAACACCACATGGTCATGTGGCCCTGCGCCCGGTGCAGTGTGGTGGAATCGTCCCATCTGGCTACCGGATACCAGTATCCTTCCTGACATTCCAAGATGGATGATCAGTGTCTCACCCGATCCCAGATCGACCAAAATGTACTTCGACCGCCTTCGAAGACGCACAACCCACTGTTCTTCCAGCCGTTCGGCCATCCGATCCGGAAACGGCCATCGAAGGTCGGGCCTCCGTACCTCCGCGTGAACAATGATGCCACCCTGCATGGCCGGCAGCAGGCCTCTTCGGACGGTCTCCACTTCCGGCAATTCTGGCAAGTTATCCTCCCGATGTTTTCTGGCGGATTGCAGCCCATACCCGGCACACTATAAATGAGGCCCCACTTCCATTCCGAAGTGCAACACCGGCCATCTGCGCAGGGAGGGCGGAGCCCGAGCTGCGCAGATGGCCGGAAGGCGGGGTTTGCGGCTCTCCGGGAACGGCGGATCCGGCCCCGGAACGGCTGCAGTCCCGTCCGGAAGGAGAATATCCGGGCTTTCAGGGCAGCGCAAGGCCGCCGCCGGGGCAGGTCGCGTCCGTCCGGGCGCAGGGAGGGCGCAGCCCGACCGGAGCCCGGACGGACGCGACGGCTTGATCCGTTCCACCCCCTCCCGGCGCGGCCATCCGCGCTGTCGGGAGGCGGGCCGGCGGTGTCAGGGAGGGCGGGCCCGGCGGAACACCTCGGCGGGGGTCCGGTAGCCGAGCACCCTGCGCGGACGCGCGTTCAGGCGGTCCTGCACCCCCTTCACCTCATCGTCGCCGACCGCCCGGAGGTCCGTCCCCTTCGGCAGGTACTGCCGCACCAGCCCGTTGGTGTGCTCGTTCAGGCCCCTCTCCCAGGAGTGGTAGGGGGTCGCGAAGTAGAAGGAGGCCTTCAGCGCCTCCGCCACGCCGGCGTGGCCCGCGAACTCCTTTCCGTTGTCCGCCGTGATCGTGTGGACAGGCGCGGCGGACGACCGGAGCATCGCCAGCATCGCCGCGGAGACCTCCGCCGAGGTCCGCCGGTCAACCCTCTGTAAATACGTGTATTTCGACGCACGGTCCACAAGCGAGACCACCGCCCCGCTGTGGCCCTTCCCGATGATCGTGTCCGCCTCCCAGTCACCGACACGCTCTTTCCTCTCCACCTCCTCCGGCCTCTCCGAGATGTCCACCCGGCCCGGGATGTGGCCACGGCCCGAGTGCCGCCCGCCACGCCAGTTGGGCTTCTTCCCGCGGCGGCGCAGCAGCAGGAACAGCTCCCCGCCCGCCTTCCGGTCGGCCTTCAGGCGCTCGTATATCCACTGGCGGCCCACCGCCCAGCCACCCTCCAGCCGCAGCCGTCCCGCGACCTGCTCCGGGCTCCAGCCCTCCGCCAGGCACCCCTCCACATGCGCCCAGCGCTCCGCAGTCATCTTCCTCGGAACCGAGGAGGCGGCGCTGCGGCGGGCCTCCGCCATCCCCTGCGCCTCGCCGGGGCTGTAGCCCGAATCACCGCCGTTCCGGCGCAGCTCCCGCCAGACCGACGAACGGTCACGGCCCAGACGGGCCGCGATGTCCCCGTAGGAGAGCCCGCTTTCCTTCAGTGCGCCGATCTGGCATCTTTCCCCATGGGTCAGGTGGCGGAAGCCCTCGGGCATGGCAGTCTCCTCTCTTCTCAACAAGGGGACTGTCGCCGCTTCCTGGCCGATCCGCAACATCATGCGGCAGGAAAACCGCCCAACACCGCCACTGGTGTTGCACTTCGGACTGGAATGGGGCAGGCAAGTTCACCGGAAGGCAAGGTTCGATGACTGGACGGAACGGGAAGGCCACGCATTTCGGCAATGAGACAGTTCCTGAGTCCGAGAAGGCGGGGCGTGTTCAGGACGTGTTCACATCCGTCGCCTCCAGATACGACCTGATGAACGATATCATGTCCGCGGGCATACACCGTGCCTGGAAGGCGGCAATGATGGACTGGCTTGCACCGCGGGATGGACAGCGACTCATCGACGTGGCTGGTGGCACCGGCGATATCGCGTTCCGCTTTCTGAAGCGCGCTCAAGGAGCAAGCGCGACTGTCTGCGATATGAATGAGGAGATGCTGGCTGCCGGGCGCAGGCGAGCGGAGGCGGCGAGGCTTGGTGATCGGCTGGAGTGGGCGATTGGTGACGCCATGGCGCTACCGTTCAATGACGGCAGCTTCGACATATACACGATCAGTTTCGGTATCCGAAATGTTACCCGACCGGCGGACGCCCTAAGCGAGGCATTCCGTGTTCTGCGGACAGGCGGGCGCCTTATGGTCCTTGAGTTCAGCCATCTTCGCAACGAGGCACTGCGGAAGCTATACGACGCCTATTCATTCAACGTGATTCCATTCATGGGCCAGATGATCGTCAATGACCAGTCAAGCTACCGCTATCTCGTGGAGTCGATCCGTCGGTTCCCTGATCGGGAGGATTTCGCCGATATGCTTCATTATGCCGGCTTCGATCAGGTGAGATACCGCAACCTGTCCATGGGCGTGGCGGCGCTGCATTCGGGCTGGAAGCTCTGAATTGAGAGGACCACACAACATCTGGCGTCTGGTGCGCATCGGAGCGACGATGGAACGAACCGGTGCGATGCGCTTCGTGCTTGATGCATTCAATGCATCTCTGGCACTGCGCTGGGCCGCACGTACGCTGGCTTGGCCCTTCCGATGGCTCGGATATCGCGGCGATCTTTCGCGGCCACCTTTGACACGGGCCCTGATCGCGCTCGGACCGGCCTACATCAAGTTTGGTCAGCTCATGTCGACACGGCCCGACGTGGTCGGCGAGGAACTGGCCCGCGAACTGCAGATTCTACAGGATAAGCTTTCGCCGTTTCCGGTGGATGAAGCTAAAGAAACGATCGAATCCGAACTGGGCCTCCCAATCGACGATCTATTCCTGGAGTTCGGCGAGGCTGTCGCGGCCGCATCCATTGCTCAGGTGCACCGCGCTCGACTGGCCAGCGATGGCCGAGAGGTTGCGGTGAAGGTGCTGCGGCCTGGTATCGAAAGAGCCTTTCGCAAGGACATCGACGCATTCTACTTTGCGGCCGACGCAATTGAGTTCCTATCACCGGCATCGCGTCGCTTGCGACCGCACGACGTCATCGAACATTTCGAGGGCGTTGTGGCAGGCGAGCTGGACCTGAGAATGGAGACCTCGGCAGCCGCTGAATTCGCGGCGAACACCGAGCGGGATTCCGGGTTCCGGGTTCCGAGAGTTGAGTGGCATCTTTCCGCGCGACGGGCGATGACCCTTGGCTGGGCAGAGGGTATTCCGGCACACGATCTGGCAGCAATAGATGCCGCGGGCCACAGCAGGCGCACACTGGCGGAGCGGGTTCTGAGGCTCTTTCTCAGCCATGCGCTGCGCGACGGCTATTTCCACGCCGACATGCATCAGGGAAACCTAAAGATCGCCGAAAACGGCGACATCATCGCGCTTGATTTTGGCATCATGGGTCGAATCGACGAATATACCCGTCGGGTCTACGCAGAGATACTCTTTGGGTTCATTCGCAAGGACTACCGCCGCATCGCAGAGGTGCATTTTGAGGCCGGCTATGTTCCAGCCAATCAGGAGATTGACAACTTCGCCGGGGCCCTGCGATCGGTCGGGGAGCCGATCTTCGGGCTTGATGCAAGTCGGCTGTCAATGGCGCGCCTTCTGAACCATCTGTTCGAAGTCACGGAGCGGTTCGGGATGGAAACGCGCACGGAGTTGATACTGTTGCAGCGGACGATGGTTGTGGTCGAAGGCGTGGCCCGTTCCCTGGATCCGCACATCAACATCTGGGAGGTTGCAAGGCCCATCGTTGAAAACTATATCCGTGCGAACGTGGGGCCTCAGGCCATGATCAGGGACTTTGCGAAAACGGTGCGGGTAATCTCCCGGCTCGGGCCAAAGCTGCCGGAACTCGTGGAGTCCGCACTTATCCAGAGGACCGTGGAAAGGCCGAGAAAGGGCAGGTGGCCTATCGTTTGGTTGGCTGCACTTATCGCGCTCGGCACCATTCTGGCACTGGCAGGTTTCCTACTTGGTCATAGTCTCCAGTAGGTCGCATTCCAGCCTGAAGCCGGCCGCATAATCGGTTTCACCTCGTTCCGATTTCCACAGGCAATAGGCAGCCATTCGCCAGTGGAAGGCTGCTGCGAGCATATTGTACCGTTCGGAAAGTGCCGGGTCACCGAAGGCATCGAGGAATTGTCGCTTTCCGGCGCCGGATAGTGGCGCAACGCCGTATAGGACCTGCATGGCTGGAGACAGGAACACCGCCAGATCTTCGGCCGGGTCTCCGCAGGCCGGACATTGCCAGTCGATCAGGCGCAGTCCAAGTGGGCCGTCAACCAGGTTGTCCGGCACAACATCTCCGTGCAGGAACGCCCTTCTCACTTCAGGCACTTCAGGCGGCTGTGGTCTCAGGTTGATCAATCGCCGCACATCCGGGCCGTCACACTCAGCGAGCATCCGGTTGCCGGTGTCGAGTATCGCCTGCCCTCCCGCAGGGATGGTTCGCAGACCATCGGGAGGAGGGATAGCATGCAGGTGGGCAAGCAGCGCGCTGACAGCAGTGACATCGCTCCGCCATCGTCGACCCTCGATGAATTCGTAGATCAGGGCGGACAATTCGCCGACTTGGAGTGCAGCCACGGGCACTGGACCAAGGCCTGCGCCCAAGACATGTTTCAATGCGAGCATCTCCGCATCTGGATCGTTGGGAAACAGATCCGTTGCCCGATTCGAGTAGAGTTTGACGACCAATTGTTGGCCATTTACGGAAAGTCTCCACAGAAAGTTGCTTCGACCTCCTTTGAGGGGTTCGAACTTAGAGGTTCCATCCGTCAGGCCACGGGTACGCAACGCCTGTATGATTGATACAGGCGGCTGAGTGCACCCCGCTCCTGAGACTGAAACTGGTTTTGAACCTCCGCCCAAGGGAACCCCGCTTTCCTGATCGATGCGACTGCCGACCGAATCCGTCATGCCTGATACGCCCGAGGGGATATCCAATCTCCGGTCCTTCGCTGCCGGTCAACCATATCCTCCTGCGGGAACACCACCCGCCGGTGCAGGACTCGGCCAATGCGTGGACCTAATGAGTATGCGGTCAGCCGTACCGGGTTGGGTTGGAGACGTCCCTGTCCGGATCGTTCCAGTTGTGTCCGGCGGTCCAAGCTTTCACTCGCTGGTGCAGGCGATCGTTTCCGGGTTCGGATGCCTGCCAAACGAATCAGTTTCAATCGTTGATGTCATGATCAAATTTCCTTACCTGTCCGGATCGCGCCGCGAACATTTTCCGGAGAACCAGCCAGGAAATCAGGGATAGGACCGCGAACAGAAGGATCAGTACAGGTAAAGAGAACAGTGGTCCGAATCCGAGCAGGACGAGCGACACCAGCAGAGCTGCAATTGCAAAGCCGAGGAAGATATATCCCGGCGCCAATATCTCGAGAACACCCAGTACGATGGCCAAACACAGCCAGATCCACCAGACGGACCATAGTGTGCCCCCATCCATCATGACCTACCTTTCAACATTCTGAAAGCGTCACCAAACGCCTCGAGCGCCTGAGCGGGAACGACAACAGTCTGGTTGCCAGTTCCGTTCCCGAGCGCACCCAGTGCCTCAACCTGCTTAAGGGCAACCTCGTACTGCGCCGCTTCGAGCCCGTGTTCCTGAATTGCCTTGGCGACCACTTGGGTTGCGTATGCCTCGGCATCGGCTCGGATACGACGGGCCTTCGCCGCCTGTTCAGCCGAATAGAGTTCGGCGTCCGCTGCCAGTTCGACTGCACGTCTTTGGCCTTCCGCTTCAGTGACCTGAGCACGTCTGGCGCGCTCGGCATTGAGTTGCTGCAGCATCGCATCCCGGGTTGCCTGGTCGAGATTCACGTCCAGGATTTCAGCACGGGTAACCTCGATTCCCCAGTCATCAACGGCACCTTCAACTGAAGTCTTGATGGTTCTGATGAGTTCCGCCCTATTCGACTGCACGTCATCCAGGTCCATTTTTCCGATTTCAGCACGAACAATTCCGGCCACGGTGGTGGCGATGGCTGCGTCAACATCCCGGATTCGGTACACTGTCTTCTCGGGAAAGGTGATACGGTAGAATACTGATGTTTCCACCTGTAGAAGCACATTGTCCTTCGTGATTGCGTCCTGGCTGGCGGTGGGAAGCTGGCGTTCAAGGACGGAGACCCTGTGCTTGACTTTGTCGAGGAACGGGACGATGAAATTCATTCCTGGGCCGAGGACGGAGTGCAGGCGGCCGAACCGTTCCACGACGAACTTCTCCGATTGCGGGACGACGCGGATACCCCGGTAGATGATTACGATTACAAGAAATGCGGCTAGGATATACGGAACACTGCCGCCCAGAATATCCATGATTTGCGCTTCGGTCATTCTATCCCCTCAACATTTTGACTGAACTGGGTCTGGTTTCGCCCCGCGGCCCCTCGATGTTCAATTGCGTCTCTCATTCCAGTTCGGAGTGCAGCTTCGGAGACCGCTATCCGAAGTGAATGATGTATCACTCAGGATTTCTCCGAAAGTGGATTGTGCATCCGGAGTTCCGTCGCATTCACAGCCGGACCACCTAAGGATTCTCTCCATTGACGTCCATGCCCGCTGCATAACGGAATCCGCATCTTTCGCGCAAGTGCTGGTGAACTTCGCCCAGACAATTGCCAGTTCCGGGGCGGAGTGAATCTCCGCCGCAACGGTTTTCGCTGTCTGAAAGAGGAATTTTCTGGCTTCAAGCAATTGCAGCCCACATGGCAGGGGCGGAGGGACTCGAACCCCCGACCCTCGGTTTTGGAGACCGATGCTCTACCAACTGAGCTACACCCCTGCGGCCAGTCCTTCTGTTAGTTTGCCTTCCTTCGAGAATCAAGGGAAGAGTTTTGACCGCAGGCAAGTTCCGCATCCGGCTTGGGTTCCAGCTCTCGGCCATCCGCCTTGCCACATGCGCCCAACGTTCAGAGATCATCCTGCGTTGAACGAAGAACGTCGCACCAGACCGTTGTCCGGTCACGGACCGGCTGCCCTGCGATCACCGGATACGGAAGCCCGCTTTCCCCGTCGCGTGCATCTGGCATCTTTCATCATCAGTCAGGTGGCGATAGCCCTCCGGCACGGCAGTCTCCCCAATGTCGTTGCAGAGACTGTTGCCACCTGCTGGCCGGTTGGCGATATCAGGCACCCGTGAAACCGGTCACCACCGGCTCTGATTTCACACCTCAGGGAGGAACAGGGGTTCGATTTGGTGTCAGGCTGAGCTTGATTATGTCCTTATCCGGGTTGACTCTCATCCTCGCGGATGCCGGCGGACCGCCGTTTGGCCCGTGAGTGGTCGGCGCATACGGGTGAGGTAGCGCACCGCAGCGCTCGTTGACGGGCTGGAGAATTCAAACTGGCAACGCGCCGTCGACGCGATATTCTTCGGGCGTTGCCCGGGACTGACGGAGAGAAACATGACCGGCATCGACCTGGAAGGTTTGCAGGATTTCGCCACCGCTGGCGATCGTGAAGCGCCACCTTACTTCGCGGGTCGGACGGAAGTATTGCGTGACATCGAGGGTGCTGCCGGACGATGCTGGAACGTCTGGACAAAAGGCAGGGCAAGACGCCAGGCGCCACCCGCGTGATCTACGGTGCGCCCGGCGCAGGCAAGAGCTCCATCCTGATGCACCTGGAGCGCGGCTGGGTCGGGTCGGGCGGCGGCGCACCGACGATGCTGCGGCTCGGAGCGCCAGCGGACTTCGTGAACGGCAAGACGTTTGCCGAGCGGCTGGTTAACCTGCTTCGGCCCGGACAGGGCGCGGGAATTCGCACCGAGATCAGCAGGAGCTGGAACCTGCTGGGCAGCGTGCCGGGCGTCGGAGGGCAGTTCGGCAGAGAATCCAGGACAGGCGCTCCCGACGACCCGATCAACGCGGTCCTGGCCCATGTTCCGGGTGAGACATGGACCTCCCCCGTGGTGGTCGCAGTCGACGAATTTCAGGCGGCGGCAGGCGACGAGACATCGCCGCACGCCATGGTGCTCCAAAAGCTTCATGCCCAGGATTACGACGCGCCGATCATGGCGGTGCTTTCCGGGCTGAGCGGCACGCTCTCGACGGTCGACCGGCTCGGCATTTCGCGGCGCGCAGTCCGGGCCAAGCATTCGCTCGGGTGCCTGACGGCGGAAGAGTCCAGGGATCTCGTCGACGGCTGGTGCGCGCGTTTCGGGATCCCGGACGGACACTGGCAGTCGGCCATGCTGGAGCAGGCTAAAGAGGGAAGCCACTGGCCGACACACGTGCACAACGCGCTTGCGGCCTTTGCCGAGGAGGTCGTGCGCGTCGATGGCGCTATGACTCTCGTCGACATGGAACGCGTGAGGACTGGTGCGCAGGAGCGGCGACAGGAGTACTACGAAGCGCGCATGAGCGACGAAATGCAACTGTCGGAACTACTGCTCGGTGCGGTGGCAACTGATTTTCGGGATGGCATGCACAGCGGAGAGGTCGTGAACGTGATCGGCAGGCATGCCGACCCCGCGGCGGATGATGTCAGGCGGCATCTGCCCAAGGGCATGGACGCCGCCGACTACTATCGCCACATCCTGCATCGCGGCGTCATGCAGGAGGACGGCATGACGGTCACGACGCCGATCCCGAGCTTTCGGCGCTGGATCATCGACAACTGCACGTCTAGGCCGTCGCGGGACGCGGATTCAGGGTCGGACCCCTGTGCGCCACCGACGCCCTTTGACTGAAGTTCCTTTATGGACCGTACGACTTTGTTGCAGGACCGGAACAACTCGAAGGACGTTAACGGACCACGATTTCCGAGGGAGATATGGGCGAATGGCAGGATACTGGGTTGGAGCGGATCCTGGCGGCAAGGGCAAGTTCGGCCTAGCGTTTCTCTATTGCGACGGGGAGACTTCGTGCACGCGTGTTTCGTCCGTTGACGAGGCCGTCGAGGCGATCGCCGAAAATGGAGAGCCGAGTGCGCTGGGCATAGATGCCCCGATGTGGTGGTCCTCAGACGTGGGCGGCGGCCGAAAGTCAGACAAGATACTGCGCAAGGTGTATGGCATTCGCCCAGGGACCGTCCAGTCAGTGAACTCCCTTCAGGGTGCGGCCCTCGTCGGGGGCGCATTGCTTGCTTTCAGGGTTCGGGAGCGATTTCCTTCTGTTAAGGTAACGGAAGCGCACCCAAAAGCTCTTCTGCGTGCACTTCGTCTCAAGAGGAACAATTTTCCAGAGAAGTTCGGCCTGTCCTGCGGTTGGAGCGACAACGAGGATGAACAGGATGCGGCCATTGCCGCCGTATGTGCCAGGCAAGCCTTCACGGGGGAATGGACAACGGACCTCGCGGACGAGCGGTTCAGGCATAAGCCGGAGCAGGACCCAAAGTGCTACTGGCTGGCACCCATGCACTATTATTGGCCCGATGACCTTGCACCCTTTTCCCTTCAAAGTAGTGAATGACGCGCCTATCCCATCGAGTCTTGGGGCTCCCCGTTCAATGCCGACAGCCGAATTTCGAGCCTTTCATCGACCTGTTCACTCCCGAGCTTTCTGGCTTTGGCAATGTTCTTGATACCCTTCAACACACCATAGCCCGCCAACCCCGTCGCGATGGGAATTATGGCCACTACGCCGATTCCCGTAGCCATAGAACCCACGCCAAGCGCGGCCAGCCCCGAAGTCATGCCTGCCGCCGACAATCCACCAACAGATCCTAAAGTGGAGACAGCGCCAATTGTGCCCACAACGCCAGCAGATGCACTAACAGCAGCACCAACAAGTTCGGATGCGCTTTCCTCATGGCTTTGACCTAGCAGAGTGAGCGCCTTCAGCCTGCGCAACATTTCGTCCGTGGCCAATGTCTGGCCGGATTCGAGTCGCGAAACGGTGGCATGAGAACATCCAAGTCTTTCGGCAAGCTTCCTTTATGAAATGCCCGTTTCAAGGCGCACAGTCTTGAGCAGTTCGCCAATTTCATCACGTTGGTAAAAACGTTCGGTCATGGTTCACAACTGATCAGATGATATTCCTGTTTCTGATCCACGGCGAAATCTCGCTCCGAGACCTATCCTTCTGTGCCCCGAATGCCGGCAAATCCTCACCGCTGCGTGCGAGCCGATTTACGCCAACTCGGTGTGTAGTCAATATCTTGAACTCCTGCGAATCTGGCAACCCGCTCCAGCGCTGATCGCAGCCGTTCCAGACGCCTGCGGCCCATGCTGATATTGGCCTCCGGCCAGAATGCGCGCACGTCCAGAACCTTACGAGTGCGGTCGAGTTTCATGTCAATCCGCCCGATAATGCGACTGCCTTCCAAAACCGGGAACACGTAGTAGCCATACTCCCGCTTCGGTTCAGGCACGAACACCTCTATCCGGTAGCGGAAGCCAAACAACCGCTCAGCACGTTTCCGGTCACGAAGACAAGGATCGAACGGACTGAGAATCCGGATCCGCTCCGGTGGCTTCGGGTCATCACCAACCAGTACTTCGGGAAAGGCAAAACTTCGGCGCAACCTCCCATCCATCAATTCGATGTCGATCTCGATGATCCGGCCTTCAGCCAGAGCCCGGGAGCACCACTCCTTTGCCTCAGACGGGGTTACCAGATCCCAAAACGCGGCGATTTCGCCAGACGTGGCGAAACCCAAACGTTTCAGAGCCGCACTGCATGCCCAGTCGATGGTCTCGGCAGCGGTGAAGTGCCGCGAGGCCTGATCGCCAGGCAGGACCCGCTCAGTCAGATCGTAGTACTTCCGGAATCCCTCACGCCTGGTCACCATCAGGGCACCAGTCCGCCAGAGAAACTCCAGCGCCGCCTTCGTGGGATGCCAGTCCCACCAACCGCCACTGGAACATGCGTCCCTATCCCTCATATCGGAGGAACATACCGGCCCATTGTCCGAAATCCGCTGCAGAACTTCCGATAGTCGTGCCTCAAACCCGATTCGGCCCCATTTCCTCCATCGTTCACGCAGTCGCTCATGGTCGCGGTCGAAGCGTAGGTGCCAGTGCGGAAAGTAATCGGTCGGGATTACAGCGGCATCGTGCGTCCAGTGTTCGAACAGCGTGCGCTCGCGCTCCAACTGTCTGCTCAGGCCATCAGGGCGATAGCCTTGGCATCGCGAATGGAGAATCAAATCATGCGCTCTTGCAACGGTATTGATGCTGTCCACCTGCACAAACCCAAGCTTTCTGACCAAGTCGCAGACAATCTTGCCCGTGGCCCTGTCTCCCGTTGTCTGGGATAGCGCGTGACGGTCAAGGAACACCCTTCTGGCCTGAGCGTTGTTTATGAGCGGTCGCGCGGTCACGAGGTGAACTCAAGCTGGACTTTCATGGGCTGGCTGCGGTCGCTAGCAAGCTCGAATGTTCCCGTGGCACGGTCAAGGGGAACGGTGGGGGTTACCAGCCATCCCAGTTCAACGGGTGTCGCCGAGGATTTTTGCCTCTTGTCCACTTTCTTTCCATTTTCTTGGCCCAAGGTCCTGGAGCGCGCGCCAGACGGATCAAGCCTCCGGGGCATTACAAGAATCCTGGGCTACACCCCCAGTTCAACTAACCGCTTGCGCATCAGAGCGACCGCAGTGAAGAATTCATCACCCCACTTCCACTCCGCGGTGCGACACCGGCCATTTCCACAGCAGGGGCGAAGCCCGGGCGGAGGGAATTCCATCATTCGTGGCATATCCGCGTTCTTGGGGTAGCGCAACGCCTTGGCCGGGGAGATGCGCAACCGTCCGCACGTGGGCAAGGCGCAGCACCACAATTTCAGGACCCCCTGACGTAACACTGGTGATCGACGCAATAGACCTGACATAAGTGTACCAGTTCGCCTTTGCCGACGTCTGGACTTAGGTGCAGTGGGCAATCCGAATGTTGCAAGGCGGTTTCGGAGGCGAAAACGTGCAATCAGCTTTGCACCACAGAGCGGGGATGACGCAGGAGTTATTCATGTCATGATTGAATATTCCAACCAAGTGCACCGGCGAATTCGTACCGTTGTCTCCTAGTGTAGCACCATCATTGCGTTGACGGGTAAAGGGACTTCAGCCTGATGCGCGCGTCAGCTGTCGTGAAACGCCAGTCCACGGTGGCCCTCTCCCGGTTCCTCCTTCGGGCCCATGCCTCCGTCCGCCGGCACATCGCCGCCCGGTCGGGAATGCGGCGGTTCAGGCACTGGCGGACCATGGCCCCGATCCCGGTCCCGGCCACATCCGGCCGGCCTGCGCGCCTCGGGGGATGGTGGATCTCCAGCCGGGAGGCGGTCCGCGCCGCCCCGTCGGGAGGGAACGTCCCGTGGAGGGAGCCGACGGTGTGGACATTCAGGCTGTCCATCACGGGCACGATGCGCCTGCCGGGGAAGGTGACGTCGACAGGCCCGCGGATGACCCTGGCCCAGTCCCTGCGCGTCCGGCGGTCGGTGACCGTGACCTCCCGCCATCCGGGCGGCGGGGCGAACGGCATGAACAGGTTCGCGGTGCCGTTGCGCCCGTATCCGAAGTCGTGGACGGCGGGGCCGCCGGGACGCGCCGGCCGCGGCACCCGGGTCTCCCTCCTCCGCTGGCAGGAGGTCCCGTCCATGACGGCCAGCGCCCCGTCATCCGTGAACTCCGGCTGGCGCCGCTCCAGCACATCCTCCATCGCGGCGGAGAGGCCGCCGCCGGCCCTGGGCGGGATGCACCGGTACCGCCTATGCCACGGCTTCATGCCGTTTTTTTCAGGGTCTTCCTCACGGTCCCGTCCGGGACCGTGTCGACGGTCCCCGGCCCGCCAGGCCGGTCCGCCAGCGGCCGCATCGTCCACCGGCTCCGCCCCTCCGGCGGCTGCGGGCAGGCGAGGGCCACCAGCCTCCCCCCGCCCCCGCCGTCGAGGATGCGCGGCTTCCGGTTCTCCTGTCTGCGGCGGACCAGCGCCGCCTCCAGCCCCTCCCCGGCGCACCGCTGTCCGCCAGCTGCCGCAGCTCAGTCCTCCCGCCATCCGAAAGGCGGATCCGGTATATCCCGCGTCCCTTTCCGGGAGTCCCCGTCTCCTGTGCCATCCTCCGCTCCGTTCCATGATGCGGGCCGGGGGCGGTCCGCCGCCGCCTTCCCGTCGCCCGCCTGTTGCCTGATGCCGGCAAAGGCGGCATGATGCCGGGAGACAGCCAGGCAGAACCGTCATTGCTACGATAGCGCCACACTAGAGGAAATCGTCGGATTGTTTCTCGATGCGGATAAGGTCTGGTTCGGCATCCCGACAGTCACTTCAGTGGAAGTCAACTTGCTTACGCCACCCTCAGGGTTGCCTGCCATGTAGTGGACTCCAACGCCAAACGGCATAGGGGTCGCGCCCCCTGATGTATTCCTCGGAGCCGTACCATTTGCTTTGGAAATAGCCGTCTTGAACTGTTGTAGGAGTTCTCCTCATCGGTTCCGACCCGATCAAGAAGCATCCATGTTGGGAATCAAGCCCGGATTCGGCTTTCTTCCAGACATACGAGGCGGGTGCGCGGGTTCCAAGGAGGAAAGGGAAAGTTGTAGCGGTAGCGAACCCATTCCAAGGTGCGGATCCGCCGAATTTTCCTGCCCACCGTCAGAGGGAACATGCCTTTACCCATCCAACCATAACTCTGCGCGACTGCCGACGTCTGCAAAGGATGACCTTGCGTAGAGCAGCCGCCCGCCGACACCGGACCTTGCGCGCCTTGGCCACCTGATGGTGTCTTGCGCGATCACTAGTTCAACCGATTTCCGCCCGTCTCATCCTTCGAGGAGATTGCCCCCAGCCTGTCGTAAAGGTCCATTGCCGATCTCAGGATCTGGACCGGATCATGGCCAGACTTCCGACAGGCCTGAACAAGTACCAAGGCAAATTGCGAGTAGGTAATTCCCAACTTCCGCGTCGTCTGGCGGATCTCTGCGAACTGTTTGTTCGATGGGACCCTCCTCCGAAGGCCCTCAAGCGCAACCTCGACCGGTGCGCCATCGTCGGTCATGCCTGATCGGGCCCCATCGCCTCCAGGGCCTGGCTCCCTGAAGATCTCGAGCTGCCTGACCGCTGAAACCGGTTCCTCTGGGGAAATGACTTCCTGAAGGCTCTCGAGTCGATCTTCCAGATCGGCGATCCTCTTTTTCAGGGCATCAACGTCTTCCCGCAATTTCGAGACCTGCGATTTCTCCGGCATATCATCCCGCCTTCTGTTTCAGCTTCCGAACCATACCGGCCCGAAAGCCGGATCTGCAGTTCCCGGGGAATCTTCTGAACGGTTCCACAGGTCCGCGCTTCGGACCGGACCGACGCGACCCCGAACTTGCTGCGTCCGCAATGAGGTGAATCCCGGATTGTTGCAGATCCTTGCTTCCGGCCGGTCTTCACGGGCGAAAATCGACCGAAAGGCGTTCCTTTGTCAACGAATTAAGGCTCAAAAAAGCACCCAAGCGACTCATTTCAACAATCTGGAGTACACCCACCGCACGCAAGGCCACGGTTGAAACCGCACCCGAATGGTTCGGCCGAATGCCTATGCGGATGTCCGCTCAACCGCCACTGCCTGTTCATCCGAATTCGCGCGAGCTGGATTGGTTTATGCGTCTACGTACGACTGGAAATTTCACATAGAAAGAGTGGAAAGGCGACTGAATTCATCGCGACGTCCTGATTCTGGTGGGCGCGAAAGAATACGCCCGCCAAACCGCCCTCAGTGAGCCTGCCCTAAATGTTCCCGGTGCTCATCTCGCGCACGATATGGTCCGCCTGACGGATCGCCAATGCCACAATGGTCAGCGTCGGATTTTCCGCAGCACCAGTCGTGAACTGCGAACCATCGGAAATGAACAGATTCACGATGTCATGGGACTGGCCCCACCTGTTGACCACACCATCCTCAGGGCTTTCAGACATTCGGTTGGTGCCAGGTTGTGGGTGGACGGATACGGAGGTGTCGGGAATGTACAGGTCGCTCCAACTGCCTCGTAGACCGCCTGACCCTGCTTGTAGGCGTGGTTACGCATAGCAATGTCGTTAGGGTGGTCGCTGAAGTGGACATTTGCCACAGGCAGGCCCCACCGATCCTTCACATCGGAGTTTAGCGTGACTCGGTTCGTTGCCTGCGGCATGTCCTCGCCAACCAGCCACATCCCAACCATGTTCTCATACGAATCCAACGCCGGAGTGAAATCGCGACCCCAAACCCCCGGGTTGAGGAATGCGGCCATGAAAGGCGGGCCAAGGCTCAGCGTTTCCGTCTCATAACCTCCAACGAATCCGCGACTCGGGTCATGGCGCGATTCGTCCGAGATGATCCCCGCCGTCGTCGTGCCGCACCACATCCGCACCGGTTAATCGAATACAGTGTAGACCGAACCGGTCATATGACGCATGTAATTGCGACCGACCTGATCGGAAGAGTTTGCCAAACCGTTGGGGAACATGGGTGCGCTCGCGCACTTCAAGATTGCCTGTAGCCTCGCCTTCCGGGATATCCGTATAGGCTGCCGACCACTTGGCACCCCACTTGCAGCCTTGGAAGCAGAAGCCGGTCTGCTGGCAAATCAACCGGTCGCGTATGTCATCCGAATTGATCACCATGCGACCGGTATGGACCGCTTTATAGCCATAGCCAAGAGCCTTGGCACCCTTCTCGAAAACCAGGTAATTGTTGCTGCCTGGAAGCCCGGGACGGTCTCCAGTCCGTGTAACATCTGGCTTATCCTCGGACTTGGTGTACCACGGATCCATCTCAGCAGCGTCGATTGGCCGGTCAGGCAATGTCGCGCCCTTAACCTCACCATTGCTGGAATGCGCCTTCCATTCGTGCTTCTGAAACCACAGCGACGCGTCGGCCCAGTGGGTGGCGGTGCCGCCCACAGTCTTCACGATTCATGCGGGCAGACCGCTGAAATCCTTGGCTACACGCTAATCACCAGACGTGGTATGCGGGTCCAACCAAGCAAGCTGGACAAACTGTCCCATTCGTCATTGACGTAATCCGCTGGCAAATACCGCCCGCCAGCCTCCAGCGCCACCACGCTAGCTCCTTTTTGAGCCAACTCATTGGCCAAAACGCCGGCACCGGTTCCAATGATGACTACGACGCCGTCATCGTTCAGATCAAGAGGTGCAGCCATAAGTCTGTCCTCCCTATGGCCTAAGAGTTTGACTCATAAGTCATTGTTTTAATTATATTATTGCATTTCAGGCACTTGCGCCCCTTGCCAGCCGCCGGAACAGGAACCGGCAGGCGGCCAGCTGCGCCCAGGCCACGGAGCTCTCCAGGCTCCGCCCGCAATCCTTCGCCAGACGGCGGCAGCGCGACATCCAGGCGAAGGCGCGCTCCACGACCCAGCGGCGGTACAGCACCGTGAACCCCTGGTTCCCTTGGGTCTTTCCACGATCTCCAGCGCGTCCGGGACACCCATCTCCGCGAGCCTGGCGTGCGGTCTCCCGCCGCTGTAGCCGCTGTCGGCCCAGACCTTCGTCACCTCCGGCGCCTTCCCGAGCATCGCCAGGATGACCTCCGGCGCGCCGTCCCGGTCCTGCACGTCGGCTGTGTGGGCCTGGACCACGATCGGGGTCCCCTCCACATCGACGGCGATGTGACGTTTCCGGCCCCTGGCCTTCTTTCCGGCGTCGTAGCCCGACGGACCGCCCGTCTCCGTCGTCCTCACCGACTGGCTGCCGGTCCCGGCGGCGGTCGGCTCCGGGTCACGCCCCGCCCGTTCGCGCGCCAGGTCGCGCAGCGCGTCCATCATGCGCTCCAGGACGCCGCTGTCGCGCCAAGGGTAGAAGTAGTCCTGGACCGTCGTAAACGGCGGAAAACACTTGGGAATCGCCCGCCACTGGCAGCCCGTCGCCAGCATGTACTGGATCGCGTTGAAGACCTCGCGGAGATCCGTGGACCGGGGCCGGCCCAGCTTCGACGGCGGCGGCGGAAGCGGCTCGACCAGAAGCCATTCCCCGTCGGTCAGATCGCTTTCATATCGCTCCGCATTGCGCCTATACTTCTTCTGGGTGGTCTCGGTCCAGGCCATGGTATCCTCCCTGTCTGGTTGGTTTCTGACACGGAGATACCACATCTGGGGGAGGCCATCCACATTTTAGGTCAACCTCTAAAGCCAGTTGATATCATTGAATCCACGGTCCAGATAACCCCCGAGCTCGAATGAAGAGCCCTCGTATCCGAAGATCGGCCAGACTTCCTTTTGGTTATAGAGTCTCGTCACCAGCCCTCCACCGATCCGCTGAAAGAAGGCATCGCCCTCAATTCCCCACAGGGCTTCGACGCGGTCGCGTTCCCATCCTATTGCCAGATAGCTTGAATAGCCTTTCGATTTGGCAGCCGCATTGAGCGCGGCGATGCCTTCCTCAATTCAAGGTGCAGCATCTGTGGTGTCGTAACCCCTTACCGCGATTAGGTAATATTCGTCGCCCACCCGATCATGAGGATAGGCATCACGCGCCATTTGAACCAGCGTGCCAAAGGTTCGGGCTTCAGTTCCATTGTCTCCATCGCTCAGACTGCATCCGCTGCAGCAAGGAATCCGGAACCGACCGCAAATAAGGTGCCAACAGCGGTCGTGCGCGACAGGAGTTCGCGCCGAGTCAGCCCCCGGGAGACCTACCAATTGGGACATTTCTCTTCCTCCATCTTTGCTCATTTGAAGCGGCCACTGTGTTCGAGCACTTCGATTTGGTACCCATCAGGATCGGGCACGAAAGAGAACCTCGCCACGCGTTCTCCTCCAGAAGCGAATTCCATCAGGTTGCGGGGACCAAGGCCCTCCAATTCAAAGCACACATGCTCGGCCTCCAGATCGTCGACCGTCACCGCGAGATGGCCGTAACCATTGCCAAGTTCATAGGACTCGCTTTGACCCTTGTTGATGGTCAGTTCCAACTCGAATTCGGTCTTGGGATTGCTCAGATAGACCAAAGTGAAGTCCGGAATGTTGAGCCGGTCCGCAACTCTGAGTCCGAATGCCTTCCTGTAGAATGCAACTGACCGCTCTTCGTCCAGAACGCGAATCACTGAGTGAATTGCCTTGGCCAAGTCGCACCCCCAATTCTTCAATCGAAAGGGAGTGTAGCCCAACTTACCTAACTCCGGCGTTTTCTGGTCTATTGTGGTGGGACGCGTGCCGTGCAGGCACCGGATGAACCGGCCGAGGAGCCTGTGGCGTGCGGCATGGCCCTCGCTCGTTTCCTCGATGCCTCCGGTGCGTTATACCTCGACACTCAGGAGAGCCGTGGACTCCTTCCCACCGCCCATCCTTCGGTGGTTGGAGCTGTTCGGGCTGCGGCGATGGCGCAGGCCGATCTGTTTATCACGCTTGGGCGCAAGCTCGACTATCAGCTGGGCTATGGCTCAACCGCAGTGTTTCCAAATTCCGTCTTCATGCGGATTTCCGACACGCCCGGCGAATCGATCGACACCCGCCGGGGACGGCCGGAAATCCTCGCGTCCGTTGATCTTGCGTTGGACGCTTTGGTCAAGGCACTCGGCAACGACTCGGGCGACCTCGATTCGGACTGGATCGCTGGGCTACGCGAGAAGCACCATGCGCGGACCCATGAAAGCTCGACCAAGAATAGTCCAACCACTGGCGCCGACGGGCGCATCCACCCATTGGCGGTGTTCGCAGCCATCAGAGAAGTGGCCGAGCCTGACTACATAGCGATTGCGGATGGCGGCGACTTCCTGAGTTTCGCTCGGGTCGGACTTTCCGCAACGACCTATCTCGAGGCCGGTGCTTTCGGTTGCCTTGGTGTCGGCGTTCCATTCGCCAACGCCGCCGCGCTGGCATGTCCGGACCGTCAGGTGATTTGCGTCACCGGGGACGGTGCCTATGGTATAAATGCCGTGGAAATCGGCACCACTGTGCGGCATGGCTGCAAAGCTGTCCTAATCGTCTCAAACAATGGTGTCTGGAACATTGAACGCTACAATCAGGAGGCAAATTACGGCGGTCGTGTTATTGGTACGCTATTGGGTGACTCCGAATACGAGGGAATGACTCGCGCACTCGGTGCCTATGGCGAAAGGGTTGAAAGTCCCGAAAACCTGCGAGCGGCACTGCGGCGTGCATTGGCAAATGCGCCCGCTTTAATTGGTGTTGTCACTTCACGGGAGGCGATTTCGTCCGACGCACGGAAGGGCCTCGGATTCGTACCGAACTTCCAGGCTCTGACCGCTTGGAACGATGCCGAAGAGCACCGTCGGCTCGTTTGATTCCAGCTATGGAACTGACTGTGCAATCCTTCGCGCCGCAAGTGTCCAGTATCCATGATGTATCGTCAACTCCCGCGCCAGCTCTCCTAATGCCATCTCGAAACGCCTCAATGCAGAAACTGGAGGGCGTGGACCTGTAACCTCTCAGTCGCTCAACTCGAGAGTTTTGCAAGTGGCTCGTTTGCTGTGTAAGTTTCTTCCCGACAAGGCGCACGGGATCGTTGACCGAATTTGGCGGGTTCGGCCTGAGGCAGCGTGAGGCGGCTTCGGCGCTTCGGTCTGTCTGAGGGCTGCCCCGCTTGCTGCCCCGTGCCGTTCGCGCTTTCGGCCTCCTCCGCAGAGCTGTCGGCCGCCGTCCCGAGGACGGCGGTCAGGCGGCGGCCCGGCGTTCTCCGGATCCGGCCGTCACGCCATACTTACGCAGCATTCTTATCCATCGCGGCGCATTGCGCATCACCATCATGGCCTCATAGTCGGTTTCGGGGTCATGGTAGAGTTCTCCGGTCGAGAGCATGCCCCATACGATGCGCAGCATCTTGTTCGCGACGGCGACGGTCGCCCGCTTGTAGCCGCGGCGGACGGTCAGAGCCTTGTGATAGCCCTTGAACTGGCATCCCTTGCTGCGGGCGGCCGCCTGGGCGCATTCGATCATGAGCGTGCGAAGAGCCTGGTTGCCTTTGCGGACCCGTCCCGAACGCCGTTTTCCGGCGCTCTCGTTGTTGCCGGGGGCGAGACCGGCCCATGCGGCGCAGTGTCTCGGCCCGGGAAAGACGGAGACATCGGGGCCGAGCTCGATGATGATCGCCGCCGCGGCGCGCCGGTCGATACCGGGAATCGTGGTCAGAAGGCTGAGATCGCTCCAGCGGCCGGCCAGACCCTCCTCGATGACGGCGTCGTGTTCGGCCAGACGATGTCCGGCCTGGTCGAAGAGACGGATCTGATCGCGCAGCAGGAACCGGTCGGCCTCCGAAAGCCTGCGCCGCAGAGCGTCGTCGAGCTTTTCGAGATGCCCGCGCACATGGCCCGAGAGCGAGGCGAGGATCTCCGCCCGCTCTTTCCCTTCGGCCAGACCGTCGAGGATGCGCCGGCCGTTGGCCCCGAAAATGTCGGACAGGACGCCGCCGACGCGCAGCCCGGCTCCGTCGATGATCCTGTGGACCCGGCAGCGCGTCCGCGACCGCCCGGCGACGATCTTCCGGCGCGCGCGCGAGACCCGGCGCAGCTCGCGGAAGTTCTTCGGCGGAACCATGCTCGGGCTGCAGAGACCGAACTGACATACGCGGGCCAGCCATATGCTGTCGGCGACATCGGTCTTGCGGCCCTTGATCTGTTTGACATGCTGAGCGTGCAGCAGCAGCGGCTCGGCTCCGGCATCGGCGACGGCGTCGAAAACCGCCTCCCAATAGACGCCGGTTCCTTCCATCGCCGCAGCCGTCACGCCGTGTTCGCTGAGCCAGGCCGAAAGATCGGCCAGACCGCTCGGAAGGGTGCTGGACTCCTTCGTGATGCGTTCCGAATCCGCGCCGGGGCGGGCGATGCGCACGGTCGCGGTGACCTGCATCTTGTGAACATCCAGCCCGGCGGCGCGGGAATGGATGACATTGAGCTTATCCTTCTCTATCATGTGACTATCTCCTGTTGGGGATCATGCGTGGAAGCGGACAGGCCGGCGGATCAGCAGACTCACAGCCCCCGGAGACGGGCGCTGCGGTGCATTTTGCTGTTCGTTCTCGGAAGAGTCCGTAAACAAGGCGGGGCTCGAAGCCGACGGCCCGGGACAGTTTGACAACGGGATCGCAATGTCCGCACAAAAAAAACGTCCTCCTGTCCGCTTCCGCGCGGCAACATGCGTCATCCCGCCGCATTCGGAAAGCGAATGTGAACCGACGGGAAAAGGAAAACGGACGCAGGAAGAAAGACGGCGGCGGCAGCCCTTGAACTTACATGATCAGCGGGGCGATATGGCCAGCCCAATCATGAGCGTTTGACTTCGGCGTGGAAGTGGGGACATATGTATCGTAATCCCGGTCTGAACTGTCTCAACCCACTGATCTGCAACAGGTTTATGCAAGTCCGTAGCGTTCCGCCCGCTAGGGCGCTGCTCTTGCTGCGATTGGTCTCAATGATTGTGCTTCGTAATCTCCGGTTCACACATCGTCGGCAAGGTCTCAGGCGGAACCAAGACCCGGGTCGCCGGGGCTCAGTCAGCGGCGCGGACGCCTCCGAAACCGCCGAGCAGCTGGACCTCAGGCCGGACATCCTTGACCACGCCCGCCATCTCCTGATGATCCGGTCCGAAAAAGCTCCCCCGAACCCTGTCCCCCGCATCGGCGAAGCCGTTTCCGGAGATATCGATCCCGTATTGCAGAGCGGATTGGCGGAAGGGCCGGGTACGGATCGGTTGGCCCCCGCCGCCAAGGTGCACGGTGAGGTTGCGCAGGCGAAGTTCGCCGTCCATCTCGCCAAGGTCGACGCGCAGTTTCGCATCGCCGACCACCGGGGGCAGGCGCTCTATGCCGAGGTCGACGCCAAGCAGCCTGCCGTTCCAAACGGCCTTGCCCCGAAGCGCGGCATTGTCGGAAAGGGCCGTCGCGGGCGCCGTGCCGAAGGCGTCGGCGTGTGCCTGGAGGAAGTCGTGGGGAATCGGAGTCCAGTCGTTGTGCGCCTCGTGAAAATTGTCGCGCAGATCGCGTTCAACGCTGACGCCCCACGCCGCCCAAGTGCCCCATGCCGCATGGCCGTATCGTTCCGTCTCGGCCGCGACCTTCGGATCGAGGACATTGAATCCGAAGTCGGCCAGAATGGCGAAGTCCAGCTCCGACGGAGCGCCGCCGGCATAGGTGTCGGCGCAATAGGCCATCACCGACGAGCAGACGCCGAGATGCGACGCGTCGCGCCTTGCACCCTCGGCGTGAGGTTCCTCCACCTCCCACCACTTCCTTCCATCCACCCATTGCAGGGGAACCGGCTTGCCGCCGTTGGCGCGCATCGCGTTCGGACCGGACCAGGTGTGGGCCTTCGGATCGTAGTATGTGTCCTTATACAGATTGATGCCGTAGTGGGTGATCCCCAGAACATGGCCGAATTCGTGGGCGACCGAATGGGCCATTCCGTCATGGAGATTGTCATGCACATGACTGGAGATGCTGATGTTGCCGTAGTAGGGCATGAACCTGTCTCCGTCCGTGCCCGAATCGTAGGCTATCGGTCCCGCGGACACCCGGCCGAAGTCGTTGAGCCGAACCTGAACGACAATGCCCTCGACATCCTTGACCGTGTCGACAGTCCTGTACCTGTTGCCTTCAACGACCTTGATCGTGACGTCGCGGCGTTTTCCGTCGCTGAGCAGCCGTCTGGTCCAGATTTTCGTCGAGCGGCGCAGGACGGCCATGAACTCCCGGGACATTCCCCCCTTCCAGTCGACAAACCCCTTTCCGGATGACGTCTGGTGCGGACCGAAGTAGAACGTGACGGGCACCGTGCCGGCCGGACCGCCCTTCCAGACGCCGTATGCGATGCCGTCGCGCTCGCCGAGCACGGTGATGGACCCGTCGGGAACCTTGGGCAGCGCCGCCGCCGATCCTGCGGCGTCGGCGTGCGAGGCCTTCAGTTTCCCGAGTGCGCTCTTCAACGCCCCGGCCCGGGCCTTCGTCGGCGCCGCAAGTCCAAGCGTTGCGGTCACGGGTCCGGTGTCATTCCAGCTCGTGCGCAGGTCGGCGGCGCGGATGTTCTTCAGCCGTCGACTGTCCTGCTGAAGGTATCGACTGCCGCTCGAGGCCGACCCGGCCACATCGCCAGCCCCCGCGCCTGCATGGACGACCGGCGCGTTGCCGACTGCGGGCCGCTCGCCAACCGGCGCGGCCGCAGCCTCGACCGGCGTCGCGATCACGCCTGACAAGTTCCAGATCGAGTCGCCGGCTCCAAATGTCGGAGAGATCGGATGGGCGACTCTGACAGGCCGCAATGCAGCTGGATCGGGTCTGTCGCGCCACCCTGCCGACTCCCATGCCTCACCGTATCGGTTCAGATCATGTACGTCCGGTATCGGAGACCGTTCGGGAACGCGGCCATGAGCCGGCTTGCCGGACGCTGTTCCGGCTGCGACCTCCACGAAGCTGCCGCTTCCGGAACCTTCGACGCTCCGGGCAGGGGAAACCGATAGTCTCGATCCATTCTCAGGCGGGCTCGGATGGGAATTCGTCCCACCCCCGCAGGCGGCGAGCAGCAGCGCCGACAGTGCAACAACGGCCCGGAGGCGCAACGCTGGCACACGGGGAACGATCCCGGCCCGGCCTTCCGCCCATCCTCCGCCGCGGAGTCTTGCCATGCCTCGGGCGACACCCCGTCCGATCCGTAATTCGGCGATCATACCCATCAGAGCACCTCCCGGCTGTCCAGCTTCGTCCGGCGCAGCGACGCCTCCAGAATCACGGGCGTCAGGTGCGTGCGCTCGGCTATCCAGCGCAGATTATGACGCTAGAACACGCGCCCGACAAGGGTGTAGCCAAAAATCTTTCGCTCCGGCGTTTTTTGGCAAACATACCTGGTGAACTGCCTTCGACCGCATTCCAGGGCGTGATTCGTCCGCCGCCGCATCTTCGGATGCACCGGGTCCGGCATGTCTGCGACTATCCGACAGGCCGGTGACGGACTCCTTGGTCGCCTCCTTTTCGTTGGGCGGCGTTTCGTCGAGGAATGCGAAGGTGGCTTCGGTGAACTGGCGGAAGTCCGCATGAAAGCGGTTGTGCGTCACGTGGCGGTGCATGACGCTCCACAGACGCTCGATGGGGTTCAGGTGCGGCGCATGGGATAGCGGCGGGATGTGCGGCCGGACGCGGCGCCCCGACCGCTCCGGAAACGGCTTGGGCGCTTTGGCGTTATGGTGGCGGGCGTTGTCTGGGAAGGCATGGATCACCCAGCTGTCGGGATGGGTGCGCTCCGGCTTCCCCGGAAGCCACGGGCCCGTCCCGGCATCGGCCCTCCCGCCCTCCACCAGCGTGGGCCTCATCGTTTCCAGATCCAGTGCCCCGTGCAGGTTCAGGCGCCGCCAGTCAGCCGCTCACCTCGAGAGCTTTGCAAGAGGCTCTATGGCGTTCGTTAGGGAATGCAGCAAGTCGGTGACTTTGCAGTAAGCTGAATGAAAGTTGGTTGAGCTGCGAATGCCCAAACGAGAGAAATTGATACAGCGACTCCGCCTGGAATGGCTTCAAGTGGAAAACACAATTCTTAAGCAAGACATTTGGCAGGAAGTCGCAGTCGAACCCACCGTTCGGGGAATACATCGGATGTGGGCAGATTCCTTTGCAGCTTGGGTCGCCGAAGCTCCTTTCCTTAGGATTAGGAACGGTCTTGGATTCAAACGATGCTTAAGACCATTGCCTTGACGGGTCGCATAAATCGATTCGACATTACGGTTAACGGCGCAGATTTGAACTGAAGCATTCATTTCGATAGGACATCAGGCAAACCGCTGGAGAGATTCAAATGCTGCGCCCGATCTCGATGTTGATATTCGGCACCTTCATGCTGTCCGCCTGCGAGACCGGGCAGACCAGTGCGCCCGGCGCAAGGTCGGACGGAAATTCCCTACCCCGGATTTACCGGATTTCCATAGAGGATGAGTCAAGAATTCTGTTTCGGATGCTTGATTCCGTCAACGCCTTCCGTGAGGCCAAAGATGTCAGGCCCGTGACTCTGGATGCGGGTCTGAACTCAGCCGCAGCCACACATTCACGAGACATGGCGCTTCAGAACCGTCCCTGGCATTTCGGATCCGACGGGTCGTCGCCGTTGGAACGTGCCTGGCGCACAGGATACCGTCAAACGGTGTTGGGCGAGGTCATTTCAGAGACTTTCGAGACTGAACTAGAGACCCTCGTCGCCTGGATGGAACGGGACGAGACCCGGAGCGTGATTCTGGACCCGCGGGCCGAGCATATCGGATTCGCATGGCATCAGGAACCCGGTGGAAAACTCTGGTGGACAGTGTTGATGGGTGGCGGGCCTGAGCCGGTCGAACCGACACCAAGTCCTGTTGTTCTCCATCAGGGATAGATGTCAACCGGTATGCCGTTCCTGACCCTGGCGTAAATCGTTTCCATCTCCCTGTTTGAGACGGAAATGCATCCTTCGGTCCAGTCAGCGCCGCGTTTCCTGTAATTGCCGCCTGTCCCGTGAATGAAAATATCGCCACCGGGGTCCTTTCCATCTGCCTGGGCTGCGGCAACATCCCTGGCATTTGGGTAGGATAGACCCAACGACAGGTGAAATCTGCTGTTCGGGTTGCGGCGGTCTATGAAGTAACGACCTTCAGGCGTTCGCCCATCACCTTCCCAGCGCTTATGTCCTATCGGCGCAAATCCAAGATCGATTCTGTGGCTGCTGAGAATCATCTCATCATGGACGAGCATAAGGCGCCGGTCCTCTTTCAGCACCACGACGCGCGTCACTTCGAGCCCATCCCAATCGTAGGAGCGCGACTTTGAACAGCCCCCGAATCCCAGAAGAAGCACAAAGAATAACCCGGCGCTCAATGCTCGCATTGCTTCATGCCCTCTTCGCCCGTAGTTTTTCTGTACCCTATCGGGCCAGCCGCGGAATTGAAATGAATATTCCGCGCCCGGTTCACTCCCTTCGGCGGTCAAGCCTCCGCTCAATGTCCTGTAGGCGTTTCAGCACTTCCTTTCGGTATTCGTTCGTCTCCACCACCTCGCGACCATGGTAGGCGGTCTGCATTGTATCGACGATCAATGCGACAAACAGGTTGGCGACGCAATAGGCCGCCACAATGACAAACGGAACAAAGAACAGCCATGCGAAGGGATAGACATCCATTACCGGGCGGACAATTCCCATGGACCAGCTCTCGAGCGTCATGATCTGAAACAGGGAGAACGCCGACTTTCCCAGCGTGCCAAACCAATCCGGAAATTCCGCTGCGAACAACGTCGTCGCCATGACCGCGCCAACATAATGTACCAATCCCAGCAACATGAAGACACCCCCCATTTTCGGGAACAGCCTGACGAAACTCTCAACCGTATTGCGCAACCGTTCCGAAACCGAGACGGCTCTGAACAGCCGAAGAATCCTCAGGGCGCGCAGCACCGAGAACGTATCTGACCCAAATATGGAAATTCCAACTATGAAGAAGTCGAAGAGGTTCCATCCAGTCGAATTCCTGTCGCCGGGCCTTGAATCCCTGGAAACAAAAAAGCTCTTTCGGTACGCATATATCTTCGCCAAGAGTTCCAGAACGAAGAACCATAGACACAATCTATCAAGGGTGTGGACAATCGTTCCCGCACGCTCAACGATCCAACTCGACGTCGCCAACCCCAGAATGACGGCGTTAAAGAGAATCACAACAATGATCAGACGGTCCATCCACGTCCGCTCAATCAAACTCCTCACCTGTTGAGGGCGCAGCCCATTCAGGAATTTCTGCCACATCCTGCTGCTCCGGTCCTTCCCGCACCCGCTACGGGCGCCACGTTTCTCTCATTCGCGCGACAGCCGTGCGACCAGTTCGACATGGGTCGACCACCGAAACTGGTCAATGACCTCGATCCAATCAATTCTGAAGCCGGAAGCGGCCAGGACCCGGACGTCGCGGGCAAAGGAAATCGGATTGCAGGACACCATGGCAACGCAGCTGACCTCGCTTTCTCCAATGGCGACTGACTGCGCCTTTGCGCCGGCTCGGGGTGGATCGGCGACAGCGGCATCAAATCCCGCCAGATCTTCCCTGTTCAAGGGGCGACGGAACAGATCGCGGACTTCGGTCGTAACCCTCTTCAGTCCGTGCCCTCCACGCCACGCGACCTCGAGAGAGCCGAGCATCTGCGCATCGGAATCAACCGCATGAACCTCAGCCAATCGCGATAGTGGCAAGGTCAGGGTTCCGCAGCCCGCGAATAGATCAGCTATTTTGCGGGCTTGACCCACCGCTTCAGCCACGGCGTCAATCATGGTCAACTCCCCTTCCTTCGTCGGCTGAAGGAAGGCGCCGGCCGGAGGAACGACCTGAATGCCTCCCAAGTCCTGATAAGGCCGGTCAGGCTGTACCACGAGGTCACCGTTCCATGTAAGGCGGGCGATCGGATTGTCCAGAGCAATCCGAACCAATTCACCCTGTAGTTCCACATCAACCTGTTTGCCGCCAGCGGCACAGATGTCGGCACCCGCCACACTTGAATTCACCGTAATGCGCAGTTCGCCCCGACGGGTCGCTCCAACCATGACGATCCTTTCCAAAGCGGGAAGAAGCGCCATGAGGTCGGGTTCCAGAAGAACACAGTGCGGGATATCAACAACTCTGTTCGATGCGCGCGCATGAAATCCAACAACCGCGTGATTCTTCAATCGGCGACCGGAAAACACGGCCCTGCGACGTGAGGCCGATGGTGAGGTATGAATGCCCCGAATTGGCGCGGGCAGCTCGAATTTCGATAGTGCGTCGCGAACAACCTGCTTCTTCCAACCCCTTACAAAGTCGTCAGAGGCATGTTGCAGAGCGCAGCCTCCACAGGATCGGAAATGCCGGCAAGGGGGGCACACCCGATCTGGAGAAGGTTTCACGATCCTGGGCACGGCAATTCGGCCGGACCGCAACTCTCCGATCACGATCTCACCGGGAAGTGCCAGAGGCACATGCACCGGGCCGGAGGCAACACCTTCGCCACCGCGGTCCAGCCTTTCGATCAAATGAGTCATGCGGCGACATCGTCTGTGCGAATGAAACCGCCGGACTGCCTGGACCAGAATGTGGCGTACAATCCTCCCTTGGCAAGAAGCTCACTGTGATTCCCCTGTTCGGCGATCTTTCCGCCATCCAACACCAGAATCCTGTCGAGCTTGGCAATCGTCGAAAGTCGATGCGCAATCGCAATGACGGTCTTGCCTTCCATCATTCCATAGAGTGTTGATTGGACAGCCGCTTCCACCTCGCTATCGAGAGCACTTGTGGCCTCATCAAGAACAAGGATCGGCGCGTCCTTCAGGATCACACGGGCAAGCGCGATCCGCTGGCGCTGCCCGCCGGAGAGCTTCACGCCACGTTCGCCAACATGCGCATTGTATCCGCAGCGACCTTCGGCATCACGCAATCCAACGATGAATTCGTGCGCTTCAGCCTGCTCCGCCGCAGCGACTATCTCATTCTCCGAGGCATCCGCGCGGCCATAGAGGATGTTCTCCCGGACAGAGCGGTGCAGCAGCGAACTGTCCTGTTGGACCATGCCGATCACCTGCCGGAGGCTGTCCTGAGTGACCAATGCAATGTCTTGGCCATCGATCAGGATACGACCGCGCTCCGATTCGTAAAATCTGAGGAGCAATTTCACCAACGTCGACTTTCCGGCTCCCGACCGACCTACGAGTCCAACTTTCTCTCCGGGCGCAATCTCCAGACAGACCGAGTCCAATCCTCCGGCGCCCCGACCGTAGTGATGTGACAACCGTTCAACCACGACCGCACCCCTGCGAAACTCGAGCGGTCTGGCATTCGGTGCGTCAACCAGCTCGATTGGCTGGGCGATGGTCTCCATTCCCTCCGCAACTATGCCTAACGAACGGAAGAACGCGCTGACCGCCCACATGATCCAGTCCGTCATCGAGTTGAGCCGCAACGTTAGCGCCGTAGCCGCCGCAACCATGCCGACGGTGGCCAAGTTGGCCATCCACAAGCCGATCGCCCAACCAACCACGCCAACAATGAGAAATCCGTTCAGCAGCACCAACGAAACGTTCATGATCGTATAGAGCCGCATTTCCCGCCCGAATGTCTGACGGGTGTGTTCAATCGCTTCCCGAGCATAGGAAAGCTCGCGATCATGATGCGCGAAGAGCTTGACCGAATGGATATTCGTGTAGCTGTCAACGACCCGGCCCGTCACCTGGCTGCGGGCATCGGAAGCCGCCTTCGACGCGGGGCCTACATGCTTGATCGTCCAGCCCAACAAAACAAGATAAAGCCCAAGCCAAACCAGCAACGGTGTTACCAAGCGGATGTCGGCGCTCCACAAGAGCACGGATGCACCTGTGACATAGGCTATCGAATAGGTGATGGCATCGAAGACATGATAGACTGTTTCGCCCGCAGCGCTTGGCGTCTGCATGATGCGGTTGGCAATCCGACCCGCGAAATCGTTCTCAAACCAGCCTACAGATTGCCGAAGAACCTGGACATGGGACCGCCAACGGACCAACGTGCCGAAATTTGGCAGAATGGTGTTGTTCAAAAGCACAACGCTAAGCATCTGGATCAGTGGACGTCCGACCAGAAGGAACACGGCTGCCAGAACCAGTTCCAGCCCGTATCTGGCCCAGACGTCAGCGGGGTCACCGGAGTTAAGCAGGTCAACCACACGGCCCAGGTAGAAGATCAAACCAACATCGATCCCAGCGACAATCACCGACATCAGCGCCGATAGGGCATAGTACCTCCTGAAAGGCTGCGAATAGTCCCACAGGAAAGCGAACAATGTCCGAGGCGGCGTATCCGTAACCCGATAGGGAGCATAGGGGTCGACCAAGGATTCGAAATACCGGAACACCGGAACTCTCCCTACAACCTCAATGTGCCGCCTTTGGGTGCAGGTCCTAATTTGCCGGGCACCCCGTTGGGAAATGATCTCACCGACCGAGCAGGGACAGCAACTGCCCCTGTGCCGCAGGTCGAAGAGTGCCGAGCTGCCTGGCCATCACCATTTGACCTATGTGATCCATGCCAGATCCACGCGTCAATTGAAAGCGCGGTCTGCGTGAAAACCAAAGTGATCGACGCGGCCTAACGTCGATTGGAAATGTCGATTCCGGTGCGATGACCTCCGCTTCCCATTCTGTGCCCGGAACCAAGGCTCGAAGCCACAGATGATCCCGATTGCTCCAGTCTTCCGAGGGGCCTGGAAACCACCCGTTGCATGACGGAGCCGTACTGTCTGTCATTGGAGAGGTATCCGAAAAGTCGAAGTTCCTCGAGGCTGTGCTCCGCCTGGGCCGGGAGCACCGAATAGCGCATTTCATTTCCGGGGACTCCCGGGCCTACGATCCTCAAAGGCAATTTTGCGATGCTGTTCGGACACCTTTTTGATGGTGGAGAGGCACAGCTGGAGATGGTTGAGTCGGACGACCCGCTGATGCCGGACTGGAGATCATGTGCCAGCCACCCCGGAAAGAGACTCAGCACACTGCCCCTGTTTTCGTGGCGCGAGCAGAGCCTGACGGCGCTGGCGCTCATATTCGCGGTGTTCCTAGCGAATCCGGCCCCCGTCTGTGTGCTTGACGAGGTTGACGCGCCGGACCGAAACACGGTTCCTAATCATCACGCGATCACCATGGACCACATGGACCGCCTGTTCGGGGTGACGATGGGCGAGATGGGCGTGAGCCAGCTGGTGTCGGTTGACCTGGGGAACGCTGAACGTCTGGCAAGCTGATCAGAGCAATATCTGGGTCGAGTCCATCCATTTCCGGGCCGACCACCGAAGAACTACTCGGTTCGGCAAAACCCGCGCGACCACCGAGTGCTGCGGAGACGCTCCATCACGACTCTATTCGGACAGTTCGACATTCGGGCGAATCGGCCCGACCCACAGTGAGCCCGACCGAGGGAATTGATCCTCCATTTCCCCTCCCCTCCGCTTAATCCTCAGCAATTCCCGCCAGGAATTCTTTTCTTTCATTATCAGTCTGTTGCGCGGGCATCGCGAATTTTCTTTCGTGGACTTTCCGCACCGGATCGGCCATCCTGCGGACAGACAGGCAAAAGCCGGGCAGGAAAATGTCAGGGAACTCCTTCCGAAAGCATCTGTCGATGCCTGGTATGCTTCGTGCGGTGTGCGCATGCCTCCACCGCGTCGCCGACCCGGTCGGCACGCGTGGCATCCACGCGTGGCATCGGCCTTTCCGACTGCCTGATGCCGGGCCCCGCGGTGTTCGCGTCCAGGATGCCGTCGCTGCCGCGGTCCGGCCGGCAGGTCCGGGGCGGCGGTGATCCGGTGATGGCGCGGAGCCTCCGCCCGCTCTTCGGCGCGGGGCGGGCGCCGTCGGACACCTGGATGCGCCAGCGGCTGGACGGGGCCGGCCCCCGGGACCTCCGCCGCCGCCTCGCGGGCATCCACGCGGCGCTGCAGCGCGGAAAGGTGCTGGAGGGGTGGACGGTGTCCGGCGGCCATCCGCTGGTCTCCGTCGACGGCACCGGGTACCATTCCTCCCGCAGTGCCAGCCGCCGCAGCCGCTGCGGCAGGGAGCACCGCGACGGGACGGGGACATACCATCACCAGGCCCTCGGGGCTGCGACCGTCCATCCCGACATCGGGGAGGCGCTGCCGCTGGCGCCGGAGCCGATCCGCAGGGAGGACGGCTCGACGAAAAACGACTGCGAGCGGAACGCGGCGGGACGGCCCGTCGGGGACCCGCACATGAAGGCGGCCGTCGCCGGGGACGGGCTGTCGTCCAACGGGCCGCACAGCAGGCCATTGAAGGAAAGGGATCCTCCCTTCATGCCCGGGGGAGGCCCGGCGACCACGGACCGCTGTCGGCTGGTCCGGGGCCAGCGAACCCGGACAGACATGGGAGAGGCGCGCCAGGAAGGCCGACGCCTTCCAGAGGTCCGGGTGGGACCACGGGCTGCCGTCCACCGACGCGAACCTCCACCTCAAGGTGAACATGCCCGTATACGAGGAGACAGGATGTCCTGCGCCACCGGTCCAGGGCTTCGACGGCCACGTATGCCCGGCATGACGCCGGGGGGCTGCGCGGGCCTGCGCGGCCCTGGCCGGTGAAGGGAGCGGTTGAATGAATCCGGTATCGGCATAGCGCCGGAGAGAGGAAAATCCGCATGGCCAAGGTGAAGGTCAAGGTGTCAGGCTGCTTCAGGACACAGCTCCACGCCGAGGCATGGTGCCGGATCTCCAGCTACCTCAGCTCGATGGCCGCCCTCGGATACAACCCACCCGTCGCCATCCGGATCGCCCTAGCCGGGGACGCCGCCGCCATGGTCAAACTGCACAATGCCCGGTCCGCACCTAGTGTTTTGCGAAAAACAAAAGATTACATTTCTCATGCCGTATTCCCAGCCGCCGCCATCTCCTGGAGCTTCCTGTGCCCGCGCTTCCACGACGCCACGAGATCCTCCGGATTCCGGCTCCAGCGGAACGGGCGGGCGTCGCTGGCGTTGTGGTGCTCGATGTAGCCCTCGATCGCCGCGACGCAGTCGTCGAGCGAGTCGAAGACGGCGTCCTTCAGCCGCTGCCTCGTCAGCCTGGAGAAGAAGCCCTCGACCGCGTTCATCCACGACGCCGATGTCGGGGTGAAATGGAATGTCCAGTCGGGACGGTTCCCCAACCATTCGTGGACCTCGGCGGACTTATGGGAGGACACGTTGTCCAGGATGACGTGCACCGGGGTGCCCGGCCCGGTCCCTTCGGCGACGTGGGCGGGGAAGGCGGTGAACTCCGCCGACCGGTGCCGCCCGGTCATCTGACCGACCACCCTGCCTGTCGCGACGGCGGGGGCCGCCAGCAGGCAGGTGGTGCCGTTGCGCCTGCAGTCGCGCGTCCTGGTCTCCGCATGCCCCGGCTTCATCGGGAGGGGCCTCTGGGTCCGCCCAAGTGCCTGAATCTGCGTCTTTCCGTCAACCGAGAGGACCACCGCATGGTCCGGCGGGTCGACATACAGGCCCACGACGTCGCGGACCTTGAGCTCGAACCGCGGGTCGCGGGAGACCCTGGACGTCCTGACCTGGTGCGGCCTGAGCCCGTTGCGCTTCAGGATGCTGTGCACGTTCGTGGCGGTCAGCGCCAGCCTCCTCGCCAGCGCCCGCAGTGTCCAGTGCCGGGCGTGCGGGGGCGGTGGCGACATCGCCAGGGCGACCACGGCCCTCACCGTTCCGTCCGGGGTCGGCTCCAGTCCCGGAGGGCGGGTCGCGTCCCGCAGCAGCCCGTCCACGCCCCGCCCAGGGAAGCGGTCCCACCAGCGCTCCACGGTCGACCGGCACTTTCCGGTCCGCCGGATGGCCTCCGCGGCGCCGCCCCCCGACCCGAGGTCGAGGATGATCCGGGCGCGCCAGACGTGCTTCTGGATGCTCCGCCGGTCCTTCGCGATCCTTTCGAGGCGTTCGCGGTCGCCGTCCGAAAGCCTGATTTCCTGTCTCTTCGGTTTCCTGCCCATTGCCCTGCCTGCTGTCTCTATGGTTGTTACGGGGCCGCCTGACGGCGACTGGAAGACAGTGGCAGGCTTCACGGACAAATGCAAGCATTTGTTTCTTACAATCCACTAGGAAGGGGTGAGCAGTTACCTGTCTTTTTTGGTTGAACCTATCTTTCTTGTTTGCACATTTTTGAGTGCGCAACCCTGCACCATCACATGAGGTCATGCAAAGACCAGCATCAGAAGTAATTTATTTCTCGGATCACCTCGAACAAGGAGACCCAACAATGATCTCAGCCGAACAGTTGCTTCCATCTGAAAACGACGACTTCGCGGAAGAACTTCGTAAGGCAGCCAAGCCAGACTTGACCGCAGATGAATTCCGCGAGCAGGCCATTTCATTCATAATGGAAGGCGAAAACAGCAATGACGAGGAGAGGAGGGAGAGAATTCGGCAGGATCTTCGCAAGCGGTTCGGTTGACCGATGGACCTATACGAACTGTCGCAAGGAAGCGAAAATCACTCTGTCTACCAAGCCGTTGCCGATTCAAACCGTTATAGGCACTACGATTTTCTGCTCTCGATGATCCAAGCTGCGCTGGACATACAGCGTCCGTTTATTTCGCAGTCCATGATCAAGGCCATCAACTTTCACGCCATCGTCGGACTGCATCATTTCGCCGGCGCATATCGTCCATGTGCTGTGAAAGTGCGAAACCCAGAAGGACACATCGTGTTCAAACCACCGGAGTGGTTTCGTGTGCAGCCGATGATGGATGATCTCACCAACACGGTCAATTGGCACTGGCAGGCTGCGGATCCAGTTGGCCTGACAGCTTTCGTTTTGTGGAAGATCAATCACATCCACCCGTTCATCAATGGGAATGGACGAACCGCCCGAGCGGTCTGCTACTTCACTCTGTGCGTGAAGTCCGGCGGGCTTTTGCCGGGCAAGAGAATCCTTCCGGAACTCTTGCGGCAAGACGAGTTCCAGAAGCCATACCAATTGGCATTGCGAGAGGCGGATAGCGGGAGTCTGAAAAAATTGATCGAACTCATCAGACAATTGCTGGCTACCCAGCTTCAGAGCGGCTAATTTCCGTTCACGATATCATCGGTATTGACGTTGGAGCCTCCTGCGAAATTATTGCGCTTCCGGCGGCGGACAGCGCTGCTGGAACTTCCGGTTTCGGACAGTGATTCCCATCAGTTGGTCGACGGTCGGGGTTAGCGCACCAAAAAGTAGGTGGCACGCCACTCTGGCATGCACCCGTACGTACCAACCTCTGCAGAAATCATTCGAGGCGGAGTTCGCCCGCCCTAAGGATCCCGATCTCCGACGCACTTGAACTGGGATTACCGCATCCCGACCATTTCCTCTGTCTTGGCTACGCCCCTCAAGCACGATTACCCGGCGATGATCGAGTTGAACCTCGAGATGGAACGGGAGTCGCTCTGAACTCCAGAGCGTTCTTCGCTTGCGTCTCCGGGGGGAAATGGACGCCGTGCAGACTTCCAGATCAGCCTAGCCCGTCGAGTAACGAAGCTCGGTCAAGCGTAAAGTCGGAGTCAATCCAGACGGCCTCCAATGAACGAAGCCTGCGGCCGAGTTCCCGGCCGGAGCAGGAGCCCGATAGATCGTCGGCGGACAATGGAAATTTCGCTCCGTCACCCCTGTCAAGCCTCGCCTCCAGATCAAGCGGAAGTGACAGGCCAAGCAGCGCGGAGCGTACGAGTACCACGTTGACAGCCATGTCGCGCCCAAATCGATAGGTAAGCACGGCAGGATCGGTCTCCGACGCCGCCAGGCTGCGGACCAGATCAAGGCATTTCGATGCGGACCTTGAAAGACGCAGGTTCTGTGCCAGACGTTCACCACCAAGTACCGCAAGCCGCCGAACCGGGGCCGAAACCACATCCATCTTCCCTTCAAGCTCGATCAGCGCTGGCAACGCCTCCGACGACGCCCCCGGCAGGATCCGATCCAGGCACCCTATGTTTGCCATGCCGACAATTGATGAAGCCGGATCCGGCGCCTCCAGAAGTTTGAACACCTCCCTGCCCACACGTTCCCTGGCAAGAATGTCCAACCCATCCAGATTCGCGGCGCAGGCTGCAAGTCCCTCATCGTCGAGTCCCTTCACCTGATTTCCATACCAGGCATGGAATCTGAAAAAGCGGAGAATGCGGAGGTAGTCCTCCTTGATTCGCAGATCTGCGTTTTCGATGAAACGGACACGTCGGGCGCAGAGATCGGTATGGCCACCGAGAGGGTCGACCACCGTCCCGTCCCGCTCGGCATAGAGCGCGTTCATAGTGAAGTCCCTGCGGCGGGCATCATCCGCGACCTCGGACGAATAGGCGATCACCGCACGCCTTCCAAAGGTTTCGACATCCTTACGGAATGTCGTGACTTCGTGAGGAATTCCCTTCGATATAACAGTGACGGTTCCATAGGCGATGCCGGTCGGAACCGGCTTCAGCCCCGCCTGCTCAGCGAGCCTGATGACCTGCTTCGGCAAAGCGTCGGTGGCAATGTCGAAATCACTGATTGGCTCGTCAAGCAATGCGTTTCGAACACAGCCACCGACCAGCAGCGCACGGTGACCCTCACCTGACAGGACATCCAGAACAGCCCTTGTTCCCGATTCGAGCGAACTGCCAAGGTCAAGCCGTATCACGTCGACAGCCTTTCAGCCAAGGCATGCAGAATTCGGGCGGTCGCGCCCCAGACATAATAGGGACCGTATGGTACGGTATAGTAGTGCCGACGCTGGCCGCGCCAGCGCCTGGACCGCACCGAGTAGTTTTTCGGATCGCTGAAATGGGAGAATGGAACCGAGAACACTTCCTCCACCTCTCCCCGTTCAGGCACAGGCTGGAAGTCGCCGACTATCCTTCCCAGAACAGGTGTGATCTCGAACAATGTGACTGTCACGTGGGGAGACAACAGACCGATTATCTCAACATGTTCGGGTTCCAGACCTATTTCCTCGTGGGCCTCGCGAAGCGCTGCGCCAACAGCTCCCGAATCGCCCTCTTCGATCTTTCCGCCAGGAAAGGCCACCTGACCGGGGTGGTGCTCCAACGCCGAGGATCTCTTTGTGAGCACCACCCTCAGGCCACGTCCGGTCGACTGGATCGGAACGAGCACAGCTGCGGACCGAAGTCCTGCGCGTTCCAGCGGAGCGGAATCGGGATTGAGGTCGAAGTCTGACGTCGTGGAGTCGGAAGCGGCAAGGGCCGACCTCATTATTTCAAGGGTCTCAACCTCCATGACTTTCATAGGGCACTTCCGACTTCGCCTCAAAGCCCAGCGTATCGGGATCAAACTCGTAATGGGCTCCGCAGAACTGGCATTCAGCTGTCACGACTCCCCTATCCGTGGTCATGTGCCTGATGTCGCTGGCCGAGTAAATTGACAGGCTTCCGCGTACGCGATCAGCTGAGCATGAGCATCCGAACTCGACTGGATGAACTGGAAATGCCCTCGGCACTTCCTGGTGGAACAAACGCACCAGAACGTCCTGTGGATCCATATGGGGACCAATCAACTCCAATTCGTCCACCGTGCTGAGCAGGAGGTTCACCCGTCGCCAGTTCTCATCATCATCTCCGACCGGGATATCAGTCGCGGACAGTTCATCGGTTTCGTCCGCATGTGCGGAAGTTGCGGAGGGCGATGCTTTGGGCAGGTGCTGAAGCATGATGCCCCCAGCGCGCCAGCGCTCGTCGGCGCCAGGTGTCCACGAGCGCCCATAGGCCAAAGCGAATCGAGTTGGAAGCTGCTCGGACTGCGCGAAGAAGGTTTCCGCACATGCTGCCAGCGATCTTCCGGAAATAGGGGTTATTCCTTGGTAGGGAGTGGTGCCATCACCTTGATCAATCAGGATCGCGAAATGTCCTTCGCCAATTTGCGGGAATCCCGGGCCTTCGGCGTCAATATGATTCTCATCAAAACTGGCGTAGGCGCGGAGTCGCGCAGGTTTGCCCCGCTCAGTCGGCGCGTAGTTGTCTGTTGCGATCAACCGGATGGGACCGGTGCCACGTATCTGGAGCGACAGCTTCCAACGCAACTTGATCGTCTGCCCGATCAGCACGGTCAGAAGTGCCGTTTCAGCAATCAACGATTCGATCATCGCCGGGTAATCGTGCCTGGCCAATACGCAAACCAATGTCTCGTTAAGTCGAACCATGCGACCACGGACATCCGCGCGATCAAGTTGAAATGGAAGAACGGCGTCGTCCCATAAATTCCGGGATCCAGTAGTCATAGGGTTCCTTTGGGGGCTTTCGGTCGGCATACCGCGACCTTAGTGGAGTGGCAACGTGGATGAAGTGGCGAGCCCATGATGAAGAGGTACGGAGAAGCGGTGAGGCAGGGCGTCCGTTATAGATATCGCCCAGGGGTCTACGCCATTCTGGCAAAAGGCAACAACGTGCTCTTGACCCATCAATCCCAACCTGTCTCGGAACTGCAGCTGCCCGGTGGAGGGATCGGTCCCGAAGAATCCACCATTGGCGCGCTTCATAGGGAAGTGTTTGAGGAGACCGGTTGGCAGATTGCCTTTCCGCGTCGAATCGGAGCCTACAGGCGATTCACTTACATTCCGGAATACGGCCTCTGGGCGGAGAAAATCTGCCACATCTATTCCGCCCTCCCCGTCCTGCGAAAGGGATTGCCACCGGAAGACGATCATTTGGCGGTGTGGATGTCCATCCGTGAAGCGGTAAAGGAACTGGATAGCGATGGTGATCGCGCGTTCCTCGGGCGCTACTGGCACAGCCAGTGTTTGACGCGCCGGTCTGACCGCAATGGTATAGGCACTTGATGGTTCAGGAAGCGCTGGCACGCTCCAAAGGACATGGGACCGCAATTGCGAATCAGCAACGTGGATTTCCCTGCGTCCTGCCAACCGCATTGGCTGACGGTTTTCCACTGATGGCGAATGAGACTACCGCTTGGATCAACTGGAAACACTGTTGAACAGGTGCTTGTCAGGGGACGGCCCTTGAAACGGTGACACCGATGCCTCCTTGATGTTGTGCGATGCTCAGCGTAGGGATGATTCCATGCTCAACACACGGTTTATCGACCTCTATTGCGAGCGCACCTCGCAAGGAATTTGGGACGAACCCGTAAACGCAATCAGCAATGCTGCCTTCCTGCTCGCAGCTGTCTTGGTCCTGCCGAAGGCTTTGGGGCGGGAAAGGCGTGATCCTCTGGAACTCCTGGTAATCGCAATCGGCGGCTCCATCGGAATTGGATCCTTCCTCTTCCACACTTTTGCGACCCCGGCCGCAGAGCTGGCTGACGTAATCCCGATCTGGAGTTTCGTCGCATTCTATGTGCTTACCGTCATTTGGAGGACCACTGGCCAGAACATTATCCTCACTGCCCGAATTGTTGCGATTGCCGCGGCAGTGACCAGCATAACAATGCTGATCTTTGGACAAAGTATAACGACAGACGCGGATCCCGCTCCAATGCGCCTCAACGGATCACTCCAATACCTGCCTGCATTGATTGCCCTCGCTGTTTTCGCGGGGATTACCCTTGCCCGTCAGCACCCTGCGCGATGGCTTGTCGCTGGTGCCACACTGGCCTTTGTTCTGTCACTCTTCTTCCGGACCATTGACCTACGGGCCTGCGCAGTGACCGGTGGGCTCGGTACGCATTTCCTTTGGCACTTACTGAATGGGTTAATGGTAGGTATGTTGCTTCAGGCATTGGTTGTCCACCTGCCTCCGGCAAGACATAGTACTGCTTCCATGAGGCATCGCTGACGTTCAATTCGCGAATCCAGAGGCTGGCTCACGGCCGGCAGATTGACGCGTTGACCCAGTCGGTGACCGCCTTGCGTGAAGTCAAGGAGTCCACTAAATCGCGCGTCCATATCCTTAAGTGGTTCGGAGGACGATCATGCCCGCGCCCAAGAAAGTCGTACTGGCCTACTCCGGTGGCCTCGACACCTCGATCATCCTGAAATGGCTTCAGGCGGAATACTCCTGCGAAGTGGTCACTTTCACGGCTGACCTGGGCCAGGGCGAAGAACTGGAGCCTGCTCGAAAGAAAGCCGAGATGCTCGGAGTGAAGGAGATCCACATCGAAGATCTCCGCGAGGAATTCGCTCGCAACTTCGTCTTTCCGATGTTCAGGGCAAATGCCGTCTACGAGGGACTCTACCTATTGGGAACTTCGATTGCCCGACCGTTGATTTCCAAACGTCTTATCGAGATTGCGAAGGAAACAGGAGCGGATGCCGTTGCGCATGGGGCAACCGGCAAGGGCAACGATCAAGTCCGGTTCGAGCTTTCGGCCTACGCGCTGAATCCGGAAATCAAGGTCATTGCGCCCTGGCGGGAATGGGACCTCACAAGTCGCTCACGCCTCGTCGATTTCGCCGAAAAGCATCAGATTCCGATCGCACGGGACAAGCGGGGTGAAGCGCCATTCTCAGTCGATGCCAATCTCCTGCACACATCCTCCGAGGGAAAGGTATTGGAGGATCCGGCAGAAGAAGCGCCGGACTATGTCTACCAGCGCACGGTAAGTCCTGAGAACGCGCCAGATAGGCCGGAATACATCGAAGTCGGATTTGATAATGGAGATGCCGTCAGCGTCAACGGTGATCCAATGTCGCCTGCGCAGCTCCTCACGAAACTCAATGAACTCGGTGGACGTCACGGAATTGGTCGCCTCGACCTTGTGGAAGGCCGGTTTGTCGGGATGAAGTCACGTGGCATCTATGAAACTCCCGGCGGAACCATCCTGCTCGAGGCTCATCGCGGAATCGAGTCGATAACACTGGACCGTGGCGCGATGCACCTTAAGGACCAGGTCATGCCTCAGTATGCAGAGCTGATCTACAATGGACTTTGGTTCTCGCCTGAGCGCGAAATGTTGCAGGCGCTCATTGACCGGAGTCAGGAGCATGTCTCGGGCACAGTGCGGCTGAAACTCTTCAAGGGACTTGCCCGAACGGTCGGACGATGGTCCGAGCACTCGCTGTACTCCGAGGAACATGTTACTTTCGAGGATGACGCTGGTACCTACGATCAAAAGGACGCGGCTGGCTTTATCAAGCTAAATGCGTTACGGCTTCGGCTGCTTGCCATGCGCAACCACCGCACCCGCTGACGGTACGTGACCTCGGTATAATGAAGACATGTGGCTGGCATTCACTGGTTCGGCAGCGAATCCTGTTGCATGGATGCTCATTTTCCGTAGTTCGATCTACACCGGTCGTTGACCCATCCCCTGGCTACTGCCGGAAAGAAGATTGACCAAATGCGGACAGGCGTACCGAGGTCCAAGACCTTTCGGGTTCGTCAGCTGAGACTGGTTTCCGTCGTCAGCCGGGCTATCTTCGATGCAGAAGAAGGCGAATCCATCGAACTTTCGAGCCGATTGCGCACTTGCAAGGCAGAATTCGACATCTCCGAACAACCGATAGGAAGATTCCCCGGGATGCGCCCATCTCCAATCAAGGTGTCGCTGATCATCATTCCAGATACCGCCGCGATGAATCAAGATCATCGAACACCAATTCCATCGGAAGGACCTTGGATGTATGGGATAAACCCCCCGTGATCGTGAAGGGCAAACACTTGCGGCAGCGCTTGGCATGGGTGATCACGGCAGTGAAAGAAGGAGCGGAACCATGTCAACCTCTATCCGAACTGTGACCAAGGCTCTCACAGCTGTCAGCGCCCTCGCTTTCAGCATCACCCTTTCTCCAGGCGCAACATCGGCTGAAACCAGGACTGCGGTGTTCGCTGGCGGCTGTTTCTGGTGCGTCGAAGCGGACTTCGAGAAGGTACCGGGCGTAATCGAAGCCGTCTCAGGTTACACGGGCGGAACTGTGGCAAATCCGACCTACAGGCAGGTCGTTAGAGGCGGTACAGGCCATCTTGAGGCCGTACGGATTGACTATGACCCGGACAAAGTTAGCTTTGAACGGCTCCTCCATCTGTTTTTTCGATCAGTTGACCCAACCGATAGCGGAGGCCAGTTCTGCGACCGAGGTCACAGCTACACGACAGCCGTATTCGTGACCGACAATGTTGGCAAAGTCGCCGCGGAAGCCGCGAAGGCAGCGGCCGAAGCCGAACTTGAGATGACTGTGGTCACTCCGATTCTTGACGCCGGCCCGTTCTATCTGGCGGAGGAATACCACCAGGACTACTACAGACAGAAAGACCTGATACTGTCTCGGTTCGGACCAATCTCCAAGGAGAAGGCCTATAAGCGCTATCGTCAGGCCTGTGGCCGCGACCAGCGGGTCAAGGATCTTTGGGGCGACGCGGCTTCATTCGCATCGAGTTGAGACCGGGCTGACGTGTCCCACCTGACCGAGCAGCTTGATAGCCGTTGGCAAGGATCAGTTCGGGGGCTTCCTTGACCACAACCAATCCTGCGCTGTCGCCAATGATGGCGCAATATATGGACCTTAAGTCAAAACATCCCGATGCCCTTCTGTTCTTTAGGATGGGCGATTTCTACGAGATGTTCTTTGACGATGCCTCGGCAGCAGCGGAGGCCCTGGATATCGCCCTCACCAAGCGCGGAAAGCACCTTGGCAAGGGCGTTCCGATGTGCGGCGTGCCTGTTCACGCTGCTGAAGGCTATCTTCAGACTTTGATCGCCCCATTCCAGTCCGAAGTGCAACACCAGTGGCGGTGTTGGGCGGTTTTCCTGCCGCATGATGTTGCGGATCGGCCAGGAAGCGGCGACAGTCCCCTTGTTGAGAAGAGAGGAGACTGCCATGCCCGAGGGCTTCCGCCACCTGACCCATGGGGAAAGATGCCAGATCGGCGCACTGAAGGAAAGCGGGCTCTCCTACGGGGACATCGCGGCCCGTCTGGGCCGTGACCGTTCGTCGGTCTGGCGGGAGCTGCGCCGGAACGGCGGTGATTCGGGCTACAGCCCCGGCGAGGCGCAGGGGATGGCGGAGGCCCGCCGCAGCGCCGCCTCCTCGGTTCCGAGGAAGATGACTGCGGAGCGCTGGGCGCATGTGGAGGGGTGCCTGGCGGAGGGCTGGAGCCCGGAGCAGGTCGCGGGACGGCTGCGGCTGGAGGGTGGCTGGGCGGTGGGCCGCCAGTGGATATACGAGCGCCTGAAGGCCGACCGGAAGGCGGGCGGGGAGCTGTTCCTGCTGCTGCGCCGCCGCGGGAAGAAGCCCAACTGGCGTGGCGGGCGGCACTCGGGCCGTGGCCACATCCCGGGCCGGGTGGACATCTCGGAGAGGCCGGAGGAGGTGGAGAGGAAGGAGCGTGTCGGTGACTGGGAGGCGGACACGATCATCGGGAAGGGCCACAGCGGGGCGGTGGTCTCGCTTGTGGACCGTGCGTCGAAATACACGTATTTACAGAGGGTTGACCGGCGGACCTCGGCGGAGGTCTCCGCGGCGATGCTGGCGATGCTCCGGTCGTCCGCCGCGCCTGTCCACACGATCACGGCGGACAACGGAAAGGAGTTCGCGGGCCACGCCGGCGTGGCGGAGGCGCTGAAGGCCTCCTTCTACTTCGCGACCCCCTACCACTCCTGGGAGAGGGGCCTGAACGAGCACACCAACGGGCTGGTGCGGCAGTACCTGCCGAAGGGGACGGACCTCCGGGCGGTCGGCGACGATGAGGTGAAGGGGGTGCAGGACCGCCTGAACGCGCGTCCGCGCAGGGTGCTCGGCTACCGGACCCCCGCCGAGGTGTTCCGCCGGGCCCGCCCTCCCTGACACCGCCGGCCCGCCTCCCGACAGCGCGGATGGCCGCGCCGGGAGGGGGTGGAACGGATCAAGCCGTCGCGTCCGTCCGGGCTCCGGTCGGGCTGCGCCCTCCCTGCGCCCGGACGGACGCGACCTGCCCCGGCGGCGGCCTTGCGCTGCCCTGAAAGCCCGGATATTCTCCTTCCGGACGGGACTGCAGCCGTTCCGGGGCCGGATCCGCCGTTCCCGGAGAGCCGCAAACCCCGCCTTCCGGCCATCTGCGCAGCTCGGGCTCCGCCCTCCCTGCGCAGATGGCCGGTGTTGCACTTCGGAATGGAAGTGGGGATCCGAAAGGGATTCAGGGTCGCAGTGTGTGAGCAGGTAGAAGATTCGGCAGACGCGAAGGAACGACGCACACCGAGATCGCTTCTCAGGCGCGCCGTGGTGCGACTTCTGACACCTGGAACAATTACGGAAGACAGCCTTCTAGAAGCGCGTCGGCACAATTTTCTCGCATCCTACTGTGAGGTGCGCGGCGAGGGCGCTCTGGTGTGGGCCGACATCTCCACAGGTTCGTTCCGTGTGATGGCTTGTTCCAGAACACTGCTCTCACCCCAACTGGCCCGGATCACTCCCCGGGAGGTGTTGGTACCGGAAACCGCAGAGGCAGATCTTCTGGACATTATCGCCGACATTGGTGCGTCCGCGACACCACTACCTCGTACGAGCTTCGACAGCACCTCAGCGGAACGGCGGCTGACCGGCCTGTTCAATATCGGTTCGCTTGATGCGTTCGGCACCTTCTCCCGGCCCGAGACCGGCGCAATGGGCGCGATTGTCGACTATCTGGACCTCACACAGAAAGGCCGGCTTCCCCTGCTCCGTCCGCCCATCAAGGAACGACTGTCCTCGTTCATGCAGATCGATGTCGCGACGAGGCGGAACCTGGAACTCACCCAGGCGCTTGATGGCGGAAAGGAAGGCTCGCTTCTTTCCTCGGTGGATCGTACGGTTACCGCCGGCGGCGGTCGCCTTCTGGAACGACGGTTATCCTGCCCTTCCCTTGACCTTGAAGCGATCCGAAGACGGCTGGACGCCGTGGAGTACTTCACCGCGGAACGTGCGCTATCGAACAGCCTGCGCCGCCATCTGCGCCAAATTCCGGATCTTGACCGTGCGCTCTCACGCCTGTCACTGGACCGGGGCGGCCCAAGGGATCTGGCAGCGGTCCGTAGAGCCCTCGGACACGCGGAGAAAGTTTCTGCGGAACTCGAGGAGCGCAGCTTACCTGCCCTGATTTCCGAAGCGGCAGCGGAGCTGACCGGACAGACCGAACTGCGCGAAACTCTCGAAACCGCGCTCGAGGCGGAGCCACCGCTCCTGGTCCGCGACGGCGGATTCATTGCGACCGGCTACGACCATGAGTTGGACGAAGCCCGCAATCTACGCGACGAGGGTCGTAGCGTGATTGCGGAAATGCAGAGCGAATATGCGGATGAGACTGGCATTTCCTCACTAAAGATCAAGCACAACAATGTGTTAGGGTACTTTGTCGAAGTCAAGGCCAATCGAGCTGACGCCATGATGGCGGCGCCACTCAGCGACAGGTTCATTCACCGCCAGTCGATTTCGAGTGCGGCGAGGTTCTCAACTGTTCAGCTTGCCGAAACCGAGAGCAGAATTCTGAATGCAGGAAATCATGCCCAGGAAATCGAATCCCGTCTGTTCGGCAACCTGAGGGACAGGGTTCTTAAACACGCAGTGGAACTTGGATCGCTGGCGTTTGCTCTCCATGAACTTGATCTTGCGGTCTCAATGGCCGACCTCGCAGTCGAAGGGAACTGGTGTCGACCCAAATTGGATGACAGTCGACGCTTCCTGGTCAAGGGTGGCCGGCACCCTGTCGTCGAGCGCGCCGTTACGGCACAGGACGGCACCGGCTTCATCGCGAATGACTGCGAACTCTCAGAAGAGACCGAAAGCCCGAGTATCTGGCTGATTACAGGCCCAAACATGGCGGGAAAGTCCACCTTCCTCCGCCAGAACGCGTTAATCGCGATTCTTGCCCAGATGGGCAGCTTCGTTCCAGCCTCTTCGGCCGCAATCGGGTTGGTCAGCCAACTCTTCAGCCGCGTCGGAGCGTCGGACAATCTTGCACAGGGACGGTCGACCTTCATGGTCGAGATGGTCGAAACGGCAGCAATCCTGAATCAGGCGGATGATCGAGCCTTTGTCATACTTGATGAAATCGGGCGCGGCACCTCGACCTATGACGGGCTTTCAATCGCTTGGGCAACTCTGGAGCATCTTCATGACGTCAACGGCTGCAGGGCACTTTTCGCTACGCATTACCATGAGATGACCCAACTGGCCAAACGACTCAATGGCGTCGAGAACGCGACGGTCGCCGTTAAGGAATGGGAGGGCGAAGTGATCTTCCTGCACGAGGTTCGTATGGGTGCGGCGGACCGGTCCTATGGAGTTCAGGTCGCGCGACTGGCTGGATTGCCGCAGCCCGTCATCGTCCGCGCACGCGAAATCCTTGCCAAGCTGGAATCCGGTGCAAGGGAAGGAAAGGCCGGTAGCAACACCCTACTTGATGACCTCCCTCTGTTCACTGCCACACCTTCCACACCCGCACCACAGGTGTCCGGTCCATCCAGATCGGACAAACGAATCGCTGAAGTGCTGCCTGATGAACTCACCCCACTTCAGGCGCTTAGGTTGGTGTATGAACTGAAGGAGCTGGTCGACCCGGACGGAAACTGACGCTGGTTGGTTCTTTCTCCCCGGCACCAAAGGCGCGAACCACTACGGCGAACCTCCAGCGTAGACCGGCGCACAGACGGAACAACGCACCACTGCCCATAGGAAGGCCATACAGCGCCGGTTTCGAGTAGCCAGACTAGGAAAGACCCGGACTTTCTTCCGTTCGGGTCACTGGTGAAAACAGATTTTCGGATCAGGCCATTTTTTGCCCTATGGCGCCGAACGGCTTCGCGGATTTGTTCTAGGCGCTTTGGTGGCGTTTTCGGAAAAGGACGGCCGTATCCGCAAGAGCTTTCTTCGTCACCCAAAATTGAGGCAGACGTCTTCCGCCATTGCCACCACCGCGTTTTCAAAGCGCCATAACGGACGACAGCGGTTATGCCTAAAGCAAGCGGAGCACCATCCGTCCTTCGAGTACGGCGCGGTCGAAATCCGCCTGACTTGCGGCGGTGGCTAAGCTTGGCCGCATTGCGGCTCATGAAGGCCCATGTCTGCGGCCGTAACAACGAAGGCCTTTCCAAAGCCAGCGTTCAGGAACCCTTTTCTGGCTTCGAACATCACGAACAGAAAATCGGCGAACCCAATGTAGAGCTTTGCCTTCGGATGATCCTTGAGATAGCAATCCGCCATTCGGGCGTAGTCTGGATCCGCATGCTCAATGAAACGCGCCTGGGCCATGACCGACAGCCTCGGATATGAGAGTGGATCGCCCTTTTTTCCGGGTTCGCCAACCAACAATGAAGCGGACGGGTTGACCCTGAGCGCACGTGTATGATGCGATAGCTCGGACACGAGCGTTACCAGGACCCCTTCTTGGCTCCGCCCGACTGCCACGCGGCTGACCAAAGGTGCGCCGGTATCCAACTCCAACACACCGAGCGCACCATATCGCGCATTGTCGAGCAGCTTTCTTGCAAGCTGCCGGGCGCTGTCATCCGTTGGCTGGATGGGGTTTACCTGTCTTCTCATGTCCAAACACGTCCCAGATCAGCTTTTGCATCGGCCAAATTCAAAATGCCGAGAAGCGCTCCCTTACCTTTCAAAGCGGTGTCTATCACGCCAAGATTTTTGTATCATGCCAACCTTCGTAACTGCTGGCTTCGCGTCAAGTTCGCCATTTGGCTTCCGCTTTCCTATAGCTGAGCATACGTCGGGTTTGCTCTCGGTCGTTATGCTCGGTGTCCAGAATTCACCCTGACAGTCTGACGTGACTTGTGGCCCCACTTCCATTCCGAAGCGCAACACCGACCATGTTTTCTGAGGAGCGCGGCGCACTTCTAGCGATAAGGACACGAAGCCCGAGGTGGCTTGCGAACCTCGGATTGGAAATCGGTTTGGGAAACCAACAGGGAACGGAAAGGATGGAAATGCCATCCCTCCGCATCTAGTATCCCGCCCGTGTTGAAGTGACGCCGGGGCGCTTGCCCTGTCCCATCTGGTACCGTATACTGGCCGCAACAACAACCAACAGGCCTTCCGGATCGGGCGGATGTCCGCTGGCGGTTCCGGGGGGCACCGGGAAGGGGCAGGCTATGGGCAGAGGCGGAAAGAGAATATATCACGCAAGGCTGGACGGTGGCGAGCGGGCGCTCCTGCAGGGGATCGTCGACGGCGGAAAGGGGTCGGTGACGCGGCGGCGGCGGGCGCACATCCTCCTTCTCGCGGACACCGGCCGGGACGGCGGCGGACGCGATGACGCCGACATAGCGGACGTCCTCGGGGCCGGGGCCTCGACGGTGGAGCGGGCCCGCAAGCGGTTCGTGCTGGAAGGCCTGGAGGCGGCGCTGGAGAGGAAGGAGCAGGCCAGCAGCAGGAAGCCCGTGCTGGACGGCGGGGGCCAGGCGAGGCTGGCGATGCTGGCCTGCTCCGAGCCCCCTGAGGGGCACGCGCGCCGGGCGCTGCGGCTGCCCGGCGACAGGCTCGGCGGGCTGGAGGTCGTCGAAAGCATCTCGAAGGAGACGGTGCGGCAGGGGCTCTTATGAGACCTTACAGGTCAAGTGCCCTTTTTCAAAACCTCACATCGGCGTCCCTCCCTCCGTCGGGGGGGCGGCTTCCGTGCCACCGGGGAAGTCCAGACAGAACGTCGCGGTTCCATGACGCGCTCAACGACGCGTCCAGCCTCTTATCCGGTTCGGTTGGCCGGTGCCGGCCCCGTGACCATTATGCCCGATTCGGGCGGTGCGACGTTCCGGGGGGGGCGGGACCCATCTGAAATGAACGGTGCCGCTTCCTGCGGCGAACCAGGCCCCTGCACGGTCACACGCCCTGCCCGGGTTCCCCGGAGGCCCCGTCGGGCCGCCCGGGTGTTCCGTTGTTCCGTTGTTCCGTTGCCCTCCCGCTCTCAGGCCTGCGACAGGACGGCGCCCTCCGGCACCAGGCCGGTGGTGGCGAACCTCCACAGCGCCACCAGAAGCTTACGGGCCAGCGCCACGATCCCCCGCCTGCGCGAACGTCCGTCGCGGGCGCTCACGTAATCCCGGAACCACGCCGAGAGGGCGCTGTCGGGCTGGTGGCGCAGCCAGCGCCAGGCCATCTGCACCAGGTGCTTTCGCAGCATCGCGCCGCCCGCCTTGCTGATCCCCTGGTCGTTGTCGACGCCCCCGCTCGCGAAGGGCACCGGCGCCAGGCCCGCGAGGCTGGCCAGCTGCCGCCGGTTGCGCAGCTCCCGGTAGAAGAGCTCGCCGCCCAGCATCAGCGCGTCGTTCGGGCCGATCCCGCGCAGCCGGACCAGCGTCGCCGCGTGGTGGGCGTCCGCCGGCGCCGCCCGCGGTCTGTCAACGGGCGGAGCGGCCTCCTTCCCGGCGGCGTCCGCGCGGAGGCCGTCGAGGGCCCGGGCCGACGCCTCCAGCATCTCCATCTTCCTCGCCTCGACAGCCTTGAGTTCCGCGCGCACCAGCTCCAGCCGGTCGAGGATGCCCTTGATCTCGGCCAGCAGCTCCGGCGGCAGCGGCTCCCCGTAGCCGGTCTCCATCCCGCCGAGCCGCTCACGGAACCCCGGCCGCGCCGGATCCCCGGCCAACACCCCGTGCAGCCTCAGGAGCCCGTCGACGGAGTTCGAGAGGCGGCGGCGCTCCTGCACCAGACGCTCCCGCCGGCGCAGCAGCCGCTTCCTGTCCTCCTCCGCGACCGTTGGCACACGCACCCGCGACATCGCGTCCCGGTCGCCGCCGTCCCACGCCCTGAGCGCCCGGACCATCCGGCGGGCGTCGATCCGGTCCGTCTTCACCTTCTTTTTCCTCCGCACCACCTCGAGGCTCGCGGGGTCGCAGACAACCACCTCGACATCCTCCCCCTCCAGCCGCCGGGCCAGCCAGAAGCCCTCGTAACCGGCCTCGTACACAAGCATCACCCGGACATCGCCGCCGGTCGCCGCCCGCTCCCGCGCCCGCCCGAGCCTGCCCAGGAGCCCATCAACGTCCTGCGGCGCCAGCCTGTGGATGCCGGCCCTCGACGTGTCGGACGGATCGCCCACCGCGAGGATCCAGCTCCTGCCGCTCACTTCCAGAGCCGCGTAGACCGTGGTAACGTTCCCCTCGAAAGGGGTTTTCGAATCAGTCATCTTTCTCTCCTTTCACTCGGCGGGGGTTGCCGTCTCGCGGCCCCCCGCCACAACATGCTGTCTTCCTGTCAACACCCTGCACCGAATCACCCGCGAAGGCAAACGGCGGCCCGTCCCATGGCATCTGAAAAAAACGACATCAAGCCCTGGAGGGACCAGTGCTGGTGCATCCCGCCGAAGGAAAACGCCGAATCCGTCTGCGCCATGGAGGACATCCTGAAGACCTACAGCCGGGAGTACGACGACGGCACGGTCCTGGCCGTCATGGACGAGACCTCGAAGCAGCAGACGAGGGAGACGCGGACGCCATTGCCGCCGCGGCCAGGGCAGCCGGCCGCATACGGCTCCGGGTACGGGCGCAACGGCACCGCGAACCTGTTCATGGTGTACGCGCCGCTGGAGGCGTGGCGCCACGTGAAGGTCACCGACCGCCGCACGAAGAGGGACTTCGCAAGGCTGCTCGCCGACATCGCCGACGTCCACTTTCCGGACAGGAAAACCGTCCTCGTGATGGACAGCCCGACACCCACAGGCTGTCGACCCTGTACGGGACGTCCGGGCGCCGGCGGAGGCGTCGCGGCTCGCGGACCGCTTCGAGGTCCACCACACGCCGAGGCACGGGAGCTGGCTTAACATGGCGGAGACCGGGACAGACGTCCTCTCCCGGCAGTGCCTCGACCGGCGGATCCCGGACCGGGAGGCGATGGTGCGGGAGGTCGGCGCCTGGCAACGGCACAGGAACCCGTCGGCGAAGCCGGTCGACTGGCGGTTCAGGACCGGGGACGCCCGCGTGAAACTGAAGTCCCTCTATCCATCACAACAATAAGGTCGAGATACTAGTTCCCGCCGAAGCGTGCAGCGGACACGAGACAGTCCCTCGCCGTATGAGGTTCATAAGATGACATCTGGAAACAGAATGCCAATGGTTCTGGTCGGACAGGTTCGCCGCGTCGTGATGGCCCAATCGCGCGCCTTGGCCAGGGGAGGATTACCCTCGATAGAGGTTCAGGCCGCTGACCCAAACATTCACTGAGTTGCATTTCTCTTGCGGGCTTCGGATCGACATCCGGGCCAGACAATATTGATCCATTCTTGGGATCTTGCGAAATTCAACCGCCGCGTTCTGACCTGACGCGGCGCCTCCCGGAGTGAATTCAGGAAGAAATTCCCTGCAGTGCCGGTTGTTTTAGGATCACGCTCTATTACCTTGAATGATGAGAGGTGCGTTAGCCTCCACAATTTCTGTCAAGAGGAGGCAGCCTTGAGGATTGCTAAATTTGCGCTTTTGGCGTGGACCGTTTTCGGCCCCGGTGTCGCAACCGCGGAACCTTACGTATTGGACAGGAGTCATGCCCATGTAACGTTCACTGTTGACCACTTGGGCTATTCGCTGGTCCACGGCCAGTTTCGTGAGTTTGATGCTGAAATTGACTTTGATCCGGGGAATGTCGAAGCCACCGAGGTGACGTTCGTCATCCAGGCTGCATCGATCGATACCGTCTGGGACGCCCGGGACCGGCACATCCGCAGTCCTGATTTTCTTGACGCGGAAAACCATCCGGAAATCACGTTTGTCGCGACCAAGGTGACACAGACCGGCGAAGAAACAGCTGACATCACCGGAGATCTGACCATCCGCGGCGCGACCCTCGAAGTTACCTTCAACGGTAGACTCAACAAAGCCGGTCCTTCGCCCTTCGATCCTTCGAAGACAATCGTCGGATTGACAGTGGAGGGCGAAATCGACCGGACCGCATTCGGCGTCTCATATGCCGCACCCGCCGTAGGCGTCACGATCCCAATCCGAATCGATCTCGAAATGAGTCCGATTGGGTGAACGGTCGACGTTTTCCCTACCTGAAGGATCGGATGCGTCATGGGAATGGGAAACACTCCTGACGCCTGGGGTTGGCCCGCTCGCCTGATTCACTGGGTTATGGCGCTGCTTGTGATCGGAATGCTTGCCTTTGGCTTCTATCTGACCAACGGCTTCAATCCCGGCGACCCTGCGAAGCTTGGCTTGGTGCAGCAACACAAGAGCTTCGGATTTACAGTCTTCGTGCTGGCCTGCCTGCGATTGGTTTGGCGGGCCATGAACCCCACGCCCAAGCTCCCCGGTGACATGAACCGCATGGAGCGAACAGCAGCGCGTGCGTCACATATCGCTCTCTATATGCTGATGGTCGCTTTGCCGGTCTCGGGCTGGTTGATGGCTTCGGCCTCGCCATTCAATAACCCGGATGCATATCCTTTCCAGATCAGGAACATGGTCTTCGGCCTATTTGAATTGCCGGATCCAATAAAGGCGGGCACCTCGGAACTGGAGCGCCTGTTCCGGTCGATCCACTTCTACTGCGCCCTTGTGCTGCTGGCAGTGCTCGTTGTGCATGTAGCCGGTGCACTCAAGCATCATTTCATCAACCAAGACTACGTACTTACCCGCATGCTTTCCGGACGTTGACCGGCGCTGGTACCAGTTCCGAGCCTCAATTCCACCCTCGTGGTCAAGCTCCGTCCTGGCTGGAAACCGCAAGTGACTCCAATCAAGACCGCATCGTGGCGATGAAAATGGCCCGCCCGTACAGGCGGGCCAAGTTGGGAGGAAGGCTATTTCTTCAGATTGGTCCAGATCTGGTCATAGACCGCCTGGGTCTCCTCATCACAGACCTCGATGAAAACAGCGGGGCCCGCACCAGCAGGAGGATTCGCTTCCGGAAGCGTCGCGAGTTCCGGGTCAAGATATGGTTCCACACCTTTGACGCCCGCACCATATCGGGCGAAATTCGATACAGCCGCGATGTTTTCAGGTTCCAACAGGAAATCCATGAAGGCGATCGCGCTGTCACGGTTAGGCGCATCCCTAAGCAACACGACACTGTCCATCCAGGCAACATAACCCTGCTTGGGAAATGCATATTTCAGGCTCGCTCGCTCGCTGCGCGCCTTGGCTCCAAAACCATCGTAAATCTGCCCAACAGCAACGTCTCCGGATACCAGTACCTCCTTTGCGGTGTCTGAGTTGAAAGAAGCCCAATGACCCTTGGCTTCCTGCAACATCCCGTTGAGGGCACTCAACTGCTCCCGATCCTGCGAACACTGCGGAATGCCGAGATGTAGCGAGGCCATGGCAAGTACCTCGCCCTGGCTGTCAAGCATGTTGATCCTTCCGGACAGCTCCTCTGGCGGGCTGAACAGAATATCCGTTGTGTCGATGTTGCCATCATAGACAGCGGTGTCCACCATGAACGAAGTCGATCCCCATTGATATGGGATCGAATGCATGCGCCCGGGATCAAACGCAGGGTCGGCCCATTCCGGCGAGATGTTACCTTTGTTGCTCAACTCACTCTCACCAATGGTATCAAGCAACCCCTCGTTTGCCATGATGGCGACCATATAGTCTCCAGGAACCGCCACATCATACGTGCCCATGCCACCTGCCTTGAGGGATGCGAGCATAGCCTCGTTGGAATCATAGGTATCCATCGTCACCTCGATTCTGGTCTCCTCGGTGAACTTGTCGAGCAGTTCCTGCGTGATATACTCGAACCAGTGATAGATTACGAGATTTCCATCAGCGCTGGCTGCCGAAGGCCCTAGTACCAGCGTAAACGAAGTTGCAAACGCGGTCATCAACTTGGTCCAGGAATTCATACGCTTCTCCTCCTTGCGTTCGTAAGATTTCGTCCACTTTGCTAGCACATCTCTCTTGAGAATGTCGACAGATCATTGCGATTCCGTCGCCACCCCAGATGGCTCCGTGGCGTGATGCGGAAACCGGTGGGCTGAGTCCGTGCCACGCGCTGGCCAGGACGTGGGTCGCAGAGCTGAACGGGACGACGCACGAATCATTGACCGGCTGCAATTGGTGCCCGCACCTTGCTGAAAAGGTAGCTAATTGTGACCATAACCGCTGAAACCACTAACAACATGGTGGAGATCGCCATGATGTTTGGCCTGATTCCTTGCTTCACCGCCCCGAAAATTGCAGTCGGTAGGGTCTCGATCCCCGCGCCCTTCACGAAATTTGTGATGATGAAGTCATCAAGCGAGACGATGAAGGCAAGCAGAAACCCCGAAACTATTCCCGGCAGCATCATCGGAAAAAGAACCCGCCGGAATGCCTGCGCCTTGGTTGCGTAAAGGTCCATGGCCGCCTGCTCAAACGTATCCTCGATTCCCTGCATTCGGGCTTGGATGGGCAGGTACGCAAAGGGGATGCAGAAGGCGATATGAGCGACAAGTATCGTCAGATACCCCCGGGTAAAACCAATGGTGTTGAAGAAGATTAGCGTGGCCACGGCAGTCACGATTTCCGGCACCATAAGCGGTAACGAAATGAGGCCCAGCGAAACCATGCGCATTCGAAACCTGCCGCCCCGGACAATCGCCGTTGCCGCCGATGTCGCGATGGCGGTCGAAACAGTAGCCGCGATCAGTGCGATGCTGAAGGAGTTGATCGCCGCGTGCCTGAATTTTCCACTCTCCGGTCCGGTAAAGACATCCACATACCACTGCAGTGAAATTCCCTCCCAGATCGTGATCGAGCGTGAGGCATTGAATGAGTAAACCGTCACAACGATCAGCGGAGCGTATAGAACGGCAAGGCAGAGGAACGTGATTGTCCTGAAGCCGGAATAGCTGCGAATGTCGGATCGGGCAGACATTCAAACACCCTCTCGTCCGGACCGTGCCTGTTGTCTGGCGAACACAAGCAGAATCAGCAATACCATGGTCAATAGGATCATCGAGGCCGCCGCGCCAAATGGCCAGTTGCCGGCACTCCCTTTGAACTGTTCCTCAATAAGACTGCCAATCATGAAGTTCTTGGCACCGCCAAGAAGGTCGGGCGCAAGGAAAGCGCCCAGCGATGGAACGAAAACCAGGATGCAGCCAGCGATGATTCCGGGGCGAACGGCCGGAATCACGATCCGCCGAAGTGTCACCCACTTTGACGCGTAGAGGTCTGCGGCGGCCTCAGAGAGCGCGAAGTTGTATCGCTCGACCGCTGCATAGATCGGAAGGACCATGAACGGCAGGTATGAATAGAACAGGCCGATCTGGACAGCTAGATTGGTGTTGATGATGCGGATAGGCGTATCAATGACTCCAACCCATACCAGGAAGTCATTGAGTGGGCCTTGGTCACGAAGCAGGAACTTCATCGATACCGTTCGGATCAGGAGATTCACCCAATAGGGAACGGTCACCAGAAAGACCCAGATCGAACGTGTGTTCTCCGGTCTGGTGGCGATGAAATAGGCTGTCGGGAATCCAATGACGAGCGATAGCATGGTGGCGGCTCCGGCCTGCCAGATCGAGCGCCAGAATATCGTGACGTAGGTCCATTCAATTTTTGGTGGTTCGTCCCCGAACAGACCACGGTCGAAAAAGAACTGATCATAGGCCGCAAGCGTGAACTCCCAGATTACACCCCCGCGGAACTCTTTCGTCAGGAACGAGTAGATGAGCATCGTCCCCAATGGAATGAGAACGACTGTTCCGAGAACTGTCCAGGATGGCAGTAGCAGCCAGTTTCGCACTTCGCGGTAGGTCCCGGACCTGACTGCCCCACCATCTGCCGCTCCGGCAGCCATCAGTCAGCCAACAGGCGCACCGCGCCTGGTTCGACATCGACGAAGACTTCCGTGCCCGGCTCGAATATCATCTTCCTGCCTCGATCGGAGTTTTGGGTGCGCACTGTCAGCGCGATTTCACCGTTGAGCCTTACCGTAGTCTGGACGTCGGTACCGACAAAGACATTTTCCATGACCGTCCCGTGGAAATTCCCGTCTCCTGCTCTCTCGGAACAGAGTCTCATTCTTTCAGGTCGGATCGACAGATGGACGTCCGCACCTGAGCTAACACCTTCAACCACATCGCAGGTCAACTTCAGCCCGTTGCCAATCTCACAGAACGCACGCCCCCCATCAATCGCTTCAACGCGAACGTCCAGCAGATTGGTTTCACCAATGAAGTCCGCAACAAACCGATTGTGTGGATGTTCGTATACGGCCCGGGCCTCCCCCAGCTGCTGCAGCTTGCCCGCCGACATGACAGCGATGCGATCAGACATGGTCAGCGCCTCTTCCTGATCGTGCGTGACAAATATGAAAGTAATCCCTGTTTCGCGTTGAATGGCCTTCAGTTCAGTCCGCATGGCTTGCCGGAGTTTGAGATCAAGCGCCGAAAGTGGTTCGTCAAGCAGCAGAACCTTGGGTTTGGGTGCCAAGGCCCGGGCCAGAGCAACCCGTTGCTGCTGCCCGCCGGAAAGCTGGCTTGGTCTCCGGGTTGCGAATTGGCCAAGCTGGACCAACTCCAGCATTTCACCTGCGTGGTCTCTTGCATCGGACTTCGGGCGACCTAGCATTTCGAGCCCGAACATGACATTTTCCTCCACTGTCATATGCGGGAACAGGGCGTAGTTCTGGAATACGGTATTGACAGGACGCTGGTTGGGATGCAGCTTCTCGATTTCCTCACCGAAGAGGAAAATCTCCCCTTCAGTCACATCCTCGAACCCTGCAATCAGCCGAAGGAGAGTGGTCTTCCCGCAACCCGATGGGCCGAGAAGGGTGAAGAACTCATTGTCCTTGATCGACAGCGTAATTCGATCAAGTGCAGTGAAGCCGCCAAAACGCTTGACCACGCTGAAAACGTCAATCGCGTTCGAACTAGACGACATGTCCCGCTTCCCGCTATCCCAGTTCCGATCGGTCAAAGGCACTACCGAAGCGTTCCCAACCTGTCCGACATCCGGCAACCAGGCATGACACGTCCGGGTCTCATTCATCTGCGGAAGGCAGGGAGGACGTAGCACCGGACCGTCGAACACCTCAGCCGCATACACAATGGCCTGTCGCTAGAGCCCTGATCGATTCAAGTCAAGATGGTCAGGATCCGGTCCATCATGGCATCACAGGCGCTGAGTTGGGCCTTGGAGATGAACTCATCCGGCTTATGCCCCTGCTCGCTCATGGATCCAGGACCACAAATCACGGTTGGAATTCCCAACTGATCGAAGATTCCCGCTTCCGTTCCAAATGCAACCTTGGTGGCAAGGCCTGTTCCGGAAAGCGAACAGGCAAGACGGGCGACCCCGGTGTTGGCCGAAACATCCAGACCAGGATAGGAATTGACCTGCGTGACGTCGATAACCGGACGCGCACCATGCCCATCATGGCTCTTCGAAACTGCCCTGTCGGCGGAAAGCTGGATCCGAGCCATCGCCTCCCTAGGCACATCGGCGGGTAGATGACGGAATTCGAAGCCGATTTCGGCAAGTTCCGGCACAATGTTGGTCGTTACACCCGCAGAAAACCTGCCCACATGCATTGTACTGTACGGAATGTCATACTCTGGATCCTCCGCTCCATGTTGCCGGTACCAGTCCTGCAGGTCACGCAGTCCGTTGACGAAATCCAGGGCCACATGGATGGCATTGACATAACGGGGAGCCAATGCGGAGTGTCCGCTTTGCCCCCTGCATGCCGCTTGAAATGCGACCTTGCCCTTATGCCCCAAGGCAACGTTCATGGAGGTCGGCTCCCCAACGATGCAGATGCGGGGCTTTGCAAGCGCGGTGGATAGCGTGTCGGTCATGTTGGAAATTCCGACACAGCCAATTTCCTCATCATAGGAAATGGAGAACTTCAGAGGCTCATTCAGTCCTTTGCCCGCTGCCCGATCCGCAAGTGACAGCATCGAAGCCAGGAATCCCTTCATGTCCGTGGTACCCCGCCCATAGAGACGACCGTCTTTTTCCGTCAGGCGAAATGGATCAAAACTCCAGGATTGGCCGGAGACCGGAACGACGTCACTATGGGCGGACAGCATGACGCCAGTGCCGTCGGGTCCAATGGAGGCAATCAGCCCGGCTTTCTCTCCGCAAGGGCTGGGCACACGAAGCAACCGGAATCCCCTCTCGGAAAGGAAGTCCTCGATAAACGCTACCATGTTGAGATTTGAGTTTTCGCTGACAGTGTCAAAAGCGATCAACCGGTCGAGCAATTCGATGGTCCGGGTCATGGCTGCAGGTCGCAGAGCGTCCGGATGATCGCGAGTATTTCCGCCGCTTCCGTGTCTGGATTGACTATGCAGAGCCGGAAGACCTTCCTGCCCTGCCAAGTCGTGGGAAGACAGAGAATCGCTCCTGATCGGCGATGGACTTCGGACCAGGCCTCCATTGTTCTTTCCGACATCGCGGTTGGCCTGAACAGTATGACCGTCAGCTGCGGGCCGAGAAGGAGCTCCAGCCCTGGTGTCGCCTCGATCCCGTCCGCGATTTCGCGGGCGGTCTTCAGCGTCCTCGCAATCGCCTTGCCGTAGGCTTTCGTCCCGTGAACCGCGAGTGAAAACCAGAGCGGCAAACCCCTGGCGCGACGGGTCAGATGGAGAGCGTAATCCGAAGGATTGAACTTGGAGTCCTCCATCACGTCGAGGTAAGGAGCCTGCTGTCCATGAGCTGCCCGTCCGTCAGCCGCATTCCGATAGACCAATGCACAGCTGTCATACGGCGCGAACAGCCATTTGTGTGGATCGACGATCAAGCTGTCAGCGCGCTCAATGCCTTTGAACAGGAACCTGGAATCCGCGTCCGCCATTGCGGCAAGGCCATATGCGCCGTCTATATGCAGCCAGAGTCCATGCCCTTCCGTCAGTCGAGCAAGCCCTTCGAGGTCATCTATAGCGCCGGAATTGGTTGCACCCGCATTTCCAACGACAGCAAATGTGCCTGGGGATCCCGCCAGAACTCTGCTTGCCGCTTCAGCGGACATTCCCCCTGTAGTGTCAACGTCGACAGTGAGCACGTCGACGTCCATGACCTTGGCCGCGGCATGTATTGAACTATGGGCTTCGGTTGAGCATAGTACCGACCAACGTTCAGGCCGCCGAACCATGCGGGCACGGCGCTCTCGGGCTGCGTGAAGGGCGGACAGGTTGCCAAGCGTTCCGCCTGCGACAAAGACACCCCCAGAGCCAGATGGCCAGCCGGCGAGTTTACTGATCCACGCAAGAACCTGGTTTTCCGCGTGAATTGCACCAGCTCCTCCATCCCAGTTTCCGGCGAAGATGCCAGCGGCTCCGAGCGCCGCATCAAAGCTGAGCGCGGCCCTTGATGGTGCGGAGGACACAAACGAAAGACTCGACGGATGGCCCAAGGGCCGCGTTGCAGGAAGGATCGTGTTGATAAAGATATCGAATGCGCCATCAGCACCGAGACCCTCATCCGTTATCGATTCACCCATGGCGGCATCCAGAGTCTCGGAACTCTGTGCTCCGTGCTTCGGATTTGGCCCCTCCCGGATGCGGTCCCGAACCCATTCCAGCATCGCATCAATGGCGGCGACCGGGAAAGGAAATGGTGGTTTGCTCTCCATTTAGCCAACTGCGACTTCGGTTATCTCTCTCCTGAACGGCAGGTTATCTCCGATATCCCCGCCGTCCAACTCCCTTGCGTAGCGATGGCCAGCATACGTGGCCCAAGCGATCGGCCCCGGAGCCTCAGCATCACCGATGATCCGCACAGATCTGAGTCCACTGTCATCCCATTCGGCCGAGCGCTCCTTCAGGTCGAGATAGACGCCATTGCATTCCTGCTTTGAGGACACCATCAGGACGGCGTCGCAAGGGAAATCCATGGTTGAATCCGTGAACACACAGTTCGAAACCACATGGGATCTGGCGATTTCGACCACACCCCGATTCAGCACGATGTTGATCCCCAATTCAACCAGACGACGGTGGACCGTGAACTGCTCAAGCGTATTTCGTGTCCACTCCGAAAGATAGGGTGAAGGCGTCACAATCGTGACATCGCAGCCACGCTGCCGAAGAAGTTCTGCCAGAACTCCTCCAATATAGTAGTGATCATCGTCGTAGATCAGGACATTTCCGGCCGGGAGCCCGCCGCCCATTATGCAGTCAGGGGTGAACAAGGGCATTGCAGGATCGATTGCGATGGGGGCGACGTGCTGGCGACCAACGCCATCGCGTCGCCACTTCGCGCCGGTCGCGATGCAGACGTGTTCGAAACCGAATTCGATTATGCTGTCAGCGTCCAGTTCACTATCGAGATAGGTCTCGACATTCGGCTTCTGGCCTATCTGGTATTCACGGTAGTCAACCACCCGGCCCCAGGCTGAGAGCCCGGGCAATCTGCGCTCATTGGCAACACGTCCACCGAGGGTGGTCGTCGCCTCTGCCAAGGCCACGTCATAGCCGCGCTCGGCAAGGGCGCGGGTAGCCTCAAGTCCAGCGGGTCCCGCACCCACAACGAGTACGGTTGAACTGCTTCCTTTGCGATTCATGATCTCCGGGTGCCAACCCTTGCGCCATTCCTCCATAAACGTCGGATTCTGGGTGCATCGGCTGATCGCCATGGTCATGTCGCCCGCGATGCAGATGTTGCAGCCAATGCATTCCCGGATATCCTCGATCCTCCCCTCCTCGATCTTTCTCGGGAGGAACGGGTCGGCGATTGAAGGTCTGGCACACCCGATGAAATCCAACGTGCCCGACTTGATCATCCTGACCATGACATCTGGCGACGTGAATCGACCGACACCGACCACTGGCCTGTCCGTCAATTCACGGATGCCGCGTACCAGGACTTCCTGCGCAGCTTCCTCCTTGAACCGGGAAGGGCCGGAGCAATCTTCCCACGTGCCATGCGCAAGATCCCACAGATCGGGCAGGTCAGCGTTCATTGCGATGAAATCGCGGACCTCCGAGTTGGAGAACCCTAGGTCACCAATTGACTCATCCAGTGAAACGCGCAGCGTGATACCCATGGAATCGCCCACTGCGTCACGGATATCCGAAATCACTTCGTTCACGAATCGGGAGCGGTTCTCCAGGCTTCCGCCATATTCGTCGGTCCGGTGGTTCGTCACACGGCTGAGGAAATGCTGAAATATCCCAAAGCCATGCGCACCATACAGGCAAATGAGGTTGAAACCCGCGCGTTTCGATCGTTTCGCCGCGTTGACAAACCATCGGCGGAGATCACGGATTTCGGACCTGTCAAGCGCTCGTGCCTGAACCGGGTCGTTGGTGAAGGTGCGGATTGGTTGGGCGCTCACGGCAAGCGGCACCTCTCGGGAATAGAAGTTCGGACCATTCACCCCGGAGTAAGCCAACTGAATGCCAGCAAGAGCCCCATGCTCCCGGATCTTTTCCGCGATCTTCGCCAATCCCGGAATATCCCGGTCTTCCCAGAGCCGAAGTTCAATGAAGGGCGTTATCTCAGATGAATGGTGCATTTCACACTGTTCGGTGAATACGACACTCCAACCACCTTCCGACTTCATTCCACGCATCTCGGCCGCCGCTGACGGATCACGGTAACCGCCACCATTGCAGTGAGGGACCTGATAGAACCGGTTTTTCGCCGTGACCGGCCCGATCCTGATCGGCTCGAATAGAATGTCATAGCGAGGGTCGCGCAACTCAACCTCCCTTCTCCAATGCGTTTCGATACTCCGCTTTCAACCGAGAGCACTAGGCGCGCTGCCGCGTCCGTGCATTCTCCAGAGCATTCCGAGTTCTTCGGCCCATTTCGGGACGGTGTCGAGACACCACTTGGCGATTTCCGTTTACTGGAACTGCAAAGAACTGCTCATTGGCTCCGGTTCATGGAGACATGGACACGGTCGTCTCCCGAATCGGCAGACCGAAGGGTTACTGGTCAATCGATTCGGATAGGCTGTGCACCACGTCTCACAGGCATGTGGGCTTTCGGCAATCATGCGGGGCACCTCTACTCATCTCCCGGTACGCCATATGAAGGCGCCACCCGCGGATCAAGGGCGCGTTGGACGTAGGCATCCATTTGAGGTCTGTACACATCCCAAGCGACCTTCAACTCCGCGACTGGGCAACTTTCGCTCCAGTCGCAACGAAGATCGACAAGTGGCCACGCGGCTTTGTCGACGAGCTTCAACCCTGCTGAATGGACTGGACCGGCTTCGCCGCCAGCGTCGAGCCCGGCCTGCAGCGCGGCGAGAAGTCGGTCGCCAAGCTGGCCTGAAGTGGCGAGGAAACTGTCCACTATAGCCTGCGGCACGCGGTCATTCGCAAGAAGATTTCCACCGCTTGCAACACCCTCACAGTGCGCTTCGGCCCAGACGCCCAGGCTTCGCTGTCCGGAATGAACAGCGGTATGGCCACGGGAATCAACCGCAAGTACCTGACGATAATCGAGAAATCGACCAAGCCTCCTGACTTCGTCAACCGCCTTGATGGCTGAAAGTCCAGACTGCATGAGATCAAGCGCCAGTGGCCCAAGTGTTGGATCAGTGACGTTCTGCGAGGCGACCGCACCTACGCCTGCCCGGGCGTACGAGCACCGAGCCGCCACCGCAGGGGAGGACGATGAAATGGCAACTCCGAACATTCCCGTTTCCGGGCAGCAGGCGACAAGGGAAAACGTCAGGGCATCACTCCGGAATTACAGCCGTTGCGTCAATCTCGACCAGCCATTCCGGTCGGGCAAGAGCCTGGACCACAAGCCCGGTCGCAACCGGATGCACATCCTTTATGTATTCACCGATGGTGAGGTATATGGCTTCGCGATGTCGGATATCGGTGATGTAAATCACCATCTTTACGAGATGTTCCATCCCGCCACCAGCTTCCTCGATCAACTGGCGGATGTTCTGCATCACCTTGTGGGTCTGCTCGGCTGGATCGTGGCTGTCGATGTTGACTGCATCGCTCAGGTTCTGCGGACACTGACCTCTCATCCAGACAATGCGTCCGCCGTTTGTGACAACCGCGTGGCAAAGATCATTGTCCAGATTCTGCTCCGGATAGGTGTCACGGGTATTGAATTTTCGGATGCGGGTATGGGCCATGTACGATTCCCCGTTCTATCAGCGCTTACCGGCGAAGCCTTGGACGTGATCGACATTCGTCCTGCAGTGTTCCATGTAATGGCATCTCATCGCAATGTGATCGGCGATGAACTTCGCGTCATGCCATACGCCCCAGATAAACGAGGATCCGCGACGGGACAGCCAAGGCAATCCAACGAAGTAGAGTCCGGCGACGGCGGAAATCCCACGCCTATGCCTCGGCCAACCACGCCCGTCAAAGACGTCAAGGCTCAACCAACTGAATTCCAGTCCATATCCCGTCGCCCAGATGATGGTGGAGATCCCAGCTCCGCCAAGATCAAGCGACAGCCTTGGCTGGCTTATGCACTCAGGGTCAGGGCCAATGGTCCGTGCATCCGGCTCTTCAGGCAGCGGCAAACCCGTTTCAGAGACATAGGCATCGGCCTCGTCCAGCACCGAGAGGAAATTGGCGTCTCCATTGTCGATGTTTCTCTTGAGGTCAGGTGCAAACCTAAGGAAGCCATCACTGCAGGATTCGGTCCGCCCGACCAGATTGATCCCTCTGGCGGCGAGTCGGCGGAAATCGACAGTATGTCCGCCGTAGGCGCCACTGACCGCGATCGTGACATGCTCCCTGTCCGCACCAGCGGTCTCCGCATCCCATTTTCCCAATACGCCAAGCCACCAGACGAAGTCCTGCCCGCGATAACGGCGGGGAGGTCGGTCATGTGGACCAATGGAAAGGTAGACCTCGCGACCAGCTGTCAGCAGTTCCTCGGCAATCTGCGTGCCGGACGATCCCCCACCAACAACAACAACTCCGCCTTCCGGCAGCTGATTGGGATTCCGGTAGGAATTCGAATGCAACTGGGTAACGCCAGTGTGTTCAGGCACAATCTGGGGAGTGATCGGACGCTGGAACGGCCCGGTAGCTGCAACAACGCTATTGGCGACGAGGTTGCCCTCAGAGGTCTGGACCTGGAATTCCCGTCGACCGGGAATTCTCCCGACTCGCGTAACTTCGACCCCGCAGTGAATCGGAGCGGCAATCCGCTGTGCGTAGGCGACGAAATAGTCGGCGATTTCCTCCTTACCTGGAAAGGCGTCAGGTCCTGAGCGGGCAAACTCCTGCCCTGGAAAGCGATCGTGCCAGGCAGGACCGTTTGCCACGAGCGAATCCCAACGTTCCGAACGCCAACTCTCGGCTATCCGATGCCGCTCAAGAACAAGATGCGGAACACCGCACAGACCGAGGTGCTCGCTCATCGCAATTCCGGCCTGTCCTCCGCCAACGACGAGCGTTTCGATCCTGTCAGGTAGCACGGTGTGCGCCTCCTATGGCAATGTCACTGGCAGGACTTCACTGACTGAAGCGCAAGGATCCACCGTCGATGCGGCCCATGACCCTCTCGATCCAATCACGGTTCCGGATCGGAATCTGGCCTGCTTTCAGGACTCGACGACGGTCTCGGCGTAGAGCTGACGCCAACTTTCGCGGGTCGCAGCAGCCGATCGTTTAGCGTGAAGCCCACTTCGGTGACCTCGATGATATCTCCGGCCTCTGTATCAGGAACGGGTGCTTCAAAGATGGCTTGGTGAAGTTGGGGATTGAATCTTTCTCCATGTTCCGGGGCAACCCGTTCGATTCCATGTTTCTTGAACACATTGAGCAGTTCACGCATTGTAAGTCCGACGCCATCGATCAGGCCCGAAGACACTTCCCGCTGTTCCAGCGTTGCGGATGATAGCGCACGGGCGAGGTTGTCATGAACCGGAAGAATGTCGCGGGCGAGTCTGGAACCACCGTATCTCTCCGCTTCCCTCCGGTCCCGCTCGCCTCGTTTGCGCACGTTCTCCGCCTCGGCAAGCGCCCGCATTACCCGATCCTGCAAATCGTCCCGTTCGGCACGAAGCTCTTCCAGCTCATCCTGTAGCGCATCTTCGCTCCCTATGCCTTCCTCAAGCCCAGCCTCCAGAATATCGATCTGGTCATCACCAGAATCCGGTGGCTCGGGCAGGTCCACCTCTGGCATCGTTGGTTTGATCTCTTCCACTTTCATCTACTTCCTCATTGCCTTCGGTCACCGATCATCCGTCCAACAAGCTGCGCCGTGTAATCGACAATCGGTACGATTCGTCCGTAGTTCAACCGTGTCGGGCCAATAACACCGACAGCCCCAACAATCTTCCGGTCGGCGTTCATATAGGGAGACACCACCAAAGAGGAACCGGAAAGCGAAAAAAGCTTGTTCTCGGACCCGATAAAGATCCGCACGCCTTCGCCTTCCTCGGCGAGTTCGAGAAAATCCGCGATGTCGCGCTTGCGCTCAAGATCGTCGAACAGTGTTCGTATTCGTTCCAGATTCTCCCTTTGGCCATCGGAAGCGAGAAGGTTCGACCTCCCGCGCACGATCAGGCGTTCGTGCGTCTCGCCTTCGTTCTCCCAGATTGCAAGACCCTGTTCGACCAGCCCCCGGGCCAAGCGGTCCAGATCCAGTCTGCGTTGTTCGATCTCCCTGCCAAAGCTGGTTCTCAGCTCGCTGAGAGTCTTGCCTGCGGCAAAGGAATTCAGGAAATTCGCGGCCTCCCTCATCGAGGATGGTGTCTGGCCAACAGGAGGGGCGAAGACGCGATTCTCAACATGCCCATCGGCGAAGACAAGCACGACCAAGGCACGGTCAGAGGCCAGGGAAACGAATTCTATATGTCGGATCGGAGCTTCATGTTTAGGCGCAAGAACAAGGCTGGCTCCACTGGTCAGCGCAGACAGTGCCGATCCAATCCGGTCAAGCATAGCGCTGACATCGCTATCGCTTGAAGCGACAGTTGCGTCGATCTTGTGGCGGTCGCTATCGTCAAGATCCTCCACTTCCAGCAACCCATCAACAAACATCCTAAGACCGTGTTCCGTCGGTACCCGACCCGCGGATATGTGGGGAGAATCAAGCAATCCGAGGAATTCGAGATCCTGCATCACGTTCCTGATCGTTGCGGCTGAGATATTCTCTGACATCTTGCGCGTGAGGGTACGTGAACCTACCGGCTCACCACGGTCCAGATAGCCCTCCACCACCCGGCGGAACACCTCAATGCTGCGTTCATTCAGTTCGGCAAGAATGCGCGATGTATCAGCCATGCCAATCTCCGAATGCGGTTCCTTGACGGCGCCAATCGGGGTTGCTTTCCAAAGCTGCCCACAGTTAAGGCACCAGAAACCTGAATGGAAGGCACGAGATGCGACCCTCTGGCAGAAAACTGGACGAAATGCGCCTGATCGTGATCGAACCGGGCGTAGCGCAGCACGCAGAAGGATCGTGCATGATTTCTGTCGGTGCGACCCGGGTGGTCTGCACTGCGACACTGGAAGAGCGGGTACCCCAGTTCCGGAGAAACACCGGATTGGGATGGGTAACCGCCGAATATGGAATGCTCCCGCGAGCCACCAACACCCGAACCCGCCGTGAAGCCAAGGTTGGGCAAAGCGGACGTACACAGGAAATCCAACGGTTGATCGGACGTTCGTTGCGGGCAGGCGTCGACTTCGCTGCAATGGGCGAACGGCAGGTCACCCTGGACTGCGACGTGATCCAGGCGGACGGGGGCACCCGATGCGCAGCGGTCACGGGGGCATGGGTGGCCCTGAGACTCGCCGTAAACAAGCTGGTCAAGGCGGGCAAAATCGCCATGGATCCACTGACCGACCAGATCGTCGCCGTGAGTGTCGGACTCTACGGTGGCCAGCCGGTCCTTGATCTGGACTATGCTGAAGACAGCGAAGCCGGCGTTGATGGAAATTTCGTCATGACCGGCGGAGGACAACTCATCGAGGTCCAGATAACGGCGGAGAGATCGATATTTTCGCCCAGCGAAATGTCATCGCTTTCGAACCTCGCCACAAAGGGAATTGCGGAACTTGTCGCGGCGCAGAATTCCGCCCTCGCCTGACATGCGTAGGCTCGATGGCAACACGCTGGTCATTGCCTCACATAATGAGGGAAAGCTCCGCGAGTTCCGGGTTCTTCTGGATCCGTTTGGCATTGCTGTCCGTTCAGCTGGTGAATTCGGTTTGGCTGAACCGGCGGAAACCGAATCCAGCTTCGTTGGAAACGCCCGCATAAAGGCGCAATTCGCGGCCCGAGGCTGCCAGCTTCCTGCACTGTCGGACGACAGCGGCATTACGGTCGATGCATTGGAGGGCGCTCCTGGGGTCCATACGGCCGATTGGGCCGATACCTGCAACGGTCGCGACTTCAGGCAAGCGATGGAGCGGGTCCATCGACTGCTTGAGGAGCGTCGCGCGCCACATCCGCGAACGGCTCAGTTCCGATGCGTCCTGTGCCTGGCCTGGCCGGACGGCCATGATGAGGTATTTGAAGGTATCGTCGGAGGCCAGGTTGTCTGGCCCATGCGCGGCGATTTTGGATTCGGTTTCGATCCAGTGTTTGTACCTGATGGTGAATCCGAGACCTTTGGCGAGATGAATCCGCAAAGGAAGCACTCCATGAGCCACCGGGCGGATGCCTTCAACAAGCTGGTTGCTGGCTGCATTGCCTGAGAACTGGCAGACAGCCGGGTTCGGTCTTTACATTCATTGGCCATTCTGTGCCGCAAAATGTCCCTATTGTGACTTCAATTCCCATGTTTCCGCAAGGATCGACCATGATCGCTGGAGGCGAGCGTATGTGGCTGAAATCAAGCGAATTGGACACAGGACAGGTGACCGGATTCTGAGCTCCCTATATTTTGGTGGAGGTACGCCTAGCCTCATGGACATCTCCGTGGTGGACGCTGTCATGGACGCGGTCAGGATGACCTGGACCACGGCAAACGACCTGAAAGTGACCCTGGAAGCAAATCCGACATCCGCGGAAGCCGACCGATTCACCGGTTACCGCGATTCAGGAGTCAATCGCGTTTCCATCGGAGTTCAGGCTCTCGTTGATGATGATCTCAGGGCGCTGGGTCGATTGCATAGCGCTGCGGACGCTCTGAACGCTGTCGCCATGGCAGGTGATATCTTTGAACGCGTGAGCTTTGACCTGATCTACGGGCGTCAGCACCAGACGGTGGAGGATTGGAAATCCGAATTGCGGATGGCGTTGGCGTTGGAGCCCGATCATCTTTCAACCTATCAATTGACGGTCGAGCCGGGAACGGCCTTTGGTGAAAGGCTGGCACACGGCAATCTGCAGGGATTGCCGGATGAGGATCTTTCCGCGGATTTTTTCATCGCAACGCAGGAACTATGCGGTGCCGCCGGACTTCGAGCCTACGAGATTTCCAACCACGCCCGACCCAACACTGAATCTCGCCACAATCTCATCTACTGGAGGTCGGGAGACTACGCGGGCATCGGCCCCGGCGCTCATGGCCGACTTACGCTTGGTGGAACGAGACTGGCGACAGCCACACCTCTGTCGCCAGTGACCTGGCTTGAGCGGGTTGAGGATGGAAATACAGGGGAATGGATTTTCAATCCATTGACTGACCGGGAGGCAGACATGGAAGCTCTAATGATGGGGCTTAGAATCGAAGAAGGTATTGATCTCGACAGATTGAGAAATCTGGAACATTTTAACAGCAATATCAAAATGTTAATCCGTGAGGGATTTCTTCGCTACAGCAAAGGCAGACTGCGAGCGACCCCGATCGGTCGACGGGTTCTCAACTCCGTTCTATCCGCATTGCTTGAAAGTCAGGTCTGAACGTCTCTAGCGAATCGCCGAGAGCAGGGAACACAGACGGTCAAGATCCTCCAAAGTCCGGTATGCCACCGTGACTGTTCCAGCATCACCGCCTTTCCGGTGCGTGATCGTGACCTTCATGCTCAACGCGGCCGATAGATCACCTTCCAATCCGATTGTATCGGAATCCTTCGCGGCTGGCTTCCGTTCTCCTGAAGACTGTCCTCCCTTGGCCCTCTTGACAAGTTCCTCGGTTTGGCGAACCGACAGTCCCTTGCCGAGCACCCTTCTGGCCAGAGCTTCAGGATCGCTTGCCGTGATCAATGCACGGGCGTGACCCGCTGACAGATCGCCCTTGAGCACGAGGTCCTTTACGAAAGCAGGTAAACTGAGCAGCCGTAGCATGTTGGCGACATGACTGCGGCTTCTACTGAGTGCAGCCGCGGCCATATCCTGAGTAAATCCATATTCATCAATGAGTTGCAGATAACCACCTGCTTCCTCGATTGGATTCAACGCGGAGCGGTGGACGTTTTCGATCATGCCGATTTCCAGCGTCTCAACATCGCTGTACCTGCGCATCAACACGGGAATCCGGTGGAGTTGGGCGACCTGCGCGGCGCGCCAGCGGCGCTCGCCGGCGACAATCTGGTACATATCCGGGTTTTTCGGATCTGGCCGGACAATGAGAGGCTGGACGACACCCTTTTCCCGGATTGAGTTCGCAAGTTCCTCGATCTCGGCCTGATCGAAGTTCTTTCGGGGCTGGTTCGGATTCGGTGCCAGTCTATCGATGGGAATCACCTGAGCTTCGGACGGTTGGCGAAAGGAATCCTGCGGGCCTGTATCAGCGATCAACGCCCTCAGTCCACGGTCTGGGTTGAGTCCTCTCAGTCCTGCTTTTCTTTCAGCCATGACTTCCCCTCTGCATAGGTCTTTGATTCCGCATCGTCAGTTCCGATGCCAGTGTCCTATAGGCTTTGCTGCCTTTCGAGTCCGGATCATATTCCAGAACTGGCATGGCGTGTGAAGGTGCTTCGCTGAGGCGGACGTTCCTGGGAATCACGGTCTGGAACACGAGTTCGCCGAGATTCTCGCGAGCGTCCGCCTCCACCTGCCGCGATAGCCGGTTTCGCCTGTCAGACATCGTCATCACCACGCCTTCGATCCGTAGGTCCGGGTTGGCAGCGCTTCGAATTTCCCGAACAGTGAGCAGGAGCTGCGACAGACCCTCCAACGCATAGAATTCGGATTGCAGGGGAACAAGTACCGAATCGGCGGCGACAAGTCCGTTCACGGTCAAAAGACCTAGGGACGGAGGACAGTCGATCAGAATGAAGTCAAGCCCGGTTTGGTCCATCTCAGGTCGCCGCAGCGCACGGCGGAGGAGGACACTTCGACGCCTGCTTGAACCAAGGGCAAGATCAGCTGAACTTAGGTCAGCCGAAGATGGAACGATGGAGAGTCGGTCAACCTTCGTATTGTGCATGGCATCCTGGACCGCAATGCCATCCATCAGCAATTCGTAACTGGTGCGGTTACGGTCCCTGGAATATAGCCCAAGGCCAGTGGAGGCGTTTCCCTGCGGATCGATGTCGACCAATAGGACCCTGTAGCCTGCGTTGGCCAGCGCCGCACCAAGATTGATGGCAGTCGTTGTCTTACCAACGCCACCCTTTTGGTTGGCGAGCGCAATGATCCTGGGTCGCGCCGATGGCCGCTCAAGCAATGGTGAGTTCTCCTATCCGAAGAATCACGGACTCCGGGTTTGAAAGGCTCTGGTGCTTCTCGACCCTGAAGCGCCAGATTTCAAGTGCCGCCGTGATTTCCGCAGGAGCGTGTGCGCCCTTGTGCAGTATCGCGGTCCCGTCGCTTGAGAGATGCCGATGAACCAACTCCAGAAGCCGAGGCAGGGGCGCCACCGCCCGAGCGGACACGGTCGCAGCATTCTGCGGCGGCAAGTCCTCGATTCTCCGTGAATGTACCATGATCGGAATTTCCAGGCTTCGGGACAGGATACGTAGGAATTCGCACTTCCGGATATCGCTGTCGATACAGGTTACCGATATCTGCGGAGAGAACTCCGCAGCCAGGACCGCAGCGACGGCGCCCGGAAATCCGCCGCCGGAGCCGAGATCAACCCAGCGCCCAGCAATAGGCTTCACAAGAAAGTATGCTTGGGCGGAATCGGTGAAATGACGGTACCATATCGTTGGAAGAGTCGACGCAGAAACCAGATTTATCGCTGGATTCCATTTCGTTACGAGTTCTTCGTAAAGGCGTAGCCGTTCCATTGTTTCACGTGAAACATTGAACCGCTTCCGAAATTCCTCCATTCCTGCAGGAGTTTTCAAGCCGACTTCCGTCGATTGGCGTGACGAATCCGTGCCAGCAAAAGAGTCAGCGCTGCTGGTGTTATGCCCTCGATTCGGGAAGCCTGTCCAAGCGACACTGGCTGAATACGGCGCAGTTTCTCTTTTATCTCGTTCGAAATGCCGGAAATGCCGTCAAAATCGAAGCCAGCGGGAATCTCCAGGGCTTCGTCCCTTGAGAGCGACGCTATCTCCTGTTTCTGCCGATCAATGTAGCTGGAGTAGAGTGCATCGCGTTCGACCTGCTGCCGAACCGGCTGTTCGAATTGCTCGAGATCGGGATTAAGGGCAACGAGGTCGCCATAGGACACGTCCGGGAACGCAAGCAGATCCATTCCCGTTCGCCGCTTTCCATCTTCCCGAACCTTGAAGCCGGCGTCGGAAAGTTCCTTAGGCGAATAGGCCCGTATGGAGAGTGCATCCTTGCAGCGTTCGATACGGTCCATCTTGACCCGGAATGTATCGAACCGCTTGGTGCCAACGCAGCCAATGGAGTCTCCAATCGGCGTCAGTCGCTGGTCTGCGTTGTCAGCACGAAGTGACAGCCGATACTCCGCCCGGGAGGTGAACATTCGATATGGTTCGCTGACGCCCTGGGTGATGAGGTCATCGATCAGGACGCCAATATAGGACGTCATGCGGGAAAACAGGATTGGTTCAAGATCCCAGGCCGTGCGTACCGCATTGAGGCCGGCAACAAGGCCCTGGGCGGCCGCTTCCTCATAGCCGGTGGTGCCATTGACCTGGCCTGCAAGAAACAATCCCCGCACGCCCCCCAACTCCAGCGTCGGCTTGAGGGATCTCGGATCCATATAATCGTATTCGATCGCGTACCCAGGCTGCAGAATACGGGCTCGCTCCAGACCGCGGATCGATCTGACGTAGTTCTCCTGCACCTCTGCAGGTAGCGAGGTGGAAATTCCGTTCGGGTAGATGACCTTGCTGTCGAGGCCCTCCGGCTCGAGAAAGATCTGATGGGACTCCTTTTCCGGAAACCGGACCACTTTGTCCTCGACCGACGGGCAATATCTTGGGCCAGCCGCTTCTATGTGGCCACCATACATGGCTGATCGATCAAGATTCGTTCGAATGATCTCATGGGTACTCCTATTGGTATGGGTAATGCCGCATGGGATCTGGCGGGCTATCGGCCGTCGGGACATAAATGAAAACAAAGCGGGTTCGTCGTCGCCAGGCTGCATTTCGACCCGCGACCAGTCAATGGTTCGGCGGTCCAGCCGCGGCGGTGTTCCGGTCTTGAGGCGCCCGACGTTCAGGCCAAATGATTCCAGGCGTTCTCCGAGCCGCACAGAGGGTCGGTCGCCCCAACGTCCACCCTGGCGACGAACCTCTCCGATATGGATTACGCCACGCAAGAAGGTTCCAGCCGAAAGTACGACAGCTGGTGCGCGGAGCTCCGTGCCGTCATCAAGTATGACACCATCGATTCTTTCCCCGCTGACCGAAAGATCGACCACCTCGCCGAGTATCAGCTGGATATTCGTTGCCGATGCGACCGCCCGCGAAACGGCTTTGCTGTACAGGGCCCGATCCTCCTGCGCTCTCGGTCCCTGTACCGCCGGCCCCTTGCGCCGGTTAAGCAATCTGAACTGGATGCCGGCCCTATCGGCTGCAATTCCCATGATACCATCAAGTGCGTCAATTTCCCGAACCAGATGTCCCTTGCCCAACCCTCCGATCGCCGGATTGCAGGACATCACGCCGATATTCTCCCGATCTATTGTGACCAAAGCGGTTCGCGCCCCAAGCCTGTGCGCCGCATGTGCGGCCTCCACTCCGGCGTGGCCACCACCAATGACGATCACATCGAACTGACGGTGTTTCACGTGAAACATTCCTTCATTTGCCAATGCAGAAGCTAGAGAATATCTCCTCCAGTATATCTTCGACACCCGTTCTGCCAACAACAGAATCGAGTGCATTCATCGCGTTTCGGATTTCCTCTGACGCGATTTCGCCGCGACACTGATCCGAGGCGACCTCCCGGCGTGCCGCCGCAATGGCAATCACGGCCCTTCCCAGCGATATTCGATGTCTTTCACGAATTGCATTCCCAATTCCACCAACCCTGCGCTCAAGAATGCCGGAGATCCTTCCCAGGAGACCATCAACACCCATTCCGGTCAGACCGGACACCCCCTCGGCCTGCTTGTGCAGGTCAGCCTTACCCATAGAGACAATGTCGTCAGTCTCGACCAATGATCTGTCGACTTGCCCATCTGTCGTCAGAAACACCCGAAGGTCCGCACGTCTGGCGCGTTCTCTGGATCGTTCAATTCCGATTCGTTCAACTGTATCGTTGCCCTCCCTAAGGCCAGCTGTATCCAGGAAGGTTACAGGCAGGCCGGCTATGTCCATATGAACCTCGATCACGTCCCGGGTCGTCCCTGCCAACTCCGATGTGATGGCCGCCTCCCGGCCCGCCAACCAATTAAGAAGAGTGGACTTTCCAACGTTGGGCGGCCCGATTATGGCAACCTCGAACCCATTGCGCAGCCGCTCGGCGGTCGAAGCTCCCGCAACTTCGGCTTCCAGATCATGCTGAAGTGCCTCCAGAATGTGTCCTACCTCTCCGGAAACATCTTCCGGTACATCTTCATCGGCAAAATCTATTGCTGCGGTCAACAGGGCGGAGGCACGGATCAGTAAACCGCGCCACGTTTTAACACTGTCGCCCAACCGGCCGGAATAGACATTCATTGCCTGCCGACGCTGTGCTTCGGTTTCCGCTTCTATCAGATCGCCGAGCCCCTCAACCTGAGACAGATCGAGCCGGTCATTCTCAAGCGCCCGTCGAGTGAATTCCCCTGGCTCGGCAGGTCGGACACCGTCCAATTCGCCCAGAACCCGCGAAATGGCGGTTGAGATCGCCATCCCGCCATGTACATGGAATTCCACAACATTCTCCCCGGTGAAACTCGCATTCTTCTCGAATGCCAGAACCAGGGCCCTATCCAGTATGTCACCATTGGGATTCCGCAGGTTTCGGACACCCGCCATGCGCCAATCAGGTAGCGAACCGGCCAGAAGCCTTCCGGCATCGTGAGCCCGTGGACCTGAAACCCTGATGACTGCCACGCCAGCTTTGCCCCTTGCCGAAGCCTGCGCATAGATTGTGTCCATGGCGTCAGTCCGGTGACACGTCTTCACGCATTCATTGAGTCGAAGAAACCGGAATTGGTTTTTGTCTGCTTCAGTTTCGAGAGGAGAAACTCAATCGCGTCTGTGGTTCCCATTGGATTCAGAATTCGGCGGAGAACGAATGTCTTCTGTAAATCCGCACGATCAACGAGCAGATCCTCCTTCCTCGTACCTGACTTGAGAATGTCGATTGAAGGATAGACCCTTTTGTCCGCGACTTTCCGGTCAAGTACGATTTCGCTGTTGCCGGTGCCTTTGAATTCCTCGAAGATCACTTCATCCATCCGGCTGCCTGTGTCGATCAGGGCCGTCGCGATGATTGTCAGCGATCCGCCTTCCTCGATATTCCGTGCCGCGCCAAAAAAACGCTTGGGCCGCTGCAGGGCATTTGCGTCGACTCCCCCGGTGAGAACCTTGCCTGAAGAGGAACGACCGTGTTGAACGCCCGTCCAAGTCGAGTGATCGAATCCAGCAGAATGACCACATCCCGCTTATGTTCGACCAGGCGCTTGGCCTTTTCGATCACCATGTCACTGACCGCAACATGCCGCGTCGCCGGTTCGTCAAAGGTCGAGGATATAACCTCCCCCTTCACCGACCGTTGCATATCGGTAACCTCTTCAGGACGTTCGTCGATCAGCAGCACAATCAGATAGCATTCAGGATGATTGTTCTCGATGGAATGCGCGATGTTCTGCAACAGCACGGTCTTTCCCGTCCGTGGTGGCGCAACGATCAGACAGCGCTGCCCTTTGCCGATTGGCGCGACGAGGTCGATGACGCGGGCCGATCGGTCCTTGATCGTGGGATCCTCTATTTCCATCTTGAGGCGTTGATCTGGGTAGAGTGGCGTCAGATTATCGAAGGCAACCTTGTGACGGGCCCTTTCCGGCTCTTCGAAGTTGATTTCCTCCGCCTTGATCAGGGCAAAGTACCGTTCATTTTCCTCGGGTGCCCGGATCATTCCCGCTACCGTATCCCCTGTGCGTAGGCTGTGCTGCCGGATCATCTCGGGTGATGCGTAAATGTCATCCGGTCCTGGGAGATAGTTGGCCTCTGGCGATCTCAGGAAGCCAAAGCCGTCCTGAAGGACCTCCAGGACACCGTCGCCGCCGATTTCCCAACCGTCGTCGGCCTGTTCCTTGAGGATTTGGAACATCATATCGCCCTTGCGCATGGTCGATGCGTTCTCGATTTCAAGTTCTTCGGCCATGGCCAACAGATCCTTTGGGCTCTTGGCCTTCAAGTCGGAAAGGTTCAGTCGTTCTTTGCTCATGACAAAATCCACCAGACTGGGCAAGATTGCCTCAAGTCATTGTCTTCTATGGGAAAGTTTCCGACCGGATGGTCGAACAACGTTTCACCTATCTGCTGTTCCAGTCATTGTCAACTCTTTTGAGATTCCCCAGCCGGGATGCTATCAATCATGACAGCCCCAATTATGGGCGGAAGGCCGCAGCATGGTAACAACATCCGTATGTGACGCTCCGTCAATCCTGTCCCACCATCATCGCGGTTCGCCGCGGGCGGGTCACCAGACGTGGCCATGCAGGGACACCTACTTTAGAATAGATGGTTGCAAGGGTTCTGGATTGACGACGGTGTCCAGCTCCCTCCTGATCTGCGGTGACGCACGTCAGGCTCTTGGGCTTCTGCCGGACGAGTCCGTGCAGACTGTTCTCACTTCCCCTCCCTACTGGTCACTCCGCGACTACGGGACCAAAGACCAGATTGGACGTGATGACGCCCTCCCGGACTATTTGGCCAGCATTGTCGAAACATTCGAGGCTGTGAAGCGCGTTCTGCGCCGGGACGGCACCGTGTGGCCCAACGTTGGGGACGCCTTCACCTCGGGCAACCGCCGATACCGCGCACCGGATCCGAAAAACCGGGCGCGTGCGATGGACGTTCGCCCTCCGACCCCGAATGGCCTGAAACCGAAGGATCTCATTGGGTTACCGTGGCGGCTTGCTTTCATGCTTCAGGATGCCGGATGGTGGCTACGCTCAGAAGTGATCTGGCACAAGCCGAACGCACATCCCGAGTCCGTCCGCGACCGCCCGACCAAAGCGCATGAGACCCTGTTCCTGCTTTCGAGGAGCCAGAACTACCACTACAGCGTGAATGCCGTGTCGGGCCCCAACGGGCGGCGGCTGCGTTCGGTTTGGGACGTGCCGACCGAACCCAGGAAACGACGCAACGGACATGCCGACGGACACCCTGCCGTGATGCCCATGACCCTAGCGGAACGGTGCCTAGCCATAACCAGTCGGGAAGGAGACGTTGTCTTGAGATCCCTATGCCGGTTCGGGCACGACCCTGCTGGCCGCACGGGGGCTCCGGCGCAGGTGGGTTGGAATCGAGCTCAAGCCTGCCTTTGCCGACTTGATTGAGCAAAGGATGGGTGCTTGTGAACCTTGAGGAACTCAGGGCGAAGCTCGGCACATTCTCGCCGCGGCAGCTGGAATTCGTCGCTACCGTGGTGGAGTCCCTTTCAAATCCACCGCAGGCCAACATTCTGCAACATCATACATGGCTCACCAGCTCCGCAAGCTGGATGGAGTATTTCGGTCTCGCACTTTCCGTCCATCATGGCGCGACGACGGAGCCATTGGGGACCACCGCGTTCGAGACAGTTTTCCGCAACGCATGTCGGGCCGCAGATTGGAGCGTCGAGTCACCTGCCTCCGCTACCCGGCGTTTTGTTGATGTTGTAATTCGCCGTACCGACGCCTCACCCCAGTGCCTTTCCCTGAAATCCACCGCGGCCCAGAAATTATCCGAACGGACAGCCCACATCTCAAAACTGACGGAAGCGGCTTGGGTGCAGGATGGGAGAAAGCCCAGCGACCGTCGTGCGTCGATGCGTGAACTGTTCCAAAACTACCAAGAAAAGGTCGATGCGATTGTCATGCTGCGGGGGTTACGGTTCGCTACCAACTGGTTGAGATTCCAACCTCCCTGTTTGCCTCGGTCCAGAACGCTCCACTCGATGTGTTCCGAAGTGACGCCCCTGTCATCAGGTGCAGCATTGATGGCCAAGACGTCGCTACAGTCGCCACAGACCGTTCCGACGCCAAGATCACGATACGAAACATCCGCCTGTCCGCGCGCATCGTGCATGCGGAATGGATCAGGAACGATCCAGCCCGATAAAATATCAGCTATCCCTCCTGGGTAAAACACCCCTAAGCCATTGATTCCACGCCATTCACGGATCCCGGACTTTCGGGGGATTTCACCAGCTGGCAGCCGAGCTGCCGGGCCCGTCGGCCGAGGTTGGAGAAGGTGCGGCTCACGCGCCGTCGCCCGTATTCCTCCATGCCCCTCTCCAGGTGTCCCTCCCCCCGCGTGACCATCGTGCAGGCGAGGCGCGCGGGTTCGCGGGCGGTCGCGGTGACCGCCACCGGCGCGTCCTTCCGGGCGAGGCGGGCGCGGCGCCGGGCGCCGACGGAGGTCTGGCTCCGGCGGGCGGACATGGCGGCCATGGGCGGGGCCTGCGCCACCCTGCTGGCCACCTTTGGCGAGTGGCCCGGCAGGGCCCTGCCGCCGACGGTCCGGGTTCCCGGCGCCAGCCCCGGCCAGGGGCCGGGTGCCGGGCGGAGGGGAAGGCCGGCATGCCGGGACCGGCCTCCGCCGCGATGGTGAGGGCCGTGCCCACCCCGATGGCGGGGATGGCGGCGAGGCCGGCGCCCATCATCCCGCGCGGCGCCTGCGCCGTCGCCCTGTCCCCGGCGGCCATGCCGCGTGAGGCGGGACGGCGGGCCTCCGGCGCGGGGCCGCCCGAGGCCGCATCCGCCGCGCCGCCGTCCGGGCCCCCGTCTTCGGGGCCCGGTCCGTCGATCGCCTCCGCGATCCGCGCCCCGCAGGTCCCGATCCGCCGGGTGAGCAGGTCGAAGCGCTCCAGCGCCTGCTCCAGCGCGAACAGGCGCCCGTCGCGCCAGGTGCCCTGCAGCGCGTCCGCGATCCGCGCCCCGTCCGCCCTGATGCGCCGGTCGCGGAGCGCCGCGGGCCGGGCCGGACCGCGCTCGCCGCCGACGATCGCCCGCAGGATCCCCAGGCCGGTGGCGCCGGTGATGTCGACGGTCACCGAATCGAGCCGCACGTTCATCTCCGTCAGCGCCTTCTGCATGTGCAGGACGCAGCGCGAGCGGTCCCCGGCCGTCCGCCTCATCTGCCGGACGTACGAGCGAAGCGGGCAGATGTGGTCGCCGGGCCGGAACGCCCCCCGCAGGAGCCCGTGGGCCAGGAGCTTCCGGATCCACTGGCAGTCCAGCACGTCGCTCCTGCGCCCCGAGATCCGCCTCGTCATCCTCGGCGGACCCGGCAGCACCTCGAAGCCGGCCCGCTCCAGGACCTCGTAGGCGGGGATCCAGTACACCGGGGCCGGCTCCATCGCCACCTTCCCGACCCGGCGGGAGGACAGCCATTCCGCCATCCCCGGGAGGTTCCCGGCGACCCCCCCGAACGGCCGCACCGGCTCCGGGAACCGGTCCGGACCGACCGCCAGGTGGTGGACGTCCCTGCCGATGCCGGTCCCGGCGCAGTCCCGGTTCACGGTCTCCAGGTTCCCGGCCTTTCCCTTTCCCTTCCGTCCGCGTGGCATTCCAGCGCCTCCCCCGTTCCATCGCTCCGTTCGGGCGGGGAGGAACCACGGCGCATTCCCGATCCCCTGGACGGGGTCACGGCGGAGCCGCGCCATCAGTGACAGACGCCGGTCAAGGTTCGGGCCACGCTCCTGTACGGGTGACATGCGCGCAAGGGTACGAAGGACCCCGGCTGCCCCGACCGCCACCGAGCTGGCACCGGCGGCGGCGGAGGGGCAACCCTCCCGTTCTGCTTTCGCGACAGCGCCGCCGCCCCGCGACGGTTTGGGCTCTTATCCCGACACAAAACCTTGGAATCAATGGCCTCGGAGTGTTTTACCCAGAAGAGTGAACAGCAATGTTAAGTCCAAGACCTTATCCGTGATTACCTATTTGGTTTGCTATCAGAATGGTCTGACGACAACGGAAACAACGATCAAGACAACCAATACCGTCGGAACCTCGTTCATCAACCTGAATTGCCGCTCCGAACATTCATTCGTTCCCTTGGCAAAGTCCTTTCTTCGTAAAGCAAGCCAATGATGAAACCAAGTCATCAAAAGCACACCGGCTGCTTTCGTCCAAGGCCATATTGCCGACCAGTCTACCATACCTGGGGTGATCGCCAGAATAATTCCGAATGTCCATGTCGCAATCATTGCAGGATCCATGATAACCCGTAGCAATCGTCTTTCCATGGTCTTGAACAGATCATCAGTAGCGCCACCAACGTCCACTGTCCCCGCATGGTAGACAAACAGTCTCGGAAGATAGAACAACCCTGCCATCCATGCGATCACCGAGATTATATGTAGCGCCTTCACCCAAGGGTGGATGATAACAAGCATGGTTGCCATTACGGATCCTCTGTAGGCTCAGATCAAACTATAATATAAATTGAAAAAGGAATGATTATTCTGTTGGTGGTGTGAATAAATCCAATTAACCGGTTTTCCACATGGTTTTCCTTGGATTCAAAGGCTGAAGATGGTGGCTGACTAGATAACGTTTTCGCCTGAATATCTATTTTTTTCAAAGATATAAATTTAGATATCCTTGAATTCGCGTCTGGATGTCGTCGAATGGAAATCCAAAACCGGAGATGATGGGGACGGGTTCTTCACAGTGGAAAAATGATGAGGAAGTTCAGGAACTTTCCATTGTTATGGCGATGACATCGACAAGAATGCCTGTTATTCAATATCTGTTTCATCAATCTTTCATGATTTTTCCACGGATCTATCACCCGATGCCCCGTCTCATTCTTGCGTCGAAATCCTTGGGACGTCAGTCGCTCCTGCGGTGCGCTGGTGTGCCCTTCGAGGTTCATGCGGCCGATGTTGATGAAGAGGGAATCCGTCGTAGGCTTCTGGGCAATGGTTCAGATCCGAAGGAACTCGCTGAAGCGCTGGCCGAAAGCAAGGCCCGTGCGGTGGCTCGGTTGGATACGAATTCGGTCGTGCTCGGCTGTGATCAGGTTCTGGAATTCGATGGCGATGTGCTGGCAAAGCCCAAGGATAGGTTGGATGCCAGAAAACAGCTTGGTCGAATGAATGGTCAATGTCATAGATTGCATTCCGCCGCTGTGGTGTGTGAAGGTTCGAAGCGGCTTTGGAGTTTTACTGGCGAAGCCGAGATTGAGATGCGCAGATCGTCGGGTGAATTCCTGGACGCATACGTCAGTCGAAACTGGCCTAGGATTGCAGATTCGGTTGGCTGCTACAAGATCGAGGAGGAAGGGATCAGGTTGTTTTCCCGCATTGATGGTGATCATTTCACAATAGTCGGCCTACCACTCCTGGAAGTTCTGACCTATCTCGCAGACAGAAGGTTGATTCCGGCATGACTGATGAAAGCCATTTCGCTCTGGCTGGCGTGATTGGAATGCCTGTCACGCACAGTAGATCGCCGCAACTCCACAATTATTGGCTACGGAAATACGGAATCCGCGGTCAATACGTGCCGATGAATATCAGGCATTCGGATCTGGAAGATGCCATCGGGGCGCTTCCTAAGCTCGGTTTTGTAGGTGTGAACGTAACGATTCCGCATAAGGAGAGTGTCCTATGGCTAGCGGATCTGGTTACCGATAGAGCCGCCCTGATTGGTGCGGCAAACACCCTCATCTTTCTGGAGGATGGTAAACTGCACGCCGACAATACCGACGGCTATGGATTCGTTGAAAATCTTCGGCAGAACGCGCCAGAATGGCAGGCCAATAGCGGGCCAGCCGCTGTTATTGGTAGCGGTGGCGCAGCGCGGGCTGTCGTGGCTTCACTTATTGAAATTGGAGTGCCAGAGGTTCGAGTCAGCAACCGGACCAAAGCAAGAGCTGACGCCCTGCGATCGGAGTTCGGTGCCAGGGTGACGATCTTTGAGTGGGCGCAGGCTGGACGCATGCTTTCCGGTGCAAAGCTTGTCGTCAACGCTACATCTCTTGGTATGAAAGGTAAGCAGGACTTCCAGATTCCCCTCAACGCCCTATCACCTGAAGCCGTTGTTAATGATCTTGTATACACGCCTCTTGAAACTCCGCTTCTTCAGTATGCGGCGAGAATAGGATGTACAACAGTTGATGGACTTGGAATGCTGTTGCACCAGGCTGTTCCAGCGTTTGAAAGATGGTTCAACAGACGCCCTGAAGCGGACAGCGAGACGCGTCAGGTTCTGCTCCAATGAGTTGCGGGCCATTCCTTGTCGGGCTGACCGGCTCGATTGGCATGGGCAAGACAACGACGGCAAGTATGTTTGCGGATGAGGGAATTCCTGTCTGGGACGCCGATGCAACGGTTCACAGAATGTATGGGGCAGGCGGAGCTGCGGTTGAGCCAATTCGACGGCTTCATTCCACCGCCGTCGTCAATGGTGTGGTAGACCGCACCGCCCTTAAGGATTGGATATCTGAGGATCCAACAGCCTTGGAAAGGATTGAGCGTATCGTTCACCCGCTGGTAGCATCGGACCGCAGGACATTCATTGAGGACACGGTTTCGGATATGGTCGTTCTTGACATTCCACTCCTATTTGAAACCAGTGGCGAGAAAGAGGTTGATGCCGTTGTGGTTGTTTCGGCTCCACCAGATATCCAGCGCAGGCGCGTACTTGAACGGGGCAGCATCTCCGTAGCACAGTTTGAAGCACTGCTGGGTCAGCAGATACAGGATTCCGAGAAGCGCGCTCGCGCCGACTATGTTATCGAAACAGTAACGCTTGAAGGTTCCCGTGCCTCGGTGCGATCCTGCGTGAAGGACATAAGGGCGAGGCTGGCAAATGCGTGAGGTGGTTCTTGACACTGAAACGACCGGCCTTGACCCCCAAGCCGGCCATCGACTTGTCGAGGTCGGCGCGGTCGAGCTGTCCAACCATGTTCCCACTGGCCGTACGTATCATCAATACATAAATCCTGACCGCTCTATGCCGAAAGATGCATTTAAAATCCACGGCCTTAGTGACGAATTTCTTTCTGACAAACCCAAATTCGCCGATGTGGCGGACGACTTCCTTGAGTTCCTGGGTGAAGGCAAGCTGGTAATCCACAACGCGGCGTTCGACCTGGGCTTCATCAATGCTGAACTTGGCTGGATCGGTCGACCCCAGCTGTCGGAAAACCAGGTAATCGACACAGTTGCCGTCGCACGAAACAAATTCCCTGGCTCACCTGCATCACTCGACGCATTGAGTCGACGGTTCGGCATAGATACCTCTGACCGCGTCCGACATGGCGCCCTACTGGACAGTGAAATTCTGGCGGAGGTCTATCTGGAGCTTGTTGGAGGGCGACAACCGAATTTCGCCTTCACAATGCATCCGATAGGCGGGACAGACCCATCAGGTGAAAGCTGGCGTCCGGGGCCGAGAGGTAAGGAACTTCCGCTTCGGATCACTGATGCGGAAGCCAAAGCCCATGTCGAATTTGTGGAGAGTTTGGGTGAAGGAGCTCTTTGGCGAAAATACGACTCTTAGGCGACTGGTTTCGTTTCCTCGGCACTTTCTGTCGTTGCCCTCCGATAAAGTGCAGCGAAATCAATAAGTTCCAGATTAAGTGGCGGAAATCCACCTTCTCGGGTGATGTCAGCGACGATCCGACGGGCAAAAGGAAACAGCAGTCGGGGACATTCGATCAGCAGAAACGGACGCATATGCTGTTCCGGCAGGTTCTCAATGTGGAATAGCGCCCCATATTCAAGTTCCAGAAGAAACAGTGTTTCATCCTTTGCCTTGTCTTTGGACGTTATCGAGTACTTGCACAGCACGTCATACTGGGTACCGCTCGCACGTTTCTTTGCATCAAGTGATACCTGGACAGAGATGTCCGGAGTGACATCGCCGGAAATGCCCTTTTGCACCATTATGTTTTCAAAGGAAAAATCCCTGATGTATTGTCCCAGAACCTGAATTTTGGCCGACTTTTTGAGCCCGCTGTCACTTTCGGACTGATCGCTACCATTCTTTACCACCCCGAATCTCCTTACCGATGGCCTCGCGATTGCCCTAACAGATCAGTTGGCCGCCCTCAACGTCGGGACCATCGTGAACCATCTGACTCGGCTCCCGATGGTGGTAAATCCTCGAATTCAGCGTCAATGACGTCTTCACGAGATTCCGTTTGGCGACGCTCTGAAACAAAGCTACCATAGCGTAGCTCTGTGCGAATGTGTCCGCTGAGATAGCGGAAAACACTCGCCCGCACCGGCGGTGCCAGCAATGCGAATCCAACTCCATCGGTGAAAAATCCTGGTGTCAGCAGCAGTATGCCAGCAACAAGAATCATGGCACCATGCGCTAGTGGTTCCGAGGGATCGCTGAATTCCGAGAGTGACTTCCGCAGTTCCTGCAAAGCCGTCAGACCTTGAGAACGGACAAGAAGCGTTCCAGCCGCGGCGGTGAGAATCACTGTTCCAAGAGTTGCCCATAACCCTATCGCTCCGCCGACCAGAATGAACAGGGCGATTTCAATGAGTGGAATTCCGGCAAATATCGCAAACAGTCGCATGGTATCCTGATTGATTGGAGTTGGCTTGAGGTGGACTTGTCCTTGGGTAATGCCTAAATATGTGCGACACTCACTGAATGCCACCTGACCGGGAAAGGGATCCGTATGGGTAACGCCGTTATTCAGCTCTTGGTTCTTGCCGGAATCGCCGTTTTCCTGATCCTGCGTCTGCGCAATGTGCTTGGTACACGGGACGGGTTCGAGAGGTCGCGGGCACCTGCTTCACAGGGCGAACAGCCAACTGTCCCTGAGTTGCACGTTAGTGAGGACGGCTATGATGATGACATAGCGGATCATGTCGACGAGAGTTCGGAATCTGCAAGTGCACTGCGTACAATGAAGTTTGCTGAACCGGAATTCACCGTTGGTGGATTCATTGAAGGCGCACGAGGCGCGTATGAGATGATTCTGATGTCCTTCGAGCGGGGTGACATTGACAGCATTGCGCCGTTGCTCGGCGATGAGGTCTATCAGACATTCATCGATGTCGTCGGAGAGCGTGAAGATCAGGGCCTTTCAATCGACGCAAAGTTTGTTGGCATCCGTGATGTGTCGCTTGTGGAAGCGACATATGACTCCAGAAACCACGAAGCTGAAATCACTTTGCGGTTTGTCGGGGAATTGACGAGCGCCGTGCGGAATGCGGCTGGGGAGATCATTGAAGGCAACCCCAGCGAGATCAGGCGACAGAAGGACACCTGGACCTTCATGCGCAGGATGGGCGCGAAAGATCCAAATTGGAAGCTTGTCGCGACAGGCGAATGACCACTTACGCAGATATTGTTGTTTTGGAAGGTGGTGCGGGATCGACCTGCTGGAAGGCTGACGCTGTCCTGAAGAACATGCGGCCGGATTTTCGGCAGTCCATTCCATTCTAGCCAGGTATGCGGCGCAAGGGTTCACGTCTGCTGACTCCGGAAGAAATGAATCTTTGGAAGAGGGTGACTAAAAGAGCCAGCGTCCTGCACCCTGACCGTGCGGAACCGGCGACAAGCGAGATGTCACGCTCTGAACCAGATCGGAACGGCCCTGAAAAGCATGTTAAATTCCCTGTTCCACAGTTTCGAATTGGCGAAAGAAGTGGCATAGGCGACCCACCGAACGACGTCATTCCTGGTGTCCCAAGATATCCGAAGGCCTATCCACTTCGAATGGATAGGAAGGCATATGAGAGGATGAGGCGTGGAAAACTGGCACCCGAGGCGCGGATAGATCTTCATGGCATGACGACTGCAAGGGCACTTCCAGAACTTCAGCGCTTCGTCCAGGCAGCTCATGATACTGGATGTCGTTTGGTTTTGGTAATCACCGGCAAGGGAAGCAACAGTGGTGGCGATGATCTGACGCCGGAGCGTGAAGGTGTCCTGAAACGTCAGGTTCCTCACTGGCTTTCCACTTCGCCGTTATCCCAACTGGTTCTGGAAGTCTTCGAGGCGCACTCCAAGCACGGTGGATCGGGTGCATATTACGTTTACCTACGACGCAGGAAGTAGCAGCGACGAAGTATCGCCATTTCCATGTTCCTTGTGGCTCGGAAGATCTTGTCAGGCGTCTAATTCGCGCCTCATCAGTGTTCCATGCCTGGATGCGCGATCCATAAGCCATTCCCTAAATCCGAGGTCGGTCTGTCCGGAAGCTACAGCTGCTTGCCAGTCTGAACGGGGATCCGGGCCAATATCCTCTATGTCCGGCAGGATGACGCCATTCACCATCCAGGGCGCCAGTGGAAGGTGACGAAGCCAATCGGACACTGACGGGATTCTGCGGCAATCCTCCCGGACATGCTGTTCGCCGATGAAGCGAACGGGAACCCGGCGACCATCAGTATTGACAATCTCGCGTCCAAACACCGATTGAGCTTCGAATATTCCGAAACTGTGATGCCGAAGCGCCCTATGGGAAGGGAGCGCCTCGTGAGCTTTGGACGCGTCGAACCAATCGTGAATTGCTTGATAATCCTGCGGCTTACCCCCGAACTTTCGTGCGGAGCTTTCCGCATGGTGGATTGGGTGGGCCATTTCATATGTCCTCATGAAGTTCCTGAATGCGATCCATGTAGAAGTCGGCGTGGTCCAGATCGATCCGGTCCTTGGTCACGTCCCAGGTCAGGGTGCCTTCTCCACCGTCATCGATCTCAAACCCTGGGTGCAGCATGGCCGCGATATCCCAAACAAAATCCCTCAGGCGTTCATCGATCTCGCTGATACGAGCACCTTCAGGAGTTGCGGAGAGTTCCGAAACGTTGCCGCTGTCTCCATATCCGTCGTAATGGGCTTCTATTCCGGTCACATTCGCGTTCCGGAGAAGGGCCAGAAGTTCCGCCCGTTCCTCACGGGTTCGGACCTCTGTCTTTTGGCGTTGTTCCTCTTCCCATGCCCGAAGCTTTTCCCAATCGAATCCGGTTGCCTTTGGTTTTTCAGCAGTCATTGAACCATCCTTTCTTCAGTGTCTGTCATCCGACCGATGTCGGGATGCACCTGTGATTCCGTATGGATGTTCAATATATGTTCCCGTCGTTTTCGGTCACACTTTGGATGGGAATATGCCCTTTCAGCATTCGTTGCATTTCGGCAACACATTTCCTATGTTGATATCTGAAAACTAAGATATCAGCATATGGTATATTCTGACTCCTGAGCTCATGACGTTCTCTGTGATTGTCCAGCGAACGAGGCGCAATGGACCATTTGTCTATCCTGTTGAAGGACGGATTTCGAAGATTCGGTGAGTTGAACTGTGATGGAGGTACTTCCAAATCAGTCGAGTTGCGCACTCCAACCAACTCGTGCGGAATTCTCCCACCTCATTCGGAAATCAGGTTGAGAATGTCCGCGTCTGTCTCACCTCGGTCCTGGAGATTGGAGGCCCAATCGCGACCAGGATGAAGTGTATCCCATTGCGATCTACGTTGATTCCTGCGTCCCTTGCCAGGATCATTGTTGCCGAAACCGTCTATGGCAACATTCTATGGCAACATTCCATATCGGCCGATATTCTGAGATCAGCACCTGTTCGGTCAACCCTACCCAAACCGGATCAAGAACCAGCCAGCGACAGCGAAAGTCCAACAGTTCCAGGTTTGTCGCCGCTTCGACGGATCTTGCGTGATGCGTAAGTCGTTGGAAGAGAGCTGCCGAGGCCCGAGCAATCGCAGACCGTCCCTGTCTGCGTCCGGGGGGATCCGCTTTTCCAACATATATTGGCCTGTCAACGCCTAGATGCGCATAAGCCGAAAACCGACCGAGGTAATGCAGTGTATAGACACCAGCACCAACGAACGCTTCGGATGGAGGTAGCGCATCCGGCGGATAAGCCATCAATGCCCGAGCCGCGCTGCGCCCAAGTTCGTTCACACTGAGAGGATCAAAGGTACGCAAGATCTATCTCTCGCAGCTGCGACCGTTTCGACATATAATCCAAAAGCAATGACGTTTACGAGCGTGATGCGCAGTCCTCCACTTATTGGAAACCATTGGCCCGGTACGCACCTTGACAATCAGATCGCAGACGGTGAAGCCAGCATCGTCTGCCATTTGCATATAATCGCAATGCGCCCATTGGGAACGATGGCAATTGACCATGTCAGTGATCTTCGCAAGTAGAAGACCGCGTGGTTTCAAAACCCGTCTTGCCTGTTTCAGGAATGGAGGATACAGATAACTGAGTGTCCAGCCTTGTTCTTTGCCGCACTCAACAGTTGCCCCAAAGTCCTCGTCGAACTTCTTCCGGCTCTTGTCGCGCCCCTGAGGCCCGACGTGCGGCGGATCATAGACGACAACGCCGAATGCCGAGTCCGGAATGCCTTCCATCTTCCGGTTGTCTCCGACAATCATTGGCTTGAACTTTGGGTCAATGTCCATCGAAACGACTTTTCGACCGTTACCCTTCCACATGCGTCCTCTGTTGTAGGTTGCGTCCAGGATTGGCTCTGGAGGAATTGACGGATAGAAATTCAGCATCAATTCGAGAAGGTCACCATCGCTACCCTCCCAAACGCTGCTGATGGGCTGGTAGTGCGCAGGTTCCACGGTCGCCAGAGTTGGTTCGGGGTCGTAGCTGAATTCAGTGCCGACGACTTGATTGAACGTCTTGAGTGTCATCCGGCCAGATCCTGGGTACCCGTGAGCCTGACAGCCCACATGTCTTTCGTTGTATCTGTCATGGCATGGTTGGTCTCTTGTTCTTCGACATTCCACGCCTATGCCATGACTCGCATGCCGACTCGAATTTCCAGAATTCCATTGTGGATGCACCGTCCATGAAAATCTTCGACCATACGGAAACAAGATCGCTTGGTTGTCGTAATCCAGCATAGCCAACTTCATTGGCGCAACTGAATCACGTAATGTCATCATTGTCTTCAAGACAGAATAGCGACCGGCCCAACCTTTGGCTAGATCAGCGAAAGAGATGGACCAATGTGCCTTTGCTGTCTCAATCAAGGAGAGATCAGATGCTGGTCACGGTTTCAAGGATACGATCAGCAGCGCCTTCCCGAAGAATCGAATCTCATCTCGTCCGCAGCATCCCAGTCCAGTCCGACCTCGGTGCCTTCCTGCGGAATCGGTGACGCGGCGTCCTGTCGGACAGTGACTTTCGTATCGTCTGCGCATTTCAGGTGCACAAGAGTCTCGGCGCCGAGAGCCTCTGAGTAGACCACGCGGGCCTTCAGGTCACCGCTCTCGGAGAGGCGGGTGCGCTCGGGCCTGACACCGATGTTCGCAGCGCCTGACTTTCCGAGGATTTTTGCCGAGAGGAAGTTGGTGGGCGGCGACCCGATGAAACCCGCCACGAATTCGGTCGCTGGATTGGCGTAGACTTCCAACGGCGCGCCAATCTGGTCCGCCACGCCGCCGTTCATCACGACCATTCGGTCGGCCATCGTCATGGCCTCGACCTGATCGTGCGTGACGTACAGTGCCGTGACGCCCAGTTCGCGTTGAAGTGCCTTGATTTCAAGTCGCATCTGCACGCGAAGCTTGGCGTCTAGATTTGACAGGGGCTCGTCGAACAGGAAGACCGCGGGTTCGCGCACGATGGCGCGCCCCATGGCCACGCGCTGGCGCTGGCCTCCAGACAGTTCGCGGGGTTTGCGCTGAAGATAGTTCTCAAGCTGCAGGAGCCTTGCCGCCCGTGCCACACGCTCTTCGATGTCGGCGCGCGGCGTCTTCGCGATCTTGAGTCCATAGGCCATGTTGTCGAAGACCGACATGTGCGGATAGAGCGCGTAGTTCTGGAAAACCATGGCGATGTCTCGGTCCATGGGCTCAAGGTCATTGACCCTACGTCCGTCGATATGGACATCGCCGCTCGTGACGGTCTCAAGCCCGGCCACCATTCTGAGAAGTGTGGATTTGCCGCAGCCCGACGGCCCTACGATGACGATGAATTCCCCGTCTGCGACAGTGATCGATATGCCATGAATGACGTCTGTCTTGCCGAAGGACTTCTTCACGCCGTTGAGGATGAGCGTTGCCATTTTCTTACTTCTCGCTTTCAACAAGCCCGCGGACAAAAAGTCGTTGCATCCCCACGACCACCAGCACGGGCGGCACCATGGCAAGCAGCGAGGTTGCCATGATCACCGGCCAATCCGCGATGTCGTCTCCGGACGGAAACATCTGCTTGATGCCCATGACGATCGTATTCATTTCGGGATCAGTGGTGATCAGAAGCGGCCAGAGATACTGGTTCCAGCCGTAAATGAAAAGGATCACGAAAAGTGCGGCGACGTTTGTCCGGCTCATCGGCAGGAGAATGTCGAAAAAGAACCGCATCGGTTTCGCTCCGTCGACACGTGCCGCTTCGGCCAGTTCGTCCGGCACAGTCATGAAAAACTGGCGGAACAGGAATGTGGCGGTAGCAGATGCGACCAGCGGCAGGATCAGGCCCTGGTAGCTGTTCAGCATTCCAAAGTTCGCGATGACCTCATAGGTCGGCACGATCCTGACTTCGACGGGTAACATCAGCGTCAGGAAGATCAGCCAGAAAAAGATCCGCCGCCCCGGAAAGCGAAAGTAGACGATGGCGAAGGCGGAAAGCAGGCTGATGGCGATCTTGCCAAGCGAAATCCCGACCGCCATGATCAACGAATTCAGAAGCATGGTCGACACGGGTGCGTTGACGCCCGCGGTCAGGGCCCGGGCGTAGTTCGCGAGGAACTGGTCGCCGGGCAGAAGCGGCATCGGTGGACGGACGATGTCCTGCTGTTCCACCGTCGATGCGACAAAGGCCAGCCATATCGGGAAGAATATGAAGGCGATGCCCACAATGAGGCCTAGGTGGGTCAGCCAATGCCCTGCGCCGCGCCTTTCCACCATGCCGTTCCGCTCGGCCATCAATAGTGCACCCTGCGTTCGATGTACTTGAACTGGACGACTGTCAGAAGCGAAACGATCGTCAGGAGAATCACGGATTGCGCGGCGGAGGAGCCGAGGTCCTGCCCGACGAATCCATCGGCATAGACCTTGTACACAAGGATCGTCGTGGCCTGCTGAGGTCCGCCGGAAGTGATTGTATGGATCACGCCGAACGTCTCGAAGAAAGAGTAGATGACGTTCACAACCAGAAGGAAGAAGGTCGTGGGAGAAAGAAGTGGAAAGACGATCGTTCGAAACCGCATCCAAAAACGTGCGCCGTCCATTGCAGCGGCCTCGATCACCGAGCGCGGAATTGCCTGAAGCCCGGCGAGGAAGAAGAGGAAGTTGTAGCTGATCCGCCCCCAGGCGCTGGCAACTACGACAAGGCCCATCGCCTCGCCTTCGTTCAGAACATGGTTCCAGTCGTATCCCAGCAGGCCGAGATACCATGTCACCACGCCAACGCGGGTGTTGAACATGAAAAGCCAAAGCACTCCGGCGACCGCCGGGGCGACGGCATAAGGCCATATGAGAAGCGTGCGATATGCGCCGGAACCCCTGACAAGGCGGTCCGCTAGCACTGCCAGGAAGAGCGCTACTGCCATCGACACGACGGTCACGAGGGTTGAGAAGACCGCGGTGGTGACGAAAGAGGCCCGGTAGTAGCGGTCCGACAGCAGAAACTCGAAATTCCCCAGCCCCACCCATCGCATGGACAGCCCGAACGGATCGGGGATGAAAAGGGACTGCCAGATGGCCTGCCCTGCCGGGTAGAAAAAGAAAATTGCCGTGATCATGAACTGCGGCAAGACCAGCAGGATCGGCAGCCAGATTCCCCTGAACTTGACACGCTTTTCCATTGCACTTTGGTTGGCTGCCCCGCAGGAAACGGGGCAGCCACTCCAACCGCTATCGCGATGCCTGCTCGAAGCGGCGCAGGAGCATGTTGCCCCGCTCCACAGCGCTGTCCAGCGCCGCCTGTGCATCCTTGTCGCCGGACCACACGGCTTCCAGTTCCTCGTCGATGATGCCGCGGATCTGGTCGAACGATCCAAGCCGAAGACCCTTTGAGTTGGCGGTCGGCTCCTTGGCCGTCATCTGGATAACCGCCACGTCGGTGCCGGGGTTGGCATCATAGAAGCCCTGGCTCCTGGTCAGTTCCCCCGCCTCGGCCGTAATGGGCAGATAGCCGGTATCCTGGTGCCACTTGGCCTGGATCTCCGGGCTGGAAAGGAAGTTCAGATACGCCGCGACGCCTCTGTATTCCTCGTCACTTTGCCCTTCCATCACCCAAAGCGACGCGCCGCCGATGATCGTGTTCTGGGGCTCGCTCACGAGTGCCGACCAATAGGGCAGTGGACGCACCTCAAAATCGAATTCGGCTTCGGCCTTGATGCCTGCATACCCTGCGGACGACTCGGTGAAGAGCGCGCATTCGCCGGCGCGGAAGTTCGCGCCGCCTTCGTTGCGGCGGCCAGCATAGATGAACTTTCCGTCTCTGGCCCAGCTGCCCATCGCGTCGATATGCGCCACTTGGTCCGGGCTATTGAAGGCCAGGGTGGTGTCAGTCCCGGCGAAGCCGTTCTCTTTCGTGGCAAATGGCGTGTCGTGATAGGCCGAGAAGTTCTCAAGGTGAACCCAGCTCTGCCATGCGGTGGTCAACGGACAGTCGACGCCGGCCGCCTTCAGGTCATCCAGGACCGCGCCGACATTTTCCCAAGTCGAGAGATCGGTGTCCGGATTGACGCCCGCCTCGCTAAGCTTGTCCCGGTTCACCCAGAGAACCGGGGTCGAGGAATTGAACGGCAGCGAGAGCATGTTTCCGTCAGGCGAGGTATAGTAGCCCTTGACCGAACCGATGTATTTCGACTGGTCGAAGTCTGCGCCGGCGTCGGCCATCACTTCGTGGACCGGCTTAATCGCGCCCTTGGCGGCCATCATCGTGGCGGTGCCGACTTCGAAGACCATGAGTATGTCGGGCTGTTCGCCAGCGCGGAAAGCCGCGATCCCGGCGTTCAGCGTTTCCGAATAGTTGCCCTTGTGGCTGGCCACGACCGTGTAGTCCGACTGGGAGGCGTTGAAGGTGTCCACCTGTTCGGCGACCAGTTCACCCAGGCGACCTGTGAAGGCGTGCCAGAGCTCGATTTCCGTCTGGGCCATTGCCGCCTGGGCTGCGCTCACAGCTGCCGAGGCAGCAAGAACGTTGATAATACATTTCATGGTCTTTTCCCTTTCTCAGTTTCTGAATTTGCGGCGCAGGACACCGTGATGCCGACCGCAGTGCCCGCACCGCTTGAGGAACTCACGACAACCAGTTCGGTCATGGTCATTCCACAATGAAGTCTGGAGCAACGCTGGTCAAGGCCGAAGCCATACAAGTTGTCTACGCTCCGAGGACATCGGTGTGCAGGCTGTCGCCTACCATAAGGATATGCGAACGCTCCTGTGGCGGCAATCGCCTCTATCTGGGTGCGGCCGATTTCCTTGATCGTCTCGTAGAGGAGTTTTGCACGGAATCCGATGAAACGGATGGCAATGGCCATCACTCACGCGAAAACGCCCGCGCCAATGATTGCGATGATAGGGAGCGCCCAGCTCAGCGAATTGATGGACCGGGACGAAACGATGACGAGGAGCGCAATGGGCCGAAAGCATCGCTAGCAGGTGGTTCGCCGCACTTCCGCCCACGGGGCCGCGACCGCTCGGCCGTACGCGCAGGCGTCAAGGTTGGCGAGACGCCTGGCACCGGCTGACATCCGGGGATGGCGGATGTGAAGACAGGAACCCCGGGCGCGCCGCCAAATTCGATGCGCTGGAAGCGGGCGGGCTCAACCCGGACCTGCCCACTAGCGCCCAATCTTGCGGTAGTGGCCAGAACCGTTGCATTATGGTTCGATGTCGGATTACGATCCACGCGATGGCGGTCGACAAGCAGAAGCGCCGCAACAAGGAGCGGAAATAATGCAGGTGTCGCTGGTTCTCGTTCCGGAACGCCGTCGGCCAGGTCGATCAAATGGCGTTTTCGCGATCTTTGATCGTTCTGGTACGGAACCCGGAACAACCGTCGGTCATGGGAACGGTGTGCCAGGCATCGCGTGGCCTTGCGAATGAAAGCCAGAGCAGCTGGCTCAATCTGTCCTGAAAGGAGACGAAGATGAAGAGAATGACAGCTACGATCACAGGATCGTTGATCGTGCTTGCCGCGACGGTGTCCGCGACGAATGCCGACAAGCTGACGTATTACTGTTCGGCACAGGAAGACTGGTGCCAGCTGATGGCACGGAGTTTCGAAGACGCGACCGGCATTGACGTGAATATGACCAGGAAGTCTTCCGGCGAGACCTTTGCGCAGATCCGTGCGGAATCCTCCAATCCCAAGGGCGACGTCTGGTGGGGTGGTACGGGTGACCCGCACCTGCAGGCAGCGGAGGAAGGCCTGACGATGGAGTACATTTCGCCCATGCGCGACCAGTTGCATGATTGGGCGATCGCTCAGGCCAAAAGCGCGGACAACAAGACCATCGGTATCTATTCAGGAGCGCTGGGCTACGGTTACAACACCGACCTTCTGGCCGCAAACAGCCTGCCTGAGCCGTCCTGCTGGAAGGATTTGCTGAAGCCGGAATACAAGGGGCATGTGCAGATGGCGAACCCGAATTCGTCCGGTACGGCCTACACGACCCTTGCATCAATGGTACAGATTTTCGGCGAGGACGAAGGGTTCGAGTTCATGAAAGGGCTTCACGCCAACATTAACCAGTACACGAAGTCGGGCTCGGCTCCGATCAAGGCGGCGGGTCGTGGCGAAAACACCATCGGCATCGTCTTCATGCATGATGCGGTGAAGCAGGCCGTATCCGGGTTCCCGATCAAGGTCGTGGCGCCGTGCGAGGGCACCGGGTACGAGATCGGTTCCATGTCGATTGTCGACGGCGCGCGCAACCTGGAAGAGGCCAAGATGTTCTATGACTGGGCGCTCTCCGCTGAGGCGCAGAATCTCGCGCTGCAAGTGAATGCATTCCAGGTGCCGTCGAACAAGGGGGCGGAGACCTCGGAAAGCGCGCCTGACATGAGCCTGATCAAGCTGATCGACTACGACTTCAGGAAGTACGGCTCTTCGGCCGAGCGCAGGCGCCTGCTGCAGAAATGGGACGAGGAAGTTTCGACCCTGCCGCAGTAGGTGGCACCCAAAGAAAGAACACAGATCCCTCCGGCCCTGATCCTCTGGATCATCGCCGGGTGGGTCGGCTTCGCTCTCTGCCCCTGGTACGGGGTGGAGGACGGCTTCTTCTCGTTCGGGTGGCTGGCCGGTGGCTACCCTTTTGAAGAGGAATATTCCCCCGCCGCTGTTCTGATCGGACAAGGCGAAAAGCTGTGGCTGGCCCCCCTGCTGATCCCTCTCCTCCTGCCGCTTCTGGCTCTCGGGAGAGAGAAATCCGACGCCACCTACGGTCGCATTCTGACCGTCGCAGGTGCGCTCGGCTTTGGCTGGCTGATCCTCCAGGGATTTTCCATAGGCATCCGCGGATTCAATTTCGAGTGGATGAACATGGCGTTTGGTGCGCTTGGAGACCGTCAGTTCGGGATGGGCTATGGCGCGATGTTCTGCGCCTCGGCCTTCCTGTTCCTCTTCACTCAAGGCATCGCCGCACGGGGCGCAGTCAATGGTGACGTCTTCGTGGTCGGCGCAATTGGAGGCGTGATCACCATTGTCACCGCGTTCGTGTTCTTTCCCATCGCGAACATGCTGTTTTCGGCCTTCGTGACAGACGACGGCGCATATTCGCTCTCGGCCTTCGTCGCCAAGTTCTTCGATGATCGCCTTTGGGGGCTGGGTTGCCTCGCTGGCGCGAGATGCGGCGCGGCGCTGAATTCGTTCATCCTTGCCATTTCCGTCGGTTTCATCACCACCGTTATGGGCCTTGCCTTCGCCTTGGTCGTGACCCGCTCCGGCTTTCGCTGGAAGCGCTCGCTCCGTGCCTTGACGGTGCTGCCGATCATTACGCCGCCTTTCGTGATTGGTCTGGCGCTGATCCTGCTCTTCGGCCTGTCCGGTTCTGTAACCGTCTTCTTCGCCGACCTCCTCGGCGTACAGCCCACCCGTTGGCTCTATGGCATGCCCGGCGTGCTGATCGCGCAGACGTTGGCATTCACACCCATCGCTTTCCTCGTTCTGATCGGTGTTGTCGAGGGCGTCTCGCCGTCGATGGAGGAAGCCGCGCAGACGCTTCGTGCCAACCGCTGGCAGACATTCCGTACGGTGTCGCTGCCGCTGATGCGCCCCGGACTCGCCAACGCGTTCCTGCTGGGTTTCATCGAGAGCATGGCCGATTTTGGCAACCCTCTCGTTCTGGGTGGCAATTTCGACGTGCTCTCAACGGAAATTTTCTTCGCAATCGTCGGTGCGCAGTACGACCAGGGTCGTGCGGCGGTACTTGCCATGGTCCTGCTGTTCTTCACCCTGTCCGCCTTCTTTGCCCAACGGGTCTGGCTTGGGAGAAAGAGTTACATGACCGTCTCCGGCAAGGGCGACGCCGTCATACACCCGCTGATGCCAAACGGTCTCGCAGTTCCGGTAATGATCGTGGCTCTCAGCTGGGCGGCCTTCACCGTGACAGTCTACGGCATGATCGTCTATGGAAGCGTCGTCGAGCTTTGGGGAGTCAACAACTCGCTTACGTTAAAGCACTACGTCACGGCTTTCTCGATACGCGTTGAGGAACATGGCATCCGCTGGACGGGCGCCGCCTGGGACAGCTTCTGGACGACAATCACCATCGCCGCGATTGCCGCGCCCTTAACGGGTGCCGTCGGGCTGGTCACGGCCTATCTGCTGACGCGGCAGAGCTTCACGGGCAAGGGCGCGTTCGAGTTCGGCACAATGCTGTCTTTCGCGATCCCCGGCACGGTCATCGGCGTGAGCTACATTCTGGCCTTCAACGTGCCTCCGATCGAGATCACCGGGACGGGCATCATACTCGTCGTCAGCTTCATCTTCCGCAACATGCCCGTGGGCGTGCGAGCCGGAATCGCGTCCATGTCCCAGATCGACAAGTCGCTTGATGAAAGCTCCCTGACACTCGGCGCCAACTCTTGGCAAACCTTCCTCCGGGTGATCCTTCCGCTTCTGCGGCCAGCGATTCTCGCAGCACTCGTCTATTCCTTCGTGCGAGCCATGACCGCGATCTCAGCCGTGATCTTCCTCGTATCCGCGGAGTATGACATGGCCACCAGCTACATCATCGGCCGGGTCGAGAACAACGACTATGGTCTTGCGATCGCCTACTCCACGACATTGATCTTCGTTATGCTGTCGGCCGTGGCGCTGATGCAGTTGCTCGTTGGCCGCGTCAGGGTCGGGCGTCGCATGATGCAGTCGCGTTCGCATGTTTGAGGAGTGCCCGAGATGAGCATCACGTCCAAAGCCGCGCCGATCCGGTTCGCGGGCGTCTCGAAGAGATTTGGCAAGGATGTCGTGGCGGTCGACAACATCGATCTCGCTGTGGACGCGGGCAAGCTCGTGACTCTGCTCGGCCCTTCAGGCTGTGGCAAGACGACGACGCTCAGGATGATTGCAGGGCTGGAGATGGCTACTTCGGGCCGGATAACCATTGGCGACGTGGATGTCACGACTTTGCCCGCGACCGATCGTGACGTGTCGATGGTTTTCCAGTCCTACGCGCTGTTTCCGCATATGAGCGTGCTGGAAAACGTCAGTTATGGCCTGACCTTTTCGGGTCTTGGCAAGGAGGAAACCCGTTCTCGAGCGCTACAAGGTCTGGAACTGGTGGGGCTCAAGGGTTTTGACCGTCGCCTGCCGTCCGAACTGTCCGGCGGCCAGCAGCAACGGGTTGCGGTGGCGCGCGCCTTGGTGCTTGAGCCGCAGGTCTTGCTCTTTGACGAGCCGCTTTCGAATCTGGACGCCAAGTTACGTCGGCAAGTGCGTGAGGACATTCGCGCGATCCAGCAGGAACTTGGTCTGACCGTAGTCTACGTCACCCACGACCAGGAGGAGGCACTCGCGGTTTCCGACGAGATCGTCGTGATGCGCAACGCAGCCATCGCCCAGATAGGCACTCCACGCGAGCTGTATGACGCGCCGAACGATCGCTTCGTTGCCGACTTCATCGGGGAGGCGAACCTGATCGAGTGCCAGATCGTCGAACTTGATGGCGGCACCGCGATGATCGAGATTGAAGGGTACCGGCACAGGCTGCCTGCGCGGGGTCTGTCCCCGGGACCAGCCACGCTTGCGGTGCGTCCTTCCCGTATCGTTCTCGATTGCGACACGGGCGTGTACGCGAAGGTCGCAAAGGCAACGTATGTAGGCGTGCGGATGGAATACACGTTGGAGGGCGGGTTCGGACAGGTTTTTGCCGTACAGGACGATGTGGAAAACCCTCTGGAGGTCGGCACAGCCCTGCGCATGTCCTTTGCTGCGAAAGGGCCTGTTCTGCTGCCCGGAAAGCCGTGATAGCTTCCTATGAGGAAGCATCCGTGCCTGATTCCGAGCGCGCGAAACGCGCCTTCCCGGTGCGCCGATGGCGCAATGGCATTCGGATAACAAAGAGCCCGCGCTTCGGGCATCTGCCGGAAGCCGGGGCCTTTTTTCGAGTCTGTCGGGTGTGTCAGGCGGGTCGGCGCCTGGTCCACCTGCCGCGTGACCGCTTCGACTCCCTTGGGTGGATCCTTCCCGGACGCTCCCGCTGGATGCGGCGTGACAGCCCGGCCATGATCCTGGCGACGGATTCCCTGACCGCTCCGGCCTGCCGCAGGAACAGCGCCTGCATCCCCTTTCCGACGAGGCGCAGGCCGTTCCTGAAATTGGTGCGCATGGCGGGCTGGCCGTCCTTCCCGCCGCCGGTGGGGTCGCCGTCGCAGCGGTCGGGGAACTGGCGCGCGAGCGCGACGAGCGTGAACGCGGCGTAGAGCTCCTGGCGGACCCCGCGCAGGGACTTGGCGTGGAACCATTCGATCACGGACCTGCCGCTCCTGTACATCTCCTCCACGCCCCAGGGGCCATGGTAGAGGTCCCTGAGGGGCTGGATTCCGTAGCGGTCGCTGTCCAGCAGCGATGTGGCGAGGTGGTATTCGGTGTCCCCGGCGGTGTACCTGACCAGACGGACGCGGAGTGTCCGGCCGCGCAGCGCGGGTTCGTCCCTTGGCGCGGCGACCGTGACGGTCCGGTCGGTGACGCCCGAGGCGATGAAACCGTCGAAGGCCGGGTTGGCCCCCGCCTTGATCCGGAACACGAAGTCCAGCCCCCGCTCCAGATGGGCCAGCGCCATGGCGAAGGAGTGGTATCCCCCGTCATGGACGATGACGTCGCCTTCAGCCGGATGGTCAAGGTGCGTGAGGGCGGCCGCGCGCTCGTTCCCGTGGCTGAACAGGTCGAAGTCGACCGGGACGCGGTCCCGCAGCCTGTAGAGGACGCTCACCATGCCCTGGGGGTAGTGGGCGCCGTCCGCCACGCGGAAGCCGTGGTCCGCGAGTTCCCTCGGCAGGGTGATCCTCCAGCCGTCGGTGGCCATGACCCTGTGGCCCTTCCAGAGCGGGCAGTCGAGGCTCCGGGCGAGGACCTCCCGGTGCAGCCGCCTGAACGCCGCCTCGTCGAGCTTCTCCCGCGCCTCGCAGGCCGTGGACGCCGCCGGCGGCTCGTCCTGCGGCAGGTTTACGCCAGCCGCCGCGCACTCCTCCCAGAGCCCACACAGGGTGGTCCGGTAGCCTTGGCTGCCGGACGCGGCGGTGAGGCGGAACACGAACAGCATGATCAGGAGGCTGTTGAACACCCGCCTGCGCCTCAGCCATCGGGCGTCCTCGCGCTCCGCGACGGCGGTGGCGGCCGCGACCAGCGCCTCGAAACGCCTGGAGAACCGGCGGTCGGAGGCCGCCGGGCGTCCCCGCTGCGCCCGCGTCGGGGGCTTCGGGGCGGCCCCGTCGCGCTCCCCGCGCAGGATCCCGCGGGCGTCCCCGCGCAGCGGCAGCACGTAGACGCCCTTGCGCGATTTCCCCTTGTGCGAGGTCTGGCCGATGCGCTTCCAGCCCGCCCCCCGGTAGCACGAGGCCCTGAACCGGGTCTCGTCCACGAAGGTCTCGCACAGCACGGGCCGGTAGCCGTGGAGGCGCTCCCAGTCGTCCGCGAGCCGCCGCGCCGCAAGGGCAAGGGCCGAGGACGCGAGGAACTTCGAGCGCACCCAGGGAAACACCAGATAGCGTGAGTTCACCACCATCAGGTGGCGGTTGCGGTCCCGCACGCGGTCGCTCCAGCCAATCCACCGGTCACGGGCCGGCAGCGTCTTCGTCACGGCCTCGAACAGGATGCACCCCAGCCTGCGGCCCTCCCGGTCGGTGATGAAGTACCGGACGTGCGCCCCGAAGGGGCGTCGGTAGCCCAGATAGTGGTGGCGGTCGACGAACGCGTTCCACAGCTGCCTGCCCTCCGCGTCCGTCACGGGCTCCAGGTCCAGAGGCCGCAGCCCGGACAGCGGCGCCGCGATCTCCGGCTGCGGGTCCGAGGCTGAAGTCCAGGCCGGCCTGTCGGCGGCCCTCATGTCGCGGACGCTTTCCTCCCGCCTCGCCGGCAGCTCCAGGATGCCGTGGCCCTCCAGCGTCTCCAGCATGCCGAGGCAGGCCCCGACCCGGTAGGCGCCCTTCGCCGTCGTCCAGCCGAGGTGCTCGCAGATGGTCTTCGCCAGTTCGTTGCGGCTGTCGTTCGGCAGGAGCTGCACGGTCTCCTGGATGTCGGCGATCTGCCGCCGGGTCAGGCGGCGGCCCGAGAAGGTGGTCGATTTCAGGTCGGTGATCCGCTGGTCCATGGCCGGTTCCTTCCGCAGTCCGTCACGGTAGGCATACAAATCGCGGGCTGGCTGTCAAGCCTCTGGCGGAAAAAAGTTCTCCGCTCGGGAAAGTCACGCCATTCCATAGGCTTGGAAGCTGAACAAAGTCTTGACCGGCGCAGTAAGTCTATCCGAATGCCATTGGCCGATGGCTCCGGATGTCCAGATGCCTCCACCTTGGGGAGTCCTGTGCATCGGAAGGCTCTGGAACCAATTGGCCTGGACAGCCTTCGAAATGATCTTGCATGATCCAGAAGCGCCGTCTAAAGTAACTCCGTTCTTTGCGATTGCTGAAGATTGCCAGCATATGAGTCCACTGCCCCTAGGCAATCAGCCGAGCGTCGCGACGGGAGGATGCCTTTATGGACAACTACGGACCTTACGATCCAACAATCGATTACGATTCCAGCCCGGCCATCAGGGAAATCGGTCCATGCTGCAATGATATCAAGCCCTGGAAGCCATTGCACATGTCCCGCCGGAACTTTCTGCGGGGTGTCGTCTGCTCGGGAACGGTCATCGCGGGAGCGGGATACCTGTTTTCGACCACCACAGCGGCCCGTGCGGACGCAAGGGCGGTCGAACGGATGGTCTCTCTGACGGTCAATGGAAGAACCCATCGGCTCGATGTGCCGCCAAACGAGACTCTGGCAACCACAGTTCGATATAGGCTCGGCCTTACCGGAACCAAGATCGGCTGTAACCAGGCGGAATGCGGGGCCTGTACCGTCATGGCGGATGGAGTGACGATCTATTCGTGTTCCACCCTGACCCACCGGGTCCGCGATCGCGAGATCGTTACTGTCGAAGGTGTGTCGCAGCCGGACGGTACGCTTCATCCTGTCCAGCAGGCGTTCATCGACGAGATCGGGCCACAATGCGGCTTCTGCACCCCCGGTCAGGTTGTCTCGGCCGTGGCGCTGCTGAATCGAAATCCAAAGCCCACGCTCGACGAGGCCCGACTGTCATTGTCGGGAAACATCTGTCGATGCGGAGCATACGATCACTATTTGCGCGGCGTGATGAAAGCCGCAGAGAGGGTCTGAGCCATGGCCTACAAGCTGATTGGAAATGACTTCACGCCACCAGATCTTGAAGCCAAGGTCACTGGAGCAGCGAAATATGCCGAAGACTTCCGTGCCGATGGATTGGCGCACATAAAGTTCTACGGCTCGCCTATGCCACACGGAAGGGTCAATTCAATCGACCTGAGTGAAGCCGAGAAGGTACCCGGTTTCCTGACGGCACTGGTGCCGGACGAAATAAAGCAGCCAAATCCAACTGGCCTCCCGATTCTCTCGAACGAGCCCGCTTGGTATGGTGCGCCGGTTGTCGCGGTCGCTGCCGAGACCGAACAGGCAGCGGCTGATGCAGTGGCCCGAATTCGGGTGGACATGGAACTCCTTCCCTTTGTGGTCGACCCACTCGAAAGTCTCAAGCCAGGTAGTGCGAATGCGCTCACGGGGGGCAACGTCGCGGGGCGCGGAATTGATTTCCAGACAGTCAAATGGACCGCAAAGGACTTCGCGCTCGCGGGCGAGGGAGAGCTTCCCCGCGGTACTCCGGTTTCCGAGTGGGCGTTTGGCGATATCGAGGATGGCTTCCAGCGGTCGAAGGTCATTGTCGAAGAAAGCATGGTGCATGCAACGAATTCCCACCATGCAATGGAACCGCGCTCCGCTGCAGCCTATTGGGAAAACGGAAAGTGCCATGTCTGGGGATCGACCCAGTCAACCGCATTCGCGCAACCCGGACTCGCGAACATGATCGGAATCGCACCAGAGGATCTGGTTTTCGTCGCTGAATTCTGTGGCGGAGGCTTCGGAGGCAAGGCAGCTTCCTATCCACTGATGGCGCTCCCGGCTCTGGTGTCGAAGAAGATCGGTGGTCGTCCCTGCATACTAAGGGTCAGCCGAAACGAGGAATACGACAACGGGATGGCTCGGTCGGGCTTTCAGGGTCACGCAAGGTTTGGATTCGCAGACAACGGAAAACTGCTCGCTGCGGATATCTACGTCGTCCAGGACGTTGGACCGACGAGTGGCTTTTGGGACTTCAACAATGTGGGAATCGCCACCACCATCGTGTTCCAGCCGGAAAACATGCGATTCCGTGCCGTTCCTGTGCTTACAAATACGGTTCCAAAAGGCGCACAGCGCGGTCCGGGCGAAAACCAGGCCGCCAACATGTTTGAACCCTTGTTCGACAAGGCTGCGCGCGAATTGGGTATCGACCGCGTCGCGCTCCGCGTCCTGAATGCACCGGGACGAGGCGGAGCTGACGCCAGAATTGGCGCCAAACAAGGACCAGTGACCTCAGCGTATCTGAAAGAGGCGCTGGAAAAAGGTGCCGAAGCGTTCAACTGGGCGGAACGTGCGGGACGGTCTGGAATGCGCAGTGGAAGCAAGGTTCGCGGCTACGGCGTTGCAAGTGCATACCATTCCGCAGGCGCAAATGGCTTCGACGGACTTGTTCGGATAACTCCTGACGGCATCCTGCATGTTCATACCGGTGTAGGCAATCTGGGTACGTATTCCTACGCGTCCACCAGTCGAGTCGCCGCCGAAGTGCTGGGCTACGATTGGGACCGTGTTGTCATTGAACGTGGGGGTACGCTCAAGCACATCCCGTGGAACCTCGGCCAGTTCGGTTCGAACACCAATTTCACAATGACCCGAACAAATTATGTTGCAGCCATGGACGCTGTGACGAAGTTGAAGGAGGTCGCGGCGGCCACCCTCGGCGGTGCCCCTGAAGACTATGAAATCAGGGATGAAACCGTAACGAACGGAACCATGGCAATGACATTTGCCGAGGCCGCTCAGGCAGCTATCGGGTTGGGCGGCAGGTTTGCCGGTCATGAAGTGCCCGAAGATATCAATCCCATGACCAAGGGTGCCGTTGCAGGTATCGCAGGGACCGGCCTGATCGGGGTCGCGAAAGACACATTGCCCAAAGAGGGCACGGTTCCGGCCCTGGCCGCCGGGTTCATCGAAGTGGACGTTGATGTCGAGACGGGCAAAGTTGAAATTCTTGACTATGTCGGGGTTTCCGACTGCGGCACCGTCATTCATCCAAAGGGTCTTGCCGCGCAGACGAGCGGTGGAGCGGTCATGGGCTTCGGCCTGGCGACGACTGAACGTCACGTCTATGATCCGGCATATGGACGGCCAAACGCCAGATCGCTATATCTGGCGAAACCGCCCAGCTATCTCGATACTCCTGTCAGCATGGGGTGGGCAGCTGTGGACCAGCCTGATCCACAAAATCCCATGGGAATGAAAGGAATCGGCGAACCTCTGCAGGGATGCGCTTCGGCAGCGTTGATCAACGCGATTTCGGATGCGCTCGGGGGACATCTGTTCAACCGAACTCCGGTCGTAACTGACATGATCATCAATGCTGCGAACGGTCGAGAGCAATCGCACAAGCCACTCGCCACGAATACCGTGTGACGGGAAGGGGAGGATAGAGATATGACAGATGTAATGCACAGTTTCGAGCTCTTCCAGCCCGCAACCGTTGCGGATGCACAGGAGCTTCTTGGTGAGTATGATGATGCCTGGCTCATTGCTGGCGGAAAGGACAGTCTGGATTGGTTCAAGCACCGCGTAATGCAGCCCTCGGTGCTCATTGATGTATCGGGTATTCCAGACCTGCATGGAATCCGGGATGAAGGCGGTGGTCTTTATATCGGAGCGACGACCACACTGACGGAAGTGGCCGAGAGTGATCTGGTGAGACGGCGGTTTCCGGGCTTGGCAGAAGCGGCGGCAAACGTTGCTTCGCCACAGATCCGAAATGCCGGTACGATTGGAGGCAATGTGGCTCAGGACACCCGCTGCGGCTACTATCGCGACGGATTCCCCTGCTACCGGGCCGGTGGCAACACCTGCTACGCCAATACGCCAACTGCGATGAACAGAGAGCACACGCTCTTTGAAGCGAGCCGTTGCGTAGCGGTCACGCCATCAGATACCGCAGTCGCCCTTGCGGCGCTTGATGCCATGTTCCACATACAGGGCCGAAGGCGCGAGCGCGAAGTCCCGGCGGACGAGTTCTTCATCGGACCCGAAGTCGACATTGAGCGCATGACGTCCCTGGAGGCGGAAGACGTGCTGCTTGGAATTCGCCTTCCCGAAAAATGGGCTGGATCGTCGCAGTACTTTGAGAAGGTCGCGGACAGGAACGTCTGGGACTTCGCCCTCGTCAATGTCGCAATGGCAGCACGCATGGATGGCGGTAGGATCAGCGATGTATCCATGGTCTGTGGAGCGGTCCAGTGCACGCCGCGCCGGTTGACCGACGTGGAAGATCTTGTCAAGGGCGAAAGGCCAGGCGAGGAACTGGAATCGCTCGTCAAGCGGGTTGCGGCAAGCGGCGCAAAGCCACTCAACTACAATCACTTCAAGATACCTCTGATGGAAAACCTCGCAGCTCGCGCGGTTAGGTCGCTTGCCTGACTGAATGCCCTTTCTGCGTCATCAGCAGGATGCCTTTGGGCAAAGTATGCTCGTAGGTGTGAACTGGGAGTGGCTATGGCTACCGGTTGTTGCGGCGCTGGCTGTCGTTCTTGCACATGTCGTTCTTCGGTTGATACGCCGAGGTGGCTGAGTTTGCGTTTCGCCTAGGGTCATCACCTACAGTCTTGGGAATCCAAAGCCGATGCAAAGGAATCACGGGCCGACGGGTGTCCGTCACAGATTTCCTGACAGGGTGTTTCACTGGTTGATGGCGATTTCCGTCGTGTTGCTCGGCGCATCGGCATTTCTGCCAATCCTGGGAATTCGCTTCGACTGGGTTCCTCTGCATTGGATGTCAGGTGTGGTGCTGACACTCGCCGTGATCTTCCATCTTTGGCGCGTGCTGGCCGTTCATGGCATCAGTGAGATGGTTCCGGACCCTGATGACTTTCGCGAACTCGTTCTCAATCTTCGCAATGCTGGTCACGAAGGTCTGCGGTCAGCGAAGTATGACGCGCTTCAGAAGGCCTATCATGCCGCCGCGGCTCTGACTGTGCTTGTCCTGGCACTCACAGGGCTTTTGATGCTCGCGAAGATCGACACGGTATTTTGGCGGCGTGATCCGACGATACTGTCCGATCAATCCTGGGGGGTGGTTTACGTCCTGCATGGCGGTGCTTCGATGCTCCTGTTGTTCCTATTCATAGTCCATGTGTATTTCGCGGTCATTCCTGGACACCGGGAATACCTGATATCGATGATCTGGGGTTACGGTCCCGAGAAGGCGAGGAGAACTCGGCGATGAACGATCGGACCGCACAGGCCGTGTCGCTTCGTGATGCGTTTGACCGGATAGAGGAGGCATATGAATTCATGCTTGCCTACGCGGCTCAGGGACGGTCGCGGGAGGTTCAGGAAGGTGGCGGCGAGAGTCAGATTCGTCAGTTTCTAAAGCGATTTGACGCGGCGCTAAGCGAAATGGATTCGGCGCTTGCCCATGGCATTGGAGACGACGGCGCATTCACAGACCGCGTGCGCGGCGATGTCGCAACTGCAAAAGCCATCATCGGTTTGCTGCTTCAAAAGCCCTCGATCTCATCGATGATGGTGGACAACACCAACGGATTGATTGCGGTGCGTGCGCTGCTGACAGATATATTCTTCATCGATCAGGCAGTGCTGCCTGACCGATAGCGAACTGTATGCCGCGATGGACTGGCTGCTGGCCCGGCAGCCGGGCATCGAGTGCCGGCTGGCCGCCGCCGGCAGGGTCGGCGAGCTTGGCCGGGAGCTGTCCCGCTGGCTGGGGACCGGTGCCCTGCCGCCGGAGGCGGAGGAGCCGCTCAGGTCGCCGGGACGCGCCGGTCGCGGCACGCGGGTCTCCCTGGTCTGCTGCTTCGAGGTCCCGTCCATGACGGCCAGCGCCCCGTCCTCCGTGAACTCCCGCTGGTACTGTTCCAGCACGTCCTCCATGGCGGCGGGGAGGTCGCCGCTGGCCTTGGGCGGGATGCACCAGTACTGCCTGAGCCACGGCTTCACATCGTTTTTTCAGGGTCTTCCTCACGGTCCCGTCCGGGACCGTGTCGACGGTCCCCGGCCCGCCAGGCCGGTCCGCCAGCAGCTGCATCGTCCACCGGCTCCGCCCCTCCGGCGGCTGCGGGCAGGCGAGGGCCACCAGCTTCGCCCCGCCCCCGCCGTCGAGGCTGCGCGCCTTCCGGTTCCTCCGCTCGCGGCGGACCAGCGCCGCCTCCAGACCCTCCCCGGCGCAGCGGCGGCGCACCCGCCCGGCGGCCGGCACGCCGGCCTCCAGGACCGGCGCGATGCCGGAACCGGTGCGGCCCCCATCGTCACGGGCCTCGTCGGCCAGAAGCAGGATCCGGGCGCGCCGGCGCCTGTGCGTGCGCCGCCGCCTTCCCGTCGCCCGCCTGTTGCCTGATGCCGGCAAAGGTGGCATGATACCGGGAGACAGCCAGGCAGAACCGTCATTTCTACGATGGTGCTACACTAGATAGTATCAAAGAGTCCGAAGACAAAACGCTAGTGGCGGACCCAGCGGCCCCTCCCGATGAGGCCGGGGCATGCGGAGACCGGGACGCACGACTGCAGGCGCAACGGCACGACCTGCCTGCTGGCGGCCTTGGACTTCGCCACCGGAAAGGTGGTCGGGCGGACGGTGGAGCGGCGCCGGTCGGCGGAGTTCACCGCCCTCCCCGGCCATGTCGCCGAAGGGACCGGGCCGGGCGCCCCGGTGCACGTCATCCCCGGCAACGTGTCCTCCCATAATTCCGCCGAGGTCCACGAATGGCTGGGGGGCCGTCCCGACCGGGCCTTCCATTTCACCCCGACATCGGCGTCGTGGATGAACGCCGTCGAGGGCTTCTTCTCGAAGCTGACGAGGCAGCGGCTGAAGGACGCCGTCTTCGACCCGCTCGACGACTGCGTCGCGGCCATGGAGGGCTACACCGGGCCCCACAACGCCAGCGCCGCCCGCCCGTTCCGCTTGAGCCGGAATCCGGAGGATCCCGTGGCGCCGTGGAAGCGCGGGCACCACAGGCTCCAGGAGATGGCGGCGGCCGAGAATACGGCATGAAATATGGACTCTTTTGTTTTGAATGAACCACCAAAGACTGCTTCGATGCGCGCATTGAAACGCGAATACCTCGGCAGCGGTCGAAACTCTGAACTTCTCACGCATACCTCGGCCATAATTGAAGGAAGTCGCAAGACCGTCGGTGATCCAAACTCACTAAAAAAGCAGAGGCTTCTGCGAAACATGAAAACTGCTGCCGCTGAGAAAAAGCGCCGGATTGCAGGACAGGGCTTGCTAACCTGACGAAGTTTGAGGCGGAGGCTACATTCGTCTGAGCTGGTGTGAATGTTCGCAGTGATCGTAGCGGCATTGACTGTCAGGATATAGTGACCGAAATGGCAAGCGCGTTCATCTGCGCGAGCCTCAACATCAAACCGACCGTGCGCCATTAGGGCTATATCGGTTCATGGCTTGGGGTTGTGAACGAGGATAACCGGGCCATCTTCCGTGCCGCCAGCCAAGCCTTCAAGGCGGTTGACTTTGTCCTTGCCTTCCGCAAAGCGGAGGCAGTGGAGGCGGCATGACTGACGTAACCAATCCACCCACCGAAGTCACGCTCGGCGCCAGCCCGATCACCCTGCGCGAGCGGCTCGCGCTTCGCATGGCCGAGCCACTGGGGAGCCGAAGCGCCCACAAAGATCCTGTGACATCGGTGTGTTCGACCTGGACACCCACCGCGAGATCGACTGGATCGGCGAACTCAGAAAACCGAGAGCGTTTACCCAATTGGGCGTTGCTTGACACCTGTCATGGATAACCCTCCGATCAGATTGAATTGATCGCGGAATCCTCCCGCACACAGGTGGCGCAGATCAAGACGAATGCGTTACGTCAGCATTTGGTCGCTTACAGGCAAACGCGGCCGATTGAGTCCAGCAAGTCGACGTTCACGTTAGCCCTGACTGCACTCTTCAAACCTGCTCGGCGCAAACTCCGAACAACCGAGGCGAGCGCCGCACGTATGCCGCGCCTTCGCTGCAATCAGGGAAATGAGGCATCAAAGGTATTGACTTCTCAGCGTCGATGCACAAATAGTTATCTGGTTTCGCACGGAATCGAAGCCTCTGAACTTCAGAGCGGGAATTCCACACGGAGTTTTCGGCAGAGGATACGCTGATATCTGCTGGGAGCGAGAGTCAGGAGGCCAAAGCAGGGATACCGGTCTTTGTGACCGGGCTAGACGGTGACCGCAGTTGGCAATCCGTCATCTGGTGATCGATCAAGTTGGAAGTGCACATCCTCTCCTTGTTAGCTGGCCTGGTTTAAAAGGCGCGTTGGACACACCGATTATGCAGTGAGCGAAACTGTGTAGGTAGTCCGCTAACCGAATGCTCAGCCAAAGAATTCAAAGAGGCCATCATCCAAGTGGATCGTGGCCTCTTTACTATCTGATGTTGTCGTTGGGGGCTATATTGACATGCTTTCGTCCCGCCTTGAGCACTTTCTCTCCGTGGCAACTAGTGTAGCGACATCATTGCGTTGACGGGTAAAGGGACCTGAGCCTGACGCGCGCGTCGGCTGTCGTGAAACGCCAGTTGACGGCGGCCTTCTCCCGGTTCCTCCGTTCCGCCCATGCCCCGGTCTGCCGGCACATCGCCGCCCGGTCGGGAATGCGGCGGTTCAGGCACTGGCGCACCATGGCCCCGATCTCTATCTCGGCCACGTTCAGCCAGCTTCCGTGTTTCGGGGTGTAGTGGATCTCCAGCCGGGCGGCGATCCGCGCCGCCTCGGCGGGAGGGAACGTCCCGTGGAGGGAGCCGACGGTGTGGACATTCAGGTTGTCCATCACGAGCACGATGCGCCTGCCGGGGAAGGTGACGTCGACAAGCTCGCGGATGACCCTGGCCCAGTCCCTGCGCGTCCGGCGGTCGGTGACCTTCACCTCCCGCCATCCGAGCAGCGGGGCGAACGGCATGAACAGGTTCGCGGTGCCGTTCCGTTCGTATTCGAAGTCGTGGATGGCGGGGTCGCCGGGACGCGCCGGCCGCGGCACACGGGTCTCCCTCCTCTGCTGCCTCGAGGTCTCGTCCATGACGGCCAGAACCTCGTCCTCCGTGAACTCCCGCTGGTACTGCTCCAGCACGTCCTCCATGGCGGCGAGGAGGTCGCCGCTGGCCTTCGGCGGGATGCACCAGTACCGCCTGAGCCATGGCTTCATGTCGTTTTTTTCAGGGTCTTCCTTACGGTCCCGTCCGAGATCGTGTCCACGATCTCCAGCCCGCCAGGCCGGTCCGCCAGCAGCTGCATCGTCCACCGGCTCCGCCCCTCCGGCGGCTGCGGGCAGGCGATGGCCACCAGCTTCGCCTCGCCCCCGCCGTCGAGGCTGCGCGCCTTCCGGTTCCTCTGTTCGCGGCGGACCAGCGCCGCCTCCAGACCCTCCCCGGCGCAGCGGCGGCGCACCCGCCCGGCGGTCGACCTGCCGGTCTCCAGGACCGGCGCGATGCCGCAGTCGGTGCGGCCCCCGTCATCACGGTCCTCGTCGGCCAGCAGCAGGATCCGGGCGTGCCGGCGCCTGTACGCCGCCGCCCTGCTGTCGGCCAGCTGCCGCAGTTCCGCCCTCCCGCCATCCGAAAGGCGGACCCGGTAAATCCTGCGTCCCCTGTTCCTGGGAGTCCCCGTCCTCTGTGCCATTGTCCGCTCCGTTCCATGATGCAGGCCGGAGCGGTCTGCCGCCGCCTTCCGCCGCCTGCGGGTTGCCTGATGCCGGAACAGATGGCATGAAGCCTGGAGACAGTCAAACAGAATACTCATTTCTACGATGGCGCTACACTAGGAAAGCGCCTACTTTTGGAGTTACCAAGGGCGCAATCATAATGAAACTTCGGATCATAACATACACCAAATCGAATTCGCCCGCGGATGACACAGCTTGGGGTGTAGCCCAAGATTCTTGTCATGCCGCTGTGGCTTGATCCGCCTGGCACGTGCTCCAGGACTATGGGCCAAGAAATAGACCAGAGCCAAGAATCCTGAGCTACACCCCACAGCTTGTATTGTGTCCGCCCATGCACCATAGAGAAGCTATACCATGCCTTGCGGTAGCTTTGGCTGGGACGTGAAAAACTAATCCTCGTCCGAAGAAGCGTCCTTCGGGACTTTTGGGAAGACCATTTTCGATAGCCTTTAGTGTATTGTCGATCCGTGTCGCAGCCACCTCCGTTTGCACCGAATTATGCACAGACTCCTTTACGGCATTGAACCGAGAACCAAAATTTGCGAGAGGCAAGAGTACACATGTCCTTGTCTCTCTATTCGTTACTTCTTGAGCCAATGACCGGAGCATCTTTCTAGTGGATTGTAAGAAACAAATGCTTGCATTTGTCCGTGAAGCGTGCCACTGTCTTCCGGTCGCCGTCAGGCGGCCCCGTAACAACCATAGAGACAGCAGGCAGGGCAATGGGCAGGAAACCGAAGAGACAGGAAATCAGGCTTTCGGACGGCGACCGCGAACGCCTCGAAAGGATCGCGAAGGACCGGCGGAGCATCCAGAAGCACGTCTGGCGCGCCCGGATCATCCTCGACCTCGGGTCGGGGGGCGGCGCCGCGGAGGCCATCCGGCGGACCGGAAAGTGCCGGTCGACCGTGGAGCGCTGGTGGGACCGCTTCCCTGGGCGGGGCGTGGACGGGCTGCTGCGGGACGCGACCCGCCCTCCGGGACTGGAGCCGACCCCGGACGGAACGGTGAGGGCCGTGGTCGCCCTGGCGATGTCGCCACCGCCCCCGCACGCCCGGCACTGGACACTGCGGGCGCTGGCGAGGAGGCTGGCGCTGACCGCCACGAACGTGCACAGCATCCTGAAGCGCAACGGGCTCAGGCCGCACCAGGTCAGGACGTCCAGGGTCTCCCGCGACCCGCGGTTCGAGCTCAAGGTCCGCGACGTCGTGGGCCTGTATGTCGACCCGCCGGACCATGCGGTGGTCCTCTCGGTTGACGGAAAGACGCAGATTCAGGCACTTGGGCGGACCCAGAGGCCCCTCCCGATGAAGCCGGGGCATGCGGAGACCAGGACGCGCGACTGCAGGCGCAACGGCACCACCTGCCTGCTGGCGGCCCCCGCCGTCGCGACAGGCAGGGTGGTCGGTCAGATGACCGGGCGGCACCGGTCGGCGGAGTTCACCGCCTTCCCCGCCCACGTCGCCGAAGGGACCGGGCCGGGCACCCCGGTGCACGTCATCCTGGACAACGTGTCCTCCCATAAGTCCGCCGAGGTCCACGAATGGTTGGGGAACCGTCCCGACTGGACATTCCATTTCACCCCGACATCGGCGTCGTGGATGAACGCGGTCGAGGGCTTCTTCTCCAGGCTGACGAGGCAGCGGCTGAAGGACGCCGTCTTCGACTCGCTCGACGACTGCGTCGCGGCCATAGAGGGCTACATCGAGCACCACAACGCCAGCGACGCCCGCCCGTTCCGCTGGAGCCGGAATCCGGAGGATCTGGTGGCGTCGTGGAAGCGCGGGCACCGCAGGCTCCAGGAGATGGCGGCGGCTGAAAGTCCGGCATGAAATATGGACTCTTTTGTTTTTCGCGAAACACTAGCATTGCGCAGTAGGAGGTTGGATTTTTGAAACAATTGATTTGCTAATGCATGCTCCTTATGTCTTCGTGGTGCTCTCGCTGTCCCTCCCGGGACGCGGCCGTGGCCGCCCGCGGCCCGGACAGTCCGCCCGGCGACCGGAGCGGTCCCTCCGCCTCCGGCGGCAGGGCGCCGGCCCCAGCCAGCGGGACAGCTCCCGCCCGGGCCCGCCGAGCCCGCCGGCGGCGTCCGGCGAAGCCGTCCTGCCCGTCCGTCCCCGATCCCGCATGTGCCACCATGGTGGCCCCCGAAGTGATCCGCCCCGATGGCCACTCACTGACGGGCGATGCCCTATACTGTCAAACGGAAAAGGGATGGATGGGACCCGACCGGACGCCGTACTTTAACCGCTTACCGTGGCCCGCGCCTCCCGGGCCGCCCGGAAGGTCCCGATTCCGGCGTTCAACGGCAATTGCCGTCGGGACCTGTATTCTACATGATCCGTTGGCGAAGCCGCGGCAAGTCAGCCCACGAAATCGGGAATTGCCAGATCTGGAAATTCACTCCCTGTCATTCGATTCCATGGCAGCCGCAAAGGCTGACCGCTGCTCGTCGCTGGCTTCGGTCTGGTATCTGGCTCTCCACTCGCTGTATGGCATGCCATAGAAGAGTTCGCGCCCCTCATCCTTTGACATTTCGATACCGCGTTCACCCGCAGCTTCCTGATACCAGCGGGACAGGCAGTTACGGCAGAAACCCGCGAGATTCATGAGATCGATGTTCTGAACGTCGGTACGTTTCTCGGTCAGGTGCGCCCGCAGGCGTCGGAACGCGGCAGCTTCAAGTTCCATACGGGTTAGATCTTCCATTGATTTCTCCATTTGGTTCCAGAATCCTTGCCATTGCATTGTTCGACTCAGGATACGCCGCTGTGATCGAGTTGGGAATGACATAGCCATTGCGATTCATCTAATGGATATCCGCGCGTTCAAATGCTTGCGTCAGAATGGGAGCGAGCCGAGTGGCCCATTCACGCTGGGTTTCCCCTTTGTCGATCAGATCATGGCGAATTTCGATCAGGGCGTTGGGTCGGCAGAAACGCAGGGCGTGGCGATCCAGGCTGTCGCCAGCCAGAGCGCCGGCGTAGGGCTCATTCCGTCCTATGCAGAGGTCAGTCTCCCTTTCCAGCCGTTCGATCAGGGGAAGCGCGAACCTCTCGTCGCTGTTCGAATAGAGTACGCCGATATCCCAAGGGCGTTCCGACCGGGCGTTGAGACGCGGCGTGAAACTGTGCACCGCCAGATAGACGAATGGTTCATTGGCGGCGTTCGCCAAGGACGAGATTTCAGCGTGATAGGGCCGATGGAACAGATCGAGGCGACGCTCGCGCTCCGCGTCATCAAGTTCACGGTTTCCTTCGATGACTGTGCCATCGCTCAGTTGCATCACCAATGTCGGATCGTTCTCGCCGCGGTTGGGGTCGATGACCAACCGTGAGAACGAGCAGAGAATTGCGGGGGCGTTGAGCAGGTTTGACAGCAGCCTTGTTACGCCTGCGGCCCCAATATCATACGCTATGTGGCGACACATTTCGGCAGGGGGTATCCCGAGATCACCTCCACAGACCGTTACCGGAACGGAATTGCTTGCGTGATCACAGGTGATCAGCCATGGGCCTGGGCGGTTCCTGCCGATGACCTCAAACGCCGGAAAAACAGTTTGGACCTCGTCTCTCATAAAGTCGCGAGAATAGTGTCTATTCCATTGCGATGCCAGCCGTCCCGGTTGTCAGGCTTCTGGATTCATTCCATACAGGCACGAATTCGCCGCAAAAGTGGCGGCGACCATATGCGAGGGAGTACATGAGACGGTTCAGAAACGTGAAAATTGTCGCTACTCTGGGTCCGGCATCCGACAGCTATCCAGTGATTCGATCGCTGTTCGAGGCTGGGGCGGACGTGTTCCGTCTGAACATGAGCCACGGTGACCATGCGGCCTTCAGGGCGCTCCACGGGACCGTACGAAAGGTGGAGGAAGACACAGGACGACCGATCGCAATCATCGCCGATCTTCAGGGTCCGAAGCTGCGTTGCGGAGTGTTCGCCGACGGGAGTGAAACACTGAAGGAGGGACAGACGTTTCGTTTTGATCTTGATGAGGCGCTGGGAGACGCTGGTCGTGTCTTTCTTCCGCATCGCGAAGTTCTGGATGCTTTGGTGCCTGGAACGCCATTATTGGTCAACGATGGGAAAATCCGGTTGGACGTCGAAAGCTGCGGTGCGGACTTTGCGGATTGCAGAGTGGTGACTGGAGGCGAAATCTCTGATCGCAAGGGTGTCAACGTGCCTGATGTGGTGCTTCCACTGACGGCTTTGACTGACAAGGATCGCGCGGATCTTGAATTCGCCTGTGCTCTGGGCGTCGATTGGGTCGCCCTGTCATTTGTTCAGCGAGCCGATGATGTTCTGGAAGCCAGGCGTCTGATCGGGGATCGCGCGGCTGTCATGACCAAGGTTGAAAAGCCGGCGGCGGTCAAGGCTTTCGATGAAATACTTGCGGTGTCGGATGGAATAATGGTGGCGAGGGGAGACCTCGGCGTCGAATTGCCGGTTCAGAACGTTCCTCCCATTCAGAAGCGGTTGGTTAGAAGGTCACGTGCTGCAGCAAAGCCTGTCATAATCGCGACCCAGATGCTTGAGAGCATGATATCGTCGCCGGTGCCCACCCGAGCGGAGGTATCGGATGTCGCAACCGCAATCTACGAAGGCGCGGATGCAGTGATGCTTTCGGCGGAATCGGCTGCAGGCAAACATCCCGTTGAGGCCGTGAACACGATGCACAACGTCGCCATTGAGGTTGAAAGTGATCCAACTTACCGGGACATCACAGTCGCAACCCGTGGTGCACGGAAAACCAGTGTGGCGGACGGGATTGTTTCGGCCGCCCGTGAGATCGCCGAGACGACGGATATCAAGGCGATCTGCTGCTTCACACAGTCGGGAACGACAGTGGCCCTTGTGGCCCGGGAACGTCCCGGGGTGCCAATTGTCGGTATGGCAGGCCTCAAGAGCACGGCACGTCGGTTATGCCTGACATGGGGCGCGCATTGCATTGAGGTTGGAGAGATGGGACGGTTCAAGCAAGCGGTCATCCGGGCGGTTCGGGCAGCGCAGGATCATGGATTCGTATCCTCGAATGACCAGATCGTGGTTACGGCGGGGGTCCCGTTCAATCAGCCTGGCTCAACGAATATCCTGCGTGTCGCGCCATGTGACGAGAGGCTCATTTATCAGGCAGAACCGGAATAGCCGCACGTTACCGCTTTTCAGGGCCATTCCAATCCTTTAATCTGGAATGGCTGAAAATGAAGGAGTGAATGAGAGATGGGTGGAAAGAAGCGAACGGTAGTGGCGGCAATGGTCGCATGCGGTGTCCTGGTGGGTTGCATGGGGGAGAACGAGACCGCCGGTGCCGCGCTGGGAGGCATTGTCGGCGGTCTTGCTGGAAATCAATTCGGTAAGGGAGACGGCAAAGTTGCCGCGACGGCGGCTGGAGCGGCCATTGGCGCTCTCGCCGGCGCCCAGGTTGGACGTTCCCTGGACGAACAGTCACGTAGCGCGGCTCAGCGTGCGGCTGTCCAATCACTGGAGAGTGGCCAGACGATCACCTGGGACAACCCGCAGAACGCAGCTGGGCCGGCCAGTGGGCAGACGACCATCGTCCGGAGCGGACGCATGGCGGATGGGCGCACCTGCCGGGAGTACCAGACGACAGTGCGCATCGGCGGCGAGTTGCAGAAATCCTATGGTACCGCATGTCGCGACGGTGCCGGGCAATGGCAGATCGTTTCCTGAGTCCCGAAGGTTGAATTCCTGAGGCTTCGGGCTGCGGACTTACTGCGGAAATGGCCGGTGTTGCGCTTCGGAGCCGACGCTCCCGTGCGGCAGCGGCTCCGTCGCGATAGCAAAATCCGGACTACGGGACCGAGGATGTGTACCCACGGACGGTAAGGGTATTCGAGGGTTGCGATAACTTGGCGTGCAGGCCGCCCGGATATGAGGATTCCTGGAAGTCCGGATTCCGGAAATAGCGTGAGGTGTTTCGCTCACGGGTGGCAGTGGCGCCGCTATTGCGGGGTCTCTGGCACCCATCGTGCGCTTCCCGTCTGATTGATTTGAAGGCCATGCATTGGCCTTGAGGGCGGGCAACGATGGCAAGGCGACATTTGAAGCTTTGGAGCAATGGCTTGGCCAGCCGACGCTCACAGGGATCCAGAGGCGGTGCGCTGGTTTTGGCAGGCTACGTCTTCGGCCACCAGCGCTTTGTAGAGCGCGACGATGCGGGCCATTACCGGCCGGTCGCCCGTCCCGATGGATTTGCCATCTATCTCAGAGACTGGCGTCTGGGCTCCGAACGTACCGGTCAGGAAGGCCTCGTCCGCGCCATAGGCCTCGTGGAGTGAGAAGTTCCTTTCGAAGACCGGTATTCCATCGGCGCGGCAGACCTCGATGACCTTGGCGCGCGTCACTCCGTTCATGCAGTAGTCGCCGGTCGAAGTCCAAACCTCGCCCCGTCGGACAATGAAGAAGTTGCAGGCATTGGTCGTGTTCACGAACCCATGGGGGTCGAGCATCAGCCCCTCGTCGGCACCCGCCTGCTCGGCCTGAAGACAGGCGATGACACAGTTGAGCTTGGAATGGCTGTTGTACTTGGCGTCCTGGCTCATCGGCAGGCCGCGCACCTGCGGGACGGTGGCCAGGCGGATGCCCTTGGATTGCAACGCCTCGACCGGTTTGGAATGCTCCACAATTGCCACAACCGTTGGTCCGGATCGCGACAGGGAGGGATGCTGGAACGGTTTGACCTTGGGGCCCCGGGTGATCATCAGCCGGGCATGGGCATCACCGGACATCCCGTTTGCGGCGGCGGTCCGGTCGAGCAGGTCACGGACTTCTGCCGGTGTCAGACAGGGCTTGATCGAAACGGACTTCAACGAGTTGAAGAGCCGGTCCATATGCTCGTCGAAGAACGCCCACTGCCCATCGTAGAGCCTCAGGCCCTCCCACATCCCGTCACCGAGCATGAAGCCGCTGTCATAGACACTGATCTTGGCTTCGTGCTTAGGGACGAGCTCTCCATTGACCCAAATGAGAAGCGCGTCATTGCGCGGGTCGTGGTCAGAGGCGTGTGTATTGTGTTTGGTGGCGCCGGAAGACTGGTCCATCACGTCGCTTCGTCCTTGGGGATGCAGGCAGACACATCCCTCAGGCCCTGCTGCATGTAATGGCAAATGTGATAGGAGACGGCGCCAAGGTCAATTCCTGACACCAACTTCAGGCACTCGGCATTGGCGAACATGAAGACGCCTTCGGTTCTGTGCTCTTTCTGGTGGAACGGCATGCAGATCTGAACAGACCGGACAAGCTTGTTCCAGTGCGCCCGCAAAGGCCCGTGCCGGGTGAGTCTGTAGCTCCAGCTGTGGAATGAGGCCTCGCCATCGCCCGAAGCGGCTAGGTCCCGGCGTTCCGACGCGGCCTCGAGCCTCTGGTACCGGTTCCTCAGCAAGGAGATCGTCTCGTCTTCCCCCTGCTCCCGAGCCTGTGCGAGAGCAAGCCGCTCAAGTGTCGTGCGAATGGAATTGAGTTTCACAAGTACACTCTCCCTGACCGAGCGCACGCGCAATCCACAATAATGCGCCTTGACCAGAAGCCCTTCTTTGGTGAACTGAATGATCGCCTCGCGTAGCGGCCCGCGGATGACAGCAAGCCGGCGCGATAGGTCTGTTTGAGTTACCTTCGCTCCGGATCTCAGGTCACCGCTGATGATGCGGCTTCGTAGCATCCCGCGGATCTGTTCCCTGACGATTGGGGGGCGCTGGCGGATTTCAGTCAGAGGCGACAAGCCACAGACTCCGGACGTAGCGACACGTTGGTGCGGGGGCGGCAGGCACCGCCCCACAGCAGGGATCAGCGCATAAAGAGCAGCTCGCGCTGGATCGGCGGGCTGTCAGCCGGATCAATTCCGAATTCCACGAGGAATTCGTCATACCACGACTGAATGCGCCCGGTCTCGTACCAGTAAAAGGTTGTGGTATCGAGCCAGTCCACCCAGATATCATCAGCCTCTCTCCGGACGGCAATGTTGGCCGGTGCGGTAAACGCCGGCGTCGGGACCGAAATCACGCCCGAACCCATGCTCTGGCGTGCCGACAGCAGCGGCGGCAGCATCAGTGAAACGGCATCCACACGGCCAGACTGGAACGCCGCGATAGAGGCGGCATTGTCGGGAAAGCGCTGGATGTCCGCATCCGGCGCCATGCGTGTCAGGAACTGGTCCATGGAAGTCGCCTGCGGCACCGACAGGCTGACTTCAGCGTTGTTGAGGACCTCCCAAGAAGATGCGTCAAGTTCTTCCGCTGCAAGCACCGCCTGCGACAGGAAGACGACCGGGTTATGGGTGAAATCGACGGCCATCGCGCGGGACGCGGTCGGTGACATGAAGAACATGGCATCGATTCGGTCGGCTTGCAGGGCGGCAATGGCTGTACCCCAGGTTACTTCGACGGTCTCAAGCTCGACGTCGAGCACCTCGGCCATGGCCTCACCGATGGAGATGCCCAGCCCACCGGTCCATTCGCCGGTCCGGATATCCTTGGTGAACCATGGAGGCGCCTGGGTCACGCCAATGCGCAGCGTGCCACGTTCCTGGATTGCGTTCCAGGTCGATTGTTGTGCCTGGGCCTGCGGCACCGAAAACGCAGCAACCGTAAGGATCGCCAACGTCGCGCAGAAGCCGGCAGCTTTTTGGAGCAATGATGTCATGAGGTGACCTCCCTTTGTTTTTTGCTCAGTCGGGTAGTTTGAAAAGCGAATGTCCGTCGAGGAAATCGCGGACGCGGTCCGTCTTGGGCATCTTCAGCAAATCATGCGGCGTGCCTTGTTCAAGAATCTGACCCTCGTGCAGGAAACAGACCTTGTTGGCAACGTGATAGGCAAAGCCGATCTCATGGGTGACGCAGACCATCGTCATGCCTTCGTCGGCGAGTTGGCGCATGGTCTTGAGAACTTCGCCCACCAGTTCGGGGTCAAGCGCGGAGGTGACCTCGTCAAAGAGCATGACCTCAGGGTCCATGGCCAGGGCGCGGGCAATGGCAACGCGCTGCTTCTGCCCACCTGACAGGCGCGCTGGATATTCGGGAGCCTTTTCTGCGAGGCCCACCCTGGTCAACTGTGCCACGGCCCTTTCCCGGGCCTCAGCTGCGGACCGGCGGAGTACGATCACCTGCCCCTCCATAACGTTCTCAAGCACCGTCTTGTGGGGAAACAGGTTGAAATGCTGGAAAACCATACCCACCCGGCTGCGCAGCTTGCAAAGTTCCGCCTCCCGATAGGTCATTCGCCCGCCCCGTTCGGTGCCGATCAGGTCACCGTTGATTCGGATCTGTCCTTCATTGGGTTCTTCCATGAAATTGATGCACCGTAGAAGCGTGCTTTTCCCCGACCCTGATGAGCCAAGAAGCACCACCGCCTCGCCCTGCATCACGTCGAGATCGATGCCCTTGAGCACCTCAAGCCCGCCAAACCGCTTGTGAAGGCCTCGGATTTCGACTGCGGTCGCCATATTTGCCTCCTTAGTCGCTCTTGCCGAAGCGACGTTCCAGCACGTAAGTCAGCTGCACCATTGGAAGCAAGACGAGGAAGAACAGGATCGCCACAACCGTATAGGCCTCGATCGGGTTGAACTCGTAAGAGGCGATGAGCTTGGCCTGCTGGAGTGTCTCGGGGTAGGCTACGACAGAGGCAAGCGTGGATATCTTGAAGACCTCGATCCCGCGGCTCGTTAGCGGTGGCAGCATCCGCTTCAGTGCCTGGGGCAGGATGATCCTCCCCATTGTCTGGCCATAGCTCATCCCGATGGCTTTGCCTGCGTCCCATTGTTCGCGGTCAATCGACTGGATACCGCCCCGGAACACCTCGGCTGAAAACGCGATGGTATTGAGGGTCATGCCGAGCGTTGCGGCCAGAAATGGGGTCACCTCGACGCCGATGACCACCGGCAGGGCAAAGTAGAACCAGATGATCTGGACCAGTACCGGCGTGTTGCGAAAGACCTCGACGAAGAGTCGGGCAGGATAGTTCACGAGAGCCCGCTTCGAGTACCTCATCATGCCGACGACGAGGCCGAGGCTCAGCCCCAGCGAACAGGCAACGGTGAAAATCGACAATGTGCCCACGAGCCCGACAAGCAGGACATCCCAGTACTCGAAAACGGAAGCGAAATTCCAGTTGTAGCTCATGGCACCGCCTACCTCACCGTACCTTCGCCGGTCCTTGCGAGCCGATGTTCCAGCAGGATCGTCAGTTGCGAGAAGACGAATATCAGGAAGAAGTACATGACCGCCACTACCGTGTAGACCTCGAGTGGGCGAAAGGTCTTGGATGCCAGTTCATTGGCCTGAAACATCAGATCGGCATAGGATACCGTCGAGATCAGGGTGGTCGTCTTCAGTAGCTCGATCGCCCGCTCCGAAAAGGCAGGGATCATCCGCTTGACGGCCTGTGGCAGAATGATCCGACGCAAGCTCGTCTGGCGCGTCATGCCGATGGCACGCGCCGCGTCCCATTGACCCTTGTCGATCGAGTTGATGCCGCCGCGGAATATCTCGGCAAAGAAGGCCGAGGACTGGATCGAAAAGGTGATAACCGAGGCCACGAATGGCGTCATCTGGACGCTGATCAGGATCGGCAGGGCAAAGAAGAACCAGAAAAGCTGCACCAGCGGCGGCGTAGTCCGAAAGAACTCGATGATGAAGGAACAGATCTGGGACAACACCGGGATTCGTGCCATCCGACCAAGAGCCAAGGTCAGCCCAAGCGGCACCCCAAACAAGATCGCGAGGCAGAACACCTTGAGGGTGTTCCAGAGCCCAAGGAGCAGCATGTCCATGTCCGTCAGGACTGCGCCTATGTCCCATACCTGCATTCGAAGCCCCGGGGCAAGCTTTGACGCATCGCGACGAGCGCCAAGGCAACCATTGATCACCCTTCGTAGAGTGTCAATGATTGACAACCCCTTTCACCCTGACATTCAACACTATTGGCTGCGGTGACCTCCCTGTCTGGCACCTGATGCTACGAATCGGCCAGCAGGTATCGACAGTCCCTGTGTTGGAACAGGGAAGACCGCCACCTGACCCACGGGGACAGATGCAGGATATACGCGCTTAGGGAAAACGAGCTTTCGAATCGGACGCTGGGCCGTGACCATACGACTGTCTGCCGCGAATTCCGGTGGAACGGAGGTGTTAATGGCGGAAAGAGGCACGGGATTCCGGTGGATTCCCGCGCTTCCAGACAGCCGCCGACACTATATGAGGTCTTCCATCCGGCAACGACACAGGAACTCATCGGCGAGCCCCGTCGACTGGCGGTTCTGTACGTACGGCGCGAGAAGCAGGCTCAAGTCCTTTTATCCATCAACGCAATGATGGCAAGATACTTGAGGCCAAGGTGCTGCCAGACCGGTTGAGTGATGGAGAGCGGGGCAGACATCGCGGCGCAGCGCCATTGACCGAGGTTGTTCTGCGCAGGGGTCCGCGCTATGACTGACCATGGCGATCCCTTCGGTCAATTCTGGGTCGCTGGAAGTACGAGGTCACTGGAACCGCACTTGGGATTGGAAATAGGCATGCAATTCGGGAGCATTGACTTGCCAGCGGGTGAATTGCGCCGTATACGCACGCTTCTAATGGGCGGCCGGCCAAAGAGGCATGCCGAGTCGCGCCGAAACCGCGCTTGAAGGAGACGGAAATGCCTAAGATGAAGACCAAGTCGAGCGCCAAGAAGCGCTTCAAGACGACCGCATCGGGCCGTGTGAAGGTCGCCCAGGCCGGGAAGCGCCACGGGATGATCAAGCGAACCAGAAAGTTCATCCGTAATGCTCGTGGGACAACCACATTGAGCGCTCCGGATGAAAAGATCGTCAAGGGCTTCATGCCCTATTCGCGCTGAGGAGGTCGATAACATGCCACGCACGACAGGGGGCACCCTCGCCCACGCCCGCCACAGGAAGACCATCAAGGCCGCGAAAGGCTACTATGGCCGGCGATCGAAGAACTTCAAGTCTGCCAGACAGGCCGTTGACAAGGCCAACCAATACGCAACCAGAGACCGCAAGACACGCAAACGCAATTTCAGGGCACTTTGGATCCAGCGGATAAACGCCGCCGTTCGAGCCCATGACGGTACGTTGACGTATTCACGGTTCATAAATGGGCTCTCGAAGGCCGGGATTGAGGTTGACCGTAAGGTATTGGCTGATCTGGCGGTCAACGAGCCGGCAGCCTTTGGTGCCATCGTCGAAAGGGCAAGATCCGCCCTCGCTTGATTCCATCCTTGATCGTCGCCGGATCCTTCCCATGCGGGTCCGGGACATTTTCGGCGCAAGTCTATGCAGGCGCCGCGCGGTATTGTCACTCCCAAGTTGACCGACCGAAACTATGGTCAGCGGCGTGCGGAGCTGTCCTGTACCTGAAGCGTCACGGTACCCGTCGCTCCGGAGGCCGCCGCGACAGCAATGTGGTAGGTTCTTCCGGCCGAGACCCTAAAGGCGATACGGCTCTGGCCGATGGCCGGCTTTGACCGGACAGTTCCCTCAGGGGTCTGGAGAGCGTTGACCATGACACCGGAATAGGCCGCAACCATCGGATCGAATTCATCGCTCTCCGCTGTAACGGTCAATTTACCGTTGGCATCAGCGGCGTAACGCCACCATATGCTCACTTGTGGATCGCTGCCCCCGTGACCGCTCTCGCCGTACTCTCGCGTCGCATTGAGTATCGTCCCGGTAACGGTTCCGGGCTTTGTAATCGTGATTGCATCAAAGAACATGTCGTTCGCCGCAGGTTGCGGTGGCTCTTCGGCGCTCTTCCGGCCTGTGCACCCAACAAATGCGATGCTGGTGGCGACCACGCATATCGCCAGGAAACGGCTGTTCAGAGTCATACTGTCTTCCTCTCAACCCAGGTCGGAATCCGGTCGGAACTCCCCCGCAGTCTCCTGCTTAACTGTTCTGTCCCGTCCCCGTATACAAAGTTCGTTGAACTCGGGTAGCTGCAGTTCGCTCGCGGTTCCGAGATCGGCATATCACACAGAAAGTTGGCGTATCTGATCGTCGGCCACGAATTCAAGCGAAACCTGCATGGGCACGCTCGGAAAGGGTCGATGTTCCCAGGGAAACAGAGCGCCTGTTCCCATCACCCGAGTGGGAGCTTGCGCAGGGCATGGGAAACAACGAGTTCAGGAACTGTGGCTGCAGTCGATTCTTCCGGTTAGGCAACGCGATCTTTCGCATCTGGATGAATGCAGTCCGAGATGGGGACCTGGATTTATGACCCATGCTGATGTCGTGGGTATGGGTGTTCGGGTTGCAAACAAATCTGGTGCCCGTTAGCACACCGTTGCTGAATTTGGAGAATACTCTCATGGATGGCCTGAGGGAGCGGTTCCTGCCTGCAATAGCAGCGGCACCCGATGAAATGGCGTTGGAAGAGCTGCGTGTACAGGCTATCGGCCGAAAGGGTGACGTCAGTCTCAAAATGCGCGAACTCGGGAAGATGACGCCTGAGGAACGTATGGTTGCCGGCCCGATGCTGAACGCTCTGAAGGAGGACATCACCTCTGCGATCATGGCCAGAAAGGCTGCTCTTGCTGATGCGGCGTTGGATGAAAGGCTCGAGTCCGAGTGGCTTGACATAACGCTTCCGGCCCGTTCCCGCCCGACTGGAACCGTGCATCCGGTTTCGCAGGTAACCGAAGAGGTAACGGCCGTGTTTGCGGACATGGGATTTTCCGTGGCCGAGGGACCGCAGGTCGAGAGTGATTGGCACAATTTCGATGCCCTGAACATACCGGCTGAACATCCGACACGCACGGAGATGGACACATTCTATATGTCACAGATTGAGGATCGGACCCACCCGCCTCATGTGATGCGGACGCACACCTCTCCGGTTCAGATCCGTGCGATGCAGAGATTTGGCGCTCCATTGAGGGTTATCTGTCCAGGGAGGGTCTACCGAGCGGATTACGACCAAACTCACACGCCGATGTTCCACCAGATCGAGGGGTTGGCCATAGACGTGGACATCTCTATGGCCAACCTGAAGTGGTGCCTGGAAGAGTTCTGTAGGGCCTTCTTCGAGGTTGATCAGGTCGAACTGCGTTTCCGGGCCTCACATTTTCCGTTCACGGAGCCCTCCGCTGAAGTCGACCTCCGCTGTTCATGGGAAGACGGGCATCTCAAGGTGGGTGAAGGCGACAGCTGGATGGAGATCCTGGGATCCGGAATGGTGCATCCCAAAGTGCTGAAAGCTGGAGGAATCGATCCGGAAAGGTGGCAGGGATTTGCCTTCGGGATCGGAATCGACCGGTTGGCGATGCTGAAATACGGGATGCCGGATCTCAGGGCCTTCTTTGATGGAGACCTGCGTTGGTTGAAGCATTACGGTTTTGGTGCGTTGGATGTTCCAAGCCTGCACGGAGGGCTGTCAAGACCGGCGTGACGTTCGACGCAACGCAAACATGGCCGAGACCGCTGACGGAGGCCCGAATGGCGTCAGGAGAATCTTCCTCTTCCGTGTCACTGTGCGGACTGGATCGTGCGACTGGTGAGCGGAGCGTGATCTTTCTATGCAATGAGGGGCCGAAGATGCCTGCAATTCCACCAATGACGGGGCTGGTTTCATGAAATTCACGCTTTCCTGGCTACGGGACCATCTGGAGACCCCGGCAACTGTGAACCAGATCGCGGATGCGCTTACGGATCTTGGCCTGGAAGTTGAACACGTCCACAATCCATTCGATCGGTTGGCTGGTTTCACGGTGGGACGTGTCAGGAGGGCGGTCCAGCATCCTGACGCGGACCGGTTGAGGGTCTGTACGGTCGAGACCGGTGAAGGCGATCGGGAGATTGTCTGCGGTGCGCCGAATGCCCGTGAAGGTATCCGCGTCGTCGTTGCGAAGCCCGGAATGTACGTCCCGGGTATCGACAGGACCATCCAGGTAGGAAAGATCCGTGGTGTTGAGAGCCATGGCATGATGTGCTCCGAGAGGGAGCTGGAGCTTTCCGACGAGCATGACGGGATAATCGAACTCACTGGCGAGCCCGCGGTAGGGACAGAGTTTGTCGACTGGCTTGAGCAGGCCAACCCGGGCCAGGTCGATCCCATGATCGAAATCGCCATTACACCGAATCGGCCGGATGCCCTCGGAGTACGCGGAATTGCGCGCGATCTGGCGGCGCGGGGTCTCGGAAAGCTGAAACCCTACAAGGTGCCCGGTGTCGAAAGCGGATTCGAGAGTCCGATCCGCGTCCGTATCGATGACGACCTGAAGTCAAGGGATTGCCCCCTGTTCGCGGGAAGATTGATTCGGGGGGTCACAAATGGGCCGAGCCCCGATTGGCTGCAAGCGCGGATCAGGGCGATCGGACTTCGCCCAATCTCTGCCCTGGTGGATATCACCAACTATCTGACATACGACATGAACCGTCCGCTCCATGTATTTGACGCGGATGTCATTGAGGGTGACCTGTTGTATATACACCATGTCACCGGACCGACCCCGATTCTCGCCTTGGACGACAGAGAATACGTGCTTCAGCCCGGCATGATCGCCATCTCTGACAGGCGCGGCCCGGAATCGATCGCTGGCGTCATGGGCGGTGCGCATTCCGGCTGTACCGGGAACACCGTGAATGTGTTTCTCGAGAGCGCACTTTGGGATCCGGTAAAGATCGCCGCAACTGGCCGTGAACTGAAGATTTCCTCGGACGCCAAATACCGATTCGAGCGTGGTGTGGATCCTGCTTTCGCGCTTCCCGGGCTGGATGTCGGAACCGGATTGATCCTTGATATCTGTGGAGGAGAGGCATCGAATGTGGTGATGGACGGTGCCGTACCCGATACCGGCCGCGCCTATCGGCTGAACACCGATCGGGTGAAGTCACTTGTCGGCATGGACATCCTAGACAGCGTCCAGCGCACTACGTTGGAGGCGCTGGGATTCCAGTTGGATCAAGAGCTTGTCTATCCACCATCCTGGCGTCCGGACATACGGGGCGATGCGGATCTTGTCGAGGAGATCGCCCGGATTGCCTCGCTGACAGAACTGAAAGGCTCACCGATGCCGCGGCCGCGATCTGGCGTTCCAGAACCTGTTCTTACGGTCAGGCAACGGCGGGAAGGTGCTGCCCGGCGCAGTTGCGCTTCGCTGGGCTACAACGAGTGTGTGACATACTCCTTCATTGACGGGCCCGCAGCCCGACTGTTCGGTGGTGGCACGGATTCGACAAGGCTCGAGAACCCGATTTCCAGCGAGATGAGTCATTTGCGTCCCGACCTCTTGCCTGGCCTTCTGCAGGCCGCTGTGCGCAACCAGGCGCGGGGATTCATGGATTTCGGTCTCTTTGAGGTGGGACCGGTGTTCCATGGGGGTGAACCCGGAGATGAGCGCACCCAGATATCCGGAATTCTGGTCGGTCATACTGGACCTAAGGATGTGCATGCATCGCGGCGCCCTGTGGACGTGTTTGACGCCAAGGCGGATGCCGCAGTAATTCTGACTGCGCTTGGAGCACCTAAAGGGACTCAGCTGCTTCGCGATGCGGAGGAATGGTGGCATCCAGGGCGCCACGGCAGAATCTGTCTTGGCCCGAAGAGGGTATTGGGGGTTTTCGGGGAAATCCATCCAAGGGTTCTACGCGAACTGGACGTGAAGGGACCGGTCGTTGGCTTCTCGATCTGGCTCGAACAGGTTCCGGAACCGCGTAGAACCGCCTCGACCCGGGCGGCTCTCGCAGCACGGGATCTTCAGGCCGTTGAACGGGACTTCGCATTTGTCGTGGAATCGAGTGTCGAAGCGCAGACAGTGGTGAATGCCGCCAAGGGCGCAAACAGGGAGTTGGTCGAAGAGGTGAGGGTTTTCGATGAGTTCGCCGGACCTGTTCTGGGCCGGGGTAAAAAGTCCCTGGCGATCACTGTGCGTCTCCAACCTATACGCAAGACGCTTACGGACGAAGAGATTGACTCTGTCAGTGCAAGGATTGTTGAAAGGGTCGTCAAGGCCACTGGTGGTCTCCTGCGCAGTTAGGGCCCGTTAACGCAGGGGCCACATCCTTGGCCGAGCCGCAAGAGCAATATCATGGCGACGGCTTTGCCATGCTCACCGACAAGTGGGGCAACATTTGGTATCTGGCTTTTGCGACAGTGATTTTGGACGGCGATCAAATCCGTGAACGCCGCCAAGACGAGGGCAAATGACCCAGTTACCTCTCCTTGGTCTGAACGAAGATGGCCTGCGCGATGTGCAGGCCAAACGTCATGCCTATTTGCAGGGCCTGAAAACCAAGGATGATTGGAATGACGAGTCGTGAAACCCGTTGACAGGCTGCAACAAGATTTCTCCGGCTTGTGACTATTGTTATGCCTTGGAGATTGTGCGGCGGTTTCGGTATCGGGGCCAGCCCAAGTATCGGAAAGACGGTGATCCAAAGACCTCTGGGCCGGGTTTTGGTCTGACTTTGCATGAACACCTTCTGGATGTGCCGTTTCGCTGGCGCAAACCACGTTTGGTGTTTCTGAGTTCTATGTCTGATCTGTTCCACAAAGACGTGCCGGTCGAGTTCATCCGGCAGGTTTTCGATGTGATCCAGGCGCCGCCTCGGCACACCTATCAAATGCTGACCAAGCGTTCAACGCGGATGAAGGCTTTGGCTGGTGAGCTGGACTGGCCTGAAAATCACTGGGTTGGCGTCACGGTTGAGACGCAGAAGTTTCACCATCGGATCGACCATCTGCGGCAGGTGCCTGCTGCGGTGAAGTTCGTTGGCGCAACACCATTGCTGGGTCCGTTAGAGCTTGATCTGAGCGGGGTCGATTTCGTCGTGGCAGGGCCGGAATCCGGAAGGAAAGCGCGCGAAATGAAGGATGAATGGTTGGATCAGTTGCGTTTGGATTGTGCGGCGGCGGTCGTGCCTCTCCTTACCGAAGAGGCGTTCGACTAGCGGTCGACAGTCTAAAATCTCAGCAGTCTTGGCAAGTCTCTCGAACCTTGGATAACCCGCACAATCTGCACTTCATCACCCTTCTCGATGAAGAAAATCAGATAGCGGCCATGCAGTGCGTGACGCAGCCCTTTGTGCAGGTCGTCACGCTTCTGGAAGCTGCCGGGGCGCCCGCCCACTTCCACAATCTTCGCCTCGATCTCAGCCACGAAGGAAGCAGCACGGGGTGGATTGTCGAGCGCGATAAAGTCACCAATGTCAATGAGGTCTGCCCGTGCGGCGGGCAGGATAACCAGCTTTGCCACGGTCAGGACTTATCAGCGTAGCGCACCCGCAGCTCGGCAAAGACCTCATCGGCCGGAATACCTGGGCCGCTATCCAACCCGGCTTTGATCGCGTCCCGCAGGGTCTCAAGCTCGCGGCGCTCGGTATCGCGGTTGCGTGTCCAGTCGCGCAGCGCCTCGCGGACAACTTCACTGGTCGAAGCATACTCACCACCGGCCACGGTCTGGCGCAGGGTCTCGGCCATATCTGACGGCATTGTAATGGTCATTCGCTCGGCTGAAGGCATTGCATATCCTTTTCGATGTGTCATACATAAGCATACTTTTAATGTTTGCCCCACTTCCACTCCGAAGTGCAACACCGGCCATTCCCGCAGCGAGGGCGGAGCCCGGACGGACGCGACCCCGAAATCCATTCCACCCCCTCCCGGGGCGGCCTGACGGGCAGGATCGTGGCGGTCGTGGACGCGCTCGGGTACCTGGTCCGGTTCACGACCCTGCCCGGCCAGGCGCACGACCTCGCGGGGACGGCGGAGCTTCTGGAGGGACTCTCCTTCGGGGCGCTGGTCCGGGGACAGGGCGTTCGACGCGGACCGGCTCCTGGAGGACCTGGCCCTACGCGGGGCGGAGGCGGTGGTCCCGTCGAAACGGAACCGTGCGGAACCCCGGGAGCATGACCGGGAGATGTACAGGTGGCGGCGTCAGGTCGAGAACCCCTTCGCGGGAACCAGGGAGTTCCGGGCGATGGCAACCCGGTACGACAGGACGGACGAGAGCTTCGCGGCGGGGATTCATCCCGTCGCCGGCGTGGTTGCGGCAACATGACTGTCAACAGGCCCTAGATCGAATTCCGGGAACTGTGGAAAAATCCACTGGTGCCAGCCATCTGGTTGTATGGTTGAATTGGCTGGCCGCGCCGGAAGAGAACTTTGAAGCACGAAAGGAGATCGGTTGCGCAGGTTTCTGAATCGCAATGAGGCGGGCGAAGCTTTGGCTCAGGCGGTTGCGGAACTCAGGCTCCCCCGTCCTGTTGTTCTTGCTCTCCCGCGTGGCGGTGCGCCGGTAGCGGCTCCGGTAGCTGAAATCCTTCAGGCACCTCTTGACCTTTTGATGGTCCGGAAGATCAGGGTTCCGGGTCGGCCTGAACTCGCGGCTGGGGCGGTCGTGAATGGAGTGAAACCCCAGACCGTCTGGAATAGGGACGTGCTTGATTCACTGGGACTCGACAAGACCGAACTGGCCAGCGAAGTCGAGTTTCAGTTGGGGGTGATCGATGAGCGGCGCCGGGTCTATCTGCAGGGACGACCATCAATCGACGTAGAGGGCCAGGACGCTGTCCTTGTCGACGACGGCATTGCGACCGGCGCAACCGCCAAGGCAGCGCTGAAGGCCTTGGAACTTCTTGCGCCAGCAAGTGTAACACTGGCTACACCAGTGGCGCCCTCAGACACCGTGACCGCCTTCGAGTGCCTGGTTGACCGGTTCCTATGTCTTTTGTCACCGGTGCCCTTTCTTGCGGTCGGGCAGGGTTACATTGACTTCGGGCAAACAAGTGATAGCGAAGTGATTGCCTGCCTACGTAATTCAGCTGGGCGGATGGATTTGGGAGACGGGCGATGAAGCTGAATGTCTATCTGTCAGGTGAGATTCACACTGATTGGCGGGAGCGAATCATCGAAGCCGCGAAAGGACTGGGCCTGCAGTTCAGCGGCCCTGTTACCGATCATTCCGCTTCCGACGATTGTGGTGTTGCCATTCTCGGTGCCGAGCAAGATCGGCACTGGCACGATCATAAGGGTGCCATGATCAATGCGATTCGAACCCGCAAGCTCATCAAGGACGCGGATATCGTCGTTGTGCGGTTCGGCGAGAAGTACAGACAATGGAACGCTGCATTCGATGCCGGTTACGCCGCTGCTCTGGGCAAGTCGCTCATCGTCCTGCACGGCGCAGAGCACGGTCATGCCTTGAAGGAAGTCGATGCGGCCGCGCTCGCTGTCGCCGAACGTCCCGGACAGGTGGTTGACATACTGCGCTACGCTCTGAAGGGAGAGCTTCCAGGATAGGTGGGTTCCGCCAAATGCAGGCAGCCGCACAGTTACCACTGCTCCGAGACTGGACCATTCCACGAGTACTCAATTCAACGACACCGCCTGACGGTCAATCTGCCGGACATATGTCTTCAAGGTTCACTGATCGCCCAACCCCGGAATCTTCGCATGACGACATTGCCAACCTCCGAACGGCCAGGAGAGCAATGTTCTGGATATGATTCGCCGTACTACCGCCTCACTGCAAGGTCCGCGGACAGGACGTCGATACCCAATGCCTTTCCGACCGCGTAGCAGGTCAGATTTCCGGAATGCACGTTCAGGCCCGCCATAAGGCCTGGATCATCCAAACATGCCTGCCGCCAGCCCTTGTCCGCAAGTGCGAGCAGAAATGGCAGTGTTGCGTTGCCAAGCCCCAAAGTTGACGTGCGCGCGACAGATCCAGGCATGTTGGCGACGCAGTAATGCATGATGCCGTCGACCTCGTAGATCGGGTTGGCGTGGGTCGTTGCGCGTGAGGTTTCGAAGCAGCCGCCTTGGTCAATTGCGACATCGACCAGGACCGAGCCGTTCTTCATCGTGGACAGCTGTTCCTTCGAAATCAATTTGGGTGCCGAAGCTCCGGGAATCAGCACGGCACCGATTACCAGATCGGCATCCCGAATCAGCTCGGCGGTCGCCGCTGCGGTCGAAAACCGGTTTTTGAATTCACGTCTATAGACGTCGTCGAGATATCTCAGCCTTACCAGGGAGCGATCGAGCACCGTTACATCCGCTCCCATGCCGGCGGCGACACGGGCGGCATTGGTACCCACCATTCCACCGCCGATGACGACCACCTTTGCAGGTCCGACACCTGGGACGCCGCCCATCAACACACCGCGACCGCCATTGGCCTTCTGAAGTGTCCATGCGCCGACCTGGGGAGCGAGCCGACCTGCGACTTCAGACATTGGTGCAAGGAGCGGTAAACCACCGGTTGAGTCGGTGACTGTCTCATAGGCGATCGCAGTACATCCGGAGGCCAGGAGTTCCCTGGTCTGTTCCGGGTCTGGCGCAAGATGAAGATAGGCGAACAGCACCTGACCTTCGCGGAGCATTCGGCGCTCACGTTCCTGGGGTTCCTTGACCTTCACGATCAGCTCCGCCTCCGCAAAGACCTGCTCGGCCGCCTCGGCCAGGGTTGCCCCAACAGCGGTGTAGTCCGAGTCAGGATATCCCGCCTCCACTCCGGCCCCCCTCTGAATGATGACGTTATGGCCGTGGGACACCGCTTCGCCCGCCGCATTGGGGGTTAGGCCAACGCGGAATTCCTGTGGTTTGATCTCCGTCGGACAGCCAATCTTCATGATTCCCTCCCAGTATAATGGGCCAAATATGGAGGAGACTTGACGCAATTTCTTCTGAAATTCTTCCATTGAACATTAACAGTGTAGATAATATCTTCGGTTAATTCTCATTATTTTAGAAGGATTTTGCGCAGTGATTGATATCGACAGAATAGATCGCCGAATCCTGACGGTGCTGCAGGAATCAGGACGGACTTCGAATGCCGAACTTTCGGAGTGTGTAAATCTGTCACCCTCCGCCTGTCATCGGCGCGTCAAGCGACTTGAAGCGGAAGGAGTGATCTCCAGCTATGTCGCTCTTCTTGACGCCTTGAAGATCGATCGTCCGACGACGGTCTTTGTTGAAATTACGCTCAGCGGTCAGACTGAAGAGGCATTGGATGCCTTCGAGCGCGAAGTGGCGCTGATTCCGGATCTTCAGGAATGCCACCTCATGGCGGGTACGGCGGATTATCTACTGAAACTCTCGGCCCGTGATACCGACGACTTTGCCCGTATTCACCGGCGCTACCTGGCGCGGTTGCCTGGAGTTGCGCAGATGCACTCGTCGTTTTCGTTGCGGACCGTATTCAGAACAACCGCATTGCCGGTGTAGGTCGGCAGCTCAACACTTCGCCTCCGGCCGATGCCAAGCGGCGTCACGAATCTGTCGATAGTCGATACAGGTGGTTCGGCAAGTTTACCGGAGCGCCCCCGGGCATTCACCTGGGGGCGTCCGAAACCTTGAGGTCCCTGCGGCTGAGGGGCGCTTACAGCATCCCTTCACGCTGGGCTTTCTTGCGTGCGATCTTGCGGGCACGGCGAATTGCCTCGGCCCTTTCTCGCGCGCGTCGTTCGCTGGGTTTCTCGAAATGCTGCCGAAGCTTCATTTCGCGGAACACGCCTTCACGTTGCATCTTCTTTTTCAGGGCGCGGAGCGCCTGATCGACGTTGTTGTCGCGAACGCTGACCTGCATGTGGCTGTCACCACCTTTCCGGGTTGGGGTTGCATTCAGTGATGGAATGGGCTTCATATCAAGGGACTTGCCCCTTGTCCACAACCTGTCTAGCCCGGATTTCAACCTAAAAATGGAACGTGACTCGACATCACTCGACAACGTAATGGAAAGGTTGATAGAGGCTTCCTTGGAGCATGTCCGATTTGACGGCTGGTCTCGGTCGACTTTCTGTGCGGCGGCAATTGATTCCGGGATTGGGACCGAGGAAGCGTGGCGAATATGTGCAAGGGGACCACTTGACCTCGCGGTGGCCCATCATCGGCGGGGTGACCGGCTTATGCGAGATGCACTCGCTGCAGGGAATCTCGGCGAGATGCGGATTCGCGACCGGGTTGCATATGCGGTAAGAACTCGAATCGAAGCGGATTCTGACAAGGAAGTCGTACGCCGAAGTTCTGCGCTGTTCGCGCTGCCTCCAAACGTTGCAATAGGTGGTCGCCTGATTTGGGATACGGCCGATTCGATCTGGACAGCGCTGGGCGATACTTCGGACGATGTGAATTGGTATACAAAACGAGCGATTCTCTCCGGAGTCCATTCAGCGACAGTGCTATATTGGCTTGGCGACGAAAGCTCTGGCAGCGAAGACACGTGGGCTTTTCTTGATCGGCGTATCGACAACATTATGGATTTCGAGCGCCTCAAGAGGCAGCTTCGGGAAAATCCAATGACAAGGGAATTGATTGCTGCCGCAGAAAAGATGTTCTCGATAGTCAAGGCTCCGTCCAGAGAAAGGCGTTGTGACCTACCCGGACGCTGAAGCGCGATTCGGACAGCGTCATCCAGCTTCAAGCACTCGAACAGATTCGCTGAGTCTGGCCTGCAGGCCCGAAGTTGGTATGCCGGAAGCCCATGGCCTGCTGCTCGTCCTGTATCCAGCACCAGAGATGCGGGGAGAACGAGACTGTTGATCAGGGTTTTCGCGAAGTGGTGACCCTGATACGAATCGGCGCTCACAAACTGATGGATCGGAGCTTTTTGATGCACGTAGTCGAAATTTCAGAGCCCGGAGGCCCGGAGGTTCTTCATCCGGCCACCCGACAGAAACCCGTTCCGGGACATGGGCAGATCCTGATAAAGGTGGCCTTTGCGGGCGTGAATAGGCCAGACGCATTGCAGAGATCCGGAAGCTACGCGCCCCCACACGGTGCATCGGACTTACCGGGACTCGAGGCGTCAGGAGAGGTTGCCGCTGTCGGCTCCGGCGTAACGGAGTGGCGCAAAGGTGATCAGGTCTGTGCCTTGCTGCCCGGCGGTGGATATGCTGAATACGCCGTAACGCCTGCCGCCCATGCCCTTCCGATACCAAGGGGACTGGGTCTGAAAGAAGCTGCCTGCCTTCCTGAGACTTTCTTCACTGTATGGACCAATGTATTCATGCGCGGTGGGCTTACTGCCGGAGAGCGATTCCTTGTGCATGGTGGCTCGTCCGGAATAGGAACGACAGCAATACAGCTTGCAAGTGTTTTCGGAGCGCGGGTCTTCGCCACGGCCGGTTCTGCGCACAAGTGCGAGGCCTGCACCGGTCTTGGTGCCGAGCGAGCGATCAACTACCGGGAAGAGGACTTCGTCGAGATCCTGCGCAACGAGGGTGGAGCCGACCTCATTCTTGACATGGTGGGAGGGGATTACATTCCGCGCAACATCAAGTCGCTGGCCGATGAGGGCCGGCTGGTCCAGATCGCGTTTCTCAAGGGACCGAAGGCCGAGGTGAACTTATCGCATTTGATGGTCCGTCGGCTCACCATGACAGGCTCGACACTGCGCCCGCAGAGCTATCTTGCAAAGGCGCGGATCGCCGAAGGGCTTCGCGAGAATGTCTGGCCATATCTGGATTCCGGCCGCATCTTTCCGGTGATGGACAGCGAGTTTCCCCTGAGAGAGGCCTCCGAGGCGCATCGGCGGATGGAGAGTTCCGAACACATTGGGAAAATCGTTCTTCGGGTTGGCGGTTAGGTGCCACCGAAATCAACGGGTACTCAACTGAGTTCAGCATTGGCGATTGGGCTTTCCGAGGCATGATTATGCAACGCTCAGCTGAGAGGGCCTTGTGTCAACCTCACCTCCCGGTCAACCTGTCGAATGGTGGTTTCAAAGTTGTTGGAAACGCGGCGCTGGAAACGGCAGAGCCATGAACCGTGCCCGCGATTTCCCAATGCCGACCGGTCACGATCTCATGCCTGCGAACCGAAGGCTCGGTACAGACGTGGATCATGCGCTTCCGGGTCTTTTCCTCAGTCGCCCAAGTGCCTATATCAACCCTTGATTTCCTCGTAATCACGGAAGGGGTCCAGCGGGACCAAACCGGATTTCCCCCGCGATATCTGTTGAAGGAGACGCAGATGGCGAAACCAATCATGGCGAAGGCAACCGCCGTTTGGCTAGTTGACAATACCACGATCACATTCAAGCAGATTGCGGACTTCTGTGGGTTGCACGAACTTGAGGTGCAGGGCATCGCAGACGGAGACGTCGCGGTAGGTGTCAAGGGCTTCGACCCACTAGCGAATAACCAGCTTGAGCCGGAGGAGATCGAGAAGGCTACGACTGATCCTACGCACAGACTTGAACTCAAGGTCTATGCTGCGGCGGACGGCGAGAAAAAGCGGCGCGGCCCACGTTATACCCCGTTGTCCAAACGTCAGGACCGTCCAGCGGCAATTTTGTGGCTCGTGAACTTTCACCCCGAGCTGAGCGACAGACAGATCTCAAAGCTGATTGGCACGACCAAGCCAACGATACAGACAGTGCGTGACCGCACACATTGGAACATCTCCAACATTCAGCCAATTGATCCAGTGGCGTTGGGTCTTTGCAGACAATCTGAACTTGATGATGCCGTGCAGATTGCCGCGAAGAAGAAGGAAAGCGAAGGCACTGTCATGTCGGACGATGAACGCCGCAAGTTGGTGTCAACTGAACAGAGTCTGGCGATGGAGCCAGAACCTCGAATGCCGACGGCGATATCTGGGCTCGAGACCTTTTCACTTACCGGCGACGGATCGGGCGAATCAAGTGATAAGGAAGACGACATTCCAGATGCAGACAGCTTCTTCAATCTGCCGAAGAGTGACAAGGGGGCTGACGAAGAGGACGACTAGCCTGAATACCCAACCGCTGCACTCCATGTGACAAGCCGGTTTCCGGCCGTCATCGGCAATGGTGCGCTGCACTGGCAGCCCGGATGTCATGTCTTGAATGATCTCCCCACTTCCACTCCGAAGTGCAACACCGGCCATTCCCGCAGCGGGGGCGTAGCCCGAGCTGCGGGAATGGCCGGAAGGCGTGGTCTGCGGCCCCCGGGCGCCGCGGATCCGGCCCCGGGACGGCTGTGGTCCCTTCTGTATGCAGGTTATCCGGGCTTTCCGGGCAACGCAACGCCTCCGCCGGGGCGGGTCGCGTCCGTCCGGGCGCAGGGAGGGCGCAGCCCGACCGGAGCCCGGACGGACGCGGTCCCGAAATCCATTCCACCCCCTTCCTGCGCGCCGGTGGGAGGCGGTCGCGCGGCCTCAGGGAGGGCGGGCCTTGTGCAGCACCTCGGCGGGCGTCCGGTAGCCCAGCGCCCGGCGCGGACGCGCGTTCAGGCGGTCCTGCACCCGTTTCACCTCCGCGTCGGTGACCGCGCGGAGGTCCGTCCCCTTGGGCAGGTACTGCCGGACCAGCCCGTTGGTGTGCTCGTTCAGGCCACGCTCCCAGGAGTGGTAGGGGGTGGCGAAGAAGAAGGCGGCCCCGAGCGCCTCCGCCACGCCGGCGTGGCCCGCGAACTCCTTCCCGTTGTCCGCCGTGATCGTGTGGACGGGCGCGGCGGAAGGCCGCAGCATCTCCACCATCGCGGCGGAGACCGCGGCCGAGGTTCTCCGGTCAACCCTTTGGAGAAGCGCGTATTTCGACGCCCTGTCCACAAGGGAGACAACCGCCCCGCTGTGGCCTTTCCCGATGATCGTGTCCGCCTCCCAGTCGCCGACACGCTCCTTCCTCCCCGCCTCATCCGGCCTCTCGGAGATGTCGACGCGGCCCGGGATGTGGCCACGGCCCGAGTGCCTGCCGCCTCGCCAGTTCGGCCTTTTCCCGCGGCGCCGCAGCAGCAGGAACAGCCTGCCGCCCGCCTTCCTGTCGGCCTTCACACGTTCGTATATCCACTGGCGGCCCACCGTCCAGCCGCCCTCCAGACGCAGCCGTCCCGCGACCTGCTCCGGGCTCCAGCCCTCCGCCAGAAGCCCCTCCACGCGCGCCCAGCGGTCGGGCGTCATCTTCCTCGGGTTCGAGGAAGCCGCGCCGCGGCGGGCCTCCGCCCTCCCCTGCGCCTCGCCCGGGCTGTATCCCGAATCCCCGCCGTTACGGCGCAGCTCCCGCCAGACCGACGAACGGTCACGGCCCAGACGGGCCGCGATGGCCCCGTCGGAGAGCCCGCTTTCCTTCAGCGCGCCGATCTGGCATCTTTCGTCCCGGGTCAGGTGGCGGTAGCCCTCGGGCATGGCAGTCTCCTTCTCTTCAGCAAAGGGACTGTCGCCGCTTCCTGGCCGATACGCAACATCATGCGGCCGGAAAACCGGTCACCACCGCCACTGGTGTTGCACTTCAGGGTGGAATGGGGCTCTGTTGAACACATGTCACATGCGGCAATTTGGACCGCCGCCCTTCGCGCTCCGCCGGAGGCGTCGCCTCGTGAACGCCGTGTCCCTCTACCGCATTCTGATACGGCAGGTGCGCATACAACTCGTTTATCGCCGATACAGGGCTGTCCGGGACGGCCGAAAGACTGCCTTGGCTCGACGGACGGACGGTGCGCCTCCGGGTCATCTGATCAATTGTCATATCAGAAAGTTCAATTGGGAATCGAGGTTTGGCGAACCAATGGCGTAACTCAGTTCGATATTTGCGAATATGAATCCTACACCGGAGAGCTTTCCTTCCGCTTGGTGCGCATGTCCTCCCCTGTATCCGTCCAACCGAAAGTAGTCCGTTACACCCAAAGCTTCGATATATGGGTCGGGAACTTCGACCCTCTCAATGTACTCATCCCGGAACTATGAAACTGCGAATCCCACCCACTTCAAACCGGTCGGGTTGAGCTATGAATGTCCTGAGCGCATTTTTCATTTACCCGCAGCCTGGAGTTACCTCAATGTGATTTGCCATTTGGCAACTGCTAGGAGTGTTCGGTGCCACAACTGCAGCCTGTTCCAAAAACAACTTCTCAACCCTCCGCTCCGGAAATCTCCGATGCGGAGGGCGAGGCTCTGGCTCGGGCCGTTGTGAACCTGTTTCGTCGGTGGGACTTGCCATTTTCCAGGGGTGGTGGTGGCAAACGGACGTAAGGGTTTTGACGCGACCGAGGCGAAGCGGGATGCGTGTTTCGGAAGGCGGAAAATTACGTCGTTTTCGGGTGGGCGGAAAAGAAAATCCTGGCAAGGTCGACGGTCCGCCGCAGGCCGAACAGGCAGAAAGCCTCGCCGCTGCACCATTTGCGGGAGATTTTTCGCGTCAGATGGTCCTCGAGTATATGTGCGGCGCCCGCGCCCGCGTCGTCGCCTCTGGATGGGGCGGACAGGCCCAACAGACAGAAAGCGACCAGCACGACTCCGGCGGAGGTGCCGGGAGTCTTCGTTTTCATAAGTCTGTCGATCCCTTCTAGGTTTGAGCCACGCGGGAATCTGAACCGAGAGAGTCGGTGGTATGATCTCTCTTGATCATTGTCGGTGGAGTTGTTGCCGCCAAAGGTGTCGTGAGCAGCCAGAAAGGACCCGGATTCATCGCGGTAGCCTTGGAAGCTAAGCGTTCTTTCGTGCCCTCAGCGCCGCTGTAATTGTACCGTCATCAAGATAGTCCAGTTCCCCTCCGATCGGAACGCCCTGAGCAAGTGTCGTTACCTGAACGCTGTCTTCAAGAAGATCTGCTATGTAATGTGCGGTCGTCTGACCATCTACTGTGGCGTTGAGGGCAAGGATAACCTCAGTCACCCGCTCGACCCCAATCCGTTCAACAAGCTTGGGGACACGCAATTCGTCTGGTCCTACGTCGTCTAGTGCGGAAAGCGTCCCGCCAAGAACGTGGTAACACCCCTTGAATGCGCCGGCTCTTTCCATCGCCCAGAGATCAGCGACATCTTCGACGACACAGATCTCACCAATCTGACGTTTCCCGTCACTGCAGATGCGGCAGGTTGCTTCCGTGGAGATATTTCCACAGTTGACACACTCTCTAACGGTTGCCGCGACTCTCCGCATTGTTTCCGCTAGCGGTGACATCAGGATGCTTCGTTTCTTCACAAGATGCAGTACCGCACGACGAGCTGACCGCGGACCCAGTCCGGGCAGCTTTGCCATCAACGCGATTAAGGAGTCGATTTCCTTAGGTCCGTCGGTCATGACAATGAAACTATCGCCACTGCCGGTCCAGAAACAGGTGTCCGAAAGGAAATCTGCGTAGTGAAGGGATATGCCTGTTCAGATGCCTCAGAAGGGTAGTTTGATTCCATCCGGAAGGCCCAGCCCTTGGGTCAGTTTACGCATCTCAATGTCGCCACGCTCAGTCGCCTTGGATTGCGCGTTCCTGACTGCGGCAAGAATAAGGTCCTCCACCACTTCCTTTTCATCTGGATGGAAGATTGAGGGGTCAATCTCAACGCTGACAAGCTCATTCTTGACGGTCATCGATGCCTTGACCAGCCCAGCACCGCTTTCGCCGGTGACAACGATACTGCTCAACTCTTCCTGCATTTCTTCCATGCGGGCCTGAAACTCCTTGGCCTTCGTCATAAGGTCGGCCAAGTCGCCAAGCTGGCCCATCTTCTTGAACATGTGTTCTCTCCTGAACGTGAGATTGAGCGAAAACTAGTTAGGACTGGTGGCCAGTTCAAGTTGGGTCTGGTCCAATCCCGGCTTCATGCCGGAAAAATTCCCGTTTGCCTTGCAGCGAATTGAGCGTATCCATCAGTCGTCCTCGAAGGGATCCCAGTGCTCTTCGACTTCGGGAAGCGCTTCTGCCCGCACTCTTGCGGCTATTTCGTCATTGGACTGGAAGCCCGTGATCCTTGCGTCCGGAAATGCCTCGAAGACGGCTTGTACAAATGGATGTCGCTTGGCCTCGTCCATTTGCGCCTGCCTGTCTTTGTCTCGGATTTCCTTGACAGTTGGGCCTCCCCCTTCGTTCACCAGAGAGATCACCCAGCGAACGCCTGTCCAGTGCTTCAATCTCCCCCCGAGGCGGGAAGCGAGATCTGAAGGGGCTGTTTCGGTGGGCTGGAACTCGATCCGCCCTGGTTGGTAGCGGGCGAGCCGCACCGATGATTCGACATCGATCAGTAGTGGTATGTCTCGATTGGCACGGATCAGGTCAACGACATCGTCAAATCTGGTGAAGCGACTAAGTGCCTGACTCGGCTCTACAGAAGGTAATGCAGCCGTTTCGGTTTCGACTGCCAAAGCCGTCCCTGTATTCGACATACTTCCAACAGCAGCTGTAGCTACCGGGCGAGAAATCGAAGGTGCATGACCTCTTGCAGGAACGCTGCCCGGAACGGGTGCTGTAGGCGACGCATCGGACTGTAGCTTTCTGATCAGGTCTTCGGGAGAAGGCAGGTCTGCGACATGTGTAATTCGAATGATCGCCATCTCGGCTGCCATCATGGCATTTGGGGCGCTGGCCACTTCTTCCAGAGCCTTCAGCAACATCTGCCACATCCGTGTAAGGGCACGCATTTGCAGACGCCGTGCCATTTCGGATCCCCGCTCGCGTTCATCAGGCCCTACTGTCAGGTCATCCGCGGCCTTGGGTGTGATTTTGACAATGCTGATCCAATGGGTTATTGCGGCAAGATCGCGCAGGACCGCCAAGGGATCCGCGCCATCGCTAAACTGCGCCCCGATCTCGCTCAGTGCTCCAGCGGCATCCCCCTTCATGATCAGGTCAAAGAGATCCAGAACCCGGCCTCTATCGGCAAGACCAAGCATCCCTCGAACCTGTTCCGTTGTGATCTGACCGGCCCCATGGCTCAGGGCTTGGTCAAGCAATGAGGTCGCGTCACGTGCCGAGCCCTCGGACGCACGAACGATTAGCGCGAGTGCGCCGTCGTCGATCTGCCCATTCTCAGCATCGGCGATTTTGCGAAGAAGCTGCATCTGCGCCTCGGGTTGAATCCGCCGCAGGTCGAAACGTTGACACCGGGACAGCACAGTCACCGGAACCTTTCGGATTTCGGTGGTGGCAAAAATGAACTTCACGTGCTCCGGCGGTTCCTCAAGCGTCTTCAGCAGAGCATTGAATGCATTGGTCGACAGCATATGGACTTCATCAATGATGTAGATCTTGAAGCGTGCGCTGGCTGCTCGGTAATGCACCGAATCAATGATCTCCCGGATGTCGTTTACGCCGGTTCGGCTGGCGGCATCCATTTCCATGACGTCGACGTGACGGCCCTCGGAAATTGTCCGGCAATTCTCGCATTTGCCGCATGGGTCGGTGGTGGCGCCGCTGGATCCGTCCGGCCCAACGCAATTCATTCCCTTTGCGATAATTCGAGCCGTTGTTGTCTTACCCGTCCCACGGATGCCCGTCAGGATGAATGCTTGGGCAATCCGGTCAGCCTTGAAAGCGTTGGTTAACGTTCGGACCATCGCCTCCTGGCCAACGAGGTCAGCAAAGGTCTCAGGCCGGTACTTGCGGGCGAGGACCTGATAGCTCTGGCCATCTGAATCGGGAATTTGTTTGGAATCGGGCACGGGCCAGACGTTAGGCCCTACTTGCCATGGCGTCCAGTACAAACGGTTTGCCAAGGAGCTGGAACCGGACTAGCCTCTCTCTGTCATCAAGGTTGCAGCCGTTGCCAAGAACGGCTGAATATCTGATTCAGCATGTGCACAATGCCCAATTCGACGAGTGGAGATGAAAAAAGCCTGATGCAGGATTCCATCAAGATCCTGCGGCGACAGGCAAAGGCTTTGAGACAATCCTTCATTGCCAACGAACCTGCGGCAGTGGGGCGCATACGTGCTGCCATGCCAGATGCGGACGACATCACCCCTTCAGACGCGCTGCATGTTATCGCTCTTGAGGAGGGTTATGCCAGTTGGCCGACGTTGAGGTTTGCATTCGACGCAGCTGCGATGGATCGGGACTCCAAGGCGGAAAGACTCAAGATCGCTTTGTTTTTTGGCCAGCATTGGGTGATAGAAGCGTTGCTCAGCGAAACTCCGGATCTTGGCCGGGACAACTTTGGCCTCGCTTGTGCGCTGTATGATGTGACCGAGGTCCGAAGGGTACTGGCCGAAGACCCGACTGCCGCCACCCGAGTGGTTGGAATGCGCCGTCCCATGACCCATCTGGCGTTTTCGCAGCACATCCACGGGGGTGGTTCCTTGGAGGATATGTTTGCTGTGGCGGCGGCTTTGGTGGGAGCGGGGGCGGATGTCAACGACTACTACAACTTCGATGGCGATGTCGATTCTCCCCTTTCGGCCTTGTACGGCGCTCTTGGCCATGCAAACAACCTAAGCCTTGCGGAGTGGTTGCTAGACCGGGGAGCCAACCCCAACGACGGAGAATCACTTTATCATTCAACCGAACTCGGACACTGCAATGGGTTGCGACTCTTGCTTGAACGAGGCGCACGGCCGGAAGGGACCAACGCCCTACCAAGAGCGTTGGACTTCAACGACCATGAGGCTGTCTCGCTGTTGCTGGAAGCCGGCGCTGATCCAAATGAAGGAATTGCCGGACATCCATCGGGTGAGCCGCCAATGGTCGTTCCCGCGCTTCATCAAGCGGCCCGGCGCATGTGCGACGAAGAGATGGTCAGGATGCTGCTGAAAGCAGGTGCCGATCCTTCGAGGCGCTATCGGGGATTGACCCCTTACGCACTGGCGCGGGTCTATGGAAACCCAGAGGCGGCGAAACTGATCGCCGAGGCTGGTGGCAGCATCGAACTGAGTGAAGACGAAGCGCTCCTCGCAACCGCAGTTGAAGGGCCGGTGCCAACCGGCAGGTATATCGACCCGGGAAGACTCAATGACGAGTATCGCAACCTCATCTGTGCCTTACTGCATCTTCCGGGCAGAATGGGGCATGTAAGGCGACTGGTGGCGCTTGGCCTTGAATATGACAGGCCGGACGAAATGGGACTTACGCCCGTTCAGTTGGCCGGATGGGAAGGGCTACCAGATATGATGAGCTGCTTTCTGCGTCTGAAGCCCGACCTAAGTCATGTCAACGCCTATGGCGGAACTTTGCTGAGTACGATCATACATGGCTCGGAGAACTGTCCGGAACGAACAGGTCGGGACCATGTTGCCTGCGCACGAATTGCGCTTGAGGAGGGCGTCGCCCTTCCGACGCGTGCGATCGAACTTGCAGGTGAGCCGGCTATGGCCGAGTTTCTGGCGGACTGGTCGGAAGCTCGGCCAGGCCAGGTAGTTAGGGGTGGAGTTGGTTGATATCCGGCAGACTTGGCCCAATTTCATCCTACGGACGCACCGGCCAGAAGACAGGAGACGTCCGACCAACATATGAACTGCCTGGATCCTCGAATGGCCGGATGAGAGGCTGACCTGCGACCCAGGCGAGATTCGTTACGGCTGCTTCCTTCCGGACCTGACCGGGTTGGCGAGACGCCTGCCCGCGTCAGCCTCTCGGCGTGTACAATAAGACAAGGTGGTGCTCCGTTCAATGGCTACCGGAGCAAATGATTGCTGTAACGTTTCCCCAGCCGCTCGCCCGTCTTTCTTGTTCAGGTCGTTGGCCAAATCGATTCATTACCGTGCGTTTGGAGACGAGGTCACTCTTGATTTTGGCGGAGAGTCCAAAGGACGTTGATTTCATCTCCGTGGACGCACTTGGAGGTTGGTCAATGCTCCCGTACTTCCCATCGTTCCGATGCCATGAAGGAGTGCAGTCCCGTTTCCTGATCTTCGGCGAAACTGTCACCAGTCTGGGTTAGGTTGGCCACTGGGTTAGGTTGGCCATGTAGTTGAGCCGAAATGTGCGAAAACCCTGCCGGAATTCGGGCCATGCGGAGAACATCCAGCCACCGGGCAAGTTCCGGATTACGAGAGGGTGCGGCGGGTGTCCGGTTTGGATTCCATTGCCTTCCCGGCAGTTGAACTGCCCTTCTGCCGCTGATGGATCGCTTGGCGAAGCAAGGCTGCCCGGATTTTCGTCCGCACTTCGTGAACTTTCCTCACCGGATCGGCCATCCTGCGGCAAAACAGGCAAAAGCCGGGCAGGAAAATGTCAAGGGATTCCTTTCGCAGGCATCTGGTCCGGAGCCAGCGAACCCGGACAGACATGGGAGAGGCGCGACAGGAAGGCCGGCGCCTTCCAGAGGCCCGGGTGGGACCACGGCCTGCCGCCCAGCGACGCGAACCTCCACCTGAAGGCCAGCATGCCCGGATGCGGGGAGACCGACGCGAAAGGGGGCATGCGGAGGTTCCCGCGGGTCACCGGCCTCCCGCCCGGACGGGACACGGTGATGCCCGTCATGCGGTGCGGCCGCCGCAGGCGGGCCACCGGGAACGGGACGTCCCGGACACCGGGGCGAGGGATCCGTCCAGGTCCGGGCACGGTTCCGGCCATGGCCACAGCCATCTGGCGGACGTCCTCCCGACGCCCGCCATGCCCGCGTTCCTGACCGCCCGGGCGCAGCGGCGCCAGGGACGCAGCCCATACCTGTGCGGCAGGCTGCGGGAACCGGGCAGGACATTCGCGTTCCCCGACTGGCGGACACCCTGCCGGGCCATCGCCGGGCAGCTCGGCAGGGAGGACCACCCCGGCCTGGTCCGCGCCGGTCCCTGGCCGCCCCGACCACGCCCGAACCACCCCGATCCCGCCCTTCGCCGAAACTTTTTCAGACCGGATAGCCGCCCGGCCATCAGCCATGCGCACCGGGAACGCCCAGCCGATGCGATACCGTCGAATTGGCCGTCAGCAGGCCGGCGGACTGGCTAGCGGGAACTGCTGGAGTTCGCCCACAACGTCTTGATTGCACCGCAATCGTTACGTAGATTGGTCTACCGGAATAATGGAGGACAGCGGCATGGCGAGCATCACGATTCGCAATCTCGACGACGAGATGAAGACGCACCTGCGCGTGCGGGCGGCCGAGCATCACCGCTCCATGGAAGAGGAAGCGCGGCTGATCCTGTGCGAGGCTGTCGATCACGGGCGGGACACGAGGAACCTTGCGGAGATTGCCCGCTCGCATTTCGGGCCGGACAACGGGGTGGACCTGGAACTGCCGTCGCGCGAACCCGGACGCGAACCGCTGTCCTTCGACTGAGCGCGGCGCGATGTCCCCGCTGGTCGATACGAACGTGGTGTCCGATTTGATCCGCCGGTCGCCCGATCCGGCGGCTGCAGGCTGGGCCGCCGCCCGCCCGCCGCACGAGCTTTTCTTCTCTGCAATCGGCGAGGTGGAGTTGCGCTACGGCGCCGCGATCCTGGCGGCGGGCCGGCGCCGGGACACCTTGACGGCGGATATCGAACGCATGACCGGCATTGCGTTGATCCGACCGCTATCCGTCCAGGGGCCATGCGATGCCAACAGTTAGACTTGAACGTATTATGGAGTCAGGTATCTTCGAATGGCCGTGGGCTTCAAAGCAGGGGTTGCTCGTTATTCGCGGAGCCGCTGGCGGTGGCGGCGGCGGATCGTTCTGCATCGATGGCTTGACGATTTATGGTGCGGGCGGCGGCGGTGGCGGAGACGCAACAAGCGTAAAGCGCAAGCAGGAAATCTGGCAGGTGGGCGGCGGTGGCGGGAGTCTGGATGAAGGCAAACCTGTCACAGGCAAACAAGGAGTCGGATGTCTCCACAGCGACGGTGGCGATGGAGGACAGGGCGGGAAAGTGCTTGCTGCCGATAGCCGCCTTCGGTCCAACGGTGGCGATGGCGGAAAGGGTTATCCCGGGGAAACGCTCATTGTCGAGTTTGACGACCTGTCTATCGGCGATCGGTTCGAAGTAACTATCGGTACTGGCGGCGATGGCGGCCAAGGCTACGAGACAGGCGCCGCAGGTGGAAAGGGCGCGCGTGGGTCCGTGCTTTTTGTCCCATTGCTGGAAGCCGTCCCGGGAGAGGAATAATGGCGTCCGAACCTGCAAAGGCCGGACAGGCTGGGAGGCTGGACAGCTTGGCAAGCGCCGTACCCTTGGAGACCCTTGGCATCCATGGAGGTGGAGCTATTGAAATCGACGATGGCGATTACCCTCCAAGGGTTAAATGGCGCCCGATACGGTCTGTCAGGGAATTTCGGTCCAATGCACCTATGTATGACGAGTCAGAGGCTAGTCCTTGCATCGTCGATTTCGCGGGGAGGGCATGCAAGGCGCAGAGGAATTTTGAGTCCTCCTACAGATCGCGCATAGAATACTTGCGAAACGAGGCTGCCCATGATGGCTATCCACTGAACAAGGACTCCGAAGCGGATTTTTGGCAATTCGTTCGGTTCGCTTCCGGCGTCCGAAGGGGCGGCTTGGTGCTGATGGACAACGGCAACCTCCGCGCGGTCTGGAAGGACAGTCAGGGCTCCCGCATCGGATTGCAGTTTTTAGGCGACGGAATGGCACAATATGTGATATTCGGGCGAAACGGATCCGAGCGGCAGAGATCGCGCGTTGCCGGGCGCGCTTCCTTTGGGGCTGTATTGCGACAGATCGAGGCCTTCGATCTAGGCGAACTGTTCTACAAATGAAGGGCAATGATCTGCCTGCGGACGACCATGTCGTCCGTTACGTCAAGCCGAGCATGATCCTGGAGGATGGGGTCGTGGATGGTTCGGATTTCCGTGTGCGTGCGGTCCGACCGGACGAAGCCGGCTTGTCTGTCAACTGGCTTGAGGCTCTTCCAGGAAAGAAAGAGCATCGGTTGAACGAAGTGCGACGCCTGTTCCGCCTTCGCGTAAGGCGAAACGGGCGGTTCCCGGAACTCAATGTCGATACAATCCTGCAGGTAGTCTCAGAAGAACTCGATACGCTGCGTATTGTCCATGACCCGCTCGAGGCCGAAGACGGTTTCGAAGCGGACCCCTCGCATGCCGAATTCACTGGTCTGCCGCCGGGCGACTCAGATCAGGCCGCGTTGGTGGGCGATCTGATTGCCGAGTGTATCGTCGCCATGCATCCGGCAATTTAACCCCCCATTCCTCCTGGCTTCAGTGTGAGTTCATGATTTCCTGTCTGGAAACAACAATATGGGCAGTCATGAGGCAGGACAATGCGGAACCCGAGGAAATCCAAGTGCGATAGCCCTGTTATTGCAATACCCTCGCCAGAATACATCGGTCTGAAAGTCGCTTCCCCTACATTGGACAGAAATTGCCGGATCAAACCAAGCGACCTGACATATTTGCCCATTGCTATAGTCTGCAGGACGGTCCCCATCGTGGCAGCTTGAAGAGAACTGGATGCTCTGCCGCCAATCCTGTAACGACACAGCGGCACTCCGCCATCCGGTAGTATGCTCGTTTTCGGCATTTGCACATCGTCTCCCAGCCGATTCGAGTGCAATGGATTGGGGTTCGGACGCGCCTCTTGGAACAGGAATTGTCAAATCTGGAGCGGTGTATGAAACTGGCGGAAAGTGTAGCATTCGGAGGCTCGGGGCTGAACAGAGCGGCGGAATTACGCGGAAACCCAGACGAAATCTCGGCACTGATGGACTCCGAAGAGGCCCGCGCAATTCCAGTCTGGCGCGGCAAACCTCTTCTGGTTGGTGATGCCCGCGACCGAGCTGCTTGGCTGAAACTCGATCACGGAATGTTTGGACATTCGTCTGAAGCCCCGGTGTTCCTCGGGTTGGACGGGGTTCATCCTCGATTTTGCAGGGATGTTTCAACTTGGCTGCCAGATGATCTGCCCGACACCGTCGGCGCGTTTGTGGATCCGTCCGAGCAGGTCCACCCGGCGCTTGGCCCCGGCTACGCCTTCGTGGAGCTTCGTCGGGCCATGACAGGACTTACCGCGAGAGACGCCGAACTGCTGGCAACCGCCAAGGCCCTGCTTGGCTGGCACAGTTCGCATAGGTTCTGTTCCAGCTGCGGCTCACCGAGCAGGATGGTCAACAGTGGATGGCAGCGTGACTGTAGCGATTGCAGGAGCAGCCACTTCCCACGAACGGACCCGGTGGTCATTATGCTGATTACCCATGGCAACAGGGTTCTCCTTGGCCGAAGTTATGTGTGGCCCAAAGGGATGTACTCGCTTCTCGCGGGGTTCGTGGAGCCGGGGGAGACGATCGAGGCCGCAGTGCGTCGGGAGGCTTTCGAGGAAACCGGAGTGGAGGTGGGGAAGGTCGGGTATCTCAGTTCGCAACCTTGGCCTTTCCCGGCTTCACTGATGATCGGTTGCCAGGGTCGGGCACTCGGCGACCGCATTCAGGTCAACCACACGGAACTCGAAGACGCGACTTGGGTGACCCGCGAGGAGATGATGGACATACTCGCCGGAAATGGCACCCGATTGAAACCCGCCCGACAGGGCTCGATCGCACGTTTCCTGATCGAGAATTGGCTGGCGGACAGGCTGGACTGAACCGCTCATGGCGGAAGAATGTGTCAGCTTCGACGCCGGTCGGCCGGATAGGTGCCGAGGATCTTCATGAAAGAAGTGAAATATTCAAGCTCTTCCAGCGCCCGCTTTACCGGGGGGTCGTCAGGGTGGCCTTCGATGTCCGCATAGAACTGTGTCGCGGTGAACGAGCCGTCAACCATGTAGCTTTCCAGCTTCGTCATGTTCACGCCGTTCGTCGCGAATCCCCCCATGGCCTTGTAGAGCGCTGCCGGAAGGTTCCGGACGCGGAACACGAATGTGGTCAGCATCGCATCATCCCGTCGGTTCGGATCATTCTCGCGGGACATGATCAGAAAACGGGTCGTATTCCGATTATGGTCCTCAATGTGACGGGCGAGGATCTGCAGGTTGAATATCTCGCCCGCCAGTTCCGACGCCAGCGCCGCCACGGTGGGATCCCCCAATTCAGCCACATGCCGGGCAGCCCCGGCGGTGTCGGCGGAAATCACCCGGCGAATCCCATGCTCTCGACAGAATTTCATGCACTGACCGAGCAGGACCCTGTGACTGTGCGCTTCCTTGATCTGCTGCAGCGTCGCTCCGGGAGTCGCCAGCAGATTGATGTGAACCCGAACAAAGGCTTCGTCGACAATATGAAGTCCTGATTCCGGGAGAAGACGGTGAATGTCGGCCACACGCCCGTAGGTCGAGTTCTCGACTGGGAGCATGGCAAGATCCGCGCGGCGGTTGCGCACCGCCTCGATCACGTCCTCGAATGAACGGCAAGGTACGGCTTCGAAGTCAGGCCGGGCCTCACGGCAGGCCTGATGCGAATATGCGCCAGGTTCCCCCTGGAATGCGATGCGTCCCGTCATGTTTCGCCATCCGGATGGTATCCAGCCCGCAAGGGCGTTGTTTCGTCGCGGTTCATATACCTTGAACTGCCTGCGGGGAAACGGATAAATGACGCCGGGCTCTTGATGGGGCGAAAAGACGACATGTTCGACACAATGACAATAACCAAGATCGTGGGCGGCTTCTGTGGCATGTTCCTGGTCTTTCTACTAGGCAACTGGGCGGCGGAGTCGCTTTATCATGTAGGAGGCGGTGGCCACGGCGGCGACCATGCCCAAGCATACGCAATTGATACCGGAGAAAGCCATTCGACGGATGAGCCAAGCGTAATGGAAGTTAGCTTCGCTGACATCTACGCTGCCGCAGATGCGGTCGCAGGGGAAAAAGAGTTCAAGGCCTGTCGGGCCTGTCACAAAGTCGAGGATGGAAACAACGGTACAGGGCCGCATCTGTTCAACATCGTTGGAAGGGCAGTGGAAGCCGTTGACGGATTCCGCTATTCCGGTGCCCTTGCGGCAGTCGCGGACTCTTGGGGACCCGATGAGTTAAACGCTTTTCTCGCAGACCCGAAGGGCTTCGCACCGGGCACAAAGATGGCCTATCGGGGCATGAAAGACATCGAGGACCGTGCCAACCTGATCGCCTGGCTTGAGTCAATTGGTGGCTGAACCATCCTGCTGGTCTCGACTTGAGATTGGATGGACCTTCATCCGCTCCCTATGGATCAAGCCTATACGATGTCTCCTGATACTGCATCGCAGGAAACGGCACGGCATGGGCGAGTATCTCTCGCATTGTGTCCCGGTTTGGGCTAGTCTTTCGGAAACTGATCGGGAGGGCCGGGCATGGCGTTGAAGATCCGTACATTTATCCGTGATGCAATTCAGGAAACGGACGTTTGCTTCAGAGACATTGCGGCGGTTTCCGCCGTTTTCGTCGCCATGGCGCTGCCGGAAGCTTCGTTGGCGCAAACCATCAGATCCCATGGCGTCTCGACATTCGGTGACCTGTCCCTTCCGGCAGATTTTGAGCGCCTGCCCTATGTAAACCCGAACGCTCCAAAGGGCGGGGAGATGTCATTTGCGTGGTCATCGAGTTCATTCGATTCGATACATCCCTATACTCGGAAAGGCCGTTCCGCAGTTCTGTCCTCCATCTTTTTTGAGTCGATGCTGGAAAGCCCCGCCCATGTTGTCGGAGAAGCCTACTGTTTGCTGTGTGAGTACATCGAGTATCCCGAAGGCAGGGAGTGGGTCCTTTTCAAGATCAGGGATGAAGCCGAGTTTTCAGATGGTTCGGAACTGACTGCGCACGACGCGAAATTCAGCTACGAGATCCTGCGCGACGAAGGATTGCCCAGTTTCCGAGCATCAATTGCAAAAACCATCGCCGGAGCGGAGATTCTGGATGATCGGCGTATCAAGTTCACATTTGTTGAAACCGCACCGATTCGCGGCCGAATCGAAGCAGCAGGTGGGTTGCCGGTCATCTCGAAGGCAAGCCACGAGGCGAGCGGAATTTCTTTCGAGGAAAGCCGTCTTGAACCCCTGACCGGCTCGGGAGCCTACGTGCTTGACTCGATGGACGTCGGGGCACGGACAGTTTTCAGGCGTAATCCGGATTATTGGGCAAACGATTTGCCGATAACGAAGGGCCGCAATAATTTCGATACGATCCGGATTGAATACTACAGTGATCGAACTGCCGCATTCGAGGGATTCAAGGCCGGAAACTACCACTTTCGTCAGGAAAGCACCTCCAAGATATGGGCGACGTCATATGATTTTCCCGGGCTTCGGGCCGGCCATGTGGTCCGGAAAGAGCTTCCCGACGATACGATAACTTCGGGCCAGTCCTTCATGATCAACCTTAGGCGTGAGAAATTCCAGGACGTTCGTGTCCGCGAGGCCATCGCGCTGATGTTCAATTTCGAGTGGACCAACAAAACCCTGTTCTTTGGTCTCTATGAGCAAGGCTGGTCCTTCTGGCAGAATTCCGATCTTGAAGCGACTGGTCTTCCAGCTGCCGAAGAACTGGCGATCCTTGAACCACTGCGCGACAGTCTGACGCCAGAGGTTTTCACGGAAGAGGCATATTCGCTTCAGCCCTCCAACCCCGATGATGCCCGCGACCGCCGGAAGGCGCGCAGGGCCCTGCGGCTCCTCGAGGGGGTTGGCTATGAGGTTGGCGACGACGGATTGCTACGCAGAAACGGCGAGACCCTTGTGGTCGAGTTCCTCAATTCCAGCCCGGCCTTCGACCGAATCATCAACCCCTATGTCGAGAATCTGCGCTCAATCGGAGTGGATGCCAGGTTGAACCGCGTCGACCATGCCGAGGAAACCCAGCGCACAAGGGATTATGATTTCGACATCATCACGGACCATATTCCCATGGGCTACGAGCCAGGATCGGGACTGCGCCAGTATTTTGGTTCCGAAAGCAAGGATGCCTCGGTCTTCAATTCGTCTGGTGTAGGTAGCGAAACGCTGGACATGATCATTGAGACGGTGATCAATGCGGAATCCAGGGATGAGATGATCGTCGCCACCAAGGCGCTTGATCGGGTCCTGCGTTGGGAACGGTTCCGTGTGCCGCAGTGGTATAACGCAAGTCACCGGGTTGCCTATTTCGATATGTATGAGCACCCGGACCCATTGCCACGATACGCGCTCGGTTTCCTGGACTTCTGGTGGTGGAACGCTGACAAGGCGGAGGCATTGAAGGCGGCTGGCGCGTTCTAGGGTTGGGAGCCGCCATATGGGCGCCTATATCCTTCGAAGGCTACTGCTGGTCATTCCGACGCTATTCGGAATCATGGTGGTGAACTTTGCGCTCACGCAATTCGTGCCTGGTGGTCCCATTGAACAGATCATCGCGGAACTTGAGGGTGAGGGCGATGTCTTCGAGTCGATCTCTGGCGGTGGATCGGAGGCGGGCACGTCATTCACGGAGGAGTCGGGATATATCGGCGGCAGGGGTCTACCGCCGGAATTTCTCGATGACCTGCGTGTGCAGTTCGAGTTCGCGCGGATTGAATGCGAAGAGGGCTACATTGGCGAACCGGACCTGAAGGAACGCGAGTGTTCGGCTGTTCAGATTCCAGGTGTCGAGCGGTTCTTTCGCATGATGTGGAAATACGTCAGGCTGGACTTCGGCGAGAGCTATTTCCGGTCTGTTGGCGTTCTGGAACTGGTGATGGAAAAGCTGCCAGTGTCCATTTCCCTCGGTCTCTGGTCAGTCCTGCTTATCTATCTCGTATCGATTCCACTCGGCGTCCGTAAGGCCGTTCGTGACGGCACTCCATTCGACTCCTGGACGTCCTCAGCGATCATTGTCGGCTACGCAATTCCGGGATTCCTGTTCGCGATCCTGTTGCTGGTACTATTTGCCGGTGGGTCTTTCTGGAAGGTGTTCCCGCTTCGTGGTCTCACTTCGGACAACTTTGAGGAACTGTCCCTGTTCGGACAGGTCGCCGACTACTTCTGGCACATAACCCTTCCTATCATTGCCTATTCGATCGCCGGCTTTGCGTCGCTCACGCTGCTAACGAAGAACTCGTTTCTGGATCAGATCAAAATGCAGTATGTCATTACTGCCAAGGCCAAGGGGCTTTCGGAACGGCAGGTGCTCTACGGCCATGTTTTTCGCAACGCGATGCTGATCGTGATATCGGGATTTCCCGGCCAGTTCATTGCAGTCTTTTTCAGTGGGTCGTTGATTATCGAGACGATCTTCTCGCTTGATGGGCTCGGGCGGCTTGGATTCGAGGCGGTCGTGAGCCGGGACTATTCGGTCATCTTTGGAACTTTGTACTTTTTTGGATTGATTGGCTTGGTCGTCGGCATTCTAAGCGACCTGATGTATGTCTTCGTCGACCCCCGGATCGACTTCGAGACAAGGGAGACCTAGATGCCGACGGCTGACACCTCCGTGCGGCCGGACACCTCATCGGTGGATAGGTACATACCAGCCCCACCACCACGAGCCCGCTTTTCCCTGTCTCCGCTCAACAGGCGCCGCTGGCGAAACTTCACGCAAAACCGCCGGGCGTTTTGGTCCTTGATCGTTTTCTGCGTTCTGTTCGGGCTTTCGCTCTTTGCGGATTTCATCGCCAACGACCGCCCGATTCTTGTGCAGTATCGAGGCGGTCTACATATGCCGATCTTCAGATTCTACCCAGAGACGGCATTCGGAGGGGATTTCAGGACAGAAGCCGTCTACAGCGATGTGGAGGTGAGATGTCTCATTGTCTCGGGAGGGTTGTTGGAATGCTTCGATGCTCCAGAGGATGTCCTCGCGGACGCTGCGGATGGTGAGGTTGGCGGAAGAGATATCGAAAAAGGCTGGATACTCTGGGCACCGGTGCCGTACAGCTACGACACCATTGTTGACACGGGCGGTGTCGCGCCAGGTCCGCCGACCTCACTGAACTGGCTTGGAACGGACGATACGTCCCGGGATGTTGTCGCACGGGTCATTCACGGTTTCCGTATTTCCGTTCTGTTCACGATCATCGTAACCGTGATTTCAACCATCGTTGGCGTCGCTGCCGGGGCAATACAGGGTTTCTTTGGTGGATGGCTTGATCTGATCTTTCAGCGGCTGGTCGAGATATGGACTGCGACCCCTTCGCTGTACATCATCATCATCATGTTCGCGATTTTCGGCAGGAGCTTTTGGATGTTGGTATTCCTGACCACGCTGTTCAGCTGGACGGCGCTGGTTGGGGTGGTGCGCGCTGAATTCCTCCGTGCCCGGAATTTCGAATATGTCCGGGCGGCGCGTGCGCTTGGCGTAAGCAGCTGGAAAATCATGTTCCGCCACCTGCTGCCGAATGCCATGGTCGCCACACTGACGTTGCTTCCATTCATCATCACAGGGACAATTGGCGCACTGGCGGTGCTGGATTTTCTGGGTTACGGCCTTCCATCCTCTGCGCCATCGCTCGGGGAGTTGACGCTGCAGGCCAAACAGAACCTGCAGGCCCCCTGGCTGGGGTTCACCGCCTTCATCACTTTTGCGGTGATGCTCTCGCTCCTGGTGTTTATATTCGAGGGGGTTCGTGACGCCTTCGATCCAAGAAAGACCTTCCAGTGAAGGTTCGTGGTAGAAGCCGATGAACGCTTTGCTGGAAGTGCGGGACCTTAGTGTCTGTTTTCGCAACGAAGGCGCGGCCGTCGAGGAGGTTAAGGGCGTATCCCTGGATATCTGCGAAGGCGAGACTGTCGCCCTCGTTGGCGAATCTGGTTCCGGCAAGTCGGTCACGGCGCTCTCGACAGTGTCGCTCCTCCCGGACAGTGCATCGATCGCTGGATCAGTCAGGTACTGCGGTCGGCAGATTCTGGGTGCGTCGGAAGCCGAGCTGCGAAAGGTGCGGGGAAACGACATCAGCTTCATTTTCCAGGAGCCCATGACATCGCTGAATCCACTGCATACTTTGGAAAAGCAAATCGGGGAAAGCCTTGCTCTGCATCGCGGCCTGACAGGCGAGGCGGCCAGGATCCGTATCGTGGAGCTACTGTCAAAGGTGGGTATTGACAACGCGGAACGGCGCCTGAAGTCCTACCCTCACGAACTTTCAGGTGGCCAGCGCCAGCGGGTAATGATCGCAATGGCGTTGGCAAACGGACCGCGCATTCTGATCGCGGACGAACCCACCACCGCATTGGATGTTACGATCGAGGCACAGATCCTTGACCTCCTGCACGAACTGAAGCGAACCGAGGCGATGAGCCTTCTGTTCATCACCCACGATCTTGGGGTTGTCCGCAGAATCGCCGATCGTGTTTGTGTGATGCAGGGGGGCAGGATTGTGGAGCAGGGAGCGACCGCGGAGATATTCGGGAGTCCCAAGCATTCCTACACCAGAACATTGCTTGGCGCCCAGGCGGCTGGTTTGCCCGAACCTGTGCCTGACAGCGCCAGGACCATCGTTGAGACGAACAGCCTTCGGGTCTGGTTTCCAATCCGGCGCGGGCTGTTGCGTCAAGTGGTCGGTCATGTGAAGGCGGTGAATTCAGCGAGTGTCAGCATCAGGACTGGCGAAACCCTGGGCATCGTTGGCGAGAGCGGATCCGGCAAGACCACCTTGGCGCTGGCGATAACGCGACTGGTTCGATCACAAGGCGGAATCGCGTTTCTTGGCCGGGATATCTCATTTTCCCAGGATGGCTCGGACGGGAGGTCCGTTTCGGGAACAAAGGAGCGGTCGAACAACGGTAGCCCCATCTGGCTTGAACGCCTTTTGAAGGTTGGGTCGAAACGTAGGATGCTGCGAGAGCTGAGACGCGATATGCAGATCGTTTTCCAGGACCCCTACGGGTCGCTTTCGCCCAGAATGACAGCTGGGGAGATAATCTCGGAGGGGTTGGGAGTACACGGTATCGATCAACGTCGGTCCAGGAGTGAAATGGTTGCGCGAATCATGGAAGAGGTCGGTCTTGATCCCATGTTCATGAACCGTTATCCACATGAGTTTTCCGGTGGCCAGCGCCAGCGCATCGCTATCGCCCGCGCCATGATCCTACGCCCAAGGCTGTTGATTCTTGACGAACCGACGTCGGCACTTGACATGACGGTGCAGGTTCAGATCGTTGAACTGTTGCGCGAGTTGCAGCGACGACACGGGCTGGCATTTCTGTTCATCAGCCATGACCTGAGAGTCGTGCGTGCGCTAAGTCACAGGATCATCGTGATGAAGCAGGGTGATGTTGTCGAGGCCGGAGAATCCAGTTCGATTTTCGAAAATCCACAGACGGACTATACAAGGGAATTGATGGCTGCGGCATTTGGAACCCATGCCATGGACTCTTCAGATTGCTGACCGATCAGGTTGGTCCCAATGTCTTGCAGTCTATGCTCCGTGCCTTCAGCCGCTGACAGGCGCGTATGGCACCTTGCCGGGTCATGCCGACAAAATTCGCATCATGGCCACTCGCGGTACTGGAGACTTTCCGAGGCACATTGTCAAGTGTACCGAGTTCGGCAAGGGCTGTCTTGATCAGTGCGCGCTCAGCTTGATAGCGCGTGGCGAAACGACCTATATTTATTCCCCAGTGCCTGTCTCCCGAATCGGTTTTCCGGGTGACCACCACAGGGGCCGCTCCATTCAAGGCCAAGTTGTCCTTTGCGCTGCTCTGCCGCTGTGATGCAGCCGCTGGCTGTTCCTCCGGCTCTGTTTCTTCCTGCGCGGTCTTGATAGCCTGTTCTATCGTTTCCGCTCGCGCGGCGGCCAACAGGTCAGGCTGCTCACCTTCCACTGCTGGTCGTGGCACGGGCAACGGGCTCTGACTTACGGCTCGGATGGTACGTTTGATTTTGCTGGCGGGCATGGACGAATGATCGGGCCTTACAGGGCGGCGTTCCCTGACCTGGGACGGTGCGCGACGGAAACCGAGATCAAGCAGCTCGGCCATTCTTGCGTTGCGTTGCGCGACCGACTGGCCCCCGAATACCGTAGCAATGATTCGGATCTGGCGACGGTACGCGGAAGCGACGAGGTTAAATCCGGCCGCACGCGTATAACCCGTCTTGATCCCATCAGCTCCCCTGTACGCGTCAAGGAACCTTCGGTTGGTGTTGCGCACCTCGCGAATCCCTGCGTGCGTTGAGCGGCGCTTGAATATGTTGTAGTAGTCGGGATGGTCGTAGAAGAGATGCCGACCCAAGACCGTCATGTCCCGTGCGGTGGACAAATGCCCCGCTTCTGTGAGTCCATGGGCGTTCTTGAAGTTGGTCTTGGTCATGCCCATTGCTCTCGCGGTCCAATTCATGCGCTGGGCGAAGGCTGCCTCGCTGCCAGACACGGCTTCGGCGAGGGCTGTTGCGGCATCGTTCGCCGATCTGACAGCGGCGGCACGGATCAGGTATCGCAGCTTGATCCGCTGTCCTTGCTTCAACCCGAGTTTCGATGGTTGTTCAGCCGCTGCCTTTCCGGAAATCGTAACAACGCTGTCCAAGCCAATCTCGCCACGCTCGACGGCATCGAACACAACATACAGGGTCATCATCTTGGTGAGGGACGCCGGGTGCAGCTTGGTATCGGCGTTGCGGGAATGAAGGATCTCGCCAGTCCGGCAATCCATCACCATCGCGGCATATGGCGCTGAATGCGCCATAAGAGCCATGCAGTACAGCAAGCCTGGAATTAGCAGCCCCAGGCAAACAAAGCTCAGCAGACGCTGCCACGCAGTGGAATTCATGCGTCCCCGCTCGATTTGGCATGGTTCTCCTTGGCTAGGTACATAGCACAGGAATCCGGATTGTGAAGCGTCAAATCCCCCAAAAAGACAGAGAAGTTGGGTGGGACCCCTTATCAGGGAGAGAACACATCATATAGTTACCCCACTTCCATTCCGAAGTGCAACACCGGCCATCTGCGCAGGGAGGGCGGAGCCCGAGCTGCGCAGATGGCCGGAAGGCGGGGTTTGCGGCTCTCCGGGAACGGCGGATCCGGCCCCGGAACGGCTGCAGTCCCGTCCGGAAGGAGAATATCCGGGCTTTCAGGGCAGCGCAAGGCCGCCGCCGGGGCAGGTCGCGTCCGTCCGGGCGCAGGGAGGGCGCAGCCCGACCGGAGCCCGGACGGACGCGACGGCTTGATCCGTTCCACCCCCTCCCGGCGCGGCCATCCGCGCTGTCGGGAGGCGGGCCGGCGGTGTCAGGGAGGGCGGGCCCGGCGGAACACCTCGGCGGGGGTCCGGTAGCCGAGCACCCTGCGCGGACGCGCGTTCAGGCGGTCCTGCACCCCCTTCACCTCATCGTCGCCGACCGCCCGGAGGTCCGTCCCCTTCGGCAGGTACTGCCGCACCAGCCCGTTGGTGTGCTCGTTCAGGCCCCTCTCCCAGGAGTGGTAGGGGGTCGCGAAGTAGAAGGAGGCCTTCAGCGCCTCCGCCACGCCGGCGTGGCCCGCGAACTCCTTTCCGTTGTCCGCCGTGATCGTGTGGACAGGCGCGGCGGACGACCGGAGCATCGCCAGCATCGCCGCGGAGACCTCCGCCGAGGTCCGCCGGTCAACCCTCTGTAAATACGTGTATTTCGACGCACGGTCCACAAGCGAGACCACCGCCCCGCTGTGGCCCTTCCCGATGATCGTGTCCGCCTCCCAGTCACCGACACGCTCCTTCCTCTCCACCTCCTCCGGCCTCTCCGAGATGTCCACCCGGCCCGGGATGTGGCCACGGCCCGAGTGCCGCCCGCCACGCCAGTTGGGCTTCTTCCCGCGGCGGCGCAGCAGCAGGAACAGCTCCCCGCCCGCCTTCCGGTCGGCCTTCAGGCGCTCGTATATCCACTGGCGGCCCACCGCCCAGCCACCCTCCAGCCGCAGCCGTCCCGCGACCTGCTCCGGGCTCCAGCCCTCCGCCAGGCACCCCTCCACATGCGCCCAGCGCTCCGCAGTCATCTTCCTCGGAACCGAGGAGGCGGCGCTGCGGCGGGCCTCCGCCATCCCCTGCGCCTCGCCGGGGCTGTAGCCCGAATCACCGCCGTTCCGGCGCAGCTCCCGCCAGACCGACGAACGGTCACGGCCCAGACGGGCCGCGATGTCCCCGTAGGAGAGCCCGCTTTCCTTCAGTGCGCCGATCTGGCATCTTTCCCCATGGGTCAGGTGGCGGAAGCCCTCGGGCATGGCAGTCTCCTCTCTTCTCAACAAGGGGACTGTCGCCGCTTCCTGGCCGATCCGCAACATCATGCGGCAGGAAAACCGCCCAACACCGCCACTGGTGTTGCACTTCGGACTGGAATGGGGCTTATCTTTCTTCTTGGTCACACCCAATGATTGAACTCCTCCTCACCAGTACGGCCATCTCGCTCTGCACTGACGGTTCAACTACAGACGAGCGTGTGGCAAATCGGGCCAGTGAACTAGCCCAACTCAGCCACAAGCGGCGGAAGTCCACCTAGATCGGATATTTCACGATATCTCGCATGCCCTGAGGGTGGTTCCTCGTGTTCCAGCGCCCAGACCAAGCTGTGAGGTACGTAGACGCCCCACCCTCCTGCTTCGATCATCGGCAGCACATCCGATCTCATGGAATTGCCAACCATCACGGCATGTTCGGGACCTGTGGTGTGACGGGTGAATATGTCCCTGTAGACGGCCGGCGTCTTGTGGGAAACGATTTCAACGCCATCGAACAGGTCCCCGAGTCCGGATTGCGCGAGCTTGCGCTCCTGATCAAGAAGGTCTCCCTTGGTAACCAGTATGACATGGTATCGATCAGCCATGGCCACGACGGCCTCACGGGCATGTGGCAGCAGTTCAATCGGGTGCTGCAGCATGTCCTGGCCTGCGGAAATGATCTCCCGGATAACACTTGCGGGAACGCGTTGGTCTGTGACATCAATGGCTGTCTCAATCATTGAAAGCATGAAGCCTTTGATTCCGAACCCATAATGCCCAATATTGTGCCGCTCCGCCACCAATAGACACTCCATCAGGCGTTCAGGTTCGGTATAGTCGCGCAGAAGTTCACAGAACCGGTCCTGTGTAAGCCTGAAATACTGCTCATTGTGCCATAGCGTGTCATCGGCGTCGAAGGCGATTGTTGTAAGCAGTTTGGTCATCCTTTCGTCCCATGCCTCGATGAAAAGGCCGTATGCCCCACAATGGAATTGTCCCCTTTTACCATGGGGGCAATCCCATATATATTCCCCATCAGGAAGGCAGAGTCCAATTCCCGGGGCGGCTAGGGCGTGACCAAACTCCCACACAGGAGGCAGAACATGGCCAGTGGCGAAGACCAAGACGTCGGGGTTCTGACTGAAAGAAAGGTAAGGACCAAGCGTCCGCCGCTGTACAAGGTCCTGCTGCTCAACGACGACTTCACTCCTATGGAGTTTGTTGTGCACGTGCTTGAACGTTTCTTCGGGATGAATCATGCTCAGGCGTTCGAACTGATGCTAACGGTGCATAAGAAGGGAGTGGCCGTGGTCGGCGTGTTTGCTTTCGAGATCGCTGAGACGAAGGTCGGCCAGGTTATGGAGTTTGCGCGCCGCCACCAGCATCCACTTCAATGCACAATGGAAAAGGAATAGGGCGCATAGCCCGGTCTGGATGTCCGCATTCCGCCTGACAGGCGCTCTCGAAAACGGTGCCTTCGCTCTGCCGTCCAAGGGCAGGATCGCTGTTTTCCGCCCACGACGGGGGATGGATCTTGGTGTGCTGCCGATGGACCGGGTGCATGTCATTCAGGGCTTTCGGCCTGATCATGATGCGTTTGCGATCCAGGGATATGATACCGGCACTTCTCCGGAGGGCAGCTACACCCTGTCAATCGTCTTTCTGACTCGATCCCGACGTGAGTCCCGTCAGCTTGTTGCCCAAGCTTCGGTGGTCACGGAAGGGTTGGTTGTCGTCGATGGGCAGAAGACAGACGGTGTTGAAAGCCTGCTCCGGGAGATCCGCCGATATGTGTCTATCGGTGCTTTGGTCTACAAGGCGCATGGCCGGCTGTTTTCCTTTGGGGGCGGGGATTTTGGCCATTGGGCGCTGACAGACGAGTCTTTGGCCGACGGCTTCCTGACCGCTCCGGGTGATTTTTCGGCTGATGGCGTGGATCCGGGATCGGAGATGTTGGCGAGTGCTTTGCCGGCGAGGCTTCCCAGTCGGATGGCTGACCTTGGAGCTGGATGGGGCTTCCTGTCGAAAGCCATCTTGCGCCGGGAAAGTGTGAAAGAGCTTCATGTTGTTGAAGCCGAATGCGCGGCTCTTGGCCGCGCCCGCCGGAACATAACCGATTCACGAGCGAGGTTTCATTGGGCGGACGTCAATACAGTTTCCATTGAGCCACCGCTTGACGCCATCGTTACGAATCCGCCGTTTCATGCAGGTCGAATGGCTGACCCGACACTGGGACGGAGCTTTATCGGGGCCGCGGCGAGACTGCTGCGTCGCTCGGGGAGTCTCTGGCTCGTGGCCAATCGCCACCTACCCTATGAGCGGGAACTCCGCAGTCGTTTTCGGGAAGCCCGTGAAATCGCGGGGAATGGACGGTTCAAGGTGCTCGCCGCCTCGATGCCAATAGGCGCTGGTACTGTCTTCCACTAGGGATTCAGAACGGAAAAAGGAGTCCGGGAAAGCCATGTCCTTTTCGATTTCAGGAAAGACCGCCGTTGTCACAGGTGCGGCCAATGGAATTGGCCTCGCCATTGCAAGGCATTTCGCCGATCAGAAAGCAAATGTCGTCTTTGCAGACATCGATGAAAGGCAACTTGAAAGGGAGGTTGGTGAGCAGGCCCGAAAGAAGGGATCGAATGTTCTCTGTTTTGGGGGCGACCTACGAAACAGGCTCTCGGTCGCGAACCTACTGTCTGCTGCGATAGATGCGTTTGACCGGATTGACATTCTGGTCAATGCCTGCCGTCAGGTGATGCTGTCCGATCCGTTAAATCCGGATGAGGACGCAATGACGACATTGATCGAGCAGAATCTCATGACGAACTTTCGCCTGACCCAAGCATTCGCGAGCCGGATGATTCGGCAGGCTGAGGAGGATGGTCGCGATAGAGCGATGGCAGGTTCGATCGTGAATTTGAGTTCTATAGCCGCGCGTCGTGCGCATCCCAGGCTTCTGGCCTATTCCGTCAGCTGCGCCGCACTTGATCAGATGACACGTTCCATGGCCGTAGCGCTTGCACCAAGAAGGATCCGCGTCAATGCGATCGCCTTCGGCAGCATGATGAGCGCAAGCCTTCAGGAGGCGCTGAAGGAAGACAGACTCGGCCGCAGCGAAATCATCAACCACACGCCGTTGGGTCGGATCGCAAGCGCCATGGAAGCCGCCGAGGTCGCGCAGTTTCTGGCATCGGAGGGGTCGGGATTCATTACCGGACAGACCATCACCGTTGACGGCGGGCGAACTTTGATCGATTCCGTTGATGCGCCGGTGCATTGAGGCCAATGGACTGTTGCCTCCAGTAAAATGCAGGCGAAGACGCCGCGGTCAACAGATTGGGCGACAGCCGTCTGAATCGATCTGGGAACACTCCGTCTTTCTCCGAACTGCACCTGCCCGTTGCAGGAAGGTGCATGAAGTTCCTGCTGTCACATTTTATGGCTACAGAACCCCGCTTCCGCTCCGTCATGCCGAAACCGGCATGACGGAGCGGAAGCGGGTTGACCCGCAAAACGCCGCAAGCCATTACCGCTTCGAACCTAACGACCGGTGCAGCCATGGATGATTCCTTCGATGAACGAAAGGTCCGGGCCTCGGCCTGGTTCTTTGACCTTAGGGACAGGATCGTTTCGGCCTTTGAGGCGCTGGAGGACAGTCAGGCGACCGGACCTTTCGTGAATTCCGGACCGGGCCGGTTCGAGGTCAGGAAAACCAGGCGGATGGTGGAGGAAGGGTCGGACGGCGGCGGTGGGCGTATGAGTGTGTTGCGGGGCGGCCGCGTTTTCGAAAAGGTCGGCGTCAATGTCTCGACCGTCCATGGACATCTTGGCGAAGCAGCCAGAGAAGCGATGACCGCCCGCGGTGTACCAGGCATTGATGAGGATTCCCGTTTCTGGGCTTCCGGAATCAGTCTGGTCGCACATATGCAGAACCCCCATACACCAGCCGCGCATATGAACACCCGAATGTTCTGGACCCCCAACGCGTGGTGGTTCGGCGGTGGGGCCGACCTCAACCCCAGCATCGAGTACGAATCGGACACGAAGTTGTTCCATGCAGTGCTAAGGGAACATTGCGACAGGCATTCACCTGAATATTACGACCGATTCAGTGCTTGGGCGGACGAGTATTTCCTCGTTCGGCATCGTGGCCGCCCAAGAGGAGTGGGAGGGATTTTCTTCGACGATCTCAACACCGGTGACTGGGAGGCTGATTTCGCATTCACGAAGGATGCCGGGCGTGCGTTTCTGCCTGCGTTTCTGGGTGCTGTCGAGGCACGTCGTTCGATGCCCTGGACCGAGGCCGATCGGGAGGCTCAGCTTGTGCATCGCGGTCTCTATGTGGAGTACAATCTACTCTATGATCGGGGAACGAAATTTGGACTGGAGTCGGGACATGACCCTGATGCGGTCTTGATGAGTCTCCCGCCGATCGCGAAATGGCCGTGAACTGCTGAATGTGGGACCAGATATCCTAGTGCGGCAGAGTCGGAACGTCTTGGGGACTGATCCTGCTGTTCGGTGCACCAGCACCACGCCCAATTTTGGGCAAGTGGCGCGTTGGTTCGGACGGATTCGATTATCGTAAGGCCGCCCGCCATCGCTCGAGGCTTAGGAGACCCAATCGCTTCCAGTCCGGGTTCCCCCGTAGTGCGGTGGAAGCCGGATTCGCCGTCGCTGGCGGCATGTTCTGGGCCTCAAATGAGGGGAGAATGCAGATCCCAGCCGTCACGGGTGCTCGTCAGCGTTGCGGGGCACGGTCTTTGCTCGTGCGAAGCTTGGTGTTCTGTCCAAGGGAATCTGCCATGGAAGCGGAAGGTCATATCGAGGCTTTCGCGCAGGGACTGACTTCGATGGTCAGAGAATGACTCGGGGTTCATGCCATCCGGTGAGAGATGTCTCGACGGCAAAGGTCCGGCCGTTTTCAGGATTTCCAGCGATCGTCTCCGGCGGAAGATGTTCCTGTGCCGTGGTGCAGAACAGCGTCGATAGATTCAGGCCGCCGAGTGCGGGACAGGAGGTGTGTAGAGCCGGAAAGCTGAAAGCGTCGATAAAGCTTCCGTCCTGGCGATAGCCGGCAATCCTGGATGCACCCCACTGAGCGTTCCAGATGTTCCCTCCTGCATCGGTCACCGAACCGTCAGGATTCAACCCGTCGGCACGGAGGTCGACAAGGACATGCGGCTCACTGCACGGCCATCCATCGGTTCCCAGCGCCTGCGCAAGAATTCGGCGGTCTGGCGTGTCCGCAAAATATGCACATGTGCCGTCAGGTGAGAAGCAGATCGAGTTGGGAATTGTGACCGCAGCGTGGACAAGGCGTAGCTCGCCCTTGAAGTAGCGATAGATCGCGCCAGCTCCTTTCTCGGCCTGCTTTCCCATTGTTCCAATCCAGAAACCGCCATGCGGATCGGCTCGACCGTCATTGGAACGGGTGCTTGGATTGTTTGATTCGAGACTGCAGATCGTCTCCTCTTGGCCAGATTCAAGGTCAAATCTGAATAGCCGTGCTTCACTCGCAATCATGAGACTGCCATGGTCGATCCAGCCGGCGGCGGAAACGCGCTCGCCGAACTTCCATTCCTGCGGACCGGCACCGTTGCGCGTCAGCAAGCGGCAGCCCAGTATGTCGAACCAGAAAAGCTGATTTCGATCAGGGTGCCAGAGTGGACCTTCGCCAAGTTCGCAGTTGCGTTGATCATACAGTTCCACCGTCATTGCAGTGCCTCATCGAAAGCGGCCACGACATCGCGGGCGCGCGTGGCGATTTCCTTAACGCTCATACCCGGAGAGTAGAGGTATGAGCCGATACCGAATCCGTTGGCTCCCGCAACAAGCCATTCGGCGAAATTCTCCGGGCCCGCTCCACCGACGGCGAAAACCGGAGCGTCGGAAGGCAGAACCGCTCGCATCGCCTTCAGCCCTTCAGGACCGACCAGAGAAGCTGGGAACATCTTAAGTCCAGTAGCACCCCAGCGCAGGGCGTTAAGGCACTCTGTTGGCGTCATCACACCCGGCCAGCTCTGAAGGCCTTCGTCGCATGCGGCTTCGATGACATCCCTGTCGCAATTTGGCGAGACGATCAACTGTCCTCCAACCCGTCGCACACCGGTGACTTCATCCGAAGTGAGAACAGTTCCTGCGCCGATCAGGGCATGTGATCCATGTGCGGCCGCCATGGCCGAGATACTTCCGAGGGGATCAGGGGAGTTCAGCGGTATTTCGATGCGGGTGATGCCGGCATCGATCAGGGCTTCGGCTGCCGGTACAGCCTGATGAGGTTCGATTCCACGGAGTATGGCGATCAGGGCACGACTCATATACGCTCCTGGTGTGCTCTGCGAGCTACCGTTAGCCCGGCAAGCGTCATCGTATCGCCCTCCGCCACAATGGGATCAACGCCCTGTGCATTCAGCGCGACAGCATAAATGGAAGTAATGTCGGATGCTCCGATCAACGCCACTTGCTGCCCCAGCCAATAGGATCTTGCGGCTGCAAGTTCGGCTCCAATCAACATACCTGAGAGTCGGGAGCGGGCGGTCGCTCCGGACAGACCAAGCACCAAGTCCTCGGCACGCAGTTCGAACAGACGGGCCGCAAGCGATTCCGGCCGTGAACGGGTAATGTCCAAAGCATCGGCAAACGCTGCGAAGTCCCATCCATCTCCACCCACTGAATGCCTCAGGACGGATTGCGTGGAAAGCAGTCCGAACAGCTCTCCCGTCATGAAGGTTCGGAAACTCACTATTTCGCAGGCTGACACATGGACCCATTTGGTATGTGTGCCGGGAAGACATAGAACTCCGTCAAATCCAGGATTCCCCGCCAGGAAACCAGCGATCTGGGTTTCCTCTCCCCGCATTACATCGGGAGGGATCTTCTGGCAGATGCCGGGGATGATTCTGGCATCAAGTCGCGGGTCGGTGGCAGGAGCCTTGACGAATTCTGTCAGCGCGGCTGGGCATGGTGCAACCGTATAGGGCGCTTCGGTCCATCCCTGTCTGGCTCCTACCATTCCGCAGGCGATGATTGGTACGGTTCTTTTGCCAATCCAGTGCGAAACAAGTTCCAGAAGCGTCGATTCAAATTGGGTCGGCTTCAGCGTCGCCATTCCGGCTGGGGAAACCAGCTGATCGATTGTCTCCCCCGCGTCGGTCATGGACCAGGCGCGGAGATTCGAGGTTCCCCAGTCGATCGCGATCCAGTCCATAGTGTTCGATTTGGGTTTCATTCGTCAGTCACTTCAATCCAAAGCCTCAATGCCGGCAATCTGTCTGCGTCGGTTTCCGGACTCAAGGCACTGTGGGCACTCTTGCCAACAGGCTCGCGGACGCTGATCGGTTCAAAGTGGACGGTGGTCATGGTCTGATCGTAGATGGGTCTGAAGTCCGCGTCGAGAGCTTAGGTCACAAACTGTCAATCCAGCCTCTTCTGATGGGTGCTCTTGCCGAATAGAAACGGTGACCGTTTGTTGGACTGACGAAACCGGGTTTAGTTCAGGCGTCTCGCGACGGTGCCAGACTGAATCTCTTCCACATTTTTACCTGACGGCTGATCGGAAGGGCGACTCCGTTTGCGGCCCATTAGGTTGAGTCGCGGCACACCTTAGGAGAAGGTTTTGAGTGTTTCACCAGTCTCTAGCCTCGGGGACCTGATGGGCAACTGACATTTGTTTTAAGCATGTTGCGGAACGGATGTTCACAGAGTTCAAGAGTCAGGGTCCGGGCTTGACCACGGTGCCGATGGGATCAACGAGCGTTGGAACCGCATTTCAGCCAGAACACACGGTCTGGATCAGGCGTTCATGTTTAGTTGGTTCAATGAACAGGCCGGCCAGAAGCTCGTGGTCAAGAATGTCCGCAATTCGAGCTGAACGTGCGGCGCTCGGCTTGAGGTTTCGGATTCTCGAGAGGCTTGCGGGAGCCATTAGTCCGAAGGGATGGAGAATTGCCGATATTGGTCATGTTATACCAAACGAAATGAGTAGTCATCGATAGGCACCTCGGATTTCACAGCGCCGCCCACTCCCTTGTGGCGAGCCGCGTGATCTCCCCTTCCGGCGGATGAACCCGTCCCACACCTGTTCCACGGTCTACCTGAAATGCTCCGCGTCTTCGGACACCCGGTTGGCTGTTGAGCGGCGTGCAGGACTGACCCACCTCCCCGGGAGGGAATCGGCGAAGTTCACGGCTGACTTTCCAGCTGGCGAGGTGAACGGGGATGTTGGTTGTGGAGACGATAGCGAAGGGCAGGTCGATCAGGGGCATCGTGCGCGGGCTCGGGATCCCGGGGAACACGGTCCGCAGGGTGGTGCGTGGTGGCGCGACGCAGCATCGTATACGGACCGGTCACGGCAGCCGCGGCCGAAGCCCGGGGGTTAAGTCCGGGAGCTTGAGGTTTTCCTGGGCGGAACGCAGAGCGGCCGCCACGCGGGAGGTTGCCGCTGCCGAAGATCCGGGAGCGGCCGTGCGGTTTGGGCCACGACGCGGTCCGGTGCCAGTTCCGGCGATGGGCGGACAGGCAGGGCGGCGGGGTTTCCGGGGTCTTCGTCCCCCCGGAGTGGAGTTCGGCCCCGGCGAGGCCTACCGTTTCGACTGAAGCCGCGAAACTGTCCGGCTCGCGGGGAGGCAGGTTCAGATCAACGCCGCGCAGTTCGTGCTGTGCTACAGCCGCATGCCGTTCGTGCGCTGCTATCCGCGCGAGACGCAGGAGATGGTGTTCGACGCCCGTGACCTGGCGCTCGCCGGCTTCTGTCGGCGGCCACTGCGACCGCGGCATCCACCACGCATGATAACGGCGGTGCGAAAGGTTCTGATCGGCCGGGAGCGCGAGGTCAACCCGTGTTTACTCCGGATACAGGGCAATCGCATTTGTGCCTCTGTGGTCGCATTGAAGCTGCCGACGCCATGCAATCTTTCGTAGACCAGATCGTGCTGACGCCGGTGGATGGTAAGGTGAAGATCGACGTTCAGGGCGATCTCGCTGGAATCCTTACGATTTCCATGCAAAGCAATAACTCCGTCGGTGGGGCGGGATCATCGCAAGTAAAGATGGTTGCGGGACCCCGCAACGTCTTTTGTTATAGCTTGGGGTCGGTTTCGGGTTTTGCGTCCGGAAACGATGTCGAGGATGTCCATCACCTCGCCGCGCCTTTCGCCGGCTCAAGCACCACTTCGTCCACCAGTGCGCGGAATGCCTCGGCGGCCTGACCGCGCGGTCCGGGATCGGCCAGAGCCTCGCTCGGCTGCGTCACCTTGGCCTTGTGGATTTCGGCGATGTCGGGGTGGAGGTCCGGGACATCCTCGGGCTCCTGTTCCATGCGCGCCGGCGGTTCCACCTCCTGGCGTCCAAGTTCCTCCATCCGATCCTTCATGGCCGGCTGGTACATGCCGTCCTCGGTCGCCGCCATGATGCCGGCGATGGCGCGTTCGATCCTGTCCGGCGACCTGTGGTCAAGCTCCGCCCGCATCCGGCGTTCACGGTCCTGATGGTTCAGCGCTTCGGCATAGGTGCGCACGGCCTTGGCGACCCGTTCGGCCGAAACCAGCCTTTCGGAAAGGCCGGACAGAATACGCCGCTCGATGTCATCGCGACGGATGGTATGGCCGTTGTCGCGGGCACCCGGCCGATAACGGTTGAGACAGCCATAGCGGTCACGGATGATGATGCCGTAGTTGCCGCCGCCGTATTCGAGCAGGCTCGAGAACAGAAAAGGCCGGACGGCGCAGCTCGTTGACATTCCCGAACCGCCGGGAGATTTCCTCCTGCCGCCGCCGCGCCGCCTGCCACAGATCTTCGTGGACGATGCGCAGGTCCGGCACCTCGGTCCTGATCCACCCGGACCCCGGGTTGACGCGCGACACGCGCCTTCCCGTCGCCGGGTTCTTGATGTAGCGCAGCCGGTTCCGGACCAGCACGCCGGCACAGAGCTCGTTGTTGACGATGCCTGTGCCCCGGCAGACATGGCCGCGAATCGTGGTGTCGCCACAGGCCTTGCCATCGGGGCCGGGAATGCCATCGCGGTTAAGATCGGCGGCGATAGCCCCGGGGCTCTTGCCGGCGGCGAATTCGCGAAAGATGCGGCGGACGGTCTCGGCCTCGTTTATCTTCCGTTCGCCGCGCACCTTCTCGCCGTCGCCGTTGAGCCGCTTCACGACGTTATGGCTGTAGCGGAGGCCGCCGCCCGCCTTTCCCTTCCCGACGCGACCGCGCAGGCCGCGATGGGTCCTGGCGGCGAGGTATTTCAGGAACAGGGCGTTCATCCTGCCCTTGAGACCGACATGCAGCTCGGAGACCTCGCCCTCGGCAAGCGTGACGAGCGTCACGCCGGCAAACCTGAAACGCTTATGGAGGATGGCGACATAGGTCTGGTCGCGGCTGATACGGTCCGGCGTTTCCACCAGCACGACCTCGAACTTGCCCGCCTGCGCGTCCTGCAGGAGCGTTTGGATGCCCGGCCGCAAGGTGACGCTCGCGCCCGAAATGGCGGCGTCCCTGCAGGCCCCACCACCTTCCACTTCTCCCGCGCCGCCCGGTCCCGACAGACACGGAAGTGGTCCTCGATGGAGGAAACGCTCTGATTGTCCGAGGAATGGAGGGCGTATGGCGCAACGCGGGTCATGAGACTTTCCTTTCCCTCAAGGGCGGATCCCACCCGCCCCTTCCCCTTTGGCCGGTTGTCGTTGGCCGCCCGTTTTCGCCGGTCCCGCTCCCAGGCCCTGATGTGTCCGCGGTCGATGGCCCGCGCGATGGTGTCCGGGTGCCGCTCCGCTTCCTGCGCCGCCCCTTGCTCGGTGCCGTTGTCCTTCGTCGGCAGCGGGATGTCCGCACCGGCTCGGTCCTCCTTCTCCTTCATGGGTCGAACCTTTCCAGTATTGGTACACATCGGAAAAGGATCGCCCGAGGCGCGGATTACTCTTGTGGCACTTATGTACGCTCATCATGCATTCATGCCGGTTTGCACATCGTTCAAATGATGCCTACCAAACTCTGGGGTTGGACGGCATCGGCTCTCGATCCCTCGGGTATCGGGAACTGGTCCCAGATTCTTCCGTCAAGGTCCCGGCCAGTCTTCTTCTTATTCACGCCGCCCCATTGCTTGAAGTGGAAGGCAACACCGGTATGGATGCACTGATCACGGATCGACCGCACCCAGTCCGGGTCTATTGGGCGGGAACCCGGTCCGCTCTCACCGCCAGAAATTACCCAGCCGATGCGCTCAAGATCGAGATCATCCAGAGGTCCGAGTAGGGGTTCGAGACTCAGGAATCTAACGGCCGCGCCTGTCCTGCGCAGGTGATCAGTGCGAAACCGATAGTCGGCATTCTCGACGCTGACGCCCATCCAAACGTTTCGCGGCCATTCAAGAGCGTCAGACAGCTCCTCCAGCCTTTCGGCTCGTTTTGTGAGGATCTGGTATGTGTGCTGAGGAGTCACCCGCATTGCAGCGAATACTCGTTGGATGAACGCCAGCGGCACAGCCTCATGAAACAGATCGGACATTGAATTGACAAAGATCATTCTCCCGTTCTTCCAAGTGGCTGGAAGCGTCAGGCTTTCCTCATCGACACGAACGACGCCGTTCCACTTGGGCCTGCCACCGGACATGCGGGTTGTACCCGCGTACTTCGGCTGCCCCATGGCCTCCAGACGCCGCGCCAGCCGCATGGCGTAGCAGTTGGTGCATCCCGGCGAGACTACCGTGCATCCGACAACGGGATTCCATGTCGCCTGTGTCCATTCGATTGATGAGTTAGTGGCCAATATGCCCTCCCTCGGGAAACCTGATCAGCACATGATCGGCGAAGGTACCGGCGCGGCGCTTGCCCTTTGTCGAGCGCGCGCTGATAACCCCCTCATTTTCAAGTTGTTTCAGTATTTCGCGATAGTTTTTGTCAACCCCACTTCCACTCCGAAGTGCAACACCGGCCATTCCCGCAGCGGGGGCGCAGCCCGACCGGAGCCCGGACGGACGCGACCTCGAAATCCATTCCACCCCCTTCCTGCGCAGCCATGCGCGCAGGCGGGAGGCGGTCGCGCGGCGTCAGGGAGGGCGGGCCTTGTGCAGCACCTCGGCGGGCGTCCGGTAGCCCAGCGCCCGGCGCGGACGCGCGGACGCGCGGTCCTGCACCGCCCTCACCTCCGTGTCGGTGACCGCCCGGAGGTCCGTTCCCTTCGGCAGGTACTGCCGGACCAGCCCGTTGGTGTGCCCGTTCAGGCCACGCTCCCAAGAGTGGTAGGGGGTGGCGAAGTGGAAGGCGGCCCCGAGCGCCTCCGCGACGCCGGCGTGGCCCGCGAACTCCCTGCCGCTGTCCGCCGTGATCGTGTGGACGGGCGCGGCGGACGGCCGCGGCATCTCCAGCATCGCGGCGGAGACCGCGGCCGCCGTTCTCCGCTCAACCCGCTGAAGGAAAACGAATCCCGACGCCCTGTCCACAAGGGAGACCACCGCCCCGCTGTGGCCCCTGCCGATGACCGTGTCCGCCTCCCGGTCGCCGATCCGCTCCTTCCTCCCCGCCTCATCCGGCCGCTCGGAGATGTCCACCCGGCCCGGGATGTGGCCCCGGCCCGAGCGCCTGCCGCCACGCCGGTCCGGCTTTCTGCCGCGGCGCCGCGGCAGCGGGAACAGCTCCCCACCCGCCTTCCTGTCGGCCCTCACACGCCCGGATGTCCACTGGCGGCCCACCGTCCAGCCACCCTCCAGACGCAGCCGTCCCGCGACCTGCTCCGGGCTCCAGCCCTCCCCGGAAGCCCCTCCACATGCGCCCAGCGGTCGGGCGCCATCTTTCGGGGGACCCCGGACGCCGCGCTGCGGCGGGCCTCCGCCCTGCCCTGCGCCTCCCCGGGGCTGTATCCTCCTCCGCCGCCGTTCCGGTGGCGCTCCCGCCAGACCGTCGTCCGGTCACGGCCCAGCCGGGCGGCGATGGCTCCATCCGAGAGCCCGCTTTCCTTCAGCGCACCGATCTGGCATCTCTCCCCATGGGTCAGGTGGCGATGGCCCTCGGGCATGGCAGTCTCCCTTGTTTCGTCACAGGGACTGTCGCCGCTTCCTGGCCGATACGCAGGATCATGCGGCCGGAAAACCGGTCACCACCGCCACTGGTGTTGCACTTCAGAGTGGAATGGGAGTCCTTAATCCGGCTGTCGAGCATGCCAAGCGCGACCAGCGCCTGGAACTTCTCGGCCACGACCGTCTCGGGTGGATAGGCCCGGAGCCGCGGTGCCGGCATGTTGAGCAGAGAAGGATAGTCGATCTCCGGCACGCCCGGCGTCACCGCGTCACCAAAGCCGATGTCAACCTGGATCGGTAGGCGTGCGCCAGCAATCTCGGCGGTCATGGTGATCCGGACGCCGCTATATTCGTCTTCAGCCTGGCCCGGCTCGGCCTGCAAGGTTTCCGGTTTGAAGACCACGCCATCGTCCTCGACGTCGATTCCGCAAATTTCTCGAAAGACCGCAGCGGCCCGCTCCGGCACCGCGTCGCCATATCCCAGAAGGTCGAGGTCGCCGGTCGCCCGATAGGGCGGGGGTCCAAAGACTGAACAGCATGCGCCTTTGAGGACGAATTGCCCGCTATAGGCCGAAACGCCCAGCCGGTGGAGAAGCCGCTCTATGGCAAAACGAGTCAGCGCAAGCTGGACGTTTTCCTTGCGTTCGCTGGTGCGCCGGGTGAGCTGTGCACGGACCGAGGCGCCGACGTTTCTGGGCAAAGGTTTCGGGGTCATACCGTGGCCTCGATATAGGGCCGCATCACGTTTTGTACGCGGTCGATGGTGGCGAAATGCCAAATGTCATCGACCCGTGGTGCGGCGGCTTCGGAGACAGTCCCGGAGTGCCTCGATGGCGACATTGAGGCCGACCTAGCTGCGGTATTTGAAGCAGTCGGCGACAGTCTTGGTGGGAATGGTGATAGGTACTTCCACCTGCTCGATTGTGTGCCGGTCCACCCCGGCGGTCAGGGTGTCGCCAGTGGCCCGGATGATGCGCAGGGACACCGGCGGGTTTTTCGGCGCCCACTTCTTGTGACCGATCAGCATCCACACCTGATGTGGCAGTTGCGTCGTGAGTTCGTGGAATCTGAGCGCGGAGAGCAGGCAGACAGCACCGTGGGGTACGGCCCGAGCGGCTTCGGCAAGGCTGTGGGACTCGGACCATTCCGCATCGGCAAGCTGATAGAGGCCGCGCCCCATACGCACCAGAAGCCCCTCGTCCTGCAGCCTCCGCAGGTGGGCGCGTGGAATGCCCGCCGCCTGTTCCAGACGGCTGCGCCCGATTCCCCTCCTCGGAGAGGAACAGGGCGGCGGTGAAGGGCTCGGAAAGGCTCGGGTCGTCAAGACGGGCGCGGAGATAGTACTTCGGGTGATCGCCCGTCGTCCGGACGTCGCCGACAAGGACTCGGAATGCCGGGGTGTTGTCATGGGTACGGTCGTCGTTGGGTACGAGCCGGACCTTGGCGTCGATGGTGAGCGTGCCGATGGAATCGGTCCAGCCGCCGTCATTGGACAAAGTGAAGCTGCCGATTTGCATGGGTCACTCCTCGAACTGCAATGGGGATGAAACAGCGGGCGACGCCGCTGCAGGATCGCCCACGCGGGCTGAGCGGGCGCGGTGCGCCGGTTTATCGATGTCCGTCTCCGGCAACCCCTCCTTGCGCGCCTTGGCGACGGCGCGGTCGCCGTCGAGGAAGGCTTCCAGCATGAAGGGAATGAGTTCGGCGACGGATTCGGTCTCACCATAGGTGGCGCGATAGAGGGTCGCGTAATCCCGGAGCGCCTGGTTGAGGTCAGCATTGACGGTGATGGTGATCTTCGCCGGCGTGCGGTCGGGCGGTTTTCCGAGTTTCGGATTGGCTATGATCGGTCCTTTCAGCCCTGGTAGCGACGCAATACGAGATCCCTGTGGACGATGATCCTGAGCAGCCAGCCGGGACGGACAGTGATGGTGGGCTGGATGTTCAGGTTCCTCTCGGTGATGCGCTGGCCGGCCCGATTGACGTTCTGTTGCGTCGATTCTCGGATTGCCCTGACGAGATCGCTCTTGTCGTTGCCCAGGCTCAGCTCCGTGCAGAGGCCGAGCAAGGTGGCGAGCGCGATGCCCTTGATGAGCCGTCAGGTGTGGTAGTCGACCTCGATGGAGGAGCGGTCGGGCAGGATGATGCGCTGCCAGACAAGCAGCGCACGCGACTGGCCGAAGGCGGTCACGCTGTCATAGGTGCCGATGAGGCGCGAACCCTGCGGGATGAGCTACGTGCGGCCGGTCGCTTGGGCGACGACGAGGTCCGGCAGGTCGGAATTGATCCCGGTGATAAGGCTCGCGGCGATCACGCCGCCGGGCATCACCTGATAGGGCGTGACCGGCGTCTGCAGCATATGTGGATTGTAGATACCGCCGGTATCGCGCTGATTCAGGAAGTCGAGCTTGCGGTCCTGATTGTTCTGGTCGCATTCGGGATCGAGCGCCGGACGTTCAGCGTCGGGCAAACCAGTCTCCGTCGCTGCAATTTGCTGGGACCGGCCCGTCACCGTCGGCGTGTCCTGCCGCGGCTGGTTCTCGATACGGAAGAAAACGTTGGCCTCCTTCGCCTGGATGGCCTGTTGGACGAGGCGCTGCTCCTCGGCGGACAGTTTCGATCCTCCCGGCGCAATCCCAAGCTGCCGCTGGCGTTCAAGGATCGGCCGGCAGAGATCACCCGGCAGCGGCGGACCAAGCTGCGGTGTCTCCGGCTTGACCTGGCTGTAATCGCCGTGCAGCGCTGCAAGGCTGTCTGGAGTCGGTTTGCGTTCGGTGTTGTAGAGCTCCTCGGCTTGGTCCTGAATGCGAAGGGCTGGGCCGTGCAGCGCCATCATGGTCACGCCGAGGATGGCGCCGGAGCCGAGCACGGCCACGCCGATGACAAGACCGCGCTTGAAGCGGACGACACGGCGGGGCGCGGCGGCTATCAATAATCCACACCTGATTCCTGATTGATTCCATGCGAATCAGTACGCCATGCAGATTCGGATGCGGCGGATACAGTCGGAGACGGTGGAGTGGTTCACGGCGGCGCGCAGGGGCGGCGGGCTGACGCGGAACGCGCTGGCCAGTGGGCCGGTCGGTCCCGAGGACTGGCGCGGTCCCTCCGGGCGGCGCTGCCTGGCTTCGGCGCGGGCGCTTCTGCCGGAACTGGCGGACGCGCTGGGCGCCCGCCTGCCGGAGGCGCGGGCGACGGACCCCGGCCCGCGCGTCGCTCCGGCGACGGACCTGCCCGACGTCGCCGTCGCCCTCCGGCTCCGGGAGCCCGGTCCCGTGCGGCCCGGCCGGGTGACGGACGCGGAGGGCCGCCGCCGCTGGGAGTCGATGGCCGCGAGGCGCCACCCCGAGGGCTGGCGGCGTCCGCCGGGCGGGCAGGTCCGCTGCTGGGTGCGCCCGTAGCGTCACGGGGTCCTCGGCGGGACCGGCCTGCCGGCGGCGGGGGTGCGGCTAGGGCCGCCTGACCGGCTGGCCGGCGGACGCCCGGCTGGCCAGCATCGGCAGGGTCGTGCGCAGCAACAGGTTCATCCTGCCTGCGGGCGTCCGGGTCCACGGACTGGCGTCCCTGGCCCCGCCCATGGCGGCGGAGCGCGTCGCGGACGGCTGGGAGGCGGCCTGTGGGGTCCGCCCGGTCCTGGGGCGGACCTTCACCGGGCCGGATATGTCCGGCCTGCGCCATCGGGCCGCTGGCTGGAGGCGCTGTCCCGAGCTGGCCTCCGGGCGTCGCTCCGGCGCGCGCCGCGCGGTCTGGCCCGTGCCGCCCGCGGAGGGCTGGAAAGGAACCCTGTGCCGCGGGCCGGAGAGGGTTCCCGGCTGGTCCGGGACGATGCATTGCGGGGGTGGATGGGCCGGGCGGGAGTACGGCCGGAGCCCGCGCCCCGACGGACGCGTCCGGCGGCGGGCCGCGGCGATGGGCGCCGCCTGGACCCGGCGGCCCGGGGAGAGCCTTCCGGCGGTCTTTCCCGGGCGGGCGGAACGGAAGGCGGCCTGCCGGCTGCTGCCGGACGGTGCGGTGACCATGGAGCGCATACTGGAACCGCACCGCGGGCGGACGGGCGGGCGCTGCCGCGCGGAGCGGTTCGTGCTGGCCGTCCAGGACACGACGACCCTCGATTACGACGGTCTTTCGGGGACTTCCGGCCCCGGCGGCCCCGGCGGCGGAGGCAAGGGGGCCTCGGGCATCCTGGCGCGCTTCGGCATCGCGGCGGACGCGGTCGGACGGCCCCTCGGGACGTTCCTGGCCGACGCGGATCTGCGGCAGGAGGAGGGAAAGGACAGCGTCCGCCGGGTGGACGGTCTGGACCGGGCGCAGGGCCTCGCCAACGCCTGCCCGGACACGGGGGTGGTGAACGTCCGCGACCGCGAGGGCGGTTTCCGGCAGCCGCTCCCGCGGGCGGAGGGGAAGGGCGCGGAGCTCCTGGTGCGGGCCAGCGAAGGCCCGCGGCGCCGTGTGGCGACGGCGGACGGCGGGGGCGCGGACCTCCGGGAGCGCGTCCCGGGGACGGAGCCGGTCGGGGAGCGCAGGGCCGGGGTCCCCGCCTGCGGCGGGCCGAACCGCCGGAAGGGCCGCGCCGCGGAACTGACGCTGCGCTGCGCGGAGGTGGACCTGCTGCCGCCGAAGGACCGGGCCGGCGCCGCGCCCGTCCGCATGGTCGCCGTCTCCGCCCGCGAGGAGAGCCCGCCCCGACGTCCGGCGACCGCGAAAGGCAGGAAGGGAACCGCGCCGCTGCACTGGATGCTGCCGGGCAGCGGCGGCGGGGCCGGCCCCGGCACAGCCCGCGGGGCGCTGCGCTGGTACGGGCTGCGCTGGCGCATCGAACGCTTTTTCCATGCGCTCAGGCAGGGGACACGGATGGAGGACCGCCGGCTGGACCATGCCGACGACCTGCGCAAGTGCCTCGCCTCCGGCGCCATCACCGCGTTCCGGGTCCGGGACCTGTCCCTCCTGGCGCGGGAGAGGCCGGACGACCCGGCCACCATGCACGTCACGCTTCAGGACGTCCCGGCGCTCCTGGCGCTCGCCAGGCGCCACGGGTTCAGGGCTCCCCGCGGGCCGCCGGACCTGACCGTCGCGGGCTTCGCCGTGCTGGCCGCCGGACTGGCAGGATTCCATCCGCCGGAACGCCAGCCGCTGCCCGGCAGGCGGAAGCTCCGGGAAGGGGTGAAACCGCTCTCCTTCGCCGTCATCGCCATACAGGCCATGCGGGAATGGGGCGCAGGCAGGCCAGAAGGGGACGAGGACACGGATTCAGGTGTGATAGATTGATAGGCGCGGCGCGCAGGTCTAGCTTGCTGGGACCGCGCTCGGACGAACCGGCAGGTTTTGGCGTGGGTGCGGTGGTATCCGTCATAGCCCCTCCCCCTACCGGTCCATGTGCGAAAACTGCGAGGTGCGCCGTGGCGTCCCATCGGTCCGGGAAATCCGAACCACTTGGCTAGCGGACTTGGTGCCGAGGCGCAGTTCGGCGGCGGCGAAGAGGCGGTCGACGATGTAGTAGTTGCCACGCATGCGGTAGTTGACGAACTGGTTGCCGCCGTCGGCGCCATGATCCTGCTGCGCGTCAAGCCAGGCTTTGTACGCCAGACCGCCAACGCGCTGGTCACCTTTTCGAATGTCCGCTTCGTCAGCCTGTCATTCGGCAAGGGCGGCGTTGTCAAACAGACGCTGCACAAGGACGTTGCGGATCTGCACCATTTTGTCAGCGAGACCAATCCAGAAGCAGCTCCCGAGGTGGTCAGCACCGAAACGCTGCAACTCGCCGAAATCCTCAAGAGTTCATGGACTTGGGACGACTGGTTTGAGTATCTGCACAGCGATGCGCAGGAGGATGATCCACAACCCAACGAGGCGAACTGAACCGCCGACAGCGTATCAGGGAGCGGAGGCTAATCATGACGCCGGTCAGCAACGTCAATTTCACAACGCGGCCAGAACTACAGGGTATATTCGGCGTTGCGGCCTCCACACATTGGATTGCCAGCGCTGTGGCGATGGGCATTCTCGAGCGCGGCGGCAACGCGTTCGATGCCGCGGTCGCTGCTGGCTTCACGCTCCAGATTGTGGAGCCTCAACTGAACGGGCCGGGGGGCGAAGCGCCGATCATGGTCTGCCCCGCCGGCTGTGAGCGGCCCACCGTCATTTGCGGGCAAGGTGTTGCGCCAAAAGCCGCAACCATCGAGCGTTTCACCAAATTGGGGCTCGAGCTCGTGCCCGGTACGGGGCTACTCGCGGCCTGCGTGCCCGGGGCGTTCGACGCCTGGATGCTTCTGTTGCGAGACTACGTGACAATCACCCTTCGCGAAGCGTTTGAACCGGCACTGCACTACGCATCAAACGGGATCCCGGTACTACCGCGGATTTCCGACACGATCGGCTCGGTCGCCAGCCTGTTCAACAATCACTGGCCGGGTTCCGCGGCGATTTATCTGCCGGGTGGAAAAGTACCCGCAGCCGGATCGCTGATGCGCAATGAGGCCGTGGCCAAAACCTATGCGCGTATCCTGACCGAGAGCGAAAACGCTGGAGGGGGCAGAGAGCGCCAGATCGAGGCTGCGCGCGACTGCTGGTATCACGGGTTCGTTGCCGCTGAAATCGACCAGATATTCCAGAGCGGCAAGGTTCTCGACACGGAGGGCGAACCGCATCGCGGCCTGTTGACCGGCGATGACCTTGCCGCATGGAGCGCAGGCACTGAAGCGCCGGTTTCGGGCGCATTCCGGGATTTCGAGGTGTTCAAGTTCGGGCCCTGGAGCCAGGGACCGGTCATGCTTCAGCAGTTGGCTCTGCTCGAAGACTACCCGCTGGAAGAGCTCGACCCGGCCGGACCTGAGTTTCTTCATCTCGCTATTGAAAGTTCGAAGCTCGCCTTTGCCGACCGCGAGGCCTTTTACGGCGACCCCGATTTCGCCGAGGTGCCGATCCAGCGTCTTCTGTCGAAGGATTATGCCAAGCAGCGGCGCGAGCTGATCACGGAAATCGCGTCGCATGAGCTGCAACCAGGCAAGATGGCGGACGACAGCGCATGGCAGCGGCATCTCTGGACCGTCAATGACCGCCGCAACCTCTCGGCCGTCGGTGCCGGGGAACCGACCGTGGGCGACATCGTTGCCGAGCGCGGTGATACGGTCCATCTCGACATCATCGACCGGCACGGCAACATGGTCTCCGCTACACCCAGCGGCGGCTGGCTGCAAAGCTCGCCGGTCATTCCGGCGCTGGGTTTTCCGCTCGGCATCAGGGCACAGATGTTCTGGCTCGAACCCGGCCTGCCTGCATCGCTTGAACCTGGAAAGCGGCCGCGCACAACGCTATCGACCTCCATGGCCTTCCGGGATGGCAGACCCTACATGGCCTGGGGAACGCCCGGCGGCGACCAGCAGGACCAGTGGAGCACACAGCTGTTCCTGCGCCACGCCGTCGGCGGCAAGAATCTCCAGAAGGCGCTGGAAACCCCGAACTGGCACAGCGACCATTTTCCTGCGTCTTTTTGGCCGCCTGCGGCTCGTCCGGGCACAATTGTCGTGGAGGGCCGCACGCCACCAGAAACGATCGAAGGCCTGAGCGCACGCGGCCATGTCGTGGAAGTCGGGCCGCCATGGTCCGAAGGGCGGCTGTCCGCCGTTTCCATTGTCGATGGGCACCTGAAGGCCGCGGCGGATCCGCGCTCCTTGCAGGGCTATGCGGTGGGGAGGTAGGAGATGGTGCGCGCAATCGAATACAGCACCTATGGGCCCGTGCGCGACATGCTGAAGCTGATCGAGCGCCCGGTTCCGAAGCTGGACGCCGGGAACGTTCTGGTGCGTGTCAAGGCATCCGGCGTCAATCTGTCAGACGTCAAGAAGCACGTCGGCTGAGGCAATATCGCCCGCCCGCACAACCCATTGTGCCGCATGCCGATCCGTCTTGGGTCGGCAAGCGGGTCTCGATATTCAACACACAAGGCAGCGGCGGTTATGGGCTAATGGGCGGGCCGGAATCGGGCACGGCATGCGACTACACCGTGCTATCGCCGATATGTCTGGCACCGCTGCCCGACGACACATCCTTCTCCACGGGCGCGTGTCTCGGCGTGCCCGCGATTACCGCACATTACGCCGTGTTCAGTGATGGCGAGGTCAAAGACCCATCAGTTTTCCGCGCGCGCGGGCACGAAAGTCATCGCCACCGTGAGCTCACCGGCCATGGCTGAGATCGCGCACCGCGCCGGAGCTCGATGGTGCATTGACCGCAAGATGGAAGATGTCACTTCACAGGTGCCTGCTATCGCGCCTCACGGAGTCGACCGCATAATCGAAGTGGATTTCGGTGCCAATGCCGCGCTGGACGCAACCATCCTGGACATCGGCGGATCTGTTGCAGCCTACTCCTCGCCGTCGAACCGGCATCCCTCGATGCCTTATTACGAACTGCAGATGCGCGCCGCGATCATACGGTTGATATCCAATGTTCGCATTCCAGGCAGCGAGATCGACAAGGCAATCACGGCGACCAATGAGGGACTGACCGAAGGGTGGCTGGCTCCGACGATTGCAAGCGAGTTCTCACTTGATGACATCGCCTCAGCCTACTAAGCGGTGGAGCGCGGCGATGTGATCGGACAGGTCGTGGTGCGTATCTGATCGCAACGCGCGGACCGTCACATTCCCGCTGCGGCGAGCGTCTTCGGCGTATGCATGTGATCGAACAGGGTCTCGACAACAAACCGACGGTCGGCGTCGCGTGTCCTTTGCCTGAAGGCACGCACGGCCTCGTCGCCGCGCCAATAGGCAAACAGGAATGGTGCACGCAGTTCATGATGAACGAAGTCGAGCCGACGACGAGTGGTCAGCTGATCCTGAAAGGCCGGGCCGGCCGTGGCGTCGACTGCTTCGTCCAGGGTCTTGCCCTCCTCGCAAATCATCCATGAAGCGTTGCAGCGGAGCGCGCTGCGAATGCGCTGCAGGGCAAGGCCGGCGGCATCTTCCGGCGTCTCGTCCCAGTCGAGCAGTTCGATGCCGTTGTCAGCGATACCCTCAAACAGTGCGCTTGATGCCGAGCAGGTGACCACCTGAGCGCCTTCCAGCGGCATGACTCCTTCACGCACCAGTGCCTCGCGCCGTGCCAGATGCACCAGATGACCCGGAAAGGCCTCATGCGTCGCGATTGAGATCGAAGTGCGTGTACCGAAAATCAAGATTAAGCCAGACTCGGCGGCCGGGGTAATCGCAATAGGCGTTGTAGGGCCGATCGGTGACGCCCTCCGGTTGCAGCCAATCGTCTCCAATATCGAGCACAAGCGCTTCGCAGCGGCGGCGGGCTTCCGTTTGATAGTCGGCAAGCACGGCTAGCACGCGATCCGTAGGCACGGTGCGCTCGTTTTCCCAAGCACATACATCTTCTGCGAGATCGCCGGAACGATACCCCATCTCGTCCAGTGCCTCGCGTAGCGTGGTACGCTCGGTATTGAGGCGCTCTTCAGACACGGGACTTGGATCGACCCGCAGCTGATCGACCAGCCGCTGCGCAAACCCGGTCTTCTCGCCCGAAAACATGGCCACCAGCGATTTCAACGACAGCATCATTTCGGTGAGCCAGCCGGCACGCAGGGTGTCTCCGCTTTCGCCGTCTATGCGTGCAAGTAGGACGTCAAGCGCGGCATTTGCTTCGGCCCAATCGCGCAATTCGCGGGGCTTCACCTCGGTAACGGCGACCGGGATCAACCCTTCAGCGTTGAGAACCGAGCCTGCGCCCGTGGCAGCGCGATAGAGAAGATCAATGCCGGCTGTCGTCTCTGCGAGGTCTGCCCCAATCATCATGATGGGCCTTCAATTTCATTCTTGAAAAAACGGCCTCGTGCGATGACGGCCTTGATATGCTTGCCATCTGCGCCAAGCAGGCTGATGTCTGACAGCGGATCGCCATCGACGACGATGAGATCGGCAAGCTTTCCTGGTGCGAGCGTGCCCGCATCGTTCGCGAGGTGGCAAAGCTGTGCGCCGGTCTGCGTCAGCGAGCGAATGATTTCGGCAGGGCTGAGTACCTCCGCAAGCAGATCGATTTCCAGACTGTGGTAGCGGCGCAATTCGCCCAACAGGTCGGTGCCGAACGCCATTGGCAGTCCGGCCTTGCGCATCACGTCCAGCGAGCGGCGGCCTGCCTCGCGCACGACGGTGATCTTTGCTAGGCTCTCGGCACCGAGGCCGAGCGCTTCCCCGTCGCGCGCCAACGCCTCGTAGGCGACCAATGTCGGCACTGCGATGCAGCCCCGTGCGGCCGTCAGGTCCGCCGTCTCCGGTTCGATCAGATTGCAATGTTCCAGCGAATGAACGCCGAGCTCCACGCAGCGCCGGATCGCGGCATCAGTGTACAGATGTGCAGCGACGTAAAGGCCGGCATTCTCGGCTTCCTCGACGGCGGCGCTGATCTCTTCGCGCGAAAACTGCAGTGCATGGATAGGATCGTTCGGCGAGGACACACCGCCATTCGCCATGATTTTGATGAAGCCCGCTCCTTCCTTAATGTAGGTGCGCGCGATCCTGCGCACCTCGTCGACGCCATCGCCGATGACGCCCATGCTGCCCAGCCTGTCAGACATCATGCCTGGCCGGTCGTCGGTACGCGGACGCAAATCAGCGTGCCCGCCTGTCGTCGAAAGGCCCTTGCCGCAAATGACGATGCGCGGCCCGTTGATAAGGCCTTCCTCGACGCCACGTACCAATCCTAAGTCGGCGCCACCGAGATCGCGGATCGTGGTGAAACCCCGCTGCAGCAGGTCTTCCATCACACGTGCGGAGCGCAAAGCGGCCAGCGATGTTGGCGCGATCATGTTCGACCAGAGATCGAGCGTCTCGGCGACGACGTGCACATGCGCGTCGATCAGCCCCGGCATCACCACCTTGCCGCCAAGCGACACCTCCGTCACGCCCTCAGGTGCCGGTGTTCCCTCACCGACATCTACGATGCGATCGCCCTCTATCAGCAGCGACGCATTCTTACGGTAGGTCGCGGTTGCGGGATCAAGGAGGCGCGCGCCAGTAAGGGCGTAAGTCATCAGGTCACTCAACGGTTGTGGCAGGCGAGGGCGCGGCCGTCATCGCGCGGCGAAAGCGGCGGCTCAGCCGAAGCGCATTCTGCTGTTGCGAGCGGGCAGCGGGTGTGGAAGGCGCAGCCGGAGGGCTTGGATGTCGCGGACGGCACCTCAATCGAACTCGTCTCGAACTTGTTCCGTCGGCGCGGATCGAGCGAGGGTACCGAATTGAGCAGTAGCTCCGAGTAGGGATGACGCGGCGAAGAGAAGATGGTGTCACGCGGACCCGTCTCCACAATTTTGCCGAGATACATTACAGCCACGCGGTCGGCGATATGTTCGACCACGCCGAGGTCGTGACTGATGAACAATAACGAAACGCCGAGTTCGGATCGCAGGTTGGCAAGCAGGTTCAGAATTTGCGCCTGCACGGAAACATCTAGTGCACTCACAGGCTCGTCGCACACGATCACATCGGGCTCCAGCATTAGGGCCCTTGCAATACCAATGCGCTGACGCTGTCCGCCGGAAAACTGATGCGGGAAATGCGCTGCCTGATCGGCGCGCAGCCCGACACGTTCGATCATCGCTATCACACGATCATCCCGGCTTGAGGGATCGCCGACGTAGTGAATGTCGAGCGGGGCACGCAGGATGGTGCGGATACGCTGACGCGGGTTGAGCGAGGAAAACGGATCCTGAAAGACAATCTGAAGTCGGCGCCTGAAGCGCAGCGCTGCCACCCGTCCGGCGCGCGCAATGTCTACCCCGTCGCAGAACACCTGGCCTGCGGTAGGCTCGATGAGGCCAACGAGAGCAAGGCCGGTGGTTGACTTGCCACAGCCACTTTCGCCAACGAACCCGAGCGTCTCGCCACGGGTAAGCTCGAAGCCAACACCGTCAACGGCGCGTACGGCACCCACCTGCCGCTGGAGCACGCCTTGCCGGATCGGAAAATGCACCTTCAGGTCGCGAACCTGAAGCAGAGTTGAACCGTCATGCTGCATCGTTGACATTCCAGCAGGCGGTGAGATGGTTCGGACGGTATTCAAGAAGCGGCGGGCGCTCTTCACGGCACCGCTCGGTCACGCACGGGCAGCGGGGCGCAAATGCGCAGCCGCGCGGCAGACTCCACAATGGCGGTACGGTGCCACCGATCTCAGTCAGATGCTCTGCGCCTCGGCGCGGGATAGCGCCCATGAGGCCGTGCGTATATGGGTGCAGCGGCGCATCGAAGAGGTCTTCCACGGATGCCTCTTCAACACAGCGGCCTGCATACATCACAACGACGCGGTCGGCCGTTTCCGCAACGACGCCGAGATCATGCGTGATCAGCACAAGTGCCGTGCCGTGGTGCTCCTGCATCTCCCGAATCAACCCGAGAATTTGAGCCTGAACCGTCACATCCAGCGCGGTCGTTGGCTCGTCGGCCACGATGACTTGCGGCTCGCAACACAGGGCGAGCGCGATCACTGCGCGCTGGCGCATACCGCCGGAGAGTTCATGCGGGTACTGGCCCGCACGCCGTTCCGGATCAGGCATCTGGGTCTGGCGCAACGCGTCGATCGCCGCAGCCCACGCCCCGCGGCCCGAAAGGCCGCGATGGCGCGAAATGGCCTCGGCGATTTGCGATCCTACAGTCATGACCGGGTTTAGGGCAGTCAGCGGCTCCTGAAAGATCATCGCGATGCGGTTACCGCGGAAGTCCTCCGCCTGCCGCTCCGACAGGGCCGTCAGTTCGACATCGCCGAGCATGACCGACCCGCGGGCGACATCGACCCCTTGAGGCAGGAGCCGCATTAGCGCCAGCGCCGTCATCGACTTGCCGCAGCCGCTTTCGCCGACGATGCAGAGCGTCTCGCCCTGCGAGACGGCGAGCGACATTTCGGCTACCACCGTGAACGGCGGATCGGCCGAAGCGATGCGCACATCGAGGTCACGCACTGTAAGCGCGGCCTGGTTCATGAAGTGGCGCCGTCCAGATTGCCGACCATCCAGCCATAGTCGCCGGCTTCAACAATGTTGCGGGTTAGATGACCCATGATCATGATGCCGCGCTCGAACGGGCTCTTTGCTTCTTCCAGCACCTCGAAATTGTAGGGGCTGACGACACGGAAAAGTAGCTGATGCGGCGCGAGATCATCACCGAGCGGCGGCGAAAGCGGCTCGATCCAGCCGCCCTTGGTCGGGCGTATGCCGGCAATCTCGTTGACGACGATCTGCGCGGGTGGAGGCATGGCTTCCTCGTCGAGAGTGCCGGCATGGCGCAGCATATTGAGAACGCCTTCGACGATCCGCCCGATATATGGCCCCTGATCGACGATGCCTCCTCCAAGTTCGATCACTGCAGCGGGAACACCGCGCTCAACCGTCACATCTTTGGTTGTCCCGGAAAATTTCGTGCCCTGCTTGGAATCGTCCGGGCGGTAGAGGATCTTCGAACCGAATGCGCGGCTCAGCCCTTCATCATTGAGCAGATAGACGTAGTCGACTGTCGGTCGGTCCGTACCTGAATGAAGGTCGATATGCATATCAATCTTGCCAAGAAACTCCCGGGTCAGCGCCGCTGCGAGTTGCTGCGAGAACGTGCCTGCCGGGTCACCAGGAAATTCGCGGTTGAGGTCTCGCTGGTCGATCGGCGAAAATCTGGCGTTGACGACCATGGCCCGCGCATTGACCACCGGCAGCAGCCGTATCGTGCCGCACAGTCGCACATCCTTCAGCCGGCGATAGAGGTCGAGAATAGCCTGGCTGCCGCAATTCTCATTGCCGTGGATCGAGGCCGAGATGCCGATCAGAGGCCCATCCTCTTCGCCCACCAGATCGGTCATGTGCAGCAGCGCGTCGGTTCCGTCCGCGAGTGTCGTGATCTTGGGGTTATGCCGGTTGATCGTCTTTACCATCTTGTTCTCATTTTTTTGGGGGCCTAACCCCGGGATTTGTGGCGCGGGTCGAGCACGTCGCGGAGCCCGTCACCCAACAGATTGAAGCCGAGCACCGTAACCATGATTGCCGCACCGGAGACGACGGACAGCCAGGGCTCGTCACGAATGAAGCGAGTGCCGTAACTGAGTGACCAGCCCCAGGTTGGCGCCGGCGGCGGCAACCCAAACCCCAGGAAGCTCAGTGCGCTTTCCCAAACGATCGCGGTGCCGAGACCCAGCGAGGCCAGCACAGTGATTGGACCCAAAGAGTTCGGCAGTATTTCGCGCAGCAGAATGCGCCATGGCGATGCACCAAGTGCGCGGGCGGCCTGCACGTAGTTCTGCTCTCGTAAGGAAAGCGTGGTGCTGCGCACGACGCGCGCATATTCGGTCCAGGACACGACGACGAGCGATGCGGCGACATTGAAGAGGCTAGGGCCAAGCACAGCCACAACCGCGAGCACCAGAAGCAGTGGTGGGAAACCCAGGAAGATGTCTGTCAGCCGCATCAGCAGCAGATCGATCCAACCACCGAAATAGCCCGACACAAGCCCGACGATTGTGCCGATGATCGCGGAGCAGGTGACGGCAATGAGCGCGATGGTCAGCGAGATGCGCGCACCGTAAATCAACCGGCTCCATATGTCGCGCCCAAAATTGTCGGTGCCGAGCAGATGCTCGAAAGAGGGGCCACTGAAGCGGTTAACCATATCCATGGCCGCGAGATCATGCATTGCCAGAAACGGTGCGAAGATCGCCAGCAGGATGATCGTGGAGGAGATTGCCGCGCCAATCAATAGCGCGGCATTGCGCAGTCTCTTGGGCAGCCTAAACCGGCGGGTGCGCATCGGGGTATCTGCCATGGCGGTACTCATTTGAGACGGATGCGCGGATCGACGACCGCATAGAGAAGATCGACGATGAGCGTAACGGTCGCGAAGATCATTGCGAAGGTCAGCACGATCCCCTGGATGAGCGGCAGGTCACGCTGCGATATGGCCGCGATCGTCAGCTGGCCGAGGCCGGGCCAAGCGAAGATCGTCTCGGTCAGGATCGCACCGCCGAGCAGAGCTCCGAACCGCAGGCCAATCACTGAAATCACCGGCAACAGTGCGTTGCGCAGCGCATGCTTCCAGATCACCTGCCTTCGGCGAACACCCTTGGCCCGAGCGGTGCGCACGAAATCCTCATTCAACACTTCCAGCATGGAAGCGCGCACGAGCCGCGAGATGATTGCTGCGGAATTGACTGCGAGCGAGACCGCGGGCAGCGCAATGTGAGACAGTGAATCCAACAGCGGCGCCGGGTTGCCGGCTAGGGCCATTCCGAGAGCGGACAATAGCGGCTCACCGCGTCCAATCGCCGGCAGCCAGCCGAGCAAGACTGCGAAAGCGAGCATCAGGAGTAGCGCCAGCCAGTAAACCGGCATCGAAATGCCGAGCTGCGCAAGCAGCATGGCCGAAGCATCAACCACGCCGCCCGGTCGCATGGCGGCGATGACGCCCAGCGTGATGCCGATCACGGCGGACATGGTGAGCGCAACGATGGCCAGTTCCAATGTCGCGCCGATGCGGCCGAGAATGATTTCCGATACCGGCGCATTCTGGAAGATCGACTGGCCGAGGTCGCCCTGCAGGATATTCCCGAAATAGATGAAAAGCTGGATATAGGCTGGCTGATCGAGACCAAGCGTCCGCCGCAACGTGGCTATTGCCTCGGGCGTTGCTTCCTGCCCAAGCAGCACTGCCGCCGGGTCGCCCGGGATCAACAGCAAAAGGCAGAAGGTAACGACGACGATGCCGATCGCCATCGGCACGAGAAGCAGCAGCCGTCGGATCACGTAGGCGGTCATGACTCTACCGGTTTCGGAGATATTGGCTCATGCGGCGCACCGTTTTCGGTGCGCCGCAACTGATCTCGGGGCCGGTTATCCAGGCATGCCGATCATGCCGCGGAACGTTCCGCGCGGGTTGGCCGTCACATCCGCGGGCACGTCCTTTTTGTAGAACAGGTGATAGCCCTGATAGGAAATGATGTAGTAAGGCACTTCTTCCGCGATGATCGCAGCCGCTTTCTGATACGCGGCCTTGCGCGCATCCTGGTCAAGCGCAGTGCGCCCGTCCTCAAGCAGCTTGTCGACTTCGGCATTCGAATAGCCGCCCCAATTGAGCCCGGCATCCGTGGTGAGCTGGTTGTAGGTCAGCCGGTCGGGATCTACGATGTTGAGCCAGCCGAGAAGCGCGATTTCATGCTCGCCCTTCTGAACGTAGCCGGTTGAGAAGGACGGCCAGTCCGATATCTGCACCTGGGCGTCGATGCCCGCCTGCTGCATTGTAGCCTGCAGGAATTCGACTGCCTGAATGCGGTTCGGGTCTTCACTGTGCGTGGCAAGCGTGACCGAGAGTTTCTGGCCGTCACGGTCGAGCATGCCATCGCCGTCGCTGTCGCTCCAGCCAAGTTCAGCGAAAGCCGCTTTTGCGCCGTCAGGGTCGAAGGTCGGCTGCGCGATCGATGCATCATAGGCCCATGAGGACGGCAGGATGATCGAGTTCGCAACTTCGTCGACGCCCTCATAAATGGCATTCACGATGGTCGACTGATCGACCAGCATGACGAAGGCACGCCGCGTGGCCAGGTCGGCGAGCAGCGGGTTGTTGGTGTTCATGTTGAGATAGGTCACACCGAGACCGGCCGACAGGTTCGAATTGTAGCTGTCGTCGGCTGCGAGTCGCTTTATATCGCCCGGCGAAAGCGGCGACTGAATGACATCGAGGTCACCAGCTTCGAAGGCCTGTGCGCGCGCTGCGTTGTCGCCAACGATGCTCAGGGTCAGCTCTTTGACCTCTGGCGCACCTGCCCAGTAGCTATCGGACGCCGACAGGACGATCTCGGAACCGCGGTTCCAATTGCTCAGAACCATGGGGCCGGCACCGACGGGGTCGGTGGAGAGGTCGCCGTCGTAGTCTGAGGGCACGATGCCCATGTCGAGATAGCTCAGCAGCGGTGCATATGGCGATGCCAGATTGAAACGCACGGTGCGCTCATCGACTGCCTCAACGCTCTCGATCGGCGTGAACAGACCGCGCTGCGGGGCGCTGAAATCCGGGTTCAGGATGGTCTCGAATGTAAAGACGACGTCTTCGGCGGTGAGTGCCGAGCCATCAGAAAATTTGAGACCTTCGCGAAGCGTGAAGACGATCGTCTTCGGATCGGGGCTCTCCCAGCTTTCGGCCAGGTCAGGCACCGGCTCCAACTCGGGCGTCAAATGCACAAGGCCGGAGTAGATGAGGTTTACGGAGCGATAAGCCGTCGTATCGCGGGCAAGCCGCGGGTCGAGCGTGCCGGCATCGACATCGGCGCCGATGACGAGTTCCTGAGCCCCTGCGATACCGGCTGCCAGAGCAAGCGCGGCGGTTGCTGCGAGTAGTCTGAATCTGAGCATTTCGGTTTCTCCCTGTTTTCGTTATGTCGATCTGTTCAAATGTCGGCGCCCTTTGTCAGACCGCCCTTGATCACACGCAGCCGGCGGCCTGCACGAAGATCGGCGAGACGCGGTTCCAGATCCGCCTCGAGACCAGCAGGGTCGGGCATGTGGCGATACTCAAAACATGTGGTGCCGGGCCGCACCATGGCGGCCACGTGGTCAGCGCCGGTGGCGTAGATCACCGCGTCGGAGCGGGCGATCGTCGCTTTCAGGTCCGGCGCATGTGACCACGATACGGCAATGTCGCCGACATGCGGAGCGAAGCGCTGAACGCTCGGCCGCATGATGGCGATATAGTCTTCCAGATGGGTGATGGCGGCAACGCGACTGCGCGGGTCCAGGGCGGACAGCGCCTGACGCGTCACATCAGACGGTATGAAGCGCAGACCCATAACATTCGCTGACGGGACGAGCGCGGAAACCTCGGCGGTGCGGTGAACGAAAGTCAGCACCAGATCGGCGGCTTCGCATGTTGCGCGAGCCTCCGGATTGTCCGCAAGGGCCGCTGTTGTTAAGAGTGCTACCCTATCGGCAGACAGGAGATGCGGCAAAATTGCATCGACATAGGCGCGGCCCGGCGTCTCGAAGATGGCGACAAAGACGATCTTCAGACCCGGTGCACCCTGGCGAAGCTGCGCCTGCGCATTGACCATCCCAATAAGCGCCAGCGGCGATATGCCTGCGTGCTCGGCCCGGTTGAGCAGCCGCGCGATATCGGCGCGTAGGTCTCCAGACCTAGGGTCGGTGTCCGCCGGCATGGCAAGACGCGTGAACGCGCCGGCGCCATTGCGCATTTCCAGCAATCCGGCATCTCGCAGATCCCTGTAGACTTGCGCCACCGTTGCCTGAGCGATGCCCAGCGAGCGTGCGAGCTGGCGCACCGAGGGGAGCCGCGTGCCCTTCGGCAGATCGCCATGAGAAAGCTGATAGCTGAGCAGCCCGTAGAGCTGGCGTCCCACCGGCACCGGCAGCGATTTATCAATGCAGCCAGCGTTGAGATCGAAGGCAAAAGTGTTATGTTCGTTTGTCACACTTTGAGCGTAATTGGGATTCTCGGGGCAATACAAGCGAAAAATGACGTAAGCGTGTGCTAACGGAGCGTGACACTATCAGATTTATGATCGAAACTGCGCCTCGGAATGGGCGGCAGAAGGCCAAACAGCGGAGAACTTGAAAAATGGAATATGTGTCGTTGGGCAAGACCGGGCTCAAAGTGTCCAGAATCGGCCTCGGGTGCATGACATTCGGCTCACCCGAATGGGCTTCATGGGTGCTCGACGCTGATGCATCGGCTCCGATCATCGCGGCAGCCGTAGAGCGCGGTATCAACCTCTTCGACACGGCTGATATGTATTCGCGCGGGGTGAGCGAGGAGATATTGCGCGACAGGCTGTTGCCGCTTCAGGCGCGCCACAACGTTGTTATCGCCACGAAACTCTACAATCCGATGAGCGACGATCCCAATGATCGTGGCCTTTCGCGCAAGCATATTTTCGACAGCGTGGAAGGCAGCCTGCGCAGGCTCGGCACCGATCATATCGATCTGCTGCAGGTTCATCGCTTCGACTACGAAACGCCGTTCGAGGAGACGCTTGAGGCGCTGAACGATATCGTGCGCTCAGGCAAAGTGCGTTATCTCGGTGCTTCCTCCATGTTCGCATGGCAGTTCATGAAAGCACTCGGCCTGCAACGCGCCAATGGCTGGGCGCGCTTCGTTTCCATGCAGCCGCATTACAACCTCATCTACCGGGAGGAGGAACGCGAGATGCTTCCGATGTGCGTCAGCGAGGGTGTCGGGGTTCTGCCCTGGAGCCCGCTGGCCCGTGGCTTGCTGGCCGGCAAGCACAGCTCAGTGCGCAGCGGCACGGACGGGCAGCTTGAACTGCTCTATGGCGACAGCCGTGAAGCCGATGGCCGCATCGTCGACGCGGTGAAGGAAGTCGCGGCGGAACGCGGTGTTTCGATGGCAGCAGTCGCCTATGCATGGGTGATGAACCAACCCGCCATAACCGCGCCGCTCGTTGGCATCTCGCGGCCCGAACTGCTGGATGACGTGATGTCCGCACTCGAAGTTACACTGAGCGAAGACGAGGTCGCCCGGCTGGAGAAGCCCTACCGGCCTAAACCGGTTGCGGGGCATTCCTGAGCATGCCGGTTTCGCTGTGGAAAAGCGTGCAATTTTGACCCCCTAACAGGGGAAATCGGCGTCCAAATTTGACCCACCCCTATGGTTGTAGTCATCCTTTTCATTGAGCAGTCGATGGAAAGGCAAACGGGATGATTTGCGTGGAAACTATCGGGAAAGTGCGTCGCTTACACTTCGTAGAGAAGAAGAGCATCGCCGATTGACAGTTTTTCGTCGGAGCGCGTTTTTCAACGCCCTATTTTGCAGAAGCGTATCTGGCGACATTGCTGCTGCTGTCGGTGATCTATGACGACGATCACATATGCTTTTGTTGGCTGGGGAACTTGGATTCGAACCAGAACTAACGGAGTCAGAGTCCGCAGACGTTTTGATCCGACACTGACCATCGTTCGCACTTGTCAGTCGACCAGGGGTGGACCGCCTGCCAGGACGACCCGCCCGCTTCTTATTCAGGAGATTCGATCGGGCACTTTTCGACGGTCGATGCGTTCCCGGAGCCAATCCAGTACCTCGTCCTCGACCCAACCGTATTCGTTTGGGGAACTGGTCGGCCGCCTCCTGGCGAGCAATGTGTTGCGGTGAATACAGGACCATTTCCTTCACCTGCCGTTTCGATAGTATCCTCATCGCGAGAACTCCTTGATTGAGGAGCATCGCGATGCCCCGGTGGTGACAAACCCCGAGGGATGGATAGAGTAGCGATAAATGGCCAAAAACGGCTGACAAATTGTGGATACGGAACCGAACCGCAGGTCTATTTTCTCATGTGGGTAACGTCCTTCAGCATCAGATAGAATAGTCTTCTATTTATGTTGCTTACGCACCTTCTTCGATTACGCCTCTGCATGGATTACACTCAATAAAATCAATGGCTTGAGCTTCTTGCAGAACTCCCCGATCAAGCGATTTTTTTTCGGAAACGGGCGCTTTTTCTGATGGCTGGTATGGATATGGAGCCGTCCCTCTGGTATGAAGCAGGTGTCAAAGCCACAACATGCAGGGAGACGGCTCCATGTCCCTACGTTCGTCCATATCAGATGCCTGGCAGCGGTTTCAAGGGGAACTTTTCCCTTCCCTCGCCGGGGAGGTCGGCCCGCTGGGCGTGAGGCACACGAAATCCGTCGCCGTGCTGGACCTGGTCGAGGTGGAGAGGCACGTGCGCTGCATCCACGGGGGCGTCGGCAACCCTGCCGCCGACCGCAGGGCGCTGGCGCGGGCCTTCGTCGCGAAGGCGGTGTGGGACATGCCGACCACGGTGGTCCTGATCGACAGGCTGCGATACGACCCGACGCTGCGCAGGCCGGTCGGCTGGTCCCGCGTGTCGGAGGTTCCCAGCGAACCGGCGTTCTCCCGCGCCTTCGCCTGGTTCGCGGAGACCCGGCTGCCGGAGCGGATGCACGAGGCGCTGGTCCGCGCCGCGTACGCCGGCTCGGTCGTCGGGCACATCTCCCGGGACTCCACGGCGATCGTCGGGCGGGAGAGGCCGGCGCCGAAGCCGAAGCCGCAGGAGGGACCGAAGCGAAAGCGCGGACGCCCGAAAAAGGGGGAGGAGGTCCCGAAGGAGCCGACCCGGTTGGAGCGGCAGCTGCGGGACGGGATGACGGCGGCGGAGATGGCCGACGGGCTGCCGAAGGCCTGCGGCACCGGCACGAAGCGCAACTCGAAGGGGTACAGGGAGAGCTGGAGGGGGTACAGGCTCCATATCGACGCCGCCGATGGGGACGTCCCCGTCAGCTGCATCCTGACCTCCGCTTCGCCGCGCGACAGCCAGGCCGCCATCCCGCTGCCGGGGATGACGGCGCTGCGGGTGGACCACTGTCACCAACTGATGGACGCGGCCTGCGACTCGCTGGAGATCGGGTTCCACGCCTGCCTGACGGGGCGCGTGGCGATCACCGACACCAACCCCCGCCGCGACGCGGCGCTGAAGGAGCGCCTCGCCAGGGAGGCTCTGGCGCAGCGGAAAGCGGGCCACATCCGCCACGACCGCGTCCGCTACCGGCAGCGCTCCAGCGGCGGGCGCGTGAACTCGGCCCTCAAGGACTCGTACGGCGCCCGGCACGTCCGCGTCCGGGGGCACGCCAGGGTGGCCTGCCACCTGTTCCTCCGCGTGCTGGCCCTGACGGTGGAGCAGCTGATGCGGCTCACCATCTGACACCGCCGGCTCCGGCAGATCCGTCCGCCGCGGACGCCGCCCCGGAGGGGACGGCGCGGACAGCCATGCGCGGACGGTGCCCGACCGGCCACCCACTGCGGCATTCCGCCACACCTCGGGCCGTGCAGACGCCCCGACCACCCGCCAGATCCGGTGTCACGACCCTGACGGAACCGAAAGGCTTGCCGCGGCCGACCGAACCACGATAATTGTGCAAGAGGCTCGCTTGTACAGTTTATAATGAACAGGTTCGATCAGGGGAATCGAACTAGTGGATTGTAAGAAACAAATGCTTGCATTTGTCCGTGAAGCCTGCCACTGTCTTCCAGTCGCCGTCAGGCGGCCCCGTAACAACCATAGAGACAGCAGGCAGGGCAATGGGCAGGAAACCGAAGAGACAGGAAACCAGGCTTTCGGACGGCGACCGCGAACGCCTCGAAAGGATCGCGAAGGACCCGCAGAGCATCCAGAAGCACGTCTGGCGCACCCGGATCATCCCCGGCCTCGGGTCGGGGGGCGGCGCCGCGGAGGCCATCCGGCGGACCGGAAAGTGCCGGTCGACCGTGGAGCGCTGGTGGGACCGCTTCCCTGGGCGGGGCGTGGACGGGCTGCTGCGGGACGCGACCCGCCCTCCGGGACTGGAGCCGACCCCGGACGGAACGGTGAGGGCCGTGGTCGCCCTGGCGATGTCGCCACCGCCCCCGCACGCCCGGCACTGGACACTGCGGGCGCTGGCGAGGAGGCTGGCGCTGACCGCCACGAACGTGCACAACATCCTGAAGCGCAACGGGCTCAGGCCGCACCAGGTCAGGACGTCCAGGGTCTCCCGCGACCCGCGGTTCGAGCTCAAGGTCCGCGACGTCGTGGGCCTGTATGTCGACCCGCCGGACCACGCCGTCGTGCTGTCGGTCGATGAAAAGACGCAGATTCAGGCACTTGGGCGGACCCAGCGACCCCTCCCGATGAAGCCGGGGCATGCGGAGACCAGGACGCGCGACTGCAGGCGCAACGGCACCACCTGCCTGCTGGCGGCCCCCGCCGTCGCGACAGGCAGGGTGGTCGGTCAGATGACCGGGCGGCACCGGTCGGCGGAGTTCACCGCCTTCCCCGCCCACGTCGCCGAAGGGACCGGGCCGGGCACCCCGGTGCACGTCATCCTGGACAACGTGTCCTCCCATAAGTCCGCCGAGGTCCACGAATGGCTGAGGGACCGTCCCGACTGGACATTCCATTTCACCCCGACATCGGCGTCGTGGATGAACGCCGTCGAGGGCTTCTTCCCGGAGCTGACGAGGCAGCGGCTGAAGGACGCCGTCTTCGACTCGCTCGACGACTGCGTCGCGGCGATCGAGGGCTACATCGAGCACCACAACGCCAGCGACGCCCGCCCGTTCCGCTGGAGCCGGAATCCGGAGGATCTCGTGGCGTCGTGGAAGCGCGGGCACAGGAAGCTCCAGGAGATGGCGGCGGCTGGGAATACGGCATGAGAAATGTAATCTTTTGTTTTTCGCAAAACACTAGCTGGTCATCGTGGGAGTATCGGGCTGACGATTGTCGTCATCTGCAAATCTGGCAGCAAGAATGCCCGCTACCGGTCCGGACTGCCTCCCAATGGCATTCGGATAGCGATTCCCGGCGTTCGGATAACAGAAGGCCCCGCGCTTCGGGCATGTGCCGGAAGCCGAGGTCGGTTACTGAAACGATAATGCCCGGTTCGAAGACGCCATTGATCCGCAAGCGTTCAAAGAAGGCGGTGGCAGCCTCAAATGTCACACCGAAGCCGCCCAGCAGTCAGAACCCAACCTTTTCCTCAAGGGTGCCAAGGTGGTTTACGAAATCTATGTCGGTGGGGTCTGCGGTGACGCAACGCATGGCCCAATACGCAGGCGTGAGCAACTCGTCCTCCCGGCCAAACCTCCTCATCAGGATGGGACAATGCCAACAGCCTACACTGTTCATTTTCGCCCATTCTCCACAGCAAGTCAACGCCATTCTCACCGATGTCGGTGATCACCTTAGTAGCCGTCTGGAACGTGGCCTCGTCCGCTGCGTCTGTCAACCTCATGATGCCACGCTGCGATGTCGATTGCCGGCGCCACACCAGTTCACTCCTTCCCTGTAAGCTACCGTCAACTGCGTTTTCCATATCAACCGCATCGTGGTCAACGCCATGCTCGACGCTGTGATCTTCCTTTTGGTCTGGGACACCACGGTCATTTGGAAGAATTGGAGTTTCCACGATTCCTTCAGATATCGAAGGGAGACCGCTTGGCTCCGGGAGCTCCAATGCGACAGACAAATCACCTGGCTTGGCGATGATGCGATTGAATCATGGTGTTTCCGATTTGCCCATCCAGGCTGCAGGATCGGCGCAAGCCGATAGCAGGGCTTGAGCTTGGCGAATTTATATGCAGCCTGGATGGCGGATGTGAGGTTGAGCGAAAGCCAAGGCAACCCGAGATTGCCCAAGACCTGCAATACAATTCTGAGGCCGGAAATCCTCACATGAAAGCACCGTATGGTAGTGTCGTTACGGCACTTCACAAATGGGGGACAGACGCCCTGAAGCACCCTCAAGGCTGACGGTCGGCCCGAATTTACGTGTCGCGTCGACCCCACGAACTCATGAGCCCGAAGCCGGCGAACAGCAAGGCAGTAACGCAGACGATGGATGGGCCTGCGGGTGTGTCAAGGACGTAAGCGGCCCGTAGGCCGACCAGCGCCGAGGCTCCGCCGATACCGGCGGCAATCATCGCCATGGCTTCGGGCGTCCGGGCAAGGCTGCGGGCAGCGGCGGCCGGAATGATCAGCATGGCGGCGATCAGCAGCACACCTACAACCTTGATTGCGACCGCCACGGTTATCGCCAGAGATAGGGACAGGATCAGTCTTTCCCGCTTTGGATCAAGCCCGTTGGCATAGGCCAGCTCTTCGCTCAGGGTGGCGGTCAGCAATGCCGACCAGCGCGAGGCGATCAGTGCGACCACAACCCCCGCGCCGCCCCAGATTATCAACAGGTCACCGCGCGAAACAGCCAGAATGTCCCCGAAGAGGTAGGCCATCAGGTCGATGCGAATGCCGGACAGAAAGGAGACCGCGACAAGCCCGAAAGCGAGTGCGGAATGGGCAAGCACGCCGAGGATTGTGTCCATCGCATAGCTCCGCCCAGTCAGCATGTTAACGGTTGCAGCCATTGCCAGCGCCACAACTACAGCTCCCACGAGGATCGAAAGCTGCATTGCCAGGGACAGCGCCACACCCAGCATTGCCGCATGGGCTGTAGCATCGCCGAAATACGCCATCCGACGCCAGACGACGAAACAGCCGAGCGGGGCTGCCGCGAAAGCCAATCCGATACCGGCAAGCGTCGCTCGTGTCATGAAGTCATCGAGCATCAATCTGCTGTCTCGTCGTTATGCGTGTGATCATGATCGTGGTTGTGCCGATAGAACGCCAGCGCTCCTCCAGTGCCGGTTCCGAACAACGCGCGGTACTCCGGGGCGGAGGCGACGACTGCCGGGGTGCCCTCGCAGCAAACGTGGCCATTGAGGCAAATCACGCGATCCGATGCGCTCATAACGACATGCAATTCGTGGCTGATCATCAACACGGCGCAAAGAGTTTCGGCGCGAACCTTCTCGATCTGTCGGTAGAAGGCGGCGGAGCCGGGTTGATCCAGGCCTTGGGTCGCTTCATCCAGAAGCAGAAGCTCTGGTCGGGCGATCAAGGCCCGTGCAAGCAGCACGCGCTGAAACTGGCCGCCCGACAGCTCTGACATCTGCCGCTTCAGCAGACCCGGAACCCCGACAGCATCCAGTGCCGTCACGCAGTCCTGTCTGCGCATGCGACCGGCAAGCCGCATGAAACGTTCGACGGTGATCGGGAGTGTTGGGTCGATATGCAGGCGTTGCGGCACGTAACCCATCCTAAGGCCAGGTTTGAGCCTGATCTGTCCCCTGACTGGTTGGGTAGCGCCAATGATGGCCCGAAAGAGGCTTGTCTTGCCAGATCCATTCGGACCAACAATTGTGACGATTTCACTTGGTTCCACTGTCAGGTCGACCTCGTGCAGCACGGTGTTGGCACCGTAGCGGACGCTCAGGTTTTCAACGTTGACCAGACTCATGGAGCTGCCTGATCCACGCAATCCGGACAAATCCCCTCGGCTTCAACAACGGTTCTTTCAATCTGAAACCCAGCCTCGTGAGCAGCGGTGCCGAGGACACCATTTGCGGGGGATGAATGGGTCTCGGCAACTGCATCGCATAGGCGGCATATCATGAACGCGGGCGTGTGGGGTTCGTCGGGACGCGCACAGGCTACAAAGGCGTTCAGGCACTCGATCCTGTGTACGAAGCCATGCGCCGCCAGGAAGTCGAGTGCACGATAGGCGACCGGCGGTTGCGATCCGAATCCCGCCTCACGCAACATGTCCAGGATTGCATAGGCCCCGAGCGCCCGATGTTCCCGGAGCAGCAGTTCCAGCACCTTCCTTCGCACCGGAGTTAGGCGTAGACATTCCTTTGCACAGTGCGCTTCCACGGTAGCCAGCGCCTGACCGACACAGGCGTAGTGGTCATGCTTCCGAAACATCACCGAGCGTGGGCTCTTGGCGCGTGTGGGCCATACATCGATTGACATGTCATTCCGCATCGGTTAACTCGATTCGAAATGTTATAATATCACATGGAGATTCCAATGTCCAGAACGCTTCTTCATTTTTCGGTAACGGCTGTGTTGATGGGTGGTTCCGCCATGGCGGATGCGCCAAGCGTCGCAGTCGATATCGCGCCAGTGCACTCACTCGTCGCACGCGTGATGGAGGGAGTCGGCGCGCCAGTCCTCGTCGTACAGCCGGGTGCTTCGCCCCATGAATACAACCTACGCCCCTCTGAGGCGGCCGCGCTTCAAAACGCTGATCTTGTATTTTGGATGGGTGAGGACCTGACACCCTGGATGGCTGATGCCTTGAAGAATCTGGCTGTGAATGCGGCAGTCACAACGTTTTTGGAGGCTGAAGGCACGATCCTGCTCGACTTTCGGGAAGAGGCATTGTTCGAAGCTCACGGCCATGGAGAACATGGAGATGAAGAGCATGGCAATGATCACAAGGAACATGCAAGCGATGATGACCATGAAGACGATCATGGGGAAAATGCCCATGAAGACCACGGTCACGCCCATGGAGACCATGATCCACATGCATGGCTCTCGCCCAACAATGCCGGCATCTGGCTCAACCTGATCGCCGCACGGCTGTCAGCGGCGGATCCTGACAATGCTGCTTCCTACTTCGCCAACGCAGCGGCCGGTCGGACGGAGATGGAGGCCGTATCCGCAGAGGTAAGCGAGTTACTCGATCCGCTTCGCGACCGGAGCTTCATCGTCTTCCACGATGCCTATCAGTATTTCGAGACTGCGTTCGATTTCCCTGCCTCCGGCGCGATCTCGCTTGCCGACGCATCCGATCCCAGCCCGGCGCGGATTGCCGAGATTCAGCGTCGGATCCGAGAGGAAGGCATTGATTGCGTCCTTGCCGAGCCCCAATTCAACCCGGGTCTCATTGCAACCGTCCTTTATGGAACCGATGCCAATACCGGCGTGATCGATCCGCTGGGGGCGGACCTTGAACCGGGCCCGACTCTATATCCGCAGTTGATCCGCAATATGGCCACGTCACTGGCCGAGTGCCTGTAAGACCCCACATGGACCGGCCCAGTGTTTCGATATCAGCCGGTCCTGCTCCCTGATCCCAATCCAGAAGGCCAGCGCCGATGCTACTCAATACGTAATTTCCTAGCCAATGCGGCGAGATGGCGCCTGTCAGATCTCGGGAACAGTTGCAACGACCGAATTTGCCGACCCTCAAAGCCGCTGAATGAACAGCTGCCATCGTATCGGGCTGGAGTAGACGATCCAAGCGTTCAGGAGTTCAGCAGGTTCTTCAGGGTTTCAAGTCTGGCCGTTTCCGACTCGCCCCACGTCGCGCGCTGCGACTGGAACAGAACCGCCTGGCTTCGATGGATAACTCCGTCCGACAGGATCTTGAGGCCGTTAGCCTGCAGTGTCTTGCCTGTCGAGACGATGTCTGCGACCGCTTCGGCGGTCAGGTTCCGTACGGTGCCCTCAGTCGCTCCCTGGCTGTCGACAAGCAGATAGTCCGCCACCCCGCTCTCCTTCAGGAATTCCCGAACCAGTCGATGGTATTTCGTTGCGATTCGCAGCCGGTGGCCATGAACCCGCCGAAACGCCGCCGCGACGGCATCGAGGTCATCCAGCGTGTCCACATCGATCCAGCAACTCGGAACCGCGATCACCAGATCGGCATGTCCAAATCCTGGTTTCGCGACTTCCAGGGTCTCCTCGCGCCAGTTCGCCAGGGATTCCCGAACGAGGTCCGAGCCCGTCACTCCAAGATGGATGCGGCCGATCTGCAGTTCGCCGGGAATATCCGCAGCTGAAAGAAGTACCAACTCGACACCCTCGACCCCATCCACCTTGCCTGCATATTCCCGGTGAGTGCCAGCAAACGAAAGTGTCATGCCACGTTCGCCAAACCATTGGAATGTGGCGTCCCTGAGACGGCCCTTTGATGGCACACCAAGCTTAAGCATCACGATAGTTCCAGAACGAGCGCTGGCCTGATCACGCCACCAACAGCAGAAGTTGTGTCGCCTCCGCCCAATGCCTTGGTCAGCGCATCATAACGCCCCCCCGTAGCCACAGGGGGTAGTTCCGGGCGCTCCTCTGAATAGAAGCCGAAGACGAACCCATCATAATATTCCATTGTGGTTCGCCCATAGCTTCCTTCAAAACCGAGCGTTGATATATCGATACCATTGGCCTCGAGCGCGTCAAGGCGCGCAGCAACCCGCCCGACCGCCGACGCCGTTGCTGGCAGGTACTCGGCGATCGCATTGAGCCTAGAAAGCGCCGCGGGAGCCCGGTCGCGTAGATTCACGATTTCCTCGACCAGATCGACCTCTTCCGAAGAGATGGGCGGAGAATCGGCATCCTGAACAAGCCTCTGAATACGTGCATTTATTTCATCGACAGACCGCAGTCCGATCACCGCGCCGGTTTCCAATGTCTCCCTTTGGTGCCGAGCGCGTTCAACCAGTTCCGCACGCGCGGTGGGGACTGGCGACCGACCCCCGAACCGATCCAACAGGGTCCGGAACCGGTGAGGTCTCCAGATGTGTCGCATCAAGGCCGCCTTGCGCGCATCTGTTGTCGACAGTCCCTGGACCGCAGCCATCAGCACTCCAATATCGCCGGTTGCGGCACGCAAGCGCAGAGGCTCCAGAAGTTGGGAAAACAGCGCAAAAACTTCGGCATCGGAGAACACCTCCGCCTTTCCATCGAACACTTCCAGGCCAACCTGGACGTACTCCCAAGGTCGGTTCGTCCCCGTTTGCTGGGTGCGGAACACCTTTCCTGCGTAGGCGTAGCGCGCTTCCTCCCGATTCATGTTCAGGTGCATTTGTGCTACGGGTACCGTGAAGTCCGGCCGCAGCATCAGTTCACCTGCCAGCGGGTCCCGAGTTGTATAGGCACGGCCGCGGATATCTTCGCCATAAAGATCCAGGAGCGTCTGTGCAGGAAGTAGAACAGGCAGTTCAACCATCTCGGCACCCGCATCGACAAAGGCAGCGGCAATGCGTGCCTGTTCGTCCTCGAGCGACCCCCCGATCATCCCGCGGTCCGCTGTATCCGCTTGGCGATTTCGAGACACTGCGACACCTCCGCCACAAGGTCGGCGCGGGCGACTTCCTGCTGGGCTGGTTGGTTCTTCCATTCCTCATTTGAGGTGATTTCGGCGGCGAGGCACTTGCCGAGCGCCAGGTTCTTGACAATCACACGGTTCCGTGTGTGCTCGTCCGTGCCCTGAATGACCGCAAGCGGACAGTAACGCCTGTCTGCGTATCGGAGTTGGCTTCCGAAATTCCTGGGATTACCGAGATACATCTCTGCCCGGATGCCAGAATTGCGCAGTTCAGCAACCATGGCCTGATAGTCGCCCAGGCGATCCTGGTCCATCACTGTCACCAGCACCGGGCCGGTCGCTGCATCGCTGGCCGAACCGCTGGCCCGCAGCGCTGCCAGCAGGCGGTCAACACCTATGGAGACTCCCGTTGCCGGAACTTCCTGTCCGGTGAATCGCTTGACCAGATCGTCATAACGCCCGCCCCCCGCAACGCTGCCGAATTGGCGCCGGTGTCCCTGTTCATCGGTGATTTCAAAGGTCAGCTCGGCTTCAAATACCGGTCCAGTATAGTATCCGAGCCCGCGCACGACCGATGGGTCGATACTGACCCGGTCATCGCCATAACCCTGTCGGTCGAGAGCCTCCCCGATCATCTCAAGTTCGCTTGCGCCTAGCGTTCCGGTTTGGGATCCAGAAGCCAGCTCACGTAAGCGTTCCACAGTCGCGGATATGTCCGGGTGCCCAGCCTCGACGAAAGCCATCACCATATCCGCCTGCGCATCGGAGAGGTGCGCTCCGCCGGTGAAGTCACCGCTTTCGTCCTGTCGCCCTTCGCCAAGCAGGGCGCGTACTCCTTCGGGGCCGAGACGGTCGAGCTTGTCGACCGCCCGCAGAACGATACCTCGCTCAACAACAAAGCGCTCTGGTTCCGTTGGATTGAAAATTCCCGCCACTTCCATCACGCCATTGAGAACTTTCCGGCTGTTGATGCGGACGATGTAGTCCCCACGTCGCACACCAACGTGTTCCAGGGTATCTGACAGCATTGCGCAGATTTCGGCGTCGGATGCGGCGCTTGAGGAGCCGACGGTATCGGCGTCACATTGGTAAAACTGCCGGAACCGTCCGGGGCCTGGCTTTTCGTTGCGCCAGACTGGACCCATCGCGTAGCGCCGGTAGGGCGTGGGCAGTTCATGGCGGTGCTGCGCATAGACACGCGCCAGTGGCGCCGTCAGATCATAGCGAAGCGCGAGCCAGGTTGCCTCGTCGTCATCCAGCCAGGCAAACACGCCTTCGTTTGGCCGGTCAACATCCGGGAGGAACTTTCCAAGCGACTCGACGGTCTCGACGGCAGGACTTTCCAGCGGGTCGAAGCCATAGCGATGATAAACCTCCGCAATACGGGAAAGCATGAGATTTCGTTCGATGACCTCGGCACCAAAACAGTCGCGGAATCCTTTCGGAGTCTGCGCTTTTGGGCGCACCTGCTTTTTCTGTCGTGCCATTGGGGTTACACCGGCGCAATTGTCGGGGCGCCATTTATCGGATGGCGTCGCCGGAGGCAAGGAACGGGTTTCTGTTGGGCTGGCGACCTCCGCTGGTTGTCCACCAATCTGGATGGCCATTCCAACGACACTCTCACATGTCCTCCACCTGCAGCACGCCGGAGATCGATTTCAGGGCTCCCTTAATCTGCGGATTGATCTGAAAATGGCCTCCGATCGCGATATCAACCTCTCCAGGAAGGTCCGGGGATCTCAGGCGGAGGTAGACCTCGCCATATGTCCGCGACTCGGCTTCCTGCGTAGCGCGAGAAAGCAAAGTTGCGGTTGAAGCCACGGCTTCGGCGCTTTCGACAAATATTCGCAGTCCCGCTGCCCCGGTGTTCGCGACCACGGCGTCGACTGGGTTTACGGAATGCACACGTAGCCTCAGCTGGTCGCTCTCCATGTTCGCTGCCACCGTGAAGACAACGTTCTTGCCTGGCTCCAGTTGGTCGCCTGCGGCTGCGAGCGTATCGGAAAAAACAGTGACTTCGTGCAGCCCGGTCGGGTCAGAGATCTGCATATAGGCGAATCGGTCTCCCCTGACTGACTTTCGCTCCTGTCTTTTCAGCACCGTCCCGGCGATTTGGGCAACAAGTGGACGGTATTCGGCCTGCGTGATCACCTCGGTCAAGGTCATCACTCCGTTCCGGCGGAGCAACTCCATATAATCGTCCAATGGATGGCCGGAGAGGTAGAAGCCGATCGCCGTGTGCTCTTCGGCCAGTCTCTCCTGAGGAAGCCAATCGTCGGTCTGCACGAGGCGGGGTTCCGGCAGGTCATCTCCAGTATCGCCGAACAGCGAAGCTTGGTTGGAATTCCGCTGGTCATGAGCCGCCGTGGAATAGGCCACCAGACTGTCCAGGGATTCGAACACTCTCCTGCGGTTTGGGTCGAGTTGGTCGAAGGCACCGGCGCGTGCAAGCATTTCCAGTGATCGTTTGCCGATTCTCTTCAGTTCCGTTCTGCGCGCCAGATCGAACAGGTTGACGAATGGCCGGCCTCCTCTGGCACCTGTGATCAACCGCATGGCTTCAACGCCCACGTTCTTCAGCGCCCCCAAGGCATAGACCAACTTACCTTCATCTACACTGAAGATGGCATCGGACCGGTTCAGGCACGGTGGCACTATCTTGATTTCAAGTTCACGCTCGACTTCCCCAGCATAGACCGACAGCTTGTCGGAAAGGTGCAGATCACAGTTCATCACCCCAGCCATGAACTCGACCGGGTAGTTCGCCTTGAGCCACGCCGTCTGATAGCTGACGACTGCATAAGCGACCGCGTGTGACTTGTTGAAGCCGTAGTTCGCGAACTTTTCCAGCAGGTTCCAGACCTCAACCGCCGTGTTCGCATCAACGCCGTTCTTTCCCGCACCTTCCAGGAATTTGGGTCTTTCGGCGTCCATAGCCTCCTTGATCTTCTTGCCCATTGCGCGTCGAAGAAGGTCCGCGCCGCCGAGAGAGTAGCCCGCCATTTCCTGGGCGATCTGCATCACCTGTTCCTGATAGACTATGATGCCCTGTGTTTCGTCGAGGAGGTGATCAATGGTAGGATGAAGGAATTTCCGCTCGGATAGCCCATTCTTGACCTCACAGTATTTCGGGATGCTTTCCATCGGGCCAGGCCGATAGAGCGCCACCAATGCAACGATGTCTTCAATACAGGTGGGCTTCATGCGTCGGAGCGCGTCCATCATGCCAGCGCTTTCCACCTGGAAGACGGCCACTGTCCTGGCCTTGGTGTATAGATCATAGGTTTTTTTGTCGTCCAGTGGGATGGCACTTGGGTCAATATCGATCCCGCGTCGTTTGAGGAGATCGATGGCATTCTGGACCACCGTCAGGGTCTTGAGCCCAAGGAAGTCGAACTTGACCAGCCCGGCTGCCTCCACCCATTTCATGCTGAACTGGCTCGCGGGTGTTTCCGACCGCGAATCCTGATACAATGGAACCAGTTCGTCGAGCGGGCGGTCGCCGATGACTACACCAGCGGCATGCGTCGATGCATTACGTAGAAGCCCTTCCAACTGGCGGCCATAGGTTAGGAGACGGTCAACGGCTTCCTCGTTGCTGGCGGCTTCCCGCAGGCGCGGTTCGTCCTTCAGTGCCTGTTCGATGCTTAACGGCTTCACCCCGTCGAGCGGAATCATCTTGGCAAGGCGGTCCACCTGACCATAAGGAAGCTGAAGGACCCGTCCAACGTCTCGAACTGCCGCTTTGGACAGCAGCGCACCAAAGGTGATTATCTGGGCGACCCGATCACCGCCATATTTCTTCTGTACGTAGTCGATCACCTCTTCGCGGCGATTCATGCAGAAATCGATGTCAAAGTCGGGCATGCTGACCCGTTCCGGGTTCAGGAAACGTTCAAAGAGCAGGCCGTAGCGGAGCGGATCGAGGTCGGTAATGGTCAGCGCATAGGCGACCAGCGAGCCCGCCCCTGACCCGCGCCCGGGTCCAACCGGGATGTTGTGGGCCTTTGCCCACTTTATGAAATCGGCGACGATCAGGAAATAACCGGGAAAGCCCATCCGTTCGATGACTTCCAGTTCGAATTCCAGGCGCCGTTCGTATTCTTCCCGGGGGGCGGACAGCTCGATGGAATTCAGGTGCTTCCTGAGACCCTCGTGGGCCTGCCACCTCAATTTCTCCACCTCGTCGTCGGCGAATTTGGGAAGAATAGGGGCACGTTTCGTTGGTCGGAACGCGCATCGTCGGGCAATCTCAACAGTGTTCTCCAGGGCTTCCGGGAGATCCGCGAACAGCATCGCCATCTCTTTCGGAGTCTTGAAGTAGTGCTGCCGCGTCAGTCGACGACGGGGGTCCTTCTGGTCGACATAGGTGCCCTCGGCAATGCAGATCAGGGCATCGTGTGACTCATACATTTCGGGGTCAGGAAAATACACGTCGTTTGTGGCCACGATCGGAAGGTCGAGCGCGTACGCGGTTTCAACAAACCATCTTTCCGTCTGGCGCTCGGATTCAGGAGGCTCTGTACCGTCATCAGGGTGGCGTTGCAGCTCGACATACGTTCTTGTGGGAAAGGCATCCGAAAGGCGCTGCAGCAATTCCAGACCCTGTTTGGGTCTGCGGTCCCGCACCAGCCGTCCTGGCGGCCCATCGGGCCCACCGGTCAGCAGGATCAGCCCATCCGAATGCTGGCAAAGCTCATCAATATTGACATGAGGTAGGGCGCCATCACCTCTCAGGTAAAGGCGGGAGTTCAGTTTCATCAGGTTGCGGTAGCCGGTCTCGTCCTGCGCCAGCAGAACGACAGGCGCGGGACCCTGCTGTTTCGCGTCGGAGGTATCTGTTTCGACTTCCAGGTCGATCTGGCAACCAATTATTGGCTGCAGACCCGCCTCGGCGGCCTGCACCGAGAATTCCAGCGCGGCGAACATGTTGTTGGTGTCGGTTACCGCGACGGCGGGCATTCCGGCGGCGGTGCAGGTTTTCGAGAGGTTCTGGACCCGCACCGCACCTTCGAGAAGCGAGTACTCGGTATGTAGGCGAAGATGGATGAAGGTAGGAATGCCGCTCATATCCCAAAGCTATCGCAGCCCGCAGTCGGTTGAAATGCCGAATCCTGGTCCAGTGCGCATTCGATGGATGATTCGGAATGATTCCACATACCATACCGGTCCCGGAATGCCGGGGCCCGTGGATGGATTTTGCCCGCCCCGTTCACTCTCCGAGGTGTGGCACCTGCCATTTCCGCAGGGAGGGCGGAGCCCGACCGAAGCCCTGCCCTGCCGGGATTCTGGCGCACTGATCACGTTGGCAGCCGGTGTGGCCACTCGCTGATACCGCCGGTCCCGTCAAAAAACCTGTGGCGCAAACGCTTTTGAAACGATAGTCCTTGCTTATGGCGTCAATTGCCGATTTGATTGGCTAGAGGCTGCAATTCCTGAAGCAGCCATGTCTGGAGGCGACATGCTGACTTTCGCCGAGGAAATCATGCTTTTGCTCCTTGAGGATGAGAGCGGGCGATTTGTTTTTGTTCCTGAGCATTCAGCGAACTGCGTACTTTCCGGGGCCGTCCTAATGGATCTTGCTTTGCGAGGAAAGATCGACACTGATCTGAAGAAGCTGACGGTCACGGATCCCAGTCCGACGGGCGATGATCTACTCGATCCAACCTTTCAACGGCTTGTTGATGCGGAAGAGCAGCGTGACGCTCGTTATTGGGTCGAGTACTGCCAGCGAGATGCGATGGCGATCCGTCAGGGGGCGCTGGACCGTCTGTGCAGGAACGGAATTCTCGAGCGTGAGGAAAACCGTTTTCTTTGGGTGTTCAGGTCCAGGCGATATCCGGTCCGGGACGACCAGCCTGAACGGGAGGTCAAGCTCCGCATCATGTCGATCCTGTTCAGCGACGAGATCCCTGACCCGCGTGATATTGCCATAATTGGTCTGGTGGATGCCTGCGGAATATTCAGGCACCTTCTTTCCCAGCGAGAGCACAGGGGTGCGCGTGACCGCATCGCCCAGATTCGGAGAATGGATCTGATCGGCCAGGCCGTAACGGCATCCGTCAGGGAGATCGAACTCCAACTGGCTCAGGCGATGGCAGTCGCACCAATGTAGGTCTGCGGTTGTCCGGCATTCCTCTGGCTTCCTCTTTGGAGGACTGCAATGGGGACTTGCCTGCGACGGCGCATTTTTCCTGCTGAACCATCCGCTAGGTCGGTCGCCAAGCAGGGCGTCCTGGACTGACGGCGGCGCGAACTGCCGAACGGCTTGAGCTTATGCGACTCGCCCGCGCCCGCGATGTTCGGGAACCTGGCGTGGGATTCGACACATCTGAAAATCGCAGGAAGACAGCTATTGGTTGGTTGACCTGAAAGCCGTAAGCTGTTCCATTGCTTCCAGAACCTGAGCCGAAGGAGCAACGGTCGAGGGGGGAGACGTGCCAAAAGCGATTGGCCACGAAATCGAGCTCACTTCAATTCCGGCGCTGTTGGCACGCAACGCACGGGAATTTGGACCGAGTCCAGCCTATCGCGAAAAGGAATTCGGTATCTGGCAGACATGGACCTGGAGCGAAGCCGCCGAAGAGATCCGTGCCATTGCTCTGGGTTTCCTCAATCTCGGAATGGACCGAGGCGATCACGTCGCGATCATCGGCCGTAACCGTCCCGAACACTACATGGCTATGGTGGCGGCGCAGATGGTGCGAGCGGTTCCGGTACCGCTCTACCAGGAGGCAGTGGCGGACGAACTGGCCTATGTACTGGACCACAGCGCTTCCAGATTGGTGGTCTGCGGCGATCAGGAACAGGTGGACAAGGTCATCGAGGTGCAGGCGCACGTCAAGCAGGTCGAGCATGTGATCTATAACGACAGGCGCGGAATGCGGAAGTACGACCATTCGCGTTTGAACGCACTGGCTGACATAGTCGCGGAGGGCCGGGCCAGCCACTACCGCTTCGACGACGAACTCGACAGGCGGATCTCGGAAATCGGCTACGATGATACCTGCGTTATGCTCTATACGTCGGGCACGACCGGAAGACCCAAAGGCGTGGTTCTGTCGAACCGGAACATCATCGAGGCTTCGAAGGCATCATCGGGTTTTGACGATCTTCGGCAGGGAGAGCAGATTCTTGCCTATCTTCCGATGGCCTGGGTCGGTGATTTCATATTTTCCGTCGGTCAGGCATTCTGGAATGGGTTCTGCGTCAACTGTCCCGAGCGGGCCGGAACGATGCACGAGAATCTGCATGAGATCGGACCCACGTATTTCTTTGCGCCGCCAAGGTATTTCGAGGAACGCATCACTGCCATGACGATACGCATGGAGGATGCGGGACGTTTCAAGCGGTGGCTTTACAGGATCTTCATGACCCTTGCCAGGAATGTGGGACCAAATTTGCTTGACGGTAAGTCGGTTGGGACATGGAACCGAATTATGTACGGGCTGGGAGACGTACTCATCTACGGTCCCCTTCGCGGTCGGGAAGGCATGTCAAACGTGCGTGTTGCCTACACTGCAGGCGAGGCGATCGGCCCTGAAATCTTCGAATTCTGGCGGTCGCTCGGAATTAACCTGAAGCAACTCTATGGCCAGACCGAAGCAAGCGTGTTCATCACCCAACAGCCCGATAGCGAAGTACGCGTCGACACGGTGGGGGTTCCATCGCCCGGTGTCGAAATCCGAATTGATGGGAACGGAGAAGTGCTCTACCGCTCGCCTGGAACGTTTGTCGAATATTTCAGGAATCCTGAATCGACTGCCAGGACCAAGGATGCCGATGGATGGGTTGCCACTGGTGATGCGGGTTTCATCGAACAGGCCACCGGGCATCTGCGCATCATTGACAGAGCGAAGGACGTTGCCCGGATGTCCGGCGGAGAGCTGTTCGCACCAAAGTATGTGGAGAACAAGCTCAAGTTCTATCCCAATATCCTGGAGGCTGTTGTATTCGGTGCCGCGCGTGACCGCTGTTGCGCATTCATCAACATAGACCTCACAGCAGTGGGCAGCTGGGCGGAGCGCAACAGCATAGCCTATGCCTCGTATCAGGAACTTGCCGGTGATCCCAGAGTCTATGAAATGGTGCAGGGCCACATCGAGGAGGTGAACCGGGCCATTGCGGAAGACGAGATGCTCTCAGGCTGCCAGATCCACAGGTTCCTCATCCTGCACAAGGAACTTGACGCTGATGATGGTGAGCTTACCCGGACAAGAAAGGTGCGCCGTGCGATTATCGGCGACAAGTTCCGGGATCTTGTTGACGCATTGTATGACGGTGCCAGTGAAGTCCGGACAGAGACCGAAGTCACCTACGAGGACGGGCGCAAGGGCAGGATTTCCGCGACTCTTGAAATCCGCGATGCGGCCGTTGTCGACGTGGCCGGGAAAAGGGCGGCCGCGTGAATCCATGATTGCCAGAACTGAATGCCTCTGCCCGGCGATAGGCGGAAGCCTTGCGGACGACAGGAGGTTGGGAGAGAGAGGCCTCTTCGATGGCTGATGCCGACGGGAGTTATGTAACATCCGATGGACGAACCATTGGCGGGATGTTGATGGAGATGAAGGGCATCACCCTTCGCTTCGGTGGAATTACCGCGATCAAGGGGCTGTCCTTCAACATACGTGAAGGTGAAATCCGCGCGATCATCGGCCCGAACGGGGCGGGCAAGTCTTCAATGCTGAACGTCATTTCGGGCTTCTACCACCCGCAGGAAGGTGAGATCTGGTTTAAGGGTCGGCATCGCCCCTCGCTAAAGCCATATCAGGTCGCACGACAGGGAATCGCACGGACGTTCCAGAACATCGCGTTGTTCGAGGGCATGTCGGTTCTCGACAACATCATGACGGGACGCCTGACGCATATGCGCACAGGCATGGCCACGCAGGCGCTCTGGTACGGAAAGGCGGAACGGGAGGAGATCCGGAACCGCGAAATGGTTGAGAGGATCATCGACTTTCTGGAAGTCCAGCATATTCGGAAGACTTTGGTTGCGCGACTGCCATACGGCCTGAAGAAGAGGGTGGAACTCGCCCGTGCGCTGGCCGCCGAACCGAAACTCCTGCTTCTTGACGAGCCCACGGCTGGAATGAACGTCGAGGAAAAGGAGGACATGAGCCGGTTCATCCTTGACGTAAACGACGAATTTGGAACCACGATCGCCCTCATCGAGCACGACATGGGGGTGGTCATGGATCTTTCCGACCGAATAATGGTGATGGACTATGGCAGGAAAATCGGCGACGGCACGCCGGAAGAGGTGCGCGGGAACCAGGACGTGATCGACGCCTACCTGGGAGTCGCCCATGACTGAGCGCATTCGCATGGGCAACCAACCCCAAGGTCCGGATCTGGGAGGAGATGATGCCTCAACAGCTTCTTTTTGCGTTTGAAGTGACTCTGAACGGTCTTATGGCTGGGGTGCTGTATGCGCTTGTGGCGCTGGGCTTCGTGCTGATCTACAAGGCTTCCGGAATATTCAACTATGCCCAAGGTGTCATGGCGCTCTTTGCCGCGCTGACACTTGTGGGCATCATGAACGGAGAGGTTCCGTTCGGGCATCTGATCAACGCCGCTTTTGGAACGAGCGTTCACCATTTTGGCTGGCAGATTCCCCCCATTCCAGCCATCGCACTGACGATTGCGGTCATGGTTGGCTTCGCATGGGCGGTCAACCATCTGGTACTCCGACATCTGGTGAACCAAGAGCCCATCATACTGTTCATGGCATCCATCGGCCTTGCCTATTTCCTGGAAGGATTTGGCGACCTTATGTGGGGCAGTGACATCAAGAAGCTCGATGTCGGAATTCCGCAGGGCATCAACTTCTGGGTCGACACGGTGACGTTCGAGCGCTTTGGCTACGGCTTCTTCATCGACAATCTCGACATTGTGGCAACGCTGATCGCTGCGCTGCTGGTGACAGGTCTGGTGTTGTTTTCGCAGTACACGAAGCAGGGTCGGGCGCTGCGGGCGGTTGCGGATGACCATCAAGCGGCACTGTCCGTCGGCATTTCGCTGAAGTTCATCTGGGTGCTTGTCTGGTCGTTGGCCGGTTTTGTCGCACTGGTCGCCGGAATGATGTGGGGGGCGAAATCGGGCGTTCAATTCTCCCTGTCGCTGATCGCGCTGAAGGCGCTTCCGGTTCTGATGCTCGGCGGCTTCACGTCGATACCCGGGGCGATCGTCGGTGGGCTGATCATCGGTGTGGGTGAGAAACTCTTCGAGTTTGCGGTAGGGCCCCTGATCGGCGGCGCAACCGAAAACTGGTTCGCCTATGTGCTGGCTCTCGTGTTCCTGGTGTTCCGACCTCAGGGCCTGTTCGGCGAAAAACTGATCGAAAGGGTGTAAGCCATGGCAGGGCTGATCTTCAGGGGCGGGATCCATATGTGCAGTCAGGATCTGCAGGTGGCGTCCAGTGCCGTCTGTCTCCAGGGATGGCACGGCCGGGTGAAGGAGACCGGATAGATGCTCTACCGTGAGGCAGGCGATTTCAAGACGACATATGTCGATGACGCGCAGACCTTTCCGATCGCCTTCGATCGGTATCGCTATTACTCCATTCTTGCGGTGGCGTTCCTGGTCATCCCGTTCTTCATCAATGACTATTGGGCAAATGCGGTCCTGCTGCCGTTCCTGATCTACTCCATCGCGGCGATCGGATTGAATCTCCTGACGGGCTACTGTGGTCAGGTATCCTTGGGTACGGGGGGATTCATGGCAGTGGGCGCCTATGCCTGCTACAAGTTCATGACCGGTCTGGACATTTGGCTGCTGGGCGCAGACGGGGAATGGGTGCGGTACGCGCTCCCGCCGATCAACATCTTTTTCTCGGTGATTCTGGCGGGATTCGTGACCGCTCTTGTCGGTACACTGTTTGGTCTTCCATCACTTCGGATCAAGGGGTTCTACCTTGCGGTCGCAACACTGGCGGCGCAGTTCTTTCTTGTTTGGGTCTTCAACAAGTGGGAATGGACCTACAATTATTCGGCGTCTGGACAGATCAACGCCCCTACCCGAGGTGTGTTCGGAATCGACGTAACCGGTCCGACCGCCCATGCCTGGGCAGCATATCTGTTCTGCCTGATATTTGTCGTGGGGGCTGCGTGGCTGGCTCGGAACCTGACCCGCGGATCCTTCGGGAGAAAGTGGATGGCGATTCGCGACATGGACATTGCTGCGGAGATCATCGGTGTCAATCCTCTCGCGGCGAAGCTGTCCGCTTTCGCGGTCTCCTCCTTTCTTGTCGGAGTCTCGGGGGCCCTGTTTTTCAGCGTCTATCTGGGCGCGGTCGAAGTGGGCGAGGTATTTGGCATCCAGAAGTCGTTCCTTGTGCTTTTCATGATCATCATTGGTGGGCTGGGATCCATCTTCGGCAGTTTCGCCGGTGCGGCGTTTCTGGTGCTGGGTCCGGTCTTCCTCAAGAATCTACTGGTCGGAGGGCTTGGTTGGCCGACTGACGTAGCGGCGCACATTGAGTTCATCCTGATCGGTGCCTTGATCGTGATTTTCCTTGTCGCTGAGCCGCATGGTCTGGCGCAGTTATGGCGCGTCGCGAAGGAGAAGCTGAGACTTTGGCCATTCCCCTACTGAGATCTTCGATTTTCTGGAATCTGTGACTGCGTCGGGGCCGCACCTGCGGCAATTGTTTCTTCCACGTGTTGTGGGTCTTGCGCATCCCGGTGTGGTCTGCGACATTGTGCGGGGAGCAACGTGAGGGGGCCATGCCGGCGCGCATCCACCAGCCCGCGAGGTCGGCGATGACCTCCAGCGCCGCCGGGACCCGGCGGTGGGTGCTGGAGTTCGTCGCCGGGGCCGCCGGCGAGCTGGACCCCCTGATGGGATGGACCGGCTCGGGCGACACCCGGGCGCAGGTGCGGCTGTCCTTCCCGAGCCGGGAGGCGGCCGAGGGCTTCGCGCGCGCCAGGGGCATCGAGGCGTCGGTGAGCGGCCCGAAGCCGCGCGGTCCCGGCATCCGGCCGCTCGGCTACGGCGGGAACTTCGCCGCCGACCGCCGCGTCGCGTGGACCCACTGACGCCCTGCCTCCCGGCGCACCGGTGGCCCCTTAGCTCAACTGGACAGAGCGGCTGACTTCTAATCAGCAGGTTGAGGGTTCGAGTCCTTCAGGGGTCACCACTTACAATAATCTATCCTTCTGATCTGTAGTTTGTCTTCAAATTGCGGTCGCTAGTTTGGCGGGCGATGAGTTTGTCGATGGCGGAATCAGCCATGCCCTCTAGGCCCGCAGCTTCGGTGTGGCGTTGCACGAGGCCCAGCGATCTGTGGTCCGTTACCGTGCCGGTCTCATCCACCTTCGCCGCGGCTTCGGCGAGGAGGTGCGCAATGGCTTTTCCAAAACCATGGGCATAGCACTGGGGCAGTTTGGTGCCTTTGGCCCAGCGCTGCATGAGATTGCCCAGACCTCCCACCGAGCGTATGCCGCCCTTTCGGGTGGCCAAGAACCGGCGGTCCTGCAGAAGTGCGCGCCTCACATCGTTCAGGTCGGGATGGAACGGGAGCAAAGAAGCATTCCAGCCCAAGTGCGTCAACGTCCGGGAGTAAAGGGCAAAGTGAGTTCCGCACGCTCGATTCAGGTTCTTGACGTGACCAAATTACATCATATTCTGAATCTGGAGTTTCCCTGCGACGGCTCCAGGACTGGAAACGATGGTGGAACGGCATTCCAGCCGAATCCCGGAGAGGGTTAGAATGCCCAAGTATCCTGGCGCTGGCCGATGCAGTGCCGGGAATTGGGCCTCTTCCAGACTCTGGCAGCGCTGGAACGTTGCTGCGGGGTAGGGCAAGACCATCAGGATTGGAGGATCGATGCTTGACTCGCGACACACCGGGGAAACCCTGCTTGAGGTCAACAACATCGAAGTGATCTACAACCATGTGATTCTGGTGCTGCGAGGCGTTAGCCTGACAGTGCCTAAAGGTGGGATCACAGCGCTTCTGGGAGGCAATGGCGCCGGCAAGACCACTACTCTGAAGGCTATTTCCAATCTGCTGCGGTCGGAACGAGGTGAGGTCACCAAGGGAACCATCACCTACCGGGGCAAGCATGTGGCCCACAGCGATCCTACTGAACTGGTGAAGAGCGGCGTGGTCCAGGTAATGGAGGGCCGTCACTGTTTCGAACATCTGACGGTCGAGGAAAACCTGCTGACCGGCGCGTATGCAAGGCGGGATGGCCGTAACGCGGTCGCTCAGGACCTTGAGATGGTCTATGGTTATTTCCCACGACTTTTCGAACGCCGAAAGAGTCAGGCAGGCTATACGTCAGGTGGCGAGCAGCAGATGGCGGCGATCGGGCGTGCACTTATGTCGAGGCCTGAAACGGTTCTGCTGGACGAACCGTCGATGGGACTTGCCCCTCGAATTGTCGAAGAGATTTTCGAAATCGTGAAGAATCTCAATGAAAGGGAGGGCGTCAGCTTCCTTCTGGCCGAACAGAATACGAATGTCGCATTACGCTTCGCGCATTACGGCTATATCCTTGAATCGGGTAGGGTAGTGATGGACGGACCTGCTGAAGAGCTCCGCGAGAATCCTGACGTAAAGGAGTTCTACCTTGGACTTTCGGAAGAGGGACGAAAGAGCTACCGTGACGTCCGCAGTTATCGTCGACGCAAACGCTGGCTCAGCTGAGCGTGCCTGAATTTTCGGGACTGGTGGCCGCGCCACCCGCTGCCTCATTGCCGTATGGCTTCTGTCCTAAGCTCATTGATCCGGGCCAAAGCTTCGTTGCGGGTACTCCGGATGTTGGGCTGGAACCCTTGGGATTCGGCGCGAAGTCGGATGTCCGTTTCGGTCTTCGAACCCGTCTCGTAACGCACTGTTCCCAACGATCCGCCGAGGTTCAGCTCCTTTCCGCGCCGCGCCCATTGAATCCACGCTGCCGGCTCGATTCGGCATTCGCTATAGTTGATCAGGAAGTACCAACGTCGCCCTGTCTCCTCGATCCGCCGCTCAAGGTAGTCGATGAGGTCGTTGACATCACGGCTGTGCTGCAGCCGAAGACCGGTCAGATCGATATCCATGATCTCGACTTCCTCGATGAACCTTACGCGCGGCTCAAAGTCGGCAAGAGTGTAGTTGGGCTTATGAACAATCTTCCTGCGGCGTTTGGACGGCAACGATTTGAGCCGTTCAATCGCGCTCTCCCGGTCGGAAAAGAGATTGGCATCGAAATTCTCCGTTCCGGCATCACGTTCTATCTGGCGGCGTGTCTCTTCCGAAGCGTCGCAGCGGACCGTGCCCATCGAATGGGCGATGTTAAGCAATTTGCCGCGGCGCGAAAAGGCCATCCACGCCGCCGGATCAATGCGGCTGCCGGAATAGTTGATCAGAAAGAACCACCAGTCTTCTCCCGTCTCACCGAGGCGCTCTTCGATTTGGTCATAGAGTGCGTTGACTCCTGCCGAATCGGAAAGATGAAGATTGGACAGATCCACCTCCATGATCTGAAGATCTACATGGAACCGGATCCTTCGATTGTATTCCGCATATTCCACGGCTTGCTGGTTTTCAAGGTCAGCATTCCCCATGTAACCGCCACTCCTTCCGTTTTGGGTGGATTGTTTCTGCAATCCGGTTCAAGCGGATCAGGAAACAGTATACAATTGTCTACAATGTCGCTGCGTCAACTAGGCGCTATGACCTGCGCCTGCTGATGGGAGCCAAGAGATGACGGCCTATTTCGATGATCTGGAAACACGCAGCGCGGACCAACGCGCTGCGGACCTCGCCCGCGACCTTCCGAAGAGAATCGCGGCGGCAATAAACGGTGCGCCAGCGCTGACGAACAGCCTTGCCGAAATCGACCCAGCTGCGGTTACGGATCGAGATGCGCTTTCGGAACTTCCTCTGATCCGAAAATCAGAGATCTTGGAGGCGCAGGCCGCTCGCCCGCCATTCGGTGGCTTCGCAACCATAGCCCCGAACGAATTCGACCATCTTTTTCAGTCCCCGGGCCCAATTTACGAGCCTGGCAAACTGGAAGCAGACTGGTTTCGGATGGGTCGGTTCCTAACCGCGGCAGGGATTGGTAAGGGAGATATAGTCCAGAACTGCTTTTCCTATCACATGACGCCTGCGGGGATGATGTTCGAGAGCGGGGCTCACGCCGTGGGGGCATCGGTCTTTCCAGCAGGCACCGGTCAGACCGAGCTACAGGTTCAGGCGGCAGCGGCCCTTGGCGTCACCGCCTATGCGGGCACTCCTGACTATCTGAAGACGATACTGGACAGGGCCCGCGATCTGGATATCCGGCTGCAGATAACCAAGGCTGTCGTTGGAGGCGGCGCTCTCTTTCCCTCACTTCGGAGCGAGTATTCGGACCATGGGATCACCTGCCTGCAATGCTACGGCACCGCCGATCTCGGAAACGTTGCATACGAGAGCCTGGCCATGGAAGGCTTGATTGTCGACGAGGGAGTGATTGTTGAGATCGTGACACCCGGAACCGGAAATCCGGTTCCGGACGGCGAGGTTGGCGAGGTCGTCGTCACTACCCTCAACCCAGACTACCCCTTGATTCGGTTTGCGACAGGCGACCTGTCGGCGGTGCTTCCTGGCGAATCACCTTGCGGGCGCACCAACATGAGAATTCGGGGCTGGCTCGGGCGGGCTGACCAAACGGCAAAGATAAAGGGAATGTTCGTGCGGCCAGAACAGGTCGCTGCCTTTGTGGCGCGCCATGATGAAGTTTCCCGAGCGCGAGTGGTTGTCAGCCGCGCTGGCAATCGGGATGTCATGGTCGTACGGGTGGAGTCCGACGGCGGCGACCCGGCCCGCTACGAGGCTTCAGTCGCCGAGACGCTTAAGCTAAGGGGGCAGGTGGAAACTGTTCCAATGGGAACGCTGCCCAATGACGGGAAGGTGATCGAAGATCAAAGGGACTACAATTGATCGATGAGGCTGCAGGGGCCCGCAACGCAGTCACAACCGCAGAACTGGAGAAAGATCAACTTCTGAATTCAATGGTTGTGAAATGGCAGAGTGTTTCGCTATCCAAACTCCCGCAAAGGCAGAGTCGGACTTGCCTGCGTTGGTACATCCAGATCTCCAATCCGGCATTTTCGCACATCAAATCCCGGTTATGGCCAGATCCCTGACCCAGCCTCGGTAATCATGTTGGAAAGCACCCAAATGGCTGGAAGAACGCCCTTACACCGATCATCGCGGGCTTCAACAGTTCTGATAGCTTCGGCTGTGTTGAAGCTTGTAGAAACGTCTTGCCGGACCACAAAGGCGAGACTGTCCGTTGATTAGAACGTCAACCCAACGGGAATAGGAGGGGAATCCCTCGAAATTCACGGGTTCGAGACTTCGGGAAGCGAATGTGCGATTTCCATGGCCTGCTGGGTCAACTTGGCAACCGAATCGAAGTCTTTGTCTGCGATCATTCCCTTTGCGACCATCCATGATCCCCCGCAGGCAATGACGTTGTCCAAAGACAGGTAATCCGCCAGGTTCGCCGGTCCAACTCCACCTGTCGGAATGAACCGAATATCCCGATATGGTCCGGAAAGAGCCTTAAGCATTGCCCGTCCTCCGCTGGGCTCGGCTGGAAAGAACTTCAGCAACCGAGGCCCGAAAACCATCGCCGTCTCGATCTGTGTAGGGTTGTTCACTCCGGGTATGATTGGAATTCGGTGTTTCAGCGCAGCATTCACCACTCTTGGATTGAAGCCCGGTGTGACGACAAACGAGGCACCAGCGTCCACAGCCTGGCTAACCTGCTGTGAGGTCAGGATTGTTCCCGCACCGACCAGCATGGTAGGCCGCTCCCGCCTGATGCGTGCAATTGATTCAATGGCCGCGTCCGTGCGGAAGGTGATCTCGGCGAGCGGCAGGCCACCGCTTTTGAGGGCGTCGCATAGAGGAAGCGCATCGTCGGCATCTTCCAGGACAACGACAGGGACAATTCGTAGCGCCGTCACCTGTTCTTCAAGTTCATCCACCGCCAACTCCACAATGGTGAGTACCCGTCTCGGACGATGGATCTGTACCTATACGGAAGTCCGACTCGCAGCAATATTCCAAAGCTGCGGCTCCGTAAGCGGTTAAAGTACGGCATCCGTTAGGGATCCGTCCATCTTCTTTCTGGTTTGACAGTATAGAGCATTGCCCGAAGTGGTTGGCCATCGGGGCGAATCATGTCGGATCCCGCCAAGGTGGCACGTGCGGGATCGGGACAGGACGGCCGGCCGGGCCATTCGGCTTTGCCGGACGAGAGTACCGCATAGTGTGGGGCAGCAGCCATTTCTGTCGTGACTGCGAGGATTGCGCATGTGTGAGGCGCGACATTGTTCTGCTGAAGGTTCGGCCTTTGGGAATCAGCCCCATGATCTGGCGTCGTGTTCAGGTGCCGGTCGACATGACCTTGCGAGATGCACAGTGTTTTGCAGGTGGCTATGGGGTGGATAAGCCGCCACCTTTACGCTTTTGACATTCGCGCCGTACAGTGTGGAGCTTTTGAGTTGTCGGTGGGTGACCCTCGCACGTCGTTGGGTCATTCTGGTTTTCGCGAGACCGACAAGTTCGAATACACCTATGACATGAGCGATGGCTGGGCGCAGGAGATCCGCGTCGAGCGGTTTGGAATTGCCAGATCGAACAAGTTCTATCCTATCCTATCCTTCATGTACGGGCGGTTCGGGCACCTGTCCACCTGAGGAATGCTGCGAACCCCGTAGTCATCTTGAGCGGCGTGATGAGGCGAATGGATATGATGCTTGGCGAGATATGGAACTCATGGTGGAATGGCTGGGTGTATCCTAGATTGTTGGCATGAGTCGCTTGGATGTCTTGTCCTGACCTTGATTTCTCGACAAAAGGACGCCTTTCGGTAGATCTTCGCCGCCCCATTCCACCCTGAAGTGCAACACCAGTGGCGGTGGTGGCCGGTTTTCCGGCCGCATGATGTTGCGTATCGGCCAGGAAGCGGCGACAGTCCCTGTGACGAAACAAGGGAGACTGCCATGCCCGAGGGCTACCGCCACCTGACCCATGAGGAGAGATGCCAGATCGGCGCGCTGAAGGAAAGCGGGCTTTCGGACGGGGCCATCGCGGCCCGTCTGGGCCGTGACCGTTCGTCGGTCTGGCGGGAGCTCCGCCGGAACGCCGGCGGCGGCGGGGGGTACAGCCCCGGGGAGGCGCAGGGCAGGGCGGAGGCCCGCCGCAGCGCGGCCTCCAGTGTTCCCCGCAGGATGACGCCCGACCGCTGGGCGCAGGTGGAGGGGCTTCTGGCGGAGGGCTGGAGCCCGGAGCAGGTCGCGGGACGGCTGCGTCTGGAGGGTGGCTGGACGGTGGGCCGCCAGTGGATATACGAACACGTCAGGGCCGACCGGAAGGCGGGCGGCAGGCTGTTCCTGCTGCTGCGGCGCCGCGGCAGGAAGCCGAACTGGCGAGGCGGCAGGCACTCGGGCCGTGGCCACATCCCGGGCCGCGTGGACATCTCCGAGCGGCCGGAGGAGGCGGAGAGGAAGGAGCGTGTGGGCGACTGGGAGGCGGACACGACCATCGGGAAAGGCCACAGCGGGGCGGTGGTCTCCCTTGTGGACAGGGCCTCGAAATACACGTATTTACAGAGGGTTGACCGGAGAACCTCGGCTGCGGTCTCCGCCGCGATGGTGGAGATGCCGCGGCCTTCCGCCGCGCCCGTCCACACGATCACGGCGGACAACGGCAAGGAGTTCGCGGGCCACGCCGGCGTGGCGGAGGCGCTCGGGGCCGCCTTTTTCTTCGCGACCCCCTACCACTCCTGGGAGCGTGGCCTGAACGAGCACACCAACGGGCTGGTCCGGCAGTACCTGCCGAAGGGGACGGACTTCCGCGCGGTCAGCGACGCGGAGGTGAGGGCGGTGCAGGACCGCACGGACGCGCGTCCGCGCCGGGCGCTGGGCTACCGGACGCCCGCCGAGGTGCTGCACAAGGCCCGCCCTCCCTGACGCCGCGCGACCGCCTCCCACCGGCGCGCAGGAAGGGGGTGGACAGGATTTCTCCGTCGCGTCCGTCCGGGCTCCGGTCGGGCTGCGCCCTCCCTGCGCCCGGACGGACGCGACCCAGCCCGGCGGAGGCGTTGCGCCGCCCGGAAAGCCCGGATAACCTGCATACAGAAGGGACCACAGCCATCCCGGGGCCGGATCCGCGGCGCCCGGGGGCCGCAGACCACGCCTTCCGGCCATTCCCTACGCTCGGGCTGCGCCCCCGCTGCGGGAATGGCCGGTGTTGCACTTCGGAGTGGAAGTGGGGGCCCCCGATAAGGTCGACCGAAAGTATGGATTGCCAACAATCTGGGCTACACTCGGAATGGCTGGACGACTTGATCAACAGCGGTAGGACGGGTTTGGCGGTCCGCGATGTGCTCACTGATGACGTTGAACTGGCCATTCATCGTATCGTTGCGTGAGAGCCATATCAGACGGATACTTTCTCCCGAAGTTTGGTCAACCAGGAATTTCGCGAGGGGCGACACCGTGAATTCATATATCGGCAGATGTGGCAGGGGTGTCCGAATGGGTTCCCATTAGGACGGGGTCAAGCATTCCGGACATCTATGTCGGACATATGCGCAGCCAATGCCCCGCACATGCGCATACGCCAGAGTGTCCACACTCGACTAGGACCCACAAAACCAGCTGAGCGAGAACACAGCGGCAGGATTTCAGGTTGAGCCACATCGAGCGACCAGCGAAACGGTCTCGGGATCCATGTCGATTGAACAGCGCAAAGGCTTTGCGCCGCTTCTGGACAAGATGGAGCAGGGTGATGTGCTGGTGGTCACCAAGCTGAATCGGTTGGGTCGTGATGCCATCGATGTCAGCACCACGTTGGCCCGGCCTACTGAGTATATATAAATTTGCACGCCGATGGTGGGTCAGTTTTGGGCGCTGCTTGACACCGTCTTCGCCTTCTGGTGCGCCCCAACGCCTTGACATCCGTCTTCACGAGAGGCCGGTTCCGCGGGCGACACCGGAAACACGGCCCTTGAACGAAGCTACCGTGAGTACTGGCTTGCGCAAAGCTCTTGAGGAGGAAGCCGAGGCAAAGGCGTTGTCAGACGAGATGGATGCAAGGTTCCGGACAACGCGTTAAGGGCTGAACGCTTTCCTCCGACAACTGTTCATGCCTGCGCCGCCGAAGGACAGTTCGCCGGACTACCATGACCGCGACGGCTGATCCGGCCATGCCTGGAATTCCAGTCAGAGAGCGCCTGATGTTCGACTGAATGTTGCCCGGCCATCCAGTCCAGGTCAGGACATGTCGTCCAGCCTTACCGGCGTCCCAGAAGGGCCACATTGAGCGCCGTGATGAGAGGAGCCGAACCAGAGGTGAGGTGGAAGAGGAATGCGATGGTGCCGACATGCTTTGAGGAACGGGGCGGAGATATGCTTCGGCGAACGGCTTCCAGTTGATAAAATGCGTCATGCTCCAAGGCGATCTCGTCGACCTCGTCAGACAGGGCTCGTCAGACAGGGAATGATCCTCTCCTTCCAGCTGCAAGGCGGGAACCGTGACCGCGGTACCTACGTTTTCGCCAAATCGTGCTGTCGGTGCCTTCGTGAGGAACCCAGACCTGCTTGGTCACGTGTGCCAGCTTCTCGTTGACGATCCGTTGCAATTCCTCGAGATCTTCCTGCACTCGCAGGTGTTCGAGGCCGACAAGGACGAAAGGGACCAGGATGCTGCCGGCGGTCGAGCACATGAAGTACTCGTCGTCCCGGCGGGCGGGGTGAATGGCGAGCCGTCGGTAGTCCTGCAGGCACGTGACCCAATCGAAACGCCGCTCATACCTGTAGACCATTCGCGACCTGATCGCTGGCAGGTACTCGGCAACCAAGTCGATGCGACCGCACGCTTCCGCCAAAAGCATCGCGATCGCGATCTGATGATCGTCCCTGAATGGCGTGAAGAGCATGGGATTGTTGTTGATCGCCGAGATTGCAAGGACGAGGGCATCTTCGCGTTTCGACATGTGTTCTGTCCGCTCCGTGCCCTCCGAACGGCATGCGACTGCATGATGCCAATGCCCCAGCAGCGCCATTCGGCCCAACCTCGAACAGGCCGAGATTGACATCCAGCGCTGAGCGGTAACGGACCGAGGCGGAGCGCGCATGCAGCTTCGTCGCATGCGGCCCAATCTTGTCGACAAGAAGTATCTTGCCTACGGTGAAGTAGAGCGACAGTACATGGTCGAGGATCTCTTTCGAGTTCGTTGCGTCGCACCTTGGTGCTCTCTGGATGACGATTCAAGGCTTCCCAAGCGTGAAGCAGCGTCAGTTCGCAAGCCCGGTATGGCGCCTCGAGGTTCTTCGCGTCGACCGCGTTGGTGACGAGAATCCAGAGACAGAACGTCATCTGCCGTAATCGTGTTGTTCCTTCCTTGCCTGAATCAAGATTCTTGGTCAGGGCTTCCAGCAAATTGCGGAAGTTCCGGCCCGAGTCCTCCGGCTCGCTCACCAGTGCGATGGCCTTCTGAAAGTGCGACCGGTGATCTGGGTCGAGCAATTCCTGATTGAGGATCCCAGACAGGATAAGATCTGCGAGCCTGTCCCCGTTCCACTCCCGGAAGCGCGGTCCATCCTGTGAGTTTTTCGTGACGAGCCCACGCCAACCGGATCGGATCTCTTCCTTGATCTCGCCGCCCATGCAAACGTAAACGGCGATCGGGATCTCTCGATGCTGCTGCGCGACCCTGATTGGAACATAGTCTTCGATTACTTCGTCCAATGACGGACGCACTGCCTGCTGACCGCTGTCCCAATTCGACCGCCCGACGTCACCTGCCTTGATGACGAAAGGCAGCAATGATTTTTCCGCGTCAGCTTCCGGGTCCGGACCGACGGCGGCGACATCCAAGCCAGCCTGACGTCCGCCGATCCACGGGTGATGAATCACCTCGTATCCCATCTCGCTGAGCAACTGGAGCAGCAGGACATCAAGACTGCCCCGTTCCTTCATGTTTTGAAGACATGGCGTCCCTGCTGTGCAGGGACGGTGCCTTCCCGTGCGCGGTATCGGCCGGTCCGCCAGCTTTCCGGCGGTTCCGCAGCCGCCGGACGGGAAAAACTGCGGTGCGCTCTTGAAATTTGGCGATCGGTCAAAACATCCGGCATGGGTGAATTGATCTCATGCCGTCCCTCACGCAGAATGCGGCTCCGCGGCTTGCCGCCAGAAGCGCTGCCGGAACGCGTCCTCCGCGAACGCTTCCTCCGAGCGGCACCATCCCTACCCGTCCGCTTGCAACAGGCTCACTTGGAAGAGAGAGGATTATGCCTTCGACTGTCATCAGTTCGGGAGATTGAACGGGCGTCTCCCTGATCCCATGGATCTTGGTAGTTCTAGGTCAGCGTGTTCCCGGAAAGGCCTGCTTCAGTCTGTGACACATGTCCTCATCATCGCTAAACACAGCCATCCATACGCTGAAGAATCCGGTTCCCAACGCAACTTCAACCGCCAATTCCCGCGTGCCTCCATCGTTGACATGACCCCGGACTTCCATTGCCTTTTCCCATGCTTGGCGTCTCTTGTGACGTCGGCGGTCCGTATGTGTGCCCGGCGCTCCGAGTCCCACGAGATCGAAAAGCGCTTTAGCCCCGGAAAGCTCATCTGATTCCAGTCCCTCAGCCACCGAAACCCGTCCGCCGGACTGATATGTGAAAGCCCCAGATGTATTGTCCTCATCTGGCCAGAGATATCCTTCCCGCGACCTGTTCCTGCACTTTTTGCGGCTGTTGCAATTAACGCACCCAAGCAGGAAATTCGACCAATCCGTTATGAGTGTCCCGTCATGCTTCTGTGGGATCACATGCTCCACATGGAGGTCGCCCGACCGCCCGCAATAGCTACAATACTCGCCGATCCTTTCGATGAGCGGAATTCCTGCATTCGCGTACTGATTGAAGGACAGGTGGCGGCCATTATCTCCGGTTGGCCAGGGGCCACGACAAACCGAGCGCATGGTGCTTCCGGTCGCGGCTAGGCGGTCACGCTGCGCCGCAGCTTCAGAAATGCGGCGTATGCCGGATCATCCATGAAACGCTCTTCGATCTCATCCAGCTTTTTCTTGGCCTTCATGACGTCTGGATGATGGTCGTCGTTCAATTGGTCAAGGAGTTTGTAGTACTGGTGCGCCGCAGCTTCCTTCTGCTGAAAAAGTCTGCTCCGTTGCGGCATATCCACACCCATCGTTTCCTCGGAGATATCCTCGACGCTACGGGGTTCCCTTGGCTCTTCCAGAACACTCGGACCGCTGAGATTGATTAGCCCTTGACCGTCAAGCGACTGAACTATGAAGGGCGAGTGCGTCGTTGCCACGAACTGGAGCTTGGGGAAAAGGGATGTCAGATTGCTGACGATCCTGCGCTGCCAGTTTGGATGCAGATGAAGATCCAGCTCGTCGATCAGCACGACCCCGCGGGTCATTTTCGGCGCATCCCCCTTCAGATGTGGGTTCAGCTGTACGCATCGCATTGCGATGTCAGCGGCCAACGCCGTCATGATTCTCTGTCCGTCACTCAGAAAACCAAACGGGTAGAGCCCTTCGTACTCGAATTCGAGGGCGATGTCATCAAGCTCAAAATCGTAGAACACTCGCTTCACACCCTCGACGCAATCCTCGACTGCTGAAAAGACGGCCTGCAGACTGCTCAGCGATCGATTCTCCTGGACGCCGATCAACGTCATCTTCTTGATCCACCGCCGCAGGAACTCAGATGATGGTGCCGGGTCAAGGCCACCGCGATAGGCTTCGAACCGCGACAGCTTGCCGAAAGGCTGGCGGATCACCGAGCGGGTCTGCTTTGTCATTCGCGGCTCGATCCACAACCGCCCGGTGTCGTACGACAGGACCAGAGGAAAGGTCATGTCCAGCTCGCTCTCTCGAATCTGCCTGTCGACACACTGCCGAAGGCTCCGGACACCTATTCGCGTTGTCCGCCCATCGAGCGAAGTCAATTCGCGGTGCCAGCAAAAATCCGTGTGATGAACATTCCCCTCGCATCGCACCATGGACGGCGTTACCGGCTCGAAAGTCGCGAATTCGCCGTTTCGTCTGGTGTCCCGCCGCACATGTTCCCGCTTGATCGAAGGGGCCTTCATGTCGGGAACCCCGAGCAGATAGGCTCCTGCACCGATGCGGAGCGCATCCAGCACGGCCGTCTTGCCGGAACCGTTGTCACCCACCAGCACCGTTAACTGCGAATGGAACTCGAAGGTTGTCTCTTCGAATTTCTTGAAGTTCCCGACAGTGAGCCGATCGATACGCATGGATTTCGCCGTCTGGTTATACCATTCAACCTAATTCTGCGATCATGAGCCAACAGACCGGAAACCGCCAGCACAATTCAGGCGGCGCATGGATCTGGAGATGCCCCGGACCAAAGATCCGCGAAGATAACAATGGCATCTCGCGCATCGGATTTCGCCAAATATGCAGCTTCGAGCCCATTACGCCAGCAAGGGGCGCGGCCGCTACGACTGGCACAACAAGGCCGACAAGCCGAGAAAGGACATCTGGATCTGCCCGCTCCGAAAGGACTGGAAGCGGACGCTCAACCGCTGCCAACCCGTCCTACCCGCACCCTCATGACCGGCCATTCGTCCGTAGCCATCGGAACCCGGCCACGGCAACGCCGACGCGACGGAAAGCGCAAAAGACGCAATCACGCGTTCCGAGGACTGTTGCATGGAGACGCACCCCGCATCTCTGTCGGTCGGCTAGGGACGGTTGGAGGGCAGCCGAAATGGATCGTCACCTCACGACCGAACGCGTACGTCGTTCTGGGAAACACGAGGCTTTGCCTTTCGCCACGTGCCTTAAGTGCTATCGGCTGTTTTGTTCCGACTTTCCCCCGTTCCGAACAAGTGATGACCAATCAATCACGTCCCGAGCCTGATTTTCTCTCTGCGTTCAAGCGATTTATTGATTCAATGACACTGTTGCTTGGGCCATACCCTAGCTCCGCCAATCTATCTGCAGTGGTCCCGGGCCCGTACACCATGTCAAGAAGAGCTTCCTGTACTCGACGATCACATCCCTTCACGAAATAGGAGCGAGTGTCTTTCCCGCAACCACACCAGCACTTGCCAGTCTTTTTTGCCTTCATCTTCAATCCTCATCTTGGTGAACAGATGCTGCCGGAATGCCAACCTCCCATCAAACTCGGGGCAGTCGAAATAGCAGACGTTAACTGGGACTATGGTCGGAGTGAGAGGATTCGAACCTCCGGCCCCTGCCTCCCGAAGACAGTGCTCTACCAGGCTGAGCTACACTCCGATTGCAAGTGGAAACATAAAGGCTCGTCCTACGAATTGCAAGGAGTCAGGGGACATGGCTGGGAGTGACGTCAGTGCCAAATCCATTGGGAATCCGCCTACCTTAACCGAGTATCCAAATTCGTCAGCGACGGTCTTGGATTCGAGGCAAATGCACAGGATCACAATGACAATCCTACGGGCAACGTTGTCTGAGCAGCCGAAGCATGTTTTCTGAAGCTCAGGGTCGACCAAATTTTTTGGATCGAAGCGGTAGCAAGCCTCGATGCCACGGCCAATATGTCCTCAATTTCTCGGTTCAATTGAGTTGCCGTGCATGGCCGCCGATTTGACGTGGCTGGATTTCAGATGCCTGGATGATGAGGCCGCTTGGTTGCCCTGCCATCCATTTTCTCCGCTCCATCGGGCCTCACATATGAGCATCTTGCCTATCTGTTGTCCTGGTGCGGGGCGCTGACCTTGTCGGCCGCTGGTCCGTGAATGAAACCAAAATGGAGTCCTTGTCGAACCGCCTTGAGTGCAGGCTAGGTTCGGATGCCACCATTGGTCAGCGGCTGGCATCAAGCGCATCCAAAATCGCGGTGCCCATGTCAGATGTCGAAACCGGCTCGGTACCCGCCTCACCTATTAGGTCAGCGGTACGTAGGCCTTCGGCAAGCACATGCGCAATGGCGGACTCCAGCCGGTCAGCTTCCTGCCCCGCGTCAAAACTGTAGCGTAGCGCCATCGCAAAACTAAGGATACAGGCAATTGGATTGGCCTTGCCCTGACCCGCGATGTCTGGCGCAGATCCGTGAACAGGTTCATACATCGCCTTGGGTCGACCATTTTCCATCGGTGCCCCAAGACTGGCTGATGGCAGCATCCCAAGCGAACCGGTGAGCATCGCGGCGAGGTCCGACAGAAGGTCTCCGAACAGGTTGTCGGTGACGATGACGTCGAACTGCTTCGGCCATCGGGTCAGCTGCATGGCACCGGCGTCGGCGTACATATGTGACAGTTCGACATCAGGATATTCAGAAATATGAACCTCGGTCACGACGTCACGCCAGAGAATACCCGACTCCATTACGTTGGCCTTCTCCATGGAACAGATCCGGTTGCAGCGTCGGCGGGCGAGTTCGAAGGCGGACCGAGCCACGCGGGCGATCTCGCTTTCGGTATAGCGCTGTGTGTTGATTCCAACCCGCTCATTGCCTTCCTTGTGGATGCCACGTGGTTCTCCGAAATACACGCCGCCAGTCAATTCACGTACAATCATGATGTCGAGCCCGGAGACCACGTCCCTCTTCAGCGAGGAGAAATCCGCCAACGCGTCAAAGCACTGTGCGGGACGCAGGTTCGAGAACAGGTCCATTTCCTTTCGCAGGCGCAGGAGCCCCCGCTCAGGTTTCAGGCTGAAGTCAAGCCCGTCGTATTGCGGCCCTCCCACTGCACCAAGCAGAACAGCGTCCGATTCCTGGGCCTTCGCCATGGTACTATCGTGCAGTGGAGTGCCATGGGCGTCGTAGGCGGCACCGCCGACAAGGTCTTCGCTTACCTCAAATTCCAGCTTTGTCCGTTCATTGAACCAATCCACAACACGGCGAACCTGGGCCATGACCTCTGGACCGATACCGTCACCAGGAAGAACTAGGAGTGAATTCGTGCCCATTGTGTCTGGATCCCCTGTATTTCGCTGCGAGCGGGCCTCGCCTACCCGCTTGCTCGGAGCCCGTCAAGAAAACAGCTTCCGGCGCAAGCCTGCCGGAGTCTACCAGACGTGGATCATCCGAGCGACCCAGTCAAGGTTGGCGGGTGCATCCCAGATTGCTGGCATGAGTCGCTTGGGTGTTTTTTTGAGCCTTGATTCCATGGCACAGGAACGCCTTTCGGTAGATCTTCGCCCGATAAGGTCGACCGAAAGTATGGATTGCCAACAATCTGGGCTACACCAAGTTTGGCGGCTACCGTGAGTTCGGTGCAATGTCGGCCGCGGGCCCGGGCAGTTGCATGATCGCACTGCGCCTGAGTCTACGCCCATGAACGGTGCGCCCTCGCCTCTGCTTCGAACGCATCGATCTTGGCGGAATGCTCCATGGTCAGTCCAATGTCATCGAGTCCTTCCATCAGGCATCGTTTCCTGAAAGGATCTACGTCGAACATGATCACCTCGCCATCCGACGTGGTTATCGTCTGCGATCCGAGGTCGACCGAGACTCTTGCGTTCTCTCCCTTCTGGGCGTCTTTCATGAGAATATCGACTTTCTCCTCCGGCAGCGGGATTGGCAGGATGCCGTTCTTGAAGCAATTGCTGAAGAAAATATCGGCGAAGCTGGGTGCGATGACACACCGTATGCCAAAATCCTTGAGTGCCCATGGCGCATGCTCCCGGCTCGAGCCGCAGCCAAAATTCGCTCCGGCCACCAGAATCGCTGCGCTACGGTAGGCTGGCTGGTTCAGTACGAAATCGGCGACCTCGTTGCCGTCCCGATCATAGCGCATCTCATCGAATAGGTTCACTCCGAGACCCGAACGTTTGATCGTCTTGAGGAATTGCTTGGGAATGATCATGTCGGTGTCGACATTGACCATCGAAAGGGGGGCAGCAACACCCGCAAGGGTTGTGAATCTGTCCATCGTGATTGCTCCAGGCTGAACTCTCGGTCGGTGTTTCGAATGACGCCCGATCTACATCAATTCCCGAACGTCCGTGAGGTGTCCAGTAATCGCCGCCGCCGCCGCCATTGCAGGAGAGACCAAATGCGTTCGTCCCCTGTAGCCTTGACGACCCTCGAAATTGCGGTTTGAGGTCGAAGCGCAGCGTTCACCCGGTGCGAGCTGGTCGGGGTTCATCGCAAGGCACATGGAACAACCGGCCAGCCGCCATTCAAATCCGGCCTCAGCAAATATCTCGGCCAGTCCTTCCTCTTCTGCCTGTGCCCGCACCAGGCCCGAGCCTGGAACGACCATCGCTCTAAGCCCGTCCTTGACTCTCTTGCCTTTCAGGATCTCTGCGGCTGCCCGCAGATCCTCGATTCTGCCGTTGGTACAGGATCCAATGAACACCGTGTCGATCGCGATCTCTGACAGAGGCGTGCCGGGGACCAGACCCATGTATTCAAGCGAACGCCGAGCTGCTTCGACCTTGCCACCTTCGAACTCGTCGGGACTCGGGACAGTCCCGGTTATGGGAAGAACGTCCTCCGGGCTGGTACCCCATGTTACGACAGGCGCGATTTCCTCGCCCGGGATCGTCACCGTCCTGTCGAAACTGGCGCTTTCGTCGGAATGAAGCGTCTGCCAATATGACATTGCAGCTTCCCACGCCGCGCCCTTCGGGGCATGGGGGCGACCATTGACATATTCGAAGGTTTTTTCATCGGGCGCGATAAGACCGGCGCGCGCCCCGCCTTCAATTGCCATGTTGCAGACGGTCATCCGTCCTTCCATGGAAAGGCTGCGAATCGCCTCTCCGCAATACTCGATGATATGTCCGGTACCTCCGGCGGTGCCGGTTGCGCCAATTACCGAAAGTGTGATGTCCTTGGCCGTTACCCCAGAGCGAAGGCTTCCGGTGATTTCCACCTTCATGTTCCTGGATTTCTTCTGGATCAGTGTCTGAGTTGCCAGAACATGCTCTACCTCCGAAGTGCCAATTCCGTGTGCCAGTGCGCCAAACGCGCCGTGCGTTGCGGTATGGCTATCTCCACAGACAACCGTCATGCCCGGAAGTGTCCAGCCCTGCTCTGGTCCCACAATATGGACAATACCTTGGCGTACGTCATCAACCGGATAGTAATGGATACCAAATTCGTGCGCATTCCTATCCAGTTCCTCGACTTGGATGCGGCTCTCTTCGTTCATTCCGCCGGACAGACGGTCCGCTGTGGTTGGCACATTGTGATCGGGAACGGCGATGGTCCTTTCGGGTGCCCGGACCTTCCTGCCAGCCATCCGCAGTCCCTCGAATGCCTGAGGGCTGGTCACCTCATGCACGAGGTGGCGGTCGATGTACAGCAGACAGGTACCGTCCTCCGCCTCATGCACCAGATGATCGTCCCAAATCTTGTCGTAAAGTGTTCTGGGTGGCATGCGGATTCTCCCTTGTATCCAAACACCTTGGATTGGTGGCGAACGCTCGGCGACCATAGACCGTCCGGATCCACCCGTATCCTGCAAGTGAACCGCCAAGGACGGCTGTCGTGACCATTGTGCCCGGATAATGGACAGCGCCCCACAAGGCAACGGGTATTGATTTGTGATCGATCGATTCGTCATCGCCAAGGGACTGAGTACGCGTCCCGTGACAATACGAGGTCCATCAGGCTGGGCCTGAACTGCGGGACCAGCGAATCAGCGGCTATTCAAGGGCGCCCACAGGTGAGTCTGTCCGCAATGCGGAAAGACCCTGATTAACCCGTTCCTCGCGGGGCGGCCTGGCGATCAAACGCTCATGATTGGGCTGGCCATATCGCCCCGCTGATCATGTAAGTTCAAGGGCTGCCGCCGCCGTCTTTCTTCCTGCGTCCGTTTTCCTTTTCCCGTCGGTTCACATTCGCTTTCCGAATGCGGCGGGATGACGCATGTTGCCGCGCGGAAGCGGACAGGAGGACGTTTTTTTTGTGCGGACATTGCGATCCCGTTGTCAAACTGTCCCGGGCCGTCGGCTTCGAGCCCCGCCTTGTTTCCGGACTCTTCCGAGAACGAACAGCAAAATGCACCGCAGCGCCCGTCTCCGGGGGCTGTGAGTCTGCTGATCCGCCGGCCTGTCCGCTTCCACGCATGATCCCCAACAGGAGATAGTCACATGATAGAGAAGGATAAGCTCAATGTCATCCATTCCCGCGCCGCCGGGCTGGATGTTCACAAGATGCAGGTCACCGCGACCGTGCGCATCGCCCGCCCCGGCGCGGATTCGGAACGCATCACGAAGGAGTCCAGCACCCTTCCGAGCGGTCTGGCCGATCTTTCGGCCTGGCTCAGCGAACACGGCGTGACGGCTGCGGCGATGGAAGGAACCGGCGTCTATTGGGAGGCGGTTTTCGACGCCGTCGCCGATGCCGGAGCCGAGCCGCTGCTGCTGCACGCTCAGCATGTCAAACAGATCAAGGGCCGCAAGACCGATGTCGCCGACAGCATATGGCTGGCCCGCGTATGTCAGTTCGGTCTCTGCAGCCCGAGCATGGTTCCGCCGAAGAACTTCCGCGAGCTGCGCCGGGTCTCGCGCGCGCGCCGGAAGATCGTCGCCGGGCGGTCGCGGACGCGCTGCCGGGTCCACAGGATCATCGACGGAGCCGGGCTGCGCGTCGGCGGCGTCCTGTCCGACATTTTCGGGGCCAACGGCCGGCGCATCCTCGACGGTCTGGCCGAAGGGAAAGAGCGGGCGGAGATCCTCGCCTCGCTCTCGGGCCATGTGCGCGGGCATCTCGAAAAGCTCGACGACGCTCTGCGGCGCAGGCTTTCGGAGGCCGACCGGTTCCTGCTGCGCGATCAGATCCGTCTCTTCGACCAGGCCGGACATCGTCTGGCCGAACACGACGCCGTCATCGAGGAGGGTCTGGCCGGCCGCTGGAGCGATCTCAGCCTTCTGACCACGATTCCCGGTATCGACCGGCGCGCCGCGGCGGCGATCATCATCGAGCTCGGCCCCGATGTCTCCGTCTTTCCCGGGCCGAGACACTGCGCCGCATGGGCCGGTCTCGCCCCCGGCAACAACGAGAGCGCCGGAAAACGGCGTTCGGGACGGGTCCGCAAAGGCAACCAGGCTCTTCGCACGCTCATGATCGAATGCGCCCAGGCGGCCGCCCGCAGCAAGGGATGCCAGTTCAAGGGCTATCACAAGGCTCTGACCGTCCGCCGCGGCTACAAGCGGGCGACCGTCGCCGTCGCGAACAAGATGCTGCGCATCGTATGGGGCATGCTCTCGACCGGAGAACTCTACCATGACCCCGAAACCGACTATGAGGCCATGATGGTGATGCGCAATGCGCCGCGATGGATAAGAATGCTGCGTAAGTATGGCGTGACGGCCGGATCCGGAGAACGCCGGGCCGCCGCCTGACCGCCGTCCTCGGGACGGCGGCCGACAGCTCTGCGGAGGAGGCCGAAAGCGCGAACGGCACGGGGCAGCAAGCGGGGCAGCCCTCAGACAGACCGAAGCGCCGAAGCCGCCTCACGCTGCCTCAGGCCGAACCCGCCAAATTCGGTCAACGATCCCGTGCGCCTTGTCGGGAAGAAACTTACACAGCAAAAGGAAACCAAATATGGATCCGACAGTTCAGGACTCCTGAGTGCAACGGCATTCCAGGTTTCCGTCGACATCAACCAGTCCCTGCTCGAAGGAAGCCACACGCATTTCGCAATTTCGCGCGTCGTCATTGAGATTTCGCAATCCCATGGCTAGATTAGGAACGTGAGCCGTACAGGCTCATCGGGAATGGCATGAAACGAAGGAGGAACATGTTCTGTCTCAATGTGCGGCTTCGGTCGAGGAAATGACCGTGACGGATGCAGGCCCGGGTTCGGAACTGGCACCGCATCCGAAGCCTGTTCCGAGCAACGCGCTGCTGGAATACATCCTGTCCTCATTGGGCGATGACAAGGCTGAGGATGTGGTATCCATCGGGTTGGCCGGAAAATCGGAAATTGCGGACTATATGGTGATCGCTTCTGGCCGTTCGACACGGCAGGTTACGTCGATCGCCGACAAACTCACCGAACGGCTCAAACGGACTTTCGGGCAGCCCTGCCAGATTGAGGGCAAGCGCACGGGCGACTGGATATTGATCGACGCGGGCGATGTGATTGTCCATGTATTTCGGCCTGAGGTGCGTGAATTCTATCAGCTTGAGAAGATGTGGATGAGTTCGGACAAGGCTCTTGCCGCCAAAGTCTGAGCGAATTCGGAGAGGTCGGTGCGTCTGCATATATGCGCGGTAGGGCGGTTGCGCGCCGGACCCGAACTGGAGATGATTGACAATTATCTCGTTCGGGCAGGGCGAGTCGGACGCAAGGTAGGATTGGGGCAATTCACCGTTCATGAAGTTGAGGACCGGAAAGGTCTTGGCCAACTCGCGGAAGCGGAGCTACTGAGGCGCGCAATCCCGAATGGTGCGAGAGTCGTGGCACTGGACGAGCGTGGCACAGCTCTCTCCTCGCCCGATTTCGCCAACCTGCTGGGCATCTGGCGCGATAGCGGCTCCCGAGACGTCGCGTTTCTCATTGGCGGCGCGGACGGGCTGGAACCCAATTTGCGGGATAGCGCCCACACGCAGATCTCGTTTGGCCCGATGGTCTGGCCGCATATGTTTGCACGCCTGATGCTCGCGGAGCAACTCTACCGAGCTGCATCGATTCTTTCCGGGACGCCCTATCATCGGAGTTAGGTGGCAGTGCCCGCAGGAGCGGCGCGGAGGCATGGTCCATGATCCAGGGATCAGTACCGTCGACGGAGCGATCCTCCGGAGGATAGCGGTTCAGCAAGGTCAATGATCAATTGCGGTGTTCAGGGATTTGCTGCATGTCAATCGCGGTGCCGGATAGATGATGCCCAATGAAATGAACTCATGGAGTGAATTGGTGGCAAAACCGGTGGTTCTTTGTATATTGGATGGCTGGGGCCACCGCGACGACCCCGAAGCCAACGCTCCTAAACTGGCGAACACGCCCCACTTCGACGAGATCCTGGCGACCTGCCCTCACGGGCTTCTGGCAACACACGGTCCGGATGTCGGGTTGCCGAGTGGTCAGATGGGAAACTCTGAGGTCGGGCATACCAATATCGGCGCTGGGCGAGTGGTGGCGATGGATCTTGGGCAAATCGACCTGTGCATTGAGGATGGCTCCTTTTTTCAGAATCACGCAATTCTTGAATTCGCTGATGAAGTGATGGCTGCCTGTGGTACCGCGCATCTGGTCGGACTCGCCTCTCCGGGCGGGGTGCATTCCCATCAGGACCATCTGGTCGCAGCGGCGAAGCTGCTGGCAGAGCGGGATGTGCCGACTTGCGTCCACATTATCACGGATGGCCGGGATGTCCCGCCCAAGTCCGCCCTTGGACAGGTCGAGCGACTTGTTGCGGAACTTCCGCAGTCTGCCCGCATAGCCAGTGTGACTGGCCGGTATTTTGCCATGGACAGGGATTGCCGTTGGGATAGGACCGCCAAGGCGTTCGCAGCGATGATCCACGGAAACGGCGAAACCGCGTCCTGTGCCGATGCGGCGATCGAAGCAGGCTATGTCCGGGGAGAAACAGACGAGTTTCTGGTAGCGACAGTCATAGGTGACCACCGGGGAATCCGAAACGGAGATGGTGTCTTCTTCATCAACTTCCGAGCGGACCGTGCTCGCCAGTTGCTGCAGGCCATCGGGGAACCTGGTTTTTCCGCGTTTGACGTTGGGCGTCGACCTAAGCTCGCGGCGTTACTTGGCATGGTTGATTATTCCGAAGCCCATTCGGAATACATGACCGCCGCATATCCCAAGAAAGAAATCGTCAATACGCTTGGCTCCTGGGTCGCGAAGCATGGCCTGAGGCAGTTCCGGCTCGCGGAAACAGAGAAATATCCGCATGTCACTTTCTTCCTCAACGGTGGAACTGAAGCGCCGGAGGAAGGAGAGGACCGATACATGGTCCCTTCCCCGAAGGTTGCGACCTACGATCTGAAACCGGAAATGAGTGTATCGGAGGTCAGCGACAGGCTCGTAGCCGCAATCGGTTCCGGATACGATCTGATCGTCGTGAATTTTGCAAACCCAGACATGGTAGGTCATACCGGCGATCTTTCCGCTGCGATCAAGGCATGTGAAGCAGTGGATGAGGGGCTTGGCCTCGCCATTCAGTCATTAGATTCCATTGGCGGGACGATGATCGTCACCGCGGATCACGGCAACTGCGAGGTCATGGTGGATCCCGAATCCGGCGGTCCGCATACGGCACATACGACCAATCCGGTGGACTGCGTCATTGTCGGAGGTCCAGATGGCGCGAAGGTTCGGGACGGGCGTCTGGCGGATCTCGCTCCTACGGTGATTGACATAATGGGTTTGAAACCGCCTCCGGAGATGACCGGGAAGAGCTTGCTGGTGAGGTGACAAAAGACCGATCGGTCTGATCCAATGGCAATCGGAAGTCAGGTTTGAATCCCCAATTCCGGCCTATAGTGGCCAGCGATCACTCTTGATCGGAACTTGATCTTCATGGTGCAGATCGCTTCTTCCATCCGCCTAGGAAGTGGCTAACGACGGCGCAGCGGCGCAGTTCCAGTCGCGTCACGCTTGCGACAAGGCTCCACTCAACGTGCGCAGCGGTTCCCGCTAGCCGATTCGCTGGCCCGCTGACGGCCGGTTCGGCGGTATCGCGTCGGCCGGGTGTTCCAGAGGTGCATGGCCAATGACCGGGCGGCTGTCCGGTTTGAAAAAGTTTCGGCGCAGGGCGGGATCGGGGTTGCCCAATAATCCATCGACCTGAATGCATCCGCCATAGATAAGGGCCTCGCCCTTTTTGCATCGCTTCCAGTGTAAGCCGCTCCTTTTCATCACCGGCGTACGGGGAAAGGTCGAGGAACGGGACTTGTAGACCGGCGATGACTTCGCGCTCGTATGGCGAACCCTTCTCCCAGAGAAGTTCGACAAAAGGGTTTGGCTCGTCCCGTTGTGCCGGGTCGGCGAACAGGTCCATCGTCACGCGATGCGGACACGCAACAAGTTCGTAAAGCATTGCGGCAGTTACGGGCGCAACCATTACCGCCTCCTAGACTTTGAATGTTGAGCCAACATCTTCGATCTCCGCTGCCTAGCGGTCCAGTCCTCGATGTTTCCGAACGTGCCGGCATTTCCACGCGAGCATCGGCATGGCTCCAATGCGAACACGTATTTCTGGCACCACGTCCAACAAATCAGCGTGGACGTCGCCGCGATCTAGAACGCCGTCGAGAAACTCCCGCTCGTTCGCTGTCAGATCGAACAGAAAGGCGAATTTTTCCCGGCAAAGCGCTACGGTCTCCTCGATCCACGCGTCGACATCTCCCTTGCCGGTGAAGCGGTCGCGCGGCAGGCAGATCGCGAGTTTCTGACGAAGCTCGCGCGGGTCGCCTTTGATGGCGTCTACCGACATGGTCCGCCAATCGCGCCGACCGCAGGCGCCGATGGCGAGGACGGCGGTTTTGATCCGGCTCCAGTCGAGCCCGTCGATCGAGAGAATACGGTGCGCATCGAACAGGTCGCGCGCGGCATGCCGGTCGACGAGCGCGATGAGCTTGCCGGCGACGATCTCGTGAAGGTCGAGGACGAGAACATCGCTTGCCCGCATATCGCCCAGGGGACGTGACTCCATGCGGGTCGTGCCAAACAGGGGCTGGCGCGCCATGTAGTTGACATCGAGTTCCAGCGTGGCGTTGCCGCCAAGCGCGGACGAGTAGCGCGACCGCCACTTGCCGCCGGCGTGCTCATCGGGCTGACGGCGGACGCTGTAACCTTGGGAAGCGAGGAGACGATTGAGCGCCGCATCGACGTCTGGGCGCTCGGTTTCCATCGCCGCCCGGTCGAGCGCGCCTATGTAATTCAAGTCGATATCGACCGAGAGTCGGTCGAGCCCGAGGTGGAAGACGTTCAGCGCCGTTCCGCCCTTGAGCACGAGTCGCTCCGACAGGTCCGGATCGCGGGCGATTTCCTGCAGCAAGTCCAGGAGCCGCAGCACCTTTTCGAGCGTACCGAGCTGGTGCCCGGTCTCATCGGCGAGGCGCTGCAGCGTTTGGACCGAGGGCGCCGCCATTCACAGCCCCTCGAAGCGGCGTTCGACGATGTCGATGGGGAGGATGACGTTCCAGCCCTTTGCGGCCCTCCCCTCGCCCGATTTGGTGCCCAGCGCATATCGCGCCTGGGACGGTGCCAGCGTGCGAACCGCGTCGAGCGCAGTGTCCGGCACACCCAACCGTTTTTGTTCGCTTTCCAGCCAGGAGCCCAGCGCGCCGGCAGCCGTGGCGTTACCAAGCGCGCGCGTGTACCGGACCAGCGCCCCGGCGTCGACGCGTGCGACCAGGTCCAGCGAGTTGAAGAGCTCCTCCGCGCCGCCGGCCAGGTCATAGCGGTCGAACAGATCGACGATCGTCCGCTCGACCGTCGTCACATTGACCTCCAGCCCCAAGCGATCGACCAACGTGACGCCGTCAGTCAATGCCCCATTGCGTTGGGCGAAGCCGCGCAGCGGCTTGACGAACCGGCAGGTCAAGCCGATTGCCTCGAAGACGCCGGGCTCGCCGTGCGCGATCACCTGGACCTCATGCCCGTCGGTGTAGGCGCAGCCGTGCAGCTCGAGGGCCGAGTGATAGGCGATCACGCCGCCGCGGCGCAGACGGGAGGCGGCCAGGAAGCGGTCGACAGACCATTTGTCGGCGTCGGCATGCTTGGGCACGGACGCGAAGACGCCCCGCGCGACGCGCCGGATGTTGCCTGCTTGAAGATGCTGGGTGAGCATCACCGTGACGACCTTGTCTTGAGGGCGGCGGCCAACAGCAGCGGCGTATTCGGCGCGGCTGAAGACGGGGTGAGCGCTGAAGAAGGGCGCGGATATGAGGCGGGACATGGAAGTTTCGGACTTCACTTTGACAAATTCGATCACAACGATATATGAGATATGGCTTCGGCCGTCAATGGCAAAGCAGCAATCTGAACTAAATTTCTACGCCAAAATCGCCCCAAGCCATATATGAGATATGGCTTTCTCCGATCTGAGGATAGGAAACCTATTTAGTCGCTCTCCCTCGGCCTTCCGTCGGTTCCACACTAGCTGAGCCTGATTCCTGCCTGTCGGGCAGGGCAGGCACGCCTGCGGACCGCCGAGCGACTGGTCAGGCTGATCGCGTTGTTCTGTATCCTGAGCTGGCACGTGTTTTGGCTGACGATGCTCAACCGGGTCGAGCCGAACCTCGAACCCGTCCTCGTGCTCAGCGAGTTCGAAACGAGCATCCTCGATCGCCTGATTCCCAACCCAGCTCACCATCCTCCCGCAGCCAGGACGCTCTCGCTCTATCTGACCAAGATCGCCCGGTTCGGCGGTCATCTCGCCCGCGCCAAGGATCCGCCGCCCGGAAACATCGTCATGTGGCATGGCCTCTCTAGCCCAACTTCAACAGTGCGGTTTAAAAGTATTCGCCGGAACAACGGTTTACGCCGGCGTCGCCGGTTGTATGAACTACATTTTCGGAGGGATTGGAGGTCAGGCGGTATGTTCGCGCGCGTTCGACGGTAGCGCGATGCCGGCGGCGCGGAAGACCTTTCCGACCTGGCCGGCGGTATGGGTTGGCGTGGTGATACGCTTTCCGTCCTTCTCGATGGCGGCCTGCCGGAGGCGGTCGAGACCGCGGATCAGGTCGTCCCATTCGACGAAGACGTCGGCCGTGCGGCAGCGGTCGGCGAGTTTCTTCTGGAGCACGAGGGCGAGGAAGGAGCGGAAGACATGGCCGCGGACCGCCGCGTCGCCGGAGTGGTGGATCGGGCGGGTGCGCAGCTGGGCCTTGGCTCGGTGGAACAGGTCCTCGACCATGAGCGGCTCCCTGTAGCGTAGCACGGCATTGAGCGGCGTCAACGCGGCGTTGGTGCGCAGCACGAAGATGCCGTCGAAGCGGGCCTCCCCGGCGAGCTTGCTGGCATCGACCTCGAACGCCTTGCCCGCGCCCGTGCGGCGCAGATAGCGCCGGTAGGCGCTCTTGGCGACCAGCGCCTTCCCGCCCGAGGCCAGGCGCTTCCGCAGGCCCTCGACCACCGCCTGCCGGTCGGCGCGGTCCTTCTCGGCCTCCGCCTCGTTGCGGCACACGACATAGCGCGCGCCGTCCACCGAGACTTCCTTCACGAACAGCTGCGTCTCGCCCCGGGCGCGTTCGGGCAGAAGCGGCACGAAGGGCCTCCCGTCGCTGAGCACCACTTCCCTGACCACCTTCGTGCGCCGCTCGCGTGCGCCCAGGATGTAGTCCAGGCCCCGCTCCTCCAGCGCCGCCACCACCGCTGCCGATATCATCCCCCGGTCCGCCACCACGCACACCCGGCCGATGCCGAAGCGCGACCGCAACCGGTCCACGATCGGCAGCGGAACCGTCGTGTCGGCCGAATTGCCGGGCGGCGTCTCCGTGCAGACCGGCCGCCTCTGGCCGTCGAGCACCTCCGCCAGCACCATCTGCCGCAGTTCCCGCAGTTCGGGCCGGTGGTCCTTCGAGTGGCCGTGCGCTCCCAGCACCTCCCCGCCCGCGCCGTGGAACGACAGCGTCGTCGTGTCCATGAACACCAGCGACAGGTCGGTGAACAGGTCGCGCCGGCGCTCGAACAGACGCTCCTCCACCGCGTCCTTCACGCAGCGCGGCGCCAGGGCGCCCGCCGCCGCAGGCTCCAGCTCCTCGCCGAGCCAGGCCATCGCCCGCTAGAGCTGGTGCAGCCGCAACCCCTCGATCCCCTTGATGGCGTAGTCCGCCATCCAATTCCCGCAGGACCGGTCCGAACCCGACACGAACAGGCGGTGCGGAACGCTCACGAACACCGTGCGCTCGACATCGAAGCCGAAGCCCCGGCCGGCCGGAAACTCCTTCACCACAGCGTCCAGGCCGAGGCGCTCCCGCAGGCGCCCGAACAGCAGCGGACCGCCGACCCGCGCGCAGGCGCACCCAACCGCCATCGCTCTCGACGAGGTAGAGGTACCAGTGGCCTCGACGAACTTTTTCGCGCACAAATATGAGCGCGTTGTCCACGACGTTGGCCCGGATATCAAGGTAGTTCGTGCCAGAATGCAAAAATGCTCCATTACACCCTTTTCAGAACCGCAAAATCCAAATCCAGGTTTCCATTATTTTCAATGACTTGCGATAACCCGCAGGACGAAAAATCAGCTCCTACTGTTCAAGTTGGGCCAAGGTCGTATCAAGGACGAAGCGCTTAGGAAGTTTTCGCGGAAACCGCGGTCTCGATCCTCGCGGGTCAACACCTCAGCCGGGGTCTGCCTGTGGCTGTTGGTCTTCTCCCGCAGCCGGTCCGACGCAGCCAGGAACGCGGCGCGTTTCGCTGCCATGTCATTGTCGGAGGCGCATTTCAGGATGTGACGCACTTCGCTCTCCAAGGAACGGTTGCTCGACGAGGCGTGACGTCTGAAACGGTCCACTGCGTCGTCGCCATCGTCCTGTCTCCAGGCTTGCTATCAAATTGGTGGTGTGCCGTCATGCCCAGCCTGTCGTCAGATCCCATGTTGCGCGGCCTCTGGAGTCAACGCCATCGTCAGCGCCCCGCGAGCTTATCAAGGACGAAGGCTGCGTTCAGATAGGCGTAGTTCCATCCTGAATTCTGAAACCCGGTCTCAGTCGAACATGGACAACTCCTGCAGAACCGACGCCATTTCGACGATTGGTGCCCGGTGCAAGTGGTGAGGTAAAGAGTTCCGAATCCAACAGGTGGGTACTGACAATGCCAGTCTGACGACCGTTTCCCTTGCCGTTCGCTGAAAAAAGATCAATGCTACAGTACGAATGCGACGGAGTGGGGTGGTGCTGGCCATCCTGCGAGCCTGACCAAATCCAAGGTGCAAGTCTCAATGCAAACCACGAAAGAAGGATGCTGCCAAATGTCTCATCGCATACTTACTGCGGCCGCCGCGGTCTTCGCCGCCGCCATCGCCTCCGCTCAGGAGAGAGTACCGTTCGCACTTGACTGGAAATTCGAGGGTCCGTCCGCCCCTTATTTCCTGGCTATAGATAACGGCCATTTCGCCGAAGAAGGCTTGGACGTAACGATAGAGGCTGGTGCCGGTTCGGTCCAAACAATCCCGAAGATCGCGACTGGAGCGTTTCCGGTAGGGTTCGGCGACATCAACAGCATGATCAGGTTTCTCGACCAGAACCCGGGCGCACCCGTTACTGCCGCGATGATGATCTACGACAAGCCGCCGTTTGCGGTTGTGGGTCGCAAGTCTCTCGGAGTGGAACGGCCGAAAGATCTCGAAGGCAGGGTACTTGGCGCCCCGCCGCCAGATGGGGCCTGGGCGCAGTTTCCGGTCTTTGCCGCCGAAACCGGCATCGATATATCTGCGGTGACGGTCGAGCCCGTGGGTTTCCCGACGCGTGAGCCGATGCTGGCCGAAGGCAATGTTGCGGCGATCACAGGCTTTTCGTTCTCTTCAGTCGTGAACCTAAAGCGGCTTGGCGTGCCAGCAGATGATATCTCAAACATTCTGATGGCGGATCATGGGCTCGAGCTTTACGGCAACGCCATTCTTGTGAACACTGACTGGGCTGCCGAGAACGGTGATACCGTCGCCGGGTTTCTACGAGCCGTTGCGAAAGGTTGGGCAGATGCAGTCGCCAATCCGGCCGTCGGCATTGAATCGCTGATCCGGCGCAATCCGGCCGCCGACGCGGGGCTAGAGGAGGAGCGGCTCAGAATTGCGATCGAACAGAATGTGCTGACGGATTGGGTCAAGGCCAACGGCATGGGCGGCGTCGACCCGGCTCGGATGGATGCGGCACTTGCCCAGTTGGGACAGACATACGAGTTCCGGAACGACCCGACCCCAGCGGCGTATTTCAGCGACGTCTACCTGCCGGATGGTGGTTTCAAGATCGAGTAGGGTAATACGAACGCCGATGCGTCGGCACTGCCGGGGGCCATGCCCCCGGACCCACCGCGTCATACCCACCGGAAAGCAAGTCATGGACCGGTCATTGATCGACATAAAGGGCGTTTACCACGCCTACAGGACAGAAGACGGGCCGCTGCCAGTTCTGAATGGTTTGGACATTTCGGTCCCAGAGGGAAGGTTTGTTGCCGTTGTCGGGCCGTCCGGCTGCGGAAAATCGACATTAACCCGTCTGATCGCCGGTCTGATGAAGCCCGATGCAGGCGAAATGTGGCTGCATGGAGAACAGGTCACCTCGCCAAGATCCACCGTCGGTATGGCGTTTCAGAACCCGGTTCTTCTGGAATGGCGGTCCATTCTCAAGAACGTGATGCTGCCGCTGGAGATTGTACCGACAAAACTGACCAGGACTGAACAGGAGAACCGGGCGCGCCGCTTGCTGGCCCTCGTCGGTCTTGAGGGATTCGAGGGTAAACGGCCGTCTGAACTGTCAGGTGGTATGCGTCAACGCGCCTCACTTTGCCGAGCATTGATTCACCAACCTGATGTGCTGATCCTGGACGAACCTTTCGGTGCACTCGATGCATTCACTCGTGAGGATCTTTGGCAGACAATGCACGCACTGAAGGCGGAAGAGCCGTTCACAGGCGTTCTGATCACCCACGACCTGCGCGAGTCGATATTCCTGGCCGATCAGGTTGTGGTGCTGTCCGGCCGTCCCGCGCATACGCAATACGTCATGGACATCCCCACAGATCGACCGCGGCAGTTGGACGACCTTTATTCACCCGAGGCGGCGGATCGACTGAACATTCTGCGCCACCAGATCGAGATTGCGCAGGGCCGTAGCCCGACGGAAACGGAGGAAGGGTGATGGTCAGGAAGATCGGTGTCCCGTTGACGGCCATGGTCGTGTTTCTTGCGCTATGGGAACTTCTGGTCTGGGCCAATGGCTGGCCAAATTACATCATGGCTTCGCCAAGCGATCTTCCCGACGCCTATATCCGGTTTTGGGATCTGTTTCTCGTGATGGGTTGGCAGACGCTTTGGCGCACAGTGGTGGGACTCCTGATCGCAATAGCCATTGGGGTCGGCATGGGTATGATCATGGGTTTTTCGCGCACAATGCGGGATGCGCTCTATCCGCTGCTTGTCGGGTTCAATGCGGTCCCAAAGGCCACCGTTGTTCCGATCGTCGCACTCCTGTTCGTGGGCGCACACGATTTCAACACGATCTTGATTGCCTTTATGATCTCATTTTTCCCGATCGCTGTCAGTGTTTCGATCGGGTTGTCGACTCTTGAACCTGAATATCGCGACATCCTGCGGTCGTTGGGCGCATCGCAGTCGACCATATTCTGGAAGATCGCGCTTCCGAAGACGCTGCCGGAATTCTTCGGTGCCCTGAAGGTCTCCGTGACGCTTGCCTTTATCGGGACAAACCTCATGGAAATTGTCAGCCCCCACGGCCGTGGACTGGGAGCGCTGTTCGATAGCGGTAAGACCAATAGCGACTACCCGCTGATGTTCGCGGTATTGATCGCACTCGCTCTCCTTGGGATCGTCCTCTATTATATCGTTGTTGCGCTGGAAGGAATTTTTGCTGGCTGGGCTGAGCGACAGCCGACCTAGGATCTCATTCCCGTTCAACGCACCAATCCGCTGATCATTGGTCTCTGTATGATCACCGGATGGAGATTGGCGCGGATGGTGGTGTTTCTTCCGGATAGGAAGGCGGATGTTGGGCAATTCCGGACGTCTTGAGTTGGTGGTTTCGGCTCTCGAACAGGGCACCCGAGTGGCTTGCTCTGAAGTCGTTGGAACATGCAGGGCGTCCTGCGGCCACGGGATGGCTTCAGACATGAAACCTCGGCCGCCGCCGCCCAAAACGATGGCCTATTTGTTGACGGCAGTTGAAAGCTGAACTCCTCTCACCTTTAACACGTACGTGCTGTTTTGCGGCATCCATCGAATCCTCTGCCCTTTGTGTCGGGCTGGCGGCCATTCCCGATAGAATCACCACATTTTCCCTGTGACCGGTGGCAGCCGACAGAACGCCAGGTTCCCGGGCGCATTCGGTTGACTATGCCAGCGGCTGACCGGAGCGGCGTCTATCGCAACGTGGAAACGAGTCCTGCAGGCTTCCAGATACGATACGGACGATGCGGTACCGGCAGGAGCTATGCAGATTTCCGCGTCGGACCTGGAAAGCTCGTCATGGGATACAGCCTTGGATGCACCATAGGGCGTCCGTCGTTCCGCGGCTCCACCCCACCCGCCCGCCGACGGACGCAACCAACTGACCCGAGGAACTGACGTTCAGCATACCGGACAGAACCCAATTTCAGAAAACCGCCTGCACTTATGCGCCATCACGCCCGGCGACATGCGACTTGGCAACGCAATCGTGATGGCTGTTGAGCCCGAATGTTTATTTCTGCTGGCCCATGCGAGGTGAATTGAACTATACGGTTGCGATGGGGAGAATCTTGCCGACAGGCGATCCAGAACGTTCTTTAGTGCAACCTGCCGCAGGATACAGACGGGTTTCGGGAGATTGTTGCCGGGAAGGGTGACGGAAACCCGATGGAAACGCTCCATATGGAGCGGGGAGAACACAATGGGTCGACCGTTATCGATCCAAAGATTGCTTTGAATGAGACGAGGACGCGATGGGAAAATACATGATGGCGGCATTTGTCGGAACTTTGGCCGGAGCGGTCGCAGCGGTTCAGATCGCGGGTCCGCTATTTGCGCAGGAAGAAGACCAACGAGCCCTCGTTTACCGGCAGCTAGATCTATTCGGTGGCATTTTCGAACGCATACAATCCGATTATGTCGAGGAAGTGGACGTTACCGATCTGATTCAGGCGGCGATCAACGGAATGCTCACATCACTTGATCCGCACTCCAGCTATCTGTCGCCCGAAGATGCCGACGATATGAGGGTTCAGACCCGCGGGCAGTTTGGCGGCCTCGGTATCGAAGTCACACTTGAAGAGGGATTTGTGAAGGTCGTCGCGCCGATGGACGACACGCCGGCAGACGCCGCGGGAATCGAGGCAGGCGACTTCATCACCCATGTGGACGGGGAGTCCGTCCTTGGCATGACCTTGGATCAAGCGGTCGATCTGATGCGTGGCCCGGTGGGTTCGGAAATAATCATCACAGTCGTGCGCGAAGGCGTTGATGAGCCTTTCGATGTTTCGATTATTCGTGACACGATCAAGCTGACCGCAGTGAGGACGCGGGTTGAGGGAGAGACGGTGGTTCTTCGGGTGACCACGTTCAACGACCAGACCAGCCCAAACCTTGAGGAAGGGCTCGCCGAAGCCGTTGACGAAATTGGGGGCATGGAAAAGGTCAATGGCTTCGTTCTTGATCTCCGAAACAATCCAGGTGGCCTTCTGACCGAGGCTGTTAACGTTTCCGACTTTTTCCTGGACGCCGGCGAGATTGTCTCGACGCGGGGCCGTGACCCTCGGGATAGTCAACGACACAATGCCAAGAAAGGGGATCTGGCAGACGGCAAGCCGGTCGTCGTACTCATCAACGGTGGATCGGCTTCAGCCTCCGAAATCGTCGCCGGAGCGCTTCAGGATCACCGGCGGGCGGTTATCGTTGGCACAAAGTCCTTCGGCAAGGGCTCGGTCCAGACGTTTCTTCCGCTCGGCAAGGATGGGACTGACGGTGCCATGCGATTGACAACGGCGAGGTATTATACGCCGTCCGGCCGTTCGATTCAGGCGCTTGGCATTTCCCCTGACATCATTGTTGAGCAACCTCGCCGAATTCCTGACGGCAATGAAACCTCCGATGAAGACGAAGGTTCGTTCCGATCCGAGGCTGACCTTCGCGGCTCACTCGATAACGATTCGCTCACCGACGATGAACGTCGCCAGATCGAGGACGACCGTCGTGCGTCCGAGGATGCCGCAAGACTGAGGGACGAAGACTACCAGCTTGCTTATGCGATCGACCTTCTGCGGGGCCTGAACGCGCTGCAAAGAGGGAACTAAGCGCGGAATCCCGGAAGGATCCGCTTGATGGCCCCCTCGGATGCCGACGGACTGCCTTACCGGCCCTGTGTTGGTATGGTGCTCGCCAATCTGGAAGGTCAGGTCTTCGCTGGCCAGAGAATTGACGCCCAGATCGATGCCTGGCAGATGCCACAGGGTGGAATCGATGCCGGCGAGACCCCGCGCATGGCTGCGCTGCGTGAGCTGAGGGAAGAGACCGGCATAACCCACGATCTGGTTCGTTTCGAAGCTGAATCAGTCGATTGGCTGCGGTACGATCTGCCGCCTGATTTGGTGTCGAAGGTCTGGAACGGCCGCTACCGGGGACAGGAACAGCGCTGGTTCCTGATGCGCTTCCTGGGAAGGGACAGTCAGATTGAAATCGAGTCCGACCATCCGGAATTCGCTCGCTGGAGGTGGCTTGCCCCGAGCGAGCTCATACAGTCCGTAATTGCGTTCAAGCGGGATGTCTACAGAAAGGTGTTCGCCGAGTTTGGCCGCCTGCTGGCCTGAGCCCAACCAATCTTCCGGACAAGGTGCATTTCCCGGATCACCGATGAAGGGCCGCTAACACCCGATTGAGCCATCCTTTTCCGGAGCAAGCGATTGAAGCGCGATGTTCTGCATTTGCCTTGATTCGGCACGCTCGAAATGCGGCAACTCGTCAGAGCCTGTCCTTACGGCCCTGAAACGGCAGATCGGTGAGGGGAACATCATAACGCTCTGCGCTGGATCAGGGAACTTACCCGGCAGCGCGGACCGCCCCATTCCGGCGGCCCGACATGAACAGGATGTCGCTAGGAAAGTGATGGAGACTGCGGTCCCCAGACCGCATCGGGGTCGCTCGTGCCCGCCTTGCCCGGCAGGGTGCGCTGACGCGAAACGTCCCCGGCCTTCACCGCGATTCCTGTGCCGAAGTTCAGGCAAGCGACCTGCAAGGGACACGAGGCACCGAAAGATGCATCGTCCGGGCCAAACTCTCCGTACTGCGCTGAAAGGCCAATGTTCATTTTCTGCAAGAGGCGGTCTCGCCAAGGCGCGGCTTCGTTCAAACTGGCTTGGGGTCGGCGCGTAAGCCGACACTAACCATGATGTCAGATTTCGGTAGTCTCCAGTCGAAGACAGTGTTGATTCGACCGACATATGTACTTACCGTGCACGCATAGTTATGGAAAAACCAGCGTGAACGACCTCATCGACCTCGACCGGTATCCCCTGGATAGACCGGTTAGCCAGTTGTGGTTGGAACTGGTCAAGAGGAGCCGAGCCGGGCTAGCCAAGGCTGGGCTGTTCAATTTACCTGGCTTCATCCGGGCGGGGTCGCTTGAGATCTTCGTAGCGGAACTCAAGCCAATTCTTGATCGGAATGCGTTTTTCCATGTGCGTCGCCACAACATTTACTTCGACAAGGAAATCAAGGGCCTGGCGGAAGATCATCCCGTGCGCAGAGAGTTTGAGACCTCGAACCGCACCATCTGTGCCGACCAAATGGGTCAGGCTGCCCTGATCCGGCTCTATGAATGGGCTCCATTCGCAGAGTTTCTGGCAGCGGTCATGGAAAAGCCGCAGCTCTTCACGATGGCCGATCCACTGGCCCGGGTGAACGTGATGGCATATTCGCAGGATCAGGCGCTTAACTGGCATTTCGACCGGTCCGAATTCACCACGACCCTCCTTCTACAGGCCCCGCAGGGAGGAGGAGACTTTGAGTATGATCGGGATCTGCGAAGCGATACAGATCCGAATTTTGAAGGCGTGGCGGATCTGTTGGAAGGCCGCCGTTGCCCTCAGCGCGTCATGTTGGAGCCCGGTACGCTGAACATATTCAAGGGAAAGAACACTGCGCACCGAGTGACACCGGTTAGAGGTAACCAAGACCGCATAATCGCGGTTTTCTCCTTCTATGAAAGGCCCGGCGTTCGGTTCTCCGAAGCAGAGCGCATGGGGTTCTACGGTCGCAAGACATGAACCGATAGGTGGGCTTCAGGGATGGTCGCAAGCAACTGTATCTCAATTCCGCAGGTGTCGACAGACCGCTGAAGCGTTCTGGTCCGGTAGGGATCTTGGACCGTGCACGCGCCTATTGCCTGCAGCGGTTGCGTGGTCGGCTGGGGAGGTTGTGCTGAGCTACATTGCCGCTCTACGGTCCCTGCAACATCCGATACGCGTTCGATTGCTCGAAGATGCAGGTCTGACGCTACACAACCTGATGCGTTACGCATTGACTCATTACGGGTGGCGCGGCGATCATGTTTGAATTGAGGACTATATCCTGTCTGGCCCCGGTGTTGGTCAGCCCGGGTGCAGCTTCCGGCGAATTGCCGCAGGCCGCATGATCGATCTGGCCAGATTGTCCAGGGTCGGGCCTTGCGGAATCCCGGGCGGTTCCGCAGGTTTTGTCCTCTTCGGCTGATACGACGAATTTACGCCCCACTTCCACTCCGAAGTGCAACACCGGCCATTCCCGCAGCGAGGGCGGAGCCCGAGCGGAGGGAATGGCCGGAAGGCGTGGTCTGCGGCCCCCGGGCACCGCGGATCCGGCCCCGGGACGGCTGTGGTCCCTTCTGTATGCAGGTTATCCGGGCTTTCCGGGCAGCGCAACGCCTCCGCCGGGGCGGGTCGCGTCCGTCCGGGCGTAGGGAGGGCGCAGCCCGACCGGAGCCCGGACGGACGCGGTCCCGAAATCCATTCCACCCCCTCCCGGCGCAGCCATGCGCGCCGGTGGGAGGCGGTCGCGCGGCGTCAGGGAGGGCGGGCCTCGTGGAACACCTCGGCGGGCGTCCGGTAGCCCAGCACCCGGCGCGGACGCGCGTTCAGGCGGTCCTGCACCGCCCTCACCTCCGCGTCGGTGACCGCGCGGAGGTCCGTCCCCTTCGGCAGGTACTGCCGGACCAGCCCGTTGGTGTGCTCGTTCAGGCCCCTCTCCCAGGAGTGGTAGGGGGTTGCGAAGAAGAAGGCGGCCCCGAGCGCCTCCGCGACGCCCGCATGTCCCGCGAACTCCTTGCCGTTGTCCGCCGTGATCGTGTGGACGGGCGCGGCGGACGGCCGGAGGAGATCCACCATCGCGGCGGAGACCGCAGCCGAGGTTCGCCGGTCAACCCTCTGTAAATACGTGTATTTCGAGGCCCTGTCCACAAGGGAGACCACCGCCCCGCTGTGGCCTTTCCCGATGATCGTGTCCGCCTCCCAGTCGCCCACACGCTCCTTCCTCTCCGCCTCCTCCGGCCGCTCGGAGATGTCCACCCGGCCCGGGATGTGGCCACGGCCCGAGTGCCTGCCGCCTCGCCAGTTCGGCCTTTTCCCGCGGCGCCGCAGCAGCAGGAACAGCTTCCCGCCCGCCTTCCGGTCGGCCCTCACACGTTCGTATATCCACTGGCGGCCCACCGTCCAGCCGCCCTCCAGACGCAGCCGTCCCGCGACCTGCTCCGGGCTCCAGCCCTCCGCCAGAAGCCCCTCCACGCGCGCCCAGCGGTCGGGCGTCATCCTGCGGGGGACCCCGGACGCCGCGCCGCGGCGGGCCTCCGCCCTCCCCTGCGCCTCCCCGGGGCTGTACCCCCCGCCGCCGCCGTTCCGGCGCAGCTCCCGCCAGACCGACGTCCGGTCACGGCCCAGCCGGGCCGCGATGGCCCCGTCGGATAGACCGCTTTCCTTCAGCGCGCCGATCTGGCATCTCTCTTCATAGGTCAGGTGGCGGTAGCCCTCGGGCATGGCAGTCTCCCATGTTGCAGCAAAGGGACTGTCACCGCTTCCTGGCCGATACGCAACATCATGAGACCGGAAAACCGGTCACCACCGCCACTGGTGTTGCACTTCAGGGTGGAATGGGGCACGGAAGTCACCATGCGCTTGTCGCCTTCGGTCCCGTCGCCTGACATCCTAACCCTGCGGCCATCGGCTTCGCAGGTCACCTGTTGACTCCCGCTGGCGGTCCAGCCGATGCTGCACCTGAGACGCAATCCAGTTCGGATGGAGTTGCGGCGGCCCGGCACCTTCCGGGACCGCCACCATATCGGGAGGGACCGCCCATGCGCTTGATTTTCATCATTGCCTTCATGCTGACGCTTGCTGCCTGTGGCGGCGGAGGCGGCGGCCAGCTGGCACCGACAGTGCCGCCGGTTCCGCCGCGGAATGAACCGATCCGGCCAACGGAATTGGAAACCCATCGCGGCACGGATCTTTCTCGCAGTCAGATCGAAGACAACGCTAGCCTGCTGTGGCACGCCAATCCGCCGATCGACCTGCCGCGGCACGGCCAGGACGGGCTGCAGGTGGAAAGGCCATCGCAGGGCGGGGCGGCGGTCGCTCGCGTGACATTTGTTCCCGATCTGAAAAATGTTCTGGAGCCTGGCTGGAGAAACGACGCGGCCGCACGGCAGCGTTTGGATGACGCGTCGCGGCTGCTCTGGAAAATGACATCGCTGGCGTACATGCAATGGACCCGCCACCTGGAGGGCGATCCCGGAACCCTGGAAGTGCAGGTCGGCGACCTGGCGAGCAGCAACTGCTTCCACCCCGAGGGATCCGCGGTGGCCTGCTACTCTCCGGCCTCAAACGCTCATGATTGGGCTGGCCATATCGCCCCGCTGATCATGTAAGTTCAAGGGCTGCCGCCGCCGTCTTTCTTCCTGCGTCCGTTTTCCTTTTCCCGTCGGTTCACATTCGCTTTCCGAATGCGGCGGGATGACGCATGTTGCCGCGCGGAAGCGGACAGGAGGACGTTTTTTTTGTGCGGACATTGCGATCCCGTTGTCAAACTGTCCCGGGCCGTCGGCTTCGAGCCCCGCCTTGTTTCCGGACTCTTCCGAGAACGAACAGCAAAATGCACCGCAGCGCCCGTCTCCGGGGGCTGTGAGTCTGCTGATCCGCCGGCCTGTCCGCTTCCACGCATGATCCCCAACAGGAGATAGTCACATGATAGAGAAGGATAAGCTCAATGTCATCCATTCCCGCGCCGCCGGGCTGGATGTTCACAAGATGCAGGTCACCGCGACCGTGCGCATCGCCCGCCCCGGCGCGGATTCGGAACGCATCACGAAGGAGTTCAGCACCCTTCCGAGCGGTCTGGCCGATCTTTCGGCCTGGCTCAGCGAACACGGCGTGACGGCTGCGGCGATGGAAGGAACCGGCGTCTATTGGGAGGCGGTTTTCGACGCCGTCGCCGATGCCGGAGCCGAGCCGCTGCTGCTGCACGCTCAGCATGTCAAACAGATCAAGGGCCGCAAGACCGATGTCGCCGACAGCATATGGCTGGCCCGCGTATGTCAGTTCGGTCTCTGCAGCCCGAGCATGGTTCCGCCGAAGAACTTCCGCGAGCTGCGCCGGGTCTCGCGCGCGCGCCGGAAGATCGTCGCCGGGCGGTCGCGGACGCGCTGCCGGGTCCACAGGATCATCGACGGAGCCGGGCTGCGCGTCGGCGGCGTCCTGTCCGACATTTTCGGGGCCAACGGCCGGCGCATCCTCGACGGTCTGGCCGAAGGGAAAGAGCGGGCGGAGATCCTCGCCTCGCTCTCGGGCCATGTGCGCGGGCATCTCGAAAAGCTCGACGACGCTCTGCGGCGCAGGCTTTCGGAGGCCGACCGGTTCCTGCTGCGCGATCAGATCCGTCTCTTCGACCAGGCCGGACATCGTCTGGCCGAACACGACGCCGTCATCGAGGAGGGTCTGGCCGGCCGCTGGAGCGATCTCAGCCTTCTGACCACGATTCCCGGTATCGACCGGCGCGCCGCGGCGGCGATCATCATCGAGCTCGGCCCCGATGTCTCCGTCTTTCCCGGGCCGAGACACTGCGCCGCATGGGCCGGTCTCGCCCCCGGCAACAACGAGAGCGCCGGAAAACGGCGTTCGGGACGGGTCCGCAAAGGCAACCAGGCTCTTCGCACGCTCATGATCGAATGCGCCCAGGCGGCCGCCCGCAGCAAGGGATGCCAGTTCAAGGGCTATCACAAGGCTCTGACCGTCCGCCGCGGCTACAAGCGGGCGACCGTCGCCGTCGCGAACAAGATGCTGCGCATCGTATGGGGCATGCTCTCGACCGGAGAACTCTACCATGACCCCGAAACCGACTATGAGGCCATGATGGTGATGCGCAATGCGCCGCGATGGATAAGAATGCTGCGTAAGTATGGCGTGACGGCCGGATCCGGAGAACGCCGGGCCGCCGCCTGACCGCCGTCCTCGGGACGGCGGCCGACAGCTCTGCGGAGGAGGCCGAAAGCGCGAACGGCACGGGGCAGCAAGCGGGGCAGCCCTCAGACAGACCGAAGCGCCGAAGCCGCCTCACGCTGCCTCAGGCCGAACCCGCCAAATTCGGTCAACGATCCCGTGCGCCTTGTCGGGAAGAAACTTACACAGCAAACGCTCATGATTGGGCTGGCCATATCGCCCCGCTGATCATGTAAGTTCAAGGGCTGCCGCCGCCGTCTTTCTTCCTGCGTCCGTTTTCCTTTTCCCGTCGGTTCACATTCGCTTTCCGAATGCGGCGGGATGACGCATGTTGCCGCGCGGAAGCGGACAGGAGGACGTTTTTTTTGTGCGGACATTGCGATCCCGTTGTCAAACTGTCCCGGGCCGTCGGCTTCGAGCCCCGCCTTGTTTCCGGACTCTTCCGAGAACGAACAGCAAAATGCACCGCAGCGCCCGTCTCCGGGGGCTGTGAGTCTGCTGATCCGCCGGCCTGTCCGCTTCCACGCATGATCCCCAACAGGAGATAGTCACATGATAGAGAAGGATAAGCTCAATGTCATCCATTCCCGCGCCGCCGGGCTGGATGTTCACAAGATGCAGGTCACCGCGACCGTGCGCATCGCCCGCCCCGGCGCGGATTCGGAACGCATCACGAAGGAGTTCAGCACCCTTCCGAGCGGTCTGGCCGATCTTTCGGCCTGGCTCAGCGAACACGGCGTGACGGCTGCGGCGATGGAAGGAACCGGCGTCTATTGGGAGGCGGTTTTCGACGCCGTCGCCGATGCCGGAGCCGAGCCGCTGCTGCTGCACGCTCAGCATGTCAAACAGATCAAGGGCCGCAAGACCGATGTCGCCGACAGCATATGGCTGGCCCGCGTATGTCAGTTCGGTCTCTGCAGCCCGAGCATGGTTCCGCCGAAGAACTTCCGCGAGCTGCGCCGGGTCTCGCGCGCGCGCCGGAAGATCGTCGCCGGGCGGTCGCGGACGCGCTGCCGGGTCCACAGGATCATCGACGGAGCCGGGCTGCGCGTCGGCGGCGTCCTGTCCGACATTTTCGGGGCCAACGGCCGGCGCATCCTCGACGGTCTGGCCGAAGGGAAAGAGCGGGCGGAGATCCTCGCCTCGCTCTCGGGCCATGTGCGCGGGCATCTCGAAAAGCTCGACGACGCTCTGCGGCGCAGGCTTTCGGAGGCCGACCGGTTCCTGCTGCGCGATCAGATCCGTCTCTTCGACCAGGCCGGACATCGTCTGGCCGAACACGACGCCGTCATCGAGGAGGGTCTGGCCGGCCGCTGGAGCGATCTCAGCCTTCTGACCACGATTCCCGGTATCGACCGGCGCGCCGCGGCGGCGATCATCATCGAGCTCGGCCCCGATGTCTCCGTCTTTCCCGGGCCGAGACACTGCGCCGCATGGGCCGGTCTCGCCCCCGGCAACAACGAGAGCGCCGGAAAACGGCGTTCGGGACGGGTCCGCAAAGGCAACCAGGCTCTTCGCACGCTCATGATCGAATGCGCCCAGGCGGCCGCCCGCAGCAAGGGATGCCAGTTCAAGGGCTATCACAAGGCTCTGACCGTCCGCCGCGGCTACAAGCGGGCGACCGTCGCCGTCGCGAACAAGATGCTGCGCATCGTATGGGGCATGCTCTCGACCGGAGAACTCTACCATGACCCCGAAACCGACTATGAGGCCATGATGGTGATGCGCAATGCGCCGCGATGGATAAGAATGCTGCGTAAGTATGGCGTGACGGCCGGATCCGGAGAACGCCGGGCCGCCGCCTGACCGCCGTCCTCGGGACGGCGGCCGACAGCTCTGCGGAGGAGGCCGAAAGCGCGAACGGCACGGGGCAGCAAGCGGGGCAGCCCTCAGACAGACCGAAGCGCCGAAGCCGCCTCACGCTGCCTCAGGCCGAACCCGCCAAATTCGGTCAACGATCCCGTGCGCCTTGTCGGGAAGAAACTTACACAGCAAAGAAGGTGATCCTGAGCACCCGTTGGATCAGGCAGAGATATGAGGATATCTACTACAGGCTCGGCCGGCGCGGCCCGGCTCTCGAGGAAATTTTCTGGGTCGTGAGCCATGAAGCGGGCCACCGGCTCGGCTATGAGCATCACCACGGATCGATGGAAGGTTGCGGCGACGACGGGAACCGGTGCCACGCGCCCTACGGCTCCGGCAGCGTGATGAGCTATGACCACCGCCGGGGCCGAAGCGTGCGCTACAACGTAACGCAGGAGGACGTCCGCCACATCCCGAACGCGACGTGGAACGGCGACGAGGTCGACCGCTTCACGGTCTCGAAGTCCGCCGATGCACCCGCCTCGATCGACGGCTGGGGCGTCTGGATCGACCACCGTTTCAGGGTCAGCGGGCGGACGGCTCCCGGGCGCCTGTCCGGAGGGAACCTGTCGATCACCGACGAGATCGCCGGAGCCGGATGGGTCCGCGGAAAGCCCTCAACGCGCGTCTCCCTGACGGGCACCGCCACATGGAGCGGAGAGGACAACTTCCTCGGTGTCGACCTCGGTCCAGACTTTCTGGGTGCGCTGCTCAGGGCGGACGCGAACCTGCGCTACACGTTCGGCGACCGTCCGAACCTGAACCTGAGGGTCAGCGACTTCGAGGCCCACTATTCGTCCAATGGATCCGCCGCGACATGGCATGACCGCAGCTCCATCGACTGGGGGGACTTCAGCTACAGCATGGACTGCACGTCCGGCGGCTGCTCGGGCGCCGGTGCCGCGGCGAAGTGGTATGCCGACGGCGCGGGCGACCCTTCCGGCTGGGTCGGTGGCGTCGTGAACGACAGCGACAACGCCTATGCGGGATCCTTCGTCGCGGAGAGGGACTGAACCGCATGGCCATTGGGCTAGACCGCCTGTGCCGGTGACGGCATGGGTTGCCACGCCCCGAGAGCCGGGGATGCGCACAGGCTGACAGAGCGCGGAGGATGGATCCGTACCTGACCGATCCGGGGATCGACATTGCGGATGTCAAGCTGTCGTGCTGCCGTTCCTGGCAAAGGACTGCGGGCGGACGCTGGCGAGCGTCGTAGCCTGAGCCTGACTGGCCGCATGCCGGTTCCTGATCCGCTGATTGGCGCGGGGGGCAAATGCCTGAGATGAATAGCATGCCCCATTCCACCCTGAAGTGCAACACCAGTGGCGGTGGTGACCGGTTTTCCGGCCGCATGATGTTGCGTATCGGCCAGGAAGCGGCGACAGTCCCTTTGCTGAAGAGAAGGAGACTGCCATGCCCGAGGGCTACCGCCACCTGACCCGGGACGAAAGATGCCAGATCGGCGCGCTGAAGGAAAGCGGGCTCTCCGACGGGGCCATCGCGGCCCGTCTGGGCCGTGACCGTTCGTCGGTCTGGCGGGAGCTGCGCCGTAACGGCGGGGATTCGGGATACAGCCCGGGCGAGGCGCAGGGGAGGGCGGAGGCCCGCCGCGGCGCGGCTTCCTCGAACCCGAGGAAGATGACGCCCGACCGCTGGGCGCGCGTGGAGGGGCTTCTGGCGGAGGGCTGGAGCCCGGAGCAGGTCGCGGGACGGCTGCGTCTGGAGGGCGGCTGGACGGTGGGCCGCCAGTGGATATACGAACGTGTGAAGGCCGACAGGAAGGCGGGCGGCAGGCTGTTCCTGCTGCTGCGGCGCCGCGGGAAAAGGCCGAACTGGCGAGGCGGCAGGCACTCGGGCCGTGGCCACATCCCGGGCCGCGTCGACATCTCCGAGAGGCCGGATGAGGTGGAGAGGAAGGAGCGTGTCGGCGACTGGGAGGCGGACACGATCATCGGGAAAGGCCACAGCGGGGCGGTTGTCTCCCTTGTGGACAGGGCGTCGAAATACGCGCTTCTCCAAAGGGTTGACCGGAGAACCTCGGCCGCGGTCTCCGCCGCGATGGTGGAGATGCTGCGGCCTTCCGCCGCGCCCGTCCACACGATCACGGCGGACAACGGGAAGGAGTTCGCGGGCCACGCCGGCGTGGCGGAGGCGCTCGGGGCCGCCTTCTTCTTCGCCACCCCCTACCACTCCTGGGAGCGTGGCCTGAACGAGCACACCAACGGGCTGGTCCGGCAGTACCTGCCCAAGGGGACGGACCTCCGCGCGGTCACCGACGCGGAGGTGAAACGGGTGCAGGACCGCCTGAACGCGCGTCCGCGCCGGGCGCTGGGCTACCGGACGCCCGCCGAGGTGCTGCACAAGGCCCGCCCTCCCTGAGGCCGCGCGACCGCCTCCCACCGGCGCGCAGGAAGGGGGTGGAATGGATTTCGGGACCGCGTCCGTCCGGGCTCCGGTCGGGCTGCGCCCTCCCTGCGCCCGGACGGACGCGACCCGCCCCGGCGGAGGCGTTGCGTTGCCCGGAAAGCCCGGATAACCTGCATACAGAAGGGACCACAGCCGTCCCGGGGCCGGATCCGCGGCGCCCGGGGGCCGCAGACCACGCCTTCCGGCCATTCCCGCAGCTCGGGCTACGCCCCCGCTGCGGGAATGGCCGGTGTTGCACTTCGGAGTGGAAGTGGGGCATTAAAACAATGTCTTGTGATTCAACCTCTTGGATTGCTTACTATCCAGAAGCCGTTTGACAGAAGCCCGGAATTCGGAGCCGCCGTCGAGTCTAGAGAGAATTTTCCGCTCGTAGGCTTTAGCTTGGGGCGCGAGCTCCGCAAGCATTGACTTTCCTTTCTCGGTAAGGGCGAGCGACACCAAACGACCATCCTCCGGATTGGCCTTCTTGGTGATGTATCCATTGCGTTCCAGTTTTGTGGCGGCGCGGCTTACCTGGGACTTCCCCAGCATCGCACGCAGATGGATTTCCCGCACGCTGACCATGCCGGATTGACCCAAATGCGCGACCACGCGCCATTCGGCGACAGAGAGATCGTATCTTTCCCTGTATAGGTCAGCAAACCCCTGGCTTACCCGCTCGGCCAGTACCGCAAGCTGATAGGGAAGGAATTCCTCCAGATCGAAACCGGTCATCAGTGCCTCCAGGGTCGCCGTGCAGACAAAGAATGCAGATTGTATCGAACTGAGCAACCCTTGGGGTTGACTTCGTTGCAATTGCAACGATAATGGGCGTAGATATTCAGGAGAACCACTGTGAACATGCAACGGAACCCGCGCGAAACTGTCCGCGACACCGTATCGAAGGTCTTGCACGAAGGATACATGCCCGGTTTCGGCAATGACTTCGAGACCGAGGCGTTGTCCGGGGCATTGCCGCAGGGCATGAATTCGCCTCAGAAATGCAATTATGGCCTCTATGGTGAGCAGCTTTCCGGTACCGCATTCACCGCGCCAAGTCATCGAAACGAGCGGACCTGGTGTTACCGAATCCGACCCTCTGTGAAACACTCGCACAGATATGAGCGGATCGATGTGCCCCGCTGGAAGTCAGCGCCGAACATCGATCCTACGGTCGCCTCTCTGGGACAGTACCGATGGAATCCCCCGCCCATGACCGATGATAGCCTGACCTGGATCACAGGAATGCACACGATGACAACCGCAGGCGACGTCAACACGCAGGTCGGCATGGCAAGCCACATCTATCTGCTGACCGCCTCGATGGAGGATGAATATTTCTACTCCGCTGATAGTGAACTGCTTGTTGTTCCGCAGGACGGGCAACTTCGGTTCTGCACCGAGCTTGGCATCATTGATCTGGAGCCGAAGGAAATTGCGGTCGTTCCACGCGGGCTGCTCTATCGCGTTGAATTGATCGACGGTCCTGCCCGAGGATTCGTCTGCGAGAATTACGGCCAGAAGTTTGAGCTGCCCGGCCGGGGACCGATCGGAGCGAACTGCCTGGCAAACCGGCGGGACTTCAAGACGCCTGTAGCGGCCTTCGAGGACCTCGAGACGCCCTCAACAGTCACGGTGAAGTGGTGTGGTCAATTCCACATCACAGGAATTGACCACTCACCGTTGGATGTGGTGGCCTGGCACGGCAACTATGCGCCGACAAAATACGATCTCCGGAACTACTGTCCTGTTGGCGCGGTACTGTTCGATCACCCTGATCCGTCGATCTTCACCGTCCTGACCGCTCCGAGTGGTTCCCCCGGTACCGCGAACATCGACTTCGTACTGTTCCGCGAACGTTGGCTGGTCATGGAAGACACGTTCCGTCCGCCTTGGTATCACAAGAATATCATGTCAGAATTGATGGGTAACATTTACGGCCAGTACGATGCCAAGCCGCAGGGATTTGTGCCAGGTGGGATGAGCCTTCACAACATGATGCTTCCGCATGGGCCAGATCGTGAGGCATTCGAGAACGCGTCAAATGCCCGGTTGGGGCCGCACAAACTCGAGAACACCATGTCCTTCATGTTCGAGACCAGGTTCCCCCAGCATCTCACGGCATACGCGGCCAGGGAGGCACCCTTACAGGACGACTACATTGACTGCTGGGCGTCCATAGAGAAGAAGTTTGACGGTAACCCCGGAACGAAATGACCGCCTCCACCGGGGCAGGGAGCGAATCCGGTTTCCCTGGAGGCCGGATTCGCGTTATCGCAGCGGATGGCTTTGATGCCTGGTCGGATATTCCTGCCAGACCACTATGGGAAAACAGAAGATGCCCCTGATCAATAGCTGGGTCGAGACCGCGAATTCGCCCGAGACCGGTTTTCCTCTCAACAACCTTCCTTACGGCGTGTTCTCGGCAGAGGGTGCCATGCGATGTGGTGTGGCCATCGGAGATCGAATACTGGACGTTTCGGGCCTTGAGAAAGCGGGCGTTCTTCAGCCCGCTTCGCCGCTTGGGGTCTTCGAGTCGCCCTTCTGGAACGCATTCATGCAACTTGGGCCTGAACAATGGTCAGGGTTTCGCACGGACTTGATGGAACTGTTGGGAGAAGGATCTTCGCGAAGGGCAGAGGTTGAGCCGCATCTGTTTCCCATGGCGGAAGCGGAACTGCACATGCCGTTCAGTGTCGTTGAATACACCGACTTCTATGCCGGCAAGCATCACGCCTCAAATGTAGGGACAATGTTCCGTGGTCCAGAAAACGCACTTCCGCCAAACTGGCTGCACTTACCGATCGCCTACAACGGACGCGCCTCTTCAGTCGTGGTTAGCGGGACCGAGATCCGCCGCCCTTGGGGGCAGATCAAGTCGCCGGACCGGGATCGGCCCGTGTTTCAGCCGAGTGGACGCTTCGATATCGAACTCGAGATGGGCGCGATCGTCGGCCAGCGCTCGAATGGACCGGTCTCCGTAGATCAGGCCGACAACATGATTTTTGGCTATGTCCTGCTTAACGACTGGTCGGCGCGGGATATACAGGCCTGGGAGTATCAGCCGCTTGGGCCCTTTCAGGCCAAAGCGACCGCAACCAGCATAAGTCCGTGGATTGTCACCAAGGCGGCACTGGAGCCGTTCAGGACGATGCCGCCCAAGCGTGAACTGGACCTCCTGCCCTATCTGCGCGAGTCCGGACCGATGCTCTATGACATTGCGCTTACTGTCTCGATCCAACCGAAAACGGCGGCTGGACCGAGCATCATCTCACGTACGAATTACCGTGAGATCTACTACTCTTTCGCACAGCAGTTGGCACATCATACAACGGCGGGCGCCCCGATGAACGTAGGGGACCTTCTTGGATCGGGTACGATTTCAGGTCCCACGAGACCGGAACGCGGAAGCCTGCTCGAATTGAGTTGGGGCGGAAAGGATCCTCTCATCCTGGAAACCGGTGAATCCCGGTCATTCATCGAGGATGGTGACACATTGATTCTATCTGGAATGGCCGAGGGCGATGGCTACCGGATTGGTTTCGGAGAATGCGTCGGCAAGGTGATCGCGGCGCTGGAGCCAGACAGGCTTCCGTACTGATCGGATTTGCTGGATATGCAGTCGGATTGAGATGCAACAGCTGTTTCGGGCACGCGTGAGGTAATGTTCAGACCGACGCCGACCGAACATGGTCGAAAGTTGGACCGTTGTAGGTGCGGTCAGCACAAAATGCGGGAATGACCCGCTCAGATTGAGGGTTCTCCATGACAACGGAATTCGCATCCAAAAGCGATTTGACCGAAAAACAGACCAGTTTCACCGAAATCGGCGAGGGCCTATACGCCTTCACTGCGGAAGGTGATCCGAATTCTGGTGTGATCATCGGTGACGAAAGCGTGATGGTCGTGGAGGCGCAGGCTACACCGCGACTTGCAATGAAGGTGATCGGCTGCATTCGGGAAGTGACCGACAAACCCGTCAGTCATTTGGTGTTGACCCACTATCACGCGGTACGGGTGCTTGGGGCGAGCGCCTACAACGCGTCCCAAGTGATCATGTCCGACGTTGCCCGCGCCATGGTGGCAGAGCGGGGGCAGGAGGACTGGGACAGCGAGTTCCAACGCTTTCCCCGTCTTTTCGAGGGGCATGAGGGAATCCCGGGTCTGACATGGCCGACCACGACATTCAGTGACTCGATGACCGTCTATCTGGGGCGGCGCAGGATTGACATCATGCAATTGGGCAGGGCGCATACGGCTGGCGATGCCGTCGTCTGGGTTCCCGACCAGGAGGTGATGTTCACGGGCGATATCGTTGAATTCCGCTCTGCCTGCTACTGCGGCGATGGACATTTCGGTGATTGGAGCAATACGCTCGACAACGTCCTGCTCTTCGATCCAGCCAGTGTCGCACCCGGTCGAGGAGATGCCCTGCTAGGCCGTGCTGCGGTGGAGGCGGCGGTCGACTGCACCCGAGATTTCGTCGAGAGCACCTATCGCCCGGCGGCCAGGGTGGCCGCCCGAGGAGGATCATTGAAGGATGCGTGGGATGCCGTGCGAGACGCCTGTGATCCGAAGTTTGCTGATTTCGCGATTTACGAACATTGTCTGCCGTTCAATGTCGCCCGCGCTTTCGACGAGGCGTGCGGAATTGACACGCCGAGGATCTGGACGGCCGAACGGGATCTGGCGATGTGGAAACAGCTTCAGGGCTGACCCGCCTGTGCAAGCCGTTTCCATTGGCGGAGGATGAAGGATCTGCAATGCCCTACGACCATCTCCCTTATCCCTTTGTCCGTCCGGTGGGACTCGATTCACCTGAGGACCGGCACAGGGTGTTGGTTGTCGGAGCAGGGCCCATTGGTCTCGCCATGGCACTGGAACTGGCAAATCATGGTGTGTCCACAACTGTTCTGGACGACAACAACGTTGTCTCGGTCGGAAGCCGTGCTATCTGTTGGTCCAAACGCTCTTTGGAGATTCTCGATCGGATCGGGGTGGGCGAGCGCTGCCTTCGGAAGGGTGTGACCTGGAAAGTGGGTCGGACTTTTTGTCGTGATGAAGAAGTGTTCAGTTTCGATCTGTTGCCTGAAGATGGCCATAGGATGCCAGCCTTCGTCAACCTTCAGCAATACTACGTTGAGGAGTATCTGATCGACGCTGCCCAAGCGAACCCTTTGGTGGAGCTACGGTTCAGCAACAGGGTGTCGGACGTCGCGCAGACCGGCGATTCCGTGCGAGCGAAGGTTGTGACACCGGAAGGAAATTATGAACTCGAAGCCGACTATCTGATCGCATGCGACGGAGCCAGTTCTTCCATTCGGGACCATATGGGTCTCGATTTCGATGGAGAGCTGTTTGAGGAGCGTTTCCTGATCGCCGACATCGAACTGCAGGCGGAATTGCCCTCCGAGCGTCGGTTCTGGTTCGAGCCAACGTTTCACAATGGTCAATCAGCGCTCTTGCACAAGCAACCTGACAATATCTACCGCGTCGACCTCCAGCTAGGGTGGGACGCGGACCCGCAAAGGGAAAGCAGACCTGAGAATGTTATCCCGCGCATCGAGCGCGTCGTTGGCCATTCCGACTTTCGGGTGGAGTGGGTCAGCGTGTACACCTTCCAGTGCCGAAGGCTTGGGGATTTTGTCCATGGACGGGTGATTTTCGCTGGTGACAGCGCCCATATCGTTTCACCATTTGGTGCAAGGGGCGGCAACAGCGGGCTTCAGGACGTTGACGCACTTGGCTGGCGGCTGGCGGCGGTTCTGAAGGGCCGGTCGCCCGATGCCATTTTGGAGGATTACAACTCCGAGCGAACATTTGCCGCAGATGAAAACCTGCTGAGTTCCTCCCGCGCGACGAAATTCATGACACCCGCAGAAGGGATTGAACGCCTGTTTCGCGACCAAGTTCTCGCACTCGCTGCCCAGGCGCCGTTCGCACGGGCCTGGGTTAACTCGGGACGGCTATCGGTGCCGTGTGTCTATCCCAGTCAGGGGGCCGACGATGGCGCTATGCCAGCCGTGTCACGGCCTGGATCGGTTGCGCCGGACGCTCCGATCGAAAGTGGATGGCTCCTGAACCAGCTTGGTGGGCGAATGGTCACGCTGGTACTCGGATGCGAATTACCAAGGATCGGCAATGCTGATGCGTTGGCACCCGAAGTTACCAAAATGCTTCGTGATCGCTATCTTGGCCTCGCAACATCAGCGGTCTACCTGATTCGCCCCGACCAGGTGATTGCCGCACGCTGGCCTTATCCTGATCCTGCGGCAATCGAGAAGGCCATCTCAAGCATCTGGAGGCGTGGATGACCGCTTTGATCGATACTCCGAATCTGGCGGACCATGACGGGTTCTATGCAGAGCTTCTGGCGGCCCATAAAGACCTTGACAATGAGCGGAGCCAGGCCCTGAACGCACAACTGATCATGATACTCGCCAATCATATTGGCGACCGACAGGCGCTGACGGAAGCGCTGGCGCTTGCCCGCCGTAGTGTAGGATAGCGATGCCAATGAACGGTCATTCGCCATATTGCCTGAACGTGGACCGGTGTTTGATCAGTGACCAAGGATCCAGTCTATGAGCGGCAATCATGTTGAGTTTGCCACGCTTGCGCGTCCAACCAGTCTATGGACCACGATCACCCTGAACGCTTGGCAATTCCCGATTTCTACAACATGAGCTTCCGCACCTTCGGATGCGGTTCAAGCTTCCGACGCCCCGCGTCAGTCAGGATCCAACACTCGCGACCCTCGAAGACCGCAGCCGTGAGCTTGCGGAAATACCCGGCGCCGGAATCCAGATTGACCCGGTTTCCATAATGCGTGGGGCTTTCAATGGCCGTATGTCCATGCACGATGAGTTTCCCATGGTCGCGGGGGTCATACAGAAATTCTTCACGGATCCAGACAAGGTCGTCTTCCAATTGCGCCGAAAGCGGAACACCTGGAAATATCCCGGCATGGACGAATGCCAGTTCCCCGGCTTCATGAATGGGATCAAGCCCGTCCAGAAACCCTACATGGGAATCGGGAATCAATCCAAGAATCCGCCGGTGAAGTTGCTTGGTCGGGAGTTGCCCCATGGCGGTCAGCCCATAGGACTCCAATGTCTTCGTGCCACCGAGTTCGGGAGACAGCCAGGTGACGTCCTCGCCAAGCAGGCTGTCCCGAAGACTCGCTTCCCTGACAAATCCCCGAAACAATCGATCATGATTTCCGAGGATTGTCCGCCAGGGTTCGCCTGAGGCAATCCCGTCGACAAGAAACTGGATCGTTCCAGCGGTGTCGGGCCCCCTGTCGCAGAAATCCCCAAGATGCACCACCTCCGCCGCTGGGTCGCCGCAGGCCGCACGGTCGGATGCAATACGTCTATGGGCCGCCCGAAGCATGTCCAGCTGGCCATGGATGTCGCCAATGGCGTAGATCCTCACGGATTAGCCAACATCAAATTCAAGCGGACTGACATGCCCGAACAGGCCAGTCGCCTCCAGTTCCGCCAGTACGCTCCCCGGTGGACGGTCATCCAGGTAGAGCAGCGCAATCGCTTCACCGCCGACGGAGCTGCGACCAAGGGTGAAGTTCGCGATATTGACGCCGTGGTTTCCCAAGGTCTGGCCGAGTGCTCCGATAATGCCCGGCATGTCTTCATTGGTCGTGTAGAGCATATGATGCCCGATCGCCGCATCAATGTTGATTCCCTTGATCTGGATGAAACGCGGCCTGCCATCGGAAAACACGGTGCCGGCGATGGACCGCTCGCGTCGTCCAGTCGCGACCGTGAGCTTGATGTAGCCCTCAAAGACGCCTGACTTGTCCTGGGTCGTTGTAGAGATATCCATTCCACGTTCGCGCGCAATCACCGGTGCCGACACCATGTTGATCTCCGGATTCGACGATTTCATGATTCCAGCGATGGCGGCGGAGGTCAGGGCGGCTGTATTCATGTCGGTTACCACGCCATCGTAAAGGATGTTGGTGGCCTTGATCGGTTCGCCTGTCAGCTGCCCGACGAAATCTCCAAGATGTCCTGCAAGCCTGATCCACGGACCCATGACCTGAGCTTCTTCGGCGGTCACCGATGGCATGTTCAGGGCGTTCTGGACGGCACCCGTCAGCAGGTAGTCGGACATCTGTTCCGCGACCTGCAGCGCCACATTTTCCTGAGCCTCGTTGGTCGATGCGCCGAGATGTGGTGTGCAGACGACGTTTGGCATATTGAACAGCTCGTTCTCGGTCGCCGGTTCGGTTGAGAAGACGTCAAGTGCCGCGGCAGCGACATGACCCGAGACAAGGAGTTCAGCCAGCGCTGTCTCGTCGACAAGTCCGCCGCGCGCGCAGTTGATGATGCGTACGCCCTGTTTGGTGCGACCAAGTGCTTCCCTTGAGAGAATGTTCCGGGTCTTGTCAGTCAGTGGCACATGAAGCGTGATGAAGTCCGAGTCGTTGAGAAGATCTGCCAGGTCCACCTTTCTTGCGCCTATGCTGTTCGCCCTCTCCCCGGACAGGAACGGATCGTACGCCACGACCTTCATCTTAAGTCCGCGTGCGCGGTCGATGACAATCTGGCCAATGTTTCCTGCACCGATGACGCCCAATGTCTTGCCCGTGAGTTCGACTCCCATGAAGCGGGACTTTTCCCACTTTCCCGCATGAGTCGATGCATTTGCGGCCGGGATCTGCCGCGCGACGGCCAACATCATGGCGATCGCGTGCTCAGCTGTGGTGATCGAATTGCCGAAGGGAGTATTCATCACGATCACGCCTGCCTTGGAAGCGGCTGGAACGTCAACATTATCAACGCCGATGCCGGCCCGGCCTATAACCTTCAGACGACTGGCAGCGCCAATCAGCTTCTCAGTCACCTTTGTCGCTGATCGGATGGCGAGCCCATCATAGTCTCGAATCACCTCTAACATCCTGACCTTGTCCCTGCCGAGGTCTGGTCTGAAATCCACTTCCACCCCGTGGTCGCGGAAAACCTGCACTGCGGTCTCAGACAGCCTGTCCGAAACGAGAACTCTGGGGGACATTCCGGTCTCCATTCAAGTTATATTTGAGTTTGGTCAGCCGCCTTTTGCTCACGCTTCAGGCAGCGGTACGCGCAGATTCGGTCTGCGAATGGTAGGACCATTCGATCCAATTCGTGAGCGCCTCTATATCCGAAGGCTCGACCGTTGCGCCGCACCAGATCCGCAACCCTGGCGGTGCGTCGCGGTAACTGCCGATGTCGTATGCGACGCCTTCTTCCTCAAGCTGCTTCTCGACCGCCTTTGCGAGCGAGCGCGAGTCTCCTGTCGAAAGCCCCGTGAACTTGAGACAGACGCTCGTTGTAGACCGGCAGTTCGGGTCATTCGCCAGGAAACCGATCCAATCATGCATGTTCACGAACCGCTCGATGGCGTCGAAGTTGGCATTGGTCCGGGCAATCAGCCCGTCGAGACCCCCGACCGATTCGGCCCATTCGAGGGCGGCAAGATAGTCCTCTACGCAAAGCATGGATGGGGTGTTGATCGTCGAGCCCTCGAAAATCGCCTCGTTGAGTTTTCCGCCCTTCGTTAGACGAAAGATCTTGGGTAGGGGCCAGCGCGGCTCGTAGCTTTCGAGGCGCTGTATCGCGCGAGGGCTGAGAATCAGCATACCGTGAGCCGCTTCGCCACCAAGAACCTTCTGCCAGGAAAACGTTGTTGCGTCGAGCCGATCCCACGGAAGGTTCATCGCAAACGCGGCCGAAGTCGCGTCACAGAGTGTCAGTCCTTTGCGGTTGGATGGAATGAATCCGTCCGAAGGCACACGGACGCCTGAGGTTGTGCCATTCCAGGTGAAGCATACGTCCCGGTCATAGTTCACGGACGTCATGTCGACGACATCTCCATACTCGGCGGTGTGGACAGAAGCGTCGATGCGGAGCTGCTTGACGGCATCGGTGACCCAACCGGCGCCGAAACTCTCCCAAGCCACCATTTCGACGGGACGTTCACCAAGAAGATTCCACATCGCCATCTCGAACGCGCCTGTGTCGGACGCGGGCACGATTCCTATTCTATGCCCATCTGGAATGCCAAGGACGACGCGTGTCCTGTCGATCGCGGCCTTTAGTTTGGCTTTCGGATTCGCGGCGCGGTGTGACCGGCCGAGCATGGCGTCGGACAGTCTGTCGAAACTGAATCCAGGGTGTTTGGTGCAGGGACCCGATGAAAATCGCGGGTTCACGGGCCGCTTGGCTGGCTTGTCCTGTGCCATCGATGGTATCCTTCCAGATATACGCCTCTCGTTGGGGAGAGGTGTCCCGCGCGCCGGGATAGAGAGGTCGAGGGGCGTGCACAAGGGAAATTCAGCCGCAGCTTCGCCACTCGGCGAACAAGTCCCGTTCGAGGAGCCACGATCCCTTGCATGTGATTACGTTGATCGCCAACCCACAACGTCGAAATCTTGATCCGGCGCTTGTTGACTCGCTGCGGAATGCATGGGGCGGCGGTCCCGCTGTCTGGCTGGCCCCGGGTGAGGCAGCCGAATTCGAGGTGCCTACCGTACCCGGGAACAGATGGGAGGTCTGGCAGGACTGCCAGTCGGTGGAAATCGACTTGGTGACGCAAAGATCGGGTGGGCGTCGAAGGAAGCTTCTGCTGGCAGATATGGATTCTACCCTGATTCAGCAGGAGTGCATTGACGAACTTGCAGCGGAAGCCGGGGTTGGTGACCGTGTAGCCACGATTACGTCCCGTGCGATGAATGGGGAGATTGGGTTTGAAGAGGCGCTTCGGGAGCGGGTGCGGTTATTGAAGGGACTTCCCGTAACCGTGATCCAGAAGGTGCTCGACGAGAGGATCACATATATGCCCGGCGGACGAACGGCCGTGGCAACCATGAAAGCGAACGGTGCCTATGCAGTGCTGGTTTCCGGCGGGTTCACGGCGTTCTCTGGAACGGTGGCTGCGCAGCTGGGATTCGATGAACATCGAGCGAATGCACTGCTCATGGCCGGGCAAAGACTGGCTGGACGGGTCGGCGAACCGATTCTCGGCCGGGATGCCAAGATCGCGGCGCTAAGGGATGTTGGTGCCCGACTCGGAATTGAGCCCAGCGACATGATCGCGGTGGGGGATGGGGCCAACGATCTTGGTATGCTGAAACTGGCTGGAACCGGGGTCGCGCTGCATGCCAAGCCCTCGGTCGCTGCCCAGTGCGAGATGCGCGTCAATCATGGAGATCTTACTTCGCTTCTGTATATTCAAGGATATTCCAGGGAAGAGTTCGTCTCAAGGCGCTGAGAATTCACGACTGGCATGGTCAGGGAATAGGGCATGCGGTCGCGTCCTTGAGCCTCCTTGCAAAATGACCGCGATTCCGGTGGCCGCGCCCGCCTTTCGGGTCCGCCACGGTCCTAGCCCCAGCTCCGTCGGAACTCAGGGGCGGATACCAGAGACCCGATTGCGGCGGCATGTCGCAGGCGACCCCTCCGCCGGTAATTTCCGCATTGACAGCGCGGGGGGGGTAGATGTCAACCGTTGCTGTGCGCGACGGCCGGGCCCGGAGCCCGGAAGTTACGGATTGAACTGTAAGAGGGTAAATCGACATGACCACCGGAAAAACGAAATGGACCGGCACGGCCGGCAACGACACTTACTCGGTCGCGAGCCAGTCCGGCGACCACGAGCTGGTCGGCGGCCTGGGTGACGACACGATCACCGGCGGCGCGGGTGCCGACAAGCTGGTCGGCGGCACCGGCCACTCGGAGGCCGACAAGGCCGAGATCGCGATGGACAAGACCGGCAGCGTTTCGGACAACGACACGCTGGACGGCGGCGGAGGAAACGACGAGATCGACGGCGGTGCCGGCAATGACACGCTCACCGGCGGTGCCGGCAGCGACCAGATCTGGGGCGGCGATGGCGACGACACGATTGATGGCGGCGCCGGCAACGACGTGCTCTGGGGCGGCATGGGCGACGACACGATCACCGGCGGCACGGGCTATGACCTGATGTCGGGCGGTAAAGGCGCTGACACTTTCAGGTTTGCGGTCGGTGATTCGAAAGGCGGTGACTTCATTTCCGATTTCGAGGACGGCAAGGACCGCATCGAGTTCGACTTCGTCGGCACGTTCGCGGATCTGGCGATCACGGATGAGGGCGCTGGTAGGGCCAGGGTCAAGTACGGCAACCAGGGCGACTTTGCCATCTTGGAAGGCGTCACGGTTGCGCAACTTGACGCGAACGACTTCATCTTCAAGTCCGCCGGTGGCAACGGCGGCAATGGCCAAATTGTGATCGAGGAAGTGGGTCGAGATGATTTCGAAACCGAGGAGCAGAAGGAGGATACCGACTACAACAGGCTGGCGTCCACCTCTGGCGCTGACACTCCGAGCGGCACCACCGGAAATGACCGGTTCGACGGCGGCGACGGCGATGACACCGTCGACGGCGGCGCCGGCAACGACAAGCTGCGTGGCGACGGCGGCGACGACACGCTCACCGGCGGCGCTGGCAACGACCACCTGCGCGGCGGCGTGGGCAACGACACGCTCAGCGGCGGCGCCGGCAACGACAAGCTGAAGGGCGGCAAGGGGAACGACACGCTCAACGGCGGCGCCGGCGACGACAAGCTGAGCGGCGGCGCCGGCAATGACAGGCTCACCGGCGGGGCGGGGGACGACGTTTTCGTCTACCACGGCGGCAACGACACCATCACCGACTTCGCGGACGGCGACACGATCCGCCTGAGGGGGATCTCCGGGGTCGACGCGTTCGACGACTTCACCCTTAACCCGACGGAGGGCGGATTCACGGTCACCTTCAGCCAGGGGAACACCCTGACCATCATGACGAACGAATCATCGCTTGACGCCTCGGACTTCGAGATCCTCGACCTCGTCGAAGCCTGACATCCGGGGCGCTCCCGGAGAGCCCAGCGGAATGCCGCAGGCTTTGGATCCCGGAAGGACGCCTCACCGAATCAGCCGTCCCGTGCGACGGGACGCCGTCGGCCCGGCCGTGTCCGGGGAAGCGGGAGGGACGGGCATCCCTCCCTGGATCCGGCACGGGTCGGCGTTCCGGCGGCATATATCTGGCGGGATGCGCGGTCTTTCAATGGAACAAGGAACAGGCATTCCCTGGGATCTTCAGCGATTCCGGCATGGACTGGCATTCCTGAGGCATTGATCCGGCGAGGCGCACGGCGCTGGCCGCGGATTCCGTGCCCGGCCGGGTCCATTCGGTCGGGCAGGGCCGATTCCTGTGGTTCGATCCGAACATATGCGTGACGGGGGTCTGGCCAACAGTGCCCGGCTGAAAGGGCGCTGCCAGATGGCGGACCGTCAGGGCCACCACACCCATGAACAGGTGGCAGGTCACTCTGGCGTGCCCCTCCACCTCCGCCCGATGAGTGGGAGAATTCCCTCTGGAACCGCTGCCAGATGTCTGATACATCGGCGCCAAGGGATATGGGGTGTCGCCCGGTGAGTTGTGGTCAGGATACTTCAATCCATGCCGAAGGAACGGCTCCGGATCCATGCCAGCCATCAAAAAAATGCTCGTCTTCGGGAAAGATCGCTCGACCGGGGAGTTTTGCAGGAGGCTCCCTTGTTTCCATGGGTCCATTCCCTAATTGGCGCTCTTGGCATCGGTGCGCACATAGGCATAATGCAGGGTGCACCGGCAGTCCTGCGCCCTCGCAGAGAGGCCGTCACGGAACAACCGGGAATTGAGGCGAAGTGCTGACACACGAGGGCAGGATACAGATGCGCTCAGGAATGCTTCACGGATTGGCCATAATGGCGACAGTCCTGTCCACCAATTTAGTCATGGCTCAGGCCGATTCGGACCGAAAATCAGATAATCGGGTAGCTGTTCACAAGGACTGGAGCGTATTCGAGGAAGCTGGCCAGATACAGTATTGCTGGAGCGCCTCGCAGCCGAAGGAGTCCGTTCACACGCGCGACGGCAAGCCCGTATCCGTGCGTCGCGGCGATATACTGCTACTTGTCTCGTTCATTCCGGAGAGGAACGTAAACGGCGGGGTTTCGTTCCAGAGCGGCTATCCGTTTCGCGAGGGAGCAGAGGTAAGTGTGGACATCGGTGGTCAGAAATTCAGCCTGCTTACACAGGGAGAAATGGCTTGGACGAGTTCGGACGAGGAGGACAGGAAATTGGTGGAAGCCCTGAAGCTGGGAAACGAAGCTGTTGTCGTTGGCCTGTCCAGCCGGGGGACGACGACAAAGGATACATTTTCGCTAATCGGTGTCACCGCGGCGATTGAGGATGCGCAAGCACGCTGTTAGCAATTCGAAAGACGTTGGGGCGAAGGATCCCGGAGCACTATACGGAAGACAGATGTACCCGAGGGTAGTTTGTAGTTTGGCCGCAGCCGCGATCGCCTGTTGCGCCGGTTCAGCGATGGCTCAGGTCGAGGAGTCGCCGCGTGAGTCGGAAAACCTCGTAGCTGTTCATGAGGACTGGTACGTGTTTGAGGAAACCAGCCCGACAAAATACTGCTGGACCGCCTCCCAGCCAGAGGAATCCGTGCACACACGCGATGGCCGGATTGTGTCTGTCCGTCGCGGTGCGATTCTTCTCTACATTTCCTTCATTCCGGAAAGGAACGTGACCGGCGAGATTTCGTTCCAGAGCGGCTATCCGTTTCGGGATGGTACCGCTGTCACGGTGGACATCGATGGTCAGGAGTTCAAGCTGTTTACGCTGGGAGGGATGGCCTGGACGAATTCGGACCAGGACAACAGGAAAATGGTGCAGGCTCTGAAGCGCGGTAAGGAAGCCGTGGTCGTTGGTGTGTCGAGCCGCGGGACCGTAACGACCGATACCTTCTCGCTCATGGGCGTGACAGCTGCCGTCGAGGATGCCCAGAAACGCTGCGGCGGCTAAACCAGGGTGATTCAGATTTAGCTGCGAATGCCTCAATTGGGTTCAAACATATCCGGTGCCATGGACAGCGAGTTTGACAGGTCATTCCGATTTGGTTCCGCGAGCGAGACTGCGGCCATGGCCACGGCACTGGCTCCTACGCTTTGCCCGGGCGACGTGATTCTCCTTGAGGGCGGACTGGGATCCGGAAAGACCCATTTCGCCCGATCGTTGATTCAGGCGCGGCTAGCGGAAGCTGGCCGGGTCGAGGAGATCCCGTCACCCACCTTCACCCTCGTCCAGGTCTATTCGGACGACAGAACCGAACTGTGGCATGTCGATCTGTATCGCCTGACGGGACAGGACGACGTTGCTGAGCTTGGATTGGAAGACGCGTTCGACGAAGCGGTATGTTTGGTGGAGTGGCCTGACAGGATGGGAGGTCTGGCTCCTGATGATGCCCTGAATCTGCGGCTCGAAATGACCACCGTTCCAGGCGAGAGACTGGCTCGGGCAACCTCCTCCTGTGGAAAGTGGGAAACCCGGTTCCGGTTCATTTCTCTGGAGGGTTCCGATGGATGATCGGCTTCGCCTCGCAACGACATTTGTTGACGGAACGGCGTTCGCAGGATGGGACATGGAACCACTCGCCGGCGACGCGTCCTCCCGGCGGTATTTCCGTCTGCGCAGTGGCGGGAACACTGCGGTTCTGATGGACGCGCCGCCGGAAAATGGGCAGGGTGTCGCGCAGTTTCTGGATGTGGCGCGCTTTCTCGAGAGTGTGGATCTGAGCGTTCCAGCGGTACTGGCTGAAGACCGTCCCGCTGGCTTTGCGGTTCTTGAGGATTTTGGCGATCGCCTGTTCGCGGGACTGGCCCATGAACGACCGGATCTGGAAGCGCTCCTATATGGGACCGCAACAGATGTTCTGGTAGATCTTGATGGATGTGCCGTCCCGGAATTCGTGCCGAACTTCGAAGCTGGTGGAATGGCAGCGCAGACCGAACCTGTCTTTGAGTGGTACCGACGCGGCATCAAAGCGACCCGGGGCGCTGGATTCAACCGGCTAAAGGCGGAGCTTGAGGCTGCGCTCATGGCAACGGAATTGGGTTCGCCCACTTTGCTGCTAAGGGACTTCCATTCGGAGAACCTGATGTGGTTACCTGACCGTAACGGAGTCCGGCGAGTGGGCTTGCTTGATTTCCAGGATGCGATGGCGGGACCCGCCGGATACGATCTGGTGTCGTTGCTTCTCGACGCCCGGCGGGATGTCACCCCAGCTATCGCCACCACTGTCAAACACCGATTCGTCAGGGCGACGGGGTATGATTCGATAGCGTTCGAAGCGACCTTCGCCGCGATCGGTGTGCAACGCAACCTGCGTATCCTGGGCGTCTTTGCCCGCCTGGCGATCGAGGTTGGAAAGCCGCGCTATCTCGACTTCATTCCCAGGGTCTGGCAGCATATGGTGGCCTGCCTGTCCCATCCCTCCCTGTCAGAGGTTGCCGAAATCGTCGCCGAAGACCTGCCGGAACCGACCCCCGGCAATTTGCGTGAATTGAAGAAGAGATGCCGCCGAAGCCACCGTTGATGCTTTTCGCCGCAGGTTCTGGAACTCGAATGATGCCCTTGACCGAATCCTGTCCCAAACCATTGGTTGAGGTGGCCGGGCGACCACTGATCGATCATGCGGTCGACATCGCATACGAAGCCGGCATCCGAAGAATCGTGGCGAATACCCATTACCGATCCGAAATGCTGGAGAGCCATCTCGACCGTACGGAAGTGACCACGATCTTCGAGCCAGAACTCCTGGACACTGGAGGAGGGGTTCTCAACGCTCTGCCTCATCTGGGTGCGGATGTTGTTGTCACGCTCAACACCGATGTGGTGTGGCGCGGTGGCAATCCGATTTCGACGCTTCTCGCCTTCTGGCAACCGGAGGTCATGGAGGCAATGCTGCTTCTGGTGCGGCTGAACAGGGCATCCGGTCATCTCGGCGCTGGCGATTTCAGGATGGACTCCGACGGACGTCTTCTTCGTGGACCTGGTCTTGTATATACAGGCGCACAGATCATGAAAACCGGTCGCCTGAGTGTTGCTCAGAGCGCGGTGTTTTCGCTGAACCTGATTTGGGACGGGATGATCGCTGACGGCACGCTATTCGGTCTGGAGTATCACGGAGCGTGGTGCGATGTCGGTCGGCCCGAATGTGTCTCGCTGGCGGAGGGAATTCTGGATGTTTGAGCCTTCGCTGCGACCCAGACTGTTCGGCGTGCCGCCGGGCGTAGATTTTCCGATGGCGCTGGTCGAGGGATTGCGCCGTCGTCTGGGGGACCAACCTTCTGAAGCCCTCGCCCGGGTCGAGATCTTCGTCAACTCCCGTGCGATGCAATGGCGGTTGAAGTCGCTCTTCATGCAGGGTCCTGCGACACTTGTTCCGCGTATCCGGGTTGTCACTGATCTTTCGCGTGATGTCCGCTTCCTGGACATCCCTCTTCCGGCGTCCCCGTTGCGACGGCGGCTGGAACTCACCCAGTTGGTCGGAAAGCTGCTTGAACTGCAGCCGGACCTCGCGCCCCGCTCGGCGTTGTTTGCGCTGGCCGACAGCCTCGCTGGACTTCTGGACGAAATGCAGAGCGAAGGCGTTACACCCGAGTGCATTCGGGACCTTGATGTGGTGGATGTATCGGGACACTGGCAGCGCGGTCTTCAGTTTGTGTCACTTGTGGAACGATACTTCGCGTCGGAGCCCCAACAGGGTCTGGACGCCCTGTCGCGGCAACGGCTGGTGGCCGAGAGACTCGCGGAAGAGTGGTCGGAAGGGCCACCCTCTCATCCTATCCTTGTCGCTGGTTCCACAGGATCCAGGGGAGCCACAGCGCTGTTCATGCGGACGGTGGCACAGCTTCCTCAAGGTGCGGTTGTCCTGCCGTGCGTGGATTTCGATCTCCCTCCATCTGTGTGGGAGCGTCTAGGGGATGCGCTTACCACTCAGGACCATCCGCAGTACCGTTTTGCCCGTCTCTGTGGTGATCTCGGCAGCCCGCCAAGCGAAATCCGGCTTTGGGAGCCATCGTTGCAGCCGCCTTCTCCGGAACGCAACCGTCTTGTTTCCCTGGCACTTAGGCCCGCACCGGTCACCGACCAGTGGCTAGCGGAAGGTGCCGGTCTCACTGGAATCAAGCAGGCGACCGAGGCGATTACGCTGATTGAAGCACCTTCACCCAGGGCCGAAGCCTCGGCGGTCGCTCTCGTGCTTAGGCACGCTGTGGAGAAGGGCAGGACAGCGGCTCTCCTGACAGCGGACCGCACGCTGACCCGGGAGGTCACCGCCGCTCTTGATCGCTGGGCCATCAGGCCCGATGACTCTGCGGGAACGCCGCTTCCGCTGACTGCGGCTGGTCGGTTCCTACGGCAGGTGGCAGACCTGTTTGGCCAGGCCCTGAACGGTACTTCCCTGCTTGCCCTGCTCAAACATCCTCTGAGCAACGCCAGTGCCGCCGACCGCACCGCACATCTCCGGAATACGCGTGTTCTGGAACTGAAGCTGCGTCGGTCGGGGCCGTCATTCCCGGGTGCCAGTGATCTGCGCCGGTGGGCGGCGAATTCCGATTCGCAGCGGTTGGAGTGGGCGGAATGGCTTGCCTGCCTGCTTGATGGGCTTTCCGAAGTCGGCGAGCGCAGCCTGACCGAACATGTGGACCATCACATCCGTCTTGCGGAATCCCTGACTGCCGGTCCCGCCGCGGAGGAGTCCAGCAGGCTTTGGGAAGGACAGGCCAACGCAAGGGTGTGGGAAGCGGTCGACGAACTGCGCTGTGAGGCGAGATACGGCGGGATGCTGACACCGACGGACTATGCGTCCCTGTTCCATTCGGTTCTTTGGCGGGCCCCCGCCTTACCCATCGTTACCACGGTGCATCACCATATCATGATCTGGGGTCCCCAACAGTCCCGCGTTCAGGGGGCAGACCTGGTGATCCTCGCCGGGATGAACGAGGGGCACTGGCCCGTGGCCTCCCCTCCCGATCCCTGGCTCAATCGACAGTTGCGGGCACAGGCAGGCCTTCTTTTGCCGGAACGCGGTATCGGTCTCGCTGCACACGACCTCCAGCAGGCGATCGCAGCACCTGAAATTGTCCTTTCGCGCGCCATTCGAGACTCCGAATCGCCGACGGTGCAGTCGCGTTGGCTCAACCGCCTGACCAATCTGCTCGGAGGCTTGTCCGACGACGGAATCGAGGCCCTTGCAGATATGCGACTGCGTGGAAATCACTGGCTTGAACTGGCGCGGCGGCTTGACATGCCCGAGGAAAGAACCCCCAGTGCGCCCCGACCAGCACCAAGGCCAACGGTAAGGTATCGTCCGACCAGGATTTCGGTCACGGAAGTTGAGCGGCTGATCCGTGATCCTTACGCGATCTACGCCCGGCGAATCCTGGGCCTTAGGTTGCTTGATCCACTGCGCCATGTGCCCGATGCACCGATGCGCGGAACGGTAATCCACCAGATCGTTGAGCGATTCATTGGCCAGGGGCCGGTGGGGGACCATGCGGCCGGCTGTGCCCGTTTGCTGCAGGTCGCGGATGATGTGATGGAAACCGAAGTCGAATGGCCAGCGACCCGCCGACTATGGCGCGCCAGACTGGCAGGACTTGCCGATTGGTTTGTTACTGGGGAGTCCACACGCCAAACGGGTGCACGGCCAGTGGCACTCGAACGCTCGGGGAGTTTCCTCTTACCGGAGACAAAGGTTACCCTCCATGGGAAAATCGACCGAATTGATCGACGGGAGGATGGGTCGCTCGTGGTCTACGACTACAAGACCGGAACGCCGCCGACCAAGAGCCAGCAGCAGTACTTCGACAAGCAGCTGTTGCTGTCAGCTATCCTGATCGAAAACGGCGCGGTGGAGTCTCTCGAAGCAGGAACGGTTGCCGGGGCGGCTTACATAGGGCTCGGGACCAATCTGAAGATCGAGTCCACAGACTTGGATGAATGTATGACACAGGACACCTTGGAGGAACTCGAGCGTCTCTTGGCGGAATACCAGTCTCCCGAGCGGGGATATATGTCGCGCCGGGCAGTGAAGTCGGTGTCGTTTGAGGGCGATTTCGACCATCTGGCGCGATTTGGGGAGTGGAGCGACAGCGACGACCCCACACCGCAGGAAGTTGGCTGATGGAATCCATGAAATCGGCAATGGGCAGTAAGGTGTTGGACGATGCGACACAAAGGCAGAACGAGGCAGCCGCTCCAGACGCCTCGACCTGGCTATCCGCGAATGCGGGTTCGGGAAAGACCCGGGTTCTGACCGACAGGGTCGCAAGGCTGCTGCTCGATGGAGTCGCTCCCCGAAACATCCTTTGCCTGACCTATACAAAGGCCGCTGCGTCAGAAATGCAGAACCGACTATTCAGGCGGCTCGGTTCCTGGTCGATGAAGCCGGACGGTGAACTTACGGTTGAACTGGAAAGGCTTGGCGTCGACGAGGTCTCCAATCCTTCCCGATTGGCCGCGGCGCGGCGTCTCTTCGCCCGCGCCATTGAGACGCCCGGTGGATTGCGCATCCAGACAATCCATTCGTTCTGCGCTTCGCTGCTCCGTCGTTTCCCGTTGGAAGCAGGTGTGACGCCGGGCTTTCGCGAGATGGACGACCGATCCAGCGCTCTGCTTCTCGAAGAGGTTCTGGATGCACTTGCCGACGGACCTGAGGTTACGGCAGTGGATGCATTGGCCGAGTACTGTACGGAAAGCAGTCTCGGAGGACTTCTGCGGGCAATCGTATCCAATCGGGAGTCTTTCGACGACGTCCACAGCTATGACGAAATTCTCCATTGGTTCGGTTTGCCGGTGGGTTACGACGAGGCCCGAGCAGTCAAGGAAACCTTCGATGGCGGCGAAAAAGCCCTCTTCGACAAGGTGCTGCCGGCGATGCAGGAGAGCACCAAGCCGACGGACCGGCACGTTGCCGCATATCTCGGCCAGATGAACTGGTCCGCTCCGGACATGGGCGAAATCGAGGCCTGTATCAAGGTCTTCCTCACTGGGGAAAATGCCAAAGTGCCGTTCTCGGCGAAGATCGGACGTGTTCCCACCAAAGACTGCCATTGGGGACTTGGGCCAGCTGGCGCAGCGCTCGACCGGCTGATGGAGCGTGTTGAAACTGCGCGGGACCGCCTCATGAGTCTACGGGCCGCCAGGAAAACACATGCACTTCATCGGTTCACCTCGGCTTTTCTTCCCGCCGTCGAGCGGCGCAAGCAGTTGAGGGGTTGGCTCGACTTCGATGATCTGATCCTGAGGACGAAGACGCTGCTGACGGACGATGCCGTGGCGTCCTGGGTTCTTTATCGACTCGACGGTGGCCTGGACCACATTCTGGTCGATGAAGCGCAGGACACCAGTCCAGAGCAGTGGACGGTAATTGAAAGGCTGGCCCAGGAGTTCACGACCGGTATCGGGGCACACGACGGAACCCGACGAACGATTTTCGTCGTGGGAGACAGGAAACAGTCGATCTATTCCTTCCAAGGTGCGGATCCCCGAGAATTCGAACGCATGCGCCAGCACTTTGCCGAGCGGCTGCAAGGCGTGAACCAAATCCTGCGTTCAAGGAAGCTGGAACACTCGTTTCGGTCGTCGAGCGCGATTCTGGAACTTGTCGACAGTGCAATCGATATCGATGGATCACGGCACAGGGCGTTCCACGCGACGCTTCCTGGCCGTGTCGACCTATGGCCTCCGGTACCGAAGAGCGCCGAGCAGGAAAAGAGGGAGTGGTTCGATCCGGTTGACCTCATATCGAATGACCATCACGACAACGTGCTGGCGCGCGCGATTGCGGGCGAAATCAATCGTATGATCGAACATGAGACGCTTCCGGCCAAGGGTGGCTCCAGACGGCGAATGACGGCGGGGGATTTCCTGATCCTTGTACGGCGTCGTTCGACGCTGTTTGATGCCATTATCCGGGAATGTAAGGTACTCAGCCTGCCAATTGCGGGTGCAGACCGTCTGGAACTGGGGGCAGACCTTGCGGTCAGGGACATCACGGCGCTGATGGCGTTTCTCGACACGCCTGCTGACGACCTGTCACTCGCAGCCGCACTTAGATCTCCGCTGTTTGGATGGTCCGAGGCCGAGCTGTTCAGTCTCGCAGCGGACCGCGGATCCCAGAAACTCTGGGAAGCGCTGCGGAACCGTAGGGATGAATATCCGGAGACAATGTCGGTCCTGACTGACCTGCGCGGGCTGATCGACTACATGCGCCCCTTCGATCTGATCGAGAGAATACTGACGCGGCACGACGGTCGGAGAAAGCTCCTTGCACGGCTTGGACCTGAAGCGGAGGATGGGATCGATGCGCTGCTTTCGCAATCCCTGGCCTACGAGCGACTGGAGATTCCGACCCTTACCGGATTTCTCTCGTGGTTTGGAGCAGAGGACATCGAAATCAAGAGGCAGGTGGACAGCGCCGGCGATTTAATCCGTGTCATGACAATACATGGAGCGAAGGGGCTTGAGTCTCCGATCGTGATTCTGCCCGACACGGCCAAGCGCCCGATCACGCCCAGGGATGAGATCATTCCGTTGAGGCCAGGTTGCATGGTATGGCGCGTGCCGAAACCGAGTCAGCCGAAGTCTATGATGGAGGCGCTCGACCGGCTGAAGGAAGCGCAGATCGAAGAGGATCAAAGGCTTCTCTATGTGGCCATGACGCGAGCGGAAAACTGGGTGATCATCGCCGCTTCCGGTGACGTCGGCGAAGAGGACGAAAGCTGGTACCGGATCGCCGCCAATGCGGTCGAGAGTTTGGATCGGGCCGAAGAGCTGAAGACTCCGACGGGGGACTCAGGTCTTCGATATTCACATGGAAGCTGGGATTCTGGCCTGGTAGGCCAATCCAGAATCGCGGAACCTCCGCACATCGTGACCCCTGCGTGGGTGCACCGGACCGCTCCGAAGCCAGAAGCGCCCGTAATGCCGCGGGCACCGTCCAACCTTGGAGGTGCCAAATCCCTTCCTGGCGAAGGTGAGGGGGAGACAAGGGAGGCCCTTCTTCGAAGCGGCGCAATGGCTCACAGGATTCTGGAGGTTCTTACGGACATATCCAATCCTGATTGGGAAATCCTTGCCAGCCGATTGCTTGAAAGCGAGTTTTCCGCGACCCCAGAGGAAGTGGTGGCATCGAGTCAAGAGGCTCGGCGCGTGCTTGAAGCGGAGGAACTGGCGTTCCTGTTCAAGGATGAGGTGCTGTCGGAGGTCGACATTTGGGCGCAAGGTCCGGGGCTTCCGCGAGAAGGGGTGTCCGGGGCAATCGACAAACTTGTGGTTTCGCCTGACTCTGTTCTGGCCGTGGATTTCAAGACGAATGCGGTTATACCTTCGGTTGCAGAGGAAACACCGGATGGGTTGCTTCGCCAAATGGGTGCCTACCATGCGGCACTGGAAGCAGTGTATCCTGACAGAAAGGTAGACGTTGCGATTCTCTGGACCCGCGAACCGAAACTCATGCGGTTTTCCGGTGAAACCGTGAGACGTCCGCTGGAAGGTGTTACGGCCTCTTGACCTGCGCCGGATTTATCCGCACGTAGGGGGTCAGACAGGAATCTCCGGGAGAACAGCCATGCCCACAATCGCCGTCACAGACGAATCCTTCAATGCTGAGGTCGAGCAGTCCGAAATACCGGTTGTTGTGGATTTCTGGGCTGAATGGTGTGGCCCCTGCAGGCAGATCGGTCCAGCTCTGGAAGAGCTTTCCGAAGAGTATTCCGGGCGCGTGAAGATAGTGAAGGTCAACGTCGACGATAGCCCGGATGCTCCTGCCAGGCTTGGCGTTCGGGGAATTCCGGCACTGTTCATGTTCAGGCATGGCAAGGTGGTTTCGAACAGGACCGGAGCGGTGCCAAAGAGTTCGCTGCAGAACTGGATCGACGGAGAACTATGACCCACCTGACCACCTGAGGGTCGGCCCGGTGCGGAGAATGATTCACATGAAGACCGCACGATTGCGGAATCACATTGGCTGTTCCTGAATTGTCTGGACTCATCGGTTGTCGCTGTCTGACGGTCCCCGGAAGATCCAGTCGAGAGTTTTTCGAAGAGCCGGGCCGGGCGCTGGTGGGTCATGCATATCCGGCATGGCCTGTCCGGAAGTTCTGGCCGGGCTCAATCTCTGGAACGGGTGCTGGATTCGCGATGCCAAAACAGCGCCGAGTGAGCGTACATAACATCGTTCGATCGAGGATTTGCAGTCAAAGGATCACCGAGGTCTTTGGTCGGCCAATCCGCCGCTGCCGATCCATTGCGCCCACGAGTGACAGCTGGCTGAATTCTCCCCGGTTCCAGACCGGCGACCGCGTTCCGTCAGTTCCAGAGCGCTCCTCCTCGCGACATCCTCGTCACCATTCCGGCCTGCTATCAAGCTTCGATGGAACGGTTCCTCAAATTGCGCACTTTCGGCTTTCTTCGAGGTAAATCTCCCTCAGCCGCGCCGCCACTGGCCCTGGACTGCCGCTACCGATACCGACGCCGTCGATCTTGACCACCGGCATAACAAAGGTCGACGCTGATGTGATGAACGCCTCGTCCGCAGTCTGTGCCTCTTGGATCGTGAAAGGGCGTTCGCTGACCTGCATCTGAGCCTCCCGTGCGAATCGGAGTACGGCAGCCCGGGTGATGCCGTGTAGGATGTCGTTGCTGAGGTCTCGGGTTATGATCCAGCCGTCCTTAACTATGTAGGCGTTGTTGCTCGTTCCCTCGGTCACGAATTCATCTTCAATCATCCATGCATCGTCACATCCGTTTCTCTTTGCCAGCATCTTTCCCATGGACGGATAGAGAAGCTGGACGGTCTTGATGTCCCGGCGCTTCCACCTCAGGTCCGGCACCGAGACCACGTTGAGTCCGACTTTCGCCTGTGGATTGTCCGCCAATCCCGGTTTGGATTGGGTGAAGAGCACGACAGTTGGAGACACTTCCTTTGGGTCGGGATACACGAAATCCCGGTCGGCAGCTGCGCCACGTGTGATCTGTAGATAAACGAGGCCGTCCTTGATCCGGTTTTGCGCCACGAGTTCGCGATGGATTGCCAACAGGTCGTCACGGCTGATGGGAGAATCCATTTCCAGTTCGCCCAGAGATCTCTTGAGGCGCGCTGCATGGCCATCAAAGTCAACCAGCTTGCCGTCCAAAACGCTCGTGACCTCATAGACGCCGTCAGCGAAAAGGAAGCCTCGGTCAAAGACCGATACGCTTGCCCTTTCCTCTGGTACATAGGCACCATTCACATACACGATCCGGCTCATCGGTTCCCGTCCTCCTTCTTCAGGCCGGCTCCTGCAACGATTCCGTCCCCTGCACCCTAGCCCCACAGTTCCGAGGCTGGTGGATGCACTTCGGAGCCGTCGTACCTGAGAGGCACCTCGCGGTCTTCGGCCAACAGGAGAGGTCCGTCAAGGTCAACCACTGCGGCGTTCTGTGCCACGAGCAGTGCCGGTGCCATAGACAGGCTAGAGCCTAACATGCACCCGACCATGATGCCGTAACCTTCTGCGAACGCAGCGTCGCGAAGGGCGAGCGCTTCGGTCAGCCCGCCGGCCTTGTCGAGTTTGATGTTTACGAAGTCGTACCTGCCATAAAGGCTTGGCAGCGAGGTGCGGTCATGGCAGCTTTCGTCTGCGCAAACCGGAAGTGGACGGGGAATTTCAGCCAGTATGGCATCGTCCTCCGCTGGCAACGGCTGCTCGACCAGTTCCACGCCCAGGCGAACCAGGTGCGGAGCAAGGTCGCTGTAGATTTCCTCTGTCCAACCTTCGTTCGCGTCGACAATAATCCGTGTATCGGGGGCACCTTCGCGAACAGCTTCGAGTCTGGGCATGTCGTCTCGCGTACCGAGCTTGATTTTCAGGATTGGTCGATGGGAATTGTGAGCGGCGGCCAAACGCATGTTGTCGGGAGTGTCCAGGGAAATCGTGTAGGCTGTAACGACCGGCCTTGGAGCGGCCAGCCCTGCAAGTTCCCAGACGTGCCGACCCAATCGCTTTGCTTCCAGATCCCATAGTGCGCAGTCAACCGCATTCCTTGCCGCCCCTGGGGGAAGCGCCTCCTGCAGTGCTGTGCGGCAGATTGGGTCGACACGCTCAATCTGGCTCGCTACGGAATCCAGTGTCTCGCCGTAGCGAGCGTATGGAACGCATTCTCCTCGTCCAGCCGTCTCTCCATCGGTGACTGTCGCGGTCAGGACGTAGGCGTGGGATCGGGAACCACGGGAAATCGTGAAGGCCCGAACAAGCGGAAACATGTTACGTGCGACAGTGACTTCCATACCATCCACCTACCTGCGTGCGTGCCTACAGACCATGCCAAATTGGTTGCCAACGATTTTGCAGCTTCAGTTGAGGATTCTGCCGTTCAACCTGCGATAAGGGCATCGACCAGTCGCCCTGCACCCTGCCGGAATGGATCGACCGCCGGATATCCCATCCGGGCCTCGATCTCTGCAAGGCAGCTCTTGGCGTCACCTTCCTCAAGTGCAGCTGTGTTTACGGCAATACCGATAACCCTGCAGTCTGGATTCGCTACTCTCGACAGCTGGAGCGCCAGATCCCGTAGGGCTTCGAGTGAGGGTAGTTGGTAATCAGGAAGCCCACGCATATGGGTTCGCGTCGGCTCGTGGCAGAGCACGAGCGCGTCGGGTTGGCCGCCGTGGATCAGTGCCATGGTCACACCGGAGTAAGAGATGTGAAAGAGCGAACCCTGACCCTCGAGTAGGTCCCAATGGTCTTCGTCATTGTCGGGGGTTAGCCATTCCACCGATCCCGACATGAAGTCCGCGACAACGGCATCGAGTGGAACGCCGTCGCCGTCGATCAGAATTCCGGTCTGCCCGGTAGCGCGAAAGGTCGCCGCCAGACCGCGCTTCCGGAACTCGCGGTCCATAGCGAGAGTCGTATACATTTTTCCTACCGAACAGTCCGTGCCGACTGTAAGACACCTCTTGCCTGAACGTTTTGTTCCGTTGGCGATCGGATAGGGCCTATTGGGTACCCGCACGTCATGCAATGTGCGGCCCGTGGAATTGGCCACGTTGACCAGATCAGGCTCGTCACGCAGGAGACTGTGCAGTCCGGAAGCGAGATCGAGGCCCTCTTCCAGCGCCATGACCAGCACCTCTTTCCATTCGGGACTGATGAAACCACCCCGGTTGGCCACGCCAATGACAAGAGTTTGTACACCGGCTTCGCGGGCCTCTTCGAGCGTCATGTCGGGGAGTCCCAGATCCGCCACACAGCCTGACATCCGATACTGGCCAATGGCGCGTCCCGGCCTCCAATCCTTAATGCCTTGACCAACCTTCGCGGAAAGCTGGTCAGGCGCGTCTCCCAGAAACAGCAGGTACGGTGCATCAATCATCTCAAGGCCTTTCTCATGGGCTGTCCTGGCATCAGTGCCGATGGCTGACACGGTTCATTCATCCCGTAATCCAGAAGCGACCGGGAAATCGAAAGCTGTTGGATTCGGATGTAGTCTGTTGCCAGTTCCGGCAATGTGGAATGTCCCTAGCCGACCAATCATTGTCAATGGCACACGCTGCCTCGATAGACAAACCGATTGGCGCTTCCGGATGTAGCCCAGATTGTTGACAGCTTCCATGCTGTGCAGTAAAATGCACAGATGTTGGAGGTTCGACAGACGCTGGAGTCCTCGCGTTGGCTCAATGGACTTAAGGATCAGTGTGCCGTGGTGCGCATCGACGTGCGCATCAGGAGGCTCGCAATGGGCAACATGAGCGATGTGAAGGGTCTTGGCGGTGATGTCTGCGAACTGCGCGTCCATCACGGGCCGGGCTATCGGGTGTACCTCACGTGGCAGGGCGATAGCGTCATACTGCTGCTCTGAGGCGGCGGAAAGAAGAGCCAGTGCGCCGACATCGCCCGCGCGAGGCGACTGGCAGGGGAGATCGGAAATGACAGTTGAGACCGAACCCTGGGATCCCGCGGAGCGTCTCGGGACGCCCGAAGCCCAGCAGGCCTACCTGGAGGCGGCCTTCGAGGACGGCGACCCGGACCTCATCGTCGCGGTCATCGGCGACATCGCCCGGGCCCGGGGAATGGGCGAGATCGCCGCCCGCGCCAACGTCAGCCGTGAGGTGATGTACAGGTCCTTCCGGCCAGGGGGCAATCCAACCATGAGAACGCTGTCGCGGGTGGCGGGTGCGCTCGGCTACCGGATCACCCTCGAGAGAATGGAAGAGGGGGAGGCCGGCGCGGCATAGATTGCCGCGGCTTTCGCAGGCGGTTGACGGCAACCCGGGCGGTTTCCGGCCCTGGCGTCAGCGGGTGCCATGCCGTCCCGGCAGCAGCGCACGGTGAACCCCGTCCGGTATCTTGAGCCGTTCAGCGGCCGGCAGTTCGGGCTCCGGCTGAAGCGCTCCGGCACCCGCTGGTCGGAGAGGGGGCCAACGCCATGCTGGCGCTGAAAAGCTGCGGCATGAACCACAGGCTGGCCGACCTGCTCGAGTGGCGGCGAATCAGGCCGCCGCAGCCTGATGCCAACAGTCTAAGCTACACCCGGGGCTTCCGACGATCAAATTCAATGGGAGACGGTCAAGGTTGTCGCATAGGTGGGCGCAATTGGCAGGGTCAGTCCATTGTCTCTCCGCTTCCATTTCGAAGTGCAGCACTGGCCAATTCAACAGCGGTGCAGGACCGACTGGACGTGCGGCCGCACCGGTCGCTCGGCTACAGGACCCCCGCCGATGTGTTCCACCAGACCTGCCCTCCCTGGCGTGGCCAGCCCGCCTCCGTCGGCGCGGATCAAGGCGAGGGGAGGAGGCGGAAGGGATTTCGCGGGTCGCGCCCATCTGAAGCCCGGACGGGCGCCCTTCCCAGACGGAGACGTTGCGGTCCCTGAAGAACGCGGATGGACTCCATTCCGACGGGATTTCAGCCGTTTCCGGGCCAGAATCGCTGGTGCCTGGGGGCCGGAAATGGCCGGTGTTGCACTTCGGACTGGAAGTGGGGACGCCATTGATGGGACAATGTCACGCAAGTTCTCCCTGGCACGGTGGTTGACGCTCTCGTGGTTCCTGTCGATGCGGACGTAGCCGCGCCCGTCGTCGGTCTAGACCTGCGCCGTTTCCTCGGTGGGGCCTTCCACGAAGTCCTGAAACACTCTGGCACAAGTCGTAACCGGACTTGCGGGGAGAGTGACTATAAATTACGTCCCCATAAATCCGACGCCATGCCTTCATAAGGATCGCCAATGTCCTTCATCGTTCAGCCGACCGCTCCGTCCCGACCAAATCGATGTCAGCTCTTCGGTCCTGGTTCACGGCCGGGGATTTTTGAAAAAATGGCCGCAAGTGCTGCCGATGTTGTCAATCTGGATCTTGAGGACAGTGTAGCTCCTGACGACAAACCACAGGCGCGAAGAAACATCATCGAGGCCATCGGCGACATTGATTGGGGGCGCAAGTACCTCTCGGTAAGAATCAACGGCCTCGACACTCCATATTGGTATCGTGATGTTGTGGATCTTCTGGAACAGGCTTCTGGCCGGCTTGACCAGATCATGATTCCCAAGGTGGGCTGTGCGGCTGACATCTATGCCGTTGACGCTCTGGTTACTGCCGTGGAGGCGGCAGTTGGTAGGACAAAGCGAGTGAGTCTAGAGGTCATTGTCGAAAGCGCTGCCGGTATAGTCCATGTAGAGAGCATCGCAGCGTCGAGTCCTCGCCTTCAGGCCATGAGTTTGGGTGCGGCGGATTTTGCGGCTTCGATGGGAATGCAGACCACCGGCATTGGGGGAACTCAGGCGAACTATTACATGGTTCACGAGGGCAAAAGGCACTGGTCAGATCCCTGGCATTGGGCACAGGCGGCGATTGTCGCCGCTTGCCGTACTAGAGGAGTGCTCCCGGTCGATGGCCCATTTGGAGACTTTTCGGATAACGAGGGCTTCATTGCCCAGGCCCGCCGTTCCGCGACTCTCGGGATGGTCGGCAAATGGGCGATACACCCCCGGCAGGTGTCGCTGGCAAACGACGTGTTCACTCCATCCGATGAGCAGGTGACGGAGGCTCGGGAGATTCTCGATGCGATGGAACGGGCCAGTAAGGAAGGATCAGGTGCGACCGTCTACAAGGGGCGGTTGGTGGACATCGCGTCAATAAGGCAGGCGGAGGTAATCGTCCAACAGGCAGCCGTAATCGGTGAAACACAGCCTCCCTCACGGGTCTGAAGAGGTCTTTTCGGTTCAGAGGGTCAGTTGAGCGACTTGCGGAACCAGCCGCGGTCTTTGGAGCCGCGATGCAGGATGCGCACCGTCGGGATTCCGTCGCTCTGGAAGCGAGTCTTCTGGGCGATAGGATATATACAGGTGCCGGATCCAGATTTCGAGTGACGCAGTGAATGGTCCAGTGCCTTGCGATTTGGAACGTGGTTGGGCTGATATTCCTCGACATGGTCTATTGTGGACCATCAGCGCGAGACCGAACGCGGTCACCAAACACGGCCGATCCAACTCGAACTGTCGTCGCCCCCTGCGCGATCGCTTTCTCAAAATCTCCGCTCATACCCATTGATAGTTCCGGTAGGCTGTTTCGGGCTGCAATCTTTGCGAGAAGCGCGAAGTGCAGGGAAGGTTCCTCATGAATGGGTGGAATGCACATCAGCCCCATGACTGGCAATCCAAGTCTCCGGCATTCAGCGATGAAGGCGTCCGCGTCCATTGGCATCAGACCGGCCTTCTGCGGCTCTTCGCCGGTGTTGACCTGCACATAGAGTGGCGGACACCTGCCGAGTTCTCGTTGCAGTCTTGCCAATGTATGCGCGAGTTTCGGTCGGTCCAGGGATTCGATCACGTCGAACAGTTGAATCGCCTGTCTTGCCTTGTTGGTCTGAAGCGGCCCAATAAGGTGTAGCTTGAGGTCAGGGTAGAGTTCCTTAAAGGGCGGCCATTTCCCGGCTGCTTCCTGAACCCTGTTTTCGCCAAAAAGCCTGTGCCCGGAGTTGAGTGCGAATCTGATCCGCTCCATTGGCTGTAACTTTGAAACGGCGATTAGCCGGGTCGAGCCGACCCTTCGTCCCACTCGAGCCTCTTCCGCCCGAATTCGTTCAAGGACATCTTTCAACGCCATCGTCACCCTCCCGTCGAATTTGAGAATTCCGGGCTCGGAACCTTATGCGGTCGTTTCCTTTGCGATTCTCTGTCCGCCCTCAAGTCGGCAGGCGGACCACTTTCCACTGGATTCCTGACTCTTGAGACCCGTTACCAATGCTTGGCGATTAGTCTGTTGCCTGCCGAGAACTGTAACTCATAATTGGTCCGGCGACCTCCTGAATTCAACCATGCCGTGCGGGTGTATCCCAAGTTGGTTGACTATGCCGCAGCGGCATGATCCGCCTGCCAGTCGAGCAGGCCGGCCAGCCTGTGGTCCGCCTTTCCCTGTGCCATAACCCACACTCCATGCCCGTTGCCCCGGAGGGCGGACCGCCCGCCTGTCATCCGCGGTCCCGCCGCGGCGCAGGGATGGTACCTTCGAACTTTGGAAATCAACCAACTTGGGATACACCCATGCCGCGCTCAACCTTTGCCAATCGACCGGCATATTGATAACTCTGGTTGTCACGGGCCATCAACACAGCCTGATTCTGATAACCGCACCTCTTGCCTGGTTGCCTGCCCTTGCAACATGATCCTTCAATCGTTTGGCCGAACTTCGCTTATTCCGCGATCACATCCACACTGTCGCCTTTGGCACGTCCGATCCTTCGCCATCGCTTGGCTCGCGGAAAGGAAGATCCGGAGCGCTGGCAGGAAAAACTGGGGATCGCTGGCCTGCCTCGGCCGTCGGGTCAACTGATTTGGTTGCATGCGGTAAGCGTGGGTGAGCTGCTGGCCCTCCGCGGGCTTGTTTCCGAACTGTCTGCCCTTGCGCCATCAGCGGTGTTTCTACTGACTTCCATTTCGACGGCATCGGCGGTCGCGATCGCTCAACACATGCCGGACCGGAGCATTCACCAATTCCTTCCACTTGATTTCCCTGAGCCTCGGCTGCGGTTTCTTGATCACTGGAAGCCGGACTTGGCAGTATGGGCGGAACAGGACCTTTGGCCTGGATTCGTTGCTGAAGCTACGCGAAGAGGCGTTCCCCAAGCATTCATTAACGTCAGAATGAATTCCTCGGCACTCAAGCGGCGACAATTGACGCGACCGCTTTGGCAGGCGCTGTACAGGAACCTTGAAATGATCTCGGCTCAGGACGCCGATTCGGCGAGAAACATCGAGGCGCTCGGAGCTCCAGCACCAGTAAAGGTGACGGGATCGCTGAAGCCCTTGGCTCCTCCTCTTGCCCATGACGCGGAAGAGCTGGAATCGCTGAAGAGGTCACTGGCAGGACGACCTGTCTGGGTTGCGGCTTCCACCCACGCGGAAGATGAAGTCGTGGCGCTAGCGGCCCAAAGGAAGATTGGGGCCAAGCGGCCCAATGTCCTGGCCATCATCGCACCAAGACTTCCCGCCCGTGGATCAGAAGTGCAGTTGGCGGCGGTCGAGGCGGGATTTCAGGCTGTTCGACGACAGAAGTGCGGATATCCTGAACCTGAGACGGAAGTCTTCGTAGCCGACACAATGGGCGAATTGGGACTATGGTACCGAATTGCCAAGGTTGCATTGGTTGGTGGGACGTTTTCCAGCAGCGTACAGGGCCATAACCCTTGGGAGTCGGTCCGGGTTGGATGCCCGGTCCTATACGGTCCTCATATGGCGAATTTCACTGACGATTATGCTGCCCTTGCCGCGGGTGCCGGGGCGCGGGCTATTGGGAATGCGGATGAGCTTGCTGCTGCCGTACTTTCCGACGACCTCTCCGCAATGGTGGATCGGGCTACGGCTGTGGTCGAAAAACAGGCCGACCGAGTTCGGGCACTTGCATCCGACATCATTTCGCTTCTGAAGACATAAAATGCAGGAAGCCCTTCCACTGCTTGGCGGACCCAATCGTGTCCATGTAGGGCAAGCTCCGGTCATTTCTCACCTGCAGCGAATGCCGTTTAAGGGAACGCGGAACCATCATCGGGGGTGAATTTGCGCCGTGAATTTCAAGAACCAACGGATTGCCGCCGGGCACCTGCGCAAGGCGTCTACGCCAATCGGCCGTCGGTTCCGTCCCAAGCGAGATGGCCATGCTTTCCCAAATGAAGGGGACTACGGTGCGGTCGCAATGGACGCGGACTCCGATTGGCCAGAAGCTACGCTTCTTCCGATTGCATCAGGCATCGCGATGGTTTCGAGGCCCGCCTCCGGATCCGAAAGAAGTGGACTTCCCCCGAGCCTCCCAAGATTGCGGAATGATGGTGCGCTGTTGGATCGAATTTATGCGTCGGTGTTTGCTGCGGTTATTTCGGGTCAGACGGGCGGGCAACTTCCATGATAGGGTGAGCAGGTACCCACTCTGTTGCAGCAAAAGTACCGGAAGGTCGCCATGGTGAATCGGTGGAATTCGTCAGATGACTGAGATCGAAGTTGTCACTCCGAACCTGAAGTCGCGATTGTCTGGTGTCACAGCCACCGTCGTGCGCCTCGTGCCGCTCATGGCAGAAGTGATGGGCGTAGTGGCCACTGGCCCAGGCCTTCCACCGCATGTTCCTCATATTTCGCTTCTTCGTGCGGCTACATTGCCTCGTGACCGCTGGCGCGTCTGGCACGCACGCCGGAACACCGAGATGCTCTTTGGCCTCGTCCTCAAGTCAATATTTCGGAGGCGTTACAGGCTGCTGTTTACCTCTGCTTCGCAGCGCCGGCACACAGGTTACACACGCTGGTTGATTTCCAGGATGGATGCGGTGATCGCCACGTCAGAGGAGTCAGCCACCTATCTCGAACGTCCGGCAACCGTAATCCTTCACGGTATCGATACGGATGCCTTTCGTCCAGTGGCGAATAAGGCGGAAACCAGAAGGCAGTTGTGTCTTCCCGAGGGAATCCTCGTCGGCTGTTTCGGACGAATTCGATTTCAGAAGGGGACGGATGTGTTTCTCGATGCGATGATTCCTTTGCTGAGGCGTCGGACGGATGTTCGCGCCTTGGTGCTTGGAAGGGCCACCGGGAGGCACCGTTCCTACTATGCACAGCTGGAGAGGAGGGTAAGTGCCGAGGGTATCGCAGACCAGGTGTTATTCCGACCGGAAGTGCCGACCCACGAGGTCGCGAACTGGTATGCGGCGCTCGACCTCTATGTAGCGCCCCAGAGATGGGAAGGGTTCGGCCTGACCCCACTGGAGGCCATTGCTTGTGGTGTGCCTGTCGTTGCTACGACTGTCGGTGCATTCCCCGATCTCGTGTCGACCGGTGTCGGTCGCCTCGTTCCTCCGGGTGAGGTGCAGCCAATGGCTGAGGCGATCAGCGAAATCGTAGAGGATTCCGCACTTCGCGATGGTCTTTCCGGTGCCGCTCGCGCACGTGCCGTGGACCGGTTCGCGCTTAAGGGGGAAGCGCAGGCAATAATGAGAGTCTATCGCGATCTTCTCGGATGAAACATGTCCTGAGCGGCAATTCATCGAAACGTCAGATGTCGAGCTTTCCTAGCGCCCGGCACGCATGACACACTAGGAGTAGCTGATGCCGTGCGGCCTGAACTTTAGTGCCGAGAAAATTGGTTCTCCTGAATATGGGTTGCCTACCTGATTCGCTAGGGTCAGGACGCTCTGAGGGCACCCGCCAACTTGGGTCATCAGCCACCAATATTCCACATCCCGACTGCCTTGATCGGTTTCCTTGGAAGCCGAATGACCTGGACTCTGATTCAAGTCGCTTATGCGGTATCGAAAGATGGTCTCCTGAAAACCTTGAACTCCGACCCAGGCAGTTCGACCTTGCATATGTCTGAGGGGAAGTTCGGGCATCGAGGCAACCCGCAAGCGGTTTGAGGCCCGCCATTTCTCTGTTCGCTCCGATTTGTAGCTGAGCAGGTCCAGCATTGGGATTGCTTGTGTGAGCGAAACACCTGCGGCTTGGCCATAACTTGGGCTGACTGCAGAAATCGAAGTCCGCTATTTCCGCAGAAAATACGTCTTCCAAAGCCAGATCAGCAACAGCGATCCCAGTACGGCACCGACGAAGCCACTCAGGAGGCCAGTGACGACGGTAAGAAACTGCAGTGCCAAACCGCCTGCAAGCGCTCCGAAAACGCCGATCGCAACCGTAGTGATTGGATCGGTGTCCAGCTTCATCAGCCGCGTGGCAATGAAGCCAGCGGCCGCGCCGACAATGATCAGGGCGACTACGGTCATCCCGTTTCCATACCTGCGGCGATGCGCGGTGGTCAACGCGGATTCTGACTGTCGCCGGACTGACCCTTCTGATGGGATCCGTGTTGCGCAGAACGGTACCTGACCGGCCTGGTGAGTTTCTCGACTTTCCATTCAGCCGGTGGTTTACCCGCATCCTGTTGAGTTGCATCCGGGAGTGGATTCCCTCGGGCTTCGCGGGGCCCGCCTCGAGAATCGTTTCCTACGGAAGTGGGCGAAGAACGGAAAGGCACGAGTCGCCAATCTGGCCGGAAGTTGAACAATTGCCATCGTGTCGCTGCCCGCGCCACCGTTGATCCCGTCATCGTCTGAAAGTGCACGGATGGCGTCCATCTCGATGTTTTCCGCGTCTTGAGGCTTGTGCCCTGATCCGCCTATCAGCGTGTCATCGCCTGGGCTGTCGTTCAGTCTGTAAGCGCCGGGCTCGGACGCCACCGACTTGGTGTCGTCGCCTTTGGTGCCGGTCCATCCTATTCTGGACACTTCGATTCTCCCCCTATTTTGCAGGTTCATTCGAAGCGTTGCGTCCGCGCATCGTGGCGATGGCAAATCACCGAAGCCTCCAACCCCTCCGGCAGTCAGGTCGTTCCGAAATCTGGTTCGCGACGTATCCATGGCTTAGCCAGCAGGAGATACTCGCCTTGGACCGAAGGGCTTGTCAACGGCGTCCGTCTCACTTACGTGTGCATCAGAACGAGTGGCGGGCCGGTTACCTGCCGTGCGGGCGCGTTGATCAGGGGGCGTTGAGGGTGGGGTACGACGTCAAGACGAAGGCCGCGGGCAGAGTCTGGCCGTGGAACCTGCTCCGGCGCGGCGGGATCGCCTCATGGGTGCGCGACATTCGCACGATCCTGCGCGTTCCACGCCGCTTTGGCGGCAGCGGGTCTGCCGCTGCTCGGCATGCTGCCGCGGTCTGGGTGGTGCCCTTCCCGGTCACGCGTCGAGGCGGCCTTGCCTGACGGGACCTCCTCGGGCGGGAACCTGCAACCGCGCGCGGTCATCGCCCGGCATCGCGGTGCGCTGACCGTCGTCGGCGCACTGAGCGCGGTGGTGAACCTGCTGATGCTCGCCGGGCCGCTGTTCATGCTGCAGATCTATGACCGGGTGCTGACCAGCCGGTCGGAGGCGACGCTGGCCGTTCTGTTCGCCATCGTGGTCTATCTCTACGGGCTGAAGGGGCTGCTGGACGGCCTGCGCGGGCGCATCCTGTCGCGGGTGGGCGCGGGGTTCCAGGACGCGCTGGACGGGCGGGTGTTCGACGCCGCCCACCGCACGGCGCGTGATCCGACCCGGAGCGGCAGCCCCGGGCAGGCGCTCCAGGACCTGGACGCGGTGCGCGGGTTCCTGGCCTCTCCGGCGCCGGGGGCGCTGCTGGACCTGCCGTGGACGCCGTTTTTCGTGGGCGTGATCTTCATCTTCCACCCGTTGCTGGGCTGGCTGGCGGTCGCGGGCGGGACCGTCCTGGTGGTGCTGGCGCTGGCCAATCGATGGGCGACGCGCCGACCGCGGGAAGGCGCCAGCCGACTGACCTTGGAGGCCGCCCTCCGCGCCGAGGACGTGCGCCGCGAGGCGGAGACGGTGACGGGTCTGGGCATGACCGGACCGCTGCGGGTGCGCTGGAAGGCGCTGCGCGACGCGGCGCTGGACGAGTCGATGCGTGCGTCGGACGCGGGTGGCGGCTATGCGTCGGCGAGCAAGGCGTTCCGGTTGCTGCTGCAGTCGGGAATGCTGGCGCTCGGCGCATGGCTGGTGCTGGGTGGCGAGCTGACGCCGGGCGCGATGATCGCGGCTTCAATCCTGCTCGGCCGGGCGCTGCAGCCGCTGGAGCAGACGGTCGCGCAGTCGGCGGCGATCCAGCGGGCGAGGTCTGGCTGGCTGTCGCTGTCGCGACTGCTGGCGGAGGTGCCCCCGCAGGCCCACCCGATGGCGCTGCCGCGTCCCGCGGCGCACCTTCGGGTGCGTGATCTGACGGTGCTGTCGCCGGACCGTCGGGAGGTGCTGCTGCGGGGCGTGACGTTCGACGTGGCGCCGGGGGAGGCGGTGGCTGTGGTGGGTCCGAGCGGGTCGGGCAAGTCCACCCTGGCGAAGGCGCTGGCCGGGCTGTGGTCGGCGGCGCAGGGCGAGATCCGTCTGGGTGGTGCCGAGCTGTCGGCCTATGGTGAGGCTCTGTGGCAGGAGCATCTGGGCTACCTGCCGCAGGAGGTGGTGCTGCTGGCCGGCAGCGTGGCGGAGAACATCGCCCGCTTCGACCCCGGAGCGGACGAGGAGGCGGTGGTGCAGGCGGCGACGGCGGCCGGTGCGCACGGGATGGTCCTGTCGCTGGCGGACGCCTACGACACGATGCTCGCGGGCGGCGGCGGTGTTTCGGGCGGGCAGCGGCAGCGCATCGGTCTGGCGCGGGCGCTCTACGGCGACCCGGTGGTGCTTGTTCTGGACGAACCGGACGCGAGCCTGGACGACGCCGGCGTGGGGGCGCTGAATCGGGCGATCGCCGGGGCGAAGGCGGCGGGTCGGGCAGTGGTGGTGATGGCGCACCGCCGGGCGATGCTGGCCGAGTGCGCACGGGTCGCGGTGCTGGAGGGTGGGCGGCTGACGATGTTCGGTCCGGTGGAGGAGGTGCTGGCGCGGCTGTCTGGCCCCCGACAACCTTCCCGGGTGACCGCGACGCGGGAGGAACCGCCGCGGAAGATCACGGACGCGGGCGATCGGGAGGCGGAGTCCGGCGATGGCTGAGGCGGGGCGCGCAGGCGCGGAAGGCTGGTCGACGGGTGGTCCGGCCCGTCTGGGGCTGCTGGCGCTCTGCGTCGGGTTCGCAGGTGCTCTGGTCTGGGCCTCGATGGCGGAGATCCACGGCGCGGTGATCGCGCCGGGCAGTGTCGAGCTGGAGTCGCGGCGCCAGGCGGTCCAGCATCCCGACGGCGGGATTGTGGCGGCGCTGCCGGTGCGCGATGGGATGCGCGTCGAGGCGGGGGCGGCAATCCTCGAGCTTGACGTTACCGAACTTGCCGCCGAGAGGGCGCTGCTTGCGCGGCAGTGGCGGGAGGTGCGGGCGCGCATCGACCGTCTCGCGGCCGAGGCCCGGTCCGAAGAGGAAGTCACGTTCCGCGATGCGGCCGCGGTGGCCGACGATCCGGCGCTGGCGGCGCTGCTTGTGGATGAGCGGACGCTGTTCGAGACGGGACGCGAGTCGCTGACGCAGACGGTGGCGCAGATCGGGGAACGTGGGACGCAGACAGCGGCCTGGATAGAGGGGCTGGAGAGGCAGGCGGAGGCCGTCCGGGACCAACTTGCCTTGGTCGAGGATGAGGCCCGCGCCAAGGAGGGACTGCTGGCGAAGGATCTCATCCGCAGGCCGGAGGTCTCACGGGTGCTGCGGGAGGAGGCGCGGCTCAGGGGCGAACGCGGCAGGCTGGAGACAGAGGCGGCGCGGGGCCGGAGTGCGCTGGCCTCCTACGAGATCGAGCGGCTGCGCCTGCTGGCGGAGCGGCGCGAGGCGGCGCAGGACGAGATGCGTACGCTGCAGCCACGCGAGGCCGAGCTCGCCGGGCGCCTCCGGGTGGTGGAGACCCGTCTCGCGCGGCGGGTGCTGCGGGCGCCGATGGCGGGCGTGGTGCATGGGCTGCGGGTGTTCACTGTGGGCGGGGTCATCCCGGCCGGCGCGGAGGTCGCGACCATCGTGCCCGACGGGGTGCCGCTGGTGCCCCGGGTCCGTATAGATGCCGGGCAGGTCGATGAGGTCCGGGCCGGGCAGGAGGTGACGGTGCTGTTTCCCGCCTTCAGCATGCGCACCGCGCCGGAGTTCACCGGCAAGGTGCGCACCGTGTCAGCCGACGCACTGGTCGACGAGACCACCGGCGCCCGTTACTACACCGCCGAGATCGAGCTGGACCGTGAGTCCGAGGCGGAGGCCATGGCGCACGGCATCGTTCCCGGGATGCCGGTCGAGGCGTTCATCCGCACCCGCGCCCGCACGCCGCTCGCCTTCCTCCTCGATCCCTTCACCGACTATATCCGGCACGCGTTCCGCGAGGAGTGACGTCACCGGCCTCGATGCGAGGTTCCTTGGATGGTTCCAGTGTTTCGGCAGGTGGATCCACGCGGCAAACCCGGGTTTCCAGGCGAATCGCCCCTGTGAACGGCCCTGGAAAGCACCCCCACCGAACCGGATCCGCTCCGGACGCCCTCCCCTGACGCCCGCGCATACGCTGCCCGGACCGGTCCCAAGACCCCGGCCCTGCCATTCAGCACCGAATTCCGTACCTATCCGCATGGTGCTCCGGCGAAGCCGCCTGACCGTCCCCGATCCCGATGGTGCCACCATGTTCGCCCTGGAGATGGCTCGCCCCGATGGCCAGCCACCAGGGCCAGTAACCATGCTGCCAGACCCATAACGGACGGGTGGTACCGGAACGCGGTCCGGCACGGGAACGGGAGCCGGACGCGCGGTTCGCTGGACCGAAGCGCATCTACCGGAGCGGCCCGCGGGACGGATGACTCATTCAGCCATGTGCGCGGAGACGTCCATGCCAACGGCATGGAAGACATGAGGACGGCCTCCATGCGGTCGCCCATTCCGCCTGGCCGACGGCGGTGCGGTCCAGGTCCAGCGCCTCGGCGACGCGGCCGTGCCCGCAACCGGACGGTTCAGGGGCTACCTGCCCGGCGTTGACAGTTCTGTGCAGAACCAGAGCAGTCATCAACCATATATGTTGTTGCCAACGGCACCGGAGGTGAAGTGATCTTTATGGACGTAGTCGAAGTCGAAACCCTCCCCGGTGACCCGCGACGCCCGTGTTCCGGCCAACGTGACGGATCCGCCGTCACGGGTGGTCACCGCGCTCCCGCCGGACTGCGCGGTCGTGCGACCTATGGGCTTCGTTCCGCCGCCGGGACCGGGGATCCCATGGAACGCCAGGATGTCCTTCCCGTCCCCGAAGGCGTGGACCTTGGCATCGCCGCCGGAGGTTGGCGTCGGTCTTCTTCATCCGTTTCCGTGGCGGCGGGCGCCTCCGCCGACAGGTTCCGGTCATCGAGGCGCTTACGCCCGCGGCGTCCGTTCCCGCGCGACGCCTCCCTCCCGTTCCAGATAGCTGCGCAGGGCATCGCTGACCACCGTGTTCAGGTTGGTGCCGCGGGTCCTGGCGAACAGCACGGCACGACGGTGCAGATCCCGCCCCGGGCGGACGTTGAAGCTGCCCTTCAGCGGAGTGTCCGGCACACGTCCCTCGGCATCGCAGAGCTCGATGTAGTCTTCCACGGCATCCCGGAACGCGGTCCTGAGACCTTCGGCGTCCGTTCCCTCGTAGGTGACCAGATCCCGGATGAACTCAAGACGGCCGTGCAGAACCCCGTCATCCTCGCTGTACTCGATCGACCCCAGATATCCACCATATTCAAGCATTGTCCATATCCATCCTGCTCCTGCAATACGTTCACAGGAGGTTTTCCCTAGCCAGCAATTCCAGCACGTTCCTCAGGGCGTACGCCCTGACGACGTTCCCGGGATGCGGCCTGTGCAGGTTGATGGTCGGCGCGGTATCGTGGACGAAGCGGCGCCGGGATCCGCCGGTCCGTCCGGAAGGCGCCTTCCTGTAGCCGAGACTTTCCAACAGCCTCACCAGTTCGTCCCACGTGAAGTCCTTTGGCGTGGTCCTGAATCGTTCCACCAGCTTATCGCGCCGACCCATCCCGGACCACTTAATCGACTTTCACCTGCATGATAATAGATAATGTAGGCGGACTCCACCCATTGCAACCGCAAACAGTTGCACTTAGCTTGAGTCTGGATGCCATGCCAGTGTCCGTGACTTTGGCGGGACGGGGCGCGGCGGCGGCTTATATGAATTCAGGACAGAGCCTCTTGCACAATTATTGCGGTTCGTGCAGCGGCGGCAACAGGTGCGCGGCACCGGATCCGGCTTGTGCCCGGGGCGTTTCCACCGGCTGAGGTGTGGCGGAATGCCGCAGTGGGTGGCCGGTCGGGCGCCGTCCGCGCATGGCTGTCCGCGCCGTCCCCTCCGGGGCGGCGTCCGCGGCGGACGGATCTGCCGGAGCCGGCGGTGTCAGATGGTGAGCCGCATCAGCTGCTGCACCGTCAGGGCCAGCACGCGGAGGAACAGGTGGCAGGCCACCTTGGCGTGCCCACGGACACGGACATGCCGGGCGCCGTACGGGTCCTTCAGGGCGGAGTTCACGCGCTCCACGCCGGGCGCTGCCGGTAGCGGACGCGGTCGTGGCGGATGTGGCCCGCTTTCCGCTGCGCCAGCGCCTCTTTCCTGAGGCGCTCCCTCAGCGCCGCGTCTCGGCGGGGGTTGGTGTCGGTGGTCGCCACGCGCCCCATGAGGCAGGCGTGGAACCCGATCTCCAGGGAACCGTGGCCGCGTCCATGAGCTCGTGGCAGTGGTCCACCCGCAGCGCCGTTATCCCCGGCAGCGGGATGGCGGCCTGGCTGTCGCGCGGCGAAGCCGAGGTCAGGATGCAGCTGACGGAGACGTCCCCATCGGCGGCGTCGATATGGAGCCTGTACCCCCTGGAGTTGCGCTTCGTGCCGTTGTGTGGGACCGCGGGCCGTCGGGTTCCATGCCCACAATCCCGTGCGGCGCATCTCCCGTGTCGATTGCACGCGTAGCCCGCGCCCCGGAGGATCCGCTAGCCCTGGTCAGAGAGAAGGGCCAACGCCATGATGTTCCCAAAGTCCTGCGTCATGAACAGTCGGCTGCCTGACTTCCTTGATCGACGAGAAACGCAGGCTGTGACGGCGTGACCAAATAGATTGGGCTAGACCTTTCGACTGTTGCAGAACAGATCTTTCTGATGGGATATGTTTTGCGCAGAACGGTACCTGACCGGTCTCATGAGTTTTTCGCACTCCCCATCATCCACCGCTTTCTTCAGCCAGTCGGTTGCCTGCGCCTTGTTCAATTCCATTCGGGAGCGGATTTCCTCGGGTCCTGCGGGTCCCGCTTCAAGAATTGTAGCTAGGTGGCGCAGGAACAGTTCATAAAATGTAATCAGACCAGGTTGCGATGCGGCAGGAGCAGCCACTGTTCTGGTGGCAGCGGTCTTTGAAGCAGTGCGGGCATTCCCAGCCATTGGCGCCTCCGTTCCTTCGCTCTGGCTATTCTGATGAGGATGTGACGGTACGGAAATTGACTCAGGCATAGCTGTTGGGACGGCGAACAGGTCGGATAGTTTCGCTAGGCTATCGGGTAACCATCGTGCACCCAATTCCACGAGTCGGGAATTTCCCGAATTGCCGGCGGTGTCCGGCTTCACCCAGAGCGGCACCCAATCATTCCTGAGGTTTTCGGTCGCTCCACTCCAGGTCCCTCCGCTTTTGGCGGCGGAGTGGATGACGACGGCGGCGTCCGCCATGCAGTAAATCATGCGGTTTCTGGCCATAGCCTTCCCGACAGAGAATCCTCCTTCGGGATTGAACGGTGTGACCAGTGCCAATTGGCCGGACATGACAAATCTACGATAGTGTGTGGATCCGGCTGAACGTATCAGACCGTCCACGAGGATCCCGACCGCCTTTCCTTCGCCTTCCAGAGCGCCCATCATAGCGGTTCGATCGACACCTCTGGCCCCACCTGAAACGACAGATAACCCCTGCATGGCAGTCTGTTTCCCCATATGGGCCGTGTCCGCTAGGTCCTCGTTGGAGACATTTCTGGAGCCGACCACCGCCAGTCCGGGCGAATTCAGCAGGCTGCGGTTGCCGCATCCGAACAGGATTGGGGGTGAATCGCTTCGAAGGCGGCGCTTGAGCCTTTCCGGGAATTCCGGGTCTGAGCGTGTCAGGATCCAGATGCCGGCGCGCTGCCATCTCTCCAACGCGAGACCAAGAGCGACACCTCTGTCCAGCAGTGACTGAATGCGTTCAACGGAGACCTTTCCATCCGCCCAATCGGATAGCAGCGATCTGACATTGCCTTCGAGCAATGCGGAGGGTTCGAGATCATGCTCCCGCAACCAAACGGCCAGCCTGGTCCATTCCTGGGCTGAGAGTGGCTTCGCTCCGGTTTGGTCCGATTTTCCAAGTGGGGCCGTCATCAGGGCGGTTGCCTGGGATTGGGGCGTGAGCGTAATTTCAGCCTCCCATGCTTGCGGCCGCCAAGGCGACAGGCCAGACCGGCCCACTTCCCGCCTGCCTCAGTAGTGCGGCACCAACTGTAAGCGTCCAAGCGGAATCGACAACATCATCCACTAGAAGCACTGCGCCTTCCAGAGGTTTTTGGGACACACCAAACATCCCGTCAAGATTCCTGCAGCAATGGAAAGCGTTCTGTTGATCTTTCTGCTGCTGGTTGGTCCTGATCTTCCTCAACAAAGGAATGAAATCAATCTCGAGTCGGTTAGCCAGTCGCTCCGCGAAATCTGGAACAAGCGATGGTCGGTTCTCGGAAGGGATGCATGTGACCCACTCGGGACCCGGATTTGGACGCCACCTTTCGCGGACCATCTCGGCAACGGCATTGACAAGCTCATCCCTGAAGTGGCCGTCTTGCTTGTCTTCTGCGACGATGCTGCCCCATCCGGCATCGCCCCACCGGGACAGGAAGCGGCCTTTCTCCGCTCTGAGCGCAACCGGGAGTTTGCCTTCGAATCCGTAGTTCGGGAACCCACCCTTCTGAATTAGAGACCTGCACCTGAACTCCGTTTCTGTGCGCTGAAGGAATCGCTCCGCCCTGATGGCCATCTTACAGTCGAATGCAGCCACAACTGGATCCCGGTCCATGCATCCTGCGCATTTTCCGCACCGCTTGGGATTTGGATCATCCAGAGAGCGGGCGAGGAACTCCATCAGGCATCCCCGCTCGTCAACGTAATTCTGGACCTCGTGCCATTCCATTTCACGCTGGGACGTCAGCCGCAGGATTCCTGCATGGTCCGTTTGGTAGGCTATAGGGGTTCGTTGCCAAATCGATCCCTCCTTGAAGACAGGAGCTGGATTCTCGACTGATAGGTGCTTCAGAACCTGATTGATCTGACTTCGGCGCAGGTTCACCGTTTCCTCGATCTGAGGAATCGAAAGCCCATTACACTCTTCCAGCTTGCTCAGAATCGCCTGCACCCAAGTTTCGCGAGGGAATGCGGTTCGCCGGAAATGCGAGTGAATCTCGTGGTCCTCGCGCCCGGACATCAGAATTCCGAAGGCGTTGTCCACCCCGCGTCCTGCCCGTCCAACCTGCTGATAATAGGCGATTATCGATCCTGGCGCCTGATAGTGGATAACGAATCCGATATCGGGCTTGTCGTACCCCATCCCAAGTGCCGTCGTCGCCACCAGCGCCTTGATCTTGTTGCTCGATAAAATGTCCTCAAGGTGCCTGCGATAGGAATCACTGTTCTCGAATCCTTCATGGGTCACTCCGCTGAAATACGCCCGGCTGGCTGTGCCGTGACGGCTCAGCCAATCAGCAACCTGACGAGCGTCATGCTTGGTAAGTGTGTAGATGATTCCCGCGCCTGGAAGTGCGTCCACGTTTTCCGCAAGCCAGGAAAGCCGTTCAGCTTGGGTGGGAAAGCGCATTGTCTGAAGCGCAAGTGACGACCGCATCAGCGAGCCGCGTTGGACGCTCATTCTGCCCAGTTGGGCCCTTACGTCGGCAATGACCCGGTCATTGGCTGTCGCGGTGGTGCCCAGAACTGGCATGTTGTCCGGCATGTGTTTCAGGACATTCACCAGACGCCTGTAGTCCGGCCGGAAGTCATGGCCCCAGTCGGAAATGCAATGGGCCTCGTCGACCACCAATAGGCCGATGGATCCAGCCATCGGCATCAGGACGCTTTCGACAAACCTGTCATTGGCGAGCCGTTCGGGCGACACCAGCAGCGCATCGGTGCGGTTTGATCGGAGTTCCTCGACCAGATCGGGCCACTCCTGGCTGTTTGTCGAATTGATCGTCATGGCCTTGACGCCGAGGCTTTCGGCGGCGGATATCTGGTTCCTCATGAGCGCGAGCAGCGGCGACACGATCAGGGAGGGCCCGCGGCTGCGGTTGCGGAGAAGGCGTGTCGCGATGAAATACACCGCGCTCTTGCCCCACCCGGTGCGCTGCACGACCAAGAGCTGTTGCTGACGGTTGACGACAGCGTCGATCGCCTCCCACTGACCATCCCGGAACTCGGCGGACCGGTCGTTGAGTGATGTGCGGAGGAGAGCGAGCGCATCGGCTCGTTGGAACTTCCCTGACATCATCCTGATCCTGATACCGGGATAGTCCATCATTTGCCAGGCGCATCCTTCCATCCGATCATGGCCTCGGCGGTACCCATCGGCTTCCTGCCCGGGCGTTGAAGCCTGGTTATGCGCACGGAATCCGTTCCACATGCAATTGTCAGATTCCGGTCCAGTACCTGTCCTGCCCTTCCCTGACCATGCGCGACGTGGCTGGAGAGAAGCCGGATCCGTTCGCCATTCATTGTCGTCCAGGCGCCGGGTATGGGAGACAGGCCCCGTATCTGGCAGTCGACGGACCGGGCTGGTTGACCCCAGTCTATTCTGGTCTCAGCCTTGTCGATCTTCTTTGCGTAGGTTGCTCCCAGAGACTCCTGTGGCTCGGGCGTAAGCTCGTCCAGGCGGCCGAGTGCCTCGGTGATCAGTGCGGCCCCCATCTCCGAGAGCCGATCATGCAGGTCTCCGGTGGTGTCCGATTCCTGGATCGGTGTCGTGGCACGAAGAAGTACAGGCCCGGTATCAAGTCCCTCTTCCATCCGCATGATCGAAATCCCGGTTTCCGCGTCACCCGCCATCACCGCCCTATGGATGGGCGCTGCGCCCCGCCATCGCGGCAATAGGGAGGCGTGGATGTTGATGCATCCCTGTTTTGGAGCAATGAGAACCTTGGGTGGCAGAATCAACCCATAGGCGGCGACCACGGCAATGTCGGTATCAAGTTCCGCAATGTCGGTAAGATCCTTTGAGGACCGCAGGCATTTGGGATGCCGGACCGGCAGTCCCAGTTCCGCGGCCCGGATGTGGACGGGTGTCCTGCGGTCTCTCTGGCCGCGGCCGGCAGGGCGCGGTGGTTGGCAGTAGACGCAGACGATCTCGTGTCGTGCCGCGTTCAGGGCATCAAGCGCGGGAACCGAAAAGTCGGGCGATCCCATAAAGACAATTCTCACCTGAACCCCTCACATTTTCCGGGAACGGGTGCCTTGATACGTCCCAGATCACGTTCGGTCTACAGCGAACGACCCGTTCTTTCACGCTTCCAGGCCAGATGCTGGGGTTATCCCAGGATGAATGGCACCCAGCGAACTCAAGCCCTTGCCCGCTCGCGCTTCAGTTTCATCGTCTTTCGAGTGATCATCTGCCGTTTAAGTGGCGTCAGATAGTCGATGAAGAGGCGGCCATTGAGGTGATCAATCTCGTGCTGGACACATCTCGCCCACAGGTCGTCGAACTTCTCCTCCTGAGGTTTGCCGTCGATGTCTTGCCATCGCACGCGTACTTCAGCGGGGCGTTCGATTTCCGCAAATTGCTCGGGAATCGACAGACAGCCTTCCTCTCGATTGTCCAATTCGTCGCAACTCCAGGTGATTTCCGGGTTGAACAGCGCAATTGGATTAGGCTGCGCATCTGGCTCCCGCACGCAGTCCATCACGAACAGCCTCTTTAGCTCGCCAACCTGCGGAGCGGCGAGCCCGACACCGGGTGCGTCATACATTGTCTGAAGCAAGTCATCTGCGAGACGTCGGAGTTCTGGTGTGATTTCCTCCACGCGTTCGCAGGGCTTCCTCAACCTCGGGTCAGGATGGATCAGGATGTGTCTAAGCGTCATTCGGCGGATTTATGACACGGAAACTGAATTCGCAACGTTGCCTTGCACCCGCTTCAGCTTCAATTAGCCTGACCGCAAGGGCGAACGGAGAATACCTGGATGAACTTTGACGAACGCATCGACCGCCGTGGAAGCAACTCGGCGAAATGGGACTTGATGGAGAAGCTATATGGCGTTCCGGATGACACAGGGATCGCCATGTGGGTCGCGGACATGGAATTTCGACCACCGGACTGTGTCCAGAAAGCCCTGCGTAAATTGATGGAGGTGGGTGTATACGGTTACTTTGGCGATGACCGGGCTTACCTTGACTCAATTGTTTGGTGGATGCGGGAGCGCCATGGTTGGACCGTGGACCCGAAGCATGTCTTCACTACACACGGACTGGTGAACGGAACATCGATGTGCCTCGAAACGTTCACGAATCCCGGTGATGGCATCGTTCTGTTCACACCTGTCTATCACGCTTTCGCAAAGGTGATCAAAGGCTCAGACCGCCGCGTCGTCGAATGTCGTCTCGTCAATAGTGACGGTAGGTACCTGATGGATTTTGACAGTTACGACGCACAGATGGACGGCAGCGAACGGATGGTGATTCTCTGTTCGCCGCACAATCCGGGTGGGCGGGTCTGGACGCATGAGGAGTTGCAGGGGGTCGCTGGATTCTCCAGGAGACATGACCTGATTCTCGTGTCAGATGAGATTCACCATGACCTTGTCTATCACGGGCAGAGACACACGCCGATGACACATATTGACGGTATCGAGGACCGACTGGTGATGATGTCGGCCTCCACGAAGACCTTCAATATTGCCGGCGCCCATGTGGGTAACGTCATGATTTCCGATGATGGCCTGCGAGCGAGATTTGCGAAGCGGATGCTCGGCTTTGGCATGTCGCCCAACGCATTCGGTATGCATATGGCCGCGGCCGCCTATTCACCGCAAGGAGCGGCTTGGGTAGATGAACTTGTCGCCTATCTGGATGGTAATCGCAGGCTGTTCGATGATGGAATCAACTCCATCCCTGGCCTCTCGTCGATGGAGTTGGAAGCCACCTATCTCGCTTGGGTGGATTTTTCGGGAACTGGCATGCCAGCAGAGGAATTTACCTCGCGAATCACTGGTGATGCCAAAATCGCAGCGAATTTCGGTTCGACATTTGGTGCTGGGGGCGACTCCTACATGCGCTTTAACATTGGTGCTCCACGCAGTGTCATCGAGGAGGCGTTGAGCCGGTTGTGCGACGCATTCAATGATCTTCAGTAAGCGGCGCCGGAAAATCAGACTTGAGGCACATTCAGCGTAGCCTTGTTCGGCGTTCCTCAGATTGCAGTCTCGTCGGGTTCTGCGACATTGCTCGGCCAGGTCGCCCTCACGTCCCGCTCCAGATGCAACGAACAAGGCCCTGCGGGACAGGTGCCGCATCAAAGTTCAGCCCAGCCTCCATGTGGCAGGGATGCCAAGCCCCCGAGCCGTGAGGACCAAATGAGGAGGGTGGCTTGTTGGTCAGCCACACGAGTGGTTCGCTTGGATGGGCGCGTCGCTGACTTCGGTGCATGTGTCGTGCTGTCTCCGGGTGCCATCAGGATGTTCCCGCCTTTGACTCTTGCCGTGGAAGAGGGCGGTCCATGCAAAGTCCTACGGACAGTTCCAGAATCGGTGCTGGAGTTTCAGAAAGCGGCTTCCGAAGAATTGACTCTATGAGACCAATGTCCTGTCGATGGCATGGGAAAGCTTGTCCACCAGTTCGCTGACCTGTTCGTAATCGATGATGAAGGGCGGTGCCAGAAGCACATGGTCGCCGTACCTGCCATCTCGGGTGCCTGACATCGGATAGCAGATCAGTCCTGCCTCAAAGGCCGCGGACTTGATTTTGGATGCGAATCCGGTGTCTGGCGCAAAGGGCACCTTCCCTTCACGGTCTGAGACGAACTCAAGCCCCAAGAAGAGCCCGCGCCCGCGGATATCCCCGACATGCGGGTGTTGCCCGAACCGCTCCATAAGTGCCCTCCGCAGATGGTCGCCCATGGTGCTTACACGGTCTACGAGCCGTTGGCCGGTCAGCTTCTTCAGAACCGCCAGCGCTGCGGCGGAGGCCACCGGATGACCGAGATAGGTGTGCCCATGTTGGAAGAAGCCGCTGCCCTCCTCAATGGCGCTATAGATCCGGCCAGTACAGAGCATCGCGCCTATCGGTTGGTAACCCGCTCCTAACCCTTTGGCGACCAAAAGAATGTCTGGATCCACTCCATCACACTCGCATGCGAACAAATGGCCGGTGCGCCCCATGCCGCACATAACCTCGTCCAAAATCAGGAGCACACCATAGCGATCGCAGATTTCCCGGATGCGTCTGAAATATCCCTGGACTGCCGGGACAGCGCCCATCGTCGCGCCGACCACAGGTTCCGCCAAAAAGGCCATGACGCTGTCAGGCCCGAGTCGCAGGATTTCATCTTCCAGTTCCTGCGCCGCACGCTGACCGTACTCAAATTCGCTCTCGGCCGCGCACCGATTCACGTAGTCGTAACAGGGGGTAATGTGGCTGACGTCGAACAACAGCGGCGAGAACTGCGCACGCCGCCATGCATTGCCTCCTACGGATAGCGCACCAAGGGTATTGCCATGGTAGCTCTGGCGGCGGGCGATCAGACGGTGACGTTCAGGCTGGCCAATCTCAACGAAATACTGCCGCGCCAGTTTGACGGCGGCTTCGGTCGCCTCGGATCCGCCGGAGACAAGGTAGACTCGATCGAGCGTGCCGGGTGCGTGAAGAATCAATAGGTCCGCCAACTCTTCCGCAGGCTCAGAGGTGAAAAAGCCTGTATGGGCGAATGATAGAGCACCGGCCTGCGACTGAATCGCTGAGATGATGTCAGGGTCGCCATGACCGAGGCACGAGACAGCGGCCCCGCCAGAGCCATCCAGATAAGCTTTCCCATTTTCGTCATATAGATAGCATCCTTCGCCCCGGATGGCCTTTGGAGGGAGAGATTTTGAATTACGAGGAAAGATATGAGACATGGATTGGCGGGCCCCAGGGCTAGATGATGAAACTCAAGTCAAACCGTTTGCGAACCTGGGCACTGCAGGGAGTGGACGGTTGTTGGCGCCATTCGGGTGCCAATGAGTCGGTTTGAGCGAGTTAGGGAGAACAGTGCCGGGTAAGACGGTTCTCTCAGGCTGGGGACAGCCATTCTGGCAATCTCCCCCGAACCCAATTCGCAACAGCAGGCATGTCGCGTTTGTTCCTGTTTCCGCGAATTCGATCGGCACTGAGGAACTTTCGACAAGTTGGTCGGTGGTGCGGAATGGAATTCGTCGTCCAGACGCATCGGCCGAGGAGTCCGCGGTCAACATGCGCGCATTCTCTCGCCCTTTGGATCAAAGAGCGGTCCGACCGAGACGTAGGCATCATACAGAATGCGGGAGATGTCGACCTGAACGCGTTGACGGTCGACCAACCTTTCAGCATGCCCAAGTGCGACCGGAGCATCGATGCGAAAACCAAAGGCTGCTGAGCTGGTCTGCCCCACGATCCTGCCATCTGCATAGATGGGCTCGCGTCCAAGCGGGACAGCGTTGATGTCAACGAATCGAAGTGCTACGATTTTCTGAACCGCACCCTCAGCGAGCCGGGCAACAAGCGCTTCCGCCCCTATGAACCCACCGGATTTTCGGGTTGCGAACGCAAGTCCAGCTTCAATTGGCGTGATATCGCCGTCGAGTTCATGGCCCATGGCGCAGTAGCTCTTCTCGATGCGCATGGACGTCTGGGCATAGAGTCCTGCTGGACGTGCGCCCGCCGCGTGCAGAGCGTCATAAACGATACCTGCATCCTCGGTTCGCGTCGTGATTTCCCAGCCCAGTTCTCCAACATAGGACATTCGTGCGGCCCTTACAAATTTACGAGCTATATGGGCGGGCCCGACCTTGAAGTAACCAAAGTCATTGAGTTCGGGTGCACCGGTTTCAGCCAGAATCCGCGCTGACTCAGGTCCCATCAGGCCAATGACCGCGTAGTCTTCGGTCGAGTCTGTTAGGCTCACGCCAAAGCCATAGCTGTAGTTCCGCAGCCAATTGAGGTCGCGATCTATCGATGTGGTACCAACGAACAACCGGTAGTGATCCTTGGCAATGCGCTGTGCGATTAGGTCGCTTTCGAACGTACCGCGGTCATTCAGGACTGCGGTGTAGATCACGGAGCCAGGTGTGCGACCCATGTGGCCAGCGCAAACCCTCAGGAGGAAGGCTTCTGCATCTGGTCCGATCACCTCGATCTTCCCAAACGAAGAGGCATCAAAAATCGCGGCCTTCTCATGTGCCGCCCTTACCTCTTCGCCAACGGCGTGATGCCACGCCGGGCATCCGAATGTCAGTTGCGGCGTTTCAGTCGCGCCAAAATAGAGCGGTCTTTCCCATCCATGGAACTCTTATGAGACCTTACAAGTCAAGCGCCCTTCTTCATGAACCTTTTTTTCATAACCTCACATCGGCGTCCCTTCCTCCGTCGGGGGCGGCTGCCGTGCCACCGGGGACCGTCCAGGCGGAACGTCGCGGTTCCATGACGCGCTCAACGACGCGTCCATACTCCTGTCCGGTTCGGTTGGCCGATGCCGGCCCCGTGACCACGATGCCCGATTCGGGCCGGTGCGACGTTCCGGGGGGCGGGACCCATCCGAGGGACGGTGCCGCGTCGTGCGGCGAACCATGCTCCACGCCGGTCACACGCCCTGCCCGGGTTCCCCGGAGGCCCCGTCGGGCCGCCCGGGTGTTCGGTTGTCCTTCCGCGCTCAGGTCTCCGACAGGACGGCGCCCTGCGGCACCAGCCCGGTGGTGGCGAACCGCCACAGCGCGATCAGCAGCTTGCGCGCCAGCGCCACGACCCCGCGCCTGCGCGAACGCCCGTCGCGGGCGCTCACGTAATTCCTGAACCACGCGGCAAGCGCGCTCTCCGGCTGGAACCTCAGCCAGCGCCAGGCCATCCGCACCAGGTGCCTGCGCAGCATCGCGCTGCCGGACTTGCTGATCCCCTGGTCGTGGTCGATGCCGCCGCTCGCGAAGGGCACCGGCGCCAGCCCCGCGAGGCTGGCCAGCTGCCGCCGGTTGCGCAGCTCCCTGTAGAAGATCTCGCCGCCCAGCAGCAGCGCGTCGTTCGGGCCGACCCCGCGCAGCCGGACCAGCGCCGCCGCGTGGTGGGCGTTCCCCGGGGCCGGATCCGTGCCCGCCTGCGGCCTGCCGGCAGGCATGTGGGACCGGCCCGAACGACGCGCTGCTTCCTCCCCGGTGGCGTTTTCCGGATCGGGGGTCTCCCTTCGGGGGACGGAGGCGGTGGGAGGCCCATCGGCCTCCGCCACCGCCCCGTCGGCATCCGCGTGAAGGCTGTCCAGGGCCTTCCTGGACACCTCCAGCATCTCCACCTTCCTCGCCTCGACAGCCCTGGGTTCCGCACGCACCAGATCCAGCCGGTCCAGGATGCCCCCGGTCCCGGCCAGCAGCTCCGGCGGCAGCGGTCCCCCGTAGCCGGTCTCCATCCCGCCGAGCCGCTCACGGAACCCCGGCCTCGCCGGATTCACTCCGGACAGCCCGTGCAGCCTGAGAAGCCCGTCGACGGCGTTCGAGAGGCGGCGGCGCTCCCGCACCAGACGCTCCCGCCGGCGCAGCAGCCGCTTCGCGTCCTCCTCCGCGACGCTCGGGACCCGCACCGGCGACATCGCGTCCCGGTCGCCGCCGTCCCACGCCCGCAGCGCACGGACCATCCGGCGGGCGTCGATCCGGTCCGTCCTCACCTTCCTCTTCCTGCGCACCACCTCCAGGCTCGCCGGATGGCGGACCACCACCTCGAGGTCCTCGCCCTCCAGCCGACGGGCCAGCCAGAAGCCCTCGTAGCCCGCCTCGTACACCAGCATCACCCGGACATCGCCGCCGGACACCGCGGCCCGCCCGCGCGCCCGCCCGAGCCTCCCCAGCAGGCCGTCCACGTCATGCGGCGCCAGTTTATGGAGACCTGCCTTCGACGTGTCGGACGGATCCCCCACCGCCAGTATCCAGCTCGTGCCGCTCACTTCCAGCGCCGCGTGGACCGTGCTGACGTCGCCCTCGAAGGGGGTTCTGGAACCATTCATCTTTCTCTCCTTTCATTCGGCAGGGGGTTGCCGTCCGGCGGCCCCCCGCCACAACATGTTGCACCATCGTCATTCCCTTGCACCGAATCACCGGCGAAGGCAAACGCCGGCGCCTCTCATGGCATCTGACCGAAACATGCGTTTGCTGCCTTGTGGCGCGCATGAAGCGGCAAATGGCGAAGGTTGCGAGCGGTCTTCAGTTGACGGCCTGGGAAAGGAATCTCGTAATGCGTTCCGAGGACTTCCGGCGCTCGGGCCATCAGGTGTTCAATCGATTTGAACACAGGACCGAAGCGCTTGGCGTCGACTTCGGACAGATCGTAGGCAGTGTGTCCGTACACGATCTGGTGTGCAAGGTTCATACCCGCACCGCCGCCAGCAGCCACCCCCATGGAATTCATCCCACAGCCGAGATAGAGCCCCCGCGTCTCTGCTGTTTCGCCTAGCATGAAAGACCCGTCAGGCGTAAAGCTCTCGGGCCCGTTAAGCAGCATCTTGACCTCTGCCGTCCCCAAAGCGGGAAGTCGGCGCAATGCGTTCATCATCATCGGTTCGAAATGATCCCAATCCTCGGGGAGGAGTCCGAAGGCAAAGCTCTCGTCCAGAATGCCGGGCGCTATGGGTTTGCCCATGGGCTCAAAGCACCCGATAAGCAGTCCACCGGAATCGTCGCGGATGTAGAGACGGTTGTCGTGATCACTGAGGGTCGGCAGATTGCCCTTGATCCCCTCTACCGATTTGGTGATCAGGTAAAAGTGCTCGCAAGCCCACAATGGGACTTCCGCGCCTGCCATGGCACCAACTTCACGCGACCAGAGTCCCGCGCAAATTGCGATGGCGTCGCACTTTACTGTGCCTTGCGTGGTTTCAACTCCGCGAACGCGGCCGGAAGCCGTAAGGATGCCCGTGACTCCAGTATCCTCGAAGAGTTTCGAACCCCGTGATTTCGCGCCCTTCACGAGGGCTGCGCAGACGTCGGAGGGTGAGACACGTCCGTCCTCGGGTGACCACACAGCGCCAATCACGTCATCGGCGTTCATAAGCGGCCAGCGTTCAGCGGCCTCGCCAGGAGAGATCGATGTTGCCTCAACGCCATAGGCGTGGGCGAGTGCCTCCTGTCGACGGATCAGCGTGAGGCGGTCGGGATTGGTGGCGAGGGAAAGCGAGCCCTTCTGAATCCAGCCGACCGCTTGCCCTGTCTCGGATTCGAGGTGACCGTAGAGTTCGACCGAGTACTGGATCATCCGGGTGAGATTCCGCGAAGATCGCAATGCGCGTACCTGCGCCGCTGAATGCCAGGTTGTACCGGAGGTCAGTTTGTTGCGTTCCAGAAGGACTGCATCCGCGCCGAACCTAGCGAGGTGATAGAGGGTCGAACAACCCATTACACCACCGCCGATGACGACAACAGATGCGTGATTCGGCAAGGCCATAAGGTATCCGCGTTTCGCCGTGAGAGACAGGATTTGAAGCACGCGCTTCAGTCGTTGACAATACCTAAATGTGTTGAGACACTCGGCTCCTACGATGCTGGAGGGGAGCGCGTGTCGGAGATGGCCACGATCGAGGGACGCACTGACCGGAACACAGATGGTCTGGGCGGCAGTCTTCAGTTCGCCAAGGGCCACTTCGTGGAAGATCCGATTGACTTGGCGACACGGCCCCTTCGCAGTTTGCTGGTGACTGGCGCCACTTCCCCGATGGGATATTCGTAGGTGGCGTCCGGATAGGGGCCTCAATACCGCGAACGGATGAGAGACGACCTGCAATGTGCGATGGTGCAGATAGGGAATGAAGCTGAAGACAGGCGGTGTGCGGCAGAACTTCAGATTCACAGCCTTGACGGGTCTCGGGCGCTTCGAAGTCAACGAAATGCAACGCAACTACAAAGGAGCAAGATATGATTGCGAAACTGAAGCTGACGGCGGCGGCCGTCGCGATGGCTGCGGCAGGGGGAATCGTCCACGCTGAGCAGACCTTCATCACGATCGGCACCGGCGGTGTGACCGGTGTCTATTACCCCACTGGCGGCGCGATCTGTCGCTTGGTTAACAAGGACCGCAAAGAGCACGGCGTACGCTGCTCGGTCGAATCCACCGGTGGTTCGGTCTACAATACCCGTACCATCCGTGAAGGTGAGCTCGATTTCGGTGTCGTGCAGTCCGACGTTCAGTCGGCCGCGATTGAGGCCGTGCGGGCATTTGAAAATGACGAGCCCTATGGCGACCTGCGTGCCGTTTTCTCTGTCCATCCCGAACCCATGCACGTGATGGTGCGCGCCGATGCGGGCATCAACTCTGTGGCCGATATGAAGGGCAAGCGCGTCAACATCGGCAACCCTGGTTCCGGGCAGCGTGTTCTAGCGGGCGTTCTCATGGAAGCGGCAGGTGTCACTCCAGATGACTTCGCGCTTGCCGCCGAGTTGAAGTCCTCCGAACAATCCGCTGCGCTTTGCGATGGCAAGCTTGACGCTGCAATCTGGGCCGCTGGATTGCCGAATGGTTCTTCGATGGAAGCGACGTCGACATGCGACATCGACATTCTTGATCTGACCACTTCAGGCATGGCCAAAATCTTGGCTGAAAATCCAGCATATGCCGCGGCCACAATCCCAGGTGGTCTGTATCCAGGTAACGACGACGACATCGCGTCCTGGGGTCCGAAGGCGACGTTTGTGACCGACATGTCGACACCTGACGAAATCGTCTATGTCCTGGTCAAGGCGGTCTTCGAGAACTTCGATGATTTCAAGAAGTTGCATCCCGCCTTCGGTCGTCTGGTCAAGGAGCAGATGATCGAGGACGGCCTGTCGGCGCCTCTGCATCCAGGTGCCGTCAAGTACTACGAGGAAGCGGGCCTGATGTAGGACTCGCACAGCCTTCCCAATTGGGGTTGCGAGAGATTTTCCAGGGCGTGCGTTACCGCGCCCTGGACTTAAGTGATTTGCGGTGCGGACCATGACAGACGTGCGCGATGGAACCGGCATGGATCCGGTGCCCGAAGATTTAGTCGGTGACGCCGATACCGGCGGGCGAATGCCCGGGTCCGCATTTGACCGTCGGGCACTCTGGATTCTGCCGCTATGTTGGTCTATCTTCCAGCTTTGGATAGCTTCACCGCTGCCTTTCGTTGTGGGCTTTGTCTGGAACGATACCCAGACCCGTTCCATACACCTCGCATTTGCCGTCTTCCTGGCCTATCTCGCGTTTCCTGGTCTCAAGTCATCTCCTCGACACCATATTCCAAAGCTAACCTGTATCGTTGCGCTTATTGCGGGAGTCGCCGCGTCCTATCTGTGGTGGGACTATCGTGGTGTCGCGGACCGGACTGGCGCACCAAACACGATGGACGTCGTGATGGCTGGTGTCGGGTTGGCCCTGTTGCTAGAGGCCGCACGCCGCTCTCTCGGCATCCCGCTTATGGGCGTAGCGCTGTTCTTTCTTGCCTACGTGTTCTTCGGTTCCTGGTCAGGCTTGCCAGAGGTCGTGCAGTGGAAGGGGGCCTCCTTCGAAAAGGCCATGAGCCATATGTGGCTCACCACCGAGGGCGTCTTTGGAGTGGCGCTCGGTGTGTCTTCGGGATTTGTATTCCTGTTTGTTCTGTTCGGAGCGCTTCTCAACCAAGCTGGTGCGGGGAACTATTTCCTGCAGTTGGCATTCGCAGCCCTTGGCCATCTGCGGGGAGGCCCTGCCAAAGCGGCCGTCATCGCCTCCGCTGCAACGGGTCTGATCTCTGGGTCCTCCATCGCAAACGTGGTAACCACAGGCACCTTCACGATCCCACTCATGAAGAAGGTTGGCTTCCCGGCAACCAAGGCCGGTGCAGTTGAAGTCTCTTCCTCGATCAACGGGGTGTTGACCCCGCCGGTGATGGGGGCGGTCGCGTTTCTGATGACGGAATACGTCGGCATTTCCTATGTCGAGGTCGTCAAGACGGCAATCGTTCCGGCGGCCATCTCTTATGTGGCGCTTGTCTATATCGTTCACCTTGAGGCCCTAAAATTCGGAATGACCGGTACAAGCCGGACGCATCCGGTCACGTTTATCCTCGGAGCGATTTTCATCATCGCGGCCTCGATCGTCATCGCTGGTGGCTTGCTGTTTCTTACGGGTGCCGTAGTGGATGCAATCCATGCCGTCGCGGGTGGCGCTGCGGTACCAATCGTTCTCGGTCTGATGCTTGTGGCCTATATCGCCGCAGTGCGTTTTGCCGCCAAGGGCCCTGACCTTGAGACCAGTCTCGACTCGATGCAGAACCTGCCGTCGGTGCGCGAAATCTTCAAGACCGGCATTCACTACATCATGCCGATCCTGCTCCTGATGTATCTCCTGATGATAGAGAGGAAGTCACCCGGATTTTCGGCCTTTTGGTCAACGGTCGCGATGTTGTTCATCCTGCTCACGCAGAACCCGCTTAAGGCCTATTTCCGGGATCAGGGCAATGTAGGCCAGCGAATTGCCGAAGGTGTCGGCGACATTGCCGAGGGTATGATCGCCGGGGCACGTAACATGATCGGCCTGGCCGCGGCCATGGGGGTGGCTGGAATTATCGTGGGCGCCGTCACCCTGACCGGTATAGGTCAGGTCATGGCAGAGTTCGTGGAGTTCCTGTCGGGGGGTAAACTCCTGGCGATGCTCTTCTTTGTGGCCCTGATTTCCATCGTGTTGGGTATGGGCCTGCCAACCACGGCCAACTACATCGTTGTCTCCTCTCTCATGGCCGGTGTGGTGGTTGAGCTTGGCGCACAGGCTGGCTTGATCGTTCCTCTCGTCGCAGTGCATATGTTCGTTTTCTACTTCGGGATCATGGCCGACGTTACACCGCCTGTGGGACTTGCGAGCTTTGCCGCTGCGGCGATTTCAAAAGGCGATCCTTTGAAGACAGGATTCCAAGCCTTCTTTTACTCGATCCGCACAGCGCTCCTGCCGTTCCTGTTCATCTTCAACACAGATCTGTTGTTGATCGACGTGGGCCCTGTACAGGCGGTATTTGTCTTTGTCATCGCGCTTATCGCGATGTTGCTCTTCGCCGCCGGGACAATGAACTATTTCATTGTGAAATCGCGCCTCTATGAAAGCGTGGCCTTGCTTGCGGCCGCATTCGTACTGTTCCAGCCGGGCTACTTCCTCAACAGGATTGTTCCGGAATTCGAAACCAGACCCGGTTCGGAACTCTTCACGATGGCCGAAACGGCGGGAGACGATGCTTCGTTAAGGGTCCGCCTGATTGGCGAAGACCTGAACGGCAATGCCGTGGATGCCCGTTACCTCTTGCCTCTTGGTGAGACAGGCAGAGATGGGGCGGCTCGACTTCTTGACGGCGCAGGCGTCGAGTTTCGCGATGAAGACGGCAGGATATTCGTCGATAACCTCAACTTTCGTGGACCGGCGGAGCAACTTGGAATCGATTGGGACTGGGAACTTGTAGAGCTCGAGATTCCTGCCGACCGCCCACCTAAAGAGATCTTCTACGTCCCTTCACTTCTCCTGGTTCTGGCCGTCTTCCTGCTGCAGCGTCGACGTCAGCAGAAAGAGGCTCATATATGAGCAGACATATCCTCTGTGCCATTGACCTGACACATGCCGAAGATGCGAAGGCGCTTCTGTCCGAGTCATCGCGACTGGCAGAACCGCAGGAGGCACAACTCAGCGTTGTGAACGTTCTACCGGATTACGGCAACTTCTTCGTAGGTTCATTTTTCAGGGAAGGTGCGCTCAAGGAGGCCGCCCAGGCTGCGCAGGTCGCACTTCGGGGCTTGGTGGACGAGGTTCCTTCAAAGGTGGACCACATCCAGTGCATTGTCGAAATCGGGACAGTTTATGACGAAATCCTGGAAGCGGCCCAAAAGTGTAAGGCTGACCTTTTCCTGAGCACCTGCGGGCGAGTCGGCCCGACTTGATGGACTTGCCTCGACCGGCCGGTCAAGAACCAGATCGCCGTTCGAGGGAAAGACTGACCAACCATGGGATTGCGTTGGTGGCAGCGGTTCATCTGCTCAAATACCTACCTCGGTGGAACTGCGCTACGAACCATTGATCCGGCTTCCATCGTTTGCCGTACGGCGTTGTTCGCGGACAATGTGGGTCCGGCCCGATGAATGCAGGTCGGTCGCACGCAATCCGGGTTCGTTCGCAATTGGTCCGGGTCCGCCGATGGACGCACCAAATCCGGTCCGAAAGTTACGATGAATGCATGCCGAAGCGATTATGAATGCAGGTCGCTACAGCAACACCCGCGCCGCCGCTTCATCCATCCCCGAAAACCGCGTCCAGGCTCCCGGCGCCCAGACCCCGGTCGAACCAGCCGTCAAGCTGGGCGGCGTCCGCCCCGGCGATGCGGTTCCTGAACTCCCGGGGCAGGGGCCCGAACCGGCTCTCAGGCAGGCGGACAAGGGACCTGGCCTCGCCCTCGGCCCTCAGTGTCTCGGCGACCGTCCCCATGAGCTCCTCCATCTGGCTTGCCCCGGCGTCGCCCAGGGCGTCGAGGTCCGCGTCCGGACAGGTCCGCGGTATGTACTCGGTCACCTGCCTCCGCAAAGCCGGGTTTCCCTCCAGCGCCGCGGCGGTCCGGCGCAGGGACTCGGGCGCCCGCCGCGTCAGCGTCATGGACCCGGCCCGCGCCGCCCCGTCGCCGGACAGCCCGTCGGGGTCCATCCCCGCCAGCCACCGGAGGACGAACCGCTCCCCCGGCAGGAGGGCCAGGGCCGGACCGCCGCCGGCGGCCGTCTCCGCAGGCCCCTCCGGCGCCGTCCGGCGGGACGTCCCGGAATGCAGCGCCGGCGGCAGGTTCCGGAGCCTCTCCGCCCGGCCCTGGGCGTGGCGCCGCCAGATGCGGACCATGTGCCCCGCCAGCTGCGGCGCCGTGCCCGGGTCCGGCCGGGCCTTGCCCTCCAGGAGGGCGTGCACGAAGGCCGGCTTCCCGGCGGCCGTCTCCACCTCCATGAGCAGGTCGGACCGGGCGCCCCGCAGCGCCCGGACCAGGGCGTCGCGCGGGGCGGGAGTCACGCCCTTGGCCCTCCGGCGTCCCGCCGGGGCGTCCGCCCGCCTGTCCGCCGGAGGGTCTAGGCCAGGGCCGTTCCTTCCACTCATGGCCGTCCCGATAGCAGCGGGTCCCGCAGGCGTCCAGGGGAACGGGGCTGGAATGGCCGCGAAACCCCGATTCCGCATCGTCCCATCGATTTCCGCGGCTCCGGGCTGTTTGGATGTCGGGAAACATACAGCGCCGGGAGGGCGACCGTCCCGGCGCGGCCATCCAGCTGCGCGGCGACCCACGCCCTGCATGTCCGGGTGGCGGCTGGAGCGGGCGAGCGGGAAAAGGGCATTTTCCGGAAGATCCGGATCTTCCGCGTTCCGCGAGGGGTCGCCCAGTGGCCGCATCCTGGAACAGGCACGCTTATATGTAGCGATCTGCAATCATAATCGCTTTGGCATCCATTCATCGTAACTTTCGGCCCGAATTTGGTGCGTCCATCGGCGGACCCGGATTGCGTGCGACCGACCTGCATTCATCGAGCCGGACCAACATTATCCGCGAACAGGGCCGTACGGCAAACGATGGTTGGCATGACGATCCGATACGACAGCGTCGACAGTTTCCGGTTTTTCCGCCTGCATGAGCTCGCGCATCCTGGTCGGCATTTCGGGAGCGGCTGCGATGACGTGTTCATCGACGATCTTCATCTCCGCGATTGGGTACAGGAACGAGATGACGTGCGCGGGCGCAGTCCGACGAATGGGCTCAGGATTCTCGAGTTCCTTTAGACCCCTGTAACGGGCAGCCGGCCCGTTACTGCCCGAGCGTTCGGAATGTGCTGATTCCTGCTCGAAAGGCCGATGTACATCCTGCGGTTGTGGCGGGCCGCGTCCGCAACGACTTGCATAGTTGTCAGCTCTTGTCGCAGTTCGTGGGTGCGAGGGAGGCGGGTCATTTGCTCATGCAGGGCATCGGCTGAACGATAAGGCGAGGGAACCTGCAAGGCGACCCTTCCCATAACAAGACACCGGGAAGATTTGGTCGCAGTCCGACTGGTATGACTTCACAGACTGAAACGCACTTTTGGAGGTGTTCAGGAGAAACACCCTTGTGACTCTCGGGCACTTTTCCCGTGTTCCAAGGTATGCGCTACCGCTGCGGAAGGGTGTAGCCCAAGATTCTTGTCATGCCGCTGTGGCTTGATCCGCCTGGCAAGTGCTCCAGGACTATGGGCCAAGAAATAGACCAGAGCCAAGAATCCTGGGCTACACCCACTGCGGAAATGGGGACTGACATGCGGGGGTAGGTTCCCGTCGGTCCGCCATCGCCGCGATGCGCGACTTCGGAGTTGCAGATCGAACTGCAGAAAGGTAGATCGACATGACCATCAGGACGAAATGGCAATGAACAAAGGACGACAACGTTAAGAACGTGTCGTCCGGGTCAACAGCATACGAACTGGCCGGCGCCTCGGTGATGACACGCTCACCGGCGGCGCGGGCGACGACAGGCTGGTCGGCGGATCCGGAAATGGGCTTGCTTATAGACAGGCGATCGAGATGGACACCACCGGCAGTATTTCAGATGCCGACACGCTGACAGGCGACAACACGCTCCACCGCTTCAGGGGCGATGACACGCTGAACTGCGGTGCCGGGAATGATAAACTCTGGGGCTGGCTGGCATCTGTCATCCTGGGTTCGGTGGCGATGGTCCTCGGGCATGGCAGTCTCGTCCCTTCATCAAAGGGACTTTCGCCGCCTGCTGGCCGATTGGCGCCATCATGCGGCAGGAAAACCCCGGTCACCACCGCCACTGGTGTTGCACTTCAGGGTGGAATGGGGGACTACAGACCACGAAATTAGGTGTTACATATCGATCATTGTCATTTCCATATCCTGCTGGTGCGCCTTCCTTTTCACCTGACTGGTGGTTCCCGGTTTTCCGGGTTGATCCCGGGGATTGATCTGGGGGGCGGTACGCCGGTGCTGTCCTGCAGTCTCTCCCTGGAAAAGCCATACTCCCCGAGCAGGTTGAAATGCCCCCATGACTGGGGCGAATGGACCGCGACCGTGTTGGGCAGCCTGTCCCGTTCCTCCTGTGTCCGGGCGGCCTCGAGCCGACGGGACATATAGAGATGGTTCCAGCGGACGATGCTGTTCCTGATGAGCCGGCTGCAGCTTTCGGCGATCTCCTGCTCGACCTTGTCGGCATGTTCGGGGCCACGGGGGTTTCCGACGGCGATGGCCCGTGTGAAGCTGTTCGCGAGCTCCGCCTTGTCGGGTTGCCCCCCGATCGCCCGCCGAAGGTCGACCTCGTCGACATGGCGCAGGATGAACAGGGACTTGATGATCTGTCCGAAGGCCCTGACTGCCCTGTAGAGGCTGTGTTGCCGGGAATACGGGTTCAGGCGCCGGAGAATCCCGGAGGCCGTGGCTTCCTTGGGCCTGATCGTGGCGACAGGGCGCAGCAGGTCGTCCCAGGATGCCCGGATGACATTCCCGTTGACGTATCCTGTCGGCGCGACCATCCATTGCGATGCGCCGCCACCGTGGCCCCGGAAATGATGGAGGACGTGCCTTTTCAGGTTCCTGAACCGTGGCGCGCAGGACAGTCCGAGCAGATGCGTGGCCCCGAAGACGGCTTCGCTGAAGCCGTGTTCATCGGTGGAGTGGATATCGCTCTGGACAACGTCGCTGTGCATCAGGCCGTCAATGACATAGGCGCTTTCCCTCCCAGCCGCGCTGAACACCGGAGAGTGCCACAGGAAACCGCGCTCGTCGGTGAAGGTGCAGGCGCTGGCACCCTGTCCCTGGCCGAAACACCTGAACGGAGGCCCGCGTTGAGGGAGGGTTGCCGGACCTCGAATTCCTGGCCGTCACTCGATGTGCGCGGTTCCGCCTGCGACGACCGGTGGATCCGTGGCAGCTCCATACGCTCCGAAGCCGCGGGCGCGCGGTCGTTGGCGGCGATTATGCTGTCGAGGGAAAAGCGCCGGTTGACGGCATGCTCGGGCTCACGCTCGGTGACCGCATGGGAGATCCGCGCCATCTTCCGGACACCGACCGCGCAGCCAGGGCCCATGATGCCGGCGATTGTCAGCGCCTCAGCGGGCGCCTGCCGGACATGGGTCCGCTGCCAGTGACGGAATGCGCCGAGCATGCCGCAGTGCTGGTCGACGGTGGCCAGGACTTCTGACAGGGGCGCCACATGCTGCCTGGGGAGGATGTCGGAAGGCTGCGTCCCGCCCACGTCCTCGAGGGCGGGTGCCGCCACCCGGAAGTCGCCCCTGGCATTGATCCTCAGGTGTGGGTTCGGGCCTTCGCCCGCGGCGCGGCTGGTGTTTTCGTATCTCTGCTGAAGGGCATCTTCGAGGGATCTGGGGACCGGATCGGGCTCGACGAATTCCAGCAGGCCGGCCCGCGCGGGAAGCTCCGGTCTTTCCCGGCGCCAGCGGTCCCGGCCAGTCAGACAGTCGTCCAGGGGGCGATGCTTGCGGGATCCCCGCAGACCGAGGTTCCCCGCCTTGATCGCGCCGGCAACGTGCCGGAAGAGAAAAACCTTGCAGAGCGGGGCCCTGAACCCCTTCGGTCCATTCAGGACAGCCTCCCGCCCGGCGGGCTTCATGAAGGCAAGGGGCATGCCGGCATCGACATGCCCGTCCCTGCCGCGGAAAAACGCAATGGCTTCCATGAGATCCGCCATTCCTGTCCCGGCCGTGAGCCCGATCCCTCCCAGGATCGGGCTGAGGCGGTTCCGGAGGCGGACGGAGCGGTCCTCGAGAACCCTGTGATACCGTTCCCCGTCATCGGAACCTCTCCGGATATCGGCCCGCAGGCGGTCCACGACCTGGATCTGGCCACGGTCGGGAACGGCCCTGACGCCTTCCAGCTTCAGGGCATCGGACATGGTCCCGTCCTCGACCAGGGCGCGGATCCCGCGGAGGGGACCGAGAACCTCGGCATCAACGATATCCAGCATGCCCCCGAGCCGCCCGGCTTCGGATTCACGTTGCGCGAACACCGCTTCCCTGTGGTCCCGGGTCACCGCCGACCCAAAGGACCGCATGACGCCGGGAAGCATATCGACCAGGGCGTCCTGAAGCCGGTGGCGCTGGTCGGCGATGAAGGCGACCGCATGCAGGTGGCGGTCCGCTTCGGCCCGCCGCCGCAGCTGGAACATTCCCGGTCTCCGCGCGCCGCCCGCGTGGTATCCGGTCCCATCGGCGCCGATGCCGGGGCTCTCAGGGACAGGCATGGTCTCCCTGTAGGGATCCGACGGGATTCCGAGGTCGGCCGCGGCTTCCCTGACCTTTCCGGGGCGGGCGGAATGCGGGAATCCCTTCAGCGGCGTCAGCCGATACCGACCTGCTCCGGCTTCCTGCACGAACAGGCTGTCCAGCAACTGCCGCGCGTTCGGGGTCGGATGTGTGTCCACCAGCCGTATCGGATCCCCCCTGTGTGCGCCCGGTCCTGTCCGGGTCAGCCCGCCCAGCCGCCACGCTCCGGGAGCCTCGGTCCGCTTCCCGACAGGGAAGTCGACGCAGCGCCCGAAAATGAGGCGGGGCCTGGGATGCACCCGCGCCATTGTCGCGACTTCGGCTGTCAGCCGCGCTTCGGCCCGATCGTCAAAGGGCTGGAAACCGTGCAGATCCAGTATGCGCCTCCGATGGCGCAGCCGTGTCATGTCAATGTATTTCTCCGGCGGGAATGAATCGGGGGGCAGGCCAGGTGCGCGGGACACGAACCCAATGCCGCGCTCATGGTGCCGTTCCGGTGGGAAGAACCGCCCTGCCGCACGGAAATGGCCGTAGGCCACAAGGAACCCGATCCGGCTGGCCGGCCCCCGCAGACGCCGCGCCACATGCATGGCCGGTTGGGAGAGCATCCATGTTGGAAATCAAGCCCGGATCCGGCTTTTCTGCGGCTTTTCCGCGGTTTTTCCCGGTTTCCGTGTCCGGCTGTCCCGGACCTTTCCACAGCGTTCCCCACAGGCGGCGCCGTCCGGGCGCGCCGGAAACACCCGCCGGGGAGACCCCGGCCGGATGGCGGGTGATTCGCTTTCCGCGCCGGACGGACGCGGTCCGGCCTGCCGTCAGGCGGCGGCCGCCGTCCGGTCCTCCCACACGCGCCGGTCGCGGAGAAGGGCGTTGGCGGTCACGCCCGGCCCGCGCATGACGGCGACGGGGGCGACCCTGTGGGGCTTTCCCCTCCCCCTGAGGCGATCGGACGGTTCCCCCATGTCCGGGGAGCGCCTGCCGGACGGCAGCGCGGCCATGCAGGCGACGTCCCTCGGCCTGCGGCGTCCGCCGCCGATGTGGCGCCCTCCCCTGATGGCGCCGCTGTCGCGGGCGAGGGGGGCCACGCCGGGCAGGGATGCGGCCTGGCGGTTGCCGACCGGGCCCAGCTCCGCCATCCACGCGATCAGGGCCGCCGCCGTGACGGGGCCGATGCCGGGCACCGGGGCCAGGATGCGGTGGCTGTCGGCGAACTCCGGCGATCCGGCGACCGTCCCGCCGATCCGCCGCTCCAGCGCCGCGATGGCGGCGTCGATGTCCTCAAGGACCCTGCCGACCTCCGTGCCGGGCGCGCCGGCGCCGACCTCCGACACGACGGTCCCCGTCCCGGCGCGCCGGGCCACGGGTCTCTCCCGCAGCCCCGGCATGTCGCGGAGCCGGTCGATGGCGGCGGCGGCCGGCGCCGTGGCCCGCATCTCCGGGAACGCGGCCCCGAAGGCCGCCAGTATCCTGGCGTCCACCCTGTCGGTTTTCGCAAGGGCCCCGGCGGCCTTCGCGAAGTCCCTCGCCTGCCGCGGGTTCACGACAGGGACGGAGAACCCCCTGGCGCGCAGCGACTGCAGCAGCGCCCGGTGCATGCGCCCCGTGGCCTCCATGACGGCCCGCGTGGCGCCGCCCTCCCTGAGGAGGCGGCCGACCTTTCGGAAGCCGACCGTGTCGTTGGTGGCCGTGAAGTCACGCCCGTTGACGTGGATGTCGGGTGTACGCCTGCTTACGTCGATTCCGGCGACCATTGTGGTCATGCTCTCCCGCTCCTGTCCCCGCGATGATCCGGTTCCGAAACCCAGGCATCCATCCAGATGCCATGGGACGCGCCGGCGTTTGCCTTCGCCGGTGATTCGGTGCAGGGGAATGACGGTATGGCAACATGTTGTGGCGGGGGGCCGCCGGACGGCAACCCCCTGCCCATTGAAAGGAGAGAAAGATGAATGGTTCCAGAACCCCCTTCGAGGGCGACGTCAGCACTGTTCAGTCGGCGCTGCAGGTGAGCGGCAGGAGCTGGATCCTTGCGGTGGGCGATCCGTCCGACACGTCGAAGGCAGGTCTCCATAAACTGGCGCCGCAGGATGTGGATGGCCTTCCGGGGAGGCTCGGAAGGGTGCGCCGGCGGGCCGCTGCGTCCGGCGGCGATGTCCGGGTGATGCTGGTGTACGAGGCGGGCCACCAGGGCTTCTGGCTGGCCCGGCGTCTGGAGGGCGAGGACCCCGGGGTGGTGGTCCGCGATCCGGCGAGCCTTGAGGTGGTGCGGAGGAAAAAGAAGGTGAGGACGGACCGGACCGGCGCCCGCCGGATGGTCCGTGCGCCGCCGGCCTGGGACGGCGGCGACCGGGACGCGATGTCGCCGGTGCGGGTCCCGAGCGTCGCGGAGGAGGACAGGAAGCGGCTGCCGCCACGGCGGGAGCGTCTGGTGAGGGAGCGCCGCCGCCTCGCGAACGCCGTCGACGGGCTTCTGAGGCTGCACGGGCTGTCCGGGGTGAACCCGGCGAGGCCGGGGTTCCGTGAGCGGCTCGGCGGGATGGAGACCGGCTACGGGGGACCGCTGCCGCCGGAGCTGCTGGCCGGGACCGGGGGTATCCCCGCCCGGCTGGAGCTGGCGCGCGCGGAACCCAGGGCTGTCGAGGCGAGGAAGGTGGAGATGCTGGATGCGGCCGGGAAGGCCCTGGACGGCCTTCACGCGGAGGCCGACGGGCATTCCACCGGAACCTGCGGGGGTGGGCATTGTCCGGTCCCGGAGCCCGACGGCCCGCGGCCCGTGGCCGCACCTGCCCCGGCGAACGCCCACCACGCGGCGGCGCCGGGCCGGCTGCGCGGGATCGGCCCGAACGACGCGCTGATGCTGGGCGGCGAGCTCTTCTACAGGGAGCTGCGCAACCGCCGCGAACTGGCCAGCCTCGCGGGGCTGGCGCCGGTGCCGTTCGCGAGCGGTGGCGTCGAACACGACCAGGGGATCAGCAAGGCGGGCAACGCGATGCTGCGAAAGCATCTGGTGCAGATGGCGTGGCGCTGGCTGAGGTACCAGCCGGAAAGCGCGCTCGCCGCGTGGTTCAGGGACTGCGTGAGCGCCCGCGACGGACGTTCGCGCAGGCGGGGGATCGTGGCGCTGGCCCGTAAGCTGCTGGTCGCGCTGTGGCGGTTCGCCACCACCGGGCTGGTGCCGCAGGGCGCCGTCCTGTCGGAGGCCTGAGCGCGGAAGGGCAACCGAAAACCGAACACCCGGGCGGCCCGACGGGGCCTTCCGGGGAAACCGGGCAGGGCGTGTGACCGACCGGGTCCATGGTTCGCCGCAGGACGCGGCACCGTCCACTCCAGATGGGTCCCGCCCCCCGGAACGTCGCGCCGCCCGAACCGGGCATCGTGGTCACGGGGCCGGCATCGGCCAACCGAACCGGACAGGAGGATGGACGCGTCGTTGAGCGCGTCATGGAACCGCGACGTTCCGCCTGGACAGTCCCCGGAGGCACGGCAGCCGCCCCCGACGGAGGGAGGGACGCCGATGTGAGGCCATGAAGGGGATTCATGAAGAAGGGCGCTTGACCTGTAAGGTCTCATAAGAGGACCCGGGAGACGGACGGGAGGACGGGCCGACCACGCTTCCCCACGGATCCGCTGTCGCGATCCAGGGCGGTATCGGTCCAACCCGTCCTGCGGGGCTAGCCCCGCACCCTGCCCATTAATCAATTTGTGTCTGGACATTTAGCTGATGAAGGGCGCTTGATGCGCCGTGTTCCACGATTCTTTCCATCGTCCGCGCTCCTGAAGACATGCGCGCGTAGCCTTCCCAGACGGTCTGATGCCCCGGCGGCCGGTCGTCTTTGCGGTTCAGATATCCGCCGAGGCGGGCGACCAGCATCACCGCCTCCCCCAGCGGGACGTCGCCGACGGCGGGCATCGCTCCGGGGCCGGATCCGGAGGGCGGCGCGAAGCCCATGCTGCGGGCGTAGTCAAGCAGCATCGCGATCTCCGGTTTTGCGAACAGCTCGCCGGCCGGCAGTTCCGGCGTCGCCCTTCCGAGCAGCGTCAGGACCGGGAGGCGCCATGCGATCACCGCGTCCAGCGTCACAGCACGCTTGATTCTCTCGGCCGAATTGTGCGCTGTTTTCTCGACGTCGCAGCCGGATTTCAGAATTCCGTGCCAGTCCTCGATGCGCCAACGGAGAGCGTAAAGGTTCAGGATTCCGATCGCCGCCGCGCGGTCCTTGACCGGCAGCGTGGTGAGCGGCAGCCATTCGACCGGATCGGCCCCGGCCGGGGGATCGCGCTCGATGGCGTGAACGGCGCTCAGCGGCATCGGCTCCCTGCCGAGCCGGCTCCGCTCTTTCTTCGGAACCGTGACCTCGAGCCGGCGCCAGCGCAGCTCCGCGCGCGCCGCCCGGGCCTCGCGCCCGGCGAAGCCCTTCTGTCCCCGCGCCGCCCGCCTCTTCGAGGCCCTGTCGACGCGGATGTCATGCTCCCCGTCCGCCGGGCCGCCGCGCATCCCCGCGAACAGGCTTTCCCCGTCGGGAAAGGCCCGGTCGTGTTTCGCCCGCACCGGCAGCTCGGCTCCGCCCTTCTCCCGCCGTTCGGCGAACAGGGCCGCGATGCCGCCCCCGCGGTCCATGACCGAGACCGTCCGGACGCCGGGAGCGGCGGCGGCCAGTTCCGAACTGTCCCGCCAGCCGCGCAGCCAGCGGGCCGACTTCCTCTCCTCCGGCGGCCTGCCCCTGTCCGCCTTCCCGTCCGGGCAGTCGAACTCGATGCGCGGCACCCCGAGCGGGACACCCTCGCCGTTGACCGCGAAGGTGCTGTGCATGTGAATGCCGGGCGTTCCCGCGCTCCCCTTGTTGCGGGAGATGACGCCGGGGCCGGAACAGTTCCCCCGCGTCGCGAAATTCAGATCCGTCCCGTCCTGGACCAGCGGAACCGTCTCCGCCCCGCGCATGCGCCTGACCGTCCGCTCCCGGTGGGCCGCGAGGATCGCCTCCGGCGTGAAGTCCCCCTCGGCGGGCCGCTCGATCATCCGGTAGTATCCGGTCACCGCCGCCTGATTGCCGCAGGCGGCGGTGAAGAAGGTTTTCGAAGGGGCCATCGACTGTATCCTCACGCTTCTGACGAGCCGCCTGACCAGAGCCCGGCCGAACGGCGCGCCGCCGAACCCGTTCTCCGCCCAGATATCCATGCCAGGCCCTTCGCCGGGCTGCAGGATCAGCCGGGGACGGGGCGGCGGGGCGGCTCCCGCCTCCGGAACGCCGAGACGGGAGCGCCAGTCCCGGCGCAGCGGGCGCATCCATATTCCCTTGGCCCCGACCCGCCGCCCGGCCGCCGCGCGCCGCCCGCGCCCGGAACTCCGCCCGACATGGATCCAGCCGGAGGCGGCCAGGCTGACCCCGGCGAATTCCGGCCCGCTGAAGGTCTCGGCGAGGAGCGGCGCGATCCCGTAGCGGGCCTCGAAATCGTCCGCGAGCCGCCGCAGACACAGAGCCAGAGACTTCGACGCCGGATGCCGGCAGCGGATGCCGGGCCGGATCGGAAAGCGCGACATCCCGACGAGCCGGCCGAGACCCGCCTGACGGGCGTCCGCGTCCCAGCCGATCCAGCTGTCGCGGGGAGCGAGGGCCGAGGCCGCGCCGGCGAAGACGAAACCGCCGAGCCAGCCGTGATCGGAAGCGATCAGATAGCGCAGCTGCCGCCCGGCGTGCTGAACCGCGCCCTGCGGATGCCCGTCGCGCGGAAGCGTCGACGGAATGCGCCGGCCGCGCTCGTCCGCAGCCGGCTCGAGCCGCAGGCCGGAGACCTCGCCGACGCGCTCGGGAACCCCGGACGCCGGAGCGACCGGAGCGGCGGGAACCCGCGGACGTCTCGGAACCCCGACGCCGCGGCCCGGCGGCGGCAGACGGATGCGCCCCGCCTCCTCCAGCTCGCGCAGCGCGGTCAGACAGCTCGCTGCCCGCGGCTCGCCGCCGGAGCCGACAAAGCCGAACAGGGCGCAGACCGCCCGCGCCATCGCCTGACGGCCGGCGAAACTCCCGGCCGGCGGCAGGGTCGAAAGAACCTCACGGCCGTGATCGGAAAAAAGCGCGCTTCGGATCGGATGATCCGCGGTCATGAGACCGCTATGGGGGCGAAAGCCGGAAATGGCTGGTCCCGAATCGATTCAACAGACAAATCAGCTAATGTCTAGGGCGAAACTGATCAATGGGCAGGGGGCGCTGGAGGGCCACGGCATTCTAGAGCCGCCGGCGAGGCGGGAGGGAAGCGTCCGCGACATGAGGGCCGCCGGCAGGCCGGCCTGGGCCTCCGCCCCGGACCGGCGGCCGGAGACCGCGGCGCCGCTGTCCGGGCTGCGGCCGCCGGGCCTGGAGCCGGTCACCGGCACGGAGGGCAGGCGGCTGTGGAACGCGTTCGTCGACCGCCGCCACCATCCCGGCTACCGACGCCCCTTCGGGGCGCGCGTCCGCCATTCCGTAAGCGGCTGAAGCACGGCGTCCGGTCGGATCCCACCCATCCCTTTGCTGTCTGACAGTATGGGGCATCGGCCGTCAGTGAGTGGCCATCCGGTCGGATCGCTTCGGGGGCCACCATGGTGGCGCATGCGGGATCGGGGACGGACGGGCGGGCCGGGCGGGAGCTGTCCCGCTGGCCGGGGACTGGCGCCCTGCCGCCGGAGGCGGAGGGACCGCTCCGGTCGCCGGGCGGACCGCCGGACCCCTGGCGCAGGCCGCCGCCCCCTCCGGGCAGGGCGGCGACGGCAGCCGCCGCGGCGGCAGGCCGGGGCGCCGGAAGGAGCGCGGCGCTTCAGCGGAGCCCCCCCGGTCCGCGACGGGTGCGACGGCACCCCTCCGGCTCCGGGACCCCGGCGGCGGGGCGGCTGCGGCCCTCCCGTCACCGCCGGCGCCTTCGGCGGCGGAAGCCCGATGCCCGGGACGCGTTCGGCCAGGTCGGCCAGCGCCTTCAGGCAGCCGGACAGCTGCGGGCGGCCGCGCGCGTCGAGGAAGGGGAACTCCCCGCAGACGCGCCGGCCCAGCGCGCTCCGGCTGTCGAAACCCTTCCGTGACAGGATCTCCGCGGTCCGCGCGGCCGCCGCCGCGTCCCGCAGGGTGCGGCCTATCTGTGACCGTGCCATGCCGCACCGCTGGCATGCGGGATCCGCGGTGCCCGGGGGCCGGAAACCCCGCCTTCCGGCCATTCCCTACGCTCGGGCTACGCCCCCGCTGCGGGAATGGCCGGTGTTGCACTTCGTAATGGCAGCAATTCCCACCAGCCCTTCCGGACCCCGTATTCCATGGGGTTCCGTGATCCGGGTTTCGTAAACTTTTCCTGTCAGGCGGACGGAAACCGCCCGGAATCCCCTTGACATCATAGGCTGGGGCCCTTGCCGCATCCCTGATGGCCTCACTGACGGGAGCTGGGACGATGCGGTTCCGGAAGGACCCCGGCAGGCCCAGGCCGGTCGGGGCGCTGGCGGAATGCCTCGGCGGGACCGCCGGTCCGGTGGACGGGCGCCGGTCCAGCCTCGCGGACCACCTCATGTCGGCGTCCGCGATGTTCCCGCTGAAGCGTCCGTCGCTCCCGCGGTCCGGCAGGGACAGCCGCGGCGGCGCCATCGTCCGCGGCAACCTCCGGACGCTGTCCGGGACCGCGGCGGCGCCCTGCGACCCCCCCCATGCGCAGACGCCCCGGCACGGCCGGCCCCAGGCAGCCGCCACCGGCGTTCAGGACCCTGTCCGCGGGGCTGCGGCGCGGCAGGGTGCCGGGGACCAGCCGGTTTTCGACGGCCACTGCCTGATCCCGGTCGACGGCGCCGGCTACTTCAGCTCAAGGTCCGTCCACCGCCACCACTGCCGCGTCGCCAGCCACAGTGACGGGTCGAAGGGCCACTCCCACAGCATGCCCGCCGCCGTGGTCCGCCATCCCGACCGCCGGGAGGCACCGCCGCTGGCCCCCGAGCCGGCCGCCAGGACCGACGGGGACAGGAGGAACGACCGCCAGCGCAACGCCGCGGCGCGGTCCGTCGACGGCCTCCGGCGGGAGCATCCGCATCTGAAGGCCATCGTACTGCAGGACGGCCTCGCGTCCAACGGACCCCGCATCGCCCGCCTGCGGCGGCACGGCCTCCGCTCCGTCCCCGGGGGGAGACCCGGCGGCCACGCACTGCCGTTCGCCAGCCCGGACGCCAGCCCCGACACCCGCGCGGCCCGGTTCACCGACGCCGACGGCGCCCTGCACGAACTGCGCTGCCTGAACGGCGCTCCGGCCAGCGCCTCCCGTCCCGACATCAGGGCCAGCGTCACCGGATGCCGGGAGACGGTCACCAGGAGGAAATGCATCGCGAGGCGCCACCGCGGCCCGGACGGCCCGACCCACCGGGGCGGGGGGAAACGGAAGGGGCTCCCCTGGGTCACCGACCTTCCCGTGGACGGCGGCAGCCCCATGCCGGTCATGCGCGCCGCCCGGTCCCGCTGGCGCACCGGGAACGGGATCCCGGCACGCTGGGGAACCAGGGCCACCGCTCCGGGACCGGCTTCGGGCACGGAAAGCGGCGCCTGACCACGGTGCCCGCCATGACGGTGATGCCCGCGTTCCCCACCGCCCGGACCGGGGCCGCCTCCCGCAGGGTGTTCGCCGCCGCGCCGGGGCGAGGGGGCGGACGGGGTACCTCCGGGAGAGAACCCGGCAGTGCTTCCCCGGCTTCCCGATCCCCGACTGGCGGACCCTCCACGCAGCCCTGACCCACGGGCACGCGGCGGTGGCCCTGGCCGTCGCCGGACCGTCCGGACGGTCGCCGCCGCGGGGCGGGGCGCCCGGGCGCGCCTGAACGCCCGACCGAACCGCCCCAGGGCAGACCCGCGACACATCCCTTTTTCCCGCCGGAACGCCGCCGGAGGTCCCCGCACGCCCGGATTCCGCCTGAATCCGACGCCGACGCCCGCGCCAAGCCGGAAACCGGACCGGAATTTCACTGGCGGGAATTTTTGGGATCTGAAGGACGCGGCGGACACGGCCCTCAAGGTGGCCGACACCGCGGTCAAGGCGGTGATGGACGACTCCGAGGACGCCAAGGTCACCGCAGCCGACGAGAAGGTGAAGGCCGCCGAAAAGGCGGTCATGAAGGTGCCCGACGCGGAGCGCGGCGACCTCCGCCAGCGGCTCATGGACATCAATGCCATGCTTGCCACCAGGAGGTCCGGCCGCACGGCCGCCATGAAGGCGGTGCATGTCGGCATCGCCCCCTATGATGACGTTACCGACAATGTGGAACGGCGGTACGCGGTATGGAGCGACCAGGGACTTGCCGACCTGCAGGTGGACGCCACCGTGAACGTCTCCGTCGGCGAGGCGGACGCCGTGAACCTGAAGCTTGACAAGGCCACCATGGTCGCGGCGCTCAAGGGCTGGAAGGGCGCGAGGTACAAGCTGGACGACGAGGGCACCACCTACGAGGCGGTGGTCTACGACAACCGGTACAGCGCTCCGAATGACAGGTTCAATGCCGCGTGGACCATACAGAGTGACGGCCAGCTCAATGAGTCAGGCACGCGCACCGGTAACGACAAGAAGGTCAACTCCGTCACCACAGCCGGGACTCACCGGATCGGAGGGTTTGGAGAAGTGTTGACAGGCATGAGGGGCGAACACAGCGGGGTGCCCGGCACCTACTCCTGCGCGCCCGCCATAGGTTATGCCTGCGCAGTGGAGTTTAAAGTTGACGGCCACACTCCTGGCGGAGCGACGGCGAACAACAATATACTCTCGGGGACGAACTACGCGATCTGGAGGTTCAGGCCCGACAACCCGGAGCAAAGGATAAAGCCTGATGCCGACGCCGCCTTCGTCACGTACGGCTACTGGATCCGGAAGGGTGCCGACGGGAAGTGGGACGTGAGCGCGTTCCATAACGCCAACAGAGGACCTGTCACTGCCATCTCCGGCCTGGAGGGCGACACCAAGCTGGCCGGAACGGCGACGTATGGGGGCGGGGCCGCGGGCGTGTACGCCCTCAGCGACGGGGCCGGCACGTTCACCGCGGACGCCGAGCTCGTCGCCGACTTCAGGCCCAACAGCGCCAGCGTCCCGGGCACCAACAGCGTCCCGGGCACCATCGACGGGTTCATGACCAGGGGGTTCACGGGCGGCGACGGCATGCCGCGGGACTGGTCCGTCGAGCTGCATAAGCTGGCCATCGGCGACGGCGGGGGGATGGCACCCGACACCAGCTCGGGTGCGACCGGCCTCACGCGGTGGACGATGGACGGAACCGCCGCGCCGGCCGCCGGAAAGTGGGAGGGCGCCTTCTACGAAAGGGGCGGCGCCGGCCAGAGGCCGAAGGCGGCGACCGGATCGTTCTACGCCGAGCACGGCATGTCCGGCAGGATGGTCGGCGCGTTCGGCGTGACGGACCCCGACACCGACGAGCCACTCGAGTAGCGGGGTCCGGGCGGAGCCCCCGCCCGGCCCGACGACGGGCGACGGTGCGGTCCCGCGCCGCGACCCGCAGCGCCGCGGCCGGGAACCCCGCCGCCCCCAGCCAGCCGTGGTCCGAGCCGACCAGGTGGCGGAGCTGGTGGCCGGCGAAGACCGCCATCCCGTGCGGGTGCTCCCGCGCCATCAGCGTGTTCCACAGCGCCCGGTCTCCCTGCGCCGTGACCGGTCCGACGCGGAGCCCCCCGATCCGGGACGGATGCGGCGGCACCCCCTCCGGCTCCGGGACCCCTGCGCCGGGCAGGCGCGGCCCGCCCGTCACCGCCGGCGCCTTCGGCGGCGGCAGCGCGATGCCCGGCTCGCGTTCGGCCAGGGCGGCCAGCGCCTTCAGGCAGCCGGACAGCTGCGGGCGGCCGCGCGCGTCGACGAACGAGAACTCCCCGCAGACGCGCCGACCCAGCGCGCTCCGTCTGTCGAACCGCTCCCGCGACAGGATCGCGGCCACCCGCGAAACCGCCGCCTCTTCCCGCAGCGTGCGGCTGATCTGTGACCGTGCCATGGCCTCCGCATACACCGTGGCGGGGGGTCGTTGTTCAGCAAAAAGTTTCATGACATGGTAGGTTCCGGGTCCGGTCCTTCGTGCACCATCCCAACCCGACCGGTGCCGCGACCGTCCGGAACATGACGCCTGGGCAGGCCGCGGATCCGGCGATGGAGCCGTCCGGGGAATGGCTCCGGCATCGTCGCGGCATAGGCGGGGGATCGGTCCGCCGGCACTCCCGTCAGGCGGCCGTGCCGGTCGCCGGTCCGGGAACGGATCCCGGCTCGTACGACGCGGCGGGGATCCGGGAAGCCCCTCTGCGCCGGTATGGCCGGGTCCCGTCCAGTCCCGCTGGAAAGCTGGCGTGTTCCATGCGCATATATCTGCGCCATCTTGCGGCGGTCGGCATCCGCTCGCCGTTCCTAGTCGATGCCGTTCCGACCGCAGCCGCATGGCGGCTGTCGCGTCACCCATATTTTTGACATTGAACGTTAGTAACTACCCAGCTACTCCGTTTTGCCCCGGTTGGGTGCGACAATTAGAATCGGGGTACATTTAACGGATTCCATTCTCGGCGTTATAGTGCCTGACTGCGAGGATGAAACCTGAAAATCTGACACCGGAAACTCTCGCTGGTTTCTCAAAATCAGAACTGATCAATGTGATCATGGCGCTGGTGGGTCAGGTTGCGCAACTCACCGAACAGAACGCGCAACTTCGGAAGGAAAACGCGCAACTTCGGAAAGACAACGCCGTCCTTGTGCAGCGTGTTTCAGAGCCTGGGCGCCGTTTGGGTTTGAATGGCCGCAGCAGCGGCAGGCCCCCTTCGAGCGACGGTCTGGCAAAACCAGCCAGCGACAGGAAACGGCGGCCCAAAAGCCTGCGGGGCAAATCAGATCGAAAATCCGGCGGCCAACCCGGACATCCGGGCAGAACCCTGAAACAGGTGGAGAACCCGGACGGGACCACCAACCATTTTCCGACCCAATGCCAATCCTGTCAGGCCGCACTTTCGCCAGAGGATGCCATGGGATCCGCGGCCAGACAGGTGTTTGGCCTTGAACCGCCGCCACCGCTTTCTGTAACCGAGCATCGGGCGCACACCTGCGAATGCCGGCATTGCGGTGCGGAGACCCGCGTCGATTTTCCCGAAGATGTAACAGCGCCCACTCAGCACGACGATCAAATCGGGGTGCTTGCGGCCTATCTGCAGACCCGGCACTGCATTCCCGAAGAGCGCCTTGCCCAGGTTTTCGCGGATATTCTCGGGGCCAGGATCACATCGGCAACGCCGGGCCGTTTGATTGATAAAAAGGCCAGGCGGATGAGCCGTTCTGCCGACGCCGTGAAGAACCTTTTGCCTGGCTCCCAGACCGCCGTGAAGCATCTGGATGAAACCGGGTTCGGGATTGTGGGCGGAACGCGCTGGCTTCACATGCTGTGTTCCACATCCCTGAGCCATCCTCGGCTCGGTGCGTGCCGGGGTGAGGTGCCGCCAACACTGGCCGGCACGGCGGTTCATGACTGCTGGCCCGCCAACTTCAAAGTGGGGAATGCTGTCCATGGATTGTGCAACGCGCATATCCTGGGAGAGCCGCAGTCGCTCATCGAGTATGGGAAGGAAGCCTGGGCTTCGGACATGAAGACCGTTCCGCGCGACGCGCTGAAGCTCACGCATGTTGCGCGAAGTCAGGGCCAGAGCGCGGTCAACCCGGATGCGGTCAGGGAGATCAGGCGACGGTTTGATGCCTGTTGCGAACAGGCCATCACGTTCCACGAAAATGAACCGCCCCTTGTACGCCCGACCGGGCACAGGAAGCGCGGCCGCCCGAAGCGACGCACAGGGCATGATCCCGCTCTACGTCTCCAGGCTCACAGGACAGCGGTACCACTGTTTCTGGAAGACCTGAATGTTCCGTTTTCAAACAATGAGGCAGAGCGTGGTCCCAGAATGACCAAAGTACGACAGAAGGTTTCCGGGTGCTTCCGAACCGAGGATGGGGCCAGGAATTTCTGCACGCTTCGAACCGTCATCGAAACCGCGCGAAAACAAGGCTGGGACATCCTGCAAACCTTGAAAACCTCACCGGATCATCTCATCCTCAATCTCAGGCCAAGCTGATCGACCGTCGATAAAAACACCAGTTTAGAGTAGCTGGGTAGTTACGAACGTTAACCTATTGAAATTATGGGGCTTATACGCCTAACTAGCCAAGACCTCTTGATACGGCCAGCATTTTCCGATATGTAACTAGCCATAGTCAGGAGGAGAGATCGCATGGCTCGCAAGGCACCAGGAAGATCGCACCGCAAAGGCATGACGATCATCCAGATGCTTAAAATGTTCCCGAACGACGCGGCGGCCGAAAGGTGGTTCGAGCGGCAGCGCTGGCCTGAAGGCAGGTTCTGCCCGCATTGCGGTTCGACCAGCACCCGCGAGGAAAGGAACCGGAAGCCAATGCCGTTTCGCTGCAGGGACTGCCGGGGCCATTTCTCCGTGAAACATGGCACCGTGATGCAGTCGAGCAGGATCGGCCTGCAGATGTGGGCCATCGGCATCCACCTGATGTCCACGGGCATCAAGGGCACTGCCAGCATGAAGATATACCGTGACATTGGCTTGCGTCAGGCGACCGCGTGGTTCCTCATGCAGCGCATACGCGAAGGCTTCATGGACGGCATTGACAGGCCTTTCCCCGGCCCATGCGAGGCCGATGAGACGGCAATCGGTGGCAAGGTGAAGAACATGTCGAACAGGAGGCGGAAGGAACGGAAGGAAGCCGGTATCGGTCGCGGCACGGCGGGCAAGGCGATTGTCGCAGGCGTGAAGGACCGCGGGTCCAGGAAGGTGAGCGTGGCGGTTGTGGACAGCACGGACGCCAGGACGCTGCAGGAGTTCGTCGAGGACCGCACCGAGGAAACGGCGACGGTCTACACCGATGATGCGCGGGCTTACTTGGGCATCAACCGGGCGCATGAGAGCGTCAGCCACAGTGCGCACGAGTATGTCAGGGATGATGTGCACACGAACGGCATTGAGGCCCTGTGGAGCCTCTTCAAGCGCGGCTATCACGGCACGTTCCACCACATCTCGGACGCTCACCTGCCCCGCTACCTCGCGGAGTTCGAGGGACGGCACAACATCCGTGACATGGACACGGTCGACCAGATGGCGTTTCTCGCCCGTGGGATGGTGGGCAAGCGGATCAAGTATGACGACCTGGTTGCCAAGGCGGAAGCGGCGGCATGAACGCCGACAACGGCCTTTCATCCAGAGTTTCCAGAGATTCAGGGGGGCAGCATGTTGTCAGACGACCAAAGGTTTCATTGGGCCGAAGGAATGAAACATGCTTCTGAAGGCATCAGGTCCTTCTTCTATTTGAATGGAGCAGCGAGTATAGCGGCGCTGACTTTCATAGGGCACACCGGTACTGTCACTCCCAATCTGATATGGGCGATGGTTCTATTTGCTTCAGGCGCCTTGGCAGCGTCATTTAGCCATGCTTTTGCCTGCTTGACCCAGCTTCAGTATGGCAACGAGGCGATCGAGGAGTCAGGTTGGACCGACGAAGAGCGGCTTGCTGGAACGCCCCAGGAGGTCCGAACCGGGGGCGTTCGCGTTTTCGCCTCAGTCTCGTTCAGCGGCGAACGATCCGACATAGCCGTTGCCTTGGTCATTGACGACACCGCCGACCCAGCCCGCCGGGTCGCCTGCACCGTCGGCATGCCATTTGGCTTCCGCCTGGGCGTCTGAGCAGCCGCCTGACGTGCAGTCCATGCTGTAGGTGAAGTCGCCGCTGCGCCCGTGCCATGTCGCGTCGGCATTGATCCTGCCCGGCCGGCATATGCGATTGACGCAAACGTTGCCCAACTCTTCGGCGGAATAGTGGGCCTCGAAGTTGTTGACCTGCAGGGTCAGGTTCGGGGCGTTGCCGAACGTGTGGCGGAGGTTCGCATCGGCACGCGGCAGAGCGCCTGGCTGACCGTCGTCCAGGTTGACGCCAAGGAAGTTGTCCTCGCCGCTCCATGTCGCGGAACCCGTCAGCGAAACGTCGGTTGACGGCGCGCCCGCAATCCATCCGGTTCCGGTGATCCTGTCGCCAATGGACAGGTTTCCGCCAAAGAGTTCTCCGGGGCTCGTCTGACCGTCCACGACGAAGCGGTGGTCGATGCTGACCCCCCATCGGTCGATTGACGATTCCCCGGAGGATTTCGACACCGAACAGGAATCCGTGTCGCCGCCCTTCCAGGCCGCGCCAGGGATGTGCCGGATGTCTTCCCTCGTGACGTGATAACGTATGCTCCGCCCTTTCGTATGGTCGTAGCTGATCACGCTACCGGAACCGTCGGGCGCATGGCACCTTCCATCGCCGCATCCGTGTCCTGTGCCGCTGGGGTGCCCGTAGTTGAACTGGTGGCCCGCTTCGTGGGTGAGAAGGGTGAACATGCCCTCGACCGCGCCTGATGCGTCACCGGAATACAGCTTTACGTAGTTCTCAATCACCCAATCATCGCTGATCATGACAACATCCCAGGGTTCAGGGATCCGGCATCCTATACGGTTGTGGCCTCCACATACTGTTCCCTGATAATCGCCGACTACCAGCACCACGGGGTCGGGATCATGGGTGAGGTGCCGCGTCCACTGGAAATAGGCCTTGCCTACAAGGTTTTCCAGAATTTGCGTTGCCAAGGCGATCCGTTCCTGGGCGGCGGTGTCTTACCCCCGTGTCGGTTCCAGTCGGTCGAGGAGCGCGGGAAGGGCATACACGATACGTACGTCTGGTGAATGTCCGTGCGCCGGCCTCGTGACTTTCAGTCCATCGCGCCCGTCTGGCGGCAGATCAGGACCGGGCCTGGCGTATGGTCCGGCAAGACTGCCGTTGGCTTTGGCAAGGGGTGCGCCCCGATGCGTCTGGGACTGGCCTTGCGGAGGCGTGTTCGGTGGGTTTGGCTGGGTCGGCGGGTTCGGTGTGTTCGGGGCCTGACCTCCCCCTCCGCCGCCGCCGCATCCCGCGACCGCCAGCATGGACGCAAGCAAAATGGTCAATCGCATCGTCATGTTCGTCTCCCTGTTGATGTGACGGTCCCGGCGGGCGCCGGGCCGTTGCAAACAACTCAAGAGCCCAAACCGTCGCGGGGCGGCGGCGCTGTCGCGAAAGCAGAACGGGAGGGTTGCCCCTCCGCCGCCGCCGGTGCCAGCTCGGTGGCGGTCGGGGCAGTCGAGGTCCTTCGTACTCTGGCGTGCATGTCACCCGTATAAGAGCGTGGCCCGAACCTTGACCGGCGTCTGTCACTGATGGCGCGGCTCCGCCGTGACCTCGTCCAGGAGATTGGGAATGCGCCGTGGTTCCTCCCCGCCCGAACGGAGCGATGGAACGGGGGAGGCGCTGGAATGCCACGCGGACGGAAGGGAAAGGGAAAGGGAAAGGCCGGGAATCTGGAGATCGTGAACCGGGACTGCGCCGGGATCGACATCGGCAAGGACGTCCACCACCTGGCGGTCGATCCGGACCGGTTCGGGGAGCCGGTGCGGTCGTTCGGGGCCTTCACGCGGGACCTCGGGGAGATGGCGGACTGGCTGTCGTCCCGCCGGGTCGGGAAGGTGGCGATGGAGTCGACCTCGGTGTACTGGATCCCCGCCTACGAGGTCCTGGAGCGGGCCGGCTTCGAGGTGCTGCTGGTGCCGCCGAGGATGACGAGGCGGATCTCGGGGCGCAGGAGCGACGTGCTGGACTGCCAGTGGATCCGGAAGCTCCTGGCCCACGGGCTCCTGCGGGGGGCGTTCCGGCCCGGCGACCACATCTGCCCGCTTCGCTCGTACGTCCGGCAGATGAGGCGGACGGCCGAGGACCGCTCGCGCTGCGTCCTGCACATGCAGAAGGCGCTGACGGAGATGAACGTGCGGCTCGATTCGGTGACCGTCGACATCACCGGCGCCACCGGCCTGAGGATCCTGCGGGCGATCGTCGGCGGCGGGCGCGATCCGGCCCGGCCCGCGGCGCTCCGCGACCGGCGCATCAGGGCGGACGGGGCGCGGATCGCGGACGCGCTGCAGGGCACCTGGCGCGACGGGCGCCTGTTCGCGCTGGAGCAGGCGCTGGAGCGCTTCGACTTCCTCACCCGGCAGATCGGGACCTGCGAGGCGCGGATCGCGGAGGCGATCGACGGACTGGGCCCCGAAGACGGGGGCCCGGACGGCGGCGCGGCGGATGCGGCCTCGGGCGGCCCCGCGCCGGAGGCCCGCCGTCCCGCCTCACGCGGCATGACCGCCGGGGACAGGGCGACGGCGCAGGCGCTGCGCGGGATGATGGGCGCCGGCCTCACCGCCATCCCCACCATCGGGGTGGGCACGGCCCTCACCATCGCGGCGGAGGTCGGTCCCGACATGTCGGCCTTCCCCTCCGCCCAGCACTTCAGCTCCTGGCTGGGGCTGGCGCCGGGAACCCGGACCGTCGGCGGCAGGGCCCTGCCGGGCCGCCCGCCAAAGGTGGCCAGCAGGGTGGCGCAGGCCCTGCGCATGGCCGCCATGTCCGCCCGCCGGAGCCAGACCTTCATCGGCGCCCGGCACCGCGCCCGCCTCGCCCGGAAGGACGCGCCGGTGGCGGTCACCGCGACCGCCCGCGAACCCGCGTGCCTCGCCTGCACGATGGTCACACGGGGGGAGGAACACCTGGAGAGGGGCATGGAGGAATACGGGCGACGGCGCGTGAACCGCACCTTCTCCAACCTCGGCCGACGGGCCCGGCAGCTCGGCTGCCAGCTGGTGAAATCCCCCGAAAGTCCGGGATCCGTGAATGGCGTGGAATCAATGGCTTAGGGGTGTTTTACCCAGGAGTGAGGAAGTCCCCGCCTATTGGCCATGGCGTCGGGGAGCTACCCCTTTGCCGGGTCAGGCTTATTCAGCGGGCGGCCCGGCCCATTGGCCGGACTCTTGAGTGTTTGCGGGTCGAGCTTACGCAGGTCCGTCGACAGAAGGCAACAGTTGACCTCAGGCGCGGACGGCAGCAGGGTTCGGGCGTCAGGGAACGGAGAACATGCAGCAGGCGGAAAGGCGCGAAGTGAGCGATCAGGCGGACCAGGAACCAAAGCGCGGACGCGGCAGGCCGCCCAAGCCGATTCCGAAGGTCGACGCGAGTCCGGAGCAGATTGCCCGTGCCATCTTTTCGGCGGTGAAGCCGCCTGATCCGTCGCTGCGGAAATTCAACGTGAGGAAATCTGCGGCAGCTGGCGCGGCGTCGTGAACGGGCCTTGGCTAGTTAGGCGTATAAGCCCCGAAATAAACAACAACCGGTTTTTCCTGTCCGAATCCGCCGAAACTGGCCTCCACCGGCGGATCCCTTGACACATCCAACCCCGACCTTTCCCCCCTCGCGCCGGTTTTTACGGTCCCCGACTGCATCGGGTCGGACCGGACGGCGGCGGTATCCGCCGCTTTGCCACGATCGAGAAGGGGCCGGCCATGACCGACACCACACGGCACAGAGATGCGGCGCGCCCGCCGCCGGGGGCCTACCCCGTGCCCGGCGCCATCGGACCGATGGCCTCCGTCGAGGTGACCGTGCTCGACCTTCCGCCGGAGGAGGTGGACGCGGACAAAGTGGAACTGCGATTGGTGGCCTTCCTGGAGAAACTGCGCGCCAGTGAACGGGACCGCCGCCTGGAGCGGCCGCGGACGGACGGCGGTGGAGACGTTCCGCGACTGGACCGGCCTGAACGGACGGCACCCGATGCGGGCGCACGGGATGCCCCACCGGTTGATGACGACGGACCCGACGCCGTGGACTGCGGGGAGGATGGCGACGGTCTCGCCCGGCTGCTGGAGGAAGAGGATGTCTTCGCCCGGCTGGAGGGCGAGGTCGGACGCCGTCCGCTGCTGACACCGAAGGACAGCAGCCGCATCAAACGCCGGGCGAAAGCCTGTGCGGACCGGCGCAACGCCATCGTGAACGACGCGCTGGCGGGCCCGTGCAGGAACAGCGGGGAGACGGAGCGCGTGAGGAAGCGGCTGCTGCGGCTGGCGGGACCGGTCCCCGCCGCGGTGGTCCGTGACGGGACGCAGGCCGACGCCATCGCGGCGGAACTGCACGGCGCCATGCCGTGGGTGGGACCGGCCACCGAGAGCGCCTGGCACGCATTGCGGCGACCGGCGCGGTGCGGGACGCCGGTGCGCGTCGGCCCGCCGGGCATCGGGGGATAGCACTGGAAGGCGAGGGATCCCACAAGCACGGCGCACAGACGAAAGGCGCCCGCTTCGGCCAGTGCGGACAGCACGTTCCCGCTCAGGGCGTCAGGGCCGGGCATCCTTCCGGCCCGGAGGGACCGGACCATGTCCGCGCGTTCCTTCCGCGCGTCCGCGATGCCTCTCCTCTCCTTGATCCGGCGCCGCAGGACAGGCGTGTCGGGGCCAAGATACCGTGCGGGCGGACGTGCGCCGTTCCGGGTCAGCGGTTGCCAGTACCAGTATTTCCGGCCCCTCACTGTTTTGATAAGGGCCGAACCGTCCGCGTCCATGATCTCCCGGAAGCTGCCGGTCCAGGCCCTTTCGGCCAGTTCGACGTGGATGGTCTGGAGCGGGACGGACATCGTGGGAGTCCCTTAATGCCGTTATACTCAGATTTAGGATTCGTGTATAACAATTGCTGCGCATCGGCAGGCCGCGAGACGCAGGTCTTTCCCTGTTCCCTCCAGGAATAGGGCGGCAGGCCTGAAAGGTCAGCTGTCATTGGCAAGGTCCGTAAAGGAGTGATGATAGACATTGACGGCCATTCAGGATAGTCTGCCGTCACACACATCATCCAGAGGGAAGTGTTCCCATGACGGAATTCAGGAAAGAGGCGCTTCAGGATTTCGTCAACGCCACCGATGGCGCCCCTCCCCCTGTCTATATCGGCCGGGAGGATATCCTGGAACGGATCGAGGGTTTCGCCGAAAATACGTGGAAAGGGCCGGGCGCTCCGGTACATGGCGTGGGCAAGGCCAGCACCATCGTGCAGGGCGCCCCTGGCGCTGGCAAGAGTGCCCTTTTTGATGAACTTCGGGACAGGGCGTTGACCCGAGACCACTACCCGAACCAGTCGCGGGTTGTTGTGGTATCCAACAAGGATCTACTGGAAGGGTTGCCCGACGTACTTGAGCTCATTGGTCTGGCTGGAGGGTTGTCTTCGGAAAAATGGAGGAGGATGTCCTCGAATATCGCGCTGGGCGTGAATCTGAAAATCCTCAAGGCTGAAACTTCCATGTCATGGACGGCTTCGGACAATTCCCGTCCGAACAATTCCCTGGAATTGAGAAAGAGGTTTCCGGCAGATAAATGGCAGGGTCCCGTCATCCTCTGCATTGACGAGGCCCAGCGTCTGCCGGAAAAGAAATATGCGCCGCAGACCCTGTTCCTGCAGGATATCCATGACGGTCGGTCCTCCCTGCCCCTATCGTTGGTTCTGGGTGGATTGAGCGACACGGCGGATGTGGTGGAAAGGATGGGTCTGACCCGTGTGGATGTCCGGGAGACCGGCGCCCTGACGACGGTCCCGGACATGAATGGCTATATTGAGACCGAGGATCTCATGCTGTCGTTCTGCGATCATTTCGGCATCGAACGCAGCGGCCAGACCGACAGGCTCATGGGCCTGGCCGCGCCCTGCGAGGGCTGGCCCCGGCATCTGCACCACGCCCTGCAGTCCATGGGACGCGAGGTGCTGCGGACCGATGGTGATCTGGCCGCCGTCAACTGGCGGCGGATCCATCGGGAGGCCGCTGAGAGCCGCCTGAAATACTACCGGATACAGCGGGATGGAAAGATGAGGGACAGCCGTATTCTCGTGGCCCGGACAATGCAGGGATTCCATGATGGTATGGTCGGCTCAACTGTCGAGGACCTGATCCAACGCGCAGTGGAGGACCGTCCGGGACTTCGGCTGCCCGAAAACATGTCCCCTGCCGGATTCCGCAGCCATCTGGTCCATCGCGGTGTCCTGCACATGGACATGGACGATCGCTATCATTGCCCCATCCCCTCGTTCCGCAGCTTCCTTGTCAGGGCTGGTGAACTGGATCCCGACAGCCGTCCTGAACGGACGGGCGCGGACAGGGAGTTGGATTTCAGTCCCTGAACCGATGGATATCCCATGACTGAATTCAGGAAAGAGGCCCTTGAGGACTTCGTCAATGCCTCCGATGGCGCGCCTCCTCCCGTCTATATCGGCCGGGAGGATATTCTGGAACGGATCGAGGGTTTCGCCAGCAACATCTGGAAAGGGCCGGGCGCTCCCAGACATGACATGGGCAAGACCAGCACCATCTTGCAGGGCGCACCTGAGGCCGGGAAAAGCTCGCTTCTGCATGGGATCAAGGCCCGATCCACCAATATCGATGTTCATCCATGTCATAGCTGATTTCGACGTCGCGGAAGAGCAGAACCTGCTTGTCGGGGAAGTGACGGCAGAGCGCCTGAAGACCGCGATTGGCACCGCCCTAATTCCAGAGGATGGGCGCGGCATCACCATACAGGACGGGATCGCAGTTGAAGCGGTTTCCTGGCAATTCGATGTCCGTATGATATGTATGGCTGGACCGGACAGAAAGGCTGACGTGATGGATGTCGAACGGATCAGGGAGTACCTGCGCCAGGGCGAAGGGGCCCCGCCGCCGGTCTTTGTCGGACGTGATGCCATTCTCGCTGATATCCTGAAAGCGTCACGCGAAAGCGCAGGCCAGCCGAAAATGACCCGTATCGTGCAGGGCGCCCCAGGCGCTGGAAAATCCTAGCTGCTGCACGAGATGCAGAGAAGGTGGACAGGGGCCAATGACACCCCACGGGTTGTGATCCTGTCCACAAGCGCGTTGATGCGGGATGTCTCCCTTGGATTCAGGGCGGTACCGGCGGCCCGGTTTTTGCCTGAACGTCAATGGAAGGCATCCATCAAAAGCGGGATGGAATGGATCGACAGAATCAGTCCGGGCGGTATTTCGGTCAGTTTCGAAAGAAAGGATATGCCAAAAACGCTTCAGGAGCTTGGCCAGCGCTATCCGATGCGGAAATGGCCGCGGAAAGCCGTCGTGGCTGTGGACGAGGCATAGCGTTTCGCCGGAAACAGAACGACACCGGAAGCGAACTTCCTGCAGGAAATCCATGATGGTGGTATCGGCTTGCCTTTGACGCTTGTGCTTGCTGGACTGTCCGACACATATACACGGGCCCGGGAAATGCATCTCACGCGCAGCATTCACCTGCATGAGGCCGAACCGATGACAGATTCGGAGACAAGGGATTTCATGGAGCGGTTGGGACAGTATTTCGATCTTGACATCTCCCGTCATCTGGCCCCGCTGCATCGTCTCGCCGATTTGAGTGACGGCTGGCCCCGGCATCTGCATTACGCGGGCGAAACGCTGGCCAGGGAAGCGCAGCGGGTTGATGGCGACATGGAAAGTATGGACTGGCCGGCCATGGAACGTATGGCATGGACCCTGCGCCAGAAGTATTATGAGGATCAGTCCAGAACCATGATGCAGGATGCGGATATCCTCACCGCCAGGGTGATGTCAGGACTGCGTGATGGCATGCGGTTCAGGGAGTTGCGCGATCTGGTGAACCATCTTGTCAGGAGTTCTCCCGAGCAGTTGCTGCCGGAAGGTGTGGGGGCCACAGCATTCCTCAACGATCTCATCCATCGGGGCGCGTTGTACAGAAACCTGCAGGGCCGCGTCCAATCCCCGATTCCCTCCTTCCGGACCTGGCTGATCGAGGCCGGGGCCGTGCCCGGGCCACCATCCTTGGAGCGGAGAACCGATGATGACGCCCCCGGATGCGGCTTTTAGGGTCACCTGTCACCTCACGCAGCCGGTCTCCGATTCAGGTTGGATTTCCGCAGCGCATGATCGAGCGCGTCTCAAACCGCATGGGGAAGAGCCACGTTTTCGTCTGACAGGCCATCCTTCATCATCGCCTTGACTGGCGGCCGCTCCGTAAGCAACTAACCGGAACTTCCAGCAGTTCGCTCGCTTTTCTTTCTCCTAACTGACGGAAAAGCAACGGCTTTATTCGCCGACGGCACATTTCTTGCTGGCTTTTCGCTTACATAGGAAACGCTTTCATTCAGGCATTATGTGCCAATGTTTTTTGGACATGGGGTGATTATATGCTTGCATAGGCGGCATGTCCCTCCGGATCGACATCATACCCAACCAGTACGGAACCAAAGCCGTCCTTCCCAGACGGACCTCCTGCGAGGGCAGGCGCGTCATCCATGAGACCGTGGCCAACCTCACCCATATCGACCCCGCCATCGTCGACGGCTTCCGGGCCGTCCTCAAAGGCGGCATCGTCATCGATTCCCCCGAACAGGCTTTCACCATCCGGCGGGCGTATCCGCACGGCCACGCCGCCGCCGTCATCGGAACCATGGAACAGCTCGGCTTCCCCCGGCTGCCCGGGCGGCGAAAGGACCGGAACCGCGGTCCCGCCATGGCTGCCGCCGCCGCCCGCATCATCGGGCCGGCATCGGAACCCGCGGCCGCGAGGGCCCTGTCGCCGGAGGCCGCGGCCAGCAGCCTTGGAACCATGCTCGGGACGGGGCCGGTCGAGGGCAACGGGATCCTGGCGGTGCCGGACTGGCTGCCCGCGCGCCAGCCGCACATTGAAAGGAGCCTGGCCCGGCGGCGCCTGAACGGCGGGACGCTGGTTCTTCACGACGCATCAAGCAGTTGCCTGGAAGGGCGATGCTGCCCGCTCGGGGCCCTGGGCCACAGCCGCGGCGGCAGGCGGGGAAAGCTGCGGATCGTCCACGGGCCGCTCTGCGCCGCCGACGGATGCCCGGTCGCGGTCGAGGTCCTGCCCGGAAACACGGCGGACCCGGCGACCGTCGCCGCCCGGGTGAGGAAAATCCGCTCCCGCTCCGGCATCGGCCGCGTCGCCCTCGTCGGCGACCGGGGCATGCTGGCGACGGCCCGCATCCGCGGGGATGCCGAGCCGGCCGGGTTCGACTGGATCCCGGCCCTGGGGACGGACGGCATCCGCAGGCCGCTCCGGAAAGGCCCCGACGGAGAGCCGTCCCCGCCGGTTCCCGACGCCGTCGCCGAAGCCGCCGGCCCGGACTTCCCCGGCGAGCGGCTGATGACCTGCATGGACCCGCGCCTGCGCGACGGGCGGCGGCGCAGGCGCGAGGCCCTGCTGAAAGCGACGGAACAGGAGCTGGAGAGGATCAGGGCCTCGGTCCGCGCCGGCCGGCTGAAGGCCCGGAAGCTCATCGACCGGCGCGTCGGCAGGGACATCGACAGCCGCAGGGCCGGCGGACATTTCGAGGTCGGAACCGGAAAGGGCTCCATCCCATGGCGGCGCCGGGAGGGCCGGACCGCCGGGGAAGCGCAGCCTGACGGCGTCCATGCCATCCGTACCAGCCTCGACCGGGCCTCGATGGGAGCGGTCGGGGCGTACAGGAGTCCCGCAGGCGTCGGGCGGGCGTTCCGGAACGGGAGGGGCGATCTCCGGATCCGTCCGGTCCACGTCCATTCGGCCGATCATGTCCGGGCGCATGTGTTCCTGTGCATGCTGGCCCTTTACGTCGAATGGCACATGCGCCGCCGCCTCGCCCCGATCCTGTCCGGGGACGATGGCCGCGAGGGAGCGCGGGCGCGGCGCGGACCGCCGGTCGAACCGGCGAAGGTCCCGGCTTCGGCCGAGGCGAAGGCGGACACCAAGCGCCTGCCCGACGGCCTCCCGGCTCACAGCTTCGCGACGCTCCTCGCCGGTCCCGCCACGCTGGCGCTGAACCGCGCCTCCTTTCCCGGACGGCCGGATGGCCGGTTCCCCATCGCCGCCGAGCCGACCGCCGTACAGAAAAAGGCCTTCAGGCTTCTCGGTCTCGACGCAGGAAAGGAAACTTGCATAAGCGGGGCAGGTTGAATCCTGAAAAAACCCTTGCTGCGCAAGCCTGAAAGCCGTCTGATCCCAATGAAGTTCAGCTTAAGGTCTGCCGTCCACGCATCCGCCGCGATCCCGACGACCACGTCCTCTTCGCTCATCGTGACCGCGGCCGCGCACTCACCGGCTTTGAGATCAGCCCGCCCGACGGTGTGCGGCGCTTCGCCTCTGGCGGAACCCGGAGTCTATTCTCCGTCTTCGCCGGAAATGTCGACACCATCGAAACGCTCTTCATCACCGAAGGGGCGATCAACGCCCTCAGTCTGGCCCAGATCGAGCGATGCCACCCCGCCTGTGCTGTCCTGTCCACTGGCGGTGCTCCGTCGAAAAGACAACTGGAGCAGATCAGCGTTGCCGCCCGCATCATCCCCAACGTCAGGACCGTCGCTCTCGCACAGGACAACGACGCTGCTGGAGAACGTCAGGCCGCGACCTTGCGCGACAGGCTTGGTGTTCCGGCGCACGTCACCGTCCGCAGGCACCCGCCACCCGGCAAGGCCGACTGGAACGACATCGTCTGCGCCAACCCGCAAGGATGAACGCCCGTTGACATCGAAACGCTCAAATCCCGACAGGCCCGCACCCGGAATGCGGGCCTTCGTCCTCTACGGCCCAATGCCCGGGATCGCAGGACGATGTCCGGCAGGGCCGCCGCATCATCGCAGACTGGCCGTTCAAAGTCGCTGACAACCGCCCCCGCTACTCGCGGACACATCCACCAAACCGGCGATCGGCATCTGACCGGTCAGCCAAAGCAACCGGAAACACCAGACTGCAGCCGGAGCGATCATCGGCATGGATCCGAAACAGTCTGAAACCCCATCAGTACCGGAGAGCCGCAGCGTCATTCGTGCGCGGAACCGACGAAAGCCTCGCGTTGCCGCTGACCGGCAGTGCTCGCAGGCCACAAATCTCCCGACAGGGATTGTCTCAAATCGTCTCTTTCCCTATCGAACGATCCTGTTGTGCGTTTCCAACGCCCCGGCTTTGCTCATCCTGACTGCATGGTGTCGTTGCCAGGACGCAAGCCATGGTACGTTCTGCAAGCGTCAGGAATCCTGCGAAGGCGGTACCGTGATCATCAACGGGCGATGCCCTGTTGATCAGACTGAAACCGATACGCGTGCAACGTCCGACAGGTGGATCAAACCTGCCGGGGCAGTCCGATGCCACGGCGTTGCCCGGATCGCCCGATCCAACCGTGATCCGCCAATCGCCAGCGGGGTGAGTGGCGAGGCGGATCGACGATCGAAAAAAAGCGGTTCATGCCACCGGCGAACACCCGGCCAGCCCCAAGGATCAGGCTTTCGATACCCCGCCAGATCAGGGATCGCGCCATTCCCAAGCGACCCAGAGCCAAGCACAAGACCAAATTGATCCCGAAAAGCGCGGTTAACCGCCGGAATCCCGCGCTTTTGCACCGCCGCCGACACCCGCGACCGTCCGGGCCGGGCAGCGGCGTCCGGACGGCCCCGCCGTTCCGGCCGCAGGTCGTCGGCACTGCGTGGTTCCCCGCCCCCGAATTCGTTTGGGGATTATATACTTGACTAGCCACTTTTGATAATTTACCTTGCGAATCAGCAAGGGAGAATCGAATGGCTAACGCACCCGGAAAATCCCATCGGAAGGCAATCAGCGTCATTGAGCTTACGCGGATGTTTCCGAATGAGGAAGCGGCCCGCAGGTGGTTCGAGTCCATAGCATGGCCAAATGGCCCTGCATGCCCGCACTGCGGATCGGAGAAAGCCAGCGAGTGCAGGAACCACAAGCCCATGCCGTACAGGTGCCGGACCTGCCGGAAGCATTTCTCGGTGCGGCATGGAACCATCATGGAAGAGTCGCGGCTTCCTTTGCGGAAATGGGCATTGGCGATCTACATGGTCTGCACAAACCTGAAGAGCGTTTCGTCCATGAAGCTGCATCGTGATTTGAAGATAACACAGAAAACCGCGTGGTTCCTGATGCATCGTATTCGTGAAGCGTTCCCGCAGGGTTTCGACCCGTTCGCTGGTCCGGTTGAGGTTGACGGAACCTATATGGGCGGCAAGAGGAAAAACATGTCGAACTCCAGGCGCAGGGAACTGACTGGACGCGGACCTGTCGGAAAGGCGGCGGTTGTCGGCGCGAAGGACAGAAAGACAAACAGGGTGGTTGCCGCGAAGGCTGAAAGCGCTGGCAGGGAAACGCTGCATGGGTTTGTGGAGTGCGTGACCGACACGGACGCGAAGGTCTGCACTGACGATGCCGCTGCATATGTCGGCGTGAAGCGCGATCATGAGAGCGTCAACCACAGCGTCCGCGAATATGTCAGGGACCAGGCGCATACGAACGGCATGGAAAGCTTCTGGTCGATGCTCAAGCGCGCGGCTATCAGGGAACGTTCCATCATTTCAGCGAAAGGCACCTGAACCGCTACGTCCGCGAATTCGCTGGACGCCACAATGACCGCGATGCCGATACGGTTGACATGATGGTCCACCTTGTCGCGGGGATGGTCGGCAAGCGACTCACATACAGGGAGTTGAGGAATGCATGATCCGGTCAAGGCACCTGCGGAACAGCTTCTGCGTCCGCAACCGAAGGTCAAGCTTTACGCGGGTGACCGCAACGACGCGCTGGCGGACATGGATTCCGAAAGCGTTCATATGGCCTTGACGGACCCCCCTTGCTTCCTTGACGGGCTGGATGGTGAATGGAAGAAGGGAAACGGCGGCCGACGTGGAACCGGTCCGGTCAACGGCTTGCCGGTTGGCATGAAATCCGAAGCGGATCAGGGAAGGCGTCCGCAAGGTTTCATGGAACCAGTGGCAGGTGAGCTTATGCGCATCCTCAAGCCGGGGGCATTCGCGCTTGTCTTTTCCGCGCCGCGCCTTGTGCACCGCATGGCGGTTGCGTTTGAGGATTCAGGGTTCGAGATACGCGACCTCTACGCATGGCGGTTCACGCGCAGGGCACAGTTCAGGGCGTTCCCGATGGACCATTCCATCAACAAGAGAAAGGGCATGGGCGCCACGGACAGACGCCATGCCATAAAGTCAATGTCAGGACGGAAAACACCACAGCTGCGACCGCAGTTCGAAGCGGTCCTTTGCGCACGGAAACCGCGCAGCGGAACTTTCGTTGACAACTGGCTTGAGCATGGGACGGGCTTGACCGACTCTGGCCAAACCCTCAAGGGCAAGGTTCCGTCAACAGTCATGACCGTTGAGAAGGATGACCGTGAAAGGTTCAACGGTCACCTTACGCCCAAGCCAATCCGCATATGCGAACATCTTATCAGGCTGTTCACCAAACCCGGACAGGTGGTGATTGACCCGTTTGTTGGAAGCGGGTCTACGTGCGTTGCCGCACACAAATCCAACCGGCACTGCATAGGGACCGACATAAATCCCCACTACGTGCAGATTGCCAGGCATAGGGTAGAGGAAACAAGGCGATGATACGGCCGAAATCGAACAATCGGAAAGGATGGGAATTGACTGATGCCGAATATGAGCGCCGCCGAGACGACGTTCATCTTGGCTAGTCAAGTATATAATCCCCATTCGTTTCTCCTGCCGGTCGGCGGTTCCCGTGCCTCCGTCAGGCGGAATCCCGCCCTCCCGGTCCGCCGTCAGCCGCGCCGCAGGACGGCCGGGCGGGGGCGTCCCGGCACGAAAGAGCCCCCGGCGGCCTTACAACAGCCCGCACCTGTATGGGCGGTCCCATTCCCGCCTGCGCTTGCCGGGCGCGTCGGGCGGCGGCCCCCTGCCGAGGGCGTCGCGCACCTGTATGGCCCGGTTCGGCCGCTCAGCACCGGCGGGGAGGCGGTCGACCCTGCGCAGGCCGTCGCTGTCGTTGGTGGCCGTGGAATCACGCCCGCCGCAAGCGGCTGAACCATGGCGTCCGTTCGGGGTCCGCCCGTCCTCCCCTGGCTTGGCCGCGCGCTGGATTGCCTGTGGCTGCCGGCCATCGCTGCGGGTCACCTCGGAGGCCGTCGTGGTGGCTCGGGCCGACCCTGCCCCGCTGGCCTGGGACCGGCGCCGCCACCGTTGCGCCAGGCATGTCCTGTCCACCAGGTCTTCCGTGACGTATCGGCCCGGCCTCCGCTCGGGAGCGCGGCGGTCGGCGCAGGTCGGCGGAAGGAGCTCCTGCGGTGGGTATGGCCTTTCAGCGCATGGAAGTGCGGCGACGGTCCGGACAGGTGAGGGGCTGGGTCACGGAAGGCGCGGGGGCCGTTCAGGCATTGATCTCCGCACCGAAGTCGCGCCCGTCTGTGGCTGCTCAGCCACAGCCTGTCCGGAAATCCGGCGGGCGGGCGCGGCGGGATTCCCCTGGCCCTGTCCGCCGCGAACCCCGGAACCCCTCCGAATCTCGGCAACCCTGTCGACAATCTCCCCGTGCGGCGTCACCAGGTCCGGCCGCAGGACACGCTCGCCCGGATGCTGGGCCAGCAGGCCGTCGTAGCTGGAGGCCGTCTGCGCCCGGTTGGTCTCCAGCCCCAGCGCCGCCGCGGGCGGAAACTCCGGGCAAAGGCCGGGAACGGAGGCGGGCAGGCGGCGCTGCGGGTGGCCGGTCCAGACAATCCACAGTTCGTCCGGACGGTACATGAACTTTGCGAAATCCCCGCTTTCGGCGTCATAGAGCGCGATCCAGGGGACCGGTCCCCTTCCGTAGTCCATGCCCAGCCACGGCCAGACCCTTCCCCGCGCGTCCGTTCCCACCCCACCCGTTCTCCAGGTGCCGGTCACATGAGTCGACCGCGGACTTTCCGACGGAGCCACCCAACATTCATGGAAACGTCCGTCGGCGGTCAGGGCCGCGACAAAGTAGCCCCGTGAATCGGGGGCCCACCGTCCGACAATGACGGAACCGACCAGCAGTTCCGGAACATCCACGCCCACGACGTTGCCTCGGGGAACGCCCCGGATACCGTACCTGGCGCTGAACTCATCCGGCAGGGCATTGACCTCGGCGACGGTGCGCTGGACCATGTATCCAGCGCCATCCGGTGCGGTCGCGGGCTCCGGGGCCATGCATGCCATGGCGGGAAGCAGGGCGCAGAGGGCGGCGGCGGGGAGCGGTTTCATTGGATGTCCTTCACGATCAGTCCATGCGGAGGGAACGGTATCACACACTCCGGAGGGATGCGAGGCAATTGTTGGACATCCCGGCGGCGTTTGCCACGGCAGGGCCCGTCCGTCCTCTGGGACCTGCGGCCTTTCCCGCCGCATCCACAATGCCGGGACGCGTTTCGGCCCGGCGATGGCTGGAGGGATCCGCGGAACCGGCCCCATCGCGACCGCCGCAAGGGGATGGCGTCAGGATCCCGCAGCCGCTTTCCCATCCCCTCCCCCCGGCCGCCGCGCCTGGACCAACCCCATGGCGCCCTTCAGGCAGGGCGGCCGCATCCTGGCCTCCGCGGTGGCGTCGATGCCCGGGACCATCCAGTCCTGGCCGCAGTCGCGACGGGAGCGCCGCCTGCGTCCGCAATCCGTTCCCGCCCGTCACAACGGGAGTTCCGGGTGCGGTGGCCCTGGCCTGTCAGCGGCGGCCCGGAAGCGCGGGTTCCCGGGGGCTTCCCGTGCGTCCGTCGCGCCCCTTCCGTTTCCGGTCCGACGCCCCGGCAGCATTTCCGGGGCGGTTCCGCCCTTTGACGCGAGGCCCGGCCGGTCCGCGCCCCGGCCGGGCGCCTGCGCCGTTCCGCCGGTTCGGCGTCAGCCGACCGTTTTACCTGTCGCTCCGTCCCGGCGCCGCCGCCCGCGGGCCTTTGCCGCGCAGGCGGTCAAGGTGCGGCGTCCGTTCCGGTCCCACCCATCCCTTTCCTGTCCGGCAGTACGGGGCATCGCCCGTCAGTGGCTGGCCATCGGGACGGACCGCTTCGGGGGCCGCCACGGTGGCGCATGCGGGATCGGGGACGGACGGCCGGACCCCCGGTCCGCCCTCCCCGGCGTCCCGGCACGGGGAAGCCCCCGGCGGCGGTGCCGCCGGGGGCCTGCGTCCCCCGCGTCCGCCCCTACTCCGCCGCCGGAGGCTGGAGCCGCGCGCCGAAGGCGCCGACCATCCGGTGGGTGCCGCTGTGCCCGGCCTGCCACTTGCCCATGGCCGAGGTCGGGTGGTTGCTGCCGTCGCGGCCCTGCGCGACGGTCCCGGACGACTCGTCGTAAAGGCTGGCCACCCAGCTGCCGGCCGGGGCCCCCTTGACGCCGCCGATCTCCCAGGTCGTCGTGGCCGTGCTGGTGGTGTGGCCGACCTGTGCGGTGGTTGAGTCGCTGGTGCTGCCGGTGTTCCAGTCCGACTTGTTCAGCGACACGGACCAGTTCGGATCCGGCCTTCCCTCCAGCCTGAACCGGTCGATGGTGCCGGTCATGCCCGAGTCGGCATTCAGGGTCGTGGTCCCGAACACGGCCTTCAGCCTGGCCGTCGCCGTGAACTCGCCGCCGTCGCCCTTCCCGTTGAGCGGGTCGTGGATGGCGTACTGGCCGACCGCGGGACCCTCGTAGGTCGCCGAACCGCTGAAGGTGGTTCCTGCCGCGGCCAGGTCGATGCCGCCGCCAGCTGCCCGATAGAAGGCGCTGACCGCCCCCGGCATGCCGTTGGCGCCGTTCCTGACCCACCAGCCGAAGTACATGTAGGACGAGTCATACGCCTTCACCTTCGCGCCCTTGTCGTGGACGAAGTACCAGTCCGCTGTCAGGGAGAAGTTGCCTACCCCCGGACCCGCCGCCCCGACGGAGACGTCGCAGGTGCCGCTTGAAGGGCAGAAGTAGTTGCCCTCCGCGCGGAGGTAGGTGCCGGGGATCATGATCAACTTCGGATCAGAGGGCGAGGCCCCGGCCGCCGGCGTGAGGCTCACGCTTCCGACTCCGGCCGTCCTCTCTCTGAAAATGGCGGCATCGACCGCCGTGTCGACCGCGAATACGCTCAACTCCAACTTGCGCGTATCCGGATCGTATTGTGATGTGGTGGCAGGCTTTGAACCGATGATTCTCGATTGGTAGGGGTTTGCCTTGAAGAATTCCGCGGCATCCCACTCGAGCGCAGGAAAAGCAACCCTCTGCAGCGGGCCCCCCACCCGGTCGTTGTACACCAGGGCCCGGTCGCTGGACTTCTCGTAGCGCGTGACGTACCGTTCCTGCCCCACACCCATCTCGTGGCTGTCGTGCGCCACCACCGTCGTCACCGTGGGCTTCACGCCTGTCTTGGCCACCCTCGGCTCAGCCTTGGCATGGGCCTCGAAGAAGTTCACTGGGGCGTGGTCGGCTGCGGTCGCGAAGCTCCCCGCGCCCGCCGCGGGGTCGATCTCGAGGCTGTTCCGGTTTCTAATGAGGCCTGGTTGGTACGGGACGGCCGCGAGGTTGTTCAGCGCGTTCACAGGGGCCGCTGTGCCGTCGGCCGGACCCATCGCCGCGTGCAGCGCCCTGCCGAAGGCAATTGAGGCGGTGGTGCGTCTGGTCCCCAGGCTCCGATCCTTCGCGGAGGCCACCGCGTCCTTATAGACCTTCTTCTGCGCGTCGGTCAGGTCCGCGGCGTCGGCGACCGCCTTCTCCAGGGCCGCGAGGGCCTCGATGGCCTTGTCGAACTGCGCGACCGTGGAACCGGTGCCCTTCGGCTCAAGGGCGGTGAGGGCCGTCTTGAGCGCGGTGGAAGCGGTCTCCAGCGCCGTCACGCGCTTGGCCTTGCCACTGGCGAGACTGGTCTCAAGCGTCCTGAGCCGCTGGCTGAGGGCGGCATGGCTGTCCGCCCCGGACGCCGCCGCGACAGCCGCCCTGGCCTTCTCGACCGCCGCGTCGGCGTCGGTGACCCTGGCCCTGTCGGCGCTGACCGTCACCATGTCGACGGCGGCCTTCGCCGCGTCGAGGGCGGTCTTCGCCGCGGCCGCAAGCTGCGCCGGCGTCTTCTCGCCTGTGGTCGTCGTGCCGCCATTGCCGGTCGTCGTCGTGCCGCCTCCGCCTCCGCAGCCCGCTAAGGCCAGCGCGGCGGCGACCATAACCGCCGTTAAGTTGACCGATGGCGACGGGGATATGGATTCCGCGCTGGTTGCGGCGGTCGCCCAGATGCGCGATCGGAGCTGCGCGGGGAGGTGGCGCTGCCGCTGGAACCCTTGCATCTGCCCGGCGTGACGTGCGGACGCGGGGCAAGGAACCTACCGGAGATCAGCGCTGAGCCGGCCTGACCATGCGATAGCGTGATAGACGTCTAGACACAGTCCGCATCCGCCGCGTTCCCCAGATCAAGGGGCAAACCGGTGCTGCACGCAGTCTCCAGAGGCCGGTCCCATGAGAGCAGGAAGTTTCCCGCGCCAAAGAACGCCAAACTGGCAAAGTCGCCCGCTGAGTTTCCGAAGTCGGCCCAGTCGCACCCCCCCGCTGGCAGCCCTGCCAATTTTTGCCTTCCGCAAGAACCGGGGTTCGCTGCGGATCAGAGATACTTCGCAACCGCGCCGCGCTCGGCCCGTGCACCTGCGGAATAGTGCGCGACCATACGTGCGGTTTTCCAGCCCCCGGACAGCATGACTTCCGTTGTTGATGCGCCGCGCGCCGTAAGTTCACTGGCATGGCCGACGCGGCCGGAATGCGCTGTGACACCTTCAATGCCCGCCGCCAAAGCGGCCGCCACGAACCGGCGTCCTATTGATTGGCTGTTGATCCCGAACACGCGGGTGCGTGGATCGACATTTTCCGGACGGATCGCGGAAAGCGCTGCGGCAGCGCTGCTCTTGACAAGGCGAATATCCGTTTCCTCGCCTGCTTGATCGGTCTTTTTGGTCCGAACGCGGATCAGTAGAGCGCCAGGCATGCTTGGAGCGTTCTCGATGTCGCGCCATTCAAGCGCGGCGACTTCCGAGCGGCGAAGCGCCCCCTGGAACAGCAGACCTGCGATCGCGGCATCCCTGTCGCGCCCGACGGCCCGCGATGTCGTGATGATCCTGGACACATCGTCAGAACTGATAGGACGTGCCTGCCCCCGGCCACGGTCGGCGTGGTCGCGGCGGACAATGCGCAACGCATCCGCCGTCATGGTTCCACGCGGACTCGGCCAGCCCACAACCTTGGCAAGAAATGCGGCTGCCGCGCAGGACTGGGCAATCGTGGCCGGCGCCATGCCCTTGATGGCCAACGTTTCGACGTGCTCCGCCAGCGTTGCATCATTGAGTGGACGGCCTCCAAGGAACTCCGACAGTCTCTTGATTGCGATCTGGTAGGAGCGACGTGTCGACGGCGCACGGGCTTCCAGGGACAGTTCGACGGCCTTGCGGCGATTATCTGACGCGTCACTCGATGTGAGTGTGGCCAAAGCTGGCTCCAGGGTTTGCATTGCGGATTTCCTCCGAAGATTCGTGAAAATCTCCCGTTAGCCTGAACTCCCAACGGTTTCTATTCATTTGACGGTTCTTGCCGCTGGCTTCATTCGAACCGGATACGCAGCCGGAGGATTGCGGGCTGAGGGGACCGCGAAGCCTCTCTCACCGCAGTTGGCGTGAAAAAAAACGGCTGCGGACCCGCCACTCGCTTCGGCGACGATCCAATCCCTCTCGACTGTGGCATCCGCGGCCGCCTTGACGAAACTCGGGAACAGGGCGCACTCCCTCCGGGCTTGGAGCCCGTGACGGACACGGAGGGACGGCGGCTCTGGAGCGCGTTCGTCGACCGCTACCACCATCTCGGCTATTGACGCCTCTTCTGGGCCCATGTCCGCAATCTCCTGACCTACCCGGGAGGGCCGCAGGCCAGAATGCCTGCTGTTCTTGGCGTTAAGGAAGAGATTTCCACGCGTGGGACGTGTGGACCGGACGGAGCGACCGAGCCCGCCAACCGGTGGTGGTGAACCTGCGCTTCCCCGCGTCTGCTTGGGTTTGCCCGGAGTTCCTGGTGTCCCCGACCCCGGCCTTGGCGGCGCGGTGGCTCGCGGACGACTGGGAGCGCCTTCCCGGCCAGCGTCCGGTGCCGTTCGGGACCTTCGTCGACGGGACGCGGCTCGCGTCCTCGCGCCATGGGAGCGGGCCGGGTGCGCATAGGGGAAACCAGCGGAAAGATCGTGAGGGGACCGCGCTGGGCCACGGTGATATCAACGACCACGGCATCCCGCCCGGCGGCAGCGCGCCGGCGCTGGCGCTGGGCCGTGACGGCGTCACCGGCGTCACCGGCGGCGGGAGAGCGGCCGGGGCGCCCCGCTGGCCGGTTCCAGCGCGCCCGGCCGCCTGGAGCCGGGCCTTACAACATTTCATACCTGTATATTTGATTCGGTTCGCCTATATGGCGGGGCATGCAGGTCGGTCTCCGCCATCTTGATTGGCGGACGCTGGAGTGGCTCGCCGGGGCGCTCCGTGCCGGCGGACGCAGCCGGCATGCCCTTTGCCGGGAGCCGGTCGGGCGCACCGGCTGGCGCAACACCCGCGGCGGGCCGGTCATCCCGGCGGCGGCGAAGGCGCTTCCGGCGCTGGCGGAGCGCGTGGGGGAAGCGCTTCCGCCGCCCCGCGCAGCGCCCGATCCGTACGCCGCCCCGGCCGTCCCGGCCGGCGCCGTCCCCGACACGGCGGTGGCGCTTCCTCTGGGGGATCCCGGTCCGGTCCGGCCCGGTCCGGTGGGCGGCGCCGACGACCGCCGGCTGTGGGAGGCGATGGTGGAGCGCCACCATCCGCGGGGCTGGGCGCGGCCGCCGGGCGGCCGGACGCGCCACTGGATCCGTTCGGAGCGCCACGGCGTCCCGGGCGGGACCGGCTTCGGGTCGGCGACCTGGAGGCCCGCGGCGCGGGACGCCTGGATCGGCTGGTCCCCCGAGGCCCGCGCCGCCGGCATCGCCCGCGTGGTCCGCTGCCACAGGTTCCTCCTGACGCCCGGCGTCCGTGTGTACGGGCTGGCCCCGGAGGTCCCGCCCATGGCGGCGGCGCGGGTGGCGGACGGTTGGGAGGCGCGCTGTTCCGTGCGCCCCGTGGCGGCCTGCACCCATGTCGGCCCGGAGACCGGCGGCCACTCCCTGCACCGCGCCGGCTGGACCTGCGCCGGGCACGGCAGCGGCCGGAGGCCGGCGGCCGGGACGGCGCCGGTCCTGGCCCTGGAGGACGGCTGGCGGGAGGCGCCCGACAGGACGGAGCGCCGTCCCATCGGGACGCTGGCGGGCGCCTATGACGGCGGCGGGATGGACTGGGCGGAGCGGGAGTGCGGGCGCCCGGGCCACACCGACGGGCGGGTGCGGCGGCGCATCGCTGGCATGGGCCGGGCGTGGCTGGACAGCATGGGCGGGGAGCTGCCGGTGATCCTGCCGGCGAAGGCCGCGGAAACGGCCGCCTGCCGGCTGCCGCCGGACCGGAGGGTGACCATGGAGACCGTCCCGCAGCGGCGTCACGAGGCGACCGCCGACCGCTGCCGCGGGGAGTCCCTAGTCCTCGCCATACAGGACACCACGACGCCCACCTGCACCGCCCTGGAGGCCACGGAGGGCCTGACGAGGCCCGGCGGCGGCGGAAAGGGCAGCACCGGCATCCCCGCCCACGCCGGGCTGGCGGTGACGGCGGAGGGCAGGCCGCTGGGCCTGTTCACCATGGACGCGGACCTGCGGGACGACCCGGAGGACGGCAGCCGGCGCTGGCTGGACGGCCTGGACCGCGCCCGCGGGCTGGCGGCGACCTGCCCGGACACGCGGGTGGTCTCCGTCCGCCACCGCGAGGGGGACTTCCGGCAGATGCCCGGAAGGGCGGCGGAGCACGGCGACGCGCCGCTGGTCCGCGCCAGCCGGTCCGTGCGGCAGCGGGTGCGGACGGAGGGGGGAGAGGATGCCTGCCTGTGGGAGCATGCCGCGTCCCTGCCGGACCCCCGCGGCGGTGGACCTGACGGTCCCGGCCTCCGGCGGGCCGAGGGCCAGCAGGGAGCGCACCGCCCGCCCGGGGATCCGCGCGGCGGAGGTCGCGGTCCTGCCGCCGAAGCGCGGCTGCGGAACGGAGCCGCTCACGATGTTCGCAGTCTCCGCCACCGAGGTCGACGCCGCCGGCGGCGGGGAGCCGCCGCGCTGGCTGCTGACGGCCACCGAACGGCCGGCGGAGGGGCAGCCGGACTCCATGCGCGCCCTCACCGTGCTGGACTGGTACCGAAAGGGATGGACCGGCGGGACATGGTTCCGGACGCTCAGGTCCGGCACCGGCGGCAGGGACAGGCGGCTGGACACCGCCGACGGCCCGCGCAGGCGCCTCGCCTCCGGCGCCGTCACCGCCTGCCGCGTCGCCGGCATCACCATGCCCGCCCGCGAAAGGCCGGACACCCCCGCCACCGAGGCCTGTCCGGAGGAGGGCATCAGGCTCCCGCCCACCCTGCTGTCCGCCCAGGGCCACCGGGAGATCACCACGATGGACGACGGGACGCCGCCGGACATCAGGACCTTCACCATCGACCTCGGGCGCCTCGTCGGGGCGCATCCGAGGAGGCGGCAGCCGCTGCCCGGGGTGAAAAAGGTCTGGCAGGGGCTCTTATGAGACCTTACAGGTCAAGTGCCCTTTTTCAAAACCTCACATCGGCGTCCCTCCCTCCGTCGGGGGGCGGCTTCCGTGCCACCGGGGAAGTCCAGACAGAACGTCGCGGTTCCATGACGCGCTCAACGACGCGTCCAGCCTCTTATCCGGTTCGGTTGGCCGGTGCCGGCCCCGTGACCATTATGCCCGATTCGGGCGGTGCGACGTTCCGGGGGGGGCGGGACCCATCTGAAATGAACGGTGCCGCTTCCTGCGGCGAACCAGGCCCCTGCACGGTCACACGCCCTGCCCGGGTTCCCCGGAGGCCCCGTCGGGCCGCCCGGGTGTTCCGTTGTTCCGTTGTTCCGTTGCCCTCCCGCTCTCAGGCCTGCGACAGGACGGCGCCCTCCGGCACCAGGCCGGTGGTGGCGAACCTCCACAGCGCCACCAGAAGCTTACGGGCCAGCGCCACGATCCCCCGCCTGCGCGAACGTCCGTCGCGGGCGCTCACGTAATCCCGGAACCACGCCGAGAGGGCGCTGTCGGGCTGGTGGCGCAGCCAGCGCCAGGCCATCTGCACCAGGTGCTTTCGCAGCATCGCGCCGCCCGCCTTGCTGATCCCCTGGTCGTTGTCGACGCCCCCGCTCGCGAAGGGCACCGGCGCCAGGCCCGCGAGGCTGGCCAGCTGCCGCCGGTTGCGCAGCTCCCGGTAGAAGAGCTCGCCGCCCAGCATCAGCGCGTCGTTCGGGCCGATCCCGCGCAGCCGGACCAGCGTCGCCGCGTGGTGGGCGTCCGCCGGCGCCGCCCGCGGTCTGTCAACGGGCGGAGCGGCCTCCTTCCCGGCGGCGTCCGCGCGGAGGCCGTCGAGGGCCCGGGCCGACGCCTCCAGCATCTCCATCTTCCTCGCCTCGACAGCCTTGAGTTCCGCGCGCACCAGCTCCAGCCGGTCGAGGATGCCCTTGATCTCGGCCAGCAGCTCCGGCGGCAGCGGCTCCCCGTAGCCGGTCTCCATCCCGCCGAGCCGCTCACGGAACCCCGGCCGCGCCGGATCCCCGGCCAACACCCCGTGCAGCCTCAGGAGCCCGTCGACGGAGTTCGAGAGGCGGCGGCGCTCCTGCACCAGACGCTCCCGCCGGCGCAGCAGCCGCTTCCTGTCCTCCTCCGCGACCGTTGGCACACGCACCCGCGACATCGCGTCCCGGTCGCCGCCGTCCCACGCCCTGAGCGCCCGGACCATCCGGCGGGCGTCGATCCGGTCCGTCTTCACCTTCTTTTTCCTCCGCACCACCTCGAGGCTCGCGGGGTCGCAGACAACCACCTCGACATCCTCCCCCTCCAGCCGCCGGGCCAGCCAGAAGCCCTCGTAACCGGCCTCGTACACAAGCATCACCCGGACATCGCCGCCGGTCGCCGCCCGCTCCCGCGCCCGCCCGAGCCTGCCCAGGAGCCCATCAACGTCCTGCGGCGCCAGCCTGTGGATGCCGGCCCTCGACGTGTCGGACGGATCGCCCACCGCGAGGATCCAGCTCCTGCCGCTCACTTCCAGAGCCGCGTAGACCGTGGTAACGTTCCCCTCGAAAGGGGTTTTCGAATCAGTCATCTTTCTCTCCTTTCACTCGGCGGGGGTTGCCGTCTCGCGGCCCCCCGCCACAACATGCTGTCTTCCTGTCAACACCCTGCACCGAATCACCCGCGAAGGCAAACGGCGGCCCGTCCCATGGCATCTGGAGCGGCTGAACTGGGCCATCCAGGTGCGCGACGCCCTCAACAGGGGGCCGCCGCTTTGCCTGGCTGAAGAAGTGACCCGCGAGGCAGCCACGATGAACGTCCGAGGTCAGGACGTCTGGCGCGCCAGGCAAACTGGTGGAATGTCGCCGGGTGAAAGTCCCGGTGGAAAGAGAGGTTAGCCAGCCACTTTCTCCGCGAACCATGCGCCGGTCGTCGCCAGGCGACAGGCGAAGCGTTGGCAAGCGGCAGGCGTGGGCCGGGCGATTGAGTCACGAGACCTGATTCAACCGGGGTGCCGAGGCTGTCAGATGGGCCGAATGCAACACCCACCAAGCCGCTCCCTGGCGAGGCGAAGAGGGGCTCCGCAGGGTCTGAGAACCACGGCACGCGTCGAAGCAGACCACCGGAACCTGGGAGGTTTTCAGATCGCCCCGCTGTCGTGCGGGGCCGCAACGTAAAGGAGGAACCCGTAAACAGAGATGAACGATCTGAAGAAGTCAGATCCGGCCATAGTAGCGACGAAACCGGCGAACAAGGGTCTTTCGGGGCCTGCGGAGCCGGGGAAGCGAAGGGCCGGACCCAAGGGGAATCCGGGAAGCCAAAGCTCGCGCCGTGCGCAGAAACGGGAAAGCGAGTCACAGGCGGCTGACCGGATACGATAGGCTGCAACGAGGAACCCGGAAGAGCGTCTCATGGCGCTTCTCCACCTCAGAGTGGCACGGGGCGAAAAATAGCCTTGTTGCCAATGCTAGGCGTCCGCTTTTGGCCACTTCAGCTTACCGTGCCTGATGCGTACGATATCCACGACCGTCGTATTCGGATTTAGCCGCCCGAAAAGAAGGCTCGGCTTCGGGTCCACGGCAGGCTTCACGAACCTCGCTCTGCGCTGAAAAACAGGACTCGTCAGCCAGGTTCTCCCATCTCCCGCGTCGGTAACGACACGATACAACCCTGCGGGCGGCCCGTCCTCAACAACCACGTCAAGCCGTCGGTGACGTGTTTGAGTTGTCCACTTTTGGACTCCGCCGCTCAGCGCCTCGGTCCGGAACCGCGCCCATAGTGCTGCTGTATCTGGCGTCGGCCACTCGCCCGTATCCGTAAGAGCGACGACCCGATCAGATTCAAGCCATGCCCTCATTTCCGCCGACGTCACGAAGATAGCATCGCCATCATCGATAGCAGCAAAGGCTTATCCCCTTGGCCGAGGCGCCACAAGGTGTTGTGGCGACGCTCGTGCGGTCGCACCCCCGGATCCGGCGCGGTGGCCGCGCCGGCGGCTCCGTAGGGCGGCCCTGGCGGCGGGAAAGGTCCGGAAGTCTGGTGTGCGAGGCGTTTTCCGGAGCGGCGGACCGACTCCGGGCGCGAGGACCCGTTGCCTTGGTCGCCTCAGGCGCGGCCGTCGACGATGTCGAGACACGCTGCGGGCGGCCGCCCGAGGCCGACCCCAAGGAGGCGGTCGAAGGAAGTCGCCCTGTGGCGCCTCCTGTTCCATCGGAAGACGAACTCGTCGAGGCAGCGCTGGAAGTGCTTCCGGTGCAGGCCGTGGCGGCCGCCCAATGCCTGGCGCTTGAGCTTCGGGAACACCCGGTGGGTCCGCTCCAAGGACCTCGTGCGCCTTGCGGTCGCCAGTCACGTTCCGCTCCCGCGGGTTCTCCGGCAAGGTGCCGTAGCTGTCATTCCCCTCAGCCGGATGCGGCGGAGCCTTCCGCCTTCCGAGAGCTCCACCGCGGCGGCCAGAAGGATCCTGCCCTTTGCGCTGCGGCCCTTCCCGGACAGGCATTCCGTCCTTCCTGCCTCCGGATCGCTCGCATTCGCGCCGTCGGATTCCGTTCCGCCGCCGTCGCAGCAGGGCACGGACGCCTTGTCCACCTCCACGACCCCCTGCAGGAGGCTCCTGCCAGGGTCCACCATCGTCCGGCGCAGTCTGTGCAGCAGCAGCTACGCGGTCTTGCAGCCGCCGATGCCAGGCCGGGCCTGCGTCTGCAGCGCAGAGATGCCGTTGGAGTGCGTGGCCACGAGGAACCACATCTTCAGCGGCAGGCGGCTGCGGTGCATCGCCGTTCCGGCCGTCACCGAGGTCTGTCGGCCGCAGTCCGCGCTCTCGCGGCGGCAGCGTTCGCCCTTCATCTCCCAGCCCCTCCTCCCGCCGCAGGCGGGACACTGGAGGCCGCCGCCCCAGCGCAGCTCCTCCAGATGGTGGGCGCAGGCATCGTCGTCCGGCAGGAGTTCCCCGGACTGCTGGCGCAGGAGCGGCCGGTCGTCTTTCCATCGGCTGGGCATGGCAGGAACACAAGGCGAACGAACCGAGCCGTCACACCCCCCCCCTCGGCACAAAATATGGGCCTGCCTGTGCCAAAGGGATAAGCCTTCACGATCAATCCTGCAAGCCATTCGACGGTCTTCTGGCGACCCGCAGCGGCGCTTGTACAATTGGCTGTGCGCTCGAAGTTCTCTTGTTCGGCCAGTTGGGCAGGCGTCATGTCAGACTGATGCGGCACTCAATGCGGTGAAAAGATGGTCGTTGGCGTGTAAAGGTCGACATCGCCCGGCTAAGCTGGCAAGACCGGGGAGTGGCGACTCAGAGGACCGAAGCTTGCGCGATTCCCGCTACCTTGTCGTCTTGGGCGCCGGACTGACGCAGTTCATGATAATTGGGTTGCTGTTCAGCTACGGAATCTTCTTCAAGGCCTTCGAAGACGAGTTTGGCTGGTCACGCACACTCCTGTCAGCCTGCACTGCCCTCGCGATCTTCATAATGGGAGTGCTGGCGATCTTCAGCGGGCGAATGAATGACCGGTTCGGTCCACGCCGAGTGCTTTGTGTCTCAGGTCTGCTCTATGGTGCCGGTTTCGTGATGCTTTCGCGGGTCGAGGCATCATGGCAGCTCTTTGCGATCTTTGGAACTGTCCTTGCCATCGGCCTCAGCGCCCACGACGTGGTAACGCTTTCCACAATCGCTCGCTGGTTCGAACGACGGCGAGGAGTGATGAGCGGCATCGTCAAGGTCGGAACCGCATGCGGGCAGATTCTGCTTCCACCTATCGCCGCTGGGCTGATCACGTGGCTGGGATGGCGTGACGCATTGGTGGTCCTTGGCGTTGCAGCGGGAATCGTTCTCTTCGCCGCCGCCATGCTTATGCAGCGCCCCCCAAAGGAAGGGAATGTCTCGGACAAACTCTTGATAGACGGGTTGGGTTCATTCGGTGCGAGTTTCGCGCAGGCCCGCAGCTCACTGATTTTCTGGACGATCTGCGCGATACAGCTCCTGTTCTTTCCCGCACTGATGACAATCCCCCTGCACCTCGCCGTTCATGGCATGGATCTAGGCCTCTCACAGGGTGCGGCAGCAGGACTCCTGTCGGTCATCGGTGCCGCCAGCATCGCTGGGCGCCTCGTTGTGGGTGCCCTGTTCGACCGAATCGGCGGGAGGAATGTCTATGTCGTTTGCCTCCTGATTCTGATGGGCACCTTGAGCGGCTTTGCCCTTATCGAGGCGCTGGGTTTGCTTTACTTGATCACAGCGCTCTACGGTTTTTGCCATGGTGGTCTTTTCGTCGTCGTCTCACCAACGGTTGCGTCCTATTTCGGTATGCGCGCGCATGGAACGATCTTCGGAGCCGTTTTGTTCTTTGGCACCGTCGGCGGATCGATCGGACCGGTCCTCACCGGTCTCGCGTTCGACCACTTCACCAGCTACGCACCGGCTTTCCTGACACTTGCGGCTTCAGCTGCGGTGGCATTTGTTCTTGCCCTGACACTTCCTGTGCCATGTGCCGGATCTTTCCTGGGCACCAAACGCCAGGTGCGGGATCACGCGGCGTGAATTCGCGCACTCAACCATTCGGAGCCGATGTCAGCATAACAGTGGATTCTGAATTTGACGCAGCGCTACCGTTCCGGAGATGTCGTTGCCGATCCGTCAGCCGTTTCAGTGCCTCTTTGCGGAAATCAATCTCCGGCAGGGCAGATGGGCTCATCCTTCCGCCTCGACGGCCATCATTGCCGCAAGCACCGCCAACCTCTCGGCGCGCGGCATCGCCGCGTACCGGCGACCCCAGCCTTCCGCCTTGCGCTTGATCACCTGACGATGCGTAAAATTCCGCCCGGCGAAGTTCGCCCAGTGCACCCGGTCGGGTTCGAAGTTGAACCACAGCTTCTCGGTGACGACGCAGGACTGGTTGTTGACCTGAATCTCGAGCGAGCGCCAGTCTGCTAGATGCTCGTCATAGAGTTGTGAGGGATAGCCAGAGATCATCACCGAGCATGGCAGCGACTTCAGGATGTTGAGGAGCTCGACATGGTCGGAATCCGTGTAGTCGAAACGATAGCGGCGGAGCGACTTGCGAGTCGACTGCACGTAGGGTGGGTCGCTGTAGACCAACTCGCGCCCGGCGAAGTCGAAGTCGGACAGGAAGCGGTGGGAGCAGCCATGGTGGAGTTCGACCGGATAGTCGCAGCTGAAACCGTCAATCGACCGACGGTTGAGGTCAATTCCAATGTTGCGCAGTGCCGGGGGTTTACGCTTCATGATCGCGCCACCCCCCAAGTGGGTCTCGATATAGACATCGTGCGGAGGGCACATCGCGATGAGCGGTTGACACAGCCCCGTCGTCGCCTTCGATCCAAACCATGCCGCCATCGCCACTCTCGAAATTGATTCACCTTGACGGCCCTTTCCTATAGTGGGCCGTCTATAATGTCAAACCCGGAATCCGGCCCCGAGACAATTTGCACAGCAAACTTTTGCGCTTTCGACCAGTCTGAACGGAGACCGACCACACTCCAGCCGGTCGAACAGGGCCGCTGTGGGAGGTGGTCGCCGGCGAATGCGGTCATCGCGAGTGGAAACCCGAAAATCGAAAGTACTGCCAGAGACTGGCCAAGGAATTGAATTTCTTGCCAGTGTCCCTTTTCTCCACACTCCGTCCGCTCTAGCTTCCGTAGATGACATTGCGCCTTCTGATTGCAGGCGGTGGCTCCAAAAAGGATAGTACTACCCGGATTCTGAATGATGCAGGGACAAGGATTCAGGAAATCAGGAAACAGGAGTGAAGTCTTGTTTCAATCGCCGAGAGTCTTCACACGAACGGAGATCGAATGTTGGTCCACAAACCAGCAGTTGGGACACATCACCAGGCTGCAGGCGATTGCCCTCGGCAGTTTCTGTCCTGGAATCAAAGGACGATAGCGGAGCTTGGCATGGGCAACATAGCTTTTCTTCTCAACGGTGAGCTGATCGAACTGGATCGCATCAGGCCCACCGCCACCCTGCTTGACTGGCTGCGGGACAGCCGTCGGCTCTGCGGTACGAAGGAAGGCTGCAATGAAGGCGACTGCGGAGCCTGCACCGTGATGGTGACTGACGGCAGTGGAGCCCAGGCGCTGAACGCCTGTATACTGTTCTTGCCACAGCTTCATGGAAAGGCGGTTCGGACTGTGGAGGGAATCGCCGGACCGGAGGGCCAGTTACATCCTGTTCAGAAGGAAATGATCCAGTTCCACGGCTCGCAGTGCGGTTTCTGCACACCGGGCTTCGTGGTTTCCATGGCAGTCGCGCACCTGAATGGACAGAGCGATTTCGATGATCGATTCGCAGGCAACCTGTGTCGCTGCACAGGCTATGCGCCCATCATTCGCGCCGCTCGGGCGGCGATGGCTTGTTCCGCTCCGGAATGGATGGTGGAGAATCTGGAGAGTCTAGGCGATAGAGGGCGACCTCGGGCGGATTGTTTCTGGCCGGAAACCGTAGATGAGCTTGCATCCTGGTACGTAGAAAATCCGGATGCGGTCCTTGTTGCCGGAGCCACGGATGTCGGACTCTGGGTTACGAAACGTCTTCAGAATCTGGAACGGATCGGGTTTCTGGGCGGTATCGGTGAGCTTAAATCCATCAAGACCATCCCGGATGGACTGCGTGTAGGGGCCTTGGCCAGCGTCGCGGAGTTCGGTACGGCGATCGCGCCGATGCATCCTGATTTCGCTGAGTTGATCCGGCGGTTCGGATCCGTTCAGGTCAGGAACGCCGCCACGGTAGGAGGCAACATCGCGAATGGATCTCCCATTGGTGATCTTCCGCCCGCTCTCATTGCGCTTGGCGCAACCCTTCACTTGCGTAGAGGGGACGAACGTCGGTCGCTTCCGCTGGAAGAGTTCTTTCTTGACTATGGGCAACAGGATCGGCGGCCGGGTGAATTCATCGATGCTGTCACGATTCCCCGTCAGCCCGACCGGCTGAAGTGCTACAAGATTTCCAAGCGTTTCGATCAGGACATCTCGATAATCTGCGGGTGTTTCAACATTACGGTCCGTAACGGATCGGTGGTGGACGCGCGCATCGCATTCGGTGGCATGGCGGGAGTTCCCAAACGGGCCGTGCTTACGGAGCGGGCGTTGGTCGGCCAGTCATGGACAGCGGACATGGTTCGTGCGGCTCGAGACGAAATGTTCGGGGACTTTACCCCGATTGATGATATGCGTGGGTCCGCGGAGTATCGACGGCAAGTCGCCGGTAACCTGTTGATGCGGTACTGGTTCGAATCCAAGGGTGTCTCCTTCCGGGTGCTGGACGTCGTGGCATGAGTATTGCACGCGCCCTCCCACATGATTCCGCCCGCCTGCATGTCACCGGTGCGGCACGCTACGTTGACGACATTCCTGTGCCAAACGGAACGCTGTCGCTCGCCTTTGGACTGAGCGAAATTGCGCATGGTCGTATCAAGGCGCTTGATCTGGATCCGGTGCGAACCACGAATGGAGTGGCCGCTGTTCTGACCGCCGACGACCTGCCCTTCGCCAACGATGTCTCGCCATCCGTAAATGATGAACCGCTCCTGGCCGTCGGCGAAGTCTTCTATGTTGGACAGCCGGTCGTTCTCGTGGCCGCCGACAGCCACCTCTCGGCCCGTGTCGCTGCCCGAAAGGCGGAGATCGAATACGAGGAACTGCCTGCGATACTGACCATCGACGATGCACTCACGGCCGATAGCAGGTTCGAGGATGGTCCCCTGATTTGGGAGAAGGGCGATGCCAGATCTGCGATCGCGTCCGCTGAACATGTCGTCAGGGGCACCCTCGAACTGGGCGGACAGGAGCACTTCTACCTCGAAGGTCAGGCCGCGCTAGCGTTGCCGCAGGAAGATGGCGGCATGGTCGTTCATTGCTCCAGCCAGCATCCAACGGAAATCCAGCACAAGGTGGCTGAAGCGCTTGGCGTACCGATGCATTCGGTGCGTGTGGAAGTGCGCCGGATGGGCGGAGGATTCGGCGGCAAGGAAAGTCAGGGAAATGCACTCGCATGCGCCTGTGCGATCGCTGCCCGCCTGACCGGCAGGCCGTGCAAAATACGTTATGATCGTGACGATGACATGACGATCACAGGAAAACGTCACGATTTCCGTATCCATTACCATGCCGGATGCGGCGACGATGGCAGGATCAAGGGCGTTGAATTCATCCACTACAGTAGGTGCGGATGGTCGCAGGATCTTTCCCTGCCGGTTGCTGACCGTGCGATGCTTCAGTGCGACAATGCCTATCATCTCCCCACGGCGCGCATCGAAAGCCACCGGTTGCGAACCAACACGCAGTCAGCCACGGCCTTCCGCGGCTTTGGTGGTCCCCAGGGAACAATCGGAATGGAACGGGTGATCGATCATATCGCCCATGAACTAGGGTTCGACCCCCTGGAGATCCGAACACTCAACTACTATCCAGAGCAGGACACCAGAAGGGCACCTAGGACGACCCACTACCGGATGCCGGTCGAGGACTTCGCGCTGCATGCGATTACCGAAGAACTGGAAACTTCTTCGGACTACCGCAAACGCCGTGCTGCGGTGGCGGACTGGAACGCCACAAATTCCACCCTGAAGAAGGGCATTGCCCTGACGCCGGTCAAATTCGGAATTTCATTCACACTGACACATCTCAACCAGGCCGGGGCATTGGTGCATGTCTACCGGGACGGTTCGATTCACATGAATCACGGCGGTACCGAAATGGGTCAGGGCCTGTTCCAGAAGGTGGCCCAAGTCGCTGCTGGCCGATTTGGGGTGCCGCTGGAAGCGGTCAGGGTGACGCCCGCGGATACAGGCAAGGTGCCAAATACATCGGCGACGGCAGCTTCATCCGGAACGGACCTGAACGGTATGGCGGTGATGCGGGCCTGTGACACCATACGTGACCGCATGGCCGAGTATTTGGCGATGGAACACCAGGCACCCATTACCGATGTTCGCTTTGTGGGAGGGAATGTGGTTGTTGGTGCAGCCATCTATAGCTTCGCGGATGTTGCACGAAAGTGCCATGAGGGTCGCATCAGCCTGTCAGCGACCGGATTCTACAGAACGCCGAAACTTGAGTGGAACCGACTGCAGGGTAAGGGGCGACCGTTCCATTACTTCGCATATGGCGCGGCGGTTACAGAAGTTGTGCTTGATACATTGACAGGCGAAAACCGCATTCTAAGGACGGACATCCTGCATGACGCCGGAACATCTCTCAACCCGGCGATTGACATCGGCCAGGTGGAAGGTGGATTTGTTCAGGGCGCCGGTTGGCTGACCATGGAGGAACTCGTCTGGGACGACGGTGGGCGTTTGCGCACGCATGCGCCTTCGACGTACAAGATTCCGGCCTGCTCCGATCGTCCGCAGGTGTTCAACGTATCGCTGTGGAAGCGTGGCAGGAACCGTGAAGATACAGTTCATCGCTCCAAAGCGGTTGGTGAGCCGCCACTTCTATTGGGAATCTCGACGTTTCTGGCTCTCAGCGACGCCGTTGCGGCCTGTGGCCGTTCCTACCCTGCGCTTGATGCGCCCGCTACACCGGAGCGGCTTCTTGCCGCTGTCAGGCGGGTCCAGGTGACGAAACCATGATTGATCTTGTGGCCATTGGCGAAGCCATCAACAGCCACGGTCGGGTTGCGCGGGTTGTGATCGCGGACAGCAAGGGTTCGACGCCCAGGGAAAAGGGAACCGCAATGCTGGTCTGGGAAGACGGTGCTGTTGGCAGCATCGGCGGCGGACGGCTTGAATACCAGGCAATGACCCGCGCTGTGGCTCTTCTGAAGAATGGCCCGGATTCTGAAATTCGCCGCCAGCCCCTGGGACCGACACTGGGCCAGTGCTGTGGCGGGTCAGTGACGTTGGTGACAGAAGTTTGGGATCGATCACTTTGCCTAAAGGCGTCTGAAGCTGGATCGTCCGCAGCAGGTGGGGTGTTTGCGCGCAGAATCGAGGGGCCGAAGGAAGTGCCCGACCGTGTCGCCAGAAGGGTGGCTGCGACCGTGGGCCCGACGCTCAGGCCAGTGGCGGAACTCATGGATGGCTGGCTGCTTGAGCCAACCCATCGTCACCGGATGCCGGTCCTCATCTACGGAGCCGGTCACGTAGGGGCTTCACTGGCGCGTATTCTGGCTCCCTTTCCGCATCTTCGTGTGGTCGTTGCCGATATGCGTTCCCGGCCTGTCCGCAAGCTGCCGGCCAATGTGCATCGGTCCTTAGGCATGCAGCCGCAGAAAGTTATGGCAGACTCATCGGCGGACTCCGCTCATTTCATTATGACACACGAGCATGAACTTGATCTGGAACTCTGCCATCTGGTGCTCGGCCGATCCTTTTCCTATGCCGGACTGATCGGCTCGGCGACAAAATGGGCGCGTTTCAGAAGGCGGCTCAATTCTCTGGGCCACCCAGAGAACGAAATCGATAGGATAGAGTGCCCAATCGGGGATACAGGACTCGGCAAGCACCCACAGGCGATCGCCATTGGCGCTGCCGCGCGGCTCTTGAATGACATGGAGAAGTCATTTGAGAATGGAAACTTCCCATGACCAAACCGCTTCTGCTCGTGGATGGATTGACAAAGACCTATCCGGGGGTCACGGCCAACGACGACGTGTCATTCTCTGTCGCTCCCGGCGAGGTTCATGCGTTGCTTGGCGAAAACGGTGCCGGGAAGTCGACCCTCGTCAAGATGGTCTACGGGCTGGTTAGGCCCGATAGCGGACGCATGGAGTTTGACGGCAAACCGTTCGACCCCTCGACTCCGCATGCCGCAAGGGCTGCTGGAATCACCATGGTGTTCCAGCATTTCTCGCTCTTTGAGGCTTTGAGTGTCGCTGAAAACATCGCTCTCGGAATGGAGAAGCCACCTCCGCAACGCCGACTTGCGAGACGGATTCGGGAGGTAAGCGAAGCGTTTGGACTTCCACTCAGTCCTGACCGTCGGGTGGGCGAACTTAGCGCCGGAGAGCGCCAGAGAGTCGAGATTGTCCGGTGCCTCCTTCAGGACCCGAAGCTTCTGATAATGGACGAACCCACTTCGGTCCTGACCCCGCAGGAAGTCGAGATCCTGTTCGCGACCCTGCGACGGCTGCAGGATGAAGGCACCTCGATCCTCTACATCAGTCACAAGCTTGAGGAAATCAGAAGGCTTTGTGACCGCGCAACCATCCTTCGCGGTGGCCAGGTTGTAAGGGTCTGCATTCCGGGCGAGGAGTCTGTGCGGTCCATGGCGGAAATGATGGTTGGATCCGCTTTGCAGTCGCCGTCAAGAGAGTTGAAGGAACCGGGCGAAACCGTGCTAGGCGTCGACGCGCTTTCCGCAGCTTCGGCGAATCCGTTCGGCGTAGGTCTGAGACACATTACTCTCGAAGTCCGTTCCGGCCAGATTCTCGGTATTGGTGGCGTGGCTGGAAACGGACAGGATGAGCTCTTGGCCGCGCTCTCAGGCGAGGCGCTTTCAGCGCAGGGTGCGGTCAGACTTCGCGGAAGAAAGATCGGTCACCTCGGTCCCGGCGAGCGGCGACGGCTCGGATTGCTCGCGGCGCCAGAGGAACGGTTGGGCCATGCGGCCGTTCCGGACATGTCACTTGCCGAAAACGCGCTACTGACCGGTGCAATCCGGGAAGATTTGGTCAGCCAAGGATTTCTGCGCTGGACCAAAGCCGGGGACTTCGCTGGACGGATCATCACAGCATTTGACGTCCGCACAACCGGGCCCATGAGCGCTGCAAGATCGCTTTCGGGCGGCAATCTCCAGAAGTTTGTGATCGGCAGGGAGATTCTCCAGCGTCCTGCCTGTCTGGTGGTGAACCAACCAACCTGGGGTGTTGACGCCGCCGCTGCCGCTGCGATCCGGCAGGCACTTCTCGACCTGGCTGCGAAGGGTGCAGCCGTCATCGCGATAAGTCAGGATCTGGACGAATTGGTGGAGATCTCCGATCATTTCGCCGCCCTCAATGGAGGGCATCTGACAGAAACCCGGCCAATGGCCGATCTGACGATGGATGAGATCGGGCTGATGATGGGTGGAGCACACGATCTCGCAGTTGAAGATGCAGCGGCGTGAGCCTTCCCCTTCCAAGGGTGGAAAGCCGTATGGTGGCAGCAGTTACCCTGTGTCATTTCACGGATGTCGGTGTGATTCCGGCACGGCAGTATGATCAGGCTTGAACGACGACCGCAGGCGAGTCGGCTTTGGGCCGTGCTCACACCATTGGCGGCTGTGGCTTTGACAATGGTGGCGGGTGGCATTCTGTTCGGTATTTTGGGCAAGAACCCGTTCGCTTCAATTCGTACAATCTTCTGGGATCCTCTGCTTGGCGAATTCGCCTGGTACTACCGGGGACAGTTGCTCATCAAGGCAGGACCGTTGATACTGATCGCCATCGGGCTATCGCTCGGGTTTCGCGCTGGCATCTGGAACATCGGTGCAGAAGGACAGTACATCGTCGGCGCGATCTGTGGTGCAGCGGTCGGTCTCGCCTTCTATCCTGCGGAGTTCTGGTTCATTTTCCCTCTAATGGTCATTGCGGGTACCATTGGCGGTTTCGTCTGGGCGATGATTCCAGCGATCCTGAAGGTGTGGTTCAATACAAACGAGATTTTGGTTTCACTTCTACTGGTCTATGTAGCCGAGCAGTTGTTGGCATCCGTATCCCTTGGGTTGCTGCGAAATCCCGATGGGTCCGGATTCCCCGGCAGCAGGAATCTCAGCCAATACGACGCGGCGTCAAATCCGGAGCTAATCGCCGGAACGGGAATTCACTGGGGAGTCATTGCGGCGTTTCTGGCAGTGGTGGTGGCATACGTTCTTCTGAGTCGGCATGTGCTTGGATTTCATATTCGCCTCGCCGGCGAGAGCGCACGGGCGGCCCGGTTCGCTGGAGTCCGTCCGAAGCTGCTGGTTGTCGTCTGCTTAGGTGCAGGTGGTGCGCTGGCCGGTCTCGCAGGATTGTTCGAGGTTAGCGGGCCCTCAGGCCAGATCAGCATTGATTTCAACTCAGGCTACGGCTTCACGGCAATCATCGTGGCATTCCTTGGGCGGTTGCATCCATTTGGCATCGTTCTGGCGGGATTGCTTCTGGCGCTCACTTTCATTGGCGGTGAAGCGGCACAGGCCAATCTCGGGTTGCCTGCATCGGCGGTTCAGGCCTTTCAGGGAATGTTGCTGTTCTTCCTATTGGCGGTGGACGTTCTTGCCAGGTACCGTATCCGGTTCAGAGCGACGGAGGCTGTGTAATGGACCTTTCGGTGATAAATCCTGCGGTTCTGGCCGCGTCGTTGATGGTTGCGGCAACCCCGATTCTGCTGGCCGCCATCGGTGAACTGGTCGTTGAGCGGTCGGGAGTCCTTAACCTGGGTGTCGAGGGGATGATGATCGTGGGCGCGGTCGCCGGCTATGCGGTCGCGATCAATACCGGATCACCGGCCCTAGGGTTTGTTGGTGCGGTTATTGGGGGTGCCGGACTGGCGATGGTGTTCGGCGCACTTACGCAGGTTCTGCTTTCGAACCAGGTTGCAACCGGGCTTGCGCTGACTCTGTTTGGCCTTGGGCTTTCGGCGCTGATCGGCGAAGGCTATCTGATGGTCCGTCCACCGCCTGTCGGCGAGATTCATTTAGGCCCATTGGCGGATATACCTGCAGTCGGTACAATGCTATTCCAGCATGATGCGATTGTGTATCTATCGCTTGCGCTCGTGATCGGAGTCTGGGCATTCCTGCGTTACAGCCGTTGGGGCCTCATCCTGCGTGCTGTAGGTGAAAGCCATGACGCCGCGCATGCATTGGGTTATAAGGTCATACGAGTCCGATTGATAGCCATAGCGTTCGGTGGCGCATGTGCTGGCCTTGGAGGTGCCTATCTGAGTCTGGTCCGCGTTCCACAGTGGACGGAAGGCATGACGGCCGGAGCGGGCTGGATTGCGCTCGCAATAGTCGTGTTCTCATCGTGGAAACCAGTCTGGATTCTTGTTGGTGCATATCTGTTCGGTGGCGTTACCGTGCTTCAGCTGAATTTGCAGGCCGCAGGTGTTGATATACCTGTAGAGTACTTGTCCATGTCGCCGTATCTGATAACCATTCTAGTGCTCGTCATCATTTCCTCGGGACGTGGACGGTCGACTCTGAACGCACCAGCGGATCTTGGGCGATCTTTCCATGCTCCGGCGTAGGGAATGCAACTGAAACAGCGGGCCGGAGGGCCTGCCTTGCAGAAGGGGATACCTGCATGAAACCAACAAAACCGTTGGCCGCCGCCGGCCCCATTCCACCCTGAAGTGCAACACCAGTGGCGGTGGTGACCGGTTTTCCGGCCGCATGATGTTGCGTATCGGCCAGGAAGCGGCGACAGTCCCTGTGACCAAACAGGAGAGACTGCCATGCCCGAGGGCTACCGCCACCTGACCCATGAAGAGAGATGCCAGATCGGCGCGCTGAAGGAAAGCGGGCTGTCCGACGGGGCCATCGCGGCCCGTCTGGGCCGTGACCGTTCGTCGGTCTGGCGGGAGCTGCGCCGTAACGGCGGGGATTCGGGATACAGCCCGGGCGAGGCGCAGGGGAGGGCGGAGGCCCGCCGCGGCGCGGCTTCCTCGAACCCGAGGAAGATGACGCCCGACCGGTGGGCGCGCGTGGAGGGGCTTCTGGCGGAGGGCTGGAGCCCGGAGCAGGTCGCGGGACGGCTGCGTCTGGAGGGCGGCTGGACGGTGGGCCGCCAGTGGATATACGAACGTGTGAAGGCCGACCGGAAGGCGGGCGGCAGGCTGTTCCTGCTGCTGCGGCGCCGCGGCAGAAAGCCGAACTGGCGTGGCGGCAGGCACTCGGGCCGTGGCCACATCCCGGGCCGGGTGGACATCTCCGAGAGGCCGGATGAGGTGGAGAGGAAGGAGCGTGTGGGCGACTGGGAGGCGGACACGATCATCGGGAAAGGCCACAGCGGGGCGGTGGTCTCCCTTGTGGACAGGGCGTCGAAATACGCGCTTCTCCAAAGGGTTGACCGGAGAACCTCGGCCGCGGTCTCCGCCGCGATGGTGGATCTCCTCCGGCCTTCCGCCGCGCCCGTCCACACGATCACGGCGGACAACGGGAAGGAGTTCGCGGGCCACGCCGGCGTCGCGGCGGAGCTCGGGGCCGGGTTCTATTTCGCCACCCCCTACCACTCCTGGGAGCGTGGCCTGAACGAGCACACCAACGGGCTGGTCCGGCAGTACCTGCCGAAGGGGACGGACCTCCGCGCGGTCACCGACGCGGAGGTGAAACGGGTGCAGGACCGCCTGAACGCGCGTCCGCGCCGGGCGCTGGGCTACCGGACGCCCGCCGAGGTGCTGCACAAGGCCCGCCCTCCCTGACGCCGCGCGACCGCCTCCCGCCGGCGCGCAGGAAGGGGGTGGACAGGATTTCGCCGTCGCGTCCGTCCGGGCTCCGGTCGGGCTACGCCCTCCCTGCGCCCGGACGGACGCGACCCGACCCGGCGGAGGCGTTGCGCCGCCCGGAAAGCCCGGATAGACTCCATACAGACGGGACCACAGCCGTCCCGGGGCCGGATCCGCGGCGCCCGGGCGGCCGGAAACCGCGCCTTCCGGCCATTCCCTACGCTCGGGCTACGCCCCCGCTGCGGGAATGGCCGGTGTTGCACTTCGGAGTGGAAGTGGGGCCGTAATTTCGCTTGGGATTGCCGCCTCGGCCGCCGCCCAGGAAAAAACCAAGGCTGGGTTCATATATGTTGGCCCTATTGGCGATCTCGGCTGGTCATATGAGCATGATCAAGGCCGTCTCGCAGTCGAGGAGGCCTTCGGTGACAGTGTCGAAACGGTCTATCAGGAAAGCGTTCCGGAAGGAGCCGATGCCGAGCGAGCGATGACACAGATGGCGTTGGGTGGAGCGGACATCATATTCACGACATCCTTTGGCTACATGGATTCGACTATCAATGTCGCGGCAAAGTTCCCGGATGTGAAATTTGAGCATGCAACTGGCTACAAGCGTGCGGAAAATGTCTCGACCTATTCAGCCAGGTTCTACGAAGGCCGTGCCGTGATCGGGCATATTGCCGGAAAGGTGACCAAGACCAACAGGATCGGTTACATCGCGTCATTCCCAATTCCTGAGGTCATCCGGGGAATCAACTCGGCCTTCATTCATGCCAGAAAAGCCAACCCGGACGTCGAGTTCTCAATTATATGGGTCTATACTTGGTTCGATCCCGCAAAGGAAGGTGACGCCGCACAGGCTCTCATCGACCAGGGTGTCGATGTCCTTATGCAACACACCGACTCGACCGCGCCGCAGGCCGTTGCGAAGGATGCCGGTATCCATTCTTTCGGACAGGCATCCGACATGGCCGCATATGCACCCGAGCCGCGGATCAGCTCCATCATTGACAATTGGGCACCGTACTACGTTGCCCGCGTTGGGGCGGTGATGGATGGCACTTGGGAATCGATGGATACCTGGGATGGTATCGGCCCCGGCATGGTTGAAATCGGCGAGATGTCCGAGGTCATTCCAGCTGACGTCCGTGATGAGGCCCAGGCGCTTGCTGACTCTATCGCTGCTGGTGAATATCATCCATTCACAGGACCATTGAACCGGCAGGATGGCACGCCTTGGCTGGGTGAAGGAGAAGTGGCGGATGATGGTACGCTTCTCGGAATGAACTTCTATGTTGAAGGTTTGATCGGGGACGTTCCAAACTGACGTCTGCAGAGCAGGTTCTGGAAGGGTCCGCTTCGGCGGATCCTTTTTCGTGCCGGCAAGTGGACCCCGGCGAGGATTGCCGATGGCCAGGTTCGGAGCGAACCAGCAGACAGTTGCTTTCGTGAAGACCGCAGTTGTGGCAGTATCCGCCGATGGTGGACTTCCTGATCATTGGTGGCGGCATAGCTGGGATTTCGATCGCTGCCCGCCTGTCGCATTTGGGCAGCGTTACCCTATGCGAGGCTGAAGGTGCGCTTGGTTATCATGCGTCGGGCCGAAGCGCGGCCATGTTTGAGGAAACCTATGGGAAACCATCCACCGTTGCCCTGAACCGTGCCAGCAAGGCGTATCTCGAGAGCGCACATGGTGGGGTGCTCCGTTCCCGTGGCCTCTTGCTGGTCGGGGGTATGGACGAAAGGGGAGAATTCCTGCGGAACCAGGCTGCTATGGCGATGCAACCGATCTCAATCGATGACGCACGAGCCATGGTTCCGATCCTGAATCCGGCAACTGTGGGCTCGGTCGCATATCATGCTGAGGCATGGGATATTGATACAGATCGTCTATTGCAGAATTTTGCCCGCGAGGCTCGTGCGAACGGTTCGGTCATCCTTACCGCCGCAGGCGTTTCCGGAATTGAACGCACCAGATCTGGATGGTCGGTCCAAACAAAACTCGGAAGACAAAGCGGGAAGATACTGATCAACGCGGCTGGTGCTTGGGTGGACGAAGTCGCGAAGCTGGCGGGCGTGGCACCGCTAGGCTTCACGCCCTTCCGTCGGTCAATGGCATGCATTCCGGCCCCAGCCGGACATGATATTCTGGGGTGGCCCATGATGTTCGGAGCCGGCGAAACCTGGTATGCCAAACCAGATGCTGGCCGGCTTCTCGTTTCCCCTGCGGACGAAGATCCGGTAATGCCGCACGATGCATGGGCTGACGACCTGGTCCTGGCTGAGGGCATCGCCAGAAATTCCCACCAGTGAAATTCCGGTCCGGTTTCCGGCGGATTGCGGGCGTCGGCGGCGGATTCGGGCGGAATCCGGGCGTGCGGGGGCGTCCGGCGGCGTTCCGGTGGAAATAAGGGATGTGTCGCGGGTCTGCCCCTGGGGCGGTTCGGTCGGGCGTTCAGGCGCGCCCGGGCGCCCCGCGCCGCGGCGGCGACCGTCCGGACGGTCCGGCGACGTTCAGGGCCACAGGCGCGTGCCCGTGGGTCAGGGCGGCGTAGAGTGTCCGCCAGTCGGGGACCGGGAAGTCGTGGAAGTATGACCGGGTTCTCTCGCGGAGGTACCTCAGCCGCCCCCTCGCCTCCAGCGCGGCGGCGAACACCCTGCAGGAGGCGGCCTCGATCTGGTCCGTGAGGAAGGCGAGCATCATCGTCATGGCGAGCACGGTGGTCAGGTGCCGCTTTCCATGCCCGAAGCTGTGCTCGAAGTGGTAGCCCTGGTTCTTCAGCGTGTTGAACGTCTCGTTCTCTATCCGCCATCGGGAGCGGGCGGCGCGCATGACCGGCATGAGGCTGTCGCTGTCGACGGGAAGGTCGGTGACCCAGGAGAACCTCCGCTGCTTCTCCTCCACCCGGTGGGTCGGGTCGTCCGGGCCGCGGTGGTGCTTCGCGATGTATGTCCTCTTGATGACCGTCTCCCGGTATTCGATGACGTTGACCCTGATGTCGGGATGGGAGGCGTTGACTGGCGCGCCGTTCAGGTAGCGGAAGTCGTGCCGGGTGCCGTCGGCGTCGGTGAACCGGGCGGTGCGGGTGTCGGGGCTGGCGTCGAGGCTGGCGAACAGCAGCGCGTGGTCGCCGGGTTTCGCGCCGAGGATGAAGCGGAGGCCGTGCCGCCGCAGGCGGGCGATGTGGGGCCCGTTGGAGGCGAGGCCGTCCTGCAGGACGATGGCCTTCAGGTGCGGATGCTCCCGCCGGAGGTCGTCGATGAACCGCGCGGCGGCGTTGCGCTCGCAGTCGTTCCTCCTGTCTCCGTCGGTCCTGGCGATCGGCTCCGGGGCCAGCGGCAGCACCTCGCGGCGTTCCGGGTGGCAGACCACGGCGGCGAGCATGCTGTGCGAGTAGGTCCTCGATCCATCACTGCGGCGGGCGACGCAGCAGTGGTCGCAGTGGACGGATTTCGAGCTGAAGTAGCCGGTGCCGTCAATCGAGATCAGGTAGTGGCCGTCGAAAACCGGCTGGTCCTCCAGCACCCTGCCGCGCTGCAGCCTCGCGAACAGGGTCCTGAACGCCGGGCGCAGCTGCCTGGGGTCGACCGTGTCGAGGCGTTTCCGCATGGCGGAGTCGCAGGGCGCCGCCGCGATCCCGAACAGCGTCCGGAGGTTCCCGCGGACGATGGCGTCCCTGCGGCTGTCCCTGTCGAACTGCAGGAGCGACGGATATTTGAGCGAGAACATCGCGAACGCCGACATGAGGTGGTCCGCGAGGCTGAACCGGCGCCCGTCCACCGGATCGTCGATCCTGCCGAAGCATTCCGCAAGCGCCCTGATCAGCCCGGGCCTGCCGAGGTCCTTCCGAAACCGCATCGTCCCAACTCCCGTCATCGAAGTCAACACCGGTTGCGGTAAGGGCCCCAGCCTATGATGTCCAGAGGATTCCGGGCGGTTTCCAGTCGTCTGGAAGGAAAAGTCTACGAAACCCGGTTCACGGAAGCCCAAGGAATACAGGGTCCGGAAGGGCTGGTGGGAATTGCTGGGGCATCGCCAGATATGAGGCGAGGGTGACAGAGCCGGTAAAACGGGTCGAGCACACCTGGGCGGGATTGCGTACCTTCGCCCCTGACCGTCAGCTTGTCATTGGGTTTGACCGGAATGAGCCTGGTTTTTTCTGGCATGCCGGACAGGGTGGCTACGGTATGCAGACTTCTCCGGCAGCAAGCAGGCTTGCGGCTGACCTGATTTCCGGCGGATCGCCCGAAATCGACCTTGATACCGTTGCGGCACTTTCGCCGGCGCGTTTCGGGCAAGTCCAGGTCTCCTGTTTGCCCGTTGGCCACCAACAGGTTAAGGAGACGCAGTCCCATTTGGACAGCAAGACATCGGGTTCAGGGAGACGTTGATGAAAAGACAGGGTGAACTGTCGCTGGATATTTGCGTCAAGGATTCTGGCAATGAGCCACGTCAGGTGTTTTCACGGGAGCGCAGCGTGGAAGCTCCGGATATTGGGCTTCCAGCCGAGATAAAACCCAATACCCGCCTCAGGATGGACGGTCTGGAGTTCCTCTCGAAACTTCCCGATGGTGCCATTCCCGTCGCTTTTTTCGATCCACAGTACCGTGGTGTTCTGGACAAGCTGGCTTATGGAAACGAAGGCAAGTCCCGGGAACGGCGTCGGAATGCGCTGCAGCAGATGACTGAACCGGTCATCGGGCAGTTCATTTCGGGAATTGATCGGGTGCTCATGCCATCCGGGCATATCTTTCTATGGGTGGATAAATTCCACCTTTGCCAGGGTGTGAATGAGTGGTTTGAAGGAACGTCGCTGGAGATCGTGGACATGCTGACATGGGACAAGGGAACATTTGGAATGGGCTACAGAACCCGTCGGCGCGCGGAATACTGTGTTGTTCTGCAGAAGCATCCCAAGAGGGCGAAGGGCATCTGGAAAGTTCACAACATTCCGGATGTGGTCAAGGAATCCGCTTCACAGAAGGAACACCCCCATACCAAGCCAGTTGAGTTGCAGGGAGCGCTTCTCAGTGCCGTGACCAATGAGGGCGATTTCGTGATTGACCCGGCCGCTGGATCGTTCTCGGTCTTGGCCGCGGCGAGAGAACATGGGCGCGTGTTTCTGGGCTGTGACCTTAATGGGTAGTTCACATGTCATGTGGTGACTTGAATTTTGAGGATCGGGTTCACCCTCAGGACCATCATATTTTGGGGTCCGAAGCACCGACGTGACGGTGAGCGGGCATATCTGGGTTGTTGGGGCAGTTCGTGTATCGGTCCTGGCGGCCGTTCAGGGATGTCTGTACATGGACTTTCGGGCAGTCAGGCACGGACCGTTCCGTTGCGCCGTCCTGCGCCCGAGCGTTCCGTGCGGACGACCAGGCGCGGTCCGTGCGCCGGATGACGCTTGTTCGCGGGCAGTGTGGTGCCGGTTGGCCTCTGGTGTATGGCTGAAGCGCACGATGGCGATGGTGCCGTTTGTCAGGCTAGGCAGGACAAGTCGCGCAACTGGTGGCGGTCGTGTTACCTGCGCTTGTGGTGGAGGCGCTCCGGGAGGTTCTTTACCGACCGCCCTACCACTCCATCAGTCCCCTACCACTCCATCAGTCCCCTAACACGTCCCGTTCCACGTCGTCGATCCGGGGATTTTCCTCGGGATCCAAATCCCATTCCGGCAACCCGTCCGGACCAAGCCCCCGCACTCGCCAGGTTTCCAGATCGATCGAGAACTTGGCATACACATCGCTATCGGAGCATTCTATGCAGGCCGAGACGGCCAGACGCCCGTCACTCACGCGCATGCCGCGGAAAGGGTAGTCAAGGCTCCTGGTGCACCCCGACGCGATGTCATAGATAGCATACCATCGCCCGTTCTGGCGGTCTAGCACGAGCACGACGCCGTGCGCGTCGCAGATCGCGTCGCCCCGGATCTGCACCACGCGCCACGCGTCGCGGTCAGCCCCGTCGGCGTAGACCGCGCCCTCGACCGTCGCGCGGCCCTCGAGGGACAGAAGCCATCGCCGCACGTCGCGGGCGGCAAGTGGCCGGACCTGCAGGACGTCCGTCGCCGCGAGGCTGGCGTCGCCTTCGCCGACGCGCAGCGCCGCGACCGCGTCTGCCACCGCCCGGCGGTCGGCCTGACGTTCTTTCCACAGGCACCGGCCGTCCGCCGCCGCCATCGGCTGTTTCCCCTCCCGGTACGAGTCGACCCACCCCTCGGTGTAGTCCCGCCGCGGGGTGCCTGTCGCCGGGTCGATGGACCAGATCTGCACTTCGCTGTACTGCCCGGACCCGGTGTGCAGGATGGTGTGGACGCGACCTGAGGCGGCATCCCGGCAGGCGTCGACGATGGAAGCATAGTCGGCGCAGACCGGTCTCTGGCAGCCTTCCGCGCCAGCGCGCACGAGGTTGCCCCTGTAACCGCCGCCCACCGGGCGATCCGTCCACTGGTTGTTGGCCAGCCACTCGGTGCTGGCCAGGGAGATTTCGGAGACGATGCCCGCGCCGCTGCGGAAACCCTCCCATTCGAGCGCGTCCGCACCGTCCAACCGGACGCAGTCCAGTATCCGGTAAAGCCGGTCGTCGGTCAGGTATCCGTATTCGATCGCCCGGACACCTTCCTGTCTCTGCCAGGAACTGATGGCCCTTCGGGTGCGCGGTCCAAAAATGCCGTCGGCGGGGCCGCTGTCATGGCCGAGCCGGTTCAGCGCGCGCTGTATTTCGGTGCGCTGTGTCTTGGACAGCGAAAGGGAGTTCTCCGCCTCCACCTCCATCCCAGTGCGCTTGTCGAGATCGGGAGGCGGAGACGCAGAATGCGCCGTTATGGCGGCGGGCTGGTCTCGGGTGGGATCGGAGTCCGTTGACGCGCCCGCAGCCAGGGCGGTGCAGGTCGCGGCAATGGCGATGCCCACAGCGCATAGCAAGGCCCGGCCCCCATCGTGGCGTTCCATCGCATTCATAGGTCTATCTCTTTCCATTTCGAATCTTAAGTGAAACATACATAATTCATTGATTTTGATATATTATTTGAATCGTGATCGGCTTCTGTGCGGATGACCTGGGCGCTGGGGCATCGCAGGCCCTGACAGGCCTGACCGTTTCCGGGCTCACACCCTCCTCTGTACCGTATGCGCAGGTCCGGATGCTGCTTTCGCGACAGGGCCACCGCCGCACAGGGGTGTGGACGCCCCCTGTGTAAATCATCCGTAAACCATTGAGTCCACGTGATTGCCGTAGTTCGGGCGCAATTCGGCCGCGGGAATTGGCTCCCGACATCATCCGGACTTGGAAGCGGCCGATTAAACGGGTGCACTTGGCATCACCTCGGAGCCGAATCAGCCATCGGCACGGATCCTCTCATTCCTTGGATCGTAAGGACTGTCCTCAACAACCTCGGCATCCCAAAGATGGTCGAACATTCTGACTTTCAGTTTCCGGCCGGTTTCCGCTTGATCTGGCACAACATAGCCCATCCCGATCTGCTTGCCGAAATGAACTGAATATCCGCCCGAGGTCAGTCGCCCGACCTTGACCTCGCCATCGTAGAGCGCTTCCCGACCCCATGGATCCGCATCATCAGGCCCGTCGATGAGCAAGGTTACGCATCTGACGCGAACTCCTGTTTCCAGCATGGGCTGTTTGCCCCGGAAGTCCTTCCCAAGGTCAACGAATCTGTCGAGACCGCCTTCCAGCGGGGTCGCGTCCCGACCAAGCTCGGTTCCAAAGGCACGATAGGATTTTTCGAGCCTCAGCCAGTTTTGCGCCCGTGCTCCAACGAGCTTCGTTCCGTGCCTGTCACCCGAAGCCATCAACTGGTCCCAGAGGTAGTTCTGCATCTCGATAGGATGGTGAAGCTCCCAGCCCAGCTCTCCCGTATAGGCGACCCGAACAGCCATGACAGGGCACATTCCAAGCTCAATTCCGCGCATCGAGAGCCAAGGGAATCTCTTGTTCCCAAGAACCGTATCCGGAGTCGCATCCTTGACGGTCTCCCGAAGAACATCCCGTGATTTCGGTCCGGCGATGGCGAAGACGCCCCATTGAGTGGTGATGTCGTGTACGTCGACACACGCACCGCCGGCTGTTACGAAATCTTCCGCCGACTTCTGCAGGAAATCGCCATCATATGTGGTCCAGGCTCCAGCTGAAACAAGGTAGTATTCACTGTCGGCCCGCCGGACGATTGTGTATTCCGTTCGAACCGTTCCGGCGCTGGTCAGGGCATAGGTCAGACTTATCCGACCGACGCCAGGGAGCCGGTTGCAGGTGAACCAGTCCAGGAATTCGGTTGCGCCCGGCCCTCGGACAAGGTGCTTGGTGAACGTCGTGAGATCAATCAATCCCACACCCTCGCGGATGGCTTTGGCCTCGCTGTGGGCATAACGCCACCAACCACCTCGACGGAACGACCTTGAGTCGTGGTCGAAGGATTGTGTTGCATCCTTTGGGCCGAAGTAATTTGGCCTTTCCCAGCCGTTCACCTGCCCGAATTGCGCACCCAGTGATTTTTGGCGGTCAAATGCAGGGGCGGTACGCAGAGGTCGGCAGGCTTCGCGTTCTTCGTCTGGATGGTGCAGTATGTAAACGTGCGAATAGCATTCCTCGTTCTTTCGCGCAGCGTATTCAGTCGTCATCCATGAGCCGTAACGTCGGGGATCAAGCGAGGCCATGTCGATCTCCGCCTCGCCGTCCACCATAACCTGGGCGAGGTAGTGCCCTGTTCCCCCGGCGGCGGTGATTCCGAAGGAAAACCCCTCTGCCAGCCAAAGGTTTCGTAGGCCGGGAGCGGGGCCGACAAGCGGGTTGCCGTCAGGAGTGTAGCAGATCGGCCCGTTGAAATCATCCTTGAGCCCAGCGGCCTCCGAGGAGGGAATCCGGTGAATCAAGGACATGTACTCTTCCTCGATCCGTTCCAGATCCAGAGGGAAGAGATCCGCACGGAATGTGTCAGGCACATCGTGGAGAAACCGCGCCGGAGCATTTCTTTCGTAAGGTCCTAGAATCCACCCGCCGCGTTCCTCGCGCACGTACCATCGGGCATCGGCGTCTCGCAGCACTGGGTGTTCGGGATTCTTCTTCCGCCAATCTGTCAATGCCGAATCGGGTTCGGTGACGATGTACTGGTGCTCTACTGGAATTGCCGGCATCCTTATTCCCAGAAGACGGGCTGTTCGCTGCGCATGATTGCCAGTTGCGGTTACCACATGTTCGGCAGTTACGGTCACGCGTTCGTCGGTAGGGACAAGATATCCGCCCTTTTCGACCATTTGGGTGCAGGTGACGTGCCACTCGCTTCCATTCCATTCATAACCGTCCACCTGCCATCTGCGTTCAATGTCGACGCCACGCTGCCTCGCCCCGCGAGCCATCGCCTGGGTCAAATCGGCAGGATTGATGTAACCGTCCGTCGGATGATAGATCGCGCCCTTCAGGTCTTCCGTTCGAACCAAAGGCCAGCGTTCCTTGATCTGAGCCGCCGTCAGCCATTCATATGGAATTCCGACGGTCTCGGCAGTGGAGGCGTAGAGCTGGAATTCGTCCATCCGTTCGCGGCTCTGCGCCATCCGAAGGTTGCCAACCACGTGGAAGCCAACATCGAGGCCAGTCTCGTCCTCGAGTGTCTTGTAGAATTTCACGGAATGGTCATGTATGTGGCTCGTCGCGTAGCTCATGTTGAACAACGGCAGCAGCCCCGCCGCATGCCAGGTGGATCCGGACGTAAGCTCGTCTCGCTCCAGCAACATGACACTATTCCAGCCCGCCTTCGCAAGGTGGTATGCGATGCTGGCACCAACGGCTCCACCGCCGACAACCAGAGCCTTGACATGGTTCTTCATGGGATGCCTCCTGGATGAACTGGCCCACTTCTACACGTGATTGCCGGCCAATGCGAAAAGGCCAGCCGACGCCCTGCACAAAAAAACGACATCAGAATATGTCGTTCGCCGCAGTTAGGCACGACGGTCGTCGGCCGTTCAGGAATCCGCGCTGGCTGCCCGTAAATCGTATGGGATTCATTGCCAGGCCGCGCGCATGCAGATCAAAGCATGGACGGCACGACGAGGTCTGGCGGTCTATGACCATCTGCGAAGGTCTTGATGTTGATTATGACCTTCTCTCCCATCTCACAGCGCCCTTCGACAGTCGCGGAACCCATGTGTGGAAGCAGGACGACGTTCTTCAGTTCGCGTAGCCGGGGATTCACATCGGTTCCACGCTCATATACATCAAGCCCCGCGCCCGCGAGCTGTCCCGCACGCAGCATTCTTGTCAACGCATTCTCGTCGATCACTTCTCCACGAGAAGTGTTCACGATCACCGCCGAAGGCTTCATCAACTTCAGTCGCCGCACGTTCAGCAGGTGAAATGTGGACGGCGTGTGCGGGCAGTTGACACTGATCACATCCATTCGGCTGACCATTTGGTCGAGACTCTCCCAGTATGTCGCCTCGAGCTCGTCCTCAACCTCCGGCCGCAGGCGCCGGCGGTTGTTATAATGGATTTGCAGCCCGAATGCCCGGGCCCTTCGAGCGACCGCCTGACCGATTCGACCCATGCCGAGAATTCCCAGACGCCGACCACCAACCCTTCCGCCTAGGAGTGCCGTAGGCGCCCAACCCTCCCATGTGCCAGACTGCATGATCGACAGGCCTTCGGGAATGCGTCGGGTCACTGCCAGAATCAGCGCCATGGTCATGTCGGCTGTGTCTTCAGTGAGCACGCCAGGCGTGTTTGAAACAAGGATTCCACGCTGCCTTGCAGTCTGAACGTCGATGTTGTCGACTCCGGCACCGAAATTCGCGATCAGCTTCAGTTTTGATCCTGCTTGGGCGAGCAGGCTGGCATCGATCAGGTCGGTGATGGTCGGTACCAGCACGTCGGCCCGCTGCATTGCGTCGGCCAACATTTCGCGGGTCATTGGCGTGTCCTCCGATCTCAGCGAGACGTCGAACAGTTCCATCATCCGCGTCTCGACCACCTCGGGCAACCGTCGCGTTACCATTACTTTGAGACGTTCGGTCGGCATGGCAGACTTCCTTAGGCTTTCAATGACAATAGGTTGATGGCAGAGTTACAACAACCGTCCATAGGCACAACAGCCACATGGCTGAACCCATATCTCTTTCGTGCCTCTGGAGCGAAGGTGTAACAGCGGAATGGCACAGATCGGTAGAGTGGACAATTCATGTTAGGACTCTGTGCCAAGGCGCTTCTGGCGGCGCTCGCCGCTTCCATTGCGTTCAGTTCAGCCGCCGATGACCGCGGTCCCGTCACAAATCTCCCGATCCCCCGATTTGTTTCGCTTAAGGCAAGCGAAGGGAACGCGCGACGGGGTCCGTCCCTGTCGCATCGGATTGACTGGGTGTTCAAGCGTCGGCACATGCCGTTGCGTGTAATTAACGAATACGAACATTGGCGCAAGGTTCAGGACCGCGACGGTGCGACCGGCTGGATGCACTATTCACTTCTTTCCGGTGTGCGCACCGTTATCGTGCTGCAAGACAATCTTCCACTCCTGACGAAACCGGACCTGAACTCTTCGACCAAGGCGATCCTCGAAACCAATGTGATTGCATGGCTTGACGAATGCGTTGGTGACTGGTGCCGGATCACCGCAGACAATTACCGAGGCTGGGTGCCCCATCAGGCGTTATGGGGAGTGGACGAGATTGACGTAGGTCAATGAACGGCATTGCCTGAACCGCGTGCCGATCGACTTCGGGTCTAGAGTCGACCAGCAGTCGAGACCGTAATTCAATCCTGCTCGGCAGTCTGAATGGACATCGGCAAAAGGGCTTGGTTCGGTTACTCCGCGTCATCGAGAGACTTCTGGCTGCTCGCCTCGGTCAATCGGTATTTTTGGGCCCGGAATGGTGTCGCGTTGAACATCAGGGTCCGTTGCTGACCACAGGAATCCAGCGCTCCCAACGATCCAAAGCTGGGAAGGGACAATCTATGAAGAGTGGTGGCACGTGCAATTCAATGATTGCCCCTTTCCGCTCCGGGTCCTGGAAACACCGATCTGGAACGTGACGGGACCGTGCGGCCTTCTCGCCGTCCAGAGCCGTGGCGAACCAAGACTCGATCGGTAATAATCAATCCTCCTCGAACCCGAGAGGATTCCCGTCCAGTTTCAGATCGCGGGCGTTGGCTTTGACAGTCTCGACCACATCCTTCGGATATCCACCGTTACCGGCGCGGCCGTCGATCTCCGGGGTCAGGTGCAAGGTGCTCCCCGGCGTTCGGGTCAATTCAACCAGAAGACCGTCCATGATTCGCGCGACTTCGAGACCCGCACGCTCACTATCGATCGATAGGCTCGCAAAGAATCGCCTCGGCGATGGCTCGGCAGGATCCTCTGATTCGTCTTCGTTGTCCGCGGGGTCTTGTTCAGTGGCTTTATCCGTTCCGGTCGTGTCGCTGCTGCCATCGGAGCAACCGGACGCGGTTTCCGGACTGCGAATTACGTTGCGTCGCACCAACAACCCGTCGCCAAGGCCGCCGAGCAGCAGGGCCTTGCCATCGACTACGCCATAGTATGTCCCGCTGTCCTCGTCGAACCCTGCTGCGTAGGCATAAGGTTCGGCGATATCCCTGATCAGACCTTGTAGAGATTCCTCCAATACCGCGTCGTCGCGAACGCGCGGCAGGTAGACATAGGAGGCGAACCACTCGCGGACTTCCTTGATCGCGATATGTGGACGCTCGGGAGCCCAGACCTGATCGAGGTTTCGCAACAGGTTTTGCGGTCCGAGCCTGTCGACCACATTGCCGTCCGACACAGCCTTGTCCCACACCGCATGTGGTACCGCGTTCGCCGCGCCCCGATTTATCAGTCGGGAGAAATGCATGATATGGCCTGCACTGGCCGTTTCGTCCGCGTCTTCGTGGCCCGGCCGGGCTGGAACAAGAATGTGAACCCAGGCACCTCGAACGCTTCGGCTCAGGGCTTCTCCGCTGCGCTTCGCCTGCTCGGCCGCATCGCGCGACTGCGCTTGGGTGAGGTTCTGCATGAGATCGGTGTCGCTCAGGATTGATCGCCACGCTCGTTCGCGTCGCGCATTGTCACGAACGGCCCGGATGGAGCTGGCCTCCGCCGCAGTGAAGACGAGGGTATTGCGATAGCGGCGCTGCCCGGTGCCGCGGCGCGTCATGATTTCGGCTGCCAGAAGCGATGCCTTGGAATTGGAGCCGGCCCCTGTATCATGCGACGCCGAGGGAGGCAGGATCACCAGAGCGACCGCACGTCGGTCGTCTATGTCCGTCGGGTTGTCGGGCGCGGCATGCACGCGGGCAAAACCGGCGCGGGTTCGCGCCTCCACGCGCAGGAATTCAGCGATGCGGTCGTCCACACTTTCCTCGCTCACATCGTGCGCGCGGTCCTCCGCAAGCTTGTTAAGTGTCGGCTGCGGCGAATACCAGTAGCTGTCACCGTCGCGATAGAGATGGGCCGAGCGCGCCGCGATCTCCTGCAAGGCCTCGCCGAACATCGCGATCTGGTCGCCGGGCTGCGCACAGGCGAGCCGCAGCTCGGTGCCTGTCATTCCTCCGCGCGCCGCTCCGCGATGTGGCGCAGTCGCAAAGAACACCGCCCGTGCCGCTAGCGTCGCCGCACGCGATTTGGACAGTCTTGGGCGCTGCGCCTCGATGTGGGCAGTGAGCGACTGATTGCCGTCGACCTCGGACTGCAGGATCGGTCCAAACGCGCGGTCCAGCGGCTCGAGCAGCGCCGTACGGACCTTGTCGTCCCGGAACGGCAGCAGCGCCGGCATGATCATCGGTGCATGGCTCTCCCCGCTCCACAACGCGTAGACCGCATTCGCCATGATCTTGAGAATACCGCGCGTTCGCTGGAATTTCTCCAGTACCGACCAGTCGCCCGAGAACCGCCGCAACACCTCAGGGTGTAGCGGCCAGGCCCTGCGCATTTCTTCGCGGTATGCCGCCTCGGATACCGCGGCCGGAGAGTCTGCCCGGCTGTCGCGGTAAAGCTTGTGAAACGCCCGGACCGTATCGTCACGGGTCTTCTCCCCTTCCTCGTCGAGTGGCTGGAACAGCCTCCTGCGCACGATCTCGAAGGTTTCGATGCCGCTTGCGGGCGTCCAAGCCGACTGCACGCGCCCGAATATCTTTTCCAGGCGCTGCAGCGCATCGTGGCCCTGTTCGTTGCCGACCTCCGTCCCCGACTCCGGGAGCGAGCCGATCACAACCGCACGGTCCACCATGGTCGCGGCTTCGGTGAGCGACTGGACGAAGGCATGGAAGGCGTCGTACTGAAGACCGCGCAACTGGCGCGCGAAGGCCACGACTTCGTCCATTAGAGTTTGACCTGGAATTCCACATCTAGCCCATTCGGCTGGCCATACGAGGGCGTTCTCGCAATATATGGAGCATAGACAGCAATTTTAGGTCAAGCTCTTAGGATCAGACAGGGAGAGGCCCTGCGCAGGATCGGGATTAACCTCTCGGATCCGGGATTGGTGCCAGCGGTCTCCGAAGCAGCGATGGAATCGAATGCCTCCCAGCCGCCGAGCCGCCAGGCGAGATAGCCCCACAGCGTACGGATTTTCCGGCCGTCCCCGATATGCATGGCTTCCGCCGTGCCCTTGTGGGTACCAACGAATACCGCCCGGTTCACCTTGCCAAGCGTTTCGACATCCGCTGCCGCGAATATCTGCGCCATGCCCTCAAGCGATTCGGGCCGGTAGCCCGCCTCCACTGCGCCCGCCAGATGATAAAGCGCGAGCATGGTGTGGGTCTTCCCGCCCCCAAAATTGGTCTGCAATCCGATCACGGGCTCGCCGCCCTTCCCGGCAAGCCGCGCAACCGTCGAAGTGAGCACACGACGGAGCCCTTCGGTCGCGTATGTGATGCGGAAGAAGGCCGCTGGGTCGGTGTATTCTTCGACCCCTTCGCCCTTGTCAACTCGTGCGAGGTTAGCTGCGAATTCGGCGTCGGAAAACCGTGCTGCGAGCACGTCCGGATGGGGCTCGCAGACTTCGCGCCAGGGGCGCAGCCGCTTTGGCGGCGGTGGTTCGTCAAGATCCAGCGCCAGCTGCGTATCCACGTGGGAACCCGATGCCGCCATCTGCTCGTTGTAGAGCCTGCCGACGATGCCAGCCTGTCTAGTCGCGCCGACCGCCGCCGCCAGCTCCTTGATCGCATCAAGATAGCGCAGCGCTTCCGCCGGCGACATCTGGCCAGTGAAATGTGCCGCCCGGTTGCGGCCGTCCATGGCCAGCGAGATGAAGCTCCGCGCCTTTTTCAGCTTCGCGTCGTGGCGGAACAGGTCGTTCCAATTGTCGAGCAGCGTTTTCAGGAGCGCGTGGACGTCCATCTCGCCGCCGGACTCGTTGCCTCGTGCGCGGCTCGCATGGTGGCGCCAGTGCTCGCCGTGGCGATCCTGCATGTGCTTTCCGACATAGGGGCCGAGTGCGGTCCGCAGCGCCTCAAGGCCCGTCTCGACCCGACGCTTGGCAGTGCGTGCTGCATCTATGCCGTCGGTTGTGCTCATTGCGGCCCTTCCCCGTCCATCAGTTCGATGCGTGCGCCGTAGCGGTGGAAGTCCTTGCTGTTGAAGGTCAGGAGGCGGCGTTCCCCGTGTGCCAGCATCGTGGCGACAATATTGGCGTCGTGCACCTGCTTTCCCGCCACCGGAACTTCGCTACACAGCCGCTTCAGCATGTCCGCGACCCTAGGGCCGTCCTCCAGTATCTCGAACCGTTCCTCAAGTGCGCCCACATGGTCCAGAGCCGCGTCCATCCGGACGGGTGGAGACCATCTCTGCGGGCGGGTCACCGTCGCCAGATACTCCCGCGCCACCTGTCGGCTGATACGCAGCGACTCCCCGCTTTCACCGACTTCCTGCATCTGCCTGCGGGCGATAGCGTGGTCTGGAGCCGCCTCGAAACGCGCTCGAACCAGAACGTTCGTGTCAAGAAACATCTCGACTCAGGAACCGTCCCGGGCATCGTTTTGCGGTCCGCCGGTCAGATGGCCGTCCCCGTCGTAGATTTGTTCGCGACTCACGGCGAAACCCTCCGGCCAGGAACCGCCGGAGATTGCGGGCCAGAATTCGTCCAGATCGAATGGCCTACGGGGGTTCGTCATATCGGGTGCGGCCGGTTCGTCCTTGATGCGTTCGAATGTCAGGGTTTCCGCGACCAGATCCACTTCAGACGTCTTCCAGCCCGCCGCTTGCCAGGCCAGCGCTTGGCTGCGGCCCCCATTGCGCTTCGGGTTTGACCACCAGGGCCGGTGGATCCGGGCCGAGTCCGGCAGATCGAAATCCAGAATCAGTTCGATCTCGGCGAACGACACCCGCCAGCGAGCCTCCGTCCTCGCCGAGAGATGACGATATAGGGGTGCGTACTTGCTGTGCGAGGCGGCTTCCTGAACGGGTTCGCGCTGAGGCGCAGTCATGGCAGAGTTCTCCTCAGATCACGTTCTATATGTCTGCAGGATGGACCGTGAAGGGTCGCGTGTCAATTGGGATCGCCATCTGCTCCATGTTAGTCGCGGTCGGCTGTGAAGAGCGACAGATCCCTACAAGAGCAGTCGGGATTGGGCAGGTTGTTCGAGCCGCGCCGCCGCCGCTTCCAATGCAGGCCACTCTTGGGCCAGCATGTTCCAGACCTGGGCTTCGGTGGTGCGGTCACTTCGCTCACAGATATCGTAGAGCCGGAACGCAAGAAGGCGTGCTGACTCTCCCCGCTCGGGAGGCATCCTTACAAAGAGATGCGCCGCGGCATCGATGCCGCCGTCAGGCGCGTCGAGAACCCGTGCTAGATGTTGCGCACATTCCCAGTCGGTCAGGCGTCGGTCGGTCGCGGGCTCCCAGTCTGCTGGCAACTCTTCACGGCGCAGCAGCCGAGCCGTGCCACCCTTCGCGGCGAAGACCCCGGCGGAGGCCAGATCGTCGATCCCGATCCCGTAGGCCTGCGCCATGGTGATCGCATCACCCGACTTGCCTTCCGCCATGGCGAAATTGTCGAACCAGTCGATGCAGAAACGAGTCTCGGGGTCGTGGCCCGTCACCTCCTGACCCGCAATCTCGGTGCGCACCTGATTGATGAGTGCGATCGCGGTGCGCACCGTCATCGCCGTGTCGTCGGTTTCCAGGACTTTGGACGCGGCCGTGAACATTCCAATTCCAGGCCCTATCGCCGCCTGCGCCATGTCCACCGGCCTGACACCGCCTTCTCGTATCCGAGCCACGGCATCGGGGAGTGTCGTGCGCAGCCGCGCAATGAATTCTCGGCGCGTGATGACAGGCGCGTCCGTCGGCCGCTTGCGGCAGACAAGAATGATGGAGGAGGCGAGGGCGTTTATGGCTCCTTTTATGCCATGTGTTCGCTCGCTTCATACTGGCCAAGTTCCATCGACTAGATAACCCGCATCAATGAGACCCTGCAGAAAAGTCGCCCACCCAGGAGAGGTCAGTCCTTCCTTGGCGACTTCCGACTGCTTGAAGGCGTAGTAGATCGTAGCTGGAAACTCGTCTGTGCCGGATCTGCGCATATTTGTGAGCGCTTTGCCGATGCCGTCCATGAAGAACGTCTGGGCTGCTTGCCTGCTGCCGTGCCGGTAAGGCGTAGCGACAAGTTCCTCGTCCTTTGGCACGAGGACACGGCGGAAAAGTTCGGGCCAGATTTCGCGCAGTGAACGGCGCAGCCAGACATAGAAGAAGTCCGAGAGATCGGCGTAGCCGATGTTGTCGTAATAGGGTGGGTCCGTCGCGATGATGGCGTTGTTGGCGAGAACTGTTTCACCCGCCGCATCCTGCTGGATCACGGCGACCGGCGCTGCGGTCGAGGTTCCCTCCGCCACCACATTGGCGAGGTAGCCGACCTGTCCGACGAAGTTTCCGCTTGAATTGCTGAACGGATTGGCCTCGCAGAAGTCCCAAGACATGGGCAACGCTTGATCGGTAAACGCGGTATCGACTTGTGGGGAGGACTTATTCCAAACGCAGAGGTTTGAGCCTCGGTTCGCCAATTTGCCGACCGCCAATCCCAAATACGTTGCCACGGCGTCGGCATAGGACTCGGCGCGGGTGGCATCATCGGTTAGCCCTCGGGCATCAGCATCCATGTCGGCCGCCTGCGCATCCGCTAGCACCTTCTCCCCTGCCTCAGAGACCAGATCCGAAAACAACGTCAGCGCCACAAGTTGCCGGTCCGTGAAGAGGTCGGCGAGGTAGTTTAGCCCATAGACTGGGCCTTGAAAATTGCGATGCTTCTTGGGCATCTCGAAGTCTGGCTTCCATGTTGGCTCTGCCTCGCGAGCAATGACCTCGTGTTCGGCCGAAGGTGAGAAATAGATACGTCCTCTGTCGCCCTCGACCACGACCGCCATAAGCCGCGCACCCATGCGCCCTGCCTTGCCTTCATTTCGCACGTGCTCATACGGCAAAGAAACGTCAGACATGAGGCAGCGAAACGCACGTCGCTTGCCAGCGGATGTGCCCGACTTCGCTTTTGTCGGCAGCATTCCGACCCTGACCTCGAACCGGTATGAGTTCCGGCCCGAAACCACGGGCTCGACCCAAGCCTCGTTGCCTTTCTTCGACGACAGGACAAAGGAGCTTGCCAAGGGCACATGGGTGCCGCGCAGCATCGGGTCGGGCGAGGCGACGGTGCGTACCCATAGCCAGGCGATGACGGTCAATTCCCTGCCTACATAAGGCTCGAGGTCCGGTCGCACTGCTGCCATCTTCTTGGTAACCGCAACCCTCGGATACAGATGCCCGATGCGGGTGGCGGCCTCGTCTCGCATCCATTTTCCATAATATCGTATGTCCTCGGCCAAGCCCTGTGCGCCCTTCCATGCTATGTGTGGGTCGTGGTTGGGGTTGACCGGTGGCAGTCCGGCAAATTTGGGCGGGATTTCGCAGGTCGCCTTGGAAACCAGCACCGCGACCGGATTGAGGTCGGATCCGTGCGCACGAAGGCCGAGGCGTTGCGCTTCCAGCGGGATCGAGCCGCCACCACAGAACGGATCGCAGACCGGCGGCGCGTTACGGGCGAGGTAGTCCAGCACCGCCTCCGGGTCGTCACGCGGCGGCGGTGGCTCGCCCCGGGCACGGGCGAGCGACCGCGCGATCTCATAGCGCGCCGGGTTCAGGATACGTTCGTCGTTGGTCGATTTCCAAGGGACGATGTCAGCGATGATCTGATGCAGTCGCGCCCGTTCCTGCGACTGGTCCTCTTCGGTCCGGAACTCCTCTGGCCATGCCGACGGATCGTCCACGAGTTGGGCGAACAGTACCGCCCGGCACGCCGCCAGAGGTCGCCGCGCCCACCAAAGGTGCAGCGTCGAGGGATGGCCGTGCCGGATTGACTTCTCCCGTGCGGAAGCCCGGTTGATCGCCTCCAGGGGCATGGAGACTTCGATCAGCTTCCTGCGGTCTGAACTCATCGATACCTCTCGACGGCCCTACCGGGACAAGCCAGGGCTTTGCGTTGGCGGCGGTCCGTCCGGACCTGCTTGGGCAATGCCCAATTGAACGGTCGGCACAGGCTGAACGATATGCTTCTTTATGAAGGCGCGACCCGTATGGCTCTCCACAATCTTTGCTGAAGGAGTACCGGAAAAGGTATGCGTCGTGGCATGAAACACCGAAAGCGCAGTATCCTGCAGCGCTTGATCGCTTTCCAGCCGGAATACTTTCAGCTGATGTTCTTCAATCTCGATCCGGGGAATGTGCCTGGAATGGCTCTTGAAATTGTCGCGGCCAGCGAGCCACCCGGAAATCTCCTCGGATCTTTGCGAACGGTCCTCCATCCCTTGGAACATGTAGGTCTCCAACCATGTTCTGACCAGATCTTTCGACATGTCCAGCGCAGACTCGCACTGGACGAGAAGGTCGGGTCCGTACTGGCTGAGCATTGGCAGCCAGGCAGAGAGCTTGGCAGGGTCCGAGCATTCCCTCTGCGCCCGATCGAACTGGTCCAGAATAGCCTGGGCGGGGACCGCCCTGACGCCCAGCGATGTCGGAAGCACGAGTTGGGGGTCGGTGGGACCGAGGAAAGAGTGCTTTCCCAGAACGATTTCGTCGGCGGCGCAGGCGATCATGGTTGCCGCAGATATGAGACGATGGCTTCCGCCGCTTCGGGAGAACCGCCCGGGCTATGCAGAATCAGATCAAGCCCGTCGCCTTCAAGCCCGTGACTGACTTCCATGAATGCCTGAATGTCTTCATCGCCGATCGAAACCGAGGCAGGCGGCAGGCCATCCCCTTGCAGCCAACCGGAGGCGTAAAGGATAACACTGCGCTGGGAATATCGATGGAGCTCCGCAAGATATTTCCGGCGAACGCCGTCGAAGTCTGGTGGATGTCCCTGTTCTTATGTGCGGGCCAGCTCCGCCAGAATCTCGCTCCAGATCGGCAATTTGAATCCTCCGCTTCAGAGTCGGTCAGCGGGCGTTCGAAGAGTTCGTCGTCACGACGCTACGGGCCTCTGACGTCGCCGAACGGTAGGCGTCGAGTCCCTGGTCTTTCTCCTGCCACTCGCCATACACCTTCATGACCTCCCTGACACCCGGGCGGGCGAGCGCCGCTTCAAGCATCTCCGTGTGTTCCCGCTGTCGTCTGGACACTGACCGGCTGTCGGTCTCTCGCTTTGTCATGTCTTCTCTCCTTGTGTTCGCTGTTGCACGGATCCCCGATATCCGGATACCAACATGTCATGCGATTATGCCGTCGCGTTGCTCCGACCTGATTGAGACTTCGCACCGTTCGATCTTCCGATCGGTAACCGGGGGTCGTCCTCCCGCCGCACCTTCACGTCCCGATCCTCTCTCTGCCACCTCTCGATCCGGCGCTCGGCTGCATGTCATACAATGTAAACGATACCTTCGGCCATGTCACGCATTTGCCGCCTACCTGATCGCATCAACCGAGGTCGACCTCGACACCTCGGCGAATCCGGGCTCCGGGCCGAAAAGCTTGGCTGGGTTCCGCACATAAAGCGGTTGGCGGCCGACACCGCTTTCGACGAGCACTACGGCCAAGATGAACAAGTCTGCCGCATTCAGCGCCGTGAGTAACTCGTTTCGGGTGATCGTGACATCACGAGCATCCGCGCGACGGCCCTTGACCTCGATGAAACGCAGGCCGCCTGTCTCCGGGTCGTGACTCTCGATATCGTAGCCGCGATTTTCGCCGGAAACATCGCGAGGCTCAAAGCCTAGGCTCCGCTCCCGCGCCATGACCGCCTCCATCGCTAGGCTCTCGACCTTGGCGCGGGAATCCGTGTCCACCAGCCCGTCGCTGCCGCTCTTCGGCTCGCTGCTGCCTTCCGCCGCCTGCAACGCCCCGGCAGGAATGACCAGCGCTGCGCCGCAGATCTCCGGTGGCAAAGGAGCGATGTCCCGCTGGCGCCCAATATCAGCGAGGCGCGATTCCAGACGGCCGGTGAGTGCTTCAGCCTGGCGGCGGACATTTTCGGAATTCAGTCGAGGCCTCTCACCGGCGCGCTCCTCCTCCTCGATTTCGAGGGCTCGGTGATGGAGGTGGGTAATTTCACGGCGCATGCGCTCCTTGACCGCATCCTCGATCCTGTCGAGGTCGGCTAGCCGCCGGGCTTTCACTTCGTCGAGATGGCGCGGAACTAGTATCGCGACCTTATTGTTGTGATGGATAGAGGGACTTCAGTTTCACGCGGGCGTCCCCGGTCCTGAACCGCCAGTCGACCGGCTTCGCCGACGAGTTCCTGTGCCGTTGCCAGGCGCCGACCTCCCGCACCATCGCCTCCCGGTCCGGGATCCGCCGGTCGAGGCACTGCCGGGAGAGGACGTCTGTCCCGATCTCCGCCATGTTCAGCCAGCTGCCGTGCCTCGGCGTGTGGTGGACCTCGAAGCGGTCCGCGAGCCGCGACGCCTCCGCCGGCCCGGACGTCTCGTACAGGGTCGACAGCCTGTGGGTGTTCAGGTTGTCCATCACGAGGACGATTTTCCTGTCCGGAAAGTGGACGTCGGCGATGTCGGCGAGCAGCCCTGCGAAGTCCCTCTTCGTGCGCCGGTCGGTGACCTTCACGTGGCGCCACGCCTCCAGCGGCGCGTACACCATGAACAGGTTCGCGGTGCCGTTGCGCCCGTACCCGGAGTCGTATGCGGCCGGCTGCCCGGGCCGCGTCGGCAGCGGCGTCCGCGTCTCCCCCGTCTGCTGCTTCGAGGTCCCGTCCATGACGGCCAGGACCGTGCCGTCGTCGTACTCCCGGCTGCAGGTCTTCAGGACGTCCTCCATGGCGCAGACGAATTCGGCGTTTTCCTTCGGCGGGATGCACCAGCATTCGCTCCGCCAGGGCTTGATGTCGTTTTTTTCAGATGCCATGGGACGGGCCGCCGTTTGCCTTCGCGGGTGATTCGGTGCAGGGTGTTGACAGGAAGACAGCATGTTGTGGCGGGGGGCCGCGAGACGGCAACCCCCGCCGAGTGAAAGGAGAGAAAGATGACTGATTCGAAAACCCCTTTCGAGGGGAACGTTACCACGGTCTACGCGGCTCTGGAAGTGAGCGGCAGGAGCTGGATCCTCGCGGTGGGCGATCCGTCCGACACGTCGAGGGCCGGCATCCACAGGCTGGCGCCGCAGGACGTTGATGGGCTCCTGGGCAGGCTCGGGCGGGCGCGGGAGCGGGCGGCGACCGGCGGCGATGTCCGGGTGATGCTTGTGTACGAGGCCGGTTACGAGGGCTTCTGGCTGGCCCGGCGGCTGGAGGGGGAGGATGTCGAGGTGGTTGTCTGCGACCCCGCGAGCCTCGAGGTGGTGCGGAGGAAAAAGAAGGTGAAGACGGACCGGATCGACGCCCGCCGGATGGTCCGGGCGCTCAGGGCGTGGGACGGCGGCGACCGGGACGCGATGTCGCGGGTGCGTGTGCCAACGGTCGCGGAGGAGGACAGGAAGCGGCTGCTGCGCCGGCGGGAGCGTCTGGTGCAGGAGCGCCGCCGCCTCTCGAACTCCGTCGACGGGCTCCTGAGGCTGCACGGGGTGTTGGCCGGGGATCCGGCGCGGCCGGGGTTCCGTGAGCGGCTCGGCGGGATGGAGACCGGCTACGGGGAGCCGCTGCCGCCGGAGCTGCTGGCCGAGATCAAGGGCATCCTCGACCGGCTGGAGCTGGTGCGCGCGGAACTCAAGGCTGTCGAGGCGAGGAAGATGGAGATGCTGGAGGCGTCGGCCCGGGCCCTCGACGGCCTCCGCGCGGACGCCGCCGGGAAGGAGGCCGCTCCGCCCGTTGACAGACCGCGGGCGGCGCCGGCGGACGCCCACCACGCGGCGACGCTGGTCCGGCTGCGCGGGATCGGCCCGAACGACGCGCTGATGCTGGGCGGCGAGCTCTTCTACCGGGAGCTGCGCAACCGGCGGCAGCTGGCCAGCCTCGCGGGCCTGGCGCCGGTGCCCTTCGCGAGCGGGGGCGTCGACAACGACCAGGGGATCAGCAAGGCGGGCGGCGCGATGCTGCGAAAGCACCTGGTGCAGATGGCCTGGCGCTGGCTGCGCCACCAGCCCGACAGCGCCCTCTCGGCGTGGTTCCGGGATTACGTGAGCGCCCGCGACGGACGTTCGCGCAGGCGGGGGATCGTGGCGCTGGCCCGTAAGCTTCTGGTGGCGCTGTGGAGGTTCGCCACCACCGGCCTGGTGCCGGAGGGCGCCGTCCTGTCGCAGGCCTGAGAGCGGGAGGGCAACGGAACAACGGAACAACGGAACACCCGGGCGGCCCGACGGGGCCTCCGGGGAACCCGGGCAGGGCGTGTGACCGTGCAGGGGCCTGGTTCGCCGCAGGAAGCGGCACCGTTCATTTCAGATGGGTCCCGCCCCCCCCGGAACGTCGCACCGCCCGAATCGGGCATAATGGTCACGGGGCCGGCACCGGCCAACCGAACCGGATAAGAGGCTGGACGCGTCGTTGAGCGCGTCATGGAACCGCGACGTTCTGTCTGGACTTCCCCGGTGGCACGGAAGCCGCCCCCCGACGGAGGGAGGGACGCCGATGTGAGGTTTTGAAAAAGGGCACTTGACCTGTAAGGTCTCATAAGAGCCCCTGCCGGACCGTCTCCTCCGGGATGCTGTCGACGACCTCCAGCCCGCCGAGCCTGTCGCCGAGCAGCCGCAGCGCCCGGCGCGCGTGCCCCTCGGGGGGCTCGGAGCAGGCCAGCATCGCCAGCTTCGCCTGGCCCCCGCCGTCCAGCACGGGCTTCTTCCTGCTGGCCTGCTCCTTCCTCTCCAGCGCCGCCTCCAGGCCTTCCAGCACGAACCGTTTCCGGGCCCGCTCCACCGTCGAGGCCCCGGCCCCGAGGACGTCCGCTATGTCGGCGTCATCGCGTCCGCCGCCGTCGCGGCTGGCGTCCGCGAGAAGGAGGATGTGCGCCCGCCGGCGCCGCGTCACCGACCCCTTTCCGCCGTCGACGATCCCCTGCAGGAGAGCCCGCTCGCCGCCGTCCAGCCTTACGTGATATATTTTCTTTCCACCTGTGCTCATTGAACGCCGCCTCTCGATGCCCCCCCGGAACCGCCAGCGGACATCCGCCCGATCCGGAAGGTCTGTTGGTTGCTGTTGCGGCCAGTATACGGCACGGGGTGGGACAGGGCAAGCACCCCGGCGTCACTTCAACACGGACGGGATACTAGATCAGTGATCGCGAGCGTCCGGGCGTTGTCCTCAAGCGGACCCTTCAGCCATGGTTCTTCGAGAATCTCGGCAACCCTTTCCCATTCTTTCTCATCGACCGGGCGGCAGTCCAGATAGGGTGCAGGTCCGCCGTCGGTCGCCTTCCCGTTCATATCCAGCCAGACAAACTGCAAGCGCTCCGACACGGTCTGCGGCCTGCCGTTGCGGGTGGTTCGCCCATCGCAGATCGCATGGCGCAACGCGACGAGAACCCGCGGTGAATCGTGCTTGTCCGCCGCATCGACGAGCGCCGCGCCGCGGGTCAGAAGGTCGCGGTGGTGTTCAAGGGTCAGATCAATGAGGGAATCGAGAAGCGGATGGCCCGGTGCCACGAGGGCAGCCTGCGGCTGTTGGTTGATGTGCGTTTTGTCGAAACAGACGCGGCGATAGCGCTGAAGGACGGGATCGCCGCGTCCGATTAGGCGGTCACGGTCGCGCAGAAGCGGCGGCACATGCGTGATTGCGCTGCGTCCCTTTTCCCGTGGCCGCATCCGTCCGCCCGCTTCCGCAAATGCCGCTTCGAAGAATGAGCGGATGTGATGGGGCTGGAGACGGCGTGCGGCGGCCCTCTCCATGGCCTCACGCACGTCCCGCACGGTGGTTGGATCCAGTCCCTCCCGGGTGAGCTTGTTCCGCGCGACAAATTCGTTGATCTTGTCGATATCCACCACGCCGTCGATCATCCGTAGCAGCCTTGCCCGAACCTCGGGCCGCTCGCCATAGCGGATCGCCTCCATGAACAACTCGCGCAGCGGCCGGGCCTCGAACAACTCGCCGAGCACGTCATAGACTTTGCCGCCGAGAGTGGCCCTCGCAGTCTCCAGTTTCTCCAGCAAAAGCTGGTAGACTTCGCCTTCCCGAGTTTCGGTGGCCACCAGATTCCAAAGGTGGCAGACCTCGGTCTGCCCGATCCGGTGGATGCGCCCGAAGCGTTGTTCCAGCCGATTGGGGTTCCACGGCAGGTCATAGTTGACCATCAGATGGGCGCCGCGCTGGAGATTGACACCTTCCCCAGCGGCATCGTTGGCGAGGAGGAAGCGGATGGCGGGGTCGTCGTTGAAGGCCACGATTGTCGCACGACGGCGGTCCCGGGGGACGCTGCCGTGGATGATCTCAACGCATTCGGGCTCGCCGGTCCGGTCGCGAATCCGCCCGGCGAGATATTCGAGCGTGTCGCGAGCCTCGGTAAAGACGACGATCTTGCGCTGCACGCCGCCTCCCGGGTCGAGCACCAGGGGATCGTCGAGGATGCGTTCGAGTTTCCGCCACTTGGTATCTTCTCCGGAACGACGAAGCTTACGCGCCATCCCCTCAAGACGGTGCAGTTCGGCGATCTCCGCTTCAAGTTCAGCGATGGTCTGCGCCGCGGTCGCGCGGTCCACAAGTCGATCCTCGTGCGTTTCCAGTTCTTCGGCGGTTGCCTCGTCGAGGTCGTCCTCGTCGAGAACGCGATCGGTCTGTGGCAGCGAAATCGAGTCGCTCGGTCGGCGGCCTGGATGACTTTCCCGCTCCTCCTTCAACCTGGCATCAAGACGTGCCAGGCGGCGTTTAAGCGATTCGTGGATTGCCGCAGGGGAAGAGGCGAGTCGACGCTGCAGTATCTGAAGGGCGAAGCCGACGTTGTTCCGCCGCCTTGTACCGTCATCCGCCAAGCGGTCCGCGTGGTTCATCTCTTCGCGCACATAGTGGGTCACGGCATTGTAGAGTTCGGATTCGCCCTGCGATAGGTCGTAGGAGACGGTGTAGGCGCGGCGCTCGGGAAACAGCGGACTGCCGTCAAACCGGTAAAGCTCCTCCTTGGTCAGGCGGCGCATCATGTCCGAAGGATCGACCTTGCGGACGCCTTCCCGGAAACGTCCTTCGAAACGATCGGCGTCGAGGAGACCCATGAAAAGCTGGAAATCCTCTTCCTTGCCGTTGTGCGGTGTAGCCGTCATCAGTAGAAAATGGCGGGTGAGACGACCGGCGAGTGCGCCCAGTTGATGGCGCTTGGTGTATCTGACCTCCTGGCCGAAAAAGGACGCTGACATCCGGTGAGCCTCATCGCATACGATCAGATCCCAAGGCGGCGCAGCTTCCAGCTTAGCTTTCAGATCGTCGTTGCGGGCGAGCATATCGAGACGCGCGATCAGACGTGGCCTCTCGGCGAATGGATTGCCGGTCGCCGAAGTCTCGACCTGCTCGCGGCTGACAATGTCGAAAGCAAGGTCAAACTTGTCGTTGAGCTCGTCCTGCCATTGTTCGACAAGGCTGCCCGGCGCGATGATCAGACAACGTTCGAGACTGCCCCGGATCAGAAGTTCCTTGATGAGCAGGCCCGCCATGACGGTTTTGCCGGCACCCGGATCGTCGGCCAGCAGGAAACGCAGCGGCTGGCGGTCCAGCATCACGCGGTACACTGCGGTCAGCTGGTGCGGCAGCGGCTCGATCTGCGAGGCGTTGACGGCGACATAGGGATCGAACAGATGGGCGAGACGGATGCGCAACGCCTCCGAAGCCAGGCGGAACAGTCGGCCGTCGCCGTCGAACCCGAAGCGGCGCGCCGATGCGACCTCCCGGATTCGGGCCTCGTCGGATCGATAGAGGATGCGTTGGCCGAGACCGTCTGGCCCTGTCCAGGTCACCTCCACAGCGTCGGGGCCATAAGTGCGCGTGGCGATGACTTCCACCGGTCCCTCGCCGAGAATGCCGGTGAGACGGGCGCCAGTAGTGATGTTCTCAAGTTTCATCATGACGTCGGAATACCCGTTTCGTGGCGCACGCGCCATCGACAGCGGCGGAATCGTCCATTATGCCGACGGGCAATTGGTGCGGCCCTAACTCGTTCGCTCCCGGTCCGCAACCGGAGGGTCAGGCCGGTCTTGCAGGCCAGCCGCGCATTTCCGCCTGCCGCCAGAGTTCCTCGGTCAACGGACTTTGGCGTGCGTGACGGCTCGATTTCGGGAGCAGGCAACGTGCCGGTTCGTGCGATGGATCGAGGCCTTGCCGCTGGTTTAACGCCTTCGGCGTGTGGTCAACTACATCGCCAGTCAGCGGGCGGGGTTGCTGGTCTTCATGCACGACCGACGTTTCGAGATGGACGGCAACTTCGTGGAAAACCGAATCCGGCCGATGAACCTCTTAGCTTTGAATGCGTTGTTTGCGGGCCACGACGAAGGTGGGCACTCGAGAAGCCGCGTCGAGATCTACGGGACGATACCATGCAACCAGACAGCGGGGTGCGGGATGGGTCTGTTCTGGCGAGTGGAAATGTTCTCAGGTCTGGTGGTCTGCGCCGTTTTCGGGCGGCAAGTCTTGAGTGGTTTCCGTGATGCCCTTCAGCAATTGGATCAGTTCCTCGGTCGCCGGATTGCCGAGGGTCTGCAGAAGGGCCGCATCCTGCCCTTCAACTTCCCGCCTGATCTGCAGCATCCGCTTCCGCCCCAATGCGGTGGCAAGGACATTGATCTGGCGATGATCTTGCCGGGCAACCTGACGATGCACGAGCCCGTCTGAGACCATCCGGTCAACCAGCTTGGTCAACGCAGGAGGATTCATCAGCACCACATCCGCAAGTTGGCCCATTGTCAGGCGCTGACCGGTCTCGAGAGTTTCCAGAATCCGCCAGGCCTCGATTTGCATACCGTGTTTCCTGAGGCGCGTGTTGAGAGACAGGGTGACCTTCCTATGTGCCGCAGCCAATGCGTATGAAAGGTAGTTCCGGATTGGATTTGTGTTCGGTTCCATGAGGCTCACCGCGTTTGTCGAGGCGAAATTAGTTGACTTGGAAAGCGAATTCAATTGGTATGCAGGTATGCCGGTATTCCCGATTCATTAGGGATGGTTCATTCGATGGACGAACTGCTGAATGTTCCGACCGAACTTGAGGAACTGCGCGACGACCCTGCCCTACGCAGTGGAAGCACGTATCGTATCGCTCTTCTCATTCCCCTCTGCGGCGCGGCTGGGCTTTGGGCACCTTCCTGCATTTCAAGTGCGCAGGTCGCCGTGGAAGAGTTGAACCGATCTGTTGGCATAGCCGGGCTGAAGATCCAGCTCATCATGATCGATGCGGCCATGGAGGCAAGCATCCCGATCGAGGAAACCGTCAACGATCTGATCGAAACGGAGTCCATCGATGCGATCGTTGGTATGCATATCAGCGCCATACGTCAGCGCCTCAGCAAGGTCGTCCGCCAGCGCATCCCCTATATCTACACGCCGCTCTACGAAGGTGGTGAAAGGACGGACGGGCTCTTCGCGATCGGGGAGGTGCCGGAGGAACAACTCGGTCCTTCGATGGAGTGCATACAAACGGAATACCGGCCACGCAGTTGGGCACTGATCGGCAACGACTACGTCTGGCCGAGGACTTCGCACCACTACGCAAAGAAAAAATTGCGCGAAATGGCAGTGAGTCTGGCCTATGAGAGATACCTGCCATTCGGTTTGAGCGGAATGCCCCGAATCGTCGAGGAAATCGCGGGATCGGGCGCGGAGGCGGTATTGATCTCGCTAGTCGGGCAGGACGCGGTCACCTTCAACCGGGCATTCGGTCAGGCGAGGCTGCACGATCGCATGGTGCGCCTGTCCTGCGCAATCGAGGAAAACGGGCTTCTAGGAAGCGGTGCGAAGAACAGCCAGCGCATGTTCGTCGCGTCGTCGTATTTCGGATCCCTCTCCACGGAGACGAACGCAGCCTTCAAAGAGCAATACTATAGGGTTCATGGAGAGCAGGCCCCCATGCTGAACGCACTCGGTCAATCAACCTATGAGGGCGTGCATTTTCTGGCTGGGCTGATGCACGAACATGCGAACATCTGGCGAGATCACTGCCTTTCCGACGCTCCGCCCGTGATTCACAGAAGTGGGCGCAAGCGTCACGCGTCAGGTGAATACGCACGGGCACCGATCTATCTGGCTCGGGCGGATGGTTTGCAGTTTGAAGTGATAAAAAGATTATAAAACAATATTTTAATCAATTTATGTTTCTATTTCAACAAAATACTTGAATTGGAAAATAAATCGGCCTACCCTTCGGCAAATGCGAGGATTGCGAACCTTAGGGTCTGAAATCTTCGAAACACCGGGAGATTTGCCTTGGGCTGGCTTGTCCTGCTTCTGACAGTTTCAATCTTGGCGCTGATCAATATCTGGTTCCTTCAGCGCTACTACGCAAAGGCCTCTTTGGACACCGCACTGGTCAGAACCGGCTTTGGCGGTTGCCGTGTCGTAACCGACGGTGGGTGTCTGTCCTTGCCGATTCTGCATCAGGTCCAGAAAGTTTACATGGGTGCGCTTACGCTCCGGGTCAGCCGTGATGGTAAGGATGCCGTGCTGACACGCGATCAGTTGCGCGCTGACATTGAGTTCGAGTTCGAGCTTCGCGTTGCCCCTACACCGGAAGGTATTTCGGCAGCCGCCCAGACGCTCGGTTCCCGCATTGCCAGGGGAGGGGCGACGGTCGGCGATGTCTTGTTGGGCTCAACAGTTGATGCCATCCAAAGGGCAGCTTCAGTCCGGACACTGGAAGACATTCATCTTGATCGCTCCACATTTTCGGGCGATGTGGCCGCGACCGTCGAATCCCAGATCTCGAAGCTCGGGCTGACGCTTGTTGCGGCGTCACTGGTTGCAGTCGACCAGAGCGACCTCAGCCAATGGAACGAGAACAACGCGTTCAACGCCCAGGGCATGCGGCGCCTGGCTGCGCTCGTTGCAGACCAGCGCAAGGAACGCGTTCGAATTGAAACCGAGGCGGAAGTTGCCGTCAGCGAAAGTCGGCTGGCGCAACATCAGAGGCAACTCGAACTGAAGCGCGAGGAACGGGAGGCGGAAATCGCGCAGCAGGAACATCTGGCCAAGCTCGAAGCGGACGCAAAATCGCGCGAGAATCGTGCCCTTAACGACGCTACGCTCGCCAGCGAAACCACTCGGATCGAAAATGAATGGCGCACGAAGGCCAAGAAAGTCGAGACTGACGAAGCGCTGCGGAGGGTGGAGATGGCTGCCATTCTGGCGCTTGAAGAAGACAAGATCACAAATGAGATCCAGATTGCGAGAAAACGCGCGGAAGAAGCCGAGGCCCGTGTCGCGGAAGAGGAGGCACGGGCAAGGGTCATCCTGACCGCAGAAAGCGTTCAGGCACGTAAGGAGCGCGCCATCGCTGAACGCGAACGCGAGATCGCGAGCCTGAAACAGGAAAAGGACCTCGAACTCGAAGGCGCCAGGGTCAAACGCGACGTCGAAACGCTCCTTGAAAGGGCGCGGGCCAATGCGGCGGTAAGGACGGAAGAAGGCGAAGCAGAGCGTGTGCGGATGGAAGCCGAAGCCACTGGACGCATGGCCCTTAACAGGGCGGAAAACACGCTTGGCGAAGCGGTGATCAATATGCGCCTCGAGGAGCGCAAACTCGATCGGTTGCCCGAAATCATGGCCCAGATGATGAAGCCGGTGGAGAAGATCGACTCCATCAGGATCAACCAGATTTCGGGCCCTGGCGGGATGAGCACAGGTGGCGACGGCGTGGACCGGGCGTTTGGCGCTGCCATGGACCAGATCCTTGGCATGGCTGTACGCCTTCCTGCCATGAAGCAAATGGGTGAGGAAATCGGGCTTGATTTCGATTCCAGCCTGGCCGGGCGCACTGCGGACTACGCCAACCGTATCAGGGGCAAGTCAGAGAGCGACAGACAGAAGTCAAAACCGTGAAGCACACTGAACTGGATGACATCAGGGAGGATCGGAAATGTCATTGAATCGTCGCAGGATCCTGGTTGGCGTGGGCGCGATGGCGGGCTTGTCAATGCTGCCCCGCCTTGCAATGGCCGTCGACAGTATCAAACTGGGCTCAATACTGGACACGTCAGGCATCTTTGACGCCTACGGCACGCCGATGGACATGGCCTTGCGTCTTGCCGTGAATGAAATCAATGCGGCCGGTGGCCTGCTCGGCAGGCCGGTTGAGATTGTCGCATATGATACCCAGTCCGATATGGCGCTTTACTCGCAGTACGCGCAGCGGCTGACCAGACAGGACCAGGTGGATGTCGTCCATGGCGGCATCCTCTCGGCCTCGCGCGAAGCGATCCGCCAGACCATGCGCAAGACCCAGACACTCTACTTCTACAATGTTCTCTATGAGGGTGGTGTCTGCGATGGAAACATCTTCATCAACGGAGTCACCCCCGCCCAGCAGGTTGAGGCTCTTGTACCCTATGCGATGGGTAAGTCCGGCAAGTCAGTCTACATCCTGGCCGCTGACTACAACTACGGCCAGATCACGGCCCGCTGGATACAGAAATTCGTGGCTGAGAATGGTGGTGAGACTGTGGGCGTCGACTTCTTCCCGCTGGATGTGAGCGACTTTGGATCCACAATCGCCAAAATCCAGTCTGTCGGCCCCGATCTGGTGATCGCACCACTCGTCGGTGGTGCACATCTGTCCTTCTTCCGGCAATGGGCCGCGGCGGGTATGAAAGACCGCATCCCGCTGGCGTCTACGACCATGGGAGTCGGCAATGAGCACAAGGTGCTGACCCCGGAGGAGGGCAACGGCGTCATGGTTGCCTACAATTATAGCCAGGAGCTCAATACACCTGCGAACAACGCATTCAAGGAAAGGTGGTCGGCGGCATACGGCGACAGCAGCCTGATCCACGAGATCGCCGTGTCGAACTACCAGGGTGTCATGACTTGGGCGGAGGCCGTGCGCCAAGCAGGTTCCCTCGACCGTGAAGCCGTGATCGCAGCGCTGGAATCCGGCCTCGCAATCAACGGTCCGGCAGGCAAGGTGACAGTCGATCCGAAGACGCACCACGCAGTTCTTGATGTCCACATCATGGAGATTGAGGATCAGGGCATGCGCGTGATCGAAACCTTGCTGCAGCGTCAGCCGATCGACACGCAGGCGGTCTGTGATCTGCAGGCCAACCCTGACGACAATACCCAGTACGAAATCGAGATCTGATTGTTCGCACGGATCTAGCCGGGGCGGCAGATACCGCCACGCGAAAGACAACGTTCTCTTCCAACGGATTCCGTGCCAATGGACCTTTACGTCGTCGTAATCGTCGAAGTGCTCTACGGGGTCGCTTCGTTGATCCTTATCAGTGCCGGGCTGGCCATTGTCTTCGGCATGATCAAGGTGATTAACCTTGCGCATGGTGAGTTCATGATGATGGGTGGATACGCGACGATCACCGCCGTAAATCTAGGCGTGAGCACTTTCGTCGCCATGCTGCTGATCGCGCCGATCGTTGTCGGGCTGATCGGGCTTGTGGTTGAACGTCTGGTGATCCGCCATCTCTACGGGCGTCTGGTCGACACAATGCTGGCGACTTGGGGGCTGAGCCTTTTCTTCATTGGGCTCGCCACGATGATCTTCGGAAACACGACGACCGGTATCTCAACGCCGATCCCCGGCTTCGCCATCGGAGACTATCAGGTCAACGGCTACAATTTCTTCATCATCGTGGTCGCGGGGATGCTGCTTGTCGTGTTGCTTTCGGTGCTGAAAGGCACGCGCACCGGTCTCATTGCTCGCGGCACGATGCAAAGACCGGACATGGCGGCGGCGTTGGGATACAGCCCGGATCGCATCTACATGGCGACATTCTTCTGTGGCTCCGCCCTGTCCGGACTGGCTGGTGCCGTACTTGCGCCTCTGGTTGGGCTCGTTCCCACCTCAGGCGGTGCCTACATCGCCAAGGCGTTCATAACCGTGATCGCGGGTGGCCCCTCCCTTGTCGCCGGGCTGTTTTCGAGCGCGAGCCTCTTCGGTGTGGTGAACCAGACATTCACCTTCGTCATTTCACCAGTCATCGGCGAAGTCGCACTGCTTGTTGCGGCGGTGGTTCTGCTTAGGCTGTTGCCGCAAGGTGTCACGGGCACGTACTTCAGAGGCAGACTGTAATGCCCGGGGGTACGAAAAAAGACGTCATTGCAACTGCTCTCGTCATGGGGCTCTTGATCTGGTTGCTGCCCCTGATCATCGGCACCTACACGCTGACTGTTTTGGCAATATATGGCATGTTGGGTCTCAGTCTTGGCCTCATCTGGGGTTTTGGAGGCATTCTGTGCTTTGGCCAGGCAGCTTTTTTTGGCTTGGGTGCATATGCTTATGCGATCTTTGCGATCAACATTGGTGAAAGCACCCTTCCAATGTTCCTGTCCGTAATGGTTCCGGCCGTTTTCGCCATGCTTCTTGGCGCGATGATGTTCTATGGGCGCCTCGGCGATGTTTACCTCGGCGTCATCACTCTGGTTGTCACTCTCATCCTGTTCAAGGCCATAAATTCAACAGCCGGGCCGCAATACGTGATCGGAAACGCCCGCATAGGCGGGTTTAACGGCATTCCCGGCTTCCCAACCATGAATGTGCCGGGCTTTCCGGAAGCCTACATCTGGGGAGACATGTATTTCTACGTCTGCGCCATCCTGCTCGGTCTCGTCTACATGTTCGTAACGGTTCTGCTTCGATCCAGTTTCGGACGTATCGCCGTGGGTATACGGGAAAACGAAACCCGCATGTCTCTGATGGGCTACGACGTGCGGGCGCGGAAGACCGTAATGTTCGTTGTTGGAGCCGCCATTGCCGGACTGGCAGGCGGACTCTTTGCGAACTGGGCTGAGATTGTCACACCGAATCTCTTCTCCTTGGGCCAATCGGCGGAAATCATCATCTGGTGCATCGTAGGGGGGCTTGGGACACGCCTTGGACCAATACTTGGCGCGGCAGGGCTTTCCTACCTCAAGTTCCTACTCGGGCAACAAGCCATAATTGACAACTCCCTCGTTACGGGTCTTATCCTGGTGCTCTTTGTACTGTTTCTGCCAAAGGGCATAGTTCCGGCAGTTTCAGGGTTCTGGGCTGCCAGCTTCGCGCGACGACCGTTCAGGCGAATCCAACGGCGGCGTGAATTACGGCACCGGGACCGGCGGCTGAATGGCTGAGACCGTCCTCGAAACCCAAGGTCTTACCATGCGCTTTGGTGGCGTCTTCGCCGCGAACCGGGTGGATTTCAGGCTTCAGGCGCTTGAGCTTAGGTGCCTGATCGGTCCGAACGGCGCAGGAAAGTCTACATTTTTCAAGTGTATCACCGGCCTGCTCTCCCCGACCGAGGGCGAGGTGTATATGCGCGGTGTCGAGACGACCGGATGGATGCCGCATCAGATCGCTTCCCTTGGAGTTGGGATAAAGACCCAAACACCCAATGTCATGGATTCCCTCAGCGTTCACGAGAACATCTGGCTTGCCGCGCGACGGTTTCACGACCCCTTGGAAGCCAACTTCAAGACACAGGAGATCATCGATCTCCTGGCCTTGGGGACGATTGCCAAAGATTCTCTTGGACGGCTGGCACATGGCGAGAGGCAGCGCGTGGAACTTGGACTGGTGGCCGCCGGTGACCCTTGGCTCATCTTGCTTGATGAACCAGCAGCTGGCCTGAGCGCCGATGATGTTGGGCGGATGACTGGCATCATCCACGCATTGAACCGGAAAGCCGCGCTCATCATTGTTGAGCATGACATGCAGTTCATTCGTTCGATTGCTGGGACGGTGACTGTCTTTCATCACGGGAAGGTGCTGATGGAAGACCAGGTGGACCGTGTCATGTCCGATTCAACGGTGCGCAACGTCTATCTCGGAAAGAGCGTCTGAGATGAACGAGGTCGCGACAGATGTGTTGGAGATCATGGGCCTCAAAGGTGGATATGGCAGGGTGCCGATCCTGCATGGAATCGACTTCGCGGTCGCTCGGAATGAAGTGGTCGGCGTTCTTGGCCATAACGGAATGGGCAAGACCACGCTTCTTAAGACAATCATGGGTTTCTTGCCCGCCGGGGCCGGAACGATCAGGTTCCGTTCCGAAGACGTCACCCGAATGTCACCCAATGAACGCGCCGGGCGTGGCGTTGGATATGTTCCCCAGGGAAGGGGCATATTCCCTCAATTGACGGTTCATGACAATCTGCGTTTTGCCTGGCACGAATATACCGGCGCCTCCGAGAGTGATGCGTTGGAAGCCGTTCTGTCGGAATTCCCTCGCCTTCGTGCCCTGTCTGACCGGGCAGGTGAGGCACTATCGGGTGGTGAACAGCAGTTGCTGGCCCTGGCAAGGTGCCTGATGGGTGATCCTGACCTATTGCTTCTGGACGAGCCGACCGAAGGCATCCAGCCCTCGATCATCCAAGAGATGGAGAAAACGCTTCTTGGCCTTCGCGAAAGTCGGGGGATCTCCATCCTGCTGGTCGAGCAGAATTTCGATTTCATCTCCGATCTATCAGATCGGGTTCTTGTCCTTGAACGGGGACGGATCACCGGAGAACTGAAGAAGTCCGATCTGTCGGATCAGGCCAAAGTTGATCAGTACCTTGGGTTCGGAGCCGTCCGTTCAGCCCGAATCTCCGACAGTCAACACCAGATGCCGCCGCCGGGTTCGCAGATGCGACCCAATCCTTCGATTACGCTGCCGGACCAACCGGCTGTCCAGAATTCGGTGACCTACATGACCGTAAAGCGTCCTACAGTTTCGCAGATGCGTGATATGGCCAGCCGGTTCGGCATGAGCCTGACCGATGAGGAACTGCGCGAGTACTCTGAAATTATGGAACCCTATATCCAGGCGTATGATCGGTTGGATGCGACGCCTGACAACCTTCCGCTGGTGCGCTATCCCCGTTCACCTGGCTATTTCCCCGATCTTTCGGAGAACCCGCTCAATGCTTGGTATGTCAAGACCGATATCAGAGGTGCGCCGAACGGTCCGCTGAAGGGCAAGCGGATTGCGCTCAAGGATACGGTCTGCCTGGCTGGCGTTCCGATGATGAACGGATCGTCGGTCATGGAAGGCTACACGCCTGAGATCGACGCAACCGTAGTCACACGGATGCTGGACGCCGGTGCAGTCATCGCCGGAAAGGCGCATTGCGAGAACTTCTGCCTTTCGGGCGGTTCACATACCGGAGCGAAGGGCCCGATTCACAATCCCTGGAAACGCGGCTTCATGGCAGGCGGTTCGTCTGGAGGATCGGCGGCGCTGGTTGCCGCTGGGGAAGTCGATATGGCCATCGCCGGAGATCAGGGAGGTTCGATCCGTATCCCGTCCTCAAATTGCGGCGTATATGGCATGAAACCCACACATGGGCTCGTTCCTTACACCGGTATCATGCCCATTGAGCAGACAATCGACCATGTGGGGCCGGTGACAAACACCGTTGCCGACAATGCCCTACTCCTCGAAGTCCTTGCTGGCGAGGATGGTCTTGACCCGCGCCAATACTGTCCGCGAACATCCAGCTATACCGAGGCATTGGGACGTGGAGCGCAGGGGCTCCGGATCGCCATGCTCGAGGAAGGGTTCAACCGACCCGAGAGCGAAGCGGACGTCGACCAAAAGGTGCTTGCCGCCGCAGAACGCTTCCGGGACCTTGGTGCGCATGTGGATGAGGTCTCGATACCGGAACACCATCTGGCGGTTGACTGCTGGACAGCGATCACCGTCGAGGGTTTACAGGATCACATGATGCACGGAAACTCCGGCGGCACCAACTACAGAGGACTTTTCCTGCCCTCGATGATGGATCACATGGCCCAATGGCGCAACAGAGCCGATGAACTGACCCATTCGCTCAAGGTCTGCATGTTTCTCGGTGAGTTCTTTCAGGAACAATACCGTGGCCGCTTCTATGGCAAGGCACATAACCTGATGCGCAAGGTCAACCGGATATACTCGGACGTGCTGGAGCGATATGACCTGTTGCTGATGCCAACGGTGCCTATGAAGCCCCGGGAAATCCCACCTGCGGATTGCTCCATCAGCCTATATGTCCAGCGTGCGTTTGAAATGATCGGCAACACAGCCCCATTCAATGGCGGTTTGCCGGCAATGAATGTTCCATGCGGCCTGTGCGAAGGCCTGCCCGTAGGTCTGATGCTTGTCGGCGAGAGATTCGGAGAGATGAAAATCTATCAGGCCGCACATGCCTTCGAGCAGACCGAAGATTGGCGGACGATGTGAACAGAGGAACCAACATGTCAATCCTTGATGAAAGCCAGGCGGGCCGGATTTCCGATTGGGACACAAAGGCTGCAGCCCGGGCTGAATCGACTGCACCGGAAAATGGTCGATCCTACGTCAGAGGTCCGTCAAAGCCGTCCCTTTCCTACGTCACCATTTCGCAGCTCTTGAGTGAAGCTGTCTCACGCTTTGGTCCTCGCGATGCAGCGGTGTTCTGTGAGCAAGGTGTCAGGATGAGCTATTATGATCTCGACCAGGCGGTGGATGAACTCGCTTCTGGCCTTTTGGCACTGGGCCTCAACAAAGGTGATCGCTTGGGTATCTGGTCGCCAAACCGGGTAGAATGGATTCTGACCCAGTTTGCCACCGCGCGGGTGGGTGTCCTGTTGGTGAACATCAACCCGGCCTATCGTTTGGGCGAACTGGAATACGCATTGAACAAGGTTGGGTGCAAGGCGCTCATTGCTGCGAAGTCGTTCAAGACCTCCGACTATTCAGCAATGATTCGAAATCTCGCCCCTGAGCTTGAGGATTGCGAACCGGGACAGTTGCGGTCGGTCAAGGTTCCGCAGCTGCGCAGCGTCGTGATCATGGAAAGAGAGCCTGGGGCGGGTGTGTATTCCTTTGAACAGCTCCGCAGGCTTGGCGGTCCGGCGCAGCAACTCAGACTGCGGGAGGTCGAAAAGACCCTTAGCCCGGACGATGCGATCAACATACAGTTCACTTCCGGAACGACCGGCAGTCCGAAGGGGGCGACGCTTACGCACTACAATATCGTCAACAACGCCCGTTTTGTCACCGACCGGATCAATCTGAGTGAGTCCGACAGATTGGCCATCCCTGTTCCACTCTATCACTGCTTCGGCATGGTTATGGGTGTTCTGGGCGCGGTCAGCAAAGGAGCCTCAGTGGTTTTTCCCGGTGAAGGTTTTGATGCAAATCAAACACTTGAGGCCTTGGCCGAGGAGCGTTGCACGGCTGTCTACGGCGTCCCGACAATGTTTCTGGCAATGCTGGAGGCTCTTGAAAGAACACCGCGTGACTTGTCCAGCCTGCGAACCGGCATCATGGCAGGTGCCCCTTGTCCTGCTGACGTCATGCAACGCGTCAACTCGAAAATGAATATGAATGAGGTCACGATCGCCTACGGGATGACGGAAACGTCGCCAGTGTCCTTCCAGAGCTTCGTTGACGATCCCACGGACAAGCGATGTGAAACTGTCGGACGGATTCATCCCCATCTTGAAGTCAAGATCATTGATGATGAGCGTCGGATCGTTCCAGTCGGCACTCATGGTGAACTCTGTACGCGTGGCTATGCCGTTATGAAAGGGTACTGGCAAGAAGATGAAAAAACAGCCGACAGCATCGTGGACGGTTGGATGCACTCAGGCGATCTCGCTGTCCTCGATGAAGAGGGATTTTGTTCGATCGTCGGTCGGGTGAAAGACATGATCATTCGAGGTGGTGAGAACATTTACCCGCGCGAGATTGAGGAATACGTGATCAGCCATCCTAAAGTTAGCGACGCCCAGGTCTTCGGCATTCCGGACGAGCGACTTGGCGAGGAGGTTTGCGCATGGGTGATCGCGAAATCCGGAATGGAGATTTCGGGGGAAGAACTGCAAGAGGCGTTAAGGGGGCAAATCGCCCATTTCAAGATTCCAAAGCATATCCGGGTGGTAGATGAACTGCCAATGACAATCACAGGAAAGCCGCAGAAATTTGTGATGCGGGAAAAGATGATGGACATGCTGGCGGATGGAGCGTGATTGTCTTGAGGGGATCCGGGGATTCAGTTTACAGGCCCTCGGATAAAACGGAGTCCTTCTTGCTCTACGCTTGAACCCGTCTTTTGGACCAGCTTACGTCGATAGTTCACGAGAGGTCGCCGACCGACTCCCCTGTATCTATTTGGAGGCAACTTATGGCAGTTCATCCATGGTTTTGCCTTGGTTGCGGTTCCGTCAATCGCGGGCGGAGTGGGTCAAGGGATCAGGAGCAACAGGGCACCCCCTGAGGCCATCGCAGCAACTGAACGAAGGGAGATGGCGCTGATTCACGTTTTCGGTAAAGCGCCAAAATCACAAGCCATCGCAGTCAGCGCACTTCAGGGTGCCCCACTTCCATTCCGAAGTGCAACACCGGCCATCTGCGCAGGGAGGGCGGAGCCCGAGCTGCGCAGATGGCCGGAAGGCGGGGTTTGCGGCTCTCCGGGAACGGCGGATCCGGCCCCGGAACGGCTGCAGTCCCGTCCGGAAGGAGAATATCCGGGCTTTCAGGGCAGCGCAAGGCCGCCGCCGGGGCAGGTCGCGTCCGTCCGGGCGCAGGGAGGGCGCAGCCCGACCGGAGCCCGGACGGACGCGACGGCTTGATCCGTTCCACCCCCTCCCGGCGCGGCCATCCGCGCTGTCGGGAGGCGGGCCGGCGGTGTCAGGGAGGGCGGGCCCGGCGGAACACCTCGGCGGGGGTCCGGTAGCCGAGCACCCTGCGCGGACGCGCGTTCAGGCGGTCCTGCACCCCCTTCACCTCATCGTCGCCGACCGCCCGGAGGTCCGTCCCCTTCGGCAGGTACTGCCGCACCAGCCCGTTGGTGTGCTCGTTCAGGCCCCTCTCCCAGGAGTGGTAGGGGGTCGCGAAGTAGAAGGAGGCCTTCAGCGCCTCCGCCACGCCGGCGTGGCCCGCGAACTCCTTTCCGTTGTCCGCCGTGATCGTGTGGACAGGCGCGGCGGACGACCGGAGCATCGCCAGCATCGCCGCGGAGACCTCCGCCGAGGTCCGCCGGTCAACCCTCTGTAAATACGTGTATTTCGACGCACGGTCCACAAGCGAGACCACCGCCCCGCTGTGGCCCTTCCCGATGATCGTGTCCGCCTCCCAGTCACCGACACGCTCCTTCCTCTCCACCTCCTCCGGCCTCTCCGAGATGTCCACCCGGCCCGGGATGTGGCCACGGCCCGAGTGCCGCCCGCCACGCCAGTTGGGCTTCTTCCCGCGGCGGCGCAGCAGCAGGAACAGCTCCCCGCCCGCCTTCCGGTCGGCCTTCAGGCGCTCGTATATCCACTGGCGGCCCACCGCCCAGCCACCCTCCAGCCGCAGCCGTCCCGCGACCTGCTCCGGGCTCCAGCCCTCCGCCAGGCACCCCTCCACATGCGCCCAGCGCTCCGCAGTCATCTTCCTCGGAACCGAGGAGGCGGCGCTGCGGCGGGCCTCCGCCATCCCCTGCGCCTCGCCGGGGCTGTAGCCCGAATCACCGCCGTTCCGGCGCAGCTCCCGCCAGACCGACGAACGGTCACGGCCCAGACGGGCCGCGATGTCCCCGTAGGAGAGCCCGCTTTCCTTCAGTGCGCCGATCTGGCATCTTTCCCCATGGGTCAGGTGGCGGAAGCCCTCGGGCATGGCAGTCTCCTCTCTTCTCAACAAGGGGACTGTCGCCGCTTCCTGGCCGATCCGCAACATCATGCGGCAGGAAAACCGCCCAACACCGCCACTGGTGTTGCACTTCGGACTGGAATGGGGCGTGGAAGTGGGGTGCTTTATTGACTGATTTCCGGTATTTGGTGTGGTCGTCGCGATATTGGCGGTGTTCGGGATGGGCTTGGCTCTCAGGATCATGACCGGATCAAGAAAAAACGGCCGCAACATGCGTCAAGATATTGATATTATGTGGAATGTTTCGGCGCATGCTTTACGAAGCAGCGTAAAGATCAAGAGTGGATCAAGAAACTATGCCCACCAAGGGCGATACCCTGCACGTGGGCGGCCGTCGTCAGCGAACTTGATATGCCCGGCCTCCAAGGCCTTCTCATGGCAATGATAGGCTCGCGGCGAGACGCTGATTTCCTCGGCCATATCGGATTGCAATAGCCCGATTCAATTGCGCGTGATCGCGAGCTGCGCCCCTACCCCGGCGTCACGCCACCAAGACGTCCCCTCACCTGTCCCTTGGCAGCCGCTCATCAAGGATGGCCTCGATGCGCGCTAGGCCCTTCGCGAGATCGGCGATGGCGTCACGGTTTTCTGCGATGGCGTTACGGTTTTCTGCGATGGCGTCACGGCTTTCGGCGATCTCTCCGCGCAGCGCGGTCTCGACGGATTGGATCTGCGTGGAAAGATAGCCTGCGGTGGCAAGCCCCAGCACGAAAAGGCCGCCGATCGCCCATTTGAGCATGGATATTTCGCCGCTGCGGTAACCCCCAGAGCGGTTCGCCTGGGCTTCGAGCCGCCTCTCGATCCAGTCCATCTGCTCTAGCGTGAAGCCGTGCCGAGCGGGTTCCGTCGTGCCAGCCATGGGCTTTATCTCCGTCTGCACGATCTATCCTATGTCGGCAGACGTCATTCCGCAAGGCGTGAGTCCCCGCGCCCTACGATCAAAGCCCGGAACGGCTCAGGTTCCATCGGTAGGGGCGTATCCGTGTTTTCGGGCAGAGCAACGCCTCCGTTCGGGCGACACCCTGTACTCCTTGACGGTCGGTTTCCGACCGGATTGCACGTTCCCGCCGTAACATTTGGCCCGCCGCGGGTGGCGCCGCTCCCGGAGCGCTCCTTCGTCGAGATCGTTCGGCAGTGGTCAGCAGGACAGGCGCGCTGCCTCCGACCATTCCAGAACATTCGATACCGTGCCCGCACTCACCCTGATCGCGGTGGTGACGTCTTCGTGCGACAGGCTCAGGTTGTGGCGCTCCCGGAGGATGTCCTTCAGGTTGTTCATGTCGGCTCCATTGATGGCGCTCATGCATCCTCGCTTCGGTCTGAAAACCGAGGACGCGGTCGCAGGAGTGAACCCGCAAGGCTGAAGTTCTTTTCGAGGCCGTCGCCGCACGCCGTGCGTCAGGACACTTGCCGTCGATCCGGATATGGCCGTCAAGTGTGGCAGGATTCGATGTCAGGTGTCTCAGGATTTGTGCGCCAATAGTCCGATCAGCCGACGAGAGTCTTGCTTGGCCGCCTCAGTTTCTCGCCACGCCATATCCGCCCGAAGCCTGTCCAATGCGCTTTCGTATTGCGCGAGCTTTGTGTTCACGCCCCCATCCAGGCAGGCGAGGTTCCGGCGCTCAGTCACGGCTCCACCGTCCCTTTCCGGGCAAATACAGGTTCGGTGCCGACGCACCGCCATGACAGTCTGCGTATCCGAGTTCGCTCTGGTCTGGCGGCAGGGCCGAGCGCTCCTTTCCTCGCTTTGCGCTGTTGAGTGGCGGGGCATGTTCCCTGCTCATGCCCGGTCCGCCGCCACTTTACCCAGTACAGGGACCAGATGGCCCTTTTCACGGTGCCCGCCACTTCCGCCGCGCGCCGCTGCGTTCATCCGCTTTGCTGACATAGTGGTTGACCCGACGACGAATCACCTGTGCGGCATCATTGGCTCATTTCTTCCAAGATGGCCGCGAGCTGGTTCTGGACGGTGCTGATGACACGCTCGGAGATGGCGGAGCTGGGCCTGACGCGGATCGAACAGGGGGAACAGACTTGGCCGACGCTGGACCCCGAGCTGACCGAGCTAAAGACCTTCACGATGGCCGGGACGCTGGTCATCTGCATCAAGATCAAGGAGAGATGAATGACGACGCCCCTGACAGCCTTGGAACGCGACTTGCTTGCGTCGATCGGTTGGTGACGGCCTGCGAAACCTTGGTCGCGGAATTGACCGCCTTGGAGACACACTCGACCGGCAGGATCGAGACACGGCGGGCTGCCTGGCCGACTGCGTGACCTTGCTCATTTGTTCGCAGGCCGCATCAATGACGGCCTTAAAGGGCTTGATGAACGAGGAGGCGAGCTACAGCGCGCTGAACGATCAGTTGCAGAAGAGCTTGAGCTTAGCGAAGGCCACCGAAGAGAGGCTGAGACAGAGCTGGAAGCGCGGGAGATGGATCGAGGGCTGACGCATTGAGCGTGAGCGAAATTTACCATACCATGGCTTGGCAAGATGTGGCATATTGCCATTTCAAAGTATTGCGAAATCTAAACAAATGCCATATCTTGATATTACAAATAATTTCAACACGCAAAACCACAGGGTCGCAGATGACCGTTTCCCGCACAAAACAGCGGCAAGCCGAAGGCAAGATCAATCAGGTTGCCCAAGCAGCCCAGGCCCTCGCCAAACCGCTGGGTGGTTGGATCGCAACTTTCCAGGAAGCCATCGGCCTGAGTGCACCCGCGCTGGCCGGGCGGTTGGGCGTGTCCCGGAACAGCGTCTACAGCTCCATCCAGAACGAACAGGCCGGAACAATCTCTCTGAATCAGCTCGAAAAAATGGCCGAGGCCATGGGCGGCAAACTCGTCTACGCGATCATCCCGCGCGAAGGACCGGTCGAGGAAATTGTCATGGCTCAGGCCCGCAAGAAGGCCAAGCGCATCATTCAGCGCACGCGGGCGCACATGGCCCTGGAAGAACAGACAGAGGGCCTGCGCAGCCAGGAAGAGATGACCGAGGAACTGGCGGAAGAAATCGCCCGCGAAATGCCGAGGGACTTCTGGAAGTGACCCTGGAATTGCGCGAGCCAACCAGCGCGACGCCTCTCACACCCGACGAGTTGCTTGGCCTCAAGGCCAAGCACATCACCACGCGCGTTGAGCTGAACGAGCTGGAGGGAGAAAACATCATCGAGGGGCTGACCTGGTTGGAGCGACGGCCCAAGTCTTTCGACATCCTGACGGACGATGCCGCGCGAAAGCTACACAAGCATTTGTTTGGCCAGATCTGGGATTGGGCAGGCGCCTACCGTCTGACCGAAAAGAACATTGGCGTGCCGGTCTGGCACATATCGACCGAGATGCGCACCTGCCTCGACGATACCCGCTTCTGGCGCGCGAATGGAACCTACGACCCGCTGGAAGCCACCGCACGCTTCCACCACAAGCTAGTCTGGGTTCACCCGTTCGCGAACGGCAACGGACGCTGGGCGCGAATCATGGCGGATGCTTACCTGGCCACGATTGATCCGGATATATTCCTCGACTGGTCAGGCGGCGGGACACTCACCGCCGATAGTGACCATCGCGCTCGCTACATTGCGGCGCTGCGGGCGGCGGATGGGTTCGAGTTCAAGCCGCTGGTCGAGTTTGTACAGGGAATCGCCGAACGATCATGAAGAAGCAGCACATTCGCTCACAGGCCAGCGATGGCCAGGCAGTTTCAAGACCTTACACAAGGCCATTGCGCCGATTCTGTATTTTGATTCATATACTTAGGCAATGGCAAGGCTTACCTGCATCATACTGGCAGTCAATATGAACGATCTTAGCTCCGAACTGGGCCTCAAATTTGGAATCTCACAACGCCTTGTTGAAGCTGCGCGCGATCAGAAGCATGTGAAGGGCCTTACCCATGAGTTCTGTCGATATCCGGCACGTCTTTAGGTCTTGCTTGGCCGCCTCAGTTTCTCGCCACGCCATATCCGCCCGAAGCCTGTCCAATGCGCTTTCGTATTGCGCGAGCTTTGTGTTCACGCCCCCATCCAGACAAGTGAGATCCCGGCGCTCAGTCACGGCTCCACCGTCCCTTACCGGGCAAATACAGGTTCGGTGCCGACGCACCGCCATGACAGTCTGTGTATCCGAGTTCGCTCTGGCCTGGCGGCAGGGCCGAGCGCTCCTTTCCTCGCCTTGCGCTGTTGAGTGGCGGGGCATGTTCCCCGCTCTTGCCCGGTGCGCCGCCACTTTACCCGGTACAGGGACCAGATGGCCCTTTTCACGGTGCCCGCCACTTCCGCCGCGCGCCGCTGCGTTCATCCGCTTTGCTGACATAGTGGTTGACCCGACGACGAATCACCTGTGCGGCATCATTGGCTCATTTCTTCCAAGTGCCTATTCAATTGGCTTTCTTGTGGTGAGCCGTGCAGGATTCGAACCTGCGACCCACTGATTAAAAGTCAGTTGCTCTACCAACTGAGCTAACGGCCCATCTCCCACGCTGGCCCGCCTTAAGGGCCTCTTTGCCTCCCGCCATAAGCATGTTGATCCAGCGGGTCAATCACAAGTCAACTGCCTCGCCAATTCAGCACAGGGATCCACGTTCCTGTGCCAACCGCCCAAGCAGATCATGCCTGCAATAGGTAGACTGCCTCGGCAGCGACTTCAACTGTATATTGCCGCCCAATCGCAATTCAATCTCCAATTCGGATTGACGATCCGAACGAAATGCACTCTTGAAGCGCAATGTCCCGCACCGAATGCGACAGCGTCATGGGTCGAAATGTCAATCGTGAGGCAATTCTGGATTCGTCCGACCCCTTAACATACCCCACTTCCACTCCGAAGTGCAACACCGGCCATTCCCGCAGCGGGGGCGTAGCCCGAGCTGCGGGAATGGCCGGAAGGCGTGGTCTGCGGCCCCCGGGCGCCGCGGATCCGGCCCCGGGACGGCTGTGGTCCCTTCTGTATGCAGGTTATCCGGGCTTTCCGGGCAACGCAACGCCTCCGCCGGGGCGGGTCGCGTCCGTCCGGGCGCAGGGAGGGCGCAGCCCGACCGGAGCCCGGACGGACGCGGTCCCGAAATCCATTCCACCCCCTTCCTGCGCGCCGGTGGGAGGCGGTCGCGCGGCCTCAGGGAGGGCGGGCCTTGTGCAGCACCTCGGCGGGCGTCCGGTAGCCCAGCGCCCGGCGCGGACGCGCGTTCAGGCGGTCCTGCACCCGTTTCACCTCCGCGTCGGTGACCGCGCGGAGGTCCGTCCCCTTGGGCAGGTACTGCCGGACCAGCCCGTTGGTGTGCTCGTTCAGGCCACGCTCCCAGGAGTGGTAGGGGGTGGCGAAGAAGAAGGCGGCCCCGAGCGCCTCCGCCACGCCGGCGTGGCCCGCGAACTCCTTCCCGTTGTCCGCCGTGATCGTGTGGACGGGCGCGGCGGAAGGCCGCAGCATCTCCACCATCGCGGCGGAGACCGCGGCCGAGGTTCTCCGGTCAACCCTTTGGAGAAGCGCGTATTTCGACGCCCTGTCCACAAGGGAGACAACCGCCCCGCTGTGGCCTTTCCCGATGATCGTGTCCGCCTCCCAGTCGCCGACACGCTCCTTCCTCTCCACCTCATCCGGCCTCTCGGAGATGTCGACGCGGCCCGGGATGTGGCCACGGCCCGAGTGCCTGCCGCCTCGCCAGTTCGGCTTTCTGCCGCGGCGCCGCAGCAGCAGGAACAGCCTGCCGCCCGCCTTCCTGTCGGCCTTCACACGTTCGTATATCCACTGGCGGCCCACCGTCCAGCCGCCCTCCAGACGCAGCCGTCCCGCGACCTGCTCCGGGCTCCAGCCCTCCGCCAGAAGCCCCTCCACGCGCGCCCAGCGGTCGGGCGTCATCTTCCTCGGGTTCGAGGAAGCCGCGCCGCGGCGGGCCTCCGCCCTCCCCTGCGCCTCGCCCGGGCTGTATCCCGAATCCCCGCCGTTACGGCGCAGCTCCCGCCAGACCGACGAACGGTCACGGCCCAGACGGGCCGCGATGGCCCCGTCGGAGAGCCCGCTTTCCTTCAGCGCGCCGATCTGGCATCTTTCGTCCCGGGTCAGGTGGCGGTAGCCCTCGGGCATGGCAGTCTCCCATGTTGCATCACAGGGACTGTCGCCGCTTCCTGGCCGATACGCAACATCATGCGGCCGGAAAACCGGTCACCACCGCCACTGGTGTTGCACTTCAGGGTGGAATGGGGCCGGTTACAATAACATCCCCACCTCCATTCCGAAGTGCAACCCCGGTGGCGGTGGTACCTGTTTCTGCCGCGCATGATTGTGCTGACCGGCCAGCAGGCAGCGATAGGCCCCTACGCCGAAACTGGGGAGACCGCCACCTGACCGCGGAAATGGACGCTAGATACAGGCGACGGGAGATTGCGTGTTTCCGGATCCGGCGATGACCCGGCAGCCAGGCCGACTGGACTGAAGGACATTCCACCGGTCCATCGCCGGAGATCTGGGCAGGGAGAATCACGTCGGTCTGATACGCGCCTGCCCGTAGCCACCCGGCCATCAGCGGCCATCAAGTCCACGAGCGGGAATTGCTGCTGAGGGCTCATGAGGACTTGAGCGACAGGGAGAGCATTGAGTATGATGCGCCACCTGTGTTTCCAACCAGATAGGCGATGTCGGCACGCTAGCAGTGGCGATGGAGGCAGTGAAATGAGCAAAGAAATCGTATTTTACGACTATCCAAAAAGTTCGGCGAGCTACCGGGTGCGGATCGCATTGAACCTTGCTGGCCTCCGCGACAGGACGAAGGTGGTTAACCTGCGCGAGGGGGAGCAGTTGAGTCCAGAGCACCTGAAGCGGAATCCGCAGGGATTCGTGCCGGTCCTCGACATCGACGGGCATCGTTTGACGCAGTCATTGGCGATCATCGAATACCTTGACGCAACTCGCGGCCTTTCACTCATTCCCCGCGATCCGGTCGAACGTGCGCGTGTCATGGCGCTCGCCATGGTGATAGCTGTCGACGTGCATCCGGTCTGCAATCTCTCCGTCGCCAGACGGGCAACCGATGGCACGAAGCGGGCTCTGGAGGAGTGGATGCATGAATTCATCGGCAGAGGGTTATTGGCATTTGAGACATTGCTCGGAAGATTCAAGCAGGCGCCGTTCTGCACGGGAGACCGCCCTGGGATTGCTGACCTGTGTCTGGTTCCCCAACTCTACAACGCCGAGCGCTGGAAAATATCGCTTGACAGCATGCCGAAGATTCGTGGCGCTAGAGAGGCTTGTGATCAGCTCGACTCCTTCAAATGCGCCCATCCGGACAGGCCGGTTTGAGGTGCGAGGTGCCGTTCAGCTGTTGACGACCGGCGGAACGACCCAAGACAGGACGGTAATATGGTCATCAAGGCGGCTATGGGGATAGCCTAAGTTCCTCGACAAAGTCTGTAATGCCTTGCTGTTGGCCCCGGAATCTACCTTTCGAACCGGAGAGCGTTTCGCTCCCTTATCGCCGAGCACCGCCGCCGGGACATTCCTGTAATCCACGAAGCGAACCGCCCCCGGGAAAACAACGTTCATTCAAGCCGTGTCGCGCGTCGGCGGCCCAAACCGTTGTAGAATTCGCTGCAGGATCTGGTCACGCGTCTGGCGATAGGCGCTCAGCCTGTCCTCCCGTCGGGAACCCAACCCGGTGGGATCAAGCACCGGCCAATATTCAACGTCAAGATGGAACCACCGGGTCAGTTCAAGCGCCTGTCGCTGGCTGGCCGGAGATAGCGCCACGACCAGATCGAATCCGGAAAGGTCGTCGCCCCAAGCCTGCATCTCATCAAAGGACCGTGACCGGTGGCGGGAAAGCTCCACATCGAGTTCCTGGCAGACCGCTATCGCGAAGCCGTCAATTTCGAGGTCGTTGCGCACACCTGCGGACTGCACATAGATATCCTGCCCGTAGAGCCTCTTCATCAGGCCTTCCGCCATCGGGCTTCTGACCGCATTGTGATCGCAGCAGAACAGCACCGATGAGGGAAGGAGGGCAGGCATTCCGCCTAGCCTCCCCAATGCAGGACGCAAATCAATGTGAAGAGCCGTCGGGCTGTATCCACATCGACGACGGCCTTTCCTTCCAGACGCTCCTGCAGGAGCCTCGCCCCTTCGTCATGAATGCCCCGCCGCGCCATATCGATGGTCTCGATTCGGCTGGGTGGCAACTTCTTGACGGCGTCGAAATAGCTTTCGCAGATCTGGAAATAATCCTTGACCGTCTGCTGGAAAGGTCCGAGGGATAGATGGAATTGAGCTAGATCTGAACCATCGCTGGCCTTGATGCTGAATACAAGCCGTCGGTCGCGGATCGAAAGATCGAGATCATACGGTGCTTCGGGAACCGTCCTGCCACCTCTCTCGGGAATCGAAAAGGAATTGTCCTCCAGAAGGTCGAAGATCGCGACTTTGCGTTCCTGCTCTATCTCCGGCGTCGGCGGCGGTAGACCGCTGTCATCAATGGTGACGCTCCTCAAATCCGGCAGGCGTGTCGACATCAGGAAGTTCCCCGATTGAGTCGGTCAAGTCGTGCGCGAATGCTCAGACCGTGGGCATGAAGTGATTCCGAAGCGGCGAGGATTTCAGCGGCAGGGCCTACCTTACCCAGTGCTTCTGGTGTCATTCGCGCGATCGTTGTGCGCTTGAGAAAGTCGAGGACGCTGAGACCGGACGCGTAACGCGCCGACCGCGCTGTCGGAAGGACGTGGTTTGGTCCGCCAACGTAGTCGCCGACCGCTTCCGGAGTGAAAGCTCCGAGAAAGACAGCGCCTGCATTGCGGACGCTTCTCAAGATGGCCTCGGGATCCTGCACACAGATTTCCAGATGTTCCGGTGCAAGTCGGTTCGAAAGGATCACGCCCTGTTCCAGCGCCTCAACAGTGATCACGGCACCGCACTCACGCCAACTGGCGCCGGCGATATCGCGCCGCTCGAGCGTTGCAAGCCTGGTTTCCACGGACTCGACCACCTGTCGACCGAATGAGTCGTCATCCGTGATCAGCATGGATTGGGCGCTTGCGTCGTGCTCCGCTTGGGAAAGCAGGTCGATGGCGATCCAGTCAGGATCATTGTGCCGGTCAGCGATTATCAGGATCTCGGAGGGACCTGCGATCATGTCGATTCCAACCTGGCCGAAAACCTGTCGCTTGGCCGCGGCGACATATGCGTTGCCGGGACCGGTTATCTTGTCGACGGGCCGGACCGACTCCGTGCCGTAGGCCAGCGCTGCGATGGCTTGGGCACCGCCGATCCTGTAGATTGTGTCTACGCCTGATATCCGCGCTGCGAGAAAGACCAGGGGATTGGTCTGTCCATTTGGAGTCGGAACCGCGATCGATACCCGGTCGACGCCCGCAACGTTGGCCGGAATGGCATTCATCAGGACAGAGGACGGATAACTTGCCAGCCCTCCGGGAACATACAGCCCGGCAGACCCGACTGGCGTCCAGTACCATCCAAGCGTTGCACCCTCGGTGTCGGTCCAGCTTGTGTCCTCAGGTACCTGCCTGAGATGGTATTCGCGGATGCGCCTGGCGGCAGTCTCCAGAGCCGCTCGCTCTGCCGCCGGAACGCGAACGCATTCAGTGTCGATTTCCGATTCGCTGAAGGCAATTGTCTCGGGCGTCAGGTCCAGATGGTCGAACCTTGCGGTCAGCTCAATCAGGGCCGCGTCGCCCCGCCTTCGGACGTCTGCTATGATAGCCGCCACTTCTGCGGCCACATCCGGGCTGTCCTCCCGTTTCATGGAAAGGAGCGCGGCGAACCTTGACTCGAAATCCGGGTCCGTGATCGACAGAAACTGCGGCACTCTTCATTGCTCCGGATGGTTTGGAACCGATCGGGATGGCGCGATATAGGGCTTCGTTACGTCCTTCAATGTGACGTTCAGCGTTTCGACATCCGCTGATATGGCACCGTCTCCAGCAAGTGTCAGCAGGACTGTTCCCGTGCCCTCCACTCCTGATTCGAAGCCAATTGACAGCAAAGAGAGGATGAGCGTCCCGTCACCGGGCCTTACATCCCGGCTGCGCACGCTTACGACGTCGTCAATGACCAGAAGCGACCGCACACGCTCAGGTTCGTCCTTCCCGCTGCCTTCCCAGCGAAACCTGTTCAGCAGAATGGCGAGTCGTCTCTCCCCGGCACGCCACGTCATCTCCGATGCTGGAAACACCGCATCCTGCGCCAACGCCGAAATCACCTGCAGGTCGCCCGGTCCAACCGCCAGCAATCGAAGTGGCGCCTCGCGTCCGTCCTGGAAGCGGGCGTCATAGGTCATGTTGGCTGACCCGCTCTATTCTGGCCCCCAGAGAGCCAAGCTTTTCCTCAACCTGTTCATAGCCGCGGTCGAGATGGTAAACCCTGCTGACAATGGTTTCGCCTTCGGCCGCGAGCCCTGCCAGAATGAGTGACACCGAGGCCCGCAGATCGGTCGCCATGACCGGCGCACCCTTGAGCCGCTCTACGCCGGTCACTTTGGCAAGGCCGTTATGAACGTCAATATCCGCACCCATGCGAATCAGTTCCGGCACATGCATGAAGCGATTCTCGAAAACTGTCTCTTCCAAATTGCTGGTTCCGTTGGCGATGCACATTAGCGCCATCATCTGCGCCTGAAGATCCGTCGGAAATCCCGGAAACGGCTCGGTTCTCACATCGACGGGTCTGACCGCTGATTCATCTCGCCGCACCTTCACGCCACGCTCTGTTTCCGTAATCTCCATATCCGCCCTTTCCAAAGTGTCGGCCAGGGCACTGACCGGCTCGCGCCTTCCATCAAGGAATTCCACCTCGCCGCCTGCCACGCCCGTTGCGATCATGTAGGTGCCAAGCTCGATCCGGTCAGGAATGACACGATGCGTCGTTCCGTGAAGTCTCTCGACACCTTTGACGATGATCGTGGACGTGCCTGCACCCTCGATCTGGGCGCCCATTGCGATAAGGCAGTCGGCTAGCGCCTTGGTGTCGGGCTCGCGTGCGGCATTGCGCAGCACGGTGGTGCCTTTGGCCAGAGCCGCGGCGCAAATCGCGTTCTCGGTGGCACCCACCGAGACGATCGGAAATTCGATCTCCGCGCCCCTCAGCCCATTCGGTGCACTGGCATGTACATATCCATCCCTGAGGTCTATCGAAGCGCCCAACCGCTCCAACGACGTCAGGTGTAGGTCAACCTTGCGGGCACCGATCGCACACCCGCCGGGCAGTGATACGGTCGCTTCGCCGCAACGACCAACAAGTGGTCCCAGCACATTGAACGAGGCGCGCAGTTTTCGGACGATTTCATAATCCGCCTTTCGGTTCGTGATTTCCGCAGCACTGAGAACCATCGCCCTCCCGCCCTGCAGTTGCGCGACCTCGCAGCCAAGGGACTCAAGCAGCAAGGTGAGAGTCGCCACATCGGACAGCAGAGGCACGTTTGTCAGCGTTAACGGCTCGTCGGCCAAAAGAGCTGCGCACATAAGCTTGAGACAGGTGTTCTTGGCCCCAGCAACAGGGATCTCGCCCCTGAGGGTCTTTCCGCCCTTGATGATGATCGAATCCATTTCTGCCTCAACTCCTGTCCCTGAACGGGTTCGCCTGCGCCCGCCTATTCCTTGCGCCTTTCGGAATCGGCCCGTGCGCGCATCTGGGATTTGCGCTTCGCCATATTGGCCTTCAGCGCCGCCTTCAGCCGTTCCTCGCGGCTGTTGGAGGCCTGATCCACATTCTTCCGTTCGCGCCTCTTTGCCATGCGCTGATCTGTATCCCAGCGAAGCGGCATCGTCCAGATTGGGCTTGCGGTCCGCCGTGTTTACATCTAACCAACCCGCTGCGCGCTGCCGTAGCTCAGGGGTAGAGCACTCCCTTGGTAAGGGAGAGGTCGAGAGTTCAAATCTCTCCGGCAGCACCATGGATCTCTCCTGTCAGGTAAACTGGGTTCATTCCGAATCCATGACTCGGAATCCGGAACCGCCTTTGCCGGCAGACCGTCCGGAGCGGTGTGCGAATACCACTCACTTTCGTATAGGGTCTCGAGTCCAGGTCTGGCTCCGGAGCATGTGGAAATTCGACCGACGTTGTCCAAACGGCAGGTCAATTCCGGGCGTTCGTCGGAGGGCCATAGCCCCTAGGCGCACTGCGCCTGTGAGCATTTTCCCATGGAAAGGGGATTGCGTGCGACGGCTCGGCAGCCTATCAATCCCGGACGTGCCGGCGTAGCTCAGCTGGTAGAGCAATGCATTCGTAATGCATGGGTCGGGGGTTCGAGTCCCTTCGCCGGCACCAGCCAACAGTAATGGCAATGTTACCGCGACCTGAAATACCTGCTGATCGGCGCCATGCATTTCCGACATTATGCCTCAACGAGGGTCGGGAACGATCATGTTCCTTGGAGGCGTCTTCATAGCCCCGTTTCGGCAAGCCCCCGACTGCTGTCCAGCGCAAATCCGCGGCTGGATTGCCCCGATGGTGTGCGCCTCGGTTCAGGGCAACCCTGCCCGATCGCCATAACTCGCGTTGCTGGTCCGTTCAGCTGGAGCCTTGCCGTCGCTTTCTTCCGCAGGTCCGTCGGAATCCCGTTCCACTTCTGGCGGACCGACAGTCAGCGGTAGCATCCCTGTCGAGTCTGGCATTGCCACCTCGCCTTCTTCTGGAACAGTCCATGCAAGCGTATCGAACGCGCCGCAGCTCTTGCAGATGGGACTCCATGCGGCGAGGACATTCCGGCAATTCAGGCAGATCCACTGAGGTCCACGCGTCGCTGTCACAGCGCGGGCCAGCCAACCCCGCACAACTCCTTCTTCGGCGCCCTCGCCACGCTCGACTGCGGCCATGATCGCCAATGCCCTCGCGGTCGGCGACTCTTTCGTCAGGTCTCCCAGTGCCTTGCGCGCCGACGGGAAGTCCTCGGCCGCAATATGCAGTTCGGCAAGGAGCATTTTGGTTTCCGGGTCATCCGGATGCTGCTGCGTAAGGGTGCTGAACCGCTTTATTCGCTGTTCCGGTGATTCCCTTGCCTCAATTTCGGCATAGGCGGCCGCGAGGTCGGGATGTGGCTGCGCTTCCCACGCTTTCTTCAGAACGCGCGTCGCATGACGCTTCCTTCCGCTTCGGATGTGGCAACGTGCGGCCAGCACCGCGGCCGGAATGAGGTCGGGCGAAAGGCGATTTGCCTCAATCGCATAGCTCTCCGATTCATCCGGTGAACCCTCGTCCTGGAGGGATTTTGCTTCACTGAGTGCGAGGACAGCGTCCCGACGGCGAAAGACGTCCCGTGGGAGCGCCCCGGTAGACAGCTTCGCTCCCAATGTTCTGCGAGCCCCTTTCCAGTCCGACTCCCGGGCCTGGAGCCTGAGCAGGATATCCTGCGTTTCCTCATGCCTGGGCTTCAGGGCGAAAGCCTTTTCGGCGAGTTTCATCGCCGTCTCAGTGTCTCCGTCAGCGAGCCGCTGCTTCATTATTCCGCGTATGCCGACAAAGCGGGTCACATCGTGGCCGAGCAGCCTTCTGTACACGGCCTCCGCCACGCGTCTGTCACCCGCCAGTTCAGCGGCTTGCGCTGAAATCAGGTCGGTCAGCTCCGGCTTGTGCAGAAAGCGTTCAGCCCGCTCTGCCTTTTTCATCGCCTCGCGCCCATCGCCGGAGGCGAGAGCCACAAGCCCATCAGCCAGGGCTTGGTATCCCCTGCGTTCCCGATTGCGGTCAAACCAACGCGAAATTGCGGTTTCGTCTCCGTTGAGAAACCGAACCGTTGCGACAAGTAGCGATCCGAGCTTGAGAATCAGCCAGATTCCCAGCACCAGCATGGCCAGCAGAATTGTTGTCTGAAGCGGTCTTAGGTTGAGTTCCACGGATCCGATGGCAATGCGGATTCCACCATCGGCTTCCATAAGGTAAGCGGCACCGAGCGCCAACGCTGCGATCAAGGCGACAAACAGGATGACTTTCGTCAGTGACCAGAGCATCTAGTTGCCTCGATTGCCAAGCTGTATCGAAACGGTCGCGACTGCATCCAACGCACCCCGCCGGAGTTCGGCCCGGGCGATCCAATCTGCGAACTGCTCCTGTGCGGAAGGTGGAAGGGTCGCGATCTCAGCCAGGGCAGTGCCAAGGTCGTCCGCGCGTGCCGCTGCCTCCGCTCGGCTCAGCGCCGCATCCGGGCCGTCGCCGTCGCGTGGCTCCAGTGACCTAAGCCCCAATTGCGTTTGCATGAACGCACGAAAGGGACCGATGTCTCCCTCTTTCACGGCTTCCGTTGTCGCGGCGTCCAGAGCTTTCCTTGCCAATTCCGGGAACGCGTCGGAAAGCTCGGCTCGCGTCGGTACGCCCTCTGCCGCAATCGACGTCAGAAGATCCGGAGGTACAAGACCGTTCATCCGCTGCAATTGCCCGAGTTCTGTCGCAAACGCTGACCCACTCTCCAGGGCGGAGACAATGCGCGCGAGAGCTTCGCGTGCGGTTGCCGAATCCTGAGACCGCCGCGCATCCTGTCTTGATAGCTCCGCTTCTGTTCTTGCGGCTTCGATTTCAGCTAACCCGGCATTCAGGGATTCCTGCATTTCGACGAATCGCTCATCAACCGTGCCCAGGATTTCGGCGAGCTGTCGGTCGTAAGCGCTTACGATCTGTTCGGGCAGATCTCCGATCGGAATTGGCTGCGCCTCCACACTTTCAAGCCGATCCTGTAGAGCTGCCAAAGCGCCATCGAATCTGCCGAGCTCATCCATCACCGACTCACCGGAGTCCTGCAGCCCAATAAGCGCTTCCTCCAGAGTCACCCAATCTGGAGTTGCTGCCTCAAGTTCGGTGATTCGGTCCGCCTCACGTTCCAGGGCTGCCTGCAGTTCGGCCATTCGACCATCGGCGACTTCCAAAGCGGCCTGGAGTTCGCCAATCCGCCCGTGCTGTTCGGCCAGTTCGGCTTCCTGCTGGGCAAGTCTTGTCTCCAACTCGCCAATCGCAACTCCTGTTCTGTTCTGTTCCCGTACTTCCGTCAAATAGAGCGCGGCGCCTCCAATTCCTCCCGCAACCAGGACTGCGGCAAGAATGGCCAGCAAAATCCACTTCCGGCGGATAGGCCGAGGATCTCCGGCGGGCCTGTCGACCTGCTCTGACCCATCGTCTGATTCGCGAGAGGGCTCCCTCCGGCTTTCGGAGTTCCCCCGAAGCGGCAGGTCGCTTTCCGCAGCCGCTTCGATCGCCTCGGGACGGCCTTCAGGATCGCTTCCCGTCAGTTTCTCAATGACGTCACCGGCAGTGTCCAGAGCTTCGGGTTGGGTGTTCGCAAGCCTGTCCGCCTTGGATCGTGGTTCCTGAAGCTGCGTCGGTCTGTCTCTATCGGCCACGTTTCAGACACCTTTTGGATTGCGGCTTTGGGCCTGGTGCGCTGTCGGCAGCTGTGAAGGCCAGAATCGGGTCAATTCCCGTCCCATCGAGCGAGCTCCGCCCAAACCGTTGCGACACCTTCAAGCATATTGGGCGAATCTGGACGTTCCGCAATAGCAAGTAGGCTTGGCGCGGGTCCTGTCCATGCATTGGCAACCGATCGACTCAGGGCAACGATTGCCAATGGTGCATTCGCAGTGCGTGCCACGTCGCCGACGAGTTTGGCCGAGCGCGGCGAAAACAGCGGCAATACGACTGGTCCACGATCATTCAGGCAGGCCCGCGCGGTTCCCGTCAATGGTGTCTCCACCTGCTCGTAGACCACTCGGCTCTCGGCCCGAACCCCCGCTGCGCGAATCCGGGCGACCACATCTCCCCGTGTTCTCGTGCCATGCACGTGCAGAAGGGTTCCCGCGGAAGCACGCCCGACCAAGAGGGCCACCAGTGCATTCGCATCTCCGTGCGCGGAAAACGCTCGCATGCCCAGGTCGGTTGCCACTTCTGCCGTACGATCTCCCACGCACCATGCCCGGACGCCGCCAACGCACGCAACCCTTGACAATGCAACCGCACCGTTCTCAGAGGTCAGGATCACGCCTTCGAACTCGCTGAGATCAATTGCATCCGTGACTGGGGAAATCCGCAGGACCGGAGAGATGATCATGTTCGCGTCGCCTAGCCGCCCTAGACAAAGCTCCGCGAATCTATTCGACTGCAGGCGCGGTCGGGTCAGCAGCAACGTGGGGGCAACAGGTGGCAATTGATCTTCGTACGTTTACATGGAATCGCTTCAGGTGCTAGCTCGCTAGTACCGCGCCAATGTTGAAGTGATGATGGCTCGCCTGCCTGAGTCGCACGATACCGTATACCTGCCGCAACGACAACCAATGGACCTTCCGGATCCGGCGATGTTCGCGAGCGATGCCTTCGCCGTCTCGGGCTAGACGGCAACGAAAGGCGGCGAGCAACGGGCGCAGGTGGCGGGAAACTCTGTCATGTACGGCTTGACAGTGACGGACGGACACCTCTTCATGGGACCGGAGACCGCGGGCGCAGGCGGGCCCACATCCTTTCGTCTCAGTCCACGACCAGTCTGATCATTGTGGAGCACCAAGTCACCTGCTTTATCCACCGCAAGGGTAGCGCCTACATCGGTTATGCGCCCGTAACCGCAACCAGTTCTGCTCGAAATTTGTCGGCAAAATCAGACAAACTCACCCGTTCCACCAGCAATCCCTCATTGGCCTTTGTAAACCTCCAGTGATTTCGCAACTTGATCAGCAAGCCCTTTCCATCCGCCAATCGTAGGATTTCCGCGTTGGGGTTGCCCCCGGAGTTCTTGACAGCATCTATTCGCGTCTTTGCCCGCCCTCCTATCCTGCCCAACTGCCGCCGGAACTCCAGACCTTTGTCCGCGAACTCGCATACGACTTTTTGCTTCGCATTTCGAATCTCTTCCAGAAGTCTACGGTCAGATCGAAAGTGGTCGACATCGCCAATACCGTTAGCTAAACCCAGAAAATACATATGCGCCCAAGTGTACTTGATTAGTGCTGCCACATAGAACCGTTTCGCCTGTTTCGATATGTGTTCCTCCACTTCCTCCCTTTTTCTGGAACCGATCTCCTTTAGCTCCACATTACATTCTACGAACTCCGCCAAGCATGAATGTCCAACCAGGACATTTTCCAGCTCGTGAGTGCTCAGGCACAAAATCCCATCGCAAGCCCGAGACCGCATTGCGAACAGCACATTCGAACAGTCGATCAGTCGAGCTACCTCTCCGAATCGCGCCGCAATCTCGCCATCCACCAGACCGAAGATTCTCGAATTTCGCGGTCGTTCCGAATTTACTCGCTTAAGTACAGTCTCCGAGCCAGTTCCTTCTGCGAGGGGTACCTTGAACTCCAGCCGGTCAGATAGCTCGCTTCCTACAATCCGCTCCCATACATTTTGATCGTCCTTTCCCTCGACGTAAACGATGCACTTGTTGATATATCTATTGTCCACCTCCTCGACGTCACCGAACTTAATGAGTTCGGGCATCACTCAATCCCTTCCTCAATTAGGTATCCGCCCTTTATCAACCCTTCCTCGGCATGGGTATGATCGAATACCTTCATAAGTTCTCGGTTGTGCGTCGTGAAAACTACCGTCAGGCTCGGGACGTCACATATCAACGACTTCATAGCAGTGAAGAAGCGATTCATCCACTTGGTATGAAGATGATTCTCTATTTCGTCTATCAGCAGGACCGTATTCTCGGTCATATGACACAATGTCCGCACATATAACTGCAAAAGTGCCCGCTCACCATGGCTGAGATCGCCAAGCGGGTGGTCCCCTTCCCGAGTCGCAATCACTGCCGCTAATGTATCTCGCCGCGGCCTCTGTATCGTCTTCTCACTGTACTTGAACAATTTGGCATTAACGAATTGGAGAAGCTCGTCTATTCTTCCGTCCCCAAGCCATTCCAGCCATACCAGCGCACTATCGATGCTGCCTTCCCAAAGCGGCCCATCTTTATCGAACATTTGAGCCGGCCGATAACCCCATCCCTTGGGACACGCCACCGCTCTATTTCCCACCGGCGGTACAACTGCTCTGTTTGCCGGAAAGAAGAGCACCGACGGCAAACTGCTCGACAAGCCGAAGAGTTTGGTCGGCTGCGCGTCCATGTTGTAAACGATCTGATCTCGGATTTCCCGGCCAAGATCGTTCGCGTAAGGGGACATTACTGTCTCGCCGCCGCGCGAATCAAATCCAAGCTTCGCCCATACTGTCGCGTCGGCTATTTCATCAATTTCCGTTTCACTCCATTCCACCAACGGTTCCGTGGACCCGTACCAGAGAGACACCAATGCCGTCCGGGTTGCATCCTTGATCGTCAAGGTCAACCTTAGATCGAGCTGGGCACGAGCTCCATCGCCGAACAGGGATGATTCCCCATCCTCCGCATCCCCATCTCCAGTCAGTTTCATAAGACAGTAAATGGTACGTAGGATCGTCGTCTTCCCCATGCCGTTCATTGCAAACAACATGTACAGATTCGCTGGTGCCTCGCCTCTCGGCTTCCCATCTGCATCCAGCCCCAAGGTTCCCGTAAACGGGAATGTTCTGGTTCTCTCCCTGAAGGGGCCTACATCTTTCAAAGACAGCTGAAGGAGCCGCAATCCGGCAAATCTGGAAATCATCTTACCCTAACCTCTTTCGCGATATCCCCAGGCTGCACCAGACACCCATGCGCTCTTGCACTGCCGCGACCTGCAAATCTCACCAGCATATCTCCCCGCATCAAGAGGTTTTCGGCTCCCGGTTCATCAAGGATGATGCGTGATTCCGAGCTCTTCTGAACGGTCAACGCGATGCGACTCGGAACATTTGAGCGGAGAAGTCCCGAAAAAGTGGCTGCTTCAGGCCTCTGGGTTGCGAGTACTAGATGAATGCCGACAGCACGGGCCTTTTGTGCCAAACGTACAAGCAACGCCTCCGTATCGGGATGCGTGGCAAACAGATCCGCCAACTCATCCACCACGGCCACAATCCGGTTCAGTCGCGCCCCACGATCATTGGCTTCCGATATGTTTCGTGCTTCCAGCGCACCCAGTTTCCGCTGACGCTCTTCCATTTCCTCAACCAAGTCCACCAAGACCTCCCGGGCCTCGTCCATATCCACGATCGGCTTCTGTCCTCGGAGTTCCGCCAAACCCGTATATCCTGCAAACTCCACGCTCTTCGGGTCTATCAGCACCAGTTCCGGGCAGCTCGCTGGCCGATGGATAAGAGAAAGAAGTATGGCGTGTATGCACATACTCTTACCGCTGCCAGTGGTACCGGCCACAAACAGGTGCGGGGCTTCAGCCAAGTCCTGAACGATTGGGGAGCCTAGCACGTCCGTGCCGATACATATTGGAAGGGCCATTCCCTCTCCCGCTCCGGAGTCCAACGACGACACTAACTCAGACCAGGTCACCGTGGACCAGCTTGAGGGTGATCTGGGAATATCGAGGCTCACTCTTCGTTCCGCTGGCAAAAAAGCGAAATCAACCGAATCCTCGCCCAAACCAAGGGCGAAGGCGATCTTCGACAGACCCTTGCGAAGGCGATCAAGGTCGTCGAGCCGATGAAGCTCCAGCGTGAACCGCGTCAATCTCGGACCGTCCTTCCGATCAATGACGTCCGATCCAATACCCAGCTGCCCCAACACCCGTTCGAGCCTCTCCTTCACTCGTGATCCTTCCGGTTCCCTGCCTCCTTCTTCGGCCCCGCCTCGATCGAAATACATCTCCTGCATCAAGTAGTCGAAAAAGTCGAAACTCGGCGTCCAGCTCGCCCCTATCTCCCCCAGTCCACGACGGACGTGCCGATTGATTGCATCATCGAGGGCCGGCGGGTCGCTGACGAAATCCTTGCCTTCGCGAACCGAAAGAAGTGCGGCGAACACATCCCGGAAATCCTCATGTCCCGCCCCCCCATGTCCCGTCACCTGTGCGTCATGGAGTTCCGAACCGCCGCTGTGGCTGCTTGGCCGAGCGAACTCATCGCCTGGCACGCTTTGCAGTTGCAACGATCTCGCCAGAGCCAAGCGCGCCACAAGCCACTGCGGTTCACCAGGCTGCCCGAGTCCTTCCTTGAGCACGCTCTCAATCGTCGACCTCTCTTCCCGTGTCAGATAGATCTTGGCCATTCGTTCAGTCCTTTAGTTCCTAAACCGACCAACGAACCGACATGAACGGACGCGCTATCTCCCGTTTCGTTTCGAATACGATACTCCTTGGCAACATGGTTTCGGATCAGTTCATACTTGCGCTCATCGATTTCCGCATTCGTTGGTAACACGATGACCTGCTCTGCCAGATTGGGATAGTAGTTCAGAAGCATGTGCTCCTGATTTTCCCTGTCGATTCGGCCCAAAGGTGTATCGATGATCACGGGTACTTCATGCTCGGGTACTTCCTTCATTGCCCAGAGCAATGCCGTGGCCGCGAGTTGCTTGATTCCGCTGGAAAGACTTGAACGGCCGATGGCCCGACCGTTACGATCCATGAAAGTGAGCGTATAGGTGTCGTCGAGCTCAATCTTGCGAACAAAATCGTGATCGTGGACCAGAATCCGGAATTTTTCATTGATCAGTGCCATGACGCGCTCGCGCATCTCCCTGCGCAAGTCTTCCCTCAGGTCGCTAAGGCTTCGTGCCAAACGACCAATATATTTTACATCCCGCGAGTCGGCGGTGGCTCGTTCGCTAGCCTTCTCCAGCTGCCTAAACTCTTTCCGCCTCTTGTCCAGCGTTGCCTGGGCATCCTGCAAACGTCTCTTCTGTTGCCCGATGTCTTGATTGATTCTCTCGATATTGTCCTGAATGCGTTCCAGAAGTTCTGTGACTTCACGATATGCTGATACGGTAGCCTCCGACCCCACTTCCAGTTCCATCAATGTCTCCCTGACCTGTAGCAGTTCGAGCCGGTTCCGGTGAATATCTTTCAAGAGGTGGTAGTGAGTCTGCCGCTGTTCCGGGCTGACGAAATGAAGCAGCGTATCACGGATTCGTGCCGCACGTTCCCGATCCAGGCTTGCGAACAATCCTGACGGTGGCATCCGCTCCACCAAGCTGTCCAGTCGAGTCCCAAGCATGCCCGCAAGCGTGGTCCGCATCTGCTGGTCCAGTTTTGGAGGCCCCTCTTCCAGCCACCGGGGAAGTGCTTTCTTGATTCGCAGTACGATGCTCTGCTCACCACTCCCGCCCCTGCTCAGTCTCTCATCAAGCTCCGTCAACGCAGCACTCACCAGCCCCGGATTGGCAATCATTGGAGCCACTTCCGGGACAAGCTTACAAATCTGTTCAGCCTGCTCTCTTACATATCCCTGCAGTTGGTCTTTCCGCTGTTCAAGCTCCTCGCGTTCTGCCGAACTCGCCCCGCTTCGCAGATTATCGCGTCGCGCCATCAACTGGTCCAACTCCCGCCGACAGTCGATCAGTTCCTCCTCCCGTCCGGTGATGTACTCTTCCGCTGCCGTCTTTGCCGACTCCGCCCTCGTTATCTCTGCCTCAACTGACGCTAGTTGCTCCTGAACGCTCTCTTCCAGTAGTGCCCGTCGTCGTTCGCGCACGATACGCGACAGTTCAGTGGCAAGCTCCGTGATGAATGTTGTCCTCAATACCCTGTCAAAATCGACCGCCTTTCTTCCTTCCGCCATTTCCGCCAATGCCTTTACTTCTTCTCCATCGAAAAAGAACAAATCGACAAAATCCCGGGGAAGAAAGTCTTGAAGTCTCTCCTCGGCTGCTTCTGCGGTTAGTCTCACCTGCCCATCGAATACCACCAACGACTCTTGATAGCTTGCCCCGTCCTTCCTCCAGCGTCTTTCCGCAGACGCAGCATCGTTACCGGCTTCCCAATTTACCTTCACGCGTGCCACGCAATCGGGATCCAATCGGTATGCTCGACGATTGATCACTCCGGACCAGCTGGCTCCGTCGCCCAATACAAACTGCCGTGGCGTCAGCACCGTCGGTGGAAATCCTATGGACCGCATGTTCCTGTCTTCGGTGCCAAGAAACAGTAACTTGATCGCTTTCAGTAGACTCGTTTTTCCCATACCGTTCCTGCCCCACACAAGAACGATATTCCTGTCACCGGTAGTCCCGCCGACATCCAAGACGACCTTCCCATCATAAGCAAAAATGTTCTCCAGCTCTATGGTCGTAAATCTCATGACGTCTGTCGGCCATCCGCTACACGGGACTGCTGTAGAGCTACCTCGATGATGTCCTTTATGCGTGAACGAAAATTCGCCCTCGCCCCATATGCATGTAGGTTTTGAAAATCACTTTCCAGATTGATCAACTTTTCGATTACATCGGTCGACACCTCATTTTTTACCGCTACCGCTGCGATCAAGTCGCGATGGTCATCAGCCCGGGCCATGACAGCTCCTCCTTCGATATTGCGTCCAAATTCATTCGCCAATTCGATAGCGCGGCGTTCGCCAAGGTCGAATTCCTCAGACCAGAGTTGCTGGATATAGAGAATTTCCTCATCTGTGATGAGCTCAGCCTCCACCTCCTGTTCGACCTCCAGGAGCCGTCTGAGTATCTTGGTTCGGGCTTCGGGGTGAAACGGGCCAATTCCTGATTCCCCCGATCGACGCGTATTCTGCCGCCAGTTGGGCTGTTCCCTGATTTCCTTAAGCCAATTCCGAAAATCATTCAGGGGTTGAAGCCAAGCGGCCCCCGACCGGACGAAGCCTTCCATCGACTTATCGAGCTTTACGACAGTACAGGTCCAACAGCCAAATCTGCTGCCGCCGCAGGAAGGCGTATTCAGATCGAATACAACTGGGCATTCTCCGCCGTTGGCTTGCCTGTATAGCTGCAGCATTTCATCATGCGGATACCCCCAAGGGGGAGGATTCGACTCGAACAAGTACTCCCACACATCGTCGGTTTCCCAATCTGCGATAGGTGTCAGGACATAGGCATTCGGAATTTCGTGGTGCGGATTGAGACCTCTATCGTTAAGCACTCGCGCCTCCATCGACCGCGCACGATTGCCGCTCTCGCTTCGCCGTGACCCAAGCAGCAGAATTACGCTTCCGTGCACCCGCGAAATTTCTTCGATTTTTGCCCTGCTTGGCTTGATTTTCATATTCGACGTACACCAACGAAACCAGCGCGTTGGAGGCGGATAGCCAAGGCCGATCAGCTTCGTCCAGAATCCCTGTTCAACGGTGGGTCGTACTATCTCACTTCGAATAGCCAACTGCTCCATTCGCGCAAAGCTGTCCACCGCATCCAGCACGCGTTCGACATATCCGATGATCTGTGGTGCCTCGACACGAGTATCCGACGAGATTATGTATACCGGTTTCCTCGCCCTTGGCCCCAACACTCGAAGTGCTTCAATAACCAGCTGAAGTACAAGTGTTGAGTCTTTACCGCCTGAATACGCAACCACCCAAGGTCGATCATCCGAGAGATACTGCTCTTGCAATTCGCCTACTACAACATCGGCACGATCACTCATGTTGATGAATGAATCTCCATGAGTTGATGGTTCTTTCCTCGCATTTTCCTCCAAGGTCCTGTCCCTCCTCGTTACCACCTGTCGATAGCGATAGGCCACGCATCACGAACATCCGCCGGCAACAGCGCAGATATCTCCGTGTTCTATCTGCATGAACTGGATGATCGAATGACCTGTGAAGGGATGCAGACACTCAACAGGTTTCATTTGGTTCTCAGTATGCTTCAAACTTAGTACCAAATTTACCCCTGATCCCTGAAAAAAACAAGCGTTTCTGGAACTCTTCAGAACCCGAGTGCATACTGGCAGGAACGTCGCGTCGCCTTGATTTCTCGACCGTGCTCCTGTTAAAGGGCGTGAAGCTACCCAAACCACCGGTTCCTTGCCTTTCTTTCCTACGTTGGCAGTTCACTGGAACGCTCCCTCGCTACTGGCGGCATCATGGGCGAAACAGTCACGATCCTTGGACTGGAAAGCAGCTGCGACGATTCCGCCGCCGCAGTTGTACGCCAAACTGACGATCGGTTTCCACAGATTCTGTCTTCCGTCGTCGTGGGTCAAACCGATCTACACGAGGCGTTTGGCGGAGTGGTGCCGGAAATCGCCGCCCGCGCGCATGCGGAGAAACTCGACCATTGCATTGAAACGGCCCTGCGTGACGCATCGGTTCCACTGTCCGGCATCGACGCCATCGCCGTGACCGCCGGCCCCGGCCTGATTGGTGGGGTGCTCGCAGGCGTGATGTGTGCGAAGGGTCTGGCTGCCGCGACAGGACGACCGCTTATCGGCGTCAACCATCTCGCCGGCCACGCGTTGACCCCGCGCCTGACAGACCGGCTGGGCTTTCCGTATCTGATGCTTCTCGTTTCCGGTGGCCATTGCCAGTTCCTGATCGTCCATGGAGTGGATGGTTACACACGCCTGGGCGGAACCATCGATGACGCTCCGGGCGAGGCATTTGACAAGACGGCGAAGCTGCTTGGCCTTCCCCAGCCAGGTGGGCCGTCTGTGGAGAACGCGGCCGCGGCCGGTAGAGGGGACCGCTTCGGCTTCCCCCGGCCACTTCTTGATCGTCCCTGCTGCGACATGAGCTTTTCTGGCCTGAAAACCGCGCTGCTGCGCACACGGGACCAGCTGGTCCGTGAGCACGGTGGTCTAACCCAGTCAGACCGGGCGGACCTATGCGCTGGATTTCAGTTGGCGGTGACGGAAGTCCTGGCGGAAAAATCCCGGCGGGCCGCCATAGCCTATGCCGGGTATCGGCCACCTGTACCTGCATTTGCCGTCGCTGGTGGCGTTGCGGCGAACCGGGCCATCCGAAGTGCGCTGGAAACGGTAGCGCTGGAAACGGGGCTACATTTCGTTGCTCCCCCCATCCATCTCTGTACGGACAATGCTGCCATGATCGCATGGGCGGGGCTGGAACGATTTCGGCTTGGGCTGGTCGACGACCTGAAACTCTCCGCCCGTCCTCGCTGGCCTTTGGACGAGCGGAGCCGTCCGATGCTTGGCGGAGGAAAGAGGGGAGCGAAGGCATGATCGGTATCCTCGGTGCCGGCGCGTTCGGAACGGCTCTTGCCGTTTCACTGGCCCGTGATGGCAAACCTGTTACGCTCTGGGCGAGAAACGCCGACCATGTCGACGCTATGGTTCGCTTTCGTGAACACCGATGCCGTCTTCCCGACGTTCTCCTGCCCGAGCTTCTTTCCCCTACCTCGGCCGCGGTGGATCTCGCCGCAGCCGACACGGTCCTTCTCGCCACACCGGCACAGTCGCTTTCGGGCGTGTTGGTGGAATTCGCGGACATCCTGTCGGGAAAGACACTGGTTGCCTGCTGCAAGGGAATCGATCTCGCTTCAGGTCTCGGGCCAGCGTCCCAGATTGGGCGTGCTGTTCCCACAGCCATACCGGCCCAGTTGTCCGGCCCGGGTTTCGCCGCAGACATTGCGGCGGGTTTGCCCACAGCATTGACTGTCGCCGCACTGGATGAGGGAACCGCAACAGTGCTGCAGGGCAGGCTCTCCACATCCAGCCTGAGACTCTACCGCAGCACGGACATCACCGGCGTGGAGATCGGAGGCGCACTGAAGAACGTCATCGCGATCGCCTGCGGGTTGGCGGTCGGGGCCGGACTTGGAGAAAGTGCTCGAGCCGCCCTGATGACCCGCGGTTTTGCCGAGATGGTACGCTACGCACTTGCTCGAGGCGCGACGGCGGAAACCCTCGCGGGTCTGTCCGGACTTGGAGACCTGGCGTTGACGGCAACATCGGAAAGATCCCGCAACTATGCTTTCGGGTTGGGCCTTGGTGCGCGAGGACGGTCAGACCCTGATGTTACAACGGAAGGTATCGCCACCGCTCGTGCAGTGGCCGCTATAGCCAAGGCAGAAGCCATTCAGCTACCTGTCATGACGACGGTTGCGGAGTTTCTTGATGATGGGCTGACCATGTCACAGGCCGTGGAGGCACTGATGGCCCGGCCATTGCGCCCTGAGTGATTTTGCATTTGCGGTCTGCTTCGGGAGCCGCGAAACATGGATCTGTCAATGATCGCATTTACGAGAGGCAAAGAAGGAGTTCTCCCCATGGCTTACTGGCTCTTTAAGTCCGAACCCTCAACCTGGAGCTGGGACGACCAGATGGCCAAAGGAGAGTCGGGCGAGGAATGGGATGGCGTGCGAAACTATCAGGCCAGGAACTACATGCGTGCGATGAAGGTCGGCGACCGCGGGTTCTTCTACCATTCCCAGACAGAGAAGGCCATTGTCGGCATTGTCGAAGTCATTGCTGAGAGCCATCAGGATAGTACCACCGACGACAGGCGCTGGGATTGCGTCGACATCAAGGCTGTTGGACCAGTCAGTACTCCCGTGACTCTGCAGATGTGCAGGAACGAGGCCCGTCTTTCCGGAATGGTTCTGGTCAACAACACCCGCCTTTCCGTCCAGCCTGTGACCCAGGACGAATGGGACGTGGTATGCGAACTTGCCAGGGTTGATCCGCGATCGGGAATTTGGCTCTGAGTTGGCAAGGAGAGCCTGCTTGGGAATGCGGAACATTCCCGGAGCCCCGAGTCTCCCGGTCATCCGCTCTTCTGCGGAACTCCCGGCCCGGGACCTTCATCGACCGGTTTGGTGTCTGTCCCAATATCGGTGGAGTTCTGCCATCAAGGCCTGTGGATGCTGGTTCCACTTGAGGTGCGTTTGGTTTCGAAATAAACCGAGTCCGCTTCGACAACGGCAATTCAGGGGGAACTCACCATGGATATCGTAAACGTAATCGTTGCCGCGTTGGTGGCCTGGGCGTTTGGCGCTGCATGGTATATGATAATTGGCAAACAATGGATGGAGGCCTCGGGGCTGACCGAGGAGTCAATCGATCCGAAGAATTTCGCGCCACATGTCGTTAGTCTGGCAGGCGCGATTGTCGTTGCCTGGATGATGCATTTTGTCCTGGGCTGGGCCAATGTCGAATCGGTATCCGTTGCGATACTGACAGGACTTGGGCTTGGTTTGTTTGTTGTCTGTCCCTGGATGGTCAACAATATCGTCTACGGCCAGCGTGACAGGCGGTTGATCTGGATGGACGGCCTCTACCCGGTTGCCGGAATGGCCATCATCTCGGCGGTGCTGGTTCTGTTCTAGCGCAATTCGCATGTTCAGTCTGCGGTAGGCCGGTCGCGGAGAGCGGTTGGAGAATCACCGCTGAAGTCGATGCGAAGTTCCCAACTGCGTTGATCGGCGGATGGGCTCTGCAATCGAAGTGGCTCTTCGCATCCGCCCATTGCAGGCTGTGTCTCACCGCAAGGGGGTCATGGGTTCTTCAGTTCTACACGGCTGCATTGGCTCGCAGGAAAGGCAACGATCTCTCCAGCACCACTTCAGGGATTTCCTCTGCAAGATAATGTCCACCCTCAAGCGCCTCGCCCTGAACACTCGTGGCCCGCTGGCGCCAAAGTCCGAGACAGTCGAAATTCGCTTCGATCGCGCCGTGCAGTCCCCAAAGCGCCAGGAGCGGGCAGGAAATCAAAGCTCCTCCATCGGCATCGTCATGCGTGATGTCGATGGTTGCGGCCGCCCTGTAGTCCTCGCAGCAGGCGTGAATCGTCGCAGGATTCGCGAAAGCATCCAGGTATTCCTCCAACGCTTCCGGCGCGAACGGCCGCAATCCAGCTGAACCCGCCCCACAATGCCGGAACCAGTAGCCACGTGGATCCGATTCGATCATCCGTTCCGGTAGCGGTGCGCTTTGGATGAGGAAAAACCAGTGCCAATAGGTTCGGGCAAAGGTATCGGTGGTGTGGGCGTACATTTCGCGGGTTGGGGCGATGTCCAGCAGCACCAGTCCGGAGACCGAGTCGGGTGAATCCAACGCCAACCGGTGCGCGACCCGCGCACCTCGGTCATGGGCAAGCACGCTGAAGCGGTCATGGCCGAGTTGGGCCATCACGCGGCGCATGTCCTCTGCCATCGCTCGCTTCGAATAGGATTCGTGATTGGGCGCTGAAGGTGGTTTTGACGAAGCGCCGTAGCCTCGCAGGTCAGCGGCGACAACAGTGAATTCCCGAGAAAGCCCGGGAACGGTCCCATGCCACATCGCGCTCGTCTGAGGGTAGCCGTGCAGCAGCAGGAGCGGTGGACCGTTGCCTCCAATGCGGCAGTAAATGGTCGCTTCGCCAACGTCGATATAGGTACTCCGGAATCCTTCGAACATGCTTCCAGAAGATAGACTTGGCCTTTACCGGGCGAAAGCCCCGATTCGATGTTCCGGAAACGTCATCACAATCCTGTGGAGCGGCGACCAAAGCCGTTCAGGAACATAGACAGGTTCCGGCAGCTGGGCTTTCATTGAGGGATCGTCTCCTTAAGGTGCAGGGCTGTGGGCGTCTGGCTCAGAGCCGAAAGAACCCGTTGTTCCTTCCAGAAAGCGACTGACCTCCCCAATGGAAACGCCTTCCCACGGAAGCAGGCTGGTTCGGTGGCGACCGCCAAAGGAACGAAGTGGAACGGCATGGCGGAGTCCTGATGGCGTCAAATCCAGAATCCAGCCGGAATCCCGCATCAATTGCGCACATCGAATTGACGCCCTCAAATGGAACACCTGGACTACGGGAGCCCATCTCCGGTTATCGGCGTATCAGGATCAGTATCTGTAGTGATCAGGCTTGAACGGACCGTTTGACGGAACCCCGATATAGTCGGCCTGATCTTTGCTGAGTTCTGTCAGCGTCGCGCCAACCCTCTGCAGATGCAGTCGGGCCACCCTCTCGTCAAGATGCTTGGGAAGGACATAGACCCTGTTCCCGTAGCTTTCGCCCTTTGTCCACAATTCGATCTGCGCCAGGACCTGGTTGGTGAAACTGGCTGACATTACGAATGAGGGGTGGCCGGTTGCGTTGCCAAGGTTCAGAAGCCTTCCCTCGCTCAGCAGGATTATCCGGTTTCCCGAGGGCATTTCGATCAGGTCGACCTGATCCTTGATGTTGGTCCACTTGTGGTTGCGCAGCGCGGCGACCTGGATTTCGTTGTCGAAATGCCCAATGTTTCCGACGATCGCCATATCCTTCATTTCCCGGATGTGCTCGATACGCACAACGTCACGGTTGCCGGTTGCGGAAACAATGATATCGGCTGACGGCGCCGCATCCTCGAGGGCCACGACCTCATAACCGTCCATTGCTGCCTGAAGGGCACAGATTGGGTCGATTTCGGTGACTTTCACCCTGGCTCCCGCACCTCGTAGGGATGCGGCCGAGCCCTTTCCAACGTCGCCATAGCCACAGACGACAGCAATCTTTCCGGCGATCATTGTGTCGGTCGCCCGTCGGATTCCATCGACAAGACTTTCGCGACAGCCATATTTGTTGTCGAATTTTGACTTGGTGACGCTGTCATTGACGTTGATGGCCGGGAATGGCAGATGCCCTTTCTCCATCATCTGATAGAGCCGGTTCACGCCGGTCGTCGTCTCCTCGGTCACTCCCTTGATCATGTGACGCTGTTTGACGAACCAGCCAGGGTTTTCCCCAAGGCGCTTCCTGATCTGCGAGAACAGGGCCTCTTCCTCTTCGGATTTGGCGATGGCGATCAGGTCCTCCTCACCTTCCTCGACCCGCGCACCGAGAAGGACATAGAGCGTTGCATCGCCGCCGTCGTCGAGAATCATGTTCGCGCCACCCTCAGCGAAATGAAAGATGCGGTCGGCATAGTCCCAGTATTCCTCAAGGGATTCGCCCTTGAACGCGAATACTGGTGTGCCAGTCGCCGCGATCGCCGCCGCGGCATGGTCCTGGGTTGAAAAGATGTTACAGGAAGCCCAGCGCACTGACGCGCCGAGACGTACAAGGCTTTCTATGAGTACAGCGGTCTGGACTGTCATATGCAACGAGCCCGCGATTCGAGCGCCGGCCAATGGCCTGTCTTCGCCATATTCCTCACGGATCGCCAGCAGGCCGGGCATTTCCGTTTCGGCAATGGTGATTTCCTTGCGACCGAACTCGGCCAGACCTATGTCCTTTACCATGAAGTCCCGTGCCATCTGGCTCCGCCTCCCTGAGTTCCGAATTGTTCGGCGCGTCTAGCACCGCGTTCAAGTCTGGGCAACAACCGGGTGCCGCGACCAACGGACGGTCATGGCCAGCAGTCAGCGGGCAGTTTCCATTGCCGCCGCGCTCTGGCATCACGCGAATGGAATCAGGGATAGTTGCCCATGCCTCCCTCAACCCGCGCTTGGCAGCGCATGCTCTCGGGCAGAAGGCTCGACCTGCTGGACCCGACGCCGATGGATGTCGAGATCGAGGACATTGCCCATGGATTGGCATTCGTTGCCCGCTGGAACGGCCAGACCCACGGCGACCATCCTTACACGGTGGCCGAGCATTCGCTGCTGGTCGAGGAGATATTCACCCGGGCGAACAGGGCCGAACCGGTGAAGTGGCGGTTGGCGGCACTGCTCCACGACGCTCCGGAGTATGTCATCGGCGACATGATCGGCCCGGTCAAGTCCGCAGTGGGCCCTGGTTATGCTGAACTGGATGCAAGGCTCGCAGCGGCCATCCACCTGCGCTTTGGCCTGCCTGCCGAACTGCCGAAATCGGTCAAACTGAAAATCAAGCGCGCCGATAGGATTTCCGCATGGCTTGAGGCAACGCGGATCGCAGGATTTACCGACTCCGAAGCCAACCGTTTCTTTGGCCGCCCCAAGCTAGGTGAAATCGACGGGCTGGAGTTACATCTTCGTGAGCCTGTTGCCACCCGAGCGGCTTTCAGGGCCCGCCATGCCGAACTCATCGCCAGGATGTAACGGAAGGATCAGGTCAGGTTGTCGCGCCTGCCCTCGCGCTGGGAACATTGCCTATTTCGGAGAACGTTTTGCCAGGATGCGCTGCAGGGTCCTACGATGCATGCTGAGCCGCCGCGCCGTCTCACTGACGTTTCGGTCGCACATTTCATAGATCCGCTGGATATGTTCCCAACGAACGCGGTCCGCGCTCATCGGATTTTCAGGCGGTGGAGGTAACTCTCCGGGCTGGGCCAGAAGTGCGGCCGTGATGTCGTTGGCATCCGCAGGCTTCGAAAGATAGTCCGTCGCCCCTATTTTCACGGCTGCAACCGCTGTTGCAATGGCTCCATATCCGGTCAGTACCACTATGCGGCAGTCCGGGCGTCGCTCACGCAGTACTTCGACGACGTCCAGTCCGTTGCCATCTTCAAGTCGAAGATCAACCACCGCATATGCGGGGGGGCGGGCATTGGCGATGGACTTTCCGGCTGCGACGGACCCGGCTGTCTCGAGCTGGAAGCCGCGTTTTTCCATCGCGCGGGCCAAGTTTCGAAGAAATGGTGCATCGTCATCGACAAGTAGCAAAGACCTGTCGGTTCCAAGCTCTTTCAACTGGCTTTCCGCCATCCCGATCCATCCTCCCGTTCCTAGCTGGTCACAGATCAGATAGACCAATGGCGATGCGGGGTCAAATCCGCTCAGGCATTTGAGACAAAGCAGGCTGTGCGCTGTGCGACGCTTTCCGCCGTGTCGTCACGCCTGAAGAACTCGACGAAGCCCAATTCAGGCAACACAAGGTATGTGAAAGTGGAATGGTCAACGAGATAGAACTCGTCTTCCTTTGCGTCATGCCTTTTGTAGTAGGTCCTGTAGGCTCTGGAAACGGCGGCAATCTGCGATGGCGATCCTGTGAGCCCGACCATCGCTTCATGCAGATATCCCGCCCACTCTCCGACGACTTCTGGCGTATCGCGTTCCGGGTCGACGGAGATGAAAACGCCCTGGGCTTCGTGACCGGCTTCAGACAGAATGTCCAGGGCATCGGCATTGCGCGCACTGTCCAGAGGACAAACGTCTGGACAGAACGTATATCCAAAATAGATAAGTGATGGTTTCGTGATTACATCGACGTCTGTCACTGTTACGCCTTCGCCATTCACCAAGGTGAATGGACCACCAATCGAGTCTGTTCCGCCCGCGACGTTAGATGCGCGGCATTCAGCGAACCTCTGATCACCGGGGCTTCGAATCGTTTGCCAGAACGTGACTGTCAGGAGAGCGGCGATGCCAGCGGCCGCGGCGGCGGCGTAGAGGCGGGTCATGGGCGAATCCTTAAGGCCATGATGCATTGATCCATACTGGCCGGGCGGATTACAAGGAACTGGTTGACGCAGCCCGAGAGCTGGACCCAAGGATGGATGATCAGAACCTGAACCATGTCGCTGAGCGGGCCCAAGGCAGCTGGGTATCGCTTCGCACGCTGATCGTGCTGCGCTGGATTGCGATCATCGGCCAGGTCGCGGCAATCACGGTCGCTCAGGAATTCTTCAGCCTAACCTTCGACCTCGGCCTCTGCTACCTTGTCATCTGTGCTTCGCTCATCGCCAATCTGGTCGCCACTTTCATCTATCCCGGCGCCAAAAGGCTATCGAAGGGCGAGGTTTTCCTGATGTTGCTCTTCGACATTGGACAGCTTTCTGCCCTTCTGTTTCTGACCGGTGGACTTCACAATCCTTTCGCGCTCCTTGTGCTTGCGCCAGTGACCATTTCGGCCACAGTGCTTCAGCTTCGATTCACGACCGCGATCAGTGCCGTCGCGATCTTTTCGGTGACCTTTCTGGCGTTCTTTCATTTTCCGATGCGGACGGAACTGGGGAACGTATTGCTCATGCCAGATCTGTTCCTGTTCGGGAACTGGGCAGCGATAAGCATCGGAATCGTATTCGTGGCGATTTACAATCGGCGGGTCTCTTCCGAAATCCAGGATATGAACCAGGCGCTTTTGGCGACGCAGATGGCACTTGCCCGCGAGCAGAAGCTGACCGACCTCGGCGGTGTTGTCGCCGCGGCAGCCCACGAACTTGGCACGCCGCTTGCTACGATCAAGCTCCTGAGTACGGAGTTGATGGACGAACTTGACGGCCGTCCCGAACTTTGCAATGACGCAGAGTTGATCCGGGACCAGGCCGACCGCTGCCGCGACATACTGCGGTCGATGGGGCGTGCCGGAAAGGATGACCTTCATCTGCGACATATGCCGCTTGGCGCTGTAATTCGAGTTGCGGCGGAACCTCATTTCGAGCGTGGCCGGGACGTGCAGATCAGCCTTTCCCAGGACACCGCCCAGCCCAGTGTCGCCAGACGGCCGGAAATCATTCACGGACTGCGCAATCTGGTCCAGAACGCTGTTGACTTTTCTGAAACCACCGTTTGGATCGACGCCGTTTGGACGGAGGAACGCATCGAAATCCGGATCATCGATGACGGCCCGGGTTATCCGCCCGATCTTCTCAGCCGTATCGGCGAGCCATTCGTCCGTCGGCGCGCGACCGCCGGAGACAGCTGGAACCGAAAGGAGTACGAAGGCATGGGCCTTGGTCTTTTCATAGCAAAGACGCTACTGGAGCGTTCGGGTGCCGAGCTGAGCTTTGCCAATGGGCAGGCTCCAACCACGGCGAGAGGCGGACCGGGAATCCGTAGTGGCGCGATCGTCGAGATCGTGTGGCCGCGCGACCTGATCAGCCAAGGTAAGGAAGCGGCGACCCGGGGGTTGGGGGAAAACCTCCCGATAGAAGCCTGACCCTCAAAGGGTTCCGCTCCGAAATCTCGAGACACGTGCGGTAGCTCTGATCCATCCCTTGCCGGCAAATCACCACTGCGCCCTCGTGGTGTGTAGCCCGAGGTCGCCAACCATCGGACATTTGTTTTTTCCACCTGTTCCTGTATGTCCGTTTCGTCCAGTTGAAGGAGAAGTGCCATTCCCGCCTTGGCCGCGATCGCGCAGGATGTCAGCGTCGTACCCCGTGCAGTGCCATGTGAGGGACGGCGGAATCTCGTCGGCATGACCCGGGATGAACTGCGCACTGCACTGACCGGAACGGGAATTCCCCAGAGACAGGTGAATATGCGCACTGGCCAGATCTGGCAGTGGATTTACCAGAGGGGCGTCCGGGATTTCCACCTGATGACAAACGTTTCAGGAAACCATCGCTCCTCGCTGGCCGAAAAATTCGAGATCGCGGTTCCTGAAGTGGTCGGCCGCAATATCTCCGAGGATGGCACGCGGAAATATCTTGTCCGCATCGCGGGCGGGCATGAGGTCGAGACCGTCTACATTCCTGAAACCGATCGTGGCACACTCTGCATTTCCAGCCAGGTGGGTTGCACCCTTACCTGTCCGTTCTGCCACACCGGAACCCAGAAACTGGTCAGAAACCTGACCGCTGGCGAGATTGTCGGTCAGATCATGCTGGCTCGCGATGATCTTGGGGAATGGCTGAGACCGGGCGAGGGGATGGGCGAACGCCCTCGACGACTTTCCAACATCGTTCTGATGGGTATGGGCGAGCCGTTGTACAACTTCGAAGCGGTGCGGGATGCGATGAGGATCGCAATGGACGGTGAGGGCATCGCGCTTTCCCGTCGGCGGGTCACCCTGTCAACTTCCGGTGTCGTACCCGAGATCGCCCGCACTGCGAGCGAAATCGGCTGCATGCTGGCGGTTAGCTTCCATGCGACAACGGATCATCTTCGGGACCAGTTGGTGCCGATCAACCGACGTTGGAACATCGCCACACTACTTGATGCTTTGCGGGCATATCCAAAGCTGTCCAATTCAGAGCGGATCACCTTTGAATACGTGATGCTGAAAGACGTTAACGACAGCGATGAAGATGCCCGCCGCCTCGTTCGTCTGATTTCGGGCATTCCTGCCAAGGTCAACCTCATACCGTTCAACGAGTGGCCAGGAGCCCCCTACCGACGTTCCGATTGGAGCCGGATCAAAGCTTTTGCGGATATTGTCCACAAGGCCGGATATGCAAGTCCCGTTCGCGCGCCACGTGGGGAAGACATAATGGCAGCTTGCGGCCAGCTCAGGTCCGCCACTGAGCGCCAGCGCAGGTCCAGGGCGGAGATTGCCGCTGGGACGGATTCAGTGCTCTGAGCACGGAAGTGCCAGTTTGGGACGGTTCTGGGATCGGGTCCGGGAACCGGGAGTGGGCGGATAGGCTCGTGGGCATCCTTGCCAATCACCGCGACCTTGGGGCATGCGCACAATTGAGGGCAAAGGCTTATCCCTTTGACCAAGGCGGGTCAATATTTTGTGTCGGAGGGGTTGACGCGGCTCTGTGTTCGCCTTATGTTCCGTCCATGCCAAGCCGATGGAAAGACGACCGCCCCATGTCCCGCCAGGAGTCCGGGGAACTCCTGCCGGACGAAAACGCCTGCGCCCGGCACCTTGCGGAGCTGCGCTGGGGCAAGGGCTTCGCGTGCCCGGCCTGCGGCGGGACGAAGGGCTGGGAGCCGAGGGGGAGCGCCGCCGCCGGGAGTGCGCGGACCGCCGGCGGCAGACGTCGGTGACGGCCGGAACGGTTATGCACCGCTCCCACCTTCCGCTGAGGACGTGGTTCCTTGCGGCCCACCTCATGGCGACGCACTCCAACGGCATCTCCGCGCTCCAGCTGCAGGCGCAGCTGGGCATCGGAAGCTACAAGTCGGCCTGGCTGCTTCTCCAGAAGCTGCGGCGGGCCATGGTGGACCCGGACCGGAGCCCGCTGCAGGGGATCGCGGAGGTGGACGAGGCGTCGATGCCCTGCCGCGACGGCGGCGGCGCGGAGGACGGCGGGGAGAGGGGCGTGGCCGGCCGGGGCCGCAGCGCGGCGGGCCGGATCCCCATCGCCGGGGCCGTGGAGCTGTCGGAGGACGGCAGTCCACGCCGCATCCGGCTGAAGGAAGTGGACGGCTACGGCGCCGAAGCGCTCCATGGCTTCATCGCCGGGGCGGTCGAGCCGGGCGCCTGGGTCGTCACCGACGGGTGGAGCGGATACACCGGGCTGCCGGACAACCCGCGGGAGCGCAGGGTGGTCGGCGGCCGCCCGGCCCACAAGGTCCTGGGGTGGATCCACCGGGTGTTCTCCAACCTGAAGCGCTGGGCCATGGGCGTGTACCACGGGCTGCGCAGGAAGCATGCCCAGCGTCACCTGGACGAGTTCGTCTTCCGATGGAACCGCCGCCGCCGCCGGCGGACCTCCTTCGACAGGCTTCTGGGCCTCGGCCTCGGCCTGCCGCCCGCGACGTACCGCGACCTCACCGACCCAGGCGCCTGACGCCCGCGGACCCGCGCCCGGACTCCGCCCCGACCCGAGGCGCCGACCCCCAGTCCCCCAGAATCCCGATCCTTCCGGCTCCGGACGGACCGCCGCGCGGCGGCGGCCCGGATTCCGGCGGAATCCGGGAAACCGGCCGTCAGACCGCCGGCACAACATGTTGCGGTGCCGTAGTCAAAGGGATAAGCCTTTGAGGGCAATTGCCACCAGTGAAAGGAATGGGTCTTGAATTGGACTGCTGAAATCTCGGCCGCAGGATCACGCATAGGCGATTACGTCCGTCGAACTCCAGTCGTGGTTTTGGACGGACTTGGCGTTGATTGCAGGGTTGCGGTGAAGCTTGAGCAGGTGCAGCATACCGGCACTTTCAAGGTCAGGGGTGCATTCAACACTATGTTGGCGGGTGAATCGCCCGGACACGGCTACGTTGCGGCGTCCGGCGGCAACCATGGGGCGGCGGTCGCCCATGCGGCGCGGGCGCTGGGACGCCATGCACATATTTTTGTCCCGGAACTTGCGGGGCCGACCAAGATCTCGCTGATCCGGTCCACAGGCGCTGAACTTACAGTGGTGCCCGGAGCCTATGCCGACGCCCAACATGCGGCGGAAACCCATGAGAGACAGACAGCAGCCGCCCAGATCCATGCTTACGACGCTCCAATGACCATTGCGGGTCAAGGCACCTGTTTCAGGGAGTGGGAGGAACAGGGACTTGACGCTGATACGGTCCTGGTCGCCGTTGGCGGTGGCGGACTGATCGCTGGCGCGCTCGCCTGGTTCGGCGACCGTCGAAGGGTTGTGGCGGTCGAGCCGGAACACGCCTGCACTCTGAATGCTGCACTTGAGTCGGGTCCCGAAACTGAAGTCGATGTGTCTGGCATTGCCGTAAATTCGCTCGGTGCCCGTCGCATCGGCCGCATATGCTACAGTCTCGCCATTGATCGCCTTGCCGCGTCAGTCACTGTTTCAGATTCATGCATTGCCTCAGCACAGGTCATGCTTTGGAAAGCATGTAGACAACTCGTTGAACCTGCTGGCGCAACGGCGCTCGCAGCGCTTGTTTCAGGAGCCTACCGTCCGGCGCCGGGCGAGCGGGTCGCTGTTCTCGTGTGTGGCGCGAATCCGGATCCCGATCCCTTTGCCTGACCCTGATTGCCGCCAGATTCCAACTCCGGTATAGCGGCACCGAATCCACGCGAAGTGAGAAAGCTCCCATGTCAAATGCCCAGCTCGAAGCCGCCATTGAAGCCGCCTGGGAGGGGCGAGACCGAATAGGTCCCGACACAGTCGGGGAAACCCGGAATGCGATCGAGGATACACTTGCTGCATTGGATTCCGGCTCACTTCGCGTTGCCGAACGAAGGGAGGGCGGCGACTGGCACGTAAACCAGTGGGCGAAGAAGGCCGTTCTGCTGGGGTTTCGGCTGCAGGATATGGAATTGCAGTCCGGAAGCCCGCAGGGTGGAGCCTGGTGGGACAAGGTCGACAGCAAATGGAAGGACTGGGACGATGAAACCTGGAGTACGGCCGGGTTTCGGGCAGTTCCAAATTGCGTTGTCCGCAAGTCTGCGTTCATTGCGCCTGGCGTCATACTGATGCCGAGCTTCGTTAATCTCGGCGCCTATGTCGATGAGGGCACCATGGTCGATACCTGGGCGACGGTGGGTTCCTGCGCCCAGATCGGGAAAAATGTTCACCTATCCGGAGGTGTCGGGATAGGCGGTGTCCTGGAGCCAATGCAGGCGGGTCCCACCATCATCGAGGACAACTGTTTCATCGGAGCGCGTTCCGAGGTGGTCGAGGGCTGCATCGTCCGTGAAGGTTCGGTATTGGGCATGGGTGTCTTTATTGGCAAGTCAACCAAAATCGTCGATCGGGACACCGGCGAAGTGTTGTACGGAGAGGTGCCGCCCTATTCGGTAGTCGTGGCTGGATCGATGCCATCAAGGAACGGCGTTAGCCTTTACTGCGCGGTTATCGTAAAGAGAGTCGATGAGCGGACACGAGCGAAGACCGCGATAAACGACCTGCTGCGTGACTGAAGGTCTGTCGGTCCACACTGATCGGCTGCATGCCCGTACGGCAGCGACATTGATTGCGCTGAGAATGCCCAACGGAAACTCTCAGGAAGGGCGTGGTCGCGCAATGGCCGTTCGCGCTGCGGCTTGAGCGGCTGAAAACCCGAGGTCCGTTGCCGATGAAGGGAATGGCAGGCGACATGAGCGAGGCTGGAGTTCCGCCGGATGTCTTCACACTCATTGTTGAGGTTGGGCGCAGCAGGGATGATGGGCTTCCCAAGGACGCGACCGGGGCGGCCCTGATGTGTTTTTCGAGTGGCCACAGCGAAGTGGAAGCGGTACGGGAAGCGGTGGCTGTCCTGAAAGTTGCCGGAATGACGCCTCTCGAAGTCTCCAGCTATGGCACGCTACAGTAACGATATGCCGAGGGTCACGATATCTCGAGCGAGGAAACCGATCTGATGCAGCGGGCCATCAGCGAGAACTCGGTGATTGTCGCACAGCTAACTCCGTTCTTCGATGACTGTGCTTAGTCTATTGCCATCGACAGGTCGCTCCGGAAGTGCCTGACCAATGATCGTTGACTCCAGCCAGATGACTCTAACTGAAAATTGTGTGAAGCACCGTTGTGGAATCCAGGTATCGGCACCGGTCCGATGGCTGGATTTTCCATCAACGCAGGGGTTGGGGAATGGCGAGGTGTGTGCTCAGACGAGGTGGATATGGTAGAGCCTGTCGATCCGGTTGAACTAACAGCACAACTCGTCCGATGTCCATCGGTGACTCCCGTTGAGGCCGGAGCGCTGGAACTGCTGCAGGAGTGGTTGCAACACTCGGGATTTGATTGTGAGCGGGTTGACCGCGGCGGTATCAGCAATCTGTTTGCCCGCTGGGGTGACCGGTGTCATCCACGTACATTTGGGTTCAATGGTCACACCGATGTGGTTCCTGTCGGGAATCCGTCAGATTGGACGGTAGATGCCTTTGGTGCCGAGATTCATGATGGCTGGCTCTACGGTAGGGGAGCGGTGGACATGAAATCCGGTGTTGCGGCGTTTGTCGCAGCTGCGATCGACTTTGTATACCAGGCGCCGCCAGACGGCGCGGTGATTCTGGCCATTACCGGCGACGAGGAAGGGGATGCTATCGATGGCACTTTGGCCCTGTTGGATTGGATGGCCTCAAATGGCGAAAGAATGTCCGTCTGCCTGGTTGGCGAACCTACAGGCCAGTCGTCATTGGGAGACACGCTAAAGATCGGCCGCCGCGGCTCGCTGACAGCGAAGTTCACTGCGACAGGGATTCAGGGGCATTCCGCCTATCCTCACCTTTCGAAGAACCCCGTCCATGCGATTGCGAAATTGGTGGATCGGCTTGCCAGTCACCCTCTGGACGAGGGCACCGCTTTTTTTGATCCCTCCTCGCTTGCTGTTACGTCCATTGATACGGGCAATCCGGCCAGTAACGTGATCCCGGCCACCTGCTTTGCCACAGCGAATATCCGCTTCAATGACGCGCATTCGGCCGACGGTCTCCAACGTTGGCTTGAGTCAGAGGCGACCGCAGTGGCGGAAGAGACGGGAGTGGGGATCAGGTTGAACGTGAAGGTTTCAGGCGAGAGTTTCGTAACGGTGCCCGGTGCCCTGTCCGACCTTGTCGCTAGGGCGATCGAGACCGAAACAGGAATGGTCCCTACACACTCGACTTCGGGTGGAACCTCGGACTCGCGGTTCATCAAGGATCATTGTCCTGTGGTGGAATTCGGACTCGTGGGCAGGACGATGCACCAGGTTGATGAGCGGGTGAAGGTGGCCGACATTATCGCGCTGAAGGCGGTCTACCGCAGGGTGTTGGATGCGTACTTCGCCTGAATCGGTTCCGTCCACCTTCCTGCCAACCGAAGCAGGTGGTGACCGATGATGGCGCGTCAGGTTTTCCTGATGGTCAAGGAGCCTCAGGCGGGACGGGTGAAGACCCGTCTTGGCGCTGATATCGGCATGACTGATGCGGCATGGTGGTACCGCCATCAGGTTGCTCGCATGATTCGCCGGCTTGAGTGCCCGAAATGGAGTTTCAGGCTGGCGATCGCGCCCGATACCGCCTTTGCCAGCCCAGTATGGCCACTCCGAATACCACGTGTCGCGCAGGGGCGTGGCGATCTTGGCCAACGTATGTCGGGGTTGTTTGGTTCAGCGCTCCCTGGGCAGGCCGTGATTGTCGGGAGCGACATTCCGGACCTCGCGGCCAGCCATATTGCCCATGCCTTTCGCCTCCTCGGGCGCAATGATGCCGTATTCGGCCCCAGCTCGGACGGAGGATACTGGCTTGTGGGGTTGAGGCGCACCTTGCCGTTGCCACCCAAGATGTTCCGGAATGTGCGCTGGTCGACCTCGCATGCACTTGCCGACAGCATTGCGTCGCTGCCTGGCTACAGGGTGGCAATGGCCGACACGCTCACGGATGTCGACTCTGGAGAGGATCTTCCGGCATGACGCATGCATTTTCCTTCTATAGCTGGCACCCATGAAGGGATTGCCGACAAAGTCGCAGGTCATGGACTGGATTTCAGAAAATCCCGACCGGGCCACCAAGCGTGACATCGCCCGTGCGTTCGGCATAAGGGGAGCCGACCGCATCGATCTAAAGCGGCTGTTGCGGGAGTTGGAGCGCGGCGGTCATGTGGAAAGACACAGAAAAGTCTATCAGGATCCGGACAGTCTTCCGCCGGTTACAGTGCTTGAGGTGAAGGGTCCGAACGCTGACGGCGATCTCTTCGCCAGTCCGCTCGGGTGGGATGGGACAGGGCCGGAGCCACGCATTCTGGTTGTGCATCGGCCATCTGGTCCGGCGCTTGGATCGGGCGACCGGATCCTCGCCCGACTGACCGCTGTGACAGCAGAACGCTACGCTTATGAAGCACGTCTGATCCGTCTTATTGGCCGGAACCCGCGCAAGGTTCTCGGAATTTATCGCGAGGGTCCTGAGGGCGGTCGCATAGTGCCGGTCGAGAAGGGTTCCGATCAGGAATGGCGCATCACAGATGCGGTTGCATCAGGGGTCAGGGATGGCGAGTTGGTCGAAGCCGAACCTATCGCCCGAAGTGGTCGCATCGGTCTTCCCTCCGCTCGGATCGCAGCCACACTTGGCGACCCGGCGGCGCCCGGTTCCGTATCACTGATAGCCATACATCGGCATGGAATTCCCGATGATTTCCCTGAAGAGGCAATCGCTGAATCGATGGCTGCGAAACCTATTGGCCTAGCTGGACGGGAGGATCTATCCGAGCTACCGTTTGTTACCATCGATCCGGAAGATGCTCGGGACCACGACGATGCCTGCTTTGCGGAGCGGGACACGGATCCGAGGAATCCAGATGGGCATATCGTCTGGGTGGCCATCGCCGAGGTGGCGGCATACGTCAGGCCGGGCACGGCGCTCGACACGGAGGCACGCCGCCGTGGCAATTCGACCTATTTCACGGATCGCGTCGTACCAATGCTTCCCGAGCGTCTATCGAGCGATCTCTGCTCGCTGCGGGAGGGATTGCCGCGCGCCTGCATCGCCGTCGAACTGAAGCTCGACTCCCAGGGCACCAAACTGGCACACCGCTTTACCAGGGGATTGATGAAGTCGGTGGCTTCGCTCAACTACACAGAGGTGCAGGCTGCGAGGGATGGTGTGTCAGAAGGCAGATGCGCCGATCTGGCCGTCGGTGTCCTTCACCCACTCTTCGATGCCTATGCCGCGGTCAGGCGTGCCCGCGACCGACGCCAGCCACTTGATCTCGAACTTCCTGAACGCGTGATCAGACTTGCGGATGACGGTAGGGTTGAGGCTGTCGGACTGAAGGAGCGGTTGGACGCGCATCGGCTGATCGAGGAATTCATGGTTCTGGCGAATGTCGCGGCTGCGGAGGATCTGTCCAGGCGGCGGTGTCCGCTGCTCTACCGTGTTCACGAAGAACCTGCGCCGGAGCGGCTGGATACTTTGCGCGAAGTGGCGCAGGCCAGCGGTCTCACGCTGGCCAGGGGGCAGGTGCTAGGTACCGGGCAGCTGAATTCGCTGCTGGCGCAGGCAAGGGGCGGGGAGTTTGACGAGTTGGTCAATCTATCGACCCTACGCGCGATGCATCAGGCCTATTACAACTCCGCAAACCTCGGGCATTTTGGACTGGCCCTACGCAGCTATGCCCATTTCACGTCCCCGATCCGTCGCTATGCCGATCTGATCGTTCACCGAGCGTTGATTTCGGCATATGGCTGGGGAGAAGACGGTCTTTCACCGAACGATATCGACCGGCTGGAAGCCACGGCCAAGCACATTTCAGAGACGGAACGTCGCTCGATGGCGGCTGAGCGCGAAACGAACGACCGTTATCTCGCCGCCTATCTGTCGGAACGGGAGGGCAGTGAGTTCACGGGGCGAATCAATGGCATCCAGAGGTTTGGCGTATTCGTGCGTCTGGACGAGACCGGTGCCGATGGCCTGATACCCGTCCGCTCGATCGGCGATGAGTACTTCTCTCACGACAGCGGAAGGCAGTCCCTGACAGGTAGGGAATCCGGTCTGGAACTGACGATTGGACTGGCCGTCAGGGTGCGTCTGTCCGAGGCTGTCCCCGTGACCGGTGGCCTGAAATTCGAGTTGCTCAGTGTGAATGGCGAGAGCCTTTCGCAGCGACGGACCCGACGGAGGTCGGGCGCATCGAAGCGCAGATTGGCAAAGTTCCACCGCAAGGGTTCAAGGACCAGCCGTTAGTTTGATCGGTTACGTCAGGTGTTTGGCAGCGCATGGCGGTTGGGCTGCCATGAAATCCTGTGATCTTCTGGTGAGGTTTCAATTGTCGCAGTTGATGAACCTTTCGCGGAATTCCAGCCTGTCAATCGTCGTCCGATCTGGCGCAACATACCGAAAGGGCCGGACTTTCCCGTGCGACCGGAGGTATCTGAGCTAGATCCATGTTGTCATGCAAGTGTCAGGTTGGAACCGCCGGAGTCGGCGGATTATCCGTTCCTATCAGGAAGATAGATGACTGGCTTTTCCCCGAGGTTCCGTTTACTTGTGCCCCGTTCCGCTTTGGAGTGCAATACCATGGGCGATGGTGACCGAGTTTCCAGCCGCATGATGTCGCATTTTGGAATGGGTGTAGATGCCTAAGACAACTCAGGAAGGTTGCCGGGAAACCCTGGAAGAGCTGTGCTCCCGAACCCAATGCGGATCAATTGCCGAGTAGCGAGACTCCGAAGGAGGGTCGGCTCACCATCCGGGCACCCTTGTTCATGATCGCAAGGTCTCGAAAGATGTGCGATGATGGTCGTCGAACCTATGCTGAAATGCTCTGGATCCTGATGGATAGCTTCGCGAAGGATGCCTGTATCCCGCAGGTGGTCCGAACCGGATGATTGCAGGGCGGCAACGGAAATGAGAGGAACCATGATGGCCGGCCTTCCCACGCCCCACGACACGCTCGTCCGCGCGCTGCTCTCCGACCGGGAACGCGCCCGCGACTTCCTCCGCGACCATCTCCCGGACAGCGTCGCGGGCCTTATGGCCGACACGCTGCCGGAGGTCGTCGAGGGCAGCTTCGTCGACGAGGCGCTGGCGGGCAGCCAGAGCGACCTGCTGATGAAGGTCGGGCTGGCCTCGGGGGGCAGCGCGTTCATATACGTCCTCGCGGAACACAGGAGCGCCCCCGATCCCGGCCTTCCGCTTCAGCTGGCCTCCTACATGGTGAGGATCTGGAAGCGGTACGCCGGCACGTCGGCGGCGCGGCTGCGGGCGCTGCCGCCGATCGTGCCGGTCGTGGTCCATCACGGGAAGGCGGGCTGGACGGTGCCCGGCTCCCTGCGCGACATGATCGCGGCTGACGATCCGGGTCTGGCATTCCTGCCCGGTTCGGGCTATATACTGCGAAACCTGCGCGCCATGGACATCGACGCGCTGTCGCGGAACGCCGGGCTGCGGGCCGGGTTCATCGCGCTCCGCAGGGAGGCGCTGGACCACCTCGCGGAGATCGCGCAAGGCCTTCCGGAGGGCGGCGACCTCGCGCGGCAGGTCATCGAGTACATCCTGCGGGTCTACAGCGTTGGCCTGGACGAGCTCAGGACGACGCTGCGGAACCAGGGACACAACGAACTGGAGGCGATCATGGGAACGATTGCGGAGACGCTGCTCGAACAGGGCGAGGCGCGCGGGCTGAGCAGGGGGCGCCTGGAGGGCCTTGCGGAAGGGAAGGCGGAGACATTCCTGCGGCAGGCGCGGGTCAGGTTCGGGGACGTTCCCGCGGCCCGGGCCGTGGAGGTGCGGACCGCCGACGCGGCGACCCTCGACCGCTGGCTCGACGCAGTGGTCGTCGCCGAGACGCTGGAGGAGGTTTTCGAACCCCGAAGGCGGCACTGATCGGCGGCCAGCGCCGCTGGATGCCAGATGCTGCTGAAGACCTATGTCGGGAACAACCGGAGGTTGGAAGTCCTGCAACCGAATGCGGCCAGCACGCAATTGGTAGGATACGACTGAGTGTATCCCAAGTTGGTTGATTTCCACAATTCGAATGTGCCATCCCTGCGCTGCGGCGGGACCGCGGATGACCGGGGTGACCGGCGAGCGGCCCGCCATCCGGGGCAACGGGCATGGAGTGTGGGTCATGGTACGGAGTAAGACGGATCACAGGCTGGCCGACTTCCCCGGCTGGCGGGCGGATCAGGCCGCAGCGGCATAACCAACCAACTTGGGATACACCCGATACGACCTTGCAGGTTGCAATTGTGACGACGCTCTGCAATTCAGGGTGGAATGGGGGACTGAATATCGTCGCAACCTTCCCGCCATGGACGGAAACGACCATGTATTCAGGACATTGAGGCCAGACCGTCCAGTGGCGTTGGCTCGATGTCCTGACGCAATCCAGGTGAATCAAGGCCATCCTCCACCAACCGCAGGAAAAACCGGTTGGCCTCATCCAGCAGGACGGAAGTCTGGCGCGAGTCATCCCTGGCCTCCAGCATATTCTCGCCCATGCTGAATTCCTCGAGGATGAACCTTTCCAGAACCGGCAGGCGTGGTCCCAGACCCATTTCCGAATTTTTGCCTTCACGGCCAGCAAGGCGTTGATTTCCTCACATATACCGCTGTCCAGATCAAGGCCGGCCCGAAGCTCCATCATGTTTATGGGCGGCGGCTCCGGCCGCAGGCGCAGCCAGCGCAGGGCCAGCGCCGGGCGTATAGATATTTCTTCAGCCGTGCCTGGTCCCGGCCTTCCAGCGCGTCCCTATAGGCGGAGTGGCCCAGATGCAGGTAATGATGCTGGGCCGGTCGCCGGAACGCGACATTGGAGGCCAGATGTTCCATTTTCCGCATGAACGGTTCCGTCTCCATATATCTTATGGGCGAGCGCAGCCATTCGGACAGGGTCGGATTGCCCTTGAGCAACAGGCCCAGCGCTTTCCTGATATCCCAGCCATTCATATCCAGCATATCCTCCAGTGGATATTCCAGGACATCCCGGCGTCTGCCCAGGGCCAGATACCAATCCCTTGGACGGAGATAGAGGAACCGGATATCGTAATCGCTGTCAGGGGAGGGAAACACCTAGGTGCGGCTGCCGGATTCGACGGCGAGCAGGATGCGGATGTTCCCACTGTCCTCAATGGCGCGGAGTTTCCGCTGGATCCGTCTCCGGGCCTCCAGCCCGACCATGTCAGGATTCCCGGGGTCCATAAAGCCAGACATCCAGCCGTCCGCCATCGACATGCGACAAGGCTTCCCTGATGTCCTGGCGGATGACGGTCCAGTCCAGCCCACCCAGACCGCAGCCCAAGGCGGGGATGGCGATGGAGCGCAGGCGATGGATTCCGATCACCTGCCGCAGATCCCGCAGACCCGTGAGGATATCCGCGCGGCGCGAGCCATCGCTCCAATGCCGTTTGGTGGGAAAATTGACCACCATCCAATGGGACTGTCCCTCCGCCTTGCGGATGCTGTCGAACCAGATGAACATGCGTCCGGGCCGTACCTCCCGATGTCGGCAGGCCTTGACATAGGCTTCCGTATTGCCGGGAAACCTCCGCTGGAAGCTCCGCGCCAACCCCTTGCTCATGGTGCCGACACAATTCACCGGGTTGACCAAGGCCTGCGCCTGGCAGGCGAAAATATCGCCCGTGACCTCCATGATCGACATGGCCGCTCCATTCCTGCTGTTTCCGTTGATCATATCGATGCGTGACATGATATCCGACAGTGTTTTCCATATGGAGATGGATGAACGCCATGATGAATATCAGGCCGATTTCAATGAAATGATGCACAGAAGTAACATAAAGAGGACTAATGCCACTTCTGTGTTGCATCCGTAAACAGGGTCCATCATGATGCACACCAGATGATCTTGGAGGTTCCACGGATATGAATGCACGAAAGATGGGTGGTGCCTTTCCCGACAGCCTGCGCCAGGCCATGCATGTTTTTGGCCAGGATATCGCCGCGGCGCGCAAGGCCCGGAATCTATCGCAACAACAATTGGCTGAACGCGTGGGTATATCGCGCATGACCCTGTCCCGCCTGGAGCGCGGCGACACGGCCATTGGCTTCGATACCGTCCTCTGCACCGCCTGGGTGATGGGGCTGGAGGAACGTATGTTCTCGACATTCGCCCCGAAACATGACCCGGTCCAGCTCCGTCATGGACGTCTGTCCCTGCCTGATCGTGTCCGTGCGGCGGAAGCGGCCACATCGCATGATCTCGATTTCTGAAAGGACAGGCCATGCTTCGGACCCAGGCCATTGTTTTCATCCATCTTGATGGCCGGCCTGTTCCCGCTGGACGGCTGGAAATGGTGGAGGATGGCCGCTGGTCACGAGCCGGTTTCACCTATGGAAAACGGTATCTGGAGAAAGGCCATCCCGCCCTGGATCCCGTGCAGCTGCCGCTGTCGGATTCTCGTCTGGAGACGGGGCCGGATTTCGCCATGTTCAATGGCCTGCGCGATTCAGCGCCGGATTTCTGGGGCCGCAGCCTGATCGACATGCATGTGATGCATCATCACGCACGTCCAGCCTCGGAAGCGGAACATCTCATGGGATCGACATCCTCCCTGCGGTTCGGCGCCCTCTGCTATGGACGGGACCCAAGGGAAGGACCGTCGGATGTCATGGGGCTGGACCTGCCCGTCTGGATTGTCGAACCCGATGAACTGAACCGGTTTCAGACCCTGCTTCAGACCTATAAAGACACACGCAATCCACCAAAAGCCCTGCTTCCCTATATCCAGCCTGGCTCGGATATGGGCGGGGCCCGTCCCAAGGCCACGCTCATGCTCGACGGATTTCCCTGGCTGGCCAAATTCTCCCGACCCTCGGACCGGCTTGACATACTTCGCGCCGAGGCCGCCTGCCTTGATCTCTGTGAACTCGCTGGATTGCAGGTACCTGAACGTCAGCTGGTCCATTTCGAGGGGTTCGGTCCAGCCCTGCTGCTCAAGAGGTTCGACAGGAGGCGGGAGCCTGGAACAGGTCCTCTCCTGCGCCATCATGTGCTCTCGGCCCTGACGCTTCTGGGCGCCCATGAGAATGACCTCGGACTTCATGGCTATGCCGATATATTTGACGCATTGCGAAAATTCGGCTCGGCCCGGAACCGGGATATCGGCAAGGAGATTTTCAGCCGCATGGCCATGAACATGCTCTGCGGCAATAGTGACGACCATTCCCGGAACCATGCGTTCATCCTGCAGGAGGATGGCGGTTACGCGCCGGCCCCGGTCTATGATGTGATGCCGACGCTACAGGCTTCATCGCAGCGGAACCTGTTCTTCCATCTGGGAAAGGCCGGGTCGGGACGGGAGGCGACATTGGACAGGGCTCTGGCGGCCGCGCCTGCCTTTGGCCTGTCGCTGGGCCAGGGGCGGGCCATCCTGTCCAGGCTGCATAACCTGGTGGCACGGCACTGGCGTCCGATGATGCATCGCCGCGGCCTGTCCCTGCAGGAGATGGATATGCTGGCCCCGGCCTTTGCCCAGGCCGAGGAACCTGGGCCGGAATGGTCCAGCGATGGAACGGATGGCCCGTGAATGCCTGGATTCAGGAACCATCACCTCTTGCGGAATTCATGCTTGACGATGCACCTGTCCAATCAAGACCTGAAGCCTGTCGGGCAGGCTCAAGAGTGCCGGGTCGTCAAAGGACACGTCCAGAGGTCCTGTGGCCAAAGCGGCCGACAAGGCGGCCAATTGACGGAACCTGTCCCGATGAATGTCATTCAGCCTTTCATCATTCTCCGCCTGCCAGAGCCATTGTAGGGTTGTCAGCCGTGGATCCGGCGCTGTTAGCGGCACCGGCATACCTCTGGTGTCGAAAGCGATGGATGTGAAATAGGGAAGCGTCCTGGCCGGATGGTTCTCATTCACGGATGAACTGATTCGATATCCCTGATGGTTCTCGTCCTCGCGATACATGGAGGGAAAGACTCCATCCAGACGACGCGGACCTTCCGTTATCTCCTTCAGATGTTTTCCGGTCCTGCCGATGAACAGCAGCGACAGGGAATTCAGGTCAAGGCCGGGTTCGCCATCGATACGGACATTCGCTCCGGCGGCATAGACCTCCCCCATTCCACCCTGAAGTGCAACACCAGTGGCGGTGGTGACCGGTTTTCCGGGCGCTTGATGTTGCGTATCGGCCAGGAAGCGGCGACAGTCCCTTTGCTGAAGAGAGGGAGACTGCCATGCCGAAGGGCTACCGCCACCTGACCCATGAAGAGAGATGCCAGATCGGCGCGCTGAAGGAAAGCGGGCTTTCGGACGGGGCGATCGCGGCCCGTCTGGGCCGTGACCGGACGACGGTCTGGCGGGAGCTGCGCCGGAACGGCGGCGGCGGGGGGTACAGCCCGGGCGAGGCGCAGGGGAGGGCGGAGGCCCGCCGCGGCGCGGCCTCCAGTGTTCCCCGCAGGATGACGCCCGACCGCTGGGCGCAGGTGGAGGGGCTTCTGGCGGAGGGCTGGAGCCCGGAGCAGGTCGCGGGACGGCTGCGTCTGGAGGGCGGCTGGACGGTGGGCCGCCAGTGGACATCCGGGCGTGTGAGGGCCGACCGGAAGGCGGGCGGGAAGCTGTTCCTGCTGCTGCGGCGCCGCGGGAAAAGGCCGAACTGGAGAGGCGGGCGGCACTCGGGCCGTGGCCACATCCCGGGCCGCGTGGACATCTCCGGGAGGCCGGATGAGGCGGGGAGCAGGGAGCGTGTGGGCGACCGGGAGGCGGACACGGTCATCGGGAAAGGCCACAGCGGGGCGGTGGTCTCCCTTGTGGACCGCGCCTCGAAATACACGTATTTACAGAGGGCTGGCCGACGCACCTCGGCCGCGGTCTCCGCCGCGATGGTGGAGATGCTGCGGCCTTCCGCCGCGCCCGTCCACACGATCACGGCGGACAACGGCGGGGAGTTCGCGGGCCACGCCGGCGTCGCGGCGGAGCTCGGGGCCGCCTTCTTCCTCCCGACCCCCTACCATTCCTGGGAGAGGGGCCTGAACGGGCACACCAATGGGCAGGCGCCGCAGTACCTGCCCAAGGGGACGGACCTCCGGGCGGTCACCGACGCGGAGGTGAGGGCGGTGCGGGACCGCGCGTCCGCGCCGGGCGCTGGGCTACAGGACGCCCGCCGAGGTGCTGCACAAGGCCCGCCCTCCCTGACGCCGCGCGACCGCCTCCCACCGGCGCGGGCCGGGGCGCCGGAAGGGGGTGGACAGGATTTCGCCGTCGCGTCCGTCCGGGCTCCGCCCTCCCTGCGCCCGGACGGACGCGACCCGACCCGGCGGAGGCGTTGCGCCGCCCGGAAAGCCCGGATAACCTGCATCCAGACGGGACCACAGCCGCCCCGGGGCCGGATCCGCGGCGCCCGGGGGCCGCAGACCACGCCTTCCGGCCATTCCCTACGCTTGGGCTACGCCCCCGCTGCGGGAATGGCCGGTGTTGCACTTCGGAATGGAGGTGGGGCTTTCTTAGACACAGAGGGAAGAGCACCTCGCCATAGAGTTCTGGTCTAGGTTGGTGTCGCCGGGGCACACTTGAGCTTGGCGCTACCCAAGCCAGTCTTCCAATGTCGTTGATGTAGTGATCGTATCGACATCGTCTTCGCATTGGCGCAAAGCGGTTCACAATGACCGAGGGATATGAGCCACCGCTGGAGGATTCCTCTTTGGACCGCTGGATTTGCGGTTTCCGCAGCCTTTCCCTAGCGCAGGGCATTCGGTCAGAGATTTTTGAAAGCGCATTCCGAGGTGTGGGACTCAATGCGGAAGTTGTCCGAAAGGACCGCAGCCAGTCGGAGTTCACCACACCGATCCGGAATTACATCGCAACTGCCGTTTCGGCCCAGCGGATAGAGAACGGGCGTATTGCACTCCACAGATATGCGGACCTCCTGAAGCGGATCGAGTCCCGTATCGGTGTGGAGAAAGAGGTGATTGTCGCCATCTGGGGGATGGAGAGCGCCTACGGAGAGTTCCGTGGTGAGTTTCCGACAATTGAGGTGCTGGCAACCTTGGCACATGACGGAAGACGCTCGGAGTTCTTTCAAAGACAGCTTCTGGCAGCCCTGCGCATCCTGCAGGCAGGTGATACGAGTCCAGACAGAATGAACGGCAGTTGGGCAGGTGCCATGGGGCATACACAGTTCATGCCGGAGACGTTCATTGACTACGCTCTGGACTTCGATGGCGACGGACATCGAAATGTCTGGGGGGAAGATCCGGCGGATGCACTTGCTTCAACAGCTTCGTACCTCGCGGTTCACGGTTGGGTCACCGGTCAGCCATGGGGGATGGAGGTGATACTACCTCAAGGCTTCGACTATTCCTCTGCTTCCAGGCAGATGGAATTGTCTACTTTCGATTGGTTGCGAATGGGCATAAAGACCGCGAGCGGTCTACCCTTGCCCGACCACGATGAGGCGGCGATCCTCCTGCCTGCCGGTCATCGCGGCGCTGCGTTCATGATCTTCAACAACTTCAACGTTTTGAGAAGATACAACGCTGCGGATTCCTATGTGATTGGAGTAGGCCACCTTGCCAGTCGCCTCTCTGGTGGTGCACCGATCCAGGCCCATTGGCCGGATGGCGACCGTGCGCTTTCAGTGGCTGAAGTCAGGGACCTGCAACGGTTGCTATTGCACCGGGGTTTCGATCCCAACGGGCTTGATGGAATTGTCGGACCCGGCACGACCGCAGCAGTGCAGGCCTACCAGAGTTCGGTTGGGCTGGTGGCGGACGGATTTGCGTCACTTGAGGTGCTTGAGAGCCTGCGCTGACGGCCGCTCCGAAATGTTGGAACTCTGATCCGGATCGCCGAAAAAAGACAACGCAGTTGTAACTTCCGGGAATAGCCGTCAACCGAGGCTCTTTCGAAAGACGTGTCTAAGCATATCGGGTTGAGATGGACACGGGATAAGTTGCCGTCATGCCGGGGACCCTCGGAGCTTTGGAGGAACAAAGGTGCCAAACACGGAAACCAGGGAAGGATTCCTCTGGTTCGGTATCCGTGTTCCGATGATGCCCGCCAACAATGAAGCGCTGTTGTCGCGAAAGGCATAAAACTCGGGTTTCAAGGCGAATCACCTGTGGAAACGGTCCGGTAAAGCACGCCTGCCGAATCGGTTCCGCCCGGGAAACGGACGGCATTGTGTTTTTGTTTTCCGACCGAGCTGGGGTAGTATCCGTAAACACGGAATCCATGAAAGGGATATCCATGCCCATCAACCGCGCCCGTATCATCGAATACCTGCGTCAGGGCGAGGGCGCCCCGCCGCCGGTCTTCGTCGGCCGCGAAACTATCCTCAATGATATCCTGGCTACGGCGAAGGACAGTGCCGGCCAGCCGAAAATGACCCGCATCGTGCAGGGCGCCCCCGGTGCCGGCAAGAGCTCGCTCGTGCACGAGATGCAAAAACAATGGACGGGCCTAAATGAAACGCCCAGAGTCGTGGTCCTGTCAGCAACGGATATCATGGACGACCCCGCCGTAGGCGTCGGCGCCGTCCTGGAGGCCTGGACCATGGACGGGATGGCGTGGAAACGGACCTTGGCCGACCGGTTGAAGCGGATCCGGGATGTTGGAGTCGGACCCAGCGGTCTGTCGCTGGGGTTCTCCGACGCCGAGGTTCCCGGAACGCTCCGTATGGTGGCCCGAAGACATCCGGCACGGGCGGATTCGGTACCGCTCGTCGTCGCCGTGGACGAGGCGCAGCGCTTCGCCGGGGACGAAACGACACCGACGGCCCGGTTCCTGCAGGCCATCCATGATGGCAGCTCCGGGCTGCCGCTGGTGCTCGCCGGCCTCTCCGACACGGCGGAGAAAGCTCGCGGCATGCATCTGACACGAGGTTTAAGAATCCATGAAACCGAATCGCTGACGGCGGCGGAGGCCCGCGATTTCATGCGGCGTCTGGCCATCCATTTCGGCCTCGACACCTCCCGCCACAACCCGCAACTGAACGCCTTGGCCGATCTCTGCGACGGTTGGCCGCGGCACATGCGGTACGCCGGTGAAGCTCTGGGGAAGACGGCCATGGACGTGAATGGGGACATGGACCTCATGGACTGGACCGATATCCAAAAGAAAACCTGGAGCCTACGTCAGGACTATTATGGGGATCAATGTACCTCCATCATGGAGGACGCGGAAAATCTCGTGGCGGCGGTGATGGATGAACTTTCTGGATCACAGGACAGGAAGTCCAGACGGCTCCGGCGAAAGGATATCCTTGATATCATCGACATGCATTGGGACCATGACGGTTCGAAACCGAATGGATGGCGGCTTCCCGAGGACATGACATCAAGGCAGTTCTTGGATATCCTGATCCATCAGGGGGCCTTGTACAAAAATAGGAATGGATACATCCATTCCCCAATTCCCTCATTTCGTACCTACCTGATCGAAGTGGGAACGGGTGTAGCCCAGGATTCTTGTAATGCCCCGGAGGCTTGATCCGCCCGGCACGCGCTCCAGGACCATGGGCCAGGAAAATGGAAAGAAGGTGGACAAGAGTCAAGAATCCTGGGCTACACCCAGTGGGAACCGACGCCCATGAGAACCCGGACATTCGGAAAGACGTAACGGATGATGACAACGCGTATCCCAACCCCTGAAGGACAGATATATGCCCTGTGACATATTCCGCCGCATCCGGTCATGCACACATTGCGCGACCCGTCCGTCCGTAGGACCATTGATGCGGGCGTGTCGGGCCTTTCAACAGGACACTGTTAACTCGACCTCTGCGGTGCCGTATCGGTGGCCGCATGGGAATCGGTCTGAGACACTACGGCGACGGGACGGTCGGCTGGCTGGCGGCCGGGGACTGCACCCGGTCCTCCCTGGCCCGCGGGCTGTGCGGGCGCGAGGGCTGGCGGAACGCGAGGGGCGAGCCTTGCCTCGCCTCGGCGCGGGCCGCCCTGCCGAAGCTGTCGGCGGCGCTCGGGCCTGCCCTGCCGGAGGCGCGGCCGATGGGCGGCGCCAGCGCCGCGTCGCTGGTCCCTTCGCGCGGGTTTCCCGACAGGCGGCTGTCCTGCCCGCTCGGAGATCCCGGCGGGGTCGAGGTGGTTCCGGTGCCCGACGCGGAGAGGGGCCAGGCCCGCCCAGTGATGGCCACGCACCATCCGAGGGGCGCCGCGGCCTGTCCCGGCGGGCGCCTCCGCTACTGGATCCGCCCGTCGGCGTGCGGCCTCCCCGACGGGTTCACCGTCGGCGCCGCTGCCGGTGATCTTTCCCGGCGGGGCGGAGCGGCGTGCGGCCTGCAGGTTCCTGTCCAACCCGAGGGTCGCCGTGCGTGACATCCCCGGGCCCCACCAGAAGGCGATGGCCGACCGCTGCCGCAGCCAGCCCGTCGTGCTGGCCGTGCAGGACACGACGACGGTCAACTACGGCGGGCTGGAGGCCACGGCGGCGGCGGAAAGGGCAGCAGGGGGACCGCGGCCCACGCCGGCGTCGCGTCCGTCGAGGGCGGATGCGCGCCGGGTGTGCTGCACCCCGCCGCCGGCTTCCGGGAGGAGGACAGGGAGAAGGCGGTGGAGGGCGAGGGGAGCGGGCGCTGGACGGACGCCTTCGCCAGCGCCGCCGAGCTGGCGGCGGCCTGCCCGCGGACCCGCGTGGTGAGCGTCTGTGACCGGGAGGGCGACATGTGGGAGCTGCTACCGGAGGGGTGCGGCTCAGCCGCCGCGGACGGCGGCGCCGGCCTCCTGGTCCGCGCCAGCCGGCCGGACAGGCGGCGGGCGCTCACGGAGGACGGCGGGGCGGAGGACCTGTTCGCGCGCACGGAAGGGCCCGTCGCCGTCGCCGGGAAAACCATCGACATCGAGGCCTGCGGCGGACCCCGCAGGCGCGGGGCGCGGAAGGGCGTCAGGCTCGAGGCGCCGGCCGGCTTCGTCGGCCCCGTCCCGCCGACCGACCTGCCGAAGGGCGCGCCGCCCCTGCGCATGCCCGCCGTCCGCGTCACGGAGCCCCGGCCGCCGAAGGGAAAGGAACGCCCGGCTGGCTGCTGACGGCCACCGGGGGCGGGCCGGACGCGGCGAACGCGCTCCGCGTCGCGGGCTGGTACGAGGCAAGGTGGCTCACCGGGGAATGGGTCGGCGCCCTCGGGACCGGCACCCGGATCAAGGACCGCCGGCCCAGCGCCGCCGACGACCTGCGCCGCTGCCTCGCCTCCGGCGCCGTCACCGCCTGCACCGTCATGTCCGGCGGGCGCCTCGTGACAGACGCATGCCACATGGCTGCAGGCACAGCCAGAAGGACAGGAGGGATCGGGTGCATCCAGAAATGGACCACAGCCACTCCGGTCATCGACCTGTAGCTGTTCCGATAGATCATCTCCAGCCCTGTCTGCGCCATACCTGCCCCAACAGCCAATGGCAGGACTCAGGATGTTCGCTTCATCGACAAGGAAGCAGGCCGAAGGCTTTCAGGACTCCTGACTTCCGCCGAAACTATGGTTGCGACTGCCGTGAAAATTGCGATCATGATGTAGAACTGCGCGGCGGCCATCTGGAAGTCCATGCTGCCCCCGTCCATCAGGCAGCCAGACTGGCGTGGCGGATGTAATTTCTCTATGGCGAACCGTGGTTTTCCGATGCGCTGGCATCAAACGATATTTTTCGGTCCGGATCCGGCGACTGCCGCTGATCCGGGCGAATCCGCGACAATTCGCAGCGCCGGCTGCGGTTTTCCATGATCGGCCTTCCCGCCGATGTTCTTGGCCCACGATTCCGGGTGTGGTGCAGTGCTCCTGAAACCGTTTTGCAAACGCCCCTAGATGGGGGGCGGAAAGGAGCACTCCGATGATAGGCCTGCAGCTCGAAGCCAAGATTGCCAACACCTGCGATGGAAGCGGATCCGCCACGGCGGCACGGGAGAACCTGACGAAGGCGGCCGTCGCCCTAGCCGGGCGGGCTGCCGATGTCGGCTTAGTGGCAAACGTCGCGGCACTGTACCGCGACGCGCTATTCGGCATGGCCCGTTCGGTCTTGAAGGACGAGTTCGAGGCGCTTGACGGACACGGCCCCTCCTTGGAGCCCGGGGCAGGACACATCGGCGCACCGAAGCCACGCCGGGCCGGGCGATGACGATGTCTAGGCCGAAGGCCAGCCGCTGCTAGGCGGCGGGCAAGGGAATCAGCGGATGGTTGTCGGCCCTGTGGTCCGCCTCCCACTGCTCCAGCGGCGTGCATCTGCACAGCCCCTCATATGGGGTGTTGTGGCGGACGTCCACCACACAGCGCACCAGCGCGTGGTTGAGGTCCCCGACATCCAGACAGGCCCTGTCCTCCGACGGGTGGTCGCCGCGGGCGGCCGTGCCGCTGAACATCCGCTCATACAGGCGCAGCACCAGCCCGGAGCCCAGCGTGCTGAAAATCCGACCGATCCGTACGCCGCGACGATGTCGCCAATTCCCGTTTCCATGGCCGCGTCGTTGTCCTTCAGCCCCGCCGCCTCCCGAAGTTGCCGGCCGGAAAGGCCGGTTATCGGTCAATTTAATGACTTGAAGGCAGGGGGAAGACATATGCCTGTCGCGACAGCTGTCTCCTGTTCTGTGCTCCCCTAACCATCATGGTGCGGTCAGAGGAGCGTGGCTGATAGCAGGCCCCTGTGTTGGCCAGACCCTAGGCGACTTCCTTTCCGGTTGATTGGTCGACGACCTTCATGGACAGCCGAACCTTGCCACGATCATCGAATCCAACTAGCTTCACCCAGACGTCCTGACCTTCCTTCAGCACGTCAGAAGGATGGTTCAGGCGCTTCGGCGCGATCTGGCTGACATGAACAAGTCCATCGCGCTTGCCAAAGAAATTCACGAATGCGCCGAAATCGACAATCTTGACCACCTTGCCCTTGTAGATATGGCCCTCTTCAGGCTCCGCAACAATCGCGTGGATCATGCTGAATGCCTTTTCAATCGCCTCGCCGTTCGGGGATGCGATCTTTATGACACCGTCGTCGTTGACATCGACCTTCGCGCCGGACACCTCGACGATCTCTCGGATCACCTTGCCACCTGTGCCGATGACTTCGCGGATCTTGTCGGTCGGTATCGTCATCGTCTGAATGCGCGGAGCATGAACGCTGAACTCGCCCGCCTCCGAGATTGACTTGGCCATCTCGCCCAGAATGTGCAACCGGCCCTCTTTCGCCTGCGCAAGCGCTTTCTCCATGATTTCCGGCGTGATGCCGGCGACCTTGATGTCCATCTGAAGGGAAGTGATTCCGTTCTCGGTGCCCGCCACCTTGAAATCCATGTCGCCGAGATGGTCCTCATCACCTAGAATGTCTGTTAGTACAGCATAGCTTCCGTCGTCTTCAAGAACGAGGCCCATCGCCACTCCTGCAACAGCCGCCTTGAGTGGAACGCCAGCGTCCATCATCGACAGTGAGCCCCCGCAAACCGATGCCATAGAGGAGGACCCATTCGACTCCGTGATCTCGCTGACCAAGCGTATCGTGTAAGGAAAGTCGGTTGCGGCGGGCAGAACGGCCTGCAGCGCCCGCCATGCGAGCTTTCCGTGACCCACCTCGCGACGACCCGGAGGACCTACACGTCCCGTCTCGCCGACCGAATAGGGAGGGAAATTGTAATGAAGCAGAAAGTTGGATCGGAAGTTTCCGTGAAGCGCATCAACGATCTGCTCGTCGTCGCCTGTCCCTAATGTCGTCACGGCAAGGCTTTGGGTCTCGCCCCGGGTAAATAGTGCCGAGCCATGTGTCCGCGGCAGGAATCCGGTTTCACTGACGATGGGTCGCACCTCATCCAGTTTGCGTCCGTCGATCCGGCGCCCGTTCCTGACAACATCGCCGCGCAATACGCTGGAACTCAACATTTTCAGCGCAGTGTCGAGACCGTCGCCTTCCCTTTCTTCCTCGGAAAGACCGGCAATGATCTCCTCCTTCGCCTCGGTGATCGCTGCCACGCGCTGCTGCTTGTCGATTATCGCGTAGGCAGCCCGTATCCGGTCCTCTCCGACGGCCTTCAGCCTCTCGTAGAGTGCGGAATGGTCCGGCGGCCCGAAATCAAAGGGTTCCTTAGCCGCCTCTTCCGCCAGCGAGATGATCAGGTCGATGACGGGCTGGATCCGTTCATGCGCGAAAGTCACTGCGTTGAGCATTTCGGATTCGGTCAGTTCATAGGCTTCCGACTCCACCATCATCACGGCGTCCCTGGTTCCGGCAACAACCAGATCGAGACGCTGCTCGGGCTTACTGCGCAGATCCTGCATGTCATCAACGCTCGGATTCAGCACGTATTCCCCGTTGACGAAACCAACGCGGCATCCTGCGATAGGCCCCATGAACGGCACCCCTGAGATGGTAAGCGCTGCGGAGGCTGCGATCATCGCAACGATGTCAGGGTCGTTGACCAGATCATGTGACAGAACGGTGCATATGACCAGCACTTCGTTCTTGAATCCGGGTACGAACAGCGGTCGAATCGGCCGATCGATCAACCGTGATGTGAGAGTTTCTTTCTCGGTGGGCCGGGCCTCACGCTTGAAGAAGCCGCCAGGCACCTTGCCCGCCGCATAATATTTCTCCTGGTAGTGTACGGTCAGCGGAAAGAAGTCCTGATTGGGCTTCGCCTCCTTGGCGAAGGTGACGCTTGCCATCACCGTCGTCTCGCCGAGTGTGGCGACTACCGAACCGTCGGCCTGTCGTGCGACCTTGCCAGTTTCAAGCGTCAGGGTTTCCGTTCCCCACTGCATGGATTTCGTCGTTAGTTCAAACATGTATGGTATGTCCCTTTGGGAGACCGCCTGAATGCAGGGTCTCCCGTTTCGTGGCGGCCCCATTGCCGCCGCCCCCGTTTCTCTTCAATGCGTCACGAGGGCAATTGACGTTAAGACTTCGATGCGCGGGCACTTACAGGAATTCCCTGTCCCACCGCAAGTGCCAAGCGTCAGACATCGAACGTCACCGTAGCCCGGCTCGTGCGGAAAGCTCCAGGCGCAAGTCTGACCTGGCAGGTCACCATCCGGAACGAACTCGCCAGTGCGCAAAGAATGCCAACCGGACTGTTCCAGGCGGCGGAATTCGGCTCAGCGGCGGATACCCAGCCGCTTGATGAGATCCCGGTATCTGGCTTCGTCCTTGCCTTTGGTATAGTCGAGAAGCCTGCGGCGCTTTGCGACAAGCTTGAGTAGACCGCGACGGGAATGATTGTCTTTCTTGTGGGTCTTGAAGTGCTCGGTCAGCGTCGAGATTCGGCTTGTCAGAATCGCTACCTGCACTTCCGGGGATCCGGTATCGCCTTCCTTGGTTGCGAACTCCTTCATCAGGCGTTGCTTTTCTTCCGCAGTGATCGACATCGGGGTCTCCTTTTCAGTCTATGGCGCGGGCCGGGATGTCGTCCAGCAAGGCCCATGGAGGTAAATTCGCCAAGCGCGGGCGGGGCGAATTCGGCCGTATAGGGGAAACCGCCGGCGTTGAAAAGCCCTGTTTTCGCCTCAGGCGCACCTGCTGCAAGGTCCGACCTTCAGGCCCAGGGTCCGACCGCCGTCCAATACACGTCTGCAGCCCTCCTTACGTCGCAATGCCCGACACTACTGGTTTTCAGATACTCGCTCGGTTTCGGTGAACCCAACCGTTTGGATCCAGGGATGGGGCCTTTCGGAATAGGCAATGTACAATGGATGTTTCGGATGACCGGTCTTTGATAGGCCAAGGTGATAGAGTGGTATCCCGAGAATCCGGAGCATCCTCTCCACCTTGGGCCCGCGGTTCAGATGGATGCCGTGGAGGCCCCATGCGCAAATCGTCTGGTCCGCCCAGTGGCAGGCTTCGCAAATCGCTTCGTCATTTGCTGGCCCTATCGGATCGTTCCTTTTGCGCATCGCATGTGGATCCGTCTCACGCCAGGCGAATATATTGGTTACGCGGAACGCACCAAAGGCAAGCGCCCGCGCTCGACGCTCGCATCGCTCTACGGTCGGGTCGTTCCGTTGTTCGGTTGCGGTCGAGGGATTCAACATCACAAAATGCACGCGGCGACCTTGCGGATTCCAGATGCGGGTGAGGCTGTATCGATAGCGTTCGCAATCCGAGTAGACCGCTTCGGATGGAGCGTCGCCTTTCTGGTGGGATTTTGTGATCATGGATTCGGCACGCAACGGTCCCGGCCAGAAATTCGGGACAGGTCAGAGACCCCAGGTTCAGTTGCAAAACGGAATCGTAGGTTGGACATATCAGTGACGGAACACTCGAGTTGGAAGCAGCTCGCCCGCTCGGTAGATTCCGACAGCCACGGCGCGGCCATCCAGGCTTGCCCAAGCAGTGTCATCATACTCGACATCGGCACTCAAAACCAATCCGGGATTGCCGTTTCTCATCCGGGCGGCGCCCTCCTGCGTTGTGGGGAGCTCAGGCAGACCTGCAAGCCCGCATTCAAGCGGTTGGAGAAAGTCATCAAGTTCAGGCGACTTCGCCAACCCGTCAAGCGTATCGACGGTAATGCCATCCTCTGCGTCGAACGGGCCGGACCAGAGCCGCCGCAGCGCACAGACGTGGGCATGGCAGCCGAGTGCATTGCCAATGTCTCTGGCAATCGATCGAACGTAGCCACCCTTGCCACAGACCAGTTCCAGTTCGCAGTGATCGGAGTCGGGGCGTCCAGTGAGCGATAGCCTCTCGACGTAGAGCGGGCGAGCCGCTAGTTCCATGTCCTCACCTGCCCGCGCCCGTGCGTATGCGCGCTTGCCCTCAACCTTGACGGCGGAATATTGTGGCGGTACCTGCATGATCTCTCCCATAAAGCCAGGTAGCGTAGCTCGAACTTCATCATTGGCGGGACGCAGATCCGAGTCCGCGATCACCTCGCCTTCAGCATCGTCGGTGTTGGTGGCTTTGCCAAAGCGAATCATAAACCGATACGCTTTGGTCGCTTCGGTAACGTAGGGAACTGTCTTGGTCGCCTCGCCGAGCGCGATGGCCAAAACGCCGGTTGCCAACGGATCAAGCGTTCCTGCATGGCCCGCTTTCTTCGCATCGAATGCCCATTTGACTTTGTTGACAATTGCGGTTGAGGAAACACCGGTTGGCTTGTCAACCACTATCCAACCGGAAACATCGCGGCCCCTGCGACGGTGCGCCATGCTAGCTTCCTTCCAGGTCGCGGCGAACGCGTTGAAGGGCAAGTAGGCGGTGAGTCTCATCCATTCGATCAAAGATCTCGTCGATCTCGAACCGCAGTTCAGGCGAGCGCTTCAGCGTAAGCTTCCGGTTGATTGCCTGTCGAAGGCTGGATTTGTTTCGGTTGAGTGCATCAAGCGCGGCGTCACGGTCTCCCCCACCGAGAGGCAGGACAAATGCGGTGGCGACACGCAGGTCCGGCGATGCCTGAACTTCTCCCACCGTGATCGACAGGCGGTTGAGGTCGGGATCATGGATCTCGCCGCGGTTCAGCACGTCCGCAAGCGTTCGGCGAATCAACTCGCCCACGCGAAGTTGTCTCTGCGAAGGTCCTTGGCCAGGACTATGTACGCTCCGTTGCATATGCGAGTCCTTAGTTCGGGCTTTGAGTCCACGCAATGGGGCTTTGCCATTCAATGCACAAACGGCTAGTGCGGATACAAATTGTTGGGAGTTAGATGAATGGGTGAACTTCCCGGGATCGTTGTCACCGGAGTTGCGGGCCGTATGGGTCGGATGCTGGCAAGGACAGTACTTGAATCGGACAGGGCGCGATTGGTGGGCGCTGTCGAACGGCATGGGCACGGCTGGATTGGACAGGACCTCGGTGAAGTTCTTGGCGGCGGTGCGATGGGGGTGATTGTGTCCGACGACCCGCTTGACCCTTTCGCAAGGGCACAGGCGGTTCTTGACTTCACCACACCTGCGGCGACGGTAGGGTTCAGCCGGGTCGCCGCGCAGGCCCGGGCGGTTCATGTCATTGGAACGACGGGACTCTCGAAGGATGACCTCAGGGCGATCGAGGCCGCGGCACGCCATGCGGTCATCATTCGCGCAGGCAATATGAGTCTCGGTGTGAATCTACTGGTAAAGCTGACTGGAATGGCCGCTAGCGTTTTGGATGAAGACTTTGACATCGAGGTGATCGAAGCCCACCACGGGGCCAAGGTTGACGCACCTTCGGGAACAGCGCTGATGTTGGGACAGGCGGCGGCGGAAGGACGTCAGGTTTCTCTGGACAACGTGGCTGACCGTGGACGTGATGGCATTACGGGCGCGCGAACGCGGGGCCATATCGGGTTCAGCGCGATCCGTGGTGGAGATATCATCGGTGAGCACGATGTGCTTTTTGCCGGATTGGGAGAACGGATTGTGCTGCGGCACGTGGCATCGGATCGCAGACTTTTTGCCAAGGGTGCATTGAAGGCCGCGCTTTGGGGGCAGGACCGAAAGCCGGGCGAGTATGATATGATGGATGTGCTTGGACTGGAGTGATATTGGGAAGGATCGCCCGTATTGCGGATTATCAGTTTCAAAGCCTTGTATGACCTAGGTTGGGTGGTCTCCGGCCCAAGGCCTCCATCGGCATTCTGTCTGCAATTCACTCCAGTGTTTCGCGTCGGCTGATCGCGTCCCGATACGTCATGTAATCAGATCGGAACGGCACTGGGGCTAGAAGTCAACGGCAATGCCTTTGCGTTCCCAATCGCCGTATCGCACTGGATCAGGCCCTTCACGGCCACCCAATTCAGTAGGAAGCCGACTCTCTTCACTTTTACTGCGGCGAAGTTCGGCTTCGGCCAATGCCCGCTGGGCAACTGCTGGCAGGTCGTGGTCATGGCTGTCGTCCGTCATCTTGAGGCTCCTTGCCGGAGGTTGGCGAAATGGTATAGACGCAGGACCCTGACGGCAAGTACTGGACGGCGCATGGCAAGACCGGGGCTCGCGGCTCGACGAACGGCGCTATGGCTTTTGCGACAGGTTACCAAGGACAAACGGGCTTTGGTAGACCTCCTACCCAAAGCGATGGAGCGGCTTACGCCGGGAGAACGAGCGCACGCTCAACGGATTACAAACGAGACATTGCGGTGGATGAACCGGGCTGACCGAATGCTTGGTCCGCATCTGACCAAACGACCGGAACCAGATGTGCTGAATGCACTTCGCCTTGGTGTTGTTGAGCTGACGGTTTGCTCCGGATCACCACATGGCGTTGTCGATACGCTGGTTTCGCTAATGCATGAACGTAGAAGGACGGCTGGCAATGCAGCCTTTGTCAACGCGGTGCTCCGGCGCACGGTTGATGAACTCGACAGATGGGAAACACTCCCGCTCCCGCGCATGCCCAAATGGCTGCGCCGGAGATTGATCGACGCCTATGGGAAGTCTTCGGTGATGGCGATCGAACGGTCGCACTGCGCCGGAGCGCCGCTTGATATCACTGCACGAGACGGCAATCCAGCTGATCTGGCGTCGATGGTTGAAGGTTTCGTTCTGCCAACCGGAAGCGTGCGGGTTCCGGAGGCGGGGCAGATTTCCGCCATGCCGGGTTTTCGAAGCGGAAAGTGGTGGGTGCAGGACGCATCCGCTGCACTTCCGGTCAGGTTGCTGGACGTGAAACCGGGAGCAAAAGTACTGGATATGTGCGCCGCACCGGGCGGAAAGACGATGCAACTGGCGGCGGCTGGTGCGGATGTGACTGCCCTTGACATTTCTCCTGAACGCATGAGGCGGGTGAAGGACAACCTATCCCGAACTGGCCTCTCAGCGCACCTGATAGTGTCCGACGCCCTTGACTGGGCAGGCACCGGTGAAATGTTTGACGCCATCCTCGTCGACGCTCCGTGCTCAGCGACGGGTACGATTCGCCGACATCCGGATATTGCATATGTCAGGGACGGTTCCGAACTAGCGGATCTACTGGAGTTGCAGTCACGTCTGATCGACCGCGCAGCCAATTTGTTGCGATCTGGAGGGCGTATGGTTTACTGCACATGTTCGCTACTTCCCGAGGAAGGGGAGCTCCAGGTTGAGCGTGCCCTCGACAGGCATGGCGACCTCGCGACGGACCCATTGGCGGTTGGGTTGTTTGGCTCGATATTCGCGGATTGCATTGTCGAGGCGGGACTGCGCCTTCGCCCGGACCGCTGGGAAGACCTTGGAGGGATGGACGGCTTCTTTGTTGCCGTGCTGCAAAAGGTGACAGGGCCTTCGTTTCGGCAATGACATGAGGTTTGGGCGTCTGTATGGTGCTGGCCAGTACAGCATCAACGATGGCAGCATCGGGCAAAGCAGCTTCCGTGTCGCGAAATGAATTCGTCCAAGGTCTCTGGGCCCGATTGATGAACCGGTATCATGTGCGCCGCGCCTACGGTGGTGCGTCGGTACCTTCATTCGCATTTCTTCCAGAACCTCGCATGATTGGAAGTTTGCGTCGTGGCCGTCAGGTTTGTGCGGGAAAGTTCCTGTTCGCGGGCAATGTGGTTGAAGCGCCAGATCGGATCATCTGGGATATCGAGGTGCCAAGCCGTGCTTTCGACCGGCAGCTTCACGGGTTTGTCTGGCTCGAGGACCTTGCTGCTGTTGGAGGAAGCGAAGCGTGGGATCTGGCGCAGGTCTGGACGCAGGAATGGATCAGGCGGTTCGGCAAGGGAGCCGGACCTGGCTGGTCACCTGAATGTACTGGGCAGCGGTTGATCCGCTGGATTAACCATTCAGTCTACCTCCTGCAGGCAGAGGACGAGCGGCAGTCGGAGGTGTTCAGACGTTCGGTAGGACATCAGATTGGGTTTCTGTCCAGTCGCTGGAAGACGATACCGCGAGGGTTTTGCCGGCTTGAGGCACTCACAGCGCTGGTCCATGCGCACTTGGTCTTGGCCGGGAACCCCATTGATCTGGAACACTTGGTCGCCGCTTTGGTGCGGGATCTTGACAGGGGAATCGATTCCGATGGAGGCATTCCAACCCGGAGCCCCGAGGATTTGCTTGATATCCTGTCACTGCTTGTGTGGACCCAGTCCATGTTTGTGGATGCGGAGAGGATTCCGCCCGATCCGATTGTCGAGGCTATTGGCCGGATAGCACCAACGCTCAGGGCGTTGAGACACTCCGATGGTGCGCTTGCACGATTCCATGGAGGTGGACGTGGCATTGAGGGTCGCCTTGACAATGCTCTGGTGAGTTCGCGAGAGAGACGCCATGGACAACCCGGGTTGGTCATGGGATTTGCACGGATCTCTGCGGGCCGAACCACCGTGATCATGGATGCAGCACCGCCGCCGACGGTAGACGAAGCGGTCGGTCATGCCTCGACGCTGGCGTTCGAGATGACATTGGGCCGTCGCCCTTTGGTCATCAATTGTGGATCGGGCGTTCAGTTCGGTGCAGGTTGGGCCAATGCCGGGCGGACGACGGCGTTGCATTCCGCATTGGAACTCGACGGTATCCCGTCTGCTGTCTTCGAGCGCGGGAACGGGAAAGTCAGAGGGCGGCGCTTGCTCTCAGGCGTGCCCAACGACGTGCGGGTGCGGCAGTTCTCGGATAGCGACGGGAAGGGCGTTCAGGCGTCGCATGACGGCTATCTGCCGACATATGGGCTGATCCATGTTCGGTCGGTCGAACTGTCGTCCGACGGTGCAAGGTTGTGCGGCGACGACACGCTCACGGCGGCCTCGGAGAAAGAAATCCAACACTTCGAATGGATGAGGAATAGGTCTGGACGGTCTGGCATTCCGTTCAGCATACGCTTCCATCTGCACCCCGATGTCATCGTAAAGGCTGAACATGGGGACTCGGTGATGTCGCTGCGTCTTGGAAATGGCGAGATATGGACATTTCGGTTCCAAGGCCATGCGACACTGCACCTCCAGCCCAGCGTCTATCTTGAAAAGGGTCGGCTCGTGCCACAGGAAACAAATCAGATCGTTCTTTCCGCTCGTGCCGTGGCCTATGTGACACATGTCCGTTGGACGATAGAACGGGCAAAGGAATCGCCGACCCATGTTCGCGACCTGATAAGCGAAGGTATCGAAATCTCTGGCTGAACATAGAACTGGAACCGCACATTATGTCCGATCCCCTGCCAATGCGCCGAGCGCTGCTTTCCGTTTCCGACAAGACGGGATTGGTCAGTTTCGCACGATCCCTGTTGAAACGTGGAGTGGAACTCCTTTCGACCGGTGGGTCGGCAAAGACACTGCGTGAAGCTGGACTCGAGGTTAGGGATGTCGCTGATTTGACGGGATTCCCAGAGATGATGGGTGGCCGGGTCAAGACGCTGCATCCGGCTGTGCATAGTGGATTGCTGGCTCTGCGGGACAATGCAGAACACATGGCCGAGATGGAAAGGCACTGCATCAGTCCCATCGACCTGCTCGTGGTCAACCTCTATCCGTTCGAGGAGACTGTCGCACGGCGGGCATCGTGGGAGAAATGCGTCGAGAATATTGATATCGGTGGACCGGCGATGATTCGCGCGGCTGCGAAGAACCATGCATTCGTTACAGTTGTCGTGGACGTCGAGGACTACGATAGCGTACTCGTTGATATGGACAGGCATGGTGGTGCCACCAGCATTGGATTTCGCAGGAAACTCGCGCAACGCGCTTTCGCGCGTTCCGCAGCCTATGATGCCACCGTGTCCAACTGGATGGCGAGAGGGATAGAGGAGCCCTCGCCCCGCCGTCGCGCCTTTGCCGGAACCCTCGCCCAGAAGTTGCGTTATGGGGAAAACCCGCATCAGGAAGCGGTATTCTATTCCGACGGGACGAAGAGACCGGGTGTCGCGACGGCCGTCCAGCATCAAGGTCGCGAACTCAGCTATAACAACATCAGTGACACTGATGCTGCGTATGAACTGGTAAGCGAGTTTCTCCCCGAGGACGGTCCAGCCTGTGTGATCGTCAAGCACGCCAATCCATGCGGTGTGGCGCGAGGTCAGAGTCTGAGAGAGGCCTATAGCCGGGCCTATGATTGCGACAGGACAAGCGCTTTCGGTGGAATCGTGGCATTGAACCAGCCGCTGGACGAGGAGACTGCAGGTGCGGTCCGCGAAATCTTCACTGAGGTGGTCATCGCGCCTGAGGCCGATGACGCCGCCAGAAAGGTGCTCGCGGCACACAGGAAACTGCGTCTTCTGACAGCTGGTGGCTTGGCTGATCCGGACGACCGGACCATTTCGTTTCGCCAGGTTTCCGGCGGGTTTCTGGTGCAGGATAGGGACTGTGGCCATGTTTCGCCTTCCGACCTTAAGGTTGTCACCAAGAGGTCGCCGACTGAGAGTGAAGTAGCGGATCTGCTGTTTGCTTGGATCGTTGCCAAACATGTCAAATCGAACGCAATCGTCTATGCGAAGGATGGGGCAACGGTTGGAATCGGTGCAGGGCAGATGAGTCGTGTCGACAGTTCAGCCGTCGCTGCGATGAAGGCCGGGCGTATGGTGGCTGAACTGGGATTGTCCGGTACCCCGGCCGAAGGATCGGTCGTTGCGTCAGATGCGTTTTTTCCGTTCCCGGACGGCCTTCTCGCCGCTGCCGAGGCTGGAGCGAAGGCAGTGATCCAGCCTGGAGGTTCGGTCCGGGACGATGAAGTGATTGCGGCGGCGAATCAGGCCGGACTGGCCATGGTCTTCACCGGTAAGCGGCACTTCAGGCACTAGGATCCTCATGTATCGGATGTACCTTGCCGCGGTGCTTGCATTCGCATTTGATCGAGTCAGCAAATGGTTTGTGCTGAATGTCGTAGATCTTCCCGCCGTGGGCAGTATCGATGTGCTGCCACCTGTCCTAAACCTACGCATGGCCTGGAACTACGGCGTGAATTTCGGATTGTTGGCGGATGACAGTTTTGTTGTGCGATGGATCCTCATAATCGTCGCCTTGGCGGTCACCGTTGCTGTCGCATTCTGGATGCGTAACGAGCGGGCCACCATAGTGCGGCTCTCGGCCGGAATCCTGATTGGCGGTGCGCTTGGGAATGTCCTGGATCGAATCCTCTACGGTGCTGTGGTGGACTTCCTGAACATGTCGTGTTGTGGTATCCGCAATCCCTATTCGTTCAACGTTGCGGATGTCGCCATCGTCGTAGGCGCAATGGGACTCATTATTTTCACGGCTAATCGAAGCGCAAAGACCCCGTGACGGATGGGCTTGGATCGGTTAAGCAAGACACGGAAAGTGGCTTAGGAGCGGGAAATGCGATCAGTATCAGTGAGATTTGTCGCCGTTCTTTTGATTGCGGGCTCATTGACCGCTTGCGCTCGGGATGGCGAACCACAACTGATGAGTTCCCCTTCACGTGGTCAGCCGGGACCGGATGAGTTCGGTATTTTACCCAACAAGCCACTACAGGAGCCGGAGAGTTATTCCGAGCTTCCTCCCCCGGCACCATTTGGCCGCAACCGGGTGGATCCCTCACCCGTCGCAGACGCCGTTGCGGTTCTTGGCGGAAACGTAGGGGCAGCTTCGCGAGGCGAGATTCCATCGGCGGATCGGGAGTTGGTTCGTTACACTGATCGCTATGGCCGTCAGAACGGGATCCGCACGGAACTCGCTGCGGCGGATCTTGAGTTCCGGCGCAATAACCAAGGCCGGGTTCTTGAACGGCTTTTCGACGTCAATGTATACTTCCGCGCGTACGAGCACATGTCACTTGATCAATACGCCGAACTGGAGCGTTTCCGGGCTTTGGGGATACGCACACCTGCCGCACCGCCTGAACCTGTAGAGGAAGAATAGGCATTCGGTGGGCTTCACGCACGGTGGGTTTTCAGGGCTATCTTCCCGTTGGGCCAGAGGCTTGGACGGTTGCGGTTTGACGATCGTGCGTCCTGATCTTCGCAGCTGAATTCCGGTGCTCCGACGGGCACGCAGTCCCCGAAGACAACGGTGCCGAGTGGCTGGCGTTGTGCGGTCCATTCGGCAAGTCTGGAAAACCGCCCCAATGGGATCCCACATCTGGTCTTTAGCGGCATCGAAGATGGCATCCATAAACTCAGGACGCCGACGGCATTCGCGGCGGACCACCTTGGCAGTCATTGCCACACTGGGTACTTGCCGCGGTCCTGCGCGATCTCGACACCGCAGCTGTGCTGGAAGGCGCCATTGTCGAGAACACCCAACGTGCCGTGCTACAGGCGATGTAAGTGCTCTCGTGCTGATGGTTGTGGATAGGCGCGGAATCCTGACGATTCTCGGCGACTTTGCCGGAATCTTTTCCTCTCCCATTATGCGGTCCTGTAGACAGAGTCGTGCCATGAGGTTTCCGTCGTCCGATCCGGCCCGTGTTGCATTTCGGCTCCCACAACCCTGCGTGCGGGAACGGTCCGGTCGCGAAAGCAAATCCGGACCAGCGCACACGGTGCCCGGGGTGTGGACGCAGGGGCGTTCAGGGAATTGGGGGCGCGACACATTGGCATGCATTTTACCCGGATGGATTCCGGCAATGGTTTGGAATCAATGGCTTGAGGATATCTTGCTCAAGACAGAGCGGAAGCGAGGGTGAGAATTTTCCACTTCACACCTTACTTCATATATTCTGGTCGATCTAGAAAAGTTGGGCAAAGCGACAGGGCTGACCGTTGTGTCGATTCCCTCTTTGGGGATGTCCCTGAACGCGTGCTTCTAAACAACGCACCGTTGGTGCGTGTGCTTGGACAAGTCAGGTTTACTCGAATCGCCAAGATCGCGGAAGAAAACTACATCGCTGATTTTCAGGAGGCTATTCGTGGCGAGTACCCTCACTTCCTGAATGAAACGATCCAAGGATTGGATATCGTTGTTGCGGGAAATAAAATGAAGCAGCGCCCCGCCACTTCGGTAATATGGCGATTCTTTGATGCGTCAAAAGTTATTCGAGTTTCGCTGATGGCGGACGCGATAACACTGGAAACGGCGGCGTATGTATCGCGAAATGATTTTCTGTCTCGTTTTGGTTTCATTCTCGAGAAACTGGCCGAGACAGTCCGACAGTCGCTAGTGCAGCGGGTTGGCTTCAGGTACGTGGATCGGCTTCCGGATCCTGATGATCTCGCCTGTCTGATTTGATCCATCCGGAGTTGTTGAATGTGCTCCAATCTGGTTTGATTCAGCACATTGACAAATCGATGACTGAGATCACGGGAACTACAAAGGAAGGCAAAATCATCGCACGGTATGGTCTTGCGCCACCCAATTTCAGTCATGACCCAGACATGGTGCCACCAGTCCAAGAGCAGAGATGGGTCTTGGACGTGGACTCATACAGTACAGATTACGATGGGCAGGAGTTCGACACCAAAATGCTGCTTATCGAACTCGACATGGTTGCCGCGCGAGCCTACGCTTTCTTTCGTTGGAGTGTGACTGAAAAATTCCTGGAGCGCTTCGGAGCCAAACAACATGCTGGTTGAACAAATACCTGTGAAAGCTGTAGCCGATGCGATGCTTCTGGGCGCCGGCTCTCATGGCCGGGCGATGCTGGATGCATCCGAGCAGGCTACTCCAGAGGTAGCGGCTCCCTTTTCCAATCTCCCTTCACTCACTCTGTTTGCGTTTGACGTTAGGGCAATCGCACTTCGTCAGCAGTATCTTGAGGGCACAAGAGCACGGAATGTCCCTGTTTCGTTTCATGTCGAGGACCGGAAGCACGCCGAATGTCAATCGGCTGCAGAACTTGTCCACGAAGTCCGTCGAATTTCAGGGCTGACTTGGGCACAGGTTGCGAAGGTTTTCGATGTTTCAGAACGTGTTCCCAATCGTTGGGCTTCTGGCAAAGCGGTGTCGGCAGAGAATCATGAGGGGCTGGGCAAGGTGCTGGCTGCCCTACAGTTTGTCGACCGTGGATCAGCGGAGGAGAATCGCAGTCTGCTGCTGCAAAGCGCGCGCCCCGGCCAAACGTTTTTGGATCTGCTGAGTGGTGGCGAATTCGCACTCTTCCGAGAACTCGCGGGCAAAGGAGCAGGCCGACCATCCTTTGAATCGTCGCTTTCCCCTGAAGCCGGGAAGTTCAACGGGCCCCGTCACTGGGGCGGCATCGTCGAAGCATGGGCTGGAATCCAAGCGACGGAGATCGTGCCGCAAAACCGACCAAAGCTTCGGCGTCCCAAAACACGCCGGAACAAGGCATTAGGTGAAGGGTCATTTGTCGAATTCTGCCGCTGGGTACAGTGAAGATCATCTGAGTCGCCTAGCTGAGTGGCAGCAGGGTGATTTCGCTCTTGACTGCGGAGACTTCGTGTTCCGTGGTCTCGCCGCGCCCGTTTCGGAGGACGGCGACGATGGCGGTGCCGTCCTCGATTCTTAGGTGGTCGAATTCGCAGTAATCTCACAAACATGCGATGTGGTGCGCACTCCTGCTATCGTTCCATAAGTTGCGGTTTGATCATTGTTTGTAGTTTGTCATGGACGGAGAACGCCATGTCAGACCTGCATCGCTACGATAAAGTGAGGAGCATTGGCTCCGTTTAAAGCCGCATCTGCCTGGATCGAAGGGCAACCGAGGCCGGCGAGGACATGATAACCGATTGTTTCTGAATGTGGTTCTTTGGAAACGGCGAACCGGAACACCATGGCGACCTGCCATCGCAATTCGGCAACTGGAAGAGCGTTTCGAACCGGTTCTTCCGTTGGCGAGATCTGGGCGTGTGGGAAAGATTGCTTGCAATCGTTTCTGATGATCTCGATCTCAAATGGCTGATGATCGACGCCAGCCATATCAAGGTCCACCCTCAAGCGGCAGGCGGAAGAGGGGGGACCAGGACCTTGCCCGCACCAAAGGCGACCTGAACACCAAATTGCATTTGGCTGTCGATGCTCACGGCCTCGTATGTTCAGAGAATCAGAAATGAAAGGAGGAGGTGGCTGTGGAAAAATCTGGCGCGATTTCCTGTGGAAAACATGCCTGTTGCCTTCCGCCGTCCCTCCGGTTCATTCCTGTGGCGGGACCGCCGCCGTCGGACCACTACCGGCGGCGGCGGTGCGGGGCCCTGCCCCGCAGGACGGGTTGGACCGATACGGCCTTGGATCGCGACAGCGGATCCGTCCGGCAGCGTGGTCGGCCCGCCCTCCCGTCCGTCTCCCGGGTCCTGGATGGATGCCTGGGTTCACGGAACCGGATCATCGCGAGGATAGGAGCGGGAGAGCATGACAGCCATAGTCGCCGGAATCGACGTAAGCAAGCGTACACTCAACATCCACGTCAACGGGCGTGACTTCACGGCCACCAACGACACGGTCGGCTTCCGCAAGGTCGGCCGCCTCCTCAGGGAGGGCGGCGCCACGCGGGCCGTCATGGAGGCCACGGGACGCATGCACCGGGCGCTTCTGCAGTCGCTGCACGCCAGGGGGTTCTCCGCCACCGTCGTGAACCCGAGGCAGGCGAGGGATCTCCCGAAGGCCGCCGGGGCCCTTGCGAAAACCGACAGGGTGGACGCCAGGATACTGGCGGCCTTCGGGGCCGCGTTCCCGGACATGCGGGCCACGGCGCCGGCCACCGGTGCCATCGACCGGCTCCGCGACATGCTGGTGCTGCGGGAGAAGCTCGTGGACCAGCGCGCCGGGACGGGGACCGTCGTGTCGGAGGTCGGCGCCGACGCACCCGGCACGGAGGTCGGCAGGGTCCTCGAGGACATCGACGCCGCCATCGTGGCGCTGGAGCGGCGGATCGGCGGGACGGTCGCCGCATCGCCGGAGTTCGCCGACAGCCACCGCATCCTGACCTCGGTGCCCGGCATCGGCCCCGTCACCGCCGCGGCGCTGGTCGCATGGATGGCCGAGCTGGGCGCCATCGGCAACCGCCAGGCCGCATCCCTGCTCGGCGTGGCCCCCTTCGCCCGAGACAGCGGCACCCTGAAGGGCGGGCGCCACATCGGCGGCGGACGCCGCAGGCCGAGGGATGTCGTCTATATGGCCGCGCTGTCGGCCAGCAGGTGCTCCCCGGACATGAGGGAACTGTACCAACGGCTCCGGGAGAGGGGAAAGCCCCACAAAGTCGCCCCCGTCGCCGTCATGCGCAGGCTGGTCGTGACCGCCAACGCCCTTCTCCGCGACCGCCGGATGTGGGAGGACCGGACGGCGGCCGCCGCCTGACGGCAGGCCGGACCGCGTCCGTCCGGCACCGAAAGCGAATCACCGGCGGGCCGGCCGGGGTCTCCCCGGCGGGCCCTTCGGCGCGCCCGGACGCCGCCGCCTGTGGGGAACGCTGTGGAAAGGTCCGGGACAGCCGGACACGGAACCGCGGAAAAACCGGGAAAAAGTCGGAAAAAAGCCGGATCCGGGCTTGATTTCCAACATGGATGCTGCCGGTCAAATTGTTCGTCACCACGGGCACCACGGCCGATTGCAGTCAGGCCGAGGCCCTGATCGACGGTCTGCCGGCCCAGCATGTTCTGGCCGACAAGGCTTACGATACCAATGCTTTACTGAAACATCTCACAGAAAGAAATATGAACCCAGTGATCCCGCCTAACCGCCGCCGCAAGACCTTGCGCGCTTACGACCGGGACCTTTACAGGCACCGGCATCTCATCGAAAATGCGTTCCTCAAACTCAAGCAATGGAGTGCCGTCGCAACAAGATACGCAAAACAACCGCTTCATTCCTTGCCGAATGTCAGATCGTTGCAATTATGTTATGGATGCGTTAATTCGGGGACAGCCTTTAGCTTATGCCCAATAATTTTCTTCACCGACATAATGAATTTCCGGATTTGATCCGGATTGTCGGTGAAGAGCTTTCCATCGATCCTGTCCTTGTTGAAAAGGACTACTGGATCATGCACTGCCTCTACGGCCTGCAGCAGATGGGCCTTTATTTCGAGCTGAAAGGCGGAACGTCCTTATTAAAGGGGCTTGGCATCATCGACCGATTCTCCGAGGACATCGATATCCGTATCGAGCCGCCCGATGGACAAGAGGTTGCCGTCAATCCGAACCAGCAAAAGCCGCGGCATGTGAAAAGCCGACAGGATTTCTATGATTGGCTGGCCGGTGAAATCGCGATTGATGGCATCGCCGCGGTCGAGCGTGATAATGAATTTGATGATGAGCAGTACTATCGTAGCGGTGGTATTCGCCTCCGCTACGATAGCCATGTCGGCAGCATTTCGGGCATCCGTGATGGCGCGTTTTTGGAACTCGGTTTCGACACCGTAAGTCCAAACAGCCCTCACACGATTTCATCCTGAGCATACGACTACGCGTCAGACAGGGTCGAAATCGAAGACAACCGGGCGGTCGATGTCGCCTGTTACTATCCGGGATACACCTTCGTTGAAAAGCTCCAGACGGTTTCCACCAAGTTTCGCAGGCAACAGGAAACAGGCGACGCGCCAGACGAATTCATGCGGCACTACTATGATATCTATCGCCTGCTTGACGTGTCGCAGGTGCGGGAATTTATCGGCACAAGGGAGTATGCTGCGCACAAGAAGAAGCGCTTTCGCACCGGTGACAATCCCGTGCTCGCAAAGAATGAAGCCTTCCTTCTAACCAATTCCGAAGTCCGGGAAAGCTATGCCCGAGCCTTCGATCGATCACGGGCGCTGTTCTACTGATCGCAGCCGCATTTTGACCAGGTAATGACGGCTATCATCGAGGCGACGAAGATCGAGGGTATCTGATGCTCATCACTATGATGACGATCTGAATGATCCTCCAGACTGCAATTTGTGCCGCCGGGAATCTCCGCATCACACTCCTGTTTTTCGTGTTTACCGCAACTCGATGAAAAACCTGTGGGTTTTCCCGCATATTTTTCTTGTTCATGCACCGTTATAGGTCTCGTGTAGCGCGGACACCAATTCAACAGCGCAGCCTTGTCTTAAATATGGAGGCCCTCGCCGGGGGTGGTCGGTCCCGTGTCCCGCCTGCTGCGGCGCTATGTTGATGCTCCTGCGGTCGCTTCTTTCCCTGGATGTTGTGAGTCTTTCGCGACAGGATTGAGATCATAGATCCGGGTTTCGGCATCGAGATCATGGTGCTCGTCGCCATTCAGACCGAGCCGCTTGGGGGGGGAAGCAGACGATCTCGTCCCCTGGTCGAGGAGCCCGAAGCCGATGTTTCCGACCTTGTCGATGTCTTTTCCAATCGCGTCGGCGAAAACCGCCTTTGCCGCTTCGTTCCCATTCAAAGCGATTTGCCTGAACGATCGGTGGTCCGCATCTCGTCGCTTTCGCTGGAGACCGGCCTGACTTGGGAGGGCGACTGGCCGCGCCCGCCGCGGCTCCTGGCCCGGCCGGAGCCGGTCGAGACCATTGACTTCTTCCGGTTCGGCGACGGCGAGCATGAGGACACCGGCTCGCAAAGCTGGTTCCTGCACGGGATCGTCGGATGAGCAGTCCACGCTATGCCGAGCTGCAGGTGACAACCCATTTCCCGATTCTGCGCGGGGTGAGCAGTCGCGACGAGTTGTTCGCGCGCGCGGCCGAACTCGGCATCGAGGCGCTCGGTATCATCGACCGTAATTCGCTTGCCGGCGTGGTGCGGGTGCTCTAAGCTTCCCGGCAGACCGGCATCCGGCTGGGCGTCGGCGGTCGCCCCGACCTCGCCGACGCCTTGCCGATTCTGGTCTATCCGAACGATCAGGCTGCCTATGCCCGGCTTTGCCGTCTGATGTCGCTCGGAAAGAAGCGGGGGCAGGCAAGGGCAAGTGCCATCTCGAATGGGATGACCTCTCGGCTTACGGGGAGGGGTTGATTGCCGTCCTTGTGTCGGGCCGGCCGAAGATGATTGCGCACTGCATCTGTGGCGTCTGCGGTAGGTTTTCGGCGATCGCGCCAATCTGGCACTGACGCTGCACCGTCGGCCCAGCGATCAGGCCCTTCCACTCCGCCTCGCTCCGGACCCTCCGGGCCCGCAATGGCATTCGGTTAGCAGTATCCAGTGCTATTGTTTCTCGTCAAACCGTTAAATGGGGATAGAGATATGGTGGTGATGAGATGGATAGCGCAACATGATCGGAGTTGTGGGTATGGGTCTTGATGCACCTGAACGGCAAAATCGCTTAACCGAATGCTATTGTCCGGGCCCGGCCGGCGGCAGCCATTGCATTCACATACTTCGTCATGGACCATCCTCCGGTCACGTTGAATCGACCGGAGAATTCTCCCGCACTCCGGCGGCGCGGGTCAAGGCGAATGCGCTACGTTGCGCTTTAGTCGCTTACGGCAAGTCCAGGTCGATTGATCCCCATTCAAGAGAACCTCCAAGCTCCCCTGAAAACCCCTTGGCCAGCGTCTTGCCGCTGGACCTAGAAACGAGGGAGATGCCGCTCTCCTTGTACCCATCGGCCCAAGAGGTGCGAGTGAATGATCGTATTCCCAAGCGCTCTTGCTCTCGCTTCCATGAAACTTTCCCCCACTTCCACTCCGAAGTGCAACACCGGCCATTCCCGCAGCGGGGGCGTAGCCCGACCGGAGCCCGGACGGACGCGACCCCGAAATCCTGTCCACCCCCTTCCTGCGCGCCGGTGGGAGGCGGTCGCGCGGCCTCAGGGAGGGCGGGCCTCATGCAGCACCTCGGCGGGCGTCCGGTAGCCCAGCGCCCGGCGCGGACGCGCGTCCGTGCGGTCCTGCACCCGTTTCACCTCCGCGTCGGTGACCGCGCGGAGGTCCGTCCCCTTCGGCAGGTACTGCCGCACCAGCCCGTTGGTGTGCTCGTTCAGGCCACGCTCCCAGGAATGGTAGGGGGTGGCGAAATAGAACCCGGCCCCGAGCTCCGCCGCGACGCCGGCGTGGCCCGCGAACTCCTTCCCGTTGTCCGCCGTGATCGTGTGGACGGGCGCGGCGGAAGGCCGCAGCATCTCCAGCATCGCGGCGGAGACCGCGGCCGAGGTTCTCCGGTCAACCCTTTGGAGAAGCGCGTATTTCGACGCCCTGTCCACAAGGGAGACCACCGCCCCGCTGTGGCCTTTCCCGATGATCGTGTCCGCCTCCCAGTCGCCCACACGCTCCTTCCTCTCCACCTCATCCGGCCGCTCGGAGATGTCCACGCGGCCCGGGATGTGGCCACGGCCCGAGTGCCTGCCGCCTCGCCAGTTCAGCCTTTTCCCGCGGCGCCGCAGCAGCAGGAACAGCCTGCCGCCCGCCTTCCGGTCGGCCTTCAGGCGCTCGTATATCCACTGTCGGCCCACCGTCCAGCCACCCTCCAGACGCAGCCGTCCCGCGACCTGCTCCGGGCTCCAGCCCTCCCCGGAAGCCCCTCCACCTGCGCCCAGCGGTCGGGCGTCATCCTGCGGGGAACACTGGAGGCCGCGCTGCGGCGGGCCTCCGCCCTGCCCTGCGCCTCCCCGGGGCTGTACCCCCCGTCGCCGGCGTTCCGGCGCAGCTCCCGCCAGACCGACGTCCGGTCACGGCCCAGACGGGCCGCGATGGCTCCATCCGAGAGCCCGCTTTCCTTCAGCGCGCCGATCTGGCATCTCTCTTCATGGGTCAGGTGGCGGTAGCCCTCGGGCATGGCAGTCTCCCTTGTTTCGTCACAGGGACTGTCGCCGCTTCCTGGCCGATACGCAACATCATGCGACCGGAAAACCGGTCAACACCGCCAATGGTGTTGCACTTCAGGGTGGAATGGGGCATCTATTAGCCAATTTGCATGAATTTTCAATGATTAAACTTGCAATTCCAGCCGAAGTGGACTATCATGGAACTATGAGCGCATTGAACGAACTGAAGAAACATCTCCGCCCAGGGCAGGTCTATCGGCGTGCCGATCTCCTGCCGTGGTCAAATGCCGTGGACCGGCATCTGAAGCAGCTTGTGGCTGAGGGAAGACTCACCAAGCTGGCAGGCGGACTCTATTATTATCCCAAGCAGACAAGCTTTGGCGCAGCACCTGCCGATGAAGGGAAACTGGTCGAGGCGTTTCTAAAAGACCATCGATTCCTGCTGACCTCGCCCAATGCCTACAACGCGCTCGGCGTGGGTTCGACCCAGCTCTACAACAAGACTGTGGTCTACAACCACAAGCGCCACGGGCACTTCCGGCTTGGCAAGCGCGAGTATGACTTTCGGGTGAAACCGCACTTCCCGAAAACGCACTCCGAGGAGTTTTTGCTCGTTGATCTCGTGGATAACATGAACCGCCTCGCTGAGCCAAAACCATATTTGCTTGAGGGCGTGAAGAGGCGCGTATCGCATGTGGATGCGAAGGCGCTGGCCAGAGCCGTCCGCGAATATGGTGGGGTAAAGGCGAGGAAGTTCTTTCAGCCACTTTTGGCGGACGGTTCACTAAAGGCTGTTCTCGATTTGAATGGTCGTTGATGTCCCCGTAGCCCAGCGCGGTCCCCATCACCCGCTGGGCGACGGGGCACCGGAGGCCGTGCCCGGTGCGGTCCGGGTCACGGTGGTCCGTGAAGCGGTCCGCCAGTCCGCGCGTCAGCCCGGTCAGCAGGTCCGCCTCCCCGGGAAGGGGAGCGCCGCCGTCCGATGACAGCCGTCCGCCGCCGGAGGCGCCCGTCACCTCACGTCGGCCATGGTGGCTGGAATCGATACGGTCGGCGTTGCACTGTGTCTGCATGGGGTCGGTCCTCCGTCCCGTGCAAGGTCCTGCAATCCCTGCATATGTCACGGATTCCAGCCCCATGCAACAAAATCTGGTGAGATATCCGGGTTAATCCAATTGCCAGAAGCTGATCTTTGGTTTCTCATTGGGATTCGATCTATCCGCACACCATCTGAGATCTGAACGCAGTTTCGCAGTCAATGCCTCGCGGCTCGGCGCACCATCCCACCTGTCTCAAGCAAAAATGCCAGCCGTCAAGGCGGGATCTTCATGAACACCGCTTCCTCGCAGCGGTAGCGGGTCCGTGGTGCGCTCTTGCTACAGCAGCTTTGCCGAGTAGAGCGAGCTAGAACCTCCATGCAATGCGGGCAAATGACGTCGTCGTTGCACGGATCCGATCAATTCCCGACCTGCCTTGATCAGCTGGAACTCACCACTGCAGTGCCGGCTGAGCTTCATCACGATCATCAGGTCGAGGGGCGCAATGAGCGGGGCGAAGTCAGGTTCGTTCAGCGCCTTGTTAGCGGCGAAGGTATCCGTCTCGGTGCGGCCGGCCGAGTCGAACTCAACTGCGGCTCAGTGCGTGAAAATTCGCTTGAACGCCTTGGAGAACGTCAGTGGGATGCCGCCACGCCCGTCAACAGTCGCAGGTCTCCTCAATATCCCGCACCAACGGCGAATGCACCAGCGCGGGATCGGTATCGTTGGTCTCCCGGAACGCAATGGCCGGGACGGCCTCGATCAGGACATTGAAAATACCCCCCCCCATTCCACCCTGAAGTGCAACACCAGTGGCGGTAGTGACCGGTTTTCCGGCCGCATGATGTTGCGTATCGGCCAGCAGGCGGCGACAGTCCCTTTTCTGAAACAGGGGAGACTGCCATGCCCGAGGGCTACCGCCACCTGACCCGGGACGAAAGATGCCGGATCGGCGCGCTGAAGGAAAGCGGTCTATCCGACGGAGCCATCGCCGCCCGGCTGGGCCGGAAACCACGCCTTCCGGCCATTCCCTACGCTCGGGCTACGCCCCCGCTGCGGGAATGGCCGGTGTTGCACTTCGGAGTGGAAGTGGGGGGACAAAATGGAGCCCATGAGCAGTATCATGCGGAGGTGATATGTAGAGAAACGAAACAAATCAGGAACAGACTGCCTCATGGCAGGGGCGTATCCAATCATATGACGTTGACAACGTACAGCGCCAACGGCGGGAAAGCGATAGGCTGCGGAAATCGGAGCGCCCGCGGCGACTCGGATCCTGACATTGGGATGATCGAATTATCACGCATCTGAGAACCGTGTAATTCTCTTGACACATTGGTGTTCGCGATCAATATTGCGTATGTCAGATGCGGAATATTTCATCATGCTGCACTTGGTCGGGGAAACCATTGACGCCAAACGCGCGCACGACCGCGCCTGCGCCGGTACTCTCATCAGGCTCGTCCGTGGAATCTATGTCGAGAGTGACAGCGACATCGAAACCGTGATCCTCAGCCGCGCAGTGCGCATCGCCCGCTACCTCTATCCCAGTGCTTACCTGTCGTCGGCAAGCTCACTCCTTCTGGGCCCGGCACCAGACGGACGGCTGTTCATCAGCGGCCGACGCAATCAACACACACGCCTTCGCATGCTCGAGATCGTCCAGAACACGGCCCCGCGGAATCCATCGACCGCCTCCGCCGTGATCGGCGACGACTTGGGCGAGTTGCATGTCGAAATCTCGTCACCGCGCCAGCGCTTTCTGGAGGCCTTTCGGCTGCGGAGCGAACATGCCAGCGCGGTCACGTCCGAGATGCGCGACCGAATGGCCGTGCGTCTGGTCAAGGAATACGGCTCGCCCGAATCCGCGGCAGATTCCGTTTGGGCACTGGCGCGCGGCAACGGGTGGTACCGCGAGGGCGAACGTGCTGAACGCTTCCTCCTGCAGCAACCTGTCGCCGCCAAGGTGCCTCCCAACAAGGCCGCTCTCCACCTTTTGGTGGCTTGGCACGGCCAGCTGCTTGGTAATCTCGCCCATGACGGTTTCGAATGGAGTTGGCAGCCGCGTAGGCGCACGGCTCCGACACCGGTTCGCGATAGTGCGCTAGGAAAGCCCCCACCGTTCATCGAATCCCTACTTCCCGAGGGATGGCTCGCCCGAATACTCCGGGAAGGCGACCAGCGCGAGGTATTGAGGGGTGGTCGACGTTACATGTCCAACGTTGCGGTCGTCCCGAGTCGGGCCGAATTGGCGGCTGTCCCGCAGGATATCCTCTCGACGCCTCTTCAGGCGTTCTCCCAGGCGGGTCGCTTCAACGGTCGCTATCGTGGGCTGGGGCGAGGACCTATGGCGGATACATTCGAACGCAACCTCGCGAAACTCTATTCTGAGCCAGGGACACCCCGCCTGTCTGGCGTCCAGATCAAAGTACCGATGAGCCTCCTTGCTGACGGAACCCTGCTGCCGGCTGTTGATCGGGCGTTCACGCATGTCCTCAAGCCCGCCGGATCAGCAGGCTTCGAAACACTACCTATCGTCGAATGGCTTTGCCTGGAATTCGGCCGTGCTGGCGGCTTTGAAGTGCCGTCCGCCGCATTGGTTCAGATGCCCGACGGCATGCCTCCGGCGTTGCTGGTCGAACGTTTCGACATCCGACGCGGCCCGAATGACCAGCGGTGTCTTGCGCTGGAGGACTTCTGCTCGATCCTGAACCTGCCTGCCTCGGCAAAATATGATGGCACCATCGAACGCGTCGCCAAGGGTCTTCGCCCGCTCTCGACCGATCCTGCCGCCGATCTTGGCATCCTGTTTCGTCGGGCCGCCTTCGCTTGGCTCATTGCCGATGGCGATATGCACCTGAAGAATGTCGCACTACTCAGAACGGCCGACATCGGGATGAGAGCCTTTACGTCGGTACGGTTGGCACCGCTCTATGACGCCGTCACCACCCGCGTTTTTCCGGGCCTCGCCAGGGACCGAATGGCCCTGAAGCTAAACGGTAAGGATGACCAACTCCGACCCCGGGATTTTCTCAACATGGCACGCACGATCGGACTGCCGGGCGACGAAGCCAAGGCCGTTCTGGCGGATCTCGCCGCGCGACTCTCCCAACGCGCGACCGCTACGAAGTTGCCTGCATTTGCGCATAAGTCGGAAGCAGCAAAGACAGTTCGGGACCAAGTTCTAAGTATCGTCGTGGATCGATCCGCCTCGCTGATGCAAGACCTGTCCTGACAGGCGATTCCTCGGTCGACGCCGTCGCCAGCCAATTCCAATCCACCGGTGTCGGCTGCTGCAGGCGAAATCAATCTCTGGCCCCCTCGTAAGCGACTGAACCGGCGTTGCGCTTCGAAGTGGAAGTGGGATCCAGTTCTCAAAGGCCATCGACAGTCGTCCTGAATCGCCGCTCGACAGACTCTCCCAAGTCTCTCCACGTCTTCCGGGCAACAACTGCCCAGTGTCTTGCCATCGGGCAACGGAATCCGCCTCGTCGGGGAATTTACGGGGTTGGACATTCTGCCAATGTCCGCCATGTTGTTCCATCAGCCGTGTTTCGGCCTGTGGGCAATCATCTATAGGCATCGTTTCGACCTTTCCCGAATGTCAGTTGCATCAATGTGCAGGCAATGCGTGACAGAATAGACGAGAACCGTCCGGTGATCCGCCAACTCGGCGAGTCGGTGATCAACCGAATTGCGGCGGGAGAAGTGGTCGAACGTCCGGCGTCCGCAGTCAAGGAACTCGTCGAGAACGCACTTGATGCGAGAGCCCGACGTATCGGTGTGCAGTATGCAGATGGTGGAAAGACCCTGATTCGGATTGTGGATGACGGTCATGGCATCGCCCCGCCTGATCTGTCTTTGGCACTGTCCCGCCATGCGACATCCAAGATCGATGGGAATGACCTACTGAACATCCACACGTTCGGGTTCCGCGGCGAGGCGTTGCCGTCGCTTGGGGCAGTCGGTCGCCTGACGATCACATCGCGCGTGAATGGTGAGGAAGGTGCCCAGATATCCGTCGTCGGCGGACGACAGGAAAACCTTCGTCCGGCAGCGCTGAATGGCGGAACCATAGTGGAACTTCGGGATCTGTTTTTTGCGACACCAGCAAGGCTGAAATTCCTTCGCTCGGACCGTGCGGAGGCGCAAGCCATTCTGGATGTAGTGAAGCGCTTGGCAATGGCCGAGCCTCGGGTGGGATTCACCCTGCACGACGTTTCCCGCGGCGGAGACGGCAGGCAGGTGTTACGTGTCGACCCCGAAAACGGTGACTCACTGGCTGCACTTCGGAGTCGGCTTGCCTGCATTCTTGGGCCGGAATTCTCGGACAACGCACTGTCAGTTGACTTCAACCGAGAGGAACTTCACCTATCAGGCCTTGCCGCACTTCCCACGTATTCCCGAGGTAGGGCGGTCGCACAGTACTTTTTCGTAAACGGCCGACCCGTTCTGGACAGGATGCTGTTTGGGGCCATCCGGGCAGCATATACGGACTTTCTGAGCCGTGATCGGCATCCGGCTGCCGCGTTGTTCATAGGCTGCGATCCGCAATTGGTTGATGTAAACGTGCATCCGTCCAAGGCGGAGGTGCGGTTCAGAAATCCTGTTTCCGCTCGATCGCTGATTGTATCCGGGGTGCGCAGCGTGCTTGCGGGTGCAGGGCACCGTGCGTCCAGTACGGTGGCCGATGCGGCGTTGGAAGCGCTGCGCACAGAGTCCGGCGAGCCTCCCCGGATCTATCAGATGGAGTCGTCCTCGCGCTCCGCGCTTCCAAGACAGCAGCCGCGGACCGATCCATTGTTCGAGGATTCGGCGACCGTTTCCGCTCGGGTTGAGGATGTGGAACCCGCGGTGGTTGACGAGGCATCGGCCTATCCGTTGGGAGCGGCACGCGCTCAGGTTCATGAGAACTACATCATTGCCCAAACCGGCGACGGCATTGTCATCGTCGACCAACATGCGGCCCATGAACGGCTGGTCTATGAGAAACTTAAGGAGCAGATGGCTGGACAGCGCGTGGCGTCACAGGCATTGCTGATCCCTGAAATCGTCGAATTGTCCGAAGAGAGCGCATCCTTGCTACTGGAAGCGGTGGACGACCTTGCCCGCCTTGGTTTGGTGGTCGAGAGATTTGGTGGCAATGCCCTGGCGGTTCGCGAAACACCAGCCATACTGGGCGTGGTGGATGCAGCGGCGATGCTGCACGACGTGCTGGACGAATTGACTGACCTTGGCGACAGTGAGGCGGTTCAGGCGCGCATTGATGCGGTGCTCTCCCGCATGGCATGCCACGGTTCAGTGCGCTCCGGCCGACGAATGGGCGCGGATGACATGAATGCGCTGCTTCGTGAGATGGAGGCGACCCCTCACTCGGGCCAATGCAACCATGGTCGGCCTACCCACGTGGAACTGAAACTTAAGGACATCGAGCGGTTGTTCGGGAGAACATGACCTCGACCGTTTGATTTCGGCTGCCTCCGTTGGTTTCGAATTGACGAAGGCTTCCTTGACGTGACATGCCGTGCCGGCGTCTTTCCGGGTGAGATGGCGGCGGTCCCGCTGCCAAGGGAAGCGACCCGAAGCGGGAGTATTGGTACCGATGGGTCCGCCAATGGCAGAATTGGACGGTTGCGCTGACTTGAACAGGATCAGGGATATTGCAATGAAGGCAGTGAGCTTGACGGACGTGATGGCAGTCAGGTTCTTTCTGGCGGTCTCGTGACACGGAGGGTGAGAAATGGGTGAATCGTCTTTCCGGCCAGTATCCGGCATGGACCTGCCTCGGTTTGCGGGGATACCCACATTCATGCGGTTGCCGCACGTCGACCTGAACAACGCAAGGGTTCGGGAAGTAGACATTGGGTTGATCGGCATTCCCTGGGACAGCGGAACGACAAACAGGCCAGGTCCGCGGCATGGCCCAAGGCAGCTTCGTGACTGTTCCACCATGATCAGGGCCGAGCACGGGGCGACAGGAGTGCGTCCTTACGAAGCGGTCAACTGCGCAGACCTTGGCGATGTCGGGCCAAATCCGGCGGACCTCCAGGACACGATGGATCGGATCACTTCATTCTACGACAAGGTAATGGCGGCAGACGTTCTGCCGTTGACGGCTGGCGGAGATCATCTTCTCAGCCTGCCCGTTTTGCGTTCCCTCGCCAAACACCATCCATTGGGAATGGTCCATTTCGACAGCCATACGGATCTGTTTCACTCATATTTCGGCGGCAATCGGTATACCCACGGCACACCGTTCCGGCGGGCGGTGGAGGAAGGCCTTCTCGATCCGAAACGCGTGGTTCAGATCGGAATTCGCGGCACGGCCTATGACATGGAGGACAGGGACTTCGCAAATTCCGTGGGGATCAGGGTGATTCCAATCGAGGAATATTTCTCGCGAGGGCCAGAGGACGTAATGGGTGAGGCGCGGGAAATCGCAGGTGATGGGCCAACCTATATAAGCTACGATATTGATTTTGTGGATCCGTCGTTCGCGCCCGGGACTGGAACACCGGAGGTGGGTGGCCCGAACTCATTCGATGCGTTGTTGGTGGCTCGGCTTCTGGATGGGCTGGACATCGTGGGCGCTGATCTGGTCGAGGTGTCTCCACCCTTCGATTCTTCTGGTGGTACGGCCTTTCTGGGCGTTTCGATCATGTTTGAACTGATCTGCGTGATGGCGAAGGCCCGCGCTACACGCAATGATTGCTGATGGTTTGGCGTCTCCAGGCGACCGCCTGCCTGCTTAGGCTCCGCTCAAAGGGAGCTTCCGCCTGTAAAGGCACGGAATCCGCCGATCTGGACATGTTTCAGTGACCGATCACCATTACCTTGGGTGTCCAATGTAGGCTCCAATCGCTTGTGAGCGGCCTGGCAAACCCATATGATCGTCTTGGCACCTCCGAAACGCAGCAGCTGGCGCAACGGGATCACGGTGCACTGCCAGCAGACTTGGAGACTACAATGCGTGACTTCCATCTTCCCGGTCGCTCCCCTGTGTTCGCCGTCAATGGCATGTGCGCCACTTCGCATCCACTTGCAGCCAAAGTGGCGGTGGAAACACTTCAGGCTGGTGGCAATGCGGCAGATGCCGCGATCGCGGGCGCGGTGTTGCTTGGGATCTGCGAACCTCAGATGACTGGAATAGGCGGCGACTGCTTTGCGCTCATCAAACCAGCCAGCGAAGATCGGATCATCGCGATCAATGGCTCAGGTCGGGCTCCCTCCAACCTCAGTGCCGCATCCATGCGTGAGTTGGGCCACGATACCGTTCCTCTTTACAGCCCGGAAGCCGTGACGATACCCGGTGCGGTTGACGCATTCTGCACACTCGCCTCCGATCATGGAACGCTCGGATTGGACGCCGTACTCGCCCCTGCGGTCTTCTACGCTGAGGCTGGAGTGCCGGTTGCCCCCCGCGTAGCGTTTGATTGGTCACGTTCCGCAACCGCTCTTCAGGGTGTGGCGCGCAGGTACTATTTGAATGGAGGCAAGGCCCCAGGTGCTGGAGTGTTATTCAGACATTCCAGGCAAGCCGAAGTCCTGCGCCGCATTGCTGCAGACGGACGTTCAGCCTTTTACGAAGGAGAAGTGGCCGAGGATATGGTGAACAGCCTGAAGGCATTCGGCGGAGTCCATATTCAGGACGATTTCGCTGAGGCACGTTGCGACTACACGAAGCCGATAAGTGGAAAATACGGAGATGTCGAATTGGTCGAGCATCCCCCTAACGGTCAGGGCGCGGCTGCAATTCTTCTCCTGAACATTCTTTCCAGGTTCGATTTCGCGGCGATGGAACCCTGGGGAGCTATGCGCGCCCATATCGAGGCAGAGGCGACAAAGCTTGCCTATGACACCCGAAACCGGTTTGTAGCCGATTTCGACAGCTCGACGCGTCTCGATCACATGTTGGCGCCCGAGACTGCAAGCCAACTCGCCTCGCTGATTGATCCCGGGCGCGCAATGCCCCGGGCGGCGAAACTGACAGAAGCGGTACATCGGGATACAGTCTATATCGCCGTAGTTGACCGGGACCGCATGGCGGTCTCGCTGATCTACTCGATATTCCACAGCTTCGGTTCCGGCATTGCATCGGAGCGGTTCGGAATCCTCTTACACAACCGGGGAGCTGGATTTACGTTAGCCGAAGGCCACCCGAACGAAGCCGCTGCAGGAAAAAGACCGATGCATACGATTATTCCGGCCATGCTCAAGAGAGACGATCGTGTGATGATGCCTTTTGGTGTGATGGGTGGACAATACCAGGCATGTGGACATGCACGTCTCGTCACGAACGTCGTTGATTTTGGACTTGACCCACAATCCGCCATCGACGGGCCACGGTCATTCTCACATGACGGTGAACTGCAGCTGGAAGACGGCTATTCTGACTCTGTATGTGCTGAACTTGCCGATCGTGGTCATGTCATAGTCAGGCCAGAGACTGGCATCGGTGGGGCGCAGGCGATTCGCATAGATCACGACCTTGGGATTCTTGAAGGTGGATCGGATCCAAGAAAGGATGGTTGCGCGATTGGGTATTGAACCCGGCCCGCCACTCGGGCTCAGTTCAATTGCGCCTGTAGCGGGTAGTGCCCGTTCTCGAATTCCCCGAACAGCGAAGCCAGATCAGGGTGATCGACTGGCTCGCCTGAATTGTCCGCTTCCAGATTCTGCTCGGATACGTAGGCCACATAGTAGCAGTGTTCGTTCTCCGCGAGAAGATGGTAGAATGGCTGGTCCTTCTTCGGCCTGCCTTCCTTCGGAAGCGACTCATACCACTCTTCGGTACTGGAAAATTTTGGATCGACGTCAAATACGACGCCGCGGAATGGGTGCTTTCTATGGCGGACGACCTGCCCCAACCCATACTTTGCGCTATTCTTCAACATTCCGCGTTTCCTTCCTGAGGAGCGATATGACTTTGTCACTGTAGCCTACGCAGGAATCAAGCGGAATCGCAAGTTCGTTCGCGTGACGGCCAATCGTGCGGGAATGCAGAGTTCCAGTGTTCCCAAATCGTCGAACCGGAACCCGAGCCGAAGCTCCTTTCAGGCGCGGGAAGGGTCTCGCGACGCACCACATCCCTGAGGCCGAAGCAAGCACTGTCCCAATCAGACTTGAGGAGTCGAACCTTGGACGCGGAAGATCACTACACGCAGGACAAAGAAACCCCACTTCCATTTTGACCGGGACCACTGTAGCTTTCCGGACAACGAACGGAACAAACAGCAACATCGGGTGGAAAACTATGGGCAGGACATTCGGCACTTTACTGGCTCTTGGTCTAATGGCCAGCTGTGGTTCCTCTTCTTCGGTACCACGCAATCTAAATGATGCATGCAGCATCGTCGACCAGCGCCCGGCCTACCTTAGGGCATTCAAACGAACCGAACGCAGATGGGATGTTCCCGTCCACGTGCAGATGGCAACGATCTATCATGAATCGACATTCAACAGCAAAGCGCGCACGCCAAGGCGCTACATCCTTGGCGTGATTCCAAGAGGGCGGCAGTCATCCGCCTACGGCTATGCCCAGGCACTTGATGGAACGTGGAAAGAATATAAGAGTGAAACCGGCAGACGTTTCGCGCGACGCGACAAAATCGATGACGCATCGGACTTCATTGGCTGGTACATGAACAAGACCCTCCAGCGAACCGGAATCCCGCCAACCGACGCCCGAAATCAGTATCTGGCCTATCATGAGGGTCACGCTGGATATCTACGTGGCTCCCATCGCAGCAAGCGGTGGCTGCTCGACAAGTCGGTCCGGGTTCAGGAGCGTTCGAACATGTACCGAAGGCAACTGAGGAATTGCCGCGCAGTTTGATCACGGCTTCCTCTTTTCGGCTTCCAGCGTTATGTTGAATAGGGATGACGCGAGAACCGCGTCCCTGTCTATATCACGGAGGATTACCGTGGTTTCGGTTCCGTCGCTGCCTGTGATCACCCATTGACGGAGTTCAATCGGCGGTCCCGAAAACACCAGGCGAATCATGCCAAGATCCGGTCTTTCGGGGTCCTGCAGCGCTACGCTTGTCGCTATGCCATCGAACGTGTGACCAATGACCATCGTTTCCTTTTCGAGATCGACGCGCCGTTTCAGAATTAGATGGAGCGGTGTACGCCGCAACGGATATTGCTCCGGGGGTTGATTGGATTTTCCATCGAAGATCGCCAATCGCCCGGAACTTCCCAACACCAGAGCGGTCTCGGGAGGGTCGTATTCAAACCTCACCCGACCTGGTCGTCTCAAATAGAGAGTTCCGGTGGAAATCGTATTGTCGGAGTTGATCTGAGTGAACGCACTCTTCGCCGATACAAGATCATTCAGATATGCTGATATACGGTCCAAGGGCAGCTTATCGGCGGCCTCGCCCGCCATGGGCAGGAAGGTGGTGAAGCAGAGAAGTGCGAAAGCGCGACGCGAGATGTTCATGGACTCAATATAGCGAATGTTGCTGGGAATCACATGCCAAAATTGAGGGGCGCAATGATTTGTTCGGGCCTCGGCTTTAAGAAGCGAAGCCCGAGCGGCAGTCAATTCGGTTCCGGTGCAAGAATCTCGCGTTTGCCCACATGGTTTGCAGCGGATACGAGTCCCTGTTCCTCCATCTGCTCCACCAGCCGTGCCGCCTTGTTGTAACCAATGGCAAGCTTGCGCTGGATATAGGAGGTCGAACACTTCCGATCGTTTATCACGACGGCCACAGCCTGATCATAGAGTGCGTCCGCTCCGTCCGTGTTTCCTCCAAGCCCCAGAACAAGGTCAATGTCACCCTCGCGCTCGCCATCAGGGCCTTCGACGACGCCACCGACGTATTCCGGCGGACCAAAGCCCTTCAGGAAGTTCACGACATCCTCCACCTCCTCGTCGCTGACGAAGGGTCCGTGAATGCGGGCAATTCTCCCTCCACCGGCCATATACAGCATATCACCCATTCCAAGCAGTTGTTCCGCTCCCTGTTCACCGAGAATGGTGCGGCTGTCTATCTTGGACGTCACCTGGAAGGAGATCCTGGTCGGGAAATTCGCCTTGATGGTGCCGGTGATGACATCGACTGACGGTCGTTGCGTCGCCATGATCAGATGGATGCCGGATGCTCGTGCCATCTGCGCCAGCCGTTGTATGCAGGCTTCGATCTCCTTGCCGGCGACCATCATAAGGTCTGCCATTTCGTCTACGATCACGACGATGTAGGGCAGCTTCTCCGGTTGGAATTCCTCGGTTTCGAAAACCGGCTCCCCCGTCTCATCATCAAAGCCGGTCTGGACAGTGCGGCTGAACATTTCGTCCTTGGCGAGCGCTTCCTTCACCCTTCCGTTATAGCCCTCGATGTTGCGAACACCTATCAGGGACATCCTACGGTAGCGTTCCTCCATTTCGCCCACGACCCATTTCAGTGCGACGACGGCTTTCTTGGGATCCGTTACGACGGGTGAGAGGAGATGGGGAATGCCATCATAGACGGACAGTTCAAGCATCTTCGGATCTATCATGATCAACCGGCAATCATCAGGTGTGAGTCTGTAGAGCAGTGACATGATCATCGTGTTGATCGCTACTGACTTGCCTGAGCCCGTTGTTCCCGCGATCAACAGGTGCGGCATCCTGGCAAGATTTGCCACAACCGAAGCGCCGCCGATGTCCTTTCCGAGCGCAAGTGGGAGTGCCATTCCCGAATCGCCGAAGTCCTTTGACGATAGAATCTCTCGCAGCATGACCCTTTCACGACTGTCATTTGGCAGTTCGATACCGATTACACTGCATCCGGGAACAGTTGACACGCGGGCGGCCAACGCTGACATGGACCGGGCTATGTCATCCGCCAGGCCAATGATTCGGCTTGCCCGTAGCCCAGGTGCTGGCTCAAGCTCATACATGGTGACAACGGGACCTGGCCGAACGCTGACAATGTCGCCCTTGACGCCATAATCATCCAGGACGCTTTCCAACATGCGCGCATTCTCTGTCAGGGCCGCCTCACTAAGCTGATGGCGCACCCGCCCAACCGGATCCTCCAGCAACGACAACGGTGGCCTTTGAGGTACAGACTTCACGTCGCCCAGACCTAGCCTCGGCTGTGCCTCCGCCTTTGCTTGCTGCGACTGCCTGTAAGTTGGCGGCTTCGCAACCTTCACCATGGAGGCCGGTTCAGGATTGAGGGACGCAGGAGTGCCTAGAGCTTCCTGCATTTCCGGCAACGGTTCCACAAAAGGTGATCCGGAATGGATGAGGTCGGCGTTGTCCCTCTGCCCGGCAACAGTCACCGGCGGTTCCTTATGACGTTGTGCGAAGCCATTCAGCGCGCCAGCGGAGTGGTTCGATGGTTCAGGGTCCGCGGTGGCCGAAGAGACTGGAGGCTCACATCGGCGGGCGTTCGGTGATAACCTCTCTGGCATCTTTGGCAGTCGGACATTTGTCCTGGTGACCCTCAGCAGTCCTCGACCCAGGAATCGCCCCGCACTGCTGACTTCCGCCATTGTGCATCCGAGCGCGTAGAGACCCAGGATGAACACTCCCAGCACCAAAAGAAGAGCCGTCGCATTCAACGCTTCCGTTGCGGTGAATGGTAAGGTGCTCAACAGCATTCCCAGCACCATGTCACCAAACAATCCGCCGAGGCCAAAGCTGTGCTCCCATGAGCTACCGGGGATCTGCGTAGACGCAAATATCGCAGTGACGGCGATCCACACCGGTGCGACGAGAATTCGAACCGCAAGCCGTCTGGTGCCGACATCCAGCATGAATCGCATACCCCATCCCAGCAATAGCAGCGCGATTCCCCAGCCGCCCCAACCGATCACCATATATAGAGCGGACGCGGCAGACGCGCCGGTCCAGCCGAGCAGGTTTCTTATCGGGGCGTAGGTGGCGGAAAGCCAGCTCGAGTCGGTTGGCTCGTAGGATCCCAATGCCAAAGCCAAAGCAATGCCTGCACCAAACAGCATCAGCCCAAATAATGCCTTCAAGCGGCGTTCCAGCATCTCCTGGGTTTCCCGGTCCAACAACCTCCTGCGAACGTTCTGATTATATGTAGCCATCTTGGATCCTGTCTCAGCTATATACGCAGTCACGCAGTCTGTTCAGACCGCACGCAAGTTCTTCAATTGGAGCAACCATCGCGACCCTGATGTATTCACGTCCCGGATTGAAGCCATTCACCTCCCGACCCAGATAGGCGCCGGGGAGCACCCTCACCCCGGTCTCGCGCCAGAGCTTAAGTGCCGCCGCCTCGCCGTCGCCCACCCGCAGCCACAAAAAGAAACCAGCGCTGCAAGGCGAATAGTCCGGCACAGAACCGAAAAGACGATCAGCAAGCCGGTATTTCGCACGGTAGAGGGAGCGGTTCAGGTCGACATGCATCTCATCCTGCCAGACTTTGGCAGCTGCTCGCTGCAGCGGAAGTGGTGGCGGTGCGCCACCATATGCACGAAGCTGCTTGAGGCGTGCGATGCAATTCGGTCCGCCCGCTGCGAACCCGGACCGCAGCCCCGCTAGATTCGAGCGTTTGGAGAGCGAGTTGAATGCGATCACCCGCTCTGGTGAAACGCCCAATTCGGCCGCGACCTGCAGCGCACCGACTGGCGGCTCACCCCCATAGAGTTCTGAATAGCACTCATCCGAGAAAAGCAGGAATCCATGTTTTTCCGCCAGAGTGATAACTTCCGCCAGATAGTCGCGGGATGCGACCGTTCCCTGCGGATTGGCGGGCGAGCACAGATATGCCACGCCAACCCGGTTCAGAACCTCTGGCGCCAGGCTTCCGTAGTTGGGCAGAAATCCGGATTCTGCGGTGACCGGCACATAGACGGGCTCTGCATCGGACGCTAGGGCTGCTGCGGCGTAGACTTGGTAGAAAGGATTGGGAATCAACACCTTGATCCGCAGTTCGCCGTCGTGGCGGGCTGGGCATAGCGTCAAACATGCGTTGAACAACCCTTCTCGGGTACCGTTTAAGGCAATGATCTGGCGGTCCGCTGACAGGCGAACTCCATAACGGCGGAATATCCAACCTGCGATGGCCTCGAGAAGCTCGGGCGTACCGTCATTCGGTGGATACCGTCCAAATTCCTCTGAATGTTCAGTAATGATTCCTCCAACCCATTCAGGGAAGGCATGTCGCGGCTCACCAATCGACATATGGATTACGTCGCCACCCGGTGAGGTGCCGTCAAGAAGCGACCGTAGTCGCGGAAATGCATATTCCGGTAGGCCTGAAAACCGCTCGGGACTTTTCATCGCCACTATTGTTTTGCCTCGGTCTGCGGGTTCATAAGTGCCCCGCTTACTCCTAGGTTAGCTTTACGTGATGATCAGGTCAAGGATATCCTTCGATGAGATCAATTCAGCCGCGAAATGCCAAGCTTGGGTCCTGTGGTTCCACCTGTCACGAACTGGGATTCCATTGAACACCCCGTTCCCCCTTAAGTATGGCAAAGTGGGCGGTGGTGACCGGTTCCCCGGCAAGTGACTGCGCCGACTGGCCAGCAGGAGGCGGGAGTCCCCGTGAACAGGGTAGGGAATTGCCATGCCCGAGGACTACCGCGACCAGATCCCGGAAGACAGATGCCGATGCCTGCTAGGGCTGACCTCCGCTTTCGATCATGCCGACATTATGGCCACTCTTCGTTTTCTGACTGGTTGTGGCGGAAAGACCCCTGACTTTCCGGATCCCGGACCTGACTTCACCTGCAGATCTGACCCTCCGGAACTTTGGCGGTCGGTCGTCGCAATTTGGATACCGCCAATCAGATCCTTAGGAGTTCCAACCACCGTTGCCGGTCGCGCCTTGAGGTCAGTGACTCCGCATTGACGCCCAAGCGGAATCGGGCAGACTGTAGGGTGAGGTCCACGCCCGAAACGGCTGATTGTGGCGGAAGAACGGAACTCCGGAAATCACGTGGGATCAACGCGTTACAAGTGATACCAAACCAAATAAGCAATCACCGACAGGCGCCCCGGATCTCACGGCACCGCCCACTCCCTTGTGGCGTTCCGCATGACCTCCCCCTTCCGGCGGATGGACCCGTCCCACACTTCATCCACGGCCTCCCTGGCGTGCCCTGCGCTTCCGGACATCCGGTTGGGGAGGTGGCGGCGCTTGAGGAGGGGGAACAGGGTTCCGGCCGGGTTCGGCTCCGGGCTGCAGGGTGGCAGCCGGAGCAGGGAGACGTCGGTGGGGACCCACTCCCCGGTCTCCTGGAGGCGCCGGTCCGTCCCGCCGGTGCTGGCCCTGCCGCGGACTTGCCCGACCGCGTCGCCGGTCCCGGGGCAGGCGGCGGAGAACAGGTACACGTATCCGTACCGGTGGTCCCGCGCGACGCGTGGGCGCGTCCCCTTCCTTGCCCGGACCCCTGGCAGCATGCCCTTCCGGCCGATGCGGGCCCCGTCCTGGAAGTACGCAAGGACATCCTCCGGGGCGACGCCGTCGGGCACCGCCTCCCTGGCCACCCCGAAGCTGTCCGCGATGCGCGCCCGGATGTCGGCGACGGCCCAGCGGGAGGGCCCACCCGCGTCGGGGTCCGGGCCAGCTCCGGCCACGACGCGACCTCCTCCGCCTGCCCGCCTTCCAGGTTCGGCGGACGCCCCGACCGGGCGCTGTCCCGGAGGCCGTCGAGGCCGTCGGCGCTGTAACGCATGACCCGGTCGCGGAGGGTCCGGGCGCCGACGCCGGCGGCGGCCGTCGCGGAACCTGTGTTTCGAAGCCAGTCCGCGTAGCTGTGCAGGTGTTCGGTCGGCGCGCGGGACCATGACCATTGCTGGCATGCCGTTCTCCCCTTCTGCGGTTCGCGGACACGGAATACAGGACGACCGCACCGATCACACGCAGAAGCATGGGGTGTCACACAGCATGATGTTCCATTTTTGTTCTTGAGTCTTTACTTAGTTGGTAGAAAAAGGCTTATCCCTCTGACTACGGCACCGCAAGAAGTTGTGCCGGGCGCGGGACGGCCGGTTCCCCGGATTCCGGCGGAATCAGCGACGCCGCCGCCATGCGGCGGTCCGTCCGGAGCCGGAAGGATCGGGATTCTGGGGGACTGGGGGTCGGCCGCCGCGGGCCGGGGCGGAGTCCGGGCGTGGGTCCGCGGGCGTCAGGCGGCGGCGTCGGTGACGTCGCGGGCGTCAGCCAGAGGCCGATGCCGGGGAGTCGGTCGAAGGAGGTCCGCCGCCGCCGGCGGCGGTTCCATCGGAAGACAAATCCGTCCAGGTAGCGCTGGGTGCGCTTCCTGCGCAGCCCGTGGTACGCGCCCATGGCCCGGCGCCTGAGGTCGGGGAACACCCGGTGGATCCACCTCAGGACCTCGTGGGCCGGGCGGCCGCCGACCACCCTGCGCCCGCGCGGGTTGTCGGGCAGGCCGATGTATCCGCTCCATCCGTCGGTGACGGTCCAGGCGCCTGGCTCGACCGCCCCGGCGATGAAGCCGCGGAGCGCTTCGGCGCCGTAGTCCCCGACCGTCTCCAGCCGGATGCGGCGTGGACTGCCGTCCTCCGACAGCTCCACGGCCCCGGCGACGGGGATCCGGCCCGCCGCGCTGCGGCCCTCTCCCCGCCGCCCTCCGCGCCGCCGCCGTCGCGGCAGGGCATCGACGCCCCGTCCACCTCAGCGGTCCCCCTGCAGCGGGCTCCAGTCCGGGTCCACCATGGCCCGGCGCAGCTTCCGGGGAAGCAGCCAGGCGCTCCTGTAGCTGCCGATGCCCAGCTGCGTCTGGAGCTGCAGCGCGGAGATGCCGTTGGAGTGCGTCGCCATGAGGTGGGCCGCAAGGAACCACGTCCCCGTCGGAAGGTGGGAGTGGTGCGTCACGGTGCCCGCCGTCACCGAGGTCTGGCGGCCGCAGTCCGCGCACTCCCGGCGGCAGCGCTCCCCCTCGGCTCCCAGCCCCTGGTCCCGCCGCAGGCGGGGCACGCGAAGCCACTGCCCCAGCGCAGCTCCGCAAGGTGCCGGGCGCAGGCGCTGTCGTCCGGGAAAAGCTCCCCGGACTTCTGGCGGGACATGGGGCGGTCGTCTTTCCATCGGCCTGGCATGGGAGGAACATAAAGCGAACGAAGCGGCACGTCAAGCCCCTCCGGCACAGAATGTTGACCCGCCCTGATCAAAGGGATAAGCCTTTCGCGGTAATTGACAACCCAGACTACCGGTGTGCGGCCGTAAGCATGGATAGGCGGACCAAAGTTCGCTCCACCACGGCCATCTGCGGTGCTGTTTGGTTTGCGGACCGGAGCTGAAGATCCGTGTCCGTCAGCATTCCCAAGGCCCGTTCCAACCGCCCAAGTCCCCAGCGCTGCGCCTGCCGAATCATGCGATCGCGGCGTGGACCGAATACCGGCGGACGCAACTTCGCCATCCCAGGACCAACTCCCCCGGAATCGCACGACGCGGAATGAAGGGCCCGGAAATGCCGCATGACCCCAATGCAGAGGGTGACAGGTTTGACGCCCTGGCCCGAGAGCATCTGAACGACCGGTCCAATGTCTTCCGTACGTGCCTCGGCAACAACGTTCAGAAGATCGTCGATCTCGGCTTCCACCGTGACCGGTGCACAGGCTTCGACGTCCGCCGCCGTCGCAGGTGTGCTATCCCCGAGCTTATAGAGAGCGAGCTTGGAAACTGTCTGCCGCAGGTCTCCAGGATCAATTCGGTGGGAAAGGGCTGCAAGTGCCGACATGGCCAGGCGGTCAACATCCTGCAGACCAACCCGCCGCAATTCATCCGCGATTTCGTCCTGGCTTGGAGGATCGTTGTAAATCCCGACAGCAAAGGCGGTCTTGTGGGCTTCAAACGCTTTCCGAAGGCTGGAACGTGTCGCGAGAGCACCGGCAGTCACGACAATCTGGGCATCTCCGGACTTCCAAGCACTGAGTGCGGCGAGAATGTTCTTGGCAACTGCGTCCCCGGCGTCCTCCACCAGAACCGCCCTTGGCCCCGGGAAAAAACCCTGCGCCTTGACCATATCCAGGAGTAGTGCGGGATCCTTGCGCAGGCTAGCAGCGGTGATGCGTTCGAAACGCATTTCCTCCTCACCTTTTGGGCCAATGATTCCGGCTATGAGTTCCTGCCGTTTCAGGGCAACGCGCATGGCATCCTGGCCATAGATCAAAGTGCCGGAAGCCGAAGGATCCGGCTTCGCGAGGTGCTGGGTCGCCCTTCTTCCCGACAGCTTCACTCCGACCAGCCCCGATAGCTGGAGAGAACGCGAACAGCCACCTGATCTGCTAGGATGACCATCAAACGATCGCTGGAATCACGGGTTGCGGCACCGGCGCTGGTCAACGGAATTGTCGCCGAGTACCCGGTCAGGCCCTCTACCTTTCCAGAATGCACGGTTAGCCCTTCGGCGGTGTCGTATACCTGATATTCCGCTGTTCCGGTTACACTGAAGCGGGTTATCTGCTGTGTGGGCGTGCGACCGATCCCTTTGGTGCCCGTAACAATGCTGTAGTTGAGCCGATAACGCGCGTTTTGCGGGCGACCCAGCCGTTCCTCGAGCCGGGTAGCGAAGGTATAATCGTTGCGGTCGCCCGGTTCCTTCAGTGCAATGGAACCCTTGAGCCCATCGCCGGCCCCTCCGGGAGCGAAAGCTGGCGTGTAGTTGCATGCAGAGAGACCCAGGAAGCATAGACCCAGCATAGCCAGGCACTTCTTTGGTACGGCAGCGGTCAGGCGGCAAACCCCTACCATACGGGCGCCTTCAATTTTCCTATACAACGACATTGACGATACGGCCTGGCACAACCACGAGTTTCCTCGGGGCACTTCCGTTCAGCGCCCTGGCCACCGCCTGATCGGCAAGAACAAGCCGCTCGACCTCATCCGCCTGAAGATCCTTGGCAACCGTGATTTCCGACCGGCGTTTACCATTCACCTGAATGGGCAGCGTGACCGTGCTGTCGGTCAGCATATCAGGGTCGGCCTCCGGCCACGGTTCGTTGACCAAGAGCCCCTGCCCACCGAGCATTTCCCATATCTCCTCGGACAGATGGGGTGTGAACGGAGACATGAGATGGACAAGTGTCCTAATGGCTTCATGTCGGGTCGCGGTTCCCGGTTTCGCTTTCGCGATAACGCCAGTGAACGCATACAGCTTGGCGATCGCTGTATTGAATCCAAAGCTCTCGATACCCATGGTCACGTCGTGGATGGTCCTGTGTGTGACACGGGCGAGGTCCTTGTCGATCTCGGTTGGACGAATTGGGTCATCATTCGTGATCTCGGCAGCGATTCTATGGACGCGGACAAGGTGCCGATGGGCGGCCTCCGCTCCCGCAGCGGTCCATTCCACATCCCGCTCCGGGGGGCTGTCCGACAGAACAAACCATCGGGCGGTATCCGCACCGTAGCATTCGATGATATTGACCGGATCCACGACGTTTTTTTTCGATTTTGACATCTTGACGGCTGGAAGGACGTTGACCCTGTAGCGGGTCGCTTCCTCGCCGTCGGCAGCCGAACCAACCCTGTCCTCCGGCTTACGGTAATGGTTGCCGTCCAAGCGCAGTTCCACTTCCTCAGGAAAGAAATACAGCCTTCGGATGCTTGATCCGCCTTCGTCGCCGATCGGCTGGTCGCTCCGGGCCGCTTCCGGTTCGGCCATTGTTCCGGCGACTTTCTCGTCCCTATAGTAAGCTTGGTGCGTTACCATGCCTTGCGTGAAGAGGGTGTCGAACGGCTCGATCGCAGATTCAGGTAAATGGCCACAGCGATGCATCGCCCGGGCAAAAAAACGGGAATAGAGTAGGTGCAGGATCGCATGTTCGATGCCGCCGATATACTGATCGACGTTCATCCAATATCCAATGTCATCCGCATTCGTTGGGGTGTCCGCCCGCGGAGCGGTGAAGCGCGCGTAATACCAGGATGAGTCCACAAAGGTATCCATCGTGTCTGTCTCGCGCCGAGCGGATTGGCCGCATCTCGGGCAGGCGCAGTTGCGCCAATCAGGATGACGGTCAAGCGGGTTGCCGGGTATGTTGAAGGCCACGTCATCGGGCAATCTGACAGGGAGGTTCTCCTTGCGTTCGGGCACGACTCCGCAGCTGCCGCAATGCACGACCGGAATTGGACATCCCCAGTATCGCTGGCGCGACAGACCCCAGTCGCGCAGACGGTACTTCACAACTCCCTTGCCTTGCCCCTTGCGTTCGCAGATAGCTATGGCGGCGTCGATCGCCTGCTCGCCGGTGGCATCCTCTGACCAACCAAATCCCTTTGTCCACTTCACGCGTTCGGTCTTGGGCGGAACAAACGCCTCATCCACCACCGGCGTCCCGTGCCCCGCTGCGACAAAGGTATCGATAACGTCGAGGCCGTATGCCCGAGCGAAGTCCAGGTCGCGTTGGTCGTGCGCTGGACAGCCGAAGATGGCGCCAGTGCCATAGTCCATCAGAATGAAGTTGGCGATATAGACCGGGATTTCCCAATCCGGGTCAAATGGATGCCGACACGTCAGGCCGGTATCAAGACCCTTTTTCCCGGCCCGTTCCAGATCCTCTTCCGAGGTACCTATGCGTCGACACTCCGCGTTGAATGCGGAAATCCTTGGATCCTGCTGTTCAAGGTCTCTCGCCAACGCGTGATCAGGCGAAATGGCGACGAAGGTCGCACCCATCAGGGTGTCCGGACGTGTGGTGTAAACCTCGATCCCGTCATGACCTTCAGGCCCGTCGACAAGGCCAAACGCGAGTTGCAGCCCGCGGGACTTCCCGATCCAGTTGCGCTGCATCAGCTTGACCTTTTCGGGCCATGCGTCCAGCCTATCAAGGGCGCCGAGCAACTCTTCCGAGAACTCGCTGATCCTGAAGAACCATTGCGTAAGTTCGCGCCGTTCCACCAGGGCACCGGATCTCCAGCCTTTGCCGTCAATCACCTGCTCATTCGCCAGAACGGTCATATCCACTGGATCCCAGTTAACGGTCGCAGCCTTCCGGTAGACCAAGCCCCGGTCAAGAAAATCAATGAACAGCGACTGTTGCTGGCCGTAATATTCGGGATCACAGGTGGCGAATTCACGTGTCCAGTCGATGGAAAGGCCCAGCGGTTTCATCTGCGCGCGCATGTCGTTGATGTTGCCGTAAGTCCATTCTCTGGGGTGTCCACCCTGTTCCATCGCCGCATTCTCGGCAGGCATGCCGAAAGCATCCCAACCCATTGGGTGAAGCACGCTGAAGCCGCGGGATATCTTGTAGCGGCTGATGACGTCACCCATGGTGTAGTTTCTGACATGCCCCATATGGATGCGCCCGGAAGGATACGGGAACATTTCCAGGACGTAGTACTTGGGTTTGGTTGGATCGCGACGGGCAAGGAAGGCGTTCGACCTGTCCCATCTGTCCTGCCATTTCTGTTCAATGTCCTTTGCGGAATAGCGGGACATTCGGTCGCCTTCCTATATGAGTCCTGAGCAACTCGACCTACGGTCCGGCCTTGAGTTCCCGGACCTGGGCCGCGGGCTAGAGCCGTTCGTCCTGAAGTCGGAGAATGCGGGCGCGGGTCAAAATTGCGTCTTCGACCGCAATGGCGGTTTCGCGGGCAACGGGACGGCCATCGCGGGTGTGCAATGAGACCGTCAGCGAGCGGGCGTCCAGGGCAGGGTCACGCACATGAACCGTGGCGCGATAGGCCCGGCTACCGCCTGGCGGTGTTCCATATCCAGTCAGGATGAGACCGGAGAACGGGTCAGAGGCCTCGACAGGGAGGAAATGCAGTACATCAAGCGAGGCGTTCCAGATGTACTTGTTGACCCTGAGTGTGGTGTTTGGATCGTCCCGGTTCTCAAACAGGTCCCAAATCGTCCCCCCATCTTCCTCTTCAGCGGCAGGCACCCGTGCACGCGGAGCATCGGTCGACTCGCTGGCCTGGCTATCGCGGTCACGCTTGCCGAAGAGCCCCTTTCTTCCTTCCCGGTCGCCGCATGAGGAAAGAGCTAGCACGACGGCGAGGACGACTCCCATCCTGACTGTTTGACTGAATCCCATCTGGTTCTTCCCGCAGCCCGTGTTGCGTCAATTTCAACTGTTGATATCCAACGTCCAGATCATGAGCAAGGGACTTCGTCGCTTCCAGGGAAATTGCCGATACAGTGCTGACAAAAGGCAGTCCAATCGCCCGTAATCCAACGCGGGCGGTTAGCTGTCCTTCCAGCCAGAACAATTCCAGCCCCTTTCGGCGAACCCTGCACGATCACTATCGCGATGTCATCCATCGAATCCGGAATGGATTCTGGCAGGTAATGGGCGGCGGGACACCCATTGAACATGCCTGACCAGACTTCTGGCCTGTCCCAGCTGCCAGCCATGTCTCCTGCGATCCGCACCCTTTCTTACCCCCGACATACCCCCGACACCTACAGCGCCGTCTGCCTGCCGTCCATTGTCTATGCCCTGAGTTTCCGTGTCCTGAAGCGCTAGGGCTTGAGACCAACGGGGCGCAGACGGCGGTTTCCCAAGATGACCTGCAGACCCGGGAATCGGGCGAGCGCGTCCTGTGGCCCTACCTGGCCGCGCCACATGAGCGTACCGTCGCCGGATAAGAGCGCACGGGGGTCGTAGATCCGCCACGTCATGCGCCTTGATCCCGTCACCTGAAACCCCTTGAGCGCGTCCTTCAGAAACCGAAGGCCATGTCGTTGTTCCCGCCCTTTGAATTCACCGTAACGTCCGGTTTCCCTTCTCTGGCGCGTCCTGCAACGGGAGCAGCGCCTGTGCGTCGTTGAGTAAACGGTCACGGCTTCGTCTGGCCGAAGCGCGCCAGGACGGCCCGCGCGCCAGCAGTTCATCCCAGGCATCCCGAAGTTCCTGCGGACGATCAGAGCCCAGGATGGGCACGAGAGCGGCGGACTGGTCCAGATCCTTCCGTGCCTTGGCGACACCGGCCAGATCCTTTTGCCTTCTGTCCGCCACCACCAGCTTATGGACGGCAAAACGTTCCGGGGCGGGTACCTTGACCGGAACGCCGGGTCCATGAAGAACGAGTGCCTCAATCTCCCCGTATGGCAGGAAGTCAAGAAACCGGAGCGGCCGTCCGTCGCTTTCAAGGGCGGGCAGGTGCACCGGCGCATCCTGCGGTGGCCCGCGCATGGGGGCGAGCACGTCCACGACGGATCTTTCCTCCCGCCCGCCCCGGATGGCGTAACGGAGCGTCCGGCGGCCGTCGAAGGGCGATGGAACGGCTTCGAAGGCGGGGTCAACCTCTTTGAGAACGGACAACAGGTCCGGTTCGGTCCTGTCCTCGACGGTCAGCAAGATGGAGGGGAACTGACCGATGTCCACATCACTGGCCCGAGCGATGACGCCGTTCGCCACGAACCCCAGCGGCGGGGCGTAGCATTGAAAGGCCAGGGATCCGACAACGACGGCCCTCAGTCGGAAGGCACCGACTTCAGACAGGGCGGCCAGCACATTGCCGCTGAGACCGTCGGGTCCGGGAACCCCACCCGCACGCAAAGCCCGGATCATGCTGATCCGGTCTTTCCGGGCATTGGCCAGTTCAGTCCTGTTCTCTATCCTGCGCCGGATCTCGTCTGTGTCAGGTCCCAGATACCTGGCTGGTGGCCGCTTGCCATTGCGCATCGCAGGATGCCAGTACCAGAAGTTACGTCCCTTGACGGTACGCCTGTGCGGTGTTCCACCGGCCTGCATGATCTTCTGAAAACTGCCGGTCCAAGCGCGTCAGGCCAGTTCCGCGTAAACGGTTTGGATCGCAACAGGCAGGCGTTCGAAGCTGCGCATGACGCACCGTTCTTCAGTTGTGAACACTTTCCGGATTCTGTTTACAACCGACAATTCGATGATTCAGGTGGTTCCGTAACGAGCCGGAATGGGCACCACGTTCCGCCGCGGGAGAGGGGCGATTGCAGGTGAGCACCGACAGGCAGTTCGGCCGAATGGAAATGGGGATAAAATATGTTTGTGGAGATAAAGCCTTCATCCTATGACCAACGCTTCAGTCATTCCATTCCGCAGGTTTTCCGTCGCCCCCAAGTGGTAGAAGTGGGAGAATGTTCTGATCGTATATCCCGAGAACGCTTCGTGAAAGCGATGGTTTTTCCTAAATCTGTTCTCTGACCACATCGAATAGAGAAATGGACAGGGCAGGGCCTTCAAGCGGTCTTCCAACTGCGCCGCCACGTCATCGGTCCATGAACTGTAATAGTCCGTGAAACGTCCGGCATATGGAGGGTCGCAATACACGAAATCACCATCGCATACTTCATTCAGCGTATCGGACCAGTCCGCGCAGGCAAATTCCCAATCCTTGCCTAAGACAATGGCAGCCGCCCGCTGGACCTGATTGCAGATCCTGGTCACATAGGCTGGCCGGAAACGTTCTGGTTTCCGGCAGAACGGCGTATTGAAGCTTCCTTTTGCATTGAAGCGCATCAAACCGTTGAAGCACGCCCGGTTCAGGAACAGGAAATCGTGCGGATCCCCGAATTCGTTGAAGCGTTCACGGACTCGATAGTAATGTACCTGCCCGTCGTTTAGCAAATGCGCACCTTCCTGTTCCAGGAAAGCATTTACTGTAGCGGCAGTGACAGTCTCCCGCTGTATCGCCTTATAGAACCTGACCAGATGGGGATTTGTGTCGCCCAGCAGGGCGCGTTCAGGCATGATGTTGATTGGAACAACAGCGGAGCCAAGAAATGGCTCGATCCAGCGTCCGGAACCCTCCCAATCAACGCAGTCCCGGATATACGGAAGAGCTTTTGTCTTGATGCCCTGTATCTTGAGCGGCGGGACGGTGACGGTGACCTTACCCGCTTTCATGCTCGCGCCCTTCTGACCAAACCGATATGGGCCTTCAGATGGGGACTTATATGCCCCATTCCACCCTGAAGTGCAACACCAGTGGCGGTGGTGACCGGTTTTCCGGCCGCATGATGTTGCGTATCGGCCAGGAAGCGGCGACAGTCCCTGTGATGCAACATGGGAGACTGCCATGCCCGAGGGCTACCGCCACCTGACCCGGGACGAAAGATGCCAGATCGGCGCGCTGAAGGAAAGCGGGCTCTCCGACGGTGCGGTCGCCGCCCGTCTGGGCCGTGACCGGACGACGGTCTGGCGGGAGATGCGCCGTAACGGCGGGGATTCGGGATACAGCCCGGGCGAGGCGCAGGGGAGGGCGGAGGCCCGCCGCGGCGCGGCTTCCTCGAACCCGAGGAAGATGACGCCCGACCGGTGGGCGCGCGTGGAGGGGCTTCTGGCGGAGGGCTGGAGCCCGGAGCAGGTCGCGGGACGGCTGCGTCTGGAGGGCGGCTGGACGGTGGGCCGCCAGTGGATATATGAGCGTGTGAGGGCCGACCGGAAGGCGGGCGGCGGGCTGTTCCTGCTGCTGCGGCGCCGCGGCAGAAAGCCGAACTGGCGTGGCGGCAGGCACTCGGGCCGTGGCCACATCCCGGGCCGGGTGGACATCTCCGAGAGGCCGGATGAGGTGGAGAGGAAGGAGCGTGTGGGCGACTGGGAGGCGGACACGATCATCGGGAAAGGCCACAGCGGGGCGGTGGTCTCCCTTGTGGACAGGGCCTCGAAATACACGTATTTACAGAGGGTTGAGCGGAGAACGGCGGCCGCGGTCTCCGCCGCGATGGTGGAGATGCTGCGGCCTTCCGCCGCGCCCGTCCACACGATCACGGCGGACAACGGGAAGGAGTTCGCGGGCCACGCCGGCGTGGCGGAGGCGCTCGGTGCCTCCTTCTACTTCGCGACCCCCTACCACTCTTGGGAGCGTGGCCTGAACGAGCACACCAACGGGCTGGTCCGGCAGTACCTGCCGAAGGGGACGGACCTCCGCGCGGTCAGCGACGCGGAGGTGAGACAGGTGCAGGACCGCCTGAACGCGCGTCCGCGCCGGGCGCTGGGCTACCGGACGCCCGCCGAGGTGCTGCATGAGGCCCGCCCTCCCTGACGCCGCGCGACCGCCTCCCACCGGAGCGCAGGAAGGGGGTGGACAGGATTTCGAGGTCGCGTCCGTCCGGGCTCCGGTCGGGCTGCGCCCTCCCTGCGCCCGGACGGACGCGACCCGCCCCGGCGGAGGCGTTGCGTTGCCCGGAAAGCCCGGATAACCTGCATCCAGACGGGACCACAGCCGTCCCGGGGCCGGATCCGCGGTGCCCGGGGGCCGGAAACCGCGCCTTCCGGCCATTCCCTACGCTCGGGCTACGCCCCCGCCGCGGGAATGGCCGGTGTTGCACTTCGGAGTGGAAGTGGGGTAAATCGAAAAGTTGACAAGTCACGATATACTGTGTCTTTTGGCCTAAACAATCACCTGATCTTGTGCTCTGTCAACCAAGGTTTATAAGCCCCTTCAGATGCCTCAAGGACAGCCGTGTGCCTCCAAACCTGGCCGCGCGAACCTTCACCTGAATGAAAATGTCGGCGTCACGGATGTCGAAGTGAGCGGAGAACTCGCCGACATGGCGCTGGAATTGCCTAGGGCCCATTTCTTGGTGGCCTCCCCAGTATCCACCCTTGAGCATTGACCAGATGCTCACCATCCCGTTCATATGGAGCCATTCCCTTAACGAAATCGCAGACACCATTGCCGACATAGGCGCCAATGGCACCCGTGAGGAATTGTGGCCGCCGCTTACTTCACTCAACCCAGAAAACTTGAGGTGTAGGGGCGTCATGCCTTCGCGGAAATGTCCTCCTGATGATTGTTGAGCCATCGATGCGTACCCTCTATGGAAGGCTATTACCCATAACTGAAAAGCAGAGCAAACGGCTCCTGGCAACTGGGGCATAAAGATCTCGGGAGAGGGACCATCTGCCTGTCAGAACCGGCAATTTTCGCGGCAGGCAAGGAGCAAGATCCGCTCATCGCAGGTCGCCTGACTGGTCCTGCTGGAACTGAATGCGTGAATCCTGTTCCATTACATTCGCAGGACATAGCATCAGGCAGTCCTTATGGGACAAGAAGTTCAAGGGGGTCGTAAGCGATGCTCGCACTGGTATCCCAGGCGACTGACATCAGGCTGTCAGGCTTGTAGCGGATATCGGGCAACTCGTTCTGGCTGAAGAACCGACGCTCCGTGACAATGCCCGCGGGATCGATCCATCGCCTTGGCATCGGATCGGTCGCCATGCAGCGGAAATATATGTCAACCTGGTGGAATCCACGCCCGGGATCGTGGAATTCATTGACCAGCGCGGGAGGGCCGACGTTGATGGTCAGCCCAGTTTCCTCGCGGACCTCCCGTACAAGATTGTCTTGCAGGGACTCTTATGAGACCTTACAGGTCAAGTGCCCTTTTTCAAAACCTCACATCGGCGTCCCTCCCTCCGTCGGGGGGCGGCTTCCGTGCCACCGGGGAAGTCCAGACAGAACGTCGCGGTTCCATGACGCGCTCAACGACGCGTCCAGCCTCTTATCCGGTTCGGTTGGCCGGTGCCGGCCCCGTGACCATTATGCCCGATTCGGGCGGTGCGACGTTCCGGGGGGGGCGGGACCCATCTGAAATGAACGGTGCCGCTTCCTGCGGCGAACCAGGCCCCTGCACGGTCACACGCCCTGCCCGGGTTCCCCGGAGGCCCCGTCGGGCCGCCCGGGTGTTCCGTTGTTCCGTTGTTCCGTTGCCCTCCCGCTCTCAGGCCTGCGACAGGACGGCGCCCTCCGGCACCAGGCCGGTGGTGGCGAACCTCCACAGCGCCACCAGAAGCTTACGGGCCAGCGCCACGATCCCCCGCCTGCGCGAACGTCCGTCGCGGGCGCTCACGTAATCCCGGAACCACGCCGAGAGGGCGCTGTCGGGCTGGTGGCGCAGCCAGCGCCAGGCCATCTGCACCAGGTGCTTTCGCAGCATCGCGCCGCCCGCCTTGCTGATCCCCTGGTCGTTGTCGACGCCCCCGCTCGCGAAGGGCACCGGCGCCAGGCCCGCGAGGCTGGCCAGCTGCCGCCGGTTGCGCAGCTCCCGGTAGAAGAGCTCGCCGCCCAGCATCAGCGCGTCGTTCGGGCCGATCCCGCGCAGCCGGACCAGCGTCGCCGCGTGGTGGGCGTCCGCCGGCGCCGCCCGCGGTCTGTCAACGGGCGGAGCGGCCTCCTTCCCGGCGGCGTCCGCGCGGAGGCCGTCGAGGGCCCGGGCCGACGCCTCCAGCATCTCCATCTTCCTCGCCTCGACAGCCTTGAGTTCCGCGCGCACCAGCTCCAGCCGGTCGAGGATGCCCTTGATCTCGGCCAGCAGCTCCGGCGGCAGCGGCTCCCCGTAGCCGGTCTCCATCCCGCCGAGCCGCTCACGGAACCCCGGCCGCGCCGGATCCCCGGCCAACACCCCGTGCAGCCTCAGGAGCCCGTCGACGGAGTTCGAGAGGCGGCGGCGCTCCTGCACCAGACGCTCCCGCCGGCGCAGCAGCCGCTTCCTGTCCTCCTCCGCGACCGTTGGCACACGCACCCGCGACATCGCGTCCCGGTCGCCGCCGTCCCACGCCCTGAGCGCCCGGACCATCCGGCGGGCGTCGATCCGGTCCGTCTTCACCTTCTTTTTCCTCCGCACCACCTCGAGGCTCGCGGGGTCGCAGACAACCACCTCGACATCCTCCCCCTCCAGCCGCCGGGCCAGCCAGAAGCCCTCGTAACCGGCCTCGTACACAAGCATCACCCGGACATCGCCGCCGGTCGCCGCCCGCTCCCGCGCCCGCCCGAGCCTGCCCAGGAGCCCATCAACGTCCTGCGGCGCCAGCCTGTGGATGCCGGCCCTCGACGTGTCGGACGGATCGCCCACCGCGAGGATCCAGCTCCTGCCGCTCACTTCCAGAGCCGCGTAGACCGTGGTAACGTTCCCCTCGAAAGGGGTTTTCGAATCAGTCATCTTTCTCTCCTTTCACTCGGCGGGGGTTGCCGTCTCGCGGCCCCCCGCCACAACATGCTGTCTTCCTGTCAACACCCTGCACCGAATCACCCGCGAAGGCAAACGGCGGCCCGTCCCATGGCATCTGGTGTGCTTCCACTCCTCCGCCGGGTGCGCACCAGAGGTCGGATTGACCATCGGGATAGGCATTGACCAACAGCAGTTGCTGGTTCTTCATGATCAGTGCGCGGACGGCAATGCGTGGTGGGTGGGGCATGACAGGCCTGAATTGACGCGATTCCAAACTAACGGCAAGTCCGGCGCGCGCAGCGGTTCAGGCGTTGCCTACAATCCGGTTCACATGGCCCATCTTGCGGCCCGGACGTACATCTGCCTTTCCATACAGATGGATCGCAAGGCTGTTCTCCTCAAGCAGCTTCGGGACACGCTCGACATCATCACCTATCAGATTCTCCATGACGACGTCACTGTGGCGGCGTCCATCACCAAGTGGCCAGCCAGCGATCGCACGAATATGCTGCTCAAATTGATCAACGAGACAGCCATTCTGTGTCCAGTGCCCTGAATTGTGCACACGCGGTGCGATTTCGTTCACGACCAAACCTTGGGAGGTGACGAACAGTTCCACGCCAAGGACCCCCACGTAGTCAAGAGCGTTGAGGATCCGGCCAGTGAGCAATACGGCCTCGGTACGTTCAGCTGAATTGAGCGAGGCTGGCACTGTGGTGGTACGCAGGATACCGTCGCGATGGGTGTTTTCGCCGGGATCGAAACAGGAGATTTGGCCATCGAGGCTGCGCGCGGCGATGACGCTGACCTCACGGCGGAAATCCACGTAGCCCTCGAGAATCGCCGGGGCGTGGTCAAGGCCCGCCAGCGCAGCGGAGGCACAGCCTGAAGTGTTGAGTTGAAGCTGGCCTTTGCCGTCGTAACCGAAACGGCGGGTCTTGAGAATTGCGGGTAATCGGGTCAGGCTGACCGCCTCATCCATATCGGTAGCTTCGCTGACGGGAGCAAATGGGGCTGTTGCCAGACCGAGATCCCGCAGGAAGGTCTTTTCGCTCAATCGGTCCTGACTGATGGCCAGGGCCCGGCGACCCGGACGGATCGGGCAGCGTCCCTCAAGCAAATCGAGCGTCTCGGAGGGAACGTTTTCGAACTCAAAAGTGACCAAGTCGACACTGGCGGCAAACCTGTCCAGTGCAGCCTCATCACCGTAGTCGGCCGTCGTGGTTCGGTGAGAGACATGGCTGGCAGCTGGCTCATATCCCGGGTCGAACACGTGGCACCGGAATCCCAACCGTGCAGCGGCGACCGAGAGCATACGTCCAAGTTGCCCGCCACCGAGAATGCCGATGGTGCTGCCGGGTTCCAGCGGTTCAGCCATCGACTGGCTGGTCCGGAACCGATGCTGTCAACTTCGCTTGCCAGTCGTCCAGCCTCTTCGCGACATGAGGGTCCAGCAAAGCCAGTATCTGTGCGGCCAGAATTGCCGCGTTCGCCGCATTGCCGATTCCAACGGTCGCGACAGGGCATCCGCGTGGCATCTGCACAATGGAATGCAGGCTATCCACTCCACCGAGCGCCTTGGTTCGAACCGGCACCCCAATAACCGGAAGGCGGGTCTTTGAGGCCATCATTCCGGGCAGATGTGCCGCTCCTCCAGCTCCGGCGATGATAACCTTCAGGCCGCGACTGACAGCCGAATTTCCGTAGTTCCAAAGGCGCTCGGGGGTGCGGTGCGCCGAAACGATACGAGTCTCATGCACGATACCAAGCTCATCGAGAAGCTCAACCGCCGCTTTCATGGTGGGCCAGTCGGACTGACTGCCCATGACAATGCCAACCTGTATGTCCACGTCAATCACGCATGCTCCAGAACAACGCATCTTACAGTGGGTAGGACGTCCTACGCAATGATGTCGGGCGTGAGCAGATCCTTGATCTGGAGGATCCTTCTCTGCAATTCGGACCCGCGCCTCTTCAGGCGCTGCAGACGCAATGGATCCGGGGATTCGGATTTCTGCAGTGCGCAGAGCCCGTCATCAAGCTCCTGATGTTTCCTTTCCAGCGCGACCAACTCACGCCGAAGCCGTATCTCGTCCACCATTTTTTGGAAATCGTTCATGCGACTGTTCCGGAGAGGCGATCCGTATCCGCAGTCTAGCCGAATGTCGGACAAAACAAAATCCTTATGGGTCTGGTTGCTAAAGACGGAAGGTGACCCCATATCCCGGTAGTTGGCTGCCCATGAGGGGCTGACATGACCGCCGCTTTGGAAAGGACGCGTCAATGGCAAAGCTGGACTTGGGATCGCATCCCCATTGGCTGGGGTTCGACCGGCTTGAAAGGCTGATGGAGCGAACGGCTAGATCCGATAGTGATGGCTACCCTCCCTTTAACATTGAGCAGAAGGGTTCGAACGCCTACCGGATCACATTGGCCGTGGCCGGATTTAGTGAAGATGATCTGGGCGTGACTGTCGAAGACAGGCAGCTTGTCGTCCGCGGCGAACATGCGGAAGATGAAGGACAGCGGGTTTTTCTCCACCGCGGAATCGCCGCCAGGCGGTTCAAGCGCACTTTTGCCCTTGCCGAAGGAGTTGAGGTATCCGGTGCCTGGCTTGAACACGGCATTCTTCACATTGACCTTGAGCGGATCGAGCAGGAGATGGACGTGCAGACGATCAAGATCAGTCGATCGGCGGCGGGAGATCAACGATGAACCGTTCTTACGATTTTGGATCAGAGACCAGCAACAGGATCGTCTACGTTCGATCTGTAGCGACAAAGGACCTGCCACAGGAGGTTCAGGACCAAGTCGGCGGGACCAAGACCGTCTTTGCAGTGCATAATTCCAGTGGCGAGCGGCTTGCGGTGGTACGGGACCGCAATCTCGCCTTCCTGCTCGCCAGACAGAACGATTTGGCACCAGTGAGCGTGCATTAGGACGAGCACGAAGGAGCCGAAGCCAGATCATCTGGCGAACATCGCTGCGGAACCAACCCCTTTGACTCTTGTCAGCACGACATTCTGGCTTCGGGCACCGTCCCCAGATAGGTGGGCTTCCGGCACCTGAGGTGGTTCAGCGTGATCGGGATTCACGCGTTCGGGTCGTATGGGAAGCTCTCTGTGCGATCATCGCAAGCGCTGCTTCACTTCCCGTATGGTCTGACTTTTCCGGCAGCAGTGGATCTTTGCATCAAGGACTACTGAATTCGCAGCGGTCCAATCGTGCCAAGCGGAATCGGTCCGATGTTGACGTTTCCCCGCCGTAGCGTGAGCGGCACTTCGAGAATCCCGGACGATCCGGAGAATGCGGCTAGAAAGCCCAATCCGGTTTCCAGGAAGCTAAGCTGACTATCCGATAGCCATCCTTCTGCAGCAGCGACCAGCAGCATCTCCTGCCAGTCCGTCACCTTCAGGTTGACGGAGCCGCTTGCAAGACCTGCGGTGTCCACTGTCAGGTCGCCGTCTGCCCTGAGTTCGAGTTGTCCCCAACTGGCGTTTAGCTGGTTCAGCTCTACAGCAGTGAGATTCGGTCGGCGATTCTCGAAGTTGCCTCTATTCCAGGCAGAGTCGAATGTCAGCACCGCATCGAGCTTCATTGATGCAAGAGCCTCCGGCCGTCCCCCCGCAGTCGCCAGTCGGTCTGTCCCTCTGCGCGCCAGCCGGATTTCCCCGGCCTCGATTCCGAGCTTTGCGGCGTGCTCAACATTTTCCACTGCGTGGACAGCGAACCTGCTTTCCGCTGCCTCCGCAGCCCAACCTGCAGAGGACTCCAAACGAACGTCTTCGAATACTGCCGTCGCACGGTCCAGTTCCGTATCCGCTCTGGGTTTGAAAACGAGGCTGGCGCGGGCTCGGCTCGCATTTATGGTAAGTTGCCCCTCGGGCGTGGTAATGATCTGCTCACCGGGCCAAGCCGCGATGACATGGTTCGGACGGTAGCTGAGCCGCAGAAGCTGGAAAAGGGGCGCGGACCACGCAACGCCTTTGGCAGGATCCGCGATTTGAAGATCGTTGATTGTGGTGTCAAAACGGTTTGGAAAGCCTCTGGTTCTGATAGACGCGTGGTTAGCGACCCAACCGACATCCGCTCGCCCGTCCAGCCAGCCGCGTATGCCTGTCTCAACTGCTCGCGACCCGAGCCACCAATAGCTGGCCCATAGTGTCGCGGCCGCGACAACCGCTATCAGCAGCAGGCGCATGTGGCCTCCCTTTGAACCTTCCCGAAGATTGGTGTCTACAGTCTGAGGTGGAAAAGGACCAGAACAATGGACAACGATCACATGTGGGTTTTTGGATACGGTTCCCTGATATGGAATCCGGGGTTTCCCTATGATGAGAGGGTTCTGGCGACGCTGCCTGGATATGCACGCAGATTCTGCATGCGTTCGATTCACCATCGCGGAACACAGGATCACCCAGGGCTGGTTCTGGCGCTCGATCCTGATGAGACATCGCAATGCTGCGGTCTGGCCTTTTCGGTACCGGGTGTTGCACAGGCCGACACCCTTCAACGCTTACGAGCGCGCGAATTGGTCTCTTCGGCCTATCTGGAACAACTTCTTCCCGTAGGACTGGCTGATGGTCGACATGTGAGAGCAATCGTCTTTGTCGTAGATACGGATCACGTTCAGTATTGCGGCCGTTTGCCGCTGGAACAACAGGCCAGAATCATTGCTCGGGCAACTGGCGGACGAGGGCCCAACATGGAGTATCTCTTCAATACCGCAGCCCATCTGGCCGAATTGGGCATCAAGGATGACGCACTGGTCTGGCTGGCGGATCGCGTGCGGTTGTTGACAAAGTAACGATATAGGCCAAAAGACACGTAGGCGGGCATGCGCCGAATGGCTGGGACCCGCCGAAAGACAGAGCAACAGATCAGAACGGAAGTACATATGGACCAGCCAGGGCGCGAGGCCGAGCCCTTCTTCACACAGCCTGTCCGCCAGTTCCTGCTGATGGGCACTGTCCTCGTACTTACAGGCATCGGTTGTTACATTGCCTATCCGCGTGTAGCACCTGTATTTTTGGCGAATCCATGGCTTAACGGCTTCATTTTCCTTGTCTTCGTCATTGGGATTCTCGCCTGTTTCTGGCAAGTGATCATGATCGCAGTTTCGGTGGACTGGATCGTGCACGTCGCCGAAGGCCGTCCTGCCGCGACGTCTACCAAGCCACCCCGTCTTCTGGCACCACTGTCCCAACTTCTGAAGTCGCATGGTCAGCAGATCCGGATCAGCCCTACATCGGCGCGATCGATCCTGGATTCGGTTGCCACGCGGATCGACGAATTGCGGGACCTGACCAGATACATCGTCAGTCTTCTTGTTTTTCTCGGACTTCTGGGTACGTTTTATGGTCTTGCGACTACCGTTCCCGCAGTGGTTGACACCATTCGCTCGCTCGCACCCCAGGAGGGAGCGGAAGGCATCACGGTATTCAACAATCTGATTTCCGGGCTGGAAGCACAGCTTGGCGGCATGGGAGTCGCATTCGCGTCTTCGCTTTTGGGACTCGCCGGTTCACTGGTGGTCGGACTGCTGGAACTCTTTGCAGGACATGGACAGAACCGGTTCTATCGAGAGCTTGAGGAGTGGCTCTCCACAATCACGCGTCTAGGGGTATCTTTCGGAGATGGCGACTCTGCCGGCGAGCAGGAGGCACAGGACACATCGATTTCGGCACTGAGCCAGATTGCCGAGCAGATGACATATATGCGCGCAACCTTTCAGCAGGTTGTTGAGGACAGAATGGCGGCTGACAGCCGGATCGCAGAATTGGCCAGTTCGATGGATCTGCTGACACAGCATTTGAAGGATGACCAAAGCGTCGCTGCGCTGGAGAGGATTGTCGAGGGTCAGGCTGAGCTATTGCGTCTCCTTGCAGAGAGGGAAGGAGCGGTCGACGGATTTGATGCCGAGAGTAGGATGCGGATGCGTTCGATTGACGTGCAGTTGTTGCGAATCCTTGAGGAGTTGGCCACTGGACGGCAGGAAACCACCGCTGATCTGCGCAAAGAGATCTCGGCACTCACCAAAGCTGTGCGCCAGTTGGCCGATCACTAGCGGAAGGTCGCGACTTGGCCCTTACCCGCAGATCCACACGGCGCCTGCCGGGAAACATCTGGCCAGGCTTTGTCGATGCCATGACTGGCCTCCTGCTGGTCCTTATGTTTGTTCTGACGATTTTCATGTTCGTGCAGTTTGTGCTCCGCGAGACGATCAGCGGGCAGGATAGCGAACTGGACCTACTTACCGTTGAGATCACGCAGCTGGCGCGAGCACTTGGACAGGAGCAGCGGCGCGCGTTTCAGTTGCAGGGAGAGATTGGCTCCCTGAACAGGGATTTGGAGGACTCCCGAGCAACCGAGGCGGCGCAGCAAGCACTCATCGCATCTCTTCAAATACAGGTGACGGAGCACCAGACCGAACTTGACGCCCAAAGTACACAGATAGCGACCTTCGAGCAGCAGGTGGCTTCCCTGTTGGCCCAGAGGGACGAGGCACGCGATGCGCAGGTCGCATTGGGAACCGATCTGGAGGCACTACGGGACCAGAACACCGAACTGGTCACTCAAGGCGAAGCGTTGAGGTTGGCACTGGCAAATGCACGTAGGGAGATAGATGAGCGAGTTGAGGCGGCCCGTCTCGCAGCAGCTCGCCGCGAGGCACTCGACGCGTTGGTGGCGGATTTACGCACTAGGTTGCAGGACGGTGAGACCTCGCTTGCTCAGGTGCTTGCTCAGCTCGAGACCTCCACAAGTGCCAATCGAACGCTGAACGAAAATCTGGCGTTGGTCGAATCCACACTTGCGCTGGAAAGCGCTGCCAACGCCAATGCATTGGCGAGAATTGCTGAGCTCGAAACCGAACTGAGCGCGGCACAGGCACTTGCACTGTCCGAAGGCGCGGCTTTGCAAGAGCTTCGAACTGGATTCGCATTACTTGAGGCACTGCTCGACGAGGAGACAAAGGCGCGGCAGTCGGAAGCCACTAGAGCCAATGCGTTGCTTGAGTTGCTTGAAGATACAGAGCAACGGCTAACGGAAGAGGAATCCGCGAGGCTCGCTCAGGCGGCTGTAGCGGACTCACTCCGGGAACAGCTAAAGAACATGGAGGAAAGGCTCTCCGAGCAGGAGGCCGCGAGGCTGGCCGAGGTCGCAAAGGTACGGACGCTTCGCGAACAACTCGAGAGTGTGGAGTCAAGGCTTACCGAGGAGGAGCGGGCGAAACTGGCGGAAATGGCCACCGTTCTGGCGCTCCGTGAACAACTTGAGAACACAGAGACCAGATTGTCGGAACAGGATGCGGCGGCATCGGCTCTGCGGGAGCGGCTCGAGGACACGGAGACAAGACTCTCCGAGGAGGAGCGGGCGAAACTGGCGGAAATGGCCATTTCGCGGATCCTGCGTGAGGAACTGGACAGCGCACAGACCATGCTATCGGAACAGGAAGCCCAACAGCTTGCTCAGATGACCGCTGCAGAGGCTCTGAGGAAACAGCTTGAGGACACTGAGGACAGGCTCTCCGAGGAGGAGGCCGCGCGGCTGGCCGGGGAGGCCGCGGCGCTGGCGCTCCGTGAGCGGCTGGAGGGTGCCGAGGAGAGGCTGTCGGAAGAGGAGGCCGAACGTTTGGTTCAGGAGGCAGCGGCGGAGGCTCTGAGGAAACAGCTTGAGGACGCTGAGGACAGGCTCTCCGAGGAGGAGGCCGCGCGGCTGGCCGGGGAGGCCGCGGCGCTGGCGCTCCGTGAGCGGCTGGAGGGTGCCGAGGAGAGGCTGTCGGAAGAGGAGGCCGAACGTTTGGTTCAGGAGGCAGCGGCGGAGGCTCTGAGGAAACAGCTTGAGGACGCTGAGGACAGGCTCTCCGAGCAGGAGGCCGCGCGGCTGGCGGAGGAGGCCGCGGCGCTGGCGCTCCGTGAGCGGCTGGCGGGTGCCGAGGAGAGGCTGTCGGAAGAGGAGGCCGAACGTTTGGTTCAGGAGGCAGCGGCGGAGGCTCTGAGGAAACAGCTTGAGGACACTGAGGACAGGCTCTCCGAGGAGGAGGCCGCGCGGCTGGCGGAGGAGGCCGCGGCGCTGGCGCTCCGTGAGCGGCTGGCGGGTGCCGAGGAGAGGCTGACCGGGGAGGAGGCCGCGAGGCTGGCCGAGGCGGCGGCCGCGCAGGCGCTCCGTGAGCGGCTGGCGGGGTCGGAGGCCGAGCTGTCGGCGCTGGCGCTGGCGCTCGAGGAGCGCCGGAAGGAGGCCGAGCGCGCGCTGACCCTGCTGGCGGCGGCGCGGGCCGCCGGGACCGATCTGGAGGCGCGGCTGGGGCGGTCGCTCGACGAGGGGGAGCGGCAGGCGGCCCTGCTCGCCGCGGCCGAGAGCCGCCTCGCCGGGGAGAGGGCGCTGTCGGTGGAGAGCCAGCGCAGGGCGGAGGCCCTCCGGCTGCAGGTCGGGCGGCTGTCGGACGAGATCGGGCGGCTGCAGGCGATGCTCGACGTCTCCGAGGGGAGGGACGCGGAGTCGCGGGTGCGGATCGAGTCCCTCGGCCAGCGGCTGAACGCCGCCCTGGCCCGGGTGGCCACGGAGCAGAGGCTCCGGGCGGAGATGGAGGAGGCCGAGCGCCGGCGGCTCGAGGAGGAGGCGCGGCAGCTGCAGGCCTACCGGTCCGAGTTCTTCGGCGAGCTGCGCAAGGTGCTGGAGGACCGGGAGGGCGTCAGGATCGAGGGGGACCGGTTCGTGTTCTCCTCCGAGGTGCTCTTCGAGACGGCCGAGGCGGAGCTCTCGCCCGAGGGCAGGGCGCAGGTCGGGCGGGTGGCGGGGATCCTGCGCGACGTGGCGGAGGGCATCCCGCCCGGCATCGACTGGGTGGTCCGGATCGACGGGCACACCGACGACGTCCCCTTCCGCCGGCGGGACCTGCCCTACGGCGACAACTGGGAACTCAGCCAGGCGCGGGCGCTGTCGGTGGTGCGGTTCATGACCGAGGAGCTGGGCTTCCCGCCCGACAGGCTGGCCGCGGCCGGCTTCGGACAGTACCACCCGGCCAACCCGGGGACGACGCCCGAGGCCCGGGCACAGAACCGCCGCATCGAACTGAAGCTCACCGAGAAGTAGCCTATCAAGCGGCGCTCGTTAGATTGAACTCGACGGGAGCGGGCCGTTTTCGGGTCTGAAAACAACAATTTGGGTCCGATCAGAGCAATTTTCCAGCCGCATTTGAGGATTTGACGCGAAACAATGGCACTGGTGCGCCGGCGGGCCGCGGCGAGGTCTCGACGTTCAAGGGGGCAATCGGGGGTCTCTTCGCGCTCGGGATTGCCACGGCAGGTTGTTTTTCCACGCGGATCCAGTCCTTGGAGATCGGGGTCCACGGCGAGACCGCCGAAAACCGCGGCGCCGTCGCCGGTCTCGCGAAGGGCCTTGCGCACATCGAGGCCGTCCTCGAGAAACGGCTGCCAAGTGACAGCTGAGGTGATGCCCGCGTGACGATACCCTCGGCAGCGGCAATCCGTTCCCGGATCTGGGGAATGGGCGGCTCTTGGCCGTCGGCAAATGCCTCAAGGGCGAGAAGCATCAACGACTGATAATCGGGAACAGGCACGGACTACCGCTCCTTTGCACTGCCGATTGCCGGGGCATCACCATATCGCCCGGCGCACCGGCACGCCCAGCGCTTTCGGCAACGCATTGGCCGTACAGCCCCAGCCCATCGAGGTCGTCACGCAGGGCCTCGACTGGATGCGCCGGCCTCATTGCGTTCGTCATTTCTATGTCAGATGCCTCCAGTGATGATCCACGATCTACACATCGTGCGGCCCGTCCACAGTTCAACGGAAGTAGGTTTGCCATTGCACGTTGATCCGAATGCTGTACTGACCGTCGGGACCGCTCTGCAGCACGTCCAGCCGATTGCTCGGCGACGCGGCTAGGTCGCCGAGCCCCACCGCGCTGTCCAGTAGGACGGGATGGCGCACTGCCTGACTGGAAACACCCTGAAAGGCGGCGATGCGCTGACCCTCAAAAAAGCGTCTCGTCTCCCGGTCTCTGAAGCTGCGGATCTTATGCGTTGACTGCAGACCTTCTCGCGCATCCCGCAAGGGATCCCGATGCCCAACATTCGTCTACCGCCACGCTGTCCAGCGATGGCGGGCAGCGCTGCGCTCCGACGGTGCGTGCCGGGCAAATGACTCTCCGTGCGACGCCACGCATCAGATTCGTTACTTCGCGCCTCCTATGGTGACGCCCGGAAGCCGTGCGGCGGTTTGGGGACTGTCCCCGCAAGCGCACGGTGGGCACCGCCGCTCAAGCGCCGTTCGGGCCAAATGCCGGTTGTCAAGACGGTTTTCATCGCCCGACGGTTTGGGCAGTCAGGAAGCGCGACAGAGATGCCATTCGGCGCGTGATCGACACACCCAACGCTGGCGCATTTCCTAAACCACCTCACTACCCCGAATTCACTCAGGCATTCTCCGCACACTTCAGTCGCACCAAGGTCATCCGGCCGTCAGCAGCGGCGGTCTTCTGGTCGCAATCCGAGGTGCTTGTGCCTCTTCGATCCTTAGGTCGATCCTGCCATCCTTAACGCCCACCTTCACGTTCCCGCCTTTGGCTAGCTTTCCGAAAAGCAGCTCCTCCGCCAGTGGCTTTTTGATCTCCTCCTGGATCACTCGGCCAAGTGGGCGGGCTCCCATCTTGTCGTCATACCCCTTTTTGGCTAGCAGTTCAGCGGCCTGGCGGGTCAGTTCAATGGTCACGTTACGATCCATCAGCTGCGCCTCCAATTGGACCACGAACTTTTCGACCACCTGCAGGATGGTCTCCTTGCCAAGCGGCGCAAAGCTGATCACCGCATCCAGCCGGTTGCGGAATTCCGGCGTGAAAATCCGTTCGATGGCGGCGGTGTCTTCGCCCTCGCGGCGCTCACGTCCGAACCCAATCGCTTCCCGGGCCTGCTCGACAGCTCCCGCATTCGTGGTGAGGATCAGGATCACGTTCCGGAAGTCGACCTGTCGACCATTGTGGTCCGTGAGCTTTCCGTGGTCCATCACCTGTAGAAGGATGTTGTAGACATCCTGGTGCGCCTTTTCGATCTCGTCGAGCAAAAGAACGCAATGCGGGTGTTGGTCGACACCATCCGTGAGCATGCCGCCTTGATCGAATCCAACGTATCCAGGGGGGGCACCGATCAAGCGGCTCACCGCATGCCTTTCCATGTACTCCGACATGTCGAAGCGAAGCAGTTTTACACCTAGGGTGTCGGCGAGCTGCTTCGCAACTTCAGTCTTGCCGACGCCAGTGGGACCGGCAAAAAGATAGTTTCCGATTGGTTTTTCGGGTTCTCGCAATCCCGCGCGGGCAAGCTTGATCGCCGATGACAGCGCTTCGATCGCCAGATTCTGGCCGAAGACCACCCGCTTGAGATTCACTTCCAGCTCCCTGAGTGTCTCTGCATCGTCTTTCGAGATGGTCTTTGGAGGTATTCGGGCGATTTTCGCAACCACAGCTTCGATTTCCCTTGCGCTGATGGTCTTGCGACGTCTCGATTCCGCCAAAAGATGCTGGGCCGCGCCAGCCTCATCGATCACATCGATCGCCTTGTCGGGCAGCTTGCGGTCATGAATGTACCGAACGGAGAGTTCCACAGCGGATCGAATTGCATCCGTGGTGTATCTGATGTCATGGTGCCTTTCGAAATAGGGCTTGAGGCCCTTCAGAATCTTCACCGAGTCGTCGACTGTCGGCTCGTTGACGTCGATCTTCTGGAACCGGCGGCTCAAGGCGCGGTCCTTCTCGAAGTGCTGACGGAATTCCTTGTATGTCGTTGAGCCCATACAGCGGAGCTTGCCACCCTGCAGCGCTGGCTTCAGGAGATTCGAGGCATCCATGGCGCCACCGGAAGTCGCGCCGGCGCCTATGACCGTGTGGATTTCATCAATGAACAGAATCGCGTCCTTATGATTTTCCAGTTCGGCGACCACCGCTTTCAACCGCTCCTCGAAATCCCCCCGATACCGGGTCCCGGCGAGAAGCGCTCCCATATCCAGCGAATATATGGTCGCGGCCTGAAGTATCTCAGGCGTCTCCTTGCCGGTAATCCTCTGTGCCAACCCCTCGGCGATGGCAGTCTTTCCCACCCCCGGATCTCCGACCAGAAGCGGGTTGTTCTTCCGACGACGGCACAGCACCTGAACACAACGTTCGACCTCAAGGTCGCGGCCTATCAACGGGTCGACATCCCCTCGAACCGCCTTGGCGTTCAGGTCGATGCAATACTTTGCCAGAGCGCCATCGGCCTGGGCCCCTTCCTCGACATCTCCCGCTCCTGCGACCGGTCGTGTTTCGCCTTGTGACGGATCCTTTGCGATGCCATGAGCAATGTAGTTCACAGCGTCGTAGCGGGTCATGTCCCGTTCCTGCAGGAAGAATGCGGCGTTGGATTCCCGTTCCGCGAAAATCGCCACCAGAATGTTTGCACCGGTGACTTCCGTTCTTCCAGAGCTCTGCACATGAATTGCGGCTCGCTGCACGACGCGTTGAAATGCAGCCGTCGGGACTGCGTCGGCACTCTCGGCATCGGTAACAAGCGTCGCCAGTTCCTCCTCTATGAAACGCTCCAGCGTCTTCCGGAGTTCTTTGAGATCAACGCCGCAGGCTTTCATGACCTTCGCGGCGCCAGGCTCGTCAACCAGAGCCAGCAACAGGTGCTCGAGCGTCGCCAGTTCATGACGGCGCCTATTGGCCATCGCAAGCGCAGAGTTGATCGCCTGCTCAAGCGATCGCGAAAAAGATGGCACGTCCAGCGCTCCCCATTCAGGTCAAAACGGGTCGGTAACCCGCTCGCCAGCCAATTTCCATGGATACAGAATCGGGTGTTTCGCGTCTTGCTTCAAGGAGTTTCTTCCTTTGAAAGATCGAATTTTGACATTCTGGCGCAAGATTCATGTGTGTTCTGTTCTCGACACCACCTATCAGAAGCAGTCCTTACGCTTCCTGATCTCGGCAAAGACGGCGGAGTCAGGCATGTCGGACATTCCCATCAGCGCCTTAACCTCGGGCCGACTCGCCCTGAGAAAGGGATTCGTCGCCAATTCCTCGGCAAGCGTTGACGGTACGGTGGGCTCCCCTTTGGCACGAGCGACGTCAATGGAGGCTGCACGGGCCTTCAGGTCAGAATTGTCCGGTTCGATGGTCAAAGCGAACTTCGCATTTGCCGCTGTGTATTCGTGGCCCGAACATACCAATGTCTCGGCTGGAAGCGCTGCCAGCTTTGACAGACTCGTCCACATCTGTTCCGCGGAACCCTCGAACAACCGTCCACATCCCAGGGCCATGAGGCTATCCGCCGTGAAAACCACGCTTGCCTCCGGGATGTGGAAAGCGATATGGCCGACCGTATGGCCGGAGACGTCAATCACCCGCACTTCATGTGCGAGGATCTCAAATCTGTCGCCTTCGGCCAAGGCGAGATCAAGTCTGGGCAGGCGTTTTGAATCGGCCCTCGCACCAATGACTCGGGCGTCGAACTCCTTGCGAAGGGGCTCTACGGCGTCTATGTGGTCGCCGTGGTGATGCGTTATCAGGATATTCGACAGCGTCCAGCCCCGGTCGGCCAATGCCCGCCGAATGGGAGCGGCTTCCGGGGCATCGACCAGCACGGTCTCACCGGCCTGGGGCGAATGGACAAGAAATGCGTAGTTATCTGAGAGGCATGGAACGGTTACGATGTCCAGAGGCATGGGTTTTCCTTCCGTACTCGGTATGGTATTGCATGACTGTTGCCGATCCGGAGCCCGGTCGCAATGCATCTTGATGTCCTTGACCTAAGAAACTTCTACTATCGAACCGAACTGGGCCGTGCCGCAAAGCAGGTGATCCGCGCCCAAGTCAGCCAGTTTTGGCCGAGTGTGGATGGCAAAACGGTTGTAGGGTTCGGGTTCGCGGCACCGCTCCTGCGGCCCTATCTGGACGAGGCCGCTCGTGTGGTATGCCTGATGCCATCCCCGCAAGGGGCCATGCCCTGGCCTTCAGAGCACCGAAACGCCAGTGTTCTATGCGAAGAGACCCTGTGGCCGCTTCCGAATGGAGAAACGGACCGGCTGGTGCTGCTGCATGGATTGGAAACCAGTGAGAATCCCACGCGGCTCCTCGACGAGTGTGGCCGCGCGCTCGCACCGGGAGGGAAAGCCCTGTTCATCGTACCGAATCGGGCGGGACTCTGGGCGCGGCGCGACGGAACCCCGTTCGGATTTGGACGGCCATTCAGCCTTGGCCAGCTTGAGTCACAGCTCCGTCGGCGCGCCTTCGTGCCCGAGCGCCGTATGGGCGCCTTGTTCCAACCACCGTCCAACCGCCCGTTCTGGATAAGAACAGGACCATTCTGGGAACGTGCCGGGCAACGCATAACCCGGGGTATCGCAGGTGGTGTGCTGCTGGTGGAGGCCAGAAAGGATGTATACGCCAGCCAACTTGGGCGACCGGAAGCGGTTAGGCGGCCGATGAAGATTCTGGAAGGCATCGCGATCCCGGAGGCGAAACCTGTCTAGGAAGGAGTTCCGATGGCCGGTCTTGCTGCGCATTAAGTCGCACCGCATTTAAGCTGCTGGCAATAAATGTCAATTTCAGACCACCATTGAATTGAACCCGGTTGCAGGACGAATGGGCCTCTGCTAGACCTTCGCCGATCCTGATAGCGTGCTTTTCTGGCACGTCGTTCATTTTGCCCTGACCCTGGCCAACTGGGGTCACTGACGGGGCTCCGCAATTCGGAAGGACTGACGTGTCCGAGACAGCTTCAATCTCAGTCGGCATCGCATTGCGTTATGCTACAGCGGCTTTTGAGCTGGCAAAGGAAGACGGCTCGCTTGACTCGGTGAAGCGGGACATCGATGTACTCGACGCCGCATTGGCGGACAGCAGTGATTTGCGGGACCTTGTTTCTTCACCTGTTTACTCGCGAAAGGAACAGGAGCGCGCGATTGTCGCTGTCGCAAAGGGCATGGGACTGTCGCGGGATGTGGAGAACCTTCTTGGCCTCATGGCTTCAAGACGCAGGCTGTTTCTGCTGCCCTACCTGTTCAGGGCGTTGCGGACGTTGATTTCGGAAGAAAAAGGCGAGTTAGCGGCTGAGGTTGCTGCGGCGAACGCCCTGACCGACGGACAGAAGGAACGACTGGCTGGGGCACTGAAGGATTCGGTGGGTAAGGATGTAAGGATGACCGTAACCGTTGATGAGAGCCTCATTGGCGGTCTCGTTGTCAAAGTGGGTTCGAAAATGATCGACACTTCGGTCGCCTCGCGCCTGGCAAAACTGCGGAATGCAATGAAAGAGGTCGGATAGATGGGGATCCAAGCAGCGGAAATCTCTGCGATCCTGAAGGAACAGATCAGGAATTTTGGCCGCGAAGCTGAAGTCGACGAAGTAGGCCGCGTGCTGAGCGTCGGCGACGGCATCGCCCGAGTCTACGGTCTGGACAATGTGCAGGCTGGCGAAATGGTTGAGTTCCCGGGAGGCGTTATGGGCATGGCGCTGAACCTGGAGGCCGACAATGTGGGAGTGGTGATCTTTGGAACTGACCGGGACATCAAGGAAGGCGACACCGTCAAACGGACAAGGTCCATCGTAGACGTACCGGCGGGTGACTCACTTCTCGGAAGGGTCGTTGACGCGCTGGGCAACCCCATCGACGGAAAGGGTGCGATAAAGGCGACCGAACGCCGCGTGGCCGATGTGAAGGCACCGGGCATCATTCCAAGGAAGTCGGTCCATGAGCCAATGGCAACCGGACTGAAGTCCGTTGACGCCATGATTCCGATTGGAAGGGGGCAGCGCGAACTGATCATCGGTGACCGCCAGACCGGCAAGACCGCCTTGGCGCTCGACACGATCCTCAACCAGAAATCCTATAACGAGGCTGCGGGCGATGACGAGAGCAGGAAGCTCTACTGCGTTTATGTCGCCGTAGGCCAAAAGCGTTCGACGGTCGCGCAGTTGGTCAAGAAACTGGAAGAATCCGGCGCGATCGACTACTCGATCATCGTGGCAGCCACTGCTTCAGACCCGGCGCCGATGCAGTTTCTGGCACCTTACTCCGCGACCGCGATGGCTGAGTATTTCCGCGATAATGGACGCCATGCACTGATCATCTACGACGACCTGTCCAAGCAAGCCGTCAGCTACCGCCAGATGTCGCTTCTGCTTCGTCGTCCGCCCGGACGTGAAGCCTATCCGGGCGATGTATTCTACCTGCACTCACGGCTGCTGGAGCGCTCAGCGAAGCTGAATGAGGAGAACGGTGCCGGCTCCCTTACCGCATTGCCCATTATCGAAACCCAGGGCGGTGACGTATCCGCGTTCATCCCGACGAATGTGATCTCCATCACTGATGGTCAGATATTCCTTGAGACGGAGCTCTTCTACCAAGGAATCCGACCGGCGGTCAATACAGGCCTTTCTGTTTCCCGCGTGGGGTCTTCGGCGCAGACGGCAGCGATGAAGTCGGTTGCCGGATCGGTCAAGCTGGAACTTGCGCAATACCGGGAGATGGCGGCATTCGCCCAGTTCGGATCAGATCTGGACGCGGCGACCCAACGATTGCTGAATCGTGGCGCCCGCCTGACTGAGTTGATGAAGCAACCGCAGTACTCGCCTTTGACCAACGCCGAGATCGTCTGTGTCATCTATTCGGGAATCAAGGGTTTCCTCGACGGAATTGAGGTTCGCGAAGTTGGCAGGTTCGAGCAAGGCCTGCTGAACCACCTACGCAGTAAGCATCAGGACCTTCTTGACGATATCACCAATAATGACCGCAAGGTTGCCGGCGAGTTGGAAGACAGGGTCAGGGCGGCCATCGCTGGATTCGCCGACGGCTTCGCCTGAATCGTCGGTGGAACGGGACTCGATCGATGCCAAGCCTCAAGGATCTGAGAAACAGGATCGATAGCGTCAAGTCGACGCGGAAGATCACCAAGGCGATGCAGATGGTTGCGGCGGCAAAGCTCCGCCGCGCACAGGAGGAGGCGGAGAACGCCCGACCATACACCGAACGGTTCAGCGCGGTGATGGCGGGGCTGTCGGCCAGCGCGATTGCCAGCGGACAGGGACCAAGGCTTCTCGCCGGGACCGGCAGGGAAGAGGTACATCTATTGGTGGTTATGACCGCTGAACGCGGACTCTGCGGCGGTTTCAACTCTTCCATTGTGCGGCTGGCCAAGGCAAAGGCCCAGGAGCTGTTGGGCGCCGGAAAGACGGTCAAGATAATCACGGTCGGAAAGAAGGGTCGCGAACAGCTTAAACGGGAATTCGGCGACCGGATCGTGGACCATGTGGACCTCAGTGCCGTCAAGCGAATCGGCTACACCAACGCGCAGGATATCGCGAGGAACATTCTTGCCCGGTTTGACGCCGACGAGTTCGACGTGGCGACAATCTTCTTCAACACCTTCAAGTCGGTGATCGCTCAGGAACCCACAGCCGTTCAGGTCATTCCGGCGAGGTTCGAGGCTGTCGAAAACGGTGCAGCCGACTTCTACGACCATGAGCCCGATGAGGAAGCGATTCTCAGTCTGATGTTGCCGCGCGGCGTGGCAACCCGGATTTTTTCGGGACTTCTTGAGAACGGTGCCAGCGAGCAGGGCGCTCGAATGAGCGCGATGGACAGCGCGACCCGAAACGCCGGCGAGATGATCGACAAGCTGACGATCGAATTCAACCGTTCGCGCCAGGCCGTCATCACCAACGAACTTATCGAAATCATATCGGGCGCCGAGGCGCTCTGAGGAAAACCGGAGACCAGATTGATGGCAAACGCGAAAGGCAAAGTGACCCAAGTCATCGGCGCTGTCGTCGATGTACAGTTTGACGATCACCTTCCAGAAATCCTGAACGCTCTGGAGACGGACAACCATGGCAACCGCTTGGTTCTGGAAGTCGCGCAGCATCTCGGCGAAAACACAGTACGCACGGTCGCGATGGATTCGTCGGAGGGACTGGTCCGTGGTCAGGAGGTGATTGACACCGACGGTCCGATAACTGTGCCCGTCGGCAACGCCACACTTGGTCGGATCATCAATGTCGTCGGCCAGCCGGTGGATGAAGGCGGTCCGGTCGAAGCGGATGAGCATCGCGCGATTCACCAGCCTGCTCCCGAATTCGCTGAACAGTCGACTGAATCCGAAATCCTTGTAACTGGTATCAAGGTGGTGGATCTGCTGGCGCCCTACGCCAAGGGCGGCAAGATCGGCCTCTTTGGAGGTGCCGGTGTCGGCAAGACAGTCCTTATCATGGAATTGATCAACAATATTGCCAAGGTGCATTCCGGATTCTCGGTCTTCGCCGGCGTGGGCGAACGCACTCGTGAGGGCAACGACCTCTATCACGAAATGATCGAATCAAATGTCATCAAGCCGGACAACCTTTCGGAAAGCCAGGTTGCGCTTGTCTATGGGCAGATGAACGAACCTCCGGGGGCTCGTGCCCGTGTTGGTTTGACCGGCCTGACGCTTGCGGAACAGTTCCGGGACCAATCCGGAACAGACGTCCTGTTCTTCGTCGACAACATCTTCCGTTTCACGCAGGCAGGTTCGGAGGTTTCTGCATTGTTGGGTCGCATCCCTTCGGCTGTGGGGTACCAGCCAACACTTGCGACTGACATGGGTGCGCTTCAGGAACGGATCACCTCCACCAAGCAGGGCTCGATCACCTCCGTGCAAGCCATCTACGTTCCAGCCGACGACCTGACCGATCCGGCTCCCGCCACTTCCTTTGCGCACCTTGACGCAACTACGGTGCTGTCACGGGCGATCTCGGAGCTTGGCATCTACCCAGCGGTTGACCCGCTCGACTCGACTTCGCGACTCATGGATCCGGCGGTTGTGGGCGAACGCCACTACAAGGTGGCCTCCGAAGTGCAGCAGGTTCTGCAGCGTTACAAGTCACTTCAGGACATCATCGCAATCCTTGGCATGGATGAACTTTCCGAAGAGGACAAATTGGTTGTCGCACGGGCTCGAAAAATCCAGCGATTCCTGAGTCAGCCATTCGACGTGGCGCAGGTGTTCACTGGATCGCCAGGCGTTCAGGTTCCTCTTGAAAAGACCATTGACAGCTTCGAGCGCGTTGTGGCCGGCGAATTCGACCATCTCCCCGAGGCGGCATTCTACATGGTCGGTGATATTGACGAAGTGGTCGCGAAGGCGGAGCGCATGGCGGCTGAAGCCGCATAGCAGGGGAATGGCATGGCGAAAGAAATACAGTTCGACCTTGTAAGCCCTGAACGCAGGCTGGCGTCATTCGAAGCCAGTGAAGTGTTGGTTCCCGGCAGCGAAGGCGACATGACGGCTATGCCAGATCACATGCCGCTCATTACAACCCTGCGGCCTGGGATCGTGCGGGCCAAGGGCAGCGGTGGAGATCAGGAGTTCGTCGTATCGGGGGGCTTCGCCGAAATCACGGCGACGTCGCTGTCGATTCTGGCCGAGCGGGCGCTTCCGCGCGGCGAGGTAACAGCCGGCTTCATGGAATCCCTTGCTGACGAGCCCGGCGGTGACGATCCGGATGCGGTCGCAAAATACGCAGCGGATGTTGCCGCGCTTCGGTCCGAACTCGGGCTCTAGAAAACCTCGCTGCCATCGCCACCTTGTTCGGGTTGGAGATGGCCAAAATGGCGCCTGCGATGTAAGTACTTCCTCTTGCGACACAGCAGCTTTGTGCCGACGAATGGGCTCGCTAGCGGATCCTTTGGTGGGTTCAGGTGCCGATTGCTGGGATAGCGGGGTTCTTGGCAACTTCACGGATCGAAAACAGGTCACCGATGAACGCGCCTTCGTAGATCCGGCGGAGTGTGTCTGTCTCGAAGAGTGAACTGACGCTATTGCCACTCCAAATGTTCATGATCGCCAAGGCGAATACCGGCGCGATGGACAGTACGCGTATGTTTGCGGCTTCGAGCATTTCCGCACTTGGCTGGATGGTATCGGTAATCACCAGGCTCTTCATCCGCGAGCTGGCAACGCGCTGCACACCATTGCCGGAAAGCACTCCGTGAGTAATGTAGGAATGAACTTCTTCCGCACCGCTTTCGATCAGCAAATCCGTGGCTTTGCATAATGTGCCAGCTGTATCCACGATGTCATCGACAATGATGCAGGTCTTGTCCGTTACATCCCCGATCACGGTCATTTCGGCAACTTCGCCTGGTTCGTCCCGACGTTTGTCGACGATGGCCAGTGCGCAGTCGATACGTTTGGCGAGTTCGCGTGCACGTTCAACGCCCCCAACGTCGGGCGAGACAACGGTGAGGTCTCGAAGCCGCCCCTTGAATTGGTGCATGATATCGAGAGCGAAGACAGGGGCGGCATAGAGGTTGTCGACCGGAATATCGAAGAACCCCTGGATTTGGGCCGCATGGAGATCCATGGTCAGGACGCGCTCAATTCCAGCACCGACGATCATGTCAGAAACCAGTTTGGCGCTTATCGGCGTCCGCGCCTTGGTTCGACGGTCCTGTCGGGCATAGCCAAAATACGGAATCACCGCTGTGATCCGCGAGGCGGACGACCGCCGAAGCGCGTCAGCCATGATCAGCAGTTCCATCAGGTTGTCGTTCGCGGGATTGGAAGTCGGCTGAATGATGAACATGTTCTCACCGCGAACATTCTCAAACACCTCGACAAAGATCTCGCCATCATTGAATCGCTCCACCCTTGCGCGGACAAGGCCGATGTCGACACCCAGATGCATGGACAATCGCTGCGCGACGGCTGTTGCCAATTTGCGGTTGGAGTTTCCGGAGATGAGCTTGGGATCAATGGGATTCGGCATGGACTGGGATATCTCAAGGTTCGTGGGATGGCGAGTGCATGACGTGGACACCCCTCTAGCATCCGAATACGGTCTTGGAAACCTCGCATTGAAGGGATTATGGTATATCCCGGTCCTGCCGCTTCCTTTCGAAGCCCACCTCCGGAAAGAGACCGCCGATCAGAATGAATTGTGTCTGGAATGCCGCTCTTAACACCCATTTCGGTCCAGCGGTGCTACCGTAATGGCGACGGATTGGGTCGGCTTCTCTCCCACAGCATGAACAGGGATGAATCACTGTCGGTTGCCCGAAAATCGTGAGCAAACAGGTAGTTGCGGTCAATCCAGTAGAGGTGCAGTTTGGTTGGAGCGGGCCTTCGGTGTGCCGGTTCCTCCTTCTGGAAGCGTTTGTCTGTCCGCTGGAACCAGGTTCTCCGGCTTTCGCGACCGCCTTTCGTACGTCAGCGCTATTGCGTTGTGAGGGTTCCAGAAAGCGCGGCGTTCGAAGGTGCAGTTCTGGTGGCGTTGTGCAGCCGTACCTTCCGGTGCTGGGACCACGAACAGGAGAACGGACTCGACCGCCGACCGGCGGCTCATCAGCAGCTTCGAATGCCGGGATTCTGGCGTCGGAATGGACGGTCCCAGATGCTCGGACGCCAAGCGTTGACCGGCAAGCAGTGTCAGTGGAATCCATGGGAATTTGGTCTGGGTGTCAGATGAGGTGATCCTGAACTCCTTCCCCATCGCACTTCAAAATCGCACGCCCCGTGCCACTCCGAAGCGCAATACCATTGGCCGTGGTGACCGGGTTTCCGGCCGCATGATGTTGCGTATCGGCCAGGAAGCGGCGACAGTCCGTGCATCGACACATGGGAGACTGTCATGCCGAGGGACTACCGCCATCTGGCCCATGAGGAGAGATGCCAGATGCACGCGCTGATTGAAAGCAGGCTTTCGGACGGGGCCATCGGCCAGCGGCTGGGCCGTGACCGGACGATGGTTTGGCGGGAGCGCCCCCGCTGCGGAAATGGCCGGTGTTGCGCTTCGGAATGGAAGTGGGGCGATTTGGACATGTTACCCTGCGGAAGAATCGAAGTAAAACAGTTGAGAAACTGGGTCAATGGCGAATCGAATTCTTTGAAGAAGTCCAGTGTATCCCAAAAAATTTCCTCTTTGCCATTCGCTGCAGACGAAAAGAGTAGCGTCGATTTCCAGAGACTGTCCTTCTAGGGCAGCCAGCATAATTGGGTATCTCTCGAGCGTTCCCTCCATGTGTCCGGCGGCCGTTTGTAGGGATATGAGGGGTCCAGCATCGCCAAGCCCCAGAACTTTATTTAGCTCAGCATTCAGAACAACCCAAGGTGTGGCTGGATCCAATCGTGCAAGTGTGGCAATTTCCCTGCCACGCTCTTTGGCGCTCTTGAGGATTATCTGAACGTGTATAGAAGTTTGCGCACTTTCAAACGATGTATCTTCTTCGTAGTATTTGGCAACGCTCGATGCGAAGGAATTCCCATTAATGCTTATCATAGCAACATTCACTCCGACAGCAGATATTGAATAAAAGGTGTTTTATTTCGCGTGCTCCCAGCACCTAGGTTTGTAAGCAGTTCATCAAGAGTTGAGGCAAATGCGATCAGGCGATCTTTATCAAGCGCAACCCATTTCCCGCGGTAGTTGGGGCCATGCTGTCTAATCCAGGCGGTCTCCCGTTCCCGGACAATTGATACCGATTCTTTCGGCGACACTCGACCCGGCGAAATCGCCCGAAGCAGGTTTGCGATTTGCGGACATTCTGGATAAAGAACCGATCCGATCTCAGCTGAGCGGCGTGCCTCGCGAATATTCTGCTGGTGCAACAGATGCTTCACACGCTCAATCAACGTAAATGACTGAGTGTCCGAATTGGAAGGCTTTGGAGAGCCGACGTGGACAAATGGCGATCGAACGGGAACTGGGGGAATGGCAGCAAAATCGTGGGCGTTGACCTCTGGAAAAAGATCATACCTCTCCACGAAGCTGTGGCGGCCGCCGTGAAAGGGATTGCTCAAGATGCCGAGCCAAGGGCGATCCAGTGCAAGATTTAGACCATACGGAGTTGTATCTACTTTGGCCATCTGAATCGATGTGTTCAAAGATAGCGCCATGGCTCCGGACATGTCGGATCGGTACTGAAAGACCGGCTTTACTCCCCCGAAATACAGTTCTGCAGGTCGCCGTGCAGACATTGGGGGAAGTCTTTGTGGCAGGTGGGATCCGGCCCGAACGGCAGGCAAAGCGAGGGGCCTAGTATTTGCCAGGATGTAGGGATCTAGATTCACCAATCTGCCTCCAAATCTATCAGAGCGAGCAGACTTTCAATATGATCAACCGCCGCAGCCCTTAGTCCTGTAGCGGAAATCCTACTTGCGTCAAACCCCATCGCTATACGTATAAAGACGCAATCGGAGAACTCCCCAGACATATCCAATGTGATCGAAGAATGAAGTCGTGAGTCGTGCTGGCCAAAGTAATAGGTAGCAGAGTTTCCAATCAACTTATCGGAATCCTCGGATGGTGCCGAGATAAATCGACGAGTGTAGTTTGCCGGTGAGATATTTTCCAAAGCGGCGTGAAAAGAAAATTGAACGAGATAGTGACCGTAAGAGGCAGGTGTCAGCATTTCATTGATTGCATCAAACAAAGATGATGACAAGCGTGAAATTATGTCTAGGTCTAGAGAATGTGGGCTAAACAACGCAATTTGCGCTCTATCGATCGAAATTCGGGCAATTCCGTTAAATGGACGTAACTCGAAGATGACATTTGTGTTACCTACGGGATTGGTTTGTTGGTCAATTCTGATGTCGGTGCCTTGGATGGGCAAAAAGGGTGAGAGGCAAGACGTGATGACGTTGAGTACATCGGAATTAGTGCGAAGAAGATCGAATGCAGGTGCGGAAAAAAACCCTTCGACGGAAAGGTCACTCTTCTTGACTTCATATTTCGCCATCGGCTCGCTCCCTACCTGTGACAGAGACTGAAATCTCTTAGGCGTTGACGAGTGTGTATAAAAGGGATGCAGGGGTCAAGCATATGCGAGCATATGCACGTGGTTGTTGACGAGCATTTGCGGGCCTCCGGTTGGTTCGGGAAATACCGCGGCATCCCGCCGATGCCGCGTTCCGTGACAGGGTGATCGCGCACTTCGGGCCAAAGGGCCTGCGACCCGGTCGGGAACTCGAGCCGCCGTCGGCCCACCGGAGGGGCCGCGCGGGCTTCAGGAGCGGAACCTCTGCACCGACAGGAAGGCGACGGCATCGCGGAAGCCGCTCCCGTCGGCGTGCATCACGAGGCTGGTCGCATCGCCGCTGCCCGTTCCGGCCAAATGGTCGGAAAGGCACTCGCCGTTGATTCCCGGAACGGAACCCGGCCGCTTCCAGCGCGCGCTGACCATCACGTGGCGCCGATGGCCAGACGCCGTCGCGACGCTGTCGAGCGGCACCGAGCGCGCGGTCTCCACCAGTCCAGACCAGTCGGTCCGATCAAGCGTTTTCATTTCCCTTTTCTTCTCAGAGTGGAATGCTAGGTTGGAACGATTCTACCTGAAAAGGTAAGGTTGGAAGGTGGGTCAAACTTGAATGTGAATCCTGGATCAGTTTTGAACTGGACTTGGCACTCAGGCACTCGCCGGTTGCAAAGAGCGGCCAACATCATGAGGTCCCCCAAGTCTCGCGACTTGGACCGCTCTGGCTGTCCAACTTCCTGGACTGGTGGGCCAGGTAAGCCGCCGCCGCGTGACTAGGGCCTGTGGACAATCATGCTGCCGCCGCCACGCCCGCCACGAGGTGAATCCCCGCCGCGAAGCTCGTCGCGGTCCTGTCACAGCGCGTCGCGATCGCCCGGAACTCCCTGGTTTCCGCGAAGGGATTCCCGGTCCGGTGCCGCCATCCGCACCTCTCCCGGTCGTGCTCCCGCGGCTCCGTCCGGTTCCGCCTCGCCGGTATCACCGCCCCGGCGCCTCGCCGTCCCGGATCCTCCAGCAGCCAGTCCGCGCCGGACGCCCTGTCGCCGGCCAGGGTCCCGAACCGGAGCCCTTCAGGGAGCTCCGGCCCGCCCCTGAGGTCGCGCGTCTGGCCGGGAAGGACCGTGAACCGCACGGGATGGCCCAGCGCGTCCACGACCGCCACGGCCCTGCCGGTCAAGCCACCCCGGGAACGCCCGGTTCCCTGTCTTCCGGTCCCCCTCCGCACCCCCCGCCTTTCGGTGCGCCTGCACGGCCGCGCCGTCGACGGACATAGGTCCGGGACCGGACCCGTCCGACAAAGTGTCGGAAACACGTCCGGAAACCCCGAAAAGCGCCCGGCGGCGGAACCGTCTGGAGACGCCATTCCACTTTCCGAAGCGCTCCGGAAGGTCGCGCCACGGCGATCCCGTGCGGAACCGCGCGGGCGCCGCCTCAAGGAACAGCCGACTGTCCGCCGCGGTCACTCCCGGGTCGGTCTTCCTGCCGGCAGGGATGTTCCCGGTCCGCGCCCACATGGCGTCGGCCAGCACCGTTCTGTCTGCGTTCATTGTTCCGCCCGCTCATATCACCTGTGCCGCCTTTCCGGCGCACGTTGCGGAGGGAATGCTGACGGCTGGCCAGATTGTCAAAAGGCCCTAGCCAGATTGGGCTACACCCCTGATGGAATCGGAGGCCACATCTGGACAGTTCTTCAGTTCTTGAATGCCGTCAGAAGTGCATCGATCTCCGTATCGGAGGTGCACCAGCTACAGACCAGCCTCGCGGATAGAGGCTGGTCATCAGATCCGTTCTCCGGCCAGACAGCTGGCCAAGGATAATAGACGGCACCAGCCTTGATCGCTCGTTGATGCGCCGCACGAGGCAGAACCGCAAACACCATGTTGGCATCAGGCGGGCTCAGGAGCGATGCACCCTCAATGGACGAAATGCCCTGAGCCAGACGCGCCCCAGCCGAATTGGCAGCCCGGGCCATCCGCAACCAGAGCCCGTCTTTCAGGTACGCCTGCATCTGAGCCGACAGGTAGCGATGTTTGGAAAAGAGGTGCCCACCTCGCTTTCGCCTCAATTCGAATTCCCATGACTTTCCAGCATCGAAAATCACGACAGCTTCCGCTCCGATCAAACCGTTCTTGGTTCCGCCGAGACTCACGACATCGATTCCGGCTCTCCATGTCATCTCCGCTGGGCTTGAGCCAGTCGCCACCAGTGCATTTGCAAGACGGGCACCGTCCAGATGGCACGGCAGGTTCCATTTCTTTGCGATGGCACAGAGCTCGGCGACCTCGTCTGGACTGTAGACTGCTCCCATCTCTGTAACGTTGGTAATCGAAACCGCTCCCCGCTGAACATTGTGAACGCCCACATGCGCAGCTGCCTTGAGCGTCTCGGACAGGCAGACGGGATCGATCTTTGCACCTTCACCGTAAACGGGCACGAGCTTTGCACCACCTGAAAAAAACTCAGGCGCACCGCACTCGTCCTCCATTATGTGGGAATGTCGGTGGCAGTAGACGGCGGACCAAGGCGGGCAGACCGCCGCCAGTGAGATCGAGTTGGCGGCGGTTCCAGTCGCAACCAGATAGACGGCGGCTTCCGGCGCTTCGAAAATGTTCCGGACCTGTGCCGTCACTTCGTCCATGGCTGGATCGGCTCCATAGGAGGGTGCGAAACCTTCGTTGGCGCGAACCAGCGCATCCATGACAACCGGATGCGCCCCGGAAGAATTATCGGAGGCAAACTGCATTCAAATCGGCCCTTCGATCACGTAATCTTCCCACTCTTCCTTAGGCACCTCAAACTCAGGCATTGTCCAGCCAAGAACTGAAACGCCAGCCTCGCGCACGCTTTCCTCCCTTCCGGAGACAAGGGGGTGCCAATCGGGAAGCTCCTGTCCTTCCCAAAGCAGCCGGTACGCGCAGGTCCCTGGCATCCAATATGCGATCTCTCCGATGTTCGACGGGGTTAGCACGACACAGTCGGGGACGATCTGTTTCCGGAAGTCGTAATGGGTGCATCGACACCTCTCTCCGTCCAGCAGGCGGCACGCGAGACGAGTAAATGCGATCTCATTGGTATCTGGGTCCTCAAGCTTGTTCAGGCAACACTTTCCGCAACCATCACAAAGCGCCTCCCATTCCTCAGGGGACAGTTCAGCCAGCGGGACCCGTTCCCAAAACCGGTCCCTCAGCCCTTCGCGTCTGATCGATTCACTTCCCATATGGCGACAGGCAAATGCTGCGATTCCTGATGGAACTGCTGTCCACCTGCGAAGGCGCTGCTTCCACCACGCCCGAAGTCCCTGAAGTCTCTTGAATTGCGAAAGACCAGGACCACGGACCAGAAGCTTGCCGTCTCCGGTCGGGAAGGGGCCACCGGAAACAGGCATCCTGACCTTTCAGTACAGAACGGGGGTCCGTCGGTTTCATGAGTGCGCACATGCCCGTTTTCCACCGCCGAACCAATTGCATCTCTCCTCGCCCCGAAGCCGCTCCCAGAGCATCCGGGAAGTTCGGTGCTCGACACTGGGGCCATACGTCATCCCGGGATGGGATGCAACGAGGCATGGGTTCAGTTGATGACGCTAAGCGGTCCTGAATGGGTCTCTGGAGGGATGCCCGTGCCTGCGCTTTCACGGCGGTCGGCGGGGCCTGCCGGTGCCCTTCGATGGAGATCCAGAAGGCAAATGCCCAGCGATTAGACGGATATTGGCCGATGTCACACCATGAGTCCGTGCAAGGGACGGCCAGTCGGCCAGCGCGGCCAGCGTATGGTCAATGATGTGGTCGACGTCCCGCCTTTCCATTTCCGCCATCCGGCCAAGAGCGCGCAAATCCTCAATTCCTGGTTTCTTCCCTTCCCCCATGACCGTCGTACTCTGCTCGCCGCCCGGTCCCGACGAGAAGGTGAGGTCGTACGCTGGAGAGAGCGACCATTCGCCCCGGTCGTTCATCAACCAGGAGAAGTTCCGCGAATGGTCATCACGGTTGTGGGCGAGAACGTTGAACGTCGCCATGCGAAACATCCTGCTGGTCTCATGCCTGTCCCGCACGAGCAGAAGGTTGAGTCTAACCAAGTCCTCGTAGTCCAGCGAAGACGTCCTGAAATCCGCATGAAGCAACCCGCTGGCCGAATGCATGTGCAAGCGTTGGCAACCATTCCGGTCAAAGCGTTTCGTCGCGAAATATCCTGCGCTCTTCCTCGCTGGGAAAAGCCTGGTTTCCATGACTTCAAGGCCGGCGCGCCTCGCCATTTCCGCGTAGACGAACTCGACGGCACCGGAATCCGGTCCGTCCTGCGTGCTGGCGAACTTAACCATCCAATGCTCGAAGCCGTCGTCCAGGTCGAACCGGCCATGGAGCAGTCGTTCCTGTGCAGAATCATAGCCGACAAGAATCTTTGGCCTCGCGCCTGCGGACGAACCATTCAGGGCCAGCAGTTCCGGGATCACATCGTCCGCATGCCCTTCAAGAACATGGCCGGATTGAATAGCCAGACGGTCTAGGTCAACTTGGTTACCGGTCCGGCCATCCGCGATGTCAGGCTCGTAGGTCAGTGCTCCCATGCCATGCTTTCCGACATGAGCCAAACGGTCCAGCGGATTCAGACCCTGAGGCGGAACGCCCCGGATGCGCATGGCACGTTCAAACAGCAATCGCCCCCAACCGTCCGGCAGGCTGTCGTTGAAGCATCCTGGCAGTCCCTCAAACGTCGCGATATCGAAGGAGTGCAGTCCGGGTCTTAAAGGCAGTCGAAGGGGTGAAATGTCCAGCGCACGCCTCAGGAACGAGCCGTCATACTCAAAATACGGTCTTCCATCCCTGATTGCGAGTCGTCCCACGGGAAAGCTGGCGCTTCCGAAGTCAAGTCCAACCCTAACCTGCGAAACGGGTCGGTACGTCACGACTTGGATCCCCGCTTTCGAGTTGGCCGCCTTCGCCCTGCGATCACATCGTCGATGGAGGTGAAATCCGTTTCCGGAACGGCGGTCGCATTGACGGTCTCCTCGATCCCACCCACAACGAGCATCAGCTTCAGGAGACTTTCCAGAGAGATGGATCCTGTCCGCTCGAACCTACGCAGGGTTGCGAGAGCGACACCAGAGCGTTCGCTCAGGCCCTTTTGCGTCAAGTCCAGGGCCAGACGCCGACGACGCAGGTTCGACGCGATGGCGAACCTGGCTTCCAAAGGCATCACGAATGATATCATGATATCATTTGTAAACCAGAATTCGGCACAACTGCAATTATTCTATCAGTTGGAACCTGCAGGGTCGACCGTCATATAGCATCCCGGAATCACCACTGCTTGACGAAACAGCCGATTGACCAGCATGATCGTGCGGGGAGAGTGGAATTCCTCAGCCCGCGACAACCTACCTGAATCCTGAAGGATTCGGGATTGCGGCATCGCTGGAGGGAAACAATCGCCATTTGCTACATTTCATGGCTCATCCGCGATTATTCCGCGTACGCGAGTGCAGTCAGCGGCCATCTGCTCAATCAAGCCACCAAGACCATCGAACTTCATCTCGGGACGCAGGAATTCGATGAGCGCCACTGATAGGTGCGTACCGTAGATGTCCCCTTCGAAATCAAGGATATGGATTTCGAGATTGGGTGGATTTGCGCCAAACATCGGGCGCACACCTATCGAAGCGGCGCCGGCGAAGGTTCCCCGGTGAGGTCCGTCCAGGACATCGACACTGACGGCATAGACCCCAAACTTCGGTGAATGAAGATCCACGACCGACATATTTGCGGTTGGGAAGCCAAGCGCCTTTCCACGTTTGTCCCCATGCAGGACCGGCCCATCGATCCGATGCCAGTGACCCAGCATTGTGGCGGCATCCCGGGGCCGCCCTTCTGCCAATGCCCGGCGGATTCCCGTGGAAGAGACTTCGGTGCCGTGGCTCTCCACCAAACTGGCCGTGGAAACCGCAAACCCAAATTCATGTCCTAAGGCCCGCAGATCCTGTGCTGAACCCGCGCGGCCTTTGCCAAAGCGAAAGTCAGCTCCCACGACCGCATGGCCAAGTCCCAGTCCATTCGCGAGAATCTCACGGGCGAATTCCTTTGGAGTCAAGCCAAAGAGATCCGGACCAAATTCCAGTTGATAAAGGAGGTCTATACCAAGCTTCTCAAGCCGATGCGCCCGAGACTCGGAATTCATCAACCGAAACGGAGGTGCGCCAGGTGCGAAAGCCTGACGAGGATGTGGCTCAAATGTAACAATTCCCAACGGTGCGCCGGATCGCGCGGATTCCTCTCGGGCGATATCGATCACCGCCTGGTGACCGAGATGCACACCGTCAAAATTTCCGATTGCAGCAGAGGCCCCTCGGTCGGCTTCAGTCAGCCCTTTCCATGTCTTGAAAATGCGCATCGTCCCCCGAAGCGGGGATCAACCCCCGGAATTCAGTCAAATTTGCGGCTTGGCGCCAGAACCAGTGCCTCGCCCTTCAAGACGACCCTATCGCCCACCGCACAATGACAATCAAGGGTTACGCGACGGCGAGAATGATCGATTGCGGTGACTTCAACAACAGCAAGTACCAAGTCACCGGGACGAACAGGCGCAAGGAAGCGGAGGTCCTGGCGAAGGTAGACGGTACCGTGTCCGGGGAGCTGCTCTCCAATAACTGCTGAGATCAGCGACGCCGTCATCATTCCGTGAGCGATGCGGCCCTCGAAAATCGTGTTCTGGGCGTAGTCTTCATCAAGATGCACAGGATTGTGGTCGGTCGAGATTTCGGCGAATAGCTGGATATCGTGATCTGTGCAGAGCTTGCGGAGCTGCCTGCGCATTCCGATTTCGAGATCCTCGACGCAGATTGTCCCCCGGACATCGTTATCGAACGTGCCGCCGTCACCTGAACCCATATTGTGCCGCCTGTTGGAACCGAAGGATCACTCATAGGCACATCATAGGACCACCACCCATTCCGTGCAATTCGGAAAGCAACTTTTGGACGAATTGTACGCAGGAATTGAAACAATCTTGCTCTATCGATTAGCGTAGAAATCCAATCGAGAATTTTGGATCGAAGTTCTCTTTTCCCAGATAACCCTTTAGCGCGGCTGGGTCCGGCTGTTCCGCAGTGCCTGTCTCCTCAAGGGCAAGACCACCTGTGACAAATAGCGCATCGATTCCTTCACCCGTCGCACCGGCGACGTCGGTAGCTATGCCATCTCCAATGGCCAGAATGCGGTCGTTCGAGGCATCTTTACCCATTGCGGCGAGCCGCTGTCGCGCCAGATCGTAGATTGGCGGATGCGGCTTTCCAAAATAGTGACTTGTTCCCCCCATGCTCGTATAGAGCTGCGCGAGAGCACCGGCACACCATTGCCTTTGGGTGCCATAGTCCACGACAATGTCGGGATTGAAACAGAGTAGCGGCAGGCCTCTGTCCGCCGGGTTGACGAAAAGGGGTCGGTAACATTCCGGATCTGCATATGGGTCTTCGGGTCCGCAGCAGACAATGCCTTCAGCATCTTCAGGCCGAGTGCGAACGATTTCGACTGGATTATCGATGATTTTGAGCGGCTCGAAAATGGGAAGGTCGCGCTCATTGCCGATGAACCAAACTCTGGAACCGGCCGCTCCACGAAACATCGCTGCCCGCGCACTGTCCCCCGACGTCGTGATCACGTCCCAACAGTCCTGCGGTACACCAATTCCAGCAAGTTGCTTCTCGACCTCAATCCTGGACCGTGGGGCGTTGGTCAAGAGAACCACAGTGATTCCCCTTGCCCTGGCACCTCGCAAAGCCTCCACGGCAGCCCAATACGGAAGTCGTCCGTTATGCAGGCAGCCCCAAAGATCACAGAGAAGCACATCATAGCTGTGCATTATTTCTTTCAGTGATTCGATGATCCTGGTCATTGGCAACCCCTAAATCGCAGTTCGACATGAAACCCGGACTGTCTCAAGTTTCCACCTGCTCCGGGGTCGATCATCCAGAGCCCCACTGCCCTGCCAATCTCTGGAATCAATTTGCGATCATGCCGCTTCAGGTTAAGCTCCTGAGGTTCGGTATGATCTGTTTCTTGCGGCTCATGACGCCGGGCAGAACGATGGTGTCGTCCACGGCTTCCACGCCAAAACTGTTCCGTGCGATTCCTCTGACCACGTCGTTTGGCACCAGAAGCGTCGCGTGCTCATCCAGAATGTCGACGACGAAAAGAAGCACTTGGTCGACACCATCCTCTTCCGCCACCTCTTCCATCGCTGCCATTAGACCGTCTTTGCGCTCAAGCACTGTCCTCGATGCGGTTGTCTCTATAACTGAAACTCGAAGTTTCGTTCCACTGACCCCATGTTCCTTGGAGTCCATGCGAACCAATTCCTTGTCCGAGAATTTAGAGACGTCGGACTTCGCGGCGAATAGCTCGCCAGCGTATGCCGAGAGGTCGAGGCCAAGACCGGATGCCAGTTCCTCTGCCAGTGACCTGTCCTGCTCGGTCGTGGTGGGGGAACGGAATTCAAGTGTGTCGGACAGGATGCAACTCAGCATAATTCCCTTCACCCACGCGGGCAGTTCCGATGCGCTTGGCCCCATGAGGTCATGCATGATTGTCGCCGTGCAGGCCAAAGGCCGAACTGTCACGTCGATTGGACCTTTCGTCGCAAGGCCACCGGCGAGGCGATGATGGTCGATGATCGCCCGGATGTCCGCTTCGTCAATCCCGCTGGGGAGTTCTGCTGGATTGTTTGTATCGACGATGATGACAGGCTGGCCGGGATCAAGACTCTCGATAATGCGAGGCTTCGGAATGTCCCATCGATCCAACACGAAAGCGGCTTCCGAACTAGGTTCTCCCAGAAGTACTGCTTCGGCATCGTCGCCTTTCACTTCGTTGAGGAACCAAGCCCAGATTATGGCAGAGCCGACTGAGTCGGTGTCTGGGGACTTGTGCCCGAATATTTCAATGGCCATTTCTCTTTCCCATTTCGCATTGACGAGAGGTCGAACGTCTCTATATGGATGTGGCCCCCGATTGTCACGCCAGAAGGGGTTGGGCAGTGGGCTTCATTGTTTGCAGGGATTGTCGCAACAATGGCCCGATGGCCAACTAGACGCCAATGCGGTGGCTGACCAATTTTTTTCGCCGAAGCAGGTTGAACAGCATTGACAGGTCCATTCGTGATCCCTAAATGTGCGCTGTTGGCACTCGCATTTCTTGAGTGCCAGTAATCTGGAACCAACGAACGAACGAAGGAGCGTTCAGAAATGGCATTCAAACCTCTGCATGACCGGGTATTGGTCCGCCGCGTCGAATCTGACGAAAAGACGACTGGTGGTCTGATCATTCCGGACAGCGCCAAGGAAAAACCCGCCGAGGGCGAAGTTGTTTCAGTTGGAGACGGCGCCAAGGATGATGACGGCGGACGCATCGCAATGGACGTCAAGGCCGGGGACAAGATCCTGTTCGGCAAGTGGTCAGGGACTGAGATCACGCTTGACGGCGAGGAACTGCTGATCATGAAGGAAAGCGACATTCTCGGAATCGTTTCCTGAGACGCCGCCCTTCCTAACTGAAACCACCAGACAACCAGGAGCGAGCAATCATGGCTGCTAAGGACGTCAAATTCGAAACGGATGCCCGCAATCGCATGTTGAAGGGCGTCAACATCCTAGCCGACGCCGTCAGGGTGACGCTGGGGCCAAAGGGCCGCAACGTTGTTCTAGACAAGTCGTTCGGCGCGCCACGCATCACCAAAGATGGCGTGACGGTGGCAAAGGAAATCGAACTTGAGGACAAGTTCGAGAACATGGGTGCGCAGATGGTCAGGGAAGTGGCTAGCCGCACCAACGACGAGGCCGGCGACGGCACGACCACGGCAACGCTTTTGGCTCAGGCCATCGTACGCGAAGGCCTGAAGTCGGTCGCAGCTGGCATGAACCCGATGGATCTGAAGCGTGGAATCGACTCGGCCGTCGAGAAGTGCATCGACAAGATCAAGTCGTCGTCGCGGGAAGTGAAGGGCAGCGACGAGGTCGCGCAGGTCGGCACCATCTCAGCAAACGGCGAAGCGGAAATCGGTCAACAGATCGCTGATGCAATGCAGAAAGTCGGCAATGACGGCGTGATCACCGTAGAGGAAAACAAGGGTCTCGACACGGAAACCGAGGTCGTCGAAGGTATGCAGTTTGATCGCGGCTACCTGTCGCCATATTTTGTCACCAATCCAGACAAAATGACGGCTGAACTTGAAGACGCCTACATCCTGCTGCACGAGAAGAAGCTCTCCTCGCTGCAGCCTATGGTTCCATTGTTGGAAACCGTCATCCAGTCAGGCAAGCCAATGTTGGTCGTTGCGGAAGACGTGGAAGGCGAGGCCTTGGCTACGCTTGTCGTCAACAAACTGCGGGGTGGTCTGAAGATCGCTGCTGTCAAAGCCCCCGGCTTCGGCGACCGCCGCAAGGCCATGCTGCAGGACATCGCGATCCTGACTGGTGGTCAGGTGATCTCGGAAGATCTTGGCATGAAGCTCGAAAATGTCACGATTGACATGCTGGGGACAGCCAAGCGCATCTCGATCACCAAGGACGAAACCACGGTCGTGGACGGCGCAGGTGAGAAATCCGAGATCGAAGCACGAGTTTCCCAGATCCGCCAGCAGATCGAGGAAACCACAAGTGACTACGATCGCGAAAAGCTCCAGGAGCGGGTTGCGAAGCTCGCCGGCGGCGTTGCCGTGATTCGCGTCGGTGGTATGACCGAAGTCGAGGTCAAGGAGCGCAAGGATCGTGTTGATGACGCACTCAACTCGACCCGTGCCGCTGTTCAGGAGGGCATTGTGATCGGTGGTGGCGTATCGCTGATTCATGCTGCCAAGTCCTTTGAGGGACTGACAGGTGAAAACAGCGATCAGGATGCTGGAATCGCCATCGTCCGTCGGGCACTGGAGGCTCCGCTTCGTCAGATCGCCGAGAACGCCGGTGTGGACGGCTCTGTGGTTGCGGGCAAAATCCGCGAATCCGACGATCCCAAGTTTGGCTTCAATGCGCAGACCGAGGAATATGGCGACATGTTTGCGTTCGGCGTCATCGACCCGGCCAAGGTCGTGCGGACGGCACTGGAGGACGCAGCTTCAGTTGCGGGTCTCCTTATCACTACAGAGGCGATGGTTGCTGACAAGCCAGAGCCCAAGAACGCGGCCCCTGCTATGGGCGGCGGCGGCATGCCAGATATGGGCGGCATGATGTAAGCCGTTGCGAGCAACGGTAACGGAAAGGGGTCGCCTGCGCGGCCCCTTTTCAATTGATGGCAACTGTCTCACCAGTGCCTGTCGGGGTGCAACAACCTGTCTTGCGTGGCCTTGCCATAGCCGTCGGCGAATTCCATACGAAGGTCACTGGAACGTCCGTTGAATCAGCTTAGAGATCCTCAATCGTTGGTTGCAAATCCCAAGAGGCTTGATCTGCGGGATGTGAACCGAACATCGAGATCCAGACCGTCGTTCGGCGGGCCAATCGAGCTGGTAAACACACCCTCGTGTCTCGGTAGGCGGGGAGTCCAATCCGGATGCGAACGCACATGACGAAGCGGAACCATAGAGATCTGGCACGGTCATTGTTCAATGTCGGGGTGAAAGCGGCAGACCCCTGCCTTGCTGTGCGGCATGAATTGACGGTAAATCCACTGCCCGAACTGCCCGGTGGCCGCTATATCGTTTTCGCCATCGGGAAAGCCGCCTGCACCATGGCTGCGGAGGCGCTCCATCATGTCCCGCCCGACACACCTTACTGCGCGCTTGCAGTCACGAATCCGGGCAACCTCCGCGAAGTCCCGAACTGCGAGGTCGTTGCCGCTGGACACCCCGTCCCAAACGAATGTGGACTCCGGGCTGGTCTTGAGGTGAAGCGTCGCTTGCAAACGGCGAGCAAGTCAGATGTCGTGCTGTGTCTAATATCGGGGGGTGGCTCGTCACTGCTGACACTTCCGCCTCCGGAAATCCCTCTCGCTGACATAGTCGCTGTCAACGAACTCCTGCTCGGCCATGGATTTGATATTTACCAAACCAACCTCGTGCGACAGCAGGTCTCACAACTCAAGGGCGGCAGACTGGCACGTCTGGCATCTCCGGCAAATGTCCGCTCGCTAATTATGTCGGACGTCATTGGCGATGATCCACGCTGCATAGCCAGTGGACCCACTTCCGCGCCCCTCGGATCTTCGGCAGACGCCGTGCAATTGTTGAGGGGCTTCGATGTATGGACAGACGTTCCCGTCAAGGTGCGGAACTATCTGGATCAAGCGGCGCAGGTGTCACATGCAGAATCTCCGCAAGGTACGGACAACAGAATCATTGCCTCAAACCGGCGCAGCCTTGAGGCGATTTCTGCTGCTGTTCCAGATCATTCCCCGGTGATAGTGTCGGACAACCTCTGTGGCGATGTTGGCCGTGCAACTCATCAGATCATCAGCGACATCAAGGCACAACCGCTCGAACGACGGCTGCTGATATGGGGAGGCGAGACAACTGTCAGAGTATCAGGAGATGGCAGGGGCGGCCGAAACCAGGAGCTTGCCCTACGCGTTGCGATGGCGGCACAGAATGTCAATGAAAGCTGGGTGTTCCTGTCGGGTGGCACTGACGGCCGAGATGGTCCGACCGATGCCGCAGGAGGGCTCGTCGATTCAGGCACTGTCTGGCGGATCGCCGAAGCGGGTGAGAACGTCGACAGGCTGCTGGCCAATAGCGATAGCTACTTTGCCCTGCGCACGGCTGGTGACCTGCTTGTGACCGGCGCCACCGGAACCAACGTCGCCGACATTCAGTTGTTTCTGCGTGATCCTGAACAGCAAGTTTGAGTTGATCGAGTTGGGTTCGTCACAAGTCGCCGCAGCAATCGCACATTACTTGCGGTAGGTTGGCAGACCTGCGATTTGTGATTTGGTAGAATATTTAGGAAATTACATATGAAAGTCACAATTCCTTCAAAGTTGAAAATTTCAATACTTCAATCCTGCCCTTTTGTTGGATTCATCCCGAATTATCTTGACTGGACGCGACAATGCTTCTGCGAGTTCATATGGTGTCGCGTCTATACTTAATACTTATATCCTCGCCAATCTCGTTCTTGGCCTCCATCCCAGAATCTATGCCGGAAGCTTCCATTTTTCGGCCATAGGCGACATTTGCGATTCATGGCAATACCTGCTTCCAAAGTTTCGGTTTCCTTGCGCCGCCTCCGCCCCGGTCCTATGTTGAAGCCATGGGCGGCGAGCCGGATGTCAATGAATTTGCCGGCGGTTCGTCGTGCCGGAGGAACACATCAACACGATGCAAGCCAACCTTTCGGCCACTCTGGATCTTCTTCGGGCAGATATGGCCTCGATGCGGGAAGACAATGCCAAGCGCGATAAGTACAATACCCGCTGGCAGATCACCCCTTTTCGTCGCGAGAGTTTTTTTTCGTGATCAAGGTTCGCCGCTTCGAACAACAGAATGATGCACTGGCAATGTTCTTCAGATTGCGGTAGGAGATGTGGTTAGCCGTCCACTCTCTGCTGATGTACCAAGAGATCGAGAGCAAAGCCGTGCCGGAGCTAGCCGAGGACGCCGCTGAGGAGATGGGTCGCCAGGAGTGCGCAAGCCTTGCTGTCATTGCAGTGATGGCCGCCTCTCAAGAAGTGAAGAGTGGCATCTCCGATGCGGACTAGGACGACGTGTCCGTGGTGTGATCTGTTACTCAAGATTTTGGCTTGGATCCATGTGCCCGTGCAGATTTGTCAATCGGCTTTGAATAGTTACCCAGATAAGCGTCCAAAAGTTACCCCCTTGGAACTAGGAGGGGCGTTGGGGGAGACGCGCCTTAGTCGCGTTATGGTTGCGTCAGGAGGGGACAGGCCAGCAGATCAAACCGGAAGAAGAGCGTAGCTCGACTGGAGGTTTGATCTGCTGGCCTGTTTCGAAAAACTCTTGCCGGGGATGGAGGTTAATCGCGGTGGTCATTTGGTGTCGGTAAATACACTGGGCCATTCACCAAAAGCGAGATTTGTTGTCAGCAGAATTGACGTCCGTTCGTACAGTTTGCCGATGAGATGGAAGAGCAGACGTCCACCGGATTCCGTAAAGGGCAGATAGCCGAGTTCGTCTATGATCACGAGGTCTATGCGGACCAGTTGGTCGCTGAGCCGACCGGCGTTGCCACCGCGATGCTCGGCTTCCAGCTTGTTTGCCAAATCCACGGCGCTGAAGAACCGAACCCGTCGGCGATTATTGACCGCGTGGATGCCGATCGCCGTCATGAGATGCGTCTTGCCGGTGCCTGTTCCCCCGACCAGCACCCCATTCCTGGCCCGATCCATAAACTCGCCATCATAAAGGCCGCGCACGATTTCCTCGTTGACGGGGCTAGCCGTGAAGTCGAACCCAGATAGGGATTTGGAGATCGGGAACTTTGCCGCGCCCATCTGGTAGCGGATCGAGCGCGCGGTCCTCTCGGCCAGTTCGGCTTTCAAGAGTTCCGCCACGACCTCGTATGTTCAGAGAATCAGAAATGAAAGGAGGAGGTGGCTGTGGAAAAATCTGGCGCGATTTCCTGTGGAAAACATGCCTGTTGCCTTCCGCCGTCCCTCCGGTTCATTCCTGTGGCGGGACCGCCGCCGTCGGACCACTACCGGCGGCGGCGGTGCGGGGCCCTGCCCCGCAGGACGGGTTGGACCGATACGGCCTTGGATCGCGACAGCGGATCCGTCCGGCAGCGTGGTCGGCCCGCCCTCCCGTCCGTCTCCCGGGTCCTGGATGGATGCCTGGGTTCACGGAACCGGATCATCGCGAGGATAGGAGCGGGAGAGCATGACAACCATAGTCGCCGGAATCGACGTAAGCAAGCGTACACTCAACATCCACGTCAACGGGCGTGACTTCACGGCCACCAACGACACGGTCGGCTTCCGCAAGGTCGGCCGCCTCCTCAGGGAGGGCGGCGCCACGCGGGCCGTCATGGAGGCCACGGGACGCATGCACCGGGCGCTTCTGCAGTCGCTGCACGCCAGGGGGTTCTCCGCCACCGTCGTGAACCCGAGGCAGGCGAGGGATCTCCCGAAGGCCGCCGGGGCCCTTGCGAAAACCGACAGGGTGGACGCCAGGATACTGGCGGCCTTCGGGGCCGCGTTCCCGGACATGCGGGCCACGGCGCCGGCCACCGGTGCCATCGACCGGCTCCGCGACATGCTGGTGCTGCGGGAGAAGCTCGTGGACCAGCGCGCCGAGCTGAGGACCGTCGTGTCGGAGGTCGGCGCCGACGCACCCGGCACGGAGGTCGGCAGGGTCCTCGAGGACATCGACGCCGCCATCGTGGCGCTGGAGCGGCGGATCGGCGGGACGGTCGCCGCATCGCCGGAGTTCGCCGACAGCCACCGCATCCTGACCTCGGTGCCCGGCATCGGCCCCGTCACCGCCGCGGCGCTGGTCGCATGGATGGCCGAGCTGGGCGCCATCGGCAACCGCCAGGCCGCATCCCTGCTCGGCGTGGCCCCCTTCGCCCGAGACAGCGGCACCCTGAAGGGCGGGCGCCACATCGGCGGCGGACGCCGCAGGCCGAGGGATGTCGTCTATATGGCCGCGCTGTCGGCCAGCAGGTGCTCCCCGGACATGAGGGAACTGTACCAACGGCTCCGGGAGAGGGGAAAGCCCCACAAAGTCGCCCTCGTCGCCGTCATGCGCAGGCTGGTCGTGACCGCCAACGCCCTTCTCCGCGACCGCCGGATGTGGGAGGACCGGACGGCGGCCGCCGCCTGACGGCAGGCCGGACCGCGTCCGTCCGGCACCGAAAGCGAATCACCGGCGGGCCGGCCGGGGTCTCCCCGGCGGGCCCTTCGGCGCGCCCGGACGCCGCCGCCTGTGGGGAACGCTGTGGAAAGGTCCGGGACAGCCGGACACGGAACCGCGGAAAAACCGGGAAAAAGTCGGAAAAAAGCCGGATCCGGGCTTGATTTCCAACATGGATGCTGCTGGGGCCGCCAGTTGTTTTTGGCTGCGGCCTGCATCACTTCGTCTCGGACGGCTCAGCTTAAGTGAACTGCTAATCGCCTGGATGCTCTTCTTCTCATTGAAGTAAAGGCGGCGAACCTTTGCAATAGTTTCCACGCACAACATCCCCGTTAACCTTCTTATCGAACCGCTCGATATGGAAGGTTGTTTCAACCATAGGGAAGGGCAACTTTTGGGCGCCGATGCCCCCCCCTTCCCCTTGGGGGGTAAAAATTGCACGCTTTTCTACATCGGGACCGCTTTGCGCCCCCAATTCAGACATTCTCAAACAAGGGTGCAGGTCCTGAAAGCGGCCGTCCCTGCGGACTGATCGAAGGTTTTAAGACGGGCGGGAACGGAAGTTTGATGCAAGTTCCTCTGATGTTCGCTGGTTGCAAAAAGAACGCGCAATAGCACCTGCTCAAACCTTAATTGCGGCCGAAAAATTACCGGGCGCCTGACAAACTATGCCTGCGACTGAAATCTGGCGACCAACTCGACCGGAAGAGGCGCTGACTTCAAACCTCGTTCAGGGTCTTTCACCGTCCAGACGCGGGTCTCAAATCCTTCGACACACAATGTGCCGTCCTTTGTCAGGACATGACGGATGTCAAAACTGCGTCCCTTGATTTCCGCGATTTCTGTGGTGATTTCCACGTCGTCGCCGTAACGACAGGGTGCATGAAAGGTGGCTGTTGTGTTGACCAGAGGGCAGCCGGCGGCACCGAAACGGGCGAGCATTTCCTGTTTGGGCCATCCTGCTGCTTCGTACAGCATCGTCGCGCCATGGTCGAACCAACGGAAGAATTGGGGGTTGAAGACGATCCCGGCCGGATCGCAATCACCCCACTCGATACGGCGGCTAAGCGTGTTGGACAGCATCGGTTTCCCTTTCGTCGAAAACCCGTTTGGCCTTCATTTTGGATTTCGGTAGTGAGTTTGGTGCGACAATCTCAACTGTACAGCGAATTTCGCAACGCGAGCGAATCTCCTCAGTAACGCGCACAGCCACGCCCTGATCGGCGTGTTCGACGACAACGGTCATCACGTCCAGGCCATCAGCCTGTTTCGTTAGGCGTATTTGGAACTCGTCCCCGGTTCCAGAAATCGCACGGACCGCCTCCTCGATCTGGACCGGAAAAAACTTGATACCGCGAAGATTGATCAGGTCGTCCGTCCGCCCGGTCAGGCAACCCATGCCACGCAAGTGATTGCGCCCACAGGCGCAGGGTTCGTGGCTCAGGCGGGTGTAGTCGCCCACCAAAAACCGCAATTGCGCCGAGCTTTCGGAATTTAGGTTGGTGCAAACGGTCAGTCCACGTTCACCCTCGGCTACAGGGGTAAGCTCGTTGGCGTCTACGGTTTCCCAATGCTGGATGTCTTCAAGGAAATGGATGAAGGGTTCATCACCCATCTGGTATTTCGGGCAGGAATAACCGCCGCAATGGGGCGAAGCCTCGGTGCAACCATAAAACTCCACTGACGTTGCGCCCCAGAGATCCTGGATTCGGTTCAGCGTACCTTTGATGCCAGAAAACGGCTCGCCACCTGTAACCAACCATCTGACGGATGATTGAGCCGGATCCTGGCCCATCCCTTGCATCGTGCGGGCGAGGTAGAGGAGATAGGACGGGGTGCAGACCAAGATTGTCGGCCTGAATCGCTCGATCAACCCGGCGCGCGCTTTGCCATCCATGCCGCCGCCTGGAATGATTGGCAGACCCATCTTGGCAAAAGTGTATTGAACGCCCCAAGCGAAGACATGCGGACCAAATCCGACCATCGGCAGAGCGCTGTCGCCTTGACGTAATCCACCGGAGTAGAGTGCGCGGGCATTGGCCTGTTCCCAATAACCGCGGTCGAAATGGGTATAGCGGAACACCCTCGGAATCCCGGTCGATCCCGAAGACGAGAAAAGCATCCAGCCGCGATCCTTCCACTCGGCGTCGCCACAAGTGGTGTAGGTTCCATAGGGCTGATTTTCGGCTGCATCTTCCATCATCTCAGTCTTGGTAACCACCGGCCAGTTGTCGAGCATCGTCTCAACTGAGGTGATATCCGTGGGCGCCAGTCCAAGCTTGTCAAAGCGGCGACGGTAGAACGCGCTGTTTTCATAGAGAAATGGCGCAACGGCAGCGATTTTCTCGTTCTGAACGGCCCGGATCCGGTCTCGGGACCATGTGTCCTTCTCGGACCAATAGTTTCCGTCAAGCGGAGTGTCCCGGTCCTCGTGGTATTTTTCGAGAATCTTCTTCCAAACAGTCCGGGTCGCCTCGGCGCGGGTTGTCGAACGTATCACTGTTGCTTACCGCCCTATACGTTTTCCAGTGACCCACGCCTGATCCCGATTTTGGAACGATAGCTTTGTGCCGCTTTACTGATCGGACTCGGTGCCACGATGGCTCGGATTTCTACCTGTTTGTGCGCCTCGATATTGCCGGCGCTACGGCTGCCACCACCGTCTTCTCCCCACCACAGCACGACCTCGCTTCCCGATTTGGCAAACTCTGCGTCGACCGAGGCAAGCGACATCATTGCGTTCTCGTTTGCGGTATAGCATGGATAGGTTGCCAAACCGATCGGATTGCCGCTCTTGTCGGTCACCTTGTCATAGTGCATCCGCGCGATGGCGGCCAAAGGCATCGTGATTGGCAAAGGTTTATCGGCACTGTCGCCACCCTCGAACTGTGCCTGCATGACTGACAGCACATCGTCGGCATTCCAGACCAATGTTACTTTCCTACGATGGGGCCGATTTTTTTTCGCTTCCAGCGCGTCGCGCCCGATATAATCATGGTCAAACTTGATGATGTGGCCGTAGTTCACTTCATAAGGCGTGAGGTAATAATCCTCGATGTTCTCCGAGTAGAGGCTGCCGCCCAGTGACATTCGCATCGAGGCATGTTTCGGCGACATCCACCGGCGATAGCCCTCAGTGCCCTGGCCGGTATAGACACCCGACACCGGTACGGCCCACCACCCGCTTTCGATCACGGTGGTAAAATAGGCGATCGATCCGACCATGCGCAGACCGTATTTCTTGCCTGACGTCATGATCAGGCGCCTGACGGCCTTATAGTCATCCCATGTCCCTGAAATTTCAAGGCCCGGCATTCCGCCCATGGAATGGCGCATACCCCGTGCCTCGTGGTCGCCAAGGCTGATCATCGCGGATTTGAAGAACTTGATCTCGGGCAGCGGTCCGCCGTTCAGTTCTTCCAACAATTCCCAAGCCTTCGGACCTTCAACCTGGAAACGGTAAAACTCGCGCCGTTTATTCGGATTGAGCGTCCACATCGCCGCTTATGGCTTTTTTCCGGATGCCATTTCGACCCATTGCCTGACTTGCGCATCGGTATGCCCAGGTCATGGCCAGGGCAACGACCGCGAGTGGAGTTGCAGGCTTGGCAGGGTCGGTGATGTGGGTGTCTCCGACGTTGAAGCCTCGGGTCCTGGCATCGGCGAAGAGGCACTCGATACCCCATCTCTTCCGGTAGAGGCGGAGCGCACTCTTGGTCTCCGGGATATTTGTGGCGACCAGAAGCAATTCGCCAACCCTGATCGTTCTTCCCTCAAAGCGCAGGAGATTTTCGGGTGTGCGGGCCATGCAGGGGAGCCAGCCCTTCCACTGGCCCTTGCGTCGTTTGCGCAGCAGTGCGCGGAGTTGAAGCATCCGTCCACCTTCGGTTTGGATGTGCATGTTCTCGCGTAGCCGAATGGAAAACTGCACATTGTTCTCAATGAGATATGCCATCCAATCAGCGCCAACGAACTCCCGGTCAGCGAGCAGGGCTTCGACTGATACCAAACCAAGCTAAGTAAAGATTCAAGAACAAAAGGGGAATATCATGCTGTGTGTCACCCCATCATTCTGCGTGTGATCGGTGCGGCCGTCCTGTATTCTGTGTCTGCAAACTCGCGGAAGGGGAGAACGGCATGCCAGCAATGGTCATGGTCCCGCGCACCGACCACACACCCGGACAGTTACGCGGACTGGTTCCGGAACACAGGTTCCGCGACCGCCGCCACCGGCTTCGCGCCATCGTCAGGGTGATCGGGGGCGGGCTGTCCCGGACCGGGGTGGCCGCCGCCGCCAGCGTCGGCGCCCGGACCCTCCGCGACCGGGTCATGCGTTGCAGCGCCGACCGCCTCGATGGCCTCCGGGACAGCGCCCGGTCGGGGCGTCCACCGAACCTGGAAGCATCCATGTCTGGAATCAAGCCCGGATCCGGCTTTTTTCCGACTTTTTCCGGTTTTTCCCGGTTTCCGTGTCCGGCTGTCCCGGACCTTTCCACAGCGTTCCCCACAGGCGGCGGCGTCCGGGCGCGCCGAAGGGCCCGCCGGGGAGACCCCGGCCGGCCCGCCGGTGATTCGCTTTCGGTGCCGGACGGACGCGGTCCGGCCTGCCGTCAGGCGGCGGCCGCCGTCCGGTCCTCCCACATCCGGCGGTCGCGGAGAAGGGCGTTGGCGGTCACGACCAGCCTGCGCATGACGGCCACGAGGGCGACCCTGTGGGGCTTTCCCCTCTCCCGGAGCCGTTGGTACAGTTCCCTCATGTCCGGGGAGCACCTGCTGGCCGACAGCGCGGCCATATAGACGACATCCCTCGGCCTGCGGCGTCCGCCGCCGATGTGGCGCCCGCCCCTGATGGTCCCGCTGTCGCGGGCGAGGGGGGCCACGCCGAGCAGGGATGCGGCCTGGCGGTTGCCGATGGCGCCCAGCTCGGCCATCCATGCGACCAGCGCCGCGGCGGTGACGGGGCCGATGCCGGGCACCGAGGTCAGGATGCGGTGGCTGTCGGCGAACTCCGGCGATGCGGCGACCGTCCCGCCGATCCGCCGCTCCAGCGCCGCGATGGCGGCGTCGATGTCCTTGAGGACCCTGCCGACCTCCGTGCCGGGCGCGCCGGCGCCGACCTCCGACACGACGGTCCTCAGCTCGGCGCGCTGGTCCACGAGCTTCTCCCGCAGCACCAGCATGTCGCGGAGCCGGTCGATGGCGGCGGCGGCCGGCGCCGTGGCCCGCATCTCCGGGAACGCGGCCCCGAAGGCCGCCAGTATCCTGGCGTCCACCCTGTCGGTTTTCGCAAGGGCCCCGGCGGCCTTCGCGAAGTCCCTCGCCTGCCGCGGGTTGATGACAAGGACGGAGAACCCCCTGGCATGCAGGGACTGCAGCAGGGCCCGGTGCATGCGCCCCGTGGCCTCCATGACGGCCCGCGTGGCGCCGCCCTCCCTGAGGAGGCGGCCGACCCTGCGCAGGCCGACCGTGTCGTTCGTGGCCGTGAAGTCACGCCCGTTGACGTGGATGTTGAGTGTACGCTTGCTTACGTCGATTCCGGCGACTATGGTGGTCATGCTCTCCCGCTCCTGTCCTCGCGATGATCCGGTTCTGAAAACCCAGGCATCCATCCAGGACCCGGGAGACGGACGGGAGGGCGGGCCGACCACGCTTCCGGACGGATCCGCAGCTGCGATCCAAGGCGGTATCGGTCCAGCCCGTCCTGCGGGGCAGGGCCCCGCACCGCCGCCGCCGGTAGTGACCGACGGCGGCGGCCCCGACACAGGAATGACCCGGAGGGACGGCAGAAGGCAACAGGCATGTTTTCCACAGAAAAACGCGCCAAATTTTTCCACAGCCACCACCTCCGTTCATTTCTGATTCTCTGAACATACGAGGCGGGCAGGCGGAGGAGGTCGCGTCGTGGCCGGATCCCGACGAGGGCGGGCCTCCCGCTGGACTGTCGCCGACATCCGGGCGCGTATCGCGGACAGCTTCGGGGTGGCCTGCACGCTGGAAGGTACCCGCCGGCCGGTGCGGCGCACGGGCTTCCGGCACATGTCCCCGCGGCCGGTCCACCCGAGGGCGGATCCGCTGGCACAGGAGGGATTCCGCAGGGATTCCAGCCGGCTGGCCAGGGAGGCGGTGCCCGACGGCGTCGCCCCGGACGATGTCCTGGCGTACCTGCAGGACGGGGCCCGCATCGGCCGGAAGCGCATGCTGCCAGGGGTTCGGGCGAGGAAGGGGACGCGCCCGCGCGTCGCGCGGGACCACCGGTACGGATACGTGTACCCGTTCTCCGCCACCTGCCCCGGGACCGGCGACGCGGTCGGGCATGTCCGCGGCAGGGCCAGCACCGGCGGGACGGACCGGCACCTCCGGGAGATCGGGGAGCGGATCCCCGCCGGACGGCACGCGCCGGTGGTCCCCGCCAACGTCTCCCTGCTCCGGCTACCGCCCTGCAGCCCGGAGCTGAACCCGGTGGAGACCCTGTTCCCCCTCCTGAGGCACCGTCATTTCGCCAACCGGGTGTCCGGACGCGCGGAGCATGTCAGGGAGACCGCGGAGCGGGTGTGGGACGCGTCCGTCCGCCGGAAAGGGTAGGTCACGCGGGTCGCCACAGGGGAGTGGGCGGTGCCGTGAAATCCGGGGTGCCTATCGGTGATCACTTATTTGGTTTGGTATGATGACGCTCCGAATACGCGAAGATACCGTTCCATCAGATCAATGCGCTGTGGCGTCGAACTGTTGCCGCGACGGCTCAGAAGCGATCACATCAGAGGTACCTTGAACCGGCGTGTCACGAGGACCAGAACCAGAATATTGATATCGGTCTTGCCGAGTTTCCAGTTGGTTCTGTCCATGGCCAGAAGCTGTGGCCCTTTGAGTATGAGCAGGCGGACAGTCAGTTTGGCAACCGCATCCCCATCCAAGCAGATATGTTGGAAAAAGCGTTGAAGGCGGCGGTAGCTGGAGGCATGCAGCGTCTGGCCGGGGAACTGACTCGCCAGATGACCGAGGTTCACGGTCCGCCCATTTGCGATACCGACCGGCATAATTGCGAACGTCTCCAATCGCGTCTTGCTCAGATCGAAATGTGGGCGTAGCGTGGTCATCAGAGGGGCGAGGAGGAAGCTGAGAATCTTGAAGATCCTTGTGATGAAGAGTCTTCAATTGGAATCCTTTTCGTTCCTCGTTTCAAGTAGCGTCGCGTACTGTGTCGGTCTTGTCGTATCTGGTAGCTATACCCTGAATTCCTTGATCTTTGCGAAGTAGTTTTCGATGAGATGTCGCCATTTGTACATGTGCGCATCTTAGTCTCGTTGGACTTTTCGGTTTGCTTTGGGAGGGATGACAGCAGTCGCGCCACGCGCGTCGAGCTCGTGTAAGAACCAGTCGGCATCGAAAGCCTTGTCGGCCAGAAGCGCCCCAAGAGGAACCTCATGGATCAACGGAGCCACCCTTTCATATCGTGCGCCTGTCCGGGCAGGAGCAGGAAGCGCAGCATATTCCCGAGCGCATCGGCCAATGAGACGATTTTGGTTGTCAGCCCGCCACGAGACCGCCCGATGGCCTGATGCTGAGTCCCCCTTTTGCGCCCGAAGCCTTCTGATGGACCTGGACGACCGTTCCGTCGATGAGAACATATTCGAGGTCTGGTTCGCCATTCAGGGCTGTAGAAAAGCGTGCAATTTCTACAAGAAAGGCTTATCCCTTTGACCAAGGCGGGTCAATATTTTGTGTCGGAGGGGGTTGACGCGGCGCTGCGTTCGCCTTATGTTCCTCCCATGCCAAGCCGATGGAAAGACGACCGCCCCATGTCCCGCCAGGAGTTCGAGGAACTCCTGCCGGACGAAAACGCCTGCGCCCGGCACCTTGCGGAGCTGCGCTGGGGCAGGGGCTTCGCGTGCCCCGCCTGCGGCGGGACGAGGGGCTGGGAGCTGAAAGGGGAGCGCTGCCGCCGGGAATGCGCGGACTGCGGCCGCCAGACCTCGGTGACGGCGGGCACCGTGATGCACCGCTCCCACCTTCCGCTCAGGACGTGGTTCCCTGCGGCCCACCTCATGGCGACGCACTCCAACGGCATCTCCGCGCTCCAGCTGCAGGCCCAGCTGGGCATCGGAAGCTACAAAAGCGCCTGGCTGCTGCTCCAGAAGCTGCGGCGGGCCATGGTGGACCCGGACCGGAGCCCGCTGCAGGGGATCGCGGAGGTGGACGAGGCGTCGATGCCCTGCCGCGACGGCGGCGGCGCGGAGGACGGCGGGGAGAGGGGCGTGGCCGGCCGGGGCCGCAGCACGTCGGGCCGGATCCCCGTCGCCGGGGCCGTGGAGCTGTCGGAGGACGGCAGTCCACGCCGCATCCGGCTGGAGACGGTCGGGGACTACGGCGGGGTGACGCTCCGCGGCTTCATCGCCGGGGCGGTCGAGCCGGGCGCCTGGGTCGTCACCGACGGGTGGAGCGGATACACCGGGCTGCCCGACAGCCCGCGCGAGCGCAGGGTGGTCGGCGGCCGCCCGGCCCACAAGGTCCTGAGGTGGATCCACCGGGTGTTCCCCGACCTGAAGCGCTGGGCCATGGGCGTGTACCACGGGCTGCGCAGGAAGCGCGCCCAGCGCTACCTGGACGAGTTTGTCTTCCGATGGAACCGCCGCCGCCACCGGCGGACCTCCTTCGACCGACTCCCCGGCATCGGCCTCGGGCTGCCGCCCGCGACGTACCGCGACCTCACCGACGCCGCCGCCTGACGTCCGGACTCCGCTCCGTCCCGCGGCGCCGACCCCCAATCCTCCCGAATCCCGATCCTTCCAGCTCCGGACGGGCCGCCGCGTGGCGGCGGCGGCCCGGATTCCGCCGGAATCCGGGAAACCGGCCGTCAGACCGCCGGCACAGCATGTTGCGGTGCCGTAGTCAAAGGGATAAGCCTTCTACAAGAATTCGCAGGACGCGGATGCCTTTGGCTGTCCGTTGATAGTAGATGGCGTGTGAGACGCTTTCATAGCGTCGCAATCCCTCTCGCACGAAGCTGTAGTCTGCACCGAAACTTGGGTTCTCTGCCACGGTCTCGATCTTGTCATGAAGCGTTTTGGAGTAGCGTTCGGCTTGGGCCAAACCGAAACGCTCGATTCCATGGAGATAGAGGTCGATCAGATCGCGCTCAGCGTCACCGGTGAACTCAATCTTGGTCACGTAGCAAGCCTCTTTGCCGCGCTTCTTCCCGCGCGGCGTTCATTATCCTAGGCAATGTGCGCCTGCTGCTGTCGCTTTTTTCCGCGCGGGCGAGCATGTCGCGCAGTTGCTGGATTGCAGTCGCTCTGCGATCCTGGTCGTGCCGCACCAGATCACGGAAATATTCGCTCACGTTTCCGTAACGGCCTGCGTTGATCTGCGTCTCGATCCATTCTTTCATCTGGTCGGGCATTGAAATGGTAAGCCTGGACATGCCGTGCCCTCCTTTCACACATGATCATAATAGTTCATACATTCACATGCAACCTTAGAGATCGCATCTGGCAAATACGGTCGTCTGGAGACACATATAATTCGGGCGGAGCGCTTGCGCGTTGCCAATACGTCTGGCTTCTCTCTTGACTTCAAACCTAAGTTCGCGCAACCCATTGAGAAAGCGTGATTCACCTTTCAGAAGGGCACCACTTTCCGGCAGCCCTCCATCGCTTCGGCGCTGGTCTGGTCCCTAACTTGGCCCGTTGTATCGGTTTCCCTGCTGGTGGTTCGATGATGAAAAGGCGCCCGGTGCCATTTCGTCCCCAATACGCGGTGGATATCCCTGGCTTCGGGCGAGATCGGTGATGGCATGCCGAATTTTCCCGGCCCGTCCATCTGGTCCATGATGACGTAGTGCAGGTCATTGAGAGCCCTGTGGTTCCCCGGCGCGGGCCTGGCCGCCAAGGCGGCGCTCTACGAGGCATTGCGCGAAGAGGGGCTGTCCAGCGGTGCCTTCGCGGCTGTCATGGATGTTCAGGAAATAGCGAGGTCGAGCGCATGCTCGACCCTCGCCACCTCACCGGGATCGGCAGGCTGGACGAGCCCCTGGCCGCGTCGGGAAGCGCCTCGTGATCACGGTGGAACAAGCCGCGTGATCATCGATAAGCACCGATATTTGTCTTGATCTGTAACTGCTCACCCCTTCTGGGGTGCCGGATGGGAGTGATGCTGCTCGATCATGTTGGCAGCGTTTCCGGCGAGCGCAATCTGGATGGCGACCAGTGGGTTGTATCCGAGGGCGGCCATGGAGCTGGGATAGCTTGAGATCCGGCACCAGGCTTCGGCATGGAATGGAGTGCGGAAGCACCCGGACACCTTGATCCTGACCTTGGCCATCCGGATTTTCTGTTCCCCCGTGTTGTTCGTAAAGCTCACGACAGGATTGCTCATGAAGCGCAGGACGGACGCTTCGTGCCTGGCGAGACGCTCGTGGAGGTTGTGGGCTTCAGGCTTGGCGAGACGTCCGCGCTTTCCTTTCGGGCGCGGCGGGATGGCGGGCAGTTCCTTGCCGCCCTGGGTCAGGAGGGTTCGGCAGCGCTTGCGCACGGCCCGGCACTCGGCCTCGGCCAGCGTCCCGGTTGGGCTTTGGTTCACCCGGTGGCAGGTCTCGCGCAGGAGCTTCTTCATCAGGCGGGCCCAGCGGAAGCCGTTGGACTCGACGATGAAGGTCAGTTCCCGCAGCAGGCGCGGGCCACACAACTGGTGCTGGCACTGGCCGTAGGCAAAGTACGTGGCCCAGCAGCCGTGGATCAGGACACCGGTGTAGCGCGGGATGATGCCGACGGCCTCGACCGCTTCCCGGCCGCGCTTGCGGCGCAGGCGCTTCAGCGTCAGGGATCCGTCGCTGACGGCATGGAGCCACCGGGTCCTGCGGTCGACCCGGAATCCGGTTTCGTCGGCGTGCAGGACCGGGCGCTCCAGCAGCTGCGCGATGGCGGCTTCCTCCCAGGGTTGCAGGGCATCATGCAGGCGCCGGACATAGCCGGGACAGGTCGCCTCGGAGAGCCTGGGGCCAGAGATGGCCTGCACCAGCGCGACCGCCCGGCGCAGGGAGAGCATGTGGGCGACCAGCAGGTTGATGATGAAGGCCTGCAGGCCGACGCCATACTGCCGCGGACCCGGCAGGGTGTCGGGGAACCGCCCCCTGGTTCGGGCCCGGCAGTCCGGGCATTCCCTGACCTCGGCTTCCACACGATGCCCGACGGTCTCGAACGTGATGTCGTAGAGGATGCGGCGCTCCCGGCTGACGGGCTCGACGCCGGCCAGACCGGCGCCGCAGGCTTCGCAACTCTCGGCAGTGACCGTTTTCCCGACGATGGCCTTGCGCCGGTTGGCACCGGACCGCAGGTTCGGCTTCGCCCCCTTGCCGCTGTCCTGGCGCCCGGGTCGGGCGGTCCGGTCCTTCTCCGTCTGCGACGGCGGGAGACCGGAGCTGGCGCTGGTCCTGCGGGTTGTCCGTTCCAGCAGGACGGTGATCGGGATGCTCAGCAGGTTGATCAGGATGCCGGTCATCGCGTCGACTTCCGGCGGTGTCCTGCCGTCCGTTCGCAGCGTGGCGATGCGGGCCTTCGCGTCGTCGAATTCCTGGCGCAGCGAGGCTGCGTTGACCGTGGCCATCACCGGACCTCCACCGCCAGCGCCGCGAGCCGCTCGCCCGGCGGCATCGACCGGTAGCGCCGCGCCCAGCTCCCGGCGCGGCGCTTGATGCGCTGGAGGTCGGTGAAGTTCCTGCCCGCGCAGGTGTGCCAGTGCACCCGCCCGGGCGCGAAATTGCACCACAGTTTCTCGGTGACGGCGCACGCCTGGCTGCTGACCTGGATCTCGAGCGAGTGCCAGTCGGCCAGATGCGCGTCGTGGAGCCGGGACGGATAGCCGGAGATCATGACCGCGCAGGGCAGCGATTTCAGAAGGTCGGGAAGCTCGACATGGTCGTGGTCGGTGCAGTCGAAGCGGTAGCGGCGCCCGGACCGGCGCGTCGACTGCACGCAGGGAGGGTCGCAGTAGACCAGTTCGCGACCGCCGAAGGTGAAACCGGACAGGAACCGGTGCGCACAGCCATGGTGGAGTTCGACCGGACAGTCGCAGCGAAAACCGCCGGTCGCCTGCCGGTCGCGGTCGATGCCGATGGAGCGCAGCGCCGGGGCCTTGCGCTTCATGATGGCGCCGCCCCCCAGGTGAGTTTCCAGGAATACGTCATGCGGAGGCATCAGGCTCATGATCGCCTGCCACAGCCCCGCTGTCGCCTTCGACCCGAACCAGGCCCCCATCGAAAGCGTCCCCCGGAATCAACCTGCCGGGATCAGATATGCGACCGCCACACTATGATGTCAAACCGACCGCTCCACCCGGGCGGCCCGGCCTCGGCCACCACGCCGCGAAGCCCCGCCACGGGAGGGAAATACCGGTCGGCAGCACAACACCGGAGAGGCTCTCACCCACTGGAGGCCACACATCCGGCCCTGACCGCTTACGAACCCCGCCTCAACGCCTCAATGTCGTAAACCCACACAATCAACGGTTAACGGAGGGGGTGAGCAGTTACGCAAATGCAACAAAAGATCTGACAGGAAGCGGAACTCCTGTATCATTACCGGTGCAGGTACTGCTGAATCTGGTCAGATGGCATGGGAACCGGGAACCAGGGCGTGGAGGACCGGGCGGTGGGCTGGGAGGCGCTTCCGGCGGAGAACCGGCATCGGATAGCCCGGATTCTGGCGCAGGCGCCCGCGGAGCGTCTGCCGGACCCCGCGGAGCGGAACGATGACGGTCCCGGCAGCTCCGGCGAGTCCGGCTGAGGCGCCGAAGGTCCGCCCGCGCCACCTGAGCCGCAGGGCGCCCGTGCATGTCCGTCAGTCGACTCTGGGGCAGGTCGGGGAGAACAGCGGGTGAGCCAGTCAGGTCATGGAAAGGTGAACGTGATGCGCGGGGAACTCACATCCGGCATGGCAAGGCGGTCAGGAAGACCGGCACCGGGCCAAAAGGCGTTCCAGGCGTCAAAGGAGCCATATTTTCCATCTGGATGTTCCCGCTGCCGGGCCATCGTTTCATTCCCCGCATCCGGGATCTGAAATCCGGGCGCTTCCACGTCTTCTATCCCGTAAGCGACTAAAGCGCAACGTAGCGCATTCGCCTTGATCCGCGGCGCCGGAGTGCGGGAGGGTTCCCCGGTCGATTCAACGTGACCGGAGGGCTGTCCATGACGGTGGATGTGGATGCAATGGCAGACGGCGGCCAGGCCCGGAGGGTCCGGAGCGGGGCCGGGTGGGAGGAGCTGATGGCGGCGTTCGGGCGCTGGGACGGCTCGCAGGCCAGCTTCTGCGAGAGCCGCGGGGTTCCGGTGAAGACGTTCCAGAGCTGGCGCCGCAGGCGCGGCCTCACCGGCGGTGCGGCGTCCGGCGGCTTCGTCGAGGTGGTGGCGGCGGAGCCGGGCTGGGACGGCGGGCTGTCGCCCGGCGGCGGCGTCACGCTCCGCCTGAGGCGGTCCTGATGCTGGGCGGATGGCCGCCGGGCGGCATCTGGCTGGCGGTCGAGCCGGCGGACATGCGCCGCAGCTTCGACGGGCCCGTCGGGCTGGTCACCAGCCATCCCGTGGGGAACCCCGCCGGCGGGCGCTGGTATGTGTTCGTGAACCGGCGGCGGACGATGGTGAGGACACCCGGCTCCGGGCACGGTGGCTGTTTCATCCGGGCCAGGCGGCTGGAGCGGGGCCTGTCCGCGTCGCCGGCCACGCCGGGGCGCAGGTCTGTACCGCTGTCGCGGACCGGGCTGCCGGCGCTTCCGGCCGGGACCGGCATCACCGTCCGCCGCCGCCGCATGCGCTGTCCGGCGGCGGCGGCAGGCCGTCCCGCCGTGGCCCGCCCCACGTCGGAGGCCATCGGGCTGGCGGGGAGGATATCCCTGCACCGCCTCGGCGTCAGTTCGCCGACCCGGTCGGCCGGATGGGTGCCGCCGGGAGGCAGGACGTCGGTCAGCCAGACGCGGGGACCGCCGCCCTGCATCCGGCAGGTGGCGGGCAGCCCTTTGACGGTCCCCACGCTCCCCCCTCCGTCCAGCGTCCAGGGGAGGAGCCGGCTGCGCTAGCCGGGCCTCACCGGACGCGGCGCGTTCCCGCCGGGGTCCGTGTCCGGCGGCGCGCCGGGGTCCCAGGGAACGTCCCCAGCGCCGCCCACCGCTCCGTGGGGTGGGCGACCGCCCTGCGGGCCGGATGCCGCGGGGCCGTCGCCGGATCCCCGGCGTCCGGTCGCGCCGGTCCCGGAACGCGGCGACCGCCGCCCGCAACCGGGTCCGCCGCGCCGCCAGCCGCCCGCGCGGCGAGGCCGCGTTCACCGTCGGCGCCGCTCCGCCTCCATCGCAATGACCGCCGCCTCCGCCGTGATTCGCCCGGACGGATGGACAGTGCGGCGGGCAGCTCCATTATGCCAGGCCCAGGGATGGCCGACGGCGGACGGGCGCGGATGACGGGACAGGATGCCCGGCCCGAAAGCCGTCAGGCGGGACGGTCAGGGATGAAGGGGCGGGCAGTTACCCAAGAACTTCAGTTTAGAAGTCAGGGCTAATTGGTTCACGCCACTTTATCGAAGTCTGGCAAGAAGTTAACCTTTTTTCTGGACAACCCCAGCGCACGCCCGTATGCTTCGAGCCGAATCAGGTCGGCGAATCAGTCCGGCGGACCGGTTTCGGGGGTGTGGGCGTGGACATTTCGGAGGTATGCATCGATATCGTCCCGGAGGCGGATGAGGCGCGCTTCCGTGCGCTGATGCAGGCGCACCACTACCTCGGCGCGCTGCGGCCCGTGGGCGGGACCGTGCGCTACGTCGCCCGTCACCGCGGCCGCTGGCTGGCGCTTGCGGTCTTCTCGGCCCCGGCGCTGAAGTGCGGGGCGCGGGACCGCTGGATCGGCTGGGACCGCAGCCTCCAGTTCGGCCGCCTGCATCTGGTCCCGGACAGTTCCCGGTTCCTGGTCCTGCCCGGCGCGCCGCGCAACCTCGGCTCGCGCGTCCTGTCGCTGTGCGCCCGGCGCATCGTCCATGACTGGCCGGCCCGCTTCGGCCACGAGGTCCTGCTGCTGGAGACCTTCGTGGACCCGGCCCGCTTCGACGGGGCCGTCTACCGCGCCGCCGGCTGGATCGGGGCCGGCCGCACCCGCGGCTTCGCCCGCCAGGGACGGGGCCACCTCGACAACGGGCGGCCGAAGCTGGTGTTCCTGCTGCCGCTGTCCCGCGAGGCGCGGGGCCGGCTCCGCGCGTTCCACCTCGACCCGGGCCTGCACAGGGGAGTTCCCAGGATGACACTGAGCGCCGAACAGATGAGGACCCTGCCCGACTTCTTCAGGGACATCGACGACCCCCGCCGCAGGGCGGGAAGGCGGCACCCGCTGCCCTCGGTCCTGGCCCTCTCGACGGCGGCGGTGCCCGTCGGCATGCGCGGCTACAGGGCCATATGGGAATGGGCCGGGGACCTCAGCCCCGCCGCGCTGCGGCGCTTCCGCGTGCGCTTCCGCAACGGACGGCACGAGCTGCCGAGCGAATGGGTGGTCCGCGACGTCCTGGTCCGGGTCGATCCGGAACAGCTCGACGCCGCGCTCCGGGCCTGGCAGGAGGCCCATGGCGGGGGCCGCGGCACCGCGCTGGCGATCGACGGAAAGACGATGCGCGGCGCCGTTGACGGTGAGGGCCGCCGGACCCATGTCCTCGGCATCGTCGGCCATGGGTCCGCGGCGGCGCTGGGCCAAAGGAAGACCGTCCTGAGGCCAGACGACGGCGGCGAGGTGAAGCGGACGAACGGGACCGGCGTCGCCGTCCCGCTGGTCGACTCGCTGCCCGACATCACCGGGCGCGTCCTGACCGCCGACGCCATGCTGGCGCAGCGCAGGCTCGCCAGAAGGATCGTCGAGCGCGGCGGACACTGCATGTTCACCGGCAGGGACACCCGGAAGACGATGCGCCAGGACATCCAGCTCCTCTGCGACGGGATGATCCGCGAGCGCGCGCCCGACCATGTCCAGGAGCCCGGCAGGCCGGAGCACGGGCGCATCGAGCGCCGCTCGGTCTGGGCGTCGTCCGAGCCCGACGGCTACCTGAGGTTCCCCGGCGTCGGGCAGGTCCTCGCCGTGCACCGCGAGGTCACCCAGGCCAGGACCGGCGGGAGGAGAGCCGGGACAGCCTACGGGGTCACGAGCCTCGGTCCCGGCGCCGCCTCCCCGAAACGCCTCCCCGGACTGAACCGCGGCCACTGGCGGGTGGAGGCCAACCACCACATCCTCGACTGGAGCTTCGACGAGGACCGGAGCCGCATCCGCACCGGCCACGGCCCCGGGAACACGACCCTGCCGCGGCGCTTCGCGATCGGCCTCATCAAGAGCCGCGGCCTGTCCGTGGCCGGGACGATGCGCAGCCTGGGCCGGGACGCGCGGCGCGTGCCCGGCTTCCTGAAGATGACCGGGAACACCCGCCCGCGCCCGTCCGCCGCCGTGGCGACCGCCTGACCCCGCCGCGCGGTGGCGGGGCCACGCCATCGCCACTGAACCCGGCGCAGGCAGGCACGGTCATGCATCAACACGGAAACGCGCCTTCCCGGTGCGCAGGAAACCGTGGCCGGAGGGCGCGGAATGACGGCAGCCGACGACCGGAAACCCCGACACGGGCCCCGGATACGGGGATCCGGCGTCAGGACACATGGCGCCGGAGGCCCTGGTGCCCGCACCCTGACGGATCCTGCGCATGGGAAGGCTTTAGAAACCCCCACTTCCACTCCGAAGTGCAACACCGGCCATTCCCGCAGCGGGGGCGCAGCCCGAGCGTAGGGAATGGCCGGAAGGCGTGGTCTGCGGCCCCCGGGCACCGCGGATCCGGCCCCGGGATGGCTGTGGTCCCGTCTGGATGCAGGTTATCCGGGCTTTCCGGGCGGCGCAACGCCTCCGCCGGGCTGGGTCGCGTCCGTCCGGGCGCAGGGAGGGCGCAGCCCGACCGGAGCCCGGACGGACGCGACGGAGAAATCCTGTCCACCCCCTCCCGGCGCCCCAACCCGCGCCGGCGGGAGGCGGTCGCGCGGCGTCAGGGAGGGCGAACCTTGTGCAGCACCTCGGCGGGCGTCCGGTAGCCCAGCGCCCGGCGCGGACGCGCGTTCAGGCGGTCCTGCACCTGTCTCACCTCCGCGTCGCTGACCGCGCGGAGGTCCGTCCCCTTCGGCAGGTACTGCCGGACCAGCCCGTTGGTGTGCTCGTTCAGGCCACGCTCCCAGGAGTGGTAGGGGGTCGCGAAGTAGAAGGAGGCACCGAGCGCCTCCGCCACGCCGGCGTGGCCCGCGAACTCCTTCCCGTTGTCCGCCGTGATCGTGTGGACGGGCGCGGCGGAAGGCCGCGGCATCTCCACCATCGCGGCGGAGACCGCAGCCGAGGTTCTCCGCTCAACCCTCTGTAAATACGTGTATTTCGAGGCCCTGTCCACAAGGGAGACCACCGCCCCGCTGTGGCCTTTCCCGATGATCGTGTCCGCCTCCCAGTCGCCCACACGCTCCTTCCTCTCCACCTCATCCGGCCTCTCGGAGATGTCCACCCGGCCCGGGATGTGGCCACGGCCCGAGTGCCTGCCGCCACGCCAGTTCGGCTTCCTGCCGCGGCGCCGCAGCAGCAGGAACAGCCTGCCGCCCGCCTTCCGGTCGGCCCTGACGTGTTCGGATGTCCACTGGCGGCCCACCGTCCAGCCGCCCTCCAGACGCAGCCGTCCCGCGACCTGCTCCGGGCTCCAGCCCTCCGCCAGAAGCCCCTCGACGCGCGCCCAGCGGTCGGGCGTCATCCTGCGGGGAACACTGGAGGCCGCGCTGCGGCGGGCCTCCGCCCTGCCCTGCGCCTCCCCGGGGCTGTACCCCCCGCCGCCGCCGGCGTTCCGGCGCAGCTCCCGCCAGACCGACGAACGGTCACGGCCCAGACGGGCCGCGATGGCCCCGTCCGAAAGCCCGCTTTCCTTCAGCGCGCCGATCCGGCATCTCTCCTCATGGGTCAGGTGGCGGTAGCCCTCGGGCATGGCAGTCTCCCTTGTTTCGTCACAGGGACTGTCGCCGCTTCCTGGCCGATACGCAACATCATGCGGCCGGAAAACCGGTCACCACCGCCACTGGTGTTGCACTTCAGGGTGGAATGGGGCAACCAATTAGCCCTGGTTTATACCAAACCAAATAAATAATCACCGATAGGCGTCCCGGATCTCACGGCACCGCCCATTCCCTCGTGGTGATCCGCGTGACCTCCCCCTTCCGGCGGATGAAGGCGTCCCAGACATGCTCGACCACCTCCCTGACATGCTCCGCGCTTCCGAACACCCGGTTGGCGAAATGGCGGTGCTTCAGGACGGAGAACAGGGTCTCGACCGGGTTCAGCTCCGGGCTGTAGGGCGGCAGCCTGAGCAGGGAGACGTTGGCGGGGGTCACCAGGTCCCTCGACCGGTGCCAGCCCGCTCCGTCGAGGACCACCAGCGCGTGCCGTCCGGCGGGGACCCGCTCCCCGATCTCCCGGAGGTGCCGGTCCGTCTCCGCGGTGTTGGCCCTGCCGCACACATGCCCGACCGCGTCGCCGGTCTCGGGGCAGGCGGAGGGGAACAGGTACAGGTGTCCGTACCGGTGGTCCCGCGCGACGCGTGGGCGCGTCCCCTTCCTCGCCCAGACCCTTGACAGCATGCCCTTCTGGCCGATGCGGGCCTCGTCCTGGAAGTACACCAGGACATCCTCCGGGGCGACGCCGTCGGGCACCGCCTCACGCGCCAACCGGACGGAATCCCTGCGGAATCCCTCCCGGGCGGCGGGGTCCGCCCTCGGGTGGACGGGCCGCGGGGACATGTGCCGGAAGCCCAGCCTCCGCACCAGCCGGCGCGCGCCCTCCAGCGTGTACGCCACCCCGAAGCTGTCCGCGATCCGCTTCCGGACGTCGGCGACGGTCCAGCGCGACGGCCCGCCCGCGTCGGGGTCCGGCCCCTCATCCAGCCACGACGCGACCTCCTCCGCCTGCCCGCTTTCCAGCTTCGGCGGCGCCCCCGGGCGGGCGGCGTCCCGCAGGCCGTCCAGGCCGTCGGCGTTGTACCGGACGATCCAGTCGCGGAGCGTCCGGGCGCCGACGCCTGCGCCGGAGGCCACCGCGGCCCTGGACAGCCCGTCCTCCATGACCAGGGCAATGGCGCGCATCCGGCGGCGGCAGTCGCGGAACTTGTGTTTCCGGGCCAGCTCCCGTAACTGACCGGGTGTGTGGTCGGTGCGCCGGACCATGACTTTCGCTGGCATGCCGTTCTCCTTCTGCCTGTTTCCCGGACACAGAATACAGGACGGCGGCACCGGTCACACGCAGAATATTGCCGTGTCACACAGCATGATGTTCAATCTTTGTTCTGGGTACATTATTAATTTGGTTTGGTATTAGAAGTTGACTTGCATTCGGCTTCCCCTTTTACTATGCAACGAGTCTGGACTGTTTGCTGCCCTTCGTGCGGTCGCGAACCGGTCCGGTACCGGGGAGGCCGAGGTCATGACGAATACCGCACGAATACCGCAAGCGTCATTGCGATGCGCGACCTTCGTACCCCCCCCCCCCCCCCCCCCGAGACTCCGGGCGTGGGGCTGAGCCGTTGGGCAGCGCGCCGAGCACACCCCCGCGCCTGAAGCGCGTCCCGACCAGGCGCGGGCGCTCTACCCCACCGACCCCCGCCGGGCCTTTCAATATCCCGTACTCGTATGGTCGATCTCATTCCAACTTTTTCTCGGCGAGGGCGTCGCGTACCTGCACGGCCCAGTTGAGTCTTTCGAGACCCTGCCAGACCTTTTTGGTTCCCGGCAGCTTCTGCCGTTTCGAAGGGTGTGCTCCGGAGGCGCCCGAGATCGATCACGAAGCTTTGGATATCCGGCTCCAGCGCGGCGGCGGGAGGGCCACAGGCCCGGTTGTCGGGCGTGGGCCGATCGGCCGCCTCAGGCGGGTCGGCCCCAGACGTAGCCGGCGGCTGATCGTCGGCATCAGACGTTCCGGTTTCATCCTTTGCATCCGGTGGCCCGGCGGCGTCATCGGGTTCGGTACTGGCGCGCTGATGCGGCACGTCCGGTGGCTCCGCGACGGCTTCCCCTTGCGGCGCCGGGTCTGCCGCATCGGCCTGATCCCGGGCATCGGACGCCGCGCTCTCCGGCGGCGGCTTCTCTCCGCCGGACGGTTCGTCGTCCGGCTCGCCGGAAGGCGTTGGCACGATTTTATGTCCCTGCGCCCTGAGCATCGTATGCAGCAGCTCGATGTCCTCCTGCGGGACGACAGTGGCGGCCGGCGTGTCGGGGCGCTCGCGGGCGAGTTGCGTCAGATCGGCGACCCGGCACGCGGTCACCGCGTCGAACGCGAGGCATTTGCGCAGATCCTCGGCGGCATCGAAACGCCGGCTCTTTATCCGGGTGCCTGTCTTGAGGGTGCGGAACCAGGTCTCGATCGACCAGCGGCGCTTGTATATATCGAGAATGCTGGTGGCGAACACGGCTGTGACGGGTGTAACCGTCGCCGCGCAGCGCATCGGCAAGCCACTCGAGCGTGTGCGAATCAAAATGACGAAGTCCAATCTGCATGCCACCGGCATACAGAAAAACGATCACCTATACAAGCCCAGGCTCTTGAAAGGCGGCGGGCTTCACCAAGGAGACGACACCATGACCCAGGACCTCTCCCGCACCGGCGGCCATGACGACGACACGCTGCATGGCGGCGACGGCAACGACACCCTCGACGGCGGTCTCGGCAACGACACCCTCACGGGCGGCGCCGGGGGCGACACCCTGTACGGGGGTGACGGCAACGACACCCTCGACGGCGGCGAGGACGCCGACCGGCTGTTCGGCGGGCGGGGCGACGACACCCTGACGGGCGGGCGGGGCAGCGACACGCTGTGGGGCGGACTGGGCGCCGACACCTTCGCGTTCGCGGTCGGGGACGGGTCCGACACGATAGTCGACTTCGAGGACGGCGACCGCATCGAGATGAGCAGGGTGCCCGGTGGGTTCGAGGGGCTGGTCATCGAGCAGGACGGGGCCGATGCCGTCATCCGCTACGGCGAGGGCGACACCGTCCGGGTGTCGGGCGTGTCGGTGGCGGAGCTGGGCAAGGACCGCTTCGAGTTTCTTCCCGCCGAGGGGGACCCGCAGGGGGGTGACGATGGCGACGGCACCTCGAGCGATGACGGCGAGGGCGACGGGGGAGGCGAAGGTCCCGTCCTGGCGCAGGTGACCCGGACGGAAGGCGAGGAAGGCGACGGGGGAGGCGCCGCTGGGCAGAAGGCGGCCGGGGTGACGCGGAAGGGCGGCAAGGGCGCCGATACCCTCGACGGCGGGGACGGCGACGATACCCTGAAGGGCCGCGGGGGCGCCGACAAGCTGAATGGCGGCAAGGGCAACGACCTCCTGAATGGCGGCAATGGCGCCGACACCTTGAACGGCGGTCGAGGCGACGACACGCTCAGGGGCGGCCGGGGCGCCGACACCTTCGTGTTTCGGGCCGGAGACGGCCACGACACCATTGCCGACTTCAAGGACGGCGACACGATTCGCCTCGACGGGGTGAGCGGCGGGTTCGCGGGGCTGGCCATCGAGCAGGACGGGGCCGATGCCGTCGTCCGCTATGGCGACAGGGGCGACACCGTCCGGCTGACGGGCGTGTCGGCGGACTCCTTGGATGAAGACGACTTCACACTGTCGGCCAGCTCCGGAGGCGGCGACAAGGGCGCGTCCGGCGCCGGCCAGCCCGCGAATCCGCCGCCCGGCGCGGCGCAGACCCAGACGTCCGGCACGGGCGGGACCGGGAACACGCCGACCGGCGCACCGCAGACCCAAACGACCGGCACGGGCGGCGAGACCACGAACCCGTCGGCGCCCGAAGGCGTCACTCGGCATGTCAGCTATGACAACGACGGCGAAGGCGTCTTGTACAAAGGTGTGTTGTTCGACGCTCACCTCGGCGGCGGCGAGGGCGACGACACGCTGCACGGCGGCGACCGCAACGACCGGCTGGAGGGCCATGCCGGCGACGACAAGCTCTACGGCGGCAAGGGCGACGATCGGCTGGAGGGCCACGGCGGCAACGACACCCTCCGCGGCGGCGACGGCAACGACACCCTCTGGGGCGGCGACGGCGACGACACCCTCCACGGCGACGACGGCGACGACGACCTCTACGGCGGCGAGGGCGACGACACCCTCTGGGGCGGCGACGGCGACGGCGACCACCCCACCCACGGCCTCTGGAGCAGCCGCAACCGCGGCGACTACCTCCGGGGCGGCGGCGGCGACGACAAGCTGTACGGTGGCGACGGCAACGACGACCTCTACGGCGACGACGGCCGCGACACCCTCTGGGGCGGCGACGGCGACGACATCCTCTACGGCGGCTGGTACATCGAGGCGGAGAAAGACGGCGGCAACACCCTCCACGGCGAGGGCGGCGACGACAAGCTCTACGGCGGTGACAGCGACGACACGCTGTACGGCGGCGAGGGCGGCGACAAGCTGAACGGCCAAAAGGGCGACGACACCCTCGACGGCGGCGGCGGCGACGACGAACTCTACGGCGGTAATTACTGGAACGGAGGGGGCAGAGGCAGCGGCGACGACACCCTGCGGGGCGGCACGGGCAACGACACGCTGAAGGGCGGCGACGGCGACGACACCCTGACGGGCGGCACGGGCGCCGACACCTTCGTGTTCAGCCCCGGGGACGGCCAGGACACCATCACCGACTTCGGGGACGGCGACACGATTCGTCTCGAACGGGTGAGCCACGGGTTCGCGGGGCTGGACATCGAGCAGGACGGCGCCGACGCCGTCATCCGCTACGGCAAGGGCGACAGCATCCGGCTGACGGGCGTGTCGGCGGACTCCCTGAGCAATGGCGACTTCGCGTTTCCCGACGCCGATGTCACGCTAGAGGGCGGCGACGGCGGCAACATCTTCAGTGGCGGCAAGGGCAACGACACCTTCCGCGGCGGCAAGGGCAACGACACCCTCGACGGCGGCGGCGGCAACGACACGCTGTACGGCGGCGACGGCAACGACCGCCTCCGCGGCGGTTGGGGCGACGACAAGCTCTACGGCGGCAAGGGCGACGACACTCTCAGCGGCAGCTGGGGCGCCGACAAGCTCGACGGCGGCGAGGGCGACGACATTCTGTACGGCAACAGTCTGGGCGGCGCCACCATGACGGGCGGCAGGGGCGCCGACACCTTCGTGTTCGGACGCGGCAACGGCAGCAAAAAAACCAACACCATCACCGACTTCGACTCCGGGGAAGGCGACAGGATTCGATTCCAGGATGATGTGTCCGGCGGGTTCGCGGCGCTGATCATCGAGCAGGACGGCGCCGACACCGTCATCCGCTATGACTCGGGCAACGGCATCCGGCTGAAGGGCGTATCGGCGGACTCCCTGAGCGAGGACGACTTCACTTTTGACAACGAAGACGACCCCGACGTCACGCTGGAGGGCGGCGAGGGCGACGACAGCCTCGACGGCGGCGAGGGCGACGACACCCTCCACGGCCACGGCGGCCGCGACAGCCTCGACGGCTACGGCGGCGCCGACACCCTGTGGGGCGGCGAGGGCGACGACGACCTCTACGGCGGCTACGGCGACGACACGCTCCACGGCGGCGAGGGCGACGACAGCCTCAATGGCGACGGTGGCAGGTGGGGCCTGAATGAGGTCGGCGGTGACGACACGCTTTACGGCGGCGACGGCAACGACGACCTCGAAGGCCAGGCCGGCAACGACACTCTCCGTGGCGGCAACGGCACAGACGACCTCGTCGGCGACGGCGCCTTTGCCAGCGATGGCTACGGAGACGGCGGCGACGATACCCTGTACGGCGACGGTGGCAACGACGAGCTCTATGGCGACTTCTACTGGGGCGGGAAAAACAACGGCGGCAACGACGTCCTCCACGGCGGCGAGGGCGACGACACACTCTACGGTGACTCCTTCAGTGGCAAAGGCAAGGGCGGCGACGACACCCTCGAGGGCGGCAAGGGCAATGACGACCTCTGGGGCGGCGGCGGCGCCGACCGGTTCGTGTTCGACCGGGAGTCCGACACTGACACCATCCACGACTTCGAGGACGGGAAGGACATCCTCGTCGTCAAGGGCGGCCTGAAGCTCTCCGACCTCGACATCAAGCAGCGCGGCGGCGACGCCGTGATCAGCGGCCCCTCCGATACCTTCTCGATCGTGATCGAGGACTTCGACGCATCGCTGCTGACCGCGGACGACTTCGACTTCATCGCCTGACCGGCCGGTGTGCCGGCCATCGGCCCGGAGGACCTGCCGGAGTGCGCGGGCGGCAGGTCCGCCACCCGGCGGGCGCCCAATGTCATTGCATTGAGGAACATGCATCGTTTCGATTGGGAACGCCGATTCAAAAAATAACGTAACTGCCCGCCCCTTCATCCCTGACCGTCCCGCCTGACGGCTTTCGGGCCGGACATCCTGTCCCGTCATCCGCGCCCGTCCGCCGTCGGCCATCCCTGGGCCTGGCATAATGGAGCTGCCCGCCGCACTGTCCATCCGTCCGGGCGAATCACGGCGGAGGCGGCGGTCATTGCGGTGGAGGCGGAGCGGTGCCGACGGTGAACGCAGCCTCGCTGCGCGCGCAGCTGGACGGCTGCCGGGCCCAGTTCGATGCCATCAGGCGGAAGGGCGGGGCGGGCGCGGACACCCCTGCGCCGGTCAAGGCCCTTTTCCCGCCGCCCGGCATCCTGGTGGCCGTGCCGCCGGAGCGGACGGCCCGCAGGACCGGCGCCAGCTCCGGCATCCCTCCGTGGCGGACGGAGAGGGACGGGACCGCCCGGCGCACCGGAAGGGACGGCGGCCGGGGCGCGGAACCGAACCTGCGGACCGGCACGGACATGCGCGGGACCGCCGCCGGGGAGACGGTCGCCGTCGATGCCTGCGGCGCCGACCTCCCGGGGACCGCCCCCGCGCGACGGCGGGACCGGATTCCGGGCCGGCGGCAGGACCCAGTGGCTCCACGTCCTCACCGACGGGTCCCTGACCCTGAAGCGCCTGCACCGCAGGCGCGGATGCGAGGCGATCGGGGACATCGGCGCCATCCCCCGCTACACCGGCACGCTGGTCCACGACCGCCGGGCGAGTTACCTCACCCACCACCGGTGTACGCACCAGCTCTGTGGCTTCCATCCCCTGCGCGGGCTGACGTCCGTCCCCGGGTCCAACGGCTTCCGCTGGGCGCGCCTGATGAAGGGGCTGCTGCGCGAGGCCTGCCACAGGGCCAGCCGAAGCGACGCCAGGGCCCTGCCCGAGGCCGGACGCCGGAGCGCGCGCAGGCGGTACCGGACCATCCTGACCCAGGGCCGCAGGGAGCTGCCGGAGATCCCGCCGCGCCCGAAGGGAAAGCGCGGGAGGGTCGGGAGATCCGACGCGCACAACCTCCACGGGCGCCTCGCGAGGCATGAAGCGTCCGTGCTGCGTTTCATGGCCGACCCGGACGTCAGCTTCACGAACAACGCCGGCGGGAGCAGGATCAGGATGGCCAAGGTGAAGATCAAGGTGTCGGGCTGCTTCCGGACACAGCTCCATGCCGAGGCATGGTGAAGGATCCCAGGCTACCTGAGCTCGATGGCCACCCTCGGTTACAACCCCCTCGTCGCCATCCAGATCGCCCTGGCCGGAAACGCAGCCGACATGGTCAAGCCGAATGATGCCCGGTCCGCACCCGGGAAGGGGTGAGCAGTTACGCTTTCCTTTTCATTTTTGCTCTGGCCGTGATTCCTGGCAAAAAAGGGGGAAACCATTACGGCCCTGATCCGAAGGCAATAGGGCCTTGGAATGCATGAATTGGGACAAACACGGGAAGAAACTTCATGTCATATCCATACACCGACGAACATATCGCCACTTGGGAGGAACTGCGGGACAAATACGGGCCCCATTCCACCCTGAAGTGCAACACCAGTGGCGGTGGTGACCGGTTTTCCGGCCGCATGATGTTGCGTATCGGCCAGGAAGCGGCGACAGTCCCTGTGACGAAACAAGGGAGACTGCCATGCCCGAGGGCCATTGCCACCTGACCCATGAGGAGAGATGCCAGATCGGCGCGCTGAAGGAAAGCGGGCTTTCGGACGGGGCCATCGCGGCCCGTCTGGGCCGTGACCGGACGACGGTCTGGCGGGAGCTGCGCCGGAACGCCGGCGACGGGGGGTACAGCCCCGGGGAGGCGCAGGGCAGGGCGGAGGCCCGCCGCAGCGCGGCCTCCAGTGTTCCCCGCAGGATGACGCCCGACCGCTGGGCGCAGGTGGAGGGGCTTCCGGGGAGGGCTGGAGCCCGGAGCAGGTCGCGGGACGGCTGCGTCTGGAGGGTGGCTGGACGGTGGGCCGCCAGTGGACATCCGAACACGTCAGGGCCGACCGGAAGGCGGGCGGGAAGCTGTTCCCGCTGCTGCGGCGCCGCGGCAGGAAGCCGAACTGGCGAGGCGGCAGGCACTCGGGCCGTGGCCACATCCCGGGCCGCGTGGACATCTCCGAGCGGCCGGAGGAGGCGGAGAGGAAGGAGCGTGTGGGCGACTGGGAGGCGGACACGATCATCGGGAAAGGCCACAGCGGGGCGGTGGTCTCCCTTGTGGACAGGGCGTCGAAATACACGTATTTACAGAGGGCTGGCCGGAGAACCTCGGCTGCGGTCTCCGCCGCGATGGTGGAGATGCCGCCGCCTTCCGCCGCGCCCGTCCACACGATCACGGCGGACAACGGCAGGGAGTTCGCGGGCCACGCCGGCGTGGCGGAGGCGCTCGGGGCCGCCTTTTTCTTCGCGACCCCCTACCACTCCTGGGAGCGTGGCCTGAACGGGCACACCAACGGGCTGGTCCGGCAGTACCTGCCGAAGGGGACGGACTTCCGCGCGGTCACCGACGCGGAGGTGAGGGCGGTGCAGGACCGCCTGAACGCGCGTCCGCGCCGGGCGCTGGGCTACCGGACGCCCGCCGAGGTGCTGCACAAGGCCCGCCCTCCCTGACGCCGCGCGACCGCCTCCCACCGGCGCGGGTTGGGGCGCCGGGAGGGGGTGGACAGGATTTCTCCGTCGCGTCCGTCCGGGCTCCGGTCGGGCTGCGCCCTCCCTGCGCCCGGACGGACGCGACCCAGCCCGGCGGAGGCGTTGCGCCGCCCGGAAAGCCCGGATAACCTGCATCCAGACGGGACCACAGCCATCCCGGGGCCGGATCCGCGGTGCCCGGGGGCCGCAGACCACGCCTTCCGGCCATTCCCTACGCTCGGGCTGCGCCCCCGCTGCGGGAATGGCCGGTGTTGCACTTCGGAGTGGAAGTGGGGCGGCATCAAGAAGTCCGGTTACGGGCCGGGTTCTTTGAGTTATGACCGCGAGCTAACTCACAATTGCGAGCCGCGAGGAGATGAAACACGTCATCGCGGAGGCGATGCACCATGCCGTCTTCGAAAACCTGATCTCGGACACGATCCAAGAAAGGGCTGTTTGTCCCCGAGCGGCGGCAGGCCGTTTCGAAGGGCCATGGTGAAATCCTGAAGGACCGCGCCTTCCGGTTTCAGGGCAGGGCAGTGCCGTGAGGGTCGCCGCCCTCAACGCTCGCCGTTCCGCCCCTGTAGCAGCAGTGCGCGGCGGTGCCAGTCCGGCGCGGCCGGGGAACGGGGACAGTCGAGCCACCGCCGCCGCGCGAACATCGGGGCGAGCATGGCCTCGATGCGGCGGGGATGGGGGGCGATCATGGCGCCGTGGTCCCATCCCTCGGGTTCGGTGTAGCTCCACATCACCGCATCGATCCTCGCCGGCGGGCCGTAGACGACGGCGACGTCCCGGGGGATCCGGCGGAAATGTCCGCCCGGGTCGCAGACACCGAGCAGGAGATCGCCACCGGGTGCGGTGGCCTCCGCCATGCCCAGCAGGACCCCATCGACGTCGGAGAGGGTGTCCTGATGGATGTAACCGTACCAGAATCCGGTCACCAGATCCGCAGGCCCGATCCCGGCGAGGTCGCGGCGAGGTCGCGGCGAGGTCGCGGGCGTCGCGTTCGACGAACGTGGCCGCGAACCCGTCGCGGGCTTCGGCCATCTCCAGCATCCGCGCCGAGCGGTCGACACCGGTGCGTGAGGCCGCTCCGCGCGCGCGGCGAAGGTGGAACCCGGTGCCGCAGAAGACGTCGAGCCACCGGCGGTCCCCCGGACGCGACCGCAGCAGCGTCTCCACGGTCCCGACCTCGAATTCGGTGTGGGCGAGGTTGACCGGTCCCGTCAGGTATCGGCTGTCGTAGAGACGGACGAAGTCCGGGTCGTCATAGGGCCAGACGGCCATCGGTCCACTCCCTGCCCTTTGGGCGTGTAGGCTTTCCAGTAACCGGTGTGCTCCTGCGCCGTAGCGGCCGCACCAAACGCAAGCAGCGATGTCCATATCATGAAAGATGTCCGGCGTTTCAAATCCCTCATGACTGATTCCACCAATAACGCTATTTTCACCACATGGTGAAACCGTCTCAAATGGAGAAGCCGATGGGGAGTGCGGCGGTCAACGCGGTGCGTGCCCTGCTTGAGCACGTCCCGAACATACAGATCGTCGGCGTTCGCCACGAGCAGCAGATCGACTCCGGCCCCTTGTGGGTACGGACCCCGAACGGGCGCGTGGCGGTCGCCCTTCGACTGATCCGCGAACCACGGGACAGCCGGGTGTCCGACGGAAGCCACTTCCCCACGGAATGTCCGGGCCGTATCCCGGCTGCCGGATCGATTTCAGTCCCGGGCGGCCGATCGATATCTCCAGAGTGCTGAACGTGTCCGTGTGCCGGGTGTGGCCCGGGATACCTGTCATGCCGCCGTGGCATGATCCGCCCGGCCCGCGCTCCAAGACCACGGACCGGAAACGGGACCAGACCCGGAGGCCCTGCCCCGTACCCCTGTGCAAGAGAGCGCTTTCCTTCCTTCGGGTCCCTGTGCTACTGTCCTTCGGCCATGGCCACCCCTGACCGACAGACGCCCGCCGCCGGGGCGGCGACCCTCGCCGGCATCCGGCGGGCGGCGGAGGAGACCCTCGCAGCCTGGCCCGAAGCCAGGGCGGCGGTTCTGTTCGGATCCCGGGCGCGGGGCGACCATCTGCCGTCCAGCGACTGGGACGTCGCCTTCATCACCCGGAATGGGGACCGGGTGACCGCCATCCCGGACGGCCTGCCGATCGAGGCGCTGTTCCGGGACGTCCAGGCGCTGGCGCTGCCGGAGGCCGTGGCGCGGCGCAAGGCGCTGTCGATCGGGCATGTCGGGCGCGAGATCACGCGTGACGGAAGGCTGCTGGCGGGTGGATGGAACAGGCCGCGGCCGGAGGGGGAGCCAGCGATGGAGCCGGAGAAGTACCTGCAGTTCATCTCAAACGCATCCGACTTTATCCAGACTGCAGCTGGGCAGGTGGCGAAGGCCGGGATGGGCGGCGACTGGCTGCGCACGAACTTCGCCGCCAACCGTTTCGTGGCCCGCACCGCCGACGCGGCGGAGCACCTGGCCAAGGCCATGCTCGGGCGGCGCGGGATTGACCCGCATCCGACACACGGCGTCGACCACCTCGCCGACCAAGCGGCGCGGGACGGGCATTCCGCTCTGGCGGAGGACATCCGCGAGATGGACGGCTTCACCCGGGAGGACCATGTGGCGGGCTACGACGGGGCGGGCGCCGACCGCCTTGACCACGCCGCCGGGCGCCTGCCCGTCGTCGTCCGGCGGCTCGCGCTGGAGCTTGCCTCGGCCGCCGAGGACCCGGAATTCGCCGAGGTGGCCGCGCGGGCTGCCATGGATGTGGCCGATTCCGCGGCAACCGCCGAGGACACCCTCCGGCTGGCCATCGCGCGGGACGGCGCGGGCCTCCCGCCTCCCCCGCCGTACCACTGGCTGGCGCCGTTGGTCGAGGCGCGGGAGTCCTTCCTGTCTGAACTCCTGAAGCTTCAGGCCGACCTCCGGCCCCTTGTGAATCCGGGCCCCGAACGGGACCGGGGCACGTGGCGGTCACCCTCGCCGCTCGACTGATGGTCCGACCTGCATTTGCCGGAACGGCGGAATTCCACCGAGTGGATGCTGGCGCAAAGCTCGTTCCGCAAAAACGAGCCGCTTTGGGTCAGTATATGACATCTGCCCCGATAGGTCGTTTCATGGCGAGCCTCTTTGGGGTCGAGTACCGGAAGGGGCGAAAAACCCCTTTAGGCGATTTCGGCTCCCTCTCCAGGCCGATGTACCGGCCGATGGGAAGGATATGCTCCCATCCAAGGGGTGGGATATGCGCGAGCGGTTCATCAGGCGTTTCCAGACCCGCCCGCCTGCGCTGCATGACGGCCCCGCCGAGCTGCCGCGTGTTCCAGAATATGATCATCGTCGCCAGCAGGTTCAGGCCGGCGGGACGGAAGTGCTGGCTCCCGGTTGTACCGCACGACCGCCAGCAGCGCCTGCTCATCGTCAAGCGCATACTTGCGGATCATCTCCGGCGTCGCGTCCGGAATGTCGACAACCGCGAGATCATCCCGCGGCGGGATCCGGGTTTCCCTGACCAGTTTGAAGCGATACCGTCCCTTGCCCGCCCCTTCGATCACTCATTCGCGTCCCTCGGGTTGGGTGGCGAGGATGCTCTCCGGTAGCCTGTTGCGATACCGGGCCATGTACGCACGAAGAGGTATAAAAACGGCCAGATTCTGAGGTTCATGCTCTGCCTGACATCTTGAGATGTTCCGAATGTACATTCCTTATATTGAGGTATTGGGGGATATATGGAGCAGCTTTGGTCGGCGGAAGCGCTTAGGGCGCATTGGGTGTTGACGTCTCAGGAACTGCGACTGCTTGAGGGTCTGTCGCCCCGGCGGCGCTTGGTACTTGGGTACTATCTGAAGTTCTTTCAGCGTCATGCCCGGTTCCCCGGATTGGCTGATCCAGTTCCGGATGCGGTTGGGCAGTTTCTGGGAGAGCGGATTGCGTATGAGGGTCCGTTACCTTCGCATGTACCCGAGCGTTCAGACCGCCGTTATCGACGTGCCGTTGAAACGTTTCTGAAGCTTGGTCGGCTCGGCGCGGAAAAGTCGACGGCCTTTCTGGACTGGCTTGTTGTGGAGGCGTTGCCGGACGCACCACAGGTGTCGACCCTTGACACCCGAATGACGGCGTGGTTCCTGGCGAACCGGGTAATCCAGCCGAATACGGCGCGTTTGAGTGCGCTGGTTGCCAAGGCGGAGCGCAGGTTCGAGCGGGTGCTCCACAGGAGGATTTCGGATCGGCTAACCGCTCAGCGGAAACGCGATCTGGACGGATTGCTGGTGACCGGGGAAACCGCGTCCTCTTTCGCCATGCTGGCCCGCAGCCCAGGCGGAGCAGGTGTGCAGGCTGTACAGGATGTCGTGACACGATTGGACAGGGTGCGGTGCATTGGTCTCAATCACGGCATTTTCAGCGGCATTGATCCGGAGCACATTGCCATTCTGGCGCGGCGCGCGGCCAGTGAGGATGCCTGGGATATGCGCCGTCATCCCGATGCGGTGCGATATGCCTTGCTGAGTTGCTTCTGTGCCGTCAGGGCAACTGAACTCACGGATGATCCGGGCGATCTGGCTATCAGCATCACCCACAAGGTCTCAGCGCGCGCTGAGAGCAAGGTGATCAAGGAGTACGTGGCTGATTTTCGGAAGACGGAAAGCAAGGACACCGTTTTGGGCAGGATCGTGATCGCTGTCGATGGTCAGCCGGACGGAGATATTCCCCATGTCATCTTCCCGGTGGTCCCGCGCGGGACGATCCGGGAGCTGGCAAAGGGCTATCTGACAGACACACCCTCTTTTACGACCCGCGTACATCGCACCATCCGGCGGTCCTATGCCCGGCATTATCGCCGAATCCTGCCAGTGATTCCGGGTGCTTTGACATTCCGGGCCAGCGGTTCGAGTGCGCAGCCGTTACTGACCGCGCTTGCAGCGCTGACAGAAACATCGGAGCGCAAGCCACAGTTTTATGCCGAGGATGAGGTCCCGATCGATGGTGTCATCCGTCCCAAGTCGCGCGAAATTGTTCTGGAGGCTGGACCCGGAGGCACAGTTCGCATCAATAGGATCAATTACGAGATATGTGTTCTGCAGGCGCTACGCGACAAGTTACGGACAAAGGAGGTCTGGCTTGAGGGTGCCAGGCGATACTGCGATCCGGATCAAGACCTGCCCGCTGATTTCGACGCAGGGAAAGGGCACTATTTCGATCTCCTGGGCCAGCCTATGAACGCAGACCGGTTTGTTCAGTCGGTGCGGGAGGATCTGCGTGGCGCCCTGCGAGGGTTTGATCAGGGCTTCCCGTCGAACAAGGATGTCAAACTCAAGTCCCGGGGTGGTAGGATGTTCATTTCGCTGCGCCCGCTTGGTCCGCAGGTCGATCCTGCGGCGCTGGAGGCTTTAAAGGCCGAACTCGCCCGGCGCTGGCCCATGACCAGCCTGCTGGATGTGCTGAAAGAAGTCGACCTGCGCACTGAATTTACCCCACTGTTCCGCGCAGCCAGCTCCAGGCAGGCATTGTCGCCGGACGAAGTATCCCGGCGACTTTTGCCCGCGTTGTTCGGAATCGGGACGAACATCGGCCTCAAGGCCATCGCAGCTGGTCCCCATAGGGTCAGCTACAAAGAGTTGCTCCATACCCGCCAGCGCTTCATTCACAAAACGGCGCTCCAGGATGCGACACGACGCATTGCAGACGCCACCTATCGAATTCGGAACACCGAATATCCGGGGCGATGGTGGCACAGGCTGCGCATCGGATTCCACGCAATTGGCCTCCTGGGATCAGAACCTGATGACGGAATGGCACCAACGCTATGGCGGGCGCGGGGTGATGATCCACTGGCATGTCGACAGACAGGCCACCTGTATCCACTCACAACTGAAACAGGTGTCCTCCTCGGAAGTTGCGGCGATGATCGAAGGCGTACTGCACCATGGCACAGACCTGGATATCGAACGCCAGTTTGTCGATACGCATGGGCAAAGTGTTGTTGGGTTCGCCTTTTGCCATCTGCCTGGCTTCGATCTGATGCCGCGTCTGAAAGGGATTGCCAGCCAGAAGCTCGCCCGCGCGGACAGGCAAAACGCCCACCGCCACACCAATATCGAGCCAATCCGCACGGTCGAGCCCGTCGACTGGGATCTGATCTCGCGGCACTATGATGGGATGATCCGCCTCGCGAGCGCACTTAAACTGCGCACTGCAGGCGCTGAGGCTATCCTGCGTCGCTTCAGGCGCGGCCAAACCCATCCCGTCTTCTCGGCACTTCTGGAACTGGGCAAAGCCGTCAAGACCATTTTCCTGTGCCGGTACCTTGGCAATGCAGAGTTGCGCCGCGAGATCAATTCCGGGCTCAATGTCATTGAGCGCTGGAATGGGGTGAACGACTTCATTTTCTACGGCAATGGCAACGAGCTGGTTTCCAACCGACGTGACGATCAGGAGATATCCGTCCTTGCCCTGCATCTGCTGCAGGCAGCGATGGTCTACATCAATACCCTCATGATCCAGGAGATATTGGCAGAGCCTGCCTGGCGGGAAAGGATGACCGCCCGTGACATGGCCGCACTGAACCCGCTACCGCACCGCCACTTCAACCCGTATGGTCTCTTCGATCTCGATATGGAGGCACGACTCCCACTCGAAGATATGAAAATGGCAGCATGATGCGTTCCGAAACCTATAATAAACGGAACGATATTTTCCGCGCACGGAATCAGCAGCCTGAAAAATCCGTATATTCGTTCCGTAAACACCCGGCGAAACCAGGCCAGAACCGATGCTGATCGGATATGCAAGGGTTTCAACGACAGGACAGAACCTGGAAAGCCAGATCGAGCACCTCCAGTCCGAGGGCTGTGAGACGGTCTTCCAGGAAAAAATGGCCGGATTTGATCGTCGCCGTCCCCAGCTCGAGAGGATGCTCGGCACATTGCAGCCGGATGACATCCTGCTGGTCACCAGCCTTGACCGTCTCGCACGTTCGACCAACGACCTCTTCGCCATCACCCACGGAATTGAATCCGCCGGAGCCTCGTTCCGGTCCCTGCGTGAGCCATGGGCGGACACAACAAGCTCCATGGGCAGGTTCCTGCTCACTGTTTTCGCCGGACTTTCCGAACTCGAACGCAATCTCATCAACGAACGCACCGAGGAAGGCCGGACGTCGGCGAAAAAACGTGGCGTGAAGTTCGGCCGAAAATGTAAATTGACGCAACACCAACAGAGCCAGGTCAGATCAATGCTCGGGGATGGTCAGTCAATTCGCGCCATCGCCCGACACTTCAACGTCGGCGTCGCCACGATCGACCGCATCAAGCGCAAAACCCAGCTCTAATGAAAACCTGGCCGTTTTTGACCCACTTCGTGCGTACAGGGCCTGATAGAGAAGATATTCTTTGATCACTACACGGATGGAACGACTGAATTCGAGGTTGTGCGGGAGGAACTGGAGGAAGGCGCGGCCGCACTCGGCTTCGAGCGGGTCAGGAACGTCGGTGATGTCCCATATTCCTTCCGGTATCGCAACAGGCTACCGGAGAGCATCCTCGCCACCCAACCCGAGGGACGCGAATGAGTGATCGAAGGGGCGGGCAAGGGACGGTATCGCTTCAAACTGGTCAGGGAAACCCGGATCCCGCCGCGGGATGATCTCGCGGTTGTCGACATTCCGGACGCGACGCCGGAGATGATCCGCAAGTATGCGCTTGACGATGAGCAGGCGCTGCTGGCGGTCGTGCGGTACAACCGGGAGCCAGCACTTCCGTCCCGCCGGCCTGAACCTGCTGGCGACGATGATCATATTCTGGAACACGCGGCAGCTCGGCGGGGCCGTCATGCAGCGCAGGCGGGCGGGTCTGGAAACGCCTGATGAACCGCTCGCGCATATCCCACCCCTTGGATGGGAGCATATCCTTCCCATCGGCCGGTACATCGGCCTGGAGAGGGAGCCGAAATCGCCTAAAGGGGTTTTTCGCCCCTTCCGGTACTCGACCCCAAAGAGGCTCGCCATGAAACGACCTATCGGGGCAGATGTCATATACTGACCCAAAGCGGCTCGTTTTTGCGGAACGAGCTTTGCGCCAGCATCCACTCGGTGGAATTCCGCCGTTCCGGCAAATGCAGGTCGGACCATCAGTCGAGCGGCGAGGGTGACCGCCACGTGCCCCGGTCCCGTTCGGGGCCCGGATTCACAAGGGGCCGGAGGTCGGCCTGAAGCTTCAGGAGTTCAGACAGGAAGGACTCCCGCGCCTCGACCAACGGCGCCAGCCAGTGGTACGGCGGGGGAGGCGGGAGGCCCGCGCCGTCCCGCGCGATGGCCAGCCGGAGGGTGTCCTCGGCGGTTGCCGCGGAATCGGCCACATCCATGGCAGCCCGCGCGGCCACCTCGGCGAATTCCGGGTCCTCGGCGGCCGAGGCAAGCTCCAGCGCGAGCCGCCGGACGACGACGGGCAGGCGCCCGGCGGCGTGGTCAAGGCGGTCGGCGCCCGCCCCGTCGTAGCCCGCCACATGGTCCTCCCGGGTGAAGCCGTCCATCTCGCGGATGTCCTCCGCCAGAGCGGAATGCCCGTCCCGCGCCGCTTGGTCGGCGAGGTGGTCGACGCCGTGTGTCGGATGCGGGTCAATCCCGCGCCGCCCGAGCATGGCCTTGGCCAGGTGCTCCGCCGCGTCGGCGGTGCGGGCCACGAAACGGTTGGCGGCGAAGTTCGTGCGCAGCCAGTCGCCGCCCATCCCGGCCTTCGCCACCTGCCCAGCTGCAGTCTGGATAAAGTCGGATGCGTTTGAGATGAACTGCAGGTACTTCTCCGGCTCCATCGCTGGCTCCCCCTCCGGCCGCGGCCTGTTCCATCCACCCGCCAGCAGCCTTCCGTCACGCGTGATCTCGCGCCCGACATGCCCGATCGACAGCGCCTTGCGCCGCGCCACGGCCTCCGGCAGCGCCAGCGCCTGGACGTCCCGGAACAGCGCCTCGATCGGCAGGCCGTCCGGGATGGCGGTCACCCGGTCCCCATTCCGGGTGATGAAGGCGACGTCCCAGTCGCTGGACGGCAGATGGTCGCCCCGCGCCCGGGATCCGAACAGAACCGCCGCCCTGGCTTCGGGCCAGGCTGCGAGGGTCTCCTCCGCCGCCCGCCGGATGCCGGCGAGGGTCGCCGCCCCGGCGGCGGGCGTCTGTCGGTCAGGGGTGGCCATGGCCGAAGGACAGTAGCACAGGGACCCGAAGGAAGGAAAGCGCTCTCTTGCACAGGGGTACGGGGCAGGGCCTCCGGGTCTGGTCCCGTTTCCGGTCCGTGGTCTTGGAGCGCGGGCCGGGCGGATCATGCCACGGCGGCATGACAGGTATCCCGGGCCACACCCGGCACACGGACACGTTCAGCACTCTGGAGATATCGATCGGCCGCCCGGGACTGAAATCGATCCGGCAGCCGGGATACGGCCCGGACATTCCGTGGGGAAGTGGCTTCCGTCGGACACCCGGCTGTCCCGTGGTTCGCGGATCAGTCGAAGGGCGACCGCCACGCGCCCGTTCGGGGTCCGTACCCACAAGGGGCCGGAGTCGATCTGCTGCTCGTGGCGAACGCCGACGATCTGTATGTTCGGGACGTGCTCAAGCAGGGCACGCACCGCGTTGACCGCCGCACTCCCCATCGGCTTCTCCATTTGAGACGGTTTCACCATGTGGTGAAAATAGCGTTATTGGTGGAATCAGTCATGAGGGATTTGAAACGCCGGACATCTTTCATGATATGGACATCGCTGCTTGCGTTTGGTGCGGCCGCTACGGCGCAGGAGCACACCGGTTACTGGAAAGCCTACACGCCCAAAGGGCAGGGAGTGGACCGATGGCCGTCTGGCCCTATGACGACCCGGACTTCGTCCGTCTCTACGACAGCCGATACCTGACGGGACCGGTCAACCTCGCCCACACCGAATTCGAGGTCGGGACCGTGGAGACGCTGCTGCGGTCGCGTCCGGGGGACCGCCGGTGGCTCGACGTCTTCTGCGGCACCGGGTTCCACCTTCGCCGCGCGCGCGGAGCGGCCTCACGCACCGGTGTCGACCGCTCGGCGCGGATGCTGGAGATGGCCGAAGCCCGCGACGGGTTCGCGGCCACGTTCGTCGAACGCGACGCCCGCGACCTCGCCGCGACCTCGCCGCGACCTCGCCGGGATCGGGCCTGCGGATCTGGTGACCGGATTCTGGTACGGTTACATCCATCAGGACACCCTCTCCGACGTCGATGGGGTCCTGCTGGGCATGGCGGAGGCCACCGCACCCGGTGGCGATCTCCTGCTCGGTGTCTGCGACCCGGGCGGACATTTCCGCCGGATCCCCCGGGACGTCGCCGTCGTCTACGGCCCGCCGGCGAGGATCGATGCGGTGATGTGGAGCTACACCGAACCCGAGGGATGGGACCACGGCGCCATGATCGCCCCCCATCCCCGCCGCATCGAGGCCATGCTCGCCCCGATGTTCGCGCGGCGGCGGTGGCTCGACTGTCCCCGTTCCCCGGCCGCGCCGGACTGGCACCGCCGCGCACTGCTGCTACAGGGGCGGAACGGCGAGCGTTGAGGGCGGCGACCCTCACGGCACTGCCCTGCCCTGAAACCGGAAGGCGCGGTCCTTCAGGATTTCACCATGGCCCTTCGAAACGGCCTGCCGCCGCTCGGGGACAAACAGCCCTTTCTTGGATCGTGTCCGAGATCAGGTTTTCGAAGACGGCATGGTGCATCGCCTCCGCGATGACGTGTTTCATCTCCTCGCGGCTCGCAATTGTGAGTTATACCAAACCAAATTAATAATGTACCCAGAACAAAGATTGAACATCATGCTGTGTGACACGGCAACATTCTGCGTGTGACCGGTGCCGCCGTCCTGTATTCTGTGTCTGGGAAACAGGCAGAAGGAGAACGGCATGCCAGCGAAAGTCATGGTCCGGCGCACCGACCACACACCCGGTCAGTTACGGGAGCTGGCCCGGAAACACAGGTTCCGCGACTGCCGCCGCCGGATGCGCGCCATTGCCCTGGCCATGGAGGACGGGCTGTCCAGGGCCGCGGTGGCCTCCGGCGCAGGCGTCGGTGTCCAGACGCTCCGCGACTGGACCGTCCGGTACAACGCCGACGGCCTGGACGGCCTGCGGGACGCCGCCCGCCCGGGGGCGCCGCCGAAGCTGGAAAGCGGACAGGCGGAGGAGGTCGCGTCGTGGCTGGATGAGGGGCCGGACCCCGACGCGGGCGGGCCGTCGCGCTGGACCGTCGCCGACGTCCGGAAGCGGATCGCGGACAGCTTCGGGGTGGCGTACACGCTGGAGGGCGCGCGCCGGCTGGTGCGGAGGCTGGGCTTCCGGCACATGTCCCCGCGGCCCGTCCACCCGAGGGCGGACCCCGCCGCCCGGGAGGGATTCCGCAGGGATTCCAGCCGGTTGGCGCGTGAGGCGGTGCCCGACGGCGTGGCCCCGGAGGACGTGCCCGTGTACCTGCAGGACGAGGCGCGGGTGGGGCAGAAGGGCATGCTGTCGAGGGTCTGGGCGCGGAAAGGGACGCGCCCGCGCATCGTGCGGGACCACCGGTACGGATACGTGTACCTGTTCTCCGCCGCCTGTCCCGCGACCGGCGACGCGGTCGGGCATGTGTGCGGCAGGGCCAGCACCGCGGAGATGAACCGGCACCTCCGGGAGATCGGGGAGCGGGTCCCCGCCGGAAAGCGCGCCCTGGTGGTCCTCGACGGGGCGGGCTGGCACCGGTCGGGGGACCTGGAGATACCGGACAGCGTCTCCCTGCTCCGGCTGCCACCCTACAGCCCGGAACTGAATCCGGTGGAGACGGTGTTCCCCCTCCTGAAGCACCGGCATTTCGCCAACCGGGTGTTCGAAAGCGCGGAGCATGTCAGGGAGACCGTGGAGCGGGTGTGGGACGCCTTCATCCGCCGGAAGGGGGAGGTCACGCGGATCACCACGAGGGAATGGGCGGTGCCGTGAGATCCGGGACGCCTGTCGGTGATTATTTATTTGGTTTGGTATTAGCTCGCGGTCATAACTCAAAGAACCCGGCCCGTAACCGGACTTCTTGATGCCGTATTTGTCCCGCAGTTCCTCCCAAGTGGCGATATGTTCGTCGGTGTATGGATATGACATGAAGTTTCTTCCCGTGTTTGTCCCAATTCATGCATTCCAAGGCCCTGTTGCCTTCGGATCAGGGCCGTAATGGTTTCCCCCTTTTTTGCCAGGAATCACGGCCAGAGCAAAAATGAAAAGGAAAGCAATGACAGAGGCAATTTCGTCCATGGCGGGATTTGTTGTCCCGACACCAAACGCGCCTGGGGCGAGTTGCCACCAGCCGCTTGCGTTCAGGTCATGCAGACGGCGGGCGGCTACGGCTAGCCCGGATATCTCACCAGATTTTGTTGCATGGGGCTGGAATCCGTGACATATGTAGGGATTACATGACCTTGCACGGGACGGAGGACCGACCCCATGCAGACACAGTGCAACGCCGACCGCATCGATTCCAGCCACCATGGCCGACGTGAGGTGACGGGCGCCTTCGACGGCGGACGGCTGTCATCGGACGGCGGCGCTCCCCTTCCCGTGGAGGCGGACCTGCTGACCGGGCTGACGAGCGGACTGGCGGATTGCTTCACGGACCACCGTGACCCGGACCGCACCGGGCACGGCCTCCGGTGCCCCGTCGCCCAGCGGGTGATGGGGACCGCGCTGGGCTACGGGGATATCAACGACCATGACATCCCGCCCGGCGACAGCGCGCTGGCGCTGGCGCTGGGCCGTGACGGCGTCACCGGCGACGGCCGGCGGCGGGAGAGCGACCGGGGCGCCCCGCTGGCCGGTTCCAGCACGCCCAGCCGCCTGGAGCCGGGCGAGCCGGACAGGGCCGCGGATGACCGGTACAGGCGAATGGCCGCCGACCCGGCGGCGACCGGCAGGCTGATGCCGGGCATGTTCCTGGAGGCCCGCGGGGCGCCACCCGAGGGGATCGTCCCCGGCCCCGCCGCCACCGACGACCCTCTGCACGGGCGCCAGGAGTGCCGTTTCCTGCACGGACACTGCGGACACTACTGCTGCCTTCCCCTTTACGTCACCTGCGGCGGGCATGTCCCGTTCGCCCGGCTTCGGCCCTCGGACATCGACGCCTCCGACGGGGCGCTGGAGGAGCTGGCCAGGATCGTGGCCGTCATCCGCGGCGCGTGGCCGTCCGTCCGGATCACGGTCCGGGGGGATTCCGGCTTCCGCCGCGACGGGATCATGGCCTGGTGCGGGGCCAGCGGCGTGGATTCCGTGTTCGGCCTGGCCCGCAGCCCACGGCTGGAGCGCAGGACCGGACGCCGGATGCGGCGCCCGCGGAGCCGGTGCGTCGCCACCGGGGAGCCCTCGCGCCGGTTCACCGGCTTCGGCTACCGGACGCTGCCGGCCTGGAGCCGGAGCCGGCGGGTGGTGGCCAGGGCCGGGGCGCTGCCCGGCCCGAGGGGCGACAGCCCGCGCCTCACCGTCACCAGCCTGCCGGGTCCGGAGTCCGGCAGCCGCGCGCTTTACGAGGATCTCCACTGCGCCCGCGGCGACATGGAGAACCGGATCAGGGAGCGGCGGCTGGAGCTGTTCGCCGGCCGGACCTCGACGGCGGCCATGCGGGCCAGCCAGCTGCGGGTGTACCTTTCGGCCTTTGCCGGGATGCTGGTCCGGACCGTCCGGGCGGTCGGCCTCGCCGGGACGGACCTTGCCGGGGCGCGGCCCGGCACCATCCGGGCGCGGCTCCTGAAGGTCGCCAGCCAGCTGCGGGTGGGCGTCCGCCGGATCCGCCTGTCGCTGTCCCCGGTGCATCCATGCCGGGGGCTGTTCCGCCGGGCGGTGGCGGCGATGCGGCTGGCCGCCGCGGCGCGGGCCTCGCGGTGGCCGCATCGCCGCCCGCCTGAACCGCCGGAACCACGCGCCGGGGAGGCTGGCCACGGGAGAGCCGCGCCCGCGGCTCCCGAAGGCGCGCGTGGCGGTACCGTTGTTCGCCATATGTTCCCGCTTCCGCAGCCACCGACGGCCTGCGGACGCCGCCGCCGGGGCGGCGCCGGCCGCAGCCGCCGCCGGACGGGACCGGATGACAGGCCGGATCGGTGCCGGATGCCCGGACTCCCGGTCTGGTGAGATATCCGGGCTAGGCTTGGGACAACCGATGCCAAGCCAAGCAGAAGAAAAACCCGGGCACCACAAAAAAACCAAGCTGCCCAAAGGCTGTACTGGGCGCACCGCCCAGCATTGCCGCCTGTGGTGTGGTCACAATACCGAGCGCAATCCAGAAGAAAATCCATACCGGGACCGCAATCAGCATAAAATACCCGTATTCCGATCTTGCCGCCCGTCCGCTGAAGTCGCCATGCCTGGAATAAAAGCAGGTCTTCATCGATTGCATGAGCCTCTTGCACAATTATCGCGGTTCGGGCGGCCGCGGCAAGTCTTTGGGTTCCGCCACGGTCCCGACACCGGAACTGACGGGTGCCCGGGGCGTTTCCACCGACTTGGGTGTGGCGGAATGCCGCAGTCTGTGGCCCGTCGGGCGCCGTCCGCGCATGGCTGGCCGCGCCGTCCCCTCCGGGGCGGCGTCCGCGGCGTCCGGTGCTGCCGCGGCTGGTGGCGTCAGATGGTGAGCCGCATCAGCTGCCCGCCCGTCAGGGCCAGCACGCGGAGGAACAGGTGGCAGGCCACCCTGGCGTGCCCCCGGACGCGGACGTGCCGGGCGCCGTAAGAGTCCTTCAGGGCGGAGTTCACGCGCCCGCCGCTGGAGCGCTGCCGGTAGCGGACGCGGTCGTGGCGTATGTGGCCCCATCGGAAGGTTTCTTCGTAGAACCACGCTAAGGGAGTACAAATCCAGAACGCCGATTACTGAGTGGCATTTCTGGTTATCCTATAAGCTGTTGATCTACCTATTCCGAGATGTTTTGCGGCTTGGGATACGGATTTTCCGGCTGTGACCAGATCCTGTAATGCGGAGATTGTTTCTTCCTTAAGTGGCGGCCGCCCAGGTATGCGTCCATGCTTTCGCGCTGTCGCTAGCCCGTCTTTTGTACGTTCAGATATCAGGCGGCGCTCGAAATGCGCGATAGCGCCGAAGACATGGAACACCAGCTCTCCTGCGGCGGACGTTGTGTCGATCTGCTCCTCAAGGCTAATCAGGTTGATCTCCCTGGCTTTGAGGTCATCGACTGTTTCCAGCAACTCCCTGAGCGACCGGCCCAGGCGGTCGAGTCGGATGACAGCCAGTGTGTCGTTGGGGCGGGCCTGACCGAGCAAAGCATCCAGACCGGGTCGTTTGAAATTCCTGCCGGAGATAACGTCCTCGAAGACGCGTACTGCGCCATGCTGTATTAGCCGGTCTTTCTGGCCGGAGATATCCTGGTCAGCGGTTGAGACCCTTGCGTATCCGAGAATGTCGCCAGTGCGGGCCATGTACGTCGTACGTCCCTTTAACGACCGTTTTAGGGCCTGATTTCCTTTAACCGCACTGATCCAGCGTCAGGGCGGCAAATCTGTCTTTTTATCAGTCTCTATAATATTGAGTGTCTTCAAACCTGCAACAATGTTTTGAGGACGTCTTATGGCACGCAAACCACTTTCTCCCGGAGCACATGCGAAACTCTTTTGGGTACCGACAGATTCTGACGCCCTGATCAGTCATTATCCGCTGAGTGGAGAAGACATTGATCTGATCCGCACTCGGCGGCGCGCCGAAAACCACCTTGGACCTGCGGTGCATATATCATTGTTGCGCCACCCAGGTTTGGGGTGGAGTGAAAACATCATGCCGCCAGCCGAACTGATCGCCTGGCTTGCAGAGCAACTTCAGGTCGATGCGTGTACTCTCGAAGACTATGCCCTTAGGCAAAATACCAGGCACGAGCATCATGCCTTGGCTATGCGGCATTTGGGGCTGTCTTCTTTCGGACCAGAGCATGTACAGCAAGCCGAGGACATTGCCACGAAGGCCGCGTTCGCAACGGACCATGGTTTCAGGATTGTCGAGACGCTGATCGAGGAGCTTCGAAGACACCGACTGGTGCTGCCGAGTGCCGATACAATCGAGCGCCTTGCTCCAAAGGGGCGGGCCCGCGCGCGCCGCGAGGCCGCTGCTGCATTGTTCGATGCCCTGTCACCAGAGCAGCGTGACAGCTTGCAGAAACTTCTGGTGAACGATGCCGCGGTCGGTCAAACGCGGCTGACCTGGTTGCGGGGCTTTCCACATTCAGCCAGCCCCGCCAGCATGAAATACCTGCGAGCACTGGATTTGCCGCCTGACCTCGGGCAGGGCATGCACCCGGACCGGCCTGTCAAGTTCGCGCGGGAAGGTGCTGTGGCACGAGCGGCGGCGGATTGCGACACTTGCGGCACAGATGACAGATTTATCCATCACGATCACTGACGCGACCATCGTCATGTTCGAGCGTCTCACCGGCCAATTGTTCTCACGCTCGCGCAACCGGCAGGAAGAGGTTTGGCGTATGGGCAAGGCACGGGTGGGCAAGCTGATGCAGCTCTTTGGCGAATCCATTGATACCATGGCCCGAGCACAGGAGCTGGGGCAGGATCCCTTCACTGCGCTTGATGCTGAAATCGGCTGGCAAAAGCTTTTGGGCACCCGCGATGAAATCGCCAGTTTCGGGGAGTTGGCAACTAGCGGTCCTTTGTCTCTGGCGACAGAGAGATATACCTATATGCGCAAGTTCGCCCCGGCGTTTCCGGAGGCCTTCCAGTTCAATGCGACCGACGCGGGGGACGAGCTCAAGGATGCTGTTGCCTTGTTGCGCGACCGGAACCAAACCGGAAAACGAAAGCTCCCGGGACTGCGCGGTCGGCTGATCCACCGATGCCCTTTGCTGCCAAGCATTGGCCGTCGCTGATCGTGCAGAATGGACTGCCGAAACGGCGCGTTTACGAAACCGCTGTTGTTTCCACCCTGAAGGACCGTTTGCGCGCCGGGGATGTTTGGGTTGATGGCAGCCGCGAGTATCGTCGCTTCGACAGCTACCTCATACCTCGAGACAAGGCCGAGGTCATTTGGCGGATCGGCGGGAAAAGCTCGAAAAGCGGCTTGCTCAGGCAGGCCGCGCCTTGAAACGTAACGCCGTTCCGGGCGTTCGGATTGAACGCGGTCGGCTGAAAATCACCGCGCATGACGCGGTGACCCCTCCGGCTGCAATACGCCTTGAGCGGGCCGTTGATGCCGTAATGCCGCGCATCCGCATCACGGAATTGCTCTGGGAGGTGAACGCGCAAACAGGTTTCCCTGATGCCTTCACCGGTTTGCGTTCTGGAAAACACCACGATGAACCGGCTGCCGTGCTGGCCGCGATCCTGGCTGGGGCCACCAATCCCGGCCTTGAACGCATGGCTTATGCTTCATCGCGCGTCAGCCATGCCCAACTGACCCGGGCGCAGACATGGTACCTTCGGCCCGAAACATTCGCAGACGCTTTGGGACGCATTGTCGACGCCCATCATAGCCTGCCCTTTGCACAGCACTGGGGCACCGCAGAGCATAGCTCCTCAGATGGCCAGTTCCTTGCCGCCCACCGTGGCAGTGGCATGGTCAACGCGAAATACGGACCTGATCCCGGATTGACGATCCATTCCTTCCTGTCCGGTCAATACGGATCCTTCCATTCAGGCGTGATCGGAGCGACAGCAGGCGAAGCTCCCTTCGTGCTCGATGGCCTGTTGAATAACCCGGCAGGCTTCGACCCCCTCGTCCACCATACCGATACAGGTGGCGTATCGGATCACGTGTTCGCCTTGTTCCATCTTCTGGGCATGGGCTTCGCACCACGGTTGCGCGACTTCCCCGATCGGCGGCTGGCCTGTTTTGGGCCACCGAAAACGTGGGGGACATTGCTTCCCATCATAGGCAAGCCAATCAATGACGAGGTGATCCGGCAGCATTGGGGCGACATCATGCGGCCGGCGGCCAGCATACGTGACAAGTCTCTGAAACCGTCTGCAATCCTGCGCAGGCTGGGAGCATATCGCCAACAAAACCGCCTGTATCCCGCCCTGGGTGAAATCGGGCGGATCGAACGTACGCTCTTCATGCTCGACTGGATCGAGAATGCCGACCTGCGCATGGAATGCCAGGCTGGACCCAACAAGGGCGAGGCGAGGCACTCGCTGGCGCATGCAGTCTTTGCTCACTCGCAGGGGCGCATTCGTGATCGCTCTGAGGCTGCCCGGCAGAAACGCGCCATGGCGCTAAACCTGGTTATCGCCGCCATCACATTCTGGAACACGATCTACATGGACAAAGCCGCCAACCATCCCGCAAGGACAAGCCCCTTGTACGATCCTGCCCTGCTGCCGTTTACGTCGCCGCTCGGGTGGGAGCACATCATCCTGTCCGGAGATTTCGACTGGCATTCCGGGGCCGCAGAACGCATAATTGCGCGGCCACTGCACATCAGGCCCGCCAGAGCCCCGGGAACCTGAGAAGTTCGCACAATGTTCTTCCTTAACGTGGTTTTACGAAGAAACCTTCCGATAGGGCCTTCCAGCTTCAGGGCATCGGACATGGTCCCGTCCTCGACCGGGGCGCGGATCCCGCGGAGGGGATCGAGAACCTCGGCATCAACGATATCCAGCATGCCCTCGAGCCGCCCGGCTTCGGATTTACGTTGCGCGAACACCGCTTCCCTGTGGTCCCGGGTCACCGCCGACCCAAAGGACCGCATGACGCTGGGAAGCATATCGACCAGGGCGTCCTGAAGCCGGTGGTGCTGGTCGGCGATGAAGGCGGTCGCATGCAGGTGGCGGTGACCCGGGACCAGCAGATCCAGCGCTATGAGGCATCCAACTACATGGGGGCCAGTCTCGCGCGACCGCACGGTCCTTCGGGAGGTCGATGCACCGCAACGCCCGTCAGGTCAGTGCAATGCCGGAAATCCCGTGGGACTTTCGGGATGGACCCGTCATCGCCGGAACCGACCGCCGCGTCGCGGCTCAGGATATTTCACGACGGGGGCAGCGTAGGGTTCATCCGGGTGGTAGGTGTCCATCTGGCCCACTCGAGTCCCTGATCGCAGTCCCACGACCGTATTCGGCGGTTCAGCCCGGCAGAACGAACGACATGCCCACGGCAGGTGGGGTCACCTCTGCCGGATTGTCCCCGCCCGCAGCCTTGCCTGACGCACCGGTCGGGGCAGGGGTCGCTTCCGGCACGGGCCAGACCGATCCCGCGGACGCCATCGGTGTCCGGACGGTGCTGAACATGTCCGTGCATCGGGTGTAGGTTAGAATTTCCGTCATGCCGCTATGACATGATCCGACCGGCATGCGCTCCACGACCACGGGCCGGAAGAGAGAACAGAGTCGGAACTCCCGCCCCGCGCGCCCGTGCAAAGGAGCGCTTTCCTTCCCTCGGTTCCCTGTGCTACTGTCCCGTGACCATGGTCGGCCCTGACAGACAGACGCCCGCCACCGCGGCGGCGGCCCTCGCCGGAATCCGGCGGGCGGCGGAGGAGACGCTCGCCGCATGGCCCGACGCACGGGCGGCGGTGCTCTTCGGATCCCGGGCGCGGGGCGACCACCTGCCCTCCAGCGACTGGGACGTCGCCTTCATCACCCGGTCCGGCGACCGGGTCACTCCCATACCGGACGGCCTGCCGATCAGGGCGCTGCGCTGGGACGTCCAGGCACTCGCGCTGCCGGAGGCCGTGGCGCGGCTCAAAGCGCTGTCGATCGGGCATGTCGGGCGCGAGATCGTGCGCGATGGAAGGCTGCTGGCGGGTGGATGGAACAGGCCGAGGCCGGAAGGGGAGCCGACGATGGAGCCGGAGAGGTACCTGCAGTTCATCGCGAACACATCCAACTTCATCGAGACTGCGGCGTCGGCGGTGGCGAAAGCCGGAATGGGCGGCAACTGGCGGGACGCGAACTTCGCCGCCAACCATTTCGTGTCCGCCACCGCTGACGCGGCGGAACACCTTGCCAAGGCCATGCTCGGGCGGCGGGGGATCGACCCGTTTCGGAGGCATGATGTCGACGACCTCGCCGACCAGGCGGTGCGGGCCGGGCATTCCGCCCTGGCGGAGGACATCCGTAAGATGGACGGCTTCACCCGGGAGGACCATGTGGCGGGCTACGACGGGACGAACGCCGACCGCCTCGGCCACGCCGCCGACCGCCTGCCCATCGTCATCCAGCGGCTCGCGCTGGAGCTCGCCTCGGCCGCCGAGGACCCGAAATTAGCCGATGTGGTGGCGCGGGCAGCGCGGGTCGTGGCCGATTCCGCGACCACCGCCGAGGACATCCTCCGGCTGGCCACCGTGCGTGACACCGAGGGCCGACCGCCTCCCCCGCCGTACCAGTGGCTGGCGCCGTTGGTCGGGGCGCGGGATGCCCTCCTGCCGGAAATCCTAGGGCTCCAGGCCGACCTCCGGCCCCTTGTGAGTCCGGACCCCGAACGGGACCGCGGCGCGTGGCGGTCACCCTCGCCGTTCGACTGATCCGGAGAACCACCAGCCGCCGGAACCGCGCAGTCCTACGCGGGAGGTCAATGCGCCGAAAGGCTTGTCAAGCCAGCTCGATACCGAAAATCCTGCGGGACTTTCGGGACCTCTGTCGGGATGGACCCGTCACTACCGGACACCGACCGGCCCGGCGACCTGTCAGGAAAGGTTGCGGATATCTCCTGCCATGGTGTAGGAGGAATGTCGATCCGATATGGAGGATATCATGGAGTGTGCCACAGGTTCCATGGGTTCGCGTGTCCACCGCATCGACAACATACCCCTGGACATGATGGAAAGACTGGCCAGCATGGACTGGAACCGGGCGGGGCGGCGCGTGATGATCGACGCAGCCCGGGGCATCATCTGCTGGATGTCACCGTCAAGTGTCCATGAGGTCAACGCCAAAGCGACGGATCGGCTCGTGGAGATCGCCGGATCCCTTTTGGGGAAGCAGGTGGCACTCCTGGGAGGAACCCGCTGGAAACGTCCCGGGGATCCGAAAGGCACGGGTCTGGAGGCGGACGCGGCTTTCTACATCGGCGGGAACGCCGAGGCATGGTATGCCGCCGCGAAAGATGGTGATCAGGCGCTTCTGGATTTCGAGTCCGCCACACCGCCCGATCTCGTGGTCGAGGTGGAGGTCACCAATCTCGACCATGACAAGCCCGCCCGTTACGCGGCTCTTGGCGTACGCGAGATGTGGCAGGTGACAAGGAAGAGCAGTGACACGCCGCCCATCGTCCATATCCTTGACCTACGGACGGAAAGAGGACCCGCACCGATGGAGACCTCAAGGCTCCTGCCCGTCCTGTCGCGGGACCGTCTCTCCGAAGCCCTGCGGATCGCGCGGATAAACCCCCGGGCGGAGACACGGGCGCGTCTCACGGAGATGCTGGCCCACGGGCCCGGGCCGGAAACGGAGCGGGACCGGGGCGCGTGGCGGTCACCCTCGCCGTTCGACTGATGGCCTGACCCGCATCCGCCGGAACGGACGGATTCCACCGACTGGATGCCGGAGTGAAGCCCATTCCATTGAGACGGGCCGCAGGGACCATGGGAAAACCGGACCATCGGCCTCCCTCCTGAAGCGCTCATGGCCCCGCGGAGCGTGCCCGGAACCGGTTCAGGCCGCGGAAGGAGGGGGAGCCGACGATGGAGCCGGAAAAGTACAGGAAGTTCATCCTCAACTCCACCACCCATATCCGAAATGCGGCGGTGGCGGCCGCGGAGACCGGCGAGGACCGTTACTGGAACCTTGCGGACGACGACGCGGCCCGCTTTGTCGCCCAGACCGCCGATGCGGCCGAGCATCTGGCAAGGGCCATGCTCGGGCGTCGCGGGATCGACCCGGAAGGGTCGCACGACGCCGAACTCCTCGCCGAGCAGGCCGAACGGGCCGGGCATTCCGACCTTTCCGAGGCTGTCCGCCAGATGGACGGCTTCACCCGCCAGGACCATTTGGCAGGCTACGATTCAACGGTCTCGGACAGGTTCTGCCACGCCGTCCTCCGCCTGCCCGTTGCAATCCAGCGGCTGGAGATGGAGCTTGCCGCGGCGGCCAGGGACCCGAAATTCGCGGAGGAGGTCGCAGGATTGGCAATCCGGGCGGCGAGGGTTGTGGCCCGGGCGGCGGACGCTCTCCGCGGGGCGGGACTGCTGCTTGCGGCCGACACCGAGCCTCCCCCACCCTATGCATGGCTGGGGCCGCTGCCAGAGAACCGGGAGATACTGCTGTCGGAACTCCTGCAGCCAATCACGAGTTGAGTAAGTATCTATAATGAGCGACAGGTACATGCTTCGCAGGACATTGTCTTCCAGCGACATCAATGATAGTCAGGTCGCCCCCCCCACCGTTGAGAGGTGCCCTGATGTCGCAAACGCAGGCTGCACAAAACCAACATTACGTTCCCAAGTTTATTCTTCGGAATTTCCTTTCCAACGTGAAAAAAGAGCAGGTCCATGTATTCTCAAAGAGTACCGGCAGAGGCTTTACCACCTCAATAAAGAACATCATGGCAGAGAGGCGTTTTCACGAGTTTAGGATTGATGAGAATTACTTGGCGAGTTTCGAGGAGTCGGTTTGCCGATTGGAAGACATGCTTCTACCAACCTATCGTAGCGTCATTGAAAACCGACGTTTCGATGGAACTCCAGAGCAGAAAGCTCACTTGGCGATGCTTCTTGCGTTTCAATTTCTACGCACTCGGTCGCAGCGTGACCAATTCGTAGATATGGAGCGGCAACTCGCTAAAAAACTAGAAGCGCTTGGTGGTTCGATAGAAGATGTTGAAGAGTATGAACCACTTACCGATGATACGCTGCGCAAACAACACATAAGTTTAATGCGTAATTCTGCGGGAGACGTCACTAAGATTATAGGTTTAAAGGATTTCTTGCTGATCGAAGCGCCGAAAGGGCGTCGGTTCTATCTATCGGACAATCCGGTCACCATACACAATAGTCAGCCGCTGGATGGTTCTTTAGGAAACATGGGGCTGGCGTGTGAAGGCATTGAAATCTACATGCCCTTGACCTTTGACCTACAACTATGTGCGCAGTGCCCAAGCATATTGGGAAACATTAGAGAAAGAAACGCAGAAATAAATCGTCAAATGGCTGCCGCCATTCTTTCACCCGCAATAGTCCGAGCCGCCGATCCAACTTTACTGACAATGAAACTTGAACAAAGCCGGGAATGTCGCGCGATTATCGAGGATACACTGAACCGGGCCGCGAAAGGTGTCCCTTTGTCCGCTAGTAGCGAGAACATGGACTTTTATAATGCGTTGCAAGTAGGGCAAGCCCGAGAGCATCTCATATGCCAGAAAGCGGACTTTGATCTCGCGAAGCGCGTCATGGCGGAATATCCGGACTCGAAAGGACGGCGCGTTTCAATTTCGTAAGAATATTCAATACTGGTGATCTGCTCATTACTGTGCAGAATGTTTCACCAAACAGCGGTATGATTCATCCGGCGATAGCGTTCATATAATACCAAACCAAAATGATAATGTACCCAGAACAAAGATCGGACATCATGCTGTGTGACACGGCAACATTCTGCGTGTGACCGGTGCCGCCGTCCTGTATTCCGTGTCCGGGAAACAGGCGGAAGGAGAACGGCATGCCAGCGAAAGCCATGGTCCGGCGCACCGGCCACACACCCGGTCAGTTACGGGAGCTGGCCCGGAAACACAGGTTCCGCGACTGCCGCCGCCGGATGCGCGCCATTGCCCTAGCCATGGAGGACGGTCTGTCCAGGGCCGAGGTGGCCTCCGGCGCGGGCGTCGGCGCCCGGACGCTCCGCGACTGGATCGTCCGTTACAGCGCCGACGGCCGGGCCGTCGCCGACGTCCGGAAGCGGACCGCGGACAGCTTCGGGGTGGGGTGCGCGCTGGAGGGCGCGCGCCAGCTGGTGCGGAGGCTGGGCTTCCGGCACATGTCCCCGCGGCCCGTCCACCCGAGGGCGGACCCCGCCGCCCGGGGGGGTAACCCAACAAAGGTCTCGAACCCACCGTAGGATTTTCGATATCGGCCTAAACGGACCATAGCTGCATATATGGACATCTGAAAGAACATATGGTGTACAGAAACGCGTTGACGGGGGTCTGCAACTGATCTGGGATCGGGCATCCTTTCCGAATGGAGCGGGCATGTCCGATCGATCGTTTCCGGAATCCTGGAGCCTGGATTCCAACGACATGGAGTTCGTTGAGGCGTTCAGTCCAACCAGCCGGATACGGGCCGCCTTCCAGCTGCGATTCTTACGGGCGCATGGGCGTTTTCCTTCCCGTGAGCGGGATCCCGTTTCCGAAGGTCTGGAGTATCTGGCCCAGCAACTGGACGTGAGGGTTCCGTTTGATCAGGAGCCCTTCGATTGCCGCCACGTCAACGCTCGCCGCCACCGTGTTGCCATCCTGAAACATCCTGGGGTGCGCCGCGCCACGGATCGGGACCGCCTGGCCTTGCGCCCATGGATTGCCGGGGATTGCCGTCAGTCAGCTCCGACTGTGGAGGAGCAGGCTGCATCGGCATATGCGTGGCGCCTCGGCAACTCGGTCCACGTCCCGTCCGACAGGATCATGGAGCGGCTGGTGCGTAGCGCCAGACATGGCTTTCCTGAGGATTCACTGGCATCGACGGCCCGGGTTCTTCCGGCTAACACGCGGCGGCAGTTGGACGGGAGCCTTTCGGAACCAAGGGAGCCTGGTGGGTTTCACCTGATGAAGAACGGGGTTGGTTCAGCCGCGCTCACCAACATCCCAGGGGCCTGTGAACGCCTGGCTTTTCCTGCGGGCCTCGATTTGCCCTCTGGGCATTTGGCTGGCATTGGCCCTTCATGGATATCCATGTTGTGCCGTCGTGTTGAACGCGAGAACGCTTCGGAAATGCGGCGGCATGGCGATGGCCGTCGGATCGGCCTCCATGCCCTGTATCTCATCGATCGTCGGAAAAAGCTGACGGATGATCTGATCGATCTGTTTCTGGAAATCACGCATCGTCTCCAGACCCGCTCACGGCGAAGGGTGATTGCCAATATCGCCCGCGACATCGAACGGGTTCACGGCAAGGATCAGCTGTTGTGCGCCATTGCGGAGGCGGCTGTTGAGGATCCGGAGGGGCGGGTCATCGATGTGATCCATCCGGTTGCCGGTGTTGCGAAGTTGAAAGCTGTGATTGAAGAGTATCGCGCCAGCGGCACTCTGGACAAGCGCATCCAGACTGTCATGCGCGGCTCCTATGCCAGCCATTGCCGCAGGATGATGCCGCCGCTCCTGTCCGTGCTGCGATTTCGGTCAAACAATGCAGTCTGGCGTCCAATGCCCGATGCCCTTGAAAGGATCACCGAATGGCGGGAAGAGGGTCGCAGGACAGTGCCTGTCGAGCTTGCACCTGCCGGGTCCATTCCTGCAGGCTGGAAGGAGTCTGTCGTTGACGACAGGGGTCGTTTGAACGTGATTTCCTATGAAATCTGCATACCTGGCCAACTTCGTTCCAGTATCCGCGCACGTGAGATATGGATTGAAGGCGCTGACCGCCACCGAAATCCGGACCAGGATTTGCCAGCCGATTTCGATGAGCGTCGCGAGTCCTGCTACGCCGACCTTGGCCTGCCTCAGGACGCGCAGGCCTTCGTCGCAAATATTCGTAGCCAATTGGAGCAGGAGTTACGATTGTTGAACGAGACACTGCCAAAAAACGACAGGGTCCGATTACGGGAAACGGGGGATAACCGCATCTGTGTCACGCCTTTCGAACGCCAACCGGAGCCAGCCGGTTTGATCAGCCTGAAGAACGGGATCGGGCGAACCTGGCCAATGACAGGCCTTCTCGATGTCCTGAAGGAAACCGCCTTGGATACCCGGTTTCTGGATTGCTTCGGGAGTTCGGCAAGCCGGGAGGTGTTGCCGGAAGGTGTCCGCAACCGACGTCTGCTCCCTGCGCTTTACGGGGTTGGCACAAATGCCGGTCTCCAGCGGATTGCAACCGGAACCGAGGATGTCAGCATTGATGAACCCGCCCACGTTTACAGACGCTATGTCAACGCTGCTGCGCTGAGCGCGGCCTGCGCCAAGGTGGCCAACGCCACACTCGCCATTCGCGATCCGGATATATGGGGTCCGGTTGGGACGGCTTGCGCGGCAGACTCTACGAAATTTGGGGCTTGGGACCGTAACCTCATGACTGAATGGCACGTCCGCTATGGCGGTCGGGGTGTGATGGTTCACTGGCATGTCGAGCGGCGGGCAACCTGTATTCATTCGCAACTGAAGCGATGTTCATCCTCTGAAGTGGCGGCCATGATCGAGGGGGTGCTTCGTCATTGTACGGACATGGAAATCCAGCGCCAGTATGTGGATTCCCACGGGCAGAGTGTCGTGGGCTTTGCTTTTGCGCATCTTTTCAACTTCGAACTGGCTCCTCGGCTCAAGGCGATTGCAAGCCAGAAATTGATGCTGGCATCTGCCGACCAGCGCGCCAACCTGTCAAATCCCACCCCTATTCTCGCGGGCGTCGTGGACTGGGACGGGATTGCACGCCAATATGACGGGATGGTCAAATATGCTGCTGCGATGCAACATGGCACGGCCGGTCCCGAGTCGATCCTGCGGCGCTTTTCCAAGGGTGATGTCATGCACCCTACATACAAGGCGCTGGCGGAACTCGGTCGGGCTGTGAAAGCAATCTTCCTTTGCCGCTATCTCCGGCTTGAGAGCTATCGCCGCGAGATCAACGAAGGTCTGAACGTGATCGAGAACTGGAACAGCGCAAACGGATTTGTGTTTTTCGGCAAGGGCGGCGAGATATCAACCAATCGGATCAACGAGCGGGAAATAGCGGCGCTGTCGCTCCAGCCCGTCCAGGCATCGCCTGTCTACGTAAATACGCGCATGGTGCAGTCAGTCCTGTCCGACCCGGGTTGGGCGGAACGTATGGCGCCGGAAGACATGCGAGGGCTGTCACCGTTGTTCTACAAGTACATCAATCCCTACGGCCACTTCGAATTGGACTTCGGGCAGCGCCTCGAATTCGACAGAAATCTGCAGGCCGCATAGGCGTCATTACGGATATACCCGTAATGACGCTTCCGATGAACAGGTGAACAGGCCGTTTTTGTGTCTGTTCTGGGTCTGAATCGGGATAATGAACAGATCATGTCGAGGGCACACCCAAAATGAACACTTTTCAGGCCAGGATCGGATATGCGCGGACCTCGACCATCGATCAGAATCCCGATGCCCAGGTGAAGGCTTTGGAAGCAGCGGGATGTGGCGTGGTCAGGACCGAGCGGAAAAGCGGCACCACTCTGGAAGGACGCCCGGAACTGAAAACCATCCTCGACTTCATCCATCCCGGTGAGACACTGGTGGTCACCCGCATTGACCGGCTTGCCCGCAGTCTCGGCGACCTGCAGACCATCGCGACCCACCTGAAATCAAAGGGAATTATATACCATAGTGCCCAAGCTGACGGTGCGCACCGAGAACCGCCTGCGGCATTCACGCCCGCGGCAGCGGCAGGGCACCGTCGTGTGCGCCGCTCCCGACTGGATGCGGACGGTTCCACAGCGAAGGCCTTCCGTACAGCGCCGTTCCGTGAACCATCCCCCGAAGGCCCTGTCGTGGGGAAACGTCACGGACAGCTGGACGGGACTGACGCCCCCGCGGCGGCACCTGCCCGGTGCTCTGTGCGCCATGCGGATCACTCCGTTGCCTTGGGCACCATCGTATATAATTCCCAAATCAAAGGGGGCGTATCTGGCTGCCACAGAGCAGCCGGTCGATACCTCCTCGGCAACAGGAAAGGCCTTCCTTGACATGCTCGGGGTTTTTGCCGAGTTCGAAACCAACCTGCGACAGGAGCGTCAGGCCGAGGGCATCGCTGCCGCAAAGCTGCGGGGCATCTACCGCGGACGGACCCCCAAAATAGACATGGCGGCCATCCAGGCCAGACTGACCGAAGGGCTCTCTCCCACAGGGATTGCGCGCGACATGGGTATCTCGCGCGGCACTGTCTACAAAGCGAAGGCATTGATGTGAAAAAGAGGAACAGGAGGCGGGTTCGATCCTCAGCCAGGCGGCGGACGCCCAGCAATGCAAACAGGACTGTGATCAGGACGCCTGCATCATCCAGGGCTGTCCCACCGCGCGCTCTGACCCCGCAACTCCGTGATCGTCTGCGTCGCGACCTCATGAAGGCCTGTCGCGAAGTTGCTGAAACTCATGGGCTCACCGTCGAGGGAGGGGATCTGAGCGACATCGATCTGCGGCACGGGTTCCGTGTCGGTATCCCGATGGAAGACGGGGTCCTCCACTCGCCGGACAAGGCCCTGTTCGAGGTTCTGGCACCACAATTCGGGTTGGAACCCTCCGATTACGGCCGGACGTTCCCGCGGGAAGGTGAACGCTGTCGGATCGTGGGGATCAATCCCAACCGGCCCAAATACCCGGTCAGCGCCGAGCGGGTCGCGGATGGACGTGGATACAGGTTTCCGGCCGAAAATGTCGCGCGCTATCCGCTGTATTCATAGGGGGTCACGTACTCCGGATTTGTGTTCATCAAGACAGCCATTTGTTCCCCATCCGTTCTTTCAGATGTCCATATATGCAGCTATGGTCCGTTTAGGCCTACAGGGACGGGCTTATAGGCGCGCTGGAATCCGTCCAGGGGTTCCACTAGCCACTGCCGGGTGGCTTCAGGAAAAAGCTACCCGGAGAGCGCAAGCCCCAGCGTGATCCCCGTCACGACCGCGCCGAACACCAGCGCGAACAGCCAGACCTTCTGTCCGGCAATGGCCGCGTTGCTACGGTCAAGCGCACTCTCATATTCGGCTTTCATTGTTTTCATGCGTTCCTCCAGCACGGCAACCTGCCGGGCGAGTTCGTGGTTGTCCGGCGCTTCGCTCATGGATACAGGATAGGAACGGCGCGGCCGTTCCGCAAGGGGCAACCGTAAATGACATTCATGCGAGCTTCTTGCAAAACTCCCCGATCAAGCGGTTTTTTTCGGAAACAGGCGCTTTTTTCTGATGGCTGGTATGGATATGGAGCCATCCCTCTGGTATGAAGCAGGTGTGAAAGCCACAACATGCAGGGAGACGGCTCCATGTCCCTACGTTCGTCCATATCAGATGCCTGGCAGCGGTTTCAAGGGGAACTTCTGCCTTCCCTCGCCGGGGAGGTCGGCCCGCTGGGCGTGAGGCACACGAAATTCATCGCCGTGCTGGATCTGGTCGAGGGCGGGAGGCACGTGCGCTGCATCCACGGGGGCGTCGGCAACCCTGCCGCCGACCGCAGGGCGCTGGCGCGGGCCTTCGTCGCCAAGGCGGTGTGGGACATGCCGGCCACGGTGGTCCTGATCGACAGGCTGCGATACGACCCGACGCTGCGCAGGCCCGTCGGCTGGTCGCGCGTGTCGGAGGTTCCCAGCGAACCGGCGTTCTCCCGCGCCTTCGCCTGGTTCGCGGAGATCCGGCTGCCGGAGCGGATGCACGAGGCGCTGGTCCGCGCCGCGTACGCCGGCTCGGTCGTCGGGCACATATCGCGGGACTCCACGGCGGTCGTCGGGCGGGAGAGGCCGGCGCCGAAGCCGAAGCCGCAGTAGCGGCCGAAGCGAAAGCGCGGACGCCCGAAAAAGGGGGAGGAGAGGCCGAAGGAGCCGACCCGGCTGGAGCGGCAGCTGCGGGACGGGATGACGGCGGCGGAGATGGCCGACGGGCTGCCGAAGGCCTGCGGCACCGGCACGAAGCGCAACGCGAAGGGGTACAGGGAGAGCTGGAGGGGGTACAGGCTCCACATCGACGCCGCCGATGGGGACGTCCCCGTCAGCTGCATCCTGACCTCCGCTTCGCTGCACGACAGCCAGGCCGCCATCCCGCTGTCGAAGATGACGGCGCTGCGGGTGGACCACTGTCACCAACTGATGGACGCGGCCACGGTTCCCTGGAGATCGGGTTCCACGCCTGCCTGACGGGGCGCGTGGCGATCACCGACACCAACCCCCGCCGCGACGCGGCGCTGAAGGAGCGCCTCGCCAGGGAGGCTCTGGCGCAGCGGAAAGCGGGCCACATCCGCCACGACCGCGTCCGCTGCCGGCAGCGCCCGGCGGCGGGCGCGTGAACTCGGCCCTCAAGGACTCTTACGGCGCCCGGCACGTCCGCGTCCGGGGGCACGCCAGGGTGGCCTGCCACCTGTTCCTCCGCGCGCTGGCCCTGACGGGCGGGCAGCTGATGCGGCTCACCATCTGACGCCACCAGCCGCGGCAGCACCGGACGCCGCGGACGCCGCCCCGGAGGGGACGGCGCGGCCAGCCATGCGCGGACGGCGCCCGACGGGCCACAGACTGCGGCATTCCGCCACACCCAAGTCGGTGGAAACGCCCCGGGCACCCGTCAGTTCCGGTGTCGGGACCGTGGCGGAACCCAAAGACTTGCCGCGGCCGCCCGAACCGCGATAATTGTGCAAGAGGCTCATGCAATCGATGAAGACCTGCTTTTATTCCAGGCATGGCGACTTCAGCGGACGGGCGGCAAGATCGGAATACGGGTATTTTATGCTGATTGCGGTCCCGGTATGGATTTTCTTCTGGATTGCGCTCGGTATTGTGACCACACCACAGGCGGCCATGCTGGGCGGTGCGCCTCGTACAGCCTTTGGGCAGCTTGGTTTTTTTGTGGTGCCCGGGTTTTTTCTTCTGCTTGGCTTGGCATCGGTTGTCCCAAGCCTAGCCGTAGCCGCCCGCCGTCTGCATGACCTGAACGCAAGCGGCTGGTGGCAACTCGCCCCAGGCGCGTTTGGTGTTGGGACAACAAATCCCGCCATGGACGAAATTGCCTCTGTCATTGCTTTCCTGTAACTGCTCGCCCCTTCATCCCTGACCGTCCCGCCTGACGGCTTTCGGGCCGGGCATCCTGTCCCGTCATCCGCGCCCGTCCGCCGTCGGCCATCTTTGGGCCTGGCATAATGGAGCTGCCCGCTGCACTGTCCATCCGTCCGGGCGAATCACGGCGGAGGCGGCGGTCATGGTGGTGGAGGCGGAGCGGCGCCGACGGTGAACGCAGCCTCGCCGCGCGGGCGGCTGGACGGTTGCCGGGCCCAGTTCGATGCCATCAGGCGGAAGGGCGAGGCGGGCGCGGACACCCCTGCGCCGGTCAAGGCCCTTTTCCTGCTGCCCGGCATCCTGGTGGCCGTGCTGCTGGAGCGGACGACCCGCAGGACCGACGCCAACTCCAGCATCCCTCCGTGGCGGACGGAGAGGGACGGGACCGCCCGGCGTACCGGAAGGGACAGCGGCCGGGGCGCGGAACCGAACCTGCGGACCGGCACGGACATGCGCAGGACCACCGCCGGGGAGACGGTCGCCGTCGATGCCTGCGACGCCTGCGGCGCCGACCTCCCGGGGACCGCCCCCCGCCGGACGGGAGCGCCGCGTCCTGTACGACATCGTCCTCAAGGTCGTGGAGCGCCGCGTGGAAGCCGAGATCAAGGAATGCCCGGACTGCCGGGCCCGGACCAGGGGGCGGTTCCCCGACAGCATGCCGGGCCCGCTGCGGTACGGCGCCGGCCTCCAGGCCTTCACCATCAACCTGCCGGGCGCGCGCATGCTGTCCCCGCGCCGGGCCGTCGCCATGGTCCAGGCGGTCTCCGGCCCCATGCTCTCCGAGGCCACCTGCCCGGGACACGTCCGCCGCCTGCATGACGCGCCCGGACCGTGGGAGGAGGCCGCCGTCGCGCGGCTGCCGGAGCGCCCGGCCCCGCGCGCCGACGGGACCGGATTCCGGGCCGGCGGCAGGACCCGGTGGCTCCACGTCCCCACCGACGGGTCCCTGACCCTGAAGCGCCTGCACCGCAGGCGCGGATGCGGGGCGACCGGGGACATCGGCGCCATCCCCCGCCACGCCGACGCGCCGGTCCACGACCGCCGGGCGGGTCACCTCACCTGCGACCGGTGTACGCACCGGCTCCGTGGCTCCCATCCCCTGCGCGGGCCGACGTCCGTCCCCGGGTCCAGCGGCTTCCGCCGGGCGCGCCTGATGAAGGGGCTGCCGCGCGGGGCCTGCCACAGGGCCAGCCGAAGCGACGCCAGGGCCCTGCCCGAGGCCGGACGCCGGAGCGCGCGCAGGCGGCACCGGACCATCCTGACCCAGGGCGGCGGGGAGCTGCCGGAGATCCCGCCGCGCCCGAAGGGAAAGCGCGGGAGGGTCGGGAGGTCCGACGCGCACGACCTCCACGGGCGCCTCGCGGGGCATGAGGCGTCCGTGCCGCGCTTCATGGCCGACCCGGACGCCAGCTTCACGGACAGCGCCGGCGGGAGCGGGACCAGGATGGCCAGGGTGAGGGTCAAGGTGTCGGGCCGCTTCCGGACACAGCTCCATGCCGAGGCGTGGTGCAGGATCCCGGGCTGCCTGGGCTCGATGGCCACCCTCGGTCACAGCCCCCTCGTCGCCATCCAGACCGCCCTGGCCGGAAACGCAGCCGACATGGTCAAGCCGAACGATGCCCGGTCCGCCCCCGGGAAGGGGTGAGCAGTTACCTTGATCTTTCGATAGCGGGTATTCCGGCATCCGATTGTCGGCGACGCAGCCCCGGATCCTTCAATGGGACAATGTTAACTCAGCTTTGGGCGTAGTTGCGCATGGCCAGATTGGGTTCGGGAAAGGGGAGGAACAGGCATTCCCCACGGATCTTCAGTGATTCGGCATGGACTGGCGTTCCTGTGGCATTGGTCCGGCGAGGCGCACGGTGCTGGCTGCGGCTTCCGTGCCCGTTCGGGTCGATTCGGTCGGGCAGGGCCGGTTCCTGCGGTTTGATTCGGCTAATTGCGTGACGGGGGACTGAGTTAACAGTGTCCCATTGAGAGGGTCCGTAGGTCTCTTTTTTCCGTTGGCTGGTGCATAGGGTCGCGAACGGCAGACGGTCGGTCGGCTGCCCAGCACGTAGCGCGGTGCTGGCCTGGAGAGGGACGTGGCCTGTCTCCGGGTGCGGATGCGGGCAGGAGGCGCTTTCACCTTGCGAACTGTCACGGGTTGACGGCTTCGCTCTCCGCCATGTTTCAGGTTCAGCCAGAGAACGCACGGCAAAATGCACCGCGGCGTCCCACGGGGCCTGCGGGCCGCCTGATCCGTCGGCCCACCCGCCTCCGGCTGCTCCATCCGAAAGAGGGAAGCCCATGATTGCGAAAGACACGCCAAATATCATCCTTCCGTGCGTCGTCGGCATCGAAGTTCACAGGATGCAGGTAACGGCGACGGTGCGGGCCACCCGGGAAAACGCGGATGCGGACCGCCGCAGTTGCGTCACTTTCCTTCAAGTCTTGATCCGACCAGATTCAGCCAAAGGAGTCGTTCGTTCTGAAGGGCAGGAACTTTCACAGCAAAGATTTGGAGTGTAGGCCTTCATTGCTGAAACCGGGGAAGGACAATTGTCGCAGTAGCGACGGCGCTCCGTCTGGGAGTTCTGGGCTATCGGGCGTACCGGCAGAACAGCGGGAGAGGAGTCGCAAGCAATCGCCTCCGTGCGCTGTCAAGACTTTGCCATTCGGTACAGGCGCCGATTTGTCAGGAAAGTTCAGGCGCGACGGTTTCCGATCCGTTTCCCGTTTCGGCATGCATACTATCGGCATGTGTTTCGTGTTCAAGAACCTGAAGGTCTGATCAAGGCGCGGCTGTGGGACAAGCTTCTCGATGTAAATGGGAGTTCAGCCCGCCTTGGACCACGCACTCGGAGTCTGGCCGGTTACCCGAAGAAACTCGCGGTTAAAGTTCGACTTTGTCTGGAAGCCTGCGGACAACATCGACTGCGTCACGGACTGTCCGGCTTTCAGGGCGCGCTGCGCCTCAGCCACTCGGGCTCTGTTCACGTATCGCGACACGTTCTCGCCCGTGCTCCGGTTGATCGCCGCGGAAAGTTGTTTGGCTGGCAGACCCAACCGCCGCGCTAACCGGCCCAAGGTCAGGTCGGGGTCGAGATAGAGCCTGTCGTCGTTCATCAACGCTTCGAGACGATCCATTATCTCAGTATCGCTAGCCTCTTGAGCTTGATCGGATTCTGGCGTCTCGGGCGCAGGATCCGAAGTTGCCAGACCGCGCGACAAGCTCAGGACGCCGATCAGAAGCAAATTTCCGGCCGAGAAAAGACTGATGATCCAAGGTTTTAGATGCCCGACACCTCCGATTTGAGCCGCAACGACAAGAACATCGCTGAAGGCTGACACAACCAGTGCGATCCCAATGATCTGCCACAATCGCCCTACCGTTTCTCCCGATTCCAGAGTCGTGTTCAGAAAGGCATCCTGTTGCATCCAGGCATTCCACAGGATGGCGACACCGTAGCCCACGAATAAGAGCGGAATCACAACGTCCAAGGCGGCAGGCATGACGAGCAGGGCGGAAACCGCAACCAATGGCCCTGATACGTGCGTCACGTCGCGGCGCGAAGGGTATCGGTCGCGTGCGGCCTGAAGAGCCAGCCAAGCGGCAGGCGGTATGAGCGTTGCCGTGATTGGCTGCATGATCCTTGCAACCGGAACGCCATAATGTTGGGCCAGCGCGATCACGGTCGCCTGCATCGCACACAGCCCCAGAACCCAAACCAGCGGAGTGCGAGTCTGTCCTGAAACCACCATGCGCAATAGCAGGAAGGCTAGAACCAACGCAGCAAAGAGCGGGATGGGAAGGCTGGGCATTGAGCGAGGGATCTCCAGCGGCCGACGTCGGCATGATCTACGTCCTTAAACCGGTTTTGCACGTCCTTAAACCGGTTCGAGGACGCGTCCAAACCGCGTTCAGTGCATGAAACACGCATCGCAACTGCAACTGGAGCATGAGATATGAAACTGAACCCCATGATCACCATCGCATTCCTTGTCTTTCCAACTATATTGGCCGCGGACACCCCCGGCTTTAGGCCCGTCTCGATCGAGGCCCCACATCACGGTCGGTTCGTCACCGGGGGCCTATGGTATCCGACACAGGTTGCCAGTCACGCAACAGTGATCGCGGAGAACGCCGTCTTCCTTGGTGTAGAGGTGATCGAAGACGCACCGATGGCTGACGGCCCTGCGCCTTTGGTGTTGCTAAGCCATGGTTTGGGCGGGGCTATGCATTCCTTGGCATGGCTAGCCACGGGATTGGCGGAACGAGGTGCGATTGTCGTCGCCGTGAACCATCCGAACTCGACCTGGGGCGATTTCGATATGGAGGCTGGGCTGGATCACTGGACACGCGTCGCCGATTTGTCGCTGATGCTCGACACGGTTTTGGCCGAACCGGAGTTCACCGCCAAGATCGATCCGACCCGGATCATGGCTGCTGGCTTTTCATTCGGAGGCTGGACGGCGCTGTCCATGGGAGGCGTCACCGGGCGAATCGAAGGGTATGTGACCCATTGCGATGTCTACGCCGCGTCATCGTCCCATTGTCAGGATTTGGCACGTTCTGGGATCGAACTGAGGAACCGGGCATCAGCGACATGGGATGCATCCTACAAGGATCCACGGATCACCCATGTTGCCGCTATCGACCCAGCATTTGTCTGGGGCTTGGAAAGGACGGATACCGAAGCATTGGTCGAGAACGTGACATTGTTCGGCCTTGGTGAGGGTAAGGACCGCTTGGTCGCCACGGATTTTGAAGCCAGCGGCTTTGTTCATCTCATGCCAAACGCTTCGGTTGTGCGGCTCGCCCCAGCCTATCACTTTTCCATGCTGCCCCTCTGCAAGCCCGCCGGTGCCGCAATCCTGAAGGAAGAGAACGACGATCCAGTTTGCACCGATCCGGACGGTGCCGATCGGGCGGTGCTTCACCACAGGGTGATCGACCGGATCGCCATTGATCTGGAGCTTTGATGCCCTGCTTGCCCCAGAAGCCGCGGATCTCCTTCTCCGCGACTGGTTCCGTAGTCAGATTCCGGGGCGGTTCTTCCACTAGTCCCATGGCTGTAGGGGCCAATGCGGATCTCTGCGACCGAGGCGTTCCCGCGGCAGGCATCTTGAGAAGCCAGTCATGAACCGCGTAACACACTTCCTGACTGTTCCGGCCTGCCTAAGAAACAGCGCCTCGGCCGCCTTTCCTACCAGTCGGGAGCTATTCCTGAAACTGACGCGCAGGACCAGCAAGTCGGTGCCGACGCCGAGGCCGCCTTCGCAGCGCTCGCTGAACCGCCGCGCAAGAGACTGGCGACGGGAACGAAGAATGGCGGCAAGACCAAACCCTTAACGCAGGCGGATGTTCCGGTTGCCGTGTGCGCTGCAAATGAATCGGTTGGCCGTCACGCAAGGACTTGGAACATCAGAGCTCGTAGCCTGATCGACGACTCGACGGTCACCTATGCGGTACATTCCAATTGTGTCGGCCTAGGCCACGAACGCAGCGCCGAGGATACGGCGCGGACCGACTGAGCTTAGCTTGGAGAATCCGTTTCGAGCACGCGGCAAGCGTCTGAGGCGCTCGACATCAATGACATATGACAGCTGAAGCCGTAGCTCCGACCTAACGTCCATCACCTTGCACTCATTGGGCAGATGCCATGAGTCGCGCCGACGTACGCCTTTGCAGGTGATGCGGTGCAAGGGAACTTTCGAACTTCAGCGTATGGTGACATGTGCTCGCTGAAAGGCACCGTATAGCCATCTGAAGAAAGAAAATTGGTCGGGCCAACCATCCGATTCGTAGGAAACATTGCCACGGCTTTCGCGGAACTGGAATGGAGCGGCAAGGTCCTGCGTCCAGTGTGATGGGGACTATCTGGCGATCAGGAGAAGTCGGTCATGCCGGCGGCTTCGAGCCGCTCGGATTTGGCCCCTTCGCCTCTGCATGTGACTCGTTTTGACATCTTTGCTCTCGTGGCAGGTTCCTAGGCCTGGGTACGCCACAGAATGGCACCAGTTCCGCGTCCCGTCGCACCTCAGGCCACTTCCTTCGTCCTGCATTGCCCAGCGTCCTAAGCACTACAGGCCAATTCGCCACGTTGATGACCTGATCTGCCCTCGCGGGGTCCGGTTGGCCTGGCCTGCGCGCGCCATCGTCAGAGCTTCCCGTGTCGCCATGTCTTCCATCTTTCATGCGCACCGACGGCAAAACCCCGGCAGGAACGGTCAGGTGTCTCTGTCGCCTGCCTACAGTCTTTCCCAATTCAAAGGAGGATCGGCACCGGCATTGCACTTTGGGGACATGGGCGCGTTCACTCGAGTTCCGGCCTGTATGGTCGCCGTGTCGCCCAAGGCGGCCCTTCTGGCGATGGCCCTTCTCCTCGTGCCAGTGCCAGCGGAGGGGCGGGGCATTCCAGCGTGATGGGGGACTGATTCGATGTTGGGGACCACGGTCAACTCCCGCTTCCAAGCCATTTCCCCCGCTTGCGCCGCACCTATGCAGAGGAATTGACAGATGCTGCGCTTCAGAGTGGAAATGAGGAGAAATGATCAGGGTGAAAAGTCCTGCCTCAATCAAAAAGGGGATTGAAGCGTCTTGGCGGTTAGTGTAAAGGGTGTTTCCCCGTCAGCGGCTGCTGAGAATCCTGCCCCAACCAACAGGGGTTTGAAAACTGCCATGCCAAGCGGCGCGGCGCGCTGCGCCTTTCAACCGGACACCGCTGACTCGGCGTTGGCGTAGCCGAACTTAGCCCGGGTGTGTCCGGGGAAGCGAAAGAAACAAATATCCCTCCCGCCCGGATCTTCCGTGATTCCGGCATGGGTCGGCGTTCCGGCGCCATGACTCCGGCAAGGCGCACGGTGTCAGCCACGAATTCCGCGCCCGTTCGGACTGATCGGAATGGGTCGATTCCTGTGGTTTGGTTTGCCCGTGTGCATGAAACGTTCGCCGAGACAACTGTGCCCGGTTGAAAGCTCCTGCACCCGAAAGATGTGAAAGGACCATCCCCAATCAGCAGAGGATTGAAACTGTAACTTTAGGGCGCCCATGAAAGGATACACCCATGGAAGGACTCGGAGAGACCGCAGCTTCAGAGACGACATTTGGCAACTTGGAACGGTCGATGCTTGAGGATGACGACCAGGAGGCGCCCTCGGAGGACGAGGAGGGCGAGTACGACGTAATCGTCGAGGGAAACCACCAGAAGGTAACCCTCCGGGAGGCCCTGAACGGATATATCCGGCAGGAGACCTTTCACCAGCGCCTGAACCGAGTGAATGAAGCTCAGATCGCCGTTCAAAGGCACGCGCATTTGGTCCAGGCGGTTAAGCGAAAGTACGTAGAGCGTCTTCAGGACGCTGAGAACTTGATCAAGTCGATCATTGCCCTGTACATACAGAACCCGAAGCTGGCCAAGGCACTGGAGAAGACTTACAGAAACACGGTCGCCGCGCAGTTGGCGATCGACGAGGAACGGGCTATGATAGCTCAGGAATCCGAAATCGAGAACCAGCGGGCTACCCGCGCTTACGCCGAGGCCGAAGCACCCAAGTTTTTTCAGATTGCCGGATGGCAAGACCAGAAGGAGCGGCTTAGGGACCTTAAGGCCATGCGCAATACGGCTCTGAATGCCGGATTCAGTGAAGAAGAGGTCTCTACGGTATACGACAGTCGGATGCTCAACATACTGTTGAAAGCATCCAGATACGATAGGATCAAGTCTGGGAAGTCGTCGAGGAAAGCGAAAAACAAAGTGAGGTCCAGCGATTGGAAAGACCGATCCCAACCACCACGGAGTTGAAACAATGCGCCACTTGATTGCGCGAGGCCACCGGCGCATTCCAGTTGCCTATCTTGACAATTGTACCGGCATCGTCAACGAACGGCTGCAGGGTGCTAGACGTGTGCCGCCGGGTGGGAACCCAGCGTGGATCATCCCTCAACTGGCGGAACTGCGGCGAGTGCCCGCAACGCGATTGCGGGTTGTCTCAATGCCCATCCCGAGCCATCGGCTGTCCCGCTGTCCCCGCCCTCTTCAACATCGCCACATTGGCGACCCTCGGATTGTTCAGCGACCGGGGACCAGCCATCGACTGCGACATCGCTCCCGTCAGGTTTGACGACAGCGCATGAATGTTCCATCTTCACCCTCAGGTTGCGGCGATCATTCAGCCGGTCGGCGAAATCGCCAGTATGGCTTGGACGAGGCTAATGACAGAGATCCAGGGTGAACACGAACCCACCAGCACCAGCCGAATTGCTCGCCGACTTGAGCTGCAAGCTACGATGGTCGCTGCACCGGAAGGAATGAAAGTCTGAGGATATGGCAGGGCGGCCGCGTGACCACGCCAGGCCAATACACACTGAACGCAGTCAAACGCGTCAACGGAACAAGGCACGCAAATCGAGGAGAAGAATATGCTGAAAAAACTCACGGCGACCGCAGTCATCGGTCTGATTGCGCTCCCTGTCCACGCGGAAACCTATGGAGTTCTCATGAAGACTCTATCGAATCCGTTCTGGGGAGCGATGGAGCTTGGCGTGCGCGAAGGTGCTGAAGCCGCCGGTGTCGATTACTATCTACAGGCGGTGGAAAGCGACCAAGCGGCCGAACCCCAGCTGAACGTCTGCAACACCATGCTGGAGCGCCAGCCAGATGCCATGATAACCGCAGCGATCAACTCGACGATTCTGCTGCCTTGCCTGAAGCGTGCCAATGACATGGGGATTCCAGTCGTTGACCTGGACGGCAATCTCGATCATGCGATCGCCGCTGATGCAGGCGTTGAAATCGCATTCTCCATCGGCTCCGATAACGTTGCCGCTGGGGCTCAGGGAGCTGAGTGGCTCGTTAGCCAACTCGGAGCTGACGCGACTGGACCAGTGCTGGTCATAGAAGGACTATCGGGCAACATCACTGGCCAGAAGCGCGCGCAGGGCTTCGCCGATAGACTCGCCGAACTGGCGGCGGGCCTCGAGGTCGTCGCTTCCCTTCCAGGCGATTGGGACCGCGGAAAGGCAGCCAATATCACCAACGACATCCTGACCTCGAATCCCGATCTGGTTGCCGTGTTCGCTGCGAATGACGGTATGGCGCTAGGTTCGGTGGAGACCGTCTATGCCGCCGGTCTCCAGAATCAGGTTACTGTGATCGGAGTTGACGGCAATTCCGACGCAGTCAAGTCAATCAAGGCAGGTCGCCTGAACGCATCTGTCGCCCAATTGCCGTATCTGGTTGGTAAACAGGCTGTGGAAATGGTTAAGGCGCTGAAGGAGGGAACGCCGCCAGAAGGTGACTGGATCTACGTTCCGACCCTGGTCCTGACCAAGGATGTTCTTGATTCCGGCACGGAGCCAATGCTTGAATACGTAAAGTAACGCAACCGTCCGGGCCAGCGTTCCAACTGGCCCGGACAGCTTGGGCCCCGCTTCATGCTGAAATTCCTTGAACGGACCCATATACGGGTCGAATCGCTTGCCGTGCTCGCAGGACTCATCGTGATCATGGCCCTGTTCTCACCCACCACAGGAAGTGGCGTCCGGGTCTTCCTTACTGCCAACAATTTCTTCAATATTATCCTCGCGACCGCAACATTTGGAATTCTGGCGATCGGCGCGACCTTCGTGATCAGTGCGGCAGGGATCGACCTGTCTCTCGGATCAGTGCTCGGGCTCGCTTCGGTATCCGGTGCGGCGCTTGTCGTCACTCTGGAGTGGCCATGGTATTTCGCTATCATCGGTGCCTTGGCGGCTGGGGCCGCGGCCGGAGCCGTGAATGGATTCATCGTGACACGCGGCCGGGTGCCCGCGTTCATTGTGACGTTGGGCATGCTCGGAATCGCTCGGGGGCTGGCGTTGATCATCTCTAGCGGGCGGGGAATTTATGGGCTTCCGGATGAGGTGCTGTTCCTTGGACAGGCTCGCCCGTGGGGTGTGCCGACACCGGTGTTCATTCTTGCGGCAGTGGCGATCGTCTCGCACTACATTCTGGCCCATACCCCGTTCGGCCACCACACCCTTGCATTGGGCGACAACGAGAACGCAGCCCGCGCCACTGGCGTCAATGTACGTCGACAACGCATGCTGCTCTACACGATCTCCGGATTGATGGCCGGCATTGCAGGGCTGATCTTCACTGCACGGGTCAACACTGGCGACCCAACCGCAGGTCTTAACTACGAATTGCTCGCCATCACCGCTGCGATCATAGGTGGCACCAACCTATTCGGAGGACGCGGGTCGATCGTCGGAACCATGATCGGCGCCCTGATTATGGGTGTCTTGCAGAATGGGCTGAATCTAATGGCCGTGCAGGCATACTACCAGCAGATGGCGATCGGCGCGGTGCTCATCGCGGCGGTCTGGCTCGACCAGGTACGCAGCAGGGGGAGACAGGCGCATTGAGCATTCTTGAAATGACAGGAGTTGAGAAGAGCTTTGGTGCCGTTCAGGTGCTGCATGGCGTGGATCTTGCGGTTTCGTCAGGCGAGGTGGTCGGCCTCGTTGGCGATAACGGTGCTGGAAAATCCACCCTGATGAAGTCGATAACCGGCGTCTATTCGATAGATCGGGGAAAGGTGGTGTTTGACGGCAAAGACGTCACCGAATCCGAACCGGGGGAGCGGCGAGAATTCGGCATTGAGATGATCTATCAGGACTTGGCATTGGCACCTCAGCAGGACGTCGCCAACAACATCTTTCTTGGCCGCGAACCAACAAGGCGGCTGTTCGGGATATTCCCTTCCTTTGTCGATAAATCCAGAATCGACGTTGAAGCCCGACAGATGTTGGATCGGCTCGGTGTACATGTTCCCGGAATCGACATCCCCGTGGGCATGCTCTCGGGTGGGCAGCAACAGACCATCGCCATCGCCCGGGCACTAACGTTCAGACCCAAGTTGGTCATCATGGACGAACCAACGGCGGCACTCGCCGTGCGCGAAGTCGAGAGTGTTCTGAAGCTGATTCGACAGATGAAGGAAGACGGCATCGCGACGATCCTCATTAGCCATAGATTGAACGACATCTTCGAGGCCTGCGGCCGAATCGTGGTTCTGCGCCGAGGCAATGTCATCGCCGATCTCCAGCGGGAACAAACCGAAATGTCCGAGGTCGTTTCCTATATTGTCGGTGCCCACGGTTAGGATGACGCAATGTCCACACTCGGTTTGCATTCACTGGCGTTCATGCCCCTTTGGAATCCAATGGAGGCGCGGCAACTCCTACCGGGTATCCTTGAGCATGGGGTCGGCGTGATAGAGACACCACTTCTCGACCCGGCCAACTATGATTCTCTGGGCAGCCGCTCACTGATCGAAAGCCTTGGGATCCGGATCGTCTGCTCACTCGGACTGCCACTAGCCGTGAATGTTTTAAAACGCACCCAAGAGGCGATTGACTATCTCGACTTCGCGATGAACGTGGCGCGGAACGCCGGTGCCGAGTGTCTCACCGGGGTTATTTATGGAACGATTGGCCAAACCTCAAAGTCGCCGCCCACAAGCGCTGAACGAGATGCCATTTGCCGACTTGTGGATAGCGCCGCTCGAAGGGCAAGCGCCCTGAACATGCGGTTGGGCCTGGAGCCCTGCAACCGCTATGAGACCCACCTGCTGAACACCGCGCGCCAGGCCACGGAGGTCATCGAACGTGTCGGGGCCGAAAACGTATTCGTTCATCTCGACAGCTATCACATGAACATCGAAGAGGAAGGAATGGCGGCCGGGTTCGCCGACGCTGGCGAGCATCTCGGCTACGTTCATCTATCCGAGTCGAACAGGGGCGTGCCAGGCCGCGGAACCATGGATTGGCAAGGCACGTTTGAGGGCTTGAAGTCCGTCGGCTACGACGGCGACATCACGCTGGAGAGCTTTGTTTATCTGGCACCGGAAATCGCATCAGGCCTTGCGATCTGGCGGCCAGTCACAGATCAGCCCAAGGACGTCATTGACGTTGGGCTTCCGTTCATCAGGAATCTGGCTGCAGAGGCTGGGCTGACTCTCGAATCGTGAGATCGGCGATTGAGTCAACTTCACGAACTTCTTACTCCGCATTATCAACCGGAACGCCTCTGTCTTGCTTCCGTCCGACCAAAATCCGGCGCCCCCGTATCCTGACCTGCCTCAATGATACCGCGCCTGATTGCACGGGTCCTGGTAAAGTACTCGAATAGCACATCGCCATTGCCAGTGCGAATTGCTCTTTGAAGTGCGAAGAGTTCCTCGGTAAACCGTCCGAGGATCTCCAACGTAGCGGCCCTGTTCGTAAGGAAGACGTCGCGCCACATCGTGGGATCACTGGCGGCGATTCGAGTGAAGTCCCGGAATCCCGCCGCGGAATAATTGACCACCTCGGTATCAGTCACGCGTTTCAGATCATCCGCGACTCCAACCATGGTGTAGGCAATCAGGTGGGGAGCGTGGCTCGTAACCGCCAACACCAGATCATGGTGATCGGCATCCATCTCATCGACATAGGCTCCCATCGCTTCCCACAGCGCCCTAAGGCGGTCGATCTCTACACGCTCGGTGCTCTCGTCCGGAATCAACAGGCACCACCGATTCTCGAAAAGTGCGGCGAATCCAGAGCGAGGGCCGCTATGTTCCGTTCCTGCCAAGGGATGGCCAGGAATGAAATGAACGTCGTGAGGAATGAACGGCGAAACCTGCTCAATCACGTGGCGTTTCACCGATCCCACATCGGTAACTGTCGCACCATGCTTGAGTTTGGGACCAATCTGGCCCGCCACCTCTCCCATCGCTCCCACAGGGACTGCCAGAACCACCAAATCGGCATCGACAACCGCTTCTTCTGCGGTATCAACAACGCGGTCACAAAGCCCTATGTGTTTCGCGGCCTCCCTTGTCTCGGCGGTCCGCGAGGTGCCAACGATCTCTCCTGCCAATTTGCCGCGACGCATGGCATGAGCCATCGAGCCCGCGATCAGGCCCAGCCCGATCAGGGCCACCCTTTCGTAGATCATGCTCATTGTTGGGCCACCCTGAACGCTCGCACGGAATCAACCACACGCCGACAGGACGTCTCCTCACCTACTGAAATCCGCAAGCACTCGGGAAGACCATACTTGTCAACATTGCGTACGATCAGCCCTGCGTCATTGAGCCAGGCATTGCAGGCCCTCGCTTCGCTTGCGTCGGCAAATCGCGCGAGGATGAAATTTGCATGGGATCTGTCCGACAAGACGCCTTCCGCAGCGAGCGCATTCGAAAGCCATTCACGCATGCGCGCATTCTCTTCCACGCATTCTCTGGCAAACTCCTGGTCGCGCAATGCGGCTTCGGCCGCGGCGAGTTGACCCTTTCCCAGATTGAATGGACCCCGCACCCGGTTCAAAACGTCAACGACCTCCCGTTGACCATAGCCCCATCCAACCCTTAGTCCGCCAAGCCCATAGAGTTTGGAGAATGTGCGGGTCACGAAGACGCGCTTATGCGAATGTGCCAGTGTCGCCCCTCCATCAAGGCCCTTGGTGTATTCCGCATAGGCACCATCCAGCACAAGCATCGCGTGCGGGGGAATTCCATCGGCCAAACGCAACACTTCTCTCCCACTGATCATCGTTCCGGTGGGGTTGTTGGGATTTGCGACAAACACAAGGCGGGTGCGTTCCGAACAGGCGGCCAGCAAGGCATCCACATCCGTAACCCGGTCATGTTCCTTGACAGCGATTGGCGTCGCGCAAGCAGCGAGCGCCGAGAGTCGGTACATCAGGAATCCATGTTCAGTGTGAAGCACTTCGTCCCCACGCCCGGCATAGGCTTGGCAAAGAAGACTGATGATTTCATCGGATCCCGCCCCACAGATAATCCGGTCGGGGTCCATTTCATGCAAGTCACCAATGGCAGTGCGAAGTGCATGGTGACTGGATGAAGGATAGCGATTCAGGTCCTGTGCAACGCTGCGATACGCGTCGATTGCCTTTGGCGAAGGCCCGAAGGGATTTTCATTTGACGAGAGCTTCACCGCATCGCCGCGACCGGCCAACGACGACTTCCCCCCCTCGTACGGGTCAATCTCCATGATTTCCGGTTTCGGCGCGATCAACGTATCCATCCTCATCCAATTCGTTTCGGTTGCCTTCTATCCATCGAATGGACAGGTGGCTAGATGCACAGGTTCAATTACGGCAATTGGACCAAATCCAGTGGACCACGATCTATCGAACCATGCTAGGATCGGATGGGAATGTTCCTTACCGACAGGGATCCAATCCAGTCAGCGCTCTCCACATATGGGTGTAGAGGGGAACTCGACGAAAGTGGCTGACGAAAGGCGAAGTTTCCGGAGTGCCGACAACGTGTCCTTACGCATGTGCTCATCTTGGGCAGCCGCAAGACACAAATGTCCAGAATTCGCAACGGCGGTGGAAGATTTAGACAATCGCCCTTTGTCGACAGGTTTACGTGATCATAACTGGCAGGAAGTCAGCCCACGCGTATCGTCCGAATCCAGATCTGAATCAGCGAGCCTTCAGAGCCAAAGCTGATATGCGGCGGGGACCCACCGGTAGCCTTGACCTGAACGCTCGATGTAGCCCACCGAAGGAAACGGCATGTGATGGCCGCATATCTGGAGTTCATCCGTCGCCGCCATTTCCAGAACGCGCTTTCTCGTTGCGGCCGCGGAAGACCTGTCGTCATCGAACCCGACTGGGCTTTCTGGAAACTGAACCGAATAGACGTAGTGATTTGCGACATCCCCCCAAACCAGTAGCTGCCTACCTGCGCTTTCCAGCCTGAACATCATATGACCCACAGAGTGTCCGTATGCTGCTTCCGCTGTCAGGCAAGGCGCCACTTGGTCGCCGTCCTCCAGAAATGTCATTCGATCAGCGAGTGGAACAACAAGATCCATGAACATCTGGCGGTTTGCGTCGCGTCGAGACGGGATTCCATCGCCGCTGCGCCATGCATCGAACTCCCTGCGACCGATCATATGCCGGGCATTTGGAAACGCGAGGTCACCGCCCTCGTTCACGCCAAGGATGTGGTCCGGGTGAACATGCGTAAAGACAACGATCGATACGTCTTCCGGCTCGTGACCGACTTCACGCAGCCTCTCGCGCAGATGCCCGGTGCCACTCTCTCGTCCGCCCTGCCCGAAGCCAACATCCACCAACACCAATTCACCTCCAACCTCTATCAGCGTCGGCGTGTAACTGTTCTCAAAGCGGTCCCAAGGCAACCGATTGGCCCTGCCGATTTCCTGCAGTTCCGAATCATCCTTGTCCATAGCGAACGGAGGGTTCAGCGGCCTGCGAACATGCGTGCCATCCAAAACAGTTGTCACCGTGGTCTCGCCGAAAGTGAACCGTTGTAAGACCGGGCGGACTGGTTCTAGCATGACTCTTCCCTTGGAGCGATTGAATGAGGCGATGTTCGTTCATTCATCCACAAATCGCAAGTCGTAGGCCGCTGGATGTGACCGGCTTCCTGTTCGCTTTGGCTATGTGCATCCGTTCGAAACCATCGGCCTCCAATTGACAAGACAGCCAAAATGCCCAAACCGGAACCGGACATCCAGAAATTCATTAACCCTTCCGACGTTTTGTTCGCTGCCTTCCTATCGCCATGCGAACGTCACCGATCGCTGCTCAGAACCGGGCATTGACCGACTGTTTTTGTCTCTTGCCGATGTTCGTTTCCCTGACTGCGGCGCTCTCACGGGGTCGACAGGCAAAGCGTCCAATGTGAACTGTTGCTCAATGGTACGGTTGATCCTGCCAAGTGGTTCGGGATTGACGGTATCGGGAGAACGCGAAATTCAAACTTCGCGTTGTCTTGACGCACAAACCTTCCGACCAACGAACGGCCTCCCGTTGCGGGAGACCAGATATCCCGCTATTCTCCATGTCGGCAATTGCGGCGCACCTACGGCTGTAGTGGAGGCAGGGAATGCAGATGGAAAACGGCATAATCAGCGATCATATTGAAACCGCGACAGACCCAGCAGCCTTCGCGGATTGGCCAGAGGAAATCTACCGCGAAATGCTCGACAGGCAGATGAATGGCTGCGTCGGTTCAGTTCTGGTGAGCGAAACCAGGGAGCTCAGGGTTTGGCATCTTGACATCGCCCCCGGAGAGCGCTGCGGGTTCCATCGCCATGTGAATCCGTACTTCTGGAGCGCATTGGCACCAGGACGTGCCCTCACCTACTTCTCTGACGGCCGCATCGCCGAATCCACTTATTCAAAGGGCCAGACGCAGCACTATCATTATGGTCCCGGCGAATACATGCTTCATTCGCTGGAAAACATCGGAGAAACCGAACTGAAATTCATAACCGTCGAACACCTGTCAAATCCCGGTGCGGAACTGCCTGTCCCTGACTGCGCGAGATTGGCCCGGAGCGGCTAACGCCGGCTGGGCGTCGCTGCGCCATGTCAGGCAAAGCACTAATCTGCGGCGGCTCAATCTCCGGTCTGTTCACCGCTGCGGCCCTCCAGAAGAATGGATGGGAAATTGAGGTCTTCGAACGCTCGTCAACGGAACTTGCGGGCCGTGGTGCCGGAATCGTCACTCACCCTGAAATGCTGTCTGCGCTGAATGCCGTAGGGGCCGAGACCAATCGGCTCGGTATCGAGGTACAGGAACGTGTAGCCTACGACCTGAGCGGACGCCGCGTCCACTCGTTTGGTTTCCATCAATTGGTCACCTCCTGGAATCGCGTATACCAGATCCTCCGTTCACTGGTCCCTGAAGGCAAATATCTGACCGGCCGCGAGGCTATTGGCTATCGGGAGCGGGAGAACTCGATCGAACTCACACTGTCCGGCGGGCGTCGAGTGTTGGGCGACATACTGATCGGAGCTGACGGTTTCCGGTCAGCCATCCGGGCGCAGATGCTGCCCAAGGTAAGGCCGGAATACTCGGGCTATGTTGTCTGGCGAACACTGGCAGCCGAGGCCGATCTGCCCAACTCCGTCCGAGACGACTTATTCCATACCTTTGGATTCTTCGTTCCAAATGGCACCCAAATCATAGGCTACCCAATCGCAGGGCCGGGCAACGACTTTCGCCCTGGGCATCTTCGCTATAACTTTGTCTGGTATTCGGAGGTTCCAGACAAAGACCTGCTTGACATGCTGACGGACACCGAGGGAAACCGGCATGCTGTCACCATACCACCACCAATGGTACGGCCTGATGTACTGAGTCGGATGCGGAGCGATGCTTGGTCCCGTCTGCCAACTCCTTTCAACGACATACTCGAAGTCAGTGAAAGGCCGTTCTTCACGCCTGTCTACGATCACCTGTCGCCTGAAATGGCAACGGGCCGGGTAGCGTTGGTAGGAGACGCAGCCTGCGTCGCCCGTCCCCATGTAGGCATGGGAGTCACCAAGGCGGCGGTTGACGCAACCACGCTGGCGGAGTGCCTTGACGGAGTCCGGATCCCCGATGGCCTCCATGCCTACTCCAAAGATCGGACCAGTGCCGCCCGGACGGCGTATGAGACCTCACGCTGGCTTGGTCGCCTGATCTTCGACTGCGACCGGAATGAAAACCTGGACGGTCGCAGCAATCCGAAAATAGAGGCAATCATGCACGAGACCGCCGTGGTACCGCCCTTACTCAGAACTCAGGCACGCAACTCCTCGTAGGATACCATCACCGTATTCCGATATGCGTCCCGCTCGGCGAGCCTTCTATACCATGCCTCAACCGCAAGGAATTCGGCTCTCGGCCATTCGAGATCGAACACCCGGTACATGAGCGAGCCAGCAGCGAACTCAGCTCCCGAAATCGCGCTCCCGTCCAGCCAGTCTTTCTCGGAAAGCCGGCCATCCAAAATCCCGAGAGCGGCGTTCAGTGAACTCGCATGGCGCGCAAGCGACTGTGCCGAACGCTCGGCCTGAGGTGTTCGCACGCATTGCCAGAAGACGCCGATGAGCGCCGGCTGTAGGGTTGAAGTCGTGAACTCCATCCACTGATCCGCAATAGGTCTGGACGTGACGTTACCGGAGTGCCGGGAAAGAAGATGCCTGACGATGGCGTGGCTCTCCCAGAGGGTCAGCCCATCTTCCTGCCAGACCGGCACTCTACGGTTCGGGTTCATTGACGCGAATTCATCCGTGTCCGTGTGCCCGTAGGTCCAACCTGCATCGATACGCTCATGGACAACGCCAAGTTCGGCCAGTGCCCACATGACCTTCTGAACATTTACCGAACTCGCTCGGCCCCATAGAAGCGGTGTCATTTGATGGCCTGCGGATTGATCGGTGAACCCGCGGCACCAGGGATGTTCAGGGGAGGAGCGGAGAAGAAAAACTCGTAGACTCTGTCTTCAGCGCAATCTATCGCGAGTTCCTTCAAATAGAAAATCTCCCCCATTGAAATACCGATCGCCGGGATCACAACCCAGTGCCATGGCTGGTTGGCTTCGTCAGTTTCGTTCGGCCGAACCTCGCAGCCCCAAGTGTCGGCACAGATAGCCGCGATATCCCTGTTCCTGATCCAATGGGCGGTCTCGAATGCGAGTCCCGGAGCGTCGCCGCCAGCGTAACCTGTCCAATCGCCCGCGGCCAGACAGCGTTCCTGATGGCCGGTCCGTACGATCACGAAGTCCCCCTTTCGCACCTCCAGACCCTGGGCTTCCGCGCATGCATCGAGATCGGCGTTCGTGATCGGGTATCCGTCGTCAAGGCTATCCACTCCCTTCCATCTAGCAATGTCGAGAAGAACGCCACGTCCGACCATTTTGTCGCGGACATGCTCAATGCCGAGACGTTTCGCGCCGTTTACGGTCACATCCTTTGCGGGATAGCCATTGTACATCCTGTCATCCAGAAATATGTGGCAGAGCGCATCCCATTGGGTGGAGCCTTGGCACGGGACATTGATCGCATCGTCTGCGTAACGCAGATAGGCTTTGCCGTCGCCGTCCTGCTCCCCATTTACCGCGTCGGTTCCTGTCGCCAGCATCTGGTGAATGAGGTTCCAGCGCCCTCCAAAGAGTCCTGACTGAATCTTTTCCTTTAGATCAAGACCTAAAGCGAACGTCTTTCCCTTACGAATCAATTTGGCCGCGTTTACGATATCTTCCGCCGAAACATTGTTCAGTGTTCCAATCTGATCATCGGGTCCCCAGCGCCCGTGATTCGACAGTTCCTTTGCCGTCCGATAGATTTCCTCACGCGTGAGCCTTGCCATGGAACCTCCATCCAATTTGTCCTTGTCCGCCTACCGAGTGAAGAATTAGTTATCGGGCGATGTCAATGAAGAATGGAGTTGAAAGGGAATGTCCGGAGAAACGCGTTTCGACGTCATCTTCAAGGGGTTAGGCAAGGCATCCGGCAGGATGCGCAATGACATCTCGGTCGAATTCAGCACCATGAAGGAATCGTTTGAGCTTGCTACCGATGAAGGGGCGTTCCACGGGGACAGCAATTCCCACCATCCCTTCCGGACCCCGTATTCCATGGGCTTCCGTGATCCGGGTTTCGTGGACTTTTCCTTCCCGGTGGACGGAAACCGCCCGGAATCCTCTGGACATCATGGGCTGGGGCCCTTGCCGCATCCCTGATGGCCTCACTGACGGGAGCTGGGACGATGCGGTTCCGGAAGGACCCCGGCAGGCCCGGGCCGGTCGGGGCGCTGGCGGAATGCTTCGGCGGGACCGCCGGTCCGGTGGACGGGCGGCGGTCCGGCCCTGGGGACCACCTCATGCCGGCGTTTGCGATGTTCCCGCTGAAGCATCCGTCGCTCCCGCGGTCCGGCAGGGACAGCCGCAGGGACGCCATCGTCCGCGGGAACCTCCGGACGCTGTCCGGGACCGCGGCGGCGCCCTGCGCCCCCCATGCGCAGGCGCCCCGGCACGGCCGGCCCCAGGCAGCCGCCACCGGCCTTCAGGACCCTGTCCGCAGGGCTGCGGCGCGGCGGGGCGCTGGAGGGCCAGCCGGCTTTCGACGGCCACCGCCTGATCCCGGTCGACGGCGCCGGCCACCCGGCCCGAAATCCGTCCACCGCCACCACTGCCGCCTCGCCAGCCACAGTGACGGGTCGAAGGGCCACTCCCACAGCATGCCCGCCATCCCGACCGCCGGGAGGCGCCGCCGCCGGCCCCGGAGCCGGTCGCCAGGACCGGCGGGGACAGGAGGAACGGCTGCGGGCGCAACGCCGCGGCGCGTTCCGTCGACGGCCTCCGGCGGGAGCGTCGGCGCCTGAAGGCCATCGTCCCGCAGGAACGGCCCCGCGTCCAACGGACCCCGCATCGCCCGCCTGCGGCGGCACGGCCTCCGCTCCGTCCCCGGCGCGGAACCCGGCGGCCACGCGCCGCCGTTCGCCAGCCCCGGCACCCGCGCGGCCCGGTCCACCGACGCCGACGGCGCCCTGCACGAACTGCGCTGCCTGAACGGCGCGCCGGCCAGCGCCTCCCGTCCCGACATCGGGGCCAGCGTCACCGGATGCCGGGAGACGGTCACCAGAAGGAAACGCATCGCGGGGCGCCACCGCGGCCCGGACGGCCCGGCCCACCGGGGCGGGGGGAAACGGCGGAGGCTCCCCTGGGTCACCGACCTTCCCGTGGACGGCGGCCGCCCCGTGCCGGCCATGCGCGCCGCCCGCTCCCGCTGGCGGACAGGGAACGGGACCCCGGCACGCTGGGGAACCAGGGCCACCGCTCCGGGACCGGCTTCGGGCACGGAAAGCGCCACCTGACCACGGTGCCCGCCATGACGGTGACGCCCGCGTTCCCCACCGCCCGGACCGGGGCCGCCTCCCGCAGGGTGTCCGCCGCCGCGCCGGGGCGAGGGGGCGGACGGGGCACCTCCGGGAGGGAACCCGGCAGTGCTTTCCCGGCTTCCCGGTCCCCGACTGGCGGACCCTCCACCCTGCCCTGACCCACGGGCACGCGGCGGTGGCCCTGGCCGTCGCCGGATCGTCCGGACGGTCGCCGCCGCGGGGCGGGGCGCCCGGGCGCGCCTGAACGCCCGACCGAGCCGCCCCAGGGCAGGCCCGCGACACATCCCTTCTTTCCGCCGGAACGCCGCCGGACGCTCCCGCACGCCCGGAATCCGCCCGAATCCACCGCCGATGCCCGCGCTGCGCCCGAAACCGGACCGGAATCTCGCTGGTGGGAATTTCTGGGTTGAACAGGGGCGAGGCGCACCACGCGCTGAGGAACGCCCTGTGGATCGGCCGTCAGGGCGGGATCCGGGACCGGACCACCGAAAGCCAGCATTTCCGCCTGGCCTGCCTGAATCCGCTCACGGCGATCATCATATTCTGGAATACGGATCAGCTCGGCAAAGCCGTCATGCTGCGCAAGCGAGCGGGTCTGGACACGCCAGAACATCTGCTCAGGCGCATCTCACCGCTCGGATGGGAACACATTTTGCTGATCGGACAGTACATCTGGCGCAAGATGAGGGCAAAAATCGCTTAACGTAGGAGCTTCTTGCAGAACTCCCCGATCAAGCGGTTTTTTTTCGGAAACGGGCGCTTTTTCCTGATTGCTGGTATGGATATGGAGCCGTCCCTCTGGTATGAAGCAGGTGCCAAGACCACAACATGCAGGGAGACGGCTCCATGTCCCTGCGTCCGCGTCCATCAGATGCCTGGCGGCACTTCCAGGGGGAACTTCCGCCGTCCCTCGCCGGGGAGGTCGGCCCGCTGGGCGTGAGGCACGGCAGGTCCGTCGCCGTCCTGGACCTGGTGGAGGTCGAGAGGCACGTGCACCACAGCCACGGGGGCGTCGGCAACCCTTCCGCCGACCGCAAGGGCGCTGGTCCGCGCCGCCTATTCCGGCTCGGTCGTCGGGCACATATCGCGGGACTCCACGGCGATCGTCGGGCGGGAGAGGCCGGCCCCGAAGCCGGAGGAGCGGCCGAAGCGAAAGCGCGGACGCCCGAGGAAGGGGGAGGAGGTCCCGAAGGAGCCGACCCGGCTGGAGCGGCGGCCGCCGGACGGGATGACCGCGGAGGGGATGGCCGACGGGCTGCCGAAGGCCTGCGACACCGGCACGAAGCGCAACGCGAAGGGGTACAAAGAGAGCTGGAGGGGGTACAGGCCCCATATCGACGCCGCCGATGGCGACGTCCCCGTCAGCTGCATCCTGACCTCCGCTTCGCCGCGCGACAGCCAGGCCGCCATCCCGCTGCCGGGGATGACGGCGCTGCGGGTGGACCACTGCCACGAGCTCATGGACGCGGCCACGGTTCCCTGGAGATCGGGTTCCACGCCTGCCTCATGGGGCGCGTGGCGGTCACCGACACCAACCCCCGCCGCGACGCGGCGCTGAAGGAGCGCCTCGCCAGGGAGGCGCTGGCGCAGCGGAAAGCGGGCCACATCCGCCACGACCGCGTCCGCTGCCGGCAGCGCCCGGCGTGGAACGCGTGAACTCCGCCCTGAAGGGCCCGTACGGCGCCCCGCACGTCCGCGTCAGGGGGCACGCCAGGGTCGCCTGCCACCTGTTCCTCGGTGCGCTGGCCCTGACGGGCGGGCAGCTGATGCGGCTCACCATCTGACACCGCCAGCCGTGGCAGCACCGGACGCCGCGGACGCCGCCCCGGAGGGGCCGGCGCGGCCAGCCATGCGCGGACGGCGCCCGATGGGCCACCATCTGCGGCATTCCGCCACATCTAAGTCGATGGAAACGCCCCGGGCACCCGTCAGTTCTGGTGTCGGGACCGTGGCGGAACCCAAAGTCTTGCCGCGGCCGCCCGAACCGCGATAATTGTGCAAGAGGCTCGTAGGATTTAGCACTGAGCCTTAATCGACCCCGGGCGAGCCGAATGCGACTTGGCCGCAACCAACTCGCGCTCCGAAAGCGTCAGGCTTCACCCTTCGGCTAGCACGCCATCTCCCAAATCCTGATCCAAACGCCGGTCTCCCCACACTTCGTATGCCGAAAACCCTAGCAGATATACGATCACGGTAAACTGTAAAGAGTTCGTTCGCGGAAAGTTCTGACCGATGTCGTTTTTGAACAGCTATGATGTCACTGGGCCAATCTGGGCTACACCCATCCCAGAATATGCATTTGCATGCCTAGGCTTTATGATGCATACTGGCGGAGCGGGCATGAACATGCCGTCGTGGACGAATCCAGGAACAGAGGAGGGCGCATGGTCTGGAGCGTGGATTTTCATGAAGATTTTGCTGTGTAAGTTTCTTCCCGACAAGGCGCACGGGATCGTTGACCGAATTTGGCGGGTTCGGCCTGAGGCAGCGTGAGGCGGCTTCGGCGCTTCGGTCTGTCTGAGGGCTGCCCCGCTTGCTGCCCCGTGCCGTTCGCGCTTTCGGCCTCCTCCGCAGAGCTGTCGGCCGCCGTCCCGAGGACGGCGGTCAGGCGGCGGCCCGGCGTTCTCCGGATCCGGCCGTCACGCCATACTTACGCAGCATTCTTATCCATCGCGGCGCATTGCGCATCACCATCATGGCCTCATAGTCGGTTTCGGGGTCATGGTAGAGTTCTCCGGTCGAGAGCATGCCCCATACGATGCGCAGCATCTTGTTCGCGACGGCGACGGTCGCCCGCTTGTAGCCGCGGCGGACGGTCAGAGCCTTGTGATAGCCCTTGAACTGGCATCCCTTGCTGCGGGCGGCCGCCTGGGCGCATTCGATCATGAGCGTGCGAAGAGCCTGGTTGCCTTTGCGGACCCGTCCCGAACGCCGTTTTCCGGCGCTCTCGTTGTTGCCGGGGGCGAGACCGGCCCATGCGGCGCAGTGTCTCGGCCCGGGAAAGACGGAGACATCGGGGCCGAGCTCGATGATGATCGCCGCCGCGGCGCGCCGGTCGATACCGGGAATCGTGGTCAGAAGGCTGAGATCGCTCCAGCGGCCGGCCAGACCCTCCTCGATGACGGCGTCGTGTTCGGCCAGACGATGTCCGGCCTGGTCGAAGAGACGGATCTGATCGCGCAGCAGGAACCGGTCGGCCTCCGAAAGCCTGCGCCGCAGAGCGTCGTCGAGCTTTTCGAGATGCCCGCGCACATGGCCCGAGAGCGAGGCGAGGATCTCCGCCCGCTCTTTCCCTTCGGCCAGACCGTCGAGGATGCGCCGGCCGTTGGCCCCGAAAATGTCGGACAGGACGCCGCCGACGCGCAGCCCGGCTCCGTCGATGATCCTGTGGACCCGGCAGCGCGTCCGCGACCGCCCGGCGACGATCTTCCGGCGCGCGCGCGAGACCCGGCGCAGCTCGCGGAAGTTCTTCGGCGGAACCATGCTCGGGCTGCAGAGACCGAACTGACATACGCGGGCCAGCCATATGCTGTCGGCGACATCGGTCTTGCGGCCCTTGATCTGTTTGACATGCTGAGCGTGCAGCAGCAGCGGCTCGGCTCCGGCATCGGCGACGGCGTCGAAAACCGCCTCCCAATAGACGCCGGTTCCTTCCATCGCCGCAGCCGTCACGCCGTGTTCGCTGAGCCAGGCCGAAAGATCGGCCAGACCGCTCGGAAGGGTGCTGGACTCCTTCGTGATGCGTTCCGAATCCGCGCCGGGGCGGGCGATGCGCACGGTCGCGGTGACCTGCATCTTGTGAACATCCAGCCCGGCGGCGCGGGAATGGATGACATTGAGCTTATCCTTCTCTATCATGTGACTATCTCCTGTTGGGGATCATGCGTGGAAGCGGACAGGCCGGCGGATCAGCAGACTCACAGCCCCCGGAGACGGGCGCTGCGGTGCATTTTGCTGTTCGTTCTCGGAAGAGTCCGTAAACAAGGCGGGGCTCGAAGCCGACGGCCCGGGACAGTTTGACAACGGGATCGCAATGTCCGCACAAAAAAAACGTCCTCCTGTCCGCTTCCGCGCGGCAACATGCGTCATCCCGCCGCATTCGGAAAGCGAATGTGAACCGACGGGAAAAGGAAAACGGACGCAGGAAGAAAGACGGCGGCGGCAGCCCTTGAACTTACATGATCAGCGGGGCGATATGGCCAGCCCAATCATGAGCGTTTGTACCTGAATTCGAGAGTTTTTCGGACCCGGTCAAGGTGGAGATCATGGCAGTTGCCGAAATACTTGCGGAGGAGGGGCCGGACCTCGGACGACCGCAGGTCGATACACTTCATGGGTCCAGGCACAGGAACATGAAGGAACTCCGTTGCCGTGGCGTTTCCGGGGCGTGGCGCGTGGCCTTCGCCTTCACGCCGGAACGCAGGGCGCTGCTGCTGGTGGCCGGGGATAAGGCCGGAATGAAGACAAGGAGCTTCTACGGAAGGCTGATCAGGACGGCCGACGACAGGTTCGACCGGTTCCTGCATGAAACGACAGGGTGCGCATGAATCGCCCGGGCACTCCTGGAGCGCGGCTTCGGGGGTGCGGCGCGGAAAACGAAGGAATATGGAGAGAGACGGTATGACAGCTGTAAGCCTTGAGGAGATGAAGGCACGTCAAACACCAGAGATGCGGCGGATGGTAAGGGACCGCGCTGACGAACTGCGGGCCGAGCTGGGCACCCTGCGCGAGATCCGCAGGAGACTCGACATCACCCAGGTCGAGCTCGCGGCCGAGCTTGGCATCGGACAGGAGGGCGTCTCGCGGCTTGAGAGACGCAACGACACGCTGGTGTCCACCCTCCGGAAGGCCGTCGAGGCGATGGGCGGTGACCTGCGCCTCATCGCCGAACTTCCGGACGGAGGGCGTGTGGAGCTGTCGGACTTCGGAAACGCGTAGCTGGCGGGTCGTCCACGAACCGGCCGCACACGATGATCACATGACGGTTTCCCGTTCCGGCGAACATATCCGCCTCGGGCCGGATTCATCGCGCTCCGCAGGGAGGCGATGGACTTCCTTGCGGAGATCGCGGAGAGCCTGCCGGAGGAGGGCGACCCCGCGCGGGCAGTTAGGGCCCTTCCCGTATCGCCTGACCTGATCGCCTCCCACACCCGGCGCATGTCCACCTCGCGAGGTCGGCCAACCCTGGCAGGCCGCGTAACGATCGGGGCGATCAATTTCCATTCCCCGTCGCGGCAATCGCTTGCATGGCGAAGGTCGCTTCGGTCATGATCAAGGCGAGTGGCTTTGGTTCAGGGCATCGTCATTCTCCGATTCGGCAAATCAGAAGAACGATTCAGGCTCTAAGGCGACATTGAAGAACGGTAGTCCAGATGGTTCAGGTTATTGCCGCAATGCTATAGTCGTCACAGCACACACCAATCGGCGCATACGGCCTGTTATCTGTTTCAATTCAGTATACCATTACGTCAGAAATTCGCGTATTTCGCGAAAAACGGCTATCCAGGCAAACTGAAACATAGTATATTCAGATGTAATTTATTCGCGAAATGCGTGAATTTTCGTGATGGTAACATACTATGCCCGAACTCAGGATACCTCGTGGAAGAGCTCGGCTAGCCGCCGTTCTTCAGGCCGTCGGCGATGTTGTGCATATCGACGATGCATCCAGCGTCCTCAATATCTCGCGTGTCAAAGCCGCAAAACTTCTGTCACGGTGGGCTGGGCAAGGGTGGCTCCGGCGTGTCGGCAAGGGAGCCTATGTACCCGTGCAATTGGATTCTCTCGATTCAGCACAGGTCATCCAGGACCCGTGGGTTCTCGTCCCGGCCCTATTCGCACCTGCCTATATCGGTGGCCGCACCGCGGCCGAGCACTGGGATTCTGACAGAGCGGATTTTTCGCGACATCGTTGTCTTCACAACGCGCCCCATGAGAAATCGGTCTGTAGAACAGCAAAGCGCGGTCTTTACGCTCAAGCCAACGCGAGAAAACCTGCAGCAATTCCCACCAGCCCTTCCGGACCCCGTATTCCATGGGGTTCCGTGATCCGGGTTTCGTAAACTTTTCCTGCCGGGCGGCCGGAAACCGCCCGGAATCCTCCGGGCATCATGGGCTGGGGCCCTTGCCGCATCCCTGATGGCCTCACTGACGGGAGCTGGGACGATGCGGTTCCGGAAGGACCCCGGCAGGCCCGGGCCGGTCGGGGCGCTGGCGGAACGCTTCGGCGGGACCGCCGGGCCGGTGGACGGGCGGCGGTCCGGCCCCGGGGACCACCTCATGCCGGCGTTTGCGATGTTCCCGCTGAAGCATCCGTCGCTCCCGCGGGCCGGCAGGGACAGCCGCGGCGACGCCATCGTCCGCGGGAGCCTCCGGACGCTGTCCGGGACCGCGGCGGCGCCCTGCGCCCCCCATGCGCAGGCGCCCCGGCACGGCCGGCCCCAGGCAGCCGCCACCGGCCTTCAGGACCCTGTCCGCGAGGCTGCGGCGCGGCAGGGTGCTGGAGGGCCAGCCGGTTCTCGACGGCCACCGCCTGATCCCGGTCGGCGGCGCCGGCCACCCGGCCCGAGGTCCGTCCACCGCGACCACCGCCGCGTCGCCAGCCACAGTGACGGGCCGAAGGGCCACTCCCGCAGCACGCCCGCCGCCGTGGTCCGCCACCCGGAACGCCGCGAGGCGCCGCCGCTGGCCCCGGAGCCGGTCGCCAGGACCGGCGGGGACAGGAGGAACGGCTGCGGGCGCAACGCCGCGGCGCGTTCCGTCGACGGCCTCCGGCGGGAGCGTCGGCGCCTGAAGGCCATCGTCCCGCAGGACGGCCCCGCCTCCAACGGACCCCGCATCGCCCGCCTGCGGCGGCACGGCCTCCGCTCCGTCCCCGGCGCGGAACCCGGCACACGCGCGGTCCGGTTCACCGACGCCGACGGCGCCCGGCACGAACTGCGCTGCCTGAACGGCGCGCCGGCCGGCGCCTCCCGTCCCGACATCGGGGCCAGCGTCACCGGATGCCGGGAGACGGTCACCAGGAGGAAACGCGTCGCGGGGCGCCACCGCGGCCCGGACGGCCCGGCCCACCGGGGCGGGGGGAAACGGAAGGGGCTCCCCTGGGTCACCGACCTTCCCGTGGACGGCGGCAGCCCCGTGCCGGCCATGCGCGCCGCCCGCTCCCGCTGGCGCACCGGGAACGGGACCCCGGCACGCCGGGGAACCAGGGCCACCGCTCCGGGACCGGCTTCGGGCACGGAAAGCGGCGCCTGACCACGGTGCCCGCCATGACGGTGACGCCCGCGTTCCCCACCGCCCGGACCGGGGCCGCCTCCCGCAGGGTGTTCGCCGCCGCGCCGGGGCGAGGCGGCGGACGGGGCACCTCCGGGAGGGAACCCGGCAGTGCTTTCCCGGCTTCCCGGTCCCCGACTGGCGGACCCTCCACCCTGCCCTGACCCACGGGCACGCGGCGGTGGCCCTGGCCGTCGCCGGATCGTCTGGACGGTCGCCGCCGCGGGGCGGGGCGCCCGGGCGCGCCTGAACGCCCGACCGAACCGCCCCAGGGCAGACCCGCGACACATCCCTTCTTTCCGCCGGAACGCCGCCGGACGCTCCCGCACGCCCGGAATCCGCCCGAATCCGACGCCGACGCCCGCGCCACGCCGGAAACCGGACCGGAATCTCGCTGGTGGGAATTTCTGCCACGGGGGCGAGGGTTCCGCCCCACTGCCTCTGGCGTTGTTCACTGCGGCGCTGGTCGGCTGCGTCATGACGCAGATCCGCGCTTTCTCCGGAAGACTGGGTATCCCCGTCGGCCACGTCACGGTAAACGCAACCCTCCACTGGGAGGGAAAGCAGAGCGGATTGGAACCCTACGTTACGGCCCCGATTGGATTTGGGCTGGACGTCGACCTTGACAGCCCGGCGTCCGCCGATGACCAGCGCCGCCTTCTTGATGCGGCCAAGGCTGGGTGCTTCATCGAGCAGACACTCAAGCAGGGAATCGATGTAGACCATCGCCTGAGGATCGGCGATGGCTGGCAGGACGCCTGAGAGAGCCTGCGGTTGGAGGTGATGGCCAATGCCGTCATCTGATTTCGGACGAGTGCATCTGTGGCGTTGTCTGGAAATCCAAATAGTTCGTCGAACAGAGCAGTTATCGGCGGTTAATCCAGCAACCTTCCCAAAGTCCCGGGGCCAACGAGGCTCCATTTTGTCGCTGCTGTCAGTCTGGGAGGGAATCGGTTAGTGCAGCCCAGAACCCAATTTATGCTGGCGAAAGCCTGCACAGGTGCACCGGGAGATTCACGGCGTCTGGTGGTCTGGCGTTCGTGGGAAGGTCTTTCTGTAACACTACCTAAAGCTGGGAACGATGGTGCAAGGGTGCCCAAGAGAGCCAGCCTCCGGTCTTTTGGACGCAGCGCCTGTCGCCGCGCAACCCGAAGACGGTTTTGACAACCGCTTAGTCTCGGAGGACGTGGTGCAGATCATGCGGCTGGAAACGTGCCGCGGGCGTTGCCCAATCTGGTTGATGACTGTGATTCGGATCTGCCGGTCTGACGCTGCGGCGTGTCAGGGAGTGACTGGGTAACCAACCAACGGTGCGCTTTCACGCAACGGGGGATGGAGCGTGGATAGCGACGCACGGCGGAGGTATTCACAAACATCAACCAGATTGGGCTACACCCGGACAAAATCGTTCTTTGGCATTTCGAAAAGCGCGGTGAAGAGCCAGATCTGGATCTCGGCCCGTGTCAAAGTCTTTGTGGCGATCTTGCGCTTGTCAATTGTAGGTAACTCATGGTTTTCTTCCATTCTCACGCAAGATCGGCTGTACTGGAATTTCAGCTGTCTCGGTGATTCAGGTCACCAACCGATTTCAAGGGAGCGTTGAGACCAGTAGGATCCGGATGATGGAGGGCGAATCATGACGCATATGCTGGATATTTCAGAATTTCTGGTTGCCAGTTGGGCCCTGACAGGCGGAGGGGAGAGAATTCCCGCCTCACACGGGATTCTGGACCGGGCATTGAAGGAAGCCGTCCAGCATGAAGCCTGCCCTCGATGGGTACGGGAAAACCTGCACTTCGTGGATTCACGAATTGGTCTGCAATGTGTCGAGCTACCGTCTATCCTCGACTGGGCTCAGCGGGCCCAATTGACAAGTGCGCCAAATCCCTCCTACCAGTCGGCGCAGATACAGATCAGTAAGTCGGCTGCCCGAAACTTGGCGAGCAACCTCGACGTTTCTGAGGAAAAAGCTAGACTTTGGGGCGATCATCTCAGAAATCTCGTTGATGAATTCAGAGGATTGACGAATGCCAATGCCGCTATGGCTATTGAAGAATACTAACCGATTTCCGACAATAGGTTTCCACCGTTCGCCACCGACAAGTTGAACATCAGGAGAATCAACGCTGGTAGATTCCACGAAACTCCTGTGTGAACTTGAAAGAGCCGCACCGACACTCTGGAGGGAGTTTGGTGATCTCGCACGCACATGGCTTGAACCCGCACTTGAACGACTGACTGCCAGCAGGTCGCATCCAGTCTACCCGAAGACGTTCAACGATCCCATTTGGGGCGTTGTGGAACTCATGCCGTGGGAAACGGTTCTGCTGGACACTCCGTTGCTGCAGCGATTGCGGGGCGTCCGGCAACTGTGAATGGCGCATCTCGTTTATCCCGGTGCGGGCCATGATCGCCTTGAACACATCAGGGGAGTTGTTGAGGCCGCCGAGCGCATGATCCGCGCGCTTGAAAGGAACGCGGAATTTAGAAGGAAATTCGGGTTCGATCGAGACGAGGAAGTGCCAAGAGTGGATCCCTTGGACCGTTATGCCACTCGGCTTGCAGCTTTGCTGCACGACATCGGGCATGGCCCGTTCAGCCATGCAACCGAACAATTGATCATGGCACGTCACGAACGTGAATTCGATGAGGCCAAGAATGTCTTGCGGTCACACTTCGAGGGTGTGACCTCAATTGCACCTGCCGAGACCATCGCCGTGATGATCGTCCTCAGTGATACCATGCGCAAGGTCCTCTCCCATCACAACCTCGGTACGGAGGTCTAAGAGCCGGGAAAGCTGCCTGAGGCTATCGCGGCACGTATTCTCGGTTCTCGCAGTTGCCTGCGCGCTGGTTATCTGTCTGGCATTATCAGCGGTCCCGTGGACGCCGACAAACTTGACTACATCGCCCGCGACTGCCATCATTCGGGCCTTCCGCTCGGAATCGATCTGACAAGATTGAAGTTGTTGTCGTAACACCGGACAACGCCCCGAACAGCGAATTGCGCGACCGTGCCGAGTGCACATCGAAGAAACGCTTCTACGATATTGGAATCTCGTTGACGGGCCTTGGCTCGTACGAGCAGCTGATAATTGCTCGCGTCCTGCTGTTCGATCGACTCTACTACCACCAAAAGGTGCGAGCCGCCGAAGCGATGCTCCGTCGTTTGATTGGCCTTGCTGAAGAAGAACGCGGCACCGAATTGACGATCAAGGAGTTCTTCACAGGATTCCCGGATGACATATTCGTAAGCGTCATTGGAGGAGCACTTCAGAGTCCTGCTCTGCAATGCGGTGATGAGCGGTCTCAAGCTGTCGCCAGAATGATAAAGGACCGGCGCATTTACTATCGAGCATACGCGTTTTCGGCGAGATTTATCCATGGGCTCGAGAATTTGCCCGAAGCTGACCAGCGAGACACACGTGCACTCAAATGGAGCGCACTTCTGAAACAACTGCTAACGGAAGACAAACGCAAGATCATCAAAAAAAAGATATTCGAGAAGGCACTCGCACAAATCAATTCGGACCTGGCCAATTGCGCACATGATCTGAGTCCCGAGGACATTCTTATCGATCTGCCTTTGAATAGAGTCGTGGTACGGGGTGGCGACATTCTCACACGCACGGATGGCGGACATATAGGAACTCCGAATCTATTCTTTGATTCCGAAAGATGGTCGCAAGCATACGAACACCAAAAACAGTGCGGATTCGTTTTTACCCCACGAAAGCGGGTCCCGCTCGTAGCGTTGGCTTCGCGGGTTGTGTTCTACGAGTCTTTCGAGGTCGTGATGAATATCCAGGCTGAGCGAGCCGCAAAGGTAACCGATATCGTCAAAGGCACATGGGTAGCTGCCGCCCGAGAGGCTGGCCTTGTCGGCGCCGACTTCGAGAAAGCTCTGAACGGCAGCGTCTCTCCGTCGCTTGCCAAGTTCGATTCAGAGGATCTTGCACTACCGGACGAATGGCTCAAACTAGATCCTGCACTTAGACGGTGCCTTGCAGACGATCTGAATTCCCTGCTTCCGTCTGGCATAACCGCCTCGTTCCACAATGCAGTTTCAAACGCGATTGGTCACCTCGCCTCATTAGTCAATATGTTGGAAAAGACAGGAAAGTTCGTCACAGAGGAAAGGTTGACCGAAAGCGAATTGCAGCGGACTATGATGCAGCATTTTCTGTCCCGCGAGGTTGACGTCATTGAGGGCGCCGAACGCGGCGGCGGCAAAACGGATCTTGTTCTTTCCGAGCACATCGTCGTTGAAAATAAGGTGGTACCACACCGTACATCCAATCCTTTCGACATTGGAGCCCGCTTTTCCTGGCAGGCCCGTCGCTATAGCATCGCGCTTTGCAATAATGTGGCATTTGTAGTGTTAGCGTATCGGCCGAAAAGCGAAGCAGACCTGTTGCCGCTCCCGAAGAGAGTCCGTGTTCTTGAATTGACGGAAGCCGCGGATGAAAGGTGTGAAGTTCGGTTCGTAATTCCTTGGGGCACAGGTGTACCATCAGCAGCGAAGACCTAACACGACCCATAAACATGGCCAAGGTGACCCGAAGTCTTCCGAGGTTCCAAGATATAGCACCAATTCACATCAGGTGAGCGGGAAAATCCACTTTGAGATGGCGGCATTGCGTTGAACGGAGGATGACGCCTTGGACATCCAATCCGGAACCGCTGATTGGCCAATTACACTTTACAAGACTTCGAGACCACCGGAGCGGCTAACGGAATCATGGCAGGAAACGATGAAGTTATTCGTCGCTCGCCACCTTAAGGGAATATTCATCCGGCAATCGCCATGGCGGTCGACCGACGAAAGCACTGGTCTCGTCGTTCCGGGGGATGGCGGATGGCTCAGTTGCGGGCCATCTAGCCACGGTCCGCGTTGATCGGTACAGACAGGCTGGATACGAGGCGCACAATGCCGGCAAGAGGTGTATTGCCCATGACGTCAACGACGCTGGCTCGCGCATTTGTGCCTATCGCGACCAGCAAAGCAGGGGCATTGGCTGGCCCGGCTGGTAGCGATGCCCGCAGTTTTACAGTTCATATTGCGGGACTATGAACCTTGGTCGTCGGATATTTGTTTCAGGGAGATTCTGGAGCAGACGAGTTCCCGGAGTTGCTTGATAGGGACAACAGCCGCGAATGCGTTACACGACCTGAACGCCCTTGCGTGAAGCACCGCTTCCGCAATCGCACCGCTGTTCCTGGCCGGATGCAGGCTTCAGCAAAGGCCAATTTGACGCCTGCAGGCGAGCACTCAATTCACGCATCGAATGAATAGGTGATGAAGAAACTCGCCAGATGCAACGCGATTCCGCCAGTATTTCGATACTCTTAAACCGTCGACGGAACCAAGGCAAACTAAAGCGTTACTGTAGCGTCGAACGACTCGTGGCAATCTCTCGTCGGCGAAAGGCGAAGGATGCCGAATGGAATTAATGGATCCAACGACTGGATTCAGCCAAGCGGGAACCAATCTCGTTACAGATTCGGAAAGGCGAGGAAGTGGCTTGGTTTAAAGGGATCTCGATTCTCATTTCGAAACGTGAGCGCCGGAGCACCGGTCGCGCCAGACCTGGCTGCATCAGCCCGTTCAGGGAACCCGCGATCTGTGCAATGTTGGAGAACGACGCCCTCTTCTGCCACCGCTGTCCGACAGCATGAGCAAGACGGAAACACGCAAGTGCAAAGGTCCTCTGCTGGTGACTGGAAAGGGCAAATAGAAGACCGAGGTGGCAAAAAAAGGGCACGAACCACGACCTCAGGGGCACGACGAGAATGACTTAGAGCGCCGATTTCTGCCGACACCGACGCTCATGGATCGGAAACTTCGGATTTGTCCGTCGACAGATCGTCGACACGATGGGTTCAGCGTTGACGCAAGAGGTGGGAGTCGCTCAAGCGGTACCCCGTGCCGGGTAGGCACCTTCCACCGCCATTGGAACTTTCGACAGCAGAAACTCCAGATCCGGCCTTGACCAAGGCATGTTGGAGAGATCGATCATGTAAAGTCGCCCGTCGGGGCGAACCCAGACCATTCCAGGTTCGCAGAACACCTCAGGCTCTGCGTCCTTGAACGCTCGGGAAATCCAAAGCCCCCATGCTCTTGCATCCGCCTCCGACATACTGTGAGCGACGGAAACACTGCCGATATCCCAGTCCGAGACTGTCTGCTCGGCAAGTTCAGGCGTGTTCATCGAGGCGGCCACCACGGTGAAGCCGGCGTCCCTGTATCCGGGCATAAGATCGTTGAGCTTTTCCAGATAGCTCCTGCAGACCGGACAATGATACCCACGATAGAAGATCACCATGGTGAAATTCTCTGGCTTCGGGTCGTTCAGGGTAAAGGCTCCTCCGCCGACCAGCGGAAGACACAATGTGGGCACTGGCGCGTCCGGCATGGGTCCGTCAGTCATGGCACTCCTCATAAGTGAGCGCAGTCCAGCGCTCGAAAATGGTCACTCCGCTGCAGGGAGTCGACTTGGCGATCAAGAAGATTCCAGCTTGAACAGCCTGCGTTGCCCCTAGCTGTTCCAGTTTGGGCTCGTTCGTCGATTCGATGTTCATCTAGGTGTTCAAAGTCAGCTGATCAACTCCCGACGTCAATCCCAGCTTCAAGTATGTTCCGACGTCGGTCGAGATTGGCGTTGTAGTCAGTCTTCAGGTCGTCATTCCTGGAACCTGCACCGCAAGTATTCCTCCTGACGGCCACGCGAGTGCGCTTAATTGACAACGTGAACAACGCCCCAAGGATGTCAGGCATTGATGCGCCCGCCTGTAGGTCAACGGGATTATCAATGACGCTGGTCGCAACATAGGCCTCAATGCCGATAAGCTTGCAAGTGCGATGGATCCCACCCAAGGCGACTCAGAGCACGGTGATCGTCGACTTTGGCCTTAAACCGACCATGGATTTCCCTCGAATTCCACTTGATGACAGTCTATGACCCGATAGGTTCGGATGCGAGAAACGGAGAAAGGAAGCCAGGATAGATGGATCTGAGCAGCCCGCCGAGAAGATGAAACCAGCCGAATTCAAATATGAGCGTCCCGAATCACTTGCGGATGCAATCGATATCCTTGGTGATCCGAGCGTCGACGCCGCAGCGCTCGCAGGCGGACAGAGCCTGATGCCGATGATGAATTTCCGACTTGCCCAGCCGGACGTGCTCGTCGACCTCAATGACATCGCCGAACTTCGGGGAATTTCGGTTGATGGCGAACGTCTGCGGGTCGGCGCCATGAGCCGCTTCTCGGAAGTTGCTTCCTTTCGTGATCTCGAATTGCTTGCCCCGCTGCTGGCCAAGTCGCTTCCACACATCGCGCATTCCGCGATCCGCAATCGGGGCACCATTGGCGGAAGTCTGGCACTCGCGGATCCTGCAGCCGAGCTGCCTGCCGTAGTGCTAGCAATTCAGGCGGTGATCCATGTCATCGGACCGAATGGCGAGCGTCATCTGGCGGCCGACGATTTCTTCTTCGGCCCTTATGAGACGGCGTTGGAGCCCGGTGAGTTGATCAAGTCAGTGTCGATTCCAATTCCAATTCCAGATCCGGTGACAGGCTTCGGATTTAGTGAGCTGACCCGGCGCCACGGGGATTACGCGATGGCAGGAGCTGCGGTCGCCAGAACCAGCCGTGCCACTCGAGTCGCGCTATTTTCGGTAGCCGAACGTGCCCTGCGCGCCGCCCGCGCGGAGACAATTCTGACCTTGAACAGCACCGATCTGGACAACGCCGTAGCGGCGCTGGAAGACATTCGTTTCGTCGGCGATCTGAATGGAGGCGCCGAATTGAAGCGACACTGGGCGGGCGTCGTGCTGCGGCGCGCCTGGGCTGAGGCAATGTCATGAGCAGGAATGCACGCGTTGCGATGACGGTAAATGGCGAACAGCTGTCGGCCGAAGTTCCTGTGCGAATGAATTTAGTTGATTTCATCAGGACAAAGGCGGGGTTGATCGGCAGCCATGTCGGCTGTGAGCACGGTGTCTGCGGCGCGTGTACGGTCGAAGTGGACGGGGTCGCGTTACGGGGTTGCTTGATGCTCGCGATTCAGGCTGGCGGCGCGAACGTCACGACAATCGAGGGTTTGGCCCAATCTGAACGCGGTGAATGCCTTCGGAAGGCATTCAAGGCCCATAACGCGGTCCAGTGCGGTTACTGCACACCTGGAATGCTCGTCTCTGCGCTGGAATATATCGAGAGCGGTGGATCAGCAGAGCGGAAAATGATCCGTAGGCATATCTCAGGCAACTATTGCCGATGTACTGGTTATCAGTCCATCGTGGACGCTATCGCCGAGGTCATCGAAGCGGGTATTGGCACATGACGGGACCGGCGACAGCATTTGACCGTCCACGCGGTCCAATCGGACAGTCGGTGGAACGCCCCGACGCAAATCGGCTCCTTGCGGGTTGTGGCATGTTCGTCGACGATGTTCAGTTGCCACGCATGCTGCATGCGGCGTTCCTGCGTTCTCCTTACGCCCACGCGGAAATCCATGGCTTCAGTCTTGAGGCGGCCCGGGCCGCACCTGGAGTCGTCGCCATTCTCACCGGCGCAGACCTGGTCGGCAAGGTCAAGCCCTACATCGGTGTTCTGACCCATCTCACCGGACTTCGTAGCCCACCGCAAATGCCACTTGCGGTGGATCGAGCACGGTGGCAGGGGGAGCCAATAGCCATGGCTGTCGCTCAAAGCCGAGCGGAGGCCGAGGACGCTGTTGCACTGATTGAGGCGACTCTCGAACCGCTGGAAGCCACCTGCGACTCCGAGTCCGCGCTTGATCCGGAGACGCCAGTAATCCACGCTGAATTCGGATCAAACCTCGCGTGGGAGCGGACAGTGGATGTGGGCAATGTTCAATCCGCGTTTGCCAGGGATGATCTTGCCATCGTGAAGCGAACGTTTCGCTTCGGACGACATACAGGGGTCACGCTAGAGCCTCGAGGAACCGTCGTGGACTACCGCCCCGCCGAGGGTCGCCTAACCTTCTGGTATTCGGGCCAGGCTCCACACATGATGCAGTTCATCCTCGCCAACCACCTAGGCTTGGCCGAAGAAGACGTTCGGGTCGTTGCAAAGGATGTTGGCGGATCGTTCGGAATCAAGATCCATACATACGGGGACGAGATCGCGACAGCAGCGGTGGCGCAAATGTTGGGTCGCCCGGTAAAGTTCGTTGCCGACCGTTACGAGAGCTTCCTAAGCGACATTCACGCGCGTGAACATGTCTTAACCGCACGCATGGGCGTTGACCGCGATGGATACATCCAAGCTCTTGCCTTCGATGACCTGACCGGCATCGGACCTTACTCCATGTATCCTCGTACGTCCGCGATCGAAGCAAACCAGGTCGTGAATCTCACCGGTGCGCCGTACGTGATACCAAACTACTTTGCCAGATCGCGGGTCGTTTTCCAGAACAAGACCATGATGTGCCAGTATCGTGCTGTTGGGCATCCAATCGCGATGGCGGTCGCCGATGGGCTTTTGGAAGAAGCGGCGGCGGCGATTGCCATGGATCCAGTCGAGATTCGGCGCCGAAACCTGATGGCTGATTCCAGCTATCCGCGCAGTTCGGCTTCTGGAATGAAGCTTGATGACCTCTCACATCAACGTTCTCTGGAGACGCTTGTAGAAATGATGGAGTACGAAGACCTGCGCAAGTCCCAGAGTGAATGGCGGCGGAAGGGCGTTCATCGCGGAGTCGGTTTCGTTTCGATGGTTGAGGTCACCAACCCGTCGCCGATGTTCTATGGAGTCGGCGGAGCGCCGATTTCCGCGCAAGATGGCGCGACCCTCCGACTCGATGCCGGTGGTGGGCTGCGGGTTTCCTCCTCGGTCACTGAACAGGGACAAGGGACAAATACCGTTCTCGCTCAGGTTGCCTCAGATGTTTTTGGGGTGCCAATTGAGCGTGTGCGGGTAACGACCGGCGACACTGACGCAACGCCCTACGGTGGGGGGACCTGGGCATCTCGGGGTGCAGGAATTGGTGGTGAGGCGACATTGTTGGCTGCCAAGGCACTCAAGAGTCAGGTTCTCGATGTAGCTGCGGTTATGCTTCAGGCAGCGCCGGATGCTCTTGATATCCGGGACGGAGCTGTGGTTGATGGATCGACCGGAACAGCGAGGATGAGTCTGACCGAGCTTGCGCGCACGGTCTATTACCGCGGAAACGAACTTCCCGCCGAAATGAAGCCAGAGTTGGTTGCGACTCGCCATTACCGAGTCACGGACTTTCCTTTTGTGTTCACCAACGGAGCGATGGCATCTCACGTGGAGGTCGATACTGAAACCGGTCTGGTAAAGTTGCTTGGTTTCTGGGTTGTTGAGGACTGTGGTCGTGTGATTAACCCGCAGCTTGTGGACGAGCAGATCCGTGGCGGGGTCGTGCAGGGAATCGGAGCCGCCCTATACGAAGAATGTCTATATTCGGACGATGGCCAGCTCCGAAACACGACATTGGCGGACTATCTGGTTCCGATGGCTGCAGAGATGCCCGATATTGTGATCAAGCATGTGGAGACACCGACGAAAACGTCCACCCTCGGTGCTAAAGGTGCTGGTGAAGCCGGAACAGGTGGTGCGCCTGCGGCAGTCATGAATGCAGTAAATGACGCTCTGCGTCCCTTGGGGGCGCGGGTTGATCAGATGCCAATGACACCTGGTCGGATTCTGGAGGCACTCGGCAAGATCTGATCCTGCTGAAGAACCGCTCCGATCATGGCCCTCTCGTCGAGGAAGTGCATTTCTGCCTGGCTTTGAAGTGCCAGGGGTTGGCGGGAGAAACCGGCAGGACGTCGAGATCGCCTAAAGACGGCAGCAGCCCCACGAAATGAAATTCATCCACCGATTCCCATGAATGCCGACCATCCGACATCGGTTTCCAGATATTTTCCCGTTCCTTCGGGCCGCACCCTTCACTTCAGGTAATGCAACCTGATCGGCAGAAACGGCGGAGGCCTGGAAAACATGGCTCAGTGCTCGGATTTCATGGGTGTACACCCAAAGACTGCCCTCCCGTCCAAGAGGGTTCCGTTTCATCTGTGGACAGCAGGGTCGCGGTTCGGTCGCTGGACGCCATTCTGGAAGCCGACCTATGGTGACTGCACGACAGTCCGTCCAGACTTCGTCGCCAGAGACATGCGAAAGATCAGGGCCGCCGGAAAGGTCATCCACACAACCGCTGACGCCTCGGCCACGCGCAAAGGTGGCGCCTTCCCGGGGGAACCGAGCCCAGATGCCCCGCCATTGCGAGGCAATCATGGGAGACAGCACGTTCCAGTTCAAGGGCGCGGTCTTCTCGTATGGTGATGGCTGCATCGCCGGATGTGCCTCAGGGCAGGAGGGGCCGAGTAACCAGACCCGCTGGAAGGAAGTCGCGATCAACCGTCACCTCACGATGGTCGTGAACGGCCCTGCCACAGCCGCCGCCGCTCCATGGCCGCCCTGACATGGGCCGTGAGCTTCGTTTCGCTGACGGTGTCGACCAGAGCCCTGTAGAGGGCATTGCGCGGTTCCGTTCCGTCCGCCCCCAGCGCGGCCAGGATCGACCGCACTTCGTCCCGCCACAGGAGATGGGCCAGCACAAACGGATCGACGTCCGGGTTTCGACGCGCGCGCTGCAGGACGTCGAACCGCATGGCGCCACGCGGACCCCGATACGCCCGCATGACACCGCACTAGGATGGCACGCGCTCCAGCGCCGCCCCGACATGGCGGTCGGCAACCACCAGTGTCAGCTTCTGCAGGGACTGGCTGTAGGTCTCAAGCTGGTCCCTAGGCCTCCCGGGACTGTCGACCGCGCTCTTGATCTAGAACCCGTGAACGACGCCGTTGATCACCGCGAGATCGGTCCGCCGCCGGGCATGTGCGAGGCCCGGTTCGTGGATGACCAGCGTGTCCGCGTCCCGCACATGGCCTCGAAGCGGCTTTGCCAGCAGTCCCTGCCGGATTGCCCGATCATTCAGTGGCGCACCGAAGATGCGTTTCGGACTGTTCCTCCATATCGCTGTCCGGGACACAGGCTGGTCATCTTCCCGCCGACCCGGCGGCGGTCAGGCTCTGTGGATGAAACCAGCCTGACGCCGTTTCGCTGTCACGATGCACTCGACGAAGTGTCTGCCTGACAGAATGGCTCTGCACGCCTCGGCCCATCGACAATAGAGTGGGAAGCCCCCTTCACCGAGACCTCCCCAATCAAATTGATGATCTACTATTCGACCTCGTAGTTGACAGGCCACTCATATCCGGCATCCGACACTGCTGACAGATAGGACTTCATGACATCCGATCCAGGCATGCCACGGCTGTTGGCCTCCGCCGCCTGAATTCCTGGAAACTCCGCAAGTGACGCCGCCCAACCTGCTCTAGCTTCAGCGCTGAGATTCTTGATGCTGGCGCCGACTTCAGCGAGACCTTTCAGTCCGGACTCCTGCCGGGCATTGAGCGACGCTCCGGCCTGATCCTCATACGCACGGCCAACCTCCAGCAGAATATTCTGAAGGTCAGCAGGCAGGCTGTTGAATTTGCGTTCGTTCATGGTCAGAGCATTCACGCCCATGGCACCGAAGCCGATGAGCGTATAATTCGGCGCCGGCTCATAGAATTTGAATCCAAGGTAGGCAGAAGGGAACATCAGCCAACCGTTGTAGACACCGGTTGAGAGCGACAGATAACCATCGGGAAGCGTCGACTGCACCGGTATTGCACCGGCGTATTCCAGCCATGGCAGGTTCGGGCCCGCCCCACCAACCTTGACACCCTTCAAATCCTCCACGGTGTCCCAGGGATCTGTTGTGCCAAGGTGATAATTGTCCCAACCATGCAATCCCAATAACACCTGATCATACTCGGCGGTGAACTGCTCCGCCAACCAAGGCTGGGCATCATAGGTGGTGCGCACCGAAGCCATAGCCTGAGCGGAATCCTGAGGCCCAAAGGGAGCGTAGTAGGGGAAATTGTGTAGAAATAGTTTCGCAGGCTCAAAGCAGATGCAATATGCCCCAATATCGAGAATGCCGTTCTGAACCGCTTCAAGCGTTTCTGCCACACCGGCGATGGCGCCACCGTAGCCCTCGACAAACTCAACCGAATGCTCAGTTTCCTCTGCCACGCGCCGTTTGACCTCCGGTACGAAAAATTCCGCCATGTCTGTCACATAGACAGATGGTCCGTTCGGATGGCCTGAACCGATGCGAAACGTGAAGTTATCTGCCGAAGCCGTACTTCCGACAATTGAAAGCGCTAGTGCCACCGAAGTGAGTCTTTTCACGATATTTCCTCCCATTGAAAGCAGCGGCCGTCAAACGGCCGCCTCAACTTATCGCCCGCTCTTTTGCCTGCAGGACCCAACTTAAGTCAAGCAACGTAGTGTCTCGGATTGAAACGACGTGATGTGCGTGAAGGCGGGCTGGGGTGCCGATGCCCTGATGGAACCGGTTTGTGACACTGTCGGACCTAAGCCGTCGCCGCCGAAGTCCTGGAGCGGTTGCCCTAGGCAACCGTCCTGCCGGTTGAACATTGCGGGATTCCGGGCTATCCGAGCCGGAGCCAATCGGAGCGACACAGTTGCCGACTCCCGACGTTGCCCTCGCACTCTTGAAGAGCACTTTCGGTCATGACCGGTTCAGGCCAGGGCAGGCCGACATTGTCGCGGCTTTGCTGGCGGGCGACAGTGTTTTGGCTGTGATGCCGACCGGCTCAGGCAAGTCGATGTGCTACCAGCTTCCAGCCCTAGCGACAGAAAGCCTAACCGTAGTAGTGTCGCCGCTCATCGCGTTGATGCGCGATCAGGTCGCCGCGCTGCGCCTGAGCGGCGTGACGGCCGGTGCGCTCAATTCAGCGACGCCTCGGGCGGACGCCGCCGTGACGCACCGCCGACTGCGGGAAGGTCGATTGCGCCTGCTCTATATCTCGCCGGAACGGCTCATGAGGCCAGAGGTACTGGAAGGCCTCTCCAACTACCGTCCGGAGCGATTCGCCATCGACGAAGCACACTGCATCTCCCAGTGGGGCCACGACTTTCGCCCAGACTACGGTCGCCTCGCCGAACTGCGGCAACACTTCCCCGACGCACGACTCAGCGCGTTCACTGCGACCGCGGATGCCGTTACGCGGAAGGATATCGTAGAGCGACTGTTCGGCGGCCGGGCAAAGGTGTTTGTCGCCGGTTTCGACCGCCCGAACCTACAGATCGGCATGGCACCCCGCAGTTCCGGGACACGGCAGATCGACGGCTTGCTGAACCGGCATGCTGGGCGGTCCGGAATCGTCTATACCCTGTCGCGCAAGGAAGCAGAGCGTACGGCGCAGCGCCTGTCCATAAGCGGGCGCACAGCACTGCCATACCATGCGGGCATGGATCAAGCGGTCCGTGACCGGCATCAAGACCGCTTCCTTGCCGAGGATGGCGTGATCGTGGTCGCCACCATCGCCTTCGGCATGGGCATCGACAAGCCGGACGTGCGTTTCGTTGCCCACACAAACATCCCATCAACAGTCGAGGCGTACTACCAGGAGATCGGTCGCGCAGGGCGGGATGGATTGCCAGCGGAAACCTTGATGCTCCACGGTCTGGATGACATCCGGCTTCGCCGCCTGATGATCGATGATTCCGACCGACCGGACGAGGCGAAGCGCATAGAGCATCAGCGGTTGAATGCGCTGCTCAGCCTTTGCGAAACCGCCAGTTGTCGGCGTCAGGCCTTGCTGGGCTATTTTGGAGAGGCGTGTGCGCCGTGCGGCAACTGTGACCGATGCCTCGTGCCTGTAGAAACGGTCGACGGCACGGTAATCGCCCAGAAGGCGCTGTCGGCCACCTTGCGCACTGGTCAACGGTTCGGTGCTGAGCACCTGATCGCCGTGTTGCGGGGTGAAAAGACCGAGAAGGTCCGCAAGCACCGCCATGACCTGCTACCGACCTTCGGTGTGGGCGCAGATACGGACAAGGCGCTCTGGCGCTCCTACTTACGCCAGTTGGCGGCGGCGGACGTGCTGAAGATAGATATTGGTGGCTACGGCGCCCTGCAATTCGGTGCCCGTGCCCGTGCAGTGCTGAAAGGTACCGAAAGCGTGGCGCTGCACGGCGAGGCCGCGAAGCAGCCACTCGAGCGCAGGAAGGCAGCTGAGTCCCCGCCGGGAAACATCGACCCGACGCTCCTTGCGAAGCTCAAGAAGGTAAGGCAGGAAATCGCAAGGGTGGAAGGCGTGCCGGCCTATATCGTGTTCCACGACCGCAGCCTCCAGGACATGGCTCTACGGAGGCCGAAGAGTCTCGAACAACTCGCCGATTGCCACGGCGTGGGTGCCTCGAAACTAGGCCGCTATGGCGAACGGATTCTCGAGGCGCTAAAGGAGGTGGAATGTTCACGGCAGTTAGAAATGAAGCGCTCGGGGAATGGCTGCTGAGGTCGGTCGGGCATCACGTATAGTTCACGCCGCGTCGTCGGACACGCGGACGGAGGAACGGCTACTTTCCGGCCATATGGACAGGCACCCGAGTTCTCATGTGCGGCTTTCTGGCTGTACTTTCATCCCACCTTCCGTCAGGAACCCCTTCAAAGGACGACGAGCTCCAGTAAGCGATTAAGGCTCGACCTTGCGCATCCGTCGTGATCCGGTTCGTCCCCGGTTCGGGAGTGTTCCCCGGTTCATTCGGACTGATTGGAGAGTTTCGAAGACGGCAGATGTAGTGGCTTATGCGAATGGACTACGACGCCCGGTCCAGTTCTGGCTTTTGGACCTTTTGGTTTGACTGCCAAAAAACCGGCTCTGCCTGCCACCTGAGCCGGTACCAATCGAGACCGGTTTTCGGCGTGAACCCGGATTCGAAGAAGGTGGTGAAGACGATCAGGTATTCTGCGAACTCCAGCGGCCGCTGTCTTGGGATCCTGTCGTCCCTAGCCGCCTTCCGCAGGCGGTGGCGCTCCAGCCGGAAGCACCAACAGCCCGAGCGGGCTGAACAACTTCGCCGCGGATGTCAGCTAATTCCTCTCGCTAGGCCCGGAATCGTCGCTCCTGCTCAGGGGATCCGATCTCCACGGCTCCGCCTATTGCCCGAACTATCCCTTCCAGCACTTTGGGCAATCCAGGGACAGAAACTCCGCCTTAGATGTCTATGGTCCGCTTGTGGGCAGGGAACTCACCGTCAAGTTTGTGCCGGGATTCGACCGGAGGCCACGCCGGGACCTGCTTTCAGTACCCGATCACACGAGGGCCTGCCGCCGCTGTGCCCGAAAGGCCGGGGCCGACGGAAGCGGCGGCTCAGGCACAACCTCGTGGTCCAGCTCCGGGATCACAGGACGGAAGTTCTGGAATTCCCCCGTCGGCCCGATGTCGAGCCAACAAACAATACGTCCGAAAGGGCGGTAAGCCGTCTGAAAGTCCAGCAGAAAATATCCGGAAGTTTCCGGACCGAAAGCGGGGTTTCCGGCTTTGCGGTTTCCGGAAGTGTCGTCGAAACGGCGAAACGGTAGGGATGGGATCCGCTCTCCTCGCTCCGGGCGGCTCTGGTGGAATTGATCGCTGAACTGCGGACCGGACCGTCGGCCCCTGAAACCTTCCAGCCCTCCGAAAAGCCTCGACTTCACATCAGGCCGGCAGATTGGGTACCTGACCACTTACGCGTCGAGAAGCTCGGATGGCCACGCAATGGGAATGGGAAGCAGCCCGTGCTTCCAAATGACATCATCAGCCTTGTCGGGCCTTGAACCTACGTTGGGTCTTGTTGATGACGTAGACGCGACCCTTGCGGCGCACGACACGGCAATCCCGGTGCCGGTTCTTCAATGAACGGAGAGAATTGCGGACTTTCATGTCCTCTTCCTTTGTGTCGCGGCGCCAATCGCGCCGAATTGTAAATCCGTGCCCATTCGGACCATGGTGGGCGATACTGGGATCGAACCAGTGACCCCTACGATGTCAACGTAGTGCTCTACCGCTGAGCTAACCGCCCAAATTCCATGCTGCCCCACATAGGCACCGGTCAAGACGATTGGACCCTGAAGGCAGACATCACAGGAACCGCCGTATAGATGAAGCCCAAAGCTGATTCAAGGCACTTGTTGGAGCTAAATATACAGCGCATTGTCGGGTTCAAGAAAGTCTGATGGATGAACATGGCCCCATTCAAATTACTGGAACCTGCGATCCGGACCTCAAACGTCGTATTCGCCTCCCCGCACAGTGGCCGAGACTATACGTTTAGCTTTCTGCGCCAGAGTATATTGGACGATCACACAATCCGCTCTTCCGAAGACGCATTCGTCGACCTGCTCTTCGGGCCTGCACCGATTTACGGTTCACCCCTACTTGCGGCGATGGCACCTCGCTCATTTGTCGACCTCAACCGCTCGGAGACCGAACTTGATCCACTATTGATCAATGATGTGAACGAGACCGCATACAATCCGCGGGTTGCCTCAGGGCTCGGAGTGATTCCTCGCGTGGTGACAGACGGCCGCACCATCTATCGTGGCAAGATCAGTTTAAGCGAGGCATACCGTCGTATCGACGGGATTTGGCGACCCTATCACCGCCGCCTTCAGACGCTCATGTACGATGTACGGCAACAGTTTGGCGAGGTCGTTCTGATCGACTGCCACTCAATGCCCCACGCTGCCATGCGAGGGACAGTTGGTATTGGAACTCGAAGTCCTGAGATCGTACTAGGCGATCGGTTTGGCACCTCCGCCCGGCAAGATTTGGTTGACCGCGTGGAAGCGGTGTTCTCGGGTGCGGGGCTACGTGTTACCCGAAATACGCCGTTCGCTGGTGCCTACACAGCGAAACACTATGGCAGGCCCTCTATGGGTCAACATGTAATCCAGGTGGAAATCGACCGGTCACTCTATATGAATGAACGACGTATCGCCCCAAGCAAGCAATTTGAATCGTTTCGATCGCTCATGCGCAAGGTAACCGCCGAAATCATACAGATTGGAAGACAGAACATGCCACTGGCTGCGGAATAGTGGTCGTAATGATGCCGCCCGCTCGAGACGCCGGCGATTCAACTCGGCAAGAATTCAGACCTGCGCAGACCCGAAATCCAACCGACGGTTACCCGGTTCGTCTCCTTCCCGTTAGCGTAACGCACGTCCCTTGACGATCAGGTCCTTACCATACCGTTTTCGGATTTCGTCCGCTGCCCGTTCGGCCAAGGCACGCCGTTCGGCGCCGGGATCCAGCAGGTCGCCAGTGCGGTCCGCTTCTTCAGCCTGGGTTAGCTGGCTTAGTCCCACTCCGAGAAGCCTGTACGATCGCCGGTCTCCAACGGCGTCAAACAGCGCAAGGGCGACACGGTAAATCCTGTCGGCCATTTGCGTGGGATCAGGCAGACTCGCCTGACGGGTCAGCAAGCGATGGTCAGCGCGTTTTAACTTCAACGTGACCACCTTTCCGGCAATGCCCTTTGCCTTGGCCCGATCCGCAACCTTTTCGCTCAGCCGCCAAATGTGGCCATCCAGAATGCCATCGTTTTCGGTGTCCTCAAAAAAAGTGGTTTCGTTGGAAATCGACTTCACCGGGGCGTCTCGTTGAACACGGCGGCGGTCCTCTCCGCGGGCGAGATGCCAGAGTCGATCTCCCATGGAGCCGAATCTTTTGCCAAGCTCCTTTCTGTCCCACCTCCTCAGATCCGCGAAGGTGCGGACCCCGGATCTCTCCAGCGACTGCTGAAGCGATTTCCCCACACCCCAGATTAGCCGCACCGGCCGATCCTTCAGAAAGTCCTCGGTTTCAGCCTTTCCGATCACAGAATAGCCACGCGGTTTGTCAAGATCCGAGGCGACCTTGGCAAGAAACTTGTTGTGAGAAAGTCCTATTGATCCGGAAATTCCAAGATCCTCTTCCATCCGCTTGACCAGATGGGCCAGCAATACTGCCGGTGGATGGCCGTGAAGGCGCTGCGTACCTGATAGATCAAGAAACGCCTCGTCGAGAGAAAGCGGCTCGATGGCAGGTGTGAGTTCCTCCATCAATTTGCGAATCTGCCGACTGGTCTCCGAGTAGGCCGACATGCGGGGTTTGATGACCACTGCTTCCGGACAGAGCTTCAGTGCCTTGAACATAGGCATTGCCGATCGAACGCCTTTGATACGGGCGATGTAGCAAGCGGTTGACACAACCCCTCTCTTTCCGCCCCCAATAATGACGGGTTTGTCGGCCAGTTCGGGGTTGTCGCGCTTTTCGACACTCGCATAGAAGGCATCACAGTCCATATGGGCGATCGATAGGGTGAACAGTTCCGAATGGGAAATTGCGCGGGGTGACAGGCATGCAGGACAGCGCGCCCCCAAGGAATCGGATTGTCCCAGACAGTCTCTGCATAGCGTAGGCATGGTGGACCTTAGCAGATGGACATTGACGGGAACAGAAATTCACTGCTCCGGCAGGGAAAATATGTTTGTGGGCCTCCTGAAGAACCATTGAGGTTCCAGCGCCCGTAGCCAGTCCTTCGCGGTCATCACGGCGTCGGCAGGACTCCCTATGGAGTGGGCATGGAGTCCGGCGTCCAGAGGTCGCAGGCTGCGTCCAAAGGCTGATGACAGCGGGCCTTCCGCTCTTTGGTCGTTTCCGGCGACGGAAAAGGCAGCCATGGTCTGTGCGGCCACCGGTTCAGCCGGGCTGGTTCCCCGCTGATATCCGGCACGCGGGACCAACCGACCGGCCGCCGCAGTGTCGGGTGGAATGGCAGACGGTCGACCGGGGAGTTCCGAAAGAGGCAATTGTCCCTTCCTGCTCTCCGGGTGACAGCAACAAGGCGGGACACACAAGCGAAGACCATGGATAGGTCTAACCGCGAATCTTCCACCATCTGGCAGAAAGCAGCTTGATGTGTGAACGCGGAGAAATGGCGGCTGGAATCCTGAGCGGGAAGCCATCGACCAATTGTCGGTACGGCTCAATCAGTCAAGCGCGGCAGCCTGCGTCCACGCAACAGCCCAACTGGGTTGAAATCTGCCATCATGGCTAGCAAGATGCGATTCCCTGAGACTCGATATCGCGAACACCCAACCTCATGCAGAGGGTGTCGAAACCAACCAACCGAAGGAGGAACCTCGAATGAAACTGAATCTGGCAACCATTGCTTTGGCCGGGGTCCTGGCGGCAGGACCTGCCATGGCGGAGCTTGTGTTTCCGTCGCTCAGCTACCGCACTGGACCTTATGGAGCCAACGGTTCCCTGTTCGCCGATGGGTACGCCGATTATTTCACACTGCTGAACGAGCGTGACGGTGGAATTGGTGGCGTGATGACCCGAGTTGTCGAATGCGAAACTGGCTATAACACCGAAAAGGGCGTCGAGTGTTACGAGGCAACCAAGGGTCAGGGCTCCCTGATCTACCAGCCACTCTCGACTGGAATCACCTACCAGTTGATCCCAAAGGCCAGTGCTGACGGGATTCCCGTACACTCGATGGGTTACGGTCGAACCTCAGCCGCGAATGGAAGAGTATTCGAATGGGTCTTCAACTACCCGACCAACTACTGGAATGGCGCCTCCATCGCCGTAAAGCACATTCTTGACGTGAATGATGGTGACATCAGCGGGAAAACGATCGCACTGGTCTATCACAATTCCGCGTATGGTAAGGAGCCAATTCGCACGTTGGAGGTCTTGGCGGCCAAGCATGGCTACAACCTGAGCCTGCTACCTGTCGATCACCCCGGACAGGAGCAGAAGTCCCAGTGGCTGCAGATCCGCCGCGAACGTCCTGACTATGTGTTGCTCTGGGGTTGGGGCATCATGAATCAGGTCGCCATTCAGGAGGCCGCCAACATTCGGTTCCCAATGGAGAACTTCATCGGAATCTGGTGGTCAGGATCCGAAAACGATGTTCTTCCCGTGGGTGAAGGCGCTGACGGATACAAGTCGCTGAATATGCATCTTCCTGGATCGGACTTTCCGATTTACGATGAGCTGAAGACCCGTGTCTTCGACAAAGGCATGGGTGCGGGCGATGGCAACAGCCCGGGCACGGTACTCTACAACAGGGGTCTGTATGCCGCGATGCTTGCTGGCGAAGCGGCGCGCACTGCTCAGGAGATCCACGGCGAGGCCAATATAACCCCTTCGATGATGCGCGATGGTATGGAAGCGCTGGAAATGACAGCCGAGAGGATGGAGGCGTTGGGCATTCCGAACTTCGGTCCGCCTTTCTCGGTGACCTGTGAGAACCATGGTGGCAATGGACTCGGTATTGTACAACAATGGAACGCGTCAAGCGCGGAGTGGAAGCAGATCACCGACTACATTGAACCAGATGCCGAGGTAATCAGCCCGCTGGTTGAGGCGGACTCGATGGCCTACGCGAGTGAGAACAATATCGAAATGCGCTGCAACTAAGCGGCGCTTTGTCCCCGGCGGCGATAGTCAGCTGCCGGGGACGCTGTGAAGCGAGCGCCACCAAAGTTCCAAGTGGAAGGGCATTTTTCCAAACCCATGTTCGTAAGGCAGCAGCGATGCTGACATCATCAGGACGACTGCCATACATTGAGTTCTGACCAAAGCCGAAATGCCTGCCTGCCGCGGCGCTCGCATTCCGGCCTTGGCAGTGTCCCGTCCAGCCGCTCCGGAAGAAGCTTCAGCGTCGCAGTGCCGCGGACGAGGCTGCCCGGAGCGCCCGCTCCACTGCGACGCGCAGCGCATCGGGCGGCCCCTGGTCCAGTACCGGATGTGGCCACCCTCGCAGGCGCGAACGACCGCCGCGCCTTCCTATCCCAGACCCGCGGATACCGGATACGCCACCGCGTCCGGATGCCGATGCACCCGGTTCACTTCGTCCCGCGTCATGACCTGCACTCACCGTCGCTTGCCTCTGAACGGGTGCAACTGGCTGGTTCATCCGGTTCCTGTCCGACGTGCGGTCTCTGGAAAGTTCCGGAACAAATGATGCTGTCAACAATCTGGGCTACATCCGGGCCGACCCGCGGCGACGGACCGCTGGAGCAGCGCCTGCTTTCCGCCAACCCGTTCACGAACCCTATCCCTGTCCCGTTCCAAGGAGGTCCACATCGTCGGCAAGGTCGTCCGGACGCTCAGGCGAAACTGGCAGGGCGGCCGAGCGCAGCCGCTGCCACGTTGCCGGTCATGCCCGGCACACAAAGAAAGAGGGCGGCCCCGAAGCGCTGCCCTTTCCTGTCTTTCACATTTAGGCCGTCGGCCTAGGCGGTCAGCAAATCGTTGTATTGATCGACCGTCACGAAGTCGAAGTCGTCGGCCGTCAGATTAAGAGGTTGACCTAAAATGTGGATGGCCTCTGCCAGATGTGGTATTTCCGTGTCAGAAACCAACCAGACAGGGAGGATACCATGGCTTGGAACGGGACCACCCGGGAGAGGTACAGGCGCAATGCGGAGCGATATGAAAGCGACCTGACCGACGGGGAATGGTCGTTGGTTGAGCCGCTTCCGCCACCGCCGTCGCAGCTGGCCGGCCCCGGTCCACGGATCTCCGCGAGGTCCCCGACGCGATCCGGTACATGCTGGCGACGGGCTGCCGGTTGCGGGCGGTTCCCAGGTGTTCCGCGCCGTTCACCACGGTCCAGGGCTGTTTCCATCCATGGCGCGGCACGGGCGTCCTTGAGCGCATGACGGACGCGCCGCGTGGCCTGGCGCGCGACCGGGCGGGGCGTGACCCGGAGCCGACCGCCGCCGGGACCGGCAGCCAGCCGGTGAGGACGAAGGAGATGGAGGGGCCGTCCGGGTACGACGCCGGAAAGAAGGCCAGGGGCCGCAGGCGGCACATCGCGGTTGACGTGGAGGGGACCCCGATCACGGTGCAGGCCCACACGGCCGACGCGCGGAACCGGGACGGCGCGCCGGAGGTCATCCTGGCGATGCTGGAGAGGGCGCCGGAGGTGACGAAGGTCTGGGCCGGCAGCGGCTGCAGCGGCGGGAGACCGTGCGCCAGGCTCGCGGAGACGGGTGTCCCCGAGGTGCCGGGGACCGTGGAAAGACCCAGGGGAACCAGGGGTTCACGGTGCCGTGCCGCCGCCGGGTCGTGGAGCGCGCCTTCGCCTGGATGTCGCGCTGCCGCCGTCTGGCGAAGGACTGCGTGCGGAGCCTGGAGAGCTCCGTGGCCTGGGCGCGGCTGGCCGCCTGCCGGTTCCTGTTCCGAAGGCTGGCAAGGGACGCAGGTGTCTGGAATAAAACAATATAATTAAAACAATGACTTATTAGTCAAACTCTAAGGGCGTCGACCCCTTTAACGATGATCTCGCCGTCGTACTTGTCCGAGGTGATCACGGCCCCGCCGGCCCTTTCAACTGGACACTGTTAACTCGACGCTGGCGTAGCCGCGCATCGCCGGATCATGTCCGAGGCAGCGAAAGGAACGGATGTCCGTCCCGGATATTCCGTGATTCCAGCGTGGGCTGACGTTCCGGCGGCATGGATCCGGTGATGCGCGTGGCCCTGGCCGTGAAATCTGGACCGGTTCGGCCCAGCCCGGCCGGTTCCTGTGGATTGGGCCGCCCATGCACACGAAAGGGACATCGAGTTAACAGTGTCCAGTTGAAAGCCGCCGGCCTCCGCACTGTCGGTGATGGTCAGGTCGGCGAAATCCAAGGACAGCGTGTCCGGAGCGTCGTCGGTCGCGGCCTAGAAGACGATGCTGTCCTCGAAGTCGAGGATGGTGTCAACCATGTCCCCGGAGCGGAAGATGAAGCTGTCAACCCCTTCGCCGCCGTGCAGGAAGTCGGTGTCCTCGCCGCCGTCGCCGAACAGGCGAACCGAACCGCCGCTGCCGTCGAGAATGTCGTTGCCCTCGAGTCGGTCGCGGCCGCCGTTGAGGGTGTCGTCCCCCGCGCCGCCATAGAGGATGTCCCGTTGGGGCCCGCCTTTGCCATGTTCGCAGTGGAGCGCGTCGTTACCTTTGCCGCCGTAAAGCTTGTCGTCGCCGCCGCGGCCGTGAGCGACATCGTTGCCTTTGCCGGCCTTGATGGTATCGAAGTCCTAGGCGCCGAACAGCAGGTCAATTCCGTTCGTGCCGTCGATCGTCTCGCCGGGAGGCGCCTCCGCCTCGGGATCGAGGTCCCAGATGAACTTGACCTGACTCAGGTCATCGCCGTCCATGTGCTCGAACTGCGCCAGCACCTTCTCGTTGAGTTTGTCGGCGAGGTAGACCAGATTGTGGACGGTGTGGCCCCGGTCGTTGGTGGTCTTGACGAACGTGACGTCGGTTTCGCTGACGTTGTAGGGCAGGCGAACGACGTCGTCGATGATGATGAAGTCCTTGATCACGTCGACGGACCCTTCCGCGTTCTTGACGACGAAGACGTCTTTCCCTCCGCCGCCCGTTAGGACGTCCGTTCCCCCGCCGCCGTCGAGCCGGTCGTTGCCGGAATTGCCGGAGAGATGGTCGCGCCCCCTGCCGCCGAACATCGTGTCGTGGCCATTATGGCCCTCCATGAGATCGTTGCCGTCGCCGCCGTACAACCGGTCGTTGCCCTCGGAGCCGCGAAGGGTGTCGTCGCCACCCCAGCCCCAGATCTCGTCATGGTTGGCGGTGCCGGTCAGCGCGTCGGCGTCGAGCGCGCCGTTGAGGTAGGCGCCGAGCATCAGTTCCGCGTGCGGGAAGGTGATCCCCCCTTCGTCAAGCATTAATTTCTCGGGTTCTCGGGGGTTGTATCCCAGACTGTTGGAAATCTATGCTTTCGGTCGACTTTCACGGGCGAAAATCGACCGAAAGTCGCTCCCATGCCAAGAAGTCAAGGCTCAAGAAACACTCAAGCGAGCCATGCCAACAATCTGGGATGCACCCAGCCCGCGGCCTTGTCGGCTGTCGCCAACTTCAGACAGTGGTTATGATCGCGCACTGTCGGCTAATCGAACCACTCATGGCGGTGGAGTTCGGTCTTACCGAGCTTGGCGACTTTGTCCTCGATCCGGATGCAGCGGCGCGAACCAGCGAGTCAGCAAGGGAGCCGCCCGTCGTCTGGAAGCTGGATCGGCGGATTCGCGCACGACATCTCGAGGAACTCGACCGCCAGCCGCGTTGTGAGCTCAGCGTGCAGGGGCGTCGGGGCGACTCCTTTGCCGTATGCCATCTTGGCCGAAAATTGATCGGAGCAACCGCAGCGCAGTATTGGAGATCCACCTTTGCGGGTCCGAACCGTGCCACCACTGGCGGCGTTCACTCAATCAAAATTACCAACGCCGAATTCGTATCGCGTTCGCTTGGGACGCTGTGGGCAGCTTTTGTCCCAGAATTTCCCACCTTTTGATGGTCGCCATCGTCACGATTGACGTGGATCGCAAACGCCGCGAATGCAATGGGTTGCCTATATTCCAACTTGTCCCAACGGCGGGCGCAGCCGTAACATACGGTCCGGAATTCCGCTTCTGTGAAATTACCGTGGAGGGTAAAAGGAGTTCGGACTGGGTCCTGTGGAGAGGCGTGCCAGATTGCGGATATCGGACTCAAGCCGCTTCAGCGGTGAGCTCGGTCAGAACCGCATGTAGCGTCGCTGGATCCCCGTTGGATCTGAGTTTTGAGCAGACGGACGTGTCGCGCAGAGTGCGCGAAACCAGTGCCAGTGCCTTGAGATGGTCAACTCCCGACTCGACTGGTGCGAAGAGCGCAAAGACCAGATCCACTGGCAGGCGATCCACGGCCCTGAAGTCAATCGGCTTATCAAGACGAACGAATACACCAATCACATGACTTAGCTCGTCCAGTCGCGCATGTGGTAGGGCAATGCCTTTGCCGACCCCGGTGGAGCCAAGCGCTTCTCGGCTGGTGAGTGCGTCCGCCGCTTCCCGGTTTGCGACCCCATAGACCTCCGCCGCCAGTTCCGCCACGATCTGGAACAGCCTCTTTTTGTTTGACACCCCGCTGACAAACCGAACCGCGCCGGGCTCAATGATTGAAGAAAGCTCCATAACTCCCCTGTTCGGTCAGAAGGCTACATACCGTGTACTTCATCCCGTGCTGCGCGGGTCAACCCAGCCGATATTCCCGTCGTCACGGCGATACACGACATTTAGCCCGGAATGGCGCTCATTGCGAAATACCAGAACCGGTGCCCCCGCCAGTTCCATTTGCATGACGGCTTCTCCAACAGACAACGACGGTATCTTGGTCTCCATTTCAGCCACAATTATTGGTTGCAGAGATTCCGGCTCCGGGTCGTGTTCGTCCCCGGATTCATGCTCTCCGCCCGCAGCGGCCAGGATGTAGGAGGACGCATCGGATAGTTCAACTGGTGTGGAACGGTCACGGTAGTGATCCTTCAAACGGCGCTTGTACCGGCGCAACTGCTTGTCCATCCGCTCACTTGCCTGAACAAACGCGGCATATATGTCATGCGCATGTGCGTGCGCCTGAGCTGAAAGCCCGGTCGACAGATGCACGACAATTTCACAAGCGAACTCATGTCCTTCCCGCGAAAAAGTCACACTGGCATCAGTTGCCCGCTTCGCGTACTTGCCGACAACGGTCGAAAGCCCTTCTCTGACACGATTTCCGAGGGCCTCGCCGACATCGATTTGCTTGCCGCTGATCTGAATTTGCATAACGCCTCCTTGGACCCGGGAACCTCTACGGCTGCATCTAGTTGGCTGTGAATTGCCGCGCCGCCTTTGCGCCAGCACGGCACATAACCAATGAAACGGAATGATACCCTGCGGGGACGGGGGTGGCGAAAGTGGCAGGGCTCTGCATTGCCTTCAGTTTGCAGCAGGACCTGAATCAACGTCAACGGAAAACCGACTCAAGACGCCGGTGTTTGATCCCGCGCGCATTCACCCTTGTGTGATCCTGAAGCCCGGGCCCAAGAAGACGCGGCGAACGTTCTCATCACTCATGACTTCCTGGGCTGTGCCGCTCCTGAGCATCTGGCCGTCATGCATGATGTAGGCCCGATCGACGATCTGCAGCGTCTCGCGTACATTGTGGTCAGTGATCAACACTCCAATTCCTTTCCCTTTCAGATCCGAAATGAGCCCACGGATCTCTTCCACTGCGATCGGATCCACGCCCGCAAAAGGCTCATCAAGCAGTATGTATCTCGGGTTTGAAGCAAGGCATCGGGCAATTTCGACTCGCCGTCTCTCACCACCTGAAAGCGAAAGCGCCGAGGCGCGTCGTAGGTGACTGATGGAGAATTCCGAAAGAAGTTCTTCAAGCCGTTCGCGGCGGCGTGGGCTGTCCGGCATCGAGATCTCAAGAACAGCGAGGATGTTCTGCTCGACATTCAGGCCGCGAAAGATCGAGACTTCCTGCGGCAGGTAGCCAATACCTAGCCTGGCGCGGCGGTACATTGGGAAAGCGGTCGCATCAATCCCGTCGATCATTACCTGACCGCCCTCGGAGCCAATCAGGCCTGCGATCAAATGGAATGTGGTTGTTTTTCCCGAACCATTCGGACCAAGCAAAGCCACAACCTCGCCAGGCTCAAGATCAAGGCTGATGCCCCTGATGATTGTCTTCTTTCGGTATGTCTTTCGAAGATTGGTGACGTGAAGACCAGGCCGGCCAACCACCACATCGAACCTGGGAGCGGTGGTCATCGGTTTTCGTTCAACCGTAAAGTGGTTCTGACCTCTCCTCCTGCCTGCCCGGATCCGCTCTCGAGATCGTATTCGAGCGTGTCGGCGCTGATGGCAGTGGTTCCCTGAACAATCAGAACATTGCCGCTCATCACCAGTCGGTTGTCCTGCGGCAAATAGACTGCCTGCTCCGCTTCGGCCGTTTCGCTGTCACTTGCGAACGTCACATTGTCTGACATGTGGATTGCCGTAATCCTCTCTTTTCCCTTCTCGGGGTCCACGTCGTATTCGACACGCGCATTGCCGCAGGTCATGATTATTGAACCTTGGTTAATGATGACTTGCCCGGAAAAGTTGGCGACTCCGCCTTCCTGGTCCAGAGTCAGAGCCGTCGAAGTAATCTCGATCGGCAATTCAGTGTCGTGATCACGCATTCCGAGAGAGAGTTCGGTGCCCTGCGCCAGTGCTGCGGCCCAGAAGGACATCACCACGAGCAGGAACGCGAGCACCTTGATGGAAGAACCGGAAATCACGTACCACCTCATTCTGTAGGGTTGAATAGCACTTTAACGTTGCCCCTGAAGACCAGGATATAGTCAGCTCCAACTTCGCCACTTTGCACCATTTGGAAGCTATCCGCAACAATCTCGCCCACTGGAGCGGAGAGTTTGGTCAATTCCTCCGAGGAAATCCGCGCTGCATCAAGCAAGAGCCGTATCTCTTCAGTGACTAGCACAACATCACCTGAAGACTCGATACGCACATTCCCGATCATTGCCGCAGTGTTTTCCTCAACATTGATTGCCAGATTGTCCGCGTAGACCTCGATTCGATCGCCTTGGGGAATATCGATTTCGGCGCGAACCGAGCGGCCACGAAAGCGGTCCGAACTATCCGGGTCGGAGCCATCCGGTTCCTGAAGGGCGCTCATCGCTGCCAGCCGAATCGCCACTCCATCTCTGCTTACACCGAAGTACACGGGGCTCCCGATCATTTGATGGTCCGTCAGTTTCGCGATGTCCACATTCGTGAATCGGAGTTCCTGTGCGGGCTCGACCACACGGGCGATCAGAATAATGGTCGATAGAATTCCCAACGCCATCAGCGGGAGGAAGATCTTCAGCCACGCGACCGTACGGGAATAACGGTCTTTCATCGCCATGTTCTAGACGATTCCCGCTCTTAGGCAGTCGTGGACATGCAGAATGCCCACTGGATGTCGGCTTCCGGGAGGGTCGACGACGAACAGGCATGTGATTCGGTGTTCATTCATGGCGGCAACCGCCTCTTCGGCAAGTGCATCTGGCCCGATCGTTCGGGGACGGACGGTCATGACATCCTGCGCTGCCTTGTCCAGAAGTCCGATCATATGCCGACGAAGGTCTCCGTCAGTGACGATGCCCGCAAGCATACTGTCATTCTCTTCCCGCACACCGACGACGCCGAAGCCTCTTCGCGTCATTTCCAGCAGCGCTTCGCTCATCGGTGTAGGGCAAGTGACAAGCGGCGGGTCCCCGTGCATCAGGTCTCGAACCCGGGACAGGCGTGCACCAAGCCGCCCTCCGGGATGGAACTCTCGGAACAATTCCGGCGTGAACCGTCGGTGCTCCATCAAGGCGATGGCCAGGGCATCGCCAAGTGCGAGGGTCATCGTGGTGGAAGTTGTCGGAACGATGCCCTTGTCGCAGGCTTCGTCGGCCGGTGGCAGCACCAAACTCACATCGCATTGCTGGAGAAGCGTGCTGTTCGGGTTGCCGGCTATTCCAATAAGCGGAATCCCAAATCGGCGCGTGTAGGCGATTAGGTCGGCAAGTTCCGGCGTCTCACCTGAATTCGAGAGCACGAGTGCGACATCGCCCTGTGCCATCATCCCAAGGTCACCGTGGCTCGCTTCCGCCGGATGGACGAAGTGGGCAGGTGTGCCGGTGCTGGCGAACGTCGCGGCTATCTTCTTCGCGATGTGCCCGGACTTTCCAATTCCGGAAACAATGACCCGGCCCTGTGCTGCCAGAAGCAACTCTCCGGCATTTGCGAAGCTCTTGTCAATTGTGCCTATCAAGAGGCCCAGTGCCCGTGCCTCACGTCGGATCACTCGCTGCCCTACATCAAGAAAAGCCCTTCTATCCATCCTTTTATGCCCTATCAGGCTCAGTGGGCAAAAATGTCTGTATCCTGCCAACCCGCCAAGTCAAGAAGCGCACGGGTGGGCAGGAAATCAAAGCATGACCGGGCAAGTTCTTCGCGGCCTTCACGGACCAGCCGTTCGTCCAACTTCTTTCGCAGTCTGTGCAGGTAGAGGACATCTGAAGCGGCATAGTCGATCTGTTTTGCTGTCAGTTTATCTGCACCCCAATCGCTCGACTGCTCCTGTTTGGAGACTTCGATTTGAAGCAGCTCACTCAGCAGATCTTTCAATCCATGCCGCTCAGCATTTGTTCGGACCAGTCTCGACACAATCTTGGTGCAGTAAGCTGGTGCCGCGAGGGCACCAAACGTGTAGTATAGGACTGCGATGTCGAAACGTCCGAAATGGAAGAGCTTCAGCACATCTCGATCGTTGAGCATCGCACAGAGATTTGGTGCTTTGTTCTGGTCAACGGCCATCTGCACGACATGGGCATCTCCGCTGCCACTGGAAACCTGGACCGCGCATAGCCTATCGCGATGGATACACAGTCCCATGGTTTCACAGTCCACTGCAACAACGGATCCGAGGTCCAAACCGTCGGGTAGATCATGCTCATGTAGGAAATTGGTCATGCGCCAGACAGCCTCTGAGTGTCTTTCGAGCTTGCGCATAATGGCTTATGGCTCTCCTGTAAACATTGAGAGGGTCCAAGGGCGGTGCGCCCCGCTCCAGATTGCAACAGTAGCCGTTTTGTTCTTCTGTTCCGCTGCTCTGGCCACAGAGTCGCCGCGGGAGGCGACAGGTGATTCTAGCCGGCAACTGTGCAGATTTCTGGTTGCATCGACATTGACTTGTTGCTCCCGTTCCGCCCTGAAGTGGGGGATTATATATTTGCCTAGCCATGAAGGAAATCAATGAAATGAATCCCACCCTGTAGCGTTTTCCCGCATAACGGCCTGCGGCCTGAACCGCCGCCGGGCGGGAAAGCCGGATCTGGCTACCACCGGCGCGCCTGAACGAGCGACCTGCGGCAACCGCCTGTCCGGAATGGCCGTGGCCGGTATCCGGCTACGGTCCGGCCCCTCAATATCCCGCAGTCCTGCCGCCACAGAGAGATTTGGTTAGGCAAGCATATGATGCCCCTGGAGTGCGCCAGCATGGCATCTGTCACGACGGGCATAATTTTTCCACCAGTACGACCATGATTCTGCCAGTTGACGGGCATATTTCTGTCACCTGACATCAAGTCATTGAAATCAAACGATATGTCACTTTCTCCGGCCTGAATCCAGAAAACGGCCGGTCCCGGCCGGCCCCTTGACAGATCATCCATCCCTGACGGTCCCCCTCGCGTCCGCTCGCCCGGCCCCCGAACAGGTCGGACCGGCTGGCGGCGGAAGCGGATGAAGGGGACCGGCCATGACCGGCACCACATATCAGACGGAAGCGACGGCATTGCCGTCAGCGGGGATATTTCCCGTGCCCGGCGCCATCGGCGCGCTGGCCGCGGTCGACGTGACCGTGCCCGACCTTCCGACGGCAGTCAGTGAAGACGATGTGGAGGGACGGCTTCAGGCCTTCCCGGAGAAGCTGCGCGCGCCTGCCCGGGCCAGCCTCCTGGAGCGGCTGCGAAAAGACGGCAGGCTGGCCATGGAGACATTCCGGGACTGGATGGCCCTGGACGGCGAACAGCCATTCGCCCATCAGGTGCGGCACGCCATTGAGAAGCGGAGGCGCCGGGCCGGCCCGCCAATGGATGGCGACGGACCCGGCGACCTCGTATGTTCAGAGAATCAGGAATGAAAGGAGGATGTGGCTGTGGAAAAATCTGGCGCGATGTCCTGTGGAAAACATGCCTGTTGCCTTCCGCCGTCCCTCCGGTTCATTCCTGTGGCGGGACCACCGCCGTCGGTCACTACCGGCGGCGGCGGTGCGGGGCCCTGCCCCGCAGGACGGGTTGGTCGGCGTGGCCCCCTTCGCCCGCAACAGCGGCACCCTGAAGGGCGGGCGCCACATCGGCGGCGGACGCCGCAGGCCGAGGGACGTCGCCTGCATGGCAGCGCTGCCGTCCGGCAGGCGCTCCCCGGACATGAGGGAACTGTACGATCGCCTCAGGGGGAGGGGAAAGCCCCACAGGGTCGCCCTCGTCGCCGTCATGCGCAGGCTGGTCGTGACCGCCAACGCCCTTCTCCGCGACCGGCGCGTGTGGGAGGATCGGACGGAGGCCGCCACCGCCTGACGCCCGGACGGACACCGTCCGTCCGGCACCGAAAGCGAATCACCGGCGGGCCGGATTTTCTGGCTTACGCATACCAGTTGGATGCGCTCCAGCGGCGGCGATGACACCATCCACGACTTCGAGGACGGGACGGACACCTTGGCATTTTGGGGCGTCCCACCGGAGAGGACCGCGTACGGACCTGGCAAAATGATGCTCGAGGATCTCACGGTCGATCAGTCCGGCGAAAACACCGTGATCACCTGGGATGGCGGATCCGTCACATTGCTCGGAATACGGGCGTCGCAGGTCACCGCGGAGGATTTCGACTTCGACTTCGACTTTGATGATCGGGACCATTTCGACATGAAAGCCTTCGGTAATGACACCAGCCTTTGGGACCTCCTGCCCTGATTCCAGACGGGACGGTTGGCGTCGGCAGGGAGATGGCGACCGGGCTTCCGGCTCGGGCCGCGCGGCGGAATCCCTTCGGACCTGACCGAGTCGGATTTCGACTTCCTGGGCTGAGACCTCCCGCGCTTAAAACGGAGTGAAAGAAGGAGTGAAGGAATGGGCAAGACATCTGACATAAGGGAAGTGGGCACTCGGCACGATCCGGGTTACGAGGCTTACGGCGACGACAGGCTTCACGGCGGTCTATTCGACGACAGGCTGTACGGTGGCAAAGGCGACGACACGATCAAGGCAAGTGCTGGCGACGACACGCTGTAGGGCGGCTGGGGCGCGGACCGCTTTGTGTTCGGTGGAAAAGCCGGACACGACACGGTCATGGACTTCGGGCCGACGAAGGCTTTCGACGGGCTCACCGGGAAATTCATCGGGTGGGACCACGACCTGATCGTGATCAAGGGCGGAAAGACGTTCGACGACCTGACCATCACGGACAACGCGGACGGCAATGCCGTGGTCACCGGCTACGGGGAAGACGCCAGCGTCACGCTGGAGGGCGTGTCCGCCTCCGAACTGACCGAATCGGATTTCGACTTCCTCGGCCGAGACCTCCCGCACCGAAACCGGCGGACTGGCCGGCACCGTGGCCAGAATCGGGGGAAGGCTGGAGACGGCGGTCTCAGGCTGAACCAACGGCGTCAGACATCGGGCAGGACGATTCCATGTGAACGGCTGTCCGGGACCTTTCCCCGACCCAAGCGTATCCCTCGCCAGAACCGGACATCCGCCTGTACCGCTCCGGGGAGCCGGCCAGCCCACTGAAAAGCCCGACGATGCGATGCGGGGACCCGTCAGGCCCGGCGCGGTATGCTGTCCCGGAACTGCTGATGCCCTCCAGAACCCGACCCTACGGGCGGCAAGGCCGGTTCCCCAACCCGCCTTCACGCCAAAGCTGACCGGACCTGTCCATCAGGCGCCGTTTTCCAAGGCCCGCGTCCAGTCAGGGGATTTCACCGAAATCGATCTCCGCATCGGGACATGACGCCATCCCGTCTTCCATGAGAGGTCGGCCACGGCCCTTTGATATATTGTCCCCGCGTCCCTTTCCATGCAGCCGCCGGGTGGGAACGATGCGACAGTCCGCACCTCAATCGGTCGGGCCACGCGCGAGCGTCAGGGGGATTTCCGGGCGCAGCCGATTCGTCAGGCGTCCCGTCCACGGCCGCTTTCACAGGTAATTCGCCCGGAAACCGGGGTTTTCCGCCTCGATTCCCCTGACGAATAGCCGGATCCGGCCTTCTAGCACCCCCGCCGCGGAAATGGCCGGTGCCCCACTTCGGAGTGGAAGTGGGCTCCGGAAAATCCATCAATCTATATGATGTGTTGCAATCTGACGGTGGCTCGATTTAGGTGGCCTGCTTCAGAAAATTCCATCTGCTGACTTCGTTCGCGAAGCGGGAAATCCGCCCTGTAGAGTCGCATATCCGCGACGGGCACGTCGTCAGTCAGGGCTATCGCGTTTGGGACTTTCGTTATGGTTTACAGGAACGGATTGCGGACAGAATTGGCGCTCCTGTTGCGGTTGAGGTCAGGCTTGGATGATTTTAGGCACCATCGGGACGGCAAGGCCCCAAATGCAATTGTCCTATCATCAGGTATATGGAAATGGCAGAAATGGGGCGTATATTTCTGACTGGACTGCAGCAGGCCTCGTATGGAGATGCGAAGGAAGTTCTGGCTCTAGGGAGAAAATGACATGGGCGTGACGCGCGAGGAACTGACGAATGCTGGTGCCACCCCGGAATTGGCGCGGCTATTGGTGCGCGAATTGCGGCCGGAGCCGCGGAACGACTTGACAAGGCATCCGATGGCGGTGGCGTGTCTCATTGCCTTTTTCGGTGTCGTAGGTTGGCTGGCGCTCGGAATGACATCCCTTCAGAATGATGTGGTCCGCCTGGACGAAGGCCAGGTGCGTTTGGAGGAAGGCCAGGCTCGTCTGGAGGAAGGCCAGGCTCGTCTGGAGGAAAAGATCGACGGGTTGGCCGCTGAACTTCGGGAAGTCCTCAGAAGGTGAGTCGTCTGGTGTGTCGGTCGCGCACGGGCAGGGCCTGGAACGCGGAAATCCAACAGGCTCGCGTCAACTCCATTGCGCGAGCCGTCAGATGATTCCTGATAGGCGGCGTAGGCATCTGATAGAGATGGCTTCCGAGACTTTGGCCTTGGTCAATGCTGAGTTTTCTGGCACCCGAACCAGAAGCGCGTGATAGACTCGTTGTCTTCTTGGTCGAATGTGGCAGGTAAACCCTGTCTGTATGGTTGGGTACCACGACTGTTCTGACCTTTGCCACTTATAGGAGCGTGCTTCGCAGCTCAACTGTGTATTTTAGGTCGAAGTTCCCGATCGGGTTTGATCCTTGAAGACAAAGGAACGCTATGCCTCGCCGCCGAACCCTTCCCAAAGCAATCAGCCGGAATTCCAGTGTTGAGCACAGCCAATCCAGCTTCGATCACGGACAACGTGAGGACCATCAATCTATCACACCTAAGTCCGTGTCTTTTCCCTCCGTTTGGCTTCAGACCCATTCGTGCATGGCCTGTATGGCGATGACTAGATGGAGCAGGATCTTCACTCCTTCCCAGAGCTTCCACCTTCCTGGCAGCGGCTCCGTCACGACGGCGGGGCCAGCCGCATGGATGCGGGAGCCGGACTCCATCGGCGGCCGACTGGCCGCCGCCCTGATCGGCGTGGCTCCCTTCGCCCATGACAGCGGCACCACATCGGCGGCGGATGCCGCCCGGACATGAAGGCGCTATACGCACGTCTCAGTGAAAGGGGAAAGCATCAGAGGGCCCATCATGCGCGGGCTTGGTTGTGACCTCCAACATCGTTCCCCATGACCGCTGTATGCGGGAGGACCAGACGGTGGCAGGCACCGCCTGACGCCCGGCACAACGGCGGTCCGCCTGTAGGCCGGCTGGGGTCTCTCCGGCGGACGGCCCCGACGCGCCCGGACGGTGCCCATCTGTGGGGAAAGCCGAGGACAGCCTGCGGACATCCGGAGCCGCAGAGTATCCGGAAAAAGCCGGATCCGGACTTAATTCCCGACAGGGATTCTATGGTGTTGCACTTCAGAGCGGAACGGGGGTCTTCTTTCCACCTGTGCCCGTTGCCTGCCCCTTCTCGATGCCCCCGCGGAACCGCCAGCGGACATCCGCCCGATCCGGAAGGTCTGTTGGTTGTTGTTGCGGCCAGTATAAGGTATCAGGTGGGACAGGGCAAGCGCCCCGGCGTCACTTCAACACGGACGGGATACTAGGTAACGAATAGACACACACTTCGAAGAACCTTGGCAAGTTCACCCATGTACGCGTCGTCGTAACCAGAGTCATTCTCCAGCACACTTAAGAAAGCGCAACTGTTTCCCGTTATCGTATCCACCATTAGAAACTGTCCGCCATAGCCCGCATGGCCGATCAATCGGCCGTCGGTCATGGTCTGGTTGGAATATCTGAGCCACTCCTTTGGGGGCGTCATATTGAGCGCTTCCCGAGACAGTGTATTTCGTAAGAAACCGATGTTGGCAGCGGGTTGCCCACGCAAGTCATGCCCTTCTCGCGCCAGTAACAACCCAAACCGGGCAAGGTCCCGTGCGCTCAGGCAGCCGCCGCCGGAAAATGCCGGATACCCGTCCTTGCTCATGCTGATATGAAAGGCGCCTTCGTATCCTGCCGCGTCGGCGATTTCCTCGATATATTCCGCCAGCGGGATCGGGGATACCTTGGCCGCAATCAGCGTCAGAACATCCGTGTTTGCGGACTTGTAATCGGCCTGCTGCATTTCAGCTTGCGCCGTAAACCCGGTGATGGAGGCCGCAAACGCCGCTAGCGTGACTTCCGGCTCGCCCGTCCCTGGCAATCGCCAACCGAGCGCGGTCTCCTCGGCATAGCAATCGGCGTTTGGGTCTGCGTAGTCTTCGGTGAAGTCGTTGGCGACGCCCATGTCGAGCAACGCCTGAATGGTCGCCTCGGCATAGCCACTGCCCATGTCCGGGAGATAATCGCGGACGCGCGCATCGAGGGACAGCAGGCCCTGTTCCAGCAATCGCCCTATGATCAGGTGGATGTGCAGTTTGCTTACCGACTGGATGGAATGGGGGGCGGTTGTCGAAAAACCCGTCGCGGCCCGTTCCATGAGGATCCGGTTGCCGTTCAGGCAGCAGAATGCGGAAAACGCAGGGTGGGCGAGCAATTCCGCCAGTCCGGGCACTTGGGCGCAAAGGTCCTGTTCGGCCGGTTCCAGCACCAGCACCTCGCGGGAGCGGATCATGAGGCAGCGGCGGAACAACCTGTGCGCGTTGTGAAAGCCGTGGCGACGGAATGCGGGCTGGTTCCAGCGCTGCTTGTTGTCCGCACCGACAGTCAGATCGGGGTTAGGGATAATCCTGCTCATGCCCGGGGGACCTGAACCAGCGCGTCAATGGCAAGGATGTGGTCGCGGTAAACGAACATCGGGTTGATCTCGATCTCTGCAACCTCGCCCTGCGTCTTAAGGAAGACCTCGCACAATTGGTGCAGCGCCTTCGCGATCAGTGTCATATCCGCCTTTTCGCGCCCCCGGAATCCTTGCAGAAGCCGGGCCGAGCGCAAGGTGTCCATCGCGCGCAGGATGTCGTGTTGCGAGGCCGGCAGCAACAGCGTCGCCACGTCGCCAACCAGTTCGGTCAGTACCCCTCCGCTGCCCAGCACCAGGCTGGGCCCGAATTGCGTATCGCTGCGCAGGGTAACGATCAGTTCTGACAGTGGCGGCGGCGACATGGCTTCGACCAGAAAGCGATCCGTCAGCGCTTTTGCTTTATGCGCCCTGACCGACGCCTGCATGGTCGTGATCGCTGTCGCAAGGCTGCCTGCATCAGTGATCCCCAGAGCGACTGCACCCGCTTCGGTCTTGTGCGGCAGATGCGGTGACATCATTTTCAACGCGACGGGATATCCGATGCCATTCGCACATTGCGCAACCTCGGCGGCCGTGCACGTGTGCCCCTCGGGCACGCCAACGCCGTGCCGCTTTAGCCAGCTTTTTCCGTCATCTTCGGTGAGGATGACCACGTCCGTCGCATCGCTGCCTGGGTGCAAGGGTTCTGGCCTGTCGCTTTTTGTGCGAGCCCGCACCTCGGACCACCAGATCGCATCGCGCATCGCGTTCATCGTTTCATGAATGCCCTGCATCGGGGCGATCCCCTGGTCGATCAGGTGCCTGCGTGTTTCGCGATCAAGGTTCTCGGGCAAGGTCGCACAAATCGCCGCAGGAATGGCATGGTCCCTGGCCGCCCTTGCAAAAGCGGAGGCATCATTCTGGTAGTAGATTTTGGACGCGTCCAGTCCTTCTGCCGGATAGTCCTGCACCAACACGGCCAGATCCGCCCGAATGGCCGCAATCGCCGCCGCAAAGACCGGATATGTCTTGTCGTCCTGTCCCCAGATCGGGGTCGTATAGTCCAGCGGATTGGATACGGTGGCGATGTCAGGAAGTAGGCTTGTAAGTTTCTTCTGGCCGTCAGACCCGATGGCCGGAAAGCTGAGCCCGATCTTTTCCGCATGATCGGCCAGCATCGTGGCCCCACCGCCTGAACAGGTAAACCCGGCGACGCGGCTCCCTTTCGGCGAACCTGCCACACAAAGGTACTTGAGTGTCTCCAGAAACTGGGCGGGGCTGGTGACACTGATCACCCCGGTGCGATCAAAAAGCGCCTGATAGAGTTCATTCGATCCCGACAGCGATCCGGTATGGCTGACCGTCAGCGTCGCCCCGATGGAGGAACTGCCGGTTTTCAGTGCAACAACCGGCACCCCCTGATCCAACGCTTTCAGAGCCGCGCGCTCAAAGGCGGCAATGTTGCGCAGGCCTTCGATATGTAGCCCGATGGCGCGAACGGCAGGACCGCCGGAAAAGACGTCGAGAAATTCTTCGATCCCCAGAACGGCCTGATTGCCGGCAGATACCATATAGGCCATGGGCACGGACCGCGCGCTCATGGTGATATCGGACGAGAACATGCCCGACTGGGTGACAATCGCGGCACCGTATCCCGGCGACCAGCCGCCATGCTCAAAGGACCAGAGCGCGGCATTGTCGACATAGTTGATCATGCCATAGCAATTCGGGCCGATCAGCGCCATCTCGCCTGCGGCGTCTATCAGCGCCATCTCGCCTGTGGCGTCTATCAGGTCACGCTCTGCATCGGCGCGGCCGGTTTCCTTGAACCCGGCCGAGAAACACACCACGCCACCCACACCCATCTGCTCCAACTCGCGCAAGGCCGCGGTCACGCCGCCCGCTGGGATGGCGAGGTAGACCGCATCAGGTGGCTCGGGCAGGTCCGAAATGCTGGGCACACATGCCACGCCATCCAGTTCGGTGCGTTTGGGGTTCACGGCCCACATCTGCCCCTGGAAACCCCGCCTGCGCGCCTCGCGCACCGCGATCGTCGCATCGCGTCCGCCGACAAAGGCGATATGCCGCGGCTTCAGAAGACGCTCGAGATTTGCGCGACGCGCCGGTGTCATGCGCCAAGTGGCCGCAGGATGGATCGGGTGATGATGTGGCGCTGGATTTCGCTGGTGCCGTCCCAGATCCGCTCCAAGCGGCTGTCGCGCCAGAACCGCTGGATCGGCATTTCCTTCATCAGTCCCATGCCGCCGAATATCTGCACCGCGTCATCGGCAATCTTGTTCAGCATTTCCGAACAATAGACCTTGACCATCGCCGCATCGGCATCGCTCATCGCGCCGATTTCTGCGCGTTCCACCGCGTCGCGCACCATCAGGTCAGCGGCGCGTAATTGCATCGCGCCATCAGCCAGCCTGAACCCAGTGGCCTGAAAGGTGCCGATTGGTTTGCCGAACTGCTTGCGGGTGGCGGCCCAATCGGTGGCCATGTCGAGAATGCGTTCGGCCTTGCCGCAGCAGGTGGCTCCCACCCAGATGCGCCCTATACCAAGCCATTTGCCCGACAGTTCCAGCCCGTGCCCTTCTTCGCCCAGGATCTGGGCCGGGCCCAGGCGGACATTGTCGAAACTCAGCTCGAAGGTCTTGTACCCGCGATAGCTCACGCAATGCGTGCCTTCACGGCAGTCGAAGCCCGGCAGGTCCACATCGACCAGAAATGCCGTGACCCGTTTGCGCGGCCCGCATGGTGTTTCATCCACACCGGTCGCGGCAAAGACAATGGCAAAATCCGGCATGCAGGGACCGGAAATGAAATGTTTGGTGCCGTTGAGGATCCAGTCATCCCCATCGCGCCGTGCGTTGGTCTTCATCCCCATGACGTCCGAGCCCGCATCAGGTTCGGTGAGTGCAAAAAGCTCGCGCTTTTCGCCACGCACGGCCGGAAACAGATACTGTTCACGCTGATCCCCTTCGCAAGCCATCAGCAATTCGGTTGGTCGCGCGGCCCAGCTTTGAAGCGCGTGGCTGGTGCGACCGTACTCACGCTCGATCAGCGACATCAGCCCGTAGCCAAGCCCCCCCCCACCAACTTCTTCCGGCAGGTTGCAGGCGAACAGACCCAGCTCGTGCGATTTGGCCTCGATCTGGCGTCCGATTTCCTCGGGGACATAGCCAAGACGGTCGACCTCGTCCTCATGCGGGTACATTTCCGTTTCCACAAAGCGGCGGACGGTGCTGACCAGCAACTCGGTTTCGTGTCCGGTTTCCATGTTCATGGCGGCCCCTTCATTCTGACTGCGTCCTTGCATTGCGCCGCGACAGGACCGCAGACGCCGCAAAGGCGATCACGGTTATGGCAATCAGGACGACAGCGGCGGCGGCCACCGTCGGATCGGTGTTTTCACGGATGCCGTTCCACATGCGGCGCGGCAGGGTGTAAACGCTGTATTTCGAGATGAAGAGCGTCACCACGATCTCATCCCAGCTGAGGATGAAGGCAAAGAGCGCCCCGGCAAAGACCCCCGGTTTGATCGACGGCAGGATGACCCGGCGCATGGTGGTCCAGTTGGAGGCACCAAGGTTCTTGGACGCCTGTTCCAGTTTGGGATCGAAGGTGGCGAGCGAGGCGCTCACGGTGATCAACACCATGGGCGCCGCGAGGATCGTATGTGCAAGGATCAGCCCGGCGTAGGTGTCCAGCAGCCCAAGCGGGATCCACAGCCGGTAGAACGCCATCGCCGAAATGATCTGCGGGATGATCAGCGGCAACAGCAGGAAGGCGCGCACAAGTTCGGAATATTTCGACGACACCCGCCACAGCCCGATGGCGCAAAGCGTGCCCAGAAGCGTGGCCAGCGCGGAACACGACAGGGCAATGACGCCACTTTGAAAGAAGCTCGACATCCATTCCTCGCTGGTAAAGAGCTTCTCGAAATGACGCAGCGAATACTCTCCCTTGGGCATCGAGAGGAATCGCTTGGGCGTCAGCGACACCGGGATCGCGATCAGCGCGGGGGTCACCAGAAACAGCAGCAACACCCAGGCGCCCGCGCGGTTGAATTTGGAGAAGAGGCCGGGCTTCATCGCGCCGCCCCTCCGAACACGGTGGAGAGCTTCATGAAACGCGACATGATCCAGAGCATCGCAAGAACGCCAAAGAGCATGATCGCCGCCAGCATTGCGGCGGTGCCCCATTTCAGAGTTACGAGCAACTGCACGGAGATGTATTCAGCCACCATGAGAACCTTGCCGCCCCCCAGCACAGCGGGTGTCACGTAGAACCCAAGGCTCAGGATGAAGACCAGCAGGGTGGAGGCCACCAGCCCTGGCGTTGTCAGCGGCAGGTAGATGCGCCAGAAGGTCTGCGTGCCGCTTGCCCCCAGATTGCGCGAAGCGTCCAGCACACGGTTGTCGATGGATTGCATCGACACCAGCAAGGGCAGCACGGCATATGGGATCATGTAATGCACCATGCCGATCAGCACGCCCAATTCGTTGCGCATAAAGGCAATGGGTTCGGCGATCAGGCCGATATCCTCAAGCGTGACGTTTACCAGCCCCTTGCGGCCTAGAAGCATCAGCCATGCGAAGGTGCGCACCAGAATGGAAATCCAGAATGACACCAGCAGCAGCGTCAGCATGTAGTTCTTCTGACGCTGGTGGCAGTGGACCATGGCGTAGGCGATTGAATAGCCCAGTGTGACGCTGAAGATTGTCGTGATGATGCAGATGCGCACCGTGGTCCAGATAATGCGAATGAGAGCGTCGCCTTCCGCCAGCTTGGCGTAGTTGCCGAGCCCCGGTTCGGGGTCTGTCACGCTGAGCCAGAGGATATTAACGATCGGCCCCAGATATAGCGCGACCACCATCAGCAGCAAGGGCGAGATGATTAGCCATCCAGGGTGGATATGACGGGTTATGGCGTGCATCCGGGGCTTTCGACCAAGGGGTCTGGCCGCCCGACCAATTGGGTCGGGCGACCGGATTGTTGAGCGATCAGCTGATGGCTTCGAGGAAGGCGTTCACCGCATCGCCGCCGTTCTTGCCCCACCAGTCGGGATCGTTGTAAACGATCTTGTCGATGTTCAGCGCCGAGGTGATCGCATAGGGCTGCTGATCCTCGGGGATCTGGTCAAAGGCCTCGGGGTTTGACGGTGTCATGCCAAGGCAGTCGAGCAGGGCCAGTTGTGCGGGTACCTCTTGGGCCGTGGCGATGAACTCCATCACGGCAGCACCCGCCGGGTTGCCCTTGGGCACGATGTAGGCACCGGGCATCGCCATCGCCTGATTGTTGACCAGCTTGTAGCGCCCATCGGTGTCATTCTCGATGTTGCGGCCCCGGTTCTGCCAGACCATGCCAAGCGAAACCTCGCCGTTGACGACCATCGAATGCGCTTCGGAACCAGACCCCCAGTAGAAGCTGTTGCCCTTGATGGATTTGATTTTGGCCAGGGCGCGATCCATGTCCAGCGGATAGAGCGCGTCGCCGGCCACGCCGTCGGCCATCAACGCGGCCTCGAGCGAGCCGTTGGCCCATTTGTACAGCGACCGCATGCCGGGGAACTTCTCCACATCGAAGAAATCCGCCCAGTTTTGAGGCGGGTTATCGCCGTAGGCTTCGGTGTCATAGACAAAGGCGTAGCCGTAAAGGATAACCGAAACGCCGTGTTCCAGCGCATAGCCGGGCAGGGTTTTGTCCTTGGAGACAACCGAATAATCAATCGGCTCCAGATGCCCCGTGGGCCCGAGGGAAACCGCGTTGAAGAGATCCGCATCCGCCACGTCTGCGGTGACATTGCCGCTGTCCACCATCTCGCGGATCTTACCCTCCAGCGGGCCGGAGGTGTCGAATTTCAACCCCTTTCCGGTCCTGGCGGTAAACGCATCCCCGATGGCGGATCCGTGACATTCTTCGGATTGGCCACCCCAGTTCCACATCACGACGTGATCCGCCGCGGCATGGGCGTCACCCGCCAGCACGGCATTCATCGCAACGCCAGAGGCACCACAAAGTGCCAGGAACGTGCGCCGGTCCATCCGGCCTTCCTTGAAGGCCTGAGCGCTTTCGGTCAGCATTTCCTTCTTGAATTGTTTGTTTTGCATTTCTTCCTCCTATTGGATCCGGAGCCAGGTCCGGTTTGCTGGTGTACCGCCCCTGGGCGGTCTGATTGGGGTGTTCAGCCCGATTGTAATTCCACTGCCGCCGTATCCTTCCAAAGCAAGTCCAAGCGATCCCCTTCCTTCAGATCGGACGGGTTGCGCCAAACGTCGATATCGACCTCGATCTCGGTGCCATCGTCGGTGTCCACGATGATCCGCTGCATTGAGCCGAAGTAGGTGATGCTGCGTATGCCCCCGCTCATCCGCGCCTCCGCGTCACCATTGCCGGCCCGCAGGTCGATCTTTTCCGGACGCAGGGCAAAGGTCTTGCCGTGCTTGTGAATGAAGTTCGACTTGCCCAAGAAACTGGCGGTGAACTCGTTCACGGGGCGCTCGTACAGCTCCTTGGGCGTGCCGACCTGTTCGACCGCGCCGTCACGCATGATCACGATGCGGTCGGACATCGACAGCGCCTCTTCCTGATCGTGCGTCACATAGATGAAGGTGGTGCCGACGCGCCGGTGAATGTCCTTTAGCTGTTCCTGGACCTCCACGCGCAGCTTCTTGTCCAGCGCGCCGAGCGGTTCGTCGAGCAATAGGACCGGCGGCGAAAAGCACAAGGCCCGGGCAAGGGCCACACGCTGCTGCTGGCCGCCCGACAACTGCCCCGGCTTGCGGTCCGCGAAATCCCGCAGCTGCACCAGCTCCAGCATCTCATCGACGCGCGCGCGGATTTCGTCGGCGGGTCGTTTGCGCACGCTCAACGCATAGCCGACGTTGTCGCGCACGGTCATGTGCGGGAACAGCGCGTAGCCCTGAAATACCATGCCGAAATTGCGCTTCTCCGCTGGGACATCCGCGATGGATGAGCCATCAAGCGCGATGTTCCCTTTCGATATGTCCAGAAACCCCGCCACCATCATCAGCAGGGTCGTCTTGCCCGACCCGGACGGACCGAGGAGCGTCAGGAACTCGCCGTTCTGGATGTCGAGGCTGACGTCATTGACCGCGCGAAAGTCGCCAAAGAACTTGAAGACATTGCGGATCCGCAAACTGCCGGTTTGGGTGGGATCAGCCATCCGCCCCCCTCAGCTTCAGCTTGTTGCGTGCCTCCTGAGGTGTCAGAACGCGCCCGCCCATCCGCTCGATGATCTCGACCGCGCGGGTCACAAGCTGGCCGTTCGTGGCAAGCACCCCTCGTTCCAGATAGATGTTGTCCTCCAACCCCACGCGCACGTTTCCGCCAAGTGCGACGGCGGCGGCGGCCATGGGCATCTGCCCGCGCCCGATCCCGAAGCTGGCCCAGCTGGTGCCGGGCGGCAATTGCGCCTTCATCGCCGCCATGGTTTCCACCGTCTGGTCCGCTCCCCAGGGAATTCCCAGACACAGCTGAAACATCGGCGGCGCATCAATCAGGCCTTCGTCGACCATCGCCTTGGCAAAGCGGATGTGGCCGAGGTCGAACACCTCAAGCTCCGGTTTGACACCCCATTCCTGCACCAACCCCGCCATTCGGCGCAGGGCCGGCGGCGTGGAGATGTAGATCATGTCTGTGTCGGAGAAATTCAGCGTCCCGCAATCAAGCGAGCATATTTCCGGCAGGCATTCCTTGATGTGCGCCAGCCGCTCTTCCGGGCCGATCATGTCGGTGCCGGGGCCGGGCATGGCAGGATTTGCGGGGTCGGAAATCCAGTCTCCGCCCATGCCGGCGGTGACATTGATGACCACGTCGGTGTCGCTGTCACGCACCCGGTCCACGATTTCCCTGAACAGCTTCGGATCGCGCGATCCCTGCCCCGTTTCCGGATCGCGCGCATGGATATGCGCGGCCGAGGCTCCGGCCTTCGCGGCCTCGATCGCCGCCTCGGCGATTCCCTTCGGGGTCACCGGAACGTGCGGGCTCTTGCCGGTGGTGTCACCCGCTCCGGTCACCGCACAGGTCAGCACAACGTCATAGTTCATCTCTGAGGCCTCCCTTTGAACCTAGATTGAAGCCGACTCAGCGAAAAAGATGTCGATTATCCGTCACAGTTGTTGCTAGACTGGCGAAAAATCGCACCAAGAGATTCCGGGAGAACCCCATGGAAGTCAGCATTTCTCCGCAAATGCCCCGCGCCGCGCAGCATGCCGTTTTTGTCGTGGTGCCGCGCTTCAATCTGACCACGCTGATCACCATGATCGAAACGATGCGGATCGCGAATTACCTGGCGCCGGAACGCATGTTTTCATGGGACATCGTTTCGTTTGACGGCCCGGAGGTCATTGCCAGCAACGGTATGAGAACCACTGTTGCAACCGATTGCAGCAACCTAGGTCGTGCGGAATATGTCTTTGTTATGGGCAGCTGGGGAACGGAGCGTTACGACAATCCGGCGCTGCTTGCATGGTTGCGCAAGCGGTCGCGCGCAGGTGAGATGATCTGCGGTGTCGAAATGGGCAGCTGGATTGTCGCCCTCGCCGGGTTGCTGGACGACAAACGCGCCACCATTCACTTCTCCTGGCTTAGCGGGTTCCGCGAATCCTTTGATCGGGTCAATGTGCACGAATGCCTGTTCACCATGGATGGAAAGGTGATGACCTGCTCGGGCGGTCTGGCCGGGGTCGATCTGATGCTGCGCCTGATCGAAACGGCCAGCGACAGCGGCTTTTCCGGTGAAATCGCCGACCAGATTCTGCATCACCCGATCCGCAAGGCCACCTCGGCACAACGCAGCACCATGGGGCGCAGCACCGAAACCATGTTGCCGCTGGTGCGCGAAGCTATGACCCTGATCGAAGAGAATATCGAAGAGCCGCTGACCGTGCCCCAGATCGCGGCCTCCCTGAGCGTCTCGCAGCGACAGCTGGAGCGGAAGTTCAAGAAACATGTCGGATGCACCGTGGTGCAGTTCGGCCTGTTGTGCCGCCTGCAGAATGCCCGGCTGCTGCTGATTTCAACGGACCTCAGCGTCCGCGAGATCGCCACCGCATCGGGCTTCAACACGCTGTCGCACTTTGCCTTTTCCTTCGGCAAATTCTTTGGCCGCCGCCCGTCCGAATATCGCGAGGCGTGGCCGCAAAACGAACCGGCCCCCAGCTGGCCCGGCTCTCTCTCGGACTTCCTGTCCGTCCTGCGCAACATGCCGGCGGATGCTCAGGCGTCGCGCGATTGACGCAACGCATTCAGCACCGCGACGATTTCCCGGTCCCGCTGCGCGGCCATCTCCTCGAAATGCCGGTCTCCGGCAATCGCGTTACAGCCGTCGACCATCCGGTCGCGCAACTCCTTGGTCAGTTCCGGCGCCTCCAGCCGGGTCCAGGGCAGTTTCAAGGCCGGCCCGAACTGGTTGAGATTGGTGGCCATGCCGCCCGCGCCGCAGGCCACGTGAAAAGCCATGCACTGGCCTTGGGAAACCATGCGCGGCGCCGGGCCGTTCATCAGCGCGATGTCGATGTCCTCCGGCGTGGCCTCGCCATTGGCCACCATGTGCAGCGCCTCGCGCCACAGCGCCTCTTGCAGGCGGGTGGCCACGAAACCGGGGATTTCCCTTTTCATCATTAGCGGTGCCTTGCCCGCGATCTCATAGAACTTTCCGGCCCATGCCACCGCTTCCGGCGAGGTCTTCCCGCCACCCACGATCTCGACCAGCGGCAGCAGATAGGGCGGATTGAACGGATGGCCGATCACACAGCGTTCAGGGGTTGCGCAAGTCGCCTGGATGTCGCTCATCATCAAGCCAGATGTGGAAGAACCGACTACCACGTCGGGCGGCAGGATGTCTCCGATCTTCTGGTAGAGCGCCTGTTTGATCTCCAGCCGTTCCGGCGCGCTTTCCTGCACGAATTCGGCACCGTCCAGCGCAGCCTCAAGATCTGTAACAATACGCAAGCGGTCAAGCGACGCACCGGCGGCAAGACCCAAATCCGTCAGACTCTTCCACGCAGTGCGCAAGATCGCGTGAAAGGCGTCAGTTTCGCTCGCGTCATGCAAGTAGGCGGTAACATCATATCCACGCGCAAGGAAATGCGCGGTCCAGCCGCCGCCGATAGGACCGGCGCCAATACTGGTGATGCGGGTGATTGATGAGGGATCAGGATACATCACTCGCCCTTGAACTTGGGTTCACGCTTTTCGACAAAGGCCGCGACGCCTTCGGCGGCATCTTCGGACTTCAGCATCTTGCGATAGGTCGGCATCGGGTCGGTGCGCATCTTGTGAAACGCCTGTTCCAGTGGAACACACTCGATCTCGCGTTGCACCTCCTTGACCGATTGCATGGCCAGCGGCGCGGACCAGGCGATCGAGGCCGCCCATTCGCGCGCGGCATCCATCAGCTGTTCCTTGGGCACCACCTTGTTGACCAGCCCGTAATGGGCGGCCTCGCTGGCCGTCATGCGGCGCCCCAGCAGGAACATCTCCATTGCGATGTTATGCGGGATGCGTCGGGGCAGACGTTGCAGCGCGCCCGCATCCGGCACGATCCCCAGCGGCATTTCAGGCAGGCCGAACTCGACATGTTCCGCCGCAATCAGCAGGTCACAGGCCATGGCCATTTCGAACCCACCGCCAATGGCCAGCCCGTTGATGGCAGCAATGACTGGCTTATTGAGCGCCCAGTTTTCGGTCAGCCCGGTGAATCCGCCAAAACCGTAATCATCACTCTCCCACCAGTTGTCCAGCTGCATCTCGCCAGCATTCAGCGCCTTGAGGTCCCAGCCTGCGGAAAAGATCTTGTCGCCGCCGCCGGTCAGGATCGCGACCCGCAATTCGGGATCGTCATGCAATTCCCTGAACGCCGCTGCCAGCGCCTGTGACGTGGGAACGTCGATGGCATTAACCTTGGGGCGGTCAAGCGTGACTTCAAGCACGTGGCCGTCGCAGACCACCTTTACACCAGTTTCCATGAGGTTCTCCTGTTCGGGCGCGTCAGGCAAAGGCCGGCATGACTTCGTCGATGAACAGCTGCAACGAACGTTTTTGCTCGGCATGACCCAGCCCGAGGCTGGCATAGTACATATAGCTGTCAACGCCGAGCGCCTCGTATTGGCGCAGTTTTTCGATCACCTGATCCGGTGTGCCGAATGACAAGTTGGTCGATAACATATCGGCATCGTACTCGGCCCGGTTTTCCAGGCTGGACAGCGGGATTCCCTTGGCAAAGCCGTTTTCGACGTCGCCCAGATTCTTGAAATAGTTCTCGAATTGCCCCAGCTGCCGCCGCGCGGCAGCCAAAACCACAGGCAGGTCCGATGGCGCCTCATACACTGCCGTGTGACGCATCATGGCAATCTTGGGGCGTTTGGCTCCGGGATTGTTGGCTACCGCCTCATTCAGACGCGACATGTAAAGCTCGACTTCGCTCATAGGGCGCGTCAGCGGCCAGGACTGGATGTTGCAGCCATGTTTGACGGCATAATCAAAGGTGATCGGCGCCCGGGCCGCGACCCAGATCGGCACGTCCGATTGCATTGGTTTTGGCACCGAGGTTGCCGTAGGAAAGGACCAAAACTTGCCATCGTGGGCGTAATCGCCAGCCCACAATTTCTGTACCGCGGGTAGCATTTCCTGCATGTGCATCCACGCATCGGACTGTTTCAGGCCGGGATGCATGCGGTCAAACTCGCGCTGATATGCGCCCGAGCCGATGCCAAACTCCAGACGCCCGTTGCTTAGCAGATCGGTCATCGCCGCTTCACCGGCCAACCGGATCGGCGACCAGTAAGCGGCAACTGCCACCGCCGTACCAAGTCGTATGGTTTCGGTGTTTTCGGCCCACCAGGTCAGAATCTGGAACGGGTTCGGGGCAATGGTCATTTCCATTGCGTGATGCTCGGCAGCCCAGACGATTTCGAACCCACCTTTTTCGGCCATCTGTACCATTTCGATTGTATGGTCGCGCACCGCCGTCATGCTCAGGCTGTCGTCCATACGCTCCATGTTGATCGCAATCTGGAATTTCATGGTTTCACTTTCTCTGCTTCTTCGAGGGCCTGCCCAGGGTCCTCGCTCCTGGTGTTCTCAAAAGATGTCGCGCTGCCCTCAGCGCATCACGAAGGGATTCGCCATCGGTTCATCCGACGTGTTCATCCAGACCGTCTTGGGGCGGGTGTAGTCATAGATCGCCTGGAACCCGCTTTCGCGGCCATAGCCGGATCCCTTGACCCCGCCGAACTCTGCGATGGGCGACACCACCCGATAGGTGTTCACCCAGACGATGCCTGCGCGCACCGCCTCCGCCATGCGCAAGGAGCGCGCGCCATTGGTGGTAAAGATACCAGCGGCCAGCCCATGTTCGGTGTCGTTGGCCAGTGCCAGCACCTCTTCTTCCGTCCGGAACCGCTGCACGCACAGGACCGGACCAAACAGTTCCGTATCAACGATGCGCAGGTCCTGCCGAGGGCAGGCGATGATGGTCGGCTCGAAATAGAGACCGGCCTTGCCGTCGGGCTGTTTACCCCCCACCAGAACCCTGCCGCCTTCTTTCTGGGCGAAGGCAACCTCGCGCTGGATATGCTCCAGCTGTCCGGTGGTGCAGAGCGGCCCCATCTGGGTTTCTTCCGCCAAGGGGTCGCCGATCACGATCTGGTGCGCCTGCGCGACCATCCGATCGAGGAATTCATCGGCGATGTCCTCGTGCAGATAGAGCCGCGATCCCGCCACGCAGCTTTGCCCCGTCGCACCGAAGATGCCGGCGATGGACGCATTGACCGCACTTTCGATATTGGCGTCGTCAAAGACGATGAAGGGTGATTTGCCGCCCAACTCCAGAGAGACCTCGGCGAAGTTGCGCTTGACGTTCTCCAGAACATGGCGCGCCGCATTGGGCCCACCGGTAAAGGACACCCGCGCGACCAGGGGATGACCGGTCAGCGCCCGTCCACAGGGCTCGCCATGCCCTGTCACGATGTTGACCACGCCGGGCGGAATACCTGCCTTCTCGACAAGCTGACCGAACTCCAGCATGGCGGCGCTGGCATGTTCCGAGGCCTTGAGCACCACCGTATTGCCTGCCGCCAGCGCAGGCCCGATCTTGACCGCAATCAGGAACAATTGTGAGTTCCACGGCACCACGGCCGCGACCACGCCCAGGGGTTCGCGCTTGGTAAAGACAAACATGTCCGGCTTGTCGATGGGCAGGGTCTCGCCACTCACCTTGTCCGCACAGCCCGCGAAGTAGTGAAAGAACTCCGCGATATACTTGGCCTGCCAGCGGGTTTCCTTGAGCATCTTGCCCGTGTCGATGGATTCAGTACGCCCCAGACTCTCGGAATGCTCTGCCAGCAGATCGCCCAGCTTGCGCAGGCATTTGCCGCGCTCGGTCGGGGTCATGGCCCGCCAGGGACCGCTGGTGAACGCGGCATGCGCCGCGTTGACGGCCCGGTTGATGTCGTCCTCGGTTGCCTCTGGAACGCGGCTCCAGACCTCTCCATTGGCAGGGTTGACGCTGTCGAATGTGCCGCGGTCCGCAGCGTCCACCCATTCTCCGTCAATCAGCATCTGATAGTCTTGGACATCCGCCATGGCGCGCCTCCCCTTTGTTGGTGCCTTCCTATTCATGGCGGCTTTCTCGGCGCAGCCTTCGGAAATTACGACAATGGCTGTCGAAAAATCCGAGTCTTGGGCGCCATCATGCGTGCAGGCTGGTGTGCAGGGAGGTCCGGAAATGGGGAAGGAGGTCCGGAAATGGGGAAAGAGAAGCTGGTGATCGGAGGGCCGCTGGAGATTGGCGGAAGGGTATTGACGCTGTCCCGTGCCATTCGAGCCGGCGATTTCGTGTTCCTGACCGGACAGATTCCGATGCGCGATGGCGTGCCGATGACCGATGGCACGGTCGAGGAGCAAACCCGCGCTGTGCTGGACGATATCACCGCCACCCTGGCCGAGGCCGGATGCACCCGCGACGATGTCATCAAGGCCATGGTCTGGCTGCGGGATCGTAGCGATTTCCCCGGCTTCAATGCTGTCTATGGTGAATACTTCCCGGTCGAGCCACCAACCCGATCCGCCGTGGTCAGCGATCTGCTGATCGATGCGCGTGTCGAAGTGGAGGTCGTGGCCTACCGCCCGCAGGAAGGCGACACCTGATGGACATCGTGCCGGACGGGACCTGTTTTGACTTGACCGGGCCGCACGGGGCACCGCCAGTGGTGATGATCCACGGGTTGGGCCTGAACCGGGCGTGTTGGCAATGGACGGTTCCGGCATTATCCAACCACTATCGTGTCCTCACCTATGACCTATATGGTCACGGGCAAAGCGCGCCGCCGCCGGCCGAACCCAGCCTTTCGCTGTTCTCGAACCAACTGGCAAGGTTGCTGGACCACTGCGGCATCCAAAGCACCGCAATTGCAGGCTTCTCGCTTGGGGGGATGATCGCCCGACGGTTTGCGCAGGATGCGCCTGGGCGCGCCATGGCGCTGATGATCCTGCATTCGCCTTACAAACGCACGGATGCAGCACAAGAGGCGATCCTCAAACGGGTGGAGCAAGCGCGTCGCGAAGGGCCGCAAGCCACGGTCGAGGCCGCGCTGGAACGCTGGTTCACAGACAGTTTCCGCGAGACCAATCGCCGTATGATGGACACCGTGCGTGGCTGGGTGACCGCGAATGACATTGACATCTATCATACCATCTACCGCGTGCTGGCCAATGGGATCGACGAAATCGTCGCGCTAAATCCACCCATCACCTGCCCGACCCTTGTGATTACGGGCGACGAGGATTTTGGCAACGGCCCGGAGATGACGCAGGCCATCGCGGCTGAGATTGACGGTGCCCGAGCCGTTATTCTGAAGGGGCTGAGGCACATGGCGCTGGCTGAGGAACCGGGCGCGATGAATAGACCTCTGCGCAAATTCCTCGACGAACTGGACCTTGGCGCATGAGCACCCAGATCCTCAAAGGCCTGCGCGTTCTGGACCTCAGCCGGATGTTGTCCGGCCCCTATTGCACCATGCATCTGGCCGATCACGGGGCCGAGGTGATCAAGATCGAAAGCGAGACAGGCGACACCAGCCGTGGCAACGGGCCGTTTCGCGAGGATGATCCGGATCACGACTGGGCAGGCTACTTTGTCAGCCTGAACCGGGGAAAGAAAAGCGTACAGCTTGACCTGAAAACACCCGAGGGCCGCGCAGATTTTCGCGCCCTCGCGGCAACAGCAGACGTGATCGTCGAGAACTTCCGTCCCGGTGTGATGGACCGTCTTGGTTTGTCATTTGAAAGCCTGGCCGCTGAAAACCCCCGCCTCGTATATGCTGCCATCCGCGGTTTCGGCGATCCGCGCACCGGTGAAGGCCCCTATGAAGACTGGCCCTCCTACGATGTGGTGGCGCAGGCCATGGGCGGGTTGATGTCAATCACTGGCCCCGATGCCAAAACACCCACGAAGACCGGACCGGGCGTGGGCGATATCTTCGCTGGCATGATGATGGCCTTTGGCATCATGGCTGCCCTGCGCGAAGCCGAGGCCACCGGCAAAGGGCAGTTTGTTGATGTGGCCATGTATGACGCGATGATCTCGCTATGCGAACGGATGGTCTATCTGCATGACATGATCGGAACCGTGCCGGGGCCGGAAGGCAACGGGCATCCGTTTCTCTGCCCCTTCGGCCTTTTTCCGGCAGCGGATGGCTACATCGCGCTTGGCATCGTGGACGATGTCTTTTGGCAAAGGCTCGCACAGCTCATGGGTCAGCCGTCCCTGGACCAGGATGACCGCTTTGCCACCCGCCCGGCCCGCGCCGCCAACGCGGATGAGGTCAACAGGATCGTAAACGGTTGGACGGGCCAACGGACGAAGGCGGAGCTGACCGCCATTCTGGGCGGGCAGGTCCCGTTCGGCCCCCTGAACACGATCGCGGACATCGTGGACGACCCGCATGTGGCCAGCCGTGGGATGCTGGCACGGGTGGCACATCCGGATGCGACGCGGAAACCATGGACCGTGGCCGCGAACCCGTTGCGGTTCGGCGCCCACGCGCACGGTGCGCTGTCAGCACCACCTGCTCTGGGCGCGGATAATGGCCTGCTTGCTGACCTGCCCCGGCCAGAAGCGACAGACCTCGCCGCCAGAAAGGCATTGCGCGACGCGTTCGGGCGCTTTGCCACCGGCGTGACGGTCGTGACCACCCGCCAAGCGGACGGCACCCCACGCGGGTTCACGGCCAATTCATTTACCTCTGTCTCGCTCGACCCGCCCTTGCTGCTCGTCTGTATCGGCAAGGCAGCCCTGTCCTGCTACACCTTCGCTCAAGCGGATCATTTCACCGTCAACATCCTGGCGGACAATCAAAAGGACATCTCGGGCCTTTTCGCCTCGCAATCGCCTGAGAAGTTCGACATTGCCCTCTGGCACCCTGACGCGCGGAACATGCCGGCGATCGACGGTGCGCTTGCCCGGTTCAGTTGCGCCCGCCATCGCCTTGTCGATGCAGGTGACCACCTCGTTCTGATCGGCAAGGTAGAGGATTTCGAGACCCGGGAGGGATATCCGCTAGGCTATTATCGCGGTTCCTACTTCGACCTCGGTCTAGACCGCGCCGTGACCCAGGCCGCCACTGCGGGCGGTGTCGCCGTCGGGGCTGTGCTGGCCAAGGAGGATCAAGTTCTGCTGGTCATCGACGAAGGCGGGGGCATCACCGTGCCGGTCGCCCCCGCCGACGCCAATTCTGCCGATGGGATGATTGCCGATATGTCGCGTCTTGGACTCACAGTGGATCTGGCTCATCCCTATGCTGTCTACCAAATCTCCCAAAGTGGGGCGCAGCGGATCATCTATCACGGTAGAGTGCGCGGACAAGCCCCTGACAACATGGCTTACTTTGACCTTGGTCAACTGCCGCTGGACCGTGTCACCAATGACGCCGACCGTTCGATGTTGCGCCGCTATGCACAGGAAAACCGCCACGGCACATTTGGGTTTTATCACGGAACCGAGGTTGAAGGCGTTATCCACACACGCACCGGACACCACAGCTATTACGTTTAACAGGAGGAAAGTATGATCCCCGAACTGCGCAAAGTCGTCACCTTCGATGAGGATATTCACACCGAAGGCGGCAGACCATCCGACCCTGTACTTCGCATGATCGGCGTGGCCGCAGTGGTCAAGAACCCGTGGGCCGGTCGCGGATTTGTCGAAGACCTCGCCCCAGAAATTCAGCGCATGGCACCCGTCCTGGGCGAAATGCTGACCAAAAGGCTGATCGCACTGGCACGGTCGGGTGACGCAATCGAAGCCTACGGCAAGGCCTGTATCGCCGGAACCAGTTGCGAAGTGGAACATGCCTCGGCACTGATCCACACCCTGCAATACGGCAATTTCTATCGCGAGGCCGTGGGTGCCAAGAGCTATCTGGGTTTTACCAACACGCGCGGGCCCGCAAACACCCAGATCCAGATCCCACTGATGGACAAACACGATACCGGCCGGCGCTCGCATTACCTTACGGTGCAGTTCTCAATCTATGACGCGCCCGACGTGGATGAACTGGTTGTGGCATTGGGCGCATCAACGCGGGGTCGCCCACACCACCGGATTGGGGACCGTTATTCTGACCTTGCCGCTTTAGGAAGGGATGTGGAAAACCCGGCGGGCGTTTAGAACTGTTCGCGGTAGCTCTTATTCAGTTTATCAAGAGCAAACAATCTTGGGCTGCCGCTACTCAGATTTCGCGATCTGGATGGTGGATCTCTGCACCGTAGTTGGGTCCGCTTTTGGTTCAGGCGGTCCTTCGTTTGCGATTGCCGCGAAATGCTTATCCCTTTGACCAAGGCGGGTCAACATTCTGTGCCGGAGGGGGTTGACGCGGCGCCGTGTTCGCCTTATGTTCCTCCCATGCCAAGCCGATGGAAAGACGACCGTCCCATGTCCCGCCAGGAGTCCGGGGAGCTCCTGCCGGACGACGGCGCCTGCGCCCGGCACCTTGCCCAGCTGCGCTGGGGCAGTGGCTTCGCGTGCCCGGCCTGCGGCGGGACGAGGGGCTGGGAGCCGAGGGCGGGCGCTGCCGCCGGGAATGCGCGGACTGCGGCCGCCAGACCTCGGTGACGGCGGGCACCGTGACGCACCGCTCCCACCTTCCGCTCAGGACGTGGTTCCCTGCGGCCCACCTCATGGCGACGCACTCCAACGGCATCTCCGCGCTGCAGCTGCAGGCGCAGCTGGGCATCGGAAGCTACAGGAGCGCCTGGCTGCCGCTCCGGAAGCTGCGCCGGGCCATGGTGGACCCGGACCGTAGCCCGCTGCAGGGGACCGCGGAGGTGGACGGGGCGTCCGTGCCCTGCCGCGACGGCGGCGGCGCGGAGGGCGGCGGGGAGAGGGGCGTGGCAGGCCGGGGCGGCGGCGCGGCGGGCCGGATCCCCGTCGCCGGGGCCGTGGAGCTGTCGGAGGACGGCAGTCCACGCCGCATCCGGCTGAAGGAAGTGGACGGCTACGGCGCAGGGGCGCTCCATGGCTTCATCGCCGGGGCGGTCGAGCCGGGCGCCTGGGCCGTCACCGACGGGTGGAGCGGATACACCGGCCTCGTATGTTCAGAGAATCAGAAATGAAAGGAGGAGGTGGCTGTGGAAAAATCTGGCGCGATTTCCTGTGGAAAACATGCCTGTTGCCTTCCGCCGTCCCTCCGGTTCATTCCTGTGGCGGGACCGCCGCCGTCGGACCACTACCGGCGGCGGCGGTGCGGGGCCCTGCCCCGCAGGACGGGTTGGACCGATACGGCCTTGGATCGCGACAGCGGATCCGTCCGGCAGCGTGGTCGGCCCGCCCTCCCGTCCGTCTCCCGGGTCCTGGATGGATGCCTGGGTTCACGGAACCGGATCATCGCGAGGATAGGAGCGGGAGAGCATGACAACCATAGTCGCCGGAATCGACGTAAGCAAGCGTACACTCAACATCCACGTCAACGGGCGTGACTTCACGGCCACCAACGACACGGTCGGCTTCCGCAAGGTCGGCCGCCTCCTCAGGGAGGGCGGCGCCACGCGGGCCGTCATGGAGGCCACGGGACGCATGCACCGGGCGCTTCTGCAGTCGCTGCACGCCAGGGGGTTCTCCGCCACCGTCGTGAACCCGAGGCAGGCGAGGGATTTCGCGAAGGCCGCCGGGGCCCTTGCGAAAACCGACAGGGTGGACGCCAGGATACTGGCGGCCTTCGGGGCCGCGTTCCCGGACATGCGGGCCACGGCGCCGGCCACCGGTGCCATCGACCGGCTCCGCGACATGCTGGTGCTGCGGGAGAAGCTCGTGGACCAGCGCGCCGGGACGGGGACCGTCGTGTCGGAGGTCGGCGCCGACGCACCCGGCACGGAGGTCGGCAGGGTCCTCGAGGACATCGACGCCGCCATCGTGGCGCTGGAGCGGCGGATCGGCGGGACGGTCGCCGCATCGCCGGAGTTCGCCGACAGCCACCGCATCCTGACCTCGGTGCCCGGCATCGGCCCCGTCACCGCCGCGGCGCTGGTCGCATGGATGGCCGAGCTGGGCGCCATCGGCAACCGCCAGGCCGCATCCCTGCTCGGCGTGGCCCCCTTCGCCCGAGACAGCGGCACCCTGAAGGGCGGGCGCCACATCGGCGGCGGACGCCGCAGGCCGAGGGATGTCGTCTATATGGCCGCGCTGTCGGCCAGCAGGTGCTCCCCGGACATGAGGGAACTGTACCAACGGCTCCGGGAGAGGGGAAAGCCCCACAAAGTCGCCCTCGTCGCCGTCATGCGCAGGCTGGTCGTGACCGCCAACGCCCTTCTCCGCGACCGCCGGATGTGGGAGGACCGGACGGCGGCCGCCGCCTGACGGCAGGCCGGACCGCGTCCGTCCGGCACCGAAAGCGAATCACCGGCGGGCCGGCCGGGGTCTCCCCGGCGGGCCCTTCGGCGCGCCCGGACGCCGCCGCCTGTGGGGAACGCTGTGGAAAGGTCCGGGACAGCCGGACACGGAACCGCGGAAAAACCGGGAAAAAGTCGGAAAAAAGCCGGATCCGGGCTTGATTTCCAACATGGATGCTGCCGGACAGCCCGCGCGGGCGCAGGGTGGTCGGCGGCCGCCCGGCCCACAAGGTCCTGAGGTGGATCCACCGGGTGTTCCCCGACCTCAGGCGCTGGGCCATGGGCGTGCACCACGGGCTGCGCAGGAAGCGCGCCCAGCGCTACCTGGACTAATTTGTCTTCCGATGGAACCGCCGCCACCGGCGGACCTCCTTCGACAGGCTTCTGGACCTCGGCCTCGGCCTGCCGCCCGCGACGTACCGCGACCTCACCGACCCGGGCGCCTGACGCCCGCGGACCCGCGCCCGGACTCCGCCCCGGCCCGCGGCGCCGACCCCCGGTCCCCCAGAATCCCGATCCTTCCGGCTCCGGACGGGCCGCCGCGTGGCGGCGGCGGCCCGGATTCCGCCGGAATCCGGGAAACCGGCCATCAGACCGCCGGCACAGCATGTTGCGGTGCCGTAGTCAAAGGGATAAGCCTTTAACCGGAATAGGCCGGATCCGGGCTTGATTCCCGACATGGATACTATGGTGTTGCACTCCAGTGTGGAACGGGGGATTCATATTTGTGCAAGCAACGGGCCTTGGGCGCGGTCTTGCCAAAGCTGTTTATGTTGCGAGGTGGGCATGCGAGCTGCTGTCGTGCGAGACTTCAATGAGGACCTTTCAATTGAAACCGTAAACGATCCTATATGCCCTGACGACGGCGTTGTACTAGAAGTCGCAGCGTGCGGTGTATGTCGCTCGGACTTTCATGGTTGGACGGGTCAACACCCCAAGGTCGAGAACGGTTCGATCCTTGGGCATGAGTATTGCGGAACCGTCGTCGAAGCGGGACCGAACGCGACATACAGGGTCGATGATCGTCTGATTGCTCCATTCATACTTGGTTGCGGCAAATGTCCCGCGTGCTACACTGGCGTTTCCAACACCTGCGCCAATCAAGTCGTGCCGGGCTTTGGCACGCCCGGGGCTTACGCCGAGTTTGTGGCGGTGCCCTTTGACCACAACCTAGTCTACCTCCCTGAAACGATGTCACCTTCTCTTGCAGCGGGCCTTGGCTGCCGCGTGACGACAGCCTGGCACGCCTTGACCGATCGCGCTCAGGTTCGGTCGGGGGAATGGGTTGCCGTTCACGGGACTGGCGGCATCGGCCTCTCGACGCTGCTCCTGGCCAAGCTGCTTGGCGCTCAAGTTGTTGTTGTCGATGTGGTTGACGAAAAACTTGAGCACGCCAAATCGCTTGGTGCTGATGCAGCTGTCAACGCCACGAAAGAAGACGTGGCCCTAACCATCCGCGAAATCACCGGAGGCGGCGCACAGGTTTCGATCGAGGCGCTGGGAATCGAAGCGACAACGAATGCTTCGGTTGAATGCCTCGCTATCCTCGGCCGTCATGTCCATGTCGGCATGCCCGGGGGAAGTGGTATGATGGAAGTCAATGTGCGTGCCATCTATACCAAGCAACTTGCCTTCTATGGCACGCGCGGAATGCCGTCTTGGAAGTATCCTTCGCTCTTGGGCATGATCGAGCGTGGCGAGGTTGATCTCAGTCCGATGGTTGCAAGAGAGATTCCACTGGAGGGCGCAACCGGCGAGCTCAGAGCAATGAATGGTCCCACACCACCTGGAACGGCTGTAATTACAAGGTTCAAACGCTCATGATTGGGCTGGCCATATCGCCCCGCTGATCATGTAAGTTCAAGGGCTGCCGCCGCCGTCTTTCTTCCTGCGTCCGTTTTCCTTTTCCCGTCGGTTCACATTCGCTTTCCGAATGCGGCGGGATGACGCATGTTGCCGCGCGGAAGCGGACAGGAGGACGTTTTTTTTGTGCGGACATTGCGATCCCGTTGTCAAACTGTCCCGGGCCGTCGGCTTCGAGCCCCGCCTTGTTTCCGGACTCTTCCGAGAACGAACAGCAAAATGCACCGCAGCGCCCGTCTCCGGGGGCTGTGAGTCTGCTGATCCGCCGGCCTGTCCGCTTCCACGCATGATCCCCAACAGGAGATAGTCACATGATAGAGAAGGATAAGCTCAATGTCATCCATTCCCGCGCCGCCGGGCTGGATGTTCACAAGATGCAGGTCACCGCGACCGTGCGCATCGCCCGCCCCGGCGCGGATTCGGAACGCATCACGAAGGAGTCCAGCACCCTTCCGAGCGGTCTGGCCGATCTTTCGGCCTGGCTCAGCGAACACGGCGTGACGGCTGCGGCGATGGAAGGAACCGGCGTCTATTGGGAGGCGGTTTTCGACGCCGTCGCCGATGCCGGAGCCGAGCCGCTGCTGCTGCACGCTCAGCATGTCAAACAGATCAAGGGCCGCAAGACCGATGTCGCCGACAGCATATGGCTGGCCCGCGTATGTCAGTTCGGTCTCTGCAGCCCGAGCATGGTTCCGCCGAAGAACTTCCGCGAGCTGCGCCGGGTCTCGCGCGCGCGCCGGAAGATCGTCGCCGGGCGGTCGCGGACGCGCTGCCGGGTCCACAGGATCATCGACGGAGCCGGGCTGCGCGTCGGCGGCGTCCTGTCCGACATTTTCGGGGCCAACGGCCGGCGCATCCTCGACGGTCTGGCCGAAGGGAAAGAGCGGGCGGAGATCCTCGCCTCGCTCTCGGGCCATGTGCGCGGGCATCTCGAAAAGCTCGACGACGCTCTGCGGCGCAGGCTTTCGGAGGCCGACCGGTTCCTGCTGCGCGATCAGATCCGTCTCTTCGACCAGGCCGGACATCGTCTGGCCGAACACGACGCCGTCATCGAGGAGGGTCTGGCCGGCCGCTGGAGCGATCTCAGCCTTCTGACCACGATTCCCGGTATCGACCGGCGCGCCGCGGCGGCGATCATCATCGAGCTCGGCCCCGATGTCTCCGTCTTTCCCGGGCCGAGACACTGCGCCGCATGGGCCGGTCTCGCCCCCGGCAACAACGAGAGCGCCGGAAAACGGCGTTCGGGACGGGTCCGCAAAGGCAACCAGGCTCTTCGCACGCTCATGATCGAATGCGCCCAGGCGGCCGCCCGCAGCAAGGGATGCCAGTTCAAGGGCTATCACAAGGCTCTGACCGTCCGCCGCGGCTACAAGCGGGCGACCGTCGCCGTCGCGAACAAGATGCTGCGCATCGTATGGGGCATGCTCTCGACCGGAGAACTCTACCATGACCCCGAAACCGACTATGAGGCCATGATGGTGATGCGCAATGCGCCGCGATGGATAAGAATGCTGCGTAAGTATGGCGTGACGGCCGGATCCGGAGAACGCCGGGCCGCCGCCTGACCGCCGTCCTCGGGACGGCGGCCGACAGCTCTGCGGAGGAGGCCGAAAGCGCGAACGGCACGGGGCAGCAAGCGGGGCAGCCCTCAGACAGACCGAAGCGCCGAAGCCGCCTCACGCTGCCTCAGGCCGAACCCGCCAAATTCGGTCAACGATCCCGTGCGCCTTGTCGGGAAGAAACTTACACAGCAAAAAAGGACTTCCTGATACACTTGCGCCCACGGGTAATGCACACTCCAAAGATTGGCAGCGCGGCCAATACCATGGTTAGTGTTGGCTTTCACGCCGACATCCAGCCGGTTGGAATGAAGCCGCGCCTCCGCTTGATCGCCTCCTGCAGAAAATCGAGTCCGTCCCGGACGATGTATCCTGCGGCACCGTGTGTCGCTGATGCATTCCGGGCTTCGATGCCGGGACCGGGACTGGTTACGGGTCCGTTCAAAACCGCTCGACCGGGAGGTTTTGCAAGGGACTCCTGTGTTTCGATTCTGGGAGAATCGCTGAACGGGGCGTCCAGGGCGTGTCGCAGGTCTTTGGCAAGGCTCTTGGCGATGTGGTCGCCCTTTCCATAATTTCGTTAGCATCCCTAACGGAAAACTTAAGATTTTATTGCGTTAATTAAGATGAACTGTCGGATACAATGTGCCAAAGTTGCGCAAAGATTGGAAGCCGCCTACTCCTATGGCCACGGATTTAATTGAATTGACGGTTCTACGCGGAACGAATGAGCATCGCAAAACAAGCGTATTCATGGTGCCCGCTCGGGAAAACCAGACAGTCCTCGATGTCGTGTCTTGGGTTCAGCAGAACGCCGATCCGACTTTGAGCTATCGTTTCGCATGCCGGGTAGGCATTTGCGGTAGCTGCGCGATGATGGTGAACGGTGTGCCGCGCTGGACATGCCGTACCCATGTATCCAAGGTGCTTGAGGGCAACGCCATCATGCTTGGTCCGCTGCGAAACCTTCCAGTCATCAAGGATCTGGTGGTCGACATGGCTCCGTTTTTCGACAAGTGGATCGCAGCCGAAGGCGTCCACCATGGTGGCTTGACGCGGGACGACCCGATCGTTCCGGTGGATGAAAATAGCGCCGCGCGCATCGAAGCGAACGCCGGTATCGAATGCATCAATTGCTCCGTCTGCTATGCCGCCTGCGATACAGTAGCGGGCAATCCCGACTATCTCGGCCCCGCCGCGTTGCAACGCGCCTGGACCCTGTTGAACGATGTCAGGGACGAAGGCCGCGTCTCCATTCTTAACTCGGTTTCGGGGCAGGGGGGCTGTCACAACTGTCACTCCATGGGATCCTGCACCGAATATTGCCCGAATGAGCTTGATCCGATGTCGGCGATTGCGGGGCTAAAGCGCGAAACGGCGAAATCGTATTTCGGAAGAGGGCGCTGATGCTGAATTTGCGTCTCTACATGGCTCAACGGATCGCCGCACTTCTGATGGCTCCATTTGTACTCGGGCACCTCGCCGTGATGATCTACGCAATTCAGGGCGGGCTGAGTGCGGGGGAAATTCTTGGGCGCACGCAAGGCTCCGTTTTCTGGTTTTTGTTCTACGGAACCTTCGCTTTGGCGGTATCGATACATGGGGCCGTCGGCCTGCGCGTGATTGCCTTTGAATGGGGTGTTCTAAAGGGCAAGCCACTTGATGCCTTCATGTGGGTCGTGGGTTTGGGGCTTTTCGCATTGGGAGCGCGTGCTGTCTGGGCCGTGACCTTCGCATGAACCGGACGGGCATAACTTCACGCGCGCACCCCCTCTGGTTGGCCTACATTCTGCATCGCCTATCGGGGCTGGCGCTTGCCCTGTTCCTGCCGGTTCATTTCTGGTTGCTGGCGCTCGCGCTTACCGAACCTACGCGGCTGGACGGAATCCTGGAACTTTCCGAAGCGGGTGTCGTCAAACTTGCCGAATTCGGTCTTGTCTTCCTTCTCGCCATTCACATGTTCGGCGGGCTGCGACTTATGGCGCTGGAATGGCTTCATTGGCGCCCGCCGCAGAAGACCCTCGCAGCAAGCGCTGCCGCCGTCTCGTTCTTGATTGCGGCGGTCTTCTTTCTGAGAGTGCCGTGATCATGAGACTATCCGACATCGAACACCACGATACGGATGTCTTGATCCTTGGCACTGGGGGAGCGGGTCTATTCGCTGCCCTCCACGCCCGACAGGTGGCCCCAGAAACGACAAAGGTTACCATTGCGGTCAAGGGTCTGATCGGTAAGTGCGGATGCACCCGCATGGTGCAGGGGGGTTACAATGTGGCTTTGGGCGGTGGAGATACCGTAGAGCGTCACTTTATGGACACGATCCGCGGCGGAAAGTGGCTACCCAATCAGGACATGGCCTGGCGGCTTTGCGAACAGGCGGTGGTTCGCATTCGCGAATTGGAGAACGAGGTAGGATGTTTCTTCGACCGGAATCCCGATGGCACGCTTCATCAAAAGGCCTTTGCCGGACAGACCGCTGACCGAACGGTTCACAAGGGTGATCTAACTGGCATCGAGATCATCAACCGCCTAATGGAGAAAGTTCTGGCGTTGGGCGTCGAGAAACTCCAGGAACACCGGGCCGTTGGGTTGATCCCAACAAGGGATGGAAGTGCGATCGCCGGCGTCTTGATGATCGACATGCGGATCGGTCGCTTCCGTTTTGTTCGCGCAAAGTGTGTGTTGATGGCAACGGGTGGCGGGCCGACCATGTACAAATATCACACCCCGTCCGGGGATAAGACCATGGACGGTCTGGCCATGGCGCTTCGTGCTGGGCTTGAATTGCGTGACATGGAAATGGTGCAGTTCCACCCCACCGGTCTTCTTGCAGGGGACCACACGCGAATGACTGGCACGGTGTTGGAAGAAGGTCTGCGTGGCGAGGGTGGACAACTGCTCGACCACGCAGGCCAGCGATTTATGTTTGCCTATGACGCGAAAGGCGAACGCGCTACTCGGGATGTAGTGAGCCGCGGCATTTATGCCGAGATGCGCAAGAACAACAATCCCCAGCAGGAAGGTGTTTTCATTTCAATGTCTCACCTCGGACCCGAGACCGTCGCGAGGAAATTCAAAGGCATGGTCAAGCGCTGCGCCGATTGCGGTTTCGATCTAGCTGGCGGAAAGGTCGAGGTGGTGCCAACCGCACATTATTTCATGGGCGGTGTCGTCGTCGATGTGGATACGCGCACCGCGATGGAGGGCCTTTACGTTGCGGGTGAAGACGCGGGCGGTGCGCACGGCTCGAATCGCTTGGGCGGGAATGGTGTTGCGAATTCAACTGTTTATGGAGGCGTGGCGGGCGACATTATGGGGGCAGATGTGGCCAAAATGTCCCTGCGTAATCCGGATAAGGAGGTGCTGGCCGCAGAAGTCTCCCGAGCTGTTCATCCGCTGAGCCGCGAGCCTAGACTGGTGCAGCCATTGCTTAAGGATTTGCAGAACCTGATGTGGAACGATGTAGGTGTCATGCGCACCGAGGCGGGCATTAAGCGCGGCCTTGCGGGCGTCGCAGAGGTTTCCGCGGAGCTCATGGAAGTTGGCGTTGACGACAGCGACCTGGCCTTTAACCTCACTTGGCACGACTGGCTGAACCTGAGGTCGCTCTGCGATGTCTCGGGGGTCATTGCCAGGGCTGGCCTCGCTCGCGAAAACTCTCGCGGGGCGCATTACCGCGAAGACTTTCCCGACCCGGGTGCGCTGGAAGAGAGCGAATTCACCGTCGTCCGCTTGAAGGGTGACGCTGTTGAAGTCACCCGCAACCCCGTCCAATTTACCATCGTCAAGCCGGGCGAAACCATCCTGTCCGAAGGTGAGCCCGAAACTCTGGTGGCTGTCCAGTGATTTCAATAGACCTGATCCAGAAAACCGCCGAAACTCTGATGGACAAGGCCGCCATCGAGATTCCCCAAGACTATCTTGATGGTCTGAAGCAAGCTGCGGAAACCGAGGACGGCGACCTCTCCTCTTTCGTTCTGAAGGCCATGTTGCAGAACTACGAAGCTGCCAAGGAAGACCGCCGGGCCATGTGCGGCGACACAGGCGTTCCCCGCTGGTTCGTCAAACTCGGCAACGACGCCCGGGTCGAAGGCGGCATGGTGGCATTGGAGGCTGCCCTCCGCCGCGCTACCGCAATTGCCACTAACGGCGTGCCCCTCCGCCCCAATCGCGTCCATCCCCTGTGGCGCACCGACCACGACAACAATGTCGGCATTGGCGCGCCAGAGATCGAATATGGCTTCGAACCGGAAGGCAAATGGATCGACCTCATCACCGTCCATAAGGGCGGGCTGTTCGGCAGTGACTATCGAATGCTGTTCCCGAGCGACGGAATGCAAGGCATCAAGCGCTTTTACCTCGACAGCCTGATGGCTTTTGGCAAGCGTGGTCTCGCCTGCCAGCCCGCCATCATCGGGATTGGGCTCGGAGGCTCGAAGGACATTTGTATGATGCTCGGCAAGCGTGCCTCGACCCTGCGCGTTGTCGGAAGCCGCAATTCCGACCCCAAGCTCGCAGAGTTGGAGGACGAATTCAAGGAATTGGGCAATTCCATAGGCATGGGGGCCATGGGGTTTGTGGGAAAGAACATGGTCATCGATTGTCACATCGAAGTGGGCTATTGCCACACCGGCGGCATGCCTATGTCGGTCCACGCCTTTTGCCTTTCTTCCCGCCGGGCCGTTGCGCGCATTCACGCAGATGGTCAGGTCGAGCATCGAACGGATCCAGACTGGTTCACCGATTATCAGCGCCGAGAAACTGTTGAATGGGAACCCGTTCGGGAGGTGGCAGAATGAGTGGCCCGCGCGAAATATGTCTCTCCACGACACCCTTGCCAAAGGCGATTGCCGAGTTGCGTTTGGGCGATATCGTCTACCTCGATGGGTTGATGTACACCGCACGCGAAGGAGTCTACATGCGCGCCTTGGAAGACCGGGCCAATTTACCAATGGAACTTCCACGCGAATCTGCTGCAAATTTCCACTGCTCTCCCGCAGCCCGGATCAATGCGGATGGCTCGTTCGATATGGGGGCTGTTACAGCCACCGCCTCGTTTCGACTTGCTAAATGGCTGCCCGAGTGGATTGCCCAGACCGGAACCAAGCTTGTCGTCGGGAAGGGGGGTATGTCCTCAAAGGACTACAAGGACTATTTTGTTCCCAACGGTGCGGTCTATCTTTCGACCGTCGGCTACGGTACCGGCGCGCTCCTTGGCCGTGGGGTGGAAAAGGTCGAAGCCGTCCACTGGAACGACAGACTGGGGCTTGCCCAGGCGATGTGGGTAATCCGATGCAATCGGATGGGGCCCTTCATCGTTGCATCCGATCTGAACGGCGATTGCCTGTTCGAACGGGAAAACGCCAAAATCGCACAGAACATTGCACGGGTCTATGAAGGAACGAAGCCTGCGGTCCTGAAACGCTATGGCGAAAGTGACGACAGGACGGAGGAAGTGATCTAGCGGACCTGATGCAATGGTAAAACCACCTTCGTCACGGGTCGATGCAGCACAGCTTTGCCGTGTGCCGCAAGCTTTAGCATCAACTTTCATACCACTTAACATCCAGCCAACGACCAAACTGATAGAGGTGGGGATCACTGAAGCCGCAATGCTCGCCCAAGGCCCAGGGGTCGATGGCAGGATGATCTTCAGGAATTCGGGCGCACCCGGCCATATTCGTGGCAACCTATGATCGCAAATCGCGGATGGAGGCGGCTTTCCAGGCCCATCTCGCACCTGGATGCCTATGAGCAAAGGCCACATGAAACATGAACTGTTGCACAGGGATATGCGCAAAGGGATCGTGCCTGCGCCTGAGGGAATCAGTCAATCGGTATTGGTCCCGCACGGGCTACGCCTGCGCTGCGCAGATGGCCGGTATTGCACTTCGGGGCCAACACCCCCGCCCGGCTCCGACCCCGCCGCGAAAGTGAAATCCGCACCTGCGCGCGCGTGACCGAGGGTGTGAACCTAGGCACGGTCGGGGTGGTCGAGGCCCGCGATACCTTGGCGTTCAGGCTACCCGGATATGACGGTTCCCGCAAGTCTGGACCTCCGGAAATGGTGTGGAATCAATGATGTAGGGGTGCTATACCTAGAAGTGGCAGCTGGGCGGGAACTGCCGGATTCTCAGAAATACAGCCCTCTGAAGTTGCCAGTCGAGGAACCCTGCCCTTTGGATTGCGGGCAGGATAGTCCGGGATGTTGGTGTTCACCTGAACACATATCCACCTGCACAGCTTCATATTTTGCACCAACCCCTTCAAGCAAGATGTGAGTTGCCAAGGCCGCCGAAACCTTGGAAAGACAGAACTTCAGCATCGCCCTTTTTCTATCATCCGCGCCTAATGACAAGTCGTCGCCGAAGGCTGGTATCCGTGATCCTGCGAATTACACCGATCACTACCTGAGCCGAGATTTGCCCGACCAGAACCGTGATCATCAAAGCGTTCGGCGCGACTCGGTCGTAGGTTCCGGCAAAGTAAAGCAAAAAACCCCACTTCCATTCCGAAGTGCAACGCCGGCCATTCCCGCGGCGAAGGCGCAGCCCGACCGGAGCCCGGACGGACGCGACCCCGAAATCCATTCCGCCTCTCCCGGCGCAGCCATCCGTGCGGGTTGCGGCTTCGGCGAGGGCGGGCCTCATGCAGCACCTCGGCGGGCGTCCGGTAGCCCAGCGCCCGGCGCGGACGCGCGGACGCGCGGTCCTGCACCGCCCTCACCTCCGCGTCGGTGACCGCCCGGAGGTCCGTCCCCTTCGGCAGGTACTGCCGGACCAGCCCGTTGGTGTGCCCGTTCAGGCCCCTCTCCCAGGAGTGGCAGGGGGTGGCGAGGAAGAACCGGGCACGGAGCGCCTCCGCGACGCCGGCGTGGCCCGCGAACTCCCTGCCGCTGTCCGCCGTGACCGTGTGGACGGGCGCGGCGGACGGCCGCGGCATCTCCACCATCGCGGCGGAGACCGCGGCCGCCGTTCTCCGGTCAGCCCTCTGCAGGAAAACGAATCCCGACGCCCTGTCCACAAGGGAGACCACCGCCCCGCTGTGGCCCCTGCCGATGACCGTGTCCGCCTCCCGGTCGCCGGTCCGCTCCCTGCTCCCCGCCTCCTCCGGCCTCCCGGAGATGTCGACGCGGTCCGGGATGTGGCCCCGGCCCGAGTGCCTGCCGCCTCGCCGGTCCGGCTTCCTGCCGCGGCGCCGCAGCAGCGGGAACAGCCCGCCGCCCGCCTCGTATGTTCAGAGAATCAGAAATGAATTGAGGAGGTGGCTGTGGAAAAATCTGGCGCGATTTCCTGTGGAAAACATGCCTGTTGCCTTCCGCCGTCCCTCCGGTCCGTTCCTGTGTCGGGGCCGCCGCCGTCGGTCACTACCGGCGGCGGCGGTGCGGGGCCCTGCCCCGCAGGACGGGTTGGACCGATACCGCCTTGGATCGCAGCTGCGGATCCGTCCGGAAGCGTGGTCGGCCCGCCCTCCCGTCCGTCTCCCGGGTCCTGGATGGATGCCTGGGTTCACGGAACCGAATCATCGCGAGGACAGGAGCGGGAGAGCATGACCACAATGGTCGCCGGAACCGGCGCAGGCAGGCGTACACCCGACATCCACGTCAACGGGCGGGACTTCACGGCCACCAACGACAGGGTCGGCTTCCGAAAGGTCGCCCGCCTCCTCAGGGAGGGCGGCGCCGTGAAGGCCGTCATGGAGGCGACGGGGCGCATGCACCGGGCCCTGCTGCAGTCGCTGCGCGCCAGGGGGTTCTCCGCCACCGTCGTGAACCCGAGGCAGGCGAGGGATCTCCCGAAGGCCGCCGGGGCCCTTGCGAAAACCGACAGGGTGGACGCCAGGATACTGGCGGCCTTCGGGGCCGCGTTCCCGGACATGCGGGCCACCGCCCCGGCCGCCGCCGCCATCGACCGGCTCCGCGACATGCCGGTGCTGCGGGAGAGACTCGTGGACCATCGCGCCGGGACGGGGACCGTCGTGTCGGAGGTCGGCGCCGGCGCGCCCGGCACGGAGGTCGGCAGGGTCCCCGGGGACATCGACGCCGCCATCGCGGCGCTGGAGCGGCGGGACGGTCGCCGGATCGCCGGAGTTCGCCGACAGCCACCGCATCCTGGCCTCGGTGCCCGGCATCGGCCCCGTCACCGCCGCGGCGCCGGGCGCGTGGATGGCGGAGCTGGGCCCGGTCGGCAACCGGCAGGCCGCATCCCTGCCCGGCGTGGCCCCCTTCGCCCGCGACAGCGGCACCATCAGGGGAGGGCGCCACATCGGCGGCGGACGCCGCAGGCCGAGGGACGTCGCCTGCATGGCGGCGCTGTCGGCCAGCAGGTGCTCCCCGGACATGAGGGAACTGTACCAACGGCTCCGGGAGAGGGGAAAGCCCCACAAAGCCGCCCTCGTCGCCGTCATGCGCAGGCTGGCCGTGACCGCCAACGCCCTTCTCCGCGACCGGCGCGTGTGGGAGGACCGGACGGCGGCCGCCGCCTGACGGCAGGCCGGACCGCGTCCGTCCGGCACCGAAAGCGAATCACCGGCGGGCCGGCCGGGGTCTCCCCGGCGGGTGTTTCCGGCGTGCCCGGACGGCGCCGCCTGTGGGGAACGCTGTGGAAAGGTCCGGGACAGCCGGACACGGAACCCGGAAAAAACGGAAAAAAAGCCGGATCCGGGCTTGATTCCAGACATGGATGCTTCCGGTCGGCCCTCACACGCCCGGATGTCCACTGGCGGCCCACCGTCCAGCCACCCTCCAGACGCAGCCGTCCCGCGACCTGCTCCGGGCTCCAGCCCTCCTCCGGAAGCCCCTCGACGCTCGCCCAGCGGTCGGGCGTCATCCTGCGGGGAACACTGGAGGCCGCGCTGCGGCGGGCCTCCGCCCTGCCCTGCGCCTCCCCGGGGCTGTACCCCCCGCCGCCGCCGGCGTTCCGGCGGAGCTCCCGCCAGACCGACGAACGGTCACGGCCCAGACGGGCCGCGATGGCCCCGTCCGATAGACCGCTTTCCTTCAGTGCGCCGATCCGGCATCTCTCCCCATGGGTCAGGTGGCGGCAGCCCTCGGGCATGGCAGTCTCCCCTGTTCAGTCACAGGGACTGTCGCCGCTTCCTGGCCGATACGCAACATCATGCGGCCGGAAAACCGGCCACCACCGCCACTGGTGTTGCACTTCAGGGTGGAATGGGGGCATATTACGAACCCCGTAACAGGAAAGAGGCTTGGGCCTGTCCCGAACTGTGCAGCAGATGAAACTCACCGCGCCATCGTTGCGGCGACAGGAGCTTTCAAGGGCTGGTCGGGGAGTCAGGCGAACCCGCGCCTGATCCATTCGTTCCGTGGCCGCTTCGACCAGCTTCAGAGACTCCTTCCGGCCCGGGCCGACGCCGGTACCTCTGTCGCCATGGAAAACACCCCCCCACTTCCATTCCGAAGTGCAACACCGGCCATCTGCGCAGGGAGGGCGGAGCCCGAGCTGCGCAGATGGCCGGAAGGCGGGGTTTGCGGCTCTCCGGGAACGGCGGATCCGGCCCCGGAACGGCTGCAGTCCCGTCCGGAAGGAGAATATCCGGGCTTTCAGGGCAGCGCAAGGCCGCCGCCGGGGCAGGTCGCGTCCGTCCGGGCGCAGGGAGGGCGCAGCCCGACCGGAGCCCGGACGGACGCGACGGCTTGATCCGTTCCACCCCCTCCCGGCGCGGCCATCCGCGCTGTCGGGAGGCGGGCCGGCGGTGTCAGGGAGGGCGGGCCCGGCGGAACACCTCGGCGGGGGTCCGGTAGCCGAGCACCCTGCGCGGACGCGCGTTCAGGCGGTCCTGCACCCCCTTCACCTCATCGTCGCCGACCGCCCGGAGGTCCGTCCCCTTCGGCAGGTACTGCCGCACCAGCCCGTTGGTGTGCTCGTTCAGGCCCCTCTCCCAGGAGTGGTAGGGGGTCGCGAAGTAGAAGGAGGCCTTCAGCGCCTCCGCCACGCCGGCGTGGCCCGCGAACTCCTTTCCGTTGTCCGCCGTGATCGTGTGGACAGGCGCGGCGGACGACCGGAGCATCGCCAGCATCGCCGCGGAGACCTCCGCCGAGGTCCGCCGGTCAACCCTCTGTAAATACGTGTATTTCGACGCACGGTCCACAAGCGAGACCACCGCCCCGCTGTGGCCCTTCCCGATGATCGTGTCCGCCTCCCAGTCACCGACACGCTCCTTCCTCTCCACCTCCTCCGGCCTCTCCGAGATGTCCACCCGGCCCGGGATGTGGCCACGGCCCGAGTGCCGCCCGCCACGCCAGTTGGGCTTCTTCCCGCGGCGGCGCAGCAGCAGGAACAGCTCCCCGCCCGCCTTCCGGTCGGCCTTCAGGCGCTCGTATATCCACTGGCGGCCCACCGCCCAGCCACCCTCCAGCCGCAGCCGTCCCGCGACCTGCTCCGGGCTCCAGCCCTCCGCCAGGCACCCCTCCACATGCGCCCAGCGCTCCGCAGTCATCTTCCTCGGAACCGAGGAGGCGGCGCTGCGGCGGGCCTCCGCCATCCCCTGCGCCTCGCCGGGGCTGTAGCCCGAATCACCGCCGTTCCGGCGCAGCTCCCGCCAGACCGACGAACGGTCACGGCCCAGACGGGCCGCGATGTCCCCGTAGGAGAGCCCGCTTTCCTTCAGTGCGCCGATCTGGCATCTTTCCCCATGGGTCAGGTGGCGGAAGCCCTCGGGCATGGCAGTCTCCTCTCTTCTCAACAAGGGGACTGTCGCCGCTTCCTGGCCGATCCGCAACATCATGCGGCAGGAAAACCGCCCAACACCGCCACTGGTGTTGCACTTCGGACTGGAATGGGGCCCCCGATCACGTTGAATGGACCGTGGAATCCTCCCGCAGGCGGGCGGAGAGGACCCAGGCGAAAGCGCAACACCAGGATTTGGTCGCTTACAGGGGAAAGTCCAGCGCGGGATGGGCGAGCAGGTCGAGGTCCGGCGCACCCCGCGTCAGCCCGCGGCCGCGGGCCATCCTGAACCACCCGACCGTCTCCGATGATATCTGTCGCATGTCAATCTGCATGGCAGACTGATTCGCACGGAACCAGACCAGAAGTCGGGAGTGCGTCGTTGATAGCCGTGAGGGTGGTCCGGCCAGGAACTGGCGGCTTCTGTGTTGCGGCACGAAGAACAGGGGCGACTACAGCCAACCGCGGCCACAAAGTGACCGAAGTGAGGCGCAATCGCTGGGAAACATCCAGCGCATTTATGGATTGACTGCCAGGGAATAGCCGATGCCGCGATGCACGCGAATCGAAACGCCGTGTTCGGAAAGTCGCTTTCGCAGCCGTGAGACGTACACTTCCACAACTTTGTCGTCCGTCGCGCTACCCACGCCATATATGTGATCCAAAAGCCGGTCCTTGGAAACGATCCCAGGACAGGAGACAGCAAGCGGAATCAGCAAAGAAAGCTCGCGCCTTGGAATGTCGATGGGACCGGTTTCAGCGAAGAGCTGTGGCGTTTCGATGTCGAGTTCGAGTTTTCCGACAGTCAGTGCGCGTCTTGGCGCGATGTCCTTGCGTCTGGCCAAAGCACGGACCCGTGCCGCGAGTTCGTCCATGGCAAAAGGTTTGACAAGATAATCGTCAGCACCGGCATCCAAACCGGTGACACGATCCTCCGTGCTCGACCGCGCGGTGAGCAGAATCACCGGCCTCGGATCGTTGCGGCGGCGAAGACCGTTCAGGATTTCAAGTCCGTTGCGACCGGGCAGATTGATGTCGAGGATTACCAAATCGCAATCCTCCTGCCGAAGGAACGCATCCGCGTCCTCACCATTCTCCAATGCGGTTACCGCGTGGCCGTCGTCGCCCAACCGATACGCGATGCCTTTCCGTAGGCTGTGATTGTCTTCAACCAGCACGATCCGCATGCCGCAATTTTTTGCGCCAATGAAAGGTTGGTGCAAGGTTTATGTGCGATGGAATCATCATCACGCCGGGATTGGCCCGGATTTTGATTGATTTCCGGTGCATGGTGCGCCGGATGCTGGGAGGAAAACATGACCTTGACGAATACCACGCGGCGCGTGGCCATAGGGCTTGCCGCGGCGGCCGCCGCAACGTTTGCGACGAATGCCGGTGCAGGCGAACATGGCCTCAACCTGGAGGGCAAGACCGTCGAATGGGTGATTCCGTTTTCGGAAACGGGCGGTTCAGCCAAGTGGGCAAACTTCTACGCGCCGCTCCTGAGCGAAGCGTTGCCGGGCAAACCGACAGTTGTCGTGAAATTCATGCCGGGCGCGGGCTCGACCAAGGGAGCGAATTGGTTCCATCAGCAAGCCTATGACGACGGCACGCTGATTTTCGGATCGTCGGGTTCGACACAGTTCCCGTATCTGTTGGGCGATCCGCGGGTTCGCTACGAATACAATGACTGGAACGTTGTATTGGCTTCAGGTACTGGTGGGGTCGCATACCTTCCGCCGGATCTGGCTGGCATGATGAACGGCATGGATGCCAGCGGGCTGCGGGACACCGATTTCATCTATGGCAGCCAGGGCGCGACCCGCCTTGACCTCGTTCCGCTTCTTGCCTGGGAAATGCTTGGGCTCAACGTGGAACCGGTATTTGGTATCAAGGGACGCGGCGACGGACGCCTGATGTTCGAACGTGGAGAGGCAAATATCGATTACCAGACATCTTCCTCGTACCTTAAGGGCGTAACTCCCTTGGTCGAGGCGGGAACGGCCGTACCCATGATGAGTTGGGGTGCTTTGGATGCCGACGGCAATATCGTACGCGATCCCACATTCCCGGACATGCCGACCTTCAGTGAAATCTGCGAGGCGACCGACGGCTGCGAAACCAGCGGCGAGCAGTGGGACGCATGGAAAGCGTTCTTTGTGGCAGGGTTTCCGGCCCAGAAGATGGTATTCCTGCCGGCAGGCGCGTCGGACGACGCGATCGCGACGTATGCCAAGGCATTTGAAGATATCAAGGCCCGGTCCGATTTCGCCGAAATCTCGGCCGGCCGACTGGGCATCTATCCGCAGATGACGGGTAACGAAGCAAGCGTCGCACTCGCGAGCGCTACGCAGGTGCCCGAGGTGGCCAAGAGCTTTGTCATCGGTTGGCTGAAGGACCGCTACGGAGTCTCTCTCAATTGATCTAGCGCTCTAGAACTTGCCCCGGCCGCCCAAGTGCGGCCGGGGTTCCTGAATTCGGCCAGGAGGATAGGTCAATGGAAATGCTCTCGGTTGCACTCCCTGCACTTGCCGACGCAGCCGGGCTGATCCTGCAGCCCGTGGTGGTCGGATATCTCGTTCTGGGTGTCCTGATGGGATTGTGCATCGGTGTCTTCCCGGGGCTCGGGGGGATTGCGGGCCTGTCGCTCCTGCTGCCATTCATGTTCGGCATGGAACCGGTGCTAGGCCTTGCCTTGATGATCGGCATGGTGGCGGTAGTGCCGACTTCCGATACATTCGCCTCCGTTCTCATGGGGATACCCGGTTCGTCCGCCTCGCAGGCCACCGTTCTTGACGGGTTTCCCATGGCAAGGAAGGGCGAGGCGTCGCGGGCGCTATCGGCCGCATTCTCGTCGTCGCTCTTCGGCGGTCTCGTTGGAGCGGCTTTCCTGACGGTATTCATTCTGGCGGCTCGTCCCATCGTTCTCGAGTTCCGCACGCCCGAACTCCTTATGATCACGTTGTTCGGCTTGTCGATGGTGGGAATCCTCGCCGGGCGCGTTGCGCTGAAAGGCATCGCCGCCGCCGGCCTCGGCATGATGATTGGCACGATCGGTGAAGGCGACAGCGCGGGCGAGTTACGGATGGCGACCTACGACATGCCATATCTCGTTGACGGGCTTAAGCTGGTCATCGTAGGTCTGGGCATCTTTGCTATTCCGGAAATTGTGGCGCTGTTGCGGCAGGACCGCGCTATCTCCGAGCGGTCGATTCTCGGTGGTGGATGGATCAAGGGCGTGCGCGACTGGTTCGCGAACATCTGGCTGTCGGTCCGTTGTTCGATCATTGGTGTCGTTGTCGGAGTTATTCCCGGGTTAGGCGGCTCAGTGGTGGATTGGATCGCGTATGGGCACTCTGTGCAGACCACCAAGGACAGGTCGAATTTCGGCTCAGGCGAGGTGCGGGGGGTCATCGGGCCGGAAAGCTCGAACAACGCGAAGGAAGGCGGCGGTTTGGTACCGACACTTCTGTTCGGCATTCCAGGTTCCGGCTCAATGGCGATCTTCATCGGGGCAATCGCGCTTTTGGGATCGGGCAGCATCGAGGTTGGTCCCTCGATGCTGAAGAACAACCTAGACATCACATATGCCATCGTTTGGCTTCTGGCGTTGGCCAACGTTGTCGGTACGTTGATCTGCATCATCGCATCGGGGGGCATTGCGCGACTGACGACCATTCCGTTCAACTTGCTTGCGCCGTTTCTGTTCATGATCATCAGCTTTGCCGCTTTCCAGTCCGGCCAAGACCTTATGGATCTCGTCGCGCTGTTTGCGATCGGGTTTCTGGGCATCCTCATGCGCCGCTTCGATTGGTCACGACCAGCGTTCCTGATTGGATTCGTACTTTCCAATCCAGCGGAAACCTACGCCAACCAGGCTGTCCAGATCGCGCAGTCGCGGTTCCGCAAGGGATTCGACGAAGGAATCGACTACATCTTCTCGCCGATTGTCATCGTCCTGATCATCATCACCGTGATTTCGGTTGTCGTAGGTCTCCGCCAAGCGAAGTCGATCATGGCCGAGGGTGCGGTTGAGTCCGGCCGCAAGCGGGCACCGCTCATGTTTCTCCTTGCGATATTGGGATATTTGGTCGTTGCGTTCGTAAATGCCTCCCTAATTCCGGACTACGCTGCAGCGGATCGCGTGTTTCCGAGATTCGTGTCGGGTGTTGCCATTGCCTGTTGTCTGGTTCTCTTGGTCCAGATGATGCTGAAACCGGAATCGCACGCCCTGTTCGCTGACCGGGAGTCTGGCGTTTCCGACACCGGAGGCCAGGGCCACGGACTTTGGGCAACGCTGGCGTGGTTCGCGGGCCTGCTGGTCCTTACGATGCTCGCCGGTTTCGTCCTGGCATTGGCGGCGTTCCTGCTTGCCTTTATCAGGTTCCGGTCCGGCAGAAGTTGGGGCTTTGCCGTCGCCTATGCGGCCGCGGGCATCGCGTTCATGTGTTTCATGGCGGGTCTTCTTAACCGCGATTTTCCACCAGGACTTCTGCAGTCCCTGATTGAATTGCCATGGCCCCTTACGTGAGAGCCTTGCGCTTTCTGGCTTCTCCGGGCGATGGGGTCGGGCCTGAGTTCATCGCCTCCACGTTGGCTGTATTGGACGCTGTCGGCCCGATTATGTCCCGCCCTGTGGAAATTCGGAGAGCGATGATCGGATTCCTTGCGTTCGAACTCCAAGGCTCCACCATTCCGGGGTCGGGGGTCGAGGCAGCTCTGGCGGTGGACGGAGTACTCTTGGGATCGGTTTCGCACAATGATTACCTACCTCTCGATGCGGGAGCACTGAATCCGTCCGGCGTGTTGCGCAAAGCGCTGGATCTCTACGTGAACATTCGTCCCGCAAGGATCTGGAAGGGTGTGGCCGCAAATGCGAACGGCCGTTTGACGTGATCGTAACGACCAATATGTTCAGCGATATCCTTTCGGATCTCGCATCGGAACCCAGCGGGGGTCTCGGATTGGCCGGATCCCTTTACGTTGGCCCAGGGAATGCCGCCGCCCGGACCCAGCACGGTTCGGCGCCGTACATTGCCGGGCAGGATCGCACCAATCCGGTATCCCTTGTGCCGACAATTGCTATGTTACTGCGGAATTTGGGAGAAGCTCCTGCTCCATCCCAAATCGAATCCACGGACGCGGAATGCCTTTCGTCGCGTTCCACGCGAACATGCGACCTTGGTGGTGACGTCGGCACGGCCTTCACGGATAGCCTTGTCGGCAGGATATTGCAGGCGGAGACATGACCCAGACAGCGATTCCATTTCTCCTTGTGCGCGGAGGAACCTCGCGCGGACCCTATATCAACCGTGCGAACCTGCCTGCGGACCGGGGAAAGCTTGCAGACGTGCTCGTCGCGATGGTCGGGTCGGGCCATCCATTGAACATCGACGGCATAGGCGGCGGTGCTGCGGTGACCACAAAGGTCGCGATGCTATCGCTATCCGCTGACAGTTGGGCTGATGTCGACTATTTTTTTGCGCAGGTGAGCGTTGAGGATCGCTTGGTCGATTTCAAGCCGACGTGCGGAAACATCCTTGCAGGGGTTGGTCCAGCTGCAATTGAGCTGGGGTTGGTCAAGCCGAATGACGGTGAAACGGAAATCAAGGTGCGAGCGGTCAACACTGGCGCACGGGTCATCTCACGGGTACAAACCCCGGGAGGCCTCGTTTCCTACGATGGCGACGCCGCGATTGACGGTGTGCCCGGGACGGCAGCTCCGGTGGAACTCCGGTTCATGGACGTGGCAGGAGGATCGACAGGAGCGATCTTTCCGACTGGCAACAGAACAGATCTGGTCGACGATATTCGCGTCACATGTATGGACGTGGCGATGCCGATGGTGATCGCCCGTGCCGATGCGTTCGGATTGACCGGGCAGGAAAGCTGTGCGGAACTCGACGAAAACCGAACGCTTCTTGATCGCATGGAGGAGGTCCGCCGAAAGGCCGGACTGCTGATGGGAATGGGTGACGTTTCGCATTCCGTGACGCCTAAGTTCGGGCTTCTGGCTCCAGCGCGCGATGGTGGGACAGCATTGACACGCTATTTCATGCCATGGAAATGCCATCCAAGTCTCGCAGTGACGGGATCGCAGTGCCTCGCTGCTTGCCTGCTGTGTCCCGGCACTGTCGGTGACGGGTTGGCGACTGGCGTTGAGGGTTCCCCGGTGCGGCTCTCCCTCGAACATCCTATGGGGCGGTTGAACGTGACGGTCGAGCACGCGATGTCAGATGGACATTTCGATCTGGTCTCAGCAGGACTGATTCGCACCGCACGTAAGTTGGCTGCGGGAGAGGTATTCGTGCCTCGGTCTGTGTGGGCTGGAGACTGAACCGAAATTTGGTCCACCAAGACTGGAGATACGTCTCGACCTACGATGATTGCGTTGATGCGGCCCGGGCTGAATTGAGGAAGGCGCGGCAACTCGAGCAGGAGGAGATCCGGAACCATCCTTTGGCGTTGGACCGAACAATTGGGCGGGGACGGGTTCGCCGAGAGTGACGAAATCTGGAATCAGGACATATGGAGTGCCTCAATGAAGGCCATGTCCGCGCCGATGGGCGATGTCACAACGACCGTTCCAATGGCCATCTGGAACATAGGGAAGAAGCGTTTCCTGCACGAGCATCATTCCGCACGTATGGACAGCTTCCAATTGGGTCCAACAAGTGCACAGCAGAACATAAGCACTGACTTGCTTGTCGATCATTGCAGCCGCCTTTGCTCACTGAATTGTCCATCGGTTTGCATGCAGCGTTTGAGCACCGCCTCGGCAAGCCCTTCCAGGACGGTCCGAGAAGTGGCGAACCGGTCGGCAGGAACCATCGCCTTGGTCTGACAGTTTCTTGAATTTTCCTGCGCACCATTTCATACTATGAAACCGTTGGGGCAGGAGACAGACAGCGAACAGGTGAACAGGAATGTCTTACAGGTCAAAATCCGGGGTTGATCGTAGATTGTTCCTTGGGGGGGGCGCTTCAGTCGCGGCCGGATTTGTATTGCCGGCAGGGGCGCAAATCGCCGACGATTCCATCGAGGTCGAGAAAGAAATCTCCGAAACCGTTCGCCGCAATATATCGGGCTTTCGATCGCTGGATTGGAGTCAGTTTTTCCAGGACACCAGAAACGGTGCCATACTGGCCGATACGAAGTCACGTACCCTGCATTTCTGGTCTGAGGATCTGTCCGTTTACAGGCTCTACCCGACCAGCGTACCATCGACTGAGGATCTCACACGCCGGGGCCGTACGAAAGTCGTCAAGAAAGTCGAGGGTCCATCCTGGAGCCCGACTCCCGAGATGCTGAAGCGTAACCCCGAGTGGCCGCATTATGTCGCTCCGGGCCCAGACAACCCCATGGGAACCCATGCGTTGTATCTTTCCTGGAGATACTACCGCATCCACGGCACCCATGATACCCGCAAGATCGGACGGCGGGCCTCAAGTGGCTGCATCGGTCTCTACAACGAGCACATCGCTGAATTGTTCTCGCTTACGACGGTTGGAACACAGGTGCTTCTTGTCTGATCTTGCGGATGCCCGCCCTATCTGCCGAAGGGCAGGAATTGAGTTCCACCTCGGCTTGCCAATAATCCCGATGCGCTGCGGCGGTTCCGTCGTAAGCCCGTCATTCCAGCCAGCCACGTAGGTTGTTCTCGATCGTCTCGCATAGGGCGTCGATATGCGCATTGCTGTCGTTTAGGCAGGGAATGTAGGTGAAACGTTCTCCACCCGCCTGTTCAAAGCTGTCCCGGATTTCCACCTGTATCTCTTCAAGGGTTTCGATGCAGTCTGCGGCGAAGGCCGGAGCAATTACAGCAATGTCATTTGTTCCTGTGCTGGCCAGCCTTGCCACTTCCTCCACCGTGTAAGGCCGAAGCCACTCCTCCGAACCAAATACGGATTGGAAAGTCGTTGTGACTTCTGTCGCTTTCCAGCCGAGTCTATCTGTCAGTAGCCGGGTCGTTTTCTGGCATTGACAGTGATAGGGATCACCTTCCGCCAGATAGCGCTGGGGCATGCCGTGATAGGACACGACGAGCATGTCGGGACGCTTTCCAAGCCCCGAATATGCTCCTTCCACCGATTGGGCCAATGCGTCGATGTAACTTGGCTGGTCGAAATAGGCTGGCACGACCCTGGCAGCTGGCTGCCAACGCTCCTCCATCAAGGCCCGGAAGAACGCATCGTTCGCCGTGGCTGAGGTCGCACCTGCATACTGGGGATAGAGCGGGAAAAAGAGGATCTTTCGGCAACCTCTGGCGACCAGTTCCCTAACCTTTAGCCTTGTCGCAGGATTGCCATACCGCATGCAGTAATCCACGACGACATCATCCCCGTAGCGGTCCGCCATTTGCTTTGCGATTCTGTCCGTCTGGGCTTTGGTGATCGTCATCAAGGGACTTTCGTCAGCCTCATTGTTCCAGATTGACCGGTAGGCTGCACCAGACGTGAACGGCCGCTTTGAAAGAATGACCAGTTGCAGAAGTGGCTGCCATTTCCAGCGTGGATAATCGATCACACGCTGGTCAGACAGGAATTCGTTCAGATAGCGCCTCATCGACCAGTACCCAAACCCATCCGGTGTGCCCAGATTGGCCAGCAGAATTCCCACCCTAGCAGGCGGTATCCTTGGATGATCCCTCGGAGCGTTGTCAGGAAACGGGGCAGAATGGCTGCTTTGCATTGCAAACTTCCGAGTTAGCTTTGATCCATCGCCAAATTAGCGGTGCGCCGCCCTTGGTCAATCTCAACCAGGCAAGATCGATTCCCCAACGTCCAATGCCTCGGCCAAGCGCTTTGACGCAGATCCAGGGCGCAGTGGCTTCTGCTGACTTGAGTCGGGTGCCCAACCCGCAAGGTATATGATCTCGAATGTGGCGACTATACGGCCGTCAGCGTTGGGGAAGACATCGCGATAGCGACGCTCGGCTTCCTTGAATATATTCCGGTTCGTGAACTGTCGGGAGCGTGCCACCATTGCATTCGCTTCTCCCATCGAACGAAGATCCCGCATCAGCTCCAAAGGGCTGGAATAGGTTACCCTGTGGGAAACGCTGTCCGCAACCGGTAAGGCGAACCCCGCCCGCTGCAGCAGTGATCCAAGATCGCGGATCTCCGCCATGGGCGCCACACGCGGTGAAAGTCCGCCACTTAGTCTTACCTCGGCTTCCGCAAGGGATGAACGGAGTTCGTAGAGCGTCTGACCACCGGGGAGTGCGGCGAGGAATAGGCCATCGGGCTTCAGAGCCCGTCGAGCCTGGATCAGTTGGGCTACCGCATCATCGGTCCAATGCAGCGCCATGCAATGAATCACAAGGTCATGAAAACCTACCCCAAGATCAAGTAATTCTGTATCCTCAAGAAATTTCGCGCCGGGCAATTCGGTCGTCCAGACTTCTGGCCATCCGGTAATCACGGCAGGTGCGCTGAAAGTGCGATTGACCAGCGAAAGCCTTTCCTTGATCTCAGATACCACTTCTTTGTGCAGGAAGAGAGTCGGGCGGCCAGACTGTCGTGCCCGCTGCCGGTTGCGGACTAGGGCCTTACGATCAGTCAGTCGGGATGTGCTGTGCATGGTCTGCGGCAATTCGGCTTCAGCAAGCTTCGTAAGGTGTTCGATTCTGGATGCAAAGCCGATATCGAGTCCCCACAGGTCAGATTAATACTCTTCGTGAGTTGCGATATGGTCCTGAAGCCGCTCGCCAGGACTCAGTGCGGGTAACAATGAAATCAGTCGAGATATACACTTCATTTCAGTGCGGCTATTGCATTGCAGTCAAACGGTTGTTCACCGAGAAAGGGATTTCCTTTGAGGAAATAGACCTTGCAAGGACTCCGAACCGACGGCCTGAAATGATGCAAAGGTCGGGTGGTCGGAAAACCGTTCCGCAGGTCTTCGTCGGCGGCGATCATGTCGGCGGCTTCGATGAACTGCGTGAACTCAGTCTGAAGGGTTCCTCGATACCCTTCCCGCGGATTGATATGCGTGCCGCCTTCATTCAGATCACGTCCTCCGATGATCCAGTTTCCAATTTGCCTGTCACGCGGAATTTCGTTGTGCAGGCGGCGGAAGGGGAGCCCAACTGATCCTAACCCCTGAAGTCACGAACTGGGTCTCGACCAGGCGGGCCCGGCAGGTCGAAGTCCTGTGTCATGAAGCGGAGGACAGGACACTCGCCGCTTTGCGGGATGAATCAGCGCGCGCAGGGGTGTGGCTGTTGGTCGGCTCGCTGGCACTGAAGTCCGAAGGTCAGGATGGACGCTTCGTCAATCGTTCGTTCCTGATCGCTCCCGATGGTCCCCTCGCCGCGAGATACGACAGGATCCATATGTTCGACGTTGCGACCTCGGACTCTGAAACCTATCGCGAATCCTCCAGCTGCCGGCCCGGAGATCATGCGGTCGTTGCAGACACTCCTCTAGCCAGGACAGGAATGACGATCTGCTATGACCTGCGCTTTCCGGCACTTTACCGGACGTTGGCGCATGCTGGAGCGCAGGTCGTTACGATACCATCGGCGTTCTCACCTGTCACTGGAGCTGCACATTGGGAACCGCTCCTGTGCGCCAGGGTTATTGAGAACGGAACCTATGTATTCACCCCCCGCTCAATGCGGCGAGCATCCGGCCCACTTGGGCAAAGCGCGTCGGACCTACGGGCATTCACTGGCGATCTCGCCTTGCGGTGAGATCATCGCGGATAGCGGCCCTTCGCCGGGAGTGACGTTCGTCGAAGCCGATCTCGGTGAAGTGGAGTTTGCGCGTCGACGGATTCCTTAACTGACCCATGACCGCGCTTATGCACCGCCATCGTGATGGACGCCACTGCCATTTCCGGGTGTTGGAACCGATGGGCTAGCTCTAGCCATCAACGTTCATGGGTGGCATAGGTTCGCTGGGGATGGGGAGAGCGTGCCAGGTTTCTCGGGAATATAGACCATGTGCACGTATCGCACTGGAAACCAAGGTGGCCAGCCAGTTGAACTGTTTGGTAGGCTCTTGTCACGCTCGCTGCGTGAATTCGGGAATGGGAATCCATGAAGTCACTTGTGCTTGAAAGAAAGAACGAAGTTTCGCTGCGGGACTTTCCGGCGATTGATGCCGCAGAACAATCGCTTGGCCCCAGGGACGTGCGTATCAAGCTTCACACAGTCGGTATCTGCGGCTCTGACGTTCACTACTATACGCACGGAAGAATTGGCCCCTTTGTCGTCCGAAAGCCAATGATTCTTGGCCATGAGGCTAGTGGAACGGTTATAGAGACCGGTTCTGAAGTTACTCTGCTCAAGCAGGGCGACAGAGTCTGCATGGAGCCGGGAATTCCGGATCCGAACTCTAAAGCCACCCGTCTTGGTATGTACAATGTGGATCCGGCGGTCCGGTTCTGGGCAACTCCTCCAGTGCATGGAATTCTGCGCCCGACCTGCGTCCATCCGGAAACGTTTACTTTCCGTCTGCCGGATGTTGTGGGATTTCCGGAGGCGGCCATGGTCGAGCCCCTTGCCGTTGGCGTTCACGCTGCTTCCAAAGCGCGGATCAGGCCTGGAGACACCGCGACAGTGCTCGGTGCCGGACCGATTGGCCTGGTCACCGCGCTCTCCGCTTTGGCGGCGGGCTGCGCCAGAGTTTTCATCGCGGACATAGCGGAGGAAAAACTCCGGATCGCCGAGAGCCTAAGTCCGGCGATTACCGCAGTCCACGCTGTCAATGACAGCGTATCCAAGCGCGTGCTCAGGGACACCGACGGCTGGGGCGCGGACATCGTTTTCGAGGCGACAGGATCGTCAGACGCAGCTGCCAGGGTGTTCGAGCCACTCTGTCCAGGTGGCTGTGTGGTCATGATCGGCGGGCAGTCCGGGCCGATCGCGTATGATGCGGGTGCGGCTATGGTGCGCGAGGCCAGGGTGGAGAACATCTTTCGCTACGCCCATACATTTCCCCGCTGCCTCGCCCTGCTTACCTCAGGCACGATAGATGTGAAGCCCTTGATTACGAGAACATTCAGCTTCGAGGAGAGCGTTCATGCATTCGAATTCGCGGCTTCGGGTCCGCCGGGCGAGGTCAAGATGCAGATAGAATTGCCACATTAGCGTGTTCAACCATGGATCGCACATACCAGACCAGGCTGGCAATGTGACTGCCCGCGCCTTCGTTGGCGGGTTCGACCGGAATCGACGCGGGAACAGGGTTTCGGGTCCATTCCGGACCGGTTTTGTCTCAGGTGCACGTTCGCGCAGCAGGAAACGGGCGATATGGAGTTCCCTATTGCGGATTCGGTGCCTATGTTAGGTTTTGGCCAACCATGGTCTATTCGAGGCGATGCCACGCGGGATGCCAGGAGGATGTCTGATGGAACGGAAAGCTGGCGTGAGCGCCGTCAAAGTGGCTTACGGCGTGGACCGGAACTATCTGGTACCGGCGGTCGTCTCGATCCATTCGCTATGTGAGCGGACCACCGCGCCGCTTGAGATCATCGTTTACGGCGACGGACTCGAACCGTCGGATCATGAAACCCTACGAAAGGTAGGTGAGACATGCGGCGCCGCCGTCGATGTCCGCCCATTCATCTCTCCATCGGGCATCAAGGACTTCAGGAACGATCGCCGCGTCCGCTGGCCAGCCATCAGCCTGCTCCCGCTACAGCTCCCTTGGCTGGTGCAGGGGAGATGCGTGTTCATTGACGCGGACACGCTCGTCATGAGGGATGTCCGGGAGCTGATGGCCACCGACATGGACGGCATGCCCCTAGCGGCTGCCATGGACATAGGCGTGGACACCAGTTGGACGCTGCGGACGCCGAAAGGTCGCCTGACGCGCATAAGAGCAAAGGAGATCCTGCGGCCCCGCCATTCCCGCCGTCGCAGGCAATCGCTCCTCAGACGCCTGCTGCACATGGGGATGCGGCCTGGTGACATGTATTTCAACAGCGGCGTTCTTGTCATGGACTGCGACGCCATAAAGAATACCCCCCCCCCCCGCCGGTCAGCCCCGCTCTGCGACATCGCAGGGCTTGAGCCATATCTGGAACACCTTCCGGACCAGGACCGTCTCAACGAGTTTTTCGCAGGCCGCTGCGCTCGACTGCACGTTGCCTGGAACCTGAAACCGCTTGCGCGGGACGGCGATTGGCCGCGGGTCGCCCGAGAGGAATTGAAGGAGGCTTTGGAGAATCCGGGAATCTGGCACTACATGGGCCGGAAGAAGCCTTGGAGCAGGAAACTTGGTACCCGGCTCAGCCGGAGATACTATGCCCACCCAGCCTTCCGTGCCTGGCACGACACCTATGCCGCGGTCCGGGATGTCTACAGCCTCGATCGTTCGTTGCCCCCCTGAACAGGGCCGGGGAAAGCTGGGGACCGGATCAGCTGGCCGTTCAGGAACACCCGTGCCTTCCCCAATTCGGCCTCTTTGCCCGGTCAAACGGCGTCGATGGCAGTGATCAGTGGGTGTAGGCAATCGGTATGCGCCGCTTTCTCGAATCCTTCCACGTTCCTCCTCCCAGCTCTGGCTTCAGCGGGAGGAGCGGGAGCGCCAGTTGGAGCGCCAGTTGGAGCGACGTCGGCGAAGCCGCGCCAAGAGACCGACAGGTCCAGGATACCGGTGTGAGCCAAGGGGTCGAACGACTTTCCAGCAAACGTCCAGGGTTGCTGGCCGAGGCCAGCGGCGTTCAGGGTTGGGATAGCGCCGAAAGACGCCGGGTTGCCGGTCCTGCAGCCATCAAAGGTCGCGGAGAAAGTTACGGGGGCAGGTTTGATTGCACATCGGTGAATGGCGCGGAACCATGCCCTATGGTCCTGATTTCGCCGATACCAAGGATGTCGAGCATGGCAGTTTGCATCGACATCCGCATTCACTCTGAACGGCGGGCTGGGAAAATTTCGGGAATTTCAGAGGCTATCCAGTTTCGCGCACTCAAGGGTTGCGATGATTTCGCTTTCACCATCCTCATGCTGTGCGCGGTGCGCGGCGACAGCGCATTCGGAATTGCCGCTTAGCAGCAGGTCGACCAGCCGCTTGTGGATTGCAGTTGACCGTATTCTCCGGCTGCGGGGAAACAGTCGTGAAACGACGAAATGGCCGCGCTTGATTTTCTCCCGGAACTGGATGCCAGTTTCGGAAAGATGCCGGTTGCCGGAGAGCGACAGGAGACCTCGGTGAAACAGTTCATCCGCTTCCAGCCATTCGTCAGGGTCGTCGCTATCGAGTGCGACATCCATTCCGGCACAAGCCTCAAGCAGCGGCTCAAGCTTCAGTTCATCGGGTCGGTCCGCGGCAATCAGGACTACCGCGGCAACCTAAAGCACCGTCAGGATGCAGAGGACTTTGCGGGTAATCCTTCCTCGTGATGGGCACTACGCGTACGCCACGTCGCGGCATGAGTTCAACGAACCCTTCGGCTTGGAGCAGGAGCAACGCCTCCCTTACGGGCGTTCGGCTGACGCCAAGGAGTTCCGCCTCCCGACCATCGTCGATCATTGAGCTAGGCGCAAATCCGTCTGACAGGAGTCGCTTTCGCAAGGATTGGTAAGCGCGCTCCTTAAGCAGCAACGCAGTGTGATCGGAATTGCCCGGTGCCTCTATGCCGCTCGTTCCAGCAGAGACCGGTCGTTGACGTTTCATTCGCGGTCCTGAACCGAAGCATGTCTCTCGGGAAGGCGTTTTGCACGTAAGACAATTGGAAGATCTATCATCTGACCCTCGAGCGTTACGGCCCCGAGACCCGAGCCAGCCGCTTTCCGACCTCTATCGATCACTTTCCTGGCCCAGTTCACTTCGTCCAGTGACGGACTAAAGACTCTGTTCAGTACCGTTACCTGATCCGGATGAACGGCAAAACCACCGACAGAACCCATGGTGCGCCCCTTGCGGGCGGCGGTCTCATACACCGTCATATCGCGCAGATTAGCCAATGATTCAGGGACCACCATCGGCAACTTTCCTCCCGCACGCGCGCCATGCACTATGGTCCGCGCCGCGTTATCGAGGAGGTCCCGGTCCATGGTCGCTTCAATATCTGACAGGTAGTTCTCAATCCCAAATGCAAGAAACTCCACACGTGCCGCCGCTGAGGCAATCTCATGTGCGGACAGAACGCCGACTGCCGATTCGATGATCGGGATCAGCGCAATTGTGTCAAGTTCCGAATCACGCTCGATTTCCCGCATCACCGCATCTACGGCCCGGTTCTCGTCAGCGCACCGGCAATCCGGCAACAGGATTGCGCGGACTCCGGCCCTTTGATCAGCGTCACAATGAGGACGCCGAAGAGAACCCAGTGCTCCATCGGAACCTGCTCCAGTCACGTTTTGCGATCAGTTCGACTGCGAACCTGACCATTCCGACCGTGGCTATTGGAACGACCAGCTGGACCGGTCCCGCCGGTATGTCGAGACCGGTGATCGTCTGGCGCATGTTCGTCCTTGCCATCTGGCTTCGGTGAAACAGGAACACACCGGAGAAACCGAGAAGTAGAGCGATCCGCATCCATGCAACGACTAGCCTGAGCGTTCCGGTCATATGATCGGTGATGAAATCGACACAGATGTCCTCCTTCTGCCGAACGCCGACAGCGAGGCCGAGGATGACCATCCAGATCATCGCGTTCCGCGCTATCGGCTCGGCCCAAAATTCGGCTGGTTGAAGAGATAACGCATGACGATCTCGAGCGAGACTGCGGCAATCGTGGTCGTAAAAAGGAACCGCGCCGGCCAGCTTGAACGCGCCTTCGATCCAGTCGCGAAGAGCAGTCAAAATCCGCACCGCGAACGGTAACCGTAAGATATATTTGATGATATATCACCGACCAATCAGATGCGTAACCCTGGTTTCCGGAATCGGAACGCTTCTGACCCGTATCTGCCTGGGAGTTAATTAGGGCGGATTGTTGTGATGGGGTGCGGCGTTCGAGGCATAACCAAGCTTCCGTCCCGATCGGCGGAACTCGGATTGGGACCTGGGATCGGACGAGGCCGTGTGCTTGTCCTTTCGGACGTAATCTGCCACTGTGGGGTTACTATGGACATGGAAAGGGAGTGCCCAGCTTCCAACATCCAGGGAGGCCGTAAGGGGTAATTTTGGGATGATCGAGAGTTTCTTCGACAGGGTCTATCAGCTTGGCGGGCAGGATGAGACCCGCGAGTTTTATGACCGCTGGTCAAGTCAATATGATGCTGACGTTACCAAAGAAGGATACGCAACGCCTGCAAGGGCGGCGAGGCTGCTCGCCAACCATGTAGCCGACATGGACGAACCAATTCTGGATTTTGGTTGTGGTACGGGAATTTCTGGCGAGGCGTTGCGCGAGGTTGGATTCTCGACGATCGATGGTGTTGACCCCTCGTCAGAGATGCTAGCGGGTGCGAGGGAAAAGGGCATTTACCGAAGCCTCGAACAGATTGAACCAGGTGCCCCGGCGCCGGTCGGATACTCGGTGATCGCCGCGATCGGCGTCATCGGTTGCGGCGCCGCACCAGTCTCCGTTGTTGACCGGATCATGGACGCACTGATGTCTGGCGGACTCTTTGTACTCAGTTACAATGATCATGCACTGGCCGAGCCGGAATACGAGGAAAGGCTTCACAGCTATATGAAGTCTGGCAAGGCGCGGCTGTTGGGAGAGGAGTACGGCCCACATCTATCCAAACTGGGACTGAACTCCAAGGTCTACGTGATCGAGCGGTTTTGAGTTCCGGACGATATCCGTTGGGACGACTCTTGCGTTTGGCAGGGGGCCCTCTAGGACAGTCCTTTGATCAAGGTTTGGCAGCTGACCATAGGGTGGATTGTTCGAGCGTAATGACCGAGCATTGGATCGTATTCCACCAAAGCACCATCCTTGCGCAACGCTTGACGGTTGTGGGTCATGACAGATGGTCCATATGATGGCAATGCCCGGGTGGGCAATGAAAGTTCCCCTGCGCTTCGCGATCCTGGTCGGGTCAATGAGCGCTTTCCGTTCTGGTCGGAGCGATTGGAGAGCAAAAGGAGCGGGGAATTCCGTGAGTTCCGTCACTTAATCCGGGTGTTGATCGAGAAGCTGGTGTTGAATTCGCTTCGGGTCTATGGCCCATTTGGCGGTTCATGCAACAGGATCCCGTCTGCCTTCGGTTCCTGGCGCGGTACAAGGGAAGGGGCAGGTTCCGCGACCAACGATACACCTTGCATGATTTGGAAGCGTTGATGGCAAACACGCTGTTCCCGGTTTCTGCGGGGACGCAACGGTGCTGACTATACCTGCGTATGGCCATATCCTGGCCTCCGGCCGATACGATGGTGATCCATAGATCGACAACGGAGGTGAGCCGAGTGATGGCACAACTGAGCGGTTGGTCGCCCTGCATCCATGAAGAGGCCGAATCGGGAATCGAGGCTGAAGAAGGCGATTGCCACGAGTGTTGAGGCTATGGAAGTCGGGAAGAACTGATGCCAGCCATCCAATACCATGTCGGCCGCTTTCCACCTGAAGAGCGGCTCAATTGGCGGAACCTGGTGCCGCATATCGGTCCTGCTGCGGCAGCACTCGCCCGCTATGATGGAGTGTTGGCCGCGATTCCCAATCCTGGTGCCTTGCTTGCGCCTCTAACTGTCCGGGAGGCGGTGCTCTCGTCGCGGATCGAAGGCACTCAGGCTACCATTTGGCAGGTGCTGGAATCTGAAGCGGGACTGGATCCCGATTTACCCGCTCGCCGTGCTGACATTCACGAGGTGCTCAACTGTCATGCCGCCATGCGCCATTCAGGGAAACTGCTCGAGACACTGCCATTCTCCCAACAGCTGATACGGCAGGCGCATGAAGTGTTGCTGACAGGAGTCAGAGGCCAGGGGAATTCGCCAGGCGAGTACCGACGCATTCCCAGCTGGATCGGTCCGCCGGGATGTTCCGTCGGAGAGGCGCGGTTCATTCCGGTTGAAGCGGACAGGCTTCCCGAGGCAATGGACAATTGGGAGCGTTATTTTCATAGCGGAGGGCACGACAGGTTGATACAACTCGCCGTGCTGCATGCCGAATTCGAAGCCTTGCATCCATTTCATGGCGGCAATGGCCGCCTAGGGCGCATGATCGTGCCTCTGTTTCTGTGGCGAGCTGGCCTCATCCGGTTTCCTATGTTCTACATAAGCGCTTTCTTCGAGGCACACCGCGACGCCTATTTCGATGGTCTGATCTCAGTTTCCCGCGATGACGACTGGACGGGTTGGTGCCGGTTCTTTCTCTACGCCATCCGAATGCAGGCTGAGGACCATCTGGCTCGGACTCAACGGATCATCGACCTGTATAACGACATGAAAGAGCACGTAGTCAGGTTGACCCGGTCCCCATACGCAGTCTTTGCTCTGGACTGGGTATTCGAAACGCCGATCTTCCGAAGTGCGGACTTCGTCTTGCAGGCGGCAATTCCAACTCCCACGGCCGGCCGGATTCTCCGTGTCTTTCGCGATGCCGGCATTCTTGAGCCGATCCTTGAAGCCAAGGGCCGTCGGTCTGCCGTTCTGGCATTTCGTAGGCTTCTCGAAGTCATTGAGGACAGAGAGGTGTTTCGAGGCAAATCCTTACCAAGAAATGGATTTTGATGATCGTTTTTATCAAAAAATGATCGACAAATGAATTTGGTGCCTATAGATATGCCGCGGCGGGCCATTGCGTATCGAGTGGGAGAACCGAGCATGAAGATCAATACCAGATTTTTGCACCACCACATCGAAGCGCTGGAACGTGCCTACGGAATGGTCGACACGAGTGGCGAGGAGGATGAATCATTCGTCGGCCACTACCGCTGGAGTTGCATCAGGGAATTCGACCTGATCCTGGAACAGAGCGGGAAGCTGTTACGAAAGCTCCTTGCGGCATACTTTTCGAGTAACCTGAAGGCGGACCGACTCAAATTCAGGGATCTGTTCCGGCATGCGGCGCATCATGACCTGATGGATACCGCTGCGGTCGAGCGTTGGCTGGGATATCGCGCCAGTTGCGACGACACAGAAGAGGAATTCGTCAGGAAGTTCGCCAATACCACCGTGAAAATGTTACCGACGTTCATTGACGATGCAAAGGCACTTGCCGACATGATTGATCGGGCAAACGATGGGTGACCGGCTTCACCTTGCGGAAAGACACCGCCGTGCGATTGAATCGCTGTTTCACGAACACTTGCCAGGTGTGGAGGTCTGGGCCTATGGGAGCCGTGTGAACGGCCGCAGTCACGAAGGCAGCGACCTTGACCTCGTGCTACGTGGACCAGACTTGGAGAATATCCCAGCGGAGCAACTCGTGAGGTTCAGGGAAGCTCTGTGCGACTCGACGATTCCATTTCTTGTTGAAGCTTGGGACTGGGCGCGATTTCCGGACGATATCCTTCAGGAGATAGAGCGGGATCACGTGGTCTTGATAGCTCGCCGGGAACGTGACTTTCGAACTGCCTTTGATACAGGCTCATTGTAGTGAAGCCGGGACCGCGGAATTCCAGCGGCACAGAATCGGTTCCTCTGCCGAATCCGGGGCCACATCGCATCGGAGCACATACCCCCTGAACGGGCCCTCAACTGTGGTCGGCTTCTGATAGATTCATCACCAGATCCAGAAATAGGACCGCTGTAGGGCCGGCACGCGGCATTCCGCCAAACGTGGGTCTGCGGACCGGTGCCGAGCCCCTGCCGGAAGCGAATGACTGGACGCGGCCGCCGGAATCTCAATAGTTCCGCAAGAGACTTCGGAAAATGCCTGTCGTTGGCAATTTGTCTATGGAGAAGTCGACGACTCAATGTGTGCGTCACTGTAGAGGCTGATCAGAGCCACGGGAATTGGTTCCTCTGATCTCCGCAGGATGGAAGCGGAAGAAGGACTTGACCGGAGTGGAAATCCAGGAGCGGTATCTGGTGATAGTGGATGAAGACCTTGCGCTCTGGTCCGTTGACGTTCCAAACAGGACTGGATCGGTGGCCGCCCATAACATAGGTGTGCATGCGTTGGGCTCTTGGTTCCCTCCATGCCAACCAAGAACTCCGTAGACACAACGAGACGTCAGGAAAAAGGGTCGTCCAACCTCCCCAACGTAAGGGTGGGGAATAATGCGCGACAGATCCATGACCGGACCCAGGCAAACTTCCCTTGTCCAATCACTTCCTGCCACTGTGCCATCCGTCCGCCCGGATGTACAGGAACGTCAGCGAGACCAGAACCTCCGCACCCGGGTCGGAGCCTTTCAAAAAATGGAATTCGGCATTCAGGTGGTGGCGCCCGAACTCGTGAGTCGGAACGAAGGCCGCCGGATTTTCGGGTGCGCCGATCACTCCGTCGTCGAGCAGCTCACGCATGGCCTGCCAGCGCCAGCCCAAGAAGGTGTCCGGCGTGTCCAATGAGCAGCCCCTTTCTTCGGCGAAGCGTCTGGAGAGTGCGCCCAGCATCCAATCCAGATCCCTGACGAACCGCTTTCCTCCCTATCGAGACCGGCGCAGACGGCAGTGTCGATCCCGTCAAGGCCGCACGGTTCCTCATGGGAGGTCACAGATTCAGTCCCGCCCGGTCAGCCCATTCGGTAGGGACATCCTTCCAGATCCGATGCCCTTGCCTTTACAGGCGCCACAGGACGCCCAGTATCTGCGGACCGCTTTATCGCCTCGACCGCCGCAAGGGTGAGCAACCCATCCCGGCCGGTCACGAGCGGCTCCGCATTTCCGAAAATCACGTTGTTGAAATGGTTCAGTTGCCGCTGCAACGGGTCGTCTGGAACATAGCTGAGCGTTTCACTGAAAATGGGCTTCCACCAGCTCCGACCTTGCGGCTGTGTCCAGAACCGAAGGTCGGGGATCGAAAGGGAACCATCGGTCCCGCCGATCTGATAGCAAGGCACTTCGGTTTTTGGATAGGCATCGTTCTCGCCACTCGCGAATTCCCAGCTCCAGGGTGAGACTGTCGTGTCCGAAACCGTTACTGTCCCCAACGCCCCGTTCTCGAACTCCAGGAGAATCGCTGCGCAGTCCTCTACCTCAAAGCCACGTCCGGCCGACGACTGACTTGCCGTAGTCCGGATGATCTCACCGCACAGGTGGCGCAGCAGATCGATATCGTGGATCAGGTTGATGAAAATCGGGCCGGCCCCGGTCTGCCGTCTCCAGGTCTCCCTGAAGTACTCTTCCGGCTTGACGAGCCAGAATTGGGCGTTCACCAAGGTCAGCTGTCCAAGTCGTCCTGTGTCGATGGCGTTCTTGGCGGTTGCGATCAACGGGTTGTGGCGGCGGTGGTGCCCAACGAGAATGGGCACGTCCGCGTCCTCGGCGGCCGTCACAAGCCCTTCTGCACTGGCCAGAGTGTCTGTGATCGGTTTTTCGATAAGGACGGGAATGCCATGGCTGATACAGTCCAGCCCTTGGTGCGAATGCAACTTGTTGGGCGTTGCGATGATGGCTCCGTCGATGCCATCTGCCAGGCACGCATCAAGATCGACGAACCATTTGGTTCCCAGTTTCCGGGAGAGATCTTCGGTATCCGGGTTTGGGTCGACAAGCGCGGCGAGCTGGCCGGAAGCGGCCACCAATTCGGCATGTCTGCGGCCGATCAGGCCGGCACCCACCACCGCAATTCGAGGGAGTTCACTCATTCTGCGGCCCGCAATACCAGACGCTTCATGGCTGCAACCCTGTAACAGGCATTGGCGGCGCCATACCCTCCGTAGCCCCTCCTGCGCTCGACGACCTCGAAGAAGAAGCCTTCGCCATAGGGTCGGGTGTAAACCTGAAAGTACTGGCCTTCCTCGTCTTCGTCATAAAGGATGTTGTCCTTCCGAAGCCGCGTCAGAAACTCCCTGTCCAACCCGAAACGCGCTTCAAGATCGTCGTAGTAGTTTGAAGGGATCGGAAGCGCATCGAACCCCAGCCCACGCAGGCGCTTCACGGTCTTGAAAATGTCCTTCGTCGCGAATGCCACGTGCTGCACTGCGGATCCCAGACGTCCATCGACAAAATGACCCGCCAGCGTGCGGTTCGTGTCAGCACCGTTCAAGGTGATGCGCAACCGGGCGTCCGGACTTTCAATGACCTGGCTTCTCACTATCCCGCCCGGATCAATGACATCCACGACCGGCCTTTTTGATGTATTGAAGAGCGAAGTATGGAACAGCGACCATGTGAGCATCTCGTCGTAGCTCATGGTTTGGGCGACGTGGTCCACGCAGGTTAGACCAGCCCCGTCAGTAGCTTTGCCCACCGATTTGAACTCTACGTCCCAGACGTCTGTCAATCCACTCGCTGCGTCCAGAAAGTGCATGACACCACCGCCCACTGACTGAATGGCGGGGAGCTCAAGTTCACCCTGGCCGACCTGCTGGTGAAACAGTCCGATCCTCAGCGCATTTGCCCGACGCACGGTCTCCGCCGCATCCTTGACGCGCAGCCCCATGTCGCAGACGCAGGTCCCTCGCGACAGGTAGGTTGCATGCGCAAAACCTTCCCGCTCGGTATTGATGACGATATTGATCTGGCCTTGGATCCAGAGCGAGACATCCTTGTTGATGTGATCTGCGACATGGACAAACCCCAATGTGGTGAGGAGCGCACCGAGCCGCATCGCTTCGCCCTCGTCAGCGGCGAACTCGATGAATTCGATCCCCTCGATCTCCGTTCGGGGTGGCATTGACGGAATGTCGAGATGAGGAGCCGGCTCAATCCGGTTTGCGTCGTCCATGAGTGCCAGAAGAGACCTCATGCCATCTTCGGCGATGGTTCGAGGACTGCCGCCGCGAAACTGGTCGTTGAAAATTTCCAGCGAGATCGGGCCAGCATAGCCGGTTGCCATGACAGCCTGGATGAAGCTCCTGACGTCCAGGTCCCCTTCGCCGGGCATGTTGCGAAAATGGCGGGACCAGTAGAGCAGGTCCATCTCGATCATTGGCGCATCAGCAAGCTGAACAAAGAATATTCGGTCGCCGGGAATGCCGCGGATGCTTTCAGGGCTAAGTTTGCGCCCAAGCGTGTGAAAGCTGTCAACAATCAGGCCGATGTTTGGATGATCCGCACGCCGCACGATTTCCCACGCATCCCGATGGTCGCTGACATGCGTCCCCCAAGCGAGCGCCTCATAGCCCACGCGCAATCCACGTTCGGCAGCCAAATTACCCAGTGCGCACAGATCGGCGGCGGCACGGTCAATCCCGCCCAGAGCTTTGGGATGCACCGAAGAACAGATCAGCATGAGATCGGTACCCAGCTCCAGCATCAGGTCGAACTTTCGTTTTGCCCGGTCAAATGAACGGCTGCGCTCCGGTTCCGGCAGCCCTTCGAAGTCGCGAAAGGGCTGGAACAGCATGATTTCCAGCCCGTGATCGCGCACCATTCGTCCCACGTCACGTGGTCCGCTGTCGTGGGCGATGAAGTCCTGTTCGAAAATCTCGACACCATCAAATCCAGCCGCCGCAATGGCGGCGAGCTTTTCAGGCAAGTCGCCGGCAATTGAGACAGTGGCGATGCCGGTCTTCATGTTCCTATCCAAAGAGTTCCATGAACCTGTCAACGCAGAGGCGGAACCCGGCTTCGAAGTCGCCGTTTCCAGGGTGATAGACGCTTTCAAGACTGATCACGCCGTCATAGCCGTCGGTCCTGAGCGCGTCGGCGATCGGCTGGAACTGGTCCGCCAACTGGCCTTCGCCCATACGCCGGACTTCCAATGTGGCTGAGGGCGTGTCGACCTGCACGTCCTTGATGTGGATATGGCCAATGTAGCCTACCCCGGCAGTTTCATACCCGCGCGGGAAAGCCTCTTCATGGCACCAGCAGCTGTTTGCCGGATCCCAAAGGATATTGAGCACATCCTTGGCATCCAGATCGTCGATCAGCTTGCGTGCGGTCCAGTTGGAGTTGACCATGGTACCATTCCCGGTCTCGACCGCGAGCGTAACTCCTGCATCGCGTGCCATGTCACAGGCCGGTGCAATCAGGCGCAATGTCCTGTCCCATGCGCCAACGGCGATGTTCCACGTCTCCGCCCCGTTTCTTCCCCAGAGGATCTGTTCCTTCCTGTTGGTCATGATCCGCACGAGCGGACTGCCGACAACATGGGCCATGTCTATCACGCGCCTTAGCGCGTCCATATGCCTGGTGTGAAGTTCGTCGCCCGGATCATTGGCTGTTGTCATGCCGGCGAAGACATGGCGCGAAAGGCAGGATACCGGCTTGCCCCGATCTCGCAGCAGTGTGTCGATCTCTCGGATTTCCTGTGCGCTGTGATCGCCAACCTCGGTGTCGCCGACAAACTGCAGTTCGGCGTAGTCGAGACCGAATTCGTCCATGACATCGACTGTATGGGTGAGATCACGGCTGATGCCGTCGCAGATCACACCCAGTTTCATTGTTCGCCCACGGCTTCTGCGGTTACACGCATGCAGGCCCGGCTGCGACCAGTGGCGTACCTAGGCTTGCCCGCGTGATTGGTTGGCACCACGGCCCTAGCCATCTGCATCGGCTCTTTCGGTTCTTCGGCCATATCCATCAGGAATTCAAGTCTCTGTGCATGGTTTCATTTTCCGATCCGGCGTGGCCAGATCAATGTTCAAGGCAGATTCCATTGCGGCATCGGCGCAGGCGCCGCCCACTGCTTCGGTGAAGGGACCCGAAAGACGCTATCTCCTTTCGTTTTGGCCTTGGCCACAAAGAGGCACGCCTTGAGAGTTGCAGAGACAGGGTTCATCATCTGCGTGGATTTATCAAGAATAGCGTCGGATACAGAGGCCATCATCCTGAACGTCCCGCATTCCTCTCTTGGCAGGCTGCCCGAAAGCGGACTGTCCGTCAGATGGATGCCAGCCCCTTCCAAGGCTTCCCCGATCCCGGGCCTGTCACGGGGTTTGGCCGCAGCGACCAGGATAACCGTATCTTCCAACGCGATGGATCCCTTCAGGTCGGCGTCAATCTGGATGACCGATTTCGCCTGATCCCCGTTCATGACAATCACTTGTACGGCATTGAAATTCGAGCTGACGACTACGGCACTGGAAGAGGCGGTCCAGCCCAAATCCCGAAACGCGGACGTCCAAACCTCGCTCAAATCAGGACGGGTCATTTCGTTTCCCCACTTCCACTCCGAAGTGCAACACCGGCCATTCCCGCAGCGAGGGCGGAGCCCGAGCGGAGGGAATGGCCGGAAGGCGTGGTCTGCGGCCCCCGGGCACCGCGGATCCGGCCCCGGGACGGCTGTGGTCCCTTCTGTATGCAGGTTATCCGGGCTTTCCGGGCAGCGCAACGCCTCCGCCGGGGCGGGTCGCGTCCGTCCGGGCGCAGGGAGGGCGCAGCCCGACCGGAGCCCGGACGGACGCGGTCCCGAAATCCATTCCACCCCCTCCCGGCGCAGCCATGCGCGCCGGTGGGAGGCGGTCGCGCGGCGTCAGGGAGGGCGGGCCTCGTGGAACACCTCGGCGGGCGTCCGGTAGCCCAGCACCCGGCGCGGACGCGCGTTCAGGCGGTCCTGCACCGCCCTCACCTCCGCGTCGGTGACCGCGCGGAGGTCCGTCCCCTTCGGCAGGTACTGCCGGACCAGCCCGTTGGTGTGCTCGTTCAGGCCCCTCTCCCAGGAGTGGTAGGGGGTTGCGAAGAAGAAGGCGGCCCCGAGCGCCTCCGCGACGCCCGCATGTCCCGCGAACTCCTTGCCGTTGTCCGCCGTGATCGTGTGGACGGGCGCGGCGGACGGCCGGAGGAGATCCACCATCGCGGCGGAGACCGCAGCCGAGGTTCGCCGGTCAACCCTCTGTAAATACGTGTATTTCGAGGCCCTGTCCACAAGGGAGACCACCGCCCCGCTGTGGCTTTTCCCGATGATCGTGTCCGCCTCCCAGTCGCCCACACGCTCCTTCCTCTCCGCCTCCTCCGGCCGCTCGGAGATGTCCACCCGGCCCGGGATGTGGCCACGGCCCGAGTGCCTGCCGCCTCGCCAGTTCGGCCTTTTCCCGCGGCGCCGCAGCAGCAGGAACAGCTTCCCGCCCGCCTTCCGGTCGGCCCTCACACGTTCGTATATCCACTGGCGGCCCACCGTCCAGCCGCCCTCCAGACGCAGCCGTCCCGCGACCTGCTCCGGGCTCCAGCCCTCCGCCAGAAGCCCCTCCACCTGCGCCCAGCGGTCGGGCGTCATCCTGCGGGGGACCCCGGACGCCGCGCTGCGGCGGGCCTCCGCCCTCCCCTGCGCCTCCCCGGGGCTGTACCCCCCGCCGCCGCCGTTCCGGCGCAGCTCCCGCCAGACCGACGTCCGGTCACGGCCCAGCCGGGCCGCGATGGCCCCGTCGGATAGACCGCTTTCCTTCAGCGCGCCGATCTGGCATCTCTCTTCATAGGTCAGGTGGCGGTAGCCCTCGGGCATGGCAGTCTCCCATGTTGCAGCAAAGGGACTGTCACCGCTTCCTGGCCGATACGCAACATCATGAGACCGGAAAACCGGTCACCACCGCCACTGGTGTTGCACTTCAGGGTGGAATGGGGCTTTCCATATGCGATCAGGTTCCTCGCGGGTCCGGATCCCCTCGTTGCCCAATCCACATCTTCACTGAACGAGAAAGAGCGAAATCTGCGGGAATGCCACAAGGATTGCGAGGATTGTCGCCTGCAGCAGGATGAATGGCCCAAACGAGCGGTAGATGGTCAGGAGATCGATATCGGGTGGCGCCACGCTCTTCAGGTAGAATGCCGCCGATCCAAAGGGCGGGGTCAGGAACGCGATCTGCATGTTCACGCTGAACAGTACCCCAAACCAAATCGGATCATAGCCCAGTTGCTTCACGATGGGCATGAGGACCGGCATGGTCAACAGGACGATACCGATCCAGTCCATGAACATTCCCAGGATGAAAAAGATCACCATCATAACCAGAATGATCATGATCGGCGCAACATCCAGACCTACAATCGCATTCGCCACGAAACGATTGCCGCCAGAGAGGCTGAAGGCTCCTGCCAGAACGGTTGCCCCAAATGTCACCCATAGGATCGTGCCAACCGAACGGAATGTCTGTTCCAAGCCCTCCAGCACCATGAATGTGTTCAACTCGCTCCGTATCCAGATCAGCAGGAGCGAGGCCACAACACCCATGGCCGCAGCTTCGGCATAACCGGTCACACCGCCGTAAATTGACCCTAGAACCAGATCGACCACAATCAATGGCGGCAACAGACCTTTGGCGATAGGATAGTCATCGGTCTTCTGGAGCCATGCCACAAGCACCAGAGCCACCGTCGCACTCGAAAAGATGAAGGTTGCGATCTGCTCCGTGCGCCCAGCTCCTAGCGCGCTGGCCATGACCGCGCAGGCAAAGCCGGTGATGAAGGGTGTCAGGTTCAGGATCAGCTCCATTCTCCCGTTGACGTCTGGTTGCTCGGTTTCCGCTCCGGATTCCTCCGGCAAAGGAGCAAGCGACGGATTCAGCCGGGTGCGGACGATGATGTAAAGGATGTAAGAACCGGCCAGCATCAACCCGGGAATGAAGGACGCGGTGAAGAGCTTGGTAATCGAGGTCTCAGTCACCAAGCCGTAGATGATCAGCACCACTGAGGGCGGGATCATCGTGCCAAGCGATCCGCCCGCACAGATTGTCCCTATCGCAAGGTGCCTGTCATAGCCAAGCCGTAGCATCTGAGGCAGCGCGACGAGGCCCAGCAACACGATCTCGCCGCCAATGATGCCTGACATCGCCGCCATGATCACCGCCATGACTGTGGTCACGATAGCGACGCCGCCGCGGGTCTTTCCCATAGAGACGTTCAGAGCATCGTACATGTCCTTTGCAATGCCGGAGCGCTCCAGCAAGGACGCCATGACAATGAAGAACGGCACTGCAATGATGGCGTGTGTCACAACCAGGTCGTAGACGCGCTGCATGACCAACCCGAGACCTGGTTCGCCAAAATTCAGCCAGATGATGATCGCTCCCAGAAACCCCGTTGCAAAGCCCAATGGCACGCCTGCGACCAGCAGAATGAAAATGCCAACCAGCAGCAGCAGCGAAAGGGTTCCGACGCCTAGATCCGCACGGAAGTCGCCCAGCAGGAAAAGAGGGACGACCAGAGCAAGCGCCACGGTGAGGGCGGAGAAGGCAATCGGTAGGTGGATGGACTTCATGGATGCGTCTTCTCCAGTCCGCTTTCTTCGATGGCCTTCCGGTCGACCAATTCGGAAACCCGTTCGTCATGACTGGAATCGACCCACTCCGGGTTTCTGGTGCCGCGGCCGTACCAGTCAACCAGCAGGTTGTTGACTGCGCCAATCGCCACGAGGCAGGTGACGATCAGAACCAACGGTTTCATTGTTGCGGGCACAGGAGGGTCAAAGATCGTTCCCAGGCGCTCCCACGCTATGAATGCATCCCATGCCACGTCATAGCCGCCAATCACCATGAGAACGGCGTATACAAGCAATACGAAAATCGCGAGATAGTCGAAAAACAGGCGGACTTTGGGCGAGACAATGTCGTAGACAGCCGTGATCCGGATATGCGCGCGCCGCTGCATCGTGTAGAGTCCGGCAGCGAGATACACGATGCTTCCCAGCCACAGCGTCAGTTCGTTGACCCATAGTGTTGGGCTGGCGAAAAGATAGCGCATGACGACTTCGTAAAATGTCACGAAGACACCCGCGAGGACAAGGAACATGATCACACGTGAAATCGACGTGACAATACGGTCGTAGACTGTCACGCGTGGGCTATCTGGGCCTGTCCTGACATATGCCCAGATACCCCCGAGCGGGCCCTTTGCGTCGACGAGAGCCTTTGTACGAGAGCCCATGCGCCGCCTCCGTCGGGTCCAGGTCAAAGGGCGGCGTGCCGGACGCTAGGGGTCCGGCCGCCGTCTGGGAGGCGAATTCAGTCTACGAGGCCGATCGCCTTCATGAAGGACAGATGGCTGTCCAGCACAGCCTGGGCGGCAGGCGACTTGGCTCCCCAATCAGCCCATCGGCTCTGTGCGAACTCGCGGAACTGCTTGCGATCCTCGGTCGACCAGTCGTATAGAGTGACGCCTTCTGCCTGAATGCGGGTGGCTGTCTCGTTGTCGCGGATTTCGGTCAGGAGAGCGAGATCGAGCGCAATGCCTTTCAATGACACCTCGATGGCGGTCTGAACCGACTCGGGCAGCTTATCCCAGACACCCTTGTTGCAGGACAGCTGCTCGGCCGGCATCGAATGGAAGCCCGGATAGGTCGCGTGCTTGGCAACGTCGAAGAGCCCAAGGTTGGCGTTGGTATTCAGTGTCGAGGCATCGGCCCCGTCAACAATGCCGGTTCGCAGGGCATTTGGAACTTCGCCAAAGTCCATGACCACGGGCTTTGCGCCGAAGGATGCGAATATCTCGGTTTCCAGTCCCGGCGGCGAACGGAATTTCCAATCCTTCAGGTCGTCGAATCCGGCCAGGGGTGCCGTTGAACTGAGTGATTCGTGGCCCTGCAGCCAGAACCCGACAACATGCATGTCCTGGGAATCATACAGGTTCGCCTGTACCACGTCCTTGCCACCTGCATGGTAGAACCATGAAAGGAACTGGTAGGGCGTGTCATATCCACCCATGATGTCGCCTGCGAGCATCCATCCAGCGTCCTTTCCAACGTTGCCGGTGATTCCGCCCATATCGCAGTCAAGGATGCCCTGGCTCGCGGCACTCATGACCTCGTTCTGGGCCACGACCTCGGACGAATAGTGCATCTGGAACTCGACGGCGCCGCCAGTCATGATTTGCACTTCGTCAATGAAACGCTGGATCAACTGCCCAGGCGTGGATTCCGCGTTAAAGTGGGTCTGGATGCGCAGCTTGTGTTCCTGCGCCATTGCCGGAATGGCCGCCAGTGCGATAGCTGCCACTCCAGCAAGATACTTAGCCATTGTCGTCATGTGATCCCCCTGTGTCGACACACGCATCGGAATCGTGACCAGGTTGCCTCCGGTTCTTGGGTCAAAACCTGATCTCGAGTGGAGACACCAATTCACAGCAGCGTTCATCTGGTCAAGACAATTCACCTCATATGATGTAAGTTGATGCTAAAAGTGCATCAATCTTCCAGACTCTGGATTGATTCTGATGTGATTTGATGTACCCTACGGGCTATGGAAACTGACCGGTTATCATCCAAGCGCGCCACAGTGGCGGAAATCGCCGGGCGCGCCGGCGTCAGTACAGCCACCGTTGACAGGGTGCTGAATGGTCGCCAAGGGGTCCGCGAGGAGACCCGTCAGCGTGTCGAGCAGGCAAAGGCCGCGATCGAACATGGAAATCCGTCCGGGCCGGGCAGGAAACCGTGGCGCCTGAAGGTGCTTCTGCCTGAACTGGCGGGTGCTTCCACGGAATATCTTGGCCAGTGCTTCCAGGAATTCGGTGCTCTTGGTCATGCGACGATCGAGTGCGTCTATACAAAGAAGATGGAGCCCGCGCTGCTGGCCCGCAAGCTTCGCGCATGTGCCGGCCACGGCCTTGACGCGGTCGCGTTCCAGGCCTTGGAGGATCCGCGAGTGCACAACGCGGTGGAATATCTTCACAGTTTGGACATTCCGACGCTCGGCCTTCTTTCTGGACTTGCCAATCGGCACTTGATCGGCACAGCCGGCGTCGACAACCGTGCGGCGGGTCGGACTGCCGGTTTCTTGATGGGAAGGCTGGCGCAGCAATCAGGAAGCGTTGCCATTGTCACGGGCGGTCAGCTCTATCGCATCCACGAAGACCGCGAGATGGGGTTTCGCGCAGCCTTGCGCAGTGACTTTCCCAACATCAGCGATGTAATCGTACTCAACGGACATGACGAGGCCTCCAAGATCCACCGGGTCGTTCGGGAGGCTCTTGACAGTCATCCCGAACTCGTCGGAATCTACAATGTCGGAGGCGGTAACGAAGGAGTTGCCCGGGCGCTGCGCGAGAACGGGGTCGTGGACGAATTGGTTTTCATTGGCCACAACCTGACAGAGCGAACCCAATCCTATCTTCTCGACGGAACCATGGACATCGTACTTCACCTAAGCATGCGCGACGTCGCGGCATCGGCGACAGACGCGATGATCGCCCATCTTGAGAGCAGGCAGACAATGTTGCGCCCCTTGCCGATCAGCGTTGTGACCCGCGAGAATGTCGTCGGGATGACACTGTCACCGTCCACTGCAAAGGTGCCAAGTTAAGGACTCTAGTATCCCGCCCGTGTTGAAGTGACGCCGGGACACTTGCCCTGTCCCACCTGATACCTTATACTGGCCGCAACAACAACCAACAGACTTTCCGGATCGGGCGGATGTCCGCTGGCGGTTCCGGGGGGCATCGGGAAGGGGCAGGCTATGGGCAGAGGCGGAAAGAAAATATATCACGCAAGGCTGGACGGTGGCGAGCGGGCGCTCCTGCAGGGGATCGTCGACGGCGGAAAGGGGTCGGTGACGCGGCGCCGGCGGGCGCACATCCTCCTTCTGGCGGACGCCAACCGGGACGGCGGCGGACGCGATGACGCCGACATAGCGGACGTCCTCGGGGCCGGGGCCTCGACAGTGGAGCGGGCCCGCAAGCGGTTCGTGCTGGAAGGCCTGGAGGCGGCGCTGGAGAGGAAGGAGCAGGCCAACAGGAAGAAGCCCGTGCTGGACGGCGGGGGCCAGGCGAGGCTGGCGATGCTGGCCTGCTCCGAGCCCCCTGAGGGGCACGCGCGCCGGGCGCTGCGGCTGCTCGGCGACAGGCTCGTGGAGCTGGAGGTCGTCGACAGCATATCGAAGGAGACGGTGCGGCAGGGGCTCTTATGAGACCTTACAGGTCAAGTGCCCTTTTTCAAAACCTCACATCGGCGTCCCTCCCTCCGTCGGGGGGCGGCTTCCGTGCCACCGGGGAAGTCCAGACAGAACGTCGCGGTTCCATGACGCGCTCAACGACGCGTCCAGCCTCTTATCCGGTTCGGTTGGCCGGTGCCGGCCCCGTGACCATTATGCCCGATTCGGGCGGTGCGACGTTCCGGGGGGGGCGGGACCCATCTGAAATGAACGGTGCCGCTTCCTGCGGCGAACCAGGCCCCTGCACGGTCACACGCCCTGCCCGGGTTCCCCGGAGGCCCCGTCGGGCCGCCCGGGTGTTCCGTTGTTCCGTTGTTCCGTTGCCCTCCCGCTCTCAGGCCTGCGACAGGACGGCGCCCTCCGGCACCAGGCCGGTGGTGGCGAACCTCCACAGCGCCACCAGAAGCTTACGGGCCAGCGCCACGATCCCCCGCCTGCGCGAACGTCCGTCGCGGGCGCTCACGTAATCCCGGAACCACGCCGAGAGGGCGCTGTCGGGCTGGTGGCGCAGCCAGCGCCAGGCCATCTGCACCAGGTGCTTTCGCAGCATCGCGCCGCCCGCCTTGCTGATCCCCTGGTCGTTGTCGACGCCCCCGCTCGCGAAGGGCACCGGCGCCAGGCCCGCGAGGCTGGCCAGCTGCCGCCGGTTGCGCAGCTCCCGGTAGAAGAGCTCGCCGCCCAGCATCAGCGCGTCGTTCGGGCCGATCCCGCGCAGCCGGACCAGCGTCGCCGCGTGGTGGGCGTCCGCCGGCGCCGCCCGCGGTCTGTCAACGGGCGGAGCGGCCTCCTTCCCGGCGGCGTCCGCGCGGAGGCCGTCGAGGGCCCGGGCCGACGCCTCCAGCATCTCCATCTTCCTCGCCTCGACAGCCTTGAGTTCCGCGCGCACCAGCTCCAGCCGGTCGAGGATGCCCTTGATCTCGGCCAGCAGCTCCGGCGGCAGCGGCTCCCCGTAGCCGGTCTCCATCCCGCCGAGCCGCTCACGGAACCCCGGCCGCGCCGGATCCCCGGCCAACACCCCGTGCAGCCTCAGGAGCCCGTCGACGGAGTTCGAGAGGCGGCGGCGCTCCTGCACCAGACGCTCCCGCCGGCGCAGCAGCCGCTTCCTGTCCTCCTCCGCGACCGTTGGCACACGCACCCGCGACATCGCGTCCCGGTCGCCGCCGTCCCACGCCCTGAGCGCCCGGACCATCCGGCGGGCGTCGATCCGGTCCGTCTTCACCTTCTTTTTCCTCCGCACCACCTCGAGGCTCGCGGGGTCGCAGACAACCACCTCGACATCCTCCCCCTCCAGCCGCCGGGCCAGCCAGAAGCCCTCGTAACCGGCCTCGTACACAAGCATCACCCGGACATCGCCGCCGGTCGCCGCCCGCTCCCGCGCCCGCCCGAGCCTGCCCAGGAGCCCATCAACGTCCTGCGGCGCCAGCCTGTGGATGCCGGCCCTCGACGTGTCGGACGGATCGCCCACCGCGAGGATCCAGCTCCTGCCGCTCACTTCCAGAGCCGCGTAGACCGTGGTAACGTTCCCCTCGAAAGGGGTTTTCGAATCAGTCATCTTTCTCTCCTTTCACTCGGCGGGGGTTGCCGTCTCGCGGCCCCCCGCCACAACATGCTGTCTTCCTGTCAACACCCTGCACCGAATCACCCGCGAAGGCAAACGGCGGCCCGTCCCATGGCATCTGAAAAAAACGACATCAAGCCCTGGAGGGACCAGTGCTGGTGCATCCCGCCGAAGGAGAGCGCCGAATTCGTCTGCGCCATGGAGGACGTCCTGAAGACCTGCAGCCGGGAGTACGACGACGGCACGGTCCTGGCCGTCATGGACGGGACCTCGAAGCAGCAGACGGGGGAGACGCGGACGCCGCTGCCGACGCGGCCCGGGCAGCCGGCCGCATACGACTTCGAGTACGGGCGCAACGGCACCGCGAACCTGTTCATGGTGTACGCGCCGCTGGAGGCGTGGCGCCACGTGAAGGTCACCGACCGCCGCACGAAGAGGGACTTCGCAAGGCTGCTCGCCGACATCGCCGACGTCCACTTTCCGGACAGGAAAACCGTCCTCGTGATGGACAGCCCGACACCCACAGGCTGTCGACCCTGTACGAGACGTCCGGGCCGGCGGAGGCGTCGCGGCTCGCGGACCGCTTCGAGGTCCACCACACGCCGAGGCACGGCAGCTGGCTGAACATGGCGGAGATCGGGACAGACGTCCTCTCCCGGCAGTGCCTCGACCGGCGGATCCCGGACCGGGAGGCGATGGTGCGGGAGGTCGGCGCCTGGCAACGGCACAGGAACTCGTCGGCGAAGCCGGTCGACTGGCGGTTCAGGACCGGGGACGCCCGCGTGAAACTGAAGTCCCTCTATCCATCACAACAATAAGGTCGCGATACTAGATGTTCTCCGGCGTTACTATCCTGAAGTCCAATGCGGCATGTGGCTGCCGCGACCTGTCCAAGACAGCCTGCAGCATCGCTTCGACCGATCTTGAGGCAACGCTTTCGATTGGTGTGGCGACTATTGCCGCGACCGTGCCGTCAAGCAAGGCACGTTCCGACGCGGCACTGACTTCGTGGCAGATGTAAGTGACCTGCCCGTTGCGCCCGTCGTCCTCCAACGCCTTCAGCACGCCTCTTACTCCGCCTCCACACTGGTAGATTCCTCTCAGCCCGGGTGAGCGCCGCAGGAGTTCCGAGGCCGCTTCGTGAGCAACTGCAGCGTCGTCCAGGTAAACAAGGGAGTCCTTCAGTCTTACATCCGGCATATGTTCGCGAACATAGCTCCGGAACCCAACTTCAAGCGCTTCATGGCCAAGATAGCGATGCGACCCGACGAGGATGCCCACCTCGCCCTTGGAAAGGTGCCGGTGCATCAACCAGCCAGCGGTTCGGCCTGCCTTGCGTCCGTCTATACCGATGAAACCCTTGACGGAAGCAGCGCTCAGCGGGCTGAGCATCGCGAAGACGTGACATCCAGCCTCTGCGGCGAGATCGATCGCCGAAGTTACGCTTGGATGATCGATCGAGACAATGCCAAGCGCGTCGACTCTTTCAGCCATGACACCAATGCTATCCGAAAGGCTTTCGGGCGAAAGCGCATCCACAAAGGTCACGTCGGCAGAAAGCCGAGCGTCAACCCTGTCCCGAACCGCAGTATCGATCGCCTTGGCCAGCGTCCGGTAGAATTCCTTGCTCTCCTTTTGCAGAATGAACCCCAGCCTGCAAAGGGGACGAGCGCCAGCGACACGACCCGCGATCAAGCCCTTCGCGTGGTAGTCAAGCCGAGACGCGGCCTCCAGGACCCTCTCAGCGGTTGTCCTCCGTACCGCCGCGCGCCCATTCAGCACACGGTCGACGGTTGCGATCCCGACACCGGCCTCTCTGGCAATGTCGGTCATCGTGACGCGACGCTCGGCCAATTGATGGCTCCTTTCAAGGAAAAGATAAGTTCTGATAGATTTGATAAAATCCATCAACGCAATAGTTGACCGAATTGCCGCTTCCCTGCAATGTACTTCATGATCCATAGAAGGACATCGCCATGCCCAAGGACAGCTGCCGCGACTATTCGCTTACCGGAACAAACTCCGGAACCTCTTTCAGCAACGCGGGGTGGTATGCATCTCCCGTCCCTCGGAAAAGGCTCAAGGAACTCATGAAGCGATCGGACCGGCCCGCACTGTTCAACTACGGAGTCTGGCTGACGCTTGTGTTGGGATCTGGCGTTCTGCTGATCTCGGTATGGGAAACGGCTTGGGTCTGGCCCGCGGCGTTTGCATACGGAGTTTTCTACGGGTCTGGTGCGGATTCCCGCTGGCATGAAACCGGGCATGGTACGCCATTCAGGACACGCTGGCTAAACGATGTCTTCTATCAGCTTGCGTCGTTCATGTCGCTCAGAAACCCTCATCTCTGGCGCTGGAGCCATACACGGCATCACTCGGAAACCGTCATCGTGGGTCGTGATCCGGAGATCGCCTTTCCGCGCCCGCCGTCAATATGGAGTTGGGTATTGAACCTTCTGTACATTCCGGCGATCACCAAGGAACTGGGCAAAATGGTGCGGATTGCCTTTGGCAGACTGACGGATGCGGAGAAAAGCTTCCTGCCGGAAAGCGAGTGGTCAAAGACCTTTGCGGTATCCCGCATTCAGCTTGGCCTATTCGCTTTGGTCGGCCTCTCCGCCGTCGCGCTGCAGAGCTGGCTGCCGCTGGTTCTGATTGGTCTCCCCACCTATTATGGCTCGTGGCTGCACCATATCCTGGCGACAACTCAGCACGCTGGCCTGGCGGAAGACGTTCCAGACCACCGCATGAATTCCAGGACGGTCTATCTGAACCCATTTTTCCGGTTCATCTATTCCAATATGAACTATCATGTCGAACACCACATGTACCCTATGGTACCATTCTACAATCTCCCGGCGCTACATGAGGAAATCAAGTCGGACTGCCCTCCCGCCTGCGGATCCCTTTGGGCCTGCTACCGAGAGATAGTGCCTGCCGTGTTGCGCCAGCAAAACGATCCGAACCACTACATCCGGCGACCTCTGCCCGAGGGCGCTGGCGAAACCCCGATCTACCAACGCCCTGTCATTGCAGCGGAGTGAGTGTGATGCCGAACTGGACGCGTGCCTGTGGTATAGATGACGTGGAAACCGAGGATCTGATCCGTTTTGATCAAGGTGGCCGAACCTTCGCGATCTATCGGAGCCCGGATGATGAGTTCTTTTGCACGGACGGGCTGTGTACCCACGAGCAAGTCCACCTCGAGGACGGGCTCGTCATGGGTTACGAAATCGAGTGCCCAAAGCACAACGCGACCTTTGACTATCGGACCGGAGAGGCCAAGCGCGCACCCGCCTGCGTCGCTCTATCAACCTACTCCGTGAAAATCGAAAACGGAGCGGTCTGGATCGACGTCGGAGATGCGGAATGAAGCGGATCCATGGCCACAATGCCAGGTGCGCAAAGAGCTCTGTTGCAGACGTGCGCTCAGGCATCTCAATGTGACCGAACCTGGCGAGGACGGGAGGCCCGGTGCGCTGGCTACTCCGATCCTGTCGACGGCAACGTCTATGGCACCGGAGCTCCCGTTCGGACTCCAGCCAGAATCCGTTTCCTGGAGCCATTCGTTGGGTCGCTCCCGACCCACAATCCACCGCTGCAGCGGGCTCGCACCGGATTTCCGTAACTGTCACAACATCTTGTGGAGTATGAATCGAATGGATAAGTCCTGAAATAACCTTCCGAAATAGGTGGGCATCTTGTTGCTGGACGTGAATGGCCTGAAGAAGAGCTTTCCCGGGAGCGGGTGCCCGATCACGGTGCTTGATGGCGTGTCACTGTCTCTTGATGCAGGCGAAGTCGTCGCGCTGACCGGCGAAAGTGGATCGGGCAAGTCGACGCTGCTGCACGTCATTGCGGGGCTTGAACCAACGGATGACGGAACGGTTCTGTTCGAGGGAAAAGACATCTGCAGCATGGATGACGGCGGACGGGCGGCGTTGCGCCGGAACTCGATCAGCATCGTCTTCCAGCAGTTCAACCTGATTCCCTCGTTGAACGTCCGCCAGAACTTGGTGTTTCATGCCCGTCTGGCTGGGCGTTCCTCGGCAGTTGACCCGCAGGCGCTCGCCGAATCGCTTGGTCTGGCTGAGCAGCTCGGGAAATTCCCCGAGGATCTCTCCGGTGGGGAGCAGCAGCGGCTTGCGATCGGCCGTGCGGTTGCGAGTGAACCGAAACTTGTTCTGGCCGACGAGCCCACCGGGAACCTGGACGAAAAGACCGGACATGCGGTCCTCGACCTCTTGCTGGATCTCGCGAGTGGAACGGGGGCCGCGCTTCTGATCGCCACACATTCCATGCGTCTGGCAGAGGCCGTCGACCGACGACTACACCTAAGCCATGGGAAGCTAACTGAGTGATCGGACCGGTTCTCACTGCGCTGATGTCCCACTGGCGATGTCGCCCGTTCCAATTGATGGCTCTCCTGTTGGGCCTTTCGCTCGCCACCGCACTCTGGTCCGGAGTGCAGGCCATCAATGCGGAGGCGCGCAAGTCCTATTCAGAGGCCGCCAACATTCTTGGCGGCGGCGGACTTTCCGAATTCGTTCGGAAAGATGGCGGCACCATCCAGATCAACACCTATATCTCCCTTCGAAGATCTGGCTGGCTCGCCAGTCCGCTGGTCGATGGATGGTTGCCCGGAGCTGGAGGTCGTGTCCGACTTCTGGGCATTGACCCGTTTACCATTCCTCAGGGCACGAGCATCGCGGAAATCGGGGAACGGAGCCTATACACGGAACTGGTCGGAGCGAATGGGATGCTCATCGCCAATCCGGCCACGGCTGACCGACTGCGGGATCTCGAGGACAGGCTTCTTGTGGTCGAGAACCTGGCCCCGAACCTGGTCATTGCCGATATCGTGACCGCGCAGGAACTTCTGGACGTGGCGGGATTCAGCAGGATGTTGCTTGCCCCCAATCAGCCGCTGGTTCGCGCTGACCCCGAATCCGTTGCACCCGAATTGGTGATCGAGCCATCAACCACGGCAGACGATCTCGGACGCCTTACCGACAGTTTCCACCTGAACCTGACGGCATTTGGGTTCCTGTCCTTTGTGGTTGGGCTTGCGATCGTGCACGGCACCGTAGGTCTGTCGTTCGAGCAGCGCCGCCCGGTCCTTCGTACGTTGAGGGCGCTCGGGGTTTCCATTCGGTGCATTGTCATCTGTCTGATTTTCGAGTTTCTGGCGCTGGCGCTTGTCGCCGGTGCGTTAGGCATCATTTTCGGCTACATCACGGCCGCCACCTTGCTTCCAAATGTTGCCGCCACGCTGCGCGGCCTCTATGGTACGACCGTCAACGACACGCTCTCGCTTTCACGGCTGTGGTGGCTGGGTGGAGTAGGCATAGCGTGCCTTGGTGCGGTCGCCGCAGCTTCAGACGGGTTGTGGCGCGTCGCCAGAATGCCTCCCCTCGCAGCGGCTCGCCCCCGAGCATGGAACATGGCCAGCAGCCGCGCCATGAGCTGGAAGGCAGTGGGAGCGGCCTTCTGCCTGGTTGCCGCGATCTGTCCCGTTGCCTTTCATGGCGGGCTTCTGAGCGGTTTCGTTCTCGTTGGTGGCTTTCTCCTGGCGGCCGCGCTACTCCTTCCAGTGGTTCTGTCGACTTTCATCGCCTTGGCAGCCAGATGGTCACGGGGGCCGGTCGGACAATGGTTCTGGGCGGATACGCGCCAGCAGCTGCCCGGGCTTTCCCTGGCGCTCATGGCGCTTCTGCTGGCATTTGCGGCCAATCTTGGCGTGGGGACCATGGTCGGGAGTTTTCGCGCCACCTTTGTTGATTGGCTGGACCAGCGGCTCGTCAGCGACCTTTATGTGTCGGTCGAGGACGAAGCCGACATCGCCGCACTCATGACGTTTCTTGAACACAGGTCCGACGCCGTCCTACCGATCTGGCATATCGACGCCGAGGTCATGGGAAAGCCGGCCGAGATTTACGGCGTGGTCGACCATCAGGTCTATGCCGCCAACTGGCCGCTACTGTCAGCCCTACCGAATACCTGGCAACGTCTAGCGGCGGGCACAGGTGCGTTGATCAACGAGCAGCTTGCACGGCGCGAGGGACTGTCACCCGGGGATCTGTTGCCCCTTCCTGGTGAATGGACCACGGACGTCATCGGCATCTACAGCGACTACGGCAATCCACTGGGACAGGTTGTCCTTCCACTTGACGTCCTGATCGGCCGCTATCCAGACGTCGAGCGCTCCGATTTCGGCATCATTGTGTCTGATGGGAGTAGAGAGTCACTCAAGGCCGCACTGATAGAGGACTTCGGCTTGCCCGTGGGTAGGGTCACCGACCAGCGTGCAATCAAGGAGTTCTCGCTGTCGATCTTCGAACGGACCTTTGCCGTCACCGGTGCCCTCAGCGTTCTCACCCTTGCGGTAGCGGGTGTGGCCATGCTGACAAGCCTCCTTACACTCGCTTCGATGCGGTTGCCGCAGCTTGCGCCCGTCTGGGCGCTTGGTCTCACCCGGACGACCCTCGGAAAGCTGGAATTCATCCGCGCTCTGGTTCTCGCGGCACTCACCTTTACCTTTGCACTGCCCGTTGGCCTTGTTCTCGCGTGGATGCTGTTAGCGATCATCAATGTGGAGGCGTTTGGCTGGCGATTGCCGATGCATCTCTTTCCGATGGACTGGGTCTGGCTTGGGGCGTTGTCCCTCGGGGTGGCAGGTCTTGCGGGCATCTGGCCCGCATACCAACTCGCAAAACGCCCACCTGCAGACCTCGCCAGGGTGTTCAGCAATGAACGTTAGAGCCCTCCTGCCCCTACTGTTCTTCATCATATCATCCCCGGCCGTAGCCCAGGGCTTCGCTGGACTCGGACTGGCATCCGGGGGCTATGCTTTGCCCGATCCAGCGACGCGCCTGGCGTTCCCGGATGACCACGGCCCGCATGCGGACTTTCGCATCGAATGGTGGTACGTTACGGCAAATCTGAGGGATGCGGGGGGCGTCGCATACGGGGTCCAATGGACGCTTTTCCGAAACGCGCTTTCGCCTGGTGGCAAGCCGGAAGATCAGGCATGGATGGGTCATGCAGCCGTGTCAACGCCAACGAACCATTTCTTCACGGAGCGTTTGGCGCGCGGCGGCATCGGCCAGGCTGGCGTGACGGCGGCACCGTTCGAGGCGTTCATCGACGAGTGGCGCATGGCTGGCCCTGATCTGGCCAACGTGAACATCGTGGCCCAGAGCCATGAATTCCGATTTGACCTCGAACTGTCGAGCAACCGACCGTTTGTGCCGCAGGGAGAAAATGGCTACTCGGTCAAGTCGCTCGAAGGACAGGCCAGCCACTACTACTCGCAGCCCTTCTATTCTGTGACGGGGACGCTCATGCTTCCGACGGGTGAAGTTCCTGTCATGGGCCATGCTTGGCTGGACAGGGAATGGTCTTCCCAGCCCCTTGCCCCGGACCAGACCGGTTGGGACTGGATTTCGCTCCACATTGCTGGAGGCGAAAAGCTGATGGGCTTCCGTTTGCGCGACCGTGCGGGAGGCACGTATGTTGTTGGCACCTGGATTGCCGCCGACGGGTCGCCTGAGCCGTTAGGTGTCGGTTCGTTAAGGATGACTCCGGTAAGACTGGCTGAAGTTGCCGGACGTCAACTCCCGGTGGTCTGGGACATTGCACATGAGGCGCGAGGCATCGCGGTCCGCGTCGAGGCAATTTACCCGCAAAGCTGGATGGGAACGCGAATCCCGTATTGGGAGGGTCCGGTCAAGGTCAGCGGCAGTCATTCCGGCGAAGGTTATCTGGAAATGACTGGCTACTGACCTCCCGCCAGGCCAATTTCGTCGGGCAATGGAGATTCAGTGCACGCCTTGCCCCTGCCATTTCCCCGGGGAAACTACGTAATCCTGTTTCAGTCTTCAGTACCGATGTCTGCATCACAGGGTGAGACAGTGACAATCGCCGCAGCCGACAGGAAACCAAAAGCTGGACAGCGGGTGGGAAAGTTGATCTGCAGCACCATAGCGGAATCGGCTGTTCGAACCTTATCCTGCGCGGGGCACCGCAGGATTCACGCAGGATCCCCGGGTGCATTTCCCTTCCCGAGTTCGCGTTGGACTGGCAATGGAGGAACTCAGGTCATGGTCTTCCCGGCATCCGTTCCCGCGGCCGTCCTGTGCCTCGGGGTGAATTCAGTCCAATCCGTTCCCGTGAGGTCGACAGATCCGCTCGAACCCATCAGGGACGGAGAATCGCTTGAAATCAACGGAATGGCCGAGGAATGCGCTTCCCGATCACACGGGGGTTCCTCAGGTACGGACGCTGCTGGCAGGCACATTCGCGCTGATGTCGGATATCGGTGAAACCGGTAGGCGCCGTCAGTATGGCAACCATACAGATTTTGCGTACAACGGAATTCCAGCCTGACGCAGACCACTCGGGACAAACCCGCCAAGGCTGAAGCACGTCTTCGTAGGATATCCAGGCTCAAGGATCAGGAATTCGAAGAATCTATGTTCACGGAACGGAAATGCCAGGTTTGAATGACAGGAAACCTGTCCCGCTGGTCGGTTCAGCATGTGACCAGAAGAAGGTCATGATCGAAACAGAGACCAGTAACGATGTCCGGCGACGTCGGGCGAAGACTTCGCTCTCTGGTTTGCTACACGTTCGAATACAGGGCTGGAACGCGGGCCGTCCATGGCATAGGTGTGCATGTTCCAGGGTTTTGGCTCGCGAACCCGACCGCAAACCCCATAGACGCAAAGAGGCGTCAAGAACAAGGTGTGCCGAATCTTCCTAACGGAGAGGTGGGGAAAGCGGCGCGACAGATCGATGACTGGACCCAATTACACTCCCCTAGTCCAATCACTTCCTGCCACGGTGCCGTTCGTTGGCCCGGAAGCACAGGAGCGTCAGCGAGGTCAGCACTTCCGCGCCCGGATCGGTGCCAATGAATCGGTGTTTGGCCCTTCGCCACGAGCGGTCGCGGCAATGCAGGACGCCGCGAACGGCATCTGGATGTATGGCGACCCCGAGTCACACGACCTGCGGCATGCGCTCGCCCGGCATGAGAACGTGCGCCCGGAGAACATTGTTGTCGGTGAGGGAATCGACGGATTGCTCGGTTATCTGACGCGTTTGGTCGTCGCGCCCGGTGATGCGGTTGTGACGTCGGAGGGCGCCTATCCGACATTCAACTATCATGTTGTGGGATATGGTGGTGTCCTTCACAAGGTGCCCTATCATGAGGATCATGAGGATCTGGCGACCCTATTGACCGTGGCCCAGAAGACCAACGCAAAGCTTGTTTACCTTGCAAATCCTGACAATCCGATGGGAACCTGGCATTCCCGGGAGGTCGTGGAATCAGCATTGGACGAGATTCCAGAAGGTGCTTTGCTCGTCCTTGACGAGGCCTACAGTCAGTTCATGCCGTCGTCGGACCTGCCGAACATTGATCCCGAAGATCCCCGCGTCATCAGAATGCGTACGTTCTCAAAAGCCCCACTTCCACTCCGAAGTGCAACACCGGCCATTCCCGCGGCGGGGGCGTAGCCCGAGCGTAGGGAATGGCCGGAAGGCGCGGTTTCCGGCCCCCGGGCACCGCGGATCCGGCCCCGGGACGGCTGTGGTCCCGTCTGGATGCAGGTTATCCGGGCTTTCCGGGCAACGCAACGCCTCCGCCGGGGCGGGTCGCGTCCGTCCGGGCGCAGGGAGGGCGCAGCCCGACCGGAGCCCGGACGGACGCGACCTCGAAATCCTGTCCACCCCCTTCCTGCGCTCCGGTGGGAGGCGGTCGCGCGGCGTCAGGGAGGGCGGGCCTCATGCAGCACCTCGGCGGGCGTCCGGTAGCCCAGCGCCCGGCGCGGACGCGCGTTCAGGCGGTCCTGCACCTGTCTCACCTCCGCGTCGCTGACCGCGCGGAGGTCCGTCCCCTTCGGCAGGTACTGCCGGACCAGCCCGTTGGTGTGCTCGTTCAGGCCACGCTCCCAAGAGTGGTAGGGGGTCGCGAAGTAGAAGGAGGCACCGAGCGCCTCCGCCACGCCGGCGTGGCCCGCGAACTCCTTCCCGTTGTCCGCCGTGATCGTGTGGACGGGCGCGGCGGAAGGCCGTAGCATCTCCACCATCGCGGCGGAGACCGCGGCCGCCGTTCTCCGCTCAACCCAGCAATTCCCACCAGCCCTTCCGGACCCTGTATTCCTTGGGCTTCCGTGAACCGGGTTTCGTAGACTTTTCCTTCCAGACGACTGGAAACCGCCCGGAATCCTCTGGACATCATAGGCTGGGGCCCTTACCGCAACCGGTGTTGACTTCGATGACGGGAGTTGGGACGATGCGGTTTCGGAAGGACCTCGGCAGGCCCGGGCTGATCAGGGCGCTTGCGGAATGCTTCGGCAGGATCGACGATCCGGTGGACGGGCGCCGGTTCAGCCTCGCGGACCACCTCATGTCGGCGTTCGCGATGTTCTCGCTCAAATATCCGTCGCTCCTGCAGTTCGACAGGGACAGCCGCAGGGACGCCATCGTCCGCGGGAACCTCCGGACGCTGTTCGGGATCGCGGCGGCGCCCTGCGACTCCGCCATGCGGAAACGCCTCGACACGGTCGACCCCAGGCAGCTGCGCCCGGCGTTCAGGACCCTGTTCGCGAGGCTGCAGCGCGGCAGGGTGCTGGAGGACCAGCCGGTTTTCGACGGCCACTACCTGATCTCGATTGACGGCACCGGCTACTTCAGCTCGAAATCCGTCCACTGCGACCACTGCTGCGTCGCCCGCCGCAGTGATGGATCGAGGACCTACTCGCACAGCATGCTCGCCGCCGTGGTCTGCCACCCGGAACGCCGCGAGGTGCTGCCGCTGGCCCCGGAGCCGATCGCCAGGACCGACGGGGACACGAAGAACGACTGCGAGCGCAACGCCGCCGCGCGGTTCATCGACGACCTCCGGCGGGAGCATCCGCACCTGAAGGCCATCGTCCTGCAGGACGGCCTCGCCTCCAACGGGCCCCACATCGCCCGCCTGCGGCGGCACGGCCTCCGCTTCATCCTCGGCGCGAAACCCGGCGACCACGCGCTGCTGTTCGCCAGCCTCGACGCCAGCCCCGACACCCGCACCGCCCGGTTCACCGACGCCGACGGCACCCGGCACGACTTCCGCTACCTGAACGGTGCGCCAGTCAACGCCTCCCATCCCGACATCAGGGTCAACGTCATCGAATACCGGGAGACGGTCATCAAGAGGACATACATCGCGAAGCACCACCGCGGCCCGGACGACCCGACCCACCGGGTGGAGGAGAAGCAGCGGAGGTTCTCCTGGGTCACCGACCTTCCCGTCGACAGCGACAGCCTCATGCCGGTCATGCGCGCCGCCCGCTCCCGATGGCGGATAGAGAACGAGACGTTCAACACGCTGAAGAACCAGGGCTACCACTTCGAGCACAGCTTCGGGCATGGAAAGCGGCACCTGACCACCGTGCTCGCCATGACGATGATGCTCGCCTTCCTCACGGACCAGATCGAGGCCGCCTCCTGCAGGGTGTTCGCCGCCGCGCTGGAGGCGAGGGGGCGGCTGAGGTACCTCCGCGAGAGAACCCGGTCATACTTCCACGACTTCCCGGTCCCCGACTGGCGGACACTCTACGCCGCCCTGACCCACGGGCACGCGCCTGTGGCCCTGAACGTCGCCGGACCGTCCGGACGGTCGCCGCCGCGGCGCGGGGCGCCCGGGCGCGCCTGAACGCCCGACCGAACCGCCCCAGGGGCAGACCCGCGACACATCCCTTATTTCCACCGGAACGCCGCCGGACGCCCCCGCACGCCCGGATTCCGCCCGAATCCGCCGCCGACGCCCGCAATCCGCCGGAAACCGGACCGGAATTTCACTGGTGGGAATTTCTGCGCTCAACCCTCTGTAAATACGTGTATTTCGAGGCCCTGTCCACAAGGGAGACCACCGCCCCGCTGTGGCCTTTCCCGATGATCGTGTCCGCCTCCCAGTCGCCCACACGCTCCTTCCTCTCCACCTCATCCGGCCTCTCGGAGATGTCCACCCGGCCCGGGATGTGGCCACGGCCCGAGTGCCTGCCGCCACGCCAGTTCGGCTTTCTGCCGCGGCGCCGCAGCAGCAGGAACAGCCTGCCGCCCGCCTCGTATGTTCAGAGAATCAGAAATGAACGGAGGTGGTGGCTGTGGAAAAATTTGGCGCGTTTTTCTGTGGAAAACATGCCTGTTGCCTTCTGCCGTCCCTCCGGGTCATTCCTGTGTCGGGGCCGCCGCCGTCGGTCACTACCGGCGGCGGCGGTGCGGGGCCCTGCCCCGCAGGACGGGCTGGACCGATACCGCCTTGGATCGCAGCTGCGGATCCGTCCGGAAGCGTGGTCGGCCCGCCCTCCCGTCCGTCTCCCGGGTCCTGGATGGATGCCTGGGTTTTCAGAACCGGATCATCGCGAGGACAGGAGCGGGAGAGCATGACCACCATAGTCGCCGGAATCGACGTAAGCAAGCGTACACTCAACATCCACGTCAACGGGCGTGACTTCACGGCCACGAACGACACGGTCGGCCTGCGCAGGGTCGGCCGCCTCCTCAGGGAGGGCGGCGCCACGCGGGCCGTCATGGAGGCCACGGGGCGCATGCACCGGGCCCTGCTGCAGTCCCTGCATGCCAGGGGGTTCTCCGTCCTTGTCATCAACCCGCGGCAGGCGAGGGACTTCGCGAAGGCCGCCGGGGCCCTTGCGAAAACCGACAGGGTGGACGCCAGGATACTGGCGGCCTTCGGGGCCGCGTTCCCGGAGATGCGGGCCACGGCGCCGGCCGCCGCCGCCATCGACCGGCTCCGCGACATGCTGGTGCTGCGGGAGAAGCTCGTGGACCAGCGCGCCGAGCTGAGGACCGTCGTGTCGGAGGTCGGCGCCGGCGCGCCCGGCACGGAGGTCGGCAGGGTCCTCAAGGACATCGACGCCGCCATCGCGGCGCTGGAGCGGCGGATCGGCGGGACGGTCGCCGGATCGCCGGAGTTCGCCGACAGCCACCGCATCCTGACCTCGGTGCCCGGCATCGGCCCCGTCACCGCCGCGGCGCCGGGCGCATGGATGGCCGGGCCGGGCGCCATCGGCAACCGGCAGGCCGCATCCCTGCCCGGCGTGGCCCCCCTCGCCCGCGACAGCGGGACCATCAGGGGCGGGCGCCACATCGGCGGCGGACGCCGCAGGCCGAGGGATGTCGTCTATATGGCCGCGCTGTCGGCCAGCAGGTGCTCCCCGGACATGAGGGAACTGTACGATCGCCTCAGGGGGAGGGGAAAGCCCCACAGGGTCGCCCTCGTGGCCGTCATGCGCAGGCTGGTCGTGACCGCCAACGCCCTTCTCCGCGACCGCCGGGTGTGGGAGGACCGGACGGCGGCCGCCGCCTGACGGCAGGCCGGACCGCGTCCGTCCGGCGCGGAAAGCGAATCACCCGCCATCCGGCCGGGGTCTCCCCGGCGGGTGTTTCCGGCGTGCCCGGACGGCGCCGCCTGTGGGGAACGCTGTGGAAAGGTCCGGGACAGCCGGACACGGAAACCGGGAAAAACCGGAAAAAGTCGGAAAAAAGCCGGATCCGGGCTTGATTCCAGACATGGATGCTTCCGGTCGGCCCTCACACGCTCATATATCCACTGGCGGCCCACCGTCCAGCCGCCCTCCAGACGCAGCCGTCCCGCGACCTGCTCCGGGCTCCAGCCCTCCGCCAGAAGCCCCTCCACGCGCGCCCACCGGTCGGGCGTCATCTTCCTCGGGTTCGAGGAAGCCGCGCCGCGGCGGGCCTCCGCCCTCCCCTGCGCCTCGCCCGGGCTGTATCCCGAATCCCCGCCGTTACGGCGCATCTCCCGCCAGACCGTCGTCCGGTCACGGCCCAGACGGGCGGCGACCGCACCGTCGGAGAGCCCGCTTTCCTTCAGCGCGCCGATCTGGCATCTTTCGTCCCGGGTCAGGTGGCGGTAGCCCTCGGGCATGGCAGTCTCCCATGTTGCATCACAGGGACTGTCGCCGCTTCCTGGCCGATACGCAACATCATGCGGCCGGAAAACCGGTCACCACCGCCACTGGTGTTGCACTTCAGGGTGGAATGGGGCAAGGCATATGGAATGGCAGGCGCACGTGTCGGTTACGGGATTGGCCATCCCAAACTGATCTCTGCCTTCGACAGAGTTCGGAATCATTTCGGCGTGAACAGGATTGGTCAGGCCGGTGCGGTCGCGTCGCTCGGGGATCCGCTATTCCTGGCGCGGGTTGTCGGCGAGGTGCGCAGTTCACTCGCCCGCATCGCCGAAATCGCCTCGTCAAACGGCTTGACGACACTCCCTTCCGCAGCAAATTTCATTGCCGTCGATTGTGGGGCCGACGGTGACTTCGCGCGACGTGTGCTTACCGAACTGGTCAAACGCGGCATCTTTGTTCGCATGCCATTCGTAGCGCCGCAGGATCGATGCATCCGCATTTCCGCTGGTACCGAGCGTGACCTTTCAAGTCTCGGGGTGGAATTTCCCCGCGCACTGGAGGCAGCGGGACGAAAGTCGTGAAACACTTCGTCTTTATAGATCCATCTGTCAATGCCAAAGCGGGAATCCCCGCTTTCGGATTCAGGTGAAGAGCCGGACTTAGGTCCCGTCAAATGGCTCCATTCCTCTTGGGCTGCAACGTCCACCATGGCCAGCCTTTCTGTGGGGGCCTGCCCGAGGAAAGGCATCCAGCCGTTCTGCCGGGGAATTCTGCCTTGCGCTTCCTTGAAGAGTTGACCGAGCACTGGCACCGTGCCGCGGCTGTCCCCGGACATCTGTTCCACGGCGGAGGAAATTCATCGAGGCCGCCCGCGCGGTACCGGGTTACGAGGGCTCTGCTGCGTTCCTTTCCCTTGGGTCCATATGCCTCGCGATTCATCACATGGCTGGGGTGTGGCTCGCCCCCGCAACTGAATTCAGGTTTACTGTGGTGTCGATGGTCTGGAGCGGATCTGAATCCGAAACGAGGCCAATGTCTTATGCGAGCTCCCGTGCCGGAGAGGCTGCACTTTCAAGAGGAACGATCCCTGGGCCAGATGATCCCTTCATTTCTGAAGTTCGGCGATCTCGGCGGCGGTTCTCGCTTCCCCGATAACTCCATTTCGCCAGAATGCGGATCCAGAGCCTCCATGGCTTTCGTCAGGATGCGACCTGGTCAGGTCGGTGCATGGGCCTGCATCCGTCCGCAGCCGGAAACTGAACGCCACAGGCACCATCAGTCCCGCCGTCAACGTTCGCGGCGGCGCTTCCGAGTTCGTTGATCACGATCTGAGTTTGGTAATCGGCTCCTGCGATTCCAGACTGAGGTGTCGGGTGTCATCTGTCCCCGGCTGGCGTTCATCAAGTATGGATTTATGTGCGCGAGCACGATGGTGTTGGCCTGGACTTGATCCCGGACGGAGCCGATCTCGGAATGGGGGAAGCCGGACACGGCGACCCCCAGCACGGTCAAATCACCAATGATCCAGGTTTTCTGGCTCTGCTAACGCTCCTATCGACCTCCCAGATGGCGCTGAACCGCCTCTCCAGCAGAGCTGTCTGCTCCGGCGTTAGGCCGTACGCTGCGGTGCCAGCCATGCCCTTTCCCGGACAGATTGAGCGGTTCCTTCACGAATCGTGCGGTGTGTCATCTGTTCCTCGGCAGGCGCTCATTGAGTATGGCCTCGATTCGTGCGAGCGCGGCGGTGTTGGCCTGGACCTGATCCCGGAGGGAACCCATCTCGTCCCGGAGCTCGTCCCGGACGGAGCCGATCTCGGCCCGGAGCTCGTCCCGAACCGAACCGATCTCCGAATAGAGGACGCCGGACACGGCGACCCCCAGCGCGGTGAGCCCCCCGATGATCCACATGATCGTTGCCCTGTCTAGGCTTCGGTCGATGCGCTGGAGCGTGCTGAAACGCCACTCCAGCCAGGCCATCTGTTCCGATGTGAAGCCGTGCTCCGCTGTCTCAGCCATCGCCTCGCCCCTTCTCCAACGTCTCCTCACAGTGAACCATGCGCCGTTCCCTGGATTACAGTCCGCGCTTTCGGTGGAGAACGGACCGTCAGACCGCTCCGTTACCGAATTGCTTTCCAAAACGATCCGGCGGCCGATCTTCCTGTAAGCATATATCGCAGGACAATCCGTGCTGCAAGGGCATTGGCCTAGGGTGTAGCCCAGGATTCCTGTAATGCCCTGGAGGGTTGATCCGCCCGGCACGCGCTCCAGGACCAAGGGTCAGGAAAATGGAAAGAAAGTGGACAGGAGTCAAAAATCCTCGGCTACACCCATCAGGTCGCAGCAGCTTGACAAGAATCCTGGGCTACGCCCATTGGCCGAGCTCTGAGTGCCGAACTATGATCCAGATGCGTCGCTTCGCGAATGTTCTGGGTTGGACCGCGATGGCAACCCCTGGTGTCATTCCCTGCAGGAACGGTCGCTTACTCGCCGTTGATGGGTCTGCGACAACGACAGATTCGAGTCGGACGCGCCCAGCCCAGGGTTGCGGCACCTCCTGCTTCGCATTCTCCGGGCTTGGGGAACCGCACACGTTCCGGAACATATCTCGCCGGAGGTTATGGTCGCGTGTGGACAGCGGTGAAAAGCTGCCCGAAACCAGAAACGCCGTGCTCAATTCGCTCGCCCGTCGAGGTCAAGGCGATAGGTCGGCTGCGTCCCGCCAGCACCCAGACAGGCGCGTCTCCTCACCAGGTTGACCAGACGGCGCGGATGACCCAACGATGTCCGTCCCTGCCATCGAATCCACCCCAGGAATACAGCCTACCGCAAAATAAGGTAACGGAAATGGAGCACGATACGGAATGGATCGGTTCCGCTCACCGAGGGACGGCCAGCTTCACTTTGGCGTTTGTTTCTCCGCCGATCTCGCAGCCATGCGGTCGATCCGATGATCAGTGGGGCTTTACGCTGGCGGTGACGAAATTCACCTTCAGATCCCGATCCGAGATCGACCAGGACCAGGAAACCGGACTGAATACGAATCCCTTGCTGTCAACGACGTCAAGACCTGCCTGTCCAAGCAGGTCAGCAAGCTCGTCAGGTGTCAGGAACCTTGACCAGTCGTGTGTTCCGATCGGTAGCCAGCGCATGACGTATTCGGCCCCGATGATCGCCAGCATGAAGCTCTTGATGTTCCTGTTGATTGTCGAGCAGACCATTAGACCGCCGGGTCTCAGCAGAGCCGCGCATGCTGCCAGGTAAGCCTGAGGGTCGGAAACATGCTCGACCACCTCCATATTCAGAACGGCATCGAAAGTCTCACCTTCCACGCAGAGGACCTCGGCCGTGGTGTGGCGGTAGTCTATCTCTAGCTTCAGCCGCTCGGCATGGGCCTGTGCGACCCGGACGTTACGCTCGGATGCATCGGCGCCGACCACATTGGCACCCAGCCGTGCCATTGGCTCGGACAGCAACCCACCTCCGCAACCGATGTCCAAAACGCGAACACCGTCAAATGGGCAGGCCTGCGTCAGGTCGCGCTCAAATTCCGCTGCCATCTGTGCGGTTATGTAGTCCAGCCTGCACGGATTTAGCATATGCAGCGGCCTGAACTTGCCGTGCGGGTCCCACCACTCCGTGGCCATAGCCTCGAATTTGGCGATTTCGTCAGCGTCAACCGTCTTTTCCATGCCCCATTCCACCCTGAAGTGCAACACCAGTGGCGGTGGTGACCGGTTTTCCGGCCGCATGATGTTGCGTATCGGCCAGGAAGCGGCGACAGTCCCTGTGATGCAACATGGGAGACTGCCATGCCCGAGGGCTACCGCCACCTGACCCGGGACGAAAGATGCCAGATCGGCGCGCTGAAGGAAAGCGGGCTCTCCGACGGTGCGGTCGCCGCCCGTCTGGGCCGTGACCGGACGACGGTCTGGCGGGAGATGCGCCGTAACGGCGGGGATTCGGGATACAGCCCGGGCGAGGCGCAGGGGAGGGCGGAGGCCCGCCGCGGCGCGGCTTCCTCGAACCCGAGGAAGATGACGCCCGACCGGTGGGCGCGCGTGGAGGGGCTTCTGGCGGAGGGCTGGAGCCCGGAGCAGGTCGCGGGACGGCTGCGTCTGGAGGGCGGCTGGACGGTGGGCCGCCAGTGGATATATGAGCGTGTGAGGGCCGACCGGAAGGCGGGCGGCGGGCTGTTCCTGCTGCTGCGGCGCCGCGGCAGAAAGCCGAACTGGCGTGGCGGCAGGCACTCGGGCCGTGGCCACATCCCGGGCCGGGTGGACATCTCCGAGAGGCCGGATGAGGTGGAGAGGAAGGAGCGTGTGGGCGACTGGGAGGCGGACACGATCATCGGGAAAGGCCACAGCGGGGCGGTGGTCTCCCTTGTGGACAGGGCCTCGAAATACACGTATTTACAGAGGGTTGAGCGGAGAACGGCGGCCGCGGTCTCCGCCGCGATGGTGGAGATGCTGCGGCCTTCCGCCGCGCCCGTCCACACGATCACGGCGGACAACGGGAAGGAGTTCGCGGGCCACGCCGGCGTGGCGGAGGCGCTCGGTGCCTCCTTCTACTTCGCGACCCCCTACCACTCTTGGGAGCGTGGCCTGAACGAGCACACCAACGGGCTGGTCCGGCAGTACCTGCCGAAGGGGACGGACCTCCGCGCGGTCAGCGACGCGGAGGTGAGACAGGTGCAGGACCGCCTGAACGCGCGTCCGCGCCGGGCGCTGGGCTACCGGACGCCCGCCGAGGTGCTGCATGAGGCCCGCCCTCCCTGACGCCGCGCGACCGCCTCCCACCGGAGCGCAGGAAGGGGGTGGACAGGATTTCGAGGTCGCGTCCGTCCGGGCTCCGGTCGGGCTGCGCCCTCCCTGCGCCCGGACGGACGCGACCCGCCCCGGCGGAGGCGTTGCGTTGCCCGGAAAGCCCGGATAACCTGCATCCAGACGGGACCACAGCCGTCCCGGGGCCGGATCCGCGGTGCCCGGGGGCCGGAAACCGCGCCTTCCGGCCATTCCCTACGCTCGGGCTACGCCCCCGCCGCGGGAATGGCCGGTGTTGCACTTCGGAGTGGAAGTGGGGCATTCGAAAATCCTCTTCGGCGCAAGCTCATTTCATCCCGTGGCGGCCGGTATCGAAACGTAATATAGGATATCCTATGGACAGGGTCGCGGACAGACAAAAGAACTCCCGGTATCTGCTCTACCCTCCGGTCGAACCATTCGACCAGCGGATGATGGACGTTGGAGACGGCCACCGTGTTTACGTGGAGCAATGCGGAAAACGGGAGGGCATCCCCATTGTTGTATTGCATGGGGGACCGGGCGGTGGTTGCAGCCCGGCAATGCGGCGCTACTTCGATCCAACATTCTACAGAACGGTCCTGTTCGACCAGAGAGGCTGTGGACGTTCCCAGCCGCATGCCAGCGTCGAGGCAAACACCACCTGGCATCTGGTGCGCGACATCGAATTGATTCGCGCAGCTCTGGGCATCGAGAGCTGGATTGTCTTTGGTGGGAGCTGGGGTGCGACCCTGGCGCTGCTCTATGCCCAGGCCCATCCAAACCGGGTCACGCGGCTGGTCCTGCGCGGTGTCTTCCTTATGACGGGAGCGGAACTGGACTGGTTCTACGGAGGAGGAGCCGGGCAGTTCTGGCCGGAGCTCTGGGAACGCTTTGTCAGCCCGATTCCAGAGAACGAGCGCCATGACCTGATTGCAGCCTACAGCAGGCGGCTGTTTTCGGGCGACCTGATGCTGGAAAACCGCTATGCCCGCAGCTGGGCAACCTGGGAAAACACCCTCGCTTCGATCAGCAACGATGGAAAGGGTAATGAAAGCCCTGCGGAATTCGCCCGGGCGTTCGCACGACTCGAAAACCACTATTTCAGTAATGCCGGGTTCCTTGAGGAAGAGGATCAGATCATCAGGAACGTCGGCAGGATCGCACATATTTCAGGCGTCATCGTGCAGGGTCGCTACGACATGATTTGCCCGCCGCTGTCCGCCTATCGCCTGCATCGTGCCTGGCCAAGGTCAGACCTGAAGATCATTGGAAGGGCTGGACATGCCCTGTCAGAACCGGGAATCAGTGCGGAACTCGTGCAGATCATGGATCGGTTTCGCCAGAATCCAGAGTTCAGTTCACTCGAACCCCGCTTCGCGTGATGGCACAGCAGCGGCGATCGTTTCCGTCGGCCCAAGCTGCGATTGACTCCATGATCGAACGTTCGTGCCGCAGTCGAATTCAAGCCGCAGCCGTTGGGCCTTTATCTCCATAGGTTAACTTGCTAAGGTTGACCCGGGCCTCAAAGGAGTACGGTTAACTTGGGATCAGTTCCTCGGATCATATTGCAGCGGCTGCTCCTGGGGTTGCTTACGCTTCTGGTCGTTTCGATTGTCATCTTCACCGCGGTCAACATGCTGCCCGGAGATTTCGCACAGGCCGTTCTTGGGCAAGGTGCGACAGAAGAGGCGATCAGGTCAATCCGCCGCGATCTCGGGTTGGACGAGCCGTTTGTCGCAAGGTATTTCCTATGGCTTGCAGGAATGGTCCGGGGAGATCTCGGCATCAGTTTTTCCCAGCTCAACTTCCAGTCAACGCTAGGCGGAACGCAGCTGAAGACAGTGGCGGAACAGATCGCTCCGCGATTCTACAACACAATGTTCCTTGCCGGGGTGACGGCGGCGATTTCGGTACCTGTCTCCGTCGGACTCGGTGTGCTCGCCGCGCTTTACCGGAACTCCGCGTTTGATCGGACAACGAACATCCTGACGCTGAGTTCGATCTCGTCGCCTGAATTCTTCCTGGCCTATGTCCTGATACTGTTCCTGGCGGTTCTGAACCCAATATTCCCATCGCTATCAAACATATTCGAGGGAATGGGTTTCGGCGAGAGGCTTAGTCGGACGATGCTGCCGGCGTTGACACTGACGCTTGTGGTCACAGCACACATGATGAGAATGACACGGGCGGCCATCATCAATCTGCTTGCATCGCCCTACATCGAAATGGCGCGCCTGAAGGGGCTTTCGCCCATGCGCGTGATCGTGATCCATGCCTTGCCGAATGCCCTTGCGCCAATCATCAACGTGATCGCACTGAATCTCGCCTATCTCATAACCGGCGTCGTCGTGGTCGAAGTCGTCTTCGTCTATCCGGGGATCGGTCAACTCTTTGTTGACAGCGTGAAATTGAGGGACATTCCAGTGGTGCAGGCCTGCTGCCTGATTTTCGCAGGCGCCTACATTCTCCTGAACCTGACGGCGGATGTGCTCTCGATCCTTTCGAACCCGCGTCTGAGGCATCCAAAGTGAGCTGGTGGGTTTGGATATTGGTCCTGGCCCTGGCGATTGCGGCACTTGCCTGGACCTTTAGGTTCGTTGGGCGACGAACAACAGACCATGCGCCATTCTTCCGGGACATGCCCTTTGGCGTGGCCTATGGCTATGTGTTCGTTGCGCTTGCCCTTCTGGCCAGTATCTGGCTTTACGCCCAACCTGCGGAACTGAACGGTGTGCCTAGCGCTAGCGTGATGTTCTTCCGGTGGGCGGTTCAGGGCTTCATCCTGTTTGCCGTCGCCGCGTATCTATTCCGTTTTCTTGGAATTCACCTGGGGAACCAGGCGTCGCGCAGGCTGTTTCGGTCGATGCCGGTAACGGCTGCGTTCGGCTGTATGGTCATTCTGATCTACGCAGCTGTGGCGGTATTCGCAGGGCTGGTTGCCCCCTACGGGCAGGAGGAGATATTCGCCACCGCAAACATCGTTCCCGGGGGAAATCCCGCGCTTGGCGGGAATCCAGACCACCCGCTGGGCACGGACCAGATCGGCCGGGATATCCTGTCCCGTCTGGTCTATGGAGCGCAGAACACCGTCGGCATCGCGTTCGCGACGACGCTGCTTGCGTTCGCGTTGGGAGGTAGTCTTGGATTCCTCGCCGCGACGCTGGGTGGCTGGCTTGACCAGCTTCTGAGCCGCACGGTCGACGTGCTGATGGCCATCCCTGCGCTGATATTCGCACTTCTTCTTATGACGATCGCCAGCGTCTGGGCACCGTCACTCGGAATTCCGCTGACCGTCTTCATGGTGATCATCATTGCTGTAATCGATTCAACCCGGGTTTTCCGCCTGGCCCGAGCCGTGGCGATGAACATTGTTGTGATGGACTACGTGGAAGCCGCAAAGCTACGGGGAGAGAATCTGAGTTATCTGATCTTTCAGGAAATCCTGCCGAACGCGACGGCACCGCTCCTGGCCGAGTTCGGGCTCAGGTTCTGCTTTGTCTTCCTGACCATAGCCTCGCTTAGTTTTCTCGGAATTGGGATTCAGCCACCACTGGCGGACTGGGGCACAATGGTGCGCGACCTCGCACAGTTCATCAACTTCGCATCCTTCGCGCCGCTGGTGGCGACCGCGCCGCTTCTTGCCGCTGGAGCTATCGCCCTACTGACGGTGGCGGTGAACTTCGTCGTTGACTGGATGCTGAACAAGTCGTCAGGGCTTAAGGAATGATTTCCACTTCACGCCCTCTCGTAGATGTCAGGGACCTCTGGATTGAAGGTCGGACCGACGAGACCTGGATTCCAATCATCAACGGCGTGAACATGAGCTTGGATCGGGGGGAGGTGCTTGGGCTGATCGGCGAGTCCGGCGCAGGGAAGTCGACACTTGGGCTTGCCGCGATGGGCTTCGTCCGAGACGGGGTTCGGATCAGGTCGGGCTCCGTGGTCTTTGACGAAATCGATCTGACGCTTGCCTCGGCCCAGAAGAAGCGGGACCTGCTCGGTAAACGCATTGCCTATGTAGCTCAGTCGGCGGCGGCCAGTTTCAATCCAGCCCATAAGCTAATCGATCAGCATGTGGAGGCGCCCGTCCAGCACGGAGTGACCGGTCGTGCTGAAAGTATCTCCGATGGTATCGAACTATATCGCCGACTGCGTCTTCCGAGACCGGATGAAATCGGTTTCAGGTATCCACACCAGGTTTCGGGCGGACAGCTTCAGCGTGCGATGACGGCGATGGCGATGTCCTGTCGCCCTGATCTGATCATCTTCGATGAGCCTACCACCGCACTCGATGTCACGACACAGATCGAGGTGCTTGCGGCGATTCGGGATATCGTGGAGCAGTTTGACACTGCGGCGATATACATAACACATGACCTTGCCGTTGTCGCGCAGATGGCGGACCGAATCAAGGTGCTGCTTGGCGGCGACGAGGTCGAGGAATCGGACACGCGATCGATGCTGGCCGAACCAAAGCAGGACTACACAAAGAGCCTCTGGGCTGTGCGTAGCTTTCAGCGCCCCGTCAAGCCCATGGCAAGGTCTGGAGCTGTTCCGGTCGTTCGGGTCCATGGCGTTACGGCTGGCTATGGGGATACTACCGTTCTGAATGATGTCAGTTTCGATATTCATGAAGGCCGCACGGTCGCCGTTGTCGGTGAATCCGGATCTGGAAAGTCCACAGCCGCACGCTGCATCACAGGACTTTTGGCACCGCAAAGTGGCCATGTTGTTTTCCAGGGTGAACCCCTCCCGCTCGATTGCCGCAGGCGGTCGAAAATGCAGCTTCGACAGGTTCAGATGATCTATCAGATGGCAGATACAGCGCTGAATCCACGCAAGCCGATCGGAGAGATTGTCGGACGCCCCGTGGAATTCTACATGGGCCTGAGAGGGGCACGAAAGCGCGAGCGCGTCCGCCAGCTTCTCAGTGAGATCGAGCTGGAACCGGATCAGTTCATCGATCGGATACCGTCGGAACTGTCGGGCGGGCAGAAACAGCGAATTGGAATTGCCCGTGCCCTTGCCGCCGAGCCGCGGTTCATCATCTGTGATGAAGTGACAAGTGCGCTTGACCAGCTGGTAGCCGAGGGAATCCTGAAGCTCCTCGCGCGACTGCAGGATGAACATAGCCTCAGTTACATGTTCATCACGCATGATCTGGCAACCGTGCGTGCCATCGCTGACGAAGTGGTGGTGATGAAGGACGGCCGTGTCGTTGAACAGGGGCCGAAGTACGACATGTTCACTCCACCCCATCATCCCTATACCGACCTGCTGCTCAGTTCGGTGCCTGAAATGGACCCGGACTGGCTAACTGATTTGCTGAAACGGCGCGGGGTTGATAACATAGGTGATGCCGCGGTGGATCGAATGTAGCTGAATCACCTCGGATTTGAGATTGTATCGAGGGCAAAAAGGAGACCAGGAAAGTGAATATCAGTAGACGTGGACTGCTCAAGACCAGTGCTGCCGCGAGCGTTCTGGCGGCAACCGGCGCTTACGCGCAGAACCAGCCAAAGCGTGGCGGAACCCTTCGGCTCGGCCTCGCAGGTGCAAACACTTCCGACAGCTGGGACGGACGGACCCATTCGGACACCTACATGATCCTCATGGGTCATGGTTGCGTCTTTGACTGCCTCACTGAAGTCAACGCCGCTGGTGAACTTGTGGGTGAACTCGCCGAAAGCTGGGAGGCCACTCCGGATGCCAAGGTCTGGACCATTGATCTTCGTCAGGGGGTAACTTTCCACAACGGCAAGCCGTTCGGAGCAGACGATGTACTTGCATCGTTGAGGATGCATGTCACCGAAGATTCAAAGTCGGCAGCCAAGCCGATCGTCTCAGCGATCACCGACATGAGGAAGCTCTCCGATCATCAGGTGCAGATCGAGCTTGCCGCTGGAAACGCGGATTTTCCCTACCTGATGTCCGATTACCACATCCTGATGTTCCCCGATGGCATGATCGAGGAAGCGATCGCCAATGGAATTGGCACCGGCCTCTACAGGGTCGAATCATTCGATCCGGGCGTCCGTACCGTCGTTTCCCGCGTTGAAGGTCATTACAAGGATGGACGCGCTGGTTGGTTCGACTCGATCGAAGCCATCGCGATAAACGATGCATCGGCCCGAATGAACGCGCTGATGACCGGTCAGGTGGATGCGGTGAACCGCGTTGATTTCAAGACCGAGCCGTTGATGCGGGCAAATCCCAACGTCGAGATCTTCGAAGTGACCGGCAACCAGCACTACACATTCCCGATGCGGGCGGACATGGATCCGTTCACGGATGTGAATGTCCGCAAGGCGCTGAAACATGGGATCAACAGGCAGGAAATGGTTGACAAGATCCTGCTCGGTCACGGTGCGGTGGCCAACGACCATCCCATTGGACCGGCGAACCAGTTCTATCATGCGGATCTGGAGCAGCTGGCCTATGATCCGGACAGGGCGAAATTCCACCTCAAGGAAGCTGGCCTTGACGGCCTCGCAGTTGACCTCTCAGCATCGGATGCGGCGTTCACGGGCGCGGTGGACGCCTCGCTTCTTTTCCAGGCTTCAGCCAAGGAAGCGGGCATCGACATCAATGTGATCCAGGAACCAGCGGACGGATACTGGTCCAATGTCTGGCTCGTCAAACCATGGTGTGCCTGCTACTGGTCGGGCCGGGCGACAGAGGACTGGATGTTCTCGACAGCCTATGAGTCGGGTGTGCCCTGGAATGACACCAAATGGGAGAACGCACGGTTCCAGGAACTGCTACTCATTGGCCGCGCCGAGTTGGATACGGAAAAGCGCCGACAGATTTACCATGAGATGCAGGAAATCATCTCAACCGAAGGCGCAAGCATCATCCCGATGTATGCCAACTACGTTGACGCAAACTCAACAAAGCTCGCCCATGGTCCCGATATCGGAAATCTCTGGCAGTTGGATGGCAGCCGGATCGCCGAGCGCTGGTGGTTCGCATAGGTACGACCAAGCCACAATCCGGAAACGCCCTGCCACAGCGGGGCGTTTTCGTTTGCAGTGCAGTGAGCGCATCTGTTCCGGGCGGTGGGACCGCAAAATATAGAGAAAGGTTCTGCGAGGAGGATGGAGGATGACGGATAGGACAGTGATTGAGGAACGGGACAACGGTCCGCTGGTTGTCAAGGGTCTGGAAAATTTCGTCGGCCCTGACGGCGAAGCACTCGAAACAAAACCGGTCATGGCACTTTGCCGTTGCGGCGGATCGGCCAACAAGCCGTTCTGTGATGGCACGCACAGGGAGATCGGCTTTCAATGCCGTGGTGGCGATCCGGCGGGCAAGGATACACTGCTTCCCTACAGGGGCGAACACCTCACTGTGCTCTACAATCCGCGCCTGTGTTCGCACGCAGGTGAGTGCGGGCGGCTGTCGCCGACGGCCTTCAATCCCGATAGAAGGCCTTGGATCGATCCCGATGCTGTTTCCGTCGCGGAAATCGAGAATGTCGTACGTGCATGCCCGTCGGGTGCACTTCAGATTGAGGGTCGCGGTCATCTGGCTCCGGAAGCCCTATCCATTCGTGTCGAGCGGAACGGTCCATACCGGGTGATCGGTGCGGAACTCGATGCTGGACACGCCGGCAAGGGAGCGTCATCCGAGAAGATGGTGTTATGTCGTTGTGGCCTATCGGGAAACAAGCCTTGGTGTGACGGAAGTCACAGCGATTCCGGCTGGCAGGACAGCTGATGGCTCCTGTTATTGCTTTGCGTGCTGGACAGCTCTTTGGGAACGCGGCACGGCAGTCAGAACATGATGGAACTGGACGGTCTGTCGCGAAAGGAGCCGTTTGTTGAGCGGTGAGGGACAACGGCTCGACCCTCCGGATTGGGATGCCTTTCGCGTTGAATTCCACAGGCTTGCCGATGCATGCATCGATCGGATGCAGGCGGCCCGCGACCTGCCATGGCAGCCGAAGCCGGATGACATGGCCGAACGGGTCGCGTTGGGACAGGGAGGCGATGTTTTCCGGCGAATGTCCGAAGACATCATGCCGTTCGCCACCGGTAACACCCATCCCCGATTCTGGGGCTGGGTACATGGTACGGGTCAACCCGTCTCGGTTGCCGCCGAAATGATCGCGGCAACGATGAACTCAAATCTTGGAGGTCGGGACCACGGTGCCATGGAGGTTGAGAAGGCGGTCATTGAGTGGCTTCGCGAACTTGCAGGAATGCCTTGCACCACATCCGGATTGCTGACGAGCGGGACGAGCCAGGCTACGATCATTGCGCTTTGCGCCGCGCGAATGCGCAGGTTCGGCGACGTGCGTTCCGCCGGAATCGCGGATCTTCCCCGCATCAGGGTCTACATTGCCGAGGGTGGCCATGCCTGCGTGGCCAAGGCGCTTGAAGTTATGGGCCACGGCTCTGGTTCCCTGTTCAAGGTCGCGCTTACCGACGCGGGTCAAATGGATATCGACTGTTTGAGCGACGCTGTCGATCTTGATCGATCAGAGGGAATTCTGCCGCTTGCTGTCGTCGGAACTGTGGGTTCGGTAAACACAGGCACGTTTGATCACTTGGGCGAACTTGCGGGATTCTGCGCGGAGCGAGGCATTTGGCTGCACGCAGATGCGGCGTTTGGATTCTGGACACTTCTGGCTGAAGAGCCATGGCGGTTGCTTCCGAGCGGTATCTGCCGGACTGACAGCATTGCGACGGATTTCCACAAGTGGATAGGAGCGCCATATGAATGTGGCGCCTGTCTCATCGCCGACGGCGATTTGCATCGTCGCGCCTTCTCGTCGCGGCCAGAGTATCTTGCGGGCCAGGCTGAAGGGCTGGCGGGTGGAGACCTCTGGTATACGGACTACGGCATCGAGCTGTCGCGTGGATTCAGGGCACTGAAGGTTTGGGCGGCCATTGAGGCTTTGGGCAAGCAAGCCCTCGGCGCGGCCATCACCGACAATTGCCGACAGGCTGAACTGATGGGTCAGCTTGTGGAGCGATCGGACTGGCTTGATCTGGCCCATCCTGTCGTTTCCGGCATTTGCTGCTTCACGCCGCGGCACGGTGAGCCTGAGGAAATCGCCGCGAAGCTACAGTTGAGTGGTGAAGCGGTGTTTTCGACAACTGCGGTCAACGGAAGGAATTGCCTTCGCGCCGCGATCGTGAATCACCGAACGACAAGCGACGATGTCAGAGCGGCGATAGGAGTCGTAGAACGTGAGGTCATCGAATTGAGGTAAAGGAGCCCCACTTCCACTCCGAAGTGCAACACCGGCCATTCCCGCAGCGGGGGCGCAGCCCGAGCGTAGGGAATGGCCGGAAGGCGCGGTTTCCGGCCCCCGGGGGCCGCGGATCCGGCCCCGGAACGGCTGTGGTCCCGTCTGGATGCAGGTTATCCGGACTTTCCGGGCGGCGCAACGCCTCTGCCGGGGCGGGTCGCGTCCGTCCGGGCGCAGGGAGGGCGTAGCCCGACCGGGGCCCGGACGGACGCGACCCCGAAATCCTGTCCACCCCCTTCCTGCGCGCCGGTGGGAGGCGGTCGCGCGGCGTCAGGGAGGACGGGCCTCATGGAACACCTCGGCGGGCGTCCGGTAGCCCAGCGCCCGGCGCGGACGCGCGTTCAGGCGGTCCTGCACCGCCCTCACCTCCGCGTCGCTGACCGCGCGGAGGTCCGTCCCCTTCGGCAGGTACTGCCGGACCAGCCCGTTGGTGTGCTCGTTCAGGCCACGCTCCCAGGAGTGGTAGGGGGTCGGGAGGAAGAACCCGGCCCCGAGCGCCTCCGCCACGCCGGCGTGGCCCGCGAACTCCTTGCCGTTGTCCGCCGTGATCGTGTGGACGGGCGCGGCGGAAGGCCGCAGCATCTCCACCATCGCGGCGGAGACCGCGGCCGAGGTTCTCCGGTCAACCCTTTGGAGAAGCGCGTATTTCGACGCCCTGTCCACAAGGGAGACCACCGCCCCGCTGTGGCCTTTCCCGATGACCGTGTCCGCCTCCCAGTCGCCCACACGCTCCTTCCTCCCCACCTCATCCGGCCGCTCGGAGATGTCCACGCGGCCCGGGATGTGGCCACGGCCCGAGTGCCTGCCGCCTCGCCAGTTCGGCTTTCTGCCGCGGCGCCGCAGCAGCGGGAACAGCCTGCCGCCCGCCTTCCTGTCGGCCTTCAGGCGCTCGGATGTCCACTGGCGGCCCACCGTCCAGCCGCCCTCCAGACGCAGCCGTCCCGCGACCTGCTCCGGGCTCCAGCCCTCCGCCAGAAGCCCCTCGACGCGCGCCCAGCGGTCGGGCGTCATCCTGCGGGGAACACTGGAGGCCGCGCTGCGGCGGGCCTCCGCCCTGCCCTGCGCCTCCCCGGGGCTGTACCCCCCGCCGCCGCCGGCGTTCCGGCGCATCTCCCGCCAGACCGTCGTCCGGTCACGGCCCAGACGGGCCGCGATCGCCCCGTCGGAGAGCCCGCTTTCCTTCAGCGCGCCGATCTGGCATCTCTCTTCATGGGTCAGGTGGCGGTAGCCCTCGGGCATGGCAGTCTCCCTTGTTTCGTCACAGGGACTGTCGCCGCTTCCTGGCCGATACGCAACATCATGCGACCGGAAAACCGGCCACCACCGCAAATGGTGTTGCACTTCAGGGTGGAATGGGGCGAGTTTAGTATAGTTCCAGGCGGAGCGGTAATAGGTGGCACGTTGACTGAATGCCCATTGGGTGTGATGTCGCGTGTTGGCGGGCAATTCATCATTTGCCGAAATGATATGGGTTGCTGAAGAAGCTGAACGGATCCCAGTTCGACAACAGATGCCATGAGACGCGCCGACGTTTGCCTTCGCCGGTGATTGGGTGCAGGGGAATGACGGTGGAGCAGCATGTTGTGTCAGGGGGTCGATCAACGGCAACCCCCGGCCGGTGAAAGGAGAGGGAAATGACTGTTTCGACCATCCCCTTCGATGGCAGCCTTAACAGGGCTCACGCGGCGCTGCAGGTGAGCGGCACGGACTGGATACTGGTGGTGGGCGATTCGTCCGACACGTCGAGGGCCGGTCTCCATAGGCTGGCGCCGCAGGACTTCCGGCGGGTCCCGGGGTCTTTCAACAGGACACTGTTAACTCGATGTCCCTTTCATGTACATGGGCGGCCCAATCCACAGGAACCGGCCGGGTAGGGCCGGATCGGAATTCACGGCCAGGGCCACGCAAATCACCGGATTCATGCCACCGGAACGTCAGCCCACGCTGGAATCACGGAATATCCGGGACGGATATCCGTTCCTTTCGCTGCCTCGGACATGATCCGGCGATGCGCGGCTACGCCAGCGTCGAGTTAACAGTGTCCCATTGAAAGCCCCGGGGTGGTGCGCGGGAGGAAAGGGGTGAGGACGGACCGGATCGACGCCCGCCGGATGGTCCGGGCGCTGCGGGCCTGGGACGGCGGCGACCGGGAGACGATGTCCCGGGCGCGGATCCCGACGGTCGGGCAGGAGGACGGGAGGCGGCTGCAGCCATGGCGGGAGCGTCTCGTGAAGGAGCGCCGCCGCCCCGCGAACGCCGTTGGCGGGCTTAAAGGGCTGCATGGCGTTTCGCTCGGGGATCCGGCGAGGCAGGAGCTTCGGGCGCGGCCCGGTGGGAGGGAGACCGGCGCGGAACATGGTTCGCTGCAGGACGCGGCATCGTCCATACAGATGGGTACCGCCCCCGGAACGTGGCGCCGGCCCGAACCGGGCATCGTGGTCACGGGGTCGGCGGATGCCGACCAACCGAACCGGACAGGAGGAAGGACGCGCCGGCGGGCGCGTAATGGAACCGCGACGTTCCGCTTGGAAGATCCCCGGTGGCACAGCAACCGCCCCCGACGGAGGTACGGCTGATGTGAGGTCATGAAGAGGGGCTTGACCTGTAAGGTCTCATGAGAGCCCAAACCGTCGCGGGGCGGCGGCGCTGTCGCGAAAGCAGAACGGGAGGGTTGCCCCTCCGCCGCCGCCGGTGCCAGCTCGGTGGCGGTCGGGGCAGTCGAGGTCCTTCGTACCCTTGCGCGCATGTCACCCGTACAGGAGCGTGGCCCGAACCTTGACCGGCGTCTGTCACTGATGGCGCGGCTCCGCCGTGACCCCGTCCAGGGGACCGGGAATGCGCCGTGGCTCCTCCCCGCCCGAACGGAGCGATGGAACGGGGGAGGCGCTGGAATGCCACGCGGACGGAAGGGAAAGGGAAAGGCCGGGAACCCGGGGACCGTGAACCGGGACTGCGCCGGGACCGGCATCGGCAGGGACGTCCACCACCTGGCGGTCGGTCCGGACCGGTTCCCGGAGCCGGTGCGGTCGTTCGGGGGGTCGCCGGGAACCTCCCGGGGATGGCGGAATGGCTGTCCTCCCGCCGGGCCGGGAAGGTGGCGATGGAGCCGGCCCCGGTGTACTGGATCCCCGCCTACGAGGTCCTGGAGCGGGCCGGCTCCGGGGCGCCGCCGGGTCCACCGGGGATGGGGAGGCGGATCCCGGGGCGCGGGAGCGACGTGCCGGGCTGCCAGTGGATCCGGAAGCTCCTGGCCCACGGGCTCCTGCGGGGGGCGTTCCGGCCCGGCGGCCACATCCGCCCGCTTCGCCCGTACGTCCGGCGGATGGGGCGGGCGGCCGGGGACCGCCCGCGCTGCGTCCCGCACATGCGGAAGGCGCTGGCGGGGACGGACGCGCGGCTCGATTCGGTGACCGCCGGCATCACCGGCGCCAGCGGCCTGGGGATCCTGCGGGCGACCGGCGGCGGCGGAGGCGGTCGACGGACTGGGCCCCGAAGACGGGGCCCGGACGGCGGCGCGGCGGATGCGGCCTCGGGCGGCCCCGCGCCGGAGGCCCGCCGTCCCGCCTCACGCGGCATGGCCGCCGGGGAGAGGGCGACGGCGCAGGCGCCGCGCAGGATGATGGGCGTCGGCCTCACCGCCATCCCCGCCATCGGGGTGGGCACGGCCCTCACCATCGCGGCGGAGGCCGGTCCCGACATGCCGGCCTTCCCCTCCGCCCGGCACCCGGCCCCTGGCCGGGGCTGGCGCCGGGAACCCGGACCGTCGGCGGCAGGGCCCTGCCGGGCCGCCCGCCAAAGGTGGCCAGCAGGGTGGCGCAGGCCCCGCCCATGGCCGCCATGTCCGCCCGCCGGAGCCAGACCTCCGTCGGCGCCCGGCGCCTCGCCCGCCTCGCCCGGAAGGACTCGCCGGTGGCGGTCACCGCGACCGCCCGCGAACCCGCGCGCCTCGTCCATACGATGGTCACGCGGGGGGAGGGACACCTGGAGCGGGGCATGGAGGAATACGGGCGGCGGCGCGTGAACCGCACCTTCTCCAACCTCGGCCGACGGGCCCGGCAGCCCGGCTGCCAGCTGGTGAAATCCCCTGAAAGTCCGGGATCCGTGAATGGCGTGGAATCAATGGCTTAGGGGTGTTTTACCCAGAAGGTCTATGAGGGTACCGGAATCAGGTGATTGTCCCACCGGATAGGGAATCTCTTCCTGAGCCTGACGACACCATCCTTTGACTCGCTCATTATGTATCCTGTTCCGCTTGTAATCAGATAGCCGTCCTCGAGTGAGGCAACGCCACATACGTCTTCCATCATCCGATAATGGAGAAGCTGTTTGGTTCGGAGGTCAAAAATCTGGTAGAGACCGCCTCGTGGTGAGGTGACGGCAAACCTCGCCATGGTCCTTGAAAACGCAACGCTGCCGGTATAGCCTAGCATGCTTTCGGCCATAGATCCTTCTGTCTCAAGTAAACTGACTTCTTCACCTCGTGTATGTAGGCCAAGCAATGGAGGATGTTCATCAAGGTTTCCTTCCCACTGCATTGCGAATGCTACGGTTCCATTACGCGAAACAGCCAGATGCCGGATTGAGTTCCTGTTTAGGGCAGGCTCAAGTTCAATCTTGTCCCGCACTTCGCCGTCGAAACTCAAGTATGTCAGATTTGGCTGCATGAACGGTACGTTCAGTTTGATACGACCAGTCTCCGGATGGGTTTCGATACCGCCGTTGGCTATGACCAGAGTTTCTTCGTTCGGCAAAAGCTTGATGTCGTGGGGTCCAACCCCTCCAGAGTGGAATTCGCCGATCCGACTGTAGCCGCCCCTCGTGGCCCAGATCCCAACGACACCTCTCGCAGCCTCATAGTCGTTTTCTGTGGTGAAGAGGATATCGCCGTCTCCCGAAAATATACCGTGCCCGTTAAAGTGACGGTTGGTTGGGGCGTCGAGCCCTGCCTTCCGACGCCCACTGACGCAGTCAACCACGATTGCGAACAGCCCGGGCCGACGGGCAAAGGCAACTGCCTCCGCGAGATGCGGATGGGCGGCCGCGGCATGGCCTCTTGCCGGCAGGGGAAGTTCGAATGCAAGCCCGCCCTGCCCGCTCAGACCGCAGAGCACGAATCTGCCATCCGACCTCATTCCTGCCGACAGGAAAGCCGGACTACCGGCTTCGGCCCAGAGTTGCATGGGGCAAAGACCGGTGCCGAGCATCCCGGCAATGAATGAACGGCGATCGGACATCAGTCACCGTCCAGTGAATTGAAACCTGCGGATATGCCGAGGCGGGGTCCTATATCCTCGGCAATTTTCTGCCGGATTTCGTTAACGCTCCGTTGTAAACTTTCTACCCGGAGTCGGCCTTGTGGATCCACGACTCCGGCAAAAATCGGATCTTTCAGGTCCCTGGCCCGATCCAACGCTCTCGAAATGGGTGCCTCCAGCGCCTTGTCTCCACCTGAAAGCGCAGCGGCAAGTTCGCGGGCGGCTTCGAGCGAAAGAATGACGTGCCTTAGGGATCTACCTGACCTCCAGGCCTCAGCGCGGTTGGGACGGGGACGGTCGAGAGAGCCCATGGGTCGCCCGAGTCGGGCGTCGGCCGTGAACTCGAGTCCCGTCGAAAGTGCGGTGAAGAGCTGCCGGACGGCCTCGGCCTCCGTTCGATATGTCTCATTGCCCGGGTAGGCCATAAGGTCTGCGTAGCCACTTCTCCACCCGTCCAATATCTCTACGGCACTATCTGCGATGTCGGCCGTTATCGCGCGAATCAATGCGCATTGGTAGTCGGTGTTCTCCACTTCGGCGAATTGCGGATCATAGAGCATGAATTCCAGGGCATGGAATCCACGGGCCGCGACGGAGATATCCCGGAAGCTCTTCCTGCTCTCAACGACCGAATCCTCGTTGCGGAGTAGAGTGCCGAGCGCTTTCGGCGTCGACCCTCGCGGATCAGGCCAGAACGCCAAAGCGAAGGCATGGTTGTCCTCTTCGGATGGGCCAAAACGAAGATGGCTTACCGTGACCCAGGCGTCGAATGCATCGTGATAGGCATTTCGTAGCGATGGGTCTGTCGGCGTGCAGTGGTTCTCCGCAGTCGATGCAAGATCCGTTGCCTCCGCAGCAAGCCGCCGATAGCCGGACAACACATGACCGTCAATGATCGCGGCCAAATTCAGGGACTCTGCCGTCGCACTGCATGCCAAGCAGACCACGAAAGCCACGATACATCCTCGCATGTCAAAGACTCTCCAGAAAGCGCAACAGGGATGCACGGTCCTGCGGTGGCATCGCTACCACGGCATCGCGATGCGATTGGGCTTCTCCACCATGCCAGAGAATCGCCTCCAGAAGCGAGCGGGCTCTGCCATCGTGCAGAAGGAAAGTGTGGCCCGAAACCAGTTTGGTGAGGCCAATCCCCCAAAGCGGCGGGGTACGCCATTCCGCACCCGTAGCGCGCGCCTCTGGGTGATTGTCCGCCAACCCAGATCCCATGTCATGGAGAAGAAGATCCGTATAAGGCCAGATCAGCTGGAAACTCTGTTCGGGCTGACCAACGAGGCGATGGGTCACATAGGACGGCTTATGGCATGAGGTGCAGCCGGTCCTGTAAAACAGCTCCTTGCCGCGAAGCACGCGCGGACTGTCGACATCCCGGCGTCTGGGAACCCCAAGGTTGCGGCTGTAGAAGGTGACGAGGTCAAGTCTCTCATCGTCAATTTCAAAGCCACGTTCATCCTGATCCCCGTGGGGAGCTGAACGGCAAGTGACCTGTATCTCAGTACATTCACCCCAAGCATCGGGGAACAATGGGTTCGAGATCCCGATGTCTCCCGCGAACGCACCAGCGACTTGCTGCCGAATGGTCGGGGTGCCCGCTTTCAGCCCGAAGCGCCCCAGCATTGGCTGATCATATTCAAGAGACCAAACAATGTTTGGCCGTCCGGATACACCATCGCCATCCAAGTCGTCGGCATCGGCGAGCGCCAGAATGTCTGACGCAGGGATCGCTTCCAGAAGGCCGAGGCCAATCATCTGAGGGGCCACCCGGGGGCTTAGCATGGTATCAGGATGCATTGGGCCATAGCCCAGATCCGCAGCGGTGTAGGTAGGCCTGCGAAGATAGGCGACCTCGCCCCCCGACAATCGCAGTTCGAATTCCTCATAGTCGATCCTGAGCCGGTATTCAGCGGGGTGTCCAGGGAGTCCGAATTCCTGGAGCTGCAAACCGTATGTCGGCTCTGGTAAGGTCGCCAAATAGCCCTCGATTTCGGCAATGGCATCCTCCTGCGTACCCGGAGTCGAGACACGAAGAAACATGGAGACCGAATTGTCGTTTGGTCCCTCAGGCGGATGGCCGCGACCATCCTTGATGTGACACCGCTGACAGGAGCGTGCGTTAAACAGTGGTCCGAGTCCGTCTGAAGCCAGCGTCGAGGAAGGTGACGAAACCCATAGTTTGCGGAACAAGGCGTCGCCGACCTTGAAGTCCAGTTCGTCTTCAAACGACATATTTCCGGACGCGAGTGAAAAGGCGTTCGCATCCGCCTTCACCCGAGTGGTCGCAGCGCCGGCGGACATCGCCTCATATGACTGCGGGGCATCGAAAGTTACCGCATCAGCTGTGACCAATTTGATCCGGGCCTTCTCGTCCTCGGTTCTTGGAACGATGTCGAGATGCGGCTCATCCGATTGGCCTGACTTTGTTGCAGAACCCAGCAGGACGACAATGAGAGCGAGACTAAGTGGATTCATCCATTCTTGAGGCGTTGAGCTTGGCATATTTTTTCGCATCCACCCGATCATGCAGTTCAAGCTGCGTTTCCAGAAAATCGATATGAAACTCCTCGTCGGCGAGCAGTTCCTCAAATAGGGTCATTTTCACATAGTCACCGACTTCGCGGCAGTGTTCACGTACCTCCGGGTACAGGACTCTGGCATCCTGACTCCGCGGCAAGGTCACATTCGAGTGACTTCCGAGGTGACTGTCCGGCGCGGATCGGGTCAAGTTGCTGCAGATTGGGATGCCCCTCAAGGAAAATTATCCGCTCGATAAGCTTGTCCGCGTGGTGCATCTCCTCGGTGCTCTCCTCGTGACTCTTCTGGGCCATGTGGCCGAGACCCCATATACCCTCCTGAAGTTTGTAGTGCCGCCAATACTGGCTGATGGCTGTCAGTCCGCTGCGAAGCGCCTTGTTGAGAAACTCAATGACCTTGGTGTCGCTTTGCATGATTCGATTCCCTTTGTGGTTCCACGAATTCTGCGGAATTGCATGGGTATTTCGAGATTGGGGTTCTCGCGCATGGTCGCGAGAAATAGTGGAATGCAGCCGCCACAATCAGCGGTCTTGCCCATGGCACGGCAGACCCTGCCTGGCGTAATCAGCGTTTCAGGGTCCGCCGCCCGCATCCAGTCCATGGCGGCGTGAATCTCATGATCTGTAATTCTATGGCAATGGTAGACGATCATGGCGGCGGCCACTGTGCTCGAGCCTATTCGAAAACGGCTTCTGGGTCGTCAAGACTGTCGGAGCCTTCAAACGCAATGCGGTCCACACCAAGTGCTGCTACCACCCGTTCGATCGACTTCGTTTGATCGATCAGGCTGTTGATTCCACCCATCACCAGTGCCTCGCCTGCGGCATTGCCCCGTTCGAGCATCATGTCATAGCTGTATCCAGCCTCCGCAACGGACTTGATCCGCCCAAGCGCCATCATTGTTGCCGCGAGTTTGCCTTGCATTTCGGCGTCGAGGCTAGTGTCCGCCGCAGCCACGAGATCGGAGAGTGACGGACCGGAAACCAGCGATCCGTCGATCCCCACATATTCACCGAGGTAAACGTTCTGGATGCCAAGTCCATCGTAATAGTGACTGTTATGGGTGTTGTCCGAGAAGCAGTCATGTTCCTCCTCAGGGTCGTTCAGCATCAAGCCAAGGCGCATTCGTTCGCCGGCCTGTTCGCCATAGGAGAGCGATCCCATACCGGTGAGAATGGCGACGATACCCGAGTCCTCATCAGCGAACAGCGCGTTGCGGGCGGCACCTCCGTCGGCCCATTGGGTGACGATCCATTGAAGGTCAGAGATAAGAAGGTCCGTGGTTGCCTTTAGGTACTGCGCACGGCGGTCACAGTTTCCACCTGTGCAAGCAGTTCCTTGGGCGTAGTCAGTCCAGGGGCGAGTCCCGGCACCCGGTGCGTGCCCGTTAAGATCCTGACCCCAAAGCAGAAATTCAATGGCGTGATAGCCCGTCGCTACGTTGGCTTCGACCCCATCCGCTTCGTGCAGCGTTTCTTCGAGAAGGGTTGTCGTGATTTCCGAGGCATCGACCGCCCCATTCCAGTCCGAAGTGCAACACCAGTGGCGGTGTTGGGCGGTTTTCCTGCCGCATGATGTTGCGGATCGGCCAGGAAGCGGCGACAGTCCCCTTGTTGAGAAGAGAGGAGACTGCCATGCCCGAGGGCTTCCGCCACCTGACCCATGGGGAAAGATGCCAGATCGGCGCACTGAAGGAAAGCGGGCTCTCCTACGGGGACATCGCGGCCCGTCTGGGCCGTGACCGTTCGTCGGTCTGGCGGGAGCTGCGCCGGAACGGCGGTGATTCGGGCTACAGCCCCGGCGAGGCGCAGGGGATGGCGGAGGCCCGCCGCAGCGCCGCCTCCTCGGTTCCGAGGAAGATGACTGCGGAGCGCTGGGCGCATGTGGAGGGGTGCCTGGCGGAGGGCTGGAGCCCGGAGCAGGTCGCGGGACGGCTGCGGCTGGAGGGTGGCTGGGCGGTGGGCCGCCAGTGGATATACGAGCGCCTGAAGGCCGACCGGAAGGCGGGCGGGGAGCTGTTCCTGCTGCTGCGCCGCCGCGGGAAGAAGCCCAACTGGCGTGGCGGGCGGCACTCGGGCCGTGGCCACATCCCGGGCCGGGTGGACATCTCGGAGAGGCCGGAGGAGGTGGAGAGGAAGGAGCGTGTCGGTGACTGGGAGGCGGACACGATCATCGGGAAGGGCCACAGCGGGGCGGTGGTCTCGCTTGTGGACCGTGCGTCGAAATACACGTATTTACAGAGGGTTGACCGGCGGACCTCGGCGGAGGTCTCCGCGGCGATGCTGGCGATGCTCCGGTCGTCCGCCGCGCCTGTCCACACGATCACGGCGGACAACGGAAAGGAGTTCGCGGGCCACGCCGGCGTGGCGGAGGCGCTGAAGGCCTCCTTCTACTTCGCGACCCCCTACCACTCCTGGGAGAGGGGCCTGAACGAGCACACCAACGGGCTGGTGCGGCAGTACCTGCCGAAGGGGACGGACCTCCGGGCGGTCGGCGACGATGAGGTGAAGGGGGTGCAGGACCGCCTGAACGCGCGTCCGCGCAGGGTGCTCGGCTACCGGACCCCCGCCGAGGTGTTCCGCCGGGCCCGCCCTCCCTGACACCGCCGGCCCGCCTCCCGACAGCGCGGATGGCCGCGCCGGGAGGGGGTGGAACGGATCAAGCCGTCGCGTCCGTCCGGGCTCCGGTCGGGCTGCGCCCTCCCTGCGCCCGGACGGACGCGACCTGCCCCGGCGGCGGCCTTGCGCTGCCCTGAAAGCCCGGATATTCTCCTTCCGGACGGGACTGCAGCCGTTCCGGGGCCGGATCCGCCGTTCCCGGAGAGCCGCAAACCCCGCCTTCCGGCCATCTGCGCAGCTCGGGCTCCGCCCTCCCTGCGCAGATGGCCGGTGTTGCACTTCGGAATGGAAGTGGGGACCTGATTGCCCGAGAGCGAAAAAACGGGATTGGCGATGACGTTTAGCACTGCGGCCGCATTCTCATCCGTCGGACCACCATAAGAGAGGTCAACGTAGTCAATCAGACCTTCGTCAAGAGGCCAGGCGTTCACCTTCCCCTCCCAGTCATCGACAATCGGGTTGCCGAAGCGATAGACCTCGGTCTGCTGGTATGGGACGCGAGCCGCCATCCAGGCAGTCTTTGCCGCTTCTAGGGCTTCAGCCGACGGGCTTTCAATCAATGCCTCGGCTGCAGCGCCAAGACGTTGGGCAGCGAGCAGGCTGTCGGCATATGCGGCTTCGGCAATGTCAGCGTAAGTGTCCAATACCGCAGCCTTGCTCTCGATATCGTCCGCGGCAGCCGCTGTTCCAATACCAAGTGCAAGAACGCTTGGTGCAATCTGTAGGTATTTCATGGGATTTCTCTCCTTTCCCTAGTGGAGTGTTGCCGTAGTTTCAGTGCGCCGCTCGGAGCCGATCGCCATCCTGCGTAGGACAAGGCCGCACTCCTCGGCGAGGTCAAGGACAGGCCTCGCCATGTCCGGGCGCATGATGGTTGTCGCGATCAGGAGAGCATCCCCCCGTTCACCTTCGTTCGCGCAACCAATGAGGTTGGCGAAACAGGATTCAGCCGCTCCCAGACATCCGCACGATCTGTCATGCCGCATGAGCGGGCGTCGACCATATCGAACGATGAGTTCGCATAACGTGGCGAACGAATTCAGCGCCTTCCCTCCGCGCTCCGTTCCGAGTGCGGCTGTATAGTCGTTCCGCATCTGAAATCTGGACATCGGTCCATCGCTCCACATCCGTAGGCAATGCACAGCGCCTGATTCCAAGGCCCCGAGTTCGAACACGAATCCGACCGGCGCGGCCCCTCGTCGCGAATGCGCACCAGTCATTTCGTCAGTATCAGTTTGCCGGAGCGGGTGATCCGCAACGTATAGAGCTGACCTCCCAGCATAATTTGCGCCAGGTCGCCGCCCTTGGTAAGGTCAATTGCGTCATAGAGTGGCAGCTTAACCACCGGTTGTCTCAAGCTCTCACTTGCAACACTCACCTCCATGGCTGACCTCCTCCATCAATCCCAAGCCAGTCGATCAGCCATTCGAAGTTAAGGGTTGCGTGCGGCCCGAGAGCCAGGGAATCGAGCCAGGACTCGAGCAATTCGGCACGCAGGTCTCGAAGATGAACGTAGGTAGGTTCCATCATCTCACTCCTCTATTGACCTCCCGTTTCTGGCTGGCCGACGAATCAGCGTGGCTAACTATTCCAACAAACCTGACTCATTTAATCAGCTATTGCAACCCGACAATTTTTATCAGGAATTGCTGAAGACCGACCACTCTCTGGATTTGATCGGATGATGCGCGGATTTTCCGGATACGGTGACGCCAGTTCAGCACCCTGTTTCAATGGGATCCTGCTTCGTTCCCGATCCGGAATCAGCGATCGGGTTTCAGGGCAATGGTGTAGCTCGGCCCGCTGCAGCCCCGTCTGGCCATAGGAAACCCACACTGCATCCCCGGCGTCAACTATGGCAAGCGATTGCAAACACAGAAGTCCAAACCAAGAATCAATGTGATCGGCATAATTCGGATTTCAGAAACGATCACTCATGCAATTGGCCTGTCCTTCTTTCCTTGGAGGCTTTCCTTAGAGGTTGACCTAAAATGTGGATGACCTCCGCCAGATGTGGTATCTCCGTGTCGAACAACAACCAGACAGGGAGGCTACCGTGGTCTGGAACGGGACCACCCGGGAGAGGTACAGGCGCAATGCGGAGCGATATGAAAGCGACCTGACAGACGGAGAATGGCTTTTGGTCGAGCCTCTTCCGCCTCCGCCGTCGAAGCTCGGCCGGCCCCGGTCCCAGGGCAATCGCATTTGGGCCTCTATCGTTGCGTTGATGTCTGAGATCATCCAAACCTGACCCCAATCGCGACAGGAGCGCACTTCTGTCCGCAATATGTTCCCGTCTGTCGCAACGAAAATTCCAAGTGCGATAGCCCTGGCCCCGGTCCACGGATCTCCGCGGGGTCCCCGACGCGATCCGGTACATGCTGGCGACGGGCTGTCGGTTGCGGGCGGTTCCCAGGTGTTCCGCTCCGTTCACCACGGCCTCACCGGCGGTGCGGCCTCCGGCGGGGCCGCGGGGCTGGGACGGCGGGCTGTCGCCCGGCGGCGGCGTCACGCTCCGCCTGAGGCGGTCCCGATGCCGGGCGGATGGCCGCCGGGCGGCATCTGGCTGGCGGGCGGGCCGGCGGACATGCGCGGCGGCCCCGCCGGGCCTTACAACAGCCCGCACCTGTATGGGCGATCCTATTCCCGCCTGCGCTCGCCGAGCGCGTCGGGCGGCGGCCCCCTGCCGAGGGCGTCGCGCACCTGGATGGCCCAGTTCAGCCGCTCCAGATGCCATGGGACGGGCCGCCGTTTGCCTTCGCGGGTGATTCGGTGCAGGGTGTTGACAGGAAGACAGCATGTTGTGGCGGGGGGCCGCGAGACGGCAACCCCCGCCGAGTGAAAGGAGAGAAAGATGACTGATTCGAAAACCCCTTTCGAGGGGAACGTTACCACGGTCTACGCGGCTCTGGAAGTGAGCGGCAGGAGCTGGATCCTCGCGGTGGGCGATCCGTCCGACACGTCGAGGGCCGGCATCCACAGGCTGGCGCCGCAGGACGTTGATGGGCTCCTGGGCAGGCTCGGGCGGGCGCGGGAGCGGGCGGCGACCGGCGGCGATGTCCGGGTGATGCTTGTGTACGAGGCCGGTTACGAGGGCTTCTGGCTGGCCCGGCGGCTGGAGGGGGAGGATGTCGAGGTGGTTGTCTGCGACCCCGCGAGCCTCGAGGTGGTGCGGAGGAAAAAGAAGGTGAAGACGGACCGGATCGACGCCCGCCGGATGGTCCGGGCGCTCAGGGCGTGGGACGGCGGCGACCGGGACGCGATGTCGCGGGTGCGTGTGCCAACGGTCGCGGAGGAGGACAGGAAGCGGCTGCTGCGCCGGCGGGAGCGTCTGGTGCAGGAGCGCCGCCGCCTCTCGAACTCCGTCGACGGGCTCCTGAGGCTGCACGGGGTGTTGGCCGGGGATCCGGCGCGGCCGGGGTTCCGTGAGCGGCTCGGCGGGATGGAGACCGGCTACGGGGAGCCGCTGCCGCCGGAGCTGCTGGCCGAGATCAAGGGCATCCTCGACCGGCTGGAGCTGGTGCGCGCGGAACTCAAGGCTGTCGAGGCGAGGAAGATGGAGATGCTGGAGGCGTCGGCCCGGGCCCTCGACGGCCTCCGCGCGGACGCCGCCGGGAAGGAGGCCGCTCCGCCCGTTGACAGACCGCGGGCGGCGCCGGCGGACGCCCACCACGCGGCGACGCTGGTCCGGCTGCGCGGGATCGGCCCGAACGACGCGCTGATGCTGGGCGGCGAGCTCTTCTACCGGGAGCTGCGCAACCGGCGGCAGCTGGCCAGCCTCGCGGGCCTGGCGCCGGTGCCCTTCGCGAGCGGGGGCGTCGACAACGACCAGGGGATCAGCAAGGCGGGCGGCGCGATGCTGCGAAAGCACCTGGTGCAGATGGCCTGGCGCTGGCTGCGCCACCAGCCCGACAGCGCCCTCTCGGCGTGGTTCCGGGATTACGTGAGCGCCCGCGACGGACGTTCGCGCAGGCGGGGGATCGTGGCGCTGGCCCGTAAGCTTCTGGTGGCGCTGTGGAGGTTCGCCACCACCGGCCTGGTGCCGGAGGGCGCCGTCCTGTCGCAGGCCTGAGAGCGGGAGGGCAACGGAACAACGGAACAACGGAACACCCGGGCGGCCCGACGGGGCCTCCGGGGAACCCGGGCAGGGCGTGTGACCGTGCAGGGGCCTGGTTCGCCGCAGGAAGCGGCACCGTTCATTTCAGATGGGTCCCGCCCCCCCCGGAACGTCGCACCGCCCGAATCGGGCATAATGGTCACGGGGCCGGCACCGGCCAACCGAACCGGATAAGAGGCTGGACGCGTCGTTGAGCGCGTCATGGAACCGCGACGTTCTGTCTGGACTTCCCCGGTGGCACGGAAGCCGCCCCCCCGACGGAGGGAGGGACGCCGATGTGAGGTTTTGAAAAAGGGCACTTGACCTGTAAGGTCTCATAAGAGCCCCTGCCGGACCTTTTTCACCCCGGGCAGCGGCTGCCGCCTCGTCGGATGGGCCCCGACGAGGCGCCCGAGGTCGATGGTGAAGGTCCTGATGTCCGGCGGTTTCCCGTCGGCCATCGTGGTGACCTCCCGGTGGCCCTGGGCGGACAGCAGGGTGAGCAGGAGCCTGATGTCCTCCTCCGGGCAGACCTCGGTGGCGGGGGTGTCCGGCCGCTCGCGGGCGAGCATGGTGATGTCGGCGACGCGGCAGGCGGTGACGGCGCCGGAGGCGAGGCACCTGGGCGGGCCGTCGGCGGTGCCGGGCCGCCGGTCCCTGCTCCGGGTGCCGGACTTCAGCGTCCGGAACCATGTCCCGCCGGTCCATCTCTTTCGGTACCAGTCCAGGACGGTGAGGGCGCGCATGGAGTCCGGCTGCCCCTCCGCCGGCCGTTCGGTGGCCGTCAGCAGCCAGTGCAGCGGCTCCTCCCCGTCATCCATGTCCGTCTCGGTGGCGGAGACGGCGAACATCGTGAGCGGCTCCGTGCCGCAGCCGCGTTTCGGCGGCAGGACCGCGACCTCCGCCGCGCGGATCTCCAGACGGGCGGTGCGCTCCTTCCTGGCCCTTGGCCCGCCGGAGGCCGGGACCGTCAGGTCCACCGCCGCGAGGGCCGGCAGGGACGCGGCATGCTCCCACAGGCAGGTCTCCCCCTCCGCGGTCCGCACCCGCTGCCGCACCGAGCGGCTGGCGCGGACGCGCGGCGCGTCTCCGTGCTCCACCGCCCTTCCGGGCATCTGCCAGAAGTCCCCCTCGCGGTGGCGTACGGAAACCACCCGCGTGTCCGGGCAGGCCGCCGCCAGCTCGCGGGCGCGGTCCAGACCGTCCAGCCAGCGCCGGCTGTCGTCCTCCGGGTCGTCCCGGAAACCGGCGTCCATGGTGAACAGGCCCAGCGGCCTGCCCTCCGCCGTCACCGCCAGCCCGGCGTGGGCGAGGATGCCGGTGCTGCCCTTGCCGCCGCCGCCGAGCCTCGCCAGGCCGGTCGTGGTCTCCAGAGCCGTGTAATTGAGCGTCGTGGTGTCCTGTATGGCGAGGACCAGGGACTCCCCGCGGCAGCGGTCGGCGGTCGCCTCGTGGTGCGGCTGCAGGATGTGCTCCATGGTCACCCTCCGGTCCGGCAGCAGCCGGCAGGCGGCCTTTTTCGCGGCCTTCACCGGAAAGATCACCGGCAGGTCCTCGCCCATGCTGTCCAGCCATGCCCGGCCCATGCCAGCGATGCGCCGCCGCACCCGCCCGTCGGTGTGGCCCGAGCGCCCGTACTCCCGCTCCGCCCAGTCCATCTCCATGCCGTCGTACGCCCCGGCCAGCGCACCGACCGGGCGGCGCTCCGTCCTGGCGAGCGCGTCCCGCCAGCCGTCCTCCAGCGCCAGGACCCGCACTGTCCCGGCCGCCGACCTGCGGCCGCTGCCGTGCCCGGCGCAGGCCCAGCCGGCGCGGTGCAGACAGTAGCCGTCGTGCTCCGGGCCGACGTGCGTGCAGGCCGCCACCGGACGCACCGAATAGCGGGCCTCCCAACCGTCCGCCACCCGCGCCGCCGCCATGGGCGGGACATCCGAGGCCAGTCCGTACACACGGACGCCGGGAAGCACGAGGAAGCGGTGGCAGCAGACCACGCGGGCGATGCTGGCGGCGCGGGCCTCGGCGGACCACCCGATCCAGGCGTCCCGCGCCGCGGGTTTCCAGGTCGCCGACCCGAAGCCGATCCCGCCCAGGACGCCGTGGCGCTCCGAGCGGATCCAGTAGCGCATCTGGCCGCCCGGCGGCCGCGCCCAGCCCCGCGGATGGTGGCGCTCCACCATCGCCTCCCACAGACGGCGGTCGTCGGCGCCGCCCACCGGCTCGAGCCGGACGGGCCCGAGTTCCCCGAGGGCACAGGCCACCGCCGTGCCGGGGACGGCGCCGGCCGGGACGGCCGGGGCGGCGTACGGATCGGGCGCGGCGCGGACCTCCGGAAGCGCCTCCCCCACGCGCTCCGCCAGGGCGGGCAGCGCCTTCGCCGCCGCCGGGATGACCGGCCCGCCGCGGGCGTTGCGCCAGCCGGTCCGCTCGCACAGCTCCCGGCACAGCGCATGCCGGCTGCGCCCGCCGCCACGGAGCGCCCCGGCGAGCCACTCCAGCGTCCGCGAATCAAAATGGCGAAGACCGACCTGCATGCCCCGCCATATAGGCGAACCGAATCAGATATACAAGAGGGGACTGTTGTAAGCCGCCGGGCCCGTCGGGCCGGTCACCAGCCATCCCGTGGGGAACCCCGCCGGCGGGCGCTGGCACGTGTCCGGCAGCCGGCGGCGGACGATGGGCAGGACACTCGGCTCCGGGCACGGGGGCCGCTTCATCCGGGCCAGGCGGCTGGAGCGGGGCCTGTCCGCGTCGCCGGCCACGCCGGGGCGCAGGTCTGTGCCGCTGTCGCGGACCGGGCTTTCGGCGCTTCCGGCCGGGACCGGCGTCACCGTCCGGCGCCGCCGCATGCGCTGTCCGGCGGCGGCGGCAGGCCGTCCCGCCGTGGCCCGCCCCACGTCGGAGGCCATCGGGCTGGCGGGGAGGATATCCCTGCACCGCCCCGGCGTCAGCCCGCCGACCTGGTCGGCCGGGTGGGCGCCACCGGGAGGCGGGACGTCGGCCAGCCAGACGCGGGGACCGCCGCCCCGGCCATCTCCGCGTGGGTGTCCCCGGCTCCCCGGAACCGCGTCCTGCATGGACCCGGCACGTCCGGTGGGTGGCCGCGCCGCCGCGGGCCGCGGCACAGGCCTCGCAGGCGCGGTGGCCGTCCGTCACCGGGGTTCCGCCGCAGGCGCCGGGGAACCTCGCCGCGTTCCCGTGCCTGCTGGAGTCCGGGAAGGGCGGCACGGCCCCGCCGCGGTCGCCGGGCACCGGCCAGAGGTATCCCTTCCCCATGCTCCCCGGCCTGCCCGGGCGCCGTCCGGCGCGGATCGGGGTCTCGTCCATCTGGATGACGGCGCTCCCGGCGCCGGGTGCCACCGGGCCTCGTGGACCGGCGCGATGGCGCGGCTGGCCCGCTGGATCGGGGAGCCCCGGCTGGCGGTGATGCCGGCCTCGGCCAGCATCCGGCCCCGCCGGACGCCGCACCGCCGGTGAGGCCGCGCCTGCGGCGCCAGCTCCGGGACGTCCTCACCGAAACCCCGCGGCCCTGGCGGAAACTGGCCTGCGGGCCGTCCCGGCGCCCGGACGCCGCCATCAGATGCCATGGGACGGGCCGCCGTTTGCCTTCGCGGGTGATTCGGTGCAGGGTGTTGACAGGAAGACAGCATGTTGTGGCGGGGGGCCGCGAGACGGCAACCCCCGCCGAGTGAAAGGAGAGAAAGATGACTGATTCGAAAACCCCTTTCGAGGGGAACGTTACCACGGTCTACGCGGCTCTGGAAGTGAGCGGCAGGAGCTGGATCCTCGCGGTGGGCGATCCGTCCGACACGTCGAGGGCCGGCATCCACAGGCTGGCGCCGCAGGACGTTGATGGGCTCCTGGGCAGGCTCGGGCGGGCGCGGGAGCGGGCGGCGACCGGCGGCGATGTCCGGGTGATGCTTGTGTACGAGGCCGGTTACGAGGGCTTCTGGCTGGCCCGGCGGCTGGAGGGGGAGGATGTCGAGGTGGTTGTCTGCGACCCCGCGAGCCTCGAGGTGGTGCGGAGGAAAAAGAAGGTGAAGACGGACCGGATCGACGCCCGCCGGATGGTCCGGGCGCTCAGGGCGTGGGACGGCGGCGACCGGGACGCGATGTCGCGGGTGCGTGTGCCAACGGTCGCGGAGGAGGACAGGAAGCGGCTGCTGCGCCGGCGGGAGCGTCTGGTGCAGGAGCGCCGCCGCCTCTCGAACTCCGTCGACGGGCTCCTGAGGCTGCACGGGGTGTTGGCCGGGGATCCGGCGCGGCCGGGGTTCCGTGAGCGGCTCGGCGGGATGGAGACCGGCTACGGGGAGCCGCTGCCGCCGGAGCTGCTGGCCGAGATCAAGGGCATCCTCGACCGGCTGGAGCTGGTGCGCGCGGAACTCAAGGCTGTCGAGGCGAGGAAGATGGAGATGCTGGAGGCGTCGGCCCGGGCCCTCGACGGCCTCCGCGCGGACGCCGCCGGGAAGGAGGCCGCTCCGCCCGTTGACAGACCGCGGGCGGCGCCGGCGGACGCCCACCACGCGGCGACGCTGGTCCGGCTGCGCGGGATCGGCCCGAACGACGCGCTGATGCTGGGCGGCGAGCTCTTCTACCGGGAGCTGCGCAACCGGCGGCAGCTGGCCAGCCTCGCGGGCCTGGCGCCGGTGCCCTTCGCGAGCGGGGGCGTCGACAACGACCAGGGGATCAGCAAGGCGGGCGGCGCGATGCTGCGAAAGCACCTGGTGCAGATGGCCTGGCGCTGGCTGCGCCACCAGCCCGACAGCGCCCTCTCGGCGTGGTTCCGGGATTACGTGAGCGCCCGCGACGGACGTTCGCGCAGGCGGGGGATCGTGGCGCTGGCCCGTAAGCTTCTGGTGGCGCTGTGGAGGTTCGCCACCACCGGCCTGGTGCCGGAGGGCGCCGTCCTGTCGCAGGCCTGAGAGCGGGAGGGCAACGGAACAACGGAACAACGGAACACCCGGGCGGCCCGACGGGGCCTCCGGGGAACCCGGGCAGGGCGTGTGACCGTGCAGGGGCCTGGTTCGCCGCAGGAAGCGGCACCGTTCATTTCAGATGGGTCCCGCCCCCCCCCGGAACGTCGCACCGCCCGAATCGGGCATAATGGTCACGGGGCCGGCACCGGCCAACCGAACCGGATAAGAGGCTGGACGCGTCGTTGAGCGCGTCATGGAACCGCGACGTTCTGTCTGGACTTCCCCGGTGGCACGGAAGCCGCCCCCCGACGGAGGGAGGGACGCCGATGTGAGGTTTTGAAAAAGGGCACTTGACCTGTAAGGTCTCATAAGAGCCCCTCCCACCCGGCCCCGCTCCGGACCCTCCGGCCCTGGCCGCCGTCTGCCACTGCATCCACATCCACCGTCATGGACAGTCCTCCGGTCACGCTGAACCGGCCGGGGAACCCTCCCGCACTCCGGCGGCGCGGATCAAGGCGAATGCGCTACGTTGCGCTTTAGTCGCTTACGGACAAACGACACTGTCATCGGTCATCCAGAGCCGACACCATGACCGACAGCGGAGGTTTGTCCGGCGTCAACACGAAGACCCTGGAGTCACTCTTCCGAACCCACCCGCTCCAGCACCATGGCGCAAGTCCTGTTGATGTCACCTGAATTCCGGAAACCTCCCGAAGCGGTTGTCCCGAAAATATGGTCCAACTGTTCGAATGATCAGGGCGAATTCTTTCTGTGACTGATCGACCTCTTTGCAGGGGATTTCCTGAATCGGATGGATAACGCCATACAGGTCGTTCATGAAGGAGCTTGACTGAAAGCGGATCAGGGGTCTGCAATGGATCTCACGGAGCTGACCGTGGTGCCGGACGACGGTCCGCGTTTTCGTGCGCTCATGGACGGGCACCACTACCTCGGTGCGCCGTCGACGACCCCCGCGACCCCAGCGGGCTTCGCCACCGGATCGAGTCCCTGCTGGCGCCCGTCACCGCCGTCACGCTCTGCGGGGCGACGGGATGGAAGTCGGTCCACGAATTGATACAGGGCATCGGTCCGGCGATGCTGGACCGCTTCAGGTGCCGAAAGACCCACGGCGTGCATGAGCGGCCGAGCATCCACCGCATCTACAGTATCATGACGAGGGTCGACCCCCGACCAGCCTGCCCGGGCCACGGCCTGCTTCTGCGGGGAGCATAGTTGGGATCAGGGCGTGGGCATCGCCGTCGACGGCAGGACGACCCGCGGGGCGATCGACGGTAAAGGCCGCCAGACGCATGTGCCCGGTTCCAGCAGCCATGGCGCCTCCGCTCCGCTGGCTCAAAAAACCGTTCTGACCACCGATGACGACGGGAAGAGGGCCACCAATGGGACGGCGTCTTCATCCCGACGATGGACCTGCCCCCGGACATCGCCGGCCGCTCCGTCACCGCCGCCGCACCGCTCACGCGGATGGCAGTCTCTGCCTACCTGCACGGCCGGGGCGCACACTTCGTGTCCATGGCGAAGGGCAACCGCAAGAACCTGCTCAGGGCAATCAGGGGTCACTTCGCCCCGCCGCTCCCGGGACCGGTGGACTTTGCGACCCGCTCGCCGCAGCCAGAGCAGGTGCGGCCCGGGCAACGCGGGATCCGGTGCACAGGATCTCCTTCTCGTGGGTCGGGCAGGTGTCCTTGATCAGGCGAACCGTCCGTAAATACCGTTGCGCACGGAACGGAAGGCCCGCGAGGCCTGGCGAACCGAGCGCCGGGACCGTATGCGGAATCACGAGCCACACGCCGGAGACCGCCGACGCCGGGTCGCTTCTGGTCTTCAACCGCGACCACTGGTCGTGCGGGCGCGTACACCGGATCCTCGACGATGCCGCGACGTGGAACGGGGAAAGATGCCGGGTCCGCGGCGGGCATAGACCGGAGAACCCCAGCTGTCTCCGGAGGCTGTCTCCAGCCCAGCCGGAACACGCAGCAACGCGCCAGATCCGTCGCGTAGCCCCACGACCGGCCACTCCGGATCAGGTCGACGGAACCTGCCGGCATCACGAGGCAGGCGGATTGGCATGTCCGCGACCAACCAAAGGGCGGGCGAAGCCGAAGCGGAATCATGGAGTCACTGCCGAAACAGCCGAATCCGGTGCCCGATGAACCACCAGTCCGCCAAACGGCATCGTCAAGGTCCGCAGAGAAAAAATCAGCCGTGTTCGAATGACCCTTGCGAATTGGTTTCGGTTCTTCTATCTGAATGAACTGGAGCGGTGCTTCGGCTTCCAACCCCGAGGCTCCACCGGCAAGACCGACGGGCCCGCTGGCCCGTCTTTTTTTGCTTGGAAAGCGGCTTGTGGCAAATCTCGTTGCGAAAGCAGCCATCGACCGGCGGCTCGCCGACATAATCGCCCCCGTTATCGAGGGAATGGGGTACGAATTGGTTCGGGTGCGCTTCATGGCCGGAGGCAAGAAGACCGTGCAGATCATGGCTGAGCGGCCAGGAGGAGGTATTCAGATCGACCAGTGTGCCGAAATCTCCAGTGCTGTCTCCGCGGTGCTCGATGTAGAGGACCCGATTCAGGATGCTTATGCGCTTGAGGTCTCAAGTCCAGGCATTGATCGACCGCTGACAAGACTGAGGGACTTTGGGACTTTCGAGGGATTCGAGGCGAAGCTGGAGACCCAGGATCCGATCGATGGGCGCAAGCGCTTCCGGGGTGTGTTGGCGGGCACCGAAGGGGATGAGGTTCTGATCAATATCGATGAAGGCACTATCGGGTTGAAGCTCGACTGGTTGGTCGACGCGAGGCTGGTTCTCACCGACAGGCTCATGCGCGAGTCATTGAACGGGCGTCGGGGCGAGGCCAGATCGGTGACTGAGATGGACTTAGGAAAAGAGGGAACGGACTGAAGTCCGGGGAGCGTATATATGGCAATCACATCCGCGAACCAACTGGAGCTTCTACAGACTGCCGAAGCCGTCGCGCGGGAAAAGATGATAGACCCCGAACTCGTGGTCGAAGCGATGGAGGAAAGCCTCGCGAGGGCTGCGAAGACCCGCTATGGCAGCGAAATGGACATTCGTGTCGCGATTGACCGCAAGACAGGCAAGGCGGCCTTCACCCGCGTCCGAACCGTAGTCGAGGACAACCTCGTGGAGAATTTTCAGGCCGAACTGACCGTTGAGCAGGCGAAGCAGTACCTCGACAGTCCAAAGGTGGGCGACACGATCGTCGATGAGGTGCCTCCGGTTGAGATGGGCAGGATCGCGACGCAGTCCGCGAAGCAGGTCATTCTTCAAAGGGTCCGCGATGCGGAACGTGATCGACAGTTCGAAGAATTCAAGGACCGGGCTGGGTCGATCATTAACGGCGTTGTCAAGCGAGAGGAATATGGCAATGTCATTGTCGATGTCGGTCGTGGAGAGGCCATCCTGCGCCGAAACGAGAAGATCGGCCGCGAGGGATACCGTCCAAACGACCGCATTCGCTGCTATATCCGGGAGGTCCGTCGCGAGCCACGTGGCCCGCAGATCTTTCTGTCCCGAACAGCACCGGAGTTTATGGCCGAACTGTTCAAGATGGAAGTTCCCGAGATCTATGATGGTATCATAGAGATCAAGGCCGTTGCCCGTGATCCGGGTAGCCGGGCCAAGATCGCGGTGGTCTCATATGAGAGTTCGATAGATCCGGTTGGAGCCTGTGTTGGAATGCGGGGTAGCCGTGTCCAGGCGGTGGTGAATGAACTGCAGGGTGAAAAAATCGACATCATTCCATGGAACGAAGACGCACCGACGTTTCTCGTGAACGCCTTGCAGCCTGCTGAGGTAAGCAAGGTCGTTCTGGATGAGGAAGCGGAACGCATTGAGGTGGTGGTACCCGACGATCAACTCTCTCTTGCGATCGGTCGACGCGGGCAGAACGTGCGACTGGCCAGTCAGCTCACCGGCCTGGACATCGACATCATGACTGAACAGGAAGAGTCGGACCGCCGCCAGGCCGAATTCGAGGAACGTACGAAGCTCTTTATGGAGACACTTGATCTTGATGAGTTTCTCGCACAGCTTTTGGTGTCCGAGCAATTCTCCAGCCTTGACGAGGTCGCCTATGTGGAGATCGACGAACTGACGGGGATTGAAGGCATCGATGAGGAAACGGCGACCGAGCTGCAGGCCCGTGCGCGCGACTATATCGACGAGCAGAACCATCTCGCTCTTGAGCGCGCACGTGAACTTGGTGTTGAGGACAGCCTGGTGAATTTTGAAGGCCTGACGCCGCAGATGATCGAGGCGCTTGCGAAGGATGACGTGAAGACGCTGGAGGATTTCGCTACGTGCGCGGATTGGGAATTGGCTGGCGGGTGGACAACGGTTAATGGCGAACGTGTCAAGGATGAAGGGATCCTTGAGAAATTCGATGTGTCGCTGAAGGAGGCGCAGGAACTGGTGATGGCAGCGCGGGTTCGGATGGGCTGGGTTGACCCTGAAGAAATGGTTTCCGAAGAGGAAAATAGCGAAGTCCTGGACGGTGACGCGGCTATGGAGGTCGGGGCCTGACCTAAGGTCCCGCGGGTTGTGCGTGGCACGCGGCGGAAAGTCAGCTGAACGAGCAGCGCCAATGCGACGCTGCGTCGCCACAGGCGAGGTGTTGCCTAAATCGGGTCTGATCCGGTTCGTTGCCGATTCTGATGGTCGGATCCTTTCCGATCTGGTAGGCAAGCTTCCTGGACGTGGTGTATGGGTGTCGGCGGATCGGGTGGCACTTGAGACTGCGGTAAGAAAACGGCTGTTCTCTCGGGGAGCAAGGCGTCAGGTGTGGGTACCTGAAGCGCTCGTCGAAGAGGTCGAGACATTGCTGGTGGATCGAGTTGTCGGTCTGGTATCCATGGCCCGCAAGGCCGGTCAGGCGGTGGCTGGCTACGAAAGGACCCGCTCCTGGCTTGAGAGGGAACGGGCGGCGGTGCTGATACAGGCTTCGGACGGGTCCGTGAGAGGAAGGTCGAAACTCAGACCACCTGCCGGAAACGACACTTTCGTCGGGGTTCTGACGGCGAGCGAATTGGGTTTGGCATTCGGGCGCGAAAGTGTGATACACAGTGCGCTTGCCGGTGGCGGGCTTGCGAAACGTGTTGTAGGGGAAGCCCGTCGGCTTTCGGGCTTACGTAAACGAGTTGATCAGGGGAAAGCCTCTGGAAAGGGTGAAGAAACCGCATGAGCGAATCTGACGGCAAAAGAACTCTTGGCCTTCGTGGCTCCCGGACGGGGCAGGTGAAGCAGAGCTTCAGCCATGGACGCACGAAGAACGTCGTCGTTGAGACCAAGCGCAAGCGGGTGGTCAAGCCCAATGCGGGCACCGTGACGAAGAAGCCGGCTGTGACCGAGGCGGCAGGAGCCGCGGATTCCACGGAGAGGCTTGCCGGAATCCCGGACGAGAAATTCGATCGCCGGATGAAGGCGGTTGCGAAGGCGCGGAAATTCGAGGCGGTTGAAAGTGAGCGCCGTGCTACCGAAGCGAAGGTGCGTGAGGAGGAACATCAGCGCAAGCTCGCCGAAGCGAAGGCGAGAGCGAGAGAGGAACAGGAGCGGGAAGAACTCGCACGAGCCAAAGCGGAGGCCGAAAAGCGGAGGCTTGAGGAAGAGGAGGCTGCTCGGATCGCCGCAGAAAAGGCCAGAGCCGCCCAGGCCAGAACCGCCCCGGCCAATACCGAAAGTGGACGTGGTGGGGCAAAGCCGCCGCCGCCAGCCAAGAGGCAGGAACGCGAGACCCGCGACCGCACCAAGCCCAGCAAGGTTCGGGGTGAAGTGCGTCGATCGGGCAAGCTGACGCTCAATCAGGCGCTTGCCGGCGGAGAGGGAGGGCGGCAGCGGTCGCTTGCTGCGATGAAGCGTAAGCAGGAGCGCGCCCGCAAGAAGTCGATGGTAGGCGGAGACGTCCGCGAGAAGATAATCCGTGACGTGCAGGTGCCGGAGACAATCGTTGTTTCAGAACTTGCCAACAGGATGGCTGAACGTGTCGCAGACGTTGTCAAGGCGCTGATGCAGAACGGCATGATGGTTACGCAGAACCAATCGATCGATGCGGACACGGCACAGCTTATCGTCGAGGAATTCGGCCACCGCATCACCCGAGTCAGCGCAGCCGATGTTGAGGATGTGATCCAGACGGAGGCGGATCGGGATGAGGATCTTCGCCCGCGTCCGCCGGTTATCACCGTGATGGGTCATGTTGACCACGGCAAGACCTCGCTTCTGGATGCGATCCGCAAGACCAAGGTTGTTGCAGGCGAAGCTGGCGGCATTACCCAGCACATTGGGGCATACCAGGTCGATGTGCATGGGCAGCCGTTGACATTCCTTGACACGCCGGGCCATGCGGCATTCACGTCCATGCGGGCGCGAGGCGCCCAGGTCACCGACATCGTGGTATTGGTGGTGGCCGCCGATGACGCCGTGATGCCCCAGACTGTCGAGGCGATCAATCATGCCAAGGCAGCGGAGGTTCCAGTAATTGTTGCGATTAACAAGATTGACCGGCCGGATGCCGAGCCCGAAAAGGTGCGCACCGATCTTTTGAGGCATGATGTTGTTGTCGAGAAGATGGGTGGCGAAGTTCAGGACGTGGAGGTTTCGGCGGTAAGCGGTGCTGGGCTTGGAACGCTGCTGGAGTCGATTGCCCTTCAGGCGGAGATTCTCGAACTTAAGGCAAATCCCGACCGTCCAGCGTCCGGGGCGGTAATCGAGGCGCAGCTCGACGTGGGGCGCGGGCCTGTTGCCACCGTCTTGGTTCAGAATGGCACGCTTCGGCAGGGCGACATTTTTGTCGTTGGCGAGCAGTGGGGTCGGGTTCGTGCGCTGGTGGACGATCAGGGCGCTCGCGTTAGGCAGGCTGGACCTTCGGCCCCGGTTGAGGTTCTGGGCCTGAATGGAACGCCCGAGGCGGGTGATGTGTTGAACGTTGTTGAGACCGAAGGCCAAGCCAGGGAAATCGCGGCCTATCGCGCCGACGTAGCCAGGGAGACGCGGGCGACTTCAGGGACGTCCTTGACACTCGAACAGATGATGGCGGGCGTCAAGGAAGGCGACTCCGTTGCCGAGCTTGCGATTGTCGTTAAGGCTGACGTGCAGGGATCCGCCGAGGCGATCGTTCAGGCGATGGAAAGGGTTGGCAACGATGAGGTCCGGGTCAGGGTGCTGCATTCGGGTGTTGGCGCCATTACCGAGACCGACATCGGACTTGCCGTTGCGTCAAAGGCGCTGGTGTTTGGATTTAATGTTCGGGCCAACGCAACCGCCCGAAACACGGCGAACCAGAAGGGCGTGGAAATTCGATATTATTCGATCATATACGATCTGGTGGACGATGTGAGGTCGGCGGCATCGGGGCTGCTTTCGGCAGAAGTGCGTGAGAAGTTCATTGGCTATGCTGAGATCAAGCAGGTCTTCAGGATCTCGGGTGTCGGTCAGGTCGCGGGATGCATTGTCACTGAAGGCATTGCCCGCCGTTCGGCGGCCGTCCGCCTGTTGCGGGACGGAGTTGTGATCCACGAAGGCACGCTCAAGACCCTGAAGCGAATCAAGCAGGAAGTTTCGGAAGTCCAGTCTGGTCAGGAATGTGGAATGGCATTCGAGAACTATCAGGATATTCGTGCGGGCGATGTCATCGAGATATTCGAGCGTCAGGAAATTGAACGAACGTTGGGATAGGTAGCCCCGTTCCACCCTGAAGCGCAAAACCAAAGGCGGTGGTGACCTGTTCCCAGTCCGTCAATGTTCCATGTGGCAGCCCGTAGAGTCTCGCGAATTCCGCTTGGGACAGCTTCTGCCTTTTTCGGATCGAGGCGAGGCAACGTCCACTGTTTCCGGAACAAACATCGCGCCCGGCTCCAGTTCGCCCTTGGCGATCGCGAGAGCTTCCTCTGCTCCTTTGATCAGACTCCTTGCAACACTCATTGTCTCTTCCTTTCCTTCTTTCCCAAGTTCTGTTTTCCAGCCTTTGAATTGGCGGATTCACGATAATGGTTTGCCAGATGTGGCAGAATGGTGGCCAGTTGGTTCCCTTCGACGTCGGTGGTTAGGGTGTCCTGACCTTACGGTTGTTCCCCAAGCCCGGACGCTGCGGCGGGTGCAGGCTTCTGCATTGCGCCAACGATAGCCGGCTGGCCTGTTGACGGTTTTTTGAAAGCGCGGATTTCCGGGGATATTCCGCGCTCTTGAGCGTCGTTTCGCTACCGCTTTCCCCCGAAAAAGCCGACGATCCCCCGCTGCTCGAAAACGCCTGCGGTCTCTATATGTCCGGGGCCGTAGAAGAAGCCCGGGCAGACCCTTGAACGTCTGCTTCGGCAAGGCAGGGAAAGAGTACGGATCCGGACTTAGTGGCATTACCAAAGGAGAGAGTTCGATCCCTGATCCCGCGAACTCGGGATCATACTGGAACACCGCATATCCGTCTTCTTCGAGCCAAGAGACGGCAGCAACCTCTCTACCCCAAAGGACTACGGAGGCGTTGGTTGTCGCGTCAGCCATGCGTCACTCTTGAGGCCCCCATTGCCATTGCTTTGCAGGTTGGTTGGTCTTCACGGAACGAGAACGCTGGCGTTCGTTGCCGCCAGTTCGGATACGTTCAATGGGCCGAATGCGTGGATCCGGCACGAGGAGTTCCAAATTCTGCTCCAACTTAAGGGCAGACAGTACTCTAACGAGTGTATCCAACGTTGCTCCATTGCCAGACTCCAGGCGCCTCAGCGTACGTTCGGACACCCCTGCGGTTCGCGCAAGCTTGGTCTGGGTTATGTTCCTCGCCAAGCGAAGCCGTTTAATCTTGGAACCGAGATCAGTTGCCAAAGCCTGCGGAGACTTGACCTCTTGTCTGCGAAAGCCCGCCATATTTGACCTCTTATCTTGGGTAGACCAGCATAACCAGACACTTTTGTCCGGTTGTTGTGCTGTTCCTGTATGTCTTACTAAGAGGCCATATATGGCCTATTAAGCGATCAGGCAACCATTAACGGCCAACTCTGGCCGGCAACTCGGGCTCGTTGCTTTGCGAACCAGAGGCGCCGGATAGCTATCGTACGGAAGACTCCCTGGATGACCGTAAGTACACCTATCTGCCTGAAACGCTCAGCCGCCGCACGGGTCACTAACCAGTGCGTACCCGGGGACAACAACGTATGTTGATCCTTCATATCTCGGACATTCACTTACGTAAGGGTGAGGCAGGATTTGCCATGGACCCAAACCATCATCTAAGGACACGACTGATACAGGGTGCCAAACAGCTGTGCGAACAGCTCGGCACAGTGCCGGATGCGGTTCTGGCATTCGGCGATATCGCCTTTTCTGGCGATCGGGACGAGTACCAATTTGCGCAATCATGGTTCGAAAAGTTGTGTCAGGCAGTGGGGTGCGACGTCAGCGATATCTCTGTCATCCCTGGTAACCACGACGTTCAGCGCGACATCGCGAAGAAACCCATGGTGCAAGCTGCTCACAAAGATATCCAAAGCACCGAGCCACACCTGCTGGAAGGAAAACTCCGCGGATACCTCACCGACGAAGACAACGGCAAACAGCTCTACGGACCGCTCGAGAACTACAACAACTTCGCCGGCCAGTATCTCTGCAGCCTCTTGCCCCCAGACAGGACCAAAATCGAGCGGCGCTATAAACTAAACGATGAATCGACGCTGTGTATAACCGGCTTGAACTCTGCGTTTGTGTCCAGCCACGCTGATAAAGAACGTAGCTTTTTCGTCGATCTCGCCAGCTTTACCCTTACACATGAGTACGGGGTAACGCACCTCGTCTTCTGCCATCACCCCTACAACTGGCTCGCGAACGGGCAAGAACTCGCGGGTCACCTTGGGGACGTTTCTCACATCCAACTCTTTGGTCATGAACACACCAACCGCATCGAGCTAAACCGAGATTGGGTTCGCATCGCTGCCAGCGCAGCACATCCAGACCGCACAGAGCACGGATGGGAGCCGGGATACAATCTATTGCAGTTGAGCCTCTTGCACAATTATCGCGGTTCGGGCGGCCGCGGCAAGACTTTGGGTTCCGCCACGGTCCCGACACCGGAACTGACGGGTGCCCGGGCTTACAACAGCCCACACCTATATGGGTGATCCCATTCCCGCCTCCGCTCGCCGAGCGCGTCGGGCGGCGGCCCCCTGCCGAGGGCGTCGCGCACTTGGATGGCCCGGTTCAGCCGCTCCAGCCCCTGCTGCGGGTCCCGGACTTCAGCGTCCGGAACCATGTCCCGCCGGTCCATCTCTTTCGGTACCAGTCCAGCACGGTGAGGGCGCGCATGGAGTCCGGCTGCCCCTCCGCCGGCCGTTCGGTGGTGAGCGGCAGCCAGTGCAGCGGCTCCTCGCCGCCGGCGGCATCGACCTCGGTGGCGGAGACTGCGAACATCGTGAGCGGCCCCCTGCCGCCGCCGCGCTTCGGCGGCAGGACCGCGGCCTCCGCCGCGAGGACCGGCAGGGACGCGGCATGCTCCCACAGGCAGGTCTCCCCCTCCGCGGTCCGCACCCGCTGCCGCACCGAGCGGCTGGCGCGGACGAGCGGCGCGTCCCCGTGCCCCGCCGCCCTTCCGGAGCATCTCCCGGAAACCGCCCTCGCGGTGGCGTACGGAGACCACCCGCGTGTCCGGGCAGGCCGCCGCCAGCCCGCGGGCGCGGTCCAGGCCGTCCAGCCAGCGCCGGCTGCCGTCCTCCGGGTCGTCCCGGAAACCGGCGTCCATGGTGAACAGGCCCAGCGGCCTGCCCTCCGCCGTCACCGCCAGCCCGGCGTGGGCGAGGATGCCGGTGCTGCCCTTTCCGCCGCCGCCGAGCTTCGCCAGACCCTCCGTGGCCTCCAGGACCGTGTAATTGAGCGTCGTGGTGTCCTGTATGGCGAGGACCAGGGACTCCCCGCGGCAGCGGTCGGCGGTCGCCTCGTGGCGCCGCTGCAGGACGGTCTCCATGGGGGTGTATCCCAATATTCCTGACTCCGGCGTTTTCCGGTCCATACTCCTGGGGCGCGTGCGCCGTGCAGGGGCCGGGTGAACCGGCCAGCGGCGCGCGTCCAGAGGCATTGGACAGGGAGTGTGGGCCATGAAGCGGGACGGAAGGGAAACGATGCACCGGCATCCGGACGCGGTGGCGTGTCCGGGGGTCCTGCGGAAGGCGAGGCGGCGGTCCATCCGCCGGTGGTCCGGGAACGGGACGGCGGGTTCATCTGGTACTGGCTGGAGGGCGGCGAGGCGCGCAGCCGGGAGGTCGCCGGGGACGGGACGCTGCCCTCCGCCGTCCCTGCGGAGCTCGGCGCCCGGCCTGCGAAGCTGGCGGCGGACCTCGCTTCGGGCGCCCCCGACCCCGACGCCGGCGGGCGGGAGCTCCGGGACGCCTCCCCCGTCGGCGGCGCGGCGGCGCCGGGGCCGCTTCCGGATGGCCCGGCAGGACGCTGCCGGGGCCGGAATGCCGCAGGTGCGGCAGGCCGATGCACCGGCACCGGCCGACGGCGGGGCCGTTCCTCACCCGGCTGGGACGGGTGAGGGTGAAGCGGGGGTGTTTCCGCTGCCCGTCCTGCGGCAGGGGGTGCCTGCCGCTTGACCGGGCGCTGGGCCTGGAGGGAAGGGCCGTCACGCCGGGGATGGCGGACGTCCTGGCCCGGACGGCGCCGCTGACGGGCTTCGCGGCGGCCAGCGGCCACATCGGGGACCTCGCCGGGGTGAAGGCCCCGGCGGGCCCGCTGCGGCGCCGGGCCATGGAGCCCGGCAGGGAGGAGGTGGCCGGGGGCAGGCCACTGGAATCACGTGGATGCCTTTCGGTCGACGGGACCGGGATCCCGATGCGCGCGGAGGAGGTGGAGGGCGTCGCCGGAAAGCGGGAGGACGGGAGCGCGGCGGCCCGCGGGGAGGCTGGCCGTCGTGTACGCCGCCAACGGGCGTGACCGGGAGACCGGCGCTGCCAGCGGGGACAGGGGCAGCGGGCCGGTCGGCTGCCTGACCGGCAGCGCGGCGGCGCCGTCCGGAGGCCGGGAGCCCTCCGCGTCCGCCGCCCGCCCCGCCCGGGAGGCCCGGCGCCGCGGCCTCCACGGGGCCGGGGAGCTTGTGGCCGTCTCCGACGGGGCCGAATGGACACCCGGCACGCGCGACGGGCTGTTCGGGGGCGGGAATGTCACCTTCGTCCTGGATATGTGGCACGCGCCTGGGCACCCCTCCGGCGCCGGCAGGGCGGTCCACCCGGAGGGGCCGGAGCGGGACCGGCGGTTCGCGGAGGTCAGGGCGGACACCGGGCCGGGCCGGGCGGCGAGAGTGGTCCGGGAGCCCGGGCCGTTCAGCGGACGGACCGGGGACGTGGAGGCCTGCTGCCGGGTGTTCGGGCTCCGGATGAAGCGCTCCGGCACCCGCTGGTCGGAGAGGGGCGCCAACGCCATGCTGGCGCTGGAATGCCGCGTCATGAACCACAGGCTGGCCGACCTGCTCGACTGGCGGGCGAATCAGGCCGTCGCGGCATGACAGGAATCCTGGGCTACACCCCCGGCCCATTCTGTCCCTTGCACAGCTGCCTCACGTGTGTATGATTGGCACATGGCCCGCACAAATGTGGATATCGACGACGACGCCTGCACGGCGGTCATGAAGCGCTACTGCCTGAAGACAAAGCGGGATGCCGTCAATTTCGCGCTGCGGGCGGTGGCGGCTGAGCGGCTCGGCCTCGAAAGGGCCCGCGGCATGCGGGGATCGGGCTGGGAAGGCGATCTCGAAGAGATGCGGACCGGCCGGACGGCGTGATACTGGTCGACACGTCCGCATGGATCGAATTCCTCCGCGACACGGGTTCACCGGTATGCGACCGTGTCGGAAAGGTTCTTGCGGAGGACATCTCCGTCTGTGACGCCATTCGCATGGAGGTCCTTGCCGGAGCCAGGGACGAGGGGCATCTGCGCGGCCTCCGGGGACTGCTCGCACGGGCGCGGACCGCTCCCACCGGACCGGCGGACTATGAGGAAGCGGCCGCCCTCTACCGCCTTTGCCGCCGCAGGGGGGAGACCGTTCGCAGGCTGGTCGACTGTCTCATCGCCGCGGTTGCGATCCGTGTGGACGCGCAGGTGCTTCATCGCGACAGCGATTTCGATGTGCTGGCACGCCATACGGCGCTTCGCATCGACCGCTTCGGCGGCGGACAGGGTCATTGACGCCGGGATGACGCCGTCATCCCGCGCCTAGTGGCGGGCGATGGCTCCCGGGCGTTCCGGCAACCTAACTGTAGCGACCTGCAATCATAATCGCTTCGGTCTGCATTCATCGTGACTTCCGGCACGAATTAAGTGCGTCCATCGGCAGGACCAGACCCGGATTGCGTGCGACCAGCCTGCAACCATCGGGCCGGACCCACTTTACCTGCGAACGGTGCCGTCCGGCAAACGGACCTTTGCCGGATGGCCTGTCAAAACGACCAGCCGGGACTGGTCTTTCCGCGGAATATTGTCTGCCTGCTGCGTCTGGAAAGCACCGTATGGTTTCGCGCGTCGTGATCGGGTTGTCAGACAGACCCCGCATGCCTGTCGGCTACGCACGCGTATCGAAGGAGGAACAGAACCTCGACCTGCAGCCTGACGCGCCGAGGAACTGCAGGAAATGGGTGCCGGGCTGAAAAAGACCTCCAGGAGTTGAGCGGCACCACTTCGAGCGGCGGCCAGATGATCTTTCGCCTGTTCGGCTCCCTGGCCGAGTTCGGGCCCAACCGCTACTCGCGCGGATCGGGTGTCCCGGCATGCGCCGGGCGGCCTACCGGCCGCTGAACCGGGGAGAGGCCCCTTGGCATACGTTTTCGCCCCTGCCGGGATCGACCATCGACCTGCACAGGGTTACACACCGGAAACAGCTTCTGGCGCTCACGGGCGATTTCTCACGCCGTGCCGCGGTTCCCGCAATTTTCTTGCAGCGCCGCCGTCCGGCCACTATCCTGAATAGATGTGCGAAGCGGCGGATAGCCACGACCTCGCCCGGCAGGTCGGCGTGCTGGAGGAACGCATGAACACTTCCCATGAGCGGTTGCGCGCGGACATGGCAAAGCGCGACAAGGAAGTTCTTTGATGTCAGGGCCTGCTCTGGATCGCTGTCGTCGCCGTGCGCGGCTTCCTGATCCGCTGGCCTATCTGACATTGATGGATAATCGGCCAGTCAAGGCTGCCGCCATCCTGGCGGTGGCCATCGTATGCGGTGTTGCCTTGTGGGTCCATCTCTTCCCCGACCGCAACGCGGCCCGCTCATCTCTCGCCCTGGGGGTAGCTGCCGTCTTGGTGGCGTTCCTCCGTTGGTTTCGGCGATGACCGCCTCCGTTGTCCGTGCATTCGCCACGGCCACCGCGTTGGCAGGCGCCGCGAACGCGGAGGAAGTCAGGGACCCTGAATGGTTTGGGTTGTGGACCGAATGCGCCCCCTTGTTCCTGTCGGTGACAGTCAGGCCTGAGCAGGACGAGCTAAGTTCGCGAATACTGACCGTCGCGGAAAGCAGGCTTCGGGCGGCCCGGATTTACAAGACCGTAGAAGGAACAAAGCCAATCCCCATAGACCTAATGTTTTCCATCGTAGTTAGCAGGGGTGGTGGAAATTCCTTCAGCTCCATGTGAAACTGTTTAAACCGCTGGAGGATTTGCTTTCGGGAGTCAAAATTCTGGCAATGTCCTGGACAGCGACCTCCTTTGGAATCGCCGATGCGGATTCCATCATGCAAACCGTGTCCGAACGGTTTGACCTCTTCATCAACGAATATCTGCGCGTGAACGCCGACGCCTGCGGCCAGTGACCCCGGCCACATTACGACGGAGGGTCGCCGTAGTCGCTCGCGCCTTTGGTGCCGGGGAGAAAGAACAAAGCCAGACAGACAGCAAGCCAATGATCGGGCTAGATCCAAGCAGCATCCTCCAGCCGGTTCGGTTCCGGTCAGGCAGGCGGCGGCATAGGGCTAGGGTCGGAATACCCAATGGCAACAAGAGCAGAAGCAAATGGAGACCTCTGCCCAGACCGTCGAGGCAAGGAGCGCGGCCACACTGACGAACGCTCCGATGAACGTTGCAAGCAGGAGCGCAACATACAGAAGTATCCGTATTCCGATCTTGATGCCCGCCCGCTGAATATGGCGTATTTTTGCCAATGGCAGGTCTTCATGGCTTGCGTGAATGTCATTTCCGGCTGCCGCTCTTGCCATATCCGCACCACGCCACGCTCAATGGCGGGATTCGGACTGCTGGCGAGGGTCGAGCTCCCCCGGCCCAAGCGTAGGGGATTATATACTTAACCAAATTGAATACAACGTGTTGTTGTTCAAAACTGTCATTATTACCATAATTTGTTGCGTGTTCAGTTAAGTATATAATCCCCCAAATTTACGTGGAGTGTTCATGATGTTTCTCCCATTGGATTCCAGCCTAGCGGGCGCCAGGCCGTTGCAATCAAATCCACGCATGGAGTGACCCCGCCTATTCGCCAAGGCACAGGGAGCTACCCTTCGCCGGGTTCAGGCTGTAGTATTCAGCGGGCGATCCGACAGAGCGGGGCGCGGATTTGATTGCGGGGAAAAGGATATCAGGTGGATATACAGTGTCAAGAATCAGAGTGGCAAAGGGCATGTTTCATGTGTGGTAAGGTTCCGCATGACCGTATAGATCGGAGACCTTGGTGATTCGCCCGGAATATGGATCGGAAGCAGAAGCCAGCCGGAATGTGGGCACAATTGACGGTGAATCCGCAAGGCGAATCCGTTAACTTCGCGGCCACTTTCTACCATCATTTCACATCGACTCGCCGAAATATGTGAATTGCAGTTTCCGGAAGAATACACCAAACAGAATGTTCAACGACGCCAGCATGTTGATGGAGATGGCATTCCGCCATATTTGAACCGCACCCAAGACGGGCCAAAAACGGCCACAATCGGGACAATTGGGAGCGGCTTTTGCCAAAAGCCAGAGAGGTCGGATAGTGCACTCTGGTGGCCGCTGCGGCTGAATTCCGGCATCACATGGGATGTACTGTCGGCCCAATTGACATCCGCGCCCCGAAACCGAAGCGCGGGACGAACTGCTGGACGAAGCGGCCAAACCGAGACACGACCAGATCGCGTGCAGTGTTGCGGATAGTCCAGTCAGCATACACCAAGCGCACAATTTCCAGTATCCTCCCAAACGGGTTTCTGTCCATCAGCTCCGGTTCCTCCTTCCGGTCCCGTTGAGGTTGCCCTTGATCAGCCTCGGGAAGCTGACACATCCATCGCACAACGCCCAAACGGCGCCTTCTGATTTCAGGCAACGGCAAGGAGGAATGAGATTCCGATTGCGGAGCCTGGGTTCCTGAACAATGATGCAGGACGGAGGTGCTTGTGCCAGCAGAGGTCTCTTTCGACTATTCGGATGCCAATGTGCTCGTAATCGGTGCCAGCCGTGCTGGCATCGGAGCTGCGATCGCTCGTGCATTCCAGAGTTCCGGAGCAACGGTGTCGATCACCGGTGTTGAGGATGAACCGGCCGAACGCGATCGAAACCGCTTCACCTACATCCAGATGGACGTAACCGATACCGACGCCGTACGCGGTCTGGCCGAAAGCATGGACCGGCTTGACGTTCTGGTGAATTGCGCAGCCATCACCGCCAGAGGCGAGGAAATGGAGCCTTCCTTCTTTTTGAGGGTACTTGACGTCAATGTAACGGGCAGTTTCCGGTGCGCGGAAGCATTCCACAGCCAGCTCAGGGCGAGCCGTGGAAGCGTCATCAACATCGCCTCGATGTACGCAAGGTTCGGAAGCCCGAGCAACCCCGCCTATGGTGCCAGCAAGGCCGCCGTTGAACAGTTGACAAAATCGCTTGCCATCGCATGGGCCGATGACGGAATCAGGGTCAATGCCGTCGCCCCGGGATTCATCGTCACCGAACAGTCGGCCCGGGCACGATCCGACCCATCCTTTGTGACGGCAATCGTCGAGCGCACCCCACTGCGGCGGTGGGGGGTGCCCCACGATATCAGCGGCGCCGTGCAGTTCCTTGCCTCCGCCTCCGCTTCGTTCATAACCGGAACCTGTCTTCAGGTGGACGGAGGATATTCAGTTGTCTAGACTTCGTACTTGTGGAAATCGACCGATCAAGCGGAGAATATGGCCATGACCGGATTCAACCAAATCGGTGCCGCCGTCATCGGCACAGGATTCATCGGCACAGTTCATGTCTGGGCATTGCGCCGGCTTGGGGTCCGTGTCGAAGGCGTTCTTGGTTCCTCCCCAGAACGAAGCGCGGAGAGGGCGGCGGCCATCGGCGTGAGCCAGGCATATTCGTCCCTCGATCAGTTGCTGGCCGACCCTGAAGTGGACATCGTCCATGTGACATCTCCAAACCATGCCCATTACCCGCAGGTCAAGGCGGTCCTTGAGGCCGGAAAGCATGTCATCTGCGAAAAACCCCTCGCGATGACGGCCCGCCAATCAGAGGAAATGGTCGAACTGGCATCGGCGAGCGGCAAGGTCTGCGCCGTCTGCTACAATATCCGTTTCTATCCCCTCAACCAGCACGCGCATGGCATGGTTGCGAGCGGCAAGCTGGGCGAAATCCGCCTGGTCAGCGGACTCTGCCATCAGGATTGGCTGGCCAAGCCGACCGACTGGAACTGGCGTCTGGAAAGCGAACAGGGTGGCGAACTCCGCTCTGTTAGCGACATCGGAACCCATTGGGTGGACCTTACCGGCTTCATCACCGGACTCAAGGCGGTGTCCGTGTTTGCCGAGTTGAGGACGTTCATGCCTGAGCGGCTGAAACCTGTCGGCCCGGTCGAGACCTTCGCCGCCTCCAGTGGAGAGACAGAGCCAAGAAAGATCGATACCGACGATGCAGCCATGATCCTGCTACGTTATCCGAACGGAGCACGTGGCGTGATGTCCACGAGCCAGATCAGTATGGGTCGCAAGAACACCATGCAGTGGGACGTCGCAGGCTCGACTTCCTCGGCGTCCTGGCATTCCGAATCACCGGACGAACTCTGGATCGGCCACCGGGACGCACCGAACCAGATACTCCAGAGGGACTTCGGACTTATGAATGTTGCCGGGACAGCGGCGGCCAGTCTGCCGCCCGGACATGTTGAGGGATTCGCAGACACATTCTTTGCTCTCTTCCGACAGGTCTACGGTGATGTATTGGCCGGTGGTCGACGTCCTGGGTCGACCTATGCCAGCTTTGAGGACGGTCACTACCAGATGCTGTTCTGCGATGCGGTACTTGCCAGTGCCCGAGAAGGTCGCTGGATCGAAATCACCGACGCCTGAATCGAAGGAGACGCAATATGAAACTTGGTCTTCTGACCGCCCCCTTCCCGGATTCGGATTTAATGGAGGTCGCGGGCTGGACCGCCTCCGTTGGGATGGAAGCACTTGAAATCGCCTGCTGGCCTGCCAGAGGTGGCGAGGCGCGCCGATATGCGGGAACAAGCCATATTGACGTCGATGGGCTCACCGAAACCCAGGGCGCCGAGATCGTGGCGCGACTTTCCGAATTGGGGATCGTGATCTCCGGTCTGGGTTATTATCCAAACCCGCTTCACGCCGACGGGAGCCACCGTGCCGAAGTGGTTGGACATCTGAAGAAAGTGATCTCCGCCGCAGGCGTCATGGGCGTCGGGGTGGTCAATACATTTCTGGGTGGCGACCGGACACTGAGCCTCGATGAGAACTGGGTCCGCGCACAGACGATCTTCCGCGATGTCATGGCCCATGCCCACGCCAGCGGCGTGACCCTGGCCTTCGAGAACTGCCCCATGCTCTTCAGTCGGGACGAGTGGCCGGGTGGTCACAACATTGCCTATTCACCGCGCATCTGGCGTCGTATTCTCGAGGAGTGGGGCGATGACGTGGGCATGAATTTCGATCCGTCGCATCTGGTCTGGCAGATGATCGATCAGGGTCGGTTCATTCGGGAATTCGGGCCAAGAATGGTGCATGTTCACGCCAAGGATGTAATGATCGACCGCGACGGGCTCTACGAAAACGGCGTGATGTCCGTTGGTATTGGCTGGCAAGTTCCAAGACTCTGCGGCTTGGGCGACGTCGACTGGGGCGGATTTTTCTCGGATCTCTATAGGGTAGGCTTTGACGGACCAGTTATCATTGAGCACGAGGACCGGCTTTTCGAGGGAAGCGACGAGAAGGTGAAGCGCGGGTTCCTTCTGGCTCGCGATGTGCTGTCTCCGTACGTGAAATGAGGAAGGGACTGGCCAAGGAACTTCAACCGAAATCAAGAAGGGAGAATTTGATATGAAATACCTGATGACAGCAGTGGCGACTGCCGGGCTTGTCCTCGGACTTGCTCCTGCGGCATTTTCCGAAGGCTATTCGATCGGCGTTTCGAACACGGTTCAGGGCAATGGATGGCGCGAGCAGATGATCTGCGCCATGCGGGCGCAGGCCCGGGTCTCGGGTGAAGTCGGGAAGTTGGTCGTTGCGCACAGAAACACGGACGCAGCGGGACAGATCGAGGACATCCGCAATCTGATCGAGGCCGGCGTTGATGCGATCGTGCTTAACCCCGCCAATCCCGATGCGCTGAACTCCGCCATCAAGGATGCAATGGATGCGGGTATCGTCGTGGTCGCGGTCGATCAGGGCGTGACCGCGGAGGGGGCCTACATCCTTTCAAACAACCAGTCTGAATACGCCTATCTTGGTGCGCGGTGGCTATTCGAGCAATTGGGCGGTAAGGGCGACGTCGTCTATATGCGCGGCGCGGCCGGAACTTCGGCTGACAACGACCGCCATGATGGCTTCAATCGGGCGCTGGCAGAGTTTTCCGACATCAATGTTGTCCACGAGGTCTTCACCGGTTGGCAGCAGGACCAGGGCAAACAGCAGATATTCGACTTCATTGCCACTGGAATTCCGTTCGACGGTGTGTGGACGTCAGGAATCGACAATGTCATCGTGGATGCGTTCCTGGAGTCCGGAGCCCCTCTCGTGCCGATCGTGGGGGCTGACAACGCCGGCTTCGTCGCAATGCTTCAGGATGTTGAAGGCCTGAAGGGCGCTGCCGTAACCAATCCAGGTTCCGTCGGTGGGGCCGGGATCACGTTAGCACTTCAGATCCTTGGCGGCAACGCTCCAGGGAATCGCACAGTACTGGTGGAGCCTGTCCTGTGGGAAAACACTTCCGAAGATGGCCGTGCGATGATCGCTGCAGCCCAGAGTCCCAATCTCGATCCTGAGTGGCCTGTATCGGTCTCGGTGCCGGGCTGGACGACCTATTCGATGGAAGACATCATCGCCTGTGAAGGCCCTGGCGATTGACGTGACCGACGAGCCCCCGGCGCCAGGTTGGGGGTTCGCCCCTGCCGCCTGTCGGACGCAGCCGTCGAATCGCAGGACTCGGTGACGGCCATGGTACAGGCGGTACCGCTTCTGGATGCCAATGGTGTTTCGAAGAGCTTTGGTTCCGTAAAGGCGTTGACCGATGCCAGCCTTAAGGTCAGGGCTGGCGAGATCGTGGCCTTGGTCGGCGCAAATGGTGCAGGCAAGTCGACCTTTGTGAAGATACTGACCGGTGCGCTTCGACCTGACGGTGGGCAGGTCACCATCCGCGGCTCAAGTACAGATGTCGGGTCTCCAGCTGAGGCCCGGCGCTCCGGGTTGGTGCCAGTCTATCAGGAACCGTCACTCATTCCTGACCTGGACGTGCGCGACAACCTTCGGCTCGGAGGTGTGCCAGTAGAACCGTTCCTGCATTGGATGGAAGAGCTTGGGCTCAAGGGACTTCGTCTCGATGACATGGTCGGACATCTGCCACTGGCAACTCTTCGTATACTTGACCTCGCCCGGGCGCTCGCATGCGGTCCGGATGTGCTGCTCCTTGATGAAATGACTGCGGCGCTGCCGACCGACCTGGTTGAGAAAACGTTGAAGGTCGTCCGTAGGCAGGCTGAGGATGGACGAGGCGTGATCTTTATCAGCCACCGTTTCTCGGAAATCGCGGAACTTTGTGATCGCGCGAGTGTACTTCGAGATGGGGCAACAGTCGGTGACCTGGCGATAGAACCCGGTGTTGAGAACCGTGTTGTGGAATTGATGCTGGGCGCGAGCGTTGATCCAGACGCCCGGGAACCCGGGTCCGGCTACACCGGTCGTCACGGAGACAGGCCGAGGCTCGAGGGCAAAGGTGTCGCATTGGGTGGAAAGCTGTCGGATGTCTCTTTCGAACTCTATCCCGGTGAAGTTCTTGGCTTGGTGGCGCTGGAAGGTCAGGGCCAGGATGAGCTGTTCGGAGTTCTCTCGGGATTGCTGCGGCCAGATCGTGGCGAGATCCTGGTCGACGGCACCCCCGTGAGTTTCCGGCATCCGGCTGACGCAATCGCCGCGGGACTGGCCTACGTTCCTGACGATCGGGCAGAGGCGCTTCTGATGGAACGATCGGTCCATGAGAACATCGCGCTACCGTTCTCCGCTCCCTTGGGCGGATGGGGGCCACTTAGACTGCGTCGGGACCGGGCCCGAGTGGCAGGAGCAATCGATCGGCTTCAGATAGATACCCGTGCGCGAGGCGCTGTGCGGCGGTTGTCGGGCGGCAACCAACAGAAGGTGACAATAGGGAGGTGGCTGGCTGCCGGCTTCAGGACGCTGCTTCTGTTTGATCCGACCCGCGGCATCGATGTCCGCACGAAGCGGCAAATCTATCCGCTGGTCCGCGGATTGGCCGAACAGGGCGTAGCAGTCCTATATTACACTTCCGAACTTGACGAAGTGCCACTTGTCTGTGATCGCACGCTGGTGATCTTCAGCGGACGCGTCGTCGGTACTTTCGCAGCAGGCGAGATTGATGAGCCCACGCTAATTCGAGCGGCATATGGCTTGGAATCCCGTGCTGCTGACGGAGTACGGGTATGACCCGGCGGATCCAGAGGCACTCGTGGAATATCTGTTTGATCGCCCTGCTTGCGGTGCTGCTAGGCGTCACAAAGCTGGTCCAGCCGGACTTCGGAGCGTCCGGTATCGAATCCTTGACCCGCGCTGCGCTTCCGTTCGCCTTCGCTGCTGCCGCAATGGCGGTGGTCGTGATTGTGGGCGGAATAGACCTCTCGGTTGCGTCAATGATGGCCGTTACGAGCGTTACGGCCGCGGTTCTCATGGAACACACCAGCGGTGCGGCTTCCATAGCAGCGGTAATTCTTGCGCTGCTCGTCGGCGTTGCGATGGGCGCGATTAACGGATCGCTTGTCGTGTTGACCAAGGTTCCGGACATTGTGGTGACGCTTGCGATGCTGTTTGTCTGGGAAGGGGTTGCGCTCCTGATTCTGAAGGCTCCGGGCGGAGCGGCCGCTGAGTGGCTGACTGCGGCGGTGGTAGGAGGACTCGGCGGTGTCGTTGATTGGGTGCCGAAGGCCCTGTTTCTCTCGGCGGTCTGCATCGCGGTCATTTGGCTGCCAATCAAGCGCTCGAGGATTGGCCTGTCGATCTATGCGACCGGCTCAGATGAACGTGCTGCGTTCCGCTCGGGTGTTGCTGTGGGGCAGACGAGAATTGCCGCCTATGCCGTCGCTGGACTGTTCTCGGCTATCGGTGGCCTCTCACTGACCATGCTTACCGGCATCGGTGAGCCTGTGCCCGGTCCATATCTCCTCGCCTCTGTCGCCGCCGTAGTTCTGGGTGGGGTTGCTCTCGGTGGGGGGCGTGGCGGGCTGCTCGGCCCTATTGTCGCGGTCTTCATCCTGCGCCTGATTCGCCTGATGTTGACCCTCATGGCGGTTGATCCGAACGTCACCACAATTGTGGAGGGCGCGATCATGGTCATTGTGGTGATGGTCGGAGGCCTGCTGACGCTGAAAGGCCGAAGGCCATGAGCGATCAGGTCAGGGAACCGCCGGTCGCGGCGGCCGGACGGCTGCTGCGCGACTATCCGCTGATTCCGTTGGTTGCATTGCTGTTCGTTCTCGCCGGTATACTTGAACTGCTTCGCCCCGGAATCATCAGCCCCTTCTGGCTCGGAAACACCATAAAATTCGCGATTCCCTTAGCGATGCTGGCCGCCTGTCAAACGCTTACCATGTTGACGGCCGGCATTGACCTGTCGGCTGGTGTTGTGGCCACGTTCTCAGCCTTCGTAGTGGCTACCGTCACGCCACTGTTTGGAGCGACAGCGGGTGTGGGCATTGCACTGAGCGCGGCGCTGCTCGTGGGACTCGTGAATGGTTTCGGCATTGGCGTGGCCCGTGTCCATCCGTTGATCATGACGCTAGGTACCGGTTTGGTTGCCACAGGCTGCCTGCAGGTCTACCAGCGGTTTGTCATTGCCACAGGTACAGATATTCCCGGTTTCCTGGAGTGGCTTGGAATAGGGCGGACTTTCGGACTGCCCAATGGGCTGTTCCTCTTCGTTCCATTTGCGGCGCTGATCCTGGTTGGCCTGCGATTCACCGGATTCGGACGGCTTCTGTTCGCACTAGGTTCCAATGAGCGTGCTGCCCGTCTGTCCGGGGTCCGCGACTGGCAGGTCTATCTTGCGTTGTACGCACTGGTGGCTCTTGTCGCAGGAGTTACCGGCCTTCTCTATGTCGGAATGATTCGGGCTCCATCGCTGTCGCTCGCAAATCCCCTCCTGCTCCCCTCCGTTGCCGCGGCCGTGATTGGTGGCACTTCAATCTTTGGAGGGCGTGGTTCATATGCGGGAGCCATCGTGGGAGCGCTGATACTTACAGTCCTCGGCACGATGCTCACACTTCTACAGATGCCAGAAGGCGCACGGCGGATCCTCTTTGGCCTGATCGTCCTGGCGGTTACCGCACTTCACGTGCGTTTCACGGAACAGAACTGATGGGAGGTGATCATGAAGCGTTTCAGGATTGTTGGAGTGAGTTTCGACCATATGCATATGGGTGACCTTCTGCGTCAGGTCGCCGAACACGATAAGGCCGAGATCGCCGGAATATTCGATCCGGATCCACTCAGGATGCGGGATGCCGTGGAGGCGTTCTCGATTTCACCCGACAGGGTGTTCACCGACTTTGACAGCTGCATGGCCGCTGGCCCCTACGACATGGCAATTCTATGTGCAGCGACCGCCAATCACGCCAGATACACCGAGCGTCTCGCTCCGCATGGAGTGCACGTGTTTGTCGAAAAGCCTTTCGCTGCATCAGTTGACGACGCACGGCGGATGATCGCTGCCATGGAAGGCACCGACAGGGTTATGGCGATTAACTGGCCGTTGGCTTGGGTCGAGAGCCATGTAACGGCAAAGCGGTTGATCGATGAAGGCCTGATCGGACAGCTGATCGAGATGCATTCCTACGGAGGCAACCGTGGTCCGCTTTACCATCTTGCGGACAAAGTTGAGGTCAGCCCAGAGGAAGTCGAACGCCAGAAACCGACATCCTGGTGGTATAGGAAGGCCTCTGGCGGAGGAAGTCTGCTCGACTATCTCGGTTACGGTGCGACACTCGGCACATGGTACATGAATGGCGAAGCACCGTATGAAGTCACTTGCACAGTGGATGGGACTCCGGGAATCGAAGTTGACCAACATGCTATCGCTGTATGCCGCTACGCCCGCGGGCTCTCGAAAATGGAAACACGGTGGGGAACGTTCACCGATCCCTGGGCGATCCAGCCGCAGCCAAAATGCGGCTTTGTATTCGTCGGGTCTGATGGCACTCTATCGTCATATGACTACGCTGACCACGTTACGCTACAGACCCGTGATCACCCGGAACCGCATCCTGTTCCAGTCGATGCCCTTCCGGAAGGGCGGCGCAATGGAATCGAGTACTTCATCGACTGCATCTCTCGCGGCAAACCAATCGGCGGGCCACTGGATCCGACTCTCTGCCTGACGGCGCAGCGCTTGGTAGACACGGCGGTTCGGTCGGCTTCCGAAAAACGGACGATGGAACTGGTTCGATGACCGATGAAATGCCGGACACGGATACCTATGCTCTGAAGTCGGCCGAACTACCCGACATTGAAGCGCCTGATCTACCGTACCGCCCGCCAATTCCGAAGGGTCCGACACCAAAAATCGGGCTGATCGGTGCCGGTGGAATCGCAGCCAGCCATCTTGACGCATATCGAACCGCTGGATGGGAAGTGAAATGGATCTGCAGCCGAACCCGGTCAAAGGCTGAAGCTCGGGCAGCTGAATACAGCCCGTCATCACGCATAACAGAGGATTGGCGGACGCTTCTGGATGATCCTGAAGTTGGAATTGTGGACCTCACGCCGCATCCCGGAGACCGACTGCCGTTAATCGAGGCTTCACTCAGAGCGGGAAAGCACGTCCTGTCGCAGAAACCATTCGTTCTGGACTTGGATGATGGTGAACGTCTGGTGCGGATGGCCAAGGATCACGGAGCTAGGCTCGCCGTTAACCAAAACGGTCGATGGGCACCGCATATGGCCTATATGCGGGAAACCACCCGTAAAGGACTCATCGGTGATGTCATCTCGGCGCATACCTCGGTGCATTGGAACCACGGGTGGGTTTCGGGAACCGCGTTCGACCAGATGGAGGAGCTGATCCTGTATGATTTCGGAATCCATTGGTTCGACTTTATCGTGTCGGTGGTTGGAGACCGGGTGCAAAGTGTGTTTGCCTCTTCCACCCGTGCGCCTGGTCAGACGGCCAATGCGCCACTGCTGGCCCAGGCCTTGGTTCGACTTGACGGTGGCCAGGCGTCCCTCGTCTTTGACGGATCCGTTGCACATGGAGCCCGCGACGCGAGTTTCATCGCGGGAACGGAAGGCAGTATCTTGAGTGATGGGCCGGACCTTGGCTCTCAGGCCCTGAAGCTGACTTCGTCCAACGGTGTTGCCCGACCGGTGTTGGAAGGCTTGTGGTTCAACGATGGATTCCGGGGCACGATGGGCGAACTCATCTGTGCGATAGAGGAAGATCGGGAGCCATCGAACGGTGCTACCGAAAACCTTCGGTCGCTTGCACTCGCCTTTGCCGCGATCGAGTCGCGGGTTTCCGGTCGCGAAGTCGAGGTTGGAGCGGTGCGTCGGATTACGACATGATGATTGGCTGGACGAACAGGCCCGCCCCTTTCCTGAGATGTGGGATGCCGCAGGCTGTCTGAATTGGACCTGTTCCAAACTGGTGCGGCAAGGATACCTGGAGGTCGTGCCGGATGGGCTTCCGGCTAAAGCCAGTCGCGCAGAACTGGAATAAGTGGGGTATCGGCGGGTGGCATTGGATACTCTCCCAGTGCCGCTACGGGCACCCATCTGAGCTTCTGTCCTTCCTGGGGTCGTGCCACTCCCTCCCATTTACGGCAGGCAAACAGCGGCATGAGCAGGTGAAAGTTCCTGTAGCTATGGCTGGCGAACGTCAGCGGAGCGAGGCAGCTGGCCCAAGTGTCGATGCCAAGCTCTTCGCGAAGTTCGCGAATCAATGCCTGCTCTGGCGTTTCGCCGAATTCGACCTTTCCGCCCGGAAACTCCCAGAGACCGGCCATCGCCTTTCCTTCGGGACGCTGTGCGAGCAGAATCCGCCCGTCACAGTCAATCAGTGCGACGGCGGAAACAAGGACCACCTTCACGATCGGTATGCAGCGTTTAGCGACACATAGCCGTGAGTTAGGTCGCAGGTCCAGATCCTTGAGGCTCCGCGACCTAGCCCAAGATCAACGTGGATTTCGAGCTCATCATTCTTCATGTATTCGACACCCTGCCGCTCGCGGTAAGTCGGCGAGACCCAGCCATTCTCCGCGACGGCGATATCACCGAAGCGGATTGACAGCGTATCACGGTCAGCTTCAGCTCCGGACTTCCCAACCGCCATCACGATGCGGCCCCAGTTCGGGTCCCCGCCCGCCATCGCGGTCTTCACCAAAGGTGAATTGCCGACTGCCATCGCTACACGACGGGCATCCGCATCGTTGCGGGCGCCAGTCACACGGACTTCGATCAGCTTTGTTGCGCCTTCGCCATCCCGAACCACCTGCAAGGCAAGATCGGCAATGACGTCGTGCAGGGCGTTCTCGAATTCCCCTCTTGCCGAAGCATCGACACCGCTATGGCCCGTCGCGACCAACAGCAGGGAGTCTGAAGTCGAGGTGTCGCTGTCGACCGTAATGCTGTTGAAGGTTGAATCAACCTGTCGCGACAGCATGCTCTGCAGCTCGCTCTGCGGAATTCGAGCGTCAGTGAAGACAAAGGCAAGCGTCGTTGCCATATCCGGGGCGATCATTCCGGACCCCTTTGCGATTCCGGCGATTCGGACGCGCTGTCCAGACAGGACGATTTCGTGAAACGCCCCTTTTGGAAAGGTATCGGTGGTCATGATCGCCTCGGCCGCGTCTTCGAAGCCACCGGCAGCCAGCCCTTCCCTCAGTTCGGTCAGGCGTGAGGTGATCCGGTCATGTGGCAGCGGTTCGCCGATTACGCCCGTTGAACAGGAGAACACACGCGTTTCGGGCACATTGAGTGTGTTGGCGACCGTACCGGTGATCGCGGATACTGCCTGCCTGCCATCCGAGCCGGTGAACGCGTTTGCATTGCCGGAATTCACGATGATTGCAGCACCAGTGGTGCTATCGCCACCAATTTTCGCCTGGCAGTCAAGTACCGAAGCTGAGCGGGTGGAAGAGCGTGTGAACACTCCAGCGATGGTTGATCCCGGCGAGAGCTCCGTAAGCATCAGGTCAGGGCGTCCTTCATATCGTACGCCCGCTGCAAGGGTAGCTAGGCGAACGCCCGGTATTGGCGCAATCTCCGGGAATCCGCCCTTTGGCGCCAGAGGTGAGACCGAAGCCGCACTCACTTTGTCAAGCTTCGCGCGAAGATCTTTCAACTGACGCTTGAGTTTACGGATTTTCTTCGTTCTTGATCCCATCATCTGCCCCCGTGAGGTTTTACCTGTTGACCAGGGTGCCGTCGCCCAGAACGCTCGGGTCGATGCCGGTGAGATTCGTGAGGTCCTTCTGCGCCGCCTCGACAATCGCCTGAACCTCAGCGGTCAGTTTCTGTTGCCAGAGTTCCTGTCGCAGTTGACCCTGCACATCATCGAAAGTCGGGACCGACCCATCGCGGACATCGTTCAGAATTATGATGTGCCAGCCGAACTGGGTCTGAACGGGGTCAGAGATCTGCCCCTTGTCCAGGCCAGCAACAGCCTTCTCAAATTCGGGCACCATCTGTCCTGAACCAAACCAGCCGAGATTGCCTCCATTCGGCCCGCTTGGCCCTGTTGACCTTTCCATGGCGAGTTCAGCGAAATCCGCGCCGGCCTCGAGTTCGCCCAGGACTTCCCTGGCCTCCGTCTCGGACTCCAGCAGGATGTGAGAGGCGTTGAATTCCCGCGGCGGGCCATATTCCTGATAGCGCGCCTCATAGGCTCTCTCAATCTCGTCCGGAGAAACCGTAATTGTTTCCGCGATGTCGGTAATGGCCTCTCTGGCAAGTAGTGACCGGCGCTCGTTTTCCAGGTAGAGTTCGCTTAGTCTGGAGAGACTGGTGCGGGTCTGGCTAACCGCTTCCTGCTGGATCAGACGTTCCAGAACCCCCTGAAAGATCACCTCCGGCGGCAGACGGCGCTGCTCTTCGTCTAGATTCTGTGACATGGCGATCATGTGGCCAAGTGTTATGTCGGTCTTTCCGACAGTGGCGACCACCGTGTCGGCAGTGATATCCTGTGCGGCCACGGGCGCTGCCATGGCCAGTCCGAATGCACCCGCAAGCAGCAGGGATCCCCGTTTTGGCATATTCCTGATCCTTCCTGTTTCCGAAGGCAGTTCCCCGGCGTTGACAGTGTCGACGCGGCAACTTACATCGCCATGAGGCGTGAACGGCCGCTTCCCTGAAGCCATTTGTATGGGCCACCGCAGGGGTGGGCAAGCACCCGCCGCGCACGTTGACGTCAGATCACAGTCCGAGCGGAAAGAGAATGCTGGGTTTTGGAACACTCGCAAAAAAGGTCTTCGGCACACCAAACGACCGGAGAATCAAGGCGACGCGCCCGACAGTCGAGACGATCAATGCGCTCGAGGCGGATTTCGAGATGATGTCTGACGAAAAGCTCAAACAGAAGACCGAGGAATTCACCAAACGCGTCGCAAACGGCGAGAGCCTGGATGACCTGCTTCCGGAGGCATTTGCCAACTGCCGGGAAGCGGCCCGCCGGGCACTGGGTCTGCGGGCATTCGATGTTCAGCTGATGGGTGGCATGTTCCTCCATCAGGGGAACATCTCGGAAATGAAGACGGGTGAGGGGAAAACCTTGGTCGCGACCCTTCCCGCCTATCTCAACGCACTGACCGGGCGCGGCGTCCACATAGTCACTGTCAACGACTACCTTGCGAAGCGTGACGCGGAATGGATGGGCAAAGTCTATGCTGCGTTGGGTATGACCACTGGTGTGGTCTATCCCAACCAACCTGAAGACGAGAAGCGCGCGGCCTATGCCTGTGACATTACCTACGCGACCAACAATGAACTGGGATTCGATTATCTACGCGACAACATGAAGTCGGATCTTTCCGAGATGTTCCAGCGTGACCACCATTTTGCGATAATCGATGAAGTGGATTCGATCCTGATCGATGAGGCCCGGACGCCTTTGATCATCTCGGGCCCAGCCCAGGACCGCTCTGAACTTTACCAGACCATTGATGGGATCATTCCGGAGGTGCAGGGCGGGCATTTCACCCTTGATGAAAAGACGCGCAACGTCACCTACACCGACGAAGGCAACGAATTTCTGGAGCAGAGACTTCGCGAAGCTGGGATACTGCCGGAAGACCATTCGTTGTACGATCCAGAGGCGACGACCATTGTACATCACGTCAATCAGGGCCTTCGGGCGCACAAGCTCTTTACCAAGGACAAGGATTATATTGTCCGCAACGGTGAGGTTGTTCTCATCGACGAGTTCACGGGCCGGATGATGGCCGGACGCAGGCTTTCCGATGGTCTCCATCAGGCCATAGAGGCGAAGGAAGGGTGCAGAATCCAGGCCGAGAATGTCACGCTGGCAAGCGTAACCTTTCAGAACTACTTCCGCCTCTATGAGAACTTGGCCGGTATGACGGGCACTGCGGCAACCGAAGCCGATGAGTTCAGTGAGATTTACGGCCTGGGCGTCCTGGAAGTGCCGACAAACATGCCCGTTGTGCGCAACGACGAGCACGATTCGGTCTACCGGACCAAGGACGAAAAGTATGAGGCGATTCTTGAAGAGATCAAGAAGGCCCACAGTGCGGGCCAACCCGTGCTCGTCGGAACCACGAGCATCGAGAAGTCCGAGCATCTGTCGGGCCTGCTAAAGGCCGAGAAGCTGCCGCACAATGTCCTCAATGCCCGGCAGCATGAGAAGGAGGCACAGATCGTTGCCGATGCTGGCAAGCTTGGCGCCATTACGATCGCCACCAATATGGCTGGCCGAGGCACTGACATCCAACTGGGCGGAAACGTGGAAATGAAGGTGCTGGAGGCTCTGGCCGCTGACCCCGATGCCAGTCCAGACGAAGTGCGGGCAAGGATTGAAAGCGAACACGGTGACGAGAAAGAGAAAGTGATAGCGGCTGGGGGGCTGTTCGTCCTGGCGACGGAGCGCCACGAGAGCCGTCGAATTGACAATCAGCTACGCGGGCGATCCGGACGGCAGGGCGATCCGGGCAGGTCTGCCTTCTATCTCAGTCTTGAAGACGACCTGATGCGGATTTTCGGGTCTGAACGCCTCGACAAGATGCTCAAGACGCTTGGAATGAAGGAAGGCGAGGCGATTGTCCATCCGTGGGTCAACAAATCGCTTGAGAAGGCACAGGGTAAGGTCGAGGCACGCAATTTCGACATAAGAAAGCAGCTGCTGAAGTTCGACGACGTTATGAACGACCAAAGGAAGGTCATTTTCAGTCAGCGTCGCGAAATCATGGAAGCCCAGGATCTTGCGGAGATCGTTGAGGACATGCGACATCAGGTGATCGACGATCTGGTGGACCGATTCATTCCTCCGAAGACATATGCTGAACAATGGGATGCGGAAGGACTTCATTCCTCGCTTCGGGAAAAGTGCGGTCTGGAGTCGGGTGTGTTGGACTGGGTCGAGGAAGATGGCGTCGACGACGAGGATATCCGCAGGCGGCTTTACAGGGCAGCTGATGAGATGATGGCGGCGAAAGCTGTCCAGTTTGGGTCTGAGAACATGCGTTCGATCGAAAAGCAGATGCTCCTGCAGACGATCGACTCCAGATGGCGCGAACATCTCCTTCGGCTCGAGCACCTGCGTTCCGTTGTTGGTTTCCGGGGCTATGCACAACGCGATCCGTTGAATGAGTTCAAGACGGAAGGCTTCCAATTGTTCGAAGGCCTCCTGAACACTCTGCGTGAGGACGTAACACAGAAGCTCAGCCATATCCGCCCGATGACCGATGAGGAACGTGAAGCGATGCTGCGGCAGATGACGGCCAGGCAGCAGGCGATCCAGCGGGCGGCTGCGGCGGGTCCCCCGTCCAGACGGGATGTCGAAGCGAGGGCATTCGATCCAAATGACCGGTCGACCTGGGGCAATCCGGGCCGCAACACGCCTTGCCCCTGCGGGTCAGGACGCAAGTTCAAGCATTGCCACGGCCGGCCTTCCTAAGGGTTGTTGCCGAGTCCGGGCCTACTGCAGGAGTGTAGACAGCGCGGGCGTAGGGGTCAGGCGCCGCGCAAATGACCGGATGCATAAGGACGGCTTTTGGCCTGGAGCGGATCGAGGCGAACGGCGCGGCAAGCGCACTGCATCCCGATCTCGCACGGAACGCATGAACGCCCGGAACCACCACTGACAGGCGATCCGGAACCGACGTGACCGCGGCGGACGGATCTCCGCACCTGACGGAACCGGAAGCGCAATTGTCCAGTGATTAGGTGATCAATGGTCAAAGCGCCCGTCAGGCAGCGGCCGGCTAGGCTCCGCGCGATCCAGGGCTGGCGCTACAGCAGCCAGTCGGGCATCTCGTTGCCGGTGACGGGGCCGAGCCTGAGCAGGGTTCCGAGGCTTGTCGACGCGGTCTCCGGATCGAACGCCCTGGCGGTGGCGAGTTTGGAGGCGGAATCGAGGTCGGAAAGGTTGGCGACGGTGCGGTGGCGCACGCGCCGCCCCTCTCACCATGTCGTTCTGAGGAGGACGGCCCTGGTTCCGTGCTGGTTGGGGATCACGTCGATTCGGATGGATATCCTTGTTATGCAAGTTGTTTCCTGCCTGATTGCTCATGGTCCGTGATTGAGGCTGGGCCGCGTCAAGTGTCTTTTTATGCAGGAGTGAATTCTGGCATCGGCGCTCCGTCGGCGGCGGAAAGCCGTTGCGTTTCAGCCCGGGCGGCGCAACGCCACCGCCGGGTCGGGTCGCGTCCGTCCGGGCGCAGGGAGGGCGCAGCCCGACCGGAGCCCGGATGGACGCGACGGCGAAATCCTGTCCACCCCCTTCCTGCGCGCCGGCGGGAGGCGGTCGCGCGGCTTCAGGGAGGGCGGGCCTTGTGCAGCACCTCGGCGGGCGTCCGGTAGCCCAGCGCCCGGCGCGGACGCGCGTTCAGGCGGTCCTGCACCGCCCTCACCTCCGCGTCGGTGACCGCGCGGAGGTCCGTCCCCTTCGGCAGGTACTGCCGCACCAGCCCGTTGGTGTGCTCGTTCAGGCCACGCTCCCAGGAATGGTAGGGGGTGGCGAAATAGAACCCGGCCCCGAGCTCCGCCGCGACGCCGGCGTGGCCCGCGAACTCCTTCCCGTTGTCCGCCGTGATCGTGTGGACGGGCGCGGCGGAAGGCCGGAGGAGATCCACCATCGCGGCGGAGACCGCGGCCGAGGTGCGTCGGTCAACCCTCCGTGAACACGTGTATTTCGAGGCCCTGTCCACAAGGGAGACCACCGCCCCGCTGTGGCCTTTCCCGATGATCGTGTCCGCCTCCCAGTCGCCGACACGCTCCTTCCTCTCCACCTCCTCCGGCCGCTCGGAGATGTCCACCCGGCCCGGGATGTGGCCCCGGCCCGAGTGCCTGCCGCCTCGCCAGTTCGGCTTCCTGCCGCGGCGCCGCAGCAGCAGGAACAGCCCGCCGCCCGCCTCGTATGTTCAGAGAATCAGAAATGAACGGAGGTGGTGGCTGTGGAAAAATTTGGCGCGTTTTTCTGTGGAAAACATGCCTGTTGCCTTCTGCCGTCCCTCCGGGTCATTCCTGTGTCGGGGCCGCCGCCGTCGGTCACTACCGGCGGCGGCGGTGCGGGGCCCTGCCCCGCAGGACGGGCTGGACCGATACCGCCTTGGATCGCAGCTGCGGATCCGTCCGGAAGCGTGGTCGGCCCGCCCTCCCGTCCGTCTCCCGGGTCCTGGATGGATGCCTGGGTTTTCAGAACCGGATCATCGCGAGGACAGGAGCGGGAGAGCATGACCACCATAGTCGCCGGAATCGACGTAAGCAAGCGTACACTCAACATCCACGTCAACGGGCGTGACTTCACGGCCACGAACGACACGGTCGGCCTGCGCAGGGTCGGCCGCCTCCTCAGGGAGGGCGGCGCCACGCGGGCCGTCATGGAGGCCACGGGGCGCATGCACCGGGCCCTGCTGCAGTCCCTGCATGCCAGGGGGTTCTCCGTCCTTGTCATCAACCCGCGGCAGGCGAGGGACTTCGCGAAGGCCGCCGGGGCCCTTGCGAAAACCGACAGGGTGGACGCCAGGATACTGGCGGCCTTCGGGGCCGCGTTCCCGGAGATGCGGGCCACGGCGCCGGCCGCCGCCGCCATCGACCGGCTCCGCGACATGCTGGTGCTGCGGGAGAAGCTCGTGGACCAGCGCGCCGAGCTGAGGACCGTCGTGTCGGAGGTCGGCGCCGGCGCGCCCGGCACGGAGGTCGGCAGGGTCCTCAAGGACATCGACGCCGCCATCGCGGCGCTGGAGCGGCGGATCGGCGGGACGGTCGCCGCATCGCCGGAGTTCGCCGACAGCCACCGCATCCTGACCTCGGTGCCCGGCATCGGCCCCGTCACCGCCGCGGCGCTGGTCGCGTGGATGGCCGAGCTGGGCGCCATCGGCAACCGCCAGGCCGCATCCCTGCTCGGCGTGGCCCCCCTCGCCCGCGACAGCGGGACCATCAGGGGCGGGCGCCACATCGGCGGCGGACGCCGCAGGCCGAGGGATGTCGTCTATATGGCCGCGCTGTCGGCCAGCAGGTGCTCCCCGGACATGAGGGAACTGTACGATCGCCTCAGGGGGAGGGGAAAGCCCCACAGGGTCGCCCTCGTGGCCGTCATGCGCAGGCTGGTCGTGACCGCCAACGCCCTTCTCCGCGACCGCCGGGTGTGGGAGGACCGGACGGCGGCCGCCGCCTGACGGCAGGCCGGACCGCGTCCGTCCGGCGCGGAAAGCGAATCACCCGCCATCCGGCCGGGGTCTCCCCGGCGGGTGTTTCCGGCGTGCCCGGACGGCGCCGCCTGTGGGGAACGCTGTGGAAAGGTCCGGGACAGCCGGACACGGAAACCGGGAAAAACCGGAAAAAGTCGGAAAAAAGCCGGATCCGGGCTTGATTCCAGACATGGATGCTTCCGGTCGGCCCTGACGTGTTCGTATATCCACTGGCGGCCCACCGTCCAGCCGCCCTCCAGACGCAGCCGTCCCGCGACCTGCTCCGGGCTCCAGCCCTCCGCCAGAAGCCCCTCGACGCGCGCCCACCGGTCCGGCGTCATCTTCCTCGGGTTCGAGGAAGCCGCGCCGCGGCGGGCCTCCGCCCTCCCCTGCGCCTCCCCGGGGCTGTACCCCCCGCCGCCGCCGTTACGGCGCAGCTCCCGCCAGACCGTCGTCCGGTCACGGCCCAGACGGGCCGCGATGGCCCCGTCGGACAGCCCGCTTTCCTTCAGCGCGCCGATCTGGCATCTCTCTTCATGGGTCAGGTGGCGGTAGCCCTCGGGCATGGCAGTCTCCCTCTCTTCAACAAAGGGACTGTCGCCGCTTCCTGGCCGATACGCAACATCATGCGACCGGAAAACCGGTCACCACCGCCACTGGTGTTGCACTTCAGGGTGGAATGGGGCAGAGAAACAACACGGGCTGCACCGGGCGGTCCTCGCCCGGAGCCCCGAATGCCCGCCCTGCAGAGGCCACTGGGTCATAGCCACCGACGGCTGGAGGACCACCCTGCCGAGGCAGCCCGCGGACCATGGCTTCCGCGTGGTGGACGGCGCCCACCCCAGCCCCAGAGCATTGTCAGCGTCCTCCACAGGCTGCGGGACTGCGTCCCGGTCAACCTCCACCTGTCCGGCCACGGGAACGGGCGCACGACCGCATTCACGCACCTTGACCAACGCGGCCGAAGGCGACGTCATCGTGTACGGCACGGGATACCACTCCCTCCCCATGGCCCTCGCCCACCGGGAGTGCGGGCTGGACCTCCTGTTCCGGATCAAGGCGGGGGGCCAACCCGACCTTCGACGGTTTCATCGCATCGGGCATGACCGACCGGACCGTCACGGTCGCCGCGCCAAGGGACGAAACTGGACGCCGACTGCGATCGTCAGCTCTTTATGCTGTCCCAGAAGCTCTTGACTTTGGATAGAAAACTGGAGGATTCTGGATTGTTGTCGGAACTCAGACCATCGAATTCGCGCAGCAGGCTTTTCTGATGGGGCGTCAGGTTCACGGGCGTTTCGACCGCAAGCTCGATGAACATGTCACCAATTCCGCCGCCGCGCAGAGCTGGCATGCCCTTGCTGCGCAGGCGCATCTGTCGACCTGACTGACTGCCCTCGGGTATACGGACGCGGGATCTTCCGCCATCAATGGTTGGCACTTCGATATCACCGCCAAGCGCCGCTGTAGCCACACTGACAGGAACCTTGCAGAACAGATCCTGCCCGTCACGCACAAACAGCGGATGTTCCCGGACATGGACGAAGATGTACAGATCGCCTGCCGGACCGCCTCGCTGGCCCGCCTCGCCCTTCCCGGCAAGACGGATGCGTGTCCCGGTCTCAACCCCGGAAGGGATACTCACTGACATCGTGCGGCTAGACTGCTCGCGGCCGGATCCACCGCAGGCGGAGCACGGATTGTTGACGATCTGTCCCATTCCCGAGCATGTTGGGCAGGTCCGTTCGACGGTGAAGATGCTTTGCTGGGCGCGGACCTTGCCCATTCCCGAACATGTTGGGCAGGTTGCCGGCTCGGTGCCACTCTGCGCTCCTGTGCCTCCACAGCTGGAACAATTGGCGGCGGCTGTCACCTCGATTGTCTTCTCGACACCGGAGTAGGCATCCTCGAGGGCAACCTGTAGGTTGTAACGTAAGTCATCACCGCGAGCGGCGCGCCGACGGCCACCGCGGGCGCCCCGTCCCCCCATGGCCTCACCGAACAGGTCATCGAAGACATCCGAAAACGACGATCTTAAGTCGTGGTGGGGGAAGCCGCCGAAACCGCCCTGCTGCGGCCCACCACCTTCGAAAGCGGCGTGGCCGAACTGGTCGTATGCCGCCTTCTTTTCGGGATCCTTCAGGATCTCGTATGCTTCGTTCACCTGCTTGAATTCGGCTTCCGCATTCGGATCATCCTTGTTCCTGTCAGGATGAAGGTTCCTGGCTTTTCTGCGGTAAGCCTTCTTGACCTCTTCAGCGCCTGCGTCCCTTGAGACGCCCAGGACATCATAGAAATCGCGCTTGGCCATGTGTCAGTCCTTTTGGAACACGGACGCGCCTGCGGAACTCGCAGGCGCGTCCGAGCTGCGTCCGATCCGGTCAGAACCGAAGTGACAGCGGGCCGCTTGGCTGCATCTAGTCGCGTTTGCGGTCGTCAATATCTTCAAATTCGGCGTCGACGATCTCTTCATCGGGCTGTTCGCCGTCATCCGCGGCTTCAGCTTTTTCCTGCTCGGCTTTGTAGATTGCCTCTCCAAGCTTCATGGAAGCTTCCGCAACGTTCTGGATTCCGGCCGTGATCTTGCCGGCCTCTTCCGTCTCAATCTGTTCCTTCAGGTTGGCGATGGCCAGTTCGATCGCCTCGATTGTAGATGGATCGACTTTGTCACCGTGTTCTTCGATCGATTTCTCGGTGCCGTGAATCAGGCTCTCAGCCTGGTTCTTGGCGTCGGCAAGCTCGCGCCGCTCCTTGTCCGCTTCGGCGTTGGCTTCGGCATCCTTGATCATCTGCTCGATCTCGTCGTCGGAAAGGCCACCGGAAGCCTGGATGGTGATCCTGTGCTCCTTGCCCGTTCCCTTGTCCTTCGCGCTTACCGACACGATTCCGTTGGCGTCGATGTCGAACGTTACCTCGATCTGCGGCAGGCCGCGGGGCGCCGGCGGGATATCCTCAAGGTTGAACTGGCCAAGCAGCTTGTTATCGGCTGCCATTTCCCGTTCGCCCTGGAATACGCGGATCGTCACTGCGTTCTGGTTGTCCTCCGCCGTCGAGAATATCTGCGACTTCTTGGTCGGAATGGTGGTGTTGCGGTCGATCAGCCGGGTAAACACGCCGCCGAGCGTTTCGATTCCGAGCGAGAGGGGTGTAACGTCAAGAAGTACGACGTCCTTGACATCACCCTGCAGAACACCTGCCTGGATGGCGGCACCCATGGCAACCACCTCATCGGGGTTCACGCCCTTGTGTGGCTCCTTACCGAAGAACCCGGACACTTCCTCGGCGACCTTCGGCATCCTTGTCATGCCGCCGACCAGAACCACTTCGTCGACCTCAGATGCCGAGATTCCCGCGTCCTTCAGTGCGTCCCTGCATGGCTTGATCGATTTCTTGATCAGATCGCCGACAAGGCTCTCAAGCTTGGCCCGGGTCAGCTTCATGACCATGTGCAGCGGCGTTCCCGAGTTCTTGTCCATCGAGATGAACGGTTGGTTGATTTCAGTCTGGGTGGAACTCGAAAGCTCGATTTTGGCCTTTTCCGCAGCTTCCTTCAGGCGTTGGAGTGCCATCTTGTCCTTCGACAGGTCGACTCCGTGCTCCTTCTTGAATTCATCGGCGAGATAGCCGACGATACGCATATCGAAGTCCTCGCCACCGAGGAATGTGTCGCCATTGGTGGACTTCACTTCGAAGAGACCGTCGTCAATTTCCAGAATGGTGATATCGAAGGTTCCACCCCCGAGATCGTAGACAGCGATCGTTCTGGATTCCTTTTTGTCGAGGCCGTATGCCAGCGCCGCCGCCGTAGGTTCATTGATGATCCGCAATACGTCCAGACCGGCGATCTTGCCGGCATCCTTGGTTGCCTGACGCTGGGCATCGTTGAAATAGGCCGGTACGGTGATGACTGCCTGGCTGACTTCGTCACCGAGATACGCGTCAGCGGTCTCCTTCATTTTCTGCAGGATGAAGGCGCTGATCTGGCTCGGTGAGTACTTCTCGCCCCGAGCCTCGACCCAGGCGTCACCGTTCCCTCCGTCGACGATGCTGTATGGGACGATTTTCCGGTCCTTGCTTACTTCGGCGCTGTCGACGCGTCGGCCGATCAGGCGCTTGACGGCGAAAATCGTGTTCTCAGGGTTGGTGACTGCCTGGCGCTTGGCAGGTTGACCGACCAGCCGCTCGTTGTCGGTGAAACCGACGATGGACGGGGTGGTGCGCGCACCTTCTGAGTTCTCAATGACGCGAGGTTGTGAGCCGTCCATGATGGCGACACAGGAATTTGTCGTTCCCAAGTCGATTCCGATGACTTTGGCCATATTCCAGAATCCTTCCGTTTGGCGATGTTGGCGGAGAGCAGCCCTGGAAGGCACTGGTCTCCGATCCCTGGTTTTGAGCGGGAAGAGTTTCCCTGCAGTGTTTCCCGGGTATATAGGAACGGGGATTTGGCCCTGCAAGCGAGCGGGATGGACAATTTTGTGGCCATGCGAGGGAGACCGGACAGAAAGCAGAAGCCAACGATTTCCTTGCGGGGCGTGTTGGTCTTCAAGGGATTCCTCGACAGTTCGGCTCAGGCTGGGATGTTGGAGGAACTGCGAGATGTGGTTGCTGCCGCGCCGCTTCTGTCGCCGCAGACACCCTATGGCAGGCCGATGTCGGTTAGGATGACCTCTGCAGGAAAGTACGGATGGTGCTCGGACCGGACTGGATACCGTTACGAATGCAGGCATCCGTCCGGTGTGCGCTGGCCAGCGATCCCTGTCAGCGTTCTCCGCGTCTGGGAGGAGGTGACGGAGTTGAGTCGGCAGCCGGAGTGCTGCCTGCTGAACTTCTACGGAACCGGTGCCCGAATGGGAATGCATCGGGACTGCGATGAAGCGGACTTCTCCTATCCCGTGGTGTCGGTGTCGCTGGGTGACGATGCGCTGTTCCGAATCGGCAACCGAACGCGTGGAGGTCGTACCGAGTCAGTTTGGCTTTCATCCGGCGATGTGGTGGTCATGGGTGGAGTGGCTCGTCTGCTCTATCATGGAGTGGATCGGGTTAAGCCGGGCACATCGACGTTGCTGAAGGAGGGTGGACGGATCAACCTGACCTTGCGGGTTGTGGATTGATCGCGAAATTTCAGACCCGGTGTTGCCGAACTTGCGGCAAACGACCATAAGCGGGCGCTGAGCATCCGGGACGTAAGGTTGGGTGGGCAATGGAGCGGACATTGGATTTCGGGCGACTTTGCTTGGAGATGCGGCGGCTGGCGCTTGAGGCCGGTGACCTGATCATGGAGATACACGGTCGTCAGGAATTCGCCGTGCGCACGAAGGCGGACTTAAGTCCAGTGACGGAAGCGGATGAAGCGGCTGATTCACACATTACGGGCGGTCTGAAAGCTGCATTTCCGGATGTGACTGTTGTGACCGAAGAGCAGGCCGCGACACATGTCGAGCGGGCCGATTCATTTCTGATCGTTGATCCGTTGGACGGAACCAGGGAATTTGTCGGACGTGGCGAGGATTTCACGGTCAACATCGCCTATGTCAAGGCCGGAGTGCCCTTGCGGGGTGTCGTCTATGCACCAGCCAAGGGCAGGCTCTATCGCACGCTCGCCGACGGCACATCGGTTGAGGAATCAGGTGAACTCGCAAAGGACTGTATAGGGACATCCAAGCCAATCAGGGTTTCCAGCCCAGACAACGAAGCGCTCAGGGTTGTCGCCTCGAAGTCGCACTTCGACCGAGCCACAGATGACTATATCTCGAAATATGGGGTCCGTGGTATTGCGAACGCCGGATCCTCCCTGAAGTTCTGTCTACTGGCCACGGGCGAAGCTGATCTCTATCCGCGTCTGGGTCCAACGATGGAGTGGGATACCGCGGCAGGCGATGCGGTCCTGCGCGGTGCAGGAGGCAGGATGGTTCGGTTCGACGATCATGGGCGATTTGATTATGGCAAGCCTGGATATCTGAACCCGTTCTTCATCGCCCATGCACCGGGCGTGGACCTGTTGCCGGGTTGATGCGTGTTCTGATCTGTATCCCGGCGCGTTACAGATCATCGCGCTATCCCGGAAAGCCACTTGCGCTGCTGCGCGGTGCGACTGGTAGATCGCTGAGTCTGGTTCAAAGAACCTGGGAAGCGGCCGGACGGGTCTCGGGGGTGGACCGGGTTGTGGTTGCGACCGAAGACACCTTGATTCGGGACGCCGTTCGGGGCTTCGGAGCCGAAGCGCTGATGACATCGCCGGATTGCCGCAACGGGACAGAGCGCTGTGCGGAAGCGATGGGAGTGCTGGGTGAAGGCTACGATATTGTAGTGAATCTTCAGGGCGATGCGCCACTGACTCCTCCGTGGTTCATTGAATGCCTTATCGATCGACTGTCCTCGCATCCCTCCGCTGATGTCGCAACGCCAGTTCTCCGCTGTGATGGGAACGCCTTGAATGGATTTCTACAGGACCGCCGGGCGGGCCGGGTTGGTGGTACGACTGCGGTCTTCACGGAGGATGGTCGTGCGCTGTATTTCTCGAAGGAAGTCATTCCCCATACGGTGCGCCAGTTCGCCGATGACGAATGGACGCCGGTGTTCCATCATGTGGGAGCGTATGCATTCCGACCGACGGCTCTGGAGTCCTATCCGCTGTGGCCTGTTGGTCCTCTTGAACGATTGGAGGGGTTGGAACAGCTTCGGTTCCTGGAGCAGGGACGTCAGATGCTCTGTGTTGAGGTCGATGCCCGAGGTCGCCGTTTCTGGGAGGTCAACAACCCTGAGGATGTGCCACGGGTGGAGGCGACGCTGGCGGAACTTGGGATGGAGTGAGTTCGGACTGCCGATGGCTGAAACTGGATTGTGGAAATCAGGAATGATTGGCATTGGATTTCGGATTGTGCCGGATCGCCTGACCGAGGCTCCCATCTCCGGTGTGGAATCTGTTGGAAATGCGTTGAAATGGGTGCGGGCAGGCAAGGAACGGCCATGGAACGAAAGGTAACCAAGGCAATATTCCCGGTCGCGGGCCTGGGAACGCGGTTTCTGCCCGCGACCAAGTCGATTCCGAAGGAGATCATGACCTTGGTTGACCGCCCGTTGGTTCAGTACGCGATCGACGAAGCACGGGCGGCCGGAATCGAGAAGTTCATTTTCGTGACTTCCCGTGGCAAGGGTGCGCTTGAGGACTACTTTGACCTTGCGCCCGGGCTCGAGCAGGAACTGATCAGAACGGGAAAGACTTCGCTCCTGGGCGAACTCAGGAGCACCAATATGGACTCAGGTGCCATTGCCTATGTTCGCCAACACCGGCCGCTTGGGTTGGGCCATGCGGTCTGGTGCGCACGGCACCTGATTTCACCGGATGAGCCTTTCGCCGTCATTCTCCCCGATGATGTAATTGCGGCGGAGAAGCCCTGTCTTCTGCAGATGCTCGAAGCTTACCAGGAGACCGGAGGCAGCATGGTCGCCGCAATGGAGGTTCCTCCCGAAAAGTGTTCGTCCTATGGCATGTTGGACGTTGAAGGGGAAACAGGGTCGACAGTTTCCGTCAAGGGGATGGTTGAAAAGCCGGAGGTAGACAGGAGTCCATCGAATCTTGCGGTTATCGGCAGGTATCTCCTCTCTCCCAGGGTTCTGGTTCATCTCAATGCGGACAATTCTGCCGCCGTTGGTGAAATTCAGCTTACGAGTGCCATTGCGACAGAGATCGAACAGGGCAGGGGAGTGTACGGATACAGGTTCAAGGGGCAGCGGTTCGACTGCGGTTCAAAAGCGGGATTCCTGCAGGCAACGGTCGCCTTTGGGCTTTCTCGCATGGATCTTCGGGAGGAGTTTTCTGACTTTATCGTTCGGATGTCGGAGAGTCTGAAGGTTTCGTCGTGACGGAACGGTGGAGGGTTCCATAAAGCCCTTTCGATGGGTGCGCGCTGGGCTGGAGAGTCCGCTTTGCCACCGATTTGGTGACCTGCGATCCGGAGTGGGGAAGGGGCTGATGCGGTGGCGGTCAAGAGCAGGTGTGTCTTGGCGCAGTCAATTTGATTTGCGCCACACTGCGAATGAAACAAGCTGCCGGCGAATTACGGGCGCCCGCACGAGTCCCGCCGTACGACTGCGCCTATCCCTTGTAAGTCGCCTTTTGGTGTCGGGCCTCCTTGTTCGGCGACCATCGCTCAGTTGTGGACGCCTTGGTTTCCGGCCGCTGTTCGGTGAAGTCTACATTCCCTCAATCGATTGTATTCGGAAATCACCATTGCCGTGGCTAGAATTGCGTAAACCCAGGAGTTCTTCAACCGTCTGAGTGGATTGTGATTGTCGCATCCATGCGGGGAGGTAGGCGGTCAGGCGGGTGGGGAACCGTGAACGCATATGCCAGACGGTCTGAAAGCGAGTTGGTATCTGGGCGATATCTCCCCATAGAGCGGACCCTTCGGGCCGGATTGTTCCGGAAGATATGGGTGGGACCTCGGAAATTCACCACCCGTTCTGGAAAACTGCCGTCCTCGAGGACAGCATGAACCGCTTGCAGGCGAAAACCTAAGGAGCGATCGGTCGCCTGCCGGCGGACACGTGGCATGGCGGGACACTGAGACGGCTTGGCAACGAATGCAGTCGCTGGCGGTTGCAGGCAGAATTGGCTTCGGCGTCACCGTGACCGACTTCCTGGTTCGGCTGCGGGCCTGGGATCGCTGTTCTCCCCCAGCCCCGTTCGGTCAATGCTAGTGTCCCGAAACGACAGGGTGCCCTCAATATACCTTGCGAATAAAGTACCAGACAATATTGCCCGAGGGTGTAGCCCAAGTTGGTTGATTTCAACAATTCGAAGGTGCGGTCCCTGCGCTGCGGCCGGACCGCGACTGACCGGCGAGCGGTCCGCCCTCCGGGGCAACGGGCATGGAGTTTGGGTTATGGCACGGGGAAAGGCGGACCACAGGCTGGCCGGCCTCCTCGACTGGCAGGCGGATCATGCCGCAGCGGCATGATCAACTAACTTGGGATACACCCATTGGCCGACGTTCAGGTCGTATGGCATATATCTTCACCTTTTGCTTACGGCGCAGACTTTCCATGCTGATGCGACAATCGCGGCCGCTTTGTTCCGCCAACGCCTCGTATATCCGCAGACGGAAATTCAGGTTCGGTCGGGTATAATTTATCTTTCCCAATCGAAGTTCCTGAAAATCAATATTAACTATTGTCATAAGTTTCCAAAAGTGCGAACCGTTGTCGTGGCATTCTTGGTATTCTTGGCATTGCACTTCAGGACTCGAGCGGGGTGCGAAACTGGACATCCATTGCGAAAGAAAAGAGAGCGAAATTATGGAGAATAGACTGGAAGTCGATGTTGATCAGGCGGATGACATCAGGGTCATGACAACAGAAGTTGTGACGGCCTACCTTGGCAGAAATCAACTTGCGGCCCGCGACCTTTCAGGTCTGATCGTGGAGGTCTTCAATACACTTAGCGGGCTCGGCGCTGACGCAGTGGCTGAGGAGGAAGACAGTTCAGACGGCGAGGGCGGGACCGTTACGGAGGTCGACCCGGTAGTGGAGGCGGTGGAAGTGGAGTTGCCACAGTCTGAGCCCGTAGTCGTGGCAGACGGTGAAAGGCCTGTGCCAGCGGTTCCCATTGAGGAATCCGTAACGGATAGCCAGATCTTCTGCCTGGAATGTGGCAAAGGCTTTAAGACGCTAAAGCGGCATCTGTCAAACAGCCACGGATTGACGCCCGAAGCATATCGAAAGAAATGGGGTCTTCCCAAAGACTATCCATTGGTTGCACCGAACTACTCCGCGAGGCGCTCGGTGACCGCAAAACAGATCGGCCTTGGTAGAAGGCCAAGAAGCGGTTAACTACGATGTATCGGCTACATCAGTTTCACTTTGGTTCAACCAGTCCGGTAATCGGAGTCTGCGACTGTCAGTCTAAGGACGCGATAGGCGCCTTCCGCAGAATTATAGCGGTGGACGTAATCTAGCGTCTCTCCTCTTTCGGCCAATCCGGACTCCTTGGATCATCCGTCTTTTCCGGAGCGATGCCAACTGACAAGTGCCGATCTGAGGTCTGGATCCATGCCAAACGCGCCGGGTGGGGGCATGGCACGGCTGGCTCCGGCCTGTAGGAAGATTGCGTTCGCATGCCTTGCAACATCGCCAGGAGTTTCGAGCACAACACCTTTCGGAGGCCACCGAATACCTTCCCAAACAGGCTCCCGTGCGTGGCACATGGAGCAGTTTCCAATGACGATATCGTAGGCTTCATCGAATCCATCGGCGTTTGCGAACCGCAATTCAGACGGTGTCAATCCGCGCGTTTCGGCATCTGATTGATCATCAGGCATTGGTGCGGTCGAGAGCCAGACGATCAGGAGGAACAGGAGGGCGGTTACCGCCCATGTCCAGGTTGGCCTTCCAACGCCGGAATGCATCGAGTTGAAAAAGTGCCTTATGGTGACGCCCATCAGAAAGACCAGACAAGCGATGATCCAGCTGTGCTCGGTAGCGAAGGCCAGAGGGTAATGGTTGGCAAGCATCAGGAACACGACAGGAAGCGTCAGATAATTGTTATGGGTTGAGCGCAGCTTTGCGGCTCTTCCATACCTCGGGTCTGGCTCGCGGCCGTTGCGGAGGTCGTTCACAACGATGCGTTGGCCAGGAATGATGATGAAGAAGACGTTTGCCGTCATTACAGTGGCGGTGAAAGCGCCAAGATGAAGGAGCGCGGCCCGGCCGGTGAATACCTGATCGTAACCCCAAGCAGCTGCAACGAGCAGGATGAACAGAAGGATCATCAATTCAGTCGGGTGCTCTGCAAGGCCTGATCGGCAAAGTAAGTCGTAGAGCAACCAGCCGACTGTGAGTGAAGCGGCCGAAATGAGAATGCCCTGCCATAGGGCCAGGTCCGCCTTGGCGGGATCAATCAGGTATAGGTCGCCGCCAACCCAATAGATGATCATCAGAAGCGCAACGCCGGAAAGCCAGGTCGAATAGCTTTCCCATTTGAACCAGGTCAGATGTTCGGGTAGCCGCTGTGGTGCAACGAGGTATTTCTGGATGTGATAGAATCCACCGCCGTGAACCTGCCATTCCTCACCATGAACGCCTTCGGGCAGGTCTGGTGAGGCCTGTAGGCCAAGGTCCAATGCGATAAAATAGAATGAAGACCCGATCCAGGCAATTGCGGTGACTACGTGCAGCCAACGAACCGCGAACCCAATCCAGTCCCATAGGATTGCGATATCATGCATTGCATGCCCCTTGACCACTTTGGCAGCGTGGCTGTCAGGAAGGGATCATTCAGCCAATCATGGAGAATGCCAAGTAGGATCAGAGTTTCAAGTGTAATTTGACTCCATAGACCATATCGCACCCAAGCGCGATCATGGGCTGCAATTCAGGAATGCGGCCATTCGGCTGCATAGGAGGCCGAGTCAACCGCATTGTAAGCTTCGGCACTGGCTTCTGTTCCGCGAAGCCGAAGGATCGTTTCCGGATTTTTCCTGGAAACGAAAACCGCCCGGCATCCGACTCAGGGAGAGGCGACCATGTCATGGCCAACTCAAGGTCACGGCGCACCGTGTCAAAATGGAATCAATGATTCCCGATCCAAGTGTAAATCGAACTATCCAGACAGCGACATGCAAAGATGGCGTCGGGCAGATGAATGAGCGTTGCCCCGCACCAGGGGTCAGCTGCCTCGGTAAGTTGAGTACCCAAAAGGCGACAGAAGCAGGGGGACATGGTAGTGTGACTGCTCGGACATGACAAATCGGACCGGTATGATGTCGAGGAACCCTAGCCGCTCGGGATGGCAACCTATCCTGTCTAGATAGTCACCTGCGTGGAACGCCAATTCATAGGTGCCAGTCGTGAACCTTTCGGGAGGAAGTATTCGCTCATCCGTGCGACCGTCTTCGTTGGTGGCGATGGATATCAGATGTACTCTGGAGTCGCCGTCAATTCGAAACAGGTCGATCCTTATTCCATTCGCGGGGCGACCCGACGCTGTGTCGAGTACATGTGTGGTTAGAAATCCGGGCATGGCGGGTCTCCTCAAAATGCAGTTTGATGATCCTGTGCCAGATACCAATTGTACATGGACCACTCTGCAAATGTGTCCTCGTGGTCTATGTTCAAGCTCTCTGAAATCAGGATGCGCACCGAATATCCAAAACAGGATCTGGCACCTGTGCAGCATGCTACTCAGCACACCGTCTCCAACTGGATTCTCTCGTTCAAACCGAAATACAGCCGGAGGTGCAAATCACCTTTACTTTCGAAGTGCTACCGAGAGCCAAATTACATTGGAACTGGCCAATCTGTTACCCCAAAGTCGACTTAAGGCGCAACGCTCCAGCACTTTCGTGCAGAATCCCAGTAAACCTCCATTGCCATGCGTTTCCAGAATCCGCGACACGCACGTGCATTGACCGAACTCGGGAACTGCGCTGAGAAACGAAAGCAGTAAAGTCCTCACGGCGCATTGAACCGGTTCCCGCAGATCCTGCAGTCTTCGCGGCGGGTTAAGCTGATTGTTCGGGCTTCAGCAAAAAGAGCATCGTATATCATCATTCGCCCGCGCAAAGGTTCGCCAGCCCGCGTAATCAGTTTGATTGTCTCCACTGCCATCATCGTTCCCAATACTCCAGGTAGTGGTCCAAGTACACCAGCTTCGGCACAGCTTGGCACCAGTTCGGACGCCGGAGGTTTGGGAAAGACGCATTGGTAGCATGGAGTGCCTTGAGTCGGGTCAAAAACGCTGATCTGGCCTTCCCACTGCGTCAGCGCTGCGGAGACCAGTGGTTTTTGCGTGGCAACACAGACTCTATTGGCTAGGTATCGGGTGTCGAAATTGTCGGATCCGTCCAAGACAATGTCATAGTCATCCACAAGTTTAGTCGCGATGTCTTCGGTCAGTCGGCGATGATATGTGTGAATATCGACAAATGGATTCAGTTCCTTCATGGCTCTCTCGGCCGAAAACACCTTTGGCATACCGATCCTTTGGTCTGAATGCGCGATCTGTCGCTGGAGATTTGTGATCTCGACTTCATCGTCGTCGATCACCCCAATGGTTCCGGTGCCTGCGGCCGCCAGATAAATCAGTGCTGGTGAGCCCAGCCCGCCTGCACCAATGATCAGGACCTTGGCTTCCTTGAGTCGTTTCTGGCCCGGTCCGCCGATCTCACGGAGCATTATGTGCCTCGCATATCGCGATAGTTCCTCATTTCTGAACGGGCCTGTCTGAGGGTCTTCGGGTGGCGGCGGCGACGCCTTTGCCCTAAGCCATCTCAGCCCGACGACATAGAGTGAGGCCAGTGCCGCCATTCCACCGAGCAACAGCCATTCGCCCTGCGATTTTCCCAGCACGGCCAGTGCCGGATGGGACTCTGGTAGAGTGGCCACGGTCAACAGGGCGATGAAATAAAGAACGGCGATCATGACAAGCCGCGCTCGGGGGCTTGTTCCGGCGACGTGGCCGAGCCCCCAGATGCCTGCCGCAACTACAATGAACCAGGCCATTAGCGGAGACCAGTCGAACCGAACCCGCCCTCGTCTCTCGCAGTGGAACTCTGCGCTTCCGAGATCGAGAACTTCGCTCTTGCCACTGGTGCGATGATCAACTGGGCGATTCGGTCTCCGTGTCTGACCGAAAAAGGCCTTGCGCCGAGGTTGACCAGAAGGATCCCGACCGGGCCTCGGAAGTCGGCGTCGATTGTGCCGGGCGAATTGCAGAGAGTTATCCCATGATCACGTGCCAATCCCGATCTTGGCCTCAGCTGAATCTCGAATCCCTCGGGTATCTCCATACGTAATCCGGTCGGCACAACCATTCGTTCCATTGCCGCGAGTGTCAGCCCGTCGGCACGGGTTCCAGGTGGAAGGTTTGCGCGGATATCAGCTCCTGCCGCTCCATCCGTTCCATATTGTGGCAGTGGAATGGAGCGGTCCGCTCCCTCATGCCAGACGAGCCGAATGACCGGAGACGTCATGCAAGTGTCTCAGAGATGCGAGTGGCGAGTCGCGCCGCCACCTCGGCCTTGTCCATACGAGGCCATTCTTCCTGGCCATCATCCGAGATCAGGGTAACAGCGTTCTCGGAGCCTCCCATGACCCCGGATTCCGGTGAAACGTCATTGGCCAGAATCCAGTCGCAGCCCTTACGTTTGCGTTTGGATGCGGCGTGAGCGATCACGTCGTTGGTCTCGGCCGCAAATCCCACCACAAGCCTTGGACGTCCGACTTTCATTTGAGCGACAGTGGCCAATATGTCAGGATTTTCAGTGAACTCGAGTGCTGGCGGTTTGCCGGATCCGTCCTTCTTGATTTTCCTGGCCGATTTCCCTGCGACTCTCCAATCAGCGACTGCGGCGGCGAACACGGCGGCGTCGGCGGGTAGAGAGGACTCGACCGCACCAAGCATCTGCACGGCCGATTCCACAGGAATCGTATACACACCATCTGGAGGTGGAATGGATGAAGGGCCAGTCACAAAGGTTACACGCGCACCGAGCGACACAAGTGCCTGGGCAATTGCGTTTCCCTGGATTCCAGAAGACCGGTTGGCGATGTAACGCACCGGATCTATCGGTTCGATCGTGGGTCCGGACGTCACCAAAACGTGCCGACCTTTCAGCGGGCCTTCGCCCAGTACGGCTTTCACCGCCTCCACGATTTCCGTTGGTTCCGACATCCGGCCCGGACCGAACTCACCACAGGCCATCTCGCCTTCTTCCGGACCGACGGTCAGAACACCATCTCCAGCGAGGGTGGCAAGGTTTCGTTGTGTGGCAGGGTGCCGCCACATACGCACATTCATGGCTGGCGCGATGAGCACGGGCTTGTCTGTCGCCATCAATATGGTCGAGGCCAGATCATTGGCATGACCGCCCGCCATCCTGGCCATGAGATCGGCCGTGCAGGGGGCCACGACAATGAGATCGGTGGAGCGGCTAAGTTCGATATGCCCCATTTCGGCTTCATTGGTCAGATCAAAGAGATCCCGATAGACCTCTTTCGCCGCAAGCGCCGAAACCGATAGCGGTGTCACAAATTCCTCGGCAGCCGCCGTCAAAACGGGAATGACCGCACTGCCCTGCTCCCGAAGCCGCCTGATAAGATCAAGGGACTTGAAGGCCGCGATTCCGCCGCCGATAATCAGTAGAACGCGTTTTTCAGACAGCATGGAACTCACCTCGCCAATGCTGTTCTAGGGCTGAGATGAACAGGAAACAACTCCGTTGGAACTTGCCGAAGTGTCATTGAGTATCTTTCATCCGGTTTGGCCTGTCGATTTCCGGAAGCTGAAACCGGCTGTTTGCGGCACGGCGCAAAACTGTGATCCGGAGATTCTGGCGTTGCGTGTCAACTCCGCGTCCTTGCGATATGATTGATAACCGCAGCCATTGGCTTGAATGGTTAAGGTTGTCCAAGCCGTGATATGGGGTGATGAGGTTCGGTCAGCTTCGGGACTGCGGGATCGTTGATCAGGAAGTCTGGCATCCGGGCTCCACAGAAACAGGCATCGGTATCTTGCTGTGGGGCGGAAACGCAATCACGCTGTCTTTCATAGTCACCTCATTGACGGGCGACTCGCAAAGCCGCGTGTTCGGGCAGATTGTCCTCGAATCCATTCCTAAGTGTAACATCATAGGCCGAAGAAACAGGTCACTTCCGCCTCGTATGTTCAGGGAACCAGAAAGGAACGGAATATGTGGCTGTGGAAAAATCTGGCGCGGTTTCCTATAGAGAACATGCCTGTTGCCTTCCGCCGTCTCTCCGGTCCATTCCTGTGGTGGGCCGCCCATCGATCAGTTTAGCTCAGGACACGGGTGATCCGGGCCGCTATGTCGGCCATATGACCGCGAACAAATCGATTCGCCGAGTCCTGCGGTCCGACCACAGTCAGGCGGTCCTCGCGGCCCTGCCGCCGCCCGAGAGCTTTCCGGGCAGGACGGCATTCGCACGGGAGGTCCGCGCCCGCCTCGGTGAAACCAGCTGCCGGGCGGCAGCTGCGCTATCTGATCGGCTCGGACCACGGCTGGCTCGGCGGCTTCGTGTTCGCCGGCCCGGCCTCCGCCCTCGCGCCCCGCGACCGCCGGACCGGCTGGGACGCGGAGGCCCGGCGGACGGGACTCGACCGGCTTGTCGGGATGTCGCGCTTCCTGGTCCGGCCCGGCTTCCGCTGCGAGCACCTGGCCTCGAAGGCCCTGGGGCTGTGCCTGCGGCGGCTGGCGGGGGATTTCCTCGACCGCTACGGCATCGAACCTCTGCTCGCCGAGACCTTCACCGGGCCGGGGTTCGGCGGTGCCAGCCCAAATATGGGTCGGCGGGAGTGCCGGGCGCGGACGGCGCGCGGCGGCTGGCCGGAAGGTCGGGCCCAAGGGGATATGGATGCGCCCGCTGCGCCGGGACTGGCGGCCCGTCTCGGCGTGCAAGGCGCGGGACGCCCCTCGCCGGCCCGCCCGAAGCCGGTCCTGCGACCCGGGCGACCCGGGGAGGGGCTTGACCTGGACGTTTGGGCGGAGAACGGGTTCGGCGCGGCCCTTGTGAAGCGGATGGTGAGGAGCGTGAGGATTACAGCCCATGGCCCCCTCGAAAACCTTCCTCTCGGCCGTCTGCGGCGACCAGGCGGCGGTGACGGGATACTACAGGATGACCGGGCGCCCCGAGGACGAGGGCTTCACGCTGGAGGCGGTCCTGGCGGCGCACCGGTAGCGGACGCTGGGGCGCATGCGCGGGGCGGGGACGGCCCTGCTGGTCCAGGACGGGACGGACCTGAACCTCGCCCCCCCACGGGGGCTGCTCCGGCCTCGGCGTGATCTCCCGCAACAGGGGGAAGCCGCCGGAGGAGCGCAGGTCCGGGCGAAGCACGACCGGGCGTTCCCCGACGGGAAAAGCCTGTTCGTGCGGGTGCGTGGCGCACCGCCGGACGGGGAGCACGGGATCCGCGTCGACAGGGCCTCGCCGCGGCGGGCGGCCCGGGGACAGAAGGGCCTCGCCGGACGCGAGGCCCGCAGGGAGGCGGGGACGGCTCGGCGCACAGCCGATGCGCCTGACCGCCGTGCACGCCGTCGAGCCGGAGCCGCCGGTCGGCGCCGAGGCGGTGGAATGGCTGCTGCCGACGACCCTTCCCGTCCCGGACCGCAGGGCGGCCGTGGAGGTCCCCGACCTCTACGCGCTGAGGTGGCGGACCGGGGACCGGCACAGGATCCTGAAGTCCGGCTGCGACGTGGAGAGGACGGCGCACGGCACGACGGGACGGATCCAGCGGGCGGTCGCGCTGAACGCGGTGGTCGCTTGGCGCCTCTCGGCCTGACCCTGCTCGGGAGGGCGACGCCGGAAATGCCGGCCGCGGACCTGTTCGCGAGATCGGAGACCGCGATGCTCCTGGACTACGCCCGCAGCATGGGTTTCACCCTCCCCTGCCAGACCGGACCCGGGTGGACACCGGAACTGGCCCCCGTCCCGCTGGGAGGCGGTCCTGCTGGTCGCCCGCCCCGGCGGATACCTGAACCGCAGGAACGACGGCCCGCCGGGACACCAGACCGTCCGGGAGGGCTGCGCGCGCATGTCGGCAGGCGCCCAGACACTGGAGCGGGCGGCCCGGACCGGGGATGGCAGTGCATTCCACAGCTTCCGTGCCCAGCTGGAAAATGACTGATGGACAGGCGGCGGGTGGGCATCCGGCGGCCGCCCGTCACCTGACGGCTTCCTTCACGCCACCGGCATGACGCCCTCTGGTTCGGACGGACAGGGAGGAACATCCATGGGCTGACGGAAGTGAAAGGCGCCCGTTCCCCCACGGACCGCAGCCCATGCCACGCCGGAAACGGGACAAAACGCGAATACAGCCGCTGGTCGTTGCCAAGCAACGACCAGACCGGACGAACCGTCGCCCGCGAGCCTCCGGAGAGAAGGGGATTTCTGACGGACACGATTTATAACGATGGTGGTTGCGTGGGCACGCAAAGACCGGGACCGACACTTGAACGCAATTCAGGTGTGAACCGCCTCAGCCAATTGATCTGAAGCAAGAAATCGTATTGCAGTTGCACTGAGAGCAGGAACGACAACTGACTGACTTGCGCCGCAGATGAAGCCATTCAACGCCATCGCGCCTGCGGGGCGGGCAGGGACAAGGCCGACGACCGGGAGGCGAGGCTCCGCATTGCAAGGACTGCGTCTCGGCGCAAAGCGCGTGCCGACAAGGACAACTGCCGCAGGAAATTGCACTCGTCGGAATGTACGTGCCTCACTCGGCAGGTTCGGCAACCACAGGAGTGACTATAGCTTGTTCATATGACAAGTCACCCAAACCATCCTCGAAGATGTCGCGCTCGGCGATCCATTCGCGTGACTGATCAAAAATCTGACGCGAATACGGCTCGAAAACGATCCGCTCTCCCGGTCCGAACAACCGCGTATCCATCTGGTCGCGGAAACGCTCCGGGAACTCGTTCTTATAGTAGTGAGTGTATAGTTCCTGCCTGAGATCAATGTCCCTTTGCGCCATCCGCAAGGCACTGAAATATCTTTCGACGTCTTCTAGGTCAGCGTCCTCGGCGACCATCGCGGCCATCATGAACGACGTGTCCAGGACCTTGCGGAACCGCAGTTGCTCCATGAAGTAGTAAGGGCCGCTGAACAGGCTGACGGCAGGGATGTTGCCGTCGATCATGTGCTCCATCCGCTTGAACAGGAGTCCGTCAGCAAAGGAAAGGTTGATTTCATCGTGTGAGAGGAAGGGTTCCAGTGCCTGGATCGACGAATAGTGGCTGCCAGATTGATAGCCCACGGAAATTGGGACATTGGCCAGATCTTCTGGCCGCTTGACGGAAGATTCCCCTGGAACGAATATCCCGCACGGGGAAACGGAGTATGCGTTTGCATAGAGCTTCCCGTGACCAGACGCCGCTGCCACGTTCACGGTCCAGTGGCAGGCCGAGCTTACGTCACAGGTCCGGCCTTTCTCGAAAGTCTGATATGCCCCAACCCGATCGCCCAGATCGTGCCGTTCACCGGTCGCTGACTTCAATTGATCTTCAAGCGCGTAGTCCAGTCCGACTTCGTCAAAGTATCCTTTCTCAACCGCAATCCACTCGTGCAGGCGCATGTGCGGCGCTATGACGAACTTTGCCATGATTTCCTCCCGGCATTCCTTCTTAAGTCGGCCAGGTCCGTCTCAGAGTTTGACCTGGAATTCCACATCTAGCCCATTAGGCTGGCCATACGAAGGCGTTCTCGCAATATATGGAGCATAGACAGCAATTTTAGGTCAAGCTCTCAATCCTGACAGCACCCGCGGGATCGCGTCTGCTGCAATTCCGGCCACTCGCTCTTCCATTTCGTGGGGCCTCGCCACTTGATGAAAGTCCCTCATTTGGCCAAACGGGTCAAGATGCCCTCAATGCCCTCGGCCAACCATGCCCGCCATTCCAAGCGGCGACGTCCGTCAATGTCGCAGCAGCGCTTCCGGATCCTGCAAGAGTCCCGAACCGGTCAGCCTCGCCTGAACAGCCTTCCAATTCGGCCACGCACTGAGTTCGCGGCTTCGCCAATGTTGAGAAGAAGCGGGGCGATGCGACGACGGCGGAAATTCCGCCACTGCCGCCAGATGGTGATCAGCAATATCGCCAGGAGCGCCAGAAACACGATGTTGAACCACGAGATCAACCGCATTCGGCCGGTGTCAGGAGAAGCGCGTTCGGAAAAATCGAAAGCCAGACGTTTCGCCATCCGTAGTGCCGAACCACGTACCACTCGGGATCGTCCCGGGTCGAAACGGCATCGGCAGCCCCGGTCTGCAGGTCCGCGGTGTCGAACTTGAAACAGGGCGGCCAGAATTCGGTGTCCTGATTCCGCTACACCATGGCCTTGCCGTTGGCCTTGACCGCCTGGACGAACAGGACGTCTTTGGTGGGATTGGTCGTGCTTGTCGCGGCACGGCCACTCCAGAACACCGAAGTCCAGTCATCGAAGTCCCGTCGCTCTTCATACGTGTTCACGACCCGTACGATGTCACGCTGCGGCAGGTTGTAGTGCAGGCCTCCGACTAGTATCGCGACCTTATTGTTGTGATGGATAGAGGGACTTCAGTTTCACGCGGGCGTCCCCGGTCCTGAACCGCCAGTCGACCGGCTTCGCCGACGGGTTGCGGTGCGCCTGCCAGGCGCCGACCTCCCGCACCATCGCCTCCCGGTCCGGGATGCGCCGGTCGAGGCACTGCCGGGAGAGGACGTCTGTCCCGGTCTCCGCCATGTTAAGCCAGCTCCCGTGCCTCGGCGTGTGGTGGACCTCGAAGCGGTCCGCGGGCCGCGACGCCTCCGCCGGCTCGAAGGTCCCGTAGAGGGTCGACAGCCTGTGGGTGTCGGGCTGTCCATCACGGGGACGGTTTTCCTGTCCGGAAAGTGGACGTCGGCGATGTCGGCGAGCAGCCTTGCGAAGTCCCTCTTCGTGCGGCGGTCGGTGACCTTCACGTGGCGCCACGCCTCCAGCGGCGCGTACACCATGAACAGGTTCGCGGTGCCGTTGCGCTCGTACCCGGAGCCGTATGCGGCCGGCTGCCCTGGCCGCGGCGGCAATGGCGTCCGCGTCTCCCTCGTCTGCTGCTCCGGGGTCCCGTCCATGACGGCCAGGACCGTGCCGTCGTCGTACCCGCGGCTGCAGGTCTTCAGGACGTCCTCCATGGCGCAGACGGATTCGGCGCTCTCTTTCGGCGGGATGCACCAGCACTGGTCCCTTCAGGGCTTGATGTCGTTTTTTTCAGATGCCATGGGACGGGCCGCCGTTTGCCTTCGCGGGTGATTCGGTGCAGGGTGTTGACAGGAAGACAGCATGTTGTGGCGGGGGGCCGCGAGACGGCAACCCCCGCCGAGTGAAAGGAGAGAAAGATGACTGATTCGAAAACCCCTTTCGAGGGGAACGTTACCACGGTCTACGCGGCTCTGGAAGTGAGCGGCAGGAGCTGGATCCTCGCGGTGGGCGATCCGTCCGACACGTCGAGGGCCGGCATCCACAGGCTGGCGCCGCAGGACGTTGATGGGCTCCTGGGCAGGCTCGGGCGGGCGCGGGAGCGGGCGGCGACCGGCGGCGATGTCCGGGTGATGCTTGTGTACGAGGCCGGTTACGAGGGCTTCTGGCTGGCCCGGCGGCTGGAGGGGGAGGATGTCGAGGTGGTTGTCTGCGACCCCGCGAGCCTCGAGGTGGTGCGGAGGAAAAAGAAGGTGAAGACGGACCGGATCGACGCCCGCCGGATGGTCCGGGCGCTCAGGGCGTGGGACGGCGGCGACCGGGACGCGATGTCGCGGGTGCGTGTGCCAACGGTCGCGGAGGAGGACAGGAAGCGGCTGCTGCGCCGGCGGGAGCGTCTGGTGCAGGAGCGCCGCCGCCTCTCGAACTCCGTCGACGGGCTCCTGAGGCTGCACGGGGTGTTGGCCGGGGATCCGGCGCGGCCGGGGTTCCGTGAGCGGCTCGGCGGGATGGAGACCGGCTACGGGGAGCCGCTGCCGCCGGAGCTGCTGGCCGAGATCAAGGGCATCCTCGACCGGCTGGAGCTGGTGCGCGCGGAACTCAAGGCTGTCGAGGCGAGGAAGATGGAGATGCTGGAGGCGTCGGCCCGGGCCCTCGACGGCCTCCGCGCGGACGCCGCCGGGAAGGAGGCCGCTCCGCCCGTTGACAGACCGCGGGCGGCGCCGGCGGACGCCCACCACGCGGCGACGCTGGTCCGGCTGCGCGGGATCGGCCCGAACGACGCGCTGATGCTGGGCGGCGAGCTCTTCTACCGGGAGCTGCGCAACCGGCGGCAGCTGGCCAGCCTCGCGGGCCTGGCGCCGGTGCCCTTCGCGAGCGGGGGCGTCGACAACGACCAGGGGATCAGCAAGGCGGGCGGCGCGATGCTGCGAAAGCACCTGGTGCAGATGGCCTGGCGCTGGCTGCGCCACCAGCCCGACAGCGCCCTCTCGGCGTGGTTCCGGGATTACGTGAGCGCCCGCGACGGACGTTCGCGCAGGCGGGGGATCGTGGCGCTGGCCCGTAAGCTTCTGGTGGCGCTGTGGAGGTTCGCCACCACCGGCCTGGTGCCGGAGGGCGCCGTCCTGTCGCAGGCCTGAGAGCGGGAGGGCAACGGAACAACGGAACAACGGAACACCCGGGCGGCCCGACGGGGCCTCCGGGGAACCCGGGCAGGGCGTGTGACCGTGCAGGGGCCTGGTTCGCCGCAGGAAGCGGCACCGTTCATTTCAGATGGGTCCCGCCCCCCCCGGAACGTCGCACCGCCCGAATCGGGCATAATGGTCACGGGGCCGGCACCGGCCAACCGAACCGGATAAGAGGCTGGACGCGTCGTTGAGCGCGTCATGGAACCGCGACGTTCTGTCTGGACTTCCCCGGTGGCACGGAAGCCGCCCCCCGACGGAGGGAGGGACGCCGATGTGAGGTTTTGAAAAAGGGCACTTGACCTGTAAGGTCTCATAAGAGCCCCTGCCGCACCGTCTCCTTCGATATGCTGTCGACGGCCTCCAGCCCGCCGAGCCTGTCGCCGGGCAGCCGCAGCGCCCGGCGCGCGTGCCCCTCGGGGGGCTCGGAGCAGGCCAGCCTCGCCTGGCCCCCGCCGTCCAGCACGGGCTTCCTGCTGCTGGCCTGCCCCTTCCTCTCCAGAGCCGCCTCAAGGCCTTCCAGCACGAACCGCCTGCGGGCCCGCCCGCCCGTCGAGGCCCCGGCCCCGGGGACATCCGCCATGTCGGCGTCATCGCGTCCGCCGCCGTCGCGGCTGGCGTCCGCCAGAAGGAGGATGCGCGCCCGCCGGCACCGACCCCTTTCCGCCGTCGACGGTCCCCTGCAGGAGCGCCCGCCCGCCACCGTCCAGCCTTGCGTGACATATTCTCTTTCCGCCTCTGCCCATAGCCTGCCCCTTCCCGGTGCCCCCGGAACCGCCAGCGGACATCCGCCAGATCCGGAAGGTCTGTTGGTTGTTGTTGCGGCCAGTATACGGTATCAGGTGGGACAGGGCAAGTGTCCCGGCGTCACTTCAACACGGACGGGATACTAGGGCGAGCGCGATAAGAATGCGGAAGGTCCAGCTCACATAGGCCATGGCGTTTCCCCTCCCGCGCCGAAATAAGGCGATGCACCCGGTGAACGCAAGGGCTTCACAGTGCCTGCGGCCCATGCCAGCCTGAAGGAACCGGCAGCACGACTGGCAAGGAAGAAGATGCGGCCCGAACCTCGGAACCTGCTCACAGACGTTGCCGGCCTGACCGTGGGTCAGGCGCAGGACGACCTCATCAAAACCGGAGTGACGGTCGTCGTCGGTGACGCCCCGATGGTCGCTGGCGTTCACGTCATGGGAGGTGCGTCCGGCACCCGACCACCTCGCGTTCGACAAGACCGTGCAGGCGGTGAACGCACTGGCTCTCTCAGGCGGCTCGGCATTCGGCCTTGCTGCCGTCGATGGCGTCACGGCGGACTTCCGCGCTGATGGGCGGTGCTTCGAGGCGGCAGGCCACAGGGTGCCGATCGTGCCGGCCGCCATCATTTTCGACCTTGCCAGCGGCGGTGCCACTGGGTGGGACGAGAATTCCTACCCGACCCTCGGGCGCACTGCCTATTCCGCACGTGGCCCGGAACTGGAACTTGGCAGCGTCCGAGTAGACACAGGCGGGATCACGGCTGGGCTTAAAGGAGGGCTGGCTTCTGTGTTAGCCATTCTGCGCTCGGGTGCGATCGTCGGCGCCTTGGTGGCTGTCAACGCGGTCGGTCAGGCAACGGTGGGCGAAGGACCGCACTTTTGGGCGGCGCCTTTCGAACAGCACAACGAGTTCGGCGGCCTTGGCACGGCGCCCGGGCCTGCGCCGGCACCACAAACCAAGCTCGATAGCCCTGCGAACACGACGATTGCCGTGATCGCGACAGATCTTGCGCTTGCAAAGGCCGATGTCCAGCGCATGGCAACCGCCGCGCATGACGGCATTGCACGCGCCGTCGTTCCGGCGCGTTCGCCCTTGGACGGAGACCTCGTCTTCGTCGCGGCAACGGGCCTCCGGGAAGTTGCTGGGCAGGACCAGTTCCGTCTCGGGCATGCAGCTGCCACATGCCTTGCTCGAGCGATCACGCGCACGGTCTATCACGGGTGGCCTGCGGCCGGAGACGTCTTCCCGACATGGCAGGAACGGCTCGGCTGAGAGCATGTCACGGGAATGCAGGTGCCGCACCACTTCGAGCGTGACCTTTCCCGTGGCCCGCTCCCGCCATTGTCTTGACAGAGCGTAGCGGGGAATGCCAAGGCATCCGTCGAGCGAGGGATATTTGAATGGGCCAGCCAGACGTCATCGTGATCGGAACCGGAGTGATCGGCGCCGCCACGGCCTTCGAGGTCGCCAAGACCGGAAAGTCGGTCCTGTCGCTCGACCGGAACCGCGTGATCGGTCACGGGTCCACAGCCGGATCCTGCGCGATCATCCGGATGCACTACTCGGCCTATAACTGAACGGCCTTTGCCTGGGAAGGCTACCACTACTGGCGCGATTGGGCAGAGCATCTTGGCCTCCCCGGGACCGAGGATCTCGCAAGATTCGCCGAATGCGGCTGTCCGGTGATGAAAACGGAGGCGAACGGCTTTCTGGAAAGGCACATGGCGTTCAGTTCCTCGCTCGATTGTCCGTTCGAGGAATGGAGCCCGGGCGACATCGAGGAACGCCTGCCGATCTACTCGCTCGACAGCTTCGGGCCTCCGAAACGCAACGACTAGGACGGCTTCGGCGTGACAAACGGGAACAGGCTCGCCGGTGGCGTGTTCTGGCCGCATGCGGGATACGTGACCGATCCGGCACGGTCTGCCCAGAACCTCGCTGCCGCCGCTGCTCGACACGGAGCGGGGACGCGTCCCGGCGTGGAGGTCATCGAAATCCTGCGGGAGGGTGGCCGGGTCAAGGGCGTCGGACTGGCGGATGGCGAGGAAATCCACGCTCCGGTGGTCATCAATGTCGCCGGTCCGGGCTCCGCCGCAGTGAAAGCAATGGCCGACGTCACGCAGGAGATGACTATCGCGACCCGACCGATCAAGCAGGAAGTCGTGCATGTTCCCGCACCTGCCGGCTTTGACTTCGAAAGCAACGGCACAATCGTCTCCGACAGCGACATCGCCTGCTACTGCAGGCCCGAAAGGGGCAACCACATTCTCGTGGGTAGCGAGGGTCCGGATTGCGACCCCCACATATGGGTCGACTCGGACACCGAACATGACCGGAACTTCGCCGATCAATGGACGCCGCAGGCCATGCGCTATGCCCAGCGCGTGCCGGCCTTGGGCATTCCGTCGGAGGCGAAGGGAGCGGTGGGTCTCCACGACGCCTCAACCGACTGGATACCGATCTACGATTCCACCAGCCTTGGCGGCTGCTACATGGATTGCGGCACGAGCGGCAACCAGTACAGGAACGCGCCCATCGCCGGGAAGATGATGTCGGCCCTCATGGATTGGCGCGAGGCGGGCAACGACCACGACAGCGACCCGTTCACGCTACCCTGCATCGAACGCGACATCAACGCCGGCTTCCATTCGCGAAAGCGCGAGATCGACAGGGAATCAAGCTTCTCCGTTCTCGGCTGACACGCATCGAGAACCGGTCCCCGCACGATTCCGTTGGACGCACGCGCAACGCGGAATCCAAATCCTGGCAGAACAGCATCATGGAGTGGGAACGACCCGGATGAGCGCGCCGTCACCGGAATCCGGAGCGGACGGCGCCCCTGCATCTTCGAAGTGAATCTCCATGCGTGGCGCAGCAGCACATCCGCTTTCCTTTTGTCATTCCCCACTCTCGCAACGACCGAAACAAGGTCAGGACCAACTGTCGGCACTACCGAACGCTTGCAGTTCCGCTAGGGCTCGTGACGGGAACCTTGGCACAGTATTCCGGCCAAGCAAGAACTCCTGTTGCGAAACAGGGCAAGGTCGGGTCGAAGGATGCCTTGTCCGCGCGCCAGGCAAAAGACGCACCGCCGCGCCTGACATGCAGCCGCGGTGGCGAACGAGGCTTTGCAGGCGTGGCTGGACAATGCAGTTGGGGCGGAAAGCTCTCGCGAGAGCCGGCATGAAAGGCATTCGTCGGCCACGAGAGCCGCCCAGAGAGGGCGTCAGGTTCGGTGTGCGTAGGCCTTCGTCAGCTTGCGCCGCAGGTCCGAAACGAATCCATCGGAAATTCGCGCGTCATGGGCAATCGAGTGCCAGAGACCGACTTGATTGACATAGGTACGCATGGCTCTCAGACCGGCTTCGAACTGATCCCAAGTCAGTTCCATGGCCTCTGGCCGGATATCGAGTCCGATGCTGGAGATCGTGTCCAGCATTTCCTCGGCCCGGTCGTCGTGGAGCATCGAGCCGACGATGACGCCAAGCCCGACTGGCTGGCCGTGCAGGAACTTCTTCCCGGTCATCTTTTCCAGCGTGTAGAAAAGAAAGTGGTCGGTGCCCTCTATGTGGCGCGGGCACCATCCCGCGCCGTGGTAACTCGTCCCCCATTTCAGTCCGTCGACCAGCGCTTCGATGCCCATGTCGTTCATTGCGCGGATGTTGTCGACGTTCTCTACAATCCTTTGAACCCTTGCCAGCGATTGCCGCGCGAGACCTTCATCATAGCGCCACTTGTCCTCGACCTTCCCTTCGCGTTCAGCGTACCGCCAGTCGAGAATGCCTGTATGAAAGCACAGGATGTCGCCGATCCCGGACCAGTTGAGCGCAGGCGGACAGGCGGCGATGACATCGAAATCGATATAGACCGATTGCGGCACTGCCCAGCCGCGATAGACCACCCTGCCGCTGGCCCGAACGGCCGTGCGCTGACCGTATACAGCGTTCACCGACAGCGCGGTCGGCGCCTGGAACAGCGGCAGGTTGATACGCCAGGCAAAGTACTTGGCGACGTCAAGTGCTTGTCCGCCCCCCAGGCCCAGAATTGCCCGCACCTCGCCAAGGCCAGCCGCTTCGCGGTCCAGATGCGCCTGTTCAATGGAACTGCAAAAGTAGGGGCGGCAGTCGGCGCCCTCGAAGTGATGGCGGAAAACAGGCCAAAGATCTTCCATCGTCACGACTAGGAACGGCGGATTCACGAAGTTGCGGAACTCGCCCAGCAGCCCCCGGCCGAAGACCGTGGGAAAGCCGGATGCCAGATCCCGTTCGCGAGAGTGATCATGGAGCATTTGTCAGTCCTCTTGAGCACATGCGTTGCGTACGACCCGTCCCGCGCGGATGACGTATTGCCATCCTGTGTGCAGGACGGCACATCATGTCATCGCGCATCGCTTCGGTCGACCGAGGAAATTGACCGTGCTGGAGACGCCGCGAAATGAACGTGCGTCCCGAACCCGGAGACCGAGGCGGCTGCGCCGCATGCAGTTCGGACGAGCGCGAGAAATCTGCGTGCGGACGGGAAACTGCCCGCGGACCAGGGGCGGGAAGCGTCGCCGGGAATTGGCAACCGCTTCGGGCTTCCGTGTGCCGGTCAGGCCCGAAACGCTGCATTCTTCAAACAGCATATCTCTGCGCCCGGATGCCGTCCCCGAGGGCGGTGGCGCGGAGAGGTTCCAACGCGTCCTGCATCAGTACGTCGCGCTCAGCCCACCGTCCACGCACAGCGCCTGACCGGTGATGTAGCGGGCCAGTCCGGAAAGCAGGAACACGAAGGCGCCAGCACAGTCGTCGGGAGTTCCCGGGCGGCGAAGGGGAATGCGTCCCCGGGCGATGTAATGCAAGCGAAAGTCGCCGGATTCGTGCTCATGCGCCCCATCCTCGGTCATCGCCATGCGCGTGTCTATGAAGCCCGGCGCGACGGCGTTCACACGAATGGACTCGGCGCCGAAATCCACGGCCATGGATCGCGTCAGCATGAGGAGACCGCCCTTGGCAGACGCATAGGCGGCCGAGCACGGAACGCCGAAGAATGACTGGGTTGAGAGGGTGTTGACGATGGCCGGAGCGGATGACTTGCGGAGCATCGGCAGAGCTGCCTGCGTGACGCGCAGTGCGCCGGTCAGGTTGATGTCGATGACCTTGGCAAAGCGTTCATCCGCAACGGTCCCCGCATCGCTGATGTCGAGAATCGCGGCATTGTTGACGAGGCCGTCCAGTGCCGGCCAGTCCGAGATGTGGCCAAGCGCCCGGGCGATGCTGCGGCCCTGACTGACATCAAGTGGATGGTGCCTCAGACGGCCGTCCAGATTCGCGGTTCCGTCCGCCGCGTCGGACAGCGCTCCCTTGTCGACATCGGTTGCGAGAACTTCGGCGCCATCGGCGAGACAGGCATGGACGACGGCGAGGCCGATCCCGCGCGCCGCGCCTGTGACAAGAATGCGGCGACCTTCAAGAAGCATTGCCGTCACCCTTCCACGCCAGAATAGCCGCCTCCCTCGCGCTCTTTGCCTCGCTCCAGCTGACACTGAGGCCGCCTCCCTCGGTGCGCAGGCGGTCTGCTTCGTTGCGGACCGCGGCGACCACCCTTGCCGCCTCGGCATCCGTGACGTTGCAGGGATCAAGATACAGCTCCTGTCGCTCCACATGGTCGTCACGCAAGATGATCCGAGGATCACGCGACTCGAGCCGTCCGGCAAGTTCCCAGGCATAGAAGCCGGCCGTCCGGGGAGCGACGGTGATGCGAACACGCGTGATCGGATTGCCGGTCCAGTCGTCATGGGGAGCAAGCGTCAGTCCGGGAATGTCCGCAAGATCTTTCAGCCAGCGATGGACACGGGCCTCTTCGGCTGCTCGGATGCCAACGTGATCGCGGGTCTCCCAGAGTTCCAAGGCGGCCATTGCTCCGACGACGCTCTCCTTGCCCGCCTTCATCGTCCTGCCAATGCCTCGGTGCTGGAGGTAGGTCGCGCTGACCAGGTCGGAGGCTCCTGCGACAATGCCGCTCGTCACGCCGGCGAGAAACTTGTGCCCCGAATAGATCGCCGCCGAGGCTCCCAGCGCGATCGGCCCCTTCAGGTCGTATTCGGATGCCAAGTCCACGATCACCGGAACGCTGTGTTCCCGGCATAGGGCGATGAAGATGTCTATGGGAAGCTCGTTTTCCCGCACGGTATGGTGCGAGACGACATACATGGCCGCCGCCGCGCCTTGCTTCAGCGCGGAACGGAGGTGCCAGACTTCGCACGCGGCGGCGGTGCCGACGGGAACGACCTCCGCCCCTGCAAGCCGGATTGCCTGATCGACGGGTGCGCCATAGTTGACCATATGACCCATCGGGAGCAGGATGCGCCGTTCGCCGGTGACCTGCGGCAACGCTTCGATCCTTGCAAGATCTCCGCCGGTCATGCAGGCGGCAACGGTCTGCGTCATGGCGGCGGCAGAGCAGGCCGTAACACATCCTGACTCCGCGCCGGTCAACCGCGCTATGACAGCACCGGCCCGAGCCTGCAGCTCGTCCATGTCGACGCAAGATTCAAGGATCCGGTCCACCAAGGCTCGTGTCTCGGGAGCCACGCGGGCGGCGCCGATGCCCGTCATGGTTCCCGACGCATTGATGATCGGTGTCAGGTTCCAGCGTGTGAACGGATCGCCGGTCATTGCAGCCGCTCACCGCTCTCGGAGTCAAAGGCATGCAGCCGGTCAGGACGAATCCCAAGCTCGACGTCCTGCCCGGGCACGATATCGGCACGGAACTCGCCGTTCGCCCGGGCAGTCAGTGCGGCACCCCTTCGCGTCATCAGATGCACAAGGATTTCGTGTCCAAGGTCTTCCATGCGTTCGACGCGCGCAGTTCCGATTCGAGTCTCTTTGCCGGACCCGATGAGCACATGCTCGGGACGAATGCCGGCAAGCGTGCCCGTCGGATACGCAAGGCGACGGTCGGATGACATCGCGTCCGCCAGCAGGGTTTCCGCCGCCAGCAGGTTCATGCGCGGACTGCCGATGAAACCGGCGACGAATGCGTTGGCGGGCCGATCATAGAGCTCAATGGGCGCACCGACCTGCATGACACTGCCACGGTTCATGACCGCGGTCCGGTCTCCCATTGTCATCGCCTCGACCTGATCGTGGGTGACGTAAACGGTCGTGGTGCCGAGATCACTTTGCATCTGCGAGATCTCTCCCCGCATCTGGACCCTGAGTTCCGCGTCGAGATTGGACAGGGGCTCGTCAAGGAGAAAGGCTGCCGGTCTGCGGATCATTGCGCGGCCAAGCGCGACCCTCTGAGCCTGTCCTCCAGACAACTGACGCGGCTTCCGGTCCAGAAGTTCGGCCAAGCCCAGCAGGTCGGCCACCCGATCCACTTCGCTCTCGGCGACCGACCGCTCCGTTCTGCGCAGCTTCAGGCCGAACGACAGGTTCCCTCGGACGGACATATTGGGAAACAGGGCATAGGACTGGAAGACCATGGAAACGTTTCGTTCTGCGGGCGACAGCTCGTTCGCGCGCGCGCCTCCGATCATCAGATCTCCCGACGAGATGGATTCAAGCCCCGCGATCATTCTGAGCGTCGTCGACTTGGCGCATCCCGAGGGTCCGACCAGGACCATGAATTCGCCTTCGAGCACATGCAGGTTTAGGTTGCGGATGACCTCGATATCTCCCGAATAGCGCTTGCACGCCCCTTTGAAGCGTATCTCGCTCATCCTCGCGGCACCCACTCGGGCGAAACCGAGACGATGGCTTCGATCTCCACGGTGATGTTGCCCGGCAGCGAGTTCATGCCGACGGCTGCCCGGGCATGACGGCCGCGTGCGCCGAAGACTTCGCAGAAGAGATCCGAGCATCCGTTGATCACGGTTGGATGCTCAGCGAAGTCCGGTGTGCCGTTCACCATGCCGAAGACCTTTCGGATCTGTGCAACGTGATCCAGAGACCCGAGCATCTCCTTCATCGCACTGATGAGAACCAGTCCGGTTCGCATGGCGTGGTGTCTGGCCTCCTCGGCACTGACGTCGCGTCCAACCTTGCCACGCGCCATTTCCCCGTTCTCCAGCAGTGGGCCCTGGCCGGAGAGATACAGTGTCGCCCCGGCAATCGAGCCAAGTTCGAAATTCCCGACAGCCGCTGGTACGGGGGGCAGACTCAGGCCGAGGGAGACCAGACGACCCTCGGGGCAGGATACATCCAGCGCCCCCGCTCCTTGTTGACGCTTCATGTCGGGAACGCTCCCTCGATTCTGTTTCGGGCTTCGTTCAGGAAGCCGTCTGTGACCACAAAATCGTTGGCTATTCCATAGGCTAGTCCCTCGCGCGTCACGAACCCCTTCAGGTTCCGCATTGCCCCGAACACGTCTTCCCATGTCACGTCCATCGCAGATGGGCGAATATCGATACCAAGGCCGGAAACCGCGTCCAGAAGCTCGTCGGCGCGCGCGCCGTGCATCATTGCGCCAAGGACGAGACCTAGGCAGACCGCCTGGCCATGGAGGAAACTCTTCCTGGTCCCTGCCTCGAGCGCGTAGAAGACGTAGTGCTCGACGCCTTCTATGTGGCGCGGGTTCCAGCCTGCGCCATGGTAGGAAGCGCCGCCCCATTTCAGGGCATCGACCATCAGCGCGATGCCGCGCGGGCTGAGCGTCTTGATCTCGTCGAGTTCGGCAAGAACGGATTCGGCCTTTGACAGGGAGATTCGGGCGAGGCTGTCGTCATATGGCCAGCGCGCCTCGCACCGCCCTTTCGACTCGGCATGGCGCCAGTCCATGACACCGGTGATGAAGCAAAGGACATCGCCGACGCCTGCGACGTTCAGGGCCCGTGGGGCGGCCTCGATGATGTCGAGGTCGACATAGACTGTCTCGGGGATTGCCCAGCCGACATACCTGACGATGTTGTTTTCGCGCACGGCCGTGCGGTGGCCGAACACGGCATCTACAGAAAGCGACGTCGGGAACTGGAACAGCGGAAGGTTCAGACGCCAGGCGAAATACTTTGCGGAGTCGATGGCCTGGCCTCCGCCGAGACCAATTACGGACGCGAGATCCTTCAACTTGGAGGTTTCGGCTTCAAGGCTCGTTCGTTCCATGGATCTTGCAAAATGGAGATCCGCGTCAGGTGGCAGGGTGTCGCGGAAGATGGGCCACAGGTCCTCCATTGTGACGACCAGCATCTTCGGACACACGAAATTCGATACCTCTGACAGCAGGTTTCGCCCAAAGACTGTCGGGAACTGCGAGACATCGGTTTCTTTCAACGGCATCATTCAACCCTTGACCGCGCCAAGAGTCAGGCCCTTGACGATGTGTTTCTGTGCGAGGATTGCGAAAATCAGCATCGGGACAACCGCGACGGTCGAGGCGGCCGCCATTGCGCCCCAGTCGAGCGCTGCATATCCCCGGAAACCGGTGACACCCAGCGTGACGGTCTGCGCCTTCGAAAACGTCAGGCCAAGGGCGATGGCAAGCTCGTTCCAGATCCAGATGGCATTCAGGATCGCGGTTGCGATCACGCCTGGCAGCGTGCATGGTATGTAGATCCTGATCAGGATCTGGAAGTTGGAGGCTCCTTCGATCCGCGCCGCCTCGTCTATTGCGGGACTGATCTCGCGAAAGAACGAACCGAGCAGCCAGATCGACAGCGGCAGCACGTGGACCTGGTACATTAGCGCAAGCCCGATATGCGTGTCGTAGAGCCCGGTCCACTGGTAGAGTGAGAACATGGGAATGACGAACAGGAATTCTGGCAGCATGTAGGCGAGGATCAGCCAGACGCCAACGAGTTCCCGACCGCGCACCCTCATCCGGACGATGGCATAGGCTGCTGGGATTGCGATGGCGAGCGAGATCGCCACACCTGCCGCTGCGACCACGACGGAGTTGAGGAACGTGTACCTGAACGTGTCGTGCGTCCAGAGCTTGAGAAAATTCGCCGAGGTCGGATCAAAGATCCAGAGCGGAGGGCTGGCCAGGCCGTCGCGTCTGGTCTTGAGCGCGGTAGAAAACACCCAGTACACCGGGAAGAGGCTGAACAGCACCATTGCGGCCGTGAAGACATGGGCCCAGACAAGAGAAAGGCGCCCGCCGGTGCGGGGGCTCATAGGCTGGCCTCCCCACGCCGTTGCAACGATTGCAACGTCAGCGAGACGACAAGGATCAGAAGCGAGAACAGGATCATGGTCGCCATTGCCTTGCCGATCTGCTGGTAGCTGTAGGCGGTCCTGTAAACGAACGTCTGCACGACCTCAGTCGACAGACCCGGCCCGCCGCCGGTGGTGCCGAACACAATGTCGAACACTTTCAGCGTGTCGATTGCGCGGATGATGACGACCGTGATCAGGAGTCCGCGTAGCATCGGCAGCTTGATGCGCCAGAAAATGGTGAACTCGCTTGCACCCTCGACGCGTGCAGCCTCGATCGGGCTTGCAGGCAGCCCCCCGAGTCCCGCAAGGACGATGATGAAGACGAAGGCTGTCTGCCACCAGACGTCGACGGCGATGATAGACGGCATGGCCGACGCAGCCGCTCCATAGAAGGCCGAAGGGCCAAGGCCAAGAGCGCCGAGAAGATGGTTCACGATTCCCAGAAACGGATCGAACATCACCTTTGACATGAGGGCGACAACTATGCCGGAAACCATCAGCGGCAACATGATCAGGGCCCGGATCAAGTCGGCCCGGATCGCGAGCTTGTCAACTTGGACGGCAAGGTACAGGCCAAGAGTGACCTCGATCACGGTTGCGGACGCGGCAAATACAACCGTGTTTCGCATAACCGTCCAGAACTCGATGTCCCCGAGTAACGCCGTGTAGTTCGAAATTCCTACGAACTGGAACTGGTTACCCCAGTTCCAGTTCGTCAGCGAGACAGCCAACCCGAATCCGACCGGGTAGAGCGAGGTCAGCGCCAGCACCGCGAGGCATGGCAGGACAAACCAGAATGGCGAGGCTTCGCCGATGGGCCTGAGCGCAGAGTTCATTTCGCTCTACTATGCGGACGTCGTCTCGAGAAGCCGCCGCGCCGTCCGTGGAGGATCAGTTGGCGACCAACTTCCGGAAGTCGGCCTGGGCAGCCGCGCCGGCCTCGGAAGGATCTGCGCCGCCATAGATCTCCTGGATCACGTCCACGATGCGGAGCGCAAACTCGCTCCAGCCGGCTCGTTGGACCACGGAGGTCTGTGAGTTCGGCATCGCTGCGGCAACGGCATCGATGTATCCCTGTGGGAAGCTGGACGCATATTCGGCGTCGCTCCAAGTGGAAAGCCGCGGTGCGCCGCCGTGCAGCTTGCCGATGGCGGTCGCGTTGTCGGCATTCGACATATACTGGATGAAAAGCCACCCAATTTCTGCATTGGCCGCGTTCCGCGGAATGCCGAATCCCCACTGCCAGTGCGCCGTATAGGGCTGGCCTTCGTCATTGTCGATCGGAATGACCGAGTAGCCTACCTTGCCGGCGACCGGACTTTCATCCATGTTCTCGAAGCCTGGCGCAAACAGGCTGGCATCGATGAAGAACGCTGCGCCGCCAGCCATGAAGAACTGTGACGCATCGGGCCAGTCCATCGCCTGAATGTTGACCGGTCCGGCCTTCATAAGTTCTGCATAGTTCGAAAGGCCGCGGACGATATCGGGATCCTCCATGCGCGGTGCCGACCAGTCGCCGTCGAACCACACGTTGTAGGGGGCGGAGCGGTTTGCTTCGCCAACCGAGTTGTTCACAAAACCGGTGATGGTGTCGATGAGCGTGTCCGAGCGGATTCCCCGCAGCACGGCTCCGGCAACCGCACCCCCGCTTTCCTCCTTCACTTCGCGCGCCGCGGAGATGAGTTCACCCATCGTCGTCGGCATTTTGCCGTCAAGGTACCGGTCCACATGGTCCATGTTGGCGAAGAGGATGTAGGTTTCAAACGACGCCGGGATGCCGTGATACTCCCAACTGCCGTTGACGTCGTACTTGGTCGAATCGAGGAAGCCCGCCGGGATGTCGGCGAGGTCGTAGTCGGACGCCGTGAGATTGGGATCGTCGATGAACCCCTGAAGCGAGTGGACAAGCCCGTTGGTGTGCTGCGTGTAGGCGGTGGAATCCATGGGCAGGAAGTAGACGTCCATCTGGGAATTTCCTCCCGCCCCTCGGAGCGCAACCTCCATCCGGTCGAAATAGAGATCCTCCGCCATGGTCTGGAGGTTCACGTCGATCCCGGTGTCGGCCTCGAACTGATCGAGCACAGCGCGCACGCCATCGGTAACGGGATGCTCGGGCATCATCACCGTGATGGATCGCCCCGAAAACTGGCTCCATGAGAAATCGGCAAGAGCTGCCGAGCCGGTGATGCCAAGCGCAACGGACAAAACGGCCGCTAGCCGGCTTGCACGAAAAGGGGGTTCTCGAAGATGAATTTTCATCGTGTTCTCCTGTCATACGTCATTCCGTGTCCAATGTCGGCAGGCCGAAGCCACCTGTCGCGGACAACAGCATCGAGATTATGCGAGGCATTGCAGCCAAATGTCAACCAAACTATCGCGAGGGACCGCCATTGCTGGCCGCCTCCCGGGCGGGCGCGGATGCGCGCCCCGTCGCATCCGTTTCCTGCTTTCGGTCGAACGTCAGTCCGCGCACCGGCCGCGAACGGCGGTGCGCACGGGTTACGCGGGCGAGAGGCGCGAGAGGCGCATGTGACGCCCGTTGCCGGATTCGGGGCTCCACGAGAGTCTTGCCGCCCCGCTGGCCCCGGCCCTTCGCTCCATCCGCTACGCCGGAGGTGTCGCAATCCCTTCCTTTCGTGGACTTTGTCGTTGCCAGGTCCGGGTCCGGCCACCCGATGACCTGCATCCAGGGCTGCGGAAATTCCCTTCCCCTGACGACCCCGGCTCGATGCTCGGGGTGGCGCCGAGGCCTCCCGGATGCCGGTGGAAGGCTTCGAGGCACGGCTCTGGTTCCCGAGTCCCGCGGCGTCCCTCATCGCACCGCCAAAGCGGCTTGCAAGGTGTTGCCTTTCGCCCGTCCGGCAGCCTTGGCACTCCGTCCGACCCAGGTTTCGTGGCTTGATCGCCCGGCAGATGGTTCACGGAGAAAGCGGTCGGCCTCCCATTCCGCTTGGACTTTTTCCCGGCGACACTCCGCCAGCTGGCTGGCTTGGCGCACCAGACCTCCTGACCTCGCATCGAGATCCGGGGTTTCCCGTGGCAGGCATGGCCAGACCAGCGAGGGTCTTGCCGGATTGCAACGGCAAGGCGAGCATATGAAGGGCACGCATGATTGCATGAGGCCCAATCGAGTGCCGCAAAAGGCGGACATCCTCCGCGAACCTTGATTCAAGGGGTCCGGATTCGGAAACGCCTCTTGGCCTCGCAATCAAGGAATCACGCATGTCGGGGTTTTCGTGCTCCGAGGCCAAGACAATAGCAACCACATCCTCGTGGCCAGAGAGAATCCGGAATGGCCCCGCATGGGTGGGCACGGACACCGAATATGACCGGAACTTCGCCGATCAATGGACGCCGCAGGCCATGCGCTATGCCCAGCGCGTGCCGGCTTTGGGCATTCCGTCGGCGGCGAAGGGGGTGGTGTATCTCCACGACGCCTAAACCGACTGGATACCGATCTACGATTCCACCAGCCTTGGCGGCTGCTACATGGCTTGCGGCACGAGCGGCAACCAGTATCAGGAACGCGCCCATCGCCGGGAAGATGATTTCGGCACCCGTGGATTGCCGCGAGGCGGGAAACGACCACGACAGCGACCCGCTGAAGTTCACGCTCCCTTGCATCGAACGCGACATCAACGTCGGCTTCCATTCGTGAAGGCGCGAGATCGACAGGGAATCAACCTGCTCTGTTCTCGGCTGACCCGCATCGAGAACCGGGGACAGCTCGGAGCTGTTCGCCGAGCATCAGGCGGCGGGGACGGCTCGGCGCGGAGCCGATGCGCCTGACCGCCGTGCACGCCGTCGAGCCGGAGCCGCCGACTGGCACCGGGGCGGTGGAGTGGCTGCTGCCGACGACCCTTCCCGTCCCGGACCGCAGGGCGGCCGTGGAGGTCCCCGACCTCTACGCGCTGGGGTGGCGGACCGGGGTCCTGAAGTCCGGCTGCGACGTGGAGAGGACGGTGCGCGGCACGGCGGGACGGATCCAGCGGGCGGTCGCGCCGAACGCGGTGGTCGCTTGGCGCCTCTCGGCCTGACCCTGCTCGGGAGGGCGACGCCGGAAATGCCGGCCGCGGACCTGTTCGCGGGGTCGGAGACCGCGATGCTCCTGGACTACGCCCGCAGCATGGGTTTCACCCTCCCCTGCCAGACCGGACCCGGGTGGACACCGGAGCTGGACGCCGTCCCGCTGGGAGGCGGTCCTGCTGGTCGCCCGCCCCGGCGGATACCTGAACCGCAGGAACGACGGCCCGTCGGGGTACCAGATCGTCTGGGAAGGCTGCGTGCGCATATCGGCAGGCGCCCAGCTGGAGCCGGCGGCCCGGATCGGGGACGGCAGCGCATTCCACAGTCTCCTTATCCAGTTGAAAAATGACTGATGGACAAGCGGCGGGTGCGCATGCGGCTGAACTCGATGGGTTGAAGGAAAGAGGCTCCAATGTCGACCTCACAGGGCATCTTCTGAATCAGGCTTGGCAATGCGTGCGAATCTCCGGACACAGCCAACAAAACCTGTCGCCAGCACTGCGGGCGTGGTGTTGAAGGTCGTAGTGCCCGCTGGTCATTTCCCGCTTCCGGTGACATTTCTCGACAGTACACCGATTTCGGTCAGAGCGATGTCCAGTTCTGACGGAAGACTTTCCTGCTCATTGTCGCCTAACTCGATGTCGGGTGGTGAATCCTCTGGTCGGAGATACCTCCATCCCTGAAACGGCCGCTTTGGCACTGGAATCAGCCGAACCAGATTTGGGTCAAGCACGATGGCACATCGGCGGATTCCATCGCCACCGATGACTTCGTCGAACCGTAGGATTTTCTGTCGGCATGAGATCGTTCCGCCGATAACCCAATAGATACTTCCTCCGTTCAGGATCTCAGTTTCGCGCCTTGGCCACATCCGGGTAAGATGCCGGGGAAAACCATCCCCGCCCTTGGCCGCAGCTGATCGTTGCCAGTGACTGAGGCTTTCCACGCTCTCCGAACCGACGGACAGCTTGATCAGGTTTAAGTGGGTTGCCAACAGGGCGTCTCCCATGAATCCGTCAATGGCATGAACATTCCAAGCCTCCACAATCAACGCTAGCGTCATTTGAATTGACCGACTCCGCTGCGTTTCCTTGCGCGGGATTCCCTTATGAATGGCATTACCGCGACAATTGAAGCGCAGATTTCTGTACATGAACTACCGATTGTAGTTTCTTGATGGAACACCCTTGTATGCCGGGGTCAATCATTCACTCCTTCATCCGTTAAGGGTGTATCCCAAGTTGGTTGATTCCCATAATTCGAATGTACCATCCGTGCGCTGTGGCGGAACCGCGGATGACCGGGCAGGCCGGCGAGCGGCCCGCCATCCGGGGCAAAGGGTATGGAGTGTGGATTATGGCACGGAGAAAGCCTGATCAGGCCGCCGCGGTGTGGTCAACCAACTTGGGATACACCCATCCGTTCAGTAATTCCCGCCAGGAATTCCTTTCTTTCATTATCAGTCTGTTGCGCGGGCGTCGCGAATTTTCTTTCGTGGACTTTCCGCACCGGATCGGCCGTCCTGCGGCAGAACAGGCAAAAGCCGGGCAGGAAAATGTCCAGGGATTCCCTGCGCAGGCATCCGTCGATGCCCGGCATGCCGCGGGCGGTCCGCGCATGCCTCCACCGCATCGCCGACCCGGGCGGCACGCGTGGCATCGGCCTTTCCGGCTGCCTGATGCCGGGCCCCGCGGTGTTCCCCTGCAGGACACCGTCGCTGCCGCGGTCCGGCCGGCAGGTCCGGGGCGGCGGGGATCCGGTGATGGCGCGGAACCTCCGCCCGCTGTCCGGCGTGGGGCGGGCGCCGTCGGACACCTGGATGCGCCAGCGGCTTGACGGGGCCGGCCCCCGGGACCTCCGCCGCCGCCTCACGGGCATCCACGCGGCGCTGCGGCGCGGAAAGGTGCTGGAGGGCTCTTATGAGACCCTACAAGTCAAGCGCCCTTCTTCATGAACCTTTTTCCATGACCTCACATCGGCGTCCCTCCCTCCGTCGGGGGCGGCTGCCGTGCCATCGGGGACCGTCCAGGCAGAACGTCGCGGTTCCGTGACGCGCCCACCGGCGCGTCCATCCTCCTGTCCGGTTCGGCTGGCCGGTGCCGGCCCCGTGACCACGATGCCCGATTCGGGCGGCGCGACGTTCCGGGGGGCGGGACCCATCTGGAATGGACGGTGCCGCGTCCTGCGGCGAACCAGGCCCTCCTCCGGTCACACGCCCTGCCCGGGTTCCCCGGAGGCCCCGTCGGGCCGCCCGGGTGTTCGGGTGTCCGTTGTCCTCCCGCGCCCATGCCTTCGACAGGACGGCGCCCTGCGGCACCAGCCCGGTGGTGGCGAACCGCAACGGCGCGCCCGGCAGCCCGCCCGCCAGCGCCACGATCCCCCGCCTGCGCGAACGTCCGTCGCGGGCGCTCAGGTGGCTCCGGAACCACGCGGAGAGCGCGCTCTCCGGCTGGTGGCGCAGCCAGCGCCAGGCCATCCGCACCAGATGCCTGCGCAGCATCGCGCTGCCGGACTTGCCGAGCTCCTGGCCGTGCCCGCCGCCCCCGCTCGCGAAGGGCACCGGCGCCAGCCCCGCGAGGCTGGCCAGCTGACGCCTGTTGCGGAACCCCCTGTGGAAGGGCTCGCCGCCCAGCATCAGCGCGTCGTTCGGGCCGATCCCGCGCAGCCGGCCCGGCGCCGCCGCGTGACGGGCGTTCGCCGGGGCCGTATCCGTGCCCGCCTGCGGCCTGCCGGCAGGCGTGCGGGACCGGCCCGAACGACGCGCCCCTTCCTCCCCGGTGGCGCTTTCCGGATCGGCGGTCCGCCTACGGGGGGCGGAGGCGGGGCGAGGTCCATCGGCCTCCGCGTGAAGGCTGTCCAGGGCCTTCCTGGACGCCCCGGCATCTCCGCCTTCCCCGCCCCGGCCACCTTCATCTCCGCGCGCACCAGCTCCAGCCGGGCGGGGATGCCCTTGATCCCGGCGACAGGCTCCGGCGGCAGCGGTCCCCCGTAGCCGGTCTCCATCCCGGCGGGCCGCTCACGGAACCCCGGCCTCGCCGGGTTCACGCCCGACAGTCCGTGCAGCCGCAGCAGCGCGTCCACCGCGTTCGCGAGGCGGCGGCGCTCCCTCACCGGACGCTCCCGCCGTGGCGGCAGCCGCCTCCCGTCCTCCTCCGCGACCGTCGGAACCCGCACCGGCGACATCGCGTCCCGGTCGCCGCCGTCCCACGCCGGCGGCGCACGGACCATGCGGCGGGCGTCGATCCGGTCCGTCCTCACCTTCCTCTTCCCGCCCACCACCTCGAGGCTCGCCGGATGGCGGACCACCACCCCGGGGTCCTCGCCCTCCAGACGCCGGGCCACCGGAAGCCCTCGTAACCCGCCTCGTACACCAGCATCACCCGGACATCGCCGCCGGACGCCGCGGCCCGCCGGCGCACCCTTCCGAGCCTCCCCGGAAGGCCGTCCACGTCATGCGGCGCCAGTTTATGGAGACCTGCCTTCGACGTGTCGGACGGATCCCCCACCGCCAGTATCCAGCTCGCGCCGCTCACCTGCAGCGCCGACTGAACAGTGCTGACGTCGCCCTCGAAGGGGGTTCTGGAACCATTCATCCTTCTCTCCTTTCAATGGGCAGGGGGTTGCCGTCCGGCGGCCCCCCGCCACAACATGTTGCCATACCGTCATTCCCTTGCACCGAATCACCGGCGAAGGCAAACGCCGGCGCCTCTCATGGCATCTGGACGGTGTCTGGCGGCCATCCGCTCATCTCCGTCGACGGCGCCGGGTACCATTCCTCCTGCAGTGCCAGCTGCCGCAGGGAGCGCCGCGACGGGACGGGGACATACCATCACCAGGCTCTCGGGGCCTGCGACCGTCCATCCCGGCATCGGGGAGGTGCCGCCGCGGGCGCCGGAGCCGGTCCGCAGGGAGGACGGCCCGGGGAGGAACGGCTGCGGGCGGAACGCGGGGAGACGGCCCGTCGGGGACCTCCGCCGGGAGCGCCCGCACATGAAGGCGACCGTCGCCGGGGACGGGCTGTCGTCCAACGGGCCGCACATCAGGCTATTGAAGGAAAAGGATCCTCCCTTCATGCCCGGCGGGAGGCCCGGCGACCACGGACCGCTGTCGGCTGGTCCGGGGCCAGCGAACCCGGACAGACATGGAAGAGGCGCGACAGGAAGGCCGGCGCCTTCCAGCGGTCCGGGTGGGACCACGGGCTGCCGCCCACCGACGCGAACCTTCACCTCAAGGTGAACATGCCCATATACGGGGAGACAGACAGCAAAGGCGGGAGAAAAAGGTTCCCGTGGGTCACCGACCTCCCGCTTGGACGGGACACGGTGATGTCCGTCATGCGGTGCGGCCGCCGCAGGTGGGCCACCGGGAACGGGACGTCCCGGACACCGGGGCGAGGGATCCGTCCAGGTCCGGGAACGGTTCCGGCCATGGCCACAGCCATCTGGCGGACGTCCTCGAGACGCCCGCCATGCCCGCGTTCCCGACCGCCCGGGCGCGGCGGCGCCAGGGACGCAGCCCATACCTGTGCGGCAGGCTGCGGGAACCGGTCAGGACATTCGCGTTCCCGGACTGGAGGACACCCTGCCGGGCCATCGCCGGGCAGCCCGGCAGGGAGGGCCGCCCCGGCCTGGTCCGCACCGGTCGGTGGCCGCCCCGACCACGCCCGAACCACCCCGATCCCGCCCTTCGCCGAAACCTTTTCAGACCGGACAGCCGCCCGGCCATTGGCCATGCGCATCCGGAACATCCGGCCGACGCGATACCGCCAAACCGGCTGTCAGCGGGTCGGCTAGCGGGAACTGCTGCCATCCGTTAAGTGCCAGTTGACTCGTCGCTTCCTCTGGATTAGGGACCTGCCGTCCCGACGGTACTCGCCGGGACAAGCACTTTGGTGTTGGCGGCCCTCGCAAGAGGATGCCTGTCGCCCGATTGGGAGAGGACAACGCCCTTCGAACACGCACCTCCTGACTGTTGGGAGGCCTGAGACAATGAAGGAGATCAGAGGTGACCAAACGCACCGCTGCCAAATACAAGATCGATCGTCGGATGGGAGAGAATATCTGGGGCCGTCCGAAGTCCCCGGTAAACCGCAGGGAATACGGACCCGGCCAACATGGTCAGCGCCGCAAGGGAAAGATGTCGGATTTCGGCATCCAGCTTCGTGCGAAACAGAAGCTCAAGGGCCATTATGGGGACCTGACCGAAAGGCAGTTCAAGCGGATCTATGCGGAAGCCGCAAGAATGAAGGGCGATACTGGCGAAAACCTTATCGGACTGCTGGAACGCCGCCTTGACGCTGTGGTCTATCGTGCGAAATTCGTACCCACCGTGTTCGCCGCGCGCCAGTTCGTGAATCACGGGCATATCAGGGTGAACGGCCGCCGTGTGAATGTCCCGAGCTATCGCGTCAAAGAGGGTGACATCATCGAGGTTCGGGACCGTTCCAAGCAGCTTGCTGTTGTGCTTGAGGCTACACAGTTGAGCGAGCGTGACGTCCCGGATTACATTGACGTGGATTACTCGAAAATGGTTGCCGCTTTCGTGCGCACGCCGGGCCTTAGCGATGTGCCGTTCTCGGTGATCATGGAGCCGCATCTGGTCGTCGAGTACTATGCCAAGAACTAACTTCCCCACTTCCACTCCGAAGTGCAACACCGGCCATTCCCGCAGCGGGGGCGTAGCCCGAGCTGCGGGAATGGCCGGAAGGCGTGGTCTGCGGCCCCCGGGCGCCGCGGATCCGGCCCCGGGACGGCTGTGGTCCCTTCTGTATGCAGGTTATCCGGGCTTTCCGGGCAACGCAACGCCTCCGCCGGGGCGGGTCGCGTCCGTCCGGGCGCAGGGAGGGCGCAGCCCGACCGGAGCCCGGACGGACGCGGTCCCGAAATCCATTCCACCCCCTTCCTGCGCGCCGGTGGGAGGCGGTCGCGCGGCCTCAGGGAGGGCGGGCCTTGTGCAGCACCTCGGCGGGCGTCCGGTAGCCCAGCGCCCGGCGCGGACGCGCGTCCGTGCGGTCCTGCACCGCCCTCACCTCCGCGTCGCTGACCGCGCGGAAGTCCGTCCCCTTCGGCAGGTACTGCCGGACCAGCCCGTTGGTGTGCTCGTTCAGGCCACGCTCCCAGGAGTGGTAGGGGGTCGCGAAGAAAAAGGCGGCCCCGAGCGCCTCCGCCACGCCGGCGTGGCCCGCGAACTCCTTCCCGTTGTCCGCCGTGATCGTGTGGACGGGCGCGGCGGAAGGCCGCAGCATCTCCACCATCGCGGCGGAGACCGCGGCCGAGGTTCTCCGGTCAACCCTTTGGAGAAGCGCGTATTTCGACGCCCTGTCCACAAGGGAGACAACCGCCCCGCTGTGGCCTTTCCCGATGATCGTGTCCGCCTCCCAGTCGCCGACACGCTCCTTCCTCTCCACCTCATCCGGCCTCTCGGAGATGTCGACGCGGCCCGGGATGTGGCCACGGCCCGAGTGCCTGCCGCCTCGCCAGTTCGGCCTTTTCCCGCGGCGCCGCAGCAGCAGGAACAGCCTGCCGCCCGCCTTCCTGTCGGCCTTCACACGTTCGTATATCCACTGGCGGCCCACCGTCCAGCCGCCCTCCAGACGCAGCCGTCCCGCGACCTGCTCCGGGCTCCAGCCCTCCGCCAGAAGCCCCTCCACGCGCGCCCAGCGGTCGGGCGTCATCTTCCTCGGGTTCGAGGAAGCCGCGCCGCGGCGGGCCTCCGCCCTCCCCTGCGCCTCGCCCGGGCTGTATCCCGAATCCCCGCCGTTACGGCGCAGCTCCCGCCAGACCGACGAACGGTCACGGCCCAGACGGGCCGCGATGGCCCCGTCGGAGAGCCCGCTTTCCTTCAGCGCGCCGATCTGGCATCTTTCGTCCCGGGTCAGGTGGCGGTAGCCCTCGGGCATGGCAGTCTCCTTCTCTTCAGCAAAGGGACTGTCGCCGCTTCCTGGCCGATACGCAACATCATGCGGCCGGAAAACCGGTCACCACCGCCACTGGTGTTGCACTTCAGGGTGGAATGGGGCTCATTTGTATATAGCATAGGACATCCATGTCCGCCGCGGCGGACATGGAGCACCATTTTCCTGTTTTGGCGGGCCCGGAATCCCCATCCTGAGACGCCAAGCACCCCTTGGTCGCAGCGTCGGTGGGCGTGGATACCGGCCGTACGGCCGGATTCCGGGGGCTGGGAGGGTGTTTCCTGAGGATCGGTGCCGCTTCCGCACCGTCCGGCGGCCCGCCTATGGGACCGGATGGGCTGATGGCAGCCGTCTGTCCCGCTCCGGACCGCCTGACGGCGTCATGGGCTTTATGGAGCGCCGCAGACGACGACCCCGGAAGGGCCGTACAGGGCCCTCCGGACGACTATATGTCAGGCTTTCAGGGGGATCCGGGGCGTCAGGATCCGCGCCAGGGCGTTTCTGGACGGAGTCCGGCCCTCAGGCATCGGGACATGGACGGGCCGCGTGGTCCTTCGGCTGTCCGCCGCGGCGGTGGCGGGCCAGGATGCCCATCACCGACCTGCTCAGGTCGAGATCGCCGCGGCGGGCGAGGGTGGCCATGGACCGCAGCACGCCGCCGACGGACTTCGTCGGCTTTTCCGGATGGAACCTGTTGCGGTCGGCGACCAGCAGCGCGATGAACGCGATTCCCTCCGTCATGGCCTCGACGGCCTCCTCCCAGGCCGTGGGGTGGACGCCCAGCTCCCGGCAGATGTAGGTCACCGCCCGGCGCCAGTCCATCGATTCGAGATACAGCTCCGCATCGGCGGACGCGAGTTCCCGCAGGCCCGGGCCATCGAGGAGCCTCAGCACGTCCGGACGGATGATTCTGGCGATCCTGTCGCGCCGCACCCGCGCCACGGCATCCGCCGCCGGCGCGGGGGCCTCCGGGACGGCCGCCCCATCGCGATCCGCCGTCCGTTCCGGGTCGGGGCCCGCCTGCCCGATGTCCCCGGCGTCAGGTCCGTCGGTCCGGCCATCCGCCGCACCGTCCGCCATGGCCGCGAGGTCCGGCAGCCGTTCCGCCTCGCGGGCGCTGGCCGCCTGTTGCGGCGCCAGCCCCTCGAGGACCTCCCGCTCCACGGCGAGGGCCGCGCCCATCCATTCCTGCACCTCCTCCATGTCCGCGCTTCGCAGCGGGACCGGCCTGCGGCCGTCGAGGTCCGCCAGTCCCGCGAGCGCCCGCGTCCTCGCCTCCGGATCGGCGACCGTCCCGACCAGCCTGACGAGCCGCCGGCGGGTCGACCTCGCGTCGATCACCATGCGCTGCCGCTCCTCCTCGAGATGGTCCCTGTGGTCCAGCAGCGTTCTGTAGGCCACGTAGTTCGCCAGGGCGGGCTCGACCGACAGTCCGCAGTCGATGGGCCGGCTGCCCTGGCCGGCGCGGCGGCCCCGGTAGCCGTTGTCGGCGGTGGCGCGGGCCAGGACGCCGAACGATTCGAGGCGGATCTCGATGCGGCGGAACTGCCGCTCGCTGATCCCGATCTCCCGCGCCATGTCGGCCTGCCGCCGCCAGTTCACCGCGCCGGTATCCGTGTCGCTCCAGGCGTGGGCGTCCGTGGGCCGTGCGATGTGCCGCCACACGGCGATCTCGCGCTCCGTGGCGCCCTGGTGGCGCAGCGCCTCCGCCAGCGTCTCGACGGCGACGTATTTCGGGACGTCCGCCGGGAGGGCGAAACACTGCCCGGGAGCGGGGATGAACGCCTGTATCTCGGCGCCGCGTTCGGGGTCATACGCCCCGGCGACCGGTCGCGGTCCGGGGGTGAGGGGTGTCGTGGCCGTCATGGCCCATCGCCTTTTTTCGGGCGCTGCGGAAAAAAAACGGTCCCAGACCGAAAAAAACGCCTTTTTTCGGTTGCGTCCCCCGGCGGTCTCGTCTAAACAGGATTTGCCGAAACTGTTTAGATCGTGTTCCGCCATGGACAGATCGTTGTTGCCGGGGCCGCGTTGTGGGTGTCGCAGCGCGGTTTCGCTTTTATGGTGGGTGGGTCAGACCGTGTCTGGCTCTCCATATTGATCTCTCCGGCCGAACGTAGACGAAATCTTGAGGGTTCGGCAACCCCTGATTCGCGATTCGGCGCTTCGGAGAGGGTTTTCCGGCCCGTACGCGGCGGCAACCGCGTACGGCAGGCCCGTCGGACACCGCCGCCGCCCGCGTATGGGCGGCTGGACGTCCCCCGCCGCGAATCACCCGACACGCATGTGACACGCGCGCGCCCGTCGCCGGGCGGGCGGACGGCGACGGCCCCGGGAGGCGGGGTACGCCGGTCGCTGGCCCGGATACGGAAATCAGGTCTTGCGGAGGGGGGTCCGGGGTGGTAGCGTCTCAGGGATCGCGGGAGACCGGCCCATGAACGCACCCGTCGCAACGAGCAACGAGCAACGAGCAACGAGCTTCGCGCAGGGGCGCGAGGCTGTCAAGCGGAAAAACTAGGTTTCCCGCAGCTCCCGGCCCGACGGGGCCGGGCGGCCGGTATGTGTCCGTCGCCGTCACGTCGGCCAGCATACGGCCCACACCATACCATCCGTCAAGCCTTTTCTTTCATCGCCGCCCTCCGCGGCGGTGGCGGGGCGGCATGGGCGCGCTCCAGCCGGGGGATATCGCCCGGCGGCGGAACTCCCGTGATTGGACCCCGCCGCTCCGTCCACATCCCCCACGACTCCCTCCCGGCGGCGCTCTGCGCGGCGCTGGCCCTGGCGCCGGCGGCGCATGGCTCCGTGATCCGCTGCCCGGACTGGGAACGGTTCGCGCCCCCGGTGGTCCTGGCCACCGCCGGGGACAGGCAGACCGGCGAACGATTCGCGGCGGCGACCGGCGCGGGCCGCGCCACCACCGCCGTCCGCCCTGCCCCCGTGCAGGCGGACGGCGGGCCGTCCCCGTCCTCCGCCCGGCCAATGTCGCCCGCGTCCGCGGAAGGGACGGAGTCCCCCGCCCCGTCCGCCGCCTGCTCCCACCGGATCGTTTCCGGAGACACCCTCGGCGGGATCGCATCAGCCCGGCTTGGCGCCACCGCGCGCTGGCCGGAGATCGCCGCGCTCAATCCAGGGACCGATCCCATGGCCCTGCGGCCGGGCGCGCGTCTCCGGCTCCCCTGCGCCCGGGACGGCGATGCGGTGGCGCCGGAACCGCCGCAGCCCCGGCGACGGCCGTTTCTCGCCCGACTCCTCGGCCTTGGCGCCGGGGGGCCGGGCGACGCGGGGTCCCCTCCCGCCCCGCAGCCCGCCCCGGAACCGCCCCTTCCCGTCTGGAAGGCCCGGGGCGGGGAATACCTCTCCGACGTGCTGCGCCGCTGGGGAGGCGACGCAGGCTACACCGTGATCGTCGACAGTCCCGACGCCTGGCGGCTCGGGGTGCAGGTGCGCATCCGCGCCGCTTTCGAGGACGCGGTCGCGGAGCTCGTGCGCGGGCTGGGCCACGACGGCCGCGCCCCGCGCGTGCGCATCTACCCCAACGCCGTCCTGCGCCTCGGGGGGCCGGTCTGATGCGGCCGGCCCTCGCCGCCCTGGCGCTGGCCACGCTGCCGGCCTGCGATGTCGCCCTGCGCGCCGACGCGGCGCGTGGCCTCGAGGAGGGTCGCCGCCTGACGGCGGAGGAGCGGGCCCGCCAGAACGCCGTGCTGCGCGGCGAGATCCTGCGCGAGGACCGGCCCTTCTACGGAACCGCCGTCGCGGCGGAGCGCGGGCGGGTCTCCGGCGAGCCGCTGCCCGAGGCCGTCGAGGGCGCCCGCGGCCTCACCGTCTCGGTACCCGGCCCCGCCGACGTGGAGACCATCGCCGCGGCTGTGACCGCGGCGACGGACATCCCGGTGAACATCCGCACCCGCTACGCGCTGCCGGACGGCGTGGTCGACGTGCCGATCCAGACCCGCATGAGCGCCCGGCACACCGGCCCGCTCTCGGCCCTGCTCGACCGTCTCGGGGCACGGATGGACGTCGGCTGGTCCTACGACGGCACGGTGATCACCATCGACCGGATGGTGCGCCGCACCTGGCGGCTGGCGCTGCCGTTCGGGGCCACCGAGGTCCAGGACGGCGTCACCGGCGCCACGGGAACCTCGGTCTCCTCGACCAGCCGCCTCGATCCCTGGGCGGAGCTCGCGGAGCGGCTGGCGCCGCTGGCCCCGCCACCGGCGCGGGTCACGCTCTCCCCCGAGGCGGGCCGGGTCGCGGTGTTCGGCCCGCCCTCGGTCCAGGCGGCGGCGGCGGAGGTCATCGACGACATCGCGGCGGTGGCGGCCATGCGCATCGGGCTTGAGGTCGGCGTCTACTTCGTGGACAGCGACCGGGCCGACGAGTTCGGGCTGTCCGCCCTCGTCTCCGGGACGGCCGGGGAGTTCGGCGCGGCGCTGGTCGCCGCGGCGGCCGGGGAGGCGGCGGGTGGCCTGCGTGTCACCCGCGGGGATTCGGTGATTGACTTCAGCCTGCTGGCCCGCGACGCCGCCGTGGTCGACTACCGCCTCGCCTCGGCCGTCGGCCAGTCCGGCGCCCTCACCCCCATCGTCCTCACCGAGCAGCGCAGCTACCTGCGCAGCATCTCCCGCACCGAGGACGGCGACGGCGGATCCACCCGGTCCTACGAGATCGGCGACCTCGAGACCGGGCTGTCCATCGCTGCGCTGCCCCGCCTTGTCGGCCCCCGGCGCATCCAGCTCGCCCTGACGGTCACGCAGCGCGCCTTCCGCGGCTTCGACGCCGCGCTCCAGGCCAGCACGGGGATCCAGGCCCCCACGGTCGACAACCGCGGCATCCACAACCGGACGGTGCTGGCGCCCGGCGAGACGCTGGTCCTGTCCGGCTACGAGCAGGACGTCGCCCGTCGCCGGAGCGAGGGCCTCGGCATCCTGCGCGTGATCGGTCTTGGCGGCCGGGACGCGGTGGAGCGCCGCAAGGTGCGCATGGTGGTGCTGGTCAGACCGACGCTGATTCCCTCGGGCGGCCGCGGATGACCCGCGCCGTCCCCCATACATCCGGCCCAGCCGGTCTGGCGTCGGGTCTCGTCTGGGCCGCGCCCCGCCGACGGCTCCTGCCCCGCCGGCGACCGGGACCCTGCCTGCGCCTCGGCGACCGCCAGGCCCACGGTCCGGACGCGCGGGAGGGCGAGGTCCCGCTCCTGCTGGCCCTGGCCGGAGGCCTCCTTGCCACGGACAGCGTCCCGGCCGGCACATGGGCCTTCGCCGCCACCCTGCCCGACGGCCGCCGCTGGTCCTGGTCCGCCGGGATCGCGCCCGGCGCGGAGGAGCCGGTCCGGCCGCTGCCGGGCGCCGAGCGCCACCATCCCGACGACGGGACCCTGCGCGTGGCGCTGGCCGAGGAGGCGGCCGTGACCCGCCTCGCCGGTGTCGCCGTGGACGGCGGCGATCCCCGCCTCCCGGACGCGGTCCGCGCGGCGCTGCCGGACCTCGACGTCCGGGCCGTGACGCCGGTGACCGCCGGACTGCCGACACTCGCGGCGCCGGCGCGCGTTCCCGTCCCGCTGGCGGCGGCCCTCACATCCGCCGCCGCCCTGCTGGCCACCGCCCCCGCATGGGCGCCGATGGTGGCATCCGCGCTGCGCCCGCCCCCTCCACCGCCTCCGGCGACGGTCGCGGTGGGACCGGATCCGGCCGCCTTCGCGCCGCTGTGCACCGCCGCGCTCGAGGCCTGGTGGCCGCGCATCGCGGGCTGGCGGCCGGTCGGGTCCGGCTGCGCGCTGGCGGGACACCTCCCCGAACCGCTGCCGGTCCCGCCCCCGGACGGGGCCGGCGCCCCGCTGGTCGTCTGGCGGGAGGCGCTGATGGCGGAGGACGGCAACGCCGTGCTGGCCGCCGCCGCCGCCGGACGGATACTGGAGACCTGGCCGCATGGCTCGCTCCGCACCGGCGACGGCCTGCTGCTCTGGCAGGTGCGGCGGATCGCTCCCGTCCGCCGTCCCACCGACCCGGACAGCGCCGACCCCGGCCGGGCGGCGCCGGTCCTGGCGGCCGCCTTCGCGGACGCCCCCGACGCCGTGACGCGCAGCCGTGACGGACTCACGGTGAGGGCGCCGGTCGGCGCGGCGCTGCTGCTGGCCGGCGCCGCGGCGGCGGACGGCCTTATGCCGGTGCGCCTCGACCTGCCGGCCGGGGCCCCGGCGACGTTGCTGCTGGCCCCACCGCCGAGCCGCCTCGTGCCGGAGCGGGACGCGCCGCCGGCGGATGGAACGGAAGGAGGCGGATGATGGCGACGGGACGGCGGCCGCTTCTGGCCGCGCTCATGGCCGGCACGGCCCTGGTGGCGCCGCCGGTCGCCGCCCAGATGGCGCCGCTGGCGCAGCCCGGCATGTTCTGCGACCGGGAGGGGAGGGTCATGGACAGCGGCGCGGCCCGCCGCTGCGAGGCCCTGCGCGCCACGGGGCTGCATTACGGCTGGCTCCTTGAGACCGCCGCCTCCCGCACCGCCCAGGCGCTCCGGGCGCTCCCCCCGCCGCTGCTGGGGGATTTCGTCCGGCACCTGGAGACGGATTCCGATCTGGGCGCGTGGCGCCCGGACGGTTCCGACCTCGCCCGCCTCGAGGCGCTGGCGCTGCGCGATCCCGCCCGCCTCGGCTGGCTGGCCGGCGTCCGCGCCGCCTGGGGCGACGGCATCCTGGGACGGGACGGGATCTCCACGGCGGACTGGGCCCTCCGCGCCCGCGCCTGCCCCGGGGCCTGGGCAGGGGGCGGCGCGGCGGCGGTCGTGGTCTGGCTGGAGGGTATCCGGGACACCTGGAGCGCGGGGTCGGTGCAGCGGACCGTGCTGCACTGGTACCGCCAGCGCCCGGGGGAGCGCGCCCCGTCGCGGGCGCCGTCGGTCATCACCGGCCCGCCGGGGGTTCCCGCCCTACGGAGGGCCGACGGCTCGGAACGGGCGCCCGGCGCCTGCTTCGACACGATGGACGGCGGGACGGCGGACCTTCCCAGGGACGTCCCGGCCCGCGACGTCACGCTGCACACCGACGTCCGCCGGGACCGGGAGCGGCGGCCGTGCCCCGCCGGAGAGGTCGGCTGGCGCACGATGGCGCGCGAGAGCCTGAACGGCGTCTGGGTCGACGCGGGCCGCGAGCCGATGGCCGCGCCGGACGGAACCCTGGTGGATCCCGCCGCCGCCTGGCGGGAGGTCCGCAGCACCTGCCGCCCGCCGCGCGAGCTGCGGGTGGTCCGGACGCAGCCGTGCCCGGGAACGCTGGCGGGACGGAACGTGACCGGGGCGGTGGTGCGGGAGTACCTGTTCCGCGAGCGCTACGACGATCCGGACAGCCCCACGCGCGTCACCGAGGCGCCCGTGAACGGCGACGGAACCTGGAACACCGGCGGGCCGCACACGCCGCAGCCCGGGGCGCAGGTGACCTTCTGCGACCCGTCCACCCTTCCGCCGACGGAGGGGCCTGACAGCGACACGACCCTGCCGTGGGACGTGCCCGACTGCGCCACCTTCCATGGCGGCCGCTTCGACCTCGGGACGCGCCGGGGCTTCGAGCGGCGGATCGACTATCCGGACAGCTGGCCGGTGAGCGACATCGTGATCCGGTGGGTGGTGGACGGATGCCACCGCACCGTGCCCACCAGCCGCGTCGAGACGCGGACGGGCCCGTCCTGTCCGGCGGGCCACACAGGCGGCATCACCGAGCGCCGCACCGTCAGCTGGCTGGACATCGTCTACGCGGTGCCGGGCGACAACACCGGCGGTCCGGCCACGACGGGGTACGGCGCCGGCCCGTGGTCGGTGTCGTCCAACACCTGCCGTCGGCCTCCGCCACCTCCACCGCCTCCACCCGATCCCCCACGTCCCGAACCGCGCACATGGCCCTGGTGGGCACCGCCACCCCCTCCTCCTCCCCCGAAGGACCCGCCCGCCCCTCCACCACAGGAACCGGCTTCGCCTCCGAAGGATCCGCCCGCGCCGCCGCCACCGAAGGAGCCCGTCGACCGCCGTCCGCCCGAGCGCCAGGGCAATGACGACAGCGGCGGCGGGCGGGACGAGCCGGACAGGAGCGTGGACGTGGACGGCGACGGACGCGGCGACTTCAGAAACAGCTGGGAGGCCGAGAAGGCCGGCTATTCACGCAGCAGGACGGTCGAGAGCGGATGCCAGTCCTGCAACGGGCCGTCGCGCGGACGCGGCTCCAGCAGTCGATCGGGCGGGGACAGCGGCGGCGACGGCAGCGGCGATGATGACAGGGGTGGCGGCTGCTTCCTGACCACGGCGGTGACCGCCATGCGCGGCGAGCCCGACGGCGGGCCGACCCTCACCCTGCTCAGGGCGTTCCGCGACGGATGGCTCTCGCGCCACCCTGACGGTCCGGCGCTGGTCGCCGAATACTACAGCGTGGCCCCGCGCATCGTCGCGGCGATCCCGCCCGGCCATGCGGAATGGGAGCGGATCGCGGCGGAGGTGGATCTCGCCGCGGCGATGGTCGCCGCCGGGGAACCGGCGTCCGCATTCGCCGTCTACCGCTCCATGATGGTCCGCCTGATCCGCGGGTGGCTGCCGCCGTCCGGCGCGCCGTCTCCCGCGATGGAACATGGACAAGGAGACCTGACATGACGGGACACATGACGGCCGCCGCGCTGGCGCTGGCCCTCGCCCTTCCGGGTGCCCCCGCCTTCGCGCAGAAGGCACCGACCACCTACGCCGAGGCCATGGCCCGGATGGAGGCGTGGGTCCCCCGCCGCCCCAGCTACCGCAGCCCGCCGGGCAACGTCCGCGCCGAGGACTACCGGGAGCTCTTCGGCGACCGGGTGATCGTGATCGACCAGGAGGGGGCGCCCGACCAGCGGCACAGGGTCGCCGCCGGAACCAAGAGGATCACGCCGATCAAGATCGTCTTCATGGGCCGTGACGGCCGCTACCTCTGGTGCTGGGAGCCGGAGCTAGGCACCGCCCGCCACGCCGAGGACGCCTGGGAGGCGCTCCGGGTCAGACGTTCCGAGGGCATGGTCCCGTTGATCGACAACACCCCGGAAAGCCGCCGCGGACGCGGCGTGCTGGTGCCGCTCTACGAGGCGGAGACCGGCCGGGTGATCTTCCACACCGCGTGGCGGAGGAAATGGTGGGACTGGAACATCGGCCACATCCAGGAGCGCCTGCCGGCCTCGACCTGGGACGCCTGCCCGGACTTCCCCCCGGCGGCGGAGCTCGGCCTCGAGGTCAACGAGCGCCAGACGTCGCCCTTCTATGATGAGATGGTCGCCCAGGATCCGGGACGGCGGGTGCTGCGGCCGGACCTCGTCACCCCCGATCCGGTGGACCCGCTGCCGTGACCGCCGCCCGTCCTCCCATGGCCGCGGCGCTGGCGCTGGCCCTCGCCCTTCCGGCCGGTCCCGCCTCGCCGGAGACGGTGGGCTGGATCGACCGGCTCGAGCGGGCGCTGGCGGGGCTGAGCGGCCGGGTGCTGGCCCTGCCGCCGGGCGCGTTCGGCGACCGGCCCCGCGGGACCGTCCACGCGGTCCTGCACGCGCCGACCTCGTCCGTCTGGATCCTCGCCGGACCGGAGCCCGGCGCGGAGGTGGTCCGGTCCGGGACCGTGCACCGCGGCGGGACGGCGGACGGAGGCTGGGTGACGGTCACCTGGGACGACGGCGGGCTGTACACGCTGACGGCGCCCGTCGACGTCCCGGCGGCGGGCGGGGTCCATCCACTGGCCCGCCTGCACGACCGGCTGGTGTCGGCCCCGCTGGCCCGGCCGGTGGGCGGACTTCCGGCGGGCAGCCGGTTCCACGCGGCGGGGACCGTCGGACTGCCGCGGGGCGGTTCCGGCACGGCCACGCTCTGGACCAGCCTCGGCGACCACATCGTGGTGACGCACCCGGACGGCACGGCGGTGATCCTGCACTGGAGCGGGATCGCGGCGGCGCTGCCCGCGGAGGGCGGGGAATGACGGTGGGTCGGCCTTCAGTTGCCGAACACGGGCCCGGCGGCCTCCGCCAGCCAGGGCAGCACGACAGCGGCGAGGACCGCGCCGCCGGTCAGCTTGATCCACAGCAGGTCGCCGCGGACGCTGTCGATCCCGGTGCGCAGGTCCGCATGGTCGCCCTTGATTTCGGTGCGGAGGTCCGCGATCTCCGTCCTGAGCTCTCCCCCGAGCCTTTCCATGTCCGCCCGGAGCCCAGCCCCGGCCTTCGTGGCGACCCCGCCGGTGACGCCGGCATGGATCGAGCGCGCGAGCGCCTCCGCCTGGTCCTGCCCGAACCCGGCGTCCCGCAGTCTCCGGACCTCCGTGATCGTGTCGAACGCCGCCTCGGCCATCCGGGCCTCCCTCACCGTGTCATGCCAATCATGGCGCCTCCGTCCGCCGGACGCGAGACCCCCGGTCTGGAATGCCTAGAGGAACAGGATGCCGACGAGGGCCGCGAACATGGCGATGGCCATCCCGGCTACCCAGCGGAGCTGCACCGCCTGGCCCGCCGCGATCTGTGTGCGGATATCCCCGACTTCCGTACGCACGCCGGCGATCTCCGTCCGGAGCCCCGCGATATCCTCCTTGAGCTCCGTACGCACGCCGGCGATCTCCGTCCTGAGATCCCCCCCGAGCCTCTCCATGTCAGTCCGCAGCCCGGCCTCGACCGCGCGGACCTCTCCACCGAGCCTCTCCATGTCGCCGCGAAGCCCTGTCTCGGCCATCGCGAGGTCGGTCCTCGTTGCGACGCCCCCGGTGACGCCGGCATGGATCGAGCGCGTGATCGCCTCCGCCTGGTCCTGCGCGAAACCGACGTCCCGCAGTCTCCGAACCTCCGCGATCGTGTCGAACGCCACCTCGGCCATCCGGGCCTCCCTCACCGTGTGGAGGCCATCATAGCCGCGCCGGACGCCGGACGCCAGACCCCCGGCATGGAAGGCCTAGAGGAACAGGGCCGCGCCCAGCACGCCGACGAGGGCCACAACCAGGGCGAAGGTCAGCCCGACCATCCAGCGCAGATGGGCTGCCTGTCCCGCCGCGAAGTCCGTGCGCAGGCCCGCGACCTCGGTGCGGACGCTCTCGATCTCGGTGCGGACGCTCGCGATCTCGGTGCGGACGCTCTCGATCTCGGTGCGGAGATTCCCCTCGACCTTCGCGATCTCCGTCCTGAGCTCCCCCCCGAGCCTCTCCATGTCAGTCCGGAGACCGGCCTCGACCGCGCGGACCTGTCCGCCGAGCCTCTCAAGATCCGCCTTCGTGGCGACGCCGCCGGTGACACCGGCATGGATCGAGCGCGTGATCGCCTCCGCCTGGTCCTGCGCGAAACCGACGTCCCTCAGTCTCCGAACCTCCGCGATCGTGTCGAAAGCCACCTCGGCCATCCGGGTCTCCCTCACCGTGCGGAGGCCATCATAGCCGCGCCGCCCGCTGGACGCCAGACCCCAGCCACCCTCCGGGGGGCGCCCGCCCGCTGCGCCGCCGCACTGGCCCTGGCCGCCGCCCTCGGGTCGATGGCCACCTCCACCGCGGCCCAGGGCCGGCCCTTCGGGATCCCGCCGCCTGCGGACGTACGCGCCACGCTCGGCGACTGCCCGGTGGAGGCGCTGCGCGATGCATGGGACGGGATGGACGCCCTCGAGGCCGTGGCGGTGGAGGCCGAGGTGCTGCGCCTCTGCACCGAACGGGCGGACGCGATCGCCGGACTCCTGGAACGCCAGACGGACCTCGACGCGGCGGTCGCCGTCCTGCGCGGCCGCGACGGACGCCCGCCGGAACCGGTGGTGGGGGATATGTCCATCCCCATGCCCGATCCGGCCCTGGCGGCGATGCGGACCGAGGCCGGGACCCTGCGGCGGCGCATCGCCGACCTCGAGCTCCGGGATCCCGCCTCGGCCGCGCTGCCCGCCCTGCGGGAGGCCCTGGCGCGCAGGGAGCGGCAGCTCGCGGCGGCCGCCGGGGATTCCGATCCGCCGGCGACGGCGCAGGCCGACGCACCGGTTCCGGACTCCCTCCCGGAAGGTACGGACAGCGCCCCTCCGGCGCCCGCGGTCCCGGAGGGGCCCGCCCCGCGGGAGGATCCGCCGCCACCCGCCCCCACGGTGTCGGACTGGCACGTGGCCTGGACGGCGCGGCTGGGCGACGGTCCCTGGACGGCCGCCCTGTCGCGCACCACCGTCACCTGGGTGGAACCGCCCGCCGGTGCGGACGGCGTCCTCCCGCCGCCGTTCCCCTCCGAACGGCCGGAGGGGCCCTTCATGGTCGCCGTCGGCGGCTGCCTTCCCGACGGCGCCTTCGTCACCGGAATCGGTCCGGACGGGGCCGACCTGACCGACCCGGCGGATCCGGCCTGCGACGGCGCCTCCGCCCCGCCCTTTCCCCCCGAGCCCGGCCCCATGGCCTTCGACGTCCACCCCGTGGGGCCTGAGCGGTGAGGCTGCCCGATCTCCGGACGCCCGGCGACCGCTCGCCGGAGCGGAACTCCCTCGGCGTGCTGAAGGTCGGGAGCCCGCAGCTGCGCCAGGTCTGCGCGATCGGGGAGGACGGCACCATGCACCTGGTGAAGGAGTACAACACCGCCGAGGTCGCGGCCGAGCTCCTCGACCTCCGGGAGCGGTTCGACCTTCCGGAGATCACCTCCCGCCGCCCGGCGACGCTCGCGGAGATCGCCACGCTCCACGCCGGCCACCGGTCTGAGGGGGACACGCCAGGCCCCGGGGCGAGGCGCCTGATCCGCGTCCTCGGGGAGGCGGCGGCGCTGAAGGCGTCGGACATCAAGATCGTCCTCCGCGACGCCCACGCCGACCTGCGCGTCAAGCTCGGCCACGTCGAGGTGCGGCATGGCCCGGAATGGGCGCCCGGCGAGGCCGGCGACGCGATCTCCTTCCTGTTCGACAACCGCGACGTGGGCGACGGGTCGAGCTCCGAGGAGCAGGGGGCGTTCCAGGCCTTCTCGGTGTCCCCGGGCGGCGGCGTGCCGCTGCCCGGCGGCGTGGCGGCCCTGCGCTGCCAGAAGGGGCCGCAGGGCCTGCACGGACGCAACTTCCTCGCCGCGCGGCTGGTGTACGCGGGCGCCGCCGGCGACACGGGCGACCTCGACAGCCTCGGCTTCGACGGCGAGGCGCTGGAGGTGCTCGCGGAGGAGCGCGCCAGCGAGAGCGGCATGATGGTCATCGGCGGCTCGACCGGCGACGGCAAGTCGACGACCCTCGTGCGGCAGCTGGAGCGGCTCTACATCGAGCGCGGGCGCGGGATCTCGCTCTACACGGTGGAGGATCCCATCGAGGCGCCGATGCGCGGCTCCGGCATCATGCAGATGGCGGTGCCCGGCGGCGGCACGCCCACCGAGCGCGCGGAGGCCTTCACGCGGACGCTGATGGCCTTCGTGCGCACCAATCCGGACATCGGCATGGTCTCGGAGATCCGCACGGCGGCCGACGCCCGGCTCATCCTGCAGTTCGTGACCTCCGGCCACAAGGTCTTCACCACCGTGCATTCCGCCAGCGCCAACAACGTGCTGTTCCGCCTGGTGTCGCTGGGGGTGGACCCCCGCGAGCTGGCGGAGCCGGGCGTCGTGAGCCTGGTGATGAGGCAGAGGCTCGTCCCGGTGCTCTGCCCGGCCTGCGCCGTGACGCCGGGGCCAGCCGTCCGCGACGCCGTCGCCGTCTGGACGGGGGTTCCGGGCGCGAAGCCGCGCCGCCGGCATCCGCAGGGCTGCCCGGAGTGCCTGAGGGACAGGGAGGGCGCGACGGCCCGCGCCGCCTGGGCCGGCATCGTCCGCCGCCGCGCCGTGGCGGAGTGGATCCGGGTGGACAACCGCTACCGCGCCCTGCTCGCCGACCGCGACAGCCTCGGCGCCTGGAACCACTGGCTGGCGCCGGTGGCGGACGGCGGCCTCGGCGGCCGCACGGTGAACAGCCGGATCCGCGGCCTCGTGGCCTCCGGCGAGGTCGACTGCGGATACCTGCCCGACGCGCCGGCGGAGGTCCGGCGGTGACGGCCCGGTCCCCCTCCACCGGCGTCCCGCCGCTCCTGCGCCGTCTCGCGTTCGGCAAGGCGACGCGGGCGGAGGCCTGGCAGCTGCTGGCCGACGTGACCGCCGGAGGCGGCGATCTCGGCCGCTACATGGAGACCGTGGCGGAGGGCTACCGGCTCCAGGGCAGGCCCTGGGTGGCGGCGGCCCTCCTCGACATCCGCGGCGGCCTGTCGACCGGCGACATGGCGGAGCGGATCCGGCCCTACGGAGGCCAGGCGGAGACGGTCCTGTTCGAGGCGCTGGGCCGCCGCGACGCATCGGGCATCCTCGCGGGGGCCGCCCGCGTCCTGCGCATGGAGCTCCGCATCCGCCGCGCGGTCCAGGGGGCCGTGGCCCTGCCGGTCCTGCTGGCGGCGGGGCTGCTGGGACTGGTGATGTTCTTCGGCCTCGAGCTGCTGCCCGCCCTCTCGGAGGTCACCGACCTCGACCGGCTGCCGCAGCCGCAGGCGGCGGTCACCGCCGTGACCATGGCGCTCACCCGCCATCCGTGGGCGATCCCCGCCGCCGCCCTTGCCGCCATCGCGGCTTTCGGCGCCCTGATGCGGCTGTGGACCGGCCCGGGCCGGACCCTCGCCGACCGGTTTCCGCCCTTCTCGCTGATGCGTCTGGCGGCCGGGGCCGGGTTCGTGTTCTCCGCCGTCGAGTACGGCCGGGCGGGGCAGGCGGTCAGCACCGGGCTCCTGGAGCGCATGGCCGCCGCCGCGCCGCCCTACGCCCGCTCCCGGATCCGCGCCGTCGCCGCGCAGATGGTCCCCGCGCACAGCAATCTCGGGGACGCCGCGCTCCGCGCAGGGCAGGGATTCCCCGCCCCGGAACTCAGCACGGTGCTGCGGGCGCTCTGGACGGAGACCGGAGGCATCGGACGGGTGGCGGCGTTCCTCGAGCGGTGGCTGGAGGGCGTCGAGGACCGGATCCGCAGCCGGATGGCCCTCCTGAACGCGGCGCTGATGGCCGCCATCGCCGTGGCGCTGGTGCTCCTGATGAGCGTCGCCCTGCCCATCGCCGACATGATCAGCCAGGGGGCCGGGCTGTGACCCGCCCCGCAACACGCAGGAAAGGAAGGGTTCCATGACATCGATCACCTCACGCACATGTCCGCCGGCCCACGGACGGCGGTGGCCGCGCCGCCACCGCCGGGGGCTCATAAACGTCCTCCTCACCGTCGCCGTCGTGGCGGTCGTCGTGGTCGGCATCCTCGCGATCTACGGCACGGTCATGGCCTCCATCCGCGCCCAGAGCGCGCAGGGCACGCTGTCGACGATGGAGGCGGAGCTCCGGCGCATCTACGCCAGCCAGCCGCAGTTCGAGGCCGACCTGACGCCGCCGCTGCTCAGCATGATGCCGACCAACGCCATCCAGGAGGGAGGCCGCGGAGCGCGGCGCATCGTGACGCCCTGGGGCGGGCGCATCTTCGCCGGCGGCGGCGACGAGCCGGACGACGACGGAACGGGAACCGCCTCCGCCGACAGGTTCTACATCTCCGTCCTGAACCTCCCCGAGGCCGCCTGCGAGCGGCTGGCGGCGGGCTTCCTGAACCGCGACGACGTCGTGGGCCTGGACGTGGAGGGCGCGGGCGGAACGGCCTTCACGCAGGTGCGCAGCACCGCGCAGATCGAGGCGTTCGACACGCCGACCGAGATCACGGACGAATGCGACGGCGGCGGCGACGACAAGATCGCCATCGTCTTCCGCGGATGACCCGCCGCCCTCCCCGCCGCGCCCGCCGCGGCCTCGCCGCCCTGGCGGGGGCGCTGCTCGCCGCCACCGTCCTGTCGACGCTCTGGACGGCGGTGCGGATCGCGGAGGCGCGCGCCCGCATCGCCGGTCTGGCCGGCCTCGTCGTGGAGACGGCGGCGGCGGAGGGCTACGGCCTGCACCACTGGCTCCACACCGCGCGTGGCGGACTCACGTCGCCGCCGGCGGAGGGCGCCGCCCGGCCGCTGGACGCGGCGGAGACGGCCCGCCTCGAGGCGCATGCCGCCCACCAGCCCTGGGTGACGCCACCCCGCGGCTGGGCGGTGACGCCGCTGCTCTCCATGCCACCGGGCCAGGCCGGTGACGCCCTCCCGCACGGGCTTCTGGTGATCCGGCCGCCGGCCGCCGCGCCCGCGGCGCTGCTGGACGCGGTCGCGACCCACCTCGCGGCCGAGGCCGGGGGCACGGACGCCATGCGGCTGGCCGCGACGGCGGCGGGGGTCGATCCGGCCCGCGACCTCGCCGTGATGGCCTGGCGTTTCGGCCGCATCGACCGGCGCGCCGTGCTCCGCGCCCGACGGGCCGGTCACGCCGGAACCCCGATGCTGGCCCCCCTCGACATGGACGGCCGGGACATCGCCGACGCGGGACGCATCTCCGCCTCCCGCGCCGTCACGGACGCCATCACCGGCCCGACGACCGTCGCCGCGGCGCTGCGGACCGACCGGCTGGAGGCCACATCGGCGAGGGCGCGCGGCGGCCTCCGCGTGGTGGGACCGGCCGTCGCCTCGGGCACCATGGCGGTCCCCGCCGCCGCCGTCCCGGACCTCGTCTCCTCCGGCACCCTCACCGGCGGCGCGGCGATCGTGTCCCGCCGGGCCGGTGGCGGAACGGACGGCCTTGACCTGTCGTCCGGCGCCGGCCCCATCGCGTGGGACCGCGTACTGGTCTTCGGCGCCGCCCGCCTGACCGCCCTCCGGGGACCCTCCCTCACCGTCACCGCCGGCGGCGGTGTCCTCGGCAGTGCCACGGCCGGCGCGCTCACCGTCGGCTCCTGCCGGGGCTGCGGGCCGGTCCGATGACCCGGACCCGCCGCCGCCGCCGGGGTCTCGGGATGGTCGACACCATGCTGGCCGCCGCCGCCCTGGGCTTCATCCTCCTGTTCGCGGGGGCGGCGGTCGGCGCCATGCTCGACCGCGCCGCGCTGGTGGCGGAGGCGCGGGCCGTGGCGGCGCTCGCCGAGGCCGCCCGTCTCTGGGTCGAGGCCGACACGACCCGCGCCCCTCCCGCCGGACCGCCGGTGGCGGTCGCCCACGCCGATCTGGAGGCGGCGGACCTGCGCGGTCCGGGCGACCTGCGCCACACCCCAGGCCGCCGCCGCGCCATGGACGCGTTCCTCATGCGGGATCCGGCCGCCGCCGACAGGATCCTGGTGTTCGCGCGGGCGCGGGGCGATCCGGCGCCGCGCGGCATGCCGGGCGCCGCCGACGGCGTGGCCCGGGTCGGGGTGTTCGCGCCCGCCGGCGGCACGGCCCTGCGGGGACCCGACCTCGACTACGACCTCGCGGCGGTCAACGCGGCGGCGCCGGGTTTCGCCATCGGGGGCGATCTCTTCGCGATGGCGCATGCCTTCCTGCTCGCCCCCTGCGAGGCCTACCTCCACCGGGCGCCCGTGCCGGGCTGTCCGGACGCGACACGCATGCTGACGGCCCTGGACATGGCGGGCCAGGACATCACCGGCGCGGGGACCGTCACCGCGGCGGCCATCGCCGCGCCGCTGATCGAGGATGCCGGGGCGGGCGCCGTCACCGTGACCGGGCCCCTGGACGTGGACGGCGCCCTCTCGGTGGACGGCGCCGCGGAGGTGGCGGGTGGCCTCACGGTGAACGGGGCCACGGTGCTCACCGACACGCTGACGGTCACGGGCCGGCTGACCGCCGGCGACATCACCGCCACCGGCGCGGTGGCCGGGTCCGGGCTGACCTTCGGCGGGACGCTCTCGGTCGCCGGGGAGGCGGTGTTCGGCGCCGCCGACGGCGGCGACATGACCGCCGACCGCCTGGCGGCCACGACGGTCTCGGCCGACAGCGCCAGCTTCACCACGCTCACCGTCGGCAGCCTGACCGTCGGGAGCTGCTCGGGATGCTGAGGGCGGCCGCCATGGCGCTCGCCGCCGCGTCCTCCCTTCCGCATCCGGCGGCGGCCGAGGACGTCCGCGACCGGATGGCGCGGGAGATCGCCCGCCTCAGGACGGAGATCACCGCGCTGGAGCGGATCGGGCGGTGGCAGGAGCGGCTCCTGCGGGCGGCGGAAAGCGACCCGGCGGCGGCCCTGCTCCAGCGCCGTCCCATGGAGGAGTGCCGCGCCTCGCCGCTGGCGCCGGTCTGCGGACGCCTCGGCGCCCTGTTCGACGACGGGACGGACGGCGGCGGGACGCGGACGGAAAGGGAGTACGGCCCATGACGGAACGGACGCGGACAGGACGTGTCCGGCTGCCGGACCGCCGCGCGGCGGAGACACGGCGGCTCAGGTGGGCCGACCGGACGGTCCACATCACCATCGGCTACGATCCGGAGCACCTGGAGGCCAGGGAGATATTCTATTCCGGCGGCTGCCGGGCGGGCTCCGACATGGACACCCTGGTCGGCGACCTCTGCATCGCGCTCTCGGTCGTGCTCCAGCACGAGGGCGTCACGGCCGGGGCCCTCGCCGGATCGATGGGCACCGCCTTCGACGCGCTGACGGGGGAGGAGCGGCCCGCCTCGATCCTCGGGCTGCTGCTGGAGGAACTCGCGCGCCCGCCGCTCTGGGCCGGCCTTGCGGACGGGGAGGCGCCGCATGTCTGAACCCCTCACCCTGCTGGAGGCGGCGCTCGCCGCCACCGCCCTCGCGGCCATGGCCGGACTGGCCGTGACCGACGCCCGCCGCTTCGAGGTGTCGCCACCGCTGGGCGGCGTTCTGGCGGCGGCGGTGCTGGCGCTTCTCTGGCTCGGCGGCGGACGCGTGGCCGCGCTCGACGCGCTCGTGGCGGCCACGGTCGCCGGGGGCGTCACCTGGATGGTGACCGTGCTCCGTCCGGGCCGGATCGGCCACGGCGACATCTGGCTGCTGGCCGCGCTCGGACTGGTGGCGGGCACGTCGCTCCTGCCGCTGGCGCTGGCGCTGTTCATGGCCGGATGCGTCGTGACGGCGGCGGCCTGGAGCGCCGCGCGCGGGAAACGGCCCCTGCGCTCGATGTTCCCCGGCGCCATCCCGGCCATGGGCGCGGCCGCCCCCGTGCTGCTCATGCGGCTGGCCGGCCACGGAGCGGCACCGTGACCCGCCGCCGGAACCGCGCCGGTCTCCGTCCGGTCCCTCCCGCCGGGGGAGGCGGGCGGCGATGGAGCCATGGGCGGAGACGGCCGGGCGCGGGGCGGTTTTTCCGCGCCGCCCTCCCCGTCCTGCTGCTGGGTGCGGCGGCGCTGGTCGCCGCATGGGACTTCGGGGCGGTTCCGATGGCGCCATGGCCCGCCGCCGCGGCGGACACGGTCACAGGAACGGCCCGGGCCATCGACGGCGACACCCTGCGGGTCGGCACGGTCCGGATACGCCTCCACGGCATCGACGCGCCGGAGAGCGCCCAGAACTGCACCGAAGCGTCCGGACGGACCTGGCCCTGCGGGCGTGAGGCCACCCGGGCGCTCCGGGGCCTCGTCGAGGGCCGCGGGGTCCGCTGCACCGTCCATGACACCGATCCGTACGGCCGGGCGGTCGCTGTCTGCCATGTCTCCGGCACGGACATCAACGCATGGATGGTCTCGGCCGGCCACGCGCTCGCCCATCGCCGCTACAGCCGGGACTATGTCCGTCAGGAAACGGCCGCCCGGGCGGGCCGCCGCGGAATGTGGCGGGGCACGTTCGACGCGCCGTGGGACTGGCGCAGGGCCCCGGAAACGGCCCCCGCCCTCCGGACGGGCGGCGACTGCATCATCAAGGGCAACATCAGCTCCTCGGGCGAGCGGATCTACCATGTCCCGGGCCAGACCTGGTACGGCCGGACCCGGATATCGGAGGCCAGGGGCGAGCGATGTTTCCGCTCGGAGGCGGAGGCCCGCGCCGCCGGATGGCGCAGGGCGCGGAGATGACCCGCCCGGCCCACACCAACCACCACCATCGATGAGGAGAGGAACGATGACGAAACACTACAGGGCCTGCGTCCCCGTCCAGGCGGGCCAGGACAGCGGCGGCAACGACCGCACCCGGTACGTCCGCGTGGGGGTGATGTTCGAGAACACCTCGTCGGCCGGCGAGGTCTACCACCGGCTCCTGCTCGACTTCCCGGTCGGGGCCACCGAGATCCTGCTCTTCCCGCCGCGCCCGGAGGACGGTGACGCGGGCGCGGCGTGAGGGAGTCCATGTCCCTCCCCGCGCAGGACCATGCCCCTGCGTCGGCGGTCCCGCTCCGGCGACGCCGGAAGGGCGGCCACCCACAGGGCGACGGCCCCGGCCAGAGCCACCAGGGCGGCGATGCCCGCCATGGCGCCCACGGCCAGCCAGACGGCGGCGGCCACCGCCGCGGCGGCGGCGGCCACAGCCGCCCAGGCCCGGGCGACCGCCTCCCGCGGCGGCGGATCGTCGAAGCCGGTGAACGGGACATGGCGCGGCAGCCACGGATCGCGCGGCACGTCCGGCAGCCGCCTGGGGCAGGCCATCGCGGCCCACCGCGCCTCGAAATACTGCGGATCCGCCGCGGCGGCCCGGCGCAGGACGGCGTAGCCGCAGGCGAAGATCCCCGCCCCGCCGACAACGCCGGGGATACCGAAGCCGAAGACCACAAGCACGAGGAACGCGGTCAGGCCCGCCAGGGCGAGGAGCGGCCGCCGCTCGCAGCCGAACAGCTGCGGCGAGCGCGCGAAGGCCAGATCGAACCGGCCGTAGGGCTCCGTCCCCCGTCCCTCCATCGCGTGTCCCTTTCCGCTGTCCGGACGGCAGTCTGGCGGCTCCACCACCGCGGGTCAATGCCCGCCCGGGAGTCCCGCCGCCATGGCTGACCGCACCGGCATCGTCACGCTGCTGGGACCGATGGCGCCGCTTCTCGACGACGGGGACGTGGTCGAGATCAGCCGCAACCCCGACGGGGCCGTCTTCGTGGAGCGTTTCGGCGCGGATCCGGCCCGCTGGGGCGGCATGGAGGACGGCGCGGCCGACCGCTTCCTGCGCTGGTGCGCCACCTGGACGGCGACCGGAATCACGGCGGAGAGCCCGATCCTGTCGGGCCGCGTGCCCGGCACCGCCCACCGCATCGAGGCGCTCGTGCCGCCGGTCGTGGAATCCCCGACGTTCTCGATCCGCCGCCACCTCGCCCGGAAGGTCACCCTCGGGGCGTATGTCCCCGATCCCGTCCCCCGCCGCGTCATCGAGGACGCCCTCGCGGCGGGCGGGAACCTGATCCTCGCGGGCGCCACCGGGGCGGGCAAGACCACGCTCCTGAACGCGTGCCTGGACCATCTCGCCACCCTGGACCCGTCCGCGAGGCTGGTCCTGATCGAGGACACGCCCGAGATCCGCTCGCCGTTCGCCAACGGCGTGGCGCTGCGGAGCTGCGACGGCGTGGGCATGGACCGCCTGCTCGTCTCGGCGCTGCGCCTTGCCCCGGACCGCATAGTCGTGGGCGAGGTCCGCACGGGCGCGGTCCTGATGACGCTGCTCAAGGCGTGGAACACCGGCCATCCCGGCGGCCTCGTGACCCTCCACGCCAACGGCGCCGGCGAGGTGACGGACCGTCTCCGCCTGCTCGCGTCGGAGGTCATGTCCACCGATCCGGACCCGCTGCTGGCGGCGGCGGTGGACATGGTCGTCTTCGTCCGCCGCGGGCGGTCGCGGCCCGAGGTCGCCTCGATCCTCAGCGCCGTACGCGACGGCGGCACAACGACCATGGAGACAGCCCATGCCATCGACTGACCGCCGCGCCGCGGCCACCGTCACCGCGCTGCTGGCCGCCGGACCGGCCCACGCCACCGACGCGATCTTCGGCTCGGGCAGCCCGCTGCTGGAGTTCGCCGACTTCATCATGGGCCCCTTCGCGTACCTGCTGATGATCATCGGGATCGTCGCGACGATCGGGGCGCTGATCCTCGGCAGCGACATGTCGGGCTTCGCCCGCCGCGCCCCGCTGGTGGTGATCGCCGGCGCGGCGCTGGCCGGCGCCGACGCCATGACCTCGACGCTCTTCGACACGGCGCGGGGCGCGGAGCTGCCGCCACCGGTGGAGGCCCCCGACCCCGTGACGGCGGGACCGGAGGCGGATCCATGATCCGCGCCGTCACCTCCACACTGGCGGCCGCCCTGCTGGCCATCACGGCGGCGGCCCAGGACCTCGCCGCCCCGCCGGGAACGGTGGTGGCGGATCCGGCCGGGGCGGACATCGCCGGGCCGGAGGACCGTCAGGCGGAGGATCCCGCCGCGGCGGATCCCGCATCCGATGACGGGGCGGCGGACGGCGGCGGTTCCCCGGCCCCGCCGCGGCCCGCGGGGGAGATCCTGCGCGACCTGTGGCGGGCGGAGGTCGCCGCGGGCCGCACGGACCTCGGCTTCGCGGCCTGGGCGGAGACGCTCCTCGCCGGACAGGACCCCCCCGACACCCAGCCGGCGCGGACACGCGCGGTCTCCGGGCAGTGGGCCGCCCGCACCGGACCGGTGACGCTCGGCGCGGCGGGCCGGGTCGTCACGACCTTCGGCGCCGCCATCCCCACCGCCTTCTGCTCGCCGCTCACCGTCTGCTACGTGGAGCTGGAGCGGGGCGAGGAGCTCACGGACAGCCCGTCCTGGGGCGACAGCGTCCGCTGGCAGGTGGTGGCCAAGACCCAGGGCCGCGATCCGGCCACCACCGTGCTCGAGGTCAAGCCCGCCCAGGACGCCGAGACGACGAACCTGGTCATCCCGACCGACCGCCGCCTCTACACGATCACGCTGGTCAACGACCCCGACGTCCACACGCCGATCCTCGCCTTCGCCTATCCCGACACCGCCGCCCGCGCCATCGCCGGGCAGGTCGCGGCGCGCGAGGCGGAACGGCTGGCCGAGGAGACCCGCCGGGCGGCGGAGCGCGCGGCCCGGATGGCCCGCGACGGGGTGGAGACACAGGCCGGTCCCCGCGTCGCGGAGGACCTGGATTTCGGATTCAGGATCGACGGCGACGCGACCTTCCGGCCCGTCCGGGTGTTCGCCGACGGCGAGCGCACCTACATCGACCTCCACCCGCGCTACCGGGGGGCGATGCCCGCCATCGTCCCCGGCGCCGGCGAGGGCAACGCGGCGCTCAACACCCATGTGGCCGACGGCGGGACCCGTCTGGTGGCCGACCGGGTGGTCGACGACGTCTGGCTCCAGTCCGGACGCATGCGCGTGCGGATCCGCAGGGAGGCGGCGCGGTGACGCGCTGGCTCGCCTGGCTGCTGGCCCGGCTCCGCGCGGAGCCGGGCGACGGGGCGCCGCCCGCGGCCTTCGCCTCCCGGCCGCTGCTGGGGCGGACCGAGGCGCGGCTCTACCGCATGGTCGCGGCCCGCCTGCCTCAGGGCGCCCGCCTCATGGCGCAGGTCTCCTACGGCGAGATGCTCCGCTGCGCCGACCGGCGGCGGTACTGGCTGGTCGCCGCCCTGCGCGCCGACATGGTGGCCGTCGACGCCGGGTTCCACGTGCTGGCCGTGATCGAGTACCAGGGCGAGGCCCACCACGGCTTCAGCATGCGGTCCGCCCGGGCGGCGCGGCGCCGCGACCGTCTCAAGCGCCGGGCGCTGGAGGAGGCCGGCATGCCGCTGGTCGAGATCAGGCCCGGGTTCGACGGCGCCACCGTCGCCGCCGCCCTGGAGGCCGCGCTTCCGCCCGCGCCGTCCCGCCCGGAGGCGACATGATCCGCGCCGCGCCCGCCCTCGCCCTGCTGCTCGCGGCCTGCGGCTGCGCCGGCGTCACCGACCCCGGCGACGGGACGGTCCGGGTGGTCCATTCGCTCCAGCCCGCCCGGGTGACCGAGGCCCAGGCCTGCGCGATCGGCTACGACCTGGCCCGCGGGATCCATGCCCGGGTCTCGCTCCGCCGCACCGTGATCGTCGCGCCCCGGCGGGCCTCCGCCTGCGAGCGCCACACCATCGGATACCTGCGGCGGGCCGGGTTCCGCATCGCACGGGACGGACAGGCGGGCGCCGGGCTCGGGATCGACCTGGACCGGGCCGGCAACGGCTCCGTCTCGGCCGTCGCCGTGATCGGCGGCGACCTCCGGGTCGCGCGGCTCTACCTCCCCACCCGGACCGGCGTCCGGGCCCTGGGCCCGTTCAGCGTCCAGCACCTGAACCCGGACACCTACGCGGCGCGCGGGGGCGGCCCATGAGGACGCCCGGATGCTTCGCGGATTTCCTGAACTGGGGCGCCCTGGTCGCGCCCGGCGCCATCGCCTGCCGGGACGGATCCTGCCTGGCGGGCTGGCGCATGCGCGGCCTCGACACCGAGAGCATGGCGGCCGACGCGCTGCGCGGGCGGCTGGCGTGGCTGGCCGCCCGCCTCTCCGAGTTCGGCGACGCCCACACGCTCTGGGTGGTCTTCAGGCGCCGTCCCTGGCGGCCGGAGCCGCTGCTGGCGGAGACCGGCGACGCCGCCCTCGACGTGCTCGCCATCGAGGCCAACGCGCTCCTCGCGGCGCCGGGGGCGCTGTGGAGCGACGACCTGCTGCTGTTCCTGGGCTGGAGGCCCGACCCGCCGCAGCCGGACCTGGAGGCGCTGCTCGACGCCTTCGGGGAGGAATGCGGCCTGCTCGAGAGCCGCCTTGACAGCGGCCTCGGCCTGACCCGGCTGGACCGGACGGAACGGGCCGGTGGCGACACGGTCGAGTCCGAGCTGTGCGGCCACCTCGCCGCACTGGTGGGGGATCCCCGCCGCCCGCCGCGGCTGGCGGCCGCCAGCCTCCCGGTCGGCCTCGACCGCCTGCTCGCCCCGGATATCGTCCAGCCGTCGCTGTCCGGGCCGCTCCGGGTGTCCGGGCGCCCCTGCGCCTGCTTCGCGGTCGGCGGGCTCGGCGAGGTCTATCCGCTGGCCGCCACCGCCGCGCTGCAGGACATCCGCGCGCCCCTGGTCTGGGTGACCCGCTTCGCGGCGATGAGCCAGCGGACCGCCCACGACAGGGCGCTCTGGCGCCGCCGGATATGGCTCCAGTCCGGCGCCGACATGCGGGGGAACGTCTCCGGCGGGGGCGGCGGCCGCCCGAAGCTGTTCGAGGCGCGGATGTCCGCCGGCGTGGACCGGACCCTGGGCGAGATCGCCAGCGGCACGGAGGGCTACGGCGGGTTCACCTCGACCGTGATCCTCCAGGGCGACCACGGGGCGCCGCATTCCGACCTCGCCCCCGCGGTCCGGGCGCTGCGCGAGACCTTCGGCGAGACGGCGCTCACGCTGCGCGAGGAGCGGGCGAACGCCCTGCCGGCGTTCCTCTCGGCCCTGCCCGGCCATGCCGCCCCGAATCCCCGCGCGGTGATGGTGCGCGCCCGGGTGATGGCGGACCTCATGCCCGTACGGGGCATCGACGGCGGGCGGCCCACCTGCCCCTCCGGACTCCTGCCCCCCGGAACGCCGGCGCTGCTGCCGGTCCGCGCCCGGACCGGCGGGCTCTTCCATCTCAACCTCCATCACGGCGAGGTCGGGCACACGCTGCTCTTCGGACCCACGGGCGGCGGCAAGTCGGTGCTGCTCGGGCTGCTGGCCTCGGCCTGGCTCCGCCTGCCGGAGGCGCGGGTGATCCTGTTCGACCGCGGCGGCTCCGTCCGCCACGCCTGCCACGCCCTCGGCGGCCGCTGGCTCGAGCCCGGGCGCGGCGGGCCGTCCGGCATCGCGCCACTGGCCCACATGGCCAGCCTCGGTGCGGGCTGGGCCGCCGGCTGGCTTGCCGAGCTCGTGCGCCAGGAGACGGGCGAACGGCCGTCGCCCGGGCGGATGGAGGAGCTGCGGGCGGCCGTCACGGCCCTGGCCGGCTCGCCCGCGCCCAGTCTCCTGAACGTCGCGGAGTACGTCCAGGACGGGCTGCTGCGGCAGTGCCTGCAGGCCTGGATCACGGGGCCACGGGCGGGCACGTTCGACACCGACGGCCTCGACCTCGACGCGGCGCTCGACGGCGCCCGCCTCACCGTGTTCGAGACCCGCGCGCTCATGGAGGAGGGCGGCCCCGTGGCGGTGCTGTCGCTCGACTACATCTTCGCGCAGGTCGCCCGGCGGTTCGACGGCCGCCCCACGCTCATCGTGCTCGACGAGGCCTGGAGCTTCCTCGCCCACCCGCCCTTCGCCGGCCGCCTGCGCGGCTGGCTCAAGGAGGGCCGCAGGAGCTGCGCCGCGGTCCTGATGGCCACGCAGTCCGTGGCCGACGCCGTGCGCTCGGAGATCACCGCCGACCTTCTCGACAGCTGCCCGACGCGGCTGTTCCTGCCGAACCCCGAGGCGCGGACCTCCGTACAGGCGCCGCAGTACCGGGCGCTGCAGCTGGAGGACGCGCAGATCGCGCTGCTCGCCGCGGCGCGGCCGAGGAACGAGGTCTACGTCGTCCAGCCGGGCCTCCGGCGGATGGTGAGCTTCCCCCTCGGTCCCGCCGCCCTCTCGCTGCTCGGCCGGACCAGCGCCGCCGACAGCCGCCGCGCGGCGGACCTCGCCCGGCGGCGCCCCGACTACTGGAAGGAGGACCTGGCCCATGCCACCGACCCGACGGCACACCGGGCGGCCTGACGCGGCCGCCCTCGCCGCGCTCCTTCTGGCGGCGGCCCCCGTCCACGCGGGCGGCGTCACGGGCGCCGCGACGGAATGGACCCAGCTGCTCAACAACGCGGAGCTCGCCGCGATCGCCACCACCGAGGGCGCGATCCTGTCCACGGAGACCGAGAGCCTCGCCGCGCAGCTGGAGCAGCTCTCGACGCAGATCTCCGCCTACGAGGTGATGCTGCGCAACATCCGCAGCCTGCCCGAACGGCACCTCCGGGACGCCATGGACGGCGTCCTCGGCCTCCAGCGCATCGGCCGGGCCGCCGGCGCGGTCGCCGGATCCGGAGCCGCGCTGGACGGTTTCCTGCGCTCCGGCCTCGTCACCGACCCGCTCTTCGACCGGGACGGCCTGGACAGGGCGCGGGTGGGGGAGCGCTACGACGCATGGCAGGGCCGCTGGCGGGCGGCGCTCGAGACCGGCCTGCGCGGCGCGGACGCGACGCTGGCGGACGTGGAGACCGAGGCGCGTCTCGTCGACCTCATCGGCGCCAGGTTCGGCACCGAGGACGGCCAGATGCAGGTGCTGCAGGGCGCCAGCCAGATGGCGGCGTCCATGGCCCGGCAGATGAACGACCTCCGGGCGCTCACCGCCGTGCAGGCCGAGCAGAACGCCATCGCCTGGGGCCGGACGCTGGCCGACCTGGACCGCCGCGAGGCGGAGGAGCGGCGGATGGAGACCGAGATCGACGCGACCGTCCGGCGGCTCGACGCCCGCCCGCCCGGGCGCAGCATGCGGAGCCTGTTCGGCCTCGGGGACCGGTGATGGCCGTCCTCCTGCCGCCCGCCGCCCTCGTCCTGCTGGCCCTGACCGCCGACGCCGCCGCCGCGCAGGACCTCGCCGGCGGCGCCCTCGAGGCCATGATAGGGGAGATGCGCCGCCAGCTCGGGCTGTCGGGGGACCGGCTCGGCGCCATCGCCCGGTCGGCCATGGTCGCGCTGCTCGCGGTGGACTTCACGCTGCGGGCCGGGCGGGCGATCATCGGCAACGACGGCTTCGAGCCGCTGCTGCAGGGCTTCGCCTTCCAGATCGGCTTCGTCGCCTGCGTGTGGCTGCTGGCCACCATCGTCCCGGAATTCGTCGACTGGCTGGCGGGCACGGCCATCACCATCGCCGGCGAGGCCGGCGCCGGGGAGACCGACGTCGGCGGACTGGTCGCCGCGGGCATCTCCCGCTCCGTCAGCTGGCTGAAGCAGATGCGGCCGCTGAACCCGGGCACATGGTTCTACGCCCTGGCCGCCATGGTCTACCTCACGGTGCTGGCCGTCACGGTGGCGATGCTGGTCGTGATCTGGGCGGAACTCTACCTCGTCGGCCTCGCCGGCGTCACCGCGCTGCTCTTCGCCGGCCTGACGGAGACCCGCGGCATCGCGCTGCGGTACGTGAGCGCGCTCATCGGCAAGGGCTTCAAGCTGCTCGGGCTGCTGGTCATCGTCGAGGCCTCCGGGGAGATGACCTCGGCGCTGGCCCTGCGCTCGGGGAGCGGGTTCGAGAACGCCATGACCATGGTGCTGCTCCAGATCGTGACCGCCGTCCTGGTCCTGACCCTGCCCGGGACGCTCGAATCGCTCGTCGGCGGCATCCCCTCCGCCGCCGGCGAGCGGACCGGAAGGGTGGCGGGCGGCGTGGCGAGGGGGGCGGTGACCGTCGGAAGCGCGGCGGCCGCGGGCGCCGTGCTGGGCGCGGCGGGCGGGGCCGCCTCGGCCGCCCGCGCCGGAACCGGGGCCACCGGGGTGGCGTCGGCGACGCTGGGAGGGCTCCGCGACGGCGCCATCGACTGGGGCCGCATGGCGCGCAACGGCGACCTGGGGCGGCACCTCGGCCACCGGGTCGCCGAACGGATCGGCTACGGCGGCGCCCGGACGCCGGGGGACGGCGGATGACCGGCGACGGTCACTGGGGCCGCGCCCGGGCCGCATGGGACAGCCGGACGGCGGCCCTCGCCATGGAACGCGACAGCTGGCGGCGCGTGGCCTTCGCCGCCCTGGGGCTCGCGGCGGTGGCGGTGGGCTTCGGGATCTGGGCGGCCGTGCGGTCGGAGTACATACCCTACATCGTGGCGCTGGACGAGGTCGGGCGCACCCGGCCGATGGTCGCGCCCCGCGCGATCCGGGACTGGCCGGACGCCGCCGTCCGGCACGAGGTCGCGGCCTACCTCCGCGACTGGCGCTCGGTCTCGACCGACCCCGCCGTGACCCGGGGCCGGCTCCGCCGCGTCCAGCTGTTCCTCGAGTCCGGCTCCGCCGCGGACCGCAAGACCGTCGCCTGGGCCCGCGATCCGGAGACCTCGCCCTTCGCCGTGGCCGAGACCGCGACGGTGGACGTGGAGGTCGGGTCCGTCGTGCTGGTCGGCGGCCGCAGCTGGCTCGCGTCCTGGACCGAGATACGCCGCGGACGGGCGACGGGCGCCGAGGAGGCGCGTCGCCGGTACCAGGGCACCTTCGTGCTCGGGCGCCGGCGGATCACCGACGCGGACACGCTGATGGAGAACCCCCTCGGCATGGTGGTCGAGGACTTCGATATCGTGAGGCTCAGGTGACGGACACCGGTCCCTCCGGCGGCAGGCCGGTCATGTCCACGACGCTGGTCACGCTGGCGGCGGCGTTCGGGCTGTTCGGGCTCGTCGGCGGCTTCATGCTGCGCGGGGGCATCGACGGCGGGGTCCCGGCCGACCCCCCGGAAATACGGACGACGGAGGATGACCGGCTCGTGGCCGCCGGAACGCGGGACGGGGACGGCGCGGCCACCGCCGGTGGCGCGGAACCGGACATGGATCCGCAGGAGCCGTCCGCCGCGCCGGGACCGCCCGATCCGGAACTGGTGGCGATCCGGGAACGTCTCGCCGCCGAGCGCGACCGCCGCGACGAGCGCAGGCGCATGGCCTTCGACAGCCCCCTGGCTCCGGCGGCGGAAAAGGAGGCCGCCGCACGGACCGCGCCGGAGCCCCCTCGCCCGCCGCCGGAACCGGATGGGTCCGGAACTGACGGGGAAACCGGGCCGACATGGCTGCTGGCCCGCGGCAGCGTCATCCCGGCCGTCCTCGAGACGCCCATCGATTCGGAGCTGCCGGGCCTCGTGCGCGCCCGGGTGTCGCGGGACGTCCGCGACAGCGTGACCGGCCACCGGACCCTCATCCCCCGCGGCTCGGCGCTCACGGGGACGTACCTCTCGGACACGCGCTCCGGCCAGCGGCGGATGTCCGTCACCTGGACCGACCTGCGGCTGCCCGACGGCCGCGCCATCGGTCTCGACCGGTTCGCGACCGTCGGGGCCGACGGCGTCTCCGGCATCCGCGGCCGCCGGTCCAGCGGTTTCCTCAGGGCCCTCGGCGCCGCCGCGCTCCTCGACGTCGCCGGCAACGCCACCCGGATCCTGACCGGTTCCGACGGCGGCGACGCCGCCCTCGCCGCGCTGGTCGCGGGCCGTTCCGCCGAGCGCGTCACCGACCGGTATCTCGGGGAACTCCTCGCGAGGGGCGCGCGGTTCCGGGTACGGGCCGGCACGGTCATGAACGTCCTCGTCGAGGAGGACCTGCGGCTGCCATCGGGGCGGTGGCCGTGATCCGGCTGGCGACGGCGCTCCTGGCCTGCCTCGCGGCCCTGCCCGCCCCGGCCTGCACCGAGGACGTCCTGCTGGACCTCGTCGGGCGGCTCGAGGCGCCGGACGGCTACGGGACCGTCCACCGGGCGGTCCGCGTGCCCCCGCCGCGGGCGCTGGAGACCATGGGTGTCGGGGAGGTGCTCGCCTGGCAGCGGACGGCGGTGCGCGGCGGCTCCGTGTCCTCCGCCGCGGGCCGGTACCAGATCATCCGCCCGACCCTCCTGCGCCTGGTCGAGGCGGGTGTGGTGGACCCCGCCGCGCCCTTCGACGCCGCGGTGCAGGACCGCCTCGCGCGGCATCTCCTGCGGGAGACGGGCTACCGGAACGGCGACGCGTCGCCCGCGACCGCCAACAGGATCGCCGCCGTCTGGGCCTCCCTGCCCCGGCTCGGCGGTGACGGCGCGGGCCGGTCCCTCTACGAGGGGATCGCCGGCAACCACGCGCTGGTCGGCGCCCGGAGCTTCGCGGGAATCCTCGACTGCTCGCTCGATGTGGGCGACGTGGCCGCCGGGACCGCCGCGATCCGGGCCGGCCGGACCTTCGGGATGGCATGGGACCGGTTCCTGGAGGACATCGCCCGGACGGCGGAGCGGACGCTCGCCGCCGTGGCGGCCTGGGCGACGGGACTGCTGCTGGCGCTGTTCACCCTCGACATCGTGCTCCGGGCGGGCCGCGCCGCCATCACCGGCGGGAACGCGCGGGACCCGGTCGCCGCGATCGCCCTGCGCCTGCCCGTGGTCTGCCTCTGCCTCGCCGTCCTCGCGGCGCCGGGGGCCTTCGTCACGGCGGTCGACAGGGTGGCGGACACCATCGCCGGTGGCGCGGGCGTGGGCGCCGCCTTCTCGCTGTCCGACCACGTGGCCGGACGCATGGCGCTCGTGCTGTCGCTCACGGAGGGGCTCTTATGAGACCTTACAGGTCAAGTGCCCTTTTTCAAAACCTCACATCGGCGTCCCTCCCTCCGTCGGGGGGCGGCTTCCGTGCCACCGGGGAAGTCCAGACAGAACGTCGCGGTTCCATGACGCGCTCAACGACGCGTCCAGCCTCTTATCCGGTTCGGTTGGCCGGTGCCGGCCCCGTGACCATTATGCCCGATTCGGGCGGTGCGACGTTCCGGGGGGGGCGGGACCCATCTGAAATGAACGGTGCCGCTTCCTGCGGCGAACCAGGCCCCTGCACGGTCACACGCCCTGCCCGGGTTCCCCGGAGGCCCCGTCGGGCCGCCCGGGTGTTCCGTTGTTCCGTTGTTCCGTTGCCCTCCCGCTCTCAGGCCTGCGACAGGACGGCGCCCTCCGGCACCAGGCCGGTGGTGGCGAACCTCCACAGCGCCACCAGAAGCTTACGGGCCAGCGCCACGATCCCCCGCCTGCGCGAACGTCCGTCGCGGGCGCTCACGTAATCCCGGAACCACGCCGAGAGGGCGCTGTCGGGCTGGTGGCGCAGCCAGCGCCAGGCCATCTGCACCAGGTGCTTTCGCAGCATCGCGCCGCCCGCCTTGCTGATCCCCTGGTCGTTGTCGACGCCCCCGCTCGCGAAGGGCACCGGCGCCAGGCCCGCGAGGCTGGCCAGCTGCCGCCGGTTGCGCAGCTCCCGGTAGAAGAGCTCGCCGCCCAGCATCAGCGCGTCGTTCGGGCCGATCCCGCGCAGCCGGACCAGCGTCGCCGCGTGGTGGGCGTCCGCCGGCGCCGCCCGCGGTCTGTCAACGGGCGGAGCGGCCTCCTTCCCGGCGGCGTCCGCGCGGAGGCCGTCGAGGGCCCGGGCCGACGCCTCCAGCATCTCCATCTTCCTCGCCTCGACAGCCTTGAGTTCCGCGCGCACCAGCTCCAGCCGGTCGAGGATGCCCTTGATCTCGGCCAGCAGCTCCGGCGGCAGCGGCTCCCCGTAGCCGGTCTCCATCCCGCCGAGCCGCTCACGGAACCCCGGCCGCGCCGGATCCCCGGCCAACACCCCGTGCAGCCTCAGGAGCCCGTCGACGGAGTTCGAGAGGCGGCGGCGCTCCTGCACCAGACGCTCCCGCCGGCGCAGCAGCCGCTTCCTGTCCTCCTCCGCGACCGTTGGCACACGCACCCGCGACATCGCGTCCCGGTCGCCGCCGTCCCACGCCCTGAGCGCCCGGACCATCCGGCGGGCGTCGATCCGGTCCGTCTTCACCTTCTTTTTCCTCCGCACCACCTCGAGGCTCGCGGGGTCGCAGACAACCACCTCGACATCCTCCCCCTCCAGCCGCCGGGCCAGCCAGAAGCCCTCGTAACCGGCCTCGTACACAAGCATCACCCGGACATCGCCGCCGGTCGCCGCCCGCTCCCGCGCCCGCCCGAGCCTGCCCAGGAGCCCATCAACGTCCTGCGGCGCCAGCCTGTGGATGCCGGCCCTCGACGTGTCGGACGGATCGCCCACCGCGAGGATCCAGCTCCTGCCGCTCACTTCCAGAGCCGCGTAGACCGTGGTAACGTTCCCCTCGAAAGGGGTTTTCGAATCAGTCATCTTTCTCTCCTTTCACTCGGCGGGGGTTGCCGTCTCGCGGCCCCCCGCCACAACATGCTGTCTTCCTGTCAACACCCTGCACCGAATCACCCGCGAAGGCAAACGGCGGCCCGTCCCATGGCATCTGATGGTGGCCCCGCGGACCCTGCAGGCCACCGTGCTGGCCCTCGCCGTGCTGACACTTCTCGCCTCCGGCCTCCTGACGGCGACCGTCGTCTGGTGGGGCGCCCGCTTCGTCCTGGCCGGCGCGGCGGGCCTGCTGGCCCTGGGGTTCGGCGGGCTGCGGGAGACCTCCGGCAACGCCCGCGCCGCGGTCATGCACCTCCTCGCGGCCGGGCTGGGACTCACCGTCCTGCTCCTCGTCGCCGCCGTGTCGCTCGACATGGCATGGGCGGCGAGGGCGGTCAGCGACCCGGTCACAGCGGCGCCCGCGCTGTTCCTGCTGGAGACGGTGGCCGCCGTGCTGGCCCTCCTCCTGCCGCCCGCCGCCGCGGGGCTCGTCCGGTGAGGGGCGTGGCGGCCGTGACGCTCCTGCTGGCGCTCGCGCTGGCCCCCGCCACCGACGGAAAGGCCGCGACCGCCGCGCTGCTGGCCTTCATCCGGGCCCTGGAGGCGCCGGGCGGCTACGACGACCACGAGCGCCGCATCCGCCTGCCGCCGCCGCGCCGCCTCACGGAGATGACCGTCGGCGAGGTGCTGGACTGGCAGGCGAGGGTCCGGGCGACGGGGGCGCCGTCCACCGCCGCAGGCGGCTACCAGATCATCCGCCCGACCCTCCTGCGCCTGGTCGAGGCGGGTGTGGTGGATCCCTCCATGCCCTTCGACCCCGCGGTCCAGGACCGCCTCGCCCGGTTCCTGATCGCCGGGTGCGGGGCGCCGGGGCCACGGTGGCGCCACCCACGCTACGGCAACTGCCTCGCCCGCATCTGGGCGGCCCTTCCACTGACCCACGGTCCGCACCGGGGCCGGTCCGCCCATCACGGGACGGCGGGCAACAGGGCGCTCACGACGCCCGCCGCCGTGCTGGCGGTCCTCGCCGGAACGCCTGCCCCCGCCGCCCCGCCGCCCCCCGACTCCGGGGCCACCGCCCTTCCGGACCTCCGGGAGATCGGGGCGGCCATGGCCGCCGCCAGCCGGACGGGTGGCCTCTCGCCCCCGGTCCGCGTCTGGAGCGTCGATCCCTATGCGGTCCGCTGATCCCTCCCGCCGCCCGGACCGCGGCGCGGTCCTGGAGGCGCTCGACCGCCGCGCCGGCGACCTCTTCCGCATGGCGTTCGGCGAACCGGTCCGCGCGGGCGCGGCGGACTGGCGGGCGAAGGCGGACGGGGCGGTCTCGATGAGGATGGACGGACGCCGCCGCGGTCTCTGGTACAACCACAGGACGGGTGAGTGCGGGGACCTCCTCGACCTCGCCGCGGTGGCGCTCTGCGGCCTGGGCGGCGCCCGGGACGACTTCCCCCGGGTCCTCTCCAGCGCCGCCGCATGGGCCGGCGTGCCGCCGGAGGCGGCCGGTCCCTCGCGGGCCTGGCGGACCCGGTGCGCGGAGCGGACGGACGGCGGGCGGGAACGCGCCGCCCTGGTCGCCCGGCTCGCCAGGCTGGCCCGCCCGGTCGCGGGAAGCCCGGCGGGGCGCTACCTCGCCGCCCGGGGGATCGCCACACTTCCGGCGGGCGGGATCGGCTACCTGCCCCCGGTTCCCCGCACCGGGGTGATGCATGCCCGCGAGGCGGCGCTCGTGGTCTGGGCCACGGACGGCGACGGGCGGATCATGGGCGGGCAGCGGATACTCGTCGACCCGCATGGCAACCCGGCGGACCGCGACGTCCGGAAACCGGCCTTCGGCGCCATCCGCGGGGCGCCCGCGCGGTTTCCGGCGCGCGGCGGGACCGGCGGCCCGCTGGCGGTCGCCGAGGGCCCGGAAAGCGCCCTCTCGGTCTGGATGGCGACGGGTCTGGAGACCTGGGCGGTGTTCGGCGTGTCGGGCTGGAGGGCCGCCCCGGTCCCGGTGGACCGCGACGTGATCCTGGCCCCGGACAGGGACGCGCCGGACAGCCCGGCGGGACAGGCGTTCCGGGAGGCCGTCGCCCACCACCTCGGGCGCGGCCGCCGGCTGCGGATCGCGGAGGCCCCGGAGCCGGAGGGATCGAAGCGGGACCTGAACGACACCCTGAGGGGCCAGGGCCCGCTGTCCGTTCTCGCGGCCGTGACGCGGGCCCGGCCGCCGGAGGGTACCGGATGATGCGGAAATCCCTGGGCTGCGCCGCCCTGGCCACCGGCGGCGCCTGCGCCACCGCCGCCGCGGCGCTCGTTCCGGCGGTTCCCCTCGCCGCCGCGCTCCTGCCGCTGCCCGCGGCGCTCTGGTGGGACTCCCGATGGCTCCGCGCCGCGGCCATGGCCGGATACATGGCGCCCCCGGTGGCGGTCTGCGCCTGGGGCCTCGCCGGAACCGGTGTGCCTCCCGCCGCCGCCGTCGCCGGAGGGCTGCCGGTCCTCGCCGCCCTCTGCGTCCTCGCCGCCGCCACCGGCCTCCCGGGCGCGGCGCTGCTGCTGCTCGCCGTGCCGGTGTTCCCCGCCAGCCCCGTCCTGCCACTCGCCGCGCTCACGCCCGGCGCCGGGATCCACGGCCTAGCCGCGGCGCTCCTGGCCCTCACGGCCATCGGCATCCTGCCGCGGCGGGCCCGGCGCGTCGCCCTGGCCGCCGCCACCGCCGCCCTGCTGGCCTGGGGCGCGTCCGCTCCCCCCGTCCCAACCCCGCCGGGATGGCGCCAGATCCCCGTCCCGGCGACGCTCACGGAACGGGCGCGGTGGATCGCCCTGCGCGACAGCCTGCCGACGGGCGGCACGGCCATCCTCGGCGAGAACGTCTTCGGCGCGGCGGACGGGGACGCGGTGGCCTTCTGGTGCCGGGCGGCGGAGGACCGGACCATCATCGCCGGCGTCGCCGTGGACGGCGGGGGGATCCGCCGCGGCGAGGTCTGGAGGTTCGACCGCAGGTCCTGCGCCCGGCCCGGACGCCGCCACGACGTGGTGGCCCGGGCCCGCCTCGGCATCCCCGGACTGACCGGCCGCTGGACCCCGATGCCCGCCGCCACCGACGCGGACCCGCCCCTCACCGTCCTGGTCTGCCTGGAGGCGTTCCTGCCGTGGGCCTGGGCGTCCGCGGGACCTGGCGGCGGAGGCCCCGTCGCCGTGCTCTCCAACGACACCGCCTTCGGCGGCCTGCCCGTGCACGTGCTGCGCCGCAAGGCGGCCCGCGCCATGGCCGGGCTTGACGGACGGCCCGTGCTCTTCGCGGAGACCGGGCGCTCGGCCATCGTGGCCCCGCCCCCCGAAATGACGGCGGCGCCATGACCGGGCGGCGGGGGATCCGTGGCGCACCGGCGGCGATGGCCAGGATCCTGCGGCGGCTGCCGCGCGCGCTCCTCTCGCCACCGGTCCTCTCCCCTCCGCTGCTCGCCGTCGGCATCTGGGCGGGCTTCCTGGCCAACGCCCGGCTCTGGATCGACGGGATCACGCCGCCCTGGTCCTACGACCCCGGCCTCGGCCTCGCCGCCACCCTCCCGGCCGCGGTCGCCCACCGGCTGGTCTGGCTCTCGGGGCGGAGGTCCACCGCCTGGCTGCTGCTCTGGACGCCCGGGCTGGCGCTCTACTTCGCCCGCCCGTGGAACTACGGGCGGGGCTGGGAGGCAAGGGGGGTGCTGGAGCTCGTCCGTCCGTGGACCGCCGCGCTCCTGCGCAGCCCGGGCGACCCGCCTCCGGACGTCCTTGCCGCCCTCTGCGTCCTCGCCGCGATGACGGCGCTCGCGACCGGCATCGCGGTGCGGCTCTGGCTCGCCGCCGTCAGGGACGCCGCGGGCGGCGGCGGCGGCACCGACCGCGCCGAGGACGACGCCGACGCCCTGCCCCACGCCACCTGGGCGACCGCCAGGGAGGTGCGGCGGCGCTTCGCCCATCCCGGCGGAATCGTCCTCGGCGAGCATCTCGACCCCCTCGCCGACACCCCCGGGTTCGATCCCGCCGACCCCCGGACATGGAGGCGCCAGGGCAGCGGCCGGCTCATCACCATGGATCCCGCCCAGGGCAACGGCCACGTGGTCGTGCTCGCCGCCAGCGCCGGCTTCAAGACCGCCGGCGTCGTCATCCCCAACATCCTGAACTACGACGGGCCGCTCACCGTCTTCGATCCCAAGGGCGACCTCCACGCCCGCACGAGGGAGGCCCGCGAGGCCATGGGATACACCGCCACCGTCATCGACGGCGACAGCGGCTTCGACCCCTTCCGGCTGGTGGCCGCCACCGCGGCGGAGAGCCCCTCGGTCCACCTGACCCTGGCGCGCACGCTGATGCCGCTGCAGGCCCGGGGGTCCGACGTCTCGGAATACTTCCACGAGATGGCCTGCAACCTCTTCGCCGCCCTGGTGGCGCACTGCACCGAGGCGGGGACCGTCAACGTGGCGGCGACCGTCTCGCGCTTCCTCAACCGCCCCCGGGAGGAGGTGCTGGCGGACGCCGCCGCCCTCGTCTCCGGCGGCGGTCCCGGCTTCATCGAGGACGAGCTCGAGGGCCTCGGCGCCCTCGACGGGCGCACCTTCCCCGGGGTGGTCAAGACCATCACCAACAAGCTCGCCTTCGCCCGCTTCCCCGACACCGCCGCCTACGGATCCTCGACGATGTCCCCGGCGGAGCACATCGCGGCGCTCGGCCCGCGGAACGACATCTTCATCAACATGCCCGCGCTGATGGCCCGCGACTTCGCCTCCTTCCCGAGGCTGCTGGTCGGCGCGATGTACGTCACGCTGGAGCTCACCGAGCAGCCGGACCGCCCGAGGGCCCGGCGGCTGTTCCTCATCGACGAGGCCCGCGTCCTCGGCGGCATGGAGGCGCTCGCCAACGTCCGCGACGCCGGACGCTCCATCGGCATGCACCTCATGCTGATCTACCAGAGCTTCGGGCAGCTCGTGGAGGCCTGGGGCGGCGAGGCCGGGGCCACGGCGTGGCTCGACAGCTGCGAGGCCCGCGTCGTCAGCGCCGTCGGATCCTCCCGGACCGCCGCCGACATCGTCGCCATGCTCGGGCGACGCACCCTGCGCACCAGGATGCGGGGGTCGTCGAGCTCCGCGCCCGTCATGTCGCCCATGGGCGGCTCCGTGGGATCGAGCGAGACGGAGCAGCTGCGCGAGGTGCCGCTGATGTCCGCCGCCGCGCTCGGCCAGCTGCCCGCCCACGGGAGCGTGATCTTCACGCGCCGGACGCCGCCGGTCCTCGCCACCAAGGCGGTGTATTTCACGCGGGCGGACATGCGCGGGCGCGTCAGGTCGCCCGACGAGGTGGCCGACCGGCTCGCCGCCGTGAGGCGCCACCGCCGGATGATGCGCCGCCTCGGCGGGAACGCGGGACAGGGGGCGGAACCTCCGGAGCACCCGGGCGGCGGTGGCGGATCCCCGCCCGGACCCGGCACCGATGGCGGAACGCGGGGCCCGACCGACCCTCCGCAACCCATGCGGACATCCCAAGCGGGGGACAGGGCGGGGCACGGCCCCGGAGGGACGGTGCCAAGGACGGGCGGCCATGGGGCCGCGGCGACGCCGGGCACGGTGGACGCGGCGGACACGGAGCCCGCCGTGACCGGGGACCGGTCCCCCACGGAGGGCGGCGGACCGGACGCCGGCATGGAGGTGACCCCGACCGAGCGTCTCCTGGTCCTCGCGCTGCGGCGCCAGGAGGCATGGGTGCTCGACTCCGTCCTCGGAATGGTGGGTGCCACCCGGGATCCGTCCGCCGGGACAGCGGATACGGAGCCCGGGAACGTTCCGCCATCCGGCCCGGAGGGCGGAATGCCCGGGTCGCGGCGGCCGGAGGAACCCGACCCCCGGGACGCGGAGCCGGAGGCCGGGGATGGCATGGCGCTGGCCAGCGCCGCGCCGGAGGGGACAGCGGAGGACAGGGAAAATACGGACGGCGGTCCGGTCCCGGCGCGAACGGTGACGGACGGCGATGTGACAGCCCGCCGCCCCTGGACGGATGACGAGCGGCGGACCATCCGGACGATGCGGTCCGGGGGGCGCTCATGGACGGAGGTCGCCGAAAGGCTCGGACGCGGCGTCAAGGCCGTCCGGCGGCAGGGAGAGAGACTGGCACGGAGGGAGGAGCCGACGGATGTGGACACCATGGAAACCGGAGGCGACGGCGGGACCGCATGAGGGACCGCCACCGAACGCGGAGGCACCGTCTGGCGGCGCTGCGGACGCGGGTGCGGGCGGCCGGGTTCCGCCGCCGCCTGGCGCGGCGGAGACGGCGCCGACGGCGGACGCGGAGGATGTGCGGGACGCGCCGGAACGGATGACGGAGGACCGCCTGCGGGAGCTCTGGGGCCGGCTTCCCGGCGTCGACGCCGACGCGCTGGATTTCGGACCGGCCGGGAGGCAGGCGACGGCCCTTGCCGGGCTCGCCGCTCCCCTGCGGCGGCTGTGGCCGTCCGACGCCTCGATGCGCTGCGGCGCCCCCCTCAACCTCCTGCCGGACACGGCGCGGATCCTGACCCGCCCCCACGACGCCGCGGATCGCGGCTGGCCGCTCCGCATCCTCGACACCGTCGACTGGTACCTCACCCATCCCACCAGCCGCCACGCGCGCTATCACATGGTCCGGCGGGCCCGTCGGCACAGCCTCCTGCGCTGGCACCTCCACCGCCTCCGGGCGACGCTCCGCGGCCGCGCCCCGGGGCCACCGCCCTGGCTCCTGGAGCCCGGAGACCCGCCGCCGTCCGTTCCGCAGGACGGGGATCCGGCAACCCCGGAGCGGGGCTGACCGCGATGGACCGCCACGATGTCCGGCGCGCCCCCGTCCTCGCGGCCGCCCTGGTCCTCGGCGGCCTGTGGGCGGCGGCGGCCACCGGCCTGCTGCTCGGCAACGCCACCCCGTCCGTTCCCCGCGGCCTCTACCTCAGGGCCGGGCCGGAGACTGGCGGCTACGTGACCTTCTGCCTCGGGACGCGGCACCGCGGGGCGGTCTGGTACGGGGACCACTGCTCCCCGGACCGCCCGGACGGCCCGCTCATCCTGAAACGCGTCGCGGCCCGCCTGCCGGAGGGCGCCGTCACGGTGGAGGGCGACACGCCCCGCGCCCTCGACAGCCGCCATCTCGGGCCAATACCCCCGGAGCGGATCAGGGGCTGGTGGCGGCCCGTCATGGTCACCGGTAGCGACCGCCCGGACGGGACGGCGCCATGACGGTTCCGGGTGCACGGAAGCGGCACGGGCGACCCCGCCGAGGATCGCCCGGCCGCAGGCCGGGCGGCCTGCTTGCAACCGGCTTCCGGATCTATTATACTGGTTGGGGAAGACGGTATTCACCCACGCGGACGCGATGCTTCGGTGTGCGCCCCCGTGCGCCGGGAGGGTCCGGCATGGCGGACGGACCGAGGTTCACCCCCCCCAGGGGCGGCAAGGGGAGCATGCGCACCCCGGTTCGCCGGGCGGCGGCGCACGGCCTGAGGCGGGTGTCCCGGCACCGCCCTGACCGTTTCACATCAACTGTACCGGCCCCGGCCGCCGGCGGCGGCCTCACCGGGAACCAAAGGGAGAGCGGACGATGATGACGGCTGAGGATCTCACGCTGCGCGGCGGCGACGCGGCGGACACCCTGACGGGCGGCGACGGAAACGACACGCTGCACGGCGGCGCGGGCGGCGACACGCTCGACGGCTGGAACGGCGACGACACCCTCTACGGCGACGGCGGGAACGACACCCTCTACGGCGGCGACGGGAACGACACGCTCCATGGCGGTGACGGAAACGACACGCTGTGGGGCGGGCGCGGCGACGACAGGCTGACGGGCGGCAGGGGCGGCGACACGCTGCATGGCGGCCTGGGCGACGACACCTTCGCCTTCGCGGCGGGGGACGGCTCCGACACCATCGCCGACTTCGGGGAGGGCGACACGATCGAGATCGCCGGCGTGACCGGCGGGTTCGCGGCGCTGGAGATCGAGCAGGACGGCGCCGACGCGGTTGTCCGCTACGACGGCGGCGCCATCCGGCTGACGGGCGTGTCGGCGGAGACCCTCGGGGCGGACCGCTTCCGGTTCCCCGACGCCGGGGAGGCCACGGACGGCGGTGACGGCGGGAACGCCCCTCCGGACGCGGAAGGCGGCGAGGGAGAAGGCGAAATTCCCGCCCTGCAGCAGGCGGTCCGGGCGGCGGGCGACGGGGACGAAGGGCAGGAGGCCCCGCAGAAGGCCACCGGACTGACGCTGAAGGGCGGCAGGGGCGACGACACCATGACGGGCGGCGACGGCGACGATATCCTTAAGGCCGTCGGTGGCCACGACACGCTGGACGGCGGCGGCGGAAACGACCTCCTGAAGGGCGGCAACGGCGACGACACGCTGGAGGGCGGGACCGGCGACGACACCCTTCGTGGAGGCAGGGGCGACGACACTTTCGTCTTCGCGGAGGGGCACGGCCACGACACGATCGCCGACTTCCAGGAGGGCGAGACCATCCGCATCGACGGGGTGTCCGGCGGGTTCGCGGCGCTGGTCATCCAGCAGGACGGCGACGACACGGTCGTCCGCTACGGAGACGGCGGCGACACCATCCGGCTAATGGGCGTGTCGGCTGCATCCCTCGGCCCGAACAACTTCGAACTGCCCCCCGGCTTCACCCTCCATGGCGGCGGCAGCGACAGAGAAGTGCTGTGGGGCGCGGACGGCAGCGACAGGCTGTACGGCGGCGACGGCGACGACACGCTCCGGGGCGGCGCCGGCAACGATTACCTCGATGGCGGCAGGGGCGCAGACAGGCTGTACGGCGGCGACGGCGACGACACGCTCCGGGGCGGCGCCGGCAACGATTACCTCGATGGCGGCAGGGGCGTCGACACTTTCGTCTTCGCGGCGGGGCACGGCCACGACACGATCGCCGACTTCCGGGAGGGTGAGACCATCCGCATCGACGGGGTGTCCGGCGGGTTCGCGGCGCTCGACATCCGGCAGGACGCCTCCGACGCCGTCATCCGCTACGGCGACAGGGGTGACAGCATCCGGCTGGAGGGTGTGGCGGCGGACGCCCTCGGTGCGGACGACTTCGCGCTGCGCCACAGCTCCGGCGACGGCCGGCCCGACAGGGCCCCGACAGACGACACACAGAACAGGAAATCCGACCAGGACGGGACCACCGACACGACGGCACCCAAAGGCATCACACGGCATGTCAACTACGACACCGACGGCCACTCCAAAGTTGACGCCTGGATTCGCGGTGGTGACGGCGACGACAGGCTGTACGGCGGAGACCGCAGCGATTATATGATAGGCGACAAGGGCGACGACATCCTGGACGGCGGCAAGGGCGACGACAGGCTGGAGGGCTGGACCGGCGACGACAGGCTTGATGGCGGCGACGGAAACGACAGTCTCGACGGCAGCTACGGAAACGACACGCTCGACGGCGGCGACGGAAACGACAGGCTTGATGGCGGTCACGGAAACGACACGCTCGACGGCGGCAAGGGAAACGACCATCTCGACGGCGGCAAGGGAAACGACACGCTTCGCGGAGGGGCGGGCAACGACGAACTCCATGGCGGCAATGGCAAAGACACCCTTTACGGGGAGGACGGCGACGACATTCTGTTCGGCCACCGCGGTAATACGCTGTACGGAGGCGCGGGCGATGACATTCTCACTTACGTCAAGAACAACGTCGATCTCCATGGCGGCGCGGGCAGCGACACTTTCCTCCTCGCGAGAAAATCCTGGAGGGATTACGGCGGCCATGCGACGATCCACGACTTCGAGGACGGGAAGGACATCCTGGCGTTTCAATCAGTTCCCGCGTCGAAGGTCGGTGAGGCTCTCAGGACGGATCTCGGGGATCTCACGATCAGGCAGTCCGGCGAGAACACCGTCATCACCTGGGACAGCGGTTCCGTCACGCTGGTCGGAATACAGGCGTCGCGGATCACCGCGGAGGACTTCGACTTCAGCTTCAATATGGAAGAGCATTTCGACTTCGATGCCGTCGGCAATGACCTGGCCCTATATATATACGGGTGAAAATGGCTCTGGTTGCGTCCGGAACTCCAGGACGCGGGATTGACGGCGGATCTGGCGTTGACAGGAACTTCCGGATCGGCTATCGACCTTCAGGCTCAGCCAGAGGCTGCAGGGAAACGGTGAGGCTCAGGTCGCGTAATGCTGGAGGGGCTCTTTTCGTTCCCGGCATCGCACACATCACAACAGCAGCGGGAAATATAGCATGGCGAACGAACCGACCTCCGGCAACGGGAGGATAGAGGGAGACGCTAAACCCAACAAACTCACCGGCACCCCGGGTCCCGACGAGATTGATGGCTGGGGAGACCATGACAAAGCCCGGGGCCGAGGCGACAGGGACGTGATCTGGGGCGGCGACGGCAACGACACGCTCCGCGGCAACGGCGGCGACGACAGGATCTGGGGCGGCCAGGGCCACGACAAGCTGTACGGAGGCACCGGCAACGATAACCTCGTTGGCGGGCTGGGCAACGACACACTGTACGGCGGTGACGGCAACGATATCCTTTACGGCAGCGCGGGCGATGACGGGCTCACGGGCGGAGCCGGCAGCGATAGATTCGAGTTCGTGATCGGCAACTTCAGTAACGGCAACGATACGATCCGCGATTTCGGGGCAGGCGACACGATCCATTTCATCACCTACGACGAGGACAGCAACGTCACATCTCCCAGAATCGACATTGAGGTCTCCCAGGTCGGCGGGGACACCCTGATCAAGTATGGATCTGGCAAAGGCAAGAGCACAATCACCCTGAAGGGTGTGAAAATCGAGGATCTCGACCAGGCGGATTTCGTGGGGGTCGGCTCGATAACCTGCAGGATCGACGGCACCGAGGACAGTGATCGTTATGTTCCGGCTTCGGACGGCACGCCTGAAAAGGACACGGCTTTGCGGGGCACGGAACACCGGGATATCATTGACGGGAAGGGCGGCAACGACGATCTGTATGGCGGTGGCGGAAATGACGCCCTGTACGGCGGCGGCGGCAACGACATCCTGTATGGCGGCGATGGCGACGACACCCTGTATGGAAATGGCGGCTCGGATGAGCTGCATGGCGGCGATGGCGACGACACGCTGGAGGGCGGCGCGGGCCGGGACGTTTTCCGGTTCGACAAGGACAGGGATAACGGCCACGACACGATCAAGGACTTTCTGCATCTCAACAGGCAGGGCCTTTCCAGAGACTACATCCTGAACGAACGGGATCTCATCCAGATCAAAGGGGATGCGGATTTCACGTTCAATAAACTGACCATCACCGACAACGCGGACGGCCATGCGGTCATCAAGGGCTTCGACGATGATTCCAGCATCACGGTTGAAGGCGTGTCCGCTTCCGAACTGACTGCGGCGGACTTCACATTCATCGCATGAATACTGAAGCCCGAACCTTGCTTTGTCCGAACCCGACGCCTCCCTACCCATGACCTGACGGTCGGTCGGGACCGGCGATGCCAGACAGCGGGGCAGGCAGCCATGGGGAGCGCATCGCCGCCCTCGAGGCGGAGGTCGACCGCCTCCGCGAACGGGACGAGAGAAGGCTCATCGCCGCCGCCCGGAAAGCGGGGTGGTTCAGGGTCCGCCAGTCCGCCGTCCGGACCGAGGCCATGTTCCGCAGGGCCATCGAGGGCGACGCGCCGCCTCCCTCCACCCTCCTGAAACTCGAGGGGCGTCTCCAGGCCGCGCGGTCCCGCGCCGGGAAGGACGCCCGCGCCAATGACGCCCGCCGCAAGGCCCTTCTGGGCGGGTTCCTCGTGGCGCAGTTCCGCCACAGGCCGGATGTCCTCGACGCGCTGCGCCCGGACATCGACGCCCACATCGCCGGCCATCCCTCGGCGGAGACCGCCACGCGGAACCGGGACTTCATGGCCGGGTTCCTCGACCTGCTCCGTGACGGGGGGAAGGGCTCCCCCGACGCCGACACCGGGATCACCCGGGAACAGGTCCGCAGGAACCGGACCCGCCGCCTCATCCTGCTCGGCGCATGGTGCCTCGACCGCCGCTCCGCCCTTCCCCGGCTGGACGCCCTTGTCCGCGACGAGCTCGGAGGGTTCCTCGACGCGGACAGGCATGCGGAGCGCAAACGGGCGCTTCTGGCCGATGTGCTGGCGACTTTGACCGCCTCGTCCGCGGAACCGAGCTGGTGGGGCAGTTGAATCATGGGTGTCAACTCCGCGGTCGAATGGCCCGACGCGACATGGAACCCGGTAACCGGCTGCCCGAAGGTCACCCGTGGCTGTGACCACTGCTACGCGGAGTGCTTCGCCGGGCACTCCAACGAAACGTCCGTCACCAGGCCCGCAGGATATCTCGTTATAGGAAGATCAACCGGCATACAGGGTGATCGAGAAAACCAGTCCTTACAGGCCGGAGCGGGTGTTCTCCACGGTCAGATTCCGCTGGAATCCGTCGAAGGGCGCGGTCACGTGGAAGAGGAGCTGTCCTTCGGGCGTGCCTGTGTCGATGTTCCCCGACAGCATCCTGAGCGCGATGCCACGCCGTCGAGTTCGGCTGAGGTCCTGATGACCTGCGTGATTGATCGCGCCAGCCGGGGAAGCTTCCAAACCACAAGTGCGTCGCCTTCACGCAGGAAGTCGACCGAGGCATCCTGAAGCCTGTAGTGCTGATCGGAGATGAAGGCAATTGGAACAGGCTAAGGGAATCGGTCGGGACTTCAGGGGCCAACACAATAGAATTGACGGCCGGAGGCTATTTCCCGGTCAAACGCGACGATTATGGTTGACGGTTCGGTGGGGTAACGAGATCCAGAGGTGAAAACCGAAGTTCCATCGGAACGTTCTATGATTTCTTTCTTCGGCAGTGTATGCCATCCGTAGTTGAGGTGGAGTTCGTCATCGCTGTAACTGAGGCCGTAAAATGCTAGTTCAGCGTCATGCGGGAAGGTCCGTGGGGCGATGACTATCGCTTCGTTTGTGCTCCAGTCGATGTCCGGAAAGGGAGTTTTCTCCGGTTCCCATCCGGCCTCTCCTAGCACACGTTCCATAATGTCTTTGCTGGTAACCCGCTGACACTCGAAGGAATCCCCTCTGGGCGTGTAGGCTTTCCAGTAACCGGTGTGCTCCTGCGCCGTAGCGGCCGCACCAATCGCAAGCAGCGCTGTCCATATCATGAAAGATGTCCAGCGTTTCATCATATCCGTCTCCATTGCCGCATCCACAACTGCATGCCGGGAGCCATATTTGTCAAGCTATTCGGCCGTGCCCGGCGTCTTCTTTTCAAAGGAATTGGATACCACAACAGCCCCCTCCTTATGGATTGCGGAGGGCGCTCTTCCGTACTCATATCCGATCTCGGTCCTGTGATTCAGCGAGAACACCGTCAGGACTACGCCGAGCAGGACCATCGCAAGCCCGGGGGAGCTTGTCGAAAGCGCTCCACGAATAAAATCCGTGTCTGCCGAGACATTGAAATCGATGTGCGCCACCCGCAAGACGTATAGGGAGCCGATCAGGATAACGAGTATCGAAAGAAACAAAGATGAGGTCTTGATGATCGCGAAGTCCCATGCGCGTGAGTATGCGATGACGGCCGCATGGTCAAAAAGTTCATCGCCGTCGAATGCCGATTTGATGGCGGCCCTGTAGTTGACATACTGGGTGAAGATGTTCGCCGCGAGCATAACCAGCACGAGGAGAATTATCACCACCACGATGACGAACAGAGCAATATCGAGGCATCTGGAGGACATTGGCGAATCAACATGCATTGAAACAGCTTCTGGCAGTGATCCTTCGATGAAGTCAATATATGCCCCATTCCACCCTTAAGTGCAACACCAGTGGCGGCCGGGACCGGTTTTCCAAGCACATGATGATGCGAATCAGACGAGGGGAACTGTCATGCCTGAGGGCTACCTCCACCTGTTCCGTGACGTGGGTCTTTACTTTTCTGCACCGATATGGTGCGTTCACACTACGGCTGGATTCACGTAGGGCATCGGAAATGGCAGCTGCGACCAAGCGATGCAGGATTCACTATCGGCGGCGGCGGAGGGATGGGGCAAACCTGCCACCCGCCACCTTCTCGGAACTTATATCAAGAGCGCTCAGCAACCCGGTGGCAGGCGTGGCGGTGAAGGAGCGGGTCGATCTTCGCATCATGCCAACATCTCCCCAAGGTCCGGCCCAGATAGTATTGAACGATCTGGACCGAACCTTGCGATGGATAAGGTGTCTAGATGCGGTTCCTGTGTGTGATTAACCTTACGAAAATGCCCGTTTCTTCTGACATCGACCAGCAGCAAGGAGCCGGGATATGAGCGAGCAGTCTTTTCTAAGGACGATCACGGAAGTTAGTAGGGTTATAACGCCAATTGACTCGACCATCCGCTTTCCAGAAATTGTGGACATTTTGGTGGACAAATATGGTACTGCGATTGACACCTTCTGTCAGCTAATCTTGGAGTCGTCGTCTAGTGCTGATGTCCTGCGAAAAATACGCTCCGCCGCCCGCGACCCAGATGAGAGAATGGCACTACTTAAGATGTACAGACGATGTGTTTCGCCCGTTTTGGATACCGAGACGACAAAGAAGATCAGGAAGGTAGATACTGAGACGCTGATTGATAGTTATGGCCATACATTCAAACCGATCAGCAAACTTCACCAGCAATTTTCGGCGTTGCCAACCAATTACAAGTTTGCGCTTGCAGCGTTGGTTGGAGAATACGATACACGAGGTCAGCTCGGCTATCAGCTTACAGCCATGTTTTTCTACTGGTTTGAACAACAATTGAGCCTCTTGCACAATTATAGCGGTTCGGGCGGCCGCGGCTAGTCTTTCGGTTCCGCCAGGGTCGTGACGCTGGATCCGGCGGGTGTCCGGGGCGTTCCCACAGGTCAAAGTGTGGCGGAATGTCGCAGTTGGTGGCTTCGGGGACACCGCCCACGCATGACTGGACGCGCCGTCCCCTCCGGGGCGGCGTCCGGGGCGTCCGGCGCTGCCTGGGCCGGCGGTGTCAGATGGTGAGCCGCATCAGCTGCTCCACGGTCAGCGCCAGCACGCCGAAGAAAAGGTGGCAGGCCACCTTGGCATGCCCACGGACACGGACATGCCGGGCGCCGTACGAGTCCTTCAGGGCGGAGTTCACCCGCCCGCCGCTGGAGCGCTGCCGGTAACGCACGCGGTCGTGGCGTATGTGGCCCGCTTTCCGCTGCGCCAGAGCCTCTTTCCCGAGGCGCCCCTTCAGGGCCGCGTCGCGGCGGGGGTTGGTGTCGATGATCGCCACGCGCCCCGTCAGGTGGGCGTGGAACCCGATCCCCGGGGAATCGTAGGCCGCGTCCATGAGCTGGTGACAATGGTCCACCCGCAGCGCCGTCATCTTCGACAGCGGGATCGCGGCCTGGCTGTCGTGCAGCGACGCGGAGGTGAGGATGCAGCTGATGGGGACGTCACCGTCGGCGGCGTCGATATGCGGTCTGTACCCCCTCCAGCTTTCCCTGTACCCCTTCGCGTTGCGTTTCGTCCCGGTGTCGCAGGCCTTCGGCAGCTCGGCGGCCATCTCCGTGGCGGTCATCCCGCCCCGCAGCTGCCGCTCCAGCCGGGTCGGCGCCTTCGGCCTCCCCTCCCCCTTTTTCGGGCGTCCGCGCCTGCGCTTCGGTTTTCCCTCCGGCTTCGGCTTCGGCGCCGGCCTCTCCCGCCCGACGATCGCCGTGGAGTCCCGCGATATGTGGCCGACGACCGAGCCGGCGTACGCGGCGCGGCCCGGCGCCCCGTGCATCCGCTCCGGCAGACGGGTCTCCGCGAACCAGGGGAGGGCCCGGGAGAAGGCCGGTTCGCCGGGAACCTCCGACACGCGGGACCAGCCGACCGGACGCCGCAGCGTCGGGTCGTAAAGCAGCCGGTCGATCAGCACCGTCGTGGTCGGCATGTTCCACACCGCCTTCGCGACGAAGGCCCGCGCCAGCGCCCTGCGGTTCGCGGGCGGGTTGCCGACGCCCCGGTGGCCGTGGTGCACATGCCTCTCCACCTCGACCAGGTCCATGACGGCGATGAATTTGGTGTGCCTCACGCCCAGCGGGCCGACCTCCTCGGCGAGGGCCGGGAAAAGTTCCCCTTGAAAGCGCTGCCAGGCATCTGATATGGATGATTGCAGGGACATGGAGCCGTCTCCCCGTATGTGGTGGTTTTGACACCCGGCTCATACCAGAGGGACGGCTCCATATCCAGACCCCCGATCAGAAAAAGCGCCCGTTTCCGAAAAAAACCGCTTGATCGGGGAATTCTGCAAGAGGCTCGCAGGACCAACATTTCGTCCAGCGCGCTTTACCGGATACCGTCCACAGTCTCGTCAACGTTCTTCCCACGTTGAAGACACAGGAGGCTTTGGTCGTTGGAGAGGGCACGGTCGTCCCGGTTCGCCTGCGTTTCAATGAACTTGCTGAAGAACATCGACCGCAGAGCGCTGATGTACCTTTTGCAGAACGGTGGAAAGCGGCGGACAATGATGCTGAATATGTTGAAAGCGTCGTTCGGAGATGGCGTCTTCAGGAACGCCCGCCTGTTGTGCAGCCAGAAGCAGAGAAAGCCAACTGTAGCGACCTGCAATCATCGTGATTTCCCGGCCGGATTGGCCGCGAACGCGGCCGCACGGAAACCCGCTGGGCATCCGCGACACGCGGGGACCACCCGCACAGCCTGCGCAGCGTCGGGTCGTACAACAGCAGCCGGGTGATCGCGTCACCGTGGTCGGCATGTCCCACACCGCCCTAGCGACGAAGGCCCGCGCCAGCGCGTTGCGGTCAGCGAGCGGATTGCCGTCGCCCCGGAGGCTGTAGTGCGCGAGCTTCCCCACCCCGGCCATATCCAGCACGGCAAGGGATTTGCCGTGCCTCACACCCAGCGGGCCGACTCCCCGGCGATGGAGGGGAAGAGGCCCCCTTTGTAAGCGCCGTCAGGCATCTGATAGACAGGAACGCGGGGACATGGAGCCGTCGCCCTATATGTGAAGGCACCCGTTTCCGAAAAACCGCTTGATCGTGGAGTTCTGCAAGAGGCTCAGATGACAAAAGTTACAAAGGTACAGTTCGAAGAACTCAGGCGCAATCTGCAAGAGGACAGGAATCAAGGCCAATGTCCGGTCTGGCCCGGATATTCAACCGGAGCGTCGCAGACCGGTGACTTCAAGGCTCCGGGGCAGCTTTCGCCGTTGCACGGCGGTCATTTCTGGTCACCGCGCGCTGGTGGGGTGTTCGTGGTCCCCGCTGACGTCACTGTTCTTCTGGAATATGTCGCTGATGAGAAGATCAGGAAGAGAATCTCGTCATGGATTTGGGAGAGGAACGCAGCGTTCGGGAGGCTCCAGGAGGAAGAGGAGAAAGAGACACCCGAGCTCACAACAGCCTCGATCAGGGAAATTGCCAGACGGCGGCCAGCGCTGAGGGTCGAAGAACGCATCGACAGGGCCCTGCAGGTGATCCACAAATCACCGAAAGGAATACGGCCGACCTTAGAGACGTCCCGAGGGCCAACCATAGCGCAGCAAATCGATGAACCGCAAGCGCTGTTCATGGCCGCCACAGAGTGCGGGTCGTGGCCCGATATGGTGTGGTTTGTCTCCGAACTCAAAAATTCAGGACTGGTTGTCACGACGAAAATGATGGGTGACCCGCGACACGTGCTGACACTGAAAGGCCTCAGCCGACTCGAGACCGGTGGCCAAGCGGAGGTGTCAAAAACGGCGTTCGTCGCCATGTGGTTCGGCCAAGAGGTAGGCGATGCCTACGAAACTGGAATCGGACCGGCGATCAGGAAGGCCGGCTACGAACCGGTACGCATTGACCGTCAGGAGCACGCCGACAGGATCGATGACAGGATCATAGCGGAAATCCGCCGGGCCCGTTTCCTCGTCTGTGACCTCACGTGCGGGCTTCTGCCAGATGGAAAGGCGGACACGGCAGTGCACCGCGGCGGGGTCTACTATGAAGTGGGATTTGCCCACGGTCTTGGCAAAAGGGTGATCTGGACCTGCCGCAGCGATCTCATCGATCACGTCCATTTCGACCTTCGGCAATACAACTGCATCCTTTGGGAAAAGGGGAAGGAAGACGAGCTCCGCGAAGCGCTCCACAACCGGATCCAGGCCGTGATCACCTGATCCGGCACCCCGGGACACCGCGTTCCCTACATCCCCCGCTTCCGGTTCGGGGCGCATATGCGGAACAGGAGTCCGAAACAGCCCCGATACCGGTTCACCCTAACCGGCCCAGCGCACGGAGACATCGAACTCAAACAGCTCCTTCTTCGAGTTCCTTTTCCGGATCGCCCGGAACCGGACGTCCCTGAATCCCGCCTCCTCGAATATTGCCGCGTAAATCCGCTCCTCCGGCAACAGCACGCCATAGAAGGTCGAGTTCCCCACTATGTAATGCCCCTCGCTTCCCTTTCTGACCACAGGAATCAGGGAATCAACGTGTTCCTGGATGTCATGGAAATACTAGGCGACGTATTTGGCAAGGATCGGTCCGTTCCTGTTCCCGTCCCGCCCTATTCCGTTCAGGGGCGCGTCAAGTAGCGGATGGGAAGACGAGCACTCCAGCTGTTCCCAGCCAGCCAGCCGACTGGTCGCGACGCCCCATGTGTCGCCGATCGACGCCCAGTCCAGCTCTCCGGCATCGCACCCATTGTCCAGAAACCCGAACCAGTACATTTACGGCCGGAGCTCGCGGATATATGACATGCGGTTGGCGTATGGTGGTGATGTGATCACCAGATCGAAAGGGCCATCGACCGCCCGCTCCAGATTCCTGGCGTCCCCGAACACGACCTGTCCCGTTCCCGCGGGATTGTCGTCCGCGCCGTCCAGCACGAACCGCAGATCATCGCCGAATCTCCGCTCCATTTCGGCACCGGAGGGTATGTTCGACCGCATATCTTCCCGGAAGGACATGGACTGATGGTTGAAGGCGGCGGCCGACAGCTCAATGAGTGTCCTGCAGAACGCGACCAGCAGAAGGTCCCTTTCGGACGATCCACTCTCACTCTCCGCCTCGATGCCCGACTTCAGCCTGCACAGGAACTCCAGATGCCATGAGACGATCCGCCGTTTGCCTTCGTCGGTGATTCGGCGCAAGGGAATGACGGTGGAGCAACATGTTGTGGCGGGGGCCCGGCAACCGGCAACCCCCTGCCGTTGAAAGGAGAGAAAGATGAGTGATTCCAACACCCCCTTCGAGGGGAACGTTACAACGGTCTACGCGGCTCTGGAAGTGAGTGGCAGGAGTTGGGTACTGGCGGTGGGCGATCCGTCCGACACTTCGAAGGCCGGCATGCACAGGCTGGCGCCGCGGGACGTTGACGGACTTCTGGGGAAACCCGGGCGGGCGCGGGAGCGGGCCGCCGCGACCGGTGGCGATGTCCGGGTGATGCTGGTGTACGAGGCCGGCCACCAGGGCTTCTGGCTGGTCCGGCGGCTCGGGGGCGAGGATGTCGAGGTTGTGGTCCGCCACCCCGCGAGCCTCGAGGTGGTGGGCGGGAAGAGAAAGGTGAAGACGGACCGGATCGACGCCCGCCGCATGGTGCGGGCGCCGCGGGCCTGGGACGGCGGCGACCGGGACGCGATGTCGCGGGTGCGTGTCCCGACGGTCGCGGAGGAGGACAGCAGGCGGCTTCTGCGCCGCCGGGAGCGTCTGGTGAAGGAGCGCCGTCGCCTCCCGGACACCGTCGACGGGCTTCTGAGGCTGCACGGACTGTCCGGTGCGCATCCGGCGAGGCCGGGGTTCCGGGAGCGGCTCGGCGGGATGCGGACCGGCTACGGGGAGCCGCTGCCGCCGGAGCTGCTGGCCGGGACCGAAGGCATCCTCGACCGGCTGGAGCTGGTGTGCGCGGAGATGAAGGTGGTCGAGGCGAGGAAGGCGGAGGTGCTGGAGGCGTCGGCCCGGGCCCTCGGCGGCCTCCACGCGGATGCCGCCGATCCGGAAAGAGCCGCCGGGAAGGAAGGGTCGCGCGGAGCGGATCCGGCCGGTGCGCCCGCTGACAGGCCGCGGGCGGCGCCGGCGAACGCCCACCACGCGGCGGCGCTGGTCCGGCTGCGCGGGATCGGCGCGAACGACGCGCTGATGCTGGGCGGCGGGCCCTTCTACAGGGAGTTCCGCAACCGCCGGCAGCTGGCCAGCCTCGCGGGGCTGGCGCCGGTGCCCTTCGCGAGCGGGGGCGTCGACAACGACCAGGGGATCAGCAAGGCGGGCAGCGCGATGCTGCGAAAGCACCTGGTGCGGATGGCCTGGCGCTGGCTGCGCCACCAACCGGAGAGCGCCCTCTCGGCTTGGTTCCGGAGCTACGTGGGCGCCCGCGACGGGCGTTCGCGCAGGCGGGGGATCGTGGCTCTTGCGCGTAAGCTGCTGGTGGCGCTGTGGCGGTTCGCCACCACCGGGCTGGTGCCGGAGGGCGCCGTCCTGTCGCAGGCCTGAGCGCGGGAGGGCAACGGAAAACGGAACAATGGAACACCCGGGCGGCCCGACGGGGCCTCCGGGGAACCCGGGCAGGGCGTGTGACCGTGGAGGCGCCTGGTCCGCCGCAGGACGCGGCACCGTCCATTCCAGATGGGTCCCGCCCCCCGGAACGTCGCACCGCCCGAATCGGGCATAATGGTCACGGGGCCGGCGGATGTCGGTCAACCGAACCGGACAGGAGTATGGACGCGTCGTTGAGCGCACCAGTGAACCGCGACGTTCTGTCTGGCCTTCCCCGGTGGCACGGAAGCTGCCCCCAGACGGAGGAACCGACGATGTGAAGCCATGAAAGGGATTCATGAAGACAAGGGCTTGACCTGGCGGGTCTCATAAGAGCCCACACCCCCGCGCGGCGGCGGCCCTGTCGTTGAGAGTAAAGCCCGATTCCCGAACTTTGGGAATGTCTTGAAATCAATGGCTTAGGAATGTTTTACTCAAGAGCGCCTCCCTACACCACCATCTATCGATGTTATGGATGGGCGGTGGCTCGGGGGATCGGATATGCCTCGCCCAACCGCCCCAAGCACCCGTGCGCATGCGTCGCGCATGGTCGCGCTGATCGCCGCCAGCGCGTCCTTCCGGCCGGGCTGGCGCACGGTACCTGGCCCCGACAGACATCTGGCTCCCTCAGCCTGTCAGGGAGGCCATGGGCACCACCAGCGCCAACTTGCTGCCAGGCCCTGGGCGAGCACCCCGGCAGGGACTTTCCGCCGACGGTCCGGGTTCCCGCCGCCACCCCAGCCACGGTCAGAGTGCCGCGCGGTCGGGAAGGCCGACATGTCCAGACCGACCTCGGCCGCAATGGTGAGCGCCGTGCCCACCCCGATGGTGGGGATCGCAGTGAGATCGACGCCCATCATCGCGTGCAGTGCCTGGACCATCTCCCCGCCGCCCGCGGTCCGGCAACCAGTTCCGCCCCGGCGGGCCTCCGGTGCGGTGCGAGCGGGGTTCGGGTGTCCTCGGCCGCGTCCGCCGCCCGTCCCTCCATCATGGTCCTGCGGTGTCAGGCCGTCGATCTCTGACGTGCCCCGCGCCTCGCACGTCCCGATCTTTCCGTGAGGAAATCGAAGCGATGCATCGCCTGATACAGCGCGAGCAGGCGCTCATCACGCCAGATGCCCTGCAGCACGTCCGCGATCCGCTCCCCGCGCAGGACCCCGCGGGCATCCCCACGCAGTTTCCATCTTGAATTGCAGACCTGAAGTTCGTGATCAGGCTTGACTTTGATCGACGGGCCAAGGCATCTGCCACTCTGGGCAACTCGAGGACACGAGACGCAAGGATGCATGAGGATGCGCGATTACTTTGACAACTCCAGGCTTCTTCAGACACCCGTAAAGCGCGCAGCGTTCAGTGACAGAACAAGTTATGTGATGGCGGAAATGTCGCGTCTGGCATATTTCAAGTTTGAAGGGGGGCACAATGTCTCCGAAATTGCCGAAGAGGTGAAAGCATTGGTACCGGATTCTGCCAACCGGGCACGTCTCATGGACTTGATCAAAACCCTGGGAGTCCGGACGAAAGCTGAGGAAAGCAGGAAGGTACTGTCGGAGATACTACACCAGAAAGGGTTTGCCCTCATAGAAACATTCTCGAATCCATCCACCGGCGCACAAGCGTTCCTGTGTACTCAACCGGATCACGGACTGGCGATTCTCGCATTCAGGGGCACGGAGCCCAATCTCAGGGATATCAAGACAGATGTCAAGGCTCGCCTTGCGACAGTTGATTCGAATGGGAAGCCAGTGACGCCGGGTCACCAGGGAAGTCGGGTGAGAATTCACAGTGGTTACCTCGCGCAGTTCGATTCAGTTCGCGACGATATCGAAGAATGTTTGAGGAAGCATGAAATCGAGAAACTGCAGATGTTCATAACGGGTCATTCACTTGGCGGCGCATTGGCAATGGCTGCCACGAAGTTCCTGGCAAGTGATGTCACTGGTGCCTGCTACACGTTTGGATCGCCGCCGGTAGGAGCAAAGGAGTTCGATCACGATATCAAGACACCCATATATCGGGTTGTCAATCATGTCGATATTGTTCCGCGATTGCCGAGCCCCACGATGGCTCACGCCATGAAATTTATGGCGTTATTCATCGGAGCCGTGCTCGCCCCGTTCACGATTTTCGTTTCGCGACTCAAGGAGACCGGATGGTACGATTCGCTGTCCAGGACGATCCTGGACGCACAAGAGTACCGACAGTCCGGATACGACAGCTACCTTGTCGGCAATGGCGCCAACGTGAGACTGCGGCGATCGGTTGGTCCGCATGACAGGATAATGTGGTGGCTCAAACAGTTTCCAAACTTGCTGCGGGGAGAATTCAAGTTACTCTCCGATCACAGTATTGAGACCTATTCCGATAAACTCGCAACATGGGCCGACAGGCGGCGGTGAAGTCCTTGGAAAATGTGTCTTCACACACCCCCGCACATTGGCCCAACCGACCCCACATCGCCAGCTTCGGACGGGGCACCGGCCTCCGCTTCATCCCAGGTGCCCGGCCCGGCGACCACGGATCGCTGTCCGCAAGCACGGCCCGGATCACCGACGCTGGCAGCACCCTGCACGACCTGGGTCACCTGAACGGCACGCCGGTCAACGCCTCCCGTCCCGACATCAGGGCCAGCGTCATCGAATACCGGGAGACGGCCATCGGGAAAACATACATCGCAAGGCACCGCCGCGGCCTGAACGGTCCGACCCAACGGGTGGAGGGGAAACGGCGGAGGTGTCTCCGGGAGAGAACCCGGTCATACTTCCCCGGTTTCTCGATCCCCGACTAGCCGACACTCCACCCGCCCTGATCCACGGGCATGCGGCGGTGGCCCGGACCGTCACCGCCCCGTCCGAAAGGTCGCCGCCACGGGGTGGGGAGCCCGGGCGCACCTGAACGCCCGACCGGACCGCCCTTGGGCAGATCCGCAACACATCCCGCTTTTTCCGCCTGCCCGCACTCCGCCAAAATCCGGACCGAAATTTCAGCCGATGCGGTTCGACGGCCCGGCGACGGCGCTACGCCATGAGGCGACCGTGATCACGCGGAACACCGGGGATTCCGCACTCACAGCGGTGGCACTGGAGAACCCTTTCTGATCCGGTCCCTGGTCGCCGACAGGGTATCAACCACCGCCGGGATGACCGAAGGGGCCTGACCCAAGATGGGTTGGCAGGCAACTACCAGAACGCAACAGTTACTACATATCCAGCTCTTCTTCTTCCTCTTCTTCGGGTTCGGGTTCGGGTGGAGGCCCGCACAAGATGAATGGTGGCGCGCAACGAGCAACAAGGGCCGGGCCGGCGATGAGCGCTCTCGAGACCACCCAGTACCTCACGGCTTGCTCGTAAGGGATACTCCTGACGATAGAACCTTCAGAACTGGCCCTGTCATATATTTCATTGAACGCGTTGACGGTTTCCTCGTTAGTAAGGAGCTCGGTCATTTCATCATTGTTGATAAGCCCGAAAAGAACATCGTCCAGCATTCCTTGATCAAGTTCTCTTAGCGCACGATATTGATCTGGCTGTGGGGGTTCTCCGGTGTCCATCGCCGCTGCAGCCGCCCGGTCTCATTCGAGAGCAAATTGTTCGAGTGAGGATCCTTCGATGTTAAACTCTCCAGCTTCAAAGGCATCCATCAGGTTGTAGGTGTCTTGAGCTTGTGCAGTTGTAGCTATCAGCGCGACGATCAAAATGGCCCTGCCCAAACCCTCGATCAAGAATTTCATGCGTCTCATGTGTTCTTCCTTTCTCTTTTGATGACATTACAGACATACCATATAGACAGGAGGACAATGCCACCAAAACTGGTCCCAACCTGCGAAGCCATCACCCAATTGAAGCAATCATAGTAATCGGAAAAGTAATGTTCTCTGGCGGAAGAAATTACGGCACCACTTGCGCTCCTGCCCTTGGCAACCTCAGTGAAATATCCTGTCGTCAGTGGACCGATCAGATAGCCAAGAGCAATAGAAAAAAGAAAAGCTATTGCTGGAAAGGCTAGGAAGACTGGTTTCCTGAAATTTTTCAGGTTTGCATCATCGAAGATACCGAGAATTCTAGCCCATGTGTAGATGATAATGCCGAGGCCTCCTGATGAAAGGGTCGTTATCACGTCGACCTGAATCCTGATAGCGTCAAGCAAGGTTATAATTGATTGAGGAGTTTCAATATCGACCATGGACATCACTCCGCCATGTCTTTGGGTTGGCCAACCCAAACCATAACGCATACCCTTCGGCCGTCAATGGCATGCATGATGCTACAGCTCAACATGCACCGATATGACGATCTCACCCGTCCGGCACGGCGACCATCGGGAGGTGGCCCTGAAACGCACGTTCCTCGACCTTCGCAATGTCAGGGTCACCCCCGGCCGGGCACAGGTCATCTCCCCGGCCGTCCCTCATCATGACCTGACCCGTCGGGCCCGCCGATGCCAGACGGCGGAACAGGGAGCCATGGGAGCGGGTCGCCGCCCTCGAGGCGGAGGTCGACCGCCTCCGCCGGCGGGACGAGAGACAGCTGGTCGCCGATGCCCGGAAAGCGGGGTGGTTAAGGCCCCGCCAGCCCGCCGACCGGACCGAGGCCATGTTCCGCATCGAACAATCTCACGGCCGCTGGCCTCTATAACAACGTGGAGGCCGGACTGCAGCTGGAAATCGAACTGACGGACGATGTGATCACGGATGCCATGAACGCTCTGGAATCTTGGCGGGACACCACGACGGGACTCGTGTTCCGGCTCGATGGCGCATTCCTCGATGCGCTGGTCGATGGGGGATATGTCAGGGAGGAGGCCGCGGCGGGGTCTCCTCCCCGGCTTTCGGGCAGCGAAGGAACCGCTGGCGGGAAAGCGAAGCTGTTCGCCTCACGTGCCTTCGCACCTCCGCCGCGCCCGACGGCCGTGCAGCGGTCCTTACCGGAAGAGATCCCAGGGCCGTCAAAGGGAACCACTGTTCTGATGCGGCTTCGGAAGGCGAGAGGCACCCAGACGCAGATTCCGTTCCGCATCGCGGAAACCTTCTTCAAGGGCATAGCTTCGGTGAGAAGTGCGCATTCGGGTATCGTGCACGGGCTGCAGCCGGCAATGGCGCATGGCAACCGCAACACGACAAAGCTGGTGATACCGGCCCCATCGGAAGGTTTCTTCGTAGAACCACGCTAAGGGAGTACAAATCCAGAACGCCGATTACTGAGTGGCATTTACGATTATCCTATAAGCTGTTGATCTACCTATTCCGAGATGTTTTGCGGCTTGGGATACGGATTTTCCGGCTGTGACCAGATCCTGTAATGCGGAGATTGTTTCTTCCTTAAGTGGCGGCCGCCCAGGTATGCGTCCATGCTTTCGCGCTGTCGCCAGCCCGTCTTTTGTACGTTCAGATATCAGGCGGCGCTCGAAATGCGCGATAGCGCCGAAGACCTGGAACACCAGCTCTCCTGCGGCGGACGTTGTGTCGATCTGCTCCTCAAGGCTGATCAGGTTGATCTCTCTGGCTTTGAGGTCATCGACTGTTTCCAGCAACTCCTTGAGCGACCGGCCCAGGCGGTCGAGTCGGATGACAGCCAGTGTGTCGTTGGGGCGGGCCTGGTCACCAGAGCAGCGTGACAGCTTGCAAAAACTTCTGGTGAACGATGCCGCGGTCGGTCAAACGCGGCTGACCTGGTTGCGGGGCTTTCCACATTCAGCCAGCCCCGCCAGCATGACCGCGCTTCTGGATCGCCTGAAATACCTGCGAGCACTGGATTTGCCGCCTGACCTCGGGCAGGGCATGCACCCGGATCGGCTTGTCAGGTTCGCGCGGGAAGGTGCTGTGGCACCGGTCAGTTTACTGAATGATTTTGGCGAGCGGCGGCGGATTGCGACACTTGCAGCACAGATGACAGATTTATCCATCACGATCACTGACGCGACCATCGTCATGTTCGAGCGTCTCACCGGCCAATTGTTCTCACGCCCGCGCAACCGGCAAGAAGAGGTTTGGCGTATGGGCAAGGCACGGGTGGGCAAGCTGATGCAGCTCTTTGGCGAATCCATTGATACCATGGCCCGAGCACAGGAGCTGGGGCAGGATCCCTTCACTGCACTTGATGCTGAAATCGGCTGGCAAAAGCTTTTGGGCACCCGCGATGAAATCGCCAGTTTCGGGGAGTTGGCAACTAGCGATCCTTTGTCTCTGGCGACAGGGAGATACACCTATATGCGCAAGTTCGCCCCGGCGTTTCTGGAGGCCTTCCAGTTCAATGCGACCGACGCGGGGGACGAGCTCAGGGATGCCATTGCCTTGTTGCGCGATCAGAACCAAACCGGAAAACGAAAGCTCCCGGCTGATCCACCGATGCCCTTTGCTGCCAAGCATTGGCCGTCGCTGATCGTGCAAAATGGACTGCCGAAACGGCGCGTTTACGAAACCGCTGTTGTTTCCACCCTGAAGGACCGTTTGCGCGCCGGGGATGTTTGGGTTGATGGCAGCCGCGAGTATCGTCGCTTCGACAGCTACCTCATACCTCGAGACAGGGCCGAGGTCATCATGCGCGGCGCCGGCTTCGAGACCGATCCGCAAGCCTGGCTGGCGGATCGGCGGGAAAAGCTCGAAAAGCGGCTTGCTCAGGTAGACCGCGCCTTGAAACGTAACGCCGTTCCGGGCGTTCGGATTGAACGCGGTCGGCTGAAAATCACCGCGCATGACGCGGTGACCCCTCCGGCTGCAATACGCCTTGAGCGGGCCGTTGATGCCGTAATGCCGCGCATCCGCATCACGGAATTGCTCTGGGAGGTGAATGCGCAAACAGGTTTCCTTGATGCCTTCACCGATCTGCGTTCTGGAAAACACCACGATGAACCGGCTGCCGTGCTGGCCGCGATCCTGGCTGGGGCCACCAATCTCGGCCTTGAACGCATGGCTTATGCTTCATCGCGCGTCAGCCATGCCCAACTGACCTGGGCGCAGACATGGTACCTTCGGCCCGAAACGTTTGCAGACGCTTTGGGACGCATTGTCGACGCCCATCATAGCCTGCCCTTTGCACAGCACTGGGGCACCGCAGAGCATAGCTCCTCAGATGGCCAGTTCCTTGCCGCCCACCGTGGCAGTGGCATGGTCAACGCGAAATACGGACCTGATCCCGGATTGAAGATCCATTCCTTCCTGTCCGGTCAATACGGATCCTTCCATTCAGGCGTGATCGGAGCGACAGCAGGCGAAGCTCCCTTCGTGCTCGATGGCCTGTTGAACAACCCGGCAGGCTTCGACCCCCTCGTCCACCATACCGATACAGGTGGCGTATCGGATCACGTGTTCGCCCTGTTCCATCTTCTGGGCATGAGCTTCGCACCACGGTTGCGCGACTTCCCCGATCGGCGGCTGGCCTGTTTTGGGCCACCGAAAACGTGGGGGACATTGCTTCCCATCATAGGCAAGCCAATCAATGACGAGGTGATCCGGCAGCATTGGGGCGACATCATGCGGCTGGCGGCCAGCATACGTGACAGGTCCCTGAAACCGTCTGCAATCCTGCGCAGGCTGGGAGCATATCGCCAACAAAACCGCCTGTATCCCGCCCTGGGTGAAATCGGGCGGATCGAACGTACGCTCTTCATGCTCGACTGGATCGAGAATGCCGACCTGCGCATGGAATGTCAGGCTGGACTCAACAAGGGCGAGGCGAGGCACTCGCTGGCGCATGCAGTCTTTGCTCACTCGCAGGGGCGCATTCGTGATCGCTCCGAGGCTGCCCGGCAGAAACGCGCCATGGCGCCAAACCTGGTTATCGCTGCCATCACATTCTGGAACACGATCTACATGGACAAAGCCGCCAACCATCTCGCAAAGACAAGCCCCTTGTACGATCCTGCCCTGCTGCCGTTTACGTCGCCGCTCGGGTGGGAGCACATCATCCTGTCCGGAGATTTCGACTGGCATTCCGGGGCCGCAGAACGCATAATTGCGCGGCCACTGCACATCAGGCCCGCCAGAGCCCCGGGAACCTGATAAGTTCGCACAATGTTCTTCCTTAACGTGGTTTTACGAAGAAACCTTCCGATAGGGCCTAGCCGGCTCCGGTCGCTTCGCTGAGACGAAGCAGGAACAGGTCGTCCCTGCCCGCCTCGATGACTGCGCCCTCGTCGCTATCCAGATCGCCCTAGCCGGAAACGCAGCCGACATGGTCAATCCGAACGATACCCGGTCGGCACCCAAGCAAGAAGGGGTGAGCAGCTACCCCAGATCAACCATTTATGCTGCATTTTGCGCAACATTATGAGTGACGGACGTAAGAACAGGATGCTTTGCATTAAGGTTCTTGCTCAACCTGAATTTCGGTAGCGTATCCATCAGTTCATGACCGATGTTTTCGATCTGCCTAGACACATAGTCAGGAAAAGTTGTGTCCGTGTCACAACAGACGCTATGGCGCCCTTCCTCTATGGCGACACGGGTCGTGATACCGCTTCCGCCGAAGAAGTCCACGACTGTTGAACCGGGCCATGACAGCGAACGCACCAAGCGCTGGATAATCTCCCGCGGCTTCTGCGTCGGATGTCCGACACGTTCACGAGAATTTCCGTTGAGTCTGCGAATCTGCCATACATTTGTCGGGTTTCGCCCCTTCTCTATGGTGTCGGGATTAAGCCGCTTGTCCTTCCGGTATATCTCCTTCGTCTTTTCGTTATAGGGTTCACGCACGGAATCGAGATCGAAGTAGTATTTCCCTGTCCTAGCGAACCAAGCGATTTCCTCATGACGGTTTGCGAAAAAACGTCTCGCACTCATACCGTTCGGGTAGGTCCACACAATCAGGTTTGCCAGAAGCATGTCACTCGTATGACGTAAATGATGAATGATGGACAGAAGATCGCCGCTTCCGGCTTCGCCTTGAAACTGAAGTCCGCCAAAAATCGCAATGTTACCGGTCGGACGTAGGACGCGCTCCGCTTCCTGCAGCCAGGATCCGGTCCATTCGATGTAATTGTCATGGTGGTCCCAATCAGCCAGCATGATGTTGTAGGGTGGGTCGCAAATAATTAGCTGAACGGACCCGTCTGGCAACCTAGCCAGCAGGTCGCAACAATCGGAGACGGTGGCGACATGGTGCGTCACATCTGGAGTATCCAAATCCAGTCCATAAACGGATGAATGGCTCTTGCTGTCGCGACTCATGGCGTTCATGGCCCTGTAGCCGGAATTGCGGTGAGATCTGTTCAACTTGTCCTCCTCTATTTCGGCAACGAAGTGCACAGAATTTTTAGTGACGTCGTAGCCACCTCCCAAAGAATTTCCATCATTTCTTTCGCCGCCCACTGTTCGCTTTGAAAATAGAGCGAAGCCGCCTGTAACATCTGCTTCTTTCCATCCAGTTCGACGAAGATATTTTGGCAGTAGTTATTGTTGATTTTCATGCCGAAGCTACTCGCCGTGACCCGGTCTATGCGGTTCAGAGTTCCCACGTCATGCGCGATCTCGACCTTTCGCCCTTCGGGTGTTTCGACACAGAATGTGGTCGTTGCAAAGTTGGAGCCTTGCAGGAAAACGACATAGGGAAAGTGCAATTCATTCAACATCAGGTTTCGCACTTCCTGGATGTTCTTATGGACGCGCTCAATCGCGTTTCCAGCGGTCATTATGTCTTGGTCCTTGTTCCTGCCCTGCATGATGCCTTTTCGGATTTTCTCAACATCGTTGCCCTGATGCTTAGACTCGCTGACAAGCACGATCCGGTATCGGTCGCGGCAATCCAAGACCTCAATGATTCCGCCATCTGGCTTAACAAAGCTATTTTCAACAAAGAGCACTTGGCCAAGGCTGGAATCGATTGCTGACAGCCGTTCGTTAATTTCTTTTTTTGAGACTTTCAAACGGTGTCTAAATGACAATTTCGGATGATCGCGCTTCAGCTTACCCGCGATCTCTTTCATGACTTCACCGACATTGTGGTCATGAAGTTTGGCCTCTTCACCAAAGATTCCACGCGGTCCGCCAGCTTGTTCATGCTGAATTTGGAGGCGGTCAGATTGACCTTTGGCCCTAGCCGCATTGCCGTCGGGTGACGTAGAGTTTGCCGATTCGGAATCCATACTTGCTCAGTAGCGCGAAAGATGCCGTTCCCACAAGTATATAGCTCTCCGACATCAGGGTAATCGCTTTGGAATCTTTCGCTTCCCATCCAGCTGGAATCGGTCCAAAGACCCCGCAAAACAGGCAGACAGGGCAGAACCGATGCAGGATACATTCAATGTTTTCAATGGGGTTGACGAACCCCGGCGCGGCAACGCCAAGAGACACGATCCCGGGAGATGCCGACGGTCGCCTTCCCGTCTTTCCTTTCGGGCGGGCGGAACCGCCCCGGTATGGAGCGTTCCGGGCGTATGAAGGAGGGATTCCCGCCGCGGTTCATGGCGCCGGGCACGGAATCCCGGGCCACGACGCCTTCCCCCACCTCTTCAGCGCGCCTGCTCCGGCGTCCCCACCCAGATGCTGGCCGACCAGGGGGGGGGGCGGGAGCGGAGCACGGAGCCCCGCTGTTTCCTGATGGGTGACAGGCTCGGTCCCGGGCGGTTCCTGAAGACGGTGCGCCCGCACCGGGCGGCGGGGAATTCGCTGCACCGGGTCCTCTTGAGTGAAACATCCCTAAGCCATTGATTTCAAGCCATTCCCAAAATTCGGGAATCGGGCTTTACTCTCAACGACAGGGCCGCCGCCACGCGGGGGTGTGGGCTCTTATGAGATCTTGAAAGTCAAGCGCCCTTTTCATGAATCCCCTTCATGGCCTCACATCGGCGTCCCTCCCTCCGTCGGGGGGCGGCTGCCGTGCCTCCGGGGACTGTCCAGGCGGAACGTCGCGGTTCCCTGGCGCGCCCACTGGCGCGTCCATCCTCCTGTCCGGTTCGGTTGGCCGATGCCGGCCCCGTGACCACAATGCCCGGTTCGGGCAGTGCGACGTTCCGGGAGGCGGGACCCATCTGGAGTGGACGGTGCCGCGTCCTGCGGCGAACCATGGACCCGGTCGGTCACACGCCCTGCCCGGTTTCCCCGGAAGGCCCCGTCGGGCCGCCCGGGTGTTCCGTTGCTGCGTTGCCCTCCCGCGTTCAGGTCTGCGACAGGACGGCGCCCTGCGGCACCAGGCCGGTGGTGGCGAACCGCCACGGCGCGACGGGCAGCCTGCGGGCCAGCGCCACGATCCCCCGCCTGCGCGAACGCCCGTCGCGGGCGCTCGCGTAGTTTCGGAACCATGCGGAGAGGGCGCTTTCCGGCTGGTACCCCGTCCAGCGCCAGGCCATCCGCACCGGATGCTTTCGCAGCATCGCGCTGCCCGCCTTGCCGAGCCCCTGGTCGTTGTCGACGCCCCCGCTGGCGAAGGGCACCGGCGCCAGCCCCGCGGGGCTGGCCAGCTGCCGGCGGTTGCGCAGCTCCCTGTGGAAGATCCCGCCGCCCAGCATCAGCGCGTCGTTCGCGCCGATCCCGCGCAGCCGGACCAGCGCCGCCGCGTGGTGGGTGTTCGCCGGCGCCGGCTCCTTCCCGGCAGCCCTTTCCGGATCGGGTGCCTCCTTCCGGGGAGCCGGGGCGGTGGGAGGCCCCCCAGCCTCCACCGCCGCCCCGGCGGCGTCCGCGCGGAGGCCGGCGGGGGCCCGGGCCGATGCCCCGGCATCTCCATCTTCCTCGCCTCGACCACCTTCATCTCCGCACACACCAGCTCCAGCCGGTCGAGGATGCCCCCGATCTCGGCCAGCAGCTCCGGCGGCAGCGGCTCCCCGTAGCCGGTCTCCATCCCGCCCAGCCGCTCACGGAATCCCGGCCGCGCCGGATTCGCGCCGGACAGTCCGTGCAGCCTCAGGAGCCCGTCGACGGTGTTCGAGAGGCGGCGACGCTCCCTCACCGGACGCTCCCTGCGGCGCAGAAGCCGCCTGCTGTCCTCCTCCGCGACCGTCGGGACACGCACCGGCGACATCGCGTCCCGGTCGCCACCGTCCCACGCCCTGAGCGCCCGGACCATCCGGCGGGCGTCGATCCGGTCCGTCTTCACCTTCTTTTTCCTGCGCACCACCTCAAGGCTCGCCGGATCGCAGACAACCACCTCGACATCCTCGCCCTCCAGCCGCCGGACCAGCCAGAAGCCCTGGTGACCCGCCTCGTACACAAGCATCACCCGGACATCGCCGCCGGACGCGGCGGCGCGGGCGCGCGCCTTCCCGAGCCTCCCCAGCAGGCCGTCCACGTCCTGCGGCGCCAGCCTGTGCATGCCGGCCCCCGCCGTGTCGGACGGATCGCCCACCGCGAGGATCCAGCTCGTGCCGCTCACTTCCAGAGCCGACTGGACCGTGGTAGGGTTCCCCTCGAAGGGGGTTTTCGAATCTGTCATCTGTCTCTCCTTTCACACGGCGGGGTGCCGTCCATCGGCCCCCTGCCACAACATGTTGTCTTCCTGTCAACACCTTGAACCGAATCACCGGCGAAGGCAAACGGCGGCCCGTCTCATGGCATCTGGACGTGACCATGGACGGGGACCGGCGGTGGAACCGGACGGCCGGCGGGCCGGAGAACCTGGCGCCGATGCGGCGGCTCGCGACGGACATCGCCAGGGTCGCTCCGGGAAAGGACGCGATGCGCGGGAAACCGGGAAGCATCCATGTTGGAAATCAAGCCCGGATCCGGCTTTTTTTCCGTTTTTTCCGGGTTCCGTGTGCGGCTGTCCCGGACCTTTCCACAGCGTTCCCCACAGGGGGCGCCGTCCGGGCACGCCGGAAACGCCCGCCGGGGAGACCCCGGCCGGCCCGCGGGTGATTCGTTTCGGTGCCGGACGAACGCGGTCCGTCCGTGCGTCAGGCGGAGGGCACCGCCGTCCGGTCCTCCCACATCCGGCGGTCGCGGAGAAGGGCGTTGGCGGTCACGACCAGCCCGCGCATGACGGCCACGAGGGCCACCCTGTGGGGCTTTCCCCTCTCCCGGAGCCGTTGGTACAGATGCCATGAGACGAGCCGACGTTTGCCTTCGCCGGTGATTCGGTGCAAGGGAATGACGGTATGGCAACATGTTGTGGCGGGGGGCCGCCGGTCGGCAACCCCCTGCCGAATGAAAGGAGAGAAAGATGACTGATTCCAAAACCCCCTTCGAGGGCGACATTACCACGGTCCACGCGGCGCTGGAAGTGAGCGGCACGAGTTGGATCCCCGCGGTGGGGGATCCGTCCGACACGTCGAAGGCAGGTCTCCATAAACTGGCGCCGCATGACGTGGACGGCCTGTTGGGGAGGCTCGGAAGGGCGCGCACCCGCGCCGCCGCGTCCGGCGGCGATGTCCGGGTGATGCTTGTGTACGAGGCGGGTTACGAGGGCTTCTGGCTGGCCCGGCGGCTGGAGGGCGAGGACCCCGGGGTGGTGGTCTGCGATCCGGCGAGCCTTGAGGTGGTGCGCGGGAGGAAGAAGGTGAGGACGGACCGGATCGACGCCCGCCGGATGGTCCGTGCGCCGCCGGCCTGGGACGGCGGCGTCCGGGACGCGATGTCGCCGGTGCGGGTCCCGGGCGTCGCGGAGGAGGACAGGAAGCGGCTGCTGCGCCGGCGGGAGCGTCTGTTGAGGGAACGCCGCCGCCTCCCGGACACCGTCGACGGGCTTACGGGGTTGCACGGACTGCTGGCCGGCAATCCGGCGAGGCCGGGGTTCCGTGAGCGGCCCGGCGGGATGGAGACCGGCTACGGGGGACCGCTGCCGCCGGAGCTTCCCGCCGAGATCAAGGGCATCCTGGACCGGCTGGAGCTGGCGCGCGCGGAGATGAAGGTGGTCGAGGCGAGGAAGGCGGAGCTGCCGGGGCGTCCAGGAAGGCGTTCGGGAACCTTCACGCGGAGACCGATGGGCGGTCCTCCGACACCTGCGGGGGTGGGCATTGTCCGGTCCCGGAGCCCGACGGCCCGCGTCCCGCGGACGCACCGGCGAACGCCCACCACGCGGCGGCGCTGGTCCGGCTGCGCGGGATCGGCCCGAACGACGCGCTGCTGCTGGGCGGCGGGCTCTTCCACAGGGAGTTCCGCAACCGGCGGCAGCTGGCCAGCCTCGCGGGGCTGGCGCCGGTGCCCTTCGCGAGCGGGGGCGTCGACCACGACCAGGGGCTCGGCAAGTCCGGCAGCGCGATGCTGCGCAGGCACCTTGTGCAGATGGCCTGGCGCTGGCTGCGGCACCAGCCCGACAGCGCGCTCTCCGCGTGGTTCCGGAGCTACGTGAGCGCCCGCGACGGCCGTTCGCGCAGGCGTGGGATCGTGGCGCTGGCGCGCAGGCTGCTGATCGCGCCGTTGCGGTTCGCCACCACCGGGCTGGTGCCTCAGGGCGCCGTCCTGTCGAAGGCACGGGCGCGGAAGGACAACGGACAACCGAACACCCGGGCGGCCCGACGGGGCCTCCGGGGAACCCGGGCAGGGCGTGTGACCGTGACGGAGCATGGTTCGCCGCAGGACGCGGCACCGGCCATACAGATGGGTCCCGCCCCCCGGAACGTCGCACCGGCCCGAATCGGGCATCGTGGTCACGGGGCCGACGGATGTCGGTCAACCGAACCGGACAGGAGTATGGACGCGTCGTCGGGCGCGTCATGGAACCGCGACGTTCTGTCTGGACTTCCCCGGTGGCACGGCAGCCGCCCCCGACGGAGGGAGAGACGATGTGAGGCCATGAAAGGGATTCATGAAAAAGGGCGCTTGACCTGTAAGGTCTCATAAGAGCCCACACCCCCGCGCGGCGGCGGCCCTGTCGTTGAGAGTAAAGCCCGATTCCCGAATTTTGGAAATGGCGTGGAATCAATGGCTTAGGGATGTTTTACTCAAGAGTTCCCTCATGTCCGGGGAGCACCGGCTGGCCGACAGCGCCGCCATGCAGGCGACGTCCCCCGACCGCCTCCTTCCGCCGCCGATGTGGCGCCCTCCCCTGATGGTCCCGCTGTCGCGGGCGAAGGGGGCCACGCCCAGCAGGGAGGCGGCCTGCCGGTTGCCGACCGGGCCCAGCTCGGCCATCCATGCGACCAGAGCCGCCGCGGTGACGGGGCCGATGCCCGGCACCGAGGTGAGGATGCGGTGGCTTTCGGCGAACTCCGGCGTCCCGGCGACCGTCCCGCCGATCCGCCGCTCCAGCGCCGCGATGGCGGTGTCCAGCTCCGCCAGCACCCTCCCGGCGGGCCCGCCATCCTGCTGGGTGGCGGTCTCCGACACGACGGTCCCCGTCTCGGCGCGCCGGGCCACGAGCCTGTCCCGCAGCACCAGCATGTCCCGGAGCCGGTCGATGGCGGCGGAGGCCGGGGCCGTGGCCTGCATGTCCGGGAACGCGGCCCCGAAGGCCGCCAGTATCCTGGCGTCCACCCTGTCCGTCCTCCCAAGGGCGCCGGCGGCCTTCGCGAAGTCCCGGGCCTGGCGGGGGTTCACGACGACGGCGGAGAACCCCCTTGCGTGCAGGGACTGCGGCAGCGCCCGGTGCATGCGCCCCGTGGCCTCCATGACGGCCCGCGTGGCGCCGGCCTCCCTGAGGACGCGGCCGACCTTTCGGAAGCCGTCCGTGTCGTTGGTGGCCGTGAGGTCACGCCCGTTGACGTGGATGTTCAGTGTACGCCTGCTTACGTCGATTCCGGCGACCATTGCCGTCATGCTCTCCCGCTCCTGGCCCCGCGATGATCCGGTTCCCGAAACCCAGGCATCCATCCAGATGCCATGGGACGCGCCGGCGTTTGCCTTCGCGGGTGATTCGGTGCAGGGTGTTGACAGTAGGTCAGGATGTTGTGGCAGGGGGCCGATGGACGGCAACCCCTGCGCATTGAAAGGAGAATGGAATGACTGGTTCGAAGACCCCCTTCGAGGGGAACGGTACCACGGTCCACGCGGCGCTGCAGGTGGGCGGCAGGAGCTGGATACCCGCGGTGGGCGATCCGTCCGACACGTCGAAAGCCGGCATCCACAGGCTGGCGCCGCACGATGTGGACGGGCTTCTGGCGACGCTCGGGCGGGCGCGTGACCGGGCCGGCGGCTCCGGCGGCCATGTGCGGGTGATGCTGGTCTACGAGGCGGGTCACCAGGGCTTCTGGCTGGCCCGGCGGCTGGAGGGCGGGGACCTGGAGGTGGTGGTCCGCCACCCGGCGAGCCTGGAGGTGGTGGGCGGGAAGAAAAAGGTGAGGACGGACCGGATCGACGCCCGCCGGATGGTGCGGGCGCCGCCGGCCTGGGACGGTGGTGACCGGGACGCGATGTCGCTGGTGCGTGTCCCGACGGTCGCGGAGGAGGACGGCAGGCGGCTGCTGCGCCGCCGGGAGCGTCTGGTGAGGGAGCGACGGCGCCTCCCGGACACGGTTGACGGACTGCTGCGGCTGCACGGGGTGTTGGCCGGGGATCCGGCGCGGCCGGGGTTCCGGGAGCGGCCCGCCGGGATGGAGACCGGCTATGGCGGGGTGCTGCCGCCCGGACTTCGGGCCGGGATCGGGGGCATCCTCAACCGGCTGGATCCGGTCCGCGCTGAACCGAGGTGGCCGGGGCGGAGAAGGCGGCCGCGCTGGAGGAATCGGGCCGGGCCCCCGCCGGCCTCCACACGGATGCGGCCGGGAAGGAGGCGGATCCGCCCGTTGACAGGCCGCGGGCGGCCCCGGCGAACGCCCACCACGCGGCGGTTCTGGTCCGGCTGCGCGGGATCGGCGCGAACGACGCGCTGATGCTGGGCGGCGGGCTCTTCCACAGGGAGCTGCGCAACCGCCGGCAGCTGGCCAGCCCCGCGGGGCTGGCGCCGGTGCCCTTCGCGAGCGGGGGCGTCGACAACGACCGGGGGCTCGGCAAGGCGGGCAGCGCGATGCTGCGAAGGCATCCGGTGCGGATGGCCTGGCGCTGGCTGCGGCACCAGCCGGAGAGCGCCCTCTCCGTGTGGTTCCGGAGCCACCTGAGCGCCCGCGACGGGCGGTCGCGCAGGCGGGGGATCGTGGCGCTGGCCCGCAGGCTGCCGGTCGCGCCGTGGCGGTTCGCCACCACCGGGCTGGTGCCGGAGGGCGCCGTCCTGTCCGGGGCACGGGGGTGGGAGGGCAACGCAGCAACGGAACACCCGGGCGGCCCGACGGGGCCTTCCGGGGAACCCGGGCAGGGCGTGTGACCGACCGGGTCCATGGTTCGCCGCAGGACGCGGCACCGTCCCTCGGATGGGTCCCGCCCCCCGGAACGTCGCACCGGCCCGAATCGGGCATTGTGGTCACGGGGCCGGCGTCCGCCGGCCAACCGAACCGGACAGGAGGATGGCCGCGCCGGTGAGCGCGCCAGGGAACCGCGACGTTCTGTCTGGACAGTCCCCGGCGGTGCCGGCACCGTCCGAAACCGGGGGAGCGGCGACGCCGATGTGAAGCCATGAAGATTCATGAAAAAGGGGCTTGACCCTGAAGGAGCGTGGTCATCTCATCATTGTTGATAAGTGCGGATAGAACACCGTCCAGCATTCCTTGATCAGGCTCACTTAGCGCACGATATTGATCTGGCTGTGGGGGTTCTCCGGTGTCCATCGCCGCTGCAGCCGCCCGGTCCCATTCGAGAGCAAATTGTTCGAGTGAGGGTCCTTCTTCGATATTAAGCTCTCCAGCTTCAAAGGCATCCATCAGGTTGTAGGTGTCTTGAGCTTGTGCAGTTGTAGCTATCAGCGCGACGATTAAAATGGCCCTGCCCAAACCCTCGATCAAGGATTTCATGCGTCTCATGTGTTCTTCCTTTCTCTTTTAATGACATTACAGACATACCATATGGACAGGGGGACAATGCCACCCAAAATGGTGATCAACAACTGCAAAGCCGTCACCCAATTGAAGCAATCATAGTAATCGGAAAAGTAATGTTTTCTGGCGGAAGAAATTTCAGCAGTTCCCGCCAGAAATTCTTTTCTTTCATTATCAGTCTGTTGCGCGGGCGTCGCGAATTTTTTTTCGTGGACTTTCCGCACCGGATCGGCCATCCTGCGGCCAGACAGGCAAAAGCCGGGCAGGAAAATGTCCAGGGATTCCTTCCGAAAGCATCTGTCGATGCCCGGCATGCTGCGGGCGGTCCGCGCATGCCTCGACCGCATCGCCGACCCGATCGACACACGTGGCATCAGCCTTTCCGACTGCCTGATGTCGGGCCTCGCGGTGTTCTCCCCAGGATGCCGTCGCTGCTGCAGTTCGACCGGCAGGTCCGGGGCGGCGGTGATCCGGTGATGGCGCGGAACCTCCGCTCGCTCTTCGGCGTGGGGCGGGCGCCGTCGGACACATGGATGCGCCAGCGGCTGGACGGGGTCGACCCCCGGGACCTCCGCCGCTGCTTCACGGGCATCCACGCGGCGCTGCAGCGCGGAAAGGTGCTGGAAGGCTGGACGGTGTTCGGCGGCCATCCGCTGGTCTCCGTCGACGGCACCGGGTACCATTCCTCCCACAGGGTCAACTGCCGCAGCCGCTGCGTGAAGGAGCACCGCGACGGCACGAGGACATACCATCATCAGGCACTCGGGGCGGCGGTCGTGCACCCTGACATCGGGGAGGTACTGCCGCTGGCGCCGGAGCCGATCCGCAGGGAGGACGGCTCGACGAAGAACGACTGCGAGCGGAACGCGGGGAGACGGCTCATCGGGGACCTGCGCCGGGAGCACCCGCACATGAAGGCGATCATCGCCGGGGACGCGCTGGCGTCCAACGGGCCGCACATCAAGCTGTTGAAGGAAAAGGACCTTCGCTTCATACTCGGCGCGAAGCCGGGCGACCACAGGCTGCTGTTCAGCTGGTTCGAGGCCAGCGGCACCAGACAGACCTGGGAGAGGCGCGACAGGAAAACCGGTACCGTCCAGCGGTCCGGATGGGACCACGGCCTGCCGCCCACCGACGCCAACTTCGACCTCAGGGTCAACATGCCCGTATACGAGGAGACAGACAGCAAAGGCGAGGGAAAGATGTTCCCGTGGGTCACCGACCTCCCGCTCGGACGGGACACGGTGATGTCCGTCATGCGGTTTGGTCGCCGCAGGTGGGCCATCGGGAACGAGACGTTCCAGACACCGAGGCAAGGGATCTGTACAGGTTCGAGCACAATTTCGGGCACGGCCACAACCATCTGGCGGACATCTTCGCGACGCTCGCCATGCCCGCGTTCCTGATCGACCAGGTGCAGCAGCACTGCTGCCCGCTGTTCGGCATGGCGCGGCGGCGCCAGGGACGCAACCTCTACCTGTGGAACAGGTTGCGGGAACTGGTCAGGACATTCGCGTTCCCCGACTGGCGGACACCCTGCCGGGCCATCGCCGGGCAGCTCGGCAGGGAGGACCACCTCGGCCTGATCCGCGCCGGTCCGTAGCCGCCCGACCACGCCCGAACCGCCACCGATCCCGCCTTCGCCGACACCCCGTTTTCTGACACCGGACAGCCGCCCGGCCATCAGCCATGCGCACCCGGAACGCCCGGCCGGTGCGGTGCCGCCAAACCGGCTGTCAGCGGGCCAGCGGACCGGCTGGCGGGAGCTGCTGAAGAAATTTCATCACCACTTGCGCTCGTACCCTTGGCAACCTCAGTGAAATATCCTGTCGTCAGTCCATGGATCAGATAGCTAAGTGTAGCGGCCCAAGATCATCGGCGGCTCGGCCCGAGATCATCGCCATTTTGGGACCACATTATCTGAGACTATAATTCGCTTTCGGCCCAGATTATTTGAGAATGAGACCACAATATTTGAGACGGACCCACTTTGTTGAGACTCAAGCCATCTGCTTTGGGGTACCAGAAAAACGAGCGTTTATCTGTTATTCCGCAAGACTGTCATTTTCGGGATGATTTTCGCCAAAAAACCCGTTGCTAAAATCAGTATATGGTTGCAGGTTGCTATTCATCTTATCTGAATAAGCGTGAGCAAGCAGGCAATGCTGATTGGCTATGCACGAGTTTCGAAAGCAGACGGAAGCCAGCTTCTGGACTTGCAGCGTGATGCGCTTCTCGAAGCTGGTGTGCATGAGGACCGCATCTATGATGATCAAGCATCCGGGCGCAAAGACCACCGCCCCGGTCTCGACACCTGCCTGAAGGCGTTACAACCTTCCAATACGCTTGTTGTCTGGAAGCTCGACCGGTTGGGCCGTGATCTCAGACATCTTGTCAGCCTGGTGGATGAGTTGCGTTCTCGTGAAGTGGGTTTGCGTGTCCTCTCCGGTGCTGGTGCCGAAATTGACACAACCAGTGCGAATGGGCGTCTGGTGTTTGGGATATTTGCATCCCTGGCCGAGTTTGAGCGTGAACTCATAGCGGAACGCACACGCGCAGGCCTTGCAGCAGCTCGGGCTAGAGGGCGGTTGGGTGGTCGCCCACGGAAGATGGATATAACCATGCTTCGAATGGCGATGAACGCTATGGCCTCACGCGAAACCAATGTTCAGGAACTTGCGCACCGCCTGGGGATCACCACGACGACGCTGTACGCCTATGTCAACGGAGATGGAACGGTGAAGGCTCTGGGGCAGAAGTTGCTTGATGCGGCCTCTTCATGAGCCTTGGAGGTGGTATTCCGGCAGAAGCGCTGCTCGACCTTCGGCGACGACTGGATGCTTTGCCACCACGCGACCCCGGAAGGCGCGTTGCGGTTGATGGTGTTGCCGGGCTTTACGGCTTGTCCCGCGCGTCTGTGTATCGTTTGCTTGCAAGGCAATTGAATCCAAAAGGCGTTCGCCGAACTGATCGAGGTAATCCACGCAGATTACGGCGTGAGGATCTTGAACGCTATTGCGAAATTATTGCGGCGCTCAAGGTGCGCACCTCAAATCTCAAAAAGAGGCATCTCTCAACGATAAACTGTATCAGACTGCTTGAAACCTCTGGCGTCGAGACGCCTGTTGGGTTGGTGCATGCACCCGCAGGACTTCTGAACAAGACGACGGTGAATCGATACCTCAGGCTTTGGGGTTATGACCACACTCGTATGACGCGCGCGCCAGCGGCCGTGCGTTTTGAAGCGCAAACCTCGAACCAGATGTGGCAGTTTGATATCAGCCCATCGGATTTGAAGGACATCCCTCAACCAGCCTGGATTGATCCTGACCGCAAGGGCCGTCCAGTGCCAATGCTGTTCAGTGTGGTCGATGACCGAAGCGGCGCAAGCTACCAGGAATACCGGTGTGTCTACGGTGAAGATGTCGAGAGCGGTCTGCGGTTTCTGTTCAACGCGATGGCCCCCAAGGATGAAGAACCTGCAATTCAGGGCATTCCAGAGACCCTGTATCTCGACAACGGTCCTATCGCGAAAAGCGGTGTATTCAACACCGTGATGGAGAGGTTGGGGGTGGAGGTGAAGAGGCATCAGCCTGCGGGCAGGGATGGCCGACGTCCGACAGCGCGTTCGAAGGGTAAGGTTGAACGCCCCTTCCGCACTGTGAAAGAAGCACACGAGACGCTGTATCACTTTCACAAACCGGGAACTGAGGCGGAAGCCAATGCCTGGCTGGACCGCTACATAAGGCGATACAATACGCAACCCCACCGCCGGGAAGCGCACAGCCGGATTGAGGATTGGATGCGCAATCTTCCGGATAAAGGGTTTCGGCAGATGTGTTCGTGGGAACGGTTCTGCACCTTCGCGCGTGAGCCCGAAAAACGCAAGGTTGCGGGCGATGCGCGCATCCGCATCGATGGGACATATTACGAGGTGGATTCTGATCTGGCTGGCGAGGTCGTCACTGTCTGGTGGGGGCTGTTCGACCAGAAACTATTCGTTGAATTCCAGGATCGCAAATATGGGCCATATTCGCCCACTGGAGGTCCCATTCCGTTACATCGGTACCGCCGCCCCCGCAAATCAGCGACCCAAAAGCGGGCGGACAAAATCAGTGATCTCGCCCAGGTAATCTCGATCCCCAGAACCGCGTTAAGTGGGGTCGACACCGAACACATGGTCAATGTGTCAGATATTGTGGAATTGCGTAGTCAGGCTTTTGTCGATCCTGATCCTTATGGTCAGTTCACCTATGCCAACAGGTTGGAAGCACTGCGTGGAATCTCCGACATTCTCCACCTTCCGTTGGCGCGCCTGGACGCTGAAGACCTCTCTTTCGTCAATGAATTGGTGGAGCGCACGCTCGGAAAGGCTGTCATCAAGCAGGAGGTCGCGGAACGGTTCCCGCCTGGAAGCCTGCGCGCACGGAAGGATCCACCTCAATGCTGAATCCCGAGATCATGGACCGATACAATTTGGTGAAGGACTGGCGCAACGCGGGCTTCCACGGGACGGACAACCACCGCCAGATTGCGGGTTCGGTACGCATCGGACTTGGCTCTGGCCGTCTGATTGCCATAACCGGTCCGATCGGAGTTGGAAAAACTCTTTTTCTCCATCGTCCGCAAGATGCAATCGCCAGTGAGAGGAAAGTGATCGTGGCCGAGAGCCTTGCTGTCGATGCCGCCCGTACCACTGTGACAACCCTGATAGCAGCGCTGTTTTATGATCTTTCCCGCGAGAAAGAAGTGAAAATTCCAGCCCAGGGTGAGAGGCGCGAACGCGAATTACGCAAGCTCGTGCAACGAGCGGGCAAACCTGTCGCTTTGTTCGTTGATGAGGCGCATGACCTGCACAGCAGGACACTCAACGGCCTCAAACGTCTGATGGAAGTCATTGGTCGAGGTGGGGGCAATCTGTCCGTGGTTCTGGTCGGGCATCCGAAGCTGCGAAATGACCTTCGCCGCCCAACAATGGAAGAGATTGGGCACCGCACGGATGTGCTGACATTCGAGGGTCTTGGAAATGATGGCCGACCCTATCTGGACTGGTTGATCTCCGAATGCCTTGCTGATGACACCGAAATCGATACCGTAATTGAAGCCGAAGCACTGGAGTTGATGACACAACGCCTGCATACACCACTTCAATTTGCCGAGCATCTCAGCCGCGCTTTTGAGGAAGGGCTTCGCACCGGTCAGAGGCCACTTACGACCGATATTGTCGAAGCTACACTGGCCCCCGATTTTGACGACCTGGAGCCACGGCTGACACGACAAGGATACTCAGTCAAAGTTCTGGCAGAACAGTTTCACGCCAAACCCATGGAAATTCGCCGGTTTCTCAATGCCAACTTGAGGCTGGCCGTACCCGCGAACTTGCCGACCAAATGCGGATTGCAGGTCTGCCGCTATGAGATTTATGCTCATTTCATAGCAGATGGCTTGAGTCTCAACAAAGTGGGTCCGTCTCAAATATTGTGGTCTCATTCTCAAATAATCTGGGCCGAAAGCGAATTATAGTCTCAGATAATGTGGTCCCAAAATGGCGATGATCCCGGGCCGAGCCGCCGATGATCTTGGGCCGCTACAAATACGCCGCCAGCGGCGGAAGGCGCACCGGCGGGCGTCGGAGCTGTTCGCGGCGCGGCGGACGGCGGAGGGGCTGGAGGCCTACCGGCGGGAGGGCGCCGTCGTCTGGGACGACACGCGGGAGGGGGCGCTGGCGGCGCTGGCGGAGGGCTGGACGCTGGACGCGCTGGAGCGTCCGGAGGCGTCGCGCCTTGCGCTGGCGCACCGGCGCGAGGACGTGCGGGACATCAACCTGCTGGTGCGGGAGGGCCTGCGGGCGGCGGGGCGGCTGCCGGAGGGGGGGACAGCGGTGGCGACGGTGCAGGGCGAGCGGACGTTCGCGGCGGGGGACAGGGTCGCGTTCCTGGCCAACGACGCCCGCCTCGGGGTGCGCAACGGCGCGCTGGGGACGGTGGAGGCCATGGAGGGGACGTCCATGCGGGTTCGCCCGGACGGCGGCGGGGCGGCGCTGGAGGTCGACGCGTCGGGGTTCCGGGCCATCGACCACGGCTACGCGGTGACAGTGCACAGGTCGCAGGGCGCGACGGTGGACCGGACGTTCGCGTTCGCGGGGGCGACGATGGACCGTCACCTGACCTACGTGGCGATGACGCGGCACCGGGAGGACGTCCGGCTCCACGCGGCGCGGGAGACGTTCGGGGGCTTCGGGGGCCTGTCGCGGCGGCTGTCGCGGTCCGGGCTGTCGCCGAACGCGCTGGACTGCGCCGGGTTCCTGGCGCGTCGCGGGCTGGCGGGGTGGCTGTACCGCATCGGGCGGGGCCTGGGCCGCGGGCTGGAGGCGGTGCCCTCCCTGAAAGGGACGTTCCTTCGGTTCCCGGAGGGCGGCCGGGAGCCTCCGCCGCCGACGGCGCTCACCGACGGGGTGACGGAGCGGCTGCGCCAGCGGATCGCGGCGGCGTCACGGGCGCGGGAGGAGGCGGCGGAGCTGGAGAGGGCCCGGGCGGCGGAGCGCGGGCGCGGCATGGGACCGGGCATGGGCCTCTGAGGGGGGGGGGGGGACGACGGCGATGGAGGACGGCATGGGGACGGACGGCTGGGAGGACGGCGCGGACGGCGGCGCCGGGGACGTGGAGCGGGCCTTCCGGGAGGTCGCGGAGGCGCTCGCGGAGCAGCGCAGGGACACGGCGGAGCGGATCGCGGCGCTCGACGCCAGCCTGGCGCGGGCCACCGGTACGCTGGGGGCGCTGGTGCGGACGGAATACGCCGGCGAGCTGGCGGGGCTGCGGAAGGGCGTGGACGGCCTCGCCCGGCGGACGGAGGCGGCCGCGGAGCGCCTCGGGAGGCTGGACGCGGCGGCGGCGGCTCTCCCCCGGACCTCCGACGGGCTGCGGGAGCGGACGGGCGAGCTCGCGCGGCACCTCCGCCGGCTCGACGGCCTGTGCGGCATGCTGGACCGGATCGTGGAGCGGCCCGCCGCCGCGGCGCGGCAGGGCCGGAACCTCCTGTGGTGCCTCGCGGCCGGTGTCGGGACGGGGCTGCTGCTGGCGGCCCTCGGGCTCTGGGCGCTGCCCGACCGGATGGAGACGGCGGCGGCGCGGACCGTCATGGGCGTCAGCCACTGGGACGCGGCGTGGCGCATGATGGACGCGCACGGAACGGAACGGTCACGGACCCTGGGCGTCCTCACATGGGTCGACGCCGGCAGGGAGGAGGCGGAAAGGCACCGCCTGTGCCGCGACAGGGCGAGGGAGACGGGGCAGCCGCAGCGGTGCGCCGTCACCTTCCGTCCGAGATGACGGGCGGTCCCGCGGCGTGATCAGATACGACTCGATCTGCTGTCAAAGAGTTTCGCTTCTGGCTGCGCGTTGAACCAATCATGGAATGCAGCGGATTGTTCCTCGCTGTCAAGAAACACAGGATCCGCACCGACATTCAGGCTGCGTCCGACATGGAGACGGGTGACCAATTCGATATCCTGAACCATCGTGTTTTCCCACAACCACACCACATCCCCCTCGGGCATAGTTGCGCGTTCGTGACCGATCCAACAGCAATCGATCACGGTCTCATTATCACCGGATGGATAGAAGTTGGTGAGGAAAAGATGATCTGAGTAAAGGCTGAAGTGAAAGAACGGCCCTACGGCACCGTAGTAGAACACATGGGTGTGTTGATCGAATACTGTCGCAGGCGGACCTACAGGCTTACCTGATTGAGTGGCGGACCCATGACTTTGCACCAGAGTGTTGAAGTCAATGAACGCGGGTACGGCCTCTTCAGGGTCCCAATCGGTTGCAAAAGGACGATGCGCCCCCATAGCAGTCAATTCAGCCCCCGCTGCGTTGTAAATACTGCCCAAAGCGCTGTAATCTCCGCTGGAAGATGCGGCGATATGGTTTTCAACCGAACATAGCTGTGGGTGATTGTAGCGGCAATGATAGCATTCCAGAAAATTCTCGACCCAATAGGACCAATGCGACCGCACGCTGTAGCGACGGCGCGTAAGAGGTTTGAGTGCGCTCCACTGATACTGCTGAAATACGGTCGCAACGTCCTCCAAGGTGTCGTGATCAATCAGGTCGTCGCCCGCAAACACCAATCCAAGGCCACCAAGGCTTAATTGACTGACCGGTGTCAGCCTCCCGTTTTTGCACCGGCCCGCCTGGTCAAACGTCCACCCATGGTACGGGCACGTCAACAGTGATTCATTCTGTGTTTCCCCGTTCAGAATGGTGGCCTTGCGATGTGCGCACACATCGTGGAATGCTAACCCGTTTTCGCGGTTGATCACCACCGGCGACAAATCCGCCAAACGCGCCGATGTCCAGAGAGGGCGGTCAGGCACCAGACTGTCAAAGTCAGCCATGGGAAACCGCCTCAGCAATTGCCTGTTCCGGGATGCATGGGTCACGTCGGGACCATGATGCGACGACGGCTCGACACATAGGCGATCGCCAGACCAAGACCGGCAAGTCCCGCATGTGTCAGCCAGAAGCCCGCGCCATCCGCCGGAACAAACGCGGCCTGCAGGCCCGCGTTCAGGTGATGGAACGGCGATGTGGTGATGAACACGACACTCCATTCCGGCATGGCGGACAGCGGGATGAACACACCCGACGACAGCAGGGCGTAGATGTTCAGGACGTTGGCCAGCGAGATGATCGTGGTTGCGTTTTTCGACAACGCGACCAACGGCAGCACAAGGGCGAAGCAGAAAAGGGATGTCACCAGAATGGCCACACAGACCTGCAGGACGACCTGCGGATTCGCGCGCACCTCTATGCCCAGCACCGCGAAGGAGCCGAGGACGAACACAACGCTGAACCCGGAAATGACCACGATCCTCGAGAGCAGGATGGCACCCACAACACTGAACACCGACTGTGGGAGAAAGAGATACGGGATCAGTGCACGATGCGCGCGCATGTCACCCATCGCCTGCCCCATGCCGAACAGGGCGGTCGACGCAATGGTCAGCGACACCAGACCGACGGTTGTCCGGAAGCTGTAGCTTTCGGTGAAGGACGCCACCGGGACACCTGGGTCAAAGACCATCGCAAGGAAGACCAGCATCGCGACCGGGTAGGCCAATGTCCAGAACATGGCCATCCGGTTCGAAAGGTAGGATTTGAGCTCAAACAGGATCAGGGCGTACATTCGGTCGCCTTCCTCGCATTGATCCACGCCATCATGTCCGTGGGCCTGATCCCGCGCAGAATGGAACGTTGCCCGATCCCGGGATCCAGCGTCCCGAGAAGTCTGGCGAAGTCTGTGTGGTCCCCAAAAAGCAACAGCCGGCCGGTGCCATCGAAGCACCGTGCATTGCCCAGTCCGGAAATGTTCCCAACCTCCGCCTCAGACAGCCCACCAGTATGGACCTCGAGAACGCTTTCGCCAAGAAAGCGATCCACAAAGCCAGATTTCCGCCCTGCATAGGCGATTTCGCCGGACTTCAGGTACACCACGTCACCGACGCGGTCCACGGTCATGCCGTGATGGGTGGCCGCGACCGTTGTCCGGCCCGTTCTGGACCGCTCCTCCACCCGGTCCAGCAAGGCGTCCAGTCCCTGCGTATCCAGACCGGCTTCCGGCTCGTCCAGAAAGGCGACTTCGGGATCGTGCGCCAAGGCGAAATACAGCGACAGGCGCTTTTTCTGACCGCCGGACGTTCTGGCATAGGCGCTGGGCAGCGCCTTGGTCAGGTCGAACATGTCAAGAAGGGCGACATTCGTTGGCACGCCATAGGCGCCGCTGTGAAGACGCACGACATCACGCACCCTGACCCCTTCCGAGAAGCTGTGCACCTGCGCACTGACACCGATCCGCCGCTTGATGTGGCCTGGCAGGTCAAGGCGGTCGCTGCCCAGCACGGACCGGCGCACGGCATAGTCCGTGCGGATGCCCAGCACCGCCTCCAGCAGGGTTGTCTTGCCGCTCCCGTTCTGCCCCAGAATGGCTGTGAAGCGCCCTCCATGGAACGAAACGGGCCCATCAGGGACGGTCAGGGCGATCCCCGACCCGCTGGTCAACCTGACCGACCGCACGCTGACGGGAGGCGGGTCCGAGTTCATGCCGAGACCTCCCGCAAGGCATCATACATTTGCTGGCCCACCCGCTCCATGCCGGGCAATGTCGCCAGCTCGGCTGCGTATCCAGACGCCCTGACCCGATCCCCGCCCGCAATTTCAGGCACATATTTGTGGAACTGAACCAGCTGCAGCAGAATATCCGCCCTGATTTCAGGGATGTCACATGCCGCCACCAGAAGCCTCTCCAGTTTCCTGGAGTTCTTTTTCAGGGCGAGCCGGGACTGGCTATGCCGAGCCGCGAAGATCGCCTGCGCGATTTCGATCAAGCTGTCGACCGGCCCGTGTAGCCCTGTCCGGGCGTCATCGTGTAACAGCGACTGGACCGAGCCCGGGATTTCCTCGATTTCGAGCGTGGACAGATAGATCACCATCCGCGCAAACGTCATCTGCTCCGAGACAGGTAGCTGTGTTGGGTCAATGCCGTCGAACAGCATCAGACTCCCGGCAGAAAAAGACGACAGATCGCCGTTGAAATACAACTCGTCCAGCGTTTCGGAAGTGACCGGACCTTCCGGCATCGGAGCATCACGTGATCGCACGCCAGTCAAATGCGCCCACATATGTTCTCGGATGGCCTCGGCGTCCGCAAGGCGGAGCAGCCGCTCCCGCTCGGACCAAACTGCGCCGATGCCCTTTTCCTCGACTATGGCCGCGAAATAACTTGATCCAAAGGTGTAGACGTTGGCAGGAGAGACCTGACGTCGGGCAAGACCCCGACACCATTCAATGTTCAACCCGATTTCCGGCGTATAGCTTAGCATATCCCCATTGGCGGCCTCCTCAAACAGCATGGCGACTCCCTCGTCGATTTCAGGCACACCGGTCAGGCCAAAGCCGTGCAGTACTTCATGCAGGAATCCAGCATATGGGGCCCTTAGGGAGCATTGGTGCACGAACACAAGGGACAGCCCGGACGCAAACTGGAAGCATCGCTCGCGGGTCGGCTCATGCGTTTCGCAGATGCAGATGTCGTGGCCAACGCCAGTGAAGGTCAGTAATGCCTCGATACACGGCCGCAGGTCGACCTGTATCTGTGACGGGTTTTCATAGGTGAACAGAGACACCCGGGCAGCCAAATCCACCCCATACGCAACCCGATCAAGGTCCTGCAGATGCACGGGCGACACAGCGGCCCGCAAGTCGGGAGACCACGCACCGTCCCGCATCTGCAACCCATAGAGAACGAATTTCTGGGTGATGCGATGGCTTTCAAGCATAGCGAACTCCGTACCAAAGCAGGTGCCCGACGGCTTCGCTACGCGGATCAATGCCAACAAACGCGCCGACCAGATCCTCGAACCCACCTCCCCAATGGAGATTGTCGACGTCCATAGCCGTCAGACACATGCTGAGGTGGTGAGCCACAATCCCCAATTCCATGACAGAGAACCGATACCCCTGGCGGCCATATTTCACGATCGACCGCTCCCAAACCGCCGACAGAATGAACACACCCTGTGTCGTGTCGATTAGGTCATGCTTGCCATCACACAGGGCACGCCTTAGCATCGCGTGATGCTCGGGACCAAACGTGCGAAGTTCGTACAAACGTGACGTGCGGGGGTTGAGGTAGCGCAGTATGAAACTGTCCCCTTTGCGTTCCAACAGGTAGATGTCGACCGGAAACAACCCACCTGCCGACGCATATCCGCGAAACCCAAGTTCTGCTGTTTCTGAATATTGCGTGATCCCATGCCGGGTATCGCAACAGGACTTCAACGCCGACAACAGCTTGGACCGGTCAAACGCCACATCGGGGTCAAACTCTCTGGTTGAGCGTCGCCGCTCATTGATCTGGTCAAACCCGGTCGACGGGAGTTTGGCATCGCTGATGCCTTCCCATGGGGCGTTGTAGTTGCGATAGTTACGGCTCGTCTCTTCGACGCCCCGCGTCGAATCTACGTATTGGGACGATCTCAGAAAGGTCTTTACGGACGAGAATGGCTTAATCTTGGTCGTATCGTGAAAGGCGGTACATTCTTCCAACTGGTCGGGTTCGAAGCCGTTAACGGTGATATATTTTGACAGGTTCATGCCATCCTCACGGAAAAGCGTGTGGTGGATCAAACTCGATGCGACCACCCCAATCGATGCCGCGATAGTCTGCGAACTGCGCAATGCGGCGGGGGTCAGTCTGTGGGCTGAGATAACCCGCCGAGAGCGGTTGGAGTCCCGCAACAAAGGCTTTAACAACCACGAATCCAATATCAGCCGTGTCGGGACTGGTGAGATCAAGCCAAGCTGGCTCGAACCCCGCTTTCACAACCTGCGAAACAAGAAGGTCCAGCTTCTCCTTTGGGCTGCTGGTGTCTGTCACCCATTCAGCCGGGATTTCGTGTATGACATTTGGTGCGTCCACCCACCACAGATAGGAATCCGACTTCCGTCTATTTAGGTAGTACGAGACGTGATCCGGGAAATCGTCGATCTCCAGCTTATTTTCGACTGACGTATCAAGCCGCTTCATATCAAGGCACCAATTGTATGTGTGCATTGACTCCACGATGGCCTTGGTCACAGCGTCAGCCAGGTTCAGGTTGCATGATGCGCCGGTGGCGATTCCACCATCCTCGATTCGAATGCAGCTGACGATTATCGGCACCTCAACATCCGTACGCATCGCAAACACGCGCAAATTCAGCTCCAAACGCGCAAGCTCGTGCGACAAGCGTTCGGGGATCAGGTTGAGAACCAAATCATCGGACAGAACATCCGGCGAGGTCTTCGACAGCCAATAGCTGCAATACCCATCCCGCTCGACCACTTCGCAAAGGCCGGTATAGATCGCCGCTTTGAAAGATATGTGTGACGCCAGCCCCGTGGAATAGCTGCGATCAAGAATCTCGTGCATATATTTCGCTTCGAAATTCATGCAGGCGCATGAGGCCGGCACATGGTACGGCTCGCCCGTCGCCAGCGATCTCCCCTTCAGCCAATGGCGTAATTTGTCCAGATCGGGGCGAGCGAACTCAAATTCGGGATCCTCGTAATCCGCATCACTGAAGTAAATCGCATTGCTCAGGAAATGTGCCCCACCAGGGACTTGATCTGCGCTTGCCTCAATCAGCTCAAGGTGCATCCAGTTCGAGGCAGCGTACCGTTCCACGGCTTCCCCAAGCGTCGACCACAACGCTTCATCACGGTCGAGACCGGCACCAGACGCCTGCCGTGAATTCGGCGGTAAGCGCTCAACGGCCATTTTGCACAGGACAGTCGGATCCTGAAATTCGGCGATATAAATATGCACTGGTGCTTCGCTGACTTGCGTCGGGACTTCCGACAAATAGGTGATAAGCCCAGATTCGAAAGACACTGTGCGATTCAATATGTGCATCAGTTCCATCACTTCGGACACAGCTTCTGCCAGTATGCCATCGCCAGTGATGGAGACGGACTCAAATGTAGGGACTACAAAGCTGCCTTTGGCAGCGCGTGTCACAAGGTGTTCATGCATGTAGATTGCGCGGCCTATTGTGTTCGACTGACATTCCTTCGGGATCAGAACGCAAACTTGGCGCAGTGTGTCAAAAAGTTCTGATACGATGTCGGATTCCAATGCAGCAGGCATTTGAGAAAATTTTGATTTCCATGCGTCGCCATGCGATGCGGTCGCTCGATCCAGCTCGACGGCCAGTTCAGGGGCTGGACACTCGATCGTGACGTGGCGCGAGTCCGGGAACCTGAACTGCAGAATGTTGTCCGCCGCAATGTTCATTTTTACGGCGGGGTTGAGGCAATATTCACTTTCCACTGCCATTTTCCAAACCAAAGAGCTTGAAACAAAGTGTGGCCGACGACCCCGCCGGCCACACACATCAAACTCGCCTAACGGCTACAGCTGCAGCAGCAGGTACTAGAACTACTGGTGCTCCGGCCGGCCGAGATAGCCGCGCCCAACTGCCAGTGGCCCCGGACACGATCACTGCTGGAGTACATCACGATCTTCTTCATCGGAGAACTCCTTCTGTTGGTATGCTGACCAATTGCCAGCATTCCCTTATTATAAATCATCTGCAACATTTTGTCAATAAGGGGCTTCTTCATCAGGGTTCCAACGTTGCAGTGAGTACACATTTCAAACAACTGATATTAAATGATATTTCTATGATCCAGATTGTTGTCGACCTCAATCAAATGTGAATTCCCAACATCGTGAAACCATGAATCCGGCCACAGGGAGGTCCGGGCATATATTCATGCGACGACGCCAGTTCCGCTATGGCCGTAGGTCTGGATACGCAGCCGAGCTGGCGAAGAAGCGCACACCGAGGTGGTCGAACTCCTAAAGGGCTGCCAGAAGGTGGCGCATGGAGCGGGCGGACCAGTCGAATTTCCATACGAGTACGCAATCAGCAATGGAACGGGCACTCAGGACGAAACAATGCGGGATTCAACACCGGCCGGTCGCAGCGATGCACCGTATGACCGGATATCGACTGCCGGGTGGAGCGGACGGAAAGGAAAGGTTTGCCCTCCGGATACAGGATACCGGAGGGGAGGCGGCAATCCGGAGCTCTCGCTGGTCCGCCAAATACCGCGCCCCGGCCCGCGTCGGCGGAAGTCGGCTGGCCGCTACTGTGGTGACATGGTTGCAGACCGCCTAGGCATCCCTTCCGTCGATCGGGGAACGGAAAGGAACCGATAGCCGTGGATTCGGCAGGCATGCCAGTCCGGGGCGCTGACCGCAGCCGCCTGTTCTGGTTCAGTTTCCACCGCCGTACTCCCGCTGCAGGAGTGCGACCGCCCGTTCCAGCGTCTCGCCCAGCCCCCAGCCGTTGTCGTCGGCTATCCTGCTGAACTCCTCTATCGTTTCCGGCCTCACCTTGAGATTGAACTGGGCGTTCCTGCCGGTGCGGCGCCCGCGTACTCGCCCCGGGCCCTGATGCGCCCTGGATTCCCGACTCCTGAACCCCGCCGCCTCCGCCGCCTGTTCCGTGCCTGTCTTCGGGGCTGCTTTGGGTTTCGGGGAGAATTCCTCCAGATTCCCGAGCGCCGCACCAAATCCCAGATCCGCCCGTTCAACCGTCATACCTGTTCCGTGACCTCCCTGAGCCTTTTGATGACCTCCCCAGCAAATTTCCGGGCATTCCGGATCGCCTTCCCGACATTGCTCGCCTGTTCCGGGCCCAGTCCGGACAGGGTTCCGCCGAACTCCAGCAGGTCGCGGAAGGCCGCGCGTTCCACAAGACCGGTCTGCAGGACGTCGATCCCATTTTCCCGGAGCTGGTCTTGCACATTCCTGAGGGCGCGCGAGCGCATGGCGGCGCTGGTCCGGGTCAGGACCACGCTGTGCGGTATATCTCGGCGGACCATTCTCGCCTGGTTCCCGATAAGCCGGAGTGTCTTGGCCCCTCCCCTCGCGTCCATGGAGGAACCCTGCATCGGTATCAGGACCAGATCCGACATGCCGACAGCGCTGGCGACCATCAGGCTTGCCGTACCTTCCAGATCCACGATCACGAACTGTGCCTCCCGCGATGCGGCCTCGATCTGGTCAATGATGCTGTCCTCCGTCGCTCCATCCCTGACGGAGACACCCTCCGGTCGCCCGGGCAGCGAAGCCCACTGCGATATCCACTGCTCCGGATCCGCATCGACAATGATCACCGAGGCTCCGCTCTCCGCCAGCTGCGTCGCGAGAATCAATGCCGTGGTGGTCTTGCCGGATCCGCCTTTCGGATTTGCCATGGAAATGACCGGCATGGGTTTCCTTCTGCTTGCGTTGTTAAAGATAGCCGATAGCTATCCGATAGCTATCGGCTATGCAAACATTTTTACCACTGTTTTTGCCTGTGGCTGGCAATCCCGAGATACGCTGCGCAATCGAGTGCCGCATTCACCAAGCAGATCGCGGACCGGATAAAATCGAAAAGCGGCGAGCTTGTCTTCACCGCCGCCTATCCGGCCTAAACGGACCATAGCTGCATATATGGACATCTGAAAGAACATATGGTGTACAAAAACGCGTTGACGAGGGTCTGCAACTGATCTGAGATTTGGCATCTTTTCCGAATGGAGTGAGCATGTCTGATCGATCATTTCTGGAATCCTGGAGCCTGGATTTCAACGACATGGAGTTCGTTGAGGCATTCAATTTAACCAGCAAGATAGGGGTCGCCTTCCAACTGCGGTTTTTCCGGGCGCATGGGCGTTTTCCTTCCCGTGAGCAAGATCTCAGTTCCGAAGGTCTGGAGTATCTGGCCCAGCAACTGGACGTGAGGGTTCCGTTTGATCAGGAGCCCTTCGATTACCGCCACGTCAATGCTCGCCGCCACCGTGTTGCCATCCTGAAACATCTTGGGGTGCGCCGCGCCACAGATCGGGACCGCCTGGCCTTGCGCTCATGGATTGCCGAGGATTGCCGTCAGTCAGCTCCGGCTGTGGAGGAGCAAGTTGCATCGGCATATGCGTGGTGCCTCAGCAACTCGGTCTACGTCCCGTCTGACAAGATCATGGAGCGGCTGGTGCGTAGCGCCAGACATGACTTTCTTGAGGATTTACTGGCATCGACAGCCCGGGTTCTTCCGGCTAACACGCGGCGGCAGTTGGACGGGAGCCTTTCGGAACCAAGGGAGCCTGGTGGGTTTCACCTGATGAAGAACGGGGTTGGTTCGGTTGCACTCACCAACATCCCAGGGGCCTGTGAACGCCTGACTTTTCTTGCGGGCCTCGATTTGCCCTCTGGGCATCTGGCTGGCATTGGCCCTTCATGGATATCCATGTTGTGCCGTCGTGTTGAACGCGAGAACGCTTCGGAAATGCGGCGGCATAGCGATGATCGTCGGATCGGCCTCTATGCCCTGTATCTCATCGATCGTCGGAAAAAGCTGACGGATGATCTGATCGATCTGTTTCTGGAAATCACGCATCGTCTTCAGACCCGCTCACGGCGAAGGGTGATTGCCAATATCGCCCGCGACATCGAACGGGTTCACGGCAAGGATCAGCTGTTGTGCGCCATTGCGGAGGCGGCTGTTGAGGATCCGGAGGGGCGGGTCATCGATGTGATCCATCCGGTTGCCGGTGTTGCGAAGTTGAAAGCTGTGATTGAAGAGCATCGCGCCAGCGGCACTCTGGACAAGCGCATCCAGACTGTCATGCGCGGCTCCTATGCCAGCCATTGCCGCAGGATGATGCCGCCGCTCCTGTCCGTGCTGCGATTTCGGTCAAACAATGCAGTCTGGCGTCCAATGCCCGATGCCCTTGAAAGGATCACCGAATGGCGGGAAGAGGGTCGCAGGACAGTGCCTGTCGAGCTTGCACCTGCCGGGTCCATTCCTGCAGGCTGGAAGGAGTCTGTCGTTGACGACAAGGGTCGTTTGAACGTGATTTCCTATGAAATCTGCATACTTGGCCAACTTCGTTCCAGTATCCGCGCACGTGAGATATGGATTGAAGGCGCTGACCGCCACCGAAATCCGGACCAGGATTTGCCAGCCGATTTCGACGGGCGTCGCGAGTCCTACCACGCCGACCTTGGCCTGCCTCAGGACGCGCAGGCCTTCGTCGCAGACATTCGCAGCCAATTGGAGCAGGAGTTACGATTGTTGAACGAGACACTGCCAAAAAACGACAGGGTCCGATTACGGGAAACGGGGGACAGCCGCATCTGTGTCACGCCTTTCGAACGCCAACCGGAGCCAGCCGGTTTGATCAGCCTGAAGAACGGGATCGGGCGAACCTGGCCAATGACAGGCCTTCTCGATGTCCTGAAGGAAACCGCCTTGGATACCCGGTTTCTGGATTGCTTCGGGAGTTCGGCAAGCCGGGAGGTGTTGCCGGAAGGTGTCCGCAACCGACGTCTGCTCCCTGCGCTTTACGGGGTTGGCACAAATGCCGGTCTCCAGCGGATTGCAACCGGAACCGAGGATGTCAGCATTGATGAACTCGCCCACGTTTACAGACGCTATGTCAACGCTGCTGCGCTGAGCGCGGCCTGCGCCAAGGTGGCCAACGCCACACTCGCCATTCGCGATCCGGATATATGGGGTCCGGTTGGGACGGCTTGCGCGGCAGACTCTACGAAATTTGGGGCTTGGGACCGTAACCTCATGACTGAATGGCACGTCCGCTATGGCGGTCGGGGTGTGATGGTTCACTGGCATGTCGAGCGGCGGGCAACCTGTATTTATTCGCAACTGAAGCGATGTTCATCCTCTGAAGTGGCGGCCATGACCGAGGGGGTGCTTCGTCATTGTACGGACATGGAAATCCAGCGCCAGTATGTGGATTCCCACGGGCAGAGTGTCGTGGGCTTTGCTTTTGCGCATCTTTTCAACTTCGAACTGGCTCCTCGGCTCAAGGCGATCGCAAGCCAGAAATTGATGCTGGCATCTGCCGACCAGCGCGCCAACCTGTCAAATCTCACCCCTATTCTCGCGGGCGTCGTGGACTGGGACGGGATTGCACGCCAATATGACGGGATGGTCAAATATGCTGCTGCGATGCAACATGGCACGGCCGATCCCGAGTCGATCCTGCGGCGCTTTTCCAAGGGTGATGTCATGCACCCTACATACAAGGCGCTGGCGGAACTCGGTCGGGCTGTGAAAGCAATCTTCCTTTGCCGCTATCTCCGGCTTGAGAGCTATCGCCGCGAGATCAACGAAGGTCTGAACGTGATCGAGAACTGGAACAGCGCAAACGGATTTGTGTTTTTCGGCAAGGGCGGCGAGATATCAACCAATCGGATCAACGAGCGGGAAATAGCGGCGCTGTCGCTCCAACTCGTCCAGGCATCGCTTGTCTACGTAAATACGCGCATGGTGCAGTCAGTCCTGTCCGACCCGAGTTGGGCGGAACGTATGATGCCGGAAGACATGCGAGGGCTGTCACCGTTGTTCTACAAGTACATCAATCCCTACGGCCACTTCGAACTGGACTTCGAGCAGCGCCTCGAATTCGACAGAAATTTGCAGGCCGCATAGGCGTCATTACGGATATACCCGTAATGACGCTTCCGATGAACAGGTGAACAGGCCGTTTTTGTGTCTGTTCTGGGTCTGAATCGGGATAATGGACAGATCATGTCGAGGGCACACCCAAAATGAACACTTTTCAGGCCAGGATCGGATATGCGCGGACCTCGACCATCGATCAGAATCCCGATGCCCAGGTGAAGGCTCTGGAAGCGGCGGGATGTGGCGTGGTCAGGACCGAGCGGAAAGGCGGCACCACTCTGGAAGGACGCCCGGAACCGGAAACCATCCTCGACTTCATCCATCCCGGTGAGACACTGGTGGTCACCCGCATTGACCGGCTTGCCCGCAGTCTCGGCGACCTGCAGACCATCGCGACCCACCTGAAATCAAAGGGGGCGTATCTGGTTGCCACAGAGCAGCCGGTCGATACCTCCTCGGCAACAGGAAAGGCCTTCCTTGACATGCTCGGGGTTCTTGCTGGGTTCGAGACCAACCTGCGACAGGAGCGTCAGGCCGAGGGCATCGCTGCCGCAAAGCTGCGGGGTATCTACCGCGGACGGACCCCCAAAATAGACATGGCGGCCATCCAGGCCAGACTGACCGAAGGGCTCTCTCCCACAGAGATTGCGCGCGACATGGGTATCTCGCGCGGCACTGTCCACAAAGCGAAGGCATTGATGTGAAAAAGAGGAACAGGAGGCGGGTTCGATCCTCAGCCAGGCGGCGGACGCCCGGCAATGCAGACACGACCGTGATCAGGACGCCTGCATCATCCAGGGCTGTCCCACCGCGCGCTCTGACCCCGCAACTCTGTGGTCGTCTGCGTCGCGACCTCATGAAGGCCTGTCGCGAAGTTGCTGAAACCCATGGGCTCACCGTCGAGGGAGGAGACCTGAGCGACATCGATCTGCGGCACGGGTTCCGTGTCGGTATCCCGATGGAAGACGGGGTCCTCCACTCGCCGGACAAGGCCCTGTTCGAGGTTCTGGCACCACAATTCGGGTTGGAACCCTCCGATTACGGCCGGACGTTCCCGCGGGAAGGTGAACGCCATCGGATCGTGGGGATCAATCCCAACCGGCCCAAATACCCGGTCAGCGCCGAGCGGGTCGCGGATGGACGTGGATACAGGTTTCCGGCCGAATATGTCGCGCGCTATCTGCTATATTCATAGGGCGTCACGTACTCCGGATTTGTGTTCATTAATACAGCCATTTGTTCCCCATCCGTTCTTTCAGATGTCCATATATGCAGCTATGGTCCGTTTAGGCCAATGGAGGGGAAGAGGCCCCCTTTGTAAGTGCCGTCAGGCATCTGATAGACAGGAACGCGGGGACATGGAGCCGTCGCCTTATATATGAAGGCACCCGTTTCCGAAAAACCGCTTGATCGTGGAGTTCTGCAAGAGGCTCAGATGACAAAAGTTACAAAGGTACAGTTCGAAGAACTCAGGCGAAATCTGCAAGAGGACAGGAATCAAGGCCAATGTCCGGTCTGGCCCGGATATTCAACCGGAGCGTCGCAGACCGGTGCCGTCAAGGCTCCGGGGCAGCTTTCGCCGTTGCACGGCGGTCATTTCTGGTCACCGCGCGCTGGTGGGGTGTTCGTGGTTCCCGATGGCGTAATTGGTCTCCCGGCACAGGTCGCGGACGAGGAGATCAAGAAGAGAATCTCGTCATGGATATGGGAGAGGAACGCAGCGTTCGGGATGCTCCGGGAAGAGGAGGAGGGAGAGATACCCGAGCTCACAACAGCCTCGATCAGGGAAGTTGCCAGACGGCCCGCGCTGAAGACCGAACAGCGCATCGACAGGGCCCTGCGGGCGATCGGCAGGCCACCGAAAGGAATACGGCAGTCCATAGAACAGCGAATGGATGACCGGCGAGAGCTATCCATAGAGCAGCGAATCGATGGCCCGCAAGGGCTGTTCATGGCCGCCACAGAGTGCGGGTCATGGCCCGAAATGGAGTGGTTCACTTCCGAACTCGTACGTGCGGGGCTGATCGACAGGGAACCGGAAGACTTCCACGGCTCTCAATTCCTGCTGACACTGAAAGGCCTCAGCCGACTCGAGACCGGAGGTGCGGCGCTGGTGTCAAACACGGCGTTCGTCGCCATGTGGTTCGACCCAGAGGTCAATGATGCCTACGGAACTGGAATCGAACCGGCGATCAGGGAGGCTGGTTACGAACCGGTCCGCATTGACCTTCAGGAGCACGCAGACAGGATCGATGACAGGATCATCGCGGAAATCCGCCGGGCCCGCTTCCTCGTCTGCGACTTCACGTGCGGGCTTCTGCCGGATGGAGGGGCGGAATCAGGAAACACGGCCGTGGCCCGCGGCGGGGTCTACTATGAAGCGGGATTTGCCCACGGTCTTGGCAAAAGGGTGATCTGGACCTGCCGCCGCGATCTCATCGATCACGTCCATTTCGACCTCCGGCAATACAACTGCATCCTTTGGGAGAAGGGGAAGGAGGATGAACTCCGCAAAGCACTCCACAACCGGATCCGGGCCGTTATCACCTGATCACACCCCGAAACACCTCGTTCCCTACATCCCCCGCTTCCGGTCCGGCGCGCATACGCGGAACACGGGTCCGAAACAGTGCCGTCACCGGTTCACCCTAACCGTCCCAGCGAGCGGAGACATCGAACTCAAACAGCTCTTTCTTCGAGTTCCTTTTCCGGATTGCCCGGCACCGGACGTCCCTGAATCCCGCATCCTCGAACATCGCGGCGTAGATCCGCTCCACCGGCAACAGTACGCCATAGAAGGTCGAGTTCCCCACTATGTAATGCACCTCGCTTCCCTTTCCGACCAGTGGGATCAGGGAATCAACGTGTTCCTGGATGTCATGGAAGTATCTGGCGACGTATTTGGCAAGGATCGCTCCGTTCCTGTTCCCGTCCCGCCCTATTCCGTCCAGAGGCGCGTCAAGCAGCGGATGGTGAGACGAACCGTCGGGTTGCTCCCACCCAACCAGCCGACTGGTCGCGACGCCCCATGTGCCACCGATCGCCGCCCAGTCCAGCTCTCCGGCATCGCGACCATTGTCCAGGAACCCGAGCCAGTACATGTACGGCCGGAGCTCGCGGATATATGACATCCGGTTGGCGTATGGTGGTGATGTGATCACCAGATCGAAAGGGCCGTCGACCGCCCGGCTCAGGTCCCTGGCGTCCCCGAACACGACCTGTCCCTTTCCTGCGGGATTGTCGTCCGCGCCGTCCAGCACGAACCGCAGGTCCTCACCGAATCTTCGCTCCATCTCGTTACCGGAGGGTATGTTCGACTTCATACCCTCCCTGAAGGACATGGACTGATGGTTGAAGGCGGCGTTTGAAAGACCGATGAGCGTCCTGCAGAACGCGACCAGCAGAAGGTCCCTTTCGGACGATCCGCTCTCACTCTCCGCCTCGATGCCTGGCTTCAGCCTGCACAGGAACTCCAGCGCCTCCTGACACCACCATCTATCGATGTTATGGATGGGAGGTGGCTCGACAGGATCGAATGTGCCGCGCCCGACCGCCTCCATCACCCGGGCGCCTGCGTCGCGCGTGGAAGCTATCGCAGCGCCGGAGTACCGCGCTGTCTTCACGCCACCAAACCACACCAGGAACGGATTGATGTCTGTCGTTATCCCCTCATGTCCATGGTACGCGGCGCTCAGGGCCGTTGTCGCGGTTCCACAGAACGGGTCCAGGACGCGGCGCCGGGGCCGCCGGTCGTGCCGCGCGATCAGTTCCTCCACTATCTTCACGGAATACGCGGGCGTAAGCCGCAGCCAGCCGTGCCGACCTGTACCTGCATTGAACCTGTGTGTATAGTCCGCCCTCTGGCGCAGATCATCCCTGACGATGACGTTCATATGCCCCCTCCGGTGCCAGCAGCGAGTTCAGGATGGCGTCGATCTCCTCCCGGAGCGCCGAACTGTTCCGCTCGAAGAATGCGGCGAGATCGTAGCCAATGACCTCCCGCATGAAGTCATAGGTTGAGACCAGGGGATCGGTGGCCTCGCCGCCTCCGGTCAGGATGGACCATCTTTCAGCGCGGTAGCGCGTCAGGACACCACCATCGATCTGGTTCGACAGAATGACAGCACAGGGAAAGTAGCCTTTCGTATATGCCGTCACGGCATTGGCGATGTCAGCGTTCTGCCGCTTCGAATCCTTGCTCTTGTAGCCCTGCCGGACCTCAAAGACGGCGCCCGACAGGCTTCCAAGCACCCTGTCGTCGACATCCAGCATCCTCGCGGAGTCATACAACCATCTGTGGAAGCGGTCGCGTCTGGCCTGATCGGCGATCCTGTCAAGCGGAACGCGCCCATCCAGATACAGGGTGCGCTTCCGTCCACCCGGCGATGTCACCTGATACGACCATGTGACGTCCTCCTCCGACAGTTCCAGGGCGTCCCTGAGCACCCTCCGGAACAGCTTCTCGCAGCCGATGCCGATCTGCCGGTACACGCTTGTCATCCCGCCAGCCGCTTTGTGGGCCGCGTACATCATCGGATTGTCGAGTCCGAACCAACTGTAGAATGCATCCCCCCGATACAGATCCCGAAACTGCTCGAGGGTCAGCCCACCGCCCTTCGGGCCCTGACCGAACTTCGGCCTGTATTGTGAACAGACCCTGATCGTCTCCAATACGATCCGCAGGTATTCCTCATCCCTGGCTTCCATGGTTTTCATCGTGGCCCCCGAAACAGTTTCAACGCCGGAATCCAGCCTCGAATTCCGGAGAGGTTCCGTCAAGGCATCCGCAGACCGCCCTCTTGACAGCAGCAACACGGTGAAGCCTAAATTGATCGATCAACGAGCCGCCGTTCGAACCATAGCGGTAGATGTTACCAACCTGTCGTCGCCAGTGCTCTTCCGGCAGGTACCGCTCGATGTCCTGTTCGGTTCTCTCGACAACCTCACCTGCAACGCGGACGCTTGTCAGCCATCCTGTCGGACTTTCCGGAGGTATATCTCCCGTCACTCCGAACGAATTGAAGGCATATGCCCGGAATTCGAACTCGTCACCCCTGTACCTCCGCAGATGTTCCAAGGCATCCCCGAATTCCCTCTGCACCATCAGGTGCTGGACAACCGCCCCTCCCAACGAGTGCCCGACAGTACCGAAGCGCCCCGAGTCCTCCATATCCAGTTCGACAAACATACTTTCAACGTTTTCCGGGGTGAAGAAGGCTCCAGCCAGCTCAACAGAGAAGGGAAACATGCATCCCCTGCCAATGAGATCATTGTATGAAGCAACCCATTGTTCGAACCTCCAAGGGTCGGTTCCCTGGACACCCAGTATCCGATCACCTTCATCATTGATCAATCTCAGGACCTCCAGCCCCTCGGTCTCCACAGTCCCGTCAACAAGGATGACTCCGATCGTGACCACGAGGGAAAGCCAGCCGTTAGCCACAGCAAAGTCATATGCCCCCACAATTCTATCAGTTTCCGTCACATCGTTTTGACAGGAAACGTAACCATCTTCGGATATGGAGAATTCTCCACCAAATCTTTCTCTTGCCGCCGTGACTGCATCCTGAATTACGTTTTCAGGGACCGGTCGGATGCTCCACTGGTCGCGCGGCGGTGACCATGACAGCTGTCCTCCCGGACACACATCGCCCGTATCTCGGTTCGCATTTGCCGTCCCACCATATGTAAGTTCGGCAAGGATCGCTTGCTGCAGTATTGTCTCATGCTCCGCCCGCTCCTCGGGACTTCCACCAGGCCCTGGGCAGTATTGCCGTTCCAGCGGCTGGCCCTGTGCCGCACTGATGCTCATAGGTGCGATAAGAATGGCAGTGGCCAACAGGAAGTTGATGATCTTCGACATATCCTTGTCCTCCCTGCGATGTCATCCTGTCCGGAATTCCGCCACCGGGCAGGCCGGAACCTTTCGGGAACCCCATCTCCACCGGGGTCCACCGGAAAGGCAATTCTGTCCATCCGCCGCCCCTCCGTTCCGCCATCCCCGGATCCCGGCATCCGTCACAGGCCCATCCCCATGCCCCTGGAACGGGACCGGTGTGGATGGATGGCCTCCCCGAGCGACAGCGCCGCGTCCCTCCAGGCATACCGGGCGAACCCTGTCCGGTCGCGGTCGAACATCGGACCGAGCGCCCAGGCGAGCGCGTCGCGACGTTCCGTGCCGATCCGGGGAAGCGACGCCGGAAGCGGCAGGTCCGGCTTCGCCAGCGCCTCGACCTCCCGCTGCGTGAAGCTCCTGTACAGCAGCGGCACGATGTCCTCCGCCCGTTCCGGCCACCGGTCCCCGTCTACCACCCGCCTGCGGTCCGCCTCGATGACGTCCACCCTGCGCAGCGCACCGTCCCGGAACACCTCCCGCAGGGCCCCGGCAAGGCCGTCGGGCGCGTCCGGAAGCTGGAGAGCCCGTGCCAGCGCCCTCTCCGTCTCCGTGGCCCGGACGCCCCTCCCGAGCGCGTGAGCGGTCCAGGACCTCTCGGAGGCGTCGTAGCGCCGCCGCAGCGACTGGCTCTCCATATCCAGCGGATGGTCGTTCGGCCTCGCCCTCCGCCCCGCCTTCCGCGCGAAGGCGGCGTCGTCATACCGTTCCCCGAGGAGATGCCTCGCCAGCGCCCGCCGCGCCTCGAAGGTGACGCGGTCGGCCACTATCCCACGCTCCAGCTCCGCCAGCCGCTCCCCGTCCGCATCGATGGTGGCCCCACGCCGCAGCAGATCCCCGATGTCGCCGATGAGGTCGTCCCGCCGGTGCACCCCGTCGGCGCCGTCAACCCGCTCGGTGACCGCCGCGGCCAGCTGCAGCGCCATCCCGCGGAACCTGCCGTCGTCCGCAGCCACGGAAACCTCCCCATCCGGAACCTGCGGCTCCGACCGGACCCGGGCCACCGCCTCCGGCACGTCCGCCATCCGCTGTCCGGCCAGCGCGGCCGCCTCCCGCTCCACCGCCGCCCGCGCGGCCTCCATGCGCCTTTCGGCGGCCCGGACCTCGTGCGCGTAGGCCATGACGCGGGGCCGGACCCGCTGTGGGCTACGGAACCCCCACGCCGACAGGACCCGCCTTCCCAGCATTGTGATGAAGGACGCCCTGCGCCGTGGCGGGTGGACGGCGCGGGACCGCGCGGTCCGCGCCCGGACGGGCGTCCGCTGCGCCTGTACTGCCTGACGGACCGCCGCGGTACGGCGCGGGACCATCTCGTCCACCCTGCCCTCCTCGCGCGCGAGCGCGACCGGATGATGCGGGCGCACCAGACGCGCTTCCGGCCTGCCCTCCTCGCGCGCGAGCGCGACCTCCGTACCGTAGACCTCCAGCCCGTCCCGCAGGAGCCCCGCCAGCCGCCCCTCGCCCGTCGCCTCGGCGACCAGCGCCCCCCTGGCCAGCATCCGCGCGGTCGTGAACATCCGCCCGCCACCGTCCGTTCCGGCCACTTCCCGGGCCAGGACGTCCGCGCGGCGCGGCACGTCGGCGGGAACCTGCCGCAGGATCCGCCGCCAGGCTCCGGGGTCCGTGAGGTCCCGCAGCAGTCCCTCCAGCGCGTCCCGGTCGCGGGCGGACGGCGGTGCGCCGTCCCGCAGGGCCGCGGCCCCGATCACCTCGGCCACGACCTCGCCACCGAGCCCGACGGGCAGGGCCTCCCCTCCCTTCGCCGGCGGCAGCCCCGCCATCGTCCGCAGCCCCGCCGCCGCCGCGGCGATGCCACCCGCGTCCGCCGTCTCCCGGCCCCGTCCGCGCATCGCCGCCCGGGCGCCGAACGCCGGATCGAAGCCATAGTCCAGCACGCTCTCGGCCCGCGCGTCGCGCCGCACGATCCGGGCCAGCGTCTCGCCGAGCCGCGCCTTCGGAACCGGAACGACGACACGCACCCTCTCCGTGTGGCAGCCCAGCGCCGCCGCAAGCACCTGCCGGCCCATGCCCGGATGGGCCAGCACATGGACGCTCTCATGCGGACGCCCCGCCTCGCCGTGGATCGTGCCGGCGAACGCGAACCGCCATTCCGGAAGATCCGCCATGTCACGGGTGACCGTCACCACCCGTGACGCGTCCTTCCTGTCGGCGCGTCCGACCAGAAGCTCCAGGCCGCCGCCCGCCGCCCGCCGCAGGACCGTGGCGGTCTCCCCCGCCCGGATGGCGGGTGTCGCCCCGCCGTCCCTGACCGAGCCCAGGAACCGGATGCGGTCGGCGGGTTTCAGGTCCCTCAGCGGCCCGTCCCTGTCCGCCGCGAACGCCGCCCGTCCCGGGTTCCGCCTGTCAAGCCGGTCCCGGACCGCCGCCGTCAGCCGCTCCACGTCGTCGCGGCTCCGGGCCAGGGCGATGGCGCCGAACGGGCTGTCGGCGAGCAGGCCTTTAGCCACCCGGTCCACCGCCGCCCTGGCCGACCCCGCCGCCTCGACCGCGCCGCTCTCCTGCAGGAGGTCCACCGCCTCCCGCCCCCCGCCGCCAGTCCCGAGCCTTTCGAGGATCTCCCCCATGGCGCCCGGACGCCGGACGCCGGTCCGCGCCGAGCCGATCCTGGCCTCGAGCGCCCGGAACACCGGCCCGGCCTCCGCCGCCTCCAGCCCGGTCCCGCCCATGAACGCCACGAGCCTGGCGCCGGTCCCCTCGACCCGCTCCAGAAGCTCGGCCGCCTCCCTGCCCCCGAGCCGCCCTGCGTCGTCGAGGATGACCACCGTCCCGGCGTCCGGGCCCGGAAGGCCCCGCTCCGGTCCCTCCCGCAGCTCCGAAAGGAAACGCGCGACGGTGCGCGGGCGGGGAACCCCGGCGGCGCGGAGCCCGTCAAGGCCGCCGCCCGTGGGCGACAGCGCGGTCACGCGCCAGCCGGCGCGTTCATGGGCCTCCGCCACCATCCCGGCGAGCCGCCGTCCGCCGTCCGGGCCGTCGCCCCGCACCAGGCGCAGCCGTCCCGGCGCCGTGGCGTGCGCCAGCGCCTCGCGCCCGGCGCCGTCCAGACCCTCGTCCGGCACCTTCGGTCGGCCGCCGCCTCCGGCCGGAGCGTTCCCGTCCGCCGGTGACAGCGCCAGCCGGACGCCACGGTCCACCGCCTCGAGTTCGGCGCGCACCTGCGTCTCCGTCGAGTAGACGCGCTCCCCGGCCGAGCCGCGCCCCAGCGTCACGAGACCGTCCCGCGACATCGCCTGCCGGAACAGCCGCAGGAAGACCTCGGGATCGTCCGTCACGCCCGAAAGGCGCCCGGCCACATCCTCGGCCCGGATCACCGACCGCCGCTCCAGGAGATCGTCGATCACCCGCTCGGGCTGGCGCAGCCACTCCCGCGGATCGGCCCGCGGCCCGGACCGGTCCACCGCCATCAGGCCGACATGCCGCTCGGCGACGGCCATGAGTTCCGGATCGCCCATGAAGCCCACCTGCGTGGTCTCCACACCGGACGCCCGCCAGTCCGCCCGTCCGTCGAGACCCAGCGTCCCGGCGCCGGGGACATGGCTCGCCGCCACAGCGCCGTCCTCCGGCAGGTCGAGATCGAGGTTTCCGGCCGCCTGTCCGAGGCCCACGAGGTCCGCGAGGCTCTCCACGTGGCCGACGCGCCCAAACACGGCAAGGTCCCGGCGGTGACGGGACAGCGCCACGTACACGGCGTGGCGGTGCATGGCACGGTGCGGCAGCACGAGCACGTCGTCCGCCGTCATCCCCTGGGCCTTGTGCACCGTCGCCGCGTAGCCGTAGTCGAAATCCCCGAAACGCTCCGGATCGATCTCCACCGCCGCCCGCTCCCCGTCGAAGAGCACCGACAGCCCGTCCTCCCGCGCCTCCGTCACGGTCCCGAATGCCGAGCGCGGCAGCCCCAGCTCCGCGTTCGCCGCCGTCAGCATGATCCGCTCCCCGACCCCGAGCTCCATCGCAGCCCGGACGCGACGGGCCCCCGCCCCCTGCCCGACCCTGCGCTTGACGGTCCCGTAGCTCCGCACGGTCCGCGCATCCACGGCGCCACAGGCCAGCGCCCGCCGCCGGATCGCGTCGTTGAGGTCGTGGACGTCGCGGTTGGTGTAGGCCAGCGCGATGCGTGGTCCGCCGTCATCCCCGCTCCCCGCCGACCAGTAGGCCTCGGCGAGCGCCGCGACCGGATCCGCCAGCACCTCCGCGCCGATCCGGACGCCGCCCTTGCGCCCGTAGTGCCGGACGGCCTCGGCGACGTTGTCCCCGCCGCGCGCCAGCGCCTCCGTGGCCTGCCGGTCAAGCGGATCCTCCTGCCGCATCACCGTGTCGAGCACGGACACCCTTCCGCCCGAGGCGCGCTCGGCGATCGCCCAGCCGGGAAGGTCCGAGACCGGCTGCAGCTGGTCCGGATCGCCCACGGCGACCAGCTTGCCGCCCATCGCCGCCACCTGCGCCTGTATGCGCGCCCACTGCCCGGCCCCGACCATGCCGGCCTCGTCCATCACGAACACGAACCGCCCCGGCTCCGGGCGCTCGCCCCGCGCCCAACGCGCCTCCCAGCCCGCGAGCGTCGCCGCCTCCAGTCCATCCACGCCCGCCAGCTCGCGCACCGCCCTGCCCGACGGCGCCCCGGCCAGCACCGCCACGCCCCGTTCGTTCCATGCGGCGGCGGCGGCCCGCAGCGTGTGCGTCTTGCCGGCCCCCGCCCGGCCCTGGACGAGCGTCAGCCGCACGTCGGAGAGCATCGCCTCCGCCGCCCGGCGCTGGGTGGCGTTCAGCTCCGCGAAGCGGTCCGGACGCACCACCGGCATCCTGCCCGGCGCGAAGGTCTCCCTGGCCAGCGCCCGCGCCACCTCGCCCGCCTCGCGCGCGAGGGCGACACGCGCCGCCGTCGTGAACTGCGCCGCTCCGTCCGGAGAGGGGGCCGCAAGCCGGACAAGCGCCTCCGAGGCCATGGCCCTGTCCCCGAGCTCCCGCAGCGTGTCCTCGTCCACATCCCGCGCCAGACGCTCCCGCAGCGCCCAGCGGATGTCGTCCTCCCCGAACACCGGCCTGTCGCACGCGACCACGGCGATGACGTTCTCCGGCCCGTCCCTGAGCCATCCGGCGTTGGCGGCCCTGAGCCGCGCCGCCGCCCTCGGCACCTCCGGGACGGCGGTGAACCGCCCGGTTTCCCCGGTTCCGGCCATGTCCGGCATGGCAACCGGATCCGGAAGGACGGCGGACGCCGCCGCCGCCGCCGCCAGCGCCGGGTCGAAGCCATGGTCAAGCACCGCCCGCGGCGCCCGCTCCCGCCGGGCGATCCGCGACAGCGCCTCCCCGATCCGCTCCCCGTCGACCGGCAGCACCAGCCCGAGCTCCTTCCGCGCGGCCATGGCCCCCGCCACCAGGGTCTCCCGATCCATGGCCGGACTGGCCAGCAGATGCACGCTGTCATGGCGTCGCCCGGCCGCCGCCGTGATCGTGGAGGCGAAGGCATGGTGCCACCGCGGTCCGGACCGGTCTCCCGGTCCCTCCGCCGCCACCTCGATGTCACGCCCGCCCTCCGGGCCGGACACCCGCAGCCGCAGCCCACCGCCCGCCGCCGGGCCGAGCACCTCCGCCAGCTCGCCGCGGCGGACCGCGACCCTGCGCCGGCCCGGGATCCCGCCCGCGCCGGCGGCCTCCGTCCGGGACACCGCCCCGAAGCTGCCCGAGGCCGAGAAGCGGATGCGGTCCCCGGGCTTCAGCCCGGCGAGTGCGCCATGCCCCGCGGGCCGGAACGCGGCGCGGACCGGATCGACCTCGTCCAGCCGGGCGCGGATCGCCTCGGTCAGGGCGTCAGCCTCCGCCCGGCCCCACGCCAGCGCGATCCTGTCGTCCCGGCCGTCGGCGACATAGCGCCGCGCCGTCTCCGCCACCGCCTCCCGAAGGGTTCCCGCCGCATGGATGTGACCGGCGGCACGGAGATCCCCCAGCGCCCGCTCCGCCTCACCTCCACCGGACCGCAGGCGCTCCGCCCCCTCCAGGGCACCGTGAAGACCCGTGAGCCGCGCCGTCTCCAGCCGCCCGGCCAGCGTACGGAAGGTCGGACCGGCCTCCGCCGGGCGGCGGTCCGGGTTCACCATGGCCACGAGCTTCGCCCCCATCGCCCCGGCGCGGGCCAGCACCGCCTCCGCCCTCCCCGCCCCCAGACCGTGGGCGTCATCCAGGATCAGGACCCGGCCGGGGCCGTCCGTGGCCCTCGAAGGAACCGGATCGGCGAAGAACCCGTCGAGGGTCATCGCCGCACGCGCACCCTCCGCCACCAGCGCGGTCCGCCCTCCCTCCGTCGGGCTGATCACCGTCACGGTCCGTCCGGCCGCCCGCTCGGCCCTGCAAATCGCCGCCGCGGTACGTGTCTTGCCGCTGCCCGCCGCGCCCTCGATGATCCGCAGGCCGCCCGGAGACCGCGCGAACGCCAGCGCCGTGCGCTGGTCCTCCGCAAGGGCGGGGTCCGCCGCCGGGACGTCGCCGCCATCATCCGCCTCCGGGACGGCCACGGTGGCCGCGAGCCGCATGCCCCGGTCGACCGCCGCCAGTTCCGCCCGCACCTGCGCCTTCGTCGAGTAGACCCAGGGATCCCGGCCGTCGCCGGGCAGCGCGACCAGATCCCCATGCTCCATCGCCTGCCGGAAGAGACGGAGGAACGTCTCGGGGTCGCGGACCTGACGGGCCAGCTCCGCGGCGACCTCGTCCGCGCGCACCACCGAATGCCGCGCCACAAGATCCCCGGTCACGCGCTCCGGATGGCCGACATGGTCGCGCGGGTCGGCGACCTCGCCGTCCACCAGCGGATCGTCCCCGGCCCGGTCCGCCGAAAGCAGCCCCGCCACGCGCGAGGCCACGGCCATCAGGTGCCGGTCGGCCGCGAGGTCGCCCGGTCTCTCCGGAACGTCGGCCGGTCCCGTCCAGTCAGGACGTCCCGACGACACGTCGCCGCCGGCCAGCGGCACCATGGACCCCAGGCCCCGACCCTCCGGCGGATCCTTCAGGGCATCCACCCGGCGGTCCGCCATCCGGTGCAGCCCCCGGGCGTCCTCGAGATGGCCCCGCCGCCCGAACACCGTCACCCGGTTCCGGTGCCGCGACAGCGCGACGTAGGTGGCGTGGCGGCCCATCGCCCGGTGGGGCAGGACGAACGCCTCGTCGACGGTCATGCCCTGGGCCTTGTGCACCGTCGCCGCGTAGCCGTGGTCGAAGCCCCGGAAGCGGTCCATGTCGATCTCCACCGTGCCGTCGGCACCGTCCATCCTGAGGACGGCCACGCTGTCCCGCACCGCCTCCACCGTGCCGAAGGAGGACCGCGCCAGCCCCAGCCCGCGGTGCGGCTGCGTCAGGATGAGACGGTCTCCCGCCGCGACCTCCAGACGGACCGTCCCGCGCCGACGGTCCCCCGAGGCTCCCGAGACGCGCTCGGTCCCGAACGTTCCGCCCTCTCCCAGAAGGCCGCGCCTCACGGCCTCGGCGCGGATGGCCGCGTTCAGGTCCCGGACGTCCCGGTTGCTGTAGGCCAGCGCGACGCGGTCCGGTCCGGGGCGGCCACCGTCCTCCCAGTAGGCCGCCGCCAGCGCCGCGACGGGATCCCGCAGCGTGTCCGCGTCGAGCCGCAGCGCGCCCCTCCCGATGTGGTGCCGCACGGCCTCCGCGATCCCCGTCCCTCCGCGGGCGAGCGCCTCCGTGGCCATGGCGTCGCCGCGGTCCCGCTGCCGGACCACCAGGTCCATCAGGGCCGCGGGCCCCGTCCCGCGCTCGGCGACCGTCCATCCGGCAAGGTCCGCCACCGGCTGCAGCTGCTCGGGATCGCCGACCGCGACCAGCTTGCCGCCCATCGCCGCCACCTGCGCCTGGATCCGCGACCACTGGTCAAGACCCACCATTCCCGCCTCGTCCATGACGAACACGAACCGTCCCGGCTCCGGGCGCTCGCCCCGCGCCCAACGCGCCTCCCAGGCCGAGAGCGTCGCCGCCTCCATGCCGCCCAGTCCGGCGAGCTCCTGCACCGCCCTGCCCGACGGCGCACCGGCCAGCACCGCCACGCCCCGCCCGGCCCAGGTCTCCGCCACCGCCCGCAGGGTGTGGGTCTTTCCCGTCCCCGCATGCCCCTTGACGAGCGTCACGCGGTCCGGTCCCAGCATCGCCTCGGCCGCCGCCCGCTGGCCCGGATTGAGATCCTCCGGAAGCCACTGCCGGACCTCCCTCGCGCCCTCGACGGCCGCCCGGACCGTGTCCGCTCCGGACCGCACCAGCGTGTCGTTCAGGTCCCGCTTCGAGCCCTCCGGCTCCGGCGCCAGCGCGATCCTCAGCCGGCATCCGCGCCGCAGGTGATGCGCCACCGCCTTGCGGAACGCCCGCCCGGCCGGGCTGTCCGGCGCGTCCCGGTCCGGGGCCAGGATAACGTCGCGGTCCACCGGGACCGGGGCGCCCTTCCAGCCCGACACGCCGAACACCGCCCAGGTCTCCAGTCCGGTCGCCATACGGATCGAGAGGGCGCTTTCCGGGCCCTCCGCGATCACCAGCGGCCCGTCGGTCCCGTCACGCGCCGGGAACCGCGCCGGAGCTCCCGCCATCGCGCCGAACGACGGTTTCCGCACGTCCTGCGACGCCGGGCGTCCGTCCGCGTCGACGAGAATCCGCTGCCCGCCCATGATCCGTCCGTCGCCGTCCGTGGCCCAGACCACCAGCGCCGCCTCACGGGCATGCATCACCCCGGCGCCCCGGACAGGGGGAAGGTAGGCGATTCCGTCCTCGGGAAGGTCCGTCACGCCCCTCCGCGCGAGGTAACGCTCCGCGGGGCTTCCCGCGACCGGCAGGGCGGCCCCCGCCATCCGCCGAACCAGCTCCAGACGCCGCCTCGCCTCACGCTCCGCCTCGGCCCCTGCGGCCCGCTCCCGGGCCTCCTGACGGGCCCGCCAGACGTCGTCCACGGCGTCACCGCCGACCCCCGCCCAGCGGGCGGCCTCGGCCAGGACCCGCGGGAAATCCACCCGCGCCGTGGACAGCCCGCACATGCTCCTGGCCACGAGATCGAGGAGGTCGCCGCCCTCCCCCGCCTTGTGGTCATGCCACAGGCCGCGCCTCGTCCCCCGCATCTGCATCGAGACGGATTCGTTCCCCTTCGCCCGCCATTCCCCCGCTCCGGGCCGAACCGGATCGCCGAAGGCGGCCCGGAACAGCTCGTCCGCGCGGGCGTCAAGCGCCTCCCTGACGGCCCCCACTGAGGGTCCCCGCCGCGGGCCGCGGTCCATGGAACGGACGGCGGCCCTGCCGCGCACCGGCCGTCCGGAAGGCGGCGCAGTTTCGTCCGCCGGACCGGTGCCCACATCGAACAGGATCGGACCCGCTCCGGTCTCGATCGCGTCGGCGCCCGCCCCGTCACCCACTGCGTCCAGACGGCTGCCGGCCAGCTCCCCGGCCCCCCGCGCCAGCTGCCCGGCGAGATCGGCCTTCGCCCGGGTGATGAAGAGCTGGGCGCCGTTCCGCGCCCCGCCGGCCACCGGAACCAGCGCGTCGGAGCCCGTCACCGCCTCCACCATCGCGGCGGGCAGGAGCTCCACCTCCAGCCCCAGGCGCGACGCCAGCGCCTGGATGAGATCCACCTTCGTGAACACCGCCCGCTGCGTCTGGACGACCGCGATGATGTGCTCGGGATGGTCCCGGAGCCATTCCCGGTTCCGCGCCCGGACCTCAGCGCAGCGCATCCTCTCCCGCGCCACCTCCCCGGCCCGTTCCGCGTGCGCCGCGATGTGCGGGCTGTGGCTCTCGGGGACCAGCGCCAGCCCCTGGTCCTTCAGCGAGCGGAGGTCGATCCGCTCGGCGAGACCCGCCCGCTCCAGCGCCAGGTTGGCGTGCTCCGCCCAGGACATGCGCCACTGCCTGAGCGTCGAGCTGTGGTTCCAGTCCCGGCTCTTCCGGCCCCAGCCATCCTCCGCGAGGGTCCGCAGGGTCAGCATGACGTGGGCGTGCGGGTTCCCGTCGCCCTTGTCGTGGATCACCCAGTCGGCGACCATCCCCTGGGCCGTGAACGCCGCCTCGACGTAGCCCCGCATCACCGCGGTCCGCCCCTCCCGGTCCAGCTCCTTCGGAAGCGCGATGGTCAGCGACCGGGAAAGCTGGGCCGTGGCGTGCCGCCGGTTCCACCGGAGTTCGTGCCGCTCCACGGCGTTCCAGAGACGTTCCGAGATCCGCGCCCACGCCGCCCGTTCCGCCTCGTGATCCGGCATCCCCTCTCCGCCGGCGGTCGCCCGGACCTCCGCAAGCGCCCTGGCGAACGCGGCCTCGCCGAAGGCCGCCCTGGCCCATTCCGGCGCGTCCTTCGGGAGCGACACCTCAGAATGGACCAGCTCCGCCGCCTTGCCCGAGTAGTCGCGCACCAGTGATGTCGCCTCGGCTCTCATCGACGCCGCGTGGCGGTAGGCCGCCGCGAGGACCGCGCTGGCCCCGGTTCCACGGGAGATGACGGAGACGTTGAAGTGCGGGCTGGGCATTTGCCGTTGGCATACAGGCGGCATTGAAACGCGCAAGCGTTTTAATGTATAATCGTGCCTGCCTGTTCCAGATTCCGGTTTTGGGGCATGTCGCGGGGCCTCGGATGGGGCGTTACACAGCCGGACGGGGCATCCATGGGGCATGCCGGATACGGACGGGCATGGGGCCTCGACGGGGCTTCGCTGGTGGCCGCCGCGGCGGTGACGCCACAGGAAAGGGGCTGGCCGCCCTCGCCGGAAAAAGAGGCACCGTGCCGCAGGCCTGTGCGTCGCGTGCGGCGGGCCTCTGGAGCCGCCGGGAACCAGCCTCTTCGACCATGGAAGGAGACGGACCACCCGGTGCCACCCGTGCGCCGACCGCAGGGTGGCCGGGCATGGCCGGTCCAGCCATTGAAGCTGAACGGCTTCCCCGATGATCAAACCGGACCAAGGGCATGGATAGCCATCAAATGACGCACCCCATCGATGTCTCCGGCCCTGCCGGGATCGTCAGGCGGTGGCCATGGCTCTGGTCAGGGACTCCTGATCCACTCTCGACAGGGAGGTGGACGTGACCGGGATGGACCCGGTCGACAACAGGTACCCGCGGGATGTGATCGACATCCCCGGGTTCCGCCACAGATCCTATGGCCGCTGCGGGAATGGCCGGCGTTGCACTTCGGACTGGAAGTGGGGAACGGACACTACCCTGACCCCACGGATCCTGGTGGTTCCGGATCAGCGTGTTCCCGGGAAGGCCTGCCTCAGCCTGTGACACATATCCTCATCATCGCCGAACACGGCCATCCATACGCTGAAGAATCCGGTTCCCAGCGCAACCTCAACCGCCAGTTTCCGCGTCCCTTCATCGTTGACAAGACCCCGGACCTCCATTGCCTTCTCCCATGCCTGGCGTCTCCTGTGACGTCGACGATCCGTGTGTGTGACCGGCGCTCCCAGCCCCACGAGATCGAAAAGCGCCCTGGCCCTGGAACACTCGTCTGATTCCAGTCCCTCAGCCACCGAAACCCGTCCGCCGGACTGATATGTGAAGGCATCGGATGTATTGTCCTCATCCGGCCAGAGATATCCTTCCCGCGACCTGTTCCTGGCCTTCTTGCGGCTGTTGCAGTTGACACACCCAAGCAGGAAATTCGACCAATCCGATATGAGTGTCCCGTCATGCTTCCGTGGGATCACATGCTCCACATGGAGGTCGCCCGACCGCTCGCAGTAGCTGCAGTACCCGCCGATTCTCTCGGTGAGCGGAATTCGTGCGGTTCCGTACTGCCTGAAGGCCAGGCGACGGCCATTGTTTCCGGTTGGCCAGGGGCCACGACAGACCGAGCGCATGGTGCTTCCCGTCGCGGCTAGGCGGTCACGCTGCGCCGCAGCTTCAGGAACGCGGCGTATGCCGGATCGTCCAGGAAACGCCCTTCGATCTCATCCAGCCTTTCCTTGGCCTTCATGACGTCCGGATGACGGTCGTCGTTCAGGCGGTCAAGGAGTTCGTAGTACTGGTGCGCCGCCGCTTCCTTTTGCTGGAACAGTCTGCTCCGCTGCGGCATATCCACCCCCATCGTCTCCTCGGAGATGTCCTCGACGCTACGGGGTTCCCTCGGTTCTTCCAGAACGCCCTCGCCGCTGAGATTGATCATCCCCTGCCCGTCAAGCGACTGGACTATGAAGGGCGAGTGCGTCGTCGCCACGAACTGGAGCCTGGGGAAAAGGGAGGTCAGGTTGCCGACGATCCGGCGCTGCCAGTTCGGATGCAGATGGAGATCCAGCTCGTCGATCAGCACGACACCGCCGGTCATTTGCGGCGCGTCCCCCTTCAGCTGTGGGTTCAGCTGTACGCAGCGCATCGCGATGTCGGCGGCCAGCGCCGTCATGCCTCTCTGCCCGTCACTCAGGAAACCGAACGGACAGAGCCCTTCATGCTCGAACTCGAGGGCGATGTCATCAAGCTCGAAATCGTAGAACACCCGCTTCGCACCCTCGACGCAACCCTCGACGGCTGAAAGGACGGCCTGCAGGCCGCTCAGCGACCGGTTCCCCTGGGCCTCGATCAACGTCATCTTCTTGATCCACCGCCGCAGGAACTCTGACGACGGCGCCGGGTCAAGGCCACCGCGATAGGCTTCGAACCGCGACAGCCTGCCGAAAGGCAGGCGGATCACCGAGCGGGTCCGCCTTGTCATCCGCGGCTCGATCCACAGCCGCCCGGTGTCGTACGACAGGACCAGGGGAAAGGTCGTGTCCAGATCGCTCCCCCGAATCCGCCTGTCGACACACTGCCGAAGGCTCCGGACACCTATCCGCGTCGTGCGTCCATCGAGCGAGGTCAGTTCGCGGTGCCAGCGCAGATCCGTGTGATGGACATTCCCCTCGCATCGGACCATCGATGGCGTCACCGGCTCGAAAGTCGCGAATTCGCCGTTCCGTCTGGTGTCCCGCCGCACCTGCTCACGCTTGATCGAAGGGGCCTTCATGTCGGGAACCCCGAGCAGATAGGCGCCCGCACCGATGCGGAGCGCATCCAGCACGGCCGTCTTGCCGGAACCGTTGTCGCCCACCAGCAACGTGAACCGTGAATGGAACTCGAAGGTTGCCTCCCCGAATTTCCTGAAATTCCCGACAGTGAGCCGATCGATGCGCATGGATTCCAACGCCTGGTTGTGCCATTCAACCCAATTCAACGATCATGGACCAACAGGCGGGAAACCGCCAGTACAATTCAGGCGGCGCATGGGTCAGGTCAGGTATGTCCGGTGAGTGCCGCGGCAGAGGGCCCTGGGAGGACCGGAAACGCAGCATTAAGTCGGGTCCGTCGGCATAAAGGAACGTTTGGTCCCACAGGGATCTCTGTAAGCGGCTAAATCATTACGATTTTTCCTGTTTTGTTTCCCCCTGATCTGGAGGGTGTGTCAGGCGGCTGATTTCAGGGGGAGGATTCCGAGTGCGTCGCGGAGTTTGTCATCAGAGAAGTCGTACTCGCCGAGCATGTTGATGTGTGCCCAGGCCACTGGGGCGTGTGCGGCGATAACGCGTCTGAGTTCCTCCCTGGCTTCCTCGTCCGGTGCCTTTTTGAGTTGGTGGGCGAGGTGGAGGTAGTTCCAGCAGATGATGGAGTTCCTGATCAGCCGGTTGCAGGCTTCGGCGATCTCCTGCTCTTCCTTTTCGGCCTGGGTGAACTCGCGGGGATTGCCAACGGCGACGGCGCGGGTGAAGCGGTTGGCGAGTTCGACCTTGTTGAGCTGGCGTTCGATGGCCTGGCGCAGGGCAAGGTCATCGATATAGCGCAGGATGAACAGCGATTTGATGATCTGCCCGAAGGCTTTCATGGTCTGATAGAGCGCGTGCTGTCGGGAACAGGAATTCAGCCGCCGGAAGATGTCGGACGCGGTGTTTTCCTTGAGCTTGATGGTGGCGACAGGGCGCATAAGCGCATCCCGGTTCTCGCGGATCAGGGTTTCGTTGATGGTTTTGTCCGGGGCGATGATCCAATCATGATCCCTTGGCCGGTCCGGCTTGAAGATGTAGAGGGTCTGTTTTCCGACGCCTTTGATCCTTGGGGCGAAGGAAAGGCCCGACAGATGCGTCATACCGAAGATGGCTTCGGTGTAGCCGTGGCTGTCGGTGGAATGGATGTCGCTTTTGACGACGTCATTGTACATGAGACCGTCGATCACAAACGCGCTTTCCCGATCGGCGGCGCTGATCATCAGGGAATGCCAGAGGATGTGGCGTTCATCGACGAATGTGTAGGCGCTGACGCCCTGTCCCTGGCCAAAATACCTGAACGACCGGCTGGCAGCGAGGCTTTCGCCGCGAACCTCGAATTTTTGCCCGTCACTGGCGGTGTGCGGTTTATCCGCCTCGTTCCGATAGATATTGGGCAGGTCCATCCCGTCCATGGCTTTGACCACGGCGTCGTTTGCGGCACGGATATTGTCGGGAGAAAACCGCCAGTTAACGACATGTTCCAGTTCGCCCTCGGTCACGCGAGACGGGATTCCTGCCATTTTGCGCACGCCGATTCCACATCCAGGGCCCATGATCCCGGCCAGGAGTGCGGGGCGGGAAACCGCCTGACGGATGTGGGTCTGCCGCCAGTGTTCGAAAGCGCCGAGCATCCCGCAGTGATTATGGATCGTCTCAAGTACCTGTGCCAGCGGTACATCGTGCCGTTGAGGAAACGGTTCACTGGCTGGGCTGGTACCATCAGCCCTGGCTGCCGGGGTGGCGATGTGGAAGGTGCCATCGGCACGTATCTTCAGATGAGGATTGGCGGCAGCATTGGCGTTCGTACGCTGAAATTGTTGTGTCAGCGCCTTCCGGAGGGTCGCCAGAACGGGTTCCGGGTCGGCGAACTCGGCCAATCCAGCCCGTTCCAACAGTTCCGGCTTCTCCCGCTTCCACCTGTCCGGATCAATCAGATAGGCGTCCATGGGGCGGTACTTACAGGACTGCGAGAGATTGAGGTCGCCGGATTTGATTGCGGCGGCAACATGCTGGAACAGAGAGACCTTGTGGAGCGAGGTTCGGAATGTTCCGTCACCGCGGAGCAGTACTGCCCGCTCGTCTGTATCGAGGAAATCCGTTGGCGCACTTGGCCCGGCCACGCCATCGCTGTGTTTGAACCGGTCGATGGCGGTGATGGGACTGGCGGCCCGGTCATTCCGGTCGAATGTGATCGCGCGAAGGATGGGACTGAGGCGATTTTGCAGTCGCAGGGACCCTGCCTCAAGCACATCGAACCAGCTTTCATCCCGCGCGGTTGCGGAAAGATCATCCTTCAGCCGCTCGAATGCACTCGCCCGACTTCTGTCCAGTAAGGCTCTGATTGTGCTGACTTTCTGGGTGTCAGATATTCCATCCGCCTCGGTCACGCCGCGAATGTCGCGCAACAGGCCAAACACAGATGTGTCCAGGTCATCGATGACGGCCCTGATCTGCTTTTGCTGTGCTGCCCGGGTCTCCAGCAGCCGATCATTGTGATCGCGCGTCGCCTTTGCGTGAAAGGACGCCATGACACTGAGCCATAGATCGATCAGGTTATCTTGCGTGCGGTAAAACCGATGGGCAACAAAAGCCGTGGCATGGATACGGCGGTCGTTGTCTGTGCGTTGCCTGAGCTGAAACAACCGTGACCGCTGAACGCTGCCCGCAAAATATCGAATACCGGAAGCTCCCAAATCGAGCGCCGACAGAGGGTCGGATAGTTGGCCATGCAAATCAGCGAGCGTCTCAAAGTCAGCGATGGCTTCCTTGATCCTCAAAGGTCTTGCCGACTGCGACAGCTTCTTCAACAGGGTCGGACGATACCGGTTCTGGTCGTCCGGCGCCGTGAAGAGTTCGTCCAGCAAGGCGCGCGCGTCATCAGTGAGATGTGCATCCATCCGTGCGATGGGTTCTGCTTTGCGGACCTGCAATCCGGATCGGATCAACTCAGGCAAAACACCCGATCCTGGAACCTGGACGCGCCGCTGGATCAAATAATCCACGCATCGGCCAAAGATCAGGCGCGGCTTCAGATATGTCCGCGCCATCGTCATAATCTCGGTGATCAGGTCTTTCCTGGCTTTCCGCCCGAATGGCATGAAGCCATGGAATTCCAGAATGAGCTTACGATGACGCGCGCGGGTCTGCCTGGGGTAGGCCGGTGGCGAGAACTCCGACCCTGTGAGCCCCGGAAGCTTTGCTGCCGTCTCAATATCCGGAGCGTGAAAATCGCGAGGATTGCAGAACTTCTTCGCCGCTTTGAAGTAGGCGCACATCACCAGAAAGCCGATCTGGCTAGCGGGTGAACGCAACTCGGTTGCTATGTCCAGCAAGGGTTTGGGCAAATCGAAACATCGTTTGCGCTCGCGGAAGTCGAATACCGGTGGCGCGTCAAACGCCTCCTGCTCGGAGGATGAAAGGATTTGCATTCGGGGCATGAGGCTCTACGTCATAGTGGTGTCCGGGAATCGGTCGTTTGACGGCCCCGCATTTTTCTGTCCGGCAATATGGCTTGACACCGGAATGACGGACAAGATGATTAACGGATGGAAAAACGGACAAACACTGTAAAATTTTATGCCCCGGTCGGATACGTGCGCATCTCAACGGCCGATCAATCGCTGGCCCCACAGATCGACGCGCTCAAGGCGGCAGGTTGTGGGGAGATATTTGAAGACTGCGTATCTGGCGCCAAAACGGATCGACCAGGATTAAATCAAGCGCTCGATCACCTGCGTTCCGGCGACACGTTGATTGTCTGGAAGCTCGACCGTCTCGGGCGCAGCATGAGCCACCTGATCGATACGGTTCGCGATCTTGACCAGCGCGGCATCGGTTTCAGATCTCTGACAGAAGGCATCGACACGACCACGAGTGGGGGCACGCTCGTCTTTCATCTGTTCGGCGCTCTTGCCCAGTTCGAACGTGACCTAATCCGCGAGAGAACCCGTGCAGGCCTCAGCGCCGCTGCCGCACGGGGCCGAAAAGGCGGACGCAAAGCTGTCGTAACAACCGAAAAATTGAAGCGAGCAAAAATGCTGATCGAAAAAGGCCTGACCGTCCGTGAAGCCGCTGCCCGCATCAAAGTTGGGAAAACCGCTCTTTATGACGCAGTCAACGCGGACGCATCACGAAACGCGCCAGACTGATCCGTCGTCCCGCAAATCCAAAGGGACCAAAAACAAGTATATTCCTGTGGGACCCCGCGTTCCTTTATGCCGACGGACCCAAAGGGGCCGCATGAAATTCGGTTACGCCCGCGTCTCCACGAACGCTCAGGACCTTGATCTGCAACAGGTCGAACTGGAAGCGGCCGGATGCGAGACGGTGTTCGAGGAAAAGGTTTCCGGTGCACGCAAAAACAGGCCTGAACTGGAAAGGTTGCTCGGCCAACTCAGGAAAGGGGATACGGTTGTCGTGACGCGCCTTGATCGCTTGGCGCGCTCCACGTCTGAACTTCTACGCGTCGCCGAGACTATTGAAAAAAAAGACGCGGGACTTCAATCGCTTGCCGAACCCTGGGCTGATACGACTTCGCCCTCAGGTCGCATGATCCTGACTGTATTTGCCGGGATTGCGGAGTTCGAACGTGAACTTGTCCGAGGCCGAACCGAGAACGGTCGAAAAGCCGCCCTGCAACGCGGTGTCGTGTTCGGAAGACCGTCTAAATTGGGGAGTGAACAGCGCGATACAGTCCGCCAACTTATCGAAAATGGAAAATCAGTCAAAGAGGTGGCCAGAACATTCAAAGTCCATCCTGCAACCATTTATCGATGTATCGACCAGAAGAATGCCTTATGACCCCTCACCGTTCCATTCATGCGTACAGCCCATTCCGCAGTATGTAGCCCGAACCGGGCAGGAACGCCAGATCCGGATCGTCCGCCGCGATCATGTCGCGCAGGAAGCCGGGCACCGTCCAGCCCGCCTTCCCGTGATAGACCACGACCGGCACGATCGGCGGCAGCGCCCGCAGCCGCGCCGCGGATGTGGAGGCCAGCTGCAGCGGAAGGCCGGGATCGGGGCCGCTCCTGTGCTCGACCAGTACGTAGGCAAGCGCGCTGCCCCCGGAGTTGAGGCCGACCTTCATCAGCAGGTCGCTCCGGCTGCCCGCCAGCGCCTCGTCCACGAAGCTGCCCTCGACAATCTCCGGCAGCGTGTCGTCCAGGAGGCCCGCGATGCTGTCCGGAAGATGGTCGAGGAGGAAGTCGCGGGCGCGTTCCCGGTCGGAAAGCAGCGTGCGGACGAGCGTGTCGTGGGGCGTGGGAAGACCGGCCATCCTCAGGTGGGCTCCGGGACAGGAGCCGTCACCGGTCCCTGTTCCCTGCTTCGCTTGTAGAGTTCCCATGCCTCCTCGATGAGCACTCCCTGCTGCACCCCCCGCCGCCGCGCCTCGCCCGCGATCTCCTCGGGGATGCCGGGCATCACCCGCGCGTGCACCTGACCGGTGCGCGGGGACTTCGGCCGCCCCCTTCGGCGAGGCTCCCGTTCCACGAATCCGAGTCCCTCCCCCGCCTCATCGACCCTGGCGACCGTCTCGGGGGTGCGGTCCTTCGGACGGCTCCACAGGCCGCCGACGTCGATCCGATAGGGTTCCTGTCCGCTCATATGCCACACTCCCTGCTCAGCCTTTCAGTCTCCCGATGACCGCCGAGGCGAACCCGCGCGCGTTCTCCCTCGCGTTGGCGACCGTCCCCTCGTCCGGTAGGTCATACAGGTCGCCACCCCTCCCGAAAAGGTCCGCGAACGCGGCCCGCTCCATCAGCGGCGGTTCGATAACGTCCACGCCCTGCCCGCGCAGTGACCGCTCTATGCCCCTGTGCGCCCGGGAACGGACAGCCCGGGTCATGGTGAACACCACCGCATGCCCGATCCGCCGCCCCACCACCTCCTCCTCCTCGGCCACCAGCCGCACCGCCCGCGCTCCGATCGTGGCGTCCAGCGAGGTCGCGCGCATCGGTGTCAGAACCAGGTCGGCCTGCGATATCGCCCGTGACACAAGCCGGGACGCCACTCCCTCCAGATCCACGACAACCACCGTGCCGTCCCGGTCATGATCCTGGATCATCCGGATGATGGCGGCCTCCCCGACATCCGCCAGCACCCTTACCCTTTCCGGCATCCGTCCCCGCGCCGCCCACATGCTAAGCGACCGGTTCGGATCGCAGTCGAGGAGGACGACATCCGCGCCCGCGCGCGCGACCTCCGTTCCGAGCAATACGGCTGCGGTCGATTTTCCGGCGCCGCCCTTGGGCGAGGCCATTGCAATGACAGGCATGATGAATTCCGGTAGCCGATAATCTATAAGACCTGATAATATCAATTATCGGCTATCACAAGCAAGCGGATAACTAAACAACTCGGATTTATGGGTATATCCGATAACTTTTCTGTGATGGCCGTCGCTGACGGGAACGGTCGCGCAGACCTGGATGCAGGAGGGCAGGGCGGAGGGCTCCGCCGCGGCCCCTGAGCGCTGGATCCGCCGGATGCCCGCGACCAGCTACGGCCTTCCGGTCCCCCCGCCCGGCGGCGGCGTGCGGTGGCGCTCTCCCGGCGACCTGCGCCGGAACCGCAGCCCGCAGAGCTCGAGATGCTCCAGGACCGCCGCCGCCATCCAGCGGTGGGGGTTGTGACCTCCCGGAACTCGGCGGACCGGCCAGAGCCGCGCGTTCCCGGCCAGCGCCATCTCGATATCGAACAGCACCTCTTCCCGTCCGGCCGGACGGTCCCCGTCATCATCCTTCGCCATCTTCACCATCGCGATGCCTCCAAAAGGAACATGAAGCGAACATCGTGTGGGTATGGACGGCCGGACGGAGCGGGTCAAGGGATACCGGCCCACGGTCCAGCGGTCTACAGCCCCGCGGCCTTCGTGAGGTTCACCCTCCACCTGTCGTGGCCGCGCTGGCAGCGCCGGGTCATGTCCGCGGAGCCATGCCGGAGGAGGTGCTCGACATGATCACCGGCGGATCGGTTGACGGCAGCGCGTTCAAGCGCCATCCACCGCTCTATATGACGGAGCGGCTGGACCTCTCTTGACAACATTACGGCATTGCCGTATATGAAGGACACGCACACAGTTATCTGGACAGCGACCTTTCTGACGTAGGCAAAGCGTCACGGGCTTTCCGGAGAGGAAATGGAAAGCAATGTGAACAGGCTGGCCGACGATCCGTTGGCCGGTGACATCATGCCGGGCACTGGCGGGGCGAGGAAGCTTCGCCATCAGGGTCGTGGTGGTGGGAAAAGCGGTGGTTACCGGACCATCCACCACTTCAGCGGCGATGACGTGCCGGTCTTTCTTCTGGCTGTCTACGGCAAGGGCACGAAGGCGGAGCGGAACGGGCTGGCAAGGCTGCTCCCGGAGATCGCGGATGCCTGCCGCGCGAACGCAGGGTCTGTGGCGGACAGGCAACGGAGGAGGAAATGAAGGGGACCGACATGGGTTTGGGTAAGGAACTGATCCAGAGTGCGGAGGAAGCCCTTGCCATCGCAAGGGGCGAAATGGAACCTGCCGGTGTGTCCATTCCCGAAGCGGTGGATGTCGCGGCGATCCGCAGGAGACAGAGGCTTTCCCAGACGGCGTTCGCCGAACGGTACGGCCTGTCGGCCGCGACGTTGCGCGATTGGGAACAGGGACGGCGGTCACCGGATCGGGCTGCCATGGCTCTTCTTGCGCTGATCGAGCGCCATCCCGAGATGGTGGCCGACGCCTTGGCGACGTCCGGCCTCGATGGCTGAGGCCACCAACTGGATGCAGGAGGGCAGGGCGGAGGGCTCCGCCTCGCTGCTGCTTCGCCAGCTTGGGCGCCGGTTCGGCCGGCTGCCCGCGCCGGTGCGTGACCGCGTGCGCGCCGCCACGGCGGACGACCTCGAGGCCTGGGCCATGGCGGTTCTCGACGCCGGGAGCCTGGATGCGGTCTTCAAGGGCGGGGGCCTGACCGGGAAACGGACTGCCGGGCCGCCGCCCGGCGCGGCCGCCCGTCCGGTTCCGCACTTCCGGCTCACCCACCCGGCGGCGGAGTGCGGTGGCGCTCTCCCGGCGGCCTGCGGCGGGACCGGCGGCCCGCGGAGATCGAGGTGCTCCAGGACAGCCTCCGCCATCCAGCGGTGGGGGTTGTGCTCCCCCGGAACCCGGCGTACCGGCAAGGGCCGCGCGTTTCCGGAGATGGCCATCCCGGTATCGAACAGCACATCCTCCCGGTCGACCGGACGGTCCCCGTCCCTACCCCCATCGCGGCGCCTCCCGCAGGAACACAGAGCGGACATCATGTATGGACGGGCGCACGGGAAGGTGTCAAGGGCCCGGCCTACAGCCCCGCGGCCTTCGTAGGCTGACCCTCCACCTGTCGCGGTCGCGGCGGTTGACACGGCCATTCAGCCCAAGCAGGTTTGCACCATACGGGGAATCATCCCCGACATGGCAGCTGAGGGGAAGGACAACCCATGGTCGATAGAATTGGAAACAACGAAGACAATGACCTGACAGGCGGACCCCGCCCGGACTGGCTGGAAGGCCGGGGCGGCAACGACACGATGTCAGGGAAAGGCCGCCGGGACGACATGGTTGGCGGCGACGGCAACGACACGATGAAGGGCGGCGGTGGCAAGGACGACATGTCAGGCGGCAAGGGCCACGACACGATGCACGGCGGCGACGGTGACGATACCATGCATGGCGGTCGCGGTGACGACTGGATGCATGGCGGTCGCGGTGACGACACGATGTGGGGGGACGCGGGCGACGACATAATGATCGGCGACTGGGGCGACGACACGATGCATGGCCTGCATGGCAACGACAGGATGTGGGGCGGCAAGGGCAACGACACGATGAACGGCGGCGACGGCAACGACGAGATGCACGGCCGCGACGGTGTCGACACGATGAACGGCGGTGCCGGCAACGACACGATGCGTGGCGACGCTGGAGACGACACGATGCACGGCGGAGCCGGCGACGACTGGATGCGCGGCGGCAGCGGCAACGACACGCTGACCGGTGGTGCCGGCAACGACGATTTCGTATTCGACTATCGCATGAACAACGGGAACGACACGATCACCGATTTCGAGCTCGGCAAGGACAGGATCGTGGTCGCCATGGGGATCGAGCGTCCCGTTTCAGGTAAGATTCCGGGTCGCCCTGAGTACAGGCAAGACGGCGACGACGTAGAGATAAAGCTCTTCAGGGAAGGGGAAGACGCCCCGTTCTCAACCATCACACTCGCGGACACTGAGCTGTCGGCCCTGACGGAAGTCGATAACTTCGAGTTCCTATGGGCCTGAATCAATGAAGTCACGAGGAGGCGAATGGCATGGAAAGACTTACATCATGGTCAGGTTCCTGGGAAGAATGGTTTGCTCTTAGTGAGCCACCTCAGCCGGTGACGCTGGACGGCGGCGACGGCGACGACACGCTGGACGGCGGCGGCGCCAACGACACGCTGAGAGGCGGCGACGGCGACGACACGCTGTATGGCGGCAGGGGCGACGACACGCTGTATGGCGACAGCGGAAACGACACGCTGGAAGGCAGTTGGGGCAACGATACCCTGCGAGGCGGAAAGGGTGACGACACGCTGGACGGCGGTTGGGGCACCGACTGGATGCACGGCGGCAGGGGCGACGACACGCTGAGAGGCGGCGACGGCGACGACACGCTGTATGGCGGCAGGGGCGACGACACGCTGTATGGCGACAGCGGAAACGACACGCTGTATGGCGGCAGGGGCGACGACACGCTGACCGGCAGTTGGGGCACGGACCGCTTCGTGTTCGGCCGCAACAGCGGCCACGACACGGTCACGGATTTCGGTCCGAAAGGCGGGTTTGCCTGGATTGATCACGACAGGATCGTGATCAAGGGCGGCAAGGCGTTCAGCGACCTGACCATCACGGACAACGCGGACGGCAATGCCGTGATCACCGGCTACGGGGAGGACTCCAGCGTCACGCTGGAGGGCGTGTCCGCGTCGGACCTGACGGAATCGGACTTCGAGTTCCTGGGCTGAAACCCGGTTTCCGTCCGGCGCGGTGGACATGCGTGGCGGGCGGACCGTTCCGGTCCGGGAACATGGACATGGCCGGAACCGCCTTCCCGGGACGCTCTCCGGCGGCGCTCCGGGACCGCCTCCGCCATCCGGCGGTGGGGATCCGCCCTCCGGAACCCATCGGGCCGGCAAGGGCCGCGCGTTTCCGGAGAGGGCCGTCCCTATGCCGGGCAGCGCCTCGTCCCGGACGGCAGACCTCCCTCCGGATGGCCGGCCCTCCAGAGGGAGCACGACAGGACCATCGTGTATCGGCGGGCCGTAGGGACGGGGGCAGGGGTCCCGGCCTACAGCCCCGCGGCCTTCGTGAGGTTGACCCTCCACCTGTCGCGGTCGCGCTGGTAGCGCCGGGTCATCCCCGCGGAGGCGTGCCCGAGCTGCGCCTGCACCGCGGCCTCGTCCGCCCGGGCGGCGGTGGCGAGGCCGGCGCGCAGGGAGTGGCCGGAGAACAGCGCCGCCCGCTCCCGCTCCGGGAGGTCCGGGCGGATCCCGGCGGCCAGGGCCGTCCGCCTGACGAGCTCGGCCACGTGGCGGTCCGACAGCCGGGCGGGCAGGGCGCGGAGGCCGTCCCGGGACACCCGCCGGAACAGGGCGCCGGCGTCGACGCGCCCGAGCCGGGTCCACGTCTCCACGGCGGCGACGGGGCAGGAGGACTCCCGCGAGCCGCGCCCCACGGCCACCTCCCGCCAGCCGGTCTTCCCCCGCAGGGTGGCAAGCAGCCCGTCCTCCACCACCTCGACCCAGCCGGTCCCGTCCACGGGGCCGCCGCGCCCGGCGTCCAGACCCACCAGTTCGGACCTCCGGAAACCGCCGGCGAAGCCGAGGAGCAACATGGCCCGGTCCCGGATCCCCCGCAGGTCCATGGGAAGGAAGGCGGCCATGGCCAGGATATCGCCGGCCGAGAGAGCCGCCTTCCCCCGGGGCGGACGCCCGTGCCGGCGTCTGATCCCGGCCAGCACCGAGGCGACGTGGCGGTCGGCCCGGTCGAGCCGCATGCCGCGGTCGGCGAGGCAGCCGCACAGGCCCGACAGCCGCCTCTCGACCGTCGCCACCGACAGGGGCGGGTCCCCGGAGGCCATGTCGGCCAGCCACAGGCCCACCGCCTCCGGGTCCGCGGCCAGGGGGTCTGCGCCGCGGCGGGCGCACCAGGCCGTCCAGCGCCTCCAGTCGCCGCCGTAGGCCCTCCGGGTCGCGTCCGCCCGCGACGACCGCGCGTACTCCCTGGCCGTCTCCGCCAGCCGCTCCAGCGTCCCGGAGCCCGGCATCCCCGCCGGAACGCGCTCGCCCTCGTCGCGTCCGTGCCCTCCGGCCCATGTCCCTGCCCGGGGGTCCACCCTCCCGCGCCCGCCCGGAGCCCCCTCCGATCCGGATTCCCCGCCCTCCGGCCTTTCCGCCGTCTCCGGCCCCCCGAGGCCGCCCACAACCGCGTTCCCGTGTCCCCGCTCCATGGATCCCGCGCCTCCCGCGTCACTTCCGGTAATCCAAACTTACCGGAAGTGTCCGAACTCCGCAAGGCGGGGCGGTTACAGAAACCATTCGTTGCCAAAACCGCCGTCCGGCGGTATGCTGCGGCCCATGCCAGCCCGGTCCGACCCCACCCGCGCCCCTGCCGCCGGCCTGCCGTCGCTGCCGGCATGGGTGGCCACGGGAACCGCCCAAGCCACCGGAAGCACGGCGTTCCTCGCCGGCGCGGCCCTCGCGGTGCTGGACGCCCTGGTCACGGATCCCGCCCACGGCGTGCCGCTCCGGCTGCTGGGCGCCCGCCTCGCGCTCCGCTCCGCCGTGGCCACTTCGCGACTCGAGGGCAGGATGGCGACGGAAGAGGCCATCCGCGACGCCTGGCACCTCGCGCCGCCCGGCGCCCCGCGCGGACCCGACGGCGACCTGCTGGCGTTCTGGCGGGCGGCGGCGGCCACGTCCGCGCACGGTCCCCGCTGGCGGGCCGGGGTGGCGGACCTCGCCGGGCCGGAACTGGCCGACGGTGTGGACGGCTGGATCCGCGCCGGCCTCGCCCGCGCCCGTGGCCACGGCCCCCCCGCCGGCTGCGCGGCGGCCATGGCGGCCGTCCTGGCGGAAGACGCCCGCGCCGAGCGCGTGGCCTGCCTCGTGGCGGACGTCACCCTCGCCCGGGCGCTGGGATGGCGTGCCCCGCTGCCGGTCGCCGCGACCGGCCTGACGAGGGCCGCCCTGCGCGACCTCGCTGCGGGGTGCCCCGGCGCCGACGAGGCCGCTGCCGCCGCGCTCCTTTCCCCGGTCACCGCCACCGTCACCCTGGCCAGGCGTCTGGCGGCGCGGGCGGCGGCGCTGGAGGCAGCCATCCCGCGGCTGCGGGCCAGGGGCGCGGCGGCGGCCGTCGGGCTGCTGCTGCGGGAGGACGCCGTGGCGCCGTCGGCGGACCTCTCGCCCACGGTCAGGGGCACGGACACGCCGATGTCCCCCCGCGCCGCCCGGCGGCTCTGCGGGAGGCTCGAGGGGCTGGGCCTGGTCCGGGAGCTGACCGGCCGGGCCACCTTCCGCCTCTACGGCCTGGCGCCGTGAGTCGGCGGCGGGGCGGGGCGGGGCGGGACACGCCCCTCGACCGGGAGCTGGACGGCCTGCCGACGGAGCTGCGCCGCCGCGAGTGGACCGGGCGGATCGAGGCGGCGCTGTTCGCCAGCCCGGAGCCGCTGCCGGCGGGGCGGCTGGCCCGCCTCGTGGGAGAGGGGGTCGCGGTGGAGGGGCTGCTCGGGGAGATACGGGAGGCGGCGGAGGGGCGCGGCTGGGAGCTGGTGGAGGCGGCCGGCGGATGGATGCTCAGGACCAGGCCGCGCTTCGCGGACGCGGTCACCGCCGCCGTGGACGCGCGCGGCCGCGGCCCGGACCTGTCTGAGATGGACATGGCCGTGCTCTGGGCCGTGGCCACCCGCCAGCCCGTCGACCGCGCCGGGCTGCGGGAGCTGTTCGGCGCCGACGTCAGCCGGGACGTGCTCGCCCGGTTGCGCCAGACGGAGCTCATCGCCACGGGGCCGCGGGCGCCAAGGCCCGGGGCGCCGCACACCTACGTCACCACGGAGGGGTTTCTGGTCACCTTCGGACTGCGGAGCCTGCGCGACCTGCAGGACATGGAGATGGACGGGCTGGAAGGCCAGCACCATCGGGAACCGTGAACCGCTTCCCCGGAACCCCCACCGCAGGACACACGCGTTTCCGACCGGATTGTTCCATACCTTGGTCGCTTTGGTTCAGGGCCGATGATCGCGAAACAAATCACGGGCGCGATGTAGCCCACCGTCCAGCCGCCCTCCACACCCAAATCATCCGGCGGTCCAATGGTTCGGTTGGTCAATCAGGTCATCTCTCCTGGATGTCTGTGCCTCAATATCGGCCCCAACTTGGAATAGTGCCCGGGATCGCTGTATTCATCATACCATGTGCCAAGCTTCATTTTCCTTCGCCTTGTGCATTGTCGCGGCCGGAGCATCTCTGACAACGATGATGTCCATTTGCCTAGATTTCATTCCGTCGGCACGAACCACGTGCCCGTGCGTTACGCGATACTGGCTTCCTATCAGGCTCGCAACGAGCCTCCTAACCGCTTGCTCGGGGCCATCCCCTCTCGCGCGGATGTGGCGGCCGCCTCTCTGCGGCTCAGGAACAGTTCAGACGTGATCAATGGCCATGTTCCACCTTCTCTCCCCTGAAGTATCCGGGCCTGACGCGCGTGCAGCCTTTCCCGTCGTCATGGTCCAGGAGATAGCAGCGTCCGACAAAGGGAATCAGCCGTTCCAGACAGTCTCCCACAATCTCCTCGTCCGTGGAGAACAGAAGGGTCTGGTGGCTTGCGAACGGCAGATACCGCTCGACGAAGTGCCTCCGGTGATCGCTGTCCAGACGGCCGAGAGGGGTGTCGATCGCGGTGGGGAGAGGACGTCCGGATGACTTCCCGAGACCCCATAGAAGCGCGAGAGCGAGCAGCTGCCTCTCTCCGGCGGACAGGGACGCGGTCGGCAATTCCCGGCCCGACCTTCCGACCAGGCTCACCGCGAAGGTTTCGGGATCGATAACAAGACGGACCGCCAGCGACGGCTTGCGCAGAAGGTGCCGGTAGCACTCCAGAACCAGCCGCTCGATGCGCGTGACATGCCGCCTGACCGTCGCCGCCTGGAACTCTCCCAGCGTGTCCCTGACCTTCGCGGCGCAGTGGATGATCCTGGAGCGGTCGTCATACCTTTCGCGATCCCTGACACCGGCCTCGAGGAGCGCCTCCAGCCTGCGTTCGCCCTGCTCCCAATCCCCTTCCAGCCGCCCTATTTCCTTCGCCAGGGCCGAGTCCCTTGCCTCAAGTTCCGCCAACTCACTCCTGAGCGCGTCGCGTTGCCCGAGAACCTCGCGAACCGCTTCCTCTTCCGGTATGCTGTGCAGTATGCTGCGCACGCGATCCAGTTCGGATGCAGCGTCGCGGTGATGGTCAAGGCATTCGCCCGCGGCGCGGCGGGCCTCGGCAAGGCCGCCGTGCAGCATCGCGGCGAGAGCCTCCCGCGTCTCAACAGGAAGATCAAGCGATGTCTCGCGGCCAGCCTTTTCTCCATAACCGGCGCGGTCCCTGTCAAGGAATTCAGTTGCGGCCGCGAGCGCCGCGGAAGCGACGCCGTTAGACTCCAGGTGAGCGAGAAGGGCGGCGTCCCGGCCTGCCAGCAGGTCATGGACCTGCCTCGCGCCGACGATTTCAGCATCTTCCCTGTCACGACGCGCCGCGCCGGTCAGCAGGTCCGTCACCAGGAGCAGCGGCAGAATCCCGTCGGCCCGCTCCCGGAGACTGTCCGAACCCGCTTCCAGAGCCCTCTCCGCCTGCGCCAGGGCGGCCTCAACCTCATCTCTCCTCTCATGAAGCTCGCCACCGATGCGGAGGTTAGCTTGCGGCTATGACAACTTTTTGCACGTATCCCGAACCGGGGAAGAGCGTTGCGCTGCCCGGAAAACACGGCTACGTTCCGTCCCGGCGGGACTTCAGCCAAGCGGAGGAAATGGCTGGTGTGGAAATGGAGAGTATGTTGTGAGCAATGATTCCCGCTCTTTCAGGTTGCGGAAAGTGGACTGATGCAAAACGGGAACTGGTCAGAGCAAATAACGCTGTTTGGTGAACCCTTTGGTCGTAAGAATGCCATAGAGGTCGCCAATTTTGTTTTCGCCTTCGGCATCCCTTTGGACGAGGCCGACATGGCGCGCTTCGACGCTAAAATGGAAGAGATCAAGAACTATTTCCCCTCAGTGGAGCGAACTTCAGGCCTGCAGATCCAATTTGGAAAAGGATCGGGGAGGCCCCCTCCCCTTCCATGGCAGTTGACCGAGTATAGTCGCAATGGAGAGCCCCTTTGGACAGGTGAGTTTGGAAATGACCTTATGGTGGTGTCGTCGCGAGCCTATGTGAAGAGAGACGATATCTGGCCTGCGGCAAAAGATCGTCTCGACGCACTTCTTGACTGTGTTGATGAGTACAAGCCCGTTCGGTCAATCGACTACAGCGTGACTGACGCTTTCTCGGCGAAGACCGCCGCCGGAGCCCTAGTGTGCTCTAATTTCTTTGTCGAAAACCAACACTTGCCCACTCGTCTCTTGGAATATGAAGATCCGCGGTGGGACATTTCCCAAGGGTGGTTCGAGCCTGGCGAAAATGAAAATGATGGGAGTACACTGGTAAGGTTCGACGCGAGAGGCATTGTGGAGAACGATCAGACGATCTTCCAATTGAGCAACGTCAATTCATGCCGTCTTGCAAATGGGACGCTGCTGCGCGACCTTCGTACAGGAACATTCATTGAACGAACGTTCGAAAGGTTCCACAAGGCAAACAAGAGCTTCGTTAGGTCGGTACTGAACCGAAGACTACTCGAACGAATGGGTATGAAGGGAAGTGAAGATGCTGGATGACACGACGCAAGTGAGGACCATGACGCTGACCTCCGCCGACACGACTTTTGAAAGGCTGTCCTTTCCAAATAGGCATTCTGTGAAACCTGCATTAGCTGCTGAAGACGGAACATCAGGATATTGCGCTTGGTCGGACGAGTTCATGGAAGAACGGAGGGCTCTGGAAGCGGGTTCGGACAGTCTCCGGGAGCGGCTTGCTGGTAGGGTAGATCAGTTATGTCGGTTTGCTCGATCGGCATATGAGGAGATAGACGCTGAAAGATTGGCCAACGCTCAGAACGAGGCAAACGTATTGATCTATAGTGGCGTATTCTCCGAAACTCTCTCACCGGAAGTGTGCATTGATCTACATGGTGAAATCAGTTTCACGCATAAGTCCGACTCAGGATACTTGGATATTGGGGTTCGTGGTGACGGGGAACTGTCCTACCACGTACGCAACGACAAAGAACCTCTATTGTCCGCCCACGCCGACCATGTCTGGCAAGACTATAAAATCCCGATGAACCTGCGGGAATCCTTACGGGTACTGGCAGGATAGCTTCGGGATTGCATCTATTGTCGCACGCAAAGCTGAGCGAATCAGAGGAAGTGGCTCGCTTACTTTTTGCTGATTCCATGGTGGCCGCCACGACCGGCAAGCTCAAGACCGAAGCGTTTCCTGTGGATGAACTGGTTGAGATTGAAGGACGAGACGGCAAAGCAAAATCAGTGTCAGTGGACCGATGCTGCCAGCTGAATCCCTTGAAAGAAACCCTACAGGAAAAGGCATCCAAATTCGAAAATCCTAAAGCCAATAGGTCCAAATGGGGCTTCGCGATTGCGTTGACAGAAGAAATACGCAGTATCCAAACCCCAGATCGGCAACAAGTCTTCGATGTGTTCGAGGATCCTGTATTAGGTGGTTATCATCCCAAGTGGGACTGCGCACATGCCAAACTCGTCCGTGCCCACCAGAATCACACACGTTCTCTGATTCGGGGGTATAGAGATACTCTTATCGAGGTGTTTTCCAAGAAAGTTGAGCAATTCCCTGACGAATGCCACCCACAGGTTCCAGACGCAAACTCGGAGCCGTGCTTGTCTGAAAACCCGCTAGAATCGTTGTTTTCGAGGCGGCTACGGCGTTTCTTTAGGTGGTGTAAGGCTCAGGTAGTACGCGGTCGAACTCGGTTCTAGGGGAGCGCCAGAATCCGTGGGGTCAGACACCGGCCCGTTCAATCGCTCGGACCGTGTTTGCCGACTGACGACTAGCCTTTGACCATGCGCAGGTGAGCAGTGCGCGGTGACCCGCCATTGTCGTTCAGGGCCGCCGTCCGGCGGGTGCGGCCGCAGCCGGCGCCACCGGCCATGGATAGGGAGGTGACAGTCTGTCTGCCGTGGTTCATCGGGTCCATCCCTGCCAGGGCCAGTCCTATCATGCCTCCGGCGCCGCCGCAATCCCCAAGGCTCAGGCCGGAAACCGTGACGGTAACCGCGCTCAATCGGGCCGGCGAAGGATCGCCTTAATCTCGCCCAATGCCCTGACAGCTTCCGTCATCCTCCTCTTCAGGAAAGCGCGGCTTTCCCGCTGTACCGTTCTGCGGACCAACAGGGATAGAGATGAAACACCATTCAGATAGAGTGGACGATGCTCCGGCGGGACATCCAGATGAACTCTCTCCAGAAATGGCAGAAGGCTCTTCATGATGGTGTCATACACGTGGCGCGACTGTTCCTGTGACCCGGCGATGGACGAAATCCTGCTCATCGCATCATTATAGGTCCGCAACCAGCTCGCCGGACTATCGCTGGCCTGGGTTCGATCAAGAATGAGGCCCGCCCACTGGTCATCGAGGTAATGTGTGCTGTATCCGCCGGTCCGGCGCCTGATGCCCTCGGCAAGCTCGTACGCCTTCTTGATATACTTTTCGGCCCGACTGAAGTTCCCGACGTCACGCATGGCCATGCACCATTGCAACCAGAAATGGACGTGACGACGGCAGTAGCTCTTCTCCGATAACCGATCAAAGAAACGGTCCCGCACCGCTGCAACGTCGATCACCTGCTGAAGGTTGGAGAACCGCATCAGTTCCCGAATGACCCGTTTGAAGGGCTCACGCTTGCGGTCCTCGTCATCCAAGCGGTCCAACGCATTGATGACGGCCGATGTGACGAGTTCAGGATCGGCGACGATCTTCAGCAGAACCTGTCTGGCACTAACGCTTGGCAATACCTGGAAGCGGTTGAGCAAGGGAACATAGGAGATGAACGGATTTTCCTGTCCCGCCGCGGCCAGCAGGGAAACGGCATCCGTGCCCAGAAGTCTCGTCAGGACCGTTTCATGCAATGGCTGCCCGATGTGGGCCAGGTAGAACGCGGTGATTAGCCCCTCGATCTCCCGCAGATTCCGGGCGCGTATCTTATCCAGCTCCGTCTGGAAGCGTTGCTGTACGCTCCGTGAGTTGAAAACCTCAAGCAGAACGTTTGGAAGGCGCGGCTGCCTTCGCCAGTCCCCTTCGCTGACGATGCCCAGACGGTCGACGCAGTTACCCAGCGAGAGCACCTCATCCCGGGTGAGCATGTCAATGTCGAACGACCTGTAGTGCATCTCCCTGTCCAGTGCCCCGCGCGGATCGTCGGCGGCGTCGAATGCCACGGTCCGAGCAGAGAGAACCAGTCGATATCCGCGCTCGGAGGCGGCCTTCAGGACCCTTTTCACGGTTGCCGGATCGAGTTGGTAGACATCATCGATAACGATGACGCCATCCGGCCGCGCGTCCATGATCATTATGGCCTCCTTTGCAACATCGACGAACCGGGCCTCAAGCGAAAAGACCGCCCGTCCTCCGATAATCTGCCGTGCGACAACTTCCTCCAAGACCATCGATTTCCCGGCACAGATCCCACCCGTGACCATCGCGACGGAAGAGGGCTGCTCGATGAATTCCGTCACTTCGGACGGCCACCACCGCCTCGCTCGGTAGCTGTCCGTACCATCCTGAATGTCACGGACCAAGTGTTCGGGCGATGTCCGCCCGAACACTATGAAACTCTCCTGGGTCTGGACGCCGGCCCGCTCCGCCGCCGGTGGCTCATTTGCACGTTCGACGAAGTTGTGCAGGTTTTTCAGGGTCGACGGAACATGACCGACGGCGCTCCGCTTTGTAATGTTAGCGAGGCCGTGCAGTCCGAGCGCCAGCGATGTTCCCACGCGTCTCTGGCGTGCCATGAGTTCCCGATCATCCACGTCCCCCTCGGCATTGACAAAGAAGGTCTTGGCGCGGTTTGCGGTCAAGTTCTGCAACGACTGGGCAAGATGGAAATCGCTGTTCGAGAAGCCGATGAACACGACGGCTGAAGCCATGCTTATGTCATCGCGTAGGCGGCCGACCCAGGGAGTGTCACCGGTGATACGGAGGTAGGACTCGCGTCCCAACACGCAGCTTCTCTCGAAATTTCCGTCGTCCCAGGATTCCACCCGTCCATGAAGGTGAACGATCAGTGTGCGCGCTCCCAGGGTCGTCTCGACGGAATCTGGAGGGTCGAGATTGTTCGCCGGGCAGAATGGCCGTGAGATCGTCGTAGTTGGTGGTATAGATCCTCCACCAGGGATAACGGAGGATCTCCAATGCGTCCTCATGAGGACGCATGATTCGAAATCGCTGCTCGAGAAGAGGTTTCAGTGGCGGGTGGTCGGAATTCAGGGCTGGGCCAACCGCGCCAAACCGTTCCATATATTCGTCCGCGGCAATCTGAAGGTCAGTGTATGGATAGTCCAGCGCCTCGCTGAGCTCCTCCAGAAGGGGTTCACCAACGCCGAGACGCTGGGAAGAGAAATTCAGGCTGGACGCCGAGTAACCGGCACCCAGAAACAGCAGCGCGTGGCCATCTTGGCCAATCCTGAGAAAATCCTGAAGGGATCTTTGGGGTTCTGCCGTCATCGCAATCCAACTCCAATCGAGTCCAAAAGCGTACCCTGTATTCCGATCGAGAGGTGATGGCCACTGCATGGCAATCGCCCAGCGCGGGAGAGCGTCATTTCCTGTGCCATTCACTTATGATCGGCGCCGATGCCATCGACGGGCTGATGAACCATGATGCCGTCAAGAGCGACATTGATTCCACTGAAACCCATGGCTGCACCGAAGCCGTGCTTCCCCTTGGCGTCGCGCATCAAGGGCATCGGCAGGCAGGCCCCCTGCATCCTCACGTCAGGGATGCGCTGGTCCGCTCCGCCTCGCCGCCGCCATCAGGCTTAAGGAAAACAGCGCCTCCGATATCTTCCGGCGACTTAGTTCCCATTCCCGCCAGACCCTGTCTATCCTGCGATAGGCGGCCCAGCAAGGTCGGCCCGACCAATCGCTTCACCCTCGCGGTCCAAGCCGAAAAGGAAAGGCGTGAGACCGCCGAGGCATGCAACCGCCCGATCAGGAACGGCATCGGCCGCTAGAACCATCGCGGCTTCGGTCGTCTGATCGAAGGGGCCGTCACGGGCGGTCTTTCTGCCGGAAGCCCGGTTCGGGGATGTTGCCGAGGAGGCCATAATGATCATGGACCCACGTCAACATACTCCGGCGCTTGCGGCGGACGCTCCCAAACCCTATTTCCCAATGACATGTGCAACCTCTATGCGAACACCGCTGCGATTGAGGCGATGCGCAGGCTGTTCGATGTCCGGCAAGGACTGGACCGGCTTGGAAACGCGCCGCCGCTGTCGGCAATCCGACCGAACCACCTGGCTCCCGTCGTGCGCCTGACGGAAAGCGGGGATCGAGAGCTGGTCGGGATGAACTGGGGGTTCCTGACGCCGGCTTTTTCGAAGCGCGACGGATCCCCGATAAGGCCGCGGGTCTGGAACAACGCACGGGATGACAGCATTTTCGGGAGGGGTGCCGGTCTCTGGAAAGAGAGCTTTCTCGAGCGGCGGTGCCTGGTTCCGGCCTCCGGTTTCTGCGAGACCAGGGGTCGGAAGCCAGCGGAGTTCTTCTGGTTCGGTCTGGAGGCGGAAGATCCGGACGCCCGGCCGGGCTTCGCGATCGCCGGTCTCTGGCGCATCGAACGCGAGGGTCCGCTGCGTGACGGGGAAACGGGACTGCGGCATACGATGGTTACGACCGAGGCAAATGACTTGGTCCGGCCGATCCACGCAAAGGGACGTATGCCGGTGATCCTTGCGCCCGAAGACCATGGAACCTGGCTGACTGGGCCGCCTGAACGGGCGCGGGCGCTTCTCAGGCCGTTCCCGTCGGCAAGGATGCGTGTCATCAGGCGCGGGCTCGGCGAGAAACGCGATCTACCCCCAGGGATTCACGGGTGAGGTTGCCTGAAAGGAGCTCGGGGCGGAAAACGATGGCCTGCGACGGACCTCAACAGCCGCGGCGAAGTAACCGGAAGTCGGGGACAGTGACCTCGACGTAGGCGGTGACGGCGCTTCCGAAGAGGGGGAAGGTGAAGCCCCGCTCCTCCCTGTGGTGATCCTCGGCAGAGATGGTGACTCTGGAGACGCTTCGATTCTTCTCATGAAATTCACGGCTTGCCGTTACAGGAATCGTATATTGGTCACCCCACTTCCACTCCGAAGTGCAACGCCGGCCATTCCCGCGGCGGAGGCGGAGCCCGAGCGGTCGGTAACTCGGCGAGGTCACTCCGGCAAGCGGCGAAATCCATGCCGCGGGCGCGCTCTACAGGCCGAGAGCTGTCTCCATTCTCCCGTGTTCAAATGCCGGAGCGCATCGCTTCAGCGCAGGCCCGGATATGCCATGCTGGCGGAGCGTTTCGCCCCAGGTCCTGGCAATCGAGCTGGCCATGTCCCTGGCCATGGCCTTGGCTTCGGCCTCCTCGATATCAAAGAGGGGCGCGGCATCGATCACCGCTTCCACGGAGGGCTCAAAGCCATGGACGTTGCTGATCCCGGTTTCCAAAGCCGGTTGCCTTCGCGGCTGCGGGTTCACGTCGAACATCGGTGACAGGCGCCAGCGGTTGTCGCGCACATAAAGGAATCCATGATTCTTGAGGTGATCATCGGTGTTTGTGACCAGCACGGTGAACAACAGGCGTTGCCACAGCTCCAGGATATCCCTGCCCGGCAGCACAGACATTTGCCGCAAAAGGCTTATCCCTTTGACCAAGGCGGGTCAATATTCTGTGCCGGAGGGGTTGATGCGGCGCTGTGTTCGCCTTGTGTTCCTCCCATGCCAGGCCGATGGAAAGACGACCGTCCCATGTCCCGCCAGAAGTCCGGGGAACTCCTGCCGGACGACGGCGCCTGCGCCCGGCGCCTTGCGGAGCTGCGCTGGGGCAGGGGCTTCGCGTGCCCCGCCTGCGGCGGGACCAGGGGCTGGGAGCCGAGGGCGGGCGCTGCCGCCGGGAGTGCGCGGACCGCCGGCGGCAGACCTCGGTGACGGCGGGCACCGTGACGCACCGCTCCCACCTTCCGCTCAGGACAGGGTTCCTTGCGGCCCATCCCATGGCGACGCACTCCAACGGCATCTCCGCGCTCCAGCTGCAGGCGCAGCTGGGCATCGGCAGCTACAGGTCGGCCTGGCTGCTTCCCCGGAAGCTGCGGCGGGCGATGGTGGACCCGGACCGGAGCCCGCTTCAGGGGATCGCGGAGGTGGACGGGGCGTCCGTGCCCTGCCGCGACGGCGTCGGGCCGGAGGGCGGCGGGGAGAGGGGCGTGGCCGGCCGGGGCGGCGGCGCGTCGGGCCGGATCCCCATCGCCGGGGCCGTGGATCTGTCGGAGGACGGCAGTCCACGCCGCATCCGGCTGAAGGAAGTGGACGGCTACGGCGCAGGGGTGCTCCATGGCTTCATCGCCGGGGCGGTCGAGCCGGGCGCCTGGGCCGTCACCGACGGGTGGAGCGGATACATCGGCCTGCCGGACAACCCGCGCGGGCGCAGGGTGGCCGGCCCACGAGGTCCTGAGGTGGATCCACCGGGTGTTCCCCGACCTGAAGCGCTGGGCCATGGGCGTGTACCACGGGCTGCGCAGGAAGCACGCCCAGCGCCATCTGGACGGGTCCGTCTTCCGATGGAACCGCCGCCGCCACAGGCGGACCTCCTTCGACAGGCTCCCTGGCCTCGGCCTCGGGCTGCCGCCCGCGACGTACCGCGACCTCACCGACCCGGGCGCCTGACGTCCGGGGATCCGCGCCCGGACTCCGCCCCGTCCCGAGGCGCCGACCCCCAGTCCCCCCGAATCCCGATCCTTCCGGCTCCGGACGGGCCGCCGCGTGGCGGCGGGGAACCGGTCATCAGACCGCCGACACAGCATGTTGCGGTGCCGTAGTCAAAGGGATAAGCCTTTGCCGCAAAGCATCCGCGATATCGGTGTAGTGGCCGTGGGCGGAACCTTTCCTGCCCAAGGCTGTGCGGACCGACGTGTATGGCAGGCGACCACCTTCGCGGCGGTCAAAGCGCTTGATGAGGCCGACAGGATGCCTGCTGGCCGCCAGTTCAAGCCGCGCTTCCGGTGTTCGAATACCTACCGCGCGGGCTAGTGCGAGTGTGGCGATTTCCAACCGTTCAACGGGCCATGTACCATCAATTGAGGTGAACTTCGCGATCCAGAGGCCCTCTCCATCCACAACATTGGCTTTGGGACGCGCACCGCCAAGCGAACCCGCCGCTCCGACAAGATCACGCGCTTCGGCCCCAGCTCCGTCCGGATCTCGCTCATACCGTGCCGCGATCGCGCGCAGCTCTTCGATATTGGCCAGACGTGGCACAGGAGGCTGATCCGGATGGAACAGCTCACCTTCCTGGTTCAAAAACCGCAATGCGCCGTGTCGGGCCCTGTCGTCGGCAGCAACCAGATAGTCAAATTCCGTCGCGCCCTCTCCATGCACGCGGCGTATGAGCCTGCGCCCCCAGCTATCAGGCGATGTATCGGTAAAGGGCCCAGCCAGGACATCCCGGCGACGGCTTTCGCGCCCCTCCGCCGAAGAATGGAAAGGCGCGCGACCGCGCGGCATGTCCGGGGCAAGATCAAACCCTATCGGGTTTTCGAGCCACCTCCCGTCATAGATGAAAGTGGAGTGTGACCTGCGCCCATCGGTTTCAGAAATCAAACGCCCGACAGGGATACAGGCGTTCCCGAGCACAACGGAAGCTTCATGCATTAGAATGCTGTCCCTTCATCATCATCGAGCACAGTTGACCCCTTTGAGGCGTCTTTCAGGTTAGCGGGGGTGGTCTTTGCGCCCTTGACAGTCCGCGCGAATGCCGATGGACCGCGCTGCCGAATGCGCTCCGGGAGTTTCTCACGGTCCAGTCCGATGCCGGTGGAATCCGAGGATGGATCGGCGATCCCAGCGAGCCGGTCCAGCATGCCCAGAGCAAGAAGCGCCATGGCAAAGGTCTCAAGCCGGACGCCACCATCGCCCCGCTCAAGCTTCGCGAGGGTCTTGTCGCTCACTCCAATCCGGTTACAGAAATCGGCAACTGGCATGCGGCGCCTTTTGCGCGCTGTCTGGATATCGCGACCGAGCTGCGACAAAGCGGATTTGACCTGCAATGAGCTCACAGCACTCTCCAAGGCTTACACCGGTAAGCGGTTAAAGTACGGCGTCCGGTCGGGTCCCATCCATCCCTTTCCTGTCTGACAGTATAGGGCATCGCCCGTCAGTGAGTGGCCATCTGGACGAATCACTTCGGGGGCCACCATGGTGGCACATGCGGGATCGGGGACGGACGGGCGGACGGCCTCCCCGGACGCCGGCGGGGCCGGCGGGCCCGGGCGGGAGCTGTCCCGCTGGCTGGGGACCGGCGCCCTGCCGCCGGAGGCGGAGGGACCGCTCCGGTCGCCGGGCGGACTGTCCGGGCCGCAGGCGGCCACGGCCGCGGCCCGGGAGGGGCGGACCGCCGGACCCCTGGCGCAGGTCGCCGCCCTGACGGCCCGGGCCGCCCGGCTGGAACGCGACCTGTACGGCCCGCGCCCGGAGAGGCACGGGAAGGGCTCCGACGCCCCCTCCGGGCAGGACGGCCAGGACAGCGACGGCGGCCGCCGCGGCGGCAGGCCCGGACGCCGGAAGGGGCGCGGCGATCCGGTCGGCGACGCCGGGCCGCGCCCGGCGGCAAGGCCCCGGTGCCCGGCATCACCGTGACGCCGCCCGAGGACGGTGGGCTGCCGGAGGACGGTTACGGGGTGGTTTCGGAGCGCGTCCACCGCCGGCCCGCCGCCGGCGGGTTCCGGCACGTGGCCGTCCGCCATCGCCATCCCGCCGTCAAGGTCAGGGGTTCCGGCCGGCCCGTGTCCGCCCCGGCCCGCGGGGGCGTCCCCGGGAGCGGCCGCGCCGACGTCCCCCTCCTCGCCGGGATGCCCGTCGACAGGTCCATGTGGCGCCTGCCGCCTTCCCGACAGCGCCGGATGCCGGCCGGGGCCGGCATCACCGCCAGCCGGGGCTCCCCGATCCAGCGGGCCAGCCGCGCCATCGCGCCGCCGGGCCGGTCCACGAGGCCCGGTGGCGCCCGGTGCCGGGAGCGCCGTCATCCAGATGGACGGGACCCCGGTCCGCGCCGGGCGGCGCCCGGGCAGGCCCGGCGGCATGGGGAAGGGCCATCTCTGGCCCGTGCCCGGCGACCGCGGCGAAGTTCCTCGGCGACTACAGCGGAACCCTGGTGACCGATGGCCACCGCGCCTACGATGCCGATGTCGCGGCCCGCGGCGGCTCGGTCACCCACCAGACGTGCCGGGTCCATGCAGGACGCGGTTCCGGGGAGTTTAAGGACACCCACCCGGAGATGGCCGGGGCGGCGCTGGACCTGATCGGCGCGATCCACGGGACCGGGAGGGAGATCAGGGACCCGACACCGGCCGGGCGGCTGGCGGTGCCGGGGACGTTCCTGAGGACCCCGACGTGCCGCCGGACACGGACCTGGGCGGGAACGCGCTGCCTCCTGTGAAACCCGGCCAGCGCAACCGGCTCTTCGCGTGGACGCTGGACGGAGCGGAGAACGTGAGGACCGTCAACAGGCCGCCCGGCGCATGGCCCGGAAGGTCGCGCCGCCCTCCCGCTCCCGGTCGGCGGCGTTCAGGCAGCCCTTCCTCGGCAGGGCGCTGCAGTCGGGAATCCCGGCGGGGCGGGTCAGGTTCCCCGGGCTGTGGAACCCCCGGTCGAGGCCCAACGCCCGGAGGTCCGGGAAGGCCTTGCGGACCGCCTCCACCACCGGCGCCGCGCAATCGACGTCACTGCCCTTCCACACCACCTCGTGGTGCGGGATGAAGCCGTGCCGGTCCTCCAGCGCGCGGACCGGCGCGCCGGGCTCCACCGGGCACCCCGCCCTGCCCTTCGGCATCCAGCGCGTGTGCGGCCCGGATATGGAGAGCACCTTCTCTCTGTGCGGGATGGTCCCGCCCCGCGGCAGGCGGCGGTCCACCCGGGCGGTCCGGCGCTCCGCGCGCGGCAGGAAGTCCCTGGTCCGCGTGACGGTGAGGGCTGTCGCGCCGTTCACGGCCAGCGCGGGCAGGCTGGCCCCGGCGCGCCGGACGGGCGCGCGGCAGGCCGGGAGGTATCCCTCCACCCGCTCGGGGCTGGCGCGGCGGGCCGGCCGGACCCCGTTGAGGAGCGCCTTCAGGTTCCCCGTCAGGCGCCGCCACCGCCGCCAGCCGGGGACGCCGTGGTCCGCGGCGGCGCGGCCCGTGGTCCGGACCAGGCAGCGCATCGCGTCCCGGAGCGGGCTGACGTCCGTCGGGCAATGGACGTCGGTCCCGGCGACGAATGGGTCACAGCGCCCGTGCAGGGGCGCGCCAGGCCTTTCCGCCGCGACCGCATGGCCGCTCCCGCCGATCAGGCGGCTGACCCCTGCCGGAAGCACGGGGTTCAGGAGTCCCACGTTGTCCACCAGCGTCCGGTGGTGGTAACGGCGCCCGTCCCAAACGTCCGGGTGGCCCGGGAACCGCCGCAGCGTCCGGTGCCGGTTCGCCAGTCCGTGCGGCCGGTCGAAGTCGCGGCCGGGTCCCTGCCTGCCCACGCCCATCACCGGGATCCGCCACATCTCCATGCCGGGCCGCCCGACCTTCCTGTCCACGCCGGGCAGCATGCGCTCCTCCATCAGCGCGAACAGCCGCGTCCGGAACGCCCCGTCGGAATACAGGTGCCGGAGCCCCGGCAGCAGCGCCGGGATGCCGTCCCTGGATTTCATGTCCAGCTCGATGTCCTCCATGCCGCCCGCGCCGGGTTCCGGCTGCGGACCGATGGCGTTTCCCATGCCTGCCTCCCGAAGAAGCGCCGTTTTCCGCCCGATTCACGCCGAACGGGCCGGAAACCGGCCCCTCCGGCGGAATCCTCACACAGGGAATGCCCGGCTTAATCAAATGGAGTCAAAGGCTTAAAGGGTTTTCTGGCAAGCACTATTTAGGAGGGGACTGTTGTAAGGCCCGCTGCGGCCGTAGCACGAGCGCTTCGAGCGGCGCGAGATCGGGATTTCCACGAATCCGGTGCACGGCATATCCTTTCCGTGGGTCGGGCAGGTGTTCATGATCAGGCGGACCGTCAGGGAATACCGCAGCGAACGGAACGGAAAGCCCGACGGTCAGGGACCGGAACCCGCGCCTCGCACCCGGTTGGCTTAGGCTCAGCCGGAACACGCGGCCACGCACGAAGTCCTCCGTGTAGCCCCGAGACCGGCCACTCCGGATCAGGTCGAAAGAACCTGCTAGGCGGGCCAGGTCACGGAACCGTTGCCGCGGCCGCCGAAACCGGTGCACGATGAATTGCCGAACCGGCAAACGGCCCAGTCAAGGCCAGGGGAAAAATCAGCTCTGGCGGCGCGGCCTCGGCTTGCCCTCGCGGCATCCGTCCAGCATAAAGTCCTGTGCAATATGCGCCTTGTGGAGTGAAAGGCCAGATGGGCATGAAAATGAGCAAGCGCCAACCGATGCACGACGGATCGGCGCGAATGCGGCCAGGCAAGGCCAAAAGCCGCAAGTATAGCGAGTTGTGGAAGCGACCAGGGTATCTGGTCCGGCGCCTCCACCAGATCCACGTGGGTCTCTTCGTCGAGGAATGCAGCGGCGAAGATCTGACGCCGGTTCAGTTCGGCATACTGACAGTGCTTCAGAATGGCGAGGAGATGGATCAACTCACGCTGTCAACCTCGGTCGGCATAGACCGCACCAGCGGAGCCGATGTCATTCGCCGCCTCGAACGGCGCGGGTACGTTAGAAGAGACGCGTCCGATCATGACCGACGTGCGAAGATCATTCGTATTACCAACTTGGGCAAGGACTGTGTTTTGCGTGTTCGTCCGATGATGGCACGGGCACAGGAGCGGCTGATTGGCCCGCTGGACGATGATGAGCGCGACGACTTTCTTCGGCTGATCGAAAAGCTGGTGAACGCCAACAACGAGGCGAGCCGGGCACCCTTGGGCACGGCGTAGCGCAACCATCTGCAGTGCAAGCAGAACGTCTCTGCATGCCGCTGCCCCTAATGATACCAAACCAAATTAATAATGTACCCAGAACAAAGATTGAACATCATGCTGTGTGACACGGCAACATTCTGCGTGTGATCGGTGCCGCCGTCCTGTATTCCGTGTCTGGGAAACAGGCGGAAGGAGAACGGCATGCCAGCGAAAGCCATGGTCCGGCGCACCGACCACACACCCGGTCAGTTACGGGAGCTGGCCCGGAAACACAGGTTCCGCGACTGCCGCCGCCGGATGCGCGCGGTCGCTCTGGCCATGGAGGACGGTCTGTCCAGGGCCGAGGTGGCCTCCGGCGCCCGGACGCTCCGCGACTGGACCGTCCGGTACAACGCCGACGGCCTGGACGGCCTGCGGGACGCCGCCCGGCCGGGGGCTCCGCCGAAGCTGGAAAGCGGGCAGGCCGGGGAGGTCGTGTCGTGGCTGGAGGACGGGCCGGACCCCGACGCGGGCGGGCCGTCGCGCCGGGCCGTCGCCGACGTCCGGAAGCGGACCGCGGACAGCTTCGGGGTGGGGCGCGCGCTGGAGGGCGCGCGCCAGCTGGTGCGGAGGCTGGGCTTCCGGCACATGTCCCCGCGGCCCGTCCACCCGAGGGCGGACCCCGCCGCCCGGGAGGGATTCCGCAGGGATTCCAGCCGGCTGGCGCGTGAGGCGGTGCCCGACGGCGTGGCCCCGGAGGATGTGCTCGTGTACCTGCAGGACGGGGCGCGCGTCGGGCGGAAGGGGATGCTGTCGAGGGTCTGGGCGCGGAAAGGGACGCGCCCGCGCATCGTGCGGGACCACCGGTACGGACACCTGTACCTGTTCCCCTCCGCCTGCCCCGCGACCGGCGACGCGGTCGGGCATGTGTGCGGCAGGGCCAGCACCGCGGAGACGGACCGGCACCTCCGCGACATCGGGGAGCGGGTCCCCGCCGGAAAGCGCGCCCTGGTGGTCCTGGACGGGGCGGGCTGGCACCGGTCGGGGGACCTGGGGATACCGGACAGCGTCTCCCTGCTCCAGCTGCCGCCCTGCAGCCCGGAACCGGACCCGGTGGAAACGGTGTTCCCCCTCCTGAAGCACCGGCATTTCGCCAACCGGGTGTCCGGAAGCGCGGAGCATGTCAGGGAGGTGGTCGAGCATGTCTGGGACGCCTTCATCCGCCGGAAGGGCGAGGTCACGCGGATCACCACGAGGGAATGGGCGGTGCCGTGAGATCCGGGGCGCCTGTCGGAGATTATTTATTTGGTTTGGTATGAGACAAGCAGAAAAAGCTTTGCGTTTGCCAAAAAGAGGAGTATACTCCTTTAAATAAGGTGGGAGGCGCTTCGTGGAGGACGGTCGGCGACAGGCATTTGGACGTGGATTGGCGGGGTCCGTTACGGGGCGCGATGGTCAACTGGCGATGTGCGGTGGGAGGATGGGCTGATGTCGCTTCTCGCGCAGTATTTCGTGACAGGCATAGCGACCGGCAGCTTTCTGATTCTTGCAACGATCGGCTTTTCGCTGACCCGCCAGGTCGAGGGATTCCTGAACATCGCCCATGCCGAACTGCTTGGCGTCTCGGCCTTCACAACCTGGGGTCTGAACGTGCTTGCCGGATGGCCGCTATTGCCGTCGGCAGCCGTTGCCATCGCGGTGACATCCGTATTCGGCCTAGTGATCGCACGCGCGGTCTATGACCCGATCAAGAAACTTGGCCCAGCGGTATTGCTCATCACCTCGGTCGGGGTCGCCTATGTAATCGGTGGAGGCGTTGACGCGGTGGTCGGCACCGGGATTCGCACGCTCGACATTCCGCTGGCGACAACCTACAAGTTCTACGGCATTCGCATCACGAACTACCAGCTCATGGTGATTGCGCTCGCCGCGTTCACTGGCGTCTCGCTGGCCTTGTTTCTGAACAAGACGAACACAGGCCTTGCAATTCGCGCGGTCGCCGCCAATCCCGAACTCGCTGCCTCGCGCGGCGTCGATGTCAGGAAGACTTCACGCGCGACGTGGCTGATATCGTCGGGACTGGCCGGGCTCGCTGGCGTGATGCTGGCCATGATAGCGACCCTGTCGACCGACATCGCTTTCCATCAGATTCTCAAGATCCTGGCCGTCGCGATCCTGGCGGGACTCGGCTCGCTCTACAGCGTCATCCTGTCAGGCCTCATAGTCGGCATCGCCATGGATATTTCCGTCTACTGGATTCCAGCTGGCTATCGGCCACTCATCGCCTTCGCAATAGTGATCATCGTCCTGCTGTTTCGACCTCAAGGTCTGTCAGGGAGGAGAGCGGCATGAATGTCGAGGCGTTTCTCGTCGCCGTCCTGACCTTCGGTTGCCTGTTTTCGGTGCTGACGCTGTCGCTCAACCTCCAGTATGCGCGTGGCGGCATGATCAACTTCGGCACCGTCGCCTATTTCGCGGTGGGCGCCTATGCTTATGCCATCGTGACGCAGGAGCCGCCGTCTGGTCTTGATCAGTACCTGATCGGCCTCAACGGTCCCTGGTGGCTTGGATTCCTTGTCGCGGGTGTCGGCGCGGCGTGCTTTGCGATATTGACGGGCTGGCCCACGCTCAGGTTGCGTGGGGAATACCTTGCACTAACGACCTTCGCCTTTGCGGAAGTGCTGCACTCCTTCATCCTGAACGAACGCAGGATCGGCAACGGCAGCGTCGGCCTGGCGAATGTCGAACGTCCCGGCATTGCTTGGGCAGATGTGCCGGACAGCTACGTATTCGCAGCCGCGGCCCTGCTGCTGATGCTCTCCACCATCGTCATTTATCGGCGGATCCTTGCCTCACCGTACGGTCGCGCAATGGATGCGGTCCGTGATGACGAGATGGCGGCGGAAGCGGTTGGCAAGGACGTGGCCCGGATGCGGTTCGAGGTCTTTGTGATCTCTGCCGTTCCGATTGGCCTCGCAGGAGCGCTCTACGCGATGATCACGACGCTTGTGAGCCCTGACCTCTTCACCGCCGAGGTGACGTTCTTTGTCTGGATCGCGCTCGTGCTGGGCGGTGAGCGGACGATGCTCGGCGCAATATTGGGCACAATTATATTGGTGATGTTCCAGGAGGTGGTGAGGGGCATTCCATTCGAGACCGTGCGTTCCGCCCAGATCGCCGCATCGGTCGAACACATGCTGACTGGAGCCATCTTCGTGATCATCCTGCGCAGGCAGGTCTTCGAGAGGATTTCCTTCGCGAGGGGCCAGACCGAATGAACAGAGAATTTCTGACTGTGGACAGGGTCACGAAGCGATTCGGCGGGCTTCAGGCATTGGGCGGAGATCGCGGGCTGAGTTTCACTGTGCCGCGGGGCACCTTTTTGGGCCTGATCGGCCCCAACGGAGCGGGTAAGTCCACGACTTTCAACATCATCTGCGGCGTAATGAAGCCCAACACCGGTGCTGTATATCTCGACGGGCGGAACCTGTCCGAAACACGGACACCCGAGATCGCAGCGCATGGGTTGGGGAGAACGTTCCAGACCCCCAGGGCGTTCCCGTCGCTGTCGATTCTGGAAAACGTGATCGTGGGTGCCGATAGCGCTGGCGAGCGGCTGGGCGCCGTTCTGTCGGGCCGCTGGCGGCGGGACGAGCCGAAGCTGAAAGAGAAGGCGGCAGCCGTTCTGAAACGGGTCGGGCTGGGCAAACGGATGACGGAGAGCGTGGCGAGCCTCTCGGGAGGTGAGCTTCGGATGCTCGAAGTCGCCCGCCAGCTTGTGCGGGACCCGAAAATCCTGCTGCTCGACGAACCGACCGCGGGGGTTGATCCCAGCCTCCAAGGCAAGCTCAGCGAAATTCTGGTGAGGCTTCATGAGGATGGGACAACGCTTATCGTTGTCGAGCACAATCTGCATTTCCTGCTGCGAATCGCCGACACGGTCGTGGTCCTCCACAATGGTGAACTGCTGGCTCGGGGCTCGCCGCAAGCAATCAGATCCGACGAAAAGGTCGTCGCCGCGTATCTGGGAAACGATCATGCCGCTTGAAGTGACTGAACTGAAGTCTGGCTATGGCAAGGTTCAAATCCTGCATGGAGTCGATTTCGCCGTGCCTCCCGGCCGGATCACGACGGTTCTAGGTCCGAACGGTGCCGGCAAGAGCACGTTGATGAAGACTTTGTCCGGGCATCTGCCAGTCATGGGTGGCACGTTCCATTACAACGGCAAGTCACTCACTGGACACCGTGCGCTCAGCATCTGCCTGGCCGGCATCGGCTATGTTCCGCAGGAAGCGAACGTGTTCTTTGACTTGTCGGTGCGGGACAACTTGCTGGCGTCCTCGTTGGCCTTCGAAGGGGCGGCCGAGCGGGTGGCGGAGGTGTTGAGACGCTTTCCCATCCTTGATGAGCGGGCCGACCAGCGCGCATCGACGCTTTCTGGAGGCGAGCGCCAGACCTTGGCGATCGCCACTGCGCTTGTGACGGGCCCCGAGTTAATGATCCTCGACGAGCCAACGTCCGGTCTTGCCCCGATTTTCGTTGACCGCATTCTGGGATGGGTGGGCGAACTGGCCCAGGACGGCATGGGTGTGGCTTGGGTTGTCGAGCAGAATCCTGAGAAGGTTCTTGCAGTTTCCGAAACCACCTACGTCATCGAAGCCGGGCGAAACGCCGACACGATTGAAAGTAGCTCGCTGCTTGAACCGGGGCGACTCGAGAGCGTCCTGCTGTAGCGAAACGGTTGGAGCGGGGGAAAGAGGGCTTTGACTGAGACAAAAATGGAGGGTCACATGCCACAGTCGTAGGAAAGCAGCTGGAGAATAGAAGAATGGACGACTTCTTTGAAGAAATGGAGGATCACATGCTCAAGAGGAGTATACTTCGTAAATCGCTGGTGGCTGCAACCCTTGTCTCGAGCGTTGCAACGGTGGCCCAGTCCGACGAAGTCACCGTTGGTGTTCTGGTGCCGCTTACCGGTGAGCTTGGAGAGTTCGGCGAGATCGTTGCGAACGCCGTGGAGCTTGGCGTGGCCGAAGTCAACGAGGCGGGCGGCACGTCCTGCGGGATGCTGCGAACGGTTGTTGCCGACACCGGAGGCAATCCCGAGTTGGGAATCCGCGAAGCCACAAGGATGGTCGAATCCGAAGGGGCGGTCGCGCTGCTCGGACCGACATCGGGCGTGATGGTCGCGCTGGTCGACATGGCGAAGCGGACCGAAACGGTTGTGATCTCGCCCTACGCGGGCACGATCACCCTCAACGAGCTTGGCGGCGATTTCGTCTACAGAACGGTTTCCTCTGACCTTGGAGACGGGGCCGCTTCGGGTCTCTGGCTCACCGAGCGCGGCTATAAGAGCGTCGCCTTCCTTGTGCAGAACGAGGAATCGACCATCTCACCTGCCCAGGTTGCACGCACCAAGCTTGAGGATGCGGGGATCGAGCTGACCGACTACGTCATCTACAATCCTGGCCAGCCGTCCTACCAGGCCGAGCTGATTTCGGTGCTGGCCAACGAACCCGACGCGATCTATCTGGCTGGCGGTCAGGAATCCGGCGTCACCGTCATCAAGGAAGCGACCTCGGGCGGGTTTGAAGGCGAGTGGCTGTTCACCGCCGACCTTGCGGTGCCGGAGATCTTCGATGCCGCCGGCGCCGAACTGCTTGACGGAAGGGCCTTTGTCGAGTTTGCCGATGCAGACAATTCACTGCCGGAATACAAGGCGTTCGAATCGCTGCATATGGAGGCAGCAGGCGGAGACCCCGGCCCGTTTGCGGCCAATTCCTTCGACATGGTGAACCTGGTGGCTCTTTCGCTGGAAGCCAGCGGCGAGTGCTCGGGGGCTGGCATCAATGCGCGGATCCGGGACGTCGCTGATGGCGGTGAAGCCGTTTCGTCCTTCGCGGAAGGCAAAGCGGCTCTGGCCGAGGGCAAGGACATCAACTACGAGGGTGCGTCCGGACCGCTGAGCTTCGACGAAAGCGGCACCGTGTCCGGATCCTATTCGATCCAGGCCGCCCAAGAGGGGCAGTGGGTCAACGTTCGGTTCTATCCGGCTAGCGCGTTCGAATGAGCGGCTAGCTCAAGCCAAGTGCCCCCAGCCATGGCCATGGCTGGGGGACACTTCCAACTCGATCAGTGGAACTGCGACGGCAGCATCAGCGCCAGTTGGGGGAATGCAATCAGCACTCCGATCATCACGAGAAGCGCCGCCACGAAGGGCAGGGCGCCGACTATGACATCGTTCACGTGTCCGGATTTCCGCACGCCCTGGATCACGTAAAGGTTGAGCCCCACAGGCGGCGTGATTAGGGCCGTCTCGATCAACAGCATCAGCAGGATGCCGAACCACACTGGATCGTAGCCCAGCGCGAAGACGACGGGTGCGATTATTGGCACAGTTGTGATCATCAGCGTCAGTGTTTCAAGAAACAGCCCCAGCACCAGATAGAGGGACACTATGAGAAGCAGCGCGACTGTAGGGGAGTGGTTCAGTCCTGTCACGAAGTCGCTCACCGTCTGCGGCAGGCCGATCGTCGCCAGAACGAGGTTCAGGAAGAAGGCGGCCACAATGATCAGCATGATCATCGCCGTCGTCTGCATCGCTCCCTCCACCGAACGCCTGATGATCTCGAAGGTCAACCTGCGGTTCGCGGCAGCCAGGATGATTGAGCAGATCACGCCCAGTGCCGCCGATTCCGTAGGCGTGGCAACGCCGGCATATATTGATCCGATCACCACAATGAAGATGAGTGCTGGCGGGATCAGGTCAGGCAGGCTGCGCCAGCGGTCGTTCCAGGAATAGATGTGCCGCCGCCCGCCCAGCTCGGGTCGAAGCGCGCAGGCGACAAGCACCGTTGCAACGAAGAGGCCGGCCAGGACTACGCCCGGAAGTATGCCTGCAAGATAAAGCTCCGGTATCGAAGTGTCGGTGAGAGCGCCGTAAATTATGATGTTGATCGATGGCGGGATCAGAATGCCGAGCGTTCCGCCCGATGCAAGGGTTCCGAGGAAAAGGCTCCGATTGTAGCGGTTCCTGTCCATCTGCGGGATGGCCACGGTGCCGACCGTTGCGGCTGTGGCAACAGTCGAGCCCGAGATCGCTGCGAAAGAGGCACACGCGCCGATGTTGGAGTGCATCAGCCCGCCTGGCAGCCAGGAGAGCCAAGTCGAAACGGCCCGGTAGACCTTGTCGGCGATTCCGGCGCGAAGGAGGATTTCGCCCATCAGCACGAATAGCGGAATCGCCACTAGCAGGAATTCGGTCGATGCGGACCATGCGATGTCGCCCATCGCCCGGTGTAGAGGCATTGGTGAGAAGATGCCGTCAAGGATCAATGCAAGAAGGCCAAGTGCAGCAGCCACCGGGACGGACAGGCCAATCAGGACGAACAGGAGGAACAGCGAGAATTGGAGCATCATCGCGTCTCCCTTGGGGCGGCGGATGGCTCAGTCTCGTCGGTGACCTCGTCATTGACGGTGCGGCTGCCGACAAGAATCTGCACTGTCTCGAATTCGCGCCGCACCAGCATGACCAGGCTCAGAACGAAGAGCAGCATTCCGACTGCCGCAAACAGCACGAGCCCGCCGAGCCATAGCGTTTGTGGAATCCAGAGCGGAACGCCCAGGGTCGTGTTCGATGTCGCGCGCAGCTCGATCGTGTCGAGAAGCACGTTGGCACAAAAGTAGGCCAGCACCGTTCCGTACGTCGCCAGGCACAGCACGCTAAGGCAGTCTAGATAGGCACGCGTCCGTGTGCCCAGCCATGTATGGAACGCATCCACGCGTACGTGGGCACGCCGGAGCAGCGCAAAGCCAAACGCCCAGCTCGAACTGATCGCGAGTGCGTATCCTGACAACTCGTCGGCACCGCCTGTCGAGATGCCGGCAAACTTCCTGAGCAGGACTTCCGTGCCGATCAGCAGAGCAACGGCAAAGATCATGAGACCACTGGCCCACACGGCAATGCAGACCAGTGTCCGGCTGACCGCCAGAAGCCTTATCTGAAACGGCGGCACGGCAAAATCAGTTTGTCGGCGCACTCAATCCGACGACTTGGCCGGCGGTCTTGTTCCAACGGTCGGCACATTCTGCGCCACAGCGCGTTGCCCAGCGAGGCACGACCACATCCGCCATGATCTCACGGATCTTGTCGTAGTCGCTGTCCTGAACCGGGATTAAGGTCATCGACGCGACATTGCCGTCAATGCAGGTGCCCCCGATGTTGCAGGAGATGCCGTCATTGGTTTCGGACCGTCCGGATTCCCAAGCCGAATCCTCCCAGACGGCAATCTCGGTCTCCAGGAACGCCTGAACGGCCGGATCAAGACCGTTCCAGAAGTCGCCGTTTGCGGCGACGAAAGTGATCGCCCAGCTGATCGGCAAAGGATAGAGATGCGTGGTGGTTTGGTGCCATTTGGCGAGGTTTCCGCTGAGCGCTCCGGTGATCGCGCAGTCCACGACACCTTTTTCGAGCGCTGGCACGACTTCGCCGAACGCCATGCCCACTGGGATTCCGCCCAGCGCCTCGATCATGTCGCCCTGAGACCTGCCTGACGCACGCACCTTCAGCCCGTCGAAGTCTTCAATGCCGGCGATGGGCTGACGGCAATAGGCGATCTGGGCGTGGTAGGGGATGATGGCTAGAAGCTTCACTCCGTAGCGTTCCTCGAACACCTCCGCGAGAACGGGCTTGTAGGCGTCCGAAATCCTGTGTGCGTCATCGATATTGCGGGTGATCCCGGCCAGATCAATGGCTTCAGCCTCGGGCACCTCGCCGCCGACATAGGAGAGGAGCGTAGCGCTCATGTCCAGAACGCCGTTGCGCAGAAGCCTAAGTATCTCACCGCCCTTCAGTCCCATTTCGGTAAACGGTTGGACTTTCACCGAGATCGCTCCATCGGACCGTTCGGGAACGACCTCCTCCCAGAAGGGGCGCTCGACCTTGTTGAACAGCGAAAGCGCTCCCCAAGTCCCAACATAGTCGAATTCAGTCGCTGGCAGGTCGGACGCGAGGGCTCCGCCGGCAATGCCGGTTGCTAGAACGATTGCCGAGAGCGCGGACGCAGTCTTCTGATTTGAGAACATTTTGCATTCCTTTCCATTGGCTAGGGTCGCGTGGCCCGGTCGATATATGATTGCGAATAGAAAAGAAGTATACGCCCTAAATTGCGCAGATCAAGCTTGAGGTATTGTGTTGCCAGGGCAATCGCATTTGAAAAGTTCCTCCCGGCTTCCGTGTGACTTCATGGTTCCCTGTTGGAAAACAACAGCCTGGGAAGGCATGAGGTAGGACAATGCGGAACCTTTCAACCGGACACTGTTAACTCGATGTCCCTTTGATGTACATGAGTGGCCCAATCCACAGGAACCGGCCGGGCTGGGCCGAACCGGTCCGGAATTCACGGCCAGGGCCACGCACATCACCGGATCCATGCCGCCGGAACGTCAGCCCAGTCTGGAATCACGGAATATCCGGGACGGATATCCGTTCCTTTCGCTGCATCGGACATGATCCGGCGATGCGTGGCTGCGCCAGCGTCGAGTTAACAGTGTCCTATTGAAAGATGCGGAACATCCCACAGATCCTCGAGGGGTCGCAGGACCCCTGACCAGCAACGCGACCCGTCACAATCTCCATGAAATGCTGATGGTCGCCCTTCCCTGCATGATCCGCCGCGTCCGGACATGCACCGACATGGAGCTTTTCCGACGCTTGAGGGAAACTTTCCCCAGACGCTTCATGCAGTCTGGGCACGGTATCCCGTGCCACGCCACCTTCCCACAGCTGTTCAGGTTTCCCGGTCCGGAGGGCCTGCGGTGGGCGCCCGTCATCGGGGGCTGCACGGTGACCGCCGACGCGATGCATGCGCAGCGGGACAGGGCGAGGCGGATCGCGGAGGCGACCACCTCCCCGCCTCAGGAGGCAGTCAGGAGACGCTTCACGATGACGTGCGCATCCATCCGGCGGACCCGGAGAGCGCGGAAAGGATGCAGCTTTCCGATGACGTGGACAGGGGCCATGGGCGCACAGGGATCCGTGAGGTGACCGTCCGCCATGACATCGACGGCCCGCGGGACATGCATCACTGGGCCGGCCCGTCGGCCGTCGGGAAGGTCACCGCGACGCGCGGGATTCAGGGGGGAGTTAAACACGGAGTCCGCCGTTCCCTCCCCGTCGAAAGGTTCGGGCCGGAGCGGTTCCTGACGACGGTGCGCCCGCACCAGGCGGTGGGGAATCCGCTGCACCGGGTCATGGACGTGACCATGGAGGAGGACGGCCTCGGCAACCGGAAGGACAGAAATTCCCACCAGTGAAATTCCGGTCCGGTTTCCGGCGTGGCGCGGGCGTCGGCGTCGGATTCGGGCGGAATCCGGGCGTGCGGGAACCTCCGGCGGCGTTCCGGCGGAAAAAAAGGGATGTGTCGCGGGCCTGCCCTGCCCCGCGGCGGCGACCGTCCGGACGGCCCGGCGACGGCCAGGGCCACCGCCGCGTGCCCGTGGGTCAGGGCAGGGTGGAGGGTCCGCCAGTCGGGGACCGGGAAGCCGCGGAAGCACTGCCGGGTTCCCTCCCGGAGGCACCCCGTCCGCCCCCTCGCCCCGGCGCGGCGGCGAACGCCCTGCGGGAGGCGGCCCCGGTCCGGGCGGTGGGGAACGCGGGCGTCACCGTCATGGCGGGCACCTTGGTCAGGCGCCGCTTTCCGTGCCCGAAGCCGGTCCCGGAGCGGTGGCCCTGGTTCCCCGGCGTGCCGGGGTCCCGTTCCCGGTGCGCCAGCGGGAGCGGGCGGCGCGCATGGCCGGCACGGGGCTGCCGCCGTCCACGGGAAGGTCGGTGACCCAGGGGAGCCCCTTCCGTTTCCCCCCGCCCCGGTGGGCCGGGCCGTCCGGGCCGCGGTGGCGCACCGCGACACATTTCCTCCTGGTGACCGTCTCCCGGCATCCGGTGACGCTGGCCCCGATGTCGGGACGGGAGGCGCCGGCCGGCGCGCCGTTCAGGCAGCGCAGTTCGTGCCGGGCGCCGTCGGCGTCGGTGAACCGGGCCGCGCGGGTGCCGGGGCTGGCGTCCAGGCTGGCGAGCGGCGGCGCGTGGCCGCCGGGTTCCGCGCCGGGGACGGAGCGGAGGCCGTGCCGCCGCAGGCGGGCGATGCGGGGGCCGTCCTGCGGGACGATGGCCTCCAGGCGCCGACGCTCCCGCCGGAGGTCGTCGACGGACCGCGCCGCGCGGCGTTGCGCCCGCAGAGTCGTTCCTCCTGTCCCCGTCGTCGGTCCTGGCGACCGGCTCCGGGGCCAGCGGCAGCGCCTCCCGGCGTTCCGGGTGGCGGACCACGCCGGCGGGCATGCTGTGGGAGTGGCTCCCCGGCCCGTCACTGTGGCTGGCGACGCGGCAGTGATGGCGGTGAACGGATTTCGGGCCGGGTGGTCGGCGCCGTCGACCGGGATCAGGCAGTGGCCGTCGAAAACCGGCTGGTCCTCCAGCACCCTGCCGCGCCGCAGCCTCGCGGATAGGGTCCTGAAGGCCGGTGGCGGTTTCCTGGGGCCGGCCGCGCCGGGGCGTTTCCGCATGGGGGGGTCGCCGGGCGCCGCCGCGGTCCCGGACAGCGTCCGGAGGTTCCCGCGGACGATGGCGTCCCTGCGGCTGTCCCTGCCGGACCGCAGGAGCGACGGATGCTTCAGCGGGAACATCGCGGACACCGGCATGAGGTGGTTCCCAAGGCCGGACCGGCGCCCGTCCAGCGGCCCGGCGATGGCGCCGAAGCATTCCGCCAGCGCCCCGACCGGCCCGGGCCTGCCGGGGTCCTTCCGGAACCGCATCGTCCCAGCTCCCGTCAGTGAGGCCATCAGGGATGCGGCAAGGGCCTCAGCCCATGATGTACAGAGGATTCCGGGCGGTTTCCGTCCGCCGGGAAGGAAAGGTCCACCAAACCCGGATCACGGAACCCCATGGAATACGGGGACCGGAAGGGCTGGTGGGAATTGCTGCCGGAAGGACAACAGGCCGGGCGCGCGCCGGAAAGCTGAAGAGTGCCGGATGGGACGACGGTTTCCTGCTGAAGATCCTCGGTTCCGCAGCAGGCCTCGTAGGGAATGTGAAATCCGAAGAAATCCAAGTCGATAACCCTGATTGTGTTACTCGTCACGCCGTCAGTCGGGCTTCTTGCTCAGGAATGTCGGTAATGAGCATGGCGCCTGGCCGATGCGTGATTGCGATTGGCAGCCGCGCATTTTCTAAAGCAGCCTGGGTCGTCACTCCGCACGCCCAGAAGGCAGCGGTTTCGCGTTCACGGACTTCCACGGCGTCACCCCAATCAGGCCTGTTCAGATTGCTGACTCCGATATCACCCGGATGGCCGACATGGATCGGCGGGCCATGGGCGAACGGGTAGTTCCGGCACAACTCCATGACGGTGTCCACTTTCGGCCGTGGGACTGGCCGCATGCTGACGACAAGCTTCGCGGAGAACACATTCTCAGGCACAGTCTCGATTCCTGTGCGGAACATTGGCACGGTCTTCCCTTCTTCGATATGACGCATCGGCAGACCTGTTGCCATCAAGGCTCGCTCGAACGTAAACGAGCATCCGAGTGCGAAGGCCACCAAGTCGTCGGTCCAATAGGCCAAGATGTCTGTCGGGGAGTCGGTCAACCGACCGTCCCGATAAAGGTTGTAGCGCGGCACGTCGGTGCGGATGTCGATATCGGCTCCGAGCCTGGTCAACAGCGGATCACCGGGATCACCTACATCGATAAGTGGGCAGGGCATTGGGTTCTTCCGACAATAGGCGTTGAACGCGTCAGCATGGCCTTTGGGACTATGACCACATTTGCTTGAAGCAGTCCGGGGCAGAGGCCAGCGGTATGGCTCGACAATGCACCGTTCCGGACACGTTCGCGGATGTTCTTGACCGATTCGCCAGTCATATTTGGATCCAGTTGATCTTGCGGACAATGCTCGAACTTGCCTTGTGCGCTTGTTCCGGGCATCGGATGTGCTAATTGATGATCAGTATACACCGCAATTGTGGGTGAGACCAGGTCTTCGCGCCAAACGCATGTCTGACGATAGCAGTCCGAATATCTAACTCTTTGGTTTAGATTCATATTATCTTCAGGCTTTGGTCTGCTTGACAACGATTGGGAGGATCGAATCTTGGATTCCGAAGTCAAGGAAACAGCAGCGGCTCCAACGAGGGAGCGACTGGATCTACGTTGCGCAATCGCCGCGTTTCCGGAAGCGTATGTTGCAGTGGACGACATGAAGTTTGGTCGTCGCTCGGCGGGAGCGGGCTTTCTGGAGGCTCTGTGCCGTTACGCTCACAAGGACGGCTATGCGCTGGCGGTCATGGCAGAAGCCGATCTTCATCCACTTCACTTTGCAATGGCGCAGTTCCGCGACTCGATGCCGACGACCAATACGGTCGCGCTGTCCGATCAGATCGCACTGGCCAGATGAGGCCATCCACATTTTAGGTCAACCTCTTAGCGGGAATTGCTGGTGGCAGCGACAAACGGCTTGCATTCACGAAACAAAGAAGTATACTCCCTATAGAGCGAACAATGTAACGGCCGCAGGTCCTGTCTCCAAACAGGGAGTGGACGTCGCGTTTTCCAATGTTGTGACAAATTGATTCGCGAGAGTGCCTTGGGAGGAAGTAATGGCTGACATGAGCGTCGACTTCTGTGGACTGAATTTCAAGAATCCCATAGTCATCGCCTCGCTTGAGACGACTAACAGCCCTGACCTGATGCGGCAGTGTATCGACGGCGGTGCGTCCGGAGCGATCATCAAGACGCTTACTGACATAGAGGACATGGCGCGCCTCACGGAAAACTCGAAGTACTGCGTGATGAATTCCAAAGGCGATGTGATCCGCGGCAAGGCGGCCCGTGATTTCGTCTTCTACAGCCGGTCGGGCTATTCGAGCACCCATTACAGGGACTGGATTGGCGATCTTGTCGAGACGCAGAAATATGCCGCCGAACGCGGTGCGCACCTGATTGGCAGCGCGGGCGCCAAAGACGTCAACGGCTGGAAGGACATCTGCCGCACGATTGAGGATTGTGGACTGCCGATGGTGGAGCTGAACTTCGGCTGTCCGCATCCGGCGATGATGCCGGGGGTGCACGGCGGCTCGATGATCGGGCAGGAGCCGGAGATCGCTTTCGAGGTTACGCGACACGTCTGCGAATCGGTGAACATTCCAGTCGTGATCAAGCTGACGCCCGACCAGTCCAAGCCTATGGAGGTGGCGCGGGCGGCCAAGGAGGCTGGCGCGGCGGCCGTGACTGCGATCAACCGGCACACCGGCTTTGTCGTCGACATCGAAACCGGCCAGCCCAGGATCGGCGGTCCGGCAGGCATCGGCGGGACCTGGGTCAAGCCGCTGTCCCTGCGCTGGGTGCACCGCATTCATGAGGAGCTGGGCATTCCGGTCTCCGGCTCAAACGGCATATTCGACCATCGTGACGTCATCGAGTTTCTGATGGCAGGGGCAGGCATCGTGCAGGTCGGCTCGATCCTGATGGTGAAGGGGATCAAGTGGTTGCCGAAGATCATCGAGGGTGTGGATGCCTTCATGAACGCGCACGGTTACGAAAGCGTGGACGAGATGATCGGTCTGGCGTCCAAGCGGTCCGTCAAGGACTATTCCGAGCAGTTCTCAAAGAACCGCATGCATGCGGTCGTCAACGAGGACACCTGCAAGAATCCCACCTGCAACATCTGCATTCAGGTCTGCTTCTACGAGGCGCTCTCTCAGAACCCTCAGGGCAGGATCGAAGTCCATGCTGACAACTGCATCGGATGCGAGCTCTGTCTCGATGTCTGCCCGTTCGACTCCGTCGAGATGAAGGAGACGTCCTCCGAGCAACTGCAGTCCGGTTTCTTCGACATCCCTGAAGCCGTGTTCGAAACCGGCAAGTTCAAGACCAACCGCAACAACATGGACACAATCCGGGCAAACAGCCCGAAGTTCCAAAGTGAAGCCCGAGAACAGGAGGGAAACGAATGGCAGTGAACAAGGAACACCGGGAGTTCCATCATCTCGACATGGAAGAAGGTTGGGAGACTCCGACCGGATATCCTGCAGGAATCAAGCAGAAAATCCTTTCGGGCACGCTGGATATGAAGAACCGCAAAGGAGGGCATACCCGGCTTCTGAGATTTGATCCAGGCACCTATACGACGGTTCCGTTCGAGCATGACTACTGGGAAGAGATCTTCGTGATCTCCGGCGACCTCTGGGTCGGCAATGACGGTCCGGAGGGCGGCGAACGGTTCGGACCGTTCACCTATTGCTGCAGGCCGCCGCATGTCCCCCACGGGCCCTTTCGTACGGAAGAAGGGTGCCTCCTGCTGGAGCAGCACTACTACGACCCGCAGTAACCTCCCTGAGCTGGCGGGGTGCGGATCCGACCGTGGCCCGCCCGTATTCCGGAGCTTTTCGCGATGATCCGCAACCTGATCGACCTTTCCCGCGGTTTGGAGGCTGGCCGGATATTGAGTCTCGATCTGGCTCAGGACGTCTTTCAGGCCGTCGATTCCGCTGGAGATGAAGCTGCCAGGATATTTCTCACCGTCTATCGGGAGGCCGCCGAGGCCCAGGCAAGCTGGATCGACGAGGCGCGCGGCAAAGGCATCGACCTGCCGCGCTATGCGGGCGTTCCCATCGCTATCAAGAACCTGTTCGATGTCGCTGGCGAAGTGACCCGCGCAGGTTCAAAGGTACTTGACGCACGGCAACCGGCATCGACCGACGCCGAAGTCGTCCGACGTTTGCGACGCGCCGGCTTCGTGATCGTCGGCAAGAGCAACATGACCGAATTCGCCTATTCGGGTCTGGGCGTCAACAGCCATTTCGGAACGCCTCGCAATCCTAATGACGCGGAGACCGCACGCATTCCCGGCGGTTCGTCCTCCGGTGCGGCGGTGGCTGTGGCCCGAGAGATGGTTCCGGCAGCAATTGGCACCGATACCGGCGGATCCTGCCGGATTCCTGCGGCGTTCTGCGGTATCGTCGGGTTCAAGCCATCCTCGTGGCGCGTGCCGAAGAATGGCGTGGTCCCGCTGTCCAGGACATTCGATTGTGTCGGCCCGCTCGCCCACGACGTGTCGAGTTGCTCGGTACTTGATGACATCCTGTCGGGCGGGCGAGGAGAGGATGTACTCTCGCATCCTGAAGGGGGTCTGCGAGTTGGCGCACTTGAGACCTATGTGACCGACGATTTGGACGAGGTCGTTACGGAGGCCTATCAACAGGCGCTGACCCGTCTGTCTCGCCGAGGCGTGCGCCTCGTCCCCGTTTCGATCAGAGAGTTGGAGGAACTGCCAGCGATCAACGCCAAGGGCGGCTATGTCGGTGCCGAAGCCTACGCCTTTCACAAGCCGCTCCTCGAAAGTCGCCGTGAGCACTATGATCCTTGGGTGCGGGCGCGGTTCGATTCGGGCAAGTCACAGAGTGCCGAGGAGTTCATACGGCTCACCGAAGACCGGGCACGGATTAAGCTGGTGTCAGATGACAGGCAATCGGCGTTCGATGCCTTTGTCCTGCCTACCGTTCCGATTGTGCCGCCAGAGCTGGGGGATCTGGAGGATCACGAGCGGTTGAACGCCATCAACCGGTTGTCTCTGCGCAACACCGCCGTCGGCAATTTCCTGGACCTGCCCGCGATTTCGATTCCCTGTCACGGAGCGGACAGTTTGCCCGTCGGGCTCATGCTCATGGGTCGCCGCGGCGAAGATCGACGTCTGTTGTCGATTGCCCGCGGCCTCGAACAGGCCATTCGGGGCCGCTAGCAAGGAGGACCTCTCATGCCTGCCAACATTTCGTTCAACGCAAAACTGACAACTGCCGCGGGATCCCGAATCGAGCGGGTGACGCTCGACACGGCCATCGTCGGGGGCTGGAGTGGCCGCGACATGGAGGCACTGCAGCATCACATCGACGAACTGGCCAAGATCGGGGTCAAGCCACCTGACAAGACCCCGATGTTCTACCGGGTCGGCGTTTCGCGGCTGTTGGTGGCCGACCAGATACAGGTGATCGGCGACGGGTCCAGCGGCGAGGTCGAGTATGTCTTGATGCAGCACCGTGGCGAGCTTTGGGTCGGTGCGGGATCTGACCACACGGACCGGGTGTTTGAGCATATGGGCATAACTGTAGCCAAGCAGCTATGTGACAAGCCACTCGCGAGCGAGTTCTGGCCATTGTCGGAGGTCGAGGACCACTGGGACCGCCTGCGCCTTTTCGCCGTCATCCTTGAGAATGGCGAGGACGTGGTCTACCAGGATGGCAGCGTTTCCGGGCTGCTGTCGCCCACGGAGATGCTGCGCCATTTGGCCGAGGACGGCGGAGCGATGGCAGATGGCGTCCTTCTTTTTGGTGGCACCTGCGGTGCGACCGGCGACGTGCGTTTCAGCCCTCAATTCCGTTTCGAACTGGTCGATCCGGTACTGGATCGGACGATCCGCCATTGCTACGAAGTGATGCCGGTCCCGATCAAAGGATAGGCTTTCCTTTTCCAGAAAGGAAGTATACTCCTTAAATGGGAGCGAACGAATGACCTACATCGTCACCGAGAACTGCATCAACTGCAAATTTCAGGACTGCGTGGCTGTGTGTCCCGTGGATTGTTTCTACGAGGGCGAGAATTTCCTGGTGATTCATCCGGAGGAATGCATCGACTGTGGTGTCTGCGAACCCGAATGCCCCGCCGATGCCATCAAGCCGGACACCGAACCGGGTCTGGAGGCGTGGCTTGGGATCAACACGAAATACGCCGAACTTTGGCCCAATATCACTGAAGCAGGAACCGTTCCACCGGATGCCGACGACTGGAACGGGAAACCGGACAAGGCAACGCTTCTGGTCACAGGGGTGGGGCCGCATGAACCGCATGCGCAGAAACCCGCCTATCCGGCTGGATCGCCGCTGGAGGATGACGGGACGGGAATTTATGAGATCGAAGGTGCCAAGGTTCCTTTCCCGAAGACCGACGACAGTGCGCAAACCGTCACACTCGTGCCACGAAAGCCCGAACATAGCTCTGGCTACGAAGTTGACGGTCTGCGAATCGACACTTGAGAACGGTGAACTGTCGCCACCCGCTGGCAGGCCACCGCACCTATGGAACGACATGTCTGCGACCTCTCCCTGAAAGGGAGAGGCTTGAGGGAGAACCCGAATGCCCATGCTGAACAGGTCGGGAAAGGAGACTGACATCCAATCTGCCTTGCACATACGCCAAAGACCCGATCCGGTATGTTTCCTCAGTTCCGGACTCTGGAAAGTTCGCCCGCAGACGCGGCGGTTCAGGCGCGAAACGGGGCGAACCGTTGTTGCGAACGTGCAAGACGGTCGAGGGAAGCCCGGTTTCGGCCGACTTCACCGTGGAAACCTCGGCCACCCCGCGGGCGGGGCAAGCCGCACCGCAGCTCGCGCTGCATTCCGATCCTTTCTCCTCGGTGGGGTGACCCGCCCTCGGAGCGGGTGGCGACCGTCGCCTGTTCCGTCTCTATGCAACAACAAGGGGCGCGCTTCCCTCCCCGGCCTGAGCGCAGGGGTTTCCAGTGCGAATTCCAGATGACACACAATGACGCCGCGCTGCAGTCCATTCCCGACGGCCAGACCGTGCTTAGCGTACGGCACTGGGATGACAGGCTGTTTTCGTTCCGCGTGACGCGCCCGAGAAGCCTACGCTTCCGTTCTGGCGAGTTCGTCATGATCGGCCTGCCCGGGAGCGACGGCAGGCCGGTCCTGCGTGCCTATTCCATCGCGTCGCCTTTCTGGGATGAAGAGCTGGAGTTCTATTCGATCAAGGTGCAAGACGGACCGCTTACCTCGCGACTCCAGCGGATCGTGCCCGGCGAATCGGTTATCGTGAAGACCAAGCCTACCGGAACGCTCGTGCTGGACGCGCTCATGCCAGGAAGACGTCTTTGGATGATCTCGACCGGGACAGGTGTTGCGCCCTTCGCGAGTCTGATGCGGGAGCCCGAAACCTACGAGAAGTTCGAAAAAGTGATCCTTACGCAGACCTGCCGTTACAAGAGCGAGCTGGCGTACGGCGAGGATTTGGCGGACAGCCTCCCGGATGATCCGTTGGTGGGCGCGGAGGCGACCCGCAAGTTCGTTCGTTACGCAACCACGACCCGAGAACCATCTGAGAATATGGGGCGGATCACAAAGCAGATCGAGACCGGTGAGCTCTTCGACAACCTTTGCGTGTCAGGATTTGACCCGGCGGTCGACCGCGTGATGATTTGCGGCTCGATGGGGCTCAATCTCGACATGAAAGAAATCCTCCCCCACTTCCATTCCGAAGTGCAACACCGGCCACCTGCGCAGGGAGGGCGGAGCCCGAGCTGCGCAGATGGCCGGAAGGCGGGGTTTGCGGCTCTCCGGGAACGGCGGATCCGGCCCCGGAACGGCTGCAGTCCCGTCCGGAAGGAGAATATCCGGGCTTTCAGGGCAGCGCAAGGCCGCCGCCGGGGCAGGTCGCGTCCGTCCGGGCGCAGGGAGGGCGCAGCCCGACCGGAGCCCGGACGGACGCGACGGCTTGATCCGTTCCACCCCCTCCCGGCGCGGCCATCCGCGCTGTCGGGAGGCGGGCCGGCGGTGTCAGGGAGGGCGGGCCCGGCGGAACACCTCGGCGGGGGTCCGGTAGCCGAGCACCCTGCGCGGACGCGCGTTCAGGCGGTCCTGCACCCCCTTCACCTCATCGTCGCCGACCGCCCGGAGGTCCGTCCCCTTCGGCAGGTACTGCCGCACCAGCCCGTTGGTGTGCTCGTTCAGGCCCCTCTCCCAGGAGTGGTAGGGGGTCGCGAAGTAGAAGGAGGCCTTCAGCGCCTCCGCCACGCCGGCGTGGCCCGCGAACTCCTTTCCGTTGTCCGCCGTGATCGTGTGGACAGGCGCGGCGGACGACCGGAGCATCGCCAGCATCGCCGCGGAGACCTCCGCCGAGGTCCGCCGGTCAACCCTCTGTAAATACGTGTATTTCGACGCACGGTCCACAAGCGAGACCACCGCCCCGCTGTGGCCCTTCCCGATGATCGTGTCCGCCTCCCAGTCACCGACACGCTCCTTCCTCTCCACCTCCTCCGGCCTCTCCGAGATGTCCACCCGGCCCGGGATGTGGCCACGGCCCGAGTGCCGCCCGCCACGCCAGTTGGGCTTCTTCCCGCGGCGGCGCAGCAGCAGGAACAGCTCCCCGCCCGCCTTCCGGTCGGCCTTCAGGCGCTCGTATATCCACTGGCGGCCCACCGCCCAGCCACCCTCCAGCCGCAGCCGTCCCGCGACCTGCTCCGGGCTCCAGCCCTCCGCCAGGCACCCCTCCACATGCGCCCAGCGCTCCGCAGTCATCTTCCTCGGAACCGAGGAGGCGGCGCTGCGGCGGGCCTCCGCCATCCCCTGCGCCTCGCCGGGGCTGTAGCCCGAATCACCGCCGTTCCGGCGCAGCTCCCGCCAGACCGACGAACGGTCACGGCCCAGACGGGCCGCGATGTCCCCGTAGGAGAGCCCGCTTTCCTTCAGTGCGCCGATCTGGCATCTTTCCCCATGGGTCAGGTGGCGGAAGCCCTCGGGCATGGCAGTCTCCTCTCTTCTCAACAAGGGGACTGTCGCCGCTTCCTGGCCGATCCGCAACATCATGCGGCAGGAAAACCGCCCAACACCGCCACTGGTGTTGCACTTCGGACTGGAATGGGGCCTCGAAGATCGAGGATTCTCCGAAGGTGCGAACAGCAAGCCCGGAGAGTATGTGGTCGAACGCGCCTTCGTTGACTGACGCGAATCACTCTCATGAAGTTCCTCGTGCCTGTGAAGCGCGTGACCGACTTCAACATAGAGGTCGGGGTGGAAGCCGACGGATCCGACGACGATCGTGCCAACGTCAACATGTCGATGAAATCGTTGTTGAATGGGCGATCGGACTGAAGGAGGCAGGGTCGGCAGATGGGGTGGACGGTTCCAGCCACAACGAATTGGTTAAGGGACAGGGTGACGGCAAGCGGTCGGCCTGGAGTGACCTCGGCTAGAGTGGTTGTGTCGGTTGGTCTCGGGGTCGGCACGGAACAAGACTTCACCTTGATCGAGAGGCTCGCAGGCAAGGTTGGCGCCGTCGGCGCCAACCGTGCTTTGACCGATACTGGCTACGCGCAATAATCGACTGGCGGGCAGGCAAGGTCGCGGCGCCCGAACTCTACATCGCGGTGGGGATATCCGGCGCGATCCAGCACCTTGACGGCATGAGAGACAGCGGGGTGATCGTGGCATTCAGCAAGAATGGGGAGGCGCCGCCCTTCCAGGCGGCCAGCTACGGCGTTGTCACAGGTCCCTTCACCGCTGCGCCGGAACTCATCGAAGAATCCAGAGTCGGCCGGATGGTCCGCATCAACGGTGTCCGAACAGCTTTCGCAGCCGGTCCTTCAGCACCGACCAGGCAATGCTCAGGACGCTGAGTCGCCGCGCCTCCGTGGGCTTGCCGCCAGACAGCACCGCTTCGCAGTTCGATGTGAACCGGGTCAGCAGATAGTCCACGAAACCGGTCACCAGTTCCGGCCTGTTGAACTGTGCCAGCAATCCTTCAATCCGGAACCGGATCTCGGTCGAGACCTGCGACCCACCGTGTGTCCCCGGACCGATGGTATATTCCATTTCGCCTTCCAGCTTCGAGTGCCCATTGCTGTCATCGCCTCGACCAGAGATTGTGCCAGAACTTTGGATCGCGTCGGTGCTGTAGCTGCCGGCCCCGCGGAATGCGGCCCGGATCGGGCCAAATCGGATCTCCACGGTGCCCTCGAAGCGGTCCTCCGTCACTTTGGTGACTGTCGCGCCGGGGATGCAGCTTCCCACGGACCAGATGTCGGCGAACAGTTCCCGGACATCGGCGGGAGGCGCGGCAAGGGAGAAATCGCGGTTCACGATGGTCCAGGCTCCGTCTATGCGGATCCGTCCCACCGGTTCGGGAGGATTCACTGGGACCGCTTCATCTCTGATCGAGAATTGCGCGATCTTCCTTGGAACCGGAGGTTCGGAATGCAGATGTCCGGCAGCCGAGAGGCCACTGGCGTTGCGCCAGTCGATCACGTCCTGGATGGCTTGGACAATGCCAACATAGCCTGTGCAGCGGCAGAGATTGCCGCTGAGTTCCATGCGAATTGTCTCTTCGTCCGGAGCGTCGAACCGGGCGACGATATCGCGAGCCGTCGCTAGCATGCCCGGCGTGCAGAACCCGCACTGCAGTCCATGATGACGCGAGAAGGCCTCGCGCAGCATCGCCATCACCTCGTCGTCCCTATGCCCCTCGACTGTTTCCACCCGGGCACCTTCGCAGCTCTTGGCAAAGGTGATGCAGGAGCGGACGGGTCTGCCGTCGAGCATCACCGTGCAGGCGCCGCAAACTCCATGTTCGCAGCCCAGATGTGTGCCAGTCAGCTCCAGATGGTCCCGCAGCACCTCTGCCAGCTGCGCACGAGCGGGAACCGAGACACTCTGCTCTTCACCATTGACGGTAAGGCGGACGATGTGGATCATTCGATGGCCCCGGCGACTGCTCGGCGAAGGGCGACGGCAAGTTGCCTGGCCTTGACCTCCGAAAGGGTAGGGTCGAGAGCGTCGAGCCCGCGTTCGATCGCGGCTAGGTCGGGCACCCGGCCGGTCTCAGCGATCAAGCTTGCCAGCGCTTGCGACACAAGCGGTGCACCAGCGGCGGCGCCAAAGACAACCCGGCAGTAAGCCTTGGACGGATCGGCCACGAACACGCCAATGGCGGTCGCGAACTCGCCTGCCTTGCGGCAGGTCTTGCAATATCCCCAGACCGCCCCCTCGGAAAATCGGGGCACTCGGACGGCGCGGACGACCTCGCCGGGCGAAAGGGCGGTGCGGTAGGCGCCAGGCATGAAGGTGAACATGTCGATCTCGCGGCCGCCATCGGACGCCGCGGTGACAACCCGTGCGTCGAGCGCTGTCATCACGCTGATCCAGTCAGCCGCCGGATCCGCATGGCAGAGGCTGCCGCCCAACGTTCCCCGGTTCCGGACTGCCCGGTACGCGATGCCCGATGCTACATGGGGCAGCATGCCGGGGATCGGATCGGGTACCGCACCGTCCTCGATCTCCGCATGGGTCACGCAGGCGCCGATCTCGACATGTTCACCCGTGGAGGTGGCTGATCGGAGATCGTCCAGCCCGCTGATGTCAACCAACCGTTCGGGTCGCGCCAGGCGCAAGTTCAGCATCGGGCCCAGCGACTGTCCACCTCCCAGGAGCTTGACCTCTCCGCCCGCTTCGAGCGCGCCAATGGCCGCGTTGAGCGTGTCGGGGACGATGTGGTCGAAGTCCACGGGTTTCATTCCCTGGCACCCCTTGCCCGCTCCGCAATCATCAATGCGGCAAGGATCTTCTCCGGGGTCGCAGGTATTTCTGTCAGTTCTGCGCCAAGCGGCTGCAGCGCGTCGTTGATCGCGTTGACTATCGCGCCGCCCGGCGCGATTGCCGCGCCCTCACCAATGCCCTTGATTCCGTGGCGTGTATAGGGCGAGAGAGTCTCTTTGTGGCGCAGTCGGAACTTCGGCAGTTCGGTCGGGCCGGGCAGGACGTAGTCCGCGAGCGTCGAGGTCATCGGCTGACCGTTGCTATCATAGAGCACTTCCTCAAACAGCGCTGTCCCGATGCCCTGCGCCGCGCCGCCGTACGCCTGACCCTCCAGCACCATAGGGTTAACGCGTGTTCCGCAATCTTCGAAGATCGCATAGTCCTCGATATTCACCAGTCCGGTTTCCACATCGACCTCAACGACTGCGGCGTGGGTCGCGTAGGTGAAGACTCCTGTATCGATATCGGGCCTGTAGCCTTCGGTAACCTCAAGGCCTGCCGTATCGACGTCGTCGGGCAATTGATCGGGTCTGAGATACCACGCCCGGGCGATTTCGGCGAAACTGACACTCCCGCCGCGATGTACGGCACGCCCGCCGTCCAGCTGGACGTCCTCGGGTTGACATTGCAAAAGATGCGCCGCGTGAGTCCTGACCCGCATTGCCAGAACTTCTGCCGCCTTCGATACGGCGCCGCCCGCCATCACCATGCCACGCGACGCGTAGGCGCCGGTTGAGTACGGGGTGACGCCGGTGTCGCCCATTGTCACGGTGATCCTGTCGGTGTCGACGGTCAGCCATTCGCTGGCGACCTGTGCCAATGTCGTTTCCAGTCCTTGGCCGAAGCTGTGGTTGCCCGAGCGGACCTCGACCGATCCCGAGGGCGTTATCTTCACCATCGCCTGCTCATAGCCAGGCACCAGTGGCAGGCCCCAGGCAGAAAAAACCTTTGTGCCGTGGGCGGACTGCTCGGTGAAACTTGAAAAGCCGATGCCGAGAAAGCGGCCCTCGGCAGCGGCGGCCTTCTGGCGCAGGCGAAATCCGTGAAGGTCTATGGCTTCCTCGGCCTCGACAACACCTTGCCGATAGTCGCCGCTGTCGTAGAACTTTCCTGTAACGTTCGTGTATGGCATCTGGTCAGCGGCAACAAGGTTCTCCTTTCGGACCGCGGACGGCTCGCGACCTGCTGCGCGGGCGATCGCATCGACTGTGAGTTCCATCGCAAAGCAGACGCCGGGCCGGGCCACACCACGGTAGGGCGTAAACGAGGGCTTGTTGGTAGCCACCGAGTATGTCTTGCAGCGATAGGCATCAATCGCGTAGGGTCCGGGTAGGTTGCCGCCTGCTTGTGCGGCCTCCAAACAGGCCGTGAATGGCCAGACCGAATATGCGCCCACGTCCACGATGACTTCGGCGTCGAGCCCGAGAATCCTGCCACTCGCGTCCGCGTACGCAGTAATTGTGTAATGATGTTGGCGTGTGTTGGCCCCAGCCACAAGATGCTCGCGTCTGTCCTCCGTCCAGCGGATCGGGCGACCCGTCGTCCTTGCCACCCAGGAGACGGTGATTTCCTCCGGCTGCAGGACGCATTTGTAGCCGAATCCTCCGCCGACCTCGGGGGCGATGACCCGGATCCGGCCCTGATCCATCTGCAGGCATTGGGCTATGCCCGTCCGGATCAGGTGCGGCACCTGGGTCGACGTGTAGACGACGAGCTGGTCTGCCCTCTCGTCCCACATGGCTAGAGTGCCCTTTCCCTCCATCGGCACCATGCACTGCCGCGCAGTGTTGTATTCCCGTTTGCTGTGTAAGTTTCTTCCCGACAAGGCGCACGGGATCGTTGACCGAATTTGGCGGGTTCGGCCTGAGGCAGCGTGAGGCGGCTTCGGCGCTTCGGTCTGTCTGAGGGCTGCCCCGCTTGCTGCCCCGTGCCGTTCGCGCTTTCGGCCTCCTCCGCAGAGCTGTCGGCCGCCGTCCCGAGGACGGCGGTCAGGCGGCGGCCCGGCGTTCTCCGGATCCGGCCGTCACGCCATACTTACGCAGCATTCTTATCCATCGCGGCGCATTGCGCATCACCATCATGGCCTCATAGTCGGTTTCGGGGTCATGGTAGAGTTCTCCGGTCGAGAGCATGCCCCATACGATGCGCAGCATCTTGTTCGCGACGGCGACGGTCGCCCGCTTGTAGCCGCGGCGGACGGTCAGAGCCTTGTGATAGCCCTTGAACTGGCATCCCTTGCTGCGGGCGGCCGCCTGGGCGCATTCGATCATGAGCGTGCGAAGAGCCTGGTTGCCTTTGCGGACCCGTCCCGAACGCCGTTTTCCGGCGCTCTCGTTGTTGCCGGGGGCGAGACCGGCCCATGCGGCGCAGTGTCTCGGCCCGGGAAAGACGGAGACATCGGGGCCGAGCTCGATGATGATCGCCGCCGCGGCGCGCCGGTCGATACCGGGAATCGTGGTCAGAAGGCTGAGATCGCTCCAGCGGCCGGCCAGACCCTCCTCGATGACGGCGTCGTGTTCGGCCAGACGATGTCCGGCCTGGTCGAAGAGACGGATCTGATCGCGCAGCAGGAACCGGTCGGCCTCCGAAAGCCTGCGCCGCAGAGCGTCGTCGAGCTTTTCGAGATGCCCGCGCACATGGCCCGAGAGCGAGGCGAGGATCTCCGCCCGCTCTTTCCCTTCGGCCAGACCGTCGAGGATGCGCCGGCCGTTGGCCCCGAAAATGTCGGACAGGACGCCGCCGACGCGCAGCCCGGCTCCGTCGATGATCCTGTGGACCCGGCAGCGCGTCCGCGACCGCCCGGCGACGATCTTCCGGCGCGCGCGCGAGACCCGGCGCAGCTCGCGGAAGTTCTTCGGCGGAACCATGCTCGGGCTGCAGAGACCGAACTGACATACGCGGGCCAGCCATATGCTGTCGGCGACATCGGTCTTGCGGCCCTTGATCTGTTTGACATGCTGAGCGTGCAGCAGCAGCGGCTCGGCTCCGGCATCGGCGACGGCGTCGAAAACCGCCTCCCAATAGACGCCGGTTCCTTCCATCGCCGCAGCCGTCACGCCGTGTTCGCTGAGCCAGGCCGAAAGATCGGCCAGACCGCTCGGAAGGGTGCTGAACTCCTTCGTGATGCGTTCCGAATCCGCGCCGGGGCGGGCGATGCGCACGGTCGCGGTGACCTGCATCTTGTGAACATCCAGCCCGGCGGCGCGGGAATGGATGACATTGAGCTTATCCTTCTCTATCATGTGACTATCTCCTGTTGGGGATCATGCGTGGAAGCGGACAGGCCGGCGGATCAGCAGACTCACAGCCCCCGGAGACGGGCGCTGCGGTGCATTTTGCTGTTCGTTCTCGGAAGAGTCCGGAAACAAGGCGGGGCTCGAAGCCGACGGCCCGGGACAGTTTGACAACGGGATCGCAATGTCCGCACAAAAAAAACGTCCTCCTGTCCGCTTCCGCGCGGCAACATGCGTCATCCCGCCGCATTCGGAAAGCGAATGTGAACCGACGGGAAAAGGAAAACGGACGCAGGAAGAAAGACGGCGGCGGCAGCCCTTGAACTTACATGATCAGCGGGGCGATATGGCCAGCCCAATCATGAGCGTTTGACGACGATGTCGGCGGTGGCGCGAGCTGCCTCGATGTTTCCGTTGAATTCGGTGGTCAGGAACAGGTTGTCACCCCAGCTTTCATGCACTAACGCCGCCCCGGATTCCATTGCTGCTCGGGCATCGACCAAAGGAGGCAGGGGCTCGATTTCGACGCCGACATTCTCTGCGATGTCTTCGGCCTCGGCGCGCGTAGGCGCAATGCAGACTGCGATGCATTCGCCGACAAACCGAACCTTGTCCTTGGCCAGCGGATTCTGGTCGGACACCTTATATGTCGGCAGGGAGGATTCCGCACGGATCGGCAAGACGTCGGAAAGGTCATCGGAAGTGAAGACCCGATCTGCCAGCAACTCGGGCTTGGCGATCCTGACGATGCGGCCATGCGCAACAGGGCTGCGGACGAACGCAGCCTCCCATTGGCGCGGAAAACGCAGGTCACCCACGAACTTGGCCTGCCCGTTGAGTAGTCGACGATCCTCTTTCCGTCTGATCCGTGCGCCGATTCCCGTGTTCAAGTTAGCCCATTGCCTCCCGATGAGCATAGAAATCGATGCCGGCATTGCACCGACCGATCACTATAGTCCTGGTAAGGAGTATACCCCATAGTTCTGCCAGATCAACTGCCTCACTCGCAGCAGGGTGTATCCCAAGTTGGTTGATTTCCACAATTCGAAGGTGCCGTCCCTTTGCTGCGGCGGGATCACGGATGACAGGCGAGCGGTCCGCCCTCCGGGGCAACGGGCATGGAGCGGGGGCTGCGGCACGGGGAAAGGCGGACCACAGGCTGGCCGGCCTCCTCGACCGGCAGGCGGATCATGCCGCAGCGACATAGTCAACCAACTTGGGATACACCCCCGGTTGTCGAGCAAGCTGTGCGGTCAGACGTTGGCGTGGTAAGAGCATCCGTCCCGCCTTGCGGCACGCCCCCTGTACCATTCATGACGCCCAATGCCACGGAATCACCTTGAGCTGTCAATCAGATGTCGATGGCAGAGATCTCAGGGAGTCTCAAGCTAATGATTGATCGTAGCGACCGACTTGTTGCTCGGTCTTTATTATTTCATCAATGTCACCCCCATTCCACCCTGAAGTGCAACACCATTGGCGGTGGTGACCGGTTTCCCGGTCGCATGATGTTGCGTATCGGCCAGAAAGCGGCGACAGTCCCTTTGCTGCAACATGGGAGACTGCCATGCCCGAGGGCCATCGCCACCTGACCCATGGGGAGAGATGCTGGATTGGTGCGCTGAAGGAAAGCGGGCTTTCGGACGGAGCCATCGCCTTCGGGCTGGGCCGTGACCGGACGTCGGTCTGGCGGGAGCTCCGCCGGAACGCCGGCGACGGGGGGTACAGCCCCGGGGAGGCGCAGGGCAGGGCGGAGGCCCGCCGCAGCGGGACCTCCAGTGTTCTCCGCAGGATGACGCCGGAGCGCTGGGCGCATGTGGAGGGGCGCCTGGTGGAGGGCTGGAGCCCGGTAAGCGACTAAAGCGTAACGTAGCGCATTCGCCTTGAAGGCTTATCCCTTTGACTACGGCGCCGCAACATGCTGTGCCGGCGGTCCAGCAGTTCCCGCTAGCCGGTTCGCTGGCCCGCTGATGGCCGGTTTGGTGGCGCCGTTCGGGCTGGGCGCTCCGTGTGCGCATGGCTGATGGCCGGGCGGCTGTCCGGTCTGAAAAAGTTTCGGCGAAGGGCGGGATCGGGGTGGTTCGGGCGTGGTCGGGGCGGCCACCGACCGGCGCGGATCAGGCCGAGGTGGTCCTCCCTGCCGGGCTGCCCGGCGATGGCCCGGCAGGGTGTCCTCCAGTCCGGGAACGCGAATGTCCTGCCCGGTTCCCGCAGCCTGTTCCAGAGGCAGGGGCTGCGTCCCTGGCGCCGCCGCGCCCTGCCGAACAGCGTGCAGCAGTGCCGCTGCGCCCGGGCGGTCAGGAACGCGGGCATGGCGAGCGTCGGGAGGACGTCCGCCAGATGGTTGTGGCCATGGCCGAAATTGTGCTCGAACCTATATGGATCCCTCGCCTTCAGTGTCTGGAACGTCCCGTTCCCGGTGGCCCACCTGCGGCGGCCGCACCGCATGACGGACATCACCGTGTCCCGTCCGAGCGGGAGGTCGGTGACCCACGGGAACCTCTGCATGCCTCCTTTCGCGTCGGTCTCCTCGTATCTGAGCATGCTGGCTTTCAGGTGGAGGTTCGCGTCGGTGGGCGGCAGGCCGTGGTCCCACCCGGACCGCTGGACGGTGCCGGCCTTCCTGTCGCGCCTCTCCCATGTCTGTCCGGGTTCGCTGGCCTCGAACCAGCTGAACAGCAGTTCGTGGTCGCCGGGCCTCCCCCCGAGTATGAAGGGAGGATCCTTTTCCTTCAATGGCCTGCTGTGCGGCCCGTTGGACGCCAGCCCGTCCTCGACGATGATCGCCTTCATGTGCGGGTGCTCCCGGCGCAGGTCCCCGACGGGCCGTCTCCCCGCGTTCCGCTCGCAGTCGTTCCTCCTCGAGCCGTCCCCTTTCCGGATCGGTTCCGGCGCCAGCGGCAGCACCTCCCCGATGTCGGGATGGACGGTCGCAGGCCCCAAGGGCCTGATGATGGTATGTCCTCGTCCCGTCGCGGTGCTCCCTGCCGCAGCGGCTGCGGCAGTCGGCACTGTGGGAGGAATGGTATCCGGTGCCGTCGACGGAGACCAGCGGATGGCCGCCGGACACCGTCCACCCCTCCAGCACCTTTCCGCGCTGCAGCGCCGCGTGGATGCCCGTGAAGCAGCGGCGGAGGTCCCGGGGGCCGGCCCCGTCCAGCCGCTGGCGCATCCAGGTGTCCGACGGCGCCCGCCCCACGCCGAAGAGCGAGCGGAGGTTCCGCGCCATCACCGGATCACCGCCGCCGCGGACCTGCCGGCCGGACTGCAGCAGTGACGGTGTCCTGGACGCGAACACCGCGAGGCCCGACATCAGGCAGTCGGAAAGGCTGATGCCACGCGTGTCGACCGGGTCGGCGATGCGGTGGAGGCATGCGCGCACCGCGGGAGGCATGCCGGGCATCGACAGATGCTTTCGGAAGGAATCCCTGGACATTTTCCTGCTCGGCTTTTGCCTGTTCTGCAGCGGAATGGCCGATCCGGCGCGGAAAGTCCACGAAAAAAAATTCGCGACGCCCGCGCAACAAACTGATAATGAAAGAAAAGAATTCCTGACGGGAATTGCTGCCGGCGGTCTGATTGCCGGTTCCCCGGATTCCGGCGGAATCCGGGCCGCCGCCGCCACGCGGCGGCCCGTCCGGAGCCGGAAGGATCGGGATTCGGGGGGACTGGGGGTGGGCGCCGCGGGCCGGGGCGGAGTCCGGGCGCGGATCCTTGGACGTCAGGCGCCTGGGTCGGTGAGGTCGCGGTACGTCGCGGGCGGCAGCCCGATGCCGAGGAGCCTGTCGAAGGAGGTCCGCCGGTGGCGGCGGCGGTTCCATCGGAAGACGGATCCGTCCAGATGGCGCTGGGCGCGCTTCCTGCGCAGCCCGTGGTACACGCCCATGGCCCAGCGCCTGAGGTCGGGGAACACCCGGTGGATCCACCTCAGGACCTCGTATGTTCAGAGAATCAGAAATGAAAGGAGGAGGTGGCTGTGGAAAAATTTGGCGCGATTTCCTGTGGAAAACATGCCTGTTGCCTTCCGCCGTCCCTCCGGTTCATTCCTGTGGCGGGACCGCCGCCGTCGGTCACTACCGGCGGCGGCGGTGCGGGGCCCTGCCCCGCAGGACGGGTTGGACCGATTGGACCCTGGATCGCGACAGCGGATCCGTCCGGGAGCGTGGTCGGCCCGCCCTCCCGTCCATCTCCCGGGTCCTGGATGGATGCCTGGGTTTTCAGAACCGGACCATCGCGAGGACAGGAGCGGGAGAGCATGACAGCCATAGTCGCCGGAACCGGCGTAAGCAAGCGTACACTCAACATCCACGTCAACGGGCGTGACTTCACGGCCACCAACGACACGGTCGGCTTCCGAAAGGTCGGCCGCGTCCTCAGGGAGGGCGGCGCCACGCGGGCCGTCATGGAGGCCACGGGGCGCATGCACCGGGCGCTTCTGCAGTCCCTGCGCGCCAGGGGGTTCTCCGCCACCGTCGTGAACCCGAGGCAGGCGAGGGATCTCCCGAAGGCCGCCGGGGCCCTTGCGAAGACGGACAGGGTGGACGCCAGGATACTGGCGGCCTTCGGGGCCGCGTTCCCGGAGATGCGGGCCACGGCGCCGGCCACCGGCGCCATCGACCAGCTCCGCGACATGCTGGTGCTGCGGGAGAAACTCGTGGACCAGCGCGCCGAGCTGAGGACCGTCGTGTCGGAGACCGCCACCCAGCCGGACGGCGGGCCCGCCGGGAGGGTGCTGGCGGAGCTGGACACCGCCATCGCGGCGCTGGAGCGGCGGATCGGCGGGACGGTCGCCGGATCGCCGGAGTTCGCCGACAGCCACCGCATCCTGACCTCGGTGCCCGGCATCGGCCCCGTCACGGCGGCGGCGCTGGTCGCGTGGATGGCGGAGCTGGGCTCGATCGGCAACCGGCAGGCCGCATCCCTGCCCGGCGTGGCCCCCTTCGCCCGAGACAGCGGCACCATCAGGGGAGGGCGCCACATCGGCGGCGGGAGGGGACGTCCGAGGGACGTCGTCTATATGGCCGCGCTGCCGTCCGGCAGGCGCTCCCCGGACATGAGGGAACTGTACGATCGCCTCAGGGGGAGGGGAAAGCCCCACAGGGTCGCCCCCGTCGCCGTCATGGGCGGGCCGGGCGTGACCGCCAGCGCCCTTCTCCGCGACCGGCGCGTGTGGGAGGACCGGACGGCGGCCGCCGCCTGACGGCAGGCCGGACACCGTCCGTCCGGCACCGAAAGCGAATCACCGGCGGGCCGGCCGGGGTCTCCCCGGCGGGCCCTTCGGCGCGCCCGGACGGCACCGCCTGTGGGGAACGCTGTGGAAAGGTCCGGGACAGCCGGACACGGAACCCGGGAAAAACCGCAGAAAAGCCGCAGAAAAGCCGGATCCGGGCTTGATTCCAGACATGGATGCTCGTGGGCCGGGCGGCCGCCGACCACCCTGCGCTCCCGCGGGTTGTCCGGCAGGCCGATGTATCCGCTCCACCCGTCGGTGACGGCCCAGGCGCCCGGCTCGACCGCCCCGGCGATGAACCCGCGGAGCGCTTCGGCGCCGTAGTCCCCGACCGTCTCCAGCCGGATGCGGCGTGGACTGCCGTCCTCCGACAGCTCCACGGCCCCGGCGACGGGGAGCCGGCCCGCCGCGCCGCGGCCCCGGCCGGCCACGCCCCTCTCCCCGCCGTCCTCCGCGCCGCCGCCGTCGCGGCAGGGCACGGACGCCTCGTCCACCTCCGCGATCCCCTGCAGCGGGCTCCGGTCCGGGTCCACCATGGCCCGCCGAAGTTTCCGGAGAAGCAGCCAGGCGCTTCTGTAGCTTCCGATGCCCAGCTGCGCCTGGAGCTGGAGCGCGGAGATGCCGTTGGAGTGCGTCGCCATGAGGTGGGCCGCAAGGAACCACGTCCTGAGCGGAAGGTGGGAGCGGTGCATAACCGTTCCGGCCGTCACCGACGGTCTGCCGCCCGAGGTCCGCGCACTCCCGGCGGCAGCGCTCCCCCTCGGCTCCCAGCCCCTGGTCCCGCCGCAGGCGGGGCACGCGAAGCCCTTGCCCCAGCGCCGCAAGGCGCCGGGCGCAGGAGTTATCGTCCGGAAAGATCTCCCCGGACTTCTGGCGGGACATGGGTCGGTCGTCTTTCCATCGGCTTGGCATGGTCGGAACACAAGGCGAACACAGCGCCGCGTCAACCCCTCCGGCACAGAATCAGCAGTTCCCGCTAGTCGATCCGCTGGCCCGCTGACGGCCGGTTCGGCGGTATCGCGTCGGCCGGATGTTCCGGATGCGCATGGCCAATGGCCGGGCGGCTGTCCGGTCTGAAAAAGTTTCGGCGAAGGGCGGGATCGGGGTGGTTCGGGCGTGGTCGGGGGCGGCCACCGACCGGCACGGACCAGGCCGACGCAGTCCTCCCTGCCGGGCCGCCCGGCGATGGCCCGGCAGGGTGTGCGCCAGTCGGGGAACGCGAATGTCCTGCCCGGTTCCCGCAGCCTGTTCCAGAGGTAGAGGTTGCGTCCCTGGCGCCGCCGCGCCCTGCCGAACAGCGGGCAGCGGCGCCGCTGCACCCGGGCGGTCAGGAACGCGGGCATGGCGGGCGTCGGGAGGACGTCCGCCAGATGGCCATGGCCGGAACCGTTCCCGGACCTATATGGATCCCTCGCCTCGGTGTCCGGGACGTCCCGTTCCCGGTGGCCCACCTGCGGCGGCCGAACCGCATGACGGACATCACCGTGTCCCGTCCAAGCGGGAGGTCGGTGACCCACGGGAACCTCTGCATGCCTCCTTTCGCGTCGGTCTCCCCGCATCCGGGCATGCTGGCTTTCAGGTGGAGGTTCGCGTCGGTGGGCGGCAGGCTGTGGTCCCACCCGCAGCGGTGCACCGTGCCGGTTCCCCTGTCGCGCCTCTCCCATGTCTGTCCGGGTTCGCTGGCCCCGGACCAGCCGACAGCGGTCCGTGGTCGCCGGGCTTCCCCCCGGGCATGAAGGGAGGATCCCTTTCCTTCAATAGCCTGCTGTGCGGCCCGTTGGACGACAGCCCGTCCCCGGCGACGGTCGCCTTCATGTGCGGGTGCTCCCGGCGGAGGTCCCCGACGGGCCGTTTCGCCGCGTTCCGCCCGCAGTCGTTTTTCGTCGAGCCGTCCTCCCTGCGGATCGGCTCCGGCGCCAGCGGCGGCACCTCCCCGATGTCGGGATGGACGGTCGCAGGCCCCAAGGGCCTGATGGTAACAGGTCCCCGTCCCGTCGCGGTGCTCCCTGCCGCAGCGGTTGCGGCGGCTGGCACTGTGGGAGGAATGGCACCCGGCGCCGTCGACGGAGACCAGCGGATGGCCGCGGGACACCGTCCACCCCTCCAGCACCTTTCCGCGCCGCAGCGCCGCGTGGATGCCCGAGAGGCGGCGGCGGAGGTCCCGGGGGCCGGCCCCGTCCAGCCGCTGGCGCATCCATGTGTCCGACGGCGCCCGCCCCACGCCGGACAGCGGGCGGAGGTTCCGCGCCATCACCGGATCCCCGCCGCCCCGGACCTGCCGGCCGGACCGCGGCAGCGACGGTGTCCTGCAGGGGAGCACCGCGGGGCCCGGCATCAGGCAGCCGGAAAGGCCGATGCCACGCGTGCCGCCCGGGTCGGCGATGCGGTTGAGGCATGCGCGGACCGCCCGCAGCATGCCGGGCATCGACAGATGCCTTCGCAGGGAATCCCTGGACATTTTCCTGCCCGGCTTTTGCCTGTCTGTCCGCAGGATGGCCGGTCCGGTGCGGAAAGTCCACGAAAAAAATTCGCGACGCCCGCGCAACAGACCGATAATGAAAGAAAGGAATTTCTGGCGGGAATTGCTGAGCCGGGCCTTGAAAGACGGGATATGGTGAAGGACACACAACTGGTCACCCTGCGGGTTCCCCGCGACCTGCACCGCAGGCTGGAGGCGGCGCGGGCGCGGAATGGCATTAAGGAGACCTGGACGGCGACATTCATCCGGTCGCTTCGGGCGGGACTGGAGGTCTGGACCGACAGTCCCGGCCATTCATCGGTGGCGGAGGACGGCCCGCGCGTCAGGCTCGCTTTCCTCTGCCCTCGGGATCTCTTTCTGGAAATCGACCGGGTCCATGCGGCCATGCGGTCCCGATGGCCGACGATGAACCTGACGGATGTGGCCGTCGGTCTGCTGCATATGGGCGTGGGGGATGATGGATGGGGGATTCATGGGCCTGACTGAATTTCCGTCATCGACATACCGAAGCGAAAAATCTGGCTCCAGCCCCTGGAATTCTGTATGAGTCCTGCATCGCCGTCATGAAAGGATACGATATGGTCGCTCTGCAGGGTCTGGAGGAATTCAGCAGCGACGATGGGATGGATTTGATCAAATCCCTTTGCCGGAATGCTCCGGAATATGTCCGGAATGGCGAGCACAGGTTGAATGAACGGCAATGTTCGGCTTGCTGTTCACCTTGAACGGAATGGTATCCGTAATGGAGGAGGCAGGCCATGCCCATTGACCGCGCCCGTATTCAGGAATACCTGCGCCAGGGCGAGAAAGCGCCACCGCCGATATTTGTCGGCCATGACGGTATTCTCAAGGATATCCTGGTCACGGCCAGGGAAAGCGCCGGCCGTCCGGGCAAGACCCGCGTCGTACAGGGCGCTCCCGGCGCCGGCAAGTCCTCGCTGCTGCATTGGATGCAGAAACGCTGGACGGAAAAAGAGGGGATGCCGCGGGTGGTGGCCCTGTCATCGACGGATATCATGGACGAGCCTGCTGTCGGTGTCGGCGCGGTGCTTGACGCCTGGGGCATGGATGAAGCGAAATGGCGGCGGACATTGACTGAACGGCTCAAGCGGCTGAGCGGATTCGGGATTGGACCTGATGGGCTGTCGATGGAGTTTTCCGACGCCGAAGTACCGAAAACACTGCGTATGGTGGCCAATGTTGATCCAAAGAGAAAACAGGCTGGACCGATCATCGTCGCCGTGGATGAGGCGCAGCGTCTGTCCAGAGGGCAGACGGCGCCGGAGGCCCGGTTCCTGCAATCCATCCATGATGGTACGTCCGGCCTTGCCATAAGCCTGGTTCTCGCCGGCCTGTCCGACACGGATGCCAGGGCCGATGAGATGCATCTGACCCGGGGGCGGACAGTGCACGAGGTTAGACCATTGACGGAATTCCAGGCCCGGGATTTCATGCGCCGGCTGGCCCTATGGTTCGGCCTTGACACATCCCGGCACAATCCGCAACTGGAGTCCCTGGCCGATATCTGCGACGGCTGGCCCCGGCATCTGCATTACGCCGGCGTCTCCCTGGCGGAGGAAGCCCTGCGCGTTGACGGCGATATGGATCGCATGGACTGGCCGGCCATGCAGGACAAGGCCTGTACGCTGCGCCAGAAATACTATGAGGACCAGTCCAGGGGCATGATGCAGGATGCGGATATCCTTGTTGCCAAAGTGATGGCGGGACTGCGCGATGGCATGAAATTCAGGGAGCTGCAGGCTTTTGTGGAGGGGGCCGTCGCGGACCGTCCCGGTCAAAGGTTGCCGAAAGGGATGGATTCGGAGGATTTCCTTAATGAACTCATCCATAAAGGTGCGTTGTACAGAAACGCGGCCGGCCGTGTCCATTCGCCGATTCCCTCGTTCCAGAGCTTTCTCATCGATCAGGGCCGCCAGCCGGAGACGGAACCGGTCGAACGGAACGACGGGGGCGATGATGGTACCGATTACAGGTTCTGAAACCTTTTGCGGCTGGATCATGAGGTCGGGACTGACAGACGCTTCCACAGCATAAAATCATCCATTGGCGGGTCTGGATCCGGCCAGATGGCAGTCGACTTCGGTCCAGGGCAGGTCCGTCCAGCCACCATCACCTGGAGGGTGTAGCCCAGGATTCCTGTCACGCGGCGACGGCCTGATTCGCCCGCCAGTCGAGGAAGTCGGCCAGCCTGTGGTTCATGACGCAGCATTTCAGCGCCAGCATGGCGTTGGCGCCCCTCTCCGACCAGCGGGTGCCCGAGCGCTTCAGGCGGAGCCCGAACTGCCGGCAGCCGGCCTCCACGACGCCGCTGCCTACCTGGATGCCCCGGTCGCGGCATTCATTGCACCGCATCCTTCCGGGGCTGTTCCGGAAGTGGCGGCGGCAGGCCTCCACATCCCCGGTCCGTCCGCTCAGGGGCTCCGGTTCCCGGACCACTCTCCCCGCCCGGCCCGCCCCGGTGTCCGCCCTGACCTCCGCGAACCGCCGGTCCCTCTCCGGCCCCTCCGGGTGGACCGCCCTGCCGGCGCCGGAGGGGTGTTCCAGCGCGTGCCACATATCCAGGACGAAGGTGACATTCCCGCCCCCGAACAGCTCCTCGCGCGTGCCGGGTGTCCATTCGGCCCCGTCGGAGATGACGCCCGGCTCCCCGGCCTCGTGGAGCCCGCGGCGCCGGGCCTCCCGGGCGGGGCGGGCGGCGGACGCGGAGGGCTCCCGGCCTCCGGACGGCGCCGCCGCGCTGCCGGCCAGGCAGCCGACCGGCCCGCTGCCCCTGTCCCCGCTGGCCGCGCCGGTCTCCCGGTCACGCCCCTCGGCGGCGTACACGACGGCCAGCCTCCCCCGCGGGTTCCCGCGCTCCCGTCCTCCCGCTTTCCGGCGACGCCCTCCACCTCCTCCGCGCGCATCGGGATCCCGGTCCCGTCGACCGAAAGGCATCCGCGTGGTTCCAGTGGCCTGCTCCCGGCCACATCCTCCCGGCCGGACTCCGTGGCCCGGCGCCGCAGCGGGCCCGCCGGGGCCCTCACCCCGGCGAGGTCCCCGATGTGGCCGCTGGCCGCCGCGAAGCCCGTCAGCGGCACCGTCCGGGCCAGGACGTCCGCCATCCCCGGCGTGACGGCCCTTCCCTCCAGGCCCGGCGCCCGGTCAAGCGGCAGGCGCCCCCTGCCGCGGGACGGGCAGCGGAAACACCCCCGCTTCACCTTCACCCGGCCCAGCCGGGTGAGGACCGGCCTCGCCGTCGGCCGGTGCCGGTGCATCGGCCTGCCGCACCTGCGGCATTCCGGCCTCGGTAGCGTCCTGCCGGGCCATCCGGAAGCAGCCCCAGCGCCGCCGCGCCGCCGACGGGGGAAGCGTCCCGGAGCTCCCGTTCCACGGCGGCGGGGCCGGGGGCGCCCGAAGCGAGGTCCGCCGCCAGCTTCGCAGGCCGCGACCCGGGCTCCGCAGGGACGGCGGAGGGCAGCGTCCCGTCCCCGGCGACCTCCCGGCTGCGCACCCCGCCGCCCTCCAGCCAGTACCAGATGAACCCGCCGTCCCGTTCCCGGACCACCGGCGGATGGACCGCCGCCCCGCCTTCCGCAGGACCCCCGGATACGCCACCGCGTCTGGATGCCGGTGCGCCGTCCTGCCCCTGTCCCGCTTCATGGCCCGCACTCCCTGCCCAATGCCTCTGGACGCGCGCCGCCGGCCGGTTCACCCGGCCCCCGCACGGCGCACGCGCCCTAGGACTATGGACCGGAAAACGCCGGAGTCAGGAATATTGGGCTACACCCTCACCTGGAAAGAATCCGCTGCTGGTCGGAAAGAACCTTATCCAGTTGCCATAGGTTTTCCAGACCATTGCGCTCCGTCCATCATCGGGTGTGTCGGTATATCCGTGGCGCAGGCCGATGCTGCTGAAAACGCGCAGGCGCGAACCGGATGGAATCGTGATGGAAGGGCGATGCCCCCTGTGCGGGACGAGGTCACGGGCCAGGGGCTGGTCTAGCAGCCGGTCATGGAACCGGGCAAGGTCATGCCTGTCCACCGAAGCCGCGTCGTAATCCAGCAGCAGCCGCTGGACCAGACGTTCGCCATGGACGGCGGGCAATGCCAGACCGTCGGGATGCCTTTCACCCATGCCAATGGCCGTGACCCGCAGGCCATCGTTCATCCTTTCCACCCGCAGGGTCAGGAGCACTTCCGAGAAACGGTTGGCTTCCTGCGCTTCCTCCGGCCGCAGGATCCATATCTGGCCCAGGGGCGCGTGGAACACCACCCGGACATGGCCATGGTCGAGACCGTGGCCGGACAGCCGCATGGCCACGGTCTCCAGCCGGTTGAGATCGGCCCGGGCCGCGCCCGCTGCCAAGGCGAGCGCCAGCGGCAGGGCCAACGCAAGGGCGCGAAGCCAGCGCATGTTCGGCAGAACAGGGATCATGGCACCAGTCTGGACAGGACCAGCGCCGACGTCAAGGGGGGTTCCGCCTCGATTCCCCTGGCGAACAGCCGGATTCGGCGGTCCGAAGCCGGAAAAACGCAACTTTCGGTGGAAAAATTATGCTCGTACCGAGGCGAATCCATGAAAAATCAGGGCAAATTTTTTATTGCATGAATTCAATGACTTGAAAAATTCCAAGGTGGAAAAATTATGCCCGTAACTGGTGGAAAAAATATGGTCGTACTGGTGGAAAAATTATGCCCGACGTGACACCCCGGCGTGGCCGGCGACGCGGACAGGCCCCGCTCCAGCCGCCTGGCCCGGATGAAACAGCCCCCGTGCCCGGAGCCGGGTGTCCTCACCATCGTCCGCCGCCGGCTGCCGGACAGATGCCAGCGCCCGCCGGCGGGGTTCCCCACGGGATGGCTGGTGACCAGCCCGACGGGCCCGGCGGGGCCGCCGCGCATGTCCGCCGGCCCGCCCGCCAGCCAGATGCCGCCCGGCGGCCATCCGCCCGGCATCGGGACCGCCTCAGGCGGAGCGTGACGCCGCCGCCGGGCGACAGCCCACCGTCCCAGCCCGGCGGCTCCGCCGCCACCGCCCCGCCGGAGCCGCCGGTCCCGCCGGAGGCCGCACCGCCGGTGAGGCCACGCCTGCGGCGCCAGCTCCGGGACGTCCCCACCGGAACCCCGCGGCCCTGGCGGAAGCTGGCCTGCGGGCCGTCCCGGCGCCCGGACGCCGCCATCAGCCCCTCCCACCCGACCTCGCTCCGGACCCTCCGGGCCCGGCCGACGTCTGCCACTGCATCCACATCCACCGTCATGGACAGTCCTCCGGTCACGTCGAACCGGCCGGGGAACCCTCCCGCACTCCGGCGGCGCGGATCAAGGCGACTGCGCTACGTTGCGCTTTAGTCGCTTACGGGGATATGACCCCGCTGACCTGCGGGAGGGGACGGTGGACCTGCTGCCGCACTGACGCGGTGGCGACCACACCGGGATCGGGGTGAGACGCTTCCGCAACGGCGGGCACCGCTACAGTTCCGACAGGGATGCCGGGGACCTGACAGCCGGGCTGGCCCGGCAGCGGCCCGACGGGCGGACGGCCCGGCTTCCCGACCGTCTGGGCCGCAGGACGGGCAAGGGCAACGGCTGGAACCGTCACCGGGTGCGCGCCTTCCGCTCCCACCGCGGCATCCCGGGCTATCGGGAGGGCGAGCGGCAGGAGCGCGGCGAGCTGTCCCTCACGGAGGCGTCCGCGCGGCTCGGCGCCGCCCCCTCGGTCGCGCGTCGGCAGGTCCGCACCGGGGCGCCTTGGGAGACCGCCGCGGAGGATCTGGAAGCACCCGGGGCCGTCACGGCGCTGTCCGGCCGCCGGGCCATCGCCGGCGCGGACCCGAACCAGAGGGAGTTCAGGTTCTGGCCGTCCTGCGGGACCGCAGCAAAGCCCGCACGGTGGTCCGTCTCCGGGACTCGGGGAGGGCAGACACCCATGAAGCCGGGCGATGGTGCGCGGCAATACACCGCTGACATAGGAGGCGAAATGAGAAATCGCTGCAAATCAATGCTGAAGCGAGGTGGGGTGTTGTGATGGCACCCATGGAAGCGGGAGGAACCTGTCGTTGTTGACCACGCGACCGATGTTGGTGTCCCGCGCCGCGTGGTGCCAGGAGGAGGCGCCGACGAGCGGATCCAGTAGCGGATGCGCCTGCCTGGACAGGCCGCGTCGCCCCTCGGATGGTGCGTGGCCACCACCGGGCGCGCCTGGCCTTTCTCCGCGTCGGGCACCGGAACCACCTCGACCCCGCCGGGATCCTCCAGGGTGCACGACAGCCGCCTGTCGGGAAACCCACGCGACGGGACCAGCGACGCGGCGCTGGCGCCGCCCATCGGCCGGGCCTCCGGCAGGGCAGGCCCCAGCGCCGCCGACAGCTTCGGCAGGTCGGCCCGCGCCGAGGCGAGGCAAGGCTCGCCCCGCGCGTTCCGCCAGCCCTCGCGCCCGCACAGCCCGCGGGCCAGGAAAGTCCGGATGCAGTCCCCGGCCCTCAGCCAGCCAGCCGACCGTCCCGTCGCCGTAGTGTCTCAGACCGATTCCCATGCCGCCACCGATACGGCACCGCAGAGGTCGAGCTAACAGTGTCCTGTTGAAAGGCTCGCAGTCCCGTTCAGCTAACTGAGTGGATTCGCAACATGTCGGAGGCTGCAAATCGCAGGACATCTCCAACCTGCTGCCTGATCGCCAAACTGACTCCGGAGCCTCAATCCACATTCGCCACGCGCTGGAAAATGCATGGGAGAGATTCCCGGGGACCTTGGATAGACCCAACGATGAAACCTCGCCTTCCCGCCCCCGGAAACCGCGTTGATGCCTCAGCGATCAGAATGGGTCGATCGCAATCCCTCGTTCTCTCCCACGTCCGGTCTGCAGTGACCGTTCCTTCTCCTGATACCGGTCGAACCATGGTGCCAGACTGCTGTGGCGACTGCCATGAAGCGACCTGACATTACCAGCTATCCGGTCCCCATCCGAGCCTGGCGCGAGTTCCTCCACCAACCCGCTCCCACTATCGGCTAGCCCGCGAATCTCCGGTTCAGTGAACGACATATATAGCCGTGCGACGAGCTTGGATGTCCTGTCCAGATCCGCTGGATCGTCCGGACGATATCTCTGTTCAAGCTCGGACATCAGACTGGTCCGTTCCCGCCGAAATCCATCGGCATCCCATATAGGTGAACCCAACGCCAGTGCCTGCGTCATTGCCTCGGCCAGATGCTTCTGAAGTTCGGTCTCCGCAACAAAAGGAGCGGCTGCAGCTAACCACTCCAGGCGTGTAGGGTCCAGATCATGCCCGGACAGGGCCTTGACGGCATGTCTGTAGCCTGTGCGCCAGGAGTCCATCTTTCCCTGGTCAACGAAGTAGGGTTCCGGGTAAATCTGTGCCTGTTCGGCGGCGAATCTGTTGTCTCCATCGACCTCTTTGACCATCCTGACGCGAAGATCGGACATCGCCCTGGATCTAGCGGTCTTCCTGGCGATCGGTTCCGCGTTTTCCCTCACCCGATCCAACGCCTCGTTGGCGGCCGTAAGCAAAGGACGCAATGCCGGACACAGGTGAAGGCGATGCACAAGGTCGCGAGCCTCGGTCCTCGCGGCGACGGTGCAGGCCATCACCAAGGCGGCGTCATTCCGGCACCAGCGCTCTTCGCGCTCAATCCCGAGCGTTCTTTCGCGGCCCTCCCACTTGTTCCAACCCCCTTGCCGTTCGTCCTCAAACTTTCGGACACGTCCGATCCTGTCTGAACCGTTGACTCCGAACAAGGCCACGGTTTCATAGGCGGCCCGTTCCTCAGCCTGCGGAACTTCGGCAAGGATGCTTCCGACATCGAATTCCCGGAAACCGCCCTTCGCGGCCGGTTCTCGACCTTCCGCACCTGAATGAGCCCAGTCATTTGTCTTGGCGTACAGCCGAGCCAGCCGAAAGCGGGTCCCGAATAGCGCAAGTCCGGCCTCAAGTCGGTCGGCGATAACATTTTCTCCCAGCATCTGCGCCGTAAGCATCCACGCCGCCATTTTCGATGCCTGTGTTGGAGTCCTTTCGGTTGCCTCCGCTCCGAGAGCCGTCCTGGCCACGGCGTCTGCCTGATCCGGCAGGCTCTTTGGCATCTGCCCTAGAATCTTCCGCCAGTTGTCAGAATCGTCAAAAGTGCTGACGAGACTTTCAAGGTAGAGCCGGTCAATGTCGGATGGTGCCCGTCCATACGTCAACACAGACGCTCCGAACATGTCCACCAGAACACTGCCAGCCACTCCAGACGGAAATGCATCCGGGAGAACGCATTCACCAAGCCGCACATACTCGGTGACCCTCATCATCGCTTCCTTGCACTCGTCGCTGTCCCGGTTCGGGTGTTCAGGAGAGTCCTCCGCCCCCGACCCGAACGACAGTGATGACCTATACCCGCAGTCTAGCCAAACCCGCTTTGAATCACGTCGACGGAGTGTTTCCCGCAAATGACCAAGCTTTACTGACTCAGCCACTGGAACGACCAGGTTCAGGTTACGCCTATGAACTTTCATGATGGACAGCAGCGCCTGTCCTGTCATCCGGCGGGATACCAGGACATGGACGCTGTCGCGACTCTGCGGCAACTCGCTCTCCACGGTTCCTGCGAACGCGAACCGCCAACCTGGTAGGCCCGTATCCGAGGGGATTGTGATGTCCCGGGAGCCTTCATGATTCTCCAACCTTAGTTTCAGGTCGCCTTTCTCACTTCGAGAAATGACCTCTGCGATCTCGCCCGCATGAACCAGAGGATTGTCAGTCTCTTCAGGAGTAGCGATGCATGTTTCTTCCTGAGATTGAGCGATTGCCCGGGGCCAGCCTTCCAGCAGCCTGATCCGGTCCCCACACTTAAGACCTGCCAGCCGCCCTTCGAATTCTCCGGCATTCCCCCGCCGTCGCGGATCGACAGCATCCAGATGGGTTCGCACAGCTTCGTTCACGGCGTCGGCCTCGACCTGCGAAGACGTCACGGCGATCCGATCTGGATGTGCATCAGCCACAAAGTCCCTTGCAATCCGCTCAATCGCACCGCGAAGGCTGCCGCCGTGCCGAAGTGCGTCATCTTCGTTGAGTGCCGCCAGTGCCCGGTCATGCCGCTCGCCGCTGCATGACAGGAGATCAAGCACATTGGATCGATCCGAATTTCGGGTCGCTTCAGGTAAGGTGCGCCTCGCACCACACCTGAGTTCAAGAGCCCGAAACACTGCGTTTTCTTCAACTGTTGCAGATGGTGAATCATCGAGTAGCGCGACAAACCTTCCGCCACCGGTCAGAACGAGTTGGAGCAAGGCATGCACATCGTCGCTTCCGATGACGCTGGCGTCGTTGAGAATCACCAGGGAAGTCTCGCCGTGCTCAATCCGGTTCCGCTGCTTGCCGTCAAGAAAAGCCCGCACCGAAGTCAGGTTGTGGACGCCTTCGTAACCCAGCACGGAAAGCCCCTTGATCGAAGGGGCGACTCCGATCGTGGTCCATCCAAGCCGCACACACTCCCGAACAATTTCCAACAGGACGCCCGCTTTGTCGCAGCTTCCGGAGCAGCGAATGAGATTCAACCGTTTGGCCGAAAGTCCGTACCTTACCGAAAGCGGGTTCTCACCAGTGTTTCGCGACTCATCCGCTTCTGGAAATCCGGTTGCCATTGCTTGGTCGAATAGATCTTCGTTCACGCCAGTTGGCTCCAGTGCGGTTTCAGATAGGGTCAATTCCGCCAGATGCAGTGTTTCGCGAACGGCCTTCGCTCGTAGTCCCAATGCGCTTCGTGTCGAGAAGACATTGGCTTTGCCTGTTTGTTGACGAAGCTCCGGAATGCGCACGAGGTCCGGATGCGCCATTGCGCTCATGAAACGCCGCAGGAATGTCTCGGGTTCGGCTACCTCCCGGGCGATGCGTTCTGCTATTTCGTCCGCTCGAACTATGGCCTGGTCTTGCAGAAGATCTTTGATGGCCACCGTCGGATCCCTCGCGTAGCCGGAAAGCCTGTCGGATATCACTGGATCGCCGGCACTCCGGGACGAGGCTAGACGCTCCGCAAATCGACCGGCGACATCGATAAGCGCTTCGTCCGACAAAGCACTTATGCCTGTGCCAAACCCTTCACGGGCGAAGTGGTCTATCAGGGGGCCAATGTCATGAGCCGTCCGCCCTACGGGCGGCTGTTTCGTTCCCGACACTCGCGCCAAGGTACGCAACGGAGCTTCTCGCGGACTGTCAGGGACGTCCCGATGGGAAATTCTGGCGTGGCCCGGAGTTTGCGCCAGATGGATAAGGTCAGCCACGGACTCGACATGCCCGGGTCGCCCGAACACGGTTACGGTTTCCCGATGCCGAGTGAGCGCAACATGCACCGCGTGCCGATGCATTGATCCGTTAGGGAGAACAAACGCATGATCTGCATTGACTGGTTCAGCATCGGCGAGGGCCACCGCGTAACCGTAGTCGATGTGCCGGAGCATCGAGACGTCGAGTGTCAGTATTCCGCTGCTTCCGTCCATCCTGACATCTACCGCGTCCTCACGGGCGGCTGTCACCAAACCAAGTGCAAATCGTGTGGGTCCTAGTTCAGGATGCCGCTGGGTCAGCCTTATCCTGTCTCCTGGCCCGAATTCGAGCGGCACCTCGCCAATTTGTGGGGCCCATCCCGATCGGTCCATGTAATTGGCTACCCCGTAGAACTGAGTTGCAGCTCTCTCCACCACTCCGCTTTGCAAAGCCTCTTCCCGGATTGCTTGATTCAACGCACGCACGTCTCGAGGAGAATATCCGAGTCCGATCCTGCTCTCGCCGCGACTTCCTGTTTCGAAATACGCCTTTGCCAGAGTTGCGAACGGATCCTCCGACTGTCCGCAAAGCCGTATCGCGCCGTTGCGCATGTAGTGTTCGATGGCACCTTTCGCTCCGCTGCCACCACGCTCCAGTGCGGCTGTCGCCATCCGGTCTCCGACATGCCGCTGCCAAACGACTTTCCCGATGCCAATCGAATACCCGACGCCAGCCTCAACCGATGACCAGCCCGAACTTCCGACGCCCGGAAGCGGACGATTTGGATCTCGAGCCGCGATGACTTTGCCGCCAGTCTTCGAAACCTGATCCAGAATTCGGCTCCAATAGGGAATGTCGACCATGCCTGCGTCCGTCAGAATGAAGATTGTCTGTTCGGTTAGGGTGTCCTTGCCGCGCGACCACAGGAAATCCCATCTGGACAGCGGTCTGAAACGAATCCCGTTGAGATTTTCCAGCGCCATTCTGGAATCGCTGGGAAAGGTGGTTGCGCAAACGTCGAAGCCCCGGGACCGCCAGATATTGGCTGCTCGCTCCAGGACGGTGTCCAATACGGGTCCGGGGCGGCTTTGAACAAGCGTGATGCGCTCCGACGCGACCATCGCTTCCGTCGCCGCCCTTTGACTCGGACTCAGCCCGTTTGTGCTCACTGCATCTTTCGATAGGGCGGGATGGTCAGCCGTGAGAGACCTTTCCGCCAGACGGCGGGCCAGTTCTTTCAACCCGTTATTCGCGGTGAGTCTGGTCCGCGTCATGAGGCGATGAGCCCCTTCGGGTGTGTCCGGCTCCACCCGAACCAGATCTGTTGACTTCATTGCCTGATCGCCCAGCGCCCTGAGTTCGTCGGCCGTGACGCATATCTCTTCCAGACCAGATGTCGTCACGGATACTTCCATCCGCTTCTTCACCTGTGCGCGTAGGTCGATCTCGGTGAATGAGTGTTTCGACGCCTGCACGATATCCACGAAGTGTTCGGGGTTTCTCTTCAGATATGCCTGGTTTCGCTTCTTGGCCCTGGTGGCTCTTTCCTGACCTTGAGCCCCAGGCCCTTCTCCCTCGTCATCTACCCCGAGGTGCGGGCTAGCGGTGTCTGGAATCAGTTTCAGCCCTCGGGCGCTGTAATTCCGGTGATCAATCCAGTCCTGCACGCGCAGTGCACCGAGACTGACGTTTGCATGTTGTGCCCAAAGTCCCCGGCGCTCGAGGATGACGTTCCAGTCAGCCCATGGGTGCATCTTCCTGCCCCAACCACCCACCTCAAGGCAGCGCGTAGTGAATATGATATGGACGTGTGGATGGCCTTCATTGGTATCATGAATCACCCAGTCAACGCACATGCCATGCTGTACGTAAGCTGATTCGACAAAGCCTCGCACCAAGTCGACCTGATGGTCCAGCGGGAGCTCGACTGGGTTGGAGATGATCGCCGAGAAGGCATATCTCGCCACCGAAAAGCGGGGGTGGAGTTTCCGCTCAGCCAACTCGACGCTGTTCCATAGTCGTTCGGAACAGGTCGCCCATGCGGCCTTGGCGGCTGCGTCGCCATCGTGGTGTTCACGCGCCGACTCAAGTGCCGTGAGGAATGCAGGTTCGCCGAATGATTCCGCCGCCCAGCGGGGTACGTGCTCTGGCAACACGATCTCAGAGTGCATGAGCTGGCCGGTTTTCTCAATGTGGTTCCCGCTAGGGCCCTCAACTTCCGAATTCATCTTTGTCGCATGGCAGTAGGCAGCATACTTGACTGCGCTTCTACCCTTTCCGCGGGAAATCGACACTTCGCTATATCTATATTGCGCCATTAACGGACGATATGTGATTCCTGCTACACTGTAAAGCATATATTGATAATAGATTAAAAATAATCAATATGATGATATGAATTAACTTCATTTGATCAGTTTTCTTGACGAAAAGTTGCAGATCGGCACCAGCCAGTTTATCGCTTACTTGATTGAGCTTGGAGATTCGACATAAGTAGCGGGGGTTTAATGTCCGTTTATCTCATGTGTGATGAAACTGACGCTGCGGTTTGCGATTTCTGACGCGGAACGAGTTTTGGCCAGCAACGGAAACTGAATCTGGACTGGTCCCAAATGCCATCGGCCATCTTGTTGAGTGGCGATTCGCAACAGTATGTCGGTGAGCGGGGTTCGATACCCTGAAGAGATGGAATGCGAAGCGCCGCAAGAGGGTCGTGTTCTCCGGGATGTGGTCGGTGCGGACTTGGATTCGATCGTTGTCGAAGCTCCAGTAAGGATATGTTGACAGGCTTACAGCCCTCAGTGCCCGCGCTTTATTTCCAGAAGGAACTTCGATGTTACGACAGGCATAGTTTTGTGACCTGGCGCCAGCTCATGGAAGTCAAACGATATGTGATCTTTCCACGCTGAATCCGCAGGAAAGGCCTCCGCAGGCCGCCCCTGACACGCCGGCCCCGGCGGTTCCCCCTCGCGCCGGACCGATGGAGCGTGAGACATGCAGCCGTTCCGGACGGTCCCCGCACGGGCGTCAGGGAGGATCTCCGGGCGCAGCCGGTTCGGGAGCGGCGTCGTGGAGGCCGGGTGTCCGGGCTCCGGCTGAAGCGCTCGGGGACACGCTGGACGGAGAGGGGGCCAACGCCATGCTGGCGCTGAAATGCTGCGTCATGAACCGCAGGCTGGCCGACTTCCTCGACTGGCAGGCGGATCATGCCGCAGCGGCATGATCAACCAACTTGGGATACACCCGACCACACCGGGGGGCTTGCATCCGGCCCCCGCATGTGCCATTATGGCGCGGCAGGACGGGCTCCGGCCTCGCGCGGGTGCGGTGTGGGCCCACGCACCATAGGAGTGTTGGCATGGCAGGTGGAGTGGCGTTTACCCCCCCCCCCTAAATGTCAGGGGCAGTCGCGCCACCGCTGCCTGACGCCTCCCCGTCTCCTTTCCCTTTCGCGACATCCGGACCGCCGCGGCCGCCCTGCGCAGGGCGGCCGCGGGCGGCGGCCTGACCGGTTTCACCAGCTTTCACCAACGGGAGGATGAACGATGACAGCTGAAGGCATCACGCTGCGCGGCGGCGAGGCGGCGGACACGCTTATGGGCGGCGACGGCAACGACGGGATCCATGGCGGCGCGGGCGGCGACACGATGTCGCGCGGCCTCGGCGCCGACACCTTCGCGGCCGGGGACGGGCACGACAGGATCTCCGGTTTCGGCGACGGCGACACCATCAGGATCGCCGGCGTGTCCGGGGGCTTCGATGGGCTGGCCATCGAGCGGGACGGCGCCGACACGGTCATCCGCTACGGCGACGACGACACCATCCTGCTGTCGGGCGTGTCGGCGGAGACGCTGGGCAGGGACCGCTTCGAGTTCCCCGCCGCCGGGGGTGACCCGCGGGGCGGCGGCGATGGCGGCGGCACCCCGGACGGCGAGGGGGAAGGCCCCGTCCTGGAGCAGGTGACGCGGACGGAGGGCGAGGGAGGCGACGGGGCCGGTTCCGCCACGCGGAAGGCCGCCGGAGTGGCGCGGAAGGGCGGCCGGGGCGACGACAGGCTGAAGGGCGGCCTCGGCGCCGACACCTTCGTGTTCGAGGCCGGAGACGGCTACGACACGATCCGCATCGACGGCGAGGCGGGCGGCTTCGCGGGGCTGGCCATCGAGCGGGACGGCGCCGATGCCGTCATCCGCTATGGCGATGGCGACACCATCAGGCTGACGGGCGTGTCGGCGGAGTCCCTTGATGAGGACGACTTCACGCTCCCCGGGGGCATCACCCGGCATCTCGACTATGAGACCCACGGCAGGGACAGCTTCAACTTCGATCATCCCCGCAGCCCCCGCTACTACGACTTCGACGGCAGCATCGGTGGCGGCGATGGCGACGACCGGCTGTCCGGCGGTGACGGCAACGACACGCTGGAGAGTGGCAGGGGCAACGACTTTCTGGACGGCGACGATGGCAACGACAGGCTGTACGGCGGCGACGGCAACGACGAACTCCATGACGGCGATGGCAACAACACGCTGGAGGGTGGCAACGGCAATGATCGCCTCGAAGGCGGCTTTGGCAACGACACGCTCAGGGGCGGCAGGGGCGACGACACCCTTTACGGAGGCGCCGGTAACGACCTGCTCATCGGCGAATTTGGCGACGACACGCTCCATGGCGGTGAGGGCAACGACATTCTCACTGTTGGCCCCCCCCCTGATGGCCACGATACGCTCCATGGCGGCCGCGGGCAGCGGTGTTTTCCTCCTCGCGAGAGAATCCTGGAGGGATTACGGCGGCCATGCGACGATCGAGGATTTCGAGGACGGGAAGGACATCTTGGCGTTTCTGTCGGTTCCGGCGTCCATTGTTGGGGAGGCGCTCAGGACGAGGTTCGAGGATCTCACGATCACGCAGTCGGGCGGGAACACCGCCGGGCGGGAACACCGCGATCACCTGGGACAGCGGATCCGTCACCTTGGTCGGGATACGGGCGTCGCAGATCACCGGGGAGGATTTCGACTTCGACAATGTCCTTGCGGATTATACTCGGAGTCCTGAATTCGCCCTTGCGGGTTGACATGATTCGCGGAACGTTCCAGATGTCCGTCAAAACGAGCAGTGAACATCATTGACAGACGTCATGTCCGGGGCCGGTTCCATCCTGACATCCGCGGAGCGCGATGCGCTTCTTGCGGTCATGCGCGGGCGCAAGGTTGCGGCGCTCAAGGTGCGGCGCGCGAACGCGCTCGTTGCGCTTGACGACGGGAACAGCGTCCGCCTCGTCTGCCGGATTCTCCATCTCGACCCCGACACGGTGCGCGGCTGGCTGCGGGAGTTCCGCAGGACGGGCCTCGCCTCGTTGGACCCGGCGGCGTATCCGGAACGGGAGGGCAAGCTGACCCGGGGCCAGGAGGCCTCGCTCAGGGCGATGTTCCGGGACAGCCCGCCGCGTGACACCAACGAGGTCCGGGCCGCCATCCTGCAGCGCCACGGCGTCGAATACACCCGCGGCGGCGCGATCAAGCTGATGCACAGGCTGGGATTCGAGTACATCAAGCCGAAACCGCTTCCGAGGCAGGCCGACAGGGAAGCCCAGGAAGCCTTCATCCGGCGCTACGAGCAACTGATGCGCGGGCTGCTCCCCGACGAGACGGTCGTCTTCGCCGACGCGGTCCACCCCGAATGGCAAGGCCGGCCGGCGCATGGCTGGTTCGTCCGCGAGGACAGGCCCGCCATCAGGTCGACGACCGGCCGGCGGCGCCTGAACCTGCACGGGGCGCTGGACCTGGAGACGATGAGGCTCACGCTGGTGGAGGGCGAGAGGATCGATGCCGGGACGAGCCTGCGGCTTCTGAGGAAGCTGGAGCGCGCCCATCCCGACAGCCGGGTGATCCATGTCTTCCTGGACAACGCCCGCTACCATCACGCGAAGGCGCTCAAGCCGTTCCTGGAGCGGCCGGGGCGCCGCATCCGGCTGCACTTCCTGCCACCCTATGCGCCGCACCTGAACCCCATCGAGCGTTTGTGGGGCGTCATGCACCGCCACGTGACGCACAACCGCTTCCATGCGGACTTCCGCCAGTTCACCGAAGCGATCTTCGCATTCTTCAACGAAACGCTGCCCAACGAATGGGAGGCGATCACGGAATCCGTCACCGACAACTTCCGGATCATCACCCATGACCGGCATCGGCTTGTCGGATAGTCGCCGACACGCCGGACCCGGTGCATCCGAAGATGCGGCGGCGGACGAATCATGCCTTGGAATGCGGTCGAAGTCAGTTCACCAAGTATATTTCGATACGAGTGCCATCGGCAACAACCTATATGGTTGATGCTTGCCCGGGGCCTGCGCAGGACTGCCAGCGTCGGCAGGGAGATGGCGGCCGGGCCTGCGGCTCGGGCGGCGCGGCGGAAACTCCTGAAGGGCGGGCCGCGCCGCCGGTCCGGCGGGGAGGCGCCGCCCGGAACCGGACCGCACATGGTCCACGGACTGCCGCAGGTCGCGGGCCGCGCCGGGAGAGAGGGCCCGGGCCCGTTGCGGGAATCGGATGCGAGGTCAGGACGTCCGAACCTTCGTCGGGAGTGGATACCGAAACGAGACCAAAGGAAAGGACAGCGACATGGCGGATGGATTGATTTGGTGGACGGTGAGCGAGTGGCGGGAGTTCAGGGAACACCGTGCGAAGGCCAATGCCTTGACGCCAACCGGTACCGACGGCGACGACATACCATACGATAACCGTTATGGCTCGATCACTCGGGACATGATGGGGACCTGAAACGGAAAGCGAAAGGAAAGGTAAGCAGATGGCACTGACGGATTTCAACAAGATATTCTCCGGCGAATGGACCTCCAGACTCCCTGCCGTGACGCTGGTCGGCGGCGATGGCGATGACACGTTGACGGGCGGAATGGGCGACGACACGCTGACCGGCGGCGACGGCAAAGACACGCTGAACGGAAGCTGGGGCAACGACACCCTGCATGGCGGGAAGGGCCACGACACGCTGGATGGCGGCAACAGCCACGATACGATGTATGGCGGCCGGGGCCGCGACACGCTGTATGGCGGGTGGGGCGACGACAAGCTGTATGGTGGCGACGGCAACGACAAGCTGTATGGCGACTGGGGCGACGACACGCTGTATGGCGGCGACGGCGACGACAGGCTGTATAACGGCAGGGGCGATGGCAAGCTGTATGGCGGCGACGGCGACGACAGGCTGTATGGCGGGTGGGGCGACGACAAGCTGTATGGTGGCGACGGCGACGACAGGCTGAAGGGAAACTGGGGCGACGACACGCTGGAAGGCGGCGCGGGCGACGACAGGCTGATGGGCGGGCAGAAATTCCCACCAGTGAAATTCCGGTCCGGTTTCCGGCGGATTGCGGGCGTCGGCGGCGGATTCGGGCGGAATCCGGGCGTGCGGGGGCGTCCGGCGGCGTTCCGGTGGAAATAAGGGATGTGTCGCGGGTCTGCCCCTGGGGCGGTTCGGTCGGGCGTTCAGGCGCGCCCGGGCGCCCCGCGCCGCGGCGGCGACCGTCCGGACGGTCCGGCGACGTTCAGGGCCACAGGCGCGTGCCCGTGGGTCAGGGCGGCGTAGAGTGTCCGCCAGTCGGGGACCGGGAAGTCGTGGAAGTATGACCGGGTTCTCTCGCGGAGGTACCTCAGCCGCCCCCTCGCCTCCAGCGCGGCGGCGAACACCCTGCAGGAGGCGGCCTCGATCTGGTCCGTGAGGAAGGCGAGCATCATCGTCATGGCGAGCACGGTGGTCAGGTGCCGCTTTCCATGCCCGAAGCTGTGCTCGAAGTGGTAGCCCTGGTTCTTCAGCGTGTTGAACGTCTCGTTCTCTATCCGCCATCGGGAGCGGGCGGCGCGCATGACCGGCATGAGGCTGTCGCTGTCGACGGGAAGGTCGGTGACCCAGGAGAACCTCCGCTGCTTCTCCTCCACCCGGTGGGTCGGGTCGTCCGGGCCGCGGTGGTGCTTCGCGATGTATGTCCTCTTGATGACCGTCTCCCGGTATTCGATGACGTTGACCCTGATGTCGGGATGGGAGGCGTTGACTGGCGCACCGTTCAGGTAGCGGAAGTCGTGCCGGGTGCCGTCGGCGTCGGTGAACCGGGCGGTGCGGGTGTCGGGGCTGGCGTCGAGGCTGGCGAACAGCAGCGCGTGGTCGCCGGGTTTCGCGCCGAGGATGAAGCGGAGGCCGTGCCGCCGCAGGCGGGCGATGTGGGGCCCGTTGGAGGCGAGGCCGTCCTGCAGGACGATGGCCTTCAGGCGCCGACGCTCCCGCCGGAGGTCGTCGATGAACCGCGCGGCGGCGTTGCGCTCGCAGTCGTTCTTCGTGTCCCCGTCGGTCCTGGCGATCGGCTCCGGGGCCAGCGGGAACACCTCGCGGCGTTCCGGGTGGCAGACCACGGCGGCGAGCATGCTGTGCGAGTAGGTCCTCGATCCATCACTGCGGCGGGCGACGCAGCAGTGGTCGCAGTGGACGGATTTCGAGCTGAAGTAGCCGGTGCCGTCAATCGAGATCAGGTAGTGGCCGTCGAAAACCGGCTGGTCCTCCAGCACCCTGCCGCGCTGCAGCCTCGCGAACAGGGTCCTGAACGCCGGGCGCAGCTGCCTGGGGTCGACCGTGTCGAGGCGTTTCCGCATGGCGGAGTCGCAGGGCGCCGCCGCGATCCCGAACAGCGTCCGGAGGTTCCCGCGGACGATGGCGTCCCTGCGGCTGTCCCTGTCGAACTGCAGGAGCGACGGATATTTGAGCGAGAACATCGCGAACGCCGACATGAGGTGGTCCGCGAGGCTGAACCGGCGCCCGTCCACCGGATCGTCGATCCTGCCGAAGCATTCCGCAAGCGCCCTGATCAGCCCGGGCCTGCCGAGGTCCTTCCGAAACCGCATCGTCCCAACTCCCGTCATCGAAGTCAACACCGGTTGCGGTAAGGGCCCCAGCCTATGATGTCCAGAGGATTCCGGGCGGTTTCCAGTCGTCTGGAAGGAAAAGTCTACGAAACCCGGTTCACGGAAGCCCAAGGAATACAGGGTCCGGAAGGGCTGGTGGGAATTGCTGATGGGCGGGCGGGGCGACGACACGCTGACCGGTGGCGACGGCGCGGACCGTTTCGTGTTCGGCATCAACGCCGACAACGACACGATCACTGACTTCGAGGGCGGTACTGACACGATCGTGATCAAGAGCGGCAGGTCGTTCAGTGATCTGACCATCGGGAAGAACGCGAACGGCGACGCCGTGATCACGGGCTACAGCTCGGGCACGGGCGCCAGCGTCACGCTGGAGGTTGGGGGCGGCACCGTCACGCTTGAGGGCGCCAGCATCACGCTTGAGGGCGTGACGGCATCGGAACTGACCGAGTCGGACTTCGAGTTCCTGGGCTGAGACCTCCCGCGCCGAAACCGGCGGACCGGCCGGCGCCGTGGCCAGGATCAGGGGAAGGCTGCAGCCGGCGGATCCGCGGCGACCGCCACCTGCCGACCTGCCGCCCTGGATGTGCGGGCCCTGGCGGCGTCCGGGTCGCCGGTCCCTGGCTGAACCAGCGGCGTCAGGCAGGGCGGCTCCATGTGAACGGCTGTCGGGGACCGTTCCCCGGCCCATGCGTGTCCCTCGCCGGGGTCAGGCATCCGCCTGCGCCGCTCCGGGGAGCCGGCCAGTCCACCGAAAGGCCCGCCGGTGCGATGCGGGGACCCGTCACGCCCGATGCGGTATGCTGTCCCGGGACGGCTGATGGTCCCCCCGGATCCCGGCCCTGCGCGGCGACGCGATGGTCGGGCCTGCGGGCGGCAAAGCCGGCTCCCCAACCCGCCTCCACGCCAGAGCGGACCGGACCTGTCCATCAGGCGCCGTTTTCCAGGGGCCGCGTCCAGTTCGGGGAAGTCACTGGAATCGATCTCCGCACCGTCATTCCATCACCATGCCCACCGCCGTCCAGGGCCGGTGCAGCCACTTTCCGCAACCGGTCAGGCCATGCGCGGGCGTCAGGGGGATTTCCGGGCGCAGCCGATCCGTCAGGCTTCGCGTGCGGGGCTGGTTTCACAGGTGATTCGCCCGGAAACCGGGGCATTCCGCCTCGACCCCCCTGCGAACAGCCGGATTCGGCCGTCCAGCGCCGAAGGACCGCAGCTTTCGGTGGCAGGACTATGCTGTGCCGGCATATTTGTTATCGCGTGCAATCAATGGGTTGAAAATTCAAGGTGGCAAAATTAGGGAATTATATACGATAGTGCCCAAACTGACGGTGCGCACGAAGAACCGCCTGCGGCATTCGCGCCCGCGGCAGCGGCAGGGCATCGTCGTGTGCGCCGCTCCCGACTGGACGCGGACGGTTCCACAGTGAGGGACTTCCTGCCAGCGCCGTTCCGTGAACCATCCCCTGGCGGCTCTGTCGTCGGGAAACATACCGGACAGCCAGACGGGCCGACGCCCCCGGGTGGCGCCCGCCCGGTGCCCTGTGTGCCATGCGGATCACTCCGTTGCCTTGGGCACCATCGTATATAATTCCCCAAAATTATGGGGGTGTAGCCTAGGATTCTTGTCAAGCTGCTGCGACCTGATGGGTGTAGCCGAGGATTTTTGACTCCTGTCCACTTTCGTTCCATTTTCCTGGCCTATGGTCCTGCAGCGCGTGCCGGGCGGATCAACCCTCTGGGGCATTACAAGAATCCTGGGCTACATCCTGCGGATCCCATGGATTTAGATTCGACCATGATTTCCAATATCACTGGGGCTTGGACGATTTATCAGCCATCCTGGAATTCACTCAGGAATCTCGCAGGTTACTCGCCGGGATTTGTGCGGATTCCGTCATCTCAATTCCATTGCCTGGTTCACGGCGGCAAGAACCAATTGGATATCCCTTTCGCTGGTGTCCATCGCTTCAAGCGCGGTGGACGCGCGTTCGGCCAATGCGGTCTGCTGCGTCGGTCCAAGTCTCGCGATTCCGTCCTGCAGGGTTTCCGCATCGGTAATCTCAAGCGCGCCGCCGGCTTCGTTGAGGGCGGCATAGGCGGCGGTGAAATTGTGCACGTACGGCCCATGCAGGACCGCAGATCCAAAATGCGCCGGCTCAAACGGCGTGTGGCCTCCCTTGTCCACAAGGGATCCGCCCACGAACGTGATGCCGGCGAGCGCATACCATAGCGACATCTCGCCAATTGTGTCAGCGATGTAGACGGCGGCCTCCGTTCCGGGGCTTCGGCACCTTGAGCGAACGGAGTATGGAATTCCAGCCGCTTCGGCCATGTTCGCTATGTCGCCGCTTCTATGCGGATGGCGCGGGGCCACGATGAGTCTAAGTTCAGGGTTTGCGGTCCGGACGGCGGCGAAGGCGTCGAGGACAATCAGATCCTCGCCGGTATGTGTGGAGGCCGCGAATATCGTTGACTGGCGGATGAAGGACTTCGAGAGCGAAGCGAATTCTGCCGGGTCGGGCGAGGGAAGTTTCACACCGGACTTGAGCCCGACGTTCGAAGCAATACGACCCGGTCCGACGCCGAGGTCAATGAACCTTGCGGCGGAGCGACCATCCTGGGGGAATAGTCGGGATATCCTTCCGAAGACTTCCCGGCATAGGCTGGGGAAGCGGATCCAGCGTGCCGCGCTGTTGTCGGATATTCTTGCGGATACGCATAGGATTGGACACTCGACCGTGGCGATGCGGTTAGGCCAGAACTCGTTTTCGAGGCTGACGAGCGCGACCGGACGCCAACGGCGATAGAAGCGGGCGAGCGCCCAGCGCATGTCAATCGGCGCCAAACGTGCGGTAACGCCTGCCATATCCCAACTGGCGACCAGTTCACGGCCAGTAACCGAATTGGCTGTCACAATCACTGGGCGGTCAGGACGGTCAATTATAAAGGCCTCCAGCAGCGCACGGGCGGAAGTGAGTTCGCCGTTGCTTGCTCCATGGAACCAGACCGCTCCGTGTTCACCACCGCCGCCCCCGCCGAGGCGCTGAGAAAGGTCGGGAAAGCGACCACGCCCGATCACAATCCGGCCGACTGCCAGAACGAGCGAAACCGGGCCTAATACACTTATGAGCAGCCGGTACCAAATCAAGTTGATATCACCCCATCAGGAGACCAACCCGCAACGGAATCCAATTCACGCGCAAGGAAAGCCAGGATAGGGCTTCCTGCCTCCCGGAAGCGTCCCTTCGCGTGAACGGTAGCACCGGGAATATAGAGAATTCGGGGCTAGCGTCGCGGTAGGTCCGGAGCCGCAGCTCACGTCCTGAATTCGTACTTCATGTATCTCGCACCACAAGCCATCGCCCGCAGTCTCTGCCGCAAGGTCCCCGAGGCGTACGTTAGATGCATCAGCATTCGGCTGCAAACGGAATTCCGGTTCGCCAGATGTTCCGGAATCGTGGATCCCTGAGGTGTCGCGGCAGCCATATCTGCCATCTCGGTGCACCATGTTTTGCTACATAAGTCCCTATTGTTTCCACTGTGTTTACATGCATCCATCAGTAGGCTGCCTAGTGGTGTTCCAGGAACATCTTGTGTATCGGCAGGTCTGTTTTTGGCAGCGATGGAAGATGGTCTGAAGGGATCCGGAATGCGTTGATTGTCATTGAAATCAGCCCATAATACCCACATAGCCCTACCAGCTCCACCGTCGCTTTCCTGCCAAGAACGTCGAGCGCACGGGAAAGGCTCGCTTCTTCAAGGACATGATCCCTGTGGAGTTCGACCGCTACGTCGAACACAACCTCCTGTTGCGGGTCACGGAATTCCGGCCTTTCGCCATGGGAAATCGCCTCGACAGTTGCCTCAGACAGCCCCGCGGACAAAGCGACTGGTACATGGTGGCTCCATTCAAATGCAGCTGACCATAGCCGTGCGGTAACAATGATCGCGAGTTCGGACAGAATCGGCGGCGAACTAGGGCCTGTGGACAATCATGATGCCGCCGCCACGCCCGCGATGAGGTGAATCCCCGCCGCGAAGCTCGTGGCAGTCCTGTCACAGCGTGTCGCGATCGCCCGGAACTCCTTGATTCTGGCGAAGAAATTCTCCACCCGGTGCCGCCATCCGTATTTCTCCCGGTCGTGCTCCCGCGGCTCCGTCCGGTTCCGCCCCGCCGGGATCACCGCCTCGGCGCCTCGCCCCTCCAGATCCTCCAGCAGCCAGTCCGCGCCGGACGCCCTGTCGCCGACCAGGGTCCCGAACCGGAGGCCATCCAGAAGCTCCGGCACGCCCCTGAGGTCGTGCGCCTGGCCGGGAAGGATCGTGAACCGCACGGGATTGCCCAGCGTGTCCACGACCGCCACGACCTTGCTGGTCAGGCCACCCCGGGAACGCCCGATTCCCTGTCTTCCGGCCCCCCTTCTGCGCCCGCCGCCTTCTGGTGCGCCTGGACGACCGTGCCGTCGACGAACACGTGCTCGAGGCCGGACCCGTCCGACAAAGCCCTGAAAACACGCCTGAAAACCCCGGAAAGCGTCCAGCGGCGGAACCGCCTGGAGACGCTGTTCCACTTTCCGAAGCGCTCCGGAAGGTCGCGCCACGGCGATCCCGTGCGGAACCGCACGGGCACCGCCTCGACGAAGAGGCGGTTGTCCGCCGCGGTCACTCCCGGGTCGGTCTTCCTGCCGGCAGGGATGTTCCCGGTCCGCGCCCACATGGCGTCGGTCAGCACCGTTCTGTCTGCGTTCATCGTTCTGCTCGCCCATGTTGCCTGTGCCGCCTTTCCGGCGTGCGTTGCGGGAGAATGCCGTCGGCTAGCCAGATTGTCAACAGGCCCTAGTGGATTGTAAGAAACAAATGCTTGCATTTGTCCGTGAAGCCTGCCACTGTCTTCCAGTCGCCGTCAGGCGGCCTCGTAACAACCATAGAGACAGCAGGCAGGGCAATGGGCAGGAAACCGAAGAGACAGGAAACCAGGCTTTCGGACGGCGACCGCGAACGCCTCGAAAGGATCGCGAAGGACCGGCGGAGCATCCAGAAGCACGTCTGGCGCGCCCGGATCATCCCCGGCCTCGGGTCGGGGCGCAGCGCCGCGGAGGCCATCCGGCGGACCGGAAAGTGCCGGTCGACCGTGGAGCGCTGGTGGGACCGCTTCCCTGGGCGGGGCGTGGACGGGCTGCTGCGGGACGCGACCCGCCCTCCGGGACTGGAGCCGACCCCGGACGGAACGGTGAGGGCCGTGGTCGCCCTGGCGATGTCGCCACCGCCCCCGCACGCCCGGCACTGGACACTGCGGGCGCTGGCGAGGAGGCTGGCGCTGACCGCCACGAACGTGCACAGCATCCTGAAGCGCAACGGGCTCAGGCCGCACCAGGTCAGGACGTCCAGGGTCTCCCGCGACCCGCGGTTCGAGCTCAAGGTCCGCGACGTCGTGGGCCTGTATGTCGACCCGCCGGACCATGCGGTGGTCCTCTCGGTTGACGGAAAGACGCAGATTCAGGCACTTGGGCGGACCCAGAGGCCCCTCCCGATGAAGCCGGGGCATGCGGAGACCAGGACGCGCGACTGCAGGCGCAACGGCACCACCTGCCTGCTGGCGGCTCTGGACGTCGCGACAGGCAGGGTGGTCGGGCAGACGGTGGAGCGGCACCGGTCGGCGGAGTTCACCGCCTTTCTCGACCACGTCGCCGAAGGGACCGGGCCGGGCACCCCGGTGCACGTCATCCTGGACAACGTGTCCTCCCATAAGTCCGCCGAGGTCCACGAATGGCTGAGGGACCGTCCCGACTGGACATTCCATTTCACCCCGACATCGGCGTCGTGGATGAACGCCGTCGAGGGCTTCTTCCCGGAGCTGACGAGGCAGCGGCTGAAGGACGCCGTCTTCGACTCGCTCGACGACTGCGTCGCGGCGATCGAGGGCTACATCGAGCACCACAACGCCAGCGACGCCCGCCCGTTCCGCTGGAGCCGGAATCCGGAGGATCCCGTGGCGTCGTGGAAGCGCGGGCACAGGAAGCTCCAGGAGATGGCGGCGGCTGGGAATACGGCATGAGAAATGTAATCTTTTGTTTTTCGCAAAACACTAGTGTAGCGCCATCGTAGAAATGAGTATTCTGTTTGACTGTCTCCAGGCTTCATGCCATCTGTTCCGGCCTCAGGCAACCCGCAGGCGGCGGAAGGCGGCGGCAGACCGCTCCGGCCTGCATCATGGAACGGAGCGGACAATGGCACAGAAGACGGGGACTCCCAAGAACAAGGGACGCAGGATTTACCGGGTCCGCCTTTCGGATGGCGGGAGGGCGGAACTGCGGCAGCTGGCCGACAGCAGGGCGGCGGCGTACAGGCGCCGGCACGCCCGGATCCTGCTGCTGGCCGACGAGGACCGGGATGACGGGGGCCGCACCGACTGCGACATCGCGTCGATCCTGGAGACCGGCAGGTCGACCGCCGGGCGGGTGCGCCGCCGCTGCGCCGGGGAGGGTCTGGAGGCGGCGCTGGTCCGCCGCGAACAGAAGAACCGGAAGGCGCGCAGCCTCGACGGCGGGGGCGAGGCGAAGCTGGTGGCCCTCGCCTGCCCGCAGCCGCCGGAGGGGCGGAGCCGGTGGACGATGCAGCTGCTGGCGGACCGGCCTGGCGGGCTGGAGATCGTCGACACGATCTCGGACGAGACCGTAAGGAAGACCCTGAAAAAAACGACATGAAGCCATGGCTCAGGCGGTACCGGTGCATCCCGCCGAAGGCCAGCGGCGACCTCCTCGCCGCGATGGAGGGCGTGCTGGAACAGTACCAGCGGGAGTTCACGGAGGACGGAGTTCTGGCCGTCATGGACGGGACCTCGAGGCAGCGGAGGAGGGAGACCCGTGTGCCGCGACCGGCGCGTCCCGGCGAACCCGCCATCCACGACTTTGAATACGAGCGGAATGGCACCGCGAACCTGTTCATGCTGTTCGCTCCGCTGCTCGGATGGCGGGAGGTGAAGGTCACCGACCGCCGGACGCGCAGGGACTGGGCCAGGGTCATCCGCGAGCTCGTGGACGTCACCTTCCCCGGCAGGCGCATCGTGCTCGTGATGGACAACCTGAATGTCCACACCGTCGGCTCCCTCTACGAGACGTTCCCTCCCGCCGAGGCGGCGCGGATCGCCGCCCGGCTGGAGATCCACTACACCCCGAAACACGGAAGCTGGCTGAACGTGGCTGAGATAGAGATCGGGGCCATGGTGCGCCAGTGCCTGAACCGCCGCATTCCCGACCGAGCGGCGATGTGCCGGCAGACCGGGGCATGGGCGGAACGGAGGAACCGGGAGAAGGCCGCCGTGGACTGGCGTTTCACGACAGCCGATGCGCGCGTCAGGCTCAGGTCCCTTTACCCGTCAACGCAATGATGTCGCTACACTAGTGTCATAGCGGACAAACCGACCGAGCTCCTGCGCGAGGTCCGCGAATTCCGGCGATTGCATCCACACCTTCAGTGGTTCAGCCACCTTGCCCCGCGGCCCATCCACTATGCGCTGCCAGACGCGTCGGGCGTCGGGCGTCAGCTGCGACTCATCAACGATAAGACCGTCGGTCACGCTTGAGATCATTCAGCCCTCGCGAAATTTCCCATGGCTCCGCGGAAGAATATCAATGCGTCGCCGTCACGTGCGTCGAAGTCCAGTACTTCCCCGATAACTATCAGGTGATCGCCTCCCTTCGCGGTTTCCCATTTTTGACATTCAAAGTGGGCAAGCGTTCCATCTATGATCGGAGCGCCATTACTTCCCGACCGCCAGGCAACGCCGTCAAACTTGTTTTCAAGTGGGCGTGCGAATTGCCAGGCAAGATTCTCGTGTTCGCGAGCGAGAACGTTGACCGTGAATTTGTTGCCGAGTTCGAGCCACCTGCGGCACATCTGCTCTTGGCCAACCGAAAACAGCAGCAGCGGGGGATCGAGGCTAAGCGACGAAAATGAATTCACCGTAATTCCAGTAGGCTCACCTCTCGAATCACGCATCGTCACGACTGTCACTCCAGAGGCAAAGCGGCCAAAAGCGCTGCGCAGGCGGCGGGAAATATCGAAACTACCGTCTGGCATTCTCGTCTCCTTCAGTGACATTCGTCAGCGAGCCCTTTCCTTTGAGCCTAGTATAGATGATGGGCGTCATCTACAGAAACGATTAGATTTTATGTTGGCAATCAGGAAAATGGATAGCTTTGCCAGACCTGATGATGGCTACCCGTTGCCTCCAGACTTATAACGCGATTTGACTGAATCAGTCGTTCCGCCGCGGTGTCAGTCTGCACAATCGCCAACTTAGCCGGGATGTCTGCACAGGTTGGGAATTTGGAGGAAACGCTTCGCATGCGTGTGCTTGACCGAATGCTCAGCGACACCAAGCTGAGGCCGACGGGACTCGCATAGTCTTAAGGACGGTAAGCGGACCCTGCGCACCATCTTGGAGTCTGGGAAACAAATCGTGGGTTCAGCACGTGCGATAACGGAAATTACGGGGCTCGTGAATATCTAAGGTCAGACACTCGGAACACCTCCGTGGTTGATAGGGGAGTCCAGCCCGGGCTTACCTTAGTCGGGAGTTTGGCGCTTGTCCGGAACTTCAAACGGAATTTTACGTTCTACCCATTGACATGAAAAGAGAAGCCAGCGACCCGGGGAGTTGGATCCCGGATGTCCGTTCCCATGCGGCAAGCTAGGAAGGATTCCAGCGCTGCTGACGGGGAGTCCGGGAGGCACTCAGGCAGGGCGCGGCGCAATTTCCGAGTTTCCACCTGACATAATGGGACCGGTCGGCATGATGGGAGGAGCCATGTTCCCGTCGGAGGATCCGGCATGCCGGAAAACCCCCGCGAACCAGCGGAAGGGGCGCAGAATCCTGCTTCAGCTTCCCCTGAATTTCCGGCAAAGGTGGTTGTATCCAATCCATGGGACCGGATTACCCAAGGGCTATACGTCGTGTAGAAATCAACGAAGGCGCTGCCTCAAGCAGTTTGCTTTATGGCGAAGGTACTGAAATCCGGTCTGCATGAACTATGCAAGAAACGGCAAGCAGATGAAGGGGGATTGGGTCTTGATCAAGGTAGGAATTGCAGGATTCGGCTGGTGGGGACGTCATATTGCTGACCGTCTGTCCGGACACAGCGGATTCGATGTCGTTGCAGTTGCGGATCCGAATGCCGCCGTTCATGGTGAAATTTCGGCGCTTGGAGCCCGCCCCGTCGCTGGTTTGGATGAAATCCTGGCGATGGACCAGATCAATGCGGTCATTCTCACTTCCCCGAATGAACTTCACGACTCCCAGATCATGGACTGTGTTCACGCGGGAGTTCATGTCTTTTGCGAAAAGCCACTTTCACTGACTGCAGCTGGCGCACGTGAGAGCGTCGCCGCCTGCGCCGAACGTGGGCTGGTTCTGGGCATCGGCCACGAGCGTCGGTTCGAACCGGCCATACAGGCGCTCAAGACCGAAATTGACGCCGGAAGCCTCGGGACGGTCATGCATTCTGAACTGGCATTCAGTCACAACAAGCTCAAGGATCTACCGCCGACTAGCTGGCGGACCACGAAGCAATTTGCGCCAGCTGCTGGCATGACCCAGATGGGGATTCACCTGACCGATCTTCTCATTTGGTTCTTTGGGCCAGTGGACAGCGTTCACGCAATTGCCGCCGATAGGGAACTCCACTGGGAGACCGGTGACATCGTCGTGGCGCAGATGCAGTTCAGGGCAGGCATGACGGCGCAGATTCAGGCGATCCTCAACACTCCCCATTTCCTGCGAACACATGTATTCGGATCGCGCGAATGGATTGAGATCCGTAACGCTACCCATCCTGATACGCCAGGTGGAGAGGTCAGGATGGTCCGTTACCGCGACGTCGATGATCAGGATTGCCAGACATTTTCCTGGACAGATTCAGTGATCGCAAATCTTGACAACTTCGCAGCTGCCGTTCGCGGTGATCAGGAATATCTCTTCTCTGACTTTGAGAAGGTCCACAATATCGAGGTACTCGATGCGATTGTGCGTTCAGTGGAACGAGGCGAGGTCGTGCGCGTCTAACGTCAGTTCCTGGCAAGCTCCTCATGGTACCAATCCCCGATCTGGCTCGCGGTCATCCAGATTGTCCCTTGGTGCCCATTGACGTAGTCCAGCAACTCTTCCAACGCTGCGATTCGGTGCGGCACCCCTGTGATATAGGGATGGACCGAGATCGCCATGACTCGTGCAGACTCCTCCGATTCGGCGTAGAGCCTATCGAACTGGCGCTTTCCGCGAGTCAGGAATACTTCTGAATCGTGCTGCTGAAGCGCATACACGACAATGTCGTTGACTTCGACCGTATATGGAATCGTAGTAATTGAACCATAAGGCGTGTCTATTTCCTGCGGCAGATCGTCGATGACCCAGTCCGCGACATACTCAACTCCCGCCTCTCGCAGGAGGTCGAGGGTCTCTGCCGTCTCTGTGAGCCCCGGACTTTCCCAACTGCGGGGACGTTTGCCGCAGAATGCTTCAATTGCGTCCATCGCGTCTTTGATTGCAGTACGTTGGTCGTCGATCGCATGCATGGGCCCCTGAAGAAGTCCGTGGCCCATGAACTCCCAACCTGCCTCCAGTGCCGCCCCGGCGACTCGGGAATAGGAACGGCAGACGTTTCCGTTGACGGCAAGTGTCACCGGAATGCCCCGCGAAACCAAGGCCGCGTGCTGTCGCCAGAATCCAACGCGCATCCCGTACTCGTGCCAGGACCAGTTCGGAACGTCCGGTAGAAGTTGCTGTCCCATAGGCGGTGGGAGAACCGTGCGCGGCATCGCTCGCTCTATCCGCCATTCCTCGACGTTCAGGATTAACCACAGGGCCAGCCGCTTGCCATCCGGCAGTTTCAGCCGGGGACGGTCGACAATCGCTTGGTAAGGGATGCGGTCCGTCAGTGCCATGAGGTTCTAAAGCCCCAGAAACACTGCGATCGCAGCGTTGTATGCTTCAGCCGCGTTGACATTCGCGATGTGGGCGCATTCAGCGATCTCGACATAGTTCGCTCCCGGCGTCGCGTCGGCCATTGCCTTCATAACTTCCGGAGGCGCTCCTGGGTCCTGCTCCCCACCGATATAGAGCACCGGCAGTTCGATCCTTCCCAGATGGCGCAGATAGTCTAGCTTCTTGAGACCGAGGGCGCATGCCGTGTATCCCTTTGGATCGGTGGAGGTAATCATTCCGCGAAGCCGGACGGCTTCCTCAGGATGCGCCAATTGGAACTCTTTGGTGAGCCAGGTGGTCATGATGTCGCTGGCGATGGCCTCCATTCCGCCATTGGAAATTCTGGCGATTCGGTCGTCCCACATTTTACGGAATCCGTCGGGAGCGTCGGCACGGGCATCGGCAAGTACCATTCGATCGAATCTGTCCTGATGCTGAATCGCCAGGCTCATGCCGGTCATCGCTCCCATGGAGAGCCCCATCCAGGTGGCGGAACCTATACCGAAGTGATTCATCAATTGAAGCGCGTCGTCCTGAAGGTCAGCCAGACTATAAGGTCCGTCTGGCGTCGTGCTCATTCCATGTCCCCTCGGGTCGTAACGAAGTACTCTGAATTTCGCTGAAAGAAACTCAATCTGAGGTTCCCATTGCGCCAGATTCGCGCCGAGCGAATTCGACAGCACAATCCACGGAGCACCTACCATGCCATCGATCTTGGTGTTCAGTGAAACATGACCAAGGTCTACGAGTGTCATTCTGCCGCCTCCGCCCGTTCTGGACTGGTGCCAAGCGCAGGTCTGACCTGTTCGGCCAAGAGCACCATGGAGCGGCGCGAGAGATCACGGTCGGCCCAGTCCTTTCCGGCATAGAGAAGCGTTCCAAAGTCGCCAGTGGTCTCGCGGAATGCCAGCAATTCGTCCGTAACCTTGTTGGGCGTGCCCCAGATGATAAGGCGGTCGCAGATATGTTCCAGCGTCACATCGTCGTCGGGCTGGTCCCGGTATTCCTTGAAGAGATTGACCCGTCCATGCCTTTTCATTTTGGTGAATAGTTGGCTGTAATAGTAGACGTAAGGGCTGTCCGGATCGGTGGCGTAGCGACGGGCTGTGTCTAGATCGTCTGCAACGAAGACTGATTTCGCCACTCGCCAGTTGGCTGGATCCGCGACCCGACCAACTCGCTCGCAACCTTCAACATACTTCGGCCAGTGGCTTGCGACCCATTGAGGCATCAGGAAGTTCGCACTTATTGGATCCCAACCCCGGGCCGCCGCCTCGGTAACGCCTTTGGAGAACGGAGCGACAGCCGTGACGACGATCGGCGGGTGAGGCCGCTGGAGCGGCTTCTGCATGAGTCCCTGTCCGATCTCTGGAATCAATGTGCGTTCGGTCGAGATGTTCCAGAATTGGCCTTCGATATTGTAGGGTGGCTCACTCTCCCAGATTTCAAGCACCATGTTGATGCATTCCAGAAACATTGCGTTCCGGTCAGCGTCAAGATTGCCAAAGACTTCGGCATCGCTCGCAAGCCCGCCGGGCGAGATGCCGAAATTTAGACGGCCATCAAGGAGATGGTCGAGCATCGCGATCTGTCCAGCGACTGCAGCGGGATGGGCGTTTGGCATGTTGACGGTCCCAGTCCCTAGCCTCATCTGTTTCACCGCGCCAGCCAGGGAGGCAATGAACATGGCGCAGCTTGTGATGTTTTCGGCCTTATCCGTCACATGTTCCCCTACATAGGCTTCCTGGAAGCCCAGTTCGTCGGCCAGAATGAATGCATCGCGATCTTCGGAGAGGCACTGCCGCCAATCCTTGTCGAGCGGATGCATTGGCATGGTGAAGTAACCTAGTTCCATGACTCTCTCCTTCGGAATTAGGCAAGGCTAGTGTCTTGGAGACATTACGGCGAATTATTTTCGCTGACCGTAACTATCTGAAAATCTGATAGTCAGAGCACCGACATCGGCAGCCACGTCGCCAACCAAGGTAGCCAGAGGACGAGAAGTGCCGCGACCAGGATGAGAAGGAAATACGGTGTTGATCCGCGGAAAATCCTGCCCAAAGTGGCGCTTGGGTCCGGCACCGACCCCTTTACCGTATAAACTAACAGTCCGAATGGTGGTGTCAGAAGACCGGCTTCGATCACCAGAATTCCGAAGATGGCAAATGCGATTGGATCGAGTCCGATCACCATGGCGATCGGTGCAAAGATCGGGACCGTCAGGAGGATGATTGAAACACTGTCGATCAACATTCCCAGTACAATCCACACCAGAATCATCAAGGCAATGATCTGCCAGGGATCAAGGCCGATCCCGAGAAACATTCCCTGGATGAAATTGACCGCTCCGCCGATCGCAAGCAGGCGGGAATACATCTGCGCGGTTATCAGGAGGAACATGATCGGTGCTGTCGTGCGGCCCGCTTGGATGATCGCAGCGACGATCTCGCGCATTCGCATTCCCTTGACGATGCCGATTAGCAATGCGCCGAGTGCCCCAAAACCAGCGGCCTCCGTAGGTGTGAAAAATCCTGTCCAGATGCCGCCAATGACCAAGATGATCAGTGCGAGAATGCCCAGACCGCCGATCAGCTCGGAGCGAAGTTCTTCAGGGGTGAGTTCAACCAGATCCTCGGTGAAGGTCGGCGCGACTTCTGGTCTACGCAATGCCGCGACAACGACATAAGCGACAAAAAGTGAAGCAAGCACGATGCCTGGAATGATGCCGGCGATGAAGAGTGCACCGACGCTCATCTCGGTTAGAATCGCCCAGACGATGAGGAGCACGGATGGCGGAATGAGCATCCCTAGACAGGCTGAGCCGGCGACGGCTCCGAGGGCAAACGTCTGTTTGTACCCAACCTTCATCATCTCGGGATAGGCGATGCGGGAAAATGCAGCGGCGGATGCGATAGAGACTCCGGTGACTGCCGCGAAAACCGTATTGCCGGAGATCGTCGCGATTGCCAAACGACCTGGCAACCGCCTCAGCGATCGATCACAGATCCGGTAGAGATCCGAAGCGGCCCCGGATCTTGAAATTATATCTCCCATCAGGACGAATAGTGGGATGACTGCGAAAACGTCCTTGCGAACTGCTTCAAAGGCAGTGTTGCCGAGAAGTGCGATGGCTGCTTCCATGGACCCAAGAATTAGCCAGACTCCGAAAGCGGAGCAGATCGCGAGCGACACTCCAATGTGAACTCCAAGGATGATGAACAGAACCAAAAGGCCAAGCATCCAAAGAACAATATCCCCGCCCATTGCTCGGGTGCCTCAGACCCGCATTTCTGGTTGGGAAGTCCCGGGTGCCGCTTCTTCGCCTTCGAGTTGACCGGTCCAGTCGAACCAAATCATCGAACCATACGCGACTAGCCCGAAGGCTGAGATTATGAGCACGGTGCCCCTTACCGGCCAAGTCGGAACCCGGAGGGCACCTTCGCCCTCATATTCCCCGATTCGGTAAGCGTCCATGAACGATGGCCAGGTGCTCCACAGGAGTCCCAAAAAGAAGGCCAGACCAAGAACGGCGCCAATCGTTCGAAGCGCCCGTCGTCCTATGGGGGGCAGTGCATCGGAGAAGATAGATGTCCGGAGCATTGAACCAGAGTAGATCGCCAGCGGGATCTGCAGGAAAGTCACTGCGACGATTGAATTCTGGATGATCTCCTTTGTTCCGGGAATTGGATAACTGAAGATCTCACGACCCAGGACATCGGAGAATATCAGGACTGCCAGCGCCAGGGTCCAGAATGCCGAGAATAAGTGAATGGCCCGCGCGAGCCTGACAGCGGCAATCATTTCTCCTCCGGGAAGCCTTCAAAGTCCTGTCCAAGCTAGCGGATGCCTCCCGATGTTCAAGATGGAAGTTTAACCAGTGAAATTGCAGCCGATGCCGGCCCAAATTAGTAATCACCGGTAGAGGCCCTGGATTTCCGGGTCTCTGTTTGTCCCCCACATCCATTCTCCCTAAAGTAAAACATCCTAAGTCATTGATTCCAAATCATTGCCGGAATCCTGACCGGTCCCTGTCCGGGTGTAGCTGTCGGCCCGTGGTCGTTTGGCATTGAACCAACCCAATGTCATCCGAAAGCCAGCTACCGGCCGATAGAAGCGGCAGAATGTCCGGAGACAGTTCCACGTCGTCCGCAGCAACCATCGCAAGTGGAAGGTCATCTGCCTGAATGCGTCGAAATGCCAGGAAGTGGCTCAACATTCAACAAAGTGTTTCTGGTTCAATAGATATGCGGGGACCGGTGCGCCAATTGCGTGGATCCTCGCTTGGTTGCTTCCTGTCCACCGCCGAAATCCGTTCAAACTCCACCCCGACACCGCCAAATTCAGCTTTCATTGGAGCAAGCCTGTCCGGAAGACGGTCCAAGTTGATCAAGAAGACGGGTACATTCTGCTCCACTCAAACTCCTCCGTTCTGAACCTCAATTGTCCATCGCTCGGAAGAACGCGAGGTCTTCAGGGAACGGTGCTCCAATCTGTGGTCAGAGGCGGCAGGATTCGGGCACAAACCATCGAGTTTCCATAACGCAAGCTCGAAACAGTTCAACTGACAATGGTCGGACAATTCGTCTGTAAGGCATCCTTACCGACTGGAACGGCGGGTTTTCACGCCAAACATGGGGACGTCTTCCTCAAAACTGTTCAGTTGCGACAATCTTGGGATTACATCTGTTGCCTGCCTAGCCCTTCTCAGCTGCAAGTTCGGCGCGGTGTGCATTCACAAAATCGGCCATAGAGTGAAACCTAAAGTCGTAACTCGGCATTTCGTCAGGCCTCATCGTCGCACCGAATCCTTCCTGATCGTGCCTTCTATAGATCCAGCAGTTCGCAAGACCAGTGGCATTGGCCGGGCCGTGGTCATGGAACATGCTTTCCGCTACATGAAGGATTTCGTGTTTCCAGATGCTGCGGCGTTCGAGGTTCTCCAGCATGTATTGGAAATTCTGGAGAGCAGGTTTGTAACTTCCGATGTCGGAAGCAACAAATGCCGCGTCAAACTCCACCTGGAGCTTTGTGTTTGAATGGGCGAAGCTCTCGTTGTCAGTGTTCGACAGCACTATAAGCCTGTAGTGTCGCTTGAGATACTGAAGCGCTTCTGCACTGTCCGGGAATGCGGGCCAATCCTTGACGGAGCGCCCATATTCAAGACACTCGTTCCAGGTGACCGATAGATTCCAATCCTCGGCAAGTCGTTTGTAGACCACGGCCAATAGCGAGACGTAGCTCTTCGCTGGCGTAAACTTCTGCGTTGTTGATTCATGAAACGCATGGGCCTCAAGAATCTCATCGCGTGTTGGCGCGTTCGGCAAGCGGTCGGTCAATTTCCTCAAAGCGGCAATCATGCCGCTTTCCCAGTCGATCAGTGTGCCATATACGTCAAAGGTGAGGGCCTTGAACTGGGTCAGTGCCATGTTGTCATCCTCCTGATCTTCCGCCTTAATGGGAGTCTTCGGCCCTGAACATATTTCCATATCCCTTCAATGGAATCGCTGGAATATAGCGACCGTCCTAAAGATGCGCGGGCTTTGCTCTCAATTCGGGTTGGTCCGTCAGAGGTCTGTTCTGGCCACGGCTGCCATGTGAAATCATCCCGTCGCGTCTCCCGACCCGGCCTGCGCCGCCCGTCGTAAGGAAGCGATGTTCCTGCCATATTCATCCGGATTCGACACAGATCCTCCTCTGAAGACCGCAGAACCCGCAACCAATACATTGGCGCCGGCCTGAGCAACAAGTGGTGCAGTGCTTGGGTCGATGCCCCCATCAGCCTGAACATGAACCGGACGGTCTCCTATCATCGCCCGGATTGCAGCGATTTTGGTTGTCACGTCCAGAAACTTCTGCCCCCCGAAACCCGGATTGACCGTCATTACCAATACCAGATCGGCAATATCCAGCAATTCGCTGACCGCGTCGGCTCGGGTTCCGGGATTTAGCGCGACACCTGCCTTGATTCCTGCGGCGTGAATTGCCTGCATTGTACGGAAAATGTGCGGTCCCGCCTCGACATGGACAGTGAGCATATCCGCACCGGCCTCGGCGAACGCTTCGACATATGGGTCCACAGGTTCGATCATCAGATGAACATCAAGAAATGTGGTGACGTGGGGCCGGAACGCCTTGACTGCGGCGGCTCCGAAGGTGAGGTTCGGAACGAAATGCCCATCCATCACGTCAACATGCACCCAATCGGCACCTTGCGCCTCGATCGCACGGATCTCGCGGCCGAAATCCGCAAAATCTGCCGACAGTATTGAAGGCGCGATCCTGATGCTGCGGTCGAAGGCCATACGGGATTTCCCACGATTGGATTGTGCCCGAAATACGTGGATGCGCAGTCGGCGTCCAGAGCGCAACCTCTGTTCGACAATGGATGGTCGAAGCTGTATTTCGGCCTTCTGGCTAAGGGGGTGCCCATGACCAAGCTGGTTTATCTGATAAATGGCCCAAACCTAAATCTCCTTGGAACGCGCGAGCCCGAACTGTATGGATCCACTACGCTCGTGGAGGTCGAGGCCAGTTGCAGAAGGCTCGCGGACGAATTGGGATTTGATTTGCGTTGTCTTCAATCCAACTCCGAAAGTGATATCGTAGACTGGATCCAGGAAGCGTGCGGCTCCGCTGATGCCATCTTACTCAATCCAGGTGCCTATTCGCATACTTCAATCGCAATTCTGGATGCGCTGGTCGTCTTCGGTGGACCAGTGATCGAAGTGCATGTGTCCAATATCCATGCTCGCGAGGAATTCCGTCGCCATTCATACGTTTCGCAGCGGGCCGACGCCGTGATTGCAGGCTGTGGGGTGGACGGTTATGAATTCGGTCTTTCGCGGCTCGCGAATTTACTGCAATAGCGTGGGCGGAGCTTTAGGGTGGTCTGAAAGCGGACTCCGACGCCAGACCGTTGAATTTCAGTGGTTTCGGATCCGGCGGGCTCCGGTGCATCTATCAGCCTAATGGGAGCGTTTCGACTCGGTCTGACCCCACGACTCCGCAAATATCCTCATGCGGTGTCATCAGGTCCGGTGGAAGCGCGCGGGCACCAGGATTCTGGGCCAGCAGATCGTCGCGGAAAGACGCAGTCTGCACCTGATTGACCTCAAGTCCCATTACCTCCGGGGCCGGAAAGTCCGGGCAAAGGCGATGGACGGCGGCGGGCAGGTGCCTCTGCGGGTGGCTGGACCGGATCAGTCATCTGTTTTCCGAATATGGCTTCGGCACATGTGAATACCAGACGATCTCCCCTTAGCGGCGTTATACAACAGAGCTCCGAACATCCATGATCCGATATCGTAACGTCTGCGCCAGCATATCCATGCATCGGGGCGCACAGGACCACCGCAACAGTGCGGAGTGGTTTCGTCGGGTGCTTCCTGCTAGCGGATCCGTAGAATAGGCAGGGAGGGTGCCACTGTATGATGGACGCCCCATTCCACCCTGAAGTGCAACACCAGTGGCGGTGGTGACCGGTTTTCCGGCCGCATGATGTTGCGTATCGGCCAGGAAGCGGCGACAGTCCCTTTGCTGAAGAGAAGGAGACTGCCATGCCCGAGGGCTACCGCCACCTGACCCGGGACGAAAGATGCCAGATCGGCGCGCTGAAGGAAAGCGGGCTCTCCGACGGGGCCATCGCGGCCCGTCTGGGCCGTGACCGTTCGTCGGTCTGGCGGGAGCTGCGCCGTAACGGCGGGGATTCGGGATACAGCCCGGGCGAGGCGCAGGGGAGGGCGGAGGCCCGCCGCGGCGCGGCTTCCTCGAACCCGAGGAAGATGACGCCCGACCGCTGGGCGCGCGTGGAGGGGCTTCTGGCGGAGGGCTGGAGCCCGGAGCAGGTCGCGGGACGGCTGCGTCTGGAGGGCGGCTGGACGGTGGGCCGCCAGTGGATATACGAACGTGTGAAGGCCGACAGGAAGGCGGGCGGCAGGCTGTTCCTGCTGCTGCGGCGCCGCGGGAAAAGGCCGAACTGGCGAGGCGGCAGGCACTCGGGCCGTGGCCACATCCCGGGCCGCGTCGACATCTCCGAGAGGCCGGATGAGGTGGAGAGGAAGGAGCGTGTGGGCGACTGGGAGGCGGACACGATCATCGGGAAAGGCCACAGCGGGGCGGTTGTCTCCCTTGTGGACAGGGCGTCGAAATACGCGCTTCTCCAAAGGGTTGACCGGAGAACCTCGGCCGCGGTCTCCGCCGCGATGGTGGAGATGCTGCGGCCTTCCGCCGCGCCCGTCCACACGATCACGGCGGACAACGGGAAGGAGTTCGCGGGCCACGCCGGCGTGGCGGAGGCGCTCGGGGCCGCCTTCTTCTTCGCCACCCCCTACCACTCCTGGGAGCGTGGCCTGAACGAGCACACCAACGGGCTGGTCCGGCAGTACCTGCCCAAGGGGACGGACCTCCGCGCGGTCACCGACGCGGAGGTGAAACGGGTGCAGGACCGCCTGAACGCGCGTCCGCGCCGGGCGCTGGGCTACCGGACGCCCGCCGAGGTGCTGCACAAGGCCCGCCCTCCCTGAGGCCGCGCGACCGCCTCCCACCGGCGCGCAGGAAGGGGGTGGAATGGATTTCGGGACCGCGTCCGTCCGGGCTCCGGTCGGGCTGCGCCCTCCCTGCGCCCGGACGGACGCGACCCGCCCCGGCGGAGGCGTTGCGTTGCCCGGAAAGCCCGGATAACCTGCATACAGAAGGGACCACAGCCGTCCCGGGGCCGGATCCGCGGCGCCCGGGGGCCGCAGACCACGCCTTCCGGCCATTCCCGCAGCTCGGGCTACGCCCCCGCTGCGGGAATGGCCGGTGTTGCACTTCGGAGTGGAAGTGGGGGACGTATTCCTTACCCAGACGTGGAACCCTACGGTCTCTCTGCGTTCCGGTGCCGATTCCTTCCTTGGCCCGGAACACGATCATTTTCATTCGACCGGTGTCGGTTCCAGTCTGTCAAGGGCCGCAGTGCTTGCCATTGTCGTCTTGCGGGGCTGTCACTTCGTATGGCTCGTTCTGTTTCAGAACGTCAGCCGGACCTTTCGACACACCGGAAAGCGGTGCCAGGAAGGCTTCGGCCCAGGAGTGCGATGTCCCGTATGTTTTTTCCAAGACGCCGTCCACGGTACGGAACTGTAGTCCTGGAGCTTGGCCATCAACTGAATTGTCATACACGTAACACACGATCGCAGACGGGAATCGCGGCCGCTAGGTTGGTCAGGGCCTTACCGAAGCGCGAGACGGTCTTCATGTTGGGTACGTCATGGCCACCTTCCATCACACGGGTCGTCACACGCCGGGCATTGATGCGGGGGTCGTCCGTGCTCACGAAGAACATACGGACAAAGAATCCCGCGTTCTTCGCGTCACGAATAAACTGCCGCTTCCCGGGGCTCGAGAAGACCGTCTCGAACGCTAGGGACCGCCTTGAATTCAGGCATTCATGGCGCTGCCGCGTGGCTTCCCGGGCCGCCTTCAGGACGGACTCCGGATCGTTCCAGTCCCCGAACATATCGTGTGCGATGTCGTCTGGGTTCACGTAATGGCATCCTTCGAACCACTGATGCACAAGGAGATCCTTTGTCAGGGATGTCTTTCCGGATCCATTAGGGCCAGCGATGATGAGTGTCGGTTGCATCGGTAAGTAACGGACATCACATCCCGAATTCCCGGTCATGGCCCGTCGGTTCCCGTCCGGAAACGGCCCCATCCGTCGCGTTCTGTACTGCCTCCGCAACCATCCGGTCGACATTCGCAAAAAAACGTTCCTCCGCCCGGGTCTGGCGGTCCATAACCTTTTCGATGACGGATTGCATCAGGGCCTCAAGCTCGGCATCCGTCGGTTCGACGGACGGATCGGTCAGATCAACTCGTGGAACTTTCATCGTTCTATGTTCGTCTGGTGTTCGAAATGGACATGCGGTATCGTTATCACATGAAGATGTGGACCGCCAGTGTCGTGACGGATGAGCGTGTAACCCAGGTTGTTTGGTCAGGCCGCAATGACCTGCTTCGTCGGCCAGTCGAGGAAGTCAGCCAACCTGCCGTTCATAACACAGGATCCGGGACAGCGGATGTCTGGTGTGCAGTCCAGAAAGACCAAGTATTGTTCTATTTCAACGGCTGGGCGTCAGGTGGACATCAGTTTGGCCGAAGTTGACAAAAGTTACCTGCCGCGACAGCTGTTCGGCGATCGTTCGTCGCAATCACGTCTCGCCCGCGAACAAATGTAACGCAGGACCTGCCGTCACGGCTTGCCGACGATTGTCGGCTGCGCCATGAAGGCCGAAGCAGCCGAACAGCGGGAGCCGCCGATGTCATTGAGAGTCGCTTTCCAGATGGATCCGATCGAGACAGTCGATATCGACGTGGACAGCACCTTCCGCATTGGGCTGGAGGCTCAGGAGCGCGGTCACCAGCTGTTGTTCTATACGCCGGAACAGCTTGCATACAAGGAAGGCCGGGTCACCGCGCGCGGGCATCGAATGACCTTGCGACGGGTAAAGGGTGATCATGCGGATCTCGGACCAGAAACTGAAATCGAGTTGAGGGAGTTGGACGTCATCTGGTTGCGTCAGGATCCGCCGTTCGACATGGGATACATAACGACGACCCATCTCCTTGATCTGCTGAAGCCTTCCGCCCTCGTGGTGAACGATCCCTTTTGGGTCCGGAATTACCCCGAAAAGCTGCTCGTCCTGCAGTTTCCGGATCACATTCCTCCGACCATAATCGCGCGCGATCTCCCAAGCCTGAAGGAATTCAAGGATTTCCATGGTGACATCATCCTAAAGCCACTCTACGGAAACGGCGGTGCCGGAATCTTTCGGCTCGGTCTGAACGATCAAAATCTGGCATCGCTGCATGAGTTGTTCGTCAGCGTCAGCCGTGAGCCGTTGATTGCGCAAAGGTTCCTTCCGTCCGTTGCGGAAGGTGACAAGCGAATCATTCTGGTCGACGGCGAGCCCGTTGGTGCCATCAACCGTCTGCCCCAGCCAGGAGAAATCCGATCGAACATGCATGTCGGAGGCACAGCCGTGAAGGCGACCCTCACGGACAGGGAGAAAGAAATCTGCGTTGCAATAGGTCCGACCCTGCGGAAGACAGGCCAGATCTTCGTGGGTATAGATGTGATCGGCGGCTACCTTACCGAGATAAACGTGACCTCGCCCACCGGCATACAGGAACTTGAGAAATTCGACGGCACCAACTCCGCAGCTCTGATCTGGGAGGCGATCGAGCGGCGGCTAGCCTGTTGATCCTACCTGACCCGCGGAGAAGGCGCCGAATTCCACCAACCGGAATTGCTCAGCGATCAGGGAAGGTGATTGATCCTGCGGACATTCCAGGTGCCATTCCAATCGATACGGGTCACCGAAAGGTTCTGAATGCTCTGGGAACATGCTTCGTGCGCCGAAATCCCAAGCGCCCGCTGGAACTGCGTCAGAATTGCCCCGAAGTGCGAGACCGCGATGATGTCGGCACCGGAGTGCTCCGCTTCCAGTCGGTCAACGGAGCGCGACACTCGAGCGGCTGCCTCGTTCCAGGATTCACCACCTGGAGCGCGGGTATCTCCCGGAGTTCCCAGGAATTCAGCGAGAAGTTCCCGATCAGCGATTGCGACCTCGGAGTGACGCTTCAGTTCCCAATCACCAAAGTGCAACTCCCTTAAGCCACTGTCATCGGAAAGGCGAATCCGGTCACCCGCAATCGCGTCGGCAGTCGTCGAGGCGCGGACCAAGTCGGAAGAAACGATGATGGCCCGCTCGGGAAGGAATTCGGACAGTCGCGCGACCTGCACGGCATCCGAAAGGTCCGCGGGTATATCCGACCATCCGACCATTGATCCGCAATGGGTCGGGGCATGGCGAACCCACCAGAAGCGTGTCATGCGAGCCCCAAAGGCAATACGCCCTTCAACACCAGCGGAAGACCAGCCGTCACGAGCACCACCAGGTTACAGTGTTCGGCGAATCTCTGATTCAGGCGTCCATGCTCGTCTCGGAAACGCCGCGTCAGCGGGTCTTCCGGTACGATGCCTTGACCAATCTCGTTGGATACCGCCACGACACAGCCGTTGCAGTTCTCCAATGAGAGAATGAGTTGGTCGACGCAGTCATGGGTATTGCCACCCGCCAGCATCTGGTTCGAGAGCCAGACCGTCAGGCAGTCGAGAAGGGCCACCTCACCACCATTGAGGTCATTGAGAGCGGCGGCAATGTTCATGGGCGCTTCAACGGTGCGCCAGTCCGTTCTCCGCCGTTTCCTGTGCTCCTTGATGCGACTTTGCATTTCGTCGTCAAGTACTTGTGCTGTCGCAATGATTACTTTGGGATGGCCGAATGAACCAACTAGGCGCTCCGCAAATTCCGACTTCCCTGATCGTGCGCCCCCTAGAACGAGTGTCCGAGGTGGTGGGAATTCCTGCATCGGAAGATCCATCTGTTTTGGGCCCACACGTCAGTTCCGAGGTGCAACACCAACCGCTTCCGCAGCGCGGGCGCAGGAAATGGCCGGAAGGCGGGAGTCCCGGCTCCCGGGCACCGTCGGTCCGGATCCAGAACGGCTGAAGTTCCATCTGGAGGGAGCGTATCCGTGTTCATCTGGCAACGCAACGCTGCCGTCTGGCAATCACGGGATTCGAAGGCCAGCTTTCCTAGTCGCGTATATCTGGCATTTTCCCTCACTTTGCTCATAGGTCAGGTGGCGGTCGCCCCCCCTGCATGACGGTCTCGGCTTTCTCATATCAGAGCCTGTCGCTGTCTGGTGGGGGATTGCCGCCATCATGCGCCAGAGGAACAGTCAACACTGCTTCTGGTGCTGCACTTCAGGGAGTAATGATCAGGCAATTTCCATCCGAATATCCACCAAGGGCTTGAACTCAGGAGCGTTTGGTGACTTTCTGCAGTGCGGCGGACACCCAAGGAAGAACTCATGAATATCAGCGACAGACCGTTTCGCTCGGTACTATATGTTCCAGGCTCAAATGAAAGTGCCCTGCAAAAGGCAAGGACGCTCCCGGTCGATGCCATCATCCTTGACCTTGAAGATGCCGTCACACCTGACCGCAAGACCGTCGCCCGGGGGTTGATCGCAAATGCCCTGATTTCCGGCGGCTACGGAGATCGAACAACGATCGTCCGAATCAACGGGCTGGACACCGAATGGGGTCCGTATGATGCCGCCGCCATTGTGGACACAGGCGCGGATGCGATCCTGCTACCAAAGGTTGGATCCGCTGCTGACCTCGACGCGCTCGCCAACCTGGTCGATGAAGTCGACTTCTGGGCCATGATTGAAACACCTGCTGGCGTACTTCATGCCAACGAAATAGCCGCACATTTTCGGTTGAAAGGATTTGTACTGGGTACAAACGACCTGGCCAAGGACCTGAACTCAAGATTCCGTCCCGATCGAATGCCGCTGTTGACCAGCCTTCAGTTTGCTCTGCTCGCCGCTCGCTCTCACGGAGTGACCTGCGTTGACGGAGTCTATAACGCGTTCCGTGACGACGAAGGACTGCGCATGGAATGCACTCAGGGCCGAGACATGGGCTATGATGGAAAGACGTTGATTCATCCGGCTCAGATTGCGATCGCAAATGAAGTTTTCGCGCCTACAGCGGATGAAATCAGTCTCGCCCAGCGTAGGATTGAGGCATTCGAAGCCGCAAGTGCTTGCGGGCACGGTGTTGCTGTGGTCGACGGTAACATTGTGGAGAACCTCCATATAGCAACCGACCGTGCCCTTCTGGCGAAAGCCGAAGCAATCGCCACAGTGGAGAATGCGACATGACCTGGCATCTAGCGCTTTATCTTGGCATTGCGATTTGGTGTGCGGCTCATCTGTTCAAACGGATTGATCCAGTGCGCCGCGGGTTGATGGAGGAACGGATGGGCAAGGCGGCCCGCGGCGTCATCGCTACCCTGATACTGATCTCGGTCGCGCTGATGATCATCGGTTATCGCAACGTTGATGCGGGAACAGTCTACGTCCCGCCTGAATGGGGTCGGTACGCCAACAATCTGCTTATGTTGGTTGCCGTTGTCCTGTTCGGCCTCGGCAGTTCCAGGAGCCGCGCCCGTGGTTGGCTCCGCCACCCAATGTTGACAGGTTTCATAATGTGGGCCGTCGCGCATCTTTTGGCCAATGGCGACAGTGCTTCGGTGGCGTTGTTCGGGCTGCTCGGCATATGGGCCATCACCGAAATACTGGTAATCAACCGCGCTGAACCGAATTGGGAACGGTTTCAGGGCGGCACTGTGGCTGGCGATGTCCGACTTCTGCTGATCGCGGCAGCGGCGTTCGCGGTGATCGCCATAATTCACGTCTGGATTGGCCCCAACCCGTTTGCCGGATAGGCGAAGATGGCAGGGCGCAATATCCAGACAATCCATCCTGATGCGGGGAGCAAGCCTGCATACAAAGCCATATCATTTCCAGAACAGATCTCCTGACCAACTCAGTGTCGGAAGCGATATGCAGGGCGAACCCTGGGCGATCTGTGGTAACCCAACAAATTCAGCAACGGAATCGTAGGCTATGGGGATGAGCAAGACCAGTGCGGGTCGCTACTTTGAGGACTACAGCATTGGGGAAACGATTGAACACGCTACGCCCCGCACCGTGTCCGAAGGCGAGCGCGCACTCTATCATGCGCTCTATCCTTCTCGCCACGCGATTCACTCTTCGGATGGATTTGCGCAGGCCTGCGGGCTTAGGCAGTCTCCTATTGATGACTTTGCGGTATTCCATGTGGTCTTCGGCAAGACAGTCCCGGACATCTCCCTGAACGCCATGGCAAATCTCGGCTATGCTGAAGGTCGCTGGTTACAGGCGGTCTGGCCAGGTGACACGTTGCGCTCGACCAGCGTGGTGATCGGTCTGAAGGAGAACTCCAGCGGAAGGTCCGGCATTGTTTGGGTCCGCACCACTGGGCTGAACGGACGCGACGAGCCAGTGCTTGAGTACGTTCGCTGGGTAATGGTGCGTAAGCGCGACCCAGGTGCCCCAGCACCCCCTACATATGTGCCCGTCCTTGCAGAGTCAGTTCCTGCCGATAAAATCGTCGCACCTAAGGGTCTTCATTTCCATAACTACGACTTTCGCGCTGCTGGCGACCATCATCGATGGAAGGATTACGAGCCCGGCGAGAGAATTGACCATATCGACGGTGTGACTGTTGAGGACGCCGAACACATGATGGCGACCAGACTCTGGCAGAACACCGCTCGGGTGCACTTTGACGCAACCCTACGATCGGACGGCAGACGCCTTGTCTATGGAGGCCACGTCATCTCATTGGCCCGGTCGCTAAGCTTCAACGGTCTCGCCAATGCCCAAAAGGTTGTCGCGCTGAATGCGGGCACGCACGCAAACCCCTGTTTTGCTGGCGATACTCTACGGGCCTGGTCTGAGGTCATTGAGAAGGCCGAGACGGCCGTCCCGGGTGTCGGCGCGATCCGTCTGCGGCTTGTCGCAACCAAGGGTGAGCCGTTTGTCTTGCGCAACGAAGATGGAAAATACCATCCGGAAGTGCTTCTAGATCTCGATTACTGGGCACTTATGCCAGCGTGATGCCAAATCACCCACGTATCGGCCGCATTGCATAGCTCACCATCTGGCCATGCGGACGGAAGCTGAGGATTGCAGGCGATTGTGGCAACGACCATACGAGCCGAGGCCGCCATAGCTCAAGTGAGTGGTTGCGGCAGGACGTCCAAGGGAGAAACAGGGGCCGCCATCATCCTTCGCCAGGGACACGTGACAAGCTGTTCCGAAAGCTCATGCAACTCTGCAACGGCAGCGGACCCGATCCTAGCGGCACTGGCGCCCGAGATTCCCAACGGCGGCGGCAGTGTGACGTTGACCCAAGAGCTTGCATATTAAGAGCGGCCCTGCGTTTCCCACAGAGCATCGTCGACAGATCGGGCGACGGCATACGGAGCAGGACTTCCTGTTGAATTGGCATGGCGTCCAGATGGGACGGTGCGATAGCGCCGCCAAGGGATTGAGAGCCTGTTTCGGCCACTTTCCCCCTTTTTCATCTGGGGCGAAACCGCTATTTCTCGGTCTATGCTGTCTGGCCTCCTGAAATAGGATTCGCAGGAGAGCCAAGCGTACAGGTCAATAAAGGGACTCTCGAATGGCGGAAACAAACAGGCCTGCGGAGCGGCCCCTATCTCCGTATCTGCAGATTTACCGCCCGCAAATGACGTCGATCAGTTCCATTCTGATACGCATTTCCGGCAACGCGTTGATCGTTGGCGTGGCCTTTATCGTATGGTGGCTTCTGGCCGTCGCGTCCGGGCCGGAGTATTTTGGGTTTGTCGATCGAATTGCCACCTCCTGGTTCGGCGACATCGTGTTTACGCTGTCACTCGTTGCGGTCTGGTATCACTTTCTTGGCGGGCTCCGGCACCTATGTTTCGATGCCGGTTGGGCTCTTGACGTGCCGACGGCGGAGTTTCTTGGCTGGATGTGCGTAATTGGCTCCGTTGTACTCACTGTGTTGACACTGATTCTGATCTAGCGGAGCGAACATGCGCTATCTAACCGATCGAAAGCGGGCCCGGGGAAGAGGTGCATCGGGAACCGGAACCGAACACCATTGGCTGATGATCGTGAGTGCTGCTGGATTGGCCGTTCTGACACCTGCGGTCGTGTATATCTTCGGCACCGCACTTGGCAGTGGTTACGAGCAGGCATATGCGATCCTCTCCCATCCCTTTTCGGCGATCGTGACCGCAATCGCGCTGTTGGTCGGTTTGGATCATTTCCGCCGCGGTGCGCAGATGATGATTGAAGACTATCTGCACGGGCTTGGAAAGAAGATTGCGGTGATTGCCGTAATCGCGCTTTCCTGGTTCCTGATGGCCTGCGGACTATTTGCGCTGGCAAGGATCGCACTCTAAGGAACAGGTCATGGCGGCGTATGAATTCGAGACCCATGAGTATGACGTTGTGGTGGTTGGTGCCGGCGGGTCCGGTTTGCGCGCCACACTCGGAATGGCTGAGCAAGGCTTAAGAACTGCGTGCGTAACGAAAGTGTTCCCCACACGATCCCACACTGTGGCGGCGCAAGGTGGCATTGCGGCCGCGCTCGGCAACATGGGGCCGGACAGCTGGCAGTGGCATATGTATGACACTGTAAAGGGATCGGACTGGCTGGGAGATACCGATGCGATGGAATATCTCGCCCGTGAGGCCCCCAAGGCAGTGTACGAACTCGAACACTATGGGGTTCCATTCTCCCGAACCGAGGAGGGCCGAATTTACCAACGTCCTTTCGGGGGGCACACAACCGAGTTCGGAGAAGGACCTCCGGTGCAGCGGACCTGCGCGGCGGCGGACCGCACAGGCCACGCAATCCTGCACACACTCTACGGCCAATCACTTAAGAACAATGCCGAGTTCTTCATCGAGTACTTTGCCATTGATCTGATCATGTCCGAGGACGGCGTCTGTCAGGGCGTTGTGTGCTGGAATCTCGATGACGGCACGATGCATGTGTTCAATGCCAAGATGACTGTATTGGCCACCGGCGGCTACGGTCGTGCCTATTTCTCCGCAACCAGCGCACATACCTGCACCGGTGACGGAGGAGGAATGGTGGCCCGCGCGGGACTACCGCTGCAGGACATGGAGTTTGTCCAGTTCCATCCCACCGGGATTTATGGATCCGGCTGCCTGATCACGGAGGGCGCACGCGGTGAAGGCGGTTACCTCACCAATTCCGAAGGCGAACGGTTCATGGAGCGATATGCTCCAACCTACAAAGACCTGGCGAGCCGCGACGTCGTGAGCCGCTGCATGACGATGGAAATCCGGGAAGGTCGCGGCGTAGGTCCGGAGGGTGACCATATCCACCTACATCTCAATCACCTTCCGCCGGAGACACTGGCCGAACGCCTCCCGGGAATTTCCGAGTCTGCGCGGATTTTCGCCGGTGTCGAGGTGACCAAGGAGCCGATCCCGGTCTTGCCGACCGTGCACTACAATATGGGGGGAATTCCGACGAATTACTGGGGCGAGGCGTTGAATCCCGGCGATCAGGACCCCGATGCCGTGGCACCAGGACTGATGGCGGTTGGCGAGGCCGGCTGCGCGTCAGTGCATGGGGCCAACCGCCTTGGATCCAATTCGCTCATCGACCTGGTCGTCTTTGGTCGCGCCGCAGCTATCCGCGCTGGGCAGGTTGTGAACCCCGATGGACCAAATCCGAACCTGAACACCACGTCCATCGACAGGGCATTCCACAGGTTCGATGGCCTGCGCAACGCTGCAGGAAACACGCCTACAGCCGAACTCCGGCTGGAAATGCAGAAGACCATGCAATCGGACGCCGCGGTGTTCCGCACCGACCGGACGCTTGATGAGGGTTGCCGAAAGATGAGGACCATCGCGGGAAAGATGGCCGATCTTACGGTCACGGACCGCAGCCTGGTCTGGAATTCCGACCTGATGGAGACGCTCGAACTTGCCAATCTCATGCCGAACGCAATTGCGACGGTTGTCAGCGCTGAGGCGCGTAGGGAGAGTCGGGGCGCTCATGCCCACGAGGACTATCCCGACCGGGACGACGTCAATTGGCGTTGCCACACACTGGCGTGGGTCGATGATGAGGACTCAGTCAAGCTCAGTTATCGCCCGGTGCATCTTGATCCACTCACGCCTGCAGGCGACGGCGGAATTGAGCCAGGCAGGATCGCACCGAAGGCCAGGGTTTACTGATGAGAATCCCGGTCCTTCACGCCTTTGTTCTTGCTTCGGCTTGCGCTCCAATACCAATGACACCGGACCGCGCCGAGCGTCAATGCGCTGAAAGGGCTGGACTTGCCGACGGTGTAGCAGGTTCCATTCAGGTCGGAGTCGGATCTGGTGGATCGCATTCGGGAGCCTCCATCACACTGACACGGCAGATCTTTTCCCCGCAGACCGAAGATGAATTCATGGTGGAGTGCATCGGACGCCTGCTTGAAGGAGAGTCCGGCCCGACGGAGGTTGGCGTTTCGGCAGGACAGCTCTTTTGATCGCTGGCCGGAACCGGAATTGACAGGATATCAACATGGTGCAGTTCACGCTTCCCAAGAATTCGAAAGTCCACAACGGAAAGACCTGGCCGAAACCGGACGGCGCTTCAAACGTTCGAACCTTTCGAATCTATCGCTGGAATCCCGACGACGGAGAGAATCCCCGCGTCGACACCTATTATCTCGACATGGATAGGTGCGGACCGATGGTTCTCGATGCGTTGATCAAGATCAAGAACGAGGTTGATCCAACATTGACCTTCCGCCGGTCATGTCGCGAAGGCATCTGCGGCTCCTGCGCGATGAACATTGACGGGACCAACACCCTTGCCTGCATCCATGGAATCAATGAAATTTCAGGGTCTGTACGAATCTATCCCCTACCACATATGCATGTGGTCAAGGATCTTGTGCCTGACCTCAACCACTTCTACGCGCAGCATGCCAGCGTAATGCCATGGCTCGAGACCACCACGAACCGGCCGGGCAAGGAATGGCGCCAGTCGATTGAGGACAGGAAGAAGCTTGATGGCCTTTATGAATGTGTGATGTGTGCGAGTTGCTCGACCAGTTGCCCGAGCTATTGGTGGAACGGGGACCGATATCTTGGTCCAGCTGCGCTGCTGAATGCCTATCGTTGGATCATTGACAGTCGTGACGAAGCCACTGGCGAGCGTCTTGACGACCTGGAAGATCCATTCAAGCTCTATCGATGCCACACGATCATGAATTGCGCAAAGACCTGCCCAAAGGGTCTCAATCCGGCCAAAGCGATAGCCCATATCAAGAAAATGCTGCTGGAACGGCAGGTTTAGCCCAGATGCCTGTCAGCCGCGAATAGGCTGCGTTACCGGTTCGGGTGGCGTCGTTGTCGGAGGCCCGGATGAGTTGTCTGTCGGCTTCAGTGTGAATTGACTGGATTCTCGCGATGGAGTGGACCTGTCACCGTATATTGTCGGCCGAAAGAAATCGAAGAGACAATCGCAAGGCGGGCCAACGCCTCGATTCATGCGGCGCTCGAATTCGATCCCCGGGGAGCCTGCCTCATCCTGCAGCATGCGGCTGGGGATATGCAATTCGCCGGACAGCGGTCTGCCGACAAGTGTGAAGGTCGTTATCCGACTTCTGGCCTGAAGAAAGGGGAAAGGGAACTTGACCCATAAGTTCAATTCGACGAAGATTCCGGCCCTACGTGGTCGAACCGGAGGAATCACTGTTCCCGGCAGAGTCGCTCAGGCACTATGTTCAGATCACGTTCGGTGCCAATGCTGCCTTGAAGATAACGGGGAGAACGAAGATGTCAGACGGAACCACCATATTGATTGGAACCACAAAAGGGGCATTCATTCTCTCTTCCTGTCGGGATCGGGAGGACTGGTCGTTGAGGGGCCCGGTCTGCGATGGCTGGCCGATCAACCATGTTGTCGGAGACGCCGACACTGGCGTGATATGGGCAGGAGGCGGTGGTGATTGGCATGGAGCGGGTGTCTGGCGATCAGAAGACGGCGGTGAATCCTGGATCCTCTCAAAACTATCCAACGGTGAGGTCGACGAGTGGGCAGCCAGCGATCCAGAGATTGCCGCGATGTTCAACTGGGAACCTGTTGACGCACCATTCACCGGTGAAGCCAATGCGATTTGGTCGCTTGGATATTCCCATGGAAAGCTTTGGGCCGGTTCCAAGCCAGCGGCGCTCTATTGCAGCGATGATGGTGGCAACTCATGGGAACGGGTGGAGGGGCTCGCTGACCATCCATCACGCGGAGACTGGAATCCAGGCGCGGCGGGGCTGGTACTGCACACAATTGTGGCTGACCCCAGGAACCCCGGGAAAATGTGGATCGGGATCTCGGCTGCTGGGGTGTTTGCCTCTGAAGATGGTGGCAATAGCTGGGAGAGACGCAACAGGCTGGCAAACGCCGACGCATGTCAGCAGCACAATCACCCTGCAGGCCCAAGTGGTGGGGAGACCGGGCATTGCGTCCATAACATGATGCGGGCACCCATTGGCTCAGGTGATCTGCTGTACCAGCAGAACCATCATGGGGTCTACCGCAGCCCAGACGGCGGGCGAAGCTGGCATGACATCACCAAGGGACTCCCCTCAACATTTGGATTTCCCATTGCGGTACATCCGAGAGACCCCGGAACTGTCTGGGTCGTTCCGCTCAACGGAGATTCGCAGGGTCGCTTTCCGCCGGACGCCTCTGCTGCGATCTGGAAGTCCAGTGACAGCGGTGACAGTTGGACCGCGAAGAGAACTGGCTTGCCGGAACGCAATTGTTTTTTCACGGTTCTCCGCCAGGCGATGGCCGTCGATTCAACCGAACCGGCAGGAGTCTATTTTGGCACCAACACCGGGTCGGTCTTCGCAAGCAACGATGAGGGTGAGACCTGGGCCGAAGTCGCGCGCCATCTTCCTACGATACTCTCCGTGGAAACGATGGGTAACCGATCCTGATGTGAGCAGGCCAGTTGGCATCTGCGATTCCATTTGATGGGGACGGGTTTTCCTCGACGAGATGCTCTGGGTGTCCGCGTGTTTCCCGAATGTGTCGCAGGACGATTTACTTGCGGACATTGCTGGTTCGTTGCACGGACCGCTTCGACGCCATTTTGACTTGGCACAACCGCCGTAGCGGCGAAATGTGATCTTTCCGCCCTGAATCCGGAGGGAAGGCCTCCGCAGGCCGCCCCTGACACGCCGGCCCCGGCGGTTCCCCCTCGCGCTGGACCGATGGAGCCTAAGTCATGCAGCCGTTCCGGACGGTCCCAGCACGGGCGTCGGGTAGGATCTCCGGGAGCGGCGTCTTGGAGGCCGCCGGCCGGGTGTCCGGGCTCCGGCTGAAGCGCCCGGGCACCCGCTGGCCGGAGAGGGGCGCCAACGCCATGCTGGCGCTGGAAGGCTGGGTCATGAACCAAAGACTAGCCGACCCGCCCGACTGGCAGGCGAACGAATCAGGCCGTCGCGGCATGACAGGAATCCTGGGCTACACCCCGACCACACCGGGGGGCTTGCATCCGGCCCCCGCATGTGCCATTTGGGCGCGGCAGGACGGGCCCAAGCACCATGAGAGTGTCGGTATGGTAGGTGGAGTGGCGTTTACCCTCCCGCCCTAAAAGTCAGGGGCAGCCGGGGGAGCATCCTCGCCTCCGCCGCCTGACGCCTCCCCGTCTCTTTTCCCTTTCGCGACATTCCAGACCGCCACGGCCGTCCTGCGCAGGACCGGCCTCGGGCGGCGGCCTGACCGGTTTCACCAGCTTTCACCAAAGGGAGGATGGACGATGACAGCTGAACGCATCACACTTCGCGGCGGCGCGGCGGCGGACACGCTTACGGGCGGCGACGGCAACGACGGGATCCATGGCGGCGCGGGTGGCGACACGCTGGATGGCTGGTCCGGCAACGACACCTTGCATGGTGACGCGGGCGCCGACACCCTCTACGGCGGCGACGGCGACGACACGCTGAGGGGCGGCCCGGGCAATGACTCGATGTCGGGCGGCCTCGGCGCCGACACCTTCGCGTTCGCGGCCGGGGACGGACACGACAGGATCGTCGACTTCGGGGACGGCGACATCATCAGGATCACCGACGTGTCAGGGGTCTTCGATGGGCTGGCCATCGAGCGGGACGGCGCCGACACGGTCATCCGCTACGGCGACGGCGACACCATCCGGCTGACGGGCGTGCCGGCGGAGACGCTGGGCGCGGACCGCTTCGAGTTCCCCGCCGCCGAAGGTGACCTGCGGGGCGGCGGCAATGACGGTGACACCCCGGACGGCGAGGGGGAAGGCCCCGTCCTGGAGCAGGTGACGCGGACGGAAGGCGAGGGAGGTGACGGGTCCGGTTCCGCCACGCGGAAGGCCGCCGGAGTGACGCGGAAGGGCGGTCGGGGCGACGACACGCTCGACGGCGGCGACGGGGACGATACCTTGAGGGGCGGCAAGGGCGCCGACACCCTGGCCGGCGGTCGGGGCAACGACATTTTCGTCCTCGCGAGAAAATCCTGGAGGGATTAACGCGGCCATGCGACGATCGAGGACTTCGAGGACGGGAAGGACATTCTGGCGTTTCAGTCAGTTCCGGCGTCTATTGTTGGGGAGGCGCTCAAAACGAGGTTTGAGGATCTCACGATCACGCAGTCGGGCGGGAACACCGTGATCACCTGCGACAGCGGATCCGTCACGTTGGTCGGAATACGGGCGTCGCAGATCACCGGGGAGGATTTCAACTTCGACTATGTCGATGCGGATCATTTCGATATGAATGCCATTGGCAACAACCTAACTTGATGGTTGCTCGGGGTCTGCGCAGGACTGCCAGCGTCGGCAGGGAGATGGCGTCCGGGCTTGCGGCTCGGGCCGGTCAGGTCCAATGGGGAGTTCGGTGGTTCATCCGGGAATTCCTGCATCGAGGGCGGTATCCACGGACCCGGTCACGGCGAGGTGGCCGGTGTCTTCGGGACATCCAGCATTCCGGGAGCGTTTGGCGCGGGACAGTGAACCTGCATAAGGGGACCGGCAACAGCCGGCGGTCCTGTCCATTCAGGGACTTAAGCCCATATCCCTTTCCGCCTGTCCCTGTTCCGGACGACTGCCCTGATCCAGCCCACCAGCCTTGATAAGGAAGCTGCGGAACGAAGGGATGGGACAGCTGAATGTCTTGTCGGTTCCCATATGCATGGCGCCCTGATGGAGCAGGTGGTCCCGGAAAGCCATGGCTGTCATGTTTTCCGGGAGATGCAGTCCTGGGTGTTCCTGTACGGAGCGTTGTATGATATCCGTGATATCGTTCCGCCGCATTCCGTTGTGGAACCGCTGCATGATTTCGGCGACAAGGATGCGGGCTTCATCCATGTCCGGGCTTTGCTGGAGGTGGTAGTACTCCAGACGGCTGTCGGACGCCTCCCGTCTGATCCGGGGCCAGTTGACGGCGGTCAGGTCGCCCGCGGTCTCCAGCAGTCCCCGTCCCAGGGCCTGCAGCGCGTGGTGCAGATGCCGGGGCCAGCCCTCGCACGGAACGGCCAGGGCCAGGAGCCCGCCATCCTGTCCGGCGGTATCGACACCGAAATGCCCGCAGAAAGAGAGCATGAGGTCGGTGACCTCCGTGTATCCGTCCCGGTCCGGGTCCGTGGCCAGGGCCCTGACCTCCCTGACACCCACCCGTGTGAGACCCATCCGGTTCACCACATCCGCCGTGTCGCTCAATCCACCCAGCACCAGCGACAGGGGCAGGGTGGAAAGGCCGTCATGGATCGCGTGAAGGAACAGGGCATGGGGTGCGGTTCCATCCTCAGTCAGGTTCTGGGCCTCGTCGATGCAGACGATGACAGGTCCCTGCCATTTCGTTGCGGGAAACCTTTCGGCGAGCTGGTCGAGGCTGTCGTACCGCGCGGGTTCCGATTTCAGCCAGGAGAGCCCGCCGCCGGCCCTGAAAACCTCCATATCGACGTTCAGGTCGAAATGGGCCGAGACGTCGCGCCATCCTTCCGAGGGCCAGCCGGCGGCGAGACCGATGGTCCGCAGGACGCCGGTGAGGTTGGACAGCAGCTGCTGGCTGGAGAAGGTGACGACCCGCGACTGGTTGGGCAGATGGGCGCGGATTTCGGTGGACCGCGCCTTGAGTTCCTTCATGAGCGCGCTCTTGCCGGCGCCGGGGGCACCCTGCACGATGGTGGTGGCCTTGCCCACGCCATGTATGGGGGTGCCCCGCCCTTTCCAGGTGGCGCTGGCGTAACCCTCAATCCGGGACAGGATATCCTCCCGTCCGATGTAGACGGGGGGTGTGTCCCCATCGGTGGCGTTGACGAAGTCCTCCAGGGCCTCTCTTCTGAATTCCGTCATGGGGGGCGTTTCCCCTGGATGGTGTGGATGGCTCCAGACTATCCGGAATGGCCGTCATTGTCCAAGGGATATGGAAAGACGCCAGCGGTTCCCGCTAGCCAATTCGCTGGCCCGCTGACGGCCGGTTCGGCGGTATCGCGTCGGCCGGGTGTTCCGGATGCGCATGGCCAATGACCGGGCGGCTGTCCGGTCTGAAAAGGTTTCGGCGAAGGGCGGGATCGGGGTGGTTCGGGCGTGGTCAGGGCGGCCACCGACCGGCGCGGATCAGGCCGACGTAATCCTCCCCGCCGAGCTGCCCGGCGATGGCCCGGCAGGGTGTCCTCCAGTCCGGGAACGCGAAGGTCCTGCCCGGTTCCCGCAGCCTGCTGCACAGGTATAGGTTGCGTCCCTGGCGCCGCCGCGCCCTGCCGAACAGCGGGCAGCGGTGCTGCTGCATCTGGTCGATCAGGAACGCGGGCATGGCGAGCGTCGGGAGGTCGGTGACCCACGGGAACCTCTTTTCCTTGCCTTTACTGTCTGTCTCCTCGTATCTGAGCATGTTGACTTTCAGGTCGAAATTCGCGTCGTTGAGCGGCAGGCCGTGATCCCACTCGAAGCGGTGCACCGTGCCGGTTCCCCTGTCGCGCCTCTCCCATGTCTGTCCGGGTTCGCTGGCCTCGAGCCAGCTGAACAGCAGTTCGTGGTCGCCGGGCTTCGCACCGAGTATGAAGCGAGGATCCTTTTCCTTCCCCACTTCCACTCCGAAGTGCAACACTGGCCATTCCCTCCGCTTGGGCTACGCCCTCACTGCGGGAATGGCCGGAAGGCGGGGTTTCCGGCCCCCCAGAGGCCTTGGATCCAGCCCCGGGACGGCTGTGTTCCCTTCCGTATGGAGGTTATCCGGGCTTTCCGGACGGACGCGACCTGGAAATTCATTCCTCCCTTCCCGGCGCGGCCATCCGCGCGGGTGGGGGCTTCAGGGAGGGCGGGCCTTGTGCAGCACCTCGGCGGGCGTCCTGTAGCCCAGCGCGGACGCGCGTCCGTGCTATCAATGACCCACACTTGACTCTTTGCCTGATTCCGTGCGAATCAGTCCACCATGCAGATTCGGATGCGGCAGATACAGTCGGGGACGGTGGACTGGTTCACGGCGGCGTGCAGGGGCGGCGGGCTGACCCGGAGTGCGCTGGCCAGCGGGCTGTGCGACCTCGAGGACTGGCGCGGACCCTCCGGGCGGCGCTGCCTTGCGTCGGCGCGGGCGCTGCTGCCGGAGCTGGCGGACGCGGTGGGCGTCCGCCTGCCGGAGGCGGAGGCGCTGGACCTGGACCCGCACGCGGCTCCCGCGCCGGACTTCCCCGACAGGTCGGTCGCCTGTGCGCTCCGGGAGCTCGGTGCGCTGTCGCTCGATCCGGTGACGGGCGCGGAGGACCGGCGGCGCTGGGAGTCGATGGTCGCGACGCACCACCCCGAGGGATGGCGGCGTCCGCCGGGCGGGCAGGTCCGGTACTGGGTGCGCTCGGAGCGGCACGGGGTCCTCGGCGGCATCGGCTTCACGGCGGCGGGGGTCCAGCTCGGCCCCCGCGACCGCCTTCTGGGCTGGTCGGCCGACGCCCGCCTGGCCAACATCGGGCGCGTGGTCAACAACAACCGCTTCCTCCTGCTTCCGGGCGTCCGGGTCCACGGACTGGCCTCCCTGGCCCTGCGCATGGCGGCGGAGCGCGTCGCGGACGACTGGGAGGCGGCCTACGGTGTGCGGCCTGTCCTGGCGCAGACCTTCACGGGCCCGGACCGGTCCGGTCTGTGCTACCGGGCGGCGGGATGGAGGTGCTGTCCGGAACTGACCTCGGGGCGGCGCTCCGGCGTCCGCCGGGCGGTCTGGCTCAGGCCGCTGGCGGAGGGCTGGCGGGACACCCTGCGCCGCGGACCGGAGAGGGTTCCCGGCTGGTCCGGGACGATGTATTGCGGGGGCGGATGGGCCGAACGGGAGTACGGCCGGAGCCCGCACCCCGACGGCCGCGTCCGGCGGCGGATCGCGGCGATGGGCGCCGCCTGGACCCGGCGGCTCGGGGAGCGCCTGCCGGCGATCTTTCCCGGACGGGCGGAACAGAAGGCGGCCTACCGGCTGCTGTCGAACGATGCGGTGACCATGGAGCACATACTGGAATCGCACTGCGAGCAGACGGTGGAGCGGTGCCGCGCCGAGCGGTTCGTGCTCGCGGTGCAGGACACGACGACACTGAACTACGACGGTCTCTCGGCGACCTCCGGCCTCGACGGCCTCGGCGGCGGCGGCAAGGGCACCTCGGGCATCCTGGCGCACTTCGGCATCGCGCTGAACGCGGTCGGGCGGCCCCTCGGGACGTTCCTGGCCGACGCCGACTTCCGGCAGGAGGAGGGAAAGGACAGCGTCCGCTGGGTGGACGGTCTCGACCGGGCCCAGGGCCTCGCCGACGCCTGCCCGGACACGAGGGTGGTGAACGTCTGCGACCGGGAGGGCGACTTCTGGCAGCTTCTCACGCGGGCGGAGGAAAAGGGCGCGGAGCTTCTCGTGCGGGCCAGCAAAGGCTCGCGGCGCCGTGTGGCGACGGCGGACGGCGGGGGCGCGGACCTCTGGGAGCACGTCCTGGGGACGGAGCCGGTCGGGGAGCGGAAGGTCGAGGTGCCGGCCTGCGGCGGGCCGAACCGCCGGAAGGGCGGCGCCGCGAAACTGACGCTGCGCTGCGCGGAGGTGGACCTGCTGCCGCCGAAGGACCGGGCCGGCGACGCGCCCGCCCGCATGGTCGCCGTCTCCGCCCGCGAGGAGAACCCGCCCCGACGTCCGGCGACGGCGAAGGGAAGGAAGAGGTGCGCGCCGCTGCACTGGATGCTGCTGGTCAACGGCGGGGAGGCCGGTCCCGACACAGCCCGCGAGGTGCTGCGCTGGTACGAACTGCGCTGGCGCATCGAACGCTTCTTCCACGCGCTGAAGCAGGGGACACGGATAGAGGACCGCCGGCTGGACCATGCCGACGACCTGCGCAAGTGCCTCGCCTTCGACGCCATCACCGCCTTCCGCGTCTGGGACCTGTCCCTCCTGGCGCGGGAGAGGCCGGACGACCCGGCCACCATGCACGTCACGCTCCCGGACGTCTCCGCGCTCCTGGCGCTCGCCAGGCACCACGGGTTCAGGGCACCCCGAGGGCCGCCGGACCTGACCATCGCGGGCTTCGCCGTGCTGACCGCCGGACTGGCCGGATTCCATCCGTCGAAACGCCAGCCGCTGCCCGGCACGCAGAAGCTCTGGGAAGGGGTGAAGCTGCTCTCCTACGCCGTCATCGCCATACAGGCCATGGAGGAATGGGGCGGCGGCGGAAAGAAGGGGACGGAGACACGGAGTTAAGTGTGATGGATTGATAGGCGTCCGTGCGGTCCTGCACCGCCCTCACCTCCGCGTCGCTGACCGTGCGGAGGTCCGTCCCCTTGGGCAGGTACTGCGGCGCCAGCCCGTTGGTGTGCCCGTCCAGGCCCCTCTCCCAGGAGTGGTAGGGGGTGGGGAGGAAGAAACCGGCCCCGAGCTCCGCCGCGACGCCGGCGTGGCCCGCGAACTCCCTGCCGTTGTCCGAGGTGATCGTGTGGACGGGCGCGGCGGACGGCCGCAGCATCTCCAGCATCGCGGCCGAGGTGCGTCGGCCAGCCCGCTGAAGGAAAACGAATTCCGACGCCCTGTCCACAAGGGAGACCACCGCCCCGCTGTGGCCCTTCCCGATGACCGTGTCCGCCTTCCGGTCGGCCCTCACACGCTCATATATCCACTGGCGGCCCACCGTCCAGCCACCATCCAGACGCAGCCGTCCCGCGACCTGCTCCGGGCTCCAGCTCTCCCCGGAAGCCCCTCCACATGCGCCCAGCGGTCGGGCGTCATCTTCCTCGGGTTCGGGGAAGCCGCGCTCCGGCGGGCCTCCGCCCTCTCCTGCGCCTCCCCGGGGCTGTACCCCCCGCCGCCGCCGTTCCGGCGGAGCTCCCGCCAGACCGACGTCCGGTCACGGCCCAGCCGGGCGGCGATGGCTCCGTCGGAGAGCCCGCTTTCCTTAAGCGCGCCGATCCGGCATCTCTCCCCATGGGTCAGGTGGCGGCAGCCCTCGGGCATGGCGGTCTCTCCTGTTTCGTCACAGGGACTGTCGCCGCCTGCTGGCCGATACGCAACATCAAGCGCCCGGAAAACCGGTCACCACCGCCACTGGTGTTACACTTCAGGATGGAACGGGGGTATCCAAAGAAGGAGGATGCCATGGCCTGGACCACGCTTGCTGAATTCATCGCAGCCGACCCCAGCATTGTTGTTCCATATGATTGCTCTCCCCTCACGCTGACCGGCGGCGACGGAAACGACACCCGGAAGGGAGGCGCGTAACGACACGCTGTATGGCGGCAGGGGCGACGACACGCTTGACGGCAGCAGGGGCGCGGACCGGTTCGTGTTCGGCGGCACAGGCGGATACGACACGATAACCGACTTCGGGCCGACGAAGGCTTTCAACGAGCGCACCGGGAAGTTCACCGGGTGGGATCACGATAGGATCGTCATAAAGGCCGGAAAGGCAAAGTCGTTCAGTGATCTGACCATCGGGGAGAACGCGAACGGCGACGCCGTGATCACGGGCTACAGCTCGGGCACGGGCGCCAGCGTCACGCTTGAGGGCGTGACGGCATCGGAACTGACCGAATCGGACTTCGAGTTCCTGGGCTGAGACCTCCCGCGCCGAAACCGGCGGACCGGCCGGCGCCGTGGCCAGGATCGGGGGAAGGCTGGAGACGGCGGATCCGCGGCGACCGCCGACCTGCCGCCCCGGATGCGCGGGCCCTGGCGGCGTCCGGGTCGCCGGTCCCTGGCTGAGCCAGCGGCGTCAGGCAGGGCGGCTCCATTTGAACGGCTGTCCGGGACCGTTCCCCGGCCCATGCGTGTCCCTCGCCGGGGTCAGGCATCCGCCTGTGCCGCTCCGGGGAGCCGGCCAGTCCACCGAAAGGCCCGCCGGTGCGATGCGGGGACCCGTCACGCCCGATGCGGTATGCTGCCCCGGGACGGCTGATGGCCCCCCGGATCCCGGCCCTGCGCGACGATGCGATGGTCGGGCCTGCGGGCGGCAAAGCCGGCTCCCCAACCCGCCTCCACGCCAGAGCGGACCGGACCTGTCCATCAGGCGCCGTTTTCCAGGGGCCGCGTCCAGTTCGGGGAAGTCACCGGAATCGATCTCCGCACCGTCATTCCATCACCCTGCCCACCGCCGTCCAGGGCCGGTGCAGCCACTTTCCGCAACCGGTCAGGCCATGCGCGGGCGTCAGGGGGATTTCCGGGCGCAGCCGGTCCGTCAGGCTTCCCGTGCGGGGCTGGTTTCACATGTGCTTCGCCCGGAAACCGGGGCATTCCGCCTCGATCCCCCTGCGAACAGCCGGATTCGGCCGTCCAGCGCCGAAGGACCGCAGCTTTCGGTGGCGGGACTATGCTGTGCCGGCACATTTGTTATCGCGTGCAATCAATGGGTTGAAAAATCCAGGGTGGCAAAAATATGCCCGTCGTGACAGCGCGAGCGGCAAAAAAGGGCGGTGGCCAAGGTACTGGAGCTTATCGAAAACCGCGCCGCCGTCCTGGGGAGCCATCGGGTGCCGTGACCGAAGCGTTGCCTGTCCACTCCGTGACGGTCGCTTCGTAGGGTGGCGGGGCTGTGAAAGACTGCGATGAGGCCAATGGCTAGGTCAGCGAAAGGATTTCGTAGTGCATACCGTCCGATCTTCGGATAGGTGTCGCGAAAGCTCTGGAGCCGCCGGATCAGCCAGCCATGAACGATGTGCCTAGTGGTTGACTGAAGACAGATGCTTCCATTTGTCCGTGAAGCGTGCCACTGTCTTCCGGTCGCCGTCAGGCGGCCCCGTAACAACCATAGAGACAGCAGGCAGGGCAATGGGCAGGAAACCGAAAAGACAGGAAACCAGGCTTTCGGACGGCGACCGCGAACGCCTCGAAAGGATCGCGAAGGACCCGCAGAGCATCCAGAAGCACGTCTGGCGCGCCCGCATCATCCCCGGCCTCGGGTCGGGGCGCAGCGCGGCGGAGGCCATGAGGCGGACCGGAAAGTGCCGGTCGACCGTGGAGCGCTGGTGGGACCGCTTCCCTGGGCAGGGCGTGGACGGGCTGCTGCGGGACGCGACCCGCCCTCCGGGACTGGAGCCGACCCCGGACGGAACGGTGAGGGCCGTGGCCGGCCTCGCGATCTCGCCGCCGCCGCCGCACGCCCGGCACTGGACACTGCAGGCGCTGGCGAAGAGGCTGGAGCTGACCGCCTCGAACGTGCCAGCATCCTGAAGCGCAACGGGCTCAGGCCGCACCAGGTCAGGACGTTCAAGGTCTCGCGCGACCCGCGTTTCGAGATCAAGGTCCGCGACGTCGTGGGCCTGTATGTCGACCCGCCGGACCACGCCGTCGTGCTGTCGGTCGATGAAAAGACGCAGATTCAGGCACTTGGGCGGACCCAGCGACCCCTCCCGATGAAGCCGGGGCATGCGGAGACCAGGACGCACGACTGCAGGCGCAACGGCACGACCTGCCTGCTGGCGGCCCTCGACGTCGCCACCGGAAAGGTGGTCGGGCAGACGGTGGAGCGGCACCGGTCGGCGGAGTTCACCGCCTTCCTCGACCATGTCGCCGAAGGGATCGAGCCGGGCACCCCGGTGCACGTCATCCCCGGCAACGTGTCCTCCCATAAGTCCGCCGAGGTCCACGAATGGCTTGGATCCCGTCCCGACTGGACCTTCCATTTCACCCCGACCTCGGCGTCGTGGATGAACGCGGTCGAGGGCTTCTTCCCGGAGCTGACGAGGCAGCGGCTGAAGGACGCCGTCTTCGACTCGCTCGACGACTGCGTCGCGGCGATCGAGGGCTACATCGAGCACCACAACGCCAGCGACGCCCGCCCGTTCCGCTGGAGCCGGAATCCGGAGGATCTGGTGGCGTCGTGGAAGCGCGGGCACAGGAAGCTCCAGGAGATGGCGGCGGCTGAAAGTCCGGCATGAAATATGGACTCTTTTGTTTTGCATGAACCACTAGGCATGATATCGCGACTGCGCCGCACTCCGCTTCAATCGAGCGAGTAGTGACATCCTGAATCATGTTGGAGGCCTCGGTCAATCGAGGCTACTTCCGCTAGGCTTGGGTGGTGAGTGGTAGCCTGATGCAGGGCCCAGTAACCAGAGTCTGACTCCCAACCTCTCTTCGAGCCCGCTTACCTGATGGCTGGTCGCACCATGGATGACACACAGTTCGGCCGCAGCATCGCTCATCCTACCGTGACGTGCACTTGATTCGAACACCCTAAGTGCGTTGAGGGGAAGCGCACCTCCCTGCATACAATGAACTCAGCCTTGATCTGTCAATGAGTCCTGTCGCGAACTGCAACAGTTCGCAGGATTCAGCTTCGACGGGGCGCGGTTTTGGCTGACCTTGCTCAAATCTTCATGAGCACAACTCCGCCGGCAATGAAACAGGCCGATACCCAACGCCAGCGATTCACACGCTCGCCTAGGGCAAGGGCGGCGATGATCGTGGCAAAGAGAATGCTTGACTCGCGTAGCGCGGCGACCAGTGCGATGGGTGCCTGAGCGAACGCCCAGACCGCGATCCAATATGAACCAAGCGACATGGCGCCAGCAGCAAACCCGCTTTTCCAAGCTGGCATCAACGCCGAAAAGGCGGCGCCCCCACGGGTCAGTACCGCAAATGCCATCATACCGATGGCATCGCCAGTCACCATCCAGAGAATGAACCCGGAGGAGGTGCCAGCGATCCGTACACCCACACCGTCGACGAGCGTATAGCTTGCCGTGAAGCCCGCAGTGCCCAATGCCCAGAATATCGCCGAGCCCCGCATCCATCCCGAGGATGACCCCTTGGCCGTCATCATCAGGATGCCGAGCGAAATGGCCGTGATCGCAGCCAATGAACTTGGTGTGAAGGTGGTTCGAAGGAGCATCACTGACCAAGCCGTAACGATCAGTGGGGCAATCCCACGCGCCAACGGATAAGCCTGACTGAGGTCAGCACGCGCATAAGCTTGCATCAGGAAAATCTTGTAGCCGGTGTGCAGGGCTGCTGAGATGAGAATCCATATCCAGGATTCGGCGGCTGGCTGTGCCACAAAGGGCAGCACGGCGATCGCGATCACCGCTTGTACCAAGGCCAGTAGCAGTAGAGTCGAAAAATGGTCGAGCCCCACCTTTACGACCGAGTTCCAGCCGGCGTGAAGGAAGGCCGCCAACAGGACAGCCATGAAAACATGATTTTCCAACGCTAGACAGCCCTTTCTGTTCGGCATATCCACACGCTTCGTGCGCCACTGAGCCATATGGCTTTGCGGCTGCGGCGCCCATGAAGTCTGCATCGGGACAGCGCTTGAGTTGCAGCAATATCTGTGGGTCTAGTGCCCGCGCAAAGCGATCCTATTGCGCATGCATCGTAAGTTTTTCCCACATAAACGCCAATCCCGGAACAGGTGCCCGCCCAGTCTGATGAGATGCGATCACGTGAGATGGCCGTGTCAGCCCATGGTCCTGATGCCCCCGTTCTTTGGCTTTAGTCAGGGAGAGTCAATCTGGCGATGCCCGTTGTCATGCGCGACGGGGTGCCGATCGCTGGGTTCTACCCTTCCAGGACGAGGCATCCCTGTACGGGCAACTGTGCTGTTGGACGATTTCCTTTACCGTGACATTTGAGCATGCGCTGCCCTATGGTCACCCGATCACGTACCTGTACTACGACATACACGGCCACCATTGGCTTTGCCGGGCCCCAGACGGACGAGCCTTGAGTCGGTCACGATACAGCATCAGAGTTATAGCTCAGGCGCTCGGCGCTATGAATGGCGCGAATTCCGCCGTCTAGCATCAGATTGAGCCCAGTGAGCGTCGAAAATTCATGGCTGCTACCGTGATTGGAGGAATCCGTCATGGCCGATTGAAAGAGATGGCCGATTGAAAGACGATCCCCGCCAAAATGAAGTTCGGCATGAAACCCTCTGGATGGAGTTGGTTGACTTTGTACCTTCAAGGTATTTCGAATAACTGACCAAATCGTTCGAGGCATATTACGCGTTTCCTTGTGTCATTCCGGCATGGCCGCGTTGGAAACCGCAGTGTCCGGGGGCGCACGTTGCCGACGGTGGCCGGACCCGGTGCCGATGACGGAACCCCGGAAACGGACGGCGCTGGAATGGTACGGACGGAATGGTCGGGGACCAGGGACGACGACACCTACTCGGTCGGGTTTGGCTTGCCGAAACGTCGCACCGCCCAAATCGGGCATCATGGTCACGCGGTCGGCGGACGCCGACCAACCGGACCGGGCAGGAGTTTGGACGCGTCGTTCGGCGCACCGGGGAACCGCAAAGTTCCGTCCGGAGCATCCCCGATTGGTGCCGGACCGTCCCGACAATGGGGAGAGGGAACAATGTGACGGAACGGGGAGACCCTCGCCGCGGGGAGGGGACGGCTGCCGGAAAGGGACTGCTCGCGCCAAGGCTACCACGATGCCGGACGTGAGGTGAAGGCGGTCAGGAAAGGAGCCAGGGCAATCGCATTTGGGCCTCTATCGTTGCGTTGATGTCTGAAATCATCTAGGCTTGATCCCAATCGCGACAGGAGCGCACTCCTGTTCGCAATATGTTCCCGTTTGAGACAACGAAAATTCCAAGTTCGATAGCCCTGAAAGGAGCTTGACGCGGGCGGTCTCACAGGAGCTCCGTGACGTGGGCAGGCCGGTCGGGAGCGGTGCGGTGAAAGCCAGCTGCCGGCAGTCCGGGCCGCGGCCCAGGCTCCCGCCGTTCGAAGGGGGCCAGCGCCATTCCCGGGCCCGGGAGCCGCGTCATGGACCCGAGGCTGGCCGACCTGCGAATGGCGGGCGAACCTGACCGCCGCGGCATGGCGGAAAAACGGGCCACACGGGTGTTGCGCTCCGGAGCGGAGGTGGGTAGATGCGGCCGCGACGCTCAGGAAGGCCCCGGGCCCACCTGAGCCACACGGCGGACAGACAGAAAGGAAACGGCACCATGACGCGGGACATCTCCCTGACAGGCGACGGAAGCGACGACACCCTGACGGGCGGCGCGGGCAACGACACGCTGGACGGCTGGTCCGGCGACGACACGCTGAACGGCGGCGGCGGCGACGACACCCTCTACGGCGGCGACGGCGACGACACGCTCGACGGCGGCGGCGGCGCCGACCGGCTGTTCGGCGGGCGCGGCGACGACACCCTGAAGGGCGGCCGGGGCGACGACACCCTGTATGGCGGCCTCGGCGCCGACACCTTCGCGTTCGCGGCCGGGGACGGGCACGACAGGATCACCGACTTCGGGGAGGGCGACACCATCGAGATCGCCGGCGTGGCCGGCGGGTTCGAGGGACTGGTCATCGAGCAGGACGGCGCCGACACCGTCATCCGCTACGGCGGCGGCACCATCCGGCTGTCGGGCGTGCCGGCGGAGACGCTGGGCGCGGACCGCTTCCGGTTCCCCGCCGCCGGGGATGGCCCGCAGGGCGGCGACGGCGGCACCCCGGACGGCGGGGGCGGCAGCGACGGGGACGGCTCCGCGGTACAGAAGGCCGGGGGCCTCACGCTGAAGGGCACCAGGGGCGACGACACGCTGAGCGGGGGCGCTGGCGACGACACCCTGAAGGGCCGCGGTGGCGACGACACGCTGAACGGCGGCGCGGGCGACGACACGCTGAGGGGCGGCAACGGCGACGACATGCTGAACGGAGGCGCCGGCGCCGACACGCTGAGGGGCGGCCGGGGCACGGACACCTTCGTGTTCGTGGCGGGGGACGGCCACGACACCATCGCCGACTTCCGGAAGGGAGACAGGGTCCGCATCGACGGGGTGGTCGGCGGGTTCGCGTCGCTGGCCATCGAGCGGGACGGTGACGACGCCGTCATTCGCTACGGCGACGGCGACACCATCCGGCTGACGGGCGTGTCGGCGGACACGCTCGGCGCGGACGACTTCGAACTGCCCTCCGGCTCCGGCGGCGGCGATAAGGTCGTGCACGGCGCCGGCCAGCCCGCGGAGACCAAGACCGATGACACGCAAACCCAGAGATCCGACCCGGACGGGACCACGGACACGAAGGACGGTGAGGGCGGAACCGGGAAAGCGCTGGCCCCCAAAGACCTCGGAGCGAAAGACGACGAGGGCCGTAAGGACGGTGAGGGCGGAACTGGAAACGTGTCAGCTCCCAAAGGCGTCACCCTGAACGGCGGCACCGGCAACGACATACTCTACGGCGGCGCCGGCGACGACACCCTGAACGGCGGCGATGGCAACGACGTCCTCTACGGCGGGCGCGGCGACGACACCCTGAACGGCGGCGATGGCATTGACACCCTCCACGGTGGCAACCACGGTGACGGTGCCGATGGCGACGATACCCTGAACGGTGGTGGCGGCGCGGACTGGCTCTTCGGTGGCAACTTGGGCGACGGCGCCGATGGCGACGACACTCTGGACGGCGGCGACGGCGATGACGACCTCTGGGGCGGTAACTACGGCGGCGGCAATGACGGCGACGACACCCTCCACGGTGGCGACGGCGACGATACCCTCCACGGAGGCAACTGGGGCGGCGGCGCCGATGGCGACGACACGCTCTACGGCGGCGACGGCGACGACACCCTCGTGGGCGGCAACTGGGGTGGCGGCGGCGCCGATGGCGACGACACGCTCTACGGCGGCGATGGCAACGACACCCTCCGCGGCGGCAATTGGGGCGCGGACGTCACGTCGATAAAGATTGGAATAGGGGGGGACATTGTGAGCCGCGAACGTATCCCCTGGAACGGCGCCGTCGGCGATGGCAACGACACACTGGTCGGCGGCAAGGGCAACGACGACCTGTGGGGCGGCGGCGGTGCCGACCGGTTCGTGTTCGACCGGGAGTCCGAAACCGACACCATCCACGACTTTCAGGACGGGCTGGACACCATCGTCATCAAGGGGGGCCTGAAGTTCTCCGACCTCGACATCAAGCAAAGTGGCGACGACGCCGTGATCAGTGGCCCATCCGACGCCTTCTCGATCGTGATCGGGGACTTCGATGCATCGCTGCTGACAGCGGATGACTTCGACTTCATCGCTTGACCGGAAAGGCCTAGGGGGGGCGTGCGCCCGGTCCGCTGAAGACCCGTCCGGCGCACACCGAAACAGGCAGCGGGGCCCTTCGCCCGGACGCGAGGCCCGCCGACCCGCGGTTCCGGCCAGGGACGTAGGAAGGCCCGACCTTGCTGCGGTCCCCTCGCCCCAGGCCACGGCGCTTCGGTCGGCGGTTCTTCCGTTGGCCACGCCACCGCCCAACGCGCCGTCCGGACCCGTTCCCCGGAACGGTACGGCGAGCGTTGCCTGACCGCCACCGACACGGGAAGGCGGAATCCCTGAACTCCAGGCATTTCTCGGCATAGGTCAGTGAAGGCCCCGGGCCGCCTGCCCGGAAGGGGCACTGAATTCCCAGTGATTTCGGGCCGGAGGTCCCATCTAGCCGCATTGCGCGGCCTCCTCCCCGCGGCCGGCCACGGGCACATCCGGCTGCGCGGTCCACTTCAGGCCCGGTGTCCGGTGGAGCCCCGTCGCGGCGAAGCGCGGAAATCCCGCCCTTTTGATCTGCCGCCAACACCGCGCATCCAAAACTGACCCACGCCTTTGGCGTGGTCAGGAATCGCAAGGCCAAGGAACGCACCCGGCCTGAAGATGGTCACTTACGCACATAGCTCCCGAAATCCGCCACTGGACTCCCAAATCCAATTGGCCGAGGCCAGCCCCATGCCGTCCCACTGCCGCAAAAGCCCGTTGCAACTCGTATGCGCCCGATGTGAACCCATTCTGAAAGTCGGATCTTGCGAGACCTTGAACAACCGTAGACAAGTGTTAACTGCCAGCACAGGAATAGCCCCATGCCGAAAGAACCCGATGACGCAGACGTCCGACGTGCCGCCAAACCGGTCATCGTCTACCGTAGCGATGCCCTGCAGGCCCCGGATATTGCCACCTATCGCAACGCCCGTTCGAACGCCGAAAGAGCCGGTGAAATCGTCGTTGCCCCACGCACTGGCTGTGCGTTCCGGGTAAGGGCAGGCCAGTTATTCCGGATTTCCTGCATGGAGGGTGCCCAAGTCGGTGACCTGAATCTATGGTCGGCGAATAACATCGCCGAGCACTTCTTCTCAGGCAAAACCCGTGCCCTATACGGCACGCATCTCAGTATCGGTGACCGGCTATGGTCCTGCCTGCCCTATCTTCGGCCGATGGCGACCATCGTCCATGACACTCTCGACTGGTACGGTTTCGACAGATTTGGGGGTGGCGTACATGACGTGATCGGAACGCGCTGCGACCCCTATACCCACAGGCTTCTGACGGGCGGCGAGTATCACCATTGCTGTCATTCAAATCTCGCCCGTGCGCTTGCGGAGGAAACACGTCTACCGGTCACGGAAGCTGAACTAAATGTTCACGATGTCCTGAACGTGTTTATGTGCACCGGCTTCACTCGGGACACTGGTCAGTACTTCATGAAGGCCAGCCCGGCACGGCGGGGCGACCACATCGAGTTCTTTGCCGAAATCGACCTGCTGTGCGCACTGAGCGCATGTCCGGGTGGAGACTGCTCATCCACGCACTCCAGCGACGAAGCGACCTGTCATCCGTTGCTCGTGGAAGTTTTTGCACCCGCGAAGGCTATCCTTGGGGACTGGCGCCCACCGCTTCCCAACGGATATTCGCGCCGACACGGCGTTCAGGGGAATGCTGCCTCCAAGGCGACCAGCACCATGTCATGAAAGGATCTTTCGCGATCGTCATAGTGAAGCTGCTCACGGGTCTGAAGGTGGTCCGAGACCGTCAGCACTGACAAGGCCCGACCACCATGCCGCGCCGCGAGGGCGTAGAGTTCCGCCGTTTCCATTTCGACCGCAAGGATTCCGTGACGCACCAACTGCTCCGAGAGATCATCACGTTCGTCATAGAAAGTATCGGACGAGTAGATTCCGCCTATATGCTTCGGGAATCCATGTTTCTCCGCCGACTTTGCAGCGGACTTCAGCAGGCCCCAATCAGCACATGGTGCGAAGTTCAGAGTCCTGAAGATTGTCGATGAGGGTGTCGATACCGAAGATGCGGTCATCGCCAGAACAATGTCCCGAAGATTGACGTTTGGCTGCATCGCGCCGGTGGAACCGATCCGAATGAGGGTCCTCACGCCATAGTCACACATCAGTTCGTTAACATAGATGCTGAGGCTGGGCATGCCCATTCCCGAGCCATGAACCGTGACGCGATGACCATTCCATGTTCCGGTATAGCCAAGCATGCCTCTGACTTCATTTATCTTTATCGGATCCTCAAGAAAGGTCTCCGCAACCCACTTCGCCCTGAAGGGATCTCCCGGCAGCAACACGGTATCGGCAATATCGCCTTTGTCGGCCCCAATATGGATGGTCATGCTGCCCTTCTCCCATTTTCTGTGGCCATAATGGCCATCCCTGAATTCGGAATTCCAGATCTCCGCTCGTTTGGGGTCGCATCATCGTATGGCTGCCGAAACGCAGGTGCGATAGATCCCTCATTCCATGCGAGGTAGACTCATTGGACTTTCCCACAGCCGCAACCGCAACCTCTATCCGATTGCACAACCGTTCCGGCGGTCTCAATTTCAAGGGCGTGCGAAGTCATTCGGCGGCAACTGGCCGTGGTTCCGCCAAATCGACAATATCGAACATGATCCGTGTGAGATCGAAGTCCTTCGGCGTGTAGACCCTGGCGACGCCGAGGGCCTGCAGACGGTCCACATCGTTCGGTGGAACGATCCCTCCAACGATAACTTGTATATGGGCCATGTTCGCTTCCTTCAGGCGCTCCATCAAGTCTTCCATCAGGTGCATGTGGCTGCCTGAAAGGATGGACAGCCCAAGAATATGTGGCGGATCAGCCTCACAGGCAGAGACAATTTCGCTCGGGGTCAGGCGGATGCCCTCGTAGTCAATGTCGATTCCGCAATCGCGGGCACGGGCTGCGATCTGTTCTGCCCCATTGGAATGGCCGTCGAGTCCTGGCTTGCCGACAATCAGTCTGAGGCGGCGGCCGAGACGGCGTGAGACTAGATCCACCGCGGTGCGGATCTGATCGAGATTCTCGACGCGATTCGATGGACTCGCCGACACTCCGGTCGGCGCACGATACTGTCCGAAAGCTTCACGAAGAACGTCACCCCACTCTCCAGTCGTCAGACCGACCTTGGCGGCGGCGATGCTCGGAGGCATGATATTTTCACCTTGCGCTGCGGCATGTCGCAAGGCTTCCATGGCTTGCAGCACAGCAGCATTGTTACGGGAAGCGCGCCATTCCACGATTCGCTCGATTTGCTCCGACTCTGCCTCCGGATCCGTGACAATGATCGCCTCCGGGCCACTTGGAAGTGGCGATGGTTCGCCACCGGTGAATCGGTTGACGCCGACAACAGTGGTTTCCCCTGCCTCGATCCTCGAAATTCGAGCGGAGTTGGACTCCACGAGCTGGCGTTTCATATAGCTGATCGCCTCGATCGCGCCGCCCATGGAATCTATCTGCGCCAGTTCATGGCGGGCACCTTCCTTAAGGTCCTCGACCTTGCTCGCGACTGCGGGATTCCCGTCAAAAAGGTCGCCATATTCAAGGAGGTCGGTCTCATAGGCAAGGATCTGCTGCATCCTGAGTGACCATTGCTGGTCCCAAGGCCTTGGCAGTCCCAGGGCCTCATTCCATGCCGGAAGCTGGACCGCACGTGCGCGTGCATTCCTTGATAACGTGACGGCCAGCATCTCGAGCAGGATCCGCGTAACGTTGTTTTCCGGTTGCTGTTCGGTGAGGCCAAGGGAATTGACCTGAACTCCGTAGCGGAATCTTCTCAGCTTGGGGTCTTCAATATCGTAGCGTTCGCTGGCAATCTCATCCCAAAGCTCGACGAATGCGCGCATTTTGGACATCTCGGTCACAAATCGTATGCCTGCATTGACGAAGAATGAAATTCGACCAACCATTCCCGGAAAACGTTCAGGCTGGACCTTCCCCTTGAGGTTGTCTAGAACAGCTGTGGCGGTTGCCAATGCGAAAGCGAGTTCCTGCTCGGGCGTCGCCCCTGCCTCCTGCAAGTGATAGCTGCACACGTTCATCGGGTTCCATCGGGGAAGATGTTCGCAAGTGAATGCAACGATGTCTGTGACCATGCGCAGGCTGGGACGGGGAGGACAGACGTACGTACCTCTGGAAAGGTACTCCTTGATGATGTCGTTCTGGACTGTACCTTGAAGTGCCGCAACATCCGCACCCTGTTCCTCGGCGACGGCGATATAGAGCGCGAGGAGCCAAGGTGCCGTGGCATTGATGGTCATCGACGTGTTCGCTCGGTCTAGAGGGATTCGGTCGAAGAGTGCGCGCATATCACCGAGATGCGCGATCGGAACACCAACTTTACCGACTTCGCCTCGCGCGAGTTCATGGTCGCTGTCATATCCGGTTTGGGTCGGAAGATCGAAGGCGACGGAAAGCCCTGTCTGGCCGTTCGCCAAATTGGCACGGAACAATTCGTTCGAGGCTCTGGCGGTGGAGTGCCCTGCATAGGTGCGAAATAGCCAAGGTCGGTCTCGGAGATTCTCGGTCATACGCTGCCTCGGTTAGTTAGTTCAGCAATTTAATTTCGTCTGGAAAGTGATAGTTGGAATTTTGTGGCGCTGTCAATATGCTGCAACGCAGAATCATGCAGCTCCGGTTTAGGACACCTCTTCAAGACTCCTGATCAGCTCGCTTAAGGGCACACCTGCGTTGGGTTAAGCGTCCAACTTTTCAAACCGTGTGGACCGCCAGGCAATCTGTTCGAGGTAGTTGAGGTTAAGAACCTCAATCAACTTGTCTATGGTGGCCGAACTCGTCCATCAGAAGATCCCCCGTTCCGGGCATCTGGCCGCCTTGGTGATGGTATGGTGGGAGATGCCGGAACCGCCGCCCGATGTGCTGTTCCCAGACCTCGGGATCATGGCGCTGGCCGACTTCGCCGCCGCCTGCCGCAGCCGGAAAGCCTATTTTCGGGCAATCTGTCCAGCCCGGGCAGCGCCCTCGCTGTGAAAATGGCTCGTGCCGCTCTTCGGAGTGGAATGGTTGAAACGATATCCGTTTTAAGGCTTATCCCTTTGACTACGGCACCGCAACATGTTGTACCGGCGGTCTGATGGCCGGTTTCCCGGATTCCGGCGGAATCCGGGCCGCCGCCGCCACGCGGCGGCCCGTCCGGAGCTGGAAGGATCGGGATTCGGGGGGATTGGGGGTCGGCGCCGCGGGACGGAGCGGAGTCCGGGCGTCAGGCGGCGGCGTCGGTGAGGTCGCGGTACGTCGCGGGCGGCAGCCCGAGGCCGATGCCGAGGAGTCGGTCGAAGGAGGTCCGCCGGTGGCGGCGGCGGTTCCATCGGAAGACGAACTCGTCCAGGTAGCGCTGGGCGCGCTTCCTGCGCAGCCCGTGGTACACGCCCATGGCCCAGCGCTTCAGGTTGGAGAACACCCGGTGGATCCACCTCAGGACCTTGTGGGCCGGGCGGCCGCCGACCACCCTGCGCTCGCGCGGGCTGTCGGGCAGCCCGGTGTATCCGCTCCACCCGTCGGTGACGACCCAAGCGCCCGGCTCGACCGCCCCGGCGATGAAGCCGCGGAGCGTCACCCCGCCGTAGTCCCCGACCGTCTCCAGCCGGATGCGGCGTGGACTGCCGTCCTCCGACAGCTCCACGGCCCCGGCGATGGGGATCCGGCCCGACGTGCTGCGGCCCCGGCCGGCCACGCCCCTCTCCCCGCCGTCCTCCGCGCCGCCGCCGTCGCGGCAGGGCATCGACGCCTCGTCCACCTCCGCGATCCCCTGCAGCGGGCTCCGGTCCGGGTCCACCATGGCCCGCCGCAGCTTCCGGAGCAGCAGCCAGGCGCTTCTGTAGCTTCCGATGCCCAGCTGGGCCTGCAGCTGCAGCGCGGAGATGCCGTTGGAGTGCGTCGCCATGAGGTGGGCCGCAAGGAACCATGTCCTGAGCGGAAGGTGGGAGCGGTGCATCACGGTGCCCGCCGTCACCGAGGTCTGGCGGCCGCAGTCCGCGCATTCCCGGCGGCAGCGCTCCCCTTTCAGCTCCCAGCCCCTCGTCCCGCCGCAGGCCGGGCACGCGAAGCCCCTGCCCCAGCGCAGCTCCGCAAGGCGCCGGGCGCAGGCGCCGTCGTCCGGCAGGAGCTCCTCGAACTCCTGGCGGGACATGGGGCGGTCGTCTTTCCATCGGCTTGGCATGGGAGGAACATAAGGCGAACACAGCGCCGCGTCAACCCCCTCCGACACAAAATATTGACCCGCCTTGGTCAAAGGGATAAGCCTTTCCGTTTTTTCGGCCGGAATCGGCGGAAAACGGCCTCCGCAGGCCGGCCCCTTAACACGCGGTCCCCGGCGGTTTCCCCTCGCGCCCGATCAGCCGGCCACCGACCCGAACCGGTCGGACCGGCTGGCGGCGGAAACGGATGAAGGAGACTGACCATGACAGAGGCGGGCACTAGCCTTTCCGGAAACCGGGATCCGCCGGACCCGTCCGGGGCTTGAAGACGCGAACCGGTCATTATACACGAATCCGCAACCTGAGTATAACGGTGGGAAGGGAATGCCATGTCGTCCATCGAACGCCTGCCCGTCCCGATCCAGACCATCCACGCCGAACTGGCCGAAAGGGCCTGGACCGGCAGCTTCCGGGAGACCATGGACGCGGGCGGTTCGGCCCACATGAAAACGGTGAGGGGCCGGAAATACTGGTACTGGCAGTCCCCGTCCCGGAACGGCGCGCGTCCGCCCGCGCGGTATCTCGGCCCCGACACGCCTGTCCTGCGACGCCGGATCAAGGAGAGGAGAGGCATCGCGGACGCGCGGAAATGGTCCGGTCCCTCCGGGCCGGAAGGATGCCCGGCCCTGACGCCCTGAGCGGGAACGTGCTGGCCGCGCTGGCCGAGGCGGGCGCCTTTCGCCTGCGCGCCGTGCCTGTGGGATCCGTCGCCTTCCGGTGCTATCCTCCGATGCCCGGCTTCCGGGCGCCTGCCGCGATGGCGCGGACGGGCGACGTTGATATCGGGCGGTTTCCCGCCGTTCCGACCGCTGTGGAGGACCGGATGGAGCCGGACCTGCCCGCGGTGCTGAAGACGGTGGACCCCAGGCTCGAGGCCGTTCCCTCGCCCTTCGACCCGCGCCGCGTCCTGCGCTACGCCATCCGGGACGGAAGCCAGGAACGGCTGTCCGTCGACATCCTGGCGCCCTTGCGTGGCCCGCCGCGGGACCGGCCTGTCCGCCTGCCGGCCCTTGGGGGGACGGCCAGCCGCTCCGGTTCCTCGACTTCCTCATGCATCAGGGGATAGAGACGGCCGTCCTTCATGGTCCCGGAATCCCGGTCAAGGTGCCGGCGCCGGAACGTTTTGCCGTCCACAAGCTGCTCGTGGCTTCCCGACGCTGTCGGACGCGGCAAGGCACGGAAGGACCTGGCCCAGGCTGACATTCCCTGCCGCGCCCTAGGCCAGGACCGTCCCGAAGACCTGATGGACGCCTGGAAGGAGATCGCTGCCCGGGGACCGGCGTGGCGCCAGGCGGCGGAACAGGGAAGAAAGAGCCTGTCGCCGAATGTCCGGGAATTCCTGCCGTTGACCGAGGCGCCGCACAGGTCCGGCAACGACGATGCGGGCGGTTCCGGACCAGCGCGGCGTCGGGCAACCGGACAGGACGGCTGGAGGCCACCGGAACCGTCGCCGCTCGGCGCCGATGATCCTTAAAGGAAAACAGGAAGGTCGCTTGATCCGGGCCGAAATACCGACCATCTGGACGGGGAACGCGCACGGACGCACAATGGCGTGGCGCTTCCGATGACCGCTTACATCAATGCTTCCACTATTGATGCAGGACATATGGACAGACGTCCGGAATTCACCATGCCGGCAGCTGGACGGTCGGAACCGGGGCCGATGCGGAGTGACAGGTCCGGGATGAAGCGAACATCCTGGCTTCTGCCATTGGCTGTTTGGATAAGTATGGTCCAGACAGGGCTGGAGATGATCTATCGGAACAGCAACAGATCGATGACCGGGGTGGCTGTGGTCCATTTCTGGATGCACTCGATCCCGCCTGTCCTTCTGGCTGTGCCTGCAGCCATGTGGTGTGCGTCCGTCGCAAGGCACAGGGAAGCGGATGCCGGATCGCCACCATCACCTGCAGGGAATTCAGCCAAGTCAGGTCGGCAAGGGCCATGGGCGGTCGACCAGAGGTTGAGCGAGGTGGTGGGCGCTCCCTCTTCGTTTTCGATGCCGAACTGTGCACCTGGAACGATGTTCCCGGCGTGTTCATCCTTGCGGCTTGAACTCAATGGGGTCTTGGCAGGCTAGGTGGATCGGTCAGGCCACTTCCTTCAGGAATCGGATGCCGCCCGACCAAGAACGTTGGTCCGAAGCGCGACGGATGGGTGCAACCCACATCCATGCAAAAGCCATGCATGGCGCCAGCTCACTACTTGATCCGGAGCGACTTCTGATCCGTGCGTATGGACCGCCATTGAATGGTCCATGATGCCGTCTGTCACGCCATGGCGTGGCAACGGAATCCCGCTGTCGGCGGCCACGGAATGGTTGTCCGGAACCGTTCAGGGACCAAGGCAGCATGCCCGCATCACTGGTCCTACGGACGGACGGGTCACGCAATGTGCGCATGACGGGCATCGGGCAGTCGTTTTCAGGCTGACGGACGGACCTTTACAGATCAAGTTCCGGCATTCACGTCGGTTTCACGACGGATATGGTTCGGCAGGCGCCATATGCGCTGCCGTTTCCGCGGGCGATTCGCCCGGAAACCCGGGTTTCGTACCTGGATCCACCTGCCGAAACACTGGATTCGGCCCTCCGTAGCCGAAAGACCGCAACTTCCGGTGGAAAGACAAGGTGTGCCGTGGTGAAGGACGTGGCGTCCCGGTCATATTTCTTAATGCATGGAAGCAATGGGTGGAAAATCCAAGGTGGGAAAAATATGCCTGTCGTGACACCGGGTTTCAGCACGGCGACAGCGAGCGTCCAGTGGTGGAGGTCTATCTGGGGCATCGGGACGACCGCGAATCTTCGACGCCAGCGTGGCACCGAGGGCAGCTCAAGGGTCCGGCTTGTCTGCCGGGCTTGGAGGAGGGAAGACGTGAAGGTTCGTCAGGTCAGCCTGCACGCCGACCACCTTTCGTTCGATCAGGCCAAATGTGGCGCCGGTACGCACCGTGATCGGCCTTTCAAGAAACGGCGCGCGCAGATGGACAAGGCATTCGGCGCCCAGCCGCTCAACCAGGTCGATCTCGGCGTCAAACGTGCCTTGGCCCGAAGCGACCAGGGTCAGATGCTCGGGCCGGATGCCAAGCAAGGCCTTGCCGGAGAGCTCATGCGGTCGGGTCGGGTGGACGCTGGCCGGGCCAAACCGCGCAACTCCATCCCCGTCGACGCTGCAGCGGATGAAGTTCATCGAAGGCGCTCCAACGAAACCCGCGACAAAGGAGTTCCCCGGGTTCTCGTACACGTCCATTGGAGTCCCGACCTGCTCGATTCGCCCTCCGTTCAGCACGACGATCCGATCAGCCAACGTCATCGCCTCGATCTGGTCATGAGTCACATAGATCATCGTCACGTCGCCCAGTTCCCTGTGCAGGCGCGCGATCTCCAGGCGCATGCTGACGCGCAGCGTGGCGTCGAGATTCGAAAGGGGCTCGTCAAAGAGGAAGACCTTGGGGCTCCGCATGATGGCGCGGCCGATGGCCACCCGCTGGCGCTGCCCGCCTGATAGCTGTCGAGGCGTGCGCTCGAGAAGCGAGTCGAGCTGGAGGGTCTTTGCCACCTTCGTGACGCGGCGGGTGATTTCCGCCTTTGGGGTCTTTGTCAGGCTGAGGCCGAAGCCGATGTTCTCCGCCACGGTCAGGTGGGGAAACAACGCGTAGGACTGAAACACCATGGCGAGTTGACGCCTTGACGGAGCCGTTTGGGTCATGTCCTTGCCATCAAACAGGATCTGCCCCGAGGAAACGGTCTCAAGCCCTGAAATCAGCCTCAGGATGGTGGACTTTCCGCATCCGGAAGGACCGACGAAGACCACGAATTCGCCTCTGTCGATGCTCAGGTCCAGACCGCGGATCACCTCGGTTGCGCCAAAGGACTTGCGGATGTCTCTCAGTTCGACACGTGCCATGCCCTATCCCTTGATCGCGCCCATGGTCATTCCCTTGATGAAGTACCGCTGGAAAAAGAGAAAGATGAGGAGTGTGGGAAGGCTTGCAACCAGGGACAGCGCACCCTGAACGCCCCAGGCCACCGTGTACTGCCCCCGCAGGTTGACGATGCCGATCATGATTGTGCGCTTGTCGTCCGACTGGGTGAAGATCAGCGGCCAGAGAAAGTCGTTCCAGATCCAGGTGAATTGCAGGGTTGCCAGAACCGCAAGCGCCGGAAGGCTTAGCGGCAGCGAAACACGGGTCAGCACCTGCCACTCGTTGGCCCCTTCGATGAGTGCCGCTTCCCGGAGCGCGTTCGGCACGGCGGCGAAGAAATTGCGCATCAACAGCGTGCAGATCGGGATTCCCAGTGCGGTATGGACCAGGACTATCGGCCAGAGCGTATCGATCAGTCCGAGCCAGTTGAAGAGCCTGAACAACGGAACCAAGATTACCTGAGGCGGGAAGAACATGCCAGAGACCACAACGAGAAACAGGATGTTGCTGCCGCGGAAGGGCAGCTTGGCGAACACGTGACCGGCCAGCACACCAAGCGCGATCGAGGCGAAGGTGGCCGGCACCGTGACAATGAGCGTGTTGAGAAAGTATCGATGCACCGCCGGGTTGGAGAGCACCTCGGTGTAGTTCTCGAAATGGATCCGGTCCGGAACCGACCAGAGATCTCCAAGCGCTATGGCGCGGGTCGTCTTCACCGACGACAGGAGAACTCCCGCCGTTGGGGCGAGAAACAGCGCCGCAAGGATGCAGAGCGCCACGAACGCCGTTATCGGCCATGGATTGAACCGCGCTGGCGCCGACGTGGCGACATCAGCCATAGATCTCGTCCACTTTCCTCAGCTGCCGGAAATAGACGCCGATGATGGTGAGCGCGATCAGGAAGAGCACCACCGAAATCGCGCTTCCGTATCCCATCAGGTATTTCTTGAAGCTTTCGTTGTACATATGCATGGCAAGAGTGTCGGAGGAATTGAACGGTCCTCCGCCGGTCATGATGTAGAGTATGTCAAAGCCCTTGAGCGAATTGATCATGGAAAGCGCCACAACGACAACCGTGGACGGTGTCAGGAGTGGGATCACCAGACGCCGGATGCGCTGCCATGCCGTGGCTCCCTCGATTTCGCAGACTTCGAGCAGTTCCGAAGGGATCGAGGTGAGCCCGGCAAGGTAGATGACCATGGAGAGACCTGTCTGCTGCCATGACCAGGCGACTATCACGGCCAACAGGGCGCTGTCGGGACGCGCGAGCCATGCGTGGTTGAAGTCCGGATTGCCTGCCAGTTTCACGATGGTGTTCAGCAGGCCCCAATCGGGTTGGTAGATCCATATCCAGATCTGGCCCACGACGATGGCGGACAGGCAGATGGGCAGGTAGAAGACGGTCCTGAAGATCCGTGCGCCTCGTACCTGCCGATCAAGCAGCAGTGCCAGGAACAGGCCGGTCAGCGTTGGCAGGACCAGCGCCGCCACCATCCAGATGGTCGTGTTGACGATGGCATTGAAGAACAGTCGGTCGGTCCAGATTCTGGCGAAGTTCCGCAGGCCGAGGAATTCGTAGTCGCGGCTGAAACCGTTCCAGTTGGTGAAGCTGTAGTAGAAGGAACTCAGAAGCGGCCAGATCACCAGAACCGAAAACACGAGAATCGGCAGCGCAAGCAGCAGGACCCGCCAGAGACGGTTTTGTGACTCCATCAATGTCTCCGGTCAGTGCGCCGGGCAGGATTCTGTTCCACCCGGCGCAATTCGGTTACTGCTCGAAAGCCGCCGAGGCGTCCGCGGCCACCTGCGCGAGTATTTCGTCGAGCTTGGACGGATCGTCCATGAAACGCGAGAACATTGAGAGCCCGACCTCCGCGACAGGCGGCGGCGTTGCCAGATCGTAGTTGAACGCGAAGACTTCGGATGCCGCGACCGTCTCGAAGGCTTTCAGCATCACGGAATTGTAATTGGACGGGTCGACATTGACGTTCGCTGAAAGCGCCCCCTGCGCCTTGCTCCAGGCGGCCTGTACATCGGTGTTCGAAACCATGTATTCGAGGAAAGCCTTGGCGCCGTCCACGTTTGCGGCGTTGGCTGCCATTACGAGGCCGTCGACAGGGCCGACCGAGGCCTCGGCCACGCCTTCTGAAATGCTCGGGAACGGGAAGAAGTCGTAGTCCTCTCCCGGCGCCAGGCCTAGGCCATTCCAGTATCCGGTTATCCAGGTTCCCATGAGCGTCATGGCGGCGTCACCACGGGCGACCTTGTCGGACGCGTCGGTCCAGGAATCGGCATTGGCGTTTTCGGCGAAATGGCCTGCGTCCACGAGATCCTTCCACATGCCCATGGCGGTATGGACTTCAGGGTCGTTGTAGGACGCGTCGCCTGCCATGAGACGTGCACGGTAGTCGGGTCCGGCGGTCCGCAGCAGGAGATAGTCGAACCAGAACTGCGCCGGCCAGCGGTTCATGGATCCAAGCGCGATCGGCGTGACGCCATGGGCGTTCAGCTTCTCGCACAGGGCGACGAAGCCCTCCCAGTTCGTTGGCAATTCATCGATTCCCGCGTCGGCGAAGACGGACTTGTTATAGAAGACGCCAGAATAGTGATAGTTGAACGGCACGAGATAGCGGTTGCCGTTGTACATCGTTGCGCTGTCGGCGACGGACTTCGCAACGACGCTGTCGAGACCGGCGCTGTCCCACATGTCGTCGATCGGATGAAGCGCATTCGAATCCACGATGAACTGGACGCGCGCGCCGGCCCAGTAGCTGAAGACGTCCGGCAGGCTGTTGCCCGATGCCCGAACCAGAATGTCGGTCTTGAAGTCTTCATGTCCGACGGGGCTGTCTTTGAGGGCGTAGTCAGTGGCCGCTTCGAAGCGGTCAATCTGCTCCTGGAACGCCTTGAGGCCGAGTTCTCCGGTAAAGTAGTGGCTGATGGTCACCTCGTGGCCGTCGGCGAACGCCAGAGTGGCGGCGGTCGCAAGCGGTGCGGCGATGGCGGTGCCGAGAAATCCCCGGCGCAAAACACAGGTCATGAGATTGTTCTCCCTCCCGTTTTCCTGAGGCTACGCACCCGATGCGGTGCGGCGACAAGTATGCAGGCTTTTCTCCCTAGGTCAACAAAATGGATTGCATAAGGCAAGAAAATCTGGCTTTTTGCGACACAAACGATCATTGTCTGCAAAAGTTTCCTTATGTTAAACAAATCGTGCGTAATGTGCAAACTTATGTCAGAGAGAATCCTGATCGAACTGAAAGGTGAACCGTGCGGCTGCTGCAATCCTTGATGAGGGGCCTCAAGGCGCTCGACATTCTGGCCGCCTCGACCGAACCGATGCGACTCACAAGGATCGCGGAGGAGCTTGGCATCGAGAAATCCAACGCCTCCCACATCCTGAAGTCCCTCGTCGCGGCCGGATACGCAGTGCAGGACGAATCGCGGCGTTATCGCGCTGCGCATGAGCCGCAATTCCGGAAAGAGGGGCACAGCCTGAGCGAGGTCGTCGCCTGCAAGGAGCTTTGTCGACCGATACTGCAGCGTCTGGTCGACGTGACCGGCGAATGCGCCCATCTCGCTGTTCTGGTGGATGAGCGCGTGTGGTATGTGGACAAGGTCGATTCAACGCTCCCGCTCAAGGTGGACCATCCTGTCGGCTCTCTCGCGCCCTTGCACTGCACGGCGCTTGGCAAAGCGTTTCTTGCGTTTGGTGGTGCCGAAATTCCCGCGGCGCTGCCGTCCCACACCGCCCGGACGATTATTGATCGCCACGTGCTGAACGATGATCTCGAACAGGCGCGCATCCAGGGGGTCGCGGTGGATGACGGCGAATTCGCTGAGGGAATCCGCTGCGTTGCACGGCCGGTCTTCGATTCCAGTGACAGGATGATCGCCGCGCTGGGAATTTCCGGCCCGTCGGTGCGGATCGGGGATGCGCGGATGGCGGAGCTGGGGCAGATGGTGCGCAAGGCCGGGAATCCGTTTCTCAAGGACAGGCCCTGGCCATGACAGGCAAGCCTTATCGGGTCGCCCTTGTCGGGACCGGCCGCATTTCCGACCTGCATGCCATCGAGCATCTCCAAAACCCGGCGGCGCGGATCACCGCGCTCTGCGACAGCAACCCTGACCTGGCAAGAGACCGAGCGCGTGCTTGGGGTTGCGGCGAAGTCCACATCGACGACGACCTGGACCGACTGCTGGCAAGGGACGATGTCGATCTGGTGGAGCTGCTTCTGCCGCACCATCTGCACCTGCAGGCGGCGCTGAAAGCGATCAATGCAGGGAAAATCGTTTCATTGCAGAAGCCGATGTGCATCACCATCGAGGAAGCGGACGAGCTTGTTGCTGCGGCGGAGGCTTCCGGGCGGCCGTTCAAGGTGTTCGAGAACTTCATTTTCCATCCTCCGGTCATGAAAGCGCGCGCCTTGATCGAAGAGGGCGCAATCGGCGTGCCGCTGTCGGTCCGCCTGAAATCCAACCCGGGCAGGAGCCGCACCGGCTGGACCGTTCCAAAGGAGGCCGATGCCTGGCGGCAGGACAGAAGCAAGTCAGGAGGAGGGCCCCTGGTGTTTGACGACGGGCATCACAAGTTTGCCCTGGCATGGCATTTCATGGGGCCGCCGAGCGAAGTGCATGCATTCATTCACCACTCCGAGCGGCCCGGGGGCGGCCGCCTTGACGCGCCGGCCATCGTGTCTTTCCGGTTCCCCGGCAACCGGATCGGAAACCTTGAGGTGGTGCATTCTCCTGAACTCGAAATCACGTCACGTCACTATGCCCAGGATGACCGTGTCGAGATTACCGGCACCCGCGGCGTGCTGTGGATCAACTGCGGGCATGGCCAGATTGGCACGCCGCCGCCCGTCGCGTTGTACCGTGACGGGGTCGTCACCGAATACACCGACATCGAGACCGGCTGGGAGCAAGGCTTCGTGCGTTCGACCCGGCACTTCCTGCACGCTCTGCAAGAGGGCGGCGAACCCGTGCTCACCGCACGCCAGGCCCGAACGGTGCTTCGTTTCGCGCTTGGGGCCGAGGAATCGGCGCAAATAGGGAAATCGGTGCTCCTTGGGGAGGATAGCGAATGACCATCCCGGCGACTCGTGCGGAGCGCGCGGCTTGGTTCGCAGGCGAAGGCGGCCTCGATGCGGTGCTGGACGGATGTATTTCCGAGGAGCCCGTCAGGCTTCCCGTGACCGAGGCGCTTGTGCTGGGCCTGCTGCGGCAGGGCGTGTCGAAATACCTCGTGATCTTCGGTCACGGATCAACCGAACTGGGCGAATCGCTGCGCGTCTACGAAGCCGCCGGCCTGGTGCAATGCCACCAGTTTCGCAACGAGGTTGAGATGTCCCACGCGGGAACGGCGCTGCGCTTGATCTATGACGAGCCCTGCGCCGTGGTGACTTCCATCGGGCCGGGAGCCTTGCAGGCGATGGCGGGTTCTTTGGCCGCGGCCTCCAACGGGGTTGGAATCTATCATCTGTATGGTGACGAGACCACCCACGGCGAAGGCTACAACATGCAGCAGATTCCAAGGCCCGAACAGGGACTCTTCGGACGCCTTGCCGCGGCCATGGGCGGTGCCTACACGTTGCACGCCCCTGGCGCCTTGCGGGACGCCCTGCGGAAGGGCGCTGCCACCGTGTTCCATCCGACAAAAGCGGGGCCCTTCTTTCTGAACCTGCCGTTGAACGTGCAGCCCGCCGAGGTCCTTGTCCGGTTGGACGCCCTCCCGACGCGCCCGCGGTTTTCACCGCTTGCGCCGGTGGACGACGCCCTTGTAAACCGGGCGGCGGCCTTGATCTCCAGCTGCCCGCGCGTCGCGGTAAAGGCCGGCGGTGGCAGCCGGCAGGCGGCCCGGCAGCTTCGCGGGTTTGCGGAAGCGGCAGGCGCCGCCGTGGTGCTTTCTCCGGGCACCACAGGAGTTCTGCCCGATGACCATCCCCAGAACATGCATGTCGGCGGCACCAAGGGATCGATCTCCGGAAACTTCGCGATGCGCGAAGCGGAACTCGCGATATTCGTGGGAAGCCGGGCAGTCTGCCAGAGCGACTGTTCAGGCATCGGCTGGCCGAGCGTCCGTCAGGTGATCAACATCAATGCCGATGGTTGGGACGTGCAGCATTACAACCGAACCGTGGCTTTGCAAGGCGACGCCGCTGTCGTTCTTGACATGCTGTCGCACCGCCTCGCGCCCGTTGGCGTGGAAAAGGCGGAGTGGCTTGCGGCCTGCAACTCAAGAAAAGCGGAATGGCGGAGCTTCAAACAGGAGCGGTTCGACGCCGGCCCGTTGCATGACGACGTCTGGCAGCGCCCTGTTCTCACCCAACCGCAGGCGATTCACGTCGCTGACCGGTTTGCCGGTCGCCATGGCGCGATCAAGCTGTTCGACGCCGGTGACGTGCAGGCCAACGGTTTCCAGATCGTGGAGGACACCGCGCCCGGCCAGAGCGTTACCGAATCCGGCGCCTCCTACATGGGATTCGCGGTATCGGCGCTTTTGTCCGGCGCCATTGCGAACGAGGGGCGATACGCGATCGCGTTCACTGGCGACGGGTCTTTCATGATGAATCCGCAGGTCCTGATCGACGGGGTGGCGCACGGCGTGCATGGCACGATCCTGCTTCTGGACAATCGCCGAATGGCGGCGATCAGCGGACTGCAATGCGCTCAGTATGGCGCCGAGTTCCGCACGAATGAAGCCGTCGTGGTTGATTACGTGCGCATGGCTTCAAGCGTGACGGGCGTGCTTGCCATGCCGGGCGGGCATGATCAGGACAGTCTGGAGCTGGTGCTGGGCAGGGCGCATGCCCATCCCGGCCTGAGCCTGGTCCATGTGCCTGTGTACTATGGACCGGATCCGTTGGGTGCCATGGGCGCCTACGGCGACTGGAATGTCGGCAATTGGTGCGAGGCGGTACAGCGCAGATACAGCGAAACCCTGATCTGAATCCGGTTGGGGGTAACGCATGTCATACCAAATAGGTGATCACCGATAGGCACCTCGGATCTCACGGCACCGCCCACTCCCTTTTGGCGATCCGCGTGATCTCCCCTTCCTGCGGGTCAACGCGTCGCACACCTCTTCCACGGTCTCCCTGACATGCTCCGAGCTTCCGGACACCCGGTTGGGGATGTGGCGGTGCTTCAGGAAGGGGAGGGTCCCGACCGGGTTGAGCACCTGGCCAGAAATCCCCACCAGTGAAATTCCGGTCCGGTTTCCGGTGGAGTGCGGGCATCGGCGGCGGAGCCGGGGAGATTCCGGGCGTACTGGACGGTCCGGCGGCGGTCCATCGGAAATGGCGGGATGTGTTGCGGGTCTGCCCGAGGGCGGCTCGGTCGGGCGTTCAGATGCGCCCTAGCGCTCCGCCCCGCGGCAGCGACCGTCCGGATGGCGCGGTGACGGCCCGGCCAGCCGTATTCTTGACCCCATAAGCCCGAATCGGGCGCGGGACAACATCAAGCCGAAGCTCCGATGCAGGCCGCTAAGGTTTAACTCGACCGTGAATGGCTCTTCGGAAACTGATCCGATGGAAGGCTCGATTGCCGTCCTTCAGGCGGTTGAGTTTCTTGTGCCGTCCACCCCGCCATCGTATGCCTGCTCCATGAGCGATTCGCAGGACCATGACAAGCTAGCCCGGCAGGTCGCCTTGCTTGAGGAGCGCATGAACACGATGGAAGCGGAATGCCGCTCTCGTTCAGTTCGTGAGCAATGGTGCATGAAAGACATTAAGCGCCTTGCGGACGGTGACCTGCACCTCAAAGAGAAATTTTGGGGCAGGAAGGAATTCTGGGGCAGCGTGATACGGGTGATCGTGAGGAGCCTGTCGTCAGGGACAGTCGTTACCTACGGCGACATTTCGTGCAGGGTCTATGGCCACGCTAAAGGTGGGCCCGCGGTTGCAGAGGCGATAAAGAAGGCACAGGATCCCGAATTCCCTTGGTGGCGTGTTGTGAACGATGCCCGACACCCGACACAGGAGATGGAGGGTACTCGGGAAAGGCTTGAAGAGGAGGGGATCGAGTTCCGCAAGGATGGATCCGTGAAGCGTCGCTTTCACGATCCGGACCAGATCGGCGCGCTCACCACCCTGGACGTCGCCGTTCTTGGCGTTCTCTTTTCGGAGACTGGTTCGCTTCGGGGCGAGGTCCAGGCCGCAACCGAAGCGCTTGCCCGCATTGCTGCGATCCTGGACGAGTGGCGTCGACGGGGCGAATGACAGCCCGGTTCTGGCCGAATCAGGTCGCGTCCTGCCGTCCACACCATCAGGAAAAGCACCGGAGTGGCGGAGGATCTCGCCTTTGCCTCACATGGCGAATAAGATATGCGGGAAAGAAGGCGACTTACGTATATTGCGGCATTGCCGCAAGGGACGCTTGACGAGTCTCGACGTCACGCGAACCTGTAACGCACCGTTCGCAGGCTGCTGCCGGAAGACGCCCGCAGGGAAATGGAGGCGACCATCGCCACAGCTCCGGAGGCTGCTCCGGTCATCCGGGGACAAGCGGTATCCGCAAGCTGCGCTGGGCGGGTTCCGACCGGGGAAAGCTGGTGGCCATCCGCACGATCTACTTCCCGCTTCTGGCACGCTGGCCCTGAGACGCTCTACATGCTGACAGCCTACGCCAAGGCGGGTCGCGGCCATCTGATGGCGACGGACCGCATGGCTTTGGTGCGTTTGGTGGCTGATATCAAACGGGGCAGCGCTGGGCGAGGTGCTGGCCCATGCGCGGTGCGAGAAGGCGCTGCCCCGCCGGATCGTCGCCCAGTGGAAGCGGATGAAGCTGGGCCGGCAGAAATTTGCCGACCGTTTCGGGCTGGATGCGCGGGCGACTCAGGAATGGGAGCAGGGTCGCCGGGTTCCCGACCGGGCGGCGCGCCTGCTGCTGACCGTGATTGATCGCGAGCCGGCCGCCGTCATCCTTGCACTTGCGCCACCATCTCATTGATCCCGTCAGGCTGCGGAGCGAAGCGGTGACTGCGCCACTTCCACTCGCTGTTTTCCCAGACATATTTCTTTCTTCTCGTTGAAGAGGACGAATTTTCCGAACCAGCTTTCCACTCTTTCCGAGATCAAGAGCGGCCGAATACCGGTTCTCAATTGTCGTTCCATCTTTGCATTTGATACTCACATGTTTCCAGTCTTCGACCGACCGCCCATCGATGACCGTCGCGCACTGCGCAAGCTGCAGGATATAGGTTGGGTCGTCCGCCTAATCGGTGCCTGCACTCAGAAGCCGGATGAAACCAAGCCGAAGCCGGAACCACGCCGCAGGACCAGGAGCCAGACCATGATACCACTGTCGATAGTGGGTCATGGCTGGAATCTCATGGCCGATACCCACAGGTTCATCCCAAAGTTCAGTCACTGACGCCTTGCGATCTTTACCTGGGAAAGGACTATCCTCACCAATCGAACTAACCCGAGATCACATCGTTCCGTTGAATGGTGAGACCGTCAACGGTCAGGCAAGGCCCGCCGCGAATCACCAAGTCACTGAGGAACCGTGTCGTGCACAGGAATAACTTGGTCAGGATGCGGCAGCGCAGCGAAAATGCCGCAGTGCCGGGCGTCCAAGTGACATATAGTTTCAAAATCCAACGCTGGTCAGTTGCAATGTTACCCCGCCGCGCTTAATGCGACTTGTAAGCTCCGCTCCGATTCTGCGGTGCGGCAATTCAGAAGACCAAGGAGACAACGCCATGGCACCGGATCGGAATCCCAATCCCGCGACATATGATGCGCCGGAGAAGGAACTCTATGCGGTCGGCGAAATGCCGCCAATGGGATATGTGCCGAGGAAAATGCACGCATGGGCGATTCGCCGTGAGCGGCACGGAGAACCGGACAAAGCGATGCAGCTTGAGGTCGTCGATGTCCCAATGCCCGACAGCCATGAGGTGCTGGTGCTCGTGATGGCCGCAGGCGTCAATTACAATGGCGTCTGGGCGGGCCTCGGTGTCCCCATCAGTCCGTTCGACGTGCACAAGGCCGATTTCCATATTGCTGGATCGGATGCCTCCGGAATCGTTTGGGCTGTCGGCCGCAAGGTACGAAACTGGAAGGTGGGTGACGAGGTCGTGATCCATTGCAATCAGGACGATGGGGACGATGAGGAATGCAATGGCGGAGATCCTATGCTCTCGTCCAGCCAGCGGATCTGGGGTTACGAAACGCCAGATGGCTCCTTTGCTCAATTCACATGCGTACAGGCCCAACAGCTTATGCAACGCCCCCGGCATCTGACCTGGGAAGAAAGCGCATGCTACACGCTCACGCTCGCCACCGCTTACAGAATGCTGTTCGGCCATCACCCGCATGAGTTGAAGCCGGGCCAGAATGTGCTCGTTTGGGGTGCCTCCGGCGGGTTGGGTTCCTACGCGATCCAGCTTGTCAACACCGCGGGCGGTAATGCCGTTGGAGTGATCTCTGACGAAAACAAGCGCGATTTCGTGATGGAGCTGGGCGCCAAAGGCGTGATCAACCGACGCGATTTCAACTGCTGGGGCCAGCTTCCAGAAGTAAACACGGAGGAATACCGGAACTGGTTCAGGGAAGCCCGCAAGTTCGGCAAGGCGATCTGGGACATTACCGGCAAGGGCGTCAATGTCGACATGGTATTCGAACATCCTGGCGAATCTACGTTCCCGGTTTCAGCGTTCGTCGTGAAAAAAGGCGGTATGGTTGTGATCTGCGCCGGCACCAGTGGATACAACCTCACCCTGGACGCGCGTTATCTCTGGATGCACCAGAAGCGAATCCAGGGGAGTCACTTCGCACATCTTAAGCAGGCCGCTGCGGCGAATCGGCTGATGGTCGAACGTCGGCTGGATCCATGCATGTCCGAGGTGTTTTCGTGGGCGGAGATACCAGCTGCGCACATCAAGATGCGTCGGAACGAGCACAGGCCAGGCAATATGGCGGTGCTGGTGCAATCCCCGAGAACCGGACTCCGGACCCTGGAAGATGCGATTGAGGCTGGTGAAGCCCGTTGAGACTGCCGTGACGGACGCCGTATGCACGGAGGAGATCTGATACCGAGCACCGTCTGGCACGGGAATACGATTTCGATTCCCGTTCGGACGGCATAGGGTCGGGCGATGGTCATGACCGACATGCAGTATTCCGAGGATCAGGCGGAAGCCTACGATCGGATCGCCGAATTGCTTCGGGATGCCGGTGTGGACATTCGTAAAGGGAAGCTCAAGCCAGCACGAAAACGTTGGCGAAACGTCATGGTGGTGCTTGGACGTGCCGGTTCCGGCAAGACAATGCTGCTCTCGCGTATCTTTCGCGCCCTGAATGACCTCGGTGTCCAGATTGTGACGGGCGATTACCAAAGCGGCAGCTGGAAGAAGAAACGTACGCTATCGATACTCGCTCCCACGAACAAGGCAGCGAGCGTCCTGCGGGGCAGTGATGTTCCCGCGACAACGATCCATCGCATCCTCTACACACCCGTCTATGATCCGGAATACCAAAAAGTTGCGGAGTGGCTGGCTTCCGGCGGCAATCGGCCTACGGTCGCCGGACTTTCAGATGCATCGCTCGACCGGGCACGCGAATTCTATCAGTCCCAAAAATCGGTACCAGGTGCCCTGGCAACAGCTGGTCTGCGTGGGTCAGACTTCATAACCGGTTGGACACGGCGCGAGGATCAGTTGGACATCGGCTTCGTCGACGAAGCCTCCATGCTGGATGAGCGTGGCCTTGAGGATCTTGTGAACATCTTCCCGACGCTGGTCCTGTTCGGTGATCCTGCGCAACTTGCACCTGTTGGAGAACGTGGCACGATGGTCTTTGACCGGATCGACCGCTCCCAAAAGCTGGAACTGTCGCACATACACCGGCAGGCCAAAGGCAATCCTATCCTTGATCTTGCCCACTCCCTGAGCGACGAAAGTCTCGAATTCGAAGACTTCGAGGACCGGATCAAGGAAGTCGCGCAGTTCGACGATCGGGTGGTTGTCTCCCCGCGCGCGGATCCAGACCTGATGGCCCGGTCACCAGTCCTGGTCTGGCGAAACTCAACACGGGTGCGCCTGATCTCTGCGTTCAGAAACGCGCACGGTGCACCACCTGACAGGCTTCTGCCAGGCGAGCCGCTGATTTGCGACGGCATTGAGCTACCACTGAAGCTCCGAGGCAGAAGAGTTGAACTGGAGGCACGAGGATTGATCAAGGGTGCTCAGGTGATCTATCTCGGCCCCGGTCGAAAACCGGGGTTCGTGCGCGTGCATGTGGTGGGGGCGGAAGATCCCCGAACCTCTGTATCGTCCATCGTGAAGATCGAGTCTCCCGACAGAGAGGAACCGTATATACCCTTGGCGGCGACGATGGGAGCCACGTTCCTCCACGGATCGGCCGTAACCATACACAAATCACAGGGATCACAATGGCCAACCGTTCAGGTCTTCGCTCCAGATATCTGGGTGGCCGCTCGATCGGATCATATTGAGTCGGGCCTGCCCTTGTGGAAACGCCTGGCCTATGTAGCAATCACAAGAGCGCAGGAAAAGTTGATCTGGATAACCAGATACGCACTTGCAAGACCGGCCGATGAACTTACGGTTGAGGATCTGAAGGCGAAACCGACAACCCTGATACTTTCGGCCCCGGAGGCAGAGCCATGAGCGGAGCGATCGTCATAACTGGAGCATCGAGTGGAATTGGTCGCGCGACCGCAGAGCTGTTCCTGGAGAAAGGGTGGACTGTGGGTGTGCTCGCACGTCGGACAGAGGCTTTGGCGGAACTTGCGCTGGCACAGGATAATGTCGTCGTCATACCTGCCGACGTGACCGACCCCGGTGCCGTTGAAAACGCGTTCGCCAGGTTCCTCCGCACGGCGGGCAGGCTTGACGTCCTGTTCAACAACGCGGGAATCTTCGGCGTCGCCGCGCCCATAGATGAGGTGCCGGTGGAAACCTGGATGGACGTCGTTAACGTCAACCTGAACGGCATGTTCCTTTGTGCGCGACAGGCTTTTTCGGCCATGCGGTATCAGGAACCGCAAGGCGGGAGAATCATCAACAACGGTTCCATAAGCGCCCACGTTCCAAGAGAAGGGTCGGTCTGCTACACATCCACCAAGCACGCGATAACCGGCATGACCCGTTCGCTGAGCCTTGACGGACGGCCGTATAACATCGCCTGCGGCCAGATTGACATCGGCAATGCGCGGACGCCAATGGTGGAAGAGATGTGCGAGCGGGCAAGGCTGGCCGGGCAGCAGGAACCAGAGACCATGGACGTACGCCACGTCGCGGAAGCCGTGCTGAACCTGGCCGAACTGCCTTTGCAGGCAAATGTTCAGTTCATGACATTGATGGCAACCAAGATGCCCTATATCGGCAGAGGTTAGACATTCGCGCTGATGTAGGGGATGGTACCGTCGCCGCGACCTCCAACCCGTGCACTCTGATGGCCGTGGCATCCAGATGAGCGGTGCAGGTTGGTCAGTGCATTGTCTCTCCCGCACAATCTCCAACCGGCCAACAGGAGAATTGCTATGGCCCCGATGATTGACCTGCGAAATGTGCACAAGACCTATGCGAGCGGAACCGCCGCACTTAAGGACGTTTCCCTTCAAATCAAGGAGGGTGAGATATTTGCTCTTCTCGGGCCAAACGGTGCGGGCAAAACCACATTGATATCCATAATCTGCGGAATCTCAACCATGACCGCCGGCTCTGTAAAAGTTGGGGGCCATGATGTCGTATCTGGCTATCGGGCTGCGCGACGATTTGTGGGGGTCGTGCCGCAGGAAGTCAATCTCGAACCATTTGAACAGGTCAGGAACACCCTTCGACTGTCGCGCGGGCTGTTTGGCCTGCCGCGCAGCGACGCAATCATCGAAGAGACGCTAAGGACACTCTCACTCTGGGACAAGCGCAACGAGCAGGTCCACGGGCTCTCTGGAGGCATGAAGCGCCGCGTCTTGATCGGCAAGGCACTCGCGCATGAGCCGAAAGTGCTGTTTCTTGACGAGCCTACGGCCGGAGTCGATGTGGAGTTGCGCAAGGAGATGTGGCAAACAGTGCGCCGTCTCAAGGATCGGGGAACCACAATCATCCTTACCACGCACTACATCGAGGAAGCGGAGGCGATCGCGGATCGGGTCGGCATCATCTCAAAAGGCGAGATACTGCTTGTTGAGGAGACTGAAGCGCTGATGCGCAGGATGGGGAAAAAGGAAATGATCATCGAACTGCAGGAACCCCTGGGCGAGATTCCGGAAAGCCTTGCCGGATATGGTCTAAGCCGAGGTCCGAACGAAAGTTCCTTGGTCTATTCCTACGTCTCTATGGCTGGCAAGCGTCCTGGCATCACGGCCCTCCTCACCGATATTTCGGCAGCTGGTCTTGTGCTGCGTGACGTCCAGACCCGGCAGTCAAGCCTTGAGGACATTTTCGTCGACCTCATAAAGGACGCCGCATGAACTGGGCTGCAATCGTCGCCATCTACAGGTTCGAGATGGCTCGAACCTGGCGCACGATCTGGCAATCGATCATTTCGCCGGTTGTCTCAACCTCGCTTTATTTCGTGGTTTTCGGCACAGCAATCGGCAGCCGTATCGCCGAAGTTGAAGGCATCAGCTATGGAGCTTTCATCGTACCGGGCCTGATCATGCTAACGGTGATGATGCAGTCAGTCTCCAATGCGAGCTTCGCGATATATTTCCCCAAATTCATAGGCACGATTTACGAGCCGCTATCCGCCCCCATCAGTTTTGTGGAGATCGTGATCGGCTATGTCGGTGCGGCAGCCACAAAGTCGGTGATGATCGGTCTCATCATCCTGGCCACCGCCTACATGTTCGTTTCCTTCCAGATCCTGCACCCGATCTGGATGCTTTCCTTCCTTGTGTTGACCTGCGTTTCCTTCAGCCTCTTTGGCTTCATCATTGGCATCTGGGCAACGACCTTTGAGGAACTCCAGCTGATCCCGCTTCTGATCATTTCGCCATTGGTGTTTCTTGGTGGTGCGTTCTTCTCCATCTCCATGCTTCCTGTCCAGTGGCAGACGGTGGCTCTGTTCAATCCGGTGATCTATCTTGTTTCGGGTTTCAGGTGGGCATTCTTCGGTCTTTCCGATGTTTCGCCGGGGGTCAGCCTGATCGCGGTTCTCGGATTCACATTGGTATGTCTCGGAATAACCTGGTGGATCTTCAGAACCGGTTGGCGACTCAAGAGCTGAGGTGATCGGCTCCAGACCGATTTGCAGTCTCTCGAGCGACTCCGGCTGCCATATGGACTTTCATTGCCCAAGAACTTGGGAACGTGTTGCGCGGTTCAAGCGGGCGAAGGGCGGGCACGACGTTTCGGACCGGTGATACAGGCACGCTTATGTCGCACTGCATATCCCGATTGGTCGGCTGATGGGATCTTTCTGGAACCCTTTCCTCCTCCTTAAAGTGCTCGGTTCCATTGTTTGCTGCCGCCTCGATGAATTTTGGTATACCCTTTTTCTGTCTCCAGATGACAAAGGGTATTGGCCCGAGACGAATTCCAGGCGATTGCCAGACGTTAGGTTCCGTCGGAGATTCCTGACGACCGAAAGTTCGGGAAATGCCAGTTCCGGGCTTCCATTTTCGCCACAATGCAATCTGTCGCCACTGGCCTCGCCACCCATCGAAGTCAATTTCCTTTGACCAGGTTCTCGAGGAAGCACCGGATATCCGCAAACGCGTCGTCACCAAAGTTCCAATAGCCTTTCTGGGCCGCAACGCCGACAGAAACGCGAGGCTTTGCTCGCGTTGCGAGGTAGGCGCGCGCACGGGCCTTTGCCGGATTTTGCAACTCTTCTCCTCGCCGCTCTTCCACACACCTAAGAAACTCATCGATGCAATCATTTATTGAACAACTCGCGATGCTTTTGTTGAGCATCGTCTCCAGCATGCCGGGGCTACTGTCATCTGGAAGAATTACGCTCGCACAATGGGCCTCGTTCTCGTTGGGGGATCTTGTCCTTGCCAAATCAAATGAAGACCTGCCGCATCTACGGAATTTCTGACGTTGTCTCATGCTGAATTTGCGTCGCTTTCCTCCGCGTCACGAATAATTCCCAAAGCCTCAACTGAATCAAAACCAGATAAATTCACAAAAGCTTTCAGAAAGCCCTTCAATTCCCTTACTCCGCCAAAATTCTGAATCTGAATCTTGTGACCGACATGAAGGTGCCTGCAAAATTCCTCGAAAAACACTTCCGGGTCTTTCCCTTCCACCAGTATCTGGAATTTTGAGTCAATGCGTTTGGGCGAAGTCATAACTTATCGAACCTCTAAGTCATGCTTCATTGCAGCCTCAAGTTCCTCCGGGCCGTAGGTCACGCATCTACAAGTGCTTTCTGTAACCTCCAATCTATGTAGATATAGGCTATCACGCTCCGAAAGCGCTTCATGGGCGGCCCGAATGCACTCAAAGCTGTGCGTGGTCGCGACCACTTGGGTGCCGAACTGCGTGGCTGCAGCATCGATCGCACGCCAAACTTTCGGAAGCACACTATGGTGCAGTCCGGTTTCAACCTCATCTACCAGGAGCAGGCCGCTGGGCGCGTTGGTAATTGCAAGGACAATTCGAGCCAACTGTGTCATTCCCTCGCCCATCATAGCCAGCGGGACCAACTCGGCTAAGCCCAAGTCACCCCAAATCATTGGAAAACCACTGGAGGAATTATCTGCCCCATTCCACCCTGAAGTGCAACACCAGTGGCGGTGGTGACCGGTTTTCCGGTCTCATGATGTTGCGTATCGGCCAGGAAGCGGTGACAGTCCCTTTGCTGCAACATGGGAGACTGCCATGCCCGAGGGCTACCGCCACCTGACCTATGAAGAGAGATGCCAGATCGGCGCGCTGAAGGAAAGCGGTCTATCCGACGGGGCCATCGCGGCCCGGCTGGGCCGTGACCGGACGTCGGTCTGGCGGGAGCTGCGCCGGAACGGCGGCGGCGGGGGGTACAGCCCCGGGGAGGCGCAGGGGAGGGCGGAGGCCCGCCGCGGCGCGGCGTCCGGGGTCCCCCGCAGGATGACGCCCGACCGCTGGGCGCGCGTGGAGGGGCTTCTGGCGGAGGGCTGGAGCCCGGAGCAGGTCGCGGGACGGCTGCGTCTGGAGGGCGGCTGGACGGTGGGCCGCCAGTGGATATACGAACGTGTGAGGGCCGACCGGAAGGCGGGCGGGAAGCTGTTCCTGCTGCTGCGGCGCCGCGGGAAAAGGCCGAACTGGCGAGGCGGCAGGCACTCGGGCCGTGGCCACATCCCGGGCCGGGTGGACATCTCCGAGCGGCCGGAGGAGGCGGAGAGGAAGGAGCGTGTGGGCGACTGGGAGGCGGACACGATCATCGGGAAAGGCCACAGCGGGGCGGTGGTCTCCCTTGTGGACAGGGCCTCGAAATACACGTATTTACAGAGGGTTGACCGGCGAACCTCGGCTGCGGTCTCCGCCGCGATGGTGGATCTCCTCCGGCCGTCCGCCGCGCCCGTCCACACGATCACGGCGGACAACGGCAAGGAGTTCGCGGGACATGCGGGCGTCGCGGAGGCGCTCGGGGCCGCCTTCTTCTTCGCAACCCCCTACCACTCCTGGGAGAGGGGCCTGAACGAGCACACCAACGGGCTGGTCCGGCAGTACCTGCCGAAGGGGACGGACCTCCGCGCGGTCACCGACGCGGAGGTGAGGGCGGTGCAGGACCGCCTGAACGCGCGTCCGCGCCGGGTGCTGGGCTACCGGACGCCCGCCGAGGTGTTCCACGAGGCCCGCCCTCCCTGACGCCGCGCGACCGCCTCCCACCGGCGCGCATGGCTGCGCCGGGAGGGGGTGGAATGGATTTCGGGACCGCGTCCGTCCGGGCTCCGGTCGGGCTGCGCCCTCCCTACGCCCGGACGGACGCGACCCGCCCCGGCGGAGGCGTTGCGCTGCCCGGAAAGCCCGGATAACCTGCATACAGAAGGGACCACAGCCGTCCCGGGGCCGGATCCGCGGTGCCCGGGGGCCGCAGACCACGCCTTCCGGCCATTCCCTCCGCTCGGGCTCCGCCCTCGCTGCGGGAATGGCCGGTGTTGCACTTCGGAGTGGAAGTGGGGTCTCTCTATGCTAACGAGTTGTGGTTCAATCATCTGAAGGGCGGCAAGAATCAACTGGCCCTGCTTATGTTTCCTCAGCCTTGCCAGCCGAAGGGCATCGTCCCGATGATTTGCCAGATTGGACAGGAGAATGATCGTTTCAAAAGGTACAGATATATCTCCATCCTCAAGTTGGATGTTTAGGGCGGCACCTTGGATATCTGGGGCAGCACCAATCGTCGCCCTTCCCTGAACTGGTCCTTTGTCATCTTCTCTATACGTTAGGAGCAACGTCGGTCCGTTCAAATGATTCCTTTTGATGCCTCCAATTGAGTGATCGAGCGGAATTTTAACGACTTTTGGCCTCTCCATCTCTATGGAGAGGGATAGAGAGCCCCTTTGCGAGTGTTTCGCCGAAATATCAATGACTTTGTTGAACTTTAGCTCATTGAACAACGGCTTCCAGTAAGTGTCCGACAGCGTTTCGACTGGCCCTCTAAGTTGATCATTCTGAGCCCTGACCACATTGGAATTTATTGCGATATCTGGCCTTCCGCCACTAGCCAGCAGAAAGAGGGCCTCCAGAAAGCTCGTCTTTCCGGAATTGTTCATGCCCGCGATCAGGTTGATTCGACCCAACTTGTGAACAGATAACTCTTTGAACGCACGAAAATTTCGAATCTCGACAGACTCAAGATTACTCTGCCGCACAACTATCCCATTTCCTCTGCTGTCCTGTCCACTCATCCTCTACGCGGAACCGTTTCCCGTCCCGACGGCGCATCCAGCCTCCATCCCGAACTCTAGGCTTCTTTCCAGGGATCGGCTAGGAGAATGGCCCATTAATTTCAGCGGCCACCTACCATCAGGTTTCTTTCAATCATTGAGCCACGAACCAGCTGGTTGGGAATCTAGGGCTACATTTCCGCATGCGCAAGGCGTTCAAGAAAGTGCTTTCTGATGGTTCCTGCCGAAATAAGTGCTCTCTACGGTCTGCTTTCGATGCCGAAATCAGTGTGTAGCGGTTTATGTCTTGGGGAACAGTGACTTTGGTTCGAGGGGCAATGAAATGGGGCAGGTTCGCTTTCCCGTCCAGATATGTTGATGGACCACGCGAGGTCGCAATGACGTTGGTGGTTTCGGTCTTGCCCAAGAGCGGCCGAACCACTACATCCCCCTCATGAGATTTCCACGACCCGCTATATTCCGGAAGCGCTCCTCAGTTGCTGTGATAAGGCTGTCGGGCGTGATTGCCAGCGGCAAGCGGGGCGGTGCCCTCAACGATTCAGAACTCGCCCCGCTGATCGAAAGGGCTTTTCGAAAGGGAAAGCCCTCTGCTGTGGCTCTGGTCATCAACTCACCGGGCGGCAGTCCCGCGCAGTCAAGCCTGATCGCCGCCCGCATTCGTCGATTGGCCAAAGAAAAAGACCTCAAGGTCTACGCATTTGTCGAAGACATCGCAGCTTCCGGCGGTTACTGGCTGGCCTGCGCTGCCGATGAGATCTGGGTCGACACCAGCTCAATCGTCGGCTCAATCGGTGTCATTTACGCCGGATTTGGGTTGCAGGACTTCATCGGAAGGTTCGGAGTCGAACGTCGGGTGTATACGGCGGGAAAGTCCAAATCCATCCTGGATCCCTTCCGTCCTGAACGAAAGGAAGACGTCCAGAAGCTCCAGGGTTGGCAGACCCAGATTCACGACGCATTCATTGAACATGTCAAAGTCGCGCGCGGCTCCCGACTGAAGGATGATGATGAACTGTTCAACGGTGACGTTTGGGTCGGGGGCGGATCGGTGGATATGGGACTTGCGGATGGCATTGGCCATGTCGTTCCAAAGATGAAAGAGGTTTTCGGGGAAAAGGTTCGGTTCCTGCAATACGGACCAAAGCGCGGGCTGTTCCAGCGTCTCAGCGCACGTCTGTTCGAAGATGCCCTCAGCATTGTCGACGAACGCATGCATTACGGGCGGTTTGGCCTGTGATCGTAAAGATCATCATGATTTTCCTGGCGGTCATGGCGGTACTTGCCATGTTCGGACGGCTCCGGCTTCCGGGACAGAACGGTCTCGTTTGGCGCAGATGTCCCCGCTGCGGTCGAAACATGTTCGGAAGGGGTCCATGCCACTGCGGCAAGGGCTGACCCATTGGATTTCATCTATGCCGCACTTGGCTTGGCCATCCTGCTTCTGGCCGGTGACGCGCTTGTCCGTGGAGCGGTGAACCTTGCCAGTCGCCTAAAGGTCCCTGCGCTTGTGGTCAGTCTGACCATAGTCAGCTTTGGAACTTCGGCCCCGGAACTGTTCATTTCAGCCAACGCGGTTCTTGACGGGGTGCCTGGCATTGCGCTGGGAAATGTGGTGGGATCAAACATCTCCAATGTGCTGCTGGTGCTTGGCCTGCCAGCCTTGATTTCCGGGATCGATACCCAGATCTTTGGCACCACCCGATCCTACATAATCATGATTGTCTCCACCATCGCGTTCATCGCGCTGTGTTTCATTGGTCCCCTGAGCTGGATACATGGCCTTCTGCTTCTCGGACTTCTGTCCGCGGTGACATTTGACCAGTTTTACCGGGTTCGGAGCCATAGACACTCCACCTCCAGCACAACTGATGAAATCGAAGGTATCGATGCGTCAATGTCAGCGCTTAGGTTATCCCTCCTGATGACATTCGCACTTGTCGGGCTTCCGCTTGGAGCGGGTTTGCTCGTCGACGGAGCGGTGAACATCGCTGACAGCCTTGGAATTCCCGAATCGGCCATCGGACTGACGATGGTCGCGGTGGGAACCTCGCTCCCGGAACTCGCCACGACTGTTGTCGCCGCCATGCGGCGCCGTGCCGACGTCGCCCTAGGCAACGTGATCGGCTCGAATGTCTTCAATCTCCTGGCAATCATTGGTGTTTCATCACTTCTTGGGATCATTCCGGTCGAAGCTTCGTTTCTGGAATTCGATCTCTGGGTTATGCTCGCCTCGTCACTGTTCGTTGCGCCATTCGTATTTGCCGGTCGCAGAATTTGCAGGCCAACAGGCGTTGTCCTGCTTGCGTTGTATATTGTCTACGTGACGACCGTGTTGGCATAATTCCAGGATGACAATACGGATGAGGACGGGATGGAAAGTCAAAACGCATTGGTAACTGGTGCGGGAGCGCGGCTGGGCCGCGCGATGGCCCTATCGCTCGCGCAGGACGGGTTCAACGTCGCCGTTCATCATTTCAGCACACCCGCCGATCAGGTCGTCTCGGAGATTCACGATTTGGGTCGTCGGGCCGTAGCTCTTCGAGCCAACCTCTTGGACGAGGCAGCCACACAAGCCCTGCTTCCGTCCGCCACTGAAGCGCTTGGAGGTCCAATCAAGGTCCTGGTCAACAACGCCTCGGTCTTCGAATACGACACCATTGGGACTGCAACTCGCCAAAGCTGGGACCGGCATATCGAATCCAACTTACGCGCTCCATTCGTTCTGATCCAGGCACTTGCGGCACAGGCACCTCCGCCATCCACAGATGAAAGGGGAGAGCTTCGGGCTGAAGCCTTGGCGATAAACATGGCTGACCAGCGGGTACGGAAGCTGACTCCTGAATTTATGACTTACACGATCGCAAAGGCTGGTCTTTGGACACTCACGCAGACCGCGGCCCAAGCGCTCGCCCCCCGTGTCCGAGTCAACGCCATCGGCCCCGGACCGACATTGCGGAACCATCGACAGTCAATGGATCATTTCAAACGACAGCGAGCCTCAACAGTTCTGGGCCGTGGTGCCAATTCCCAGGACATCGTCGCAGCGCTTCGCTATTTGCTTGGTGCTCCTTCCGTCACGGGACAGCTCCTCTGTGTGGACGGTGGCCAGCATCTCGGGTGGGCCACGCCAGACATACTGACTTCCCGATCGAACAACAAAATACCGTAGGCAGGAATGCAGTAGCCTATCTGACTTTTGCACTGACAAGGAACGTATCGCGAAATCGTTACAATTTAGGTAGGAAAACCAATTGGTTACATATTGTCAATTTATTTATTAATAAAAATCAATGTGTTATAAAGTCGCCCAAAAATTGGGCAATTCAGGGAAGCAGATGGAATCTAAGCAGAAATCCTGTGAACCAAAGAACTGTCACCAGGTTTATCCACAGCATTGGTGGATTACTCTGATCTTGCAATTCCACACACTTACGTGCAGTTCAGTCGCGAATCGGGGGGGCGCTTGACCGACCGGAACCATGCCGAACTCCAGCCAAGCGGATCCGAACTGATCCGGAACTACGTGAAGACGCTGGATAGCTCGCCGGGCGTTTACAGAATGCTCGATGCCCAAAACCGTGTGCTCTATGTCGGGAAAGCCCGAGACCTGAAGGCTCGCGTTTCATCATACGCAAGACCAACAGGGCATTCTCCGCGGATCGAGCGGATGATCCGCGAAACAGCTTCAATGATGTTTCTGACGACTCGCACCGAAACCGAAGCGCTGCTGTTGGAGCAGAACCTCATCAAGCAACTCAAGCCCCGATACAATGTGTTGCTACGGGACGACAAGTCTTTTCCGAATATCCTCGTCACGATGGATCATGCGTTTCCACAGATCAAAAAGCACCGCGGCGCAAGAAAGGACAAAGGAAGCTACTACGGCCCGTTCGCGAGCGCCGGTGCGGTCAACAGGACACTTAACCAACTTCAGAAAATCTTTCTTCTGCGCAACTGTTCGGACGCCACGTTCGAGAGTCGCACACGCCCCTGTTTGCTCCACCAAATAAAGCGCTGTAGCGCACCCTGCGTCGGTCGTATCAGCGAAGTGGGCTATTCCGAACTGGTTAAGGACGCGGAGCGCTTCCTGCAAGGGAAGACAACCGCGATCCAGGCGCAACTGGCCGACGAAATGCGCAGCGCAAGCGAAGCACTCGAATTCGAACGTGCGGCCGCCATCCGGGACCGCATCCGTGCCCTGACCCAAGTGCAGGGTGCACAGGGAATCAATCCGCGCAGCGTGCCCGAAGCGGATGTGATCGCCCTCCATATGGAAGGTGGCGAAGCCTGCGTTCAGGTCTTCTTCATCCGTGCCCATCAAAACTGGGGCAATCGGGATTATTTCCCACGCCTCGGAGGAACCGAAAGCGCTGCGGAAGCGCTACAGGGATTCGTTGGCCAGTTCTATGCGAACAAACCACCGCCCCGTCAGCTGATTCTCTCTGATGAAATCGAGGACGCCGATTTGATGGAGGACGCCCTCAGTGGAAAGGCGACAAGACGGGTCAGGATTATCGTACCCAAACGCGGCGAAAAGCATGAATTGGTGGCCGGAGCCCTAAGAAACGCTCGCGAGAGCCTTGCCAGGAGGATGGCAGAGACCGCCACCCAGGCAAGACTGCTAGCTGGTCTAGCGCAGGCGTTTGACCTTGATGGCCCACCAAAGCGAATCGAGGTCTATGACAACAGTCATATCCAAGGCTCGAATGCGGTTGGTGGAATGATTGTCGCTGGACCTGAAGGTCTAATGAAGTCGCACTACCGGAAATTCAATATCAAGGACCATACGAATTCCCCAGGCGACGATTTCGGAATGATGCGAGAGGTCCTTGCGCGTCGATTCCAGAAGCTCCTGAAGGGCGATCCAGACCGGGAAAGTGGTGCTTGGCCAGACTTGCTCCTGATCGATGGCGGAGCAGGTCAGGTAAGTGCCGCGCATGGGGTATTGGTCGAGCTAGGTGTCTCGGATATCCCAATGGTTGGCGTCGCCAAGGGTGAATACCGAAACGCTGGAAGGGAAGAGTTTCACCGGGTAGGCACGAGGCCCATTGCGCTTCGCCACAACGATCCTGTGCTCTACTTCATTCAACGTCTGCGTGACGAAGCCCACCGATTCGCCATTGGCGCCCATCGAAGAAGCCGCTCCCGTGGCATAGGCGCCACCCCATTGGACGAGGTGCCCGGGGTAGGTTCAGCCCGAAAACGCGCTCTACTGCAGCATTTCGGCAGCGCAAAAGCAGTGACCCGTGCGGGTCTGGCGGACCTAAAGGCGGTTGATGGCATTTCCGATAACCTGGCAGAGACAATTTACGCCTATTTCCGCTAGCCCAAGTCGAACACTCTCCTGCCTTCGGCACCATACGATCCGACATGCACACCACTGGACCGGGGTTCGCGAATGAACGCATCACGGCAATCCAGTGGCTTTGTCATTTGACTGCAAGGGTATTGCGGGACAGTGAAGGTCATTGCGCGAAAGCGTACGGCCATTCCGAAACTGTTCGTTGCAATCGATGGATGTTGCCCGAGCCAATTTGCCAGCGCCAAACGCCACTCAGCCGAGAGGCCGAACCCCGTCGGTTGATGACGTCGAGTCATCGACGCCCGGTCAATGATCCTTTTCGCTCCAGATGAACTTGATGCCATAAGGTGTAGACAGATCAGCGGTGCCAAATGCTATCCCGGACACAAAGCCAAGGCCGGATGTTCATCCATCGCGGTCGATTCAGGAAGTGGCCGAAATGCGAATTGCCTTCCTGCCCATTGAATGCCCGGACGATATCCTTGGAGACTGCATACGATTCCACGCTCCCAATGTGAGGCCGAAGCGAAGCTGATTGATGTGCCAGATCGAGCAACTCTGCCTCCGACGACGCTGAAGTCAGGCGGATGGGACGGATTCCGCCGGTCATGCCGAACTGGCCCTCAATCCGTCACACGGGGTCTCTTTCCCGATGCTCTTTGAGGCGATAGAGTGGAATCCATGCAATGGACGGTTCCGAACTTTCTGACAGCCTTTAGACTCCTCGCCGCGCCTGGGGTGGTGGTCATGTTTCTCTATTTCTCCCGACCCTGGGCCGACTGGTTCGCGATGCTGCTATTCGTAGGTGCCTCGATCACCGACTATTTTGATGGCTATCTCGCCCGACTCTGGAAACAGGAGTCGCGATTTGGCGCCATGCTTGACCCAATTGCCGACAAGGCAATGGTGGTCATCGCGTTGCTGGTCATCACCGGGTTTTCAGGGATGGATCCCTGGATCCTTCTTCCCGCAACAGCGATCATCTTCCGCGAGATTTTCGTTTCTGGCCTGCGTGAGTTTCTCGGCGACCATGCCAAAGAACTTTCGGTAACGATTCTGGCGAAATACAAGACCTTGACCCAGATGGTCGCCTTGACGGTGCTATTCGCCACAGGTGTATTCGAACACAGCGCTGCCGTTCGTGATAGGCTGAATGAAGACCCCTTTGGATTGGGTTCCGCATACGAATTGGCGGCACACTGGTCTTGGTGGTGTGGCACGGCACTGCTCTGGGTCGCCGCGGTCCTGACGCTTACGACTGGATTGGACTATTTCCATAAGGGGCGGCCGTATTTTGGCAAGGAAGGGGAATGACGTGGCGGTTGAGGTGCTTTATTTCGCTTGGGTCCGCGAGCGGATTGGGCTTCCGAGAGAATCGGTTGAGACCCATGCAGAAACTGTTGAGGGCCTTGTCGAGGAGCTGAAAGCCCGGGAGCCTCGCTATGCAGTCGCATTTGCCGACCTTTCAGCCCTGCGCGTCGCGTTGGATCAGGAACTGTCGGAGTTTTCGGACCCGCTGGCTGGGGTCAGGGAAGTGGCCTTCTTCCCACCCATGACAGGAGGCTGACCCGGTGATCCGCATCCAGCCTGAACCGTTCGACCCTGGCATTGAACTCGAGCGTTTCGCCAAGGACCGCACCGATGTTGGCGCTCAGGTGAGCTTCATAGGGATAGTACGCAATGACGGCGGTGGACTTGGATATATTGAGATCGAGCATTACTCCGGCATGACGGAGAAAGCCATCGCCAAAATCGAGACTGAAGCGGTTGCCCGCTGGAAACTGAAGTCCTGTCTTGTGATCCATCGTCACGGGCGACTGGTTCCCGGAGACCGAATCATGATGGTCGCGACCGCCGCCGCCCACCGTTCTGATGCATTTGCCGCAGCAGAGTTTCTGATGGACTACCTCAAGTCCAGAGCCCCCTTCTGGAAAAAGGAAGTCAACGCGGAATCCGAGAGTTGGGTCGAGGCGAAAGATGCCGACGAACGGGCGCTCAGGCGTTGGGCCTAGTCCACCTCCGGCACGAATGCATCCTGATCATTTGAACAACGCCAATTCCACCTGTATCAGTTGATCGGAACAGGCCACATCTGATCTACTGATCCTGGTTGACGCGCTCGATATAGGCGCGCAATTCATCGGCCTCCCGACGCAAATCACGAAGTGAGTCCATTGCGGCGCGAGTCTCCGCTGTCGCCTCGTTCAGTTTGCTGAGCAGTTCCGCTTCGCGCCGGTCCAGTTCCTCAACCGCAAGATCGCGCGTCTCCTCAGCTTCCTGCAGCGCTTTGGCCATCCAGTCGATTTCACTCAACTCGGATCCCTGGACCCTGACAAACCTTCGAAACAGCCAGTGTGCGAACCAGCCGAGAGCAATTGCCAGGAAAACGACAATCGCCGTGACCACGATAAGGTCAGTTCTGTTCATTGTCTTCTCCGGTGCCTTCGGCCGATTCCCCTTCGGTCGCCAGCGTAAACTCAATTCGCCGGTTCGCCTCGCGCCCTTCCTCAGTGCGATTGTCAGCGATCGGTCGAGTTTCGCCATATCCGACCGGCGTCAGGTTTCCAGTGAGTACGCGGCGTGACTGAAGCGCAATCAGCACTGATTCGGCCCGACGCTGACTGAGCCGAAGATTCATCTCCTCTCGGCCCTGGCTGTCCGTATGTCCAGCGATCTCCATCCTGACTTCCGAACAGTCTTCCATCACCTCCGCGATTCGGTTGATGACCGGGAAACTGCGATGGCCAATTTCGGGAGAGCCGGGCTCAAACCCGATTTTCCGGTCTTCCAGGATCGCCCTTATGCTTGCCACGCATTCCTCAGCCGAAGGAAGGTCAGGCGTGGTATCCTCTGGCTCGACGTAGCTGACCTCAATCGCGAAAACTTCCGTCGCGCCCAGCGATGCGGACAGAATCCGAGAGACTTCGTCGCTTGCATTTGGGTCATGGGCGTGGCCGGAGACTTTGATGAGTTCCGGCCGCACCACTAGGTTCCCGGCCGCAAGAAGCGATAGCGACTCGAGGCCAGCGAATACCCTTTTCGCCCAAGCCTTGGGTAGTCCCGGGTCAATCCGCAGCGCCGACTGCAGACTGAAGTTCTCGAAGAACGCCCGGGAAAGTCCTTCGACCGCTGCGCGGAGGTTTTCGTCAGTTACGCTGCCGTTAAGATGCAGCACTCCTTCGGGACTTGCTGTCGCAACAAATTCTGGAGTCCTGCCGAACTCCCCCTCATCGACGCCTTCAGCTGTCGCTGGATCCGAAATGATTGCCTCCAGCGAAAAGCCGTCGGGAAGCGCCTTGTCCAACTCCTCAACTACGCGGTCAAACCGGGACTTTTGAGTTTCCGCCGGTGCGACGAGGAAGACCTGCATGTCCGACACTGAGACGGATCCGGTTCCGAGTTGGTCAACCGCGCCAATTGCCGCCACGACAGCGTCGGGCCATTGCGGGCTCGGAACGCCCAGACCAATCCGGCAGGTTGCGTTGCGCCTCAAACCGGCACGAGCGGCAGCAGAGATTATACGGTCCCCATCATCCTCATTATCGGCGGAACATGCGTCAAACCTTCCACCATTCGCGTCAACAAGAAAACGTAGGGTGAATGGAGCGATCACAGGACGAGGTGCGGAAATGTCCAGAATCAGATCGATTCCATCGGCTACCCTCTCCCTGAGTGAAGCCTCAACTCTGCGCCTGCTCTCAGAGCTTTCGGAAATGGCCTTGATTTCCACCTTCCCGTCCCGGACGGTGATCCTGGACCAGGGCAACTGCCCGAGTGCCTCCAGCGAGAACCCGAATACCTTCCTCCAGTCTGGCGGCATAGGATAATCGACGGCTTCCAGCAGGTCGCTTACCTTCCCGCCTCCAGTGAGTCTGGCAATCTCTTCAGCCATCTCAATTCGGTCCACCGCCTTGGGTACCACGCCAATAACCGTGATTTCCCCCTCACTGCGCAGAAATTCGACAGACAACTCCCGCGGTTCTGGATCAAGTTGCTTTTCGGTCTCCATCGCGTCGATCACCAGAACGGAGTCGACAGCGTTGGCCACAAGGCGCCGCGCCCGGTGCCGGGCGGCCTCGTTTGGGGCGGTGCCCGATAGAACGACCTTCAGACCATCGACGCTGGCTCCTGCCCAGTTCATTCTCTCAGACAAGAGAGCCTCGTGGACGTCAGATCTAACGAGTCTCTCGATCTGTCCAACGGCCAACCATGCGGTGGCGACCGAAGTCAGTGCCACAAGGGCCATGGCGGCTGCGATGTAATGGAACGAACGCATGTCTAGCCACGTCAGCCGAATTGTCTTCGGTCATATTCGGCACCAACCGGATCTGCAATCACCACAGAAGGGCACCGAAAAAAAACATTGTGACAACCAGGCCGGAATTGCGGTTTGCCCGGAAGAGCCGCAGGCAAACAACGGGGTCGTCTATTCTGAGCCGCGCTGTCTGCCAGGCCAGGTGACACCCGAAGGCCAGCGGTCCGCAAAGAGCAACGGAGGTCGCAAGGCCATTCGACGTTGCGGTCATCGCCGTGATGACGGCCGTGGCCATAAGGCCCATGGCGAGGAACTGAAAGACGATCAGAAACCGGTGGGTGTTTCCTCCAAAGAGTCTGGCGGTGGACTTTATCCCCACCAGAACGTCGTCTTCCTTGTCCTGATGCGCATAGATCGTGTCGTAAAACAGCGTCCACGCGATTCCGGCCAAGTACAGGAACACCGGTGGCCAGGACAGACCGCCGGTGACCGCCGCCCAGGACAGAAGCGCCCCCCAGTTGAACGCCAGGCCGAGGAAGACCTGAGGCAACCACGTAAACCGCTTGGCAAACGGATAGATGGCCACCAGCGCGAGCGAACCGATTCCAAGCAATACAGCCACATTACGAAATGTAAGCAAGAGAACGAATGCGACCAAGGCCTGCGCCACCATCCATATCATCGCCCCTTTGATGGATACCCTGCCAGAGGGAAGCGGCCGTGATGCAGTGCGTGCCACTTTCCCGTCATAGTCGCGATCAGCAATGTCATTCCATGTGCAGCCCGCACCTCGCATCAATATGGCGCCAATTCCACAGCCGACCATCACCCACGCCTCTGCCCAGCCAAATTGTCCCTGATGCAGGGAAGCCAGGAGTGCGCCCCACCAGCACGGAAGTAGGAGGAGCCATGTTCCGATAGGCCGGTCGATCCGGGAAAGTCTCAGAAAGGGTTGGGACCAGTTCGGAGCCCAACTGTCCACCCAATTGCCGTCTACGGCATCGCGGACCCTTCCATCCGACTCTGGAGTCTTGCCCATCTCCCGAATACCCTCTCCGACTATGCAAACGTCCAAGGTCCGACTCTATGTAGAACACCCGCTTGCTACGGGACAATCCTGTACGCTGTCGCGTCAGCATATCCATTACCTCTTCAATGTGATGCGATTCGGCCAAGGCGATGAACTTTCGGTATTCAATGGATGTGACGGAGAGTTCCTTGCATTCGCCGAAAGGACTGGCCGCAACTGCGGAACGCTGTTGGTTTCAAGGCAGACCGGCCCGTTGCTCAGACCGCCAGACGTCTGGCTGCTATTCGCTCCGATCAAGTCCGCGCGGACGGATTTCATCGTTGAGAAGGCGGCGGAAATGGGCACCGCACGGATTCTCCCGGTGAAGACCCAATTCACCAATTCCGAACGCATCCGGCAGGATCGGCTGCAGCGGCACGTCATCGAGGCGGTTGAGCAGTGCGGTGGCACATTTGTACCAGAGGTTTGCCAGTTGCAGCCCCTTGTCACCTTGCTGGCGGCCTGGCCGGAGGACCGTCGCCTTCTGTTCTGCGACGAGGCGCTATGCGGGAGGTCCGGGAATCTGGACGCGACCAATGGCGGGAAATGGGCGATTCTCGTCGGCCCGGAGGGTGGCTTCAGCGATGACGAACGCGGAAGGTTGGCGGAATTGCCATTCGTCTCCCGATTCAGCCTCGGTCCGCGCGTTCTGCGCGCCGATACGGCGTCGGTCGCAGCGATGGCTCTTTGGCAAAGATCCCTCGGCGACTGGTAACGTCTGACAGTCGACAGTCATTCGCTCGCTGTGGCCGGATGTGCGTGGTATTGAGCCTTCTGACAGCCCCGTTCATTTCTGAGTCCATGAACATACGAGGTGTTGGCGGTCCGTTCCCCAGCGCATGATATTGCGATCCGGCCGGAAAGTGGCGGGTTGAGGACGGTGGAGGCCGTCGGTCGCGGCAAAACGTTGACGGTGCAAGAGTCGCAGAGGCGACGGTGGGCCGGACGTATTAACGGGGGCACGATGGAGCGGCACCTGACCTACGTGGTGAGGACGAGGCAACGGGAGGACGCGCGGCCTACCCACACCGGACACAAGAGAGCCGACTCGCCCTGACGCACCCGCCGCGGTGCAGGCATGTCGAGCGATGTTTCGACCCCCCCCCTAGCGCTTTCGTCAGAAGTCGGCTTTCACCGTCTCTGCCTGGCGACGGGCTGCCAGTGGTGGGCGGTTCCCAAGTGTTCTGCGCCGTTCACCACGGCCCGGGACCACTTCCATCCATGGCGCGGCACGGGCGTCCTGGAGCGCATGATGGATGCGCCGCTCGACCTGGCCCGCGAACGGGCGGGGCGTGACCCGGAGCTGACCGCCGCCGGGACCGGCAGCCAGTCGGTGGGGACGACGGAGACGGTGAGGCCGTCGGGGTACGGCGCCGGAAAGAGAACCAGGGGCCGAAGGCGTCACATCGCCGTCGATGTGGAGGGGACCCCGGTCACGGTGCGGGTCCACACGGCGGACGCGCGGGACCGGAACGGCGCGCCGGATGTCATTCTGGCGATGCCCGTGAAGGCGCCGGAGGTGACGGAGCCGTTGGCCGGCAGCGGCTGCAGCGGCGGGAAACCGCGCGCCAGGCTCGCGGAGACGGGTGTCCCCGAGGTGCCGGGGACCGTGGAAAGACCCAGGGGAACCAGGGGTTCACGGTGCCGTGCCGCCGCTGGGTCGTGGAGCGCGCCTTCGCCTGGATGTCGCGCTGCCGCCGTCTGGCGAAAGACTGCGGGTGGAGCATGGAGAGCTCCGTGGCCTGGGCGCAGCTGGCTGCCTGTCGGGGGCCAAATTCGTAGACAGCATCGTCACCAAAGTTAACCGTTGTACGACCGATGCCATTCAGGTTTCGCTTCATGATCTGTTTTGCGATGTTACGTTTTTCTTCCGGGAAATCGTTGTCCAGCGGTTCGCCTTCCTGAAGGCGGGCAAATCCGCGCTGGATCGCCGCAACGTGGTCCCGGACCTCGCCATAGGCAGGGGCATTCGTGCGAAGGTCAACTGGCGCACCTTCGGCAGTGAAGGGGAGTTTGTGCTTGCGAACACAAGGTTCCGGACAATATACGTCTGGCCCCGAGCCGTAAGAAGCGCAAAGTAGTCAATGACTTGCTGCATAGCGTCCTTGATGTCGAGGACTCCCTGAAGGTCCGGGGATGCCTCGACGGTGATCTTGTTTGGTTTCATCGGGTTGCTGGCCTCCGATGCCATGCTATGCGTCGAACGATTCCCGGTAAAGCACTCATTTCATTGCGGTTGCCAAGAGCCGCTCCGCCCGACCGCCATGACCGGTGCCAGTTCTTTGATCTCCGCCGTAGCGCCCGACGCCGCGACGAAACCTATGTGGTGGCAGGCGATCCATGGCCTGGCCGAAAACGAGCCTGCCAGAATATACGTTTGAACCTTCTTGTTGCCGGATTCATGGTTTGACCCTGCGGCGACCTCAGGGAGACTCCAGGTCGGCAACACCTCAAGTCAGAGGAAATCCGCCTGATGTCAATGCGTTGTCTATGGCGCACGCTTCAACGTTGGGACATTGGTGTTCTGACGCAACACTTGGGTCGTGGAGAAAATTCCTCAAGATTCCCGAGCGCCGCGTCAAACTTCAAATCTGTGCGTTCAACCGTCATGCTTGTTCCGTGACCTCCTTGAGCCTCTTGATGACTTTCCCGGCAAAGTCCCGGACGTTCCAGATTGCCTCCTCGACATTGCCCGACTGTTCCGGATTCAGTCCGGTTCGTGGCGGTTGGTCACCACCTATCGCGTTGACATCGCGCGGCCAGACCCTCAATCCCTCCCCCGAACCTGTCACGAATTGAAAGGTGCACTCCCATGTCAATCCCTCAAACCGGTGGTGCGCCAATTGAGCGGCACGAACAGCTGGCTGCCTACCTTGCCGATGGGTGCAAGCCACGGGAAGATTGGCGCATCGGTACCGAGCACGAAAAGTTTGGCTATTGCGCGAAAACTCACCTTCCCCTTCCTTATGATGGTCCCCGCTCAATTCGCGCGGTCCTTGAAGGACTCCGTCACCGTTTCGGATGGACAGCGCTATATGAGGGAGACAACATCATCGGTCTGACCAAGGGTGGGGCGAACGTTAGCCTTGAACCCGGCGGGCAACTCGAATTGTCCGGTGCCCCATTGGAGACAATTCACCAGACCTGTGACGAGGTGAACGCGCATCTTCGGGAGGTTCGGGAAATCTCTGACGAACTGGGTGCGCGATTCATCGGGCTGGGAGCCGCACCTGAGTGGACCCACGAGCAGATGCCACAGATGCCAAAAGGCAGGTACAGACTGATGACGGAATATATGGGTCGCGTCGGAACCCATGGCACACAGATGATGTACAGAACCTGCACGGTGCAGGTGAACCTCGATTTCTCGTCCGAGGCCGATATGGTGAAGAAGCTGCGGGTTGCGCTGTCCCTACAGCCTGTGGCTACCGCCCTTTTTGCCAATTCCCCTTTCTTCGAAGGAAAGCTGAACGGCCACAAGAGTTGGCGCAGCCGCATCTGGCGAGATCTTGACGCTGACCGCACAGGCATTCCGGCCTTTGTCTTTGAGGACGGATTCGGGTTTGAGCGATGGGTGCAATACGCGCTCGACGTGCCGATGTATTTCGTGTTTCGCAATGGACGCTATATCGACGCCCTTGGCCAGTCGTTCAGGGACTTCCTGAACGGCAGATTGCCAGCGATGCCTGGTGAAACACCTACTCTTGCGGACTGGGCCGACCATCTTACCACACTGTTTCCCGAAGCGCGCGTCAAGCGTTTCATAGAAATGCGGGGGGCCGACGGTGGACCCTGGCGACGGCTCTGCGCCCTGCCTGCGTTCTGGGTCGGGCTGATCTATGATCAGGCCTCTCTCGACACAGCGTGGGATCTTGTAAGGAATTGGGACCAAGAGACCCGCGAAGCGCTTCGAACAGCGGCATCGGTAGATGGATTGCAGGCGCATGTGGGGGAACTCAGGATGATTGATATCGCTGCCGAAGTGGTTGCGGTTTCCAAGGCTGGACTCCGATCACGGGCGCGTCCGGGCTTGGGAGGAATGGTTCCAGATGAGCGTCATTTCCTGCACGCGCTTGAGGAAAGCCTGGAGATAGGTAAGACCCCAGCCGATGAACTGCTCGATCTTTACAACGGCGAATGGAAAGGGGATCTTGGCCGGATTTATGATGGGTTCAGCTATTGAGTACAGAGGGAGGCTCCCTGATGCGCTCGGTCGGCGTATCGATTGCCATCCGTATGGTTTTCTGAAGGCCAATTTGATGCCAGGGTGCTACTGGTTCTTGCGACCAACTCTGCTGCGCGTTTCTTGTCACAGGGATCGAGAAAGTTAGGATGCTTCACTATGGGGACGAAGTTGAACCCCCACTTCCGCTCTCCCGCGAGCAAAATGCCCTAAGCAATTGATTCCCCCACTTCCAATCCGAAGTGCAACACTGGCTATTTCCGCAGTCTGGGCACGGCCCTAGTGGAGGACATGGCTGGAAGGCAGGATTCCCGATCCCCTAGTGGTTCATGCAAAACAAAAGAGTCCATATTTCATGCCGGACTTTCAGCCGCCGCCATCTCCTGGAGCTTCCTGTGCCCGCGCTTCCACGACGCCACCAGATCCTCCGGATTCCGGCTCCAGCGGAACGGGCGGGCGTCGCTGGCGTTGTGGTGCTCGATGTAGCCCTCTATGGCCGCGACGCAGTCGTCGAGCGAGTCGAAGACGGCGTCCTTCAGCCGCTGCCTCGTCAGCTTCGAGAAGAAGCCCTCGACGGCGTTCATCCACGACGCCGAGGTCGGGGTGAAATGGAAGGTCCAGTCGGGACGGTCCCTCAGCCATTCGTGGACCTCGGCGGACTTATGGGAGGACACGTTGTCCAGGATGACGTGCACCGGGGTGCCCGGCCCGATCCCTTCGGCGACATGGTCGAGGAAGGCGGTGAACTCCGCCGACCGGTGCCGCTCCACCGTCCGCCCGACCACCTTTCCGGTGGCGACGTCGAGGGCCGCCAGCAGGCAGGTCGTGCCGTTGCGCCTGCAGTCGCGCGTCCTGGTCTCCGCATGCCCCGGCTTCATCGGGAGGGGCCTCTGGGTCCGCCCAAGTGCCTGAATCTGCGTCTTTCCGTCGACCGACAGCACGACGGCATGGTCCGGCGGGTCGACATACAGGCCCACGACGTCGCGGACCTTGATCTCGAAACGCGGGTCGCGCGAGACCTTGAACGTCCTGACCTGATGCGGCCTGAGCCCGTTGCGCTTCAGGATGCTGTGCACGTTCGAGGCGGTCAGCTCCAGCCTCTTCGCCAGCGCCTGCAGTGTCCAGTGCCGGGCGTGCGGCGGCGGCGGGATCGCGAGGTCAACCACGGCCCTCACCGTTTCGTCCGGGGTCGGCTCCAGTCCCGGAGGGCGGGTCGCGTCCCGCAGCAGCCCGTCCACGCCCCGCTCAAGGAAGCGGTCCCACCAGCGCTCCACGGTCGACCGGCACTTTCCGGTCCGCCGCATGGCCTCCGCCGCGCCGCCCCCCGACCCGAGGTCGAGGATGATCCGGACGCGCCAGACGTGCTTCTGGATGCTCTGCGGGTCCTTCGCGATCCTTTCGAGGCGTTCGCGGTCGCCGTCCGAAAGCCTGATTTCCTGTCTTTTCGGTTTCCTGCCCATTGCCCTGCCTGCTTCCTTATGGCTGTTACGGGGCCGCCTGACGGCGACAGGAAGGCAGTGACACGCTTCACGGACAAATGCAAGCATCTGTCTTCAGTCAACCACTAGGCACAACCCGTCCGGTCGCGGGACGGCTCAGATCCCTTTGGGAGGGAGGCGGAGCCCGACCGAAGCCCTGACGGCAACCCTGAGCGATCAAATCCCAACCGACCCTCCAGAGGCATTCGGGTAGACCTACCGTTCCGGGAGCGGTTGTCTGTGCCGGACTCAACCCCGTGACATTGTTTGGTTATCGGCGTTCCGACGGCCTTTCCTCAATCCGCTTGTCAGGCGGTCGGTGATTCACATGCTGCTGTCAGGCAGATACAGTAACCGACCATGGACCAGCGGACTACCGACCTCACCTCGGCGACCTTCTCCGGCTAGCGACAGACCGCCGACATCCAAAAAAGACCGTGGCGCAGTTTTCTGACGATAGCCGCAACTGGCCGGGAGGACGGTCCGCGGGCATCCCGGCTGGACGACGGGGAGGAGCGACTGAACAGTCGGCGCCTGCCTCGGCATGCCGGAACGCTGGAGAGTGACGGCATCCCCAGGCTGTCGGCAGTACGGGAGGACAGCGTCCGCGACATGAAGGTCATTCACAGACCTGCCTGGACATCCGCCTCGGACTAGCCGCTCGAATCCGCCTGCGACTTGTCCGAACTGCGCCCACCGGGCATGGAACCCGTGAAGGAAACGGAAGGTACAGGTGCTTCAACTGAAGCCGAGCCCGAAAGGCGGCTCATGCGCCGCCCTTCGGGACTCTGATGAACTTTTTATCGCAAGGCGCCGAGCCCACCCGTTGACCTCGCTCGGGCCGCTATGGCCCGGCATCGCGATTCTGGGAGCCCATCAACCTGCCGCCGTCGCGGGCATTTTGGCATGTCGGCGGCGCGACCGTGTCTTGCCATCCTTGAAAAACATGCCAGAGTGGCGACTGCTGACCAGAGGAGGGATACAATGACCTCGAGAGCTTCAACTAGCGTGCTGGGTTTCCTGTTGGCGATCGGCATCGCCGCTGGCGCGCATGCCGAAACATTCAGATGGGCGGGTACCACCGATCCGCAGACGATGGATCCGCACGCCGTGAACTCGGCACCGGTCCTCGGCTTCCTGAACAACGTCTACGAAGGCCTCGTACGCCGCGGCAGGGACATGTCAATCGAGCCGTCGCTGGCCACGGGCTGGGAACCGATCGGTGACGGGGCGGGCTGGCGCTTCTTCCTGCGTCAAGGTGTCGCGTTCCACGATGGAAGCGCGTTCGACGCCGACGACGTGATCTTTTCCTACGAACGCGCGTCGTCGGAAGCGTCGGACGTGCGCAGTTGGTTTGCGAGCGTTTCGGACGTGATTAAGGTCGATGACTACACGATTGACATCATGACCAACATACCAAACCCGATCTTCCCGGATTCGATAGCCAACTGGATGATGATGGACTCGGGCTGGGCCGAAGCGAACGGCGCGGCTGTGCCGGACAAGGAATCAGGCAACCATGCGACGCTCAACGCCAATGGCACCGGTGCCTTCATGCTTAGCGGACGTCAACCAGGACTGGAGACAGTTCTTCAACCGTTTGGCGACTGGTGGGGCGAAGTCGAGCACAATATCACGGAGGCGACGTTCCTGCCCATTCAGAACCCGGCCACAGCCGTCGCTGCCCTGCTCTCCGGAGATGTTGACCTGATCAACCCGGTGCCGATCCAGGACGCAGAGCGGATGTCCGGCTTAGACTCGGTCAAGGTCATACGCGGCATCGAGGCCCGCGTCATAATGCTTGGCTTCGCCCATGAGGCGGAAACCCTGGAATATGGCCTCAACACTGGTGATCCGAATCCATTCAGGGATGTGCGCGTGCGCGAGGCGGTGGCAAGCGCGATCAACGTGCCTGCCATCCTGCAAACCATTATGCGTGGCAGCGCCGAACCGGCAAGCCAGCTTGTCAGCCCCGCGATGCGAGGTTTCTCCACGGAGAATGACATGCGTCCGCCATTCGATCCGGACCGCGCAAGGACATTGCTTGCCGAAGCCGGCTATCCTGATGGGTTCGGCTTCGGTCTCAAGTGTCCAAACGACCGCTACCTGAACGACGAGGCTGTTTGCCAAGCTGTCGTTGGCATGCTGGCGCAGGTGGGAATCACGGCCGAACTCGACGCGATGCCGGTCCGCAACTACTGGCCGGAACTGCGCGAGGACAACTTTGACATGTACCTGCTTGGCTGGTCGCCGGGCACGTTCGATCACGAGCATCCGATCCGCTTTCTCGCGTCGACCCCGAACAGCGAGAAGAAGCTTGGCAGCTGGAACTTCGGCGGATACTCGAACGCCAGGATCGATGAACTCCTGCCGATGATCCAGTCCGAGATCGACGACACCAAACGTCAGGCGATGCTGGACGAGGCGACTGCGCTCTATCAGGACGAGCATGCTTACGTGACGATGTACGTCCAGCCGCTCGTCTGGGGAACCCAATCATGGGTCGAACTAACGCAACGACCGGACAACTTCTTCATCCTGCGTTGGGTAAGGGTCAACTGACCTTGCGGGCGCAATGCCCCCGGCCCGCCACCAGGCGGGCCGGATTCCTTATCTTCCTGCGCTTCCTCCGCCCTACAGATCAGAGTGAAGCCAAGTGCTGAACTATATCATTCGCCGCATCTTTCAATCCCTCGTCGTGCTGCTCGTCGTGGGCCTCGTGGCGTTCTCCATGTTTCGGTTTGTGGGCGATCCGATCGACAACATGCTTGGCCAAGAACGCACGCAGGCCGACATTGAACGCCTGCGCACGCAACTTGGACTCGATCAGCCGTTCCCCGTGCAATACTGGCGCTTCCTCAAGAACGCGGCGCATGGCAATTTCGGCGTCAGCTACAGGCAGGGCCGCCCTGTGGCGGAAATCATCGCGGAACGTGCGCCGGCAACGCTGGAACTGGCGGCAGTCAGCGGTCTATTTGCAATCGTGTTAGGCATCGTTCTTGGCGTCTTCACCGCGATCCGACGCCATGGGTGGACCTCGCACGTGATTATGACCGGATCGCTCATCGGCGTCAGTCTTCCCACGTTTCTCATCGGCATCCTCCTGATCTACGTCTTCTCGGTGGAACTCGACCTGCTTCCCAGTTTCGGGCGCGGCGACGTCGTTGATGTCGGAGGATGGTCCACCGGCTTTCTCACCGCGAGCGGTCTCAAGGCGCTTGTCCTGCCTGCAATCACGCTCGGCCTGTACCAGATGACGCTGATTATGCGGCTCGTGCGCGCCGAGATGCTCGAGGTTCTTAGGCAGGACTACATCAACTTTGCCCGCGCCAGGGGACTCTCCGAGCGCGTCGTGAACTTTCGCCATGCGCTGAAGAACACGCTCGTCCCCGTCATCACCGTGACCGGGCTGCAACTCGGCTCGATCATCGCCTTCGCGATCATCACCGAAACGGTGTTTCAGTGGCCGGGCGTCGGACTGCTGTTCATCAACGCAATCCAGTTCGTCGATATTCCGGTGATGGCCGCTTACCTGATGCTGATCTCGGTCATGTTCGTCGGCATCAACCTCACAGTCGATCTCCTCTATGTCGCGATAGACCCTCGGCTCCGCGGCGACGGGAACGCGACATGACCAGCGTACGTGCGGCACCGGGCCGGTACAACCCGATGGCATTGTGGATCAGGGCGATTTGGCAAAGCGATGTCGCGTGGGCGTTCCGCCACTCGCTGGTCGCCATGGTCTCTTTCTTTGTGGTCGTGCTCCTGATCTCGGGCGCCCTCCTTGCCCCGCTGATCGCGCCGCACGACCCGTTCGATCCCGCGACGCTCAACCTGATGAACGGATTCACAGCGCCGGGCACACCAAATGCGTTTACCGGCGAGAGCTTCTGGCTCGGCACCGACGGCCAGGGCCGCGACGTATTCTCGACCATTCTCTATGGCATGCGCGTTTCGCTACTGGTGGGCTTCGCAGCCGTATTGCTCGGTATGGCGATCGGAGTGACGCTGGGCTTGATCGCCGGTTACCGCGGCGGCTGGACGGAAACGATCATCATGCGCGTCGCCGACGTGCAACTGACCTTCCCCGCGATTCTCGTCGCCATGCTCATCTTCGGTATCGCCAAGGGGTTCACCCCCGTCGAGTATCGAGACCAGATTGCCATCTGGGTGCTGATTCTCGCGATCGGCCTTTCCGACTGGGTACAGTTTGCGCGCGTCGTGCGTGGCGCGACGTTGGTCGAGATGAAGAAGGAATATGTGCAGGCGGCGCAACTCATCGGCAGGTCGGGAACCGCGATCATGATCCGCCACATTCTCCCGAACGTCCTCTCGCCTGTGCTGGTGATCGCGACGATCTCACTTGCGCTCGCGATCATCGCCGAAGCGACGCTGTCCTTCCTAGGTGTCGGCGCACCGCCGACACAGCCCTCGCTTGGCACGCTGATCCGGATCGGTCAGGGTTTCCTCTTCTCCGGCGAATGGTGGATTCTATTCTTCCCCGCCTGCACGCTTCTTGCGATCGCGCTCTCCGTGAATCTTCTCGGCGATTGGCTGCGCGACGCGTTGAACCCAAAGCTGAGATAGGCATGGCAGGGACCAGGATCCCGGTCGGCGGCCAGCGGTGCCCCATGCCGGTGCCGCGCAGCTGATGAGCGCAATTCTGGACATTGCAGACCTGACGGTCGAGTTTCCGACTCGAAGGGGGGTCTTCGTCGCCGTCGACGGGGCCAGCCTGACGGTCGAGCCCGGCGAGATTCATGGCCTTGTCGGCGAGTCCGGAGCCGGGAAGTCGACCATTGGGGCGGCGGCCATGGCACTGCTCGAGCACCCAGGCAGGATCGCGGGTGGCACGATCCGACTTAAGAACGAGATCATCTCGGGACGCGACCGGGCAGCAATGCGAGGCCTGCGCGGCAGCGAGATCGGCATGATCTTCCAGGATCCGCTCACATCCCTGAACCCGCTATTTACGATTCGCGAGCAGTTGACAGAAACCATCACGACCCATCTGAGCGTGACCGATGCTGAAGCGCACGAGCGGGCACACGACCTCCTTGCACGTGTCGGAATTCCCGAACCCGAGATACGGCTGGACCAGTACCCGCACCAGTTCTCTGGCGGCATGCGGCAGCGCGTTGTCATCGCGCTTGCCCTTTGCTCGGAACCTGATGTCATCATCGCAGACGAGCCGACAACTGCGCTCGACGTCTCGATCCAGGCCCAGATTCTGGATCTCATCAGGACACTTGTGAACGAACGTCAGGTCGGGGTGATCCTCATCACCCACGACATGGGAGTCATTGCCGACACGACAGATCGCGTCACAGTCATGTACCGGGGCAAAGTAGTGGAGACTGGTACCACCAGGCGGGTTCTGGGCAAGCCGAGCCATCCCTACACAAGATCGCTCATCGCGGCCGTTCCGCGCCCCAACGTGAAGGTGCACCGGTTTCCGCTCATTTCCCATGACGGACGCGCCACTGAATTCCGGATCGATGACCTCGCACGGAACTGGAGCAGGACTGAAATCGGCTCCGCCAAGCCACTTTTTGAGATAAGGTGCCTGACAAAGCGCTTCCTGCAGAAGCGCTCCTTCATCCCGTCGCGGCGACAATATCTTGTTGCCGCAAACAACGTTAGTTTCGACATTCGCCAAGGCGAGGTGTTCGGAATCGTCGGCGAGTCCGGTTCCGGCAAGTCCACGGTCGCACGCATGATCGCCGGGCTTTGCAAGGTCGACGGCGGCAATATCCTGTATGGCGGACGGCCGGTCACCGGCACCAGTTCTCTTGCTTGGTACCGCCGCGAGATCCAGATGATCTTTCAGGATCCCTATTCGTCGCTCAATCCACGCATGCGGGTTGATGCCATCGTTGCGGAACCGGCGCTCCATCACAGACTGCTGTCCGGAAAGGCGCTGAGACACAGGGTTGACGAGTTGCTTGAAAATGTCGGGCTGGGCGCATCCGCGGGGTTCAAGTATCCGCACGAGTTTTCCGGTGGCCAACGCCAGCGCATTTCCATTGCCCGAGCGCTTGCAACGCAACCGAGATTCCTGATCTGCGATGAGCCGACATCTGCACTTGACGTTTCGATCCAAGCGCAAATTCTCAATATCCTGAAAGATCTGCAGGAGCATCTGGACCTCACGATGCTGTTCATCTCGCACGACCTTCCGGTGGTGCGCCAGATGTGTGATCGCGTCGCGGTGATGAAGAACGGTCGCATTTTGGAAATCCAGGATACAGAGGCCCTCTTTGCCACGCCCCGGGACGACTACACGCGATCGCTTCTCGACCTGATGCCCCGTCTCGACGGGCTTGCGACCGAAGGCATCGAGGATCAAGTTGAAGGATGAGTGGCATCCGCTTGCGGATGGGATGGAGATAAGGGCACTCGCCACGGTAACCTGTCCTATTTGGCCGTTTGGCGTACTTCGGCTACCATTTTCGGCACTGCGGACAGGATCAGGGACAAATTCCAATTACTGCGTCCGCATCCTGACGGGTGGGGTCGGCGGCAATGGGCGACCTGCGAAGCTGTCAGCGAGGGACGGGCCGCCCTTTCCCATCTGGATCACGCCGACGGGGGCGACGTCATCGTCTACGACAGGGAATACTGCTCGTTCGCGATGGTGTCGGCGCACCGGGACCGCGATCTGGACTTTGTGTTCCGTACCAAGAAGGGCCACCCCGACCTTCGATGGTTTCATCGCCTCGGGCCAGACCAACCGTACCGTGACACGTCACGCACCCAGGGATGAGGCCAACCTGCGCGGCGGGACCTTCCGCGCCCGCCTGGTCATGTCCACCACCGCGGACACCGAACACCGGCTCGCCACCTCGCTTGTGGACAGTGGACGCCACCGAATCCAGCCGCCCGTCGACCTAAATCGAGGCCGCTGGGGCGTGGAGGAGATGTACGGAGCAAGCAAGTCCGTGATCGAGCGGTTCCACGCGAAGTCCACGCGTGGTGTCCGGCAGGATCTCCACGCCGCGTTCACCCTGCCTACCTTGACGCGCCGGTTCTTCAACCTTTGCGACGGCGACCCCACCGGAGGTGGGAGGAGTGCCTGCCCGCCATGCGGACCTAACTGCGCAATGGTATGCGCCGTGTCGGAAACGAGATCAGGGCGCTGATCCTGAGACAGGCCGGAGCGGTCAGGGAATCGGCCGCCCTTATGATGGCCGGTCTGTCACGCTGCATCCAGCGCGAGCACCCCATTCGAAAGCCCACTTTCCTTCAGCCCGAGTATCTGGCATCTCTCTTCATGGGTCAGGTGGCTGTAGCCCCGGGCATGGCAGTCTCTCCTGTTTCGTCACAGGGACCATCGCTGCCTGTTGGCCGGTTGGTGACATTATGCGCCGGAGAAACAGGTCGCCACCGCCAATGGTACCAGACTTCAGCGCGGAATGGGGTGTGCTGGTTGATCTGGAAAGCATGGCCAAGGCCTGAGAGTTTGACCTAAAATACCACATCTAGATCATGAAATCGACAAATGGGGGACCTTTGCACAAGGTATGGCACATGGACACGACTTTTAGGTCAAGCTCTAAGACAAGGTCTGCTGACATGTGTTGCAGCCCGAACAATGCACGTCCCGGATGGAGAGACCGATGACCCGAAATTTGCTTCCGATCGGCATTCAGGATTTTGGGACAATCCGAAACGAGGGGTTCTACTACGTCGACAAGACAGCCTTGATCCGGAAGTTGGTGCAGGAGGGACGCCATTACTTTCTGTCCCGGCCTCGCCGGTTCGGCAAGAGCTTGCTGGTTGATACCATAAGCGCATTGTTCGAGGGGCATGAGGAACTGTTCGAGGGGTTGGATATACATCGACACTGGGACTGGTCCGCCACGCCAAACCCCATGCTTCGCCTGAGTTTCGGCGGAAAATATAGCGAACCAGGGGATGTCGAAGGCGACATCATCGAGCAGTTGGAGACTATCGAATGTGAATATGGACTGCCACCCGCACGGGAATCCGATACTGGTCCGAGGCGTCTGCGCAACATTCTTTACCGCCTTCACAAAACGGTTGGCCAGCAGGTGGTTGTTCTGGTGGACGAGTATGACAAGCCGATCCTCGACGTACTCCATAACCCGGAGCTTGCGACAGCGAACCGCGATTATCTGCGGGGCTTCTACGGTATCATCAAGGACAGTGCCAAACATGTTCGTTTCGTCTTCATCACTGGCGTGAGCATGTTCTCGAAGGTCAGCCTGTTCTCGGGTCTTAACAACCTGAAGGACATCAGTCTCGATCCGCGATTCGCGACGATCTGCGGCTACCGGGGCGAGGATCTGGAGCAGGTGTTCGGCCCCGAATTGGAAGGGCTGGATCGGGATGAAATTCGTCGGTGGTACAACGGCTATCATTGGCGGGGCGGAACGCGGGTCTACAATCCCTATGACGTGCTGCTACTGTTCGACAGTCGCGAGTTCCAGCCACACTGGTTTGGAACGGGTGCGCCCAACTTCCTGTTCCAGACGCTGATGAAAAAGTCGATGAGTCCTTTGGAATTGGAGGACCGCATCGTGCACATGTCGCGAATTTCCCACTTTGACGTGGGCAACATCGATATCGAGGCACTGCTCTTTCAGACCGGCTACCTGACTATCGCCGAGGAACTTAGGGAAGACGACAGAACACTTTATCGTCTGGCTTATCCTAACCTTGAAGTTCGGTTGAGTCTGGCCGACGAACTGATGGCGTGGCTGGGCAAGGATGTTCCTGAATCAGCCGAACAGGGTCGGGAACTGAACGCACTTCTGGATGGGAGGGACTTCAAGGGATTCGGTGACAAGCTGCGGGCTTGGCTGTCAGGAATCCCACACCAGTGGCACGACAAAGGTGATCTTGCCTACTACGAGTCATGGTATGCCAGCCTACTCTATCTTTGCCTGCTTGCGGCTAGGGTGGATGTCCGACCAGAAGAGGCGTCCTATCACGGTCGGGCCGACATGGTGGTGAAGACCGGAGCTCAGGTTTTCATCATAGAGTTCAAGATGGCCGAAAGCGCCGACGATGCCCCAGCCGCATTGGATGCGGCGGTCTCGCAGATACGGGACCGTGGCTATGCGGATAGGTACCGAGAGTGCGGCAAGCCTGTGTATCTGGTAGGCATCGCATGCGGGCGGGAGGCGAGAACCCTTCTCGACGTTCGGGCTGAGTTACTATGATGCCTGGTGGTCTCCCGGAGTTCATACAGACTTTGTGAAAATCCGTCCCGCTAGGCTTGGGGCTGTCAGATTTTCCGGCGCGGGTTTCACGCTCCGAAAAAACGCGCGGGGAGAATCGGTGACCGGGAACCACTGGCTGTCGCATGTCCTCCGACGTCTTGCTGAACACGACCGGAAGCCGCGGCCCAACCGATTTCCAGCTTGAATTCCCACGCCGCAGCCACCAGTCTTCGGCAACGGGGGCGCCGCGATTGACCAGAATTCTTCACACTGCCGACCTGCATCTCGATTCACCGCTAAAGTCGCTTGCGCTGCGCGATGAGGAAATGCGGGCCAAGGTGGACTCTGCGACAAGGGCCGCCCTGACCCGAATCGTGGACACCGCTTTGGCCGAAAGGGCCGCGGCGGTGCTGGTCGCAGGCGACCTGTTCGACGGTATCGAGCGCAGTGCCCGCACGGCGGCATTTCTACTTGGTGAACTTGACCGGCTGAGCGCTGGAAATGTCCGGGTCTTCTGCATCAAGGGCAATCACGACGCAGACAATCCGATCACCGGTGTGATCGACATGCCAGGAAATGTGCATATCTTCGATGCGCGCGGTGGCAAGGTGCAGCTTGATGAAGGAATCTGGATTCATGGGGTGAGCTTTCAGGGTCGTCATGCGCCGGAAAGCCTTCTGCCACGCTTTTCCGCTCCGGTTGCAGGAGCTGTCAACATCGCAATGCTGCACACTTCCCTTGCCGGGGCACCGGGGCATGACGTCTACGCTCCTTGCACAATATCCGATCTTGCCGGAATGGGGTTCGATTACTGGGCCTTGGGACACGTGCACCGGAGGCAAGTCCATTCACGGAATCCGTGGATCGTCATGCCGGGAATGCCGCAGGGGCGCGATATAGGCGAGTCCGGTCCAAAATCCGCAACTCTTCTGGCGGTTGCGGAGAGTGGCATCTCCGTGGAAGAGGTGCCGACTTCCACAGTCGAATTTCGTCCCAGTACGCTGGATGTTGGTGCCGCGGAAAGCGACGAAGCCCTGCGTTCGGCCCTGCGCATCCATCTCCAGGCAGAGGCCGATTCGCTGCAATCCCAGTTCGGCGTTGTGCGGCTGGCGCTCAGCGGGGCGACGGCCCGCAACTGGCAGATATCGCGTGACCGGGAGATCTGGGCCGAGCAGGCCGAAACAATGGCGCGGGAGACCGGTGTGCTCTGGCTCGACAAATTGGTTCTCGACCTCGGCCGGTCCGGCATTGGGGAAGGCGCTGCCGGCGCCGTAGGCGAACTCGCCCAGATCATGGCGGAGATCCGGGCGGAACCGGGCTATGGTGCGACTGCGCGGACTGAGGTAAGCGCCGTTCTGTCAGACATTCCGCCCGCGGTCCGTGCGCGGCTCTCGCCAGACGAAGCGGCTACCGATACACTGGCCCGTCAATTGGCGAAGGAAGGCGCAAATCGGGTTCTTGCACATATGAGAGGAACCGAAGGCTGATGCGCCTGCGTCAATTGCACCTCGACCGCTTCGGGCATTTCACCGATCACCGCTTCGATTTTGGCGCGGCCGACGGATCTTCCGATTTCCACATCATCCATGGTCGGAACGAATCCGGGAAAACAACAGCGAAGGAGGCCGTTCTTCGCCTCTTCTATGGCTTCCCGAAGCGGGAACCTTATGCTTTCAAGCACCAGCGCGCAAACCTGCGCGTGTCAGCCTTGCTGGAGTTCAAGGACAGTTCAAGATGGTTCACCCGTCTTCCGAAGCTCAGCGGAGCGCTTGTGGATGATAGCGGCACTTCTGTGCCAGAAGCCGCGCTGACCATGCATCTACGCGGGTTGATGGAAGAAGATTACCGCAAACTGCTCTGCCTTGACGATGACACCATTGAACGAGGCGGGGAGGAAATCGCTCAAGCACAAGGTGATATGGGTCGGCTCCTATTCTCGGCCGCCGCCGGCGTTGCCGATCTAAGCACCGTGCTTGACAGGGTGCGCGGCGAAGCCGACGAACTTTGGCGCAAACGTGCAAGCAAGACGCGCATAGCCGGGCTGAAGCGGGAAATCATTGAAGTCGAGCGGAAAATTCGCGACCGCGACGTCTCGGCCAATGCATGGCGTGCATTGAAAGGAGCGGTCTCGACCGCGCAGGACCAGGAATCCGCGGCCCGCAGAATCCGCGATGAACTGACACGCACCATGGCGCAGGTAGAGGCTAAAAGCAGATCCTTGCCACTCCTGGCTGAGGTCGACAGGCTCGATGGCAAGATCGCACCCTACACGAACTACCCCGAGCGACTGAGTTTCGAAACCCGGGCACTGGACGTACTGCTGAAAGATGAAGTGCGCACCCGTGCTGACGTGAAACGTCTAACTGCAGAAATCGATGGTCTGAAAAAAGCGCTGAGCGAGATCCAGTGCGAGCCGGATCTGTTGCCGTTGCTGGAATGGCTTGATGCGCTTGATGAACTGCGAAGCCGCGACGCCACAGCACGGCTTGATCTTGACCGTCGCCGCGTTGCAGCTGCCGGACACGAAGCGGAAATGGCAAGCGCGGCCAAAGACATGGAGGCTGCAGAAGGCACCGACCCGAACGATCTTGTCCTGTCAGCCGCGGGAATCGGGCAGATCGAATCCGCTCGCAATGCGCTTCGGGATGCGGAGCGCGCCGCCGAGATTGAGGACAAGGAAATCGCTGCTCTGATCGAAGAACTCGCGACCGTACAGGCTGAGCACAGGCTTTTGGCGGAGAAGACACCGTCCGGCAAAGGCATCGGCGAGATTCTGGCACATCATGACGCCGAACGATTGGCAACCGTTCACGCGAGAGCCCGGCAGATGATTGAAGCGGCCGAAACAGGACACCGCCGCGCACTCGAAGCACTGGCAAGAGGATCCACGAGTTTCGACGCGCTGCCGGAGTTCCCCATGACGCCAGCACAGGCCCGCGCGCTGTTCAACGATCATGAAGCTTTGACAAACAGGATCGCGAATGAGGAAGAGAAACTGGCCCAGCACAAGGGTATCCTGGCGGCACATAAAGCTGAGGCCGATCATCTTCTGCGAAGCGTGCCGGTCACCCCCGACCATGAAACGAACGAACTGCAGAAGCGGCGCGACCGGAGCTGGGCAGAGCACCGTGTTGCACTTACAGGCGAGAGCGCTGACGCGTTCGAAGTAACGATGAGGAACGTCGATGCGGCCATGCAGCAACGGCTCACACACGCGCAGGATCTGGGCCAACTGCGCCAGATCGAACGGGCGGAGGCGGAAACCGCGTCTTATGTGGAAGAAACAGCGAAACAGCTCAACGATCTGCGCGATCGGCAGGAGACAATAGCAGCACAGTTGGATGCATCCGCTTCCGGGATCGGCCTTCCCGTGCCGATGCCTCCAGCCGACTGGCGCGACTGGGTTGCGGCGCATGAAGCAGCCAACGAAGCGCAACGCTCGCTTGAGCGCACCCGAGCCGCCCACAAAGCCAACATGGAGCGTGCGAACCGACTTCTGAAGGCATTGCGCCCGCTGGTCGGGCTGGATGATCCAGAATTCGACGCGGCTCTGTCACGAGCCCGGGACCTGGCCAGGTCCTTCCAGCAACAGGCCGACGCTGTTCGGCGCGCGAAGGACAGATGCGATCGGGTGGGCGCCGAACTCGAAAGGCGGAAAGCTAGCTTCAAAAAGCTGCAGGCAGAGGCAATGAAGTCGGAGCAGGGTTTCAGGGAGATCGTCACAGATCGACTGCGTGGGCATGTGCCGCCATCAGCCCTGCGGATCTCTCTGGAGCCCTTGCGGAAACTGCGCGAGGCATCGATCAAGCTGGCTGACATCGTGCAACGCATCAAGACCATGGAAGCGGATCAGGCACGGTTTGCGGAAGAGATGGTGAAACTCGCCGCCGCACATGCCATGCCGGAATCGAAAGATCCTGCTGATAGCTTTGCCGAGCTGCGCTCCCGTGCCAAAGCCGCTCAGGAAAGCCAGAAAGAACTCGAGCGCGTAGGCGACCTGATCGAAAGAGCTAGGTGCGAGCTAATGGAAAGCACGAAGCGGCTCGATGATATCCGTCAGGAAGTGAGCATTTTAGGCCGAATATTTCCGCCCGAAACAGCAGTGAATACGATTGAGGATCTGCGTCAGGCCACCGACGTCGCCCTCGAGGTCATCGAGAACCGCAAGGCACGGGCCAACTGCGAGGCAGAACTCCTACGTGAACTTTCCGCGCCCGATCTGGACGCTGCCCGTGCCCTGCTTGCCGAAATCGATGCGGCAACACTTGATGCGGAAGCCAAATGCCTTGCCCTCGACTTCGACAAAGCGGAGGCGACATTCACCGCCGCAATCGAAGCCCGCGTCATCGCCGAACGGGATCTGTCGCAGGTCACTGGTGACGTCGGCGTCGCCATGCTGAACGAGCGCAAAGTGATGCTGGAACTCCAATTGGAAGATGCGGCGGTCGACCATCTGGAACTGCATCTCGGGCACCGGTTGGCGGAGGAGGCGATCCGCCGCTATCGCGACACGCACCGAAGTTCGATGATGTCGGCAACCGAGCGAATCTTCGCTACACTGACCAGAGGCGCCTACCTGCAGCTTGGCAGCCAGCAGGAACGCGACGGCGAAACCCTGTTGGCCTTTGACGCTGAAAACACCGCAAAACGGGTCGCCGAGATGTCGAAAGGCACTCGCTTCCAGCTGTATCTTGCGCTGCGGGCCGCCGCGCATGAACAACTCGTTGCTCAGGGTATGTGCCTGCCGTTCTTCTGCGACGACATTTTCGAAACCTTCGACGAAGAGCGCACCAGCGCGGCCTGCCGTATGATGGAGCGGATCGGAAGTTCAGGTCAGGCGATCTACTTTACCCATCATCGCCATGTGGTCGACATCGCAGTCGCCGAATGCGACACAGAGCCCGTCGTACATAAGCTGTAGCGGACTCCTATTTCAGACCACTAGTGGAACGTCTGTCGCCTTGGCATGTTCCCATTGGGAACTGTGGTTGGCGCATGGCGTGACGCAGCTGTCCGAACTCTTCTGGAGAGGAGTTTTCGGCGAAGAAATGAACTGCACCAAGGTGGAAGAATCTCTGGCCGCAACTCATTTCGATGCGCTCTAAATCAAGGGTTTACCGGAGGTATGCTGGAAAGAGATTCCCTTTCGCAACAGATGAAACGGCGCTCGCCAATTTCGAAGACATGGCGAAACTCATGACACTGACGAGATGCAGAACACCATCGGCTGTCCGATCAATCGCAACGCCTGACCAATTGGACCGGATTCCCAATCTGCGCGACGTGAATCCGAAGTCGGCGGCATCCGGAAGTTGCCGCTCTCCAGTTTGAATTCGCGGCGCATCGCAGATCAGTTACAGTTTTCAAAACACCCCCAGGACACGGGCGCTGAATCGGGAGACTATCTCCTCCTGCGTCCAACAGCCACCGCCAGCACCTCTTCCGCATCGACATGCCTGTCGCATCCAGCATAGGCCACAAACCGATCCGGCCTGACCAGTAGAACCGAACTTTCCCATTCGCTGGTTGCCGGTGTGTCGGGCATGTCGACCAAATCGAACGGAACGCCGAGCCGGTTGGCGGCTTCGGTGAAACGCACACCGACGGTTCCGGTATCACCCACGGTTACCAAAGCGAAACCCGCACCCAAACGAGAGACTATGTCTTCCTTCGGAGGCAGATGGCAACCAGGTCGGGCCTTGTGGGAATGTTCACCGGTTGCGCTTGGCGGTCCGCCATTTCCCAAGACGATCGGCGACCCACTGTAATTCGGGAAATAACCTTCGACATCCCGCTTGGTTGAGATGGCGCGCTTGTTCCAGGCAGTCTCAAATGCCTCGATGTCCCTGTCCGGATCAAAGGATTCGAGAAAAGCCCGATCTTCCCTGATCATCCGGAGGATGAAATCATCGGCGGTGGAGCGGAAGACCGGCTGCCTCTCCGCCGAGTAGCTGTCAAGAAGCTCCTCCGAACCCCAGCCCTTGAGACCGGCCTCCAGCTTCCAGCTCAGATTGCGGGCATCCTCGAAACCGGTGTTCACGCCATATCCCCCATAAGGAGGATGGCTGTGCGCAGCATCACCGGCAATGAACACATTGCCGCGCCGGTAGGTGTCGGCCATCGCGACCCTGAGATCCCAGAAGCCGAGATAGTGCTGTTCGAAGTCGATTTCCTTGCCGATGGCCTTCTTTAGGCGGGCACCTAGATTGACAGTCTCCGGAGTTGTCTCGACGGGGACGGGCGCGTGAAAGAACCAGGTCTTCAGGTCGACACGGCCAAGGAATTGCCAGTAGCCGTCAAACTCCGGGTGCAACGCGTTGAAATAGCTCTTTCCGGGAAAGCGGCTCATCAGGCTATCGAGTTCTTCAGAACGGAACACAGCCAGAATCATGCGGCGCCTATTGGACCGGAACGACTGACGTATGCGCATTCTTTCACGTATCAGAGATCGGGCGCCGTCACATCCAACCACATAATCCGCACGCAGGCGGTAAGGATCCCCACCATCCGGCGTTATCGATAGTTCGGTGCACCCTTCCAGCACCGAAATATCTTCAACCTGACTCAGAAAGCGGAGATCCACCGTTTCCAGTTCAGCCACGCGCGTACGCAGGACGCGCTCCACCTCATACTGAGGGATGCGAATGTTGCGCTCAGAGTAGAATTGCCGAACGTCCGACCTCGCCAGCCAATCATAGGAATAGTCACTCAACAAATTGCGATAGGCAGTTACGCCAGCTGTTCCGAACGATGCAGGAATGGGTCTTGCGTCTTCGATCGCATCAAGGACGCCCCAGCTGCGGAAGTGTTCGGCTGTACGCTGCGTCAGGTTTTGGCCTTTGGGAATTGTGTGAAGATCCTTGTGCCTCTCAAGCACGACCACGTCAATTCCACGCTGACCAAGGTCGACCGCCAACCCAAGTCCAACCGGACCACCTCCCACGATAGCCACTTGTGTCATCGGTTGCTCACGCAATTTGTATCGCACCTATGTACGATGCGGATGACGCCCCCATCTGGTATCGCCGCCAACCGCCTTTGCAGCCGGAACCTGACTGAAGCGCCAAGCCCGAAGGAACCATCCCGTTCCGGACGGAGACAATACCGAAAGCGGATATTTGGCCGGTGACTCAAAACGGAATGACCGCCAGATCCACACCCACCGTAAGGGGACCGCTCCAGGTCTGGCGGACCAGCGCCTCGAATTCTGCCGGACCCGTCCGAGGATCATCGCTTGGGATGAAGTGATTTAGCACAAGGTGCTTCACGCCGGCCCTGCTCGCGATTCGCCCTACGTCATCGCCAGATGTGTGGGAGGCGACCATATGAGCCATGAGGTTCGGCTTGATGTCCATCAAACGGGCACACATCCGCTCTGTCCCTTCGCGGTGCATGACTTCGTGAACAAGGACATCCGCACCTGCGGCGAAATCCGAAAGCGGCGGGAAGTAGGATGTATCGCCGGAAAAGACTACTGTCTTCTCCGCTGTCTGAAGCTTCAGCGAATATGTCTCAACAGGTGGGTGGACGACCTGCAGTGCGGTGACCTCGACGAGATCGTCCTGAAGGACCTTGCCCTCCGAGTATTCGGTCACATCGAACATATCGGATGGATCCTTCTGTTTCTCATCTGCCATGCGCACCCCTATGTCGTACGCGATGGATTCCAGGAATTTCCCGACCAACTCACTGGTTCGGTTCGGACCATGGATTCGAACAGTCCGCTTTGGGGCGGAACACCACAATGTGTGCAGGAGGGGTCCGAGTTCCAGGCAATGGTCCGAATGCAGATGTGTCAGGAGAATCGTATGAACATCTGCGAGGGTGTAGCCGGCCTCGACGAACTGTCGTGTTACACCTAATCCGCAGTCAATGATGTAAGGGCGACCGGAAATCTCGACCACCGATGAAGAAGGCCATGCAGACCCGGGCGATAGTCTCGGACCACCCTTTGTGCCAAGTAGGATGACTTTGTCGGCCATGGCCACTTTCCTTTCGTCTCCGCTCCGCAACCCTGATAGGCTCGTGGCATGATCAAGGGGTTCAACCATGTCGGAATCGCGACACGCGATCTGTCTCGACTGGTTGCGTTCTATTCCGACCTATTTCACGGGGTCCCCATTCGCGAATTCTCCTGGGACCGCACCGATACAGCTCTGTCCAGCCGCTTGGGACTCGAAACGAGCGCCGGGCGGCTTGTGTTTCTTGCATTTCCCGGCGCGGGGATGGAAATCTTCCAGTTTGACCATCCGAACCTCGCCGCTGCGCCTGACCTACGTTGCGTTGCCAAACCAGGGCTGAGCCACATCTGCTTCGAGGTCGACGACTGCCTGGAGGAATATGACCGCCTTCGGGATGCTGGCATGGTGTTCCACGCCTCTCCGTTGACAATGCCTACCGGTGGCAGATTTGCATATGGCCGCGATCCCGACGGCAATGTCGTGGAAGTGCTCCAACCGCCGCGATGCTGATCAATCAAGCGACTGCTCCGTAATCCACGGCGCGACCATGCCATCCCTTCCAGCGCCTCTCCCAATACAGGTTATGAAGCGTTGTCGAGACCGGCCCCGCCCCTTGGCACAGTCTTGTCCCATCCACTCTGGAAACCGGAAGAATGCCTCCGGCACTTGAAGTCAGAAACGCCTCGTCAGCTGTCATCAGGTCGTCGACCGTGACCCTGCCAACCTTCACTTCAGTGCCAATCTCACTGCAGAGTTCCCTGACAGTCATCCGGGTGATTCCCTCCAGACAACCGAGTTCGGGTGTCATTATGCGGCCATCCCTCACGACAAAGATATTCGATCCAGGTGCTTCGGTCAGGACGCCATGACCATTGGTCATCACGGACCAATCCGCACTGTGCCGTCCGGCTTCCAAGAGTGACATGCTGAGGTCAAGTGAATTGAAGTTCTTTGCGCGCGGGTCGACAGAGGTTGCCGGAATACGGATGTACTCCCGAGAAATGTGCAGGTGAATGCCTGCCCGTCGGGCGGCATCATCCTTGATAAAGATGTAGGGGATGGCGAATGCGTAGAACCTGTTGTCGAACCGGTCGGCATGTAGCCTGTCCTTGGGCGATGCCGGATTGAATCCACGGGTGACAGTCCACCAGACATAGGTGTCCTTCAGCCCCGTTCGGGCGACCAGTGAGTTCAGAACAGCGGCTTCCTCCCCAGGCGCGAACGGGCTCTTGAGTGCCATTCTTTCGCAGGATAGGGCGAAACGGGCCTGATGATCGTGCAGTCGAAAGAACTGACCGCGGCTGACCGATACCACGTCATATACCGCATCGCCACGCAACAGCCCCAGATCCGTGATGGGAATGGCGGCCTGACCGATCGGAACGAAGTGATCGGCGATGTAGGCCGCACCTGCCGCCCAATCTGGATCCCTCAGCAGCGGCTGATGCTCTTCGGCTCTGGCCAGGATGGCCTGTACGGGCAAAGGAGTCAGGCCATTCATGGCTGAATTTCAACGGTTTGCGGCGCATGGTCTAGCGAATCACCGAAATCAAAGTCGACGCCCATATGATCGGGATACAGGTTTTCCACCCGAACACCGGAGAACACCTCCCACTGGATCAATTCGTTTGGATCCCGCACGGTCATATCAAACAGAATCTTCGAGAGGTCGCTTCGATCATACTCTAGAATTCGCGCAAAGGAGGGCAGTTCCGAAACATAGCGCCGGGTCCGGTCGTCCTCATCCATGCCGATCTCGTCGCAGTCATGCGGCATGCAGATGGAGTGGATCACCATCGCGGTATCGGCCTGTTCGAAGCGGTGAGCGTCACCCATTGCCCACGTCCGTTCCTTGACGTCGTCGTCAGTCAATGCCGAAGACCATACCTGTTCGACAGTCATCCTTTGCTGATCAACCCGGTATTCCACACCGCGCGAGAAACTCCTGTTGAATGGGACGCGTGCTTGCCCAGGACGGGCTCCGTAAATTCCGTTGTCAAAGAGGACGATGGTCCCCTCAGAAGTGATGCGTGGGTTGTGCATGTGCCAGGGCCAGCGGAAGTGCTCGCCTACGGGCGTAAGCAGCTTCAATCGCAGATGCGGCTGCCAGTTCGAGTGATCCCCAAGAATCCAGACAATCTCACCCGAGGCCCGATCGACCTTTAGGATGCAGTCCTGCAGCCGAAGTGACACAAGCACGCTGTCATCCTGCGGATCGTACGTCACGCCATTGCCATGCGTCCAATCGGCGGCGTCTGGAAACCCACGCACATGCCAATAGGCGTCGAGTGCATCGTAGCCAATGCGATAGGGGTCCAGATGGTCAAAGCTGTCCCAACTCCAGACCACTTCGCCGTCCGGTGTGAACTCAACCACCATGTCACCGACAATTTCCCTATCCGCCCTGTGACTGTCCGGGTCGTGAACGGAGGCGGGCCAGTCCTTCACGAGACGCGAATGCGCTGACAGCGCCAGGAAATTCCCGTTCGGCATCTGATGCGGTTGGTGATGCAGACTACGCACCGGGACCGAAATGCCGCCTTCAATCGGTCCCTGGGGCCGCAATTCCGCATACCAGGCCCGGATCGTATTGCCGGCAATGTCAATTTCACGAGAGCAGGAGTCGGTGTCATGTACGAAAATGCTGCCGTCGGCCAATCGTTCGATTCCCGCTGCACGTTTTGGCAACTTGCGCATCCATCGCATCCGTCCTCGATTGTCGATTGCGATTATCAACCCCCATCCGGTCTGGAACCGGCGCTGTGCTGGCGTCATGTCCGGAATTCGCCCGAACGCCCTACGGCGAACGGTCAGGAACGTAAAACGCCCAGCCATGCGGTCGGGTCGGCTCACATGAGTTTCCAGCGGTGGCATCTCGAGAGGCGAACTGGGCACACCACGCAATTCATGAAACAACGTCTTGCCCCAGGTCAGCGCCGCGTCTCCATCTGCGATCTGTACTGTCAGCCGAGCCTCTCCTTCCGGATGGAATCCCAGTAGCAGACACTTTCCATCCTTTGCCGGGAACGTAAGCGTCCAGACATCACCTTGCTGTTCGATCCGGACCCTTATCTCCGAGGCACCTTGGCACCGAACGTGTAAACGAGCGACAAGCGGTGCCTCCAGAGGGCCGTGGATCAATTCGGGTTCGGCAATAAAGGCAAGCTCAGGCATGGGCCGGACTCCTCCCTGACTGTTTTCCTGTCTAGAGCTTCGGTGCCCGGTTCCGGTAGCCAGGATTGCTTTTGACAGTCAGAAGTGACGATTTTGCCGGGCAGATGCCAAGTGCATTTCCTAAACCGTTTGAATGTGCGTGATGTCAAACTGTGTGCCGCTTCGGCATATGCCTGTGGTCGTCGATGACGATGCTGTGAACGAAATGGTTGTCTGTCTCTATGGGCGAAGTGGCCGAAATCGGACAGGACGTCTGCTTCGATGGGATGAATTGGAGAATCGTGAACTCAACGGTTTCGTCAGGAGTTCCAACCGCTACGGAAAGACCCCTGCCATCAGGAATTCACTTCAAGGCGGGATACAGATCCGAAATGGTGGCCTATTCATCCAAAGGCTTAAAGCCTTACTGAATGAGCATTGTATGCCAGACATCTATTGCTTGGCTGGACCGGCAATTGAAAAACTGGGGCACCTACGACGATGGATGTGCCGCGGAAGTCCTCAATGCTATGTGAAAGTGCGCCTGCAGAGCCGCTCGAGGTTGCCATGATAGATGGCGGATCTGGTGTGTTCGGAAACGTCCAGTTCGTCGATGGCCTTCATTGTCTCCCGAATGTACATCCGTCCGCCTTCTGGATCGAAGGGCGCATCGGAAGCAAAGACAATCTGCTCGGTTCCGAAGAATTCCATCGCCAGTCGTATTGCGCCGCTTGCACCGAAGGTGGCGGTGTCTGCGATGAACCTGCGAAAATAGTCCAGTGGACGATGTTTCAGTTCCGCATGTAGGGTGCCATAGTCCTCGTCAGAACTCCTTGCTCCCAAGACATCATTTCCAGGGCCGAAGCGGCCCTCGAAAAATGGAATCATGCCACCTGCGTGGTGGGTGATCACCTTAAGGTTCGGAAGGCGGTCAAGGGTCTTTGAATAGACCAAACGAGCCATGACCGCCGATGTTTCGTAAGGCCATCCGATCGTCCACCAGAGTTCGTATTTTGATTTCTCCTCGGTACGGTAATCAGGAAAGCCTGCGCCTCGTGCCGGATGGAGCCAGATCGGCAGGTCCATCGCTTCCATGTAGTCGAACATCGGGATGAATTCCGGATCATCCAGCGGTCGGTTGTTGACATGGGAATATGTCTGGATTCCGCAGGCATTCGTCTCTTCGACCGCGTATCTACAGGCCTCCATGATCGCATCGATGCCGGCACCCATCGGAGGTGTCGCAATGAACCCCTTGAATCGCTCGGGATAGCGAGCACAGAGTTCGGCCTGGCTGTCAGTTCCAATCTTCGCCAGATCCATCGCCTGAACTGGGCTTGCAACCAGTTCCAAGGGTGGGGATCCCAATGAGAGGATCTGGGCGTAGCCCTCATGGAGATCCATGATTGCGAATCTCTCTTCCAGATCGATCATCATCAACTGCGCTTCCGAGCGTCGCACGATGTCGGTCATCGGGCCGGTGATGTCTTTGACCGCCCTGTAGAACTGGCTTGGCCAGATATGGGTGAATGCGTCGAGTTTAAGCATGGTCGATGGATCGTTCTGCATCTGGTGAGGTCCAAAGTCTGACCAATTGAAAGTCGCGGAATGTGTGGTGCGGGAACGGCCCCGCGCTCCAGAGGTCTTCAGATTTCCTGCCACGCCTCATGATCCACCCCGAGAGTGTCGCAGCCCGACCGGGGTGAGAGGCAGGATTCGACCGGACGACTGAATTTTGGGAGAAACTTCCATGACTGAACTTCACATGACCCCATGACAGTAGGTCTTGGATACAGGCAATCCAACAGGCGGCGCCGCGGGCTGACTCTCCGAGGATGCTGCAATCCCGGTCAACTCAATGTTCCTTGCTCCATTCACGGAATTAATTTCCTGAACCTCTGCCGGATATCGATTGACCCGGACATTTGCCTCATATCAATCCAGACTCCATGTTCCGGGAGTGGCATTCGCAGAAAAGGCTTATCCCTTTGACTACGGCACCGCAACATGCTGTGCCGGCGGTCTGATGGCCGGTTTCCCGGATTCCGGCGGAATCCGGGCCGCCGCCGCCACGCGGCGGCCCGTCCGGAGCTGGAAGGATCGGGATTCGGGGGGATTGGGGGTCGGCGTCGCGGGACGGAGCGGAGTCCGGGCGTCAGGCGGCGGCGGCGGTGAGGTCGCGGTACGTCGCGGGCGGCAGGCCGAGGCCGAGGCCCAGAAGCCTGTCGAAGGAGGTCCGCCGGTGGCGGCGGCGGTTCCATCGGAAGACGAATTCGTCCAGGTAGCGCTGGGCATGCTTCCTGCGCAGCCCGTGGTACACGCCCATGGCCCAGCGCTTCAGGTCGGGGAACACCCGGTGGATCCACCTCAGGACCTTGTGGGCCGGGCGGCCGCCGACCACCCTGCGTTCCCGCGGGTTGTCGGGCAGCCCGGTGTATCCGCTCCACCCGTCGGTGACGGTCCAGGCGCCCGGCTCGACCGCCCCGGCGATGAAGCCGCGGAGCGCTTCGGCGCCGTAGCCGTCCACTTCCTTCAGCCGGACGCGGCGTGGACTGCCGTCCTCCGACAGCTCCACGGCCCCGGCGATGGGGATCCGGCCCGCCGCGCCGCGGCCCCGGCCGGCCACGCCCCTCTCCCCGCCGCCGTCGCGGCAGGGCATCGACGCCCCGTCCACCTCCGCGATCCCCTGCAGCGGGCTCCGGTCCGGGTCCACCATGGCCCGGCGCAGCTTCCGGGAAGCAGCCAGGCGCTTCTGGAGCTGCCGATGCCCAGCTGGGCCTGCAGCTGGAGCGCGTCGCCATGAGGTGGGCCGCAGGGAACCATGTCCTGAGCGGAAGGTGGGAGCGGTGCGTCACGGTGCCCGCCGTCACCGACGTCTGCCGCCGGCGGTCCGCGCACTCCCGGCGGCAGCGCTCCCCCTCGGCTCCCAGCCCCTCGTCCCGCCGCAGGCGGGGCACGCGAAGCCCCTGCCCCAGCGCAGCTCCGCAAGGCGCCGGGCGCAGGCGCCGTCGTCAGGGAAAAGCTCCCCGGACTCCTGGCGGGACATGGGGCGGCCGTCTTTCCATCGGCCTGGCATGGACGGAACACAAGGCGAACACGACGGCGCGTCAACCCCTCCAGCACAGAATGTTGACCCGCCTTGGTCAAAGGGATAAGCCTTTCGCAGAAAACGCCAACTACCTTTTTGAATGGAGATTATATACTTAACTGAATATTCAACAAATTATGGGTATCACTGACAGTTTTCAAAAACAACATGTTGTATTCTGTTTGGTTAAGTATATAATCCCTTTTTGAATGGGTGCAGGCTCGTGTCATCCTGCGTTTGCCGTGCCCATCCTACCAAAAGGCGCAACAGACTGAATGTCGGTTTTTGTTCGACAAGCCCGAATTGGATGTCACGTCGGGCATAATTTTCCACCAGTACGACCATAATTTTTCCACCTGACGGGCATGATTCCGCCACCTGACGTCAAGTCACTGAAACCAAACGATATGCGGTCTTTCCGCCCCCACTTCCACTCCGAAGCGCAGCACCGGCCATTCCCGCAGCGGGGGCGTGGCCCGAGCGGAGGGAATCGCCGGAAGGCGGGGTCTGCGGCCCCCGGGGCGCCGCGGATCCGGCCCCGCGGGTTCCCCCTCGCGCCGGACCGATGGAGCGTGATGCGCGCAGCCGTTCCGGACGGCCCCCGCGCGGGCGTCAGGGAGGATTTCCGGGCGCAGCCGGTCCGGCGGCGGGGTGGCGGAGGCTGGCTGCCGGGTGTCCGGGCTCCGGCTGAAGCGCCCGGCCACCCGCTGGCCGGAGAGGGGCGCCAGCGCCATGCCGGCGCTGGAAGGCCGGGTCATGGACCACGGGCTGGCCGACCCGCCCGACCGGCGGGCGAACGAACCAGGCCGCCGCTGGACGACTGGAATCCCGGCCACACCCAGGGCTGCCACACCTGGAGCTTTCGCTGTCCCAGACAGGAGCATGTCGCGAACGGAAATGCGCTCCTGCCGCGATCGGGACCGGGCCCGGATGGTTTCAGGCATCAACGTGACGATGGAGGCGCAAACGCGGTTGCCCTGCGACCGCACCGGGGGGGCTTGCATCCGGCCCCGGCATGTGCGATGACGGCGCGGGACGGCGGGCTCCGGCCCACGCACCATGGGAGTGTCGGCATGGCAGGAAGAGTGGCGTTTACCCCCCCCCCCCCCCTAAAAATCAGGGGCAGCCGGGGGAGCGTCCGCGCCTCCGCGACCTGACGCCGGGCGTCCGGGTCCGGACACCTCCCCGCCTCTTTCTCTCTTTTCGCGCGACATCCGGACCGCCGCGGCCGTCCGGCACGGGACCGGCCCCGGGCGGCGGCCTGACCGGCTCCACCAGCTTTCACCAACGGGAGGATGAACGATGACAGCTGAAGGCATAAGGCTTCGCGGCGGCACGGGCGCCGATACCCTCGACGGCGGGGACGGCGACGATACCCTGATAGGCCGCAAAGGTGACGATACTCTGAACGGCGGCCGGGGTGCGGACACGCTGAGGGCCGGCAAGGGCAACGACACGCTGGACGGCGGCAAAGGCAACGACTGGATGAGGGGCGGCCTGGGCGACGACACCTTCGTGTTCAGGGCAGGGGACGGTCACGACACCATTGCCGATTTTGAAGACGGCGACACGATCCGCATTGATGGCGAGGCGGGCGGGTTCGCGGGGCTGGTTATCGAGCAGGATGGCGCCGATGCCCTTGTTCGCTACGGCGATGGCGACACCATCCGGCTGACAGGCGTGTCGGCGGACACCCTCGATGGGGGCGACTTCGCGCTGCCCAGGGGCTTCACCTGGCATGTTGACTACGGCACTGACGGCGGCATCGGCGGCGGCTGGAGCAACTTCGACGCCGTCATCCTTGGCAGCGACGGCAACGACGGGATATACGGCGGCAAGCGCAACGACTGGCTGGCCGGCGAATACGGCGACGACACCCTCTACGGCGGTGACGGCGACGACGACCTGAATGGCGGCAAGGGCGACGACAGGCTGTACGGCGGCGACGGCAACGACGAACTCCATGACGGCGCCGGCAACAACACACTGGAGGGTGGCAACGGCAATGACCGCCTCGAAGGCGGCTTTGGCAACGACACGCTCAGGGGCGGCGACGGCATGGACGGGCTCTGGGGCGGCGACGGCGACGACACCCTTTACGGAGGCGCGGGCAACGACCTGCTCATCGGCGAATTTGGCTACGACACGCTCCATGGCGGTGAGGGCAACGACATTCTCTCTGTTGGCCCAGACGTCATTCGTACTTTTGGCCCGGACGGCATGCCTGCTGTTGTCCCAGGCGGCCACGATACGCTCCACGGCGGAGCGGGCAGCGACATTTTCCTCCTTGCGAGAGAATCCTGGAGGGATTACGGCGGCCATGCGACGATCGAGGACTTCGAGGACGGGAAGGATATCCTGGCGTTCAAGTCAGTTCCGGCGTCGATTGTTGGTGAGGCGCTCAGGACGAAGCTTGAGGATCTCACGATCAGCCAGTCGGGCGGGAACACCGTGATCACCTGGGACAGCGGATCCGTCACCTTGGTCGGGATACGGGCGTCGCAGATCACCGGGGAGGATTTCGACTTCGACTTCGTCCTTGGGGACCGTTTCGACTCCGGTGCCATCGGCAACGACCTGTATGGTTGACGGTTGCCCGGGGTCTGCGCGGGACTGCCAGCGCCGGCAGGGGGATGGCGACCGGGCCTGCGGATCGGGCCGCGCGGCGGAAACCCGTGAGGGGCAGGCCGCGCCGCCGGTCCAGCGGGGAGGCGCGCCCCGGAACCGGGCCGCACATGGTCCACGGACTGCCGCAGGTCGCGGGCCGCGCCGGGAGAGAGGGCTCGGGGCCGTTGCGGGAATCGGATGCGAGGTCGGGACGTCCGAACCTTCGTCGTGAGTGGATGCCGGAACGGAACCAAGGGAAAGGACAGCGACATGGCGGATGGACTGATTTGGTGGACGGAGAGCGAGTGGCTGGAGTTCAGGGAACACCGATTGAAGGCCATGTAACCGTTATGGCCCGATCACCCGGGACATGATGGGGACCTGAAACGGAAATCGAAAGGAAAGGCGATGGCACTGACGGACTTCAGCAGGATATTTATCCGGTCAATGGACCTCCAGACTCCCTGCCGTGACGCTGGTCGGCGGCGACGGCGTCGACACGCTGAAGGGCGTGGCCCCATCGGAACTGACCGAATCGGACTTCGAGTTCCTGGGCTCGGACCTCCTGCGCTTAAAACGGAGTGAAGGAAGGAGTGAAGGAATGGGCAAGACATCGGACATAAGGGAGTGGGCACTCGGTTCGATCCGGGTTACGAGGCTTACGGCGGGGACGGCGACGACATGCTGCACGGCGGTCTATTCGACGACAAGGGCGACGACACGCTCAAGGGGAGTTATGGCGAAGACAAACTGTACGGAGGGGAAGGCAACGATACGCTGGAAGGTTCCGGAAGCGACGACAGGCTGTTCGGCGGGGACGGCGACGACACCCTGGACGGCGGGGACGGCGACGACACGCTGAAGGGCAGCTACGGCGACGACACGCTGTATGGCGGCAGGACGTTCGACGACCTGACCATCACGGACAACGCGAAAGGCCATGCGGTGATCACCGGCTACGGGGCAGACGCCAGCGTCACGCTGAAGGGCGTGACGGCATCGGAACTGACCGAATCGGACTTCGAGTTCCTGGGCTGGGACCTCCCGCGCCGAAACCGGCGGACCGGCCGGCGCTGTGGCCGGGATCGGGGCAAGGCCGGCGCCGGCGGATCCGCGGCGACCGCCACCCGCCGACCTGCCGCCCTTGACGCGCGGGGCCCTGGCGGTGTCCGGGTCGCCGGTCCCTGGCTGAACCAACGGCGTCAGGCACCAGGCCGGGCGACACCATGTGAACGGCTGTCCGGGACCGTTCCCCGAACCCATGCGTATCCCTCGCCGGAGTCAGACATCCGCCTGCACCGCTCCGGGGAGCCGGCCAGTCCACCGAAAGGCCTGTTGGTGTGATGCGGGCCCTGCGCGACGATGCGATGTGTCACGTCGGGCATAATTTTTCCACCAGTACGACCATATTTTTTCCACCAGTTACGGGCATAATTTTTCCACCTTGGAATTATTCAACCCATTGAAGTTATGCAATAAAAAATTTGCCCCGATTTTTCATGGATTCGCCTCGGTACGAGCATAATTTTTCCACCGAAAGTTGCGTCTTTCCGGCTTCGGACCACCGAATCCGGCTGTTCGCCAGGGGAATCGAGGCGGAAACCCCGATTTGCGGGCGAATCACACACAGCACCTAGACGGGGCGCCCGCCGTCGCCGTGGTTCTCGCTGCCCGGCCCCATCGGACCGATGGCCTCCGTCGGGGTGACCGTCCTCGACGTGCCCACGGAGGTCAGCGAGGCCGCCGTGGAGCGGCGGGTGCTGGCCTTCCTGGAGCGGCTGCGCACAGGTGGCCGGGACCGCCGCTTGGAGCGACTGCGGACCGACGGACGGGCGGCGGTGGGGATGTTCCGCGACTGGGCCGGCCTCGACCTGCGGACCATCTCCCGGATGATGGAGGAGGGCGGAGCGGAAGGTCTGGAGGACATCGACAGCGACCTTGTCTGGATACTGGAGGACGACGATGTTTTCGCCCGTATGGAGGACCACATCGGCAGCCGTCCACTGCTGACGGCGAGGGACCGCACACGTATCACCCGCCGGGCGAAAGCCTATGCGGAGCGGTGCAACGCCATCGTGAACGACGCGCTGGCCGACCTTGGCAGGAACAGGGATGAGACCGAGCGCGTGAGGAAGCGGCTGCTGCGGCTGGCCCCGCTGCTGCTCGATGGCCCGCCGGGCATCGGCAAGACCACCTGGGCGCACCGGATGGCGGATATCCTGGGCGTCCCCTCCCTGAAGCTTGACGCCTCCAAGGGGCTGGCGTCCTTCGCGCTGACCGGCACGGAGTGCGGCTGGGGGACGGCCGCTGAAGACGATGCTTGACGGGCGCACGGCCAACCCGCTGGTGATCATCGACGAGGTGGACAAGGTGGGTGCGCTCCGCTCGGCTTCCGGCATCAGCGCCGCGTTCACGCCGGCGCTTCCGGGGCTGCTGGAGCCGGAATCCACCCGCGCCTGGGACTGTCCGTACCACCGGCTGAGGTTCGACATGGGCCACATCTCCTGGGTGATGACCTCCAACCACCTGCCCCGGGTCCCGGAGCCGGGTGCGGGTGCTGCGCCTTCCGCATCCGACGGTGGAGCAGCTGTGCGGCTTCGCCCGCCGGCCGCGGGCGGACAGGCGACAGCAAACCCGATCACTTCGTCTGTTCTGCCTGGCCACCTGCACGATCATGGTCGCGGGTATCAGTGGCCTGATATCGTTCAAGACGACCGCCATGGAGCAACTTCCCTGCCTCAATACTGGCGGTCGCGGCACTGGCAGCGAATTGCTCCATGGCGTTGACCGTCCAGTCCCTGCGACCATGCTCGCCGTCGTACAGCAGGCACTGTTCGTCGGCCTCTGCCGTATGGGGATTTCCGTGCATGAGGCTGTTGCGATTTTTCACAATCTCCTTGAAGTCATTGGCAAGCGACTGGAGTCGGACCTTATCCCGATCCGTGTCGTCGAGCCTTTCGACCTCGCGTGAGAATTCACAGGCGATCAATCCGGCGGTTAGTTGCGAAGCCTGCCGCAGAAAACCTTTCCGCATGGTTTCCGTCAGCCAGATGATATCCCATTCGAGGTAGGCGAAGTTGTAGGCCGCGCGCCCGAGGGCGCGGAGATAGCCATCGTCCACAGGTATTCGTTCCGCCTGTTCGTTCATGATGGACCTCTCCGACAGACTGTCAGGCCGCTGCAGGGCGGCATGGTCCGTCCACGGTGTCACGGCCTATTACGATGTTCCTGATTCGGCTGCCGCACTGGTGGCTAAAAGAGCCTGACTCCATGATCATAAAGAGCGTTGCGCAGCCGTTGTGGTTTCAAACGACTGTTCCATGGATTGGACCAACTCAGGAACCGTTAGGAAAGATTGCGGTAGTCGCACATATCCGATGTTGAAATGAACCCTGTCCGTTCATTTGGCGCCCTTCCTGCGGTTGCAGGTCCTGCAGAGCATCTGACAGTTCTCCGGGACCGTTTTTCCGCCAACCGACCATGGGTCGATATGATCACCTTCCATGTCGTTCAGAGTGAATTTTTTTCTGCAGTACGGGTATTTACCCTTCTGCCGTTCGAACGCTTCCGTCTTCATCGCTTCCGTGAAAGCCCTGATACTCAGGTGCCGTTCGTCACTGTCAAGAAGATAGGTGTAGATGCCGGACTTGCTGGTTATGTCGTCGTCTACCATAAGTCGTCTAGTCGTGGTTTCCAGTGCTTCCGGATCAAGGTCTAAGTCCTTGAAGCTGTTGTATAGCGCACCCCATTCAACGCCCTTCATATTCTCGCGGTAGTTTGTGAATGTTGCATTCACCCAATCTATCACTGAACGAAAATGGTTCCATAGTGCGACGGCACTCCTGTCATGCTGATGCTCGGACATATAGCCTTCGATGTCGCCATCATTCATCCATCTGATGGCAGTCTCAAGATACTCCTGCCTGTTCACCTTACCTTTCAGATATCTGAGCTTCTTGCAGAACTTCCCGATCAAGCGATTTTTTTCGGAAACGGGCGCTTTTTCTGATGGATGGCCTGGATATGGAGCCGTCCCTCTGGTATGAAGCAGGTGTCAAAACCACAACATGCAGGGAGACGGCTCCATGTCCCTACGTTCGTCCATATCAGATGCCTGGCAGCGGTTTCAAGGGGAACTTCTGCCGTCCCTCGCCGAGGAGGTCGGGCCGCTGGGCGTGAGGCACGGCAGGTCCGTCGCCGTCCTGGACCTGGTGGAGGGCGGGAGGCACGTGCACTACAGCCACGGGGGCGTCGGCAACCCTGCCGCCGACCGCAGGGCGCTGGCTCGGGCCTTCGTCGCCAAGGCGGTGTGGGACATGCCGGCCACGGTGGTGACGGTCGACAGGCTGCGCCACGACCCGACGCTGCGCAGGCCGGTCGGCTGGTCGCGCGTGTCGGAGGTGCCCGGCGAACCGGCCTTCTCCCGCGCCTTCGCGTGGTTCGCGGAGACCCGGCTGCCGGAGCGGATGCACGGGGCGCCGGTCCGCGCCGCGTACGCCGGCCCGGCCGTCGGGCACATGTCGCGGGACTCCACGGCGACCGTCGGGCGGGAGAGGCCGGCGCCGGAGCCGAAGCCGGAGGGGAGGCCGAAGCGAAAGCGCGGACGCCCGGAAAAGGGGGAGGAGGTCCCGAAGGAGCCGACCCGGCTGGAGCGGCGGCCGCCGGACGGGATGACGGCGGAGGGGATGGCCGACGGGCTGCCGAAGGCCTGCGGCACCGGCACGAAGCGCAACCCGAAGGGGTACAGGGAGAGCTGGAGGGGGTACAGGCTCCATATCGACGCCGCCGATGGCGACGTCCCCGTCAGCCGCGTCCTGACCTCCGCTTCGCCGCGCGACAGCCAGGCCGCCATCCCGCTGCCGGGGATGACGGCGCTGCGGGTGGACCACTGCCACGAGCTCATGGACGCGGCCACGGTTCGCTGGAGATCGGGTTCCACGCCTGCCTCATGGGGCGCGTGGCGGTCACCGACACCAACCCCCGCCGCGCGACGCGGCGACGGGGGAGCGCCTCGGGAAAGAGGCTCTGGCGCAGCGGAAAGCGGGCCACATACGCCACGACCGCGTGCGCTGCCGGCAGCGCCCGGCGGCGGGCGCGTGAACTCCGCCCTGAAGGACCCGTACGGCGCCCGGCACGTCCGCGTCCGGGGGCACGCCAGGGTGGCCTGCCACCTGTTCCTCCGCGCGCTGGCCCTGACGGTGCAGCAGCTGATGCGGCTCACCATCTGACACCGCCGGCTCCGGCAGATCCGTCCGCCGCGGACGCCGCCCCGGAGGGGACGGCGCGGCCAGCCATGCGCGGACGGCGCCCAACCGGCCACCCACTGCGGCATTCCGCCACACTTTGGCTCGTGCAGACGCCCCGGCCACCCACCGGATCCGGCGTCACGACCCTGGCGGAACCGAAAGGCTTGCCGCGGCCGACCGAACCGCGATAATTGTGCAAGAGGCTCATATAATTACCCTATGTCCACAAAATATTGGCACATAATGCCTGAATAAAAGCATTTCTCATGTAAGCAAAAAGCCAGTAAGAAATGTGCCGTCGGCGAATAAAGCCGTTGTTTTTCCGTCAGTTAGGAGAAAGAAAAGCGAGCGAACTGCTGGAAGTTCCGCTTAAAGTCATTCCGATCAAACTACATCATTCCGTCATCGTCGGCAAGCCATTGCCCATCACCAGGCTCCACGGCGGTACATGCGATGCCCGGCACACCGCCGACCAATCCAGCCTGAAGACGACCCGCCCGCCGGGCCGGCGCTGTCCGTGGCATCGCGCCGCCGGCCTCCGACGGAATCGGGGCCGGAACCACCACCTTCAGCCTGCCGCCCGACTGGAACGTCGGTGACGATGACAACGTACCGGACAACTTCTACAATCCCGATGGACATACCACTGAAAACGGCGGGTGGGATACGGTGGATGACCGTGTGCCTATTTTCGCGGAGTTCTAGTGTAGCGACATCATTGCGTTGACGGGTAAAGGGACCTGAGCCTGACGCGCGCGTCGGCTGTCGTGAAACGCCAGTTGACGGCGGCCCTCGTATGTTCCAAGAATCAGGAATCAAAACAGGAGGTGGCTGTGGAAAAATTTGGCGCGCTTTTCTGTGGAAAACATGCCGGTTGCCTTCCGCCGTCCCTCCGGTCCGTTCCTGTGTCGGGGCCGCCGCCGCCGGTCACCACCGGCGGCGGCGGTGCGGGGCCCTGCCCCGCAGGACGGGTTGGACCGATACGGCCTTGGATCGCGACAGCGGATCCGTGGGAGAGCGTGGTCGGCCCGTCCTCCCGTCCGTCTCCCGGGTCCTGGATGGATGCCTGGGTTCACGGAACCGGATCATCGCGAGGACAGGAGCGGGAGAGCATGACCACAATGGTCGCCGGAATCGACGTAAGCAGGCGTACACCCGACATCCATGTCAACGGGCGTGACCTCACGGCCACGAACGACAGCGACGGGTTCCGAAAGGTCGCCCGCGTCCTCAGGGAGGCAGGCGCCGTGAGAGCCGTCATGGAGGCCACGGGGCGCATGCACCGGGCGCTTCCGCAGTCGCTGCATGCCAGGGGGTTCTCCGCCACCGTCGTGAACCCCAGGCAGGCGAGGGACCTCCCGAAGGCCGCCGGGGCCCTTGCGAAAACCGACAGGGTGGACGCCAGGATACTGGCGGCCTTCGGGGCCGCGTTCCCGGACATGCGGGCCACGGCGCCGGCCAGCGCCGCCATCGACCGGCTCCGCGACATGCTGGTGCTGCGGGAGAGACCCGTGGCCCGGCGCGCCGAGCTGCGGACCGTCGTGCCGGAGGTCGGCGACGGCGCGCCCGGCACGGAGGCCGGCAGGGTCCTCAAGGATACCGCCGCCGCCATCGTGGCGCTGGAGCGGCGGATCGGCGGGACGGTCGCCGGATCGCCGGAGCTCGCCGACAGCCACCGCATCCTGGCCCCGGCGCCCGGCATCGGCCCCGTCACCGCCGCGGCGCCGGGCGCGTGGATGGGGGAGCTGGGCGCCATCGGCAACCGCCAGGCCGCCTCCCTGCCCGGCGTGGCCCCCTTCGCCCGGGACAGCGGCACCCTGAAGGGCGGGCGCCACATCGGCGGCGGAAGGAGGCGGCCGAGGGACGTCGCCTGCATGGCGGCGCTGTCGGCCAGCCGGTGCTCCCCGGACATGAGGGAACTGTACCAACGGCTCCGGGAGAGGGGAAAGCCCCACAGGGTGGCCCTCGTCGCCGTCATGGGCGGGCCGGGCGTGACCGCCAGCGCCCTTCTCCGCGACCGCCGGGTCTGGGAGGACCGGACGGCGGCCACCGCCGCCTGACGCCAGGCCGGACCGCGTCCGTCCGGCACCGAAAGCGAATCACCCGCGGGCCGGCCGGGGTCTCCCCGGCGGGCCTTTCCGGCGTGCCCGGACAGCGCCTCCTGTGGGGAACGCTGTGGAAAGGTCCGGGACAGCCGCACACGGAACCCGGAAAAAACGGAAAAAGTCGGAAAAAAGCCGGATCCGGGCTTGATTCCAGACATGGATGCTCTCCCGGTTCCTCCGTTCCGCCCATGCCCCGGTCTGCCGGCACATCGCCGCCCGGTCGGGAATGCGGCGGTCCAGGCACTGGCGGACCATGGCCCCGATCTCTATCTCAGCCACGTCCGACCAGCCTGCGTGCTTCGGGGGATGGTGGATCTCCAGCCGGGCGGCGATCCGCGCCGCCCCGTCGGGAGGGAACGTCCCGTGGAGGGAGCCGACGGTGTGGACATTCAGGCTGTCCATCACGGGCACGATTCGCCTGCCGGGGAAGGTGACGTCGACAGGCCCGCGGATGACCCTGGCCCAGTCCCTGCGCGTCCGCCGGTCGGTGACCTTCACCTCCCGCCATCCGGGCGGCGGGGCGAACAGCATGAACAGGTTCGCGGTGCCGTTCCGTTCGTATCCGGAGTCGTGGATGGCGGGGTCGCCGGGACGCGCCGGCCGAGGCACACGGGTCTCCCTCGTCCGCTGCCTCGAGGTCCCGTCCATGACGGCCAGAACCTCGTCCTCCGTGAACTCCCGCTGGTACTGCTCCAGCACGTCCTCCATGGCGGCGGGGAGGTCGCCGCTGGCCTTCGGCGGGATGCACCGGTACTGCCTTAGCCACGGCTTCATGTCGTTTTTTTCAGGGTCTTCCTTACGGTCCCGTCCGGGACCGTGTCGACGGTCCCCAGCCCGCCAGGCCGGTCCGCCAGCGGCTGCATCGTCCACCGGCTCCGCCCCTCCGGCGGCTGCGGGCAGGCGAGGGCCACCAGCCTCCCCTCGCCCCCGCCGTCGAGGCTGCGCGCCTTCCGGTTCCCCTGTTCGCGGCGGCCCGGCGCCGCCTCCAGACCCTCCCCGGCGCAGCGGCGGCGCACCCGCCCGGCGGTCGACCTGCCGGTCTCCAGGACCGGCGCGATGTCGCAGTCGGCGCGGCCCCCGTCATCCCGGTCCTCGTCGGCCAGAAGCAGGATCCGGGCGTGCCGGCGCCTGTACGCCGCCGCCCCGCTGTCGGCCAGCTGCCGCAGCTCCGCCCTCCCGCCATCCGAAAGGCGGACCCGGTAAATCCTGCGTCCCCTGTTCCTGGGAGTCCCCGTCCTCTGTGCCATTGTCCGCTCCGTTCCATGGTGCAGGCCGGAGCGGTCCGCCGCCTGCGGGTTGCCTGATGCCGGAACAGATGGCATGAAGCCTGGAGACAGTCAGACAGAATACTCATTTCTACGATGGCGCTACACTAGTCCCTTCCTGGGCGGAACCTTCAGGTTCCGTCCATCCATACGATGGAATCTATCTGTTAGATGCCTGTTCAAGAAGGGTTATGATTTCGGCATCCCGTTCGTTGTCTCTCGCGAGATCAAGGGCTGTGTATGGACTCCTGTGTTGGCGTAGGTGCTGAAATCGAGTTTCGACACCGGAGGGCTGGCCCCTAGGATCGCCCGATCGGCCGCCCGTCCCTACCTGCATGTCGCTACAATCCACCGATGGTTGAAGAGACCTTGCTGGGAACCACCGAGAAACCTGTCAATATCCCCTTTCGTGACCGTGCGGTGACTGTCATAGCACTTGCATTGGATGGCGATCCATTCCCCTGTCCCCCCCCCCCCCCCCCCTTATCCAGTAGGAAACCCTGAAGCAACAGGCTGTCCTGACCTTGCCGGGTTGGTCGCTGGCATGGTATCAGATGCCATGGGACGGGCCGCCGTTTGCCTTCGCGGGTGATTCGGTGCAGGGTGTTGACAGGAAGACAGCATGTTGTGGCGGGGGGCCGCGAGACGGCAACCCCCGCCGAGTGAAAGGAGAGAAAGATGACTGATTCGAAAACCCCTTTCGAGGGGAACGTTACCACGGTCTACGCGGCTCTGGAAGTGAGCGGCAGGAGCTGGATCCTCGCGGTGGGCGATCCGTCCGACACGTCGAGGGCCGGCATCCACAGGCTGGCGCCGCAGGACGTTGATGGGCTCCTGGGCAGGCTCGGGCGGGCGCGGGAGCGGGCGGCGACCGGCGGCGATGTCCGGGTGATGCTTGTGTACGAGGCCGGTTACGAGGGCTTCTGGCTGGCCCGGCGGCTGGAGGGGGAGGATGTCGAGGTGGTTGTCTGCGACCCCGCGAGCCTCGAGGTGGTGCGGAGGAAAAAGAAGGTGAAGACGGACCGGATCGACGCCCGCCGGATGGTCCGGGCGCTCAGGGCGTGGGACGGCGGCGACCGGGACGCGATGTCGCGGGTGCGTGTGCCAACGGTCGCGGAGGAGGACAGGAAGCGGCTGCTGCGCCGGCGGGAGCGTCTGGTGCAGGAGCGCCGCCGCCTCTCGAACTCCGTCGACGGGCTCCTGAGGCTGCACGGGGTGTTGGCCGGGGATCCGGCGCGGCCGGGGTTCCGTGAGCGGCTCGGCGGGATGGAGACCGGCTACGGGGAGCCGCTGCCGCCGGAGCTGCTGGCCGAGATCAAGGGCATCCTCGACCGGCTGGAGCTGGTGCGCGCGGAACTCAAGGCTGTCGAGGCGAGGAAGATGGAGATGCTGGAGGCGTCGGCCCGGGCCCTCGACGGCCTCCGCGCGGACGCCGCCGGGAAGGAGGCCGCTCCGCCCGTTGACAGACCGCGGGCGGCGCCGGCGGACGCCCACCACGCGGCGACGCTGGTCCGGCTGCGCGGGATCGGCCCGAACGACGCGCTGATGCTGGGCGGCGAGCTCTTCTACCGGGAGCTGCGCAACCGGCGGCAGCTGGCCAGCCTCGCGGGCCTGGCGCCGGTGCCCTTCGCGAGCGGGGGCGTCGACAACGACCAGGGGATCAGCAAGGCGGGCGGCGCGATGCTGCGAAAGCACCTGGTGCAGATGGCCTGGCGCTGGCTGCGCCACCAGCCCGACAGCGCCCTCTCGGCGTGGTTCCGGGATTACGTGAGCGCCCGCGACGGACGTTCGCGCAGGCGGGGGATCGTGGCGCTGGCCCGTAAGCTTCTGGTGGCGCTGTGGAGGTTCGCCACCACCGGCCTGGTGCCGGAGGGCGCCGTCCTGTCGCAGGCCTGAGAGCGGGAGGGCAACGGAACAACGGAACAACGGAACACCCGGGCGGCCCGACGGGGCCTCCGGGGAACCCGGGCAGGGCGTGTGACCGTGCAGGGGCCTGGTTCGCCGCAGGAAGCGGCACCGTTCATTTCAGATGGGTCCCGCCCCCCCCGGAACGTCGCACCGCCCGAATCGGGCATAATGGTCACGGGGCCGGCACCGGCCAACCGAACCGGATAAGAGGCTGGACGCGTCGTTGAGCGCGTCATGGAACCGCGACGTTCTGTCTGGACTTCCCCGGTGGCACGGAAGCCGCCCCCCGACGGAGGGAGGGACGCCGATGTGAGGTTTTGAAAAAGGGCACTTGACCTGTAAGGTCTCATAAGAGTCCCTGCCGGTCCCGTGACAGAACCCACAGGGGGAAGTGACACATGAACGCCCTTCAGACCTGGATTCACGGAAAACCGGCCTTCCGTATCGGAAAGGACGGACTTGAACGACAGGAAGGCTTTTCGTGGGTTTCCGCCAACTGGACGCAGGACACCAGCCTGAAGACCGTCAGGGACTGGTTGGAATGCCTGCTGCCGGAAACAATCCAGTTCCGTCAGTGGCTGAAGGACGGCCTGCTGCCGAGGGGCATGGAGGTGGAGAGCGCCTTTATCGCCTTTCCAGTTTTTCCGCATCTGGACACACCCGGGTCCGTGTTGTTCATGGCCGGGCAGGAGAGCTTTCCCCTTCACCAAGCCCATCACCTGTCGGAGAATGATGTCCTAGACTGGATACTGCTGATGGCACCCCGGCATCGATCTCCGCAGGGCCCTCCATGCTTCCGGTCGAGCTTGCCGGGACAGCGCCCGAAAGCCTCCCTTGTCCTGAACCCCGATGGAACATGGGCCGAAGGGGTCCTAGGCACCCATATCGTCAAGATCGAGGACGAAAGGTTCAATCAGGGCGAGGCCGGGGTGGAGAGCATCGTACAGGCTACGCTGTCCGAACTTGGCCTGCCGGCCGCTGAAACCCTGTCACGGATTCTGGGTGATGAGGATGTACAGGTGGTGGTCTCCCGACGCAGCGACCGGTTCATCGTCGATGGCGTCATCCACCGCCGTCATCAGGAGGATCTGAGGCAGGTGTCAGGCTGTGTGGACAAGGGCGTGGTTCCCGGACATCCCGGCTGGCCGGAGTCCCATGATCTCCTGCGGCAATGGTCGCTGGATCCGGAGCCGCAGCATGACATCTTCATCGGTCTGGCGGCGTCGGGCTGGATGCTGGGACATGGCGACCTGCACCGGGGCAACCTTGGCTTCCATACGGAAACCACCAGCGGGAACGGAAAACATGTCACCGTCGCCCCGGCCTATGATTTCTCCTCCGGGGAAGGCAGCCGTTACGGAACCAACGCCATCCTGCCCATTGGCCAGCAGCACATGGCTGGCAGGGTTACGGCCCGTACATGGGCGGGCCATGCACGGCTCTGCGGTCTTGAGCCTGACAGGGTGCTGGACAGAATCCGCCAGGTGGCGGAACAGCTGCCCGACGCATTCACCACCGCCCGGCGACGGCGGCGGGAACTGGATGACAACCGCTGTCAGGAGGTCGTGGACCGACGCTGTGACCGGATCGAAGCGCGGCTGGTGGCATATGCCCGGCGGTTCCTCGCAGGACTGGAGTCCAGTCATTCAACCATGAAAGGGCGGGACTTCAGTCCTTCGCCGTAGTAAGTGAGATGTGGAAAGGATGTGGAAATCTGGTGGGGAATCGACCCCCTCTTTCCAGATTGAAACCTTGATATCCTGACCAATGGACGAACGGACCATTGCTGACATTCTCATATCACCGTCATCCATGGATGTCAGAAAGCGATGACGGGTCATATCAGGGATCTGGAATGTCGCTGTCATTGTCCGGCCTCTCCATCCGGGGGGCGGGATCCACACCGCCGGAAGGTCGAGCACGGTCACTGCGACAGTGGTCAGCGCACCGATTGCGCCGGGCACGGGGTAGCCCCCCGGCGGCTGCCGCGCCGCCGACCTGTGCTGTGTGGTGTCGGTTATGGTCGGTCTCCTTCATCCGCTTCCGTCGCCAGCCGATCCGACCGGGCGAGCGGAGGCGAGAGGGAATGTCGGGGATGGATCTGTCAAGGGACCGGCCGGCGGATTCAGGCCGGAAAAGGTGACATATCGTTTGATTTCAATGACTTGACGTCAGGTCGTAAAATATACCCGTCAGGTGGAAAAATTATGCTCGTAATTGGTGGAAAAATTATGCCCGACGTGACACGTTGGTCGGGGCATACGGGTGGCAAATCCGGTTCCCCAACCCGCCTCCACGCCAGAGCGGACCGGACCTGTCCATCAGGCGGCGTTCTCCATGGGCCGCGTCCAGTTCGGGGATGCCACCGAAACCGGTCTCCGCATCGGGACGTGACGTCCTCCCGTCTTCCGTGGGAGGCCTGCCACAATCCTTTGGTATATTGTCCCCGCGTCCCTTTCCGTGCAGCCGCCGGGCGGGAACGATGCGGCAGGCCGCACCGCAGTCGGTCGGGCCACGCGCGGCCGTCAGGGGGATTCCCGGGCGCAGCCGATTCGTCAGGCGCCCCGTCCCGGGCCGCTTTCACAGGTGATTCGCCCGCAAACCGGGGTTTCCGCCTCGATTCCCCTGGCGAACAGCAGGATTCGGCGGTCCGAAGCCAAAAATACGCAACTTTCGGTGGAAAAATTATGCTCGTACCGAGGCGAATCCATGAAAAATCAGGGCAAATTTTTATGGCATGAATTCAATGGCCTGAAAAATTCCAAGGTGGTAGAATTATGCTCGTAACTGGAGAAAAAAATATGGTCGTACTGGTGGAAAAATTATGCCCGACGTGACAGTGGAACTATTCTCGAACACGCAGGCGCCGAACCACGTTTCTTCCGGCCATGGCCATGAGTGCGAGGATGACAATCAGGAACGCTAGGCTTGCCGGTCGTGTAACAAAGATCGTCAGATCTCCGGCCGCTCCACCTATGCCCTGTCGAAAGTACCGCTCCATGATCGGTCCCAGGACGAGGCCGAGTATCAAGGGCACCATCGGGATGTTCGCCCGCCGCAATGCAAATCCAAGCACCCCGAAGGCAATTGCGATGAGGGTGTCGGTCAGGCGATAGTTTCGGCTGAACGTACCCACCATGACGAGGCACATGATGATCACTCCCAGAAGACGGTCGTCGATCATCGCAAGTTTCGCAATCCAGCGGGTGCCGGCAAGAAGAATACCTACAATGATGAAGTTCATGATGAATAGCGAAAGATAAAGACCTGCGACGAACCCGCGATGCTCATCGAAGAGTGTTGGACCCGGATCAACGCCATGTACTATGAAGACAGTCAGCATCATCGCGGTGAATGCTTCGCCGGGGATGCCGAGCGCGAGCAACGGTACCAGTGCAGCTGGTGGAACTGCATTGTTCGCGGTCTCCGAGGCAATGATGCCTTCCGGTGCCCCGCGCCCGAAGGATTCCGGTTCCCTGGAACCCGCACGGGCCGTCGTGTATGAAAAGAACTGCGCCAGGAATTCGCCGACGCCAGGAAGAACTCCCATACCAACTCCGAACCCCGCCGACCGGAACAATACCTTCGGGTAGCGCAGGATTTCGAGGAACCCCCCGAGGATCTTTCGGTTTACCTCGGTATCGGTCCTGTCGATTTCCCGGGTCGAAAAGATCAGTGTGAATGCCTGGCTTAGCGCGAAAAGCCCCAGGATCATGGAAATGAGTGGGACGCCACCCATCATCCAGATCGTTCCAAAAGTATAGCGCGGTGAACCATATGCCGTCTCAAGCCCTATTGTCGACACGAACAGTCCCACACCGAGCATAGCGAAGGATGCGAGTTCACTGCCGCGATGGGCAACAACCACCAGTATCATGGCCAAGAGTGCAGCCATTCCGAGGTCGGCCGAGGTGAGGTGTTTGGACAGCGAAGCGAGTGGCCAGGCGGCGACCATCAACACCAGGACCGCGAAGATCCCGCCAAAGAAACTTGACGCATAGGCGAGTGACAGCGCCCGCTGCGGTTCGCCTGATTTCGACATTGGGTACCCGTCATACGTGGTCAACACGTTGACTCCGGTTCCGGGCGTATTGATCGTGATTGCTGGAATCGCGCCGCCATACCAACCGGCTGCATAGAGTCCCATCAACAGCGTGATTCCAGCCAGCGGATCCATTGTGTATGTCAGTGGCAGCATGAGAACGATGCCCACCCCGGGCCCGACACCAGGAATTGCACCGATCACGATCCCCAGGAAACTACCTGCGACCAGCGAAACCAGAACCTCCGGCTGCGACAGTTGAGCGAAGCCGAGTTGCAGCGTCTCGAACATCTAGGATCTCTTTCCCGGCGTGGTATGTCCGGTCAATCGCCTTTGGCCTCCGGGGGCGGTTCGGACCCAAGGCGTTGGGAACATCGATGAACACACGGTCGTTGACATCATAGGCTTTGGCGCCGGGCAATTCTCCTCCAAAGGCCTTCTCCGCTAGAGTATGCCCTGAAGGAAACCCGGTAGGTCGACCCACTTGAACAGCATTGGTCGGGGGAACCAGATCGAGAATCCGATCCGGAACACCACCACCAAGGCAATCGTCGTGCACAGGGGGACCAGCACGAGACGGAAACCGCGAAAGCCTCCGATTGCCGCAACCACGGTGGAAAACAGTAGGATTGAAAGGGCGAAGCCAAGAACTCCCATCAGCAGCACCGATCCAACCATGCAGGCCGCAATCAGCAGTATCCTTCCGTAGACCTTTCCTGTCTCCCAAAGAAGCAGCGGTTCGCGCCTTGCCGCAAGAAAAGCCGCTGATGAGGCGATGATCGTCAAGCCTAATGTGATACCAGGTGCCAGAGCTGGCTCCGCCCACCAACCGCCCGCCATGGCTGCCTCACCAATGGAGCCGGGAACGGTCTGCCAGGGCAGCAGTGCCAGCAGCAGGATTCCGACGAGGCTGATCCCAGCCAACAGCCACCTGCCACCGGTCGGCTCATCGCTGAACGGAGACAGGTCCTTTTCGGCTTCGTCCGACATACCTGAGGATCAGTTGCCCAAGAGGTCGACGAAACGGTCGTAGAAGTTGTTCATGAAGGGAACCGCTTCCTCGGTGGGCATCCATTGCACGACAGCGCCTAGATTTGCTGCGATGGCCTGTGCCTCTTCACTTTCAACCGCTGCCTTGGCGATGCGTGAGATTACGTCACGCGCTTCCTGCGGCGTGTCCTTACGGACGAACAGTCCATTCCAACCCGGCGTCGCTATCCCCGGCAACTGCTCTTCCAGCGTTGCCACATTCGGGTAAATCGGAATACGGGCAGTCGTATAGGCGGCAAGTCCCTTGACCTCTCCACCTGTAAGGCAGGGCTTGAAGTTGCCGCCACCTAAAGTGACGTCAATTTCGCCATTGATCAGCATCAGGCAGGTTGTTTCATCAAACGCTGTGACACTTTCAAATTCAAAGCCCATGATTTCGGCCATTTTCATGGTCTGGAGGGCCGGTGGACCGTTAAGTCCGAATACGCCGAGGCTCACGCCATTGGACTTTGCGTATTCCGCCAATTCCGCGAGGTTGCTGTAGGGGGCATCTTCGCGCGCCATAAGCATCATGGGATAACCGATGATGACGGCCAGCGGTTCAAACTCGCCACGCTCGTATTCGGCATTGCCACGAATGATATGTGCCGAGATGATGTTGGCGGTGAAGGCACCCACTGTGTAGCCATCCGCCGGTTGAGTGAATACATGGGTCGCCCCAATGAGGCCGGCCCCACCCTTGATGTTCACAGTCGTGGTCGGAACACCGGTCTCCTCCTGGAATCTCTTCGCAATCAACCGGGTGATCGTATCCTCGATGTCGCCAGGTGGCCAAGGAACCACGAACTCCACTGGCCGTTCCGGATATTCCGCCTGGAGGCTGCTGGTCATTGCCGTCAGCCCAATCGCAGCCGAAGCCAGAAGCCTCATTGCATGTCTCATTGATTTCTCCCTTTGCTCCGCCGTCGGATCTGGCGGCTTGATCTATTGGTCGGCCTGCTTGATCAAACAGCCATGGTGCCAACCAGGGAGAAGCGTAGGTCATCTAAAGGCACTCGTGAAGTAGGATTTTCTTTGATTTACTTCAATTCAGGCTTTCAGGGTGACCTTCCGGAGCCGTCAATTGCAGAAGTCGGAGATTACTTTGCAGCCGTAAATTCCCCAGTTAACGACTTCGCAGGGATCATGCATCTCCAGCTCAAACACGATTTCGTCTCTTGCCTGTCCGGCGAACTCGCGCAGGACCGACGGCATCCAGTAGTCGTTGAAAGAGGTTCCTGACATGTCATTGCCGCTAAAGACCTGCCCAGGGATCTTTGCTGGTGCAATTTGCCCAAACCGCCATCCGTCAACAGTTACGGCCAGGGAATGTGCGTTGCCCATGTCGGACGAAAGCCAGACTTACTGCACGGTCATGGACTCCGCGTTGACCGGACATTCCACGGCTCGGCTGAAATTCTCGTGTACCGGCACCGGAGCACCGCGCAGGCGGGCACTCCAATACCGTTGAGGAAACGGAACGCTATGGGCCCTGATGCGTCGGGCGGTCTCGCGCGGCTGGATGCCGGGACAGACTCGCAATGAACGGCTTCGCCGATCGGTTCATCGCGCCCATCGACACATGGGCGTTCTGCGGCGTTTTGGGTCAGAGCGGGATACCGAGCTTGGCCGAGGCGAGCTTGTTCCAGTCATGGTGGAGACCGCGCACTACAGTTGAAACCCAGAAGTCAATCTCATATGACCCGAAAAGGGGAAGGATGGTGCCAGGCAAAGCGAAGCGATATGGGCGGCGCATCCTTTGCCCTTGTCGTTCGGCTTTAGCGGGATCAAGAATCTGGGGCCTGACATTTAGTCGGACTATGGAGGTGGAATCTTCAGATCCGCGTGTCGGTTCAACTATCTGGCATTCGCCAGCCATATAGGCCCGAATTGATCGCATTGTCGATCGCCTCCACCATCAATCCACGGATTGCCGATTCCGCCGGCGAAAGCCGCTCGACACGGGAACTGGCCAGGTGCAGAACTCTGTCGAGACCAGGAATGTTGGTTCGCCTGGCCACAATCATTCCGGCTTCGAGTTCCTGCGGGAAGAGTGCATATGGTGCCAGGACACACCTACGCCCTCGTGTGACAAGTTCACGCCGGATGTTGATGGCTTGGATCTCAACATAGTCGTGTAGCTCCAGCCCATGTTCCAAGATGCCTTTGTCAATGATCCTGCGCAAATGTTGGTTTCGGTCATCGAGTGCCATTGGAAGTCGAACGAGCTGGTCGAGTGCCATCGGCTCTTCAAATTCGCCGATCAGATCTTTGTGGCCAACGACATAGATCGTTTCGATGTATAGCGGGAGAGTTTCGATGGCTTCCGTATCTCTCAGCGAGTGGGTCACCGCGATTTCCAGTTCGCGTTTGCTGATCAGGCGGTCCAATTGATCGGTCAACCCCTGAGTGAACTGGACTGATACCTCGGGAAAGCGGTCGAAAACGGTTTCAAGCAGCTCCGGTACGATTACACGGCCCAATGAAGGCGTCACACCCAAACGGACGGTACCCGACGGAAGGGTGCCGAAGCTCCGAACGTCAGTAATGGTCTGAGACACGCGGAACATGATGTCCTCCGCATGGCCTTTCAGCCGTCGGCCCGCTTCGGTGAGCTGAACCCCACGCGAGTGCCGTTCGATCAGTTGAACGCCAAGCTCTGCTTCAAGCTTGCGCATCTGCTGACCCAAGGCTGGCTGGGTTACGTTAAGCCTCTCCGCAGCCGCCGTGAGGCTATTGAGTTCTGAAATCGCCAGAAAGTAGCGAAGCTGTTTCAAGTCCATGGGATTTCTATAAGTCCAGCTTTGGCCTTTCAAAAGAAGATATTCTTTGTCCGCTCATCTGGGCAGACCTAGGGTCTCGACGACCAACTGGCAGGAAACGGATACTGGATCGATGCCCGCAAAAGACGGAGATCACTTCATCGGGGGCGTTTGGGTTTCGGATGCCGAAAACGGTTACGCCGAAAGCGTTAGCCCAAATGACGGCTCGATACTCGGCACCGCGCCAAATGGTTCGGCAGATCTCGCCAGTCGTGCCGCGGTGACCGCTCGAGAGGCTTTTGAGACCTCAGGATGGTCGCAGGATCCGAGGTTGAGAGCCAAAGTGCTTCTCAACTTCGCTGACGAGTTGGAAGCGCGTAAGGACTCAATCGCTCGACTTATGGCGTGGGAGAACGGCAAAGTCCTGGGTCAGGCGGTTCATGAACTGGCGGCAGGTTATGGCGAGGCCCGTTACTATGCCGGTGTCGCGCGAAACGTATTCGGTCGGACCTATGAGAGTGGCCCGGGTCGGATGAGCCTGATGACCCGCGAACCATCGGGCGTCGTCTCGATCATTGTTCCCTGGAACGCGCCGGTCACTCTACTGGTACGTTCGCTGGCGCCCGCGCTCGCGGCAGGGTGTAGCGTCGTTGTCAAGCCCGCTCCACAGACCCCTCTGACCAATGCGGCCGTGATGGAGTGCTTTGCTGAAGTTTCGGATCTTCCCGACGGAATCGTCAATTCAGTCAATGAATTCGGGACCGAAGTTGGCACGGTTCTGTCGACACATCCCGAAATCGACGTGATTTCCTTCACTGGATCGTCACGGACCGGCAGAACCATCATGAAAAATGCTGCCGCGACGATCAAGCGTGTGAGCCTCGAATTGGGTGGCAAGGCACCGGCGTTGGTCTTTGAGGATGCGGACCTTGACAGGGCCGTAGCGGAAATCAAGCGCGGTGCGCTGGCCCTGAATGGCCAGATGTGTACCTGTATCAGCCGGATTCTCGTGCAGAACAGCATCTATACGAAGGTTCGGGCGCGCCTGGTTTCGGCCTTCGAGAGCACCAGGACGGGCTCCGCATTGGAATCGGGCGTTGAGCTTGGACCTCTTGTCGATGCCCCTAATCAGGCCCGCGTCCTCGGGATCATCGATCAAGCCGCAAGCGAGGCAAATCTGATCCTCCGCGGAGATGCAGGGGGCGAACAGCTTGAGCATGGCTGCTTCGTCACCCCAAGCGTCTTTGAGATTGATGATATCGCACACCCGCTCGTCCAGAAGGAACTCTTTGGCCCGATAGTGTCGCTCGAGTCCTTCAGCGACGAGGCGGATGCATTGGCGAAGGCGAATGCCACCAGGTATGGCCTTGCCTCGTCAATCTACACGAACGATCTCAATCTCAGCATGAGGATATCCCGCAGGCTGAAATTCGGTACGGTCTGGCTAAACTGCCACAACCGACTGCTGGCTGAGGTCGAAACCGGAGGTTATCGCGAGAGCGGAATAGGGCGATTGCACGGAATCGAGGCGATGAACGACTTCCTCGAAACCAAGCATATATACCTTGAGTCCGATAGCTGATGGCGCTGATTCAGTATCTCTCCCGCGTCAATTTCGACATCGGTGCGATATCCGTTCTGGGCGAGGAAATCTCCCGACTGGGTCTGAAGCGACCACTTCTGGTCACGGATGGCGGGCTCGCCGCCGCAGGGATTCTGGACCGGGCGCTTGATGCGGCAGCGCCTCTTGAACCGCTCGTCTATGACGGCACGACCGAGAATCCGACTGAGCGGTCCCTGTTGGATTGCCTGGACATCTGGTGGGACAGAGGTTGCGACGGAGTCATCGCGCTCGGTGGCGGATCTCCGATTGACCTGGCCAAGGCTGTCGCACTCCTGTCCAGCCACGGCGGCCGCTTGGTGGACTATAATGTCAAGACCGGAGGATCCGATCGGATCGGCAGGGTTTCGCCGCAGATCGCCGTCCCGACCGCAGCCGGGACGGGGGCGGAGGTCGGTCGAGCATGCGTCATGTCGCTACTTGACGGAACGAAGTGCGTTGCCGTCAACCTGAATCTGGTCGCCGACGTCGTGATCTGTGATCCGGAACTCACTCTTTCGCTGCCAAGACATCTGACCGCCGCCACCGGAATCGACGCGTTGAGCCATGGGATCGAAACCACGATGAGTCCGTGGATCAACCCGCCTGCCGAGGCCATCGCCCTTGATTGCGTTGCACGCGCGGCCCGTTGGCTGCCCATCGCCGTCGAGGATGGATCAAACCTGCAGGCCCGTTGGGAAATGATGATGGCCGCACTTGAAGGCGGCATGTGCCTGCAGAAAGCGCTTGGCGGTGCACACGCCATGGCGACCCCACTTGGCGAGTTGCATCTGCACCATGGTACATTGATCGGGGTTCTACTGCCGCATATTCTCCGCTTCAACAAGGATCACGCGGTCAACTCCATCAAGCGGATCCGCTTGGCGGCGGCGATCCCGGATCGGCAGGAAACCCATGACTGGATGCGTGAATTCGTTGCCGCCATCGGGCTGCCGCTGACGTTGGGAGAACTGGGCGTGGATCCCGATCTCCTCCCCGACATTGCCGGTAAGGCGTCCAGGGACCATCTAAGCGCAACCAACCCACGTCCGGCTGCAGCTGGGGATTACCTGACGCTCCTTAAGGCAGCGATGTAGACCCTGCGGCGGGGGAACTACGAGCAAACCGCCGAAGGGCGTCCGGTGCGCTTTTCGAGATGCGCCCGATCCAAGGCGACGGTCTGCGCCGCGTTCGTGATCGAGTCTTCTGGCAGGCCCGTCATCGCGGCGGTCAACAGTAGGTTTCCCGGATTTTCCCACATGGGCGGCGGCGATGGAAAGCGGTTCCTCCGATTTGGGTTGCCTGATGACGTCGGTCCTTTTCGACAGAGACTGTGCAGCCCCGTTCTGCGGAGGCGGGTTCTGGTCCAGTTCGTCCATCCCAGTGTACGGTGAAAGGCAATCACCCTGCCGAAGCCACGTGTGAGATTGACATTTCCTCCATCTTGACTTAGTCAGGACTTAGTCAAGATGGAGGCTGAGTTGCGGGCGTCGGTTCATGAAGCAAAAACAAATCTCTCCAAGCTATTGGCAAAGGTAAACATCGGGGAACGTGTGGTCATTACACGTTATGGCATTCCCGCGGCCGAACTGGTTCCGGTGCGCGGTGCATCGGTAAACCTCGGCAGCTTGAGGAATGTCGTCTCGCCTCCACCTGATGAGTTCTTTGAGCCTTTGGACGAAGATGGACTGCGGATCTGGGAAGGGGAATGACATCATACCTTCTGGACACGAACGCCTTCGCAATGGCGATGATCCATGACCCCCGACTACCGGAAATGGCCCATGCCCGAATGCGCGAAGCTGACCGTCTGGCAGTTTCAGCCATTTCATTCTACGAGATCGGTCAGAAGGTCAGGTTGGGAAAGTGGCCTGAGATGGCCGCCCACATCGAGAACCTCGAAAGACGTGCAGGCTCCGATGGTTATGATCTGATTCCGGTAACGGCAAAATCTTGTCTGGAGGCATCTATGCTTGATTGGGACCACCGTGATCCATTTGATCGAGTGGTTGCAGCAGTCGCTCTGTCAGAGACCCTTCCAGTGATCTCCTCCGACCAAGCCTTCGACGGAATCGGCATCGAGAGACACTGGGCCACCTAAAAGACATCGACAATACACAGACCCCATTTCTGATGATTGCGTGGAAATCGATGCCGAATCGGACTTGGTTGCCATCATGATCGGCCGATCCCATTGCCGCCACGGGCAGGACGTCCCTCGGCCGCCGTCGTCCACCGCCGATATGGCACCCTACTCCCTTGGACCGCCCGCTGTCGCCGACAACGAGGCCGCGCCGATCTGGGCAGCGGACTCAGTATATCAGTCCGCATCGCTGGGGGCGTCACGGACCTGATGGTCCTGGCTTCCAATCCTTGGTTCGGTCCCTTCTCGCAAGCGTCGCATATTGGCCGAATGCTTCACGAAGATCAGCACAGCCATCAGGCCGACAATTGCGGCCAGGTGCCAATTGTCCAGAATGACAGCGAAGAATGGTGCCAGCACCGCTGCTGAAAGCGCCGAGAGCGAGCTGATGCGTGAAACCCCTGCGACTGCCAGCCAGGTCATGCAGGCCAAAGCCCCAGCGAAAAAGCTCAGCGCCAGCAGCGTCCCCAGAAACGTTGCCACACCCTTTCCCCCCCTGAAACCGAGATACACCGGGAACAGATGCCCCAACATTGCGAACAGCCCAGCCAGGCCCGCCGCACTTTCTCCCGCGAACCAACGGGCGGCGATCACTGCGGCCGCGCCTTTGCCCGCGTCACCCACAAGTGTCAGCAGCGCCGCCCATCTGTTGCCGGTGCGCAGTACATTCGTAGCACCAATGTTGCCCGACCCGACTGTCCTTAGGTCTCCCAGGCTGAACATCCGCGCCATCACGATACCGAATGGCACCGAACCAAGCAGATAGGCCAGAATCGCGCTCGCGATCATATGTGTCGGTTCCATACCCAACCCTCCCTGACTATGCATATGCGGCCAGTCGGCCAGCACAGTTGCTCCAACCGTTGAGAGAACCGCTCTTCAGACCTTCGCCACCCTTGCTCAATGCCTCGAGGCGCGTCAGGCCCTCGAATAGACTTCCCTGCCGCCAACCCAGGTCCTTAGAACACGGCCTTGCATACGCGCACCGTCAAAGGGCGTGTTTCCGGACTTGGACTTGAGTGTCGAGCGATCGAGTATGTAAGGCGCATCGGGGTCGAACAGAACCAGGTCCGCCGGAGCTCCTGCTACAAGGCGGCCCGAAGACAGTCCAAGTCGACGTGCCGGATTCAGTGCCAGCGCGGCGAACAGCCGAGGCAGATCCATCTCACCCCCGTGATAGAGGCGAAGCGCTGCCGGAAGCAGGGTCTCGAGGCCAACCGCTCCGCTCGCCGCCACTTCAAACGGGCGTCGTTTCGACTCCTCATCCTGCGGTGTATGCATTGAGCAGATGATATCGACCAGCCCTACTGAGACGGCTTGGACCATCGCGCATCGATCCTCCTCAGACCTTAGTGGTGGCTTGATCTTGAAAAACGTTCGGTAGTCGCCGACATCCAGTTCATTCAGCGTCAGGTGGTGAATGTTGACCCCAGCACTTACGTCCAGACCTGCTGACTTCGCCCGTTCTAGGGCAGGTAGGGCTGCCGCGGTCGACAGGTTGTCGGCATGGTACCGGGAACCGGTCATCTCAACCAGCGCAAGGTCGCGTTCCAGTCCAAGGCGTTCCGCAATGGGCGAAACCGCTGGAAGCCCCCTAAGCGAGGCGAACTTTCCCGACGTGGCCGCTGCGCCCAAGCTGAGGCCGGGCTCCTGTGGATGCGCGACCACCAAGGCGTCCAGCGAACTGGCATAGGAAAGGCACCGCGAAAACACCTTCGTGTCGGTGACGACCGAATCAGAGTCAGTGAACGCCACCGCTCCCGCATCCTTCAGAAACCCCACTTCCACCATTTCCCGCCCGAGGCGCCCCTTTGTCAGAGCCGCCATTGGCCGAACGTTGACGGGCGCGTCCCGATCCGCTCGTCGTGCAACAAATTCCAGCTGCTCCGGGGTGTCGATTGCAGGTGTCGTATCGGGGCGGGTGATCATCGTTGTCACACCACCTGCAGCGGCCGCCCGCCCTGCAGTACGAAAGCTCTCCTTATGCCGCTCGCCTGGCTCGCAGACCTTTACACCCAGATCGACGATTCCAGGCGCAAGCACCTTTCCGCCACAATCGACGACCTCCTCAGAGACAACGCTCTCACCATCCTTCAGGACTGTCCTGATTTTCCCATTCGCAATTTCCACCGATCCTGACGTGACTGAGCCGCCTTCGGGGTCGACGAGCCGAGCGTTTGACAGCAGAAGAGTCAACGATCGGTCTCCCGTGGGTATGCGCTGCGCAGGGACAATTCCAATTACCTCCGGTGGGTCTCACAGCGAGCGACGGGAGCGGTTTGCTCACACAAGACGCAACATTCGCTATCTGGGGCTCGCATTTCAATCATACCGCGACCTCTGCGGACCTCGTCTTCAGGTTGCGAGCCAACAGGTCCATGGCCGCCATTCGTACCGCGACTCCCATCTCCACCTGTTCCTGAATCACGGATCTGTTGATGTCATCCGCGATGGTGCCATCAATCTCGACGCCTCGGTTCATCGGGCCTGGATGCATCACGATCGCATCGGGGCTGGCAAATTCAAGCTTTTCCGCGTCAAGCCCGAACCTATGGAAATACTCCCGCTCAGAAGGGATGAATCCCCCATCCATGCGCTCCCTCTGCAGCCGCAGCATCATGACCACATCAGCGCCCCGCAAGCCCTCCTGCACGTCGTCGTGAATCTCCACCCCCCAATCCGCGAATCCTGCCGGGATAAGCGTAGGCGGACCAACCAGACGGATGCGGCTCTCCATCTTTCCGAGAAGCAGGATGTTTGACCGCGCCACACGCGAATGTGCGATATCGCCGCATATGGCGATGTTCAGCCTGTGGAGGCGACCTTTGGCCCTTCGGATTGTCAACGCGTCAAGCAACGCCTGTGTAGGATGCTCATGCCGACCGTCACCTGCATTCAGAACGGCGCAGTTCACCTTTTCCGAAAGTAGGTTTACCGCGCCTGAATGCGGATGGCGCACCACCAATAGGTCCGGATGCATTGCATTCAGCGTCATCGCCGTATCGATCAGGGTTTCGCCCTTCTTTAGGCTCGTGGTCTCCATCGACATGTTCATCACGTCCGCGCCCAGCCGTTTGCCTGCGATCTCAAAGCTCGCCTGGGTGCGGGTCGAGTTCTCGAAAAACATGTTGATCTGCGTCAGGCCAGACAGCGCATCCGCGTGTTTTTCCTGACGCCGGCTGAGGTCAACGTAGCTGTCGGCAAGATCAAGTAACGCAACGATGTCCTGTGGTTCCAGATGCTCGATGCCCAACAGATGGGTATGGCCAAAGCCCATGCGCCTCAATCCCTGTTTCCCGGCTCTAGTTCGCCAAGCCCGCTCAGGCAAGACGGGGTGACCGCCAACGCCAACCACTGGCTGGACGATCATTGGGACCGGATTGCACTGCGTGCCCTAATCATCTCAGCAACCTGTCGAGCGTCACCCACGCCTGCAAGAAAACCAACTTTCCCGGGGTCGGCACGTGAAAGCCGTCGTTCGGGTCGGCCCGCAACCAACGCTTCAAGATCATCGACCAACATTTCGCCGACAAGCCTCCTGCCACCCTCGACTGCCGCAGCACGATGGGGCGAAAGGACTATGTTCGGCAGTTCACGGAGAGGATCATCGACAGCAAGTGGCTCCTCAGGGAAGACGTCAATGGCTGCCGTGATCCGGCCGCTGTGGAGTTCGGCCATGAGTGCAGCCCAATCTACCAGATGTGATCGGCTTATCAGGATCAGTAGGGCGTTGTCCCCAAGCCTGGCAAGGTGCGAAGCGTCAAGCAGGCCAAAGTTCTCGCGAGTGGGAACAGCGGCGACGACGAGGTAGCGCGACCAGTCCAGGAGTTCATCGATGTTGGCAAGCCTTACGCCAAGGTCGGCGGCGACGCTTTCGCGCAACCACGGGTCGTGGGCACGTACCTCACATCCAAATGGAGAAAGGAGTCGCGTAACTTCCTGGGCAATCTGGCCAAAACCAATGAAACCCACGCTTGCGCCGTAGAGCGTGAAGTCGCGGCCTGCGCAGTCATCGAGCCAAGCCTCCCGGCCTACACGGAATGCCTCGTGTTCGCGGGAGAGGCCGCGGGCACCTGCCAGCATCATCGCCAGACACATCTCAGCCACGCTCCTACGGAATCCCGGCGACGAGGAGAGCACCTCGACCCCGCGTTCGAAACAGGCGGGGTAGTCAATCGTTCCCGGAAAACCACCGGAGACCTCGACAATGGCGCGAAGCTGTGGCGCATTCCCGAGCAGCGTCCGATCGACTTCCGGTGTGGCAGCGACGAGCGCGGTCGCCCGCGGTATTGCCTCGGCACGGAGTTTCTCCGGTATCGGCTCGTCCCTACCCCAAACCACGTCGAAACCTCCCTCAAGACGCGCGAGGTCAGCAGGCGAGAACAGCTCCTTCATTCGCCGCCAGTTCGGATCAAGAATGACTGCCGGTTTCTTCATATGACCTCGGGGAAGAGATACGACTGGTCGGGGTTGAAGTCGAATGATGCCTCGGCACCCTGGGAAAGGATCCTGTCTTCAGGTAGGGCGACGATGATCTTTCCGCCTGTGGGAAGTGCGACATCAACGACAGTCTCACTTCCCAATCGCTCGATGAGCTCAACATGCCCGTGTAGCATTCCGGCTGTTCCCTTGGCGGCGCGGATGTACTGAGGCCGCACGCCTAGCGTTGCGGTCTGTCCGGCGGTGAACTTGCGGCCCTTGCAGGGCACCGCCATGCGATCGACCGACGGCGAGGAAATCACGGCATGGCTGCCCTCGATACCTTCAACCCTGACAGGAATGAAATTCATGGACGGCGCCCCAAGAAATCCCGCAACGAATAGGTTTGCAGGCTCGTGGTATAGTTCCATAGGGGCTCCGGCCTGCATCACCTGGCCGTCCTTCAACACCACAATCTTGTCGGCGAGCGTCATCGCTTCGACCTGATCATGCGTGACATAGATCATCGACGCCTTCAGCGATTGGTGAAGTTTGCCAATTTCCATCCGCATACTCATCCGTAGCGCAGCATCAAGGTTGGACAGCGGCTCATCGAATAGAAAGACCTTTGGATCGCGCACGATGGCACGACCAATGGCAACGCGTTGGCGTTGGCCTCCGGAGAGTTCGGAGGGCCGCCGGTCGAGAAGGTGCTCCATCTGGAGAATGCGGGCGGCCTCCGCAACTTTTTTTTCCTTCTCTTCCTTTGGAACCCGGTTGATCGTCAGCCCGAAGGCCACGTTCTCGCGCACGGTCATATTCGGGAAAATCGCGTAGGTCTGGAAGACCATCGCGATTCCACGGTTCTTTGGCTCGATGTCGTTGACCACCTGGCCGTCAATTTCGACGGTTCCCGAGGTGATGTCCTCCAGCCCCGCGATCATCCGCAGCAGCGTGGACTTGCCACAGCCTGAGGGACCGACGAAGACGACAAACTCTCCGCTTTGAATGTCGATGTCCACTCCCTTGATGATCTCAACCGATCCGAACCTCTTCCTGACATCGCTCAATTTGACAGTCGCCATTCGACTACTCCGCCGCTTCCTGTTTCCTGGCCATTCTGAGGAGCCCATCCTTACCCTGAATCACCGGTTCAGGGTCCATGATGTGGCCGAGAAATCGTCCCTCAGGCCGGTCAGCGAAGCCAATCAACGCCAGACCTGCGCCGACATCAAGAATCCTCGCTGCATAGCGTCTGGACGGCAGTGCACCATCAAGGAAGCCGGGTGCGACAGCCCATGGACCGTGCGGGCCTCCCCCGATGAGGTAGTGACTGCCAGTGACTGGTCCGCCGGGAATGCTCTCAGCCAGATCCCTCGAATGATGTTCAGCAGCCGTACAGAAGAGACAATACCAGCGTCCGTCCACCTCAAAAACCTGCGGCACTTCAAGCTGGCCGTAGCCACCTGCGAAGACCGGGGGTTGGAGAGTCCAGATGTAGCCATCGTGCGAGGTGGCAAAGCCGATGCAGCCCGCGGCGTTTGCCTCATCGACACCGGAAACCCGGGCGGTGAAATGCATGGTCCAGCCGCCGCCTGGATCCTTCATCACCCAAGGATCCCGCATGGCTCGATCATGCCATGTATTGGGATAGTCAGTCTCATAGTGGTGGGCGTTCGGGCCCTTCAGATCAAGGATCAGGCCATCCCCCACGCGTTCCCAATTGTGGAGATCATCGGAAACGGCATGGCCGATGCGCTGATACTTGCCGTCTTCACCCCGGCTCGCTCCGGTATAGTATAGGTGCCAGTGACCGTCATCACCACGGACGGTTGACCCGGTCCATGTTGTATAGTCGTCCCAGGCTGGACCAGCAGAGGGTTCGAAACAGGTTCCATGGTGGTTCCAGGTCACCAGATCCGTACTTGTGGCGTGGCCGAAACTCACGTTCCAGTGCCGGAGTTCTGGATCGCCTATGAGATGTGGTGCCTTCAGATAATAGCCGTGCCAGACATCATCATTGCGGACATACCAGCTGTCCCAGACAAAATGGTCTGCGAGCGCAAGGGCCATGGCCTAGCCCTTCACACCAGTTGAGGCGATCGACGCGATGAACGCCCGCTGCAGGATGAGGTAAAAGATCAACACGGGGACCGAGATCAGGGTCAGGTAGGCCATCAACTCACCCCATGCGACATTGAGCTGGAAAAAATAACCGAGACCCACCATGATCGGTCGGTGTGCCTCGTCCTGAACGACAATGAGTGGCCAAAGGTATTGTTCATTATACATCTTCAGAGACTTCAGGATCACGGCTGTCGCAAGGACCGGCCCGGAGAGCGGCATAACAACCCGACGGTAGATCTGGAACCAGCTTGCGCCCTCGGCCCGTGCCGCTTCAATCAGCTCTCCGGGCAAGTCCTTGAAATACTGAACGAAGAGAAAGATCGTCAGCGCATCAACAATCCACGGAACGATCTGTACCCGGTAGGTGTTGAGCCAGCCCCACTCGATACCCTCCACGCCGATCCAGGGCAGTCGCGACACCATCAGCAGGAGTGGAACCGCAATGGTCTCAAACGGGATGATCAGGGTGGCAAGAACGATCGAAAGGACCAGATCCCGCCCGCTCCAGTTCATGTAGACGAATGCGAACGCCGCCACGGAGCAGATCATCACCGACAGGCTGACCGTGACGACCGTCACGAAAACAGAATTCAACATGAATCGCCCGATCGGGGCCCGATCGAAAGCCGCAAAATAGTTGTCCAGGCTGATGTCCCCAACCGGCAGGAAGGCTCGCAGGCTCGATGTGTCCTGCAGAAGCTGCTGGTCTGGCTTGAGCGACGAGATAATCATGAAAACCAGTGGAAAGGCGAAGACAAGCGCCACCAGAACGAGAGCGGTATAGCGCGTTGCGAGCCTCAGACCGACGTTGTCGCGGGAAACAAGGGCCATCAGGTCCGCTCCCTTGTTAGATAGCGCTGGGTCAGCGAGATCGACAGCACCACGAAGAAGAGAATCACTGAAATCGTTGAACCGCCCGAGATGTCCTGCTTGCCATAACCGCGTTCGACGGTCTGGAAAACCAGCGTCTGCGTGCTATCGAGCGGGCCACCGTTGGTCATCACGTCAATCTGGGCGAAGAGTGCGAAAGCCTGCATCGTGATTACGATGAGGACCAACACAGCGGTGTTTCTGAGTCCTGGCCAGGTTACATACCGGAAGGTCTGCCATTTGCTGGCGCCTTCGATAGCGGCAACCTCGTAGAGCGTGGGCGAAATCGTCTGCAGCCCGGACAGCCAGATCACCATGTGAAAGCCGACCGCCTGCCAAGCCGACATCACGATGATTGAGCCCAGCGCGGTTTCGGGCTGACCTAGCCAATCCACAGGCTGGAATAGACCCAAACTCAAGGCCCCGAGAATATTGTTCAGTAGCCCGTCACTACCGTCGTAGATGAACCGCCACAGGAGCGAGATCACGACAATCGAGATCACGACCGGCATGAAGTAAATCGTTCGAAAGATGTTGATTCCGCGCAGTCTCTGGTTGATCAGAAGTGCGAGGAGCAGCGCACCGCCGCCCTGAAGTGGCACAATGAACAGCGCGAAAGTCAGCGTATTGGTCAGCGCCTTCCAGAAGACAACGTCGCTGGCGATGACGACCCGGGCGTTTTCGCCCGACTGCCAGCGGAACCATTCACGCATCCCCTTGTACTGGGGAAAGTCCGGGTTGCGGGTAATGGTACGGACACGCGGATAGGCGATATCACCGTCCCCGTCCACGATCACGGCGCCGCTTCCATCGCGTTCCGGATCGAGGGTTATGATCGACAGTCCGAGCAGGTCGCGATAGTTTTCCAGACCAACAAACTTGGTGGGGTTGGGCGAAATGAGCCGTTGATTGGTCAACGAAAGGTAGAAAGCGAAAAAGAACGGGAGGATGATGAAGGTTGCGATGAGCGCAAACGCTGGTAACGCGAACCCCCAACCCGCCCGGTTAGAGGTGGTTAGTTTGGATGCCATAGCGGTGCCCTGCGAAGCGGCCGGAAGCGGCGGGTCGCCGCCTCCGGCTATACTGCTTCAGTGACCATATCCTCCATTGGCTTCGATGTCGGCGTTGATCTCGTCGACGGCCGCATCGAGCGTGTCGGCGACGTCCGCTCCATTGGCGATATCGGCGAGGGCCTTTTCGAAGACCTTCGCGGCAACCACGTAACCAGGGGTTACCGGACGGACCAGCGCTTGAGCTTCAGAGAGCCCGAAGAAAGGCTCGAGCGCACCGTCTGGGGCATAGCGCTCGGTCATTGCGGCCGCTTCAGCGGTTGACGGGATCAGGCCGATTCCATCCGAAAATGATGCAAGGTACCTGTCCTGCAACGCGAATTCCACGAAGGCTGCCGCTCCCTCAGGGTGCTCGCAGGTCGATGAGACGCCGAACTGCCAGGAGGCCGCACCAATGGTCGAGCCATTGCCGAAGTCCGGTGCAGGTAGAAAGACCAGATCGTCAACACCCGCATCCAGAGTCGCCGCCGCCGCCCAGTTCCCGTTCCACGCGAATGCGTACTTACCCTCAATGAAGCCGCTGTCCCGGTCGGCTGGATCCTGTGAGGTGCCCGGGGCGAGGCCAGCGCTGAAGAGGTTCTGCCACCATTCGCCGAAGGCGAGAGCGGCATCGCCGTTGAGGGCTCCCTCTGCGGTCTGGTAGGTCGAGCGGTCAACGATGTCGCCGCCGAAGCTTTGAAGGAATGGCGAGAAAGCATAGGGGTACCACTCGCCCGTCCATGCCATGCCTAGGTCGAAAGCAAATTCATAGTTACCCGACGCCTTTGCCGCGTCGAGCGCAGCGTTGAACTCTTCGAGGCTCCACGGGCTGTCCAAAGTTGGTGTTCTAAGGCCAAGTTCATCAAGCGTCGACTGCCGGGTGTAGAGGGCGACAGCGGCGTCCCAGAGGCCGACGGAATAGACTTCGCCGCCCCACCGGCCGATCGTGGCGTCGAGGTGCCCCGCGATCGCCGAATCTGAGATTGGCAAAGGCTGCATATATCCCGCCCAAGCCCAATTCGGCATCACCGGCCCATCGACATCAATGATGCAGGGAAGGTTTCCGGCGAGTGCTGCCGCAACGATTGAATCATTGTAACTTGCCTGAGGGAAGCTCTCGATCATGACTGACCAATCCGACTGTCCGTCATTGAAGTCTGACACAATGCCATTGATTATTTCGCTTTCGACTGGTTGCCCGGCACCGTGGTACCACATATTCAGTTCGGTCTGGGCCATCGCACCGCTGGCGAGTCCTCCAACCGCAGCAGTGCACAGAAGGTATTTTAGGTTCATGTCATCGTCCTCCTTGTTGACGAGGTATACAAAGGTCTGCTGGACTGCTTGCACCTTATGGATTCGGATATGGGCAACGAGGTTCAGCGCACGACTCACCGACCTTAGCGGATTCCTTGTTTTCGCGCCAGAACCACAGTCGATTCAATTCCTCCCCTCCCTTCGCTGGCATGCCGCCTGGCAGCAGTCCTTAGTCTAAGTGAGCCTCTTGCACAATTATTGCGGTTCGGGCTTGCGCTGCAAGCCTTTCGGTTCCGCCAGGGTCGTGACACCGGATCCGGTGGGTGCCCGGGGCGTCTGCACGGCCCGAGGTGTGGCGGAATGCCGCAGATGGTGGCCCGTCGGGCGCCGTCCGCGCATGGCTGTCCGCGCCGTCCCCTCCGGGGCGGCGTCCGCGGCGGACGGATCTGCCGGAGCCGGCGGTGTCAGATGGCGAGCCGCATCAGCTGCCCGCCCGTCAGGGCCAGCACGCGGAGGAACAGGTGGCAGGCCACCCTGGCGTGCCCCCGGACGCGGACGTGCCGGGCGCCGTAAGAGTCCTTCAGGGCGGAGTTCACGCGCCCGCCGCCGGGCGCTGCCGGCAGCGGAAGCGGTCGTGGCGTATGTGGCCCGCTTTCCGCTGCGCCAGCGCCTCTTTCCTGAGGCGCTCCTTCAGCGCCGCGTCGCGGCGGGGGTTGGTGTCGGTGACCGCCACGCGCCCCGTCAGGCAGGCGTGGAACCCGATCTCCAGGGAACCGTAGGCCGCGTCCATCAGTTCGTGACAGTGGTCCACCCGCAGCGCCGTCATCCCCGGCAGCGGGATGGCGGCCTGGCTGTCGCGCGGCGACGCCGAGGTCAGGATGCAGCTGACGGGGACGTCCCCATCAGCCGCGTCGATATGGAGCCTGTACCCCCTCCAGCTCTCCCTGTACCCCTTCGAGTTGCGCTTCGTGCCGGTGTCGCAGGCCTTCGGCAGCCCGTCGGCCATCCCCTCCGCCGTCAACCCGTCCGGCGGCTGCCGCTCCAGCCGGGTCGGCTCCTTCGGCCTCTCCCGTCCCACGATCGCCGTCGAGTCCCGGAAGATGTGCCCGACGACCGAGCCGGCGTACGCGGCGCGGACCAGCGCCTCGTGCATCCGCTCGGGCAGCCGGGTCTCCGCGAACCAGGCGAAGGCGCGGGAGAACGCCGGTTCGCTGGGAACCTCCGACACGCGCGACCAGCCGCACAGGCTGCGCAGCGTCGGGTGGTGGCGCAGCCTGTCGACCGTCACCACCGTGGTCGGCATGTCCCACACCGCCTTGGCGACGAAGGCCCGAGCCAGCGCCCTGCGGTCGGCGGCAGGGTTGCCGACGCCCCCGTGGATGCAGTGCACGTGCCTCTCCACCTCCACCATGTCCAGCACGGCGACGGACTTGCCGTGCCTCACGCCCAGCGGGCCGACCTCCCCGGCGAGGGAAGGCGGAAGTCCCCCCTTGAAACCGCTGCCAGGCATCTGATATGGACGAACGTAGGGACATGGAGCCGTCTCCCTGCATGTTGTGGTTTTGGCACCTGCTTCATACCAGAGGGACGGCTCCATATCCATACCAGCCATCAGGAAAAGCGCCTGTTTCCGAAAAAAACCGCTTGATCGGGAAGTTCTGCAAGAGGCTCTAAGTGTCATAGCGCGGATGGGGAATACCACGCAAGATTCAGGTTTGAGTCCAGAACAGGTCAGTTCGTTTCATGAACCTGAAGGGTCCGTAGTCGAGCCCGAACTGCAGTCCCGGAATCGTTTCTCGCTATGGAAGGCAAACGGTGACCCTCAATGTGAGATGACAGGTCCGGCAAGACCAGGTCGACAGCCGTTGACCGTAGGGAACAGGTGCGCTGAGACCCATGAAGTCCGCGTATTGCCATCCAAGGATCCATTGCGCCTCCGCTAGCGCTACGCGCTCACTGTAGAAATGGCCGGTGTTGCACTTCGGAATGGAAGTGGGGAGCAAAGGAGCCAGTCATGCCAAGAACGATCGACTTCGACGTCCACAAGGCAATCGAAGCCGAGAGAAGGAGCTTTGACGACACTGACAACGACGTCCTGCGCCGTCTTCTTGGCCTTGGGAAGGCCACGGGGGCAGGGCAGGGCATTTCGAGGAACATCCTCGGGGAAGACAGGCCTGCATGGTCCGGAAAGGGTGTCGTCCTGCCACACGGAACGCAGGTCAGGATGACGCACAGGGGAATCATGCATGAGGGTTTCATCCAGGACGGGAAATGGACCGTCGGGTCCCATCGCGGGACATCGCCCTCGGCGGCGGCGTGCGCCGTCACCGGTACCAGCGTGAACGGATGGCCCGCCTGGAAGGTCAGGCGTCCGGGCGATAAGTCCTTCATTCCGCTTCGGGCACTGAGAAACTGAAATGGGCGGGTATAGGCCTCCACCCCGCGTTCGGCCAAGGATCAGGTCGGCACCGCGAGTCCGGCAGGTCTACTGGTGCGACTTCCCTGACGACGCGCAGCTTCCCGAGTTCTGGAAGCGCCGCCCCGTGCTGGTCCTTTCCAGAAGATCGAAACTGCATGGCAGGGTCACAGTTCTCCCCTTCACCACGAAATCGCAGCCGGACAATCCATCGGCCTATCCCATCATCTCGCCGCTGGATGGACGGCGGGCGTGGGTGATCTGCGATTACCTGACCACTGTGGCCGTCAGCCGCCTGCACATACCGGGCCGGGTTGTGCCGCGGGTGGAGCGGGTGGACTTCAACCGGATAGTGGCGCTCGCGCTCCTGGAACTGCCGCGACCGGACTATTGACATTCCGGTTCCAGCTGTTATCTTGTTCACCATATACGGTGCGGGGCTGTCCCGTGTCCGCTGCCCGCTCCGGCGGGAACTAGATGCGGAGGGATGGCGTTGCCATCCCTTCCGTTCTCCGATTGGTTTCCCAACCCCACTTCCTCCCTGAGGTGAGAAACCGATCATTTCCGCCGCCCACGCCGTGCCGTCGCGAGTGGACTGTCCGTATCGAGGCTGAGGATCCTGAAACAGTTGCCCGGCGGTGAAGCCAATGGCATTCGGATAGCGATCCCAGGCGTTCGGATAGCAGAAGGCCCAACGCTTCGGATTTCTGCCGGAAGACGGGGCCCGGTCCACATGTCGCGTGGCCGCTTCGACTCCCTTAGGTGGTTCCTTCCGCGCCGCTCGTGCTGGATGCGGCTTGACAGCCCGGCCAGGGTCCGCGCGACGGATTCACTGATTGCTCCGGTCTGCTGCAGGAACAGGGCCCCGGTCTCCTTTCCGACGACACGCAGGCCGACCTCCCCGCCGTTGAGGTCGCTTTCGCACCGGTTGGAGAACCGGCGCGTCAGGGTAAGCAGGGTTAGCGCGGCGTAGATATCCTGCCGGACCTCGCATGGAACCATTCGATTATCCGAATGCCATTGGGCGGCGACCGGAAAATGTGATCGAACTGACGTCGGTGACCCGCTGGTCCATGGCCGGTTCCCGAATCTACGTGACAGCAGCATATGAATCACCGACCGCCTGTTAATGGGTCTGGTCAAAATATTTTCAGGAGACGGTAAATCACGCAATGTCAACAGCTTGCGCCCGAAACGGAAAACCACTGCGGAACGGCAGGATTATCCGAATGCGAACGCGTGGCACGGGTGCGATCGGCGTACTTCCGATCGGCATGGGACCAATGCCACAGTGAAGTCGAAATGGGCGGATGTGTTGGAGTGCTTCGGGACCGCTGCGTTGGGAACATCATGAGGGGTGCCATTGCGCACGGATTGCCGGCCGGGATCCGCGCCCAGCGTTTCAGGCGGCCTAACCGCCGTGGTGGGCGGGAATCGATCGATGCAGAATCAGGGAGACGTCGCGACGCCATCAATTTTGGCTGGTCAGGTATATAATCCTCAAGAGAACCGCGCTACACCTGCCAGATTGTTGACTCGTGGGCAATGAGCCATCTGGTGTGAAATGTCATTGTGGTAGCTGAGGCGGGTGATGAGCCAGTTAAGCGGTTGGCCAATCCGCTCTTTCCGGACCGGCTTCAACAGCTGGATCCGTTCATTTGTGACATCTTCGACGCTGCACCAAAGAGCGACATCGCAATTTAGGTTAGCCGGCGTTTCCCCGCACGCGGTGTAGAAGGTGACGGCGGTTCCGTTAACCTCAACGCTTGTGATGGGTGTACTCCAAGCTGGTTGATTCCCACATTTCGAGCGTGCGATCCCTGCGCTGCAACGGGACCGCTGATGGCCGGGCAGACCGGCGAGCGGTCCACCATCCGGGGCAACCGGCATGGAGTGTGGATTATGGCACGGGGAAAGGAGGATCAGACCGCCGCGGCGTGATCAACCAGCTTGGGATACACCCATGGTGAGACGTGATGCCTTCGCCGGCTTGAATGTGCCGTCCATGCGGACCAGCGCGGTCCCTGTGGCGTGGACATCGAACGCACCGGCCATTGGGCAGACTACGTCCGCGTTCACATCCGGCGGAACGCAGCGTGATGTGTTGAGCCAGGGTCTGGGTTGGTCTTTCCAGGTCCGCCGCACCGTTTCCCTCGAGATGCCCTCACCGGTCTCCAGTTCCAAAGGCTGCGGGCAAGCGGTTCCCGACTTCATCCCGAATGGCCCGGTGCTCCCGGACAGGGCATCACGGCCGTTTCCGATCCCGCCTTTCTGAAGGCGTTTCCTCAGGTTCAAAAGAAGTCGAAGTCGGCTGCTGTCAGCAGCGATGCGTCGAAGTCTTTGAGCGTGATCGAGAGGGTGTCGGCGGGACCGCTGATCACTGCGTCGTCACCGCTCTGCTTGATGTCGAGGTCGGAGAACCTCAGCAGGCCGCCCCTGATGACGATGGTGTCCAGCCCGTCCTCGAAGTCGTGGATGGTGTCGTTCTCCGACTCCCGGTCAAACACGAACTGATCGGCCCCGTCACCGCCCCAGAGGGTGTCGTCGCCCTTGCCGCCATCGAGCCAGTCGCCACCCTTGCCGCCTCTGAGGGTGTCGTTGCCCCCGTAGCCAAGGAGCGAGTCGCCGCCCCCGCCGCCTCTGAGGGTGTCGTTACCCTTGCCGCCATCGAGCCAGTCGTCGCCCTTGCCGCCTATGAGGGTGTCGCTACCGTCTCCGCCAAAGAGCTCGTCGTCGCCGTCTCCGCCTTCGAGGGTGTCGTTGTCCCCGCCGCCAATGAGCGTGTCGTCACCCTTGCCGCCATCGAGCGTGTCGTTGCCGTCTCCGCCATCGAGCCAGTCGTCGCCCTTGCCGCCCCAGAGTTTGTCATCACCGTCTTCGCCCCAGAGCCAGTCGCTGCCGTCTCCGCCATCGAGCCAGTCGCTGCCCTTGCCGCCAAAGAGCTCGTCGTTGCCGTCTCCGCCTTCGAGGGTGTCGTCACCGGCGATGACCTTGCTGTGGAGGCTTGCATCGTCATAGGGTGAGTGGGTGGACCTTGCATCGCCATATAGGGTGTCGTCACCGTCTCCGCCCCTGAGGGTGTCGTTGCCCCCGCCGCCTGACAGATAGTCGTCGCCCCCGCCGCCCTCGAGGATGTCGTCGCCCCCGGCGATAGTACGGCCAATTGTCAGTTCGGAATCCTCCCCGACAGAGAACCTGCCCAACAGGTCGCCGTCGCCGTAGAGCGTGTCGATGCCCTCGCCGCCCCTGAGTGTGTCGTCGCCCGCGCCGCCGTAGAGCAGGTCTCGTCCGTCCCCACCCCTGAGTGTGTCGTCGCCTGCATAGCCGTATATGTAATCGATGCCGTCTCCGCCGTCCGCGGTGTCCGCGCCGTCTCCGCCATTGAGCGTGTCGTCGCCGTCCCCTCCGTCCAGGGTGTCGTCGCCCTTGCCGCCGTAGAGGTAATCGATGCCATCCCCACCCTTGAGGGTATCGTCGCCGCCGTGACCTTCGAGGGTGTCGCTGCCGTCTCCGCCTTCGAGGGTGTCGTCAGTGCCGGCGCCTTCCAGATGGTCATTGCCCTCGGTGCCCGTCAGCGTGATCGGTTCGAAGGTGATCCGGGAGGGGTCGCCGCGGAGGAAGTCCGCCGACACACCCTTCAGCCTGATGGTGTCGCCCGCGCCGCCGTAGCGCACGACGGTGTCGTCGCCGTCCTGCTCGATGGTCAGCCCCTCGAAGCCGCCGGTCACGCCCTGGAACTGGATCCCGTCGCGCTTTCCGAAGTCGGTGATGGTGTCGTGCCCGTCCCCGACCGTGAACACGAAGGTGTCGGCCCCCCTGCCGCCCTCCAGGATGTCGTCGCCCCTGCCGCCCTCCAGGATGTCGTCGCCCCGGCCGCCCTTCAGGACGTCTTTACCCCGGCCGCCATTCAGGACGTCGTCGCCGTTCCCGCCCTCCAGGGTAACGCCGGCAGGCAGTAAGAAATCGTCCGCGCCAAGGGAGTCCGCCGACACGCCCTTCAGCCGGATGGTGCCGCCGCCGCTGCCGTAGCGCACGACGGTGTCGTCGCCGTCCTGACGGATGTCGAGCGACCCGAACCCGCCGGACACCCCGCCGATGCGGATGGTGTCGCCCTTGCGGAAGTCGGTGATGGTGTCGTTCCCGTCCTCGCCGCCATCAAACTCGAAGGTGTCGTCGCCCTTGCCGCCGCTCAGCCTGTCGTCGCCGGCACCGCCCGCGAGGGTGTCGTCGCCGGCGCCGCCGCTCAGCCTGTCATTGCCGCCAAGGCCTACCATAAGGTCGTCGCCCTTGCCGCCGCTCAGCCTGTCATTGCCGTCAAGGCCATACAGGATATCGTCGCCCTCGCCGCCCTTCTTCCTGTCATCACCGTCGGTGCCGATCCAAGGTCCTAGGCTCATGTCTCTCTCCTTTCACTTTTCACTTCAGTCCATGCCAGCACTGAGGCCGGAGTCCCGCCGCCCGCGGCTCTCAGGTTGACGCGGGCAGCTTAACGTGCGGGATGCAGGAAATTCCGATGTCAGACGCCTGACCGCGCCCGCCTTTCAGGATGTCGTCGCCGGCGCCGCCCGACAGGGTGTCCGCGAACCGTAAGGCCTCTGTTATCCATCGTCCATCACACCTCCCGTTGACTCCAGCGGGTCGAACTGCCGTATCATGCCGCGTTTCAGGGTGGAACGGAAGTAGTTCACACGGTCAAACCGATAGAACCGATCAAGCGGTTTGTCAAGCGGATTTGAAGGTGCAACCCAACTTTTTTGCCAGGCCGCTGCGGACAGTTCCGCCCATTCCCGTGCAATGACCCAAACTCGTTGCCCATTGCCCGGATGGCAGGGCCTCCCGCCGGCAACACGGATCATTCGCGGTCGCATCGCGGCGCACGGACCGCCCTTCGAACTGTGGAAATCAATCAGATTGGGATACACCCGCTTGTGATGCCCCTAACCGGCCAATGCAGCCCTACGACGTGATCGGGAAGCACTGGCTTGCGGAACACGAAGACCACTGTTGAACGTTGCAGGAAATGAACCCAACCGCATGTTTGAATCGCGATTCCAATTCACCTCTGCATCACATTGGGTTAGTGTGACCGTATGCAACCTGACCTGACATACCAGCAGGCCAAGGCACTTCTGGATTGGCAGTTCGAACTTGGCGTCGACGAGGCCATTTGCGAGTCGCCGGTAAATCGATATGAGTTGCCCTCGCGAGCTCCCGGAAACAGGATCACGACTCGGGCAGCAGGACCATCAGTCACGGAGCCACCGTCCGAAAGACAGGTGGTCGATCCCAGTTCGGAAGCGCACAGGATCGCGATCGGGGTCGACACACTGGAGAATCTGAACAAAGCGATCGCAGCGTTCCCCCATTGCGAACTCAGGGACGGCGCGCGCAACACCGTCTTCGCTGACGGCAACCCCGTGGCGCGGGTGATGGTGATCGGTGAGGCGCCAGGGCGGGACGAGGACCTTCAGGGAAAGCCCTTTGTCGGCCGCGCCGGACAACTTCTGGACCGCATGTTCGATGCGATTGGAATGAGCCGCACCGAAACCGATCGGAATCGCGCCCTCTACATCACCAACATCCTGCCGTGGCGACCTCCAGGAAACCGTGACCCGAAACCTGAAGAGATGGGCATGATGCTGCCTTTCATTCACCGCCACATTGAACTGGCCGATCCGGATTTCGTGGTCTTGACAGGAAACATCTCATGCCAGGCACTGCTCGGTCGCCGTGGCATCACGAAGTTGCGCGGAAACTGGGTCGATGTGCTCGGCCGTCCCGCGCTTCCGATGTTTCATCCGGCCTACCTGTTGCGCAATCCGCGGGCGAAACGAGAGGCGTGGGCCGACCTGCTGTCGCTCCAGTCAAGGCTGGCGACTTCCTGACGTGCACGCAGCCACCATCAAATAGAGCCAACCATGACTGGGCCCGGCGGAGATTTCTGGATTCTGTACTTTACTTTGGACAATGGCCATTGAGGCGGATCGCTGTTACTATTGGTGCATGGCATCGACTTGTGTAGCGTTTGTTCGCACCTCGGTGCCAGAGAAACGGAAGGTACAGCGAGAATGGGCCGAGTCGACGAATCTAGGGAGTTCATTCCAGTTCGCTTCGCGGTCCTGACGGTTTCGGACACCAGGGACGCGGATGACGACAGATCCGGTGCAGCTTTGATCGACAGGATCCAGAAGGCTGGTCACATCGTCGCCGACCGAAGGATCCTGCCCGACGACCGTGAGCGTATCTCGCGACAGCTTCGGGAGTGGTGCGAGGACCCGCAGATTGATGCGGTGATCTCCACAGGTGGCACCGGGTTGACAGGCCGTGACGTGACGGTAGAGGCGCACCGGGACGTTTACGAAAAGGAGATTGATGCGTTCGGAGTGGTGTTCGCGACCGTGTCAATGCAGAAAATCGGCACATCCGCTGTTCAGTCCCGGGCCACGGGAGGTGTCGCACAGGGAACCTATCTCTTCGCACTGCCGGGATCCCCTGGCGCCTGCCGCGACGCCTGGGACGGGATTCTGGCACCGCAGTTCGATTACCGTCACCGTCCCTGCAATTTCGTCGAGATCTTTCCAAGGCTGGAGGAGCACAGGCGACGGAAATAGCCTTCCTGACCGTTTATTCGCCGTAGATACACTTTACCTTTGTCTTTGCACAGCGTCAGTTTCTGTTTAGTCGTTATTGAACAAGTGATGAAAGCTGCCAGTTATGCGATTCCTGCGTCGTTCGCTCGTCGGCCTGTTCCTGGTGTCGCTTGCCGTCGGGCTGTTGGCCTATGCGGGTCAGTCATTACGCGACGCGCTTCAGACCCGTTGGGCTGAGGAAAGCCGAACACGACCAGCGCGTGAACGGGTCTTTTCGGTCAACGTCATCACCTACGAACCCGCCACAGTGACACCGGTCATGACCGCGTTCGGCGAAGTGCGAAGCCGAAGAACGCTTGAGTTGAGGGTCAAGAGTGCAGGCACTGTGGTGGATCTTGCGGAAGGCTTTGAGGAAGGTGGAAGGGTTCGGTCAGGTGAACTTCTCCTTCGTGTCGACCCCTCGAACGCCCAGGCCGCTCTTGACGTCGCTTTGGCGGATCTGGCCGAGTCCGAGGCCGCGCTTCGCGAGGCAGACGCGGGACTGAGGCTTTCCGGTGAATATCTGGCCGCGGCCCGCGAGCAGCTCGCACTGAGGGTGCAAGCGCTGGATCGACAGAAGAACCTAAGGGAGCGGGGTGTGGGAACGGAAGCTGCTGTTGAAACCGCTGCATTGGCCGAAACGGCGGCAAAGCAGACCGTTCTTTCGCGCCGCCAGGCCCTCGCTCAGGCCGAGGCGCGCGTGGATCAGGCGGAAACATCACTCTCCCGCCGCCTCATCGCCAGGAACGAAGCGGAGAGGCGTCTGGCCGAAACCGAGCTCTCTGCGGAATTCCCGGGCACATTGAGCGAGGTGAATGTCGTTGAGGGCGGGCTGGTGCAGCCCAACGAGCGGGTGGCTAGGCTGGTCGATCCCGATGCGCTGGAAGTCGCGTTCAGGGTCTCGATCACCGAATACGCGCGTCTGCTCGGCGAATCTGGCGCACTCATTCCCGCCGAAGTTGACGTAACGCTAGACGTACTGGGCGTCGACCTGACCACAAAGGGCCGAATCAGTCGCGAGAGTGCAGGCGTGGAACAGGGACAGACCGGACGTCTTCTGTTTGCAAAACTGGACCGGGCCACCGGCTTCCGCCCGGGAGACTTCGTAACTGTCCGCATTAGGGAACCCGAACTGGGATTCGTGGCGACCCTACCAGCGACGGCGATCGATTCGTCAAACTCGGTACTCATCGTTGGCGACGAAGACAGACTTCAGGTGGCCGAAGTGAATCTCCTGCGCCGCCAGGGTGACGAGGTGATCGTTCGCGCACGTGGCCTGGACGGTCGCGACATAGTTGCCGAGCGCTCTCCGCTGCTGGGTGCGGGAATCAAGGTGCGTCCGATCCGACCCGATAATGCCGAAGTCCCCGATGAACCGGAGATGGTCGAACTGACTGACGAACGGCGGGCAAAGCTCGTGGCCTTCGTCGAGGGTAACAGAAGAATGCCAGCCGAAGCGAAGGCGAGGCTTCTGGATCGGCTGAGCCAAAAGCGGGTTCCGGCCGACATGGTCACACGAATTGAATCAAGGATGTGAGGCTTGCGGATCATGTGCAGACAACAGCGTTCCCTGAATCGGTTGCTGCATCCGGTGCCTCTTCGCGAATTTGGAAGGCCTGCGGCATCCGGCGGAGAGACTGCCGACAATCCCGAACGATACACGGGAACGGCTTTGACTGCCGCACGCGTTGCGGTTTGGGGCATTCCGCGACGGGAACGCAGTCATGGATGAACGATTTCCCCGCGTCGGAGGCATTCTTGGCTATTTCGTGCGCCATCGTACGGCGGCCAATCTGCTTTTGGTCATTCTCATTGTTGCCGGAGTCGCCGCCTTTCCGCGTATGCGTGCGCAGTTCTTTCCGGATGTGATCGTCGACACAATACAGGTCCAGGTCTCCTGGAAAGGTGCTGGAGCGGAGGATGTGGACCGCGCGATCATACAGCTTCTGGAGCCGGCGCTACTGTCCGTGGAGGGTGTTGAAGGCAGCGAAGCAACCAGCCGCGAGGGCTCGGCAAACATCTCGATCGACTTTGAGCCCGGGTGGGATATGTCCCGGGCCGTCGACGACGTGCAGGCCGCCGTGGACACTATCGACAACCTTCCGGAAGACGCGGAAGAGCCGCATGTTCGCCGCAATGCCTGGCGTGATAGGGTGACCGACATTGTGATTACCGGACCGGTCGGTGTTGACCAACTTGGCAGGTTTGCCGATGAACTTCTCGCCAGATTGTTTGCGGCCGGGATCACCCGAACCAGCATCCGTGGCGTCGCAGCGCCCGAGACAGTCATTGAGACACCGTCACTCGCGCTCATCCAGAATGACATCTCGATGCAGGAGATCGCTGGAGCGATCGCGGCTGAGGCTGAGGCCGATCCAGCCGGAGACGTTGACGGCGCCAACGCCAGGGTCCGCACCGGAGTGGCGAAAACCCGCGCAGACGCAATTGACGGGATCGTCCTGCGATCCAATTCGGATGGCTCGAAGCTCACCATCGGCGATGTCGGCAGGGTGATCGTCGGGAGCATCGACCGTGATCGAGCCTATTTCGTGGGCGAGAACCCGGCGATTTCCATCAGGGTCGACCGCAACAGCCGTGGAGACGCCATTGAAATCCAGCGCACCGTTGAGAGGATCGTCGGCGAATTCCTTCAGACGCTCCCCGAGGCCGTCAGCATCGAGTTGATCCGCACACGGGCGGAAGCCATCACCGGCCGCCTCAATATTCTGCTTGAAAACGGATTGATCGGTCTTGGCCTCGTGATACTGCTGCTGTTCCTGTTCCTGAACGTTCGCACGGCCTTCTGGGTGGCCGCCGGCATTCCGGTTGCGATGACGGCGACGGTTGCGATGATGTATATGTTCGATTTCACCTTCAACATGATCTCGCTGTTCGCTTTGATAATAACGCTTGGAATCGTCGTGGACGATGCCATCGTGGTGGGCGAGCATGCGGATTTCCGTGCAAGACGGCTGGGGGAGTCCGCCATGGAAGCCGCGGAAAACGCAGCCCGTCGCATGTTCCCACCGGTCCTGTCCGCGTCAATGACCACCATAATCGCGTTTTTCGGACTGGTGATGATTGGTGGACGGTTCGGGGATCTCATCGCCGACATACCATTCACCGTAGTCGTGGTGCTCGCTGCATCGCTTCTGGAGTGTTTCCTGATTCTGCCAAACCATATGGCCCATTCGGTCGCCCATTCCGCGAAGCGGCATTGGTATGATTTTCCGAGCCACATCGTGAACATCGGGTTCAGCTGGTTCCGCGACTCCGTTTTCCGACCGCTGGTTCGACTGTTGCTTCTGGCGCGCTATCCAGTGCTCGCAGGTGCCGTGCTGGTGTTGGTCAGCCAGATTGTGCCCTTCATCACAGGCGATCTTCAATGGAGGTTCTTCAACGCCCCTGAACGGGGTTCAGTATCAGGCAACTTCGCCATGGCTCCCAGCGCAGCCCGCGAGGACACTCTCGAAATGATGCGTGAGATGCAGCGTGCGACGGAAGCGGTGGCCAGGCGCCTTGAGGAAGAGCATGGCAGGACCCCTCTAGACTACGTCATCGCTGAAGTTGGCGGCAACACTGGACGGGGCCTCAGCGGAGTCGAGAACAAGGAGCGCTATCAGTTGGGAGCCATCGGCATCGAGCTGATCGATGCCGACCTACGGCCTTATTCCTCACTGCAGTTTGTTGGTGATCTTCAGGACGAGGTTCGACGTCACCCCTTGGTGGAAACCATTAGCTTCCGCAGCTGGCGTGTTGGTCCAGGCGGCGATGCGCTGGATGTGCAGCTGTTCGGGGCCGATAACGATACCCTAAAGGCCGCAGCGGAAGCTCTCATCATTCAGCTTGAGCGGTTTCCAGAGGTTTCCGCCCTTGAGGACTCGCTTTCCTACGACAAGGAGGAGCTTGTCCTGGAACTGACGCCGCAGGGCAAGGCGCTTGGCTTCACGATCGACGGGCTGGGCAGGGTACTGCGAAACCGGCTCAATGGCATAGAGGCGGCGACCTATCCGGTAGGCCTGCGCAGTGCGTCGATCTGGGTGAAGCTGCCGGAGGGAGAACTGACAGCCGATTTCCTTGAGCGAACCAGAATGCGCACACAGGTCGGGGAATACGTTCCTCTGGCGGATATTGTCAGCGTCGAGACTCTCGAAGGATTCTCGACGGTGCGGCGGGAAAACGGTCTGAGGCTCGTGTCGGTCACTGGCGACATTTCCGATGATGACCCAACGCGTGCCAATGAAATCCTCCAGATGCTGGAATCGGAGATGCTCCCGAATGTCGAGGAGCGATTCGGCGTTACATCGGCGCTTTCCGGACTGGCGGAACAGGAAAAGGAATTCCTGAGCAACGCACGCGCCGGGTTCCTGTTGTGCCTGGTAGGCATTTACCTATGCCTCTCCTGGATATTCTCCAGTTGGACCAGACCCCTGATCGTCATGGCCGTCATCCCGTTCGGACTGACGGGTGCTTTCTGGGGACATCTTCAATGGGATGTGCCTCTGAGCATGTTCTCCGTGGTGGGGCTCATTGGAATGACCGGCATAATCATCAACGACTCCATCGTTCTGGTAACGACCGTCGACCAATACGCAAGTGACCGCGGGCTGTTTCCAGCGATCATTGACGGAGTCTGCGACCGACTTCGTGCGGTGCTGCTGACGACGCTCACCACCGTCCTGGGCCTTTCGCCACTGCTTTATGAACAGTCCCAGCAGGCGCAGTTCCTGAAACCAACCGTAATCACATTGGTTTACGGCCTCGGATTCGGAATGATCCTCGTGTTGCTGATCATTCCTGCGCTCATGGCGATGCAGCAGGACATAGGTCACCAATTGAGCGGACTCAGGCGCGCACTTCGGCTTAGGCGGCGCGGATGGCCGGCCAGTGCTGCGGTGGTGTTGACAGCGTTCGCCATCGCTGGGCTATTCGCCGGAACCATGGGTTGGGCAGGTCTGGGCGGCACACCGCATCCGTCACTTCTGGCCGTTCTGCCGAAAGCACTGGAGGCGGTGTCAGGTTCCGCGACGCCCGCAATCGCTCTTGCGCTCTTCATCGCGGGAACGGCCGTTCTGGTTCTGGCGGCATACCTGATTTCGGCCACATTCATTGCTGTCTTCCGAACTTTTCGGAAGGCCTGAGAGCGAGAGCCAACGGTAGGCTCTTCCGTGAGTCCTGTTGATCCGGCGATCCGGACCAAGTCACAACCTCACATGTTTCTTTCCAGTTTGGTTCGGCAACAGGCACGCTAGCCCGGATATCTCACCAGACCGGGAGTCCGGGCATCCGGCACCGATCCGGCCCGTCATCCGGTCCCATCCGGCGGCGGCTGCTGCCGGCGGCGCCCCGGCGGCGGCGTCCGCAGGCCGTCGATGGCTGCGGAAGCGGGAACATATGGCGAACAACGGTACCGCCACGCGCGCCTTCGGGAGCCGTGCGCACGGCTCTCCCGTGGCCGGCTCCCCGGCGCTTGGTTCCGGCGGTTCAGGCGGGCGGCGTGGCGGCTACGGCGAAGCCCGCGCCGCGGCGGCCAGCCGCAGCGCCGCCACCGCCCGGCGGAACAGCCCCCGATATGGATGCACCGAGGACAGCGACAGGCGGATCCGGCGGACGCTCACCCGCAGCTGGCAGGCGATCTTCAGGAGCCGCGCCCGGATGGCGCCGGGCTGCGCCCTGGCAAGGTCCGTCCCGGCGAGACCGACCGCCCGGACGGTCCGGACCAGCATCCCGGCGAAGGCCGAAAGGTACACCCGCAGCTGGTTGGCCCGCATGGTCGCCGTCGAGGTCCGGTCGGCGAACAGCTCCAGCTGCTGCTCCTTGATCCGGTTCTCCATGTCGCCGCGGGCGCAGTGGAGATCCTCGTAAAGCGCGCGGTTGCCGGACTCCGAACCCGGCAGGCTGGTGACGGTGAAGCGCGGGTTGTCGCCCCTCGGGCCGGGCAGCGCCTCGGCCCTGGCCACCACCCGCCGGCTCCGGCTCCAGGTCGACAGCGTCCGGTAGCCGAAGCCGGTGAACCGGCGCGAGGGCTCCCCGGTGGCGACGCACCGGCTCCGCGAGCGCCGCATCCGGCGTCCGGCCCCGCGCCAGGCCATGGTCCCGTCGCGGCGGAAGCCGGAATCCCCCCGGACCGTGATCCGGACGGACGGCCACGCGCCGCGGATGACGGCCACGATCCTGGCCAGCTCCTCCAGCGCCCCGTGGGAGGCGTCGATGTCCGAGGGCCGAAGCCGGGCGCACAGGACATGCTCGCCGCAGGTGACGTAAAGGGGAAGGCAGCGGCAGTGTCCGTAGTATCCGTGCAGGAAGCGGCCCTCCTGGCGCCCGTGCAGAGGGTCGTCGGTGGCGTCGAGGTCGAGGACGATCCCCTCGGGTGGCGCCCCGTGGGCCTCCAGGAACATGTCCAGCATCAGCCTGTCGATCGCCTCCGGGTCGGCGGCCATTCGCTTGTACCGGTCATCCGCAGCCCTGTCCGGCTCGCCCAGCTCCAGGCGGTTGAGCGTGCTGGAACCGGCCAGCGGGGCGCCCCGGTCGCTCTCCCGCCGCCGGCCGTCGCCGGTGACGTCGTCACGGCCCAGCGCCAGCGCCAGCACGCTGTCGCCGCGCAGGATGTCATGGTCGTTGATGTCCCCGTAGCCCAGCGCGATCCCCATCACCCGCTGGGCGACGAGGCACCGGAGGCCGTGCTCGATGCGGTCCGGGTCACGGTGGTCCGTGAAGCAATCCGCCAGCCTGCGCGTCAGCCCGGTCAGCAGGTCCGCCTCCACGGGAAGGAGAGCGCCGCCGTCCGATGACAGCCGTCCGCCGTCGAAGGCGCCCGTCACCTCACGTCGGCCATGGTGGTTGAAATCGATGCGGTCGGCGTTACACTGTGTCTGCATGGGGTCGGTCCTCCGTCTCTGTGTAAGGTCCTGCAATCCCTACATATGTCACGGATTCCAGCCCCATGCAACAAAATCTGGTGAGATATCCGGGCTAGCCAGTGCAACCCATGATGTCGACCGCGCGCCCGTCGCCAAGAACGGTGATGCGAACACGGCTCCTGTCAAGAAGAAACGGGCGGCCCGATGGCGGCACCAGTTCGGTCATCGCCGTCAGCCTGTTTCCCGTTCTGGTTGATCTGGCATCGGCCACCCAAACGGAATGGTCGGGGAATTCAAACACCGCGACCTCGCGGGCACCAATCCGCGGCAGATCAATGTTGGCGATCAGGCGTAGGCCGTCCGAAATGGGCTCCACCTTGCATGCGATGGCACGAAGCCCAGCTTCGCGGGCGGTTTCCGGACGGGAATTCAGGGCGGCGAGAATGCGCGGGTCCCGATCACCGCCAGCCTTGAGATCAGCGGAGATCCGGGTTTGGACGGGCACACAGATATCCCTGCACACGCCCAACTGGATTTCCGAGTGAACCAGCATGCGTTTGCCGTCGGTCTGCGGGGTCAGCTCAATGGGCAGCACCAGCTCAACACCGTACCCCACGGAACGCCAACCGTTCTGGTAAAAGACTTCTGGTGTTGGCCAATGGAACTTAACCGAAGCGAGGTTCCGGCTACCTGACCAGTCGAACTGTGGCGGAATGCTCGCCTCTCCGGGCGCACGCCAATAGGTCTTCCAGCCCGGCGCAAGCTGCACGTGCAAGGCTACCATATGTGTGCCGGCTTTCGTGCGCCATCCGGTCAGGACATCGAATCTCGCCACCTTGTCGAGCGAGAGGCTGTCCGTATTGGCGAAGGCAGCCGTGCCGAGCAGACAGAAGCCAAGCAGGAGTGATTTCAGCAAGTACGACATTCCAGTCACTCTAGACGGTTCGGCCTGCAGTGGAAATCACAATCCCATGAATAAACCCGATTGAACAGCCGATCACACTTGCACACAGACCCCAGCCCTGCGTTATGGTGTACGTATGACTGCCGATTCCATAGATCTGTCCGGTAAGCTGTTGATTGCCATGCCCGGAATGGGTGACCCGCGCTTCGAGAAGAGCGTGATCTTCATGTGTGCCCATTCCGACGACGGCTCGATGGGGCTCATCGTCAACAAACCCGCACCTGACCTGAAACTGAGGGACCTATTGGAGCAGCTTGAGATTGCCTCTGGCCATGAGAACGGCGGTATGCCGGTTCATTTTGGCGGGCCAGTCGAGCACGGCCGGGGATTCGTGCTACATTCCGGTGAATATATGATTCCAGATTCGACTCTCCGTGTTGACGGTCGTTTTGGCATGACCGCGACGTTGGATATCCTGAAGGCCATGGCGGAGGGCGGCGGTCCAGAACAACGTATCCTTGCCCTGGGCTACGCCGGCTGGGGGTCAGGACAGCTGGAAGAAGAGATCCAGCAGAATGGCTGGCTGACCTGCGAAGCCTCACCGGACATCGTTTTTTCCGCCGACGACCATGGCAAATGGATGGCTGCACTGGCCTCCCTTGGGATCAATCCTCTCCTGCTCAGTTCCGAGGCAGGAAGGGCGTAGCCACCGATCGCCCATTGCCGGACCACCGCTTACTGGAGTGTGTGGACAGGATTTTGGCCGGGTCAGCCACGAGGCGCGGCCGCCCGTCGTAACCGGTCGTTTATGGCGCGACCCAATCCCGTTTCTGGAATCGGTGTCACGGCAATCGCAGCGCCCGTCGTATCGATCGAGTGAAGATACCGAAACAGGTTGGCCGCGGCTTCCACGAGGTCGCCAGTGGGCGAAAGGTTCAGGTCAGCGTTCACTGGGCCAAATCCAACCAGAACTTCGCCGGCGCGTTTTCGCGAAGCGTTTGGGCGCAATGGGGCATTTGGAGCGTAATGCGATGCAAGCTGCCCCGGAGATGAAAGGGTGCTCCGATGGGCCGGAGCGACAACACTTTCACCAACACAGGACTCGATTTCCTCTACCGAGAGACCTCCAGGACGAAGCAGCGCCAGCCCGGAACCTACGATCGTGGATTCCAGACCTATAGTGCAGGGACCGCCATCAAGGATGGCATCAATGCGACCGGAGAGACCCGAGAAGACATGCTGTGCCGTTGTCGAACTGACCTTCCCGGAAGGATTGGCTGAGGGTGCGGCAACCGGCCTGCCCGTTTTCTTGAGAAGATTCCGGGCGGTCGGGTGATCGGGAACGCGCAGCGCAATACTGTCCAGACCGGCGGTGACGAGGGGTTCAACGCCCGCCCCGCTTCGCTGCGGCAGGACGAGAGTCAACGCTCCCGGCCAGAAGCACTTCGCAAGCCGTTCTGCCATGGAATCGAAACATGCCAGACGGCGGGCGTGGACAATATCCTGAACATGAACGATCAGCGGGTTGAACGATGGGCGACGCTTTGCTTCGAAAATTCGGGCCACAGCCTCGCCGTTCGTGGCATCGGCTCCGAGGCCATAGACCGTTTCCGTTGGAAATGCCACTAACCCGCCTCTTCGCAGGACAGCTGAGGCGCGGGTGAGTCCAGATTCATCGTCGGCAAGAATCTCCGTCCGCAGGCCTTCCCTAGAGGCTTCCACATGCATCTCAGGTCACGGAGGCACGATCGGTGCCGCTCCCGGCAAGAGGGATTTCATCGACTTTCCCAACCCATTCAATTCCCAGCATGAGCAATCCCGAGTTGTGGCGCAGGGTCGACGCGCCCTGAGCTTGCGCATCGCATGGGCTCGGGTCATATCGGGGCCATCTATGTCTGCCAAGCCAGTCTGGAGAGAAGTACATGCCGTTTCGCGCACCTGTAACGGAATTCGGGTTCCTGTTCGAACATGTTCTGGGATTCGACCAGGTCATGACGACCCAGCGGTTTGATGATGCTGACGCAGCGACCTTTGACGCCATCCTGAACGAGGCTGGAAGGCTCTGCGAGGATGTGCTGGCGCCAGTCCGCTGCAGTGGCGACCTCCATCCAGCATATCTGGAAAACGGTGTCGTACGCACGTCCCCTGGTTTTGCGCAAGCCTATCAGTCTATCGCAAAGGGTGGATGGATCGCGGTCAGCGCACGGCCGGAACACGGTGGAATGGGCCTTCCACAGACGGTTTCGACCGCCATAAATGACATGATGTCGGCGTCATGCATGGCGCTTCAGCTCAATGCCCTGATGACCCAAGGGCAGATCGAAGCGCTGGAAAACCATGCCAGCGACGCGATCAGGGATCTCTACCTTCCAAAGCTCATAAGCGGTGAATGGTGTGGCACGATGAACCTGACCGAACCACAGGCAGGAAGCGATGTCGGTGCCCTTCGCACGAGGGCAGAGTCGAATGGAGACGGGTCCTATGCCATCACCGGTCAGAAGCTCTTCATTTCGTGGGGAGACAACGATTTCTCCGAAAACGTCTGCCATCTGGTGTTGGCAAGGCTGCCTGACGCTTTGCCCGGAACCAAGGGACTCTCGCTGTTTCTGGTGCCAAAGCGGATCCCGGACGCCAATGGGAAGCCGGGTGTGGCGAATGCGATCAGGGTTGTCGGCTTGGAGCACAAGTTGGGCCTGCACGGTTCACCGACCGCCGAGATGCAATATGATGGCGCGACCGGCTGGATCATAGGACCTGAACACGGCGGCATGGGAGCAATGTTCACGATGATGAACAACGCACGGCTTGGCGTTGGTGTGCAGGGAATCGGTTGTGGGGAAGGCGCGTTCCAACTGGCACTTGAGTACGCGATGGAGCGCAGGCAGGGTCGGTCACGGATTCCGAAGGGGACTGGGGCGATTATCGACCACGCTGACGTTCGGCGTATGCTCGCGACAATGAAAACCGAATTGTTCGCAGCGCGGTCCATCGCGCTTTCCACGGCCGTGGCGCTGGACATGGCGAGCGCCACGGATAACCCGGATTGGAGGGCGCGGGCGGCGCTGCTGACACCAATTGCAAAAGCCTTTGGAACCGATACCGGAATTGCCGTGACCGAACTCGGCATACAGGTCCACGGTGGAATGGGATATATCGAAGAGACTGGAGCCGCGCAGTTCTATCGAGACGCTCGGGTGACCGCGATCTACGAGGGAACGAACGGAATCCAGGCGATGGACCTCGTGGGACGAAAGATGATGGATGGCGGCACAGCCGCGCTTCGCCTCATTGATGAGATCGTCTCTGGAACGGAAGCTGCCCAATGCGTCATTCCCGGACCGACACAGGCTGTCGCCCACGCCGCAGCGACGCTGCGTGACACCACTGGTTGGCTGGTGTCGCAAGAGCCTGAGGACCGGTTCGCAGTGGCCGTCCCATACCTACGCGCCTTCGCGAGGTTGCTGGGGGCGCACTATCATCTCAAGGCCGCGATGGTTGAACAGGGCGGACCCCGCGAGTTTCTCGCGAGATTTTTTGTTGGGCGGATTCTTCCCGAGCACATCGGACTTTGTGTCCACGTTCGCGAGGGTTCGGAAGGTGTAAACGCGCTCACCCCGGAAGTGCTTGCGGCATGATGGATTGTGCTGCGCCTCTTGCCTATCCCGTCACCGAACCACCCGCGGCAGGTGCTGCAATGGAGCTGGCGAACGGAGTCCTTTGGCTGCGGATGCCACTCCCGATGAAACTCGATCATGTCAATTGCTATGCCTTTCACGACCAGGATGGCTGGACGATCGTAGACACAGGTTTTGACAGCCAGCGTTGCCGCTCCGCGTGGAACGCCGCTCTTGGTGGGCCGCTGAAGGGTGCCCCTGTTCGTCGGGTCTTGGTAACGCATCACCATCCCGACCACATAGGACTTGCCGGTTGGTTCCAGACGACGCACGGAGCCGAACTGTGCACGACCCGCACTGCGTGGCTGATGGCCAGGATGCTCACATTGGACGAGCAACCTTCACCTGTTCCCGAGACATTGGAATTCTGGCGCAGTGCGGGAATGCCGTCCGAGCTGATAGAGCAACGCCGCTCAGAGCGACCGTTCAATTTCTCGGATGTAGTCGCGCATCTTCCACTTGGATTCCGTCGGATAAGGGAGGGAGACGGGATACACTTTGGCGGCCGGCAATGGGACATTCGCATTGGCAATGGGCATGCGCCCGAGCATGCGACGCTATGGTCCCGGGACGGTGAGCTTGTGATCGGCGGGGATCAGCTCTTGCCTACGATTTCCCCGAATCTTGGCGTCTATGCGACCGAACCTGAGGCCGACCCAGTCGGCGAATGGCTCGAATCCTGTGAGTTGCTGAGTCCACATGCAACTGACAGGCAACTCGTCCTGCCAGGTCACAAGCTGCCGTTCTCCGGTTTGCCGGGGCGCTTCCGGCAACTTGTCAACAATCACCTCGGTGCACTGGATCGGCTGCTTGAGTTTCTGGACGAACCAAACGTCGCAGTTGACTGTTTCAACACGTTGTTCATGCGCAGAATTGGAGCCGGTGAATATGGGCTTGCGTTGGTGGAGACCATGGCGCATCTCAACCACCTACGGAAGCTCGGCAGGATAGATAGATCGCTTCGCGAAGATGGTGCGTGGCTGTGGCAAAAGTCGTAGCTTCGCGACTGGAGCAGGAGGATTGATGTTGGATTGGTGGCACAGTCGACGGGACGCCCCGAACCCGCAATACCGTTCGCATCGCCTATCGGGATTTCGGCGGACTGCGCGGATTCGCCCCGGTCACAGCCGTGACAGCCGCTTTCGGACTAGCTAGAATCATTTGGAAGACGATACTTGAAGGTGAAAAACCATGGCTGAACATCAGCACGGAGAAATGGACATCTCTGCCCAAGAGTCGATGTTCTCGGGATTTGTCAGGTTCGTGGCATGGACGACAGTGGCTATCCTGATCGTACTCATTCTGCTGGCGATGATCAACAGTTGACAGACCTGGTTTCAGGGCAATCGCATTTGGGCCTCCATCGTCGCGATGATGCCTGAAATCCATCCAAACGTGACCCCAACCGCAACAGGAGCGCACCTCTGTTCGAAATATGTTCACGTCTGTCGCGACGAAATTCCCAAGTGCGATAGCCTTGGACTAGGTTGCCTGAGAGGGGCAGGGACTCTTATGAGACCTTACAGGTCAAGTGCCCTTTTTCAAAACCTCACATCGGCGTCCCTCCCTCCGTCGGGGGGCGGCTTCCGTGCCACCGGGGAAGTCCAGACAGAACGTCGCGGTTCCATGACGCGCTCAACGACGCGTCCAGCCTCTTATCCGGTTCGGTTGGCCGGTGCCGGCCCCGTGACCATTATGCCCGATTCGGGCGGTGCGACGTTCCGGGGGGGGCGGGACCCATCTGAAATGAACGGTGCCGCTTCCTGCGGCGAACCAGGCCCCTGCACGGTCACACGCCCTGCCCGGGTTCCCCGGAGGCCCCGTCGGGCCGCCCGGGTGTTCCGTTGTTCCGTTGTTCCGTTGCCCTCCCGCTCTCAGGCCTGCGACAGGACGGCGCCCTCCGGCACCAGGCCGGTGGTGGCGAACCTCCACAGCGCCACCAGAAGCTTACGGGCCAGCGCCACGATCCCCCGCCTGCGCGAACGTCCGTCGCGGGCGCTCACGTAATCCCGGAACCACGCCGAGAGGGCGCTGTCGGGCTGGTGGCGCAGCCAGCGCCAGGCCATCTGCACCAGGTGCTTTCGCAGCATCGCGCCGCCCGCCTTGCTGATCCCCTGGTCGTTGTCGACGCCCCCGCTCGCGAAGGGCACCGGCGCCAGGCCCGCGAGGCTGGCCAGCTGCCGCCGGTTGCGCAGCTCCCGGTAGAAGAGCTCGCCGCCCAGCATCAGCGCGTCGTTCGGGCCGATCCCGCGCAGCCGGACCAGCGTCGCCGCGTGGTGGGCGTCCGCCGGCGCCGCCCGCGGTCTGTCAACGGGCGGAGCGGCCTCCTTCCCGGCGGCGTCCGCGCGGAGGCCGTCGAGGGCCCGGGCCGACGCCTCCAGCATCTCCATCTTCCTCGCCTCGACAGCCTTGAGTTCCGCGCGCACCAGCTCCAGCCGGTCGAGGATGCCCTTGATCTCGGCCAGCAGCTCCGGCGGCAGCGGCTCCCCGTAGCCGGTCTCCATCCCGCCGAGCCGCTCACGGAACCCCGGCCGCGCCGGATCCCCGGCCAACACCCCGTGCAGCCTCAGGAGCCCGTCGACGGAGTTCGAGAGGCGGCGGCGCTCCTGCACCAGACGCTCCCGCCGGCGCAGCAGCCGCTTCCTGTCCTCCTCCGCGACCGTTGGCACACGCACCCGCGACATCGCGTCCCGGTCGCCGCCGTCCCACGCCCTGAGCGCCCGGACCATCCGGCGGGCGTCGATCCGGTCCGTCTTCACCTTCTTTTTCCTCCGCACCACCTCGAGGCTCGCGGGGTCGCAGACAACCACCTCGACATCCTCCCCCTCCAGCCGCCGGGCCAGCCAGAAGCCCTCGTAACCGGCCTCGTACACAAGCATCACCCGGACATCGCCGCCGGTCGCCGCCCGCTCCCGCGCCCGCCCGAGCCTGCCCAGGAGCCCATCAACGTCCTGCGGCGCCAGCCTGTGGATGCCGGCCCTCGACGTGTCGGACGGATCGCCCACCGCGAGGATCCAGCTCCTGCCGCTCACTTCCAGAGCCGCGTAGACCGTGGTAACGTTCCCCTCGAAAGGGGTTTTCGAATCAGTCATCTTTCTCTCCTTTCACTCGGCGGGGGTTGCCGTCTCGCGGCCCCCCGCCACAACATGCTGTCTTCCTGTCAACACCCTGCACCGAATCACCCGCGAAGGCAAACGGCGGCCCGTCCCATGGCATCTGTCAGCGGCTGAAGTTTGGATCACCATTTCTGGATGGGTTCAGGTTGATAACAATCTGAAAACATCAGAATAGCGAGAGCCTAGTATCACGACCTTATTGCTGTGATGGATAGAGGGACTTCAGTTTCACGCGGGCGTCCCCAGTCGTGAACCGCCAGTCGACCGGCTTCGCCGACGGGTTGCGGTGCGCCTGCCAGGCGCCGGCCTCCCGCACCATCGCCTCCCGGTCCGGGATGCGCCTGGCGGGGCACTGCCGGGAGAGGGCGTCTGTCCCGGTCTCCGCCATGTCCGGCCAGCTGCCGTGCCTCGGTGTGTGGTGGACCTCGAAGCGGGCCGCGGGCCGCGACGCCTCCGCCGGCCCGAAGGCCTGGTGGAGCGTCGGCAGCCTGTGAGTGTCGGGCTGTCCATCACGGGGACGGTTTTCCTGTCCGGAAAGTGGACGTCGGCGATGTCGGCGGGCAGCCCTGCGAAGTCCCGCCTCCTGCGCCGGTCGGTGACCTTCACGTGGCGCCACGCCTCCAGCGGGGGGGGAGGGGGGGTGGACCATGAACAGGTCCGCGGTGCCGTTGCGCCCGTACCCGGAGCCGTATGCGGCCGGCTGTCCGGGCCGTACAGGCAGCGGCGTCCGCATCTCCCCCGTCTGCTGCTCCGGGGTCCCGTCCATGACGGCCAGGACCGTGCCGCCGTCGTACCCGCGGCTGCGGGTCTTCAGGACGTCCTCCATGGCGCGGACGGATTCGGCGCTCTCTTTCGGCGGGATGCACCGGCACTGGTCCCTCCAGGGCTTGATGTCGTTTTTTTCAGATGCCATGGGACGGGCCGCCGTTTGCCTTCGCGGGTGATTCGGTGCAGGGTGTTGACAGGAAGACAGCATGTTGTGGCGGGGGGCCGCGAGACGGCAACCCCCGCCGAGTGAAAGGAGAGAAAGATGACTGATTCGAAAACCCCTTTCGAGGGGAACGTTACCACGGTCTACGCGGCTCTGGAAGTGAGCGGCAGGAGCTGGATCCTCGCGGTGGGCGATCCGTCCGACACGTCGAGGGCCGGCATCCACAGGCTGGCGCCGCAGGACGTTGATGGGCTCCTGGGCAGGCTCGGGCGGGCGCGGGAGCGGGCGGCGACCGGCGGCGATGTCCGGGTGATGCTTGTGTACGAGGCCGGTTACGAGGGCTTCTGGCTGGCCCGGCGGCTGGAGGGGGAGGATGTCGAGGTGGTTGTCTGCGACCCCGCGAGCCTCGAGGTGGTGCGGAGGAAAAAGAAGGTGAAGACGGACCGGATCGACGCCCGCCGGATGGTCCGGGCGCTCAGGGCGTGGGACGGCGGCGACCGGGACGCGATGTCGCGGGTGCGTGTGCCAACGGTCGCGGAGGAGGACAGGAAGCGGCTGCTGCGCCGGCGGGAGCGTCTGGTGCAGGAGCGCCGCCGCCTCTCGAACTCCGTCGACGGGCTCCTGAGGCTGCACGGGGTGTTGGCCGGGGATCCGGCGCGGCCGGGGTTCCGTGAGCGGCTCGGCGGGATGGAGACCGGCTACGGGGAGCCGCTGCCGCCGGAGCTGCTGGCCGAGATCAAGGGCATCCTCGACCGGCTGGAGCTGGTGCGCGCGGAACTCAAGGCTGTCGAGGCGAGGAAGATGGAGATGCTGGAGGCGTCGGCCCGGGCCCTCGACGGCCTCCGCGCGGACGCCGCCGGGAAGGAGGCCGCTCCGCCCGTTGACAGACCGCGGGCGGCGCCGGCGGACGCCCACCACGCGGCGACGCTGGTCCGGCTGCGCGGGATCGGCCCGAACGACGCGCTGATGCTGGGCGGCGAGCTCTTCTACCGGGAGCTGCGCAACCGGCGGCAGCTGGCCAGCCTCGCGGGCCTGGCGCCGGTGCCCTTCGCGAGCGGGGGCGTCGACAACGACCAGGGGATCAGCAAGGCGGGCGGCGCGATGCTGCGAAAGCACCTGGTGCAGATGGCCTGGCGCTGGCTGCGCCACCAGCCCGACAGCGCCCTCTCGGCGTGGTTCCGGGATTACGTGAGCGCCCGCGACGGACGTTCGCGCAGGCGGGGGATCGTGGCGCTGGCCCGTAAGCTTCTGGTGGCGCTGTGGAGGTTCGCCACCACCGGCCTGGTGCCGGAGGGCGCCGTCCTGTCGCAGGCCTGAGAGCGGGAGGGCAACGGAACAACGGAACAACGGAACACCCGGGCGGCCCGACGGGGCCTCCGGGGAACCCGGGCAGGGCGTGTGACCGTGCAGGGGCCTGGTTCGCCGCAGGAAGCGGCACCGTTCATTTCAGATGGGTCCCGCCCCCCCCGGAACGTCGCACCGCCCGAATCGGGCATAATGGTCACGGGGCCGGCACCGGCCAACCGAACCGGATAAGAGGCTGGACGCGTCGTTGAGCGCGTCATGGAACCGCGACGTTCTGTCTGGACTTCCCCGGTGGCACGGAAGCCGCCCCCCGACGGAGGGAGGGACGCCGATGTGAGGTTTTGAAAAAGGGCACTTGACCTGTAAGGTCTCATAAGAGCCCCTGCCGGACCGTCTCCTTCGATATGCTGTCGACGACCTCCAGCTCCACGAGCCTTTCGCCGAGCAGCCGCAGCGACCAGCGCGCGTGCCCCTCGGGGGGCTCCGAGCAGGCCAGCATCGCCAGCTTCGCCTGGCCCCCGCCGTCCAGCACGGGCCTCTTCCTGTTGGCCTGCTCCTTCCTCTCCAGCGCCGCCTCAAGGCCGTCCAGCACGAACCGCTTGCGGGCCCGCTCCACCGTCGAGGCCCCGGCCCCGAGGACGTCCGCTATGTCGGCGTCATCGCGTCCGCCGCCCTCGCGGTTGGCGTCCGCGAGAAGGAGGATGTGCGCCCGCCGGCGCCGCGTCACCGACCCCTTTCCACCGTCGACGATCCCCTGCAGGAGCGCCCGCTCGCCACCGTCCAGCCGTACGTGATATATTTTCTTTCCGCCTCTGCCCATAGCCTGCCCCTTCCCGGTGCCCCCGGAACCGCCAGCGGACATCCGCCCGATCCGGAAGGCCTGTTGGCTGTTGTTGCGGCGGGTATAAGGTATCACATGGGACAGGGCAAGCGTCCCGGCGTCACTTCAACACGGGTGGGATACTAGATGTAACCATCAGGACTCGCTGCGAGTTCGCCTTTAGCCCCACTCGGTCAGACCGGTCGAGACCGTTGGCCAGTCAACCTAGATACTCTGATGACGAGCGGAAGTTCAGACGTATTCGACGTTTACGATCTCATAGAGCCGTTCACCGCCTGGTGTCACCACCTCGACACTGTCACCGGGTTCCTTGCCGACCAGCGCCCGAGCCAACGGAGACCTGAGGTTCAGCCTCCCGGATTTGATGTCAGCTTCGGGCTCACCGACTATCTGGTATATGGTCTCTTTCTTGGTATCTTCGTCCATGAGCCTGACGGTGGCGCCAAACTTTACAGTATTGCCGGATTGTCCTGACGGGTCAATGACCTCAGCCTGGCCAAGTATGCCTTCGATCTCCTTGACGCGGGCCTCGATGAAACCCTGCTTTTCGCGGGCGGCATGGTACTCCGCATTCTCGGACAGGTCACCGTGTTCACGTGCCTCCGCAATGGCCTGAATGATCGCGGGGCGATCCACTGACTTCAGCTGCTTAAGCTCGTTGCCCAAGGCAGTGTGACCCGCTTTGGTAAGGGGAATTTTGTTCATCCTGGATGGTCCATCGAATTCGCTGGATTGATCAGCCTGACTCAGTCGGACGGCAGCAATTGTCAAGCGTGACCGTATGCATGTTGTATGGTGCTTCCGACGACGACCCTGAAATCCAGGCTGCTGCCCGGAACGGTACCTACGCGTGTTTCCACTTGATCGAACATCCCATCGAAGGAATCTGTTCCATAGGCCCGGAGGCGGTCTCAGCAACAAGTTTCATAGCCTCGAACAGGTCTCGGCGCACGTCTGCCGACGCTGGCGCACGCCCCGAGGCATCAAGCCTTCCGCGGTACTGAAGCTCAAGCGCAGCGTTGAAACCAAAGAAATCCGGAGTGCATACGGCACCGTAGGCCCGCGCTGCGGCCTGCGATTCATCATACAGATATGGAAACGAAAAACCGTTCTCTTGCGCCACGTTGATCATTCTGTCGAAACTATCCTCGGGATATGTTGCGACATCATTGGCCGATATGGCTGCTGAGCCGATACCGAATTGCTTCAGATCCGCAACGTCCCGCACAATGCGGTCGAGCACAGACTTCACGTACGGGCAATGATTGCAGATGAACATGATCAGCGTGCCCTTTGGCCCGGCAATGTCGGATAGCCCGTAGCTTTCTCCGTCGGTGGCAGGCAAGCGAAAGTCCGGAGCTTTCCATCCAAAATCACAGACCGGTGGTGTTGCGGCCATTCTACTACATCTCCCAAATCGTCAGGGGCCCGGCAATTCGCTGGACCGGCATCTGGCCGGAGCAACGCCGGACGGTTCTTGATCTGCAGTTGAAATAGCCCGGGACGTATCGGATTACCAGTCCATGATTGCTGATCAGGGTGCACACAATCGCTGGCCGATATGACATATGCATGCACGAAGCTTGTGATGGCCCCGTGCCTTTGCCCGTTGGAATGGTAGACCTTCGCCTGTTTCCTGTTTAGTGCCTGATCATGCCCGGCCACGAATTCACCGGACAGGCCGGAATGGGACCAATCTCTCGCGTCATGTGGTCACGTCCGTCATTCGGTGCATTATTGAACTGCACCCAGCAAACTGGAGCGTGATTCCCAATTCATCGAGTGCTATGATTGAGGAATTGGCTAGCTGACCACTCGCTGACCTGGAGGACACTCGATATGCCGCAGATCTCGCCAAGGCGCGTCGTTCATATCATCGTTCGAGCGCGGGAATTGGAGGCTAAAGTTGGCAGATGGGACGTGCCAGGTGATTCAGCGGAAGCCGAGACCATCCTCGAGGCCAAACGTGGTGATGCTACAGGGTCGGAGCTTCGGGCATTTGTCCGTCGACTTAATGACGACGAGAAAGCCGAACTGGTCGCCCTGATGTGGATTGGCCGAGAGACATTTGAACCCGAAGAGTGGCACGACGCTTTGGCGATCGCGAGGGCGGAAGCGACCGTTCCGACCGAGGACTACCTGCTCGGCGTACCATTGCTGGCAGACTATCTTGAGGCAGGTCTGGAGAAAGTCGGAATCGACGTCTCAGCTGTTGAGGAGGACTTCCTTTGACACCAGCCAAAGGCTGCGGCGACCGCGTCCGGAATGGGTAAGTTGTGTATCGGTCATCGATGATCCCGCTGCCCACACCGCAGCAGGCCCTGGCGAGTGATGGTGCCGAGGGTTCCATTGCCGTGACTGATTTGCGTGACTCAAACCGTTGAGTCGAACACATAACGATAGAGGATTCCCGAGATATGACCCGATGCCTCGCCAGCAGCATCAGCCGTGCGCCAGTCCCCTATGACTTGGATCAGGCGAAAGATCTCGTATCCAGACTACCGGATTCGCTTGCATCAGGAAGCATCGGCGAACTCGTCCTCGGCGCAGCAGGATCCAGTCCCTTTCTCGCCCAACTGCTTGGAAAGCAAGGAGCTTGGCTAGCGGATGAATCTGCCGAGCCCATGAGCCGGGTGCTCGAACGCCTCATTTCCGATGCCGAGGAAGCCAGTGCAGGCGCCGACTGGCGCGGACTGCTCATGATCCTTCGCCGCACACGGGCACGGGCGGCTCTCTACATCGCGCTTGCTGATCTAGGAGGTGCGTGGGAATTCGGCCAGGTAACGGCAGCGCTTACGAGCCTTGCCGATAGACTTACGGGCATCTCATTGCGTTGGCTGGTCGCCGATGAGATCGCGAAGAACCGAATGCCTGGAATGGGACAGCAGGATATACCTGATTGCGCAGGTATCTCCGTTCTCGGCATGGGAAAGCTTGGCGCACGGGAGCTGAACTATTCATCGGACATCGATCTCATATGTCTGTTTGACCAGGACCGCGTTCCACGGGAGAATCTGAACGACATCCGAGCGCGTTGCATCCATGTGATTCGCAGACTGGTGAAATCGCTGTCGGAACGGAATTCGGATGGCTACGTGTTCCGGACCGATCTAAGGTTGCGTCCCGTGCCCTCAACCACCCAGCCCTGCCTTTCGATGGAAGCCGCAGAAAGGTACTATGAAACCTCTGGTCGCACATGGGAGCGCGCCGCCCATATCAAGGCACGACCCATTGCCGGGGATCTGGCCGCCGGAAGCGCCTATCTGCGCCGCCTTCTGCCCTTCATCTGGCGCCGCTCACTTGATTTTGCGGCCATCGAGGACATCGAGGACATCCTGCGGAAAATCCGCGTGAAGAAGGGGCATTTCACGCCCGCTGCCGTTCCGGGCTGTGATATCAAGCTCAGCCCAGGAGGTATTCGCGAAATCGAGTTCTTCGCGCAGACAAGACAGTTGATAATCGGTGGAAGGCTGCCGGTCCTCCGCGAGCCGACCACGCTTGGCGCTCTCTCCGCACTGCGCGACGAGGGAATCATCGAGTCCGAAATGTGTGCGTCGCTGTCGGAAGCCTATCTTGCCCATCGCACTGTCGAGCATCGCCTGCAGATGGTCGGTGACAGCCAGACCCACACGATTCCGGAGAATGCCGAAGCACGCGCTCGTGTCGCTGCCCTCGATGGATGGTCAGATCACCGAGCCTGGGAGGATGCGATCGCCGGACGTCTGGCCACGGTGCATGAGGTGACCGAGAGCTTTTTTGATGCTGGCACGCGGGTGCGAACCGATCCGGAAGCAGTCCAGTTGGATGAGGAGAGCATCGCCGCCTTGGGATTTTCGGATCCGCGTGAAGTCTGCCGGACCATTCAAACCTGGCGCTCTGGAGCCATTACCGCCACGGGGTCCGAACGTGCGCAGCGACTGTATGCGTCACTTGAGGCTGATCTCATCAAGCACCTTGGGCGCGCCGATAGCCCGGACACCGCGATCGCTGAGTTTGACCGTTTCCTTTCCGGGCTTCCATCCGGCGTCCAGGTGTTTTCCCTGTTTCGGGCGAACCGACATCTCCTGGAACTGGTCATCGATATTTTCTCGACGGCCCCGCGCCTTGCAAGCCATCTCGGGCGGCGGCCACAAACGCTGGACGCGCTTCTATCCGAAGATTTCTTTGAGGAATTGCCGTCGCTGGAATGGCTTGAGGCTGATCTGCACATTAGGATCGGCGACACAACCGATTACGAACTCGTTCTGAACATCGCAAGGATCTGGGCTCGGGAAGTGAAGTTCCGAATTGGTGTCCAGGTGCTGCTCGGACTGGCGGACGCGGTCGAGGCCGGCAAGGCGTTTTCCGGAGTCGCGGAGTGCGTTCTGACCGGACTCCTTCCATTTGTGGTCGAACGATTCGCCGCACGCTATGGGCCACCTCCCGGCCGTGGCATTGCAGTTGTCGCCATGGGAAAGTTCGGTACCCGCGAGATGACGGCCAGATCCGACCTGGATCTTATCACGGTCTACGACGCTGGCGGTGCCGAGAGTTCCGAAGGATCACGCCCCCTCTCTCCCTCGACCTATTTCGCACGTTTCACACAGGCGCTGGTGACAGCCCTTACGGCGGTCACGGCGGAAGGGCGTCTCTATGCGGTTGACATGCGGCTACGCCCTTCCGGGAGGCAGGGTCCAGTCGCGGTGTCACTGGCTGCCTTTGAGGAATATCAGACCAGGCAAGCCTGGGTCTGGGAACACCTCGCACTTACCCGTGGACGTCAGGTGGCCGGCGAATCCAGTCTGGTCTCCGATGTAGCCAAGGTGATCGGAACCGCCGTTGCGGGGCGCAAGGGCGACCCCAGGGTCATTGATGAGGCCCGAGCGATGCGCACCCGATTGCTGGAAGCGCATCGCGATGACCGTTCCAACACGTGGTCCCTCAAGCATACAGCCGGCGGATTGATGGAGATTGAATTCCTGACCCAGACGGGTGGGCTTTTCCATGGGCAAGGGCAGGGCTGCCCGGCTCGGGAGACGCTCGTTCCTCTGGCGGAGTCGGGATGGATTACTTCCGATGAGGCTGATCGCCTCGCCACGGCGCTCACACTGCAGACCCATCTGCTGCAAATCGACTGCGTCGCCCAGGAACGTCCTTTCGATCAGGAGAGTGCCGGCGAGAAGCTATGCCAGATCATGGCGAAACTGACGAAAGAAGAGGACTTTGAATCACTTCTACAATCGCTCCAAACCGCGCAGTCCGCGGCCGCGGAGGTCTGCAGGCGGGTTCTGGACAGCGAGTAGAACCGGCGGGAATGATGGTCTACCGCGTCAAGGAGCTGGCACGATGGCCATGCTTGATTAGGGCAATCGCGTTTGGCTTCCTGCCGTCGCGTCGATGTCTGAAATCATCCAGATCTGACCACAACCGCAACGGGAGAGCCACTTTGGTCGCTTACCCCTGGTCGACGTAATCACCGAGTTCGAAAGGTGTTGCTGCAGGTTTGCGGATCGAAAAGCAGGGCACCGCTGAGACAGGTGGGGGGAAGTCCTTCAGACCGCCCGCCGCTACCAGGGAGTTCTACAGAAACGATGGGGGCGGATCGATCGCAGGCTTCACCAATGTTACCGGCAACGAAACGAACAATCCGTTCGCGCGCTGCGGAGGAGATGGTTTCAGGGCTGACTTCGACGCCTTGCCTTGCGCACTCGATCCAGATCGAGCCGTCAGGATCGGCGAGAAAATCGATGACATCGTCTGCCTCCAGCGCTGCCCGCACCACGCCTTCACAGGCAGGACGCAGCATGGATACGCGTCGTTGATCGGTCTCAAGCGTTTGGGCGGGTGCGGACATCGGGAGAGACGCTCCTGTCTTTGCTGAGAGGGCCAATCCTCTGATCTGGCGCTATTTGCTGATATTTGGGAAAGTCGCAATTCGATGCGGCGTGTCAGACGTTTTCGCAAGAATCAGCAAGGCTGCCCTAGAGGAGTTGAGGCTAAACAAGCAGTTCCCGGCGGTGGGCGCGTTCGATACGCACCGTGTCGCCTTCAGGCATACCAGCCTGATCAGCATAGGTTCGCCAGTCGGCAACTGCGGATGAAATCTCTTCTAGAATGGATTTCGCTTTCGTCTTCTTGATACCGCCCACGCTTGCAAAGGTGATCAGATCATCAACATCAAATTTGTCGCGCTTGCCGTTGACGCTCATCTGGTGCTGGCTCGTCCAGGCGCCAGATGGATTATAGGAATAGGCGACATCGAAAGCGGGCGAGAGGCGCCAGACGCCCTTGCGGTTCATCAGGAAAGCGATGTTCTTGACATGGTCGTCCTGGTTGCGGGCCAGTATGTTGAGGAAGGTCCGCCGCACCTGCTGCTCGACATCGTGCATGGGAAGGCCGAGACGCCTGATGGTCTGTAGCGCCTGCTCATAAGCGTAGGCGCCCGCGATGTTGAAGTCATAATGCATCAAGGCGCCAAGCGACTGCATATGTAGCTTGCCGCCTTTCGGCGTGCGATCAAAACGACGCGTCACGAAATGCGCCCGTCCGCCTTCTTCGTGCAGATGGCAGGACTCCATTTCGATGTCGGCTGTGCGCGCCATTAGATGATAGGCGTATTCGATCCGACCGAAACCTTGCGGATCGGCAAGTTCGCGATCCTTGTTGCCGTGGACGCCATCGAACTTCATGAGCCATTGAGAGAAGCCTTCCGCTGCGGGCGTCTGACCTGAGCGGAATTCGCCTGTGTCCGGGTTCCAGACGAGAACGGCTTTCGCTCGTGCGCCGCCGGCGGACGTGCCGACGCGCAGGATATCTTCGATGGCGTGGGCGTCGTCGTCCCCGGTCAGCTTGCCTTCGAGCGCGGTCCGGTCATCGAGTATGCGGTTGACCAGCACCACAAGCGCGTCGATCTCGATTTTTCTGGATGTTTTCGGCGCCTCACTGACCAGGGGACGGAATTCGAGGGCGCCCATGCCGCGCGTGCCAGTATAGCAGAGGCGTTCAACCGGTGTGAAGCTACCGGGCTCGCGGCTGCGGGCCGCCAGCCAGGCATTGATCAGGGTGTTGCCGAACTTGTCTGGCAGGCTGTCGGCGAGCATGCCGGGCAGTCCCTTGAAGGTTTCGCGAGACAGGGACGGGAACTCATAAGGCGTGTCACTGAGCGGCATCATCATTGGTGCCAGTTCAATGCGGGATGTTGCGAATTCAGGCGTATACTGAAAGACGCCGAGGCCACGATCGGGAAGCCAGCTCACAGCGCCGATATCGCTGCCCCACAGGATGACGCGCGCGGTATCGGTCATTCCTCATTCTCGGCTTCGTCGCCCCAGGTCCATTCAGAGGGTTTGGCGCGTTTGCCGCTGGCGCGCTGGCGCTCAACGCCGTCGAGCCGGATGCGGTCGACCGGGCGCACGCTGGGGTCGGGGAGGAGTGCTGCGAGATGGTCGCTAAGGCGAAGCGCCTGCATGACGCGAACGAAGGAATCGAGCGACACGGGTTTGCCGTCAGACAACCGGGTCAGCGTACTGCGCGATACGCCCGCTTCCTGCGCCAGATCGGCTTGGGCGATGTTCCGGCTTAGGCGGATCTCGTCGAGGCGCTTGCCAAGCGCTTCGATGATGGTTTCGCTGGAGGCTGTCGAGAAGTCTATCTGGTGCGTCATAACTGATACATAAAGATTTATTTCGTGCTTTCGTGCTTCATATATGACGCATTGTGATGAATGGCAATGAAGATTCCATTAATGCGTGAAAAATCAATCAAAAATGCCTATTTCGACCTTTAATGCGTCAAAATTCACTCATTATGATCTTCGATCGCTGATGGAGGCAAGGCACGCTTTGACAGCGGCTCTTCCGAGGTGACCCGGCGCGGCACCTGATTGATGAAGAACTCGGTCCGGCGCTGACCGAGCGGCTGCGCCGTGTCCCGCTCATTTTCGGAGATAGGCATTGTCCGGGCGAGCCGGTAGAGGACGAAATGGCCGAGGGTGTCGAGGCAAAGGGCAACGTCACGTTCTATTGCGTTCTGGCGCTTCTCAAGACGGCCAAGCCGTTGCAGCGGGATATCACCGCGCGTCGCCGTTCGTTCGGAATTAAGAAAAGCCCTGAGGGCGTCTTCCATGATCGCCGATTTGGTCGCGCCGGGCGCCAGCACCATGTCTTCGAGCTTGCGATGCATTCCGTGAGAGAGGCGGATATTGACACGCGGCTCCATTGTTCGGAATTTCGGAAGGAAGTCGCCGTCCGCCCGATCCATGCCAAGGGCGCGGTGGGCTGGCATGAGCGTATTCAGAGTCGCATCATCAAGGTCGCCGCCCTTATACTGTGGGTCAGGCTCGTGTTCTTGCGCAGGCAACTCTCGTTCTGGCGTTTCGAACCTGGCGTCTGGCTGAGTTGTGGCCCACCCTCCTCCGAACCCGGCGGTGGGTCTGGAGCAGTAGGCACAGGGGCGGCATGCACGCTGGCTTTCACGCCTTTCCAGTCATCGCTGCGCTTCGCGGGCAGAGGCGGACGGGACGGCGGCGGCAGGATCGGTGACGTGAAATTCCGATCCTTGAAATGGCGCAGCTTCTTCGCCTTCAAGGGGCGTGCGCCTGAGACCATGAGGAGTTCCTCGTCTGACGGCAGCTGCATTACCTCGCCGGGGGTCAGGAACGGGCGCTGGGTTTCCTGAGCCGAGACCCCATGACGTGAGAGAGCTAGCCCGGATATCTCACCAGATCCTGTTGCATGGGGCTGGAATCCGTGACATATGCAGGGATTGCAGGACCTTGCACGGGACGGAGGACCGACCCCATGCAGACACAGTGCAACGCCGACCGCGTCGATTCCAGCCACCATGGCCGACGTGAGGTGACGGGCGCCTCCGGCGGCGGACGGCTGTCATCGGACGGCGGCGCTCCCCTTCCCGTGGAGGCGGACCTGCTTGCCGGGCTGACGGGCGGACCGCTTCACGGCCCGCCGTGACCCGGACCGCACCGGGCACGGCCTCCCGCCCGGCGACAGCGCGCTGGCGCTGGGCCGTGACGGCGTCACCGGCGACGGCCGGCGGCGGGAGAGCGACCGGGGCGCCCCGCTGGCCGGTTCCAGCGCGCCCAGCCGCCTGGAGCCGGGCGGGCCGGACAGGGCCGCGGATGACCGGTACAGGCGAATGGCCGCCGATGTCACGTCGGGCATAATTTTTCCACCAGTACGACCATATTTTTTCCACCAGTTACGGGCATAATTTTTGGGAATTATATACTTCACTCCGGAACAAAAGTTCCACGGATTGGCACCACAGTCCTACCTTCTGAAAACTTTATGTTGCGAAGACCGTCGATCAGTTTCGAAAATTCCGGCCTGTCTGCCAACACACATCCATCCAGCCCGGCAACGTCACCTTCGTCTATTTTGCGCTGCACCCTTGAAGCCTCGTCAGGCTCCAAGGTCAGTAGATAGCTTCGGACGCGGCGGTAAACCTGTTTCAGTGCGGCGCCATCAATATCCGCCTGCTTGTATCTTTCTCGAAAGGATGTCTTGCATGAAAGAACAACAGGTTTCGTCCTGAATCCAATCTCCTGACGGACTTTAACCCCAAGGATCGAGTCCCGTTTCCCGGACGGCGGTACGGACTTTCCTGTGGTATCTCATCTCGGTTTCGCAGGCGATGACCGGTCTGTTGGCATGCGCCCTTTCACAATGCTTGGCAAACTCTTCATGGCTGAATTGACCGATGCATTGATTCAAAAGACTCACAAGCTGGTTTTCCAAACTGGCCATGGAGTCGCGCCGTCCACTGGAAAGGGCCAGGTTGCCGATGAAACCCGCACAGGAACTCATGACCTGGACAGTATGATCGGATGTCCAGGCATCCGGAATCACCGCGCCAAGCACCGCTTCCAGAGCAACATCCGCCATAGCTCTGCCTTCGGTCCTAGAGATGTGGGCTGTGTGGTCAAAAAGTCCCCTGACAGTCACGGGCGGTGTCGAATGGCCCAGGGCAGTGAAGTGCTCCTCAAGCAGCGGCAACAGAATCGATGTGCGGTTCCTGCTTCCAAGAACGTCGATGCCATGGGCCCATGCCTGCGCATAGATGATACGGTCGTTTCCATTCCGGTCCGTGAAGGCATCGCCCGGAAGCCTTCCGGAAAAGCTGCGATAGCGGGGAATGCCCAGATCGGGCAGATGCAGGTAGACGGAGTCGTTGCGGCCACGTTCGTCCGGCAACCATCCGGCGGCGGCCTCAACCGCTTCATCGATGGCTACGTCAACATCGGCGGTGCTCCCGATTCCTTTCCATCGACACAGTCTTCTGACGTCATCCGCCGCCGCTTCAGGAATCTTCATTCTCAGTTCGTGAGCCACCAAGGGCAGAATTGCGATCCGACGACCGCGCAGCGCCTCAAGGGCGGCAAGATAGCGTCCGGGCGACGGGTTGCGGAGAAGGTTGGTATCCGGAGCGATGATCCCGTTTTCGGTCACTGCGGCCCCCAGGCGACCTCCGCCAAAGCGGTGAGCCGGGCATCGTCCGCCAGTGCCTTCTCCTGCAACTCCGTCTCACCACGCCGCCAAGCAAGCATCGCCGCCCAAAGGGGCGACATCTCACCGTACTCCCAGAGGCTTTCCAACGCTGCCTCGCACCATTCGGCCTGTTCCGGCGTCTTTCCAAGATGCGGCATCACCGCATCGCGTAGGGATGTCCGGTATCTCTCTTCGCCTGCACGGGCGCTTTCAATGGTCACATCCACCGCCATGGTCTTCTGTCTCTTTCATCCGTGCCGCTTGGATTGCGGGTACGCAACTTACTGAAGAAAGGGGTGATCGGCAATATCCGGTCCAGCCGTGGGTGTATCCCAAGTTGGTTGATTTCCACAATCCGGATTTATCATCCCCGTCCCGCAAAGTGGACCTATTAATTTGTGCCCGTAATTGATGGAAAAAATATGGTCGTACTGGTGGAAAAATTATGCCCGACGTGACAGCCGACCCGGAGGCGACCGGCAGGCTGATGCCGGGCATGTTCCTGGAGGCCCGCGGGGCCTTTCAATGTAACACTGTTGACTCGATGCCCGCGTAGTCGCGCATGGCCCTGTGGTGTTCGGTGAGGAGTGACAGCATCAGGCATCCCTCCAATGGCTTTCGTGTGCCCGGCGTGGGCTGACGCCTCGACGGGACGGATCCGGCGAGGCGCGCGGTGCTGGCGGCGAACTCCCTGACCGTCCGGGCCGGGTCGGGCGGGCCGCGCGTGCGGCTCCCGAAGGCGTGCGCGGCGGTACCGTTGTTCGCCTTATGTTCCCGCTTCCGCAGCCACCGACGGCCTGCGGACGCCGCCGCCGGGGCACCGCCGGCAGCAGCCGCCGCCGGACGGGACCGGATGACGGGCCGGATCGGTGCCGGATGCCCCGACTCCCGGTCTGGTGAGATATCCGGGCTAGGCAGTTCCAGCCATATCCCAAGCCTGGATTTCCGGAGCAGGTCAAGGGTTCATGACGGCTCGCCATGGATGGCGCCATGACGGAACAGCGGCGATTCCGTCGAGGCTGGGAGCGCCATGCGGAACAGGACCGCGGCTGGAACGGTTTCCTGGGAATTCGATGTCCATATGATATGCATGCCTGGACAGGGCAGGGACAGTCATCCAATGAAACGCATCAAGGTCTTTTCCGGAACGGAGCCTGTCGGCGCAATGGATATCGGGGAGGATGGACAGCCATCCTTCAGATACGACATCCGCTGGCTGGCCTCGCCCGACGCTTTCCCTGTCTCCATGTCCATGCCGCTGGGACGGGACCGATATGGACCTGGAACCGTTCTTCCGTGGATGGCGAACCTGCTTCCGGAGAAGGGCCAGCTGACGGCACTCGCGCATGGCCTGGGCCTGTCCCGTATGGACAGCCTGGCCATTCCCGAACGGATCGGTGGGGAAGTGGCCGGCGCCCTCTCTTTCGGCACAGCTGCTCCGCGGGAGGACTGGACATATGTTCCGCTCACGGATTTCCATGAGGAACCGGAGCCGGAACAGGCGCTGTACCGTCATTTCGGTGCCCTGCGCAGGCAGCCGTTCCTGAACAGGGAGGATGGCGTCCGCCTGTCCTTGGCCGGCGGTCAGGAGAAATCCGTTCTGGCGGTTCTCGGAGTGGATGGACGCCTGAAACCCGGTCTCCATGGCTCTGGGGACCAGCTCGCGATTCCCATGAACGGCGCACCGTCGACACTCATCCTCAAGCCGGACAGTCCACATCTGGAGGGGAGTGTGGAGAACGAGGCGTTCTGTCTGGCGCTGGCGGATGCCATTGGCATCGAGGCCGCTCAGGTCAGCGCCTTACAGGTCAGGGACCGGACAGCCCTGCCATTGTCCGGTATGACCGGGCTTTCACATCGGATGGGAATGTCCGCCGCCTGCATCAGGAGGATTTCGCCCAGGCATTGAGCGTGTTTCCAGAGCGGAAATACGAGCATGGTACATTGCCGGGGCCAGGCCTGGCCGATATCCTGGATGTCGTCGCCAGGGTTGGAGGCTCCGCACCGGTCGTTTTCAGCATTCCTGTCGCCAGCACCGATGCCCATGCGAAGAATTACGCTCTCCTGCTGGATGGAGGGCGCGTGCGTCCAGCGCCTCTCCATGATGTCTCCTGCGTCCTGACATGGCCGCATGTCAATCAGAACTTCGCCCAGAGGCTTGCGGGGCGCAGACGCAGGCCTGGGGACATTGCTCTCCGGCATTGGCGGGCCATCGCCCGGGATGCGGGTCTTGACAGCGAGCAGTTGCGCCTTCGGGTTCATCGGATGGGCGAAGCCATCCTGCGGGGCGCGCCTGCGGCGGCCTCGCGGGTTCGGGCCATGGCCGGCGTCGACCCAGGTCCAGTCACGTCGGTCCAGGCCATGGTGGAGGCCAATGTCCGTCGCATCCTGGGGCGGTTCCGACGGACAGCGCGTCCATCATCATTCAGCTTTTCGATGGATTCCCTCATTCCATAACCCGTCCGGGGATGGCTTTTCCTGGAAACGGAATTCCCATATGCGGGACTTTGTCAGGGGCTGGGATCACCATACAGGACAGGACCGCAGTTGAGGCTGTTTCTTGGAAATTCGATATCCATATGATACCAAACCAAATTAATAATGTGCCCAGAACAAAGATTGAACATCATGCTGTGTGACACGGCAACATTCCGCGTGTGATCGGTGCCGCCGTCCTGTATCCTGTGTCTGTGAAACATGCAGGAGGAGAACGGCATGCCAGCGAAAGTCATGGTCCGGCGCACCGACCACACACCCGGTCAGTTACGGGAGCTGGCCCGGAAACACAAGTTCCGCGACCGCCGCCACCGGATGCGCGCGATCGCCCTGGTCATCGAGGACGGTCTGTCCAGGGCCGGGGTGGCCTCCGGCGCCGGCGTCGGTCCCCGGACGCTCCGCGACTGGGTCGTCCGTTACAACGCCGACGGCCTGGACGGCCTGCGGGACGCCGCCCGGCCGGGGGCGCCGCCGAAGCTGGAGGGCGGAAAGGCGGAGGAGGTCGTGTCGTGGCTGGAGGACGGGCCGGACCCCGACGCGGGCGGGCCCTCCCGCTGGACCGTCGCCGACATCCGGGCGCGGATCGCGGGCAGCTTCGGGGTGGCGTACACGATGGAAGGCGCGCGCCAGCTGGTGCGGAGGCTGGGCTTCCGGCACATGTCCCCGCGGCCCGTCCACCCGAGGGCGGACCCCGCCGCCCGGGAGGGATTCCGCAGGGATTCCGTCCGGTTGGCGCGTGAGGCGGTGCCCGACGGCGTGGCCCCGGAGGACATGCTCGTGTACCTGCAGGACGAGGCGCGGGTGGGGCAGAAGGGCATGCTGTCGAGGGTCTGGGCGCGGAAAGGGACGCGCCCGCGCATCGTGCGGGACCACCGGTACGGATACGTGTACCTGTTCTCCGCCGCCTGTCCCGCCACCGGCGACGCGGTCGGGCATGTCTGCGACAGGGCCAACACCGGGGAGACGGACCGGCGCCTCCGGGAGATCGGGGAGCGGGTCCCCGCCGGAAAGCACGCCCTGGTGGTCCTCGACGGGGCGGGCTGGCACCGGTCGAAAGACCTCGGGATACCGGACAACGTCTCCCTGCTCCGGCTGCCGCCCTACAGCCCGGAACTGAACCCGGTGGAGACGGTGTTCTCCGTCCTGAAGCACCGGCATTTCGCCAACCGGGTGTTCGAAAGCGCGGAGCATGTCCGGGAAGTGGTCGAGCATGTCTGGGACGCCTTCATCCGCCGGAAGGGCGAGATCACGCGGATCACCACCAGGGAATGGGCGGTGCCGTGAGATCCGGGGCGCCTGTCGGAGATTATTTATTTGGTTTGGTATGATATGCCTGAACTGAACAGGAAAGGCTGACGTGATGGATAGAGAACGGATCAGGAAATACCTGCGTCAGGGCGAGAAAGCGCCGCCGTCGGTCTTTGTCGGCCGCGACAATATCCTTGAGGATATCCTGAGCGCGGCGAGAGACAGCGCTGGCCAGCCAGGCATGACCCGCATCGTGCAGGGCGCTCCCGGCGCTGGCAAGAGCTCGCTGTTGCACGAAATGCAGAAAAGGTGGACAGGAGCCAATGACACCCCACGGGTTGTGATCCTGTCCGCAAGCGCGTTGATGCGGGATGTCTCCCTTGGGTTCAGGGAAATACTGGCGGCCCGGCTTCTGCCGGAAAAGCAATGGATGACATTCATCAAGAGTGGAATGCAATGGCTCGATTCATTCAGCATCGGCGGGGTTTCAGTCAGTTTCGAAAGAAAGGACATGCCGAAAACGCTTCAGGAGCTTGGCCAGCGCTATCCAATGAAGAAATGGCCGCGGAAAGTCATCGTCGCTGTTGACGAGGCCCAGCGTTTCGCTGGAGACAGGACGACAGCGGAAGCGAATTTCCTGCAGGAAATTCACGACGGCAACACGGGCCTGCCGCTGATACTTGTGCTCGCCGGCCTGTCCGACACATATGGCCGGGCACGGGAGATGCATCTCACGCGCATTGTTCACCTGCATGAGGCCGAACCGATGAAAGATGCGGAGACAAGGCATTTCATGGAGCGATTGGGACAATGGTTCGACCTTGATATCTCCCGTCATCTCCCCCTGCTGTATCGTCTTGCCGATTTCAGTGACGGCTGGCCCCGGCATCTGTATTACGCGGGCGAAACGCTGGCCAGGGAAGCTCAGCGGGTTGATGGCGACATGGACCGTATGGACTGGCCCGCCATGGAGCGCATGGCATGGACCCTGCGCCAGAAATATTATGAGGATCAGTCCAGGACCATGATGCAGGATACAGATATGCTTGTTGCCAGGGTGATGTCGGAACTGCGCGATGGCATGCATTTCGGGGATGTACAGGCTTTGGTGGAGAATGCTGTCGTGGACCGTCCGCGCCAGCGTTTACCGGGAGGGATGAATTCGGAAAGTTTTCTGAACGAGCTCATCCACCAGGGCGCGTTGTACAGAAACCTGCAGGGCCGCGTCCATTCCCCGATTCCCTCCTTTCGTACTTGGTTGATCAAGGCCGGGACTGGATCCGAGCCATCGCTGGAACGGAGGATTGATGACAGTGCTTCTGGATGCGGCCTTTAGGAAAGGATGACCTGTCGCAACGGATGGCGCTACATCCTGTGTCGGAATGGATGCAACCAATGGACCGTTGCTCTCGTCCGAACATCCGTCCTCCGGTTTTCCGGCGGATCCGATCCTGCCTCCAATTGTCACAACACCATATACCTGTGATCGTACATCACAGTCCATCCGGGATACGGTCTCCTGCATATGGCCTCACCCAATGAAGGATCGGCGGGCGCACGGTGAACCGCCTGCTGCACGAGCTCGGCTACAATCTCCAGGCGAACCGCAGGACAGTCGGAAGACGTCAGCACCCGGACCGGAACGGGCAGTTCCGGCTGATCAACCGCTGGGTGCGGGCGTTCCAAAAACTGGGTCGGCCGATGGCGAACGTATCATCCGCCTCGTTGCGCATAACGTCGGCACCGACGTCCATCCGGCGGCCCCGCGGGATTCGGCGGAGTTGCCGGGAAGTGGCCAGCGCTTCGAGGGCCTGTTGCCGCCGGTGGTCTCCGTGCCAGCCTTCGCCATCCGCAAGCCTTCCGTCGAGGTGTTTACCCTCCAGGATTATGTTGCCAGCGCCATTCTCTCCGACGGACTGCGCGAAGAGGTTGCCCACCACGCCAACATCCTCGTTGCCGGGGGGTCTCGACCGGCAAAACGACCCTCACAAATGCGCTGTTGGCGGAGGTCGCCAAGTCTTCCGACCGCGTCGTCTTCATCGAGGGCACACGCGAACTCCAGTGCTTGACGCCGAACCTCGTGGCTCTGCGCACGAAAGACGGGGTCGTGACGCTGTCAAATCTCGTGAGCGCGTCCGTCCGGTCGCGCCCGGATCGCATTCCCATCGGGGAGGTGCGCGGCCCAGAAGCGCTTGATCTTCTCAAGGCTTGGGGTGCCGGCCATCCGGGCGCAACCGGACCAGACGCCATACTTCAGCCGCCTATCCTGAAGGTGGCGGGCACCTTTCCAATGCGGAATCGTCATGGCTTGCCTGTAGCGTCGAATATCCACACGTCGTACATCGGAAATACGTGGCGGGACCGATGGCAGTGGTTGGCATAATCCTGCGTCAAACACTCTTGACCATTATGACAAGGTAGCTGTTTCATTTCCCCGATAATCGGCTATCTTTGCGCAGGATGGCCCCGCGCAAGGGGCACAATTGGAGTAACCGCTATGGATGCCAAAATCTCAAAGGTCGGAAATGTGCTTGTCGCCGAGGTCGAAGGGCGCATTGACGGCGTCACCGCACGCGAGTTCGAGGAAGCTGTAACCTCGGCAATCCCTGAAGAAGGAAGTCCGGTGGTCTGTGACCTCACGTCCGTTTCCTACGTGAGCAGTGCCGGCCTCAGATCAATCCTTGTAATCGCGAAACGCCTTTCAAAGGCTGAGGCGTCTTTCTCTATCTGCGGCCTCAGCGGATCAGTCGCCGAAGTGTTCCGCGTGTCAGGATTCGACAAGATCATCAAGTCGTATGGGAACCGCGAAGACGCCTTGGCTGCGGCTAAGGCATGATCTGAGGAACGTAGTATATGGAAGGAGTCCAGCGCCTTCGTATCGGCAGCAACGTCCGGAATCTCCCGGAGGTCATGTCATGGGTTGAAGCCTTCTGTGCGGAACATCCCCCAGCCTCGGGATTCGAGCACAAGCTGCAGCTTGCGGCCGAAGAACTCCTGATGAATACGATCATGCACGGATATGGCAAAGAGCGCGAAGACGCGTCGATCTGGCTGACCCTGCATCCACAGCCGGAAGGCGTGGCTTTCATCATTGAGGACGATGCACCACCGTTCAACCCATTCAAGGATGGACCTCGTCCGGATACGGATGCCGCTCTTGGCGATCGACCGATCGGTGGCCTTGGCGTCATGCTCGTGCAGGAAATGGCAGACAGCGTGTCCTACAGCCGCGACAGGTATAACCGTCTCTCGCTGGTGTTCGGCCCGGGCCAACATCCCAACGACCCCCGGGGAGGCGAAAGCACACCCCCCGGCAGCCGGTCCGCTACAGGAGCCAAGATACGCCCTCGGGGCCTGACACTGCGAATTCTCGCCATACTGCTGCTGCTTCCCGTGGCGGGCGTATTTGCGGCCGGGGCCCTGAATTACCTGAAGTTCGAGCGCATCCTGACCGATACCGTCGCCGCTCGCTACGATCCGGTTCTGAGAGAACTGGTTCGTGCGATCGGCGAGAGCCTTGGCGAGGGTCTGACACTCGCGTCCACAAGAACGACAGAACACATCATAGAACGCTCCGTGGCCCAGTTCGGCGGTGCGTTTGACCTCGTGGTCTACGACATGGATGGCACTGTGCTGTTCAGCACCCTCAGCGATAGCCGGGGCGGTGGCGGCAAAATCCCTGTCGACCCTCCACCACGCGGTGAAATCAGCCATGAAGCAAGTGATCCAGACCGTTTCACCGGTCGGATGACGATCTTACAGGACGGTGTGCCGGTTGGAGTGCTCGCCCTTTCCCATGAAGCCACGGGGGCAGGCGAGGCGATGCCGGACCTCATCCGACAGCTCAGTCGGGCCAGCATCGTTACGTTGGTACCGGTTGTGCCGGTGCTGTTTCTGGTTACGCTGATCATCTTCGGCCGTATCGAAGGGCGAAACCATATCCGTAAGTTGGCGGTCGACCGTGCAGCGCAGATCGACAGCCCGGATCCCGGAACATCCGATCCACTCGTCCATTCGATCTGGCGGATCTCATGGCCATCCGCAGTGCAGGGCAGATCCACCTAATGGCTGGCCCGCGTTCCGTCCTGCTTCTGACACTGCTCGGGCTGCTCATTCTGCCATTCCTGCTGTTCGGATATCTGTCGGTAAGGATTTTCGAAACCCACCTTCTGCCCGAGGTGGAGACACAGACCATCACCGCCGCTGCAGGCGTACAGCGGCGCGTTGACCATGCAGCAACGGTTTTCGGTGGTCTTAACACGCTTCGAGGCGTGGAACCGGTTCTGGACAGCGCCCGATCTTCCGCACCCGGAATGAGTTTCCTTGCGCTGTCAGACACCGATGGAAGGATTCAGCACATCTCCGCAGACGATGCCGAGGCCGTACGCATGGCACTAGTCTCAGCGTCCGGATCTGCATCACCCGGGGTTTTTGACAGTCTGTCAACCAGATGGCAGGAATTTCTGGGCATTCCGCTATCCAGCCCGGTCACAGTCGCAAGTCGGCAGGGAGGGGACTTACTCGTCACCGCGCTTCCAATTGGCGGTGATGACGAAGGGATCATCGGAACGCTCTATGCGGGCTTTGACATCAGGATGCTTGACGCATTGAAACAGGACATCTGGATCGACACCGCCGTGGTGGTCTTTGCGATCGTCCTGCTGGCCGTGGAACTGCTTATCTTGATGTTTGCCGTCCACATTTTGCGTCCAGCCTGGATCGTTGAGTTCTTCACAGCGCGGCTAGCGGCACATGATCTACGTTTTTCCATCCGCTCCCGAAGCAGTGAAGTGGTCCGGACGCTGACGGAGCGGGTCGACCGAATCGTTAGCCGCACCAAATCCGAACTTGGATCCCAGAGTTTCAGCGGGCTGCGACTTCCGGCGACCGACAGGCCTCAGCAGCTACGGATTCCCGCCGTCAGTCACGTTCGTCTTCCACTGTTCCTGTTTTTCGTGTCGGAAGCGATGCTGCGTCCGATCCTTCCTCAATTCCTGGGACAGTTCGCGCCTCCCGACAGCGACGCCAATTTCCGGATTGGGATCGCCATGGCGGGCTTCATGGCGGCCTCCTTGCTGTCCGTACTCATAGGTTCGATGCTCTGTGAACGATCTGGACCTCGTCGGATATTCCTGCTTGGAGCATTGTTCGCGGGCGCGGGCATGGCCGGCCATATCTTTGCGGACAGTTTCGCGATGATTGTCTTCGCACGGTCGCTGACCGGATTTGGCTACGGTCTGGTCTACGCCGCAGCCCAGGTGCATATAGTAAGGCACGCTGACCCCCGGCACCGCAGCACGGGTTTCTCACTCTTCCTCGCTGTAGTGGTGGCGGCCGAAATCAGTGGACCGGCGGTCGGTGGCATCCTTGCCGACCGTATAGGAGTATCATTGGTCCTGTATGGCGCACTTGTCGCGATCGGCACTTCCGCGCTTGCCTGTCTGTTCATGATCTCAAGATTTCCGCCTGATCTAACCGATCCCCACGCCACGCCCGATACCCGATTGCCCGAACGTCCCAGCGAAGCCGGTTCCTATTCATCAGCTGTCAAAGGCGGTGTCTCCAAATGGGCACACGACCAAATGTTGATCATCAAGGACATCCTGGGCAACCCGCGGTTCTTTGCAATGATCGCCTGTTTCGCCATCCCCGCAAAGGCTTTGCTGACCGGAGGACTGTTCCTCTTGGTACCACTTTCAGCGCTCACCATTGGTGGTGCTGCGGAAAGTGCCCGGATACTGATGGGTTATGGCATCGCGATTCTTGTTCTCGCGCCTCTGCTCGCACCGCTTGCTGATCGATGGCAGGGGTTCGGTACGTGGGTTGCGGTCGGTGGCATGATAGCCGGAGCCGGATTTGTGCTTCCACACACATGGAATGTGCTTGTCGGCGAAGGGTTGGCCGTTCTCTTCGTGGCAACACTGCTGTTTGGAGTTGGCCAGACATTGTCCATTCCGACCCAGATCAGCTTCCTGATGCGTGTCGCCGAACTGCAGGTGAAATATGCTGGGTCCGGGACAGTGCTCGGCGTCTTCCGATTTCTGGAACGACTTGGATCGCTGGCGGGACCGCTCATCGCTGGCGCTCTGCTGCTCGCCTTTCCGCCGGACACTGCATTGATGTGGATGGGGATTGGAGCGCTGCTGCTGTCCGCCGGCGGTGTGAGTTGGTTCCTCGCATTCGGGGAACGGGACGAAGAGGAGGCAATTCGTGGCCTGCTTGTCGAAGCGTGATTTCCTGACAGGAACCCTATGCACCGTTCTGACTACGGGGACTGGTCGACTGACAGCTGCGGCCGAAGCGAAATCAATGTTCATGGTCCTCTGGCGAGGGGAAACGCAGGTCGAAGTCGGCTTCCGGGCGCATTTCGCTGAAGCTGGGCTTCCGCTGGACATTACGGTCCGTTCACTTGATCGGGACCCCAGCCGACTTCCGGACATCGTCGCGGAAATCGAAAGCGCCGCTCCTGATCTTGTCTATACCTGGGGAACGACCGTGACTCTGGGGATCGCCGGTCGGGATCCGGATCTGGCCGATTCTCCAGACGACTATCCACCAAGGATCACTGACAGGCCGATCGTGTTCACTATGGTTTCGCAGCCGGTCAAGTCACGGATCATTCGCTCGTTTGGCGCCACTGGCCGCAATCTGACTGGCGTCAGTCACATCGTGCCGCTTGAGACGCAGTTTCGGGCAATGCAGGCCTTTATGCCGATCGACCGGATTGCCGTGATATTCACGCCCACCGAACCGAACTCCGTTCTCGCTGTCGAGCAGCTGATCAGTTGGGGCCGTCGTCTGAACATCAGGATTGATGACTATTCGGTTCCGCTTGATGCAGACGGTCTGCCGGACCCCGGATCGCTGCACGACCTCGTCGCAGCCGCAGCGGCCGCAGGTCCCCAGTTTCTCTATCTTGGGCCGGACAGTTTCATCGGCCAGTACGCGCGTTTGATCACAGGGCTGGCGAACGATATGCGCCTGCCGTCATTCGCCTCGACGGAAGTGATGCTAGCGTCTTCCGATTCGCTGTTCGGGCTCGTCGCCCCTTACCAAAAGGTCGGCCGGTTCACGGCTTCCAAAGTAGAACGCATACTGTTCGGGAATGAGGCTGCTGGGAGTATTCCCGTCGAGATACTTCCTGAGTTTTCCTATCAGATCCGTGCGGATGTAGCCCGCGACCTAGAGATCTATCCCAGTCTTTCCCTGCTCGACTATGCAGAGGTCATCGGCCAATGACCGTGGCACCTTCAGGAAAGGCCACATCCACAGGTGGAGATCAAGACCGCACCGAATTCCGGAACACTGTGCGCGTGGTCCTTGAGAGGTGGTCCCGAGGCAATCAGGGACAGGTACAGCTAAGGCTTGCCGTAAGGAGCGACCTGTCCGCGCTTTGCGCATTGAATGCAAAGTCAATATTGGACTTGGGGCGGGACGGGCTATTCATGCCAATGTCAGAGAGTTTTCTGACGGCAATGGTTCTGGATGGCGCGATCCTGGTGCCGGAGCGGGAAGGGGAGGCACTCGGATACAGCATTGCGGTACCAGCAGGAAATGGGCGAAGTCCTTTTGTTCCAACGCTGGAACCACAGGGAACTGGCCTATTGTTCGGAACGGCACTTGATCCGGCTCTGCGCGGCCAAGGCTGGCATCCCAGGCTTATCAGGATCAGAAAGAAGATATTTGCGGAGGCTGGGTTTGCTTCGGTGCAGTCTACGGTATCGCCATTCAATACGGTATCGCTTGCCAACCTGATGAACGCAGGGTTCCATGTGGTTGGACTCAAGAATCTGCTGGACGGGCATCCCCGTTTTCTGCTCCGCCACGAAATCCAGAGGCCATCCGAACCAACTGGAAACCTGCAAAGTGTCATCCTACCGCAATCCGGAGACCTGTCAGAGCACGAAGCCTTACTCGCGAAAGGCTTCATCGCAACCGGACTAAAGAAGGACCGGACTTACGCATTGCTCTACAGCGAAGGAGAGGGTCAGCGCTCTGGAGGACTGGATCCGTGACAGAAAGCGACAGTGTCCGGCATCCCAACAGGGCACCAACCCTTCGTCGGAGCGTGGCCCTAACGGCGGTCGCCGCGCTGATGTTGATTTCGGCAATACTCGTCACCTATGCGGAGATTCGTGGAGCTTCGCTTACCCGCCGCCATACTGAAGCTTCACTCAGGGTTCAGGCCGACTTGCTCCACACGATGCTTGACCTGCATCAAGAGCGGTTGGGCGCACTTGCCCGTCAGATTGCTGCGGACCCCGAGGTCGATGCGGTATTGTTGGCCGGCTCTACCTCAACAGATATGGAAGAGGCCCTCCAGATTGTTCAGGAAGGGCATCCGGAGCGTCCGACTCTCTTTCTTGTCACATCGGAAGGCCAGGCAATCGCAAGTGTCGGCGGTCATGGGTCGGTGGCGTTGGGTTCCGCAGTTCTTGAGCAGGCGGTTCCGCTTTTTCCGCAAACCCAGCTATTGATCGATGGCAATGGATCTCCAGTGCTCGCGCACCGCACTCCTGTGCGGCGGGGTGACAGCATCGTCGGCACGGTCTGGGTTATTTTGCCAATCGCAGACGGAATTGACGAGTTTTTCCCGAGATTGGTGGGGCTGGCATATCACGACTCCGATGGCGAGTTGCGGGAACTGTTCGGCGGTGTGCCCGACGCAGGTACCGTTGCAGGGGTCGCTGATACAGGCCCACGTAACCTCGTATTGCGCGACAATGGCGGACGCCGTCTCGACGCAACCATTCTGCCACTTCAGTTCGGAACTGCTGGAGCGAACGGTAGCCTGGTGATGCTCCGAGACATCTCGGATGCGCTGACGCGTGAAGAACTGCTGACAATGCTCGCGTTCACGGCAGTGTTGGCCATCATACTCCTATCCCTGGGATTGCTCTTGCAGAAGCTGAGGATCGGCTTCCGCCCCCTTGGCGCAGTCGTGCAACTCCTTGGGGCCATGTCAAGTGGCGATACGAAAGTCCGTATCCGCAGCTCTGGCCAGACAGGGAAATCGACATCCGCAAATCAAGGCGAAAACTCCGAATCCACCTTTAGGTCCGGTCAGGAAATCGACACGCTACTTCGTGCGGTCGACAGTTTTCGTACTAGCCTCGACGCCCGAAACGCGTTGATTGCGGTCACGGAGCAACTGGAAAACGCCCGACGCATTCAGCAATCGCTGCTCCCATCGACATTCAGCCTGCATCCGGAGTGGGACATCCATGGCCGCATGCGCCCTGCTATGGAAGTCGCTGGAGACTTTTTTGATATGTTCCTCCTAGGTGATGGCCGGATTGCAGTGCTCATCGCCGATGTGTCTGGTAAGGGTATGGCTCCGGCGTTGTTCGCGGCACAGGCAAGCGCACTGCTCAGGGCCCAGTGTCAACAGTCCGACAAACCCAGCAAGGTAATCGAGGCGGCGAATAACGCACTTTGCGAGCGCAATCCTGAGGACATGTTTCTAACTGCAGTCCTGGCTGTGATCACGCCTGGAACAGGTTACATCACATTCGTGAACGCTGGGCATTGCCCACCGATGCTCGCTGATCTGGATGGGAACGTTCGTCTGGTCACGACTGAACCTGATATGGTTCTTGGTGTTCTGCCGGATCTGGAATGGACATCCCACAGCCTGGTCCTTGCCCCCGGTGAGCGGCTGCTGTTCTACAGCGACGGACTTGACGAGGCACATAACAAAGCTGGGGACCTGCTGGGAACGGCAGGTGCGGTGAATATGTTCAGGGAAGCCTGTGTGGCCGGAAGGAGTCTTTCCAGCCAACACCTATGCGAATTGATGCTCGAACAGGTTGACAGCTTCGCAGCCGGCGCACCCCAGGCAGACGACATTTCCATTCTGGCGCTTCATCGCCCGGTTGGCGGTGGCGACGATGGACCCAATGGCAACACCTGAACATGTGATGTGGTCGTGGCGAGAACATTGAACGTTGTTCCTGACAGTCACCCCACGGGCATCACTGGATTAGAGTAGGGGAGATCATCTGGCAGGAGTGATGTCGCTTCGGTCGATGGCAGATATGGGTTTGGACTGGATACACCTGCCTGCCGCCAACTTTCCCGCTTCGTTCGGATAGTTTGGCTGACTATATATCTGCCTAACCATGAGTCATTTGCCACAGTGACCTGAAAAGAGAACCGCCATGTCAGAGGCATCCGGAAGGCCGCCTCGGGCAGGTACCTGCTGGGAACGCGCGATTTGCGTATCCAGCTGACTTCAGGCCGCTCAATCCACAGCCTTGAAAAACCGATCCGGACGCCAGGTCCAGAAAAACAGCATGGATCGGCCAGCGGAACTGAACATGATTCGGTCAGCGCGTCCAATCAGATTCTCGAAAGGTACGAAGCCAACGCCTCCGGGCTGACGAACGCGGCTGTCCGTGGAATTGTCCCGGTTGTCGCCCATAAAGAAGTAGTGGCCATCCGGAACCGTAAAGACTCCTGTATCGTCAATTGCCGGCGCATAGCCCAAGTTCAGCACAGAGTGCGAAACACCATTGGGAAGCTGTTCGATCGCTTTCCGCTTAACGCAGATCTCGCCAACAGCCACGGGCCGGTTGACGCAGTTGGGGGTGCCGCCCAGCGGTCCCTGCCGTTCCATAACTTCCTCGAACGTACCGTCCGCCGTCTGCCTTGCCTCCTGACCGTTGATGAACAGCACACCTTCCCTCATCTGGACCTTGTCACCGGGAAGCCCGACAATTCGTTTGATAAAATCTGCGCCACCTACGGGATGGCGAAACACGGCAACATCGCCTAGTTGGGGTTCACGGCCAAATATCCTGCCGGGGAATGGGCACATGGAGAACGGACATGAATGACGGGAGTAGCCGTAGGCCATCTTGTTTACAAACAGGAAATCACCGATCAGCAGAGTGTCTTTCATTGAGCCGGACGGAATCCAGAACGGCTGGAAGAGCAGTGTGCGGAATACGCCAGCTATAAGCAGTGCGTAGACAATCGTCTTGACGGTCTCGAGAACGCTGTCCCCTAACGAGTTCTTGCTTGCCATAAAATTGCCGATCCGGTTGGTTTCGGGCTGTCTGACGGCATCGCCTGCGGCTGTCAAGTGGTGTGCTGGAGGCAGGGTGCATCCCAGATTGTTGGCATGGGTCGCTTGGGTGTTTTTTTGAACCTTGACTTCTCGACATAAGAACGCCTCTCGGTGGATCTTCGCCCGATAAGGTCGACCGAAAGTATGGATTGCCAACAATCTGGGCTACACCTGCTGGAGGCATCCGCAAAGGTTACCAATCTCAGCTGCGGAGCAATGTTAAGTCCGCACGACACTGCCAGAAACCGGGGTGTAGCCTAGGATTCTTGTAATGCCCCGGAGGCTTGATCCGCCCGGCACGCGCTCCAGGACCATGGGCCAGGAAAATGGAAAGAAGGTGGACAAGAGTCAAGATTCCTGGGCTACACCCCAGAAACCGCCTCTTCTTCGGATTCCCTACGTGCTTCGATGACAACGAATGCCTGCGCCCAAGGGTGGTCATCGGTTAGCGAAACATGGATCAGCGCCTTGTGGCCTGCAGGTGTCATCTTCTTCAGACGCTCCTTTGCCCAACCGGTCACAGCGATCTGTGGTTGACCTGTTGGAAGGTTGGTCACCGCCATATCCTTCCATGCGATACCCATACGCAGACCTGTGCCGAGAGCTTTTGAACACGCCTCCTTTGCCGCCCAACGTTTGGCATAGGTACCTGCGACGTCTCGACGTCGTTCGGCTTTCATTCTTTCGGTTTCGGTAAAGACTCGATATCGGAACCGGTCGCCGAATCGTTCAAGCGTGCGCTGAATACGTTCGATGTTGGCCAGATCGGTTCCAATTCCCAGAATCATAGGTATGTGTCCAATTCGCCCAAGCGCGCCAATCAGCGCCGCCACCGGTTCTGCGCAAGGCAGGTCACCGCGGCAACCGTTGGAAGCCATCCCACCACAGCCGCCCGGCCACTCGAAACCTCGGATTGAAGACCTGCCCTTGTTGAAGGAGGATTCTCGACAGCCAGCCATTTTGAAGGCATGGGCTTAAGGCGAGTTGCTCTTGAGAATTCATGAATGCGAAATTCGCATGAGCGTTCGCAAATTGCAATCAGGACAGAACCACGCCAGCTCGACGCCAAACCGCTTGACGGTCTTCCGCATGGAAGGAAAGCGGTTCCGACTTTCATGGAATCCGGTCGCTAGGCTCAGCCTTGTACGTGCCATCCTGTGGCAACGGCTCAGGCAAGGCACAAGGGTACGCTGAAAACAGTGGACGCTTCCCTTCCCGTAGGAGGCGACCCATGGGCCGACTCCCACCCTGACGATTGCCTTCACCAAGACGCGTGTGCCGCTGCGGAAACTGTGCATTTCGTCAAGGTAGTCTTTGCGACATTTACAAAGAAGCATCATGCCTTGACTGCGCTCGCCCCAAAGTTCGGTTTCCACCAGTGTCCACACCCCAAACGGCATGCCAGACCTGCCTGCGTCCGTCGCATCAGGCCGATCAATACCTACCGGAAGCGGTCTCTGGTAGCCTGGCGATAGAAACTCGGAGATGGACCAACCAGCATTGCGGCAATTTCCAACTGCATCAGCTCATGCCTGCACCAGACGGGCCAGCGTGAGGTGGGTTCCTCCGTAACACCTATGTTCACAAAGTGCGAAACCTGGTGGAACCTCGTGTGGAACGCAGTCTTCCCAGACGATAAGCGCATCAGGTGCCAGCCAGCCGCCTGCCAGCGCAGAACTGAGCGATAAACGACCAAGATCTCTGCCATACGGTGGATCAAGAAACACCAACGTGAATGGATTCGTCTGACAGTTTCCGAGTTTTGTGGCATCTCGCCGATAGAGCCTGGCCGCGCTACCGGCCCCCATCAGGTTGATGTTTTTTTGGATCAGGGTGCGCGCAATCGATCCGCTTTCAACAAAAGAGACATGTGCCGCGCCTCTTGACAACGCTTCCAATCCCAATGCGCCTGTGCCGGCGAATAGATCAAGCACACGGGAATCAGTGACGGCATCCCCAAATTTGCCACCAACCAGAATATTGAAGAGATTCTCTCTTACCCGGCCGGACGTCGGACGCAGCCGGCCCAGCAAATCGCCTTTTGCAACCGTCGCGAGCCGTAGACCCCGTCTTGATCCGGCCACTATGCGCATTTCAGGGGAATTATATACTTGCCTAACCACCGCTCTTGACCTCGACAATTCCGCAGGATATGGCGGGCCCGGCCCAGACCGGCCTAGCCCCTGTGGTTCGCCGCAAATCCTGGTGCGGAAAGGATGTGACGCCACATGGTAGCCATAGACTCTGTTCGTAAGCACTTCGAGCCACACATGAAGCGGCGCGCGTAAGGGCGGGACCACCTTCCGAGGTGGAAGGTAATCGGAATCTAACCGGAGATCGATGGTCAAGGTGCGACTCCGATCAGGACCAATGGCACGGCCGGGACGCCCCGGCCCTGCCGCAGCACGTTGAGCAGGTCGCGCTCGTAGTACGGGACGCCGCTTGACATTTCCCTTTCCATGGACTTCATGGGCACGATCTCGATGCCGACATCGATGATGTCCGACACGAAGAAGCTCAGGTGCTTGACGAACAGGTCATGCGCGACGAAAGCGTATTTTCCGAACTGGACCTCGATGGCGACGCGCCCCTTCACGAAATCGGTCTGGTTGTAGGACTTGATCGGCTTTTGTCCCGCCGCCTCGATGGCGGCTTTCTGCTCCTTTTCCGGCAAGGCGTGTATCCCGCGCAGCAGGCGTTCGTCCTCCGTGACCCAGAACCTGCTCTGCCTCTGTTTCCAGCCAAGCGCCTCAAGCTCCTTGCCGAACGCCCTGTTGAGGTCAGGCGGGGAATACAGCATCCGACCGCGCATGGTCTTTTCCTCGGACTGCTTGGTCTTGCAGGCTTCCGCGTCCACGGCGGCTATCGCGGCCCGGACCTCGCCCCAGTGTTTAGGGGCGTGAACCATGAGCCATTCCTCGCCGTTCAGGTGGGAATATGTCGCTCGGATCTGCATCAGTGGCCGCCATTGGGAAGCGAGGGATTGTAGATCGGCTTTCCCATCGGACGGGTCTTCAGCTCGCCCTTGCGCCACGCCTCGACCCGCGCCTCGGCGGTCTTGACGTATTCCGGCACCATGTCGCATCCGTAGGCGTCCCGGTCGTGCATGAGCGCGGCTATGACCGACGAGCCAACGCCCATGTATGGGTCGAGCACGGCATCCCCCTCGTCGGTCATGGAAAGCACGAGCCGCTGGACCAGCTCGACCGGGAACTGGCATGGATGTTCGGTCTTTTCGGGGTGGTTGCTCTTGACGTTGGGAAATTCCCAGACGTCCGACGGGTTCTTTCCGAGAGGGTTGCCGGACAGCTTGCCCGCGTTCGGTCCCTTGAAGTGCTTCTTGCCCGGATACTTCGACGGCACCCGGATAGGGTCGAGATGCCATGTGTAATCGTCGGACGCGGTCCACCAGTTGATCGTCTCGTAACGGCCGGAAAGGCGGCGGGTGCAGTGCAGGCCGTGCCCGAAGTGCCAGATGATCCGGTTGCGCAGCTTCAGCCCGAGCTTTCGGAACGTCGGGTAGAGAAGCGTGTCCAGCGGCGCGATCTCGCGGTTGGACACGTAGTTTCCGACCTGCCAGCAAATCGAGCCTTGCGGATGAAGCGTTCGGACACACTCGGCGATCACGGCTTCCTGCTGCGCCAGATAGTCTTCAAGCGGCGTCCTGGACTCGTAGTCCTTGCCCAGATTGTAGGGCGGGGACGTGACGACCAGCTTGCAGCGCCCGTCCGGTATGCCGCTGAGAAAATCCATGTTGTCCGCACAGGCCATGACGGGAACCCGCTTGTCCCGGAATTCCCGTTCGGGAGGTTTCGGAAAAAGCGACCGTGCCAAGGCGACGGAATCGTTGACCGTTGGCGGAATGACGGCATCCGTCATGATTTCTCCCCTGCAAGGTCGCGATACATGAGGCGCTTGCCGATCATTCCGGCCACGATGTCCTGAATCTGCCTCATGGTGACGCGGTTTCGGATGTTGTGACGCCCTGCAAACTCGTTGACGTAGCGGTGAAGGTGCTGCGGGCCCATGTGGTGGAACGTTCCCTGATAGCCGCGCTTCAGCATCGACCAGAAGGATTCGATCCCATTGGTGTGCGCCAATCCCTTGACGAATTCGGAAACTGGGTGGTTCACGCTTTCATGGTCGAACGGTATTCCCGAATAGGTGGCGGCCTCGTCGGTATAGACCTTGGCTCTTGCGTCGGCATGACCTGCCACGAAGCCTTGCAACGTTGCCCTGTCGGCGGACGAAACGACCTTTGCGGCAACCTTCCCGCTTTCCCGGTCCTTTGCGCCGACAACCGCCGGCATGTCCACCGGCCCGCGCCCCTCGGCTGCCTTGCGCTTGGCGTTCGACTTGTTCCTGCGCTTGCCGCCCATGGAGGTTTCATCGACCTCGACCGGACCCGCGAACAGCCCTTCCTCGCTGCCGAAGGCTTCCCGCAGCCTATGCGCCATGAACCATGCCGACTTCTGGGTGATCTTGAGATCGCGGTGCAGCTTCATGGACGAAACGCCCTTGAGGCTGGTGGCGTTCAGGTAGATCGCGATTGCCCACTTGCGCAGAGGAATGCCCGAACGCTCCATGACGGATCCCTGCCGAACCGAAAAGAACGCCCGGCAGTCACGGCACCGGAACGGCATGGGCTTGCGGTTTTCCTTCCGCATGGTGTTGAAGCTGCCGCAGTGTGGGCATGTGCGCTCGTCCTCGTTCGGCCAGCGCACGTCCTCGAACCACTTGGCGGCGGTCGCCTCGTCGGGGAACATCTCGAACAGCTCGATGAGGCAGATGCCTTCCGGGTGCGATTTTCCCGGCGCTTTCTGCATGGTTATTCTCCTTTCGCGAATCACCGTAGCCGCTCCCTAATGGTTAAACAAGTATATAGTTCTCCATTTCAGCAGGACAGGCGTTCCTCGGCCAAGGTCCGATAGGTGTCGGCGAACCGATCCATGCTGATGCGCATGGCCCCGATCATCCGGCCGACAGCGGAATTCCTGCGCACCGCAATGATGCCGTTCTGGGCCGAGGCCACGACGACCAGATCATCCCCGCCCCTCAGGCCAGATTCGGCCAGTCGCTCTAGGGGATGGGAATTCGTTGCGAATTGTCAGTGCGGCTGATCCTGGGCATAGGCCAGCTCCTACCTGTACCTTCATTCGTAGTTACGTCCTCTCCTTCTGGATGCAAGCGGCAATTCCTTTGGGACTTATATCGAAAAGTTGACAAGTCACGATATACTGTGTCTTTTAGCCCAAAAAATCACCTGATCTTGTGCTCTGTCAACCAAGGTTTATAAGCCCCCAAGAAAGCTGGGCTACACCCTTCCCGCGTTCCGGCCAGATCCTCCATTGACCTGATCAATGCACTCCAACGCCGTGATCAGCCGAACCCCGAATTCTCGACCGCTGTATCAGGTTTCTTGTGACGACCCAACCCGCAGCACCAATCGATCTGCACCCGCAGACAGGAACCGGATTGAGCATAAGATCATTCAAGATCAGTCTTCTTGGCCAATGGTACCTTTTGTTAATGCTGCAAAAGAGCTTTACCATGTGGAAGGCTCTCCAGATCGAGAAGACAGATTGTCGAAGCCATCGCCTGTCGCAATGACGTCACGCGATGACAAGACAGTCTTCCCGAAGTCGCATTGCGTTACCGGGAACGGCATGGGCCACGGCCTCTCATCAAGTGAAAGAGCCTGGTCACTATTCGGAACTCTCGGACCGCCGTGCTCGATATCGCACGCTTGAGCATCGGAATGCGAATACTCAGTCGTGATCCAGGTAAATCATGGACAATATGGAACGCGCCCCACTCATTGCCACATAATGATCGGCCGAAGTGCGTCCACTTCCGTCAGGGCGGGGCAAATCAACGACAATAATCGCCTCGTTCTCAAGGCCTTTGAAATCCTTGATCCTCGCAAATCCCACCCTGTCGACTGGCATCTCTCGCATTGAATACTCATCCAGCCAGCACAATCGTTCAGACATCTCGGGAGCGATCTGGCAAACGGAAGACTGCGCAAAACCGAAGGGCGAAACGACTGTCACAGAGCCGGATGAAAGCCCTCCCACGTCAACAAGATCAAGAATCTCGGATGCGATGCGTGCCGCCGACTCCTGTTTTGTGCCTACAGTTTGCTCGCGCACCTCCGGACCAGCTTTGGATATCTTCAAGCCCAGGTCAGCTCCCAGACCATCCTGTGCCTGTTCAGGGACCAACCCGAGGTCGTGACAGTCAATACGAAACCGCTTTGGTCCCAGCGCTTCCAGATATTCTCTTGCGCGTGGATCACCTTCATTGGTCAGCAACTGGATATTCGGATCGAAAAACCAGCACCAACGACCCGATTCCAGCCCTCCGGCGAGAACGGCATCCAAGGTCTCAATGCATGGCATCTCAAACAGATCTTCCCCCTCGACTACAATCAGGGCATCGAACCGTCGCAGCCTTGCCCGTCGACAGTCGAGATGAACACCTTCAATCAGCGAAACTGTCAAACCCGGCAGTAACAGTCTTGAGGCAAGGAAGTGCCTCAGCCAAGGCAACCTGCATACGACTGCCACCTGCAGGCCGGATTCAGCCCAGTGCCTTGCCAGCCGTTGCGCGAGGGATGTCGTTCCGCTACCTGCACCACCCGCGCAGAGCACTTGCGTTCGCGTCTCATCCATACCGGCAATGCGCAAAGAGTCTTCGGTTAACCGTGCGAAGAACCCTTCGATGTCAGCCACATGCCCAAACAATTGATCTTCGTTTTCTGTCCCTCGGCCATTTGCCTCAGGACGAAGATATTCCTGAAGCTCTTCCACTTCACGGGCGCTGGGTCCAACACGCTGTCCAGAACGCTCATTCCAGTAGCTGAAGAGGTTTAGAAGCCATCCCCCAAGATCACGGCTGCGACGCATGTCGGCGACCATCGCAGTGTCCCACTCGGCACTTCCAACCACCCATTCGCAATCGGGAAACAGGACACCGTATCCGATGATGAGCCGGTTCAGCATATCCACAGGAAAGCCAGTCTCAAGGCACTTGACGAGTCCGTGAAGCGCGTTCTCTGCCTGACGGAACGGTCCTTCGTGAGATGTCGTCACCTTGCCATGGCGGTTTCGGAAATGCCAAACTCCATTTTCATAGGTGACCTTTCCTCCCTTGACCTCAAGAACGTATAGCCCGTCTGGACCGCAGATGACGAAGTCGATTTCCGGAAACCGCTTGTGAGGGTGATTGGTCGGCTTAAGCGAATGCAGCGCTACGTAACGATCGTCGAGCGCAAAACGCAGCCTTTCAAATATCCGCTTCTCCGCCTGACTTCCCGTGTCGTAGGGTGAAGACGGAACCATACGCATAGCGGTATTCAGTTCCCGAATAGCTTACGGATATTTGCTTCGACAGTCGCGTCCAGACGCGTGGCGGCCAATAGTTCGAAGAAGCGATCGGGATCGACTTCGGGCGCGGTCCTAAGTTCTCCTGGCACTTCAATCGATAGCGTACCCCCACCTAAAGTCAGTTTATACTCGCCCGCACGGAGCCTTATGTGGGTACTGACGCAGTCCCACTTCTGCGCTTTGGCAAGCGCCAGAGCCGCGGATTTCTCGCGGGCTTTCCAGTTCCGAGGATCACCGAACATCTCGCGCAGCGGGCGGACTCTTGGCGGTGCATCTCCAAGTTCGATCCCCGATTTGGCGAGCCGATGTGACATCTGAGCCATCCGATGGCAAACCGCGTCCGAGAACGCACGGTCGCGTCGTAGCGCGAGCGGAAGCTGCATCCACCCGTCCCGGACCCCGCTCAGGATAACGGCAGCCAGCCAATCCAGTTCGGACAACCGGCTGTTCTCGTACTCCAGTAGTTCCGCGCAATCGCGATTTACGAAGAAGAGCGTCATTGCATGGGCGAGCGGCGTTTCATGCCTCTCGAACAATTCGGTCGGGGTGGCGTCGGAGAGTCCGGAGAGAGAGGCGAGCGAATCGCGGAGCTTCCTTGCCCCTTCCTGCAATCGCCCATCGGAACCTTCCGCTACCGTGCCAAGAAGGTCGAGGAGTACATCGCCCGCCCCGCCGCGCTGACCATCATTCCGCCACGCAGTGAGCCTATCGACAGCCGTCCAGAAGATCTGCGCTTGGGATGGATTTTGCAATGCCGATCTATCCTGCGTTGTGTCCGGTGGATGGGAAAGAGAGGCCTCGCCTGTCGTGATCCAACCACTCAATCCGGCCAAAATTGGATGAACGTTCTCCGACCCCGATTCTCTGTCGTCTGGACCGAATGCGGTTCGGCATGCGTGAACCGCTTCGGCACTGAGGTTGGCGACTTGCTGCAGCATCACCATTACACCACCAGCGGCGAGCGGTTGCTGGAGTGGAACCTCTCTGTTTTCAACAGACTTTCCTGTGAGGGGCCATGGCTCGTCCGCTGGCTTGGTGAACAGTCTGTGCCGGTTTACGAATCGCGGATAGTCCGCAAGCGGCACATTGCCATAATCCTTGGCATCTGCCTCGCACGCCAATTTTTCTTCTTTGGTTCTGAAGCTAATGAACTCGACCCAGGACATGGGCAGCGGCGCCGGCACAAGAATCGCGCGCTCAGACGCCGAGACCCCATCCCGGAATTCGCGGGATTCGACACCTTTGGAGGACATGACCATCACTGGCCCCGAGAGGCTGGATAGGTTGAACAGCACGATAGTTGGCCTGAGGTGCTCCGCCTCACTCACTGCCAGATCAATCGCTTCCTTGCTTGGAGAACTCAGAAAAAGTGGGATCCATCCCGGAAAGGTTCCAAGGCTGTCAGCATAGTATTTGTTTCCGAATCCAGTTGGCGGCATCACCAGACCCGCCGCGAGCATGTACATTAGATTGAGGTGATTGGTGACCAACAGTCCGGTGGTCGGCACTTTGGTTAGGGTCGGTTTCTCGACTTCCGCAATTAGTTCCAGCTGCTCGCTCATCTAATGATCCTCGCGTTTCAGAATATCTGGATCCTTCGGCAGGATTCCAAGAACGTCCCTGCGCCCGTTCCGCTTCATCAACTTAAACACTTGCTCCCTGGCGCGTGCGACCATGACATAGAACAATCGCTTTGTGTGATCAGGATCCTGTTTGCGGATGAAGTGCTCGTCGATATCCGCCAATACCACGATGTCGAATTCGAGGCCTTTGCAGGCTTGGGCGTTGATCACCATGATTCCGCCTTCGTCGAAGCGCACCTCAGCGCGGTCCCCCGAGTGATAGGTCATTACGTTGGGGCGGGGATTGTCCAACCGCACCTCGACGTTTCTCAGGGCGTTCAGATAGGCTTCCCTAACCCGATTGTTTGGCGAAATCACACCGATCAGCGTCCGGGGCCTTTGGTCGGCACGACGCAGGATGCCGCGGGCAACCGCATTCAGTCTGCTCCTACGGTAGCAATAGAGTCTCGGGATTTCCCCTGAAGCCTGCCCCGGAAGATCTGGTGGCGGACTCGCGGGGTCGCTGGTATGAAATTCCCTAGCTAACCTCGCGACCGGATAGCTGTTTCGGTAGTTCTCCCGAAGTTCGATGACCTTGTTTGCCTCGATAGCCAGACAGTCAGTGATCTGCTTGCGACTGCTGTGTTCGTCCGTAATCTGTTGATTTTGGTCGGCGACGACGAAGAATCTGTTGAACCCCAGCCCCACGAGCGCAATATAGAACTGAGGAGGCATATCCTGCCCTTCGTCAATTACCAGGAACGGACGCGGTGATGGCTCTTCGGGAGGCATCGCATCGATTATTTCCTGAACGCGATCCCAGTCGATTGGCCTGAGACTGCCACTCGTCGCATCCAACTGTGGAACGCTGTCCCCAGTGAATTTCCTGAATGTCTCAAAGAACCAACTTATCCATGTTCGACTGACGAGAGGGCTTCCGAACAGCTGTCCGGCAGCCTGGTCGAGAAGGTGGTTGAAGACGAGAAAGACATATTCTTCACCGTCCCGCTCATGACGTCTGGCCCTTAGCAACGCGAGGACGGATTTCCCTGTCCCTGGCCCGCCGATTATCAGGTGCTGACCTTCTTTGGGCAGGTGGCGGGCCCTCTCCTGATCCTTGCTGAGATCCTGAATTCCGGGAAGTTTGAATTCGCGCTTTGCCATCACCGGTCGGCCCCTACAACGTCAAGAAACCCGGGAATCCCTTCCTTCTTCGCTCCCTTGACGAAGACCCTATCGAGCAGAACGTTTCCGAAACTACAGCTGGTCTCAGGAACAAGTGCGCATGCGTGGCAGGCGGCCATGTTCAGCAGGTCCGGCCCATGACCTTCCTGTTCTGCGCAGACAAGATCCAAAGAGCACCAGTTCACAGCCTCGATCGCACCGCCTAGTAACCGGAGGAACCGCTCAGGCTTCGCAAGTTCCATCAAGCCACCCAAGGATCCCTCCTCATCCGGAACAGCCACGTAGATCAAAATGCCTGCCATCGGCGCCTTGCCGTCCGAACAGTAGATGCGTTCCTTCAGCGAGGCCGCAGGGTATCCCGCTTCAGCGTCGAGTTGGCGAATGACCAGATGGGCTAGTGTGTGACAAAGCAGGAACCGTGGCGTAACATCAATCTCAAATTCCGGATTGCCTGTCGCGGCCCGCTGAACATATCGCTGGCTAAACTTTTCGGCCCGGCAGCGAAGATGTTCACTGTCCTCCCAATTCCGCAGCCGCGAGTTATCGAGAGTGAAGAAAATCCCCTCACCATACAACTCGATCGCTGGAAACCAATCGCACTCACCGGTGATGTCCGGCGGCACCAGCCTCTCTCCATTTGCTCTCCGAAAACCCCTGAAGACCATGATTTCCTTGAGCCTGTTGACCGCGATCACATCGGAAACCGCGTTCACAACCTTCCTGGCACCCCCTTCGCCGAGCCTGTTCAGGAGTTCCTTCCAGCCCCGCGTATGGTGTTCGGTCACGAAGTCCTCTTCTTCCCGGAGATTGGGGATTTGTTTTGTCAGCGCCTGGAACTCATCGGCCAGCAGGTCTCCCTGTGTAATCGACTTACCAAACAAGGGGTAACCTTCCTTGATCTCAGCGAGTGCTTCCTCTATCTCTTCGGGTTTGCAGCGATAATCGCCGGCGAGTTGTCTAATTCTGCTCCTGCGATCGAGCATGTTCCTCGCGTTTCGGATGTGATCCTGATTCCTTGTACTGCCATAAAGGCGATCTGTGACTGTTCCTCGACGAATGCGTGATTCAGGTGGTATGACGAGCGCGGTGCAGACAACAGGTGCATGAACGCGGACATCATTGATCTCCGTCACCAAGGCAAGAGCATCGGGGGTTTTCGCAGGTGGCTCCCGTACCCAAGGCTGTTGCCAAGTATGGGTCGGAAACAGCATTCTCGGTAACTTTCCAGCTTCAAAGGCAGCACCAACACCACATCGAGTGCATACAACCCGGCGCCCTGTTCCAGCTTCCACCAATTTCAGGTAGGGCTCCTTCCAGTCCGGAAGACAGTCGCGCTGCCCTGGGTTCCGGGCGTCGTCATGAACCAGAAAATGCCAAGGAACATCCGCCAAGTGGCCGTCCTCATGCACGAGAAGCCACGGCACCTGCTCCAGCCTGCCATTGCAGGTGAGTTCCATGCACTCTTCCGGGATGGCGCCATTCCATGACCCATTGTCTCTGCCATGACTTCCGGCTGGTCGCCGATTCCGCCAAGGGGCATGGTGCATTAGTTCGCACTTCGTACAACGCATCCAAGACGGGAATCTCAGCGCCGGGATCCAGCCGACCACGGTACCACCCCTCTCCAGCGCGTGCGGCGGGGAGCGTAACCTCCGATCAATGCCGAGCGCACTCCTTACGCGTTCCACATACCGGATTTCACGATCCGAAGAGTCACTGCCCAGTCGGTCCCAACCACGAATGTCCTGCACGACCACAAGGCTGTCGGGACCGCGCACGACCGCCCCCACTGAGCAGTCTCGCAGCAGGTGAGAGAGCCGAACCGGAATATGCTCTTCATTCATACGACACGACTCCTGGTCATTCCCGGCTCGCTGCGCGATCCCACTCGTCAATCATGTGTGTGACCTGCCACTTGGTGGCCAGTCATGGACCCTTAACTGCCCAGTGGACTCCACGTTCCGCATTGAGTGAAGAGTCGCCCAAAGACCGCGTCGGGCATCGCCGTGGGCGTAGAGCAGCCTATCGGCATTTCCCTCACTTTGCGGCACTTCATACTTCAGCTGTCGGCGATCGACTTTACAGCGAGATGCTTCTGCGTGCCACTCACCCACAAGTCGGTCAATGTGTGATGCCACTTCCCTACCGTGTTCAGGTTCAGAAGCCGCAAGCTGACATCGCCTCTTCAGTTCTTCGACCACCACCCTGACTTCGGGCGCATCCTCGTTGAATGTCCCTGCCGCCCCGTTACTTCGAAGGTTTCGGCATGCATGCCTAATCGCGATGACCAGTGCAGCATGCAAAGCACGTGTCCGAACCTGGAAAGTGTGAGGTGTAACGCTGGTGGGTTCCACGAATCTATAGAAGGACTCGTGATACGGACGGAACGTCTCGTAATGCGACAGGCTCCTTGCTTGATGCCGAAGATAGTTCGCGAGCACCAAACCAGGAACGTCTGCCCGACCGACACGGCTGCTCGCCTGAATATATTCCGCAGTTGTGAGCGGCTGACCATTAACGATCATCAAGGCGAGTCGAGCGACATCCAGACCGACGGATACCATGTTCGTTGCCAATACCGCGTCGATGCAGTCGTCCTTCTCGCGACCAAGCGCCAGATCCGTGAATGTCTCAGCGTTTTCCTGTGCGGTTCGTCGACTTGTGAGCTGGGCGATGCGCAGGTTCGGCGACCGCCCCGTAACTGTTTCAGGCTCCTTTGGCTCACTTTCAGATTCGCCACCATGGCCGGACTTACGGAACTCCCGAAGCTCGCCTGTAAGCCTCCGTCCGAAATCCCGCACATCCGTCACAAAGGCGTTGTGGCTATTGCCAACACTCCTGAGACTTCCATGGTAGACCACCAGCGTCCACCACGCGTCGAGCAGATCATCCTTGTCCGCATCTTCGCTGAACAAGACCTCGGGACCAGCAAGCAATGCTGCGGCAAGCGGCGACATACAGTGCTGTTGATCGAGCATTGGAGCGAGGTAGCCCAAGTAAAGACGACCAGGCCGCTCGTGATCCGTTCGCGCGAAGTACGAGTTGTCATGAGACAGCCCGGGAGGCGGAAACACCGCGAGATCGCGGGCATACAGGCGTCGAACCTGTTCCTGCGCCATACGGATTGTTGCCGTCGAGGCTATGTATTTGGGACGCACGCCTCTTCTTATGAGCAAGGTATCAAGCCCAGCCTCGTAGAGACCCGCAACCGATCCCAAAGGACCGGTAATCAGATGGAGCTCGTCCTGGATGACCAATTCGGGAGGGCGGGAGCGGGTTCCGACGCCGAATAACCTGCCGGTACGCTCGTCCCATGCGACGCGGGCAAACTTGTCAATGGTGCCAATCAGTAGCGAAGGTGGTTGCTCGTACAGTGCTTCGTCAACAACGTTGCAGGGCAGCGGGTCAGGGTCGCTGCCGAATTGGCAGCTGTGTTCAATGCAATGGAAGTGAAAGGCTTCATCCGTCGCTTCGTATCCCTGTTCCGCGTTGAAAGGCGTTCCGCACCAACCGCACCGCTCAAGAAGCAGTTCATACCTTGCGTCGGTTCTGCCACCTCTGATCTTCTCGACAACTTCTTTGGCGCGCGAGAAGCGATTGGGGCTGATCGCATCGCCTACCCATATGCCAATGTCGATCGGAGCTGTGCCCAATCGGGCAGGATCCCGCCTGCGAATCAACTCAAGTGCACAGATCATTCGCGCTGCCCGCTCGAACTGCTGTCGGGTAAGCAACCTCAGGGTATAGCGCATGAAAGCTGACGTGCCCGCCCCTGAGTCGGGAAACTTCAGGCGGCGCCAGACAATCAGAAACGCGACCAATCCGAGGTAGGCTTCAGTCTTGCCTCCCCCGGTTGGAAACCAGATGAGATCAAGAACATCTCGATAGTCGTCATTCTCGTCGATGATTGAGTCCAGAACAGTCAGAAGGAACGCCAACTGGAAGGGGCGCCATCGGTAGTCTTCGGGCTCTCTCTGCCTGCCAGCGATGAAGTCAGCCTGACGCATTTGGTCGAGCATCGTCTGGTTTGCCAAGCGGAATGACTTTGCCACAATCCGGTCTTCGCGCAATGTCTGCACGCACTTGCGCATGCGTCTGAGAGCGATGTCCATTCTCGCAGTGATTCGATTTGCCGCAGCCTTTTCGGAAGGATTCCGGAACTCCCTAGCAATGCGCTGCTGTTCGCTCACCCAGCCAGCGTAGCCAACGACGAATCGATCAAGCTCACGAGTCATCGTTTCGCGGGCAAGGCGGCAAAGTTGGAGAACGGTTTCGTCGCCACCGATGTTCACGGTCATCAATGGCACTTCCACGTCGGGCATGAATTCGGACCAAATTCGCGCCGCTCGGCCAGGCTCTACATCCCAGTCAGCGGCAGCTCCGTGGCCGACCGCATAGATCCGTTGCTCCCGGTATTGGAGCTCTAGCTCCTGTTCTTCAGCGGTAAGCAGACTCGGGTCGACCCGAGGATAGTCGACGAGTTCTCCGCGCTCGACGACACATTCAAGTCGGGCCTCGAACAACGACCTGATTACCCTTTCGCGAGTTATCCGGTTCGGTTGAACGTCCCGACCCAATTCGCACCGATTGCACAGCGTAATCGTTACGATAAGGCCACCTTGATGACCCCGCGCACGAATCTCGATTCCCGCTCTTCCTCTCCAGATCGACTTACTCGCTCCGCCGGGACGGTCGGCCACAGACCAGTTGAGTGTTTTTTCAGGAAGTTTCTTTCGTTTGAACATGGTAGACTGGTACCGACCTTCGGAGCCCCGATGCTTGTTAGGTTTGTATTTGGCGGCGCTGGCCGTAACGGACAGGCTTACGTTCCCACGGACGAAACAGGAAAAACCCACGGCGGACGGCGGGACGTATCGGCGTCGGCGAACCGGCCGCGCATGGGAGGAACCCGCTGAGTCCTGATCAGAAGGATCTATTGGACCGTCGTCCCCAAGTTCTTCCTGCAGGCTGGGTTCAGCACTGTCGACGGAAGCCGATGCGGGATCGATGCCGGTCAGATCGGGTTCAATGGGGTGGAGAACACCTGTCGGGTAACGTTCCAGTGGAGACATTCGAAGTTCGCCGTCTATGGCTGGACCAATGAGCTGTTTCCGCAGCCAATCGACAAGTCTCTTTCTGGCTTCGGAATACATTACGTTCGATATTGTTCGCTATGTCGCGCAATGGAATGGAACGGGCGAATGCAAAGCAGGCGACCTTTGGAAACTGGACCGTCATGGAACCGGACAGCCACTATCGGATTATCTTTATGCAAACCCATTGAAACGACACTATTTCACGATGTTCCCGCCAGTGTCCAGTTCCCGTTGTTGTTGGTGCCCAACTTGCAGCGGTTGCTCATTTGGTCTGGTGTAAACCGCAGTTCGGGTCCATTGTGTTCTGCAGGTTCAACCAGTAGCGCGTGTAACGGCGTTCACCGGTTCTATGAAGCGCACCCATCTCCACCAGGTCCTGCAGGTCACGTGTCGCGGTTGCCCGTGATGTTCCTGTAATCGAAATATGGTTCTCCGCGCTGAGACCGCCTTTGAAGCCTTCGGGGCCTTCTTTGAACATGCGTGCAATCACCTTGGCTTGCCGGTCATTCAGGTGACCGCGATGCTGATCGTAAAAATGTGCCTTCGCGATAAAGAACCCAACCCTGTCGAGTGTCACTTTCTGCGCTGTCAGGACCGTCTCGGCAAACCACTTCAGCCATTGCGTGACATCGAGCGTTCTCTGATGGCGCTCCAGTTGGTCATAGTAGGCCTTCCGGTCCCGCTCAATCGTATAGGCAAGCGCAATCAGGGTTGGTTGACCGAGATTCTGCGCCAGCGATTTCTCGGCCAGAGCACGGCCCAAGCGGCCATTCCCGTCCTCGAATGGATGGATGCTCTCAAAGTAGAGATGACTGAGACCGGCCCGCGTCAAGGCTGGTAACGGATCTTTGGCGTCAGGAGCGGTCCTGTTAAACCATTCAAGATAGCGGTCCATTTCGTCCGGGACATGTTGTGAGGGTGGTGACTCAAAATGAACGGTCGGACGGTCGAGTCGGCCCGAAACGATCTGCATCACGTCCTTGTGCTGCCGGTACGCACCAATCGTGTCCAATCGCCGTTCATGGGAAAGCAGCATCTCGTGCCACCGATACAGTATCTTATGGGTCAGCGGTTTGGCGTAGTTCGAATAGACATCGAACATCATTTCGGCGACGCCTTGTTCCCGCGGCTTGGCTGGATAGCCGTCGGGGGACAGTCCAAGTTGGTGACGCAGCGAGGACTGAATGCTCAACCTGTCCAACATCTCGCCTTCGATGGCACTGGTTTTCATGGCTTCGTCGCTCAGCAGCTCAATGTTAAGTTGATCCTGATCCGACGGGCCAACATGGCGCACTGCGCCTAGAATCTCCCCTGATGAAAGTAAAAATCGCTGCTCAAGCGGCGCGACCGCCGATGCGTCATACCGAAAGTTCGGCCAGCTGGGTATTTGCCAGTTCCATGGCATGAGCGATAGAATCCTTTTCTATGGCTCATATAATGGATGTTCTTGAGTTATGGAAGCCCGTGTTATCGCTCGCGCCTCCTGCTCGCGCTTACCGCATGACATCAACTATCTGCTGAGCAGACGATCTTTGGACTGCAGGGAAGGCCCTGCAGCGGTTCCGTATCGAACGCGATCAAGGGTGTAGCCCGGGATTCTTGATTCTGGTTTATTTCCCGGCCCATGGCCTAGGAGCGCGTGGCGGGCGGACTACGCCGTCGCGGTAGGACAGGAATCCTAGGCTACGCCCGAAATTAGAGAAAGTCCTTGCAGAAGCCGGAATCAATCTGTAACAGTGGGACATGGTGCGTGTGAGTACAGCATGGATTCACGTTCCTGAGGGCCGCGTGATTGACAGGGAACGTGGATCGATAACGTGAAACGCGTGAAACGATGAGGAGGACAGCATGAGCGCACGACAGAAATTCAAGGTCTCCGGCGAGGTTGTCGACCATTCGGGTCAGGACGGAGACCGCAGCTACACGGTTGCGGACGGTTACTCCGGACTGGCGAAAGTCATCGGCGGCACCGGCAACAACTGGTTCACCGGGGGCCACCGGGGCGACTGGTACCAGGGCGGCGCCAACCGCGACGGCGCCGACACGGCCAAGGGCGGCGCTGGCGACGACTTCCTCGCCGGCGGCAAGGGCGCGAACCTCCTCCGGGGCGAAGGGTGGGGCGACATCCTCGTCGGCAATCGCGACGATGCGTTCTTCGACCGGATGTACGGCGACAACGGCGACGACATTCTGGTCGCGGGCCGCGTGAAGGCGAAGAGCCGCACCGAAGAGGGGCCCAATGGTAACAGCGTGCGGGTCGGCCCGCAGCCCGACAACCCCGAGTGGTGGTCCCCGGCGCTGACGAAGGGCAACTTCATGTCGGGCGGCGACGGCTTCGACGAGTTCGTGTTGCACCGCGACAGCTACGTCCACATCGGCGACTTCCTCCACGAGGAGGACCGCATCGTCATCTCCGAGCTGGGGGACCACACCCTGGAGGAGTCCATTGAGGTGGTGCACCACCCCGAAGGATACTACGGGGACCGCCACTTCCGGATCATTCTCGACGGCAACATCGTCCTCGCCGAGATCAACGGCTACCGCATCACGGACGGCCCCAACTTCGACCCTGAGGACCCGGCAAAGGTCCAGGCGGCGATCGGCAGGATCTGGAGCGCCCTCGAGGGCGTGGAGGGGACCTACTGGTTTGGAGGCGTGGGCGGCGACGAGGCGAGAGGCACCAAGTTCGACGACCAGATGTGGGGCTGGGGCGGCGACGACTGGATCGACGGCGGCGCCGGAGACGACGAGATCTGGGGCGGCGACGGCAACGACACGATCCGCGGCGGCGACGGCAGGGACGAGATATTCGGTGAGCACGGCAACGACACGCTCTGGGGCGGTGCCGGCAAGGACGTGGTCGGCGGCGGGAAGGGCAACGACACGCTCTACGGCGGCGACGGCGAAGACATCCTGTTTGGCGACGGCGGCAATGACCGGCTCGACGGAGGGGCCGGTGTCGACCATCTCTATGGCGGACAGGGACGCGACATCTTCGTCATGGACCCCAGCGGCAAAACGCCCGATGTCATCTTCGATTTCAAGGTCGATAAGGACTACGTGCGCCTGCCATTGGGCCTGGCCCAGGCCGACGTGCGGTTCGTCGCCGTGGCGGAGTACGTGTATACCTCCGACGGCAGAGCGATGCCCGCGCAGAAGCTGGTCACCGGCAGCGGGGACAGCGAGAAGACGCTCGCCGTCTTCCTGAACGGGTGTGATTCTCATATGGTCACTTTTTAATCTTACAATGACCTAGCCAAGAATCATGCGACGAGCGCGACCTGCACGACCTGCCGGTTCTCGTTGGCGCAGGGTGGCAGCTTCCAGCCGCCACCGCGGCCCAGGCGCGGGACCAATGCTGCCCAGGCTCGGTCGAAACGTCCGGACTTGAGAAGCGACCGGAAGCTCAGGACGCCCTGGCCGCCGTCACGGCCCCAGCGCTGCCCGGAGCGTTTCATCCGGGTCGTCACGAGCACCTTGTTGGCGGCTTCCACGGCACCGGAACCGATGGGGAAGCCGGCGACGGCAGCGTCCGCATAGTGCATGCGGTGACGATGATTGCGGAAGAAGTTCAGTTCTCTCCGGATGACGGCGGCTCCCTTGCCTTTCCGCATCAGGTAGCGCAAGGCGTCGATCGCCTTGCTGGCCCCCTTGGGGTCGTGGCGCAGCCAGTGCCGCCATTTCTCAAACCAGACCGTCCCGGCGGCGGTGTTCGGACCGAAGGCGGCGTCGGCCGCAGCCTGAAGGTGTTGAGTCACATGCCAAAAATCTAGAAGCATGACTTCGGGATCCAGCGCTTCCAGGAACGTCCAGTTGTCCTTCGCGCCGTCAGCGACCGCCACCAGCTTCAGGTCCGGATTGACCGACTGCCAGTGGCGTACTTCCGCCGTCAACTGTGCTTTCAGGCTCGTCTTGCCGGTCTCGGGAAGACGGCCGAAGTACCGGCTTTCCAGCAGGTTACCGCTGCCATCGACCAAGGCCACCACGCCGCTCGACGCCTCGCGCCAGCCCGCGTCCGTGGCTGGTTCTTCGGTCGTTTCGGCATGCATGCGCATCATGACGCCGTCCAGGGAAACCAGGATCGACGTCGCCTCCTCCGGCAGTTCTTCCTCCTCCCGGAGGCCGTCCAGAACATCGTCGGAACACGCCTCCATGCAGGTTCCGGCATCCCCGGACAATCGCACCAGGGAGGCCACCGAGGGCCCCTGGCCGCACAGTTTCTCCCACATGTCCTCGCTCTCGCGCGCCGTCAGGTTGCTCATCAGGTACAGCGAGAGGCCCGCCGCCGCCGGCGTCAGCCTGCCGGGCATCAGGCGGAGGAGGGCTTCGGTCGGAATCAGGGACGCACCCGTTCCCGCGGGACGATACCGAGACCGCAGGAAGTCGACCGGTCCGAAGACCGTCATCGCACGGCCCGACGTGGGCGCGGCCTTGCGATAGGTTTTCCCCTCGACTTTGACCGTCTTGCCATGATCGTCAAGCGCAGTGAACGCGTCGGCCAGGATGGTGCGAGCCACGCCGAAGAGCATGTCCCGGAACTGGTTCTCGGCTGTCAGCGGATCATGGCGGTACATCGCCGCCACGTCCCCCGCCAAGCCGAGCTCGGTGGCTTTTTTCACCAGGGCGGCACCCGCCTCCATCAGGGCTTCCCGCGTCGCTTCGACGGCTACGCTTCCATCGGCGTTCTTGGCAATCGATGCGTCAATCTGTACGTTGGTCATTGGAGTGCTCCTCCTTGTCGCCCCGCCCAGGGGCGTTTTTGGAATTTTCAGGAGCACTCTACACCCCCCAAGAAGCCAAGGCCGGGAGCAGCGGCGAACACGGTGATCGTGGAAAAACCACAGCCGAAACGGATGGTTTTCGCGAAATTGGCCGAATCCGCGCAGAATCCCGAACTCGAATCAGAAAATATCTTTTGATTTCAACGCATTAAAAAATTGATAGTTCGCCATACAGAAATCACACCCTCCTGAACAAGGACGGACAGGACTTCTCCAACGTGGAGTTCATCTGGGACTTCGACCCGAACAAGGAGTATCCGCCGCCGCCCAGTGGCGAGACCATCGACGGGACGGCAAAGAAGGACCTGCTGCTCGGCACCCGCGGCGACGACACCCTCAACGGCGGGGACGGCAAGGACGACCTCTACGGACGCGACGGCAACGACACGCTCAACGGCGATGAAGGCCATGACCGTCTCTACGGCGAGAACGGCAATGACACGCTCAACGGCGGCGACGGCAACGACATCCTGGAGGGCGGCAAGGGCGACGACACCCTCGTCGGCAATGACGGCGATGACGTTCTCAGGGGCGGTTCCGGCGACGACTGGCTCGAAGGCAACTACGGGGACGACCGCCTCTTCGGCGGGGCGGGCGACGACGATCTGATTGGCGGCAACGGTATTGACCGGCTCTACGGCGGCGGCGGCGACGACACGCTTGATGGGGACGACGGCGTTGACCGGCTCGAGGGCGGCGAGGGCAACGATCTCCTCACCGGCGGCAGGCACGACGACCGGCTCATCGGCGACGGCGGCAACGACAGGCTGGAGGGCGGCAAGGACGCCGACTACCTCACCGGCGGCAAGGGAATTGACACATTCCTGTTCAGGAAGGGCGACGGCGTTGACGTCATCACCGACTTCGAGGACGGAACCGACAGAATCGTGTTCCTCGCCCAGAAAGAGGACGGGCTGGGGCCGAAGTTCATCAAGTTCAAACACCTGGTCATTGAGGACACCGACTACGGAGTCCGCATCACGTCGAAGAAGCTGGCCGAGGGGCAGGAGATCCTGCTGCAGGGCGTGACCGCCGACCAGATCGACAAGGACGACTTCGACTTCGTCACACTCGAGGACTACAACTACCTGATCTTCTGAGGCGGTGCAGCGGCAGAAGACGCAGGGGGCGGCCGGGCGACCGGCCGCCCTCCCTGTTTCTGGCGTCGGCTTGCGGAAGGGCCGGGGTGGCGAGTCACGTGCCGCTGGGAGGTCCGCATGTGCTTGACTGTCAGCGGGAACGCGGCGGTCACGCCTGCCAGCGCACTTCGGAACGTAAGAGGGGCTGGACCTTCCGGCACCTTTGCCCGCCATACGGAGCCGCCGTCACTCGGACGGCGTTTCGGACAGGCGCACGGCGCACCGGTCAGGGTCCGCCGGAACAGCCGGCGTCGGTGACGCGCTCCAGCCACAGGTCACATTGGATCCGTCAAGCGCCTTCTGGACCGCGATGTGGGTCATGCCGGTGTCCGGTGCCGCGCCGTGCCAATGGCGTTCCCCGGGCACGAACCGGACAGCATCGCCGGGACGGATTCCCCGGACCGGACCGCCTGCCTTACGGACAGGGCCCTTTCCGGCAGTCACGACAGGTACCTGCCCAAGTGGATGCGTGTGCCCGGCGGTCCGGAGCGACCGGCTCGAATGTCACCGTCAGCGCACGGATACGGGAGGGCCCGGGCGCCACGATCACCGGATCGATTCGAACCCGACCCGAAATGGGTGTAGCCCGGCATTCCTGATTCCGGTCCATTCTTCGGCCCATAGCCCTGGAGCGCGTGGCGGGCAGATCAAGCTCCAGCGGCGTTACAGAATTCGTGGGCTACACCCCGCGATCAAGACCTGCTGGATTGTCTTGTAAGTGTATGGCACACCACGCCGTGGTAACTCCGGGCGTCGGGATTGGTCCGCACGCATGCGACCGCCCAAGTTGGATCACGGCTGATTTGCTTGCCGAAGAAACCCGTAAACCCCTCGCGCGCGATGTCAGCCAATGTCCGCTCAAACGCCTTCGTAAGCAGCGGTCGTTGACACAACCAAAGCTACCAAATCGCACGGTTCAACTGAAACCCTGCGACGCCTGTTCGTTGCCGTGATGAATTGCGGACAGGCACAGCCGATACAGGTTCCGGAGGCCAGTCCCGCGGAGTTCTCAATACCTGGCCGCTTCCCGACTCAATACGGCTGGCCATTGATCGAGTCGACTCAGGCACATGTTTCGGCGATCGCCTTCGCCACAATGGGCACAGTGTTCACGTTCAGCCCCGCGACATTCATGCGACTGTCGCCGATCATATAGACACCATGATGCTCCCGCATCCGCTGAACCTGTTCCGATGTGGCTCCCAAAAGGCTGAACATACCGCGGTGCTCGGCGATGAAGCCAAATCGGTCGGAACCGATGATGCGTCGCAACTCGCGGGCGAGCTGCTCCCGCAGAACCAGCATTCCATTGCGCATCTCCTCCAGCTCCGACTGCCATTCCGACCGAAGGTCATCATCGGTCAGAATCATCGTAACCACGCGTGCACCATGATCCGGAGGGAACGAGAAGTTCTGGCGGTTGAGATGGTCAAGCGCCGCCTGAACGTTGGCCTTTCTGTCGGTCGCCGGGGCAATTCCGATCAGGAGACCAGTACGCTCCCGGTAGATGCCGAAATTCTTGGAACAGCTCGCGGCGATCAGGGCCTCGGAGCAGGTGCGGGCAATGATCCGGGTGCCCATGGCGTCCTCTTCCAAACCGTCGCCGAAACCCTGATAGGCAATGTCAATCATAGGTGTCGCGCCTGCGGATGCGATTTGGTCCGCAACAGCCTGCCACTCGGAGGGCTTGAGATTTGCCCCTGTGGGGTTATGGCAACATCCATGCAAGAGAACGACGTCACCGGCCCTGAGCGCGGCGAGATCCTCCATCATGCCCACAAAATCCACGGAACGGGTATCGCCATCGAAATACCGGTACTCTCGCATCTCCATCCCTAGATGGTGGAGAATGGAGAAATGGTTGGGCCACGTCGGGCTGGAGACCCAAACAGCGGCACCGGGATTCTCAATTCGAATGAGCTCCAGCGCCTGATGGACCGCTCCGGTACCACCCGGTGCGGCGGCAGAGGCGACGCGTGAAGGTTCAATGGTATCACCCAAAATCAGCGAGCGCATGGAGTCAGCGAAATCCGGATCACCAGCCAATCCGGTATAGACCTTGGTATCCTGCTCCTCCCATAGCCTGCGTTCGGCAGTCTTGACCGCACGCATGACAGGTGTGACACCCTCGGAGTTGCGATAGACTCCGACCCCCAAATCGATTTTGCCCTCGCGCGGGTCGGCGCGGAACAGGCTCAGCACTTCTAGGATTTTGTCCTTGGGCCTTTCTCCAATACGCTCAAGCATGGCTCGATGCTCCCGTCTCAACTGCTAGATCGCTGTACATTCCCCACTCACTCCAGGATCCGTCGTAAAGGGAATGATTCCCGTGGCCAATGACCTCCAGCGCCAGACTGACGATCGCTGCAGTCACACCGGAACCACAGGTCGTGATCACCGGCCGGCCAAGATCGGCACCGGCCGATTCAAAAACGCCCCTAAGTTCGTCAGGCTCCTTCATCGTTCCATCGGAGTTAAGTAGCGTCGCGTAATGCACGTTCCTTGACCCCGGAATATGCCCGGAGCGCAGTCCGTGACGCGGCTCCGGCTCCTCACCCCTAAATCGGGAGGGCGAACGGGCATCAAGGATCTCATGGTCACCGAGCTTTGAAGCGGCGGCGACCTGTGTCACGTCCTTGACCAGATGGTTTAGGCGGGTGACCGTGATGTGGCGATCACGCATCATCGGCGGCAAGTCTTCGGTTGCGTGGCCCTCGGCCATCCACTTCGGAAGTCCGCCGTCAAGAACCGCTACGTCAGGCTTTCCCATTAACCGAAGGAGCCACCAAACGCGAGCGGCGGAGAACAGCCCAACGCTGTCATAGACCACGACCTGATGGCCGTCGCCAACACCCATTGCCCGCATGCGCGAGATGAACTTCTCTGGCGGTGGCGCCATGTGCGGAAGGCCCGAACGCGAGTCGCTGACATCATCGAGGTCGAAGAAGCGCGCACCCGGAATGTGCGCGCGTCCATACTCGATCCGCGCATCCCGACCTGAACCGGGAAGATGCCACGATGCGTCAAGAATGCGTAGATCAGGGTCCTCCAGATGGGCGGCGAGCCAGCCGGTCGAAACAAGTGTCCTCGGGTTGTCAATCGCCATCTGTGCCTCATGGACTGTCAGCGACATGCCTACAGAGACGTTGCCCCAGAAACAAGACCACTGTGCGAAACCAGGTGGCGGCCGCTGTCTCGGGGCAACCCGTGACGCCGGTCGCCACAGTCGTGCATGGACGGAGTCGGTGCTACTGACCGGACCGCCGCTCGAAGAGGTCGGCAAATCGCTGACGCGCCTGCGGCAGGGGCCTGTCTCCCAGTGAAGGAGCCAACCAGTGCACCAGGAAATGGCCGGTAGTCCTCAGTCCCTGTGTGATGTCAGTCGGTGGCCCCCTTTGAGGAGAGAGAAGACAGGGTGGAAGAGGCAGAAGACGGTCCTTCCAGTCCCCCGCACCGCTGATGCTGACAGCCCGGCCCGAGCGCGGAGACACATAGGCCAACATTTCATGCGCTCCCGTTACAGCACATGCAGAGAGATCAAGGCCAAAACCCAGTTCCTCAAGCAGTGCCAGTTCCCAATGCAGATAGGCAAGCGGCCATAGGTCGGTCTCGCCAACCATGTCGAGGAGCGCAACTGTGTTTTCGTAGAGCTTGGTCAGCGGCTCCCGTTCAGGCAACGCGAACAACAGAAGCGCGGTCACCGCGTTCAGCGCCGCGAGTTCCAGCCGCCCACCCATCAGCGCCGGTTGTCGGTTGCTGAGCGGTTCCATCGAAAATGTTCCGAGATGTTCGTCAAGCCGTGACCGCCAGATCACCTCAACATCGGTGCCGGGCTGCAGTGCGGGAGCTGCGCCGCGCCTCAATGCGCCACGGGCGAGACCTGCATGGCGACCGTGCGCCCGGGTGAACACCTCAACGATCGCGGATGTTTCGCCGTGACGACGGCTTCTCAGGACAGTTCCAGTATCCCGCCATTCCATGCTCTTGTCCTAGTGGTCAAGGCCAGGTTCTTCCAATAGATGCCGACCGTCACGATCTTCCACCTCAATCACCCATAGGTCAGGATCGAACTTACGTTGACGGGCAATTGTTGCATCGACATTGGACTCGGACCCTTTCGCCAAGACGACCCAGGTGCGCTGGCCGGAGATCAGATCGACGCTGCGCTGGTAAACACTTGCGGACCCATCCATCGAATTCTGCTTCACCAGAACGGCTCCCGCCGTTGCGTCGCCTCTGGAGGTGACAAAAGCGGGAATGGCGGCTTGACCAAGGCGCGCCAGATAGGCCTGCACCCAGAGCCCTGCGGTCACTCGCGGCATGAATTCACTTCCCCCTTTTTGTTGTTGAGGACTACGCGGAGGTATGAATGTGCCTAGCCCTTCGCATTCGACCAATCGAGTCCGATGGCTTCAAAGCGTTCCGCTTCGGCCATCCAGCCCGGGCGCACACTTACCTGTAGAAACAGATGCACCCTTCTACCGAGTATGTCCTCCAGTTCCAATCGCGCAGCTTTGCCGACTGCCTTCACAGTCTCGCCTTTTTTCCCCAGCAGGATTCCTCTATGCCCTTCCCGCATCACGTACACGACCTGATCGATTCTCGTGGAGCCGTCGTCGCGGTCCTCCCAGTTCTCCGTCTCAACCGTTAGCTGGTAGGGAAGTTCCTGGTGTAATCGGAGCATTAGTTTCTCGCGTGTCGTCTCGGCAGCAAGCACTCGCAGGGGAAGGTCTGCCACCTGGTCTTCAGGATAGAGCCAGGGACCAGGAGGCAATTGTGTTGCAAGCCATTCGCGCAGGCTCTTCACTCCATTGCCCTTTGTCGCCGAAATCATGAAAGTCTGAACGAACCCGAACCGCTCATTGAGCGCCTTTGAGAGCCCGAGCAGGGAGTCCAACCGCACTCTATCGGTCTTGTTGATGACCAATGCCAGCCGACCATCGCCGACGCGTGTTGATACTTCATCCAGAATCCGAAAAATTCCACCCGTCAGGCCGCGATGCGCTTCGACCATCAGCAGGACAACGTCAGCGTCCACAGCCCCGCTCCACGCCGCAGCGATCATCGCTCTGTCGAGAGAGCGTCTTGGAAGGAACAGGCCGGGAGTGTCAACGAAGATGATCTGCGATTCACCTTCGACAGCAACGCCCCGAATGCGCGTTCGGGTGGTCTGGACCTTATGGGTAACAATCGAGACTTTCGTTCCAACCATCTCGTTCAGTAAAGTCGATTTGCCGACGTTTGGTTCCCCGATCAGAGCGACGAATCCTGCACGGCACGTCATTCAGTCGCCTCCTCGGGCAAATCGCACAGTTCCGGCGATGGCGAGTGTGTTCTAGGGCCAACCCGAGACCGCACCGATCTAGACTTCATGAGAGAATCCGCGTCGGGAAAGCCCTTAAGGCGCAATCGCACGCGGCATATCAATCCACCAAGCCGAGACGAAGTCGGAACCACCACGATCATGCCAGTCGCAAAGCGCCTACACGTTGCAGGAGCGCCCTTGCCGCATCCTGCTCCGCAAGTTTCTTTGACCGGGCATCCGCTGTTGCGGTTTCACCGGAGTCAAGACGAACCTGGATCGTGAACATGGGAGCGTGGTCCGGACCGGCGCGGGTGACAAGAAGATATTCGGGTGGCGCATGGCCTTGGGAATGCGCCCACTCCTGCAGTGCTGTCTTGGGATCCTTCGAGTCCCGCTCGGCTTCCCCGATGCGATCACCCCACGCAGCCAGCACAACGGATCGCGCCGCCACAAACCCCGAGTCCACGAACACGGCGGCAATCACCGCTTCCAGAGCGTCACCAAGTGCCGCGTCCTTGCGTCGCCCACCGGACAGGACTAGCGGCCTACCCATCCGCAGTGCCTTGCCCAAGTCGAGCTGACGAGCGACATCAGCACAGGTTTCCTTCCGTACAAGAGAATTGAAACGCAGTGCCAGTTCGCCCTCGTTCGCATGGCGGTCCGCGGCCAGGAGCTCCTCGGCGATCACCAAGCCCAACACCCGGTCGCCAAGAAACTCCAACCTCTGGTTGGTAGGACGGGTGGCGGAAGAGACCGACGGATGTGTCAACGCCTCAACAAGTAGATCTGGGTTCCTGAACCGATGGCCCAGGCGCCTGCAGAATGCGCTGACTTCCGCAGGCAGTTTCCCTGCAACGGACCGTGACTTCCCAACTCGCGGTGCTCGCTCGCCGGGGATAGGCCCTGATTGCCCCTGTTCCGCTGGTTTTCCCCCTTGACGGGACTGCTGCAGCTGTCTCACGACAAGGACCCTAGTGGTTCAAACATCCGTCTCCCAATCTGGGACACCCTACCATGCCAGTGCGCGGACGCGATCCCACGAAGGGATGAGCCGGAGTAACAGGTTGTGGAGCCTGACCGTCGGCTTCAGTCCCGCAAATGTCCACAGGCGCAGGGAACGTAGTTTGGCCGCGGAGACGTCGCAAGACCAATTCTGGGAAATGATGGGCAACGCGCACCGGATTCGACCCACAGTTCAGGCGGTCGTGGGTTTTGGTGCATGAATTCAAGACCTACCTGCCACCCAACCGCAAGATCCAGTTGATCGCGCCAAATTCGATCACCTTGATGTACTGCATCCCAGACGACCACATGTGGAATGCTGGTCCTGTGTTGGACGGTTGAACCCACCCCACTCACGAGGAAAACCCGAAGGGCGCTCCAGGCGCTCAAGCCTTGCAGAGTCCGGTTTCTGGGAAATCGGGTTCATCGCGCAGCTGAAAGTTCAGTTGCTCCCCGGGCAAGCGCGACCCCTGCCCATACAGGAACCGAACGAGAGCTTCACCGCACATTGGGCCAATTGGATTTTCCTCACTGGAATATCGCCGGGGGCACGTCGGTCAAGGGTCCACATTCTTCCTACACTCTTCTATTGTGAACGGAAAAGAAGGGCCGAGCGGTGCAACCATGAGCAAGACAGGCAAGTCCACATCGCCTCGGGCGGCCCCTCCACGCCGACGCCCGGGCAGTAGAGAGAACCGCAAGGCGAGACGACCAGGATATCCCTTGGCGGTTCTTGGCGCGGTCATTCGCTGGATTGTCCTACGGACCCTTCGACTGATCTGGAACATCAGCCTGCGTACCGCGCTGTTTCTGGGGGTCGTGACTGGCGGTGCAGCCTGGTATTATCATTCCGAACTTCCACCAGTCTCCGAGTTGGTCGATGTGCGCACCAGCGGTTCAGTAACCCTGCTGGACCGGTACGGAGCAGTCTTTGCATGGCGTGGAAAGCAGTTCGGCGGACTGGTGACCTCCTCGACAGTCGCCCCCGTTCTGAAGAATTCGGTTATTGCGACCGAAGACAGGCGCTTCTATCGGCACTTTGGGGTCAGCCCGCGCGGAATCATCGGCGCAATCTGGATAAATCTCCGTGAGGGGCGGGGGCCATTCACTGGCCATGGCGGCAGCACAATCACCCAGCAGGTTGCAAAACTCATGTGTCTGGGTGTGCCCTATGACGGTGACAGATGGAAAAGCGAGGAGGCTTACGAAGCCGAATGCCGTCGTGGAACGATGTGGCGAAAGCTCAAGGAAGTGCCTTTCGCCATCGCGATGGAAATGAAGTATACAAAGGATGAGATTCTGACAATCTACCTCAACCGCAGCTATCTCGGTGCAGGTGCCTATGGGTTCGAAGCGGCTTCGCAACGCTATTTCGGGAAGTCAGCCAGTGCCGTGAACACTGCGGAAGCGGCTATGCTGGCAGGGCTGCTGACAGCTCCGACACGCTATGCGCCAACCAACAACCTTCAGCGGGCGCAGGCCCGTGCATCCACCGTGCTCAACCTGCTTGCCGAGGAGGGTTACATATCGTCCTCGGATGCTGCTGTGGCCAGGGCCACTCCCGCCGAACTGTCTTCCGCCGCCCAGGCCCGGGCCGGTGGATACTTCGCGGATTGGGTTATGGGACGCGGACCTTCGTTTCTGACCCGCAGCACAAACGAAGATGTCATTGTCAGGACAACCTTTGATCCGCAGATCCAGGCCGCCGCCGAGGAGGGACTGCAGCAGGTCTTCGACGCCAAGGTGATGACTGGATCGAAGGCGCAGGCGGCAGTGGTTATCATGTCCGCCGACGGTGCGGTCCGTGCAATGGTCGGCGGGCGTCGCTTCAAGGGTGTTGCCGGAGCATTCAATCGAGCCATCATGGCGAAACGGCAGACAGGTTCCGCCTTCAAGCCATTCGTCTACGCCGCAGCGCTTGATCGGGGCTACCGTGCGAATGATACGGTTCTGGACGCTCCGCTTACGATAGACACTCCGCGCGCACCCGCCTGGTCACCAAGGAATTACAAGGGAGGATTTGTCGGCGAGACAACGCTGACCGAGGCGTTCGCCCAGTCGCTCAACACGCCGGCGGTGCGTATTTCGGAAGCGGTTGGTCGCGACCGGGTCCGGAAGGTGGCTGAGTCTCTTGGAATCGGCAGCGATCTGGCCTCGGGACCAGCGCTTGCCCTCGGAGCTTCCGAATCGACATTGCTGGAGATGACGGGGGCATATGCTGGAATTCTCAACGGTGGCACCTCGGTTCGGCCCTATGGGCTAATCGAACTGCAACTCGTCGGAGACAGTTCTCCTTTGATGGGCAAGGTCGGCGGACTGGGCGAGCGGGCGATTTCACGGACTGCTGCAGGGCAGCTGGTCTACATGATGTTTCAGGCTGTCGAACACGGCACGGGCCAACGCGCGCGCGTCTCCGGCCGCGAGGTGGCCGGAAAGACCGGTACGACACAGGCGGCCCGAGACGCCTGGTTTCTGGGTTTCACCGCCGACTATGTGGCGGGCGTCTGGATGGGATACGATGACAACACGCCGCTAAGGGGGGTCACTGGCGGCGGGCTGCCAGCGGAGATCTGGCATGAGATCATGCAACGCGTACACGACGGACTTCCGGCCCGCGCCCTTCCCATGATCGCACCTGACGAAGTGCCGAGGCAGGCGCGTTCTCCGGCACCGTTGGACAAACCCGGAAGAGGTGTCATTGATGGTGTGTTGCGGGCGATCTTTGGCCAGCGATTCAATCAAGGGTCTGAAGACTGACCGTCAGACGGCCTAGATCGCCGCGGGCCCTGTCGAGCAATCCGCGAACCTCCAGAGCCTCGGTCTTCAGAATGCTCACTCCCGAAACGATGATATCGAAGATCAGGGGTCGGCCACTTCGGGTCGATACCATGAAGACCACATCATACGGCTCCGGGCGACTTATTCTTGCCGTCGCACGGACCTGAAAATACGATTTCCATGGGCTGGAGTCGGTCACGGTGACCACTCCCCCGAAGAATTCCTCGAATCTTGGCGTGTACTTCCGCGCCAGATATCCCCGAAAGGCATCTCGATAGGCGCGAAGCTCTCTAGGCTTTGCCGCGCGCGCCGGCGGACCAAGCGTGCTCCGGGCAATGACGTCCAGATCGGTGAAGGTGTTGAGTATCCGTTCGACCTCACCGACCTTACCGTCTCTGGATCGGTCTGATGCGACGGCAGCATTGATTTCACTGACCATTCGCTCAACAAGCGCCTTTGCCGCCTCAGGCCGCGCCAACGCGGGCATTGCGGCCACAATGGCCAAGGCGCCTCCTGCAAGCAGAAACCGCCGCCGCGACGGATCACTGCTCGTATAGGTCGAGAATAAACGGGTCATTCAGCCATCCAGAGGTATCCTCGTCCAGAACATCGCCGCCTCCCAAGGCATAGCGTCGCGAATCCAGATAGTTCAGCCGAAGCTGCTCATAGGAATCGGAACTACTGTACAGGATTGAATCGATCGTGTCACGGAGTTGATAACGGAGGCCCACCCTGGACGACCAGTTCGCGCCTGTCACCACTCTCCGGCCCTCGCGTGTGAGGATATTCGGCAACGGGTTCATGATGAAATCCGCAATGATGCCGACGGCATCGCGCCCTGTCGAAGGTCCCATGACCGGCAGTTCCACATAGGCACCTTCGCCGAAGCCCCAGACATGCAGTGTCTCGCCAAAGTCACTGTCGCGGGCCGGTAGGTCCATGGACGTGGCCGGATCGATCAGACCGGCGATCCCAAAGGTTGTGTTCACGAGAAATCTTCCGAGATTGTTCGCCGCATCCTCAAAATTCGCCTGCAGGACATCGTTCACGATCGTCCCGGGTAGACTTGCGTTACTCGCGAAATTATCGATGCCGCGCATCACGGGTTCCGGAACAACCGTGCCGTAGGCCGTGGCAATGGGTCTGAACAGAACGCTGTCAAGACCCTTGTTGAACCCGTGCGTTACCCGGTTGATGTCTTCCAGAGGATCGTCTGGGTCACGCTCGATATCAGCTGGCGCACAGGCGGAAAGCCCGGCGAATGCCACGGCGGTAAGCGTCACTGCGCGAATACAGTCCATTTTCAAACAATCACTGTTCAGTTCCTGACAGCCAGTGTGGCAAGCGCACATTCCCTAGTCCATTATCCATTTAAGGTGTATCGTCAATGCAACCCTTATTGAAAATCCATATTGTGGCACCAAATGAACCACCAACATCGCTCTACTTCACGCCAGTTTCCCTCCGAAGCAACGCCTGACTCAGAGACAGGTCCATTCGTGGCGATCCGGCCCGAATTTCTGGAGAAATATCACGGATGCAGTTTGACACGCCGCTCGTTCCCGCCCGCCTGATCCGACGCTACAAGCGTTTCCTTGCGGATTTTGAACTGGAGGATGGCGGGCAGGTCACCGCGCACTGCCCCAATCCAGGCGCGATGCTTGGCCTGGCGGATCCTGACACGCGATGTTGGCTCGAACCCAATGATGATCCCAAGCGGAAGCTCAGGTTCGGCTGGCGCGTTGTCGAACTCGACAATGGCCATTTCGCGGGAATCGACACTTCCGTACCCAATCGTCTGGTACGTCAGGCACTGCGGGAACGACGTATAGCCGAACTATCGGCCTACCGCGATACTCAGTCCGAGGTTCCATATGGAAAGCGTAGCCGCGTCGATTTCCTGCTCCGCGGACCAGATCTCCCCGATGCCTATGTTGAAGTGAAAAACGTTCACCTGCGGCGGGATGGCGACTGGGCGGAATTCCCCGACAGCGTGACCGCCCGCGGTGCCCGTCATCTTGACGAACTGGCTGAAATGGCTGGACAGGGCCATCGCGCCGTGATGTTCTACGTTGTGCAGCGTACCGACTGTGGTCGCTTCCGTCTCGCCAAGGATCTCGATCCAGTCTATGCAGCCGCGTTCTCACGGGCGAAGGAGGCGGGAGTGCAGGCCATCTGCTATGACTGCGCAGTCTCTCAGGACGGAATTTCCCTGCGCAGGTCGATCTCCGTCATGGCATGAACGGGCTTCGGGCGGATACATTTCGGATCCAGCTGCGTCGGACCTATCGATCTCCCGCCGCTGCTTCCGATGCTGTCGCCAGCCCGCCACTGGCACTTCCTGCAAGGGTGCCATAGGTAAGCCCGATCGACCTCGGGAGAGCAGGTGTGGACAATCGCAACCGGCAACGGCTAACCAGGGACGGCATCCGCCTCCACGAGCCCGGCGACTTCGAGGGTATGTGCAAGGCAGGCCGCCTTGCGGCAGAGATCCTCGACGCGGTTGCCCCTTTGGTGGCTGTGGGTCAGAGCACCGGTGCACTGGACAGCGCAATCCAGACTCTGATCAAGGACGCCGGTGCCGTTTCGGCCACCATCGGCTACAGGGGATACAGGCACGCCAGCTGCATTTCCGTGAACCATGTCGTTTGCCATGGAATTCCCAGTGATCGGAAAACCCTCAAGAACGGGGATATCATGAACATCGACGTGACCGTGATCGTCGATGGGTGGTACGGCGATTCGTCCAGAATGTACGCAGCCGGATCGATTTCCAGAAGGGCCGAACGACTGATTCAGGTTACGCACGACGCGTTGATGCAGGGGATACGGGCGGTTCGGCCGGGGAACACGTTCGGCGACATCGGTCACGCGATTCAAGGTCACGTTGAACGCCATAGGATGTCAGTGGTGCGGGATTTCTGTGGCCATGGCCTCGGGCGCGTTTTCCACGCTCCGCCCAACGTACTCCACTACGGGTTGCCCGGGAGTCGTGCGAAACTGAAAGAGGGCATGTTCTTCACCATCGAGCCAATGGTAAATCTTGGCCGCCGGGAAACCAAGATACTGCCGGACGACTGGACTGCGGTGACGCGCGATAGATCGCTGTCAGCCCAGTTCGAGCATTCGGTTGGTGTGACGGCGACCGGATGCGAAGTGTTCACGCTTTCCCCGGCTGGCCTGTTCCATCCGACCTGGGGCTAACCGCATGCCGCAACCTGGTGTTCGATCATCGATTCTGTTTGACGACGAAGGCAAGGCGATTATCGAAGGACGTTCTCGCGACCCTGGCGGGGACGGAATTCGCCCAGAAAGGACTGCGGCGCGTTCTGGAGGATGCGGAGAGGATTGAGGACTGGCGAGTGGGCGTAGCGGTCGCGGAGACATACCTGACAGACCATCGGTCGTGCAGTTTGCCCAGGCCAGATGGTTGTGATGAGCAAATGACTGGCTCCAGCTTGCCGGGCACGGACTTGGTCGGATTCGGGGTCGACGGCAAGGGCGGTTATTTTGCGTTCGGCGAGGTCAACACATCAAGCGAACAGCATTATCTCCCAGAAGCGTTGTGCGGTCCCACTGCACTGAAGCGGCAACTGGAAAATGCGCGCCGAGGAAGCTGTCCGCGACGGTCTCGTGAGGCGCCTCGTTCGGGACGTGGAACCGGATCACGATGATTCGAGGATTCGGATCGATAGCCTTGCCGTTGCGTGTCCCGAAGGTACGCGTATCGAGCTGCTCGCACTCTACGTGCCGCAGGAAAGCTTGGACGGTATTGGCGAAGAGATGCTGTCACAGCGGATAGGAGGAGAACAGTGAGCCTGTCCGGCGGAGCACTGGACGCCCTCAACAGTCGTTGGGCCGTTTCCGCCATCGGGACAGAGAAGCTGTCGCGGGCGGACAACCTCGTTCAACAGCGTTTGGCGCGGCGGGCGGGCGGTAAGCAGATCAGTTTCTCATTCGATAGGAGTTCGGAGGACGAAACGTTTCTTGAAAGGGTGGCGTTTGCATTCGAACTGGCGGCCATCGAAGGTCTGGATGAGTTGGGCCGTCCGGCTCGCCACAATCAGCAACTCCGGGACCAGGCGGTCGCCGCTTCGTTTCGGGTGTTTGATATCCGCAGGCTCCTTCCTGTCCCTGCTGGGTCGTATGAGCGCCCTTTCTTCGTGCTTCAACTCTCCGCGGCCGCTTATTGCGGCGATCGTTGGTTGGACCTTCGGCACTGGTATCGCGAGCAGGGAGAGGCATTGAGGGTTCCGAGCGTCGCGGACGCAGAATGGGACCGTAGGCTCCTCTATGGATTGTTCGCGTGCTGGATCAGGCTTTTTCGCAAGGAAAGTTGGGATAATCTGGATCGAATCCGCGGGATCATCGTCGGGTTGCGCCATGACCAGCATGTTCACGAGGAACACCTTCTGCAAAACGGTTCGGGGGTCGTGGACCGGACTGTCGCCCTTCGGTTGGCGGCACTTTACTACTGGGCGAAAGCGACCGAGACGCTGGCAAGGTACATGTTCCGGGGTGAACCGGGCGACCCGTTCAGTACGCTGAACAAACACTTCGAAGCTGGAATTCGGGCGGCAGCCGGAGCAGGGGACAGGCAGCAGGAGATGGTGCTCAGATGGCTGCACGCAACGGCGCGCGTCATGGTAACGAATTCGATGACCTGGGCGACGCGAACGGTTAACTCGTAAGCCACGGACTTCGTGCGCTCTCTGGCGCCTCGGGAACACCAGGCGATTTTCGAACTGTTGCCTCCACAACGCACGGCGTTGCTTGAGCATGGTCTGCTCGATCAGGCGAAAACGCCGGTGGTCGTCGACATTCCCACCTCGGGTGGCAAGACATTGCTTGCGCAGTTCCGCAGATTGGGTTGATTGAGAACGATCCGCCTGTTTGATGGTCGGCATGAATGCAAGCGATGGCAATGACTCATTATGATGGTGCCCTGTCTGCAACCTGACCAATATGAAACCGCATGTGGAGCGGGCCTTGGCCGTCCTCGCCGAGTGGAGTGTCCCACGGACTGACTGACGGAAATGCGGCTACGAGTGCCGCCGACCCGAAGTAGGCATTGAATGGCACAACGCACTTCCTGGAATTCACAACCGTTTCGCTGAACAGCATCTCAGTGGGTCTTGGGAACAGGAACGTACTTATACCAGTGCGTTCACCATGGATTGGTGCTTTACGGCCATTCAGATAAGGGCGGCTTCCCCGCGGGCCTCGTCCATCAGCCTGCGCATTTCGTGGATTGCCCCCGCAAGCCCGCGGAACACCGCCTCCCCAATCAGAAAATGACCGATGTTGAGCTCGGTCAATTCCGGAAACACGGCGACGGACCTGACCGTGTCGTAGGCCAGACCGTGACCCGCATGCACCTCAAGCCCGAGAGAATGAGCGAGCGCTGACATCTCGCGCAACCTCGCGAGTTCGTCCTGCGCGTCATCATGCCGACCCTCTGAGAAGGCGTCACAATACGCTCCTGTGTGAAGCTCGACCACAGCGGCACCAATTCGATGGGCGGCCTCGACCTGTTTGGGATCAGCGGCGATGAACATCGATACCCGACAACCGGCCCCGGCGAGCGGCAGGACGAAGTCCGCAAGCCGGGTCTCCTCACGTGAAACTTCAAGTCCGCCCTCAGTCGTCCGCTCCTCGCGCTTCTCGGGAACAACGCAGACCGCATGCGGCTTGTGGCGAAGCGCGATTCCCTGCATTTCGGGAGTTGCGGCGATCTCGAGATTTAGCGGCAGCGAGAGATGGGTCATGAGGCGCTCGATGTCCCCGTCCGAAATATGCCGCCGGTCCTCTCGCAGATGGGCGGTGATCCCATCGGCGCCAGCCTCTTCCGCCATTCTTGCGGCTCGAACCGGATCCGGGTAGGCCGAACCGCGTGCGTTGCGCACCGTGGCAACATGATCGATGTTCACCCCAAGACGGAGTCTGCCAACCGGTTTCAACGATGCCTCCCTATGGATCCCGGCGCTCGGAGGGGGTCGATTCCTGAAAGCCTCCGATCACCGCGGCCTCTTCCTGCGCAGATGCCATTTCCGCTTCCTGCAACATCTTCCGATGCTTCGCGATGCGTTCCTTGAGTTTTTTCACCCGGCGCCTCTGGTAGGCAGCAACAGCGGGCAAAGTCAAGAGATAGGCCAGCGTCCCGGCGGTGAGACCCGGCAGGATTCCCCCCACAACATAAGGCAGGAACACGCGTTGGAAGAAACTGCCCATCCGGTTCCATTGCATCACGTTGTCGGTGAAGACTGCAGCGACATTGTGCCATAGCTCTGCAGTCGTACGGCTGAACTCCACAAAGACCTGGTTCAGAGGTACTTCCGCCTCCATTCCGAGAATCCATTCGCCGATCTCCATGCAGAACGCCGCAATGATCGGAAACGTAAGCGGATTGCCGATGAAGGTTGCCAGAAGGGCGGCAACGATGTTGCCCTGTATGAGAAACGCCAGTGCGGCCGCCAGCAGGAAGTGAAACCCGAAAAGCGGCGTGAAACAGACGAAGACTCCGGCGGCAACCCCCCGGGCGATCTTGTGTGGCGGGTCGGGCAGACGGCGCAGACGGTGAACAACGTAATGTGCGGCGCGTCTCCACCCGCCCTTTGGATATAGGATCTGGCCCATGACCTGCAGCCAGCTACGCGCATCACGACGTTTGAAAACCACCTCTCGCCCGTTGCTCCCTTCTATGGCTGCGGTTTGCGTTTCGGATCCCGGTACCGATCGATCGACGCAACGTCACTTTCCGCTTCGAGTGACAATACCACGGCATGAAGGTGCTCCGCATCCCTGAGGTCCACGTCGACAATCAGTTTGTAGAAATCCGGTTTGCGGTCGATGAAATTCAGATCCGATATGTTCGCTCCCTGTTCACCAATAAGGGTGCAGACCCGTCCAAGCACGCCGGCGAAATTCGAAATCGTTAGGTCGAAGCTGACTGTATGGACCGCTGGATGCGGCCCGGAGTGCCAATGAAGATCGACCCATCGGTTTGACTGATCTTCGTACTCCTGTAGGGCCACGCAGTCGATCGCATGGACAAACACGCCCTTTCCGCGGTAGCGAATCCCGGCAATTCGCTCTCCCGGCACTGGTTGGCAGCATCGGGCCCGCTCGAAATTCTGGCCCGTGGCGAGTCCCACCACTGCTCGGGCCGCATCGATTTCATCACCTGTCCCTGGCGCAAGCCTGGGATAGAGCGTGCTGACCACCTCGTTGCCGCTGATCTTTGCGCGGCCAAGTTCATCCAGCAGTTCCAGACTGTCCCTCAACCCCATTTGCCGGGCCGCCGTCGCAAGCGCCTTGTCAGTGGCGCGTTTGCCGACATGCTCGAATGCCACCCTTGCCAGTTCCCGACCGAGTCTGACAAAGCGCTTCCGTTCCTCTTCGCGCAGAGACCGTCGGATCGCAGACCCGGCCCTTCCTGTCTTGACGATGCTTTCCCACTCGGCGTGCGGGCGCTGGCCCTCGGCGGTGATTATCTCAACCATCTGCCCGTTTCTGATGCGTGTCCAGAGCGGCACCCGCTGATGGTCGATCCTTGCACCGACGCATTTGTCGCCGATTCGGGTATGGATCGCATAGGCGAAGTCCAGCGGAGTCGCGCCGAGCGGCAACTTGACCACGTCGCCCCTTGGCGTGAAGCAGAACACCTTGTCGGGATACATCTCAAGTTTCACATCTTCCATGAACTCGTCATAGCTGTTGCCGGACATCAGACGATCGTTGAGATCGGAGAGCCACTTGGTCGGATCAACCGCAAAGGGATTGCCCGACCTCACGCCATCCCGATAGGACCAGTGGGCTGCGACCCCGCTTTCGGCCACATCGTGCATCTGCCGTGTGCGGATCTGAATCTCCACGCGTTTCCCCGCGCGCCCGGAAACCGTCGTATGGATTGACCGGTATCCATTGGTCTTGGGTTGGCTGATGTAATCCTTGAACCTGCCTGGGACGGCCCGCCATCTCTGGTGCATCGCGCCAAGGACGCGATAGCAGTCATCCTTGCCGTCAACCAGCACGCGGAAACCGTAAATGTCGGAGAGTCGCGCGAAACTGAGCTTTTTTGCCTGCATCTTTCGCCAGATGGAATACGGCTTCTTGGCCCGGCCCCTTACTTCGGCTTCGATTCCCACTCGGGACAGCTCCGCTTCGATGTCGGATGTGATCTTCTCGACCACGTCGCCGGTTTCCTTCTGAAGCTTAACGAAACGACGCATGATGGAAACGCGCCCCTCCGGATTCAGGACGCTGAAGGCGAGATCCTCAAGTTCGTCGCGCATCCACTGCATTCCCATCCGGCCTGCAAGCGGTGCAAACACTTCCATTGTCTCACGCGCTTTCTGCTTCTGTTTTTCCGGTTTCATGTGCTTGATGGTGCGCATGTTGTGGAGGCGGTCCGCCAGCTTGACCAGTATGACACGCGCGTCCCGGGACATTGCCAGAAACAGCTTGCGGAAATTCTCGGCCTGTTCCGAACCTGAGCCGGAAAGCTGCAGGTTGGTCAGTTTGGTGACTCCATCGACCAGCGTCGCGACCTCGGAACCGAAGCGACGTCTTGTCTCGTCAAATGTCGACTTCGTGTCTTCAATGGTGTCATGAAGGAGCGCCGTGATTATTGTCTGGTCGTCAAGCCGCATTTCCGTGAGGATGTGGGCGACCTCAACCGGATGGACAAAGTAGGGCTCGCCGGATTGCCGGAACTGCCCCCGATGCATGAGTTCGCAATACTCGTATGCGGCACGGATCTGTGGCCCGTTGGACCTCAGATTGTAGGCTCGGACCCTTTCGACCAGATCCTCGACCCCGACCAGACGATCCAGCGCCACGGCGGTATCCGTCCGCTATCCTGGATCGTGCGCCGCCATCAGCGCACGCAGCCGGTCCTCTGTCAGATCATCGTCGTCCGGACGGTCATCGGTGTCCATGGGCAGTGACATCTGAACTTCCTCGGGCGTATCCACCTCGTTTTCGTGCTGGTGACTTGCGATCATCCGCTCGCGGAGATCCTCGGCGCTCTGTGCCTCATCGGCGATCTCGCGTAGCGCAACAACAGGATTCTTGTCATTGTCGCGGTCGACGGTGATCGGTGCGCCAGTGGATATCTCCCTTGCACGATGGCTAGCGAGCATTACCAGATCGAAACGGTTCGGAACCTTGTCAACACAGTCTTCGACCGTAACGCGGGCCATGGTCTCTCCAATTCTGGGTCAGGAAGGCAGTGAAAGATCGCTCATAAGCGTACAACTGATTCTTGGCAAGTGATATGAAGTCTCAGTCCGCTGTTCGCAATGGCATGACGGCGGCTTTTTCGCTCTCGGGCAGGGAGTCGTGCATCTGCGCGACCGTCAGGCCAGTGACCGGATGTTTCCATTCAGGCGCGATCTCAAGGAGCGGAACCAGAACAAAGGCACGATCCTGTAGACGAGGATGGGGCAGGACAAGCTCTTCGGGTACCCTGAGTCGCTGGGCTTCCGGTGTGAGGTCGCGCCACATACCATAGGTCTCCGGATCCGGCAAGACCGAGTCACCAAAAGCAATGAGATCCAGATCTAGCGTGCGACGACCCCATCGCGTACCGCGCTTGCGCCCGAATTCGGCTTCAAGCGCATTCAGGGCGTTCAAAACCGCGTGAGCGTCGGCCGGACCGGAAATGGTCGCCGCGGAATTTACGTAGTCAGGACCTGAGCCTATCGGAAAGCACGGGGTGGAATAAAGTCGACTCGCGCATTCAAGATGTAGTGGCGCTGTTTCCAGTCTTCGCAACGCTGCCTGCAGCGTCTCGGCGGGTGTACCAAACCGACTCGGTATGTTTGCCCCGAGCGCGACCAAGGCGTGTATCCGGGTTCCAGATGAGTCCTGCGACGATTTGCTCCGAACACTGTATTGCGGCACTGAATTCGTTCCTATCTCATAAGAAGGTCGGACCGCCACCCCCTCCGGGAGTGGCCGGGGCAATTCGCACCATTTGGCATTGAACCATCAATTTCGAGTTCTGCATAATCGAAAGGACCGGATATGTTCTACAGAGACGAACGGTTGGCACTGTTCATTGACGGATCAAACCTCTACGCGGCGGCGAAAGCGCTCGGTTTCGACATTGATTACAAGCTTCTGCGGCAGGAATTCATGCGCCGGGGGAAGTTGTTGCGGGCCTTCTATTACACAGCGCTTCTGGAAAGTGACGACTACTCGCCGATCCGTCCTTTGGTTGACTGGCTCAATTACAATGGGTTCTCGATGGTGACGAAACCGGCCAAGGAGTTCGTCGACAGTATGGGACGCCGAAAGGTCAAGGGCAACATGGACATCGAACTTGCGGTGGACGCGATGGAACTGGCTCCGTATGTCGATCACATGGTGCTGTTTTCAGGTGACGGTGACTTTCGCCCCCTTGTCAATGCCCTTCAGCGCCGCGGGGTGAGGGTATCGGTTGTTTCGACGATTAGAAGCCAGCCTCCGATGATCGCGGATGAGTTGCGCCGACAGGCCGACAATTTCATAGAACTGGATGAGTTGAAGGATGTCATCGGCCGTCCACCACGCGAGATTGAGCCGGGAACGGCGGCTCAGGAGTGACCGGAAGTGCAACAGCAGCAATTCGGTCAGCAGCCGAATCTGGTGTTCCGGGTTCGTGCGCACCCTGAGTCTGTGAAGCAGCAATTGAGCCGAATGGCTGTCGCGCGGTCAAGTGGGTGCGGAAATGGATAGACCCGCACTGTCCCTGTTACTCGCGGCGCCTCGTGGGTTCTGCGCTGGCGTTGACCGGGCCATCAAGATCGTGGAGCTGGCGCTGCTGAAATGGGGTGAACCGGTCTACGTTCGGCACGAGATCGTGCATAACGGGCATGTGATCAATGAACTGCGCTCCAAGGGTGCGGTTTTTGTCGAGAGTCTGGACGAATGTCCAGATGATCGACCTGTAGTCTTTTCGGCGCACGGAGTGCCCAGATCAGTTCCAGCAAAGGCGGCGATGCGGCAAATGATCTACGTCGACGCCACCTGCCCACTGGTCTCCAAGGTGCACATCGAAGCGAAAAGGCATCATCGGAATGGCCTTGAGATCGTGATGATCGGTCACGCGGGACATCCTGAGACCATTGGCACCATCGGACAGCTGCCCGGCGGCGAGATTTTTCTTGTGGAGACCGTCGAGGACGTGGCTGCATTGCGGGTCCGTGATCCTACGAGGCTGGCCTACATCACCCAGACCACCCTGTCCGTTGACGACACGGCAGAGATGGTTGCCGCGTTGAAGTCACGCTTTCCCGGAATTGTCGGGCCGCACAAGCAGGACATATGCTATGCCACGACAAACAGGCAGAATGCGGTCAAAGCGATCGCTCCTAGAGTTGACGCGATGCTGGTGATCGGTGCGCCGAATTCATCGAATTCCCGGAGGTTGGTGGAAGTGAGCGTTGCGGCGGGTTGTGAACATTCCCGTCTGATACAGAACGCGGAGGAGATCGACTGGGGTTCGCTGGACGGTGCGCGTGGTGTTGGCGTCACAGCCAGCGCCAGTGCGCCAGAGGTTTTGGTCAGTGAGGTCGTCGAGGCTTTTCACAAGCGTTTCGATGTAACAGAGGAACTGGTGGAAGTGGCGGTGGAGAGTGTTGAATTCAAGCTGCCTCCGGAACTGCGTGATTTTGCGTGACGGACGGGAGTTCTCTCACTGGTATGCGATGCAAGCCCGAAGTTCCCGGGGTGTGCTCAGAGCGGTCAGGCACCGTAGATTGTGCCGCGGTTCCGCACTTCTCCGGGTCCGGCATGGACGGCACGCTCCAGGTCTATGATCGAATGGTGGACGATTATGTGGACTTGGTTGGAGAGTCCGCGCCCATCGAACTCTCTGAATTTATCGAGGCCGCAACCCCAAATGCGAGGATCCTTGATCTGGGCTGTGGACCCGGGCACCACGCCGCCCAGCTGGCAAGAGCCGGATTCGATGTATTGGCGGTCGACGGTTCAGCTGGAATGGTTGCACGAGCTTCCCGACATCCCGGTGTGAACGCCATTCAGGCAACGTTCGATGACATTCCAGAGTTCGGTCAGGTTGGTGGAATCTGGGCGAGCTTTTCGCTGCTGCATGCTCGGCGCACAGACCTATTCCGGCATCTGGTGGCATTGAATGCGATCTGTGAATCTGGTGGCCCCCTGTTCATCGGCATGAAACTGGGTGCAGGGGAGAGAATTGACCGATTGGGAAGACTCTATACCTACCCCACTTCCACTCCGAAGTGCAACACCGGCCATTCCCGCGGCGGGGGCGTAGCCCGAGCGTAGGGAATGGCCGGAAGGCGCGGTTTCCGGCCCCCGGGCACCGCGGATCCGGCCCCGGGACGGCTGTGGTCCCGTCTGGATGCAGGTTATCCGGGCTTTCCGGGCAACGCAACGCCTCCGCCGGGGCGGGTCGCGTCCGTCCGGGCGCAGGGAGGGCGCAGCCCGACCGGAGCCCGGACGGACGCGACCTCGAAATCCTGTCCACCCCCTTCCTGCGCTCCGGTGGGAGGCGGTCGCGCGGCGTCAGGGAGGGCGGGCCTCATGCAGCACCTCGGCGGGCGTCCGGTAGCCCAGCGCCCGGCGCGGACGCGCGTTCAGGCGGTCCTGCACCTGTCTCACCTCCGCGTCGCTGACCGCGCGGAGGTCCGTCCCCTTCGGCAGGTACTGCCGGACCAGCCCGTTGGTGTGCTCGTTCAGGCCACGCTCCCAAGAGTGGTAGGGGGTGGCGAAGAAGAAGGAGGCACCGAGCGCCTCCGCCACGCCGGCGTGGCCCGCGAACTCCTTCCCGTTGTCCGCCGTGATCGTGTGGACGGGCGCGGCGGAAGGCCGCAGCATCTCCACCATCGCGGCGGAGACCGCGGCCGCCGTTCTCCGCTCAACCCTCTGTAAATACGTGTATTTCGAGGCCCTGTCCACAAGGGAGACCACCGCCCCGCTGTGGCCTTTCCCGATGATCGTGTCCGCCTCCCAGTCGCCCACACGCTCCTTCCTCTCCACCTCATCCGGCCTCTCGGAGATGTCCACCCGGCCCGGGATGTGGCCACGGCCCGAGTGCCTGCCGCCACGCCAGTTCGGCTTTCTGCCGCGGCGCCGCAGCAGCAGGAACAGCCTGCCGCCCGCCTTCCGGTCGGCCCTCACACGCTCATATATCCACTGGCGGCCCACCGTCCAGCCGCCCTCCAGACGCAGCCGTCCCGCGACCTGCTCCGGGCTCCAGCCCTCCGCCAGAAGCCCCTCCACGCGCGCCCACCGGTCGGGCGTCATCTTCCTCGGGTTCGAGGAAGCCGCGCCGCGGCGGGCCTCCGCCCTCCCCTGCGCCTCGCCCGGGCTGTATCCCGAATCCCCGCCGTTACGGCGCATCTCCCGCCAGACCGTCGTCCGGTCACGGCCCAGACGGGCGGCGACCGCACCGTCGGAGAGCCCGCTTTCCTTCAGCGCGCCGATCTGGCATCTTTCGTCCCGGGTCAGGTGGCGGTAGCCCTCGGGCATGGCAGTCTCCCATGTTGCATCACAGGGACTGTCGCCGCTTCCTGGCCGATACGCAACATCATGCGGCCGGAAAACCGGTCACCACCGCCACTGGTGTTGCACTTCAGGGTGGAATGGGGCCTATTATTCAGAGGATGAGCTTTGCGAAGCGTTGACTGGCACAGGCTTTTCCCCCGTTTCTTCTCGACATGGCTCCGGACGGGGCCTGTCGGGTGATGTGGAGGACTGGATCACGATGATCGCCCATGCCTGAAATCGTCGCCTACACCGATGGCGCATGTAGCGGGAACCCGGGTCCGGGTGGCTGGGGCGTTCTTCTGGAGGCGCGCGATGGCGACCGCTTGCTGAAGACTCGGGAACTGCGTGGCGGTGCACAGGATACAACGAACAACCGTATGGAACTCATGGCGGTAATATCCGCACTGGACTCCCTCACCAGACCGAGTTCAATCACCGTGGTCACCGACAGTGCTTATGTGAAGAACGGCATCACGGGGTGGATCAACGGCTGGAAGAAGAATGGCTGGATTACCTCATCTCGAAAGCCGGTCAGGAACGCCAAGCTCTGGCAGGCCTTGGACGCGGCCCAATCGCCGCATCAGGTGACTTGGAAATGGACCAAGGGGCATGCGGGAGATTCCGGCAATGAGCGAGCCGACGAACTCGCCCGCGAGGGAATGAAGCCGTTCATGCCGGGACGTAAAGGCGGGATCCGGAATGGCGGCAACACAGCGAATCCGCGCCAATCAACGTGGGAGGCGAGGAAGAAAGACAACCCGGGCATGATAACGGCTTCGAATATATAGTGCGTTTTCGACCGGATCGCCACTCAACCGACTTCGATACGTTGAAGGCCGTGGGCTGGATGGCCCACGAGAGACAACAAGAACTTCCAGGGGAAACCGATCTTGGAGTGGGTTGACTTCTTGACCCGACCGGGAGTATATCAACTTTGCGACCTATCAGACTACTTGTCGGGTGGGAGTAGCGGCGACCCGGACCAGAGCTAGGCACTGGTTGCTAGCCGCAAACAGAATTTTGAGCTACTTCCAGACAATGGCGGCGCTCGGATACAGCCCGCTCGTCACCATCACCCTCGCCCTGCAGGGAAAGGCTGTTGACTGTTTCGATCAGGACGCCCGATAAAGGGGGTGAGCAGTTACTGGCCAGCCATGGCTTACTCAAGGCGACGCCAAACGGGATGACGGGGAGATGTCTGATGGAGCGCAGAGCTGGCGCGTGCGCCGTCAAGGTGGTTTACGGCATTGACCGGAACTATCTGGTACCGGCGGTCGTCTCGATCCACTCCCTATGTGAGCGCGCGGCCGCACCGCCTGAGATCATCGTTTACGGCGATGGACTCGAACCGTCGGATCATGAAACCCTATGGAAAGTCGCTGAGACATGGGGCGCAGCCATCGATGTCCGCCCGTTCGTCCCGCCATCAGGTACCAAGGACTTCAAGAGGAACCGCCGCGGCGGTTGGCCAGCGATCAGCCTGCTCCCGCTACAGCTCCCCTGGCTGGTGCAGGGGAGATGCCTGTTCATTGACGCGGACACGCTTATCATGCGGGATGTCGGCGAGCTGATGGCCGTCGACATGGAGGGCATGCCGCTGGCGGCGGCAATGGACATAGGCGTCGACACCAGCTGGACGCTGCGGACGCCGAAAGGTCGCCTGACGCGCATAGGGGCAAAGGAGATCCTGCGGCCCCGCCATTACCGTCTTCGCAGGCAATCGATGCTCAGGCGCCTGCTGCACATGGGGATGCGGCCCGGCGACATGTATTTCAACAGCGGCGTCCTTGTCATGGACTGCGACGCCATACGGGACCTCCCCCCCCCCCCGAAGGTCACCCCCGCTCCGCGACCTCGCAGGGCTTGAGCCATACCTGGAACACCTTCCGGACCAGGACCGTCTCAACGAGTTCTTCGCCGGCCGCTGCGCCCGGCTGCATGTTGCCTGGAACCTGAAACCGCTTGCGCGGGACGGCGACTGGCCGCGAATCGCCCAAGAGGAACTGAAGGAGGCATTGGAGAATCCGGGGATCTGGCATTACATGGGTCGGAAAAAGCCCTGGAGCCGGAAACTGGGCACTCGGCTCAGCCGGAGATACAACGCCGATCCCGCCTTCCTTGCCTGGCGCGACACCTATGCAGCGATCCGGGATGTCTACAGCCTCGATTGATCGTTGCCCCCCTGAAAGCGCCGAGGGAAGCTGGGGATCGGATCCGCTGGCCGTTCCGGAACACCGCGCCTGGCAATTTCGGAGTACCGTTCGCAAGCAAGGCATCGTCATCAAAGCCCCACTTCCAGTGGGGAGCCAATGAACTCTGGAGTGGGCAACAGATGGCCGGGGCGAAGAACCATCAAGTTAGACTGAAACCGTTAGCTCCTGGGTAAAACACCCCTATGCCATTGATTCCACGCCATTTCCAAAATTCGGGAATCGGGCTTTACTCTCAACGACAGCGCCGCCGCCGTGGCGGGGTTTGGGCTCCTAAGTGCAATGACGCTGCGGTACTATCCACGCAGGAGCGGCTTCAGGTCAACATTCGCATTCGCGATCACCGCCCGATCAGGGGATTTTCCCATTTCCAGCAACCGTTTGCCAATCATGTACGCTCGCGCGTCGTTCATCGAATCGACCGCCAGAAGAGTTTCGTCCGCATAATACCAGAACGAGACACTATGGCCGGCGCCACGGGTTACGATCCGCCTGTAACCCTTACAAAGGCCGGCGATCTGCAGCTTGCAGTCATACTGGTCTGACCAGAACCATGGCTGGGGAACATAGTCTTCCTCAGAACCAAGCATGTTCGCAGCCACACACTCCGCCTGGTCAATGGCATTCTGCACGCTCTCCAGACGAATCCGGGTGCCCTTGTAAGGAAACGACGCACAGTCGCCAGCAGCCCAGATCGACGGATCCGAAGTGCGGCCCTGAATGTCGGTCCAGACTCCGTTCTCGATTTCAAGCCCGGCGGACTCGGCAAGTTCGGTCGACGGAGTGACTCCGATACCGACGATAACGACATCAACCTTGAGTTCCGCGCCGTCGGAAAGCACGGCACCTGTAACGCCTCCCTCACCGGTCAGCCTCTCGAGTGAAACCCGTTCGCGGATGTCAACCCCATGAGTTTCATGAAGTGCGCGGAAATAACTCGACGTCTCCGGCGCCGCGACCCGCTGCAGGATCCGCTCGGCCGCCTCGATCAATGTGACCCTCATGCCACTCGTCGCCGCAACCGCCGCAGCTTCAAGCCCGATATATCCGCCCCCGACGATCAACGCCCTTGCGCCCTCGACGAAGGCTGGCGCCATGGCGTCAACATCCGCGAGCGAGCGAACCGTGTGGACGCCCGGCAAGGCTCCCCCGATCGATCTGGGCAACGCTCGCGGCACGGCACCGGTGCAAAGCGCTAGACAGTCATATGAAACCTCCCGGCTACCAACGGAAATCCGTTTGCCGGCACGGTCGATGGAAACCGCCGTGCTTGAAACTCGGAGATCTATGTCATTTTCGCGATAGTAGCTTTCCGGCCGCAGATAGAGCCGCTCCAGGGTCATTTCGCCCAGAAGGTATTTCTTGGACAGCGGAGGGCGCTGGTATGGCGCAACCGGTTCCTCACCAATCAGGGTTATGCTGCCGTCATGACCAAGACTGCGCAGCCGGACTGCAAGGGATGCGCCGGCTTGCCCGGCGCCAATGACTACAATTTTCCGCACCCTTCGTGGCTCCCGCACTGGCTCCTCACCGGAGCTTGCCCTATATCGTGAACAGGAACGACGCAACTGACGAAAGGAACTGACATGACGTTGACAGTGGGCGACAGGATTCCCGGCGCGAGCCTCCTGCGGAAGAATGAAGGCGGATTCGAAACTGTGAATCTGGCGAATCTGGCGGTCGGCCGCAAGGTGGTACTGTTTGCAGTTCCAGGCGCATTCACCGGCACCTGCACGTCAAGCCATGTGCCAAGCTTCATGCGTACCTTCGACCAGCTGATTGATCAGGGTGTCGATGAGATTGTCTGTATCTCCGTTAACGATCCCTTTGTCATGGAGGCATGGGGCGGAACAACGGGAGCGACATCCGCTGGCATCACAATGCTCGCTGACCCATCTGCGGAATACACCAGAGCCGCGGGATTCGCATTCTCGGTACCGGAGGCGGGACTCCACGACCGTGCGATACGACATGCGCTTTTCGCCGTTGATGGCGTAGTAAAGGTGCTGCATGTCGAAAAGGACAGCGGCGTCTGCGAAACGACCGCCGGAGAAGCGATGCTGGAATCAATCAGGGCACTCGAATGAAGTCGGAACCGTATGCCCAATGTTGCCGGCTATGGGCACAGTGGTCCGATGCCTATTCGGCCAGCGACTCCATTTTTCTGGCGAGTCTGACGTCTCGCTCGGTAAGACCGCCAATGTCATGGGAGGACAGTGTCACCTCGACCCTGCCATAGACATTGAGCCATTCTGGATGGTGGTTCCACTTCTCCGCCCAAAGTGCGCAGCGGGTCATCCAGCCAAATGCTTCGACGAAGTTGCGGAAGGTGAAGGTCTTGCTGATCGCGTCCCGGCCTTCCACCATTTCCCAGCCTGAACGAAGCAACGGCGCCAAACCCTCGGCCCGCTGCACTTCGGTAAGTCTTTCGGTCATATGGACATATCTCCCTCATTCCTGAACGGTCCGCATTCGGTCAATGCCTCGATCTCCTCGCCCACAGCCTGCCGCTCTTCACCTAGATAGCGGCCAACCGCGCTTCGCATCGCGGGCTCCGCAAACCAGTGCAGCGAATGGCAGGCAACCGGCAGATATCCTCGGGCCAGCTTATGGGGTCCCTGTGCGCCTGCTTCGACACGTGAAAGACCGTTACGGATCGCGTAGTCGATGGCACGGTAGTAGCAAAGTTCGAAATGAAGGAACGGATGGTCCTCGATGCAGCCCCAGTAGCGGCCGAATAACGTTTCGCGTCCAACGAAGTTAAGCGCTCCCGCCACGAAGCGGCCATTGCGTTCAGCCAGGAAGAGTACGATATCCTTACGAAGACTGGCGTGGGCCTCAGCGAAGAATGCTCGACTCAGGTAAGGCATACCCCACTTGCGCGCACCGGTATCCTGATAGAATTGCCAGAACGCGTCCCAATGGCGAGGTTCGATGAGGCTGCCTGTCAGCTCATGGATTTTGCCCCCGAACGCCCGGATGGCGGTGCGCTCCTTGCGGATGTTCTTGCGTTTACGCGAATTGAGTTCGGCCAGAAACCCCTGAAAGTCCGTATAACCTCTATTCTGCCAGTGGAACTGCTCACTGATCCTATGCATGAATCCCAGCCCTTCAACAGCCTTCGCCTCCGCTTCCGTACAGAATGTGACGTGTAGCGACGAGAGCCGGTTCGCCGCGACCAGTCTTACGGCGCCCTGCAGCAGTGCCGCCCGTCCCACGTCCTCATGCCCGGGAAGGGTCAGCAAACGACGTCCTGTCGCAGGTGTGAATGGAACGGCAATCTGAAGTTTCGGATAATAGCTTCTGCCAGCCTGCTCATAGGCATGGGCCCAGCCATGATCAAAGATATACTCGCCCTGACTGTGTCCCTTGGCATAGAGCGGCGCGACCGCGATGACTTCACCTTCTATCCGGGCGACCAGGTGCCGAGGGACCCAGCCAGTGCCCGAGCCAATGGAGCCCGACACCTCCAGTGCATTCAGGAAGCGCCAGGTTGTGAACGGGTCGAGAGGACGTCCTCCGGCCTTCGTCTCCGGGCAGGCACAGGCATCCCAATCGTCCGATGCGATCCCATCGAGACCGTCGAGAATGTCAACCTCAATGACAGGTTCGGCCATAGGCTGACTCTGGCCTACAGGTCTCGCAGGTCAAGGCACGGCCGATCTGGCTGCGTAGCCTTCAAAGGTGATATTGTGTGCGACCCGCCGTGCCTCCATTTCCTGTTCAATGCTGCGTACGGTCCAGCAGAGGACCGGCGAACCACGGACCTTGAGTTCGGAAACACGCGGTCGGGAAAGGTCCGCTACCTGATGGCTTATGAATGTCGCCCCAACTCGGTCGAAGTCCACCACATTACGCAGGCCCACCAGCACATCATCGGGCAGGTCTGGCCAATCCTGCGGCCTGAACGGGCATGTCGTCAGACCACGGGGAATGTCCGGAGCGGCATCGGCGAACCTCGCCACCGCATTTGGACAGAACGACATTACCGCAACCGGTCCGTCGTAGGGATTCGACGCCCGGGCTACGGCCCGCTCCAAGGAATTCCCATCGTCCATTTTCGTGCACACCGGTCTCTTGATCTCAACCAGAACCGGCTTACGTCCGGCGATCAGTTCAAGAACCTCGTCCAATGCGGGAATGGTCTCCGCACTGTCACGGAGCTTGATATTCCCCAATTCAGATCTTCCACGCTCCCGAACCAATCCCGACTCGGACGTTAGGCGCTCAAGATCGAAATCGTGGAAGACCATCGCCTCGCCGTCGGCGGAGAGCTGCACGTCCAATTCGATCCCATAGCCCTGGACAACCGCCCTCTCGAACGCCGCACGTGAATTCTCGGGAATGCCAATATCCCCGTTATGATAGCCCCTGTGGGCCAACGGTCGACTGAGGAACTCCTTAGGAAGTGGAGTCATCGAATCTGGAACACGCCTTCGATCTCCACAGCGACATTGAGTGGCAGCGCAGCCGCGGAAATTGCGGAACGCGCGTGACGGCCCGCATCCCCCAAAGCATCGACCAGAAAATCGCTGCAACCGTTGATGACCTTTGGTTGATCGGCGAACTCCGGAACCGAGTTCACAAATCCAGTTAGCTTGACAACGCGCTGAAGACGGTCCAGATCACCCTCGCAGGCATATCGGACCTGCGCGAGCAAGCTGATACCACAGGCTCGTGCTGCAGCGGCGCCTTCGGCAACACTCAGGTCAGCCCCGACCTTGCCGGTGATCAGTCCATTCATATTCTGGCTGATCTGCCCGGAAACATACAGAATGTCGCCAACCCGCACCCACGGTACATAGTTGGCTGCTGGAGCCGGAGCTTCGGGAAGTGTAACACCAAGCTCCGCCAGCCTTGCCTCGAAGGTTCCACTCATCGGATGAATTCCCCTTGTCTTCGAAGTTGAACTTACATCGTGTCGAGATCACGGAAAACCGGAAAAGAACACGACTGGCGCGAGATTGCATCGCCGGTTAGGGTTCAGGGAGTTTCGACGATGGTTGGCGAACCTATGGGAGAGGACGATGCCTAACCCCAGTGTGGCGATGATCGTGATCGGTGACGAATTGCTTTCCGGCCGCACGCGCGACTCCAACATGCACCATCTGGCAGGCGAACTGACAAAGGCGGGATTCGACCTTAGGGAGGTTCGTGTTGTTGGCGACGATCAGGATGCGATCACGGGTGCGGTGAATTCCCTGAGGGCGACCCATGACCAGGTGTTCACTAGCGGGGGTATCGGCCCCACGCATGATGACATCACCGCCGATTCCGTTGCTGCGGCGTTTGGGCTTCCCATTGGCGTACGGGAAGATGCGAAGGCGATTCTAGAGGAACATTGCCGTCGGCATGGAATCGAAATGAACGCGGCGCGCCTGCGAATGGCTCGGGTGCCTGAAGGCGCGGTGCTGATCGACAATCCGGTCTCGTCGGCGCCGGGGTTCTCGCTGGATAACGTGCATGTCCTTGCAGGGGTTCCAGCGATTTTTGAAGCCATGGTTGCAAGCGTCCTGCCGACACTGGTCGGAGGTGCGCCGATACACAGCGAAGCGGTGCGGGTCAACCTTCCGGAAGGCGAGATCGCGGGGCCACTCAGGCGAATCGCCGAGGCTTATGCGGGACTGTCGTTCGGTTCCTATCCGTTCGTGCTGCATGGCCGATTCGGTGTGAACCTGGTCGTGCGAGGGACCGACCCGGAGCTCCTCGGCTCGGCGGTCACCGAGCTGCAGGAGGCATTCCCGGACGCAGTGACATGAGTGATCCTTCGATTGCGGAATTGTTCACCGCATTGGAGGCGACTTGGCCACCGGCGAGCACGAAGCGTGTCGGTCCTTGGAAAATCCGCAATGGCTGCGGTGGCGGGCAGCGAGTGTCATCAACAACCGCCGAAGCGCTGGTCGTCGTATCAGACATCGCTCTCGCCGAAGATGCAATGTCGGGGTTACACCAGAACCGCATCTTCATGATCAGGCCCGGCATGGAACAGATCGACGCGCTGCTGGAACGGCAGGGATACAGAATAAAGGACTCGGTCGTCGTGTATTTGGCTGATGTGCCACAATTAGCGACCGAGCCTTTGCCACATGCGTCGGTGTTTGAGATCTATCCGCCATTGGGAATCATGGCGGAACTCTGGATGGCAGGGGGCATCGGACCGGACCGCCTCGCCGTGATGGAGCGCGTCCAAGGCCCAAAGACCGCCTTGCTTGTACGATGCGAGGACTTCCCGGCAGGAGTTGCTTTCGTTGCGGCATATCAACGGATTGCGGTAATTCACGCCATTCATGTGACGGCGGCGCTACGCCGCAAGGGCGTTGGCACCAACATCATACGGGCATCCGCACGCTGGGCGCAGGGCAGAGGCGCAACCCATCTGGCATTGGCAGCGACCCGCACGAATACGGACGGACGCGCTCTATACACTTCCAACGGAATGAAGGTTCTGGCAGAATACCACTATCGAACCAAATGAGGACATCGATCTTCCGGAGTGGATATGTCAGATGAAGCTAGGCAGGTAACCGCGCTTGACCTGCCAATGGTAGACCCGTTACCCGAGCCGACGCAGAAGTACTTCGATCTCTGCCGTGAGAAGCTTGGACTGATCCCAAACGTCCTGAAGGCCTATGCTTTCGACATTGGGAAACTCAACGCCTTCACGACGATGTACAACGACCTGATGCTCGGCGAGAGCGGATTGTCAAAGCTCGACCGCGAGATGATCGCAGTCGTCGTCAGTTCGATCAACCGCTGCTGGTATTGTCAGGTCGCCCATGGTGCAGCCGTTCGGGAGCTTTCCGGCAATCCGGCGCTGGGAGAGGCGATGGTGATGAACTACCGCGCGGCGGGATTGGACGTGCGACAGCGGACACTGCTGGACTTCGCGGCAAAGCTGACAGAATCAAGCTCTGAAGTGGAAGAGTCGGATCGTCAGGCGCTGCGGGACGTCGGCTTCTCGGATCGCGACATATTCGACATCGCCAGCGTCGTCGGTTTCTTCAACATGACCAATCGAGTGGCATCCGCGGTCGACATGCAGCCGAACGATGCCTATCACGCCACCGCAAGATGATCCTGCGCACCGTCACGACGCTGTTCATACATCTTGCAGCTACTGCGGTGCAGGCGATGGTCCTGGAGTTCCCTTGGCCAACAGAACCGCTGGCGGAACAGCGAATTGCAGGCACCAGCCATTTCCTGGCAACAGCACCGTTCTCTGATGGTCAGCTGGAAGGCGTGGTCGCCGAGGGAACATTGCATCGTCAGAGCTGGAGGGTGATCGGTGAGTACACGACCCTTCAACTATTGGCCTCATTGCGAAAACAGATTATGGCTGCTGGTTTCGAAATTCTGTTCGAATGCGAAACGAGAGCCTGTGGAGGATTTGACTTCCGTTACCAGATCGACATCCTGCCAGAGCCTGATATGCACGTGCATCTCGGTGACTACAGGTATCTGTCCGCGAAGAGGGCAGCGAAAGGTGGCGGTGATGAATATGTCGCCATGATTGTGAGCCGCAGCGCCAATGCCGGCTTTGTCCACCTCACCCAGGTTAGCAGGAACGGCGAAGTCGCTCGCGTTGTGGCGACCGGGAACCCGCAACCGTTTCCCACGACAATGTCGGACATTGAGGAGGCGGGAGAGCGGTTGGAGCTGACTGGCTTCATACCCCTCGACGACCTTGAGTTCAAGACCGGCTCCTCCCGGCTCGGGGACGAGACATTCGCATCGTTGGCAGGTCTTGCGTTCTATCTACATGCAAATCCCGACAAGATAATCGTGCTTGTAGGCCATACAGACGCAGTTGGCTCCCCCGATTCGAACATTGAGCTTTCGCGGTTGCGGGCCGCTGCAGTTCTGGAGCGGCTTGTGGAGCGGCATGGAGTGACCCGCAGCCAGGTGCTTTCAGATGGAGTCGGTTTTCTGGCTCCGCGGGCAAGCAACCTGACCGAAGAGGGTCGGACCCTGAACCGCAGGGTCGAGGCTGTTCTTGTCACAACCCAATGACATTGCTGCCGACGTTCTGAAAGCCTCAGAATCCGTACGAGGCCCCTGAAATCGTTCAGAATACGGACCTGCGTTGCGTTCAACGTATATACCAAGTCGACCTGCACCGGCCGTTTCCGCAGCGGGGAAGCAGGTCTGATCTCTCGCTCGTCGCAGCGAGCCGCAATCTGGTTCACGGGACAGGCGTCACGAACATGAACGTGGAGCGGCGCATCGCAGGAGCCCACCTCCAGCCGAAGTTTCTGACGGCTGGTGTTGGAGTGGTCGCGACATATGAACTCCGCAACATCGATCACGGCAAGCTGGAAGCGCTGGTCCACCGCCTCTTTGGGCCTTCGCGTCTCGACATCGAGGTGGTGGGTCGCTAATCGTACCCCGTCGTGCCGAGCGGTTGGTTTCTCGTACGGTCGCCGCGATAGACGCCGCAGTGGACAATATCCGGGATGGGACGATTCCCCTGTTCGTGCATGATCGCGTCAAGGCGGAACCGGTTGGACAGAAGGATCACCGGCATTCGAAGCAGGATGCGGCAAGCTGAAGGGAACAAACGGTCATGTCCGTCCAGTCATTGAGGAAGTCGCCGTCCGCAACCTACACGGATGTGCTCAACGCACCGCCCGAAATGGTCGCCGAACTCATCGGGGGAACGCTTCATACCCATCCCCGACCTGCCATGAGGCACGCGTTTGCCGGGTCATCTCTCGGATACGACCTTTCCGGCCCTTTTCAGTTTGGCCGCGGCGGTCCAGGCGGCTGGTGGATCATCGACGAACCAGAACTGCATTTGAGCGGCGAGGTCGTAGTGCCCGATCTGGCCGGATGGCGACGGGAGACCATGCCGGATTACCCTGATGCCGCTTACTGCTCGGTCGCTCCCGATTGGGTCTGCGAGATCCTGTCTCCGGCAACACGCAAGCTCGATCTATTTGAGAAGCGACCATTCTATGCGGGCGAGAACGTCAGCCATCTTTGGCTTGTGGATCCCGTCGAGCGGGAACTTGAGGCTTTAGAGCTTCGGGATGGTCAGTGGCTGCTGATTGCCGCCCTGAAGGAGGACGATCAAGTGAGTGTGCGGCCGTTCGAAGCCATTACTTTCAATCTGGCGGACCTTTGGCCGGAGACATCGGGTTGAGCCAATGCGTGTGCAGGTGGTAAGGACGCACGTCGGGCACTGGATACGCTCTTGGGTCGATCCATGGAGAGGTTACCTCGGTATTTGAGGTCAACCTGTGGCGCTGACGCCTCGCTTCTCCATGGGGCGCAATTCCGGAACCGACCCTCTCTTTCACTGATGAGCAGAACATCCACACGCCATTGATTCCAGATCATTGCGGGAATCCTGACCAACTCCTGCCCGGATGACCTGCGCGCCAAAGTATCGCGAGCCTCGAATACCCTGACCGTCTCTGGGTTTACACCCCAGTCCCATGTGCGCAGGTCTGGATGTTGCTCTCGCGACAGGGCCACCGCCGCAACCGGGTGTGGGTTCAGAAATGCGAAAACGACGGTTTCCGCAGCGGAGGTGCTGCCTGGATGGAATGGAATGCAGGATTCCCGGCTATTGGGCACTGGCAATCCTGCCCAAGGAGGATTCAGGTCCCGTCGGAAGAAGGCGTATCCGTGTTGTCCGGTTGGCGCAATGCCGCCGGGTAGGGGTGCGGGCAGACACGTTCGCGAATTCCTAGCGATGCGGTCGCTTGAAGCCACTTGTGCCGCTAGTTAGAGCTATCAATGAACCCATCGCAGGGCTACAACAGAGCGGGAGAGTCTTTCGCTGGGCCCAATCTGGATTCAGGACGTATCGCAACGAAGGCACAATCTATGTACGCTAAACCCCTTAAGTTTCTGGAACTTCTGAACGCACAGGTTCAGTACGTGGTGCCGCGATGGCAGCGCCGCTACTGCTGGAACTCGACCGACATCGAACGACTGGTCGAAGATCTCATCACGATTGCGGCTGCCGATCCCGGCGCGACTCACTACGGCGGCACTCTGCTAACCTTTCCGGAACCCGGCCCAGCTGGCGTGGTGACAACGATCCGGGTCGTTGACGGCCAGCAGAGGCTGACCACAGTGAGCATTCTGCTCGCCTCCATTGCGGACGAGCTTGGTTCGGAAGGCAACTGTGATGGTTGGACCCGGGAAATCATTCGCAATGACCGACTGACCAATCCAGGCAAGCCGCTGGACAAACGCCGCAAGCTGCGACTGCAGGACGGGGACGAGGAGGAGTACCTGCGCGGTCTTGAGAGCGTTCCGGAAGGCGAGGGCGCTGTAACTCAAGCCTGGAGGATCGCCCGTCGTCTGGTGGCTCGAAATGGTGTGGGTCTTCTCCTAAAGGGCCTTGACCGGCTACATGTGGTCAGCATCGGCCTCGACGACAAGGAGGACCCGCAGCAGATATTCGAGAGTCTGAATGCGACTGGCCGATCACTAGCTGAGAGCGAAAAGGTCAAGAACTGGCTGTTGATGGGGCTTCCCGATGCGGTGCAGCAGGATCTATACGACAATCACTGGCTTCAGATCGAGAAGCGTTTGGACGCCAGACATGCAGGCGAACGAATTGACATGTTCCTTCGGGATGTCCTTCGGTGGAAGACAGGCCAGATCCACGGCATAGACCGGGTTTACGAAGGGGTTCGCAGATGGGCGGTGCAATCGGGACGACAGGGCGACCGGCCAGCGCTTTGCCGCGATCTGGCGCACCTAGCGGGTCTCTACGGAATGCTCACAGGCACGGCGAAGGGTTATGGGGATGCCAAAGTCGACCGGGAACTCCGGCATCTGCGCGAACTCGGGATCGATGTTCACCGGCCATTGACGCTGCGGCTGCTGAACGATGCCAATGACAACAACTGCGCAGGCGGCGGTGATGCGGAACTTGTAAAGTCGCTTGCCGGCATTGGTGCGTGGACTACGCGGATGTGGCTGGCGGGTCGGCCGACGGCCGGGATGAACCGGGCGATTGCGGAACTTGCGCATGAAGCTGGACCCGATGGAAGCGCGGATTTTTCGGAGCACTGGCTCGGACGGATCCGCCGGCTGCGGAACACACGTGTCGGGGTGCCAAGTGACGGGGACGTTCGCGAGGGCGTGCGCACACGGCAGGCCTATGGGGGAAGCACGACAGGGTCTGCGCGTGCGGTGTTGTGCGAATTGATGGAAGCCAAACACCGCGAAGAGGCGCCGGCCCGAGATCACCTTACGATCGAACATGTGATGCCGCAGAAACTCACCGACGAATGGAAACGCTATCTCGGGGACGACGCAGAGGAAGTGCACGGGCAGTACCGTGACCGCCTTGCGAATCTGACCCTGAGCGGTGACGCGACCAACGCCGGGATGGGAGCGAACACGTTTGATGCCAAAAAAGAGGTTTACCGCAATAGTTCCATCGGCATGACAAGGCTCATCGCCGAAGAGAGCGAATGGAATGAAGCGGCACTAGAGCAGCGCGCCGAAGATCTGGCGGATCTGGCGCTTGTGCGCTGGCCGTGGACCGATCCGTTGAGGCGGCGTGAGGACGCGGTGCGCTCAACGAGGCTTCGCTGGCGGATCGAGGACGGACCTTGGCGGCATGAGGATGCGGCGAGTCAGATGGTTTCTAATGTCGCTGCGGGTTTGCTGGACCGGGATCCCGAAAATGGGAAGAGACTGTCGGGGGAGGCAATCAGACCGAATATCCATCCGGCCTCGCAATATCCACCAGGGAGAACGGTCGGTACATTAACCATGCGTACCGTGCCGGGTCACGACGCTTATGTGCTCTATCCCTACGAGCAGAACAATGATGGGAGTGCGGAACGATGTCGGAAGATGGGCAGACGATGCGGGGTCACCGTGGAGGTCGAATTCGCCAAAGACAATACCTACCAGGAATTCTGGAAACTGCTGAAGGAACAGGTAGGCGGCGTTCCGGGACAGAAGGATACCTGGAGTGGACCAACGCAATGGTCGGTCAGAGAGGGCGAAGCAGTTGATCGTGTGGGAATCCATATCGGCAACCAGAAGCTACTTTGGCTCTATATCAAATCGGGCGAGTTCAATCCGTCTGAAGAACGGGCGGCTCGAATGCGCCATTATTCCCCCCCACTTCCACTCCGAAGTGCAACACCGGCCATTCCCGCGGCGGGGGCGTAGCCCGAGCGTAGGGAATGGCCGGAAGGCGCGGTTTCCGGCCCCCGGGCACCGCGGATCCGGCCCCGGGACGGCTGTGGTCCCGTCTGGATGCAGGTTATCCGGGCTTTCCGGGCAACGCAACGCCTCCGCCGGGGCGGGTCGCGTCCGTCCGGGCGCAGGGAGGGCGCAGCCCGACCGGAGCCCGGACGGACGCGACCTCGAAATCCTGTCCACCCCCTTCCTGCGCTCCGGCGGGAGGCGGTCGCGCGGCGTCAGGGAGGGCGGGCCTCATGCAGCACCTCGGCGGGCGTCCGGTAGCCCAGCGCCCGGCGCGGACGCGCGTTCAGGCGGTCCTGCACCTGTCTCACCTCCGCGTCGCTGACCGCGCGGAGGTCCGTCCCCTTCGGCAGGTACTGCCGGACCAGCCCGTTGGTGTGCTCGTTCAGGCCACGCTCCCAAGAGTGGTAGGGGTGGGGAGGAAGAAGGAGGCACCGAGCGCCTCCGCCACGCCGGCGTGGCCCGCGAACTCCTTCCCGTTGTCCGCCGTGATCGTGTGGACGGGCGCGGCGGAAGGCCGCAGCATCTCCACCATCGCGGCGGAGACCGCGGCCGCCGTTCTCCGCTCAACCCTCTGTAAATACGTGTATTTCGAGGCCCTGTCCACAAGGGAGACCACCGCCCCGCTGTGGCCTTTCCCGATGATCGTGTCCGCCTCCCAGTCGCCCACACGCTCCTTCCTCTCCACCTCATCCGGCCTCTCGGAGATGTCCACCCGGCCCGGGATGTGGCCACGGCCCGAGTGCCTGCCGCCACGCCAGTTCGGCTTTCTGCCGCGGCGCCGCAGCAGCAGGAACAGCCCGCCGCCCGCCTTCCGGTCGGCCCTCACACGCTCATATATCCACTGGCGGCCCACCGTCCAGCCGCCCTCCAGACGCAGCCGTCCCGCGACCTGCTCCGGGCTCCAGCCCTCCGCCAGAAGCCCCTCCACGCGCGCCCACCGGTCGGGCGTCATCTTCCTCGGGTTCGAGGAAGCCGCGCCGCGGCGGGCCTCCGCCCTCCCCTGCGCCTCGCCCGGGCTGTATCCCGAATCCCCGCCGTTACGGCGCATCTCCCGCCAGACCGTCGTCCGGTCACGGCCCAGACGGGCGGCGACCGCACCGTCGGAGAGCCCGCTTTCCTTCAGCGCGCCGATCTGGCATCTTTCGTCCCGGGTCAGGTGGCGATGGCCCTCGGGCATGGCAGTCTCCCATGTTGCATCACAGGGACTGTCGCCGCTTCCTGGCCGATACGCAACATCATGCGGCCGGAAAACCGGTCACCACCGCCACTGGTGTTGCACTTCAGGGTGGAATGGGGCCCCGAAAGATCCGCGAAAGGATGGGGGACCAGCAGCTTGGAGGCAATCTGAACCAGAACAGTGAGAAAGGATGGAGCATATCGGTTCAGAGGCCGTGGATGCATGACGACGTAGGCGAATGGCTTGACGCCGCGCAATGGATTTCGGACCAATGCGACAGATTGCACGCGATCGTGGGTGAAGTCCTTGGTGATGTGTCATGACTTTAGGGTCTCAGACTCTGTGCGTGGATGAAAGGAGTCCGGCCGTTCGTGTAATATTTGGGGATTATATACTTAACTGAACACGCAACAAATTATGGTAATAATGACAGTTTTGAACAACAACACGTTGTATTCAATTTGGTTAAGTATATAATCTCCTAATATTTCGTCATCAATGTTCCAGTGTTTATCGAGTTCCACTTCCAAACCCATGCGCAAGACCCGGGAGTTTTGCAAGAGGCTCGCTCAATTGGGATCATAGGCGCAAACCCCAATCGCCCTTCAAGCGGCAAGACCCTCGATCGCGCTGACGGTCCCGCCAAGCTCGACGGGCCTAGGCAATTACCCATCCGCCCCGCGGATCAAAATTGATTCCTTCAGCTCCCCCTTGTCAGGTCCGTACACATGCGGATTGACCCACACTGTCCGACAATTCTCGGGTTTCGTCATTTGGTGTATCCAATCCGTTGCAGTTTTGTGCGGAGCGCGTCTTCAAACTCATGTCGCTTGACGGTTTCAGCGGAAAGCAACTTGTCGCTCGACTCTTCAAGCGACAGGACTTCCCAATGATTCTCAACAAGCCGGTAGTCATCGGTGATGCGTGGCACAAGCCAAACGATGTCGCCGTCGTTCAGGTCCCGGGACGGTTCGTCGGACGGCCCGCCAACAGCCTCGAAGAATGGACGGTCAACGGCAACCGCGAGCTTGGTGCCCCAACGCCTCAAGGTTGGTCCTTTGACCTGAAGCTGCGGCATCAGCCGTTTCGCACTGGATGAACGCCAGTCCGGGCGGAGAACCGCAGTCGGCTCCGGTGGCTTCTCGTCCGTATTGTCCAGCAGTATCTCGAAGTCTGCCAGCATCTCGGATCCAGAAAAATAGGCTGCTTGGATTTCCAAGCCGAACCATGAACAGGCATCTCCGTCGCGGGCAATGACCAGATCAACCCGCCCTGCCGGTTGCTGGCGAGCGCATGAACGGAACCTCGGGAGCCAGACATACATCCGGGAAGCCGACGAGCCGCGCCAACCATGACGGCAACAAGTCGCCCTCACTGAATCGGTTTGGGCAGGTGATGGCCGGTGGCTTTGTGCCGGATTTGATGGAACAGACACCGCCCCTCTTACTGCATCTCGGCATGTCACTTTGAAACGGACATGGCGGGGCTGGATCGAGATTCAGGGCGCGACGCGTCAAGTGCTGCAGTTCGGCCACGGACAAATTCTCGAACGGACGTCCAAACCACTCGGCAATGGCGTATCGGGAACTCATGCGAACAACTGTTCCGAAGTGATGACCAATTCGACAAGCCGATTGTGATGACCGCTCTTCATGGACAGGGCCACGGCGCAGAAACCGTGCTTATGCACCAATTCAACGATCTCCGGGGCAGCGTCATAGGTCATGAGGAAATTCGACCCATGGTCCGCCAGCATCCCGAACAGCGCAGCGTGATCAATGCTGGAATGTTCGTATAGCCGAGACCCGGCCATCTTCCCGCCCGCCGCCGTGTATGGCGGGTCAATGAAGACCGCCGCGTTACTGCCCCATCCCCGCAGCAGGATCGGCAACAGCTTCATGCCGTCACCCTCCGCGAAGGCAAGACGGTCAGAATATTCCTGAATCGCTGCAAGGCGACTTGCGAGGGTTTCGGGATACCAACGCGAGCGAAGGCCCCTGCCATTTTCGCCTGTCTTGCAAAAGGATGCCCCGTTAGCCAAGACTCCGCCACGCCGGGTTCTGTTCAGGACAAGTGTCCTGAAGCCGTGTTCGACAACACTTCCGGGCGGCGACTTCTCGATTTCCCGCAGGCGATCCAAAGTCGGATCGAACTTGCCTATCCATTCCTGAAGAGTGGCACCACTTTCAAGTACGGAACGCCAGAACGCTGCCACGTCTCTGTCGATCTCGACCATGATTGCCGACTCTGCCAAATCTTCCATGACGGCGGTCAGCGAGACGACTGCGCCGCCCGCGAACGGCTCAATCAGGATCTCAGGTTTGGTGCGCCGCAACCATTCACGGATGTGCGGTATCAGCCACGTCTTTCCGCCGGGATAGCGAAGCGGGCTGCGTTGCGGAACGGTGGCGACATTGACAACGGGAACGCGAGAGGTCGGGAAATCTGTACGGGCAATGGTGGACCGACTCGTCATGACCTTGCTCCGCTTGCCAATCTGTTGTCGGCGGTCAACTGGCCGTAGGTGGATGTAGTCCAATCCGGTTGGCGTTTGTGAGTCCCTCTGGCCCACGTCCTTATCCTCGCTCCATCTCCGTTGCGTGAAAGCGCGACGGTGACTGGCTCATCTGTGGTTCCCAAACATGCCGCAGCGCTAGGCCAGCAAATCCGAGTTGCGGCAATAAACCAAGTTGGGCTACGCCTACCCTTTTCCGGTTGCTTGATAGGGGCCCGGAGACCGCGCTTTGCGTACGGCCCTGAAACAATTGGCCGGTCCCGGCAAAGGGGGGAGCTAAATCACAATTGATCCATTCGCTGACTTTGTCGATGGAGGAGTTGGAACCATTCCTTCGCATTGGTGCCTTTGTTGGGTTTAGACCTATCCGGAGCGAAGAGTGAATGGATGAGATCCGTTTCGGGAATGCCGTGTTCCGCCATGTTCCGCCGCGTCCCGAAGTGATGTCGAGACCGTGAGCTTTCCGTTCGAGCGGATGGCTTTCGAAGATGGTGCCGCCGCGGCCATTGACTGGATCGAAAACGGTGTCATCAGGCTCGGTGAATGCGAGAACATGGCATTCGACGAAACTTGGCCAAAACACCGCCAAATATGGGGCTATTGAATTGAGTGGGTGGGCGCGTGTCAAGTCATCAGCCCAATAGCACTTCCAGCTTGGTTGCTCCATCCGAAGAGGTCGTCGAGTTTCTCGATGGCGGCGTTCATCGATGGCTTTGGGTTTCGCAATCCCTCGATACACCAGTGCACAATCCTTAGTCGGTCGATAATCACACCCATCTCCCCCTCGTTCGCCAGATAGAATCCGTGGCGAGCCTCTTCGGTGGTCAGGGAATGGCTGTTCTCCTTGTCCATATAGAGCGGGAAAGGCGTGAGCAACGCAGGAAGCGCCCCATTCCACCCTGAAGCGCAACGCAAGTTGAGCCGCAAAACCGCTCTCCGGTCATCCGACCCGTCCGCGGTGCGCCGGCGATCCAGAAATGGCTGGTGTTGCACTTCGGAATGGAGTTTGGCTTCGGAAGCCATGATTAGACGAGATCAGAGCGCCAATGCCAAACGCATTCCCTGATCAATGGCACGTTTGGCATCGAGCTCCTTCGCCACGTCCGCCCCTCCGATCACATGCGCCGCTACCCCTTTGGCGGTAAGCTCCCCTGCAAGCGACCGTTCGGAATCCTGACCAGCGCAGACCACCACTGTATCGGCTTCGATCACTCCAGGGTTTTCGCGTGCCTCGCCGAAACTGATGTGCAGCCCGTCGACTCCAATCCGTTCATAATTCACCCCGCCGATCATGTTCACGCCTTTCATTTTCAGTGCGGCGCGATGGATCCATCCGGTCGTCTTTCCGAGACCCTTGCCCAGCGCCGTTGCCTTCCTTTGCAGCAGGGTCACCCGACGTGATGGCACCTCGGGCTGCGGACCCTCCGGCGCAAGACCCCCGGGCGTCAGTGATGGATCGCCCACACCCCATTCCTTTCGCCATAACGCAAGGTTTTCGGTCGGACTCTCGCCATCCTGCAGAAGGAACTCCGCCACATCAAAGCCGATACCTCCCGCACCAATGATCGCCACACGTCGACCGACTGTCGCTCCACCAAGCAGTACATCCCGATATCCCAGGACATGCGGCTGATGCTGGCCCCGAATTTCAGGGTCGCGTGGAGAGACGCCAGTGGCGATGACGACCTCGTCGAATCCATCAAGCATCCGCACATCCGCAACAACATCCAGTCGCAGGTCGATACCTGCCGACCTCACGCTGACCTCGTACCAATTGACGAGCCCGTGGAACTCCTCCTTGCCGGGAATCCTGCGCGCCATGTTGAGCTGACCGCCAATCCGATCATCCCGCTCAAAAAGTGTGACCGAATGCCCACGCTCGGACGCGGTCAGCGCAGCCGAAAGTCCGGCCGGTCCAGCGCCAACGACAGCAATCCGTTTGGGCGATCCGGTCCGCCCGACAATCAGTTCTGTCTCGAAGCAGGCGCGCGGATTCACAAGACAGGAACTGGTCTCGCCGGTGAAAATATGATCCAGGCAGGCCTGGTTGCAGGCGATGCAGGGAGCGATCGTCTCCGCTTTGCCGCGGGCGGCCTTTGCCACAAAATCTGCGTCCGCCAGGAAGGGTCGGGCCATCGAGACCAGGTCGGCGCAACCATCGGCAAGCACCGCTTCAGCCACCTCTGGCGTATTGATGCGGTTCGAGGCAACGACCGGAATCGAGACCTCGCCCATCAGCTTCTTCGTGACCCATGTAAAGGCACGGCGCGGAACCGACGTCGCTATGGTTGGGATTCGGGCTTCATGCCAGCCAATCCCGGTATTGATTATCGTGGCACCTGCGCACTCGACAGCACGGGCCAGTGTCACGACCTCATCCCATCTTGATCCTTCGGGAACGAGATCAATCATGGAAAGGCGATAAATCAAGATGAATCGCTTGCCCACCGCCCGGCGCACGCGTCTGACAACCTCAGTCGGCAACCGCATCCGGTTGTCATACGATCCGCCCCAGCGATCGGTTCGCCTATTGGTGCGGGTGACCAGGAACTGGTTGAGGAAGTAACCCTCGGAACCCATGATTTCCACACCGTCATACCCTGCTTCAAGCGCACGCTCGGCAGCAGTCGCAATATCGGCGATCTGCTTTTCTATACCTTCCTCATCCAGTTCCCTTGGCGAAAAGGGTGAGATAGGCGATTTCAGCGGACTCGGTCCAACACAGTCATCCGAGTATGCGTAACGACCTGCATGCAGAATCTGCATCGCAATCCTGCCGTCCTCGGCATGGACGCGGTCCGTAACAATCCGATGGTTGGCGATATCCCTGTCCGTGTACAGCCCGGCGGCATCCGGAAACACACCTCCCTCCCGGTTGGGTGCCATGCCGCCGGTCACTATGAGTCCGACACCACCGGATGCTCGTTCCGCATAGAAGGCGGCGACCCTGTTCCAGTCGCCGGTTTCCTCGAGTCCTGTGTGCATCGATCCCATGAGGACCCGGTTCCTGAGCGTCGTGAAGCCCAGATCCAGCGGCGCGAGCAGATGAGGATAGAACGTCATGCCGGTCAACTCCCAATGGGCACAGAATGCACAGCGCTTGAGATGTCAGATCATTGAAGGATAGCCGATCATGCCGGAAGCCACCGTTGACCTGGTTGTTTCGGGAATTATAAAGCCCCATTTCAGTCCGAAGTGCAACACCAGTGGCGGTGGTGACCGGTTTTGCTGCCGCATGATGTTGCGGATCGGCCAGGAAGCGGCGACAGTCCCAGCGACGACGCATAGGAGACTGCCATGCCCGAGGGCTACCGCCACCTGACCCATGGGGAAAGATGCCGGATCGGCGCCCGGACGGACGCGACCCGCGTCGGCGGAGGCGTTGCGCTGCCCTTAAAGCCCGGATATTCTCCATCCAGACGGGACCAGAACCGTCCCGGAACCGGATCCTCCGCTCCCCGGGGGCCGCGGACCCCGCCTTCCGGCCATCTGCGCGGCGAGGGCTCCGCCATCGCCGCGCAGATGGTCCGGTGTTGCACTTCGGACTGGAAATGAGGCCTTGTTCTCGGCGCTGCCATGCGTGAACTCGCCCGCAGCGCCTTGATTGCACCGCAAGCGTTGCTTAGACTGGGTTGCCGGAAGAACGGAGGACGGGGGCATGGCGATCATCACGATTCGCAATCTCGGCGATGAGGTGAAGACGCGTCGACGCGTGCGGGCGGCCGAGCACCAGCGCTCCATGGAAGAGGAAGCGCAGCCGATCCTGTGCGAGGCTTTCGATCGCGGGCGGAACACGAGGAACCTCGCGGAGATTGCCCGCTCGCATTTTGGGCCGGAAAACGGGGTGGACCTGGAACTGCCACCGCGCGAACCGCCGTCCTTCGATTGACAGTGGCACCATGCCCCTGCCGGTCGACACGAACGTGGTGTCCGAGTTGATCCGCCAGTCGCCCGATCCGGCGGTGCCAGGCTGGGTCGCCGAACACGCGCTGCACGAGTTTCCTTCTCCGCCGTCTGCGAGGCGGAGCTGCGCCACGGCGCCGCGATCCTGACGGCGGATAGCGAGCGCATGCTGGTCGAGGCATTCGAAGACCGCGTTCTGCCCGTCGACCGCGGCGGTCGGCCGGTCCCGAGGCATGATCCGACGACGTGCGACTTCAGGCGACTTGGAGGACACCGGCATCGAGGTGGTCGATCCGTGGACGGCTGCATGAGCGGGACGACGGAAGCCTTCGCACGGTTCAAGATCGACACCCCGCTCGGGGACGCGGGCTGGAACCTGACCGAAGGTACGGGCGTGCTGTTCGAACAGGTCTTGCCTGACGGCATCCAGGCCGACCACATGCTCTGCGACCGGCAGGGTCGGCCCATGGCAGCGCTGAAGGTGAAGCGGGTGGGCACCGATCCGATCATGGCGCAGGACCAAGGCAGTCATTACGCCGAACAGCTCGGCGTGCCGTTCGTGTTCCTGTCGAACGGCGAGGATGTCTGGTTCCTAGACCGCGTGACCGACGCCCATGCCCGCCGGATCGCCGGTTTCCATGCCCGGGACGACCTGGGACGGCGCATCCCCGTGCGCCGGAGCCTCCGCGACCTGTCGACGGTCCCCATAGACCGCCGGATCGTCGACCGTGACTACCGAATCGCATGCATCGAAGCGCTGTCTGCCGAGGTCATGCGGGGAAGGCGCAGGCTGCTGGTCGAGATGGCGAAGGGGACCGGCAGGACGCGCATGGCGGCGGCAGGACTGCGACCCGGACGCCGGCTGGGCCGAGAACCGGTGGTTCGCGTAAGTCGACGACATCCGCGCCGCCGGCTTCGACCTGAGCGCCAACCGGCACCGGCCGCTGAGCCGGGCGAAGGTCGAGCACCGCGACCCGTTGGAGATACTCGAGGAACCGGGGGGCATCGAGACGCAGATCCAGGGCGAGGTCGACGAACTGGCCGAGGCGGTGCGGAAGGCCATGTCGGAATCACTGCGTATCATGTTTTTCGCCTCCGCGAAATCGCCAACGTCGTAGCCGGGGATCCTGCACCTCAGGAACCGGGCACCTTCGCACCCGATGGCCCATTGTCTGTAAGGATGCAAGATGTCGGGCTGAATCACGGCAACCCGGATATGGCCTATTCTACGGATCGCCTTTCCCCGGATTGGTTGGCAGGGAACCGCCTCCGGCTCTTTCCGAAGCACAGCACCCTGATCCCGAAGAGCGGTGCTTCCGTTAACCTGAACCATCGCGCCAAACTCGCCACCGATGCCCATGTGGTAAGCCAGCTCGCCGTGGTAATGCTTGACAAGAGCGGGATTGACCCAGATCACTTGTTCTGGTGGTCGGTCCATTACGACCCGCTTGCTCAGGCCCAAGTTGCGAGTCTGCCCTCCCTTAAGCTCCCAATACTGAAGGAGGCAAGGGTCCCCCTCCCGCCGCTTTCCGAGCAGCGGCGGATCGTCGGCATCCTGAACCGGGCGGCAGAGACCGTGCGGCCGCGGGCGCAGAAGCCGGAACTGATGCGGGAGTTCATCCCCGCGCCGTTCGTTAAGATGTTCGGCGATCCCGCCGCCAACCCGATGGCGTTGCCTGGACAGAAAGCTGGAGAAGTGGGCATCGAATCTGAGCACCGAGATCCTGCAAGAAATCCTGTCGAAAAGTTTCGGTATGTGGATATTTCCGGAGTTGACTGCATCAGAAGGGAAATCAACGCAGTTCGCTCAATTCTTGGAGCGAAAGCTCCGAGTCGTGCCCGAAAGGATATCCGAGCTGATGATGTTCTCCTGTCCTCATTAAGGCCAGACCTGAACGCAGTCGCAATCGTTCCAGATCAACTGGATGGTGGAATCGCATCTACGGGACTTTGTGTCTTGCGGCCCAATCGCAAAGCCCCCCATCTGTTTTCGTACGTCACATCTACCCATTTCATCGGAACCCTGGTCTCAAAGGCATGGGGCGCAAATTATCCAGCCGTGTCCGAGAAGGGCATTGGGGAAATACGGATTCCTTTGTCGCCACTTCACATGCAAAGCCGATTTTCGGAAATTGCCGAGGCAGCACAAGGTGCGGTCGCGAGCGCAGAGCTTGGCAGCCAAGCCTCCGCATCACTGAGTCACTCGCTCATGTCGGACCCTTTGGATAAGTCGACATGACCGACATTACGTTGATCCGACCGCTATCCGTCAAGGGGACATGCGATGCCAACAGTCAGACTTGAACGAATTATGGAGTCAGGTATCTTCGAATGGCCATGGGCTTCCAGGCAGGGGTTGCTGGTTATTCGTGGAGCTGCTGGCGGCGGTGGCGGTGGCGGCGGATCGTTCTGCATCGATGGCTTGACGATTTATGGTGCGGGCGGCGGCGGCGGCGGCGCTGGCGGCGACTCAACAAGCGTCAAGCGCAGGCAGGAAGTCTGGCAGGCGGGCGGCGGCAATGGGGGTGCTGGCGGCGGCGGCGGGAGTCTTGATGAAGGCAAACCTGTCGCAGGCACACAGGGGGTCGGATGTCTCCACAGCGACGGTGGCGATGGAGGACAGGGCGGGGAAGCGCTTGCTGCCGATGGCCGCCTTCGGTCCAAAGGTGGCGATGGCGGAAAGGGCTTCCCCGGGGAAACGCTTATTGTTGAGTTTGACGACCTGTCTATCGGCGACCGTTTCGAAGTAACTATCGGTACTGGCGGTGATGGCGGCGATGGTGGCCAAGGCTACGAGATAGGCGCCGCTGGTGGAAAGGGGGTGCGTGGGTCAGTGCTCTTTGTTCCCCTGCTGGAAGCCGCTCCGGGAGAAGAATGATGGCGACCGAACATGCAAAGGCCGGACAGGCTGGGAGGCTGGGTAGCCTGGCAAGCGCCGTACCCTTGGCGACCCTTGGCATCCATGGAGGTGGATCTGTTGAGATCGACGATGGCGATTACCCTCCAAGGGTTAAATGGCATCCAATACGGTCTGTCAGGGAATCTCGGCCCAATGCGTCTGTGTATGACGAGTCAGAGGCAAGTCCCGGTATCGTCGATTTCACGGAGAGGGCATGCAAGGCGCAGAGGAATTTTGTGTCCTCCTACCGATCGCGCATAGAATACCTGCGAAGCGAGGCTACCCATGATGGCTATCCACTAAACAAGGACTCCGAAGCGGACTTTTGGCAATTTGTTCGTTTGGCCTCCAGCATCCGAAGGGCCGGTCTGGTGCTGATGGACAACGGCAATCTCCGCGCGGTCTGGAAGGACAGTCAGGGCTCCCGCATTGGATTGCAGTTTCTTGGCGACGGAATGGCACAGTATGTGATGTTCGGGCGAAACGGATCCGAGCGGCAGAGATCACGCGTTTCCGGGCGCGCTTCCCTTGGGGCTGTATTGCGACAGATCGAGGTCTTCGATCTGGGCGAACTGTTCTACAAATGAAGGGCAATGATCTGCCTGCGGACGACCATGTCGTCCGCTACGTCAAGCCGAGCATGATCCTGGAGGATGGGGTCGTGGACGGTTCGGATTTCCGTGTGTGTGCGGTCAGACAGGACGAAGCCGGCTTGTCTGTCAACTGGCTTGAGGCTTTTCCGGGAAAGAAAGAGCATCGCCTGAACGAAGTGCGACGCCTGTTCCGCCTTCGCGTAAGGCCAAACGGGCGATTCGCGGAACTCAATGTCGATACGATCCTGCGGGTAGTATCAGAAGAACTCGATACACTGCGTATTGTCCATGACCCGCTTGAGGCTGAAGACGGTTTCGAAGCGGACCCCTCGCATGCCCCCACTTCCATTCCGAAGTGCAACACCGGCCATCTGCGCAGGGAGGGCGGAGCCCGAGCTGCGCAGATGGCCGGAAGGCGGGGTTTGCGGCTCTCCGGGAACGGCGGATCCGGCCCCGGAACGGCTGCAGTCCCGTCCGGAAGGAGAATATCCGGGCTTTCAGGGCAGCGCAAGGCCGCCGCCGGGGCAGGTCGCGTCCGTCCGGGCGCAGGGAGGGCGCAGCCCGACCGGAGCCCGGACGGACGCGACGGCTTGATCCGTTCCACCCCCTCCCGGCGCGGCCATCCGCGCTGTCGGGAGGCGGGCCGGCGGTGTCAGGGAGGGCGGGCCCGGCGGAACACCTCGGCGGGGGTCCGGTAGCCGAGCACCCTGCGCGGACGCGCGTTCAGGCGGTCCTGCACCCCCTTCACCTCATCGTCGCCGACCGCCCGGAGGTCCGTCCCCTTCGGCAGGTACTGCCGCACCAGCCCGTTGGTGTGCTCGTTCAGGCCCCTCTCCCAGGAGTGGTAGGGGGTCGCGAAGTAGAAGGAGGCCTTCAGCGCCTCCGCCACGCCGGCGTGGCCCGCGAACTCCTTTCCGTTGTCCGCCGTGATCGTGTGGACAGGCGCGGCGGACGACCGGAGCATCGCCAGCATCGCCGCGGAGACCTCCGCCGAGGTCCGCCGGTCAACCCTCTGTAAATACGTGTATTTCGACGCACGGTCCACAAGCGAGACCACCGCCCCGCTGTGGCCCTTCCCGATGATCGTGTCCGCCTCCCAGTCACCGACACGCTCTTTCCTCTCCACCTCCTCCGGCCTCTCCGAGATGTCCACCCGGCCCGGGATGTGGCCACGGCCCGAGTGCCGCCCGCCACGCCAGTTGGGCTTCTTCCCGCGGCGGCGCAGCAGCAGGAACAGCTCCCCGCCCGCCTTCCGGTCGGCCTTCAGGCGCTCGTATATCCACTGGCGGCCCACCGCCCAGCCACCCTCCAGCCGCAGCCGTCCCGCGACCTGCTCCGGGCTCCAGCCCTCCGCCAGGCACCCCTCCACATGCGCCCAGCGCTCCGCAGTCATCTTCCTCGGAACCGAGGAGGCGGCGCTGCGGCGGGCCTCCGCCATCCCCTGCGCCTCGCCGGGGCTGTAGCCCGAATCACCGCCGTTCCGGCGCAGCTCCCGCCAGACCGACGAACGGTCACGGCCCAGACGGGCCGCGATGTCCCCGTAGGAGAGCCCGCTTTCCTTCAGTGCGCCGATCTGGCATCTTTCCCCATGGGTCAGGTGGCGGAAGCCCTCGGGCATGGCAGTCTCCTCTCTTCTCAACAAGGGGACTGTCGCCGCTTCCTGGCCGATCCGCAACATCATGCGGCAGGAAAACCGCCCAACACCGCCACTGGTGTTGCACTTCGGACTGGAATGGGGCTGCTGAAATCATTGGTCTGCCGCCGGGCGACTCAGATCAGGCCTCGTTGGTGGGCGATCTGATTGCGGAGTGTATCGTCGCCATGCATCCGGCAATTTATGGGAATTATATGCGATAGTGCCCAGACTGACGGTGCGCACGAAGAACCGCCTGCGGCATTCACGCCGACGGCAGCGGCAGGGCATCGTCGTGTGCGCCGCTCCCGACTGGACGCGGACGGTTACACAGCGAGGGCCCTGCGGCCGGCGCCGTTCCGTGAACCATCCCCCGGTGGCTCTTTCATCGGGAAACATACCGGACAGCTGGACGGGGCCGATGCCCCGCGGTGGCGCCTGCCCGGTGCCCTGTGTGCCATGCGGATCACTCCGTTGCCCTGGGCACCATCGTATATAATTCCCGTTATTTCAGGCTGTCTGCATCTTTCACGAACAGTCGATTTCCCGGCAAGTGTACATGGCCCATTGGACCATTCTATAGATCCATATAGACATGACGCTCCGCCTGTCCTCCGGGATGTGTGACTGCACCCTTGTAGGTTTCGCCCACCTGCTGCGCGTATTTCCAGAGCGCACCGGAAGAATAGATCGTCTCACGTGGACCTGACCAGGTCTTTTTCCTCCCTGCGAGTTCTTCATCCGTCAGATCCACGGACAACTCGCCAGTGAGTGCGTTGATCGTGATGATGTCACCGTTACGCAGGAGCGCGATTGGCCCGCCGTGAAACGCTTCCGGTCCAACATGGCCGACGCAGAACCCACGCGTCGCCCCGGAGAACCGGCCATCGGTGATCAGCGCCACCTTCTTGCCCATGCCCTGCCCTGAAAGTGCCGCCGTTGTCGACAGCATTTCCCGCATACCCGGCCCACCGGCGGGGCCCTCGTTGCGGATCACGATCACCTCCCCTTCTTCGTACTGGCGCTCCTGCACCGCCTCGAACGCGTCCTGCTCACACTCGAATATCCGTGCGGGACCGGTGAACACCTGCTGGTCGGATTCCATTCCAGCGACCTTCACAATGGCGCCTTCTGGCGCAAGGTTTCCCTTAAGTCCAACAACGCCTCCGGTTTGGCTGATCGGGGCCTCGGCTGGGTAAATCACCTTGCCGTCGGCTTCCCGTTCCACCAAGTCCAGTTCTTCGCCAATACTCCGGCCAGTCGCGGTAACGCAGTCCTCGTGGATCAACCCGATTTTCCTCAGTTCCTTCATCACGACCGGTACCCCGCCCGCCTCGTAAAGGTCCTTGGCCACATACTGTCCGCCTGGTTTCAGATCGACAAAATAGGGGGTGTCCCTGAATATCTCACAGACATCATCCAGAAAGAACTCGATCCCGGCCTCATGGGCAATGGCCGGCAGATGTAGGCCAGCATTCGTTGATCCTCCGGTGCAGGCAACGACCCTGGCGGCGTTCTCCATGGACTTCCGGGTCACAATGTCCCGTGCCCTGATGTTCCTTTCGAGCAGAGTCATTACCGCCTGACCGCTGGCGATCGCGTATTGGTCGCGGCTCTCGTAAGGCGCGGGCGCACCTGACGAGTTGGGGAGCGCAAGACCCATGGCTTCGGAAACGCAGGCCATCGTGTTGGCCGTGAACTGACCGCCGCACGCCCCTGCCGACGGGCAGGCCACCCGCTCAAGTCGACGAAGCGCGTCTTCCGAGAGGTTGCCCGCCTGGTTCTGTCCCACAGCCTCAAATACGTCCTGTACGGTCACATCCCTGCCGTCCAGACGACCCGGCAGAATTGATCCACCATAGATGAACACCGACGGCGTATTCAGCCGGACCATAGCCATCATCATTCCTGGCAACGACTTGTCACACCCAGCAAGACCGACGATCGCGTCATAGCAATGACCGCGCATCGTGAGTTCGACAGTATCGGCGATCGCTTCGCGGGACGCCAGCGAGGATCTCATCCCCTCGTGCCCCATCGCAATCCCGTCGGTAACGGTGATCGTCGTGAATTCGCGTGGCGTGCCGCCTCCAGACTTGACGCCGAGTTTAACAGCCTGGGCTTGCCGGTTCAGCGCAATGTTGCAGGGCGCCGCTTCGTTCCAGCAGGTGGCCACGCCAACAAACGGCTGGGCGATCTCATCTTCGGACAATCCCATCGCATAATAGTAGGATCTATGCGGTGCGCGGGCAGGCCCTTCGGTCACATGACGGCTTGGCAACCGGGACTTGTCGGTGTTCCGTTTCAACATGGCGGTTCTCTCCGGATCGGTGTCATCCACCGCAATATGCGAGCGTGGAAGTGGAAACAAGCAGCGCAGTTCACCGCTCTTCCTGCCGTAGCTCAGAGTGTCGGCGGGGACAGCATGCCGTCGGACCGTCTCCTTGCCTTGCAGCCCTGCGGTCAGGCAGTTGGCGACCAGGCAACGCATATCCGGCGTCTTGCACGATTGAACAGCCCTGGAGCTTCCAATAGCCTTAACCGGATGCAGCAGTACTTTCTTCCTGAATTCGAGGCGTTTGTCGCGGCTGCCCGTAGACGTCCACAAATATGGCGGCTGGTGGCCGGGATCTGCGCAATGGCACTGGTCTACGCCTTGTGGGCAAAGGCTGTCATCGTAGCCTACGGATGGGTCTTCGGTCATGGTCGGACAGTAGCCGTCAGTCTTGGTCAAACACCGGGCGATGTCTATGTCCTGCTGGCTTCGATCATTGGCATGGCGTTTGGAGCCATGCTTTCCGCACGACTTCTGCACCGACGGGGATTGGGGACACTGCTCGGACCGACACACACCGTACTACGGGACTTCGTCATCACAGCTGCACTGGTCAGTGCCGTGCAGGGTATGGCGCTTGCTCTCTGGAGTATCGGTTACGACGCGGAATCCAACATGGATGTATCAGCTTGGCTGCTGCTCCTGCCACTAAGTCTTCTCGCCATATTGATCCAGACCGCCGCAGAGGAAATGGCGTTCCGTGGATACGTCCAGCAGCAGTTGGCCGCACGGTTCCGCTCGCCGTTCATCTGGATGTTGGCCCCCAGCCTTGCCTTTGGGATCGCCCATTACAGTCCTCTCCTGTCAGGTGGCGGTCAATGGCTGCTTGTATTCAGCGCCGCCTGTTTTGGCCTTGCCGCAGCCGATCTGACATCACGCACTGGAAGCATCGGTGCGGCATGGGGGTTTCACTTTGCCAACAACACGGCCGCGCTGCTGTTCGTTGGGCTCAAGGGAATGGTTCCAGGACTTGCCCTCTTCGTGACGCCCTTCAGCGTCGAGGATTGGCAGGGGCGATCAATGATCGTCTTCGCATTGCTGACGCTGGGGGCTGCATGGCTGCTGGTCCGCGCCGTTCTCCGACGATGATTGCCATTCGTGACACGGCGTCCTATCTGACAGGAACGAATTGCCAGCGGGGCCATGCCAGCGATGAACTGGATCTCCAACTTCGTCAAGCCAACGATAAATTCGCTCTTCTCCCGCCGTGAAGTGCCGGAACATCTTTGGTCCAAGTGCGACGGATGTGGCACGATGCTGTTCCACCGCGAACTCACAGAGAACCTGAATGTCTGTACCGAATGCGACCATCACATGGCATTGAGCCCTCGCGAGCGATTCACGGCCCTGTTTGACAACGGTGTCTTCTCGGAGGTCAAAGTGCCCAAGCCAATCGCCGACCCGCTGCAGTTCCGCGACCAGAAGCGTTATCCAGACAGGATGAAATCAGCTCAAAGGGAAACCGGGGAAACCGAGGCGATGCTTGTGGCCCATGGCGAGGTTGGGCGGACCCCGATTGTCGCCGCGGCGCATGACTTCAGATTCATGGGCGGTTCCATGGGAATTTATGTAGGAAATGCCCTGATCGTTGCGGCTGAATTCGCGGTGAGGAGGAAACGGCCATTGGTGCTGTTTTCCGCCGCCGGCGGAGCAAGGATGCAGGAAGGCATCCTGAGCCTGATGCAGATGCCGAGAACAACCGTTGCGATCGAACAGCTTAAGGAAGCGGGACTGCCTTACATCGTTGTGCTAACCCACCCAACCACTGGCGGCGTGACGGCAAGTTACGCGATGCTCGGCGATATCCAGATTGCCGAGCCCAACGCGCTGATCTGCTTCGCAGGTCCACGGGTGATCGAGCAGACGATCCGCGAAAAACTACCCGAGGGCTTTCAGCGCGCGGAGTATCTGCTCGATCACGGAATGCTGGATCGCGTCACTCACCGCAAGGATATGCGAGAGGAACTTGCCACCATTCTCCGGATGCTTCTTCGGGAGGCACCTGCGATTAGGGGCGATCTGCCTGCACCTGTCCGGGAGGTGCCTGCAAAGTCCTCTTCTTTCCCGGGTTCGGGCTCCAGGCCAGAACAGTCGAAGGCCGAAGAACGGTGAGTCGAACTGGATCCGACATCATCCTGGAGCGGATGATGTCGCTACATCCGAAGATCATTGACCTGACCCTGGACCGCATGTGGCGTCTGCTTGACGCCCTTGGCAACCCTCAGGATAGCCTCCCTCCCGTTATCCACGTCGCGGGAACCAACGGAAAGGGTTCGGTTCTGGCCATGCTCCGTGCCGGGCTCGAAGGTTCCGGCAAACGCGTGCACACGTACACCTCTCCCCATCTTGTCCGGTTTCATGAACGCATCCGTCTGGCGGGGGACCTGATTTCCGAAGATTTGCTGGCAGAAACTCTTGACGAATGCGAAGTCGCAAACGGCGGAAAGAGCATCACCTATTTCGAGATAACGACCTGCGCGGCTTTTCTTGCATTCTCGAGGAACCAGGCTGACTATACGCTGTTGGAAGTCGGATTGGGAGGTCGGCTTGATGCAACAAATGTCGTCGATCATCCGGCTCTGACGGCGATAACATCCATATCTCTCGACCACCAACAATATCTCGGCAACACCCTCGATAGGGTAGCGTTCGAGAAATCCGGGATCATGAAACGCGGCATTCCCTGTACGGTCGGCCATCAGAAGATGGCGGCACTGGATGTGATCAGGCAGCAGGCCGAGCGGGTCGGTGCCCCATTGCTGGCTCGAGGGGAGCACTGGCAGACATGGGAGGAACATGGCAGACTGACGTACCAGCATCTGGGTGGGCTTATGGAGCTGCCGCTCCCCAAACTCCGAGGTACTCATCAAATTGATAATTCGGGAATTGCAATTGCGTCGCTGCATGCGCTTGGATTTGGTGAAGATACCTTCAGGACCGCATTGTGCGACGCGTTCTGGCCAGCGCGGATGCAGAAGCTGACATCCGGCAAGCTGGTATGTGCGGCGCCTGAGGCGGAGATATTCCTTGATGGTGGACATAATCCGGCCGCTGGGGAGGCCTTGGCGGATCTTCTTGAAGGCTTGCCGCCAAGACCTCTCCATATCGTGGCTGGCATGCTTCGGACAAAGGACATCCGGGGCTTTCTACGCCCGCTCGCAAGATTGGCGCGCACGTTGCAAGGCGTCTCAATTCCTGGCCAATCCGCCACCATCACAGCTCACGAGACCGCTTCCGCCGCTCGAGCTGAAGGGATTGCGGCGGGCATCGCGGATGATTGTGAGGATGCCGTGCGAACCATTGCTGGCGCTGATCCCGCCGCTCGAATACTGATCTGCGGATCACTCTATCTCGCTGGCGAGGTTTTGCGCGGAAATGAGCAGGCAACCGACGCTTAATTCCCAAGAGAGTATTCCGCGAGCAGGTCGTAGACCGCACCCGTTTCATGCAAGGTGGAACGGTAAAGTTGGAAACTGCTGATCGTGAATGGTTCCAGACAGAATGTTGAATGACTTATGAGAAAATCCGCGACGCCAGATCTCACGTAGCCATCTGATCGTGCGCCAATCCTGGCAAGGGTAACATGTGGCCGAAACCTCTCTCGGTCCAGGTTTACGCCTACATCCGTCACAGACCTCCGAATCCTGTTTCTCAAAGTTGTAAGTGCGGGGTCGGGAACTGCGCGCACCCATACGATTCCGCGTCGACCGGCGCTGATCATGTCGACCCCGCGCAAGGTCAATGTGATCGGATCGGCCCGAATTCCCTGGAGCGCCTCATTGACTTCAGCGACAACCTGTTCCGGTTGCGTGTCGAGAAAGGCCAGCGTCAGATGCAGAGTCTCGGGGGCAACCAGCCGACTGGCAGGCAGGCTCTCCTGCAGCCGCTCAAGTGCATCCTGAACCGGTTCAGGCATGCCAAGGGCAACAAAGGCCCGGATACCATCCCGCCGTTTCAATTCGCTCCCCACCCTTCGCTTTGCATTTCCCGCAGCCTGCTGGAGGTGCGCTCGAACTCGAAGGTGCCTTCACCTTCGATGAAGAGCCGTTCGGGCACATCGGCGGCGCTGAGGATCAGCCGGACCCTTGCCTCATAGAGTGCGTCAACCAGAATGACAAATCGCCGCGCCTCATTGAAGTTTGCCCGGGAGAGCTGTGGAACGTCGTCGACAAGCAGCACCCGCACGGCCTCCGCAACCGCAAGAAAGTCAGCGGGCCCAAGTGGCTGCCCGCATAGGTCCCGGAATGTTGCCCGGGCGACACCGTTCCGGAATCCAGGAAGCACCGTCTTGCGACCCATTACCGTCAGAGTCAGCGGCTCCCAGACGCCTCCGGTCAGGTCATTCCAGAGCAAATCCATTGAAGCACGGGCTTTCGAATCGGCGGGGGTGAAATAGCAGTTGGTACCCTGTAGGCGGTGCTGCCGATAATCGGTAGGTGAGACCAGTTGATGGACGATCATGCTTTCCTTGATCAACTCGATGAATGGCAGAAAGAGGCCACGATTGAGACCATCCTTGTAGAGGTCGTCAGGCTTTCGGTTCGAGGTGGTCACAATCACCACCCCGTCAGCCATCAGTGTTTCAAACAGCCGCCCTACGATCATTGCGTCGGTTATGTCGATGATCTGCATCTCGTCGAAACAAAGAAGTCGGGTCTTTTCCGCCACTGCTTTGGCCACAGGCTTGAGGGCATCGTCAACGCCGTGCTGGCGGTTGGTGTGCATGCCCTCATGAATCTCCTGCATGAATGCATGGAAGTGCACACGACGCTTGTTTTCGATCTCAACCGCATCGAAGAGAAGATCCATGAGATACGACTTGCCTCGCCCGACACCCCCCCAAACATAGACACCTTTAGGTGACCTCGGTGCGTTCGCGAACAGCCTGCCAAACAGTCCCTTGTTCCTGAGGCTCAGTTCAAGATTCCCGCGAATCCTCTCGAGCGCAGGAAGCACTGCTTGCTGCGCGGGATCGGCCGTGATCGCTCCATAAGCCGCCAGAGATTCGTAGATGGCCTGCAATGGTTTACCCATGAGTCCCAGATAGAATGTCAGGGACGGCAGGGAAAGCACCACGACTCGCCATTGGAGTGTATTGACGCCGCTATCCGTCGGGTGCATTTTGGGCGGACGTTTCCCCGGGAGAGTGGATTGTTGCCAGCGCGTGCATCTCTTGTCACGCCGGTCCTGATCGGCGGCAGCTTCATTATACTGATCAGTTTCGCGATTCGGGCGTCGTTCGGTGTATTCCAGATTCCAATCGCCGATGAGTTCGGCTGGCCGCGAACGGATTTTTCCACAGCAATCGCGATCCAGAATCTGGCGTGGGGAATTGGGCAGCCAATCTTTGGCGCACTGGCTGAAAAGTTCGGGGACCGCCGAGCGGTGGTTCTCGGTGCGCTTACATATGCGGTGGGCCTTGCGCTATCGTCCATTGCCACGACACCGGAGCAGCATTGGACATTGGAAGTCCTGGTCGGATTCGGAATTGCGGGCACCGGGTTTGGCGTGATTCTAGCAGTCGTGGGTCGCGCGGCGAGCGATGAGAACCGTTCGATGGCGCTTGCGGTCGCAACAGCGGCCGGTTCGGGCGGGCAGGTCGTGGGCGCACCTCTGGCCGAATGGCTGCTGACGTTCATGACCTGGCAGTCGGTCTTTCTGGTCTTTACCGCGATGATCATTGCAGCACTTCTGTTTTTGCCGATGATTCGCTCGCCCGCCCCGGTCTCAAAGGCGGAACTTGAGGAATCGCTGGGGGAGATCATCCTGAAAGCGTTCCGAGATCCGTCTTACACGTTGATTTTTCTTGGGTTTTTCTCCTGCGGTTACCAACTCAGCTTCGTCACGGCGCATTTCCCCGCGATGATAACGGAAATGTGTGGTCCCATCGACCCGACCGGAGTTCTGGCTTCCATGGGCATTGCGACGACTTCGGCGCTGGGAGCCGCTTCCATCGCGATCATCGGTGCGGCGAACATTGTCGGAACGTTGGCGGCGGGCTGGCTCGGCAAGTGGTATTCCAAGAAATACCTGCTTGCGCTAATCTACACGGGAAGAACGGTCGCGGCGGCGCTGTTCATTCTGTTTCCGGTTACGCCGGCGACCGTGATTGTGTTTTCGGTCGCTATGGGAACCCTCTGGCTTGCCACAGTCCCTCTTACAAGTGGATTGGTCGCTTACATTTACGGTCTCCGTTACATGGGTACTTTGTATGGAATCGTGTTCTTCAGCCACCAGCTTGGGAGTTTTTTCGGAGTTTGGCTGGGCGGACGGATGTATGATGCCTACGGCGACTATACGTCCGTTTGGTGGGTTGGCGTTGCAGTTGGTGCCTTCAGTGCAATCGTTCATTTGCCAGTGAACGAGAGACCTTTGGGCGAGAGTTCGGCGGTCACCTGAGAATCCGCCATCTGGATCGTTCATTCGTCGTGGGTGACATTCACTGCTGCGCAACACAAACGAGCCGGAAAATTGGGTTCCCGAATGGTCGGTGTTAGCTTGCCCGTATCGGAAGAAAAAGGCGCCTCTTCTCCTAGAGGTATCGCCACCCTGACCTGTGACATTGTATTTAGGGAGGACTGTCTTCTGGTCTGTTAGGAAGCTCTCCTGAAGAATTGGGAGTTTGCCCTCCGTTGGGGCTGATCAGCATGGATGTGCCCAGTGCCATTGCCACCCCCGTGGCGAGGGCACCGTAATGTGCATTCAGGACTTCCGGATGCCTTTCAGGGAGCGAAAAGGGACTGCCGCATGCTTCTGATTGGGATTCAGAACCTTCGCACGATCCAAGAGACGGGAGGGTGAAATGTCGAGAAAACACCCCTCATCTGGCACCTTGAGATCGAAAGGCCCATGTTAGTGGCGGACCAAAAGCGCAGGAATCCGGCGGTTTCCCGCGTTTCTAGAAAGCCACCGACAGGTCCAGCTATTTCCCGTCCCGGCCACGCCGGTTCTGCAAGGGCCCGCTGCTGGATACCTTGGTGGTGCTGTTTGAAGGTTGCGGGGAAATGTCTCCGGGCCTGAACATTCACGGTCACTGGAACAGGTCTTGCGGCCATCGGGTGCTGAGGCTCAGCTTCGATGGGCGGTACAAAATCCTCAGGAGGTCAAGGGCGATTGGCACCGCCGAGGGCTCGGCCACTGGACCGCGCCGCCTGCGAAACATCCTAGATCGTCTCTACCATGCAACGGGTCGGCGGGTGGTGGTCCTCGTGGATGCGTATGACAAGTCAGTCCTCGACATGCTCCAGGAGCCGGATCTGGCCACCGCTAATCGGAGCGAACTGCGCGGTCTCTGCGGGATCATCAAGGCTAGCACCGGACACGTACGCTTCACATTCTTGACCGGCGTCTGTGCCCCAAGCGCTCGGCTCCGCCTAACCGAGATGCACCGCCGTAGCGGGCGTTACTCGAAAAGGAGAAAGGAGATGCGGTCAGCTGTCGTCGTCGACTCCGATGACGACGTTGAGGTCCGCGATATGCGTGTTGGTGAAATACACTGTGACCAGATGGTCGGCGAGAGTGATCCCTAGTTCATTGCCATCAAGGCTGAGGAACAGTTCCTTGAGTTGCTTTTTGGAGGCGTTGGCATGCCTGAACATCGCCGCGTGATTTGGACATAGCGCGAGGTAGTTCTGGTAATGATGTTTTTCCAGCTCCGGTAGAAACTCAACCGCCTCAAAGTAGTAACTTCCGTCGGCGAGCTTGAAGGGGAGGCGATCCTGGCACGCTTGGCAGATCGTTTCGCGGTCCCTGTTGGTATAGAGATTGCGAAGGTAGGGATCGGTCCTTTCCCTTTTGCTGTGTAAGTTTCTTCCCGACAAGGCGCACGGGATCGTTGACCGAATTTGGCGGGTTCGGCCTGAGGCAGCGTGAGGCGGCTTCGGCGCTTCGGTCTGTCTGAGGGCTGCCCCGCTTGCTGCCCCGTGCCGTTCGCGCTTTCGGCCTCCTCCGCAGAGCTGTCGGCCTCCTCCGCAGAGCTGTCGGCCGCCGTCCCGAGGACGGCGGTCAGGCGGCGGCCCGGCGTTCTCCGGATCCGGCCGTCACGCCATACTTACGCAGCATTCTTATCCATCGCGGCGCATTGCGCATCACCATCATGGCCTCATAGTCGGTTTCGGGGTCATGGTAGAGTTCTCCGGTCGAGAGCATGCCCCATACGATGCGCAGCATCTTGTTCGCGACGGCGACGGTCGCCCGCTTGTAGCCGCGGCGGACGGTCAGAGCCTTGTGATAGCCCTTGAACTGGCATCCCTTGCTGCGGGCGGCCGCCTGGGCGCATTCGATCATGAGCGTGCGAAGAGCCTGGTTGCCTTTGCGGACCCGTCCCGAACGCCGTTTTCCGGCGCTCTCGTTGTTGCCGGGGGCGAGACCGGCCCATGCGGCGCAGTGTCTCGGCCCGGGAAAGACGGAGACATCGGGGCCGAGCTCGATGATGATCGCCGCCGCGGCGCGCCGGTCGATACCGGGAATCGTGGTCAGAAGGCTGAGATCGCTCCAGCGGCCGGCCAGACCCTCCTCGATGACGGCGTCGTGTTCGGCCAGACGATGTCCGGCCTGGTCGAAGAGACGGATCTGATCGCGCAGCAGGAACCGGTCGGCCTCCGAAAGCCTGCGCCGCAGAGCGTCGTCGAGCTTTTCGAGATGCCCGCGCACATGGCCCGAGAGCGAGGCGAGGATCTCCGCCCGCTCTTTCCCTTCGGCCAGACCGTCGAGGATGCGCCGGCCGTTGGCCCCGAAAATGTCGGACAGGACGCCGCCGACGCGCAGCCCGGCTCCGTCGATGATCCTGTGGACCCGGCAGCGCGTCCGCGACCGCCCGGCGACGATCTTCCGGCGCGCGCGCGAGACCCGGCGCAGCTCGCGGAAGTTCTTCGGCGGAACCATGCTCGGGCTGCAGAGACCGAACTGACATACGCGGGCCAGCCATATGCTGTCGGCGACATCGGTCTTGCGGCCCTTGATCTGTTTGACATGCTGAGCGTGCAGCAGCAGCGGCTCGGCTCCGGCATCGGCGACGGCGTCGAAAACCGCCTCCCAATAGACGCCGGTTCCTTCCATCGCCGCAGCCGTCACGCCGTGTTCGCTGAGCCAGGCCGAAAGATCGGCCAGACCGCTCGGAAGGGTGCTGGACTCCTTCGTGATGCGTTCCGAATCCGCGCCGGGGCGGGCGATGCGCACGGTCGCGGTGACCTGCATCTTGTGAACATCCAGCCCGGCGGCGCGGGAATGGATGACATTGAGCTTATCCTTCTCTATCATGTGACTATCTCCTGTTGGGGATCATGCGTGGAAGCGGACAGGCCGGCGGATCAGCAGACTCACAGCCCCCGGAGACGGGCGCTGCGGTGCATTTTGCTGTTCGTTCTCGGAAGAGTCCGTAAACAAGGCGGGGCTCGAAGCCGACGGCCCGGGACAGTTTGACAACGGGATCGCAATGTCCGCACAAAAAAAACGTCCTCCTGTCCGCTTCCGCGCGGCAACATGCGTCATCCCGCCGCATTCGGAAAGCGAATGTGAACCGACGGGAAAAGGAAAACGGACGCAGGAAGAAAGACGGCGGCGGCAGCCCTTGAACTTACATGATCAGCGGGGCGATATGGCCAGCCCAATCATGAGCGTTTGACCGCGTCGCGGTTCTTTGGGACGGACCGCGGACGCCTCTTCTTCTTGCGCCCGGGGGCTTTGCGAGCTTCCTCACGAACCAATTCCGCTCTGCGGTCCGGGTCGCCCGATTCGTGCGTTGGCAGATCGGCAGGACTTTTGTGCTCTGCAAGAATTCTCTGACGGGTGTCGGGTGCCAGTTCCGCAAATCGTCTCGCGTCGGCAAGCGCGGCATCATCGGTAAATCCGAGTTCGGCAGCAATCTCCGAGTTTACTTGGAACTGCACGGCACGCTCTTTGGTTTCCGTAGCAAAGTCGATGGCGGTGAGCCAGCACCAGCCGGGATCGAAAGGAAAGCCGTCCGGCAACAGGTCTCTGTCGGCTTCGGCGGGTCGAACGAAAACATTGCCCTTCTGCGGAATCCAGGCGGCGTGGCGTAACTGGTGAACGAGTTGGGAGGCGGCGTGGTGGGGAAAGTTGGATTGGTTGTACTGATAGGTAGCTTGCAGGATGGTCCTGTCGTGTGGTTGGTTTCTGAGCCTGTTCCAGACGAGGCGGGAAAGCGCTAGGCTCGGTTTATCGAACAGAGCCTGCAGTCCGGGAATGGCAAAGTCACAATCGGTACCCGTGTCGGTAAAGAAGGTTCCGGGGGCGCTTTCAAGATACTCTTTCTCGGGGTTGCCGACGCATTTGACCGAGGATATCTCGAGGCTATCGGCTACGCCGCACGCTTGGGCGAAAGGGACTAACTGCTCTAATATGTCGATAGACCGGTAGTTGTCGGATAGTGCCGTTCTGTCCGCATTCGCTGCTAGAGGTTCGTAGTAGGCTTCCAAACCAGTTTCGAGATAGGGCGAGTCGAGGTAGAGGTCGCTTGGCCGGTACCAGAAAAGGTCCTTCCCCTGAAGGAAGAAGTAATCCTTGAAGAGAGTGCTCGCGCTACTGTTCATTTCGACGAGCGAGATGAAACGCCTCAAGTCGGTCTCATAGTTCTTCCATGATGGGATGCGTGCGCGGTCGGAGTAGTGCCGTTTGAGGACGGCCTCAATCCGCTGGTGTTCTCCCATCTCACGGACGCCGATGCCGTCCAGAAACGCCTTGGCGTGGGTTCGCTCGGCCGTCGTTCCTCCATGTGCATAAGTGTCTTCAGCAACGCGGGGATGGATGGAGTCTTCGCTGGTCTCGGGGGTTGGGAAGTAGCATTCGCTGCCTATCCGGTATCGGCCGTCCGAGCATCTGACGATACATATCTCGTCGAACCGGTCGAGACCGTCTTCCAGCAGTCGGTGGAAGAGGGCATACAGTGCGCGGTGCCATTCAGGTGGCCTTTGGCGCATCCAATCGAGAAACGGCTGGTCTGGCCCTTGTTTCCATTTGCGGGTCAAGTAGCAATACCGTCGCCGGTTGGAACAGCGCTCGTCCAGCGTTTCCACGAACTGTTCGATCCCCCATTCTTCGATATCGAGACTGCGCAGGAAGCGGTCGACCCGGCTGTTCCTCTGCGTTGCCGCGACAGCCCAGTCGCGCGGGCCATCGTCGCCATCGGTCAGGAAGCGGATGTCCTCGCGGTCGAGCAGGACCTTCAGCCCGGCCTCCGCCTGAAGCAGGCATCCGGCTGGGGCATGGCCGGTGGCGTACTTTGGAGTCAACGGGCGCTCGTTCATCGCGCCGACGATAGTATCTGGAAAGGCAGTGTACTGGGCGGGGATCTCATCCTGATCGTTGGGAAGGACGGCAAGAAAGTCCCGATCGAGCAGTCCGAGGTCGCGGACGGCGAATAGAGATCGCGCTGTAAATGCGGCAAGCTGTCGGAAGAGAGGCTCGTTCGCTGGCGTTTCCTTGATGCTGGAACGGCTGAGTTCCGGAACGAAGGGGGCATGGAGATGGAAGCGTAGGTTCGAGGTCTCCTTGGCCGCTGTGAAGTAGACCGCGACGTGTCCGGGCTCGGCTGGCACAATGCGGAACCGTTTGGCGAGTTCCCCGAGTACATCTGGCGGCTCCTGCCGGGACAGAGGTTCGAGTTCGAAGGCGATGGCGACGTGCTGGCGTTCCAGACCGTCGACTGGCTCGCGGAAGCGGAGGAAGTGGGAGCTTTCGGTTCGTCTGCCGTCGATCTCGCGAAGAATTTCCAGATGGTGGTCCGAATGAGAAACTCGGAGTAGGCGGCCTTCGCGGCCGCGGTCGACCTTCCACTGGATCTCTTCAATGTGGGACAGGAACAGCAAGGTGTTGTCGGAAATCTCTTCTAGGCCGTCCCTGATCTCCGAGAAGGCTTGGGCTTGCGGCTTCTTGGCCGAGTTCAAAGGAAATTCGAACCGCGTACGTTGGCTGAGGTCGGGGTTGGGAGGTAGCGCCGACGGAAGGACCATTTCCGAGATTTCGAAGGCGTAGTTCGTGGACCAGATGCGCGGCGTTTCCGTGTAGGCGAACACTGCCTTGAAGCCGATGCCGAAGCGGCCGATTTGGTCATCGTTATCCGCCTTGGTTCCTTCCCCAATATTGGTTATGGCCCGGATGTCTTCTTCGTCGAACGCACGGCCGTCGTGTTCGAATACGAGCTTGTCCTCGGAAACGACAAAGGTGGCCTCGGTCGCCTTGGTGTCCTCGGCGTTCTGGAGCAGTTCGTAAATGAAGTGAGCGGTATCGGGATAGAGATCCTCGACGATCTTACGGATTCCGGCGTATTCCGTCAGAACGCGGGCAAGCTCCTCGCGTTCCTGATGCACCTGTTCGATGACACTCACGCCACGTCGTCCCGTGTGATGCGCAGCATGCCCTGGACAACCAGGGCGGCGTGGATGTCAGCACTTTCAGCGAGCCTTTCCATCTCCGTAACCCTTTTCTCATAGTCGTAGTTTGCGCGCGCCAGTTCGCCTTCCTTCATTCGGCGGATTTTGTCATTTGTTGCGCTGCCGATCTGGTCCTGGAGCAGATTGCATCTGGCGCGGTGGCTGGTACCAAGGCTTTGCTGCCGGTGTTGTACGAGTTCCCGGCTCTCAGCCATATGGTTCGCACGTGCTGAGCGCCATTCGCTGTGATGCCGTTTGTCGAGCTGGTCGACCGCGGCTTCCCCGGGTTCGGTCGTGGCGGGGTCGTCGGCCGCATTCTCCAGCAGCGCCATGACGACGCCCTTCAGCTTCGGGTCCGAAGCAACAGCCACCAGCGCTTCATCGGACCGGATGCCGACCTTGCGCCACTGGTAAAGGGCGAATGGGTAGTGGCCCGGAGGGATGGCTTCGCTTGACGCGACGAGACTGACCCGCACTGACCCGGAACGCTCATGGTACCGCGCTGCCTGGCGGACTAGGGGATGCAGGACATTGAGAAAGACGGCCTTCGGTCCGTCAGCGGCGGTTTCCTGTTCGAAAGTGACCGGCAGCAACGGATCTGCGCTTCTGAGCCACTTCTCCCATTGCCGCGCCACCGGATCAGTTGATCGAGGCTGGCTGCGGAAGTCTTCGAGCAGCTTGGCGCGGATCTTCTGGCCGAGCCGCAGCCTTTTCAGCGCCTTGTCGCCCAGCAGAAAGCCGCCGTCGGTCGCTGCCATGCTGGAAAGATAGGCAGTAACGCACCTCTGCAAGCTCTCCGGGGATAGCCAGAAGCTCTCGGCCTCCGCGATCTCCTGGCGCCAAGACTGGGCGGGGACCGTGAGGCCGAACAACTCCGCCTGCTTCTCCTCCAGTGCGGTTTCTTCCTGGACCTGGCGGATCTTGTTGTCGCCGAGTTGCTGGAGACGCTCGGCGCGTTGTTCGCGCGTTAGCGTGAAGCTCTCGGCGATATCATGTATCTCCCGCGTGATTTCGCCGAGGATTTCTTCGCTGCCGCCGATCGCGTGGTGGAACACACCGATGCGCATGAGGCAGCGGTCGTAGATTTCGGCGTCGACCGTGCCAGGTGTCACCAGATTGACGATTGCGACGCTCTCGCTCTGCTGGCCGTAGCGGTCGATGCGACCGATCCGCTGTTCGATGCGCATGGGGTTCCACGGCAGGTCGTAGTTGACCAGCAGATCGCAGAACTGGAAATCGAGTCCTTCACCGCCGACCTCGGAGGAAAGAAGGACGTCGAGCGCGTCCGGGTCGTCCTTCGGTAGGGCGAAACGGCGGCGCAGCTCGGTGCGCTGATCGTCGGGGATGCCGCCGTGCACCAGCCCGTGGCGCAACCCGGCGTCCACGATGCCTTTCTCGATATATACGAGCGTATGCCGGAAGGTGCTGAAGACCAAAGCCTTGTTGTTGACCATCCGATTCTTGTCCTTCAAGACCCCGACCAATGCCTGCACCTTGGGATCGACAGGGTCGAGATTGTCGGCCATGTCCAACAGTGCTTGGATGTTAGCCCGGATTCCAGCAAGGAACTTGGCGTCGATGGGGATTTCGCTGTCGAGGCCGTCCATCGCTTCGAGGTTGTCGAGCCTTCGGGCGAGCATGTCGCGCAACAAGGGGGCTAGGCCGTAGAGGCAGCTCGCCGCCTGGCGGCGGACCGTGGTCGTCATGAACTTGACGTTCTGATCGCCGTGTGCATGCGCCAGGATGCGGCTCACGACGTCGAGCAAACCGTCATGCAACTGGCGCTGGTCGGGCGTGAACTCCACCGTGAGGGTTTCCGGCTGGCGGGTCGCGAATTCTCCGATATCCCGGCGGCGGGTTCGGTTGATCATCGGAGTGAAGGTATAGAGCTCTTCCAGCGAACGGATGATGCGGATGCGGCTGGCATCGTCGATCCGATCTTCCGCCAGTGCGTCATGGATGCTTTGGAACCCAGGAGACTCGCACAGGAACAGGCGGCCCCACTCGGTCTGTGCGGCTTGGCTTAGGCAGGTGCGGGCCTCCGCCTGCCAGCGATCCCATCCGGCGCGGCAATGGCCCACAGCCGCGTTGATGAACTTGTTGGGTGCTGCCATGTGCTCGAAGCTCGGACGGTCGATGACGAGGTCAGGCCTGAGAACGTTTAGCAGGGTGAAGAGATCCTGGCTGCCGAGTTGGACCGGAGTGGCGGTCAGGAAGACTGCGGCCTGGGCGTTGTCGCAGAAATAGCGGACCGCCTGGTGGAGATAGGTGTCGGCATTGCGGATGTGGTGTGCCTCGTCGACGATGACGAGGTCGAACCTAGGCGGAGGATCGAGGGAGAGCAGTCCCGAACTGTCCGAAGACCCTTTCCCCTCCTTGCCGAAGAGCAGGTCCGAATCGAACAGGGAGAACGGGATGATGGCTCGGGAATAGCGGTCGGGCCATTCACCTTCCAGATCAGTCTCCCGCAGGCAGTGACGCAGCATCCGTCCGTCGAGCGCCTCGAAGTGTTCATCGAATCGTTTCATCTCGACGAACCACTTGCGCTCGGCTACCAGCGCTTTCGGACAGATGACCAGTACATTTGAAACGTCCGCCCGGGCTTGCAGCTCCTTGATGATGAGCCCGGCCTCGACCGTCTTGCCCACGCCCACCTCGTCGGCAATCAGCAGGCGCGGGCGATCAGCCCGGATCAATCTCACGACAGGGCGATACTGGTACGGCACGAATTGGACGCGTCCGGATCGCAGCGAATAGAGGTTGGCGGTGGACGGCGAGAGCAAATGGATGCTGGTGAGATAAGCGCGCAAATCGCGGGCGGAAAGCAATGTGGGTTCGTTGGTAGTTTGGAGCGGTTGAAGTTGGCTTTCGTAATAGGTGGCCGGACGATTGTCCTGGAACACCTGGTAGCGGGTCTCCCCGGTGCCTGCCATGACTCCGATTATCGGCAACAAGGTGTCCGGATTGGAGCGCAAAGTCACGAGTTCGCCAGCCTTGAACATCGTGGTTGCGGCTTGGAATGCGACGGCCTGCTCCGGGGGAGTGCTCGATGGCGCCGATGGACTGCCTCCGACGACGTGGAGTGTGGAAGCGGAGTACGCGTCGGAAGAGGCCGCCATGTCGGAAATGGCCTGCTTCTTGACCGTTTCGACCGCTGCAACCGAAGCTGTCTTAGTTCCGAGCATGTCCAGAACGCGACCCAAGGTGTCGGCATCCCGGTAGAGATCCTCGGCCGACACCGGAGCAGCCGACAAATGCGCCCAGCGGTTGCGCACAGTTTGCAGTTCCCGAACCCACGTGCGCCCTTCGCGCGGCAGACTGAAAGTCAGTGAAACTTCGTACCAATTTTGGTCAAGGATTCGCAGCAGGGCGGCAAAGTCCAGCTGTGCCAACTCGGTGAACCGCCGCTCTTCCACAATACGCTGCTGCTGGAAGGTCAGGCGATCAACGACATGGGTTTTCCACCAACCTTCCGCCAACGTCGGTAGGTGAACCGCAAGAAAGCCAGCCAGATCGCCAGTGGCGGCGCGAAACAACTCATTCATAGTAACTGCATTCCCCCTGAATCCGGCTTGAGGTCAGGATGGCCGCCCATTCACCTTCCAGGGCGGAACGGGGGGGGGTCGAATCTTCACCGTGTGTTCGAACCTGTTTTCCATCGACTACTTTGTTGACCCTGTCGACAATGTATATGGTCTGTTTTCGGTAAGCGAAGAGAAACATGACGACAAGAGCGACACCGACGATGTAGGGAGAACTGTCCACGAGCCATGGCAGTGACGGTGCAAGTCGGTCGAACACAACGACAAGCAGCAGAACAAGAAATAGAGCGCAAAGCGTGCGATACATGTTGTTCGTTTCAGATTTTAGCTCGATCTTCGGATCGGCCTTTGTGGCTTCGACGAATTTCCCATAGTCGACGAAAGTGACGAAGCGGAGTGCCTTGAGAATCGGTTCAACAACCAAGGATCCTATTCGACTGACCACCAGACCGATGAAATAGTAGAGAAAGAGCCCGACAACGATGTCATCTTGGACAAAGCGGCAATCGGTCACCGTATCCGCAATGACCGCAAACAGGCTTCCCGGCAGAAGATAGTTGAAGATGTTGTAGGAAGAGATCTTGTCGAGCAATCCGTCCACCTTGGTCTAGCTCACTCCATCAACTAGCGTCGCGGCCGGCACGGGTATGGCCCGGTTCTTGGATTCTTGGCCAGCCATCGTTGGCACCTCCGCTACCGGCGCAACGGAGTCGGACACGTCCCCCGTCAACGCTTCCAACCCCGTCGGCGTCATGATCAGGAATATCGACGGCACCAGGCGTGCTAGCGCCACCGCTCTCGCCGTGGCCCGATCCGTGGGAGATGCGCCGCCCGGAGACAGGTGACTATGCCATGTTCCGAGGCAGTAGAGCGACCAGCCGACGGCCGTCGAGTAGTCCTGTAGATGCCGCTGAAGGCCTTGCGTGCCGAGGATGAATTCGCCCGCCGAGCGCTTACTGTCCTCCGGCGCGTCCAGCACGTCAACGACGTGGGCAACTCGCGAGACCTCGGACAGACGGCCCATGAGCACGCCTCCAGTCTCCGCATCTGGCCAGTGCCCTGCCTCTGCCTGCATCTTGGCCAGCGCCCGCTCGTGCAAATGAACGCGCCAGGGCGAGCCGTTCTTTGTCTCGATCACGGTGACAGGCGGAATCCGCTCCGCTCGCCACGCCACACCTAGGCCGTCATCCGAGAGCCGCCCGATCACAACCTCGCCCTGGGTGTCTGGCAATCCGTTTTCCTGCCTGCCGAGCAGGTATTCGGCCATCCCTGCAGCGGACAGCGACAACCGGCCGTCCGACATGGGCATCGTCAGCGACCCGCATCCGTGACCGATGCCCTGTCGCGCCACCGCCTCGTTGTCGTCGAAGACCATAGATGACAGCTCCGGCTCCTCCCGCAGTATTGCGTAGAATTCCGCCATCAGGTCTGTCGTACTCGGGTTGCGTCCCGGCCCCTCAACCGTAACGGCTCCCACACGGCCTCCGGCAAACAGCGACGCCTCCACAACACGCGAACGGATCCATTCGCTCGCCCCGAGCGCTTCCCGAACGGCAAGCGAAGCGGTTGCATTCACCACCGCCCAGGACCTTTTCGACCACGCCCCTTGGGCACATTTCTGATCCAACGCCATCGCTACCGCGTCCGCGACCAGAGCGGTCGCGTCCTGATCCAAGCCACGCAATGCTTGGGACAGGCTCCGCGCCTTGGCGTCCATCCAGAGAACCTGCATGTCGCCCGTTGCCGGAACCAGCGCGTGTCGCGCCGCATTGTGCGGGCTCATTCCCGACTGATCGATCACGACCTCCGGGCCACTGCCTGCTCGGGCGAGGTGAATTGCAAGCTTCGAGCCAACGCTGCCCGCCCCAACGAGTGTCCAGCGCGAACGTTCGACTGTTGTCGCTCGGCCAGTCATTGCGGCGAGAAGCGGCCGGGATATTGTGTGACGGTGCGCCGCCGCTCGTACAGCCGTCGCCCCTCCGTCATTGAGCAGACCGGATAACCGGATTTCAACTAAGTAAGGGCAGAGCTCGATAGGGCTTGTACTTCCGATCAGATGAAACGGTCGGCGAGCCATAAGGATCACCGGCATCGGAAACGGCCCCTCCTTCGCCCAACCTGAAACACACTTCGCGAGCCAGCGCAACGCGGCGTCCAATTCTCCTCCACAACCGTACATCGCGGCACGTTCTTTCAGGCTGTCGATGGAATCCACGGTCTCCGGGAAATAGTCGTTGCTGACTATGGCCTTGCCCGACGGCAGTTTTCCTGGCCAGGCAATGAGCGCAAGCGAAGTACCAAAGCGCAGTCCGGCACCACCATTGAGTTCTTCCTCAATAAAGTGCTGTCCAACCACCGCCGGATTCAACTTGACAACTTCATGCAAGACCTGGCCATGAACCGAAGAGCTTCCGTCCGTCGCACTCATCTTCAGGTAGTCGACTTTCAGGAAGCGCCAGCCACCACGCCGGTTGACCAGACGCTGCAATTGGTCCGCGTCGGCGACAATATTATCACTAAGTGAGTCTCGACGAACCGGCTCCCATCCCTGCTCAGTATTGAGAAGCCTGCCGAGTGCCGCATTCTCCAGCCATAGTGAGATCTGGTTCAGAATACCTGCTAGTCCGTACTGGTGGAGCAGTTCGCCCATATCGCCTTCGTAAATGCAAGGCACGGGCCGACTATCCGTCATCCACGGCTGCATGTGCGGAAGGTTCCGGGGGAAGTCCTCACGAAGCGAAAGTGAGGGCGGATAAAGAGGATACCCTGCGGAGAAGTGGAACCACACGACTTCCTGACTTCTGACGCCTGAAGGGCTCTCCCTCTGCCGTCGCCACTCGCTCGGCAGATTGACCCGAAAGGTTACGTCAACAGTAGTTGTGCCGCTAGCCGAGTCTGTCAGTGGTGCATTCACTCCATCGACGCTAGGATGCTCCGAGATCAGAGCAAGAGCACGCCGGACCGCGTCATCGGACTCGGCACCAGTCATTGCCCGCCTTTGCCATGTGCCAGCGGTTGACGTCCTATTGCTCCGGGTCCGAGTACTGCCGGTGCCGCCATGAACGCGGTCTTCAGGCGCGACCCATTGGGGCCGACCTCAAACTCCAACACGTCAGGCGAAGTCTCCGACGGTCGTTCACCGACGCATTCGAACGAACCGGCCACGTTCCAGGCAATGCCCTCGTATATACGCTTGGCACCGATGCAGGGCGGATCGTTTTCGTCGTCTTCAATCGGATTGCTGCTAGCGATGATCGTCGCACCATCCCTCGCTTCCGACAGCGCATTCAGCGCGTCCTCCGAGACTTCGCCCTTGTCGCGTAACTCGCTCCAACTGTCGTGCGACAGGCTGTGCCAAGAGCAATGGTGCGGACACAGCAAGATGTCATAGGACAGCCAGTCGGGCTGACAAGCGTGGCGGCCCCAAAGTTTCTCCCAAATCGCGACCTCCGCGTCGCCGCCCGTCAGGAAACGGCACTTATCCTGCATATTGCCTGCCTTCAGCGAGAAGCGCAGGATCGTGCTCGAATTGTTCTTCGTCAGCAAGTCCTCGTCGCCGACATCACCCTCAGGTAGCGGCGCAAGCAGTCGCGCCTGCATCGAGGCATCGTGTTGACCGTTGATATGTGAGAATTCCTCGTCCACACGCACCAGAATGTCCCGTAGATCGTCCGTTTTGCCGTCCTCGTCCTCGCCTAGAATCAGAAATTCCCACCAGTGAAATTCCGGTCCGGTTTCCGGCGGATTGCGGGCGTCGGCGGCGGATTCGGGCGGAATCCGGGCGTGCGGGGGCGTCCGGCGGCGTTCCGGTGGAAATAAGGGATGTGTCGCGGGTCTGCCCCTGGGGCGGTTCGGTCGGGCGTTCAGGCGCGCCCGGGCGCCCCGCGCCGCGGCGGCGACCGTCCGGACGGTCCGGCGACGTTCAGGGCCACAGGCGCGTGCCCGTGGGTCAGGGCGGCGTAGAGTGTCCGCCAGTCGGGGACCGGGAAGTCGTGGAAGTATGACCGGGTTCTCTCGCGGAGGTACCTCAGCCGCCCCCTCGCCTCCAGCGCGGCGGCGAACACCCTGCAGGAGGCGGCCTCGATCTGGTCCGTGAGGAAGGCGAGCATCATCGTCATGGCGAGCACGGTGGTCAGGTGCCGCTTTCCATGCCCGAAGCTGTGCTCGAAGTGGTAGCCCTGGTTCTTCAGCGTGTTGAACGTCTCGTTCTCTATCCGCCATCGGGAGCGGGCGGCGCGCATGACCGGCATGAGGCTGTCGCTGTCGACGGGAAGGTCGGTGACCCAGGAGAACCTCCGCTGCTTCTCCTCCACCCGGTGGGTCGGGTCGTCCGGGCCGCGGTGGTGCTTCGCGATGTATGTCCTCTTGATGACCGTCTCCCGGTATTCGATGACGTTGACCCTGATGTCGGGATGGGAGGCGTTGACTGGCGCACCGTTCAGGTAGCGGAAGTCGTGCCGGGTGCCGTCGGCGTCGGTGAACCGGGCGGTGCGGGTGTCGGGGCTGGCGTCGAGGCTGGCGAACAGCAGCGCGTGGTCGCCGGGTTTCGCGCCGAGGATGAAGCGGAGGCCGTGCCGCCGCAGGCGGGCGATGTGGGGCCCGTTGGAGGCGAGGCCGTCCTGCAGGACGATGGCCTTCAGGCGCCGACGCTCCCGCCGGAGGTCGTCGATGAACCGCGCGGCGGCGTTGCGCTCGCAGTCGTTCCTCCTGTCTCCGTCGGTCCTGGCGATCGGCTCCGGGGCCAGCGGCAGCACCTCGCGGCGTTCCGGGTGGCAGACCACGGCGGCGAGCATGCTGTGCGAGTAGGTCCTCGATCCATCACTGCGGCGGGCGACGCAGCAGTGGTCGCAGTGGACGGATTTCGAGCTGAAGTAGCCGGTGCCGTCAATCGAGATCAGGTAGTGGCCGTCGAAAACCGGCTGGTCCTCCAGCACCCTGCCGCGCTGCAGCCTCGCGAACAGGGTCCTGAACGCCGGGCGCAGCTGCCTGGGGTCGACCGTGTCGAGGCGTTTCCGCATGGCGGAGTCGCAGGGCGCCGCCGCGATCCCGAACAGCGTCCGGAGGTTCCCGCGGACGATGGCGTCCCTGCGGCTGTCCCTGTCGAACTGCAGGAGCGACGGATATTTGAGCGAGAACATCGCGAACGCCGACATGAGGTGGTCCGCGAGGCTGAACCGGCGCCCGTCCACCGGATCGTCGATCCTGCCGAAGCATTCCGCAAGCGCCCTGATCAGCCCGGGCCTGCCGAGGTCCTTCCGAAACCGCATCGTCCCAACTCCCGTCATCGAAGTCAACACCGGTTGCGGTAAGGGCCCCAGCCTATGATGTCCAGAGGATTCCGGGCGGTTTCCAGTCGTCTGGAAGGAAAAGTCTACGAAACCCGGTTCACGGAAGCCCAAGGAATACAGGGTCCGGAAGGGCTGGTGGGAATTGCTGGCCTAGAATGAGAATCCTGTCGCCGTCGCTGGCCGGCCGCAAAGACTCCCGGTGCTTACAGACCCGGCGCCTCGCCTCGCAATTGAACGCCTTCGCATCGTCGCACAGCACATGTTGCCGCGAAGCGCGCCGGAAGACCATCGGCGACGACCAAACCTCCCGTATCATTATCCCCATTCCACTCCGAACTGCAACACCAGAGGCGGTGGTGGCCGGTTTTCCGGTGTCATGAGGCCGATGGACGACGCCACACACCACAATCTGGCGGAAGACACCATCATCCATACAGTCGGGGCGTGGTACGACCAGAGTGAGTTGATCACCGACGACTGCTTCTATTCATATAACTGTAGCTGTGGTGGCAATGGCAGTGGCAGTGGCGGGAGTGGGGAAACCGACAACTCCGTCATCGGGTATGATGTAACCGGGAACGGGCGGGCGGATTTCGCAACTCTGTCGGAGGCAGGAGATTATGGTAACGTCAGGGAAGTCAACAATCTTGACGATGTGGGAAAGGAAATCCTGACGGTCACGTATGATAACGCCCAGGAGTTTGCCGCCGGTTGTCTGGAAATACCTGATTTCCTCGCCGGTAAGTCGTGCGCGAGGGTTGCGTGCGTATCCAGCTATGGCATTGAAGCGTGTTGCCGATATTTCCTCCATGACGACACCTATTGCCATTGCGCAACTACCATGCCGGGTCTGGCCCGAGTGTCTGGCGCTGTCAACAGGACTCGAAAGGCGGTGGCTTCGCTGGACGGAACCGTGGAAGTGACGTTGCGCCCGTTAGTGCAGGTGGCGGCGTGGTGCGCGACATCCCCCAGTCCTACGCCGGCGCGTTAGTGGCCGAAAAGGACTGACATTTCCGTCCCGGCCCTGTATCAGGGCCGGGACATTCCCATGAGGTTGTGACATGCGCTCCTTCCTGAAAACATTCGCCGCATCCATCAGGACGCGGCAGGGTTGTAAGGACGGGCCGGCGACCAACGGGTACCACACCCGTTAGTCAGCATCGGGCGGGGAGCCGGTCAGCGCCCGGTCGACCGTTTTCCATTGCAGCGGTATCCTGTTTCCGTCCTGCGGGATGGAGTCCAGCCAATCCCCGTGACTATTCCGCAGCGGCGACGGATGGCCATGCACGGGTGAATCGACAGGGCCATGGAACCGATGACGGTTCATGGGGATGCGCGGACGTGGGCGAAGGACTGGCCACCATCATCAGATCGAGGTCCGGGCCGTGATGTGGCCAGATATGGAGTTCGGGGTTTCCGCCTCGATTCCCTTGGCGAACAGCCGGATTTCAGCAGCTATGGTGAGGCAAGTCGGTACTCGAATGTCCGTCAAGTCGACAACTGCAACAGTTGCGGAAGCAGTACTGCAAGAGGTTTCAGCATTCTTTTCATGAAGTCTCCAGCCGGTTCAGATCAGCCTGGGACGCGTCCGCGGCCAAGGCCAGCGCCAGCGGCAGGACCAACCCAAGGGCGCGAAGCCAGCGCATGTTCGGCAGAACAGGGATCATGGCACCAGTCTGGACAGGATCAGCGCCGACGTCAAGAGGATTTCCGGGCGCAGCTGATTCGTCAGGCCTTTCGTCCGGGGCCGCTTTCACAGGTGAATCGCCCGCAAACCGGGGCTTTCCGCCCGGATTTCCCTGCCGGACAGCCGGATCCAGTCAGAAAGCTGTGGAAAAAGAGCGGTTTTCTGTGGAAAACCCGGGGTGGATCCCGGCGGAGGGCCGGTCAGCCGGCCCATATTTTTTATTGCGTAAAATCAATGGGTTGAAAAAACCGCGAATGGAAAAAATATGGTTGTTAAATGGAAAAAATATGGTTGTCGCGACACTGGCGCAGGGCGGGCCACATCCGCCACGACCGCGTCCGCCATCGGCAGCGCTCCAGCGCCGGGCGGGTGAACTCCGCCCCAGGGACTCCTACGGCGCCCGGCACGTCCGCGTCCGGGGGCACGCCAGGGTGGCCTGCCACCTTTTCCTCCGCGTGCTGGCGCTGACCGGCGGGCAGCTGATGCGGCCCACCATCTGACACCGCCGGCCCAGGCAGCACCGGACGCCTCGGACGCCGCCCCGGAGGGGACGGTGTGTCCAATCATGCGCGGGCGGCGTCCCTGAAGCCACCAACTGCGACACTCCGCCACACTTCGGCCTATGGGAACGCCCCGGGCACCCGCCGGAACCGGTGACGGGACCCTGGCGGAACCGAAAGGCTAGCCGCGGCCGCCCGAACCGCAATAATTGTGCAAGAGGCTCCACAGAAAACTGCGGATTTCCGCGGATTCGGGTCGGAAGTCCGCAACTTTCGACGGCAAAAAAATCACACCTGTCACGATAGTGAACTGGAACAATCTGTATGTCAGGTCCATACTTTCCCAATGCATCATCCGGAGAAAACCGATGTATGAACCGAACGTCATGGATGCGCCTGCGGGATTCCGGTCGGTTCCCGTTACCCGTCCGGATCACTATATCTCCCTGGTGGTGGCCCTGAACCTGCGCGTGAAAGGGGAGGTCACGGGGGATTGGCATGATGATGTCCTTCTGGACGGAACCGAGGGTCCGTCCGAGCTTCCCTGTGTGGGTCGGGGAGAGCTTCTGGATACCACGCCGTCCCTTGGGGTTTTTGGTGTGCGGAACATGGCATCGGTCCTTTCGGAAATCTATGGCCGGGACATTCCCGGACCAGTCTGGGTGGCGGACCATTACCGGGCCATCGCCGATTTGGTGATGGATGACCAAAGGCTGTTCGCACGTGTCACGGATCCGGTCCGGTCCCACGTCCTCCGCCGTCAGGCGACGGTGCGGGCCATTAACGCCTGGCTTGACACTAGGGAGCAGGTTGACTGGCTTGTACGTGGGTTCCTGACGCCGATGCGTCGCCAGATGAACGTCATTGCCGGTCATCTGTATGATAAATGGTTGCCTACGGTGGTCTGGCAGGAATGATGACACCGGAACAGATGCGTCATCAGGATGTCATGCGGAATGTCGCCCGTGCAATTCACTCCGTTCCCTATGTCCTGAAAGGAGGCACTGCGCTTCTGCTTCTGTATGGTCTTGACCGTCATTCCACGGATCTTGATTTTGACACCTCGAAGCCATCTGATATTGATGGTTTGGTACAACGGGGCTTCGCTACCGCAGGTGTCCCATTCAGAAGTATGTCCATAAGTAAGAACACTCCGATTACCCGAAGATATAAGTATCATTATGAGGATAGCGTGACAGGGAATGACGTCCTACTGAAAATTGACATCAGTTCAAGAAACTGTCCCCGGAATGACAGCTATGAGACACTTGATGGAATACGGACTTACACGATTCCCTTTCTCTATGAACAGAAGCTGTCCGCTTTCATGGATCGTTCCGCAGCCCGCGATCTTTATGATGTAGCATTCATCATCGAAAGGTATCAGCAATTCCCGTCAGGAATTCTTTTCTTTCATTATCAGTCTGTTGCGCGGGCGTCGCGAATTTTTTTTCGTGGACTTTCCGCGCCGGATCGGCCATTCCGCTGCAAAACAGGCAAAAGCCGAGCAGGAAAATGTCCAGGGATTCCCTGCGAAAGCATCTGTCGATGCCCGGCATGCTTCGCGCGGTGCGCGCATGCCTCCACCGCATCGCCGACCCGGTCGACACGCGTGGCATCAGCCTTTCCGACTGCCTGATGCCGGGCCTCGCGGTGTTCGCGTCCAGGACACCGTCACTGCTGCAGTCCGGCCGGCAGGTCCGCGGCGGCGGTGATCCGGTGATGGCGCCGAACCTCCGCCCGCTCTTCGGCGTGGGGCGGGCGCCGTCGGACACCTGGATGCGCCAGCGGCTGGACGGGGCCGGCCCCCGGGACCTCCGCCGCCGCCTCACGGGCATCCACGCGGCGCTGCAGCGCGGAAAGGTGCTGGAGGGGTGGACGGTGTCCGGCGGCCATCCGCTGGTCTCCGTCGACGGCACCGGATACCATTCCTCCCACAGTGCCGACTGCCGCAACTGCTGCGGCAGGGAGCACCGCGACGGGACGGGGACATACCATCATCAGGCCCTTGGGGCCCCGGTCGTCCATCCCGACATCGGGGAGGTGCTGCCGCTGGCGCCGGAACCGATCCGGAAAGGGGACGGCTCGAGGAGGAACGACTGCGAGCGGAACGCGGGGAGACGGCCCGTCGGGGACCTGCGCCGGGAGCACCCGCACATGAAGGCGATCATCGTCGAGGACGGGCTGGCGTCCAACGGGCCGCACATCAAGCTATTGAAGGAAAAGGATCTTCGCTTCATACTCGGGGGGAGGCCCGGCGACCACGAACTGCTGTTCAGCTGGTTCGAGGCCAGCGAACCCGGACAGACATGGGAGAGGCGCGACAGGAAGGCCGGCACCGTCCAGCGGTCCGGGTGGGACCACGGCCTACCGCCCACCGACGCGAACCTCCACCTGAAAGCCAGCATGCCCGTATACGAGGAGACCGACGCGAAAGGAGGCATGCAGAGGTTCTCGTGGGTCACCGACCTCCCGCTCGGACGGGACACGGTGATGTCCGTCATGCGGTGCGGCCGCCGCAGGTGGGCCACCGGGAACGGGACGTTCCAGACACTGAAGGCGAGGGATCCATATAGGTTCGAGCACAATTTCGGCCATGGCCACAACCATCTGGCGGACGTCCTCCCGACGCTCGCCATGCTCGCGTTCCTGACCGCCCGGGTGCAGCAGCACTGCTGCCCGCTGTTCGGCAGGGCGCGGCGGCGCCAGGGACGCAGCCCCTACCTGTGCAGCAGGCTGCGGGAACCGGGCAGGACATTCGCGTTCCCGGACTGGAGGACACCCTGCCGGGCCATCGCCGGGCAGCTCGGCAGGGAGGACCACCTCGGCCTGGTCCGCGCCGGTCGGTGGCCGCCCCGACCACGCCCGAACCACCCCGATCCCGCCCTTCGCCGAAACTTTTTCAGACCGGACAGCCGCCCGGCCATCAGCCATGCGCACACGGAGCGCCCAGCCCGAACGGCGCCACCAAACCGGCCATCAGCGGGCCAGCGAACCGGCTAGCGGGAACTGCTGGAAAGGTATGGAAACCAGTTGACGGATTCACGGGTTGCGAAAATTCTTCCTTGGATCGATGATCCTGATGGTCTGTTTGACAGATATGAACAGTCCTGGAAGAACGACAATATACTGAGAGGTGGTCATGATCTTGAGAAAACCATCCTGAATCTATGCCTGTGTGTCGAAGATCGTCTGAAAAAAACATCATTCAAAGGCATTAACGGAACGAATGGGGATTCCTGGACACCACCGGAGCCATCCCCGTTCAGAACGTAATGAATATTGTCGGAGTGAGTGGTTAGGGGCTTTAATGCCGTAATGTCTATCTCGACAGGTATGTTCCTGCCACCGAAAGCTGCGGATTTCCACGGATTCAGGCCGGAAAAACCGGTTATTTTTCAATTTCAATGACTTGACGTCAGGTGGAAAAATATGGGTGACAGGTGGCAGAAAGAAACATGGGTGACGCGACAAAGGGGCCCTCGAAATCGACCTGCGCGTCTGCGTACAGATAGATCCGCCCCCACTTGCGCTTTAGGGCGGAACGAGGGCAGTTTCTGTCCATGACAAGTCGAGCAATGCGCGTCGCCTGAGGTGTGCGCCACTTCAATGGCGTGCAAAGTGGTAGCAGGTCATCGCCCGATGTCGGAATCGACGTTCATTCGAGATTCACGGCGCGGATTGACCCTCAGACAACTCCAATCGGCGCTCTCTCCAATTCTTAAGAATGTAGTGACCGGTCATCAGATCCAGATGTGCCCCTCCTCCGTTCTTGAACAGGGTAATTTCGCCGTCGGTTTCACGACGAAATCCTCCATCTGTCATGTCATAATAGTCTCCAAGAACATCCGATTTACTGATCACACCGGCCGCAAGTGGACCAAGGATTTCGCCAATGTAGCCCATCGTCGTTTCGCGGCTATCGACAAAAATCCGGGACCGGCGCAACGCTTCGTCATCAGCCTCGCGCATGTCACGACAGAACGCGCCAATCAGGTCCAAATGCTGGCCAGCCCGAAGCCATGCGCCGCGTATAATTGGCTCTGTCGCCATCGTAGCACTTGTGACGATGTCAGCCGACCTTACGGCGGATTCCAGATCTTCCGCAACCTGCGTTCCGGGAAACGCCGCTGCCAAGCCTCGAGCGTGGTCCAGGGTCCGGTTCCAGATGGTGAACTCCGCACCCGGAAACCCGGCGCCGTATGCTTCCAACAAGCTACGCGCCACCGTTCCCGCTCCAATCACAAGAATGCGGCGGCTGTCTGGCCGGGCCAACCGTAGGGCTCCAAGTAAGCTGTCACCTGCCGTTTTCCACTTGGTCACCAAGTGAAAATCAATGATCGCCTCCAGCACGCCACTGGAATCAGAGAACAGGCACACCCCGCCATTGATCGATGGCAGACCGTCGTGCGGATTTCCTGGAAACAAGGTCGCTGATTTGACCGCGACACCCATGCCGTCGATCCAGGCGGCACGGTTCAGGAGCGTATCCGCTCCCCGCTTCAGGAATGTGTCACCGATCTGGGCACGCGGTAGCCGGTGTCCATCTTCCAGAGCCCGCGTCAGTTCCAGCCAACCGAGCGTCGCCTCGCCCTCTGCAAACGGTATGAAGGAAACATTCACCTGACGCAGGACTCTGCTGGCAGAAGGCCTTCACAATACAGACGGTCGGCCAGTCCAGATGGAGTTTCAAACAAATGCGTCTGCCAACCCCGAGCGTCTGCGGCCTCAATGTTTTCCTGCCGGTCATCCGTGAAGAACAGCCTGGACGGCGCCAACGCAAGCTCCTTCTCCACGTACGCATAGATCGCCGGGTCAGGCTTGATCATGCCAAGATGACCTGAAATGAATCGGCGGTCGAATTCGGACAGAACGGGATAACGCCGTTCGGCCAACTCGAATGTCATCGATCCAAAGTTCGACAACGCGTGGACTGGCGTGCGCCGCGACCTCAACTCCCGCAGGATATGTGCTGACTCCGGTAGGTCGGGTGCCAGCATCTCCATCCAGTGATTCCGCCAGATCATGATTTCGTCAGCGCAATCGGGGTGTGTGGCCACCAGTTTACGCATCTCATCATCGAGATTGGCACCTAGATCACAGCGGATATTCATGCTCTCGAAATCGATTTGAGCAAACAGATCCTTACGGCGAGCGCAGCCTAGAATTCGGTCGAAGGGACGCTCCGGATGCCATTCAACCAGAACGTGACCGATATCGAATATCACCGCATCGATTGCCATGGCTCACTCAAAGCAACTTTCAGATCACGTTGCACAGTCTTTGGGATTTCAGGGCCCAGCGCAACCGGATATTCAATCCTGAACCAAATAGGGATTACTTGCGGACTCGACGGCACGTGGACGCCACGCCTGGAATCATGAAACCGGGTACCGCCAGCATCTTCGGCTCCTGAGGCTGGATCGGTGGCCAATCCCTGCCTCATAACAGCGGCTATTGGAACGGGATCCGATCGGCAAGCCATCCAAGAACCAGCGAGACAGTCACGATCGAGCCAGCTGTCGAAACCAGGATTGTGGCCGAAACCCTCTGAGGCGCAACCCGGTAATGTGATGCGATCATGAAAATGTTTCCCGCCGTGGGCAGGGCAGCAGAAGCAATCATTACAGCGGCCGCATAAGGTTCGACAGGCCAGATCAGCACCGCTAAGGCAACCATCGCCGGATGGAGGATGAGTTTTGAGAAGCTGAGCCAGCTGGCAATTGCAAGCCGCTCGGTCGATCTGGATGCCAGGGAAGCGCCGATAGCGAACAGCGCACCCGGCGTGGCAGCCGCGCCGAGGTAGCCAAGAAACTCATTCACTGGCGGCGGAATCGTCCAACCCATGGCTGACCAAGTAAATCCAAGAAAGATCGAGACCAGCATGGGGTTGGCAATGATGCCATTTATTACAGCTGGCAGCGCTCTTAGTGCACCGGTACCGCCACGGCTTCCCGTGATCAGTACGACAATGAGCGTTCCGAAGACCAGCAGGTCAACCGCAAGCATCATCATGATATACCCCACGGCTGGCTCGCCCATAATGAGTGCCAACATTGGGATACCAAGGAAACCTATGTTGCCTATGACAGCGCACTGCGCTTCGACCGCGCTTTCCGCCAATTTCAGACCCCGCCAATGCGCGACCGCGTTTGCGGCCAGATAGACCAGCGTCGTCGCAAACAGATAGACGGCCATGAATCGGATGTCGTATACTTCTCCGAAGCTGAGATTGGCGGAGAATCGAAACAGCATCGCGGAAAGTGCGAAGTAGAAGACAAATCGCGTCAACGCTGCGGAAGCTGCCTCGGAAAAGAACCCAGACGCGGCAGCCACATAACCGACACCGATCAGAAGAAAGAACGGCAGTGTCTGAACGAAGATATCCGCCATGCTTGCCCCGTAGTACTTTGGTCGAAGGCCAGATTCGCCACAGGCAGTGCACTGCCCTTGGGCTTCAGCCGATGCCGATCAACGCTCCGGCCCCAAACACCAAAGCACCTCCAAGCACGACCTGGAAAGTCGCGCGCAGAAACGGGGTCTCCATAAAGCGGTTCTGGATCCAGACGATCGCCCAGAGTTCGAAAAAGACCACGATGATTGCGGCTACCGTTGCCGTCCAGAAATCAGGAATGAGGTAGGGAAGCGCGTGACCGAGTCCGCCCAGTGTCGTCATCACGCCACTCGCCAGCCCGCGTTTGAAAGGAGAGCCGCGTCCGGAGATTTGACCGTCGTCTGACGCAGCTTCGGTGAAGCCCATTGAGATTCCCGCACCGACGGACGCGGCCAGTCCTACAATGAACGTCGTATGTGTGTCCTGAGTGGCAAACGCAGTCGCAAATACGGGTGCCAGCGTACTTACAGATCCGTCCATCAACCCAGCGAGGCCAGGCTGCACCCACGTCAATACGAACTTCCGCCGAGCCGTGCGATCCTCCCTCTGTTGAATCCCTGTTCCCAAGTGCTGTTTCGCGAGGGCGCTGGCACTCTCGCCGTGATGCGCCTCAGCAGCCGCGAGGTCTCCGAGCAGCCTCCGGGTTTCAGCATCGGCTATGCGCATGACGGCATTGCGGTAGAAGTCCTCCGCTTCGCGCTCCATGGCCTCTGCCTCGTCGCGCATCCGTTGCAGGCCGAGATTCTCCACCAGCCACACCGGTCGCCGGGCATAGTATCCTGAGACGTGCTCGCGCCGGATTAGCGGGATCACATCGCCAAATCGTTTCCTGTGGAGTTCTATCAGCTGACGCCTGTGCTCATCCTCTTCCCGCGCCATTCCATCGAACACCGCCGCACTGCCGGGATATTCCTCGCGAACCCTCTCCGCATAGGTTCGGTAAATGCGTGCGTCGTCCTCCTCGGACGAAATCGCGAGCGCGAGGATTTCCTGTTCGCTTAGATCGACGAATCGGCGCCTGTTGCCCACTCCAGGGATCATTGTCCACCTCGATTCCATTGTTACTCAGATCCCCCGGCTGGACAGGCTGGAGTCAGCCTTTGGGAAATCCGAGGAATCTCTACCTGAAGTCAGCTGGAAACCTGCTGCCAACCCATCGAAGCGTAACTGGAGCCATCAGCGCAACCAACCGTTTTCCCGCGCTGGGAGATTCAGACGGCGACGGTTGAGGACAATTCCGGCCTGCCGTCGAAGTCACGACCCAAAATCAGTATACCACCACTGAACGGATGGATTTGCCTTCATGCATTAGGTCGAAACCATCGTTGATGTCCTCCAACGACAACGTGTGTGTAATCATTGGATCGATTTCGATCTTGCCATCCATATACCAGTCCACGATCCTTGGAACTTCGGTACGACCTCTCGCGCCGCCAAACGCGGTACCACGCCATACCCTGCCAGTGACAAGCTGGAACGGACGGGTCCGAATCTCGGCCCCTGCTGGGGCGACTCCGATGATAACGCTTTCTCCCCAACCTTTGTGGGAACATTCCAGCGCGTTGCGCATGACGTCCACGTTGCCGGTGGCGTCAAAGGAATAGTCCGCTCCGCCGCCGGTCAACTCGACCAGATGGGTGACGATGTCATCCTCCACGTCATTCGGATCCACGAAATCCGTCATGCCGAACCGTTCAGCCATGGCTTTCCTGCCAGGGTTGATATCGACACCAACGATCTGGTCCGCACCCGCAAGCCTCAATCCCTGGATCACGTTCAGGCCGATGCCTCCCAGTCCGAACACCACGCAACGTGAGCCGATCTCCACCTTGGCCGTGTTCATCACTGCACCGAGCCCCGTTGTCACGCCGCATCCGATATAGCAGATCTTCTCAAACGGTGCATCCCTGCGAACCTTGGCGATGGCGATTTCAGGAAGCACTGTATGGTTGGAAAACGTGGAACACCCCATGTAGTGCAGAATGGGGTCGCCGCTGAGTGTCGAGAACCGGCTGGTGCCGTCAGGCATGACCCCTTGGCCCTGGGTGGTGCGGATCGCTTGGCATAGGTTGGTCTTGGGGTTGAGGCAATAGTCGCATTCACGACATTCCGGAGTGTAGAGAGGAATCACATGATCGCCCGGCTGCACGCTGGTCACGCCCTCTCCAATTTCCACCACCACTCCCGCACCCTCATGGCCGAGGATTGCTGGAAACATCCCCTCCGGGTCCGCCCCGCTGAGCGTGAACTCATCGGTGTGGCAGATACCGGTCGCCTTGATTTCGACCATCACTTCGCCTGTGCGCGGCCCTTCGAGGTTGACCTCCATGACCTCAAGTGGCTTGCCTGCGGCCGTGGCAACTGCGGCACGTGTTTTCATGACTGAGCTCCCTTCGGTATCCTTTCGCAAAGTCTGTGCGAAACTCGATCGAGTTGCAACCTGAGAGTTTGACCTGGAATTCCACATCTAGCCCATTCGGCTGGCCATACGAGGGCGTTCTCGCAATATATGGAGCATAGACAGCAATTTTAGGTCAAGCTCTGAGAGTGTTCAAAACTGGCTCGGAAGTTTCCAAGAGACGAACGGAGTCGGTGGATGCTGAGGATGCGAACCGCTTGTTTAAGGACTCTGAACTGCTGGTCCTGAGAATTACTCCGCTACTGCATCTTTCGCTGGCAATCGGTAGGCATTCCTCTTCCCGATATTCTGGAGACACTCGTCAGCGATGCCGCCGCGTCAAAAGACAGACGGTGAGAGGACAGCCTCCTCCAACCAAACAATACGTAGTGGAAATGGACTCGATTTTCGAGCAGATGCCGATTCAAAGAGCCACACCACTTGCGGAGACCTGTCGCTCTGCTGAAGGAAGTGACCCGAATTTCTGATATGCGAAATGAGAGCATAAACGAACCCAAGCCATCCGGGAACGCGGGCGGGGCGAGGAGTTCATCGCGATGCGCCGCTGGCGTCCGGCGGTGGAATCGGCGACCGACAGCCTCGGACACCGCGGTCTCGACCGGGGCATGGCCTTTGGCACCGACGGCTTCGCCCGCGTGGTCGCCACGGACGTCCACCGCATCGGCCCTCTCCTTCGCCGGGAGGCGCGAAAGCGGCGACCGCGGGCCGCCTGACGGCTTCCTGCACGACATCGGCATGATGCCCCCTGGTCCGGACGGGCCGGGAGGAACCCCGATGGGCTGACGGCGGCGAAAGGGCCCGTTCCGGCACGGACCGCAGCCCATGCCCCGCCGGACTCGGAACAGAACGCGAACACCGCCGCTGTCCGTCGCCAGGCGACGGCCAGACCGGACGAACCGACCCGTGATCACCCGGAGAGAAGGGGTTTCTGGTGGACACTATCTACCACACATTGATTGTCGAGAGGGAGATGGAGTTCGAGCCCGACTACGGCAACGACTGATATGTATGCTGCAAGGTGCGTGCGCATATTGACCGGCGTTGACAGGACGCTTGGTGCGTTGCTCACGTGCAGCTTCGCAGGCGCCGAGGAAACATTGGGCTCAACTGATGAAACCCTGCGTTCAGAATGTGTCCTCTGGAAAATCATGGATCCTGAGAACTACCTGTTCGACATTTGCTGGACTAGGATCTATTTCGAGCACCTTGTTCACTAGATCACCGGGATTGCCGACATGGTCCAACGCAGTTTGAAAGTACTTCATTTGACCAACTCTACCTGAGCCTGTGGGTAGGTTGAGACACACAAGACCTGCATGCAGCGGCTGGCCGATATAGCATGGCGTTTGGCTAGTGCTACCGCTTCTTGGTCGAAAATCATCCGAGTTTCGAGTGACGAGCGTCCAGTCGCCATTAATGATGGCATGCATTAGCTGGTGGTCTTTCCAGCCTTGCATGCCGCGCCGAGTGACATGTGCGCTTTCCACGTGCCCGGCTTCTACGGCCATGTCGACCAAAGCGATGGACAGGCACTCATCGACAAGGAATTTCACGTGCGCAGGCCATCGGTTATTGTAAGTCCGATAGGTCGACCGTCTCTTCTGAGACAGGACGTCGAAGTTTGGAGCCAATGCGAGGTCGCCCAGTCCGCGGGTGTGCCTTGGCGTAAAGCGCGGATGCTTCAACATCCTCGCGGCTCAAAGTCGGAAAATCCTCCAACGTGGTCTCCAGACCGTCTGTGGCGAGCGCATCAGCAACTTCGTAGACACTGATTCGCGTTCCGCGCACAACGGGGGTGCCACCTCTTAGGTCCGAGTCCTCGATGATGCGACGAAACGCGTCGTTTAGTTTGTTCAACCCAGCCATCGCCGCACTTACAGGCTCTCCCAGCGAGAGTATGACACAGCCGCTTTCAAACCGCAGGAGCCTTGCGTGTTCAGGCTCGTCTCGAAGACGGAGCCAGTTGTCCTTGGTGAATTTCTCAATCATTCGCATGGCTTCAAGCCGCATGTCCTTGCTCAGCTTGGAACCGTCGGAAGCACCAAAACTGACCATAGGAACCGCGTAGGCGCGCACTGCACGACGTGAGCCGAGCTTTACGCATGCGGACTTGGGAAGCACAGCATCGTCAATAAGGTGGTTGATCTTACGAACGGAGACCCCCGTGGCTGCGGCAGCCTCATTGATCAAAATCGCTTTGCTGGGCGCGATCGCATGGGCTTTCGGGCTCGTCATGTTCGGCTCCCTCAAACGTTTCCGATATTCGGATGAGTTTAACATAGACCACGCAAGCATGCTATTCAAGGCAATCCGATCGTTTCGCTAGTCAGATTCCCTGTGCTTCAACCTCTAAGGTCGCACTCAAGAAAGTGCGAAACTTCCGCGAGACTGGTCAAGTGGTCGTCCGTGTCGGCGGCACGAACTCAGGACATCGCGCATATGACAGAAATGGCAAAAGATGGGCTCTGAGGCAAATGCCAGCCTCGTGCGTCGATAAGAATGTCGACGTGGTGTTTCCCGCAGGTTCTTACATAGACGGGTATTGGTTTGAAAGGGTGATAGCGGAACTGGCTTACCCACCGGAGAAGGTGCTAATTTCACCATACGCTCGGGTGATCACCGAAGCACATAAAGAATGGGCGCCAAATGGTGGACTAGAAGCCACCATCGGCTCGACTGCCAGCGGTGCCGGTGCCGCCGTTTTGGCTTCAGTAGGACGTGAATCATCGAATCTTCACGCTTGTTTCGCTTGACGCAGAAAGATTCGAACCTCTGTCTCAATATATTGGCGATACCACTGAATACCTAACCAACCGACTCGCACAAGGAGCGCATGTCATCATTGAAGGAACTAAGAGGTTTGGTCTCTCGCTACTAGATATGGTGGCTACTCGCCGGAGGCGACATCGCGCCCCACCACTGCTGCAGTAGCACTTGCGGATGCTGGGCTAAGTCCTCTAGATGTTGATGATGTCACACTCGTCATAAGGGCCTTTCGAATCCGTGTGGCAGGCGACTCTGGGCCTCTTGCTCATGAAGAAACGTGGGAAGAAGTCGCCAGAAGCGCCAACCGGAAGGCAGGCGACATTCGGGAATACACCACCGCCACAAACAGACTCCGGCGAGTCAGCCGCTTTGACGCTGGATTTGTGATTGGCGCAATACGAGCAAACAATCCCACTGAAATAGTGCTGAACCATCTCGACTATGTTGATGATTCCAAGAACTTCACTAACCCGAGTTCCACTTTGAATTGCAACGCCAGATACCGCTGTTCTCTTGGGTGTTTTGCCGTTGCTCATCGACAGCGACGTGCCGACGGAAAAAACTGGCCGTGTCAGATGCGAAGAGTGCGCTGTCGACATCTCCTTCGCGGAACGATGCTAACGCGGCGTCAACGGCTTCCGCCGAGATGAACCTGTCGCGACCGAGCGCGAACAACTGTTCCAACCTCGACCTTGTGTATTCAGGATGGAACTGAACCGAAAACCCAGGAAATTCGTACTCCAGCACACCGACTGGGCAATAGTCTGCGGTACCCGTAACCTTCGCGTCAGGCGGTATCTGCGTCACCTGATCCTGATGCCAGACATGGGTCGGGTGGTCCACCTCGCCGACCCTATAGATCCTCCGCCCCACGACATTGCCACAGCTTGCCTTTTCCGCCCGCCCACCGAAAGTGTCGGCCATGATCTGATGGCCGAAACAGATTCCGAATATCGGTCGCTGGGCGTCGCGGGCCGCAAGCAGAAACTCGCGTAGCGGTGCCATCCAGGGCGTAGAATCATATACACCGAATTCCGAGCCGCTGATGATGAAACCGTCGTGGTCGGAGGGCTCCGGCAGATCCGCCCCGTAGGCGACGCCGACAGAGGCAAACGCTGCCTCCGGAAGCTCAGGTGACAGCCATTCGACAATTGTCTCTCCAACGCTCGGCACGTCATCCAGCAATGGGCTTGGCTGGTTGGTCAAATCAAGAACCGCTATTCGCATCGCTACCATCCAAAGGCACGGTCAATGCCCGCCATCTTGACACCAGTAAACGCACTGGCCTCGAAACTCAGCGCACGCAGATCTTCGGTCTCAAGGTTGTGTACCGAGGACTTTCCGCAGGCCTTCGCCAATGCGGTGATTTCCATGGTCATCGCAGTGAGAAACCGTGCGACCCGCTCGGCTCCGGCCCTCGGATTCATGCGCTTCTCCAGTTCCGGATCTTGAGTGGCTACCCCCACCGGACACAGCCCGGTATGACAATGATGACAGGCGCCGGGCGACGTTCCGAGTTTCTCGTAGTCCTCGATGTACCGCGGAGAGTTGCAGCCCATGGCTATCATCGCGGAATTGCCGATCATCACCGCGTCAGCGCCGAGCGCGAGGCACTTCGCGGCGTCCACACCGGATCGAATTCCTCCGGCCGCGACCAAATCGACCTTTCCTGTCATTCCGCAGTCGTCGAGCGCCTCACGGGCCGCCCGTATCGCACTCATTGTCGGAATGCCCGTATGGTTCAGCAACAACTCAGGCGATGCACCGGTACCGCCTTCGGCGCCATCCACGACGACAACATCAGCGCCGGCCTTGGCGGCGATGGCTACATCGTAGCGCGGTCGGGTCGCTCCCATCTTTACGAATATCGGAACCTTGTAACCGGTCGCGATCCTGAGTTCCTCGATTTTGACCGCCAGATCGTCGGCCCCGAGAAAATCAGGATGCCGAATGGTCGACCGTTGGTCCACGCCTTCGGGTAGGGTCCGCATCTTGCTCACCCTGGGACTGACCTTCATGCCCAGAAGAAGGCCGCCAGTTCCTGGTTTCGCACCTTGGCCTACCACGATTTCCAGCCCGTCTGCACGACGTAGGTGATCAAGGTCAATTCCGTAGCGCGCTGGGCTCATCTGATAGACTAGCCGAGCGGATGCCTCCCGTTCCTCTTCCAACATTCCGCCTTCCCCGGTGCAGGTCATTGTACCCACCTTTGACGCACCATAGCCCAAGGATGCCTTGGCTGGAGCCGACAGCGCACCAAATGACATCGACGCGATGTAGATCGGAATCCTGAGTTCCAGCGGATGTTCGACGATACCGCGTCCGCCACCAAGTACGGTCCTTGTCTCGCAATTCTCCCGATAGCCCTCCAGGGGCAACCGGGTCATCGTGGCGGGAACGAAGACAAGGTCATCGAATGTCGGCATTCGTTTGTTGAACGTATTGTAACCACGAACCTGATAGCGGCCGAGCTGCGCCAAGGCGTGCACTTCCGATATTGCTTCCGGCGTCCAGCGAGTGGACCCACCCTCGTCATAACTCGAAAATATGCCTGCTGGACGGCCTTCCACCGCGCCGGCGTCGTGAAACCGGATTTCCTCTTCCGTCGGCGGTTCAAACGGATACTCGTAGGTATGGGTCAGATCATCAGCCATGCGCCTGCATCCCTCGATTCGAAGTACCAGAGCCGCTGGCCCGATATCATCCTGCGCCAATCGCGCGAACTGTCGGCAAGACCGAGCGGCTCAAGGATGGCGTTCACTTCATCGACCTGTTCCGCTGTCGGCTCCACAACCTTTACGTCCACGCCAAGGCTGTCGACATCGCTCGCGACCCAGACCTCACCTTCCCAGAGCGCGTCCGCGCAGCTGTCACCCGCGCCGCCAATTGCGATGATCTTTCCGGAATGGGCCATGAAACCTGACTGATAGCCAATTCGTCCTTCCACAACGATGTTCCCGCCCTTCATCGCCACCCCGCAGCGAGGACCTGCGTCTCCCTTCACATGGATCGTGCCTCCAATCATCGCGGCGCCGCAGGACATGCCACTATAGCCGCCGACCGTGATCGTTCCCTTTGACATCCCTTCTCCCAAGGCCCAGCCAGCGTTACGTTCAATATCCACCTTCGCGCCGGTGTTGAGGCCTCCACAATAGTATCCTACCGAGCCCTCGAACTGGACATCGGCACCATCGGGAAGCCCTATGCCCAGGTTGTGGCGGGAAAGCGTGTTGATCACACGAACACTGTCTCCACGGGCACAGGCTTCCTGGATCTCTTCATTGATTTCCTTGATGTGGCGCTTACCCACTTCGACTATGTGTTCGTTCATGCCGCCATCGCCCGATCGCCAATACCCCAGAGCCCAGTGAGGGAAGGGCCGTCATAGTTGATGACGTCGCATTCGCCAGTGAATATGCGCCGGACCGCCTGTTCCTCTGTGGCCATAGCAAGTTCGCCGCCTTGATCGATTGTGACTAACGGCTTCATCGCAAACCGATCCTTGGCAAACCCGATTCCGTCAGCGTTTGCGATCATATAGGTGAACACGCCGTCTATTGAGGTGATCGAGAGCTTCAAGGCCTGATCCAATGTCAGCCCTGCCTTCATCCGGTCACTGACCCAAACTGCGATCAGCTCACTGTCATTCCCGGTCAGGAACCTGTAGCCTTGCCGTTCAAGCCTTTCCCGCCATGTGAAGTAATCTGTGATCTGACCGTTGTGTACAATGGCTACATCGGGAAAGGGCCGCGCCCAGAAGGGGTGGCTAGCGTTCGGGCGCACGTCACTTTCTGTCGCCAGTCTGGCATGTCCAAGACCGTGAGTGCCAATCATGTCGCGCACGCCGTGTCTGTCGGCCACAGCCTTCGCGCCACCGATGTCCTTGATGATTTCGAGTCTGCGTCCGCAGGACTGCACTTCAATCCGGTCTGAAAAAGTATCAGCGTCGCCGACCCAAGCCTCCAAGTCACGAGGCTCGCGGATCTCCATGCGAAAACTATAGTGCCGGTCCCCGTCGGTTATGACCTGAGGGTCTCCAAGCAGGTCGGCATCGTGATCGCGTACGCTGTGCACCAGATCTCCCAACGCGGAATCCATGTCCTTTCGGTCGAATCCCATTCCGCGGACCACGTAACCACTGTCGCGCGGCGGTCCATAGACCGCGAAGCCGGTGCTGTCCGCGCCTCGGTGCTCCTGTGCATCCATCAACTCCACGAGGTCTTGGCCGACATTTCCTAGGCCGGAAAGAATGCGCCCAGCGATTCCACACATGGCAATACCCTCCCTGTTTCTGTATACAGTATACTGTATTCAGTGGAGCGCAAGATTGAATCCGGTGGTCGCGGGCCGCTCGACTGTATACAGTATCCATAAACGCAGAGGTATCAATGGCATTCAGAGACACCGCATGGCCCTGAAATCCATCCGGCCAGCCCGTCGTCGACTGGCGGACGAGGTCTATGACGAGTTGATCGACGCGATCATGCGTCGAGAATTCGGACCTGATGACCGGCTGGTTCAGGAAAAGCTCGCCGCCGAGATGAACATCAGCCGCACGCCCATCCGCGAGGCTCTCATGCGCCTGGAACAGGAAGGGGTGCTTGAGGTCTCGAACCAGGGCAGTTTCAGGCTCTATCGCATGAGCGACGACGAGGTCCGGGAACTCTATCAGGCCCGGGCCGGTATTGAAGGACAGGGAGCCCGAATTCTAGCCGTACGCAAATCGGCGGATGACGTTGCCTGGCTGACGCAGGTCGTCGAGCGGGAGGAGGCTCTCGAAGACCAGTCGGCAAGAGGATACTTCGAGGCCAACAGAAACATCCACCGTGCGTTCGTCGAGCGGGCCGGGAACCGCTTCCTTCTGGAAATGTTTGACATCATTTGGGCCAAGGCGATGGCATTTCCCTTGTTCGCCGCAATCGAGAACGTTGATCTCGCCAAGTCGCTTGGCGATCACATGGACCTTGTCAGAATTATCGAACATGGCAATCGGACCGAAGCGCTGGAAACGTTCACGCAGCATATCCAGAACGGCTTCGACCTTCAGATGCAGGGTCTTCATCCGGAACGGGTTCCCTGATGGCCAGTCGCTCGGGCATGTTCCGGGCGCTTCCAGATTGGAGCCACATCCAGACGAAGACCCGGGAGCGGGTTCGCCGTCGCGTTCGGGTAAATGTTCCGATCCCCAAAGGCAAACAGGAGTTCCAGAATTATCGACACCTGCGATGCGGAGCGCAGTTTGGCGGTGAGATCAATCTGACTGACAGATCTCCTCTCCCCTGAAAGAGAAATCGGCCTACATCGTGAGTCCTTCAGGCTCTTCCAGCCCGTTGGCCCGACAGCACGCGGCAAGGGTATTGGCCAGTAGGCATGCGATGGTCATGGGGCCGACACCGCCCGGAACTGGCGTGATTGCGCCAGCGACACTTGAACAGCTCTCATAGTCCACATCGCCGACAAGCCGCGTCTTTCCCTCTTCCGGTTCCGGCGCAGGAATTCGATTGATGCCTACATCTATCACTGTGGCACCTGGCTTGATCCAGTCACCTTTGATCATCTGAGGATGGCCGACCGCGGCAACGACAATATCAGCCTGACTTACCACCTTTGGAAGGTACCGGGTACGAGAATGAGCTATGGTCACGGTGCAGCTGTCCCTGAGCAGAAGCTGCGCCATTGGTTTGCCCACGATATTGGACCGGCCGACGATCACGGCGTTCATTCCAGATAGGCTCCTGTGGCGGTCGCGCAGGAGCATCAGGCAACCAAGCGGTGTGCAGGGAACGATGGACTTCTGCCCGGTTCCGAGTCGACCAACATTCGAGACGTGGAACCCATCGACATCCTTTGCCGGATCAATTGCGTTGATCACGAGGCCTTGGTCGATGTGATCCGGCAGCGGAAGCTGAATTAGGATACCGTGCACGGACGGGTCGACGTTTAGCCCATTCACCAACGTCAGAAGTTCCTCTTCCGACGTGGATGCGACAAGCCGATGCTCGAAGCCCTTCATTCCCGCCTCGATTGTGTGCCGGTTCTTCGAGCGCACGTAGACCTTGCTTGCGGGATCCTCTCCCACAAGCACCACCGCCAATCCTGGAGTTAGTCCGTGATTCGTCCTGAGGCTGGCAACACGCTTGGCCACGTCGGCTCGAACCCTATTGGCAAAGGCTTTTCCATCAATGATGTCGGCAGTCATGAAATTTCCCCTCATCCGCACATCCCGCTCAACATACGGTAAATGCTGAGTTCGATGGCGAACATAGAGCCTTGGTTGGTCACCGCAAGAACCTGCAGAATGGAGAATGCCCACCAAGGTCAGAACACCCCGTGAAGAGCTGCCCCGGCCGCCCAACGATCACGCGATCACCTGATACTCTATATCATGGTCGTCTTTACCGACATTATTGCGGATTCTCTACGTCGATGTCGTTGATGGGTCGTCGCTGTCTTCTCTCTCTGTCCAGTTGCCCATTCCATACCGGTCGGTCGTTGCGCCGCCACGCGGTGACAGGTGCCAAGCCGTCTAGAGGTTGGCACGGCTGTCGGCCACTGCCTGACGATTGCCCCTAACGGGTGCGACCCTCGCAAGCGAGTGGTTCTGAATGATGGTGATAGACGATTCCCAAGTGCCAAACGCTCATGATTGGGCTGGCCATATCGCCCCGCTGATCATGTAAGTTCAAGGGCTGCCGCCGCCGTCTTTCTTCCTGCGTCCGTTTTCCTTTTCCCGTCGGTTCACATTCGCTTTCCGAATGCGGCGGGATGACGCATGTTGCCGCGCGGAAGCGGACAGGAGGACGTTTTTTTTGTGCGGACATTGCGATCCCGTTGTCAAACTGTCCCGGGCCGTCGGCTTCGAGCCCCGCCTTGTTTCCGGACTCTTCCGAGAACGAACAGCAAAATGCACCGCAGCGCCCGTCTCCGGGGGCTGTGAGTCTGCTGATCCGCCGGCCTGTCCGCTTCCACGCATGATCCCCAACAGGAGATAGTCACATGATAGAGAAGGATAAGCTCAATGTCATCCATTCCCGCGCCGCCGGGCTGGATGTTCACAAGATGCAGGTCACCGCGACCGTGCGCATCGCCCGCCCCGGCGCGGATTCGGAACGCATCACGAAGGAGTCCAGCACCCTTCCGAGCGGTCTGGCCGATCTTTCGGCCTGGCTCAGCGAACACGGCGTGACGGCTGCGGCGATGGAAGGAACCGGCGTCTATTGGGAGGCGGTTTTCGACGCCGTCGCCGATGCCGGAGCCGAGCCGCTGCTGCTGCACGCTCAGCATGTCAAACAGATCAAGGGCCGCAAGACCGATGTCGCCGACAGCATATGGCTGGCCCGCGTATGTCAGTTCGGTCTCTGCAGCCCGAGCATGGTTCCGCCGAAGAACTTCCGCGAGCTGCGCCGGGTCTCGCGCGCGCGCCGGAAGATCGTCGCCGGGCGGTCGCGGACGCGCTGCCGGGTCCACAGGATCATCGACGGAGCCGGGCTGCGCGTCGGCGGCGTCCTGTCCGACATTTTCGGGGCCAACGGCCGGCGCATCCTCGACGGTCTGGCCGAAGGGAAAGAGCGGGCGGAGATCCTCGCCTCGCTCTCGGGCCATGTGCGCGGGCATCTCGAAAAGCTCGACGACGCTCTGCGGCGCAGGCTTTCGGAGGCCGACCGGTTCCTGCTGCGCGATCAGATCCGTCTCTTCGACCAGGCCGGACATCGTCTGGCCGAACACGACGCCGTCATCGAGGAGGGTCTGGCCGGCCGCTGGAGCGATCTCAGCCTTCTGACCACGATTCCCGGTATCGACCGGCGCGCCGCGGCGGCGATCATCATCGAGCTCGGCCCCGATGTCTCCGTCTTTCCCGGGCCGAGACACTGCGCCGCATGGGCCGGTCTCGCCCCCGGCAACAACGAGAGCGCCGGAAAACGGCGTTCGGGACGGGTCCGCAAAGGCAACCAGGCTCTTCGCACGCTCATGATCGAATGCGCCCAGGCGGCCGCCCGCAGCAAGGGATGCCAGTTCAAGGGCTATCACAAGGCTCTGACCGTCCGCCGCGGCTACAAGCGGGCGACCGTCGCCGTCGCGAACAAGATGCTGCGCATCGTATGGGGCATGCTCTCGACCGGAGAACTCTACCATGACCCCGAAACCGACTATGAGGCCATGATGGTGATGCGCAATGCGCCGCGATGGATAAGAATGCTGCGTAAGTATGGCGTGACGGCCGGATCCGGAGAACGCCGGGCCGCCGCCTGACCGCCGTCCTCGGGACGGCGGCCGACAGCTCTGCGGAGGAGGCCGAAAGCGCGAACGGCACGGGGCAGCAAGCGGGGCAGCCCTCAGACAGACCGAAGCGCCGAAGCCGCCTCACGCTGCCTCAGGCCGAACCCGCCAAATTCGGTCAACGATCCCGTGCGCCTTGTCGGGAAGAAACTTACACAGCAAACGACTGCACGGCACGACATCCCCGGAACGCCCCAGCTCGAACCCAGGACCGTATCGCTGCCGGGCCACAGCAACTGTCCGGTCTCTGGTTGAGGATGCTGACAAGTCCTGCGTGGGGCATCAGACCGCAACAGTACGGGTCATCTGCGCAAAAGACCGACTTCCCTTATCTTGCCGAGATTTGCGCGGCTCACCGGTATCTCTGGTCCATTAGACATTTTCAGCAGTGCGCCGTCACCTCGGCGAGCCACTGCCACAATCTGATCCACTGCGATCCAGTGGGATCTGTGAACCTGCAGCCCAACCGTATCGCCAACTTCGCGGACCGCATCAGTCAGTCGCATCAGGACCAGTTCATCACCTTTCAACGTGCGAACGCGGACATACTTGTCCTCAGCCGAGAGCGCCACGAGGGCCGCGCGCTTTTCAAATGGGAGGCGCTCCAGCAGCGCCGGGGCTCGAGGTTTGGCGTCATGATCTATCGGAACACTGGCCCCTGCGAAAATCGCCGCGATAATGAAAGCGATCACGAAAACTTCGGCCGTCAATTGCGCAAACGCCTGCCCCGCGACCCAATACTGCAACGCCAGCCCATTAAAGGCACAGACAAAAACCAAAACGCCCAAACCAGTCAAGAAGCCCGCAAAGACAATGCGCCTGACAGGACTTTCAGGCGCAAAATGCGACGCCACCAAATTCGCCACAAACCCGACCGAATAGGAAACGAAAACCATTGCAACCCAATAGGCAAGGCGGGGCAGGGCGCGCATCACCTCGTTGGTCTCGAACGGTCCCATAACCGTCAGAATCACCGACACCCCAATCAGTGCCGTAACCCGCACTGGCTGCGTCATATGGGTACGCCATTCACGAAGGGTGAATTGCGGTGAGAGGTCGTTCACGTAGCCGATCCGTCAATTGCACATTTGCTATGGCGCACAGAGTATCCAATCGGAAAATAGGCCCTCGCAGCCAGATTGCAAATGAGGGAGGGTGAGCATGACGCTCGAACCGATTTTCGCTGCTCCGGCAGAGATCCGGATCCACGTGACCTTTGCCGTCCTTGCTTTGCTTGTTGGGCCTTTTGCCCTTTTTCGGAAGCGCCGCGACCGAGTTCACAAACTGTTGGGGTATACGTGGATTGTCGGGGTTTCCGGGCTGGCGGTTTCCGGGCTATTCATTCCCAGCGAGATCGCAGTGATTGGGCATTTCGGGCCAATCCATCTCTTCAGTGCCTTTGCACTCTGGGGGGTGGGTGAAGGGCTGTATTGGGTGCGGAAAGGGGACATTGCGCGTCATAGGGCCGCGATGCGATCAGTGTGGTTCGGCGCGATGGGTCTGGCTGGCCTGCTAACGCTTTGGCCCGGACGCGTCATCAATCGGATGATCTTCGGAGAGTTTTCAGACCTGGGTTATCTCGGCATTGTTATCGGGGGCGTGGGTCTCTGGTTTTTGTTCGGCAGGCGGCAGCAGGACGGAATCGCCAGCCATTGAAGTGACCCGAAGGCCTGCGAACTCAAAACGTGGCGTGAACTTCCGCTCAGGGTCTTGCTGCAGGACCGGAAAGCCCGTCAAAGAGTGTGACGGCGATCGAAACACACCGGTCACGCACCGCGCTCCATTCCCTGAGATCCTCGGCTAGGCCACGGAATATCCGCGTCCCATCCTGCCCTAGATCGCCGGGGAGGGGGTTGGCCAGCTGGGCCAGCAACTGCTGCGTTGCGGACTGTTTGCTGTCCTGCGGATACAACTCGTCAAAGGACGACATCGCGCTGACCAGAGCTTCATTCCCGAGACTTGCTCCTATCGCCGCGAAATCGACATAGTCGCGCAAAGCGTTCCGTTTCAGTATCAGGACCGCCTTGATTCGCAGTGTCTCCGCCATGGATGGAACGACAACCTTCTTCCCGTTGCAGGCCACCTCGACGGTTTCCAGCGGCTGGCTGCGTATCAACTGCCTGATTCCGGTCTCGATTCCATCGAGGGAACCCAGAATCGGCACTGGGGAACGGACACGAGCGGTTTTCCAGCCAGCGACAGATTCCAGGTTGGCAAGAACCTCGTCGAACCGCTCCTGGAGATCCTTCAGCACATGGTCCGCGTCCCTGGAAAACCGGTGTCTGGCATGGATGCCGGCCGCCGTTCCACCAACCAGGACGGCCTCCGGGAAGTGCCGCTGCAGTCGCGCCGCAGCCGAAATGACCCGTTCCCAGTCAGGTAGGGGCAAGGCGCCGCCTTCTGGCGTATGCAAGCCAGAAGTGATGGCGCTGCGCACCGGGATCGTTGACATGCATTCCACAGACACGCTCCACGACGTCCAGCAATGGCGGCTCTTCAATGCACCACCGCCGAAGTCTGGTCCAGTCCTGCCAAAGTCCGCGCGCTATGATGTCGTCGATCGCCATTGGCGACCGTGAGGCAGCCTCCGTGTCGACGATATGGCGATGCTGCATGGCGTGTGTCCCACATCCTCAGGTGGCGGAAACGCGCACCGTTGCCGTATGTGTAGTGGCGCCATCGAGGAAACGCAAGATCATGTTCACGGCGGAAGCCGCATCTTTTTCACGGACCACTCCAGCTTTCGGTGACAGCTCCCCATCCATGAAGGGCAGGTCGTTCCAGTGCGTTCGACAGCCGCCGTCCGGCAGCTGTCGCCCGGTTCCGTGTGGAGCGTCTTGACTGGAACGCTCCAGGACTGGCGGAAGCGGGCCTACGAGCCGTACCAGCGCTCGATGTCCGCTATCAGTTCCTCTCCTTCTCGCTCCGAACCCTCCGGGCGAGGCGGACCGGATCAAGGCGAATGCGCAACGCCAGGATTTGATCGCTTACGTACAATATGCGGTGTGTCTTGGATCGCGACGCCTTAGGCAATCCTGAATCAAGCGAAGATCACGCCACTTGTTGGCAAGAATGAAGCCGCAGGGATGTCCAGGCATGTGCGGAGGGATGTGCCCATCACCCGCCCGTTTCCCCGCCTGCGCGGCGATGGCGATACAGTTCACAGCCTGACGGGAGAGCCTGACGGGAGAGAGGCTGCCAGCGTTCAATGCCAGGCAGCCATGGCAGCACATCGTCGTGTGACGCCAGCGAGCCACGAACGGTGCGAAGTTCATCAGCCTGCCAATGGCTGCTCGACACTGAGACCATTCCTGGGACCCGGGATCCAGAGGCGGGCACAATCAAGGTTCACATAGCTACGACGCATGGCGCCTGCTTCCGATACACGCAGGCCGATTGGCACCATCATGCGCCCAGGAAACAGGCAGCGACTGTCCATGGCGTCGCAAATCAGGGTGGAACGGGGGATCGATGAGTCCAGGATGGTCGCCCCGGTCGAGCTTGGCTTTAGGACACCAAACGCCGGCCCGTCAAATCGATCCATCAACCGACGGTCAGGTCCTACGCAGGCTCACCAACCGCAGCGCTTCCTGGTAGACCTGCCGACGGGGAAGTCCCAAGGCCGAGGCAACGGAGTCCGACGCATCTCTCACCGATAGGTCAGCCAACGCCAAGCCGAGAGCTGTTTCGAGATCCGCTGCCTGACCTTCGTCGTTTCCGCGGCCCACGACCAACACAATCTCACCTTTTGGCTCTCGCTCAACCGTCATCTCCGCAAGATCCTCAAGACTGCCGGTTACGACCTCCTCGAAACGCTTGGTCAGCTCTCGACAGAGAGCGGCTTCGCGCGCGCCGAATGCCCCCGCCATTTCAGCCAGCAGCCGCGTTATCCGTCTAGGCGACTCAAAAACCACCAGCGTCGCCGGCGCCAGCTTCAACTCCTGCAGCCATTTCGAACGCGCACCCTTTGCTGTTGGCGGAAATCCCGCAAAAAGGAACCGATCTGTCGCAAGTCCCGACACAGTCAATGCCGCAAGAACCGCCGATGGCCCGGGTGCCGCGGTTACGGCCAAACCATTGGCCTTCGCCAATCGGGCGAGGCGGAATCCTGGATCCGATACCAGAGGCGTGCCGGCATCGGACGTGTAGGCAACCGACCTGCCTTCGCCAATCATTGCGAGAAGCCGGGACCGCGCCGACTCTCCGTTGTGATCGTGATATGAGATGAGTGGACGTCCACCGATCGGGATTCCGTGAATCTCCAGGAGACGCCTCAAAGTCCGTGTGTCCTCGGCGGCAAGCACGTTCGCCGATGCAAGGATATCCAGTGCCCGCAAGGTAATGTCACGGGCAGTTCCGATGGGCGTCGCGACGAGATAGAGCCCGGGCGGCAGCGGGGAAAAATCGACTTCCACGGACCATTCCCCCATTCAATGCGTTTACTCCATCAGTTCTTGCGCATAATCTGTGACCATCCGCAAGTCAGCACGGGAGCGAACGCACAGCCATGATCCCGCAAACAAAAATCACATGCCGCCGGGCCCTGCAGGCGCTGGCCGTCTTGGGTTTTGCCGCTTTCGCGGCATGTGGCCCCGCTACGGATCCTCAGGTCACGGTCGAGGCGGACGCGCCGGTCAAGGTAGCGCTCCTGGTGCCGGCGGAGTCGGGTAGAGCCGAAAACGACCTCCTGGCCAGTGAGGTGGAAAACGCGGCACGCCTCGCAATTCAGGATATGCAAGGCATCGAGATTGAGCTTTGGGTTTACGCAACCGCTGCCAGACCGGAGGGCGCTGCCGAAGCAGCGGTACAAGCGGTCAACGATGGCGCAAGGATAATCCTTGGCCCGGTATACGCGGGCTCCGCAAGCGCAGCTGGCGCCGCCGTCTCCGCGACTGGAGTCAATGTGTTGAGCCTCTCCAACAATACCGACATCGCTGGCGGCAACGTGTTTGTGCTGGGCAATACATTCGAAAATACGGCCGATCGCTTGGTTAAGTATGCGGTTGACAATAATCGGTCCAGAATCCTGGTCGTCTATGGCCAAGGCGAAACCGAAGTCAAGGGATTCGCTGCGATTTCCGCTGCAATCGAGCGCCACGGAGCTGAACTCGTGGGTGCCGTTTCCTTCGCCATGACCCAGAACGCCGTTGTGGAAGCTGCGCCCGAGATAGCCGTCGCAGTGGAGAGCCAGGAAGCCGAGGCGATCTTCCTGACCTCAGGAAACGCTGGCGCACTTCCCATCCTCTCACAGTTGATGGTCGAAAACGGGGTGGATACCAAGGCGACACAGATGATCGGCCTGCAGCGTTGGGACATTCCGTCAAGCGCTTTGGAACTAGCCCCACTTCAGGGGGGGTGGTTTGCGCTTCCTTCTCCTTGGCTAACCCGGGAGTTCAATGCCCGCTATAATTCAGTCTACGGGAATCAGCCGCATCCGATCGCAAGCCTCGCCTATGATGGAATTGCCATGATCGGTGCGTTGATCAGCTCCGACAGATCCAGTTCCCTGTCGGTGGACGCTCTTACCGAAACCACCGGATTTGCGGGTGTCAATGGTGTGTTCAGGCTACGACCCGACGGCACCAATGAACGAGGGCTGGCGGTCGCAACGATTTCCGAGAAGCGGGTAGCCATCATCGATCCGGCACCAGTCGGTTTTGGTGGCGCAGGCTTCTGAACCCGCCAACAGGCTCCCTGTTGTGGAGAAGCCGGACGATCTTATCCTTCCGGCACGTCAGATCTTTGACGAATCTGGAGTCCATGCGGCGCTTGACGCCGCCTACAGCAAGGCGAAAGGCCCTGATTCGGTCCGCGCCGCCGCCGTTCACGTGCTGGAAGAAGCACTGACTGAGGGCAGGAAAGCAATTGCCGGCGCCTTTCTCAGTGATCCCGGAAACGCTCGGCCAGCTGTCCGTTCCTATGCTTGGCTTGCGGACCGTATCGTTATCTCCGCACTAGACATGGCAATCAACCGGTTGCACCCGATCGCAGCCCCGACGGAAGCGGAGCGCATAGCCGTACTGGCCGTCGGGGGTTATGGACGCGCTGAAATGGCACCCTACTCAGATGTCGACCTGCTGTTCCTTATGCCCTACAAGATCACACCCTGGGCCGAGAGCGTCATCGAATCAACGCTCTACGCACTGTGGGATTTGCGCCTGAAGGTTGGGCATGCCAGCCGGACCGTGGCGGAGTGCATTCGGCTTGGGCGGGCCGATTACACCATCCGAACGGCCTTGCTGGAACACCGCTTCATCGACGGCCACCAGCCTCTGGAAAGTGAATTGCGTACCAGACTCTGGTCAGAACTTTTTCGCAACACTGCGACGGACTTCATCGAGGCCAAGCTTGCCGAGCGCACCGAGAGACATGCCCGGCAGGGCGGCCAACGCTACATGGTCGAACCCAATGTCAAGGAAGGCAAGGGTGGCCTGCGTGATCTGCAGTCGTTGTTCTGGATCGACAAGTATATTCACGAGATTCAGGATACCGCCGAATTGGTGCGAATGAACGTGTTTCGTCAGGAGGAGTTCGACGCCTTCGTTAGAGCGGAGAATTTCCTGATGGCGGTGCGCTGTCATCTGCATCTCCTGGCCGGTAGGGCGCAGGACCAACTGACATTCGAGCGACAGGTCGAGGTCGCCAGGCGCATGGGTTACAGTGATGGGAGCGGACGTCGTGAAGTCGAACACTTCATGCAGGACTACTTTCGACACGCGACCCGCGTGGGCGAACTCACCCGAATCTTCTTGACGGCCCTGGAAGAGCGCCACGTCAAGCGAAAGCCAATGCTTGCGGGCCTGTTCCGCCGCAGACGGGCCGCAAAGGATTATAAGATCGAGTTCAATCGACTCAACATCGCCCATGAAGCGGAATTCTTCAGTGACAGGCTCAACATTCTCCGCATCTTCGAGGAGGCCCTGCGCACCGGGCACCTGATCCACCCGGAAGCCATGCGGATGATCAGTGCCAACCTGCACATTATTGATAACGGAATGCGGTCGAACGGAGAAGCCGCACGTATCTTCCTCGATCTGCTCCTGAAACACGGAAACCCGGAACGCGCTCTGCGCCGCATGAACGAGCTTGGCGTACTGCCCGCTTTCGTTCCCGAATTCGAGCCTGTCGTAGCGATGATGCAATTCAACATGTACCATAGCTACACGGTCGATGAGCACACGATCCAGACGATCTCGATCCTGGCCCAGATCGAGCGAGGCGAACTGATTGAGGAGCTTCCGGTCGCAAGCCAGATATTGGAGGAAGGCGTCAACCGCAGAGTGCTGTATGTCGCGCTCCTCTGCCATGACCTTGGCAAGGGTCGCAGGGAGGACCATTCCGTACTTGGCTCCAGAATCGCTCGCAGCGTGGCACCGCGCCTTGGCCTCACGTCCAGGGAATCCGAGACTGTGGAATGGCTTGTTCGGCATCACCTCCTGATGTCCGACATGGCGCAGAAACGGGATATCGCCGATCCTCGAACCGTCCGCGAATTCGCCAAGGCGGTGAAGACCCGCGAACGGCTTGACCTCCTGACCGTACTCACCGTCTGCGATATACGCGGTGTCGGGCCCAAGACCTGGAACAATTGGCTGGCATCATTGTTGCGCGCCCTGTATCGGCAGACCCGCCGTGGACTCGAAGACGGTCTCGAGGCACTCAACCGTTCTTCACGCGGCACCGAGGCCAAGCGCAAACTCAAGTCGCGACTCAAGGGCTGGGATGCCGGGGATCTGCGACGTGAAATCAGCCGCCACTATGAACCGTATTGGCAGGGCCTGCATGTCACCGCGCATCTGGACTTCGCCGACCTCCTTCGAGGAATCGCCGACGACGACCTGCGCCTCCAGCTCACACCTGACCCTGGCCGGGATGCCACTCGTGCCTGCTTCGCCATGCAGGACCATCCTGGAATTTTCTCCAGAATGTGCGGTGCGCTTGCCTTGGTGGGAGCGAACATCAAGGACGCCCGCACCTTCACCACAAAGGACGGCTTCGCGACCGCCGCATTCTGGATTCAGGACTCCAGCGGCGCACCCTATGAATCCTCAAGACTTCCCCGGCTTCGCAGGATGATTGAGAACACATTCAACGGAAAGGTCGTTGCAACCGAGGCTATCCGGTCGCGGGATGTGATCAAGAAGCGCGAACAGGCATTCCAGGTACCCACTTCGATCACCTTCGACAATGAGGGTTCCGAGATCTATACGATTATCGAAGTTGACACACGCGATCGCCCCGGGCTGCTATTTGACCTGACCCGAACGCTTGCGGCCAACAACGTCTATATTTCCAGCGCCGTGATCGCGACCTATGGCGAACAGGTCGTCGACAGCTTCTACGTTAAGGATATGTTTGGTCTGAAGTTCCATTCAGTGCCTAAGCAACGAACCCTGGAAAACAAGATTCGCGAAGCGATCAAGCGCGGCGCTGAGCGGGCAGGCGCGGGATGAGCGTGCGTGTCGACCTTCTCTGGAAGGGCCCGAGACCAACGGGGGTCGGAGAAGGAATATGCATGGGGAGCCAATTCCCTCCCCCGGCGACGTCATCCCTGTCGAACACAGACTGTCTTCTCGGACTTCCGTGTTGATCCAAGGTTCCCGCCACTCCACCGATACCTTGCGGTGGTTGTACAAGGCCGGGTACACTCCGCGAATCTGGTACTAAGAGACTTTTTCGCCATATGATCGGCATGTTCACGGTTGGGGCCTGGACCCTTGTTAGCCGCGTTCTGGGGTTTCTGCGCGACGTCCTGATCGTTGCCTTGCTTGGATCCGGCCCTATTGCCGAAGCTTTCATGGTCGCGTTCACCCTTCCGAACATGTTCAGGAGGTTCTTTGCCGAGGGCGCATTCAACACCGCCTTTGTTCCAATCTTCTCAAAGAAGCTGGAGGGAAAGGAGGATCCAGAGGGATTTGCGCAGGATGCGTTCTCGGGTCTCGCCGCAATTCTTGTGATCTTCACGGTCGTGGCGCTATTCGCCATGCCTTGGCTGGTCGTCGCGATGGCTAGCGGCTTTCTTGCAGACGAACGGTTTGATCTGGCGGTTAGCTACGGGCGGGTCGTCTTTCCCTACATTGTATTCATCTCACTTGCTGCCCTGCTTTCGGGACTGCTCAATTCCACCAACCGCTTTGCCGCCGCCGCCGCCGCGCCGACATTGCTGAACCTCTTTTTCATCACCACGCTGTCGATTGGTGGCTGGTTTGGTTGGCCTCTTGGATCGACGTTGGCCTGGACTGTTCCGATTGCCGGCGCGGCACAGCTCGCGCTTGTCTGGGTCGCCGCCTCTCGGGCGGGATTCACGCTGTACTTCAGACGTCCTCGTCTATCGCCCGACCTTCGGCGTCTTGCCATCATCGCGGCTCCGGCTGCCCTCGCAGGTGGTGTCGTTCAGATAAATCTCCTGGTTGGCCGTCAGGTGGCGAGTTTTTTCGATGGCGCCATTGCGTGGCTCAACGTCGCCGACCGGCTCTACCAGCTTCCGCTTGGCGTCATCGCGATCGCAATCGGAGTTGTTCTTCTTCCGGATCTGTCTCGCCGCCTACGTGCCGAAGATGCGGAAGGCGGCCGAAATGCGTTTAACAGAGCGGCCGGAATTGGACTCGCACTCACGATCCCCGCCGCGGTTGCGCTTGTTGTGATTCCGCTTCCCCTTGTCAGCGTCCTGTTCCAGCGCGGCGTGTTCAGCGAATCTGACAGTGTCGCAACCGCAGCTGCGCTCGCCGTTTACGGCCTGGGTCTACCGGCATTTGTACTGCAGAAGGTGCTGCAGCCACTCTACTTCGCTCGAGAGGATACGCGCACGCCCTTGCGACATGCTGTTTTCGCAATGTGCGTAAACGCTGCGATCGCTGTCGGGCTTGCACCGGTGATCGGCTATCTCGCCGCTGCCGTAGGAACTTCGGTCGCGGCATGGGCCATGGTGGTGCTGCTTTGGCGTGGGTCAACAAATATGGGAGACGCAGCCAGACTCGATGCCCGATTTCTCCACATGCTGCCGAGAATTGTCGTCGCCAGTGGGCTGATGGGCATCATCCTTTTTCTTGCCTCGCTGTCGCTCGAGTCCGTCCTCGGCCTGCCGGGTTGGCGATACCTGGCCCTCGCCGGACTCGTCGCGGTTGGTGTGTTTGTGTATTTCACTGCAATGCACCTCCTAGGCGCACTGCCAATCCGAGACCTTCGCCGAGTTCTGCGAAGAAAGACGGGTGGATAGTTGGTGAGGTGCCCAGCAGCATGATATCTGCCACTACTTGCCCAACGTAATCCGTACTCTCAGAGGCGCTACAACTTAACAGCGTATCGCGATCGGGCTCATCCAACGCGGAAACCGAGTGCCTGCACTCTTGGAATCGTGGTCCAGCCGGGGTGCCAAGGCTCTGCCCTTACCTCTGCCGCAACCTCGTCTTCACATGGGTCCAGCCGCCGGGGCTCACCAACACGGTGACGCCAAATCCTGCCGCGAATCCCGCCAGATCCGCCACCCAGTCCCGGTTGATTTCCGGTGTACCGGTCAGAACACCGCCCACAAGACTGAAGGCCAGTTGAATCGCCGCGAGCGTACCAATCAGAAGAAAGGCGCGTCCGCGAGGCCCTCCAGTCTCCACCAAACGCGCCCACAGCAGAAAGGTGAACGCACCGATCAAACCATAGGCGCCCGGAAATCCGCCAACCAATATATAAGTCGTATCAAGCAGAATTCCGTATACGGCGGCTCCGAAGATTGCCGACACCATGAATACAGCCAGAATTGCCCATTGCGACAGGAACGCTCCAACCCACTTTCCAAGGGCGAGCACAAGCACGCACACAAACAGCACCTGCATCATGCCGTAGTGCACGAAACTGTAGGTCACCATCCTGAGCAACGCGCCGGAATCCCAGGTCCACAAATCCAGCATCCGGTCAAAGGCCACGTCACTGAAACCGTACTGAAACAGGGCTTCCCGCCGCCACGACGGGCGTTCAGGTCCGCCAGCAAGTCCACGCTGTCCAAGTTGGAAAATCACTTCGATCGCGAAGACCGTCACGCAGATCGCCGCGACAACAGGCGGAAGCGGATTGACGGGGCTTTCTTCATGTGGCTGTTTCATCGGCATTTCCTTGACGGTTCATGGACCTTCCGTTACGCGACGCGAACCCAGAATTCCAGATGGAGCCTGCAATGCCCGAATTCATCCCCCGCGTCTTTTCCGGGATCCAACCGTCGGGCGGCCTTACGCTTGGCAACTACCTCGGAGCCATCAAACGGTTCGTGGAACTTCAGAACGCAGGCACTCACGAAACCATCTATTGCATTGTGGACCTCCATGCCATCACCGTCTGGCAGGATCCAGCGGCGCTCGCCAGCGCCACCCGGGAACTCTGTGCTGGATATATCGCTGCGGGCATAGATCCTGAGCAGAGCGTTCTATTCCATCAGTCAAGGGTTCCCGAGCATGTACAACTCGCTTGGATATTTAACTGCGTTGCCCGGATGGGGTGGATGCAGCGAATGACCCAGTTCAAGGACAAAGCCGGAAAGAACGCCGAAAACGCATCGCTTGGCCTGTTCGCATATCCAGCGCTGATGGCGGCTGACATTCTCGTCTACCACGCAACCCATGTGCCTGTCGGCGAGGACCAGAAGCAGCATCTGGAACTAACCCGGGACATCGCGATAAAGTTCAACCATGACTTCGGCATTGAGTTCTTCCCGATCACCGAAGCGGTCATCGAAGGAGCTGCCACACGCGTCATGTCACTTCGCGACGGTTCGAAAAAAATGTCAAAATCGGATCCATCCGACATGTCACGAATCAACATGACCGACAGCGCCGATACAATCGCCAGAAAGATCCGCAAGGCCCGAACCGATGCGGAGCCGCTACCTTCTGACCTGGCTGGGCTCGAAGCTCGCCCTGAAGCCCGCAATCTTGTCAATATCTACGCTGCGTTGGCGGACACCGCGCCTGAAACCGTCATACGCAACTATGCCGGACAACAGTTCTCCGCGTTCAAGCCCGCCCTTGCAGACCTTGCTGTCTCGCGGCTTTCACCGATTTCGGCCGAAATGGCGAGGCTAACGAAAGATCCTGCGGAAATCGACCGTATCCTTGAACGGGGTGCGGAGCATGCCAGCGCCATTGCCGCACCTATCCTCAAACGAACCTACGAAATCGCTGGAATGTTGGGATAGGGGATTCCGTCACGCCAGCACTTGGTCAATGAACAGCGGGTCTCAGGGTAGCGGCCGTGTCGGCTATGGTCGCGGCCTCCGGGTATCCGTAGGCCCGATCGACTGGGCCCATGCCGAGTGCCGGTTCGTGGCCTCCCTGGGATTCGGACATCCCTTCGGACGGATCGCCCAGACTCTGGCGGAACGTCCGTTGCACATGGTTTATCCCAAACCTTCAGGAACCACCAAGCCAAGCGCAACGAGATCCGGTCAGCGGGCGCCGATTGTAGATACGGTTTGGAAAGGCGGGATCAAGAAACACTGGAGACGCTGAAGTTACGGGGGTGAAACAGGGCACGATCTCCCTATGGTCTGTTGGATGATGTCCGGTTATCCTTGCGATATCTTGCCGGCGAGACACCGTAGGTGGAGACGAACGCACCGTAGAAACTCGACAGAGACCTGAACCCGCTGTCGTATGCGATGGTGACTATTTTCGCGTCGGTTTCGTGAAGCAGCATGCGAGCGTGGGAAAGTCTTGTCTGCGTCAAATGTTCCTTGATCGATCGCCCCATTATCTGCCGGAAGAGCTTCATCGCATGTCCTTGGCTGAGATTCGCCGACTCCACAATTTCGCCAACATTGATCGGGCTGGAATGGTTGTCCGCAATGAATCGGATCATCAACTCCACATGGCGCATCGAAGCGGCTGGAGCCATCAGCGTTTGGCTGTCACCATCGGAATCGAGCAGTTCGTCCCAACCTTCCAGGGCAATTCGGCGTAGCCGGGTTTCGACCTCCGCCAAGTGCAGCCTACGCCAGGGAACCTCCTCCCGGCTACGCTCAAGGAACAACCGCTCAAAGAGATGCGCATCGCTGTCAGGACAGGTCCTTGCGGAGATCACGCAGCCTGCAAGCAAGGGATTCACCATCTCTGAGGGAAGCGACCAATGCAGGAGTCGGCCAAGCGAAAGATATACATTGGTTATGATGCCCACCCCTTCGACGTCGGTGACGCAATGAGGGACAGCCCCCCAGAAGATCGTTATCCGATTCGGAGGAAGCTTCACCTGTCTGCCGGAAAAGGAATACTCAAGATTGCAGCCTTCGAGGAAGTTGATCTCGATCGATGTGTGATGGTGATAGGGTGCACGAAACCGAAGTGGCCGATGCCGTTCCACCAAGAGGCGGTTAAGGCCGGGAACGCGCCCTAGGTCCACCATCTCCGAATTGCCCTCAAATTCCGGAATATCCTCGAGGCCTGGCACGGCAGACATTGCCTGGCGCGCGCCCTTCACGCTCCCGCCCCCACTATCACCGTGAATCTCTCTCCAGATTGAGCCACGCCAGATCGCGCTCCGAGAGATCCATACTGAGCGCCGGTAGGGTTGAGGCAATTTCACCTGGGCTGCGTGGCCCGATCAGAGCCAGTGAAGGGAAGGTCTGCCGGAGTACCCATGCCGTGGCGACGTTGTGTGGATGCATGCCAAATTCAACCGCGAGCTGCCTTGCGCGGTCGCGCCGCCTCAAATTGTCAGCCGAAGCGAAACATCTGTCAGGCGCGGTTCCATCCGGCAGTTCCGACCGTTCCGATGGTTCAAGAAAGTACCCCCGCGCCTGCGAGGACCAAGACAGGTGAGAGATGCCCGAACTTCGCAGAAAAGCCAAGGTATCGGCTGTATTTGACGTAACGCATCCCGGCCATACCGGCCTTTCCATTACGGCAAGCGATAGGTTGTTGTTAAGGACTTCCATCGGCTTGAGCCCTTTCGCCGTAGCATAGGCGTTGGCTTCCCGAAACCGGGCGACCGTCCAGTTCGAGCCACCGAACGCACCGACAAGGCCCTCAGCGTTCAGCCTGTTCAGCGCTTCGACGAATTCCCCGACCGGTACGTTCGGGTTGTCCCGATGCATGATGTAGATTGGTGCGCTTTCGAGGTCCAGACGTTCCAGCGATATCTCCAGCTGCGCCCGAATCACATCGGGCAGGCAGTACGGGCTGTGCGCACCCTTGACGATGACCTTTGCGTCCCCTGCCACTCCTCGGGACTTCATCCATTGCCCAAGCAGGGATTCGTGAAGACCTCCACCATAAACGAATCCAGTATCGAAACCATTGCCGCCAGCCTCCCACCAGGCATCCCAGACGATCGCGCCTTCCGCCAGCGTGTCGCGGTTGTCACACCCCATGATCAGCGCACTGATCTCTCCCTTCATGCCGTTGATCGCGACCCGCGGAATTTCGGGCAGTCCCGAGGGAAGTGCGCCTGGAAGAACGCGGGTTCCCGCTGACGTCTCAACCGGAAGTTCGTACCCCACCGTCTGACGCCAGGCGGCTGTCACCTCAGCTGTGCCAATGCTGTCCCTCCAGGACGGGGCGGGATTTCGTGCTTCCAGCAGGCCAAGCTGGATCCAACGGCTCGCGCTTTCCGCCTCATGTGCAAACAGGATACGTCGGTCAGAGACCAATTCGTTCCGGGAAACCCCGTGGGAACTGACTTCCAGAACCGCATCAGACGGACCCGAGTCCCTGCCTGGAGTCCAGGGATCCGGAAGGTAAACGCTCCCGGCAGTCCCAGTGACGGTTGCGGTATTGGCCAGATCCCTCCTGATTGAAGCGGAACATTCCGCGACGACCCCGTGCTCGAACAACAGCAGGGCATGGGAAGTCTCGTCAACTCCTGAAGGACCAAGCTGACCTATCCCTTCCACCCGCACAGGTTCGTCGAATGGTAGGCCACGGGCCGCTCCTGCGACAAGCCGGGCCAAGGAAACAGGATAGATACCAACGTCAAGTATCGCACCACCTCCAAGTTCGGGACAGTCGAGGCGCGATGCCGCTTCGAAGTTGGAAGCGAATCCGAAACTTGCTTCGATGTGGCGAACCTCCCCGATCGCACCTGAGACGATTATGTCGACCAATCGCGCGATCTGCGGATGACAGCGGTACATCAAGCCTTCCATCAGGAAGACTCCCTGCTGCGCCGCCACTTCGGTCATGGCAATAACCTCGCCAGGCACTAGCCCAGCCGGCTTTTCCACCAATATATGTCTGCCAGCACGCATCGCACGAATTGCAAGCTCCGCATGGAAGGGGTGCGGCGTTGCGATGTAGACAGCCTCGACCGAATCATGATCCAGCAAGGCATCGAGGTGCGCATGCCTCCGTTGTGCGGCCACGCCGAATCTCTCGGCAAATGCATTTCGGCGGTCCGCATCGCGGCCAGCGACCGCCACCAGCCTGCCGCTTTCGCTCTCAGCCAGTCCCTGCGCGAAGTTTGCCGCGATGCTCCCGGGCCCGAGAATTGCCCAACCGACCTTACTCGCAATCTCCATGTTGCCCGCTCCGCTCTCTCATATCCTTGATGCGACAATCATAGCGCGGCAGCTACCAATCTCCGTGTGTAGTCGGTCTTCGGATTCTCCAGAACCTCTGCCGTGGGTCCAGCCTCGATCACGTTGCCCCGCTCCATGACGATAACGTTGTGGCAAAGCGCGCGAACAACCTTCAGGTCGTGGCTGATGAACAGATAGGAAAGGTCGTGCTTTCGCCGCAGGTCCCGCAGCAGATCAATGATCTGCGCCTGAATCGAGAGGTCCAATGCGCTTGTAGGCTCGTCAAGCAGGATGAATTTTGGACGCAGGACCATCGCCCTTGCGATGGCGATTCGCTGGCGTTGCCCACCGGAAAACTCATGCGGGAAACGGTCCATGACGCTCGGACTCATCTGAACTTCGGTCAGCGCGTCGGCGATCAGTTTCTCGCGCTCGGCGGCGCTCCGGCCGACCCTGTTAACGACAAGGCCTTCGCCTATGATCTGGCGAACGATCATACGGGGATTCAATGACGAGAACGGATCCTGGAACACCACCTGGATTTCGGTCCGCAGCGGCCGCATACCCGCCCGCGACAGATGGTCGATCCGGGCCCCGTCAAAGCGGATTTCTCCGGCGGTCGCGGCCTGGAGCCTGATTAACGACATACCGAGCGTCGACTTGCCTGAACCACTCTCACCGACAATTCCCAACGTCTCGCCAGCGCGGATTGCCAGCGACACATCGTTGACCGCAACCAGCTCCAGAACCCGCCGGTTCCAGATCGACCCGTGACGGATCCTGAACACGTTCCGCATGCCATGGCCTTCGATGACCTTTGCCGCCACCTCCGGCAACGGGTCGGGAAGACCCGAGGGTTCCGACTCGATGAGGTGACGGGTGTAGGGATGCTGCGGATTGCTGAACAGCTCCTCGGTCGTTGCTCGCTCAACGATTTCGCCGTAGCGCATAACGCAGACATGGTCCGAGGTCCGACGGACGACACCCAGATCGTGAGTGATCAGGATGATCGCCATGCCATGCCTTTCCTGCAGGCGTTTCAGGAGTGCCAGTATCTCGGCCTGGACAGTCACGTCGAGCGCAGTTGTCGGTTCGTCGGCGATCAGCAGATCAGGCTCGTTGGCCAATGCCATGGCAATCATCACACGTTGTCTCTGGCCACCGGAAAGTTGATGGGGATATTGCGCGAACCTTGCCTCCGGATCCGGGATCTGCACCTCCTTGAACAGTTTGATGACTTCGGCGCGAGCTTCGGACTTGCTGGCCTCCCTATGGTTCAGGATGATCTCGGCCACCTGGTCACCGACGCGATAGATCGGATTCAGGCTGGTCATCGGCTCCTGAAAGATCATTGTGATCCTGTCACCACGAATTTCCTGCATCCGGCCTTCGGGAAGGGACATCAATTCCTCTCCCTTGAACCGAACCGACGTTCCGGCACCGACCGACCCGTTTTCGGCCAGCATGCGCATGACAGCGCGGGCGGTCATCGACTTTCCGGATCCGCTCTCGCCCACGAGCGCGAGGGTCTCACCCTTGTCGACCATGAAAGAAACACCCTTGACGGCGTTTACCGTCCCGCCAACGGTGCGGAAATCGACCCGCACATCCCTTACGTCCAGAAGCGGAGGCGTGTGGTTGCCGCCGTCAGACATTGGAATAGGGATCCATGGCGTCGCGAAGGCCATCACCAAACGCATTGAACGCCAGAACTGAAACGATGATCATTCCAACCGGAGCCATCATCCACGGAGCGGACGAAAACGACTGAAAGTCGAGAATCTGGTTGAGCATGGACCCCCAGCTGATCATGGGCTGCTGGACTCCGACCCCGAGGAAGGAGAGGAAACTCTCAAGCAGTATGATCTCGGGCAGCGCATATGTTGCCCAAACGATGATGTGGCTCGATACGTTGGGCAGCAGGTGACGGAACAGGATGCGCCCTGGTCCCGCTCCCACCGCCTCCGCCGCCCGCACGTAGTCCAGGCCGCGCATGGCGATTGTCTTGCCTCGCAGTTCCCGGCTTACATCGGCCCATCTGAGTAGGACGAGGATTGCCGCGAACATCAGGAAAATGACCGTCGGATCAGCACGGCGGGGCAGGAGTGCCACAAGTGCGAGATACAGCGGAAGATCCGGAAAGGCCTTGACGAACTCCACCACGCGTTGCGTGACCAGATCATAGAGCCCGCCGAAATAGCCAGAGCTCACCCCGACAATTGTTCCGATCAGCCCTGCGGCAAACATCACGGCAAACCCCATCAACAGCGTGATCCGCGTGCCGTGAATCATACGGGAAAACACATCGCGGCCGAGGTTATCGGTGCCGAGCAGATGGACCGGCGTACCATCCGCGGACCCGAACAGATGCGCAGTTAGAGGTACGCCGAGAAACCTCCATTCCGCCCCCTGAACGAACCAACGAAGGTCAACCCGCTGCCCAGGATCGGACACGAAGGTGATCTCGAAGGTATTGGGATCCATCTCCTCGATCACGCCCAAGACATGGGGCGTCGTAAGCCGGCCATCCGAATCCAGGATTCTCACCATTTGTGGGGGCGAGTAGAGCGCGGCGCTGTTTGTCGCCGTAGGCGGGTATGGAGCAAGAAAGTCCGCGAATACGGCGGTCAGAATGATCAGGGAACAGAGGACCAGTCCCGACATCCCGTAGAGATTGCGACGGAACCGCTTGCGAACCAGCTGTCCGTAGGACAGCGAATGGGCCGACCTTGCTTCGGCCGGACCCGCAGTGGTGGCGCCACGGTCCGCCATCAACTCCTGCTTTCCATGGTCGCTTCCCGCACACGCGGGTCGAGCAGGGCCAGCAGGAAATCGGCCACCAGGTTTCCTATCACGATTGCCACCGCAACGACCAGGAAGATCGCCGAGACCACATACATATCCCGCGTCCCGACCGAGCTGAGGATCAAGGGACCGATGGTGGGTAGACCCAATACGATCGCGACTTCAATTTCGCCCTTGATCATGTAGTCAAAGCGCGTGCCGAGGTTCATGACAACAGGGTGTAGCGCGTTCGGCACGGCATGTCGCCAAAGAACCCTGTTCCGGGACAGTCCCTTGGCACGGGCCGTCTCGATGTACTGCATGTTCATCACGTCCAGCAGATTTCCGCGCATCATCCGAAGCGTATACGCCTGCCCGGCCCAAACGGAGATCAGGATCACCGGCCAGACATGCAGCAACCAGTCCCAGGCTTTGGCGAGGCTGAAATGGTCCTGGAGAATGAATTCGGGTGAATGGAAGGAACCGATATACGGCGAATGATACACGAATGCGAGAAAATACAGAATCACCAGCGCAACAATGAACTTGGGAACCACAATACCGGTGAAGGCGAACAGTGTCGCCAGTGTGTCGCCGAATCGGTATTGGTTCTTCGCGGCATAGATTCCGAGCAGCACGCCGATCAACTGGCCAAAGACGATAGCCACCAGCGCCAGGACGAGCGTACGCCAGAAGCGCAGTCCAATCACTTCCGCCACCGGGCGGGCCTGGATGAAGCTGTGTCCGAAGTCCGCCGAAAGCACGATACCCTTCATCCAGATCCAGTACTGAACGTAGAATGGCTGGTCCAGACCAAGCCGTTCGCGCAGCGCGGCCGCCTGCACCTCAAGTTCGGTACGCGACTGGCCGGTCTGGGCCATCGCCTGATGCATCCATGTGTCCACATAATCGCCGGGTACGGCGAGAATGAGACCGAACGATACCATGCTAATGCCGATCAGGAGCGGAATCATGGCAGCCAGACGCTGCACCATGAAGACCATCACCCCCATTCGGTCCGACTCCCCTTATTGATCCCGCCCGCCTCCAGACCAGGCAGTCGGGTTCGGACCGGCCCGAGCGCTGGCAACGGGCCGGACCGGATTGTGTTGGCTCAGTACTGAGGGATCGTACCCGGCAGCAGCTCGTCGATCTGATCATCGGCAGAGGCCCAGAGCCGTTCGCGCACCACGCCGTCTTCAGCCCATTCAAACATGAAGACCGGTGTTCCAGGATGCGCGTTCCTGATCCGCTTGTTGATCAGAAGCGCCGCCGGTGCCTGCGTCAGGCCAACCGTATAGACGTTTTCGGTCCAGTTCCTCTGGATGACACGGGCGGCTTCCGCAGCCTCGGCGGAATCCCAAGTCTGCTGGATCGTATTGACGGCATCGACCATTTCCTGTTCCCAGTCGAACAGGTTCCGGTTGCCGTCGTCATCCGTCTGGTGCCAATCGGGGCAGTTGCCGGAAATCGGCACATAGTCACAGGTCTGACGTGTCGGAACCAGCCAATGGTGCCGGCGTTCGATCATGTTCCAGTTGCCGCTGTCAGCGACCGGTTCCAGTTCGTCGACGGCGCGTGGAAGGATTCTGATGCCAACTTCCGCCAACTGCGATACGACCGCATCGACCTGCTTTTTGTCTGTAGGTTCACCTGTATCGTATGCAAGATCGATCTCCATGTCGGCGCCGGTTCCGGGAAGGTTGCGCACGCCGTTACCGTCGGTGTCTGCCAGACCGAGCCCGTCGAGCAATTCGTTCGCCTTGTCCTGATCGAAGCCGTAGAAGACAGTGGAGTCGTAGTCATAATACGGGCTGCCGACGGAGAATCCGCCAGGATAGGGATAGGAGAACGGCCCACGGGCGATGGATTGGCCAATGGCTTCGCGGTTGAGCGCATGGCTCACGGCAATGCGGAAGTCCCTGTTGCGGAAGAAGCTCCGCAATTCGGCGTCAATGTCGTCTTCCACTCCCTTGGTCTCGGAGAGATTGAACTCAAGTTCCCAGGAAAGGACCCTTGGACCGAACTGGGCTTTGGTCGGGCTGTCCTGCGCCTGGGACTGTTTGAGGGCTTCGACGTAGTTGCCCGGGTTCTCCATGTTCGAGAAGTCCCCGGTTCCAGCCACCGCCTGGGTTGTCCGATCAGACCAGGTCGTGAGCTTGAAATGCATTTCGTTCATGTAGGGCAGCTGGTTGCCTGCCTCATCCACCTTCCAGTAATATGGATTGCGGCGCATGACCACGATTTCGTCCGGGCGATGCTCGACCGGCACCCATGGACCCAACACCACGGCTGGTGTCATATCAGACGGCAACGCGTTGCGGTAGCTGTCGTATGTCGCGTCGGAACTGTATTTCGGATGGTGGTCCTTCAACACATGGCTCGGCCCCGGACAGCCTTGGATGTATGCCAGCGACTGCAGGCGCGACGGACCTTGAGGTACTGTGAATGTGAAGCGGACCGTATGGTCGTCGATCACTTCCATTGTCGTGCCCTCGCCCATGCCTTGAGGCGCCATCCAGGCGGTGACGTTGTCATCAAGGACATTGTCTTCCCACCAGAACCGCACATCCTCAGAATCGAACGGATCTCCGTCCGACCATTTCGCGTCAACAAGATGAAGTGTGAGTGTGGTCCTGTCGTCGTTCCATTCCCAGGATTTGGCAAGATTCGGAAGCGGGCCGGACTGGTCCTCGGCCTTGACCTGCCATAGCGGACCGACGCGTACCAGACATTCCTGCATGGCCATGTTGATGCCGCCCCATCCCTGGTGCTGTCCGGCCATCCAGTTCCAGCCTTCCGGCCGCCCGCCGATCACATGGCGAAACACGCCGCCGTATTCGCCGATTCCATCGGACATCGCACTGGCAAGATGCACCAAAGGTTCACTCGGAAGGCGATCCTCCACAGCCGGCAACTCCCCTGCCTCCACCAGTTCGGACAGGAACGGCGCCTCGCTGTAGCCCTCAAGCGCCCGGTATGTCCATAGTTCGTCACGGCCAAGAAGCTCGTAGCTCAGGCTCGACATACTTTGTTCCGGGGGCATGCTCTCCTGCGCCATAGCGGCGCCCGCGCAGAGACCTGCGAAGCTCACCCCCGACATCAGGGCAAATCGCGTGCTCTTTTTCAGTCTGTTCATTGAGTTCCTCCCTAACGGCAGTTTTCGATGTCACCGATACTTCCGGTGTATTGCAAAGATATTCTTCCGGTTTTCCCTCATTGTTCTCCGATTTCCTGTGATTCGCTGTCCTGGACGAGCATATGGACAGCGCTGTGCGGTATCCGCCGGGCCTGAACTACGGTTTCGCCATGAATATGTGCGTTACAAAGCCGGTGGATTCCATCGAGAATCATCAATCGGCTGCGGTTCGGAATAACCTCGATCGGGAAGGACAGGTCCGCACGCTCAATTCTTGCGTATTCGGCTGCGTGAGTGCCAGGGCGACCGATCACCTGTCGGGGCGTAATGCGGTAATCGCGGCCTGTGGGGTCTGGCCAAACCGGAACGTCAAGGTGCCAGTCCAGTGTCTTGATCGGAATCTCCTCAACCGGAAGATCCAACGCCCAGAGCGAGGGAACGTCCCAGTCAATCGAATACCAATACCTCTCGATCAGTTTCGGCAGCTTTCGCATTGGATGTCAGATACTGGACCTGCGGTTGGTTCCGCAACACATTGATTTCCTCTTTGTTGCCTCGCAAGTCAAGATTCCGGACGGTCTGCGGCCAATCAGTGACTCACCTTCAATTCCGTGCGAATCGGGCTGTCATGCAGATTGGCATGCGACAGATATCATCCGTAGACGGTTGGGTCGTTCAGGACGACCTGCGGAGGATGCGGCCTACGGCAGGCGCGCGGTCTGGCTCTGGCTGCTTGAGGGGGTGGCGGGAAATCCTGCGCCGTGGACAACTTCGATCATGTTGCGTTTTTACCGCATCACCACTTTATATTGATCCAGATTTGAGGATTTGACGTGAAACAATGTCACTGAGACCTGCTAACCGAATGCCATTGCCGGTCAGGCCGCGCCTGCGGCGCCAGCTCCGGGATGTCTTCACCGGAACCCCGCGGGAGTGGCGGAAGCTGGCCTGCGAGTTGTCCCAGCGCCCGAAGTCCGCCATCAACTCCTCCCGCTCCGGCTCGTTCCGGACCCTCAGTCCAGAGCTCTCAGAGGCCGTCGCCTGTAAATCTGTCGTCACGGAGCCCCTCTGATCAAATTGAATCGACCGGGGAATCCTTCCGCCCGCGGACGGACAGGATCAAGGCAAATGCGCAACGTCGTACTCTAGCCGCTGACCTACCTTCGTAAATGGCGGCCTCATCAGCCCTCATGTCTTCAGGAACAGGATTCAGGAACAATCCCTAAGAAATCCGGTAGTCCGCCATCGCCTCGTGAACTAGACCATCCAGACGCTGGCCGATAAACGGTCGCGTCGCGACCGCAATGGAAAGAAGGCGAAATGGCTGTAGAAATGACTTCGAATCCCAAAGTTGCTTTCATCGGAGCGGGGTCCACAGTGTTCATGAAGAACATAGTTGGTGACCTGCTGCAGAGGGAAGCGCTGTCCAGTTCGCACTTGGCGCTAATGGATATAGATCCAAAGCGGCTTGAAGAGTCGGGGATGGTCGCCCGAAAGCTGATCTCGACGCTTGGCGCTTCCGCCATGGTCAGCATCCATTCGGATCAACGGGAAGCGCTTGACGGTGCGGATTTTGTTGTCGTCGCATTCCAGATCGGCGGCTATCAACCCTGCACGGTAACGGATTTCGAGATTCCAAAGAAGTTTGGCCTGCGCCAGACGATCGCTGACACGTTGGGGGTTGGCGGCATCATGCGCGGCCTGCGCACGGTGCCCCACCTGTGGAGCATCTGTGAAGACATGCTTGCGGTCTGCCCTGACGCGACCCTGCTGCAATACGTGAATCCGATGGCAATCAACACCTGGGCGATTTCCGCGAGATTTCCCGCGATCCGGCAGGTTGGTCTATGCCATTCCGTACAGGGAACCGCTGCGGAGTTAGCCCGCGATCTCGACATCCCGATCCAGCGAGTCCGATTTCTGTGCGCAGGCATAAACCACATGGCCTTCTACCTCAAGTTCGAGGAGATCATGGAGGACGGTCGCCCCCGGGATCTCTATCCTGACCTCTTTAAGGGCCATTCCGAAGGCCGGATTCCAAAACCGCCGATCTCGAATCCCCGGTGCCCCAACGAGGTGCGTTATGAAGTGATGAAACAGTTTGGGTATTTTGTAACGGAGAGTTCCGAGCATTTCGCGGAGTATGTCCCTTGGTTCATCAAGCGCGATAGACCGGACCTCATTGAGAACTTCGGAATACCGCTGGATGAGTATCCAAAGCGCTGCGTCGCGCAAATTGAGCGCTGGAAATCCCAGGCAGAGGAATTCCAGAGTGTCGAGATGATCAAGATAAAGGAAAGCCATGAATACGCTTCCGATATCATGAATTCTGTCTGGACTGGCCGACCCTCGACGATATACGGCAATGTCCTGAACACCGGATTGATCACGTCTCTTCCCGTCGACTGCGCGGTGGAGGTTCCGTGTCTGGTGGATCGCAACGGCATTCAACCAACCCATATCGGCGCACTGCCGCCACAACTTTCCGCACTCATGCGTACCAACGTCAATGTGCAGGAACTAACTGTTGCCGCGCTTATGTCCGAGAATCGCGAACACATTTACCACGCCGCGATGATGGATCCTCACACTGCCGCCGAACTCGATCTTGGTCAGATCCGTAGTTTGGTGGATGAATTGATACAGGCGCATGGTGATTGGCTTCCAGTTTGGGCAAGATCCTGATCAAGGCTGCAGGTCGATGCCGCGTTTGGGATGGCGTTCAGGTTTGGATGGGACACTTTGGCGTCCAACCCGTATGGTTCGGCTGGCTGAAACTGAGACGCGGGTTCTTCATGGTGCGAAATTGCCTCAGCCGTAATTGAGTTGAGGTATCTGTGGACAGGTTGGTAACCTATGGATCCCCTTGTGTACTGCGCTGCTGACAGCCACGCAACGGACGATGAGCTTCGTTCATTCGGTCAATGGCGATGGCGAATCCAGAACATTCAGGAGCACATTTGGGGTGCCTTCGACCAAGACGGCACGGCGACGAGGAAGCGAAAATGGAATGGAAAGAACCTCCCGATCAAGGCCTCACGGATATGGAACGCTATCTGTTCGATCTTAACGGGTATCTGATCCTGAACGATGCGCTCTCTGTCGACGAAATCGCCAACTGCAACGCCATACTCGACGAATTGCAGGACTGCCGACCCGGCGAATGGCGTGGCCATGTGCACGGTCATAATTTTACTGGAAGTCACGAAGGGCTGAACCTGCAGCAGATTTACGAGGCCGGCGAACCCTTCGAGCACCTTATCGACCACCCGAGTTGGATCGAAAAGGTGATCTGCTGCATTGGAACAGACAGCCCGAATTTCGACAGCCATCACGGCGAGTGCTTCATCGACGAGAACTTCGCATCGATCCGCGGCCCCGGCGAGGCGATTGGACTGCATTCCGGTGGGCACGAACGGGTGACGCGTTGCCAGTTCCGCTATCACGACGGGCACTTCCATTGCGGCCAGATCAACATTCTGATGGCATTGAACGACATCGGCCCTGGCGACGGCGCAACGATGGTCATACCAGGCAGCCACAAGTCCAATATCAAGCATCCGGAATTCGGACAGGCGAGTATGACCACGGAACAGGGAACGTCAGTTGACGGAATCACGGGTGCCGTCGAAGTCCATCTGAAAGCCGGTGACGCCATCCTGTTCGTCGACGCCATAATGCACGGATCATCCCGACGTACCACGGCTGGACAGCGGCGCATTGCCGTTTACCGCTATGGGCCAAGTTGGGGATTTTTCCGGCATGCCTATCGCCCATCAAATGATTTGCTGTCGCGCCTGACTGGTCGCCGCAAACGGATTGTCCTGCCACATGAGGATCCCCTGCGGCCTTCCTGACCCGAAAGGAGTGACTGTCGAACTTGGTTTCCGGAAAGGAGGGTACGGTGGCGGAAAGCCGGCCAGCATATAGGATCGTTGTGGTTGGCGGAGGAACCGCGGGCTGGCTGGCTGCGCTGGTTCTCAGCAGGACCGCCAAGGTCAAGAAACTGGATCTTGATATTTCCGTCATCGAGGCAAGTTCGATCCCAACAATAGGCGTAGGTGAGGGTACCACGTCAGTGTTTCGTAGCCTGATTCTCCATCTGGACATCGACGAATTTGAATTCCTGCGGGAGACCGAAGCCACTTTCAAATTCGGCATCCGCCATCGTGATTGGCGGCGGCGGAGGCACAGCTACGATGGACCCATTGACAACCCGCAGCAAATTGTGGGTTCACCTGACGGAAGCTGGCTCAGCCAATACTGCATCGCATCTGGACGTCCGGTAACCGACGCACATTTGTTCACCTATCTGATGAAGCGTTCCAGGTCGCCTTTCATACAGCGCACTGGAAAGCCGCCGCTGCCCGTAGGCCCGTTCCACCACGCGTATCATTTTGACCAGGCGCTCGTTGGGAAGTACCTTCGCAAGAAGGCTGACGGCATCACCCGGATCGATGCGGTGATCAAGGGCGCGGTCAAGGAAGGTGAGACAGGCCAGATCACGCATGTTGTAACGGAGGATGGCCAACGGATCGCCGCCGATTTCCTGATCGACTGCACCGGTTTCCGGCGAGCGCTGATCGGACGCGAATTGGGCGCAAAATGGATGGGTTACCACGACAGGCTGCCGGTCAACCGTGCCATGCCCTTCTGGATCGACCACCCGGATGTTGCCGATATACCGCCCTACACACTCGCATGGGCGCAAAAGGCGGGCTGGATGTGGCAAATTCCAACTCTTCAGCGCATGGGATGCGGTTATGTCTATTCCGATGCATTTCTGACTCCTGACGAGGCCCAACGTGAAATCGAGTCCGTTCTTGGCCGTCCAATTGAGCCCCGAAACGATATCCGAATCGATTCAGGCCGTCTGGACCGCGCCTGGATTGGAAATTGCCTGGCTGCAGGGCTGGCGCAGAGTTTCTTCGAGCCATTGGAAGCCACTTCGATCCACGGCACGGTCGTTCAGTTGCTTCTGTTCTGTGGGAGCTACTTGCAAGCTGCGCTTGAAGGTCGTGGTGACCAGGACTCCTATAACATGGTGGTTGCCCGACAGGTCGACGATTTCTGCACATTCATCAACACGCACTATGTCAGCGAGCGCCGCGACACGCCGTTCTGGAGCCATGTTGCGGAATCCTGCATCGGCGAGAACGTCCAGGAGCGGCTGGAACTCTGGCAGACGAAGACGCCCTCAGCGTCGGATTTCGACCCATTCCCACACCACTACCCGCATATCGGCGAACAGCTCTACGTTCCCGTTCTTGATGGCCTCGGACTGACAAGCCGAGCGGCCGCCCGCGTCGAATTGGCAGAGAATCCATCCCTGCGCAAACTGGCAAGAAAGATGGTGAACCGCCTGTCTGGAGAATTCCGCCGCGCCGCGGGGAAGGCTCCCGGGCATCGGGAGTTCCTGCACTCCATCAGATGACCCGGCAGAGGAAGCAATTGCGGCGGCCGTCGAGGAACCGATCCATAAACCGATGTCAGGATTAGGGATTTGGCACCACAGGGGATAGCCTTGCCGCCCACCACCGGAACATTTCCTCAGAGTGTTCGAGGTCTGATCAGGCCAGAAGAAATCCGGGTGCAGAGACAGGCAATTGTCTTCCACTTGGACTGGATTGTCTTCCATCTGCGCACCCTATTTTCCACCACGGCACAATTCCCTGAAATCGCCCGGATTCCAAAGTGCCCGTTCAGCGGTCTGGAAAAAGACCGTTGGGCACCGGCCATGCGCACACCGCTTGACCCATCTGTGTGGAATGGTGTCTTTCGCACCAATGAACACGTATCGGAACATGAGTTTCGAATGAACCCGACTGCCCTTGTTTCCTTCCGCCCGGACCGTTGAAACCCGTCCCCATTTGATTGCGCTGCTGACCGGTTCATCCGGTCCCTGTTGGACGCGCGGTCTCCCGAAGGCGCTGGCAAAAAACGATGTTGTCAACAAATTGGGCTACACCCAATGAGGTTGCATTTCTGAGCGGAACGGGGCATGAAAAGACATTTGGTCGGGGTGCCATGTGTGCAAATTGTTTCATGTTCGAGAGGCCGGGATGTGCCGTGCCGGTCAGAAGCAATGGCGTTCTGCCGCATCGCTGGCACCGACAGCCGGGGCCCTGGCGAGACCTGGGGTTTGCCGAAGATACCGCGTTGAAGGAACCTGGATCAGGGGGCAGCGGAGAACGAGGCCCGCATATCACGGTTTGCACGGCCGCGAAATCGACTGATCATGGCGAACATTCCCACGCCCCACGATAGGTTATTCCGCGCGCTGCTCTCCGACTCTGAGCGTGCCCATGACTTCCTGCGCGACCATCTTCCCAGTAGCATTGCGGTAAAGCTGGCAGAGGCCCCGCCCGAATTCATCGAAGGGAGCTTCGTTGACGAGGTGCTGGCAGGCAGCCAGAGCGACCTGCTGATGAAGGTCAGACTCAGCTCCGGCGGGAAGGCGTTTATCTACGTGCTCGCCGAACACAAGAGCGGGCCTGATCCCGGCCTGCCTCTTCAGTTGGCTTCGTACATGATTCGGATCTGGAAACGACACGCGGGCGCGTCGGCGGCAAGACTCCGATCGCTGCCCCCGATCGTTCCCGTCGTCGTGTATCACGGAAAAGCGGACTGGACCGTGGCCCGGAGCCTGCGCGACATGATTGACGCGGACGATCCGCAACTGGAATTCCTGCCGGGATTGGGTTACATTCTGCGCAACCTGAGCGCTATGGAAATCCATGAGCTGTCGCGAAACGCCGCGTTGCGGGCCGGGTTGATCACGCTGCGCCGTGAGGCGCTGGTCTTCCTTGCGGAGATCGCGGAAGGCTTGACCGAGGGCGGTGACCTGAGGCGGCAGATCCTTGAATACGTCTTGCGAGTCTACGACATTGGCCTGGAGGAATTGAGGACGACGCTGCGGGATCAGGGGCATGACGAAATGGAGGCGATTGTGGGAACGATAGCTGAAACACTGCTGCAACAGGGCGAAGCGCGCGGGCTGAGTAAGGGCCTTTTGGAAGGCCGTGCGGAAGGCCGTGCGGAGGGAAAGGCAGAGACCTTGCTTCGGCTGGCCCGTCTGAGGTTCGGGGCCGTTCCTGCGGCCCGAGCCGATGAGGTTCGGTCCGCGGACGCGGAAACCCTCGACCGGTGGCTCGACGCGCTGGTCGGCGCCGAAGCGCTTGAGGAGGTTTTCGAACCCCGAAGGCGTCACTGACCTGCGGCTGTCCGGAGACCGGGGTCGTTGTCGGCTTTCCCGCGGAGGCTGGCGTCGACGCCTGCAAGTGATCGACGGTCCAATACCTGCGTATGGAGAACACGGTCCGAAGGCCTAGGAGCGGGAGCTGTAGGGCGATCCCCGGCCATGTCGCCGAGGAGGTCGAGCCCGGAACGCGGCCGAGGGCCGCATAGTGGAATTTTCCTCCTGGTCATTGACCCTTTGGGCTGGACTCCGTTACGGCAACTGGAACCTGCACGGTCGAGCATCTATTCTCGACGTGTCAAAAGGAGTGCGGCATGGCGACTGGAACCAATATTCGAACCTATCATCAGGGAGCATGGCATCAGGGCGACATGTTGATCCTTCGTGCAGCGGACCACGGGGCATGGCTAGGCTCGACCGTCTTCGACGGTGCCCGGTATTCACAAGGGGTTGCGCCGGATCTGGAAGCGCATTGCGCACGCATTAACAGATCGGCGGAGGCGCTCATGATCCAGCCTACCGTCAGTACCGAAGAGATGGTGGAACTCGTCTGGGAAGGGCTGTCCCACTATTCCAGCAATAGCTCGGTCTATATCCGCCCGATGTATTGGGCGCTTGAAGGCACGGCCTTGGCAGTTGTGCCAAAATACGGATCGACTGGGTTCTGCATTTGCCTCGAGGAGCTTCCCATGCCTCCACCCAACGCCGCGGCCCGGCTGACAACAACGCGGTTCCGGCGCCCGGTTCTGGAGGATGCAGTCGTGAACGCGAAAGCCGGATGCCTATATCCAAACAACGCTCGAATGTTGGTCGAAGCGCAATCCAAGGGATTCGACAACGCCCTTGTTGCGGATGCAATGGGCAACGTCGCGGAAACGGCGACGGCCAATGTCTTCATGGTAAAGGATGGAGAGGTTTACACCCCGATCGCGAACGGAACGTTTCTGGCTGGCATTACGCGTTCCCGGCACATCTCGAATCTCAGGCAGGATGGCTTGACCGTCCGTGAAACAGTGCTCACATTCGACGATTTTCGGGGCGCTGACGAGGTCTTCATGTCGGGCAACATGGCGAAGGTCTTGCCAGTCACGGAATTCGATGGAACCAGATATCAGGTTGGGCCGGTGACTCGACGGGTCCGCGCCCTGTATTGGGACTGGGCATTGTCCGGTATCTGATCTCGGCGGCTGGCGAGCCTCGAACCTCGTCTTGGTCGAACGATAGGGTTTGCGACTCGTGGGGTGGCTCAACTGCCCGAGGTACAACGGCGGGACACTGGCCAGAAGCCAGAAGATATTGGGCCTCAGAATCCCGGAAATGGCCGATGAGCAGTTTGGAGTGATTCCAGGAAATCTTGACACGGCAAAGCGCAGCATGCATATAATTGGCTCAATGAAGGAACCCAAAGATGTTCATCCAAACCGAATCCACACCAAATCCGGCTACCCTGAAATTTCTTCCCGGCCTGTCCGTTCTCGATATTGGTACCGCTGATTTTCCCTCAGAGGACAAAGCTGACGACTCGCCCCTGGCAAAGCGGATCTTTGCTGTTAGCGGTGTGACAGGCGTGTTTCTCGGCACCGACTTCGTAACGGTAACCAAGGCGGATAGTATTGCTTGGGAACACCTGAAGCCCGCCATCCTTGGTGCCATTATGGAGCACTATCAGTCCGGCCTGCCCGTAATGACCGGTGAAACGGCCTCCGGCCACGCCGCACATGACGGGCCGGATTCCGAGGTCGTAGGCCAGATAAAGGAGCTTCTCGATACAAGAGTGCGTCCAGCTGTTGCGCAGGATGGTGGCGACATCACCTTCCACGGTTTTGAACGCGGAGTGGTATACCTTCATATGCAGGGAGCTTGCGCTGGATGCCCGTCGTCTACGCTGACTCTCAAGATGGGCATTGAGAATCTCCTTCGGCACTACATCCCGGAAGTCACCGAGGTACGACCGGTTGCCTGACCCACTGGTTCTCGGATTCGATACATCGGCCTCGCATTGCGGGGCCGCTTTGTTCTCAGGTGGACGCTGTCTGGCCACACGCCATGAAAACATGGTCAAAGGCCAGGCGGAACGGCTCTTTCCGATGCTCATGGAGATTCTCGACGAAGCAGGATTCAACTGGCGGGATCTGAATGCAGTCGGTGTCGGCGTCGGTCCAGGGAACTTCACCGGAATCAGAATTTCTGTATCGGCAGCCCGTGGATTGGCGCTAGGCCTTGGCATTCCGGCCTTCGGCGTCACACTTCTTGAAGCGGCGGCTCATGATGTCGAGCGACCGGTCCTCGCCTGCCTCGATGCGCATCGGGGAACGGGGTATTTCCAGAGACATGGCTTTGGAGATCCTAAACCGTTCATTGCGCCACTCGATGACCTGAACGGGACTTTCAGGCCAGGTTTGCGATGTGTTGGGAACCTTGGGGAAGAGATGGCAATTCGTTTGGGTGTCGGCTGCCAGAACAAGCAATCTCCACCCGCCTACGCGGTCGCCCGCATCGCGATTGAACGTCAATGCGCTGGCTGGCAAGCGGGGCGTCCGACGCCGTTTTATCTCCGCGCTCCAGATGCTTCGCCACCGACTCAACAATCTCCAAAACTGCTGACATGACACTCGAGACCACCGGTTCGCGGCAGGTGAGACGCTATGCGTTAAGGTACTCTTCGCGCCCGTATCGGCTGCCCTGAACGCAAATCCCTGACGCCGCCACAGCATGCGTGTCCGATTCGCCGGCAGGCACCCTGGTTCCGGCAACAAAAAGCACGAAATCAGCAGAGCGCGGCCAATACCTGAAGACGAATTGGGGCCGGTATGCTGTAGCAATTTTTGTCAAATGATCGACTCGACTCCGTAGCCTGTGGGCATTTGGTTACATCCAGATTTCCAGGTTCTCCGTCTCCATTCGCTTTCGCGTGAATCCAGCACGCTTCCAGCCAAAGCGCAACGGAACTGTCCAGAAATGGAGAAAGGTTCAGTACGACGATAGCCGTCATGAAGTCGATTTGTCAGCACCATATGAAAAAATCAGTTGACCATTCCGCTCACCTAAGTCCTAAATCATCCATCGTCGAGCTATTCGCTCGCAATCCGGGTAAAGCCGGTTCGTCCGGCCACCCCCTACCAAACCGGGAGAGATTCATGACCTTGAAAAACACAGTTATAGGTGCCGCGACAACACTTTCCTTGTCTGCCGCCGCCGCTCTGGCCGAGCCGGGGCTGATCATCGATCTTGGCGGCAAATTCGACAAGTCCTTCAACGAAGCCGCATACAACGGTGCGCAGCGCTGGGTCGCCGAGACAGGCGGCACCTATATCGAAACCGAACTGCAGTCCGAAGCGCAGCGCGAGCAGAACATGCGAAAGATGGCTGAGCGAGGCGCGAACCCAATCGTCGTTCTGGGCTTCGCCAACGCATCCACCTTGGAGAAAGTGGCGCCAGACTATCCAGATACCAGATTTGCGATCGTTGATATGGTAGTCGACGCTCCGAATGTTAGGTCCATCATCTATGCCGAACACGAGGGCAGCTATCTCGTCGGCATGCTCGCAGCGCTTGCATCCGAGTCAGGCACTGTTGGATTTGTTGGTGGTATGGACATCCCCCTGATCCGTAAGTTTGCCTGCGGTTACGTACAGGGTGTGAAGGCGGTTAACCCGGATGCGACTGTAATCCAGAATATGACTGGAACAACCCCTGCAGCATGGAATGATCCCGTCAAGGGAGGTGAGCTGACCCGGACCCAGATCAGCCAAGGAGCCGACGTTGTCTACGCGGCGGCAGGCGGTACGGGCGTGGGGGTCCTGCAGGCCGCTGCTGACGCTGGCATCCTATCGGTTGGTGTGGATAGCAACCAGAACTACATGCACCCCGGTAGCGTCCTGACATCGATGATCAAGAGGGTTGATAACGCAACCTATGAGACGTTCAGCAATGGCATCGAAGGCTTTGAACCCGGTATCAGCCTGATGAACCTGGCGGCCGAGGGCGTCGGCTATGCGCTCGACGAGCACAACGAATCGCTTGTTTCCGAAGAAATGATCGCGCAGGTCGATGCGGCCAAGGCGATGATCATCTCTGGCGAGTTGGCTGTGCACGACTACATGTCGGACGATAGCTGCCCTGTCGAGTGATCGACCAGCCCCACCCCTCGGAATACACTGGGAGGAAACTGGATGACCGATGCAATTAGCCGTTTTTTTGCGGCATGGGGCGAGAATGACCAAGGCAGCCGGGCGGAGCTGCTCCGCTCGGCTGTCATTGAGAGTTTTCGTTACGCCGATCCGCACGCGCCCGAGCCGATCACCTCGGTTGCCGGAATGCTGGAATTCCTTCAGCAGTTCCCTCCCGATGCGAGCGCCAAAGTGATTGAACCAACGGATAGCCATCATGGCCATGTCCGCGCGAATGTCACATTTGACTTCGGTGGCGGAAAGTCGATGGTTGGCCAGTACTTCGCTGACCTCGACAAGGACGGAAAGATTGTCCGGGTCATCGGCTTTCCGGGCAAGGGTGCTGAATGAAGGCTCCGGCCATTGAGCTTACGGGGATTTCCAAGGCTTTTGGACCCGTCCAGGCCAACAGGAATATCCACATCAAGGTTATGCCTGGATCAATCCATGGCATCATCGGCGAAAATGGGGCCGGAAAGTCGACATTGATGTCGATCCTTTACGGTTTCTACCAAGCGGATTCAGGCGAAATCTTCATCAATGGAGACAGGATTGACATCAGCGAGCCGCAACAGGCCATCGCCGCGGGAATCGGAATGGTCTTCCAGCACTTCAAGCTTGTGCAGAACTTCACCGTCCTGGAGAACATCATTCTTGGAGCCGAGGATGGCGCCCTGCTGCAGTACTCCAAGGCGAAGGCGCGTGAGGAACTGAAACGGCTCGCGGAGGAATACGAACTCAACGTGGATCCTGACGCGCTGATCGAGGACATCGGCGTCGGAATGCAGCAGCGGGTCGAGATTCTAAAGGCGCTCTACCGGCACGCCGACATCCTCATTCTCGACGAGCCCACGGGCGTGCTTACGCCAGCCGAAGCCGATCACCTGTTCCGCATACTGGAGGGGTTGAGAGACCAAGGGAAGACGATCATCCTCATCACTCACAAGCTGCGCGAGATCATGGAGGTCACTGATACGGTGAGCGTCATGCGGCGTGGTGAGATGGTGGCAACCGTTCAGACCGGCGAGACCAGTCCGGAGCAGCTTGCGGAGCTGATGGTCGGACGAAAGGTTCTGCTGCGCATCGACAAGGTGCCTGCCAATCCCGGCAACACTGTACTGGAAATCGAGAATCTCAGCGTAGTCGATGCAGATGGCGTCCAGCGACTGCGCGACGTGTCCTTGAAGGTCCGTGCAGGGGAGATCCTCGGAATTGCCGGTGTTGCCGGAAACGGCCAGTCTGAGCTTCTGGAGGTGCTGGGCGGAATCACGGTCGCGACCGGGACCGTCAGGATCAACGGGGTCGGCATTGACTTGACAGGCCGACGTTCAGACGGACAGTCGCGGCGGGGTCATGGAATCGCGCACGTTCCTGAAGACCGCCAGCATCTGGGCCTGATCATGGATTACTTCGCTTGGGAGAACGTGGCGTTCGGCTATCACCACGACCCAGCCTATCAGAAAAACCGGATACTGATGGACAATGCGGCCATCCGGAGGGAATCGGAACTGAAAATGAAGGAGTTCGACGTCCGGCCTCCGTCCCCGGGACTTCTCGCCAAGAGCTTCTCGGGAGGCAATCAGCAGAAGCTTGTGCTCGCCCGCGAAATGACGCGTCGACCTGACCTGCTTCTTGTCGGCCAGCCCACACGAGGCGTCGACATCGGTGCCATTGAGTTTATCCACCAGCACATAGTCGACCTTCGCGACGAGGGCGCCGCCATCCTTTTGGTCAGCGTGGAACTCGACGAGATCATGTCCCTCTCGGACAAGATCGCGGTGATGTTCGACGGTCGCATCATGGGAAAGCGTCTGCCAAGCGAGACCGATGAGCGTGAGCTCGGCCTTCTGATGGCTGGCGTTGGTGCCAGAGCCGCATGAGGGACGGAATGCCAAGGTGGGTGGATGTAGCGTTGATCCCACTGATCAACCTGATCCTCGCGCTCGTCGTTTCTGGGCTGGTCGTCCTGTACATTGGCGAAGACCCCTTCCGATCAATGTTGATCATGGTGAAGGGTGCTGTCGGTTCGACCTACGGCTGGGGCTATACGCTCTACTACGCCACCAACTTCATCTTTACGGGGCTAGCGGTCGCGGTCGCCTTCCAGGCGAAGCTCTTCAATATCGGTGGTGAGGGGCAGGCAGCCATCGGGGGATTGGGCGTGGCGCTTGTCTGCCTTGCGATTCCCTGGCCGCATTGGACGTTGGCCCTGCCTTTCGCGGTACTCGGTGGCGCGGCGTTCGGCGCGGCCTGGGCGGCCATCCCGGCATTCCTGCAGGCTACACGCGGCAGCCACATTGTCATCACAACGATCATGTTCAATTTCATCGCCTCTGCGCTGATGGTCTACCTGCTGGTGAACGTGCTGAAGGAACCGGGATCCATGGCACCGGAAACCGCAGGCTTTCCAGAGGGGACCTTTCTTCCCAACGCCTATGACATGACCAGCGTGATCGGTCTGGGGTTTTCGCGGTCGGCTCCGGTGAACGTCACGTTCTTCGTCGCCCTGATTTGCTGCGTCCTGGTCTATGTCCTCCTTTGGCACACCCGACTCGGCTACCAGATCCGGGCATTCGGCCACTCCGAACCAGCGGCAGTCTACGCGGGTATACCTCCAGTACGCATCACCATGGTCACCATGCTCATTTCCGGTGGGCTGGCGGGGCTGATGGGGATCAATGCCGTTATGGGGGAAGCGGAACGGCTCGTGACAGATCCAGTTCAGGGCGCCGGATTTGTTGGCATCGCGGTTGCGCTGATGGGACGGTCGCATCCCCTCGGAGTGCTTCTGGCCGGGCTGCTCTTCGGAATGCTGTATCAGGGGGGAGGGGAGCTTGAATTTGAAATCCCCGCCATTAGCCGTGAGATGATCCTGGTGATCCAGGCTCTGGTAATCCTGTTCACCGGCGCACTGGACAACATGGTCCGCCTGCCAATTCGGCGACTCTTCCTGAAATTCGGAAAGAGGGCTGTCTGATGGACCTGCTGACCGTCCTGCAGATCCTCGACTCGGCGCTTCGGCTCGCCACGCCTCTCCTGTTCGCCTGCCTTGCAGGACTCTTCTCGGAACGTGCCGGCATTTTCGATATTGGTCTGGAAGGCAAGATTCTCGCATCGGCCTTTACCGCAGCATCGGCTTCGGCGCTGATGATGGCCTATGTCGACGCACCAATGCTGTTCTGCATTCCGTTCACCAGCGCCTGTCTTGGGTTGGCGGGTGGAGTGCCGGTTGCGCCCATAGTGTTCGGGGTACTTGCTGGGATGGCTGCCTCCGTCGCTCTTGCGCTCCTGCATGGCGTCGCCTCGATCACCTTTCGGGGAAACCAGTTGATTTCCGGTGTCGCCATCAATTTCCTCGCTTCCGGCATCACGGTCATCATTGGCGAAAGCTGGTTTGGTCTTGGCGGCCGAACGCCCCAGCTCGAGGGCTCCGCGCGCTTTCAGGAAATCACTTTGCCGTTTGCCGAACAGCTAACGGATGTACCATTGTTCGGGCCTATCTACCATGAGTTGCTGTCTGGCCATACGCTGCTCGTTTACGTTGGCCTCCTAACGGTCGTCCTTACATGGTGGGTGTTGTTCCGGACCCGTTTCGGCCTTCGACTCAGGGCTGTCGGCGAGAATCCAGAGTCTGTGGACACGGCAGGCGTCTCAGTGATCAGGCTCCGGTATACAGCGGTATTGATCTGTGGCCTGCTCTGCGGGCTTTCGGGCACTTATCTGGCCACGGGTCTGGCGGCAGGTTTCGTGAAGGAAATGAGCGCGGGGCGCGGCTTCATTGCCCTTGCGGCCCTTATATTCGCGAAGTGGCGGCCTGGCTATGCGTTGATAGCCTGCCTTCTGTTCGGACTTCTGGAAGCGATTGGTAACCGGTTCCAGAACATTGACATCTTCGGTATTCAAATTCCAGTTCAGTTCATGCAGGCGCTTCCCTATATCCTGACAGTTGTGATTCTGGCGGGATTCGTAGGCAAGGCGATACCGCCGCGCGCTGGGGGGGAACCCTATGTCAAGGAACGTTGACGATTTGGTCGATCTTGTCCGTGGCCGAGCAGGAGATGACCCGCCAGCGCTCGGCCTGATTTTGGGATCCGGGCTTGGGCATCTTTCTGAGGAGATTGATGGATCCTCCATCGACTATGTCGATCTTCCCGGATTTCCGCACGCTGGCGTTAGCGGACATAGTCCGAGACTTGTAATCGGCGAATTGGAAGACACGCGTGTAGCCGTCCTGGGAGGGCGTGCACATTACTACGAGTCAGGCAGGGCCGACGCCATGCGGCTCCCTCTCGAGGTATTGAAGGCTCTGGGAGTGGACAGGTTGATCCTGACCAACGCGGCAGGGTCGATGCGCCCGGACATACCTCCGGGTGATCTGATGCTGTTGACCGACCATATAGATTTCTCGGGCCGAAATCCACTAATGGGAGAGCCGTCGGATGCACGCTTTGTTCCGATGGCAGATGCCTATGATCCGGAACTGCGCGCCGGTCTCCTTTCAGCGGCGGCCCAAGAGGGAATAGAACTGGGACAGGGCGTCTATGCCTGGTATTCCGGGCCTTCGTTCGAGACCCCAGCGGAAATCCGGGCGCTTCGTGCGCTCGGAGCGGACGCGGTCGGAATGTCGACAGTGCCGGAAGTCATCCTTTCGCGATTCCTTGGGCTGAAAGTCGCGGCGATTTCGGTCATCACAAACATGGCGGCGGGACTTTCCGACGAAGCGATCAGCCATGAGCATACCAAGTCCATGGCACCTCTAGGTGCCGCCAAGCTGGAACGCATCCTTCGCAGACATCTAACGTTCAGCTGATCAAGTATGGGAAGCAGGTCCTGGCGTGACTTCCGGTCGAATCCGGGCACAAACTTGACGGTGAGCTCCCTGCCCACAAGCGGACCATAGACATCGAAGGCGGAGTTTCTGTCCCTGGATTGCCCAAAGTGCTGGAGGGGATACTCCGGGAAAGAGGCGGAGCCGTGGAGATAGGATCCCCCGAGCAGGAACGACGATTCCGGGTCTGGGGAGAAGATCTAGCTGACATCCGCGGCGAAGTCGTTCAGCCTGCTCGGGCTGTTGGCGCCTCCGACCGGAGCGCCACCGCTTGCGGAAGGCTGTCAGGAACGACAGGAGCCCAAGACAGCGGCCGCTTGAGTTCGCAGAATACCCGATCGTCTTCACCACCTTCTTCGAATCCGGGTTCACGCCGGAAACCATTCTCGATTGGTACCGGCTCAGGTGGCAGGTGAAACCGGTTTTTTGACAGCCAAACCAAAAGGTCCAACAGCCGGGACTGGACGGGACATCGCAGTCCATTCGCATAAGCCTGTACATCTGCCGTCTTCGAAACTTTTCGATCAGTCCGAATGGACCGAGGAACACTCCCGAACCGGGGAAGAGTCGGATCAAGACGGATGCGCGAAGTCGAGCTTTAGTTGGATCTTCATTCCAGGGCCAGACAGGAATCCTTCGCGTTTCAAGCGCCAGCGGCCAGTGGCCGATTCCGGCTGATCCAGCCTGTCACTTACATGGCAACATCATTGGCGAGGTCGATCCCCTGGAGCCTGTAGGCGCGGCCCTGCAGCTCCGTCGGATGCGCCAGCAGCGGGAAGGCATGGTCCGGACTTCCCGGCAGCGTCACCTCGTTCAGCGTCAGCGTGGCCAGGTCGGCGAGAAGGGTCGTGAAGCCGTGAACCGGCAGCCCGTCGGGGGTCAGCTTCGCGTCCGCCTTGGCCGTCGTGCGCTCCGAGACCCGGGCCGGATCCACCGGCGAGCGGCGCCGCGCCCGGGTGCCCTTGCGGTCGTCGTCCCCGGACAGCGTCGGCGCGAGGCGGCGGCGCATGTGCCATTCCACGTGGTACGCCAGCATGCGCATGAACACGAGCGCCCGAACATGGCCCTCCGGGTACAAATGGACCGGCCGGATCCGCAACCGCGAGGTCTTCATCGCGAGGAACGCGCGCTCCACGCCCGCGAGGCTCCTGTATGCCTCCACGGCTTCGGCAGCGCCCATGGTGGCGGCGTCCAAGGCTGGTGCGGACGAGGTGGATGCCGTCGAGGCTGGCCTCGGCCGCGATCCTGTCCTCCCGGCTGCGCCAGGCGATGCCGTCGTCGGTCACGTCGGTCTCAAGGTGCTTCCCGCCCTTCCGGCGGTTCACGTCCCGGCCCCTCAGTCGGCCCGAGCGCACCGACGCCGCGATTGCCGCCAGCGCCTCCTCCGTGGCTCGGAGCAGGTCCCCGCGCCTGCGGGCCAGTTCCCTTTCCAGTCGGGGGGTCAGGCAGACCATCAGCCGCTCGCCGGGAAATTCCGGGCCCGTGACCTCCGCCACGGCATTGGGGACCAGCGCTCCGTCCGCGCCCTTCCTCAGCAGCCTGCGGATGTCCTGCGTCTTCAGGGCCGGGATCCAGTCGAGCCCCGCTGGCCCGGGATCCTCGCGGATCCGCGCCGTGGTTAGCATGTCCCGATCGCCCATGAGGGCGACGCGGTCGATGCCGAAGCGGGAGCGGACCCTATCCACCTGCGAGACCACCGTGGACGGGTCCGACGTGTTTCCGGCGAACACCTCCACCGCGACCGGGCAGCACCGCCCCTCCAGATGGCTGGACGAGACGTCGTACAGGATGAGCCTGCCGCCCTTCAGGTGCCGGTTGATTGGGCTCCGCTTGATCCAGGGCTGGCGCTCCAGCAGCCAGCTGGGCATGGCGGGCATCTCGTTGCCGGTGACGGGCCCGAGCTGAGCAGGGTTCCGAGGCTCGTCGAGGCGGTCTCCGGTTCCAGCGCCTTGGTGGTCGCAGGCTCCGGGACGCGTTCGACGACGCGGGCGACAACCGCGGCCACGGCGAGGTTCCGCATGCGGTCCGCCCTGCGGCTCAGGACGCGAACCAGACCGAGCGAGTGGAGCGTTCCCAGCACCGCCGCGACATGGCCGTGGGGCGGCGAGCGGCGGATGGCGACGGCTGCGCCCGGACGACGGCAAGGTCACGCCGCCCCACAGGGCGGCGTGGACGGTGTCGACGAGGGCGGGCGCATCTTCGCGAGATTCGCGACGGTTCTCCTCCGGATCCGCTTCCCCTCGCGGAGGAGGATGGCGGGTGGGGAGGATCGGTTCGGGATGGCGTCGACGCTGAGGGCCAGGGGTTCGTTCCTTGTATGGCAACATGACTCCAGCACATATCGGTCTGTCAGCGCGGAAAGACTCAGCCTTTTCAGGGATCTGCGTGACGCCGTTGGGAAGAATTCAGCTGGAAGTTCCTTTTATGTGGGTGCTCGTCAATCGGCCTTGGAAATCGCCATTGCTCGCTCTTGGTTGCCATCACCATCACCGAATGCCTCATCGCAGATGATCGCAACTTCTTGCCACCTTTGGGTCGGTTTGCGCCACGAGCTCCCTCCCGCGGGGCTGCCTCGCGAATTTGCCATTGTCCTACCGGATATGCAGGTTCAGGTTCTGCGCCGGTCGGTTGGGTATCTCCACCATCTCCTTCACGCGCCGTTGAGCTTCGTCGTGGCGGCGCAGACGATATCAATCTGTATCCCGGTGTCAGTAGATCGGAGACTTCACAGAATATCCAGCTTCTTGAAGACCGATGTGGATCAGCGGCGATCACCCGCAAGTCTGTACCCTCAAAGAGGCTTGGGTGTCGGTTCTGCCGCCATGTCGATCAAGTTCAATTGCTGGAAACCCGGCTGATGCTGGATCACGGGCAAATGTTCAACGCAGTCCACTTCGACCAGGTAAAGCGCACAGGCGGGATCGGCGGTGATGTCCTCGCGGTCTTCAGCCCCACAAGCGTCTGTCATACCAAAGGCGAGAAAATGCCCCGGTCAGTTTTCACTGAGCCAGGGAAGTTGGGAGAGAACACTCTATCGGTTGTTGCTGGAATTCCTGCGATAGGCGCCCTGCGCGATCCGGTCGATCACCATCGCGCAGAATAGAATCGCCAGACCGCCGAGAAGCCCCTGCCCTTTCGCCGCATATTGCAGGGCTTCCAGGATCAGCGCACCCAAGCCCTCGGCCCCGATGAGGGATGCAATAACAACCATCGACAGCGCCATCAGGATGGTCTGGTTGATGCCTGTCATGATCGACGGCAGGGCAAGCGGAAGCTCGACATTGAACAGCAGCTGACGTTTGGAGCAACCAAAGGCAATGGCGGCCTCTTTGGTCGTTTCCGGCACGCCGCGCATACCCAAGGCGGTGAGACGTATGACCGGCGGCATGGCGAAAATCAGCGTGGCCAGAACGCCCGGCGGTTTGCCAGTTCCGAAGAAGGCGATGATCGGAATCAGGTAGACGAATGCGGGCATCGTCTGCATGAAGTCCAGAACGGGTTCGGCAATGGCGTAAGCGCGTTTGGACTTGCCGAACCAGATGCCCAGAGGAATGCCGAGCAACACGCAGAGGAACGCTCCGGCCCCGATCAATGCCACGGTGATCATCGCCAGTTCCCACAGGCCCATGAACGCCAGATAGGTCAGTGAGGCGGCAGTGAAGATCGCCACACGTGGGCCGGCGAGGCGGAGGGCCAGCACGATGGTTACAAACATCACCACGGGCCACGGCGTTTGGATCAGCAGGACTTCTAGCCCGTCGAGGATCCAGCGGATGCCCTCGGTCACACCGTCAAAGACATCTCCGAAATTCTTTGCCAGCCAATCAAAACCGGCATCTCCACGTTTGGCGAGGACCGCAAAATACTCCTTGCCGATCGGAAATTCTGAAATTGCCAATCGCCCTCCGAGCATCCCGCCGGTTACCGAAGACAGAAACTCATCCGGTTTTGCGACGGTGAACCGGATCAGCGTCAGCGGCCAGATCGCAACAATCCCGATGACACCGTAGCAAATCGCGGGCTTGTGGATTCCGGTGCGAACGTTCTGACCCGAGCGCCAGCGCAGATACTGCGCTTCGTAGGCGTAGTTGGCGTAGAGACCCTCAGCGAGTTTCACTGCAACCAGCAGGGCAATCCCGGTAAGCAGGATGGCCTGCGCGGCGCTGCCTGCCGCCTGCGCGGCTTCCAGCGCCCTTTCGGCGGCTTCGCGCAGGTTGTCGGCGATCTTGAGCTTGGCCTCTGCGCCAGCGGCATCTCCCGCAGCGGTCAATTCAGCGGCCTGCGCCTCGCGCCTTTCGATATTGCCCAAAAGCCTCTCATACCGCGCCAGTTGATCGGTACCCAAGGCCCCCCACCAGCCGCGCCCGATCTGCACCAGCGCGAACAACTCCAGCATCAGGAACATCCAGAAGAAGCCCCAGACGCCCCGCGCCGCGCCCCAGAGCGGACCTCCAAGTGCTGCCATTGTGTTCCAAGAAAAGGTAAAACCGGTTTTGCCTTGAATGCGGGCAAACTCTTTTTCGTAATATGCGCGGCCTTCCCGCACGAAAGTGGCAACGCCATGATCCTGAGTATTGGGTTCGATATCGCTCATGCTTTGCCTCCCTGAATGCCTTTCAGCAGCGTCGCGCGGTCCACAACGCCAATGTCGTTGCCATCATCGTCAATGATGACAATGACGTTTTCAGTAGACGTCGCGATGTCGATCAACTGGTCAAGATCGGTGCTGTGTGGCGCACGGGGGCTGTCGTCGAAATTCACAGGCCGTGTCGGCCTGTATTCGTTGATCGGCACCATGATCGAATGGGCAAAGACCAAATTGAGTTTGGAAATCCCTTCGACGAAGTCGCGTACGTATTCGTCCGCAGGTTGGGTCACGATTTCTTCGGGCGTACCGATCTGGACGATGCGGCCGTCTTTCATGATGGCGATGCGGTTTCCGATGCGGATCGCCTCGTCAAGGTCGTGGGTGATGAATACCGTTGTCTTGTTCAATTCCGCTGAAAGCGCCATGAACTGGTCCTGCAACTGCCGCCGGATCAACGGGTCGAGGGCCGAGAACGGCTCGTCCATCAAGAGAACATCCGGGTCCGAGGCCAGTGCGCGGGCCAAGCCCACCCGTTGTTGCATGCCGCCCGACAGCTCTCTTGGGAACCGATCCTCGTAACCGGTCAGGTCGACCCGTTCCAGGCACCGCTGCGAGATATCCCAACGACGCGATTTGGGCTCGCCTCGAACCTGCAGCGGAAAGGCAACATTGTCGCGCACCGTTCGGTGCGGCAGCAAGGCCATGTGTTGAAACACCATGCCGATATTGCGGGCCCGCATCTCGCGGAGGTCGTTGTCAGACAGTGCGAGCATATCCTTGCCGAGCACATTGATATTGCCTGCGGTGGGTTCGATCAGTCGGTTCAGGTGGCGGACCATGGTCGATTTTCCAGACCCGGACAGCCCCATGACACAGAAAATCTCTCCGCGTTTGACTGGGAAGGAAACATCCGCAATCCCCACCACACAGCCGAATTCCTGCAGGACTTCCGCCTTGCTGAGACCGCGCTGCTGGATGGCTGCCATGGCCTCATTCGCGCGACCGCCGAAGATTTTCCAAACGCCGTCCAGCGCGATTGCATCGTCTGTCATGTGAAGTCCTGACCCCCGCCTGGTCCGGGCACCAAAGTGCCCGGCCCCTATATCAGTTTCATGATACGGCGTTGCTCCGGATCAGTTGAACCAGCTGTCCACCAGATCGCCGTTCTCTTCGATCCACTTGCGCGCAAACTCGGTTGGGTCCTGACCATCTACAGAAAGCGCAAAGACGATGGCGTTGACATGCTCGGTGGTCATCGCGACGTTGCTCAGCATTTCCGCCGCTTCAGGCTGGCTCTCCTGAAGGCCGGCTGCGAAATGCACATGCAGTTTGGCCACATCCCAGGCGGTCCCGGCTTTCGAGTTTTCCAGCCAGTTTGGATCATCCGTGGGCTGTTTCACATCCCATTCGGCCGCGTCATATGCAGGCTCTTCCAGAACCACCAGATCATAGAGCGAGAACATGTGGTGCGGCGTGTAGCAGTAGAACACGATGTTCTGTTCCTGCGTTACGGCGTTATCGACCTGTGCCAGTGCAAGTGTTTCGTCCATTTCGACCAGGTTCATCGTGTCGGCATAGCCATAGGACTTGGCGCGGATCTTCTCGATATTGGTCGAAGCCCAACCCGGAGCGCCGATCCATACCTCGCCCAGTCCGTCGCCGTCGGTGTCGAAATGGGCCGCCATATCCGGATCCGTCAGATCGCTCAGAGCGGAAATGCCCGTGCGCGCCGCAGTGTCTTTGGTCACGCAGATATTCTGCTCGGACAGAACCGCGTTGGTGTTTTGAATCACGGTGCCTTTGTCAACCACGAAGGTATCATAGAGATTTTGCTGGTTGGGAAGCCAGACTTCCGGGTGCACATGCATGGCACCAGAATCCATCGCCTCGAAAATGATCGGGTTGGTGCCGTTCTGTAACTCGACCTCAAGGCCGAGATTCTCCTCCAACGCGACCTTCAGAATATGCGCTGTGCCGCGAACCGAAGCCCAGTTGGGCACACCGATCACGACGTCCTGTGCGACCGCCGCTGTGCCGAGACCTGCGACAAGGGTCGTGGCCATAAGTGTCTTGAGTTTCATGTTTCTTCTCCACATTGGTTGATCGTTCTGTTTCCTTTTGGTTTGCGACATGTGTATCATGCCGGCTGCATTTGCGGGCGAGCGTCAGCGCCGTCTGCAAAATCACATTGCACCCAACTCGGGGCGATCTGGTTCGGCCCATTCGGTTTCGTTGTTGCCTAGCCCGTCGCGGCAGGGCATAAAGACCATAGTTGTTGGTACCTTGCGTGATCTGGAAGGCGTCATGACCTGTGCCGGACACCATGCGCCGGACTGGCAGACCCAAGCTACGCGTCGGCACTTCGGCCGCAGCGACATAGGTCTCGTCGAACTCCACCGGTGGGCTGTGCCGGACCATCGGCAAATCGACAACCGCGTCCCTTTCACCTTCGGCTGCGAGGCGAATGGCTTTGTCCATCCCGCTTGGCACCATATCATCCGAATGCCGGACGTCGATCGTAAGACACGCCTCACCCGGGATTGTGTTCCGAGAATCGGGCACCACATGCATCTCACCCACTGCGCCCACACCGTTCGGGCTGTAGGCCAGGGCGATGTGCCGAACCTGCTGAAACAGCCGCGCTGCGGCCACTGGAGCATCGCTGCGTCCCACCATCGGAGTGGTGCCGGAATGCGCATCGCGACCCGTCACAGTCACATCATACCAGCGCTGCCCATGCCCGCCCGAGACAATGCCGGATATTTTTTCTTCGCGCTCAAGGCCCGGGCCTTGTTCGAGATGCAACTCCAGGAAGCTATCAATCATATGTGCGCCGCAAGCGGCTTCGCCCGCGCAGCCAACGCGCTCCAATTCATCGCCACAGTGCATGCCGTCCACATTCTGCCTGCCCAGCGCAAACCCTACATCGAACAGACTGACATATACACGGAAACAGGGCATCGCCGGTGCAGGAGGTACGCCCTCCTCATTTGTCCAGTTGACGATTTCGATCGGGGCATCTGTCCCGATCCCGTGATCCATTAAGGTGCGCGCCACCTCCAATCCGGTCAATACGCCGTAGGCACCATCGAAATTTCCACCATGGGGCTGGGTATCAAGGTGACTGCCGATCACGATCGGCAGAGCATCCGGGTCGCGACCTGACCGGTGGGCAAACATGTTGCCCAACCGATCAGAGGTCACTGTGCAGCCGACCTCTGCGCACCAATGGGTAAAAGGTCTGCGCACCGTCTGGTTGCCATCTGTCAACGCCAGTCGACCGTACCCACCACCAGACAGCGCGTCGATGTGCGCCATTTCCATGGTGCTTTGCCATAGGCGTTGGCCATTGATCCGAGCGGCTTGGCTCATGCGTCTACACGGCAAAGCGCTTGGCTCAGGCAATGAACGCCGCCGCCGCCCAGCGTGAACATGGACATATCCGGGTCATAGACCTCAAATCCGAGCGCTTTCATCTTCGCGTTCAAATCAGTCGCGCCCGCCATGGAAAGCACCTTGCCTTCACCAAGTGCCACTAGGTTGACGCCAAGGTTCCTGGCTTCGAGATAGGAGACATCGATAATCTCGATTCCCCAGCCCTTGACGACATCCACCAACCACGGTTCCATCGCGTCGATGCAGGCCACGGCAAGCTTTTCCGCCAGGGGAACAATCAGCCCGTCCATATGTACGAACTCCCGGTTGATGGGCGCGACAACGGCTTCCCAGCCTTCGGTGCGCACAAAATCGGCCACCTGCTCCGAGCCTTCCTGTTCAGACCGTTCACCGCAATAGCCGATCAGAACGCGGCCAGGTTCGATGATGTTGAAGTCGCCGCCCTCGAAATGGCCCGCCGTCGCGTACCGCCAGATCGGGATGTCATTTTCCTGATAGAACTTGATCGCCAGCGCATAGTCCGCCCGTCGGCATTTCAGTTGCATGTGGCAGATCAGGGCCCCCCAGGGCGTCATCGCAGAGCTGTCGCGCGCGAAAAAGTTGCGGTGGAGCACCGGATCACTGTCGAGATAGTGACATGTGACCCCATTCTCTTCATAGATCGACACCATTTCGGCGTGCTGCTTCATGGCAAGCTGTAGGTCGAACTTCACACCGGATTTGTGGGCGTTGGCCAACGTGCGCCCGATCAGGGGTCCGGCCTCAACCCATTTGAAATATTCAGGCTTTCCCAGCAGCACATCCGTCAGCTTCGCATAGTCGTTGTTGATGCCCCAGCGTTTTGCAGGTGTGTAAGCTGTGTCCATTTGGTTTGATCTCCGACTCGGTGTCTTTTCAAAACTCCACTTCCACTCCGCAGTGCGACACTGGCCATTTCCGCAGTGGGGACGCAGCCCAGATGGAGGAAAGGGCCGGAAGGCGGGGTTCCCTGTCCCGAGGGCACCGTCGTTCCGGCCCCGGGGCGGCTGGAGTCCCATCCTGAGGGGAGTGTATCCGTGTTATCCGGGCAGCGCAACGCCCTGCTGGACGGAGGGGTGTAGCCCAGGATTCCTGTCATGCCGCGACGGCCTGATTCGCCCGCCAGCCGGGCAGGTCGGCCAGCCTGCGGTTCATGACGCGGCATTCCAGCGCCAGCATGGCGTTGGCCCCCTCTCCGGCCAGCGGGTGCCCGAGCGCTTCAGGCGGAGGCCGAACACCCGGCAGCCGGCCTCCACGACGCCGCTCCCGACCTGGATGCCCCGGTCGCGGTACCTGTCGTACCGCATCCTTCCGGGGCTGTTCCGGAAGTGGCGGCGGCAGGCCTCCACATCCCCGGTCCGTCCGCTCAGGGGCTCCGGTTCCCGGACCACTCTCCCCGCCCGGCCCGCCCCGGTGTCCGCCCTGACCTCCGCGAACCGCCGGTCCCTCTCCGGCCCCTCCGGGTGGACCGCCCTGCCGGCGCCGGAGGGGTGTTCCAGCGCGTGCCACATATCCAGGACGAAGGTGACATTCCCGCCCCCGAACAGCCCGTCGCAGGTGCCGGGTGTCCATTCGGCCCCGTCGGAGACGGCGCCCGGCTCCCCGGCCCCGTGGAGGCCGCGACGCCTCGCTTCCCGGGCGGGGCGGGCGGCGGACGCGGAGGGCGCCCGGCCTCCGGACGGCGCCGCCGCGCTGCCGGCCAGGCAGCCGACCGGCCCGCTGCCCCTGTCCCTGCTGGCCGCGCCGGTCTCCCGGTCACGCCCCTCGGCGGCGTACACGACGGCCAGCCTCGCCCCGCGGGTCCCCGCGCTCCCGTCCTCCCGCTTTCCGGCGACGCCCTCCACCTCCTCCGCGCGCATCGGGATCCCGGTCCCGTCGACCGAAAGGCATGCACGTGATTCCAGTGGCCTGCCCCCGGCCACCTCCTCCCGGCCGGACTCCGTGGCCCGGCGCCGCAGCGGGCCCGCCGGGGCCCTCACCCCGGCGAGGTCCGCGATGTGGCCGCCCGCCGCCGCGAAGCCCGTCAGCGGCGCCGTCCGGGCCAGGACGTCCGCCATCCCCGGCGTGACGGCCCTTCCCTCCAGGCCCAGCGCCCGGTCCAGCGGGAAGCACCCCCTGCCGCACGACCGGCAGCGGAAACACGCCCGCCTCACCCTCACCCGGCCCAGCCGGGTCAGGACCGGCCCCGCCGTCGGCCGGTGCCGGTGCACCGGCCTGCCGCACCTGCGGCATTCCGGCCCCGGCAGCGTCCTGCCGGGCCATCCGGAAGCGGCCCCGGCGCCGCCGCGCCGCCGACGGGGTCCGGGACGCCCGAAGCGGGGTCCGCCGCCAGCTTCGCAGGCCGCAACCCGAGCTCCGCAGGGACGGCGGAGGGCAGCGTCCCGTCCCCGGCGACCTCCCGGCTGCGCGCCTCGCCGCCCTCCAGCCAGTACCAGGTGAACCCGCCGTCCCGTTCCCGGACCACCGGCGGATGGACCGCCGCCCCGCCTTCCGCAGGACCCCCGGATACGCCACCGCGTCCGGATGCCGATGCGCCGTCCTGCCCCTGTCCCGCTTCATGGCCCGCACTCCCTGTCCAATGCCTCTGGACGTGCGCCGCCGGCCGGTTCACCCGGCCCCTGCACGGCGCACGCGCCCCAGGACTATGGACCGGAAAACGCCGGAGTCAGGAATATTGGGCTACACCAGTGGCGGTGGTGACCGGTTTTCCGGCCGCATGATCCTGCGTATCGGCCAGCAGGCGGCGACAGTCCCTGTGACCAAACAGGAGAGACTGCCATGCCCGAGGGCCATCGCCACCTGACCCATGGGGAGAGATGCCGGATCGGCGCGCTGAAGGAAAGCGGTCTATCGGACGGGGCCATCGCCGCCCGTCTGGGCCGTGACCGGACGTCGGTCTGGCGGGAGCTGCGCCGGAACGCCGGCGGCGGGGGGTACAGCCCCGGGGAGGCGCAGGGCAGGGCGGAGGCCCGCCGCAGCGCGGCTTCCGGGGTCCCCCGCAGGATGGCGCCGGACCGCTGGGCGCATGTGGAGGGGCTTCCGGAGGAGGGCTGGAGCCCGGAGCAGGTCGCGGGACGGCTGCGTCCGGAGGGTGGCTGGACGGTGGGCCGCCAGTGGACATCCGGGCGTGTGAGGGCCGACGGGAAGGCGGGCGGCAGGCTGTTCCCGCTGCTGCGGCGCCGCGGCAGGAAGCCGGACCGGCGTGGCGGCAGGCGCTCGGGCCGTGGCCACATCCCGGGCCGCGTCGACATCTCCGGGAGGCCGGAGGAGGCGGGGAGCAGGGAGCGGACCGGCGACCGGGAGGCGGACACGGTCATCGGGAATGGGACCGGCGTGGCGGTGGTCTCCCTTGTGGACAGGGCGTCGGGATTCGTTTTCCTTCAGCGGGCTGGCCGACGCACCTCGGCCGCGGTCTCCGCCGCGATGCTGGAGATGCTGCAGCCTTCCGCCGCGCCCGTCCACACGATCACCTCGGACAACGGCAGGGAGTTCGCGGGCCACGCCGGCGTCGCGGCGGAGCTCGGGGCCGGGTTCTTCCTCCCCCACTTCCATTCCTGGGAAAGGGGACTGAACGGGCACACCAACGGGCTGGCGCCGCAGTACCTGCCCAAGGGGACGGACCTCCGGGCGGTCACCGACGCGCAGGTGAGGGCCGTGCAGGACCGCGCGGACGCGCGTCCGCGCCGGGCGCCGGGCTACCGGACGCCCGCCGAGGTGCTGCACAAGGCCCGCCCTCCCTGACGCCGCGCGACCGCCTCCCACCGGCGCGGGCCGGGCGCCGGACGGACGCGACCCGCCCAGGCGGAGGCGTTGCGCCGCCCGGAAAGCCCGGATAACCTCCATACAGAAGGGACCACAGCCGTCCCGGGGCCGGATCCGCGGTGCCCGGGGTCCGGAAACCACGCCTTCCGGCCATTCCCTACGCTCGGGCTACGCCCTCGCTGCGGGAATGGCCGGCGTTGCACTTAGGAGTGGAAGTGGGGTGTCATGATCGAATCCGATACTCTCATACAGCACAAATCACGGATTTTGGACCTTTGCCATAACGGTCAACTTAACCACGGTAGGGTCGAGAATTGAGACTGAACGATGTTTGGCCGGTATCAACCGCTAAATTGACCGATGCGGTTGCCAGTTCGCTGTCTGAAGAGGAGTTCTACGAACTATGCCGACGTGTCTACCGGAGAGAACGAAGGAATGGCAACAGCGTTCGGCGCGCCCGTGAGATAGTGCGAAGACTGGTTCGGCAACGCCGCGGCCCGACCATCGCTTCGCGATATCCAGGACTTGACCCGGCCATGATTCTATCTAGGTATTCACCACACGAGGTCTTGGATGCATTCGTCAGAGACCGTAGGAATAAGTGGGTGCATCCCGTCAAGCGGCAGCCCGGATTCGAATTCACCCTAAATGAACTGTCCTTCGTCGACGCACCCGAAGAGACGTTGCAGCAACTGCAGCGGATCGCAGTCTATGAGTATTCAGGGCGCGATGGAATCCTGAACTTCGGGGATATCCAAATCCGAGATATCGGCCCTTACGTTGTCCTTGGTCTGATGTTCAGGGGCACCACTTTCCCGTTTGCTCGCGGTGGACGGATGAGGATGCCGGTTCAGAAGGTCATCGAAGCGGTGCGATTGCGGGAATCCATGCAGATGGCTCCCTTTGAACAGCTATCAGACAGAACAGATGTTTGGGCATTTAGGCTGAGGGAGCGCCCTGCCGGACGCTCATCTGCAGACCCCGCCAAGTCAGTTGCCTTTTCCATTGTCGCTGACCAGTTGGTGAACACCGTCAATGAGTGGATTGGTGCTCTACCGACACCTATGACGTTGACTGATCAGGCAATGCAGCATTTCAACAAAATCGTAACCGAATTACTTGACAACGCCGAACGTCATGGAAAGCCTGGCTCGGAAAAGGGTGGTTGGCATGTTGCTGGCTTCATGGCCCGACGGGAAGCACCATATGGAGATAAAGATGATGCGTACGACTGCCACATTGCTTTCGTCAATACGGGCATCACTATTGCCGATAACATTCGATGCCTTACCGACAGAAAATTAGGTGCCGATCTCGATAGATTCGTCGACACTCACCGCAGAGCTCCCGGGCAAAGTCCTGAGACGCTCGCCACGTTATACGCAATGCAGGACGGTGTTTCATCCCTACCGGACGGCAAGGGTGGCTTGGGCATGATGGATATGGTGGAGATGGCAAATGGGCTTGGAACGACGGGCCACCTAGACCGTAAGCCTGCTGTTGCGATCATTTCAGGGAACTCCTGTGTTCGATTCGCTGGCAAGTACTGTGGCTGCTCTAAGAGGAACGGTGGGAGGATCCAGTTTTTTAACGATCACAATGAGGTTGCTTTTCCTCCGGATCCGCACTATGTATTTGATATGAGATATAGGTTCCCAGGGACCATCGTCGCGATGAGGCTTTCGCTCGACTGTCAAGCCCAGATGAGGTGGCAGACTTCCGATGATTGATCTTGAGAAATTCACGAGGGGTGGGACACTCAGGAATCTGTCCGGCAAGGACCGCGGACTAGAGGCGCGGCGAATGTTCGAGCTTGATGCTCGCGATGGCAAGCGCGAGCCCGTTAAAGTGCGAATCCCCGACAACGTCTACGCTATATCAACATCCTTTTTCTGTGGCATGTTCAGCGACAGTTATCAACGGCTTGGTGCAGAAGGGCTCCTTGAAGTCTATAAGTTCGAGATGCCGGAGGTCCTTCGTCCACAGATCCAGCAAGGCCTCGAGCGATGCTCGTTTCAATTCAAGCCGTTGATGGAACCCACGGACTGAATTCCTTCGGTTCCAAGAGTCGATCATTGCGTCATTAGGATTTGCTTCCCCACAATGTAAATGGTTCATACAGTCATGGCAGGTTTGCTAAGTGCTATGCCAATTCTGAGTGTCATGCTTGCCGGATTCAGCATCTGGCTTTCGTGGCGCACAGCGAAGAGGCAGAAAGATCATTTGAATTCGTTGAGTCGATGGGACGAATACAAGGAAACGGTTTACGATCCATTGCGCACCGAAATCCGGACCCTGTACCAGATTGCACGAGACTGCCGCAGACACAAGTTTGGAGGTGTTGAACCGTCGAAGGATGCCAAGCTATTGCGGGATCTTGCGCTGCACCTGAACGAATTGAGCGTCATTTGTCAGGAGATCGACTCACATGAAGCAACCGAAGATTCGAGTTGGGCGGAGTTTTCGGAAAGTGAGAGCCAAGAGATTCACGACTCCATAGCCAACGGTGAATTTGCGCTGGACCAGAAAATACAGAAGTATATCTTCGCGCTAAATGATCGCCTCAGGGCCCAGCGCAATGCGATGGTGCCAATCAATGAAGACACGGGCGTCAGAACCCACCTTCATCGGCGAATTTGTAGGAATTGAGGTTGCAGTTTATCAACGACGAAAGACTGCCATGCCTCGGGACAGCGTATCAGCGAGGGTGCTCTCAATGTCGATTTGGCGTAAGTGATCAATGAGCGGCATCGATCTTGGTTCTGACTCGGTTCCTCACTTGACTGCCCCTCCGCACGCTGAGGTTCTGACCGGGCCGTTTCGGACACTGAATCCCGACTCCCCAGAGCTAGAAGCTTCCATCTGTCCAGCTCCGACGGTCAGGCTGGAACCGGATCCATCAATTCCTTCCAGCGATGGCAGGCGACATCATGCCCGTCCTCGGTCTCAAGCGCAGGCTCCCGGGACCTGCAGAGGTCAATGGCATGCGGGCAGCGCGTCTGGAACTTGCATCCCGGAGGCTGATCGGTTGGCGACGGAATTTCCCCGACCAGCTTCTGGGCCACCTTTTCGTCGTCAGGATCAAGAGACGGAATAGCCGAAAACAAAGCCTTGGTGTACGGGTGCCGCGGAGCCTTGAACAGTTTTCGCGTCGGAGCGGTTTCGACAAGCCGACCCAGATACATGACCGCCACATGATCACAGGTATGGGCCACAACCGACAGGTCGTGGCTGATAAACATGAATGTCAGCCCCATCTCGTCCTGCAGTTGCTTAAGGAGGTTGAGCACGTCTGCCTGGATCGACACGTCGAGCGCGGCGACGCTTTCGTCGGCAACCACGAATTTAGGGCCCGAGACGAGCGCCCGCGCGATCGAGATGCGCTGACGCTGTCCACCCGAAAAGGCATGGGGGAACCGCCGCAGATGCTCCAGATTCAAGCGGCATCGTGCAGCGATCTCCCGAACGCGCTCGTCCGTTTCCGCTCTACCCTTCGTCAGCCCCATCACTTCCAGAGGCTCCGCGATGATGTCCCGAACCGTCATTCGGGGACTCAGCGCCGCGTAAGGATCCTGAAAGATCAACTGTGCGCGTGTGCGATAGTCCTTGAGTTCCGCGCCATCCAGTTCCCTAAGTTGGTAGGCAACTTCCCCGTCATCATATTGGGCAGTTCCCGCGGAAATCGGCGCCGCTTTCAGAAGCGCACGGCCAAGCGTCGTCTTTCCGGAACCGGACTCGCCGACCAGCCCGAAGAAGGATCCCTTCTCGATATCAAGCGAGACGTTGTCGACCGCCTTCAGGATCTGCTTCACGATCAGTCCTGACCCGATTGTGAAGTGCACCGACAGTCCGGAGGCCCGGATCAGGACACCGTTCATTCCGCGGCCTCCCGATAGATGTGGCAAGCCACGCTGTGCGTTTCGTCCAGCCTGCTGCTCGTCGGCACGTGTATCCTGCATGCCTCTCCGACAACCTGCGAGCATCGGGTATTGAACACGCAGCCGGCAGGACGCTCGAGGGGCGACGGGATGTCCCCTGGAACCGGTGTCAGAGGCGCGTCAAGATCCTCCAGCTTGGGCAAGGCGGCGATCAGGCCTTGCGTGTACGGATGCCGTGGTGTCCCGATGACTTCGCGTACAGGACCTTCCTCGATGAGACGGCCCAGATACATCACACTCACTCTGTCGGCGGTCTGGGCCACAACGCCGAGATCGTGGGTGATGAAGATGATGCCCATGCCGAATTCGGAAACCAGATCCTTCATAAGGTCGATCACCTGGGCCTGGATCGTCACATCCAGAGCGGTCGTCGGCTCGTCGGCGATCAGGAGCGATGGGTTGGTGGAGAGTGCCATGGCGATCATCGCTCTCTGGCGCATGCCGCCCGACAGCTCGAAGGCGTATTGATCGAAACGTCTCGACGCATCCGAAATCCCCACACGGTCAAGCATCTCGATGGAGACGGATTTCGCGGTGCGCTTCGACATGTCGGAGTGCAGCAGCAACTGCTCCACCATCTGCTTGCCGATCTTGATGGCTGGCGCAAAGCTGGCCATGGGTTCCTGGAAGATCATGCTGATCGCGCCGCCGCGCACAACGTTCAGCTCGCGCGGCGTCCTGAGCGACAGCACGTCAACCGGCCCGGAGTCTGTGTGAAGCGTGATCCTGGACTCCGGCGAATAGATGGCGTTTCTCGCGTTGAGGTGCATCAGGGACTTCGCCGTCACGGACTTTCCCGAACCGCTCTCGCCGACAAGGCCCATGACCTCGCCCCTCATCAATGTGAAGGACACGTCCTCAACTGCTGTGATCAGTCCCTCGTCCGTCCTGAATCGAAGCGTCAGGTTCTCGACCTCGATCAGCGGCGTCATTTCCGCGCTTCCGAATAGGGGTCCGCTGCGTCCCGGAGCCCGTCACCGACAAAAACGAAAGCCATCACCAGGGCAATGAAGAAAAGGACCGGGATGAAATACCATTGGTAGTTCAGCATCACGTCCGCGCTGGTTGCCTTCTGCAAAAGGACCCCCAGCGACGAGACCGGATCCTTGAGACCGAGACCGATGAACGAAAGGGCGGTCTCGGACAGGACCATGTAGGGGAACGAGATCACCAGATCGACGATGATGTAGGACGTGAAGGATGGCAGAAGATGACGCCGGATCACATGCGACGAAGATGCGCCGCAGAGCTGGGCGGCGAGCACGTATTCCTGATTGCGCTCGGTGAGCAGGTGGGTCCGAACGCGGCGGGCCAGCGTAGGCCAGCCGATGAATCCGAGAATGATCGAGATGTAGAAGAATCGCGCTTCCGCACTCAGCTCCGGTGGCATGAAGGCGGCCACCGCCATGAACAGGGGAATCGCCGGAACCGTTCGGACGGCATCCGTGATCATCTGGATCACCCCGTCGACCCAGCCGCCGTAGTATCCGGAAACGCCACCGATTATGAGAGCGAGGATGAAGGCGATGAAGACTCCAATCATTCCGACCTGAAGCGACGTCCAGATCGCGTGAAGCGTCCGGCTGAAGATGTCCTGGCCGTCTTCGTCCGTACCGAACAGATGGATTTTGCCTTCCTGCACGCCGAACAGATGTCGGTTGCCCGGGATGAAACCGAACAGGCGGTAATCGTCGCCCTTCGGCAGAATGGTGACATAGTTCCGCGCGTCCTCGTCGACCTTGGTGACCCAACGGAAATTCGTCTTGATCGATCTTTCGCGCTCGACTGCATGGATGAACGGCCGCAGCGAGCACCCGTTCTTATCGCAGAATCTGGGGATCTGCGGCGCACCGTTCGTGTAGTCCTTGTCTCGGCCGCCGATCGTCGGGTCATAAGGCGACAGGAAGGGCGCGAAAATCCCGGAAATGATGAGAACGACCAGGACTGTGGCCGCCACCAATGCGGCCCGCTGCTTCCTGAAGCGCGCCCAGATGAGCTGTCGCTGGGAGGCCGTGAAATAGGCCTCTTTGGAACGCTGCGCCTCCGCCTCGACTGCCGGGTCTGCCAAGTGGGTCATCGGATGATACTCTTTCGAACGCGAGGATCGATCACGGCGAGTGCCACGTCGGTCGTGAAGTTAAGCGTGACGATGGACGCTGTGAGCAGAAAGATGATCGCGCCGGCCAGCTGCTGGTCGTTCGACCTCGCCAGCGCCTCGATCAGGAGAGCGCCTGCGTCGGTCATCACTAGGATCAGGGCCACGATCGGAAGTTCGTTGAATATCCGGTTCAGATCGAAGCCGAGCGAGTTCACGATCGGTCCGAGCGCATGACGGGCCGGATAGCCCCAGAGTAGCTTGCGCCCATGAACTCCGCGGGCCGCGGCCGCAGTGACGTACAACTTGCCGATCTCGTCGGACATCAGGGCGCGGACGGTCTGCAGCGCAAAGGCAGTCGCCGACCAGCCCAGTATGAAGATCGGCAGCCACGCATGCTTCAGCAGATCAAGGAATTTTGCCATCGACCATGGAGCATCCCTGAATTCGCTGGAGAACAGTCCCGTCAACGTATCCCCGAAATACACCGTCGCGAACAGCATGATCATAAGCGCCAGAAGGAAGTTCGGCATCGCAAGCCCGAGATAGCTGACGATGCGAAGCGAGTTGTTGAGGAACGCGTTGCGTGACGCGGCGGCAAGAATGCCGACAGGAATCGCGATGATGTAAGCCAGAGCGAGCGAAGCCATACAGATCGACAGCGAAAGCCAGAACTTGTCGCCCAGAAGCTGTGCGATATTGACGCGCAGGATGCAGCTGTCGCCGAACTCGCCCCGGAACGCATTGACGATCCACAGAGCCCAGCGTTCCAGGAACGGCTTGTCGAGGCCCAGCCTCTGGCGTTCCAGTTCGATGTCAGCGACCGAAATCCCGGATCCCTGCGTATTCTTGAAAGCAAGGTATCGCTCAGCGCAATCGCCGGGCACAAGTTCCATCAGCGAAAACACCACGAGGGACACGATGATGAGCGTCATCGCCGCCATCAATGCACGTGTGACGACAAAGCGCAGGAAGTTCAGCATGATTGATCCCGCCTCCTCGTCCAGTCAGGGCATTTCGCGATGGCCCGGACGCAGATCTCCCTTCTGGCCGGGGGCAGGACGGGCCTGCCCCCGTGGGTGCAGCAAAGCAGACCCTCGACTATTCGTCCAGCCACCATTGCGTGGCACGATACGGATAGGTCCGGTAGTACTCGTAGCTGTGAGTCTTGGTTTCCGTGAAGTTCTGCAGGGCGTTGCGATGGATCATCGGTGCGGGTGCGTTCACGGTTCCGATGAACAGCAGTTCCCTTGCCATGGTCTCGGCCATGCGGGCACCGACCTCGTTGAACTCGTCCGAACCCTGCGCGGCGGACTGCAGTGCATTGATGTCATCCATCATCTGCTTGACCCAGTCCGGCGGTTCGACTCCAGCCGATCCACCAGAATCGACCCACTCGGCCCAGAGCATTGCGTTGCGGTTGCCGAAGTAGTTCTCGAATGGCGGTACCCAGAGCTCGTTGTTGCCGAGCACGATGGCCAGAGGCTGGCCCTTCCGCCACATCGAGACATCAAGCTTGTTCGATGACTGCGCCGATCGGTACTCGTCTGGCGTCACTTCCTTGACGACCGAATCAATGCCGACGTCCCGCCAGTATTGAGCGACAAGCTCCACAGTCTGGCCGGCGATTCCCTGCGTAGAGAAGTTCATGTTGAGGACAAGCTTCTGTCCGTCCGGCAATTCCCGTTCCCCGTCCCCGTCGACATCCTTCATGCCAAGAGCGTCCAGTCTCGCCGTCGCTCCATCGGGATCAAACATGGCCATGTGATCATGCAGTGCAGGGTCAGCGAAGTCCGGCAGCGGCGAAAACCCGACATAGGCCTGCGGGGTGCCCTGGCCGAAGAAGCCGATCTCGTTCAGTTCCTCTCGGTTGATGGCAAGCGACATCGCTTCGCGGAACGATCGGTCGCCGAACACGGCGCGCTTTGCCGGATCTTCGTGGGTCACGTTGAAGCCGAAGGCCCCGATCGTGATCTCCGGCTTCAGATGCACCGTGTAGTCACCCTTTTCCTGCCCCTCGAGAAGGATGGGAGCCGCGGCGAGTTGGAGCGACTGCGCCTTGTAGTCGACTTCGCCGTTGACGATTTTCAGGAGACGGACTTCGTTGTCATTGATGTAGACCTCGTCCTGTTCCGAGATGTAGGGCAACTGCTGCCCAGTCGGGTCTACCTGGAAGAAGTACGGATTTGCCACAAGATGGCGACCGTCGGTCGTGTCCGAGACGTAGATGTGGCTTTCAAGCGTCGGATGGGTGTGTTTTGGCAGGCCGCTCACGAGAGCCGCCCTCGACAGCATCGGAGTCGGCGTGTCCGTCCAATCCGAGTTTCCGTAGTATGCGAGGATCGCGTCATAGCCGTTCTCGAAGCCGAGCGACTGCGCATAGCTGTCCGCGTCCGCGTTGAGGTCAGGATGGAACTGGCCGAGGAAGTGCATTGGCTGGAAGCCCTGCCCGAAGTGCGTCGCGAAGTGGGCAAGAAGGCCCGGTTTGGGCGCGGGCAGGTTAAAGACCACCGTCACGTCATCCGGCGTATCGACCGTCATCGTCTGGCCACCCACGGTCACGTAGTCCTTGGGTTTTTCGAAGATGTTGGTGTCCAGCATCAGGTTGTCATGCCAGAACTTGACGTCTGCTGAGGTGAATGGCGCACCGTCGGACCACTTGTGTCCTTTCCTGAGCTTGATCGTTAACTTCGTGAAATCGCCGTTCCACTCCCATGACCTCGCCACGTTGGGCACGATGGTCTGGAGATCGTCGGAATAGCGCACGAGGTTGACGTGGCGGACGGAAAGGAAATCGGATGTCCCGGCCTCGGTGGCGTTCGACAGCACGTCAAGCGTGCCGCCATACCTGCCAATGCTATCGTAGGGCACAACGACAAGCGGCTCGTCCGGAAGGCGTTCCGACAGCGGCGGAAGGTCGGGATTGCCGACGATCCTCGCATTCAGCGCGGCCGCATCGGGATTGCCGCTGAACTCCATCGTGCAGCCGGCTGCCGACTGGAATTCCTCCAGTTCGTATTGCTGTGGAAATGCACCCGGGGCGACACCTCCCATGTCCGCAACCGTGATCCCGGGGCAGCCTGCGAATGCCAGGCTTGGCAGCATCGCGATGGCAACACCGGACAGAAGTGGTTTCTTCATGTTAACCTCCATGATTGAATGACAATGGGCTGGCCAGCCTCGCCGAACACACAAACTCGCATATGGCCGTCACATTTCACGAACCGTTCCTCACGTATTGCGCACGTACCGCGGAGCGTTTCAGCATCCGGCCAGCCCGTCGACTGAATGCACCGAATTTGCGACGGTATTGTTACACTGACTCACAAAATTCGGAACACGTCAATAGATTCCCGTCCTGACGCCTCCGTCGCCAACCAAAGTGGCTGAGAACGTTCCTTCGGCATTGGACATGCGATGCCGGAGCAATTCGCCCGTCAGGTGCTGCAGCAGATCGGGCGCACCGGGATCCGCGGCAATGTCGCGATTCTCGCCGTCGCGGTCCATGTCGAACAGGATTGGCGGAAGGTCACAGCCAAACTGGACCAGCCTGAACCGCCCGTTTCTGAAAACCGCGAGGTTCGCTTCCCGGGACCGAACACCGAGATGCCGCATCCAGGGAGTCGGCGTCACCGGATTACCGAAATCGTATTCCGACATGGAGCGGCCACCCGTCACCCTGTCCACGTTCTGAAGGAGCGGTAGAAGGCTTGTTCCGTTCATCGCCTGCGGCACCTCTGCGCCGAGACGTTCGAGAAGCGTGACCGAAACGTCGATGGATTCGGTCATTTCCTCAACGATCTGGCCGTGCGTGTCCGTATGGGCCGGATCACGGATGATCAGCGGAACGCGAAAGGCGGCATCGTGGAACGTTCCCTTGCCCCAAAGCCCGTAGTCGCCAAGCATTTCGCCATGATCTGAGGTGACAGCCAGAATCGTATCGTTCCATTGCCCGGTTGCCTTGAGCCAGTCGATCACGCGACCGACATGCATATCCACCTCGCTTGCAAGGCCAAGATAGATCGCCCGCAGCTCCGCCGTCGTCTGGGCCGAGTCGGCCAGGTTCGGAAACCCGACCACCATGGAAGCCGGACGCTGCCGTTCCTTGGCGGGAGCGACAAACGGGTGCCGGTCGTGATCCCCCGCGCCGCATAGTGCCGTTGCAGGCGCAGGCATGTCGGCTGGATCGTACATCCGGTTGAACGGCGACGGCGCGACCAAAGGGGGATGAGGCCGGACATAGGTCAGAAGTGCGAACCAGCCCGGCTCCGCCCCGTCCATCCGTTCAATGAAGCGATCGGTCAGGAACGCAGTGTCGCTGTCCGCTGCTGCGTAATACGCCGGATCAGTAATCCTGTCGCCATTGGGCCTGTAGGTTGCCGGATACTCCGGTAGCGGCCTACCCTTTGCCGCCAGATGGTCGCGCCAGACCCTGTCATCCGATTCCATGCGCATTCGGAGGGCTTCGTCGAAACCTGGCATCACCTCCTCGTAGCTCTGCAGGCGGGGGTCATCCGCATCGAGCACGCGCGGATCCTGCGTCGTATCGGTATAGCCAAACAGCTGCGGCGCATATCCAAGCGTTCTGGAGACGGAGGCGATGTTTGGCGTGTCGTGGCGAAGCGGCGTGCCGTTCCTGACCGCCCTGTGGTTCATCGCGTATTGTCCCGTAAGAAGCGACACGCGGCTCGGTCCGCAAGGCGAGACGACCGAATGGTGATTCGCGAACATGACTGCCTCTTTCGCGAGATCTCTCAATCGAGGCAACTTGGCGACATCGGCCAAGGGGCTGTCGCTCAACAGATCGCCCCGGAACTGGTCGATCACGATGATCAGTACATTTGGCGTGTTGGACATCGCGGCTCCCTGGCTGCATGCCGATTATGTCAACGCCCAGTGACAAGTAAACACCGTTGGGCGAACATGGGAGAGAGCGGCCCCGCAATCCGTTGGGAAATCCGTAAACTTGGCGCCGATGCGGCAATCAGGACGACGACGTTATCCGGAACCTCATCATGTCCGTGGTGAGCCTTGCAATGGGCACCAAACCCAAAGTGCCCAACCGGCAATCGGGGATGGCCCAAACCCTTTGCATTCTGCCCGCGGCGCGCCGAACCCACGTATCTTGGCGCATTCCGGCACGCGCCGCGCTCACCCGTCTCGGCGATAGGCAGGGCTTTACATACCTATCACAGAACTCCATACCATTGGCGCCCGGCGAAAGGAATCGTCCAATGAGTGGCTCCCAGTTCCCATCACCGCATTCTGGAGAGGCCTATTTGCTGACACCCGGACCGCTCACAACGTCCCTCGCGGTGAGGGAGGCCATGCTGAGGGACTGGGGCAGCTGGGACGATGACTTCCGCGCCATGACCCGAGAGATAAGGCAGCGCCTGCTTGCGCTTGTCGAAACCGACCGGTGCGCCTACGACTGCGTTCCCGTCCAGGGTTCGGGCTCCTATGCGGTTGAGGCAATGCTGGGTTCCTTCGTGCCGAAGGATGGCAGGGTCCTTGTTCTTGCCAACGGAGTCTACGGAATTCGAGCGGCCCGGACACTCGAATATCTCGGCCGGTCCCTCCACCTTCTGGATCTGGGGGACTATCGTCCGCCATCCGGCGCAGATGTGTCAGCCATTCTGGAAAACGATCCGGGCATCACTCACGTCCTCGCCGTTCATTGCGAGACTTCAAGTGGCATACTGAACCCGATCGAGGACATCGCCGAAGCGACCCGGAACGCTGGACGGAAACTGCTGATCGATTCCATGTCCGCCTTCGGCGCCCTGCCTCTGGATCCGCAAACTTTGGGTTGCACGGCATTCGCCTCATCTGCAAACAAGTGCCTGGAAGGCGTGCCCGGCTTTGGCTTTGTGATTGCCGGGAAGAAGGAGATCGAGAGTGCAAAGGGAAACAGCCATTCGCTTGTTCTCGACCTGCAGGACCAATGGGCGACAATGGAAAGGACTGGACAATGGAGATTCACGCCACCCACCCATGCGGTGGCTGCGTTTCTGGAGGCGCTCAGGTCGCATGAGGCTGAGGGCGGCGTGGCCGTGCGCGGCGTCCGCTATGCCCGCAACCGCGACGTGCTCGTCAGTGGCATGCGCGGACTCGGGTTCGAAACGCTTCTTGCCGACCGCTGGCTGTCGCCCATCATCGTGACGTTCCTATGCCCTCAAGATCCGGCCTTCGCCTTCACGCGTTTCTACGACGAAATGAAGCGGCAGGGCTTCATCATATACCCCGGCAAGATGACAGCCCTTGATACGTTCCGCATCGGCTGCATAGGTCAGATTGACGAGAGGATCATGCTGCAGGTCGTCCAAGCCGCCGAGGAAGCCCTTTCCAGGATGGGAGTTGCAGGTGCCGCGCCGTCGGCCGCGACCCTTGAGGAATGCAGAAGGCATATGTGCTGACGGTGGCGCCGACAGAACCGATTTCCGGCAGGATGGCGACGAACCCATGCCAATGACCGCTCCAGTGACCGTCAACGACCGTGTCTATCCGGTTCCCGGGCGTTGCGCTGTTGTGATCTGTCTTGATGGCTGCGAACCCGAATATCTGGACGTCGCGATCGCGGACGGCCGGATGCCGACGCTGCAACGCATGCGCATTGAAGGCACCGACAGGATCGCGCACTCAGTCATTCCTTCCTTCACCAACCCGAACAATCTTTCCATCGCGACGGGTTGTCCTCCGTCCGTTCATGGTATCTGCGGCAACTACTTCCACGACCCCTCAACGGGCAGGGAAGTGATGATGAACGATGTCCGCTTCCTGCGCGCCCCAACGATATTCTCAAAGTTCTTCGAAGCGGGTGCGCGGGTTGCAGTGGTAACAGCAAAAGACAAGCTGCGCGCCCTTCTTGCCGCTGGCCTGTCATTCGGCGACGGCGCCGCGATCGCGTTTTCCTCGGAACGCGCCGGCGAGACGACGGTTAGGGAACATGGACTCGAAGGCGCAGATGCGTGGGTTGGACGGCCCGTGCCCGAAGTCTATTCCGCCGACCTGTCCGAATTCGTACTTGCGGCCGGAGTTAAGCTTCTCGCGGAGCGACGGCCGGACCTGATGTACTTGTCCACAACCGACTACATCCAGCATAAGCATGCGCCCGATGCTGGGGAGGCCCTGACGTTCTACGCGATGTTTGACCGCTATCTCGCCGATCTTGACGCCCTTGGTGCCGCCGTCGTTGTCACGGCTGATCACGGCATGAAGGCGAAGCACAACAGCGATGGCGAACCGTCAGTGATTTACGTCCAGGATGTACTGGACGGGTGGCTTGGCATTGCCGAAGCGCGCGTGGTCCTGCCAATCACCGACCCTTATGTGGTTCATCACGGTGCTCTCGGCTCCTTCGCGACAGCCTACCTGCCGGAAGGCGCGGATCAGGAAGGGATTCAGACCCGGCTTGCCATGCTCCCGGGAATGGTCGAAGTGACGACGAAAGAAACCGCGGCCTGGAAATACGAGCTACCGAGCGACCGAATCGGCGACCTTGTGATGATTTCGGATGGTGCCACGACGTTGGGTACAAGTTCCGACCGGCATGACCTTTCCGCCCTCAGCGAGCCGCTCAGGTCTCACGGTGGATTGACCGAACAGGCTGTACCGTTCATCGTCAATCGCAGGATCGAGTTGCCGAACGCTCCGGAACTCCGGAACTTCGATGCCTTCTTTCACGCCATGACGGCCGCAGCGCTCGAATAGGTGACCAAATGAGTGAGCCAAGACACTGCATCCGGCATGAGGCCATGCGCATTGGCGGAGATAGGGTAAGTACGCCGAATGTCATTGAGGTGCGCTACCCGTACACCGACGATCTGGTCGGCACCGTTCCAGCCGGCGACGGCAGCCATGCGGCACGTGCCTTCGAGATCGCCGCTGCCTACAAGCCTACGCTCAGCCGCTATGAGCGCCAGCAGATACTGTTCCGGACCGCTGAACTGATCCGCGGGCGCCGCGAGCAGATCGCCGACTGGCTGACTCTGGAACTCGGAATCTGCAAACAGCATTCACTATATGAGACCGGGCGGTCCTTCGATGTGTTCACGTTGGCCGGACAGCTCGCAATTCTCGACGACGGACAGATTTTCTCATGTGACCTGACACCCCACGGCAAGGCGAGGAAGATCTACACCAAGCGAGAGCCGGTGCGGGCGATTTCCGCGATCACGCCGTTCAATCATCCGCTGAACATGGTGGCGCACAAGGTCGCTCCGGCCATAGCGACGAACAACTGCGTTGTGTGCAAGCCGACGGAACTGACGCCGCTGACGGCGCTCACTCTTGCCGACATCCTCTACGAGGCGGGTCTTCCGCCCGAAATGTTCCAGATCGTTACAGGTTGGCCCCAGGACATCGGCGATGAGATGGTCACGAACGGAAACATCGACGTCATCACCTTTACCGGCGGCGTGCCTGTCGGTCGGCTCATTGCGGAGAAGGCACGTGGCAAGAGAACGGCCCTGGAACTTGGAGGAAACGACTCGCTGATCATCCTGAACGATCTGGCCGAGGACGATCTTGAAAGAGCGGCCACCATTGCCGTCGCGGGCGCCACCGGCAATTCCGGTCAGCGCTGCACCGCCGTGAAACGGATTCTGGTTCAGGACGGCGTTGCCGACGCGGTCGTCCCGATGATCCTCCGCCGGGCAGCGCGCATTCGCTTCGGCGACCCGCAGGATCCGGAGACGGAACTGGGTTGCGTGATTCATGCCGATGCGGCCGCAGAGATCGAGCGCAGGGTTCTCGACGCGGAACGCGTTGGCGCAAAAGTACTCTATAATCCGGGCCGGAAGGGTGCGCTCCTGCCCCCGATAGTCATCGATCAGGTCCCGCATGACTGCCAGCTAGTGGCGGATGAGACCTTCGGCCCCGTGATTCCGGTCATTCGTGTGCCCGACGACGATGCGGAAGTCATGCGCATCTCGAACTCCACGACATTCGGGCTTTCGTCAGGGGTCTGTACGAATTCGCTTCCGCGGGCCCAAGCCTTTATCGAGGGCTTGGATGTCGGTACGGTAAACGTCTGGGAACAGCCGGGCTACCGTATAGAGATGTCGCCCTTCGGGGGCATCAAGGATTCCGGCAATGGCGTGAAGGAAGGGGTGCTCGAGGCCATGAAGTTCTTCACCAACGTCAAGACGTATTCGCTGCCTTGGCCATGAGCTTCAGTGGCAACGGTCGACATGAAACGGTAAACGGCAGGGCACGGCCATGATGCGTCTCCGGCACTCCGAGGGCGAGACGAACATATCCCCTGCCCGAGAAGACTGGACTTCACGGGAAAGCGATCATCTGACCCGTGAACTTCTCAAACGGGATGCTGACGCCTTCCTGCACCAATCGCTTTCCTCGCCATGCCTGTCCACGATCACAAGGGCGGAAGGCATCTGGATCGAAGACACCTCCGGTCGCCGCTACATGGATTTCCACGGCAACTCGGTGCACCACATCGGCTACGGGCATCCGCGTCTTGTCGAGGCCGTCAAGCGGCAGATCGACGTCCTGCCTTTCGCGCCCCGCCGGTTCGCCAACAATGTCGCGACCGAGCTCGCGGAACGCCTTGTCGCGCTGGCTCCGTGGCCGGCAAAGGTCCTCTTCACCACAGGAGGCTCGGATGCGAACGAGGTGGCCCTGAAGGTCGCCCGTGCGGCGACGGGTCGATTCAAGACGCTCTCGTTCTGGGATAGCTTTCATGGCGCGGGATTCGGTGCCGCTTCGGTTGGTGGCGAGGCCACTTTCCGGAGTCACATTGCTGGACCGCTCCTTCCCGGCACAGAGCATGTGGCGCCGTTCAACTGCGCCCACTGCGCCTATGGTCATCCTGGGCCTGATGCCTGCGGCCTGGCCTGTGCGGAAATGGTTGACTACACGCTTGCCCGCGAATGCGATGTCGCCGCCATCATCGCCGAGCCGATGCGCGCGACTCCCGTAATTCCTCCATTCGGCTACTGGCAGGCTGTGGAAGCAAGCTGCCGCAGGCATGATACGCTTCTGGTCATGGACGAGATCCCGACAGGCCTCGGCAAGACTGGTCGCTTCTTCGCCCATGATCATGACGGTGTAACGCCCGACATCATCACGCTCGGCAAGGCTCTGGGAGGAGGCGTGCTTCCGATCGCGGCCGTGGTGGCGCGGGCGGAGCTTGACGTTGCGGGCGATTTCGCCATTGGCCACTACACCCACGAAAAGAATCCGGTCACCGCCCGCGCTGCGCTGACAACGCTGGACATCATCGAAGACGAGGGCCTTGTGGAGCGCGCCGCACGGCTCGGCGAGGCCGCATTGTGCCGGCTGCGTGAGAAACTTGGTCGATGCAACGCGGTGGCAGGCATTCGCGGTCGCGGTCTTCTTTTCGGAATCGAGATCGTTGCGGATCGGGACTCACGAACACCCGATTCCAACTTGGCTGAGCGGATCTGCTATGCCTGTCTGGCGAGCGGTGTCTCGTTGAAGGTCAGCGCGGGCAACGTCCTCACGCTTTCGCCGCCCTTGACGATCTCCAGAGACGAACTCGATCATGCGCTCGGCATCGTGGAATCCGTGATTCTTGGGCGATCCGGGACCAGACAATGCAGGAGAAATGCTCCAGTTCGGGGCGAAGCGGTATCCGGGTTATCGTCTGCCGCGGACGACAGGCAGGCGTGACGTCAGGATTCAATCGCTTACAGCGGCGGCGAGGTGGTCGGCGTAGCCGAGGAAATCGCGGCCGCGGGAACCGCGATGACTGCGCCAGCGGTCCGCCTGACCCGGAGAGGGCTGCTTTCGATCCGGGCGGAACGAGCGCCCGTCTCGTGGCGCAGGTCCGCCAGACCGGCCTCGACAATTGCCTCGGCCCAGTTGGTCAAAGGGCGCTTTGCCTTGGCCCGCCGCGTCATGGCCAGGGTGTTGGCATCGCCCGCCTGCCTCTTCAACCGTCCGATCCCGCGGGTAGGAATGCAGAACTGAGCCCCATAAGCGCCAACCTGTTCTTTGGACGAGGCCTGAATGGCTCGGAATCCTCCATCCCACCGGCTCGAATGGCCAGCGAAAGGAAAGAAACCGTTGAGACCGGCGGATGAATCGGCCTGTTTACTGCCTTTTCGGACACAGGTTAACGCTCGTTGGATTGAGCCCGGCCCGCCGGGAGGGTGCATCGTCTGGACGCACGCTTGCGGCGCGGCCCGCGATGCTGCCGTCAACCGGAGAGACTGTCCATCAGGTCGCGGAAGCTCCGGTCATAGGCGGAAAGGACCTGCTCCACATCATCCAGGGACAGGCACAGCGGTGGAACCATTCTCAGCACGTTCCTGAAGTTGCCCGACTTGGAGAGCGCCAGTCCGTGCTCCCTGGTCCTCTCAAAGACATATGCGGTCTCGTCGGGGGCGGGCTCCTTCGTCTCACGGTTCCTGACCAGCTCGATCGCCTGCATGAAACCGGTCCCGCGCACGTCGCCGATGATTTCGTAGCGATCCTTCATGGTCTGCAGCCCCTTGTGAATCTCGGCTCCGACAAGATGGGCATTCTCAATCATGCCTTCCGCCTCGATCACGCGCAACACGGCGCGGCCGGCGGCACAGGCGACCGGGTTCGCACCATAAGTGTGGAACAGGAACTTGCCGCCCATGGCTTCGGCCACGTCATTCCTCGCGATTACCGCGCCTAACGGGATTCCGTTGCCGATGCCCTTGGCTGCCACAACGATGTCCGGAATGACGTCATGCGCGTCGAAGCACCGCAGCGCCTTGCCCGTCTTTCCGAAGCCGGACTGGACCTCGTCCAAGACGAGCAGGCCTCCGGCCGCACGGACGCGCTGCGCCGCGCCCTTGATGTAGCCGTCAGGCATCTCGACGATGCCACCGTAACCCTGCACCGGCTCGATAAGCATTCCGGCAAGGCGGCCGGAGGTCGTACAGGCCGGCGTCTGGTCAAGGTCGTCAAGATAGGGCCGGGTGCCCGGGCCGAAGGCGCCACGATACTGGTTGGGCTCGGCGGCAAAGGTTATGTCGGGAAGCTGTCCGACATGTTGGCGAAAGCCCTGCACGCCCGTAACGGCCTGCGCACCGTAAGTGGCACCGTGGTAGGAGTTCCTCAGCGCGACGATATCGCGGTTGCCGGTCGCGGTCCGCGCCATCATCAGCGCCAGATCGATCGCCTCCGCGCCCGAATTGGTGAAATGCACAACCCAGTCTTGCCCGGCCGGCATGGTGGCGGCCAGTTCTTCGGCGAAATGCGCGGGGACCGGATGATGGAACATGGTCGTGCAGTGCGTGAGCTGAGCAACCTGTTGCTGGACCGCCTCGACAACCGCCGGATGGGCATGGCCGACACTGATGCACTAGGGTCCACCAACCCGTTCGCGAACGGTTGATGGCCGTGCGGCCACCCGGTCACCACAGCCTCTGGTGCCGCACTTCGGAGCCCACACGCGTGCGATGGCGGCCCCGTCGCGATAGTGATATCTGAACATGGGCTCACGGGACCAAGGGTGTGAACCCAGAGACAGTCAAGGCAGTCGAGGGCCGCGACACCTTGGCGTGCGGGTCACACGGACAGGAGCCGGCCAGGATTCCGGGAATGGCGTTGAATCAATGGCGTAGTGATGTTTGCTCGTGAGGGAGGGTGGAAATGGGAAATCAATGCCATAGATCGAAAATCGCGTGATTGGGCAGAGCAAACGGGCCAGCCCGATAGTCGCTGACCCACACTTCGCCCCCCAGCGTCGGGAATTCCATCTTCGTGTCCGGACTCAACGCTGCAACCCGCAGCAGTGCCGCCCATGGGCGGCTGCGGGTCAATGGCTCCGCCAAAGCCGAATGCGGAGACCTGCCTTCGAGTGGCATGTAAACCCTGCATCACATATCTTGGTCGGATGATGGCAGTCCTTCGGCATCAACTGTCTCAGGCACTGTCAGTGTACCTGCCACCGTTTCTTGGCGAATTCGAGCCGGTCTGCGAAGACGGAATCACTGACCGGGACAGGAGGCGTTGAATTCCCGGCTGAAACAGGGGCCGCATACGTTCTAGGCGGACCGATAGTTCCATGTGATCGATCATGGTTCTCTGTGTTCGATAGGGGTCTGCTGCTCAGGACAGGGGGAATCGGAAAGTGACCGATGCTGCCGCAAGGGCGGAATCAAGGTGGGTCGCCATCATCCTGACGTCAGGATTCGAGGCAATTGGATGAACGGCTGAACCGAAATAAGTTCACATTCCCCGTTGTCCTTTTGTGCGGCAATCCATAGGAGAATTGGCTCATGAGGATACTCTTTCTTGGGGATTTGGTCGGCCGGTCCGGCCGAAACGCCATCTGTGAGCGTCTCCGCAAGCTCAGGGATTCCTGGGCCGTCGATTTCGTCGTGCTGAACGCGGAGAATGCGACCGATGGATCCGGACTGTCGACCGCCCACGCGAAGACGCTGCTGGAGGCTGGTGCGGACTGCCTCACATTGGGAGACCACGCGTTCGACCAACGCGATCTGAAGAAATTCATCGATCAGGAACCACGCATACTGCGCCCGCTGAATTTCGCCAAGGCTCCGCCCGGACAGGGAGCGCGGGTCTTCAGGGATTTGCGTGGTCGCAGGGTCCTGGTGGCGCAGGTTCTTGGTCAGGTGTTCATGAAGCGGCCGTTCAGCGACCCGTTTGAGGCGATCGATGAAGTGCTCAAGGCGTATCCTCTAGGTGGTCAGATCGCGGCCTCCCTGATTGATTTTCATTGCGAGGCGACCTCGGAAAAGGTCGCGATGGGAATCTGGTGTGATGGACGGGCGACCGCCGTCATTGGTACCCATACCCATATCCCCACGGCAGATGCACGGTTACTGCCGAACGGCACAGCCTATCAGACGGACGCTGGCATGTGCGGCAACTATGATTCAGTGATCGGTATCGACAAGAAAGAGCCCATGCGTCGTTTTACGACAGGAATGTCCGATGGCCGGTTCAAGCCAGCAAAGGGGGAGGCGACGCTGACCGGAACCTTCCTGGAAACCGATGATGGAACCGGTAAGGCAATACGGGTCACAGCGGTGCGGGACGGCGGCGTGCTACCGTCTGTAGGTCCATGACCGCGGACCTCTGAGACCTATGCCGCGATGAGTTTTGCAATTGCAGGCCGAGGGCGGGAACGTGTGTTCCTGATTGCGGTACTCACCCTTCTCGGGGCTGGGTGGGGCCTCACCCTACCGCTCTCAAAGATCGCCGTAAGCGAAGGTTACAGGCATTTTGGACTTATTTTCTGGCAGCTTGTGATATCTGGTGCGATTCTTGGAACACTGACCTTTGCGCGGGGCCGGACTCTCCCGTTTGGGCGGGAACAGGTCACAATGTATACTGTCATTGCCCTGATCGGCACGGTGCTGCCAAACAGTGCGACCTACCAGGCCCTTGTCTACCTTCCAGCCGGCATCCTGTCGGTTCTGCTCGCTCTTGTTCCGATGTTCGCATTTCCGATTGCACTGTTGATGGCAACCGACAGGTTCTCGTGGCTGAGATTGGGAGGTCTGGTCTGTGGACTGCTCGGTGTTGTCTGTCTGATCTGGCCACAGGCGAGTTTGCCGGAGCGCTGGATGATCGCATTCATCCCATTGGCGCTCGTCGCGCCAGCATTCTACGGGCTCGAAGGCAATGTGGTGGCCAAGTGGGGCACAGCCGGGCTTGATCCCATCCAACTCCTGTTCGGTGCATCTGTGGTCGGAGCGCTTGTTTCCGCGCCTCTGGCAATAGGCACTGGTCATTGGATTGATCCGAGACCGCCATGGGGCGCTCCCGACTTGGCGCTTGCCGTAAGTTCGGTCATTCATGCTGGGGTCTATTCCGCATACGTCTGGTTGGTAGGGTGCGCCGGAGCCGTGTTCGCGGCGCAGGTCAGCTATCTTGTCACTGGATTCGGCGTCGTCTGGGCGATGCTGATGCTGGGTGAGCGCAATTCGGAATGGGTCTGGGCAGCGATGGCGATGATGTTTGTCGGGCTTTTCCTCGTCCGCCCGCGGAACCAACGACTTGAGGTTGAACCTACCGGTGGTCAAGATAGGGCGGGAAACGGTTAGGCCCGGAGCCATGAGCCAGATTGTCCCGTTGCCGAACGTCGAAGCGCTGCTTGCGCTGGCCGTGGTCGCTGTCATGTTCGTTCTTTTTGTGCGTGAGCGCTATCCGGCCGAAGTCGTGGCGATCGCAGGTGTCGCGGCTATGTTATGCGCTGGACTTCTGCCCTACGAGGACGCACTCCGAGTGCTCGCCAATCCCGCACCATGGACCATCGCGGCGATGTTCATTGTAATGGGATCTCTGGTCAGGACAGGTTCACTCGAAGTCTTTACGAGATATGCGGAACGGCATGCCGGGACTCGCCCGGCATTGGCTCTCGCAGGGCTCATGGCGTTTGTTGTCATTTCCTCGGCCATAGTTTCGAATACACCAGTGGTTGTGGTGATGATTCCGGTAATCGTGCAGTTCGCGCGCAGGCTGGGGATACATTCGTCGAAATTACTGATCCCCCTTAGCTATATGGCGATTCTCGGCGGCACTCTGACGTTGATAGGTACGTCCACCAACCTTCTGGTCGACGGAGTTGCGCGGGCGCGGGGCCTTGAGCCTTTTTCGATATTCGAAGTCACGCCTCTGGGCTTGATTCTCGTTGCATGGGGTGGGCTCTATCTGCGTCTGTTCGGTCCTCGTCTGCTGCCTGAACGGGACACCTTGGCAAGTCTGCTGGGTGACCGGAAGAGCATGAAGTTCTTTACGGAGGTAGTGATTACGCAGGACTCCAGTCTGATCGGCAGTCGGGTCATGGATGTCCAGTTGTTCAGGCGAGACGGTGTGCGCCTGATCGACGTGATTCGTGGCGATGCCTCCTTACGGCGTAGACTACAGGAAGTGGTGTTGCAGGCTGGCGACCTGGTGGTGCTGCGAACGCGGATGACGGAGCTGTTCGACCTGCAGCGCGACCGGGCTCTGCGACCCGTCGACAAGGTCTCCTCCGTCGAGACAGAGACCGTAGAGGTATTGATCACCCCCGGATGCAGGATGGTCGGGCGGTCGCTTGGTGAGCTTCGGTTGCGTCGTCGCTACGGTGTCTACCCGTTGGCTGTACATCGACGAAACCAGAATATCGGGCGGCAGCTTGATGAGCTGGAGGTCCGAATCGGCGATACGCTCTTGCTGGAAGGATCGGTGGAGGACATCGCGCGGCTTGCGCAGGACATGGAACTCGGGGGTGTATCGAAACCCTCAGCCCGCGCGTACCGGCGGAGCCATGCGCCGTTTGCAGTCGGGGCTCTACTGTTCGTTGTGGCGCTTGCGGCATTTGGTGTGGCACCGATTCTCCTTCTGGCGGTCATTGCTGTGGCAGGCGTTTTCCTGGTGCGATGCATTGATGCGGATGAGGCATTTTCCTTCATCGATGGACGGCTTCTGGCGCTGATATTCGCGATGCTGGCCATCGGTGCCGCATTGGATGCCTCGGGCGCGGTTCAATTGATCGTCGATGCATTGGCCCCGGTGCTTGGGCAGATGCCGCCATTCCTGATCGTCTGGGCGATCTATCTATTGACGTCCGTCCTGACCGAACTTGTGTCGAACAATGCAGTTGCTGTCGTCGTTACGCCGATTGCAGTTGGACTTGCGCAGGTGTTGGGCATAGACCCGCGACCGTTGGTGGTAGCGGTGATGGTCGCGGCATCGGCCAGTTTCGCGACCCCGATAGGATATCAGACAAACATGCTTGTTTACGGTCCCGGAGGATACAGATTTACGGATTTCATGCGGATTGGCATTCCGCTCAACCTTAGCGTCGGGCTGCTGGCATCGGCCATAATTCCTTTCCTTTGGCCGCTCTGAAGACAACACGCATGGCCGCCTCCAAAGGTCGATCTGAAGCGATGGCCGAGCCAGAACAAGGAAGATTATGGGAGCGCCTTGGCATTTCCCGAGGTGACAGGTTCGGTCCGGGTTGTGCCCATCGATGTGCCGCAGCCTTTGCAGCGACTTTCGGATCGGCCCTTGCATGGCGTTGTGAATGTCCGAAAGATACCCGGCAGAAGCCTTTCGCTACGATGCAACCGACTTGAAGCAGGTGGCCGGGATGCCGTAAGTGCCTGCTGAACAGCGAACAGGAAGGACGATCAGGAGAACGCAATGGCCGGCCATTCGAAATGGGCCAATATACAGCACCGCAAGGGGCGTCAGGACGCCGCCCGTTCCAAGCTTTTTTCGAAGCTATCAAAGGAAATCACGGTTGCAGCGAAGATTGGCGACCCCGACCCGGAGAAGAACCCCCGCCTCCGGCTCGCCGTTAAGGAAGCCAAGTCAAATTCGGTGCCGAAGGATGTGATCGAGCGCGCAATCTCCAGGTCACAGGCGGGCGAGGGAGACGAGTACGAGGAAATTCGCTACGAAGGATATGGCCCAGGCGGTGTTGCCTTGATCGTCGAAGCGATGACCGACAACCGTAACCGAACCGCCAGTACCGTCCGTTCGGCCTTTGGAAAGCATGGGGGAAGCCTGGGCGAGACCGGCTCCGTTGGATTCATGTTCGAACGAAAGGGTGAGGTCACGTACGCAGCTGAAGTTGGTGGCGAGGACATCGTCATGGAAGCCGTCATCGACGCTGGAGCCGAGGATGTCGAGAGTTCGGAAGATCGGCATGTCATCCACTGCGCCGACGCTGACCTGAACGAGGTTTCGGCCGCGCTGGAGGCCGTGTTGGGAGAGGCGGAGTCAACCAGACTGATCTGGAAGCCTACGACGACCACGGAACTGGACCTTGAGGGTGCCCAAAGGCTCATGCGCCTGATCGATGTCCTTGAAGACGATGACGACATCCAGCGCGTAACGTCAAACTTCTGGATTTCGGACGAGATCATGGATCAGCTTGGCACGGAGTGACACGAATACCTGTCGAATGCCATTCGACGATGCCGAAATCGACAGGCGGTCTTTACGGACCCACAATGACCTTCCCTTGATGTGGAAAGCGCATTGTCGACCCATCGTCAGGATCGGTGGTGACGCAATATGTGCGGTGATTGACGCCGCCGATAGCGGCAGGTAGACCTACCCGACTATCGTCGCGCGAGCATATAACCCGGAGAGTGGGCATGGCGGCAATTGAACGCGAATCCATGGAATATGACGTGGTGATCGTCGGTGCGGGACCTGCGGGATTGAGCGCCGCGATCCGTCTCAAACAGTTGGACCCTGATCTACAGGTTGTGGTTCTCGAAAAGGGCAGCGAGGTCGGCGCACATATCCTGTCAGGTGCGGTGTTGGATCCAGGGGGCTTGGAGAGGCTTCTCCCGGACTGGAAAGAACGCGGGGCACCAGTGAACGTGTCGGTCCGGAAGGACAGCTTCTACATTCTTGGTGAAGCCGGACAGATCCGTCTCCCGAACTGGATGATGCCGCCGCTGATGAACAACCACGGGAATTATATTGTCTCAATGGGCAATGTCTGTCGCTGGATGGCGGGGCAGGCGGAGGCACTCGGTGTCGAGATTTTTCCGGGAATGGCCTGTTCGGAGCTTGTATTCGGCAGCGGTGGAGAGGTGAAGGGCGTCGTCGCTGGCGAATTCGGAAGGACTCCGGACGGAACGCCAGGGCCTGGATATGAGCCGGGAGTGGAACTCCACGGGAAGTTCGTCCTGCTTGGCGAGGGTGCGCGCGGGTCGCTGTCCAAGCAGGTAATCGCCCGGTATGGTCTGGATGCCAACTGCGATGTCCCGAAGTTCGGTATCGGAATGAAGGAGATCTGGGAGATCGATCCGGAAAAACACCGTGAAGGCGAGGTCTTCCATTCAATGGGTTGGCCGCTAGGTTGGAAGAACTCTGGCGGGAGCTTCGTGTATCACACTGACCGCAACCAGGTCTATGTTGGCTACATAGTCGATCTGAACTACAGAAATCCCCATCTCTATCCCTATATGGAGTTCCAGCGCTTCAAGCACCATCCGAAAGTCGCTACGCTTCTGGAGGGTGGCCGTCGCGTTGCCTACGGTGCGCGGGCTGTGACCAAGGGTGGCCATCAGTCGATTCCCAAGGCGGCGTTTCCCGGTGGATGCCTGCTCGGCTGTTCTCTCGGCTTGGTGAATCTCCCTCGAATCAAGGGCAACCACAACGCCATGCATTCCGGAATCGAAGCTGCGGATGCTGTGCATTCGGCGATCGGCGAGGGCCGGTCGGGAGACACGTTGGAGGCGTATGACGAGGCATTGCGGTCCGGTCCGGTCGGAAGGGATCTGAGGCGCGTCCGCAACGTTGCGCCCCTGAACGGCAGACTGGGACCTTTGGCCGGGTTGGGACTCGGTGGATTTGACATGTGGTTCCAGACGCTGTTCGGGATCTCTCTCTTTGGCACTCTGAATCACGGAAAGGATGATGCGCAGTCAACGGATCTGGCGTCCGGGCACAAGCCAATCGACTATCCAAGACCGGACGGGAACCTAAGCTTCGACCGGCTGACGAATGTCAGTTTTTCCATGACGAACCATGAGGAAAACCAGCCCACGCACCTAAAGCTCACTGACGACAGCTTGCCGATAGGAATCAATCTGCCAGATTATGCCGAGCCGGCACAGCGCTATTGCCCGGCTGGAGTCTACGAAGTGGTTGGAGAGGAGGGAGAGGAGCCGCGTTTCGTGATCAATTTCCAGAACTGCGTTCACTGCAAGACCTGCGATATCAAGGATCCGAGCCGAAACATCACCTGGACCGTCCCGCAAGGAGGAGACGGACCCAACTATCCCAACATGTGACGCGGTGGCTGGGATCTGTAGGCCTGGATGATTCCCCAATGCATCCTGAGGTCGTCGCGCCGTATTGTCTGAAGCCATGAGGCGGGTTAGATTGTGCCGCATCCTGCAAAACGGGGCATATTCCATGCTGACGCGACCCCTCGTGTATTCCATTGCGCTAATCACCCTCAGCATTGGAACTGTCGTTCCCTCGATGGTTCAGGGCCAGACCGGTCCCGCTCGCGTCTCCATGGGCGATTGTCACTATCCCGATACTGAAGTGGTCGTTCAGGGTTTGGGCAAGGAAACATCACCAAAGGTCCCCGCAAGGATATATCTGTCTGCGCACCACGCCTGTCTATTCGCCGACTACAGAGCGGCGGCTGATCGGTATGCGCTAGCTCTGGCAGAGGACCCACGGAATCCGGTGCTGATGGAGCGTGCCGCTATGGCCTACCTTGGGCTGGGTCAGGTTGATGCCGCCGCCGCCGTTTCACGTGGGCTTGCAGGACAGCCGACCACAAATCCTGTCGCCGGAATGGTGCTGCTTGCCGAGACCCTGAAGCGGCAGGATTTCGACGCGGCGCTTGTGGATATCGAGGCGAGGGAATCGGAAACCCTGATTGACGGTCTATTGATCGCTTGGGCCAAATTTGGGCAGGGACGGATGTCCGAGGCGCTGCAAAGCTTTGATGAGACCGCCTCCCGGCAGGGAATGGATGTTTTTGGACTTACGCACAAAGCACTTGCCCAAGCGCTGGTGGGCGACTACGAAGGCTCGGAAGCCATATTGTCGGTTCTCGAGCAGCGTGGTGAGCTGAACCGCAATGGTGTCATCACGCTTGCCCAAGTGCTTAGCCAATTGGAACGCAATTCCGAAGCGCTTGATCTCATCGAACGGACAATTGGCGCCGCACCGGATCCGGAAGTTGATATGCTGAGAGCTCAGCTGGCCAACGGTAGCCCCGCCGGATTCGATGCCGTACGAAGCGCAACGGATGGAGCTGCCGAAGTCTTCCTGCTCGTCGCCGGCCTTTTGGAACGGGATGGAAATGTGCCGGCCCGCCATGCCCTCAGGTACAGCCGGATCGCCGAATACCTGAATCCTGAGAGCGTCGATGCGATGCTGCTGAGCGCTGACCTGCTGGGGGAGCTGAGCCGTTTCGAACTCGCTACGGAAAGCTACAACCGGGTGCCACGCGATCACTTCTCGTTCACAATTGCGGAAATCGGGCGTGCGGACGCCCTCCGTCAATCCGGAAAGATCGAAGCCGCCGTCGAAGTCCTTGAGCAACTTGTGGAAATGCGGCCGGAAGCGCCCTATGTCCGAATCGCTCTTGGTGATACTCTACGTGGATTCGAACGATATGGCAGCGCAAGCGAGGCATATGACGCGGCCGTGACGCTTTACGAAGAATCAGGTCAGGAGGCCCATTGGCGCTTGTATTTCGTGCGGGGAATCACGCACGAACGGGAGCAGCGCTGGGAACTGGCTGAAGCCGATTTCCGCAAAGCACTGGATCTGGAGCCTGACCATCCCGATGTGCTGAACTATCTCGGCTATAGCTTCCTTGAGATGGGGGCCAATCTGAACGAAGCACTCGCAATGATAGAAAAGGCCGCCGCCGCGAGACCGGAATCCTACTATATCATCGACAGCCTTGGCTGGGCCCACTACCGGATGGGGCGGTATGAGGAGGCGGTGGGGAGCCTCGAGCGCGCGGTTGAATTGGAGCCTGCCGACCCAATCGTCAACGACCATCTCGGCGATGCCTACTGGGCTGTGGGCCGCAGATTTGAAGCGGAATTCCAATGGAGACGGGCACTGTCGTTCGACCCTGAGGAAGATGACGCCCAACGCATCCGCCGAAAACTGGAGGTTGGGCTGGATGCGGTGCTGGAAGAGGAGGGCGCAACTCCGCTCGGGTTGGTTGTTCAGGATGGCTGAGGCCTTCGCCCACGCGAAGGTCAATCTGACCCTTCATGTTCTTTGCCAGCGGGCAGACGGATATCATCAACTCGACTCACTTGTCGTGTTCGCCGACATCGGTGACCGCCTGTGGTTTCACGACGCGAGTGAACTGTCGGTCGAGGTGACCGGGGAATTCGCCGACGGCGTTCCGCCGGATTGTCATAATCTAGCTTGGCGTGCGGCGAGGGCGGCGGGTGCCACATGCCACATCGAACTGGAGAAGAACATTCCCCACGGGGCGGGCCTTGGCGGTGGCTCCGCTGACGCTGCGGCGGTGCTCCGTCAGTTCGAAGGTCGGGCCGCCGCCGCATCAATTGGTGCGGATGTACCTGTCTGCTTATGGGCCGGCCCGCAGAGAATGCGGGGAATCGGAGAAGTTCTGGATCGATTGTCAGTGGTCCCTGCCTGCCACCTGGTGCTGGTCAGTCCCGGTTGCTCCGTTCCGACCGGCGAGGTGTTCAGGTCGCTCCGCAGAAATAACCGCTCAGGCATGGGCGTTCTTCCTGACTGGCATGATTTCGCTGGATTCACGGATTGGCTGTGCCGACAGCGCAACGATCTTGAAGAGGTTGCCGTGGAACTTGCGCCTCAGGTTGGTGACGCTCTGGCAGCGCTGTCTGGCGCGGCGGTCGCGCGCATGACCGGTTCGGGAACGTCCTGCTACGGGCTCTATGCTGATCAGGGTTCGGCAAAGCAGGCGGCCGCCGAAATCGCAAGGGCCAATCCCGGTTGGTGGGTCCGTGATACGGTAACGTATGGCGGGAATATCAACTGAGTCTTGACACCGTGTGGTCGGCAAGATCGTGGAGAATGTCGCGGAATTCATGCGGTGGAAGTTTCGAGACCGCTTCCTTGGCTTGGGATGCCCAGAAAACGGCGTCACGCCGCGCTTCCTCCAGAGCGCCATGTCTCGCCAGCAATGACAGTGCGTGATCGAGGTCACCGTCGTGCTGCGTTCCCTTCTCTATGACCCGGGACCAGAATACCCGCTCATCCTCGTCAGCTTTCGAGACGGCCTTTATCACTGGTAGCGTCATTTTGCGTTCGCGGAAATCATCGCCGATGCTCTTTCCGGTAGCCAGCGCATCGCCTTCGTAGTCGAGCAGGTCATCAGCTATCTGGAATGAGATTCCCAGAGCGTCACCGTAGGCGAACAGTGATCGAACATGCATTTCGTCAGCTTGTGCAATCACAGCTCCAGCCTCGGTCGCTGCCGAGAACAGGGCGGCCGTCTTTCCGCGTACAATCTTGAGATAGAGGTTCTCGTCAGTCCGAAGGTCATGTGAGGCGGTCAACTGAAGGACTTCTCCTTCGGCGATCAGTGCCGCGGCATTGGAGAGAACATCAAGAACGCGAAGGGATCCCGTTTCGACCATCAACTGGAAAGCACGGGAAAAGAGGTAGTCTCCGACAAGGATACTGGATTTGTTGTCCCAAAGAAGGTTTGCCGTGGGCTTTCCTCGACGCTGGTCACTCTCGTCGACGACGTCGTCATGCAGAAGCGTTGCCGTGTGAATAAACTCGACCGTCGCTGCCAGATTCACATGGAGCACACCGCTGTAGTCAAATATGTGTGCTGCCGCCAATGTGAGCATCGGTCTGAGTCGCTTGCCTCCGGCCTCTACCAGATGTGTGGTCACCTCAGGGATTCGCGGGGCATGCTCAGAGGACATTCGGGCGTGGATGAGTCCGTTCACCGCTGTAAGGTCGTCGGCCAGTGCCGCCGCCAGCCGTTCAATCGGGTTCGCCTGCAACCGATCCAGTGCCATCGTTGTCCTGTCAGAACTCTCGACAATATCGTGGTCCCTGTTCTAGACTGGAACCATGAAAGAGCTTTTGCGCAGCAATGACCCAACGGTGATCGCCTACGCTACGGCCCTGCTAGACGGCGAAGACATACAGTCCTTTCAGATGGACGTCCATATGAGCGTCCTTGAAGGCTCCATAGGCATATTGCCGCGCCGGCTGCTGGTGGCTGACAGAGATCACTTTCGGGCTGAGGCGATCCTGCGTGACAACGGTGTCGATGTGGGACAGTGATCAGGGCCTGACCAGGGATGCGTTTCTCGGTGGACGGCTGCGTATCTGGCAACCTTTGCGGGGATACCGAGCAGGCATTGATCCCGTGATTCTGGCCGCGGCGACGGATGCCAGTTCAGGGCAGTCGGTGCTGGACCTTGGTTGTGGCGTTGGAGTGGCCGCCCTATGTCTTGCTGAACGTGTGCCTGGACTCAGGATCACAGGCTTGGAACTTCAGCCTGCCTATGCGGCTCTCGCCCGGCGCAATGCGACCGAAAACTGCCTGGACCTCAATGTGATTGAAGGCGACGTCAGGTCGATGCCGCCAGTCCTGCGTGACCTGGCCTTCGATCACGTGATTGCGAATCCTCCCTACTTTGACCGCACGCGGGGCACGCGTTCCTCCAGCCCTGATCGCGAGACTGCGCTGGGCGAATCCATACCATTGGTGGACTGGATCCATTCAGGTGTTCGAAGGCTTTCGTCGAAAGGAGTGCTGCATGTAATCCAGCGCGCCGAACGGCTGCCGGAACTGCTGGCTGCCTGTGATGGCTGGATGGGGGATTTGCGCCTGCTTCCGCTCCTCCCGAGGCGGAAGAAGCCGGCCCGACTGGTGGTTCTCCGTGCCCGAAAGGGTGCCCGAGGAGGGTTTCGGCTTCTACCTCCAACGGTGCTTCATTGCGGTGACGCGCATGGTTCCGAAGACGACGGTTATTCCAGGGATTTGGAAGCGGTTCTCAGGGGCGGCGCACAGCTCGCGGTGGACTGGAGTTGATGGCCCCAATTGGATCGGCTTTCGATATTCCTGGCGGTCGGTCTGGCATGCAGGATGCCCGACGGGATCCGCGGTTCAGGAAGATCGTATCCTACGGGGCCATGCCATGGAGTTCACACGTTCGTCAAGGTTTATCTTCTTGCCTTGCCTCTGAAGCTCCATGCATCATCGGAATGGCATTGATCTGCAGATTCGCTTGACTCTCCAGTGACATGCCGGTGGATTTGTGATGAACTGGCAACTGACAGGGAACAAGGAGGACAAGATGGCATTGAGTTCGCACCTGGAGGAACTTCAGAAGAAGCATGAGAGTCTCAAGACAGAGGTGGAGGACGCACAGCGCCACCCGGGCTTTGACCAATTGCGTCTCACCGAACTCAAGAAGCAGAAGCTCCGAATCAAGGAGGAGATTCACCGCCTGATGGAGGCCTGAGGCCAAACACCTGTACGAATGACCCGTTGGGCGGATGTCCTCATGGTATCGGTGAACGTGCATCCGCAACCGAAATCATCGGTTCCGGTTGCGGTGCGCAGTGCGTTGGCGAGGGATCCGGATTGGCGCGACCTAAGTCCAGCGGCCGCGGCTTCACTCGTTCATCCAAGGTTATCGGCATGGGTGATTCGAAATGGCCAAGGCGGGTAAGTCGCATCGCAAAGGCATCAGCTTGGTCGAACTGACTGAGATGTTTCCAAATGAGGCATTGCCGGTCAGGTGGTTTGAGACCATCCGCTACCCAAATGGCGCAAGGTGCTGCGGGCATTGCGGCCCGAGCGCGACCCGAGAAGTCCCGAATGCCAAGCCAAAGCCTTACTGGTGCAAGGATTGCCGCTCCTACTTCAGCGTTCGCACTGGCACATCCATCGAAAAGTCCAAGCTGCCGCTCCGAAATGGGTGTTCGCCATCCACCTCCTCGTCACCCACCTGAAGGGCGTGTCTGGTCTCAAGCTGCACCGCGACCTAAAGGTGACCTAGAAGGCCACATGGCTCATGCTGCACCGGTTGAGGCAATGATGGGAAACTCCGGCCTCGAGAAGTTCGTCGGGCCTGCCGGGGTTGACGGGACCCACATCGGTTGCTGGCGCAGGAACATGCCTAAAGCCAGGCGCGGGCAACTGTCAGGTCGCGGCCCCGCGGTCAGGACTGTCGTGCCTTGGTCTACGCGAAAGATCGGACGACCAGCAGGGTGATTGCCAGAACCGGTCGAGAGTACCGACAAGGACGCGGTGCAAGGTTTGTCGAGTGCGTGACGGAATCAGAGGCAAAGGTCTACACCTACGATGCCGCCCGTCTGGGTCGGCATGGACAGCGACCATGAGAACGTCAATTACAGCGCGAGGGAGAGCCCGGAGACATGGCGCACACGAACGGCATGGAAAGTTTCTGGGGCATGATGAAGCGCGGATACGTGGGCACATGTCACTATATGAGCGCCAGGCACCCGCCCCGCTATGTGGGTGAGTTTTCAGGCCGTCCCAACGTCCGCGAGGTGGACACCATCAACCAGATGCAGCATATCGCCGCCATGCGGACGGGAAACCTGTTGATATATCGGGATCTTGTGGCCAACAGTTGACAGTAGTGTCTCAACCGAAGGCGAGAGTCACACTACCGTCCGGCCCGTTGTAAATCAGGACAGCACTTTCAAGAATGTCTCGACCAATCAAAGCGATCAAATCGGGGAATCCTGAAAGATTGACACCCATGCCTTTCTCCAGATTGATGCACACGTTTTGTATGATGAGCTTCCCCGCATAGAGCGGCACGACCTGATTGGCATGGGATGCGGATGCCATTCTGGAGGTTCCGCGGGTTGGCAACTGGGCCTTTGAGGCGGCAGACATGTCAATACATGAACTGGTCGCACCTGTATCGATCAAGGCAAGACCAGTCACTGACGGTGGCGGCTTCACTCCCTTTTCCTGCTGAACGCGCTGAACCTCATCGGTGTGCGTAAGTGTCACTGGAAGCAAACGCCCGCGAGTTCTCAATGCTTCTGGAGCTGGCTCAATTGGCCCTCCTCGCCTAGCCTGTTTTTCTATCCGAATGTTCAGGAAAGGCATAGCGGAATGCCAAGGGTCAGTGCTGGCACCGAGAACACAGGTGTTTCTTCGCCGGAAAGCCGGACCAGGAAAGGCTCTGTCCCGAAACGACGTACGCGATCGCGGCGCTTTCGGTTTCATAGGTGGCGATCAGCTGTTTGCCTTTGATGAGGAGATGACGGTTCAAGTGATCTCGAATGAAGGATTCCCTGTTGGCCTCGTAGAACGAGATTTCTTCGTCCAGCAATCCTACCGTGGTGGCCTTGTGCGTCGTATTGCTCATGTTCGTTCTCCCGTCGTGCGCATCAGATACTGCTCTGACTATCTCTTGCCTCCCTCTGTATATCGCCTATGGGCGTGCCCCGTTGGGCGAGCCGTTGTCGGCTTCTTCCGGTTTGCTGATTTTCGATGTCGTGGCTTCTGTTGCCATCGGGCCAGCGACTCCTCCAACGACCTCGCTGAACATCTTGCGCATGGCATCGGCGAACAGGTCAACGTTGGTGTTCGGTTTGTCCAGATATATCAGTTTTCCTCTCCTTGATCATCCCTCAGATGCTAAGGAGCTTTGCGCCCATCGTCACCGATGATTTTAGTATTTCGCCAATTTTTGTGCTGTGTCGACGGACTCCTGACGCGCTCGATGCTTCGGCTGTCGAATGCCCGAAACCTAGCCGAAGCGGTTCTTGCCTTTGGTGCCTGGCCGGATGAGCCAAACAAGTAGAACAAGCCAGCCAATGATCGGGATAAAGTTGAGCAATTGCCACCAACCGCTCCGGTCTGTGTCATGCAGGCGTCGCGCGGTTACGGCGACGGCTGGCAAGAGCGTTGCAAGGCCAAACAACGATGGCAGGACTCCATTGAAAAGGACATCGGAAGCCGTGACGAGCTTCAGGAAGATATTCACCAACACCAAAAACAGCACGAAGTACCAGTATTCTGATCGTGGCGCACGTCCGTCGAAGTCAGCATACTTGGAAAAACAGGTCTTTATGGATTGTGTGAATGTCATGGTTGCTGCCCCCGTCGCAAGCCTTCGCGATTCGAGTTCAACGTAGAATTTTTGGAGTAGGGATTCTACGCCTGTCGCGTTAAGTTAGGTACGTAATCCCCTTCATTTGGTCGGGCTAAGAGCTTGACCTAAAAGTCGTGTCCATGTGCCATACCTTGTGCAAAGATCCCCCAATTGTCGATTTCATGATCTAGATGTGGTATTTTAGGTCAAGCTCTAAGCCGTGAGGCTCGCTCCAATATTGCGGCGGGCGAAGTAAGATGCATGCCATTCGGTGCACCTCCACCCAGCGTAGTGACGCCGGTTATCCGAAGAACTGTGCCCCGTTTGCCGAGATTGTCGATCCGTTGATGAAGCTGGCCTCGTCCGATGCTAGGAAGGTTACGCAGCGCGCGATCTCCTCCGGCTCGCCAAGACGTCCGGCGGGAATCTGTGCGATTATCGACTCCCTGACCTTCTCCGGAACCGCCATCACCATCTCGGTGGCTATGTAGCCGGGGCAGACCGCGTTCGCCGTGATGCCGTTGCGGGCCCCCTCTTGGGCAAGAGAGCGCACGATGCCGATGTCACCAGCTTTGGTGGCGGCATAGTTCACCTGTGCGAACTGGCCTTTCTGCCCGTTGACCGAACTGATCACGATAACCCGCCCGAACCGTCGTTCGCGCATGCCCGGCCAGATCGGATGTACGGTGTTGAACACACCGGTGAGGTTGGTGTCGATGACCTGCCTCCACTGTTCGGGCGTCATCCTATGGAACGGGGCGTCTCGGGTGATTCCCGCGTTGGCGACCACGATCTCGACCGGACCGAGATCGGCCTCGACCCGGGCGATGCCCTCGGCAGAGGCGTCGTAGTCCGCCACATCCCACCTGTAGGTTTTGATGCCGGTCTCCGATGTGAAAGCGGCCGCCTTCTCGTTATTGCCGGCATAGGTCGCCGCTACGCTACAGCCGGCCGCACTCAGGGCTCTTGAAATCGCTTCTCCAATGCCGCGGCTGCCACCGGTCACCAAGGCTACACGTCCCATCGCTCATATCCTCCCGGGTCTGATCGGATCAATGTTTGCGGAATTACGTCTGCTAAAGGTTGGAGCGCGGAAAGAATGGCCTCGGATGTGATTGCCGATTCCACCAGGTGATCCCGCGCCTCTCAACATTCAGGTGCGCTCGACGCACATGGCGACACCCATGCCTCCGCCGATGCAAAGCGTAGCAAGGCCACGTTTGGCGCTCCGTCGCCGCATCTCGAACAGAAGCGTGTTCAGGACACGGGCACCCGACGCACCGACTGGGTGGCCGATGGCGATCGCACCGCCGTTGACGTTCACGATATCAGTGTTCCAGCCCATATCCTTATTTACGGCACAGGCTTGCGCAGCAAATGCCTCGTTGGCTTCCACGAGATCAAGGTCGTCAACCTTCCAGCCCGCCTTCTCCAAGGCCTTACGAGAGGCCGGTATCGGACCGGTACCCATTATTGAGGGGTCCACACCCGCTGTTGCATAGCTGACGATGCGGGCCATGGGCTCGACGCCACGCCGTTCGGCTTCATCCGCGCCCATCAGCACAACAGCTGCCGCGCCATCATTGATTCCCGAGGCGTTACCGGGAGTCACCGTGCCTTCCCTGTCGAACGCGGGCTTCAGTTTGCGCATGTTTTCGATCGTTGCGCCGTGACGGATATACTCGTCCTCCTCGACCACAATCTCGCCCTTGCGGGTCTTGACGGTATGTGGAGCGATCTCGTCAACGAACTTGCCATCTTTCTGCGCCGCTTCCGCCTTGTTCTGGCTGGAAACGGCGAAGGCATCCTGCTCATCGCGCGAAAGCTGCCATTGCTTGGCGACGTTCTCTGCGGTGTTGCCCATGTGATAACCGTAGAATGCATCGGTCAATGCGTCCTTGATCATGGTGTCGGCCAAGTCCGCGCCACCCATTTTGACGCCAGCCCGAAGATGCGCACAGTGTGGTGACATCGACATGCTTTCCTGACCGCCGGCGACGACAATGTCGGCGTCACCAAGCTGAATGTGCTGGGCACCGAGTGCAACCGCACGCAGGCCGGAGCCGCATAGCTGGTTGATACCCCAACCGGGACATTCGACTGGAACACCGGCGTTAACAGACGCCTGACGCGCCGGATTCTGGCCTTGCCCGGCAGTCAGGATCTGGCCCAGTATGACTTCCGAGACCTCCTGCGGCTCGATTCCGGCGCGTTCGACCGCCGCCTTGATTGCGGTCGTGCCCAGATCGTGAGCTGGCGTATTCGCAAATGAACCGTTGAAACTTCCGACGGCAGTGCGCGCCGCCGATGCAATTACGACATTTGTCATGACATTCCTCTATCCGTATTCCTCAGCTCCTGCGTGGCCGTCCATACACCGGCGATCTGGCGGGAAGAATTGGGCAGGCACTGACTCCATCTACGGAAACAACAATACATGCTGCATTGCAGCAATTCAAAGTGACACTGTGTCTCACATCGGACTCAATCTCAAATGGGCAGCATTGTTCCCGTTACAATATGCGTACGACCTCGAGAGAGATCTCTGATCCTGTTGGGAGCGCCCAAACGCGAATTCCTTCGACTTTCGCCCGGAAAACGGAGACACTTGGGCGGAACTTCGAATTTCTTCAGCAATTGGTGACTGGGACATATGGGGAATCGCTGTGAATGGTGCGGAGACGATCCGCTCTATGTCGCCTACCACGACGCCGAATGGGGCGTCCCGGAGCGGGATAGTCGGGCACTCTGGGAGAAGCTCATACTGGATGGATTCCAGGCCGGGCTCTCCTGGATCACCATACTGCGCAAGCGCGAGAATTTTCGCTTGGCGTTCAGAGGATTTGATCCAGACGTGATCGCGGGGTGGGGAGAAGCGGAGGTGGTGCGTCTGCTCGCCGACGAGGGAATCGTTCGCCATCGTGGCAAGATAGAGGCGACCATTGGCAATGCGAAGGCATGGCAGGAGATCGAGGCGGATTGTGGATTCTCCCCCTTCGTCTGGAGATTTGTTGGAGGAGCGCCGTTGCAGAACAGCTACGTGTCGATGGCAGATGTTCCTGCCGAGACCGCGGAATCCCGGAGTCTGTCAAGAGCGTTGAAGGCTGCTGGATTTCGGTTCTGTGGACCGACGATCGTTTACGCTTGGATGCAGGCCTGCGGGTTGGTCAACGATCACCTGGTCAAGTGCCATCGGTACAGGGAGGTTCAGGCGCTGGCAAAGAACTGGCGCTCTCTGGAGTCCCGTTGATGGCGCGATGATGGCGCTGGTCCCGGCCTTCGATCACTCATTTGCGACCAGCGCAGTGATGACGGCCCTGGCGCTGGGGTCTGACCAGTCCGCGCCTCCTCGAATCCTGGCGATTTCCATGCCATCCGTGTCAAGAATCATGCTCACCGGAAGGCCGAAGACTCCCATCTGACGTGCAAGCGACTGGCCCGTATCCCTGTATTGGGGCAGGGTGGTGACGCCAATACTCTCGAAGAACCGTCGGATCGCGACGGGTTTGTCGCGGCCAGTTGCCACGGTGACGACCCTGAAGCGTTCGCTGCCCAACTGCTGCTGCAGAGCGTCGAGCGAAGGCATTTCTTCGCGGCAAGGGGCGCACCAGGTGGCCCAGAAGTTCAGAAGTACGTATTGCCCTCTGAACCCGCCAAGCGTGAGTTCATGGCCGCTTTCATCCAGAAAATCGATATCGGGGACTGGCACTGGTTCGGCGTGGACAATCAGTTTGCGCATTTCCCCTTGACGAAGATCTTCCAGTCCGGCGGAATCCGCTACGCCAGCGTTTGCGCCCAGACACAGTGCGGTGTAGAGAACGGCTCGGTTCATCCAGTTCATCAGAGTGCCTCCCGGGGGTTAGCGATGTCCAACGACAGCCCGAATGCGATGTGGGGCGGCAGGTTCGCGTCAGGTCCTGATGCCATCATGGAAGCGATAAACGCCTCGATCACGTTTGACCGGCGACTTGCAGGTCATGACATACGTGGCTCCCGAGCCCATGCCGCGATGCTCTCCGCCCAAGGTATTATTTCGGATAGCGATGCGCGGACGATTCGGGAAGGTCTGCTCACGGTCTTGTCAGAAATCGAAAGCGGAGAGTTCGTTTTTTCCACGGCTTTGGAAGACATTCATATGAATGTGGAAGCGCGACTGAAAGAATTGGTTGGAGAACCGGCTGGGCGATTGCATACAGCGCGTTCACGCAACGATCAGGTGGCCACTGATTTCCGGATGTGGGTGCGGGATCAGCTGGATGCGCTGGACGGTGCGCTTGTGGGGCTCTCGCGCGCCTTGATTGCACAGGCTGAACCTGGCGTGGATTGGGTGATGCCGGGCTTCACCCACCTACAGGTTGCGCAGCCGGTGACCTGGGGCCATCACATGCTGGCCTATGTGGAGATGTTTGCTCGTGACAGGGGACGTTTCTCTGATTCGCGCACCAGGATGAACGAATGCCCCTTGGGCGCCGCAGCCCTTGCGGGGACATCTTTTCCCATCGACCGGGAAATGACCGCCAAGGCTCTGGGCTTCGATCGGCCTTGCGCGAATTCCATTGACGCGGTTAGCGACAGGGACTTTGCGCTAGAGTTTCTGTCAGCGGCCTCGATCTGTGCGGTGCATCTGTCGCGGCTCGCTGAGGAACTGGTGATCTGGTCTTCGGCCCAGTTCCGATTCGTGCGGATGTCGGACCGGTTCTCGACCGGTTCCTCGATCATGCCCCAGAAAAGAAACCCGGACGCCGCCGAGCTGGTTCGTGCAAAGTCCGGGCGAGTGCTCGGGGCGGCGGTGTCGTTGTTCATGGTGATGAAGGGACTTCCGCTGACCTATTCGAAGGACATGCAGGAAGACAAGGAACAGGTCTTTGACGCAGCTGATTCGTTGATGCTGGCGGTTGCGGCGATGGAGGGTATCGTGCGGGATATGAGTGCGAATTCCGCTGAACTCGAATCCGCGGCGGCGGCAGGTTATTCCACTGCGACGGATCTTGCGGACTGGATGGTTCGTGAGAGAGGGTTGCCTTTCCGAGAGGCCCATCGTGTCACAGGCGCTCTGGTCGCCCTTGCCGAATCGAAACGGTGCGGTCTGTCGGATCTGTCGATGAAAGACATGACGTCGGTATTTGCAGATCTGGACAAGGGCGTTTTCGATGTACTGGACCCGCGACGGTCGGTGGCCAGCAGGACGAGTCAGGGAGGAACCGCTCCCGTACGGGTGCGGGAGGAGATTTTGCGTTGGAAGGAGATTCTGGGATGAGACGGCTGGTCGCATGTGCCTTGGTTGCCGGAACCCTTGTCGCATGCGGTGCGGATGGTCCACCTGTTCCCTTGCACCCAGAGCGTACATCGGCGACGGCAAGCCAGGGCAATGCGGATTCACTTGACCGGTGACGACATCGGACGCTCATGGAACCAGAAATCAACTCGGGATGCGTCCGCGGAGAACTTCGGTTCGGTCTCCTGTGGAGAATGTGCCTGTTGCCTTGCGCCGTCTTTCAGAATTCACTCGCGCCGCAGTGAAGCCGGTAGATTCATCGGGATGTGGTTTGGGTGTATGACGGGCTTCCTGTACTTTGGTGCCTTGAGTTTCATGATCGGCATTCTGGCCGATTGAGATCATAACGGCTTAACCGGTGGGTTCTGAGGTCATACCAAACCAAATTAATGATGTACCCAGAACAAGGATTGAACATCATGCTGTGTGACACGGCGATATTCCGCGTGTGACCGGTGCCGCCGTCCTGTATTCCGTGTCCGGGAAACAGGCGGAAGGAGGGAACGGCATGCCGGCGAAAGCCATGGTCCGCCGCACCGACCACACATCCGGTCAGTTACGCGAACTGGCCCGGAAACACAGGTTCCGCGACCGCCCCGGTCATGGAGGACGGGCTGTCCGGGACCGGGGTGGCCTCTGCCGCCGGCGTCGGCGCCCGGACGCTCCGCGACCGGGTCGTCCATTGCAGCGCCGACGGCCTGGACGGCCTGCGGGACGCCGCCCGGCCGGGGGCTTCGCCGAAGCTGGAGGGCGCGCGCCGGCCGGTGCGGAGGCTGGGCTTCCGGCACATATCTCCGCGGGGTGTAGCCCAGATTGTTGGCAATCCATACTTTCGGTCGACTTTATCGGGCGGAGATCTACTGAAAGGCGTTCCTATGTCGAGAAATCAAGGCTCAATATAACACCCAGGCGACTCATGCCAATAGTCTAGGCTACACCCGTCCCCGCGGCCCGTCCACCCGAGGGCGGACCCCGCCGCCCGGGAGGGATTCGGCGGGGATTCCGTCCGGTTGGCCCGGGAGGCGGTGCCCGACGGCGTGGTCCCGGAGGATGTGCCTGTGTACTTTCAGGACGGGGCACGGGTGGGACGGAAGGGGATGCTCTCCAGAGTGTGGGCCCGGAAAGGGACACGCCCGCGCATCGTGCGGGACCACCGCTACGGACACCTGTGCCCGTCCCCCCCCCCCCCCCCCCCCCCCCCCGCCCTCCAGCCAGCACCAGGTGAACCCGCCGTCACGTCCGCGGACCACCGGCGGATGGACGGCCGTCCTCCGTCATGATCCGAACTCCCCGCCCCTTGCCTCCGGCAGCGCGCCGCCGGCCGGTCCATCCGGTCCCTGTCAGGCGCGCGGTCTCCGGAAAGTGGCGCGGAAAAAAACGATGGTGTCAACAGATTGGGCTACACCCGTCGGGCGGTCCCCGCGGGACCCTGAGCCCGCGGTGCCAGCGAGTGCCAGAAGCGCGGAGACGTCCGGGAACGTGACTTGCATGGTGGCGGGTCGGCAGGCCTCTTCCGGGCCAAGAGGGACAGCCACCTCCTTTCATTTCTGATTTTCTGAGCATACGAGGCGGTGATGGCGTCGAAGGCGAGGCACTTGCGCAGACCGTCAGCCGCGTCGAGGCGGCACCGAACAAATGTGGGGATCATCCGGAGGGGATTGAAGAAGTGCACGGAATATGAGGTCACCTCAATAGGCCGGGGTAAACCTCGCTGTCTCAAGCTGTGGCGATTGAAGCTTCTGATCCGCATCTACTGGATCAGTCCAACCATTCACGACGAAACGGTGGGCGCGTGGTGGATCAAAGGTCCGAACGATCTGATTGATCGTCTCTAGTATCGCGACCTTATTGTTGTGATGGATAGAGGGACTTCAGTTTCACGCGGGCGTCCCCGGTCCTGAACCGCCAGTCGACCGGCTTCGCCGACGAGTTCCTGTGCCGTTGCCAGGCGCCGACCTCCCGCACCATCGCCTCCCGGTCCGGGATCCGCCGGTCGAGGCACTGCCGGGAGAGGACGTTTATCTCGATCTCCGCCATGTTAAGCCAGCTCCCGTGCTTCGGCGTGTGGTGGACCTCGAAGCGGTCCGCGAGCCGCGACGCCTCCGCCGGCCCGGACGTCTCGTACAGGGTCGACAGCCTGTGGGTGTCGGGCTGTCCATCACGAGGACGGTTTTCCTGTCCGGAAAGTGGACGTCGGCGATGTCGGCGAGCAGCCTTGCGAAGTCCCTCTTCGTGCGGCGGTCGGTGACCTTCACGTGGCGCCACGCCTCCAGCGGCGCGTACACCATGAACAGGTTCGCGGTGCCGTTGCGCCCGTACTCGAAGTCGTATGCGGCCGGCTGCCCGGGCCGCGTCGGCAGCGGCGTCCGCGTCTCCCCCGTCTGCTGCTTCGAGGTCCCGTCCATGACGGCCAGGACCGTGCCGTCGTCGTACTCCCGGCTGCAGGTCTTCAGGACGTCCTCCATGGCGCAGACGGATTCGGCGCTCTCTTTCGGCGGGATGCACCAGCACTGGTCCCTCCAGGGCTTGATGTCGTTTTTTTCAGATGCCATGGGACGGGCCGCCGTTTGCCTTCGCGGGTGATTCGGTGCAGGGTGTTGACAGGAAGACAGCATGTTGTGGCGGGGGGCCGCGAGACGGCAACCCCCGCCGAGTGAAAGGAGAGAAAGATGACTGATTCGAAAACCCCTTTCGAGGGGAACGTTACCACGGTCTACGCGGCTCTGGAAGTGAGCGGCAGGAGCTGGATCCTCGCGGTGGGCGATCCGTCCGACACGTCGAGGGCCGGCATCCACAGGCTGGCGCCGCAGGACGTTGATGGGCTCCTGGGCAGGCTCGGGCGGGCGCGGGAGCGGGCGGCGACCGGCGGCGATGTCCGGGTGATGCTTGTGTACGAGGCCGGTTACGAGGGCTTCTGGCTGGCCCGGCGGCTGGAGGGGGAGGATGTCGAGGTGGTTGTCTGCGACCCCGCGAGCCTCGAGGTGGTGCGGAGGAAAAAGAAGGTGAAGACGGACCGGATCGACGCCCGCCGGATGGTCCGGGCGCTCAGGGCGTGGGACGGCGGCGACCGGGACGCGATGTCGCGGGTGCGTGTGCCAACGGTCGCGGAGGAGGACAGGAAGCGGCTGCTGCGCCGGCGGGAGCGTCTGGTGCAGGAGCGCCGCCGCCTCTCGAACTCCGTCGACGGGCTCCTGAGGCTGCACGGGGTGTTGGCCGGGGATCCGGCGCGGCCGGGGTTCCGTGAGCGGCTCGGCGGGATGGAGACCGGCTACGGGGAGCCGCTGCCGCCGGAGCTGCTGGCCGAGATCAAGGGCATCCTCGACCGGCTGGAGCTGGTGCGCGCGGAACTCAAGGCTGTCGAGGCGAGGAAGATGGAGATGCTGGAGGCGTCGGCCCGGGCCCTCGACGGCCTCCGCGCGGACGCCGCCGGGAAGGAGGCCGCTCCGCCCGTTGACAGACCGCGGGCGGCGCCGGCGGACGCCCACCACGCGGCGACGCTGGTCCGGCTGCGCGGGATCGGCCCGAACGACGCGCTGATGCTGGGCGGCGAGCTCTTCTACCGGGAGCTGCGCAACCGGCGGCAGCTGGCCAGCCTCGCGGGCCTGGCGCCGGTGCCCTTCGCGAGCGGGGGCGTCGACAACGACCAGGGGATCAGCAAGGCGGGCGGCGCGATGCTGCGAAAGCACCTGGTGCAGATGGCCTGGCGCTGGCTGCGCCACCAGCCCGACAGCGCCCTCTCGGCGTGGTTCCGGGATTACGTGAGCGCCCGCGACGGACGTTCGCGCAGGCGGGGGATCGTGGCGCTGGCCCGTAAGCTTCTGGTGGCGCTGTGGAGGTTCGCCACCACCGGCCTGGTGCCGGAGGGCGCCGTCCTGTCGCAGGCCTGAGAGCGGGAGGGCAACGGAACAACGGAACAACGGAACACCCGGGCGGCCCGACGGGGCCTCCGGGGAACCCGGGCAGGGCGTGTGACCGTGCAGGGGCCTGGTTCGCCGCAGGAAGCGGCACCGTTCATTTCAGATGGGTCCCGCCCCCCCCGGAACGTCGCACCGCCCGAATCGGGCATAATGGTCACGGGGCCGGCACCGGCCAACCGAACCGGATAAGAGGCTGGACGCGTCGTTGAGCGCGTCATGGAACCGCGACGTTCTGTCTGGACTTCCCCGGTGGCACGGAAGCCGCCCCCCGACGGAGGGAGGGACGCCGATGTGAGGTTTTGAAAAAGGGCACTTGACCTGTAAGGTCTCATAAGAGCCCCTGCCGCACCGTCTCCTTCGATATGCTGTCGACGACCTCCAGCCCGCCGAGCCTGTCGCCGAGCAGCCGCAGCGCCCGGCGCGCGTGCCCCTCAGGGGGCTCGGAGCAGGCCAGCATCGCCAGCCTCGCCTGGCCCCCGCCGTCCAGCACGGGCTTCTTCCTGTTGGCCTGCTCCTTCCTCTCCAGCGCCGCCTCCAGGCCTTCCAGCACGAACCGCTTGCGGGCCCGCTCCACTGTCGAGGCCCCGGCCCCGAGGACGTCCGCTATGTCGGCGTCATCGCGTCCGCCGCCGTCCCGGTTGGCGTCCGCCAGAAGGAGGATGTGCGCCCGCCGGCGCCGCGTCACCGACCCCTTTCCGCCGTCGACGATCCCCTGCAGGAGCGCCCGCTCGCCGCCGTCCAGCCTTGCGTGATATATTCTCTTTCCGCCTCTGCCCATAGCCTGCCCCTTCCCGATGCCCCCCGGAACCGCCAGCGGACATCCGCCCGATCCGGAAAGTCTGTTGGTTGTTGTTGCGGCCAGTATAAGGTATCAGGTGGGACAGGGCAAGTGTCCCGGCGTCACTTCAACACGGGCGGGATACTAGGCTCGCAATTGCGAGGCTTTTGGCACCGCGACGCAATACGTTTGTCCTGTGTCCGCGTTGCTATCAGAGCACAAAACAGGATCAGCAGAACACGGCATATGGAGAGCCGTGTGCCTCGAAAGGCGCACGCACGGTTCGGAGGGAGCGTAGGGGCATTCTCATACGAGCCCGAACCGTCGCGGGGCGGCGGCGCTGTCGCGAAAGTAAAACGGGAGGGTTGCCCCTCCGCCGCCGCTGGTGTCAACCCGGTGGCGGTCGGGGCAGTCGAGGTCCTTCGTGCTCTGGCGTGCATGTCACCCGTATAAGAGCCCAAACCCCGCCACGGCGGCGGCGTTGTCGTTGAGAGTAAAGCCCGATTTCCGAATTTTGGAAATGGCGTGGAATCAATGGCATAGGGGTGTTTTACTCAGGGGCGTGGCTCGAACCGTGACCGGCGTCTGTCACTGATGGCGCGGCTCCGCCGTGACCCCGTCCAGGGGATCGGGAATGCGCCGTGGCTCCTCCCCGCCCGAACGGGGCGATGGAACGGGGGAGGCGCTGGAATGCCACGTGGACGGAAGGGAAGGGGAAAGGCCGGGAACCCGGGGACCGTGAACCGGGACTGCGCCGGGACCGGCATCGGCAGGGACGTCCACCACCTGGCGGTCGGTCCGGACCGGTTCCCGGAGCCGGTGCGGCCGTTCGGGGGGGTCGCCGGGAACCTCCCGGGGATGGCGGAATGGCTGTCCTCCCGCCGGGTCCGCCGGGGATGGGGAGGCGGATCCCGGGGCGCGGGAGCGACGTGCCGGGCTGCCAGTGGATCCGGAAGCTCCTGGCCCACGGGCTCCTGCGGGGGGCGTTCCGGCCCGGCGGCCACATCCGCCCGCTTCGCCCGTACGTCCGGCGGATGGGGCGGACGGCCGGCCACCCTGCGCTCCCGCGGGTTGTCGGGCAGGCCGATGTATCCGCTCCACCCGTCGGTGACGGCCCAGGCGCCCGGCGCGACCGCCCCGGCGATGAAGCCATGGAGCGCTTCGGCGCCGTAGTCCCCGACCGTCTCCAGCCGGATGCGGCGTGGACTGCCGTCCTCCGACAGCTCCACAGCCCCGGCGATGGGGATCCGGCCCGCCGCGCCGCGGCCCCGGCCGGCCACGCCCCTCTCCCCGCCGTCCTCCGCGCCGCCGCCGTCGCGGCAGGGCATCGACGCCCCGTCCACCTCCGCGATCCCCTGCAGCGGGCTCCGGTCCGGGTCCACCATGGCCCGGCGCAGCTTCTGGAGCGGCAGCCAGGCGCTTCTGTAGCTTCCGATTCCCGGCTGGGCCTGGAGCTGGAGCGCGGAGATGCCGTTGGAGTGCGTCGCCATGGGATGGGCCGCAGGGAACCATGTCCTGAGCGGAAGGTGGGAGCGGTGCATAACCGTTCCGGCCGTCACCGAGGTCTGGCGCCGGCGGTCCGCGCATTCCCGGCGGCAGCGCCCGCCCTCGGCCCCCAGCCCCTGGTCCCGCCGCAGGCCGGGCACGCGAAGCCACTGCCCCAGCGCAGCTGGGCAAGGTGCCGGGCGCAGGCGCCGTCGTCCGGCAGAAGCTCCCCGGACTCCTGGCGGGACATGGGGCGGTCGTCTTTCCATCGGCCTGGCATGGGAGGAACATAAGGCGAACACGGCGGCGCGTCAACCCCTCCGGCACAAAATATTGATCCGCCTTGGTCAAAGGGATAAGCCTTCATTTGCAATACCTTTTTCGGCTCTGAGCACCTGCTCGATTGCACGAAACGCGTTGTCATACATCTTCACCTACTGGGATCATCATTTGCTATTCTATCATTCCATCAGGGCGACCAAGGGTTGTCGGCACATAGGCACCGAACATCCCGCCGGATTTTTCTATAGTTGGGGTTATTGGCCTGCCTGTTCCTAAGCCGTCCGATGCAACTCGGCGGAAAAACTGACATAGAGCCGTGCGGTCGACCTCCAGCCAATCGATTGCGTTGCCGACTGACCTCTGGTGCTCCCCGTCTCGGAGCAATGATACCAGTAGGAGGAACTTTCCGCTGTCCATGGCTCTTTGCCCGCCGCTCCGACGGCCTTGCTCTTTGTCTGCGACAAGCTCCGCCCATCTGTCCACAACGATCAACTCCTGTTGAAACCCGTCAAAGGTGACGTTCATCTGAAGGAACAGTCGTCTTTTGGGCGTGGCGGTGTCGATATTCTTTGTCAGCAACCTGCCAGCGCCGCCGCGTTTGCTGATGTTTGCGGCAATCCTGACGGCCTGGATGAAGGGGTGCGTCAGCCGGAGAAGGGTCCATTGCATGAGCGAATTCCATTCGCGCAGGAAGTCGAACGCGGGGTTAGGCTGGGGCCGATTATGATGCGACCCATAAGCCCTTTCGGCAAATGTCCTCCTGCGGCCTGCCATGGGCAGCGCATCTGCGTGAAGCGCCGGACTATGATCCACGGAGAAGAAATGGGCATGGTCTAGAAGTATGAGCTTAGTTTCGTATTCGCTTGCCCCATTCCAGTCCGAAGTGCAACACCAGTGGCGGTGTTGGGCGGTTTTCCTGCCGCATGATGTTGCGGATCGGCCAGGAAGCGGCGACAGTCCCCTTGTTGAGAAGAGAGGAGACTGCCATGCCCGAGGGCTTCCGCCACCTGACCCATGGGGAAAGATGCCAGATCGGCGCACTGAAGGAAAGCGGGCTCTCCTACGGGGACATCGCGGCCCGTCTGGGCCGTGACCGTTCGTCGGTCTGGCGGGAGCTGCGCCGGAACGGCGGTGATTCGGGCTACAGCCCCGGCGAGGCGCAGGGGATGGCGGAGGCCCGCCGCAGCGCCGCCTCCTCGGTTCCGAGGAAGATGACTGCGGAGCGCTGGGCGCATGTGGAGGGGTGCCTGGCGGAGGGCTGGAGCCCGGAGCAGGTCGCGGGACGGCTGCGGCTGGAGGGTGGCTGGGCGGTGGGCCGCCAGTGGATATACGAGCGCCTGAAGGCCGACCGGAAGGCGGGCGGGGAGCTGTTCCTGCTGCTGCGCCGCCGCGGGAAGAAGCCCAACTGGCGTGGCGGGCGGCACTCGGGCCGTGGCCACATCCCGGGCCGGGTGGACATCTCGGAGAGGCCGGAGGAGGTGGAGAGGAAGGAGCGTGTCGGTGACTGGGAGGCGGACACGATCATCGGGAAGGGCCACAGCGGGGCGGTGGTCTCGCTTGTGGACCGTGCGTCGAAATACACGTATTTACAGAGGGTTGACCGGCGGACCTCGGCGGAGGTCTCCGCGGCGATGCTGGCGATGCTCCGGTCGTCCGCCGCGCCTGTCCACACGATCACGGCGGACAACGGAAAGGAGTTCGCGGGCCACGCCGGCGTGGCGGAGGCGCTGAAGGCCTCCTTCTACTTCGCGACCCCCTACCACTCCTGGGAGAGGGGCCTGAACGAGCACACCAACGGGCTGGTGCGGCAGTACCTGCCGAAGGGGACGGACCTCCGGGCGGTCGGCGACGATGAGGTGAAGGGGGTGCAGGACCGCCTGAACGCGCGTCCGCGCAGGGTGCTCGGCTACCGGACCCCCGCCGAGGTGTTCCGCCGGGCCCGCCCTCCCTGACACCGCCGGCCCGCCTCCCGACAGCGCGGATGGCCGCGCCGGGAGGGGGTGGAACGGATCAAGCCGTCGCGTCCGTCCGGGCTCCGGTCGGGCTGCGCCCTCCCTGCGCCCGGACGGACGCGACCTGCCCCGGCGGCGGCCTTGCGCTGCCCTGAAAGCCCGGATATTCTCCTTCCGGACGGGACTGCAGCCGTTCCGGGGCCGGATCCGCCGTTCCCGGAGAGCCGCAAACCCCGCCTTCCGGCCATCTGCGCAGCTCGGGCTCCGCCCTCCCTGCGCAGATGGCCGGTGTTGCACTTCGGAATGGAAGTGGGGCTTTTATGAGACTGTAGAGGAACAAGGTCTTCGGTACAAGGAAAACGGTGAAGATTCCGGCACTGCGGGCAGCCTCGCGGGCGGCATTGCAGGCATTCCCAAGGCCTGTGTTTCAAAAAAATCGTTTCAGCGGAATTCACACAGCTACAGATGGAGTTCAGTATCCATGCTCCGGTGCAATACGCGGGTTAAGGCGCATCCGTTTCAGTGCCGCACCATGTCGGGCAGGCTTCCGATGCACTTTCTGGGATTTCCGGCTTCTGATTCGATACCTGCGCCCGGTGCCTCGGCGGCCCGATCCATACCATCGGTCCCGGTACTTGGTCAGATCGGGTTCTTGTCGGCGGCGATAAAGCGAGGCGTTATTTCGGCGATTCGCCGCGTTTTGCCCGGATTTCCTTTCTTTCCGCCTTATGGCTCTATTGAGAGGATCCTGCCGTGAGGCCTCTGTCTTCCAAGCCATGCGGCGGCTCGGATCCTTTCGTAACCGTGAGGTTCAGGCAGTTCTAAACTGCGACGCCCTCCCTGCCACCCAGCGGACCCGTCTTCCGCCGTTTGCAACTCCATGAGCCAGCCACCTCCGTATGACCTGTTCGAAGCAGCCGTATCGACAATCGGTTGCTGGAATTTCCGATATCGAAAGATCAAGGCAAATATCGGTGCTGATCGATGGTCACGCGGCTTGTTCCACCGTGATCACGAGGCGCTTCCTGAATCGTGCCAGGGCCTCCTCCAGTCTGCCGATCCCGGTGGCGTGACGGGGGTCAAGCATGCGACGGACCTCACTTTCCTGAATATCCATGACAGCCGCGAAGGCGCTGTTGGACAGTTTCTCTTCGCGCAATGCTTCATAGAGCGCCGCTTTTGCGGCAAGGACTGCGCCGGGAACCGCCGCGGGTCGGCCCCTGAATGGGCTCGGCACCGGGATTTCCTCACGCCGCGCGATGCGGCCCGCAATTGCTTCCTCCAGACAGTCCGCGGCTTCCGCGACCGCCTCAGCGACCGTTTCGCCGTCAGTGAATGCCTCGTCGAAGTCCGGAAAGGTGACGGAATAGCCGCCTTCGCGTTCACTGTGAAGGTCGATGGGGTAGCTGTATCGCATTGCCATGATCGGAACTCCCTATAGGTCGTTCGGGTCGATGCCGAGTTGCCTGCACATGCCGCGGAGTGTGCCGACCTTGAGGGGCTTCCTGCGGTCCTTCACCACGGTGCGGCGGTCTCCGTAATATAGAGTGCCGTGACTGCCCTTGCCTCTCGTGCGGTCGAACCTGACCGCAGTCTCATTCCTGCGCGCCAACTTTCTAACCCTCCTGATGAACTCACGCCCGTTCACGGATGCAGGAATCGCACAAAAATGCGCGAACCGTCAATGGTTGCTCAGAACATTCTGTTGTTGGTTGCCGCTGTCATGTTTCGTCACAACTGTGAATGTCTGTCATCCGACCCAGTACGTCGAGTCCCTGCAGGTTCCAGAAATGCAGGAGATCGATGAATATCCAATTCTCGGTCAGCTTGTTGGCCTCCCGTCTGTACATGTCGATTACGCGCATATCTGCGTTCTGGCCGGTCGCTGGCATGCCCATGAAGCCGCCCTTATGGTTGAGAGTCAGATTTGGCCAGCCGAAGAACCCGCCAAAATGGCCTTCGGATATACTTGCGATATGTCCGTGGAACCGCCGTGTACCGAAAGCTTCACGGAATGGTCCGGAATGCTGCAGGGCATACCGCGGTATTGTGTAGGTCGCTCCGATTCCCGCAGGACCCCACCAAATCATGTCCTCGTTCCAGGTGCGGCGAAGTTCGTCCACCAACGGTTCGGTCTGTCCGCCGCTCCAACTGGCGATGTCCCGAGTCATCGCGTCAATTGCTGCCTGTGTAGCCTCTCCTTCCTCCGGAGGTTGCGGGTCGAAGAGAAGCCCGTTGTGGGTCATCGGACCAGGCTGGATCAAATGTGCGCCCGTCTGCGGAGGAAACGGGTTCAAACCCGCTTGCAGCATTAAGTGGGGGATGTCGAAGAACATCGCCGTCTCGGCAATTCGGTTCGCATCCACTCTGTGGAACGCGGCATATCTGAGCATCGCGATCTTTCCCGTGGGGCGAATTCCAAGCCACGGCCCGTCAAGAAGTCCCATCAGGTGGCCCATGGTTCCGACCCAGATGGTCTTGCCGTTGTCGATCGAGTTGTAGCCCGCAAAGAACAGGTCGAGCCGTCGCTGCATGGATGTCAGGGCGACCTTGAGCGGTGTCCAGAACAGTTCCGCCACTGGTTCCGGTCCGCGCAGTTCATCGAAGGGATGAAATCCCCTCCAGACAAGATCGGCGGCGCAGTGGCTCTTCATGGCTTTGGCACAGCCGTCCGGAGCGGCGTGGTCGAGCGCGTCGTAAAAGCCCCGAACGACGGTCTTGGCCTCCTGTAGGTCAATCATGTGCGCGGAAACTCCCGAACGCGTCCAAGGATGTCGAGGCCCTGCATCGCGAAGAAGTGCAGAAGGTCAATGAAAATCCAGTTCTCTGCCAGTTTGTCCCCGTCGCGCCGGTAGAGGTCGACGATTCTCATATCTGCGGGTCGGTCGCTGGCGGGCATGCCCATGAAACCGCCAGTTGTGCGCATGGTCATGCTTGGCCAGCCAAAGAAGCCCCCGAACCTGCCCTCGGCGAGACGGGTGAAATGTCCGTTGTGGCTGATAAACTCCAACCCTTCCTCGAATGGATCAGTATGGCCACGGTGGTAGCCCTTGAAGAACGCGCTGGCACCGATTCCTCCCGGGCCGAACCAGCACATATCGGGAACCCACCATCGTTTGAGGTGCTCAATTGGCGATCTCACGTCGAGGTCTACAAGTTCGTCGATCATCCCGACGATCAGTTCGATGGTTTTTTGGCCTTCGGCTGGATCCTGTGGATCAAAGAGTAGCCCGTCGTGGGTTCGCGGCCCCGGCGTCAGTATGGCCGCACCCGTCTGCGGCGGCAGCGGCTGTAGTCCCGTCTGATGCATGAGTGAGATGAGGTCGGTGAAGCAGGCCGTTTCGGCGATCCGTCCTTTGACGACGCGATGGAATTCCACGTATCGCAGGAACGCGATCTGACGGCTGGGTGGCAGGCCAAGAAACTCACCGTCCCACAGACCCATCAGGTGCCCCATCTGCACCACCCAGAGCCCGGATCCCGTGTTCCGGTCGTCACCGGCGAAGAAGATGTCCGGTCGCCGCTGGATAGGGCCCATGGCGCGTTTGAGCGGCGTAAGGAAGGTCTTCGCGACCGCATCCGCACCTGACTGTTCGTTGAATGGGTGCATGCCACGCCATAGAATATCCGTACTGGTATGGCGGGCGAAGGCGGCTGCGGCTTCGTTAGGTCCAGCGGCATCGACGGTCTCGTAGTGATCGAGGACGAGGCGTTTCGCTGCCTGCAGGCGGGAAGAATCAGTCATGGCGTGTCCCTTCTATCTGCATCATTAGGTCGAATTCGTTGAATAGCTGCCATTCCCGGGAAACTTTGCCGTTGTCGACCCGCCATTGTGTGATACCCCAGATCTGACATCGCCTGTTCGTGGGCTCGCGATAAAGTGCGCCGCCAGTATGTGTGCCCTCTGCGCTCCAGCGTGTGCTGATCAGCCAGCCGTCGACCGGGTTGCCCATCCAATAGACTTCATCGACCTGCAGGTTCAGATCACAGAAGGCCGAACGCAGTTCATCCACATAGGCGCGATACGCTTCGATTCCGACAAATCTCCGATCGGTTGTTCCCTCAAATTGAAGGCAACTGTCGTAGTGCATCGCCATTGCCGACCCATCCCCGTTCCATATGCTGTCGTGAATGGCGCGCGCGAAGGCGTCGGGATCGAATCCCTTGATCGGCTCGGCTTCGGATAATGGAAGGGCGGGTGCCGCGGCGCGGCGTAGTCCATCCCAAACATCCTGACTCCGTGGCCATCCCGGGGGAGCCTCGGTTGCCAGCCTTGAGGCCTCCTTCCAGAGATCAAGCCCGAGCTGCTTGAGCATTGCGGAAGTGTTGTAGAGCACATGTTCAAGAAATATGTCATTCTCAAGCGCCACGCAGTTTGCTATCGCCAGAACGTTCACATGGTTGCCGTTTGGCGGTCCATAGCGGCTCGGCCCCGTGTTGGTACCAATTATGCGGGTTAGATGTGAGGTGTGAAAGCCCACCTCGTCGTCTCCAGCCCAGATCACCTCCTCCGCGTCGAGGATGATGTCGGGGAAGGCACCTGTCGTGTGATGTGTGTCGGAGATGATCTTGGCATTGCCCAGCTGCAGTCCGTAATCATCATAAACCATCGAATCCGGCGAGTAGCAGGCACCTATGTACTCCACATCGCGTGGTGCGCTGCAATGGTCGGCGCTCTCCCAAATTCGGTGTGTGATTCTCACGATGTAGTCGATGATGTTGCGGTATCCGTCAAATCCTCGAAGGCTCTGTGTGGGTCCATAATCGTCCGGGATGCGCGCCTTCTTTCCGTTCGTGTAGCGATCGAGCGAGATGTCATAACCAGTGGGCATATGCCGCCGTGAAAGCGGTACGGCTGGGTGATCGTGGCGTTTCATGTGATCTATCCCTTTACGGCTCCGGTTGTCAGCCCACTGACGATCTGGCGCTGGAAGAAGAGCACCAGGAAAAAAAGAGGTACCATGGCTGAGACCACCGCGGCCACTGCGAACATGACCTGACCCTGTTGACGGACGGTTCCGAGGAAGCTCTCGATCCTAGGCACCATGGTCAGGTTTTCCTGACTGAGCAGCATGGAGGTCACGGCAAAGTCATTGTATGCAAGTAGGAAACTGAAGAGACCCGTGGTGATGACTCCTGGCCACATGACCGGGATGATCACATGGCGGAATGCCTGCAGTCGGGTGCATCCGTCGACCATGGCACTCTCGTCCATGTCCTTGGGAATGTTGAGGAAGAACGAATGCAGCATCCAAAGGGTGAAGGGTTGGTTGATCGCAACAAGTACGATAATTGCTGTTGGTAAATGCCCCCAGATCTTCCACTGGAAGAACGGTAGCAGATATCCTGAGACCAATGTGATATGCGGCATCGCGCGGAAGACGAGTGCCGCCATAAGGAGCCAGAACGCATAGCGGAAACCCGATCGGGCCAAGGCGTAGCCGCCGAGCGTGCCGAAGGTCAGCGAGATGATCACCGTGAAGAAGACAACAATCGATGTGTTCAGCGCGTTTTTCCAGAAACCCTCTTGGATCCAGGCGCCGAAATATCCACCGCCGGTGAAGGCATCGCCGGTTTCCGCCACGGTTCGTACGCCGTATATCGCATATGTCCAGTCAGCCTTCGAAAAGAAGTCGCTCTCGACCTTGAACGAGCCCCAGACCGTCCACACAAAGGGTCCCGCGGCGATCATCAGCCAGAAGACCACAAAGGCGGAGGCTAGGAAGGCAAGGCCGAACGGGCGGCGCTGTGCTACGGAAGCCATGGCTCAGTGAACCTTTCTGTTAAAGTCGCGCCAGGTTCGGACAAGGACCGGTGCCAGTAGGACCACCACGCCGAAAATGGTCAGCATCGAGGTGGTCGCTGCACTCCCGAACAGCTTGACATCTCCACTGCGAAGGTCGTTGAAGATGATCCAGGATAGGGACGTCGCCTTGGCGGAGGCCGAAAATCCGACGATCGGTTCAAATACCCGGAAATTGTCCATAAGTTGCATAAGTGTGATGAAAACAACCAGGGGCATCATGTATGGAACCACGACGTGGCGGACCCGTTGCCAGCGCGAGGCGCCATCGATCTGCGCGGCCTCCAGTGTTTCGGTGGGTACGGTCTGTAGTCCGGCATAGAAGACGATGAAGCTGAATGGTGCTGAATGCCAGATGCCGTAGACAATCAGCATGATCCAGGTCAGCGAATGGGACGCTTTCAGCGACAGTTGGTCGTTGTCAAAAATCCGTTGTAGGGTGGCTCCGATTATCCCGTCGGCGTCAACCATCCAGAACAGGATGAGTGAGCCGATCAGCGGCGTCACGATCATGGGCAGGAGTGAAACGAAAATCGTTGGCCCTTTCACGATTCGGGGAAGAGCGTTCACACCGAGGGCAATGGCAAGGCCAAGGACTATGACAAAGGGCGTTACCACCATCGTATAGGTTAGCGTAAAGGCGAGTGCCTTATAGAAGGGAAGGTTCATCAGCCGGGAGCCGAAATCCCTGAGGCTAGCGGACGCTTCCCAAGCCTCTCCCACCTCGGTGAAGGCCAGATGGCTTCGGTTGGTGTAGGTGCCGACGCCGTTGAAGCGCCCGAGCGGACGTTGCTCCCTAAGCGCTGCGGTCGCCTCCCGGTCCACCACCAGCGAAGTTTCGCACTTGAATGGCGTGCAGTTCTCCACCTCGATCATCACCTGATCGTGCTCTACGAACAATGACTGGAGCGCGATCGAGACAATTGGCAGTGCGATGAACAGAATCATCGCAGCGAGCGAGGGAAGTATGAACCAGAAAAAGGTCTTGTGCTTCACGCGCGTGGCCTGTCCGTAAGGGTCCCGCAGAGCGGGAGTCCTGCGGCCTTGTGGAAAGTGAGCGGGGCCGGGATCCGGCCCCGCAGGCTTGAAGTTACTGCAGGAAGCCCGATTCCTTGGCTGACGTGATGTAGGCAGCCTCGATGTCGGCGAGCGTCTGCTCGGCACTCTCGTTACCCTGCAGGAAGTCCGGCAGTTCCGCGGAGAAAGCTGCGTGCAGCAAGCCCATATAAGGCAGCATAGGATACGGCTCCGCACCTGCCCCAGCAGTGGCGGAGATACCCTCCGCCGCGGGGCCTGGTTTGTATGCATCCATCAGCCAGACCGCTTTGTCATTGTTGTCGCCCTCCATGACCATTTCGTCGGAGACTCCATTCACCATGGCAATGAAGCTTGCTTCCGCATCCTCGTCGGAAATGTTTGCAGCGATCGTGAATCCGTCCCACCAGAGGCTCGAAGCCGGGGAAGTTCCGCCTGCAACTGTCATCGCGCCGACCGGAACCGTGTTCTCGATGACTTCGGGGGTCGAGCCTTCATCGTCGAGCAACTGGCCCATAGACGATCCCCACATCTGTGCCAGAGCCAGGTTGCCGGCCTCCCAGATTGGCGCAACCGTAGCGGTGTTGTAGGTCAGGAAATCCGGATTGGAGTATTCCGACAGTGACTTGAGCATGTCGAGGGTGGCGACGCCGGTCTCGTTGTTTACGTTCGGCTCAGCTGTTCCCGGCTTGAAGAATTCGCCTCCGTGGCCAAGGTACATATTGACGAACTCCTCGCCGAGATTCCAGTCGGACTTGGTTAGCATCGCGAAAGGATGCTCAAGAATTCCGGCGTCCTTGATCGCTTTCGCGGCGGCGATCACCTCTTCGTAAGTAGATGGGATTTCGACGTTTACCTGCTCAAGGATATCTTTGCGGACCACGAGATGCTGTGCGTTCGCCATGAACGCGATGGCCATTGTCTTGCCGTCGATCGTGATCAGTTGATGCTTCTTGAGGTTCTGCCCATGTTTGGCAACCAGATCGTCGAGTGGACGGATCAGTCCCTCGTTCAGGAGTGGCACGATCGAGGAATTTGCGACAATGACGGTTGTGTATTCCGCAGGGTCCGCAGTCAGCGCCGCGACCTGGATGTCGCGGTGCGCAGCTGTGTGGTTCTTCGCGAAGGTGACGTTTCCGCCGGCGCATTCCTCCGCCTTGTTCACTACCGCGTGAAGCGCAGGAAAGTCGTTGGCCAGCACGCTGATGTTGCCGCTTTCAATTCCGCAGCCGGCGTGGGCCGTACTGCCAGCCCAAACTGCGAGGGCGGTTCCCACCGCCAGTCGTTTCATTATACCCATGGGTTCGCTTCCTCCCTGAGAATGTCCAGATTTCCATCTGCCACACCGTGCCAGACGGCGTATACAGGGGCCCCGTCCTTGCCGGAAAGCACACAACCGTTCCGTCCCGAAAAGCGCTGAATTAGGTTCTGGCGGCGTGGCCTTGCATACGCTTGCAAAGACTACCGGTAAACCTCGTTGGATTGCAAGATGGCCTTTGGCGGCGATTCTGCGGTTCGGTGAGGTAAGGGCAAGGCAAAGAGTTTCCTGGGTTGCCGGACCGGCTTTCGGATCATGGAACCCGTTCAGCTGAACCGAGCCATCCTGGCATCGGGGTGGAAGGCGGAACAGGAGGATTGATGGTCAGGGTGAAGCAAAGGTGAAGGGATACCCGAAGCCACTTCCTGCCTGAGCTTTCCAGTTGCCTTCGTCTATTTCTGATTTCTCCTGGCTGTTGCCGGCACATGTGAGCCGGTCCAGACAAAGTCCCAGGTTTCACCCTGTCGAATGTTCTGTACGAGATGTGGGCGAAGCGCGACAAGGCACTGCCCGCCGGGCAATCGAGAGGAAGGGTAGAGGATCCCGTTGCCGCCGGAACCGAGGACATCACGAGCCAGGGCCTGGCCTGCCGGATAAGCCGTCGCTGGGTCAGCGCTCAATACGCAATCTTTGGTACCCGGAGCAATTTTATGGAACTGTGAAGTAAAGCCTGCGTAAAGCTCACGATATGATGTGGTATTCTCGAAAATTCCGGTTGCTTCAAGCTCGCGTGTAAGATGCCAGGAGACTTCTGCCTGGGCTGTCTCGACGGCATGCTCTCCATAGGAAGCGTACCAAGCTCCCCGCTCCGGCCCATTGAATCTGTTTCCCGTCGCGCGCGCATAGCAGAAAGCGGCATTAACCAGTATCCAACCATATCCGGCGGCTTCATCCGGCGGCTTCGGTCAGTAGCTCATCTGGACGGAGCCCACCCGGGGTAGGGAGAGTGATGGTCTGCCGGGCCGACGTCAGCCCCTCGATTTCTTCCAGAATCGCCAGATCTTCCGCGTCATCCGCCAATGGTGCCATTGCGGGTTCATCGATGTAGGCGGTTGGGATCAATCTGACCGTTGTCGGTTCGGTGAAACCGACAACGGTCAGATTGCCTGCCCTGATCACATACCACCTCTCAATGCGTCGATATGCTGACGCATTTTCATCATTGCGGGAATGCCGCCCTCACACATGATCTGGACTGGATTCTTTCCGTTGAAGCCGGGTCCGGTATTTGCGGTCTTTGGCCAGCCGTAGGTGAGAGGTCCGTTAAACAGCAGTCTCAACCCTTTATAGAGCCCGATCAGAAGGCTTGCGCGGGTGACCTTGTCTTGATCCAGTACCCCTTTGAAGGTTCCAGCTTTCATACGGCCCCATGTTGCAATCGGAACATCGAACAACATTGCTGCCTCAGCATTTGACAGGCCCCAGGCATCAGCAGTCCGAACAACGCCTTTGATGACCGCAGCGATCCTGTCATGTCGGTCAATTGGCTGGACAAATGCCTGTTGAGATGCGTGCTGGGTGGGTTCAAGCATGACTGACTCCATATGAAAACAAAATATATATCATATGAGCCTGTTGCAGAACTTCCCGATCAAGCGGTTTTTTTCCTGAAAACGGGCACTTTTTCTGATGGCTGGCCTGGATATGGAGCCGTCCCTCTGGTATGAAGCAGGTACCAAAACCACAACATGCAGGGAGACGGCTCCATGTCCCTACGTTCGCGTCTATCAGATGCCTGGCGGCACTTTCAAGGGGAACTTTTTCCCTCCCTCGCCGGGGAGGTCGGCCCACTGGGCGTGAGGCACACCAAATTCATCGCCGTCCTGGACATGGTGGAGGTGGAGAGGCACGTCCACTACAGCCACCGGGGCGTCGGCAACCCGCCCGCGGACCGCAGGGCGCTGGCTCGGGCCTTCGTCGCGAAGGCGGTGTGGGACATGCCGACCACGGTGGTCCTGATCGACCGGCTGCTTTACGACCCGACGCTGCGCAGGCCGGTCGGCTGGTCCCGCGTGTCGGAGGTTCCCAGCGAACCGGCGTTCTCCCGCGCCTTCGCCTGGTTCGCGGAGACCCGTCTGCCGGAGCGGATGCACGAGGCGCTGGTCCGCTCCGCGTACGCCGGCTCGGTCGTCGGGCACATATCGCGGGACTCCACGGCGATCGTCGGGCGGGAGAGGCCGGCGCCGAAGCCGAGGCCGCAGGAGCGGCCGAAGCGAAAGCGCGGACGCCCGAAAAAGGGGGAGGAGAGGCCGAAGGAGCCGACCCGGCTGGAGCGGCAGCTGCGGGACGGGATGACCGCCGCGGAGATGGCCGGCGGGCTGCCGAAGGCCTGCGACACCGGCACGAAGCGCAACTCGAAGGGGTACAAAGAGAGCTGGAGGGGGTACAAGCTGCATATCGACGCCGCCGATGGCGACGTCCCCATCAGCTGCATCCTGACCTCCGCTTCGCTGCACGACAGCCAGGCCGCCATCCCGCTGTCGAAGATGACGGCGCTGCGGGTGGACCACTGTTACGAACTGATGGACGCGGCCTACGATTCCCTGGAGATCGGGTTCCACGCCTACCTGACGGGGCGCGTGGCGATCACCGACACCAACCCCCGCCGCGACGCGGCCCTGAAGGAGCGCCTCGCCAGGGAGGCTCTGGCGCAGCGGAAGGCGGGCCACATCCGCCATGACCGCGTCCGCTACCGGCAGCGCTCCAGCGTGGAGCGGGTGAACTCCGCCCTGAAGGACTCCTACGGCGCCCGGCATGTCCGTGTCCGTGGGCACGCCAAGGTGGCCTGCCACCTTTTCTTCGGCGTGCTGGCCCTGACGGTGGAACAGCTGATGCGGCTCACCATCTGACACCGCCGGCCCAGGCAGCGCCGGACGCCTCGGACGCCGCCCCGGAGGGGACGGCGCGGCCAGCCGTGTGCGGATGGCGTCCCTGAAGCCAACAACTGCGACATTCCGCCACACTTCGACCTATGGGAACGCCCAGGGCACCCGCCGGAACCGGTGACGGGACCCTGCCGGAACCGAAAGGCTGGCCGCGGCCGCCCGAACCGCAATAATTGTGCAAGAGGCTCATATGATGTGATTTTGTCAACTTCCTTCATACAGCGGGTGTAGCCCAGGATTCTTGGCTCTGGTCTATTTCTTGGCCCATAGTCCTGGACCACGTGCCAGACGGATCAAGCCGCAGCGGCATGACAAGAATCCTGGGCTACACCCTCATACAGCGGGGTGTATCTCAAGTTGGTTGATCAGGCGGCGATGGCCTGCCTCGCCCGCCAGTCGAGCAGGTCAGGTAGCCTGCCGTTCATGACACAGGACCTGGGTGACATCACTGCGTTGGCCCCTTTCCGCGACCAGCGGGTGCCGGAGCGCTTCATCCAGAGCCCGGACATGCGGCAGCCGCTCTCCACGACGCCGCTCCCGGCCTGGATGCCCCGGTCGCGGCACCTGTCGTACCGCATCCTTCCGGGGCTGTTCCGGAAGTGGCGGCAGCAGGCCTCCACGTCCCCGGTCCGTCCGCTCAGGGGCTCCAGCTCTCGGACCACTCTCCCCGCCCGACCAGCCCCGGTGTCCGCCCTGACCTCCGCGAACCGCCGGTCCCGCTCCGGTCCCTCCGGGTGGATCGCCCTGCCGGCGCCGGAGGCGTGCTCCAGCGCGTGCACGATGGCAGGGTCTCTGTCCTCGGCGTGGGCAAGGACCTCGCTGAGCGATTGGACCAGATCTACTCCATAGGCAGTCATCATTTCTTCTTTTCGGCCAGCTTGATCGCTGCGACGATGTCCGCTGTGGCGCGGCGCTCGGATGCGCTCAGGTCAGCCTTGGCAGATTTTGCATAGGCGGGAAGTGCGTGGACCGGCAAGTTCGAATCGCGACAGGGAACCAGGCTGGGCCACACCAGTGAGGAACCCATGACCCCACTTCCGTTCCGAAGTGCATAGTCATGGTCGGCAATGGGAACCTGTCATGTCTTTCGGCAAGGAGAACAGGGCAAAGGTGGGTTGCCACTTGCAAAGTCGATGTCCATATAGGCGCGAATGCGAAGGAGGACGGAATGGCGGACGACGCTTTTCCAGGCTGGCACGGCACCACCGTCATTGGTGTGAAGAAGGGCGGTGAGGTCGTGATTGCCGGAGATGGACAGGTCAGTTTGGGCCAGACCGTTATAAAGGGAACGGCGCGCAAGGTGCGTCGGCTGTCGCCCGGTGGTCTGGAAGTGCTGGTCGGGTTCGCCGGTTCCACCGCAGACGCATTCACCCTCATGGAGCGACTGGAAGCCAAGCTTGAAGCGACTCCGGGACAGCTTCAGCGTGCGGCGGTCGAACTGGCGAAGGACTGGAGAACCGACAAGTTTCTGCAGAAGCTTGAGGCGATGCTTATCGTCAGTGACGGCAGCAGGCTTTATGTCATTACGGGCGCAGGAGATGTACTGGAGCCCGAACACGACGTGACCGCAATCGGTTCCGGTGGAAACTACGCCCTTGCGGCGGCACGGGCGCTGATGGACAGCGATTGCAGCGCCGAGGAGATCGCCCGCAGGGCGATGGAAATCGCTGCTGACATCTGCGTCTATACAAACGGAAAGCTTTCGGTGGAGAGGATCAGCAGTTGACCACACTGACACCCCGCGAGATCGTAGGTGAACTGGACCGGTTCATAATCGGTCAGAGGGACGCCAAGCGCGCCGTGGCCGTGGCGCTCCGCAACCGCTGGAGGCGCAAACAGCTGCCGGATCCACTTCGGGATGAGGTCTTTCCGAAGAACATCCTGATGATCGGCCCAACCGGTGTTGGCAAGACAGAAATCAGCCGTCGGCTTGCGCGCCTTGCCAAGGCTCCGTTCCTGAAGGTCGAGGCCACCAAGTTCACCGAAGTGGGCTATGTCGGGCGCGACGTCGAGCAGATCATGCGCGATCTGGTCGATGTATCGATGGCGATGACCCGCGAACGGATGCGCGAGGAAGTTCAGGCCGCCGCCCGGACCGCCGCTGAGGACCGTGTAATCGATGCGATCGCGGGAGAGGGCGCCCGGCCTGGTACGCGCGAGAAGTTCCGGGAAAGGCTTCACAACGGGGATCTCGACGATGAGGTGATCGAACTCGATGTAATGGACAATTCCAATCCGATGCCAATGATGGAGATCCCTGGCCAGCCTGGCGCGAGCGTTGGCATGCTGAACCTGTCGGATATGTTTGGAAAGGTATTCGGCATGCGGACAGTATCGCGGACAATGACGGTAGAGGACAGTTATGACATTCTGGTCAGCGAGGAAGCGGACAAGCTCCTCGACGATGAGTCGGTTACCCTGCAGGCTCTGGAGGCCGCAGAGCAGAACGGGATCGTATTCCTCGACGAGATCGACAAGGTCTGCGCCCGGCAGGATCAGCGTGGAGGCGAAGTCAGCCGGGAAGGCGTGCAGCGTGACCTCCTTCCACTCATTGAGGGAACCACGGTTTCGACGAAGCACGGATCGGTGAAGACGGACCATGTTCTCTTCATCGCGTCGGGTGCATTCCATATCGCCAAACCGTCCGATCTTCTCCCCGAGCTTCAGGGACGCCTTCCGATTCGGGTGGAACTGAGAGCGCTGACGGAGCAGGACTTCATACGTATTCTGACGGAGACGGATAACGCGCTGACCCTGCAGTATTCCGCGTTGATGGAAACCGAGGGAGTCAAGCTTTCCTTTACGGAAAATGGCATTGCAGCACTTGCGAAAATCGCTGCCGAAGTTAACCAAAGTGTCGAGAACATAGGTGCTCGCCGGCTTTACACCGTCATGGAACGGGTGTTTGAGGAGCTTTCGTTCGATGCGCCGGAGCGGGCTGGCGACAAGGTGGTTGTGGATGGTGACTTTGTTGAGTCGAACCTCGGAGAGCTTGCTCGGTCGACGGACGTCAGCCGCTATGTGCTCTAGACCGTCCAATTGTTGGGTGAGATCAGGTTCAGACAATACCTGGCGACGGGGGTGTATCCCAGATTATTGGGAATCTATGCTTTCGGTCGGTTTTCACGGGCGAAAACCGACCGAAAGGAGTTCCTATGCCAGGAAATCAAGGCTCAAATGGACATCCGAGCGATTCATGCCAACAATCTGGGCTACACCCTAGCGACGGTTGAAGCTGGAACAGAGCGCACCCACGACCTGAAGGGTTGGTTGGAGGTCCACGTAAGACGGACTGAATGGCGCGGCTGTTTGACAATTTTGTCAATCGTCCCCTCGTTATAGCCCATCGAAAAGTACTCGTGGTCCACGACAGCCCGGCGTCCCAGGCTATGTCCTTGCGTTCCGGACCTGTCTTGTTAAGAGCGGCTGGAACAGGCGGGCAGGGCTCCGGCATGGACCACTTCAACTATCGCGACGGCGTGCTGCATGCGGAAGACGTGCCTGTCGACGAAGTGGCTGCTTCGGTCGGTACTCCGTTCTATCTCTATTCCACCGCAACGCTGGTTCGCCATTTCAGGCTGTTTGACGAAGGACTCAGCGGTATCGACCACCTTGTGTGTTATGCGATGAAGGCGAATTCCAATCAGGCGGTACTAAAGATACTGGCTGATCTGGGAGCCGGAATGGACGTTGTTTCTGGAGGCGAATACCTGCGCGCACGCGCCGTTGGAGTGCAAGGCGACCGGATCGTTTTTTCAGGAGTGGGAAAGACCCGGGCCGAACTCGTGCAGGTTCTTGAAGGCGGAATCCGACAGATCAATCTTGAGTCAGAACCAGAGATGGAACTGCTGTCGCAGGTGGCAGCTTCGATGGGCGTTATTGTGCCCGTCGCGTTCAGGATTAACCCTGATGTCGATGCCGGGACGCACGACAAGATATCAACTGGAAGGGCGGAGGACAAGTTCGGAATTCCGGCTAGCCGGGCGTCTGAGGCATATAAGTTGGCTGCTTCCTTGCCGGGAATTGAGGTCGTCGGACTGGATGTGCACATTGGAAGTCAACTGACCGATCTCGCACCCTACAGGCAGGCGTTCAGGCTGGTTGCTGACCTCACCGGACAGCTCCGCTCCGAAGGACATGACATCAGTCGGCTGGATCTTGGAGGTGGACTGGGGATCCCCTACCGCCGTTCAGATGAGGCGCTACCACTTCCAGTGGAGTTCTGCGCACTGGTCAAAAGAACTGTTGGGCATCTGGGATGCGAGATCGAGATCGAACCCGGGCGGATGATTGCCGGTAATGCCGGAATTCTCGTAAGTCGACTGCTCTATATCAAGTCCGGCATGGACCGGAAATTCCTGATCCTCGACAGTGCGATGAATGATCTGGTTCGGCCAGCTCTTTATTCCAGCTATCACGAAGTCGTCCCGGTGAAGGAACCCACGCCGGACGCACTGGAGGAGCCGTCCGATATAGTTGGACCGGTCTGCGAGTCCGGAGATACGTTCGCAAAGCAGCGGCTGATGCCGCCGCTTGAGCCAAATGAACTGCTCGCCTTTCGAAGTGCCGGGGCCTACGGCGCGGTGATGGCAAGCGAATACAATACGCGTCCTCTCGTACCGGAAGTTCTGGTCCATGGAGATCGATTTGCTGTCATCCGCGCTCGACCGACATTTGACGAAATCCTGGGTCGCGATATAATACCCGAATGGCTCTGATGCGCTGTCCCGCGTGTGAACGGATGGCACCGACCTATGACGGACCCGATTCAACTGCGGCATGACCGCTTGGGAAGGCTGCGCATTGCGCTGTGGCTGACCTGGGCTGGATTGCTCGCCGAACGTCTGACACGTTCCTTCTGGCCATTTTGGTCATGCCTCCTCATGGGGGCCGCTGCCTTGATGTTGGGGTTGCAGGACAGTGTGCCTCTTGAGGTCGCCTGGGCCATTGCCGTCCTACTTGTCATGGCGGTGGTTGGTACGATTGGCTGGGGTGCCCGGGTCTTTCGCCTGCCAACCAAGAGGGAAGCCAAGGAGCGTCTGGATCGAACGCTTCCGGGACGTCCGATCGCGGCGCTTGAAGACACGATGGCGATCGGGGCGGGAGATCAGGCTGCCGAAGCCGTATGGAGCGAACATGTGGCGCGAATGGTGGCCACCGCCCGCCATGTGCGGGCGGTTGGGCCCAACCTGCGGATTTCGGATCGCGATCCATTTGCCCTTCGTTACGTGGCTGTACTGTTCTTCACTATCGCTGCGCTGTTCGGTTCTGTGCTGAAGGTCACTTCCGTGACCGAAATCGCGCCGGGCGGGGATGGATATCTGGCGACAGGTCCTTCGTGGGAGGGGTGGGTTGAACCGCCCGGATATACCGGCAAACCGCCGATCTATCTGAATGACATAACTCAGCCAAGCATTGCGGTGCCGGAGTCCAGCCAGGTCACATTCAGGCTGTATGGAGAGGTCGGGGCACTGTCCGTCGTTGAGACCGTTTCCGGTCGGTCGGAAAATCCGACTGGCACCGTTGACCAGGTGCAGAGATTCAAGGTCACACAGAGCGGAACGCTTGCGGTCGAAGGACCCGGTGGCTCCGAGTGGACGTTCGCAATTGTGGACGACGAACCGCCCTCGATCCAGACTCTTGGTGAGCCTGCGCGCGGTTTGATGGGTGAGATGCGGCAGACATTTCTGGCCAAAGACGACTATGGCGTGGTTGGCGGACATGCAGCGATTACGCTGGATCTTGCGGCGGTCGACCGTCGGCATGGGTTGTCGGCAAATCCCGAGCCGCGGGAGCCGATCGGGCTGGATCTTCCCATTAAGATTTCCGGTGATCGGACGGAATTCACTGAGACATTGATCGAGAATCTCAGTCAGCATCCTTGGGCGATGCTCCCTGTGAAGATCGAACTGTTTGCGTTGGATGCACTTGGGCAGGAAGGTGTTGCGGTCCCAAGCACCGCAATTCTGCCTGGGCGGCGGTTCTTCGATCCACTGGCCGCTGCGGTCATCGAGCAACGCAGGGACCTGCTATGGAACCGTAGCAACAGCAGCCGTGTGGCACAGGTGCTGCGCGCCGTCAGCCATAGGCCGGAAGGCCATTTCAGTTCGGAGGCGGCATACCTCAGGTTGCGGTATGCATTGCGGCAACTTGAACGGCAACTCCCTGATGAACTGACCGAAGAGCGACGCGACGAAGTCGCCGCGGCACTTTGGGAAGTCGCCCTGATGATCGAGGACGGGAATCTCTCGGACGTTCGTGAACGTCTGCGCGAGGCGCAGGAACGACTGCAGGAAGCCATTCGCAATGGCGCCACACAGGAGGAGATCGCGGCTTTGATGCAGGAACTGCGGGAAGCGATGCAGGAATTCATCCGCCGGCTTGCCGAGCAGGGACAGGATGGTCAGCAGCAGGCTCAGAGCCAGCAGAACACCCAGGAGATCACGGGCAACCAACTTCAGGAACTGATGGATCGTCTTCAGGATCTTATGGAGCAGGGTCGAATGGATGAAGCGCAGCAGCTGCTCGATCTTCTCGCACAAATGATGGAGAATCTTCAGGTCGCCCAAGGCCAGCAGCCCGGCCAGCAGGCGATGGAGGGGCTTGGCCAAACCCTGCGCCGACAGCAGGAGTTGAGCGACGATACCTTCGGCGAACTGCAGGAGAACTACGGTTGGCAGGATGATCCGGGCCAGACCCCCGGCCAGCAGGGCGACGGGGGCTTGTTTGGCCAGGGCCAACAGCGACCCGGAAACGGACTTGACCAACAGGAGCCCGGACAAGGAGCCGGACCCGGCACGGGTCCGGAACAGCTTGCTGAACGGCAGTGGGCGTTGATGCAGGAACTGCAGCGACAGAGGCAGAGTCTCCCAGGTGCGGGTACGACCGAGGGTGACGCGGCCAGAGAGGCGCTCGACCGCGCGGGAGACGCGATGGACGATGCGGGGGAGGCGCTGGCGGAGAACGATCTTTCAGGGGCTCTCGATTCCCAGGCGGAGGCGATCGAAGCACTACGTGAAGGGATGCGAAATCTAGGCGAGGCGATGGCGCAGCAGCAGATGGGACAGCCCGGTCAGTCTGGCCAGCAGGGGGGGGAATTTGGCAATCAAATGGCGAGACGCCCGCTTGATCCCCTAGGCCGTGAGCCGGGTGCCAGTGGTCAGCCGGGCACAGATGACCGACTTCTTCAGAATGAGAGTGTCTACCGCCGCGCTCACGAACTGATGGACGAGATTCGCCGCAGGTCGAGCGACCGCACCCGACCGGAGGTAGAACTGGATTACCTTCGGAGATTGCTGGAACGGTTCTGACGTCGGCAGATCAGCGATCGGCAGCAGTCCATGCCATTACGGTTAATGATCACTCCCGTTCCACACTTTAGTGTAACACCAGCGCCAGATCCCCGGTTCAATTCCGATTCTCTGAACATACGAGGTTGGACAGAAGGTCATGGCTGGAGAAGGTGACGACGTGCGACTGGCCCGGCGCGTTCCACCACGAAACGCGCCCTCAACTGGTCGAGGAAAGCACCCTTGCCATCCTTGGGCGCACCCTGAACGATGACCGTGGCTTTGCCCGTACCGCAGATGGGGGCATCCGGTTTTTCCCCGCCCCACTTCCACTCCGAAGCGCAACACCGGCCATTCCCGCAGCGGGGGCGTAGCCCGAGCGTAGGGAATGGCCGGAAGGCGTGGTCTGCGGCCCCCGGGCGCCGCGGATCCGGCCCCGGGACGGCTGTGGTCCCGTCTGTATGGAATTTATCCGGACTTTCCGGGCGGCGCAACGCCTCCGCCTGGGCGGGTCGCGTCCGTCCGGCGCCCGGCCCGCGCCGGTGGGAGGCGGTCGCGCGGCGTCAGGGAGGGCGGGCCTCATGGAACACCTCGGCGGGCGTCCGGTAGCCCAGCGCCCGGCGCGGACGCGCGTTCAGGCGGTCCTGCACCGCCCTCACCTCCGCGTCGCTGACCGCGCGGAGGTCCGTCCCCTTCGGCAGGTACTGCCGCACCAGCCCGTTGGTGTGCTCGTTCAGGCCACGCTCCCAGGAATGGTAGGGGGTGGCGAAGTGGAACCCGGCCCCGAGCTCCGCCGCCACGCCGGCGTGGCCCGCGAACTCCCTGCCGTTGTCCGCCGTGATCGTGTGGACGGGCGCGGCGGACGGCCGGAGGAGATCCACCATCGCGGCGGAGACCGCGGCCGAGGTTCTCCGGTCAACCCTCTGTAAACACGTGTATTTCGAGGCCCTGTCCACAAGGGAGACCACCGCCCCGCTGTGGCCTTTCCCGATGATCGTGTCCGCCTCCCAGTCGCCCACACGCTCCTTCCTCTCCGCCTCCTCCGGCCTCTCGGAGATGTCCACCCGGCCCGGGATGTGGCCACGGCCCGAGTGCCTGCCGCCTCGCCAGTTCGGCTTTCTGCCGCGGCGCCGCAGCAGCAGGAACAGCCCGCCGCCCGCCTTCCGGTCGGCCCTGACGTGTTCGGATGTCCACTGGCGGCCCACCGTCCAGCCACCCTCCAGACGCAGCCGTCCCGCGACCTGCTCCGGGCTCCAGCCCTCCGCCAGAAGCCCCTCGACGCGCGCCCACCGGTCCGGCGTCATCTTCCTCGGGTTCGAGGAAGCCGCGCCGCGGCGGGCCTCCGCCCTCCCCTGCGCCTCGCCCGGGGCTGTACCCCCCGCCGCCGGCGTTACGGCGCAGCTCCCGCCAGACCGTCGTCCGGTCACGGCCCAGACGGGCCGCGATGGCCCCGTCGGACAGCCCGCTTTCCTTCAGCGCGCCGATCTGGCATCTCTCTTCATGGGTCAGGTGGCGGTAGCCCTCGGGCATGGCAGTCTCCTTCTCTTCAACAAAGGGACTGTCGCCGCTTCCTGGCCGATACGCAACATCATGCGGCAGGAAAACCGGTCAACACCGCCACTGGTGTTGCACTTCAGGGTGGAATGGGGCCCGGAAGTTCAGCATGGCGCTCAACTGGCTTGAAAATATCATTCTGTCCAACGAAGTCAGGAGGTATGCCGCAATCGGATTCGTGGACGAAGTGCTCGAGACTGTCTATCCTAAGTCGCGTTATGACGTGTATCCACATGGTCATGCGGAGGGGTCTCCAGCCTGCCCTGAAAGCCCGAGCCTGTCCACGATTCGAAACCCCCTTTCCCCATATCCTGCCATAGAGCGCTCAGGCCGCCATCTCCCGTGTTGCTCCAGCATGGTGTGAGTTGAGGATTTAGGGTTCTTGATTCGGCATATAGGGACCGCCCTCCCTTTGATCGCCATCGTTACCCCGGCAGGCCTTCCCTCCAGGACCAAGTCGTCAAGGTCCGACTGGCCGTTCCGTTGTTAGGCTAACTGTTGGCCGCCGAAAAGGGAACGCTTTAGCGTAAAGGACTCTCTCAGCTGTAACGATGAATGCAGTATAATCATTCGGCCAAGCGGGGATCAGCGGGGATTGCATATCCAAGCGTCTGGCTTCCGCGCGAATGTGCTTCAGCTACGTCTCAACAGATTTGTTGTTGTCCGCTGACTTACCAGTGTTGGAGGATTGACGAACATTGACGCTTGGACCAATGCCCTCATGGTGTCGCTGCCGGGATATGAGTCCCCGAATTGACTATTGCTTCTATCAGATCATTGATCAGCGTGCGCAGTTTGTTGGCACTTTCAACAAAGGTGATCAGATGGGGTTCGGCTTGCGGTATCGCATCTGCGATCTGTGGAGCGTGGGAATAGACGAGCACGGTCATCAATGCCGCCAGGATCACTAGGCACGAAATCAGCAATCTCCACGACGTTTGGTCTTGGGGAGTGCCGTGGCCCTAACCGACCCACCGTGCTGCGATGTGCTGGCTTCGCCTTTTTGAAGTGCTGGGGTCAATGTCCCGGGATCGAGTTCAACTCGCTGACCATCTGAACCAGAATTGTCTGACGTGGCCCTGGCTTCTTCTTTCCTTGCTCTGGTTTCCCGATCAGCTTCTTCCCTGAGCACCTTTAGAACTTCAGGACTTGGACCGGTTTGCGTCAATTGTGGATTCGCGACTTCCGTAGAGCGCTCTGACTTGGTTTGCTGGTCGGTTGTCTCGGTGGATTCCAGTTTCTTAGGCATCTGGTGCCAGGTGTGGCCGCAATTTGTGCACCGCACCTGGCGTCCGTGCTTCGGAAACACGGCATCATTGGTTTCGTAAATCACCTCGCATTGCGAGCAAATTAGCTGCATTCGATGACCCGTTTCCGCGGTTGCTCGAGCCGCGCTTCTGTTCCATTCGCTTCCAAGAGTTTGTATCACCCACTCAAAGTGATTCAATATTGCTGTGCGAACGAATGACCAGTGGAAGTTTGGGTTGCGTTGGTGAACTGGATTGGCACGATTATGGGGCAAATTCCGATGAACAATTGAGGCGCCTGATTGCTCGAGAGAATCCAACGGCATTGTTGATGAGTGAGCCCGGCCAGACGGGCAAGACATCACTATTCAATGTCCGTGAGATAATTCGCGGTGAGTTGGCTGATGGCAACCAATGCATGATTTTCGAAACTGCGGCAGGACATGAACGAAGCAGGTGATCCGGTGGGTATGAAAGGCAGGATATGCAAACATCATTCTGGGCCGGAGGCCAAGCTTGTTGCCTGGATTCTTCGCTCAAGAGATGGTTGGCGAGGCTCGGTCGACCGGGCCACCAACGGATCCGGAAATCTGGCTCCTGCACCTACACCTCACCTCATGAGTCAGTGTGACACCGTCGTCGCCGGAGCAAAGACTTCCAAACCTATCGCTCTTTTCCCTGTCTTCGGAGGATGGAGGCAGTGACTGGTCTTGTCCGCCTCATCGCCTCGTTGGCATTTGGATTTCAGATATATTTAGCAATGGCGTTGATGGCCCTTTACTTCGGCCCGTTAGCAGCCATCGACCGTAGGTTCGCTCTTCAGGGTGCGCACAGATTTTGCCGATGGGTTCGCTGGACCGCCAGCTGGATGGTTGGACTCAAGTCGGAGGTGCGTGGCGAAATTCCACTTGACGAAGTCATTGTCGCTTCAAAGCACCAATCGTTCTTTGACATTATCATGCTGGTAAGCGTTCTTCCGCGTCCGAAGTTCATAATGAAAAAGGAACTTAGGTGGGCACCAATTCTTGGCTGGTTCGCATTGCGCATCGGATGCATACCTGTGGACCGCGGAAAGCGCGGTGCCGCAGTGCGGCAGATGAAGGAGGATGTTTCAAGAGGCCTTTCCTTGCCAGGGCAACTAGTCATCTACCCGCAGGGGACAAGAGTCGTCCCAGGCGCATATCTGTCTTACAAAGTCGGTACTGCCGTACTCTATCAACAGCTAGGCCAGGACTGCGTTCCAGTTGCCACCAATGCGGGCATGTTCTGGCCGCGCCAGTCAATCATGCGAAGACCAGGACTGGCTGTGTTGGAGTTTCTTCCTCGAATCCGGTCTGGTAGGGACCAGGGCGTATTCATGTCGGATCTGGAAAGAGTGATTGAGGCGAAATCCGATCAACTGATGGCCGAAGCGGGGTTCCGCGAGTAGGGGCCTCTCAGGACTATCCCCGGTGGATTTGTCGGCCATCAGAATTGCGGATTGGAAGAGCCAATGCGGCTTCCATTCGATGCACGGGGCCATTCTGGCATAGTCTTCGAAAAGATCTCTCCGGTTCGGCCATTTAACATTGTGCGTCGATGTCAAACCGCATCGAGCGACGGTCGGGTGAGAAAACCATGTCAGCAGTCCGTGCCTTGGCGAAGTCTGTTCGTTAACGCCCAAATCTTCATCGAAAGAAAATACTGCCAATACTCGGTTCTCATTATTCCGAGCCTCTTGCACAATTATCGCGGTTCGGGCGGCCGCGGCAAGTCTTTGGGTTCCGCCACGGTCCAGACACCGGAACTGACGGGTGCCCGGGGCGTTTCCACCGACTTGGGTGTGGCGGAATGCCGCAGATGGTGGCCCGTCGGGCGCCGTCCGCGCATGGCTGGCCGCGCCGTCCCCTCCGGGGCGGCGTCCGCGGCGTCCGGTGCTGCCGCGGCTGGTGGCGTCAGATGGTGAGCCGCATCAGCTGCCCGCCCGTCAGGGCAAGCACGCCGAAGAACAGGTGGCAGGCCACCCTGGCGTGCCCCCGGACGCGGACGTGCCGGGCGCCGTAAGAGTCCTTCAGGGCGGAGTTCACGCGCTCGACGCTGGAGCGCTGCCGGTAGCGGACGCGGTCGTGGCGTATGTGGCCCGCTTTCCGCTGCGCCAGCGCCTCTTTCCTGAGGCGCTCCTTCAGCGCCGCGTCGCGGCGCGGGTTGGTGTCGGTGATCGCCACGCGCCCCGTCAGGCAGGCGTGGAACCCGATCTCCAGGGAGTCGTATGCCGCGTCCATCAGTTCGTAACAGTGGTCCACCCGCAGCGCCGTCATCCTCGAAAGAGGGATGGCGGCCTGGCTGTCGTGCAGCGAAGCGGAGGTCAGGATGCAGCTGATGGGGACGTCGCCATCGGCGGCGTCGATGTGGAGCCTGTACCCCCTCCAGCTCTCTTTGTACCCCTTCGCGTTGCGCTTCGTGCCGGTGTCGCAGGCCTTCGGCAGCCCGCCGGCCATCTCCGCCGCCGTCATCCCGTCCCGCAGCTGCCGCTCCAGCCGGGTCGGCTCCTTCGGCCTCTCCTCCCCCTTTTTCGGGCGTCCGCGCTTTCGCTTCGGCCGCTCCTGCGGCCTCGGCTTCGGCGCCGGCCTCTCCCGCCCGACGATCGCCGTGGAGTCCCGCGATATGTGCCCGACGACCGAGCCGGCGTACGCGGAGCGGACCAGCGCCTCGTGCATCCGCTCGGGCAGCCGGGTCTCCGCGAACCAGGCGAAGGCGCGGGAGAACGCCGGTTCACTGGGCACCTCCGACACGCGCGACCAGCCGACCGGCCTGCGCAGCGTCGGGTCGTGGCGCAGCCTGTCGATCAGGACCACCGTGGCCGGCATGTCCCACACCGCCTTGGCGACGAAGGCCCGCGCCAGCGCCCTGCGGTCGGCGGCAGGGTTGCCGACGCCCCCGTGGATGCAGCGCACGTGCCTCTCCACCTCGACAAGGTCCAGCACGGCGATGAATTTGCCGTGCCTCACGCCCAGCGGGCCGACCTCCCCGGCGAGGGCCGGCAGAAGTTCCCCCTGCAGCCGCTGCCAGGCATCTGATATGGACGAACGTAGGGACATGGAGCCGTCTCCCTGCATGTTGTGGTTTTGACACCTGCTTCATACCAGAGGGACGGCTCCATATCCAGGCTATCCATCAGAAAAAAGCGCCCGTTTCCGAAAAAAACCGCTTGATCGGGGAGTTTTGCAAGAAGCTCTTCCCATTGTCATTTTCGTCAGTAATTTGGCGAACGGTATTTCAATTTGGAGAATATGGTCTTCGGAATTCCCAGCAATTCCCACTAGCCCCCCCCCCCTCGACCTTTTATTCCATGCGGTTTCGGAAAGATTCTGACAGGCCCGGTTTGGTCAAGTCGGTGGCGGGATGCTTCGGCTGGTCCGGTGGACGGGCGCCGGTTCGACTTGGGTGACCATCCCATTTCGGCGTTCGGGATGTTCCCGCCATGGTATCCCTCGCTCCTGCAGACTGGCAGGGACGGCAGCGGTGACGCCATCGTCCGCTGAAACCTCCGGACGCTGTTCGGGTTCGCGGAGGCGCCCAGCGCCTCCGCCTTGTGCAGGCGCCCCGGCGCGCTTAACCCCGGGCAAGGGATCTTCGCACAGTTCCGGCCATGGCGGCAGTCATCGGGTTGACGTCTTCGTCGCGCCCGCCTTCCTGACCGCCTAGGCGCGGCGGCATCAGTGGCGCAAGCTCCATCTACGGAACTGCCTAGTGGATTGTAAGAAACAAATGCTTGCATTTGTCCGTGAAGCCTGCCACTGTCTTCCAGTCGCCGTCAGGCGGCCCCGTAACAACCATAAAGACAGCAGGCAGGGCAATGGGCAGGAAACCGAAGAGACAGGAAACCAGGCTTTCGGACGGCGATCGCGAACGCCTCGAAAGGATCGCGAAGGACCCGCAGAGCATCCAGAAGCACGTCTGGCGCGCCCGGATCATCCCCGGCCTCGGGTCGGGGCGCGGCGCCGCGGAGGCCATCCGGCGGACCGGAAAGTGCCGGTCGACCGTGGAGCGCTGGTGGGACCGCTTCCCTGGGCGGGGCGTGGACGGGCTGCTGCGGGACGCGACCCGCCCTCCGGGACTGGAGCCGACCCCGGACGGAACGGTGAGGGCCGTGGTCGCCCTGGCGATGTCGCCACCGCCCCCGCACGCCCGGCACTGGACACTGCGGGCGCTGGCGAGGAGGCTGGCGCTGACCGCCACGAACGTGCACAGCATCCTGAAGCGCAACGGGCTCAGGCCGCACCAGGTCAGGACGTCCAGGGTCTCCCGCGACCCGCGGTTCGAGCTCAAGGTCCGCGACGTCGTGGGCCTGTATGTCGACCCGCCGGACCATGCGGTGGTCCTCTCGGTCGACGGAAAGACGCAGATTCAGGCGCCTGGGCGGACCCAGAGGCCCCTCCCGATGAAGCCGGGGCATGCGGAGACCAGGACGCGCGACTGCAGGCGCAACGGCACCACCTGCCTGCTGGCGGCCCCCGCCGTCGCGACAGGCAGGGTGGTCGGTCAGATGACCGGGCGGCACCGGTCGGCGGAGTTCACCGCCTTCCCCGCCCACGTCGCCGAAGGGACCGGGCCGGGCACCCCGGTGCACGTCATCCTGGACAACGTGTCCTCCCATAAGTCCGCCGAGGTCCACGAATGGTTGGGGAACCGTCCCGACTGGACCTTCCATTTCACGCCGACATCGGCGTCGTGGATGAACGCGGTCGAGGGCTTCTTCTCCAGGCTGACGAGGCAGCGGCTGAAGGACGCCGTCTTCGACTCGCTCGACGACTGCGTCGCGGCCATAGAGGGCTACATCGAGCACCACAACGCCAGCGACGCCCGCCCGTTCCGCTGGAGCCGGAATCCGGAGGATCTGGTGGCGTCGTGGAAGCGCGGGCACCGCAGGCTCCAGGAGATGGCGGCGGCTGAAAGTCCGGCATGAAATATGGACTCTTTTGTTTTTCGCGAAACACTAGGGGAACCGGGCGGGACATTCGCATTCCCGAATGGGCGGACACCCTACCTGACCATCGTCGGGGACCGAGCAGGGAAGACCGCCTCGGCCTGATTCGGGCCGCCCATAGCAGTACGGAAATCGGACGGCCGCCCCACCATCAACCCTGCGCACCGGTAACGACAGGGGAACGCCTGAGAGTTGGACTCATAAGTCATCGACTTGATTGTGTTGTTGAGTTCCAGGCACTTGCCCCACGCGCCAGCCTGCGGATCAGGAACCGGCACGCGGCCAGCTGCGCCTAGGCCACGGTCCTTCGCCAGGCGGCGGCGCGACATCCACGCGAAGGTGCGCTCCACGCGAGCGTCGGCACATCACCGTGAACCCCTTGAGCCCTCTGGGCCTTTCCACGATCCCCGGCGCGTCAGGGACACCCGTCTCCGCGGGCTCCGGGCGAAGCCTCCCGCCCCTGTAGCCGCTGTCCGCCCACAGCTTCGTCAACTCCGGCGCCCTCTCCAGCACCGCCAGGATGGCGTCTGCACGCCGGCCGTGTGGACCTGCACCGTGACCGGGGTTCCCTCGACGTCCACTGTCACGTTGCGCCTGCGGCCCTTGACCTTCCTGCCGGCGTCGTATCCCGACGGCCCCGCCGTCCTCACCGACCGGCTGTCGGTCTCGGCCGTGCGCTAGGTCGTGCGGCGCATCCATCATCCGCTCGACGACGCCGTTTCCGCGCCATGGGTGGAAGTGGTTCCGGACCGTCGCAGACGGCGGAAAACATTTCGGAACCGTCCGCCACCGGCAGCCCGTCGACAGCATGCACTGGATCGCGTCGAAGACCTCCCGGAGATCGGCGGACCGGCGGCTGAACCACACGCCATTCCCGTTCGGTCAGGTCGCTTTCATATCTTTCCGTCCTGCGCCCATGCTTCTCCTGGGTGGTCTCGTTCCAGGCAATGGTAGCTGCCCTGCCTGGCTGATGTTCGGCACGGAAATGCCACATCTGGGGGAGGCCATCCACATTTCGGGCCAACCTCTGAGGTCCGGACCATCCGCCAGTGGGCCAACAAATCCGCCAGCGGAAACTGCCGACAGCAGGGTCCGGTTGGGGCTATGAAAACGATTGCGCTTGTGTTAGGATGACATCGGAATTGGCCTCAGGGAGGAGCCGTTCATGAATTTGGCCGCCAGCGAAAACACTGATCAGATCACCGGTGGCCGCGCAGTTCCAGAAGAAAAGAAACCAGTCATCGTCGCGAAGAACCTGACCGTGGGCTATAACCTGCACCGCGAGCGAAAGCTGCTGACGGCGCTGCGCGATATCACCATCACGATCAACAAGGGCGAGTTCGTCTGCCTGCTTGGTCCGTCGGGATGCGGCAAGTCCACATTCATCAACGCCATTTCGGGCATAGTTTTGCCTTGGGAGGGAACGATGGAGGTCGGTGGCAAGCCTGTCACCGGCCCTGGTCCCGACCGGGCGATGGTATTCCAGGATTACGCGCTTATGCCTTGGCGGACCGTAGAATCGAATATCCGCATGCCGTTTGAGTTTCAGAACCTCGGCCTCTCCAAGAAGGAGATCGAAGAACGGATCGCTCGCTACTTGGAACTGGTCGATCTGACGGGCTTCGAAAAGTCCTACCCTTACGAGTTGTCAGGCGGAATGCGCCAGCGTGTCGGCATTGCCCGTGCGCTAGTGACGGAGCCCAAGATCCTGCTGGCCGACGAACCTTTTGCCGCCATTGACGCAATGACGCGCGAGGCGATGCAAAGCGAATTGGAGCGATTTGTCAGCAAGACCAGACAGACGGTCGTTTTCATCACCCATTCCATCGACGAGGCGATCATTCTGGGCGACCGGATCGCCGTGATCTCGCGCCGGCCCGGCCGCATCAAGGAGGTCATTGACGTCAATCTGCCCAGACTGCGATTCGACGGCGACGTGAAGTCGTCGCCTGAGTATTCGGAAATGCGGGAGAGGATCTGGGATCTGGTCAAGGATGAGGCGCGCTCGGGCGCCCATGGGGAGGAATAATGCCGGAAGTGGAGTCGCATGCGCCTGAGAAGTCGGGACAGTATTCGGATGCCGACCGAATCAAGGAGGTCAAGCTGTCCTTCAGATCCCTGTGGGACCAATACGGGACCTGGGCCGTAACCATCCTGAACCTGACTTTTTTCTTCATCATCTGGGAGATCTTTGCGCGGTCCGGCGCGGTCAATCCGATCTTCTTCCCTACCGCATCGGGCATGTTCGAGACGCTGTTTGAGGGTCTGACCCGCCGTGCGCCCCGGGATGCCATCATCTCGGGTCAGATCATCGACCATCTACTGTATACGCTTCGCACACTGACCATCGGCGTGTTGCTGGCCTGTGCCATCGGCATTCCCGGCGGACTCCTGATGGGTGGTAACCGCTACATCGAGCGCATCTTGTCCCCCTATGTCTGGGGCCTCGCATCCCTGCCGCGGATCGCGCTGGTACCGCTGTTCATCCTGTTCATGGGCTTCACTGTCGAGATGCAGGTGACGATCGTCACCTTGGCGGCGATGTTCCCGATCATGATCAACGCTTGGGCAGGAGTGAAAACCACCGAGAAATCGCTGATTGCGGCCGCCAAGGTCTTTGGAGCCAACCGACGCCAAATCTATTCCAATGTCGTGCTGCCCTACACGTTGCCCTTTATCATCGCGGGCGTTCAACAGGGTATCGGCCGCGGCATGGTGGGCGTGATCATAGCCGAGATTTTTGGCGGGTCGAACGGCCTAGGCTTCTTGATCGTCCGGTCCGCCGACACGTTCAATTCCGAACTTATGTACGCGGTTCTGCTGCTGCTCGTCATCATCTCGCTGTCTTTCATCAAGATAACCCGGATGATCGAGGTCAACATCGCCCCCTGGCGACAGCAGGTTATCATGTAGGTCTCGCGGGGGCACAGACAATCAAACCAGAAGATACCAAAGGAGGAGTCAAATGAAGAAAACCACCAAGAACGGAGCAATCCGGCTGGCGCGGCGCGATGTGTTGTTCCAAGGCGGGGCGGGTGTGCTGGGCACAATGATCGCTGCCTCCACGTTGCCACGTAAGGCCGGTGCCCAGACGCCGAGCGCCGACAATGTGATCGCAAATCTCAACGCAATCAAGATGGGCGACTTCAACCCGAACTACGCCAATCAGTGGGCGTTCCGGATTGCCCAGACCATGGGATATCTGGAGGAAGGCGGGATCGACGAGTTTGAGATTATCCTTTCTGACGAATACATTGCCGGACTGGTTGGCGGTAGTCTTGATATCGCCCATGGTGATACCAGCGAATTCCTCGCCGCGGGCAATTCCAGTGGATTGCCAATCACGATGATTTCGCTTCACCGTGATGCAGAGTGGTGGATCATGGGTGTAGGCGAAGGCATCGAGACGCCGGATGACTTGCGTGGCAAGACCATAACGGGAGGCAATCTCGCGGGCCGGAACACTTACGTTCAGAGACAGATTCTCATGAAGTTGGGCCTCGACCCTGACAATGATGTCAGCTTTGTGCCTTCCTCGGGCGGATCGGACTCGCGCCTTGGCGCAGTTATAAACGGATCGATTGATGCAGCGAGCCTGTTTCCACGTCACCGTGCACCGCTGGAGGCCGCTGGTGGCAAGTTTCTCTACGAAGAATTGGTCAGCGCACCGCAAGAGGCCTTTGCCGTCATGGGCGGCTGGTTGGAAGACAACGCTGACACGGCTCAAGCTTGGTTGGTTGCCGACCTTCGCGCTCGCCAATGGCTGACCAAGCCGGAGAACAAAGAACAGGCTTATCAACTCATGCTCGACCTCGGATATGAAATTCCGGATTCATTCCGGGCGCTCTACGATGTTGAACTCGCTCAGCTTAGCCACGATGGCGGTTGGGACTCCTCCGAAGATATGGATGCGTTTGTCGCCACCTTGGTTGAGACCGATCAGTTGCCCGATGGGATCGATTGGCGTCGGTATTTCGACCTGACCTATCTGTGGGCGGCGCAAGAGGCGCTGGGGCTCGAAAAGAGTCCGCCGTCTCTCTGACGGACAGGCCGCGATTTGGATGGGAGGGCTGCTGCCACTGATTTCTCGGGTGCTCCGCCGCCGAGCGCGGCGGAGCCTTGCAACTTCGGAACAAAAAGGGCGGGCAGATGGGACACCTAGTTGACGGTGTCTGGCAGGACACCAGCACCAAGGAAGTGAAGACGGATGGCCAGTTCGTACGCAATGCCTCCCAATTTCGAAACTGGGTGACGGCGGATGGATCATCTGGCCTGACCGGGACGGGCGGGTTCAAGGCGGAAGCGGGGCGTTATCACCTCTATGTCTCCTACGCCTGTCCCTGGGCCCATCGCGCCTTGATCTACCGCAGCATCTTGGGCCTTGAGGACGCCATCGACATCTCTGTCGTGCATCCGGTCAACCTGGAGAACGGATGGGAGTTTGCCGACTATCCCGGCGCAACCCCAGACAGGATCGGTGGCGCCCGGTACATGCATCAGGTTTATACCCGGGCGAACCCGACATATTCTGGCAAGGTCACGGTACCGGTCCTCTGGGACCGGGAGACCGGCAGCGTTGTCAACAACGAATCAGCCGAAATCATCCGAATGTTGGGCGGTCCGGCCTTCCGCGGTTTCGCCAAAACCTGGCATGACTTGCTGCCGACCGACCTGAAGGCCGAGATCGACGAGATCAATGCCTATGTATACCGGACCATCAATAACGGCGTCTATCGTACGGGCTTTGCCCAATCGCAGGAGGCCTATGAGACTGGCGTGACCGCGATCTTCGAAGCGTTCGGAGCGCTAAACGAACGGCTGCGAGACCGCCGTTTCCTTCATGGCGATCGGGTGCTGGAATCTGACCTGCGCCTCTTCACCACGATGATCAGGCTCCAGCCAGTCTACTACTTCCACTTCAAATGCAATCTCCGGCCGCTGAGCGACTATCCCAATCTACGGCGACATACCAGAGACATCCTGAACCTGCCACGGGTGCGCGAGACTGTCCACATGGACCACATCATCGATCACTATTACCTGGCCCATCGCCGCATAAACCCCTATGGGATCATCCCGGCTGGCGCCGCTATAGACCTCGAGGGTCCGGATTGGGGACCGGTCCAACCGGAGGAGGCCAAGGCGTGCTGACCCTTTACCATTACGATCGTTCCACCGCCGCGCAGCGCGTCCGCCTTTTGATTGAAGAGAAGGGTCTGGAGTGGAACAGTGTCATTGTCGACACTGCGCGGGGTGATTTCGATCAGCTACCTGACAATTACCACGACATGAACCCCAAGGGCCTGATCCCCGTCCTCGAAAAAGACGGTGTCGGGATCGCGGAATCGAACGTCATTTTGGAATACCTCGAGGATGCCTTTTCGGAGACATCCTTTCGCCCCGCAAAGCCCGAGGATCGCGCAAAGATGCGGTTGTGGATGAAACGGATCGACGATGGCGTGCACGTCGCCAGCCGCACTATCGGCGTCTGCATCGTGAACCGTTTCATCTATCTTGAGCAGGGCGAGGAAAAAATCGAGAAATACCATGCCCGAATGCGCGACATTGTCCGTCGGGACAACGACCAGATCAACATCTCAATGGGCCTTGAATCGCCTCTCTTGCCAGAGGCGCTGAAGACCTTTCGGGGGCTGTTTGAGGATATGAATGACCGGCTCACGGATAATGACTGGCTTGCAGGGGAAAGTTACTCCCTGGCTGATATCGCACTAGTCGTCTACCTCCGCCGCATGGAGTCTTTCATGATGGCCCCGCTTTGGGCCCACATGGAGCCCCTCAACGAGTGGTATCAGCGGATCGCGGCGCGGCTTGCCTACCAGAAGGCTGTTGTCGACTGGGGCGACGTCACCGAGTTGAAGCGCACCGAACACGGTACAGGTGCCTTTGAGACCATCGCGAAGCTGTGGGCGGCGTAAGGGCATGACCTGACGTCTGGTCCCAGGGCCGAGCGGCGTCCGTGGACCCGACTGGGAGACGATGTGTCGGCAGACGGAGGCATGGGCAGATCGGAGGAACCGGGAGATGGCCACCGTGGACTGGCGTTCCACGACAGCCGACGTACGCATCAGGCTCAGGTCCCTTTACCCGTCAACGCAATGATGGCGCTACACTAGTGTTTCGCGAAAAACAAAAGAGTCCATATTTCATGCCGGACTTTCAGCCGCCGCCATCTCCTGGAGCCTGCGGTGCCCGCGCTTCCACGACGCCACCAGATCCTCCGGATTCCGGCTCCAGCGGAACGGGCGGGCGTCGCTGGCGTTGTGGTGCTCGATGTAGCCCTCTATGGCCGCGACGCAGTCGTCGAGCGAGTCGAAGACGGCGTCCTTCAGCCGCTGCCTCGTCAGCCTGGAGAAGAAGCCCTCGACCGCGTTCATCCACGACGCCGATGTCGGCGTGAAATGGAAGGTCCAGTCGGGACGGTTCCCCAACCATTCGTGGACCTCGGCGGACTTATGGGAGGACACGTTGTCCAGGATGACGTGCACCGGGGTGCCCGGCTCGATCCCTTCGGCGACATGGCCGGGGAAGGCGGTGAACTCCGCCGACCGGTGCCGCCCGGTCATCTGACCGACCACCCTGCCTGTCGCGACGTCCAGAGCCGCCAGCAGGCAGGTGGTGCCGTTGCGCCTGCAGTCGCGCGTCCTGGTCTCCGCATGCCCCGGCTTCATCGGGAGGGGCCTCTGGGTCCGCCCAAGTGCCTGAATCTGCGTCTTTCCGTCAACCGAGAGGACCACCGCATGGTCCGGCGGGTCGACATACAGGCCCACGACGTCGCGGACCTTGATCCCGGACCGCGGGTCGCGGGAGACCCTGGACGTCCTGACCTGGTGCGGCCTGAGCCCGTTGCGCTTCAGGATGCTGTGCACGTTCGTGGCGGTCAGCGCCAGCCTCCTCGCCAGCGCCCGCAGTGTCCAGTGCCGGGCGTGCGGGGGCGGTGGCGACATCGCCAGGGCGACCACGGCCCTCACCGTTCCGTCCGGGGTCGGCTCCAGTCCCGGAGGGCGGGTCGCGTCCCGCAGCAGCCCGTCCACGCCCCGCCCAGGGAAGCGGTCCCACCAGCGCTCCACGGTCGACCGGCACTTTCCGGTCCGCCGGATGGCCTCCGCGGCGCCGCCCCCCGACCCGAGGCCGGGGATGATCCGGGCGCGCCAGACGTGCTTCTGGATGCTCTGCGGGTCCTTCGCGATCCTTTCGAGGCGTTCGCGGTCGCCGTCCGAAAGCCTGGTTTCCTGTCCCTTCGGTTTCCTGCCCATTGCCCTGCCTGCTGTCTCTATGGTTGTTACGGGGCCGCCTGACGGCGACAGGAAGACAGTGGCAGGCTTCACGGACAAATGCAAGCATTTGTTTCTTACAATCCACTAGTGAATGGCGCAAAACAATAGATTGGATTCTTCCTGCCGTAGCGTCAGCAGCCGCCATCTCCTGGAGCTTCCGGTGCCCGCGCTTCCACGACGCCACGGGATCCCGCGGATTTCGGCTTCAGTGGAGCGGGCGGGCGTCGCTGGCGTTGTGGTGCCTGGTGTAGCCGTCTATTGCAGCAACGCATTCCTCCAGCGAGTCGAAGACAGCGTCCTTCAGCCTCTGCCTCGTCAGCTTGGAGAGGAAGCCCTCGACGGCGTTCATCCACGACGCTGAAGTCGGGGTGAAATGGAACTTCCAGTCGGGACGGGACGTCAGCCATTCGTGGACCTCGGCCGATCTGTGTGAGGACATGTTGCCGGGTATGACGTGCAACCGGGTGCCCTGTTCGATGCCGTCGGCGGCGCGGCCGGGGAAGCATCCATGTTGGAAATCAAGCCCGGATCCGGCTTTTTTTCCGTAATCTGCCCGGACCCCCTTCCCTGTCGCGACGTCGAGGGCCATCATCAGACAGGTCGTGCCGTTCCGCCTGCAGTCGCGCGTCCTGACCGCGGGATGGCTGCGCTTCATCTGGAGGGGTATCCGCCCGCGCCCAAGTGCCTGGATCCGCGTCCTTCCATCGACTGGGAGGACCACCGCGTGGTCCGGCGGGCCGGGTGGAGGCCCACGACCTCTCAGACCCTGGGCACCGACCTCGGGTGGCGCGGGGCCTCGAACATCCTCACCTGGTGTGGCCTGAGCCCGTTGCCCGTCAGGATTGTGTGCACGTTCGAGACGGTCAGCGCCAGCCATTCCGCCAGCACCCCGAGGGTCGAGTGGCTGGCGCGCGGGGGCGGCGGCATCCGCCCCGACGGAGGAACGGCTGATGTGAGGTCATGAAGAGGATTCATGAGGAAAGGGTTTGACTCTGGGGGTCCCATAAGAACTCCTCCCACTCGGCCTCGCTCCGGATCCTCCGGGCCTGGCGGCCGACAGCCATTGCAGTAGCATCCACCGGCATCGACAATCCTCTGGTCACGTTTAGTGGACCGGAGAATCCTCCCGCACTCCGGTGGCGCGGATCACGGCGAATGCGCTACGTTGCGCTTTAGTCGCTTACGAAAGGGTGAGCTCCGCCCACAAGGACTCCTGCAGCGCCCGGCACGTCCACGTCCAAGGCACGCCAGGGTGGCCTGCCAACCGTGCTTCGACGTGCTGGCCCTGACCGTCAGTCAGCAGATGCGGCTCACCACCTGACGCCACCAGCCGGGGCAACACCGGACGCCGCGAACGCCGCCCCGTAGGGGCCGGTGCGGCCAGCCATGCTCGGACGGCGTCATTGAAGCCGTAAACTGGGACATTCCGCCATGCTTCTGCCCTTAGCACCACCCCGGACAACCGCCGGATCCGGTGCCGCGAGCGGACCGGACCCCAAAGGCTTGCCAAGGCCGCCCGAACCGCAATCATCGTGCAAGAGGCTCAGGTCGAAGAATATGCCAGTCGTGAGGCTAGGCCGGAATCTCGGAATATCCGAGAGGGATATCTTTGTCCTTTCGCTTCCTCAAACACAGCGGGACCATGTGTTGACCACGCCAGGGCCGAGTAAACAATGTCGCATTGAAAGGCGGGGGCGAATCAGGTGTACGTGTTGGCCCAGCAATTGCTCAAGATAATCTCCGACGGCACGTTGATGGTTCTTTCGCCACAATCAACCTGATGAAGGTGCCGCCATATCTGGCCCCGGGTCTGATCGAATGGGGAAATTCGGACTGTTGCCACCCTCGCCCTGTCGTGATCGATCGCGCATGACTGGGTTTCCGGAACACCAAGCCGATCCCGGAGCGGATCTTCTTCACCATCGTGGAAATCGCAATGTTCCCGATCTCTATGAACCTGGTCCGGGTGGGATTGACAGCTTGAGCCAGCGGCGGTTCTCTGGTCAGGCCATGACCGGGTCGCGGCGGATCTTGACCTTGGCTCGGTCCCGGCAAAGCGCGTGGAGGAAGCAGGTTCTTTCGGCCACCCGTACGACCTCGCGGACTGCATCCACGCCGATATCCGTGTCAATGAAGAGATGGGTTTCCACCGGGTCTCCGGTGCCAGCCACTCCACTGCCACTGGACGCCCCGCCAAGCGTGAAGTGGAGGTCCTGCACGACCCGGTAGCCGTCGAGCTCATACTTCGCCATGTGAGCGAAGCGCCCAATTTGGGTCATGAAGCAAAAGGCGAGGCCGACGGCGAAATAGCTGCCTGCGTCGGGGGCAATCTGTCCTGGCGATTCAGTTTTGTCATCGACAATGAAGGTCCAGGACGACGACGCTTGCGCAAACTGCTCGCGCAGGCATTCGTAGGTCCCATCCGGCCGGACCGTGCACGTGGTCCGCAGGTGCAAGAGCTTTCTGGTGCCGTGGAGGACCGGAGCGGGGGGGCGGTCGGCCTTGATTCGGGCAATCATATCCTCCTCTGACATCGTCTTTTCGGCCAAGGGCTGGTGGTCCTCAGCACCTGCGGCGGGCTCAAGCGACTCGATGGGGTCGCCGGGATCAGGCAGAGCGTCGCCGGCCAGGGCAGCCACCTCGATCGGGTCGATCTGTTTGCCATTGCAGGTGAGGGTAAAGAGGCTGGTCTTCTCGTCCCGGACAAGCCCGGTCACTGGCGCGGCGGTGATCGCGTCGAAAAGTAGGCGTTGCATCTCTTCCGGGCTGGCATCGGCCTCGCAATTGAGCGCGACCTCTGGCGGCAGCGCACCAGAGACCATGGTGCCGCGGGGGAAGGATCCGTCCCGGTAGTAGAAGTTCTCGACTACCAGCACCGGGTTGCCTAGGACGATCCCCCGGATAGAGGCCAGCGCCCGAAGCTCGGTCATGAAGAATGAAGCCATACCGACGCTGACATAGCTGAGCGGATTGGGAGCGAAATCCCGTCCGCCCAGATGCTCCCCCTCATCGGAAGCAAAGCGCCATGCCTGACCGGTCAGGCCAGAGAGCGTGACCCCTTCCTTCTGGATGCCGTCCATTGACCGGATCCAGGCGCGGATCGACTGGCCTTGCCGGTTTTTCGGCGCGTATAATCCGGCGTCGTCAAGCCCGGTTACAGGGTGGATGGGTGGGCGTCCGAGACTTTCCAAATTGGTCATGGCGAAAGGGTCCTGTTTCGGCCGATCAGTTTGTGACGGCGAGGTAAACGAAGTTAAGCCCGCCAACTACTGTAAGCAGATCGACAAGTTTCCCGTGCAGTCGGATCGTCAGCCGCCGTAGCACTGCCCGACCGACCCAATTGCCGGGGATCATGATTAGACCGACCAGCAAGCCGAGCAGGGCATATTCGGACGTGACAATATCCGCGGCGCTGAAGGCACCGGTCCGCACGACATTGGTAGAGAGCGAAATCATTGCCATGGTAGCGACAAAGAGCTCCTTAAAGAGCCCGAAGCCCAATAAGAATGGGCTGAGGACGGTTGCCGACCCGATCGCCGCCCCCGCGAAGAACCCATAGACGGCACCGATTGAAACGAGCGTGGGGAAGCCGGCGCGGATATTCCGGGACTGGGCCCAATGCCGCATGGGGATCGAGGTGAAGATGATCACGGCGAGCACGGCGGCGAGGATGTTCACCGGCAGGATCGTGTAGATCAGGCTGGTCAGCAAGATGAACGGAATTGCCCCTAGCATGACCGCGCCAAAGGCCGGGACGTGGATATGCTGTAGGTTCATCAGGCTTCGGGTGCCGTGGCTGAAGATCAACGCGATGCTCATCACCGGCACCGAGGCCCGCACGCCAATCAGCAGTGCAAGGATGCCAGTCATCAGCATCCCCCCTGCGACCCCAACCGCACCGTGGATTGACGAGGTGGCGAAGCCGGCAATGAAAATGGCGACGAGCGTCAGAACTCCAAACTCGGTCACGAGGGCGTCGAGGCCGATCATTGCTGCATTTGGGCATGTGCCGGGGCATTTGAGAGGGTTTGGGTGTTAGGAAGGACGGCGTTCAGCGGCGTCTGTCCCTTTTGGAGAACCCGAGTCACGTTGTCCCAGGACTGGGCAAACAGGAGTTGTGACGCTTGATGGCTGACCCCGGCGATGTGTGGCGTGAGGATCAGCCGCGCCGCGGCGACGTCGCTGATGGTCAGCAAGGGGTTGTCGGGCGCTGGGGGTTCAGTGCTGAAGACGTCGACAGCCGCGCCGCCGATTTCATTGTTCTCGATGGACGCCGCCAGTGCAGCCTCGTCTACGATCCCGCCGCGCGCCGCATTGATCAGAATCGCGTCTTGCTTCATGCGGGACAGGAGCGCGGCATCGACAAGGTTACGGGTCGCGTCGATCAGGGGGACATGCAGGCTGACGAAATCTGCGGTGGCGAACAGGTCTTCAATACCCGTCGGTTGCGCCTGCATTTTGTCCAGTTTGGCTTGGCCCCTGGGCGGGGCCGGGTCGTGATAGGCGATCTTCGCCCCCATCTGGTGGCAGCGTTCGGCCACGGCCAGACCGGTCGTCCCCATCCCGACCAGGCCCACAGTCAACCCGCCCAGCCCGCTGAGGCAGGCTTTGATCATGGCCGCCCGGTGGGTTACATAGGCACCTGCGCGCAAGCGGCCGCTAGCCCCAAAGAACCCGCGACGCAGGGCGAGCGCATTGGAAATGACGTATTCACTCAGGGCCGCGTTGGAGCCGCCAGGCACACCGGCGAGTGCGATGCCTTCGTCGTGCAACACATCCGGATCGACCCGGTCCAAACCCGAGCCGGTGACTTGAACCAGCTTAAGGGCGCTGCCCCTGAACAAGGCCGAGTCAAGGGCCGGCCCGACCGCGGGGATCACGAGAGCACAGGCCGATTGCACCAATTCTGGCACGTCATTGTCTGCTGGACCGCGATAGGCGATGTTCAGGTCGCTCGGGGGAGTCACGCCGACTGCCAGAAAGTCCTGTTCGGGGCGTAGGCAAAGAACGTCAACGCGCATGGTCGGCCTGCGGACCGGTCAGCAGAGTAATCTCGCGAGAGGGGAAGAAACACAGCAGGGTCAGGGGAATTTCGCTGAAATTGCGGGTGACGTGGCGTTCGCCAGAAGCGATGTGGAGCGTGTCGCCCTGTCGCATCGCGAATTCTTTGCCGTCCACCCAGGTGATCCCCTCCCCGGATAGGACGTAGATGCACTCCTCGCTGTCAGGATGCCAGTGCGGCGGCCGCAGGTCGGCCCCTGACTCGGGCACCGCGATCTCGACGATCCGGAGCGTGCTTTTGGTGCCGGAAATACCCGCCAGAATATCCCGGGATCGCCGCCCCGGCAGGTCAAGGTCCACCGCGTCTTCAAAGGCGATCCGCGTTGCCATGCCCTACTCCGTCGCCAGGTTCTGGTCGGTGCTGCCCTGGATCCGCTCCAGTTGATCGAAGATGGCCGTAGCCTCATTGGCGATCGCCTCGGCGATATCCGCGATCATCTGACGCCCGCGCTCGACAGTGGCGGGGGAGGGGCACCCGTACCAGCCTGTCGACGCGATGGACCGGATATCGGTGAGGATCGGCACAAAGCCGCGGGTCCGGCGCAGCTTGTCCATATGTTCGCCTTGCCGCCTTTCCGACGACCGCTCGGCCCGATCGAGATGTACCAGGTGTTCGCAATCGGACAGGACGGCGAGGGCTTCGATCTCTCCGGCATGGGTCAGCCCGTTGCAGCTAGGCCCCCAGAGCTCTTCGGCGACGTAGCACGCGTGAGCGATGACTACGCTCATACCGTGGGTCCGGTGCAACGTCTCGGCAGCCAGCGACAGGGAGGCCGAATTACCCTCGTGCCAGTTGACGATCAAGAGCTTCCTGGCGCCATGCTGCGCGGTTGAAAGGCAGGTCTCGATCACGACCCGCTGATAGGTTTCGGGCGTCAGCGAGATCGTCGCCTCGTACGGCATGTGCATCGGTGTGACGCCGAGCGGTCCGCCGGGTAGGACCACACCGTCCATTCGCTCGGCCACGGCGTGGCTGACGGAGTTGGCGGCGAAGATATCTGTCCCCGCCGGTAGGTGGGCGCCGTGCTGCTCCACACTGCCGCACGGCAGGATTACAAGGGGATGCCGATCAAACTGGGCCTCGATCTCAGGCTGGGTCAACTCTATGAAATACCGGGACATGGACAACCCTTACGCTCAGGCGACGTTCAAGTCATCGGCGGCCACGAGGGCTCGGGCCCCGTCAAGGATTTCGGACAGCTTGACCGCCTGGCCGTTCCGCTCGACCGACGTCAATGCGGCATTTACAATCCCCAGCGCAACCAGCCCATTGGCTGCCTCAAGCTCCACGGTTTCTCCGGACCGGCACATTTCGGCGAACATATCGAGCTCGTCGGTGAACATGTTCGACGCGCCCATCTCAAGCACCTCGCGCTCGCCGTAGCCGTCCTTGCCCCTCTGGATGTAGAGCGTAGAGGTCTCATGCACCTTGTCGGGATCGTCCCATTTGCCGAAGTCGAGCTCGAAGTGCATTAGGCCTTTCTGTCCGTAGACGCGGATGAAATAGATGCCCGGCGAGGTCCAGCAGGAGCCGACGTAGCCTAGCGCACCGCTCTTGAACCTCAAGATGGTCATGGACTGGTCGTCCACCTCGGCCCCCACGGGCGAGAGCTTGGAGGCAATGGACGAAACCTCTTCGATTTCTCCACCCAGCAGGTACAAGGTGTCAAAGAGATGGCTGGCGAGTTGGGAGAGAGGGCCACCCGGCGCCTTGTCGCGATACCAGCGCCAAGTGTCGGGGGTCAGTTCTAGCGCACGTTCGTTGGAGAAGTTGGACTCCATGAAGGACAAGGTCCCCAACGCACCGCTATCGATGGCGTTCTTTATCAGTCGGGACCCGCGCAAGAGACGGGCAGAATGGCCGACCATGGCCTTGACCCCGTAACGGTCCTGCAGCGCCTCCAGCCGGATCCCGTTTTCCAGAGTGTTGGCGATTGGCTTTTCAGTGTAGATGTGCTTGCCAGCCTGAGCGACGGCCTCGGCCACGGGCAGGTGCTGTTCATTTGGGACGGTCAGGATAACCCCTTTGATGTCTGGGTCCCGCAGCATCTCATCAAGGTTGCCCACGGACGGAACGCCGCATTCTGCCTCGAAGGCCTCCCGCTTTTCCTCGCTGCGGCTGTAGGCCTTGGCGAATTCGATCCGATCCGATTGCCGGGACGCCCGGGTAAGCACTCGCGCCCAGCGCCCCAATCCCACGATGCCGACTTTGACTTTCTCTTCGCTCACCTCGTGATCCTCCCAGTCACTTCATGATCTGCCATTGTAAAGGCCCACGCTCTTCTTGGAGGCAAATTATGTGGAGTGCAACTTGTTCATCGCGGCGGTCTTTACGTCAAGTGCGAGCTAATTGGCGACCACGAGGGAATTGTACCCGAGCGCCGGCATCAAGCACAGGTGACCTGATATCCGACATCAGGCCATAACGTGGATCCGTGTTCGGTGGCATTCTGAAACTCTGATCTCGCCTTCGCCATTATGATCTTACGCTCTCCGGCCGGTGCCATGGCTCCCCTGGTTGATGAGCGACGATGTGGACGAGTGCCGCTGTCACAGGCGCGAATTCACTTCCACCGAGACCGCGCTGATGCGGTCGCTAGCCGCACGGGCGCACGTTCTACCATGCGACCGGCTAGGTTGCCCGACGGCAGAACCAGGGCCATGAGGGTCAAGCTGAAAATGCCGGCAATGCAACGGGACGGGATCATCGCGCTGCACCCGCCCCGGAGCCTACTACAGCCCACACATATATAGGTGATCCAATTCCCGCTTCTTGCCGGGCGCGTCGTACACCTGAATGGCCTGGTTCAGCCGCTCCAGCCTCTGACGGACCCTGCCGACCCCCAGCAGGTGCTGTCACTTCGTGGGAGGTGCCCGACGAGACGTCCGAGGTCGAAAACGAAGGTCCGGATGCCAGGCACATCCCGGCGACATCCCGTGACCTCCCGGTGGCCCTGGGTGGCCAGCAGAGTGAACGGAGTTTGATGTCCTCCTCGGGACAGACCTCGGTCGCCGGGGTTCCGGGCAAGTCACGCGCGAGCCCGGTCAGGCCGGCGTCGCGGCTGGTGGTGACGGTGTCGAAGGCCAGGCAACCGGGCGTGTCGTCGGCAGTGTCAAGCCGTTGGCCTTTGATGCGGGTGCCGGACCTTGGTGTCCTGAATTAGGCCTGCGCACTCCATTTCTTCCGGTATCAGCTCAGGACAGTCGCCGCGGGCATGGCATCCGCCTCCTCCTCCGCCGGCCGTCAGCAGCCAGTGTAGCGGTTCCTCGCCGCCATCACGTCAACATTGGCGAGATACCCAGGAGCGGCAGGTTAGACTGGCAATTCCACAATCGCACTTTACGAGGTCAGGCCCTTTGCTCCCATTGACAGAAATTTTTCGCGGCGATCCTTGACCAGTGCCTTTCGGGACATCCTGGAGAGCGGGTCCAGCATCTTCATGATAGCGCCACCTACGGCCTCAATTGTTGCCCTTCGGTCGCGCTGGGCCCCGCCCACGGGCTCGACAATTATGTGATCGATGATTCCCAATTTCTTCAAATCCTTGGCGGTAAGGCGAAGGGCCTGCGCCGCTTCCTGCATCTTCCCTGCATCCTTCCATAGAATCGAGGCGCAACCTTCGGGGCTGATGACCGAATAGATTGAATGCTCCAGCATCGCCACACGGTTTGCCGCGGCTAGGGCGACCGCGCCTCCTGATCCTCCTTCGCCGATGATGACGCAGACGAATGGCACACCAATCTGAAGGCATTTCTCGGTAGCACGCGCGATCGCCTCAGCCTGTCCGCGTTCCTCGGCGCCCTTGCCTGGATACGCGCCGGGCGTGTCAACCAGGGTCACGACTGGCAACTCAAACCTGTCCGCGAGCGTCATCAACCGAATCGCCTTACGGTAACCTTCAGGCCTGGCCATTCCGAAATTTCGCTCTAAGCGGCTCTTGGTGTCATGGCCCTTCTCGTGCCCGATCACCACCAATGGTTGGCCATCCAGTCGGGCTAGGCATCCGAAGACCGCCTGGTCGTCAGCGAAGTTCCGATCACCGGCCAGTGGCGTGCACTCGGTGAACAGAGCGTCCACATAGTCACGACATCTCGGCCGGTCGGGGTGGCGCGCCACCTGGCATTTCCGCCACGGGCTTAAGTCCCTGTAGAGGTTTGCCAACAGGGTAGCGGCCTTTCCGTCGAGCGCCGCCGCCTCCTGTTCGACGTCCATATCTTTGTTCTCGCGCGCCAGTGCGCGCAGTTCCTCCGCTTTGCCCTCGATCTCTGCGAGCGGTTTTTCGAACTCGAGATAATTGGTCATTCGGTGGTTTCGAACCCGTGCCGGTTGCGGTGCGGAAGATATGATACAGTCCGCTCCCGATTTCAACGTAAAGGCATCGGGAGGCCGATCGTCCCATCCCGGAGGACTAGACGGATGCGGTCAGCCCTCCGTCGATCCGGATGTTCTGGCCGGTGATGTAAGCAGCAGCCTCAGAGGCCAGATAGGCGATGAGCGAACCGACCTCATCAACCTTTCCATAGCGCTCCATCGGAATCCGCGCCTTGCGGCCTTCCGTCTCGGGGAGGCTGTCGATGAAACCCGGAAGAATGTTGTTCATACGAATGTTCCGGGCGGCATACCGATCGGAAAAAAGCTTGGTGAAACTCGCGAGACCTGCTCGAAAGACGCCCGACGTCGGGAAGAGCGGATCCGGTTCGAAAGCCGCGAAAGTGGAGATATTGATGATCGTTCCTCCACCCTGTCCTGCCATGATTGGAGTGACGATGCGGGTGGGGCGGATCACGTTCATGAGATAGACATCCATGCCTTTGTGCCATTCCTCATCGCTGATTTCGAGTAAATCACCCTTTGGCCCATGGCCCGCGGAGTTTACCAGAACGTCAACGCGGCCCCAAGCCTCCATCGCTCTTTCGACAAGCGCCTGATGGCTTTCCGTATCGAGATTGCTGCCTGTATAGCCAACTCCACCAAGCTGCTCTGCGAGGGTTTCACCCTTGCCCGATGAACTGAGGATGCCGATTTTGAATCCCGCACTATGCAGGTGGTTTGCAGCGGCTGCACCGAGTCCCGAACCTCCGGCCGTCACGAGGGCAACTCTGTGGTCGGTCATGGTCGTTCTCCGAGTTCAGTCAATGCGCCGAAGACCCGGCATGGACTTCGTCTCCTGTCCTTGGTCAGCCGGTTACAGGTGAGCCCTGTCAGGGTACCAGAATGGTCGAGCCCGTAGTCTGGCGGGCAGCCAGATCTTCATGCGCCTGTGCGACTTCCTGCAGCGGTCGCTTCGCGGAGACATTCACTGTTAAGGTGCCGTCCATGATCGCACTGAACAGGTCAGCGGATGCCTGTTTGAGCCACTCGCGTGAGGCTGCGTAATGGAATAAGGTCGGGCGCTGAAGCCGCAGCGATCCCCGCGCAAGATCGGCAATACGGAATTCGTCCGGTGCGCCACTGCTTTGGCCGAAGCTGACAAGCATCCCGAATGTCGCAAGGCAATCAAGGGAGCCCTTGAGTGTGTCTTTGCCAATGCTGTCATAGACCGCGGACACGCCTTTGCCATCGGTCAGGTCACGGACACGCGACACGAAGTCCTCCCTGCGGTAATTGATTGTCTCGGCGTATCCGTTCCGTTGGGCGATCGCGCATTTGGCGTCTCCACCTGCCGTACCGATGGCGCGCGCCCCATGCGCTGCCAACCACTGGCCAGCAAACAACCCGACGCCTCCAGCGGCCGCATGGAACAGGACCGACTCTCCACTCCGAACGGGATAGCTGTCATTCAGGAGGTAATGCGCCGTCAGTCCCTTCAGCATCGAGGCTGCGGCCTGCTCATCGCTTACGCCGTCCGGCAGATGAAGCAACATCGAGGCTGGAACGATTCGGTGCGTGCTGTAGGCGCCGTTCGGAACGGTATAGGCCACCCGATCACCGATTCCGAATTCCTCTACCCCCGCGCCAATCGCCTCCACGATGCCCGCGCCTTCGCAGCCGAGCGTAAGATCCTTGTCCACTGGCCATGGATAGCTGCCGGATCGGATGTAGATGTCGATGAAATTCAACCCAATTGCGGTCTGGCGTATCAGGACCTGGCCATCTCCCGGTTCGGGTGGGTCGACATCGATTCGCCGAAGCACCTCCGGGCCGCCCGGGCGTTCGGCGACAATCGCATATGCCATGATGCTAACTCTCTATCGCGTGGTTGCTGCTGAGCGCTTTAACTCTATGTATCGCCGTCGCGCAATGAAAGTAATGCGGTCACCCAATTCGACGCACATCAATCCCTGCGGATTCCAATCCCTGACGGACACTGCGGGCAAGAGCGACCGCTTCGGTATTGTCGCCATGGACGCAGACGGTATCGATTCGGCTGGGGATGAGCTTGCCGGACTCGGTAATGATCGCCTTGGCGTTAACCATTTCCGCAATTCGGTTGGTGGCATGTTCCGCATCATGAATCACCGCGCCAGGCAGCCTTCGGTCAACCAAAGTGGCGTCATCGTTGTATGCTCTGTCCGCGAAAATCTCAGCGGCAAAGCGGCATCCAAGTTCCCGTGCGACGTCCTCCATGACCGTTGCCGCCAATACCATGACTATGATGTCCGCGTCCACGGACAATGCGGCCTCGTAACAGATCCGGGCAAGTTCCGCATTCTCGGAGCACATGTTGGACAATGCTCCGTGAAGTTTCATATGTGTGACCTGTCCGCCCGCTGCCCTGGCCAAGGCTTGGGCTGCGCCCATCTGGTAGCGCACCCAGTTGGCGACCGTGATTTCCGGAACGTGCATACGTCGGCGCCCGAAACCCTGAAGGTCGGGAAATCCCGGATGCGCTCCGATTCCGACGCCGCGCTCGACCGCGGCCGCCATCGTCCTTGCCATCACGTCTGCATCGCCGGCATGGAATCCGCATGCGATATTCGCTGAGGTGACGATGTCCAACAGGCTTTCGTCACTGCCCAATCGCCACGGGCCGAAGCTCTCTCCCATGTCGGCGTTAAGATCGATGGAAACGCTCATCGTTTTCCTCCTCATTTCCGGTGACGGCACCGCCGATCAACCGATAGGCCAGCAGGTCTGGAATGTCACGTGGATCGCGGACAAGTGGTCGCGTCGCTTTTGGTAGGTCGGCCAGTCGGCTTCGGAAACAGCGGTAGGCGACAATAGCCTCGTCCCGATCGATGAAGTGGAACTTTATGGGATCTCCCGGCCGCGCTTGCGCGACCAAGGGTATGTCAGGCGGAATCACCGTCCCGATACGGGGATAACCGCCCGTGGTCTGACATTCGCCCAGCAACACGAAAGGCACGCCGTCGCCGACGATCTGGATATCACCAGGCACAACCGATTCCGATAGAATGTCGAACTGGCGTTCAGCGCTGAAGGGCAAACCGTCAAATGCCAATCTCGCCCCCATGCGATTTCCTCGCGGGTCGCGCGTGAAATCGGTTTCCTGCAGGCGTGAAAGCGTCTCAGTGTCGAACTGGCTGGTCTGGACACTGGGGACGATACGCAGAACGCCACCGCGGAATCGATCCGGGACATCCATTGTCAAACCCGTCCGATCGCTCGAATCCTTCCCGATTGGCAGGAGCGAGCCCATTCTGACTGGATCGCCGATGCGGGCGGCAAGATGAGTGGAACGGGACTCCAGGAACGGCGGGGTATCGATGCCGCCGCCCACATGTAGATAGCTGTAGTTGCCGCGGGTTGAGTGGCCCATGGTGAGAGTCTGCCCGCACTTAAGCCAGTGGCTTGTATTGCAGGCTATGCGGTCCCCGTCGATTTCGGCATGAATTGGCGCACCCGTCAAAGCGATACGGATGTCGGCGTTAGCATTGAACGCACTGCCCATTCCCGTCAACTCAATGGCCGCCAACCCGTCTGGCTGCCCCAACAGGGCCGCACCTTCTTGGTGTGCCAGGAAATCCGCCGATCCTCCGGCAGAAAGCCCGACTTCAAGTCGGCCGGTACGTCCGAGATCCTGAACAGTCGTTCCAGGACCGCATCGAAGTACATGCAGGGCTCGATTCAACCAAGTTCCTCCCGAATTGCCCCGCCGTTGCCGGACTGGTCGGTTCTACGGATGTCATCCAGTTCCTTGCCAGTGACCTCGCGGAATGTGACTTCGTCCCCAGGAGACAGCGGAAAGGGTTGTTCTGATGTGGGACGGAAGCACTCGAATGCTGTTTGCCCGATATGCCGCCAGCCAGTCGGGGCAGGACCGGCGAATATGATGAGTTGGCGGATGGCCACGACCAAAGATCCGGCCGGAACCTGTGGATTGAGGCGTGCCATACGCGGGATGTTCCAGTGCTCGGGTAATTCGCCCATGTAAGGCTGCCCGGGGGCAAAACCAAGGGTGAGAACCCGCAGGCGGGAATTCGTGATTTCCCGTCGCGCCCGCTCTGCGTCCAATCCTGCGCAGCGGGCTGCCTCAAGAAACTGTGGTCCATGTTGGCCTCCGATGACCGTCGGGATACGCCAGAGCGACCTGCCGCGTGGAAGGGGGGCAGAGTGCCAGTCTTTCCCGTCCAGCAAGGTGGCCAGTCGGGCCTCCAGCAGATCATGGCTGAGACGAAGGGGATCAAAGCGCAGAAAGACGGAAACAAGCGTTGTGGCGGTCTCTTCCACTCCCTCCCATCGTTCCGCATCGATCGCTGCCCTGAACGCCAGCGCGGCCCTGTTGGCGGAATCGGATAGCTGATCGGCGAAACTCACTAGCTTCCCGGTGAGCCCAATGTCGCGGATCCTGGGCAGATCGTCAGTCCCGGCCATAAATCCGTCCCAACAGGATTGGTGTGAGATACATCGGTACCTGGTAGCATCCGATGAAGGTGAGAAGGGGCTCTGTCACTCCGGGTGGAAGCGCAACCAGGAATAGGGCAATGTTGCGGTTGCCGGCGACGATCGCGGCCGCGACAGGAGCGCCAAGAATACGTGCGGCGGCCTGCATGCCAAAGCTCGCCAGAAAGGCTAGGGACAGCCAGCCAACAAGCGCTGATGGATTGGTGCGGAGCGTTGGTCCGACCGCAGCCATCAGGCCGATCACGATCACCGCAAGCGTAACGGCGGCGAGGCCGTCTAGTGCCCGAACTGTCCCAGGCTGAGGGTGGGGAAAGAACAATTGACGCACAGCAAAGGCCGACCCGGCTGCGATGGCGATGATAATGGTCAATCGGATGGCGACGCGAACCACTTCGTCTGGTCCACCGAGCGTCGGCAGCAACCAAAAAACCGGAATGACCGTCAGCGGCAGGAGCGCCGTTCCGACAATCAGAAGCCGCATTGCCGGTGCCGGGTCATGTCCTAGCATCACAGTGAAGGCAGGGCTACCGGAGATTGACGGTGCCGCCATCGCGAGCACCAGCGCGGCTCCGGCTATGCTGCCGTGGAGACCGGCAATGGTCAATCCGCTGGCAACCGCAAACGGAACAACCAACTGCAAGGCGAGCACCAGCGCGAGACCGTGCCGCGCTTCCCGCAGATTGCCAACTGCGGCTCTGGCACCAATACGGAGGGCACTGACAAACACTAGGAATGCCACCATTGCCGGCAGCGTTGGCTTAAGCATCGCAGCCAGATCGGGGAGCGCAAAACCGGCTGCAAGGCCAATGACAAGCAGTGCACGCCCGTACTGTGCGGCAAGACGCAGAAGCTGCATTCAGGCCTGAACCAGTTCGTTGCCCAATGGTTTGGATGAACTTCCCGACATATCGGGCACCCTTAACCGCCTGGCCCCTTCCTCAGATTGTCCGGTAGCCATGTGGCGGTCTCAGGAAAGGCGATCAGGACAAACACCATCAGGACCATGATAAGGAACATTGGAAACCCGGCGCGGGCGATGAATCCCATCTCATGGCTTGTCATTCCTTGCAGCACGAAGAGGTTGAATCCGATTGGCGGCGTGATCTGTGCCATTTCGACCACGACCACGATGAAAATTCCGAACCAGATCAGGTCGATTCCTGCCTCGCGGACCATTGGTTCCACCACCGCCATGGTCAACACAACCGACGAGATGCCATCAAGGAACATGCCCAGGATGATGTAGAACACAAGAAGGACCATGAGGAGCTGGAACCGTGAGAGTTCCAGTTGTGCGATCAGGTCAGCGAGTCCGCGTGGCAGGCCAGTGAAGCCCATGGACAGTGACAGAAACGCTGCACCGGCCAGAATCAACGCGATCATTGCTGATGTGCGGGTTGCGCCCATCAGTGATTCGGAAAAGGTCTTCCAGCTGAGCGAACCTTGTGACGCGGCGAGAATCAGCCCTCCGATAACTCCGAAGGCAGCGGCTTCAGTGGCGGTGGCGTAGCCAAGGTACATGGAGCCAATCACGACAAGGATTAGCGCGATCACGGGAAGAAGGAAGCGCGAGTTCGCAAAGCGTTCGCGGAATCGCATTGACGGTTCGCGGTGTGGATTCCACTTCGACGATATCTGGCTGGTGATCGCCACATAGGCCATGAACATTGCGGCCAGGACCAGGCCCGGGAGGATGCCCGCGAAGAACAGCTTCGAAATCGACTCATTGATCGTCACACCATAGACGATCAGCGTTAGCGATGGTGGGATCATCAGTCCGAGCGTTGCAGCTCCGGCCAGCGTGCCGATGATCATGCTTTCTGGATACTCCCGTCTGCGAAGCTCAGGTATCGACATCTTGCCAACGGTTGTAAGCGTTGCTGCGCTGGAGCCCGACACCGCGGCGAATACCGTGCAACCGACGATGTTCGTATGCACCAATCCACCCGGCAGCCCAGCCATCCAGGGGGAGAGACCTTTGAACATGTCCTCGGACAGCCGTGTTCGGTAGAGAATTTCACCCATCCAGATAAACAGGGGAAGTGCGGTGAGTGTCCAGGACGAGGACGCCGACCAGACTGTTGTCAGCATGACGTCGCCGACAGGTCGGGTTGTGAACAGTTCCATGCCCACCCATGCGACACCCATCAACGCAAGGCCAACCCAGACGCCGGTTCCTAGAAGCAGGAAGAGAACGAACAGGAAGAGTATAATGATCGAGAAGTCTTCCATCGAACCTATTCTCCGAAGCTCTGGTCAACGAGGTCGCGCCTGATTCGATGCTTGCCGGATACGATCAGGTGAATCAGGTGGTCAGTTAGGGCGATAGCAAGAATCACGGCTCCGAACAGCATGAACGACTGGGGAATCCAGAGTTCCGTTCTATCCTGACCCTGACTGATATCGTTGAGTTTCCATGAAAAATACACGAACTTCTGTGCGTAGTAGACAAAATACCATGCAACGGCGGAGCCGATGGCGAAACACCAGATCTCCATTGCCCGCCTCGCGCCCGGGCGGAGCACGTTAAGGAGAATCGAAACGCGGATATGACTGCCGCGATTCAGGGCATTGGCAAAGGCAAGAAAGGAAGCGGCTGCCATACAGTAGCCGGCGTAATCGGGTGCGCCGGGAAAGACCTCTCCGGTCCAGCGCGCCAGCATCTGCAGGACGATCAGCGTCAGGATCGCGACCAGACACAACGCAGCAAGCACGCCTGCGGCAAGATAGACAAAATCCAGACCGGAACGGAGCGCTCTGAACGGCGCGGACATGGCGGTCTCCCATAATAGATCGTGTGACCGCCCCGGACGGACCGGGGCGGCGGATTGCATCGATTCAGCGATCGATCACTTCAGATCAGCCCGGGTTGTGCCTCACTGCATTCCCTTGAAAGCGTCGACGAGCGCCTGACCTTCGGCACCGGCCGCTTCCAGCCATTCGGCAGTCATGACTTCGCCAATCTCCTTCAGTTCAGCGGTCATGGTTGGATTGGCCCGTTCGACCGTCATTCCCCCATCACGCAGTCCCTGCAGGGTGAATCCCGTGTACTCTTTCGAACGCCAGTTTCCGGCATATTCCGCCAGCCCGGCGCAGCCACGGATCACGTTCTTGTTGGCATCGGAGACGCCGCTCCAGGTGTCGGAGTTAACCATGACGTAGTTGCGCGGCAGCCAGGCATCGACCTCATAGAAATAGTTGAGGGATTCCCAGACCTTACGATCATACCCAGTGGATCCTGACGAGACCATGGCATCGGCGACTCCGGTGGCGAACGCCTGGCTGATCTCAGCGGCTTCAATGGTCACGGGGAGCATTCCCGTGAGTTCGGCAAGCCTCGACGTGGCGTTGTTGTAGGACCGGAACTTGATGCCTTTCATATCGGCGACCGACTTGACCTCATCGCGGAAATAAAGTCCCTGCGGGGGCCATGGAACCGAATAGAGCAGCGTCAGGTTCTGGTCAGCCAGCAACTGTTCGAGCGAAGGCTTTGCGGCCTGCCAGAGTTTCTCGGCGTCGTCGAACGATGTCGCGAGGAACGGTACCGAGTCGAAGCCAAAGAGCGCGTTTTCGTTCTGGTGTCCGGAGAGCAGCCGCTCGCCGACCGGAACCTGGCCGGTCTGGATCGCGCGTTTGATCTGGGCACCCGGGAACAGGGAGCCGGATGGGTGTGTCACGATCTCAATGTCACCGCCGGTTCCGGTGGTCACGCATTTTGCGAATTCCGCGCCTGTGACCGAATGGAAATTGGATCCGGAATAAGCCATCGGCATATCCCATTTCTCGCCAGCTTGGGCTGTGGTGCCGATTGCGGCGACCGCGGCGCTGGCGAGGACTTTCCTCATAGCAATCATTGTCTTTCTCTTTCTCTTCTCTTTTGTTGGTTGCAAGCTGGACTCATCCAGACTGCTTCATGAAACGTGCAGGAGAATAGGGGGCAAGGTCAAGGTTTGGTTTACGGCCGGAGACGATCTGTGCCAGCAGGCGACCGGTCTTTGGACCTCCAGTCAATCCGATATGGTGGTGACCGAAGCCCGTGAATGCACCTTTGGCACCTGGAATCTCCCCGATCACTGGAATGGAATCGGTGAGTGCTGGCCTATGGCCCATCCATTTCGTCGTTTCGGACCAGCGAATTCCGGGAATGGCGGCGGTGAGGCCACGTCGGAGGAGATTGAACGGTTTGGACGACGGTGGAGCGTCGAGGCCGCCGAACTCGACGATGCCGGCGGCGCGCAGCCGACCTTCCATGGGTGTAATGACGAACTTGCCACTGACGATCATCACAGGAGATCTTGGCGTCACTGATGGTGACCAGAACTCCATGTGATAGCCGCGCTCCGACTCGATTGGAACCTTGACGCCAAGCTTCGCACAGAGCGATCCTGACCAGACGCCCGTGGAGAGCACCGCCGCATCGCAGGCAATGGTCTGCCCTCCCGCCCTGACACCGGTCACGATGCCGCCAGCGCGGACTATATCTTCGACGTCTGCCTTAAGGATGCGCGCGCCAGCAGCTTCCGCCTCCGCAGCGAGATCCTTGACGTACTGTCCGGGATCGGAGATCCGTCCATGATTGACCAACCGGGTGGCGAATTTAAGGTCGGGTGAGAAGGCTGGATCGTAGGTGCGAAACCCTTCGTTTTCCAGTTCCTCCCATTCAAATCCCGCATCACGGCGAATCGACCAGCCGAGCGAGTCGCTTTCGTAGTGGGTGCGGTTGCCGTAGATGAACAGGTAGTCGGAAGGGACGATCCAACGCTCGGCCCGGGTGCCACCGGCAAGCGCCTGATGGTCCGCGAGGCTATCGCCGACGATCGGCATCAACGCGGCGGCGATCCGGCGGGCGTCGACTTCGTTCGCGTGGCGGAGATATTTCGATAGCCATGGAAGCAGTCGCGGTAGGTAGCGCCACTTCAGAAACAGAGGTTGATTGCGGCTGAACAGCATCCGAGGGGATTTTCGAACCAGTCCCGGCACTGTGACAGGAACGATGGAGCAGCTCGCAAGCACCCCCCCATTGCCGTAGCTCGTTCCCTCCCCGGGCTCCAAGCGGTCGATCAGCGTCACTTTGTGACCGTCCCGAATGAGCCACAACGCTGTGGAGACCCCGACGATTCCGGCCCCTATTACTGCCACGGATTTGGTCATGCATGCCTGTCGTAATGTTTGAGTTTTCCCAAGTCAGGTCGGATTCCCAAACCCGGTCCAACTGGAACGGCGACCGTTCCACCCTGGATCGGAAAGGGCTCCTCCAGAATGTCTTCAACGAGATGGTAACGGGCGTGGTAGAATTCGCAGCCAAGGGAAATCTCCGGCGTTGCCGCCAGCAGATGGAGGCCCGCCAGATGCGCGAGCCCTGATTCGAACATGTCCCCGCCGTAGGCACACAATCCAGCGGCGTCGGCCATGTGCGCCACCGCCTGGGCCCGGGACGGTCCACCTGATTTCATGACCTTGACCGAAACGCCGTCGCAGATCCCTTCGGCGATGGCCCGGACCATGTCCTCTGGGCCGAAGACGCTTTCGTCGGCAAGAAGGGGGACATCCATTGCAGCGCGGATTTCCGCCATTAGGCGAAACTGGTCCGCCCGAACCGGCTGTTCAATGAAGGTTGGCGCGAATTCGGCGATATCGCATGTCCGCCGGATGGCTTCGAATGGCTTGAGCGCTTGGTTGAAGTCCACCCGGACTTCGAATTCCGGAAAGTCCCTGGCGATTCGCTCCAGACGTAGGATGTCGAAAGCGTGGTCGGCAAATCCGGTCTTTAGCTTGATCAGGCGTACGCCGTCTTCGTGGATACGCCGCAGGAGGTTGATGTCTGAATCGAAGTCGGGATCGGCAATGCTGACGGACAGCGGCACCGAGTTGCACGACTTTCCGCCGAGCAGTGCCCAGACCGGTGCTCCCAATATTCGCCCCTGTAAGTCAAGTAACGCAGACTCGAGGGCCGCCTTCGCTTCGGTGCAGTGGGCCACCGCTGACCTGGCCTGTGCCATAATCGAGGCTGAGTCACCGACGCTGCGGCCGACCACAAGTGGTTTCAGGTAGCGGTCGAGTGCGGCGTGGCTCGCTTCGGGGCTTCCTGTGAAGACCGCCCACGGCGACGCCTCACCCCATCCCTCTGTGCCGCATTCGGCGGTTAGGCGTAGCACGACGGTTTCGATGGTTCCTTCGACCGACCCGATGCCATGGTCCCGACGGGAAACCACTGGCAGGGCCAGGTGCCAGAGATCAAAACCAATTATGGTCTGCAGAAGGTTGGGGGATGAGTTGGTCATTTGCAGTGGTTGTTGGGTTTGCCACATCAATCCCAAGTCATGCGGAATTTCAAGTTGTCGTTGAACCGAAACAGATTCTGCGGTTCCGTATCTGGCTGGGTCCCGATGCGGGTCGAACTTCTGGTCGTTGCCGAATCTCGTTGATGAAGCCACTTCACATTTGCATATCAACGCGGGGCAAGTAGAGGGACTTGATCACGAGAGCCTGAACGAATGTGTCAGAATATGCGCCCAGGGAGCAATCGGTGCGAACTCGGTTTGCTTGTCTATCTTGCCTGATATTGACCTCGAAGGGGAAGCGACGTGGCGAGCGACAGAGTCCTTCTCGTCGAACGTTGGCACGACAGGAGGCCATGACCGCGATGGTCGCCAAAATTCGTGACCAAATCCTCTGGAGCGCCTATCCCTGCTGGTGCAGTCCTTGGTCGGAAGTGGTTTGGATCTGGTCGACGGGAGTGCCATCTTGCGTGCGATCCAAGTACGGGGTGCGTCCGAATTCATGTGGCAATATGATAATGGCGGTCCTTTCGCGATCACTTTGAGCAGGAGAAAAGCCTTGATCGACCTTGACGTCATCCGCGCCATTGACATCCATACACATGCAGAAGAGCCCTGCGGCACCCATTCCGATGATGGCTACGACGAGCTGCAGGCGACCATGGCCAAGTATTTCCGTGCTCCCTGGAACCATCCGCCGACCGTGCCGGAAACCGCGGAACACTATCGGAGGCAGGGCATCGCAGCGGTGATCTTTCCGGTCGATGCCGAAAGGGAAACCGGATACCGGCGATACAGAAACGAAGAAGTTGCCGAACTGGCGGCAGAAAATGGAGACGTCCTGATTCCTTTCGCCTCGATTGATCCGCATAAGGGAAAGATGGGTGTTCGCGAAGCAGGGCGTTTGATGCGGGAATTTGGAATCAAGGGATTCAAGTTCCACCCGACTATGCAGGGATTTTTTGCGAACGACCGGATGGCCTATCCGCTCTATGAAGCAATCGAGGCGGAGGGTGGGATAGCGCTCTTTCACACCGGTCAGACCGGGGTGGGGTCCGGCATGCACGGGGGCAACGGGATGCGGCTGAAGTACTCCAACCCGATGTATATGGATGACGTGGCGGTGGATTTCCCTGATCTGAGGATCATACTCGCCCATCCCAGCTTTCCTTGGCAGGAGGAGGCGCTCGCTGTAGCGCAGCACAAGCCCAACGTGTACATTGACTTGTCAGGATGGTCCCCGAAATACTTCCCTGAAATTCTGGTTCGCTACTGCAACTTCATTCTCCGAAAGAAAGTGCTGTTCGGCTCCGATTGGCCGATGATCACTCCGGAGCGGTGGCTTTCGGACTTTGACAGGATTGCGATCAAAGATGATATCCGTCCTGATATCATCAAGAACAATGCAGCGGAATTGCTTGGATTGCTGTAATGCTGAAGGTACCTGCACTGAGGCCTTTCTGCGAGATCTTGGTCGAGCTCGGACCGATCATCGAAATGGGTGCAGGTCGAGCAGGGCAGCGCCGGATCATTCCAATTCTTGGTGGTCGTGTGACGGGTGAAATCACGGGCCGGGTCATGAATGTTGGGGCGGACTGGCAGACTGTATTCGCGGACGGTGTCGCGGAACTGGATACGAGATATGCACTCGAGACTGACGACGGCGCTGTTATCGAAGTGGTCAACTATGGATTCCGGCACGGCCCGGCCGAGATCATTGCACGGCTCGCGGACGGTTGGAGTGTGCCGCAGGACCAATACTACATGCGGACCCAGGCGCGTCTCGAATGCGGTGATGAACGCTACCGTTGGGTGAACCGCACGCTGTTCATTGGGAGTGGAGCACGCAATGCATCATCAGTTGAGATTCGCCTCTATTCAATTGAGTGATATAGGCAGGTTTCCGGGCGAATTGGCAAGAAGCTCGATCATTGGATCGTGGCCTGATTACCGTGACATTCGAGATGGTTGTCTTCGTGACATTTATACTTAGGGGGCGAGAATCCAGTTTGGAGGTCCTCAGATGAGTATCTCTGTTTGCTTCGGCGCCACCTCCGGTTCAGGAACGTCGGCGGTAGACGCCCGATGCCTGGGAGGTCTTCGGCCGAGAATCCTGGCATAGTCAGCTATCCGGACAGCTGCGGATGGCCACACACATCATCGAAGGAGAAGTCCCTGCGGATGCACGGGCTCAGGACAGAACGACTGCCGAAAATCTCCCGCAACAGGATCGCGGCAACCCATGCCCTGTTGGGCAACCTATGGCCTATCAATAAGCAACCATCCGGACACTGTTGAACCGATTTCCGCTTCATGCACATGGAACGAACAAACAACAAGACTTTGCCCGGTCTGGTTCAGCGGCAGGATGATCGCAAGATCCGAAGGTGCGCTTTCCCTCAGCGCATGAATCTGGCATCTATCATCGTGGATCAGGTAGCGGTAAGCCTTCGAGATGTCAGGCTCCCCTGTTTGGTCACCGTAACTGTTGCCGCTTCTTGGCCAATTTGCGCCATGTTTGCGCTGGAGAAATAAGTCGCCACCGCCATGGTGTTTCACTTTGGATTGAAGGTGGATTAGGAGAACCAGATGACAAATTCCTTGAATGCGTTAATACAGGTAGTAAACGATGGTCCTGAATATTGGTGTTATGAGAATCTCATCGATGCATATTGTACCAATATGTTGGTTCCAAAGATAGAAGATGCTTTCTCTACAATTATTCCGATCATCGAAGCTCGTCACAAATTTGCCTGCAATGACGATAATGAAGACATAACGTGCGTACACTATACAAGAACAGATATATTGTTCAGAATGCTCAGTGAAAACATTAATGTAGAAAATTCATTTTTCAGGCTATACGATTCCGTTCATTTGAATGACCCTGACGAGGGAAATTATCTTTTGCGCCAACTCACGCAATGCGGTCGCTACCCTTGGTTACGCTCGGCTTCGGATTATGTGTGGAGTGCTTCCGATCGAGAGGTTGCATATATTATGTCCTTCGTCGTGGGTAAGAACGGACGAGGAATTGAGGATAACTTGGTTTTTTGGAGAACATATGGCAACGAGGGTAAGGGCTGCTCTCTAATGTTTCCTGTCAAAGCCGTACACTTGAAGAAGGTGCTCTATGGCAATGAGGTCAATCAAACGTTAAGAGCTCTTGAACCGATATTGAACGCTCTGTCGTCAATTTTCGTTTCAGATAACAAGGTTCCAGAAATCGTTCGCGGAAAGACGATTGAGGAAATATATAAACAATTAAAAGGAATAATATATTTGTATAAAAGCAAAGCATATGAATACGAAAACGAGGCGAGAGTCGTTCGTCTAGAGTCGGAAATTAAAGAGGAGGAAAAAGTCGAGAAGATTCATTTTGACTATCAGGAAGGCAGTGTTGGAAGTCCGCGTATTCGGCACTACATCGAATTCGAGTGCGCCAACCTGAAGACCTTGCTCTCTTCGGGGAGTATCATCACCATTGGCCCAACAGTTCCTCACCAACAAAACGTATTGAAATGTCTGGAGGGTATTAAGCGCAAAATCAAACACTTAGGGCCGCAGATTAAGTTGTCCGAAATTTCCTACCGAGTGCCTTGATCCAGTTTCGTAGCTGTCGCAAGTGATTTCTCTCGACGTTGCCCCTGTTCTCAGGGGCGGGCGTGATGTAGTGAGGAGTTTCTTTGTCGCCTCTTGCGCGTCGTACACGAAAAACGCATCCAGTTCGGCAAGCTTCATTAATTGTGCGAGACTCTGCAGTGAGAAATTGATAGTCCTGCTGTTTGACGATCGGCCACCAATCCTCAGCAATGATATATCGCAGCATTAAATTGACCTCCATTGCCGCTGCGCTCATACTGAATGGAAATACATTTTGATTGGAATTTTGATCTCGTTTTGGCAAGTTCTGAACATAAGATGGATTTTCTAATGAGCCATCAAGCTCCATTACAACCATGCTGGTGTTGTATTGATTATTGCAGCGAAGACAGCAATGGTACGGTGTTACTATATGAGCACGCCAGTGAGCTGAAAGGAGGCTTCCGTTTCGGCTGCTTGATTCAATCGCAATTCCGCCATCGATTACAGGGATGAGGTGGGCGTTGGCAATGAAATTCAGTACGTCTCTGGCTAGCGGCCGATCGACGCAACTAAAGATAATGTCGCAGTCAAGCGCAGCTCGAAACGCCACATCATGCTGAATGGAGGAGGAAATGGTTCGAATAGACATGTTTTCTGCTGTGGCGCTACGCTTGGCTGCTGTTTCCGCTACTTCTACCTTGAAGCGGCCAACATCAGTGATAGTACCATGGAGAAGTCGGTCGAGATTGTGGGGTTCCACGCGGTCGGGATCAATGAGAGTGAGGCGAGTTATCCCGATTCGTGCCATGGCTTCAGAAACTAAAGAACCAACACTACCTAGTCCGACGATGCCGACATTCATTCGAGCGATGTCATTCTGCACTTTAGCGCCCCAAGTGTTAAAAGTGCGGCGAAGTAACTGACTGGGTGAGGGAGGCGGAAGCATTTTATCATTATAGTAAAGCTTATAGGCATTCGGTCCAACCACTCGAACTTTTGGACACCATTGGCGAACCATTTCTCCGTCTTTATGTTCCCAGAATCTGGCGCTCCAGTAACCGTCTTTTCCCAGCGTTAGCCCTACCAGAGGTAATTTGGTAGCCATTGCCGGATATGCGATGACGTCTCGTTCCGCCAGAACATCGGTTGGGCTCATTCCTTGCCAGCCAGGGGTGGGGTGACTATGCAGAAATGCTAGGCCCATCCCATGATTACAAGCAGCGGTTGCCGCTCGACCAAGGAAACTTGGGCTAAAGCTAACATTGCCATGGAGTGCACGGTCTTCTTCATTGGGAAGGAGGACCTTATCGATTAGTGCCGTTCTCCGGATGCCACCTGTCGATGGTTGCCAAAGAGCAAAGCAGAGGTCTTCTTGTGCGTGGTTGTCGTGATAGTGTTGGAGCAGGTGAGCACATAATAGTGTGTTCGCATCCTCTGACAGGACGACTTCCGAAATCATATGCCGTCCCAAAATCGGCGAATGTGATCGGAGAGGAAGTGGGACATATGCTTTGTCGGCAGCTTATCCCACAAAGCACCTGGAGGCCGGCTCAGCACGCTCCATTGCCGGCCATTATCGTCGGTATAGAACTCAACCACGCCTCCCCTCCTGTCATCCACGGACGGAAATATGTGTATCCAATGAGGTGGATATTCAGGATAAAGTTCATTGCCTTGCATACTAAGTCCGATGAGAATTTCTTGCCCTTCACGAGTGCCGATGTCAATTCTATATGGGAAGGCTACAACGTCACCTTTCGGGCTGTTGAACGAAGAGGTTTCAATACCAAGGCCACGTAGTTCGGCCGTTATCTTCTCTAAGTTGTTGAACATCGCATCTAGAAGTCATTCATTCATTTGGAATTATGCGACTGGCGTCGGAGTGACTGGTACTGTCAGCAGCAAACTATCCTCGGCCAGATCCACTTTGTCCTGTCCTGAATAATCACCTTTGGAACCCTTTAGAACATAGTCCAAAGGTTCTCCGGGAATGGCGCTTCGCTCCTTCGTAAGCTTCAATATTGTTTCAGCGGTCAAATAGCGGTTGTCTGAGGGAATATCGACACCGTTAACCTTAAATGAGAAGTCTTTGGCCATGTTTTCCTCCAATTGACGTGTTCAGCCTGGTTGGCGGGCACGATCAGGCCAACTCATTTTTCTGCCAGCCCTGCCTCCTTGGCGGACAGGCGCTGTTTTGTTCAGGTGAGAGGTAAATTGGGCAGTTGTCAAACGGATGTCAAGTGGAGGGAGGTACGCGGAGTGTATCCCAAGTTGGTTGATTATGCCGCAGCGGCATGATCCGCCTGTCAGCCGAGGAGGTCGGCCAGCCTTCCCCCTGCCATAACAACCCACACTCCATACCCGTTGCCCCGGAGGGCGGATCTCCCGCCGGCCATCCGCTGTTCCGCCGCAGCGCAGGGATGGCACCTTCGAATTGTGGAAATCAACCAACTTGGGATACACTCGAGGTACGCCCAATCGATTGGGCGCAGCGTTGCTGGGCCTTCGTGAGTTGGATGGCCATAGAGGGGAGCCGTCACTGTATCGCGGTCACTGCTCGCATCAGTTCGCGCACCTTAAGATCAGCACGAGTTTGCCATCAAGCGGATTCCGGTGGACCAACAAGGCTTCGTCGAGCTTACCGCATTTGGCACGCACCATGCATGGCGACGATGTTCTCGTTGTGACGCTCATGGCCGTGAACAGCTGAGCGGGCACCATCTAGCCCCACTTCCACTCCGAAGTGCAACACCGGCCATTCCCGCAGCGGGGGCGTAGCCCGAGCGTAGGGAATGGCCGGAAGGCGCGGTTTCCGGCCGCCCGGGCGCCGCGGATCCGGCCCCGGGACGGCTGTGGTCCCGTCTGTATGGAGTCTATCCGGGCTTTCCGGGCGGCGCAACGCCTCCGCCGGGTCGGGTCGCGTCCGTCCGGGCGCAGGGAGGGCGTAGCCCGACCGGAGCCCGGACGGACGCGACGGCGAAATCCTGTCCACCCCCTTCCTGCGCGCCGGCGGGAGGCGGTCGCGCGGCGTCAGGGAGGGCGGGCCTTGTGCAGCACCTCGGCGGGCGTCCGGTAGCCCAGCGCCCGGCGCGGACGCGCGTTCAGGCGGTCCTGCACCCGTTTCACCTCCGCGTCGGTGACCGCGCGGAGGTCCGTCCCCTTCGGCAGGTACTGCCGGACCAGCCCGTTGGTGTGCTCGTTCAGGCCACGCTCCCAGGAGTGGTAGGGGGTGGCGAAATAGAACCCGGCCCCGAGCTCCGCCGCGACGCCGGCGTGGCCCGCGAACTCCTTCCCGTTGTCCGCCGTGATCGTGTGGACGGGCGCGGCGGAAGGCCGGAGGAGATCCACCATCGCGGCGGAGACCGCGGCCGAGGTTCTCCGGTCAACCCTTTGGAGAAGCGCGTATTTCGACGCCCTGTCCACAAGGGAGACCACCGCCCCGCTGTGGCCTTTCCCGATGATCGTGTCCGCCTCCCAGTCGCCCACACGCTCCTTCCTCTCCACCTCATCCGGCCTCTCGGAGATGTCCACCCGGCCCGGGATGTGGCCACGGCCCGAGTGCCTGCCGCCACGCCAGTTCGGCTTTCTGCCGCGGCGCCGCAGCAGCAGGAACAGCCTGCCGCCCGCCTTCCGGTCGGCCCTCACACGCTCATATATCCACTGGCGGCCCACCGTCCAGCCGCCCTCCAGACGCAGCCGTCCCGCGACCTGCTCCGGGCTCCAGCCCTCCGCCAGAAGCCCCTCCACGCGCGCCCAGCGGTCGGGCGTCATCCTGCGGGGGACCCCGGACGCCGCGCCGCGGCGGGCCTCCGCCCTCCCCTGCGCCTCGCCCGGGCTGTATCCCGAATCCCCGCCGTTACGGCGCAGCTCCCGCCAGACCGACGAACGGTCACGGCCCAGACGGGCCGCGATGGCCCCGTCGGACAGCCCGCTTTCCTTCAGCGCGCCGATCTGGCATCTCTCTTCATGGGTCAGGTGGCGGTAGCCCTCGGGCATGGCAGTCTCTCCTGTTTGGTCACAGGGACTGTCGCCGCTTCCTGGCCGATACGCAACATCATGCGGCCGGAAAACCGGTCACCACCGCCACTGGTGTTGCACTTCAGGGTGGAATGGGGCTAGGCAATTGTGGGGGTGGTCTTATCCCATCGCTTTTGTTGGCAAAGGAATATTCTTCAGTTTGATGGGGCGGAGAAGCGCCGCATAGCATGCTGATGGGATGCTGAGCGGATAGGCTTGGTGTGCCGAAAATTTCTAAATTCACTGAGTGGATCGGGTTGCTCGCCGTTCCCAGAAGTCTTTGAGCCGATTGCTGCGAATTGTACAGTGCATGGGTCCATTATTGAGGCAGCTTCCGATCTCGGACCTACCCCCCCCCCCCCCCCCCCCCCATTTCGACAATGCCAGTTGACACGCATTGACCTTGGTCTTTCAACCGGAAACTGTTGGCCCGATGCCCATACCATGCATATGGGTGGACCGGGCACAGGACTCGGCCCGGCCGAAGCGATCCGAAAGGGTGCGGAATCCGCGGCTAGCACCGCGCACCTCGCCGCATCCATGCCACCGGAACGTAGCCCATTCCGGAAGCGTGGAAGGCCCGGTAAGGGTATCGGGGGCACAGGCAGGATTTTTAGTCGGTCGCGCGCATGATTCGACGCAGACGACGACACCTCCACTCCAAATTGGTCCAGCTCCCCAAAACGTCGCATCGGCCTGAACCGCGCATTACGGTCACAATGCCGGCGTCTGCCAGTTAACCGAACCAGACAGGAAGATGGGCGTGCCGCGGAGCCGCGACGTTGGACCGAGGACTTTCCGATGGCAATGGAATCGCCCCTGATGGAGGGGGGACGATCGACATGGCGATATAAGGATTCATCAGATGAGTGACTTGGTTTGGGTGCTTGTGACAGAGCCCCTCGGGTCAGGCCGGATCGGCAGTTCCCATAATCATAATAGTGACAGCTGCACCGGAGTCCGCCGAACCAAAAATCTTTGAAAATCGACGGGCTGTCTGAGAAACCCACTCGCTGACTGTCCTGAATTCCCGACCAATTGTTGGCGGGGCACAACCGAATGGCGATCAGGCAAACCAATACGGATCGCCGAAACCGGTGGCATATGTGACTGCGGCAACCTTCCAAATCCCGAGTGTATCGGTTGCATGCCCACTTTACTCTACCGTGAATTCCGTCATTTCTCTCCCGGCCATGATCTTACTGGTGAGTGTGCTCAACGGGGCTATGCTGGGAGCGTTCAGCAACTCGGCCCAACACGCCGATCCATCCGCCGCAATGACTGGCCCAGAATACATGGTGACATTCCGCGGAGAACCGATACCACTTGCAATCACATTGACCTCACCTGATATCCAGTCCGGTGAATGGAGATCATCAGGACGAAGGCCGGTATTGTGGCCGATATAGTCCATCAGCGCATCCTGAACGACCCATATGGCCCGGCCGCCCCACGCGTTCGCAAGTTGAGACTTGACAATCATCTGGGACGCCATGCGCGCCCACACCTGTCGGACGTTGACGCCAGGGGAATTCGGTCGTTTTGGCAGAAGGCCCCGTGAATATAGGACGCAGTCGCAGAATGCGTTCTTGATGTCGGTTCGCTGTTCCCTGTTTCCGCCAGAAGTTGACGCCGTCATTATCTAGACAATGACCGGTGGTTTGGCCTCTGTGGCCAAGACGTAGTCCAGTCGATAGGTCACGTGGGAACGTTCGTGACGAATTGTGACTTCTGACCAGACCTTTACTTGATCTCCTGATGTGAACCCGGCGACAGAGACAATCCTGTTTCGCAATTCTTCCTGATCTTTCGATCGACCCTTGAATGTAAGCAACCGTCGCGAGCAGATTGCCCATTCTCTTTCACTCGTTGCCACCGAGCATGCTCCGCAAGGAATGAAGTCGCCCCTGCCTTGAGGATTTCATCGCTGAAGAATGGGGCGAGCGGTTGATCTCTGGCGGGCCACCTCGCCATGTCGCGGTTTCCACCTCCGTCGCAAAGTCGGCCATCCATGAACGGGCATGCAGCCTTCGGAAGATCTCCCTTGTGGCAACCGCTGTGAGTAACTTTCTGTCCGAACAATTCATGAATCACAGGCACAGGTTTGTCCTAATGCTCTTGGCAACTGCCTTTGCCAGTGGAGGTGGGACGGCATTCGCGATCTGCCGATGCTGATCCAGGTCACGGACATTGCCTGTCCTACGTCTGATTGGGCCGACCAGTATGTGACGGTCCGGAAAGCCCTGTATTCTCGCTGCCTCTCTTGGCGTGATGTAGCGGTCTTCGATCGGATGGAAGGGAGCTTCGCCACAGCGTAGGGTTAATGACGGCTCATTTCTGTGAAGCCGCCTGAACTTGGTGGTGTCCTTTCGCGTCAGGCTCCGTACTGCATCAGCCGGGGCGTCTGGCATTCGGGAAAGCCACTGTCCTTCCGAAACAAACGATATTCTGTAGCGGTCACGGTCCGGTGTGACGTCGACATGGTTTGGCGCAAGTGGTTCCTCATTGCTGCGAACAGCGGAGGGTAGGCCGCTAAAGGCATGCCCGACGGTCACAGGACTTTTGATGGTGGGTTTCGGAAATTCAAATGATTGACCGAAAGGGACGCAGACAATCAGAGCCCTGCGCCGCTTCTGCGGGACACCGAATTCCGTCGCGTCCAAAACCTCGAACTTGGTGTTGTAGCCAATGGAGGCAAACTCTTCGCAAATCGCGTCAATGGCAGTCATTCCGGTAGCCAGGAGTGTGTCCAGGAACTTGGGGACCTGCTCGATCATCACCGCCGACGGGCGTAATGCCTTGGTGAAACGTACCATTTCGAATACGAGGTTTCCTCTTGGGTCCGAAAAGCCTCGCTTCACGCCAATCTGGCTAAATGGTTGGCAAGGAGGGCCACCATGGAGGAGAGTCAGGTGATCGATATTGGTGACTTCGGCAACGGCTAGCGGATCAAGTGCCCGGACGTCTACCTGCCAGGCGATCTTTCCTTTGGTGGCGTTTCTTTGCAGTGTTGCAAGACAGTGAGGATCGGTTTCGACGGAGCATGCCGTCTTGAAGCCGGCCTGTTCCACTCCGACGTCGAGTCCTCCAGCGCCGGCAAACAGACTAAGGGCTGTTAGGCTCATGACCCTGGCCTCAGCAGTTTGAGTCGGCCGACGGTGGAGATACCGCTATGCAGTGTGCGCATTTCTCGCTGTGACCTTGAACCGAATTCTTAATTGCTGGCATCACTTTTCGTGGACTGGCTTGGGATATCGAAAATCGCATCCCGAGTGAATTGAGGCCAAGGCATTTTAGGGGAGCCATAGCTGTTGCGTCAACCTTTGCCTATATCACAAGATGAGCTTAACCCCCCTCCCCACTTCCACTCCGAAGTGCAACACCGGCCATTCCCGCAGCGGGGGCGCAGCCCGAGCGTAGGGAATGGCCGGAAGGCGTGGTCTGCGGCCCCCGGGCGCCGCGGATCCGGCCCCGGGATGGCTGTGGTCCCTTCTGTATGCAGGTTATCCGGGCTTTCCGGGCGGCGCAACGCCTCCGCCGGGCTGGGTCGCGTCCGTCCGGGCGCAGGGAGGGCGCAGCCCGACCGGAGCCCGGACGGACGCGACGGAGAAATCCTGTCCACCCCCTTCCTGCGCGCCGGTGGGAGGCGGTCGCGCGGCGTCAGGGAGGGCGGGCCTTGTGCAGCACCTCGGCGGGCGTCCGGTAGCCCAGCGCCCGGCGCGGACGCGCGTTCAGGCGGTCCTGCACCGCCCTCACCTCCGCGTCGCTGACCGCGCGGAAGTCCGTCCCCTTCGGCAGGTACTGCCGGACCAGCCCGTTGGTGTGCTCGTTCAGGCCACGCTCCCAGGAGTGGTAGGGGGTCGCGAAGTAGAAGGAGGCGCCGAGCGCCTCCGCGACGCCGGCGTGGCCCGCGAACTCCTTGCCGTTGTCCGCCGTGATCGTGTGGACGGGCACGGCGGACGGCGGCGGCATCTCCACCATCGCGGCGGAGACCGCAGCCGAGGTTCTCCGGTCAACCCTCTGTAAATACGTGTATTTCGAGGCCCTGTCCACAAGGGAGACCACCGCCCCGCTGTGGCCTTTCCCGATGGTCGTGTCCGCCTCCCAGTCGCCCACACGCTCCTTCCTCTCCGCCTCCTCCGGCCGCTCGGAGATGTCCACCCGGCCCGGGATGTGGCCCCGGCCCGAGTGCCTGCCGCCTCGCCAGTTCGGCTTCCTGCCGCGGCGCCGCAGCAGCAGGAACAGCCCGCCGCCCGCCTTCCGGTCGGCCCTGACGTGTTCGGATGTCCACTGGCGGCCCACCGTCCAGCCACCCTCCAGACGCAGCCGTCCCGCGACCTGCTCCGGGCTCCAGCCCTCCGCCAGAAGCCCCTCCACCTGCGCCCAGCGGTCGGGCGTCATCCTGCGGGGAACACTGGAGGCCGCGCTGCGGCGGGCCTCCGCCCTGCCCTGCGCCTCCCCGGGGCTGTACCCCCCGCCGCCGCCGGCGTTCCGGCGGAGCTCCCGCCAGACCGACGAACGGTCACGGCCCAGACGGGCCGCGATGGCCCCGTCCGAAAGCCCGCTTTCCTTCAGCGCGCCGATCTGGCATCTCTCCTCATGGGTCAGGTGGCGGTAGCCCTCGGGCATGGCAGTCTCCCTTGTTTCGTCACAGGGACTGTCGCCGCTTCCTGGCCGATACGCAACATCATGCGGCCGGAAAACCGGCCACCACCGCCACTGGTGTTGCACTTCAGGGTGGAATGGGGCACTTGACTGAAAGGCAATATGCAAATGAGTCTTTCGCGGACATATCGCATACGGATGGCATCTTCGGTCATGGAGAGCGTGAAATCCCGATATCTGGAACCCGCTCATTCAACGAGGATTGCCATATGCATCATGCGACCCACTCCGAAACCGGCGCGGCGGCCTCGTGCAGGGGTTGGCTGATGATATCGACGAGCGCTGGACCGTCGTGGGCGATGGCCTCCCGAAGCACCCGATCAAGGTCTGTCGGTAACTCGATCGTCCACGCCTTGATGTCAAAGGCGCGCGCAACGGCGGCATGATCGGTGCGACCAAAGTCAACATTGTAGTACCGCTGGCCGAATCCAGCGTGCTGTCCCGCCTTGATCCAACCATAAGTTGCATTTGAGAAAACAATCGACTTCACAGGAATGCCGTAGCGGACCAATGTCTCCAATTCCCCGCAGCAGAAGCCGAACGACCCGTCACCCATTACGCTGAGCACCTGGGCCTCCGGTCGCCCGACCTGTGCACCAATGGCGGCCGCCAGCGAATAGCCAAGCGCGCCATGCGCGCGATTCGTGATGAAATGTCGACCGGATCGGCGCCAGCGGTAATGGGCGCTGAAATAGGGGCACGGCGTGCCGGGGTCAGCGCATATCACCGCGTCATCGTCAAGAACTACGCTCAACGCGGCTACGACGGCTTCAGGTCGGATCGGTTGCTCGACACTATCGGCAAGCGGCTGGAAATCAGCCAGCTTTTGTGACCATGCGGTTGATGCCCGTTCTCCGCCGCCCTGCTTCGACAGTTTTCTCTTGGTCACTTCCGCCACAAGTGCTTCCAGCGCCAGTCTCGCATCAGAACAGATTGCGATGTCTGTCGGATAGTTCGCCCCAATCGTCATTGGATCGTTGTCAATATGGATGATCGTCGTTCCCGGAACGGGGGAACGCCAGCGTTCCGTTGTTACCGATCCAGCACGGCAACCTACGAACACAGCAACATCAGCGGCATCCAGAGCCGCACGGGTTGCAGGCACACCCCCATTTGAGCCGACGACACCGAGTGCCTGTGGATGCGTCTCGGCTATCGAGCCTTGACCGGAAACCGTAGTCGCGATTGGGAGGTCCAGTGTTTCGGCAAGCATCCGTAGTGCTTCTTCGGCACCTGCCAACACAGCACCGCCGCCGCAGACCACAACTGCCGATCTGGCGTTTCCCATTACATCTGCTGCATCCTTTACGACCTGTGGGTCCGGAGCGGTGCGCTCAGCGGGATACACCTTGTGCCTGGCGTCGGCCCAGAGTTCGGCCTCATCCACTGTCCCTTTCTGTGTATCGAAGGGGAAGGCCAGATGAACAGCGCCGGGACGGCCGGTCGTCATCGCCCGGAACGCCCTCCGTACCATCGCGGGTACCAGGGCGGCGTTGTCCAGAGAAGCATTCCATTTGGTCAGCGGTCTCATGAGCGAGACTTGGTCGAGTTCGGTCAAGGGGAAGCGTCCACGTGAAGTCGTCGCTACATCGGTCGTTATGGCAAGGATCGGTATGGAACTGTCATTCGCTTCGACCAACCCGGGAAGTATATAGGTTGCGCCGCCACCTGAAGGTCCTTCGCAAATGCCAGGTCTTCCGGTTACCCTTGCGTAACCGTCAGCCATGTAAGCGGCATGCCGCTCGTCTCGGGTCAGGTAGTGCTTTATCCTGTGGTCAATTCGGACAAGTGAGTCGTAGAAGGGCAATGTTGTATCGCCACAAAGTCCGAACATATGCTCGACGCCGTAGGCTTCCAGCATCCGCACCATGGCTTCGGCTCCGGTCAGTTCATTTGGGCGGCTCGACATGATTTCTCCTCAGCATTCCGCTAAGCTCGCGCTTGCATACATGCGTCCGGTGGCGCATCCCGTCAACCGAACGCGGTGACAGATGGTCCATTTTCCAGATGTAACCGAAAAACCGTGGGTGTCGGCAAGGGAGGAGGGATGAGATGATCGCCCTTGGCGGAAAGGCGATTTACGGCGCGTCGGTCGGAATCCTGATGTTGGATGCGCGTTTTCCGCGCATTCCCGGAGATATGGGCAATTCGCTGACATGGGATTTCCCTGTCCTATACAAAGTGGTGCGCGATGCGTCGCCCGATCAGGTTGTGCGGCATCGGGCGGAGGGCCTTCTGGAGTCCTTTCTTTCTGCCGCCCGCGACCTGGTCGCCAGCGGTGTCGACGGAATTACGACCAACTGCGGATTTCTGTCTCTCTATCAGCGTGAACTTGCCGCTGCGGTGGACGTGCCGGTGGCGGCGTCTTCGCTCATGCAGGTTCAGATGGTCAACGCGACCTTGCCTCCGGGAAAGGTCGCGGGAGTTCTCACCATTTCCGCAGAAAGCCTGACGCCCGAGCATCTGGCCAAGGCCGGGGTTCCTGAAGGAACGCCCATTGGCACGACCGAAGGCGGGCGCGAATTTACCCGTGTCGTCCTCGGCAACGAACTCCAGATGGATGTCGAGGCGGCTCGGGAGGACAATGTCGGGGCGGCGCGGGCTCTGGCGTCGGAACATCCGGAGGTCGGTGCTTTGGTCCTTGAATGCACCAACATGATTCCATATGCGGCTGATATCCGCGAGGCTACTGGACTGCCTGTGTACTCGATGGCCAGTTTCCTGCGTTGGTTCCAATCCGGATTGATGCCAAAGAGGTATCCCCTGACGCGGTGAACTGCTCGGATCATCAGCATCAGCATCAGCACTTTCACGGTCTCGCGCCCTGGAATTCGGTCTTTTCGGCAGAGTGCTGGTCCAGACCACATGAAACAGCCGTTGACCCGTGAGTGAAGCCGCCCAGACAGGAATTCGCAGCTGATCTGGTCGCCGCGTCGCCGCAAGAGCTTGAATTCGGCGGCGATAGGCCGTATCTGCGCACAGTCCACAGCAGGGAACAGTCATGACAACTCGAACCAATCCATTGCAGTTCCTCCAACAGGTTCGTGCCGAAGTCTCCAAAGTCGTTTGGCCAACCCGCCGCGAAGTGCTGCTTACGACGGCGATGGTCTTTGTCATGGCGACATTGACGGCGATTTTCTTTTTCTTTGTTGACTGGCTTATCCGCACCGGCCTGAACGTCGTCTTGGACATGGCGGGCTAGGCCAGACCGGGGCTTGCCATTCGGATTGCGCAAGCGTATTTCCCGGTCGGATTTCTGGCGGGTACGCATCGAATTCCGCATTTCAGGTGGCGGACAGGTCGAGTATGAGGGTCAACGGAGACTCCGGCCCGTTGCCGGAGATGTATTGAGACGAGAGGGGCGGATGGCGAAACGTTGGTATTCTGCGAGCGTGCTGTCGAACTATGAAAAGCGGGTTGCGGAGCAGATTCGGCAGGCCGTGTCTGACGCAGGTTTGGAGGACGAGATCGTTGAGGTTCTGGTTCCGACCGAAGACGTGATCAAGGTCCGCCGCGGCAAGAAGGTAACCGAAGAACACCGCTTCATGCCCGGATATGTACTGGTTCGGATGGAAATGACCGATAGGGGCTACCATCTGATCAACTCGATAAATCGTGTGACTGGATTTCTTGGACCTCAAGGTAGGCCAATGGCAATGCGGGATGAGGAGGTGAACACGATCCTGAACCGCGTCGAGGAAGGCCAGGAGACGCCACGCACACTCATTCACTTCGACATTGGGGAAAGGGTATCCGTTACGGATGGACCTTTCGAAGGCTTCGACGGGATGGTAGAGGAAATAGATGACGACAACCAGCGTCTGAAGGTTACCGTTTCCATCCTTGGCCGGGCAACACCGGTCGAACTGGAATATACCCAGGTCACCAAGCAGACCTGACTGTAAGTGCCGCGTTCCGCTCGAAGCGCGGCAAAATCGTGGGAGGCGAGGGGCCGCGGCTCCGGACCGGACCACGGCAACCCAAGGTGAGGGGACGCGTCTCCAAACCGTTGCGGAGAGGAGAGGCCATATGGCCAAGAAAGTCGTTGGCTCAATGAAACTGCAGGTTCCTGCAGGCCAGGCCAACCCAAGCCCACCAGTGGGTCCTGCGCTTGGTCAGCGCGGATTGAATATCATGGAGTTCTGCAAGGCGTTCAACGCCAGAACGCAGGACATGGAGCCTGGTGCCCCGTGCCCCACGGTGGTAACCTACTATGCGGATAAGTCGTTTTCCCTCGACATCAAAACGCCGCCCGCTTCGTACTTCCTGAAGAAGGCGGCGAACCTGAAATCGGCTGCCAGTTCGCCCGGCCGCGAGACTGTAGGGACGGTCACCTCCAGACAGGTGCGGGAGATTGCCGAGGCCAAGATGAAGGATTTCAACGCGAACGACATTGACGCGGCCATGCGGATCGTACTGGGCTCGGCGCGGTCCATGGGCATAGAGGTGAAAGAGTAGGGTCATGGCAAAGCACGGGAAGAGAATAAGGGCTGCGTACGGGGCGGTTGCCGGGAAGCGGAATCTGACGGTCGAGGGAGCGGTTGCGCTGGTGAAGGAGAACGCGACTGCGAAGTTCGATGAGAGTGTCGAGATCGCTGTCTGTCTCGGTGTCGACCCGCGTCATGCGGACCAGATGGTTCGAGGCACGGTCAATCTACCAAACGGAACTGGCAAGCAGGTTCGTGTGGCGGTTTTCGCGCGCGGCCCGAAGGCTGACGAAGCCAAGGACGCGGGTGCCGATGTGGTTGGAGCGGAGGATCTGATGGCGACGGTGCAGGGCGGAACGATCGAGTTTGACCGATGCATTGCCACGCCCGATATGATGCCGATTGTCGGTCGTCTTGGAAAGATTCTTGGGCCTCGCAACCTGATGCCCAACCCGAAAGTCGGTACGGTGACGCAGGACGTCAAGGAAGCGGTTCAGGCGGCGAAGGGTGGCCAGGTCCAGTTCCGTGTTGAGAGGGCAGGTGTGGTTCACGCCGGTATCGGCAAGACGTCGTTTGACGCGGAAAAACTGGTTGAGAACGTCCGCGCTTTCGTTGGTGCAGTCCAGAAAGCCAAGCCTTCTGGCGCGAAGGGAACCTATCTGAAGAAAATCGCGGTCAGTTCCACGATGGGCCCCGGAGTGTCTGTCGATGTTTCGAGCGCAACCGGAAACTGACGACGGTTGGCCGGCCCGCGATGTCGTTCCGGCCAATCCGACTGTCATTTTGGCAGTATTGACCTTGCCTTGGCAGTGGATCAGTGAGGCATCTCCCTTCGCTGATGCCTAACCAATGAATCCCCCAAATACCTCGGAACACCGATTGCTCATGAGGTGAATTCCGCTGGCGGTAAAATCGAGATTCCGATCATGCGGTATGGGCTCCGCTCAGTCGCAGACCGCTATGGAATGGGCAGGGACAGGCGATTCACGGTGGAATGAGGTGTCAGAAGTTTGGAAGACGGTTTGGAAACTGTTCATACGGGAACCGTGGGAGACGGGATTTCCACAGGATCTTGCTCCGCTGCTGGAACCATGAGTGCGCCGCTCTCCAATGACCTGGACCAAGTGGTGTGAAACCATGGGCCAGAATCGATTGATTGCGGTCCCTTTGCCATTCCGGTGCTTGCCCTTGCGGAGTTGTTTCCATGACTTTGTGAAGCTCATCGTTCGGATCAAGCGACTTCAGTAATTCAACGCTATCCGACAGGGGTAGTTTGATGCACATGGATCGATCACCATTGCCGTGCTTCCGTCTCAGATCCGGCGGCAGATCTTTGAGACGTACATTGGCTGTATCAATTCCATGATCGATCTTGAGGCGTGTCTGAACACAGGCCTCCATGAGACGGTAGAGGCGCGCGATGGCATCGTCATGCAATCCCAAGGATGCCCTGCGCTTGGCGTTGAGCCAGAGGTCCTCGAGCAGCTCATAGGATGGTGAATTCCTGCTCTCGGCCAATTCCTGGAGGCCTGTCAGGTACTGCGGCCCATCCTTCTCGAACCAGACCGCATGTTTCTCGCCGCTTTCGAGACCGCTCTGTAATTTGTTCCAGGCATCTTTGTGGTTGAACCGATCCCATTCATCGAAGATCGCGACCCACTTTTTCCACTCACCCACCCGTCTGCGCCAGCCCCGAGGAACCCTGCGGCCCAATTGATTGAATGAACTGTCCATTTCACGAAGCATCGAGTGGGCCGCTCCGTAGTTTCTGCGGCCAATGAGTTCGCGGAGCGTCCTGAACGATTGAGAAAGGCCGATCAGGCCAGTCGGGATATCGAGCGGCTGCTCGGTGCCGTCCTCGACCTGATCGAGGCTGCGTCGGATGCCAGCCATGAACTGAAGCCGTATGCCTTCGCAGGATGTCGCCGCAAGCACCATCGCGCTGGTCATGCTCTTGGTTCCACCGGTGTAGTCAACGGTTATCTGGGCGCCGCTGTTTGCGGTCCTTGTCAGCTTAGGTTCGATTTTCGCAAGTGCCTGATCCGGATCATCTGGTGGAACTTTGAGAATTTCGTGGCTCTTCGGGCAGCCTTCGGCCTCGTATAGGGTCTCGACTACGGCGACCGAGGATTCCGAACCATCGCTTCCGTCAGAAACCACGAACACCACATGATCCGGTCGGCATTCACGCAGACTGCTGCGCAGGGGTTGATCGCTGCCTCCAACTGAGAGGAACAATACCCTCTGTCTGTTCCAGTAGGTCATAAGGGCCCCTTGATTTCGGACACTCTGATAGTATCGATATCCCCATCGATCTCGGCCTGTACCTCTTTCTGGCCATCCCTGATGTTCTCAAGAAGGTTGGCGGTTGAGCCGTCGGTCAGAGCGACTCTGGATCCCTTTCTGAATCTGGGTGCAGCATCCCTGCCAGGACCCTGTTGACCGCCCGGCTGTAGGCCGCCTTTGCCGGTGGATCGTTTCTGTTTCGGAAGCCAACCGATGGAGTCTTTCCTGGCATGCCAAGCCTCGGAGGTGATCAGTAGAGCCCAGCCGAAGGGGCATGGAACGCCCGAATCATCGATGACATGCCTTGTGGCCCCAGATTTTGCGAACTCACCTTGCTGGCCGCGAAATTGAGGTCGCTGGATCTTCCGAAATCCCTCTATGGACTTCGCTTCCGCATGAGTTGCCCAGCCGATCCGCACTAGAGCACCGCTGATCTGCTCGCCGCTGCGAGCGATACCATCAAACAGACCAAGTGCCTGCGAAAGTAGTTTCTCGGATGTGTCCGCGAAGAACTTCTGCAATTCCCATTTCCATATTGGCGAATGATGCTCATTCAGCGCCGACAGCAGTTCAGGAATCGATGCTGGTGACGAATGTGGATATGATCCATCCCGCTGTGTCTTGCGGCGCAAGCTGCGAACACCGTCACGGCGTAGACCTATCCGAACATCAACTATGGGAGGTCGCCCTCCATCGGTAACCGCCAGCAGACGTTCACGCATGAGTTGGTAGCCGCCAGAAGGATCCGCCGCGTATTTCTTGCCAGATCTGTCTTTTTTCCAGCTCGAGACCCGGTCTACCTTAGTTGCGCCCTCGGGGAGATTGGCATCACCTACGGTCACATCGCGGAGTGGATCACCAGCAGTTTCATTCGAGGACATATCGAAAGCCATTTGCATTAGCTTCTTCGATTGATCACCCGAATCCCTGCCGTGAATGCCTTTCTGCTGAATGCCACGTTGCCTTACGCATTTTGCGAGCCAAGCTGTTCTGATGCAGCCTTTCAGGCTGCTTCCCGGCAGCATCGGCGTCCTCCCCGCCCGAATGAACGCATGTATTGTTCCCCGGTTTTTCGGCTTGGATCGTTTTGCATCTTCGATCTGCCGTTCAAGTATTGAGCAAACTTCCGAACTGGCAGGAATCCGCTCAGTGATGGCTTGATCTGGAACATCATCCTGCAACCTCAAGAAGGTGCTTTGGAAGTTTCTTTCCAGATCGCTCAGGATCTGTTCGATGTCAGGTGAGGAATGAATGAACTGCTTCAGGTCGGTTCGCTGCAGAAATCCGTTTTTCAACCTGTAGTCTTCCAATCCCAGTATTGCTTCATCGCCCCCGCCGATATGGATCGGCGTAAGCGGAACCAGGACCAGATCGTGATGGTCAAACTGCTTGGACATCAGTGCGCAGCTTCCGAGAAGGGAATTGCAAGATGGAATCCGTTCAGCCCGATTTCAGGACGCTCTGCGTGGACGTTGTCGACCCACTTTCCGGCTGTAGCTGATCCTGCGGGCTGATAGGTGCATCCCGGGCGTGTGAGAAGGACAGGCCGCTTGAAGGGCGAGAATCCTGCGAGCGTCAGGTCAGGGCCGACGCGTCCAAGATGCGGTTCGACCCGCCATAAGGCATCTCGCATAGAGGACGATGTAAGAACACCTCGTGAAAGACTCATCCGTCGGCGGGCACCCGTGAGTTCAGCAAGATCGGGATCCGGGCGGGGTTTCCGGACCACGAACCTCCCGCATCCTGTCGAGGTATCTCTCCCATAACCCCGCTCACCGACGGCTTTGATCAGTTCGAATATCCTGTCCGAACTGTCATCGCTTTCCACATAGAGGTCCACCTCCCTTGAGCTTCCGGTGAATCGCCAATCATCATCTGTGAAGAACAGCCCGCCGGTGTCCAGTGTACCTCGTCCATGCCTATCCACGACATTGTGAACACGGCGAAGTATGCAGGACGGATCCTCCAAGAAATCACTATCGTCTAGGACGGCCTCCGACCAGGACGCGCGATGCCTCATCCATGCGTCGCGACGAATCCATGGCTTCTTCTTCCTGACCTTCAGAGTATCAAGCTCTTCCGGCCGCAATGGAATAGGTTTGGTCAGCGGCTTTGGGAGGTGACCTGCTGGAAAGCCATCCGAAATTCTCCAGAGCCGTTCCGGCCTGCTTAGCCAATTTTCCAGAGTCGAAACGCCCTCCCTTTCATAAATTACCTGGCAAACCAGACCGAAGAGAGTCGGGCCAACAAGAGGCGTGCCTAGTGGGCTCGTGAGAGTGATCTCCAGTCTATAGAGCGTCATTCCTGAACAGGTCTTGGGATGGCAAAGGATTCATTGAGAATTTTCATGACTTCAGAGGGCGGGGCTTTGCGCGAAAAGACATGGCCACGAAAACTGTTGTCGAGCGAGATCCTGTCACTACCGGGAAATTTCAGCTTCAGGTCACAAAATCTCACCTGGCCATATCCGCGTGAACCGGAACCTCCGAGCGCATCCTGTTCAAGGAGGTTCAATCCCTGAACTAACCAGGCAAGGCACTCGAGGTCGCGCCTGCCTGCATCTTCGCCGACATCGTATAGACGGAACGCAGCCTCGAAATTGAATTCAGCGCCGGGAGGCACCCGCTCAGTTCTGCGAGCTCCAATTTTATCCATGGCCTTGCCTGCAATCCGGTCCATGACAACTTCCGTCTTTTCCTCAGTAAGAACCTGCGCTTGGCGGAGCCAATTCTCATTGGGCATCGCGTCTCGCATCAGCAGCCGTGTTGGTCCCGAGCTCCAATTTTCCTTCTTTGCAGGCGTGCCGAAAATGCGGAGGATCGGGTCATCCGCTTGGAATTGTTCATTCCTGCTTCCCCAAGGCTCCCCAGAATGGTGAATGCTCCCGAATGCCCATTCGAGCAGGAAACGGAGTTTTCCCTTAAGGCTCGACCCGGGGACGAATGGCCGTCCGTCGGGCGTTTTGACCACTGGACTGTCTATTCCGCCAATCTCTATTGCGTCCTTTCCGGCACCGATATGGAGGCCCGACACAACCTGTAGTCGCGCCGACAGGGTTACCTGCCCGAGATATGCCAGTTGCGGTTCTGATCCGTTCATTAACCTACCTCGTTTGTCCGCCATTGAATTTGTGATAAGCAATTACGGCCTCGAAATGCCGGATAAAGTAACGGTAATCGTCGTCCGTTGCGACCATCTTCACATGATGTCCCAAAAAGTCGGCTAGTTCCCTGTTCTTTCGATCTCGAGCAGCGGTATAGTGCGCCTTTGCTTTCAGGAGAGCCATGGCAACTTTGGCCTGGTTAGGGGAATTCACATTCATTTCGTCAGCCTTTGCCGCTCCGAAGAAGCGGCGCAACTGGGTATCGGTCACGTTCCGAAGGTTGGTGGCTTCATCACGAGCCTCGTCATCGACAAGTTCGGGCCTAAGCTCCGGTCCATCGTCGGTCAGGATGGTATAGGATTCGGGGCGTTTGAGGTTGCTCTTCCTTCCCGAACTCAATTCTGGTCCCTGTTGCTTGGAAGCGTGCTGACCTTGGTGACGTTGAGTTGACCTGTTTCTCATTTCTGGACCACCCTCCTCCGGCTTCAGCGATTCTGATAGATTGCGTGAGAAAGCGCAAGACTCGCACCCGATGTTCCATCCAGCGCACCGCTCAATCGCTGGTCGAGTCCGAACAATTGAATGACGAAATCAAATGCCGCTCGCTGCCTTTCATCGCTCGTGTGCTTGGGAAGTGTTCGCGCAAGGGTGTATCCGAGTCGGGCCCGCCACGCATAGTCGTCCGGTTTGGCGGTTCCAAGGGCGGACTGCGTCGCGGAATCCGAAAGCGTTAATAGCCTGTAGAGCGTGGCAACGGAAAGTGTTTCATCTTTGAGGAAATCACATAGCTTTCCGGCATTCCTGAGCGCCTCGTGGTAAGAAGCCCAGCATAAGCGAGGCCGCTCGATGGCGGAAATGCCGTTTCGGCCATCTGCCTTGACTCTAGCGAGCCTCTCTTTCGCTTGGCGAGCCGCCGCCGAAACCGGGGCCTTCACGTCAAATAGTGCGATGCCAGCCGAAAGCGTGACATCTGGATTGTCCAATGAATACCTGCTGAAGTCCTGATGTAGACTCGCGGCGAATGCGAAGATGTCCTGCCAGGGCCCCAACAAGAGTAGGTCGTCACCACCAGCGTAGACAGTGTAAATGTTCGGCCAGTCCTTCTCAAGAAGGTCAGGAAGGCGAACGGAAAAGTAACCGTCGATCATTCGCGATAGAGCCGCAGCGCGAGCGAGACTCCATCGATGCCCCGTTCCCTCCAGAAACAGCCTGCCTAACCGGTCCACATCCGCCATAAGGACAGCGAGCATCTTTCGTCCCTTACCACCAGATTCAGCAAGCACCTCGAAGGTTTTTACGTGTCCGGCAGCGATGTCGTCATGATCATCGAGATGTCTGAATTCTTCGACGTCAGCCTCGGAGAATCGTGGAACGTAGCAATATCCGGGACGAAACGCTGCCGGTACTTCTGATTGTCGCCCTTCGTTTCCGAACCTCCATCCGGTCATGCCACTCCTGTCGTCGCCGTAGAGTCCGTAGCCGAGTCCCAGTATTGCGGAGCGTCCGGCCCCTTTCTCGATGAGGACCTTATTCGATTTAGGGAATTGCCTTCCGAGTTCATTCTCCGCTCGACAGGATGAACAATAGGCTTCCCGCTCTTCGGTTTCCGCATGTTCGGCCGGGCGCACGCCGCAGGCACCGCACGTTCCATGAGGAAAGGAGATATTCTGGACCGCCTGTTCCGCCGGAGACTGCAACTGGCGGAGCTTGGCGGTCTCCGCAGTCATTCCGAGAGCGTCGCGAACCTTGTTGGCACGTTCTTTTCGAGCTGTGTCGTCGCTTTCATCCTTTGCTCTGACAAGATCGTGATAAGAGAATGGATCTGACAGCGCAAGCCCGATGCCCAGATCTCCGGTGTATTCCTGTGCAATCCACTCATCAAACTCATTCCGCAGCCGGCCTGTCCGATCATGCATTTCATCTTCACCGAGATCAGGAAGCAGGATGAGAAATTTTCCACCAGCGGTCTGGAGTGCTGCTGACCAAGGCATCTGGAATTCCCTTAACACATGCCTTGTCCCCGCGTCGGCAATGAGCTGAAATCTAAGTGAGCGGCCTCGGAGAACGCGGTTCAATCCGCGAATTCGTTCTCTGTTGAACCGGAACAATGTCGACTGAAGGCCAGACAGGTCCCCTACAAGGAACCGAAATTTCGGTCGTCGATTATCCCTGATAGCTGAGGGTGAATTCAGTTCTCCTCGAGCCGCATGATGCTGGTACAAGGCCGCGGCAAAGGCGGCGACTGCCCGCGAGTGATCGAACAGTGAGATATCGGGTTCGTCAATCGTTGAAGATGGTATGGACCAAAGCCACTGCTCGCACAGTCCAAGCAACCCTTCTTCAAACAGTTCTGGTGACGATTCATGCGCAAGTGAGTTGGTCAGCGCACGCCATCCATTCTGAAATCCCTCCCAGACGCTACAATAGCCGGAAATGGTTCTGTCTCCAATCTCGTGCCCTTCGTCACATTTTCGATCGGGGATAAGCGACATCGCGTTGAGTTCGCGGGGAAGGTGGTGCCCATGCGGACCTTTCGGGGATCCTTTCAAACTCAAAGACGGAACGATCGCTTTCAGTGGGATGCGGCGGAATCTGTCTCGCTGGCCATCATCGTTTTCTACGCCGATGTCGCCGGGCCTGCGCTCGTATCCTGAAGCAAGCCGGTCAGCGATAGTGACCAACTCCGTAATCACGTGCCCTGGCGCAGTAGGATAGGGCTGCAGTGGGCGATGATGATAGACAGCTAGGTCACGAATCCAGTTCGGATCCAAACCTCTTGGCCAAGGCAATTGTTCATCATTCGACCAATCAAAGAAAGCATCGCTCCACAAGGCGTGCCAATGTGTGTGGTTGCCCTGATAGACTGGCAATATATCGCTTGCCCGGCTCATTTGCTCATGGGTCAGTCTTTGCTTTGACGCCCGCTGAAGCAATTTGCCGATGTCGTGCAAGAGCGCGCCGATTGCTATCTCGAAAACAGTAGGTATTTCGGATCGCTGCATCATTGGACTAGCTCCACACGTCCGAGCCCCATTGATGTTGCTTTGCCAACGTGAATTGCAGGCGCCCAAGCAAGTATTGGTCCCCATTCAGGTGCATTGGAAAAGTTGATACCCACGACGCCTAGCAGCCCTGAAACTGAATGCGTGGCCGATTGTCGGGATGAATACCGTTGGAGCCGTTTCCATTTCAGGTGGCAATATGTCAATTGCAGCCGACTTGCCCTCTCGTTCATTTCTGCTGGAATATCGAGTTTGTCTGGATTGCCGAAATGATGCACAAGCAGCATAAGTCGACGAAGTACCGGCATGGCTAGATCCCTAGGAGTTAGACTTCGGTGATCCACCGGCTTCCCACCAGAGCGAAGGCGTAGTGGTGTCGCGATTTCCCAGTGATATGCACAACCATCGGTCCTTGGATTATCCTCGATTAAAGGTGTGGGATAGCTTTGATCCGGCTCCCACCCACAGGGTCTGCCAGATTTGCGAATCTCCTTGAGTTGGAATTGGAGACGATTTGGTCCCAGTCCTCGTTTGCAGGCTTCCTGTAATGCTCTAAGAACAATTGGATAGGCGGCCACAGCGCTTCCAAACAGACTCACGCCGAACTGCAGGCTGTCGCCACTCCTAATTTGCCTTTGGCTGACAAATGAGACCTTCAGAACGAACGGATGGGGTGGGCGCATTTTGTTGTCAAAGGCACTTCCGGAAAGATTGGCTCGAGTCTCGAAAATTGTTGTGTAGAGGCAACTGAATTCCAACGGGCACCCCTCACAGGGGCGACTGCGCATGACGCAGACGAGGCGCTTGAGAGCGTGCCCGAATGCACCGCGAATTGCTGATCCTGGAAATCCGGGCAATTCGCCGTCGCGCTCGGCCGCAAATTCGAGTGTATAGGTGCACCTCCTAAGCAAGGGGTCGGATGATCGCACATTTTCCTGATCATCACTATGGAACTGGAAAACAGCTGTTGGCACGTCATTCCCATTCTGTTGAATCATACTGCGACATACCTTGGAATTCGTGCTGGCTACAATTATACGTTCGCGAAATCCGCAAGGGAACACCCAAGAACGAGATTCTGTGAGGTGGCGACATTCCTGCCCTTTATGTAACGGAACCCGGCTCGGTGATACGCTTCAGGACGGGCTCACTAATCGTGACGCTCGACGAGAATATGGGGTCGACAGGTGATCGCCAGAATGTTCGGAAACAGTTACTTGAAGTAGAACCGCATCATGTTGAAACGATCGGCTTGGTCGGGCGTGTCCACATGACCGCAAGGGCAACTCGATTATGCCTCGATCAAGGCATTTCGGTATTTTGGATGAAGCGTAGCGGAAAGCTATTGGGCAGGCTTGTTCCCGAATTGTCAAAGACGGCTGACCTCCGTCTTCACCAATACCGCTTGTTCGATGACGAAGGAGCGGCATTGGCTATCGGGCGTTTGGTTATCGAAGCGAAGATCGCGAACGCAGCTGCGTTGATTTCTTCAATTCGATCCAACCGTGCCGGGAACCCGGAGTTGGGGAAGGCGATATCCGACCTGGAAGCGTTGAGAATTCGTGCGATTTCCGCTTGTGATCGCAGCTCTCTGATGGGGATTGAAGGAGACGCTGCTAGAAGGTACTTCCATGTATTGGGGTCAGCATTTTCGGGTCCCATAAAATTCACAGGACGACAGAGACGTCCTCCTCCGGATCCTGCCAACGCACTATTGTCTTTCGGGTATGTCCTTCTTGGAAATCTGGTCACTTCTATCCTCGAAGCCAGGGGTTTCGATCCCTATTTGGGTATGCTGCATGCCGTTAGGTCCGGGCGGCCGAGCCTTGCGTTGGATATCATGGAGGAGTTTCGCCATCCTGTGGTCGACCGATTTGTCTTACGGATCTGTAACCGGCGACAGTTTCTGCCAGAGGATTTTAGGGACACCGAGGGTAAAGGTTTCAGGCTTACCAAGGACGGCCTCAGGCGCTACTTCCGGGAGTGGGAGGCACATCTTGATGCTCCAATGGCGGGAACAGGGACACAGCATTCAGTTCTGCGTAAAATTCAGATACAGGTTGATCGGCTTGCGGCACATGTTAGAGGTACGGAAGGGTATAGGCCCCTGAAGATAAGGTAGGCTCAATTGTGCGATACGTAGTCTGTTATGACATTGCCGATGACAGGCGTCGAAGGCGCGTTGCTGATCTGTTGGATGCTCATGGAGATCGTTTGCAGGAAAGCGTATTTGAGATATTTGCAGCGAAGGGACTGATCGAAAAATGCCTGGAAATGCTTGAAGCCATCATGGACCTTCGGGAGGATCGCCTTGCAATTTATTCACTTTGTGCGTCCTGTAATCGCAATGCTGTCTATCTCGGAGTTTCGTCGGACATCCCGCGCACTGGAGAAGAGGAAGTGTTTATTGTCTGACGTTTCGTTGATATCGGGGTGTCGTAACCTTGTGGACCTAAAGAAATCCGGTCGATTACGAATAGTTGCAAAGGGCTTGAATCATAGAGAATTTTTCATAAGTTTATCTGTGTATGGTTAGCTGAGGAAAGGCAATTTGCGGTGTTCTGGGAGGGGTTACGAAAATGCAACCCTTAAGTTTCTGATAACGAGAGGGAAATTCGCATAAGGGTGAGAATGAATGCCCCGCCAAACAGGGGATTGAGACAGGGCATATCAGACATTCGGTCCGCTCGGTCATGGACAGGAGGTGAGAATGAATGCCCCGCCAAACAGGGGATTGAGACCCGTTGATCGTGACCGGCGACGCCGAGACGACCGCTCCGGGTGAGAATGAATGCCCCGCCAAACAGGGGATTGAGACGGACAGAACGTCAAGTTTCGGCGAGCCGCGGCTGGTGAACTGTGAGAATGAATGCCCCGCCAAACAGGGGATTGAGACACACAGACAGACCGCCGCAGCTGTCGGTCGGTTTCCTGGTCTCGTGAGAATGAATGCCCCGCCAAACAGGGGATTGAGACATCCTCATGGTCAATCCTTCTCATTGAGCACGCCCGGACCATCGTGAGAATGAATGCCCCGCCAAACAGGGGATTGAGACATCGTGCCAGGAACCCGGATCGGATTCGTCGAGATATGGGCCGTGAGAATGAATGCCCCGCCAAACAGGGGATTGAGACCCTTAGGTCACGATCCGTTATACGGTCCAGGAGATAGGCTATGTGAGAATGAATGCCCCGCCAAACAGGGGATTGAGACATGCCGCCACGCCTGGCAGGGGCACCAGCCACAGATCGCCGTGAGAATGAATGCCCCGCCAAACAGGGGATTGAGACTTCCATTTTTATCCTCCATTGTTCGGGCGACTCGTCAGCGGGGTGAGAATGAATGCCCCGCCAAACAGGGGATTGAGACGCGGGTAGGGGGGCCGTCGAACGTCAGCAGCCCCTGGAGCGTGAGAATGAATGCCCCGCCAAACAGGGGATTGAGACGAGCCGGGGGCGGTTTTGGTGGCGACGATCGTCACGTCGTCGCGTGAGAATGAATGCCCCGCCAAACAGGGGATTGAGACTCAGATTAGCATTCATTTCTGTCTCCTGTTTTTCGGTGAGAATGAATGCCCCGCCAAACAGGGGATTGAGACGCCCGCCCGCGCGGGGCGGTTTTGGTGGCGACGATCGTCACGTGTGAGAATGAATGCCCCGCCAAACAGGGGATTGAGACTCACAGGCACTGAGCGAGGACAAAGGCACATGGTAGCCCTCGTGTGAGAATGAATGCCCCGCCAAACAGGGGATTGAGACCTTTTGCCGGACCGCGTATTGATAGTTACCGAGTCGCCTTCGGGTGAGAATGAATGCCCCGCCAAACAGGGGATTGAGACGCGACGATCGCCATGTCGTCGCCGGTCCAGATGACCTTGTGAGAATGAATGCCCCGCCAAACAGGGGATTGAGACACGGGGCCGCCGTCCATCGGGTCTCTCTCGGTCATTCTCAGTGAGAATGAATGCCCCGCCAAACAGGGGATTGAGACGTTCAGGACTTTCATTTTTCGTCTCCTGTTTTGGGCGGCTGTGAGAATGAATGCCCCGCCAAACAGGGGATTGAGACGTGGCGGAAAACCGCCTTTTTAGTAACGGTTCCGTCGGCGTGTGAGAATGAATGCCCCGCCAAACAGGGGATTGAGACCGCGTTGCAGCGCTGTTTCACCGCACCGACCCCCTCGGTCGCGTGAGAATGAATGCCCCGCCAAACAGGGGATTGAGACGATCGGGGTGGCTTTCATTTTCTCCTCCTGATTGATGATGTAAGTGAGAATGAATGCCCCGCCAAACAGGGGATTGAGACGGTAACCTCGTCGCCTTCGGCGACGTTGGCAAACTGAACCTTGGCGCCCCAGGCGGTGAGAATGAATGCCCCGCCAAACAGGGGATTGAGACGGAGGAGCGGTAGAGCAGCCCGTCCGAGCCCTTGGTCAGGGGTGAGAATGAATGCCCCGCCAAACAGGGGATTGAGACGACGCGCTGTGCTCCCTGCTTGGCATACGCCGCATCAGGGCGTGAGAATGAATGCCCCGCCAAACAGGGGATTGAGACGTGTGCCGCCGATTTCCGTTGCGCGGTTACGATCCGACCGGTGAGAATGAATGCCCCGCCAAACAGGGGATTGAGACATGTGCGTCGCAAGGAAGTCGGGCGTCTCGGATATGTCCGGTGAGAATGAATGCCCCGCCAAACAGGGGATTGAGACCGATTGCGATCCCAATCGTCGCCTGATCTGGGCTGCGGCCGTGAGAATGAATGCCCCGCCAAACAGGGGATTGAGACTCTCGCTGTTTAAGGACCTCGATCCTCGCCTCTAGATGCTTCGTGAGAATGAATGCCCCGCCAAACAGGGGATTGAGACGCGCTGCCGTCGGCGGCCCTCAGATACGCCTTGTAGCCCTTGGGTGAGAATGAATGCCCCGCCAAACAGGGGATTGAGACTGGTCTTCCATCGCCGCTACCTGATCCGACACCACCTTAATGTGAGAATGAATGCCCCGCCAAACAGGGGATTGAGACTTTCATTTCGGTCTCCTTTCGGTCTCCTTGCCGATGCGGGTGAGAATGAATGCCCCGCCAAACAGGGGATTGAGACCTGGAGTGGGACGCCACGCTGAACTACACGCACCCCTGCGCGTGAGAATGAATGCCCCGCCAAACAGGGGATTGAGACACAGGTGGGTTGACGTGCTGAACATGGAGCGTCAGGTTTTCCATGTGAGAATGAATGCCCCGCCAAACAGGGGATTGAGACTACGAACGGCTCCGGGCGAGGCGCACCCGTTCCAGCACCGAGGGTGAGAATGAATGCCCCGCCAAACAGGGGATTGAGACACCCAATCGCGTATTCTCGATAACGTCTGTTCATTGCATTGTGAGAATGAATGCCCCGCCAAACAGGGGATTGAGACACCCAATCGCGTATTCTCGATAACGTCTGTTCATTGCATTGTGAGAATGAATGCCCCGCCAAACAGGGGATTGAGACCCGATCCTTGGATGGGGCTGGCGAAATGGCTACACGAATAGATGTGAGAATGAATGCCCCGCCAAACAGGGGATTGAGACGGCTCGGAGTGCAGCGTTGACGACGATGACGCCTGCCTCTGGGTGAGAATGAATGCCCCGCCAAACAGGGGATTGAGACCTCGCTCATCGGCTCGGTTACATAAGCGCGGCTCAAAGCCGTGAGAATGAATGCCCCGCCAAACAGGGGATTGAGACCGACCCCAATAGCCGCCTGATCTGCGCTGCGGCCACTCATTGTGAGAATGAATGCCCCGCCAAACAGGGGATTGAGACTAGATTTTATCGATGTTGGGCTCCTTCGCGAACTCGGCTCCGTGAGAATGAATGCCCCGCCAAACAGGGGATTGAGACTAACCATGCTGCCGTGACTACACTCATCCACATTACATACAACGTGAGAATGAATGCCCCGCCAAACAGGGGATTGAGACCGAAACCCGCCAATACATAGGTTTCGAGATTTGGATTTCAGTGAGAATGAATGCCCCGCCAAACAGGGGATTGAGACCGATTGCCGCAACCCGCTTGGCTGCAATAACGGCGGCGGCTTCGTGAGAATGAATGCCCCGCCAAACAGGGGATTGAGATACATAACCCCCGCGCTGGTCAAGCGGCTCATAGACCACGGTGAGAATGAATGCCCCGCCAAACAGGGGATTGAGACCGCATCTTCCGGCGCAACGATTTCGGCGTGACGCCGAAATGCGTGAGAATGAATGCCCCGCCAAACAGGGGATTGAGACCTATAGCCGTTCGCATCTAGTGTAGCGACATCATTGCGTTGACGGGTAAAGGGACTTGAGCCTGACGCGAGCGTCGGCTGTCGTGAAACGCCAGTTGACGGCGGCCTTCTCCCGGTTCCTCCGTTCCGCCCATGCCCCGGTCTGCCGGCACATCGCCGCCCGGTCGGGAATGCGGCGGTTCAGGCACTGGCGCACCATGGCCCCGATCCCGGCCTCGGCCACGTCCGGCCAGCCTGCGCGCTTCGGGGGATGGTGGATCTCCAGCCGGGCGGCGGTCCGCGCCGCCCCGTCGGGAGGGAACGTCCCGTGGAGGGAGCCGACGGTGTGGACGTTGAGGTTGTCCATCACGAGCACGATTCGCTTGCCGGGGAAGGTGACGTCGACAGGCCCGCGGATGACCCTGGCCCAGTCCCTGCGCGTCCGGCGGTCGGTGACCTTCACCTCCCGCCATCCGAGCAGCGGAGCGAACAGCATGAACAGGTTCGCGGTGCCATTCCGCTCGTATCCGAAGTCGTGGATGGCGGGGTCGCCGGGACGCGCCGGCCGAGGCACACGGGTCTCCCTCCTCTGCTGCCTCGAGGTCTCGTCCATGACGGCCAGAACCTCGTCCTCCGTGAACTCCCGCTGGTACTGGTCGAGCACGTCCTCCATCGCGGCAACGAAGTCGCCGCTGGCCTTCGGCGGGATGCACCAGTACCGCCTTAGCCACGGCTTCATGTCGTTTTTTTCAGGGTCTTCCTCACCGTCTCGTCCGAGATCGTGTCGACGATCTCCAGCCCGCCAGGCCGGTCCGCCAGCAGCTGCATCGTCCACCGGCTCCGCCCCTCCGGCGGCTGCGGGCAGGCGAGGGCCACCAGCTTCGCCTCGCCCCCGCCGTCGAGGCTGCGCACCTTCCGGTTCCTCTGCTCGCGGCGGACCAGCGCCGCCTCCAGACCCTCCCCGGCGCAGCGGCGGCGCACCCGCTCGACGGTCGACCTGCCGATCTCCAGGACCGGCGCGATGCCGCAGTCGGTGCGGCCCCCGTCATCCCGGTCCTCGTCGGCCAGCAGCAGGATCCGGGCGTGCCGGCGCCTGTACGCCGCCGCCCTGCTGTCGGCCAGCTGCCGCAGTTCCGCCCTCCCGCCATCCGAAAGGCGGACCCGGTAAATCCTGCGTCCCCTGTTCCTGGGAGTCCCCGTCCTCTGTGCCATTGTCCGCTCCGTTCCATGATGCAGGCCGGAGCGGTCTGCCGCCGCCTTCCGCCGCCTGCGGGTTGCCTGAGGCCGGAACAGATGGCATGAAGCCTGGAGACAGTCAAACAGAATACTCATTTCTACGATGGCGCTACACTAGATGGTCTTTTGCCCATTCAATTGTGAGAATGAATGCCCCGCCAAACAGGGGATTGAGACCACGGCAGGAACCGTCGCGCCCGCCGGCACCATCATCCGCGTGAGAATGAATGCCCCGCCAAACAGGGGATTGAGACGCGGGAGCCCCTGTCAGCAGTGCTACGACAGGATGATGCCGTGAGACCGAACCTCATCCGGTATCGGACGTTCGAAATGACGCCGGTGATGACGGTACGGACTTAAATCTCTGCCCCATTCCACCCTGAAGTGCAACACCAGTGGCGGTGGTGACCGGTTTTCCGGCCGCATGATGTTGCGTATCGGCCAGGAAGCGGCGACAGTCCCTGTGACCAAACAGGAGAGACTGCCATGCCCGAGGGCTACCGCCACCTGACCCATGAAGAGAGATGCCAGATCGGCGCGCTGAAGGAAAGCGGGCTGTCCGACGGGGCCATCGCGGCCCGTCTGGGCCGTGACCGTTCGTCGGTCTGGCGGGAGCTGCGCCGTAACGGCGGGGATTCGGGATACAGCCCGGGCGAGGCGCAGGGGAGGGCGGAGGCCCGCCGCGGCGCGGCTTCCTCGAACCCGAGGAAGATGACGCCCGACCGGTGGGCGCGCGTGGAGGGGCTTCTGGCGGAGGGCTGGAGCCCGGAGCAGGTCGCGGGACGGCTGCGTCTGGAGGGCGGCTGGACGGTGGGCCGCCAGTGGATATACGAACACGTCAGGGCCGACCGGAAGGCGGGCGGCAGGCTGTTCCTGCTGCTGCGGCGCCGCGGCAGAAAGCCGAACTGGCGTGGCGGCAGGCACTCGGGCCGTGGCCACATCCCGGGCCGGGTGGACATCTCCGAGAGGCCGGATGAGGTGGAGAGGAAGGAGCGTGTGGGCGACTGGGAGGCGGACACGATCATCGGGAAAGGCCACAGCGGGGCGGTGGTCTCCCTTGTGGACAGGGCGTCGAAATACGCGCTTCTCCAAAGGGTTGACCGGAGAACCTCGGCCGCGGTCTCCGCCGCGATGGTGGATCTCCTCCGGCCTTCCGCCGCGCCCGTCCACACGATCACGGCGGACAACGGGAAGGAGTTCGCGGGCCACGCCGGCGTCGCGGCGGAGCTCGGGGCCGGGTTCTATTTCGCCACCCCCTACCACTCCTGGGAGCGTGGCCTGAACGAGCACACCAACGGGCTGGTCCGGCAGTACCTGCCGAAGGGGACGGACCTCCGCGCGGTCACCGACGCGGAGGTGAAACGGGTGCAGGACCGCCTGAACGCGCGTCCGCGCCGGGCGCTGGGCTACCGGACGCCCGCCGAGGTGCTGCACAAGGCCCGCCCTCCCTGACGCCGCGCGACCGCCTCCCGCCGGCGCGCAGGAAGGGGGTGGACAGGATTTCGCCGTCGCGTCCGTCCGGGCTCCGGTCGGGCTACGCCCTCCCTGCGCCCGGACGGACGCGACCCGACCCGGCGGAGGCGTTGCGCCGCCCGGAAAGCCCGGATAGTCTCCATACAGACGGGACCACAGCCGTCCCGGGGCCGGATCCGCGGCGCCCGGGCGGCCGGAAACCGCGCCTTCCGGCCATTCCCTACGCTCGGGCTACGCCCCCGCTGCGGGAATGGCCGGTGTTGCACTTCGGAGTGGAAGTGGGGTCTGAAGGACATAACCATGCCCCCGTTCCATCCTGAATTAGGCGATTTTCGGGGTTGGCAATGCTCGTGCGCTCCGTTAATGAGGGGTTTTCGGGCGTGCGCGTGATTCGCGTGCGCCTGTTTCGTCCAAGACGGTGGGTCGGCCTTGCCACATCAGGGTCGGTAATTCCTGCCTGAGACGGGGATGGAACAGTTCCTCTTTGAGGGTTAGTCACCTTCGAGGGGCTATTGCGAAGAACCCGTTGCGGACCCGTAAGCCGGGGCGAATGCCTCAGCAAAATCGAGCCGGAGGGGGTGCCCTCCAAGCCTGGAGTGAAACTGTGGATAGAGCCCAGAAAGAGAAAGTGGTCGAGGAACTCGGCCAGATCTTCGAAAGCTCAGGCGTCGTGGTCGTAGCCCGCTACGCAGGTCTCACGGTTGCCGAGATGCAGGATCTAAGGGGCCGCATGCGCGAAGCCGGCGGATCTGTGCGGGTCGCCAAGAATTCGCTCGCCAGGATCGCTCTCGCTGGAACGCCGAATGAGGCGGTTTCAGGGTTCCTGACGGGAATGACCGTGTTGGCATTTTCCGACGATCCTGTGGCCGCGGCGAAGGTGGCGGAGAGCTTTGCCAAGGATAACAACAAACTGGAAATCCTTGGCGGAGCGATGGGAGAGACGATTCTGGACCGCGCCGGCGTCAAGGCGGTCTCCGAAATGCCATCGCGCGACGAACTTGTCGCGACAATCGTTGGCTGCATCGGGGCACCCGCCGCAAGCATTGCCGGGGCGATTGGCGCTCCTGCCTCTAATGTCGCTTCAATCCTCTCCACCATTGAGGAACGGGCAGAAGCGGCCTGATCGCAATTCGCAATCGGAAGGTCTGTGCCAGTGATGGCAACGTGACGCCGAAACATACTCAAAAGGAACGGAAAAATGGCTGATCTGAAAGCCCTCGCTGAACAGATTGTTAACCTTACCCTCTTGGAAGCCCAGGAACTGAAGACCATCCTCAAGGATGAATACGGCATCGAACCTGCCGCCGGTGGAGCCGTGATGATGGCCGGTCCTGCAACCGGTGCAGGTGATGACGGAGGCGGAGAAGAGGAAAAGACCGAATTCGACGTGATCCTCAAGTCATTCGGATCGTCGAAGATTGGCGTGATCAAGGAAGTGCGTGCCATCACCAGCCTTGGCCTGAAGGAGGCAAAGGATCTGGTCGAAGCTGGCGGCAAGGCTGTGAAAGAGCAGGTTTCCAAGGAGGAGGCCGAAGAAATCAAGGCCAAACTGGAAGCGGCTGGAGCGGAAGTCGAGATCAAGTGAGATCCGACCGAATGGTCCGTGCGTAAGAGATTAAGGGCTGGATCCGGATTCGTTCCGGATCCAGACAATCGCATCTTTGAAAAGGCTCTCAGACAGCAGGGCCTTTCCTGAGTTGCGACGGCAGGTCGGGCGGTGACCATGGGGACGGTCGCCTGGTATGGACCGAGCCGCAACCCGTTCAAAGCCGCCCCGCCGGGCCCCGACGGCGGCCGCGTCTGCGAATCTGAAAGGCGAATTTCCATGACATTGAGCTACCTTGGGCAGAAACGTCTCCGCAGGAACTACGGCAGGATCCGCGAAGTTCTGGAAATGCCAAACCTCATCGAGGTCCAGAAGTCTTCCTACGATCTGTTCCTGAATTCCGGCGATCAACCCAAACCCCAGGACGGTGAGGGCATCAAGGGAGTCTTCCAATCGGTTTTCCCGATAACGGATTTCGGTAGCACTGCCCAACTGGAGTTTCAGGGATACGAACTCGAGCCGCCGAAATATGACGTGGAGGAATGCCAGCAACGCGGAATGACCTACTCCGCTCCACTCAAGGTCACTCTGCGCCTTATCGTTTTCGATCTGGATCCGGATACGGGCGCACGATCCGTCAAGGACATCAAGGAACAGGATGTCTACATGGGAGACATGCCCTTGATGACCCCGAACGGAACGTTCGTGGTCAATGGTACCGAGCGGGTCATCGTGTCGCAGATGCATAGATCGCCTGGTGTGTTCTTCGACCACGACAAGGGCAAGACCCATGCATCCGGCAAACTTCTGTTCGCGTGCCGTATCATTCCCTACCGTGGTTCGTGGCTCGATTTTGAGTTCGATCCCAAGGATTTGGTCTTCGCCCGCATCGACCGCCGCCGCAAGCTGCCGGTCACTACCCTGCTCTATGCGCTTGGCATGGATCAGGAAGGCATCATGGATGCCTATTACGAAACGGTTCACTTCCGGCTGCAGGAAAGTGAGGGCAGTGAAGGATGGGTTACGCCGTTCTTTCCGGAGCGGATGAGGGGAATCCGGCCCGCTCATGACCTGATCGATGCGGGGACGGGAGAGGTCATCGCGGAACAGGGTGAGAAAATCAGTCCAAAGGCCGTGAAACGGCTGAAGGACGACGGCAAAGTGACGGAGTTGCTGGTCCCGTTCGACCAGATTATCGGCCGTTTCGTCGCGAAGGACATCATCAACGAGGAAACCGGTGCGATCCATGTCGAGGCGGGAGATGAACTTACCTGGGAAGCTGACAGGTCAGGTGAAGTCCACGGAACGTTGAAGGACCTGCTCGATTCCGGGATCACCGACATCCCTGTTCTCGACATCGATAACGTCACGATCGGCCCATACCTCCGAAACACGATGGCCATGGACAAGAACATGGACCGTCATACCGCGCTGTTGGACATCTATCGCGTGATGCGGCCCGGTGAACCGCCTACCCTGGAGACGGCCAGTACCCTCTTCGACACGCTCTTCTTCGATAGCGAGCGGTATGATCTCTCAGCTGTCGGTAGGGTCAAGATGAACATGCGCCTGAATCTCGACGCTCCCGACTCCCATAGGACACTGCGCAAGGAAGACATGGTGGCCTGTGTCAAGGCGCTGGTGGACCTGCGCGATGGAAAGGGGAATGTGGACGATATCGACCACCTCGGCAACAGGAGGGTCCGTTCGGTCGGAGAACTGATGGAGAACCAGTATCGCGTCGGCCTTCTGCGGATGGAACGTGCGATCAAGGAGCGCATGTCAACGGTCGACGTCGATACCGTCATGCCCCAGGACCTGATCAATGCCAAACCTGCCGCCGCAGCCGTGCGTGAGTTCTTTGGGTCCTCTCAGCTATCGCAGTTCATGGATCAGACAAACCCGCTGTCAGAAGTAACGCACAAGCGCCGACTTTCCGCACTTGGGCCTGGCGGGCTGACGCGGGAGCGGGCCGGCTTTGAGGTGCGCGACGTTCACCCGACCCATTACGGACGGATGTGCCCGATCGAGACGCCGGAAGGCCCGAACATCGGCCTGATAAACTCGCTGGCCACCTACGCACGGGTCAACAAATACGGATTCATCGAGACGCCATACCGAAAGGTAAACGATGGAAAGGTGACGGATGAGGCCCTTTATATGTCAGCGACCGAAGAGATGCGGCATACCGTTGCACAGGCCAATGCGACGCTCACCGAGAATGGAGAATTCGTCAACGAACTCGTGAACACGCGAAAGGCTGGCGAATACACCATGGCGCCAAGAGGCACCGTGGATCTCATCGACGTATCCCCAAAGCAACTCGTGTCTGTCGCCGCTTCGCTCATTCCATTCCTGGAAAACGACGACGCCAACCGTGCGCTCATGGGCTCCAACATGCAGCGTCAGGCGGTGCCGTTGCTGCAAGCGGACGCGCCCTACGTGGGAACCGGAATCGAAGGGAAGGTGGCGATCGACTCCGGCGCGGCAATACAGGCGAAACGGGCCGGTGTGGTCGATCAGGTCGATGCTCAGCGGATCGTTGTCCGGGTTTCCGGTAACCTTGATCCTGGAGACCCGGGCGTGGACATCTATCGTCTCCGCAAATTCCAGCGGTCGAATCAGGACACATGCATCAACCAACGTCCTTTGGTGAAGGTTGGCGATACAGTCTCGGCAGGTGAGGTCATCGCAGATGGGCCGTCCACCGATCTCGGCGAGCTAGCGCTCGGCAAGAACGTTGTCGTCGCTTTCATGCCGTGGAACGGCTACAATTACGAGGACTCGATCCTGATCTCGGAACGGATCGTCCGCGACGACGTCTTTACCTCGGTCCACATCGAGGAATTTGAGGTCTCGGCGCGGGATACAAAGCTCGGTCCGGAAGAAATTACCCGCGACATTCCGAATGTTGGCGAGGAGGCCCTGCGCAATCTGGATGAGGCTGGAATCGTCTACATCGGCGCGGAAGTGGGTCCTGCGGACATTCTTGTCGGAAAGATCACGCCAAAGGGCGAGAGCCCGATGACGCCTGAAGTGAAGCTCCTTCGGGCCATTTTCGGAGAAAAGGCAAGCGATGTGCGCGATACGTCCCTGCGCCTTCCTCCAGGGAATTTCGGAACAGTTGTCGAGGTCCGGGTCTTCAATCGCCATGGTGTCGAAAAGGACGAGCGCGCGCTGCAGATCGAACGGGAGGAAGTCGACCGCCTAGCGCGGGACCGTGATGATGAACTGCACATTCTGGAACGCAACATCTACTCGCGTCTCAAGGAAATGATCATTGGCAGGAAGGTGGTGAAAGGACCCAAAGGCATCGCGCCTGGCTCGGTCGTTGACGACAGCCTGCTTAGCGGCCTGAGCCGCGGTCAGTGGTGGCAACTCGCGCTCGGCGACGATGTGGAGGCGGCCGCTGTGGAATCGCTGAACTCCCAGTTCGTGGCCCAGAAAAGGACCCTGGAAGCGCGTTTCACTGACAAGGTCGAAAAGGTCCGCCGCGGTGATGATCTGCCGCCTGGTGTGATGAAGATGGTAAAGGTCTTCGTCGCGGTGAAGCGAAAGCTCCAACCAGGCGACAAAGTGGCTGGACGCCACGGCAACAAGGGTGTGATTTCCAAAGTGGTTCCGATCGAGGACATGCCGTTCCTCGCCGACGGAACGCCGGTGGATTTTGTTCTCAACCCGCTCGGCGTGCCTTCCCGCATGAATGTCGGGCAGATTCTCGAGACCCATATGGGATGGGCTGCGCGCGGACTCGGATTGCAGGTTGATGAAGCGCTCCAGGAATATCGTCGTACAGGCGACATGAGACCTGTTCGCGAGGCGATTCGCATCGCTTATGGTGACGAAGCATGGAACGACGGAATCGGTGATATGGAAGACACGGCGCTCGCCGAAGTCGCCTCCAACGTCTCGTCCGGGGTGCCGATCGCGACTCCGGTATTTGACGGTGCGAAGGAAGCCGATGTCAACGACGCGTTGCAGCGCGCGGGTTTCGACAGGTCTGGCCAGTCAGATCTCTATGATGGCAGAACCGGCGAGAAATTCTCGAGACCTGTGACGGTCGGAATCAAGTATCTGCTGAAACTGCACCACCTCGTCGACGACAAGATCCACGCCCGTTCGACAGGCCCCTATTCCCTCGTCACCCAGCAGCCGCTGGGAGGCAAGGCACAGTTCGGCGGCCAGCGGTTTGGCGAAATGGAGGTTTGGGCTCTTGAGGCTTACGGCGCGGCATACACCTTGCAGGAGATGCTGACCGTCAAATCCGACGACGTTGCGGGCCGCACCAAGGCATATGAGTCCATCGTTAAGGGAACGGACGGTTTCGAGGCGGGCGTTCCCGAATCCTTCAACGTTCTTGTCAAGGAGGTGCGTGGCCTCGGCCTGAACATGGCACTCGTTGAGGCGGAGGGAGCGGAATAGCGGCTCCAAAGGTCCGCCATGCCCCTTCCGCCCATCTGGGGCGCCAGAATCCTCCAACCCACCGTACCCGTTGCCCGTTCCAGAAAGGTGAAGAAATGAACCAGGAACTGACCACCAACCCGTTCAATCCGGCAGTTGCGCCAAAGGCGTTTGATGAGATTCGGATATCCCTGGCCTCACCCGAGCGCATCCTGAGTTGGTCTTACGGCGAAATCAGGAAACCCGAGACGATCAACTATCGTACGTTCAAGCCAGAGCGCGATGGCTTGTTCTGCGCTCGCATTTTTGGGCCGGTCAAGGATTATGAATGTCTTTGCGGGAAATACAAACGCATGAAGTACCGCGGCGTCGTCTGCGAGAAGTGCGGTGTTGAAGTCACGCTCCAGAAAGTGCGACGCGAACGCATGGGGCACATTGAACTGGCCGCCCCGGTTGCGCATATCTGGTTCCTGAAGTCGTTGCCGAGCCGAATTGGCCTGATGCTCGACATGAAGCTCCGCGATCTGGAGCGGGTGCTTTATTTCGAAAACCATGTGGTCATTGAGCCTGGTCTAACGGATCTTGACTACGGACAGCTCCTGTCAGAGGATGAACTGGCCAACTATCAGGACGAATACGGTGCTGACGCCTTTGCGGCGAAAATCGGTGCCGAGGCAATCCGCGAAATGCTGGCGGCGATCGATCTCGAATCAGAGGCCGCACGGTTGCGGGAGGATCTCGCGGAAGCTACCGGCGAGCTTAAGCCAAAGCAGATCATCAAGCGGCTTAAGGTCGTGGAGAGCTTCATCGAGTCGGGAAATCGCCCCGAGTGGATGGTCCTGACGGTAATACCGATCATCCCCCCCGAATTGCGGCCACTGGTCCCGCTAGACGGCGGGCGTTTCGCGACGTCCGACCTCAACGACCTCTATCGACGGGTGATCAACCGCAACAATCGGCTGAAGAGACTCATTGAACTGCGTGCACCGGACATCATTATTCGCAACGAAAAGCGGATGCTTCAGGAATCGGTGGACGCACTGTTCGACAACGGTCGCCGTGGAAGGGTGATCACCGGCACGAACAAACGTCCGTTGAAATCGCTCTCGGACATGCTAAAGGGCAAACAGGGCCGCTTCCGGCAGAACCTGCTGGGCAAGCGCGTCGACTTCTCCGGTCGGTCGGTCATTGTGACCGGGCCGGAGCTGAAGCTCCATCAATGCGGTCTGCCAAAGAAGATGGCGCTCGAGCTGTTCAAACCGTTCATCTACTCGCGGCTCGAAGCCAAGGGTCTCTCGTCGACGGTCAAGCAGTCCAAGCGATTGGTCGAGAATGAGCGATCCGAAATCTGGGACATTCTCGACGAGGTGATCCGGGAGCATCCGGTGCTGCTGAACCGGGCACCGACGCTGCACCGCCTCGGTATCCAGGCGTTTGAACCGATTCTGATCGAAGGAAAGGCGATCCAGTTGCATCCTTTGGTGTGCGCGGCATTCAACGCCGACTTCGACGGCGACCAGATGGCGGTGCATGTGCCGCTATCGCTCGAGGCTCAACTTGAGGCCCGCGTGCTTATGATGTCGACCAACAACGTTCTGAGCCCGGCCAACGGTTCTCCCATCATCGTGCCGTCGCAGGACATGGTTCTTGGTCTTTACTACACGTCGTTGATGCGTGAGGGCATGAAGGGCGAGGGAATGAAATTTTCTGGGCTCGCCGAGGTGGAGCACGCACTTGACGCGGGGGAGGTTCATCTGCACGCCCGAATAGAGGCCCGGATCCGTCAGATCGACGAGAATGGTAACGAAGTGTTCCGGCGCTTCGAAACGACGCCCGGGCGTGTAAGGCTCGGAGCTCTTCTTCCGCTGAACGCAAAGGTCCCTTTTGATCGGGTCAACCGCCTTCTGCGCAAGAAGGAGGTGCAGAACGTCATTGATACCGTGTACCGCCACTGCGGCCAGAAGGAATCGGTCATATTCTGTGACCAGATTATGGGCATGGGTTTTCGCGAGGCGTTCCGCGCGGGCATATCCTTCGGCAAGGACGATATACTGGTTCCCGATAGCAAGTGGGGTATCGTCAATGATGTTCGAGAGCAGGTGAAGGCATTCGAAACACAGTATATGGATGGCCTGATCACGCAAGGAGAGAAATACAACAAGGTCGTCGATGCATGGTCGAAGTGTTCCGACAACGTAGCTCAGGCGATGATGGACGAAATCTCATCCATGCAGAAAGTTGAAGGCGCGGAGCAGGAACCGAACAGTGTTTACATGATGAGCCACTCCGGTGCCCGAGGGTCGCCCGCCCAGATGAAGCAACTCGGTGGAATGCGTGGTCTGATGGCCAAACCGTCGGGCGAGATCATCGAAACGCCGATCATCTCCAACTTCAAGGAAGGTCTGACTGTTCTGGAGTACTTCAACTCGACCCACGGCGCACGAAAAGGTCTCGCTGACACGGCGCTCAAGACAGCGAATTCGGGCTATCTGACCCGTAGGCTGGTGGATGTCGCCCAGGACTGCATCGTGCGCCTTCATGATTGCGGTACCGAGGCGTCGATCACGGCATCCGCAGCGGTGAATGACGGTGAGGTCGTTTCGCCGCTTTCCGAGCGCATTTTAGGTCGGGTCGCGGCGGAAGACGTGGTTGCGTTCGAAACCGACGAAATTTTGGTGGCGAGGAACGAGTTGATTGACGAGCGCAAAGCTGATGCGATTGAGGAGGCGGGTATTTCCGAGGTCCGGATCCGTTCGCCCTTGACCTGCGAATCCGAGGAGGGGGTCTGCGCAATGTGTTATGGCCGCGATCTTGCCCGAGGAACCATGGTCAATGTTGGAGAGGCAGTTGGCATCATCGCTGCTCAATCGATAGGCGAACCAGGTACGCAGCTCACGATGAGGACCTTCCATATCGGTGGTATCGCCGAAGGTGGCCGCCAATCCTATCAGGAAGCGTCCCAGGGCGGTGAGCTGAGATATCGTGACGCAAATGTACTTGAGAACGCGAATGGCGAGATCATCGTTATGGGTCGCAACATGTCAATTGTGATCGTCGACCAACAAGGCCGGGAACGGGTGAGCTACAGGCCGGGATACGGTTCAAAGCTATTCCAGCGGGATGGCGACAGAGTTGCCCGCGGCGACAGGCTGTTCGAGTGGGATCCCTACACTAGGCCGATCATCGCAGAAGAGTCCGGCACGGTGCGCTTCGTCGATCTTATCTCGGGGCTATCGGTTAGCGAGGAAACCGACGAAGAGACGGGTGTCACACAGCGAATTGTCAGTGACTGGCGGGCCGGAACCAAAGGCAATGAGCTGAAGCCTTCAATTGAACTCGTCAATGAATCGTCTGAAGACGATGGCACCCCCGTCGAATACACCATGGCAGTTGGTGCGATCCTTTCCGTCGAGGATGGCAGCCAGGTCAAGGTCGGCGATGTGATCGCCCGAATTCCCCGTGAAGGCGCCAGAACCAAGGACATCACCGGTGGTCTGCCTCGTGTAGCGGAGCTCTTTGAGGCGCGGCGTCCGAAGGATCACGCGATCATTGCCGAGATCGACGGCTATGTACGCTTCGGCCGCGATTACAAGAACAAGCGCCGAATCAGCATTGAACCCGAGAACGACACGGTCGATCCCGCTGAATACATGGTTCCCAAGGGCAAGCACATACCGGTGGCTGAAGGCGATTTTGTGCGGAAGGGCGAATACATCATGGACGGTAACCCCGCCCCCCACGACATCCTATCCGTCATGGGCGTCGAGGCTCTTGCGGGCTACATGATCAACGAGGTGCAGGAGGTCTACAGGCTGCAAGGCGTGAAGATCAACGACAAGCACATTGAGGTTATCGTGCGTCAGATGCTTCAGAAATGGGAAGTGCTCGACGGCGGAGACACAACGCTACTGAAGGGCGAAACCGTAGACAGGGCGGAATTCGATGAGGTGAATGATAAGGCGGTCATCAAGGGAATCCGACCTGCAACTGGCCAGCCGATCCTGCTTGGCATCACCAAGGCGTCATTACAGACGCGGTCCTTTATCTCTGCGGCGTCTTTCCAGGAGACCACAAGAGTGCTGACGGAGGCCGCTGTCCAAGGCAAGAGAGACAGGCTTCTTGGCCTGAAGGAAAACGTCATTGTTGGTCGGCTAATTCCGGCTGGTACGGGCGGCGCGATCAAGGAGGTTCACCAGATAGCCCAGGAACGGGACAGCAAGGTCATTCAGGCCAGGCAGGAGGCGGAGGCCTTGGCCGCATTGGCGGCGCCGGATGACTTCGAAGCTGGAGCGGAATTCCTGTCCGAATCCGGGGAGCGTTTGGATGATGGCTTCTTCAGCCAACCCAGTGGGCTGGTTGACACGCCTGAAGATCGACCTTGAGTAAGGAGCGGGACTTCCGGCTCCTGATCTCGGAGCAGGGAGTCTCCCGGCAAGGCATTCCAGAACGAATCTCAGTGGTTTCCGGCGGTTATCCCGTCGAAGCGGAACCGGGAGCATGACTGGGAGATGTACGGGTGGTGGTGCCAGATCGGCAGTTCCTTCGCGGGAGCCGAGGAGTTCCAGGCCGTGGCGATGCGCTATGACAGGACCGACGCGAACTTCGCGGCCGGGATCCACCCCGTGGCAGGCGTGGTTCGCGGCAACATGATCGTCAACAGGCCTTGGTCGCCGACACAATTCGAGTGGCGCTTCGGCACTCCGTAATCATTACCAATGGGAGTTGGGAAGTTGCCCAACACGCTTAGCCCGGAACTATTCCGCTTCCTGCGTGAGTTGCGCGAAAACAACAACAGGGACTGGTTTGCCATAAACAGGTCACGCTTCCGCGAAGTCGTTCAGATTCCTATGGTCGGGTTTATCGAAACCATGGCACCCTGGCTGGCGCACAACGCACCCGCCTTCCCCGCCGATACCCGACTCAGCGGCGGCTCCCTGTTCCGCATCCACCGGGACACCCGCTTCAGCGCCGACAAGACCCCTTACAAGACCAATGTTGGGTGCAACTTCCGGCACCGTGCCGGCAAGGATGCCCACGCACCTGGCTTCTACGTCCACATCGCTCCGGATGAGGTGTTCTTCGGTGGTGGGATCTGGTCGCCACCGACATCGGTTCTGAACAGGATCCGCGACGCCATTGTCGAAGATCCTGAGCAATGGCTCGCGATAAGGAAGGCCCCGTCCTTCACTGATGTGCTCCGCGGATTGGGCAGAGCCCAATCGCTGAAAAACGCCCCGCGCGGCTATCCACACGATCATCCCTGCATCAATGACCTGAAACGAAAATCGCTGTTCGCGTTCGCCAACTACACCGAAGCACAGGCCTGTGACACTGATTTCCCAGATCGCGTGACAGAAGCGTTCGAGGCGCTGTCGCCTTTGCTGCAGTTCATGGTCAGGGCTCTGGATCTGAGTTGGGAATCCTGAATTCCGTCCGCATGGTGCGGCGCACCATCACTGATGGGTGTCACGGCACGTGACACGTTTGCGGTGGACGGAAAGAGCGAAAGTCTTCGGGCGCGGGCGGGCCTCATTCAGGTAGCGTCCCAGATGCGCCCTCCTGCCCGTGATTCGCTTGCAGAGAAGGCCTTGCACCGCCTGAAGCGCCACCTTATGGGTGGACCCCAAGGGAATTCCACCGTTCCTGAAGCTGGTTCAGTTAGGTTGGGATCAGAGACTTCCGGATTTCGGGTCTTTCAGGGAACCGGTCATCGCCCGGGTGGACGAATGACGCTGAATCCGCACTTGATCTGAAGAAGGATGGATACGCATATGAAAAGAACACCCGTCAACCCGTGGCCGTGGTCGCTGAATTTCGGCTACAATCAGGCCGAGATAATCGAAGGAGCCAGCAGGCAGCTGGTCTGCGCAGGCCAGACCTCGGTCGACGCCGAAGGCAACCCGCAGCATGCCGGGGATATGCGCGGCCAGATGACGCTTGCCCTCGACAACCTCGAGGCCGTCCTGGGTGCCGCAGGCATGGGTCTCGCCGACATAACGCGGCTCAATATCTATGCCACGGATGTGGAGGAGGCCATGAAGAACTTCGACCTGCTGGGCGCGAGATTCGGGCCCCTCAACGCCGCTCCCCCAATGACAGTGGTCGGCGTCACCAGGCTCGCCATCCCTCCGCTCATGTTCGAGATCGAGGCCACCGCTGCCGCTTGAGATTCATGTCGGCCACGTCTCCGGGCACATGTCGGTGTGCCAGGCCCTCTTTGCGGTGAGATGGATGGGGCTGAACTGCGGCCTGTCGACAACCAGTTTGCCACGACCACGCCGGCCACGGAATGAATCCCCCCGCGAAGCTCGCGCCCGTCCTGTCACAGGGCATCGCCAAGGCCCGGAACTCCTTGATTCTCGAGAAGGAACTGTCGGTCAGATGTCGCCATCGGTATATCTCCCGGCCAAATTCCGCGGGCACTGCCTGCTTCCGCTTCGACGGGGTCACCGCCTATGCCCACACCCTCCCGAGTGTCAGAATCATCATTCTTGAGCTGGACAGCGATGAGGTTGGAGGATCCTTGCCCGAGGCTCTACGCAATCAGCTTGATGTCTCGCCTTGCGTCATGTTCCGATGGGTGCCACCCGCAAATGTCCCGATACCCTCGCGCACCGCTGCCATCGAAGTGGTCGGGCAGAAATCCAGCTCCTCTGACAGGGCCGCCGACGGCCATAAATATTTCACCGTTCTGAGTTCAAACGTACACATTGCTCCCGAATACCGAGGGCAATCGAAATTCCGATCACGGAGGACCACATGACGTATCGGTTGGTTTACACGGTGCCGGTTGCCATATTGCTTGGCTCGGGCGCTTTGGCCAAGGACACGAGCTATTTCGGCTCGGTCGAGGTCATTCCGGGAGACGGTGCCGTCGAAATGGCCCGTGGAACCGTCTTTGTGGACAGCAACCGCAACAGCAGGTTGGACGTCGGCGAAGCTGGCATTGAAGGCGTACTCGTCTCGAACGGCCGTGAGGTGGTGACGACGTTCGCCAGCGGTAAATACGAGTTGCCGGCCTATAACGACATGAATCTCTTCATCACCAAGCCCGCCGGATACGCTGTGCCGTTGGACGAGACGCTGGTGCCACAGTTCAACTATATCCACAAGGTTGCCGGTTCCCCCGATCTCCGATTTGGCGGGATCGAGCCTACGGGACCCCTTCCGGAGGCGGTCAATTTTCCTCTCATTGAGGACAGTTCGGCCCGCGCCTGGTTTGAATGCCTCGTCTTTGGTGATGCGCAACCCTACTTCAACATGCAAGTGTCCTATGTGCGGGAAACGGCAGGTAGGATGCTGGCAGCCCGCGACAATGCGGACACCGAGTGCCTCATCTTCGAAGGCGACGTGATGGGGGACGATCTGTCACTCTATCCGCGCTTCAAGCGGATCATCGCCGTCGGCGACACGCCGCAATACTATGTGGGTGGCAATCACGATCTCGATTTCGACGCGACGGACGACCAGCACTCATTCGATACGTTCCGTCGCGAATGGGGCCCGGAATACTACTCTTTCGACGTTGGAAACGTGCATTTCGTGACTCTCGACAATGTTCGTTACCCGTGCAACGGAATCGATGACCATCCGTTCTGCGACCCATCCGCACGGCCGACCTACAACGGCGTCATCCATGACCGGCAACTGGAGTGGCTGGAGAATGATCTTGTCAACGTGCCGGAGGACAAGCTGATCGTGCTGAGTGCTCACATCCCGTTCCAGACTTTCACCGATAACACCGCGGCCAAGCACCAGACCGACAATCTGGATGCGCTGGTAAACGTGCTCGGCGACCGCAAGGTGTTGGGGCTCTCGGGTCATACCCATACGACCGAGAACATCTTGACCGGTGAATATTACAGGGGCTGGGAAGAAAACACTGGCGTCGGGCCTGCGCCGTTCCACCAGATCGTAACCGGTGCCCTGTCTGGTGCATGGTGGTCCGGCAGCCTCAACGACGATCTGGTGCCGGGAGCCAACCAGCGACTGGGTAGCCCTCGTGGGTACTATATCCTGAACTTCGACGGCTCAGATTATGTCGAGACCTACAGATCCTTCACGCATTCCCACGAAGAACAGTTCCATGTCTCTTTCAACAGCCCGCGCTATCGCGATTGGGCAAATGAACTGGTCGATTACGTCGACCTATACGGTGGAAAGCGGGGCGAGATTCTTCCACCGGTTTCAATCAATGACATGGGCGATGTTAACATGCTGACCAGAAACGACCTGAACAGCGGCACCTGGGCCGTCGTCAATGTCTGGAATGGGTCACGCGACGATAGGGTGATGCTGTCGATAAATGGAGGTGACGCGTTCGAGGCGACGCGGACGCAGTCAGGCACCGGCGAAGCCAAGCTTCGCTCGATCCAATCGTCAGACCCCTATGCGATCTTCCGTCAATTCAGCGACACGCGGCGGGCGATTGGGTCGCATTCGGGAAACAACGGCTACGAAATGTTCCGTGGCAGCATTTGGAGGGGTGCGGCCGGACCGCTGGACAGCTGGCTATGGACCCTCTCGTCGCAGCATCTCTGGACCGCAGATCTTCCGTCGGACCTTCCCTCGGGAATTCACAGCCTAAGTGTCACAGTCATCGATCATCATGGTCGGGAGTTCTCGGACACGATTGCCTTCGAAATCGTTGAGAGGATCCCGGATATGACATGGCAGGAGAGATTCTGGCAGTAGCGGGCCCGTACGGTTTGGACCGAGGCTCTCTGGCCTCGGTACCTCGCATTCGATGAACGGTCCTTGGCTGCATTGCTTGCGAAGAAAGGCGGTGATGGCTGTCGCTCCGCCGCATCATGCGGGCTGTTCGTATTTTCACAACCCCACTTCCACGCTGAGGTGCAGTACCTCCGGTCTCCTCAACGCGGCCGCAGCACGGGCGGAGGAGATGGCGTTGAGGAGGGAGTCCCGGCTCCCCGGCGCCGGCAATCCGGGCCCCGGGATGGCTGAAGCCCCGTCAAAAGGGAGCGTCACGGTGTTCTCCAGACGGCGCAACGTCCCCACAGGACGCGCCTGCGAAATCCCGTCCGCCCCCACCTGTGCGCTGGTGGTCCGCCGCAGGTCCGTTCTTGTCGGCGGACACTCCTGAACGGCCCCGTTCGTATGCCCGGTCGGTCCCAATCCCGGGAGTAGCACGGGGTCGCGAACACGAACGTGGCCCGGAACGCCTCCGCCGCCCGCGCATGGCTGGCGAACTCCCCGCAGCTGTTCCTGATCATTGATGCTCAATTGTGGGCAACCTCGATCACGTCGCCGGCCCTCGGATAGTCCTTGAGAAGAACTTCGGACACTCTGATCCGTGCTGACGTAACGGCGAATCGTGGCGGGTCTCCCGGCAGATGCACGAGCGAGGTCGGCCTTGGGAACGGCACGCCGACCCGGCCCTCGATTGTCCCTTCGGGCGAGATATGGATGATCGACCACCCGTCCCACATCGCAACCCAGAGCGACCCGTCCTTCGCCACGACCAGCCCGTCCGGCGAGCCGGCTTCGTCATCTGGAAACTTCGTGAGCACGCGTCTTGCGGACACTTCCCCTTCGGCTTCGAGAAACTCGTACTCGTAGATGCACCTTGCATGGGAATCGACCAGATACATGTGGCAGTCATCCGGCGACCAGCCGATGCCGTTGGGCAGCGTCAGCCCGTGGTCCATGACCTTGGCGGAACCATCCGTCGACACGCGATAAAGCGTTCCTGCACCGGGAGTCAGGTTGAACGCCAGCGTGCCCACCCAGAAGCGGCCCCGGCTGTCGAGCCTTCCGTCGTTGAACCGATTTGTGGGGATGTGCGCTTCGGGATTGCCAAGGTTGCGGAGAACCCTGCCGGCCTCGATGTCGAACAGCCTGATTCCGGATTGGCCGGCCACCAGCAGGCCTTCCGGAGTGTCGGCCAGCGCCGTCACCATTTCGTCCTGTGGAAAAGCGCTTGTCTCGCCGCTTGCGAGAACGTGGCGGAAGATGCAGGGTCGACAGATGTCCACCCAATAGAGCAGGGATTCGTCCCGGCTTAGGACCGGACTTTCCCCGATCAGGTTGCCGACCCGGGCAAGGACGTTGTGCGGAGCGATCCTGTGCCCATTTGGCGGTCTGGCACTTGAAACGGGGCGTGGCGAACCGCCCGCGTTCAGCGAGGCCTTGCGTGTTGCCTCGATCACGTTTGCACCCAGTCCGTGCAGAGTTTCGCGTCGCAGACGGTCACTGGCGCCACTCAGTCCAATCGCCGCCACCGTGACTCCTCGATGATCCATGATCGGTGCGGCAATGCCGGAAATCCCGGGCACGTCCTCGTCCACCTCGATCGCGTATCCCCTGGCGTTCACAAGGTCGAGATGCCGGTTCAGTTCAGGCAATCCTGCATAGACGCCGCGATCCAGGATTTCGTGGGCCTCTCCGGCCATCAGCCGGCTGCGCTCTTCATGGTTGAGCCCGGAAACCAGCGCCTTTCCGACCGCACTGTGCCATTTTGCGACACGCTGCCCAACCCGCGACTGTTCGCGCAGGTGGTGGCGGCTCTGGATCTCGTCAATGTAGACGGCACCGTCCGACGTTAGAATCGCGAGGGAAACCGTTTCGGCGGTGTCGTTATGCAGCTTCTGCATCTCGGCCAATGCCGAGCCTCGAAGATCGAAGTCGCGCCAGACTTGGCGCGACAACTCGAAGAGTCGCATGCCGAGCCGATAACGCGCTTCCTCTGGATCGTATCGAATCAGGCCGTGATCGGCCAGCGTCGCCAAGAGCCTATGCGCTGTCGGCTTGGTCATGTCGAGGGCGTGCGTGACATCGCGCAAGCTAACCGGATCGCTTTTCGACCCGATAAAATCCAGGACTTCCAGCCCCTTGGCCAAGGTGGCCGAACGCGCTTTCATCGATTTTGCAGTCATTTTCGAACAATGGGCAACGTTGACAACCTCCTTTCGTCGCATTATTAATGGCATCAATCATCTTGATAATCAAGATGATGTCTTGAATATTGAGACACAGGATGGATCTGCAGCTGACCGACAGGCTCGCGGTCGTAACCGGTGCCGCCCAAGGAATTGGCGCGGCGATTTCCGAGGCCTTCGCCGGAGAAGGTGCCCGCGTCCTGCTGGTTGACCGTGACCAGGCGGTGAGCGACGTTGCAGCCCGGGTCGGCGGAATTGGACTGGTTCTCGACCTTAGCCACCGCACTGCTGCGGACGATGTCGCACAGACCGCCGATGATGCCGGTGGCGCCTCGGTTTTGATCAACAACGCTGGAATTTCACGTCCGTCGCCAATCCCGGACCTTGGAGACGATGATTGGGAAACGGTGATTGACATCAATGCGAGCGCTCCCTTCCGCTTGATACGCGCCATGTGGAGGCAATTGTCCGAGAACTCCGGCGCCGTCATCAATCTGGCGTCGTTCGCGGCCAAGCGTTCCACGCTGTTTGGCAACAATGCCGCATATGTTGCGTCCAAACACGCCATCGCGGGACTGACACGCGCGGCCGCGTTCGAAGGCGCGACGCAGAACGTCCGCGTCAACGCGATAGCGCCCGGCGTAGTGGCGACCGAGATGGTCAGGCTGCACAGCGCGGCAACCCGAAAGAGGATCCGTGAACATATCCCGCTTGGCCGGTTTGCCGACCCTGCGGAGATCGCCGACCTGGCTCTGTTTCTGGCATCGCCAAGGGCTGCGCATATCTGCGGCGAGATCGTGAATATCAACGGCGGACTCTACATGGATTGACATGATGGACGGAATGGAGATCGCCGAAGTCCGCCACTGGATCGTGCATGTGCCGCTGGCCGCGCCAATCCATTGGGCGTCAGGCAGCCGGAGCGGCTCGACGCGGCTGATCTGCGAGATCACGACCAAGGCGGGCATAAAAGGGTACGGTGAAACGATTTGCCTGCTGGACTTCGTCCCTGCCGTCTTTGAAGGCCTCGTCGTCCCGCTTGGTCTTGGAAGCAAGATCACCGATGTCGAACGCCTGACCCGCCGTGCGGAGGGCGCAGGCTACTATCACCACAGGCGCGCACTGGTCTTTGCTCTCTCAGCCCTCGAAATGGCCATGTGGGACGCGCGCGGCAAGCATGCCGCGCTCAGCCTGCACGAGATGTGGGGCGGCGGGTATCGCGAAGAGGTCGAGATTTGCGCCTACATATACATCGCCGATCCCGACAAGGTTGCGGAAGAGTTGATCGACTATCGAGACAGGGGCTTCAATTCCTTCAAGCTGAAGGTTGGCCTTGATCCCGATCAGGATGTGGCGCTGGTCGCCAAGGCGCGCGAGGTGCTTGGCCCGGCCGCCAAGTTGCGCGTGGACCCGAATGGAGCGTGGACGCCGGCAATGGCCAAGCGCATGTTGAACCGGCTGTCGCGGTTCGACCTGCAATATGTTGAGCAGCCGCTACCGGTCGATGACCTCGTCGGGGCCGCAGACCTGCGCAGATCGTCGCCCGTGCCCATCTGCATCGACGAGGGTGCCTACACCCTACAGGAAACGATGAATGTCATCCGCCTTCGAGCGGCAGATCTGTTGCTTGTCGACCCGCACGAAACCGGCGGACTCTGGTCGTGCCTGAAAGCCGGCGCTGTCTGCGAGGCCGCCGGCATTCATGTCGGAATACATTCCGGAGGCGAACTTGGCCTGACGCAGGCAGCCAATCTGCACCTCGCCGCATCGATGCCCAACTGCAAGATCGCGATTGACAGCATTTACAAGCAACACACCGACGACATTCTGGTCGAGCCTATCCCTGTCCGCAATGGTCGCGCACCCGTTCCAACCGGGCCTGGCCTCGGCGTCGAGGTCGATTTGGAAAAGGTCAGAACATACCGGACGGACAGGATCATGTCCGCCTATCGCGACCCCGGCAGGCCGGATTGGTTTGCTGAAAAGCCCGCGTACTGATGGGGCCGTCCGTGCAAACCGCGCTTGTCACTGGCGGCTCGCAGGGAATCGGCGCGGCGATTTCCTCGCGGCTTGCACGAGACGGCTGGCAGGTGATCGCGGTCAGCCGAAGTCCAGCGAAGGGCGGCGATGGCATTCGCCGGGAGGCGCTCGACGTCGCTGATCCTGACGCGGTGAGTGCCCTATTCGGAAACCTGAAGGCACAAGGCATCCGTCTGGACGGACTGGTAAACAACGCCGGGATACAGGGCGGACAGCCGATAGAGGAGCAGACCCTCAAAGACTGGCAACGCTTTCTCGACGTCAATGTCACAGGTGCTTGGGCGGTCACCCGGGCAGCGCTGCCGCTGCTGTCAGATGGCGCCGCCGTCGTGAACGTCGGTTCCGTCGCTTCGGTGCAGGGCTTTGCCAGTCGCGCCGCCTACTGTGCCTCGAAACACGCGCTTCTGGGCCTGACACGTGCGCTGGCGGTGGAACTTGCACCGCGCGGCATTCGTGTCAATCACCTTGTGCTCGGCAGTTTCGACACGCCCGGGCTGGGCGCATTGGCCACTGCAAGCGGACTCGGAACCGATGCATATTCCGGTCGCCAGCTTCTGGGCCGCCTTGGGAATGCTGGGGAGGCCGCTGCCGCCTGCGCCTTTCTGATGTCTGAGGACGCCCATTTCGTTACCGGAACTTCGCTGGCAGTTGACGGCGGATTCCTGTTGAATGCCGCCCCTGCCGATCTGGGGCGAAAATCCTGCAACACGTAAAACTAGGGGGAAACCATGAAACACGTTGCAATCAATGTCTTGACCGCAATCGCCACCTTGCTGGCCGTCCCGGCCTTTGCAGAGACCAAGCTGGTTGTCGCCGGCTCGGAAGCGGTGGACTCGCTGCTCGACCGCATGTCCGTGCGGTTCGCGGAAATCTTGGAAGAAAAGGGCGGCGACGCCTTCGACGTCAACCTCGTCAGGGGCCAGTCGCTTGGCAACGCCATCCAGGTCATGGAACAGCATCAGGCTGGTTCGGTCGATGTGATGTATTCGCGACCCGACTGGCTCACATCGAATGTTTCCGACTTTCAGGTCATGAGTTGGGGCTTCACGTTCCGTGACCGGAACCATATGACCGCCTTTCTGAACAGCGGAATTTTCGAGGAAATGAAGCAGAAGGCTGTCGACGCAATGGGCGTGCGCGTTCTGGCCGCCGCGGTTGACCAACCCCGCATCCTTTATACGCGTGAACCAGTCGCAAGTCTTGACGACATCCAGGGCATCAAGATGCGCGTCCCGGGCATCAAGGCCTATCTAAAGCTCTGGGAAACCGTCGGCACGGTTCCCACGCAGGTTGCGTGGGCCGAAGCGTTCCTGGCGCTCAGCACTGGTGCGGTTGATGGTGCCGAAGCCGACGCTTCAGGGGCCTACAGCCAGAAGTTTCATGTCGCCGCTCCAAACGTGACGCTGACCAACCACCTGATGTCCGCATTGCACATCTCGGTCAACGAAGCGACCTGGCAAGGACTCAACGCCGAGGAAAGAGCCGCATTGAAATCCGCCGCAGAAGAGGCCGTGGCGTGGGCGTCCGAAACGGCGAAGACGGATTCGCTGGCCATTCTTGACAGGATGTCGGACGAAGGCGCCACAATTGCCGAGATCGACAACAATCCGTTCGCGCAAAAGGCAGGCACGGCAGTGCCTGAACTTGAGGCTGAAGGGCTTTGGTCGGCCGGTCTGTGGCAGCGGATCCGCGACATTCGATGACGCCAGCACAACGACCGGGGTTGGCCTGTCAGGGCCCCCCGGCACGTTCGGGGAGGGCCTCATGCGACGGCATCTGGCAAGGTATCGGCGCATCCTGAAACTGATCGGGATCGCAGAGATCATTCTGGCCGCGTCCGTTCTCACGGGAATCGTGCTGATGATCATCGCTCAGGTCGCGTTGAACGCGGGCCTCGGCAATCCACTGACCTGGGAGCAGGAAGCAGGTGCCTACGCGCTCGTCTGGCTGACCTTTGTCGGCGCTTCCGCGGGGCTGAAACAGATGCGTCACATCTCGATAGTCAGTTTCGTGGGCTGGCTGCCCCATCGCCCAAGGTCACTGATCCGGGCGACTGTCTTTGCAGCCATGCTCTGGATGTACTTCGTCGTGATGCGGGAACTCATCCCGATCATGGAAATCGAGGCACGCGCCACGACTGTTGCGCTGCCGGTTGACCTGCCGCGTTCCTACTTCTTTTCAGTGCCGCTTCTGGCAGCATCGGCCATGATGGCCCTGACCACGGCACTCTATTTCCTTGAGGCGCTGCTGGGTTCCCTTGCACGCGACGATGCGTCAGAAGTCTTGCCGGTGATGGAATAGGCGATGATCTGGCTGCTCCTCGTCATTCTCGCCGGCCTTGTCCTGCTTGAAATGCCCATCGCATTCGCGCTGACGACGGCAACGCTTCTTTATCTCTTTCTGACCGACGGTATCCCTGCCATGCTGGTGGTTCAGCGGGTCGCATCGGGCCTGGAAAGCTACGTTCTCCTGGCAATTCCTCTTTTCATTCTCGCAGGCAACCTCTTCAACTCAGCAGGCATAGCTACGCGAATCTTCGATTTCGCCAGCGCCTGTGTAGGCCATGTGCGCGGCAGCCTCGGGCACGTGAACATTTTCGCCAGCGTGATCTTCTCCGGCATGTCCGGTGTCGCGCAAGCCGACGCGGCCGGGCTTGGCGCCGTTGAGGTCAGGGAAATGAAGCGTCGTGGCTTTACACCGGAGTTTAGCGCCGCGATCACCGCGGTATCGTCGATCATCGGGCCGATCATTCCGCCTTCCGGAATCATGATCATCTATGCGGTGCTCGCAGACGTTTCGGTGCCGGATCTCTTTCTGGCCGGGATCGTGCCCGGCGTCATCATGTCCGGCGTGCTGATGGTCGTCGTCTACTGGCTGGCCAAAACCGAGCGAATTGTTGCCCCTGTGCTCCCGCGCCAAAGCGCGCCGGAAATCATGCGTGCCTTTTGGCGGGCGCTGCCGGCGCTTGCAGCGCCTGTCTTCCTGATCGCGGGTATCTTGCTTGGCTTTGCGACGCCCACGCAGCTTGGTGCGCTGACCGCAGCTTACGCTGTGGTTGTGGGCTTCGCCATACGTGAACTGACATTTCGCGTGCTCTGGAAGGCGGCAAAGGACACCGTCACGACCTGCGGAGTGCTCGCGTTCATAATTGCGGCTGCAACGCCGTTTAGCGCGATACTCGCATTGGAGGGCGTTCCGCAGCAGTTGGCTGACCTGTTGCTCTCGATCAGCAACAGTCCATGGATGATTCTGCTGATCGTGAATGTCGCTTTGCTGATCTTCGGCTGCGTAATGGACACGACCGCGATTCTGCTTGTCGCGGTGCCGGTGCTTGTGCCCGTTCTGAAGGCGTTCGGGATAGATCCGGTCCACTTTGGCATTGTCATCGTCATCAACCTGCTGATAGGCACGTTGACTCCGCCGTTCGGCATCCTGCTGTTTGTCATGACGGAAGTCGCAAAAGTGAAATATCGGCCATTGCTGCGTGCAACGGCACCGTTCTTCATCCCACTCTTCGCGTTCCTGATCCTGATCACGTATTGGCCAGCGTTATCGCTGACGCTTCCGGACCTTGTATTCGGACGATAGAGGCGTGACGAAGCCGCTGTCCCTGCACCGATCAATTGGACAAGCTCCTATAGCGCCGGAATTCTTGTCATTGGCTGTCATCCGCCCATCGGGACATGCTTACCCAAAGCACTGCCGTCGGCATTCAGGGCTCAGGCGTCAGGCAAGGGGACCGACCACGTTGAAGGAACTGTCCTCCCGGGCGGCGAAGGAATGACGGTCTTGCCAAAATGCTGAAACCCGGGGCGTTCGAGCGAAGCACGCCGCAAGCAAGGCGGGCGGGAAATGCTGAATCACTCCCGCCTCTGACCGCCATCATCCTTGGCGGGCCAACGCCATAAGGGAGGGACTGGCTGCGCTGGTCGTTGGACAGTTTGTGCGTCCCGCCCAGCTTCCAGCCGCACCGAATCGCGCACGGACATCATGTTGTCTCCGTGCTCCTGCGCCATGTACCTTGGGAGCACCGCGCAAGATTACACGCAGGTCGACAGGTTCGCCCGAGCTCTTGCATCGGCGCCGTTGGGCCGCACATCCTTGATGCACCCGACATCCGTCGGCGGGCGTATGCGGCGCCATGGCTGGATTCAGGCGGTTACCCCGCACGACTTATTGCATGCCCCATTCCAGTCCGAAGTGCAACACCAGTGGCGGTGTTGGGCGGTTTTCCTGCCGCATGATGTTGCGGATCGGCCAGGAAGCGGCGACAGTCCCCTTGTTGAGAAGAGAGGAGACTGCCATGCCCGAGGGCTTCCGCCACCTGACCCATGGGGAAAGATGCCAGATCGGCGCACTGAAGGAAAGCGGGCTCTCCTACGGGGACATCGCGGCCCGTCTGGGCCGTGACCGTTCGTCGGTCTGGCGGGAGCTGCGCCGGAACGGCGGTGATTCGGGCTACAGCCCCGGCGAGGCGCAGGGGATGGCGGAGGCCCGCCGCAGCGCCGCCTCCTCGGTTCCGAGGAAGATGACTGCGGAGCGCTGGGCGCATGTGGAGGGGTGCCTGGCGGAGGGCTGGAGCCCGGAGCAGGTCGCGGGACGGCTGCGGCTGGAGGGTGGCTGGGCGGTGGGCCGCCAGTGGATATACGAGCGCCTGAAGGCCGACCGGAAGGCGGGCGGGGAGCTGTTCCTGCTGCTGCGCCGCCGCGGGAAGAAGCCCAACTGGCGTGGCGGGCGGCACTCGGGCCGTGGCCACATCCCGGGCCGGGTGGACATCTCGGAGAGGCCGGAGGAGGTGGAGAGGAAGGAGCGTGTCGGTGACTGGGAGGCGGACACGATCATCGGGAAGGGCCACAGCGGGGCGGTGGTCTCGCTTGTGGACCGTGCGTCGAAATACACGTATTTACAGAGGGTTGACCGGCGGACCTCGGCGGAGGTCTCCGCGGCGATGCTGGCGATGCTCCGGTCGTCCGCCGCGCCTGTCCACACGATCACGGCGGACAACGGAAAGGAGTTCGCGGGCCACGCCGGCGTGGCGGAGGCGCTGAAGGCCTCCTTCTACTTCGCGACCCCCTACCACTCCTGGGAGAGGGGCCTGAACGAGCACACCAACGGGCTGGTGCGGCAGTACCTGCCGAAGGGGACGGACCTCCGGGCGGTCGGCGACGATGAGGTGAAGGGGGTGCAGGACCGCCTGAACGCGCGTCCGCGCAGGGTGCTCGGCTACCGGACCCCCGCCGAGGTGTTCCGCCGGGCCCGCCCTCCCTGACACCGCCGGCCCGCCTCCCGACAGCGCGGATGGCCGCGCCGGGAGGGGGTGGAACGGATCAAGCCGTCGCGTCCGTCCGGGCTCCGGTCGGGCTGCGCCCTCCCTGCGCCCGGACGGACGCGACCTGCCCCGGCGGCGGCCTTGCGCTGCCCTGAAAGCCCGGATATTCTCCTTCCGGACGGGACTGCAGCCGTTCCGGGGCCGGATCCGCCGTTCCCGGAGAGCCGCAAACCCCGCCTTCCGGCCATCTGCGCAGCTCGGGCTCCGCCCTCCCTGCGCAGATGGCCGGTGTTGCACTTCGGAATGGAAGTGGGGCATGTATTTTCTCGCAACCATGTAGAGGGCGTCCCCAGACGGGCGTTGACCCGACACTCCACCCCGCTACAGTCTCCCTCGGCACTGGTGCCGAGACGCGTCGGTGTTGTCGTCGGGCTCGAACTTCGGTCCGCGTGGTCGTGTTTGACGGTGCAGCTCGTTCTCCTGTATACGTTTTCAATCGCCATTTAAAGCTATGGCATACACAAGGAAATTCCTCAGGAGCGGACAGCGCAGGAATATCGGGACTGGGACCCCCTGATCTGAGCCTGCCGCTTCCCGCCGGAACGGGGAAACGGAACAGGATCGAGCACCGCATGTTCTGCCACGTCAACCGGGACTGGCGCGGACGTCCCCGGTCGGCCGCCAGGCCATCGCCGCGACCGGTGTCGGTCTGAATATCCGTTTGGAGGTCGATGACAACGGGCGTCCTCTCGACATCAATGGCTCCGACGAGCAGATGAAAGCTCTGAACATCCGCCGTGACGGACGCCATCGCATGAGTCTTCATACGGATTTCTCCAAAAGGTCCCAGCGGGTCCATTTGATCGGGATCACAATATCTTGAGGAAATTCCCGGTGCCTGTCAGTGATCGGGTCGACAACAGCGCCCAAGTCCAGAAAGACCGCACCTGCAACGGTCTTGCCGTCCATCGATTTGGGTACGCCATCCGTGGCGGTCAAACCACTGGCGCTCGTGCGGTCGTGCCGCAGTGGATCATCGGACCTGCGAATCATCACCGTACCCGAAACCTGCGTCTGCCGGTTCCCCGCCTGTTCCGCACTCATCACTCGAACGATCGCTCATCGAAAGGGGGATCGGTACATCCGGATCGCTCGTGATCGTGGCGCATGCAGGCACCATCAGGAGTGCGCATGCCTACAAAGTTCTTCTCAATAATGTGCTCCTTGAATTTGCTCCTTGGGTCTCAACGCACATGGATCCAGTGATAGGCAGGGCCGTGTGATCCTGTCACCGGCCCTGAACACACAGAGATGCGGAAATTTCAGGAGTCCGGCGTGACGACCGCTTTGGCCTGTTGACGTGCTTTACACCGTTGGCCTTCCACTCAGATCAAGTTGTTCGGCCCTGCGAGGCGGCGCAAGCGGGTATCCGGGTCGTGACGGCTCACGGAAAGTAATGGCGTCATAGTAGTCGTCCAGGGAAACGAAGACACCCTTTGTCTCCGCCCATTCACGCATCTGCCTTTTGCAGGAATGCCGCCAGGAAAGCACCTCGATGCCCCAGCCCCGATCATGCAGGAGTTCAAGGGTCGTGTGGAAACCATGTCCCTCGCTGTAGCCCGCACCGTCTCCGGTCAGCAGGACAGCAACCCCGGGCGTGTCGAAGTATCGCAGGGCGTTTTCCATCATGCGCTGCTGCAGCCAGCCGTCAGGAACCTGCTGCTCCCCCCGTCCGAAGTCACCCCGGTCAAACAGCCTGACCTCCACGCCGGCGTTCTCCATGCGGTTCCAAAGGCTCTGCATTTCCGGAGGAATCGACCCCGCGGCGAAAGCCAGCTTCAATGTCCGGTCCGCCTGCGCAAGCTTCAGCAGGTTGTCGAAATGAATCCGCACCAGATAGCTCGCGCCGGGGGTGCCGTTCCTCTCGTCCGCTATCCGTTGTGCCTCGTGGAGGATGTTGGAGTTGTCCCAATATACGAAGACTTCTTCCATAATGTATCCTCAAGTCAGTTCGGTCACCCATCATGACCTGCCGGATCAACCAGCATAGCACATAGAGACCCTGAATGCGGCGGGCAAGGTCAGGCCGAACGCGGTTATCGGAACGCAGCCGGTTTGGTAGCATGCTGCGTATACCTACAATGCTGGCATGATAGATCAATCGCTGACCCGTCCTCCACCCTTTGATTCCGCGTTCAAGGGCAAGGATTACCTTGTCGATATCATCGCGGTACAGCCGAACGCCTTCCACCTCGGCACCACTTGCCGCCCCGGCTCTGGAAGGAGCCGTCAGGACAGATCACCGGAGGCTGATGTGCGGTCGAAGGACTGAATGTGATCGAAAAAACTGCATTATCCCAAAAAAGAATGGCTGGGCGGGTGTCTGCCCTGTTGACAGGGGTGTGATCGCACCTTATACAGCGCAAACCCAAGCGAAGCGGTCTTGGCTTGGTTCAGTATTGAAGTGGTCATGATCCGGGCGGCCTACGCTCCGATCCTCTGGGATTCCACCGCGTCGTTCCCGCGAAGGAGGGAATGTATGCGGTGTTCGTGTTTTTCGGAGTCGTAAGACACGGGGCAAAAGATTGGGCGTGGACGCGCCCTGAAACTAAGAGTGCGCAACACGGGGAACGATACCCAGATGCCAACAATCCAACAGCTGATCCGCAAGCCGCGTCAGCCGAAAGTGAAACGCTCGAAGTCGCAGCACCTCGAGAACTGCCCGCAGAAACGCGGTGTCTGCACGCGTGTCTATACGACGACACCGAAGAAGCCGAACTCGGCCATGCGGAAAGTCGCCAAGGTACGGCTCACCAACGGTTTCGAAGTGATCAGCTACATTCCCGGGGAAAGCCACAATCTGCAGGAACACTCGGTGGTGCTCATCCGAGGCGGTCGCGTTAAAGACCTGCCAGGCGTGCGCTACCACATTCTTCGGGGTGTGCTTGATACCCAGGGCGTCAAGGACCGCAGGCAGCGCCGTTCGAAATACGGCGCCAAGCGACCGAAGTAGCAGGAAATCGAGATGTCCAGACGTCACGCCGCCGAAAAGCGCGAAGTTCTGCCCGACGCCAAATTTGGCGACGTGGTTCTGACCAAGTTCATGAACAGCCTGATGATCGACGGCAAGAAGTCCGTCGCCGAACGCATCGTCTACCATGCGCTTGACCGCGTGGAGAGTCGACTCAGGAGATCGCCGGTCGATGTGTTCCACGAAGCCCTTGAGAACATCAAACCCTCGGTCGAGGTCCGCTCACGTCGTGTGGGCGGCGCGACGTACCAGATTCCGGTTGAGGTTCGCCCGGAGCGTCGCCAGGCTCTGGCCATTCGATGGCTGATCACCGCGAGCAGGAAACGTGGTGAGAATACGATGGAAGAGCGCCTCGCGGCCGAACTCGGGGATGCGGTGAACAATCGCGGCGCCGCGGTCAAACGACGTGAAGACACCCACAAGATGGCCGAAGCCAACAAAGCCTTCAGCCATTATCGCTGGTAACTTCCTGCTTCCGAGGTCCTGAAAATCCATGGCGCGCGAATACCCACTGGAACGCTACCGAAATTTCGGGATCATGGCGCATATCGACGCCGGCAAGACCACCTGCTCGGAACGCATTCTGTACTACACGGGAAAGTCCCATAAGATCGGCGAGGTTCACGACGGCGCCGCGACAATGGACTGGATGGAGCAGGAACAGGAACGTGGAATCACCATCACCTCGGCGGCAACCACGACATTCTGGGAACGCACGGAAGACGGACGGAATGCCCAGACCGAGCGGCATCGCCTGAATATCATCGATACACCGGGGCACGTTGATTTCACCATTGAGGTCGAAAGGTCGCTTGCTGTCCTGGATGGCGCGGTCTGCGTTCTTGACGCAAACGCTGGCGTGGAACCACAGACTGAGACGGTCTGGCGGCAGGCAGACCGCTATTCGGTGCCACGGATCGTCTTCGTGAACAAGATGGACAAGATCGGCGCGGATTTCGCCAACTGCGTCGCGATGATCAAGGACCGCACCGGCGCGATTCCAGCACCGATTCAGATGCCGGTCGGTGCTGAGGACAGGTTTGCCGGAGTTGTCGACCTCATCACCATGAAGGAATGGATTTGGGCGGGCGAGGACCTGGGCGCCACCTGGAAGGTGCAGGACATTCGAAGTGATCTGAGAGAGGCCGCGGAGCAACTCCGGGCCGAACTCGTCGAACTTGTGGTTGAGCAGGACGACGCCGCGATGGAGGCCTATCTGGAAGGTGAGGAACCGGATGTCGACACGCTGCGCGGGTTGATCCGAAAGGGAACCCTATCGCTGTCCTTCGTTCCGGTTCTCGCTGGCTCGGCCTTCAAGAACAGAGGTGTCCAACCTCTCCTCAATGCGGTGATCGATTATTTGCCTCATCCTGTCGACGTTCCGGCCTATAAGGGCTTCGCTCCCGGCGACACCACGGAAGCCCGCAACATTGAACGCACAGCCGACGATGGTCAGCCGTTCTCGGCTTTGGCTTTCAAGATCATGAACGACCCGTTTGTCGGTTCGCTGACTTTCATCCGCATATATTCGGGCTCCATGCGTAAGGGGGATGCCATCCTCAATTCGACCAAGGGGAGGCGTGAGCGTATCGGTCGAATGATGATGATGCATTCCAACAACCGCGAAGAGATCGATGAGGCCTTTGCCGGTGATATCATCGCTCTGGCCGGCCTTAAGGAGACCACGACCGGCGATACGCTCTGCGACATCCAGAAGCCTGTCGTGCTGGAAACCATGAGCTTTCCCAATCCAGTGATTGAGATCGCGGTCGAGCCAAGAACCAAGAACGACCAGGAGAAGATGTCACAGGGCCTGTCGCGTCTTGCCGCCGAGGATCCGTCGTTCCGCGTGGAAACCGATCTTGAATCCGGCCAGACCATCATGAAGGGCATGGGAGAGCTTCATCTTGAGGTCCTCGTTGACCGACTGAGGCGTGAGTTCAAGGTCGAGGCGAATATCGGGGCCCCGCAGGTGGCCTATCGTGAGACGATATCACGCTCGGTCGAGCACACCTACACCCACAAGAAGCAGACCGGCGGTTCGGGCCAGTATGCCGAGGTCAAGCTGGAAATCACGCCGACAGAACCGGGGGAAGGTTACGCATTCGAATCCCGCATCGTCGGTGGAAACGTCCCGAAGGAGTACATTCCGGGTGTCGAGAAAGGAATTCAGTCGGTTATGGATTCCGGGCCACTCGCGGGCTTCCCGGTCATCGACTTCAAGGTCGCGCTTGTCGACGGAAAATTCCACGACGTCGATTCATCGGTGCTGGCCTTTGAGATCGCCGCTCGAATGTGCATGCGCGAGGGCCTGAAACTGGGGGGCGCGAAGCTGCTTGAACCGGTCATGAAGGTCGAGGTGATCACGCCGGAAGCATACACAGGCAGTGTCATTGGCGACCTCACCGGCCGACGCGGGCAATTGACAGGGCAGGAGGTGCGCGGCAACGCCGTCGCAATAAACGCCTTCGTACCGCTCGCCAACATGTTTGGCTATATCAACAACCTGCGTTCGATGTCTTCGGGACGGGCGAACTTCACAATGCAGTTCGACCATTACGAACCGGTTCCACAGAACATCAGCGATGAAATTCAGGCGAAGTTCGCATAGGCGAACCGTCTTGACCGAAAGAAGGAGGCCACTATGGCAAAGGAAAAATTTGAGCGCACAAAGCCGCACGTGAACATCGGCACGATCGGGCACGTTGACCACGGGAAGACCACCCTGACGGCGGCGATCACAAAGTACTTCGGCGAGTTCCAGGCGTATGACCGGATCGACGCGGCGCCGGAAGAGAAGGCCCGGGGAATCACGATCGCGACGGCGCATGTCGAGTACGAAACGGAGGCACGGCACTACGCACACGTGGACTGCCCAGGTCACGCGGATTACGTGAAGAACATGATCACAGGCGCGGCGCAGATGGACGGGGCGATTCTGGTTGTAAGCGCAGCGGATGGCCCGATGCCGCAGACCCGGGAACACATCCTTCTGGCGCGGCAGGTGGGTGTGCCGGCGCTGGTGGTGTTCCTTAACAAGGTGGATCAGGTCGACGACGAGGAACTTCTGGAACTGGTGGAGTTGGAAGTGCGGGAACTCCTCTCGGTCTACGAGTTCCCCGGGGACGACATCCCGGTGGTGTCCGGCTCGGCGCTGGCAGCGATGGAGGGAACGGACGAGGCGACCGGCGAGGCGCGCGTCCGGCAACTGATGGACGCTGTCGACAGCTACATCCCGACGCCGGAGCGTGCGGTGGACCAGCCGTTCCTGATGCCGATCGAGGACGTGTTTTCAATCTCGGGGCGCGGCACGGTGGTGACCGGCCGTGTTGAGCGTGGGGTACTGAACGTTGGTGATGAAATCGAGATCGTTGGTCTGGCGGACACGCGCCGAACGACATGCACAGGTGTTGAGATGTTCCGTAAGATCCTGGACCGCGGCGAAGCGGGGGACAATATCGGGGCTCTGATGCGAGGCGTGGGCAAGGACGAGGTCGAGCGCGGGCAGGTGCTGTGCCGTCCGGGTTCGGTGACGCCGCACACGAAATTCGAGGCGGAAGCATATGTCCTGACGAAGGAGGAAGGTGGCCGGCACACGCCGTTCTTCGATGGCTACCGTCCCCAGTTCTACTTCAGGACGACGGACGTGACGGGGTCAGTGACGCTGCCGGAGGGAATAAAGATGGTGATGCCGGGCGACAGCGTGTCGTTCAGCGCGGTGCTGATCTCTCCGATCGCGATGGAGGAGGGCCTGCGTTTCGCCATCCGTGAGGGTGGCCGCACGGTCGGTGCCGGCGTCGTCGCCAAGATCGTCGAGTGACAGCGGAAAGATTGACCGACCTGCCGGGCGCCATATGCCGCCCATTAAAAGTGACGGTTCGATAAGGGGCGAACCAGACGGCCCCTTATCGCAATCGCGGAGGAACAGGACATGGCAATGCAAAGCCAGAACATCCGCATCCGCCTGAAGGCGTTTGACTACCGCGTTCTTGACGCGTCGACAAAGGAGATCGTCAATACAGCCAAACGGACCGGCGCCCATGTTCGCGGCCCGATCCCCCTTCCCAACAAGATCGAGAAGTTCACGGTACTTCGCGGCCCTCATATTGACAAGAAGAGCCGCGACCAATGGGAAATCCGTACCCACAAGCGCCTGCTGGACATCGTTGATCCGACACCGCAGACCGTCGACGCATTGATGAAGCTCGACCTCGCTGCTGGCGTCGACGTACAGATTTCGGTCTGAGGGAGGGTAGGGTAATGCTACGCTCCGGAGTGATCGCGAGAAAGGTCGGGATGACCAGGCTGTTCATGGAAGACGGAAGGCAGATACCTGTCACCGTGCTTCAGTTGGACAGCTGCCAGGTTGTTGCCCAGCGAACCGCCGAAAGGGACGGCTACACTGCCGTTCAGCTCGGTGCGGGTGTGGCCCGTGCCAAGCGAACGTCAAAGCCGATGCGGAACCATTTCGCCGCCGCAAGAGTAAGCCCGAAACGAAAGGTCGCCGAGTTCCGTGTGGCGCCCGAAAACATGATTGATGTGGGGGCGGAAATTACCGCCGATCACTATTTCGAGGGGCAGTATGTCGATGTCTCGGGCACGTCGATCGGCAAGGGGTTCGCCGGTGCCATGAAAAGGCACAATTTCGGTGGCCTGCGCGCCAGCCATGGCGTATCGATCAGCCACCGTTCCCACGGATCCACCGGTCAGTGCCAGGAGCCTGGCAGGGTATTCAAGGGCAAGAAAATGGCTGGGCACATGGGCGCGGCGCGTGTGACCACGCAAAACCTGCAGGTCGTCAGGACCGACACTGAACGCGGCCTTATCATGGTCAAGGGCGCCGTCCCAGGCTCGAAGGGAGGCTGGGTGACAATCAAGGACGCTGTCAAGAAGCCGTTCCCGGCAGAGGCAATACTGCCTGCCGCCTTACGGCCAGTCACGGATGGCGGGACGGTCCCGGAAGCTTCAGTGGAGAATGCCGAGGTGGATAGTCCCACCGCACAAGGAGGCGAAGGCGATGAAAGCTGATGCCATAGATCTCGACGGTGAAACGGCCGGTTCGGTGGAACTCGACGAAGGGATTTTCGGCTTGGAGCCCCGTGCCGATATTCTTCACCGTGTTGTCCGTTGGCAACGCGCGTGTGCGCAGGCCGGGACACACAAGGTGAAGACACGTTCGGAAACCTCGTACGCCAGAAGCAAGATTTACCGCCAGAAGGGTACCGGAGGCGCCCGGCATGGCGACCGCAATGCACCGATCTTCCGCGGGGGTGGAATCTACAAGGGACCAAGCCCGCGCAGCCATGCTCACGGCCTTCCAAAGAAGCTACGCAGGCTCGGGCTGCGGCATGCGCTGAGCGCCAAGGCGAAGGCCGGTGAACTCGTGGTCCTTGACGTGGCCGAGGCCGATGGATCGACGGCGGGACTCGCCAGACAGGTCAGGAACCTGGGTTGGAAACGGGCGTTGGTGATCGATGGAGCGAATGTTCACGAGGGATTTGCCCGCGCGGCAGCCAACATACCTGAATTGGATGTGCTCCCTTCAATGGGCGCCAACGTGCTGGACATCCTAAGGCGCGACACGCTTGTACTCACGAGGGCGGGTCTCGAGGCTCTGGAGGCTCGTTTGAAATGAGAGCGAAATCGCGGCATTACGATGTGGTCCGCAGACCAATGATCACAGAAAAGACAACCTTGGCCTCGGAGGCCGGCACTGTTGTCTTTGAGGTGGCGATAGGTTCGTCCAAGCCGCAGATCAAGGAAGCGGTGGAGACGCTGTTTAGCGTCAAGGTTAAGTCGGTCAATACGGCGGTCGCCAAAGGCAAGGCCACACGCTTCCGTGGCCGTCCGGGACGCCAGAAGAACATCAAGAAAGCCTATGTCGCACTTGAGGAAGGCAACACGATCGACGTAACCACCGGCCTTTGACCGGTATCGGGTCACGGCTCGGGCGCTGGGTCGGGGCATGACGGCAACCACGGCGGGTTTCCTGCCGACGAAGCAGACGGAAGACAGGAAAGCATGGCACTCAAGTCGTATAAACCGACGACGCCAGGCCAACGAGGGTTGGTTCTGATCGACCGTTCGGAGCTTTGGAAAGGCCGCCCGGAAAAAACCCTTGTCGAGGGTTTGGGGAGAAAGGGCGGACGGAACAACGCCGGACGGATCACGATGCGCCGCCGCGGTGGCGGGGCGAAGCGTCTCTATCGAATTGTCGATTTCCGGCGCAGGAAGTTCGACGTGCCCGGAACGGTTGAGCGGATCGAATATGACCCGAACCGTACGGCATTCATTGCGCTGGTCAGATATGTGGATGGTGAGCAGGCCTATATCCTGGCCCCGCAGCGGCTCGCGGTTGGCGACCAGGTGGTCTCGTCGGCAAAGGCTGACATAAAGCCCGGCAATTCAATGCCGTTTGCGGGCATGCCGATTGGCACGATTGTTCACAATGTGGAACTCAAGCCCGGTCGCGGTGGCCAGATTGCCCGGGCCGCAGGTGCCTACGCCCAGTTCGTCGGCCGAGGCAATGGCTATGCCCAGATCCGCCTTTCCTCGGGAGAACTGCGTATGGTCCGGCAGGAGTGCATGGCTACGGTCGGTGCAGTCTCCAACTCAGATAACTCGAACCAGAATCTCGGCAAGGCAGGACGCAACCGGCATCTCGGCCGACGGCCATCCGTCCGCGGTGTGGTGATGAACCCTGTCGACCACCCACATGGGGGCGGGGAAGGCCGCACGTCCGGTGGTCGCCATCCTGTGACCCCCTGGGGTGTGCCAACCAAGGGCAAGCGTACCCGCAACCGGAACAAGGCGTCTTCGAAAATGATCATACGTTCGCGTCACGCCAGAAAGAAGGGGCGCTAAGGGATGGCCCGTTCTGTCTGGAAAGGCCCCTTTGTCGACAGCTACGTGCTGAAGAAGGCCGAAAGAGCCCGTGAATCTGGCCGTAATGAGGTCATCAAGATCTGGTCAAGACGTTCAACCATTCTGCCGCAGTTCGTCGGATTGACGTTCGGAGTGTACAATGGCCGAAAGCACATCCCGGTAAGCGTGACCGAAGATATGATTGGCCAGAAGTTCGGCGAGTACAGTGCGACCCGAACCTTCTACGGTCATGCGGGCGACAAGAAAGCGAAGAGGAGATAGGCCATGGGAAAGTCGCCTAATTCCCGCCGCGTGGAGGAAAACGAGGCGATGGCCAAGGCGCGCATGCTGCGTGTTTCGCCCCAGAAGCTGAATCTTGTGGCGACGATGATTCGGGGCAAGCCCGTCCAGACGGCGCTGAACGATCTCGCCTTCAGCCGCAAACGGATAGCGACTGACGTAAGCAAGTGCCTTCAATCCGCTGTAGCCAATGCGGAGAACAATCATGGACTGGATGTCGATGCCTTGGTGGTCGCGGAGGCCTATGTGGGCAAGAACCTGACCCTGAAGCGCGTTCGACCGCGCGCGCGCGGCAGGGTAGGGCGCATTTCGAAGCCGTTTTCGGAAATCACCATCAAGGTTCGTGAGATCGAGGAGTAAGCCTTATGGGCAACAAGACCAATCCGGTCGGAATGCGCCTTCAGGTCAACCGGACCTGGGACAGCCGCTGGTACGCCAATACCAGGGATTACGGAAACCTGTTACTCGAGGATCTCCGCATCCGTGGGTTCATCGAGAAGGAATGCAGGCAGGCCGGCGTCAGCAGGGTGATCATTGAGCGCCCGCATAGGAAGTGCAGGGTAACCATCCACACCGCCCGACCCGGTGTCATCATCGGAAAGAAGGGTGCCGACATCGAGTCGCTGCGCAGGAAGCTGGCGAACATAACCGACAGCGAATTGCACCTGAACATCGTTGAAGTTCGCAGGGCTGAGCTTGACGCACGGCTTGTTGCGGAAGGAATTGCCCAGCAGCTTGAGCGCAGAGTGTCGTTTCGGCGTGCCATGAAGCGGGCGGTTCAGAACTCGATCCGCATGGGAGCGCTCGGCATACGGGTCAACGTCTCCGGTCGTCTCGGAGGCGCGGAGATCGCGCGGACCGAATGGTACCGCGAGGGCCGTGTGCCGCTGCACACGCTTCGCTCCGACATTGACTATTCAACCTGCGAAGCCTCGACGCCATATGGGATCATTGGAATCAAGGTCTGGATATTCCGTGGCGAGATCATGGAACACGATCCGGGTGCCCGAGACCGCCGCCAGCAGGAACTGCAGGACGGACCCGCGCCGCGCGTCGGCGGTGGGCGCCGATAGGGAGGAAAAGCGATGCTGCAGCCGAAGCGGACGAAGTTTCGCAAGGTGCATAAGGGGCGGATTCACGGCGAGGCCAAAGGTGGCTCAACGCTGAACTTCGGCTCATACGGCCTGAAATCCATTGAACCCGAGCGTATCACCGCCCGCCAGATCGAGGCAGCGCGCCGTGCCATGACCCGGCACATGAAGCGTCAGGGACGTGTCTGGATCCGGATTTTCCCGGATACTCCGGTCACCTCGAAGCCGACTGAGGTCCGTATGGGCAAGGGCAAGGGCTCCGTGGATTTCTGGGCAGCCAAGATCAAGCCGGGCAGGATTATGTTCGAGATTGACGGCGTCAGTGATTCCGTGGCAAGGGAGGCACTTCGGCTTGCCGCAATGAAACTGCCGGTGAAATGCCGGGTGGTCCAGCGCGAGGACTGGTAGGAATCGAATGGGAATCGAGCGCCTTCCGGTGGGTTTCCGGGAGACGGTCTTGTGAATTGGTGCCGGAACACGCCCGCGTGCGGACCGGTGATGTGAAGCGAGGAGAGTGGGCATGAACGCCCGGGAATTGCGTGATAGGACACCAGACCAGCTGCGGGACCAGCTGGTGGAACTCAAGAAGGAGGCATTCAACCTCCGTTTCCAGCAGGCGTCTGGCCAACTGGAGAATCCCGCTCGGATGCGCATGGTTCGACGCAATGCCGCTCGTGTCCTGACCGTCCTTAATGAAAAGGCGGCTCAGTCCGCGCAGGAGACCTGATTGATGCCAAAGAGAGTCCTGCGGGGTACGGTCACCAGTGACCGAAATGATCGAACCGTCACTGTTTTGGTGGAACGCACGTTCAAGCATCCACTTCTGCAGAAGACGGTGCGTAGGTCCAAGAAATTTGCGGCGCATGATGCCGACAACCAGTGCAAGGTTGGTGACAGGGTTCGCATCAGGGAATGCGCACCTGTTTCGAGGTCAAAGCGATGGGAGGTGATCGCCGACTGACGGTAGTCACCGATCCCATCTGAACGAAACCCTGGAGCCGCCGCAAAGGTTGGGCTCCAAAGGTCGGGAGAAACGAAATGATCCAGATGCAGACCAATCTGGATGTCGCTGACAATTCGGGTGCGCGCCGGGTGCAGTGCATCAAGGTTCTGGGCGGATCCAAAAGGAAATACGCATCGGTTGGCGACATAATCGTCGTCAGCGTAGCGGGGCCCGGGGGGCCGCGTTCCCAGACCGATGCCGATCGACCTTTCGAATCTCGCCTATCTGGACGCCAACGGAAAGCCAACCAGGATTGGCTTCAGGATGGAGGGCGACAGAAAGGTGCGTTACGCCAAGACGACGGGGGACGTGATCGATGCTTGACGCCGCTGGTTATGTTCCGCGCCTCAAAGCGGACTACAGGAAGCGAATCCGCTCCGCGATGAAGGAAGAGTTTGGATATCTGAATGACATGGAGATCCCGAAGCTTTATAAGATCGTTCTGAACATCGGTTGCGGTGCCGAGGCCGTTCGGGACTCAAAGAAGGCAGGCTCGGCCCGTGACGACCTGACTGTGATCGCGGGCCAGAAGGCCGTGATCAATCGCGCCAGGAAATCGATCGCGTCATTCCGTGTTCGGGAGGGAATGCCAATTGGTGCGAAGGTCACCCTGCGAAGCGACCGGATGTATGACTTTCTTGACCGGCTGATCACGATCGCCCTTCCGCGCGTCCGTGACTTCCGTGGGGTGAAGACCGCTGCCTTTGATGGCCGTGGCAACTTCGCCATGGGTCTGAAGGAACACATAGTCTTTCCCGAGATCGATTACGACAAGGTCGATGAGGTCTGGGGCATGGACATCGTCATCTGCACCACTGCGAGCGGCGACGCCGAAGCGAAGGCGCTGCTGGGGCATTTCAACATGCCATTCAGTGGCTGAGCCCGGGAGATCCCAACACATGGCAAAAAAAGCAATGGTAGAGCGCGAACTCAAGCGCCAGAAACTGGTCAGGAAATACGCCGCGAGGCGCACTGCGCTGAAGGACATCGCAAATGATCAGGAACGGCCGATCGAAGAGCGGTTCAAGGCGCGGCTGAAGCTTGCGAAGCTGCCACGCAATTCCTCGCCCACCCGCCTCCACAATCGTTGCCAGTTGACTGGACGTCCGCATGGTTACTACCGGAAACTGAAGGTCAGCCGGATCGCGCTGCGCGAACTGGGGGCGATGGGCCAGATTCCTGGCCTGGTCAAGTCAAGCTGGTAGGGAGGGCATGGTATGAACGATCCTGTTGGCGACATGCTGGCCCGCATCCGCAACGCGCAGATGCGTGGCAAGTCCACGGTGATGACGCCTGCGTCCAAGCTTCGGGCCTGGGTGCTCGATGTGCTGACCGATGAGGGCTACATCCGAGGCTATGAGAGCACGACCGGCAATGATGGCCATCCGGCAATCGAGATCAGCCTGAAGTATTTTGAGGGCGATCCGGCGATTCGGGAACTGAAGCGGATTTCGAAACCCGGTCGCCGCGTCTACAAGGGAGTCAAGGAACTTCCGGAGGTTCGCCAGGGTCTCGGCGTGTCGATCATCTCGACGCCGAAGGGCATTATGTCGGATGCCAGCGCACGCGCCGCCAATGTTGGTGGCGAAGTGCTGTGCACGGTGTTCTAGGGAGAGGTTCATGTCACGAATTGGCCGCATTCCTGTGGAAATGCCTTCGGGGGTCACCGCCTCCCTCTCTGGCCGCACTGTGGAAGTGAAGGGACCCAGAGGCGCCCGCAGTTTTACAGCAACCGACGATGTCGCGATCACGATCGAAGGGAACCATATCACCGTTACGCCACGCGGACAGTCCAAACGTGTGCGTCAGCAGTGGGGCATGTCCCGGACCCAGATAGCGAACTGCGTCAGGGGCGTGACCGAGGGCTTCAGGAAAGAGCTTGAGATCACCGGCGTCGGTTACCGCGCCATGCTGCAGAATGGCAGATTGGTCCTTAATCTTGGCCTGTCCCATGACGTTTCATTCGAGGTGCCAGACGGTGTGACTGTCACCTGTCCACGGCAGACAGAGATCGTTGTCGAAGGCATAGACCAGCAGCAGGTCGGCGAAGTTGCGGCGCAGATCCGCAAGTGGCGTAGACCGGAGCCATACAAGGGCAAGGGTATCCGATACAAGGGCGAGTACATCTTCCGTAAGGAAGGCAAGAAGAAATAGGGACCTGCAACATGGCAAACAGCAAACGGGAACTGTTTCTCAGGCGCCGTCGGCGCGTCCGGAACAGGCTTCGTCAAGTGAGCGGGGGCCGGGTGCGGCTTACCGTTCACCGGTCGAACAGGAACATCAGTGCCCAGCTTATCGACGATGCCAGAGGTGTTACGCTGGCAAGCGCGTCCTCCCTTGAAAAAGTGTTGGAACTTGAGAACGGGAGCGGTGTCGAGGCGGCGGCGAAAGTGGGCGCGGCACTCGCTGAGCGGGCCGCACAGGCAGGCGTGAAGGATGCCTGTTTCGACCGTGGAGGTTATCTTTTCCATGGAAGGGTGAAAGCTCTGGCCGAGGCTGCGCGCGAAGGTGGTCTGAATGTCTGACCACCCATCCGAAGGTCACCATCCTGGCGGTTCCGGTTTGGAATGGACGATTTGGCGCCTCGCGCCCAACGATGAATGGAGGCCTTATGGCAGAACGTGAAAACCGCCGGGGCGGACGCAGGGATCGGGATGACGCTCCCGAATTTTCCGATCGTCTGGTTGCGATAAACCGGGTTTCGAAGACCGTAAAGGGTGGCAAGCGATTTGGCTTCGCCGCACTTGTTGTGGTTGGTGACCAGAAAGGACGGGTCGGTTATGGCAAGGGTAAGGCCAAGGAGGTGCCGGAGGCCATTCGCAAGGCGACTGAGCAGGCCAAGCGACAGATGATCCGAGTGCCGCTTCGAGAGGGTAGGACGCTGCACCACGACATGGCAGGTCGTCACGGTGCCGGGAAAGTGGTGATGCGAACGGCGCCGGCCGGAACCGGCATCATTGCCGGTGGCCCGATGCGTGCCGTGTTTGAAATGCTCGGAGTGCAGGATGTCGTCGCCAAGTCTGTCGGATCGCAAAACCCCTATAACATGATCCGAGCCACGATTGACGGACTCCAGAAAGAATCCAGCCCACGCATGGTGGCCGCCCGTCGGGGCAAGAGAGTATCCGACATCCTGCCGAGGCGGGACGAACCGTCCCCCGAGGCCAAGGAGTCCGGGCCCACCGCTTCACTGGAAGAAAGCGGTCGTGCCGAAGATCAAGTGGCTGTCGGATCTTGAGGAGAGGCGCAATGTCAAGGAAAACCATAGTCGTAAGGCAGATCGGCTCGCCAATCCGACGGCCTGCCAGGCAGCGCCAGACCCTTGTCGGGCTGGGGCTCAACAAGATGCATAAGACCCGTGAGCTTGAGGATACCCCTGCAATTCGTGGGATGGTTGCGAAGATTCCCCATCTTGCGGAGATCGTTGAGGAACGGGGCTGAATTGCCTGCAACCCATCCAGAGATGAAGGCGACGCCTTTGCGGCCTGATGGTGTTGGGGGTCTGCAGGTCCGACGCTGAAACTGAGTTGAGTGACCGAGGTCGCCCCGTTTCGCCTGCGGTGTGGTATTCGGCAAGGAGAAGCGAGATGAAACTGCATGAGCTCCGCGACAATCCCGGCGCGGTGAAGAAGGCCAAGCGAGTTGGCCGAGGCCCAGGCTCGGGCAAGGGAAAGACGGCCGGGCGTGGCATGAATGGTCAGAAATCGCGGTCAGGGGTTGCCATCAACGGTTTCGAGGGCGGGCAGATGCCCCTTTACCAGCGCCTGCCCAAACGCGGTTTCAACAAGCCCAACCGCAGGAAATTTGCGGTTGTAAACCTCGGCATTCTTCAGAAGTTCATCGATGCCGGGAAAATCGACGCTGAAGAGACGATTACCGAGGAGGTCCTTGTCAGGTCCGGTCTCGTCCGCCGTCGACTTGACGGTGTTCGGGTGCTGGCCAAAGGTGGACTCACCTCAAGAGTTGAACTGCAGGTCACGGGTGCCAGCGCGGCGGCCCGGAAGGCGGTCGGGGAGTCCGGGGGCTCCCTGAGGGTCGCGACCGGACAGACAGCGGAATAAATGGTTGTGGGCAGTGCTGGCACTGCCTACATACATCTGGTTGTCCACGCTCCGCCCGGGGAAACCTGAGGGCGGTGCCCGAACGGGAGAGGCCACTGAATGGCATCGGCAGCGGAGCAAATGGCCGCCAACCTGAACTGGAGGGTCTTTGGACAGGCCACCGAACTCAGGCAGCGCATTTTTTTCACCCTTGGAATTCTGATCGTCTACCGAATCGGAACCTACATTCCGGTTCCGGGAATTGACGCAGCCGCCCTCCGGGAGTTCATGGACCAGGCCGCGACGGGACTGGGTGGGGTTCTTAACATGTTCACGGGAGGCGCGATCTCACGGATGGGCATATTTGCGCTTGGCATCATGCCCTATATCTCCGCCGCGATCATTGTGCAGCTCCTTACGGCAATGGTTCCGCATTTTGAGCAGCTCAAGAAGGAAGGCGAGCGCGGGCGCAAGAAGATCAACCAGTACACCCGGTACGGCACAGTGTTTCTGTCCACCTTCCAGGCCTACGGACTGGCGGTTTCCCTGGAGGCGGGTGATCTTGCTACGGATCCCGGATGGTATTTCCGGGCGGCCACCGTCATCACGCTTGTGGGTGGTACCATGTTCCTGATGTGGCTCGGCGAGCAGATCACCGCCCGAGGCATTGGCAACGGCATATCGCTGATCATTTTCGTGGGTATCATCGCCGAGGTTCCGGCAGCTCTGGCGCAGTTCTTCGCGTCTGGCCGGTCGGGTGCGCTTAGCCCTGCTGTCATCGTTGGCGTCATGGTGATGGTTGTGGCCGTGATCGGATTTGTCGTCTTCATGGAGCGATCGCTCAGGAAGATCCCTATCCAGTACCCGCGCCGGCAGGCGGGGATGAAAATGTATGAAGGAGGCTCCAGCCACCTCCCGATCAAGGTCAATCCGGCGGGGGTCATCCCCGCGATCTTCGCCAGTTCGCTTTTGCTTCTTCCGGTCACGGTCTCGACATTCAGCGAGGCGCAGTCAGGGCCGATCATGGCGACGATACTGGCGTATTTTGGACCCGGCCAACCCCTCTATCTTGTTTTTTTCACGGCGATGATCGTGTTCTTCACGTTCTTCTACACGTTCAATGTCAGCTTCAAGACCGAAGATGTGGCGGAAAACCTGAAGAACCAGAATGGGTTTGTGCCTGGCATCCGTCCTGGCAAGAAGACGGAAGAGTTTCTTGACCATGTTGTCACACGGATTCTGGTGCTTGGATCCGCTTATCTTGCGGGCGTTTGCCTGCTGCCGGAGATCTTGCGTAGCCAACTGGCAATTCCCTTCTATTTTGGCGGAACATCAGTTCTGATCGTTGTCTCAGTGACGATGGATACAATCCAGCAGGTGCAGAGCCATCTTCTGGCGCACCAATATGAGGGCCTTATCGAGAAGTCCCAGCTTCGGGGCAAGCGCCGCCGCAAGCGCAACCCTGTCAGGCGCTAGACGGTCCTGCCGAACATTGGCCCTGAGATGCCGCCAATGGAGGAGTGTTTTCCATGAACATAGTTGTGCTTGGTCCGCCGGGAGCAGGTAAGGGCACTCAAGCCCGGATCCTGATGGAGGAGCGTAGGATGGCGCAGCTGTCGACAGGTGACATGCTTCGCGAAGCGCGGCAGAGCGGGTCCGCCATTGGCCGAACTGTTGCGGAAGTCATGGATCGTGGGGATCTGGTGACCGATGAGATCGTCATTGACCTGATTCGGGAGAGGCTGGAGGCTGGCGACAGCCCTGGGGGCTACATATTTGATGGTTTCCCGCGGACGCTTGCGCAGGCTGACGCGCTTGGGGCATTGCTTGACGAGCTGGGGGTGCAGCTTGATGCCGTCGTCGAGATGCGGGTTGATGACGATGCGCTTGTGACGCGTATCACCGCTCGCTCGACCTGTGGTGGCTGTGGTGAGGTGTTCAATGACCTGACCAAACCGGTGCCAGAGGATGGGAAATGCCCCGTCTGTGGCGGCACCGATTTTCGGCGGCGCGCCGATGACAATGAGGACAGTCTGCGGACTCGCCTGATGGCGTATTACAAACAGACGTCACCACTGATCGGATATTACCATGCCAAGGGTGTACTGAGATCGGTCAATGGTCTTGGCGGAATTCAGGGCGTTGCAGGTGAGATCCGCTCGGCGCTTGGCTGAACATTATCCGACCCGGCGCTATCAACGACTCACACCTGACTCCTTACCCGATTCCGTGCGAATCAGTCCGCCGCGCAGATTCTGAGTAAGCGACTAAAACCTCAACTTAGCGCATTCGCCTTGATCGGCCCGCACGGGTGCCTCGCCTTCGACGCCGTCACCGCCTGCCGCGTCGCTGGCATCACCATGCTCGCTCGCGAGCGGCCGGACACCCCGGCCGCCGAGGTCCATCCCGAGCGGGACATCCGGCTCCCGCTCATCCTGCTGTCCGCCCAGGGGCACCGGGGGGCTCGACATGGTCGGCGGGAAGCCGCCCAACATCAGGACCTTCGGCATCGACCTCGGGCGCCTCGTCGGGGCGCATCCGACGAAGCGGCAGCCGCTGCCCCGGGGCTATCAATCCATCACACTTAACTCCGTGTCTCCGTCCCCTTCTTTCCGCCGCCGCCCCATTCCTCCATGGCCTGTATGGCGATGACGGCGTAGGAGAGCAGCTTCACCCCTTCCCAGAGCTTCTGCGTGCCGGGCAGCGGCTGGCGTTTCGACGGATGGAATCCGGCCAGTCCGGCGGTCAGCACGGCGAAGCCCGCGATGGTCAGGTCCGGCGGCCCTCGGGGTGCCCTGAACCCGTGGTGCCTGGCGAGCGCCAGGAGCGCGGAGACGTCCGGGAGCGTGACGTGCATGGTGGCCGGGTCGTCCGGCCTCTCCCGCGCCAGGAGGGACAGGTCCCAGACGCGGAAGGCGGTGATGGCGTCGAAGGCGAGGCACTTGCGCAGGTCGTCGGCATGGTCCAGCCGGCGGTCCTCTATCCGTGTCCCCTGCTTCAGCGCGTGGAAGAAGCGTTCGATGCGCCAGCGCAGTTCGTACCAGCGCAGCACCTCGCGGGCTGTGTCGGGACCGGCCTCCCCGCCGTTGACCAGCAGCATCCAGTGCAGCGGCGCGCACCTCTTCCTTCCCTTCGCCGTCGCCGGACGTCGGGGCGGGTTCTCCTCGCGGGCGGAGACGGCGACCATGCGGGCGGGCGCGTCGCCGGCCCGGTCCTTCGGCGGCAGCAGGTCCACCTCCGCGCAGCGCAGCGTCAGTTTCGCGGCGCCGCCCTTCCGGCGGTTCGGCCCGCCGCAGGCCGGCACCTCGACCTTCCGCTCCCCGACCGGCTCCGTCCCCAGGACGTGCTCCCAGAGGTCCGCGCCCCCGCCGTCCGCCGTCGCCACACGGCGCCGCGAGCCTTTGCTGGCCCGCACGAGAAGCTCCGCGCCCTTTTCCTCCGCCCGCGTGAGAAGCTGCCAGAAGTCGCCCTCCCGGTCGCAGACGTTCACCACCCTCGTGTCCGGGCAGGCGTCGGCGAGGCCCTGGGCCCGGTCGAGACCGTCCACCCAGCGGACGCTGTCCTTTCCCTCCTCCTGCCGGAAGTCGGCGTCGGCCAGGAACGTCCCGAGGGGCCGCCCGACCGCGTCCGTCGCGATGCCGAAATGCGCCAGGATGCCCGAGGTGCCCTTGCCGCCGCCGCCGAGGCCGTCGAGGCCGGAGGTCGCCGAGAGACCGTCGTAGTTCAGTGTCGTCGTGTCCTGCACCGCGAGCACGAACCGCTCGGCGCGGCACCGCTCCACCGTCTGCTCGCAGTGCGATTCCAGTATGTGCTCCATGGTCACCGCATCGTTCGACAGCAGCCGGTAGGCCGCCTTCTGTTCCGCCCGTCCGGGAAAGATCGCCGGCAGGCGCTCCCCGAGCCGCCGGGTCCAGGCGGCGCCCATCGCCGCGATCCGCCGCCGGACGCGGCCGTCGGGGTGCGGGCTCCGGCCGTACTCCCGTTCGGCCCATCCGCCCCCGCAATACATCGTCCCGGACCAGCCGGGAACCCTCTCCGGTCCGCGGCGCAGGGTGTCCCGCCAGCCCTCCGCCAGCGGCCTGAGCCAGACCGCCCGGCGGACGCCGGAGCGCCGCCCCGAGGTCAGTTCCGGACAGCACCTCCATCCCGCCGCCCGGTAGCACAGACCGGACCGGTCCGGGCCCGTGAAGGTCTGCGCCAGGACAGGCCGCACACCGTAGGCCGCCTCCCAGTCGTCCGCGACGCGCTCCGCCGCCATGCGCAGGGCCAGGGAGGCCAGTCCGTGGACCCGGACGCCCGGAAGCAGGAGGAAGCGGTTGTTGTTGACCACGCGCCCGATGTTGGCCAGGCGGGCGTCGGCCGACCAGCCCAGAAGGCGGTCGCGGGGGCCGAGCTGGACCCCCGCCGCCGTGAAGCCGATGCCGCCGAGGACCCCGTGCCGCTCCGAGCGCACCCAGTACCGGACCTGCCCGCCCGGCGGACGCCGCCATCCCTCGGGGTGGTGCGTCGCGACCATCGACTCCCAGCGCCGCCGGTCCTCCGCGCCCGTCACCGGATCGAGCGACAGCGCACCGAGCTCCCGGAGCGCACAGGCGACCGACCTGTCGGGGAAGTCCGGCGCGGGAGCCGCGTGCGGGTCCAGGTCCAGCGCCTCCGCCTCCGGCAGGCGGACGCCCACCGCGTCCGCCAGCTCCGGCAGCAGCGCCCGCGCCGACGCAAGGCAGCGCCGCCCGGAGGGTCCGCGCCAGTCCTCGAGGTCGCACAGCCCGCTGGCCAGCGCACTCCGGGTCAGCCCGCCGCCCCTGCACGCCGCCGTGAACCAGTCCACCGTCCCCGACTGTATCTGCCGCATCCGAATCTGCATGGTGGACTGATTCGCACGGAATCAGGCAAAGAGTCAAGTGTGGGTCATTGATAGGCCCCGGGGTGGGAAAGGTATGGCAGGGGCTCGAGCGGCTGAACCGGGCGAGCCAGATCCGCGACGTGCTCAGCAGGGGCCGCCGACCGACGCGCCGGGCGAGCGCAGGCGGAAATGGGATCACGCATATAGGTGTGGGATGTTTTGAGGGGCGGGGCACCCGGGTGCGCCTGAACGCCCGACCGAACCGCCCACGGGCAGACCCGCGACACATCCCTCTTTCCCCACTTCCATTCCGAAGTGCAACACCGGCCATCTGCGCAGGGAGGGCGGAGCCCGAGCTGCGCAGATGGCCGGAAGGCGGGGTTTGCGGCTCTCCGGGAACGGCGGATCCGGCCCCGGAACGGCTGCAGTCCCGTCCGGAAGGAGAATATCCGGGCTTTCAGGGCAGCGCAAGGCCGCCGCCGGGGCAGGTCGCGTCCGTCCGGGCGCAGGGAGGGCGCAGCCCGACCGGAGCCCGGACGGACGCGACGGCTTGATCCGTTCCACCCCCTCCCGGCGCGGCCATCCGCGCTGTCGGGAGGCGGGCCGGCGGTGTCAGGGAGGGCGGGCCCGGCGGAACACCTCGGCGGGGGTCCGGTAGCCGAGCACCCTGCGCGGACGCGCGTTCAGGCGGTCCTGCACCCCCTTCACCTCATCGTCGCCGACCGCCCGGAGGTCCGTCCCCTTCGGCAGGTACTGCCGCACCAGCCCGTTGGTGTGCTCGTTCAGGCCCCTCTCCCAGGAGTGGTAGGGGGTCGCGAAGTAGAAGGAGGCCTTCAGCGCCTCCGCCACGCCGGCGTGGCCCGCGAACTCCTTTCCGTTGTCCGCCGTGATCGTGTGGACAGGCGCGGCGGACGACCGGAGCATCGCCAGCATCGCCGCGGAGACCTCCGCCGAGGTCCGCCGGTCAACCCTCTGTAAATACGTGTATTTCGACGCACGGTCCACAAGCGAGACCACCGCCCCGCTGTGGCCCTTCCCGATGATCGTGTCCGCCTCCCAGTCACCGACACGCTCCTTCCTCTCCACCTCCTCCGGCCTCTCCGAGATGTCCACCCGGCCCGGGATGTGGCCACGGCCCGAGTGCCGCCCGCCACGCCAGTTGGGCTTCTTCCCGCGGCGGCGCAGCAGCAGGAACAGCTCCCCGCCCGCCTTCCGGTCGGCCTTCAGGCGCTCGTATATCCACTGGCGGCCCACCGCCCAGCCACCCTCCAGCCGCAGCCGTCCCGCGACCTGCTCCGGGCTCCAGCCCTCCGCCAGGCACCCCTCCACATGCGCCCAGCGCTCCGCAGTCATCTTCCTCGGAACCGAGGAGGCGGCGCTGCGGCGGGCCTCCGCCATCCCCTGCGCCTCGCCGGGGCTGTAGCCCGAATCACCGCCGTTCCGGCGCAGCTCCCGCCAGACCGACGAACGGTCACGGCCCAGACGGGCCGCGATGTCCCCGTAGGAGAGCCCGCTTTCCTTCAGTGCGCCGATCTGGCATCTTTCCCCATGGGTCAGGTGGCGGAAGCCCTCGGGCATGGCAGTCTCCTCTCTTCTCAACAAGGGGACTGTCGCCGCTTCCTGGCCGATCCGCAACATCATGCGGCAGGAAAACCGCCCAACACCGCCACTGGTGTTGCACTTCGGACTGGAATGGGGCTTTTCCGCCGGCCCGCCGTCTGGCGGTGCCGCACGTCCGGATTCCACCCGAATCCGCCGCCAGCGCTACGCAGGAAACCGGACCGGAATTTCACCGCCGGGAATTGCTTTTCAGTTGCCGGGTTTGCGCTTCGTAAACCGTCGATTCATCATGAGAAGCGTAGTCGGGAGCAAGCAGGATGACAACAATGCTGCCGGAACAAGATTCTGCGATTCGATCTATTCGAATGACCTCCTTCCCCCCCCCCCCTTCCGATAGCCTCTATGATAGACCATGGAAGCCGTGTATTATGACATAGGGATAGCTCAGCGTGGACTTTGATTGATCATGGCCCTTCACGTGATTGACACCGTACTCCTTAAGGTGGCGAGTAGGTGCAACCTGAACTGCAGATACTGTTACGTCTATCATATGGGCGATGATGGATGGCGTGACCAGCCAAAACTCATGTCGGATACCGTACAAGCCGCGATCATTGGCAGATTGGCGGAACTCCATTCACACCAACAGCATCCGATGCATATCGTCCTTCATGGGGGAGAACCGCTACTCATTGGCCCCTCACGCATGCGTAGGCTCTGCCAAGGGCTTCGTAACGCGCTCCCTCCCCCATGTGAGGTCCATGTGCAGACCAACGGATTACTGCTCACGGACGCCTTCATCGATATATTTGTCGACTACGATGTCGGAATCTCGATAAGCCTCGACGGGCCTCCGGACATACACAACCAGCATCGCGTGGACCATCAAGGCCGCGGATCTCATGAACGCGTCTGCGACGCGATCAATCGACTGACGGCACGACATGACGCGCGTCCGCTGTTCAGCGGCATGCTCGCCGTCATTGATCCAAAATCTTCCGCGAAATCCGTCTATGCCTCGCTTAAGGCTGCAGGCGCTCCCAGCATCGATTTCCTGGTTCGCGACGGCAACCATTCCTGCCTGCCTTGCGGCAAGGCCAGCACCTCATCGACTGAATACGGCAGCTGGCTGATCGAGGCACTTGATGAATATCTCCGTGACCCCTCCCCCCCACGTGTGCGTCTATTTGATGACTTGCTGCGCCTAATTCTCGGAGGCCAATCCTGCAAGGAAGGTGTCGGAACCACTGACTATGGCATCCTGGTGATCGAAACCAATGGGACAATTAACAAGAATGACACATTGAAGGTTGCTCACAACGGAGCGGACCGTTTCGATGGTGCAAACCGGTCCATTCTCACCGACAGTTTACTGGATGTCATCCATAGTCCCGGATTCGAAAGCTACTACCGCCAACAACAGCCCACCGCTCAACAATGTCGCACCTGTCCTGAACTTCATATATGCGGAGGAGGAATGGTCGCACACAGATGGAGCGCTGAAGGCGGATTTGACAATCCGTCGATCTTCTGTGCAGATCAACTGGCCCTGATTTCCCGCATGCGGCAATGGCTGTCGTACCGCGAAGCAGCTTGAACCACCGACAGGAAGACGAAATGTTAGACTCCCGCGAATCCGCCCCTTCCCAACCATCAAACCCAATCGATCTTGAAATGGAAAGCCTTTCCAGCGCCGCACTGACCCGATTGATTGAAGAGGTGAGCAACCCCACTGATCCGGCTCAGGTTTCATCAACAAACTACAACCGCACATACCATCGACACAACAGATGACTGATGTCAAAGTTGGCACAAGGGAATCCCTGTACCTATTTCCACAGGAGCACAACACAAGCACGCTGGAGTTCATGGACTTCCCTTTTCCGTATTTCGTCATTCAGCGTTGCCTCGATCACGATTTCGAGCAGGCCATTCTTGAATGGTTCGACGCCGACGCTCCCTGGAAACTTGTGGAAACCGACTTTTACGAACAGTTTGAATTTAGCCTCCTTCACACCTCGCTGCCGCGGGCATTGGCATCTTTGGTCGAGCCAAGAAGCCTTTGCGCACTCCGGAAAACGATGGGAACGCTCTTCAATCAGGAATTCTCAGACCGCATGACGGTCCTCGCGCACAAGCTCGTCCCTGGTCAACGCATTGCAATACACAACGATCATCTCGAAGGCCACGAAACACATAGGTTAACCATCCAGATCAATCGTGGCCTGCAGGATGACAACGGTGGCTATTTCGTCCTTTTCAACACCTCTGATCCAGGCGACATCCACCGAATCCTGCGCCCGATTTCCGGTAGCGCTCTAGGATTCGAGATTGGGGAGAATTCCAATCACGCTGTGTCGAAGCTTCACAGTGGGCAGCGCTATACCTTGGTTTATTCATTTTATGCAAATCCTTAGGCTCACGATGATACCATCACTTCCGGATTTTGTTAGGAAAGAGATTTCTACCTCGACACACACTTGGCTTCCCGGCATCGCACGTCGGCTGGCTGCATCTATTTGGGACGAAGCGGCTACCTCGAACTTCAGTCCTGACAACTACGGAACTCATCGATGGCTCCGAAGGGATCCTTTCGCCCAGAGAAGCGAACTTGCCTGCATCGACCTTGACGGCCACTGCAAATGCGTCGTCGAGCGTTTGCCAACTTCTAGTCAGAAACGTTACATTTCTAACGGTATTGAATTCTCCGATCTCTGCCCGACGGATACCATAGATATTGCTTTGCAGCTCATTCGATCTGTGCCAACGTTGCACCAGACAATCGCCTTGCTCTTGCGGTGCCTCCACATCCTCAAGCCCCCTACAAAGAGCCACGATGTCAGTCACAGTGACCCCGACGTACCATTTTCGATCTTCGTTTCTGTGCCACCGATAAAGCCTGCCGGTCGGCTGCGTTTGGCGGAATCACTTGTCCATGAATGCATGCATCTGCAACTTACCTTGATCGAAAAAGTGCTACCCCTTGTCAGCAATCCACACACAAGATTCTTTTCACCGTGGCAACAGAAACTGCGTCCAGCATCCGGCCTTTTGCACGGCCTCTACGTCTTTGCCGCTGTCCATGAGTTCCTCGAGGCAGCAACGTGCAATTCGAAAGTTTCCAACACCGAACGGCAGTTCGCACTTTCGCGTAGGCGTTCAATCGAAAGAGACATTGAAGCGGTTCACTTGCTTGATTGGCCCAACAGCCTAACCACAGACGGTAATCTCTTGGTTCACCGCCTCTATCAGGCGGTACTCGGCAACGTTGACAGATAATCGACCGCCATCGCACTGAACTCAGCCTCTGAACCGACCGTCTCGTATGTTCAGAGAATCAGAAATGAAAGGAGGAGGTGGCTGTGGAAAAATTTGGCGCGATTTCCTGTGGAAAACATGCCTGTTGCCTTCCGCCGTCCCTCCGGTTCATTCCTGTGGCGGGACCGCCGCCGTCGGACCACTACCGGCGGCGGCGGTGCGGGGCCCTGCCCCGCAGGACGGGTTGGACCGATACGGCCTTGGATCGCGACAGCGGATCCGTCCGGCAGCGTGGTCGGCCCGCCCTCCCGTCCGTCTCCCGGGTCCTGGATGGATGCCTGGGTTCACGGAACCGGATCATCGCGAGGACAGGAGCGGGAGAGCATGACAGCCATAGTCGCCGGAACCGGCGCAGGCAAGCGTACACCCGACATCCACGTCAACGGGCGTGACTTCACGGCCACCAACGACACGGTCGGCTTCCGCAAGGTCGGCCGCCTCCTCAGGGAGGGCGGCGCCACGCGGGCCGTCATGGAGGCCACGGGGCGCATGCACCGGGCCCTGCTGCAGTCGCTGCACGCCAGGGGGTTCTCCGCCACCGTCGTGAACCCGAGGCAGGCGAGGGATTTCGCGAAGGCCGCCGGGGCCCTTGCGAAAACCGACAGGGTGGACGCCAGGATACTGGCGGCCTTCGGGGCCGCGTTCCCGGACATGCGGGCCACGGCGCCGGCCACCGGTGCCATCGACCGGCTCCGCGACATGCTGGTGCTGCGGGAGAAGCTCGTGGACCAGCGCGCCGAGCTGAGGACCGTCGTGTCGGAGGTCGGCGCCGACGCACCCGGCACGGAGGTCGGCAGGGTCCTCGAGGACATCGACGCCGCCATCGTGGCGCTGGAGCGGCGGATCGGCGGGACGGTCGCCGCATCGCCGGAGTTCGCCGACAGCCACCGCATCCTGGCCCCGGTGCCCGGCATCGGCCCCGTCACCGCCGCGGCGCTGGTCGCATGGATGGCCGAGCTGGGCGCCATCGGCAACCGCCAGGCCGCATCCCTGCTCGGCGTGGCCCCCTTCGCCCGAGACAGCGGCACCCTGAAGGGCGGGCGCCACATCGGCGGCGGACGCCGCAGGCCGAGGGATGTCGTCTATATGGCCGCGCTGTCGGCCAGCAGGTGCTCCCCGGACATGAGGGAACTGTACCAACGGCTCCGGGAGAGGGGAAAGCCCCACAAAGTCGCCCCCGTCGCCGTCATGCGCAGGCTGGTCGTGACCGCCAACGCCCTTCTCCGCGACCGCCGGATGTGGGAGGACCGGACGGCGGCCGCCGCCGCCTGACGGCAGGCCGGACCGCGTCCGTCCGGCACCGAAAGCGAATCACCGGCGGGCCGGCCGGGGTCTCCCCGGCGGGCCCTTCGGCGCGCCCGGACGGCGCCGCCTGTGGGGAACGCTGTGGAAAGGTCCGGGACAGCCGGGCACGGAACCGCGGAAAAACCGCGGAAAAGTCGGAAAAAAGCCGGATCCGGGCTTGATTTCCAACATGGATGCTTCTCCAGTGCAAGCTTCGCCTCCTCCGCCAATTTCTCAAACCCTGGCGGTCCGGTATCCTTCGAAATCAATACAATCTTTCGCAGCGTTTTCATCTTCTTAAGATTTCCCAGTCGTCTTTCACACAAATCCGGCCGATTTAACCCTATCATTTCAATGGTGGTCTTGCCTTCACATGTCCTCCCCACCGCCAACTCCTGCCGAAACGTAATGTGATCGCGTGGATCCTCATTGCCTCCGGGGTCAAGAATGAGCGGCTCCTCTTTCTTTAGGTCATCATGGTGCGAAACCGACCGCCTATGGGGGTGCCTAAGCGGGAACAAATCTCTCTTGTGGCTCCGATTGCATATCTCACAGCAAAAATACAAATTCTCCCACCTATAGGCCATCCAGTAATACCCTGGCTTCACTGGGCTCGAACCCTTACCTTGTCTAACGGCTCCCTTTGGCCGGTAATGCTCAACATCGCCGTGTGAGTTCGCCAGGAACTTGGCTTCACAATAGCAGCATTTCTGATGCTGAGATTCAAGCAGTGCCTTCTTTACACAGTCGTGGCCATATATTCTGCGATCAAATTCCATTTTCCTTTTGCCAACCTTGTATTCATTAGAATAACTGTCAAAATCCAAACAATCAATTTCGGTTCTGTTGACCCCCTCTGATAATCGTTTTGGAGCAGTCACCTTACTGATGCGAATCATGTTCTCCCGTCCTTCCCTTCGGTATTTTCGCCACGCGTCAGCGCTTCCGCTGCGCGACGGATTATTGCCATTGCATTCCGGTCATCCTCTGTTTCTGCCGACGGAAGGCTGTCCGCAATCCTGTCCAATTCCGCGAGCTCCCGCTGCTCGTTGGCTGAGAGTTTCTCCTGCAATGTAAGTTCATGACGTCTTGTCAACGCCTTTTCCACTTCGGGAGGACGTGCGGATTCCAGTCCAAAGAGTTCGCTCGTAATCACTTGATCTATTCGCCACTCCTTGATGACAGTCGGATCGTTTAGTATTTCCGTATGATCTTCGTGCTTCCTCAGGACGGCCAAATTCCCATCAAGGGAGCTTTGGGCCATCAGTGGGCTGTGAGCAGTCGCAATGAACTGGATATTCGGAAAGTGTTCAGTCAGGTGTTGGCGAATGGTTCTCTGCCAACGAGGGTGCAGATGGAGATCAATTTCATCCACAATTACTATTGCCGCCTCACGCATGGGGTCGTCGCTATCCGGGTATCTCTCGAGCAATCGCCAGGCAATGTCGAGAGTCCACGCAACGACTGTCTGATAGCCTAGGCTCAACCGCGACAGAGGTACCTTTCCATAGTCCGTCAAGACCCAGACACCATTAGCCTTGGAAGTTGTTGAAGATATTGAGGGCCCATGAATTTCGATATTTTGTGAGCATTCCAGATCTGGAAGGATTTCGGCGAGCATTCGCTTCAGTGAATCACGCTGCCCTTTGGCCTGCTCGTTGCCCTTCAGAGTTGCAAACTCCAATAAGGACAACAGTGATTCTGCGTCAAGAAGCGCCGATTCCACCTTAAAGAGCGAACTCACCGGTCCTGCGGTCTCAGTCTGTTCCAAACCATTTGTCTTAGGATGTCGACCAGCACCATATGCCAGCACAAATGGTTCGCCCACGTCAGATATCGTTTCATCGCCATCTGCCGAAAATCTCTCGAGTTGGCTATGTCGTCTGGCGATCTCAAGCCCAGTTGAAATTGACCCCTTGCAACTTTCGGGTTTGCTACACGCCTCTTCCTCTATGAATGGAACGCCGTACGATAGTTCAGCTTTCAGCTTTGCAATTGTGTTTGGTCCAGATCGAGCATATGAATCTAACGTATCGTTGCTCTCTTCTCCTTTGAACTCGGGCTCGAAACAGTCTATGGTTTGATCATCGTTCTCGTTCGACGATGGGTTGAGCACTGGTCGCATGCGCGCAAGACACTCGAGAAGCGTTGTCTTTCCTACACCGTTGTCTCCAAGAATCAGTGTCCATTGGGCAGGTCGTCCCTCATTTCCGATGAGATTCAGTTCCTGACGTTCACTGAATGAACGGACATTCTCTAACGCCAATCTTGTAAAATACACTGATCGTATGGGGCGGTTCGCCATTGTCTGCTCCCCTTAATTCTGTCGAAATCCACGAATTCCAAGCATGAGACACTCTGCAAATCCGAGGCTGAATTGAAATTAGCAAGCCCCATTCCATACTGAGATGCAACACCTGACTGTTTCAGCGGCTGTGACGTACGCCGCGCCAGCCGTTCCATTCGCATACGACCGAAGTCCGGGCTGCGTCCCGAACATTCAGGTTTCGGCAAGGGGCTGGATTCAGAATGGGCCGTGCCTATCCCAAGCGGACCATTGGACACGGCAGGGGGAAACCGGAGTTCTTAACGGGAGGTGGTCGACTTCAGGTCGGTGATTCGCCAGTCCATGGACGGTTCCCGAATCTTCGTGACACGAGCATACGAATCAGCAATCGCCTGTTAATCGATCCCGCGAAAAAATTCCGGAACACAGAAAATCAGGCAATGTCATGGGCTTGCGGCAGGTCCGGAAAAACGCTTCGGAACAGTAGTACTAACCGAATGCCATTGCAGTCGTCTGGGGTCGTGCGGCATGAATGGCATCCACCGGCTCGAACGGCCGCCAAGCCATGGTGAGGCTGGAAAGGGCCCTGGCATTCAAGTGACTTGAAAGAAAGTCCGGTTGTGCTGAATTGGGGCAAATTGCCGCCCCACTTCCAGAATGTGGCTGGAGTGACGTACCGCGACCGTGAAGGGGTGTTTCGTTTGGAGCGCAGATTATGGGGTTGGATCGAGAGGGCCACCAGATGCGGCGCTTGGGCGCGAAAATCCGTGCCACCCGCCGGATATCTGGACACCCTGAACTCAGTCTTCGACAAGGATTACCGGTCGACCGGTCGAGAAGGCGTTGACATCTGTTGAAACGACCGCTACCTTCGCACTTCCCGTATAGAACTCGGTCACAGTCGCTGTCTTTGGATGTCAGGGGCTAAGGTCGCGGGATATCTGGATTTGGCCCGTGGAACTCGTTTCCTCGGGTTTTGGTTGTGAAAAAAGGTTCTGGAATTACGGAACCGCAACTTGAAAGGAATTTTCCAATTGGCTCGTATCGCTGGGGTGAATATACCCACATCAAAGCGCGTACCGATCGCGCTGACCTATATCCATGGAATAGGCCATGCAACCGCGCGCAGGATCTGCGAGGCTGTTGGCTTGGATCAGGCTCGCCGTGTCAATGAACTTTCGGATGCCGATGTACTCAGAATCCGGGAATTCATTGACGCCAATCTGAATGTGGAGGGCGACCTGCGCCGCGAGGTGCAGATGAACATAAAGCACCTTATGGACCTCGGTTGCTACCGTGGCCTGCGACACCGACGTAACCTGCCGGTACGTGGCCAGCGCACCCACACCAACGCCCGCACCCGAAAGGGTCCGGCAAAGCCGATTGCCGGTAAGAAAAAGTAAGGGAGGGCATGGGTCGTGGCTCGTGACAGAATTCGCGTCAAGCGAAAGGAACGCAAGAACATCGCCGCTGGTGTGGCGCATGTGAGCAGTTCCTTCAACAACACAAAGATCCTGATATCCGATGTGCAGGGCAATGCGATCGCCTGGAGTTCCGCTGGAACCATGGGCTTCAAAGGTTCGCGAAAGTCGACACCCTACGCGGCGCAAATGGCAGCGGAAGACGCCGGTCGGAAGGCGCAGGAACATGGCGTCAAGACCTTGGAAGTCGAGGTTCAGGGACCGGGATCGGGTCGGGAGAGCGCATTGCGTGCCCTTGCCGCTGTTGGTTTCAACATCACTTCGATCCGAGACGTTACACCAATCGCCCACAACGGTTGCCGTCCTCCCAAACGCCGTAGGGTCTGACCCAATTCACCGCGGGCCACAATCCAGCGGTTGGTTTGTGCGGTTTCGATTAATTCGGGCATCAACTGCCAACTCGACCGAGGCAGTGGGCATTATTGGAGACACAATATGATCCATAAGAACTGGCAGGAGCTGATCAAGCCCAACCAGCTAGAGATGAAGCAGGGCAATGATCCCTTGCGGCAGGCCACTTTCGTTGCAGAGCCACTTGAGCGTGGTTTCGGCCTAACTTTGGGTAATGCCTTGCGGCGCGTATTGCTGTCCTCTTTGCAGGGTGCCGCGATCACTACAGTGCAGATTGACAATGTGCTTCATGAGTTCTCGTCGGTCGCCGGAGTGCGGGAGGATGTCACTGACATCGTGCTGAATCTGAAAGGCGTCGCGATCAGCATGGGAGTCGAGGGTCCCAAGAGACTTTCGGTTTCAGCGCGGGGCCCGGGAATTGTGACCGCCGGCGATATCAGCGAAAGCGCGGGAATTGAGATCCTCAACAAGGACCACGTCATCTGCCATCTTGATGAGGGTGCGGAGCTGTTCATGGAACTGGAGGTGTCGACCGGGAAGGGCTATGTCGCAGCCGATAGAAACCGACCTGAGGACGCGCCTATCGGTAGCGTTCCGGTCGATGCCATCTATTCCCCGGTCAGAAAGGTCAGCTATGAGGTCCAGCCTACCCGTGAGGGGCAGGTGTTGGATTACGACAAGCTGACCCTCAGGATTGAGACAGATGGAACCCTGACTCCCGAAGACGCACTCGCCTTCGCCGCGCGGATCATTCAGGATCAGCTCTCGATCTTCGTCAACTTCGACGAACCCGAGCAGGTCCGTCGTCAGGACGAGGACGACGGGATGACCATCAATCCGCAGTACCTGAGGAAAGTGGAGGAACTGGAGCTCAGTGTACGTTCCGCCAACTGTTTGAAGAACGATAACATCGTCTACATCGGCGACTTGGTCCAGAAGACCGAATCCGAGATGCTGCGGACACCGAATTTCGGGCGAAAATCCCTCAACGAAATCAAGGAGGTTCTGTCTGGAATGGGACTTCACCTTGGCATGGATGTTGAGGAATGGCCACCTGAAAATATCGAGGATCTTTCAAAGAGGTTCGAGGACCAGTACTGAAACGAAGCTCCGCGTCCGCTTCGAGAAAGGAATTCGGGACGCTACGGTCAATACACATGACTTTTTGTCGATTTGGCATCGTGGCCGGGATGGGGCTGAAGGACGTGAGGAAAAGCGACGGAACGCTTCCTTAATGAATGTTGCAACCCAGAGGAATGAGAACATGCGCCACGCACGTGGATATCGCCACCTGAATCGAACGCACGAGCACCGAAAGGCGCTCTTTGCCAACATGGCGGGCTCCCTGATTGAGCACGAACAGATTCGGACGACGTTGCCCAAGGCCAAGGAATTGCGGCGGGTGGTCGAAAAGCTCGTGACGCTTGGAAAGCGTGGAGACCTTCATGCCCGGCGCCAGGCTGCCAGCCGACTCAAGCAGGACCGCTATGTGAGCAAGCTATTCGACGTTCTGGGTCCACGCTACCAGGATCGAAATGGTGGCTATGTTCGGGTGCTGAAGGCAGGCTTTCGCTATGGCGACATGGCCCCCATGGCCATAATCGAGTTTGTTGATCGCGATCCGGAAGCAAGGGGCGAAGCGGACCGGGCCCGTGTGGCGGAGGAAGAGGCGGAAGCGCAGGATCTGCCATCCCTCTAAGGGTCGCTTCGAAGTCGGTGTTTCCAGGTTAGGTTTGGACTTTCCTTTGTTTCTTAATCTTGGTGGCGGTCTGGCCAATTCCGGAATGGCCGCTGCATTCGCTGTGAATGATATCCGGGATGAAGGGGTGCCCCGCGCCCGCCAAGTCCGGCATGGCTTTGACGCAAGTTTGGATGGTGTGGTCTGACCGCAGTTTTGCAGCGCGGTCGTCGGCCTGAAGAGGTGCGGGACTCCAGTTGCGCGAATTGGTCAAGCCGTGACGACGGTGCCTTTGTGGACCATGAAGTTGTGTCATCAGCAGGCTTCCCATGACGGCGTCAGGACAGCCTGTTGCAGATCAATTGATTGGCAACACCAGGGCGTCTGAACAGTGAGACCGTGCTCAGCTTGCCTATCTCACGCCGCTGTGCCAAGCTGCCTGCGTCGCGTCCGTCATATCGGAGCTGAATGAGTCAATGTGAGTCGGCTCCCGTCTGGAATCGATCTTGAGGGTCAGTCTACGAAAACGCCATTCACCTAATACTGAAGTTACCCTTTCGTCTGGAGAGGCTGGGAAATATCGACGGCCCATGTCTGATCTCTTTGAAACTCCGTCGGCGCTCCCCAACGATGAAGGCGCCCCTCGTCCCCTGGCGGACAGGCTGCGTCCCAGTAGACTCGCTGACGTTATCGGTCAGGATCACATTCTTGGCAGGAATGGCCCACTCGGTGTCATGTTGGCCTCCAGAGCAATGACTTCGCTGGTGTTGTGGGGACCTCCCGGCGTTGGGAAGACCACGATCGCCCGTCTGCTCGCCGACGAGACCGAACTGCGATTTGTCCAGATCAGCGCCATATTCACCGGAGTTGCGGAACTCAAACGGATATTCGAGGCTGCAAGGCATCGACGGGCAAACGGCCAGGGAACCCTGCTGTTTGTGGATGAAATCCACCGGTTCAACAAGGCGCAGCAGGATGGTTTTCTGCCACATATGGAGGACGGCACCATTCTTTTGGTCGGTGCCACCACGGAAAACCCTAGCTTCGAGCTCAACGCCGCGCTGCTGTCACGAGCCCAAGTCCTGGTGCTTCATCGACTTGGCCTTCCGGATCTGGAACGCCTGATCCAACGTGCCGAGCGTCTGACGGACTCTGAGCTTCCCCTGACCCCCGAGGCTCGAAAGAGCTTGCTTGAACTGGCGGACGGTGACGGGCGCGCACTGCTCAATCTCGTTGAGCAGATCGCGGCTTGGGGGGCTGAGGAACAGCTTGGTTGCGATGTTATGGTCAGCAGGCTTCAGCGTCGGGCGGCGCAATACGATAAGTCCGGTGATGCCCATTACAATCTGATCTCGGCGCTGCATAAGTCCGTTCGCGGTTCCGATCCGGATGCGGCGCTTTACTGGTTGGCCCGGATGCTGGAAGGTGGGGAGGATCCACGGTACCTCGCGCGTCGGGTTACCCGCATGGCGGTGGAGGACATTGGGTTGGCTGAACCGCAGGCGCAACGCGTCTGTCTTGACGCATGGGAAACTTACGAGCGTCTGGGCAGTCCAGAGGGTGAACTGGCGTTGGGACAGGCGGTGATCTACCTGGCCCTCGCCCCAAAATCCAACGCCGGTTACGTGGCCATGAAAGCTTCCGCGAAGTCGGCGAGAGCAACGGGCAGCCTGAGTCCGCCCAAGCACATATTGAACGCACCAACGCAGTTGATGAAGGATCATGGGTACGGCAAGGACTACGCATACGACCATGATGAAGAAGAGGCATTCAGTGGCCAGAATTATTTTCCGGAAGGAATGGACCGAGGGGTATACTACCATCCGGTCGAGCGGGGCTATGAACGGGAGCTGAAAAGGCGTCTCGACTATTTCACCAAGCTACGGGCCAAACGGCAGGGTGACTGAATCACGACCCAAAACGGACCAGAGATCGAAAATGTGGCCTATTCTATTGCAGGTGGCGCTTGGTGGCGCGTTTGGCGCGGTCGGTCGTTACCTGGCGGGGGCTGCCATCGTCCGTTTGATAGGGCACGGCTTTCCCTGGGGAACGCTTGCCGTAAATGTGGTTGGGTCGTTCCTGATGGGCGTTCTGGTGGTGGTGCTGGGCCAGTTGAATGGAACCAGGATATCGCCCTTCCTGGTTACGGGCGTCTTGGGTGGGTTTACAACCTTCTCGGCGTTTTCGCTTGATGCGATGACACTCTACGAACGCGGACAGATTGGGGCTGCCACCGGTTACGTCCTGGCATCGGTCGTACTTTCGCTCGCTGGAATTGGTGCGGGCCTTGCCGTCTCGAAAGCGATACTAACGTGACTGGTGCTCGCACTGTAACCTTAGGGAGTGACGAGTCCGAACAGCGGCTTGATCGCTGGATTCGGCGGCGGTTTCCAAATGCTCCCCAAGCGCAGATCGAGAAACTGTGCCGCAGGGGCGAGATCCGGGTTGATGGCGGTCGGGTGAGGGCGGCTACCCGTGTTGGTCCGGGCCAGGCGATCCGTATTCCACCAATCCTGAATGTGGACGAAAGGTCGCACATCGGTGGTAGGACCGATCCGGAACGGTTGTCCGATGCCGACATTCGCATGATTCGGAGCACGGTCATTTACCGTGACGATGATGTGCTTGCCATCAATAAACCTCCGGGACTCCCGACGCAGGGCGGCAGTCGGCAGGTCCGCCATGTGGACGGGTTGGGCGAGGCGCTGCGATTCGGCTGCAGTGAGAAGCCCCGGTTGGTTCATCGTCTTGACAAGGATACATCCGGCATTCTGCTGCTTGCCCGCAACAGACGGGCCGCAGGTGCCTTGGCCGCCGCATTCCGGACCAGGGAGACCCGAAAGATATATTGGGCCGCAGTCGCGGGCGTGCCGGTTCCGCCCGTGGGTACGGTGAATTTGGGACTGGTAAAGTCGCCCGGCCACGGACGGGCTGGGGAAGCGGAAAGGATGCTTTGTATCCATCCTTCACAGGTTGATTCGACGGTGGGTGCCAAGCCCGCTGCGACGGACTATTCCGTGATTGCCCGCATTTCCCGGCGGGCGGCTTGGGTTGCAATGGAGCCGATGACGGGTCGGACCCATCAATTGCGCGCTCACATGTCTGCACTTGGCCATCCGATTGTTGGCGATGGGAAATACGGTGGCTCGGGTCAGGGAATCGATGACGGTCATTGGGGACCGTATCTGGGAGGTGGATTCAGCCGGAAACTTCACTTGCATGCCCGGATGCTAAGCGTTCCCCATCCCCGGTCCGGAGATAGGCTAACCCTGACTGCGCCGCTTCCCGACCATATGGTTCGAACCTGGAAGATGCTGGACTGGTGTGTACAGGACGCGCCTGATGACCCTTTTCGTAACGAATGACCCAGTGGAAGGCCAAACGGTTCTGGAAATCCGCGCAACCCGTCGAATTGGGACATGGATTTTCGATCCATCTTGACGGTCGTCAGTTGCGGACACCGGCAGGGACACCGATGGTTGTCCCAACCGAAACGATGGCCCGGGCAATTGCCGAGGAATGGAACGTTCAGGGTCGAGAATTCGATCCAACTCGGATGCCGGTGACAAGAGCGGCCAACTCGGCGATTGACAATGTGTCTGGCCGGACTCCCCAGATCGTCGAAATGCTCGCGGCTTATGCAGATACCGACCTGATCTGCTATCGTGCCGCTGCCCCCCCGGACTTGGTGGCCCGTCAGATCTCGGAATGGGACCCACTTCTTGGTTGGGTGCACAGGAGATTCGGTGTTCGGCTTGTTCCGGTTGAAGGAGTGATTCACCACCCGCAGCCGCTTAGGACACTGGAAACCCTACGCATGCCTTTGGAGGTGATGACACCGTTCGAACTGGCGGCCATGCACGATCTTGTAAGTATCTCGGGCTCGTTGGTGATCGGTCTTGCCGTCAGCGATGGCCATGATTCTACGGAGAACATGTGGAAGTGTTCGATAGTGGACGAGGGTTGGCAGACCGAACAATGGGGTGAAGACACTGAAGCGCAGCAGGATGCTTCGCAAAAGCGCTCTGCATTTCTTGAAGCCGGCAGATTCCTTGCGTTGGCCCGCAGTTGAGGGCAGTTGGCCGCCGCGGAAAGTTACCTGGAGTTTGTGGAGCTTCCGGACGGTGACGTCCGGGCGCGGTGGAGCCGGGTGGCATATGCACTCCTGGCATGAGCAGGGGTGAATCTCCTCCGATTCACGGTTCATTTCATTCGTGGGCATTTATGCCGAATTTGGTGGTCGATGGCCACTCGTATCGAAATGCAGGCAACAATGTGCAGGAAGGTCAGCACCGTACTTCTCGCTGGAACGTTAGCCCATGCCAGAATCACGGAAGATCGGGGAGGGATGCCTGTTCCTTACGTTTCCCCAGACGCAGCCGAGCTATGTGCGGCTAAGCCAAGGCCCAGTTTGGAGATTGTATCGAAAAGTCAAATTTGCCAACAACTGGAATCTCTTGCGCCAAATGTCGAAAGGCCAGAAAAACGTTGCCCGAATTTCGTCCATTGACACCCCCGGCATGCCGTATTCCCGCTCAATGTCCGCCCGCAGGATTGAAAATCGCCGCTCGGCAGCGTGACTGTTCGGGTTTCCGGCAGTCCCTTCAGCGGTCCGTTCCATTGCTTGGACACTTCGCGCACTTTCTTCAGCCACATCGACTGTTTGCTGTGTAAGTTTCTTCCCGACAAGGCGCACGGGATCGTTGACCGAATTTGGCGGGTTCGGCCTGAGGCAGCGTGAGGCGGCTTCGGCGCTTCGGTCTGTCTGAGGGCTGCCCCGCTTGCTGCCCCGTGCCGTTCGCGCTTTCGGCCTCCTCCGCAGAGCTGTCGGCCGCCGTCCCGAGGACGGCGGTCAGGCGGCGGCCCGGCGTTCTCCGGATCCGGCCGTCACGCCATACTTACGCAGCATTCTTATCCATCGCGGCGCATTGCGCATCACCATCATGGCCTCATAGTCGGTTTCGGGGTCATGGTAGAGTTCTCCGGTCGAGAGCATGCCCCATACGATGCGCAGCATCTTGTTCGCGACGGCGACGGTCGCCCGCTTGTAGCCGCGGCGGACGGTCAGAGCCTTGTGATAGCCCTTGAACTGGCATCCCTTGCTGCGGGCGGCCGCCTGGGCGCATTCGATCATGAGCGTGCGAAGAGCCTGGTTGCCTTTGCGGACCCGTCCCGAACGCCGTTTTCCGGCGCTCTCGTTGTTGCCGGGGGCGAGACCGGCCCATGCGGCGCAGTGTCTCGGCCCGGGAAAGACGGAGACATCGGGGCCGAGCTCGATGATGATCGCCGCCGCGGCGCGCCGGTCGATACCGGGAATCGTGGTCAGAAGGCTGAGATCGCTCCAGCGGCCGGCCAGACCCTCCTCGATGACGGCGTCGTGTTCGGCCAGACGATGTCCGGCCTGGTCGAAGAGACGGATCTGATCGCGCAGCAGGAACCGGTCGGCCTCCGAAAGCCTGCGCCGCAGAGCGTCGTCGAGCTTTTCGAGATGCCCGCGCACATGGCCCGAGAGCGAGGCGAGGATCTCCGCCCGCTCTTTCCCTTCGGCCAGACCGTCGAGGATGCGCCGGCCGTTGGCCCCGAAAATGTCGGACAGGACGCCGCCGACGCGCAGCCCGGCTCCGTCGATGATCCTGTGGACCCGGCAGCGCGTCCGCGACCGCCCGGCGACGATCTTCCGGCGCGCGCGCGAGACCCGGCGCAGCTCGCGGAAGTTCTTCGGCGGAACCATGCTCGGGCTGCAGAGACCGAACTGACATACGCGGGCCAGCCATATGCTGTCGGCGACATCGGTCTTGCGGCCCTTGATCTGTTTGACATGCTGAGCGTGCAGCAGCAGCGGCTCGGCTCCGGCATCGGCGACGGCGTCGAAAACCGCCTCCCAATAGACGCCGGTTCCTTCCATCGCCGCAGCCGTCACGCCGTGTTCGCTGAGCCAGGCCGAAAGATCGGCCAGACCGCTCGGAAGGGTGCTGGACTCCTTCGTGATGCGTTCCGAATCCGCGCCGGGGCGGGCGATGCGCACGGTCGCGGTGACCTGCATCTTGTGAACATCCAGCCCGGCGGCGCGGGAATGGATGACATTGAGCTTATCCTTCTCTATCATGTGACTATCTCCTGTTGGGGATCATGCGTGGAAGCGGACAGGCCGGCGGATCAGCAGACTCACAGCCCCCGGAGACGGGCGCTGCGGTGCATTTTGCTGTTCGTTCTCGGAAGAGTCCGGAAACAAGGCGGGGCTCGAAGCCGACGGCCCGGGACAGTTTGACAACGGGATCGCAATGTCCGCACAAAAAAAACGTCCTCCTGTCCGCTTCCGCGCGGCAACATGCGTCATCCCGCCGCATTCGGAAAGCGAATGTGAACCGACGGGAAAAGGAAAACGGACGCAGGAAGAAAGACGGCGGCGGCAGCCCTTGAACTTACATGATCAGCGGGGCGATATGGCCAGCCCAATCATGAGCGTTTGACAGTCAACCCTGTCGTTCCGATTAGGTATAGCGGTCCACAAAATTCTGGATCGTCCCATAATCCTCAACAATGCGCGTTTGGACGTGCGGCATCATGGCTGATCCGCGTTCTGGCCATCCATGACATTCGAACATTTCTTGGAAACCGCCGAATTGCTTCTTAGCAATTCTGCTGATTGCCTTTGCGTCCCATCCGGGCGGGTGAGAATCTTCGGCGTTTTCTCTCATACGTTGCCTCCGAAATGGCTCATGCCGCGACCTTATTGGGCTCTCTCGGAAAGTCCATTCTTTACTCCCTGAGGGGTGGGTATAGCCCAATCTGGCTGGTGTTTGTAAATCCGTCTGCCTCGCGTCGCAATCCGCGCTTCATCCCCGTTGCGTGAAAGCGCCCCGTCGGTTGGTTCCTCGGTCATTCCCCGACACACCGCAGTGTCAGACGGGCAATTCCGAGTCGCGGCAATCAACCAATTTGGGCTACACCCTTCCCTGCGGCATAGCAACCGACTCCGTCGGGTCCCCCTCTGGACAGCATAGGCCACTGACCCGAAACCGGAGCGCGGGCATCTCAACTTGTCAGAGAAATCGGCAATTATCCTGCAGGACGCTGGCGTTCCTGCGCCACTCCCATGACGACTGATCACGCAACTCCTACTTGACGATGGTGGCTGGGGTTCATATTTGTTTAACGAGTACAATGAAAGATGCAGTCTCATTCAATGCTGTGACATGAACTGGGCCAAGGCGAATTGGGTCACTCTCGTGAACGTTGCTTTGGGGTTTATAAACCTTGCGCTATTGTACGTCTTGCTGTTTCCGACGATGATCCAGTTGGATATGTGGAGGGGACTCAGCGTTTACAACGCATACCATAAGGATGCGTTGCAGGCGGCGATATCATTAGGGCGTCTAGACCTCATCTCGATATTGTTGACAGTGCTCGGTGTCATCCTCGGATTGTTTGCATTGGTTAGCTTTGCGTACTTCAAGTATGGTGCTGAGGAAGTGGCCCGAGATGCAGCCCGACAGGTGGCCGAACAGGTCGCAAAATCGACGGCAAACGAAGTTGCCAGGAATGCAATTCCGGGACCGCCACCCATCGTGGCACGAGAAAAAGCGATGCAGCGGGACGTACAGGAAGTTCAGGATATGGGAACCATTGATTTGCGGAACAAAGAGAACGAAGACGAAACGGGAGGCGGCAATGATGACGTTGGGAGAACAGATGGAGGTCGTTAGGAGGCATCAGGTTTCTCCTCCTGTGCAGACAGTCCCTATTGCGAATGAACTGGGTTTAGGCGTCTATAGGGCTGACCTCGGACGGTTGACCAACAATCTTTCCGGCCTGATCAAGAGAGAATCAGACGGAAAGTTCAACATCTATGTAAACAGAAATCATCATGTGCACAGGAGAAGGTTCACCATTGCCCACGAGATCGCACATTTCATCCTTCACAAGGATGAGATCGGAGACGGCGTGACAGACGATGCATTGTACAGGTCTGGACTGACCAGCGTGATCGAAAGTCAGGCAAATTCCCTCGCATCTGACATCTTGATGCCTTGGGATCTCATGGATATCGAACTGCGCAAGGGTGTTGCTGACATTGCTACCCTAGCAAATATCTTCCAAGTATCCAAAAGTTCAATGTCTATCCGCATGGGTGTTCCATACGAAACGACATGACACAAAGCGGAATTTGGGTTCAGGAACGAGCCCCTGACGCCAGCGCGTTGTCGACAACCAGGCTGGAGTAGCGAATCCGCTTCCCGATCATGCCCGCGACAACGTCTTCCATCTGGTCGATGGTGTCGGCGTTGCGGGCATTTTAACGCCCGGCAAACTCATCGAAATAACGTTGAAGATGCTATGCCGTCACGTCCCTGATGTCCTGATATCATTGAGTTGGCGGGTACGCGGGTACAATGCCTCCAGCCTGATGCTGGCGTCCTTGGTCCTGAACCGCCGGTTGACCGGTTTCGCAGGAGCGTTGCGGTGTTCCTGTCATGCGGCGACTCCGCTGAACATGGTTTCCAGATCTGGGACCCAGCGATCCAGGCACTATCTTGACAGCACATGGTTCCCGGTTTCCCCTTATGTAGATTTCTGCATAAGGCCCGTGTGCCAAGCCTCGACAAAGCCAAAGCTGCTTGGAAAAGTGCTGCCGTGCGAAAGCCATTTTTGTGGCGGAACAAAGGCGCGGGATTCCGGCGGTTTCCCGTGCTTTTGAGTGTATCGTTTCCTTTACGTCATATGTCCGGTCCTCTGAAGCAGGACGAAATTCGATGCCCTGTCCATCAGGGAACGGGAGTCCCGCCGTTACCTTCTCCGATGATCGTGTTCGCCTCCTGGTCGTCCACGCACTCCTTCCTCCCCGCCCCTCCGGTCGCTTGGAGATATTCAGGCAGCCCAACTCGCCGAGAGGACTTCAGCCTGCTGAAGGACGGTCTGAACCGCAGCGTCCTGAAGGTCGGGCGGGTAACCGTGCTTGCGGAGTATGCGCTTGACCAGAACCCGCATTCGCGCTCGCGCCGATTTGCGGTGCTGCCAGTCTATCGAGGCTTCGCTTTTCAGGCCGTTCAGCAGCTCCTGTGCAATCATACGAAGTTCATCGCTTCCCATAACCTCGACCGCGCTCTCGTTCTGGGCGAGGGCGTCATAGAACGCGATTTCCTCCTCGCTGAGACCTTCCTCTTCGCCGCGCCGGTGTGCCTCGCGGATGTCCTTGGCGAGACCGATCAGTTCCTGAATGACTTCCGCTGTGGTCAATGCGTTGTTGTGGTAGCGGGCGATCGCTTCCTCCAGTCTCTGTGAGAAGGCGCGTGTCTGGACGACATTGGATCGACATCGCGACCGAAGCTCACCGTTGATGAGCTTGCGCAGCGCCTCCAGTGCGAGGTTCTTCGCCTCCATGCCCTGAATCTCGGCGAGGAAGTCGTCGGAAAGGATGGAGATATCCGGCGTCTCCAGCCCGGCGGCTTCGAGAATGTCGACGATCTCGGTGGAGATGACCGCACGGCTGACGATCTGCTGTACGGCCAGTTCCCGCTCGCCGGAGGACTTGCCGGTGCCGGGTGCGCTCTTGGCGAGCGCCGCCCGGACGGCCTGGAAGAACCCCACTTCCTCGCGGATGTCGCGCGCCTCGTCGCTGGCGGCCGCGAGCGCGAACGCCTTCGAGAGCGCCAGAACGGCGTCGTTGAAGCGGCGCCGGGTGTGTTTCCTGCCTTCCTCAGTCGTTTCCCTAGCCGAATCACGTTGCTGCAGGTCGAGAACCCACTCCATCGCGCCGGCAAGAGTGGCGAGCCGTTCCTGCGGTGATCCGTGAAGTCCGTTACGGTAATCGAAACCGTAGAACATGGCGCTGACGATCCCGTGTTTCTCAAGCATCACCGCGACGGCCTCAGCTTCGTCGATTCCGGCATGCCTCTGGTCATTGCGTGTGTATTTGCCAAGGGCGGACTTCAGGTTCTGAGCGATGCCGATGTAGTCCACGACCAATCCGGCAGGCTTGTCACGGAACACCCGGTTGACGCGGGCGATGGCCTGCATAAGCCCGTGCCCCCGCAATGGCTTGTCGACGTAAATCGTGTGCAGGCAGGGCGCGTCGAATCCGGTCAGCCACATGTCGCGCACGATCACCAGCTGGAAGGGGTCGTCCGGATCCCTGAGCCGCTTGGCGAGCAGTTCCCGCCGCGACTTGCCGCCGATGTGCCGCTGCCATTGCTTTGGATCCGACGCCGTGCCGGTCATGACAATCTTGACGACGCCCCCTTCGTCATCGTCGCTGAACCAATCCGGGCGCAGCGTGATGATTTCATCATGAAGCGCTACGCAGATCCGACGGCTCATGCAGACGACCATAGCCTTGCCGTACAGGCCGGTGACACGGCTTTCGAAGTGCTCGACCAGATCCCGGGCAATCAGGCGTAGGCGCTTCTCTGCCCCGACGACGGCCTCGACGCTCGCCCACCTGCGTTTGAGCAACTCCTGTTCGCCTTCGGCCTCGTCCTCGGTCAGTTCCGCGATTTCGTCGTCAAGCGCTGGCTTCTCGTTCTCGTCGAGTTCAATGCGGGCGAGACGGCTTTCGTAGTAGATCGGCACCGTTGCGCCATCCTCTACGCCCCGGTTGATGTCGTAGATGTCGATGTACTCTCCGAACACGGCGGGAGTGTTCACGTCTTCCTGTTCGATGGGTGTGCCCGTGAATCCGATGAAAGAGGCGTTCGGCAAAGTGTCGCGCATATGCTTTGCGAAGCTGTACGAGATATCTCCGGTCCTGTGCGCTACTTTGGCGCGGAAGCCGTACTGGCTGCGATGCGCCTCGTCAGCGATCACGATGACATTGCGGCGGTCCGTGAGCGCCGGGCAGGCGGTTTGATCGGGTCCGGGCGTGAATTTCTGGATGGTGGTGAACACGACGCCTCCGGAAGGACGGGTGAGCGCTCTCTGGAGGTCCTGCCGGCTCTCCGCCTGTTGCGGAGTCTGGCGGAGAAGGTCCCTGCACATCGAGAACGTGCCGAACAGCTGGTCGTCGAGATCGTTGCGGTCGGTGATGACGACAACGGTGGGGTTCTCCATCGCGGGGTGGGCGATGACCTGTCCGGCGTAGAATGCCATGAGCAGGCTCTTGCCCGATCCCTGTGTGTGCCAGATCACGCCGATACGGCGATCGCCCTCCGGGCCTGTGGCGGCGGTCGTGCGCTGGACCGCATGGCGCACGGCGTGGAACTGGTGATACCCGGCCACAATCTTTACGAGGCCCGCCCCTGTGTCCTCGAACACGGTGAAGTCCCGGACGAGGGTGAGGAAACGGCTCTTCTCGAACACGCCCTTGATGACGGTTTCCAGTTCCGGCGTGCCCTTCTCGGAGACGGTGGATCCATCGACCGTGCGCCAGGGCATGAACCGTTCGGAATTGGCCGTAAGCGACCCGAGGCGTGCCCTGACTCCGTCCGAGGTCACGAGCGCGGCGTTGGTGCGGAACAGTGAAGGTATCTCGCCCTTGTAGGTCTGGAGCTGGTTGAATGCCCCTTCGAGGGTGGCGCTCTCGTCGCCAGGATTCTTCAACTCAATTACGGCGAGGGGCATACCGTTGACGAACAGGACCACGTCGGGGCGGCGATTGCGTTCCTGTTCAATCACCGTGAATTGGTTCACCGCCAGCCAGTCGTTGGCGTTGACGTCGTCGAAGTCGATCAGGCGGGCGACCTCGCCACCGATGCTGCCGTCCTCGCGGGCAACCTCAATGGGCACGCCCTCGACAAGATGGCGGTGCAGGCGACGGTTCTCCTCGACGAGGGAAGGTGATTCGGTCTGTTGGACCTTGCGCAGCACCTCGTCCAGCGTTGCGACACGCAAGTGTGGGTTGAGGCGCGCAAGCGCATTGCGGAGCCGTTCGGCCAGCAGTACTTCACCATAGCTGCCTCGCTCCGGCGCCGAACCCTCCGGACCGATGTCCGGTCCGTGCAGCACCCCATAGCCCAACCCGGCGAACCATTCGAGAGCGGCGCCTTCCACCTCGTCTTCGGTGAAACCGGCCATCAGGCCGCGGATCCCATTCCCGGGAAGAATTCCGCGCGAATTCGATAGGGAATCCAGTTGCGACTCATTCCATCCTTCTTGCGCAATCGAATTGCGCTTTCAACGCCCGAAGCATGTCGTACGTGTTCTCCCGAGGGATTTTGAACTCGTCGCAGACATTCGGCAACTTGACATCCTTCCGGGACGCAGGCGAGGGTTGCTCGTTCGTTACAACGGTTGCACCGTGTACCTGCGCGTAGGCTACAGGCCAGCAGCCGTCCGCACCTGTTGCGAACTTCGCCTTGGCATAGTCGAAGTAGGCTGAATGACGTTGGACCCACATCGTGATTTCCGTATGAACTTTGACCACGTCAGCGGTCTCCGCTGGATGGAAGAACTGGAGGGCCTCATCAGTCGGTCCGCCTCCGTCGACCTTCTCATTTCTTATATTCAATCCGAGCTTTTGTCTCTGCCCTATGAGCTTGTCGCCATAGGCACTGGTAGGATGTTTCGCACACGGCCGCACTTCGCTGATGCCGTCAGGGCACTGCCGATCTTGGAGATCAAGAAACGACTTCTACCGAAATGGAGATGGCCGTGCTGTGTGCTGTCGCCTATCATCAACCCATCGATCGTGCAGGCTTGGCCGAAGTATTTGGCCAGGAGATCAATCGCGATCATATTGCCAGGTTGAAACACCGGGACATGATTTCATCCGGTCCACGTTCTCCCAGGCCGGATGCACCCCATACCTTTGTGACTACGGCCGGATTTCCTGCAATGCTTGATCTGGAAAGCCTCCGGGATCTCCCTGAACTGGAATCGCTAATCGATGACGTTCCGTGACATTAAACGCTCTATCGGTCGGTCACTGATTTTCGATCGGTCTAGAGCTGAGGATCCTGCATTCATCCCTGACTGTACACTCCAGTTTAGGATGCGGGCACAACTTGACATTTCGTCATATGACGACCATATTAACGTCAATTGACGAAATTTGTTGGAGGCCGCAATGGCACCGCTTCAGGCTTACATGTCACCTGAGACCCTGCCAGGTACAGAATCGGGTCGTATCGGACTTTTGTTGGGTTTGAAGGCAAAGTCCCCGCTGGATGACATTGGCCTTGCAGACCAGATCGCTAAGGGTCTTACCGTCTCTGCAGCGGAGGCTCTGAGCGCGGCGCTTGGTCGTGCCGCGGTCGTGGGCCCTTTGATCCCAGAAGCCACGCTGCGTAGAGCCAAAAAAGACCGCAAGACTCTTTCACGGGAAATGAGCGAACGGCTTTATGAGGTCAGTCGCGTCGTTGATGCGGTCAGCAGAGTGTATCAGGGTGACGAAGAAGCCATCTCGCGTTTTTTAACCGCGCCTCATAATTTGCTTAGTGGACGCACGCCTATTGAAATGGCACGATCGAATTCCGCTGGGGCCGATGCAGTTATCAATATGCTCCGGCGTGCTGAGTCCGGTTTTGCTGTATGACGTCTGTCCGACGGCTCGACAGATTTCTGACAGCGTACCGGATTGGCGACCCAAGCGGTGAATTTCCCATTTGGGATGATGGCGGTGCGCGACTGAGTTCAGGTAGGTGGCATGAGGCGGGTGCTGCAGTCATCTATGCGTCGGAACACTATTCGACAGCCATGCTCGAAAAACTGGTTCACTATCAAGGCAACATCCCGTCAAACCAACATTTCATCGAGATCACCATCCCTTCCGGCACAAGCTATGAGGTGGTGAAAGGCGATCTTATCGAGGGCTGGGCGGCGCCGGATGGAGAAGCGGCACGACGTTTTGGTCGTGATTGGTTTGCGGACCGTCGTTCGGCCGTCCTCATCGTTCCTTCGGTAGTCGCGCGCATGGAGCGCAATGTCGTGTTCAATACGCAACATGTTGACTTTCGCGCTATTTCGAGCGGGCTCGAAACACCAATATGGTGGGACGAGCGGTTATTCTTCAGTTAAGTCACTCTTCGGCCAAATCGATACTCAGGTACCTAGATAAGACATGCTGTATTGAACGGTGAAACTTATGCAGTCGGCCCCGGCACCTTGTCTGAGAAGACGTCCAGCTCCCCCTTAGAGCCTGACCGAAATGCCCTTGGGGAAATTGTTGAGCGATACCAATCAATTGTGATTCCATGTTCGCAGTCACAACCCGAACGGAGGAACCACCGTGCCCTGGACTGATACCGCCCGCCACACGTATAACCGCAAAACGGATCGTTATCCAAGTGACCTTACGAATGAAGAATGGGCGCTCCTCGAACCGATGGTGCCACCAGCACGCCCCGGTGGACGCCCACGAAGCACCGATATGCGCGAAAACAGTCCCCGCCTGGTCGAGGGCGGTTCGACGATGTTGTGGAACTGTATGACATCTTTGAGCGTCAGGGACCTTTCCCACGGTCCGCAGTTGTTCCGCGGCCTACTCGACTGGTCTTTGCGAATGGTGGCGAAGAAATCCATGTGGCTCCATTGGATCCTGTTCGGATTGATCACCTTAGTCGCTATCATGGCTTCAAAGGCTGGTATTCGATCAACGCGGACTGTCCGAGGATATCCACGACCGTAACCCACATTTCCACACCTCGGGCGTCTGTCAGTCGCATCGGTTTGCCAGACCTAAATGGGACGGGTTGCTGCCGCCCCTCGTCAATGGCGATATTGTCAGCGTAAAGATAGGTTCGGTCGGCGGTGTCGCGAATTGGGTTCAGCCGCCCGCGTAGACCGGGAATCTGGCCCGTACCCTCGGCGAAAATCACCGAGCCACCGGATTCGAGCCGCTTGAGCTCCAGCGGCAGGCCGCCCCGATTTGGAGACCACGTCCGGGCCAGTCCAGCCTTATATCCGGTTCCGGCGGCATAGATCGTCAAAGGCAGATGCGTTGTGTAGAGGTCCAGGGCCGCCTCGCCGCGCTCGTTTGTGATCGCCTGCACCCAGGTCTTGTTGGGGAAGAGCGCAAGAATCTCGATGCCAGCGAGTGGCTCGCTTTCGGTGTGAACCGTGACAGTCGCGTCGGCGGGAACAAGATCCAGCTTCGCAGCAGGGATGCGGAGCACCAGGCTTGATTCATCAAGCACCTTGTACTCCGGAAGTACTCCAGTGGCTTCTTCGGTTTCCTTGCGGATGATCGACACTCCGTCACCGCGGCGCTCCATCAGATATTTTCGATGACTCGGCCCTGCCACGGCAACCGGGATGCGACCGAACACGGAAGCGATCACCTCGTTACGGGTGGCCTGGCTGGCCTCCATGTTTTCTATGGTCATTCCGTTGGGAAGCTGGCCAGGCGAATCGATCTCCAGACGGTCCTGAAACATGGATATCCGAATCCTGCGTGAGGACACGGAATAGTCTCGATGCGCGACCGCGTTTACCACCGCCTCGAATACAGCGGCTTTGCTGTACTGGGAAATGTCCTCCCGTTCAGGAGTTTTGCGTGCGGAAACGCGCATGTTGCGAATGACAAACTTAACCGCGTCGGTGATCTGTAAGGGAAGCGGCCCGGCGATTTCCTGCGCGTCCAATTGGCCTGAGGCACGATCCAACCCGCGATAATGCGTTGCCGCGATAGTCGCTTGCGGCAACCAATCTTCTGGCGAAGGGACGCAAAGCAGTATGCCGGCCACCGTGGCGCGGTCCACACCGGCTTCGTCCAGCGCCAGTAGGCGGAGATTCAGCAATCCGCGCCGCGGGTCGTCCGCGCTCGCCGCGCTGAGCAGCGGTTCCCACAGGCGCTCGCTGAGCGTCTCGAAACCTGTTCCGGGCATGATTTGCTTGTCGAACCAGAGATAGCGGTTCTGTGCACGATTCTGCGCCAATCTCAGGCTTTCGTCCCTCTGGAGGCGTCGCTTGGTTGAGCCAACCCTAATGAATGCCCGCCCGCCCCTTTCATGTAGCGCTTCGCCGCGCGGAACTGCCACCAGCACGAAAGCCTTGCCATCCAGTTCCCTATGATGGACGTCGACGCGAAGCGGCGGATCAAGGGTGTCAGTGCAGATCTCCACAAGCCATTTATCCAGCGCTACCATCTGTTCGCGCGATAGGCATTGGAGTTCTCCATCGTCGAACACCCCGCAGAGCATAATGCCGCCTTCCGCATTGGCGAATGCGCCCATTTCGTCCGCTAGATCGTCCCTGCGCGGGCTGGTCGGTGTGTTGCCGGTGAATTCGATCTGCTTGAACTCCCAGAGGCTGTCCTCGCCGAGGCGAAGTTGGCGGCGGATATCCTGGTCTTGAATCATCGCTTGACCGCCTTCGCAGCGGCATTGCCATAAGCCAATCGGATTTTGCCGGACATGAGCTTTGGAAGAAGCTGGTCACGCGTCTGGGCAAGAGTAGACGTTTCGCGAATGTTGGAACTAATACGGTCAAGAAGCGGCCGCGCGATGCCTTGATATGCAGAAACAACACGGTCAGGTGGCAAGCACAACATGAATTGCGCCATCGTCTTCCAACTCGTGCGCGGCATTTTGGTGCCAGTTGATGTCCTATTCGAGTAGTCCACGAACGCATCGGAAGAGAGGCACGAAAGAACAAACGCGCCCCATTCCTGTGCCCGTGGGACCACCACAACAATATCGGTCGAGCAGATGCCGTCAAGCGGAGCGATTCCGACCTTATGGAAGTATGGCCGCAATTTCCCGAACAGGATCTCTCCTTGATAAAACCGGGTCTTGTTGCTTTTGACTTTCCCCGCGCTTTCCCACTCGGAGAGCACAATCGACCGGCGTGGCATATGCTCTAGGCCAATATAGGGCGTATCGTACGAAACGTCAGAAAGATTGACGCTGCGCCGAGGAGACTCCGCGACATCCGCAATGATTCCTTGGTCCCATCCCATTGGCTTGCCCTCGTCGTCCAGCGCGTCGGGGAACAGGTCCCAGAGTTCGGGGGCGAGGTAGGGTTCGCGGCCTTCTGCCTTGGCTCGGGTGGGGCCGAATTCGACGAACCAGTCCCTGAAGGTCGCCCGCGCCATCGCCTCCAGCGTCCCGTTCAACCGCCGGTTCAGCTCGATTTTGTCGTCCAGTGTGCCCAGGATGTGCGCGATGGTACGCTGCTCGGGCAAGGGAGGTACTGCAACGCTTAAACTGTCCAGGGAATCCACAGGCACTCGCTGACGTCCGGAAGTGCCCGTCATTTGATCCACTGCGTAGTTTCGTACCTCCTCCCAATGACTCAGGTAATAGGCATACTCAGATTCCGTAACGCCACTGCGCCCACGAATGACGATGAATTCGGTCGAACCATGGGCGTTCGCTAGCGGATGGTCTGCGCAATAGCGGGCAATTTTGCCGTTCTCGAGACAAGGTGTAATGCGCGCCATAAGCGTGTCGCCCTCTCGAAAGCGTGAGCCGCTGCCTGAGTAAATCCGCTGTTCAACCGCATGTACGCACCGGGTACCCGAAATGATCGCAGCCATATCAACGAAAGGATAGTTCATTCCACGTTCAAGACGAACCGCTGGATTGACGGTGACCGCTTCAGTGAAGGACATCTGCCGCCAGTTCTCGATGCAGACATGCGGTTCAGTCAAGACGACATGCTCCCGCTCTATCTCATTGCGAAACGAGTCCGGTACATCATTCCAGACAAACAGGTCCACCCGGAACGGGAGATTGCTGTCCTCGAATGCCTCCCGGAGGCTGGACACGCCGTGCGCCTGTTCGGGCGTTGAAAGCACCACCATGTCGAGGTCGGATTGAGGGTTTGAGGTCCACTTGATCCGGGATCCATACATCCATGCCTCGGTATCCGGAAGATGGCGTTCGAGCAACGCCAGAATGGTCTTGCGTTGCTCGGTGGTGATATCGATGGAGGGGGCTATTCCCATGTTTGCCCGGTCATGGTCTGGTACAGGCCTATCGCGTCGTCGATAAAGGCAGGCATCAATGCAAGACAACCCTTCGCTTTCTCGCCGTCGTAATCGTGCGACGTATTGATGCGCGCTTCTGCATATTCCAGCCAGTCTGCCAAAGAAGATCGGAACAAGTCATTTTCATGAGCCAGCCTGATAAGAGGCTTGGGACTGTTGGGTGCCTCGGCAATACCTAGGTTCTCGGTAAGGTATCTCTTCAACACTTTCCATAAACAGTCGTAGCAGGTCTCGAAACGCTGGATAACTGACTCGGCAATTCCTTCCCGGGTCAGTTCGGGCAACCCTTCGTCCAGAGACTGGTAGTTTTCATGTTGCTCATGCAAGCGTTTCAGCGACAATTCGAATTTCTCATAGTTGATCATGAACAGTCCATCCGCTCCGGTCTCACCAAGAGGCGCGGCGCAAGACCAGCGCTTCGACGGTTCCGGTCGCATCCGGCTCTCCATCGAGCAACGCTTCCGGGTCGCCATGCGTTCCTTGCCATGATGCCGTCTCAGTATCGAGGCGGGTCTCCTTCATGATCGTCTGGTCAGGAGACCAATCTTCGTCAACCTCTTCGTAGCCATCCACCACGACCCGCAGCGTAGGCGGATAGTCGCCAAGACGTTCGATCGGTTCAGCGACTGTCATGCTCATGGCCTGCTTTCCCCGAAGCCTAGCGCTTCGAGGTTCTTCTTGATGGCCGTATCCAGTTTCGCGCCCTCGGCCTGCTGCTCGCGCAGTTGCGCGACCAGACGCTTCATCCGGTCCCCAAACGGCTCGCTGTCCGTTTCAGTAGGTGCCGCTCCGACATAGCGGCCGGGGGTAAGCACATGGCCGTGCCGACGCACCTCGTCCAGCGGCGCACTCCGGCAGAAGCCGGGCGCATCGGCATATTCGCCCACCCCCTCCCCGCCGCGCCAGGCGTGGTAGACCGCGGCGATGCGGGCGATGTCATCTAAGGTCAACTCGCGATGGGTACGGTCAACCATGTGCCCGAGCCTCCGGGCGTCGATGAACAGCACCTGTCCGCGCCGATCGCGCCAGTTCCCGCCGGGATTCCTGTCGCGCGCGAGGAACCAGAGGCAGACAGGGATCTGCGTCGAGTGGAAGAGTTGCCCGGGCAGCGCGACCATGCAGTCCACCACGCCGGCCTCGACCATCGCGCGGCGGATGCCGGCCTCACCGGACGTGGCCGTGGACATGGATCCGTTGGCCAGCACCACGCCCGCCGTGCCGTTGGGGGCGAGATGGTAGTGGATGTGCTGCAGCCAGGCGTAGTTGGCGTTGCCCGCGGGCGGAATTCCGAAAGTCCAGCGGGCGTCCTCCCTCAGCCGGTCGCCACCCCAGTCGGAGATGTTGAACGGCGGATTGGCGAGGATGAAGTTGGCCCTGAGGTCCGGCAGTTCGTCTCTGTGGAAGCTGCCCTCGTTGTTCCAGCGGATGTCGGCGTCAATCCCGCGCACGGCGAGGTTCATCATCGCGAGCCGCCACGTCGTGTAGTTGCTCTCCTGTCCGTAAACCGCAATGTCGCCGATCCGTCCGCCGTGCTCCTCGACGAACCTCTCGGACTGCACGAACATGCCGCCGGAGCCGCAGCACGGGTCGTAGACGCGGCCCCTGTAGGGCTCCAGCATCTCTACCAGCAGCTGGACGACGGAGCGTGGCGTGTAGAACTCGCCCCCCCGCTTGCCCTCAGCTCCGGCGAAGCGGCCCAGAAAGTACTCGTAGACCCGGCCTAGGACATCTCGGGAGCGGTCCGCCTGCTCGGCCATGCCAATGCCGCTCACAAGATCGATCAACTCGCCGAGCATGACCTTGTTAAGCGCTGGACGGGCGTAATCCTTGGGAAGCACACCCTTGAGGGAGGCGTTGCTGGCCTCGATCGCCAGCATCGCACTGTCGAGGTTTTTGCCTATGGTCGGCTGCCTGGCAGCGGTCCGCAGACGTGACCAGCGGGCTGCCTTCGGGACCCAAAAGACGTTCCCGGCGAGGTACTCCTCGGGATCCTCGGCGTCGGCCAGTTCCTCGTCGAGCAGTTCGGTGCGCCTTGCCTCGAAGGCGTCTGATATGTACTTGAGGAAGACGAGGCCGAGGACCACATGCTTGTAGTCGGAAGGCTCCATGTTGCCACGCAGTTTGTCCGCCGCAGCCCATAGCTTGGCTTCGAAGCTGGGACCTGTGTCGTTACCTGACTTCTGTTCGACGCCGGGTTCCTTAAGCACTGCTTTCATGTCTGCCTCGATCATGCTCGCATCCACACCCTTGGAGCAGGCGTTGGCCTGAGGGGCGCCCTTTCAGGGCGAAAGCATGATAGCATACCGCCACGAGAACAAAAGGTGAAACGTTGCAGCCATTCCTCTTGCCCACGGGAATGTCCAGCCTCTTCAGTTTCCCTTTACATTCACGCTTGGCGATGCATCACTCCTTGAAACTGAAACGGATTGCCTTCCTGATGCTGGCATAGAGCGAATCTTCAGACAGGAACAGCATGAGCGGGTGAATGGGGGTCATTAATCAACGGTGAAGTCTTCAGTGCCGGAGCCAGCCACGGCACGGGTTGGACAACTGTTTTCTCCTTTGGCCATCTGTTTCCGAAGCCTCATGAATACGTATCCCACCAGCTCGACGGCGCTCGTAAAGCTTCTTTATGGGTCAAGCCGCGTTTCCGAGCCTCTGCTGTGAGAGCTTCCTTGATTGGCTTCTGTACATCAGCGCATGAAGACTGGGCGCACGGCACATCGTTTAGGGCTGATGGCCCGGCCCTGCTCAAACTTGGTAAGTAAGCCGTACACTCGAGGAACCGGCGTTCCGCGACGAGCCGTTGATCGGAACGCATTTGGCATATACAATTGCCATATGTCTAAAATGAAGAGATGCACGATGCCCCCGGAAGTCCGCGAGGTCAGCCCGTTCCGGAACAACCGCAATCAGGCCATCCGTATTCCCGTAGAGTTCGAGTTGCCGGGAAACCGTGCCTTGATCCGGAAGGACGGGGAGCGGCTCATCATCGAACCCAAGCGAAAGGTGGGACTGCCCGGGCTGCTATCGAGTTGGGATCAGATCGATGATGCCGTTCAGGACATTGCCGACCCAGTTCCTGACAGGGAAGATATCCTCTGATGTTTCGCCTGCTGGACACGAACATAATCGGCGAATTGGTACGAAACCCCCGTGGACCCGCAGCGATGATCCTTGCGGAGCGAAGCGACATGGATATCGCAACCAGTGTGATCGTCGAGGGCGAATTGCGCTGCGGCTGCCGCAAGAAGGGATCAGACCGACTGACCGCCCGTGTGGAGGCACTTCTGGCCGAGGTCGAGATACTGGACATTGATTCCGAAACGGCACGGGAATACGGGCGGTTGCGCACCTTTCTGGAGGCAAGTGGACAAATGATCGGTGGCAACGACCTGTGGATCGCGGGCCCAAGCGATCAGCCTTGACGCGGTGCTGGTTTCAGGAAATCCACAGGAGTTCACGCGGATTCCTGAATTGCGGCTGGAGAACTGGCTGGATCCGCATCCCTCATGATGTTTCCCCTTTTGATCTCACAGGAGGGGCGATTGGGACTTCCCCGCTAGGTGATTGGATTGAGCGAAGGGTTCCCTGCGTATTTTGCAGTGCGCTGGCATGTGGGAGCACTGTGCCGCGACCCTCCTGCGAAAGGGCAGACACCCGCCTCGCGTATTCCACCGTTCGTGACAGTCCCTACTGCATATCCGGTCAGTCGGCTGCACGGATCCCGTGCTCTTGGAAGTTGAGAACTGTCAAAAGGACCCAAATTTGAGGTATTTCAGTTGCAGACCCTTGACTCAACCCACACAGGTCAAGGACAATGGGCCGTCAACTGGCCTCCGGGCTTTCGCCGGGCGCGTAAGTCCACCTTGTTATTAGGGGTTCCCGCCAAGGTAAGCTTGGGTGGGAATTTGTGAATCGAGAAAGGAAATGAATCATGCGTAAGTCTCTAATTTTGGGAACGTTCGCTGCAATCGGCCTTGCGGCAGGCGCTGCAAGCGCTGCGACCATGGATGATGTCATGGCGCGCGGCAACTTGAACTGTGGCACGAATACTGGTCTCGTGGGCTTCGCCGCACCTGACGCGGATGGCAACTGGGACGGCTTCGATGTTGCGCTGTGCCGGGCCGTCGCGGCAGCCGTCCTGGGAGATCCGATGGCAGTCGAATTCGTCCCGACCACCGGAAAGACGCGCTTTACGGCCCTTGCCTCCGGGGAAATTGACATGCTCATTCGGAACACGACCTGGACGTTTTCGCGTGACGTGGATCTCAAGTTCACCTTCCTGGGCGTCAATTACTATGACGGTCAGGGATTTATGGTTCCGAAAGAGCTTGGCGTTGGCTCCGCCAAGGATCTTGACGGGGCAACGGTCTGCATTCAGACCGGTACGACAACCGAGCTCAACCTGGCTGATTTCTTCCGCGTCAATAACATCAGCTACGAACCGGTTCCGATTGAAACGAACGCTGAAGCGCAACAACAGTATCTGGCAGGCGCATGTGATGTCTACACCACGGACGCGTCAGGCCTCGCCGCGACTCGCGCCTCGTTTGAATCACCAGATGCACACCTGATCCTTCCAGAAATTATTTCCAAGGAGCCGCTTGGCCCGCTGGTCAGGCACGGCGACGATGTCTGGGCTGACATCGTTCGGTGGACGCTGAATGCACTCATCACCGCCGAGGAGCTTGGTGTAACCTCCGCCAATGTCGGTGAAATGGCTGCCGAGGCTGGCAACAATCCCGAGATCAATCGTCTTCTTGGCACCGAGGGCAATCTTGGGGAAATGCTGGGTCTTGATGGTGACTGGGCTGTCAGGGCCATCTCGGCTGTTGGAAACTATGGTGAACTCTTCGAAAAGCACATTGGCGAAAACACCCCGATCGGCCTTTCGCGCGGCCTGAACGCGCAATGGACCGATGGTGGGTTGCTGTATTCGCCTCCGTTCCGGTAAGACTTTGAATGTCGGGGCGCGGCCAGGGTCCGCGCCCCAACTTCAAGCACCTCACATTTATCCATTGCCCCGGAAGCTCAATATATCTGGCGGTCATTCAGACCGGACAGGTAAGGAAGCTACATGACGACGTTCATCGACCCTCCGAAGGATCCGACGTTCCGTCTGAGCATGTTGATCTACGATACCCGGTATCGTTCACTAACAATACAATGTGTTGCACTTACCGGATTTATGCTCCTAGCGGCTTGGCTCGTCAATAATACACTTGTCAACCTGCAGACCCTTGGCAAGCCGGTTGACTTTGATTTTTTCCGCGACCCCGCAAGCTATGACATAAACCAGCGTCTTCTGGACTATACAAGCCGCGATACTCACCTGCGTGCGTCATTCCTTGGATTGCTCAATACTCTCTTGGTTGCTGTACTGGGGTGCATAGCAGCCACTGTAGTCGGAGTGTTGGTCGGCGTGTTGCGCCTCAGCCGTAACTGGTTGGTCGCCCGGATCATGACCGTCTATGTCGAGATGTTCCGCAATGTGCCGGTGCTGCTGTGGATCCTGTTGGCTCTTGCGATCCTTATCGAGAGTCTTCCTAGACCTGCTGACTTCCGCGGTGAGGATCCGGTAGCATCGATGATGCTCTTCGACTCCGTCGCCATCACCAACCGGGGTGTATATATTCCCGAGGCCCTGTTCTCCCGCAGCCTAGGAGACGTTCATCTCTTTGGCGAAAGCAGCTTACGATTTGATGTTTCACTTGACCTGCTCCTGATTCTCGCTGTCTTCGCAGCGAGTGTTTTCGCAATCCGTTGGAACTTGAATCGCGCAAGGGAAATTCAGGAACGAACCGGTGACCGGCCGACAACTTGGCACGTCACGACCGGCCTACTCTTTGTTCCGACCGTCGCGGTTATGATGGCGCTGGGTTTCCATCTGGGATATCCAGAACTCAAGGGCTTCAACTTTCGCGGTGGAACACACCTGCGAAATTCCCTGGTCGCCTTATGGCTTGCCCTGTCGCTCTACACCGCCGCCTTCATCGCTGAAATCGTTCGAGGAGGCATACTCGCGATATCCAAGGGCCAGTCAGAGGCCGCCGGAGCGCTTGGCCTCCGACCGAACCGAATTATGTCGTTGGTAATCCTACCGCAGGCGCTTCGGGTGATCATTCCGCCACTGATTTCGCAGTTCCTGAACCTAACGAAGAACAGTTCCCTTGCTATCGCCGTTGGATATATGGACCTGACAGGCACCCTTGGGGGGATCACTCTCAACCAAACGGGGCGGGAACTGGAGTGCGTGCTTCTTTTGATGCTCGTATACCTTTCAATCAGCCTGTGTATTTCAGCCGTAATGAACTGGTACAACAAACAGGTGAAACTGGTGGAACGCTGAGATGACCGATACGTTCTTCGTCCGCCGTGAAATGCTTCCGGAGGAGGCGCCGCCGTCGTCGTCGGTGGGGCTCGTGGGATGGTTGCGGGAGAACCTGTTCTCGAATTGGCAAAACACCTTTCTCACCATCGTTTCCGTTGCCTTCATCTACTACGTTCTTGCTGGAGTGGTCCCTTGGATATTCCAGTCGGTCTGGGTTGCGGACTCGCTGAACGAATGCCGCGAAATCATGAAGGCCGTCTGGAGCAGCACGCACGGACATGCCTGCTGGGGCGTCATCAGGGAGAGGTGGCTGCAGCTGCTGTTCGGCTTCTACCCGTCTGAACTCTATTGGCGGCCGATCCTGGCCTTCATTCTGCTTCTCCTCGCCGTGGCGCCGGTTCTGTTTCCGGAAGCGCCAAGACAGCTTCTCTACATTACGGCAGCTTATCCCTTCCTGTTGCCGTGGCTGATGTGGGGAGGCAGCATCTGGACATTTGTTGCGATCGCCGCAGGTCTTGCTGTTGGTTGGTATGGATACCGCCTCCTTGAGATGAGAATCGGATCTCTTGGTGCCTTGATCTCCGCCGTCCTGTTGACAGTCGTCTGGTGGCTCTACCTTGTCGGTCCTGTCTCGGGGGCACTTCAGGGAATTCTTCCAATCGCTCTTGAATCGATCGAGAGCCGGGTGTTCGGTGGTTTCATGCTCTCGATCCTGATCGGCGTCGTTGCCATAGGCTGCTCGCTCCCGCTGGGGATTTGCCTTGCGCTTGGCCGTCAGTCGGACCTTCTGGTGGTCAAGGGGCTTTGTGTGGGTTTCATCGAGTTCATACGTGGCGTACCGCTGATTACATTGCTCTTCGTCGCTTCAACACTGTTGAACATATTCATGCCGCCGGGCACCAATTTCGATATCATCCTGCGGGTGATGATAATGGTGACCCTCTTTGCGGCGGCCTATATGGCGGAGGTTATCCGAGGTGGTCTGGCCGCACTGCCGAAGGGCCAATACGAAGGGGCGGACTCGCTAGGTCTTGACTATTGGCAGAGTCAGCGGTTGATCATCATGCCGCAGGCGCTGAAGATTTCGATTCCTGGGATCGTCTCGACCTTTATCGGCGTCTTCAAGGACACCACGCTGGTCTCGATCATCGCACTTCTGGATCCGATTGGCCTGACAAACTCAATTCGCGCCGATACGGCCTGGAATGGGATCTACTGGGAACTGTTCGCTTTTATTGCGCTTCTATTCTTCATCTTCTGCTTCGGAATGTCCCGCTACTCCATGTACCTCGAGCGGCGCCTTAGGACTGACCATCATTAGGGGGTAACGAGACATATGGCTGAACAGGCCCAACAGATCCTTCCTGACCGGGAGATTGACCGCAGTCAGATGAAGGTCAGCGATGAAATCGCGATCGAGATCACGCACATGAACAAATGGTTCGGGATGTTCCACGTTCTGCGCGACATCAACCTGACGGTCTACAGGGGTGAGAGAATTGTGATCTGCGGTCCTTCCGGGTCAGGAAAGTCGACCTTGATCCGGTGCATCAACCGTCTTGAGGAGCACCAAAAGGGGAGAATCGTTGTCGATGGAACGGAGATCACAAGCGATCTCAAGAACATTGACAAGATCAGGTCAGAAGTCGGGATGTGTTTTCAGCATTTCAACCTGTTTCCGCACCTGACGATACTCGACAACTGCACGCTCGCGCCTATCTGGGTTCGCAAGACACCTCGCAGGGATGCCGTCGAAACGGCGATGCATTTTCTTGAGCGGGTCAAGATTCCGGAACAGGCAAACAAATTCCCAGGACAGCTCTCCGGTGGTCAGCAGCAGCGAGCGGCCATTGCACGCTCACTCTGCATGCGGCCTCGAATCATGCTGTTTGACGAACCGACTTCGGCGCTTGATCCTGAGATGATCAAGGAAGTTCTCGATACGATGATCGAGTTGGCGGAAGAAGGCATGACGATGCTATGCGTGACCCATGAGATGGGATTTGCCCGTCAGGTGGCCAATCGCGTGATATTCATGGATCAGGGTCAGATCGTTGAGGAGAATGAACCCAGCGAGTTCTTCGGAAATCCGGAACACGAACGGACCAAGCTGTTCCTAAGCCAGATTCTGGGGCACTGACGGGACGGATTTCTGCCCGCTGGATTCCTGGAGACCCCGGTTCCTCGAATCGACCCTCACATTCATGTCGAGCGTCGCCAAGCGCTTCGTATGTCGGGTGTGGTCAACTCGATCCCTCCGTAGCCAAGTCGGATTGACGGTCACCGAGGGCAGGATTTCCAACTGTGTTACGCACCGAGTTCTCTGGGTACAACGAAATCACCGACTATCGCTGACCCCCAGTCAACATCCGCCCATCGGGATGCCGAAAACTCAAGGATGGTGGTCGCACCGGTTGGATAGTCGCGGAACCGTACATGCGGCGGTGGTTCGCCTGCGAGCATGTTTGCAAAGATCGCGATTCCCGGGTTGTGCCCTAGCATTAGGATGGTGGACTCATCCTTTGACGAGCGGAGTATGTCCAGCATGTTTTGGGCGCCGGCATGGTATAGTGTCCGGAGCCAATTCACTTCAGTTCCAGAGTTCAGCTCGTCCTCGATGAGTCTCCAGGTCTCGCGGGTTCGAACTGAATCCGAGGACAGTACATGCCGTGGAAGGTGGTTCTGTTCCCTTAGCCATGAACCAATCCTTGATGCCGACCTTCGTCCCCGCTCGTTCAGCGGCCGCTCATGATCGTCAAGATCGGCATGACTCCAGCTTGATTTGGCATGCCGAACCAGAATCAGACGCCGCGTCATGGGTGGAATGCCCTCATGTGAAATGCCGACTGTGCCTCCAACCTGCCATATCTTGCAGAGACCGGGCAAGCCCGCCGTGCCGCGCAACCCCGGGCCATGCAGTCCAGACCGTCCGCAGTGTCAAGAAAGCCGTGGCAGGCCGAGACGTTGAAACCGGAACCGGCACTCAAAGCATCGACAGGACAGGCGGAAAGGCAGGGGCGTTCGGAACAGGAATCGCAAGGGCAGTTGCCGGAAGCGGGAAGCTCAAGCTGCTTGTCAAGGCCGATCGCTCCGCGGTAGCTGACCATCAATCCGCAACGGTCATGCACAAGCATCCCCGCCGGCGACTGCCATGCCCGGCCCGACCGGAGCGCCCATTTGATGAAAGGGAGGAATGGAGGACCACCGAACGGAAAGAGTGCCTGGCCTCCCAGCTCTTCAGCAAGCTCCTGAATCACTCGAGCTGACCAGCGATCAAGGGCATGCGGCGTACTATCGCGATATTCGGCGCTGGCGGTGAACATGGACCAGAACCCCGGCTCCGCTGGACCGAGCAGGAGAAGCGTGGCGCAGTTCTCTGGGGCACCGTCACGAGGGTCGGGAACAAGGCCACCCATGATATCCAAGTGCCGCTCAAGTGCTGTTTTCCGGATCTGATCGTAGTCCATAAAGGCCGTGTTCGCCTCCGGTCTCCATTCAGGTCTTCCCTGTGCCACCCTGCTCTCGCCCTATCGGATGGCTCTGCCAACCCGCTGCAGCGCTCAACCCTTAATCAGCGTTCCCGCCCCATGTTCGGTGAAGAGTTCGAGTAAGCAGGCGTTCGGCACCCGGCCATCCAGAATCACCACTGCCCGCACACCGCCGGCCATGGCGTCAAGCGCAGTTTCAGTTTTCGGGATCATGCCACCAGATATGACCCGCTTTCGGACCAGTTCGTGGACCTGCGCTTGGGTGATCTCGGGGATCAGTTTACCGTCCGCTCCCTTGACACCTTCGACATCCGTTAGCAGCAGCAGGCGGTCCGCTCTCAGTGAAGCCGCAACCGCGCCGGCGGCCGTGTCGCCGTTGACGTTGAACGTTTCTCCCGCACGTCCTGCCCCAATCGGGGCGATGACAGGAATCATTCCGGCTTCTCCAAGCTTGCGCAGGATGGTGGGGTTCATTTTTGACGGCCTGCCAACGAAACCCAGTTCAGGATCGGCCTGGTCGCAGACCATCAGGTTTGCGTCCTTGCCCGACAGGCCCACCGCCTGTCCGCCTTCGGCGTTGATCGCCTGCACGATCCGCTTGCCGACCCGACCTGACAGCACCATCTCCACAACTTCAACGGTAGAAGCGTCAGTTACTCTCTTTCCATTGACGAATTCAGATCGAATGCCGAGCTGGGCGAGCTTTTCGTTGATCATTGGGCCGCCGCCATGCACAACCACCGGTTTGATGCCGACCTGCTCCATCAGCACGATGTCGCGGGCGAAACTCAGCATAGCTTCGTCGTCGCCTATTGCATTGCCGCCGACCTTTATGACAATGGTGGCGCCATCGTAGCGCTGCAGGTATGGCAGCGCCTTGTTCAGTGTCCGTGCGGTCGCAGACCAGTCCTTGTTCATTGAATATCTTTCTGGGGCGGTTGCATTCGGTCGGTGTTACAGATTGTGCGGAGGCTATTCAATTCCGGCAATCACCGCTCGAAGGGTTGCAATTCCGTCACCCCTCTCGGCGGAAGTAAGCATGATGCCGGGATACGACGTCGGATGCCGGCCCAAGGCAGCACGTACACTGTTCACGACGCATTTAAGTGCGTCCCGCCTGACTTTGTCGGTCTTCGTGAGGATAGCCTGGAACGCTAGAGCTGACCTGTCCAAGAGCTGCATTACGTCCTCATCAGATCTCTTCACCCCGTGCCGCGCATCAAGCAAAAGAAAGGCACGCCGAAGATTCGGTCGCCCCGCCAAATAGTCCCGTTGCAGTTGCTGCCACTGTTCGACGAACTTTCGAGGCGCTCGGGCGAATCCATAGCCGGGCAAGTCGACCAGGTTTATCCTGCCATCAAGGTCAAAAAAATTGATCTGCTGCGTACGGCCTGGAGTGTTCGATGTGCGTGCCAGAGATTTCTGACCGGTTAGCGCGTTGATCAGGGAGGATTTCCCCACGTTTGACCTCCCCGCGAAGCAGACTTCCACTCGATCGGCAGGTGGCAGTCCCTGCAAGTCGGCGGCACCCGTAACGAACTTCGTGGTCTTCGAGAACAGCCGTCGCCCCGCTTCCAGAAGCGCTGAATCATCGATTTCAGTAATCGGAAAATCCATTTTCATCAGCCCCATTCCACCCTGAAGTGCAACACCAGTGGCGGTGGTGACCGGTTTTCCGGCCGCATGATGTTGCGTATCGGCCAGGAAGCGGCGACAGTCCCTTTGCTGAAGAGAAGGAGACTGCCATGCCCGAGGGCTACCGCCACCTGACCCGGGACGAAAGATGCCAGATCGGCGCGCTGAAGGAAAGCGGGCTCTCCGACGGGGCCATCGCGGCCCGTCTGGGCCGTGACCGTTCGTCGGTCTGGCGGGAGCTGCGCCGTAACGGCGGGGATTCGGGATACAGCCCGGGCGAGGCGCAGGGGAGGGCGGAGGCCCGCCGCGGCGCGGCTTCCTCGAACCCGAGGAAGATGACGCCCGACCGCTGGGCGCGCGTGGAGGGGCTTCTGGCGGAGGGCTGGAGCCCGGAGCAGGTCGCGGGACGGCTGCGTCTGGAGGGCGGCTGGACGGTGGGCCGCCAGTGGATATACGAACGTGTGAAGGCCGACAGGAAGGCGGGCGGCAGGCTGTTCCTGCTGCTGCGGCGCCGCGGGAAAAGGCCGAACTGGCGAGGCGGCAGGCACTCGGGCCGTGGCCACATCCCGGGCCGCGTCGACATCTCCGAGAGGCCGGATGAGGTGGAGAGGAAGGAGCGTGTCGGCGACTGGGAGGCGGACACGATCATCGGGAAAGGCCACAGCGGGGCGGTTGTCTCCCTTGTGGACAGGGCGTCGAAATACGCGCTTCTCCAAAGGGTTGACCGGAGAACCTCGGCCGCGGTCTCCGCCGCGATGGTGGAGATGCTGCGGCCTTCCGCCGCGCCCGTCCACACGATCACGGCGGACAACGGGAAGGAGTTCGCGGGCCACGCCGGCGTGGCGGAGGCGCTCGGGGCCGCCTTCTTCTTCGCCACCCCCTACCACTCCTGGGAGCGTGGCCTGAACGAGCACACCAACGGGCTGGTCCGGCAGTACCTGCCCAAGGGGACGGACCTCCGCGCGGTCACCGACGCGGAGGTGAAACGGGTGCAGGACCGCCTGAACGCGCGTCCGCGCCGGGCGCTGGGCTACCGGACGCCCGCCGAGGTGCTGCACAAGGCCCGCCCTCCCTGAGGCCGCGCGACCGCCTCCCACCGGCGCGCAGGAAGGGGGTGGAATGGATTTCGGGACCGCGTCCGTCCGGGCTCCGGTCGGGCTGCGCCCCCCCTGCGCCCGGACGGACGCGACCCGCCCCGGCGGAGGCGTTGCGTTGCCCGGAAAGCCCGGATAACCTGCATACAGAAGGGACCACAGCCGTCCCGGGGCCGGATCCGCGGCGCCCGGGGGCCGCAGACCACGCCTTCCGGCCATTCCCGCAGCTCGGGCTACGCCCCCGCTGCGGGAATGGCCGGTGTTGCACTTCGGAGTGGAAGTGGGGTCAGATAATTCCGACTCTGTCTCCCGGCCGTACTTCGCCTGTTCCTGTTACCTTGGCATAAACTCCCATATTCTGGTGCGCCCATCCATCCTGAAGCGCACCGAGTAGGTCGGCGTCGCGGAGTCCGGTCCGGGTGCTCGCGGCGGTTGCCAGGCACCTGACAATCGGCTCGACGATTTCAAGTTCGGCCTGGCCCGCCTGCAGCTTTCGGCCAGTCCAATCCGCTTCCTCCCATGGCTCCAATCCATCCAGCACGATGTTACCCCGCCACCTTAGATGGGAGACTTCGCGGCCCAGTTTCCGGGACACTTCTGCGTGGCTGGCAAGATTGATCAATGAGACTGAGGGATAGTCGGTATCGGTCATTCCCCTGCACGGAACCCTAACGAGGCGCTTGGGAAGGGCCCGGTTGCTCGGGCTGATTGGAAGAACCCACTCGATGAAGGCGCATGCATCCATTTCGTCATCTGGGTCTATCGTCAAATCGTCCAGCCTTGGATGGCTGAGCGTCACTTCATGCTGTTCGATATCGGATTTGGCGGTGACAGCCTGCAGAAGTGGTGCTTTGGCGGCTCTTGAGAAATTCGTGCAGGGCACCCACTTGGGGCTTTGGTCGTCAAATCTGGCCGCCTCGTGCAGAACTGCCCAGCGGCGGTCCCAGGGAATGCACTCCCCTTTCGTCAGCTGGACGCAATCCAGTTCCTCGCGGCCATGACCCTTGATCGGATGACGCCAGATCTGGGCAACAGCTCCATTCATTTCTCCTCAACCCTGGACTTTCGCCTGAAACCGGCGATTATATTGCCAAACACATCCGGCCGATAACCCTGGCTACGCATGATCAGGTACTGCTGGGCGAAGGTTATCATATTGTTGGCGATCCAATAGATGATCAACCCGCTGGCAAAGGTTCCCAACATAAACATGAACACCCAAGGCATCCAGGCAAAAATCATCGCCTGAGTAGGATCAGTGGGCGCGGGGTTCAGTTTCTGCTGAAGCCACATCGAGATTCCGAGTAGGATCGGCAGAACCCCTAGCGAGAAAATGAAGAAAATTGAGCCGGGGTCTGGCGTCGAGTAGGGTAGGAGGCCAAAGAGGTTCAGTATCGACGAGGGATCGGGCGCGGAGAGATCCCGAATCCATCCGAACCAAGGAGCGTGCCGAAGTTCGATGGTAACGAAAATCACCTTGTAGAGGGAGAAGAAGATCGGGATCTGTAGGAGGATCGGCAGGCAGCCAGAGGCCGGATTGACCTTCTCTTTCTTGTAGAGGGCCATCATTTCCTGCTGCATCTTCTGGCGGTCGTCTCCAACCCGTTCCTTTATCTTCGCCATCTCGGGCTGCAGTTCTTTCATCTTCGCCATCGAAACATAGGACTTGAAGGCAAGAGGGAAGAGCACTGCCTTGATGATGAGCGTCAGGCCGATGATGGCCCATCCCATGTTGCCGATCAGTGCATTCAGCCAGTGGAGCACCGCGAAGATTGGCTTGGTCAGGAAGAAGAACCAGCCCCAGTCAATCGAGTCGATGAACCGGTAGATTCCGTCCTGTCGCTCGTAAGCACGTATCGTTTGCCATTCTTTCGCACCTGCGAATATCCGTGTGGTGACATCTGCCACTTCACCTTCCGCCAAAGTCATCGTTCGGTAACGGGATTCCGCAGTGTAAATGTCCGAGTTCGCGTCATATTTCAGGACCGATGTGAATGGCGTGTCGGTTGGTGGCACAAGGGTGGTCATCCAGTAGTGATCGGTAAAGCCGAGCCAGCCGTTCCGCTCGATCTCGAGCACTTCCGCATTGGCGCCCCATCTTTCGTCGCGGTCGAAGTCACGCAGGTCACCATAGCTGAATTCGCTCATCTCTTCGCCGGATTGGCGGATTGGCCCTTCCTGGATGATGAAAAATCCCGTCAGGTCCTGCGGTTCCCCATAACGGCGCAGCATGCCGTAGGGGGCGAGCCGAATCTCGGAACCGCTGTTGTTGCGCACACTTTGGGTGACTGTGAAAAGGAAATCCTCGTCGACTTCGATGGTGCGGGTGAACGCAACGCCTTTTGAGTTGGTCCAGGACAGGACGACTGGATTGTTGGTGGTGAGTGTCGCTCCGGCGGGAGCCGACCACCGTGTTTCCGCGCCGGGAACGTCCTCCCAGCCAAGGTTTCCCCCAGGGGCCCAACCGAACAGCGCCAGATGGGCAGCCTCGGTCCCTATGGGCTTCAGGAGAGAGACCAAGCCGCTGCCTTCGGCAAGCTTCTTCCGATAATCCCGTAAATTCAGTTCGTCGAGACGGCCACCCTTCAGGGCGATTGACCCTTCAAGCCTCGAGGTCTCGATAGGGATGCGGGCGAATTGAAACGAATCCGCAACTTCAGTTTCAGGCGCTCTTCGGACGTTGCTGTCGGCGGCTTCCTGCGCCGGAGCGGTGACGGATTCCGTTTGCGAGGTCTCAACGGGTGTCTGTTCGACGGGCGGTTCCGCTGGTGGAAACAGAATGAACCAGATCAGGATGACCATAAAGCTCAAGGCCGTGGCCATGATGAGGTTCTTGCTCTGATCGTCCATGCGGACACCGCCGTTTCGTTGCGATAGATTTGGGGCGGTTCAACAACCCAGATCACAAAAGGTCAAGGGCAAAGCCTGACTGAGTAAGGGCGAATTCCTCTGTGAGTGATCAGCCTATTTGCAGGGGCTCTCCTGAACTCGGTGGATAATCCCGTTCAGGTCGTCCATGAAGGCGCCCGGCCGCAAGCGGATCAGGGCCGTGATGGAACAACGCCCGAAGCTGACCGTGGCACCGGCCAAAGGCCACGTTGCGCCGGCGCTCCGTCCATCCGGTTCACGGGTCGGCTATCCCGCCAGAGGACGGAACAGGCGAGGTGGCAGCCGATGGGCGACCTGTAGCCACGTGGATGGAACCTATTCACCAAGCCCGGTCCATTTGTCCGGCTTACGCCCACCGGCGGCGATTCCCGCCATGAGCGGCCCGGGGTCCCGCAGCGGCCTGTCCCCCGCGGTGTCGGCAGGGTCTGGATGCCGGCACCCCCAACTCTCCGGTAACCCGCAGGCGGAACCGCTCCCCGAAGGTTCCGGACTGCGTGCGGCAGGAAAATCGGTCACCACCGCCTCTGGTGTTGCACTTCGGAGTGGAACGGGGGTTTCCAAATAGGTCGGCCAAAGGCAACATGAACTGCACGGCCGCACAATCGGACTGGCCGCTGCCTTTGACCACGCCTCGGACAGTTGTTTCCGTCTCGCGAAGCCGTTATCTATGATTCTGTCGATAGTCTGCCGCAGATTGGGGGGCGCCAGCATGGCCAGCGTCTTCGATGTCGCCGCCTACATCCTTGAGCGGCAGGGTGCGATGACCACATGGAAGCTGCAGAAGCTGGTCTACTACTGCCAGGCATGGTCGCTCGTGTGGGACGACAACGTCCTTTTTCCCGAGGAGATCGAGGCATGGGCCAACGGGCCGGTGGTGCGTGAACTCTACAACGCCCATCGGGGCAAGTACCGCATCTCATGTCTGCGCAAAGGGAGCCCGGAAACGCTGACCAAGACCCAGCGCGAGACCGTCGACGCGGTGCTGACGTTCTACGGGGACAAATCTCCACAATGGCTGAGCGATCTCACCCATATGGAGGCGCCCTGGCAGTCGGCCAGGCGCGGCATTCCTGACGGCGTGCGCGGGAACGCAGTCATTCCGAAAGAAGCTCTCGCCGAGTACTACGGCAGCCTGTAGCTTCGGTTATGACCCGAAGGTCGGCAAAACAACCGCAGGCACGAACTCTTCCCGCTGGCGGCAAGCAGCCTCGCACCGCCCCGTGCGGTGACCCCACTCTCCATGATCGCGAGACGATCGTCTGGGCCTTCGGGATCGTGGACCTTGAGGGCCAGTGGGGCTGGCGCACTGCGGCAGCCAAGGTCTGGTGGAAAGATATCTTGCCGAAGCTCCGTGACTTCGAATCGATGACATGGGCAGAGATCATGCGCGCGGCTGGCGGACGTGCGAGGGGCAACAACAGCCATTTTGTCGAGGTCCGAAATCTGACCGGTCATGCGAAGCAGCGTCTCGCTGAGATCGGGCAGGACGACGTGTCGGAGCTGTTCTCGCTGCGGTTGAACGCGACTGTGCGCATTTACGGGATCCGCGACCGGAGAGCCTTGAAGCTTCTTTGGTATGACCCGCATCACGGAGCCAACGCACGAGCAGTCTACCCCGTGCGCCAACGCTGAATTGATTGCGGCCGCGGGACCTGCGTTGTGGGACCGGAACTGGCCTCGGGTATCGTCCGTTGGTTCCCGATGTAGCTGGAAAGTTGAAGATGACGTTGGGGGCGAACTCGTCGGCGAAGTTCCACATTCAAGTCGCTCCTCCTTGTCGAAGTTGCGGCCCTCCTGAACCAACGGCATCGGTCTGATCCGCCAACCGTCGGGCAGGTGGTGTCAGCCTGCTGCCCTCGGGTGCCTCGTCGCCGCGCAAATGCCGTTCTGGACGGAACTTCAGGGGGCTGAAGCGGGATTCCGTCGCTATCCCGCTGATTTGCTGGAGTTTTTATAGTGCGACAATCAGGATGCCAGTCGCGTTCTTCGGGACGGGCGGCGGGCCGGTGATCTCTGACGGTGCCTCATTTGACGTCAGCAGCCGATCTGGCGGTTCTGCGATCCTGTTCCACCACATATAGGGGAGCGGAATGCCCGGGCTACACATCACTGACGAACAGTTGAGGCTTCTAATGTCCTGCAGCAAAACGGAGTCAGCCGAAACGGTGTCGGCGACGGCCGGCTTCAGCACGGCGGCAGGCCACAGGATCAGGATGGATCCGCAGCTGCCTTAGCGGAAGAGGGAACCGTGCGGGCGGAGACGGGAGTATCCACAAGCGGATCACTTCGAAGGCGGGACCGTCCCCATGCCCGAGGCGAACCCCGACATCAGGCCGGTCGCGCCTTTCCGTGGGCCGATAATCCGCCATCCCAAATCCGGAATCATGCGCATCCTAGAGCGGCGCGTCCACGGGTGGAATGCGCGGCACGGCCCTGACAGGGAAGTCATCTTCCGCCGGAGGTCCGGTCCGGCCGGCCGGGAATCCTGGATTTCACGCATATCGACGGACCCGGCGTGACCGTGGGCGGCGGACCCCGGCCCACATGCTCTACCATTTCTGCCTGGTCCGGTCGGGCTTCACGCTTGCGGATTTGGTTCTTGGCGGCGAGGGTTTCCAGACCCTGCCGTCAGGCCTCCGGGACGCGCTCTAGCTGGCTGGCGGCATCCCCCCTGGGAACACCGCACCGATGGCCTGTCGGCCGCCTTCCGAACCTGTCCCAGGACCTGACCGTGCGCTACGGGCAGCTGTGTTGAATTCAGGAGGCGGCCCTTGAAGCCAATTGCCTCAGCAGGGGGAGTCCGGCCAATCCCTTGGAGGTGGCAGTCTGCTCGCCGGACGCGTCAGACCAGCGAAATCAAATAGACTCGGGTCGAGAAGATGGGAGGGCCGTGCGTTCATCAGGGCACGGAACATCTTTTGCCGGCGTCCCGGATTCCTGGCCTCCCATTGATCAAGCATCGCCTTGATCTGCTGGCGTTGCAGTCCGTCCTGACTGCCACAAAGGTCACAGGGAATGATGGGATAGGCCATTTCCCGAGCGAATTTTTCGCAGTCGGCTTCTGCCACATGCGCAAGTGGACGATAGACAAACAGGTCTCCGTCTTCATTGACCAATTTGGGTGGCATTGTGGCCAGGCGCGCTCCGTGAAACATGTTGAGCAGGAAGGTCTCGAGAATGTCGTCACGATGATGGCCCAGCACGATGGCGCTGCATCCTTCCTCACGTGCAACCCTGTACAGGATTCCGCGGCGCAAACGAGAACACAGTGCGCAGTAGGTCCTTCCCTTAGGCACTTTGGCCGTAACAACGGAGTAGGTATTCTGATACTCAATTCGATGGGGAACGCCGACCCGTTCAAGGAATTTCGGCAATACCGTTGCAGGGAATCCCGGTTGGCCTTGGTCAAGATTGCATGCGAGGAGGTTCACGGGCAGAAGTCCGCGCCATTTCAACTCGTGAAGTGCCGCCAGCATTGTGTAGCTGTCCTTGCCGCCTGATAGGCAGACGAGCCAGCGTGAGCCGCGCTCAACCATTCCGTATCTTTCGATTGCTTCTCGGGTCTCGCGCACGATGCGCTTCCGCAGCTTGCGAAATTCGGTTGTTCCGGGTGCCCCCTCCAGAAGCGGATGTATGTCACCGGCACTATCGAGCATGGCGGGCTTTTAGCGCGGCCGTGGAATCCGGACAAGAGCGAAGATGGTGCCCGGCCGCAGGTGTTCCTTTGGAGGCCGACGGCGTGCTGCGGTCAGGAGCAACGGCGATCCATGTCATTACCCGCTGGGCTGGATTCGGACAATGTGGCGCGGGATCCGGCCACCGGTCGGATGGATCGATCTCCGATGGGGATGTTGACCGCAGGGACGTCGGGGTCGAATGTTCAATCGCTTCAGCTTCAATCCGGTACTGGATCGATACCGGAGCCTCCCCAAGGATGGCAGCGGGTGATTCGCCGGAACGCAAGCCAACATCCCTTGATCGCACCATGTCTTTCGAGTGCTTCCAATGCGTAGCCTGAGCAGGTCGGAACATAGCGGCAGTTGAATCCAATCCACGGACTCAGGAATAGCCGGTATGCACGGATAGGAATTGAGACAATGTGTGCAATTGGTGACATGGCGCCGGGAGCATAAGGTCAAATGACTGTGTGCGAAACCACCAACCGCAGACTTGTGACACGCCTGTTTGACCTCGGGGGCTCCCCTGCTGCCTGTTGAAATGATCACTTCCTCAAAATGCGTGTCAGCAACGACTGTTGCTTTTGACAATGGCGCTCTGGCTGGGAGTGCTTTCCTGGGCCGACGTGCTGAGTGCTACCGTAGGTGGGCAAGCGCTCGTCTCGCCCAATCGCAGGCGATTGTCGGGTCGTCCAGCGCCGGCTCGGGGAGAGACCAGTAGGGCATGGCCGTCACCCGGCCACCATTTCGCTGGTATGTCCAACGCTGAGAACCCGCTGCCTCCAGTTCATCAACCATGGTTCCTGCACCTTTCAGCCAAATGGATCCATCTCCATGCACAATGGAAAAGATGATGCCGTCCAAGTAGAGGCATAGCCCGCCCATCATCCTACGGGTGGTCACTACGCCGAGTCCGGAAAACAACTCCTTCGCGAATTCCTCGTCGTCAGTGGACAGACTCACGGTACGCTTCTTTCGGCGGCCAGTTCCTCCACATCCCTGAACTTGATCGACTCGCCGCAGCCGCAGGAGTCCGCAACATTTGGGTTGTGAAAGGTGAAGCCGGATTCCAGCAGCGAGACCCTGTAGTCGATTTCCGTTCCAAACAGGAACATCTGTGCCATCGGGGCAATCAAGACCACCGCACCGTCCTGCTCAACCACCTCGTCGTGTGGGTCGATGTCGAACACGCCATCCATGGTGTATTCCATTCCAGCGCAGCCACCTTTCCTGACACCGATTCTAAGGCCCTTGGCATCAGTCTCGGCCATGAGTCTGGCAATCTGCCTGGTTGCCGCGGGCGTGAGCGTGACAGCCTGTTTTCCGTGAATCCCGAACATCACATAAATCCCAGTTCCAGCCGCGCCTCGTCCGACATCATCTCCATACCCCAGGGAGGTTCCCAGGTGAGATCCACGTCAACCTGCTTCACTCCGGGTAGCGGCTCGACTGCATCGGCGACCCAGCCCGGCATCTCACCCGCAACTGGACAGCCTGGTGCCGTCAACGTCATGGTAATGCGAATTTCGTTCTCCGAGTTGATGTCAACTGTATAGACGAGGCCAAGATCGTAAATGTTCACTGGAATCTCAGGATCGTAGACGGACCTGCAGGCCTCCACCACACTTTCATAAAGTGGATGGTCCGTGGTTGATGGCCTGATCAGCGGCGTGCCTTCCAGTCTCTCCGGCGCTTCGATATCCATGACGTCCTCAATCAATCCTGACTGAAGATATAAGGAATAGGTCCGCTAGCGTCCAGTACACTCCGGTCATTCTCCCGAAATTCCTTGAGTGGTTTGGAGTTCACACTTGCTGCCAACTGGACATCCATTCGCGAATCTGCGAATGCCGACGCATGGCTGGACGCTTTCCGTTCGATCTCCTGGAAACTGACGGCAGGGCCCGGACAGCAGTGCTTTCAACTTCTCGGGGCGAAGTCCGCACACCGGCATTCATGCCGGTGGGAACAGCAGGTACTGTCAAGGCCATGATGCCGGAGTCGGTGCGGACCGCTGGGGCGGACATCGTGCTTGGCAATACCTATCACCTGATGCTTAGGCCTGGCGCAGAGCGAATCGAACGGCTCGGTGGCCTTCACCGTTTCATGAACTGGTCGGGGCCAATCCTAACCGACAGTGGTGGGTTTCAGGTGATGAGCCTGGCGGGATTGCGTAAACTGACGGAACAGGGTGTTACGTTCCGAAGTCATATTGACGGTTCCATTCACGAAATCACGCCTGAGAGGTCAATCGCGATCCAGCTCTCTCTTGGCTCGGACATCGTGATGGCCTTCGACGAGTGCTCTGCTCTCCCGGCCCCGCGGAAACGGACCGAAGAGAGCATGCTGCTGTCCATGCGCTGGGCGGCCCGCTCACGGGAGGCGTTTGGTGACAGGCGAGACCGAGCGATCTTCGGAATTCAACAAGGAGGATTGGAAGTCGACCTTCGACGGGAAAGTGCCCGTGCTCTGCGTTCCATCGGCTTCGATGGCTACGCCATAGGGGGGCTTGCGGTGGGCGAAGGGCAGCAGGCGATGTTCCGGGTGCTTGACCATGTTCCGGATATGCTTCCAGCCGAAAGCCCTCGTTATCTTATGGGCGTGGGGAAGCCAGATGATATTGTGGGTGCTGTAAAGCGTGGGATCGACATGATGGACTGCGTGCTTCCGTCCAGATCCGGGCGAACCGGCCAGGCGTTCACTCGTCGCGGAACGGTGAATATCAAGAACGCACGGCATGCGGACGACCCACGCCCTCTTGACGAGGAGTGCAGCTGTCCGGCCTGTAGACATTATTCCCGTGCATATCTGCATCATGTGTTCCGCTCCGGAGAGATCATCAGTTCGATGCTGCTTACCTGGCACAACATACATTACTTTCAGGAGATCATGAACGGCATGCGTCAAGCCATCTTCGAAGGGCGGTTCGCTGCCTGGGAGGCCGCGTTTCATTCCTTAAGGTCCCAAGGAGATATCGAGCCGTTGTAACTCTTCTGACAGTGCGGCCATTTTCCCCGTTCCACCCTGATGTACAACGCCATAGCGCGACATGACCAATCTGGCCCGGGACTTGAGCCAGAATGCCGCGGCACGGGTCACCGAATGCAACGGTGGGAACGTCACCCCCAAGCATGGTTGATGGTCGTCTCGCATATCGCGCCAACAAGCTGCCCGGACGGCACACGGCCCGCGTTCCTGTCACCTCGGATTGACAGTGTCATGGTCAAGCTTCGCGTGTCAGAGCAGCACGCCCAGGGGGCGGCCAAGCTGGCCGACATAGGGCTCGGGCAATCGGACCATATGTTTCCTTGTGGCAGCCCAAACCTTCAAAGCAGCCGTACCTGATCCCGAGCAGCGGCCGATTCTCGATTGACCTTCCGACCCCGCGCGACAGTCAACGGGGTTCGGTTAGCAGGTTCTGGCACCGTTGTTTCGCGTCAAATCCTCAAACGGCGATCAGGAAATTGTAATAATGAGGTGGATGATGCGCGAGAGCGGCGGAATTGCTTAACCGAATGCCATTGGCGCAACGGTTGGGGCGGGATCGGCCACAGCTGGCCTATCGTTACATTTATTGCTGCCTCCGATCCACCCTGAAGTGCAGCACCATCAGCGGTGGTGACCGGTTTTCCGGTCGCATGATGGCGCCAATCGGCCAGCGGGCGGCGACAGTCCCTACATCGAAACAAGGGAGACAGCCATTCCCTCCGACCGGGCCAATCCCCTACTGCGGGAATGACCGGTGCTGCACTTTGGAATGGAAGTGGGGTTTCGTATTGGTCAAAATTTCGACTGGGCGACCCGACGACGGCTGTCCGATCTGGCATCAGGGTTGAAAATCACTGTCGAATGCCCCAATTAGCTGTGGGAGGAAGATATCTGGGCGAGCGCTTCCGCACTGACGGCGCAAGGCTTGACCTGGCAGAAATCGGGGAAAGAGTATGCAGGAGCGCTTGAGTCCATCCTATCCCGTCTTGCCACTGCGGGACATTGTGGTTTTTCCGCACATGGTCGTGCCGCTTTTTGTCGGCCGCGACAAATCCGTTCGAGCGCTTGATGCGGTCATGAATGACGACCGTCAGATCCTGCTTGCGAGCCAGACTGACCCAGGTGCCGATGATCCTGACGCCGAAGGGATCTACCGGATCGGTGTGGTTGCGAATGTTCTCCACCTCCTGAAACTGCCAGATGGCACGGTGAAGGTCCTGGTCGAGGGCCTCAAGCGTGTGAGGATCATCGATTACCTGGACAATTCCGATTTCTTCGAGGCACATGCGGAAGTCCTGGAAGATGAGGAGGGCGACACTTCCGTACTCGCGGCGCTGGTGAAATCGGTCGCAGAAGGATTCGAACGTTACGCAAGAATCCGGAAGAATATCCCGGAAGAAGCGTTTGGGTCCGTCGCCGAGACCCGAGAACCGGATAAGCTCGCTGATCTGGTGGCGGGACACCTTGGTGTTTCGGTCGATCAGAAGCAGAAGCTGCTTGAGACCCTTTCGGTGACCGATCGGCTGGAAAAGATCTACGGCCTCATGCAGGGCGAAATGAGCGTCCTGAAGGTCGAAAAGAAGATCAAGACGCGCGTAAAGTCGCAGATGGAGCGGACGCAGCGCGAATACTATCTCAACGAACAGATGAAGGCCATCCAGAAGGAGCTGGCGGACGGCGAGGAAGGCGATGGCGAACTCGCCGAACTTGAGGAGAGGATCAAGGAACTCAAGCTCTCGAACGAGGCTCGGGAGAAGGCCAGCGCGGAACTCAGGAAGCTTAAGCACATGCCGCCGATGAGTTCGGAGGCCACCGTTGTACGAAATTACCTTGACTGGATTGTTTCGCTGCCTTGGGGCAAGAAATCGCGTGTCAAGAAGAACCTGGATCGGGCCCAGAAAGTGCTGGACCAGGATCATTATGGCCTTGAGAAAGTCAAGGAGCGGATAGTTGAGTTTCTTGCCGTTCAGAAGCGTTCGGCGAAACTCAAGGGACCAATTCTCTGCCTTGTCGGGCCTCCCGGAGTCGGGAAGACATCCCTTGGCAAATCGGTCGCCCGTGCGACTGGGCGGGAATTCATCCGCATATCGCTGGGTGGGATTCGCGACGAGGCCGAGATCCGTGGCCATCGTCGGACCTACATTGGTTCGATGCCCGGAAAGATCATTCAAGCCATGAAGAAGGCAAAGTCCACGAATCCGCTGGTTTTGCTCGACGAAATTGACAAAATGGGTCGGGATTTCCGCGGTGATCCGGCGTCGGCAATGCTTGAAGTGCTCGATCCGGAGCAGAATTCAACCTTTGTCGATCACTATCTGGAGGTGGAATACGATCTCAGCGATGTCCTGTTCCTGACAACGGCGAACAGCTACAATATGCCTGAGCCGTTGCTTGACCGGATGGAAATCATCCCTCTTGCCGGCTACACCGAGGACGAGAAGACCGAGATCGCAAGGCAGCACCTGATCCCGAAACAGATCAAGAATCACGCACTCAGAGCTGGTGAGTTCACTCTGACCGATGGGGGTCTTCGGCAGATCATCCGGACATATACGCGAGAGGCGGGGGTTCGGAATCTCGAACGGGAAATCGCCAAATTGGCTCGAAAGGCCGTGACCCGAATCGTCAAGAAGGAATCCAAGTCTGTTGAAGTCACTCCGGACCGTTTGGAGGAGTTCCTCGGCGTCAAGAAATACCGCTACGGTCTCGCTGAGAAGGACAACCAGATTGGTGTCGCAACGGGACTTGCCTGGACCCCTGTGGGTGGTGACCTTCTCTCCATCGAGGCGCTCCGCCTTCCGGGCAAGGGGAGAATGAAAACCACTGGCAAGCTGGGCGACGTGATGAAGGAGTCGATCGAAGCCGCGTCATCCTATGTTCGCGCCGTGTCGCCCTCGATTGGGGTGAAGCCTCCGAAATTCGATCGAATGGATATACATGTCCATGTTCCGGAGGGAGCCACGCCTAAGGACGGACCTTCGGCGGGAATCGCTATGGTGACCGCAATAGTGTCAGTGCTGACTCAAATCCCCGTGCAAAAGGACATCGCGATGACTGGCGAAGTGACATTGCGCGGTCACGTGCTTCCAATCGGCGGCCTGAAGGAGAAGCTTCTCGCCGCGCTACGTGGAGGGATTGGGACTGTCCTCATTCCCAAGGAGAACGGGAAAGATCTGGCCGAGATTCCGGACAATGTGAAGGAAGGACTGAATATCATCCAGGTCGAGACCGTCCGTCAGGTTCTTGATGCCGCATTGGTGCGGCAACCCGAAGCGGTTGAATGGGATGAAGAGGCCGACGAGGAAGACGCCGCTGCGGCACGCGCTGCGGGACAGGCGGACGATGGGCTGCCAAGTGCGACGACCCACTGAATCCAATTGGCTTATGCGGATGCAGACCGATGAGTGACACCGCTGTAGAGATTTGGGTCGACTTCGGGTGCCACAGGTGAATCAGTGTTGGGGACCGGACGGCAAAACCAGCGCCGGTCCATCCGAGTTGCATCTCTGCCTCGGGTGACAGGGTTGTCTTGTGTCAGCAGTTCAGACCCGAATCAGTGCCTGAACAGGCGCCTGCATTGGCATCGACCTCTTGTGTGGGACGGTGATAGGCAGTAACGCAGCCTACGTGGGTGATTAGCTCAGTGGTAGAGCGCTTCGTTCACATCGAAGATGTCGGCGGTTCGAACCCGTCATCACCCACCACTGAATCCACCTCCTGGAGACAGAAGCCGACGTCGGTCTCTTTTGATGTAGGTTGACGCGGTTACTTGTCTGGCCGTTGGACTCCATGTCCGGCGCGGACAGCATCGGCGAAGTTCGTGGTTGCAGGAGTTTCCGGATTTTCGCAAAACCACGCTTGGATCCGCTTGCGGCGGTATCGGTATTCCGCGCCAGTAGCTTGGCGAGGCAGTCAGGGGAGTGCCGTAGAATGTCCCAGACCTTCCATCGCTGTCCCCAACCAGGTTCGTTAAAGCAGTCCGTCGCAACTGCCTGAAGGGGGATTTGGCGGACTATTGAGCCATTCTCGGTGGAGTCCGGAACCTGGCTTGAGTGGCCATCAGCATTGGACAGCGTGGGTCCAATCCTGAATTTCTCCTGAGTGATTGAGTACTCTTGATCTTGGCACAATTGATGGGCTAAGGGTTCCGGCGGAGGGTGATTAGCTCAGTTGGTAGAGCGCTTCGTTTACACCGAAGATGTCGGCGGTTCGAGTCCGTCATCACCCACCAGCAGAATTTGCGCCATCCAACATATGTCACCTCACGGCCATGGAATTTCCCTTTGGTCCACTAGCCGATGAAATTCACGGTCGATCTGGCTTGACGGCGCCGATGGCTTGTCATATGTCTGCCGCTCACGCGGTTGTAGCTCAGTTGGTTAGAGTACCGGCCTGTCACGCCGGGGGTCGCGGGTTCGAGTCCCGTCAACCGCGCCATCCTCAATTGATGGCGGAGTTCATGTTGGCTGCGGGCAAGCGCCGGGGGCTTATGTAGGAAAGTGCCGGAGCGGCAGGAATCGCTGGTCGCCCTTTTGGCGCTTTCATGTGAGCGGATGTGTTACATCAGGCGTCCGATGCAGCGGAAATGACTCTGGATGTACCAGCTTGAGGTAAAGCGTTTTCTGGTTGAGCATGGGTTTTGCCCTGCCGATGGATGGCAGGTCACCGTTCATGTCGATGGGATGGAACGGGCGAGAGGCGGGAGTCATTCGGCAGACAAGCAGATCCGCGCCCGCTGTACCGAGGATTGGCTCCGAAATGCGGGAGTCACCATTGGCGCCGACCCTGATTTCGGCGCAGCTGACCTCGTTGCCAGGAAACGAGCCACCCAGACTACAGTGGTGGAGATTGAGGGCGAGTCATCGAAACAGAAGGAGCAGGCACTTTACTCTGTGCTCGGTCAAGCCGTGACTCTGATGAAGAGCGACAGGAAGACCCGCTACGGGATAGCGGTTCCTGATATCTCCGAATGGGAACGCCAGCTGGAGAAAATCCCTCAGCATATCCGGACTCAGCTGTCCTTGACTCTCTGGCTCGTTGGCGAAACTCGAGTCCGCCAACCGGAGTGAGGTCCCGACACCTTCCTACGCTGTCACCCAAACTGATTTGCAGACAGCGTCGGGTAGACACGCTGTCCTTTCCCTGCGCGATTTCCACCGGAGCCTGATGGCCGGGATGTCGGAACTGCTGGAAACAGCCGGCTCCCCTTAAGGCAGGCGAGGACCGGTTCCATTGCCACCGTCTGTTGCTGTGGACCAGGGGAATGGATATGTCGGGCAATTGGGCAGTCGTTCGGTAACAACGGAGAATCAAGTCAACGCAGCAAGCACCCGTGCCCAGCTACGGATACCTTTGTGAAAGCTCTCAAGGTCGTACTTCTCGTTGGGACTATGGATCCTGTCGTCGTCGCGCCCGAAACCGATCAGCAACGAATCCATGCCGAGGATATCCTTGAAATAGCCAGCGATCGGAATTGAGCCTCCGCATCCGATGAAGGCCGCATCGTTCGGCCATTCATCGGAAAGGGCTCTGCGTGCCAGTTCGAACGACGGATCATCCGTCGCCATGACGCAGGCGGGTGCGGCACCGTGACCGGTGAATTCAACCCTGCAGTCGGGCGGAATCATGTCGCGCACCATCGCCCGGAAGCTCTCGCGAAGCCTGAGCGGGTTCTGCCCACTAACCAATCGGAAGCTGATCTTTGCCTTGGCTTTGGCTGGAAGGACGGTCTTGAATCCCTCTCCTGAGTATCCGCTCGATATTCCGTTGACCTCACAGGTCGGACGCGACCAGATCATCTCGAGCCCTGATCTGCCGGCCTCGCCAGCGGGTCGGGCGAGACCAACCTCGCCAAGAAAGGCCGTTTCATCGAATCCCAACGCTTCCCACTGGTCTTCGATCGCTTCGGAGAGTTCGGGGATTCCGTCATAGAAGCCAGGCACGGTCACCCGTCCGTTTTCGTCATGGAGGCTTGCGATAATTCGAGCCAGCACACGTGCGGGGTTCATTGCAATTCCGCCGTACATTCCCGAGTGCAGATCCCTATTGGATCCAGTGATGGTGATTTCCTCGCCCAACAACCCACGCAACGACGTGGTGATCGCGGGTGTTTGGGGATTGAACATTCCCGTGTCACAAATGAGGGCGAGGTCGGCCTTAAGCTCATCGTGATTGCCCTCCAGGAACGGCACCAGTGATGGCGACCCACTTTCCTCCTCGCCCTCGAACAGAAACGTGATCTGGCATGGCAGGGAACCATGAACCGATTTCCATGCGCGGCAGGCTTCGACAAATGTCATCAGCTGCCCCTTGTCATCGGAGGAGCCGCGGCCTGTGATTACGCGGCCACTGGAAGAGTCGACGACCGATGGATCGAATGGGTCGCGACTCCAAAGCTCAATTGGGTCGACAGGCTGCACGTCGTAATGGCCGTAGAACAGCAGATGCGGTCCGGTGCCCCTTGCCTGTCCAACGACCATCGGATGGCCTTCCGTTGGGCGAATTGACGCGGCGACCCCAAGTGTCGAAAGGTCATCCACCAGCCAGTTCGCTGCCTGGGTGATCGCGTCTCCATAGGCCGGATCCGTCGAAATGGAGGGAATCCGCAGGAATGCGAGCAAACGATTCACTGCTGTTGGCAGTTCACTGTCAATTCTAGACAGAACGGCTGTAAGATTCATGGAGATTCCGTGTGTCGCCTGTTCATTCGCACGTTATCAGGAAGTTGGATTATGTCCAGATGATCCTTGCGGACCTGCTTCGATAGGTGGCCTGCCGTGGCAAATTGTACGTTCCTCCAATATGGATTTGGAAACTCCTCGCAGTTCTGCTAATGGGCAATCGACGTCGGTTCAAGGAATCCATTGTGAACTATGAGATGCGGTTAGAGGAGGCGATCCAGCGCCTTCATCAGGAAGGTAGGTATCGCACCTTCATCGATGTCGAGCGAAGGCGAGGTTCATTTCCCGATGCCTTCTGGCACGGTCCAGACGGAATTCAACGGTCGGTTACCGTCTGGTGCAGCAATGACTACTTGGGAATGGGCCAGCATCCGGTGGTGCTTGAAGCCATGCATGAGGCGATTGACGCTGCAGGTGCGGGTTCTGGTGGCACGCGCAACATTTCAGGCACGACTGTTTTCCATAAGCGGCTTGAGGCAGAGCTTGCGGAGTTGCATGGCAAGGAATCGGCGCTGCTGTTCACCAGCGCATACGTCGCCAATGACGCAACGCTTTCGACGCTCGCGCGGCTTTTCCCTGACCTCATCATCTATTCGGATGAACTCAACCATGCTTCCATGATTGAAGGAATTCGACGCGGCGGTGCCAAGCGCGTATTTCGTCACAGTGATGTTGGATCCCTGAGGGCAATGCTGGAAGCGGACGATCCATCAGCGCCAAAGCTGATCGCGTTCGAGTCGATTTACTCAATGGATGGCGACTTTGGTCCGATCGCGGCGATCTGCGATCTGGCGGAAGAGTTTGGTGCGCTGACCTATCTGGACGAAGTTCATGCGGTGGGCATGTATGGCCTTCGCGGCGGTGGTGTCGCCGAACGTGACCGACTCCTGCATCGTATCGACATCATCAACGGAACGTTGGGAAAGGCGTTTGGGGTAATGGGTGGATACATCGCGGCAAGCGATCGGCTTTGTGACGCCATAAGGTCTTATGCGTCTGGGTTCATATTCACCACTTCGTTGCCGCCAGCACTGGCGGCTGGTGCGGCAGCTTCGGTTCGCTACCTGAAATCCGAACATGGCCTGCGCGAGCGACACCAGACGCAGGCCCGGATTCTCAAGTTTAGGCTAAAGGGCATGGGGCTGCCGATAATGGACCACGGCTCCCATATCGTACCGGTGATCGTGGGGAATCCGGTTCATACCAAGCATCTGTCGGACATGCTTCTCAATGAGTACGGAATCTATGTGCAGCCCATAAATTTCCCGACCGTTCCCCGAGGAACCGAGCGCCTGCGTTTCACGCCTTCTCCGAACCACGGGCCCCGAGAGATGGACCGGTTGGTTGCGGCTCTTGATGAATTGTGGTCACACTGTGCACTGAACCGTCAGGATCTTGTTGGCTAGGGATCAAGGTTTGCGTTGGGGCGGAAGGGCTGCCAACAGTGGCGAAATTCCGTTCGAGACGTCCGATGGAATTTGCGATAAACCACTCGCTCCGTGATGGTTGAATCCCGAATTTTCCTGGTGCAACGGTCTTGCGTCTGTGCTATCCGACGATGGATTTGGAATGAGTGGTGCTTGGTGCGCCCGAATCTAAGGCGGCCAGGTCTAGAGGGCAGGCAAGGTACTGATTTGGCTAGGAAGGCATAGCATGATTCGACGTCGTGTCGGACAGCCAGAGACTTCAGCGCAGACGGAAGATGGCCAACAGGCAGCGCTGAAGGGCTTCGATGACTTCCATGTCAGTCTGGGCGACCTCATGCGAGCTGAACGAGCAACGCTTGGCAAGTCACTTCTCGACGTTCAAAGTGCGCTGAAGATCAAGATCTCTCAAATCACTGCGATAGAGAATTGCGATCCGTCAGCTTTTGATATCCCCGCGTTCATCCCCGGTTATGTGCGTTCCTATGCCCGCTTTCTCGGACTTGAGCCGGAGTGGGCATTGACGAAGTTTTGCGAGGAGGGAAACTACAGCATACAGAATGTTGTTGGGCCCAAGCCGTCTGGTGCGGCTTTTCGCAGAGCTGGACTGATTGATTCGGCGTTACAGAAACGCGACCCATTCAAACGGTCAAGCCCCCCAATTTTCCCGAAGTCGGAGAGCTTCCTGTCAAAAGTCGACGCGCCCGCTGTATTCTCGTCCATTATACTTGGTGCGCTCATTGTCGCCATTGGCTATGGTGGGTTGGTTGTCCTGAAGGAACTGCAGCGCGTGCAAATTGTGCAGACTGATCAGGTGGCCGATACATCCACTCCGGTGGAACCGTTGGCATCGATTGGATCTCTGGCACCCGTCGGGATTGATGATATCGCGGATTCCAAGCCGCGTGATGAGGAACTGGACCGGCTCTATAGGCGTCCGCAGGCTCTGGAGGTGCCGATCGTAAGCCCGAGGGATCCACCGATTGTCACACTGGATCCGGAAAGGGTCGCCACCGTTTCCGAGATCAGGACCCCCGAGGCTGTTCAGGAAAGCCATCTGGTTGAGGAACAAGCGAAAGTTCCTCTGGATCCACCTGTTCAGGTCGTCGAAGAGGAAGTCGATGAGTCGGTCAGGGACGTGATTTTGCTGGCTGTGCGGCCATCCTGGGTGAGAATCAGGTCGGAAGACGGCTCGGTCCTGCTCGAGAAGATTCTTGATGGTGGTGAGCGCTACGTCGTGCCAGGGTCGGAACAGCCACCAATTCTACGGACTGGAAACGCTGGCTCGGTATATTTCCTTGTCAATGGAAAGACATATGGCCCACTCGGGAAAGGTCCCACAGTGGTCGATGATATAGTGATGGGCCCGGAGGAGGTTGCGGCAAGCTTCGCAGTCGCTGATCTCGAGAACGACAGCCAACTCGCGAAGTTCGCCGTCGTTGCCTCTGCGTCGGATAGCCCCTCTGATGGATCTCCCTAGGGTGACCGTCGTCCGTCCCCATTCGATCTGGTTGGCTTTTCACGCCGTGAACTGGCGTTTGTGCACATGTCGTTGAACAGCATCCGCCCCTGGAGGAGTATTGAGCGCCGCAGGTCACGCAGGATCCACGTTGGCGGAGTTCAAGTCGGTGGCGATGCGCCAATCGCAGTGCAGACCATGACGAATACCGACACCCGGGACGTGGCGGCGACGGTGGACCAGGTGCAGGCCTGTGCTGAGGCCGGGGCCGACATAGTTCGCGTTTCAACACCCGATGAGGCGTCCACTCGGTCCCTAAGGGAGATTGTGCGCGAAAGTCCGGTTCCCATTGTCGCTGATATCCACTTCCATTACCGCCGTGCCATTGAAGCGGCGGAGGCGGGGGCCTCCTGCCTTCGGGTCAACCCGGGCAATATTGGCAGTCCGACGCGTGTACGCGAGGTGGTCGCGGCCGCACGTGACAATGGCTGCTCCATACGCATTGGAGTCAACGCTGGTAGCCTCGAGCGAAGGCTTCTTGAGAAATACGGCGAGCCGTGCCCCGACGCCATGATTGAAAGCTGTATGGACCACATCAGGATTCTTGAAGACAATGACTTCCATGAATTCAAGATCAGCGCCAAGGCATCCGATGTCTTCCTTGCGGTTGCTGCCTATCAGGGAATTGCGGAAAGCACCGACGCACCAATCCACTTGGGAATCACAGAAGCAGGGAGCCTGCAGCCAGGAACGGTGAAGTCCGCAATTGGTCTGGGTAACCTCCTTTGGATGGGAATCGGTGACACCCTAAGGGTGTCTCTTTCAGCTGACCCTGTCGAGGAGGTGCGCGTTGGTTACGAAATCCTGAAGTCGCTTGGACTCAGGCATCGGGGAGTCAGCATCATTTCCTGTCCCTCCTGCGCCCGCCAGGGATTTGACGTGATCAGGACAGTCGAGATTCTGGAGGAACGGCTGGCGCATGTCAGAACGCCGATATCGCTTTCGATCATCGGCTGCGTTGTCAACGGGCCCGGCGAGGCGCTGATGACTGATGTCGGGTTTACCGGCGGTGGTGCAGGGCATGGGATGGTCTATCTGGCTGGAGAGCAAAGCCATAAGCTCTCGAACAAAGAGATGATTGAACATATTGTGGAGCAGGTCGAAACCAAGGCTGCGCAGATCGAATCAAACGGGCAGTTCGCTGAGTGACGCTGGCCCGAATTCTGCCTGCTGGACGGATGACCAGGCAATATATCCGACGCTAACGTTCCCGGAACTCGGCCAGGATGTCGCGCATATGATCGAGGGGTACATAGCCCCGTATCATCCGATCTCCAAATATGAAACTTGGTGTGCCTTCGATCTGAAGCCGCTGAGCCAGCGCGTGGTTTTCGCTGATGGCGCGCTGGACGGCTTCGCCGTCCATTGCCTCCATCACTGACTCGGAATCATAGCCGAGCCGATTCGATAGTTCGGAAAGACTCAGGTCAGTGACCTCGGCCCGCATGGCCATCAGAGCATCGTGTGTCTCGGCATAGGCATCGTCGCCCTCAACCTGCTTGACGGCAAGCGCGAACCGGCTGGCCAGCAGCGACTGCTCGCCAAGGATCGGGAGTTCCTTGATGATGAAGCGGATGTTGCCATCGGACGTGATCAATTCCCCGACTTCAGGATGGGCACGTCTGCAGAATCCGCAGCGGTAATCAAGGAATTCGACCACTGTGATATCGCCATCGGGATTTCCGCCTTCCCAACTGTGTCCGTCGCCGAAAATCTGATCGGCGTTGACCTGCACCAGATCGATGTCCAGGCTGGCCTGCTGGTTTGCCTTGCGTTCCTCGAGTACAGCGATGGCTTCGAGGAGCACTTCGGGGTCATCAAGGAGGTAGGCGCGGACTTCCGCTCTAAAGGCTTCACGCTCTTCAACAGTCATGGCCCCGATGTCGAAGGCGGATGCAGTTGTGGCTGCGAGAGCTGCCGCCGCAAATGCCAGCGCAAGTCGTTTCAGCATAATGGTCTCTTTCTAGTCGGCGAATTCTGTCGCATTTAGCACGTCCTGCGCCCGATTCCAGCCCGGAGAGCCTTGGGGAAGCAGGCTGAGCGCACGAGCCGCATGGATGCCAGCACTCCTCAGGTCCCCAATCAGGGCATATCGTTCTGCCGTTGCGACAGACGCCATGCCATTCTGGCCATTACGGGCGTAGGCGACGGCAAGATCGCGCATCAGGCGGGGATCCTGGCTGTCACGAGAATAAGCCCGCTCCAGTAGCCGCAGTGCCTGTTTCCGGCTATCGCCTGCGTCAAGCGCAAGTAGCGCCCTGCCATGGCCAGCAAGAATCAACGCGTTCTCAGGTGCCAGTCCCGCTGCACGGGCATAGGCCTGAACCGCCGCCGCCACTTCTCCCGATTCGAGAAGGATCTGTCCGCGAAGCTCCTGAACAAAGGGGTCGTTGGGCAACCTTTCGGCTAGCCTTCGGATTTCGCCGAGCGCCCGGCCGCGATCTGGAAGCCTGTGATAGGCGATGGCGCGCTGCATCACCGCTATGTCGGAGTTGTCGCCTTTGGCCACGGTGCGTAAGGTATGGCTTGGGGCCTTGAGGAAGGCGCCGAGCTTTGCCTTGGTACGGGCGAACCATCGGTCAGCCTCGGCGGGCGCGTCGGTGCCGCTGCGGTAAGCTGCTGCATAGCCTTCTACAGCACGGATCCTGTCTCTGGTCAGAGGATGGCTGCGGACATAGGGATCCTGGCGTGCCGCTGACAGCACCTCCTGGCCGAGAAAGCGCTGGAGCAGGATCGCCATCGATTTTGGGTCCACGCCCGCCCGCGACAGGTAGCGCAGCGCCGCCTGGTCGGCCGATGCCTCTTCGGCGCGGGTGTGGCTGAAGAATACGCGTTGGGCGCTGCTGGCGGAACCGGCGGCAACCCCTGCAGCGGCTTCCGCATTGCCTGTGGCGGCACCGATGGCAAGAGCCATCAGCAGTCCAATCTGCGTGGCTCCGGCGGCCGTGCGTTGGTTGGACAGGCGGCGAGGGATATGGCCGTTTGCGATATGTGCAAGCTCGTGCGCAACAACCGCCTGCAGTTCTTCGGCGCTCTCCATCTTGAGGATCAGACCCGAATGAATGAGAATATGTGCTGAGTCGAAAACAAACGCGTTGAGCGACCTGTCCCGGACAACCAGCATTTTGATCTGATCCTGATCGAGCCCCGCCGCCCGAATTAACGGCAGGGAGAGCTGCTCAAGTGCGTTCTCGATGTCCGGGTCGCGCAGTATCGTTATGGCGCGGGCGGGTGCGGCGACCATCAGGAACGCAAATGCAGCCACCAACATCGCACGCAGAAGTCCTGTCCAACCGACAGCCATTGACATCCGCTCCCATGAATGCAGTTCAGGTCCTGCCTAGCATATGGATGATCCAATGAGGAACTCAAGGCGAAGTGCTGTCGATCCATTTATTGTGATGGACGTAATGGAAGCGGCGCGACGGGCTGAAGCAAATGGTCGACACATTATCCATATGGAAGTTGGACAACCAGGGACTCCCGCGCCCTCGGGCGCGCGTATCGCGGCTGCGCGCGAAATGGAGAGGCAGGCTCTTGGCTATACCGTCGCGCTTGGCCTGCCGGAGTTGCGCGCTCGAATCGCCAGGCTCTACCACGACCGCCATGGCATCGGTCTTGATCCTGGCAGGATCATAGTGACCTCAGGTTCGTCCGGAGCGTTTCTTCTGGCATTCACCGCATTGTTTGACAGCGGCGACCTCGTATGCGTCGGTGCACCGGGGTATCCGTCCTATCGTCAAATTCTTCGGGCGCTTGGACTTGTGCCGGTTACCGCGAGCACGTCATCGGAACATCGATTCCAGCCAACACCTGCAGATCTAGTCGACGGATTGTCGGGACTGCTGGTCGCATCGCCGGCGAACCCTACCGGCACAATGCTGGACAGGGAGGCCTTGACCGCGCTGGTCGCTGCGGCGGCGGAGCGTGACGTGGCTGTTATCTCGGATGAGATATATCATGGCATAGAGTATGATCTTAAGGCTGCTAGCGCGCTGGAAATCAGCGATGATGTATACGTGATCAATTCATTCTCGAAATACTTCAGCATGACTGGCTGGAGAGTGGGCTGGATGGTGGTTCCCGATTCGCATGTCCGCACCGTTGAGCGCCTGGCCCAGAACATGTTCATTTGCGCTCCACATGTCAGTCAGGTCGCCGCATTGGCCGCTTTGGAATGCGACGACGAGTTGAAGGACAACCTGTCCGTGTACGCGGAGAACCGGCAATTGATGCTGGATGGTCTTGCCGCTGCGGGTTTTCCCGATATCGCGCCTCCGGATGGCGCATTCTATGCCTACGCCGACGTGAGTGGTCTGACCGACGACAGTCGGGCGCTGGCCGCCGAGATTCTTGATCAGGCGGGCGTGGCCGTTACTCCGGGGCTGGATTTCGACGAGGCGCGGGGTTGGGGAACGATTCGATTTTCCTATGCGCGCTCGACCGAAGACATTCGGGAAGGGCTCGAGCGGTTGCGAAACTTCATGGGTAGGCGTTGAGCTGGCACGCTCAGACAGGTCTGTGCCGTGCGCCCGGTCACATTTGGTTCAGACCGTGTCGGCGACCGGAAGTCCATGCGGGACTGATCGGGTCCTTCCTGAAGGCAGATAAGGCGGCCTCGTCGGATTCGCTTGGGATCCACAATCTGATCCAGATGTGAACTGAGAACTACTTGCAGACTGAACTCATGCCACGAAGCGGCACGGATCGGCATTGGTGGAATAAGCCGTTTACAATCATACAGTTAGAAGGGAACAGATGAGTTCTGGCCTGATATCCGTTAAGTTGCGTCGCGAAATTCCGAAATAGGGCGGACGCGACAGGGCCTCCTGTCGCAATTCTGGAGCAGGTCGACGCTTGACAGGCCGTCGATTGTAGGACACTTTCGAGATAACCATTTGGTTACATGGGCCAGCATCGTGTCTGCGCAAGCTTCAGAATTTGACTATGTGGTGACCGGAGCCGGGTCGGCAGGCTGCGTTTTGGCCAATCGGCTCTCGGAAGATCCGGATATCTCTGTGCTGTTGCTCGAGGCTGGCGGGCCCGACAGAAGCTTTCTGTTTCACTGGCCGGCGGGCTTCGCCAGAATGACAAAGGGAATTGCGAGCTGGGGTTGGTCCACCGTTCCACAGCGGCATATGAAGGGTCGCGAACTTTGGTATACCCAAGCAAAGGTGATTGGTGGTGGCAGCACCATCAATGCCCAGGTCTATACCAGGGGAAATGCAAAGGATTACGATGCCTGGGCCCATGACGAGGGATGCGATGGTTGGAGCTACCGCGAGTTACTTCCCTATTTCAGGCGGGCCGAGGGAAATGAGCGCTTTGTCGATGATTATCATGGGGCGGAAGGGCCGCTTGGTGTATCGATGCCACGTGGCACACTGCCGGTCTGCGATGCCTTCATTCGTGCGGCGCAGCAGTATGGAATTCCCTACAATCCTGACTTCAACGGACGCGAGCAGGGTGGAGTGGGGTATTACCAGCTGACCCAGCGAGAGGCGCGGAGGTCTTCTACGGCTACGGCCTATCTGCGCCCTGTGGAGAAGCGGCCGAACCTTAAGATCCAGCTCCAGTGCCAGGCAACGCGAATCGTGGTCGAGAATGGAAAGGCGATCGGCATTGAAACTGTGCTTGGTGGGCGACGGGCCAGCTATCGCGCCCGCAGGGAGATTCTCGTTACATCGGGTGCGATCGGTTCTCCCAGGTTGCTTCAGCTCTCCGGAATCGGGTCTGCAGACGAATTGAGATCAGTCGGTGTGGAAGTCGTCCACGACCTGCCCGGTGTCGGCCAAAACCTTCAGGATCACATTGACATCTGCGCAATTGCCGAATGCTCGGGCCCATATAGCTATGACGGCGTTGAGCGGATGGATCGGAGCATCATCGCTGGTCTGCAGTATCTGCTCTTCAGGACTGGCCCGGTCACGTCCTCACTCTTTGAGACCGGCGCGTTCTGGTATGCCGACGATTCGGCGCGATCACCGGACATCCAGTTTCATTTCGGCCAGGGTTCGGGGATTGAAAAAGGAATCGTTGCGCTCGACAATGCCGGGATAACCCTAAACAGCGCCTTCATGCGGCCACGTTCGCGCGGGACGGTCAAGCTGGCCTCCGACGATCCGATGCAGGCCCCCCTAATCGATCCCAACTACTGGTCCGATCCCTACGATCTCGAAATTTCGCTCCGCGGCCTTGGGATGGCCCGTGATATCCTCCGGCAACCCGCATTGAAGCGCTACATCCGAAGGGAAGCGTTGCCTGGAGAGGGCATCACGAGCAGAGATGACCTGTATGACTATGCCTGCAGGCTCGCGAAAACCGATCATCACCCGGTAGGTACATGTAGAATGGGTCGGGGCGAGATGGCAGTGGTGGACCCCGAACTCCGGGTTCAGGGATTGGAAGGTCTGCGCGTGTGCGACAGTTCGGTCATGCCGACGATCAGCTCTTCAAACACAAATGCGGCGACAATCATGATTGGTGAGAAGGCGTCCGATCTCGTTCGCGGTGTCGGGCCCCTGGCGGCCGCAACCCTCTAGCGAAGGTCGGAATGGCGGCGACGGAACATGGCATCACATGGGGAAATGTTGAATGATCAAGGTATTTGGAATTGAACATGTCGGAATGACGGTTCCTGATCTGGACCAGGCCGTCGAATTCTTCGAAACCGTTTTCGGTGGAGTCACGGTACTCAGTACTGGCTTGGTGGACGTCGATGACGAGTTCATGCTGAAGCGGCTGGGAGTCAGGGGCGGCCGTCGGATCGAAGACATAAGGGTTGTCCGGATTGGCAACGGCACGAACATCGAACTCTTTAGGTATCGTGGCGAGGACCGGAACCCGGCGCTCAGATCCAACAGTGAAACCGGCGCATTCCATCTCGCGTTCCAGGTGGAAGACGCGAACGCTGCGGCCGTTCGGCTCCGCGCGGCTGGAGTTGATGTTCTTGAAGGCCCAACCTTGATCGATTCAGGACCGATGGAGGGGCTGACCTGGGTGTATCTTCGTTCCCCATGGGGGCAATTTCTGGAGATCGTCAGCACCGATGGCCCACTCGGCTACGAACGGGAGGGTGGACCGAAAGCCTGGTCGCCGGTCGATGATTCCTGACACACTTTTCCGGTTCCATGCCTTGGACGGGGCGGGAATTGGGGTTCTGCTGAACTTGCTTCAGCCTAAACGTCCAGATGGAGGAGAGAAATGAAGAACCTAAAGTCGCTCCTGCTTGCAGGTAGTATCGGAGTTGCCGTCTCCGCATCGGCCTCTGCCGCCGAGTACGAAGGCGTTGAACTAAAGATGCTTGCCATTGGGGACACATCGGTCACCCGACTGGCACCTATCGTGGATGAGTTCGAAGAACTGACCGGGGCCAAGGTGCAGATCGACATGTTCCCCTATCCCGGGCTGATAGACAAGATCGTCATCGAAGCCAGCGCCAACAGGCCGAGCTATCAACTGATGTGGGTCGACAGCCCTTGGGTTGGTGTCCTCGGTGAATCCGGTGCGCTTCATGATCTGACCGATTGGGTGATCCGCGATGCCGAGGAGATTCACCTTGACGACATCATCCCGATCCAGCTCCAGGAAAACACCTGGCAGGGGCGTCTCCTTGCTTTTCCGGCGGCGGGTATGATCTGGCACGTCAACTATCGCAAGGACCTGTTCGAGCATCCGGACGAACAGGCCGCGTTCAGGGAGAGATATGGGTATGATCTCGCGCCGGCCAAGACGTGGGAGCAGTTTATCGACATTGCCGAGTTCTTTACCCGCAAGGCTGGTGATTCCCTTGCGGGAACGACATTGGAGAAAGACTTCTATGGGAACGCCCAGGCCTTTAGTCGAGTTGCAGGTGCGATCACCCATGACTTTTTCCCGATCATGCGCAGTTTTGGCGGTCAATACTGGGATTCGGAAACCGGTCTCTGCGCGATCGATCGCGAAGCGGGCGTGAAGGCGGCCGAAGTCATGAAGCAACTGGTGCCGTTCAATCCTCCTGACTATCTGGGGCTCATGTGGGACATTCGGACCGGCTATATGGAGCGGGGCGAGGTTGCGCAGTCCGGTTACTGGTCGGTTCGCACCGTGCGTCTTACCAATCCGGATGAGGCAGTCCTTCCCACGATTGGTGAGGCTGGCTACCAGCCCAGCCCCACCGAGGATGGTGGCGCCATGGAAACCATGACCGGTGCTCTGAGTTTCGGAATAAACTCGAAGGCCAGCGAACGTGAGAAGGAAGCGGCATGGGCGTTCATTAAGTGGGGAACTTCGCGCGATATGATGCGCCGCTTCGCCAACGAAGGCTCTGGCGTTAGCCAGTTCCACAAGTCGATACTGGCTGATCCGGACCTGCAGGCAAAGTATCCCTACTACAGGGTTCTGCTTGAGACGCAGGATACAGCGAAGCGTCGCATCTACCATCCGTTCTATGCGGATGTGGAAGAGATCTTCGGCGTCGAACTGAACAAGTATGTGGCTGGCGAGACGGATAGCGCACAGGAGGCGTTGACCAATGCCTGCACCAAGATAAACACGCGGCTCAAGGTGTTCCCGCTCGAAATGCGGTTGCGCTGGATTGCGGATCCCGAGGCCGACATCTTCAAGAGCTGAGGCCTTCCATGGACCGCTCCCGGTTCTCTGCGAGTTCCGGAGCGGTCCATTTCAAGCCCGTCGATAGTGTCGGCGGTGGACTGTATCCATGGCGTACATCAGAAAGCGTAACAGACGGATTTTCCTGGTCTTTATGGTGCCAGCCATTCTGGTTCTGTTCTGCACGACAATCTATCCGATGATCTATGCGGGCTATCTGAGCTTTCGCAGCTATGATCTGGCCAAGCTTTTCGTGCCTCGGATCTTTGTCGGTTGGGCGAATTACAGGGAGATTCTGACGTCATCCGAGTTCCTGCACACGCTTACGGTTACTTTCAAGCTTATGCTGATGACGCTATCGGTGCAGCTCGTCGTGGGAGTCGGTCTGGCACTGCTTGTGACGCAGCGTCTTCCGGGCATGGGAGTAATCCGCACGTTGTTGCTGATTCCCATGATGATCTCTACGGTAATTGTGGGACTGGTCTGGCTGTTTCTCTATTTCCCGGAGCTTGGATATTTGAATTACTTCCTGAGTTTTGTCGGTGTAAGTCCGATCCCGTGGATCACGTCAACACAATGGGCGCTTTGGGCTATCGCGATTGCGGATATCTGGCAATGGACTCCCTTCGTGATGATGGGAGCGGCCGCAGCACTGACCAGCCTGTCTCCAGAGCCTTACGAAAGCGCAAGGATTGACGGCAATTCGGCCTGGGAGGTGTTCTGGTATGTTACGCTGCCTCAGATCAAGCCAGTGCTGATCAGCCTCATGTTCCTACGTGCCATCGATGCATTCAAGATCTATGATATCATCTTCGTGCTGACCAAGGGTGGACCTGGTGACACGACCGAAGTGTTGTCGATGTTCATCTATCGCCAGTCCTTTACGTTCTGGCGTATGGGGGTAGGAGCGGCGGCTTCATTCGTCTCACTGGCCATTATCGTGATTCTCATCACGCTGTTCTTCAAGTCTCTCAACCGCGAACCACTTCCAAACTGAGAGGGCAGGGGCGATGCATAAACCGAGCACACAGCAGACATTTCTGGTCTATCTGCTCGTCGCGATAGCGCTGGTCGTGTTCCTCACACCGATATACATCATTGCCTCTTCATCCGTTAAGCCCACGCCGATCATGTTCCAGAAGCCGCCTGCCATGGTCTTTTCACCCACATGGGAACATTACATTGCGTTGTTTTCTGAGCGACCATTCGCCAGATTCGTCGGAAATTCCTTGGTCGTTGCTCTCGGGTCAACAGCCTTCAGTCTGACATTCGGCTCTCTTGCCGCCTATGCGATCAGCAGGATTAAACACAGGCGCATGGGGGACGTCGCATTCTGGATTCTGTCGATGCGGATGTTTCCACCGATTGCGGTGGTGGTACCGTATTATATCATTTTCAAGACGATTGGATTGCTCGATACACCGCTGGCGCTGATCATAATTTACTCGACCATCAACATTCCGCTTACCACCTGGCTGATGAAGGGCTTCTTCGATGAAGTGCCGACCGCGCTGGAAGAGGCGGCAGCTGTTGACGGCCACGGTCTCCTTTCGGCGTTCTGGCATGTGACGCTGCCGCTGGCGGCGCCCGGGCTCGCGGTCTCTGCGGTGTTCTGTTTCATCTTTTCATGGAATGAGTTCATTTTCGCATTGATGCTGACGGGATCGAACGCCCAGACAGCAACCGTCGCTGTCATGTCATTCTGGTCTTCCGATGCCGTGCAATGGGGGCGTATCATGGCCGGTTCGTTCATCATCCTTATACCTGGCGTCATTTTCGTGCTCACCTGCCAGCGTTGGCTCGTGCGTGGGCTTACACTTGGATCGGTCAGGTAGCGTCGGGAGGGCAGGTCATGTCATCGATCCAGTTGAGAAACGTCACAAAGCGTTACGGCCAGACCGAGGTTGTTCATGGCATAGATCTGGACATCTCCGAGCGTGAGTTCGTTGTGCTCCTGGGGCCATCAGGATGCGGCAAGACAACTACGCTGAGAATGGTAGCGGGACTTGAGGATGTCTCTGGTGGAGAACTGTCGATCGGTGGTCGCGTTGTCAACGACGTGGCACCTAAGGACCGCGGCGTTGCCATGGTGTTCCAGAACTATGCCCTTTATCCACATATGAGCGTGCGCCAGAACATGGAATTCGCCCTGCGCCCGCAGAAACTCGACAGCGGTGAGGTTCAACAGAGAATTTCCAGAACAGCCGACATTCTTGGATTGGGGGAACTGCTCGACCGCAAACCATCACAGCTATCAGGTGGACAGCGCCAGCGCGTTGCAATGGGACGTGCCATGGTCCGCACGCCCGGTGTGTTCCTTTTTGACGAACCTCTCTCAAATCTTGATGCAAAGCTCCGCACACAGGTCCGCTGGGAAATCGGCAAGCTGCACAAGCGGCTCGATTCAACGATCCTGTACGTGACCCATGACCAGGTTGAGGCAATGACACTCGCAGACAGGATTGTGATCATGCGGGATGGCTATATCGAGCAAACCGGAACGCCAGAGGAGGTCTTCGAGACTCCCCGAAATGTTTTCGTGGCGTCCTTTATCGGTAGCCCTGCGATGAACCTGCTGCCCGCGGCAGTGCAGGGCGGCAAACTTGTCGGAGATTTCCTTGAACTGGAATTGCCCGCCCGTTTTTCCGGCAAGGTTCGTGATGGGCAGGAGATCATGATTGGGATCCGTCCTCCGGACATTCGGTCAGTGGATGAAGGTACTGAAGGTTCGGTTTCTGCCCAGGTGGAAGTTGTGGAATATCTCGGAAATGAAGCACTGGTCGATATTCGTATAGGGTCGCATGAACTGATCGCGGAAATGCCGTCGAGCCGCCGTCCGCTCGAAGATACGATGATGGGTGTACGCCTCGAACCGGAGGGATTGCACATCTTCGACAGGCAAACCGGTCTGTCAGTCATCACCTGAATCCTGGAGTTCTCCGATCATGCCCACAGAAATTGTATTTCCGGCAAAGAACTGTTTTGAGCTTGCTGAATATCAGGATATTCCGCTTGGATCCAATGAAGTTCGTGGTGACACGGTATGCACATTGATTAGCCAGGGCACTGAACTTGCCTGGGCTGAAGTTGGGGACTTTCCTCTCCGTCCTGGTTACGGGGCGGTGTTCCGCGTGACGGACATTGGATCGCAGGTGCGCGACGTGAACGTCGGTGAACTGCGTTTCTGCATGGGTCCGCATCGGTCGACCCAACAGTGCCCGGTGCACGTCACCTTGCCGATACCAGACCGACTTGATGCATCGGTCGCGGTGATCGCGCGGCTGATGGGCGTTTCAATGACAACGCTGATGACAACAGGTGCCCGCCCGGGGGACAAGGTCATTGTCACCGGTGCCGGTCCGGTTGGCATCTGCGCTGCCCATAATTTCCGCATTGGTGGATATGAGGTCACGGTCGTTGAGCCTGATGGGTTGAGGAGATCACAGGTTGAGGCCTCGGGCATCGCGTCCACCCGTTCGGTGATGCCCAAAGATGAAAGTGAATTTGCTGGAAGCGTTCGTCTCGTTGTTGAATGTTCCGGGAACGAGGGGGCGGTTCTCGAGGCTTGCGAAATCGTGGGCCAGATGGGGGAGGTTGTGTTGGTAGGTGTGCCTTGGCGGCAATGTACCGACTTGGCCGCGCATAGCATCACACGTTCCGTATTCTTCAATTTCGTGAACCTGCGCAGCGGTTGGGAGTGGGCGCTACCAATACGGGCGCGTGGCTTCGTTTGGGAAGAACTTCTGGAAGGATACAACAATGCCCGACACAGTATCTTTTCGGGCTTCGAACGTGCATTGAAATGGATGGCGGAGGGTAGGCTGAATTTTGACGGATTGGTGGCGTCCTGTACTCCGGGTGATCCGGCGGGGCTCTACACTGACATCAGGGACCGGCGAATAGAGGCTCCCTTTGTGGTGCTTGACTGGACCAACTGGAAATAAGGTTGATGTCCGGGATCTGCCGCGAACGCCAGGGGGCTTGGGAACAATGGAACCGATCCAGTGCCTTTCAGCGGCAAAACTGAGTTGCCATCCTCTTACCCCGGTCCTTGAGAATGGCGGCTTCGGCTCAGGTCCATATGCGGCGAGACGGGCAAAAATCGACCTGTGCGCTGACACTGTCAGCGGCAAGCCTGCAGATCGGGAGAATTGCTGCGCAACTGAAGCCGAACCACATGGCTCAGGGCGCTACATCCAGAAGTCGATCAAGCCGTGACTGCGGACGATGTTCTTCTCGATCAGGGTGTCCTGTTCGCGGAAAATCACCGGATTTTTTGACTCTGGGGTACGCGCTCTGGGTGCAAAGATGCCGCCGGCGCCCATGAAAGCACAGGCTTCGGCGATTTCCTGGGAGCGTGGGTGTCGTGACAGGCATATTTTTGCCATTGGTATTTTTACAACCCATTGATTTCATGCAAAATATAACCCGGCCGACATATCTGCCATTACGGTACAGCAATTTTTTACCGTCGAAAGTTGGAGTTTTCCACAACTTTCCGACCGACTCCGGTTATCCGGCAGGAAAATACCGGCGGAAAGCCCGGCTTTCCGGGCGAATCACTCTCGGAAATGTTCCATGGGTATGTCGGTCCACCTGTGGATGGTCAGTCGGCGCTGCTCTGGAGAAGTTATGGCGACTGGGTGAAATTCATTCTGGATGATGGAAACTGGATCATGACGCACTGGGTGGAGACCGACGGTTCCTTGACCGGGTCCGCCTCTCCCTGACGGTGGATGACGGTTGCAATGACCGTGCCTATGAACCTGATCCTGGGTGGTCGGGCCTCCAGTGACCGGCATTCATGCAGCGGCCCGTCAGGCGTCAATGCCGAAACCCGGAGATATTGGCTCCCATGTGTCCACCGCCCGGCCATGACGGATCCGACCGGCCGCTCCGGCATGTCGTGGGGCATGACGTTGTTGCGGGGGACGCCCGGAGAACCGGCCGCGCCCGGAAACGAAGGGAAACGGCGGATATTGTGCCTTTGTTTCCCGGCGGGTCTGGCGTAGCCTGCGCAAACGGAAAACAAGGCGTATGAAGGGAAACCCATGCCCATCCACCGGGACCGGATCACGGAATACTTGGACCAGGACGAGGGGGATCCACCGCCGGTCTTCGTCGGCCACGACACTATCCTTGATGACATCTTCGATATCGCCACCCGCAAGGCCGGACGGCCGAAAGTCACCCGCATCGTCCAGGGCGCCCCCGGCGCCGGCAAGAGTTCGCTGCTGCACGAGATGCAGAAACTCTGGCTGGGTACGGACGAGAAGCCTCGGGTCATTGTCCTGTCCTCCACCCACCTCCTTCACGATCCCCGGATAGGTGTCGGCGCCGTGCTTGACGCATGGACCATGGAAGAGACGAAATGGAAACGGACCCTGGCCGACCGAATCAGACGGGTAAGTGGATTCGGGGTCGGACCCGGCGGACTTTCGGTGCAGCAGCAATTCCCACCAGCCCTTCCGGACCCTGTATTCCTTGGGCTTCCGTGAACCGGGTTTCGTAGACTTTTCCTTCCAGACGACTGGAAACCGCCCGGAATCCTCTGGACATCATAGGCTGGGGCCCTTACCGCAACCGGTGTTGACTTCGATGACGGGAGTTGGGACGATGCGGTTTCGGAAGGACCTCGGCAGGCCCGGGCTGATCAGGGCGCTTGCGGAATGCTTCGGCAGGATCGACGATCCGGTGGACGGGCGCCGGTTCAGCCTCGCGGACCACCTCATGTCGGCGTTCGCGATGTTCTCGCTCAAATATCCGTCGCTCCTGCAGTTCGACAGGGACAGCCGCAGGGACGCCATCGTCCGCGGGAACCTCCGGACGCTGTTCGGGATCGCGGCGGCGCCCTGCGACTCCGCCATGCGGAAACGCCTCGACACGGTCGACCCCAGGCAGCTGCGCCCGGCGTTCAGGACCCTGTTCGCGAGGCTGCAGCGCGGCAGGGTGCTGGAGGACCAGCCGGTTTTCGACGGCCACTACCTGATCTCGATTGACGGCACCGGCTACTTCAGCTCGAAATCCGTCCACTGCGACCACTGCTGCGTCGCCCGCCGCAGTGATGGATCGAGGACCTACTCGCACAGCATGCTCGCCGCCGTGGTCTGCCACCCGGAACGCCGCGAGGTGTTCCCGCTGGCCCCGGAGCCGATCGCCAGGACCGACGGGGACACGAAGAACGACTGCGAGCGCAACGCCGCCGCGCGGTTCATCGACGACCTCCGGCGGGAGCATCCGCACCTGAAGGCCATCGTCCTGCAGGACGGCCTCGCCTCCAACGGGCCCCACATCGCCCGCCTGCGGCGGCACGGCCTCCGCTTCATCCTCGGCGCGAAACCCGGCGACCACGCGCTGCTGTTCGCCAGCCTCGACGCCAGCCCCGACACCCGCACCGCCCGGTTCACCGACGCCGACGGCACCCGGCACGACTTCCGCTACCTGAACGGTGCGCCAGTCAACGCCTCCCATCCCGACATCAGGGTCAACGTCATCGAATACCGGGAGACGGTCATCAAGAGGACATACATCGCGAAGCACCACCGCGGCCCGGACGACCCGACCCACCGGGTGGAGGAGAAGCAGCGGAGGTTCTCCTGGGTCACCGACCTTCCCGTCGACAGCGACAGCCTCATGCCGGTCATGCGCGCCGCCCGCTCCCGATGGCGGATAGAGAACGAGACGTTCAACACGCTGAAGAACCAGGGCTACCACTTCGAGCACAGCTTCGGGCATGGAAAGCGGCACCTGACCACCGTGCTCGCCATGACGATGATGCTCGCCTTCCTCACGGACCAGATCGAGGCCGCCTCCTGCAGGGTGTTCGCCGCCGCGCTGGAGGCGAGGGGGCGGCTGAGGTACCTCCGCGAGAGAACCCGGTCATACTTCCACGACTTCCCGGTCCCCGACTGGCGGACACTCTACGCCGCCCTGACCCACGGGCACGCGCCTGTGGCCCTGAACGTCGCCGGACCGTCCGGACGGTCGCCGCCGCGGCGCGGGGCGCCCGGGCGCGCCTGAACGCCCGACCGAACCGCCCCAGGGGCAGACCCGCGACACATCCCTTATTTCCACCGGAACGCCGCCGGACGCCCCCGCACGCCCGGATTCCGCCCGAATCCGCCGCCGACGCCCGCAATCCGCCGGAAACCGGACCGGAATTTCACTGGTGGGAATTTCTGTCGGTGCAGTTCTCCGATGAACGGGTCCCCGGAACGCTCCGTGAGGTGGCCAGCGCATACCCGGCGACGGAGCACTCGGTTCCGCTCATCGTCGCCGTGGACGAGGCACAGCGGTTCGAAAGGGACCAGACATCACCGGAAGCCCTTTTCCTGCAGGATATCCATGACGGCAGTTCCGGCCTTCCTCTGTTACTGGTGCTCGCCGGCCTGTCCGACACGGCGGAGAAAGCCCTCGGCATGCATCTGACACGAGGGCGGAAAATCCACGAGGTCGAACCGCTCACGCAGGCCCAGGCCCGGGACTTCCTGTGCGGACTGGCGCTGTATTTCGGTCTCGACACCACCCGCCACGCCCCGCGGCTGGAGGCCCTGGCCGACATCTGCGACGGCTGGCCCCGGCACCTGCGTTATGCGGGTGTCTCCCTGGCGGAGGAAACCCTGCGCGTTGACGGAAACATGCATCGCATGGACTGGCCAGCCATGCGGAGGATGACGTGGACCCTGCGGCAGGAATATTACAGCGACCAGAACAGTTCGTCGATGAAACAGGCCGATATCCTCACCGCCCGGGTGATGGCCGGGCTGCGGGACGGCATGCGGACAAGGCATGTGGAGGAACTCGTCGAGGACAGCCTGGCCGACCGTCCCGGCCAGCGGCTTCCGGAAGGAAAATCCGCGCTGTGGTTCCTCAATCATCTCATCCATCAGGGTGCGTTGTACAGGGCTCCGGATGACGGCGTCCACGCCCCCATTCCCTCGTTCCGCTCTTACCTGATCGAATGGGGATCGGAACCGGACCGGACACCTGCCAGGGACGTCACGGAACCGGGTTCCGGTCCATGAAAGACAGACCAATGCTCCATTTCACGCCCAGCTGGATTCGATGTCTGTACGTCCTCGCGCCGGCCCTGTTGCTGGCGGTGGCCCTGGCAACGGGTGCGGTCAGGGCCGACCTCAACCGGCTGGAACGTTTGAGCGTACGGTAGTCCGGCCATGTCTTCGACCACGGGTATGTCCGGGCGGTGTTTCACGCTCTCCTGGATATGATCTGGATCCTGCAGCCGGAGGGGGACGGCGGCGATGACGTGCTCCTGACCCTGCGGTTGGAAAGAATGGGTGACGGGTTGCGGGTCACGGCCCTGGCCCCCGACACCATGAGGTCGGGAGGTCTGGTTCTTCCCTCCGGTCCTGGTGAGCGCGTCGACCGGCTGCTGCTGAAGGACCACCGGTCGGTGTCGGCCGACAGGTATCCGCTAGCCCGCTTCCACGACCGGCCGCTGGGGCAACCGCTTGCCCATGACCTCATCCTGCGCGGAGGAACCGCGGACAGCCTGACGGTGCCCGCCGGTTCGCGCCTGCGGCGTTTCAGGAACGGTGGCCCGTTCCAAAGTCCGAGGCGTCTGCGAATCCGCCTGACGGCCTGTGGGACAAGGCGACCGCAGACTTTCGCCTGGAGGGCGGTGAGCGCCCTGTCGGAAACTTCCATCTCGGATCCATCTTGGATGCTCTCCCCGCTTGCGTCACAGTGCCAGCCTGGCATGTCAACAGTGACCGATTCACCCTTGTGGGCGATTGTCATGGGACGTGTGCCGCGATACATCAGAACCCCGGTTTTCGGGCAGACAGAACTATTCATCGTCATTCTCCTTGACGCACAGCAGACGGAATCCGTTGACGGCACCGGCCGTGAACTTCATTTAGAGTGGACCCGCTTCAGAGTGGACAGAGGAGATGGCAGATGTCCTGCCGGACGCGGTGACCGGCATGGGATGTAATGTCATGTACTTCCACAATTCACCCCATTCGATCGACTGGATGACACCTACTGTGCGTTCACGCCCGAATTCCAGCAAGGCGGCAGTGCTAGGCGCAGAACCCATCATCCTGAGGCCGTAGTCGCGTGCTGAAAGTTGACTTGATGGCAGCAAGGTCATACGTCGGCCGCCGCTTTTGTGATGGGATCCATATAGAACCAACGTGGTGCATCCTCAACCGGAAGTTGGCTTCATTCCGCACATTGGGCTCGCGCATCCGCATCGTTGGAAACAACGACAATCGCGGTTTACGGCCCCAATCGGAATACATAATGACATCAGGTGTATGGAAGGCGAGGGTAAACTCGTAATGCGCCTTATCAAGAAAGTGTCGAACATGGCGGCGAACATCCGACTGCGGAGGCCGGTCTTCGGGCGCTAAGACAACTGGTCTGACCAGGATCGTTGCGCACGGATCTTTTCAGAAACCGGTGTGGTCTCCTGCCGCCGCCCGGGCCGTCGAAGCCCCTGCGGGGCAAGTACCCGAGTCCTTCACGCCATTGACAACCTGAGTCAACCTGCCCGATAGTCACTCCATCGCCAAACACACCGTGGACGACCCCTATGCCGGGTCGCCCGCGAGAGCGGGAATCTACCCATCCACGGTGATTGTTTGGCGACCGACCCGGCAACCCCGCCGGTCGGAAACCCGAAACATCTGGAGGGTATCATGACCATACGTCAAATGATTGCGCTGGCAGTCGCGCTGGTTCTCGCAGGGTGCGGCGGTGGCGGTGGCAGCGGAGGTGTGCCACACGAAGACGCTAGGATTGGGACCGGATCCCAACCACCTCAGGAAACGGTTGCTGACATATCGGCTAGGGTTGCCAACGTTCTCTCACGAACGGATTCCTTGGTCGCCTCGACATTGTATGGAGAGACGAGCGCCCCGGCGTTTCCGACAGTGAGACTAAGCCCGTCCTGCCGGGGAACGGTGTGCACCTTAACTCATCGACCAACCGGCGTTTCATTAAGGGAGAATCTGGCTGACGCTGAAGTTGACTTTTCAAGGTCCGAAGCCATTCTCAGCAAGCATGGCATCACAATGCTCTCCACTCCAAACGAATACGGCAGGAGCTACGCAGCCTACATGAATCATAGCGGTTTCGGCGTTCAACACTTCCGCTGGAATTTGGAGAGTGGCACGGCCTGGGGACGGTACTCCCTAGCGGGCGGAGACCTGACGCGGTCACGCCCGGGCGGTTCGGCCACATGGACCGGACTCATGGTCGGTGTTCCGACCGGCACCGAGGGCCGTTCGAATTTCCTGCAGGGGGACGCCGCGCTGACCTATGACTTCGCGGGATCATCGCTGGACGCCTCGTTCGTCGGCATCAGGAACATCACCACGAACAGGGACCACACCGTCACAAGCGTCCGGTTCGATGGCATTCCGGTTTCCCCGGACGGGACGTTTCAGGCCGGACTCACAGGCAACCGCATCCAGGGCGGGTTCTACGGCCCCGTACAGGCGGAGACTGTAGGCGTCTTCGAGCAGCGGGGGATCGTCGGCTCTTTCGGAGCCAAGAGGTAGCGACTGGATTGGGACTGCCCGACCTTGGCAGAGATCGGGCTGTCAAACATTACGGAAGAGGGGTTCGCATAACCCCCCGTTTCACCCGGAAGTGTAACTTCAGAGCCCACGCTCCCCTAAGGCGGCGGCTCCGTCGGAAGAGCAATATCCGCTCGTAGCCATTTGGCTCAGGATATCCCGAGTCGTGGGTTTGGGAAATGGCTTGGAATCAATGGTCTAGGGTAGTTTACCCAGAGGAGAAAAGGAGATAAAGCATGTCGTGGAACCGATACGAGGAGGCTCGATGCCAATACATACCCCCTGAAGTCCGCCTATTGTTCGTTGGGGAAGCACCTCCTTCCTCTCCAGAACGCTATTTCTATTTTACGGATGTGTCGGCGCACGACAGTCTCTGGACCAACCTGATGAAAGCCCTTTACCAATCCGAATTCGGCGAAACCAAGACTGAACGCAGAAGAAAGCACCAGTGGTTGACCAGGTTCAGCGAAGATTCCAATCTGCTCATTGACGTTCTGAAGGAACCACTGCCCAGCGATTCCGATCCAAAAGAAAGGGTTGCGTTGCTTCATGAACAAATCGGTCCACTTATCGCGGAATGCAGAAAGATCTGTCCACGCCAGATCTTGTTGATCAAAGCGACAGTGTATGACGCGGTCTACGAGCCGCTGAAAGCAGCGGGATTGCCCGTTGTCGATGCGCGCCTGCCGTTTCCGGGTTCTGGAAAGCAAAGAGAGTTTCTGAATATGTTCGCAACCCTCGTCAGAAAAGGGACTGTGGCTCCAAAGACTGCTTCTGATTGATGGGTGTAAGCGATCAAATCCTGGCGTTGCGCATTCGCCTTCAACGGATACGCTTGGGTGTGTGGAAGCATCTTCAGGGTGGAATGGGGCTGTATATTTCTGCTTTCACCGGAACGTGAACCCGGAAACGGCGTGATCGCACCGCTTGCAGGGTGCAGACGGTTTTGACTGGCAGACTTAGGGAATCTATAAGTGGTTGGCAGACAGAAGGCCGTCCATGCTCCGTTCCATACTTTCCTTCTTCGGCGCGATTTTTGCGATGCTCACTAATGGTGCCATACTAATTGGCTTCCTACTGGGTGCAGTGTTGTGGATATATGGCCGTGACTTGCCAAGCACGGCACAACTTGCGAGCTATGCCCCGCCAACCATCAGCCGAATCTACTCAGGAGAGGGACGGCTCGTGGACGAATTCGCCCGTGAACGCCGACTTTTCACACCACCGGATGAGTTCCCTGATCTAGTGAAGCACGCGTTCATCAGCGCGGAAGACAGAAATTTCTACTCGCACAAAGGCTACGACCTTCGGGGAATGGCCGCTGCTGCTGTCGAGGCCTTGCGTGGTGGCCGATTGAGGGGTGCCTCGACCATTACTCAGCAGGTCATGAAGATATTCCTGCTGTCCTCCGATCGGACAGTGGAACGAAAGATCAAGGAAATCATCCTTGCGGCCCGGGTCGAGAAGGCTCTGAGCAAGGATGAAATACTCGCGCTATACCTCAACCAGATCGATCTCGGCGCACGTAGTTTTGGTGTGACGGCCGCCGCACAGACCTATTTCAACAAGACGTTAGCGGATCTGAACGCTCAGGAGGCCGCATTTCTGGCGATCCATCCAAAGGCACCGTACAGCTATCATCCCGTAAAGAACCGAGACGCGGCCCTTCAGCGTCGGAACTTCGTTCTGAAGGAAATGCGGGAGAACGGGTACCTGAATTTAGCCGAGCAGCAGGAGGCTGCCTCCTCTCCGCTATTGACCGTTCAGAATGGCGACTACGAGAGTTTTCGAGCCAGCCTGCCGCCTCGCGGCTACTTCACCGACGAGATCCGCAGACAACTTAGCCGAAACTTTGGCGCTGATGAGTTTTTCAATGGCGGTCTGTCGATACGGGCGACGATAGATCCTGATCTCCAGAGTTCGGCCGCGGCTGCTTTGCGGCAGGCGCTCGAAAGATTTGACCGAGAGGTCGGAATCTGGCGGGGAACTGGCCTCAAACTGGAAGCACAGGCGCTTGATGACGAGGCCGAGTGGCGTAACGAGCTTTCCCAGATGGACGTGCCACGTGACATCGAGGGCTGGTATCCGGCGGTCGTGCTGAGTCTGGGAAAGAACGCGGCGCGGATTGGGATCGAAGGCGTGGAGGAAGACGAAGATGGTCACTGGATTCTGGCCGAGGACGTAAAGTGGGCGCGAAAACTGCGATCCAATGGTGCGCTGACGCGAAAGGCCCGCGTTGCGAGCGATCTTCTTGAGGTCGGTGACGTCGTGCATGTCCATCTGTTGATTGAGAATGACGGTGCGTCAGCACGCTGGTCACTGCGGCAGGTGCCGGAAATTCAGGGCGCGTTCATGGCAATGGACGTGAATACGGGGCGGGTATTGGCGATGCAGGGTGGATTTTCCTACCAGAACTCCGCCTTTAATCGTGCGACGCAGGCGACGCGGCAGCCCGGTTCGTCCTTCAAGCCATTTGTGTTCGCCGCGGCGCTGGACAGTGGATTTTCACCAGCGACCATCGTAATCGACGCCCCGATCAGTATCGACACCGGAACGGATATCTGGAGGCCGACAAACGCAACTGACAGGTTTTATGGCCCAACTCCACTGCGAACCGGAATCGAACGGTCAAGAAACCTGATGACCGTTCGTTTGGCTCGGGAAGTGGGAATGACGACTGTGGCATCCTACGCAGAGCGGTTCGGAGTTTACGACCGGTTGCAGCCCTATCTCGCCAATGCACTTGGAAGTCAGGAAAGCACACTCTTCAGGATTGTGGCTGCCTATGCGATGTTCGCAAATGGCGGCGAGAGGGTGGAATCAACATTGGTCGATCGGGTGCAGAACCGTTGGGGTGAAACCGTGTACCGCCACGACAGACGGGTTTGCGAAGACTGTAGGCTTGAGACGCTTGATCCCGGAACGGCTCCCCGGATCACGTCAAACCGGGAACGCGTCATCGATGCGATAACCGCCTATCAGCTCACGTCTATGCTGCAGGGTGTCGTGGAGCGTGGGACAGCGCTGGGACGTATTGACCTCGATGTGCCGGTTGCGGGAAAGACGGGCACCACAAATGACGCCAAAGACGTATGGTTTGTTGGTTTCACCAGCAACATCGTCGCAGGTTGCTATATCGGCTATGATCAACCGCGGCCAATGGGCAAGAGCGCGACCGGTGGTGGATTGTGCGCACCGGTCTTTGATCAGTTCATGCAGGAAGCCACCGAGAAATTCGGCGGTGGTCCTTTCGAGGTGCCGCCCGGCGGGTCTTTCATAAAGATAGATCGATTTTCCGGAGCGCGGCTTCCAGAGGACGAGGAAGGCCCGCACGTGGTGGCGGAGTACTTTCGCGAAGGTGAGGAAACGCTGTTTGGCGTGACGTTTGATGGCGGGTTCGCGATGGGATCGAATCTGCCCATAATCGTGCCCGACGATGATGAGGGAGCTCAAGGCGATGCCCCCCCCAAAAACGATGGTAACGCATCATTTGAGACGTTGAGTTCCGGAGGTCTCTATTGAGGCTCGCCCTTCAATGTTGCCGTAATTATAGCCGGAACTCAACAAGAAAATATAAACTGCAATCAGTCGGAATCAATGGTGGGCGACGGGCGCTCGCCGAGTGCATCAGGGAGCGTTTGGATTGGACTTCGAAGACCTCGTGACGGCTGTACCGCCACCGAAAGGCCGCGTCGGAAAATCCGATGGTCCGGTCGAACATCATCTCTACGAAGGTGCGGTCATGCTCGCCTACGCGATGCATCTGCTTAGAACGGAAGGCGCTCGGGATGTTCGCATCCATCCTGATGGCGAACACGCAAAGCAATTCGACTTCTCAGGCTGGCTTCAGCGGCACGACTTCACGAAGAACTTCGTCCTCGGCAGTACACCCTACGGCGGTGAGTATCATAACCCTGCTGGGCAAACAATCACCGTCCGTCCTAAATCAGGGGAGGGCGATGTTGTTGCCGAGGTCGAGGGCCGAATCATATGGGCCGAGTGCAAGAGCGGCATCATCAATACGCGGCATTCAGGCCAGCTATCGAAGCTCCGCCGAGGTCTGTGTGAAGCGGTCGGGCAGCTGATGGCGAGGCCGCCGCAAGGCCGTCAGGTCGCCGTAGTGCCGCAGACCGAGAGCACTTTGCGTCTGGCAACGCAGTTTGCGCCACGTTGCAAGCTGGTCGGCATTGAGATCGCGGTGGTCGACCGCCACGGCGAGGTCATGAACGTGAAGCCGGAGGCAACCGGCGAACAGACGTAAGCAATTGAATACTGAGTTCCCATAACGGATTCTCGCCATGGCCCTGAACATTGAGTCGATCTCCAACCGGGCTGGCAAGCCCGCCATCCTCCTGCGCTAGGCTTGGCGTGAGGGAAAGTGCATCTGCAAGAAGACCATTGCCAACCTGTCGAAGCTGCCACCGGGGATCGTCGAGGGTTTTCGGGCTGTCCTGAAAGGTGCAGTCGCGGTCAACGACATTGGCGACCTGCTCCATATAGAGCGCTCACTCCCGCACGGTCACGCAGTGGCCGTCCTCGGAACTGCACGGGAACTCGGTCTCGAACGTATCCTCCACCGCATACGAAGCCGAGAATGTCGGCGGCGATTCAAAACGGCGGGATTTCGGCGGTTCGCCGCGCCTTTGGGCAGCATTCTGGCCTTGGCCCGTCAGCGTTCGGTACCTTGCGGCTCCTTGTTGGAGGCGCACGGCCTTCCGGTTCCATGCCCGAGGTCCGGGGCGTCAGCCCTTCGTGGCGGCGCGGACGATGTCGTTCCAGTCCTGGCCGTCGGGTGGCCGGCGTCTCACCAGCGTGACGTGCGGCGGGAGCTGGAGCCGACCGCGCAGGGTCTCCGCCTGACGGTCCCCGGCCGCGTCGCCATCCTGGGCGAGGACGACGGCCCTGACATTGGGGAGGGCGCGGGCCGTCCGGCGGTCCGGTCCCGGAGCCGGTGAGAGCGCGGTTCCGGTCGCGGTGGGTGAAGAGGACGCGGCCGCCGCCGTCGCGGCGCACCAGCGGGCGGCAGGCGTCGAGCGTCTCCCGGCGGACGCCGCGTCCGGCGAGCCATTCCGGTGCCGGGTCGGGTGTGGCCCCGTTCCAGACGCCGCGGAAGTCGCGGAGAGCTGCGTCCGGGCTTTGGTGGCGGGCGCGGATGTCGGAGAGGGAGAGGCCGCGGCGGAGCATGAAGTCGACCGCGGTCCCGTTGTCGTCCGGATCGAGGGTGCTGAAGTAGACCCAGTGGCCGTTGCCGCGGCGGGTCGTGACGGGCTTCGGCAGGCCCGGAGCCCGCAGGACGGGGCTGGCACGGGCCGGGGCGGCGGGGTCGCGGACGTATCCCCACTCCGCGGCGATGTCCCCGAACGGCACGCGCTTGACGGCGTCGAGACCGGCGCCTGTCATCCGTCCCCGCGCCTGAGCCGCCACGAATCTCCGTCGATGGTGACGGGCGTCGCGTCGTGCATGAGCCGGTCGACGGTTCCCGCGATGCCGGAGGCGCTCGGGAAGACGCGGTCCCACTGGGCGAATCCTAGGGTGGTGGTGACCAGAAATTCCCACCAGCGAGATTCCGGTCCGGTTTCCGGCGGATCGCGGGCGTCTGCGTCGGATTCGGGCGGAATCCGGGCGTGCGGGAGCGTCCGGCGGCGTTCCGGCGGAAAAAGGGGATGTGTCGCGGGCCTGCCCCGCGCCGCGGCGGACGTCCGGACGGCCCGGCGACGGGCAGGGCCGCCGCCGCTTGCCCGTGGGTCAGGGCGGGGTGGAGGGTCCGCCAGCCGGGGACCGGGAAGCCGAGGAAGCACTGCCGGGTTCCCTCCCGGAGGCACCCCGTCCGCCCCCCTCGCCCCGGCGCGGCGGCGAACGCCCTGCGGGAGGCGGCCCCGGTCCGGGCGGTGGGGAAGGCGGGCGTCACCGTCATGGCGGGCACCGTGGTCAGGCGCCGCTTTCCGTGCCCGAAGCCGGTCCCGGAGCGGTGGCCCCGGTTCCCCGGCGTGCCGGGGTCCCGTTCCCGGTGCGCCAGCGGGAGCGGGCTGCGCGCATGGCCGGCACGGGGCTGCCGCCGTCCACGGGAAGGTCGGTGACCCAGGGGAGCCCCTTCCGTTCCCCCCCCCCCCCCCCCCCCCGCCCCGGTGGTGCCCCACGATGCGTTTCCTCCCGGTGACCGTCTCCCGGCATCCGGTGACGCTGGCCCCGATGTCGGGACGGGAGGCGCTGGCCGGCGCGCCGTTCAGGCAGCGCAGTTCGTGCAGGGCGCCGTCGGCGCCGGTGAACCGGGCCGCGCGTGTGCCGGGGCTGGCGAGCGGCGGCGCGTGGCCGCCGGGCTTCGCGCCGGGGACGGAGCGGAGGCCGTGCCGCCGCAGGCGGGCGATGCGGGGTCCGTTGGAGGCGGGGCCGTCCTGCGGGACGACGGCCCTGAGGCGCCGACGCTCCCGCCGGAGGCCGTCGACGGACCGCGCCGCGGCGTTGCGCCCGCAGCCGTTCCTCCTGTCCCCGCCGGTCCTGGCGACCGGCTCCGGGGCCGGCGGCGGCGCCTCCCGGCGTTCCGGGTGGCGGACCGCGCCGGCGGGCGCGCTGGACGGACCTCGGGCCGGGTGGCCGGCGCCGCCGACCGGGATCAGGCGGTGGCCGTCGAGAACCGGCTGGTCCCCGGCACCCCGCCGCGCCGCAGCCTCGCGGACAGGGTCCTGAAGGCCGGTGGCGGCCGCCTGGGGCCGGCCGTGCCGGGGCGCCTGCGCATGGGGGGGGTCGCAGTGCGCCGCCATGAGGTGGTCCCCAGGGCCGGACCGCCGCCCGTCCGCCGGACCGGCGATGGCGCCGAAGCGTTCCGCCAGCGCCCCGACCGGCCCGGGCCTGCCGGGGCCCTTCCGGAACCGCATCGTCCCAGCTCCCGTCAGTGAGGCCATCAGGGATGCGGCAAGGGCCCCAGCCCATGATGTCCAGAGGATTCCGGGCGGTTTCCGGCCGCCGGGAAGGAAAGGTCCACCAAACCCGGTTCACGGAAGCCCATGGAATACAGGGTCCGGAAGGGCTGGCGGGAATTGCTGTGGACGTATTTGCTCGTATCGGAGCCTTTGGCGTGTCCGATCAGCGCGGCGATGGTGATTTCGGTGAAGCCGAGGTCATCGGCGATGCTGGCGAAGCTGTGCCGCAGGACCTGGGGCGTGACATCCCAGAGCGGAGTGTCGGCGAAGAGCTTCTTCCAGCTTTGCGGAAAGTTCCCGACTGCGTTGTCCTCACCTTGGCCGGGAAAGACATAGGTCCCGTCCCGCTTCAGGCGCACGGCCTCAAGATAGTCGATGACCGGTAAGCCGACTGGTCGCACGGATGCACCTTCCTTGCTGTCTTTCAGACGGAAGCAACTGCCTTCAATATCGACCTCACTCCACCGCAGGCTGATGATCTCGCCTCGCCGACAGCCGGTCAGCGCAATGAGACGAAGGATTTCGGCGTGGATGCCGTAGTGGCTGTCATGTTGCACGTCTTTCAGCAAGCGACCCAGCGTCCGATACTCTGCTTCACTCAATCGACGGTCTCGCACCTTATATCTCGGTTTCTTGAGGCCGTGCGTCGGGTTCTGGTCAATGATCCCCGCTTCAATCGCGTAGGTGAAGATGCCACTGAGCAGATCCATCGTGCGGATCGCGGTACCACGGCCGCCGCGCACTATCGCTTTGCCGCGTCGCTTCTCCGTTTTCATCACGACGCGCGTCTTCCCGGCAATGATGTCCTTCATCAGGTTGTTCATGTCTGGCTTGTTAATATCCTTGATCCTCCGTGTGCCGAGCAGAGGAATGATATGTCGACGGATACGGCCTACATCGGTCGCGACCGTCGTCGCTTTTCTGGGCCGGTCGCCCTTTCCCAGAACTAGACCTGCCTCTATGTCGGCGATGTACTGTTCGCAGATCTCCCGAACGGTGACGGCGCGTCGTTCCTCTTCCCGTTCGGCCGCGGGCTCCTCTCCCTGAGCGATCTGGCCCGGCAGGGCTTTCGCTTCTCGACGTGCAGTTTCAGGTGTGCCCCATTCCAGTCCGAAGTGCAACACCAGTGGCGGTGGTGACCGGTTCTGCTGCCGCATGATGCTGCGGATCGGCCAGGAAGCGGCGACAGTCCCCTTGTCGGGAAGAGGGAGACCGCCATGCCCGAGGGCCATCGCCACCTGACCCATGAGGATAGATGCCAGATCGGCGCGCTGAAGGAAAGCGGGCTGTCGAACGGGGCGATCGCAGCCCGTCCGGGCCGTGACCGCTCGTCGGTCTGGCGGGAGCTGCGCCGGAACGGCGGGGATTCGGGCTACAGCCCCGGCGAGGCGCAGGGGAAAGCGGAGGCGCGCCGCAGCGGGGCGTCCCGGGCCCGGAATCACCGGTGCCAGGGAGCCGGAAATCCCGCCTTCCGGCCATTTTCCCTACCCGGGCGGGGAAAATGGCCGGTGTTGCACTTCGGACTGGAAGTGGGAGAAAAAAAACCACTTGATCGGGGAGTTTTGCAAGAAGCTCAAATGTGTAGAATATTTCCGTGGCACGCCGAACGCGCATCATGTCGAGCAGCCTGCCTCGTTCGATAGCCTATGACCATTTCGACAGTCTCGACCTGTCCGGGTTTGCCTGGGAATGCCTGAAATGCAACGAGGACTACCGCACCGACTACGAACGCATGCAACGCGGTGGTGGATTGCCCGCCGATTTGGGGTTGCGATTTCCCCGTCGATCCCGACATCGCCGACGACGACTGGCCCACCACTCACACGCCAGCGACAACCTCCAATTTGCGACAAGAGGTCTGCTTTGCATCTCCCTGAAGCGGCCAGCAACCGACATCCTGAAAGGCGATTGGCTGGTGAAACTGCCCTTCAGACGGGCATGCCCGTCTTCCGGTCAGTCCCACCGGCCAAGGTGGCTGTCGCTACCGGCCATCGTTATTGTCGCCGAACATCGAACGCTATTCGTACCGCGCCGCATTCGAGTAGATCGAGCGTAACAGGTTTAACCTCAACATTCCGCGCTACGTCGACACCTTCGAGCCGGAGCCGGAAATCGACATCCAGGCCGTGCAGGACGAAATCCGCGACCTCGACCGGCAACTCGCTGAGACGCGGGCCGAAATGAACCGGCATCTGAAGGAGCTGGGCATTGAAGTCTGAGGTCGCGCACCATAAGGGCCGCAAGGTCGGCCGGACTCTGAAGCTTTTTCTGGTGGACGGCTCGCCGACCGGCGTCATCACGGCGGAGCTCGGCAACTGGTCCGGCAAGGCCGTCGTCGCGCTGCGCACGGCGCTGCCAGAGCTGATCAAGCGCGAGGAAGCGTCGCGCACCGGCGTCTACCTTCTGATGGGCGCAGACCCGGACAACCCTGCACGCACCCTCGTCTATGTCGGCGAGAGCGACAGCGTCCGCACGCGGCTCGCCAGTCACGATGCGGACGACGCCAAGCAGTTCTTCACACGCGTCTGCCTCATCGTCTCCAAGGATGAGAACCTGACAAAGGCGCATGGCCGCTATCTGGGAGCGCGGGTCATGGCGCTGATCCGGGCCGCGGCGCGCGCCGTCTTGGTCAACGGCACCGAGCCGGACTTCAAGGGCCTGCCGGAACCCGAGATCGCCGACATGGAGGGCTTCTTGTCGGAGATTGAGGTGTTGCTGCCCGTGCTCGGCTTCGATGTTCTGCGGCGCGCGGCCGAAAGCGGCGACGCCAATGATGGGAAGGGCGTCGCCGAACCCGTTTTCACCTTCACCGAAGCGGGAACCCAGGCCCGCGCCAAGGAGGCTGGCGGCGAGTTCGTGGCCCTCGCCGGCTCACTCGCGCGCGTAAAGGAGACTCGCACGATCCATGACGTCGCCAAGGTCCAGCGGCGACAGTTCGTCGAGGACGGCGTCTTCCAGAAGACCGAGGACGGTCAGCACTACACGTTCACGCGCGATGTTGCCTTCTCCTCCCCCTCAGCGGCAGCGGGCGCGGTGTATGGGGGCAGCGTTAGCGGCCCTGCCAATTGGAAGCGCGAAAGCGACGGCCTCCCCTACAAGGACTGGCGTCAACAAGTCTTGGCCCGAGCGCAGGGAGGCACGGAATGACCGACGCCGCTTCCGATACGCTCGGGAACTATTTCCGTGTCTGTAAAGAAAAGGGCAAGCCGGGCTTGCCCACCCTCTCAGTCACGATGAACGATGGTCTCGTGGATCGATCGGACCTTGACCGGAAGATGGAAACGAACCTCTCGCCCGAACAGCATCTGAGCGTCCTGGAGGGCGATATCGCCTACAACATGATGCGGATGTGGCAAGGCGCGTTCGGACGTGCCGACAAAGACGGCATCGTCAGCCCGGCCTATGTCGTCGTCAACCTGATAGAGATCGCGCGAGCTCACGGGCGCTTGATGCTGGTCGAGTTTGTGAAGCAGACGAGCCTTTCCGAGCCAGCTGCAGATGGCCGTGAACTCATCCTTCAGCAGGTAGGTCTTGGTCGAGCCGCTTGACCTTGTTTGCGATTTTCGTTGGGTCCTCATCCCAACCGAGCTCGGAAAGAACCTCTTGAATCAGCCGGTTGCTATCGCCGATTTCCATATTGCGCCATGCCTAGAATCATATGCAAAAATCCGCTTTTTGTGCGGAGTTAGCTATATTGAATTTGCTTTTGTGCTAATATCATAGTATGAAATCGGCTGGTAGAGCGGATTTTACAATATGATACCTGAGCGCACCACCACCTTGGCGGCCTATGTTGAAGAGTTGGCGTCGAGCGGGCACACCACCTTCACGCGTGAGGATGCAATGGACGCCTTGGGTGTCAGCCACGGAGCCTTCCTCGACGCAGCTGCGCGCCTCAAGAAGCGGGGTCATGTCTTCGCGCCGCGCCGAGGCTTCTACGTTATTACGCCCACGCGGTATCTGAAGTGGGCCGCCCCTCCGCCAAGCTGGTACATTGATGCCATGATGAAGGATGCGGGGCGGCCTTACTATGTGGCGCTCCTAAAAGCCGCAGAATTCTATGGCGCGGCGCACCAGGCAGTGATGGAATTTCAAGTCGTAACCGACCGGCAATGGAAATCCATTCGGGCCGGGCGTTCCAAGCTCGCTTTCTACTTCCGCAAGGATATGGAGAATATCGAACAAGATATTGAGCAAAGAAAGACCGACACCGGTTCAATGCGGGTGTCCTCGCCAGCGCTAACGGCATTAGACTTGGTGCGCTATCCGCATGCCAGCGGCGGCGTTAATCATGCGGCGAGCGTGCTCAATGAGCTTGCCGTACAGATTGATCCAGCGCGCCTAGGCGCGTTGGCGCCGAAATTCGAACGGTCCGTCGTCCAACGCCTCGGCTACCTTCTCGACCACCTGGGGCAAGAAGAGATTGCAGCCTCTCTGGAGAGACATCTCCACAACGGCAATGCGCCATGGGTTGAACTTGAGCCGCGCGAGGCTAGCGCAATCACTTCCAGCGAGGAACGGGAACGCAGCTCACGCTGGCACATCATTGTCCGCCGCCCAATCGAGGTCGACGAACAGTGATCCCCGAAACAAATATCACGGCCTGGAGCCTGACAGCACCGTGGGCCGAGCCGCGGCAGGTTGAGCAGGACTTGGTCATCTCGCGAGCCTTGGTCGAGATCTTCGATCACGAACTCCTGGGATCTGAGCTGCGATTTCGAGGCGGCACCGCCCTCAACAAGATCATCTTTCCGGAACCGTTGCGTTATTCGGAAGATATTGATCTCGTTCGGACGACGGCTGGACCAATCGGCCCCATCCTTGATGCCATGCGAGAGGTGCTGGAGCCATGGTTGGGACAAGCCAATTTTGCATCTAGCCAAGTGGCTCCGAAGCTGCGCTTTCGTGTGCCGGCTGAGGATGATCCCGAAGCGCAGCTCCAGCTGAAGATCGAGATCAACATCGCAGAGATCGAAGCTTTCGATCCGCCGGTTTCGATCCCGTACGCTGTCGAAAACCCATGGTTCACGGGAAGTGCGACCATAGCGTCCTTCTCCGCTGAAGAGCTTCTGGCGACGAAGCTACGCGCTCTGTTGCAGCGCGATAAGGGGCGCGATCTTTTCGATCTCGACCATGCGCTCGATGCGCTGCCTAATCTCGATATCGAGCGGGTTGTAGACCTCTTTGTCCAATATCTCGATCAGCAAGGTCAGGCCATCTCGCGCGCGGAAGCAGAACAGCGGATGCTCGCGAAGTTCGCACGACCAGACCTGTTGGGAGATATTCGCGCGCTCCTTACCCCTGATCGGGCAGATGCACTTGATGCTGCTGCCGGCCGCGCAGCTTTTGTGAGGGTGTTCACCGACGTAATTGCCTTGATCCCTGGGCATCGGTGGGCGCGCACCGATGAATTGGTTCAGTCCATGGGATTGGCAGAGTTCCGTGGGATAAACTGATGTTGGCACAAGTCTACATTGGTCAAGAAGGCATGAACCAAGCTGAGTTTGCGCGAATATTCTGCGAGCGACCCCAAAGCTATGCGTGGTTCTTGGGGGCCGGCGCATCGCGCAACGCCAATCTTCCAACAGCGGAAGATATCATCACTGACTTGAAGCGTCGCTTTTATTGCAGTGAAGAGAATCAGAATTTTTTGACCAAGGACCTGCAGAACGAAGCGGTAAGGGCGCAGATCGAAGGGTATATGCGCTCTCGCGGGTTCCCGGAGCGCTGGTCTGCGGAAGAATACACAACCTATTTCGAGACGATCTTCGGCGAGGACCGCGAGCGGCAGCGCCGCTATATATCGAGCATCCTGGCAGAAGACCGCGTCAGGTTGGCTGTAGGCAACCGCGTTTTTGGCGCACTGCTCGCCAGCGGTTTGGGCCGGATGGCGTTTACGACCAATTTCGATCCGGTTGTCGAAAAGGCCGTTGCGGAGATCTCTGGGATGCCTTTGTCGGCCTTCCATCTGGAGGGCGCTCATAACGCCGTGTCGGCGCTTAACAACGAGCAATATCCCATCTACTGCAAACTGCACGGCGATTTTCAGTATGACAGCATCAAGAATCTGTCATCCGATCTGGCCGCGCAAAATGCTCAGCTCTCGCAATGTATGACAATGGCCGGCGCACGGTTTGGCTTCGTCGTCGCCGGATATTCGGGCCGCGACGAGAGCGTCATGGCCCTGTTCAAGGCCATATTGGAGGCACCCAATCCGTTTCCGCACGGACTCTATTGGATGAAGATGCGAGACTCGACGCCGATTGAGAGCGTCACCTCGCTCATGGAGGACGCCAAGGCTGCGGGGGTTCGTGCAGAGTTCGTGGACATCGAGACCTACGACACAGTGATGCTTCGGTTATGGCGCAATCTTCCCAATCAGCCAGACGGTTTTGATGCGAAGGTGCGCAAGGGCCGAGCGGGGACTGTTCAGATCTCGATACCAGAACCCCAGGGCGACAGACCGGTTCTGCGCTTCAATGGCTTGCCGATGACGAGAGTTCCTACGACATGCGCCAGAGTAAAATTGAAGACCGCCTCAAGCTGGGAAGCTATTGCCGATCTCAAGCGAAAGCCGGAAACAAGTGCGGTTCTCACCTTTGACGGTAACATTCTGGCCTGGGGCGGAACAGAGGATATCGAAGACACTTTCGGTGCAGACTTTCTCGAGAAAGGTGAGATGACGCTCGATCCCGATTGGCGGGCGGGGTCAAGGCTTCACGTCAAGAGTTTTCTCGAGCAGGGATTGGCGCGCGCGCTCTGCCGCGAACGGCCGCTACTCCAGCGGCGGCAGGGGTCTGGGGTTTTTTGATAGTGATCATAAGACGCGGGATGTCGGCATCTTGGAGGACCTGCATCGTGAGGCGGGCAAGGTCACCGGGTCCGTGCCAGGGCTTTCCTTGCCGGCCACCGAAGAGCACGAGGCGGTTCATCAAGTACATTTCGCTGAGGCGGTTCACCTGTCGCTTACCTATGCCGACGGTCGGCTATGGCTGCTCCTGAAACCTGATGTCTGGATATGGCCCAGATTTGCGCGTCAGCACGCGACAAATTTCCTCGATCAACGCAAAGTGGACCGACGGAACGACAAATATGACCGACTAATCTCGGCTTGGATCGGCATCCTATCGGACTATGCAGGGAGAAATGTCGAGGTGACCGTCTCACCCTTTGACGGCGATAGCGGATTTGCGAATCCGGTCTTCGGCTTCTCGACCCAGACAGGCTTCGCCAAGAAGAGGGGCAGGACATGACCGATGCGCTTCCGGCCTATGCGGTCGCTCCCGAACCTGAGCTGATCTTTCACGGCGAAAGGACCGACCGGCATCCCTTGCGTGGGCTGATTGATCATGGGCCCTTCAGTTTGAGGTTTGGCGCACCATCGGTAGTCCGGTTCGCTGTGGTTGCCCTGCAGGCCGATATGGCCCGGATCAACGGGCTGGTTCGGGAGCTGGGTTCATCGGTGATGCCGAAAGAGGCACCTGCCTATTATCCGGAATATCCGGGTTTCGAGGCGCTCATGCGAACGCCGATTGCTGATGTAGAAGACGCTATGCGCTTCGCACTGCCCGACGAACTGAACCGGCTTGCGGCGGCGCAGGATAAGATGGGCTTGGCGCGGGCATTGCTCAATGAGGTGATCAAGCTGCGCGCCGAGCGTCATCGCTTTGATGTCGCCTTGGTCTATCTCCCGCGCGCTTGGAGCGATTGCTTTGAAGGAGAAAGCTTCAACCTGCATCATTTCATCAAGGCCCATTGCGCGCCAACGGGCATTCCGATTCAAATCCTGAACCAGGATAGCTTTGATCGGTCGTGTAGAGCCAATGTGATGTGGGGGCTGTCTGTCGCCTTGTTTGCCAAGGCCCGCGGCGAGCCCTGGAAACTCACGGGGCTAGACCCGCAGGAGGCGTTCATCGGCATCAGCTACGCCACGCGCCGGAAAACTGATGGCAGCGGGCAGGAATATACGACGTGTTGCAGCCAGGTGTTCGATCCCGATGGAACGGGATTTCAGTTTGTGGCCTATGACGCCAAGGAGTTCACCGAGGATCGCCGTCACAATCCGTATCTGTCCTATTACGAAATGCAATCCGTGCTCACGAAAAGCCTGCACGTCTACCAGTCAGGCCATGTCGGTAGGACGCCTAAGAAGATCACGATCCACAAGAACACCGAGTTCAAAGAAGAGGAGATCGAAGCGGCGCTTGATAGCTTCAATGAAGGCACGGAGGTCGAACTCGTGCAGATTGTCCAATCCACCGATTGGATAGGTTTGCGATACACCTCTGGGAAGGCCGCGCAAAACGGCAATCCTGCTGAGAAGCCCAAAGCCTACAGCTATCCGGTCGAGCGCGGCACCTATATGCCGATCTCGTCATCCGAGGCCTTGGCATGGTCGCAGGGCAGTGTCGTTGGCGTTCAACTGAAGAATCCACGCTACAATGTCTATAAAGAGGGCGCACTCAAGCCTACGCCGTCGCCGCTCTTGCTGCGCCGCTTTTCAGGAGATGGGGGCTGGCATGAAACCGTCAACGGCATCCTCGCGCTGACAAAAATGGATTGGAATAACAACACACTCTACAAAAAGCTTCCGGTGACGATGGTCTATTCGGGCCGCTTCGCGGAGATCATTCAGCAAAACCCGGAACTGATAGACCAAGTGTTTGATTTCCGATGCTTCATGTAAAGTCGACCAAACAGTCCTGCCGATATCTTTACCTTTAGCATTGATTTACCGCTCTTTGGGTGCACGACTTAAATATGAGCGAGTGATCATCTGATCAATCGCCTCTCATCGAGATTGGCGATCCAGCGCGTAGGCATTTCGCTTGAACTCACCGCCGTCAAGCAGGCCTTGGATGTATCCGGCAATGGTATCCGCCGCCATGATCAAAACGGTATCGAGCGTGTGGATGTACTTACTGGTGATCGATCCTGTCGAATGGCCAATGAGAGCGGCGATGGTGCTTTCGGTAAAACCGAGATCGTTTGCGAGACTTGCGAAGCTGTGCCGAAGGACGTGGGCCGTGAAGTCGGGCAACTTGGGTCCGGAAAACATTTTCCGCCATTGATTGGTAAAGCTGCCGAAAAACTCTGCCCCGCGTTTGCCAGGAAACACGGCGTCAGTCGTCGCGATTTCCTGGAGTTCCTCCAACAACCCGATCACCGGCAGTCCTATTGGGCGAACCGACGCGCCCTCCTTCGAGTCGGAAAGCCGCAAGCAGCTATTTTCGAAATCGACCTCGCTCCATTTGAGCGAGATGAGCTCCCCACGACGGCATCCCGTGAGGGCGAGTAAGCGAATGATGGCGATGGTCGGCGCGAGCTCAGGGTCTTCGTTGGCCGCCTTGAGCGTCGCACCGAGAACCCGATACTCCTCTTCACTGAGCCGGCGGTCGCGCACCTTATCCTTCGGCTTACGTATTCCGTGTGCGACGTTGTGCTCGATAATCCCCACGCTGATCGCGTAGGTGAGCATGGAGCCCGTGAGGCCGACACATTTGCTCGCCGTGCCGCGACCGCCGCGAAGTACGGATTTCCCGCGCTTCTTCTCGGTCTTGCGAACGGCCTTCGTCTTTCCGGCGATCACATCATTCATCATTTTGGTGACGTCGGCTTTGGTCAGATCCTGAACCCGCCGCTTGCCGATTAGAGGAACGATATGGCCATGGATTTGACCAATGTTGACCTCAATCGTCGATGGCCGCTTCGGGCGTCCGCCTTTTCCTAGGATTAGGCCGGCCTGCATCGCTTTTATGTATTGATCGGCCAGTTCCTTGACGGTCACGGCGTTGCGATTGAGCTGGCGCTCCTCGGCAGGGTTTTTCCTCGCGCGACCTTCCCGAATTGAACCCGCGCTTCCTTCTGGGCGGTTTCCGGCGTCCAGACGCCGTGCAGCCCGATCGCGTAGCGCCGTGACCGGCCAGCAGATCGGTACTGAATCACATAGCTGCGTTTGCCGGAGGCGAAGACGCGGAGCCCGAAGCCGGGCAATTCGTCATCCCAAACGACATAGTCTTTGTCGCGGATTTCGACTGCATCAACGAAGCGTTTTGTGAGCTTTGCCATCGGAAAATCGACCTTTCCGGCCGGCTTCCGCGTAAGCTTCACGTAAGCACTACGTAAGCAGCCGGGCGGAAACCGCGGCCTGTTTCTGGATAGAAGCTTCAGAGCGCCATCCTGAAAAAACAATGCAAATCAGTGCTTTATCGCGTTCCGTCGCGTATTTCGGAAAGGTGTTAGTATTGCCTCCGAAGGTGGAGGCCACACGTTCGAATTGTGTCGGGTGCGCCACCTCTCCCTTGAGGGTTGGAATTATGGGTCGAGCCTCGCTCCCCGCAAAAAACCTTCAATTTCACGACATCCTTGTCGCAGTACTGGAATGCTGGCCACTGCTCGCCCTCCTCTGGAATTGGAGAATCTCATCCGATGCCAGTTTGGGAACATTCTGTGTCTCGTCGTGAGACCTAGACCATTCCATTGTGAGCGAACCGCCAGGCAGCGCGGATGCTAGAACCTATCCAACACGAGAATACGGATAGGCGTTCCTAATGTAGGTGTTGAGGAATTGCCCTTTTGACGGGGCAGCCATGAGTTGCTCATACAATTCAGAAGGAACGTTGAAATACTGGTATATCGAGCCATTCGTGAACTCGATTTCCAGCGTTTCATTGGCGGGATCATAACCGATGGGGGCGACGTTGCTGGAGGAAACAGGGTCTCTTATCATATGCTTTCCTACTGTTCATCTTCGTTGATGGGAGTGCGAGAAATCGTAATGTTCCGTACGACCGCGGTTGTCCGTTGCGCCCGCCACGACGCCACCATGCGATCATAGTCTTCTGCCACACGCCGGGTCCGCCAAGCTGCGCTGACTTCGGGGTCAGAACTGCGGGGGGAAGCGATACGCGGCAACGCACCGGCAGTCGTGTGGCTTCACCGGAGATGATTGTCTCTCCCGTCCGCAACACTGGCAGGAGGTCAATGAGGCCTGATAGATTGTCAGGAAGTGCGCCCTTCACTCGACCGCGACCGGCTGGGTTGGACAGGCGCAGCGCTATGAGCGTTCCGCACTGGGAGAGCACGGTCTCATCGATTTCGGAAGGGCGCTGCGAGACGAGCATGGCTCCAACTCCGTACTTGCGACCTTCCCTTGCGATGCGTTTCACGACGTCCGCAGCGACATTGCCGCTATCAGGGCTGACATATCGGTGGGCTTCCTCCATCACCACTAGCAGGGGCCGGAGTACGCCGCCCTCGGTCTTCTCGCGGCTCCAATAGAGCGCTTCGTAGACAACGCGGAGTATGGAACCAATCAGCCGGACCAGGCCGCTGCCGGGCGCGTTCGGGTTCCCGAACAGAGTCAATTCCGAACAGCACCTTGACGGCTTCGGCCCATTCCGCCCCATCATCGGCGGCATCAAGCAGCCGCATATAGAGCTTGATATGTGCGCGGTCATATTTGGTCAGCTCGTCGCTAACAGGTGCAATATCGTCGAAGGGGGGAACCGGGGATGTCATGTCGAGGGTCGCCACAGAGCAGAGGCGGCCGCAGCGGATCGATGATGCCGCCCGCGCCGGTCAGGCGTCATGGTTCTGTCGGTGTCTCTTCTCGTCTTCCCCATGAACCAGCAATACTCCTTGCCCGCGATCCGTGGACAGGAGAACAATCCCTGCTGCTTCAAGCGCCCGACGCACCTGATCCCGCATTGTCTCATACACCTCGAGCCGGTTCTCGGACTCAAGGCGTTTCAGGGCAGTCAGCGATATTCGGGCTTTGTCAGCGAGCGTCTCCTGCGTCCAACCCAACAACGCGCGTGCGGCCCGCGACTGTCGAGCGGTGATCATGCATGATCACTTCCCATCGCGACCGGCGCGCATTCCAGAACTACGGCTATTCTAGGGCCTGTTGACAATCATGATGCCGCCGCCACGCCCGCGATGAGGTGAATCCCCGCCGCGAAGCTCGTGGCGGTCCTGTCACAGCGTGTCGCGATCGCCCGGAACTCCCTGGTTCTGGCGAAGAAACTCTCCACCCGGTGCCGCCATCCGTATCTCTCCCGGTCGTGCTCCCGCGGCTCCGTCCGGTTCCGCCCCGCCGGGATCACCGCCCCGGCGCCTCGCCCCTCCAGATCCTCCAGCAGCCAGTCCGCGCCGGACGCCCTGTCGCCGACCAGGGTCCCGAACCGGAGCCCTTCAGGGAGTTCCGGCACGCCCCTGAGGTCGTGCGCCTGGCCGGGAAGGATCGTGAACCGCACGGGATTGCCCAGCGTGTCCACGACCGCCACGATCTTGCTGGTCAGGCCACCCCGGGAACGCCCGGTTCCCTGTCTTCCGGCCCCCCTTTTGCGCCCGCCGCCTTCCGGTGCGCCTGGACGACCGTGCCGTCGACGGACACGTGCTCAAGGTCGGACCCGTCCGGCAAAGCCCTGAAAACACGCCTGAAAACCCCGGAAAGCGTCCAGCGGCGGAACCGCCTGGAGACGCTGTTCCACTTTCCGAAGCGCTCCGGAAGGTCGCGCCACGGCGATCCCGTGCGGAACCGCACGGGCACCGCCCCGCCGAAAAGGCGGCTGTCCGCCGCGGTCACTCCCGGGTCGGTCTTCCTGCCGGGAAGGATGTTCCCGGTCCGCGCCCACATGGCGTCGGTCAGCACCGTTCTGTCTGCGTTCATCGTTCTGCCCGCCCATGTTGCCTGTGCCGCCTTTCCGGCGTGCGTTGCAGGAGAATGCCGTCGGCTGGCCAGATTGTCAACAGGCCCTAGTCGGAACTTCATTTCGAGTTTATGCGGGTATCCTCTGTGAATCAACGGCGAGCGGCGGATTCCGCCGTGTTTTTTCTGCCATTTACATGGCAACATCCCGTGCCGGGTCGATGTCCAGGAGTTCGAACGCGCGGCTCTGCAGGCGCGTGGGCTTCGTCAGCAGCGGGAGGGCGCAGTCGGATCGGCCGGGCAGCGTCACTTCGTTGAGCGTCAGCGTGCCGAGATCGGCGAGCAGCGCAGTGAAGCTGTGGACCGGAAGCCCGTCGGGCGTCCGTTTCGTATCCGCTTTCGCCTTCGCTTCCTTTGAGACTTTCGCCGGCGCGACCGGCGTTTTCCTCTGAGCGCGGGCGCTCTCGCGGTCATGGTCCTGGAACAGGATCGGGGCGAGGCGGCGGCGCATGTGCCATTCGACGTGACAGGCCAGCATGCACAGGAACACGTGTGCCCGGACATGGTCGGCGGAATACACGTGGACAGGGCGGATGTTCAGCCGGGACAGCTTCATCGTCCGGAACGCGCGTTCCACGCCCGCGAGTGACTTGTATGCCTCGACCGCCGCCTCAGGTGCGATGGCCCCGGCGTCGAGGCTGGTGCGCACGATGTAGATGCCGTCGAGCCTGCCCTCCTCATGGATCCTGTCCGCATTGCGGGACCAGTCCAGTCCGTCCTCGCGCGCGGTGACGTCGAAATGCTTCCCGACCCTGTGCCTGTTCGCCTTCTTCCCCAGGGCCTTTATGGTCCGGTCGCGGTTTTTCGGCCCCGGCTTTCCGTTCGCCGCCGTCCCGGCGATCCCGGCGAGAATCTCCTCCGTCGCCTGAATCAGCTCCTCGCGTTTGCGCCGCCGCTCTTCACGCAGCCGCGGATTGAGGCAGACCATGAGCCGTTCGCCGGGAAAGTCCGGGCTGACGGTCTCGGCGACCGCGTCGGGAACCAGGTTTTCGGGCTTGAGCGGCGGCGGGGTCTTCTTCCTGCCCTTCCCGCGCGCCTTGAGAAGCCTGCGGATATCCGTCGTCTTGAGAGCTGGGATCCAGTCGAGACCGGCCGGTTCGACATCTTCCCGGATGCGGGCCGTCGTCAGCATGCCCCGGTCGCCGACCAGGGCGACGCGCTCGATGCCGAAGCGGGAGCGGATTTTCCTCACCTGAGCGGCGACGGTGTTCGGGTCGGCCGTGTTTCCGGGGAAGACCTCTGTGGCGACCGGGCATCCGTCGGCGGCGCAGAGCAGCCCGTAATTGATCTGCATCCTGCCCCGCTTCCCGTCGCGGCTGTATCCGAATTCAGCCAGCGGGCAGCATCGCCCTTCCAGGTAACTGCTTGAAAGGTCATACAAAATCAGCGTCCCGCCGGTCAGATGCCGCTTGGCCAGGCTCCTTTCGATATGCGGCTGGCGCCTGAGCAACCAGTCGAGCATGTCCAGCATCTCGTTGCCCGTGACATGCCCCAGCCCGAGCAGTCTGCCGAGGCTGCTGGTCGCGGTTTCCGGCGACAGGGCCCTGGCGGTCGCGAGCTTTGACGCGGGCTCGGCGATCCGGGCGGCGACAGCGGCGGCGGCGAGGTCGCGGACGCGCTCCTTCCTGCGGCCGAGAATCCGGATCAGTCCGAGGGAGCGGAGCGTTCCCAGAGCCGCCGCGGCATGGCCGTGGGGGAGAGAACGGCGGATGGTGACAGCCGCCTCGAGCGAGGGGAATGTCACTCCGCCCTTAATGGCGGCGCGGACGGCGTCGATGACGGCGGGCGGGGCTTTGGAGAGGTTTGAGACGGTTGATCTCCGGATGCGTTTTCCTTCGCGCTTGGCCTCGCGCAGGAGAATGGCGGGCGGAGACGAGCGGTTGGGAATGACATCGACGCTGAGAGCCATGGCCTGTTCCTTACATGGCAACATTCTTTCTGCACAATATACATATTTTAATTGTTATTTCAAGACAATATACGACAATTTACATGGCAACAAAAATTCAGTGCAGAATCCGCCCTGCAACGAATACACCGTTGTTTTTCAGTGACTTACGCGGAGATGGCGGCTATTTTCGGAATGAAGTTCCGCCTAGTCGCCTTCGCCCGATACGCCATACGAAATCGTCGAATCTGGCCAGGGCGTTATTTGCACGGCTGAGCATGCAGTCCGACTGATTCGCCTGCATGCCGCAATTGCAGCACTTGTGCTGGCCGTAGTACCGACCAGCGCAAGATGATCCCCAAACGTTCCATGGAAAATAGTCGTGATATGTTTGAAGATCATTTTTGTTGCATTCTACACTAGATATGATACCTATTCAGATCAATGGGGCAGGAATGATCCGTAAAGGCATCACATGAAGGCGGAAGCAGAAACACTGGGGTTGATCGGCGACCATTTTCGCCGCGCGCGTCTTGCAGCGGGGCTGACCCAGGAGCAGGTAGCCGATCTTGCGGGCATTTCGCGCCCGCGCTACCGCGACATCGAGACGGGGGCAGCGGCCGCGCGCACCACGACATTGATCAACATTGCCAGGGCGCTTGGGCTGGAATTGATGCTGGTCCCGCAGGCAATGGTGCCCGCCATCGAAGCGCTTTTGCGCCCCGATGCCGAGGACGATCATCCGGCCTTCAGCCCGCAACCGGAGAGCGACGATGACAGCCGCCCGCACCGCTGAGACCATCACCGCGCTGGACGTATTCCTGAACAGTGCGAAGGTTGGAACGATCGTCAGGACGCCGGGTGATTTCAACGCCTTCAGCCTTGATCCGGCCTATCGCGCGACCGGCGGCATTCCGGTTCTGAGCCTGTCGCTGCGCGCGGCATCAGGGGGCTTGCGCAAGGATCCGCGACCTGCCGCAGGCAGCCTGCCGCCCTTCTTTGCCAACCTGCTGCCTGAAGACCGGCTGCGCGAGGCGATGGAAAAGCACCATGCGGGCAATGTGCGGCCGGGGAATGATTTCGATCTCCTGGCAGCTCTAGGCGCGGATCTGCCGGGGGCGGTGCGGGTGCTGCCCAGTGACGGTCAACCCGGCATCTGGGCGGCGCCATCCCAAGGGCGGCCCAAGGCCCGCTTCTCGCTGGCGGGCGTGCAGATGAAGCTTTCGGTGATGAAGAACACCGGCAAGGGCGGTGGACTGACCTTGCCTCTCGGGGATGATGAGGGCCAGTATATTGCGAAATTCCCCTCGACCGCCTTTCCGGGCGTGTCGGAGAACGAGTTCGCGAACCTCGCGCTTGCCGAAGCCATCGGCATGGACGTGCCCGAGCGGGAACTGGTCAGCCGGGACCAGCTCGAGGGCATCCCCGAAGAGTTCGAAACACTTGCCGAGGGGCTGGTCCTGCTCGTGCGGCGTTTTGATCGCGGGGCAGACGGGCAGCGCATCCATATCGAGGATTTCGCGCAGGTTTTCGGCCTGTATCCAGCACGCAAATATGATGGCGCCGCCTCCCACGACATCGCCTCTGTGCTGAATGTTGCGATCTCGCCGTTCGCCGCGCTGGAGTTTGTCCGGCGGCTGACCTTCTCGGTGGTCATGGGCAATGGCGACATGCACCTCAAGAACTGGTCGCTGATCTATCCGGGCGACGGCGACACGCCCGCGCTTGCGCCGGTCTACGACATGCTTTCGACCGTTCCCTATATTCCGGCAGATGGGCTGGCGCTGTCTCTGGGCGCCCAGCGGGCCTTCAAGGACCTGGCCCCGGCCCGCTGGAAGACGTTTGCCAACCGGGCAAGGCTTCCCGAGCCAGCCGTGCTCAAGGCCGTTGTCGAGACGGTGAAACGCATCGATGCAAAATGGTGGACCCTGCCGGAACGCAAAGTGCTCCCCCCGCTCGTGCTGGAACGGATCGACGCCCATGTGAAAACCATGATCCCGATCCTGACCGGCTGAGCAGTTCCCGCCCGGACAGATCACCGGGCCTGGCGGCTTTCCCGCCGGCATGGGAAAGGCCCCGACCTTGCGGTCGGAGCCTTTGTTCCGCGCCTCAGTCGCCGCGGCGACCGTTGGGGCGGGACCAGATGAGGGAGAAGGTTTCGCCGTCTTCTTCGTCGAAGAGGTTGGCGTAGATCGGAGCGTCCAGCTTGAGGCCCAGATAGTCGCGGCCCTCGTTGGAGCGCTTGGACCAGGCGGCACCGATCTCGGCGCGGCCGACCAGAACACGGTGGCTGGGGGCGTTCTCGCCGGTGGCGCGCAGGTCGGGGATGATGCGCACGCCCTTGGCCTGGACGCTGAGGGTGACGATTTCGCCGGTGAATTCGTTCGAGCCCGTCTTCTTGAAGGTGCCGATGGTTGCCATTTTAAGTCTCCGTTTTTCGTTTCCGAGCCCGCACCATTGCGGCCTCGATGGCGATCGACCGGCCGGAGACGAGCGCTGGCGCACCCCGAAGGGGCTGGACAGCACAGGAGAAACTTTCTTGTTCCGTGCGGAATGTCGGCTTTGCCGGCAGGGGAAGAAAGTTGTGACGACGCTGTTGCGCTAAAGCGGTCGAAGCGCTTCGCGCTGGTCTTCGGCCAGATCAGACCATTGAAGACCCGGTTGGTCCACAGGCTCAGGGAACGGCGGCTGACGGTGATGTCGGCGTCGGCCAACATCCGGTGTCGGCGATGAAGCGGCAGGCGCCATATGAATCTGTCGACGGGCATCCCGGCGACGAACGGGACGTCGGCGCGGCCGCTCCTGAAGACATCCTCGCGGGCTGGGGCGGACACGGGCCGGTCGGAGCCCCTGACCTTCACCGTGACGTAACGATGGCGGACGGCCACGTGCCAGAACTCCAGGGCGGCGATCCTGCACTGGACGCGCTCGCCGATGACCTGATGGCCGTCCTCCGGCGGCATCACGGTGATGCCGGCCACCGGAGCCTTTCCGCCGAGCGCAGCCCGGCATCGCCGACCGAATCGCCGCGGGGGTGTAGCCCAGAATGTTGACCATACCGCTGCGGGCTGGTTCGCCCGCCAGTCCAGGAAGTCGGCCAGCCTGTGGCTCATGACGCAGCTTTTCAGGGATGGCATTGCGTTCGCCCCTTTCTCCGACCAGCGGGTTCCGGAGCGCTTCAGCCGGAGCCCGAACTTCCGGCAGCCGGCCTCCACCACGCCGCTGCCGATCTGGGTGCCCCCTTCGCGGTAGCTGTCGTACCGCATCCGTCCGATGCTGTTCCGGAAGTGGCGGCAGCAGGCCTCCACCTCCCCGGTCCGGTCCCTGTGCGGCTCCAGCCCGAGGACCACCCTCCCCGCCCGTCCCGCCCCGGTGTCCGCCCGGACCTCCGCGAACCGCCGGTCCCGCTCCGGCCCCTCCGGGTGGATCGCCCTGCCGGCGTCTGAGGGGTGCCCAGGCGCGTGGAGGAAGTCCAGGGCGTAGGTGACCCTGCGGCCCCCGAAGGGCTCCCCGCATGTGCCGGGTGTCCATTCGGCCCCGTCGGAGACGGCGCCCGGCTCCCCGGCCCTGCCAGGGCCGCGGCGCCGGGCCCCGCGGGCGGGGCGGGCGGCGGACGCGGAGGGCTCCCGGCCTCCGGACGGCGCAGCCGCGCAGCCGGCCAGGCAGCCGACCGGTTCGCTGCCCCTGTCCTTCAGCGCCGCGCCGGTCTCCCGGTCACGCCCCTCCGCGGTGTACACGACGGCCAGCCTCCCCCGCGGGTCCCCGCGCTCCCGTCCCCCTGCCTGCCGCGGACACCCTCCGTCCCCTCCCTGCGCATCGGGATCCCGGTCCCGTCGATGGACAGATGCATTCGTGATTCCAGCGGGCTGTCACCGATGGCCTCCCCGCGCCCGGACTCCATGGCCTCCCGGCCGAGCGCCAGCGGCCAGCGCCGCAGCGAGCCTGGGGATGCCTTCACCCCGGCAAGGTCCGCGATGTGCGCGGCCGCCGCCCCGAAGCCCATGGGCGGCGCCGTCCGGGCCATGACGTCCGCCATCCCCGGCGTGAGGGCCCTTCCCTCCAGGCCCGGCGCCCGGTCCAGCGGCAGGCGCCCCCTGCCGCACCGGCGGCGGCGGAAGCACCTCCGCTCCGCCTCCACCCTGCCCAGCCGGGTCAGGAACGGCCTGGCCTTCCTTTCCTGGCACCGGACCATCGGCCTGCCGCACTCCCCGCAATCCGGCCCCGGCAGCGTCCCGTCCAGCCGCCCGGAAGAGGCTCCGCCGCCAGCTTCGCAGGCCAGGCGCCGGGTTCCGCCCGGACGGCGGAGGGCGCCTCTCCGGGCGACCCCTCCCCGGCGACGTCCAGGCTCCGCACCCCGCCGCCCTCCAGCCAGCACCAGGTGAACCCGCCGTCACGTCCGCGGACCACCGGCGGATGGACGGCCGCCCCGCCTTCCGTCAGACCCCCGGATACGCCACCGCGTCAGGATGCCGACGCACCCGTTTCGCTCCGTCCTCCGTCATGATCCGGACTCCCCGCACCTTGCCTCCGACGGCGCGCCGCCGGCCGGTCCATCCGGTCCCTGTCCGGCGCACGGTCTCCGGAAAGTGACGGAAAAAAACGATGGTGTCAACAGATTGGGCTACACCCTGTAGCAAATCGAGAAGCAGCCGCATTTCGTGGCTGAGGAAGTTGACGGCTGTACCCGCGTTCCACGCCAACCGATGCCGGTACGATCACGCTGGTGTCTGGCAAACGGGACGGGTTGGTGAGGCACCTCTCACAGCGTGTGTTGCCTGGTACGAACGAAGGGTCTCAACGTGGCAGCCATAACTCGCATGCGGCCCTTGCCATGGGTATGCCGATCCTTTAACACACCGCCCCTGGCGAACCTATCACCTGCAGGTCTTGGAGCTATGCGCGCGGAGACGCAGAACACTGTTGATGCCATCAGTAAGTCGCTGATGCTGCTGCGACAACGAATGGACTTCGAGACCGCCGAGTTCCGGCTGGAGGAGTTCAACGCCCGTGTCGAGGATCCGGAACTCTGGAAGGATCCGGACGGGGCGCGGAAACTCATGCGCGAACGGCAGATGCTGGTCGACGCCATCGAGACCTGTGAGAGTATCGCACGGGATCTGGCGGAGAATGTCGAACTGATCGAACTTGGCGAGACCGAAGGAGACGCCGAGGTTGTCGGCGAAGCGGAAATGGTGCTGAAGAAACTTGAGGCACATGCGACAAAGAAGGAAACCGAGGCGCTGCTTAGCGGTGAGGCCGACGGCAACGACACATTTCTTGAAGTCAACGCGGGTGCAGGCGGCACCGAAAGTTGCGACTGGGCCGAGATGCTTGTGCGTATGTATCTCAGATGGGCTGAACGGAAAGGCTATTCGGTCGAGTCGCAATCCATCAGCCCAGGTGATGAGGCAGGACTGAGATCGGCTTCGTATCGGATATCAGGACCAAGCGCCTATGGTTGGCTCAAGACAGAGTCGGGGGTTCATCGCCTTGTACGGATATCGCCTTACGATTCAGCGGCGCGGCGGCATACATCCTTCAGTTCGGTTTGGGTCTACCCGGTGGTCGACGACAGCATTGCGATTGACGTGAACCCTTCAGATATCAGAATTGACACGTTCAGGGCATCCGGGTCGGGCGGACAACATGTCAACAAGACGGATTCGGCGGTGCGCATCACACATCTGCCGACTGGAATCGTGGTGACATCCTCGGAGAAATCCCAACATCAGAACCGTGACATTGCCATGAAGGCACTGAAGTCGCGGCTCTACCAACTGGAGCTGGATAGGCGGAGCGCTGCGGTTTTGGAAGCACACGAAGCCAAGGGAGACGCTGGCTGGGGCAATCAGATCCGGTCTTACGTCCTGCAACCCTACCAGATGGTGAAGGACCTGCGCACCGGATATGAAACCTCAAACACCCAGGGTGTCTTGGATGGAGATATCGACGCGTTCATGGAAGCGGCTCTAGCGCTGGATGTCAGCGGCAAGAGCCGTGCCGACGTGGTCGCGCGCGATTGAGGGCAGAGAATTGATCCTGGAATATCTGTCGCTGCCGATGCTGTGTCACGAGAGACTGCATGACTGGATTGAGTGAGTGTTCTGCCCGTGAACTGTCGGCGATGCTTGCCGAAGGGCAGCTTTCGGCAACGGAGCTGATGCGGGATACCCTGGATCGGATCGCGGATGTGAATGGGACCCTGAACGCGATCGTCAGTCTTTGTGACGAGGACTCGTTGATGCAGGAGGCTGCAGCGGCAGACAGAAGGTCGCGAGCGGGTTGGTTACATGGAATTCCGCTTGCGGTCAAGGATCTCGTTTATACGAAGGGCATTCAGACCACATTGGGCTCGCCCGTCTTTGCCGATTTCGTCCCGGACAAAGACGATCTGCTCGCGGAACGGCTGCGGGCAGAGGGGGCAATCCTGATCGGAAAGACGAACACCCCTGAATTCGGACTCGGTTCCAACACATTCAATCCAGTGCACGGCAGAACATGCAATCCGTACGACACTAGCCGCAGCTGCGGTGGATCATCTGGTGGAGCCGCAGTGGCCCTGGCCTCTAGAATGGTGAGTGTGGCCGACGGATCCGACATGATGGGTTCCCTACGCAACCCTGCGGCCTGGAACAACGTGTACGGTATGCGACCAAGTTTCGGGCTTGTGCCGGACGAACCCCACGGAGATGTGTTTCTGCATCCATTGTCGACGTCGGGTCCGATGGCACGTGATCCCTTGGATCTCTCCTATCTGCTGCAGACACTTGCCGGACCAGACCCGCGCCAGCCTTGGGGAAGAGAGTTCAATGCGGCCAAGGTGCCGACGGAGATGGATATCCGGGGATCAAGGATCGGCTGGTTGGGGGACTGGGGCGGTGCATATGCGTTCGAAGATGGCATCCTGGAAGTCTGTGAGGCTGCGCTTGAGACGTTCAATGAACTTGGCGCCACGGTGGTACCACTGCCGCCTCCGCATCCCAGCGAAGAACTCTGGGAGAGCTGGACCACATTGCGGTCCTGGGCGGTCGCAGCGCGACTGGAGCCAGTATGGACGGATCCTGATAGCCGGACGCGATTGAAGGAGGACGCTCGGTGGGAAATAGAACGCGGGCGGGCATTTTCCGCAATGGAACTGCATAGTGCTTCGCGTACTGCCTCAGTTTGGTACCAGCGTTGCGCAGAGTTGTTCGCCTCCTACGATACACTTGTATTGCCTTCCGCTCAGGTCTGGCCTTTCGCGGCGGATTGCATCTGGCCCAGTATGGTCGCGGGGCGCCAAATGGACACATACCATCGATGGATGGAAGTCACTGTTCCGGTAAGCCTGATCGGGCTGCCGACTGTCGCGTTGCCAGCTGGATTCGGTTCCCATGGACTGCCAATGGGCATCCAGGCATTCGGACCTCGGGGGGGAGATGCCAAAATTCTGGGATTGGCTCAGGCCTATCACTCGGCGACGGACTGGCCCGGAAAGCGCCCACCGGATATTGGATCCCGCCAGTGATCATCTGGCGTTCATCCGTAGCGAATGAGGCGCGTTCATGACTGCCGACGTCAGCATACCGCCATCTGCGCTTCCTCAGATTGCTGATGTTACGTTAAGGGACTTAATCGCATCGGTTCGCGATGGATGGCGCGACTTCCGGCGTGCACCTGTCTACGGCCTGCTGTTCAGTTCGGTCTACGTTGTTGCGGGCCTGCTTCTGGTTCGTCTGGGTGCCGGTACCGTCGCCTGGACACTGACCGTCTCACTGGGTTTTCCGCTTGTCGCACCTTTCGCTGCGGTGGGACTGTATGAGGTCTCCCGTCGGCTCGAATGCGGCGAGCATCTCAATCCGGTTGAAATACTTGGCGTTGTCGTGCGGGAGAGGAACCGGCAGCTTCCTTGGGCCGGTGCGATCATCGTCATCTATTTCCTGTTCTGGAGCTTTCTGGCTCACATGATCTTCGCGCTTTTCATGGGTCCCAGTGCGATGACCAACATCACCACGTCGCCTGACATCTATCTGACACCGGTCGGGCTGGGTATGATCTCGATGGAACTCGCTGTGGGTGGCGTCTTTGCCTTCGTTCTGTTCGCGCTTACGGTCGTGAGCCTGCCGTTGCTGCTGGAAAAGGAAGTGGATTTCGTTACCGCGATGCTGCTCAGCATGGCGGTGGTGCGACGAAACCTATCGGTTATGCTGGTTTGGTCCCTTACCATTGCGGTCCTGCTCGTCGCTGGAATGCTGCCCTTTTTCCTGGGGCTCCTGATTGTGCTTCCGGTACTTGGGCATGCGACATGGCACCTGTATCGGCGGGCTCTCCGGGATCCTGCCTGATCCTTCAAGCGAGTGAGAACTCCCGTTCCCCTCATCCGTCTCATGCTCCCGGATTCGTCGGCCAAAGCTCAAAATCGCGATTCGGGGGTTGCTGGTGGAAATTGATGGGCCACCGACATCAACAAGTATGCGAGCCCCGAATTGGGTGGGCCACAGAGCAGCCATGACTATCCAGGGGCATCAAAGTAGTGTGCGCTTTCGGCGGATAGGATTGGACAACACGCCAGCAGCGATGCAAATCGGTTCTACTTGCACTGGAATCCGTTACCAGGCGAACAGGCATTCCCGCCCATTTGCAACTCCGTACTCAAGAGGCATCGGGAACCGATGGCCTCTAACCCGGATATCTCACCAGATTTTGTTGCATGGGGCTGGAATCCGTGACATATGTAGGGATTACAGGACCTTACACAGAGACGGAGGACCGACCCCATGCAGACACAGTGTAACGCCGACCGCATCGATTTCAACCACCATGGCCGACGTGAGGTGACGGGCGCCTTCGACGGCGGACGGCTGTCATCGGACGGCGGCGCTCTCCTTCTCAGGGAGGCGGACCTGCTGACCGGGCTGACGCGCAGGCTGGCGGATTGCTTCACGGACCACCGTGACCCGGACCGCACCGGGCACGGCCTCCGGTGCCTCGTCGCCCAGCGGGTGATGGGGATCGCGCTGGGCTACGGGGACATCAACGACCATGACATCCTGCGCGGCGACAGCGTGCTGGCGCTGGCGCTGGGCCGTGACGACGTCACCGGCGACGGCCGGCGGCGGGAGAGCGACCGGGGCGCCCCGCTGGCCGGTTCCAGCACGCTCAACCGCCTGGAGCTGGGCGAGCCGGACAGGGCTGCGGATGACCGGTACAAGCGAATGGCCGCCGACCCGGAGGCGATCGACAGGCTGATGCCGGGCATGTTCCTGGAGGCCCACGGGGCGCCACCCGAGGGGATCGTCCCCGGCCTCGACGCCACCGACGACCCTCTGCACGGGCGTCAGGAGTGCCGCTTCCTGCACGGACACTGCGGACACTACCGCTACCTTCCCCTTTACGTCACCTGCGGCGGGCATGTCCCGTTCGCCCGGCTTCGGCCCTCGGACATCGACGCCTCCCACGGGGCGCTGGAGGAGCTGGCCAGGATCGTGGCCGTCATCCGCGGCGCGTGGCCGTCCGTCCGGATCACGGTCCGGGGGGATTCCGGCTTCCGCCGCGACGGGATCATGGCCTGGTGCGGGGCCAGCGGCGTGGATTTCGTGTTCGGCCTGGCCCGCAACCCACGGCTGGAGCGCAGGATCGGACGCCAGATGCGGCGCTCGCGGAGCCGGTGCGTCGCCACCGGGGAGCCCTCGCGCCGGTTCACCGGCTTCGGCTACCGGACGCTGTCGACCTGGAGCCGGAGCCGGCGGGTGGTGGCCAAGGCCGAGGCGCTGCCCGGCCCGAGGGGCGACAACCCGCGCTTCACCGTCACCAGCCTGCCGGGTTCGGAGTCCGGCAACCGCGCGCTTTACGAGGATCTCCACTGCGCCCGCGGCGACATGGAGAACCGGATCAAGGAGCAGCAGCTGGAGCTGTTCGCCGACCGGACCTCGACGGCGACCATGCGGGCCAACCAGCTGCGGGTGTACCTTTCGGCCTTCGCCGGGATGCTGGTCCGGACCGTCCGGGCGGTCGGTCTCGCCGGGACGGACCTTGCCAGGGCGCAGCCCGGCGCCATCCGGGCGCGGCTCCTGAAGGTCGCCTGCCAGCTGCGGGTGAGTGTCCGCCGGATCCGCCTGTCGCTGTCCTCGGTGCATCCATACCGGGGGCTGTTCCGCCGGGCGGTGGCGGCGCTGCGGCTGGCCGCCGCGGCGCGGGCTTCGCCGTAGCCGCCACGCCGCCCGCCTGAACCGCCGGAACCAAGCGCCGGGGAGCCGGCCACGGGAGAGCCGTGCGCACGGCTCCCGAAGGCGCGCGTGGCGGTACCGTTGTTCGCCATATGTTCCCGCTTCCGCAGCCATCGACGGCCTGCGGACGCCGCCGCCGGGGCACCGCCGGCAGCAGCCGCCGCCGGATGGGACCGGATGACGGGCCGGATCGGTGCCGGATGCCCGGACTCCCGGTCTGGTGAGATATCCGGGCTAACGTCGCTTGCCCGAGATGTCCATGATCAGGCCCGCGCCTATGTTGGTTCCAGAAGCCCAGACCCATGCATTCCAGGCTACTGCTGGGCCGCAGTCGTTCTTGGCGTTTGCTGACGACGGGCAGCGGCTGCAGGGGCAGGCTTTTGCGCGGCTGGGGCGATGGTGGCAGGCGCTTGCTTTCCATCGGCGTTGTTGAGGGGATCATCCCTGCGCATGACCGATCCTTCGAAATGGGCTCCTGACTCAATTGCCAGCGTCTTGTGGACAATGTCACCTTCGACCCGGGCTGTTGAGGTCAGCCTCACCTTAAGCCCGCGAACGCGGCCCTTGATCCTCCCGGTAACGACTATATCGTCGCCCACCACCTCTCCGGTAACCGTGGCCTTCTCGCCGACGGTCAGCAGATGCGCATGGATGTCGCCCTTGACCGTGCCCTCGACCTGAATGTCTCCGGTCGTTTTGAGATTGCCAGTGACAACCAGGTCAGCGGACAATACGGATGCGGGCGGTTTAGGCTTGGTCGCCGACGTGGCCGTCAGCGATGGCGCGGCTGCAGTTGCGGCTGACGCCGGCCCTTTCTCCGGTGAATCGCCACCCTTGGTGTTAAGTTCGTTGATTCTGCTCTTAGAAAACATTTCTCGATGCCCTGATGTAGATCATTGGATTGATGGCCTTGCCGTTCACTCTGATCTCGTAGTGTAGGTGAGTGCCGGTTGACCGACCGGAATTACCCATATCACCGATCCTCTCGCCATGCGAGACCCTTTGGCCCTTTTTCACACGGACTTTTGCCAGATGGGCGTAGCGTGTTTCCAGACCAAATCCGTGTCGGATCTTGACCAGTCTGCCGTAGTCACCCTGCCAGCCCGCAAATGTAACGACACCATCCGCGGTGGCTCGGATCGGCTTGCCATAGCCTGCGGCGAGGTCCACCCCTTTGTGCATACGACCCCACCTTGGGCCAAATCCACTGGTAAAGCGGAAATTCCCCTTGACCGGCATTGCCAATGGAACATCTTCCATTGCGAGGCGGTAGAGATTCAGCCGATCCAATCTTTCCAGTATGCCCATGGCACGAAGCGTTTCGGAGTCGGGCTGGTCCGAGTGGCTGGAGAATCCGATCGGCGTAAACGGTCCTCCCCGGCCCGAATAGCCGCGTCTCACCGTATCGAGAATCGATTCGAAGGATAGGCCTACGGATCTGAATACTTCGTCAAGAGGTTCCATCGAGATGCTGACTGCTTCTTCCAACTGGCCAAATATCCGATCGGTTTTCTGCCGGAGAAGTCGCACATCGTGTCTGGCTGTGTCGGCGTCGCGCTGTGCTTCGGCAACTTCCTCGATAAGGCTGTCACGGGCGTCCGTGGCGCGCTTAAGTGCAGACGCCAGCAAGGCCAAGGACTGCGCGTCCAGGGTGGATTCGGTTCCGCCGATATTGCTTCCGCTTTCCGGTAAATGGGTCGGCCCCACTGCCACATTCTCGCTGAGAGTGCGGCGCAGGGTTGCTTGGGTGGACTCGATGCCCGTCCTGAGTTCCCGTCGAAGGTCTTCGGACTCCAGCAATGCCGAATGAAGCTCCAGAATCCGCTCCTGTCCGGCATTCAGGCGATCCCGCGCCTCCCGTGCCTCTGCCGCACGTCGGTCCCGCTCACTGACAAGAGAGTCGATTCGTCTTTCGTAGAGCGCCCGCTCCCTCGCTGCCTGATCGCGCAGGTTTCCAGACGCAAGTTTGTCGGTAAGCACAATGGCGGTGGCAATGACACTCCAGCACACCATCAATCCGCAACCTGCCCATCCGACCGCCTGCGTAAGCGGCGAGAGGCTGACAAATTTGGTATCTGCGTTGGAGCGCAGGAACACCCTAAGTTTTGGGAAGAACCTTTCCAGTACGGAGTTAACCCAATTCACAGGCCGCAAAATCACGCAGCACCTCTCCCGTCCCCGTCCCTAGCAAACAATCACGTAGCTTCCCTGCATGGATTAGCGAATAGTCAGAGTTGATCGCGATTGCAATAGATTTCACCCGTTCAAGAAAATCGGGGCGAAATGTCGTCGGCTCGGCAGACTATCGCCGATACGGGTTGATCTATACCTGTCTTCTTCATGTTCCACCGGAGCGGCGACACAAAATCCGGTGCTTTCGTTCGACTTTGGAATTCCGACCCAACATTGTTGGGCAAACCTCCATATTCAATCCTGGTCAACGGCTTCGCCCTATCCGTCTAGTCGCGTCTGAGTTTCCTCGAACGGGAACCCGCCTATCGATGCCAGGCCACTCCGCCGCGTTCATTTGTGGTTTCAAAAGATGGTGGTTTGGTGAACAATCGTTCCAGCGGTTGACGCTGCTGAATTGGAGGTCAAAGGACGAAGGCATGTCGGACACGGATCCCGGGGTGCGCGTGGAACGCCGTCGGAAGCCGCGCGGACGCTGGCTGGCGGCCGCGCAGTTTCTGCTGGGCTTGTTGGTCTTCGTGCAGCTCACGCTGCTCGCCATTGCGCTTTCAGGGTCCAGTTTGCCAATTCCAGCGCGTTTGACTGAGAGGATTGAGTCGCGGGTAAACGACGGGTTGGAATTCGGGCGAGTTGAACTGGGTCAGGTCAGCCTGCTTCTTGATTCAGGCCAACCTCCGCAGATAGTGCTGGAAGATGTGGGGATATTTGGAGGTGACGATGCGGAAATCGTGGGGCTGGAGACAGTGCAGACGCGGCTCGTGGCACGGCAACTGCTCACCGGAACCGTGGCACCTGACGAGATCCGGTTATCCGGCGCACATGTCAGGATAGGCAGAGGTCAGGACGGGCAGTTCTCACTTTCGTTCGGAACCGGCACTGGCGCCAATAGCTCTCTGGCGAGTTTGCTTGGAGGACTGAACCGAGTGCTGGATACGGGACCTCTCGCACAGCTCTCCAGTATCGTTGCCGACGACCTGAAAGTCACCGTTGTGGATCGTCAGACAGAAAGGGTTTGGCAGGCGGTAGGGGGAATCCTCACGATGCAAAGGACCGGGAACGGTCTTGAACTGACAGCAATGACGGATTTCCGGAACGACGCCGGACTTCTGACCTCCGCCTCGCTTACGGTGTCTGGCCAATCAGTTTCATCCGATACAGACATCTCCGTTACAATCGAAAACGGGAAGGTGGAGGATATCGCCGTTCTGTCGCCGACGTTCTCGTTCCTGAGCGCCGTGGACGCGCCTATCTCAGGGACATTTGCGGCCAGGCTTGGCGGCGATGGCGAGATGACCGAATCGGATGGAACCCTGTTGATTGGTCCGGGATATCTTCGAGCCGCGCCAGATGCTCGCCCCATTGGTCTTGAAGGGGCGCAGATTGAATTCGCCTATGACCCGGGCAGGAGGTCGCTCACATTCAGCCGGATAGAGGTTGACAGCGATTTTCTGACCACCGCCGGTGAGGGAACCGCCATATTGGAGGACTCCCGCGACCGGCAGCCAGATGGAATTGTTGCGCAGTTCGCGCTGTCCGGGATTTCCATCAATCCGCAGGAGCTTTATGACGAACCGGTTGAATTCGAAGCTGGTTCAGTGGACTTGAGGCTTCGACTTTCGCCGCTGCGGTTGGAAATCGGCCAGATGACACTCAGGGACGCTGACTGGCACCTGACTGGAGGCGGCTATGCCATCGCCCGTGCGGCAGGTTGGGACATTGCACTCGACGCCACCCTCGACACGTTTCCTCTGGACCGTCTGCAGTCGATATGGCCGAATTCAATAATTCCCGAATTCCGTGCATGGTTCGGCAATGGTGTGACAGAGGGTAGGATATCGGATCTGCATGGTGCAATCCGGATCCCAGCAAAGGGGTCTCCGGATTTTGCGTTGAGTGGCCATTTCAGCGACGTTTCCTTTAGTTCGGCTGGTCCCGTTCCACCGGTTAGGGGTATCGGTGGCTACATGAGCCTTTTTGACGGAGCACTTGCATTGTCCATTGAAGAGGGCGCAGTTGTTCCGCCCTTGGGAGGGGACATCGCAATTGCCGGGTCGGTGTTCGGAATCCGGGACATCTTTGCACCCGTGCGGCGCGCGGAGGCTACGGTCCATACCGAAAGTTCAATCACGTCGGTTCTTTCCCTGCTTAGTCTACCGCCGCTTGAGCTTCTGGAAGGCACAGACCTCGAGGCGGACCTTGCCGAAGGACGCGCCCGGCTAAGTGCCGAAGTTACGTTCGACCGTCTTGACGCGGACGTGCCAGCCGCCCCTTCCTTCGAGATCACTGGCCAGTTGCTGGATACGGTGAGCGACAAACTGGTGAAAAACCGACGGATCCAGGCAAGGGTGCTGGACGTGCGGGCGGATCCGGATGGAATCGAAATCGGCGGATCGGGCCATCTCGGTAAGGTGCCGGTGAACGCCACATGGTCTCAGGGCTTCGGCCCCGGGGACAAAGGCAAGAGTCGGGTCTCAGGAACTGCGGAGCTGAGTCCGGTGTTTCTGGATGAGTTTGGCATTGAATTGCCGCCCGGTTCGGTGACCGGCGCAGGTGTGGCACGAATTATCGTTGACATGACTGGAGATGGCTCGCCAGGATTTGACCTGGACTCCGACCTGACCGGAGTCGGATTGCGCCTGAGGGCTCTTGGGTGGTCGAAACCACCTGATCGGACGGGAACCTTGGGGGTAACAGGTCGATTCGGCGAACGGGCGGAAGTCGAAAACCTGGTCATCAAGGCTTCCGGACTGACCGCAACGGGTTCCGTTGAGTTCGCTCAAGGGCTTCAGCTGGAGCGGGCCCGATTTGATCGGGTGACAGTTGGAGATTGGCTTGACGGCCAGGTTACCTTGACGGGTAGGGGCGCGGGGCTTGCCCCAGCGGTGGCGATGAACGGAGGCACGGTCGACATTCGCTCGGCGCGGCTGAATCCGGGCAGTGGTGGTCAGAGTGGTCCGCTGACACTTGCGCTGGACCAGCTGTTGGTTTCCGAGAATATAGCGCTGACAGATGTTGTTGGTCAGTTCGCAACCGATCGTGGGCTTGAGGGTAACTTCACGGCCTCCGTTAACGACGGCCCACCGGTGAGGGGTGTTTTGGCACCAGGGCGGTCCGGAACGACAATCCGAATCGCAAGCAGTCAAGCTGGGGCAGTTCTGAGCGAACTTGGACTGTTCCGGAACGCGCGCGGTGGAACCATGGATGTGTCGCTGACTCCAACCGGCGAGCCAGGCGTTTATGATGGCCGAATGAAAGCGGTCAATGTCGGAATCATTGACGCCCCCGTCATGGCCGAGTTGCTGAGTTCAATCAGCATCGTCGGTCTTCTGGACCAACTGGCGTCGGGCGCGATCACGATGTCAAGGATCGATGCGGATTTCCAACTGAGCCCCGGCTACCTTACGCTTCATCCCTCTCGCGCAGTCGGACCATCGCTCGGAATTTCCCTTGAGGGCGTGCATGACTTCAGGAGCCGTAGCGTGAACATGCAGGGTGTCATCTCTCCGGTTTACTTCCTGAACGCAATTGGTCAGCTGTTCACGCGTGGAGGCGAGGGGCTTTTCGGCTTCACTTTCCAGCTGACCGGGAACTCGCGGAACCCGCGCGTGAGCGTCAATCCAATATCGATTCTGGCACCTGGCATGTTCCGCGAGATCTTTCGCGCGCCGCCACCGACCCCACCCTGATGAAGCTTTCGGATTTCGACTTCGACCTACCGGAGAAGCTCGTCGCGGTGCGGCCGGCGCGCCCACGATCTTCCGCGCGTCTGTTGGTGGCGGGACCTGAATTGACGTGTGACTCGCATATGGCCGACCTTCCTGGATTTCTGAAGCCAGGAGACAGGCTCGTGCTCAACGATACCCGGGTGATGGCGGCCCGTCTTCTGGGCAGGAGGCAGCGCGACAGCGCTCAGGGGCCGGTCAGCGCCAGAATCGAGGTCACCCTTCTGCACCCTACGTCAGATGGGAACTGGAATGCGCTGGTTCGGCCGCTCAGAAAGCTGCGTGCGGGCGAGACAATCAGTTTTTCGAGGGATTTTTTCGCGAAATTCGTGGGCAGTGCGGAAGGCGTGGCGGAGCTTGCCTTTAACGTAAGGGGCGTTGGGTTTGACTCTGCATTGGATGCCTGCGGAAGCATGCCGTTACCACCGTACATCATTGCACGGCGGGCTGCTGACGAAGCTGACAGGGAGGACTACCAGTCGGTATGGGCGGATCGGCCGGGGTCGGTTGCGGCCCCGACCGCGAGTCTACACTTCGATGAGAGCCTCCTCAATGCGCTGAAGGCCAAGGGTGTCAAAACCAGTCGGGTGACCCTACATGTTGGTGCGGGCACGTTTCTTCCAGTCAAGTCCATTGATGTAAGTCGGCATAGGATGCATGCGGAATGGGGAGAGGTGCGGGAGGACGCGGCTCGCGAGATCAACGAGACCCGAAGTTCAGGTGGCCGTGTCATTCCAGTCGGAACGACAGCCTTACGGCTAATTGAATCGGCGGCTGCAGGTCCGGGGCGGCTTGCATCCTGGCGCGGCAAAACCGATCTGTTCATTCAGCCCGGCTTCAGGTTCCAGCTGACCGATGGATTGTTGACGAATTTTCATCTTCCCAAGTCGACTCTGGTCATTCTCGCTGCGGCGCTGATGGGGCGGGAGAGGTTACTGGATATCTATGCACACGCCATCGATCGGGGTTACCGCTTCTTTTCCTACGGAGATGCGTCGCTCCTGCTTCCGGGTGCCTAGAAACGACGGGCTTGGGTCGCCAATGAACGCGCCGCCGCGGTCCGCTGTCTTCAGATGGTGACCTGATCATCGGGAATCGGCCATGTTTCAGGTTATTGCGACGTCCTGGGCCCTTTTGCTGGGCATGGCCCTTCTGATGATGGGCAATGGTGTTCAAGCCACCCTGATGGGGGTTCGTGGTGCGATCGAGGGTTTTACGACCTTTGAACTGTCAATTGTCACGTCGGCGTATTTTGCGGGTTTTCTGATTGGATCCAGATCGACGCCATGGTTGATTCGGCGGGTCGGCCATGTGCGAGTCTTCGCTGCATTGGCGTCGCTTATCTCCGCTGCGCTGGTTCTTTTTCCCACAATTTCGGATCCATGGTTCTGGACGGCACTGCGCGTCGTGATCGGTCTTGCGTTCTCAGGCGTTTACGTAACGGCTGAAAGCTGGCTCAACAATGCGGCCGGGAACGAAAATCGGGGCCAGACGCTCTCGGCCTACATGATTGTCCAGATGCTTGGCATTGTTTCCGGGCAGGCGATTTTGGCGATGGGGGATCCCACGGGGTTCATCGTGTTCATCATTCCTTCGGTACTTGTGTCGGTTTCCTTCGCACCGATACTCCTGTCGGTCTCGCCCACTCCGGCGTTCGAGAGGACGGAGCCAATGAGTCTGGGAACGCTGTTCCGCAGTTCCCCGTTGACCTTTGTCGGCATGGCGTTGCTCGGTGGGGTGTTTGCGGCGCTCTTTGGTATGGGGTCGGTCTACGCCACCACAGCGGGCTTGGACGTGGGGCGGGTTTCAACATTCGTCGGGACCATCTTTGTCGGTTCCTTGCTGTTCCAATACCCCATTGGCTGGCTCTCGGACCGGATGGATAGACGGAAGCTGATTCTCCTGGCAGCCGCCTTGGGCGGCGCCACATCCACCGCTGCGTTTCTTGCTGGCGCGGAATTCAGGCTTCTGCTTGTCGCGGCCTTCATTCTGGGGGGTACCGTCAATCCGTTATATTCCCTCCTGATCGCCTATCTCAACGATCACCTGGCAACGTCAAACATGGCAGCCGCTAGCGGAGGGATGGTCTTCGTCAGCGGTCTTGGCGCGATCGGTGGCCCTGTTGTGACCGGCTGGTTGATGGAGTGGGCGGGACCGCAGGGCTACTGGTTGTTCATAGCGGCACTTCTGTTTGCTCTGGCCGCATATGCCGCTTATCGGATGACCCAGCGTCCAGCGGTCCCGGTGGATGAGACCGGTGCGTATGTGAGCGTTCTTCCTACGGCGTCGCCAGTTGCCGTCGAAGCGGCTCAGGAATGGGCAATAGAGCAGGCAGAGGATGTGGATAACGTTTGAGAGCCGATATGGAATCAATGCGTTGCGCTGGTTTTGGCAATGTGCAAAACTATATTTCGCTTGGGGGAGCGACATCGGTGGGGAGCGAGCGGATGGCAGACCCGGACGGCATTCTGAGATTTTGGCTTGAGGATGTAGGCGAAGGTGGATGGTATGCTGGTGGCGCGGAGCTTGATGCATTGATTCGAGGCCGGTACGAGTCGGACTGGGATCGGGCAATGGCAGGGGAGTTTCTGAACTGGATCACCTGCTCGCGTGGAGCGCTGGCTTACATCATTCTGACAGACCAGTTTCCGCGGAACATGTTCCGGGATACGGCGAAGGCGTTCGCGAGTGATCCACTGGCGCTGTCCGTGGCAAAGTCGGCCATCGGCAAAGGCTTTGACATGCGGATAGAGGGCATGTTGCGCCAGTTCATATATATGCCGTTGATGCACAGCGAATGCCTATCGGACCAGGATCGCTGCGTTCGGCTTATGCAGGCACGCATGCCGGACGGCGGTGCCGCCAATCTCATCCACGCGCGCGCCCATCGCGAGATAATCAGGTGGTTCGGAAGGTTTCCAACCCGGAACGAAGCGCTGGCGCGGGCGTCGTCATCGCTGGAGGCCGCACATCTGGATAGTGGTGGCTACAGCAGTGTTCTGGAGTTGGTAAGGGCTGCATGAGGCGATTGACTGCGGGACAAGGCGGCACACGTAGTGTGATGGGAGTGGCGCCTCCCGCATTGTTGTCCTTGTGGTGACAGGATTGCCCCGTGCCACTTTCCATCGTTTCTTCTTCGTAGACCCTTTCGCTTCCATGTCGTAACTGAGGTGGGGTTACGGAAAGAGAGGGTGAACCAATGGTTGCCAAATCCTTTGACATGATTGTCATTGGCGCCGGCCCTGGCGGCTATGTCGCCGCCATTCGCGGTGCGCAGCTTGGATTACGCGTGGGGATCGTCGAGCGCGAGCATATGGGAGGTGTATGCCTCAATTGGGGCTGCATTCCAACGAAGGCGATGCTGAGGTCATCTGAGCTGTTCCACCTTATGAATCGAGCCGGCGAATTCGGGCTTTCCGCTGAGGCAGTGAACTTTGACCTGAACGCTGTGGTCGCACGTTCCCGCAAGGTGGCGAATCAGCTGAACGGCGGCGTTGGCCATCTGATGAGGAAAAACCGGGTTGAGGTGTTGATGGGCGATGCGACCCTATCCACGAGAAACCGGGTCTGCGTCAGGACAGAGAACGGTGCCGAGGAGTTGGAAGCGAAGGCGGTCGTCCTGGCGACTGGCGCACGGGCACGGGAACTTCCCGGGCTGGAAGCGGATGGGGATCTTATCTGGACCTACAAACACGCGTTGATGCCACCAAGGATGCCCGGGAAGTTGCTGGTTGTCGGCTCGGGTGCGATCGGAATTGAATTCGCAAGCTTTTACAACACGTTGGGAGCTTCGACGACTGTTGTTGAGGTGATGGACCGAATCCTGCCTGCTGAGGATGCCGAAATCAGCGCGTTCGCCAGGAATGCGTTCAACGCCCAAGGTATGAAAATCATGGAGAAGGCAACCGTCAAGCGGATTGATCGAACAGGTGGCAAGGCGGTTGCGCATATTGAAGTGGATGGTTCGGTTAACCGGCAGGAGTTCGATTCCGTGATCGTGGCTGTCGGAATCACTGGAAATGTTGAGGGACTTGGGCTTGAGGATCTCGGCGTCGGAATCGACCGGACACATGTGGCGACCGACGCCTACTGTCGGACCGGAGTCGAAGGTCTTTATGCGATCGGAGATGTGGCGGGTGCGCCATGGCTTGCACATAAGGCGTCTCATGAGGGCGTCATGGTCGCGGAGTTGATCGCGGGCCGGGACGAAGTTCATCCGGTCAAACCCGAGTCCATCGCGGGATGCACCTACTGCTATCCACAGATCGCATCGGTGGGACTCAGCGAAGCGAGGGCCATGGAACTGGGTCATGAAGTGAAGGTTGGCAGGTTTCCTTTCATCGGCAACGGAAAGGCTATCGCGCTCGGAGAGCCAGAGGGCCTGATCAAGACAGTGTTTGACGCAAAGACGGGCGAGCTTCTCGGAGCACATATGATAGGGGCCGAAGTGACGGAACTGATTCAGGGATACGTGGTTGGTCGCACGCTTGAAACGACGGAAGAGGATTTGATGAATACGGTTTTTCCGCATCCAACGCTTAGCGAAATGATGCATGAAAGCGTCCTGGAGGCCTATGGCAGGTCGATCCATATCTGAGAGCTGGGTTCGGGGCCGGCCATCGCGGTGATGCGAGTGTGGGGCGGGCCGACCTTTGCTGCGCATTGAAGGAATGGCAAAGGTGGGAGGCAAAATGGTCTTTCAGTTCAAAGCGGTTCATCGCAAGCTAACATCAAGCCAATCGATCGCCCTTCCGCACGGCCGGGGAGAACGCCGACGCTGGGCCCCGTGCGACGAACGAGCGTTTCCTGAACGAGTCAAAGACGTCGGACAAGCTGGACACCGATGCCTCTGACTGAAAGAGCCTTGGGGCATCTGGTGCAAAGCGAACTTGAAGAGCCCAACGGTATGAGACAGGAAGCACATCGATTGGGATCCAGAAGCTGTCCTGGGCGCAGGAGTCGCGCCTGCATTAGGCTGCATCAGATCTTCTCGACGGATTTCAGGCGCTCATCCAGACGTCGTTGGTAGTCCTCGCTTGCCGTAGCATCAACTTTGGCGCTCCTGGCATAATAGATAAATCCGAGCGCCTTGCGTGAACGCGTCCCGGACCTGTTTGCGCCGGCCCAGTGGATCGTCTTGGCATCATGCATCAGGAAAGTGCCAGCTTTGCCCGGAAACGAGACAATCTCCGCCTCGTCGGCTTGGGTCGGGAAATCGATGATGCCTTGCGAGAAGCCAAGCACACCGGTCTGGCCGTGCTCTCGGAACCCCTGGGCTTTGTGTGAACCGCGCACGTAATGGATGCATCCGTTTTCGTCATCGACGTCCTCCAGCGCCAACCATCCGGTCACCGCTTTGCATGGGGTCAGGTGGAAGTAGTACCCATCCTGATGCGGTGGCGTCGGTTTTCCGATGCCGGCCGGCTTGTTGAAGTACTGCATATTGATCGGAGTGACATCGTCCTTGAGCAGTATCTCTGCGATCCGGCGTACGGGTCCGTCGAACATCATGCGCTCAAAGTACGGATCATACTCGAACATTTTCTGGAGCTGCTTCAGGCTGGATTTTCTGCGCCTGTCCTCATAATAGATCCGCTCCGGTGGCATCGTCGGGACAATCTCGCGGATGAACCGCTCGATCTCCTGGTTCAACGCACGTATCTCCTCTTTCCCTAGAAGCGGGCGGCGCACGACGTAGCCGTCCCGTTCGAAGGCCGGGAGCAGCGTTTCTGGATCGATGTCTTTCGGGGTCATCTTCCGCTCCTGGCTGCGCGTGTTTCGCTGAGCAGTGTAACCGCATGCCGCGCTCCCCACAATTGAGCATTCGGTGCCTGAATCTGGGATTTCGATCGAATCGGGCGATATGTTCCGCAAGAGCTGTCAGAATCGAGTTGATCGCAGTTCCCGAAATGTTGCGCCGGGACACTGGCCGGTTTGATCAGAGGTTAGGTGTCGGGCCCGCCAAGTAGGTTTTTGGGACTTCCGTTGGCTTCACTGCGGGCGACTCGCCTTGATCGACCTGAGGCGCCGGCTGGCTTGCTCCTAACTCTGGGGATGGGATTTGAAGGGGCGCCATCGGCGACTCCGCGAGCGTTTCGGTTGCCCATTTCACAAGTCCGGCGGGTGGGGACGGGTTCCTGACGGTGCGGCAGGGGGACCGCCAGCATGTTCAACACCTGATCTCTTTCGCTCGACGATGCAGGGGGAGCCGAAGCGATGGAAAGGCGTTGGCGGGTTTTGACCGTCATTCCTGATGGCCTTTCGGAACCCGCGGAGCGGTCCTGCCTTTCGACCATGCGATCGGATCCCGTCTGGAAAGAAGCGGAAGGGCCGTCTTGATCGCAACCGCGGGGTCGCGGACGTCGCTGCTCGACAGCGGTGTCGGCCTCCACAGGGATTTTCGCGGTGGCATTGCGGCCTGTGTAGGCGACGAATTCCGCAGAGTGGAGGTCGGTCATGGCTGTCGCGTCGATGTCGAATGAGCCGACCGCGACCCGATAGGCGGGTCTTTCATCGCGATAGTGAGAATCTGAACCCATAATGAAGGTCCCGCAGGGGACTGTGACCATGTCAGGTTTGATTGGGTCATTCCCATCCCTCAACAAATCCCCGATCACCGGGAACCACGCCGAGCCTGATCCGCAGGGCTTCGCATTCCTCGATGAACGTCAAAAGCCGGTCCCTCAACTGGTTGAACTCTACGTCCAGCGACTGCGGTCCCGTCTTCAGGATGTTCCTGAGTTCTTTCGGGTCGGTGGTCAAATCATACGCCTCGTCGCCATTGTCCGGATCGAGAGTATAGGCTCGATCCTTGGTTCGGATCGAATGTGTCAGGCTGGGATGGCGGCCTGAGGCGGGCATTCCGCTTGGCCAGCTCGTGCCGATGAATCCGTGGTAGTCGCCAACCTGAGCGTACACCTCGTTTCGATGCGGTTGTTCGTGACCCTCGCGGACCCAGCTCAGCAGGCTCTTCCCCTGGTTTTCCGGTGGCGCGACGCCCGCGATGTCGAGAATCGTTGGAAACAGGTCAACGGTGCTCACCAACCCGGACACCCGACGTGGCGCAGGTTCCCCATTGCCCGAAGGAGGCACGATGATCAGAGGCACGTGCAACAGGCATTCATAGTGAGATTCCGATCTGTTGAAGAGCCTCTTCTCCCCGGTGTAGTCGCCATGATCCGAACCGATGATGATCCAGGTGTTGTCCAGCATTCCGCGAGCCGCCAATGCCTCGTGCAAACGCGCCATCTCATCATCGATGTAACGGACCATACCGAGATAGATGGCAAGGACGCGCCGGACATCATCCTCAGTGGCGGCGTATGTCCCAGCTTCGTTGCGGGCGTTTTCATGCCAGTCGGGCAGTTCCTCGGGCTTTCCGGTTTCCGGAAGCTTCAGGTCGCCGGGGTCAATCATCGTGTCGTAGGGGTGCGGGACAAAGTATGGAGGGTGAGGGTCGTCATAGCAGACGTGCAGAAAAAACGGCCGACCGCTCGACAGCGCCTGATCCGCCATTCGAATCGCCCGGTCTGTCAGCAGGGAAGAATTGCCCTCACTCGCGTCGACCGCGATCGCACCGCTCGACCAGGCAACGTCCTTGCGGCCCGACCGGACGTGATCGAGCCACGAATTGAACAAGGGGCCACGCTCGTGCATTGGCGACTGTTCATGCCAGCCGCGGGACAGGTTCCGTTCAGTTTCGTAGTGACCTGCCGCGGCAGTGTAGTAGCCAGCGTCCTGCAGGAGTTCAGCCAATTGCGGCACGTTGAACGGCGCACGGTTCTGATGGCACGTCACGCCATGAACCTGCGGAAACAGCCCGGTGTGAACGGATGCCCGCGACGGTGTGCAGATGGGCGCTGCCGAATATGCGTCTTCGAACACCCATCCCTGGTCCGCCATGCGATCGCAGTAGGGCATCGAGACCGCGTCATTGCCCATGAACGACATCGCGGACGCTTTGGCCTGGTCGAACATGACGTAGAGGATGTTCGGCGCTGCGCTCATGCAGTGTAGCCATTGGCGTCGAGCCAGCGATCCAGGAGTGCCAATGCGTCAGGGTCCGGCTCGCTGAAAGGAGCCCGACAGGGACCGACTGGGATGCCAATTCGGTTGATCGCATGTTTGAGACCGGGAAGGGTTCCGGTTTGCGTCAGTATCCCGATGAGTTCATTCGCCTTGGCCTGCAGCCTTCGCGCTTCGTCCAGTTTTCCGGCGCCAACAGCGGCCTCGATCCCCAGATAGACGTCCCCGATCAAGTTGTACGTCGATCCGATCCCGCCGTCGGTGCCCATCGCCGCAGCGCCCAGAAACATCTCGTCTGTTCCGAAGTAGAACTTCTTGCCCGGCGCCCGCAGGCGGAGTTGCTGGAACTGAAACAGGTCCTGAGCGGTGAACTTGGCGCCAGCAATCCGCGGATCCTCCATGAGTTCCAGGAACTTCGCCGTAGAAAGGTCGGTGCCCGTCAGAACGGGGATGTTGTAGATGATGACAGGCAATCCGGCCGCATCGGCGATCATTCTGTAGTAGGCACTGATATCGGCGAAGCTGTGTTTGTAGTAATAGGGCGGAACAGCGGACACGGCGTCGTAGCCCTGTGCATTCGCGATTTCGGCCAGCGCGACCGCATCGCCCGTCGATGCGGCGCCGACATGCGCGATCAAGGTGCACTTTCCCTTGGCATACTCAGCCAGTGAGATCAGGTGTTCGGCGCGTTCATCGCGACTTTGCAAAATGCTCTCGCCGGTCGAACCGCTTGCGTAAAGTCCGTGCACGCCCTTCGACAGAATGTAGTCGACAAGTGGCGGAATCCCCTTGTTGTCCAGACTGCCGTTGCTGTGAAACGGTGTCAGAAGGGCGGCGAAAATCGATCCCTTAACGTCCATTCTTCACATTTCTCCGCATTGATCGTGACCATTTCCGATGGGCGGTCCGCCCCGGCCCATATCGAACATTCGTAGGCCCGGTTCCAAATTTGGTCAACCGAAAATAAAGAAGTGGACACCAAATTCGATTTATGGTTTGCTATTTGCGTTAGGAGGACCACTTGGCGACAGAGCATTCAGCATCGACCATTGTGCGCTGTCTCGCCGCGGACATCCACTCCGGCCGCTTCTCGCCGGACGAAATGCTTCCCAGCGAACGCGTGCTTTGCGAGTCTTTCTCAATCGGGCGCAATGTGGTTCGCGAGGCGATAACCATTCTTCAGGGCATGGGTCTGGTTGACCAGTCCAAGGGCAAGCGTCCGCGAGTGGTATCGCCGACCCTGTCGAAAGTGATGGAGGGTGTCGGCAACGCCGCGCAGTTCTTTTTCTCAGGGAGCGAGGGGCTGGCTCACCTCGAGCAGGCTCGCCTGTTCCTGGAAACCAGCCTTATCCGATATGCCACCGAGCACGCTACCAATGCGCAGGTCGGCAAGCTGGTCGAGGCAATTGGCGGCTGCGAGAGCGCGCTTGCGGACCTTGGGGCGTTTCGCGACGCGGACGTCCAGTTTCATCGTGTCCTGGCGGAGATTCCAGGAAATCCCATATTCGTGGCGCTGCATGACACATTCGTGGAGCGCCTCATGAAGAACCGCGCAATGCTGCCGGACTTCGCAAAAAGGAATGCGGTCAGCAATCAAGAGCACCGGGACATGGTGTCGGCCATTCTGGACAGGGATGCCGATGGTGCCGTCAAGGTGCTGACCCGCCATCTAACCCGCAATTTCGGAACTTACTTCCGGCTGGCGATGGAAAGGAAAGGAGAGGACACCAGCCGAACTCGATCAGAATTCACAGTCAAATCGGAGGGAGAAAACCTATGAACAGGATGCTTGGCATCACTCTGGCGTCGTCGATGGCCCTGCTTTCGACGCAAGCCTTCGCAGATCGCATGAACCAGCTGTCGGACGAGCGTGTACGCGCCGCGATCGCTTATGCCATCGATATGGATACCATTGTTGAGACGCTCTTCGAGGGTAAGGCCATCGTCGCAGACTCCATGATCCCGAACGGCCCTTACAAGGCAGACGGACTTGAGCGGTATTCATACGATCCGGACAAGGCCCGTGCCTTGTTGGCGGAGGCGAATTGGGACGATAGCCAGGTTCTCGATGTCGTCTACTATTACGGTGACCAACTGACGGCTGACTTGATGGTGGCGATGCAGGCCTATCTTGCCGACGTCGGCATCGAGATGACCTATCGGAAGCTTGAGGGGGACGTGGGCGGCCAGCTCAATGCGCTCCCGGCGGAAGGCTCGGACACAAGCGCCGTGAGCTGGGATATCGCCTACGGAGCGAAGGCAGCGCTTGCGCTTCAGGAGTACTACAACGGCTATCTCTCGGGACGGAGTTCCTATACGCCTGGCGATACCGACCGGGACGCGCTCATCGCCGCCATCAACGGCACGGTTGATGTCGGCCGGCAGCAGGAAGCGTTCAAGGAGTTCACGAAATTCGAGAACTCAGCCTTGTCGGACATTCCGCTCTACTACCAGCAGCTTTTCATCTACGAAAGCAACCGATTGGATCGGAATGGCGGCCAATACGGCAATGATCAGTTCGTGTACGACTGGGGCATCGTCGACTGGACGGTCGAGCCGGACGGGAACGGCAAGCATGTGATGTATACCAACACCGCGCCGAGCACGTTCTTCGACCATCCTTGGCTCAATCCTGGGATCTACATCTTCTCGAAGGTCGGGCTTGACCGGCTCATGACGGCAGACGGCGCCCTCGCCCCTACGGAAGGGCAATTGGCCGAAAGTGTGGCTGTGGCCGACGACGGCATGTCGGTGACCTTCGACCTGAAAGACGGTCTGAAGTGGCACGACGGCGCGGACCTGACGGCCGAGGACGTGGTTTGGTCGATCGAAACCGCAATGACGGTGCCCGGCATCAATGCCGTGTTCTCCAGCACGTTCGATGCGATTTCAGGGATATCGATCGATGGCGACAGAATCACCGTCAGCTTCGGAACACTTGATCCCAACATGCTGCTGACCTTCAGCCAGTTCGCGCCCTTGCCCAAGCATCTGCTTGAAGGCGTGAACCCGGCCGAGTTTCAGCAGCACCCGTTCTGGCAGAACCCAATTGGGTCGGGGCCATTCAGGATCGCTGAAGTGCAGATGAATGACTTCGTCCGCTTCGTCCCGTTCGAGGATTACCACGGCGGCGTCGCAAAAATCGAGGAGATCGTGGCCTTCCCCAGCGGCGAGAACGACGGGAATGTCATTCAGAATGCAGAAGCCGGGCGACTGGATTACGGCTTCACCAAATCGGTTGGCGACGTTCAGGCGCTTGAGGCCATGGACCACATGCGTGTGATCCCGGCCGACATTCCGTACACCCGCTCGCTGCGCGTGAACAAGTTCGCCAAGATCGCCGAATGAAAGTCCTCACTTAAGGCTGGTGCGGCCCTGCCAGGCCGCACCGCACCGGCAAGCGACCGCCCAGGATTTCCCGACATGCTGACATTCGTCATCCGACGGCTTCTGGTTACGATCCCAATGCTGCTCTTCATCAGCTTTCTGGTCTATCTGGGTCTGGAACTGACGCCCGGCGACGCTGTTTCGCACATGATCGACCCGGAGACCGCCAGCCAGATGTCAGATGAGGAATTTGAAGCGCTGCGCGAGGCGCTGGGCCTCAACAAGAGCTTCATTGAACGCTATGGAATTTGGCTGTTCAATGTCGTGCAGGGAAATTTCGGACATTCCCTTTCCGGCGGGGTGGCAATATCCACGATCGTGCTGGACAGGCTGCCCGCCACGCTCGAACTGTCAGTTTTCGCCCTGATCTTCTCCACGCTTTTCGGATGCATACTCGGTGCGGTCAGTGCGCTGCGCCGCGGGTCTGTAGCTGATAGTGCCCTTACTGTCTTCGGCATGGTCGGGGTTTCGATCCCGGAGTTCTTCTTTGGACTCGTGTCCATTCTGATTGTCGCGCTGCACTTCGATCTCTTGCCGGTGGGTGGCCGACTGCTTCCAAGCTACGACAGCTACCTTGACCACATTCCCAACATCATCCTTCCGGGGCTGGTTCTGTCGATGATGATGACGGCGGGCGTGATGCGGTATTCCCGCTCCGCCATGCTGGACAGCCTTTCGCGCGAATTCATCCGTACTGCCCGTTCGAAGGGGTTGCCTGAATGGCGGATCAACCTGATCCACGGATTCCGCGTTGCCCTGACACCGGTCGTCGTTCTGATCGGGTTTCGCCTTCCGACGCTGATTGGCGGGTCAGTCATCATCGAAGAGGTCTTCCAGTGGCCTGGCATCGGCAGCGAGTTCATCGAGGCTGTCCGGGGCGCCGACTATCCACTCGTGATGCTCATCGCGCTCCTTTCGGTGTTTGCGGTCCTGATCGCCAGCCTGATTGTCGATGTACTGACGGCGCTCATCGACCCGCGCGTTCGGCTGACCTAGGAGGCGACGATGGGCAGCGCGAGCCTCCACCGGAATTTCGACCGAATTCGTGCCCGTGAAGAAGCGGGGCTGAACAGGCCCCGCTCCGGCAGTCGCGCACTTCGGAAACTCCTTGGCAACCCTCTTGCCGTTGCAGGCTTGGTGATCTTTGCAATCATTCTCCTGGCGTCGATTTTCGCGCCGTTTCTCACGCCGCACGATCCCCTGAAGATTGATCTGCGCGCCATGCTGCAACCGCCGTCGGCTGACCATTGGTTCGGAACCGACCGCACCGGTCGAGACGTGTTTGCCCGGGTGCTTTATGGCGGCCGCATATCGATTCTCGTTGGTCTGGGAAGCGCGCTGCTGGCCGCCGTCATTGGCGTCGGAATTGGCGCCTACACCGGGTATCGGGGCGGGTGGCTGGATACGATCGCGTTGCGCGTGTCCGAGACCTTCATGTCGTTTCCGCAGATCATCCTGGTGCTGCTTCTGGTCTCGATCGCTGGACAGAGCCTGATGAATCTAATCGTCATCTTCGTGCTGACGGGCTGGGGCGGAATGTACCGGATGACCCGCGCCCGGATGTTGTCATTGCGTGAAGAGGAATACGTCCAGGCCCTGAGAGGCTTTGGCGTGCCGACGGTCAGGATCTGCTACAAGCACATTCTGCCCAACGCCCTCGGGCCAATCATGGTCAACATCACTTTGACCACCGCTATGTTCATCCTTGCAGAGGCCGGCCTCAGCTTTCTTGGTCTTGGCGTGCCGCTCTCGATTCCCACGTGGGGCAACATCCTGAACGTGGCGAAAGATATCCGCGTTCTGGAGAACAATTGGTGGATGTGGCTGCCGGTGGGAACGGTCATCTCGCTGTTCGTACTCAGCGTCAATTTCATTGGGGACGGTCTGCGAGACTCGACCGATCCCACATTGCAGGGATGACGCGATGAGTGATGCGTTGGCCCTCAGCGTCAGGAACCTTCACACGTTCTTCTATACTGACAAGCGTTGCAACAGGGCCGTCAACGGCGTGTCGTTCGACATCCACAGGGGAAAGACCCTTGGCGTTGTGGGGGAAAGCGCCTGCGGGAAGTCGGCGACCGCTTCAAGCATCATGCAGCTTCTTCCCCGCCTGTCGCGCATCGAGGCGGGGTCGATCACCTATTTTTCCGATCGCGGCGAGATCCGCATTGATAAACTGGAGCGAAACGGTCCGGAAATGCGCGCGATCCGCGGTGAGGAGATCGCGATGATCTTTCAGGATCCGATGACTGCGCTCAACCCGGTCTACACCGTTGGATTCCAGATTGGTGAGGCGCTCAGGTATCACACGGACCTTGACGGGCCCGCGCGCCACAAACGTGTCGTGGAACTGCTTTCCGACATGGGAATTCCACTGCCTGAAAAGCGGGCAAACGAATACCCGCACGAGTACTCGGGCGGGATGCGTCAACGAGCGATGATCGCCATGGCAATGTCGTGCAACCCGAAGATCCTGATTGCGGACGAACCGACGACCGCGCTTGACGTCACCATTCAGGCACAGATCTTCCATCTGATGAACCAGCTCAAAGAGCAACATGGCACTGCCATCATGCTGATCACCCATGACATGGGGGTGATCGCCGAGCTCGCCGATGAGGTGGCGGTCATGTATATGGGCAACATCGTGGAGGCGGGTTCCGTCGACGATGTGCTTCGGCGTCCTATCCACCCTTATACGCGGGCGCTTCTGGATTCGATTCCGGTACTGGGGCGGGGCAGGAACCAGGACATCAAGCCCATTCGCGGCGCAACGCCTGACGCCTATGATCGACCGCCAGGGTGCCAGTTCGCGCCACGATGCGACTTTGTGACCGAGGCCTGCAACGTGATGCCGGCCGAAGAGAGCCTGACCGAGTCGCATCGCGTCATGTGTCACCGCGCCAGGGAACTGTTCGCCGATGTCTGATGCCGCCGAACCTATCCTCAGGTTGCGTGGGGTGCAAACCCACTTCCCGGTCCGGGCAGGCGTTTTCAAATCGGTCGTTGGCCACGTCAAGGCAGTTGACGGCGTGGATCTGGATGTGATCCGGGGCGAGGTTCTCGGGCTCGTTGGAGAAAGCGGTTGCGGCAAGACGACGCTTGGAAAGTCGATCCTGCAGCTTGTGCGTCCGACCGCAGGAGAAATCACGTACGATGATGGTGGTACGCCCGTGGAACTGCGAGGGCTCTCAGAAGCCGAACTGCTTCCTTACCGCAAGAAACTCCAGATCGTATTCCAGGATCCGCACTCTTCATTGAACCCGGCTTTCACGATCTTTGGTTCTCTTGAAGACCCGTTGAAGCGCTACGGCGTCAGCTCAAGGAATGAGCGGCGGAAGATCATCGGCGACCTTCTGGAGGCGGTGAACATGCGCCGCGAATACATGGATCGCTATCCTCACGAGTTTTCGGGGGGGCAGCGTCAGCGCATCGGAATTGCGCGCGCGCTCTGCGTTGGTCCGGAGTTGGTTGTTTGTGACGAGGCGGTCAGCGCTCTTGACGTATCCATTCAGGCGCAGGTTCTCAAGCTGCTCATGGACCTCAAGGTCGAACGGAATCTGACATATATCTTCATCACCCACGACCTATCGGTCACCGAATATCTGTGTGATCGGATCGCTGTGATGTACCTCGGGCGAATTGTCGAACTGGCTGAGACCGACGAAATCTACGGCGACACCCTGCACCCCTACACCGAGGCGCTCCTGTCAGCGATTCCCGTTGCGGATCTGGACCGGCAGACACGTCGGATCGTGCTTGAGGGCGACGTGCCCAGCCCGGTCGATCCTCCAAGCGGATGCCCGTTCCATCCTCGTTGTCCCAAGGCGCTTGCGCGATGTGGAACGGACGTGCCTCGGCTCAAGAGGTGCGCCGGCAAAGGACGTGATCGATTCGTCGCCTGCCATCTCTTTGAAGACGGGCACGAAGAATGAAGAACGTCCTGTTCATTGGTGTCGATCAACTGCGGCACGACGTGGTTGGGCCTGGCAAGGCTGTCCCTGCGGACACGCCGCACATTGACGCCCTGATCGAGAACGGCGTGAGCTTCGAGCGCACCTATGCGACAAGCCCGCTCTGCACGCCGTCGCGAGCGTCGATGTTCACGGGAGACTATGCCTTTCGGCATGGGATGGGTACGAATTGCGACATGTATCACACGCTGGGAACGGAGTTGGCCGAACCGGACTCGCTCTTGCACAGAAATTTCCAACGGGCGGGATTCCAGTGTGGTTTCGTCGGGAAATGGCATGTCGGCGTCACGAAGACGCCAGCAGACTATGGTTTTGTGGGCGAGACGCCGGCTGGATACGGCAACTTGACGAAAACCGAGGGCTTTCAGCTCTACCTTGAGGAGAGCGATCTTAGTTATTCTGTTGAGCCGAAGCTGTTCTTCAATCCCGATGAACAGACTATGGCGGCGGGTCGGTGGCGCGGTCCAGCGGAATCGACGCCCTGCCACTATCTGACCAACCAGGCAATCGAGATGCTCGAGAGCCTCTCGCAGTCTGAGCGCCCCTTCCTTGTTTCGTTGCAATACTGGGACCCCCACGGGCCTCACCTCATTCCCGATGAGTTCTGGCGGCATACCGATCGCGAGAAGCTGACGGTCTGGGACAATTTCCGTGATGATCTCTCCGGGAAGGCGGCCCGCGTCAGGCGGGAGCGGGACGACTTCTATCGGCTGCACCCTCGGACCGAAGATGAGGTAATCGAGTACCTCGGCCTCTACTGCGATCACGTGGCGCTGCTCGACAGTCAGATTGGTCGCCTGATGGAGTATGTGACTTCGCGCGGTCTGATCGAAGACACGCTGATCGTGTTCACTTCAGACCATGGAGACATGACGGGCGCTCACGGGGGGCTGGTCGACAAGGGTCTGCCGTACGAGGAGGCGATGCGCGTGCCGTTGGTGTTCAGTCATCCAACTCTCCCGTCTGGCAGCCTGAAGAACCTGGCCCTGAACATGGATGTCCTTCCTACGGCCATGGGTCTGCTGGAAATACCTTTCGACCCTTGTCAGGCTCGTGACCTGTCCCAGGAAATCATGGACAGAGGCCAAAGAGGCCGCGAATACCTGCTCGCGGAGTTTCACGGACTTCGTTTCCTGTATTCTCAACGGATTCTCGTCTCAGACGATAGCTGGAAGTATATCTTCTCGCCCGGCGACGACGATGAACTCTACGATCTGATCGCCGATCCCAGTGAGATGCACAACCTTGCGGCACGACCAGACGCGCAGGAGAAGCTTGGTCAATTGCGTCATGCCCTGATGGCCGAGACCGCCAGATTTGATGATCCGCTTCGTGACTGTGTCTCCAAGTTCAACGGGCGATGGCGCACTGGATCCGGCCAGTTCGACGCGACGTCGGTCTGCCTCACGTAATTCGTAGAAGATCGATGACCGGGCGGCCCAACGTTCTTTTGATAATGACCGATCAACAGCGCCCCGATACGCTGGGTTACAGGGGATTGACGCCTTGCCAAACACCGAACATCGACAGCGTCGCCGCGAGCGGTGTGACTTTTTGCAACACGATCACGCCCTGCCCGCTTTGTCTGCCTTCCCGGGCTTCGCTATTCACAGGGCTTTACCCGACACAGAACAATATGATGTCCAATCAGACGGGTCATCTGAAGACCTGCGAGATGCTGGAACACTTCCGCGATCATGGCTACCAGATCAACTACGCCGGCAAGTGGCATATGGGCGAAGGGAACATCGGCGAATTCACCGATCGCCACGCTGGTGACAGCACGGTTGAGTATAGCAAGTGGTGTCTCGATCAGGGTTTGGTCGATGGGTGGATGTTCAATGACCCCGCGACCCGAACGACGCGAATCCCGTCGATGTCGATCCCCAAAGTGCATTGCCAAGGCTTGCCGGTCGACCGGACCAACGAGGCCTATGTCACGGATTTCGCGATCGACATGATACGATCGCGTGACCGGGACCGGCCGTTTTTTCAGGTCTGCTCCTACAACGGCCCGCACCCGCCGTTCGTGATTCCGGAACCCTATTTCAGCATGTACGATCCTGCGGACGTGACGAAGCCGTTGAACTTCGGGCCGGCAGATGGCGAGCACCCCGCGCATTCTGGAAGCTACTACCGCGATCTCTTCAATGATCATGGGCAGGATTTCGAACTCTGGCGCGCCACCTACGCTGTGTACTGGGGCTTTGTGAGCATGATCGACAGCTTCGTCGGCCGGCTATTGGGAGCGCTGGATGGCGACGGACTCAGGGGAGAGACAATTGTCGTGTTCACATCCGATCATGGCGAGAACCTCGGCGCGCACGGCCTTTGGCAAAAGATGGTACCGTTCGAGGAGTCGATAAGGGTTCCGTTGATCATTGACGTTCCGGGGATGCGGTCTGCCTCCACCGAAATGCCAGCAAGTCTGATTGACGTCGCTCCGACGCTATCGGCGGCTTGCCAGCTGCCCGCTGGGAACGTCTGGAATGGTGTCGATCTATTCGATTGCGACTGGGATCAAACAGATAGGCCTGCCCAATTCGCGATGCATCAGCCACTTGGTGACTGGATGAAGGTGACGGACTGGCGAATGCTCAAGGCTGACGGATTCAAGTATGTCTGGCACAATCGCATGGCAGAGGAGCTTTTCGACATGTCATCAGATCCGGGAGAGTTGCGGAATATGGCTCGGGCAGATGCTCAACAGCTGCAATTGGCGGCGATGCGTCAGGAACTCGGCGATTTCCTCCGGATGACCGGAGACCCGCTGCTGGCTGCGTGGGAGCGGGACCGGGCCACTGATCGTTCCATTGGAGAGGTCATATGATTGACGACAGGGAATTCGGGAAGGAAGACGGGCGAGGTCACTGGAAGCCCAATGACCTGATCCGGTATCCGGACGTTTTCGTTTGGCCGCTCCGGTTCACCGGTATCCTGAGATGGCTGCCACGTTACCTGGCACCCTGGGGTGTTGCCTACGGGCTTCTGGCGCTGGTGGTTTGGACGTACCTGACGCCCTCGGTCGCTCGGATGCAGACCTTGTCGGTCGATTGGGTCGCGTTGATCGCCCTTCGAAACGCTGGGCTTCTGGTCTTGATTGTCGGCGGGCAGCACTATTGGCTCTATGTCCGGCGCGAACAGGACACGGCATTCAAGTACAATCGCAGGTGGCCGGATGCGCCAAACCCCGCGTTCACATTCGGCACCCAACTCAAGGATAATCTGTTCTGGACATTCTGCAGTGGCTTGCCTGTCTGGACGGCCTGGGAATGCGTTACGCTTTGGGCCTATGCCAACGGCTGGGTCGCCCGTGTGGACATGGCTGCAAACCCGATCTGGTTCGCTGTCCTGTGGTTCCTTGTGCCGCTCCTTCACGAGTTCCACTTCTATTGGATGCATCGGATGATCCACTGGCCGCCTATCTACGCCCGGGTCCACAAGGTTCATCACAGGAACGTCAATCCAGGACCTTGGTCCGGCATTTCGATGCACCCGGTTGAGCACCTTCTCTACTTTTCGGGCTTTCTGTACTACTGGATACTGCCGGCGCACCCGTTGCACTTCATCCACCACTCTCTGCTGGTCGGCCTCTCGCCGGCGCAGGGTCACACCGGATTTGACCGGATGGTCACTGGCGCTGACCGCACATTTCATCTGCCTTACTACGCGCATTACCTGCACCACCGATTGTTCGAGGTTAACTATGCCGACGGCACCATCCCGTTGGACAAGTGGTTTGGGTCGTTCCACGACGGATCGGCTGAAGCGGACGAGGCGCTGAGAGTCCGGAGGCAAAAGATGGCCAAGCGCCGCTCTTCCTCTCGGAGTGCGCCATGAGCGATTTGCTCGATCAGCAGCAAGGAGGACTTATCGCATCGTGCCAGCCGGTCGACGAAGGTCCAGCAGAACGTCCAGAGATCGTGAACGGACATGACGGCCGCAACCGTTGAAGGGTGCGCGGTTCGGCTGCCGGTCGAGGGTCTGAAGAACCTGCGAACCCTGCAAGCGGTGACGAACGTCCCCATGATCGGTATCGCTTAGGTAGACGATACCGCCACATTAGTCAGGATCACCGTGCTGTTCCTATGGCGCTGGGTAGGGAAGCCGAACCGGAAGGATGGCTGGCATTCCAGCCGGCGTCGATCCCGGGCCGGGCGGTCATCTCGTGGCGGTCGGAGCAGGTGGAGAGGAAGGATCGCGCGTGCGACAGGGTGGCGGACACGATCATCGGTGGTGGCTACAGCGGGGCGCTTGTCCCGCTGGTGGACAGGGCCCCGGAATTCGTTCTTCTCCAGAGGGTTTGCAGGAGAACGGCAGACTCGGCCGACGCCGCTATGCCGGACCTGCTCCTGCCTTTCATCGCTTTGGTCCAAACGGTCACCGCTGGCAACGGAAGGGAGTTCGCCGACCATGCGCGGGTTGCGGCGGCGCTCAGGGCTGCGTCTTTCTTTGGGACCCCCTACCACTCCCGGGAGCGAGGGCTGAACGAACATAGGAAAGTGCTGGTGCAGGAGTGCGTGACGAAGGTTACGGAGCCGCGGCGGATCACCGACGCGCAGTTGAGGACGGACGGTATTTCGCGGGCCGCGTCCGGCTTGGCCGTTGCGCTGTCCGGCGAACACGGATACGATCCCTCCTGAAGGGACTCCCGCCATCCCTGGCCCGGATAGTCGGTGTCCGGGGTCGGGCCTTCAGGCCATTTCCTCCGCCCGGGTTGCGCCCCCGCTGCGGAAATTGCTGGTGCCGGACTTCGGATTGGAGGTGGGACCAAATTTTGCTGTGGATGTTCGGGGTAAGTTCTGAGCTCCTTTGATGACGGCACGAAACGCACGGTCTATGCACGTCAGTGCCTGATTGGCAAAGGGATCTCTGATGGTGGAACTGAAAAGGATAGAGGTACGCGGCGCGCGCGAGCACAACCTCAAGTCCATCGATGCGGATATCCCTCGGGATGAGTTGGTTGTAATCACCGGACTTTCGGGGTCCGGCAAGTCGTCGCTCGCTTTCGACACGATCTATGCGGAAGGTCAGCGGCGCTATGTCGAGTCGCTCTCCGCCTATGCGCGCCAGTTCCTCGACATGATGGAAAAGCCCGATGTTGACCAGATCGCAGGGTTGAGCCCAGCGATTTCCATCGAACAGAAGACGACCTCGAAGAATCCGCGCTCCACTGTTGGCACCGTCACTGAAATCTATGACTATATGAGGTTGCTGTTTGCCCGGATTGGAACACCTTACTCCCCTGCCACCGGTCTGCCCATCGAGGCACAGCAGGTTCAGGATATGGTCGAAGCGGTGATGGCTTTGGAGGAAGGGATCCGTGGCTACCTGCTCGCTCCCATCGTACGCGACCGGAAGGGTGAATACCGGAAGGAGTTCCTTGAGCTTCAAAAGCTGGGTTTCCAGCGCGTCAAGGTGGACGGGAAATTTCACGACCTTGACGACCCACCCGGACTCGACAGGAAGTACCGACATGACATCGATGTCGTCGTTGATCGAATTGTTGTGCGCGGGGGACTGGAGACCCGTCTTGCGGATTCATTCCGCACCGCACTTGATCTCGCGGACGGGATCGCGATTCTCGAAACGGCTCCCGTGGATGAGGATCCACAGCGGATAACCTTTAGCGAGAATTTCGCATGTCCGGTATCCGGATTCACAATTCCTGAGATCGAGCCACGACTCTTCAGCTTCAACGCACCGTTCGGCGCCTGTCCCAAGTGCGATGGATTGGGTGTGGAACTGTTCTTCGATGAGCGTCTCGTCGTGCCGGACCATGGAATGACGCTTGCCAATGGTGCGCTGGCCCCGTGGCGCAAGGGGAGATCTCCCTATCTCCTGCAGACCATCGACGCTCTCGCCCGCCACTACGGATTCGACAAGACGCTGAAATGGAAAGAGCTTCCGGAAAATGTGAAACAGGTGTTCCTCTACGGGTCGGGTGAAGAAGAAATACAGTTCCGCTACGATGACAACGGGCGCGTCTATCAGGTCAACCGATCATTTGAAGGGGTCATACCCAACATGGAAAGGCGCTACCGAGAGACGGACTCGAACTGGATTAGGGAGGAGTTCGAGCGGTACCAGAACAACCGACCGTGTGGTGCCTGCAATGGCTTCAGGCTGCGGGACGAAGCGCTTGCGGTCAGGATCGGGGATTTGCATGTCGGCGAGGTGGTCCGGATGTCGATCAGGGAGGCATTTGACTGGATCGAGACCGTACCGACGGTTCTTACCGCTCAGAAGAATGAAATTGCGCGGCCAATCCTGAAGGAGATCCGGGAACGGCTTGGTTTCCTGAACAACGTCGGGCTGGAATATCTGACACTTTCCCGAAGCGCCGGGACACTTTCCGGCGGAGAGAGCCAGAGAATTCGACTTGCCAGTCAGATCGGCAGCGGTCTCACCGGCGTTCTCTATGTCTTGGATGAACCCTCGATCGGATTACATCAACGAGACAACGGACGTCTTCTCCGCACGCTTGAGAATCTTCGGGACCAAGGAAACACTGTGATCGTCGTTGAGCACGACGAGGAGGCGATCAGGGCCGCCGACCATGTCATTGACATCGGGCCCGGCGCGGGGGTGCATGGCGGATGGATCGTGGCCCAGGGCACACCGGAGGAGATTGCGGCCACCCCAGACTCGATCACAGGCCAATACCTCATCGGGGCCCGCATGATCCCGGCTCCGACCTGCCGTAGAAGAGGCAACGGCAAAGTGCTCACAGTCGTCGGTGCAACCGGGAACAATCTCAAGGCAATCAATGCGAGATTTCCTCTCGGCAGTTTCATATGTGTTTCCGGAGTTTCCGGTGGAGGCAAGTCGACCCTGACAGTCGAGACATTGTTCAAGACCGCATCGATGCGCCTGAACGGTGCCCGGCAGACACCTGCACCCTGTGAAACGATCAGGGGATTGGAACATCTCGACAAGGTGATTGACATTGATCAGCGCCCAATTGGACGTACCCCAAGATCCAATCCAGCCACATATACGGGCGCCTTCACACCGATCCGTGACTGGTTTTCCGGATTGCCTGAGGCACGGGCCCGTGGCTACAAACCGGGACGGTTCAGTTTTAACGTCAAGGGTGGGCGATGTGAGGCCTGTCAGGGAGATGGTGTCATCAAGATCGAGATGCACTTTCTGCCGGATGTCTATGTGACCTGTGAGACCTGCAACGGCGCTCGGTACAACCGTGAGACCCTGGAGGTGAAGTTCAAGGGTAAGTCGATCGCCGACGTACTTGATATGACAGTTGAGGAGGCAAGGGAATTCTTCAAGGCTGTGCCGGCAATCAGGGAAAAGATGGATGCGCTCCATCGGGTCGGTCTCGATTACATAAAGGTTGGCCAGCAGGCAACGACACTTTCCGGGGGTGAGGCGCAGAGGGTAAAACTCTCAAAGGAGCTTTCGAAACGCTCGACCGGCCGGACATTGTACATACTTGACGAGCCCACCACCGGTCTACATTTCGAAGACGTGCGAAAACTACTTGAGGTTCTGCATGAACTTGTCGATCAGGGCAATACGGTGGTCGTGATCGAGCACAATCTCGATGTCGTCAAGACAGCTGACTGGATCATTGACATTGGACCGGAGGGAGGCGACGGCGGCGGGGAGATTGTCTGCGAGGGCACGCCAGAGGACGTTTCCGAGCACCCCCATAGCCATACGGGACGGTATCTGAAGCGGATGCTCCCGCATGCGCGACGGCGTGTCGCTGCCGAGTGAAGGGAGCTCAACTTCCGGGGAATTGGCAATGTTCTTCCTGCCGGGAAATGTAGTCGCTTGTGTCGTGGCCGGGAGTTGAAACTGATAGATTTGGGCCTTCGAGTATTGAAATGCCACTTGTTGGCGGCGGATCAAAGGGGCAGGATTTTGGCGGTTCGCCGCGACGGACGCGAAGGGGATCCGCCGGACGCCGGGCCTGAAGTGGACCGGGCAGCAGGATGTGTCCGTGGCCGGCGGCGGGGAGGAGGAGGCGCAAAGCGGCTGGAAGGGACCTCCGGCCCGGAATCACTGGGAATGCAGTGCCCTTTCCGGGCGGGCGGCCCGGCGCTTTCACTGACCTGTCCCGGGAACCCTCTCCTTCCCGTGTCGGTGGCGGTCAGGCAACGTGCGCCGCACCGTTCCGGGGAACGGGTCCGGACGGCGCATTGGGCCATGGCGTGGCCAACGGAAGAACCGCCGACCGAAGCGCCGTGGTCTGGGGCGACGGGACCGCCGCAAGGCCGGGCCTTCCTGCGTCCCTGGTCGGACCGCGGGTCGGCGGGCCTCGCGTCCGCGCGTAGGGCCCCGCCGCCTGTTTCGGTGTGCGCCGGATGGGTCTTCAGCGGATCGGGCGCACGATAGGTTCAGGACCGGTTGCCCTTCTTGCGTATGGGATCGCATTGCGGACCACATCGACTTTGTTGGCGGGGTCAGGACGGGTGATCCTACAGGGCACCGGTCTAGCGACTGTTAGCCTTTCGCCAGACTGCGAATTTTTCGAGAATCTCTTCCTTCGTTGCCGGATAGAGCCCAATAATGGTCTCACCAGCGCGAACCTGTTCGATGACAAAGTCCTCGAAAACAGTCATTTCGGTCGCTTCCTCAGCGATCTCATGGGTAAGGTGGCGAGGAATGATGATGACGCTGTCGTCGTCGCCTACAACAATGTCACCCGGGAAAACCGGGGCATCGCCGCAACCTATGGGGCCATTGATCTCGATCGCTTCGTTGTTGGTCAGGTTCGTAGGGCTGGCAGGGCGGTTGTGGTAACAGGGCATGTTCAGTTCGCCTATACGCATCGCGTCCCTAAAACCTCCGTCCGTCACCGCGCCTGCGCCGCCGCGCACCATCAACCGGGTCAGCAGGATGTCACCCGCGCTGGCTTGTGTTGCCTCCTTGCGGCTGTCCATGACCAGAACGTGGCCTGGCGGGCATTCCTCGATCGCCTTGCGCTGAGGATGGTCGGGTCTGCGAAACTCCGACAGTTGGTTGCGATCCTCGCGTGCGGGTATGTAACGCAGTGTGAAGGCCGGACCGACCATATTGGTACCCTTGGCTTTGACGGGCCGCACGTTCTGGATCACCTGACGGCGCAGTCCGCGTTTGAACAGGGCAGTTGCGATAGTGGCCACCGAAACCTGGCGGAGCTTTTCAAGGGTGTCTTCCAAGATAGGTGTGGTCATCAGGATCAATCAACCTAGGTTGTTGTCGGCTACGAAGTTCTTGAGCCGGGCAAGCTGGCTGTCGGACAGGGGCCAGACCGCGGGCGGTCTGGCGCCACCGACGTCTTCACCCATCAAAGCCAACGCGGCTTTGACGCCAGGGACATTGGCTCCGCCCTGGTTCTCCGCACGGATGTCCTCAAAGACCTGCATACCGGCGATCAGGTCACGTGCGGCCCAATAGTCCCCGGCCTCCAGTGCCCTTGAGATTGCGGCGGAGCGTTCGGGCCAGACGTTGATCAGGCCCGAGGAAAAGCCACGCGCACCCACGGCATAGAAGGCAGGTGCCCAGACCTCGGCCAGACCGCCGATCCAGTTGACGTGATCAGGGCTCGCGGTCATGGCAGCTTTGAGTCCCATCGGGTTGGGTGTGGCCCATTTGACTCCGACGACGCCGGTTAGCTTGCAGATGTCGGCGATCGTGGATGTCCCTATGGTGTCGTTGCGCAGGTAAAGAACCAATGGCAGACCTTGCCCTGCGTCATGCACTGCGCGAATGTAATCGACAAGGCCCTCAGGCGCGACGAACGGGTCTGGAGGTTGGTGGATCATTAGCGCATTGGCACCAGCGGCGGCACTGGCCGCCGCTAGCCGACAGGCATCGCGGATTGACCGTCCGACTCCCGCAACCAACGGAATGCGGCTCGCGACATGGTCGGCTGAGGCTTCGACCATCGCGACGGCTTCGTCGGTGGTGAGGCTGTAGAACTCACCCGTGTTGCCATTTGCGGTCAGGATATGAACGCCGGCGTTGATCGCCCGTTCAACGATAGGTTTCTGACGCTCGGGCGCGATGTCGCCGCTTGCGTCCAAGGGTGTGACGAGAATGCCGGAGATGCCGGTCAGGGATCGTCCAAGATCCAAGGTCATTGAATTGTGTCTCTAGCTTCTTTCGGAACCTCTTCAGGATCGAGGCGACAGGTCGGTTCCGGTTTGGCGTTTCGCCATCTCATCAGTTGATCTCTGGCTCTCCGACCGGGGCGCCGAATTCGGTCTTCAGAAAGTCGAAATCGCACCCTTTGTCGGCCTGCTCGATATGCTGGGCGAACATCCAGCCATAGCCGCGTTCGAACCTCGGTTCCGGCGCGGTCCATGTAGCGCGGCGGGCGGCGAGAACTTCGTCGGAGACGTCCATATTGAGCGACCGGTTAGGGATGTCCATCTCAATGACATCGCCGGTTCTCAAGAGCGCCAGCGGGCCACCGATGAAGGCTTCGGGCGCGACATGCAGGATGCATGCCCCGTAAGATGTGCCTGACATACGTGCATCCGATAACCGTACCATGTCGCGGTGCCCGTTCTTCAGGAGCGACTTGGGCATCGGGATCATGCCCCATTCGGGCATACCGGGTCCGCCCTTGGGCCCTGCGTTGCGCAGGACTAGCACGTGATCCGGGGTCATTGGATAGTCTTCGTCGTTGATGATTTCCTTAAGCTCGGCATAGCTGTCGGCGACGATGGCGGGTCCGCGGTGCGTCAGGAACCTTGGGTCCATCGCCGCGGGCTTGATGACGGCACCGTCGGGCGCGAGGTTGCCGCGCAGCACGGCCAGCGAGCCTTCATGGTAGACAGGGTTCGACAGTGGGCGGATTACGTCTTTATTGTGGTTCGCCGCGCCCTCGATCGCTTCACCCAGAGTCTTTCCTGACACCGTCATGACCGACAGGTCCAGTTTGCCACCCAGTTCCTTCATCAGCGCTGGCAGGCCTCCGGCGTAGAAGAAATCCTCCATCAGGTAGTCCTTGCCCGATGGCCGGATGTTGGCGATGACCGGTGTCGTGCGCCCGATGGCGTCGAGTTCATCCAGACCCAAGGGAACCCCGGCACGCCGTGCCATGGCAATCAGGTGTATGATAGCGTTGGTTGAACAGCCTGTCGCCATGGCGACCGTCACAGCGTTGCGGGTTGAGGCCGGAGTCATGATCTTATCGGGGGTTAGGTCCTCCCACACCATCTCCACGATCCGCCGTCCGCAGGCTGCGGCCATACGTTTGTGGCCTGCATCGGGTGCCGGTATTGACGAGGCGCCGGTCAGTGTCAGCCCCCAGCCGTCGGCGATCGACATCATGGTGGAGGCCGTGCCCATGGTCATGCAGGTGCCATAGGAGCGTGCGATGCCGCCTTGCACGCCAAGCCATTCCTCTTTCCCGATGGTCCCGGCACGGCGTTCGTCCCAGTACTTCCAGACGTCGGTGCCTGATCCTAGCTTCTCACCCGCATAGTTTCCGCGAAGCATCGCGCCTGCGGGCAGATAGATGAATGGCAGGCCCATGGACACCGCCCCCATCACGAGTGCTGGCGTGGATTTATCGCAACCACCCATCAGCACGACGCCGTCGACCGGATGGGAACGCAGGGCCTCCTCCACCTCAATCGCACCCATGTTGCGATACAGCATCGAAGTAGGTTTCAGGAACTGTTCGGTAAAATCATGGACGGGCAGTTCCGCGGGAGTCCCGCCGGACTGCAGGATACCGCGCTTCACCCATTCAGAGCGGTCGCGCAGGTGGTGGTGACAGGGTGACAGGTCCGACCAGGTGTTGATGATGGCGATGACCGGCTTACCTTCCCAATCCTCACGGCTCCAACCCATCTGCATGGCGCGGGAGCGATGCCCCATGGACCGCAGATCGTCAGGTGCAAACCAACGCGCGGAGCGCAGGGCTTCTGGCTTCCTGGTCATGATGTCTCGATTCTGGCGGTGGTGACAGTAAGATCCGCACCGCCGCGATTGCTGATCTTCACGTGACTATCCTCGATTCCACACACGTTTGCCTGTACATCGCATGACGATGCGTTGGCATAACTAATGTTGTGCATCAGCCCTGCGCTGGAGAGAAAGATGACCCGCGACTGGTTGGATGGATGAACATCGATATTGGTGGATCTGGCCTTGATCTCATCCAGAAGCGAACTCTTCCCGGCACCAGAGGTGCCCTGCACGATAGTGCTGGCCTTGCCCGTGTTATGTTTGGGAGCACCTGGTCCTTTCCAGATACTGCTGGCTAAATCCTCGACCCGGTTCAGGATATCCTCCCGACCGATAAAAACAGGAGGAGGGGCGCCATCCGTGGCGATGACGAAATCCTCAAGGGCCTCTTTCCTGAATTCAGTCATGACAGATCCATTGGTTCAGGGCCTGAAATCCACATCCACATCCCCGTCCGCCTGTTCCGGGCGTTCATCCGGATCATCTGGTTCACCGGCCCTGACAAGGAAACTGCGGAACGAGGGGCTGGGACATCTGAATGTCTTGTCGGTTCCCTTATGGATGACGCCGCGGTGAACCAGATGGCTACGGAATCCGGCAGGGGACATATCTTCAGGCAGCCGCAGCCCCGGGCGGTCCTCCACGGCGCGCTTAATCAGATCGGTGACGGCCGGGCCGACCATACCATCGCGGAATTCCTGCATTGTCCGGGCCACGAGAAGATGGCTGTCCTCCATATTCCCATCCTGCTGTATCCGGTAGTATTTCAGGCGGCTGTCAGCGGCCTCCCGATGGATCTGCGGCCAGTTGACGGCGGTCAGATCGCCGTCGGTCCGCAACACCTCGCGTCCCAGGGACTGCAGGGCGTAATGCAGATGCCGGGGCCAGCCCTCGCAGGGTGCGGCCAGGCCCATGAGCCTGTCGGTCTGGCCGCTGCGTTCGATACCGAAATGGTCGCAGAACGACAGCATGAGATCGGCGGTCTCACTATAGCCGTTCCGGTCCGGGGCCGTGGTCAGGGCCCCGATCTCCCAGACATCCACACGGGTCAGACCCATCCGGTCCACCACATCCGCCGTATCGCTCAACCCTCCCAGCACCAGCGACAGAGGTAGGGAGGAACGGCCGTCATGGATGGCCTGCAGGAACCGGGTCTGTGGTGCGTATCTGTTCTCAGGCAGGCGTTGGGCCTCGTCGATGCAGACAATGACGGGACCCTGCCATTTTGCCGCCGGGAACCTCTTCGCCAGTTCCAGGAAATTGTTCGGACGGGGATTGTCCGGAGCCGTCCATGACAAGGCGATCTCGGCCTTGACGGCATTCAGGTCGACGCCCAGCGCAATATTTGAGGACATCCTCCTCCATTTCTCCGTCGATAGCCCTCCAGCCAGTCCGACAAGCTCAAGTACATCCGGGATACCCTCAAGGAGGTCTTTACTGGAGATTATGACGACCCGCGACTGGTTGGGCAGATGGGCGCGGGTGGATCTGGCCTTCAATTCATCAAGGAAAACACTTTTGCCGGCACCGGGTGCGCCCTGCACGACCGTGCTGGTCTTGCCCACGCCATGTCTGGGACTGCCCGGCCCTTTCCAGGTATTGTTGGCCTGAGTCTCGATCCTGAAAAAGATATCCTCCCGACCGATATAAACCGGGGGCGTATCACCATCAGAGGCATTGACGAAATCCTCAAGGGCCTCTTTCCTGAATTCAGTCATGACAGATAGCTCCTCGAATGAATATCACTGGACTATCCTGGATGGCCCTCATTGTCCAAGGAATATGATGGTCCTGATCCATCCAGGCCTGTATGTAGGAACGATAACGAACATCGGTTCCACGCGCCCATGCGGATATTGAGATGATCAGCCCGGCCTGCTCAGGTCCGGATCATTGGTAGGATTCTGACGAAAACGATACGACGAGACCAATTCCTCAAGCGAAGTCCGCCAGTGCAGGATTGTGTCGTCCAGGGTCTCAATATCTCTTGGAGGTTGACCTAATTGGTGGACGCCGTGCCCGGTTTCCGTGGTGGCGCACGGAGGCTTCAGGAAGGTCCGGAGTCCAGGAAACCCGAGGATGGCGCGCTTGGCTGACCTGCCATCCGCGAATGCCGCCAGCCCATCGACCGTTCCAGCTGGCTGGCCACGAAGCAGGCGAAAGGCTCCACGTCCCGGTGCACGCTCGCCCGTTCAGGCGCCGAAAGACAGTCCGCGCGCCGGTCAGCCGGCGTCACGGTCCAGGGATATCCGCCGGACGCGAGCATGGCGTTCATGAGGAAGCGGGCCATGCGTCCATTGCCGTCGGCATAGGGATGGACGCAGCCGAACAGCCAATGCCCCAGAACCGCGCGCACCGAGGGTTCGGATTCCTCGCCCAGCAGGTCGAGCAGGGCCGGCATGGCGTCGCGCGCCGCCTCACGGCGGGGAGGGGCATGGCGGGACCCCCGTAGGTATATGGCCGTGTTCCGGTAGCCGGCGAGGGCCCTCGGGCAAGGCAGTCTCTCCTGTTTGGTCACAGGGACTGTCGCCGCCTGCTGGCCGATACGCAACATCATGCGGCAGGAAAACCGGTCACCACCGCCACTGGCGTTGCACTTCAGGGTGGAATGGGGGAATTAGCTGAGCGGATAGATCAATTGCCCGGCTTTGGATTCTGATCTGGCTTGGATTTGAGGCAAGTGGAGCGGCACTATGGCGCACAGCAGACGGGACTGGCAGCCCAGAAGCGTCGTCCGGGGGATAATGGGCAGCATCCCCGAACAGATGGGAATCCCTGTCAGCGCGACAGGATGCCGGACGCACCGTTTCACGACGGACCCTCTGACACGATCCAAGTCCGCGTCGCAGGTCAGACTTCGGGACCGTCATCATGCCTGTCTGAAGGTCGTGGCGCCCTGATCGGACGGGGGCCGCGTCCCGAAAGCATGTCAGCAATATCCATGACGGACCATTCGGAGACCGCCTTGACCTCAGGTTCGCTGAGGATAGCCTCACCGATCCTCCGCTCCAGCGCCGCGATATCTTTCGCTCCGAATGACCGTGCAACGAACAGTAGGCCGCGCGGTCGGGTGCGAAGCCGCGCCATGGCACCGTTCCAGCGCCTGTCCGGTTCGTTCCTTGCCGTTTCCTGGAGCGGAAGGAGCCAATTGGCGACATGACGGCAGTCGGGGGCGGGTCGGTGCCGGTCAGCCGGGCGTTTGGCGAACACGCCCCAGAGGCGGTCGGCGCTGTCATCACGCAGCAGGATATCGACTTCGGCGCGGGGAAGCTGACGCCATGCGCCATGCGTAAGCCGGCGCCTTTCCGGAGGGTCGGTCGGACGGGTGGGATATTCAATGCCATACAGGTGTTTCAGACCTGCGAATGTCAGCGTCTCCAGTCCCTGACCCTCGGCATCCGCCATGCGTTCACGCCGCAGGTCCGCGATTTCCTCCGGTGTGATCGGAAAGCCGGACCCGATTACCATATCGTGCACCTTTTCCAGTACGTCGAGATGGAAACGTGCATGGTTGTCGTCAATATACCAGCGCTGGACGTTTCTGTCATCCACGGCGTTACGGCGGTCCACCAGACCCAGATGCTGGCCCGAAAGCCGCGCTTCCAGGATATGACGCAGCGCGACCTGCGCCAGATCCCCATCGGCGCCCTCCTGCCCTTCCTTGCGGGCCTGCGCCGCCAGCACCTGGTGAAGATGTTCGGGCAGATCCCCGAGCCTGTAGCCTCCGGGCCGTTCCGCCAGCCAGGCCAGCACCAGGCGGTCGACCGGTCGCAACTGGATTTCCATCCGGGTGGCGAAATCCCCTTCAGGCATCTGCCGGAACGCTTCCTCTACAGCAAGGAACGCATCGGTCCAGGCGGTATCATCCATAGAGAGAGAGAAATCCGCCAGGGCCGGATTTTCCGCGAACCGTTCCCAATGTGCGGGCAGACCACCAAAGGCCGTCCATAGTGTCAGCAGACGGTCCGGACGGGTGTCCCAGCCCTGATCCTTCGCCACTTCCGCAAGGTCGGTGAACGTCCAGGGACGGAGATGGATCTGCTCCTTGATCCGTTCAAAGAGTGGAGCCTTCGGATCCAGGAACATATCCATCAGTTTCTGCTGTTCGGATCCCATCACAATCAACCGGGGCAACTGTCCGGAGGCATAATTTTCCGACCGCACCCGATCAATGACATTTTGGAACATGCTGGGCAGCCAGTTGCCATCTTCCGCAATACGCTGGAACTCGTCCAGCACCACCGTGCAGCCCCGGCTGAGGAGATGACGGACCAGATCAGGAAAGGCGTTCACGGGATTGGCAAGCGCGATATATCCGTCCAGAATTTCAGGACAGGTTTCGTGGACCGACCGCTCCATGATTTCATGGAATCGGGAAGGGTTGCCATCGGCCAGACCAATATGGCAGATGATGGTTGGACGGTCATCATCCGTTTGTTCCGTCGCGAAAAAATTCCTGATCAGTTCGGTCTTGCCGATCTGTCTCTGTCCGCGCAGTACAATGGCCTTGAATCCGCCGGTACCGTCCATGAATCCGTGCAGGTCACGGATTTCCCTGCGTCGTCCGTAAAATCTCCAGCCCATGGTCCGGCCCTACCGTGATGCTGGGCAGATGTATATCGGTCAAGTCAGGATTGGTCCACGTAAAATGAAAGGGATTCAAGGCCAGTTCAGGGGCAACCCCATCCAGGATGGTCCCATGCCTTTCTCTGACCCACCGTGTCCCTGATACTGCCGGGTGCGGAGAGAGGATTATGAGATATCCGTGCCGTAAACCCTTGCCAGAGCGCGTCATCTCCGGCCGTGTCAATGCGCCGTCCGGTGAACCCGACGGCCCGGACGAGCAGGGTCTCTGTCGAAGTCCGTGGTCCCCTGCTCATTGATATGATGCAGCCTCTCATTTGGTATCCGATCCCTCACATAGGTCTGGAGCGAGTCAATATCCCCGATCACAGCATCTGGCACCGGCCTCCGCGACAGCGCCACTCCTGCACCGGTTCTGTTTCAGGGAACAGCCGGAAGGATATTGGCATGCTCGCAAATGACATGGTTTTCGCGCACCGAAGACACACCCTCCCAGCTAAGTGAACTGGCGCCAAAGCACAGGTTTCGAGACTGCCGCCACCCACTGCGTACCATCGCCTTGGTGCCATGGCAGGACGCTGAACCGGCTCCCGACGCGGTAGAGCCGTCCCGCTGGACGGTCGCCAACATCCGCGAGGGGATCATGGACAGCTTCCGTATCCGAAGTTGGTGGATGTGACTTGTACATCCTCGACCGAATTCCACCGAATGAGCAAGCGCGTCAACGCGGATTGCAGCCTCCAGCGCTGGTGCCCCGTTCATTTTCAGATTGTGATCGGGCATGGCGAGACCGGCAATCGCTAGCGGACTTTCAGCGGCAAGTTTCGTCGCCGTGACGGTCGAGGTCATAATCGACCGGAGCCGACTTAGGACCTAACCGCCTCCAGGTCGCTCAACGCATCGGACCTCGCCCATACGTCATGCCGTTGGCCTTCGGTCAGATTTACCATGGGTGGCATCACGTTGTCCCAGGTTGCATTGCGGCGGGATCTTCCGATGAGTGACTTGGTTGTGGGAATCTGTGCGTAGGTCGTGGTGAGATTGCGCCAGGCGATGATGCGGGTCTGAGCGGCTTCAATTACCGCGGCCTGATCTGGGTCCTGCCAGCGGTCCCAAACTGTGCGTAGCGCACTGGCAACCAGGTTCGAAGCGGCTGTGATGCAGCCAGCGCCGCCCGACTTGAGGAGCGGCAGCATGAGCGGATCGGCACCAGCCAGAACGCTGAGGTCAGGGAATCGGCAATTCATGGACACCATGTTGTCCAGATCGCCCGAACTGTCCTTGATGCAGTCGGTCGTCCCCGACGCCCTCGATCACACGGGAGTAATACCTGTACAATCCCTCGTCATCTGGAGACTTGTAGTAGAACGGCGGTAGAGCCAAGACCCCCTTTGTGCCGGCCTCAACGGCGTGACGGGTGAGTTCAATGGTGTCTGCCACCGCTGGTGTCCCAGTGCCGGGGATTAGGGTTTCCGCCGCTATTTCGGCGTCGATGAGACTTTCGACAAGGGCCATGCGCTGGCTGACCCCGAAGCTATTGGCTTCGCCCGTCGTCCCGAGTGGGCCAGACCGTGGCAGCCATCTTTCAGTAAGGCTTGGGAATGCGCGACAAAAGCTCCGGTATTGGGATTCCCGTCCGATTCAACGGGAGTCGCGACAGCGCAGTGGACGCCTTGAATTGTCTGGGTCATATGTTGGTCTCTTGCCATTGGGACGCGAGCCGGACATATCTGATCGTGTGGCGAAAGTAGCCGCACGCGAAGTTGTGTGTTCCGTTAGCCCGCAGACTCAGCGATGGACAGGACACTGATGGTTTTGGGGAAGCGGCCCCTCCTCTCGCGACGGTAATCCCGTTTGGAGGCCAAGGTCCGCCTAATCGTCCGCATGAAGGCCGGCCATCAGGCCGTCGACATCGCCGACCGTGGCCAGCTCGCCCCGCCGCCCCGCCTCCACGGCCACGATGGCCTCCGCGTTCGGCACCAGCGGATCCAAGGGCACGCCATTCCCGCTGCGGGCCTCCAGCCCGATCTTCCCGTCGCCAATAACGGTGCGCATACGTCGGTCCTCCTGACTGGGCCACAAGGTAACCTGCCTTCTGGCGAATGTACGCTCCCCGCCGCTGCTCAGGGCGCATCCCAGATTGTTGGCATGAGTCGCTTGGAAGTCTTTTGAGTCTTGAATTCTTGGCATAGGAACGCACTTCGATCGGATTCGCCCATGAGAATCGACCGAAAGCACAGATTTCCATCAATCTGGGATACATCCCTGCCGCTCATGGCGGACCGTCCCGTGACGCCCCTTTGCGGACCGCCGCGGAAACGCCAGAGGTCACGCCCTCCATTCCGTTCCACGGTTGGCAAGGATCCAGCGCTGGGCCTGCGGCGCAATTGGGCCGCGGTTCCGCGCCCGCATCATGTTCCGCGCATCCGATTGGCGGCCTTCAGGGGGGTGTAGCCCAGGATTCCTGTAATGCCCCGGAGGCTTGATCCGCCCGGCACGCGCTGCAGGACCATAGGTCAGGAAAATGGAAAGAAAGTGGACAGGAGTCAAAAATCCTCGGCTACACCCATCAGGTCGCAGCAGCTTGACAAGAATCCTGAGCTACACCTCTTTAAGGGTGGACCGTTGACCCCTCCCCCCGTTTTTGCCAATATCAGTGCCGATTGTATCAGGATTTGGCAAAAATGCGTGAGATCATACCGTTGGACCATGAGAGTCTCCGCGATGCGATCGATGTCCGGGATCGGTTCGCACAGCTGCGGGAGGCTAGCCGGGACGCACGGCACAGTTACGGTGGATCGATGAAGTTCGAAAGACGTGGCGGGGCCGACTATCTGATCCGGCGGCCCCACGGCAGTTCCACAAGAAAGTCCTACGGTCGCCGTACGCCCGAAACCGAGGAAAGGCTGCGCCGGTTCCTGGTCGGCAAGACGGATGTCCAGGATCGGATCGCCGGTCTCCGTGAGCAGATCCAGCGACGGGCGGCCATCCTTCGGGTCCGGGGCCTAGGGCGGGTGCCCGGGTTAACCGCCCGGATTCTGCGCAGACTGGACGATCTGGACTGGTTGGGCACCTCCCTGACCGTTCTGGGTGCCAACGCCCTGCATGCCTATGAAGCGAAGGCAGGAGTGCGGATCGAAGCCGGTCTGCTGGCGACAGGCGATGTCGATGTCCTTTACGATGCACGGCGGCGCCTGCGTCTCTCCGGAGGAGTCGGTGGAACAGGATTCATCGACGTACTGCGGTCCGTCGACCGGTCCTTCCGTAAGGTGGCGGGGCGGCCCTACAGGGCCGCCAACAGGGATGGATACATGGTCAATCTCCTGGAACCCCTGGATCATGCACGGATCATGCGGAAAGGGGCGGCCCGGCTTTCCGACAGTCCCGATGATCTGGTCGCGACCACGACGGAGAGTAGCCGCTGGCTGCTGAACACCCCGAAATTCGAAGCCACCGCCTTTGATGAGAAAGGCATGCCAATCCGAATCGTCACAATCGATCCTAGGGTGTTTGCCCTCCAGAAACAGTGGATCGTGGAGAATGACCCGACCCGCGATCCGCTCAAGCGGCCCCGTGACGCCCGACAGGCGGAGGTCGCCGCCCACATCGCGACGCGGTATCTTGGGCTGCCTTTCGGGGATCCGGCCCTGTCCGGACTTCCGGGTGCTTTTCGTGGTTTCACGGACCGCTGGAGCGACAGTCTTCCGGAAAGCCACACGGACTGGTGATAGGGACATAAGGTGACCAATCCCCGACCTCTATCCGTACGCCACTGGGATGGCGTTTGGGACGTATGGACCGTCCGTTCCCGAAATTCCGGTCCCCGACGACGTCAGGGCTGCAGGTCGACGAAGCGCGGTCGGCACCCCATCGTGACGACATGACGGTGGCAGGCGTCCCGGAAAGTGTCCCCATCGATCCGGATCGCGGCTCCGGGCTTGGCGAACACCACAGGAAGAGACTCCACAGGACCGCCGCCTCCCATGATCGTCAATCCTGTTCGAGGACGGAGGCGGGGGAGGGGGTACTGACATGGAGCGGGTCGCGTATTGGGATGATGGCGGATCAGTCCCGGAAACCGTTGACCCGGCAGGGTTTTGCCAACGGCACGATCCTGTTTGCGCCTCGGACCCGCCCCGGCTACCTGACCATGGAGATGCAAGCCGAGGGCTCTGGTTGGCAGGAGGGCATGGTTCCCGCCTTTCTGGCCAGGGACGGCACGACACGTTATGGGCAGGCAGATGACAATGATTACAAAGGTTCAGTTCGAAGAACTCAGGCGAATTCCGCAAAAGGACAGGAATCAAGACCAATGTCCGGTCTGGACCGAATCTTCAGCCGGAACGTCGCAGACCGGTGACGGTGACGTTAAAGCCCTGAAGCAGTTTTCGCCGCCGCACGCTGGTCAATTCCGGTCGCCGTGGGATGGTGGGGGTTCACAGTTTCCGCTGGCGTTTCGACGAATGTCGCAAAGAGAAATCTGAGATCCAATTGGAGCGGGCGATGAGATTCGAACTCACGACCCTTACCTTGGCAAGGTAATGCTCTACCCCTGAGCTACGCCCGCATCCGTGGGTAGACTGTGAGATAGTCGACCATTGGATTGGCCGCAAGTAAAAAATCTTCAGACCTATGAGGCTGGATGTTCGCGATCCGAAATATCCCAAAAGATCTCGGCTGAATTGGATCCAGATTCCAGCAGGGCGGTTTCCGTCAGTCAATCTCAAGCAGCAGGTCTTTCGCATCTATCTGCGTTCCGGGACTGACATGAACCATCCTGATGATGCCGTCACGTTCGGCGTGGAGTCCGGTCTCCATCTTCATCGCCTCAATGGTCAGAAGGAGTTCGCCCCTGGAAACCTCAGTTCCGGCGGTTGCCGCGACTGCTGAGACGACGCCGGGCATGGGGGCTCCGACATGCGATGGATTGTTGGCGTCGGCTTTGGGATGCGCGACTTTCGTCGACGTAACCTTGCGGTCGGCGACCCGTGCGACGCGGGGTTGGCCATTGAGTTCAAAGAAGACCCGCACGTTGCCGTCCTCATGGGTCTCGCCAACCGCCTGCAGACGGATCTCCAGTGTCTTGCCAGGGTCGATCTCGGCTGTGATCTCCTCTCCGGGCTCCATTCCATAGAAGAAGGTGCGTGTCGGCAGTGTTCGAACCGGACCGTAGACCGCATGGCGATCCATATATTCGGTAAAGACCTTCGGATACATCAGATATCCGATCAGATCTTCATCATCGATCTCGACTCCGAGCTTCGCGGCAATTTCCGACCTCCGGGCTTCCATGTCCTCGGACATGAGCAGGGCTCCCGGTCGCCCGATCAACGGTTCTCTCCCCTTGAGTGCTTTCCGAACGATGTCCGGAGGAAAGCCACCTAAAGGTTTGCCGATCTGACCCTGCAACATTTCAATCACGCTGTCAGGAAAACTGACCTCAGTATCTGGATTCTCCACGTCCGTTCGGGTCAGGCTCTGGCTGACCATCATCAGGGCCATGTCGCCCACGACCTTTGACGTGGGTGTGACTTTGATGATGTCACCAAACATGAGGTTTACGTCGGCATAGGTCTGCGCAACTTCATGCCAGCGCTCCTCGAGTCCCATTGAGCGCGCCTGTGCCTTGAGATTTGTGAACTGGCCGCCCGGCATCTCATGGAGATAGACTTCAGAGGCAGGTGCCTGAAGTCCCGATTCGAACGCTGCGAGATGTCCACGTACAGTTTCCCAATAGTTCGAAATCCGCCGAACGGCGTCTATGTCGAGTCCGGTGTCCCGGTCCGATCGGCTCAGCGCCTCAATCACGGTACCCAGGGTGGCTTGGCTTGTATTGCCGGAGAAGCTGTCCATGGCACAGTCAACGATGTCGACACCTGCCTCGCTTGCGGCGAGAATGGAGGCGCAGGCTATGCCGGCAGTATCATGGGTATGCAGATGTATCGGAAGCCCGACCTCTTGCTTGAGTGTCCTGACAAGCGTATTCGCAGCGGCAGGCTTGAGAAGCCCTGCCATGTCTTTCAGTCCAAGAATGTGGGAACCTGCGTCCCTTAGTTCCTTTGCCATTCCGACATAGTACTTGAGGTCGTACTTGGACCGTTCAGGATCGAGGACATCCCCAGTGTAGCAGATCGAGCCTTCAAGGAGCTTCCCTGACTCCAATACGGCATCCATAGCGACCCGCATGTTCTCGACCCAGTTCAGGGGATCGAACACACGGAACAGATCTATCCCTATCCTCGCGGATTGCGCGACGAACGCTTGAACCACATTGTCCGGATAGTTGGTGTAACCAACGCAGTTCGAGCCACGAAGCAGCATCTGAGTCATCAGATTCGGCATTGCCGTGCGCAGATCACGGAGTCGCTGCCACGGACATTCCTGAAGAAAGCGGTACGCAACGTCAAATGTGGCGCCTCCCCAGCATTCGACGGAAAACAGCTGCGGTAGATCAAGGGCGTAATTCGGCGCTATCCGTATCATGTCCAGTGAACGCATGCGTGTGGCGAGCAAGGACTGATGCCCGTCCCGCATGGTTGTATCTGTGATCAGAAGCTCCGTTCTGCCAGCAAGCCATTCCACTACGGCTTCAGGACCGGATTCATCCAGGACCTGTTTGGCACCCCGATTGGGCTGATCGTGTGTTGGCCGTGGCGGATTCGGAAGCTTCAGGCTACCGGGTGGACGAGGTTGCCCCTGGACGTCGGGATGACCGTTCACCGTAACATCGGCGATGTAGTTGAGTAACTTTGTCGCTCGATCTCGCCGTGAGGAAAACTCGAACAGTTCCGGCGTCTCATCAATGAATCTGGTGTGGTATTCATTTGACAGGAATGTCGGATGCCTCAGCAGATTCTCGACGAAGTCAATGTTCGTACTGACGCCACGGATCCTGAACTCCCGTAGAGCGCGGTCCATCCGGGCGATGGCGGCTTTCGGATTGGGAGCCCAGGCAGTGACTTTTTCAAGAAGCGAATCGTAGTATCGAGTTATCACCGCTCCGGAATAGGCCGTACCGCCATCGAGACGGATACCCATGCCGGTTGCGCCACGGTATGCGGTGATGCGACCGTAGTCGGGGATGAAGTTGTTGTGCGGATCCTCGGTGGTGATTCGGCACTGGATCGCATGTCCGTCCAGCTTGACTCCATCCTGTGCGGATATACCCGTTGCGGCCACAAGCTCCTTACCTTCGGCGATCAGGATCTGCGCCTGCACAATGTCGATTCCCGTAACTTCTTCAGTGACCGTATGTTCCACCTGGATTCGGGGGTTGACTTCGATGAAGTGGAATTCCCCGGTCTCCATATCCATCAGGAACTCAACGGTCCCCGCGCATTCGTAGCTTACTTCAGTGGCGATGCTCTTTCCGAGAAGACAGAGCCGTTCGCGCTGCGACTCGGTCAGATAGGGGGCTGGCGCACGCTCAACCACCTTTTGGCTGCGACGCTGTACCGAGCAGTCACGCTCCCAAAGATGGTAGGTGTTTCTGTATCGATCACCGAGAATCTGCACTTCAACATGTCGGGCCCGTTGGATCATCTTCTCCAGATAACCTTCAGAGTTGCCGAATGCGGATTCCGCTTCACGCCGACCTTCCAGCACTTTGTCCGCCAATTCATCCGGCCCGTAGATCGGGCGCATGCCCCGGCCACCGCCACCCCAAGACGCTTTCAGCATCATAGGATAGCCGATCTCACCGGCCTGGCGGGCAATCTCGGCCATGTCTTCGCCAAGGACACCTGTTGCGGGGATGACCGGTACGCCAGCCCGTATGGCGACCTCCCTCGCAGACGCCTTGTCGCCCAGCGCCCGCATCGTCTCTGGCCTCGGCCCGATGAATCCGATGTCATTTTCAACACACGCTTCGGCGAATGCAGGATTCTCCGACATGAGACCATACCCTGGATGGACCGCGTCCGCGCCGCAGACCCTGGCCACTCGGATGATCTCATCAATCGACAGATAAGCCGCAACCGGCCCCATGCCGTCTCCTATCATATAGGCTTCATCAGCCTTGAACCGATGAAGGCTGAGTCTGTCTTCAGCGGCATAGACCGCAACCGTACGCTTTCCCAACTCATTGGCGGCACGCATTACGCGAATCGCGATCTCGCCACGGTTCGCGATCAGGATCTTTCGGAATTCGGGCATTGGAGGATTCCCAGCCTTGATGGGTGAGCTTGAAACCTAGGGACTTCCCTGAATGGCGTAAAGCGTATTGCCCGTGATGGAGAGTGGAGCGACGACTTGCCGGCAAGTCTGGCGGGAAGGCTGATCAGGCACGGATGCGAGTGGCCAGGCTATCGAAGCCGTCCAATCCAAGTTGCCCAAGGTTGGACAGGAGATCTTCACGTAGTATGTGAACCACATGTGCCGCTCCCCGTGCACCGAACGCCGCCAGGCCATAGTGAAATGCCCGCCCCAGCATCACGAAATCCGCGCCGAGTGCCAATGCCCGGAGGATGTCCAGTCCGCCAGTGACTCCTCCGTCGAAGATAAGCGGATAATCCTGTCCAACCGCTGCCCGAACGTTCGGTAGCACTTCGATCGGTGCGGGGGCGGCGTCGAATTGCCGCCCCGCATGATTTGAAACCCAGACAGCATCCACTCCCGCACCCTTCAGCCGAACGGCGTCCTCGGCGACAAGAACCCCTTTGACCATCAGCGGTCCGTCCCAATGGTCGCGGAGCCATTTTAGGTATTCCCAGTCCGGCGAGGTGCGGATCAGGTAGCCGATATGTTTGGTCGATGACAGCGCACCTTGGTCGCCGGTGTATTTCTCAATGGTCCTGAGGCGGGGAATGCCGGCCCGCAGCGTGGCCAGAGCCCATGCGGGGTGGAGAGCGATCTGGCCGAGTATGCGCGGAGTGAGCCGTGGCGGCGTGCTCATGCCACCACGCTGCTGGCGTTCCCTTCTGCTAGCCACGGGAACGTCTGCCGTCAGCACAAGCGCGCGGAAGCCCGCATCCCTGAACCGCTTCAGTATGTCCCTGCGGATTTCAGGGTCGCGGGGCGGGTAGAGCTGGCACCAGGCATCCGGTCCGACATGAGGGCCCACTGTCTCTGGCGTCAGCGCCGCCACTGTGGACAGCGTGTAAGGGATGCTCTCGTCGCGCCCCAGACGTGCCAGAATGCGTTCGGCGTCCGGCCACATGAGCCCCGACATTCCCACAGGAGCGATCCCAAAGGGTAGCGGATACTCGCGTCCAAGCAGCGAACGGGAAAGGCTCACCTCCTTCTCTCCCGACAGGATCGCGGGATCGAACAGGACTTCGTCAAGTCTCTCGCGGTTCCGACGCATTGTGGCTTCCGTTCCGGTGCCACTGTCAAGATAGTCCCAGACAAACCGTGGAACGCGCTGCCGCGCACGTTTTGCAAGGTCTGATATCGCCGGATAGGAGCGGTCGAGGTGCATTCCGCCTGTCCTAATCGCGCGAACGGAAAACGCAATGCTCTTTGTGCGGGAAATTGTCTCCGTGAAAAGCGAAGGGAATGGGCCCGGTTCTTCGGCAGCCGCATAAATGAATGCCGATTTACAGTTCGTTGATCCGGACAGCTTCGCCATCTTTCCCGCTTGATCCTCTGCTAGGTTGAGCCGCCCGCATCGGCGCTTGAAGCTCTGCGTCAGGCGTGGGAACATTATGCGAACAATGCCTTGCTTTCATCAGCCCTCACGCTAGAATGACCTGATGACCAAATCGGATGGAACTGAAGCCGCTGACGGTGTGTTGGCCACTTCGCTCTCGGCTCGGGCAATGGCGCTGCGGCCCACCCCTTATCTGGACGACCTGAATCCAGCCCAACGTGAAGCGGTTGAGGCGCTGGAGGGGCCCGTGCTGATGCTGGCCGGTGCCGGCACCGGGAAGACAAAGGCCCTGACCTCACGCATTGCGCATATCCTGAACACCGGAGCGGCACGGCCAAACGAAATTCTCGCCGTCACCTTCACCAACAAAGCCGCCCGTGAGATGAAGACCCGGGTCCAGCAGCTGCTCGGCAGGACCGTTGAGGGCATGACCTGGCTAGGAACGTTTCACGCGATTTGTGCGAAACTCCTGCGTAGGCATGCCGAAATCGTTGGGCTAAAGCCAAACTACAGCATTCTTGACACCGATGATCAAACGAGACTCCTGAAGCAGATCATTGTTGCGGAGAACATCGACGAAAAGAAGTTTCCCGCACGTTTGTTGTCGCATCTCATCGATGGATGGAAAAACCGCGCGCTGACTCCGGAGAAAATTCCCGTGGCGGAGAGCGCTGCATTCAACCATCGGGGGGTGGAACTCTACGACCTTTACCAAAAGCGCCTGATTAAACTGAATGCCGTGGATTTCGGCGATCTGCTGCTGCACATGCTGACGATCCTGCAGGAAAGCGGCGATGTGCTGAAGAACTATCAGCAGCGGTTTCGCTACATCCTCGTCGATGAATACCAGGACACCAACATTGCGCAGTATCTTTGGTTGAGGCTTCTCTCAGGTGATCACAAGAACATCTGTTGTGTCGGTGATGACGACCAGTCGATCTATGGCTGGCGGGGTGCGGAGGTGGACAACATCCTGCGGTTCGAAAGGGATTTTCCGGGTGCCAAGGTCGTGCGGCTTGAGCAGAATTACCGATCGACGCCACATATTCTGGCGGTGGCGTCCGGGCTGATCGCCGCCAACAGGGGCCGGCTGGGAAAGACTCTGTTCACCGAGGTCGGTGACGGTGAGAAGGTGCGTCTTGCGAGTCATTGGGAAGGGGAGGATGAGGCCCGCTGGATCGGTGGGGAAATCGAGGCGATGCAAGTCGGCACACGGGGGCAGCGGGCCTTTGACCTGGACGAAATCGCGATATTGGTGCGCGCAACCCGGCAGATGCGGGCGTTTGAGGACCGGTTCCTCACCATTGGGCTTCCATATCGAGTCATTGGCGGTCCACGATTCTATGAACGGCAGGAGATCCGCGACGCGCTGGCCTACTTCCGTGTGGCCTGTTCGCCCACCGACGATCTGGCGTTCGAGCGCATTGTCAACACTCCCAAGCGGGGCGTAGGCGACAAAGCGCATCAGACAATTCAGCTCTCGGCCAGAGCCGGCGGCGGTCTATCGCTGCTGGAGGGGGCTCGGATTGCGGCCGCCTCCGGCCAGTTGACAGGAAAGGCGGGTACGACGGTCCTGGCCTTGGTCAGACAGTTCGAGCGCTGGCACCAGATAGCGCTTAGCCCGTCCTGCAGCCATGTCGATCTCGCGGAGGATATCCTTGATGGGTCCGGCTATACCGAAATGTGGAACCTAGCGAAAACCCCTGATGCACCCGGGCGGCTTGAAAACCTCAAGGAACTTGTCAAGGGATTGGAACAGTTCGAGAACCTTCAGGGTTTTCTGGAGCATATTGCTCTCGTGATGGACAACGATTCCGAGAGTACCGAACCCAAAGTGTCGATCATGACACTTCACTCCGCCAAGGGATTGGAGTTTCCGGCGATATTCCTTCCTGGTTGGGAGGATGGATTGTTTCCGCACCAGCTTTCGTTGGATGAGAATGGCATAAGGGGTCTTGAGGAAGAGCGGCGGCTTGCCTATGTCGGGATTACGCGAGCCGAGGAACTCTGTACAGTCAGCTTCGCCCAGAATCGGCTGGTCTACGGTCAATGGCAGGCAACCATTCCTTCCCGGTTCATCGATGAGCTACCGCCGAATCATGTCGAAGTTTTGGCAGCTCCAGGTCGCGGTAATGATGGATATGGCTGGTCAGACTCGGCCGGGACCGGAATCATCGAGGAACAGGCGGCCAGAGCCGATGTCTATAACTCTCCGGGTTGGAAACGGCTTCAAGCCCATAAAGGAAGCCGTCCCATGGCAAGCGGGCGCGAGACCGGTCGTATCGCTGTCGACCTTGAGGCAACTTCAGTGTTCTCCTGCGGTGACAGGGTGTTTCACGACAAGTTCGGCTACGGTTATGTGATGGACATAATGGGGGAGAAGCTCGATATCGAATTCGAGAAAGCGGGCAGCAAGAAGGTTGTCGCTCGATTTGTCGTACCTGCCGAGCGCGCCGGTGACCTCACAACCTGAATTTTGATGACCACCGTTCAACATTCGCTTCAATGCGAATGACATCCGGTGATCGATGGGCTCCGGAATCGTCTTTCCCGTGATCAGCAAACCGAAGCCGGATCTCCGAAAACCACGCCTGCAAGCGGGAAGGGCAATGGTGGACGTAACTCCCGCCTCAGCCAATGTAGGCCTTGGAGCCAGCGCTTTTGCCCTGACGCATTTCTGCAGTGATGTGGCAAAAAAAGCGGCGGCACCCGGGAGGAGGACTGGTGCCGCCGCTATTGGCTCAGCCATCGAATGCCCCAGGGAGGAAGGGCAAAAGGCTGGGCCGGAAACTGTCAGTCAGCATCAACAGAGGTGCGTGCGATTTTGGCGATATCGCAGCGTGCGATCCCGATGTCACTGAGTTCACGATCGGTTAGCATCGCCAATTCCCTGTAGGTGCGTTTGAAGTCACGGCGTTTCCTGACCCGTATGCGCACCTGTTCCAACCACATGTGCACTGACTGGAGGAAGCTGGTTTCAAAGCCGCGGATATCATCGATAAAGGCCATTTCCGTCGTCCGTTGTTCTGCTCTGTGCTGTCGTCTGGACATAGGCTCTTCCAGACAACTTTCAGAACGAACATAGTGAGTTGCTGCATATGCACAATCATTGGCTTGGAATTGCCGCTATGCAGAGAGTGCATATGTCTTTGGTAGGCCAGTCACGGTGTCCAGCCGTCACTCTGTGACTGGCCGATCATGGAATGCCGAATGATTCATGCCTGAAGCGGAATCGACAGGCACGTTCAGCGGCGAGGCTGCCGAACGATAGCGATGGCGGAGTACGAGGTTTTCTTAAGCCGACAGTCATGGTCCATCACTTCCGGGAATGATGGAAGGCAGCCAGAGGCCGGGGTCGGGGCCGCCAAATGGTGGGAAGGCAATTGTTTCCTTTCCGGCACATGGCACGACGATGATGTCAATTGAACTGTTGGCGCATCCTGGCGGGCAGTTGATGGTGAGTGGGGCGTTGCCGATGGGTGCGCTCCGGCAGATGCCTGACTGGGTGCGTCGGGGAGGCTCGACATTTGCCAGGTCTTTTGGGGAACGTGCCCGCATCTATTTGCCCCAGTCGCGGGAACAGGGCACACAGTTTCGGCAATGGCGGGGTACGGGCTGAAGCCACGACGCTCGGTGTGCCATTCCTCGGATAACCACCGTTCGCACCTTAATGTTCGCGTCGCGAGTGATTGTCGCACGCCGGTCGACGTCGGCAAAGTTCGCGCTCCGGATGAAGGCCGTGCTCTGGCTGCAAGACTGATTGACCGTAGTATGGCCTGATCGGTCAGTCGATGTATGGGTGAACGGATTGGAGCCACAGGGTTCACGTTTGGGAATGGTTCGCTTGGGATTCCATGGGACAGCTTGCTGATCGGCGCTCAGAGTGTAAGTGATTCGAATCAAAGCCGTGGAATCGTGGGCCAGACGCCAGATTTTGGGATGGATTGTAGGCGGCGAGCCCGTGAAGTAGCGAGTATCGACATAGAATTACGGTTTTCCACCAAAAAATTTACTATCTGAATTTTGGTAAGAATTACCATATATAGTGGTTAGATTTGAGAAACTAATCAAGTCATGTATCTATAATCATCTGATGCCGTGGATTGAAAGTCGAGATTCAGGCATTGCTGAAGTTTTTCCCATCAAAGACCGTTGACAGCCATTTAATCCCATGTAATCTTTCAAGTGTGATGTGGGCGGAAAGGACGACGAGCAGCAGATTCACCTCCCTCCGCGATGCAGGTTTCATGCAGGCGACGCCGGACACAAACAGGCTCCGCCTGCATCACACGGAGAAAGCCAGAGCGCATGCATGTATCCCCTCAAGCAGCATGTTCGGCTGGACTGCCCGGTAGATGGGCAGGGCAGTGGGCTGGAAGTTGGCAGCATCCAGCCCACCGCCTCCGTTAGCAGCAGAGCAGTCGGCACTCGGCGCAGTGGGCAGGGCGAAAAGGGTCGACGGGACATTGGCTCAGTGGTTCGCAGGTCAGTTCATCCAGAAGGTCGACGGAAAGGGCCGGGTCTCAGTTCCGGCTGAGTTTCGGCGTGTGCTGGAAAAGGGCGATCCAGAGTGGTCGTCTGACCGCAATCCCCAGTTCGCCATAGTCTTCGGTGACGATCACCCTGAGACTCCTGCTCCCCTTCACCGGGCCTACATGGAATGCCACACGATCAGCCTCTATCACGAGATTGTCTCGTGGATCCGCGTTCAGGATGAATCGCCCGAAACGGAGTCTAGGGTAGAACTCTATTCCACCCATTCCCAGCTGGCCACCATTGATGACACAGGACGCATCGTCCTCTCTCCAAGGCTTCGGAAGCGGTTCGGTCTCTCGACATCTGCGCTATTCGTCGCAACCGGCTCCACTTTCCAGATTTGGTCACCAGGGGCCTATGACGCCAACAAGGAGAGCAAACGAAGGGCTTGGACGGAAAATCTCCCAAGAGACTTCAATCCGCGCGTTCCGATCAGCAAACTCCGTGGAAACTAGATCAGTGGCCGCGCCCGCCTTCGATCGAAGTTGCGACCCTCACATTCCTGTCCTGCTGCGGTCGCTCATGGAGCAGGTGTCTCCCGTATCGGGCGTGTGGCTCGACGGTACATTCGGCGCGGGTGGATATTCCCGCGCTCTACTTGCGGCTGGGGCCGAACGCGTCATTGCGGTCGACCGTGATCCCGAGGTGTTCGTGTTCGCTGGGGAATTGGCGAGGAAGTACGGCCACCGACTGCGCCTTGTCGAAGGAATGTTTGGCAACCTCGATCGCATTGCCGACGTGCCTTTGGACGGCATCACGCTCGACCTTGGAGTCTCGTCGATGCAACTCGACAATGCCGAGCGAGGCTTTTCGTTTGCTGCTGACGGCCCTTTGGACATGCGGATGGGTCGACAGTCGGGAACAGCCGCGGATTTGGTCAACCAACTAAACGAAGCGGAACTGGCCGATATCCTTCACGCCTACGGTGAGGAGCACTCCGCTCGGCGGATCGCCCGGGCAATCGTTCATCGCAGAACCCGGGAACCGATCACGCGCACCCTGGAACTGGTGTCCGCAATTCAGGGCTGCCTTCCTCGGCCCAGACCTGGTCATTCCCATCCAGCGACCCGTACCTTCCAGGCGTTGAGAGTTGCGGTAAACAATGAGTTTGAACAGCTCGTGGACGGTCTTGAAGCGGCAGAGCGGGCGTTGAAGGCGGGCGGCATTCTTGCGGTCGTGACCTTTCACTCGATTGAAGACCGGTTGGTCAAGCGCTTCTTCCGCCAGCGCAGTGGCCGGGAGCTGCAAGGCAGCCGCCATGCACCTCCGAAGTTGGGTATGGCTGCCCGATTCCATCAAAGGACCCGGATTGCCATACAGCCAGACGAACAGGAACTCGAATACAACCGGCGTTCGCGCTCAGCTAGACTTCGGATCGGTATCCGCACCTCCGCCGAGGCAGGTCATTGTGACCGCGTCGCACTCGGACTGCCGACGATGAAAAGGGGGACGATGGAACAATGAGATCATTGTTATGTGTATTCTCGGTTCTTGGCGTAATCGGTCTCGCCTTTTGGGCCTATCAGGAAAACTACAGAACCAGAGCTGCGCTAGGTCGACTGGAGGAATTGCAGCAGGAAGTTGGCCGCTTGATGGAACTGCGGGCTGTGTTGCGGGCGGAATGGGCCTATCTCAACCGACCTGACCGATTGAGGGAACTCGCGGATCTCAATTTCGACAAACTGGGACTGTTTCCATTACTTCCCGAACAGTTCGGACATATCGACCAAATCGCCTTTCCGCCGCTACGGATTCAGGAGACCGCTGCCATAACCGGTCCGATTGTGAGGTCCGAATCCAGTCAGGGTGTCGTGCGATGACGCGTCGGACCCTACGCCCATTGGCTGGGATCCTCCTTGCGCGACAGGAAGGTGAGACGCCGGATGCGATCGAGCGCGAGAACGCCCAACTACGTCTGGAGGAAATGCGCGACAAGGCGCGTTTTCGTGCTGAGGGGCGTCTGGTGGTACTGGCTCTTCTGTTCCTCTGTGCGTTTCTGGCAGTTGGAGGGCGCATGGGTCTGATGGCGGCCACTGAGCCGGAAGAGCCGCGCTCCGCCATCTCGACGAGTGGAATAGTTGCGCAACGTGCAGATATTGTGGATAGACGCGGAAGGATTCTTGCGACAAATCTCCGCACGTATTCCCTGTACGCGCAGCCTCCGCAGATGGTTGACCCGGTTCGGGCTGCCCAGGAGCTTGTCAGGATATTCCCCGATCTTGATCCTGAACGTTTGGTTCGAGACTTTACCGGCCCTCGCAAATTTCTTTGGATAAAGAAAAAGATCTCTCCGGAGCAGCGTCAGGTGGTACATGACATCGGGGAGCCAGGTCTGTTGTTTGGTCCGCGGGAAATGCGACTCTATCCGAATGGTCCTCTCGCCGCCCACGTGCTTGGTGGATATGGGTTCGGACGCGAAGGGGTCCACGCCGCTGAAATCATTGGCACTGCGGGCGTAGAGAAGGCTTTCGACGATTTCCTTCGCGACCCTGCCGAACAGGGGCGGCCACTGGAGATTTCCATAGACCTGACAGTGCAGGCCGCCGTCGAGCGCGTGCTGCAGGGTGGAATGCAGATGATGAATGCGAGGGGTGCTGCTGCGATTCTACTGGATGTGGTTACCGGAGAGATAATCGCTTTGACAAGCTTGCCTGATTTCGATCCAAACAAACGGCCCGTTCCACTGCTGAAAGGCGATCAGTCTGACAGTCCATTGTTCAATCGTGCGGTACAAGGGGTCTATGAACTCGGGTCCACATTCAAGATATTCACTGTGGCGCAAGCGATGGAATTGAGACTCGTCGGCGCCGAAACCGAGGTCAACGCGCAGGCACCATTGATATGGGGTAGGTATAGGATCAAGGAATGGAACAACAGGAACTACGGCCCGAAACTGCCAGTCCGGGACGTAATCCGAAAGTCTTCCAATGTGGGCACTGCCAACATAGCCCTGATGATCGGGGAGGAACGTCAACGCGATTTCTTTGCGGAACTCGGATTTCTTGAGCCCTCTCCTGTTGAGCTGTTCGAAGCGCCTGGAGCCAAACCTCTGGTCCCAGAGAATTGGTCACAGATCGTAAGCATCACCACATCCTACGGCCATGGCATGTCGGCCAGCCCACTTCATCTCGCCGCAGCGTACGCGACTGTCGTCAACGGCGGAACGTTGGTGACACCCACGATCCTGAAACGTGGGACGGTTGGCATGGGTAACCGCATCATCCGTCCAGAAGTCTCGGCCCAGATCAGGGAAATGCTAGGGGACGTGGTTGAGAACGGCACCGCGAGCTTCGCCAGGGTTCCGGGATATCATGTCGGAGGTAAGACTGGCACCGCAGACAAGCCGCGGCCGGGCGGTGGCTACTACAATGACAGGGTCATCGCAACCTTCGCGAGCGTGTTCCCAACCGACGATCCCAAATATGTTCTGATCGTGTCGCTGGACGAACCGGTCGAGACGTCCGGATCGAAGCCACGCCGTACCGCCGGTTGGACGGCCGCTCCCGTTGCAGCGGAGATCATTCGCCGGACGGCCCCTATTCTTGGCCTTCGCCCGGAGATTGAACTGAGTCTGAACGATGGCTAGGTATCACAGATGCCGCTGCCGCAACTTTCAGGTCAACGAATGGGCGATCAGGTGAAATCACTTGCGGAGCTAGGACTGGCCGCACGGGGTGGTCGCGAAGCGCGGGTGACCGGAATTGCGGTCGACAGCCGCTCGGTCGGTCAGGGCAACCTGTTCGCCGCACTCCCCGGAGGCAGGGTGCATGGAGCGAAATTCATCCGGTCTGCGCTGCGTGTCGGTGCGGCAGCCATCCTGACCGATCCAGAAGGTGCACGTCTTGCGCAGCCGGATCTTGCATCAGCGGACGCGGCGCTGGTCGTTGCCCAGGATCCCAGACAGACGCTTTCCCTCGCCGCCGCTCTTTGGTTCGGTCGGCAGCCTGAAGTTGTGGTTGCGGTGACCGGTACCAATGGAAAGACCTCGGTGGCGACGTTCACCCGCCAAATCTGGTCGTTGCTCGGAGTTTCTTCGGTAAATGTCGGCACGACTGGAGTCGAAGGTGCCTGGAGCGCACCACTTAGGCACACCACGCCCGAACCGGTTACGCTTCACCGGCTACTATCGGAATTGGCGAGCAGGGGAATCCAGCACGCTGCGATGGAAGCCTCAAGCCATGGGCTGGACCAACGCAGGCTCGATGGAGTCCGATTGGCGGCGGCTGCCTTCACGAATCTTGGCCACGACCATCTCGATTATCATGCGGGAGTCGATGAGTATTTCGCTGCGAAGGCTGGTCTGTTCAAGCGAGTGCTTGCGGAGGACGGTGCTGCAGTGATCAACCTGGATGATCCATACGGCGGCGCATTGGCGAACATCGTTGCGGACCGTGGCCAGAACCTCATCACGATAGGTCGTGGATCGGGTGCCAACCTACGCATTTGCGCTCAGCGCTACAGTGCAAAAGGGCAGATTCTGCGGTTTGACTGGAAGGGCTGCGCCAGACAGGTTCGGTTGGGACTGATTGGCGGATTTCAGGCAGAGAACGTGCTGACCGCAGCTGGATTGGCGATTGCCAGCGGCAGTGATTCCGATGACGTATTCGAATCGATGAAATTCCTTCACGGCGTTCGTGGGCGCTTTGAGCTGGCAGCTACACGCGACAACGGCGGGGCGGTATTCGTGGACTATTCCCATACTCCAGAGGCGCTCAAGATCGCGTTGAAGGCGCTGCGGCCACATGTATTGGGTCGCCTCATAGTGGTTTTCGGGGCCGGCGGTGACCGCGACCCCTACAAGCGCCCGATGATGGGAGAAGCAGCGAGGCTGTACGCCGACCTGGCGTTCGTCACCGATGACAATCCCCGCAGCGAGGATCCCGCCCTCATCCGGGCCGCTATCCTCTCGGGCTGTCCGGAGGCGACCGAGGTTCCGGACCGGGCCGAGGCAATCCTTCGTGGGGTGGATGCCCTTCAGCCGGGAGATGCGCTGTTGGTTGCGGGCAAAGGGCATGAGACCGGGCAGATCGTAGGAGACGACGTCTTTCCTTTCAACGATGCCGAGCAGGCAAGTGTTGCGGTTGCAGCATTGGACGGAAGGCTCGCATAGTGCCGCTCTGGACCGCGAGTGAGGCGGCTGCCGCCACTGGAGGGTGCGTGAAATCCAATTGGGTGGCCAATGGCGTGTCCATCGACACGCGCACTCTGGATCCGGGTGACCTGTTCGTGGCCCTAACGGATGCTCGCGATGGCCATGATTTTGTTGCCGCAGCCTTCGAACGGGGCGCCGCCGCTGCGCTGGTCAGCCGCGTCCCCGATGATATCGGGCCGAATTCTCCCCTCCTGGTTGTCGAAGACGTCCTTCCTGCGCTGGAACGGTTGGCCTTTGAGGCCCGGTCGCGCAGTCGAGCGAAAGCAATTGGCGTCACCGGGTCAGTGGGCAAGACCTCGACCAAGGAAATGCTTCGTTCGGCGCTGTCGCGTCAAGGGCGGGTCCATGCAGCGGAAAGGAGCTTCAACAATCATTGGGGAGTGCCTTTGACGCTGGCACGTCTGCCTAAGGAAGCTGATTACGCCGTCATCGAGATCGGCATGAACCGTCCAGGGGAGATCGCACCTCTGGCGCGCCTGGCGGATCTCGACCTCGCGCTTGTCACGACGGTCGCGCCTGCGCATCTGGAGGCATTTGGCAGCATTGAGGGAATTGCCCGGGAGAAGGCCTCGATATTCGAGGGCCTCAAGGCGGGCGGGGCGGCACTATTCAATGGCGAACTTGGGGTCACAACGATATTGCGTTCCGCCGCCGAGCGGATTGGCGTGACAGGCCGTGATTTTGGCTTTGGCCCAGAGCGGTTCTGTCAACTTGTCGAGGTGCAGGTGACGGCTACCGCCACTGTTGCGCGTGCCCGAGTTGGGAAAGCACCACTAATGTTCATGTTATCGGTTCCCGGGCGTCATTTCGCGCTCAATGCCTTGGCAACGCTTGGCGTTGCCGAACTACTTGGTCTTGATCTCGCCCTGGCTGCACATGACCTCAGTTCCTGGCAGCCGCCGGAGGGGCGCGGCACACACGAACGTCTGCTGCTTGATCCCATCAGCGACGGGACCTCGTTCGAACTGATTGACGATGCGTTCAATGCCAACCCCGCATCGATGGAGGCCGCACTCGATGCATTGGCAGTGACGCAGCCCATTGATGGAGTCGGGCGTATCAGGCGGGGCCGCCGCATTGCGGTTCTCGGGGACATGCTTGAGCTTGGACAGGACCAGGAGAGGCTTCACGCGGAATTGGCTGATTGTCCATCCATGCAGTCGTTGGACGTTGTTCACTGCGTGGGTCCACGCATGCGAACCCTCTACGACTGTCTTCCTCACCAGATGCGTGGAAGCTGGGCTGAAACGGCTGCTGAACTGGCGAAGTCAGCGAATGGTCTGGTTGACGCAGGTGATGTTTTGCTGGTCAAGGGTTCGAAAGGTAGCGGAGTTTCCCTCGTCGTTGACGCCGTCCGGGAGCTGGGCTGTCCGATGCCAGATAATGAAAGGCAAGCCTGATGTTGTATTGGCTGACGGAGCTTTCCGATGGGGGAGATTTCTTCAATCTCTTCCGCTACATAACCTTCCGATCAGGTGGAGCGTTCTTCACGGCTCTGGTGTTCTGTTTCGCCTTTGGTGGTCCGATGATCAGGCTACTTGGGAGATATCAGGCGAATGGGCAGCCAATACGGGCAGATGGGCCGGAGCATCACCTTGTGGCCAAGAAGGGCACGCCAACGATGGGCGGCCTGATGATTCTTGCTGCCCTCATTCTATCGACCCTTCTTTGGATGCGGCTCGACAATCCGTTTCTTTGGGTCATTCTGTTTGCGACGGTGGGTTTCGGCCTTGTGGGTTTCGCTGACGATTTCATGAAGATAAGGGGTGACTCGTCCAAGGGGCTGTCCGGTCGGCAGCGGTTTGTGATTGGGTGTGTGATCGCCGGCATCGCGGGCTATTGGGCTGGCCTGCATCATCCTGATGTGTTGCGAAACATGTTGGCCCTTCCTGTCCTTAAGGACACATTGGTGAACCTCGGCTTGCTGTTTGTTCCCTTCGCGGCTTTGGTCATTGTCGGAGCGGCCAATGCGGTGAACCTGACCGATGGGCTTGACGGGCTTGCGATCATGCCGGTGATGATCGCCGCAGGCACGCTTGGTGTTATCGCATATGCTGTTGGCCGAATTGACTTCACCGAGTATCTGGACGTTCACTATGTTCCTGGGACTGGTGAGATTCTCGTCTTCACAGCCGGATTGATCGGTGGAGGGCTTGGGTTTCTCTGGTTCAATGCGCCACCTGCGGCGGTGTTCATGGGTGATACCGGCGCACTTGCCCTGGGTGGGGCACTTGGGGCGATCGCGGTGGTGATCAAACACGAACTGGTTCTTGCGATTGTCGGAGGTGTATTCGTGGCTGAAACTCTATCGGTGATACTCCAGGTGGCGTATTTCAAGCGGACGGGAAAGCGCATACTGCGCATGGCACCCCTGCATCATCACTTCGAGAAACTGGGCTGGGCTGAGCCGCAGATTGTGATTCGTTTCTGGATCATTGCCTTGATTCTGGCGTTGATCGGACTGGCTACGCTGAAGGTTAGATGAAAGCGAACGCTGTGCCTGGGCAGGGGGCCGTTGGCGGGTTTTGGGAGCCTGCAGGTCAGCTACATCCCTTGGCTGATCCGTCCAATGTGCTTAAGGTTGGTGCCCGGTCTTTCGATCTCGTCTGGATTCACCGGTGATTCCGGTTCTCGGGTATAGAGGCAGGAAGGTCGCGGTGCTCGGTTTAGGCAGATCCGGCCTTGCCGCTGCCAGAGCTCTGCGAGCTGGGGAGGCGCAGCCAGTTGCATGGGACGACAGTCCGGAGGCCAGATCCCGTGCCGAAGCGGAGGGCTTCACTATATGTGACCCAACAGGGCAGCGAGGACTGGACGGTGTGTCAGCGTTGATCGTTTCCCCGGGGATTCCGCATCTCTATCCGGAGGCCAACCCTGCGGTTGCGGCTGCTCTCGCCGCCGGCGTTCCGGTTGACAACGACATCGGACTTTTTTTCCGAAGCGTCGCCGAATCCTCTTGGGAGCGGTTTGACAGCATTCCGAGGGTGATCGCCGTGACTGGATCGAATGGCAAATCGACAACGTCGGCACTAGTTCGCCACGTCCTTGGTCAGGCGGGCAGGCGTTGCCAGCTCGCTGGAAACATCGGTAGGGGTGTTCTTGATCTCGATCCATTGAGCGATGGCGAGGTCGTGGTGCTTGAGCTGTCCAGCTACCAGACTGACATAGCCAGGGCATTGACGCCTGACATTGCGGTGTTGACGAATCTCACGCCCGATCATCTTGCAAGGCATGGCGGTGTTGGCGGCTATTTTGCAGCCAAGCGACGTCTATTCGTTGAGGGAGCGCCGGACCGTGCGGTGATTGGCGTGGACCAACCCGAAGGACGGTTTCTGGCCAATCAACTCTCTGTTGGCCCGTCGGATGACAGGGTCATTCAGATATCGAGCGGAAGACGGCTGTCGGGGCCGGGCTGGTCTGTTTCCGCCCGAAAGGGATTTCTGGCAGAGCGCCGGAAAGGTAGGCAGATCGCGTCGATCGACCTGCGTCGAATTAGGGGGCTCCCCGGTCAGCACAACCATCAGAACGCCTGTGCTGCCTACGCCGCAATTCGGGCGCTTGGACTTGGGCCGAGGCAAATTGAGGAGGCGTTCCATGCTTTCGCGGGACTTCCCCATCGGAGCCAGATCGTCGCTGAGTCTGGTGGCGTGATTTATGTCAACGACAGCAAAGCAACGAATGTGGAGAGTGCCGCTCAGGCGCTCATGGCATTCGAGAACGTCCGCTGGATTGCAGGAGGGCTTGGAAAGGAGAACGGGATCATCGGGCTCAAAGCCCATCTGGGAACTGTGGTAAAGGCTTACTTCATTGGTCATTCGGCTCGCGAATTCGCATTGCAGGTTGGTGGGATCCCGCATGAGATCTGTGGAACCATGGAGCGAGCGGTTGCCAGAGCTGTTGAGGATGCACAGGCGGGTGACACGGTACTCCTTGCCCCGGCAGCGGCCAGTTTCGACCAGTTTCCAGACTTTGAGGCACGGGGTGACGCGTTCGTGTCTGCGGTGGGCATGTGCCTCGGAACCTGATGCCTCGGCAAGTCATGAATCGCGATCTCGCGGTGCTGTTCCGTTCCTTCCTAAACAGTCTTTTGGGTGTTTGAGAGGCGTTTGTTGAAACGCGATTGCTTGGACGGCCATGTGCATTGGGGACTTTTGTGCCCGTACCGACGGACGGGTGCCTTGACGATGTCTGAAGGAGCTTCCGTTAGGGAGGAACAGACGATGCAGGCAATGCGGGTCGTGAAAGAGCGCTCACAACTGGTCGAAAGGTTCTGGGGTTTGCAGGCTGCGACGCGCATACTTCCCATGTTGTGGCCCAGAGTTCATTCCTGGAATTCGGTATCCTGACGCTTTGTGCAGGTTTGGCGGACATCGAGGGTTTACATTGCTGTGGAGCTGTACGTGAGGATGTCTTGTGACCGTGGCTCGCGGGGCTTCTACGAAGACACATGGCGACTGGCAGCGAAATGCCAGTATCCGTCCTGCCCCTCGCGCTGGAAGTAGGGGTGAAGGAACTCGAGAGCAAAGATTTCTGTTGCCGGTAACCTGAGGATTTGGTTACTCTGAAGACCAGACCCGGAAAACGGGCGATTTAACGAGGCGGCATTGGGCATATTCAAATGACTGATATGGTTTATGGTTCCTCTCCAATTCGGGATGGAGAGCCGATTGTGCCAAACTGGTGGCGCACGACTGACAAAATTTCGATTTCATGCGTCTTTCTTCTGTTCGGCATAGGCCTTCTCTTGGGTTTCGCGGCTTCTCCGCCTCTCGCTCATGAAAATGGGCTTGAGCCATTCCATTATGTCCAACGACAGGCCGTGTTCGGATTTATGGCGCTTTGCGTGATGATCCTGATGTCGATGGCCTCTCCGAAAGCTGTCCGTCGCTTAGGGGTGTTGGGCTTCGCTGCCACCTTCGTCGCTCTCGCCTTGCTGCCCGTTCTCGGAACGGATTTCGGCAAGGGATCGGTAAGGTGGTATTCTCTCGGAATCGTTTCGTTCCAACCATCCGAGTTTCTGAAGCCATGCCTGATCGTCCTGTCCGCATGGTTGATGGCGGCTGAGCAGGACGTTGACGGGCCACCGGGACGGATGCTTTCGTTCATGATCACTTCATTGGTCGTGGCGTTACTCGCCCTCCAGCCGGACTTCGGCCAGGCGTGTCTTGTGCTTTTTGGTTGGGGCGTCATGTATTTCGTTGCCGGCGCACCATTCACCCTACTGCTCGTTCTGGCCAGCAGTGTGGTTGCCATCGGAGTTGTCGCCTATAACAACTCGGAGCACTTTGCGCGTCGGATCAACGAATTCCTTACAACGGAGGTCGATCCGAACACGCAGCTTGGCTATGCGGTGGACGCGATACGTGAAGGTGGCTTCCTAGGTGTGGGTGTGGGTGCGGGCAGTGTGAAATGGTCCCTGCCGGACGCACATACTGACTTCATCATTGCCGTTGCCGCCGAGGAATATGGTTTGGTCCTCGTGATTCTCATCATTGTTCTCTATGTTGTCATCATCTCCCGCTCCCTTATGCGTTTGGTCCGGGAGCGCGATCCCTATGTTCGCCTTGCTGGCACAGGTCTGGCCTGTGCTTTCGGCATTCAGGCGTTCATCAATATCGGGGTGGCCGCACGTTTGCTCCCGGCCAAAGGGATGACGCTGCCGTTTGTGAGTTACGGAGGATCTTCGCTGATAGCTAGCGGCATTGCATTGGGAATGCTGTTCGTGCTTACGCGCTTACGGCCACAGGGTGAAATTGGGGACATACTAATCCGAAGGAGACGCTAGATGTTGCCTTGCTCTGGTCGACGAATGGAGGAGCACTGCGCCCGGGACGTGTATACGTCAGAGGCTTGGATATGAGCCTTCCGTTTCTTGTCATCGCTGCGGGTGGGACGGGCGGGCATATGTTCCCGGCACAGGCACTTGCTGAATTCATGCTTCGTGCGGGCTGGCGAGTGAAACTCGCCACTGACGACCGAGGACAGCGGTATATTGGTGGATTTCCCCATTCGACTGAGGTTGAAAGAGTCGCCTCCGCCACATTCTCCAACAATGGGCTGGCGAAAGCGAAGGTGCTGCTTCGGATTGCTTCAGGAACCTTGGCCACCATCAGGAGCTTTCGCCGAGACCGGCCGGACGCGGTCATCGGGTTCGGGGGGTATCCTGCGGTTCCCGTTTTGGGCGCTGCTGATTGGTTGCGGATTCCAAGGATGATTCACGAGCAGAATGGCGTGCTTGGTAGTGCAAACAGGTTTTTCGCGAATCGCGTGGTCTGTGTCGCATGCGGAACCTGGCCGACAGAGCTACCATCAGGAGTACGGGGAATTCACACGGGCAATCCAGTGCGCCGAGCAGTCGCCGCCCGCGGCGGATCGCCCTATATCGCGCCCGGCGATCATCCAATTGAAATCCTTGTGATCGGAGGGAGTCAAGGAGCGCGGGTATTCAGCGAATTCGTTCCTCCAGCCATCGCTTCCATCTCTCCTTCGATTTTGCGGTATGTCCGGGTGAGTCATCAGGCGCGTGATGAGGATCTTCAGAAAGTGCGGTATTTCTATACCGAACATGACATTCGGGCAGATGTTCAACCATTCTTTCAGGACATTCCAGATCGTATGGCTGAGGCCCAGTTGGTGATTTCACGTGCGGGTGCGTCAACTCTGGCGGATCTCGCGGTTATTGGGCGGCCATCAATCCTGATACCCTATCCATATGCTGCCGCTGACCATCAGACCGCCAATGCCCGCGGTCTCGTTGAGGCGGGTGGAGCTTTGTTGCTCGAGGAATCCCAACTGGACGGGTGCACGTTATCGGAGCGGATTGAGATGATCCTTGGAAGCCCGGCCAACGCGACAGAAATGGCGGAAGCGGCTCTCGCTGTCGGGAAACCGGATGCCGTAGAACGCCTTGCGGAACTGGTGGTGGAATTGGGAGAACGAAAGTTGGCGGATGTCAGACATGAACGTTAGGAACTATATGAGAACCGCGCCATGAACGCAGCGACCAAGCTGCCTATGGAGATGGGGGCGGTCCACTTCGTGGGTATCGGCGGGATCGGTATGTCTGGAATTGCCGAAGTGCTCCTGAATCTGGGTTACCGTGTCCAAGGCTCGGACCTGAGGGCCACAAGGATTACTGACCGGCTTTTGGCCATGGGCGCGGAATTATTCATCGGCCAGTGTCCCGAAAACCTGGGGAACGCGGAAGTCGTTGTGGTTTCGTCTGCGATCAAGGCTGGGAATCCGGAACTCGATGGCGCTCGGTCGCGAGGACTGCCGATCGTTCGTCGGGCTGAGATGCTCGCTGAGCTGATGCGGCTAAAGTCCAACGTCGCCGTTGCCGGGACCCACGGAAAGACAACCACAACCACATTGGTGGCGACGCTTCTTGACGCCGGTGGATTCGATCCGACCGTGATCAATGGCGGTATTATCCATGCCTATGACAGCAACGCCCGGATGGGTCTTGGCGAGTGGATGGTTGTCGAGGCAGACGAGAGCGATGGTACCTTCAACCGCCTTCCTGCCACGATCGCTGTGGTGACGAACATAGATCCAGAGCATATGGAACATTGGGGCACTGAGGAGGCACTGAATCAGGGATTTCTTGATTTTGTCGAGAACATTCCGTTCTACGGTCTCGCTGTCTGCTGTTCAGACGATTCCAATGTGTTGAAGCTGGTGGAGAGAATCCATGACCGGCGCGTGGTAACGTTCGGCTTCAATGCTGGAGCTGATGTTCAGGCCGTGAACCTGACCTACGGCAATGGCATGTCGCGATTCGATGTCGTTCTGGCGCTTGAGGGGACAGTGATCGAAGGCTGCAGTCTTCCCATGCCTGGCGAGCACAACGTATCCAACGCGCTTTCGGCCATTGCGGTCGCAAGGCACCTGGGCATGTCGAGAAACGAAATTCGTAAAGCCTTGGCAGGGTTCAAGGGCGTAAATCGGCGCTTCACCAAAGTTGGGGAGGTGAATGGGGTTACCATCGTCGATGACTATGGCCACCACCCGACAGAGATTGCGGCCGTTCTAAAGGCAGCGCGTCAGACCACGGAAGGACGCGTGATCGCTATTCATCAACCGCACCGCTTCACCAGGCTCAGCAGTCTGTTCGATAGGTTCTGTGCCTGTTTCGATGATGCCGATATTGTGGGCATCGCCGATGTTTTCGCGGCTGGTGAGGCCCCCCTGGAAGGTGCTGACCGAGATTCCCTTGTGGCGGGCCTGGCGAGTCATGGACATCCGGATGCACGGCCATTGGACGGCGAAGAGAGCCTCGTGCGCATGGTTCGTGAGGCGGCGCGGCCCGGAGACCTGATCATGTGCCTGGGCGCGGGAACGATCAGTGCGTGGGCCAACGCCCTGCCAGGCAATCTGGCCGACTGACGATCGGTGCCGGGTGGGCCAGGAAGGCAGGTCGCCACCGCCAATGGGGCTGCACTTCAGGGTGGCACGGGGGAGTGCTAAAGCCGTAGGTTGATTGCGACCGCCATGTGCTCGGCTCTTTAGTGCCGCTTCATCGAGGTGGACGAAGCTTCTCATTGGGTTGCGGTTCAAAGGTTCGGGCAAGCCTGTAACATGGCAGGCGGTGCGGCATTCCACTTGGTGCCGGCATTGGTGATGTCAGATCATCTTGATGCGGACGGAAATGGCCGGTGTCGCACTTCGGAGCCCACAACCCCACGCGGCGGCGGCCCTGTCGCGGGGGTGAAATCCGGACCTGTGCACATGGGAGCGGGCGTGTGAAACCGGGGCAGTCGGGGCCCGCGACACCCTGGCGTACCGGTCGCCCGGACAGGAGGCGGTCAGGATTCCGTCAATGTCTGGAATCAATTGCTTGGGGATGTCTTGCCCAAGACCTGAAGTCGGGAGCCAAATGGGCGCACTGGGAGTGTCCGGGGCAGTCGGATCGAAATCCAGCCCTGATTCCACAAATTGACCGCACGGTTCTCCCGAGGCTGAATTCACTCTTCCGCAGCGTCGCTGTTCATGACGTAGAGGGCTATGGCCTGAAGGTCTGCGTCGCCCAGGAACGCTGTGCCGTGGTTCACGACTTCCGCCATGCTCTCTCCAAAGACATCCCCGTCGGGTAGAACTCCCGTTCGCAGCGAAAATACGAGATCGTCGGCGGTCCAGCCCCTGGATCGCAGGTCATCCGATCGTATGGACGGGGCCCGCCCACCGCCCGGGAGGCTGTCATTGCCCGCAAGGCCCTGATTACGAAGGCGCGCACCCGCGAAATTGCGTGGGGTGTGGCATGCGCCGCAATGGGCGGCTCCGCGCACCAGCCAGCGGCCGCGATTCCAGGATTCAGTCTGTCCGGGGACTGGCCCGGTATCCGGCGGCCAGAGATACACGGTTCGCCAGAGTTTCAGGCCCCATCGCTGGTTGAACGGGAATCCCAGCTCGTGTTCCGGGCTGGCTATTGGCACCGGCGCCACAGTCTGGAACGCAGCCCAGAGGTCCGCTATGTCCTGGTCGCTGAAGTTCGCATAGAACGGATAGGTGAAGGCCGGATAGTAAGGTTCTCCCTCTGGCGAAATGCCCTGCCGCACTGCCTTGGCGAATTCCTCAACCGACCAGTTTCCAATTCCATGATTGGTGTCAGTGGTCAGATTCGGTGGATGGATTGCGCCAAAGTCAGTTCTGAGAGCTGGACCGCCGGCAAGGAGGGCACCTCGGGATCCGTGATCCGTATGGCAGGCGATGCATCCGGACGCCCGAGCCAGATAGGCCCCACGATCCACATCCCCGGAAAGTGTGATCGGCTTGGGTTCCTCGCCGATTGGCCATGCTATCAACAACGGAACCGCGACACCGGCGAAAACCACCAGTGCAAGGAAGACCCCAAACCAAAGCCGCAAGCTTCAGAACCTCTTGGCCCGAAACTTCGTATGGCAATTCGAGCAGACCTTGGTCATGGCCATAAAGCTGGCATCGACCGGCATATCCGCCAGCATTTCGGCGTCTGGATTCGCGTTGGAGGTGTCTCCCGCCATCATGCCGGAGCCTTGTCCGGCTCCACCGGCACCAAGTCCATTGTCTGCTGCGCGCCTCATGCCTTCCGCGGCGATGGTAAGCGCATCCGCCAGTCCACCGAACTCAGCCCAATCTTCCCAGATCGTGTCCAGCGCCTCTGAAGGTGCCGCGTTAGATCCTTCCGGGAAGAGGACGGTCAGCGCGCCTCCGCTGTGGGCAATCACGACGTCTGCCGCTGTCCTGACGGCGTCGGCATCGTAGTTAGATAGGCCGCGCATCATTGGGGCTAAAGCCTTGATCTGCTTCTGCATGGCCGACATTGCTGCCATACGTTTCTCGACATTGCCCGTGGCACCACTATGTGCCACTGCCACCATCCCTGCGGATGCAAGCCCTACGGCGCAAATCCAGATGCGGGTGTTCATGGAAACGCAGTCTGGAGTACGATCGTGCGTTTCGCAAGCGGTTATTTCTGACCCAATCTCGGCAAGTGATGCGGGATGGAAAGACGCCGTGTCCCTACGGCCGAGGGATTCAATTTCCTGGAATCCTCCAACGGGATCTGTTGGCTTGCCAGATGTCGCAGGCCATGAGGGGAATCCGGTGTATTCGTCGAAACCCTCAACAGTCTGGACTTCCGGTTTCAGTGCCCGCCCGAGTGTCTGACTCGCCGCTCGCGTTCCAGTACATAGAGTATTGACCCGAAGGACAGGAGCGAAGTGACAACCTGAATCAGCACCAAAGGTGCCGCGCCTGCCCCAGGGGTCAACACCATGCCGGCGAGCGCCGATAGTGCGGCGCCGCCACCGATCATTACCGCACCGCCTAACCCACTTGCCGAACCGATCAGATGTGGGCGTACGGACAGCAGTCCGGCATTTGCGTTGGGCATGACCAAACCGTTTCCCAGCCCCATGAAAGCCATGAATCCAAAGAAAATTGCCGCCGAATCCTGTTCTGTTACGACAACCACGAGCAGGAGTGACATGCCCATCGCGACGATCAGCGAACCAGCGACGATCATTCGGTTGACGCCGTAACGAACAGAGTATCGGGCCGACAGAAAATTCCCCAGGAAATACCCCAGTGCCGGAACGCCGAAGTAGATCCCTAACCTGGATGTCTCCAGTCCGTATACTGTGCTTCCAACATAGGGGGCACCTCCAAGATAGGCGAAAAAAGCACCTGAACTGAATGCAGCCGCGAGGCAGTAGCCCCAAAACCTACGTGCGCCCAGTAGATCCGGATACTGGCGGAACTGTTCCGTGAAGCTTGGCATGCGGGACAATGCCGTCTCGCCGAGGTCGAACCAGCAAAGCAGGAGGACGGCGGAACCGAGCACCGCGAGCATCCAGAAATTTGATTGCCAGCCAAATGCCTCTTCGAGAAACCCTCCGACCGCAGGCCCAAGCATAGGCACGACTGCCATTCCCATCGTTACGTATCCGATCATGGAAGCGGCGTGGTCCTGTGGGACGATATCCCGAACAATGGCACGGCTCAGAACCATTCCAACCACGACGAAACCCTGAAGCATGCGGAATGCGAGAAGGGTTTCTACGGTTGGAGCGACTACACAGCCGACAGAGGCAAAGACGAAGATCGTTAAGCCCGTCAGAACGACCGGCCTTCGCCCAAAGCGGTCGGAGAGTGGCCCAACGATCATCTGCAGCGCCGCGTTCACACCGAGGTAGATCGCGACGGAAAGCTGCATGAGCCGGTACTCCGTCCCAAAGTGTTCGGTCATAGCTGGAAGCGAAGGAAGGAACACGGTCATGGAGAGCACCGCGACCCCCATGATCATGATCAGCGTCACAATATGTGGAGGGGTTGTCCGGTTGAGAAAACGGACGGAAGGAGCTGTGCGAACAGCGGTCGACCGGGCTATGGCGTCACGGCTTGTCATGCGAACTGCCGCACCTAAGTTGATGGCCAGGTGTCGGCCACACGGTAACCCCGTGGCCAGGGGTCTGTCGGATCGCACATGATTCGATGGGTCCCCGTAATCCAGGCCCGGCCGCGAATTGAAGGGAGAATCGCTGGCCGCTCGCCTATGGTCGTGACTCCCGCAATGCGACATTCGAAGCGCCCACCTATAATGGAGCGCCCGATGTAGCTGTCTCCCACTGATAGTTCGCCGCGTGCATGCATTACGGCCATTCTCGCTGAGCAGCCAGTGCCACAGGGAGAGCGGTCAAGTCGGCCGGGGTCAATGACAACAGCGCTCATCCCCTCTGGAACACCACCGTTTCGATGGACAGGTAATGTAAACTGGCAGAACGACAGCCTGGACCAAGGCAGGTGCGGATGGGAAAATCCCAGTTGCTCGTTTGCCGCCGCCGTCAGCATCGCACCAAGGTCGGCTATGTCTCGGCCTTCATCGGGTGTGAGCGCAAGTCCCAGTTCCTCCGCTTCGACCAGAACGAAACCATCGCCGCCGTAGGCGGTGTCGACCGAAATGGTGGGACGGTCCGGAATCTCCAGTGGCGCATCCAGCCTGTCCACAAAACCCGGAACATTCATGATCTCGATGGAATGCGCCTTTCCGTTTGCGCAGAATGCACGGACAGGAACCAGTCCGGCAGGCGCTTCAAGAACAAATTCGGTGTAAGGCTCGGACATCGGCACAAGCCCGGTTTCCAAACAGACAGTTGCAACGCAGATCGCGTTGGATCCTGACATGGGTGGCGTGTGTACGGGTTCCATAACCAGAAATCCCATTGCAGCCGGTGGTTCGCGCGCGGGCACCAGTAGGCTGGCGTGCGTGAATACACCGCCTCGTGGCTCGTGAAGAAGCAGATCCCGCAGGCTGCCGTCGGCAGCCAGCCAGTCACGCTGATCCCAGAGGGAGTCTCCAGGGGGCGGTGGGACACCCGCCGTAATGACATTGCCCACCTCGCCTTCGGCGTGGGCTGAGACCATATGAATGGCCGAAGTGCCGGTCATGTTTTCAGTTTTGCATCTATCAGGTTCTAAGTCATGAACACTTTGCAATTTTCCGAATTTCGCTTCCTCTTCGGGTAGGCTCTGCATATTGTCCTGCGTCAGGTAAGGCAAAGCGATTCGGAAGGCGCATGAAGGACATCCTGCAGGAACTCCAGAACCGCCGCAATGTGGCACGGCATGGCGGTGGGCAGCACAGGATTGACGCGCAGCATGCCAAGGGCAAGCTAACGGCCCGTGAGCGGCTTGAACTGCTTCTGGACGAAGACAGTTTCGAAGAATTCGATATGTTCGTCGTTCATCGGTGCAGTGACTTTGGCATGGAGGCGAATCGGCCCTCGGGCGACGGGGTGGTTACAGGATGGGGAACGATCAATGGGCGCATGGTCTATGTGTTTAGCCAGGACTTTACGGTCTTCGGAGGTTCACTGTCAGAAACGCATGCCCGGAAAATCTGCAAGATCATGGACATGGCGGTGCAGAACGGCGCTCCGGTCATTGGCCTGAATGATTCCGGCGGTGCCCGGATACAGGAAGGTGTGGCGTCTTTGGCTGGCTATGCGGAAGTCTTCCAGCGCAATGTGCTTGCCTCAGGTGTTGTTCCTCAGATCAGCGTGATCATGGGTCCATGCGCAGGCGGAGCCGTATATTCACCGGCGATGACGGACTTCATATTCATGGTGAAGGACACATCCCATATGTTCGTCACCGGTCCGGACGTGGTGAAGACCGTAACGAATGAAGTTGTGACCGCAGAGGAACTGGGCGGTGCACAAACCCATACAAGGAAATCGTCTGTTGCCGATGGGGCGTTCGGGAACGACGTTGAGGCGATGACGGAAATTCGGCGTCTGATGGATTTCCTGCCACTCAACAATCGTGAAAAGCCACCGGTGCGGCCGTTCTTCGATCATCCTGCCCGGGTTGGGGAAAGCCTTGATACGCTGGTCCCCGACAGTCCCAACTCACCGTACGACATGCACGAGTTGATCCGGGTCGTCGCGGACGAAGGGGATTTCTTCGAGATACAGGCGGAATTCGCGAAAAACATCATCACCGGGTTCATCCGGCTCGAGGGTCAGACTGTCGGAACCGTGGCTAACCAGCCGATGGTGCTGGCGGGTTGTCTCGACATTGATTCGTCCCGTAAGGCCGCCAGGTTCGTGCGGTTCTGCGATGCTTTCGAAATTCCCATCCTAACCCTCGTCGACGTCCCAGGCTTTCTTCCCGGAACTTCCCAGGAGTACGGTGGCGTCATCAAGCACGGTGCCAAGTTGCTCTTTGCCTATGCAGAGGCCACGGTTCCAAAGGTTACGGTCATTACACGTAAGGCCTACGGCGGTGCCTATGACGTCATGGCCTCCAAGCACCTGCGCGGTGATTTCAACTATGCCTGGCCTTCGGCCGAAATTGCCGTGATGGGGGCGAAGGGTGCTGTGGAAATCCTGTATCGCTCCGAACTTGAGCATGCGGAGAGGATAGAGGAGCGCACGAAGGACTATCAGGACCGGTTCGCGAATCCCTTTGTGGCGGCGGAAAGAGGCTTCATTGAGGAGGTGATAGTTCCGAAAAGCACCCGGAAGAGGGTCTGTCGCGCATTCGCGTCCTTAAGGGGTAAGCGACTGCGGAACCCCTGGAAGAAACACGACAACATCCCATTGTAAGGCGAGTGGATGTCTGAATTCGAACCGCACGTTTCGGACGGCCAACTGGCCGGAGACTGGCTGGAATCCGAGCCAGACTGGAGAAATGACGACGGACGGGTCATCCATTTTGAGCATCTGCTTCGTATTCGACAATCAGTCCCATGAAGCCAGTTTACGTCATTCAGGGTGCGCTGTTGGAGTGGGCGCACTGCGGCTCGCCTACAGGGGTAGGATGCAGTATTTTCCCGGACGGGGAAATTTTTGTTGCATCTTACCTGCTTGTTGTGAAACCTATTGCCTGTGAGAGGTCCGCTGGAACATTTCTGCGGATTTATCGAAGACTAGATGGGAGACTTGAATGTCCAGAACTATCAAGATCGCCGCCACTCTTTCCCTGGCTGCGCTCATCGCTGCATGTGCCGCAGAACCGGAAATGGAGGTCATGGAAGAAATGCCTGAGGCAATGCCTGAGGAAATGTCCATGGACACGATGGAAGGCAAGATGTAATTGGGCTCGTAGTCCAGTGGGGCGGGCCGTCGCGCCCGCCCCAAAGTGCCGCGCCGCCACTCGGGAGGCTGGTGCATGAAAGGCGTTCCCGGCTGTTCGGGCCAAATTCCCGAAGTTCGTCCCCAGTTCATTGACTTCAGTTCAGGTGGATCCGCTCAGTTGGCGTTGGGCCCGAGCGGCCGCAATCCTGAACGGGTTTCCGTTCATGGGAGAAGGGTTCCGAAGTCCGTGGTCGCGCCTGCGGGGCGTTGGCCGCAAACGGGAAATCCGAATCGAACATCACGGACGGACCTTCGGTCGGGACTCGCAGGCAGGTCCTGCGCCGCCCCGCTACCATCGTCCGAATTCCACCGCTGCTGTTGCGACGCGCGGACCGCCTTCAGGGCTGTCCGGATGACTGCCCATGGGCCGTGGTTCAATTGACATCCAGACCGGCAACCGGAAGGGACATGGGATGTTTGGAAAGATACTGATCGCAAACCGCGGGGAGATTGCCTGCAGGGTCATCAGGACTGCCCGCCGGATGGGTATCGCGACAGTTGCCGTCCATTCAGAGGCAGATGCTCGCGCCCTGCATGTGAGGATGGCGGACGAGGCGGTTCATATTGGGCCATCGCCCGCCATAGATTCCTATATCGCTATCGACAGGGTCATGGAGGCGATTGAGCGAACGGGCGCTCAGGCTGTTCATCCAGGCTACGGATTTCTCAGCGAGAACAGCAGGTTCTCAAAGGCTTTGGAGAATGTGGGCGTCACGTTCATCGGGCCACCCACCGGTGCCATCGAGGCAATGGGCGACAAGATCGCTTCAAAGAAAATCGCCCAGGACGCCAATGTGTCCACGGTACCAGGCCACATGGGCTTGATCGAAGATGCGGACGACGCGGTGAGAATCGCGTCGGATATCGGCTATCCGGTCATGATCAAGGCCAGTGCCGGTGGCGGCGGCAAGGGTATGCGAATCGCTTGGAACGAAGACCAGACCAGAGAGGGATTCCAGTCGTCGAGGAGCGAGGCCGCTGCCAGCTTTGGCGATGATCGGATTTTCATTGAGAAGTTCATCACCCGCCCGCGACACATCGAGATACAGGTCCTCTGCGACGGCCATGGAAACGGAGTCTATCTTGGTGAGCGCGAGTGTTCGATCCAGCGAAGGAACCAGAAAGTTGTGGAGGAGGCACCGTCGCCGTTTCTTGACCCCGAGACGCGGGCGGCGATGGGGGCACAGGCCGTCGCGCTGGCGCGGGCCGTCGGGTACCAAAGCGCCGGCACTGTCGAGTTTATCGTCGACGGTGACCGGAACTTCTACTTTCTTGAGATGAACACCCGCCTTCAGGTGGAGCATCCGGTCACTGAACTCATCACCGGAATTGATCTGGTCGAACAGATGATACGCGTCGCGGCGGGAGAGAGGCTTTCATTCTCGCAGGCTGACGTGACCCTCAAGGGATGGGCCATCGAGAACCGTGTCTATGCGGAGGATCCCTACCGCGGCTTTCTTCCATCGATCGGCCGCCTGACCCGATACCGGCCACCCGATGAAATCGCCGCCGGGCCCTTGCTATCCAGCAATCGCTGGGAAGATTCCGTCACGACAGGTGATTCAGCCGTGCGCAACGACACAGGCGTCTATGAGGGTGGTGAGATTAGTGTGCACTACGATCCGATGATCGCGAAGCTGTGCACTTGGGCACCGACGCGGGACGAGGCGGTTGAAGGGATGCGGCTGGCGCTTGACCGGTTCGAGATCGAGGGAATCGCGCACAATCTCCCGTTCCTGAGTGCAGTGATGGATCATTCCGGATTTATCTCCGGCGACATCACCACCGCTTTCATCGCAGAAGAGTTTCCTGACGGATTCGATGGTGTCAGGCTGTCGGAGGACGATCTGCGCCGTGTCGCCGCTGGGGCCGCAGCAATGTTCCGGGTAGCCGAAATCAGGCGAACACGTATCAGTGGACGAATGGACAATCATGAGCGCCGGGTCGGAAGCGACTGGGTCGTAAGCCTGCAGGGAAAGCGTTTCGCTCTGTTGATCGAGGCGGATCACTGTGGTTCGAACATCCACTTTGAGGATGGCGTCACGGTTCGGGTTGAGAGTGACTGGACGCCAGGCGCCACCCTTGCGGCTCTGGATGTGGATGGCAAGCCGTTGGTACTGAAGGTTGGAAAGGTACCGTGCGGGTTCCGGCTCCGCACCAGAGGCGCGGATCTGAAGGTGCTTGTGCAGACGCCTCGGCAGGCGGAACTCGCTTCGCTGATGCCTGTCAGGCAACCACCCGATACCTCGAAGCTGTTGCTTTGCCCAATGCCTGGCCTGATCGTAAGGATCGACGTCGAGGTCGGTCAGGAGGTTCAGGAGGGTCAGGGGCTTTGCATCGTGGAAGCGATGAAGATGGAGAACATCCTTCGCGCGGAGAGGAAATCCGTGGTCAACAGGATCAACGTAGGTCCAGGCGACAGCCTGGCTGTGGACGACGTCATCATGGAGTTCAGATGAACCTTCCGCATGGAGGTGTTACAGGCGGCATTTGGCGGGGCAGGCCTGAGGAGTCCCAGGAAAATCCCTCGCGGCTACGCCTTGGACAACCCATCGGGCGTAGACTTCTCACTGCGACCGATGGAATGTGGCCGGGCCGCTACTCAGCACCTGCTGCGGCGGAGGCCTTGGCGTCACGGATTTCCTTCTGCCGGAGTGGCCATTTGTCCATTGCATGGGTAATCTCGCGAACATTCCAGGGAAACGGTTTACGTAGATTTACCCGTCCATCCTTGCCGATCAGCGTAAGCATGAATCCGCGCGGGCGTAGTCTGGTGCGGATCTCCGTGCCTGCGTTGGGATTGGTGTCGACGATGAGCACAACATCACGTTTCAGCAGTTCATCCGGGCGTTCCAGCAGCAGAGCGATCTGTTCCTGGAAATTCGGATCTGCGGGTGTGTCCGCGAGGACCACGATCGGGCGCTTGAGCCAGAGGAATTCATCGAGTTCAACGTCTACCGCTTCCATCGGTGCAAGTGCCGATGGTTGCTCCGCTGACAACCCAGAGTCCTGTCCTGCCGCTGGAAAGGCCAGCAGGGTTGCAAAGGCGATGGCGGGAATCTGTCTCATGCATCCTCCAGAGTTTCCCGAATATAGTGTGTGTGAGAGCGGAATCGAAGAGCGGACGAACACCTCTGACATCATCAGAGTTGATAGGTCCCGCAAGAGTCAAATTTCGGAGGTGCTGCAATGACCGTTGACAGAACCGAATGGCAGGCAGTCGCCGAACGCGAGCTACGCGGTCGCCCGCTCGATGATCTGGTTTGGAACACTCCGGAAGGAATTGCGGTGAAACCGGTCTATGCGGCTTCTGACATAGAGGGTCTTGCGCATATCGGTTCGATGCCGGGTGAGGCGCCATTCACGCGTGGACCCCGAGCGACCATGTATACCGGTCGGCCGTGGACAATCCGACAATATGCAGGGTTCTCGACAGCGGAAGAGTCGAATGCGTTCTACCGTCAGGCTTTGGCGGCCGGGCAACAGGGTGTGTCGGTCGCTTTCGACCTCGCAACCCATCGCGGCTATGACAGTGACCATGAACGGGTTGTGGGCGATGTCGGCAAGGCGGGGGTCGCCATTGATTCGGTAGAGGACATGAAGATTCTCTTCGACGGAATTCCATTGGGAGAGGTGTCGGTTTCGATGACAATGAACGGTGCGGTGATTCCGGTCCTCGCGTCCTTCATTGTCGCCGGTGAGGAGCAGGGCGTTGACCGCGGCAAGCTGTCCGGGACGATTCAGAATGACATCCTGAAGGAGTTCATGGTGCGGAACACCTTCATCTATCCCCCGGAGCCCTCGATGCGGATTGTCGCGGACATCATCGAATACACCTCGAATGAGATGCCGCGGTTCAACTCCATCAGCATCTCGGGTTACCACATGCAGGAGGCGGGAGCGAACCTCGTGCAGGAGCTCGCGTTCACCCTGGCGAACGGCAAGGAATATGTTAAGGCAGCGGTTTCGCGGGGCCTGGACGTGGACCGGTTTGCCGGGCGGCTCTCCTTCTTCTTCGCAATCGGCATGAATCTGTTCATGGAGGCGGCAAAGCTTCGGGCAGCGCGTTTCCTGTGGCACAGGATCATGAGTGAATTCGCTCCGAAGAAGCCGCAGAGCATGATGCTGCGTACCCACTGCCAGACGTCAGGCGTTTCGCTTCAGGAACAGGATCCGTACAACAACATCGTCCGCACGGCGTACGAGGCACTGAGCGCGGTTCTCGGCGGAACCCAATCACTTCACACCAACAGTTTCGACGAGGCGATCGCCCTGCCAACTGACTTTTCATCCCGAATCGCGCGGAACACCCAGCTGATTCTCCAGAATGAGACAGGTGTGACCAAGGTCGTTGATCCTTTGGCAGGCTCCTACTACGTCGAGAAGCTGACAGCTGATCTTGCCGATGAGGCCTGGGCGACCATTCAGGAAATTGACGAAATGGGGGGGATGACCAAGGCGGTGGCGAGTGGCATGCCGAAACTTCGCATTGAGGAGGCTGCGGCACGACGCCAGGCTGCGGTTGATAGGGGAGAAGAGGTGATTGTGGGTGTCAACAGATTCAGGCCCGAGAGGGAAGTCCCGATCGACGTTCGCGATATCGACAACGCCGCCGTGCGCAAGGCCCAGATCGGCCGCCTGGAGAGAATTCGCGCCACGCGTGATCAGGTGGCCTGCACTGATGCGCTTGCAGAGCTTGAGCGGAGCGCATCGGGTGGCGAAGGCAATCTACTTGAGCTTTCTGTCGAGGCGGCGCGCGCCCGCGCGACTGTGGGAGAGATATCGCTGGCAATGGAGCGCGTCTTTGGGCGGCACCGCGCGGAGGTGCGGACTCTTTCCGGGGTCTATGGGGCGGCCTATGAAGGGGATAGGGAATTCGCGGCGATTCAGGCAGCGGTGGAGGAATTCGCCGAGGCAGAGGGGCGACGTCCCCGTATGCTGGTGGTAAAGATGGGTCAGGATGGCCATGACCGCGGTGCCAAGGTGATTGCGACCGCATTCGCGGATATCGGATTTGACGTCGATGTCGGTCCATTGTTCCAGACTCCGGAAGAGGCCGCGCAGGATGCGGTTGACAACGACGTGCATGTGGTTGGAATCTCGACCCAAGCCGCTGGACACAAGACACTCGCACCCAAGCTTGTCGAGGCATTGAGAGCTCATGGTGCCGAGGACATAATCGTAATCTGTGGCGGCGTCATTCCCCAGCAGGATTATGGGTTCCTCAGGAGGGCGGGTATCAAGGCGATCTTTGGCCCCGGAACAAACATTCCCGAGGCCGCGCGCGACATTCTGCGTCTGATTCGCGAGGCTCGGGCGGTCAGTCCAGACCCGTAGACGATCTTTGGGTTCTGCAAGTGAAGATCCCTATGGCTCGGCTGTCCTTGTCGATGGTGCCGCCAACATCAGTGCCGCGAAACCCAGCACGGCGGATACAGCCGATCCACTGAGCACTCCAAGGCGCACGGCGTTCATCATGGATTGGTCACTATAGCTGAGTGATCCGATGAACAGCGACATGGTGAAGCCAATCCCCGCCAGACAGGCTATTCCGTAGATCTGTGCCCAGTTCGCGCCGGTTGGCATTCGCGAGATTCCGAGTTGGACGAGCAGGAAGGTCAAGCCGAATACGCCCAGTTGTTTACCGATGACAAGTCCTGCCGCGATACCCAACGGAAGCGGAGCGAATAGATCAGCCAGGGACAGTCCTTCCAGGACTACCCCGGCATTGGCGAAAGCGAATACCGGAACAATGAAGTACAGAACATAGGGCGATAGCCCTTGCTCAAGCGAATGGAGGGGCGACTTCCCCCACCTGTCAGTCAATGGAATGCAAAATGCGGTGATCACCCCGGCAAGGGTCGCATGTACACCGGACTTCAGCATCAGAGTCCAAAGCACGACGCCGAGCAGTAGGGTCGGAGCCATGCGGTGTGCACCCATTCGGGAACGCCAGACCATTGCGGCCAGAGGCAGCAGCGCAAGGCCAAGATAGGCTGGCTTCAGTTCGGCCGTATAGAACAGGGCGATGATGATAATCGCGCCGAGATCGTCGAGGATCGCCAACGTGAGCAGGAACACCTTCAGGGACGGGGGCACGCGGCTGCCCAGGAGGGCCAGGACGCCGAGGGCGAAGGCGATGTCGGTGGCTGCCGGAATGGCCCAGCCGGTTGCCGCATCTGTCCCTGCGTTCAGGGACAGGAAGACAAGCGCCGGGATGGCCATGCCTCCGACTGCGGCCGCGCCGGGCAACACGACGTCACGTGGGTTCCTGAGGTTGCCTTCAAGAAGTTCGCGCTTCAGTTCGAGGCCGACCAGAAAGAAAAAGACTGCCATGAGCCCGTCGTTGATCCAGAGAATCAGTGGCTTCTGGAGACCCGTTCCTTCGATGGTGATTGAGAGTGTTGCGCCGAGTGCTTTGGTGTAATGAGGTTCCAGAGCGGAGTTCGCGAACAGCAGGGCCGCAAACGCCGACAGCACGAGAATGATGCCACCTGTTGCGTCGTGGGAGAAAAATCGGTCCAAGGCGCGGAGAAGCATGGTTCAACTACATGGTTTGCTGAAACGTTGCTGTAAGATGGTGTTGCGGATTGCGAAGTCAAGGGCGGTCGACAGACCGTTGTCTGGTATTGGCAATGGGGATCTGCCTGCCGCGCCGAAGGTAGCTGGAGAATCTAATGACTGTAACGCTGTCGATTGATCATCTGGTCATTTCCTGCGGGCGTCTGGAGGAGGGCGTTGCGTTTGTCGAGGATTCACTTGGCGTAACCATGGCACCGGATGGGCAGCATCGCGATATGGGAACACATAATCGGCTTCTCGGACTGGGCGGTGTCTATCTGGAGGTGATCGCCGTTGATCCGATGGCACCTGCCCCTGATCGCCCACGTTGGTTCGATCTGGACCGTTTCGCCGGACCGCCTCGGCTCACGAACTGGGTTGCACGAACGGTCGCCCTGTCGTCCGCTCTGGAAGTTGCGCCGCCCGGCACTGGTGTTCCCATGGAGTTGAGCAGGGGGGATCTCGTCTGGGATATCGCAATATCCGATGATGGAAGCCTGCCGTTCGGAGGCGCGTTTCCTGGGCTCATTGATTGGGGATTCTCCATTCATCCGACCAGATCGATTCCAGATTCCGGTTTCCGCCTGAAGTCGTTTTCGGTTAGCCATCCGGATTCGAGAGGCCTGATCGCGTCACTTTCGAGATTCCGGGGCGGGTTGGAGGCGTATGTTGCGGAAGGCCCGGAAGTTGAGATGCATGCGGTTCTTTCTTCGCGAGGTCGGCTGGTCGAGCTGTCCTGAACATTCTGGATCGAAAAGGTTGTCTCCAATGGCCAAATTCAAACTCGAATGTCTGGCATGAACGGGATTTGGAGGATTTGTTGGGTCACTTGGGTTTCGGTCGACAGTTTCCGCGAACGGCATTGATGTCCTGGCATGTCCATTTGGTCCCGCATCGCAAAGGTGATTTCCTCGCTTGCCGCCGGTGAGGGCCTCAGCAGTGTCTTCGATCGTCTGCGCGGCCCACCGGAGCGATCGGTTGCGTTTACAATAGCGGTCATTGCCCTGGGAGCGAAGATGGCCAAGGCAGACGGGCGTGTGACCCGAAACGAAGTTGCCGCATTTCGCGAAGTCTTTCACATCGCGCCCGAGGACGAAGTGCAAGCTGCCCGTGTGTTCGACCTCGCCCGTAAGGACGTGACGGGGTTTGACGCATATGCCAGGCGCATAAGGAGGATGTTCCCTCCGGGATCCCGGGTTTTGGACGACCTGATGGAAGGTCTGTTCCACATAGCGATTGCCGATGGTGATCTGCATCTGAACGAGGAGAGCTTCCTAGCCCAGGTGGCGACAATATTCTCGATTGATGAACGGCGGTTCCGTCTGATGCGTGCGCGTTTTGCCAGTGGCGTGGATGCTGACCCGTATGAAGTTCTGGGCGTCACTCCAGATACGCCTCTGGAAGAAGTCCGAAAGGCCTGGCAGGCTCAGGTGCGTGAGACCCATCCTGATGCCGTTACGGCGCGCGGGCTGCCGGAAGAGGCAGTTAAGCTTGCGGGAAGGCGACTTGCCGTTTTGAACCAGGCCTGGGACCAAATCCAGCAAGGTGCAGGCTGAGGGCCCGAAACAGGCGCTTTGCGGTTCTTGCCATCGATGCAGTGAGGCGAGTCCGGTCCGTTCGTCAATGTTGGGATGAAATGGGAATTGTATTGAGAGCCTCTTGCAAAACCATCGGGTTGAGCGACTGATTGGCCAGGGATCTGAGCCCCTGCACGACCAAATGTCCGTCCTGATTCGGCGATCGGTCGCGAGACCGTCTCCCCGCCGCGCCTTTTCCTGACTTCCATTCGGTTACGGCCGGTTTCGTCCGCCCATCCTGACTGTCCGACTGATGGCTCGCAATCCGTCGGTTCCAACATCGACAGGCTGTTGGTTGCCACTTCCTCCGACAACTCCTGGGTTGCCCGAAAGCAGCATGTCCCGCATGACACCTGTGGTAGCCCTGCTTGGAGTTCTGGGATACGACCGCCAGTCGATACTCACCTTGACGCCCCCGTGCGCGACCCTATCCTTGAGCGACGAATGCGGAGGAGAACGGGTTCTCCGCCGAGTTGCATGGAGGTTGGGATGAGCCTCGTCACGACGGCAGAGGTTCTTGACGCCTACTCCAAGGGCGTCATCGCACCGGAGGAGGCCGTCCGTCGCATTGGCGGGATGGGCTTCGGTGACCTGATGCGCGCGATGTCGGACTGCCAGGTTCCCCTCCCGCGAGGTGCGGGAGAGGAGGCGGAGACGGAGCGCGAGGTCCGGGAAGCGCTGCCGTTCCTGCGCGCGAACCTGATCGACGCGCCGGAGGATGGACAACGATGATCGCCGTCGTTATGCCTGACACAGGGCCACTCATCTCGCTTGGTCTGGTCCGGCGACTTGATCTCATCGACAGGTTCAACAGCCATATCCTGATTACAGATGCCGTCAGGATAGAGCTTCTCGAAGGAGGTCCTTCCGCGCCGGAACGGGAGACTCTTTCCGAATGGATTGCGTCAGGAGGCAACCGGCTTCGTGTCGTGGAGACCGTGTCCGGAAGTCTCCTGCAAAAGGCCTTCGATCTTTTGGATTACGTCCCTGAGGGAGAGCGTGAGCGCCACCGCAGGGACATTCGGCGCCAGATGAGGAACGTCGGAGAGAACGCGATCAGGGATCTGGCCGAGGAGATGCGGGGCGGACTGGCGCACGATACGACTGGACTGGTGTTGTTCGAGGACAGGCGCGTCAGGAACATGGACTTCGGGCCGCATGCCCGCCGCATGTCGACATGGTCCTTCGCGCTGGCGCTGGAGACTCTGAACGTCATTCCTTCGGCAGAAGGCCTGTTCGACCAGATCGAGAAAGCGGGACGGACGGCCAGCCGTTTCCCTTTCGACCGACGTGGGGAAGAGGCGGAGGAGGATTTCGAGGCGAGCTACGACGTGTCCGACCTTCCGACAAAGGGCTGGGACGAGGAGGACGGTTTCGGCAGGTCGATGGGCGGCAACCCGTCCTGACGAACGTTGAGTAATTCCAAACGGCAGTCTAGAACTTTTCATCACGGTCCAAGTCCCTGAAATCGCGCGAAATCCGAGTGTTGTTAACCGGTTACACCCGTCGGGACACCCACATCGATGTCGACCGCATCGTTCTCGGCATCTCGCAATGTGCGATTCCGCGACTGACACCGATGATTTGGACGGACATATCAGGCTGACGCCTTGGGATCCATAGCGTCAGAAGCGCTTCGTACCAAGTGTGGACTGACTTGGCCTGCTAGTTGTCCATTGAGGAGCATCGGGCCCTGCTTTCATCCGTTCCGGACCAATCGTAAGATCATAGACGTGATGCTCATGGTAATGGATCAGCGCCTTTCGCGTTTGGAATTCAATTCGGCAGCGTCCTTTCTGGTCAGGCCTCATTCCGTGTTTGCGCTTCTTGATGGTGTCGCCCACAAGCGTGACCCGATGAAAAGGTCATGCGGAGGCGCAACGGTACGATGCCTGGCAAAGCCCGTCGTCGTCTTGGATCTTCACCATGTCGCCGTCGCCACTTTCGAAGTGGTCAAGGCTGCTACATAAGCACGGGGAAGTGGTGCCGATGGTGATCAGTTCACCGCGGGTAAGTTTCAGGACCAACGAACCGTTAGGTTGTCCCAATTCGCATCTTGTTTCCGTAGAGATAGTCTCGCGTGAGGGGAACGGCGTCCTGCCTTCGCGCGATCTCGGGCGTGAAGCTAGAATGACGGAGCGGGTGCTTCGCAATCGAGGCCGGGTGCAAAAGACAGTGAAACACATCACTACTCTCGCGCATGCCCTACGAGATGCTGGGTACCAGTCTTCAGAGCCGTTACTGATTCAAGAACCTGCTTCTGATAAGCAAGAAGACTCAGCAGGAAGCTTAATCGACTACATCAGGGCATGTTCGCGAGTTCACCGTTGGGTGCCGATCAATCTTGTTCTTCGTGCATTACTTTCTCACGGCTTAGCAGCAAGGATCCCAATTGATACTGAACTGGTCCGCGAATTGTTTGAAGACAATGACTTGTTCCGCTGGAGGTACCAGGACAATACTGACGGCCAGATACTAGTGGGTGCACGTCTTCAAATAGAAGCACATTTGATTTGCGATTAGAGATTAGGGGGCGCGGTCTATGAGGCTAGGAAAATAATTGAGCTGATTTCAGGTGGAAATTGGCGTGAGGGCACGGAGGAGTTGCTGGAGGCCACGGTCGTCGCTGCCACCGCTCATCCTACTGCTGGTGGATGTGACCGGTGACAATCTACTCCTCACAAAGGTGTGCGACAATTCGAACTATCTGGCTAAATCACTGACCAATCAAGAACAAGATCACTGCTCCAACAATGAACCACCAAATCCAGCCGAATCCAGAGTCAGAGGAAGCGGAGCCAGACTTCTCAATGGAGATCGCCGGAGGTTCTTCCAACCGCACGCCAGTGGCGGCCTCGTCCACCAAGATCTCTAGCTTGTGTTTGCCGATTTCAAGCACTTGCGTCAACCGGTGAGTGTACTCTCCCTCCGCGCTGCGCAGGTGGTTCAGCATGATTGGAACCTGTCTTCTTGCTCCTTTCATCACCAAGGCGCTTTCCATTTGCTGAACGTGGTTAAGGAGCTTTTGCTTTACGCGGACATCCCCAGCCGATAGCCACTCAAATCTTCGTTCAAGAGTTTCTGGTATATTGTAATCAATCACAACTCTCGTTATGTGATCGCGAACTGCCATCATCACATCTTTAACTTCGGTGTCGAGGCCAATCCTGAGAACTTTGTGTGACTTGGGTCCCGTGTGACGCCAAATTTTCTCCGTGAGCTTGTATTTTGCGTCAATCGGCATTCGTGGTGGCAGCAGGCTGAAGAGGCGACCCGCCACCATACCACTCATCTGCACCCGACCGTCGCGCCACTTTGGAATAGTTTCTTCGGCATAGTTTCTTGCCTTGGTTCCGTATCTATGTTCGTACTCGTCAAGGATTTCTCGAAGCTTATTTTGGGAAATTGAGAAGAAGTAACTCTTTACGTCCTGATCCGAACCTCCGAGTTCCCGAGTCAACCGCTTGGCTTCCAAGATATGCTGAAGGGCACGATCACGCCCGGCATCATTCGAGCAACGGTTGTAATGTCGTGGATACAGAGAATATGTACTGCGTTGCATCACCGCCGTCCTAAAAAAACATCTGCCAACTTCTGAAATGCGGTTCTGCGACTTTCCGAATCAAATATTATCTTTATAGAATATCCGTCACCAGTGATTTCCCGAACCGCGTGCATTTGGACCCCTGGGGAGTCTAGTTCGTCGACTCGCCTAGTGAACGAGCGAAGCGATTCTTCGACCTGACGGACAATCATATCTATATCGGGCGATGGAACGTGAGCGCGTTCGCACCGAACCCTCAAATCGGCTACTGTTGCATCCACGTCAGAATTTCCCGTAGCATGGATGGTGGTACGCATGGATTACTGTGCAACCGCAGCCGCGATCAAGACGGTCGCAATTAGACCCCCGATCACATAGTAGGGAGTCCAATCACGTTCACCAGTTTGGCTTTTGGTAAGTTTCCCAGATCTGGCCTGATCAGTGTTCCCTATTATGATCTCGGTTCGACCAATCGTAGATTTCTGGGTATGGGTTATCGTTGCTGAAACTCCTTCTGCAGCAGCGGCCTTTGTGCTTTCTGATAAAAGGCGAAGCGTCTGTTTGAGTGCATCTCCATCTACTGCCAACTCATTAGCCCTTCTGTTTATGTCCAGCATTCCTCCAACGTATTCTTTGAGCAGGGTAGTGCGTAGTTCTTCAGGCAGCCCCGACAGATCCACGTTTGTTGTCCGACCCATCGGGACAGAACTTGGAACGGCTTCCGACGCACTGCCCGGCTCTTCCTTATCACCAATCATCTTTGTTCCTCATTCTTTCGCCAGCCGCATCGCGGTTCCGTGTGCATAATCGTCATGCAAAACACGGTATCCGGCGAATGAAACCAAGTCTACTGGCTTAATTATCCCCACTTCCACTCCGAAGTGCAACACCGTCCTTCTCCGCAGCGGAGGATCTTCTGCTGGCTCTAGGTCATCGGGATGGCATGGCCTTTTCCGGCCGCGGAGCTCTTTGAAAGACGATCTTCAATGCAATCCACGCGCGGCCTTCCTGGAAGGTATTGGATGCAGGCGTTTCGAAGTGGTCAGGGCTGTTGCATCCGCACGGGGAGGTGGCACCGATGGTGATCAGTTCACCGCGAGTACATTTCCAGGACCATCTAACCGTTAGGTTGTCCCAATTCGCATCTTGTTTCCATAGAGATAGTCTCGCGTGAGGGGAACGGCGTCCTGCCTTCGCGCGACCTGCAGCTGAAACACGTACTGCCGATTGTAACGGAACGTCATTTCAGAAGCGGCAAGATAGAATCGCCACATGCGGCAGAATCGTTCGTCATAGAGAGCCTTGACCTGTTCGACATTCGCCATGAACCTGTCATGCCAGTGGCGTAGGGTCTCCGCGTAATGCAGTCGCCAGACTTCGATGTCCGTGGGCCAGAGATTCTGGTTCTCCACCGCTTTCATCGCCTCCGACATCGACGGGATGTAGCCGCCGGGAAATATGTACTTCAGTATCCAGGGACTGGTCGTTCCCGGCGGTGTCGACCGCCCTATCGAATGTATCAGGGCGATGCCATCTTCAGTCAGTCTATCCCGGACATTCCGGAAGTACTCGTCGTAGTGTGGCGCTCCGACATGTTCGAACATGCCAACGCTTACGATCCGGTCAAATGTCTCGGTGACGTGCCTGTAGTCCATTAGGCGAAACTCGACCAGTTCCGAGAGACCTTCGGTTTCGGCTCGGGACTGGGCGATTCTGTGCTGTTCCTCCGAAAGCGTCACGCCGACCACCCGGGCCCCGAAGTCCCGGGCGAGCGTCAGCCCCATTCCTCCCCAACCACAACCGATATCGAGGACCCTCATCCCGGGTTCGATCAGGAGCTTGGACGCGATGTGCGCCTTCTTCTGCTTCTGGGCCTCCTCAAGACTGTCGTTCTGATCCAGAAAATAGGCGCAGGAATACTGCTTGTCCGCATCCAGAAACAGATCGTAGAGTTCTCCCGAAAGGTCGTAGTGATGTGCGACATTGCGTTGGGCGGTTCCCACCGGGTTGTATTGGAGGGCCTTTCGCTTGAACTGCCGCCACGCTTCCAGAAGCCTCTGCCAACTCGTGGAATGATCCTTTCCTACATTCGCGACCACGGCCGCAAGAAATCTGCGCAGATCGTCGTCGGCGATCGTCAGTCTACCGTCCATATAGGCCTCGCCAAGACCGAGTTCCGGGTTAAGCAGGATCTTCCTGAGCGTCGCGGTTTCATGAATGCGGACCTCAAGTGTCCCGCCGGAGCCATCTCCGTAAGAGTGTCGTGCGCCGCTTGGCATGGTAATCTCAAAATTGCCCGCCTGTAGGACAGTCCGCAGCATGCCGTCGAACAGCCTCTCCCACATTTTCCAATTCTCCCTTGATCCGTCTCCGCTATTTGAACGTTCGCGCCTCGTTACCGCAAACGCAAACTGGTGGTGAAAGCTCCGGAAGTTTGCCAAACTCCCGGGCGTCTGTCCAGATTCGCGTGACACGGCAGTTGCATAGGAATCACCAAAGCCCAATTCTCCCTTGACTCGCCGGGGCGGGCAATGTGTATCGCAGCGATTCAAATTCCAGTTCGAGAGGACTTTCCAGATGCATGTATATCGCAGCCATACCTGCGCTGACCTTCGCAAGCTGAATGTTGGCGAGAACGTCCGTCTATCGGGCTGGGTGCATCGCGTGCGTGATCATGGCGGGGTGCTGTTCCTTGACCTGCGCGACCATTATGGCGTGACTCAATTGCTCTGTGATCCCGATAGCCCGGTTTTTGCCGAGGTCGAGAGCCTTCGAAGTGAGTGGTGCATCCGCGTGGATGGCGAGGTCAGGGAGCGTAGTGCCGATCTGGTCAATCCAAGAATCCAGACCGGAGAGGTAGAGGTGTTCATTCGCGACCTCGAGGTGTTGGGCGCTGCCGGGGAGCTTCCTCTGATGGTGTTCGGAGATCAGGAATACCCTGAGGAAACGCGGCTGCGTTACCGCTTTCTGGATCTGCGCCGCGAAGCGATGCAACGTAACATGAAACTTCGATCTGACGTAGTGGCGTCGATTCGGCGTCGGATGTGGGAGATCGGATTCCGGGAATACCAGACACCGATCATGGCCGCGTCTTCGCCGGAAGGCGCGAGGGACTTTCTGGTTCCGTCCCGACTGCATCCCGGTCGTTTCTACGCGCTGCCTCAGGCCCCCCAGTTGTTCAAGCAGTTGATGATGGTCGCCTGCTTTGACAGGTATTTTCAGATCGCACCCTGCTTCCGGGATGAGGATCCGCGCTCCGACCGGTCGCCAACCGATTTCTACCAGCTTGATATGGAAATGTCATTTGTTACCCAGCAGGACGTTTTCGATACCATCCAACCGGTTCTCTCGGGCGTGTTCTCTGAATTCGGTGGCGGCCGTAGTGTGGATAGTGACTGGCCGCAAATTCCGTATTCCGACTGCATGCTTTGGTATGGGACAGACAAGCCTGACCTACGCAATCCTATCCGGATGCAGACAGTTTCGGAACATTTCCGGGGCTCGGGATTCGCGATTTTTGCCAGCCTGCTGGACCAGGATGGCACGGAGGTCCGCGCCATCCCAGCCCCAGGAGGAGGCTCCAGAAAGTTCTGTGATCGGATGAATGCCTTTGCCCAGAAAGAGGGTCTGCCGGGGATGGGCTACATCTTCTGGCGGACGGGAACTGATGGCATGGAAGCGGCTGGACCATTGGCGAAAAACATTGGACCTGGGCGAACTGAGGCGATTCGCGCCCAGCTTGGTCTTGATGTCGGAGACGCGGCTTTCTTTCTTGGCGGAAGACCGGCAGTGTTCGAAAGCGTTGCGGCCAAGGCGCGCATCGTGGTTGGCGACGAACTCGGATTGACCGAACGCGACCGCTTCGCCTTCGCATGGATCGTTGATTTCCCGATATTCATGAAGGACGAGGAGACTGGTCGGATTGATTTCGACCACAACCCATTCTCTATGCCGCGGGATGGCATGGAGGCACTTGAGCGAGATCCGCTTTCCGTGACCGGCTACCAATATGACCTGACCTGCAATGGTTATGAACTTGTGAGTGGTGCCATCCGCAATCACAGGCCCGATATCATGTTTCGGGCGTTTGAAATCGCAGGCTACAGTGAGGAGGAGGTCCGGCGACGTTTCGGCGGATTGGTCAGTGCGTTCAACTGTGGAGCACCGCCTCACGGCGGCTGTGCGGCAGGAATCGACAGGATTGTCATGCTGTTGGCCGACGAGGCAAACATCAGGGAGGTTATGCTTTTTCCAATGAATCAGCGCGGGGAGGATCTGATGATGGGAGCACCGAGCGAGCCAACGAGCGAGCAACTCATGGAGTTGGGTCTCAGGGTTCTTCCGCGGGACGATTGAACCGGGCAGTTGGCCAAGTGGTGCGGATCCCTGAATCATCTGTGATGCGGACTCCTGTCCGTAAAACTCCAGCATACCCAAGGAAGGGGCAGCCATGATTGGACGACTCAACCACGTAGCGATCGCCGTACCAAATCTTCAGTCCGCGGGGGCGCAATACCGCGATGCATTGGGTGCAAGGGTCAGTGAACCTCAGGACGAGCCAGACCATGGTGTAACGGTCGTATTCGTGGAACTGGCGAACACGAAGGTCGAGTTGATGTGTCCATTGGGACCAGCGTCGCCAATCCAGGGATTCCTTGACCGAAATCCCTCGGGTGGGATGCATCACATTTGCTACGAAGTTGACGACATCATTAAGGCGAGAGACCAATTGCAGGCGACCGGAGCGCGGGTTCTTGGCGGTGGCGAGCCGAAGATTGGGGCACACGGAAAGCCCGTGCTGTTCCTCCATCCCAAGGATTTCAACGGCTGTCTGGTGGAGCTTGAACAGGTCTGATGGGGGTCACCGGTGCACTGGTACTTCTGGCGGTTATCTGGTTCGTCGTGCTGTTTGTCGTGCTGCCGCTTCGACTGACGACGCAGGGCGAAAGGGGAGAAGTCGTTCCGGGAACCCAACCGGGTGCACCGGCGGAGTTGGATCTCGGTCGAAAGCTCAAGGTTGTGACGATTGTGGCGATGATTCTCTGGGTGATCATTGCCGGCATAATCGTTTCCGGCTTGGTGACCCTATGCGACATTGACTGGTTCAATCGGCTCGAGTGCTCTGCAGTCGATGAAACAGGTGGGTGAAAGCTGCGACGCCCACTATCGGCGCAATCAGGTTGACCAGTGGGACGTTCAGAGCCAGTGCGACCAGGCAGCCGGTAAGCCAAACAGCAGGCAAATGAGTGTGGGCAAGGTGCCTGGCGTCCAGATCTTCGACCCGGCGGACCGCGACGGTCTCAAAATACTCGCGTGCGATCAGGTAACCACTGGCCAACACGAACACGGCGGCTGCGGGGATTGCCGTTGACCATCCGACGATCCATGCGACCACGCTGATGCCAAGCATGAGGAGCAGGAAACGCAGGGCATACCCAACGACCGCCCCGAGCCCACGGCGTCTGACCGGCGGTAAGCTGGGGTAGTGCCGAGCTTCCACGGCGGTTACGATTGGATCGAGTAGCGCTCCTACAATCGCGACCGTCAGGGGTGAAATCAAATAGGTCCAGAATAGCCATGCCGTATGGCCGAACAGCCCATCGGTATACAGGCCGATGAAGCCGACGCGTCCCAGAATCGGTAGGTCCACACTGTCGGGAAGAATCAGTTCCGCGAGACCGAGCAATAATGCGAAGGCCAGCAGAAACGGTCCGGTAACGATGGCGGCGATAGCCAGTGCCAGCAGCAGAATGCCGAGAATGTAACTGTCGGTGAGTTGGAGCAGGGCGAGCGTCAGGGCTCGGGATATCTCCTGAAGTGAATGCATCAGTCTCGCCAGTCGGTAATGGCGTCGAGATCGGGGCGGGGTCGATCGGGAGGAGTGGCGGTTTCCGTCCCAAGATGAATGAATCCTGCAATGGATTCGTGGGGTTCAAGGTCGAGACCACGCTCCATGAACTCTCTGTCGTAGGATGCCCATCCCGTCAGCCAGTTGGCACCCCAACCCGAGGCGAGCGCGGCGTTGAGCAGTGCCAGGCAGACGGCACCAGCTGAGTAGGTCTGCTCAATTCTCGGGATGGTTGGGGAGGGCTTTGGGCTGGAAACCACCGCGATGGCAAGGTCGGCGTCGGAGAATTGCCTGACGCCCTTCTCCACTTTGTCAGTGTCGACGCCAAGCGCAGGTGCGCGTTCCTCGGCAAGGTCCGCCAATCGCCCTAGAGCCTTCGGCCCAAGAACGATGAACCGCCAGGGTTCCAATTTTCCGTGATCAGGGCTGCGAGCTGCGGCGGTGAGAATTGTTCGCAATGTTTCGCGATCCGGAACGGGGCCCTTTAGCGTCTTGGCTGGTCGGGACCGGCGGGAAAGCAGGAATTCGAGGGCTTTGGGGTTGGTTTCGGGCATCGGCTGCTCCTGATCTGGTACCGAACTGTCCATTGCGACAGAATTTCGGAGATTCCGGGCTGGGCGAATCAGGTCTTTGGTCTGCCAGCGATGCCGGACGAGTGCAAAATGGTTGTCGGCTCATCGAGGTTCACGTCCTGCCTCAGGCAAAATCTCTGAGTTGATCACTTATTGCTCCGGGCTTCCCGGAGAGCGTCACTGGGTCAGCGCTACTCTTGACATCAAGACGGACGGTGGTTCCGGTGTCTGGCCTACGTGGAATGAAGCGCCAGTGTTGGAATTCAGTTTAGCACGGCGATTCAACCCGAGGATGAGACTCGATACGGGGAAACGTTCCCTAACACACCACCCAAAGCAGATAGATACCCATGGCCAGAAATTCGGTCGGCGATTCAGCCCGACGCATTCCAGTCGAATTCGTGCAGTTCTCTCCAAGGAATCAGGCTGTCCGTTCCCCGCCGCTGGGGTTGATCGCCGCCGTAGACAATGACGACGGAGCATCGGGGGGTCGATTGGGCAAGGAGCTTTCTGACGCGTTTGGAGCCGTCAAACAGGCTGGACGATGCTGTCTCTGAGGAATTCGCTTCGACAATCGTTGTGCCAATCGGGCTTTCGACGATCAGACCGGCCTCTGCACCGTTCCGGTCGCGGAAAAACGAGAGTCCAGATGTTTCACCTTGGCTGGCCCGATGTTTGGCGATCTCCGAGGTTACCCAGGTTTCGAAGATTCCGCCACGAAGTGGATGTGAGTGGAGCTGTTCGGGGGTACGGATACCCAGCAACCAGCAGACGATACCAGTATCGTAAAAGTGCAGCTTGGGCATTTTCACCAGTCGCTTGCGAAGGTCCGTGTGAAGGACTGGAAGGCGGAAAGCGATAAAGCTGGTTTCAAGGATGCTGAGCCAGGCTTTTGCCGTCGGTTGCGAGATGCCGCAATCCCCTGCGAGCGACGCGTAGTTGAGCAGTTGCGATGTCCGGCCCGCGCAAAGTGCTACGAAACGCTGAAAGGTCAGGAGATCGCCTACGTTGCTGATCGTCCGCACATCGCGCTCGATATAGGTGGCGATGTAGGAACTGAGCCAGACCGACGCTTCCTGTTCCTTATCGAATATGCGTGGATAGGATCCTGTGAAGAGAGTCTCATCGAGAGACTTGGGGTGCCGCGGAAAACGAATTGTCTCACCTCTCGTCAGCGGAAGGAGGTTGTACACCGCCGTTCGTCCCGCTAGCGACTGGCTGACCGATTCGAGCAGAGCGAGATTCTGCGAACCGGTGAGAATCCACCGACCTGGAACCGGGTCTGCGTCGATGATGCCTTGCAGGTAGGAGAGTAGATCGGGTGCTCTCTGGACCTCGTCGAGAACTGCACCTTCCGGAAACTGGGCCAGGAAGGCGCGTGGGTCTTCAGTGGCAAAAGCCCGCACGTCCGGGGCTTCCAATGTCTCGTATCGATGCTTTGGGAATAGGGCGCGACACAACGTTGTCTTGCCGCTCTGCCGAGGTCCAGTGAGCGTGATGGAAGGCCAGGTCTGGGCCGCTTTCGTCAGCTTTGGTGCGAGGTCACGTGCGATCATGTCGTGCAGCGTAGCAATAATATAGGCCCCACTTCCAGTCCGAAGTGCAACATTGGTCATTCCCGCAGCGAGGGCGTAGCCAGAGCGGTTCCACACAGGCCGCTTGCAGTGGCGTGACTACAGCTCAGGCTGCACTTTTCCGGTCGTGATACCAGTCCTTCCTGCGGTTCAGGGAGACGCCGGAGCTGCCCGCCAGTATCCTGTTCTCCGACATCGAGATCATGGCGCTGGCCGACTTCGCCACCGACCGGGGCTGCCGCAGCCGCTGGACCTCGGACGGGCCTTCATCCTCATGGCGACGCTCGGTGGCTACCTGAACCGCAGGAAGGAGGCGCCCCCCGGACAGACCGTCATCTGGCGGGGCTACGCCAGCCTCGCGGTCATGGCCAGGACATACGGAAGGCTGGTCAGGATGGACGGCACGAGCCTGCTCTACAAAAGGCTACGCCATGATCCTGACCGGGGAGAAGGTCCGGGTCTGGCTGGCGACCCGCCCCGTCGACTTCCGCAAGGGACATGACGGGCTGTCGGCGGTGGTGCAGACGGTGCTGGGCCACGACCCCTATAGCGGCGCGGTCTTCGCCTTCCGCTCCAGGCGGGGCGACAGGATGAAGATCCTGGTCTGGGACCGCACCGGGCTGGTCATGGTCTACAAGCGCCTGGAGGGCGGCGGCTTCCAGTGGCCGCGCCCGTCGGATGGAGTGATCGGGCTGTCGCCAGCGCAGTTCTCGGCGTTGTTCGAGGGTCTCGATTGGCGGGCGGTCCGGGCCGTGCGACGGCCTCGGCCGCGCTAGGCGGCCTGACCGCGCAGCTTGCCGCTTCACCGGGGAACGGTGTCCATCCCACCGTCTCCCCGGTGTCGCCAGGACGAGCTGTCCGACCCCGTTTACGGCGGGGCCGGAAGCATGGTCGCCTTGCATTATCTCGTTGATTCTGCTAGATGAATCCCATGCCAACAAGCATGGGAAGCGCCGTTCCCGTGAGCGATCTGCAGCGCCGTCTGGCGGCCGTCGAGGCCCAACTCGCGAAGGAGCGCGCCGAGCGCAAGGCCGCCGAGGATGCGCTGGCTGTGTCCGAGCAGGCGCGCGAACGCCTGGAGCGGATCATCGCCTCGCTGAACCATGCCGTGTGGGGCGCGCGCTCGGAGAAGCGCCATGCCGATCAGGACCGGCTGCCGCTGTTCGAGGACATCGCGGTCGCCGAGGGGATGCTGGCGGAAGCCCGGGAGAAGGCCGACGCGGCGACCGGCAGACAACGGCGCAAGCCGCAGCCGACCAATCGTAATCTCGGCCATCTGCCCGGGCGCCTCGAACGCTTCGAGAAGGTGATCGAGCCGCAGAGCACGGAGTGCCCCTGCGGCTGCGGCGAGATGGTGAAGGTCGGCGAGGACCGCACCGAGCGGCTCGACATCGTGCCGGCGAAGTTGAGAGTGCTGGTGACGATCCGGCCGAAATACATCTGCCGCGCCTGCGAGGGCAAGCAGAGCGCCCAGGCGCCGGCGCCGGAATATCTGGTGCCGCGCGGCCTGCCGACCGAGGGGCTGGTGGCGCACACGCTGGTCGCCAAGTTCGCTGACCACCAACCGTTCTACCGTCAGAGCGAGGCATACCGGCGCGAGGGGATCGACCTCGACCGCACCATGCTGGGGAACTGGGCGGGGCGCGGGATGCAGGTGCTGGCCCCGGTGATCGACCGGATGATCGAGCACCTCAAGGCGTCGGACGGTCTGTTCATGGACGAGACCACGGTGCCGGTGATGGCGCCGGGGACCGGCAAGACGCGCCTCGACTATCTGTGGGCGATCGCCCGCGATCAGCGCGGCTATGGCGGGGTCGACCCGCCGATCGTGGTGTTCCACCACTCGCGCCATCGAAGTGCGAAGGTCGCTCTGGAGTTGATGCGGGGCTACACCGGCGGCGGCCCGCTGCATGTGGACGGCTACAGGGTGTACGATGCGCTCGGCGATCCGAAGCAGACGGTCAGCCCATGGGTGCTCGCCTACTGCTGGACCCACTGGCGGAGACGCTTCGTCGACTTCCAGCGCGCCACGGAGTCGCCCCTGTGCGAGGAAATCCTCGCACGGATCGCGGCGCTCTACCGGATCGAGACCATGGTGCGCGGTCACCCGCCAGAGCTGCGGCTGAAGGCGCGGCAGGAGTTGTCGGCGCCGATCGTCGAGGCCATGCGGCCCTGGCTCGAGGCCCGGCTCGACCGTCTGTCCAGCGCGTCCGAACTCGCCAGGCACATCCGCTACGCCCTCAAGCGCTGGGATGGCCTGTGCCGGTTCCTCCATGACGGACGTATCGAGATGGACACCAACCCTGTCGAGAACCTCATCCGTCTGGTGAAGCTCACAAAGAAAAACGCGCTGTTCGCCGGCAGCGACGACGGCGCCAGGACTTGGGCGCGGTGCGCCAGCCTGATCGGCACCTGCAAGCTCAACGGCGTCAATCCGCAGGTCTACCTGACCGACACCCTGCGCCGGATCATCGACATGCACCCCCTGTCACGCATCGACGAACTCATGCCCTGGAACTTCGACCCGAAAATCCCGGGCCTCACACGTCAACAAGGGTAACGGCGCGGCGCTTACGAGAAATCGTCAATGTACTGAGCCTCTTGCAGAACTCCCCGATCAAGCGGTTTTTTTCGGAAACAGGCGCTTTTTCTGATGGCTGGTATGGATATGGAGCCATCCCTCTGGTATGAAGCAGGTGTGAAAGCCACAACATGCAGGGAGACGGCTCCATGTCCCTACGTTCGTCCATATCAGATGCCTGGCAGCGGTTTCAAGGGGAACTTCTGCCGGCCCTCGCCGGGGAGGTCGGCCCGCTGGGCGTGAGGCACGGCAAATTCATCGCCGTCATGGACCTGGTGGAGGTGGAGAGGCACGTGCACTGCATCCACGGGGGCGTCGGCAACCCTGCCGCCGACCGCAGGGCGCTGGCTCGGGCCTTCGTCGCCAAGGCGGTGTGGGACATGCCGACCACGGTGGTCCTGATCGACAGGCTGCGCCACCACCCGACGCTGCGCAGGCCGGTCGGCTGGTCCCGCGTGTCGGAGGTGCCCAGTGAATCGACGTTCTCCCGCGCCTTCGCCTGGTTCGCGGAGACCCGGCTGCCCGAGCGGATGCACGAGGCGCTGGTCCGCGCCGCGTACGCCGGCTCGGTCGTCGGGCACATCTCCCGGGACTCGACGGCGATCGTGGGACGGGAGAGGCCGGCGCCGAAGCCGAAGCCGCAGTAGCGGCCGAAGCGAAAGCGCGGACGCCCGAAAAAGGGGGAGGAGAGGCCGAAGGAGCGGACCCGGCTGGAGCGGCGGCCGCCGGACGGGATGACGGCGGCGGAGATGGCCGACGGGCTGCCGAAGGCCTGCGACACCGGCACGAAGCGCAACGCGAAAGGGTACAAGGAGAGCTGGAGGGGGTACAGGCTCCATATCGACGCGGCTGATGGGGACGTCCCCGTCAGCTGCATCCTGACCTCGGCGTCGCTGCACGACAGCCAGGCCGCCATCCCGCTGTCGAAAATGACGGCGATGCGGGTGGACCACTGCCACGAGCTCATGGACGCGGCCTACGATTCCCTGGAGATCGGGTTCCACGCCTGCCTGACGGGGCGCGTGGCGATCACCGACACCAACCCCCGCCGCGACGCGGCGCTGAAGGAGCGCCTCGCCAGGGAGGCTCTGGCGCAGCGGAAAGCGGGCCACATACGCCACGACCGCGTCCGCTACCGGCAGCGCTCCAGCGGCGGGCGCGTGAACTCCGCCCTGAAGGACCCGTACGGCGCCCGGCACGTCCGCGTCCGTGGGCACGCCAAGGTGGCCTGCCACCTGTTCTTCGGTGTGCTGGCCCTGACCGTGGAGCAGCTGATGCGGCTCACCATCTGACACCGCCAGCCGCGGCAGCACCGGACGCCGCCCCGGAGGGGACGGCGCGGACAGCCATGCGCGGACGGCGCCCGACGGGCCACCATCTGCGGCATTCCGCCACACCTCGGGCCGTGCAGACGCCCCGGGCACCCACCGGATCCGGTGTCACGACCCTGGCGGAACCGAAAGGCTTGCAGCGCAAGCCCGAACCGCAATAATTGTGCAAGAGGCTCTACTAACATTCGAAATGGACCAGTCGGTGGGGGCCGGTCACGGCCGCCCGCCAAAAAAACTGACGCGAAAAGCCCGTACAAACCGGAACTCAGGCAACAAAGATGAAATCGGATTCGGTCAGTTCCGACGCGGCCATGCCTTCCAGCGTGATGCTGCTGTCATCCGCGTAGCCGGTGATCACCGCGTCACCTTCCGCGTTGTTCGTGATGGTGAGGTCGGTAAACTTTGTGGCCTCTCCGCCTCGGATTTTGATCAGGTCTTTACCCTTGCTATCCCCCCAAAGAGTTGCATACCCGAAGTCCGTGATCGTGTCGTGACCATTGCTGTTGCCGCCGAACACAAAGGTGTCGTCGCCGTCGTTGCCGGTCAGCGTGTCGTCGCCCATACCACCGATCAGCGTGTCGTGGCCGTGGCCGCCTTCCATGGTGTCGTCGCCCTTGCCGCCGCCCAGCGTGTCGTTGTCGTGGCCGCCTTCCATGGTGTCGTCGCCCTTGCCACCCCACATCTTGTCGTCGCCGTGGCTGCCGTCCATGGTGTCGTTGCCGTCGCCGCCCCGCATCTTGTCGTTGCCGGCCCTACCGTCCATGGTGTCGTCGCCGTCGCCGCCCCACATATGGTCGTCGAGGCCACCGTACATCTTGTCGTCGCCATCGCCGCCCCACATCCGGTTGTTGCCGTGGCCGCCGTCCATGGTGTCGTCGCCCGCGCCGCCGTCCATGGTGTCGTCGTCATGGCCGCCGTCCATGGTGTCGTCACCCGCGCCGCCATACATCTTGTCGTTGCCCCAACTGCCGTCCATGGTGTCGTTGCCGTCGTCGCCCCACATCTTGTCGTCACCGTAGTTGCCGTCCATGGTGTCGTTTCCCGCGCCGCCATACATGGTGTCAAAGCGGTTGCCGCCGTCCATGGTGTCGTCGCCCTTGCCGCCGCGCATCGTATCGTCGCCTCTGGTGCCCTCCATCGTGTCGTCGCCGTCGCCCCCGATCAGGGTCTTGCCGGGACGGTCGACCATGGCTTGCGAAACTCTGAAATACCCCCAAGCGTCAATGAGGTTACCGTCATCATCGAAATAAGTGCTACGATCCATGATTCTCTCCTCACATGAAGAAATCGAAGTCATTAGATTTCCTCGCCGCGAGCCTTCCAAAGCGGCGAGCACAGCCGATGTTTCCTTGCCGGAGGCTGCCCCCTCCCGCCCGCAATCATATCAGGACGTTTGAGAGATATGTATCATTGCCAACTTCGAAGTCGAAATCATCATAGCTGAAGTTGAAGTTGAAATCCTCCCCGGTAATCTGCGACGCCTGTATTCCGATCAACGTGGCGGATCCGCCATCCCACGTAATAACGGTGTTCTCGCCGGATTGCGTGATCGTGAGATCCCCGAACGTCATTTTGGCACCGCGGACGCCAACAAACGCCAAGGTGTCCGTCCCGTCCTCGAAATCGTGGATCGTGTCATCACCGCCGCCCGTATTTTGCATCCAACTGGTATGCGTGAGCACGAAAATATCGCTGCCCGCGCCGCCATAGAGCGCATTCTTGTAGCTTTGGCCCCGATTGATGCCACCACTGAGGATGTCATCGCCTTCACCACCATAGAGCGTGTCATTGCCCTCGCCGCCGAAGAGCATGTCGCCGCCCTCGCCGCCGTAGAGCGTGTCGTCGCCAACGTCACCCCGGACTTCGTCTCTGCCCTTGCCGCCGCGGACCGTGTCGTCACCGTCACCCCCACTCAGCCGGTCGTTGCCCTCATTGCCCTTCAGCTTATCGTCGCCTGTGTTGCCGTAGAGTTCGTCGTTGCCCTCGCCGCCTTTCAGCGTATCGTTACCGTCCCCGCCTTCGAGACGGTCGTCGCCGTCACCCCCGTAGAGCCTGTCGTCACCGCCATCGTCGCCATTCCATCCGATGCCGCCGCCATACAGATGGTCGTTGCCGGCGTTCCCCCTCAGCGTGTCGTCGCCCTTGCCGCCGTCCAGATAATCGCCGCCGTCGCCGCCGTGGAGCGTATCGTCGCCGTCGCCGCCTTCCAGCCGGTCGTTGCCCTTATTGCCCTTCAGCGTGTCGTCGCCGCCGCCGCCCTCCAGCGCGACCGGCGGGTGCGCAGGAGGCGGAGGAGCTACCCAAGGCTCGAAGGCGAAGTCGCTTTCGTCAATGGAGCCCGCCGAGACGCCCAAAAGCCTGATATGGCCACCGTGAGCGTAGTGGATGGTGGTATCGTTGCCGTCCTGCTCGATTTCGAGGTCCTCGAAACCGCCGGAATATCCAATGAAGCGGATCGTGTCGCCGTCCTCGAAGTCGACAATGGTGTCGCCGCCGTCCCCGAGCCCGCGCGAGTAGCGGCCGTCGGTCAGTCCGCCGCCGGTCCCGAACTCGAACGTGTCCGCACCCTTGCCGCCGTGAAGCGTGTCGGCACCGCGGCCGCCGATCAGAAGATCATCACCGCCGCCGCCCTTCAGCGTATCATCGCCAGCACCGCCTTCCAGGGTGTCGTTGCCCTTGCCGCCACGAAGCGTCTTGCCCTTGCCCGACATCTTCGGATCCGTCATCGTTCATTCTCCCCTTGGTGAAGCCGCCGCCCCGCCGTTGGCACTGTGAAGCAGGCAGGGAGGCGTCGGGACGCTTGCGTCAGGCGCCGCCCGGCAGCACGACGCTCAGCGGGCAGAGATGCAAATGTTTCCCCGGCTGCCCCTGCGGGGGGGGGGTAAACGCCACTCTGTTTGCCATGTCGGCACTCCCAATCGTGCGTGGGCGCACACCAACGCCACCGTGCAAGAAGCTGCCCTTGCGCTCGCACGACGAGTTTGGCTACCCATCGTCCTTCAATCATGGCCGATTCAGAAGCCGATTGCAAACCGCCGATTCCGTCGAGGCATGCACGGCTGTATTCGTGCGGAAGGACCATGGAGCGCTCGCGCCAACTAAACAGGCGGCCTACCCCGGATGCTTACGGATGCTTACGGCCTACCCCGGATGCTTACGGATGCTTACACCCGTGTTGACCATGTGTTGACGGAGGACTGATTGGTCGGTTTCCGGAAACGACGAAGCCCCCGAAAACATCAGCGTTTTCAGGGGCTTGAGGTGGTTGCGGGGGCAGGATTTGAACCTGCGACCTTTAGGTTATGAGCCTGACGAGCTACCGGGCTGCTCCACCCCGCGCCAGTTCCGGACTCCGGCACATGGAAACCGGAACAAAATCATACAGGAGCCTCTTGCACAATTATTGCGGTGTGGCGAAATGCCGCAGATGGTGGCCCGTCGGGCGCCGTCCGCGCATGGCTGGCCGCGCCGGCCCCCTCCGGGGCCTTACAACAGCCCACATCTGTATGGGCGATCCCATTCCCGCCTGCGCCCGCCGGGCGCGTCGGGCGGCGGCCCCCTGCCGAGGGCGTCGCGCACCTGGATGGCCCGGTCCAGCCGCTCCAGATGCCATGGGACGAGCCGCCGTTTGCCTTCGCGGGTGATTCGGTGCAAGGTGTTGACAGGAAGACAGCATGCTGTGGCGGGAGGCCGCGGGACGGCAACCCCCGCCGAGTGAAAGGAGAGAAGGATGAATGGTTCGAAAACCCCCTTCGAGGGGAACGTCAGCACGGTCCACGCGGCTCTGCAGGTGAGCGGCAGGAGCTGGATCCCCGCGGTGGGCGATCCGTCCGGCACGGCGGGGGCCGGCATCCACAGGCTGGCGCCGCAGGACGTTGATGGGCTCCTGGGGAAGCTCGGGCGGGCGCGGGAGCGGGCGGCGACCGGCGGCGATGTCCGGGTGATGCCTGTGTACGAGGCCGGTTGCGGGGGCTTCCGGTGGCCCGCCGGCTGGAGGGGGAGGACCCCGGGGCTGTGGTCCGCAGGAGGAAAAAGGTGAGGACGGACCGGACCGGCGCCCGCCGGATGGTCCGGGCGCTCAGGGCGTGGGACGGCGGCGACCGGGACGCGATGTCGCGGGTGCGTGTCCCGACGGTCGCGGAGGAGGGCAGGAAGCGGCTGCCGCCACGGCGGGAGCGTCCGGTGCGGGAGCGCCGCCGCCTCCCGGACGCCGCCGGCGGGCTGCTGGGGCTGCACGGACTGTCCGGCGCGGCCGGGGTTCCGTGAGCGGCCCGCCGGGATGGAGACCGGCTACGGGGAGCCGCTGCCGCCGGAGCCGCTGGCCGGGACCGGGGTCATCCCCGCCCGGCTGGACCTGGCGCCCGCGGAGATGAAGGTGGCCGGGGCGGGCGGGATGGAGATGCCGGGGCGTCGGCCCGGGGCCCCGCCGGCCTCCGCGCGGACGCCGCCGGGACGGCGGTGGAGGCTGGGGGCCTCCCACCGCCCCGGCTCTCCGGAAGGTGGGCGCCGGTCCGGAAAGGGCCGCCGGGAAGGAGGCCGCTCCGCCCGTTGACAGGCCGCGGGCGGCGCCGGCGGACGCCCGTCACGCGGCGACGCCGGGCCGGCCCGAACGACGCGCTGATGCCGGGCGCGGGCCCTTCCACCGGGAGCTGCGCAGCCGGCGGCAGCTGGCCAGCCTCGCGGGCCTGGCGCCGGTGCCCTTCGCGAGCGGGGGCGTCGACAACGGCCAGGGGCTCGGCAAGGCGGAGGGGCTCGGCAAGGCGGGCAGCGCGATGCTGCGAAAGCACCTGGTGCGGATGGCCTGGCGCTGGCTGCGCCACCAGCCCGACAGCGCCCTCCCGGCGTGGTTCAGGGACTGCGTGAGCGCCCGCGACGGCCGTTCGCGGCGGCGGGGGACCGTGGCGCTGGCCCGCAGGCTGCCGGTGGCGCTGTGGAGGTTCGCCACCACCGGCCTGGTGCCGGAGGGCGCCGTCCTGTCGCAGGCCTGGGAGCGGGAGGGCAACGGAACAACGGAACACCCGGGCGGCCCGACGGGGCCTCCGGGGAACCCGGGCAGGGCGTGTGACCGTGCAGGGGCCTGGTCCGCCGCAGGAAGCGGCGCCGTTCATTCCGGATGGGTCCCGCCCCCCGGAACGTGGCGCCGCCCGAACCGGGACTGATGGTCACGGGGCCGGCACCGGCCAACCGAACCGGACAGGAGGCTGGACGCGCCGGTGGGCGCGTCATGGAACCGCGACGTTCTGTCTGGACTTCCCCGGTGGCACGGAAGCCGCCCCCCGACCTTACAACAGCCCGCACTTATATGGGCGATCCCATTCCCGCCTGCGCTCGCCCAGCGCGTCGGGCGGCGGCCCCCTGCCGAGGGCGTCGCGCACCTGTATGGCCCGGTTCAGCCGCTCCAGATGCCATGGGACGGGCCGCCGTTTGCCTTCGCGGGTGATTCGGTGCAGGGTGTTGACAGGAAGACAGCATGTTGTGGCGGGGGGCCGCGAGACGGCAACCCCCGCCGAGTGAAAGGAGAGAAAGATGACTGATTCGAAAACCCCTTTCGAGGGGAACGTTACCACGGTCTACGCGGCTCTGGAAGTGAGCGGCAGGAGCTGGATCCTCGCGGTGGGCGATCCGTCCGACACGTCGAGGGCCGGCATCCACAGGCTGGCGCCGCAGGACGTTGATGGGCTCCTGGGCAGGCTCGGGCGGGCGCGGGAGCGGGCGGCGACCGGCGGCGATGTCCGGGTGATGCTTGTGTACGAGGCCGGTTACGAGGGCTTCTGGCTGGCCCGGCGGCTGGAGGGGGAGGATGTCGAGGTGGTTGTCTGCGACCCCGCGAGCCTCGAGGTGGTGCGGAGGAAAAAGAAGGTGAAGACGGACCGGATCGACGCCCGCCGGATGGTCCGGGCGCTCAGGGCGTGGGACGGCGGCGACCGGGACGCGATGTCGCGGGTGCGTGTGCCAACGGTCGCGGAGGAGGACAGGAAGCGGCTGCTGCGCCGGCGGGAGCGTCTGGTGCAGGAGCGCCGCCGCCTCTCGAACTCCGTCGACGGGCTCCTGAGGCTGCACGGGGTGTTGGCCGGGGATCCGGCGCGGCCGGGGTTCCGTGAGCGGCTCGGCGGGATGGAGACCGGCTACGGGGAGCCGCTGCCGCCGGAGCTGCTGGCCGAGATCAAGGGCATCCTCGACCGGCTGGAGCTGGTGCGCGCGGAACTCAAGGCTGTCGAGGCGAGGAAGATGGAGATGCTGGAGGCGTCGGCCCGGGCCCTCGACGGCCTCCGCGCGGACGCCGCCGGGAAGGAGGCCGCTCCGCCCGTTGACAGACCGCGGGCGGCGCCGGCGGACGCCCACCACGCGGCGACGCTGGTCCGGCTGCGCGGGATCGGCCCGAACGACGCGCTGATGCTGGGCGGCGAGCTCTTCTACCGGGAGCTGCGCAACCGGCGGCAGCTGGCCAGCCTCGCGGGCCTGGCGCCGGTGCCCTTCGCGAGCGGGGGCGTCGACAACGACCAGGGGATCAGCAAGGCGGGCGGCGCGATGCTGCGAAAGCACCTGGTGCAGATGGCCTGGCGCTGGCTGCGCCACCAGCCCGACAGCGCCCTCTCGGCGTGGTTCCGGGATTACGTGAGCGCCCGCGACGGACGTTCGCGCAGGCGGGGGATCGTGGCGCTGGCCCGTAAGCTTCTGGTGGCGCTGTGGAGGTTCGCCACCACCGGCCTGGTGCCGGAGGGCGCCGTCCTGTCGCAGGCCTGAGAGCGGGAGGGCAACGGAACAACGGAACAACGGAACACCCGGGCGGCCCGACGGGGCCTCCGGGGAACCCGGGCAGGGCGTGTGACCGTGCAGGGGCCTGGTTCGCCGCAGGAAGCGGCACCGTTCATTCCGGATGGGTCCCGCCCCCCCCGGAACGTCGCACCGCCCGAATCGGGCATAATGGTCACGGGGCCGGCACCGGCCAACCGAACCGGATAAGAGGCTGGACGCGTCGTTGAGCGCGTCATGGAACCGCGACGTTCTGTCTGGACTTCCCCGGTGGCACGGAAGCCGCCCCCCGACGGAGGGAGGGACGCCGATGTGAGGTTTTGAAAAAGGGCACTTGACCTGTAAGGTCTCATAAGAGCCCCTGCCAGACCTTTTTCACCCCGGGCAGCGGCTGCCGCCTCCTCGGATGCGCCCCGACGGGTCTTCCGAGGTCGATGGCGAACGTCCTGATGTCCGGCGGTTTCCCGTCGGCCATCGTGGTGACCTCCCGGTGGCCCTGGGCGGACAGCAGGGTGGGCGGGAGCCTGATGTCCTCCTCCGGGCAGGCCTCGGTGGCGGGGGTGTCCGGCCGCGTGACACCAGCATACGAATCAGCGACCGTTTGTCAATTGGTCGGCGAAAAAAATTCTGGAGCACCGAAAACCACGCCATATCAACGGCTTGCGACCGGAACGGCAAATCGCTCTGGAACGGCAGGACTATTCGAATGCCATTGCTCCGCCCCGCCGCCGCCATCAGGCCCAAGGAAAACACCGCCTCCGAATATTTTCCGGCGACTCAGTTCCCATTCCCGCCGGTCCGCGCCCTACAAGACGCTCGGGGCCTTCGGTCGGATCGTCAGGTCTCTGTATGTCCTGCGATACGTCGATAATCCGGAACTGAGGCAGGCCATCGAAGGGCAGCCCGGCAAGGTCGGGCTGGCCAACCGCTTCATCCGCACCGTTGCCGTCGGGAATCCCCGAGAGTACACCTAGGCCGAAAAGGTCTGCGCCGGATGACCGTCGGCCACCCGCCGATGTCACGGGCGCACGCCAACATGCTCTGCGAACACGGTCTCTCCGACGGGAAACTCAGAGATTCCGTCGGAATCCCCCTTGAAACCAGTCGCCTGATACGCCGCCGCCTTTGGGAGATGCCAACCGGCATAGGCCGAGCCTGAAAGATGTTGACGGTGACAGATCCGTCACAGCCACATTCGGAAGTCAAGAGGCGGGACTCCGTCCGCCCGCGGCTGGGCCGCGGGCGGAGATTCCGGTCAGTGCACCGTCGGCATGCTGTCGAGATCCCCGGCGCGGGCCAGCATCCGGTTGATGTTCCGCAGGCTCAGCTGCCAGCGCTTCCCGGCCCGGCCCACGGCCTCGACCACCGCCTCCTCCGCCGGCGTCGACAGGCCCCGGTCCCGCGCCTGGCGCATCGCGAATCCCTCCAGTTCCGCCAGGGTCGGATGGGGCAGCCGCAGCACCTGGACGCGGCTCAGGACAGGCTCCGGGATCAGGGGCAGGTAGTTCGACGTCAGCACCCAGGAGATATGGCTCATGTCGAACTTCAGGCGGTGGAACGGGCAGTCCCAGACGCGGGCGGATTCGGGTTCCAGCAGCCCCAGCAGCGCCGGCGTGGACGAGGCGCTGGTGCCGGCCGCCGTGCGGGAGGAGCCGGCCCTGTCCACCTCGTCGATGATGACCGGCGGGTTGGCCATGCGCCCACGCATCATGGCGTCGAGCGGCCGCCCGGGCTGCGCCGTCGACCAGCCGCGCTCGGTCCCGGTGAGCGAGAACGACGCCAGGCCTTTCGAAGCGTCCAGCTCCACGGAAGGGACGCCGAGGATGTCCGCCAGCCGGTGCGCCCAGGAGGTCTTGCCGATGCCCGGCGGGCCGTCCAGCAGCAGCGGGCCGACGCGCACTGGCTTTCCAGCCGCCGCCGAGCGCCGCAGCGCCCGCCAGGCGTTTTCGGTGGCTGGACCCATCCACGGCATGGCGTCATGCAGCTCCGCCGCGATGGCGTCGGCCTGCGCCCCGTTACGGACCATGGCGGCGGGGATCGGTCCCGCCAGCCGCAGCACCCGGTCCTTCATGCGACTGAACATCTCGCTGTCCTTGCCCGTGTTCCCCAGCGCCCCGTCGATGATGTCGTTGCGGCGTTTGGCGTAGGCCGCCGCCCGATGCGGATGCGGTCCGTCGATGTGACCAGCGGACGGCTTTCGATGCGCTCCACCAGCCGGGCGAAGAGGTCATCGTCCGCCTCCGGCAGCGGCGCGGGGTCGTCACCGTCGTCCAGGTCATCCTCCAGGTCGTCCATCAGGTCGTCCAGCAGTCCGGCAGGATCCCCGTCGTCCTCCGGCAGGTCGCCGTCCATCGGCGGGCCGCCCCGGCGCCTCCGCTCCCCGATGGCCTGCCGCAGCTGTCGGGCGAACGGCGTCCGGCCTTCCTGGACCATCCAGTCCCGGAATGTCTCCACGGCCAGCCTGCCGTCGGTCGGCAGCCGCTCCAGCAGGCGGGCCCGGGCGGAGGCGCGCAGTCTCTCCAGAAAGGCCAGAAGCCGTCCCTCCACATCGACGGTGACGGCGTCGCGGCGTCTGGCATAGGCCAGCGCCCGGCGCCTGATGCGGCTGCGGTCCGCCGACGTGACCAGCGGACGGCTTTCGATGCGCTCCACCAGCCAGGCGAAGATGGCATCCTCCTCATAGAGGCCATACAGGTCATCCATCAGGTTGCCGGCCCTGTCGCCCCGTCGCCTCCGCTCCCCGATCACGGAGCGCAGCCGATGGGCGGCTGGATCGTGGCCGTCCCGGACAATCCAGTCCCGGAACGTCTTCATGGCCAGCCTGCCGTCAGTCCGCAGCCGCTCCAGCAGGCGGGCCCGGGCGGGGACGCGCAGTCTCTCCTGGAAGGCCAGAAGCCGTCTCTCCACATCGGCCTCGTTGACCGCCGTCGGAAGGTCGAGCACGGTCACGTCGACCGCGGCCAGCGCGCCGATGGCGCCGGGCACGGGATAGCCCCCCGGCGGCGGTCGCGCCGCCGTCCTGTGCTGTGCTGTGTGGTGTCGGTCATGGTCGGTCTCCTTCATCCGCTTCCGTCGCCAGCCGGTCCGACCGGTTCGGAGCGGGGGCCGGGCGAGCGGACGCGAGAGGGACCGTCGGGGATGGATCTGTCAAGGGACCGGCCGGTGGAGGCGGATTCGGGCCGGAAAGACCGGTTATTGCGTTATTTCAATGACTTGACGTACAATGGAAAAAATAGGGAATTATATACGATGGTGCCCAAGGCAACGGAGTGATCCGCATGGCGCACAGAGCACCGGGCAGGTGCCGCCGCGGGGGCGTCAGTCCCGTCCAGCTGTCCGTGACGTTTCCCCACGACAGGGCCTTCGGGGGATGGTTCACGGAACGGCGCTGTACGGAAGGCCTTCGCTGTGGAACCGTCCGCATCCAGTCGGGAGCGGCGCACACGACGGTGCCCTGCCGCTGCCGCGGGCGTGAATGCCGCAGGCGGTTCTCGGTGCGCACCGTCAGCTTGGGCACTATGGTATATAATTCCCAAAAAATTTGGTTGTTAAATGGAAAAAATATGGTTGTCGCGACAGCGGTAATCCGCCGAACGCTCCGGTTTGATACGCCAGAACAGGAACTCTCCGAACGGGTATCCCTGCATCAGGCTGTCGAACAGCCTGCAGATCTGATCCTGGCTCCACACGAATTCCCGTTGGACCGCTGGCAGCACATATTCGTTCGAAACGATCCTGTCCAATGCCTGGCCGGTGGTTCCGCCCTGTTGGTACATTCGTTATCTCTGGTGGGTGCAAGTCCGTAGCTCGAGACTACCCCGAAATGAAAATTCGGCACAAACCCTCGTGCCTCCGGGGCCGGGATGGTGAACTCCGCTTAAGTGGTCCGCGCACAAGATCCGCTCCGATGCCGCCATCAGAATGGGGCGGCCCAAACCTCTTGAACAGGATCGACAACGTCCTCCACTTTCCGTCAATCTTCCGTGACGGTGATCATCAGCCCGGTTCCGGGTGATTGATGCTTGCTCCGATCGTCGCCACATCAGGAACGAAACGACCGGCACAGAAGCCCCGTCGTAACGTTCAGGTGGCGGACCATGAGACCGTACTTGTCCGTGATGGGTAAAGAAGCTTGACGGACCAATTGATTTGTTTTAATGATTGGATCGAATGGTCCGCAATTTCTGGAGGTGGTGCGATTCGGCAGGACAGGGAAGTTCCAGATATGCTGTCTCCATCCGAACTGAAGCTGCTTCAGGACAGGCTTCTCTGGCTTTCGTGTTGGATGATCCATGAGGCCAACCACCTTTGCCGGAGAACTGACGGGCTGAAGGTCGGAGGGCATCAGGCCAGCTGCGCATCGGTGGTCAGCATCATGACGGCGCTCTATGGCCATGCGCTCCGTCCACAGGACCGGGTTGCGGTGAAGCCGCATGCAGGACCGGTGTTCCACGCCCTGCAGTACCTTGCCGGGAACCAGACGCTGGGGAAGATGAGGAATTTCCGCGGATATGGTGGCGTTCAGAGCTACCCCAGCCGTACCAAGGACAGTGCCGATGTGGATTTCTCGACCGGTTCGGTCGGCCTTGGAGTGGCATTCACCGCATTCGCCAGCCTTGTTCAGGACTATGTCAGGGCGCGTGACTGGGGTCCGATGCCCGCGGGTCGGATGGTCGCCCTGGCCGGTGACGCTGAACTGGACGAGGGGAATGTACTTGAATGCCTGCAGGAGGGATGGAAACACGATCTGCGAAACTGTTGGTGGATCATCGACTATAATCGGCAAAGTCTTGATGGCGTGGTCTGCGAGGGTCTCCACCGGCGGCTTGACGGCATATTCAGGGCTTTCGGCTGGGACGTGGTGCAACTCAAGCACGGTGCCATGCAGCGTACCGCCTTCGAGGAGCCCGGCGGCAAGGAGCTCAGGGACTGGATCGACGCCTGCCCGAACCAACTGTATTCCGCCTTGACATATCAGGGCGGCGCGGCATGGCGCCAGAGACTTATGGGTGAGGACGTTGCTCGGGGCGATTTGCCGTCCCTTCTGGCCCGGCGCAGTGACCGGGAGCTCGCGGCACTCATGGAGAATCTGGGTGGGCATTGCATTGAGACGCTCTGCGAAGGGTTCGATTCCGCAGCAAGGCACGAGCGCCCTACCGTGTTCATCGCATATACAGTCAAGGGCTGGAGCACACCTTTGGCAGGGCACAAGGACAATCATGCCGGCCTGATGACCGTACCGCAGATGGATGGGTTTCGTACGCAAATGAATGTGCGCAGGGGCCATGAATGGGACAGGGCGGAGGGGACCGGGCTCGAAGAGGCGCAGCTGGATGCGCTGATCCGACGCATTCCGTTCTTCGCCAAGGGAACCCGGCGCCTGAGTGCACCGCTGATTCGGGTGCCGGCGATCGCGGCACCGCAGGACCGGGAGATTTCGACACAGTCGGCATTCGGTAAGGTGCTTGATACGCTGGCGAAATCCGATGATCCGATCGCGGATCGGATCGTGACTGTCTCGCCTGACGTCACGGTCTCGACCAATCTTGGCTCCTGGGTAAACCGACGCGGGATCTTCGCAACAGAGCAGAGGGCTGACACCTTCCGCGAAGAGAAGGTGGTTTCGTCCCAGAAATGGCAGTTCCTTCCGGAAGGGCAGCATTTCGAACTCGGAATTGCCGAAATGAACCTAATGCTCATGCTCGGTGCGGCGGGCCTCGGTCACAGTCTCTTTGGCGCACGTCTCCTTCCCGTGGGAACAGTCTACGACCCTTTCGTGATTCGCGGCCTCGATGCGCTGAACTATGCCTGTTACCAGGAGGCACGGTTCCTTCTGGTCGGCACCCCTTCGGGTGTGTCGCTGGCCCCTGAAGGCGGGGCTCACCAGTCCATTTCCACACCGCTGATTGGCATGTCGCAGGACGGGCTCGCAAGCTTTGAACCGGCTTTCGCCGACGAGCTGGCGTGTATCATGGAATGGGCTTTCGAATATATGCAGCGGGACAACATAGAGACGGACTCCGCCGCATGGAAGCGGGAGGCTAGCGGCGGGTCGGTCTATCTGCGTCTGTCGACAAGACCGCTGGAACAGCCCCAGCGCGACCTTGGTGCGATTCGTCAGGGGGTGATCGATGGGGCCTACTGGATGCGCGAACCGGGACCCAACTGCGACGTTGTGCTCGCCTATCAGGGCACGGTCGCGTCTGAAGTGTTGGCCATAGCCGGCTCGCTTGCCGAGGGGCGGCGCAATGTCGGTATCCTGGCGGTGACTTCCGCTGACCGTCTGAATGCAGGCTGGCAGGCTGCGCAGACGGCGCGCATCAACGGGATGGTGGGTCATTGCCTGGTCGAAACGCTGCTGGAACAGATACCACGCGACTGCCTTCTGGTCACCGTCATCGATGGTCACCCTGCCACACTCTCCTGGCTGGGTTCGGTTCATGGGCATCGGGTAGCGGGTCTTGGGGTCGAGCATTTTGGCCAGGCTGGCAGTGTTGCCGACCTGTATGGACATTTCGGTATTGACCGTGATTCCATCCTGAGCGTAATTGAGGAACTTACGCCCGGGCGACCTCTGCGTCTGGTAGGAGGAATTTGATGATGCACCGGTTTTGGGCCGACTACACCGCCCGGGACTTCGCCTTGCTGGATCGCGAAAACGTCATTGCCGTCCTGCCGGTTGGGGCGACCGAGCAGCATGGACCGCATCTGCCATTGTCTGTCGACCATGCGATTCTGGATGGGATCATCGTGGCCACAGCGCCTTTGATCCCGGATCGGATTCCGGCGGTGTTTCTTCCGACCATTCCTGTGGGCAAATCGAACGAACACAGCGCATGGCCCGGTACGCTGACCTTTTCTGCCCGGACTTTCATCGCCGTGCTGATGGATCTCGGCGATAGCATCGCCGCCAGCGGCGTCAGGAAACTCGTGATCCTCAATTCCCATGGGGGCCAGATCGCGCCTATGGATATCGTTGTGCGCGACCTGCGCATCAAACACCGGATGCTGGCCGTGGCTGCGAGCTGGTTTGCGTTGGGAATGCCTGAAGGGCTGCTCTCGGCAGAAGAGCAGCAGTTTGGCATTCACGCAGGTGATATGGAGACCAGCATGATGCTGGCGCTGCATGATAGCCTCGTTCAGATGGAGCATGCGCGGAACTTCCGCACTTCCATCGCCAGTGTTGGTCAGCATCTTGGCTTTTCGCCTTCCGGAAAACTGGGCTGGATGGCTCAGGATCTGAACGCTGCTGGCGCCTGCGGTGACGCTTCGGCAGCCACTGCCGAAAAAGGCCAAGCGTTAATCGAACACGCGTCCCGGCAGGTCGTCAGACTCCTCGATGAGGTTAACGGTTTGCCTCTGTCGTTTCTGGACAACGTTGTCGATCAGGACGTCTGTGGATGAGCGGTGATCCCATAATAGTGATGGACCGAGCATCCAAGAGGTTCGGCGACATTCTTGCGGTCGAGGAATTGAGCCTGACTGTGGAAAAGGGTGAGTTCATCACCTTTCTTGGTCCGTCCGGCTGTGGAAAGTCCACGGCGTTGAAGCTGATCGCGGGCCTCCTGCCGCTGACAGCCGGGACGATCACGATCTCACCGCCGAAAGGCGGGGCCGAGCAGGATCTTGGCTTTGTATTCCAGGAGCCAACGTTGATGCCATGGGCATCGGTCCTTGACAATGTTTTCCTCCCGCTGCGGTTGGCGGGAGTCAGGCGCGGCGACGGCGAACCGCGGGTGCGCGAGGCGCTGAAGGAAGTCGGTCTTTCGCGCTTCGCGGAATCCTACCCGCGCGAACTGTCTGGCGGAATGAAAATGCGTGTGTCGATCGCACGCGCACTGGTGACCCGACCGCGCATCCTGTTGATGGATGAACCCTTTGCCGCTTTGGATGAAATGACGCGGTCCAAGCTTAACAACGATGTGGTGAAACTGTCGGTTGATCACGGACTGACCGTGGTCTTCGTGACTCATTCCGTGTTCGAGAGTGTCTTTCTTTCGACTCGGGTAATGGTTATGGCGGCGCGTCCTGGACGGCTGGTGGCTGACATGCCGCTCAAGGCTCAATGGCCGCGGGACGAAGACTACCGCATATCGCAGGAATTTTCCGCCGAGGCGCGGCGGGTATCGGAAACCCTGAAGGGTACGCTTCATGTCGACGAAATCAACCGCTGACAAGGCGCACAATCACGAACAGGAAGCAGGTGCGCCGGTCAACACGGTGCATCTGCGCCGGGCCCGGCGGGAACGAATCCTGACATGGGTCATGCCAGTCACGCTTCTGGCTTTTGCCTTCTGCCTCTGGGAAGTCATGGTCTGGTACCACGAAATACCCAAATACCTGATTCCGGCTCCGAGCCTGATCGCCGAGACATTGGTACGGGATTTCGCATCATTGATCAAATCATCCTGGTTCACGGTGAAGCTGACGTTCCTCTCTCTCGCTTTGGCAATCTTGGGCGGTGTGCTTCTCGGTGCGCTGTTCGCTCTGTCCCGGCCAGTGGAACTGAGCCTGTTCCCCTTTGCGGTGATCCTTCAGGTCACGCCAGTGGTCGCCATCGCGCCGCTCATTCTGATCTATGTCGACAGTACCTTTGCGGCGTTGTTGATTTGCGCCTGGATCGTGGCATTCTTTCCGATCCTGACGAACACAGTGATTGGTCTGCGGTCCGCCGATCACAATCTGCGTGACCTCTTCGCCATGTATCGTGCGACGCCATGGCAGAAGCTGCGCTACCTTCTGGTGCCTTCCGCTCTTCCCTATTTCATGGCCGCATTGAGGGTCGCTGGCGGGCTGGCGCTGATCGGGGCGGTGGTGGCGGAATTCGTGGCTGGAACGGCAGGGCAGAACACGGGACTTGCAAGCCGGATCATAGAAAGCTCCTTCCGCAGCGAAATCCCGCGCATGTTCGCAGCGCTGTTTTTGGTCTCATTGCTCGGAATCGTGATCTTTCTCCTGACGACCTGGGCCTCACATAAGGTTCTCGGACACTGGCACGAAAGCGAGATTCGCCGTGAACGCTGAGTTCAGCCATGTTCTGCTCGATGGACGCACCGTCGGTCTTGCTTTGAGTGGAGAGCGGATCACTGCGATCGAACCGCAGTCTGAACCGGCCCGCCAGGTAGCCATACCGCTGCCTGTGGATCCGCACGTGCATCTGGACAAGACCTTTATTTTCGGGCGGTGCAGGCCGACGAGCCCCGGTCTCTTCGGGGCCATCGAAGCGACGCAGGCTGATCTCGTGAATTGGAGCGAGGACGATCTGCGCTCCCGCATAGGCTGTGCGCTTGACGAAGCCTTCGGGAACGGAATGGCCGCTCTGCGCAGCCATGTGGACTGGAACGGACCTCAAGTGCCGCTCGCCTGGCAGGTCTTGGGCGAGTTGGCACAGGACTGGCGCGGTCGCCTACATGTCCAGCGGGCTTCCCTAACACCTCTCGATCTGCTTGGCGATCCGGACCTCGGGCCGGAGCTCGCCGAAAAGGTGGCTCGGGACGGTGAGGTTCTGGGTTGTTTCGTTTACCGTAATTCCCGGATCGAGGAACGTCTGGCTCGGGTCTTCGCGCTTGCCGACAGGCATTCCCTTCGCCTCGATTTCCATGTCGATGAGGGGCTCGATGCGGATGCGGACGGATTCGGGCGCATCGTTGCCCTCACTGCCCGGCACAGGTTGGGGGGGCGTGTTCTCTGCGGTCATGCCTGTTCCCTGTCGATTCGCCCTGACAGGGACCTCGCTCGTACGATCGACGCCGCTGTTGAAGCCGGTATTGCGCTAACCGTGCTGCCGACCACCAATCTCTGGCTTCAGGACAGTTCGGGCTCCCGAACTCCGAGGATGCGTGGCATCGCGCCGGTGCACGAACTGCGTGCCGCCGGAGTGCCGGTCCTGTTCGGAACTGACAACGTGGCAGATCCATTCTACCCCTTTGGCACTTACGATGCCATTGAGACCCTCCGGCAGGCATCACTGTCGGCGCAGTTCGAGCCCTCGGGTTGGCTGGATACAATTACCTCGGGGCCTGCCACGGCACTGGGTTTGGATCCTCAGGTCCTTGCCGTTGGTTCTCTGGCTAATTTCCTATTGATCGAAGGAGGCGACTGGAACGAGGCGCTGCGCAGCCCTCGCGCACGCCGCCAAGTGGTTCGGATGGGCCGGGCCAGACAGGATGAAAGGCAAGCTGCATGACCGCGACCGCTGAACAGCTTGCAGCCTTCCGCGCTGATATCGGGACCGTTCGCTGCCTTGACGACGAAAATCTGATAAAGGCGAAATCGCGCGACTATTACTGGTACTCCCCAATCCTGAAGGAACGGCTGGACCACTGCTCAGGCCAGTTGCTTGTACGTCCATTGAACGAAGGCGAGGTCAAGGCTGTCGCCAGCTCGGCGGCACGTCGTCGGATTGCGTTGACCGTCAGGGGTGGCGGAACCGGTAACTACGGGCAGTGCGTTCCTCTCAAGGGCGGCGTGATTCTGGAAACCACCGGTCTGTCCGCCGTACTCGATATCGCGCAGGGACGAGTGGTCTGCGAGTCCGGCGCCCGTATCGGGCAGGTTGAGAATGCCGTGGCGGAATCCGGGCAGATGCTGTCCATGTTTCCCTCGACAAAACGGATTGCCACCATGGGCGGGTTCGTTGCAGGCGGTTCGGGCGGTGTTGGGTCGCTGCGCCACGGAATGCTGCGCGATGGCGGGAACATCTCCTATCTGAGGATTGTGACCGTTGAGGAGGAGCCCAGAATCATCGAACTCCGCGACAGTGACATCCTCAAGGCCCAGCATGCGTACGGCACAAATGGCATCATCACAGCGATGGACTATGCTTTGGCACCCGCCACTGATTGGGTTCATTCAATCGCGTTGTTTGATGACTACAGTACAGCGCTGAAGTTCGCCATCCATACTCAGGACTCAGGTACCGATGCCTATCTGGTGACTGTGGTCGATCGCAGGTTTGCCCGTTTCTACCGCCGCCTGACCGACTGTTTCCCGTCTGGCAGGGATGCTGTCTTCGCTATGGTGGCCCCAGATGCGATGGCGAGTTACCGGGCATGCGTCGCCGACCACAAGGGTGTGATCAGCCTCGCAGGATCCTGTCGGGAGTTGGAAGCGGCGAACCTGCCCCCAGCGTGGGAATGCGCCTGGAACCACACAACATTGCAGGCGCTAAAGCTGGAGCCGGGCGCATGGTCTTACCTTCAGGTCGCCTATCCACGTCCGTTTGATCCCAACCTTGTTGTTCGCCAGATGGAGCGCTACGGCGACGAACTGTATTTCCATCACGAAATGGCGCGCATGGACGGCGAAGTTCAGGTATTCGCCCTTCCTTTGATGAAGTGGCGCGGCCGGGATCGCACCTACGAGATCATTCAGGAGATGGAAGGGATCGATCACTGCACTATTTTCGACCCGCACGCCATTACGATTGAGGACGGAGGCATGAAAGAGATCGACGCAGCACAGATCGAATTCAAGAGAGAAGCCGATCCCTATGGCTTGATGAATCCGGGCAAAACCCGGGGCTGGCTGCCCGGAATGGAACGGGCGTAACTTGAACCGCAAGACAGAAGGACAAGAGATCCATGACCAAAAAAATCCTTGCCGCGATGTCGGCAATACTGATCGCGAGTGTCGCCTCGGCCGCTGACAGACTCGTATTCGCTACCAACTGGCTAGCCCAAGGCGGCCATGGCGGTTTCTACCAGGCGTTGGCCGACGGGACCTACGAAAGTCACGGGCTCGACGTGGAGATTCAGATGGGCGGGCCGCAGATGAACAACCGCCCACTACTGGCGGCGGGCAAGATCGACTTCCTGATGACAGGCAACCTGCTGCTGTCGATCGATAACGTCCGTAACGGCATCCCAACGATTGTTGTGGCGTCCTATTTCGAGAAGGATCCGCAAGTGCTGATCGCCCACAAAGGCCAGTATGGCGGCTGGGAAGATCTGGTGAACGCGCCCAAGATCCTGATCTCGAAAGACGGACAGTTCAGCTTCTGGCAGTGGATGACGGCCGAGCACAGCTTTCGGGATGAGAGCCTGAGGCCTTACGGTTACAATCTCGCGGAATTCCTTAATGATGAGAAGATGGTTCAGCAGGGCTATGCGATTGCCGAACCGATCTACGCTGCGAATGCAGGGGCAGAGGTCGATACCTATGTACTCGCGGACTATGGCTGGAACACCTATTCGACCACAGTCGAAGCGAGGGTCGAGATGGTGGAAAGCAATCCCGATCTCGTCCAGCGCTTCATTGATGCGTCGACCATCGGTTGGTACAACTACCTCTATGGGGACAGTTCCGCGGGCAATGCCGCAATCATGGCCGCCAATCCCGACCAGACACCGGAAAAGCTCGCCGCCGAGGTTGAGCAGATGAAGGCATTGGGAATCATCGACAGTGGTTACCAGCTCGAAGTCGGAATCGGAGCGATTGATCTTGATCGGGTCAAGGCGTTTCACGATCTGGCTGTCGAGACTGGCATTATCGAGGCTGGGTCGGTTGACGTCGCGAAGGTTGCCACCGACCGTTTCGTGAACAGAAGGATCGGAATGGACCTCAAGCCCTAGGATTGGGACGTCATGAGACTGCTTGTGGTATTCTGCCACCCGAGCAGTGAGAGTTTTGGTGCCGCCCTCTTTGAAACGGCCTGCCGCACGTTGCGTGCGGCAGGCCACGAACTGAGGGTTCACGATCTGTACCGGGAGGGGTTCGATCCTGTTCTGAACCAGCGGGAATGGGATGACTATCTCCTAAGGACCCGGACCATCATCGACAGGAATCCGGGACACATTGAGGATCTGATATGGTCTGAAGGGCTTGTGGTGATATACCCCACGTGGTTTTATGGCCCACCCGCAATGCTAAAGGGCTGGCTCGAGAGGGTATGGCTTCCCGGTGTCGCGTTTGAAGTTGCGGATGCCCGGCTGAGACGTCCGAAGGGGAAACTGGGGAACATTCGGCTCTTTGTCGGGATCACCACATCCGGTTCGCCCTGGTGGTGGCTACGCATTATACGTGATCCCGGACGCAACCTATGGACCAGGGGTTTGCGTCCGCTGCTTTCTCCCAAATGCAGGGTGATATGGCGCCAACTGTATGATATGAACAATACAAGCGAAAGAAACCGGGTCGGCTTTCTGGCCTGTGTTGAGAGGACTCTTCAGCGAATTCCGGTGTGACAATGACGGCGACCCCACTTGCCCGCTACTCCGCATGGAAAAGGCGCGGAGACTTCGTATTCCTGTCCGGTGTCGTTGCGGCCGACCCAGCCACGGGCCTGATTGTCGGCGGCTTCAGTGACTTGCCAAAAGGCGTTGGACCGGCTATTGGGCAGACTGGTGAATTCTCGGTCGATGCCAAAGACGGGCCGATTCTGTCACAGACATGGTTTATATTTGACCGAATCAGAATGGCGATGGAAGAGGCAGGTGGTGGAATGGAAGATGTCTTCAAACTTGTGCAGTATTTTCGCAGGCTCTCGGATTTTCCACGCTACAATAAGGTAAGGAAAATGTTCTTTGCGGACGAACCGCCTGTGTCGACTGTGGTTGAGGTTTCGGCAATGATGCCTTCGGACGACATCCTAGTCGAGGTGGAGGCAACAGCGTGGTGCCCGGTCAGACGATGAATTCGCGCGCTGACATTGTCCAGAAGCGTGAGGCGCTACACGAGAAAATCCGCGAGGCCGCCATTGTGGAATTCGCTGAACATGGTTTGCGTGGCACGACCACGCAGGCCATCGCCGACCGGGCAGGATTGACCAAAACCAAGCTTCACTATTATATCAGCGGTAAGGAAGAATTATATCAGGACGTCATTGAACAGATTATCGGGATCTGGGTTGAAATCTTCGACTTGAGTGCCACCAGCCGCGACCCCGAAACCGTCCTTAGGGACTATATCCTGCGTAAGGTGCGATTTTCGCTTGACCATCCCAGCAAGGTGAAGCTGTTCACAAACGAGGTCATGCGCGACGCTGGCATGTTGCAGGATCATTGGCTGACGTCGCGCGAGGATGTTCGGCGCTCGGCTTCATTGATCGAAAGCTGGGTCGCCCAGGGGCTTGTCCGCCCTGTCGACCCGGTTCTGCTGCTTTTCCACATTTGGGCGATGACGGAATACTATGCTGTCATGGGCAAGCAGGTTCGGTTCTTTTTAGAGCTTGATGACACGAACACCTTAAGTGCGGAACATATCGCTTCCGAAATTTCAAATGTGGTGCTGAGTGGTGTGCTCGTAACTGACACTTAGCGGCTGGTTGACTCTCAAGTTTATACCCATCGGACTTGAATTGACCTGAAATTTTTCCGCTTGCGCGATTCAAGCTGTCTCATGGCCAGATGCGTTTCAGCCTGCCTGACTCGGCCCATGTCAAACTTTGCAGACATTTCGCTGACGGATGACGGGTGCGCCGCGCTTGAAGCTATCTGCCGTCGTCGCAAGGTTGAGGCCTTGGTCTGGAAGCGTGCGTGAGCCTTCATTCCTTTGGATTCAGGCGAAGATCCCGACACTGTCTGTCGTAAATTGGGTATTGGCCCAACCGTTCTGACGGAATGGCGATTCGCCCATTCCGCTGAAGGGCTCGCTTTCTTCGGTCTGAAGGATTACAGCCAGCGCGAGGGGCATTTGTCTTTCGCTTAGGAAGAGGCGCTCAAAGTGGCGCTTCACCGAGCATCCGGCCTGCAATGCCGATGAACTCTGCGCCCACATCCTGACCGAGTACTGCCAGACCTACAGCAGTTCGGGAGCCGCAACGCCAACGCGGCGCCTGGGGTTCGGGTACAAGAAGCCCATCACGCTCTCAACGCAGGCCGATGGGAATGAGCAGCAGGTGTCTATTGACAGGTACGAGGCGTTGATGAACTCCTGCCACCGGATGAGATGGTCATGTTCTCCGACGCTGTGCATCCCGAGTATCAAGGCCGTCCCGCTCATGGCTGGTTCCCAAAAGATCAAATGGCGCCCGCGAAGACCACATCCGGCCGCGACCGGCTCAACATTCAGGGGACGCCTGATCCCGAAACCCTGCAGTTGACTTCCGTCGAAGACGAGAGGATCAATGCCGAAACGATCCGGCAGATGCTGGAACGGATTGAGCGGAACCACCCCACGCAGACCGGAATTCCAGCAATTCCCGTCAGGAATTCTTTTCTTTCATTATCAGTCTGTTGCGCGGGCGTCGCGAATTTTTTTCGTGGACTTTTCACGCCGGATCGGCCATTCCGCTGCAGAACAGGCAAAAGCCGAGCAGGAAAATGTCCAGGGATTCCCTGCGAAAGCATCTGTCGATGCCCGGCATGCTGCGGGCGGTCCGCGCATGCCTCCACCGCATCGCCGACCCGGTCGGCACGCGTGGCATCAGCCTTTCCGGCTGCCTGATGCCGGGCCCCGCGGTGTTCGCGTCCAGGACACCGTCACCGCTGCAGTCCGGCCGGCAGGTCCGCGGCGGCGGTGATCCAGTGATGGCGCGGAACCTCCGCCCGCTCTTCGGCGTGGGGCGGGCGCCGTCGGACACCTGGATGCGCCAGCGGCTGGACGGGGCCGGCCCCCGGGACCTCCGCCGCCGCCTCGCGGGCATCCACGCGGCGCTGCGGCGCGGAAAGGTGCTGGAGGGGTGGACGGTGTCCGGCGGCCATCCGCTGGTCTCCGTCGACGGCACCGGGTACCATTCCTCCCACAGTGCCGACTGCCGCAGCCGCTGCGGCAGGGAGCACCGCGACGGGACGGGGACATACCATCACCAGGCCCTTGGGGCCCCGGTCGTCCATCCCGACATCGGGGAGGCGCTGCCGCTGGCGCCGGAACCGATCCGCAGGGAGGACGGCCCGGGGAGGAACGGCTGCGGGCGGAACGCGGCGGGACGGCCCGTCGGGGACCTCCGCCGGGAGCGCCCGCACATGAAGGCGACCGTCGCCGGGGACGGGCTGGCGTCCAACGGGCCGCGCAGCAGGCCATCGAGGAAAGGGATCCTCCCTTCATGCCCGGGGGGAGGCCCGGCGACCACGGACCGCTGTCGGCTGGTCCGGGGCCAGCGAACCCGGACAGACATGGGAGAGGCGCGACAGGAAGGCCGGCGCCTTCCAGCGGTCCGGGTGGGACCACGGCCTGCCGCCCACCGACGCGAACCTCCACCTGAAAGCCAGCATGCCCGGATGCGGGGAGACCGACGCGAAAGGAGGCATGCAGAGGTTCCCGTGGGTCACCGACCTCCCGCCCGGACGGGACACGGTGATGTCCGTCATGCGGTGCGGCCGCCGCAGGTGGGCCACCGGGAACGGGACGTCCCGGACACCGAGGCGAGGGATCCATATAGGTCCGGGAACGGTTTCGGCCATGGCCACAGCCATCTGGCGGACGTCCTCGCGACGCTCGCCATGCCCGCGTTCCTGACCGCCCGGGCGCAGCGGCACTGCTGCCCGCTGTTCGGCAGGGCGCGGCGGCGGCAGGGACGCAGCCCCTGCCTCTGGAACAGGCTGCGGGAACCGGGCAGGACATTCGCGTTCCCGGACTGGAGGACACCCTGCCGGGCCATCGCCGGGCAGCTCGGCAGGGAGGAATGCGTTGGCCTGATCCGCGCCGGTCGGTGGCCGCCCCGACCACGCCCGAACCACCCCGATCCCGCCCTTCGCCGAAACTTTTTCAGACCGGACAGCCGCCCGGCCATCAGCCATGCGCACACGGAGCGCCCGGCCCGAACGGCGCCACCAAACCGGCCATCAGCGGGCCAGCGAACCGGCTAGCGGGAACTGCTGACTATGGGTCATCCCGCCTTTACCGCACGGTTTGCAAAAATTATGGTGTCGAGACCTACCGTTACAAAGGCCAGAGATACACCACCTTAAACATCAAATCCACCAAGGACGTTGAGGATATCATCGATCAGGAATTCGACGACCTGTTCGACCAATGGAGGAAACTGACCGATGAGATACTGTCAGAACTCATTGAGCGGTATGAGATAGGCGAAGCAGCGTTGCTCGAAAAAAATGCTGCCAAACCTACTCAGGTCAATTCAGTCCAATGAGTATAGCACCTGCATTGGCCGAGTATGCCTTGGGCCTTAAGTGTGGCCAACAAAAGGAACCCCACCCCCAGCCAGAATCGCGATGTCGGGAATCTTCCCGGTGCGACTATGGAGCAAGCTTTTTCTCAGTGGATAAATCTGGCATCTCTCAATCACAAGTTACATTGAGGTAGCCCTTTGGCGTGGAGGTCTCTCATTTGCGACACCGGTTTTGCCGCCGTTGCACTTCGGAATGGAAGTGGGGCTACATAAAACGTTGCACTTCATACGAAAATGGGGGTCCACTTCAACAAGAGTCGCGCTCACTGCCTTGATTGCCCGGACAGTCGGCCCAGATACGCTCCGGACGACGATCAGATCATCGGACTGCGTTCCGACTGCAACGGGATGCGCCAATGTGTTATCGTCGGTTCGGATGCACTGGGGTTCAAACCCCTAACCGAACGGCTACCCGCCTTGGAAGCCTCGGCGGGCAGGCCGACCGAACAGACCGTTCTCTACCGAATCTCTCCTTTGCAGGTGCCTCGCACCGTCAGAATGGTCACCACAGATTTCGAATTCGCCGCCGTTGCGCCTGAATTCAGCGTGGATACCGGATGCAGGTGCCACGAACTGGCGATGGATGGTTTGCTTCGGAACGAAAGTTTCGCCTATGCGGAGAAACGCGTCCGACGCTGCATTCCAGGCAGGAGGTTGTCGTCAGAGAAGGAATCATAGCCGGTTGAAAGGAGGCTAGAATGCAGGAACTGGGAGATGGATTGGGCACCGCGCTATGGCTTCTGGTGACACTCGATTCTGACCTCGTCGAAATAACGCTCCGCTCACTGCATGTGACCTTAACGGCACTTGTCATCGCTTGCGCTATTGCGATGCCGCTCGGAACCTTCCTGGCGATCCGGCGCTTCCGTTTCAGGCGTTTGGTTGTCGCGGTTCTTAACGCGCTGATGGGATTGCCTCCTGTCGTCGTTGGATTGATCGTCTATGTCCTTCTGTCGCGTTCTGGTCCACTTGGGGTTCTGGGGTTGCTCTTCTCGCCGACAGCAATGATCATCGCACAAACCATCATCATGGTCCCGCTCATCGCCTCGATTTCGCATCAAACGATCAGGGAAATCTGGAGTGAGTATCACGACTTGATGATTTCGCTGGGTGCGACAAGGTCGCAAAAGATCTGGACATTGATCTGGGATGGACGCCGACCGCTGTTAACCGCCTCTCTGGCCGGCTTCGGCAGGGGAATTGGCGAAGTCGGGGCAATTATGATTGTCGGAGGAAACATCGATCACGCAACAAGGGTACTCACCACGGCAATTGCGCTTGAGACTGGTCGAGGTGACTTCGGTCTGGCGCTCGGTTTGGGATTCGTACTCATCGCCTTGGCCGTGACGATCAACATCGCTACCCATGTGCTGGCCCAGACCGAGCGCGAAAGCCGGTGGTGAGTCAGCTCTTCCCGCTCCGGCTTGAAAGGGCCGAATTGCGCCGCTCGGGCCGTGTGCTCGTTGGACCCATCAACCTCGAATTGAATGGGCAGGGCACGACTGTCATCATTGGGCCGAACGGTGCGGGCAAGACGAGCCTTTTGCGGCTGATGCATGGTATCGGAAGGTTGGGTGGCGGCCGCATCACTTGGGCCTGCCCCACCGAAGAAGCGCATGCCCGTCAGGCCTTTGTGTTTCAGACGCCGATCATCATGCGTCGAACGGTGATCGACAATCTGGCCTACCCGCTGCGTCTGCGAGGAAATTCTCGTGGGGCCGCACGTTCTGCGGCGGAGGAGATTGCCGTACGCACGGGGCTCGCAGATACTCTGGGACGGCAGGCGCTTGGTCTTTCCGGTGGCGAAAAGCAGAAACTGGCACTGGCGCGAGCTCTGGTCCTGCAGCCAGAGGTTCTGTTTTTGGACGAGCCCTGCGCGGCGCTCGATGGACGGGCGACGCGTGAAATTGAAGACGTGCTTAAGCAGGTAAGCGCGGACGGAACCCGCCTCGTCATGACCACACACAATTTGGGACAGGCGCAACGATTGGGTCGAGATGTTGTCTTTCTCTTACGAGGTCGGGTTCACGAGCATGGTGATGTCCAGGAATTCTTCGATACTCCATCCACACCGGAAGGTGCCGCGTTCCTGAGAGGAGACATAGTCGAATGATGCGTATCGGTTTGGTTTTGCTTACATTAATGTTGGTGGCGCATGAATCCTTTGCTGATCGAATGCGAATGGCCGTAACCACATCCTTCCACAATTCCGGTCTTGCCGACGTGCTCTTGCCCGAGATCGAAAAGGACCTAGGGCTGGAAGTTCAACTTCTGGTTGTGGGCACTGGCCAGGCGATCCGGTTGGGTGAGGCTGGTGATGTTGACGCGATACTTGTGCATTCGAAGGCCGCTGAAGAGGGGTTTGTGGCGTCTGGACATGGCCTTCGTCGACGCGAGATCATGTACAATGATTTCATTATCGCAGGCCCGTCAAACGATCCTGCAGGGGTGAGCGACGCAATCACCGCAGTGGAGGCAATGACGGCCATAGCGGCAGCGGACGCCCTCTTCGTCAGCCGCGGCGACGATAGCGGAACACATGCGAAGGAGCTCGGGATTTGGGCTGTGGCGGAGCTTGATCCCATGGAATTCGGCAGTTGGTACAGGTCAGTCGGCGCCGGAATGGGTGCGGCCCTGAATTCGGCCTCCGGGATGGGGGCCTATATTCTGGCCGATCGTGCCAGTTGGTTGAACTTCAGGAACAAGGCAGATCAGACCCTGTTGTTCGCAGGAGATCCGATACTGTTCAATCAATACGCCTTTCTGCCTGTCAATCCTGCTAAGCATAAGCATGTGAAAGCTGAGCTGGTTGCCGCTCTGGAAGAGTGGATGACATCTGCTAAGGCAGAAGCGCTGATCAACGGTTACAGGATCAATGGCGAGCGTCTGTTCAAATTCAATGCGATGCGTTGAACTCAATTGACCGGATCAATTTTGGACCTGTTCGTCCAGGAGTAACTTCCCATGAGGTCAGCGTGGGATCGGGTTGACTGCCCAAGAACCAACCTGCCGGGCGCGATTAGACTTCAACGAGATGCCGACGCGTTGCTCGGAGCCTTCTTGCCTGCGTCTAGGATGCACTTACAAAGCAAAGCTGCGCACTTAGGTCCCGATTTCGACTCGTGTGACCGCCTGAGCAGCCGCTCGTTCTTGCAATCAGCGTTGCTGTGGAATCACCAAACCGGACCGCCGCCACGATTTGTCGGTCCCCTGGATGGACGCAGCCAAGGTCAATTCTGGCGCTGAAGTGGTTGATGAGCAGGGAGAACACCGGCAACAAACCGTCATTCATCACTGCGTGCGAGGCGCAGTTGTCGCCGGTGAATGTCCATCAAGTCGCGTCATGAACGCATGATTATTCTGCAGCGAGACGCTCAGCCCGGACCTCAGGAAGGGTTCGCGCCGCACGCCCACCGGAAACGCCCAGCAGATGGACGGGCCTGCCACAATCTCGATATCTGTCCGCATAGCCCCGAGGCCGCATTTGTCTGCTTGCCGTGTCGAAGATCGCGGCGACGTTCCGAACCCCCTCCGCCATCTTGAACTCAATCACGAAGATCTGACCCCCAGTCTTCACCACCATGTCAGCTCGGCCGTGATAGGATGCCTCCTCCACCTGCAGTTCCGCCCCACCCGTGCGCAGACACATATAGAAACGTGACAGATCGCCCGTCGCTTGCCATTGATTGGGAATCCCCGCTAGCCAAGCCATCAATTGGTCGTTCAGGCTGAGCCGAACCGCAAGGCTTGGATAGTCGAGCTAATATAGGGTCCTGTATCCCTCTCTGCGTTCATCCACGATCGTTAGGTAGCCGGTCTGGAAGTGTAGTGCCTCAATCTCTGTGGCGCCCACATCGAAGTGGGAGACCAGCGACATGTCTGCCATCCGGCCCTCCATCTCCGTCGGGCTCACCGCTCTTTCCATCAGCATCCTGAATAGGAAGTTCAGCGAACCCGTCTCGAACCAGTAGGTTCGGAACTCGTGGCTCCGCAACGGCAGCAGCACGTCATACGGATTGTAGACCAGCGTTCCGCGCCTCCAGTGATAGCCGCTGTACCAGCGGCGTATCTCGTCGCGGCCAAAATCGGCCAATTCAGGGCCGAATACGTGCTCAAGATCCTCGCCCCGATAGCCGCAGATCGTTGCGAATCCAGGATCGAGGCTGATGTCTTCAAGATTGTTCAGGCTCGAGAACATGCTGACACCGGTGACGAAGACGAAACGGACATGCTCGGCGCTGTCCTTTATGATACCGTAGAACCCCGTAGATAGTCGCGGTCGGCTGTCGCGAGTTCCGGATCATGCAGCACGTCCAGGATAGGTTTGTCATACTCGTCCACCAGAACCACCACCTGCCGATCCGTGGCGCGGTGCAGGCGGTCCAGAAGATCAAGAAGGCGCTCGTGGCCACTCGTGCTTGTAGAGGGTGGCAGACCGGCATTGCGTTCGGCGGCCTCGAGCTGAACCAGTACGTTGCGTTCTATGTCTTCCGGCTCGTTGTATTTCCCGCCAAAAACTTTAGCGAAGCACGGGATGAGGCGCAGCGACCCAGTCCCAGTGCCGGTGGATGTCCAGCCCGAGGAACAGCGACTCGTGTCCTTCAAACAGGGTTCTGATTGTATCAAGCAACAGGCTCTTGCCGAACCGCCTTGGTCGGGACAGTAACCAGCGATCGCCCAATCGGTCAGGTCGTGGATGAAGAGTGTCTTGTCAACGTAGTAACAGTTCGTCTCTCGAAGTCTTCGAAAGGACTGGATTCCGGTCGACAGGCGGTGGCGGGTCATTGACCGCCTCTTGCGCGGCATTGCCAATCGACATAGGCGTGAATGGGACTGATGAGCGGCGGACGGGTGGAGGGATTCTCTCGATGGAATTGGGCACCAAGTAGAGCGGTTCGTTGAGCAGGTTCCGGCAGGTGTTGCACGATGCCTCTTCATATGGCCGGGCGGTCATGAGCGCTTCTTTTCTGTTCTTTTGCCTTATGCCGATCCCGCCAAACGGGTTGGGTTGCGCCGGAATCCATTTCATGCAGCAATTCGCTCTGTCAATACCAATCCCACTTGACCATCGTGTGCTTCTTGCTGCTGACTGGCTTCCAGCCATCGAAGCGCTAGCCGTTGTCAGGCATGGAGATCTCCGGAAAGAGGAGAAGCTGCTGTCCTACGAGGTCATCGCAATCCGCGCGATGCAGGAATGGGGCGGGAGCCAACCAGAGGGCGATGGTAAGGAGTTGGGTTTGATGGATTGATAGGGCTCGGGACTTCGCACGGCAATGGTGCGAAGGACGAGGGCTGGGGGACAGAAATCTGAAACAGCGGCGGGGGAGATCGATCGGCAGGCCTGTCTCCATGACCGGCTGCTCTCCGTGCCACTGTCGCAGCCAACGGGCGGCAATCCAGCGGCCAGCCGCTTCCACGTTTCGGGGACTGTCCGGCCGCATTCCAGTCCTGCTTTGGCGACCATGTCGTGGTGACGCGACCGGAAGGCATGGTGGTCACGCTCCGCAGCGCTGCCCCGGGGAGGACGCCAGGTAATGGAGGCTTGGCAGTCAGTTGCCGGTAACGGTCCCGGCGGGTTCCACTCGCGCGGTCACCACGAGAACAGGCGCCACGGCCATTGCGGTGCCGAGCACCTTCATCCAGCGCAGGTCAGACCGGACCTCGGCGAGTTCGGTCCTGCGCCTCTCCATGTCGCGGTGGTGTCTGGCCTCGCCCATCGGAGTCTTCCTCAACTTGGGGCGGACATGATAGCGGCTCCGCCCGCCGGACGCCAGCCCGCCGTCGAGGAGCCGTGGAAAGTCTAGAGGAACAGGACCGTGCCCAGGACGCTGACGACGGCCGCGAACATGGCGACGGTCAGCCCGGCCATCCAGCGCAGCTGTGCCGTCTGCCCCTCCGCGATCCTCGTTTCGATACTCTTGACCTCCGTACGCAAACCGGCGATGTCTTCCTTGAGTTCGGTGCGCAGGTCGGAGATCTCCGTCCGGAGAGTCCCCTCGACCTTTGCGATTTCCCCCCGGAGCGAAGTCTCGACTATTCGGAGATCTCCCTCGAGCCTTGCCATGTCACCGCGGAGCCCGGCCTCGACCATCCGGAGGTCGGCCTTCGTAGCGACGCCACCGGTGACGCCGGCATGGATCGAGCGCGTGATCGCTTCCGCCTGGTCCTGCTTGAAGCCGACGTCCCGGAGTCTCTGGACCTCAGCGATCGTGTCGAACGCGGCTTCAACCATCTGGGTCTCCCTCACCTTGCATTGGACATGATAGCGGTTCCACCCGGCGATGGCCAGACCCCCGGCACCGTCTAGGCCAATGCGGCCGAGCCGCCGACGTGAGACGCGAAATGATGGAGGCGTGGCTTTCAGTGGCCGATTGCGGTTCCGACAGTCTCTGCCAGCCCGGGCAGCACGAGACCGGCGAGGGCCGCGCCGCCCATCAGCTTGATCCACTGCAGGTCGTTGCGGACCAGGTAAGTCTTGGACCTGAGACTGTCCATGTCCGTCTGGAGTCTGGTCTTCACCATCCGGAGGACGGTCCTTGTTGCGGCGCAATGGAATTCGGATAAGCAATTCCGCCGCGACGATATCTTGATCTCAAATTGAGGATTTGACGCGAAATGATGGCGCCACGACCTGCGAGCCGAATGCCATTCGGCGGCGATGCCGGCATGGCTTGAGCACGTGATCAGCTCCGCTTGCTCCTGCCTGAAGTCGACGTCCCGCGGTCAATGGACCTCGGCGACCGCATCGAAGGGGGCCTCGCCCATCAGGGACTCCCGCGTCGTGAGGTGCCCATGATAGCGGATCCTTGGCAGGCAGTAGCGGATCACGAGCGACGCCACGTTGATCTTCGGCGGCGCAGTGAGCACTTCATCGGCTTGCGTCATCTCGTCATGCATCATCTGGCAGCAGGTGGGCATCCGATGGTACGTGCCGGGAGAACTTCCGAACCTCTTCTTGAAGGTCGCCGGAACGAACCTCCAGAGACCCCTTGCCGGTTCTGGTCGTGCGTTCGAACCGGCCTCGCTACACAGCGAGAAAATCCTCGGCTGTCGGACGTATTCGGATGTTCTTTTTGCAGTGACGTCAGCGAAGCAGGACATTTGCACAGCTCGCGGAGATTGGCGAGCGCAAAGTTCCATGGCAATCCCATTTCGGTTTCTGTCGTCGCGTTGATGCCTGAGGTCATCCAGACCTTACCGCAATCGCAACAGGAGTGCGCTGTTCTTCGCAAATGGTTCTCGTCCACGACTGGGAAAATTCCAAACGCGATTGCTCTGGCAACGCTCCGGTGGAATCATCTGGAATCCGCTGACGACCTCACGGTGCCCGAGGCGAACTTATGCCTGGCCAGGGGTGTTGGCGTCACTATCCGGATGCTCTGGTGCCCCTACGGTGAAGTCGATGGAGCAATCTCCTATGCCACTCCGCCATTGCCTCTTGCGCCGAAATGCTGGAACTGACGGCTTGCGGACACGAAAGACCCTGAAGAAAGCCCATGCCCAAACGATGATTGACCTAGTGTAGTGACATCATCGTATTGACGGGTAAGGGGGCTTCAGCCTGATCCATGCGTCGGTTGCCGTGAGGCGTCGGCGGACGGTGGCCCTGTCCCGGTCCCTCCGTCCGCCGCTTCCGGAACGGCCCCTGACGGAGACGGTGCGGCGAATGCCGCCACCGGGGCATCCAGGCCGGGAGCGGCGTGGTGGAGGCCGGGTGTCCGGGCTCCGGATGGAACGCCCGGGCGCCCGTCGGTCGGGGAGGGCGCCGACGCCATGCCGGCGCTGGACGGCCGCGTCATGGACCACAGGCCGGCCGGCCTGCCCGGCTGGCGGGCGAACCAGGCCTTCGCGGCATGGCGGAAAAAAAGTTGGGTCCACACCCTCACGCCCCCTTGACAGACGGACTGGCCGGTGTTACGAGTTGGACCAGATGGATGGTTGGACCAGATGGATGGTTGGACCAGATGGATGGTTGGACCAGATGGAACGCATCCGTTCAAGACTGAAACGCGGCGCCACGGGCTGCGCTGGCATGTTCCGGTGTCCCATGGCGAAGCCCCCGGCGCCCGGCGGAGCTGCCGGCCTAGTGTGGAACAGAGGGGAGATGGACGATGGCGGACAAGGGCATAACGGTTCGTGGCAAGCGGGGCGCGGACACCCTGACGGGCGGCGGCGGCGGCGATGTCCTGAAGGGCGTCGGCGGCGACGACACGCTTCACGGCGGCGGCGGCGACGACACCCTGAAGGGCGGCAACGGCGACGACACGCTTTACGGCGGCGTGGGCGACGACCGGCTGAACGGCGGCCGGGGCGACGACACCTTCGCGTTCGCGGAGGGGGACGGCCATGACACCATCGCCGACTTCCGCAGGGGCGACACCATCCGCATCGACGGGGTGTCCGGCGGGTTCGCGTCGCTGGCCATCGAGCAGGACGGGGCCGATGCCGTCATCCGGTATGGTGACAGGGGCGACACCATCACCCTGCGGGGCGTGTCGGCGGACACCCTCGGCGCGGAGGACTTCACGCTGCCCGCCGGCGTCACCCTGGAAGGCGGCGACGGGAATGACACGCTTTACGGCGGCGGCGGCAACGACCGCATCGACGGCCGGGGCGGCGACGACCGGCTCTACGGCGGCAACCGGGGCGACGGTGACGACGGCGACGACACGCTCCACGGCGGCGCCGGTGACGACCGGCTCGTCGGCGGCAACGCGGGCTTCTTTTTCGACTTCGACGACAACGGCGGAGACGACGGCGATGACACGCTTTACGGCGGCGACGGCGACGACGAGCTCGTCGGTGGCAATTGGCATGGCGACGGTGACGACGGCGACGACACGCTCCACGGCGGCGCCGGCGACGACCGGCTCTACGGCGGCAACGCGGGCTTCGACGGCGGCGACGGCGACGACAGGAACGACACGCTCTGGGGCGACGACGGGAACGACATGCTCTGGGGCGGCAACTGGGGCGGCGACGGCGGCGACGGGAACGACACGCTCCACGGCGGCGCCGGCGATGACTGGCTCTACGGCGGTAGCCGCTACGGCGACGGCGACGACGGGAACGACACGCTCCACGGAGGGGATGGCGGCGACCATCTCGTCGGCGGCAACCAGGGCAGGGGCGATGACGGCGATGACACGCTTTACGGCGGCGACGGCAACGACGGGCTTATCGGTGGCAACACGGGCTTCGACCGCGGCCGTGACAGTACGTTGCCGAGCGACGGCGACGACGGGAACGACACGCTCCACGGAGGGGACGGCGACGACGCGATCGTCGGCGGCAACTGGGACGGCGACGGCGACGATGGCGACGACACGCTATACGGCGACGACGGCGACGACACGCTCGTCGGCGGCAACCTGGTCGGCGACGGCGATGACGGCGACGACACGCTTTACGGCGGTGCCGGCGATGACCGGCTCCATGGCGGCAACTTCAGAGGCGACGGCGACGATGGAAACGACACGCTTTACGGCGGCGCCGGCGACGACCACCTCTGGGGCGGCAACCGGGGCGAAGGCGATGACGGCGACGACACGCTTTACGGCGGCGCCGGCGACGACCACCTCTACGGCGGCAATGACGATGGCGATGGCGATGACGGCGACGACACGCTCGAGGGCGGCAAGGGCAACGACGACCTCTGGGGCGGCGGCGGGGCCGACCGGTTCGTGTTCGACCGGGAGTCGGAGACCGACACCATCCACGACTTCGAGGACGGGCTCGACACCATCGTCATCAGGGGCGGCCTGAAGCTCTCCGACCTCGACATCAAGCAGGACGGCGACGACGCCGTGGTCAGCGGTCCCTCCGACACCTTCTCGATCGTGGTCAGGGACTTCGACGCGTCGCTGCTGACAGCGGCCGACTTCGACTTCATCGCCTGACGGGCCGGTGCGCCGACAGGTGGCGGCTGGCCCGGAGCCGGTGCGTCCGGCTCCGCCACGGACAGGAAACGTTCCGCTGCCCGGGGCCGGGGCGCCCGCAACAGGCTCAGGTTCCCTCACCCATCACAACAATAAAGTCACGATACTAGAGCCTGATCGGCACCGTCGAGCCCGACGGTTCCGTCTGCGACAGGGAGCGCCACTACCTCGGCGTTTGGATCATACCTTCTGGCCGCAAATTGAATTTCGCCGACGTCGATAGGCGACGTAAGTCAATGACTATCGGGAAGCCGGAAAGATGACGTCGACCGCGGCACCGGGTTCCGCATCCAGCCACCTCGGTCCCAGGCATTCTAAGCCGTGCCAGGCAATGACCGCGCATCTGAAGCCTAAGGAATTAGTCCACCGTCTTCTGCATCCCGCCTGCCGCACGATGGGTGTCTCGGTTGTCGTCCTTCAGAACCTGTAGCCATTGTTCCAGGCAGCGCCACTCTACTGGAAGTCGGGCACCAACCTGAGAACCGCACAGAGAAAACAGTTTACTCCAGCGTTTCGTGAATGGCGAATTGACAGAGATCAGCATCCTGGGGTTCGATGACGCGAAACGTCTCGCGAACCCCGGCCTCGGTCAATTCCCGCGAGACGGTGAGAAGTGTATTCGCCACATGCCCATCACACAGCTCCGCCATATGGTCCATTTCCTCGGCGGCGACCGGTCGGGCGGCGGACAGGCTGGGCGCGTCGTAATAGGTCACAAAGTGGTCGGCCAGCATGTCGATCATTCGATCGAATTCTGATTGTTCGATCTGGGTGACGGCAATGAAAGTCACGCGCCCTGTCGTTTCCAACCCAAACCAGCCATTCGAGAATGCCTGTCGGGCCTTGCCCGCCAGATCGGCTTCGGTCCAGTTCGAAAACTCGAAGCCGCCGGGAATACACCATTCGCCGGTACGGGCAGGCACCGGATATACACGGGTGTCGCTTTCGTCGAAGTGAATTGCTCTGGCAAGATTCATGACGACTGCAGGAGAGTGGTCAGCGGGAACAGATGGGTTTCATCTCCGTCGCGCAGTAGCATACCGAAGTCTTCATCAATGCCAAGAAACGTACCGCTCCTGCCGCCAAATCGGATCGCTTCGCCTAGCCCTTGCGCGATTCCCCGCCATTCGGCATGCAATGATCGGGATCCTCCATCTTCCCAACGTGCAATCCAGTTGAGCGTATGACGTGCCCAGCTTTCGATTAGGGTCACTGGCTCGACATCAGCGCAACCTTCCTCGTAGAGCGCGGTCGCTTCGATGTCATCGCCTGGATTCTGCGTCGCAATCAGCGGCATTTCGAATCCGACAACCAGCCAATCCGGCAACGCGCCTGACTCACCCGAACTGGCCGCTACACGGAATCGACCGCAGCGTGCCCCATTGACAAGGATATCTCCGGACCAACCCAGATGAACCGCAACCTCGGGAGGTGCAAGCGATCCCAAGGCATTCTGCAGCCCAACGCCGCAGAGCGGCAACATCGCCATGGCTGCCGAGAGCCGGACCTCCGGCGCGAACACGAGAGCCGCGCCAAGCCTGTCCAAAGAGATATTGTAAACCATAAGCCCAGCGTCACAGCCTAGGCCTGCCTTAGCGCAGGCAGTGACAAATGGGTCTATTGCACCACTTACAGCCAATCCGGACATCAAGGGAGGAAGGATGACTTCCGTCATGCAGCGCCCAAGGTAACAAGATCCCTTGCCACTTGCTGGAATGCCGCAGCCTGCGGACCATCAGGGTTGGTCACGACAACAGGTGCACCGCCATCGCCGGCCACTCGGATATCCAGATGCAGTGGGATTTCCGCCAGAAGTGGCACGCCAATTTTCGCCGCCTCCGCCGCCACTCCACCGTGCCCGAACGTGTGCTCTTCGTGTCCGCAATTCGAACAGATATGGGTCGACATATTCTCGACCAACCCGTGGATTGGCACCTTCAGCTGGTTGAACATGTCAACTCCCTTGCGAGCGTCGATTAGCGCGACGTCCTGAGGGGTGGAAACGACAATGGCTCCATCGACAACTGCTTTCTGCGCAAGCGTCATCGGAACGTCGCCCGTGCCGGGCGGCAGGTCCACAACGAGAACGTCAAGGGCACCCCACTGCACCTGCGTCAGCATCTGCTGCAACGCACCCATCAACATCGGGCCTCGCCAGACAACAGCCTGTCCTTCCGTCGTCATCAATCCGATCGACATCATGGTGACGCCGTGGTTGCGCATCGGAAGAATGGTCCTGCCATCCGGGCTGGACGGACGCCCCGAGACGCCAAGCATGCGTGGCTGGGAAGGCCCGTAGACATCCGCATCCAACAGACCAACGCGGCGACCTGCCTGGGCCAGAGCGCAGGCGAGATTTGCGGATAGGGTCGACTTTCCGACTCCACCCTTTCCGGAGGCAACAGCAAGAATGCGATCGATACCGGGAATCTTTTCCGGCCCTTTGGGTTGCGGTCTCGCGCTGCGTTTCAGATCTGGCGGTGCCTTTTCGGAATGGGCGGTCATGAGGATCGACACATTTACGGCATCCGGAAGCGCCTTCAGTCGCGCCTCGGCGTCAGCACGCACGGGCTCATACGTTTGCGCCAGTCTTGGATCGATTTCCATGATGAAACGGATGCTGTCATTCTCTACCGCTAACGCACGCACCAACCCCGCTGCGACGATATCGTCGCCGGTAACGGGATCACTGATCGACTTCAGCGTGTCCAGCACGGTATCTCGCGAAAGCGCCAATGTTCAGTCGTTCCCTGCGATTCTGCCCGACACTTGGTGCTCCAGGCCAAGTTCCTCAATCGTGATGACAGCCTTGACGGCATAGCTCCTGCCAACCTCGCCCTTGTCTCGAAGCGCTGCCTCGATTGCTTGCTGGGAGGTCACGCCGACCTGCTTGAGGAATTTCCTCATCGACATATTGAGTGTGTCGCTCATCGTTTCCTGATCCTTTTCATTGACTCGTCCGATCCGGTCCATTTACATCTATCTATGGTGATTAGAATATTCACAGCCTCTTTTTTTCTCTTCACAGGCGTAGTATCGGCCGCAAGCGCCAACGACCGGCTGTTCCGACTGTCGGTTCCGGATGCGGTGAGCGAAAGCGGCTTGATGATGTACATGCTGCCGCGATTTGCGTTGAAAACCCAGGTGCGGGTTGAGGTGGTCTCGCCCGGAGAACCGGCAGATGCCGCAATCGGCAATACTGGAATGCCGGTCTTTACCGGTGTTGGCCGCACTTGGTCGATCGAGGTTCTTGCGTCTGAACACAAGGGGGTTGCTCGGTTTGTTGCATGGATGGCAGATGTGACAGGACAAAGAGCGATTACAGGATATACGGTTGATGGCAACCAGCCCTTCGCATTGCCGATTGAAGACAATGAGGTCGTCAATGACGTTGTCTATGACGGTGACAGATTGCGTGGGAAGCAGGTTTCCCGGGCTCATTGCGGCCGCTGCCACGTCACCGCGAAAGGTGACGAAAGCCTCGGAATCGGTTCGACTCCGTCGTTCTTCGCCTTGCGTGGTTTCGAGGATTGGGATGTAAGGTTTGCCGGCTTCTATCAATTGAAACCCCATGGGGCCTTCACCCAGATCGAAGATGTGACGGATCCTTTCCCTGAAGATCGTCCTTCGCCGATTGCACCGCTGGAACTGACGCTGGATGACATCGACGCGATTCTGGCCTATGTCGCAGGCATTGAACCCGCAGCTCTTGGCGCTCCCGTCAGACATCAGTGATCGCGACGTTTCGACAGATAGTCGTCAGTGGTGCGCACCGGCGGTCGCTCGCCCATAGCCATTGGACTGTCCTGGCTCAGGAACTGGGCGTTAACCCGGCAATCGTCACACATCTGAATCATGCGCAGCGCACCTTCTCTTTGGTACATTGAGTGCGAGGAAAGCTTATCGGTAATTCGGTCGATGGTGGACTTTGATCCGAACAGGCAGCCGCACTCGATGCAGGCAAATGGCTCTTCTTCATTCAGGATCACCTGAGACAAGGCCTCATCGCCAAGGTTGAGGCGTGGTGCCAATGTGATGGCGTCTTCAGGGCAGATTTTGGCACATAGCCCGCATTGTAGACAGGCGTCCTCCTGAAACCGCAACTGCGGCAAGTCCGGATTGTCGCCAAGTGCGCCAGATGGACAAAGCGAAACGCAGGATAGACAGAGAGTACAGGCGTCCGAATTGACCAGGATCGCTCCGTAAGGGGCACCATCAGGCAGAGGCAGCGGTTCGGCAGTGTCCGAACACAGCGCCTTCGCTGCTTGCCGGGCGATCTGACGACGGGTCCCGATAGGCCGGACCGGTTTCGTCAGGGCAGAAGGTATATCGGCATCGAACAGCGTATCCGAGAGATGGTCCGCGTCGGAAGTGTCGATCAGCGTCACGCAGTCGCTACAGATTGCGGCAGCCAGAGCGATCTCATGATTCAATACGGATCTGTCCGCTCCGGGTCCGGGAACGATGGCCACGTTTGAGAAACCCGCCGCTAGCGCCGCCAGCGTCTCGGCATGTCCGAAGGCACCCACCGCTGGCATCTCAAGCGGCACGACGTCTGCTGGCAGACCCCTGCCATACCTTGCTGACAGCCTGATCAGCTCAGAACCGTGTTCGTCCACAACCAAAAGCCTCGGGCCGATTCCGCCGGCTTCGAGAAATGCCTTTGCCAGCGTCTGAATTCGACGGAAAGAGTGCTCAACCGGTGGTGCATCGTATGAAACCGCACCGGATGGGCACAGCGAAGAGCAGGCACCGCACCCCGCACAGATCATCGGATCTATGGTGACATGTTCACCCTCTGGTGCAATTGCTCCGGTAGGGCAGGCGTCGAGGCAACGCGAACAGCCCACCTGGTTGGCTCGCGAATGGGCGCAGAGGATTGGCTCGACACGGGTAAAGAGCGGCTTTTCGAAGGTCCCGATAAGTTTAGAGGCATCGAACACCGCATCCTTACAGGCTGCTACGCTGCCTGGATCGGCGCGCAAATAGCCTTCACGCTTTTCGTGGGCCGAAAAAAGTGGCGCCTGTCCGCTGAGATCAAGGATGATGTCGCATTCCGAATGGGCACCATTCCGCGGGTTGGTCCATTGCCAGGCGCCGCGTCCGCCGGGCTGGATTCTCCTGAAGCCATCGAACGAAAGCTGAAATCCACCCAAGGCTCCGGACGCCTTCCCGATCCGCCCCCGGATCACATCGAATTCGCGGATAGGGGGCGGGTCGCTGTCATCCAGCTGCAGGACTGTGACCGCGTGCGTGTCCGCTAGACGCTCGGCGGCGTCAAACGCGGTTTCGCCACTCCCGACAATCAGGCAAACGCCCTCGGATACCACGTCGACCGCCTTCGTCGGCGCCGGTGGCAGGATGGCTTCTGCAACGAGCGCCGCCATCTTGGGACCGGTATCATTGTCGTCATCGGTCCAACCGGCTCGGTCCCGAAGATCGATGAATGCAGGAACCTCCGCCTCCAACTCTCCGGCAAGCTCTTCGAATAGCCGCATTTCCTGACCGCAACAGACCGTGCAGCCGCCCTCCTGAATCGCCTTTGCGGCGATTTCCAGCTGTTCGGTGCAGAGCGAGGTATGAACAGGAGAACACTCAACCCCGGTCGCGGCCTCGATTTTGGCAGGATTCATCCGCTGCGAGTCCGCGCAGTCGCAAAGGACCATTCTATTGACCAAGTTCGTTCCCTATCCTCGACAGATCTGTGGGTGCCGGACTTACGTTCCTCGGCTAGACTAGACATGTTTGGTCTTGGAGGTAAACTCAAATCGGTGTTCCAGTTCGCTGGACGGGAAACAGGCGGGGACGAATGTACATCAATCCAGAGAAGTATGAGGCTTTGCCGCTGGGTATCGTGCTGCGACGGGCACCAGGAGTCACCCGCTGGAAGAAGTGGTCGTGGAAGGCAATTGCGGTCCTGCCGGGGGCAGGGCCGGCCGACTGGCGTGAAATGCGTCGGGACGGCGATTGGATCGAATATCATGCGGCCACCGTTTCCCTGGACCTTCACGGTGCGGAAACCGAAGCATACAGAAATGCGCTTTCGGACGGGCAGCCAAGCGTCTTCGTCGTGCTGCGCCAGGAAGAAGTCTCCGATGACGCCCGACCATCCGTTCTGCTGGTAACGGCATCGCCATACGAAGCGCAGGACTACGCGGACAGCGGCGAGGAGATCGTGGAAAAAGTGCCAATGCCATTGGGACTTGTCGCCTGGGTGCGAGACTTCGTTGACCAGCATCACGTCGAGGAGAAATTCGTAAAGCGCAAGCGGGACAGAAAGCGCATCGACGTGATCGAAGACGGCATCGGCGATGCGCGTGTACGGCAGGACGCGGACGTCTACCGCGCCCCGAAAAGGCGCCTCCAATGAGTGAATTCTGGGAGCGTCGGAAGGCAGCCGTTCGGGCCGAGGAAGCTGCTGAGCAAAGGGCGAGAATCGCCGCAGAGGAGGCCGAGGAGCAGGCGCGGCTCGAGAGAAAGTCCGATGACGAGATCCTGAGCGAGCTCGAATTACCTGATCCGGACAGCATGGTTGAAGGCGATGACTTCTCGGCCTTCCTGAAGACAACCGTTCCTGAACGCCTTCGTATCCGTGCACTTCGCCGACTTTGGACGACGAATCCCGTGCTCGCAAATCTCGACGGCCTCTTGGAATACGGCGAAGACTTCACCGATGCGGCGACGGTCATGGAGAACCTACAGACCGCCTATCGGGTAGGCCAGGGCATGAGCAGACATGTTGCGGCAATGGCTGAACAGGCGTCGGCTGAAGCGGATGAAGAGGAATTTGTGGCGGACGAATCAGAAGAATTGGAGAAGGATGAAGATTCGGCGGAATTCGGGACAAAAGAAATATCCGATGATTTTACTCAGGAACAAATTGATCCGAATCTCGAAAAAAATGAAACAAATCCGCAGGTTTTTTCCGAAGTCGACGAAAATAGGTCTTCTAAACCGCGCCGTATGAGCTACCATTACGACGAGGAATGTTAGCCAACGGGTCACCGAAGCTAGAACTTCATGCGTAGCAAGAGCAAAGCCAGGTCTGTGCCAGATGAGGACCGCCTTCGTGCGGATCTCTATAATTACCTTGGTTTGATCCTTGCCCGTCCTCCCGACCAGTTGCTTCTCGATCAGACTGCTGGATTATCCGGTGATGATACCGAAATCGGTCGGGCCATCCGCGTTCTTTCCTCCATAGCGGAGCGATCCAAACCCAATGGCGTGTCATCGGAATTCAACAAGCTGTTCATCGGTCTTGGGCGGGGTGAACTGTTACCCTACGCCAGCTACTACATGACAGGCTTTCTCAACGAAAAGCCGCTGGCGCTGCTGCGGAACGACTTGGCGTCGCATGGCATCGCGCGGTCGGAAAACGTGTTCGAACCTGAAGACAATGTCGCGTCGCTGATGGAGGTGATGGGGGCGCTGATTGTCGGGCGGTTCGGGGCCCCGGCACCGTTGGGTATACAGCGGACCTTTTTCAACCGGCACATCGCTCCATGGGCCCGCCATTTCTTTGCTGATCTCGAGGCGGCGAGGAACTCTGTGCTCTATGCGGCCGTCGGGAAACTCGGGCGGCTGTTCATGGAAGTTGAAACCGAAGGATTTCGTCTCAGCGCTGCATGAGGTGCTGATCATTGACCTGGCGAATGATCGCCATAAGGAAAGGAAGGAGGACTCTCGTATGACCAAGGCACCCGAAGAGGGCACCAGCCGTCGGGATTTTCTGAAACTGGCGGGAACCGGTGCGCCGGTAGTGGCGGTAGCCGTCGCTTCCGGTTCGTCGGCCGAAGCCGCTGTGCCTGACCTGTCGTCAGACAGGCTTCAGGACACCGCGCATACCCGCGCTTACTACGACAGCGCCCGGTTCTAGGATCGGACCTGCCATCGTTGCCCGGCCATCGGTTGCGTGACGCCCACCGGCCGGCGCATTCGGAATCAACCCAGCACGCATGCGGGACTGCCCGTAGCTAGCAAGGGAGAATGACATGCTGAGGAAAAAGACCAACGGGATTGCGCGACGCTCCCAGCGGACTGGTATCCTGAACCAAGTCGCCGGGACATCTGTCGACCGGCGCGCTTTTCTTCGAAATTCAGGCCTGGCGGTCGGCGGACTGACGGCCATCGCCGCAACTGGCGGATCGGTGACCAGAGCCGAGGCCGCGACCGGCTCCGGTGCGGTTGAACTGCGCAAGTCGGTTTGCACGCACTGCTCGGTCGGCTGCTCGGTGATCGCCGAAGTGCAGAACGGCGTCTGGACTGGCCAGGAACCCGGATGGGACAGTCCTTTCAACCTTGGAGCCCATTGCGCCAAGGGGGCCAGTGTCCGTGAACACGCCCACGGCGAGCGGCGCCTGAAGTACCCGATGAAGAAAGAGAACGGCGAGTGGGTTCGCATCTCCTGGGAACAGGCCATCAACGAGATCGGCGATGGCATGATGAAAATCCGGGACGAAAGCGGACCGGACAGTGTCTACTGGTTGGGTTCGGCCAAGCACAGCAACGAACAGGCCTACCTGTTCCGCAAGTTCGCTGCTTACTGGGGCACCAACAACGTCGATCATCAGGCGCGGATTTGCCACTCCACCACGGTTGCAGGTGTTGCGAACACTTGGGGCTACGGCGCCATGACCAACAGCTACAATGACATCCACAATTCCCGTGCCATTTTCATCATCGGCGGCAACCCGGCCGAGGCGCATCCGGTTTCGCTTCTGCACGTCCTGCGTGCGAAGGAACGGAACAACGCTCCTTTGATCGTCTGCGACCCGCGTTTCACCCGCACAGCCGCGCATGCTGACGAATATGTCCGCTTCCGTCCCGGAACGGACGTTGCGCTCATCTGGGGTATCCTCTGGCACATTTTCGAGAACGGATGGGAAGACAAGGAGTTCATCCGCACCCGGGTCTGGGGAATGGACCAGATTCGTGAAGAGGTGGCGAAGTGGACACCAGAGGAGGTTGAACGCGTGACCGGCACCCCCGGATCGCAACTGCGTCGTGTGGCCTTCACAATGGCAAACAACCGTCCAGGGACCGTGGTTTGGTGTATGGGTGGCACCCAGCACACAAACGGCAACAACAACACGCGGGCTTACTGCGTGCTGCAGCTTGCGCTTGGCAACATGGGCGTCACCGGTGGCGGGACCAATATCTTCCGCGGTCACGATAACGTTCAGGGCGCCACGGACCTTGGTGTGCTGTCCCATACGCTGCCCGGCTATTACGGGCTGTCTGCTGGGTCCTGGGCACACTGGGCGCGGGTCTGGGGAGAGGATCTCGACTGGCTGAAAGGCCAGTTTGCCACGGTCAAGGGATCGGATGGCAAGGAAAAGAACCTGATGAACCTGACCGGCATCCCGGTCAGTCGCTGGATCGACGGCGTGCTCGAAGACCCTGACAACACGGACAACCCGGATAGGGTTCGCGCCATGGTGCTCTGGGGTCATGCGCCGAATTCACAGACGCGGATGAAGGAAATGAAGACCGCAATGGAGATGCTGGATATGCTGGTCGTGATCGACCCGTATCCGACAGTTTCCGCGGTTCTTCACGACCGGACCGATGGGGTGTACCTGCTGCCGGCTTGCACGCAGTTCGAAACCCACGGCTCCGTCACGGCCTCCAACCGGTCACTACAGTGGCGTGAGAAGGTGGTCGATCCGCTCTTCGAATCGAAGTCTGATCACGAGATCATCGGTCTCTTTGCCCGGAAGTTTGGCTGGCACGACCGCTTCTTCCGCAACATCGCGATTGAAGACGACGGCGTGACCCCGAATGTCGAGGACACGACCCGCGAGTTCAACGCAGGCATGTGGACGGTTGGCTACACCGGGCAAAGCCCGGAGCGGATCAAGTTGCACATGGCCAACCAGCACACGTTCGACAGGACAACGCTGAGGGCCGTCGGTGGTCCGGCTGACGGGGACTTCTATGGCATGCCATGGCCTTGCTGGGGCACGCCTGAGATGAACCATCCCGGTACACCGAACCTCTACGACATGTCCAAGCCGGTGGCCGACGGTGGCCTGTGCTTCCGCGCCAGATTCGGTGTGGAAAGGGACGGCGACAACCTGCTGGCCGAAGGCGTGTTCAACCCTGGTTCGGAAATCCAGGACGGCTATCCCGAGTTCACCATGCAGATGCTGATGGACCTTGGGTGGGACGGAGATCTGACCGATGAGGAGCGCGCTGCAATTGACGCGGTGGCAGGCCCCAAGACCAACTGGAAAACCGACCTATCGGGCGGTATCCAGCGTGTCGCCATCAAGCATGGCTGCGCCCCGTTCGGGAACGCGAAAGCCCGTGCGGTTGTCTGGACCTTCCCCGATCCGGTGCCATTGCACCGCGAGCCGCTCTACACGAACCGGCGGGATCTTGTGGCGGACTATCCGACTTACGAGGACCGCAAGTTCTACCGCCTTCCGACGATGTATGCATCGATCCAGAAGGACGACTTTTCCAAGGATTATCCGTTGATCCTCACGTCTGGTCGTCTGGTCGAATACGAGGGTGGTGGTGATGAAAGCCGTTCCAACCCGTGGCTCGCTGAACTGCAACAGGATATGTTTGTCGAGATAAACCCCAGGGATGCCAATGACATCGGCATTCGGGACGGTTCACAGGTTTGGCTGGAAGGCGCCGAAGGCGCGAAGGTCAAGGTGATGGCCATGGTTACAAGAAGGGTGGGCGAAGGCGTCGTCTTCATGCCTTTCCACTTCGGAGGCCATTTCGAAGGCGCGGACCTGCGCGGTAAGTATCCTGATGGGGCCGACCCCTACGTCTTGGGGGAAAGCAGCAACACCGCACAGACCTATGGCTATGACTCGGTCACTCAGATGCAGGAGAGCAAATGCACTCTCTGCAAAATCTGGGCAGCGTAAGGAGGAGATGAAACATGGGAGCTAGAGTAAGGTTTCTCTGCGATGCCGAGCGCTGCATTGAGTGCAATGCCTGCGTCACGGCCTGCAAGAACGAAAATGAGGTGCCCTGGGGCATCAACCGCCGTCGGGTGGTGACGATCCAGGATGGCACGCCGGGTGAAAGGTCGATCTCGGTTGCCTGTATGCATTGTTCGGATGCGCCCTGCATGGCGGTGTGCCCGGTCGATTGCTTCTATCAAAACGAGGAAGGAATCGTTCTGCACTCGAAGGATCTTTGCATCGGTTGCGGTTACTGCTTCTACGCCTGTCCCTTCGGCGCTCCGCAGTTCCCGCAGGCAGGGAACTTTGGCAGCCGTGGCAAAATGGACAAGTGCACGTTCTGCGCCGGTGGGCCTGAGGACAATCATTCAACTGCCGAGTTTGCCAAGTATGGCCGCAACAGGATTGCAGAGGGTAAACTGCCGCTCTGTGCCGAGATGTGTGCCACCAAGGCGCTACTGGCGGGCGACGGAGATGTGGTCTCAGCCATATACCGCGAACGTGTGGTGGCCAGAGGCTTCGGCTCAGGCGCCTGGGGCTGGGGCACCGCATACGAGGCCAAGAGCGGCTGACGTCTGTCAAGGCCAGACAATTTGGGGGGTGGCCTCTTCGCGGGGCCACCCCCATTCAGACGATCTCTTACGACCCTGAAGGACTCCCGACGTGTTGCGTTCATTGATTTCCCTATTGATTCTCGCCATTGCATTCGGTGCGCCTGTCGCAGCGCAGGATGGCACGGAGTCTGGTCGCAGTGCCACCGGTGGCGCACAGACGCTGGAAGACATTCTGGCTCGCCAGCGCGGCGAAGTGATCGACGACAGCTTTCGTCGGGGAAATGTCGGTAACCCGGACACCGCAGCCGGTCTCACAGAACAGCTGGGCACCTTAGGCGGTTCCTCAGACCCAGAACTCTGGCGTGCGCTGCGTTACGGATCGGCAGACATCACCGTCTCATCCGGCGGCGAAGTCGCGACTGTGCTCGTTCAGGACGGGGGAATGTGGTGGCTCGAGTTTCGCGAAACCATCCTGAAGTCCTGGGGAGGCTACTTTCTACTGGGCGTGATCGGGCTATTGGTCGTGTTCTTTCTCCTGCGTGGCCGCATTAGAGTCGATGCTCCAAAGGTGGGCCAGACAGTGGTTCGCTTCCGGACAATCGAGCGCTTTGCCCATTGGCTATTGGCAGGATCCTTCATTCTGCTTGGTCTTACCGGACTTCTGTCGTTGTTCGGTCGCACTGTACTGATCCCGGTTCTGGGACATGAGGCCAACTCCTTCATTCTCATCGGAAGCAAGTGGATTCACAACAACGGGGCCTGGGCCTTCATGATCGGATTGGTCATGGTCTTCGTGTTTTGGGTCTGGCACAATCTGCCTGACCGAACTGACATAAAGTGGATCGCGCAGTTTGGCGGAATCATTGGCTCGAAGCACCCTCCAGCCAAGAAGTTCAATGCTGGCCAGAAGGTCATCTTCTGGTCCGTCGTGATACTCGGGGCATCGATTTCCGCCTCGGGGCTGTCATTGCTTTTCCCATTCGAGATTCCCATGTTCGCCAAGACCTTTTCGATCCTCAATGATCTTGGCATCACCGGAATGTTGGGGCTTGATCCGTTGCCTACTGCTTTGGCGCCGCAGGAAGAGATGCAGTATGCGCAGCTCTGGCACGCCATCGTCTCCTTTGTTCTCATGGGTATCGTCATCGCGCATATCTATATCGGCTCGCTTGGTATGGAGGGTGCATTCGATGCCATGGGAACCGGCGAGGTCGATGAATCGTGGGCCCATCAGCACCATTCAATCTGGCTTGAAGGGGTGAAGGCCGCTGACAAGGGCGAGCGTGCAACGGGTGCCACGAATCCGGCTGAATAGATGAGATCCGTTTCCGCGCTCCTGGCCGGACTGGCACTATCGATCTGTCCTGTCTTTGCGCTTGACTTCACAACGCTCAAAGGACATGGCGGTCCGGTCATGGGGATTGCCGTCTCTGAAAGCGGTGAGGTCGCCAGTGCCAGTTTTGACAATTCAATAGGACGCTGGCGGGACCGCACTCCGATTTGGCTTGAAGGTCACGCGGCTGCTGTCATCGACCTGATTTTCCTCCCTGACGGGCGAATTGCCTCCGGATCTGACGATTTTTCCGTCTGGCTTTGGGAAGGCTCGGATGGGCGCGAGCTTGGTCGTCACAAAGGAAAGGTAACTGACCTCGCGGTTTCGCATGACGGCATGCTTCTGGCGTCTGCCAGTTGGGACGGCACGATTGGTCTATGGTCGCTCACCGACCCGAATGACCCACCTGTCATGCTTGAGTTACGCGACACAGGCGCAAATGACGTTACATTTTCGCCGGATAGCAAGCTACTGTATGCCGCGACCTCCAAAGGGGATATCCGCGTCTTCGACCTTTCCTCGCTGAATGGTGACCGACCTCGGACATTGGTGCGACACGGATTTGCGATCAACGAAATGGTGCTGTCGCCGGAAGGGTCTTGGATGGCCTATGGCGCGGTCGACGGTGTGACTCGGGTGATTGACATCTGGACGGGCGCTGAACTTCGCGACTTTACACTTGATCGACGGCCTATCCTTGCAATGGCCTATCATGGCGAAACAAGGAATCTGGCGGTCGGAGACGGACATGGGTACATCGCAGTGATTTCCGCGGAATCCTGGCGTATCGAACGCGACTTCCTCGCCACTCGGAAGGGACCGGTCTGGGCGCTGGAGTTTTCCCCCGATGGGTCGGTAATCTGGGCGGGCGGTCTCGACAGTGTTGTCTACGGCTGGCCGGTCGAACTTCTGGATCGCTTCGAGCCGACCATGGGCACGTCGCATAGTTTTCTGCAGAGCCCGGAGACCATGTCCAATGGCGAGCGTCAGTTCATGCGCAAGTGTTCGATCTGCCACGCAATCGAGGCTGGAGAATCACGAAAGGCTGGGCCGAATCTGAGTGGGGTGTTCGGGCGTCCCGCGGGAACGGTTCCAGGATACCGTTATTCTGGCATACTTGACGGATCGGACATAGTCTGGACCGAGGAGACGATCGACACACTCTTCAATCTTGGTCCTGACAATTATATTCCCGGATCCAAGATGCCGATGCAGCAGATTGCGGAACCAGAAGATCGCCGGGATTTGATCGACTTCTTGAGGACGGCGACTGCAATTGGGGATTGAGCAATGAAGGCAATGTGGTCAGGTCTTGCAGGTGTCGTCGTGATCACCGTGGCGGCAAGCTTCGTTCTTGGGGCGTTGGAATTCTCTTCTGCGGAACGCGGGACGGGTAGTGCCGTTCGGTTTGAGACTTCGAACTGATCGGCCGCGACCTTGCGGCAAAAAGCGATATCGAGACTCGCGGCACTGCGGCGGTTACGGCAGCTATCCTTTTTCTTGCTAACGCTCGCCCTGAGTTTCGGTGGTGCCGGGGCGGCAGGAGCGGTCTCGCCGGAAACCATGAGTTCCGTGGTTTCTGTCCTGCCGCACTGGCCCGGGCGCGGGCAGGGAGGAGCCGGAGGCCCGCTAGGTGTCGCGCCTGAAGCGAGTGGAATAGCCCTTCGCCCGAATGTCATCGCCACTGCTTGGCATGCCATTGAGCCGGCTGACCGGATCGAGGTCCGCCTCGCAGACGGCCGCATTGTTCCCGCTAGGCTGATCGCCAGGGATTCGGCCAGCGACATTGCCCTATTGAATGTGGAGGTTGATCTCGTGCCGTTCGAACCGGCATCAGATCCTTCTCTGGCCGACCCGGTTTGCTCCATCGGCAATTCCTTCGGTCTTGGCCTCTCAGTGACCTGTGGTGTTGTCTCCGCTGTCCATGTCTCCGACGCAGAAATTCCCACCAGTGAAATTCCGGTCCGGTTTCCGGCGGATTGCGGGCGTCGGCGGCGGATTCGGGCGGAATCCGGGCGTGCGGGGGCGTCCGGCGGCGTTCCGGTGGAAATAAGGGATGTGTCGCGGGTCTGCCCCTGGGGCGGTTCGGTCGGGCGTTCAGGCGCGCCCGGGCGCCCCGCGCCGCGGCGGCGACCGTCCGGACGGTCCGGCGACGTTCAGGGCCACAGGCGCGTGCCCGTGGGTCAGGGCGGCGTAGAGTGTCCGCCAGTCGGGGACCGGGAAGTCGTGGAAGTATGACCGGGTTCTCTCGCGGAGGTACCTCAGCCGCCCCCTCGCCTCCAGCGCGGCGGCGAACACCCTGCAGGAGGCGGCCTCGATCTGGTCCGTGAGGAAGGCGAGCATCATCGTCATGGCGAGCACGGTGGTCAGGTGCCGCTTTCCATGCCCGAAGCTGTGCTCGAAGCGGTAGCCCTGGTTCTTCAGCGTGTTGAACGTCTCGTTCTCTATCCGCCATCGGGAGCGGGCGGCGCGCATGACCGGCATGAGGCTGTCGCTGTCGACGGGAAGGTCGGTGACCCAGGAGAACCTCCGCTGCTTCTCCTCCACCCGGTGGGTCGGGTCGTCCGGGCCGCGGTGGTGCTTCGCGATGTATGTCCTCTTGATGACCGTCTCCCGGTATTCGATGACGTTGACCCTGATGTCGGGATGGGAGGCGTTGACTGGCGCACCGTTCAGGTAGCGGAAGTCGTGCCGGGTGCCGTCGGCGTCGGTGAACCGGGCGGTGCGGGTGTCGGGGCTGGCGTCGAGGCTGGCGAACAGCAGCGCGTGGTCGCCGGGTTTCGCGCCGAGGATGAAGCGGAGGCCGTGCCGCCGCAGGCGGGCGATGTGGGGCCCGTTGGAGGCGAGGCCGTCCTGCAGGACGATGGCCTTCAGGTGCGGATGCTCCCGCCGGAGGTCGTCGATGAACCGCGCGGCGGCGTTGCGCTCGCAGTCGTTCTTCGTGTCCCCGTCGGTCCTGGCGATCGGCTCCGGGGCCAGCGGGAACACCTCGCGGCGTTCCGGGTGGCAGACCACGGCGGCGAGCATGCTGTGCGAGTAGGTCCTCGATCCATCACTGCGGCGGGCGACGCAGCAGTGGTCGCAGTGGACGGATTTCGAGCTGAAGTAGCCGGTGCCGTCAATCGAGATCAGGTAGTGGCCGTCGAAAACCGGCTGGTCCTCCAGCACCCTGCCGCGCTGCAGCCTCGCGAACAGGGTCCTGAACGCCGGGCGCAGCTGCCTGGGGTCGACCGTGTCGAGGCGTTTCCGCATGGCGGAGTCGCAGGGCGCCGCCGCGATCCCGAACAGCGTCCGGAGGTTCCCGCGGACGATGGCGTCCCTGCGGCTGTCCCTGTCGAACTGCAGGAGCGACGGATATTTGAGCGAGAACATCGCGAACGCCGACATGAGGTGGTCCGCGAGGCTGAACCGGCGCCCGTCCACCGGATCGTCGATCCTGCCGAAGCATTCCGCAAGCGCCCTGATCAGCCCGGGCCTGCCGAGGTCCTTCCGAAACCGCATCGTCCCAACTCCCGTCATCGAAGTCAACACCGGTTGCGGTAAGGGCCCCAGCCTATGATGTCCAGAGGATTCCGGGCGGTTTCCAGTCGTCTGGAAGGAAAAGTCTACGAAACCCGGTTCACGGAAGCCCAAGGAATACAGGGTCCGGAAGGGCTGGTGGGAATTGCTGTCTCCGACGCCGGTTTCAACGCTGTCGAGGATTTCGTCCAGACTGATGCGGCGATCAATCCCGGTTCGTCTGGTGGCGCACTCGTGGACCGGCAGGGCAAACTCGTCGGCATGACAGCCGCCATCTTCGCATCGCAGGGCGATACCAACACCGGTGTTGGCTTCGCCATTTCCGCCGAGCTTCTTTGGCGCGTGACCGAAGCCCTTTTGGCCGCCGGGAGGGTGAGCTATCCGTCGCCGGGCTGGCGGCTCGAGATGCCCGGACGGGGCCAATTGGCTGACCTTGCCGCTCCGATCGTGACCAGCCTGCACTCCGGAGGTCATGCAGAGGAAGCGGGTGTTCGAAAGGGCGACCTTCTGGCTTTCATCGGAAAGCGGCGCATAAGGAGCCCTCGGGACGCAGTGTCGGCCTTCGCTATCCAGCCAAAGGGATCCGCGTCAGTTGAGCTAAAGATTCTGCGAGATGGTTCGGAGATGACTGTGGCCCTGCCGCTAGGCCTGGGAAGCGCAATCGAAAGTGAGTCGGTTTCGCCGCAATCGACACTTGGGGACTGTCCCCACCCCTCCACGGTTTGCGTCGTGCGCCAGGCCGTCTTTCCGGTTTCAGGTTTTGACCCGTTTGCCAGTGCAACCCGGATTGCCCCATCCTTGCTGGTTACAAATCGCCATGTGGCCGGTGATAGGATTGAAGTGGTCGTCCATACGCCTGACGGTCGACGAACCGCCCGGGTCGTTGGATCGGAATACACTGGAGATCTTGTGCTCTTGAGCGCCGATGGGTTGCCAGCGGGAGCGTATATCCCAGATCTGAGCGGGAATTTTCCTGATGCGGAGCTATTCTATGTGGTTGGTGCCGATGTCAGTCGGCAGGAAGTGCGGGTTTTTGCCCCGGGAACGCTTATTGCCGGGCCTGCTGAGGGCGCCGAACTCGGCCGTATCCATGTCACCGCACGGATGCAGCCTGGTGTAAGTGGCGGTGCTCTGGTGGACGGGAATGGCAATCTTGTTGGAATCGCTGTAGGCGGTGGCGACGGTCGTTACGAGGCCATACCTCTTGCGCAGGTTGAAAGACTGCTTGATGGACGCAACAGCGATGTGGCTTCCGCATTGACTGGATGGCTCGGTCAGGCTTTCGCCGAGTGCGCGGACCGGATCGATTCCGCTGAAAGCGGTGCCGTAATTGAACCGAATGCTCTTGCTGACATCTGCTCGACGGCGCTCAATCACGGTCAACTGCTTGAGGCCGGACGCATCCTTGCCAGAGCCGGGGCCTTTGACGGTGCGGTGACGCTCCACCGGCAGGCTGTCCGGCAAGTGCCGAACTCGATCAACGCACGTCTGTCACTCTTGGTATCCCTTCAATTGGGGGCGCGGTTCGAAGACATGATCGAACACGCACGCTGGCTGATTGGGATGGTTCCGGAAGACCCTCAGGCACTTCGCTTTGCGATTCAATCCGGCGTATGGGGCGAAGCGCCCGCATTGGCCGAAGATGCCTACCAGCTTCTGCTTGAAGCGGATCCTCGTCAGGCCCAGGCGGCTCGCCGCTTCATCGACAATGCTCCGCCAGCACCGGCCCGACGGAACTAGCCGGCCAGTGGGGCGGGTGAGGAACCCGCAGACGCAAGTTCGTGGTAGCCATTCGCGCGACTGCATTGCTCCGGGAGAGATTCGCGATTTCAGTTTGGGTGGGCCGGGAGTCGATTTCCGTTCTGGAACGCACTTGGCCGAGGATCCGTACGTTGAGTGTCGGGTGGGAAGGAAGCGGCGCGTGATTGACAGGGGTGCAGGAGTGATTCGTTAGGATCTCAGGTGGGAGGGGTTCTGGTCTGGCCGGTGATCACCGGCGCAGGCTGGCGGTGTCAATCCTGGTTCGGTTCTCCCCGCGAGCGCCAATGCAAATGTCCCCGCTGTTGGGCGGAAGAGGAAAAATGTCCATGCTTCCACAGCGGCTATGCTCTGAATGCGATGCACCGAATTCGGGCTTGGCCCGCAATGAGCATGATTCCAGCTTCCCGGCGTTGCGGCGAATCGGAACGTTTCCATTGGAATGTCAGATCAAATGTCCACCGCCGGGCTGGAAAATGCCAGGACTCTATGCACTGATGCCGGAAGCCGCCTTCCGTGCCCAGTGAAGTTCAGCATCGGCTGGTCAAATGCATACCTCTTGGCACCTGCCTAGACATTTGCCTTGCCACCGTCGACATTGAGCGTCTGGCCTGTGACAAAGTCGCTATCCGGCGTGATCAGATATATGAGCGAGCCAAAGAGATCTTCCGGTACCATTTCGCGCTTGATCGAGCGCGACTGAACCGTGGGGCCGCGTGCGGGGTCGAAGCCAGTGTGGCCCCGGATCGACTCGCTTTCCGTCAGTCCTGGTGCAATGGCGTTGACCTGGATATTCCTGTCACCTAGCTCACGTCCATAGCAGCGGGTCAGTGCGATGACGGCACCCTTAGAGGCCGTATAGTGTGCCAGACCCGGTGGTCCATAGTAGAATGTTCCGGACGCGATATTGACGATCTTTCCCCCGCCGGCCCGCAACATTGCGGGGACAACCGCCTTCGTAGCCTGATGCACGCCACGTGCATTCACGGTCATGACCCTGTCGAATTCGTCGTTGTCAATCTGCAGGAATGGCTTGGGCTGAAGCGCGGCAAAGATCGATGCGTTGTTGACCAGGATGTTCAGCGCACCAAATTCCTTTTCGGTCGTCGCGACCATCGCAGCAAGGTCGCCGTCCGAAGTCACATCGACACTCATGCCGATCGCCGTGCCACCACCTTCCTTGATGGCGGCAACTGTATCGGCGGTATCGAGCACATCCGTTACAACGACTCTCGCGCCTTCAACGGCTATGTGTTTAGCCATTGCGGCTCCGATCCCGCGACCGGCACCCGTGATCACCGCTGTCTTTCCATCCAGTCGGCCCATTGCTTCCCCTCCCATTGTTCAGGTTTCGATTTCAAGAATGGCTGCGACTTCGGGCCAACTTTTGGCTCCGTTCTCGCGCAGGTCGTTCGTCAAGTCCTCTGGCACCCAGTCGATCAGGCAAGACTTGAAATTTGGGTTGGCGACGATGGCCCTGAACCAGCGCTCGACATTTGGCAGACGACCGCGCTCCCACATGCCATGCATCGACATCATCGCCAACCGGTTCACGTAGGGCGTCAGGGAAATGTCGGCGACCGAGAACCTGTCGCCGACCAGCCAGCCGCTGCCTTCCAGCGCCTCTTCCATCCTGTGGAGATAGGTATCGTAGAGCCTGACTTTCTCCGTCGCGCCCGGCGCTTCAAACCCATATCGGACAAAACTGTCTTTCAGCGCTTTCCAGTTCGACGTTACGGAGATTTCAGGGGTGGATGCCAGAAAATTCGCAGCCCCTTCCTGCCCAAGGTTCTTCAGCACTGTATAGCGATGCGAGCAGACAAAGGTCACCGTCCCGCAGGCCGGATGCAGTTCCTCATCGACCGCCTTGGTCCAGTAGCGAACCTGCGCCCGCTCCCAGGGATCGGTTGGATGCACACTGGTTTCGGGCGCGATCTGGTCAAGGTATTCAATGATCACCGTACTGTCCGGGATCACCAGATCATCATGCACCAATGTCGGCACCACGCCCTTGGGGTTTAGTCTCAGGTATTGGGGCTCAAACTGCTCTCCCTTGAGGATGTCGACATAGACGCCATCCCATTCCATTTCCTTTTCCGCCATTGCGAAGCGGACCTTGGCTGCACAAACGGACGATCCATGGTGATAAAGAGTGAATGTCATAGCTGAACGGTAACCCACTTTAGTTCGGTCATGGCTTCAAGATCAGCATCGGTTCCTTCCCGCCCCGCCCCGCTTTCTCCATTTCCGCCGAAAGGCACATGCGCCTCGTCGTGGACGGTTGGTCCATTGACGTGACACATGCCGGCCCCAATATTGCGCGCGAAGTGGAATGCCTTGTTGATGTCATTGGTAAAGATGGCGGAAGACAATCCAAACTCGGTATCGTTGGACTTCTCCAATCCCTCTTCATAGCTGTTGATCGGGTAGATCGAGGTCACCGGGCCAAAAGTCTCTGTCCGGCATACTGTCATGTTCTCCGTTACGCCTGTCAGAATGGTTGGATAACATCGATTCCCGTCCCACTCGCCACCGACCACAATGGTTGCCCCGTTCACTCGTGCATTCTCGATGTGATCTCTTACCCGATTGCGTTGCCGTTCGGAGATGATTGGAGAGACAACCGTATCCGGATCGCGTAGACTGCCCATGCCTGCTTTCGACGCGATCATCGTGAAGCGCGCCACAAATTCATCGTAGATTGGACGTTCCACATAGAACCGGCTTGAGCCGATGCATAGCTGTCCACCAAACATGAAAATCGAGCGCGCCGCCAATGGCATGCACTTGTCCAGATCGGCATCCGCCAAGACAAGTGTCGGGCTTTTGCCTCCCAGCTCAAGCGTGTTAGGCGTCCTGTTCCTGGCGCAGATTTCGGCAATGTGCCGACCGACGATGGATGAGCCAGTGAAGCTTACGAAGTCCACGTCCGCGTTGCCGGTCAGGTCATCGCCGATTTCCGCTCCGTTGCCAGTGACCACATTGTAGGTCCCCATAGGGAAACCAGCTTCGGAAAATATCTCAGCCATCAGGACTGACAGATGGGGTGCCATCTCGATGGCAGATGCACAACGGTGTTTCCGACGGCTAGAGCGTTGGCGACAAGTCGGGTATTCTTGATGAGAGGTACGTTGAATGGCGTGATGATCGCCACCACGCCAAGGGGTTCGCGGATCGACATCGAGAACTTTCCTGGCACGTCCGAAGGGATCGTTTCGCCCCTGACATTTCGGCACATGCCAGCTGCCGCACGGACCATGGCCAGTCCCTTGTTGAATTCGAACATGGCCTTGCTGACCGTGGAACCGATTTCGTCGATCAGGCAATCGATCAGCGCGGACTGGCGGCTTTCCATGATCTCTGCCACTCGCAGCAACCACCGTTCGCGTTCGGTGGGAGTGGTCTCCCTGTACGCGGGGAACGCCGACTTCGCTGCCGCGACCGCCTTACGGATGTCCTCCCCCGATCCCTTTGCCGCAATGGCATAGAGACTGTCATCAAGCGGATTCACGTCCTCGAAGGTCTCTCCAGTCGCGGCATCCGACCACTCGCCTCCGATGAAGTGCTGCAGCGTCGTGATTTCTTTTGTGTTGCCCATTTGGCGACTCCTTTCTGCGCTAACCGGCGACAATCGTGTCAGGTAGGAAAAGCGCTATCTGTGGAAAGAGGATGAGGAGGCCTATCATTGCGGCCATTGCGAACCAGAACGGCCAGATGCCCCGAAAGATCGTTCCCATCGGAACGCTTGGCGCGATGGACTTGACGACGAAGACGTTTATGCCGACGGGCGGGCTGATCATGCCCATTTCCAGCACGATCACGATGATGATGCCAAACCAGATCAAGTCCCAGTTCAACCCGATCGCTATTGGGATGACCACTGGAATGGTCAGTACCAGCATTGCGATCCCTTCTAGGAACATGCCCAGAAACATATATATGAGGACTATCGACAGGAGGATGCCAAGATCCCCGATTGGCAGCGACGTCAGCAGGACGACGAGTTGTGCGGGCAGCTCGGTCAGCGACATGAACGGGATGAAGACAAAGGCTCCGATGATGATCAGGAAAACCGTCGCTGTCGCGCTCATGGTTTCCAGAATTACGGTCTTCACTTTCTCCAAGCTAAGGGACCGCCGCAAGGCCGCCACGACAAAGGTAAGGAAAGCGCCTATGGAGGAGGCCTCAACCGGTGTGAAGAAACCGGTGTACATTCCGCCAATGGTAACCAAGACAACACCTACGATTGGCGCTGCATCCCACAGCGACGAGATGCGTTCGGTGCGTCTGGACCGAGGTCCTGCGGGACCCGCCTCGGGTGTACGGGCAACGACGAGATAAATCGTACCGATAAAGAGCAGTGTCATGATGATGCCGGGAAAGACACCCGCCATGAACAGGCGTCCAATGGATTGCTCGGTGAGCACGGCATAGATGATCATGCCGCCGGACGGTGGAATCAGAAACCCAAGTGTGCCTCCAGCCGCTACAGATCCGGTAGCAAGGCCATCGGCGTACTTACGTCGCTGCATTTCAGGTAAGGCGACACGGCCCATTGTGACGGCCGAGGCCAGCGATGACCCCGAAAGTGCGGCAAACCCCGCGCAGGCTGCAACGGTTGCCGACGCAAGTCCTCCGCGCAAGTGACCCATCCATCGGTAAGCGGTATTGAACAGGTCATTCGACATGCCCGAGACGCCGGCAAGGTTTCCCATCAGTACAAACATCGGGATCACGAGCAGATTGAAATTCGATGCGGCCTCGAATGTCTCTCCGGCCAGGTTCGAGTAAGCGATTTTCCAGCCGCGCGCCCAAGCAAGGTCCAAATCCATTCCGACGGAGACGAGCTTGTTCGCGTTCGCGACCGCCGTTCCCAGGAACCCGACGCCCAGCATTGAGAGCGCCACCGGCATCCTCAGCGCAAGCAGAGCAAACAACAACAGGAGCCCGAAGAGGCCAAGAAGTGACATGCTGATCAAAGTGGATCACTCCCGATCTTCAGCCTTGTGATCCTGTCGGAACGCGTCAGTTGCCAGACATCCAAAAGGAGAATCGCAGTGTAGAGCGCCATTGAGCACGAAAGCAGGTAGTAGAAGGGTCCGAACGAAATCAGGAGCTGCTGGGTGGTCTCGCCAAAGCGCTCCGCGTTCTGGCCTGCATGCCATAGCCTCCAGGACATTACGGCAAGCAGTAGGCATCCCAACAGCTTGACGAAGACCATCGACCATTTGGCAAATCTCGCGGACATCCGGGATTCCAGCACCTCGATTTCGATATGGGCTCCGGTTCGGGCTCCAAGTGGTACCGACAACGCGACAATGACAACCAGACACAGAAGGAGCAGGTCTTCAGCCCCTATGATCGGCGCGTTCAGGGCTTTTCTCATGACAAGGACATTCCAGACGGAAAAGGCTGTCATGAAAACAAGCACGGCACCGCCACAGATCAAGGACAACCAGACAAGGGCGCGGTCCACCAAGCCGATTACAAGTGTCTTTCCAGACTCGACTGACATTGACTTCCTACGAAAAGCCACCGTACCAGAAGATCCGATGGCAAAGAGTTACGGGTTCATCACCCTGCGAATTCCTTCAGAGCTGTCGAAGCCGTGATCGGCAATTTCCGCAAGGATGTCGTTCAGGCTCTCGGCGACGACAGCCTCCAACCTGGGACGTTCTTTCGCCGATGCGGAAACGGAGATGAGTTCCTTCCTGACGGCCGGATCGGTCGCGGAGCAACCCTGCCCATGTTTTCCGTCCCTGGAAAATCCCGTCGCGCCTGTCTTGGTTGTCGCCTCACAGGAAAGCTCTTCAGTGATTTTGAGGTTCTGGTCCGCCGTTCTGAGGTATCGACCCAATTGAAGGAGAACGGACTGATGTGTTGTTGATTCGGAGGGAAGGTCATTGCTCGCATCTCTTCGGCCGACCGTCCCCTGAATTGCCCTCGCCGCCAGACCCTTCGACAGATTATGTGACAACGAGGCCTGCTTGAGATTCACTCTCTCCCTCCCTGTATGAAATTCCGCGACCTGCGGTCACACTTTTGAAAAATCCGGACACCATTCAAGGATGCCCTTCTCGTAGCTTTTCCTGCCATTGAATGACTTCGCCCACCGGGTGACGTTGCGAAACTGCTCAAACGGATATCCGCATCCTGACAACACGAAAAACACCGGGATCCATGAGATGTCAGCGAGTGTGAGCCGATCTCCCATGACCCAGTCATTCCCGTCCAATGCCGCATCAAGCCTGCCGAAACATTCCGTCAGAATTTCCTTGGACCTGATTAGATCCTTTTCCTTGAAGGCGGCGCTTCCAGCGTGTTTGGAATGGAACTTCTTCAGCTCTTCGTTCTTCTGAAGGGCTTCATATTTCGCTTGCTCTGCAGCGGTCTTCTTGACCTTTTCCTGTATCTTGGTGGCGTAAACGTAAGGTTTGATCGCCGGAACGTGAATTGATCCGGCAAGTCGCAGCCATTCCAGCATTTCGCTTTCACTTCCAGCCATACGGAGGGATGGCTCGGGAAAGGTCCTATCAAGATAGTCAATGATATCGTTGGACTCGATGTGTACAATACCATCGTGAATCAACGTCGGCACCAGACCATTCGGGTTAATGCCGAAATAGTCTTCAGAGATGTTTTCCTTTTTCCGCAAGTCAAGGTGATGGCTCGTCCAGTCAAGCCCCTTTTCAATTATCGTCATGCGAACACGCATCGAACAATTTGAGATGTCACCGTGGTACAGGTGAAGCCCCTTGTAGTTCTCAACGGTCTTGTTGGTCGGCTGGACGATTGCCATCTACCGAAACTCCGCGCGCGTCGCCGCAAGTGGCCGCATCGTGACTCGTGGTAACACGATTCCCTGCATCTCGTTCGATCAGGATTATCGGTTTATGGCGTCGTAGATTTCCTCGGCATTGCCGATGCCGCGCTTTGCATAATCGGCAAAGATCACCTTCAGCCCTTCGGCCACGGCAGCGTCCATGCCAGCACGTTCTTCCGAGCTGACTTCGACGAATTCGAAGTTCCTGTCCGAGGCCTCGTTCATCATCTTGAGCGATCGCGCATCTGCACCATCAAAGCTCTCCGCCAATTTCATGGAGGCCGGTTCACCTGCCAAATCATCGATGATGCTACGATGTTCTTCGCTCAGACCTTCGTAGCGTTCGCGGTTCATGACCACGAAAATCACCGCGTGTTGGACCGGTACGTTGGTAATGAAGTATGGCGCCACGTCCCAGAAATTCCAGGGTGGTGTCATGTTGTTGTAGGTTGCGTATGCCCCGTCGATCGTTCCGGTCGACAATCCGGTATACATTTCGGTCACTGGCATCTGCACAGGAACGGCACCCATTGCCTCAATGATTGGAGTGGTCAGTGCGGCGTAGGGCACGATCTTTGCGCCCTGCATCCCGTCCAGTGTGGACACGTCCTTGGTCGCTGCGATTCCGATTCCGGCCGCGGTTGTGATGCCGATGACCTTTACGTCTGCGTATTCATCGGCAAGGTATTCGTCGAACACATCGAGGATTCGCTTCGTCGCGTCGGCGGAACTGTTCGCCTTTCCTGGCGGAATGGCAAGCATGGTCTTGGGAAAAAGTGCCGGGGTATATGCCGAAACGCCAAATGTGATGTCCGCCACGCCTTCGACCGCACGCTTGTATTGCTGGACTGGGCCAGCGCCCAGTTGGCCAGCAGGATAGAGCTTCATCGTAAGGTCGCCGCCTGACCGTCTGGCCAGCTCCTCGCCAAACCACTTGAACATGACCGTGTTGGTGTGGTGCTGTGGTGGTACGAATGTCGCGACGCTGAGTTCCTCCGCATTTGCGGACAGCGCCGTGACCCCAAACGATGTTGCAAGCGCCAGTGCCAGGCCAAATCCTGTGATCTTCATTTTTCCTCCCCGGATGTCATTGCCGCCTGGATGAATTGGGATCCCAAGCAACTGAATAATTCCCGAAATTCCGCCTTCCAGCGAGTCTTCTCCCGCTTCTTGCACAATTGGGATCCCGAAACAAGTCCTGTTTGCCGTCTTCGGTCGTTGTCCTGCGCGGCGGTCCAGGGAACCAATGTCTTCTCGGTGTGACCGATACCAGAACCAGGCCCGAGGCCACCTCCTGGAATTCAGTTGCGAAACATCTGGCTGCTTAGGCGGCGCTCTCAAACGAGATCCTTGACCTTGGAAGCCCGTTAGGTGTCAATGTCTTCATGGAGTCGATTGACACGGAACTTGCGGCACGAATTCGGCAGGACATCATCCTGGGGTCCTATTCGGAGGGAGAACGGCTGTCAGAAGCACAGCTGTGTGAAACCCACGACGTGTCTCGGACCCCAATTAGACTGGCCTTGCGCCTATTGGAGCGGGAAGGCGTCATACGTCGCGGCGAGGGCCGGGGATATATGGTTCGGAGTCCAACCGTAGAGGACATTATTCAGGCGGTTGAGGTCCGCGGGCATCTGGAGAGCCTTGCAGCGCGCCTAATGGCGCAGGAATCTGGTCGATTTGACTCTCTGCCAACAATGCGCAAAGCGATGGAAACGCTCGACTCGTCGATCAACGAGCTTGCTCGGCTTGGCCATCTCAACGATTATGTCACGCGGCAGGCCCAGGCTGCCAACAAGGAATTCCATTCGACGATTCTGGAGTCATGCGGGAACGATTATGTCGGCTACACCTGCAAGCAAATCGGCCACCTGCCGATGCTTGCGGTTGGATCCATGGTCTTCGACCGGACGGTTGATGACACACCGGATCAATTCGAGCGCGGTCTGTTCCGCCTGCGCCTCGGCAATGCGCAGCATAAGGTCATCTGCGAGGCAGTCGAGAGTGGCGATCCCGTTCGCGCCGAAGGCATGATGCGGGAACACTCTCACACGATGATAGAGTATATTCAGACATTCGAGAAACGTGACAGGAGCCTGACCGTCGCTGACCTGATTGCCTATTCGGGGGCCGACCCGCTTCCGCAGAGCGTTTGATCGCTCAATCATCTGCCACCAGTTTTCGATTGGGCAAAATCCCTGGATCCTTGCCTTTGGCGTCATCTTCATTCCAGTAGCCGATCAGAACTCCGAGCTGTTCTTCCATCCCGGTCATCTTGATATTGTGCTCTTCCGACCAGGTTTCGCGTTGCCTGTACTGAAGCGCCCAATCCGCCAGATGACCGGCCATCATCTGGCGGATGCCGTCGTGCTCGGCGCGACGGCCAAGATCCACTAGCTCGTTCGGATCATTCTCCAGGTCGAAAAGCACCGGTGGGTACCCAGGGGCGTGCACGTATTTCCATTTTCCGGTCGCGACCATGTAAGTACGGCAGTCCAGGGGCGTTCTTCCGGTCTCGGGCCGGAACACCTGGCAGGAATAGTCGTACTCGCTGATGGAATAGCGGCGCCAATCGACGTTTTCCCCCCGGATTCTTGGCATGAGCGAGCGCCCGTCCAGGATGTTTCCGGCCACTTCGCCGCCCTGGTGCTCGATGAACGTCGGCAGCAGGTCGATTGCTTCGACCAGGGAGGCATCAACTGTGCCTCGCGTTGCATTGGCTGCTTCGCTCGGATCCGCAATGATCAACGGAATCCTGACGGAAGGGTCGTGAAAGTAGTCTTTGTCACCCATCCAGTGGTCACCCAGATAGTCGCCGTGATCGGAGGTGAAGACGATCATGGTATCGTCGAGCAGTCCGCGCATTTCCATAAAGTCGAACAGTATCCCGAGTTGGTCGTCGATCTGTGAAATCAGCCCCATGTAGACCGGGATGACCGTCTCGCGCGCGATGTCTTTGCCGAACGTCTTTCCTGAAACCCGCTCCATGAAGTGCTTCATGAGTGGATTTGTGTCCGTCAGTTCGCCTTCAGACCTTATCGCGGGGACGACGTCGTCTGCCGAATATATGTCGTTATACGGTGCAGGCGCGACATAGGGCCAATGGGGCTTGATATAGGAAAGGTGCAGCAACCAAGGCGCTTTCCCATCGTCCTCCATCATGAATTCCGTCGCCTTCCTGGTCATGTAGGGCGTCTCCGAGTCCTCCTCTGCAACCCTCGCTGGCAAATCCACACGGTCATTGAAGAAACCGGACCGGACGCCTTCTTTCGTTTCGACGGAATTCGCCGCCCAGTGCCACGGGTTGCCGTCCTCCGTGTGTCCTTTCGACTTCAGGTACTGATTGTAGTTGAGGTTCGGGCGAACCATGGAATCCGGATGCACTCCGTCGTCGCGCTCATACGTCTCGAAGCCGGCCTGGGCGTGGTGGACGCCGATGGCGCTGTCTGCTTCCACGCCAAGTCGTTCCATGCCTTCCCGGTCAGCGACCATGTGCGTCTTGCCGACCAGAATGGTGCGCATGCCCAACGGATTGAGGTGATGGCCGATGTTTCGCTCGCCGATGCGAAGTGGCGCAAAGTTGGACCCGGATCCATGCGATGAGACGTAGCGGCCGGTATAGAAGCTCATACGCGACGGGCCGCAGATGGGCGACTGGCAATAGGTTCTGGAAAACGTGACACCCCGTGCGGCCAGGGCATCGATGTTCGGGGTCTTTATGGTTGGATGCCCGGTGCACCCGAGATAGTCGAAGCGGAGCTGATCGCACATGATGAAGAGTATGTTTTTGTGCGTCATGTGCATATCATCCTCTGATTTCGGGGCTGTATCGCACTCTTGGGATCCTAGATCAATGCATGGCCCCGCAACCACTGAGACCGACACTCACTTACCGTCTTAATATGATTCGGATGTAAGAAATTGATCTTATTTGACTTTTCAAACTTGGTGCCCTGTTGTATGCCAGTGACCTTTGGAGTCGAAAACGCCGTTCCGGACCGTGGCGACCACCAAACGGCTGCTTCGACAAACATTCCTCCACGCCGTGGAGGTTCCTTACTGAGTGTTCGTCAACATCGAATCAAGGCCTCCCCTGATTGGCAAGCTGACTCTTCTTGCGGGCAGATTTCGGCCTTCCAAGGTTACCAAGCGGAAGCGTTGCCCAGATTTTCGGAGGCGAGAAGGCACGTTAAGATACCAGACCTCCTTCAGATCGTTCAGTCCAAATATGAGATGACGACCAGTTCTGGAATCGGCAGACCAAGAAAATCCCGATCATGCGTCAAAAGTGGGATATTGCGATGAACCGCCGTTGCTACAATCCAGCAATCTCCCGTATCGAGCCTCCGACCTTCCTTCCGGCTGATATGCATCGCACGTGCCCATACTTTTGCAAGTACATAGTCGTATGGAATTATCAGGAAATTCTTGAGAAAAAGGTCAAGTTTATGTCGCGCCTCGTCACCCCATTTCCTGGCTTCGGCCCAACTCCACAGCTCCGCTACGCTTTGAAAGCTGAGAGCCAGCGTTTTCCTCTCCATATGAACCCGGTATTTGTTCAGAACCTCCACGTTACGTTTTTTCGAGTGTATCAGACTGACCACGGTGGTATCCAAAAGAACGACGCTCATTGATCCGAGCCGTTTGTGGCCACTCGTCTCCGGTCTGCCCGTTCGCGAATGATGTGGTCGAATAATTCATCGGGTCCGTCATCAGAAGGCCACAGTGCAGCGATATTTTCCAGATCGTCAACTGGGACAATGTTCTGTGCTTCTGCGAGCTCGATCAGAGACAGTGAAAGCCAGAAGGAATGGTCTCGATCCGATGGCACGGCTTCCTTTACGGCTGTTTCCGATTCAATCTTCTCTGAAGTTATTTCTGGGCTACCTGAAATGTCGAGGGAACCGTCCGTAGTTGCTGCGTGGCCCACCACGCTATCTCCAAAATCTTCGCCCTCACTCTCGACCGTGCGGAGCGACGACTCCTGCCAGCGAGCCAAAAGATTGGCCAAATTGGCCAGCATGCGTTCCAAATTCGAGGCAATATTCGCGTGAAAGTCGGTATCGTCAGACGTTACCACCCCTTCTTTTGTGCGACCTTGATTGCCAGAAGCGCAAGGTCGCTCCACTTCCCGGTCTAACTCGCCACCCTTTGCCGTGTCGGTATTGACGCGTTCGATTTTGATTTCGGGCTGCGACAACGAATTAGTAACGAAAGGCATCCATCGCTCCAATGTCGAGTGCCAGTATCGCTCTTCTTCTTCCAGTGCCATGAACTCTTCTTTTGCTACTGCACGTGTACGGGAAACTTGGGTGAGCAAGATGCCAGCAATCACGATCTTGCCTAGAAGCTCAAACATCTCGTACAATAAGTCATCATAGGTTCCGCGCTGACGGTGTAGCGGCCAAGGATTTGCCTCGGGTGCCAGCCGGTCCAGAAACTCGGCAGCCTTTCGGTATCCACCCAGTGGGTCGACTGAGGCCGGAAGGGTGCGCCGGTGAGCCCATAGCTTGAGAACAAGGTCGACCGCTTGCGCTTCGGACACCTCCTTCGCCGACCCCACAGCCCGGCTTGCGTTTGAGATGACTTCAGCCAGATGATGAGCGATCCAGCGTGACAGCACGGTTCCGCGGTCATGCAATTCAAGCTGTCGGACAATCACTTGTCCAAGTGCCAAGACGTCCTTCGGCGACTTCAAGGTTTTCGCCTCCGTCGAGCAGGTATAGTCGAGCGAATCGTCCTTCCGGGACCGCGTCGTCTTCCTCGCCAGCGTATCGTCGATTTTCCCGCTCACGTCGTTCCACTTCCACCTTGATAATCAAGTTCAGTCCTTGCTTGCGCAGGAAGGTCAACAGTTGCATTTTATGGACGACCAGACGTTTTCCTGCAACAGCGAAGATGTCAGCATGCTGGCCTCCATCTGGGGCGTCCACTCCCCAAGCTTCATAGATGAACATTGGATGTTCCGCCTCACCGTTGGACCAACGAGGTCGGCCGGTTTCATCTCGCGTCAGATTACAGGCAAGCGCAACGCGTTGTCCTGGACAACTGCTGATTTGGAAAGCGTGCCCTCGGAAAGGATCCTTCTTGTCGATACCGTCGTCTCGATGCGAGCTCCGCAACCATCCGAGAAAACGGAATGGTGCCTCGTCGATCTCGGCGTATTCCTCCCCTTCATCAGGCAGCTTGTAGTCCCATGAATGCTCCATCGTTTGCAGCGCCCGAACAAGGGAACCCCCTGTGGTGGGTTCGACGAGTGCACTTGAGACGCACACTCTCTCAACTCGATCCCTCGCGCTGCGTTCGGAAGAACCGTTAACGACCATGTAACCCGGTTTATCAGATGAAAAGATCTCAGCACGATGATCGGCCTCCCGGACTTCCACAACCCAATCCTCCAACGGGCGATCTGGGCGTCGCCAGTTTTGGGCCGATAGAGGCGTTGAGACCAGAAGATCTGCTGACCATAGAGGCGGCTCCACAAGCTTCTCTCGATTGATTTGGGCAGCTAGGTCGTTCCAATCATGCTCATCACCAGAAACCAAAGGCTCGGTTTTCAGAAGTTCTCCCGAAGCGCACCACATGGCGTGCCATTCCAGATGAGTCCGTAATGGTTCCAAAGTCGGCTTGGAGCCGTGGCTGTTCATGCTCAGAGCCCAGTCTCTGTCGTTGAAACGACTTCGCCTACGATTCTGGATGACATCAATGTCGTTGCTGTAGCCCCACTCATCCACAATCCAACGTTCCGCTTCGCGTAAGAAACGTTCTCCGTCGACGGCAGCAAATGAGTTGACCATGGGAGCATACCAGTAAGGTAGCGTATCGATCACGTTAAAGCGGAAGCGGCGATCATTGCTGTCACCATTGAGTCCATTGATATGCCCGAAGCCACTTATTGTCTTCTTGTTGTCTGGATCTGCCGACATTCGCGGTACGGACGTTTCATCGACACAGGCTAGGCGACGGCTTGTCGCAGCAGTCAGCGATAGATGCCCTGCCGCTACGAGTTTCTCGCACGCATCGCGGGCGAAAGAACGAACCAGTAAGTGAGGAAAGGAGTCGTCGAGCGCGATGTCAAGCAGCGCGGACCCGATGTGGGCGGCGGCCTCCGGCTTCTCACCAGCAATCCGGTCCCAAGCGAGCACAAACCAGAGCCGTGCCGCCAGCCAATAGAATTCGAAGTCAGGTGCCCTAAACACTCGTTCCTCACGCCGACCATACTCCGCAACCAGCGCCTTCAATGTTGTCTCGCCCCCGATGCGGGCCAGACGGCGAACAGCGTGCGCCGCTCGCCAGCGCAGCCGGAGGTCGCAGTCGCCCATATAGACGAACAGAAAGCGCGCTGCCGCCTCGTCGACATTTCGCGGAAGCTCTGAATCGAACGCCGTCTGGTCTCGATGCCCGTCTGGAATCCGGTTCTCCAGCCGCTCGACGTACCAGGCGGCCAAGCCGGCCGCATCCCGTTGCGCAAGCTTGCAGCCGATCATTCCGGCGAGGCTGAAGATCGACTCGACGCCCATGTTTTCTGCATGACGAGCCAATCCCTTGAGAAGAAGATCCTGGGTCGCGGCGTCGTTGAGGTCCGTCCGTTCCAGTGCAGACGTCAAATAGTCGTGAGAAATCGGTAGATAGTTAGTCATAGCCAGGAACCGGGAGACGATGACTTCGGGGAACTCCCTCCTGCACCACTCCCCCACGGCTGGACCGCTCGACCATTGGTCTATGGCCTGAAGCACTGCCTCAACCGTTTCGAGGTTGTCCGCTGGCCCGTCAAGCCCCGCCAGGGCATCAAGGTGAGCAACGCGGTCAGCCGGCAAAACAGCGTTGCGGGCGGATTCGAAAATGTGGCTTCGGCGACAATCTCCGTGTTGGGTCCGTATACGATCCCACAAGCCCTCCACGGCTTCCCACAGCAAAGAACCGTCGAGCAAGGTCTTCTGGTTCCAGATGTGGGCTTTCAGTAGATCATTGATCTCGGTATCCGGTTCAAGAGTGCATTGCTGTTGCGCGGCCGAGTTTGGCGCCAATTTGGCTACAAACTGTTCTTGACGAAGCAATGAACCAGACCATGGACCGGCACGACTTTGTTGTTCGATGTAATGCGCGACCTCTCGAAGGTCGCCATGTTGCATGAGAACGTCGTAGGCTGCCTCCTCAAGAAGCGCCGTAAGGTTCGGATGGGGTTGGTGATCGAACTGCTTAAGGAATTTCAAAATTGCTGCACCGCCATTATCTGTGAGCATGGACAGTGCAGCAGCATGTTCGGGTGTGATCGTTCTCTCGCTCAAGCCCGTCTCGAGCACCGCCCCAATAGTCTCCCGACGCGAAGCAACTGCTTCGTCGTCCCATCGTGCGGCGTTCGCCAACGCCAGTGGGGCATCCAATCGGGTCAGGGCTGTCATCGCCCGTTCCCAGGGGAAATGGTCATGGCCTTCCAGCCGGATGGCTGCCTCTGCAACGACATTACTCAGCTTGCGGGCCGTGCCTCGCGAATTCGCAAAGTGACCGTTTCCGTGCTCGACCAGTTTGTCGAGCAATCGAATTTGGGCCATGACCTCATGGTCTAGCTCGCTCGCAACTTCGACTGCTTTGTTGAAGATCGCCTGCGCATCTCCTTTGCTCAATGGGGCTATGAGGCGTGCAAAGCTGACCAGCGCGGCGGATTTCTCATCCGCCCCAATTCGCATCGCGTGTGTTTCCGCGACAGCAGCCGCGATGTCCGCCAGCAGAGGCCCGTGCAGGGATGGCCATAGGCTTAAGCGCGCGACGAGCCGGCCATTGGGCACTGCGCCTCCACTCCGCCATCGACCATGAACAATTGTGGCAAAGCGCATAACCATTTCAGGTTTATGACCGGCGGCCAGCAGCGCGAGAAGGCTCGTTGCGGCGCATTGGCGCAACCCATCCGCACGATGTTCGTGCGCGCTCCTCCACCACTCGCGTTCGAGCGTTCCAGCTGCTTGGTGAAGCCTCGCCTCCAGTTCCGCATCGCTCTGTCGATGGACCAAGGCATTCGCGATGGTGGCGTATACGCCGAAGACTGTTCGAGTGAGTTCCTTCAATGGCCTATCAGCTTGTTCCGGAGCCTCGCTTCTTCCACGCTGGTCGCGTTGGTTATCTTCATTTGCTGGTGTCGGCCGCGCCTCGAACACAGTCTCAACATTCGGCGTGCGTCCGGCCCGCACTTCTCTCAATGCGTACGCCCGGAACAGGAGGTCCAACTTGAACGGCTCATGCGTATAGAGCCTGTCGACCCGACGCACTTCGGGATCGAGAAAGTCGACCAGCAGCCTGTCGACAAGCTCAGGGACTGCGCCCTTGATCGTCAAGATTTCACAAGCCGTCAACACGGATTCCAAAACCCGTGCGTGGCTCGACGCTGCGTCATGGAAGTAATGGGGGGTGCGAAAGAAGCGCTTTACCTTCAGCTTGCGCCGGTCGAGCAGCTCAAGGCCGTAAACCAGTCTTTGGACTTCGATTGCGCGGCCGGCGAGGGCTAAGGGGACCAAAAGGAAAAAGGACGAAAGAGGTCCAAGGTGATCGTGGATCAAGAACGCCTCGACATGGTGGTCCCGCCCCTCGGCAATCAGGTGATACGGAAGGTCGAGCCCAACCTCAAGGGCGACCCGCTTCGGTGTCCAGGCTTGAAGCTCCTGCAGAGATGCCGCTGGGCCATGCAGAGTTAGCGCCGCCTCCGCCGCGGCGGATATGTCGGAGACGCTGATATTCCATTCTGTTTGGAAGTGTGGAGGCAGGTTCGGATCTTGACAATGGTGTTTTCTGGCTTGCAGCCAGCCTTCCAGAAGATGCTGCCCTGCCCGATAGGAGATCGCATCGCCCCGATCCGCATCGACGGAAAGTTTGTGGAACAAGAGAGATCCATGATGAGCTATGCAGTCCGCATCGGAAAGGATCAGCCGCCTAGCCGTTTCGGGAGCGAAACGGGCGGCAAGGTCCGGATTACCTGACAGGAGGTTGCGTACTGCGGTCTCGGTCTTGACACCTTCCGCCCCAATCAGAACGAAACGGAGCGCACGCGACACGTTCTCGGCCTCGCGACAGACCTTGATTGAGAGGCGCACACGTTGCAATTCCGCTTCTCTGCGCAGTATGGGGTCGGTCACGTTCGTTGGAGCCGATTCCTCTTCTACAAGGTTCAGCAAGTCCTCGCCGCGCTCGGCGGCCACAAGCGCGGCTGCTACGTGCAAGGCCGCGTAACGGTCATGGCCGGCACGCGAAAGCAACCAATCCGCCGCGGTTGTTCTTGCCCATTCAAGTTCGGTTTCGCCTTCGGCTCGTACGAATACCTCGAAATCCTCGTCGGCGAAGCTGACGGCGCCATCCTGCAGGCGAACGCCAGGTGCGAGATCGGTGCAGACGTCGGTGATTTCCGAATCGGTGCTGCCCAGAACCGCGACCAAGTCCGATAGAGGAACCGGTCGAGGCAGGACAATCAGGGCAGCACACAATCTTGCCATTTTGGTGGAGGATCCGCCCTTGGAAAGTGCTAGGTCAAACTGCTGCCGAAAAATGTCTCCGAGCGACTTCCCGTGAGGTCTGAGATGATCGAGAGCTGTGCTCGGAGACGCTCCATCAACCTTGAAGGCATAGTCCTGAACCCTGGGGACGCCATTTGAGAAATGGTGAAAGTCGTCTACCCAGTCATGAGGTGCGGCCGCCCAAACCCGAGCAACGTTCTTGCGCGTTTCCTGACGGCTGAACGGCGCAATTTCCTTCAGACAATATGAAGGTGGCAATCGTAATGTCCCTCGCCGCCCGGTCCGTGAGGTGACAAGGAAGCGGACATTCTCGGGTTGTTCGGTCAATCGGACAAAGTCATGAATGAATGGCGCTTCAGGGGGACTCCTCTCTTGCGCGGCGACGACTGCATTGTCGGCCGCGTCGACGGCAACGATAATCAGCGCATCAGGGCGCTGGGCGGCAAGAGCATCCGCAGCGTGCTTTAGCCGGTTCGCAAACAGACGCGGGAGGTCCGAGGCGCGGTGAGGGTTCAGGAGCAGCGGTAGCCTGAGTCTGACTGCAAGTTCGTTCGTTAGCTGGATGAAGGCATCTCGAGAACGATGACGGAGCGCGCTGGGGTCGAGGTATCGGCCGCCGCCGTAGCAGTCGAACTTCACCATGATGGAGCCTAAGGGCAACATCCCTTCGATCTCCTGCAAGGCGGTCGTCTTGCCTACTCCGGCGCACCCGTGCAGACAAAGGTATTGAACTCCCGATCGGAGCATCTCGGCAGCTTCTCGAACCGGAGTCCGGCTGACCGGCGCCTCTGTCGAGGCGACTTTTGAAGGGCAGGGAAACAACGCAAGCTCCTCGGACACGCCAAGATGCAACAGGATCGACTCGCGGGTGATCAATTCGCCGGTGCCTTCGGGCATCATTCGGTTTCGAATGAACTCTTTCAGCCCTGCAACGACTCTCTGAATGTCCAGATCGCTCCACTTCGCCATTGCTTGGAGCACCTGTTCTTCCAGCGCAAAACGGGATCCTGCTCCGGCCTCGATGTAGAGTGCGGATGCGAATGCGCAAAAATCCTGGGCGTTCAGCTGGGTTGCGTAGGCCAAGCGGACTTCCGGCGATTCCGTTGCCGCCGGCCGACGTATCGGAATTACCAAGGGCGACGCTGCGGCATTTTGCAAGGCCGCTACCACGTCTTGATCGATAGGCTGATTGGTGATCAGGATCGCGCGTACGGGCGATGCTTTGGATCCCGGCCTTGTCAGTTTCTCCCATGCCTTCGCCAATCGAGCTATAACTGATCTCCCGCGTCGGCCCTTTACCAGACGTGCGACGGTCCATGGCGTGTTTGGATTGGCAGCCGAGTATTTCAATTGTTCGATTCGGATGTGGTCGGCCCCGGTCGCATCCCGGCCGCCGAAATACTGGGTGCAATCTACCCCGGCCCAGGTGTCGCTGGGCAAGTTGGCTTCATCTCGAAGACCCGTCCCTTCGACGGCAATCGCTTCGAGGCCGTCTTCGTTCGACAGAAGGCGAATTGCCTGCCGAGTCGCCCAAAGTTCATGGAAGTCATCTCCCGTGTTCGAGCCCCGCGATCCCTTGAAATCAATCAAGCTTGACCTCCATCTGCAGGTATCGCCGAATTGTTGCCAATCGCGCTAGCCATCAGACCGGCCCGGATGTTTCGTGGAACGCCTCACACCCGGAACACCTTCATCGCCTCGTCGCCAAGACGGTTGATGACCCTTTACGGCGATGCGCCCGGAGGCGGGGCGCGGGAAGGGTCGGGAAGTGTCGCTGTTCAGCGCCGCCCAGCCGTCCGGTCCGATTTCGGCCTTGAGCATCGTCCTGAGCGCCTTGTAGGGGTCGTTGGTGCCGAGGAAGGAGGCGTGGCGGACGAAGAAGCTCTCCTCGTTGTAGTCGGTGTCGACGAACCAGCAGGCGATGCCGTTGGCATGGTGGGTGCGCACTTCGCCGGTGTTGGGGTGGTAGACATCGACGCCATTGATCCGCACTTGGATGGTGTCGCCGTCGCCGGTTAGGATATCGATGTCGGGCTCGCCGAAGATGAGGAAGAGATTGCCCCGCCCGGTGCTCTTGAAGGTCGCCTTCGTTGTTCTCGCCGGGCTTCTCCCGGTAGCAGTGGTGCGCCTCATCGTCGGCGCGAGCACGTCCTTCATCTCCATGAGTTCGGGCATGACAGACTGGAGCATCTGCCCTTCGCTCTCGAGGGAGTGAAGATCGGGGCCGCGACCCTGCAAGAGGGCGCGGCCACCCTTCGAAACCACCATAGTCTCGCGAAGCTTGAAGGCGTGAAAGTTGGTGATGACGACTTTCGCCCGTTCGAGATCGCCCAGCATGTCGCCCGGCACCAGCCTTCGACTCCGGTAGTCGGCGTCCGGATTGTTGGGTTGGAGCACGCGGAGCCGGTCTCTGATAGTGATGCTGGGTGTGACGGCGAGGAACCCGTGGGTGAACCACCGGTTGGTCGGACGGCGGACCGTGTTGATCGTCTTCCAAGCGATCAGCATGGCTATGACGGTGGTTTTGCCGACCCCGGTGGCGAGCTTCAGGGCGAGCTGGGCAAGACCGGGGTCTTCGTTTGCCCTTTCGAGGTGGTCGAGGAAACGCCGTCCGGCGTTGTCGAGACAGGGGGCGATCTCTATCAGCCGGATCACAGCCTCGACTTGGCGGAAGAACGGACGGATGTCGTTGAACCTGTGATGGCGCCAGTGATGCAGCATCCGCGCCGTCTCCGGCGTGACCCGCCATTGCTCGGGGTCCCGCAGCGCACGCCAGCGGTCGACGGTGTCGCGTACGCTGTTGATCGTTTGCGCGAGCTTGTATTCTTGGCCGTCGGTTGCGGCCCGTTGCGCCGCCTCGTCGAATACCACCGCCTGTTGCATACCCCTGCCTTTCCTAGGCCCGGGGGGCGACGTGACGAACGAGATGTCGCGCCGCCGGTCCAGAATCCGATCGGTCGATCGGCTGCCCCCATCAACGTCCCAATGCCGCTCTGGATATTCGTACGGGGAGCTGAGGATGGGTCGGTCGAAAAACTGTTCGCTCATATCCTTGCCGACCTGCCCTCCGGTCGGTTTCGATCAAGGCCACCGTTACCCAAGACTGCCGCCGGAAATTGGTTCGCGCGATATCGTGTCCAGATAAATTTGATTCGATTGGAGGTCCATTGTCAATCCGACCTCCGCGCGTTCTGCCCGCCTGCCAGCGTCAACGGAAACCCCGCCTTCCGGCCATCACCGCAGTTCGGGCTCCGCCCTCGCTGCGGAGATGGCCGACGTCGCACATTGGAATGGAAGTGGGGTTTTCGAAATCGTGCTCGCCGGGGTGCCTTCCATCCCAAGTGATAGCGTTGCGGCAGGGGACGCGACCGAGGGGCTGAGCCAACGCATCGTGCTCGTCCTCAGCGGCAGACGTGGCGATATGTGCTCAGTGCCCCATCGCGATTTCGTTACCATCTACGAACGGGCAGAGCGGGAACAGCAAAGAAAGGCCGGAATTGAACGCGCAGAAGCCGATCTTCTTGCACTTAGGATCCCAAACCAATACCCGTCTTCATATGACAGGTGCGGCGACATGTGGAGGATCACAGATGCACCCAGAACTGCAGGCCCACCCCGAGTACTTCAGGAAAGATGTGGTGCAGATTGCGGAAAACGTCTATCAGGCATTCGGATTTGCGGCTTCGAACGTCTATATGATTGTCGGCGTTGACGGGGTTGTCATCATCGACACGACCGAAACAACAACCGCTGCCGAAAGTATTCTGGCAGAGTTTCGCAGGATCACCGACCTTCCGATCAAGACAATCATACTGACGCACTCACACCGCGATCATGTTTCTGGAGCAAGTGTGTTCGCCGCTGAAGGAAACCCGGAAATTCTTGCGAGCGACAGATCTTCTGAAGACTCGCTCATCGAAGAAACCGCCCACCCTCGCGCCGTCAAGGCAATGCAGGTGCGCACCAAACGCCAGTTCGGCATTGGGCTGTCCTACCCGGACGAAATCATCGGCATCGGTGTCGGGCCGGGCAACCGCCCGCTCAAGGGCATGGGGGCCGGCATTCTGCCTCCTACCCGCCGAATCGGAGGCGAGGGTGAGAAGGTGACTACCTGCGGTATTGAACTTGAACTGGCGATGGCACCCGGAGAGACCCCCGACCATATGGTGGTCTGGTATGCCGACCGGAAAGTGCTGTTCAGCGGCGATAACTTCTATCGTTCTTTCCCAAATCTCTACGCCATTCGTGGGACCCCGTATCGGGATTTCGATACTTGGGCGGACACGCTGGACCAGTTGATGGCGTTTGAGCCTGAGGTGCTTGCACCCGGCCATACCAAGGCGGTGTTGGGCGCGAACACAGTAAGGGAAGTGCTGTCGAACTATCGGGATGCGATCCGCCACATCATCAACGAAACCCGCAACGGCATGGATGCAGGAAAGACGATTGATGAGTTGGCGCATAGCATAAAGTTGCCACCAGAACTTGCCGAGAAGCCTTATCTACGCGAATACTATGGGCGTGTCGAATTTGCTGTCCGCGCCTATTTCATTGGGACGATGGGTTGGTTTGACGGCAACCCGACATCGCTTAGTCCCCTGTCCCCTTCAGAGGAGGCACACCGCTTCATTGAACTTGCCGGTGGGTCGGGAGCAGTCATGAAGGCTGTTGAAAGAGCCCGGACGGAAGGGGATTACCAATGGGCACTGCAGCTTGTTGACCGGTTGCTTCATACCGGTCAGGGGGGAGGAAGTGCCAAGGCGCTCAAGGCCGAAATTCTAAGAAAGCACGCCCAAGCCCAGATCAACTGCCCGACGCGGCACTACTACATTCAATCTGCCAGGGAACTGGAACAGGACTAGGCCTGTGCGGTTGGCAACGGCACGCGGTTGCCAACAGCGATTTCCATCTCGGCAAGCCGTTCGATCAACTGGCCTTTGATCTCCGCATGTGCGGCGCTGTCCCAGAGATTGGTCATTTCATTCGGATCTTCCACAAGATCAAACAGTTCATTCGGGCACTTGCCAAGATAGATCGACAGTCGCCAACGATCATGGATAATCGTGTGAACGCGTGGACGGGGCCCGAAGGCTTCCTGCGTCCGTTGCGTTTCATACTGGATGTGGGCGGTTTCGCGCCCCCGGCCGCCCGCTACCGAAAGAACGACGCCTTGCATGCCGACCGGCGCCTCGATCCTTGCATGCTCCAGGATAGTCGTGCCTATATCCAAGGTTTGCGCAATTTCCTGGTTGCGTTCGCCTTTCGTACCTTTTGGATCAGCCCAAATGAACGGCACGTGTGTAAGTGAATCATACTGCTCGGCACCTTTGAACAGCAGTCTATGTTCGCCTAGGTGATCGCCGTGGTCCGAGGTGAATACCTGAACTGTCTTGTCTTCAAGGCCTGCGTCCACAACCGCTTCTCGAATGAGGCCGACCGCATCGTCGATCATGGAGATCATGCCGCAGGTCAAAGCTCGGGCCTCAAGCGCTTCCTGTTTGGAGACGGCAATCGAATAACCGGTCCATTGGCCGAGAGTTTTGTCGTGGGCGCGCGTGCGCTCAGCGATTTTGACGTATTCCGGCGGATCCCATTCATTGGAGATGTAGGCCAGCGGTACCGGCATCTCTTCTGGCCTGTACATGTCCCAATATCTGCCGGGCGGGTTGAACGGGTGATGCGGATCGGGCCAGGACACCATCAGAAAGAACGGCTTCTGATTGCCTTTCCGGCCTTCGATCCATTCACGTGCGCGGTCAGCGATGTAGCTTGTGGAGTATCTGTCTTCCGGAATCTTCGTGCGAATTGCCTGCGGACAGCTAAAGTCGTGCGGAAGCTGATCTCCGCGCCCGCGCAAAGGCATGATCTCTGGAGCTTCGTTTCTCAGCCATACCTCATAGTCACCGCCCGTATTCGTGCCATGTCGAAGCACAGAGTCGTAGTGATCGAACCCGTAGAAAGGGGTTGGAACAACCGGATGGTCCTGCATCCAATATTGTTCTCGCTCGTATTGATAGCTTGCGTTGTCCAGATCCGAGCGAACGGCGACGGCGAAGTCATCGGGAAGCGGCGCATAGCCTTCTCGTTGCTCGGGCGGTTCGATTTGGATTGACCAATCCGTGACATTCTGCAGGTGGCTCTTCCCTATTAGCGCGGTGTCATATCCTGCGGCGCGCAGGACTTCGACAAAGGTTACATTGTCGTGTGCCAGCGGCAGGCCAAGTGACCTGACGCCGTGGCTTGACGGCATACGGCAGGTCATCAGGCTGGCTCGGTTTGGCATGCATACCGGCGACGCGACGTAGAATCGGTCGAAGTTCACGCCCTGTTGCGCCAATTCATCTATATTCGGCGTCCGAAGTGCCGGATGCCCATTGCAGCCCAGATTGTCGAACCGTTGTTGATCGGTGACATATAGGATGTAGCTTGGGCGCTCACTCATTCGCTTTCCTCAGGAACCATTGCGTCGTCAAGCTTGCAGTGTTGACCTGCTTCGGACCACGTGAGACGCAATCAGGACAGCTGCACCAAACAAGGCTGGTCCAAATATCTCCGCGGGATGGAACAGGATCAGGACCGCCAGGATCAGCCTGGCGATGATTTCGATTGCCGGCAGTGCTTTATGGTCAAATCCGGCGAGTGCGCTCGACACCAGATACAACGCAACACCTACCCGCATGATCAGAAGCGACAGCCAGCCATAGTCAATGCTGCCGTCATAGCCTGAAATGAAGCTTCCTGTCCGGGGATCAAGAACAGCCTTGTCGATCAAAAGAAGCTCCGGGTGGAACGAGAAGACGAAGGGGATGGTGAACAGGACGATTCCCGATTTAACGGCCGAAAAGCCAGTTCTCATTGGATCGGCCTTGGTAATGGTCGAGGCTGCGAACGCCGCGAGTGCGACCGGCGGTGTGATTGCCGAGGCTATCGCGAAATAGAAGATGAACATGTGTGCGGTGAACGTCGCCAAACCAAGTCCGACCAGCATCGGCCCCATCAGCAGTGCGACATTGATATAGGCCGGGACTGCGGGCATCCCCATTCCAAGAAGAACCGCCAGGAGCATTGTCAGGGACAGGGCAAAGAGCTGGAAGCTCGTCGAACCAATCCCGATATCAAAGGATTTCAGAAAACCAAGGACATCCACAGCCACGAACTTTGCAAGCCCAGTGAAGTTGAGGCAAACGTCGATCACGGTCACAGCGAGGAACATCAGATACAGCGTGGAAACCGTCACGCCGGCCTGTGCCAGCCCATCGAAGATCTTTCCTGGCTGCGCACGGAACTCCCGGTCGAGAAACATCAGGACCAGAAGCAACATCACCGCCCACCAGCCGGCCGCGCTGGCGTCGCCAGCCGCATTTTGGAAGAGTTCGATGATCCACGGCAGCGAAATGACCTTACAGGTCTCGCCATTCATTTCCACAACCGCACCCAACAGGATTGAAATCGAGCTGCAGCCAATCCCATCCTTCGGTGTCAGCAGCAAAACAAGCACCAACAGCACTGGCGCAAATATCTGAATCAGATGCAGCCGGTCGTCGCGGTCCAAACGCATGTCGTCCGACAGTTCACCCACAGACTGTATATCCTGTTTGCGCGCCTGGAAGACTACGGAAAGGAACAGGCAGAAGAAATAGAATACAGCGGGAATTGCGGCGGCTATGATGATCTCGCGATACGGTACGCCCGTCAATGAAGCCATGATAAAGGCCGCTACACCCATTATCGGCGGCATGATTGACCCGCCGGAAGAGGCCGCCGCCTCGACGCCGCCGGCGAATACTCTGGAAAACCCGCGCTTCAGCATCATCGGTATGGTGAGCACTCCGGTTGACAGCACGTTAACCACCGGGCCTCCGGTAATCGTGCCAAATAGGGCTGACGAGACGACAGCGGCATGGGCGGGGCCGCCCCGCAGGTTACGGGTCATCGAAAAAGCGAGCTTGATCAGCGCCTTCCCGCCGGCACATCGTCCAAAGAGCGCACCAAGAATGATATAGGGAAAGACCAACAGCAATAGCACATTGATGAAGCGACCAAGTAGCCCTGCCGTGTTGTTAATGAGAGAGTCACGCACGAACTCTCGGCCGGAAGTCAGGCTGCGCGGTTCCTCGCTGCTTAGAATCGTGATGAGATACTTGTTCTGGTCCTCCGCGCCGAACAGATACCAGTTCATGACGGTACCAAAAGTGTAGGTTGCGATCAGGATCGACACCAAGACAAGCGGAAAGCCCCAGACGTTGATGTTGTAGGCCAGGAATATGACGGTTGCCGTGAACAGGATGACCGGAAGCAGGCTCCCTGTTGTGTTCAGGCAGGCTGGATCATCGGCTGTTTCGGGGATGGGAAGGCCGAGAAGTTCGGCGTATTCGATATCAGCCTTCAGGGCCTGCGCCATCAATCGCGCCCTGTCACCGGTGTACATATCATAGAGGCAAACGGCCTCAAGCTCGATCAGGTAGCTCAAGGAAATTGTTGCGGCGGCGGCGACCAGGGCGACATCAAGGAACAGACCGAACCAGCGCAGCGCAGGCGTTCCGTCCACCCATCTGCGCCACATGGAATGCTTCAGGGCGACGATCAGCATCATCCAGGCAAAAACGAGCGGATAGAGCCACTCGGTCGGAAAGCGCCGGATCTTGAAGAAGTCCATGCCGGTCACGGATCTCCAGAATTCGTCCCATCCTGGAATCGCCGGCGTCACGTTCAGGAGCCCCAGCAGTACCAGCGAGAACCCCAGCCAATAGACCAGCCGATCCACTACGGGGGCGGAAACTTCCATCGGTCGTTCCGGTTCGGTTGTGGGGCTGTTCGAGGTGTTCATGATGGTAGTGCGGGCGGCATCGTTGGCCGCCCGACACTGTTGCCAGTGCCCACTGTTATGGCTTCGCGCAATCGGGAACCGTATGGCCAGCTTCCTCCCATGCGCGGACGGCGCCGACATGGAACTTGACTGGGTTCGGTCCGCACAGGCCGGAGATTCTGGGATCCAGAATTCCGAAGTTCAATGAGCCCATGAACGGAGCCAAAGCCTTGTGTCCCTCAAGGTTTTCGATGTGTGCCATGGTCAATTGATAGGCGACCTCTTCATCCATGCTTCTGTTGACGAAGTCGCCACCGACCACCGACATTGCGCGGAACGTATCGTCCTCCGAGACTACCGTCCATCCGTCGCCAAGGCTTGCCTTAAGCTCGGCGACCGGCATTGTGAACGCAGTCGAGCCAGGCTTGTTCAACAGTCTTTGGCCCTCTTCGGTTTCGAAGACGTCTTTGGGTAGCGAATAGATGCTCATCGCGCCGGCGGCACCTGCACGCGTGACACGGGGTCCTGGGAACATGGTCGGGACCACCGCAACGTCGGCCGTGCCGTCAATGACTGCCGAGGCGGCCTGGTTCCAGTTCACGGTGACGGACTCGTAGTCTTCGTCAAACTTTGATCCGCCAAAAAGCTGGATGAGCGCTCGTGAGTTCGTGGTGGCCGCGCCACGTGGTGGCCCGTTCAGTACCTTGCGGCCTTTGAGATCTTTCCAGCCCTCAACCCCTTTGGCGTCATACGCGTACATGGTGAAAATACTGAAGGTATAAGGATAGAGAAGCTGGATAGTCGGCCCGATTTCGGCACCTTTCTCCTTTCCCAGACTCGCGTAGGGACCGGCAGCACGCGTCAACATGAATGGTAGAATGAAGGGACCGTTGGCGATGTCGATTTTGCCCTCTGCGAGTGCCTGGAAGTAGTTTGTTCCGGTTTGACCGTCTTTCAACTGGATATTGGCGATGCCGCGTGCTGCTGCATACTCAACAAGCGCAGATGCCGTCAGTCCGGCAGTAGTGCCTGCACCAGCGGTATTTGAGGTCAGATTGACCTGTGCGTGGACCGCAGATGCAGTCACCGCCACAGTTGTAGCAATTGCGGCTGTCCAAAGTGATCTCAGCATTCTGTTCTCCCTATGCTATCGGTTGCCACTGTCGCGTATCCGCGAACACGGCAGGTCAATTCGGGAGATCATCCGTTGACCGGCAGTCCGACCTCCCGGTCGAAGTCATGAGATAATGGAGCACCATTAGGATCCCAACGTCAAGCAAGTTTGCGATCTGAATGCGAGAGAACCGCGTTTCCCGGGGATTTGGGATCCCGCAATGTTAGAAAGGAAATGCATGAACAGTTCCTATCGGAAGTTGGTGCATCAACACAGCGAATCACCTGTATCCTGCTCATTTTCTCCATCGCCGACCTGTTCATTTGGCGCCGCTTTAGAAATCTGGCTCTCGACGGTCATCCTTCACGTGTCGCGGTTGATCTGGTTGGCCCGGGCGGTTGGCCGAGGTCGTGATCAGCGACCAGAATCTGGCGTGGCTGCCAGGGATACCCTCTGAGCCTGACCCGTCTGCTGAACAATTCGGAGAATGCTGACGCTGCGACAGACACATTTGGTAGACTGACCCTGTGTCAATCCTCGGCTTTCTGTCGTTTCCACTGCTGGAATTGGCCCACTAGCGGAAGCGTTGGTAGAGGGAATACTCCGGCTTGGGCTCCATTGAGGTCTTCAACTTGTACTTGTGATCGAACGCTCTGACAAAGGCTGGGAAGCTTGCCGGTTTCTTTCCGAGGTCGACGCCCGTCGGGTTCGGGTGTTCCGCTGATTCATCTGCAATTCTGGGAGCGGGCCTGGTTCGCTGAAGCTAGTCAGAAAGCGGATCGGGAATCCATCCCACAGACAAAATGCCACTGCGCTCAAAGGGCGAATGCACGGCCCGCGCAAAGATTCGAGACTTCAACTCAGCCGCCGTTAGGTCAGGTTCCCCCTCAAGAATGCGTGCGGCTAGGGCAGCCAGCCTTGGTACTGCGTAACTCGATCCAGAAGCCGTGACAGAGGCACCTCGAAAATCGATCACTTCAAGATTCTCCGCTGGCAACATAAGATCGACGCTTGTTGCGCCCCAGTTCGAGCCGGGTGCAAGCCTTCCGAATTCGTTGGCAGACGTAACGGTCACGACATTTGTGAGTTCCAGCGTCGCGGGGTAGACCGGATCTGCATCGATGTCGCGCCCGTCGTTTCCTGCCGATACAAAAGCGAGTAGGTCATGGCGCTCGATCGCTCGGGCGAACGCGTGCCAGTCCTCAGCACGGCGACTGCCGAGCGGCATCGCCAGAATGCGTACGCCATCGCGCGCCGCACGTTCGATGAGGTCGCCCATACGGTCCATATCCGGCCGGGGATACCGGTAAGGAACCAAAGCAGCGTTGGGTGCCTCCCGTACGAGGATCGATGCGACCGCAGTACCGTGCCGGATTGGCAGAAACGGCCCTCTCGATGTATCACCGTCGTAGGGATAGGCATCCATGTCCCAATAGTCGTACCCCAATGGGTGGCCATTTGTGTCCCGCGCAAGCCGGTCGCGAAACAGTTCAAGATCATAGACGAGGCCGCTATCAACCAATGCGACGCGAATGCCCCCGGAGTCCTCACCTTCTGGCCAGGGTGCCTGAAGCGTTTCAGACCATTTGACGGTGGCCAAATCGCCTTCAAGTTGATCGAGAAAACGCCAGACTTCTCCATCGCTACGCAACACACGCCCGGATAGGATTGTGCAGGATCCATCCGCTATCGCCATTAGAAGGGGACGGTGCCGATTTTTGACCGCTTCGAAATAGGAGACGCGAAACTGTCTGAGTTGTCCACCAGCCTGTCGGCGGTCCAACTCCAGTTCGGCCCCATTCGGCAATGCGAGTCGGACGTTGATCCTGGCAGGTGAATGGCTGTCCGGCGTCCGCGTCTCGTCAATGAACCAACTACCTTCCAGAGCCATCTGTGCCTGAAACCCGCTGAAATCAGAGTCCGGGCAAATTTCTTCAACGGCTTGTGTTACCCAACGTCGGGGGACATCGATTCCATCGGCAACGACCCCGTTCGAAGAGAGCGCCAACAGCACAACGAAGGACATGCAGTGTTTCGGCACGGCGGACCTTTCCTTCCTGAAGTCAAGCGCGGGTTCAGTCATTCAGTTATGGGAAGGCGGAAAGTAAAGGAAGGTCACAGACCTTTGATAACACCGAATGGGAGTGCGACGGTTATTCTCCAATGGAAACCGGAAAACGTACAGATACGCTGATGAACCTATTGCTGCAGGCTAAACTGCAGAAAAAACCTCACGAAAGGTCAAGCTGAGAACATCCTGACTTACGCTTCGAACACGGTAAAAATATTTCCATTTTGGGAATGGCGAACCGGCCTCGCCGGTTCTCTCCAACATGCTCCACCAGACGCGCGAGGCCTTCGGCGAGATCGACAGCTCCGCTCTTCATGCTACGCTATGCAGACGACCTGGAACTGCGTCAGGCGATCAAGAAGCAGTTCAACAAGGTCGAGTTCGCCAATCCCTCCTGCGTAGGATTGCAATCGGGAATCGCAAGAACTCACGCGGGCCGAAAGGAAGGGGCGGGAGTTCGCCGAATCCTGCAGCGGGCCGATCAGGAACAGCATTGTCTGCTGAAACCGCCTCCATCCCGCCCGTCGGCTTGGGAAGGCTCCGGACGCCCGGGCCAGAGATGCATTGCCGGGGGAGCGCCGTTTTCCGGCCGGTCTTGGGGCATGTGCCCCGCAGACGCCGCACGGACAGGCTGTCCCGGCACGAGACCTTACGGTGTCCCTGCGGCGAAATACCCGATCAGGCCGTAGTCGTCGTCCGTGTTGGTTCCGCGCAGCACGCCACCCGTCTCCTCCCCCTGCGGTCCAAAGGCGCGGCCCTCCATTTCGACCTGCCAGACCGCAAGGTCCTCGGTTCCTGCCAGCTCCGCCTCGAAACCTGTCGCCGACAGGTTCTTGCCGATGGTGCCGTCGATGACGAACCGGTCCGCAAGGGGCACGACCGGATTGTCCGGCTCTTCCGTGAAGTCCCGGACCCGCTCGACCGTTCCGCTGACGGAACCGTTCGCGAAGTTCAGGGTCAGGGACAGGCTGTCGCTGTGCAGGAAGCCCTCCGACGGCGTGTCCGGGGCCTCCGACTCGGGGCGGTAGTACTTGGTCAGGAAACGTCCCGAATACGAGGCGCTGCCAACCGGAAGTGTCCGGGCCGCCTCGCCGTGGACGAAATGTCCCACGGCAACGGAACGGAGCAGGGAATCTTCTGAAACGGGACCGTCGAATTCACCCACCTCGGTGTAGTACACTTCCAGATATTCGAATTCCGTGGCTGCGGTGAGGAGTCTTCCGACGTTCACTTCCCTGGACGCGCTCCCGGGTCGAACGTGACCTCGTAAAGCCGGTTTCCCATAGCCGTTGCGTAGCGGTCCAGGCTTTGGTCGTAGCCATTCGCATCGAACGAGACTGTTCGGTCGACGCGGTCGATCTTGTACGTGATGTCGAATCCGCCGGAACCATCCCTCTCGAACCGCGTCACGAGCGGCTGGTCAAGTTTCACACCGCTGTATGTTTCGCCCGATGCTTGTAGCTCCCCGACCGCATACGCCCCGGCCGTGATCGCCGGGCGGGCAGGGGTCCTCTGGCTAGGTTCCTGAGGCGTTCTGCCGCCGTCGCCGGCTAGCGGTGCCCCACCGCCTCCACCCCGCCGCAGCCGACAGAAGACCCCCGCCGTAATGGCCACTGCACAGGCCGAGAGATGTTTCATGGTGTTCATTGTCGTTCCTCCAAAGCTGCGCACCGCGAAAGGCAGGGATGTGATTTGCTGGAGGTTACCCCCTTTTTTAAGGGGACTATTTACCTTGCTGAAATCGGCCAAGGACTCGGTTTTGGCTGGACGGCGGACCATCTGGCTCTCCACTCCCGCCGCCGCTTACGGCATCTAGACTACCTGTTTCGAGCCAGCGACCGAATGGAATGGCTACAGACCAATCTCCAAACCGGAAATCGTCAGCCGCGATCGAAATCTTCAGTCAGGTATGTAATCCCCTATTTAAACACACTGCATCTCAGCCGTTCTCCAAAGCTTCAAGCCCTCTCCCATCCAGACCAGAAGGAAGCCCCTGACTTCAGGCATTTTTGAACTTAAGGCGTTATGACCGGCGAACGATCTGACCATCTGGCAAATGCCATGGAGTGTGGGTCATGGCACGGAGAAAGACGGGTCGGTCCGCAGCGTCGTGATCAACCAGATCGGGATACGCCCCAGAACGAATCCGGTCTGGATAAGTATGGTGGGGGTAGCCATTCATGAATGGACCGCGTCCCCGTGGCGTACCGAACTGGAGGAAGCAGGTATTGTCAGCACGTTCGGCACACGATGAGAGTAGCGCTTCACGTTTTATGAAAGGAGAGACGTACATGAATATGAAACCATTGTTGAAAATGGGTCTGGGAAGTCTGGCCTTGGCGGGGCTTGTCGCCTGTGGCGGTGGGGGTGGTGGCATGCCGTCCGGAATGTCCGTTACGACAGGAACGCAACCGGTGACGCGTACCACCACCACATCCGATGGCGCACCTTCGAATATCCGGGCGATCCGGGCGTTGTCATCGGCCGAGGTTCCGGCGGAACGGCCCGAGGCGCAGGACAGTCGGTCAGCAGGTATCGTGAACATGATCGATTCACTTGATGTATCGACTCTGCATTATTACATCACCAATCCTTCCTTTGGTGGGTCCTTCAGCGTTTCGGCGGATTGTTCGGGAACCGTCTGTACGCTGACGGAACCGCAGACCGGCGTGCAGGTGACGGTCGATGTCCTTGATGAGACAGGCGAGCGGGGATGGACATCATTTTCCAGCATTGAGGAACTTGGCACCCGTAACGGGATCACATCCATCCGTGTGGATGGACGGCAGATATATCCTGGATTGGGAAGCGCTGATTTCAGGATGCTGGGCTCCTGGATGGAGCATAGCGGGTTCATGGCGGCAGACATGGGTCTGTTCTATCCGGCGGGTACAATTCCCGGTGTGAGGATTGATGTCAGGATGAAAGCCCGCGGAAGTTTCGCCGGCGGCGACCTGACGGGAACCCGTCCCACAGGCGACGCCACTTGGCGAGGCATCATGACCGGCACGCCCGCTACGGGACCGCGCGCCGGCAACCGTCTTACGGGGGATGCGAGCCTGGCCTATGATTTCGACACGTCCCGCATGGCGGCTGAATTCACCAGGATCATCGATACCGACCGTATTGCGTCACACAGTGTGACCCGCGTTGGGTTCACTGACATTGCTGTCAGGAGCGATGGTGAATTCGGCGGATCGTCGGGAACTTCGCGTATCGAGGGTGGCATCTATGGTCCCGGTCACGGCGAAGTGGCTGGTGTGTTCGAAGCCTCGAACATTCTGGGAGCCTTCGGCGCCAAACAGTGAGACATGGGGAGCCGGCGTCAGGCGCCGGTTCCCTCATTCAATGTCCAGGACCTGTTTCTCGATCCGCGTTCTTTCTGCCCCATTCCAGTCCGAAGCTCCAACCGCGCGTAAACGGACCATAGCTGCATATATGGACCTCTGAAAGAACGGATGGGGAACAAAAACGCGTTGACGCAGGACTGCAGTTGATCTGGGATCCGGCATCCTCACCGAATGGAGCGGGCATGTCCGATCAATCATTTCTGGAATGCTGGAGCGTGGATTTCAATGACATGGAGTTCGTTGAAGCGTTCAATTTCACCAGCCGTGCTCCGTGGCCGCTCTACTGATTTCGGCAATGGCCTCGATATTCATTCACTGCATTGCTGGCATATTATGACTGGTGATTCAGAACCAATCCCGCAATGTCGATCCGGTGATCTTCGTTTTTTTCAGCAAGGTATATAATCCCCTTTTTTAAGTCCAGAGGGCGCGGAACGCGCTACGCCCGATGGGCCTGAGTGTCCTGACCCTGCCCGTGTCCATGGAGAAACGCTGCGTCGATATCAGAAACAGATCCGACATGCTGACAGCGTCGGCGACCGTCAGGCTTGCCGAACGCTCAATTCCACGATCGCGAACCGTGCCTCCCGCGATACGTCCTCGACCGGTCAAGGATGCTGCTGCCCCGGAACTCCGTCGACAATGAACACCGAGTTTTCGCTCTCCGACAGCCGCATCGCGAGGCGCAGGGCCGTGCCGTCACGCCGCAGCCCGTGCGAGCGGTCAGGAAGGCGCTACGGAAGGTAGTCGAAGCGGCCCGGGATTGGATGGGTCAGGCACCGACCCGCCTGCCAGTCCCTCGCTTCGGGCACACAACCAAAGCGCGGAACCTCCCGTTGCAAGGGTGCCGGGGGTCGCCATCCACATCCCATCGGGGAGGGACGAAATCCACCCCTGGCACGAAGCATGCCGACTGGCTCACTTCCTATTGCCTTTCAATGGGCGTAAGCGCTTCAACAGCTTTACGCAGTTCAGGTAACGCGCCTTGATATGCCGCTATCGAATATGTTGAATCGCTTGCTGAGATCAACACTCCGCTGAAGGTCAGGGTCTATCGCTTACGGGCGGCTTCGACCAATTCAAGAACACTCGGACCCAATCGCTCGACGATCAGAGCCACGCCATCGCGGTTCGGATGAAGCCCGTCCGCCTGCAGGAGTTCAACACGCAAGCCGCCTTTGTCCCTTGCATTGGCAATGGGATCGAAGAACCGATCAATGAACATGACATCGAATAGACTCGCGAGATCGGGGTAGATCGCATCGAATTCGTTCCTGTATTCAGGCCCGTAGTTTCCCGGTGCCGTGAACCCCACAAACAGAACGGGCACTTCGGCGTCATTGGCGATTTCAAGAATTCCTTCAAGATTCTCGCGCACGACCGATGGCTCTATTCCTCGCAGCATGTCATTCGCGCCAAGTGCCACGATCAGGGCGTCAATTTCATCTGTGAGGGTCCAGGCCACGCGGGCCAATCCGCCCTGTGTGGTGTCGCCACTCACCCCTGCGTTCACAATCTCAGCGTTTGCTCCTGCGGCGTCCAGCCAGCGCTGCAACTGCGGTACAAGTCCTTGATCCTGTGGAAGTCCATACCCTTGGGTCAAGCTGTCGCCCAACGCTGCAACTGTCACAGTCTCGGCATGCGCAGTTCCGAATCCCAACAGTGCCGCAAATGATAGGTTGCAGACCAGACGCAGCACCCCATATCCAACGGAATTGAGCGTTTGATGGAAGTCCGCGATGCCAGATCCCGTAGTGACATTGAGAGGCGCACAGCTCGCACTCGAAGGGAACGCTGGTCGAGTGGACATTCTCAAGTCCGTTGATCTGGATGTCGCTCGGGGTGAGTCGCTTGGCGTGGTTGGGCCGTCTGGTTCCGGCAAGTCTTCGCTCCTTATGCTCATAGGCGGCCTTGACCGCGCCACCGGTGGATCCGTCAAAGTCCTGGGTCGCGACCTGACCGCAATGGATGAGGACGCGTTGGCGCGGATGCGCCGTAGGCATATGGGGATTGTATTCCAGTCATTCCACCTCATTCCGACAATGACGGCTTTGGAAAATGTCGCGACACCATTGGAACTGGCTGGCAATCGCGATGCCTTTGCCCGTGCGGAAGTGGAATTGAACGCAGTGGGACTCACCGACCGCACGCGGCACTACCCGGCGCAGTTGTCTGGAGGTGAACAACAGCGTGTGGCGCTTGCCCGTGCCATTGCGCCTAGACCGGATATCCTCTTGGCTGACGAGCCAACCGGCAATCTTGATCTCTTGACGGGGGAGGCGATAATGGACCTGCTGTTCGGTTTGGTCGAGCGACATGACTCAACGTTGGTTCTGGTGACGCACGATCCGGAGCTGGCAATACGTTGTGACCGAGCCATCAGGCTTGTCGACGGGCGTTTGGAAACCGAGCTGGAAGCGGCCGTATGAACCTTCCTGTCGCCTTCGGAATCGCCCGGCGCGAACTTCGCGGAGGGGTGCGCGGATTTCGCGTGTTCATCGCCTGTCTTGCGCTCGGAGTGGCAGCTGTCGCTGTCGTCGGCCAGGTGCGGCAATCCATCGAGGCTGGGTTGAGGCAGCAAGGCGCAACGCTGCTTGGCGGAGACGCCGAAATCCAACTTTCATATAGGTTCGCATCGGATGTTGAACTCGCTTGGATGGGGAAGAACGCGGACGCCGTATCAGAGGTCGTTGACTTTCGGTCGATGGCGGTGGTGGAGAGGGATGGGCACACGGAACGGGGGCTAACCCAAGTCAAGAGCGTGGACGGAATCTATCCAATCTTTGGATCGGTTCGTCTTCGGCCTGAGATGGCGCTGGGCGACGCTCTGGATGGTGCAGAAGGCTTGCCGGGCGCGGCAATGGACCCGGTGCTCATCGAACGGTTGGGACTGGACATCGGCGAATCGTTCCGACTTGGCACAACGGAGTTCACACTTTCGGCCGCGTTGGTGAGGGAACCTGACAGCGTTACAGGGGGATTCGGGTTGGGGCCCAGAACGATCATACGGACGGTTGCGTTGGCCGAGTCCGGTCTTCTGAAGCCGGGTACCCTGTTCGAGACCTCTTACCGTCTGGACATTCCCGTGGAAACTGATCTGGCCGAACTGGAAGCCGCGGCGTCCGCGACATTTGATGGTGGATTGCGTTGGCGCGATAGCCGAAACGCAACACCAGGCGTCAGCGAATTCGTGAACCGCCTGGGGGCATTCCTTGTGTTGGTCGGTTTGGCCGGGCTTGCGGTTGGTGGCGTTGGAATCGCAGCTGCTGTGCGTAGCTATCTTGATGAGAAAATCAATGTCATCGCGACGCTTAAGACGATAGGTGCCGAGACAGGCACGATATTTGTGGCCTATGGACTTCAGACCGCGGTTCTGACCCTCTTTGGCATAGCGATTGGCCTGGGGTTGGGAACGTTTGTATCCTTGGCGCTGTTTACTGTTGCGGAGAACCTGCTGCCAGTTCCGATCGTGCAATCGATCCGTGCTGCGCCTCTGGCCGAGGCCGCCCTCTACGGGGCACTGACAGCTGCGCTTTTCACACTCTGGCCACTTGCGCGAACCGAACGCATTCGTGCGGCCGCTCTGTTCAGAGACCACATCTCTCCCGGAATCAGTCTACCTAGGTGGCCCTATATTGTGGTTCTTGTCCTCATCCTCGCTGTGCTTGTTGCGACGGCAGCGGCTCTTTCAGGAGTTCCGCTATTGGCCTTTTGGTCAACTGCGGGTCTGGCCAGTGCCTTCTTTCTGTTGCTGCTTGTTGCCAATGGGCTGCGCTTGTTCTCCCGCAGCGTCGCGCGCGCACGTGCCGTGCGTGGGTTCGGCACATTGAGAAGAGCGCTGGGTTCAATAGGAGGTGCAGGCAGTGAAGCGGAATCGGTCGTCCTTTCCCTTGGGTTGGGGCTCAGTGTTCTGGCGGCAATTGGCCAGATAGATTCAAACCTTCGTGGGGCAATCACTCAGGAACTTCCCGAAGTTGCTCCAAGCTATTTTGTTGTCGACATCCAATCTGACCAGCTTGAGGGTTTCGTCAGTGGCCTGAAACAGGACACGCAAGTGCGTCGCGTGGAGACAGCACCAATGCTCAGAGGCGTTATCACGCAAATCAATGGGCGTTCCGCGGTAGCGGTGGCCGGGGACCACTGGGTTCTGGAGGGCGACCGTGGTATCACCTATTCCGCCACTCCGCCGAGCGGCACAAAGATAAAGGTGGGCTCCTGGTGGCCGCAGGACTACGCTGGACAGCCGCAGATCAGTTTCGCCGCTGAGGAGGCTGCAGAATTGGGCCTTAAGCTAGGTGACCGGCTTACCATCAATGTGCTGGGCCGTGAGATTGAGGGTGGGATCACCAGCTTCCGTGAAGTTGATTTCTCTACTGCAGGAATTGGATTCATCCTTTCAATGAACCCTGCATCACTTGCTGGCGCTCCGCATAGTCATATCGCCACGATCTATGCAGAGGCATCCGCTGAAGCCAGATTGTTGCGTGAGATGGGAAGTGCGTATCCCAACATCACAATGATCCGAGTGCGGGACGCGATCGCGAGGGTGAGTGAGGTCCTGAAAGGCGTTGCCTCCGCAACAGCTTATGGTGCGCTTGTGTCATTGCTGACCGGGGTGGTTGTATTGGTCGGTGCCGCGGCGGCCGGTGAGCGGGCGAGACGATTCGAGGCCGCGGTTCTGAAGACCGTCGGAGCATCGCGTCATACGGTCTTGCTGGGCTTCGTCCTTCGATCGGCGCTGTTCGGACTGACCGCCGGAATCGTGGCGATTGGCGCAGGTGGCGCGGCCGCCTGGGGCGTTATGGAGTTCGTGATGGAGACCGAATTTTCGTTTGATCCAGTCTCGGCTCTCGCCATTGTAATTGGCGGTTCACTGACGACGTTGCTTGCTGGCCTCGTCTTTGCATGGAGACCGCTGTCTGTACGACCAGCCCATGTGCTGCGTACGAGTGAGTGATGCACAGCGGGATTGGATTGCGCACAACGCTCACGCCGTTTGCATCAAGGCGTCTGCAACAGCACTTTGGCTTTTGACAAGTCTAGCGTTCGGAAGATCGTTCGCCTTTGCCCGCAAGACCGCACTTTCGAAATCAAGCCCGTGATCCAACCAACGCTGCACAAGCCTAGTCCGAAGTTCTTCCAGCGGGACATCCAGGAAAACACTGAAGTCCCAGAAGCTTCTTAGTTCGCGCCAGGGCAAGGTCTTCAGAAGTAGGTAATTCCCTTCCACCACAGCAACGGACTTTTCTGGCCCAACGGTCACCGCGCCTGCGATTGCGACATCCCGGGAACGATCGAACGATGGAATGATGACTTCGTGCTCCTTCGTAAGGCGTCGCACCGCTGTGAGAAATCCCGCCGAGTCGAACGTTTCCGGTGCACCCTTGCGAGACAGCAATCCGCGCTGTTCAAGAATGCGATTGTCAAGATGAAAACCATCCATAGGTACCAGTGCGGCGGTCTCGCCCAGAGCGTGCACGAGATCCTCGGCCAATGTAGATTTGCCAGCACCCGGAGGTCCGACAATCGCCACCAGCGTTCGCCGCTTCCTTGGCTTCAACTCGGATGCCAGGGAAGCCAATGTGTCGAAATCAATCAATTTCACAGTCCAATTTCGCCCAGACAACTCGCCTCGCTTCTCCAGAGAAACGTGGATCGTAGTGCGACCCCGATCCCAGGCAACGACGTAAGGTTAAAGTACTCGCATTGCCGCGTGCGAAACGAGAGCGGGAATTCGAAGTTAAACTGTGTTTCCGCAGAAGGTTAGGCGAAAGTCCCTGAATGATTGATCGGGATGCGCCGGGCGACACCGAGCGCCTCACATGCAATGGCGTTGCGAGGAAAGGAATGGGAATCGATATCTGGATCAAATACGTAATTGCTGCCCTGTTCAGGTCACCAAGTCTGAGATTCGAAGTTCCAGCCACGTTGGTCGCCATCACCACGATTGACGATAGGGAGACCTGAAGACTCCAATCACCCTGCTGGATAGGTTCGGCGCAGGCACGGTAGGGAACTGAATCACGTGCTCCATCTCTAGATCGAAACTACAGTACATCAATACACCATAATTGTTGTCTCAAGCCTATACTCTTCCAGATTCCGCGTTCCGCCAATTCTGTCGACGACTGCGAACAGTCCGTTTCCCTGCAGCGGGGTCAGGACGCCGTGCCATGTTCCTCTGTGAAAATTGATACCTTGCCCCGAAGCCGTGAGAAAGGCGAGCGGAGTCCCAGGACGACCATCTTCATCCGCTGCAACCGTTACGAGGAAACCGTATCGGTCGAGCGGAAGAAATGCCTGGCTCCCATCAGGATGTCGCTCAAGAAGCTTCAGCGCATAAGGCAAAGGGGTTGGTTGGGAATGGAAGATACTGATCCCGGCACGGCCATCTGAACCGAAGTCGAGCCGAGCCCTGTCATGGTATCTGCCACATCTGCCTTGATTGATGAACAGATCGGGTTGGCCTGACGTGTCCAACACATCACCGAAAGGTGCGAATGCCTCGGCGGTCAGCGGTTCCGCCCGCAACTTCAAGCTACCAGCGTCAGCGCCGGGTGGCGGTTGACGTCCTTATAGAGTAGATACCGGAATGGCTCGTTTCCGGTGGCGACGCAGGCTTGCGGGCAGAATGCCCTCAGCCACATGAAGTCGCCTGGCCCGACCTCAACCCAATCGCGGTTAAGAAGATATCGCGCCGTTCCCTGAAGTACATATAGGCCATGCTCCATGACATGTGTCTCTGCGAATGGGATGCGTCCTCCAGGTAGGAGGGTGACTATGTTGACATGCATATCGTGTGCGATGTCTTCCGGGTCTACGAAACGCGTGGTTGACCATTTCTCCGTTCCGGGCATATGGGCGGGGAGAACTTCCTGATCAGATGTCACGAAAGGTCCTGGGGTCGCGATGTTCTCGACTGGTCGGTACAGCTTGCGGATCCAGTGAAACTGCAGGTCGTCGGGGCCGGGATTGTCCATCTTCCAGCCAGAGGCCGGAGGGATGTAGGCGTATCCTCCGCTCTCCAGTTCATGCACCTTGCCGCTGATCTGGACCCGAGCTCGACCTCGCGCAACGAACAGCACCGCTTCGGCGTTGGTCTCGGGCTCCGGGTTGTCGCTGCCGCCGCCTGGTGCGACTTCCACGGCGTATTGCGCAAAGGTCTCGGCAAAGCCTGTCAATGGTCGGGCGAGCACCCAGGTGCGCGTGCCTTTCCAATCTGGAAGGACGCTTGTGACAATGTCCCGTTGTGTCACCGCAGGAAGGACTGCGTAGGCTTCAGTAAAGATCGCCGTGCCTTCGGGATCGCATGCCTGATCTGGAAGGCCGCCGGGAGGAAAGGCATATGTCATGGGAGGAGGTCCTGCAGCCGAAGTTCGGCGATACGTTCCACTTGTCGGCACGCTTCCTGGAATTCGGATTCAGTTCCATTGTTGGTGCGTGCCGCAAATCTCTCCAGAATCTGCGCTTTACTGTGGTCTCTTGCGGCGATGATGAAGGGAAATCCGTGTTTTTTGGTGTATGCGGCGTTGAGTCTTGTGAACTCCTCCCTTTCGCGGCCAGTCAACGCGTCAAGTCTGGCGCCAGCTTGCTCCCTGGAACTCTCGTCCGTTAACCGTTTCGCAGCTGCGAGCTTGCCGGCGAGGTCCGGGTGGGCCCTCAATACTGCGAGGCGCTCGTCATCGCTCGCGCCTCGAAAGATTCTGCAGAGTGCATTGTGCAAGCCCGCGGCAGTGTCATGGCAGGGGCCGAGTTCGAGGTCGAAAGCACGCTCGGCAATCCAGGAGGATTGTTCGAAAACGCCGCCAAAGGAGGCAGTGAATCGCTCGCGGTCCAGTTCGCTTGGGCGGGTGCGTCGCATTGGAGGGTGAGTCCTTTCCCAATGCTCAGCTATCTCTATGCGGCGCGGGGTCCAGACATCCTCATGGCTAGTGGCGTACTTAATGAACCGTTTCAGCGCCTGTATCCTACCAGGACGGCCGACTAGCCTGCAGTGCAATCCGACCGAGAGCATTCTGGGGTTGCCGGAGTGCCCTTCGGCGTAGAGTGCGTCAAAGCTGTCCTTCAGATAACACTCGAACTGGTCACCTGCGTTAAAGCCTTGTGCTGTAGCGAATCGCATATCGTTGCAGTCGAGTGTATAGGGCACGATGAGTTGGTCGTGACCGTCAACGTGAAACCAGTAAGGAAGGTCATCCGCATACGAATCCGAGATGTAGTCCATGCCCTCTTTGGCCACAAGTCGAACGGTATTCATCGAACAACGGCCAGTGTACCATCCTCGTGGGCGTTCCCCGGTGACCTCGGTGTGAAGTCGGATCGCGTCTGCGATATGTTGCGCCTCTTCCTGTTCGGGAAACTCACGGTACTCGATCCACTTCAGCCCGTGGCTGGCGATTTCCCAGCCTGCTGATTTCATGGCCTTGACCTGTTCGGGACTGCGAGCGAGTGCGGTAGCGACGCCATAGACCGTGACTGGAATGCAGGCATCGGTGAAAAGCCGGTGAAGACGCCAGAATCCGGCACGTGCACCGTATTCGTAGATGGATTCCATGTTCCAATGGCGTTGCCCTTCCCATGGTGCACTGCCGACAATTTCTGACAGGAACGCTTCGGATCCTTCATCTCCATGTAGGATGCAGTTTTCGCCGCCTTCCTCGTAGTTGATGACAAACTGCACTGCGATCTTGGCACTGCCTGGCCAATTTGGGTTGGGTGTTGATGGCCCGTAGCCGATCAGGTCACGCGGATAGCGAATCATCGGATCTCCTTGGCGTTCCGGTAGCGGTTTGTCCGTGGTGAAATGCTCTACGCTCATTCCGCCATAGTTCGGGTTATGACTCTCAAAGTCAATTCGGTCACGACGTTGGGAGTAAGTTCTGGATCTGCAAGAGTGATTGGAGGTCGCATAGAGCCCTATATGTTCAATCTGAAATCAGGACAGATGCGACTTTGCCATCTCGGCGTCGCCTGGTTTCGACCTTTGCGGAGTTGTGTCCTTAACTGGAGTGGACTTGGGGTGTTCCGTGGGTCAGAAACACGTTCTGGCCTAATGGAATTTTGACCGTTTCCGGTGTGTCATTTCTGCGGTCCGAGAGCCCGGGCAGTGTCAGGACTACGGAGTTTGACTTTGCGGGGCGCAGCAGGCCACTTCAGGCTTAAGGTGCGTCCGTTCCGATAGGAGTTGTCTGGCAGACCAAGCGTTGCGAAATGCCGCTTCAACGAGCCTCTTGCAGAACTCCCCGATCAAGCGGTTTTTTTCGGAAACAGGCGCTTTTTTCTGATGGCTGGTATGGATATGGAGCCATCCCTCTGGTATGAAGCAGGTGTGAAAGCCACAACATGCAGGGAGACGGCTCCATGTCCCTACGTTCGTCCATATCAGATGCCTGGCAGCGGTTTCAAGGGGAACTTCTGCCGGCCCTCGCCGGGGAGGTCGGCCCGCTGGGCGTGAGGCACGGCAAATTCATCGCCGTCATGGACCTGGTGGAGGTGGAGAGGCACGTGCACTGCATCCACGGGGGCGTCGGCAACCCTGCCGCCGACCGCAGGGCGCTGGCTCGGGCCTTCGTCGCCAAGGCGGTGTGGGACATGCCGGCCACGGTGGTGACGGTCGACAGGCTGCGCCACCACCCGACGCTGCGCAGGCCGGTCGGCTGGTCCCGCGTGTCGGAGGTGCCCAGTGAATCGACGTTCTCCCGCGCCTTCGCCTGGTTCGCGGAGACCCGGCTGCCCGAGCGGATGCACGGGGCGCTGGTCCGCGCCGCGTACGCCGGCTCGGTCGTCGGGCACATCTCCCGGGACTCGACGGCGATCGTGGGACGGGAGAGGCCGGCGCCGAAGCCGAAGCCGGAGCCGGAGGAGAGGCCGAAGCGAAAGCGCGGACGCCCGAAAAAGGGGGAGGAGAGGCCGAAGGAGCGGACCCGGCTGGAGCGGCAGCTGCGGGACGGGATGACGGCGGCGGAGATGGCCGACGGGCTGCCGAAGGCCTGCGACACCGGCACGAAGCGCAACGCGAAGGGGTACAAAGAGAGCTGGAGGGGGTACAGGCTCCATATCGACGCGGCTGATGGGGACGTCCCCGTCAGCTGCATCCTGACCTCGGCGTCGCTGCACGACAGCCAGGCCGCCATCCCGCTGTCGAAAATGACGGCGATGCGGGTGGACCACTGCCACGAGCTCATGGACGCGGCCACGGTTCCCTGGAGATCGGGTTCCACGCCTGCCTGACGGGGCGCGTGGCGGTCACCGACACCAACCCCCGCCGCGACGCGGCGCTGAAGGAGCGCCTCGCCAGGGAGGCTCTGGCGCAGCGGAAAGCGGGCCACATACGCCACGACCGCGTCCGCTACCGGCAGCGCTCCAGCGGCGGGCGCGTGAACTCCGCCCTGAAGGACCCGTACGGCGCCCGGCACGTCCGCGTCCGTGGGCACGCCAAGGTGGCCTGCCACCTGTTCTTCGGTGTGCTGGCCCTGACCGTGGAGCAGCTGATGCGGCTCACCATCTGACACCGCCAGCCGCGGCAGCACCGGACGCCGCCCCGGAGGGGACGGCGCGGACAGCCATGCGCGGACGGCGCCCGACGGGCCACCATCTGCGGCATTCCGCCACACCTCGGGCCGTGCAGACGCCCCGGGCACCCACCGGATCCGGTGTCACGACCCTGGCGGAACCGAAAGGCTTGCAGCGCAAGCCCGAACCGCAATAATTGTGCAAGAGGCTCCAACGTCTCTTGATTTTCTCTATATGCGAATTCCGGAAGCACCGGGTAGCCGACGATGTCAATCGCAAATCCAAACGGTATTGGCAGAAACACCTGTTGGTCCTGGGGAGCTTAACGGTGACATAAGGTAAGCGGTTGACCACGTGCGGGTCTTCGCATGCCGTGATCTGGCTCTGGAAGCGGTCGCCGATAACCTGATGGTCGTCCTCCGACAGTCCCTTAGTCTCTCCGGCGGCATTGCGGTGAGGTCGGTTACCGAGCCCCTTGAGTTGAAGCGCAGCCCAGTGTCACCGACCGAATCGCCGCGCTCCATAAAGGTCGATCAAACGAGGTAGAAGGCCTCAGCTGGATGTAGTGTTTCCCCGACGGACCTCAAATAGAGAGGGGGTTGCCATGGTCTGGAGAGTGTACCCGCGGAAAGGAAGCAATCTGACCGACGGCAGATGACCTGTGGTCGGGTCGCCTGGTCCGGCCCGCCGTCGAATGCGGGGATGCTTCCAATGCGGTCCGGAACGGTTTCCTCGCGTGGCGTGACGGTGACATCCGGCAACGCAGCCTCCATCCATAGAACGGGGTGCGGGAATCGGTCAGGACGTTCAAGGTTCCGGACTGGAGAACATTCCACTGGTCCATCGCAGGAGAGCTGGGTGAGGAGGATTGCTTCGATCCGATACATGCCGGTCCGTAGCCACACGGAGCCAGCCCGCCTCCAGTCCCGCCCCTCGTCGAGGTTTTCAGAATCGGACAGCCGCTCGGTCATCAGCCGTGCGCATCCGGAACTCCCGGCCCACGCTGTGCGACCGAACCGGCCTTCAGCAGGCCAGCGTATCCGTCGGCGGGCACTGCTGAGGTCCGAGAATTCCAACTGGAGGTTTCATGGGCGGCATTTAGTATGAGATTTTGGATTTGTACGATGGTGGCGGTCGATTGGCTAACGCTTGCCATTTGTGGTGCAGCACGACGGGGGCGGTTCAGATGACTACTTGTGCGGAGTGGGCGATGAAGAGACAGGAGAGGCATCGGGGCGGGCCGCCGGTCTGGGCACATCATTGGGGTCAATGCCTGCTGACGGAGTCGATCGGTGGCTGACGAAGCTCCCCCTGCAATGCTCAAAGCGATTCAAGGTCGCGGCTACCGCAGCCTCAGGCACGTCGACCTTAGGTTTGACGGGAACTTCTAAGTCCTCGTCGGCCGAAGCGTCAGCGGGAAGAGTACGCTGCTGGATATGATCGCGTCTCTGTCCGATTGAATGAAACTGGGACTGGAACAGGCGGTGAGCAAACGCACACAGAGTTTCCGGGATCTCGTGTGGGGGTGCCCGGCTAGGTCGCTTGGCTTCGAACTGGCGGCTGAGTTCACGGTGGGCGATGAGGAACTGCGCTTCGAGTTGCGGGTCGTGGAGTCCGATAGTGGCCTTGGAATGGTCGCCGAGAACGGTTACCTTGGGCACCTCACATCGGAAGAGTTCAAGGAAAGCACGGAATCCAGTTCGATATGCAAAACTGATCAAGCGTCCGGTCGCAAGCAGCGGCAGATATTCGGCGTGGAGTGGTTTCAGGATCGTGAGAATGACGTATTTTGGTTTAGCTCCGAAGATATGGGTGTGCGCAGACTTCTTGCTTCGAACAGTTGTCGCGACAGGCATATTTTCCACCTTGGATTTTCAACCCATTGATTCCATGCAACGAAGAATATGATCCGGCCGTCATATCTTCCACTGCGGTGCGCCATATCCTGCTGCATAGGTTCCTATTGTTTCCGCTGTGTTTACATGCATCCTCCGGCACCGCCTTGACCGGCGCCGCGTTTCAATGCCATGTTCGCCGCGGTTCCGTGCTTCATGCGAACGGGTTCCGCTTGGCGGGCATCATGAAGAAGGGAGAACTCCATGGACCAGGACATGCGGCAAGCCGCCATGATTGCTTACAGAGAGGCATTCCGCCGTTTCGGACCACAGTGTCTCTGGCACATGCGGCCAGTCGCAGCGCCAGGCCCAGACAGCCTGCGCGCCGTCGCCCGCAGCCTACGCCTGCATGGCTGGAAAGAGGAATATGTCTTCGCGCGCCGGATCGAGGAGATGTGCGATGCCCTTGACGGATATCCAGACACGCATCCTTGAGACCATAGCCGGCCACAGGGATCCGGAAAACTATGTTGCCGGCGGAACTGTGCTGAACACCTGCGGCCGACGCCTGTCCGAAGACATTGACCTTTTTTCGGACCGAAGACAGGAACTGGACCGCGTCATCGAAATGGACAGGGCGGCGCTCGTGCGGGCGGGATTCACCATCGACTGGAAAAGACGGGGTGAGACATTCCGGTCCGCCATGGTCGGCTTGAACGATCGCCAAACCCGCCTGGACTGGAGCGTCGACAGCGACTATCGGTTCTTTCCGACCGAACGGGACGACCTTTTCGGCTATCGACTGCATCCCGTCGATCAGGCGGCGAACAAGATTGCCGCGGCCGTCGACAGGCACGAGACGCGGGACCTCCTGGATCTGAACACGGTTGCGATTCGCATCCTGCCGCTGGGTGCTGTCGCCTGGGCGGCGGCGGAGAAAAGTCCGGGCCTGAGTCCGGACATGATCATTCACACGCTTCGCAGAAGGGCGGTGCTCCGCCAGGAGGCTATTGACCGGGAAACGCTGATGGAACCGATCGACGCCGGCCGCTTCAATACTTGGCTGCGCACCTCATGCGACCATGCACAGGCATGGATCGACGCGGTTCCGTCACGCTTTGGGTTCGGCGTGGTGATCAATCGGGAGGGTTGTCCCTGTGCGCCCGATTTCAGCCAAGTGAGTCCGGACGGATTCAGTATCCATGTCGGCGCACAGAAGGGCGCATGGCCCACGTCGCCGCAGATTTCCAGCGCGATGCTGGACAGGCCGGCTTCCGAAGGCGACGGCGAGGGCGGCTCAGAAACGGGCTGAACGCGCATTCTGGTAGGACGGGCCATGTCCTGACGCCCGGATCCGAAAAAAATGTCGAATCAATGCAGTCCGACAAATCTGACGCCGTTGTTTCGCTAACCGGTTCCGGCAACTGAACCGGACGGGGGCCGCGTCCCGAAAACAAATCGACGATGTCGATGATAGACCAGCCAGAGATAGGCTGGGCCGCAGGGTCGCCGACGGTGCGTCGTGGCCGCGAGTGTCAGCGCAGCCACTGGCGCTGAATTTGAATGGTTTATTCCATGTGATCCTTCCGGTTGCCCAGCCGCCCGGCATGTGCCGGGCGGCTGTCAGTGTCCTTGGGCAAATCCGATGGGAGGCAGGACACCGGAGTCCGTCGGTCCGGGTCCGTGTGTCAGTGCGCCGAGGTGGAATGGGGCTGTACTTTTCATGTTGTCCGAGTTCCTGAATTCCCCTGACGGAATGCAAAGGACTTTTCCAGCTTGAAGCGGTTTGACGCGCTGACGCGGCTTGGCGTGCAGTGCCTCCAGCGCATGGAGCTGCCGGAACTCCAGGACATCAGGACTGTCCGCTGTGAGGACAACCGCCACGACTACTTGGTGGTCAGAAGCGCTGGCGTCGAAGTGCCGTCTTGGGGTGTCTCCAAAGGCACGCTACGGCTGTTTGCCCTGACCGTGATCGGCCACCTTCGGACTCACCCTCTGGCATATCTGCTAGAGCGGCCTGAGAGTGGTATCCATCCAATGGCCATTGAATACGCCTACCAGACACTCTCGGCGGTCCGTGGCCCACAAGTCTCTATCGCTTCCCATTCCCCGACGCTGCTGCGCTGCGTCGAATTGGAGCAGGTTCTGTGTTTCGGCTATGATCCGGGAAGGGGACGCTGATCGTTCGTGGCGACAAACATTGGCGGTTGCGGGAATGGCGCGGATCGGTGGAAGATACCGTGTTCTGGGCGACTGATATCCTGTCGTGAAAGACCTGTTTGTTCTTGCGGCCGACGCCGACATCGAAGGGACGATGAGAGGTCTGTTGACACGACGTCAACACGCACTCGGGATTCGAAGCATTGAGTTCACGATTATCAGGCATACTTGTAGGGATCTGGGATGCCGCCGCGAGGCGGCACGAACCGCAAGCAGTTATGTCAGCGACCATGTATACGCTCTGGTTCTGTTCGATAGGGCGGGATGCGGTGACGAGATGACAGAACGGCAAGCCGTCCAGACAGCCGTTGAAGAAAACCTGTGTCGCGCCGGTTGGGCGAACAGTTCGAGAGTGATCGTGATCGAACCCGAGTTGGAGATGTGGGTGTGGTCCGAATCCGCGAACGTGGGTAAGCTACTCGGGTGGAACGAAGGGACCGGCGCTCTGCGCGAGTGGCTGCACGAGAAACATCTTTGGCCCGACGACAAAACCAAGCCGCCTGCGCCACGCCCGCCACGAGATGAACCCCCGCCGCGAAGCTCGTGGCGGTCCTGTCACAGCGCGTCGCGATCGCCCGGAACTCCCTGGTTTCCGCGAAGGGATTCCCGGTCCGGTGCCGCCATACGTACCTCTCCCGGTCGTGCTCCGGCGGCTCCGTCCGGCTCCGCCCCGCCGGGATCACTGCTCCGGCGCCTCGCCCCTCCAGATCCTCCAGCAGCCAGTCCGCGCCGGACGCCCTGTCGCCGGCCAGGGTCCCGAACCGGAGGCCATCCAGAAGCTCCGGCACGCCCCTGAGGTCGTGCGCCTAGCCGGGAAGGACCGTGAACCGCACGGGATGGCCCAGCGCGTCCATGACCGCCACGGCCCTGCCGGTCAGGCCACCCCGGGAACGCCCGGTTCCCTGTCTTCCGGTTCTCCTTCCGCGCCCGCCGCCTCGTATGTTCAGAGAATCAGAAATGAACGGAGGTGGTGGCTGTGGAAAAATTTGGCGCGTTTTTCTGTGGAAAACATGCCTGTTGCCTTCTGCCGTCCCTCCGGGTCATTCCTGTGTCGGGGCCGCCGCCGTCGGTCACTACCGGCGGCGGCGGTGCGGGGCCCTGCCCCGCAGGACGGGCTGGACCGATACCGCCTTGGATCGCAGCTGCGGATCCGTCCGGAAGCGTGGTCGGCCCGCCCTCCCGTCCGTCTCCCGGGTCCTGGATGGATGCCTGGGTTTTCAGAACCGGATCATCGCGAGGACAGGAGCGGGAGAGCATGACCACCATAGTCGCCGGAATCGACGTAAGCAAGCGTACACTCAACATCCACGTCAACGGGCGTGACTTCACGGCCACGAACGACACGGTCGGCCTGCGCAGGGTCGGCCGCCTCCTCAGGGAGGGCGGCGCCACGCGGGCCGTCATGGAGGCCACGGGGCGCATGCACCGGGCCCTGCTGCAGTCCCTGCATGCCAGGGGGTTCTCCGTCCTTGTCATCAACCCGCGGCAGGCGAGGGACTTCGCGAAGGCCGCCGGGGCCCTTGCGAAAACCGACAGGGTGGACGCCAGGATACTGGCGGCCTTCGGGGCCGCGTTCCCGGAGATGCGGGCCACGGCGCCGGCCGCCGCCGCCATCGACCGGCTCCGCGACATGCTGGTGCTGCGGGAGAAGCTCGTGGACCAGCGCGCCGAGCTGAGGACCGTCGTGTCGGAGGTCGGCGCCGGCGCGCCCGGCACGGAGGTCGGCAGGGTCCTCAAGGACATCGACGCCGCCATCGCGGCGCTGGAGCGGCGGATCGGCGGGACGGTCGCCGGATCGCCGGAGTTCGCCGACAGCCACCGCATCCTGACCTCGGTGCCCGGCATCGGCCCCGTCACCGCCGCGGCGCCGGGCGCATGGATGGCCGGGCCGGGCGCCATCGGCAACCGGCAGGCCGCATCCCTGCCCGGCGTGGCCCCCCTCGCCCGCGACAGCGGGACCATCAGGGGCGGGCGCCACATCGGCGGCGGACGCCGCAGGCCGAGGGATGTCGTCTATATGGCCGCGCTGTCGGCCAGCAGGTGCTCCCCGGACATGAGGGAACTGTACGATCGCCTCAGGGGGAGGGGAAAGCCCCACAGGGTCGCCCTCGTGGCCGTCATGCGCAGGCTGGCCGTGACCGCCAACGCCCTTCTCCGCGACCGCCGGGTGTGGGAGGACCGGACGGCGGCCGCCGCCTGACGGCAGGCCGGACCGCGTCCGTCCGGCGCGGAAAGCGAATCACCCGCCATCCGGCCGGGGTCTCCCCGGCGGGTGTTTCCGGCGTGCCCGGACGGCGCCGCCTGTGGGGAACGCTGTGGAAAGGTCCGGGACAGCCGGACACGGAAACCGGGAAAAACCGGAAAAAGTCGGAAAAAAGCCGGATCCGGGCTTGATTCCAGACATGGATGCTTCCGGTGCGCCTGGACGACCGTGCCGTCGACGAACATGTGCTCGAGATCGAACCCGTCCGACAAAGTGTCGGAAACGCGTCCGGAAACCCCGGAAAGCGCCCGGCGGCGGAACCGCCTGGAGACGCTGTTCCACTTTCCGAAGCGCTCCGGAAGGTCGCGCCACGGCGATCCCGTGCGGAACCGCACGGGCGCCGCCCCGCCGAAGGGGCGGCTGTCCGCCGCGGTCACTCCCGGGCCGGCCTTCCTGCCGGCAGGGATGTTCCCGGTCCGCGCCCACATGGCGTCGGTCAGCACCGTTCCGCCCGCCCATGTTGCCTGTGCCGCCTTTCCGGCGGGCGTTGCGGGGAGAATGGCGCGGCCCGCGCCGAACTGCAGCTCAATTGTAAACAGGCCTTAGCCTTGAGCCGCGCGATGAGGCAGAAGAATCGCAGTCCGACAGCTGTGACGTTCAGGAGTCTGGCCGAAAGGGCGAGCCTCCACAATCGCACGGATCCCGCATTCCTGGAACTGCGTGAAACACTTCAAGGATGGTTCCCTACTCCGGATGGGGAATCTAACCGCGCCGCGTGGGAAATGGTCTGCCTCAACAAGGCCGACCGCGAATGCCGACAGGGTGCGGAGTTCGTTAGGTGCTGAATTGAAGCAACTGTTTTTTGATAAATGCATTTTCCAGTCAGTAATGGTATGCAGGGGCCTCTTATGAGACCTTACAGGTCAAGTGCCCTTTTTCAAAACCTCACATCGGCGTCCCTCCCTCCGTCGGGGGGCGGCTTCCGTGCCACCGGGGAAGTCCAGACAGAACGTCGCGGTTCCATGACGCGCTCAACGACGCGTCCAGCCTCTTATCCGGTTCGGTTGGCCGGTGCCGGCCCCGTGACCATTATGCCCGATTCGGGCGGTGCGACGTTCCGGGGGGGGCGGGACCCATCTGAAATGAACGGTGCCGCTTCCTGCGGCGAACCAGGCCCCTGCACGGTCACACGCCCTGCCCGGGTTCCCCGGAGGCCCCGTCGGGCCGCCCGGGTGTTCCGTTGTTCCGTTGTTCCGTTGCCCTCCCGCTCTCAGGCCTGCGACAGGACGGCGCCCTCCGGCACCAGGCCGGTGGTGGCGAACCTCCACAGCGCCACCAGAAGCTTACGGGCCAGCGCCACGATCCCCCGCCTGCGCGAACGTCCGTCGCGGGCGCTCACGTAATCCCGGAACCACGCCGAGAGGGCGCTGTCGGGCTGGTGGCGCAGCCAGCGCCAGGCCATCTGCACCAGGTGCTTTCGCAGCATCGCGCCGCCCGCCTTGCTGATCCCCTGGTCGTTGTCGACGCCCCCGCTCGCGAAGGGCACCGGCGCCAGGCCCGCGAGGCTGGCCAGCTGCCGCCGGTTGCGCAGCTCCCGGTAGAAGAGCTCGCCGCCCAGCATCAGCGCGTCGTTCGGGCCGATCCCGCGCAGCCGGACCAGCGTCGCCGCGTGGTGGGCGTCCGCCGGCGCCGCCCGCGGTCTGTCAACGGGCGGAGCGGCCTCCTTCCCGGCGGCGTCCGCGCGGAGGCCGTCGAGGGCCCGGGCCGACGCCTCCAGCATCTCCATCTTCCTCGCCTCGACAGCCTTGAGTTCCGCGCGCACCAGCTCCAGCCGGTCGAGGATGCCCTTGATCTCGGCCAGCAGCTCCGGCGGCAGCGGCTCCCCGTAGCCGGTCTCCATCCCGCCGAGCCGCTCACGGAACCCCGGCCGCGCCGGATCCCCGGCCAACACCCCGTGCAGCCTCAGGAGCCCGTCGACGGAGTTCGAGAGGCGGCGGCGCTCCTGCACCAGACGCTCCCGCCGGCGCAGCAGCCGCTTCCTGTCCTCCTCCGCGACCGTTGGCACACGCACCCGCGACATCGCGTCCCGGTCGCCGCCGTCCCACGCCCTGAGCGCCCGGACCATCCGGCGGGCGTCGATCCGGTCCGTCTTCACCTTCTTTTTCCTCCGCACCACCTCGAGGCTCGCGGGGTCGCAGACAACCACCTCGACATCCTCCCCCTCCAGCCGCCGGGCCAGCCAGAAGCCCTCGTAACCGGCCTCGTACACAAGCATCACCCGGACATCGCCGCCGGTCGCCGCCCGCTCCCGCGCCCGCCCGAGCCTGCCCAGGAGCCCATCAACGTCCTGCGGCGCCAGCCTGTGGATGCCGGCCCTCGACGTGTCGGACGGATCGCCCACCGCGAGGATCCAGCTCCTGCCGCTCACTTCCAGAGCCGCGTAGACCGTGGTAACGTTCCCCTCGAAAGGGGTTTTCGAATCAGTCATCTTTCTCTCCTTTCACTCGGCGGGGGTTGCCGTCTCGCGGCCCCCCGCCACAACATGCTGTCTTCCTGTCAACACCCTGCACCGAATCACCCGCGAAGGCAAACGGCGGCCCGTCCCATGGCATCTGATCAGAGCGTCGCAAGAACCGAGCCAGGACATTCTAGCTGGTGAAAGTGAGGCGTTCAGGAAACACTGCAGAACTTTGCGGTTTCTTTCGTCCAAGCACGATTTTCCTAGCGTGGGAATTACTCGGGAGCAGGAACTTCCCAAGTTTCACGGGACAATTGAAAGAGATGTTTGTGGCGGCAAAAATTCGCGGCTCAACATAGCCGACACGGACTCCGATCAATCCACCGCTTACAGTGAGTCGTTGCGCACCCGCCTTAGAGGTTGACCTAAAATGTGGATGGCCTCCGCCAGATGTGGTATCTCCGTGTCGAACAACAACCAGACAGGGAGGCTACCATGGCCTGGAACGGGACCACCCGGGAGAGGTACAGGCGCAATGCGGAGCGGTATGAAAGCGACCTGACCGACGGGGAATGGTCGTTGGTTGAGCCGCTTCCGCCGCCGCCGTCGCAGCTGGACCGGCCCCAGTCCACGGATCTCCGCAAGGTCCCCGACGCGATCCGGTACATGCTGGCGACGGGCTGCCGGTGGCGGGCGGTTCCGAAGTGTTCCGCGCCGGTCATCACGGTCCGGGACCATTTCCATCCATGGCGCGGCATGGGCGTCCTGGAGCGCATAACGGATGCGCCGCCCGACCTGGCCCGCGACCGGGCGGGGCGTGGCCCGGAGCCGACCGCCGCCGGGACCGGCCGCCAGCCGGTGAGGACGACGGAGACGGCGGGGCCGTCGGGGTACGACGCCGGAAAGAAGGCCAGGGGCCGCAGACGGCACATCGCCGTCGATGTGGAGGGGACCCCGATCGTGGTCCAGGCCCACACGGCGGATGTGCGGAACCGGGACGGAGCGCCGGCGGTGACGAAGGTCTGGGCCGACAGCGGCTGCAGCGGCGCGGGACCGCGCGCCAGGCTCGCGGAGACGGGTGTTCCCGAGGTGCCGGGGATCGTGGAAAGAACCAGGGGTTTCACGGTGCCGTGCCGCCGCTGGGCCGTGGAGTGCGCCTTCGCCTGGATGTCGCGCTGCCGCCGTCTGGCGAAGGATTCCGGGCGGAGCCTTGCGGGTTCCGTGGCATGGGCGCAGCTGGCCGCCTGCCGGTTCCTGTTCCGGCGGCTGGGAAGGAACGCAGGTGTCTGAAACTGAATGATATAATTAAAATAATGACTTATGAGTCAAACTCTTAAGGACATGCTCAAGTACGGGCGGCGCCCGACCGAAGCCCGGACGGACGCGCTCTGTCCCTGCGGGAGCGTTGCGCCGTCCGGTGAACATGGATACCCTCCCTCCCGACGGACTCTGAGCCGTTCCAAACCAGGATGGCCGGTGCCCGGGAGCCGCGAACCAGACTTCCGGCCATCTGCTCCGCCCGGGCTATCTAAGTGGCCAGTGACGCATTTTGGTGTGGAAGTCGGGCTATGATAGGGAAAACGCCACAAACAGTAATCAAGAGAGTGTGGGTTCTTCCCGCACTGCCTTATTCCGGGAAGATATCCATGACGCAATCGTTATCAGTCCGACGGTCCTTTCAAGGCGTCTGTCCAATCACTGAGAATGTGGAACGTCTAGCCAGTGAAAGTGGTATCGAAGAACGGGGGGCGATCAACACCAAACGAGAGGTTGCCGACTTCATTCTTGATCTGGTCGGCTATACAGCCGATCAACCTCTCACAGACTTCCGCCTTCTCGAGCCTTCCATTGGCGACGGTGATTTCATTCTTTCAGCCGTGGAGCGCCTTTTGTCCGCCGCGCAGCGCGAGCCGGACGGGCCAACCTTCGCGAAGCTTGCCCCGGCGATCCGGGGCGTTGAGATCCATCGCGAGACTATCGGGCAGAACCGCCAAGCCATGCATGCAATGATGATCGAGCAGGGTATTTCACCGGAAGATACCGAAGCTCTGCTGGATACTTGGCTCACACAAGGCGACTTTCTGCTTTGCGACTTCGACCAGGATTTCACTCACGCCGTAGGCAATCCACCCTATGTGCGCCAGGAGGTGATCCCCGATGTGCTCATGGCGGAATATCGGCAACGCTACAGTACGATCTATGACCGGGCGGACATCTATGTGCCGTTCATTGAGAAGTCACTTCGCGCATTGGGAACAGGCGGAAAGTTGGGCTTTATTTGTGCGGATCGATGGATCAAAAACCGCTACGGTAAGAAACTGCGCGAGTTCGTCAGCAAGGCATATCACCTTGCCACTTACGTTGATATGGTTGGCACGGATGCGTTTCACTCCGAAGTAAGCGCCTATCCGGCAATCACAGTGATTGAGCGACGCGAACCTGAACATGGAAAGAGTGCCACGCGTTTCTTTGCACAGCCAGAGATCAATGGCAGAACTCTTGGCCGTCTGGCACGCGAACTCACGAGACCGAAGCTGATGCCCTCGAGCGATGTGCGCGAGATTGACAGGATCGTGGCAGGCGGGGAGCCGTGGATTTTTGAGGATGTCGACGCGCTGGCATTAATGCGCCGCCTCGAGTCCAGTCTTCCGACAATCGAGGAAGCCCGGTGCAAGGTTGGAATCGGCGTCGCTACCGGAGCGGACAAGGCATTCATCGGTGACTTCGAAGACCTGGACGTTGAACCTACTCGTAAGCTTCCTTTGGTCATGGCCAGGGATATTCTTGAGGGGCATGTTCAATGGCGGGGTAAAGGAGTGATCAATCCCTTTGGCGACGATGGGAGACTTGTCAGCCTCGCGTGCTTTCCAAAGCTCAGGCGCTATTTGGAGGAACGATATGAACAGATCGCAACTCGACACGTCGCGACCAAAGCGCCGCAAAACTGGTATCGCACGATTGATCGCATCTATCCTGAACTTGCTAGGCGTGAAAAACTTCTTGTCCCCGACATCAGTGGCGATGCTTCCATCGTGTATGAGGGGGGCAAGCTCTATCCGCACCATAACCTGTATTTCATTACCTCCAATGAATGGGACGTGCATGCGCTGCAAGCAGTTATGCGTTCGGGTATCGCCCGCTTCTTTGTGTCGCTTTATTCAACCAAGATGCGCGGGGGGTACCTTCGGTTTCAGGCGCAGTATCTCAGACGCATTCGCCTTCCCTGTTGGGAGAATGTCAGCGAGAAGATGCGGGAGCGTTTGAGACGCCTTTCCGAGGCAAGTGACCGGCACGAACTGAACGAGATTGTCGCAGGTCTTTATGGTCTTTCGGTTAAGGAAATGAATCTGATTGAAGGGGTAGAGCAGGGTGAGCCTCAATCTTGCTGACTACGAAGTTCAGGCACAGGAGGCGGTGAAGCTCTTCTGGGGCAACCGTCAAGCGGCTCTCGCCAAACAGATCGAATCCGGCAATCAAGACGCAGGGTCGCGGGGTGCGGTGACGGCGGGCAAGAACATGGATGGGTTCCTAGCCATTGCCCATTCACTGATTGAAGCCAACGGTCTCATCATGGCTGACATTTGTGTGCAGCAAAGTGTGCTGACCCTGCCCGGATTTTTTCGGCCAACCAAGCTTTGGGATATGTTGGTAATGTATCGGGGCACGCTCGTGGCAGCACTCAAGTTCAAGTCTCAGGTTGGTCCGTCTTTTGGCAACAACTTCAACAACCGATCCGAGGAGGCCATCGGCGCCGCGCACGACCTCTGGACAGCCTATCGCGAAGGTGCCTTCGGCGAAGACGCGCCGCGCCCATTCCTTGGCTGGATCATGCTACTTGAGGACTGTGATAGATCCAATGCGCCCGTTTGGGTCAAGGAGCCTCATTTTCCAGTCGACCCTGCCTTCAAGGGCGCGTCCTACGCGCAGAGATATGACCTGCTTTGCAAGCGGCTCGTCCAGCAGGGTCTTTATGCAAGTACGGCCTTTATGACCTCGCCCCAAAGTGCAGCCGCAAACGGGCAGTATCGCCACCTTAGTAATCTTACATCCCTCAAGACCTTTGTGACCGAATTTGCGGGTCATATTGCGTCTGTTGCCGCGAGGTAGGCAACAATGGCGACCAATATTGACATTTTCCAGTGCCGCTCCCCAACTTCATTATCCCTTCACGGCACCGGAAACCATGGAACTGGTTATCCTACGATACATCACCAGGCCCAAAAGCAGCGGCGGGAGAGCAGCCACAACCATCACAGCGGCGGCCACTCCCCACTGTACTCCGCCACCGGATGTCGCGAAGAAAAAAGACGCACCGACCGTTACCGGCACCGCCTGCCGAGTTGTCAGGATCAGACCAAAGAGGAATTCGTTCCACGCAGTGATGAATCCGAACACGAATGTCGTAATGAAAGCGGGACGACAGAGCGGCAGAACAACCCTCCCGACAAGGCGTGGCAAACCGGCTCCGTCCATGCGCGCGGCTTCTTCAAGCTCAATGGGGACCTCCGAAACCGCATTGACGAGAAGCAAAAGCGCCAAGGGTAAGTTGACGACCGCAAGGACCAACCCGAGACCGACCCGGGTGTCAAGCAGGTGCGCAGCGGAGAACATCAGATAGAGCGGCACCGCGAAAATCACGAGAGGCAAGGCACGCAGGTTGACGACGAGAGGGAACAGAAGCGCACGTCCGTAGCCTCGTCGTACCATCGCCCACGCCATCGGAAAGGCCACAAGCATTGGTAATATCGCACCGATCATAGCCGCCGAAAACGAATTCCACAAATAATGATAGACATTCAGGCGATCACTTACCGTGAGAACGGTCATGAAGTTCTCAAGGGTCGGTCTCTCAATCACAAGAGATGGATTTCTCGAAATCTCGGACGGAGATTTCAGTGCCGTAATGAACGTTGCGATAACCGGAAAGTTCATGATCACCGCAAGAGTGGCGAACACTACCCACCTGAGGGCCAGATGGAGCTTCATTGACCCCGTCCCAACAGGTTTTGCCCGAAGGCAAGAACAGCGAACACCGCCAGGAACAAAAGGATGGCGGCCGCCATCGCAGGTCCAATTTCGCCTCGGCGAAGGAACATCTCGAAAATGTAAATGGACATTGATGTCGTCGACCCGCCCGGACCCGCCCCAACCAGGGTGTAGATGTTGTCGAAGACGCGAAAGCCGTCAATGAACCTTATGAAACCCGCGATAAGGAGCGTCGGCAACATCTGCGGTAATTCGATCTTCCAGAACATCCGCCACGGGCGTGTTCCGTCAACGGACGCGGCTTCACGAATCTCCAGTGGAATCGCCAGATATGCCGCCAAAAAAAGCAGAAAAGCGAAAGGTGTCCACTGCAGGGTTTCCGCGATCACAATGGTTTGGAAGACCATTTTTGTGCTCAGGAAAGATGGGGACCAGCCGAACCACTGGTAGAAGTAATACGGTATTGGGCCGACAAATTCGTGGAGTATCAGCCGATACATCAATCCCATCATAGCCGGTGCCACAATCATTGGAATGATAAGCACCGCAACCATCCATCCATGGTTCTTGATCAGGGGCCCAAGGTAAACAGCCAGAAAAAGCCCCAGTGTACATTCGAGGAAAGCCGTGATGATCGCGAAACGTAGCGAGAACCAGGCCGCATTCCAGAAGCTGACATCATTGAGAACGAATTGAAAGTTCTTCAAGCCAACGAATGTTGGCGACATTAGTGTCTGGAAACTCGCTTCGGACAGTCCGTAAACGATGCTCAAGGCAACAGGAAAACCCAAGAGCGCCAGAAGAAAAAGAACCACTGGGCTGGCAAGAATTGCGTTTTCCTGGCCAGAAGAAAGGCGCATTGAGAATTCCTTGGGGCCGGGCCGGCCGAACGGTTCGGCCGGCCCTCGGAAGCCTACTTCAGAAGCTCGGTCATCGTTGCTGAAATGTTGCGCATCGCATCATCGAGGCTTTGAGTGCCTGCCCAATAGCCGGTGAACTCCTTCGCCTGCGCTTCATAGACGGATAGCGCATTCTCGGAGGTTCCGCCGTTCATGACAAAGCCGTAGTTGGAGGCATAGTTTCCGACCTGAACAAGATCGGGGCGCTCATCTGCCAGTTTCGCCACGGTTTCACCTGCCAATCCGGGTGCGCCACCAGAACGCGCATAAGCGAGGGCGGCCTCTTCGGTTGAAAGCCAATGGAGAAATGCCTTGGCGCCCTCCTTGTTTTCTGCCGCGGCATTCAAACCGAGCCCGAGTCCGTGAATATGGGTAAACCGTCCTTGGGGGCCAGTCGGCGGCGCAACGGTTTCGGTATCGGCCTGTGCGCCGATCAATTCGCTGGCGGCTGCATTCCACTGCACCATTGCGGCAACCTGCCCGGCTGAATAGGCTGCGTTTGCCTCGGCGTATTCATATGAGGTGGAATCTGCGGGCGTGGCGCCAGCATCATACAACATCTTCGCGGTCTCGAGCGCGGTTCGATAGGCTTTGGAGTCAACCGTGATATTTCCGGCATCATCCATCCAGTCTGCACCATGACTGCGTGGCCATGAGTGGAAGACCATCATGTTGAACAGCAGGTTCTTCATCTGAATGACAGTGCCATAACGCGTCGGACTGTCCGGGTTCACGGACTGGCTGAAATAGAGAGCGTTCGCCGCAAAGTCTTGCCAGGTCCATTCGTCGGGGCTTTGAGGTTCCAGGCGCACGCCCAGATATTCTTCGGAAATATCACCGTAACGAGCCTTGGCGCCATCGTCTGCCATGAGCGCGTCCATCAAATCGCCGCGGTAATACAGGAAATGCAGCGACAGATCAGTCGGCACGCCATACTGTGCACCTTCAAACTGCATGGTCGACAGCACGGTGTCGCCGAACACTGCGCCAGCCTCGTCCGACACCGTTATCGGCTCCATATACGGAGCATAGCGACCAATTGAATAGGTTGCGAGCAAGTTTGCGTCAAAGGCCGTGCTACCAGCGGCCAAGTCGACCTGAAGTTTGTCGAAGAAACCATCGCGTGAGGTGAACAGAAGTTCCACCTTGTCGTCTTCTGCGACATCGGACCTTGCATTGTAGCTCTCCGCAACTGCACGAAGCGCCTTTTCTTCAGGACCGCCTGGCCAACCGAGAACAGTCACTTCAGCTTGTGCGGCGGTCGCAAACAGCACCCATGGCGCGACAAAACATCTTAGCATTCGCGATATCGTCATTTTTTCAGTCTCCCTTGGTATCTTTTTGGTTTGCTAGTGCGGCGACTCCCAGAACACCTGCATTCGGCCCCAGCGCCGCACGGGCCAAGGCCGATGAAACACGGGCAGGTGACATATCAAGTTTGGTTTGTACCCTTGAAAGGTATTCGGGTGCCAGACCCACGCCGCCACCGAGGACGATTACGGCTGGATCAAAAATGAGCCGCAGACTGTGGCAAAGCCATGCGACGTGACCCGCGGACTCATTGACGATGTCATCCGCCCAGGATTCGCCATTTTCCGCTGCCAGAAAAACTTCTGGCACCTCGCCTGCGTGACCACGCTGCTTGGCCTCGTCGGCAATCCAGCTTCCTGACGCGATGTCTTCAAGTAGAGCGCCGCTTTCGGTGCGCAGCAATCCAAGATGTCCCGCGATTCCGGATTGTCCTCGAACAAGCCGTCCGTTGATCACCACACCACCGCCAATGCCGGTCGAAATGGTGACGAAGACCGTGTCGGTCCGCTTTCCGGCTCCGAAGCGAAATTCACCCCAGGCCGCAGCCTGAGCATCATTGCAGAGTGTGACCGGCACCCTGAAGACAGCTGAAACCTGTCTTTCGAGTGGATATCCATCGGGAACATCCAGAGTCCTGGGGTTCATCGCGGACCACAAACCCTTCTGAACCTTGCCTGTGACAGCCACGCCGCAACGGTCGTATTCACCGCACCAGCCACTCGCCAGCTCGGCGGCCTGAGACACCCAGCGTTCAGGCCCATCGCCACGCGAAGTCGGCACTGTGCCTGACTTTAAGACATCCTTTCCCTGGACGAGAGCCACGAGAATTTTCGTCCCGCCAATATCAATGGACAATGTGGCGGACATCAGTGGACGCCCGACCTTCCGAAACCGGCCAACGCAGCCTCGAACCAGGAGGTGATGTGTTCCGGCCGCGTTATAGCGGACCCGACCACAACAGCGTCCGCGCCACTTTGTCGAGCAAGAACAGCATCCTGAGGCCGCCGGTATCGCCCCTCAGCGATGGTAAAACGTCCATATCGTGACAGGTCGGCTACAAGCTCTAGATCGGGTGCATCGGGAACCGGTCCGCCCAAATACCCAGACATTGTTGACCCGAGTATTTCGCAACCCAGATCGGCGGCTCTTTTACCATCCTCAGGACACGAACAATCGGCCATTGCCAATGCTCCTGCCGCACGAATGGTTTTGACCAGGCTGGAGACTGATTCAGGCCGGACTCTGTCGGTTGCATCGAAGGCAACAATGTCTGCGTCGGCCGCAGCTATTGCGCTTGCGTGAACCGAGCAGGGCGTGATCCGAACTGGGCTGTTTGCAAGAGTCTCCTTTATCAGTCCTATGATCGGTGCATCGGTGACAGTTCTTACGGCATTGATGTTCTCGATCCCCTCAACCCGCAAGCCTCGCGCACCGCCATCAAGCGCTGCCAGCGCAAATGCCGCCGTGATGTCCGGGCGATCAAGCGGTCCACCCATAACGGGCTGACACGACACAATCAGGCCTGTGCGTAGCTGCTCCAGGATTGACGGCACGTCAATCTCCTCTTGCAATGCCATATGAAATACCACTTCAATACCAACTCGCAAGCCCGATTTCACACCGAAGTGCAACACCATTGGCGGTGGTGACCGGTCTTTCGGCCGCATGGTGTTGCGTATCGGTGTGGAAGCGGCGAGATGATTGATAGAAATATGGATCCTTCTCTGACCGAATTTGATTGGCCCTCATTTGCCGCAGTCGCCAAGTCTCTTGGCGGAGAGGGTTTGGCAGTCACGTCGCCCGAAGAGCTGGAAACTGCAATCGAAGCGATCCAGGCAAGAAAGGGTCCGATTCTCGTTGAGTTGAAGCTGGACCCCAACAAAGTTCCGCGAATGCGTATGTGATGCCTCCAGGCTCAGAGCAAAAAGTGAGGATGAACCGATGAACCACTGGGTTGTGATTTTCAACGACGCGCCGGAAATGGTGGAAATGCGAAAGCAGTACTTTCAGGACCACATAGCCTATCTCACGGCTCAAAGGGGGATTTTTGTCGACGGGGCTTCTCTGGCAGAGAGCGAGGACGCTTCACCAGAGGGTGGAATTTGGATTGTTTGCGCCAAGGATAGAGAGAGTATTGTTCGGCTGATCGAAGGCGACCCGATATATCGAAGGGATCTCAGGGAGTATCGGATATATGCGACAGGAAAGCAATTCAGGCTCCAGGTAGTGACATGAAACTCGCATCGCCAAAAGAAAGCTGGGATGGCCAATTGATCGTCGTCTCGAATGACCTCAACGCCGCCGCGTTTGGTCCAATCGTGAAAATCCAGGTTCTTCTGGATAATTGGGACGAAGAGGCACCGAAGGCCGAAGTCATCTATTCCGCGCCCCGTGCCACTTTGAGCCGCACTGTCCTGCACAACCGTCATTGCAATGACCAACGCACGTTTCTGTCAGTTCCTCCCTAAGCCTCAGCTGAAAATCCTTGCGGCATCGATGCCCGTTTGACGATTCCAGATCCGGACCGATTGCAGTCAATGGACGAGAGACGGACTGCGATGAAGAAGCGATCCATCGACGGCGGACCACTTCCGGATCGTCTGGCTTCAGACAGTGGTGGATAGCATTGCGCTCATACAGACCGTCCGACTGCTCATGAACGTAGGCCACAGCTATCGCCTCAACCCCATCCTCCCTGAAGTCGGGAACGCAGTGGCTGACGGCGGTATGAATAAATTCCCGACAGTTCAACGCGGCCTATCCGGATTCTGGACTTCTGTGCGCAGGATTCGGTGCCTTTGTTGAATACCACATTGTTTCGTCCTGACTACCCGGTTCCGTTCCGGACTGTCCTGACCGCGTTTCCGGGTTTGGCCGGATCATCGCGGGACAGGACGGTTCGTTCCGTCGCCTGACCCGGGCATCCCGGTTCTTTTTCCAGGCAGTCCCGACCTCACGCGGCCATGAAGGCCCCGTCCGGCCTTGATGGGGCCGGACGGGGTTCCGTACCATCAGAAGTTCCACCAACGGTGATGGCACGGCCGGCAGGTGCGGCAGGCCGATGCACCGTCACCGGCCGACGGCGAGGCCGTTCCTCACCCGGCTGGGCCGGGTGAAGGTGAAGCGGGCGTGTTTCCGCTGCCGGTCGTTCGGTAGGGGGCGCCTGCCCCTGGACCGGGCGCCGGGCCTGGAGGGAAGGGCCGTCACGCCGGGGATGGCGGACGTCCTGGCCCGGACGGCGCCGCTGACGGGCTTCGCGGCGGCCAGCGGCCACATCGGGGACCTCGCCGGGGTGAGGGCCCCGGCGGGCCCGCTGTGGCGCGGAGGCCATGGAGCCCGGCGCGGAGGCCATGGAGTCCGGCCGGGAGGAGGTGGCCGGGGGCAGGCCACTGGAACCACGCGGATGCCTTTCGGTCGACGGGACCGGGATCCCGATGCGCGCGGAGGAGGTGGAGGGCGTCGCCGGAAAGCGGGAGGACGGGAGCGCGGGAACCCGCGGGGGAGGCTGGCCGTCGTGTACACCGCAGAGGGGCGTGACCGGGAGACCGGCGCGGCCAGCAGGGACAGGGGCAGCGGGCCGGTCGGCTGCCTGGCCGGCAGCGCGGCGGCGCCGTCCGGAGGCCCGGGCCGTTCAGCGGACGGACCGGGGACATGGAGGCCTGCTGCCGCTACTTCCGGAACAGCCCCGAAAGGATGCGGTACGACAGGTGCCGCGACCGCGGCATCCAGGTCGGGAGCGGCGTCGTGGAGGCCGGCTGCAGGCAGTTCGGGCTCCGGATGAAGCGCTCCGGCACCCGCTGGTCGGAGAGGGGCGCCAACGCCATGCTGGCGCTGGAATGCTGCGTCATGAACCGCAGGCTGGCCGACCTGCCCGGATGGCGGGCGAATCAGGCCGCCGCCGCGTGACAGGAATCCTGGGCTACACCCCTCTGCAAGAGGTTTGGTTGACACAATCTAAGCTCAACAGTATACTAGTATGCCGTGAAATCACAACCAATTTACCCAAGGAGGTAAGAATATGTACTGTAGAGGAGTTCTTGGCATCGCAGCGACGCTGGCGCTCTGTTCGGCGGCGGCCTTCGCGCAGGACAGGACAATCACGATCGCAACCGTGAACAACGGCGACATGATTCGGATGCAAGGCTATACGGATCAGTTCACCGCGGAGACCGGCATAAATGTTGAATGGGTCACGCTGGAGGAAAACGTCCTCCGCCAGCGTGTGACGACCGACATCACCACCAAGGGCGGCGCATTCGACATCATGACCATCGGCATGTACGAAACTCCGATCTGGGGTGCCAACGGTTGGCTCGTTCCGCTCGACGACCTCAGTGCGGACTATGACGTGGGGGACATCCTGCCGGCCATGGCAGGAGGGCTCAGCCATGACGGCACTCTCTATGCGGCCCCGTTCTACGGCGAGAGCTCGATGGTGATGTACCGCACCGACCTCATGGAGGCGGCTGGCCTCGATATGCCAGCGGCGCCTACATGGGATTTCATTCGCGAGGCTGCCGTCGCGATGACCGATCGCGATAACGAGATCAACGGCATCTGCCTGCGCGGAAAGGCAGGCTGGGGTGAAGGCGGTGCCTTTATCACGGCGATGTCCAACTCATTCGGTGCGCGCTGGTTTGACGAGGATTGGAAACCTCAATTCGACAAGCAGCCTTGGGCCGATACGTTGAACTTCTTCGTGAGCCTTATGAGCGATGCGGGTCCTCCGGGCTATGCGACCAACGGTTTCAACGAAAACCTGTCACTGTTCCAGCAAGGCAAGTGCGGCATGTGGATCGACGCAACCGTGGCGGCGTCCTTCGTGACCAACCCAAACGACTCGACGGTGGCGGACAGTGTCGGCTTCGCTCTTGCGCCCGACACCGGCAAGGGCAAGCGCTCCAATTGGCTCTGGGCGTGGGCACTGGCCATTCCCGCCGGTACGCAGCAGGAGGCGGAAGCCAAGCAGTTCATTGAATGGGCGACCTCGAAATCGTACATCGAACTGGTCGCGATGAATGAAGGTTGGGCCAACGTCCCGCCGGGTGCACGGACCTCGCTCTACGAGAATCCCGAGTACCAAAAGGTTCCGTTCGCACAGATGACATTGGACTCGATCCTGTCTGCTGATCCGAACAACCCGACCGTCGATCCCGTGCCATACGTCGGCATCCAGTTTGCGGCGATTCCCGAATTTGCCGGAATCGCCACTCAAGTCAGCCAGGAATTCTCGGCTGTCTATGCGGGACAGCAATCTGTGGAAGAGGCGCTTGCAAAGGCGCAGGCACTGACCGTTGAGGAAATGGAAGCGGCCGGCTATTAAGGCGAGTTTCCGCTTGGGCCGGAGGTGGCGTCCCGTTGCCTCCGGCCTCCAAACCAGAAGCCCGTGATCAGGCGCCGAAAGTGCCAGACACCGGGTCGAATTCCCCCGATGGGGCTCTGTGCGCGTGCCGGGATTGGCCGGTGTCGCACTTCGTCAAGAGTGAGGGCCGGCGAAATGATGTCGCCCGCCGGCAGGGAGATGCGTTCATGGCCACGAAAGCTTCTCGATCAGCTGCGCGGCTGATGATGGCACCGGCGGTGATACTGCTTCTGGGATGGATGCTGGCTCCCCTCACCACAACTCTCTGGTTCTCGTTCCGAAGGTACCTGCCATTGCGTGGGGGAGACCAGGGATTTGTCGGCTTTGACAACTACGTCCGCTTCGTGACCTCAAGCGCCTTCTGGCCGAGTGTGGTGACGACTCTCGTAATCGTTCTGGGCGTTCTCTCAATTACCGTCGTTCTCGGCATCCTGCTTTCGATGCTGCTTGATCAGCCAATGTGGGGACAAGGGGTCGTCCGGATCCTTGTCATCGCGCCATTCTTCGTGATGCCGACCGTATCGGCGCTCGTCTGGAAGAACATGTTCATGGATCCGGTGAACGGCATCCTTGCGCATCTTTGGAGATTCTTCGGAGCCCGGCCTGTGGAATGGCTGAGCGATGTGCCCATTGGCTCGATCGTGATGATCGTCTCGTGGCAGTGGCTGCCCTTCGCGACATTGATTCTGTTGACGGCAATTCAATCGCTGGACGGCGAGCAGCTTGAAGCTGCCGAAATGGACGGTGCGCCACCGCTCAAGCGCTTTGCTTTCATCATCCTGCCGCATCTCAGCCGGGCCATCACGATCGTAATCCTGATCCAGACGATCTTCCTGCTGTCCATCTTCGCGGAGATATTCGTGACCACCGGCGGCGCATTCGGAACCCGCACGCTGACCTACCTGATTTTCCAGCGCGTCCTGGAGAGCCAGAACATCGGCCTTGGCTCGGCGGGCGGAGTCTACGCGATTATCCTTGCCAACATCGTGGCGATCTTCCTGATGCGCATCGTCGGCAGAAATCTGGATACGTGAGGGAGGGACGGTCATGGCGCGCGCAGTCACCACAAATCGCAAGATCCTGAATACCGCCGTCGCGTGGGGGATTGGCCTTCTGATCTTCTTCCCAATCCTCTGGACGATCCTGACGAGTTTCAAGACGGAAGCCCAGGCGATCAACGATCCGCCGCTTTTCCTGTTCTTTGACTGGACGCTTGAAAACTACTCGGTGGTGCAGGACCGTTCGAACTACATGCGCTTCCTGTGGAACTCGGTGATACTGGCAGGCGGCTCGACGCTGCTGGGGATCATCGTCGGCATTCCGGCGGCATGGTCCATGGCCTTCGTGCCGTCGCGCCGGACCAAGGACGTCCTGCTTTGGATGCTGTCAACCAAGATGCTCCCCGCTGTGGGTGTCCTGTATCCGATCTACCTCGGTTTCATCAGCTTGGGACTGCTCGACACGAGGACCGGGTTGGTAGTCGTCCTCATGCTGATCAACCTGCCGATCATCGTCTGGATGCTCTATACGTATTTCCGCGAGATTCCGGGCGAAATCCTGGAGGCGGCCCGAATGGACGGCGCCACTTTGAGGGGGGAAATCTTCTATGTCCTTATGCCAATGGCAATTCCGGGCATCGCGTCGACCATTCTGCTGAATTTCATTCTGGCATGGAACGAGGCCTTTTGGACGCTCAACCTGACGGCAGCGAAGGCGGCGCCCCTTACGGCCTTCATCGCCAGCTATTCCAGCCCGGAGGGTCTGTTCTTTGCCAAGCTGAGCGCGGCATCGACGATGGCCATCGCCCCGATCCTTGTCCTTGGCTGGTTTAGCCAGAAACAACTTGTCCGCGGCCTGACATTTGGCGCGGTGAAATAAGGAACCGACACATGGGACGCATCATTCTGGACAAGGTGTCGAAGAGCTTCGGTGAGATTGAGGTCATCCCTCCTCTGGACCTGACTGTCGAAGATGGCGAGTTCTGCGTCTTCGTCGGGCCTTCCGGATGCGGCAAGTCGACCTTGCTGCGCCTTGTTGCGGGGCTTGAGGACGTCAGCTCGGGCACCATCCAAATCGATGGCGCAGACGCAACGAATGTTCCGCCTGCCAAGCGCGGCCTGGCAATGGTGTTCCAGTCCTATGCGCTTTACCCGCATATGAGCGTGCGCAAGAACATCGCCTTTCCGATGCGGATGGCGAAAATTCCGCAAGCTGAACAGAACCGCCGCATTGATGCGGCGGCGAAGGCCCTGAACCTTACCGACTACCTTGACCGTCGACCTGGCCAGCTCTCCGGCGGTCAGCGTCAGCGTGTCGCGATCGGGCGTGCCATCGTGCGCGAACCCGCGGCCTTCCTGTTTGATGAGCCGCTCTCAAACCTCGACGCCGCTTTGCGTGTGGGTATGCGGTTGGAGATCTCGGAACTGCACAAGCGGCTGGATACGACGATGATCTACGTGACTCATGACCAAGTCGAAGCCATGACCATGGCCGACAAGATCGTGGTCCTTCAGGCCGGGGTGATCGAGCAAGTCGGATCCCCCCTTGAATTGTACCGTCGCCCAAGGAACGTGTTCGTCGCCGGTTTCATCGGGTCACCGAAAATGAACCTGATTGAAGGGGCCGAGGCGCAGAAGCACAACGCCCGGAAAATAGGCATCCGTCCCGAACATGTCGACGTGACGCCCGAAGGCGACGGAGTTTGGGCAGGTACGGTCGGTGTCGCCGAACACCTTGGATCGGACACGTTTTTCCACATCCATGAAACCGGGTTGTCCGAGACCATCACGGTTCGGGCGCCCGGCGAGGTCAGCTTAAGGCATGGAGACCGCATCGGTCTCAGGCCACGAGCCGATCTCATTCACAGGTTTGATGCCGAGGGTCTTCGGATAGAATGATTGAGCATGGTGAATTGGCAGCACCAAATCATGACGGAAGGGACGAGCAGCCTTTGGCAGCGTGCGCCACGTCAAGGATGAGGTCGGAAAGACGCTTTCCGTGCCACCTGCAAACCATGCTTCACAAAGGCGCGAATGACAACGTAAATGGCGCACAATGGTCGAACTGAACAAGTCAGGCCTGACCGGCAAAGCTGCGGTCCCATTGAGGGAAGACACACTCGATTGCCTCTCCCCCGAGATCAGGAAGCCTCACTACAGGCGTGATGCGCTGACGCCGGGAATCGTCCACATTGGCGTTGGCAACTTTCACAGGGCACATCTGGCTTGGTATCTTCACCGGCTGATGCAGAAGGGGCAGGCGCAGGACTGGGCAATCGTCGGAGCTGGCGTGCGGCCTGGTGATGCCGCACTTCGCGAAAGACTCCTGACGCAGGATTGTCTGACGACGCTCATCGAACTGCAACCGGATGGAGCCTCGGCCGAAATCTGCGGATCGATGATCGACTATCTGCCAGTCGAGGAAGAAAACGGCGCCCTGATCGCGCAGATGGCTTGTCCCGGCACGCGGATCGTGTCGTTGACCGTGACAGAGAGCGGATATTTCGTGAATCCGGCCACGGGATCCTTTGACAGGGACCATCCCGAAATCCTGTTTGATGTTGCTCATCCCGAAACACCACGCACAGCATTTGGAGCGATTGTGGCGGCTTTGGAGCAGCGACGTGCGGCAGGTTCGGGTTGGTTTGCGATTCAAAGCTGCGACAATCTGCGCGGCAATGGAGACATAACCCGATCAACCGTCGTATCGCTGGCACGACTCCGCGATCCTGATCTCGCCGACTGGATCGATGCCAACTGCAGCTTTCCCAATTCCATGGTGGATTGCATCGTGCCTGCTACTGGTCCCGTCGAGATTGCGCTGGCGCGAACGTTTGGAATCGACGACGCCGCTCCGGTGACCCATGAAGACTATCGCCAATGGATCATCGAGGACGATTTCTGTGCCGGGCGACCGGACTGGGACGCGGTGGGCGCGACATTCACTGACAGAGTGCACGACTACGAATCCATGAAGATCCGGATTCTCAATGCAGGCCATCAGGTTCTGGCGAATGCGGGTGAGCTACTGTCGGTCGACACGATTGCCGGATGCATGGCGCATCCTCAGATCTCGAACTTGTTTCGCAAGGTTCAGAACGAGGAGATTGCCCCCTATGTGGCACCGGTGCCGGGCATGACGCCGGATGCATACGTTGCTTTGATCGAGAAGCGTTTCTCGAATCCGGCGATCCATGATACAACAAGCCGTGTCGCCTTCGATGGGTCGGCGCGGCATTCCGGGTTCGTCTTGCCGGTCTTGCGGGACGCGCTTGCGGCGGGTGGACCGGTGTCGGGCTTGAGTCTCGTGGAAGCCCTGTGGGCGCGAATGTGCGCGGGCACTCGTGAGAATGGAACTGTTATCGAACCGAACGACCCGGGTTGGAGCGATTTGCAGGAGGCGGCAGAGATGGCGCGACTTCGTCCGAAGGCCTGGCTGGAGCAGCGAAACATCTACGGTACTCTTGTCGATGAAACCAGGTTTGTCGAAACCTTCGGTGAGTGGCTGGGCGTCATCTGGACCGAGGGCACGGCGGCCGCGTTAGACAAATACTTGTGCGACGGGTAACTGGGCAGAGTAGGTTTTGGGAGTTTCCGGAATGGTTCTGTATTTTGGTGAAGCGCCCAAAGACATGAGCCCATCGGAACCAGCTGACGGCATTCCTGCTTTGCGCACCACTCTGACGGCACCGTCGTCAGAACCGCGATCGCCTTGGGTCTCTTGGGTGTTTATGTGGGCTTTCATCAGATCTGTCTGGCGCACGGTTTCGCAAGTCTTTGGAAGACAGCGATGTCGACACAAAGCCTGCCGTTTCAGCCGACTGTCCGACACCCCTGGCCTCTGTGGCGCTGCAGGACGGCCAGGCGTCCAACAGGGCCTTCGACGAGCATCCGGCGCTTTTCATGTTGAGCAATGAAGGGACACCGGCGCATGATCCCGAAATTGAATGCCTGTCCTTTAGTGGGATTGGCCTTGCCGGCGAACCCCGCGCCGAAATGTCCGCCAGCTCATTGGGGCGCGAACGCAAGACCCCAATTGGCAATGCTCGATCCAAATGTCGGGCTTCCTTCATCGTGGCTGCATCAAGCGCATAACGGGAATGTCCGGCGAGGACCTGGATTGGCTTGTGCTTCGAACTCTGAAGATACGGGAGAAGCTCTAATTGATTCTCGATCCTGACCCTTCGCACGTTGTGGCCATTCAGGGAACGGCAGTTGCGCTCGCCCTTTCGTCTTCTGTGACCGATGTCGAGACGCCCGCAGTGATTGCCGAGGTCTTGGATACCGTTGGTGACGACGATACCTGCGACGCCGGATTCCTTGCCGGGCTGTCCCGTCAGATCGTGCTGTACGCAATTCTTGGGCTCGAGGGCACACCGACGATGGACCGCATCCTGTCGGCGGAAGAAGCGGAGAAGGCAAAGCTTCGGTCGACAGGGCGCGTTCCATCAACGCTTGCTTGCAGCGCTGTACGTCACATTGCACGTCGATGCCGCCGCAAGGGCGCATGATGCCCTGTCAGCATTTGCGAAGGAGCGCTGGCGCGATCCGGCACGTTTTGCTCAATTCGAGAAGCCGGCAGATCAGCATAGGCTGGACTGGCGAAAATCGCCGCACCTGATGAGGCTGGGATGGAATATCACGTTTGCCTCAATGGATCGCTGACCATCTACTGGGAAGTTCGCAACGCGAGGCGCGTGGGAGCGGAATGTCGCTGGGGCCTTACCTGGACCTTGCCGTGGGCGCACGTTGGGATGGCGCGGGGCGCTGGTGCGAAAGGGAAGTCATGGTGCGCAATGTTTCGGTCGGTGCGATGGGTCAGAACTCCGCCACTTCCGTATATTTGCCGCACGGTGTTGCGGCAAGGAACTACAGATCATTCCGGCATCTTCCGGCAGCAACAGTGCGCCACGCAGGCGTTGCGCGGATTGACCACGCACTTGGGCGGAGCCTCGGTTTCTGGATACACGACGGTGGCAGCCCGGGCGGGCAAGTACGTTATCCATTCGACGCTCTCCTGCTGATGATCAAGATCGTGGCGGAAAGACACGGCGCTGTCGTGATTGGCGAAGTTCTGGGGTTGGCACCGGGAGAGTTTTGTAAGACCATGCGTGGTCACGGGATATACGGCCATTCCGTCACGCAGCACGACCGTGACCGGGAGCAAAGGTTCAATCTGGCAACCCATGCGTCGAAGCTGGTGCTGTCGTGCCTTTCCTCGCACGGCACTCCGACCGTTCGAGGATCTGAAACCGGTCGCGACCTTGACTGGTGGGCGACTCTCGGTTGGGTTGACGGGCAGGAGGCTGTACGGGCCCAAGCACCGCGCCGCAAAGATGTCGTCGATATCTCGGAACGGTACCGGAACGACGGGTTCAACGCGATTGTTCATACATTGCTTGCCCGATCGCCGTCCACGATGGTGGGCGCTCAACTGGACGACGTTCTGGCACATGAGGAGGTGCGGAAACTGCCGGGTACGACCGACGAACACGTGAACTGGCGACAACGATTTGGTGTCGCAGTCGAAGCGCTCGCAGGGGACGGTCGCTGTCGAGCGATTGCGGAAGTGATGAATCGGGATCGAGGGACGTATCGGCCACAGCGCGCCGAGGGGATCGCACATGACAGTTAGCACCGTTGCGACCGAACCTTTTGAGGATCAGGAGCCAGGGACTTCGGGGCTGCGAAAGAGGTCTCGGGTTTTCATGCAGCCCAACTACCTGGAGAACTATGTGCAGGCGATATTTGCCGCGATCGGAGGTGGTGTCGGCAAGACTTTCGTGGTTGGCGGAGATGGCCGTTACTTCAATGCCGAGGCGATCCAGAAGATCATAAGGATCGCTGCGGCAAACGGAGCGACAAAGGTCATTGTCGGCAAGGACGGTATTCTCTCAACTCCGGCCGCGTCTCACCTTATCCGCAGGAACAGGACCGATGGCGGGTTCATCCTGTCCGCCAGCCACAACCCTGGTGGAATCGACGGGGACTTCGGCATCAAGTTCAATGCGTCAAACGGCGGGGGCGCGCCGGAGGGGCTGACGACCAGGATATTCGCTGCGACCAAGGCCATCGAAAGCTATGCGATCGCGGAATTCAAGGACGTCGATCTGGGGCATGTCGGGACGGCAGGTCGAGGCGATCTTGTCATCGAGACAGTTGACCCAGTCGAGGATTACCTCGTCCTGATGGAACGGCTCTTCGACTTTGACGCAATTCGTGCGCTCTTTGCCAGCGGGTTCACCATGCGCTTTGACGCCATGCACGCTGTCACCGGCCCCTATGCTCATGCCATTCTGGAAGATCGGCTCGGAGCGCCCAAGGGAACCGTAATCAACGGTACTCCCAAGGACGATTTTGGCAAGGGCCATCCCGACCCCAATCCGACCTGGGCCAGGGCGCTTGTTGACTTGATGATGTCGGATAGCGCCCCGGATCTTGGTGCGGCTTCAGACGGCGATGGAGACCGAAACATGATCGTGGGACGGGGAGCGTACGTGACGCCTTCCGACAGCCTCGCGATCCTCGCGGCAAACGCTCATCTCGCACCGGCCTATTCCGGCGGACTGAAAGGGATCGCAAGATCGATGCCGACTAGCGAGGCCATCGACCGTGTCGCAGAAAGACTTGGGATAGGAGCATACGAAACACCCACCGGCTGGAGATTCTTCGGCAATCTTCTTGACGCTGGCAAGGTCACGATCTGCGGCGAAGAGAGTGCGGGGACCGGGTCAAGTCATGTAAGGGAAAAGGATGGGCTCTGGGCCGTGCTCCTCTGGCTGAACATCCTTGCGAAACGCAACTCGTCGGTTGCCGAAATCCTGCAGGATCATTGGCGCGTGTTCGGTCGTGACTACCATTCTCGCCACGATTTCGAAGCCGTAGAGACCGGAAGCGCCAATGCGCTCGTTGACGAATTGAACGGCAGTCTAGCTGATATGAGGGGCCAGGAATTTGCCGGACTGAAGGTTAGGGCCGCCGACCAGTTCTCTTACAGGGACCCCGTGGATGGTTCGGTCAGTAGCAATCAAGGCACTCGCATTCTTTTCGAAGGCGGTGGTCGCGCCGTGTTCCGGCTGTCGGGAACAGGAACGCAGGGAGCCACGTTGCGCGTCTATCTGGAGCAGTTCGAGCCCGCCGACGGAGACCATGCGCAAGATCCGCAGGACGTATTGAAGGCGATTCGAAATGCGGCGTACGAGGCCTGCCGACTTGAGGCGCATCTGGGTCGAACCGAACCGGACGTATTTACCTGAAGACATGACCCTGGAGATTGAAGCCATGCAGGACTACTGGAACAGACTGAAAGAGAACCGCTACAGCACGACAAGGCGTCGGATTCTGGATCTCTTCGATGACGCCAACAGGCTCGATGCCTTTTCAGTGGAAATAGACGGCATGCTACTGGACTTTTCCAAGACCAACATTGACAGACCGGCGTTGTCGGGTCTGTTGGATTTGGCAAGAGCAGCCGAGGTGGCGGACAAACGAGACGCCATGTTCCGGGGCGACCGGATCAACGGCACGGAGAACCGTTCCGTATTGCATTCCGCCTTGCGGGCTTCCGGCACTGAGCCGCTTGTCGTGGATGGCCATGACGTGATGCGGGATATCGGGTCCACGCTGCGACGAATGGGGGGTTTTGCCGAAGGCGTTCGCACGGGTTCCACGACATCCGCAACGGGCGAGCGCTTCACCGACGTGGTGAATGTCGGAATCGGCGGATCCGATCTGGGACCTGCAATGGCGACACTCGCCCTCGCTCCCTACCGGGACGGGCCTCGATGTCATTTCGTTTCAAATGTGGACGGTGCGCACATCGCCGACACCCTCCGCATCCTTGATCCTAGAACGACGCTTGTTATCATAGCCTCAAAGACGTTCACGACAGTTGAGACAATGACCAACGCACGCACGGCCTTGAACTGGCTTCGCGAGGCGCTGGGTGAGGAGGCGGTCCAAAGCCTGGCTGCCGTGTCCACGGCACTCGACAGGACCACCGAGATGGGAGTCGCCCCTGATCGGGTCTTTGGTTTTGCGGATTGGGTTGGCGGACGGTATTCCCTTTGGGGGCCGGTAGGGCTCCCGATCATCTTGGCGGTTGGCCCTGATGATTTCCGCGACTTTCTGGCTGGCGGCGCGGCCATGGACCGGCACTTCCGGTCGGCGCCATTTGAACGAAACATGCCGGTCCTGCTCGGTTTGGTAGGTATTTGGCATCGAGATATATGCCAGTACCCGACGCGAGCGGTCATTCCTTACGACCAGCGCCTCGCGCGTTTGCCAGCCTACCTCCAGCAATTGGATATGGAGAGCAACGGCAAGCGCGTCTCCATTGACGGACAGGAACTTGAACTGCCAACAGGCCCGGTTGTTTGGGGTGAACCCGGAACCAACGCGCAGCATGCGTTCTTCCAGTTGTTGCATCAGGGTACCGAGGTCGTCCCCGTTGAGTTTCTTGTGGCGGCGGAATGCCACGAGGCGAATCTCCAGGAACACCATGACCTGCTGAAGGCGAATTGCCTTGCCCAATCAGAAGCGCTCATGGTTGGCCGCACATTCGATCAGGCCATGGAAATTGCGGCCGGATTGGGCTATTCAGGACAGGAGCGACGCACCCAGGCGGCCCACCGAGCCTTTCCCGGAAACCGGCCTTCGACAACGCTTGCGTACCAAAAACTTACCCCGTTCACGTTAGGCCAGATCATATCGCTTTACGAGCACCGGGTTTTCACGGAAGGGGCGATCTGGGGAATAAACTCCTTTGACCAGTGGGGCGTGGAACTGGGCAAGGAACTGGCAGGAACCTTGCTGCCGATGATCAAAGGCACGTCGGCCATCGCCAAGGATCCATCGACCCGGTGCCTGATCCGGCGATTGTCGATGTAAGATGCTGGCCAGCCTGCAATGTCTGGATTCGCCTGACGAAGAATTGTCCGATCGGCAGGTCGCCCCGCCGACGAACGGGTGTCGTAACGCAGGCAGCGCATTCCTCCTAGGGTTATGGACTTCGCAGCCGTTGGCGGAACGCTTCACCGATCAACGGCAATTCCTGCCCCCTTGCATCACACTCCCGTGGAGCCAACAAGAAGTGTCGTGCACCGCTGCGAGGCACCCACCGGTGCCATGGGAATGCCGCCCAGTCCGGCGCTGCGGTCCTTTCCCAATTCAACGCAACCCTTTCTCGAAAACGGGAAACGACTTCGGATGCCGTCACAGCCCGTCAGTCGCAGGCCATCATCCATGGCCGTTCTCGGGAAATCAGTGTGGCGAGAGCAAGGCAGTATGAGTGGAGACCCAAGATGCCAAAGCCCTTCATTGGCAGGTTCACCATGCCCGGTCAGCCACATGCCTGGACGATGCATTTGTCTTGGACATGCACCTCCCTGATCGAGGCCAATTATCGAATCGAACCTGACTATGCGGTGTCTGTCGGCGGTTTCTCAAAAGGGGGGTGATTTCGGCTGGAAGCCACGCTCTTTTGAATGTGATGTCGGCGTTGTCGGGCTGCTGCCAGGCTGCACCAATTTCGGTCAATGCACTCATTCCAACATTGAAGTCGTGAGTCTGCCGAATGCCGTATGGTCGGTTAGGTGCGCCAAAATCAGCGTGTTGAAGCGGATTTCCATCGATCACCGGGCGGTCGGTCTCAGACGATAGGCACCCTCTGGAAGATCAAGCGCTGCAGTGAGATCGTTGAGCTGGGAAATTGAGAGTGTGATCTTTGCTACCCTGTTGCTGCGCAGATCAAGCTGCTCGACTGTAACGCACTCCTCAAACGCATTTATTGTCACGTCTTCCTGAAGATACGAACTGCCTTCGTCGATAAGTGTAATGACAGTAGCGTCAAATTCATGTTCAATGGTAAACATCCGGGATGGCCTTGGCGTTTGAATTGGCTGGAGCTGCCTGGATTTTCCAGGTCTTTTGGGGGAGGTTGTCATCGTGGTTGTCGCCAGACAATATATTTTTGGCGACGTCTATATGGTCAAGATGGCCAACTACCCGCACAGTTCATCCATCTTCATTGGGGTCTTCCGACATCGCTGAAGGGAGGTTGATTGAGCCAGCGGTTGTATCCACTACAGAATCATTTGGGAAGGGAATTATGATCCAGATCGCAGCTAGTTCGTTGCAGGTCCTGCAGATCGCTGGTGTTGACGTCAGCGGAAATTCGATGACATCTGAAATCGTGGTTGGTCCGGAGAGAGTCGAACTCTCAACCTTCGGATTGGCAGTCCAATACTCCGATCAAATTGATCTACGGACCCCATCTTGATTGGGCCACGCTGGTGTTGACAGGGCTAGGAAATGCAGGCAATAAGTCTGCATCGCCGCGTCGCGTGCTAGGTTGAAGTGGAAGCCGGGTCGTCACCGTTCCAATCGCTTGAGACACAATAAGTTGTGTAGTTCGAGGCGAGTTCACAACACCAAGCGTCGTTCCACGTTAGTCTCCAGATGGGCGGGAAATCTCGCCTTCCGGCCATTCCCTCCGCTAGGGCAGCGCCCCTACTGCGGAAATGGCCGCTCTTGCATTTCGGAGTGGAAGTAGGGACCTGACAACTTGCCTTTTTCTTTCCGGCCCGGCGTTGGTGATCTGCGACGCAATAGTGGGGAGACAAAAGGGTCGCAGAAAGTACCCGGAACGCACTTCCTCATCAGACTGTCGCTCATCAAGTTTACCGCAATATCTCCAAACGACGAGACTGCTGAGAAGTGGTTCGTCGAACAGCGTAGGCCGGAAGGCGTCAGCTACCCATGCTGTGGTTTCAGGAACGTGCACGAACACCCGATGAGCAAGCCCCAAGCGTTCCGCTGCCGCAACGACTTCTCGACCAAGACCGGAACCGTGACGAAACGCTCCAAGCGGGGTCTTTGGGTCTGGATTATCGCAATCTACCCGCTTTCTACCAGCTTGAAGGGTGTTTCGGCCATGAAGTTGCATCGCGGCCTCGAATTGACGCAAGGAATAGTTGGTGTCTCGCGCAGCGTATCTGCGAGATTTGGCAGGACAACGTGGAGCCGTTTTCAGACCCGTGCGAAATCGACGAATCCTATTTCGGTGGAAAGTGCAAGAACATGAGCGACGCGAAACGGCGGAAGCTGAAGGAAGAGGAAGCGGGGCGCAGACTGGTTGAAAGGACGATAGCTGCGGGCATTCGTGACCGTGAGACCAACAAGATGACGGCAAAAGTTGTTGCGAATACCGACAAGTCCACGCTACAGGGGTTCATCCACAACAACATGGAAGCGGGTGCGCACCTGCATAGCGATGAAGCCAGAGCGTATTAGGGCATGGACGACTACGCACATGAGGCCGTAAATCACTCGGTTTCGCAGTACGCGAAGGAAATGATCCATATCAACGGCATCGATTCGTTCTGGGCCGCTTTCAAACGCGACTACCGGTGCACATTCCACCATGTTTCGCCGCAACACCTTCAACGAGTTCGCCGGACGGCATAACGACCGTTGCTTAGACACCATCAACATCATGTCGCACACGGTGCAGGGTTCTGAAAGCAAGAGACTGCCCTACAAGAAGTTGGTGGCATGAGTGCCTCCAGTCATTTGGCCGCAACGCTTGAAGGGCGGAAGTTTGGCACGATACTGGCCGACCCGCCGTGGCGCTTCGCGAACCGCACTGGTGAGGTTGCGCCGGAGCATCGTCGTCTTGGACGCTATGAGACGCTCAGCTTTGACGAAATTGCCAATCTGCCCGTGGCTGACTTTGCGGACGATCCTGCCCACTGCCATTTGTGGGTTCCGAACGCGTTGTTGCCGTGGGGTCTGAATGCTCTTGTGTCATGGGGCTTCGAGTACAAGACCAACCTTGTGTGGCACAAGATCAGGAAGGACGGCGGGTCGGACGGGCGCGGCGTAGGGTTCTATTTCCGCAACGTGACTGAATTGGCCCTGTTCGGAGTGCGCGGCAAGAAAACTAGGACTCTTGATCCCGGTCGAAGCCAGGTCAATTTCATGGCGACACGCAAGCGCGAGCATTCGCGCAAGCCCGATGAACAGTACGAGATCATCGAGGCATGCAGTTGGGGACCGTATCTTGAATTGTTCGGGCGCGGACAGCGCAAGGACTGGACTGTATGGGGCGATCAGGCGAAGCCGGACTATCGACCGGACTGGCCGACCTACGCGCACAACTCTGCTTCAATGGTTGCGTGAGACTCTCCGTTCTCTCTGATTTGAGCTTTGACGTTCAGGCTCAGAATCACGTTCAAGACTTCCCGAAACCGTTGCGCGACCTGTGCGAAGTAGTGGCCGATTTCAGGATCGCGGATGTCGAGTTGATCCGTGGCGGCGGCGGGAATCTCACCCGACGCAACGCTTGTGAAGGGCTTTCAACAAACATCGATGGCATGGCACAAGCACAATATCGAGATCAGCAAGATTATTGATGGCAAACATCGCGCCGACACGACGCACGAGATCGATCACGTCAGGCAAACAGATAAGGGATCTTTCGCGCTCGAAATCGAATGGAACAACAAGGTCCATTTCTTGACCGTGATTTGGAAAACTTCCGGCGCTTGCACGCAGAAGGCGCAATCAGCATGGGTATAGTCGTGAGACGTAGCCAGTCACTGCAAGATGAGATAGTGCAGATCGTCCATGAATTCGCCTTGAACGACGGCGTTTCCAGTTATGACGACTTGGTGAAGTTCGGCGTCAACCCAACGACGCGTCAAAGGCAGATGGTCGCGGATGTCGGTGGAGACTTTGCAGCGGCATGGGTTGGGAGGCTCGTCTCGGATAAATTCGGAGCCACTACGACGCATTGGGAGAAGTAGAGAAACCGGATAGAGCTTGGCGTCGGAGATCCATGTCCGCTTTTGCTGATCGGAGGGGTTCCTTCAACAGTGATGGCCAAGGGAGGCACAGCATGACCAAGAACCGTTACCCGGACACTGAGTTGAAGGCGGACGCGATGGAGAACATCGCACGCACAATCAGGCAGGGACCGCCCGAAATGGACTGGCGATTCGAGTAGGTGCTGCGGGAGTCGAGGTCAGGCGATCAGACTGGGGGCGAGGAATCCGCCGCGGAAAGTTGGCCGTGCCTTGGATAATCTGGTAGAAGGCTTATCCCCCTGGCCAAGGCGCCACAAGATGTTGTGGCGAAGCCCGCGCGGCCACAGCCCCGGATCCGGCGCGGTCTCCGCGCCGACGGCTCCGCAGGGCTGCCTTGGCGGCGGGAAAGGTCCGGAAGTCCGGTGTACGGGGCGTTTTCCGGAGCGGCGGACGGACTCCGGGCGCGGGGCCTCGCGCTCTGGCCGCGTCAGGCGCGCCCGTCGACGATGTCGAGATACGTTGCGGGCGGCAGCCCGGGGCCGATCCCGAGGAGGCGGTCTAGGGAGGTCGCCTTGTGCCGCCGCTGGCTCCAGCGGAACACGAACTCGTCCAGATAGCGCTGGAAATGTTTCCGGCGCAGGCCGTGGCAGCCGCCCATGTCCCAGCGCTTGAGGTTTGAGAGCACCCGGTGGGTCCACTCCAGGATCTCGTGCGCCTTTCAGTCGCCGATCATGTTCCGCTCCCGCGATTTCTCCTGCAGGCCGGTGTAGCCGCTCCAGCCGTCGGTGACGACCCGCGCGCCCGGCTCCACGGCCCTTCCGCATCGTCCGGCCTTACCTGCCCGTCCGCACCGGTGTCGTGCCCGTCGGGCCGATCAGCGTGCAGCGGCTGTCTCCCGACACCTATTCCACAAGGGAGGGGTTCCGATGAGGCCGACAGTAAAGCTGGGCCAGAAAGCCGACTTCGGCAGCCGTCGGCGGTCGTCACCTGTTCCGTGGCAGCCGTTCGTCCAGAATCGCTTCCAGACGCGCCAGAGACGCATCGATGCGGGCCTGTCCCTTCGCGAGTTCGGCGATCGCGGCGCGGTTCTCCCGGACCTCCTCCCGGAGGGAATCGATGTCGCCGCCGAACTCCTCACGGACGGACCCGATCTCGCTCCAGATGAAGCCGACGGCTGCGATCCCCAGCGCGGTCAGGCCGCCAATCATCCACATGACCGTGGTTCTGTCGAAGAGCCCCGGAAGACGGCGAAATGCCTCTCCAGCCACGCAACCTGCTGCGGGGCGAAGCCGTGATCCGCCACGTCAGCCATCCCTGCGTCTCCCCGTCATCGCCGTGCGGGACATCGTCGTCGTCCGCCGTTGTCGTGGGCCCCATATTTTTGACATTGGCGTTTTTTCCAACCCGTTGATTTTCCGGCGATGCACCCGCCCGTTCCGGTTCCGGCAAGGCTGCCCGACGAATCATCTCCGTCCCCGACAGCCCTTTGACGGCGGCGCGGATCCTGTCCAGACCGGGGCCATGGTTTTCGCCCTTTCGCTCCATCCGCATCCAAAACCTCTTGTTCCAGTATATCCTACCGTCCGATATAGACGGGCGGAGAGGCATCATCCGTGGCGTTGACGAAATCACTCAAAGCCTCTTTTCTGAATTTCGTCATGGGAAAGGTTTCCTCCGGATGATATGCGTGATGGCAAGCTATCCTGAATGGCCTTCAATGTCGATTCAATGAGTTGAGGGACCGAAATCCATATCCCTGTCCGGTTCCGTCGGTTCAGGATTGTTGTTGGGCTCCGGTTCACCGGCCTTGATGAGGAAGTTGCGGAACGAGGGAATAGGGCATTTGAATGTCTTGTCGGTTCCCTTATGGAATACGCCTCGATGAAGCAGGTGTTTGCGGAATCCGGCAGGGGACATGTTCTCAGGCAGCCGTAGTCCTGGACGATCCTCCACGGCTGACTGGATCAGATTCTCGACAGTCGAACCGACCATACCATCACGGAATTCCCGCATCACCCGGGCCACAAGAAGATGGCTGTCCTCCATATTTCCATCCTGCTGTATCCGGTAATATTTCCGACGGCTTTCAGCGGCTTCCCGATGGATCCGCCGCCAGTCGACGGCGGCCAACTCGCCATCGATTCGCAGCACCTCGCGGCCCATGGACTGCAGGGCGTAATGCAGATGTCGGGGCCAGCCCTCGCAGGGTGCGGCCAAACTGAGAAGATTATCAGTCTGGCCGCTGCGTCCGATACCGAAATGATCGCAGAAAGACAGCATGAGTTCGGCGGTTTCGCTATAGTCGTTCCGGTCGGGGGCGGTGGTCAAGGCTCCGATCTCCCGGACATCCGCACGGGTCAGACCCATCCGGTCCACCACATCGGCCGTGTCGCTCAACCCTCCCAGAACCAGCGACAGGGGTAGGGTGGAACGACCGTCATGGATATCCTGCAGGAACAATGTCTGCGGCGCATGTTTCCCTTCCGGCAGACGCTGGGCCTCGTCAATGCAAACAATGACCGGTCCCTGCCATTTCGCCGCCGGAAAACCCTCGGCAAGATGATCAAGACTGTCGTATTGCCGAGGTTTCGACTTCAGCCAGGACAATTCACCTTCGGTCCTGAAAACCATCAGATCGACATTCATGCTGAACCGGGCCGAGACCTGACGCCATCTTTCGGACGGCCATCCAGCGGCAAGGCCAATGGTCCGCAGGACACCGGGAAACCTGTTCAGTAACTGCTGGCTGGAAAAAATGACCACCCGCGACTGGTTGGGCAGATGGGCGCGGGTACGCGTTGACCTGGCCTTCAGCTCATCAAGGAAAACGCTTTTGCCAGCGCCGGGCGCGCCCTGCACGATCGTGCTGGTCTTGCCCACGCCATGGACGGGTGCGCCCAACCCTTTCCAGGTATTGTTGGCCTGGGTCTCGATCCTGGAAAAGATGTCCTCCCGGCCGATATAGACGGGAGGTGTGTCACCGTCGGACGCATTGACGAAATCCTCCAAAGCCTCTTTAAGGAATTCCGCCATGGGAACAATTTCCTTTGAATAATGTGTGTGATAGCTTCAGGTTATCCTGAATGACCATCAATGTCCATATGCGGGTCATTCCATATGGATTGACGGAATCCTCAAAAGCTTCCTTACCATCAGTTGGCAATGGCGCCACTGGATATGAGCCTGTATGCTGGCGGCGAATTGGCAGTCTGGAGCGGTCTGGAGGAATGAAGACGCGAGAGGGACCGTCGGGGATGGATCTGTCAAGGGACCCGCCGGTGGAGGCGGATTCGGGCCGGAAAGACCAGTTATTGCGTTATTTCAATGGGTTACGTTCAATGTCAAGAATATGGGTGCCAAATGTCAGAAATATGGGGCCCACGACAGCCGTGCCCTGCTCAATACGGAATGTATCGCGGCGGTCCCGGCGCCGCAAGCGCGTCAGGCCGCGCGTCCGTCGGGAGGCTGGCCGATGACCCCGGTCCGCCGCTTCGTCGACGTGCCGAACTGGACCGTCGCCGCGACGCGACCGACGACCTGCGCAAATGCCTCGCATTCGACGCCATCACCGCGTTCCGGGTCCGGGAGCTGTCCCTCGTGGCCCGGGACGAGGCAGGATGGCCCGGCCACCGTGCACGACGTCACGCTTCAGGATATCCGGGCGCTTGCAAGGCAACACGGGTTCAGGACTCCCCGCGGACCGCCGGACCTGACCATCGCGGGCTTCGCCGGACTGGCCGGATTCCATACACCTGACTTCCGGACCTTTCCCGCCGCCAGAGCCGCCCTGCGGAGCCACCGGCGCGGTCACCACGCCGGATCCGGGGCTGTGGCCGCGCCGGGCGTCGCCACAACATCTTGTAGCGCCTTGGCCAAAGGGATAAGCCTCTCTGGTATATAATTCCTTACCATTTCCGCGACCAACAATGCCTGTTTCCGGAGCCTGTGTGATCAACCATTGAAGTTACCGATCGTTGGAAAGTCTGACTTCCGGTAGTGTCAAACGGCAGAGGGCGAATTCTCGTACCCGATGCCCGCCGATTCTGCCGGAACCAGGGGCCCGCCGAACCCTAGGCGTCGCGGGAACAATGGCTTCAGAACGTGACATCAAACAGTTGGGGTAAGACACTATGTCACCGTGCCGCGCGCATCAATCGGCAGGGCGGAAATCTCGCCATTCTCCTTGATGAGCCAAGCCTCATCAACCATATTCGCGACAACGCAGATGTGATTCGGGATGATGGCCACCTGATCGCCGACACTGAATCCGGTGCCGCTACCAAACTTGATAACTCCATGCTCTTCGCTGAGATTGGCGATACGGGCTGCCGGATGGCCAACGATATGGCCGTGACCGTCCAGACCGAGAAGGTCGGAAGTCAGAATCTTCGAGCCAGCGTCTATGATGGCCCTGTTCTCGGCAGTCACGCTGACGACTGTGGCGTAAACCCGGGCGGCGCAGTCCTTCGCGGCACAGGCACCGCGCTCGACCAACGACCGGTCGTTATAAATGTAAGTTCCGGCCCGGTATTCCGTGATCAATCCGTCATGCGAACGGGCATCCCACATATCGGGAGAGCCGCCAGAGGTGATGGTGTCGCAAGTGATGCCGTGCGTCTCGGTTTCCGCTTTGGCGGCCGCCATGAATTCCGCCACAGAAGCCTGCCCGCCGGGTGCAGGATAGGTCATCAGCCCTCCGAACCTCAGTCCCCGTGAGGAAGAAATTCTCCGTGCCAGCGCGGCCGCGGCCCGAGGTGTCCGCACGCCGCAGCGCCCGCCACCGGTGTCGCATTCCACAAGGACGGTCAGAGGCAGTTCGACGGTCTCAAAGGTTTTGCTGAGCCCTTCCGCCACCGGTTCGCTGTCCGCAACCACGGAGAGAGACGCCGCGCGCTGCGCAAGTGCGCGGAGGCGGCCGAGTTTGGCATCACCGAGGATATTGTAGGTGATCAGGATGTCGCTGAAGCCGGCTGCTGCCATGACTTCGGCCTCGCTGACCTTCTGGCAGGTCAGGCCGACCGCTCCCGCATCCATCTGCGCCTTGGCGAACCGGACCGATTTGTGGGTCTTGATATGCGGCCGGAGTCGCAGGCCCGCATCGTCGCAGTGCGTCTGGAAGCGGCCGATATTGCTCAGAGCGAGTCCTTCATGAATGACAAGCGCAGGTGTTTCAACCGAGATGGATTCAGGAAACATGGGGGTTCTCGTGTAGAGGCCAGACTCTCCGGCGGAGATTTCTGTAGCCGTTGACAGCCGGGTTGCTGGGATAAAGGCCGTCTACCGCAGCGTAGACGATCTTCGACGCGATTTGCGAAAACGCATCATAGAAGTGGTTGGTGGACTTCACCACAAGCAGCGCCTTCTCTTCGGGGTTGATCCCGAAATTCGTGAACACATCCGGATGAAACACTTGGCTGCGCACGGTATTCAGGATGACATCTATCCCCTCCGCCTCAATCCAAACACTGTCGCCGAGCGGTACAACGCTTTTTCCGAAGCTCTGAACCGCACCGCTGAGAACTCGGCGTACGATGACCGTCGAATCAAGCGGATCACCGCCGGTCTTCGACATCTTCCCCCCGAAGCGCAACTGCAGCTCAGCGCTCTCTCCCGCCGAGATGCAGGTACGGACCGCCATGGGATCCCAGATTGTGGCCACCGCGGCGTTGGTGACCCTGCGACTGATCATTTCCCGTAGAATGATTGTCGAGTCACCAGGGACGCCGCCGCCCGGATTATCCCAGACATCAGCGATCACGGCGGGTCCGGATCTGGCGGTCAGTGCAACATCAATGGCTTCTCCCGGCGGCAGAAGCCGCGGGCGGGTCTTTCCTCGCATGGCGAACAGTTCCAGTCCCAGCTGGCGCGCCAACCTATCGCCCTCGCCTTTGGCACCGTCCGTGATGACAATGATCTTGGCACCGAGATCCGGCACATCGCCGGCCATGAAACCGTGAATCACGGAAACCGAGAGGATGTTGCCTGCGCCTTCCAGTTCTCTCAGCCTGTCCACGAAGCTGCGCATCGGCTCCTGGTTGGTGGGAAAAACATCAACCAGTCGGCAGTCGAATGTCGAGATCACCGGCTTGATCCCGCCACTGTCAGTCTGGCTCACGAGACTGATAAGGGTTTCGGCGGTCTCCACGAAATCGGTATGTGGGAATTCCTTGAAGACGGTGATCAGATCCGCGTTTTCCACCCGCAGGTCGGTCAGGTGGCTGTGCGGATCGAATGTCACGCCGATGACCGCCCCTGGACCTGCGGTTTCGCGGACCGCGCGGATCAGTTCGCCCTCGCAGTCGAGGCAGTTCTGAGCGACCATCGCCCCGTGCAGTCCGAGTAACACGATGTCCACCGGCATCGCAGCCCGGAGCTCGGAGAGAAGCTGGTCACGGAGATGCTCCCAGGTCCGCTGGTTGGCGATGCCCCCCGGCTCCGCCCAGGTCGCAGTGCCTTCAATCAGGGTCCAGCCCAGGTGTCCGGCTTGGGCCCGCGCCGCTGGATATATCGCGCTGCACAGCGTGGGCGTCATCGGATGCGCCCCCGGCGGGGCGAAGAAACTGTCCTTGAAGTCCCTGAGATCCGTTCTCAGTGACGAGAATGTGTTGGTTTCCGTCGCGATGGAACCGAGAAACACCCGTCGGAGCCGCATCACTGAGTCCTTCCTCTGACACGGGGAACGGCAGCCAGCAGTTTTCGGGTGTAAGCATGCTGCGGGTCCCCGTAGATCTGCTGCGTCGTGCCCGTCTCGACGAGTTTTCCGCCATGCATGACGGCGACACGGTCACTGATATGCCGGACCGCGCCGAGGTCGTGGCTGATGAATAGCAGCGAAATTCCGCTACCGCGCTGTAGCCGCTTGATGAGGTTGAGAACTTGGGCCTGGATCGAGACATCAAGTGCAGAGACCGGCTCGTCGGCGATGATCAGACGCGGTGTCAATATCATCACCCTGGCGATCCCGATGCGCTGGCGCTGGCCGCCGGAAAACTCATGCGGGTAGCGTTTCATGGCATCCGCGTCCATGCCGACAACCTCAAGCGCCTCCGCGATCAGCCTGCGCGCCTCCGATCGGCTGTTCGCCAGCCGGTGAATGAACAGGGGCTCGGCCAGAGTCCGTTCAATGCTCAGTCTCGGGTTGAGCGAGGCGAACGGATCCTGAAAGATCATCTGAATGTTCCTCCGCAGAGGCCGGAATTCGGCGGCGGAGAGTTTCAGCAAATCGAGGCCTTCGAACCATGCTTCGCCGGCGGTCGCCGGCTCCAGCCGGGTCAGTGTCCGCCCGACCGTGGATTTGCCGCATCCGCTTTCGCCGACGAGGCTGAGAACCTCTCCTTGCCGGATGTCGAACGAGATACCGTCGACAGCCTTGATCAAGGGTTTCCGACGCAGGACTCCCCGGGCGCCGATGCGGAAGTACGTCTTCAGTCCGCGGACCTTCAGCAGCGGGCCGATCAAGCGGGCGATCCTTGGGGAAAGTGACATCTGAGAAAATGACCCGTCGTGAATTCCGACATATCGGGTTCCTCGGTGCGGCACACGTGGCCAACCGCCTGACAGCGCGGATGAAAGGCGCAGCCGGTTACGGTCTCATTCAGCGCGGGCACCCGGCCCGGGATCGCGTCAAGCCATTCGACATCGTTGTCAGGCACGGGCATCGAGCCGAGCAGGCCGAGCGTGTAGGGATGGCTCATGTTTGCGAACAGCTCGCCTGTCACAGCGGTTTCCACCACCCGGCCTCGATACATCACCGCAACCCTGCCGCACATTTCCGAGATCACACCCAAATCGTGTGAAATCAACATGATCGACATGCCGAGCCGCTGTTGCAGTGCGCACATCAATTCCAGCACCTCTTTCTGCACTGTGACATCAAGCGCGGTGGTCGGCTCATCGGCGATCAGCAGCTCCGGATCGCAGGCAAGCGCCATGGCGATCATCACCCGCTGCCTCTGCCCGCCGGACAGCTGGTGGGGATAACAGAGGATCCTCTCCGCCGGATCGGGAATGCGGACAAGCTCCAGCAGCTCCAGCGCCCGCGCCCGCGCATCTCGCCGTGACAAAGGTCGGTGCTGCAGCAGGGCTTCCGTGATCTGGTCGCCAACGCGGTATACTGGGTTGAGACTGGTCATCGGCTCTTGGAAGATCATCGCCATCCGGTCGCCCATCAAGCCCCGGCGCTCGCTTGGCGGCATCGCCAGGAGATCCCGGCCTTGGAAATGTATCGATCCGCCTGTGATGCGCACTGCCGAACCTTCGAGGAGCCCCATCACGGCCAGCGCGGTCAGGCTTTTGCCGCAGCCGCTTTCGCCGACAATTCCCAGCGTTTCATTGGATGCGACCGTGAGCGACAAGTTTCTGACAACGGGCAGAACATGGTTGCTATGCGCGACGCTGATGGTCAGATCCCGGATATCAAGAAGGGCCACGGTTCAGATCCCTGTGATGTCGTCTTTAAAGCGCGGATCAATCGAATCGCGCAGGGCATCTCCGACCAGATTCATGGAGAATACCGACAGAATGATGAGCGCACCGGGAAATATCAGCAGCCACGGCGCCCGCGTCACAAAGATGCGCTCTTCGCTGAGCATATTGCCCCAACTCGGCACTTCCGGTGGCAACCCAAGTCCGAGAAAGTCGAGGGCCGCGGCCTGCAGCTGCGCGAATGCGAAGATGAAACTGGCCTGCACCAGCATCGGTGACAGCAGGTTCGGCAGAATGTGCCGGAACAGCACCGACCCATGACGTGCTCCGGAACAGATTGCGGCATCAACGAACACATCGCGTTTCAGCTTGAGTGTCATGCCGAAGAGGATCCTCGCCGTGGTTGCCGCGTAGACGATGCCGATCACGATGATCGTGTTCACGACGCTGCGCTCCAGGAGAGTCATCAGAACCAGCGCCAGCAGCAGCGCCGGAAAGGCCATGAGCACATCCACAAGTCGCATCAGAACATGGCCGAGGCGTGAAATGTAAGCCGAAAGCATGCCGATGAGTCCACCGACTGTCAGAGCGACGAGGACGCTTCCCGCCCCAATGATCAGGGCCATGCGCGCCCCGTAGATCGCGCGCGATAGGGTGTCCCTACCGAAATGGTCGGTGCCGAACAGATGCGGCCAGCCGGGTTCGGACAGGCGGATGGCGGGATCGAATTCCAGAGGGTCGAATGGCGCGAGAAGTGGCGATAGGGCTGCCGCGAACCCGACGATCAGCAACCAGCACAGCCCCACCGCCGCAAGGGCGCGGCCACGGAACACTGAAACGGCCGGGATTGGCATGCTCATTTCAGCGAAACTCTCGGATCAAGCGCCGCATAGGCGAGATCGACGAGGAGATTGATGCACATATAGAAGACGACAATGATCAGTATGACTCCTTGGATCACTGGGTAGTCGCGCCGTAGGATCGACTGCACCACCAGACGGCCGATGCCGGGCAGCGAAAAGACAGTCTCTGTCACCACGGCTTCACTGACGAGAGCGGCGAATGTGAAACCGAAGGCTGCGGTCACGGCGATGAGCGCATTGCGGAAGACATGTTTGACAGCCACCCGAACAGGATGCAGACCCTTGGCCCGCGCCGTGCGCACATGGTCTTCACGCGCGACATCAAGCATGGATGCACGGATCAGCCGGATGATCAGCGCCGCGTTCGGCGCGGCAAGCGTGAGGCTCGGCAGCACCAAATAACGCAGGTTGGAGATGCCGCCGTCATCGGCGACGGATGGGAATCCGGAGGAGGGAAACCAGCCGAGGGTGACGGAAAACACAAGTATGAAATACAGCCCGAGCCAGAAGGTCGGCACCGATGCGAACAGCATCGCGCCGCCTGAAGTCAGCTGATCCACCCATGAGCCGTGCCGTACCGCGGACACGATTCCGATCGGAACTCCGAACAGCACGATCCAGAACATCGTCATCAGCGCCAGGAGAATTGATGTCTCGGCACCACTGCCGATGACCGATAGAACCGGCTCGCGGAAGAAAACTGACATGCCGAGATCACCCTGCAGGACATTGCCGAGCCACCGCGCGTACTGAATCCAGATCGGCTCATCCAGACCGAGCTTGCGTGTGAGCTCAGCCACATCTTCAGGAGTGGCGGCATCACCGAGAAGAATCGCAGCGGGGTCGCCCGGGATCAGATGGATGAACAGAAAGACGAGAAACGAGGCTGCCAGGAGAGTCGGGATCAGAGTCAGAACTCTGTTCAAGGCATAAGCGAGCATAGGACCCAGCCCTCAGACACTGCGATGCGGCCTCCCCGTCGCTAAGCGGGGAGGCCGGAGAAAGCTACTTCGATACGTTCCAGAAATGCGGCCAGATCAGGGTCGCATCGCCTAGTCCCTTCAGGGCGGGCGACGCGATGTTGTAGGTATAGACATCGCCCGTCTTCATCGTCGGTACCTGTTCATAGATCAGGGCCTGAATCTGAGCCCAGATCTGCTGCCGCTCACCCGGATCGGCGCTAGCCGTGAACCGGGATTTGAGGGCAGTCTTCTCCTCGGTGGCCCACCAGCCCGGGTAGTTGTCATTCATCACCGAGATCAGGATGGGGTCAGGTACGAAACCGTGATGGGTGAAGAACATATCCCACTGATCCGGCTGCGCCCGTTTCTCGATCAAAGTGGCCCAGTCGTAAACCTGGAGATCGACGTTGAAACCGGCATTGGCCAATTGTTTGGTGTAGACGATCGCGGTATCGTAATGGAACGGATAGTTGGTCGACACCATGAACTTGATTGGCTCTCCGTCATAGCCGGCGGATTCAGCCATGGCGCGGGCGGCGTCGGCGTCACCCATGCTGAAATTTTCCGTGCCGGCATCGGTGAACCACACATTTCCTTCGGGCAGAAACGATCCGTTTGAGCGCCAGAGACCTTCCGGGCCGATCGCCACCTGCAGCGCCGGCACCTTGTTCAGCGCCGTCTGGATCGCGCGCCGCAGAGCGAAATTGTCCCGCAGCGGTCCGTCTTGGGAATTGGTGAACACCAAGCCGAAAATCGGACCGCCGTTCAGAATCGTGACGACTGACGGGTCCGCATCAAGGTCGGCATAGAGATCGCCGGGAATGCTCTCCGCGTAATCGTAATCGCCCGCCCTAAGTCCGGCGACCCGCGTTCCGACATCGGGCACCGGAATGAAGCGCAATGTGTCGAACTTGGCCTCTCGCATGCCGCCGTAGCCGTCGGCCTCGCCTTCAGGCGACACATAGTCGTCGAACCTCACAAGCTCCACATGGCGGTTCGGTTCCCACTCGCTGAACATGTAGGGTCCGGTGCCGATATAGTTCTCAGGCGCGATCGGTTCCTTGTCGGCGTTTCCGGCGACGGACGCCGGATAAATCGCCGGTCCGCCATTGATGAAGGCGAGCAGGTTCTTCCACGGGCCGAATGGCTGGGTGAGCATTATCGTGACCTCGTGATCGCCGGTCGCCTCCACGTCGGCGACATGGGCAAAGAGCAGTCCGCCCCGGGATCCGTGTTCGCCCCACCGGTTCAGCGAGGCCACGACATCGGCCGACGTCATGTCCTGTCCGTTGTGGAACTTCACCCCTTGGCGAAGCGCAATCGTGATCTTCATGCCGTCATCCGAGACCGTTTCCCCGGCAGCGAGCAGACCGACCGGAGAATTCGACGCATCAAACGTATAGAGCCCCTCGAATATGTGATGGGCGATAGTCGTCGACAGGTCAGAGGTGAGAACCTGCTGGTCAAGGCTCGGCGGCTCGCCAACAGTGGCATAGCGCAATGTTTCAGTCGCGAATGCCGCATTGGTGAATGCCGTGAATGCGCTCAGAATGATCGCCGAGCGCGGCCAGAAGCGGTTTGTCATCATTGTCTCCTTCTATAGATTGTCATGCACGGTCGTAGAAGTAAGTTTATTACATTTTTCTGCTCTCTGCGTCAAGTTGATCCAAGAGATTTCGTAGAACCGCAGGATCGACCGAAGAGATTTCGTCAACGGTTTATCGTCTTCGCGCAAAAGTGATAAAAATTAGAAAATGATAACAATGCTTTAAAATCCATAATTCCGTCAAATGTCCACGTTTTTGATGTCGGCCGGACAGCGCTGCAAGCCGACATCATTTCCACAAGATATGAAAGTTATTTCCATTTACGATCATCGCCCGCGAATCAGACTCGATGTTTGCGGACGGCCCTGGGGGCAACGACATGGCATCAGTCGCCGATCGGCTGCGGTCCGGTGGTGTCGGAGAAAACCGCCATGGATGTACGGATACGCCGCAAATACTCTTTTACTGAATCCGGGCGCTGCCGCGCCGTTCCAGCGGCGAGGACATCAATGATGGCAATGAAAACCAGCCTTGATGCCGTCGGCTTGTAGATGTCCTGGTCTTCGGGAATGTCGATTCCAATGGAGACATCGGCGGCTTGTGTGAGCGGGGTGCCGGACTTGGTGAGACTGATCGATTTCGCGCCGTACTGGCGGGCGATCGCGACGCTGTCCAGAAGCTCGGTCGGCCGGCCGCTGGCGGAAATCGCGAAAACGACATCGCCGTCGGAAAGGGTGGACGCAAGCATCCGCTGAAAATAGCCGTCCGCATGCGCCTCGGTCGGAATCCCCAGACGGAAAAACCGGTTGGCCCCCTCACGGGCGACGTTCGCCGAGTTGCCGCCGACACCGATAAAGGAAATTCTCCTGGCTTCGGCCAGGATCGAAACCGCACGCCGCAGCGCGTCGTTGTTGAGTTGCGATCTGGACAGATTCAGGGAATCGACGATGGCGCCGAACACCTGCGCGACAAGCTGCGCGGACTCCGAGTCGATGCGGCCGGGGCCTCCGAGATACTGCTGGCTGATGGCTACGCCTTGGGCCAGGCGGATATTGAAATCCCGGAATCCTTCGCAGCCGGTCGTCTTGCAGAAGCGGTTCACCGTGGCGACGGAGACACCGGCAGCTTCAGCGATTTCGTTCTGCGTGAAACGGGTCGCGCATTCGAGATTGGAGAGGACGAAATCCGCCACCCGCTGTTCCCGAACGGGGAATTCACCCTCCAGTTTCCTGATCTGGGAAATAACATCGATGAACTGAGGCATGATCTCCCTGCTGGCGCGACTGAATGTCATTCGGGCTTGTAGGCGATCACATCCATTTCCACTTTCGCATCGACCATGAGCGCCGCCCGCACTGTCGACCGAGCCGGAGGATGGTCGCGGAAATGCCGTTCAAAGACGCTGTTGAAACTTGTGAAGTCGCGGGGATCATCCAGCCACGCATTGACCTTGACCACATGTTCGAGGCCGCAGCCCGCCTCGGCGAGCGCGCTGACGATGTTTTTCATCACCAACTCGGTTTGCTCAATGATGCCGCCCGTGACGATCTCCCCGTCAACCGCAGGCACCTGGCCCGACACATAGATGCAGTCGCCGGCGCGGACCGCTTTGCTGAAGGGACGCCGCGTCCCACCGGCCGCATCTTCGGCAGTGCCGAAACGAATGATTCCTGTCGTCACTTCCATCGCCTTTCGAAGTGGAACTCGGCGCATAGTCTGGCATATCCTACGTGACCCTTCAACACCTTGACCGCGGGCGGAGGGATAGTCCATTTCAGTGCGCGGGGCTATGATGCGGATACCGGGAGGGGGATGACCGAACCTGTTCTGCCTTTCAGTTGTGCAAAGAGGCCCGCGGCCGGCACCGTCGGAATGGTCGTCACCGACCACTCGCGCGGCACTGCGACGGGTGTGCTCAATTCGCTCTGCGTCGTCGGGTCGATGATGATCGGCATCCCGGTCAGCTGCCGCGCATGGCCGGTTTCGAGACTGTTTTCCGGCACTGAACCATGCAATTGGGGCAGGCTGTGTGAGCGGCTGGCATGTGTAAGGCTAGGCTGTTGTTAGGTCCGGCTGCTGTAATGTCCCGCGCCCGGCTCATCGGTGTCCGGGAGCCGCGAATCCCGCCTTCAGGCCGTTTCTCCGCGAGAGGCTGCGCCCTCACTGCGGAGACGGCCAGTGTTTCACTTCGGAATCCCCCCCACGCGGCGGCGGCCCCGTCGCAGGAGTAATGTCCGGATCTTTGCACACGGGACCGGCGGTGTGAACCCAGGGACGGTCAGGGCAGCCGAGGCCCAGGACACCCTGGCATGCAGGTCACCCGGACAGGAGCTGGCCAGGATTCCGGTAATGGTAGGGAATCAATGGCTTAGGGATGTCTTACCCAGGAACGGAATTGGGGATTCGAATAGCGATTACCTTACATGTCGTTCATCGAACATAGCTGGAATACACTATGCCCGACCGTAACAAGGAGGCGTTCTTCGACCGGCTGCCTGATGAGATTGAAATCAAGAACGCAAACAGCTCAGAACCATCTTTGCCTTACAGATCAAGGAAGGTGAACCAACAACAGTGTCTCTCGCTCTCGAAGGCGGTGAACTCCAGAACGTGACACTGGCACCTGCATTTGCGACCTCTCTGCCCGAAGTGTTGAGATTGGTCTCGAGCTGACGGGGACTTCAGATGATCCCTGTCCGGTCCGAGCTGACGACGCAGCAAGCTGCCGATCTGTTGAACGTGTTCCAGCGCTTCGTGGTGAAACTTCTGGAAGACGGCTAGATTCCGTTTACGAAGACCGGTCAGCACCGTCGCCTACGTGCAGAGAATCTCTTCGCCTACAGAAATTCCCACCAGTGAAATTCCGGTCCGGTTTCCGGCGGATTGCGGGCGTCGGCGGCGGATTCGGGCGGAATCCGGGCGTGCGGGGGCGTCCGGCGGCGTTCCGGTGGAAATAAGGGATGTGTCGCGGGTCTGCCCCTGGGGCGGTTCGGTCGGGCGTTCAGGCGCGCCCGGGCGCCCCGCGCCGCGGCGGCGACCGTCCGGACGGTCCGGCGACGTTCAGGGCCACAGGCGCGTGCCCGTGGGTCAGGGCGGCGTAGAGTGTCCGCCAGTCGGGGACCGGGAAGTCGTGGAAGTATGACCGGGTTCTCTCGCGGAGGTACCTCAGCCGCCCCCTCGCCTCCAGCGCGGCGGCGAACACCCTGCAGGAGGCGGCCTCGATCTGGTCCGTGAGGAAGGCGAGCATCATCGTCATGGCGAGCACGGTGGTCAGGTGCCGCTTTCCATGCCCGAAGCTGTGCTCGAAGTGGTAGCCCTGGTTCTTCAGCGTGTTGAACGTCTCGTTCTCTATCCGCCATCGGGAGCGGGCGGCGCGCATGACCGGCATGAGGCTGTCGCTGTCGACGGGAAGGTCGGTGACCCAGGAGAACCTCCGCTGCTTCTCCTCCACCCGGTGGGTCGGGTCGTCCGGGCCGCGGTGGTGCTTCGCGATGTATGTCCTCTTGATGACCGTCTCCCGGTATTCGATGACGTTGACCCTGATGTCGGGATGGGAGGCGTTGACTGGCGCACCGTTCAGGTAGCGGAAGTCGTGCCGGGTGCCGTCGGCGTCGGTGAACCGGGCGGTGCGGGTGTCGGGGCTGGCGTCGAGGCTGGCGAACAGCAGCGCGTGGTCGCCGGGTTTCGCGCCGAGGATGAAGCGGAGGCCGTGCCGCCGCAGGCGGGCGATGTGGGGCCCGTTGGAGGCGAGGCCGTCCTGCAGGACGATGGCCTTCAGGTGCGGATGCTCCCGCCGGAGGTCGTCGATGAACCGCGCGGCGGCGTTGCGCTCGCAGTCGTTCCTCCTGTCCCCGTCGGTCCTGGCGATCGGCTCCGGGGCCAGCGGGAACACCTCGCGGCGTTCCGGGTGGCAGACCACGGCGGCGAGCATGCTGTGCGAGTAGGTCCTCGATCCATCACTGCGGCGGGCGACGCAGCAGTGGTCGCAGTGGACGGATTTCGAGCTGAAGTAGCCGGTGCCGTCAATCGAGATCAGGTAGTGGCCGTCGAAAACCGGCTGGTCCTCCAGCACCCTGCCGCGCTGCAGCCTCGCGAACAGGGTCCTGAACGCCGGGCGCAGCTGCCTGGGGTCGACCGTGTCGAGGCGTTTCCGCATGGCGGAGTCGCAGGGCGCCGCCGCGATCCCGAACAGCGTCCGGAGGTTCCCGCGGACGATGGCGTCCCTGCGGCTGTCCCTGTCGAACTGCAGGAGCGACGGATATTTGAGCGAGAACATCGCGAACGCCGACATGAGGTGGTCCGCGAGGCTGAACCGGCGCCCGTCCACCGGATCGTCGATCCTGCCGAAGCATTCCGCAAGCGCCCTGATCAGCCCGGGCCTGCCGAGGTCCTTCCGAAACCGCATCGTCCCAACTCCCGTCATCGAAGTCAACACCGGTTGCGGTAAGGGCCCCAGCCTATGATGTCCAGAGGATTCCGGGCGGTTTCCAGTCGTCTGGAAGGAAAAGTCTACGAAACCCGGTTCACGGAAGCCCAAGGAATACAGGGTCCGGAAGGGCTGGTGGGAATTGCTGCTTCGCCTACAAGGAGAGGCGCGACGCGGTGCGCTCGGATGCTTTGGGTGATCTCGCACGGGTGGACGCAGAAGACCGGCTCGTACGAACGGTTACGCCGACTGAAGTGGCATTCCCAGAATCTCTTGTGACGGGGTAAGAAGCGTTCGAGGACAAACTCAACCTGCGGGATCCTGACGAAAACCATGTTCTGGCGGCGGCAATTTCGACGTCGGCCTTGGTGATCGTGATCGATGATCTTAGAGACTTTCCGGCCGAAGTCCTCGCTCCACATGCGATCAATAGGATCTCGGCAGATGATTTCATCGCCGATACGATCGAGCTTGATCCGTTGGAGGCGATTTTGGCGTTGCGACGCATGCGCGGACGGTTTGAGAATCCCGCTCCCGACGTCCCAGAACCTATACACAGGTTGGAGGCGCAGGGACTCCTTCAGGTCGCCACACTTATAGACGAGTGCAAGTGGTCTTTGTGAGATAGAAGGGCCACAGAAACACGCTGCAGTAGCGAATCCCACCACCACTCCGAATCGCCCAGCGGAAGTCGCATTCCTTTTTGGATCTGGCTTGCAGTGGGAGACTCAGCGACGGCGGTCCCGGCGCGAATTTGGTGGCTGGAATGCCACAGAGATATGTGCCTCGCAATATGGCTTACCAGGCTTGGCAGCCAGTCCACAGAACCAGAATTCGTCGGTCGCGGGATCTCCGATCGGCCATTTGCAGGTGCGCTCCGTCAATTCCAGCAGACTGATCTTTCGGGCTTTCAGCTCCACTTCACGGACATTCGCCAAAGCCTCGGCACTAACTTCATTCGCCGAAGGCTGTGGTGGCAATGGCTGGTCAGCTGGTACAATTGTCTTTCGCAGGGAAACGGCGGTTCCATTCGCGGAGACCTCACCCGTTGTGTCGTTGGCAGGTTCCAGCGAATCAGATCCTTCCGTTGATTCGTCAGACACCTCCGTTGGATCAACTGTACCGTCCGGGCGGTTCGACAGACCTAGCCGGTGTATCTTCCCGATTACGGCATTGCGTGTCACGCCGCCAAGCTCCTTTGCGATTTGGCTGGCGCTCATGCCTTCTCCCAAAAGCTTCTTCAGAAGCACAACGCGGTCTTCAGTCCAAGACATCTGCAATTCCCAACTCACAGCCGCTTCACTTAACCAATCACAGCAGCGCTCGGTTCCGCTGGGCACGCACTGGATTGTCGCCGAGCCATCGTGGTTGAAGACTGCAGGTGCCGAAGCTCGTATTGCGGATGAATGCGCCTGCAGAGACCACACCTCACGCCATGCCAGATACCCGCCGGTCGCGATATTGCGAAGCAAGGTAATTGCATATCCAGAAAGATTCAAGAGCATGGGACCGCAGGCAATGGAAAATAGTGTCTCGCCCGCCGAAATCGGGCATCCAGCATTGTACGGAGACTTGGGCTTCACATATGCAGCAGAATCGACTATGCACTGTTTTCATGATCATGATCGCACTCCCATCGCTACTGCACCGACGCCGATAAACCCGCGTTCGTTCTTGGTTTTCGGCACGCGTGCACGTGATCAGTCCCAGCTATTGACTTGTAACTGCCTAAGTGGCGTTTCCCGGACATAATGGAAGGAGCCAAGCCATGATCCCGTCTGTACTGCCAACCTACAATCGCGCTCCCATCGCTTTCAGGAAAGGCGAAGGGGTCTGGTTAACTGCGGAGGATGGCACGCGCTATCTTGATCTTGGCGCAGGAATCGCAGTGAATGCGCTTGGTCACGCCCATCCTTCATTGGTACAGGCTCTGACCGATCAAGCCAAGGACCTTTGGCACGTTTCCAATCTCTACGATATTCCGAACCAGCAGGCACTCGCTGATGCACTGGTCGAGCATTCTTTCGCCGATACGGTCTTTTTCACGAATTCCGGCACAGAGGCTTGCGAACTTGCGGTCAAGATGGTCCGCAGGCACTTCCATGAAAAAGGCGAGTCTGACCGCACGGACATAATCACGTTCACCGGTGCGTTCCATGGCCGGTCGTCTGCTGGTATCGCAGCCGCCGCGTCGGCGAAAATGACAGAAGGGTTTGGACCGCTCCTGCCCGGATTTGTGAACCTGGCTTGGGGTGACCATGATGCGTTACGGGAGGCAGCCAACTCCAGCGTGGCCGCGGTTCTTGTTGAACCTGTGCAGGGAGAGGGTGGCATAGTACCTTTGCCTGACCAATGCCTCAAGGGGCTTCGGGAACTTTGCAACGAGCGTGGAATTCTCTTGATCCTTGATGAGGTTCAGTGCGGTATGGGGCGTACCGGTCGGCTGTTTGCACATGAATGGGCAGGAATCTCGCCCGATATCATGATGGTGGCGAAGGGAATCGGCAGTGGATTTCCTCTTGGTGCATTGCTGGCGACGGAAGCAGCCGCGAGCGGTATGACCGCCGGCACCCATGGCTCGACTTATGGGGGCAATCCCCTTGCCTGTGCTGTGGGGTTGGCTGTGATGAATATTGTTTCAGAGCCGGCGTTTCTGGAGGAAGTCAGAAGGAAAGCCGCCCTGCTTCGGCAGCGGCTTGAAGGATTGGTCGCGACACATTGCGATGTCTTCGAGCGGGTTCGTGGTTCGGGCCTAATGCTGGGAATCGTTTGCAGGTCGACCAACACAGATGTCGTCGAGGCATGTTATGGATCCCACGTGCTGACGGTACCGGCGGCCGACAACACCGTGCGGATTTTGCCGCCATTGACAATAACAGACGAAGAAATTGCCCTGGCGATCGACCGACTCGGTCAGGCGGCCACAGCGGTCTCAACCAATGCCGGGTCTTGATTATATGTTTGAGCCTGTGACGCGCGCCGACCTTCCATTGCTGCGCAGCTGGTTAGCCGCGCCCCATGTTGCAGCTGTATGGGGTGATCCAGACGAGGAGACCGCCCTGATCGAGAGTGAAATCGATGGCGGTGACTGCAGAATGCACATCGTTCATCTGGATTCGCCGATTGGGTACATTCAGAATTGGGATGCCGGATGCGAGGACCATTTCCAGAAGTTTCCAGCGGGCACCCGAGCCATGGACACGCTGCTGGGCGAGCGGTGCTTTCTGGGTCGCGGGCATGCGAAAGCCTATGTGCGGAAATATGCCCGTTCTCTGATTGACAGCGGCGTCCCGTTGGTGGTCGCCGACCCCAGGATCTCGAATCCGCGTGGCATTGCGATGTATCTCGGCGCCGGATTCCATACGGATTCCCGGGGACGATGCGAAACCGGCGAAGAGGTGCAGATACTGACCTATCCCAACAATACCTGTTAACTCCAGCGACTCTGCGGCAGGAAACCCTGCCGCCGATCATCCCCTTCCCGGGAAGGCGATCTGCGATGAACCATTTTCTCGACATTTCCCAAACCGATCCGAATGAACTGCGGGGCGTCATTGACTGCGCACGGAACATGAAGACTGCCCGCCGAGGCCGCCCCAAAGCCATGCCGGATGACGACACTCCTCTGGAGGGTCACATGGTGGCGCTGATATTTGAGAAGCCATCGACGCGGACGCGCGTCAGCTTCGATGTAGGCGTTCACCAACTGGGAGGTCAGACGATGACATTGTCGGGCAATGAGATGCAGCTTGGGCACGGTGAGACCATTGCGGACACGGCAAGGGTTCTAAGTCGGTATGTCGATCTCATCATGATCCGGACCTTTGAGGAGACAACACTGCTCGAACTGGCTGAATTCGCGAGTGTTCCAGTCATTAACGGGCTAACCAACCGTTCCCATCCGTGCCAGGTCATGGCCGATGTCATGACATTCGAGGAACATCGCGGCCCCATTGCCGGAAGAAAGGTCGTTTGGTCAGGAGATGGAAACAATGTCTTTGCTTCCTTTGCGCATGCGGCAAAGCAGTTTGGCTTTGACCTGACGTTTTCAGGACCGGAAGCTCTTGATCCCAAGGCTGGACTCGACGGCATGTACCGTACTGAGCGCGATCCCCGTCGGGCGGTCGCCGGCGCTGATTTGGTGGTCACAGACACTTGGGTTTCCATGCACGACCGACGGTCGTCTCGTGAGCGTCGACACAACCAGCTTCGCGAATACCAGGTGAATGCCGAACTCATGCTGGGGGCCAGTCCCGACGCCCTTTTTATGCATTGCCTGCCAGCACATCGGGGTGACGAGGTGACAAGCGAGGTGATGGATGGTCCACAGTCCGTGGTTTTTGATGAGGCTGAAAACCGGCTGCATGTACAGAAAGCCATCGTCAGGTGGTGCCTTGGCGTATAGGTGGGTGCCATCGATTCCCGCGTCGAGACGGATCTCCCGATCGGCACTCCGTTGCGGGTTGAGTTTGGGCCGAGCCCTGATCTCCGCCATTCGCAACCTTGGGAGCGATGCAGCAGCCATCCACTCCGGGCGTGCAATCCGCTTGAATCTCCATACACCGCAATTACGTTGCTGCGAACCCGTTAGGGAGGAGATTGGATATGGCTGATGCGAGGATCGGGTTGGTTGGACTTGGCGTTATGGGGGCCAATCTGGCGCTCAATATCGCTGAGAAGGGATTTCCTGTTGCCGTATACAATCGCACAGGCTCACAAATCGATCGGTTTGTTTCATCGGCTGGCAGTTTGGCGAATCGGATTGTCCCGGCTCAAACGCCTGAATCGCTGGTCATCGCTTTGTCCCGACCGCGTTCCATCATCATCATGGTTAAGGCGGGCGAAGCGGTCGATGCCATGATCGATGTCCTGAAGCCGCATCTGGACGTCGGCGACATTCTGATCGACGCGGGCAACGCCAATTTCAATGACACGCGCAGACGGGAGGCCGCGCTGCTTGGGGAAGGTTTTCGGTTCATCGGCATGGGGGTGTCCGGCGGTGAGGAGGGCGCCCGGACCGGACCTTCGATTATGATTGGCGGAGCTGATGACGCCTACGGCGTTGTCTCGGAAATCGTCGAAGCCATAGCCGCCAGATATCAAGACCAGCCCTGTGCCGCCCATCTAGGACCCGATGGTGCAGGCCACTTCGTGAAGACAGTACACAACGGCATTGAATATGCCGACATGCAGATTATTGCCGAAATCTACGGACTCTTGAGTGAAGGCGAAGGGCGAAGCCCAGAGTCGATCCTTACCCTCTTCGACGAGTGGAACGGAGGCCCGCTCAAGTCATTTCTTATTGAGATCACGACCAAGATCCTTGCCGCTCGTGACCCGGACACCGGTCAGCCGATGGTTGACGTCATCCTTGACCGCGCGGGTCAGAAAGGAACAGGACGCTGGACGCTGATCGAGGCCCTGAAGCTGGGTCAATCCGCTTCCATGATCGAGGCAGCGGTCGGAGCGCGATTCTGGTCGGCGGCGAAGGCGTTGCGGGAGATCGGGATGGAGCGACTTGAAGGACCCCGCGCCGGCGAGATCGGCCCTGCGCTACTGGACGTGGACTTGGAGCGGGCGCTTCTGACCGCGCGGGTAATTGGTTATGCGCAAGGGTTTTCGCTACTCGCGGCTGCATCCGAGGAATTCGACTGGAACCTCAATCTATCCCGGATAGCGGAGATCTGGCGCGCTGGATGCATCATCCGCTCAGCCCTATTGGACGACATAGCCAGTGCGTTTCGGCATCCGCCTCTGGGCAACAGCCTGATACTGGCTCCGGCGTTCGTCAGAGTCCTTAACGATGGTGTCGGCTCGCTGCGCCGGGTCGTTGCGCGTTCGGTCCTTGCGGGCCTGCCCGTCCCAGCTCTGTCGGCCGCGCTCGGTTATTACGATACAATGCGCCGCGCTCGAGGGACCGCCGCGTTGATCCAGGCCCAGCGCGATTTCTTCGGGGCCCATGGCTTCGAACGTGTTGATCGCGATGGCGACGGTCATCACGGCCCCTGGGACTCGGGGCAGAGCATGTAGTGGTCGGAAGTCGTTTCCCGGCGAGGGCAGAGCCCGAGCGGAGGGAATGGCTGGAAGGCGAGGCTGTCTGGTGCCTGCCGCAAACTCCGCGCCGGTCTGGAGCGACTCGTATGGGCCGGTTTCCGCTGTTTGGGCTACCCGTTTGCTGACGCTGTTCGTTTGAACGATCCGCGACGGTCCGAAAACACGGCGTTGCTTTTCCGGTGGTGTTGCGCTTCGGAGCCCTCACCCCCGCGCGGCAGCGACTCCGTCGCGAAAGTAAGATACGGATCCGCGCAAACGGGACCGTGGATGTGAACCCAGGGACGGTCAGATGTTCGAGGCCCGCGACACCTTGGCGTGCGGGTCACCCGGACAGGATTCCGGCAATGTTTTGGAATCAATGGTTTACGGATGATCTAGCCAAGAAGGGTTCTATTTCACAAAGGATTGCATTCCGGCACGGGTGTCACGGCTTTGCCAGTTGCGTGAAACTGGATGAGGTTCTCGACTGCGAGATCTCCCATTGCATCCCGGGTCTCCACCGTGCCGCTGGCGACATGCGGCAATAGTGTGGCGTTCTCAAGAGTCAGCAGTTCCGGCGGAACCTCTGGTTCATTTGCGAACACGTCAAGCCCTGCCTTGCCAAGGCGACCGTCCCTCAGCGCCGCAATCAGTTCGGGCTCGTCCATGACCGACCCCCGTCCAACGTTGATCAGTATCCCGCTGGGCCCCAATGCCTCGATTACGCTTCGGTTGATCATTCGGCGCGTGGTTTGGCCTCCCGGTGCGGCGCAGATCAGGATATCACAGTCACGTGCCATCTCCTCGAGGTCGCCAAAATACCTATATGGCACGTTACGACGACTGCGGTTATGATACGAAATCACAACTCCGAAGACCGCGAGCTTCTCTGCAATGGCCATGCCAATGCGCCCAAGTCCAAGGATGCCGACCTTCCTGCCGCGGACCGCGCTCGACAGTGGCGCCGGACCTTCGATGGACCATCGACCGGCTCTGATATAGGCGTTATCCGCGAGCAGATTCCTTGAAGTGGCCAGCATCAGGAGAATCGCCGTGTTGGCCACGTCATCATTCAGGACATTTGGTGTATGGGTCACAACAATTCCGCGTTTCACCGCTGTCCTGACATCTACCGAGTCATACCCAACCCCATAGTTCGAAATCATGCGGAGCTTTGGCAGTGCGTTCATAAGGTCAGCTGGGACGCCGCCATGGTCGTTGACATAGACATACTCGAACTTGGCCCTGTCAGCCGAGGGAAGTGCTTTGGGGTGTTCGGGCATGTGGCGAATTTCGAAAACATCCGTCAGTCGGCTCAGCATCCGTTCGGATGCAGGACCGATCAACAGAAGTTGGGGGGCACTCATGGCTCCTCCCGTACGTCTTGCGTCTGCTGACCTAGACCCTTTATCCAGACCTCCATTCGGTCGCCGGCCTTCAGGTAGGTCGGATTGGCCATACCAAGCGCGACACCGGGAGGTGTGCCCGTGGAAATCACGTCGCCGGGATGTAGCGTCATCAGCCGCGACAGATGTGATACGATCTCCGCGACGCTGAAGATCATCGTTCTCGTATTCCCGGTCTGCATGCGCTTTCCGTTCACTTCGAGCCACATGTCGAGGTCCTGTGGGTCAGGGATTTCGTCCCGGGTCACCAGCCAGGGACCGATTGGGCCAAACGTGTCGCACGATTTGCCTTTGGTCCATTGTCCGGACATCTGTGTCTGGAAGTAACGCTCGCTCACGTCATTGCAGATGCAGTAGCCTGCGACATGGTTCAACGCGTCTGATTCGGAGACGTATTTTGCGGCTGTGCCGATAACAACTCCGAGTTCCACTTCCCAATCGGTGTGCGTCGAGCCACGAGGGATCATGACATCGTCGTTAGGGCCAGAGATGGCTGAATTCGCCTTCATGAAGAGAATTGGGTGGTCTGGCGGTGTGGCGCCGGTCTCGGCGGCGTGGTCGGAATAGTTAAGTCCTATGCACATGAACTTTCCGATATTGGCGACGCAGGGACCAATGCGGGGGCTGTCCGGCACTGCCGCGAGCGAGGTCTCATCAATCCCTCGCAGCCGGTCGAGGCTGGCATCGTCCAGCATCGCGCCTGATATGTCGGCGACATGGCCGCTTAGGTCGCGGATGCGGCCGTCTCCGTCAATCAGCCCAGGAACCTCCTGGCCGGGTTCTCCGTAACGGACGAGTTTCATGCGGTTTCTCCCTAATGATTGTCGCGGGGGACGTGTCGGTTCGCGATATCCATGTACGCGTCTGCGCCTTTGAGTGTCATACCGTCGCTGAACGGCTGCACAAGGCTGCGGAAAATCTCCTGCCACGGAGTTTGGCTTTCCGGGATGACAGGTGTGGAACGCTCGTCCCGGCGCCGTTCAAGTTCGTCGTCGCTGATCAGGATGTCTGCGGTGCAATTCCGTAGATCAATCCGAAGCCTGTCACCCGTCCTGACCAGTGCGAGGCCACCGTCCGCAGCGGCTTCCGGCGAGGCGTTTAGGATCGATGGCGACCCTGAGGTCCCGGACTGCCGGCCGTCGCCGACGCAGGGCAGTGCGTGAACTCCCCGTTTGAGCAGATGGGCGGGCGGCCGCATGTTCACGACCTCGGCTCCGCCCGGATAGCCGATGGGACCAGCGCCCCGCATGACCAGAATCGAAGTTTCGTCCACTCCTAGGCTTTGGTCGTCAATTGTGGCATGGAAGTGTTCGGGTCCATCGAAGACAATGGCGCGGCCTTTAAATGCCATCGGATCGTCGGGATTCTCAAGATAGCGCTCGCGGAATTCGTCGCTGATGACACTGGTCTTCATGATCGCACTCTCGAAGAGGTTGCCCTTGAGATTCAGGAAACCTGCGTTTTTCAGTATGGGTCTGTCGGCTGGCCTGATGACGTCGTGGTTTTCACTTCCAAGGTGACCGCAGTTCTCCGCAACTGACCGCCCATTCATTGTCATTGCGTCGGGATGGGGCAGCAACCCGGCGCGGAGCAGCTCTCCAATGACAGCTGGCACCCCTCCGGCGCGATGGTAGTCCTCTCCAAGGTATTCGCCGGCTGGCTGGAGGTTGACAAGAAGTGGGATTCCGTAGCCGACTTCCTGCCAGTCATCGTTATCGAGTGCTACGCCGAGATGGCGCGCGACGGCGTTCAGGTGGATGGGCGCGTTGGTTGAGCCGCCGATTGCCGAATTTACCACGATGGCATTCTCGAAGGCCTCACGGGTCATGATTTGGGCCGGAGTGCGGTTTTCCAGAACCGCCTCGACAATTCGAAGTCCGGTTCGGTAAGCCATCTGGCCACGTTCCCGGTAAGGAGCAGGTATCGCAGCCGCCCCCGGTAGCTGCATGCCGAGCGCTTCGGCCAGGGAATTCATGGTTGTGGCGGTACCCATGGTATTGCAGAAGCCGGTCGATGGGGCAGAGGACGCGACCAGGTCCATCATGCCTTCGTCGTCGATCTCACCTGCGGCGCGAAGTTCCCTGGCCTTCCAGACAATGGTTCCGGATCCGGTGCGTTTGCCACGAAACCAGCCGTTCAGCATGGGGCCGACGGAATGTGCGATCGCCGGAATTCCTACTGTAGCCGCAGCCATGAGCAGTGCCGGGGTCGTCTTGTCGCATCCGATGTTCAGGACGACGCCGTCGATGGGATAACCGAATAGCGTTTCGACAAGGCTAAGATATGCAAGGTTGCGGTCCAGCATCGCTGTCGGGCGCTTGCCAGTTTCCTGAATGGGATGGACGGGTATCTCGATTACAGTGCCGCCAGCGCTGGCGACGCCATCGCGGATGCGCTTCGCTAGTTCCATATGGTGTCGATTGCAGGGAGCCAGGTCGCTTCCGGTTTGTGCTATGCCTATAATTGGCTTGCCGGACTGAAGTTCTTCGCGGGTCAGGCCGTAGTTGAGGTAGCGCTCGATGTAGATTGCCGTCATTTCGGCATTCTCGGGATTGTTGAACCAGAGTTGGCTCCTGAGTTTGGGTCTGTCGGTCATATTGGTCGCCTGTAGCGTGTTGGATTAATGGACGAAGATGGCCAATCGAACTTCAGTGATCGGTAACTTCGTGACGTCGACGGTGTTCTCCGCGCCTTCACCCCGACCATCCTCCGTCAATGATGTGGGGCTGCCCGGTTACAAAGGCGCTCTCGTCGGAGGCTAGATAGACCACAAGCGAGGCAATCTCATCGGCTGTTGCGACCCGACCCATGGGCTGGCGAGCGATGAACTGGCTCAGCGCCTCTTCGTAGCTGCCGACCTGCTCGCCCAACGCTCGGACGCGTTCATGCCAACTCGGACTCTCCACGGTGCCGGGACAGATGCAGTTACAGCGGATTCCCCTGGTGATGAATTCGATCGCAACGGATTTGGTCAGTCCGATCACGGCGGCTTTGGTGGTGCCGTATATGAAGCGATTCGGTGCCCCGATCACTGAACTAACTGCGGAAGACATATTGATGATCGATCCGCCACCGCGTTTGATCATGCCAGGAAGCGCCGCTCGAATGGTTCTGAACATTGAACGAACATTGATGTCGAATGAAAAATCCCAGTCTTCGTCCGTGCATTCCAGGATCGAGCCATGATGCACGAAGCCAGCGCAGTTGAACAGGATGTCGGGCTCAGTTCGCTCGATACCCGCCGCGACGCTCGCATCGTCGAGGACGTCGAGTCGGAAAGTCTCTATGTTTGAATGGTCTAGTTCGGCAAGAGCAGCCTCGTCGACGTCCGTTGCGAACACCAATGCGCCTTCGTCAGCCATGGACAGCGCCGATGCCCGTCCAATACCCTGACCTGCAGCGGTGGCCAGAACACGCTTCCCCTCCAGTCTCCTTCGTGGCATTGCCCATTCTCCCGACATAGTTGCGGCGACCAACGCGGTGCTGCCATAATCCTCCCAGAAGATCAGGACTATTGGACGGCGTTCGAAAAAGCTAGGGTCGTCACACACACATAATGAAGTATTGCGGGAGGATATCGCATTGCTAAAGGTGTTGGTGACTGGCGGTGGTGGCATGATCGGCCAGAAACTGGCCGCCCGTCTAGGCAAGGACGGCCTGAACGGCAATCTCGACCTTAAGGTGACGCTTGCGGATATCGGATTCCCCAGGAATGGAGCATCTGGGGAGCGGGTGACCGTAGACTTGGCGGTCCCTGGAGCAATGAGACGGTTTGCCGCGGACAGTCCTGACCTGATTTTCCACCTCGCATCGGTGGTCTCTGGCGAGGCGGAGCAGGATTACGCCAAGGGTTGGAACACAAACATGTTGCCGATGTGGGAACTTCTGGAAGCCTTGCGTGAACGCCACGAGGAGAGTGGCGGCAGTTACGTGCCCCGAATCGTGTTTGCCTCGTCGGTCGCGGTCTTCGGAGGCCCGTTTCCAGACCGGATTGGCGACGACTTCCTGACTGCGCCGCAGACCAGTTATGGCGCACAAAAGGCGGTGTGCGAACTGATGATTGGGGACGCTAGCCGCAAGGGTTGGATCGACGGCATATCGATCCGGCTACCAACGATCTGCGTGCGCCCGGGCAGGCCGAACCGGGCGGCGAGCGGTTTCTTTTCCGGCATTATCCGCGAGCCGCTGAACGGTGAGGAAGCGGTGCTTCCGGTCGAGGACACGGTGCGGCACTGGCTATCGAGTCCCCGTTCAGCTGTGGGCTTTCTCCTTCATGCAGCCGATCTGGATACTTCGGAACTGGGAGGTCGACGCTGGCTGAACATGCCGGGGTTTTCCTGCACGGTCGCTGAACAGATCGAGGCACTGGGACGCGTGGCGGGTTCTGACGCGGTTCGACTGATCCGACGTGTGCCGGATCCAACCATCATGCAGATCGTCTCGATGTGGCCGCGTGACTTTGAGCCGACCCGCGCGTTGGCGATGGGATTCCGGGCCGAGCGCGATTTTGACCGGATCATCGAGATCTACATGGAAGATGAACTGAAATCCGGATGATCCACTGGACACGCATGGGCGAATCTGCCTCAATTGCCACAGGAACCTTAGGGAGCGGTGCAGGGATGCACCGAATGCAACAATGCTGAACCAGAAGCAGGTCGATGCATACCGAAGAGATGGCTTCCTGGTGGTCGAGGAGGTCCTGGGAGAGGATATCCTCGGGCCGGTGCGTGCCGAATACGAACTTCTTCTTGATGGCCTCTATACGGAATGGCAGGATCAGGGGCTGGTGGAAGATCCGGTTGGCGAGGATTTCTGGGGTAGGTTGCTTGCTGGATACCGCGCTGGCTGCGACTGGTTCCAGCCAATGGACATCTCACTGCCAGCCGACCGAATCCATGCGGACACGCCGATGCATTTCGGCCCCGCGGTCTTCGATATGGTGACGGCTCCGCGCCTGCTTGACCTGGTTGAGTGCCTCATTGGTCCGGAGATCACCAGCAACCCGATCCAGCATGTGCGTATCAAGCCGCCAGCGGTTGATCTTCGCAGCGACGAAATCCGTGCGCACATCACCGCCACCGACTGGCACCAGGACCGGGCAGTGGCCCACGCCGAAGCGGACACCACGGATATGGTGACGGTATGGTTGGCGGTGACCAACGCCACCGTTGAAAATGGCTGTCTACAGGCGATTCCGCTTGAGCATGGGCAGGAAATGTTGCCGCATTGCCCGAAAGCGCAGATGGCAGTGGCCGACGGTTTCGCCGATCCGGGAAAGTCGGTTCCGCTTCCGGTTCGGTCGGGGGGTGTGGTTGTGTTCCATCCGCTGACTCCTCACGCCTCTTTGGTTAACTGCACACAGGGATTCCGTTGGTCGTTCGATCTGCGCTACAATGTCACCGGCCAGCCCACCGGAAGATCACACTTTCCTGAATTTGTCGCTCGGTCGCGCCGGGCGCCCGAGACAGAGTTGCGTGACTGGCGAACGTGGCGTGACATGTGGCGGTCGGCGAGGGCGCGCCTGTCTGCCACTCCACATATAGACATTCACCGTTGGGCATCGGATTCGCCCTATTGCGCGTAATGGCAACGGTTCGGAAACGCAGGTGATCCGTCATGGACTATGTCCGCCTTAGCCCCGAGGACAATGTCGTAACCGCGACACGCTCACTTCCGGTAGGGCATGAAGTTGAAGAAATTCGGACACGGGCCCCGATCCCTTCGGGCCATAAGGTTGCCACGGGGGCCATCGCCAGGGGATCGGAGGTACGCAAGTATGCCCAGTTCATTGGATTTGCACTGGAGGATATTCAGGCAGGCGACCATGTGCACACCCACAACCTTGGATTCCGCAATACCGAAGTCGAATATCAGTTTGGCAACGACCTTCGGCCAGTTGCGAGTGTTGCCGTGGACAGCAGGGACCAATTCATGGGATATCGCCGTGATTGTGGGCGGGTGGGGACGCGCAACTACATCGCGGTCGTCACCTCGGTGAACTGTTCGGCCACGGCGGCGCGACGTATCGCCGATCACTTCACCCCTGAGCTGCTCGCTCCCTATCCGAATGTTGATGGGGTGGTTGCCTTCGTTCATGGCACTGGTTGCGGAATGGCCGGGTCGGGCGAGGGATTCGAGGCGCTGCAACGCGTGATGTGGGGATACGCGCGTCACCCAAACAACGCCGCGGTTCTCATGGTCGGACTTGGCTGCGAGATGAACCAGATCGATTGGCTGCTGGAGGCATATGGACTCGAACAGGGGCCGCTGTTTCAGGTGATGAACATACAGGATGTGGCAGGTCTGAGACGGACCATCGAGCTTGGGATCGAGAAGATCGGGGCGATGTTGCCTCTGGCGAACCAGGTGGAGCGGATGCCGTGTCCGGCGTCCGAACTGACTGTGGCCCTTCAATGCGGTGGATCCGATGCGTGGTCAGGTGTCACGGCGAATCCGGCATTGGGTTACGCCTGTGACCTTGTGGTGGCCCAGGGTGGGACCGGCGTTCTGGCGGAAACCCCGGAGATCTACGGTGCTGAACACTTGTTGACACGGCGTTCGGTCAGTCGGGAAGTGGGCGAGCGTCTTGTTGGAATCGTTGAATGGTGGAAGGACTATACTGAGCGAAACCGAGGCAGCATGGACAACAACCCCAGTCCCGGCAACAAGAAGGGCGGATTGACCACGATTCTCGAAAAGTCATTGGGAGCTGCGGCGAAGGGCGGCACCACTCCGCTGACAGCAGTCTACAGATATGCTGAGCAGGTGACTGGCAAGGGGCTTACGTTCATGGATTCGCCCGGCTACGATCCGGCGAGCGTTACAGGTCAGATAGCCGGTGGCTGCAACGTCGTGGTGTTTACGACGGGTCGTGGTTCCGCGTTTGGTTCAAAGCCAGCCCCGACGATAAAGGTTGCCTCCAACTCAGGGATGTATTCCCGCATGTCTGAGGACATGGACATCAATACGGGCGACATGCTGACAGAAGATGCAGGGCTGGAGAGCAAGGGACTTGAGATCTACGACGTGATCCTCAGGGTCGCAAGCGGCGAGCCTTCAAAGTCGGAGGCACAGGGGCTTGGTGACCATGAGTTCGTCCCTTGGCAGATTGGTGCCGTGATGTGAGGGACGACGTCCCGCAGTTCACGGAATTCCAAAGTCCCGTTCCACTCTCTTGAATGAGCGCACCCCTAAACCATTGATTCCAAGACATTTTCCAAACCCACGATTCCGGCTGTCCTGAGCCAGACAGCTAAGAGCGGATCGTGCTCTCGCGACGGAGCCGCCGCCTCGAGGGGTGTGTGGGCTCCGAAATGCGAAACCGGACCTTGCCGCACAATGAAATAGTTCACGTCTCTCCGGTCACCGGGTTGAAATCTCCTCGACCCGCAGACCCTCTGGTTCGTTGCCGTAGACCTCGTTGCGGCGGTCCTGTCACTTATGGGCCAGACGCTCCAGCCATTCCTTTCAGGACTGGGTGTCATCCGCGATCTGGTTGTCCACGAGTCGCCATCGACATCGGAGGGCTCGCATCTGTCGGTGCCTGTCGCTGTCTATCTGCGGCGTGTTGGATGTTCCGTGGCTGAAGCGGGACCAGCCAATCCCAGCTCAAATGGTTATCGACCGCTATATTCGTGTGGAGCCCTGTCCTGACTGGTCTGACCTGATTCAAGAAAGGGGGGCGACCTCATCCAACGAGTGATTTTCCGGTTAGACGAGGCGGTGGAATGATCAACCTCAGACACATCCATGATTTGGGACTGTAGACATACTCGTTCCGGTCCTAACAGTATGGCCCGTTCAATTCGTCCGTGATCGTTTCTACAGCAGGCGAAGAGACATTTGTTCCCAGCGGGAGCGCCAGCAGTCTGCCTGCGTCATTTCGGAAGAGTTTAGGTCGATTGCGTTGATTCCCGAAAAGGATGCCTTCAAAGCAGCCAGCTAAGTCTATCGGGAGTGTCTATCTGGGAAGGACGACAGCGAAAGAGGCGGCCTACGGCGAATGCGTGGCGGCATGACGGTCTGGTGTTTCGGTTCCTCCATCGCGGCCTTCGGCCGGCGCGTTCCGGGAGTCCAGTGGTGCGTGCGGGTCGGTGGCGGAGGAGGCCATGCCCTCCCGATGCGGCTCACTCGGCCGGAGTCGCCTGAACCTGCCGTCACTCCTGCAGGAGCCTATCCAGCTTTTCCTCAAGGCCGGTCATGCGGCCTTCGATGCCGGTCATCCGCTCCTCGATGCCGGTCATGCGGCCTTCGATGCCGGTCATGCGGCCTTCGATGCCGGTCATCCGCTCCTCGATGCCGGTCTGGCCTTCCCGCAGAAGCGCCACGTCCGTCTGTAGACCCGACACGCCGAGGACGAGCCAGCCCAGCGCACTCAGGAACGCGGCTAGAACGATTCCAGCCAGCGTCACGGCCATAGGATGCTTGGCCAAGTCGCCGACTTCGCGCTGTGGTTGCCGCTCGGCAAGGAGGCGCGCCAGTTTGGGACTTGCGCCAGCCTCCTGTAACTCCTCGATTGTCACGCCCACGCTGGAATCCCTCTACGTCCTCCTGCCCGTCGATCATAGCATGGCCGGAAGTGCCGGTTCAAGCCGCTTTGGCAAACAGGCGACGGTGCCGGATGGCCCTGCAAGTCCTTCCGCAGTGCGGAACAGTGCCCGAACACCGGGCGTGAAAGGTGCTTTCTGAATATAATCGTCAAAAGGCTTATCCCTTTGACCAAGGCGGGTCAATATTTTGTGTCGGAGGGGTTGACGCGGCGCTGCGTTCGCCTTATGTTCCGTCCATGCCAAGCCGATGGAAAGACGACCGCCCCATGTCCCGCCAGGAGTTCGAGGAACTCCTGCCGGACGAAAACGCCTGCGCCCGGCACCTTGCGGAGCTGCGCTGGGGCAAGGGCTTCGCGTGCCCCGCCTGCGGCGGGACGAAGGGCTGGGAGCTGAAAGGGGAGCGCTGCCGCCGGGAATGCGCGGACTGCGGGCGGCAGACGTCGGTGACGGCCGGAACGGTTATGCACCGCTCCCACCTTCCGCTCAGGACGTGGTTCCTTGCGGCCCACCTCATGGCGACGCACTCCAACGGCATCTCCGCGCTGCAGCTGCAGGCGCAGCTGGGCATCGGAAGCTACAAGTCGGCCTGGCTGCTTCTCCAGAAGCTGCGGCGGGCCATGGTGGACCCGGACCGGAGCCCGCTGCAGGGGATCGCGGAGGTGGACGAGGCGTCGATGCCCTGCCGCGACGGCGGCGGCGCGGAGGACGGCGGGGAGAGGGGCGTGGCCGGCCGGGGCCGCAGCGCGGCGGGCCGGATCCCCATCGCCGGGGCCGTGGAGCTGTCGGAGGACGGCAGGCCACGCCGCATCCGGCTGAAGGAAGTGGACGGCTACGGCGCCGAAGCGCTCCATGGCTTCATCGCCGGGGCGGTCGCGCCGGGCGCCTGGACCGTCACCGACGGGTGGAGCGGGTACACCGGGCTGCCGGACAACCCGCGGGAGCGCAGGGTGGTCGGCGGCCGCCCGGCCCACAAGGTCCTGGGGTGGATCCACCGGGTGTTCTCCAACCTGAAGCGCTGGGCCATGGGCGTGTACCACGGGCTGCGCAGGAAGCATGCCCAGCGTCACCTGGACGAGTTCGTCTTCCGATGGAACCGCCGCCGCCGCCGGCGGACCTCCTTCGACAGGCTTCTGGGCCTCGGCCTCGGCCTGCCGCCCGCGACGTACCGCGACCTCACCGACCCAGGCGCCTGACGCCCGCGGACCCGCGCCCGGACTCCGCCCCGACCCGAGGCGCCGACCCCCAGTCCCCCAGAATCCCGATCCTTCCGGCTCCGGACGGACCGCCGCGCGGCGGCGGCCCGGATTCCGGCGGAATCCGGGAAACCGGCCGTCAGACCGCCGGCACAACATGTTGCGGTGCCGTAGTCAAAGGGATAAGCCTTATCGTCAATTGTGCGCTTCGATATCTCCACCGGCGAGGACAGAGATGGCTCTCTGATATGAATATTGGTGCTATCCAGGTAAAATGATCTCATGAATCGCGCCGCGGTCTCTCCCGTCGCGTGCAGGAGGAACTCCGTCTTTGGTTTACCAATGGATCCGGACTGACCTGAAGTGAGAACACTGACCATCGGGACCGATGGTAGGGTAAGTATGGCGCAGATGAAAGGTGGATGGTCAATGATCTGTCCAGGTGTGCTGTCCTCCTGTCCTGTCGCATCCGGTCACGACGCGTGACTCCCATACGATTTAGGGTAGAGCTTCAATTGTGGATTCGGCGAGGAATTTGGGTTTCCGACATGACTGAATGCGAAGCACCGAAGATCGTCTCTTTGTTGAGTTTTGTCCCGGTGACGGTGATTCAGCGATCATCCGCCGATTTCAAATCGCACTTGGGTAGAAGATTTGAGCATGAACGCGGCATCGCTTATCGCATGGTCAGAATCGATGTCGTGCTCCTGTTCGACCGTGGCTCTTCAGTTTCGGAAATGCAGGATGTTCAAGGACGACGTAGGGAACGATTCAAACGTATGTACCGAATCAAGGCTCTCCCTTCATGAAGTCGCATCTGCGCACCCGAGCAGTCGACTGCAAACTCCCTTTCCGGATCACGGAGCGCTTGGGTTGACGCCTTCCTTGATCAGGAGATTCCAAGCCGGGAGTGCGGAAATGAGCAGCGAAAACGACCTGAAACTTCTGGGTAAATTGTCCCTGAACCATTGATACAACGCCATTTCCAAAACATGGAACTCGGGCTTTCCTGAGCCAAACGGTCAGGAGCGGACTTTACTCTCAGGACAGCGGCGGCGCATACGGGTCGGGGGCTCTTGAGCGCCCGATTGCTGCCGGAACAACTGGGCGACCTGTAGTCACCCGTCCCGAATGAGTTAATCCTTCCGGACGCGGCCACGAGTTCCTGGATATCGATCCAGTTTTCATAGAGCAGCCCCATTCGCGCGCTCGATCGGCTCGAATTCGATTTCTGGAATGATGACCTCCCACTCGTCACACTTGTAGGAGTCCAGATACTTCTCTTTCGATGTGTTGCGGTGTCGTTGGACGATGGCGTGAATCCTGGCATTCCGGTAGCGCATCCCGCAAGGGGCCTTGAACGATTTGGCAAGTCGTCCGACGCATCGCCCTTCATCATTCAACAGTCTCCATATTCCGTTGCTACCGAGTCGAACTTCCAACCTGTCACCGACCTTTAGCCGTGCAATGACACGATGAACCGAGTTACTGGCCGTATGGCGGCCGGCGTATCCGAGATCGACCTCCTTCAATGTGAGGCATTCACTTTGGAAGGTCGGTGTGTCCGAACAGGGCGGAGGCGGGGCGGTCTCGCGCCAGATTGTTGTGGGATGGTCGCACAGTTCTGTCACGAAGCTGTTGGAGTGGTCGAAACATGCCAGCGTCAGTGTTTCTTTCGCACGTGTCATGGCCACGTAGTATAGCCGTCGTTGGGCGTCCGAGTCCTCACCTTGGCTCGGCGCCCAATCGCCATCAAGCACGACGACATGGTCGAATTCCAGGCCCTTTGCGCGATGGGCAGTGAGCAACAGCAGTCCCCGTTGCCTGCGTCGGATATCCCGACCCCATTCCGCCAGCCACTCGATGAAGTCGACAACTGGAACCTCTCCTTCCGAAATCTCGAGCGCATGTTCGTCGATGGCTTGCTGAAGGAGTTCCTGCCATATGTTGGTTGGCTGGGCATTCACCCACGAACGCAAGGTCTTGCCGTCCACGAGTGCTGGTTCCCGCTTGCGTAACCATTCGACAAGGGTCCTGGTTTCGCGGATTCGCCAGAAGCTGGGAATTTCCTGGTTCGCCTTCTGCGCACGTATTTCGTTCCTTTTCGGATGGGACTCGCAATATGAGTGCAATGGTTTCAGGTCTTCCCATTTGCGTGCGATTACAGCGCATCGTGACCATCTCCAATTGTCTGTCAGGTCTGAAAGTCTCAACAACTCCACCATAACGGATTGTGCTTGATGGACGCGATTGTGACTGCCGACCCGTAGTATCTGCACCCGTCCTTTCGAGACCGGATCCAGCTTTGTCCACGCTCCGCCTGACAGGACCTTTCTGCGCCCTCGGTCAATGTGGATAGGTGCCCGCTCTTTCATTCGATCACGTGCGGGAGCGATCAACGTGTTTGCTGCATTTATGATGTTCCGCGTCGAACGGTAGTTCTCGACCAGATAGTTGGGCTTCGCCTCGTAATCCCTTTCGAAGCGCCGGATAAACTCCACGGAAGCGCCGTTGAAGGCATAAATGTTCTGATCGTCGTCTCCAACGGCGAACATCGTCAGCTTCTTCGAGTCGTGATCCCGCGTTCGTCCGGCGATGGCGGATATCAATTCGTACTGTTCCTCGCCGATGTCCTGATACTCGTCCACAAGTATCCACCGAAATCCAGCGAGCAGACGTTCACGACGTTCATCAGCCTCATCCGGGGTTAGTTCCTTACCCTGGAGCAATGCGACCGCCTGTTCGATTATGCGTTTGAATGCAATGTCTTCGGGTTGATCGTCCATTTGACTGAAGCTCTTTCCGGAGAGGCGCATCGCGAAGGCGTGGCAGGTCAGTACCGTAACACCTCGCGAATCGTCTCCGATCAATTTGACGAGCCGACGACGAATCTCGACCGCCGCATGACGGTTGTAGGCGAGGGCGAGGATGCTTCGGGCACTTTCCCGTCTAACTCGAATCAGATATGCGATCCGGTGTATCAATACCCGTGTCTTGCCTGAGCCGGGCCCCGCCAGTACCAATATGTTGGTTTCTTCCCGATCGTCGGCCACAATTCGTCTCTGCACGGGGTTCCCCAGGTCTTCAACGATTGTTCGCCAGGACTCGAGTGTTGTTTGCCTACGGGTTTCCTTTTCGCGTTCGGGAAGCCACCGCTCAAGGAATTCGTCCTCCTTGAGGGCGAAATAATCCACTGACAGGCGCCTCGCATCACGGATCTTCTCAAGACCGCGCTGGGCAAATTCCTTCATGATATGGATTTGCAGGATCTGGCCTTCGTAATGAATTGCGAGAGGCTTGAAGTCCGTCTTCGAGAATCCGCGGACTTCCTGCCGTTCCAGCTGGATGGTCATTGCAGGACGGAACACGGCGAGGCCCTTGTTGAGGCGGATCACCTCCTGCTCATGAAGCCAGAGGAGTGCCCGTTCCATCAGCTTGGTCGGGTGACGTACCTTGCTCTGCAGGGCGAGGTCAGACTTTGTTGCTTCGAGGAGATTCCCAAGTGTGGTGTCGGCGAGCAGATCGATACCACGGGTGCCTGTGGGTAGTCTGTCAAGCAGATGGTGAAGTAGGACACGTGCGGCCTCACGCCGTAGCTCTGCCGTTCGCGCAAGCTGGTCCCATTCGCGATTGAGCGTGATCTAGGTGGTTTCGGCATCCTTCCTGCGAATGGAGAGGCTGCCAATTCCACCATCCTCGTCTCCGCGTCCGTCATGGGCGATACTTCGAATGATTCGATGCAGTCGTTCCGGTAGTGGATCAATCAGGCCCCTATCCCAGAGAATCTGCGCGGCGATACGCAAATGGAGGGGAGAACGGTCTCCCTTTCCGAGATCCGGATCTGCCTCCCGCATATGGGCAATTAGTGCGGATTCCAGTGCATCCGCCTCCTCGAATCTCCTTATGGATGAACGGGCTACTCCCTTGTGGACGAATGCGGTCAGCACAGTGTCGTTGCTTGCGATGCCTATCCGCTCAAGATCGTACATCGCAGCACGAACCTTTTCTGTGCTTAGTCCCGAGATGGTCATAAGCTCGTCGGTCGAGATCCCTTCATCCGGGTCCGCCCTGATCAGTGCGGTCGCAATTTTTAGCAGCTGCTCACGATATTGACGCTTGATGTCGTGCTTCGTAAGCTTTTCCCTGGCCTCATCGATTGATTTGACCCTCAATGATGAGGGGAACACTTGGACAACATTCTCTTCGCGCGAAAGCAGTCTGGACTCTTCCAGCCATGCGACAGCGGTACGGACACGGGTGTCGTCGGTTGCCGTGTCGCGGTCGAATGCATTCTCTTCATCCTCGCCGAGGATTTCGCCCGAAGTCGCGATTACTTTGCCACTGAAGCGTTTCCTGCGATCCAGATTCCGCAATGCTCTGAGAATTCCGTGGATCTCCCGCCACGTCAGCCGGGAGCGCGCCGACATGCCGAACTGGCGTTCGACGTCTTCGGTGAAGTAGAGCAGCACGCAATCCGCCTGCTTGCGGTCGCGGCCCGCGCGTCCGGCCTCCTGGAGATAGTTCTCCAGAGAGCCGGGAATGTCAGCGTGGATCACAAGGCGCACATCTGGCTTGTCGATTCCCATGCCAAAGGCATTGGTCGCCGCAATCGCACGCAAGTCGCTGGCAATGAATCTCCGTTGCACCTCGTTCTTGGTTTCTGCCGGAAGACCTGCGTGGAAATGCCGGGCTGAAAGCCCTTTCAACTGGAGAAACTCTGAAATTTCCTCGGTCCGTCGCTTTGTTGCGCAATAGATGATTGCGCCACCAGCCACATGGGATGGAAGGCGGTGTTCCAGAAGGTTCTGGATGGTTGCGTATTTGTCGCCATCGGTGATTTGGATCACATCAAAGCTCAGATTGTCGCGTTCGGCCCCGCCGTTGAAGACGGACAGCTCCGCTTCGAGCTCGACCCGAAAGTAATGGACGAGGTCGTCGACGACTGCTGGCTTGGCGGTCGCGGTGAGGCAGAGGATAGGGGGAGGCGTTCCTTTTCTCTCCCTTATGAAGCGCCCCACATACCGGTAGTCTGGACGGAAGTCATGGCCCCATCGTGACAGGCAATGCGCTTCGTCGAGAACCCAGGCACCAATCAGGCGCTGGTCGAGCGATCGGACCAGAGAACGAGAGCGTAGCTGTTCGGGAGAGATCAGTAGTATCCCGGGCCTCTCCCAGGCGCACACGCTCGATGGCAGCCGCCCGTTCCGGCATGGACAGGAGTCCGTTCACGGTCACGCAGCAGCTGATGCCATGCTCCTCCATCCCGGCGACCTGATCGGCCATCAGGGCAACCAGTGGAGAAATCACGACCGTCAGAGCGCCGGTCTTGTAGTAACGCGACAGTGCGGGAATCTGATAGCAGAGCGACTTGCCACTGCCGGTCGGGAGTATTCCGAGAACATGTTGACAGGCCATCGATCCCTCGACAATTGCCTGCTGCATCGGCTTGCCATCATCACAGGTGGGTTCGGGGCGAAAGTCGGGATAGCCGAACCACCGTTTGAGTTCCTTCCTTGCATCTTGGTATTCGCTACACCAACCGCAGTCCGGATCGCCACAGGCTGTATCTCTGAGTCGACGTACCAACGTTCCCACCTTGGGAAACTGATAGAGCACCCAAGGTGGAATGACCGAATTCTCCCCTGAGACCGAAAGCCAGGCAAGTGCGAATGACAGATTCCAGCGGAGTTGATCCGCTTCCGTCTGGACTTCAAGGCCATGGGTTTTGCAGGCAGCGCCGCGCAGTCTGCGGGCGATTGCCGCCCTGGCCTCGTCATCGGATGGTCGAGTCGCCTTCCGGAGTTGGGAGAAACACCCGCTAAGCGCACAGTCACTGCCCTCTGGTTCGGGTGTGCAAAGCCAGTGCCATGCGGTGAGTAGATCAGGATCAGCTTCCGAGAGTGCCATTCTCTGGTCGTCGAACACCTCCATTGCCAGCCGTGCGTCGAGTTCGGGGTCGTTCACCTTTCCCTGTTTCAGACCGCCGTCCTGATAATGCTTGACGAGGCTGTGATAGGGGTGTTTGGGGAAGGCCAGCGGACTGAGGCGAAGGGTATCCACGTAAGGTAGACGCAGCAGACGAAGATCCGGTCTTGTCGCTCGAAGGAGAGGCAGGTCGAACTTGGCGAGATTGTGCCCCAATATGAAACTCGCGCCCTCAGCGAATTCGTCAAGGCGGTCCAGCGCGTTGGATATGTTGCGGCCGTTATGGCACTGACTTTGCCCGGTGTCGGATCGCACAGCGCCATATGCTATGATTTTCCCGTGCCTGTCCGTTTCCAGGTCGACTGAAATATAGGCGGACTTGTTGGCGGAATGCATGTTAGCCGACGCAGAGGTTCCGGGTACGTTCTTTTTTTCGGGCCCCACTTCCATTCCGAAGTGCAACACCGGCCATCTGCGCAGGGAGGGCGGAGCCCGAGCTGCGCAGATGGCCGGAAGGCGGGGTTTGCGGCTCTCCGGGAACGGCGGATCCGGCCCCGGAACGGCTGCAGTCCCGTCCGGAAGGAGAATATCCGGGCTTTCAGGGCAGCGCAAGGCCGCCGCCGGGGCAGGTCGCGTCCGTCCGGGCGCAGGGAGGGCGCAGCCCGACCGGAGCCCGGACGGACGCGACGGCGAAATCCTGTCCACCCCCTTCCTGCGCGCCGGCGGGAGGCGGTCGCGCGGCGTCAGGGAGGGCGGGCCTTGTGCAGCACCTCGGCGGGCGTCCGGTAGCCCAGCGCCCGGCGCGGACGCGCGTTCAGGCGGTCCTGCACCCGTTTCACCTCCGCGTCGGTGACCGCGCGGAGGTCCGTCCCCTTCGGCAGGTACTGCCGCACCAGCCCGTTGGTGTGCTCGTTCAGGCCACGCTCCCAGGAGTGGTAGGGGGTGGCGAAGTGGAACCAGGCCCCGAGCTCCGCCGCGACGCCGGCGTGGCCCGCGAACTCCCTGCCGTTGTCCGCCGTGATCGTGTGGACGGGCGCGGCGGACGGCCGGAGGAGATCCACCATCGCGGCGGAGACCGCAGCCGAGGTTCTCCGGTCAACCCTTTGGAGAAGCGCGTATTTCGACGCCCTGTCCACAAGGGAGACCACCGCCCCGCTGTGGCCTTTCCCGATGATCGTGTCCGCCTCCCAGTCGCCGACACGCTCCTTCCTCTCCACCTCCTCCGGCCGCTCGGAGATGTCCACCCGGCCCGGGATGTGGCCCCGGCCCGAGTGCCTGCCGCCTCGCCAGTTCGGCTTTCTGCCGCGGCGCCGCAGCAGCAGGAACAGCCCGCCGCCCGCCTTCCGGTCGGCCCTGACGTGTTCGTATATCCACTGGCGGCCCACCGTCCAGCCACCCTCCAGACGCAGCCGTCCCGCGACCTGCTCCGGGCTCCAGCCCTCCGCCAGAAGCCCCTCCACGCGCGCCCAGCGGTCGGGCGTCATCTTCCTCGGGTTCGAGGAAGCCGCGCCGCGGCGGGCCTCCGCCCTCCCCTGCGCCTCGCCCGGGCTGTATCCCGAATCCCCGCCGTTACGGCGCAGCTCCCGCCAGACCGACGAACGGTCACGGCCCAGACGGGCCGCGATGGCCCCGTCGGACAGCCCGCTTTCCTTCAGCGCGCCGATCTGGCATCTCTCTTCATGGGTCAGGTGGCGGTAGCCCTCGGGCATGGCAGTCTCTCCTGTTTGGTCACAGGGACTGTCGCCGCCTGCTGGCCGATACGCAACATCATGCGGCCGGAAAACCGGTCACCACCGCCACTGGTGTTGCACTTCAGGGTGGAATGGGGCTTATGTTGGAACCAAAACTCTCTCGCATTCGAAGTGAACCCCTGCGGTCAAGATAAATCCGTATCTGCAGAATTGGACGTTGCATAGGTTCCTCAGAACGATGCACTTCACTGGATGGATGAATGCAGAGTTCCATGCCGTCCCATTTAGACCGGTGCCAAGATGTAATCAAATGCCCCATTCCACCCTGAAGTGCAACACCAGTGGCGGTGGTGGCCGGTTTTCCTGCCGCATGATGTTGCGTATCGGCCAGGAAGCGGCGACAGTCCCTTTGCTGAAGAGAAGGAGACTGCCATGCCCGAGGGCTACCGCCACCTGACCCGGGACGAAAGATGCCAGATCGGCGCACTGAAGGAAAGCGGGCTGTCCGACGGGGCCATCGCGGCCCGTCTGGGCCGTGACCGGACGACGGTCTGGCGGGAGCTGCGCCGTAACGGCGGCGGCGGGGGGTACAGCCCCGGGGAGGCGCAGGGGAGGGCGGAGGCCCGCCGCAGCGCGGCTTCCCCGAACCCGAGGAAGATGACGCCCGACCGCTGGGCGCGCGTGGAGGGGCTTCTGGCGGAGGGCTGGAGCCCGGAGCAGGTCGCGGGACGGCTGCGTCTGGAGGGCGGCTGGACGGTGGGCCGCCAGTGGATATACGAACGTGTGAAGGCCGACAGGAAGGCGGGCGGCAGGCTGTTCCTGCTGCTGCGGCGCCGCGGGAAAAGGCCGAACTGGCGAGGCGGCAGGCACTCGGGCCGTGGCCACATCCCGGGCCGCGTCGACATCTCCGAGAGGCCGGATGAGGCGGGGAGGAAGGAGCGTGTCGGCGACTGGGAGGCGGACACGATCATCGGGAAGGGCCACAGCGGGGCGGTTGTCTCCCTTGTGGACAGGGCCTCGAAATACGCGCTTCTCCAAAGGGTTGACCGGAGAACCTCGGCCGCGGTCTCCGCCGCGATGGTGGAGATGCTGCGGCCTTCCGCCGCGCCCGTCCACACGATCACGGCGGACAACGGGAAGGAGTTCGCGGGCCACGCCGGCGTGGCGGAGGCGCTCGGGGCCGCCTTCTTCTTCGCCACCCCCTACCACTCCTGGGAGCGTGGCCTGAACGGGCACACCAACGGGCTGGTCCGGCAGTACCTGCCGAAGGGGACGGACCTCCGCGCGGTCACCGACGCGGAGGTGAGGGCGGTGCAGGACCGCCTGAACGCGCGACCGCGCCGGGCGCTCGGCTACCGGACGCCGGCCGAGGTGCTGCACGAGGCCCGCCCTCCCTGACGCCGCGCGACCGCCTCCCGCCCGCGCGCATGGCCGCGCAGGAAGGGGGTGGAATGGATTTCGGGACCGCGTCCGTCCGGGCTCCGGTCGGGCTGCGCCCTCCCTGCGCCCGGACGGACGCGACCCGCCCCGGCGGAGGCGTTGCGTTGCCCGGAAAGCCCGGATAACCTGCATACAGAAGGGACCACAGCCGTCCCGGGGCCGGATCCGCGGCGCCCGGGGGCCGCAGACCACGCCTTCCGGCCATTCCCGCAGCTCGGGCTACGCCCCCGCTGCGGGAATGGCCGGTGTTGCACTTCGGAGTGGAAGTGGGGAAAAAAATCCAAATGGATTCGCTCCTTGACTCCCACGCGGAATGTCTGGGCAATCTTTATAGGATAGTGGTACAGGAGTAAGGTGAAGTCCTTGATCCTGAAGGCATTCCTTTGGCATCGGATTCCTTTCTGGCCCACACCGTCTTTCGTACGCCCGATTTCACCTCGAAGTTCCAACCACCTTCGCCGGTCGCGCTTTCAGATGGGTAACAAAGTGGATTTTGGCGGCAGACCTGGATTCCAGGAATGACGTGGAATCAGCGCTTTACAGGCGAGTTACCCAAGAGTGCAACACCATTGGCGGTGTTGTGGTTCTCCCAGCGTAAACCAAAGGGCGACTATTGGGCTGACCGGTGCTTCCATTGAGAAAGCCGGCCTGGGTTCAGCGTTCAGTGGAGCTTGGGTCTCTTGGATTGACGTGTCGGTGCGGCCTCGGTCGGATTCTCTGGCCATGGGTGCTTTGGGTAGCGACCCCGCATTTCCTTTCGAACGTCCCGATATGCGCCTTCCCAGAATCCAGGCAGATCCGCAGTCACCGCCAGAGGCCGGTTTGCGGGAGAAAGTAGTGTCACTCGCAATGGAAGATTGTCTGGGCCAACACAGGGATGCCGGTTCACACCAAACATTTCCTGTAGTCGAACAGTAATCGCAGGGGTGCCGTCACTGTAGTCGATGGGAATTGGATTTCCCAACGGGGTTTCGAATCGCTCCGGTGCCTGCGCTTCAACAAGGTCGTGTCCACGGTGTCCTAGCCGTGCCCTCAATGCTGCCGTTAGATTCAGCCGTTTGAGATCAGCTGCACTTCGAAGACCCGATAACCAGGGAAGAAACCAGTCCTCAAGAGCAGCCATTAGTCCATACTCTGAAAGATCGGGTAATTCGGCTCCCTGTCCCCGCAGAAGTTCAACGCGAGCCTGCAATCGCCGCGAGTCAGCAGACCAAGGCAATCCTAGTTCCCGAACGCCGTCAAGCATCGCAATCGCTACCATGTCAGGCGGTGCGTTGTCCCATCGTCGGTCGTCAAGAACGAGTGCATCGAGTCGTTCCTGACGTCGAGTTACGACCTCCTGTCTGCGTTTCGACCATTCGCATACCTCCGTCCATCGTAGACTTTCGCCGTGGACAGCACGCAGTTCGGCTTCCGAGATTTCGACGGCCTGCCTGATCCGGGCTTCGCGTCCGGCCCCATCGAGATCAATTGCAACAATCAGGCGGCTGCCCGCAAGTGAATCCGCTTCGTCGATGACGGCACCGGTTCCGCCAGACAGGATCCAGCGGGCGGCGGTGCCTTTGCGGCGTAGTCCAATACGATCGGGATAGGCGAGCGCGGCCTGCTGCGCTATCGTCAGGGATGTGCCCGCTTTTTTGATCGAGCGCCCAAGTCGCCTTGCTTCAGCGGCTATTCCTTCCAGACTTCGGCGTGCGGTCGCGTGACGGCTAGGTTCAGACAACGCGGCGATGCGAAGCTCAATGTCGGTTCCCGCGTCGCGAAGCGGGTCACGATCGTTTAGGAGTGCCGCTAGACTTGCGGCAGGCCGCCCCGCGACCGAAAGCATGTGGGCAATTCTTGGATGTAAGGGCAGGGCGGCGATTGATCGCCCATGATCTGTGATGCGGCCTGATTCGTCCAACACGCCCAAGGCGCGAAGCAACTCCTGTGCCGCTGCCCAGGCGTTGACGGACGGCAGCGTGAGGAGTGCCATTTCATTGGGGCAGGCCGCGCCCCACAGGGCCAGTTCCAAAACGAGAGGGCAAAGGTCTGTGGTCGCGATCTCGGGTGGTGGGAAGGGCCGAAGGCTTCGTTCCTCACCCTCGGTCCATAGGCGGTGACAGGTGCCGGGACCAACTCGACCCGCCCGTCCTGTCCGCTGGTCGGCCTCGGCTCGGGTGACCCGTTCGGTGACCAATTGCGACATCCCACGTCCCGGGTCATAACGCGCTCTTCTTGCCAACCCGCAATCAACCACCACTCGAATACCTTCAATGGTGAGCGCTGTTTCCGCAATTGCGGTTGCAAGCACCACCTTCCGCCCATGTGGTGATGGCGCGACAGCTGCGCACTGTCGGGAGAAAGGCAATGCGCCATAGAGTGGATGGACCGACACGTCCTGCGACAGTTTGTCGAGCAGTGCGGCAAGCTTACGGATCTCGCGCTCTCCAGGTAGGAACGCCAGAATGCCTCCATCCGTTTCATCCAACGCGTTGCGGATTGTAGCAGCGACGGCATCAAGGAGGTCAGCCCTTTGCACCGGCCGGGACAGTCTTTGGACGTCTACCGGAAAGTTACGCCCATCAGAGACAATGAGAGGTGCGCAATCCAACAGCTCTGCGACGGGCTGGGCATCGAGAGTCGCAGACATGACAAGGAGTCGAAGATCCTCACGCAGTGCGCAGCGCACTTCCCAGGCGAGGGCGAGTCCAATATCCGCATTGAGCGATCGTTCATGGAATTCGTCGAAGACGATTACCCCTATACCTTCAAGCATCGGGTCAGACTGGATCATACGCGTAAAGACGCCTTCCGTTACCACTTCGATGCGGGTGTCGGCTGAAATCCTTGTTTCGCCGCGCATTCTGTAACCGACGGTGTGACCGACAGCCTCGCCAAGCGATTTCGCCATGCGTTCCGCGGCGGCCCGCGCCGCAAGTCGGCGGGGTTCCAGCATTACTATACGCCCTGTCGTGAGTTCCGCATCCAGGATGGCCAAAGGAACCCGCGTGGTCTTTCCCGCGCCGGGAGGTGCCTGCAGGACCGCACGGCCATCTCGGCGCAGTGCATCCAGCAGTTCGGATAGGGATCCGTCTATTGGTAAGGAATTGGTCACCATCCGATTATCAGGAAACGCCGAGATGGACTCCAGAGGTATTTCCTGTTGCCTCGGAAATGTTGCCGGACATAAATCTGGGCGGCAACGCGTTGCTGTTCAGCAGAATCCCCTTCAGGAATCAAGCCCGGATCCGGCCCTCCGACAACCCTCAACTTCACGTCAGACCGGTCAATTGAGTACCTGTCCACCCAACTCACATATAAAGCTACGGACTGTTGCAAGGTGCGGCACCCTGGGTCTTTCAATGGGACGCTGCTGACCCGGTGTTGGCGCGGTCACGAATGGCCTGGCTGTGTTGGGGAAAGGAAGAGGAACGGGCATTCCTCCGGAATCTTCTGTGACTCCGGCATGGACTGGCGTTTCTGGGGCATCAATCCGGCGAGGTGCGCGGCGCTGGCCGCGGAGTCCCTGCCCGTTCAGACTGGTTCGGCCCGGCAGGGCCGAGTCCTGTGGTTCGGTTCGCCCGGATGCGTGACGGGGGACCGGGCCAACAGTGTCCCGATGAAAAGTCGCCGTCGGCCCGTCTATTTGCGCCGCCAAGCGTCCAGGGAACAGGTCGCCGCCGCCGATGGCCCTGCGCCTCGGGGTGGAACGGCGGTGCCAAAATGTCGCAGGCTGTCGCTATGGCGCGGTGTTGTCAACTATGGGTGGACGGGTTAGCCTGAGCCCAGCTCTTCACGGGGCCTCTTCACGGGGCCTCTTCACGGGGCCTCTTCACGGGGCCTCTTCACGGGGCCTCTTCACGGGGCCTCTTCACGGGGCCTCTTCACGGGGCCTCTTCACGGGGCCTCTTCACGGGGCCTCTTCACGGGGCCTCTTCAATGAAGTGGAGGTCCTGTAATGGCTCTGATCAGGAACATCGGATTGGGCGTAGCGGTCGTGCTGGCGCTCGCGGGCTGCGGAGGCGGAGGCAGCACACCGCAGCCGGTTGCGAAGGAGCAGCCGCTCGAGCAGCCGAAGGCGGTGGACATGTCCTCCGTGGAGGACACCGACAGCAGGGGCGACGCCGGAACGTATCCGATCCCCGCCGGCTTAATGAGGACGCTCGGCGACGTCACCTACAGCTGCGCGGAGGGCGGCGATGACTGCACGCTCATCGTTGGGACCGATGGCACGGTCACACGCACCGGCGGGACCGTGACGGCGAAGTATTCAGCGGAATACAGGGAAAAGATGGCCAATGACGCCGAAGCCGCGAGAGTCGCTGAAGCCGCGATAGCCGCCAAAGAGAGAGAGGAGGCCGAGGAAAGAGAGAGAAAAGCGAGGGTGGCCGCCGAAGCGAAGGCCGTGTACCCGGCGCTGCAGCGACTGGGCATTGACGGCAATAGCGAGCTGAAAATTCGGGGCATGTTCTCTCGCTCGGCGGGTCGACACAATGATTACGAATTGCTCGAGGGCAAGGTCGAGCACGGCCAGCCGCTGCCGCTGCAGGCTCTCCTGTCGGATCGGGCGCTGGACTTCCAGTCCGTTCTGGGATCGCCGGTGACGCGCAACGGGCGCTGGGCGGTCACGGAGGTGGCTCCGTACACCGATCCGAAGACAGGCCACACCCACCAGGTCAGGATCCTCAACGACATCGAGGCCCCGGAGATGGTCACGGTCAGGAAAAAGTATGGGGACAGCGTGCGGACCGAAAGCGCTCTCAATGATGCCGACGTCATCAATCTGCCGACCGACGTCGGAACAAGGGTCAGGTCGGCCGGCCTGCCGGCGGTGAGCGAGCCACAGAGGGATATCGCGGCGAACGACAACGGCAACGTCTCCCTCGAGGGTACGTATGACGGCATTCCGGGAAAGCTGTTCTGCGCCCGGGGCGGCAACAACTGCCAGGTGACCAACGAGGACAAGGGTGCGGTGACGCTTTCCGATGCCTGGAGGTTCATTCCGGACAACTGGGAGTTGAAGGTTCCGGGAGAGGCGGACGCCTCCTACCTCACCTTCGGCTGGTGGCTGAGGACGGGTGCCGGGACGTTCGAGGCCGAGACCTACGCCCTTGGATCGAGCCCGTGGCCAAATCCTGGAAGTTTTGACGCGTTCCGACGCAGCAAGCTCCACCTGATCGGAGGCAGGGCGAGCTACGAGGGTCCGGCGGTCGGAGTTTATGCACTGAACCCACCGCCCGGAACCTCCGATGATGCGTCGTGGGGCCCGTTCACCGCGAAGGCGGCGTTCGACGTCGACTTTGGGGGCGTCCTTGGAGAGAATAATGCGGGCAGCTATGGCCCGGTCACCGGTGCTATCACGGAATTCACGTCTGGCGGTCAGAGCCTGCCCTGGCGGGTCGACCTGACGGTCGGTAGTCAGCCCAGGAACATGGAAAACGATAAACCGAGCGTGGATGGCCTCACGGTCTGGAGCATAGATGGCGAAAAAGGCGAGGTCAGGAAGAAGCAGTCCACGTGGGAGGCCAACTTCTATGACTCGAAGCAGGATTTCAACAATAACGGAGGCGAGGCGCCGGACAGCATGGCTGGCAAGTTTTCGGCGAACTATGGCGACTACGGGCAGATGGACGGCGCCTTTGGTGCCTACATCAAGGAGTAAGGGGTGGTCCGACCACCACTGGCCTTTCGACTGGGCACTGCCGGCCCGGTGCCCCGGAAACACCAGTCCATGCCGGAACCAGCGAGGATCCCGGCAGGGATGCCCGTCCTTCCGCCTTCCACTTCGCGACCCCCTACCACTCCTGGGAGAGGGGCCTGAACGGGCACACCAATGGGCTGGTCCGGCAGTACCTGCCGAAGGGGACGGACCTCCGGGCGGTCAGCGACGCGGATGTGAAACGGGTGCAGGACCGCCTGAACGCGCGACCGCGCAGGGTGCTCGGCTACCGGACCCCCGCCGAGGTGCTGCACCAGGACCGCCCTCCCTGACGCCGTGCGACCGCCTCCCACCGGCGCGGACCGGGGCGCAGGAAGGGGGTGGAATGGATTTCGAGGTCGCGTCCGTCCGGGCTCCGGTCGGGCTGCGCCCGGACGGACGCGACCCGCCCCGGCGGAGGCGTTGCGCCGCCCGGAAAGCCCGGATAACCTGCATCGCCGGGGCCGGATCCGCGGTGCCCGGCGGGCCGGAAACCCCGCCTTCCGGCCATTCCCTCCGCTCGGGCTACGCCCCCGCTGGGGGAATGGCCGGTGTTGCACTTCGGAGTGGAAGTAGGGGCGCTTTGCCCGACCGTCATGGCAGAAGGTCGCCTTGGCCTCATCCGGATCCTTCCGGATGCGCCTACATTCAGCATGGCAACCTGGCTTGTCACGCACCGGGAGATTCAAACAAGTCGCCGCATCCGCCTGACGTTCGATCATCTTTCCAGGGAATTCGGAAGGGCCGGTTGGTCTGGCCTCGTTGCACGACCATAGAGGATTCACATGTGACCTGATCCGGTCCCTTGAGGGTGGGCGGCTCAGGGACCGAATGGTATGTGTGGCTGTTCCAACATGCATTCTCCGCTCCCTGCACGAGTCCCCCTTTTTGGTGCGCCGCCATCCCAAAGATGTAGGAAGTTGGTTCTTCAAGTCGCGGCAGAATACTGTTTCAGTCTTCATGAAGTGGTGCGGGCGAGCCTGGACTTGGCGAGATTGTGATTTGCCGTCTCCCAACGACCAGCCGAACTCATCCATTGCCTTTCTCAGACGTTCCCGTGTTTCGATCAAGGCTGCGGCTGGCTGGCCAGATGAAGATGAATGTGGACGCCGTGCCTCAGTCGCTTGACCTCCTGCAGGACACAGTTAAGTCGATGTTGCCAAAGACCTGTCACCTGTTCCATGGGAACGACCTCGTACAGCGCTTCAGCGCCGGTTGACTTGCCGAAGGCGATGCCTGGAGCCCTATGCACGGCTAGGTGGAACCACCGGAAGCGAACCGAACGGTCGCCGTCAGCGCCGCACCCCGCCGATTCGATTCCGGCAGGGTGCCAGCGTTTGCCAGAAGTCCACAGGCTCCACGAAGTAAATCGGATCCCGCCGCCCTTTGTGGAACATTGAAAGGTCCTTGGCCAACCGCAGCGTAGCGCCAAACATGGTCGCAATGAACTGCAGCGCAAGGCAGAGCGTCATCCGGGACTCCGGATAGGTGCCTGCGGACGAGTCGGAGCCCGTAAGGGATCCTGAGCCCTCATAGGCCGCATGGGCTAACGCACGGCCTCTATGGGGCCATGCGCACTTCCTTCAATGAACTGCCGTAGATATGGATCGGGCGCGGTGTCCATTTCCTCCTTCGGACCAACCCATTGGATCACACCATCATGGAGCATCGCGACCCTGTCCGAGATGGCGCGTACCGACGCCATGTCGTGGGTTATGGTGACCGCCGTCGCTCCCATCTCTTTGACGATTTCCCGAATTAGGTCGTTGATGACACCAGCCATGATCGGATCAAGCCCGGTCGTCGGTTCGTCAAAGAAGATTATTTCAGGCTCGGCTGCGATCGCCCGAGCCAGCCCCACCCGCTTGCGCATTCCGCCTGACAGCTCGGATGGATAGAGACCCGCGGTGTCCGGGCCCAATCCAACGCGACGTAGCTTCGCCAAAGCGATCTCGCGCGCTTCCGGTGCTGGTCGCCTCAATGTTCCCTGAAGTAGACGAAAGGCGACATTCTGCCAGACGCTAAGCGAATCGAACAGTGCCGCATTCTGGAACAGCATTCCAAATCTGGCAAGAAACGCATCCCGCTTGGAGTGACGTATGTCCTCGCCGTCAAGCAGGATCGTTCCCGCGTCAGGTTGGACCAGACCGAGAATGCATTTCAGCATCAGTGACTTGCCGGTGCCCGAGCCACCGATGACGACCATACTTTCGCCCTGAGCGATGTTGATGTTGACCCCGCGCAGGACGTGGTTCTCTCCAAACGTCTTGTGGACTTCGCGGAGTTCGATCATTGAGGCGTCCCCATCCTGAACTGACATTGGTGCTTCCGCAGCCGGTTCGGGGAGTCCAATGGTGATCCGGTCCCGCGTTCGGGACGCTGGTGCGCGGAGAGCCCATTGGTACCCATCAGAAGAACAGCTCCGTAAGCAGGTAATTTGATGCCAGAATCAGAATTGACGAAGAAACAACAGCATTTGTCGTGGCGCGGCCAACGCCGCGGGCACCTCGGTCAGAATTCATTCCATGATAACAACCCATTAACGCGACGATGAAACCAAATACGCTTGCTTTGATCAGACCGGAATATATGTCGGATGCCTCAAGGAATTCCCATGTGTTGCGCAGATAGACAGCGGCATTGAAATCCAGCCTCGCGATACCGACCAGATAGCCGCCCATGATACCGATCACATTACCGATGGCCGCGAGCATCGGAAGGGCCAAGGTCGCCGCCAGCACTCGGGGAACCGTAAGGTATTTTGTCGGGTTCATTGACAGGGTAACGAGGGCGTCGATCTGCTCGGTCACTTTCATTGTGCCGAGTTCCGCTGCGATGGAAGCGGAAACGCGTCCAGCGACCATGAGTCCGGTCAGCACGGGACCGAGTTCGCGCACGATGCCAATTGCGATAATCTGGGGGACAACCGCCTCGGCGTTGAAACGCGACCCGCCGGAATAGATCTGCAGGGCGAGCGCTCCGCCGGTGAAGAATGTGGTCAGACCGACCACAGGCAGGCTGAAATACCCAATTGTCAGGAGCGCCGAGAGAAACTCCCGGACGTAGAATGGCGGGCGGATGACGTGACTAATGGTAAAGGCACAGAAAATCGCAACCCTGCCGATTGACGCAAGCATCGCAAGAGTGGACCGGCCGACGGCGGCGAACAGGTCCGTAGGCACCTTCATGGACCGTTCCTGTAACTGCGGGCATATCTCGCTCCAAGCGAGGTGAGGATTTCGTAGCCGATCGTGTCCGCTGAGGCGGCGAGTCCATCAACGCTCTGGTACTCGCAGATCAGATCCAGTTCTTCCGGCATGTTGTCAAGATGGGTCACATCGACCGTGATCAGATCCATGGAGACCCGTCCGACCAGAGGGCAGGGCAACCCGTCGGCAAACAGCGTTGCCTGATTGGATAGCGAACGCAGGAGTCCGTCAGCGTATCCGGCCGCGACTGTGGCAACCAATGAATCTCGTTTGGCTGTCCATGCATTTCCGTACCCCACGGTCTCTCCGGTTTCGACCCGACGAATCTGTATGACTGGAACCGAGAGCGAGACAACCGGGTGTGCGTCCCTGAATGGCAGACCGCCATACAGTCCGATTCCGGGACGGGTCAGGTCAAAATGGAATTCAGGTCCCAGAAGGATTCCACCAGTCGCGGCAAGGGAAAGTGGCGTGCTCCCGTCAGATGCCAGTTTCCGGAAGTGCATAAGCTGGCGTGCGTTCATGGTGTGGGCGGGCTCGTCGGCACAGGCCAGGTGACTGATGAGGATCTGCGGTTTCCTATGCTGTAGGGTCTGGCGCACAGCGAGCCAGTCGTCCGCTTCCATTCCAAGGCGGTTCATGCCCGTATCTAGCTGAATGCCAAATGGCATGTCTGGTAGTGCTTCGAGATGTCTGTTCAGCTGTTCGACGGAGTTCAGGAGCGGGATGATGCTGAGGCGGTCGATCAGGGCTGTGTCTCCAGGCATGTGGCCCGAGTAGCAGAAAATGCGGGGTGTTTCGCCTGCGATGCCCCGGATCCCGGCACCTTCCGAAGCGTTGGCGACAAAAAACGATCGTGCGCCAGCGCGCAGGAGTGCGCGCACCACTCTTGCGCTGCCCAGGCCGTACCCATCTGCCTTGACTGTCGCGGCGGTTTCGACCGAAGGGGCTGACAGTCTGTCAAGTGCCTTCCAGTTCTGCGCGACCGCGTCGAGATCGATGGTCAGGTTTCCGGTGCTCATGTGGCAGCGTTGTGGCGGGATGGTGGCGGTAAGGCAAGCGAAAAGCGGTGGGCATGCGAGCGGGCGCCCCAAAGTCCCTGCTGCGTCTGTTGCGTTCGATGGGGACTGCCCAAGGGACGTTTGGACAAAGGGAAGACCAACGAATTCCGCTGGATTGAAGGACAGGTTCTGAGGCGAAACCGCATTCCGGCTCCGTTGGGAGGCGGGTATGGAACTAGATTTGGTTCCTTTGCAATGTTCCGGGATCGCATTCACACGTCGAAACGACTCGGAGACCGGCCGGTGGGATCGGGACAGCGCCAGACCCTGATCGAGCAGCGAACCGGCTTTGGCGGTTGTCGCGCCTCCCGGCAGGGCACGTTCCGCAGTTCTGAATGGCAATGGCTTGGTTTTCCGAGGGTCATATTACCGTCCGTCGGGGCGACAGGGTTTCGCCTTGAACCGGATAGGGGACTCCTCGGTCAGTATTCGGTGGCTGCGCTCCGCTGCCAAGGCTGGACGAAATTTCCAAAGCGCGTGAATTTGCCCTCAAAGCTAAGCTCGACCGTACCGATTGGACCGTGACGCTGCTTGCCAATGATGACTTCCGCGCGTCCGTGGATATCATCCATTTTCGCTTTCCATTCCGCTATGGCCTCGAGGTCGTGTTCACTGGGCTTTTCCCGTTCCAGATAGTACTCTTCCCGGTATACAAACATTACGACGTCAGCGTCCTGTTCGATCGAGCCTGATTCCCTGAGGTCAGCCAGCTGCGGACGCTTCTCATCCCTCTGTTCCACCTGTCGGGAGAGCTGGGACAATGCGACAACAGGAATATCGAGTTCCTTGGCGATGGCCTTGAGACCTTGTGTGATTTCCGCAACCTCGTTGACCCGGTTATCCTTTGCGGAAGCGGGTCGCACGAGTTGAAGGTAGTCCACGAACAGGACGTCGAGCCCATGGGTTCGCTTCAGCCGCCGCGCCCGCGCCAGAAGCTGGCTGATGGGAAGCGCTGGAGTGTCGTCAATGTAGAGAGGACAGGCTTCCAGCGCCTTCGCGGCATCATAGAACCTGTGAAGTTCGGCCTCCGTAAGGTCGCCGCGGCGGACCTGATCGCTGGGAATCTCCGCCACTTGGGAGAGAATCCGTGACGCGAGCTGCTCCGCGCTCATTTCAAGACTGAAGAAACCGACCACACCACCTTCGACCGCACCTTGAGAGCCGTCGCGAAGTGATCCCTTTCTGAACTTTCGTGCGATGTTGAACGCGATGTTGGTGGCGAGCGCAGTCTTCCCCATGGACGGACGCCCCGCGACGATCAGCAGATCGGAACGGTGAAGTCCGCCAAGTCTGTTGTCCAGATCCTTCAGCTCTGTTCCTATGCCTGCGAGTCCTCCGTCGCGGCCGACTGCCGCGGCTGCGACCTGGATGGCGTCCGTCACGGATTTGAGAAAGCTCTGGAATCCAGAGTTGATCCGCCCCTTCTCACCGAGGCCATAGAGCGCCTGCTCGGCTTCGACGATCTGGTCGGTAGGGGTGCTGTTCACATCGACCCTGCATGCCTTCTCGGAGATGTCCGCGCCGAGCCGAATCAATTCACGCCGGATTGCAAGGTCATAGATCAGCTGTGCATAGTCCCGGGAAACGAGGCTTGAGATCGCCGCGCCTGCGAGCCGTGTGAGATAGACCGGACCGCCAAGTTCCTTGAGCCCTTCATCGTCCTCCAGGAATGCCTTGAGCGTAACTGGCGATGCCAGCGAATTTAGCTTGATGCGATCCGCCGCTACCTGAAAAATCCTTGCATGCACCGGGTCATAGAAATGTTCGGGTTGGACGATCGAGCTGATGCGGTCGTAGGTATCGTTGTTCGTCAGGATCGCGCCAAGGAGTTGCTGTTCCGCCTCGATGTTGTTCGGCAGCGTGGTGGCTTCTTCAACCTCCACGTCAGGACGAATGCGTGTGACTTCGTTCATTTCGCGTGCAGTCCAGTTTGGGTCTTCGGGTCCAGCGACTGGAAATGCCAGTCACCAAGAACTTGTCAAAGTCTGGAAAAACCGGTGCAGAACATGGCTTGAATGTTGGGCAGTGAGTTTTGGGTCATCGGTCTCTTCGTAACATATTGCGAAGTTCCGGCATTCTCAAACATTATATGGGTCTGCCGGTGATTCTCCAGTTCGACCTTATTCACAGGGGGAGGCGCTAGGCTGCGGGCGTTCTCCACAGGAAAGTGTCAGTTTTCCACAGAGATCGCATCATTCAGCTGTCTGGTCCGGTCGATGTGCGGGAATGGACTTTCCGCCCCGGTTACGGTTGGTGATTCCGGGATCTATAGTCATCCATTGTTTTCCCTTTCTCATCCACAAACAGCGCCGGCAGGATGTCGAGGGATCTGATTTGATCGACGCGGAACTCGGCGAAGTTGTTTGTCAGTTCGCACCAGCAGGTGGCGGTCCAGACCCGGCCCCAATACTCCAGGGCGAGTGGCCGGATGGTGCGACGGGATTCGGCTCCGTCACTGTCGCAATGGGTGATGGCAAGTTTCTGGCGGGCCCGGACCGCGGCCCGGATCACTGGCATGTGCTGGAAGCCCGCGGCAACATCCGAGAACGGATATGTGGCGAAGCCCCAACCTTTTGGAGGTGCGGTCCGCTCTTCTGGAAGGACCGCGTCGATCTTTGCGGAGAGACTGCGGGCAGCCTCACGAAGCTCGACGTCATCCGTCTCACCCACGACCGAAAGTCCTAGATGAAGGGCCTCAAGTTCCGCCATTGTGAGATTGAGGGGCGGGAGGGTCACGGGTGCAGAGATCTGGTAGCCAAGACCACGCATGCCTTCCACCGGGAGTCCCGAGGCGGCTAGGGTGTGCATATCCCGGTAGACTGTGCGCAATGACACACCGGTCTTCGTTGCTATGTCCTCGGCTCGGTGAAAGCGGCCATCCCGCAGAATCTGGATCAGTTCAACCAGTCGGTTGGAGCGTTTCATCGGATGCTGCATTTCTTCAGTGCCATCATTCTGTCAACTGTCAGAATAATGGCAAGGATTCAACCGAATTTGGCGGCGATTCCGCAATCTCGCTTGGATTCCATCTTTCATGGCGCTTCGAACCTGCCTAGATAACCGGTTATTGAACGAAAATTGTCAGGGGCTCGCCGAGCCTCGATGGAGAGCAGGATGCAAACCCCACTTTTCTTTACGAATGTGCCACCAGTTGGTTGGCTGCTGATCGCGGTCGTCATTCTCGTGCTGTTCGGTCGCGGCAAGATCTCTTCCCTGATGGGTGAGGTCGGAAAGGGTATCACCAGCTTCAGGAAAGGCATCAAGCAGGGCGAAAAGGAACTCGAGGATTCGGATGCCGAAGTCGCGCGCGACGTAACCCCCGAGGATGAGAAAGACCGGTCGTAACTGTTCGGGGAGGTCCACCTGACATGGGTTGGATGGAACTTCTTGTCGTGGGTGTGGTCGCCCTGATTGTCGTTGGTCCGAAAGACCTGCCCGTGATGTTTCAGGCGCTTGGTCGGATTACGGCCAAGGTCAAACGGATGGCGCGCGAATTCCAGATGGCCATGGCAGATGCGGCCAAGGCTTCAGGCACCTCGGACATCTCAAAGGATCTCAAGGGTCTGGCATCACCGAAGTCGTTGGGACTCGACAGCCTGACGAGTGCCGCGGACAGTTTCGAACGGTGGGATCCCATGGCTTCGAAAGCCCCTAGATCGAAGTTCGGAAAGAAGGCCGATTCCGGGCCACTTTCCGCGGAGCGGGCGGAGCAGGCCAGGTTGATCCGCGAAAGGACGGCAAAGACAGCCCAGGACCGTCTCGATGGTGAGGCGGCGGAAGTCGCGGAGGGAACTAGTGTGGATGTCGCGGAGCCGTCTGAACGGACCACCTCCTCTGCATCGGGTGAGGTTGCCGCAAGTGTTGAGGGATCCAGCTCGACCCCGCGCCAACCCAATGATGGAGAGAACTCAATGGCCACGATCGAGGTTGCGGATCAAAGCAGGTCTGGAGAACCGCCCAATCGGAATGTTACAGAGTCTGGGTCGGGTTCGGAATGCCCTGACAGGTCGCCAGTCAGCGGCTTGGGCGAAAGGAGCGGCGCGTGATCAATGAGTCGGACGGACGACGACCATATTGAAGACACAAGTGCGCCGCTCATTGAGCATTTGGCGGAGCTGCGCACCAGGCTCATTCGCTCAGCGATCGCATTCGTTCTCTGCGTGTTTGTCTGCTTTTATGTTTGGAATCCGATCTTTAACTTCCTGACAACACCGATCTGTTCGGGATTGATGGAGCGCGGCCAGGACTGTGCTCTTATACTCATCAAGCTGCAGGAGGGATTCTTTGTCGCCATCCGAATCTCGCTGATGGGCGGATTCGCGCTTGCATTTCCTGTGATCAGCTATCAGCTCTGGCGGTTCGTCGCGCCGGGGCTATACAGATCCGAAAAGAGCGCCTTCCTGCCGTTCCTGCTTGCATCGCCGTTCATGTTCTTCGCAGGCGCTGCTTTCGCGTTCTTCATCGTCATTCCTTTGGCGTTCGACTTTTTCCTGAACTTCCAGCAGATCGGTGTAAGTGGCGAACTGGCAGATGACGGTGTTGAGAATGTCGGCGACGCTGGCATTACCTTTCAGGGCTCAGTGGCCGAGTACCTTTCCCTAACCATCACGTTCATTCTGGCATTCGGACTTTGCTTTCAGTTGCCTGTCCTCCTTTCGCTTCTTGGCAAGGCGGGACTGGTCAGTTCCGCAGGTCTTGCCACCGTCCGAAAATACGCGGTCGTTGCGATCTTGGTGGTCGCGGGGCTGGTGACACCTCCGGATGTATTCACGCAGGTTATCCTGTTTGTCGTGGTCTACGGTCTTTATGAAGTCTCAATCCAGATCGTCAGGAGGATCGAGCGCCGACGCGAGTTGCGGATGCGTGCCGAAGGCACTTGGTACGAGGAAGAGGATGGGGGCCCGGAGGAGGAGTCCGAAGAGAGGGCGTCGTGAGTGAAGACGCCTTGAGGCGCATCGCCGAAGCGTTGGAACGTATGAGTCCAGCTCCGGCCGGAGAGACGGACTTTGACAGGTCGGAGGCATTCGTCTGGCGCCCGGAGGTCGACTTCCTTGAACCGGTGGAACGCGTCAACAGGATTGAACTCTCGCTCCTGGTCGGCATTGACAGGGCCAGAGACACGTTGCTGGCCAACACGCTTCGGTTCGCCCGCGCCTTGCCCGCGAACAACGCGCTCCTTTGGGGAGCCCGCGGTATGGGAAAGTCGAGTCTCGTGAAGGCGGTCCACGCTGAAGTACTTGGTCAGGGGTTGACCCTGAAACTGATCGAGGTTCAGCGTGAGGATCTTCCATCGATCGGGCGGGTGCTCAATGTTCTTCGTGGGTCTGAATCGCGGTTTCTGCTGTTCTGCGACGACGTGAGCTTCAGCCACGATGACCAGCACTATAAATCCCTGAAGGCGGTTCTTGACGGAGGAATCGAAGGGCGGCCGGAAAACGTGGTCTTTTACGCCACCTCAAACCGACGTCACCTAATGCCACGGGAAATGATCGAAAACGAACGGTCCAGTGCCATCAGCCCGAGCGAAGCTACGGAAGAGAAGGTATCGCTTTCCGACCGGTTCGGCCTATGGCTTGGATTCCATCCCTGTAGTCAGGACGAATATCTGGAAATGGTTCGGGGCTACTGCATGGCGTGGGGCGTTGAGATTGACGCGGATATCCTTCGCGCCGAAGCAATCGAATGGCAGGCGACCAGGGGGTCGCGGTCGGGTCGCGTGGCATGGCAGTTCTTTACCGATCTTGCCGGGCGGCGTGGCGTTAGCTCCAGACAGATGCGGATTGACTGACGTAGGGCATAGTCGCTCCGCATTCAGCGCAGGGCCGTTCCCGCTCGGATTCCTGCTCTGTCGCAACTGCGAACATGATGGAGGGACCTACGCATTTCCCCAAAGATGCGCTGCCGTTCGCTGCCAACCGGTTGGCTGGTCCGAAAGGGATTGATGCCGCCGCGACGGTCAATCCGCGCCACACCCTCAGGCGTTGAGGCCCGCCTGTATGCGCAAGCCGCGCCTATCTGGTTCCGACGCCTTCATCCCTTCTCGCTCCTACTCAGTATCAGACCCGTTCCACTGCAAGCGCCGTACCCTCGCCACCACCGATGCAGATTGCCGCAATTCCACGCTTTAGGCCTCGTCGTTCCATGGCGTTCACCAGGGTTGCCACGATTCGGGCACCCGATGCGCCGATTGGATGGCCCAGGGCGCAGGCCCCGCCGTTGACATTGACTGTCTCGTGCTCAAGGCCCATCTCGTTCATGAACACCATCGGAACGACCGCGAAAGCCTCATTTACTTCCCATAGATCGACATCGTGGTTCGACCAGCCAATCCTGTCGAGTAGTTTACGCGCCGCAACGATCGGAGCCGTGGTGAACCATCCCGGCGCTTGGGCGTGGCTCGCATGTCCGACGATTCTCGCCCTGACATTCAGCCCTAGAGTCTCTGTCGCTTTGGCCGATGCCAGAACCAGGGCGGCCGCACCATCTGATATTGACGAGGAATTGGCTGCGGTCACTGTGCCATTTGGACGAAAGGCTGGCTTCAGGGTCGGAATCCGGTCGGGCCGTGCCTTCATTGGTTGTTCGTCCCGGCGAACCGCCCTGTCGTCGTCGACCTTACTTCTCTGGACGGTGGCTTTGCCACGGTCATGTGACACCGTGACTGGAACGATTTCCCCTTCAAACTCTCCGTTGTCGCCCGCAGCGATGGCCCGCTGCAGCGACGTGATCGCATATGCGTCCTGCGCTTCGCGGGTGAGCTGGAATCTCTCTGCGCAATCCTCCGCATATGTCCCCATGAGGCGTCCTTTGTCATATGCATCCTCCAGCCCATCGAGGAACATGTGATCTTGCGCCTTTCCATGCCCGATTCGTGCACCCCTGCGCATGCTGGGAAGGAGGTATGGTGCCTGTGTCATGCTCTCCATGCCTCCAGCGACCACAGTTTCGCTTTGCCCGAGCGCGATCTGGTCAGAGGCAACCATCGCCGCTTTCATGCCCGAGCCACACATCTTGTTCAGCGTAGTGGCGGGCACTTCTTCCCCCAGACCTGCGGCGAATCCCGCCTGTCGGGCTGGTGCCTGGCCTTGCCCCGCCTGCAGCACGCAACCCATTATGAGCTCGTCAACATGGAATGGCGGCAGGTTCGCTGAGTCCAATGCTGCCCGAACTGCAACACCTCCCAATTCCGGCGCGGCGACACCGGAGAAGACGCCCTGAAATCCGCCCATCGGTGTCCTTGCGGCCCCTGCAACAAACACTTCGTTCATATTCAGTTCTCCCCGTTCTGGAATTGGGCCAACTCATAGCGACTGGAAGCCGATGGCGTCCAGCCATTCGCGTGGGGTCCGCTCGGAGCGGGTCGGGTATTGTGTCCGGGTGGTTTAGGGAGGTGCCGCTGTGGAGATTCCCGGACGATGGATCTGCCTCCGCATGGATCTTCCATCAGGCGGGCTCTGCCCGGATCTCCAGCAGGTTCCGCGCCTTGCGTCCGCACGCCACTGCGATCAGGCGGACGGGCTGGCCCGGGCGGCGGTGTCTTTCCGCGTAGCCCCTGTCCCGCATCTGCGCCATCGCTGCGTCCAGCGCCGCCTTCGCCTCTCCCGCGCCGTTCACCACCTTGAACTCCAGTACGAACGCCTGCCCTCCCGTGAGCACCGCCATGTCCGCGCGGCCACGGCCTGACGCCTCCTCCGCCCGGACGTCGGCCCCGACGGCCCGCAGGCACATGTAGAGAAGGCCTGCGTACCACGCCTCGTAGCGGGCGAGATCCCCCTTCGCGTGCCACTGGTAGGGGATCCCCGCCAGACAGGTCCGGAGCCGGTCCGCGAAGCCTCCGAAGTCATTCGCCTCCAGAAGCGCAAGCAGCTCCCGGGCCTCCCCCGCTGCCTCCACCGACGGCTTGCCCAGATGTGCCAACAGCCCGCGGTTCAGGCTGAGCCGCACCTCCAGGTTCGGGCAGTCCAGCCGATAGAGCGTGTCAAACCCGTCGGACACCTCCTCCGCCACGGTCAAGTAGCCGGTCTGGAACAGGAGAGCCTCGGTTCCGATGTCGCCGACGTCGAACCTCGACACCAGCGACATGTCCACCATCCGACCCTCGAGCTCCATGGGTCCCGTGCCCCGCTCCACCAGCGTCCGGTAGAGGAATCCCGGCGAGCCGGTCTCGTACCACCAGGGCCGGAACTCGCCGTGCCGCAGCAGCAGCAGCACATCGTAGGGGTTGTAGACCCGCTCGCCCCCGCGCCAGTGGTAGCCGTTATACCACAGTCGGACCCGCTCCCGGTCCAGCCCCCCGAGCTCGGGCCCGAAGGTTCGGTCAAGATCGTCCTCGGTGTAGCCGCAGATGGTGGCGAAGCGCGGGTCGAGAGTGATGTCTTCGAGGTTGTTGAGGCCGGAGAACAGGCTGACCTTCGAGAACATGCTGACGCCGGTGACGAAGGTGAAGCGGACGTGCCTGGCGGCGCCCTTTATGGTCCCGTAGAGTCCGCGCAGGTAGTCCCGGTTGGCGGTAGCCAGATCCGGGTCGTGGAGCGCGTCGAGGATCGGCTTGTCATATTCGTCGACGAGGACGGCCACCCGTCGGCCGGTCGCACGGTGGAGGCGGTCGAGGATGTCGAACAGGCGCTCCGGACCGGTAGGCAGTAAGGCGCCTTCGAGGTCAGCGTTCCGCCCGATCACCTCCAGCTGGGCGAGGACGTTCCGCTCGACGTCCCCGGGATCGGTGTACTTGCCGTCGAAGCTGAGGCGCAGCACCGGATGGCGGACGGACCAGTCCCAGTGGCTATGGATGTCGAGGCCACGAAACAGTTCCTCGTGGCCCTCAAACAGCGCCCCCAGAGTGTCCAGCAGCAGGCTCTTTCCGAACCGTCGCGGCCGGGAAAGGAAATAGCTTCGCCCCTCCTCCACTAGGCGGCGGATGAAGGATGTCTTGTCGACGTAGTAGCTGCCCGTCTCCCGGATCGCGCGGAGGTCCTGAATCCCGATCGGAAGCATGCGGCGGTCCATTGGCCTTTCCTCTGGCGACGCCCGGATTTGCGGGCAGCGGTGGAAACCCATCGATTCCACATCCTTGACCATAATGCTTAGCACGGGAAATCACGGAGCCCAAGTGAGGTAATGCCCTGACACGCCCGCAACCTGCAGGTCAGGCAACATGTGGGATGAGCACGAAGAGTTCACCAAAGCCAATCTTCGGCCAACCTGCTGAGACTTACAATTCCACTCAAGTGCTTGCCTTGTCATCTCGTGGCGATGGGAATCGGCGTTCCACTGCGTGAATGGGATGGTGGTTGCCGTGACGAATGCGGCCGGGCCAATCGCGGTCTTGAGCCTAACCTAACAACATGAATCGTCGCTGTCGCCTGCCGGATCGGCTCGACCGGCTTTGAACCCATTTGGGGACAGTGCGCCTTGCTTGATCTCAAAGCAATCACCTGCCAACCTCACATGCAGCCTGATGGGGCTTGAGAGGGATGGAATTCGTGTGGGTCATCGTTGTTTGGCGCAATGAAGATCTGGGGACAGGCATTGCCCACCGTTTGGAGGATGCAGGAAGCGTTGTTGGCGCGATTGAACGCTGTCAGGAGTCCGACACGTTTTTCGATACCACTTACGGTGACATCATGAATCCGAACATCAATCTTCCGGGCCCCAACGGCTTTCCGATCCTGAGGAACACCCGGGTTTGCGGCGGCAGTTGGCTAAGAGTTTGACTCATAAGTCATTGTTTTCATTATATTATTGCATTTCAGGCACTTGCGCCCCTTGCCAGCCGCCGGAACAGGAACCGGCAGGCGGCCAGCTGCGCCCAGGCCACGGAGCTCTCCAGGCTCCGTTCGAAATCCTTCGCCAGACGGCGGCAGCGCGACATCCAGGCGAAGGTGCGCTCCACGACCCAGCGGCGGTACAGCACCGTGAACCCCTGGTTCCCTTGGGTCTTTCCACGATCCCCGGCACCTCGGGGACACCCATCTCCGCGAGCCTGGCGCGCAGTCTCCCGCCGCTGTAGCCGCTGTCGGCCCAGACCTTCGTCACCTCCGGCGCCTTCCCGAGCATCGCCAGGATGACCTCCGGGGCGCCGTCCCGGTCCTGCACATCCGCCGTGTGGGCCTGCACCACGATCGGGGTCCCCTCCACATCGACGGCGATGTGACGTTTCCTGCCCTTGACCTTCTTTCCGGCGTCGTACCCCGACGGCCCCGCCATCTCCGTCGTCCTCACCGACTGGCTGCCGGTCCCGGCGGCGGTCGGCTCCGGGTCACGCCCCGCCCGTTCGCGCGCCAGGTCGCGCAGCGCGTCCATCATGCGCTCCAGGACGCCGCTGTCGCGCCAAGGGTAGAAGTAGTCCTGGACCGTCGTAAACGGCGGAAAACACTTGGGAATCGCCCGCCACTGGCAGCCCGTCGCCAGCATGTACTGGATCGCGTTGAAGACCTCGCGGAGATCCGTGGACCGGGGCCGGCCCAGCTTCGACGGCGGCGGCAGAAGCGGCTCGACCAAAAGCCATTCCCCGTCGGTCAGATCGCTTTCATATCGCTCCGCATTGCGCCTATACTTCTCCTGGGTGGTCTCGGTCCAGGCCATGGTATCCTCCCTGTCTGGTTGTTGTTCGACACGGAGATACCACATCTGGCGGAGGCCATCCACATTTTAGGTCAACCTCTAATATTCCCGCTGACGGTTCTGTTTGGCGTGACGATACGGATGCATGGGTCTGTCGCTGTTGCCAACGATGGATTAAACCGACCATTTGCCTTGAAGGAACTCGAGTCTCGAGTGCGTGCGCTCGTTTGTAGGATCGCGTCGCCGCTTCGATCTGCCTCGATTTCCGAAGGTCTGAAGCCGAACTCCATAGTGCATCGTAGGCGTCGGGGTTTCGCTCACGATCAGGAAACGCGTCTCCCGCAATGGGAAGTGACACAACGAGAGGCACCGATGCGTATGCAGGCAAGCGCCGTAACGGAGTTGGCTTTCCCTGATCATACCCCTGCGACCGGCGCGGATGTCGGGGAAAGCGTGATCGAGAAACATCTTTCAACACTGCGCATGGCCTACAGCCCTTACAGTCTGTCAATTCGAGGCCAGTGTTGCATTGGCTTCGATCCTGTGGCGGGCAGGTCATGAAGGCGCTGCCACTGCGGATCAGGCTGACGGCGATCATTCTTGTGCCGCTTCTCATTATCGCGGTGGCTGTCGGATATTGGCAGGTTCGGAACGCCCGAATGACGGCGGAAGCTCTCTTTGATCGTTCCCTGCTGACAACTGCACTCGCGGTAGCAGGGGATGTGGCACGATCAGACGGCGAAGTTCTGTCTCAGAAGACCAGCGCACTGCTGGCGGATACTTCAGGAGGTAAGGTGTTCTACCATGTATATGCTCCTGACGGAGCATTCGTGATTGGCTACGCGACTCCGCCGGTGCTGCCAGGTCTGGGATGGCAGGACGACGGGCCTGAGGTCCATACCGCGAAGTACTATGGCCGAAGTGTAAGGCTTGCGCGGCTTCGGGATGTCGCATCGATCGGAGGGCTTTCCGGAACATTCACGATTTCCGTCTGGCAGGATCTGGCATTGCGGGAGGGGTTCGCACGCCAATTGATGAGCAGAACGTTTGTCGTCATTGCCGCACTGATCGGCACGGTTGCCTTTGTCGTCTGGTTCGGAGTCAATCTTGGCCTTCGGCCCCTGCTCGACCTGGAGGAGGCGATTTCGCGGCGGTCGTCGGACGATCTCGGTCCTATCCGTCGTCCCGTTCCTTCCGAAGCGCGTGGCCTCGTCGAGACGTTGAACAGGCTATTCGGACAGGTTGCGGGGGTAATGGATGCGCAGAACGCCTTTGTTTCAAACGCTGCCCATCAGCTAAGGAATCCGATCGCCGGCGCACTCGCGATGGCCGAGGCGGTGCGTTCCGCACCCGATGGCGCGGCGGCGCAGGATCGGGCCTGGGAACTCGTCGACGCGGTCCGGCGAGTAAGCGATCTTGCGGAGAAAATGCTCGCTTTCGAGCGCACCAAATCCGCTATGCCAACGGCACCATTTGACCTCGCATCAACCACTCGGGAAGTTGCGGCTTCCTACTGCGAAGCGGCCGCTGCGCAGGGCGTGTGCCTGACACAGCGCATTTCCGAAGGAGCGATTGAGCTTGTGGCGGATGAGGTGATGGTGCGCCAGGCGGTGGCGAACCTAATCGACAATGCGCTCTGTCATGGCGGCCCCGGACTCCGGCATGTCGAGGTTGCGCTCACAGTGAGCGGCGGGGTCGCACGGCTGTCGGTGAATGATGATGGAAGAGGTGTTGAGGCTTCCGATCTGGACAGGGCGCTGGCCCGGTTTGGCCAGGTTCGCCCCGGTGCTGGCAGCGGATTGGGGCTGTCGATCGCCGATGCGGTTGCCGTTCAGTGTGGTGGCCGTCTTGCGATTGATGCGGATGGACGGGGGTTCCGCGTATCGATGACGTTTCCGCTGGCGGACTCGACCGGCCCAATCAATTCCTGACCCTTGTCCACTTAACTGCGGAGGATGAATTCTTTCCTCCTTCGTCGAGACAATCCGCGTTGGAACTTTACACCTGAATTTAGCGAGATCGTTGGAATTGATGCCCCACTTCCACTCTGAAGTGCGACACCGGTCGTTTCCGCAGCCTTTGCAGAGGAAATGGCCTTGACGCTGGATGGGACCGCACCTCGCCGTTCCGCCAGATTCAGCGCCCGACTGTCGTGCGGTCACAATCCAGCTGCCCGATAATGGCCGGACTCGAAAGCCCGCTTACCCTCCCCTTTGCGTGAATTCTGGCATCTTTCCTCAATAGTCAGGTGGCAGTGCCTCTCGGCATGGCGGTCTCACCTGCTCAGTCCCATGGACTATCGCCGCCTGCTGACCGATTGGTGACACTATGCGACCGAGAAGCAGATCACCGCCGCCTACGGTATCGCAATTCAGGGTCAGGACTATAGCACTTGGATTTCTTCGGGCCCCGCATTTTCTTGCCTCATGCCTGTCCAGATCATTGTTTTGCAACAGGGAATAATGACATCATGCAGAAACCAGAAGGAACTCGTCAAGTGCGATTGCCCTGAATTCAGGGTGGAATGGGGGTGCAAATTTGAATAGGTCGGGCCATGTTCTGCGAGCGAAGCCAATCAATTGGGGAATTACCGATATGGGCCAACTGACCTGCCACTTCTGCCAGAATCTGCATAATGGTCGTCACGGAAGAAACGGGTCTGGAGCCCGTGCCGAGGATGCGAAGTGACCCGCGAATCCGGAAAATGGCGAGGATGCGGGACAGCCCGTTCCATCACCGGCACGGAGTCGGTCATTCGGCTTGGCAAACGTCATTGTCGATAACCGGCACCGCCTTGTGGGCAAATTTCTCCGCTACAGCATCAAGGCGGGATCAGACCTTTCGTTCGTCTCTGCCTATTTCACAATCTACGCCTACGAAGCCATGCGTGAGAAGCTGGACAAAGTTAGCCGGATGCGCTTTCTCTATGGCGAGCCGACCGCTGTCACCGCGCCGGACACCGATGGAGGAGAAGGCAAGTCCTTCTCGCTGAACCGGGACGGCGGCATGGAACTGAGACAGGCACTCACCCAGAAACCGCTAGCCCGCGCCTGCGCGGACTGGATACAGCGAAAGGTTGACATCCGAACAATCAATCGCACCAATTTCCTCCACGGCAAGTTCTATCACATCGCCGGAGATGGCGGAACGTCCGCTTTGACCGGCAGCTCAAACCTCACCCTGCGCGGGCTTGGCTTCGGGACCTCCCCTAATGTTGAGCTCAATCTGGATGTGCGTCGCAAAGGGGATCGCTTGGCACTCCTCGAATGGTTCGATGGCCTGTGGTGCGACGAAGGGCTGACCCGCGATGCAAAGGCCGATGTGCTGGCGGCGCTCGAACGCCTTGCCCGCCCCTATTCACCTGAGTTCGTCTATTACAAGACACTCTTCCATGTCTTCGGGGAATGGGTGGAGAGGCATGCCGAACGGGATGGTCTTCTTCATGACACCCACCTTCATGACACGGAAATCTGGAAGGCTCTCTATGCATTCCAGAGGGATGGCGCGACCAGCGCGATCAACCGCCTCCTCCGCCACAACGGCTGCATAGTCGCCGACAGTGTGGGTTTAAGAAAGACCTGGACGGCGCTGGCTGTGATCAAGTATTTTGAACTGCGTAACGAAAAAGTTCTGGTGCTATGTCCTAAGCGACTGGAAGACAACTGGATCCGCTACACCGCTAGGGCAGCGATGCGAGGCAACCCCTTCGAAAGGGACCGGCTTGGCTACGCTGTGCACGCGCATACCGATCTCAGCCGCTACGAGGGACGGTCGGGCGCAGTCGATCTGGCCCAGTTCAATTGGGGTTCGTTTGATCTAATAGTGATCGATGAATCCAACAATTTCCGCAACGAAGGTCGAGACAAGCGGGACGAAGCCGGCAACGTCATCAGACGCAGCCGTTACAACCTCCTGCTTGAGGAGGCTCTGAAGGGCGGGGTGCAGTCCAAGGTGCTCATGCTGTCGGCAACACCAGTCAACACTAGCCTGCGTGATCTCCGGAACCAGATCTACCTAATGACCGAGAAGCGGGAAGACGCGTTCCGGGAAGCGCTTGGAATCGGAAATATCCAATCGATGTTCGGCGTCGCCCAGCGCGAGTTCCAGCAATGGGAGAAGACGCGTCGCGCTGGCCAGAATCCTGACAAGGCCGCCCTGCTTGAAAGGCTTGGCGGTGATTTCCTGTCCCTACTCGATGCAGTGTCCGTCGCGCGCTCGCGCGAACATATCCGCCGGTACTATCCTGAGGTGACCGCTGCCATTGGCGGTTTCCCGCAGCGCAACCGGCCGCAGAACCTGACTCCAGAAGTGGATAGCGGAGGCCAGCTGTCCTATGACGACCTTCATGAACGGATCGGGGAATCTCAGCTCGCGATTTACATGCCATCACAGTATCTGAAGGAAACGCAGGGGCCGGAAGATTGTGGGGAGGCTCCGCGTTTCGACCAGCGTGATCGGGAACGCTTCCTTATCGGAATGATGCGTGTGAACCTGCTCAAGCGCCTGGAGAGTTCGGTGCACGCCTTTACGCTGACCATGAGCCGAATTCTCGACTGGATGGATCGTCTTGATCGCTTGATCGGGGAATGGCGGGAGCGCGGCACCTTTGATGAAATCGACGCACACCCGGACGAGGACGAGGAGTTTGAGATTGGAAAGGGGAGACGATATCGGCTGGATGAGATCGACGTCGACAAATGGCAACGTGATATCCGGGAGGTCTTCGATGAACTGCACCGCCGGGCCATACGGGTCACTGTGGACCGTGACGGAAAGTTTGCGGAACTGAAACGGGTATTGCGGCTGAAAGTCGAGGAAGCGCCGCGGGACAGGGATGGGCGTCCCAATCGAAAGAGCCTCGTATTTACCACTTTCGCCGATACCGCTAGCTATCTCTACGACAATCTTATGGAATGGTCGCGCGAGGAACTCGGCGTTCATATCGCTCTTGTCACAGGCGGCTCAGGCAACCGTAGCACAGCGGGAACCTCGGATTTCATCGAAATTCTGGCGCGTTTCGCACCGAAGGCCCAGCGGGTTGACAGTGGGAAGGACGAGATTGACATTATCATCGCGACCGACTGCCTTCCGAAGGCCAAAACCTTCAAGGCTGTGACTTGGTGATCAATTATGATATCCACTGGAACCCTGTGCGGTTGATGCAGCGGTTCGGTAGGGTAGACCGGCTGGGAAGCCGCAACCGAAAGGTTTCCATGACCAATTTGTGGCCAACCGCCGATCTTGAGCGTTATCTGGATCTCAAGAACCGGGTCGAGGCGCGTATGGCGCTCGCCGACGCCACGGCGACTGGATTGAATGATCCGCTCCATCAGGAGGAACGGACCGAAGGCGGACGCATGGATGGCGCACAAATGGAACTCGCATTCCGTGATCGTCAGCTGACCCGGATGCGCGAGGAGATCTTGGATCTAGAGGAAGCGGACGATGGAATCTGCCTAGGCGACCTGACGCTGGGTGATTTTATTGCTGACCTGCTTCGTTACATCCAGCGGAACCGCGCAGCGCTTGAGGCCGCTCCGTTGGGCATCCATTCGGTTGTCGGCCGGAACGTCGTCTCCCCTGCTGGTGGCGCACCGGCTTCGGTGCCCCGGGCTGCGATCTTCTGCCTGAAACGTAATGGCGACTCCAAAGCCGGGACCCCAAACCGACTCTGGCCATACGGCGGCCCGGCGGATGCGGCCGGGGACACCTCCGGATCCGCCAGCGTCGCACCGGAGGTCCGCCGTCGCGCCGCCCGTGGCCGGACCGCCCGGGACAGGGCGACGGCGGAGGCGCTGCGCGGGATGATGGGCGTCGACCTCGCCGCGATCCCCACCATCGGGGTGGGCACGGCCCTCACCATCGTGGCGGAGGTCGGCCCAGACATGTCGGCCTTCCCTTCCGCCCAGCACTCGGCTCCTGGCTGGGGCTGGCGCCGGGAACCCGGACCGTCGGCGGGCAGGTCCCTGCCGGGGCGCCCGCCCAGGGCCGGCAGCAGGGTGGCGCAGGCCCGCCCATGGCCGCCATGCCCGCCCGAAGGAGCCAGACGTCCGTTGGCGCCAGGCACCGCGCCCGCCTTGCCCGGAAGGACGCGCCGGTGGCGGTCACCGCGACCGCCCGCGAACTCGCCTGCCTGGTCCACACGATGGTCACGCGGGGGGAGGAATACGTCGAGCGCGGGATGGAGGCCTACGGGCGCCGGCGCGTGAACCGCACCGTCACCAACCTCGGCCGACGGGCCAGACAGCTCAGCTACCAGCTGGTCAGGATCCCCGAAAGTCCAGGATCCGGAAATGATCTGGAATCAATGGCCTAGGAATGTCCTACTCAGGAGGAGTGATTTCTCCGTCGCATCCGTCAGTGCGCGGCCGGGTGACGGGATGCACCAGCCTGTCCGGCACCGATGGCAAGGATATGGCTCATGACTGGCCCACATCCAGTGGCAACTTAACTTGCATCCTTGACCGCGCTCAGGAACTGCCGGGTCCGTTCACGCTGTGGGGCCTCAAACAAGGCTTGCGGCGTTCCCTCTTCTTCGATCGCGCCGTTGAAAAACAAGCAGACACGATCGGATATGTCCTTGGCAAACCCCATCTGGTGTGTGACCATCAGCATTGTCAGGTTATGGGCATCCACAAGCTTGCGGATTACGTTGGTCACCTCGCCAATGACTTCCGGATCCAAGGCCGAGGTCACTTCATCAAAAAGCATCACCTTAGGGCGCATCGCCAAAGCCCGTGCGATTGCGACGCGCTGCTGCTGGCCGCCGGAGAGACGCGAAGGATGTTGATCACGCTTGTCTGCCATGCCGACCATCTGCAACAAATCCATTGACCGTTCTTCGGCCTCTTTCCTCGGCAGACCAAGAACCTGCACCGGCCCCTCCATGCAATTCTGCAAGGCCGTCATATGCGGAAACAGGTTGAAATGCTGAAAACACATGCCGATCTTGCTGCGGATGCGCCGGATATGCACGGGACTGGCCGGGACCAGAACGCCGCCCTTTTCCATATGTGTCAGCGGTTCGCCATCCACATAAATCACCCCGCCATTGATCGTTTCCAGAGTCATCAGCATGCGCAGAACGGTTGTCTTGCCTGAACCGGACGGGCCGATGATCGTTACCATCTCGCCTTCGTCGATATCGAGGTTCAACCTATCCAAAACGGTCAGTGCGCCATAGCTCTTGCGGACGTTCTGGAACCGCACCATCGGTATCTTGCGCCCTTCCAGTCGCAGTGCGTATTGGCTCATGTCTTCGGTCACTGTTTCAATCCCATCTTGCGACGCACCCAGCTTTCGAACTGGACAATAATGAAGGCGGACGGCAACGATACCGCGAGGAAAATCACACCCACAATCGTATAGGGTTCAAGATAGCGATAGCTTTCGGCCCCAACTGCATTTGCGGTATGCATCAGTTCGGCTACGCCAATCACAGACAGCATGGGCGTGTCCTTGAATATACCGACCAGATAGTTTCCCATACCCGAAATCGCCGGTGGCAGTGCCTGCGGGATGATGATGCGTCGATAGCATTGCATCATCGGCATGTTGATGGCCGTCGCGGCCTCCCACTGGCCTTTCGGCACGCTTTCTATGCCACCGCGATACACTTCAGAAAGATAGGCTGCATAGTGCAGGCCAATCGCGATCAGGCCCGAAACCCAGGGAGACAGGTTGATTCCGAATTGCGGCCCGACGTAGAACACGAAAAAAACCTGCAAAAGCAGCGGTGTGGAGCGAATGAACTCGACGAATTCACGCACGCAGATCGTGAGAACGCGGTATGGCGTGCGCTGAGCCAATACCAGAATCAGGCCGAGGACCACTGCAATCGCATAGCCGCCGCCTGCCGCCATCAAGGTTTTGGCAGTGGCATCAATAAAGCGAGGCAGCAATTCCCATGTCCAATCCCATTTCCATTCCATAGCTCAGGCCCTTCCGATCTTGCGGGCCATCGCTCGTTCAAAATACCGCATGAAGGGCGTAACCAAGAAACGCGCGAAGACGTAGTATATGATCAGCGCCGTACCGAAACTCTGCACCGACAGGAATGTCGATATGTTGATCTGGCGGACTTCGAACATCAGATCCGTAACCGAAATCAGCGCAACCAAAGCGGTGCCCTTCAATATCTCGATCACCAGATTGCCCCATGAAGGCAGCATGATCACGAAGGCTTGCGGCAGGATGATCCGCCGCATCCTTTGCACGGGCGTCATGTTGATGGCCTTGGCCGCTTCCCATTGTCCGGTGGGCACAGCCAGAACGGCTCCACGGACAAGCTCGGCCCCGTAGGCACCCATATTCATGCCAACCGCAACAAAACCTGCGGTGAATTTGTCTAGCGTGATGCCAAAAAGCGGAAGCACAAAGAAAATCCAGAACAATTGGACCAGCAAGGATGTTCCGCGAAAAATCTCAATGTAGACCGTGGCGACGGATTTGACCGCGGCATTCGGAGAAAGGCGCATGAGACCAAAGGTTAGAGCGACAACAACGGCTACGATTGTCGCCAGCACAAACTGTGTCAGGGTGACCAGCGCTCCATCCAGCAGCCGACCGCCGTGGGTCTCCAGGAATTCGAAGTAGGGCAAGCCCCGACCCCCTTCGTTTCTATTCTAACGATGCTTGTAGCAGCATCCAGCGCCCTGCCCGACAAGGCGCTGGAGTCTTTCATGCGCATGGCCGGCAGCGGCTCTTTAGCGGTTAGCGCAGGCCCATTCAGCCGTTGTGTCATCGGGAAGATTGAAAGCCGCGTAGTCAAACTCCTCGACGCCTGCCATCATCTCATCACTTCCAAGATATCCATCCTGCAAAACCGCATTGAAGGCCGCGCGGAATTCGTCATCGTCGGGATGAAAGCCGATACCTACCCAGTTGAAGAAGCTCTTTGGCAGAGCGTTCTGGTCAGTTGCATCAATGCCCTCGTTCTTCTTGGCGAGGTCCAGCGCTTCGAGCGATGTAATGGCGCCGGCTGCCGCACGTCCGGACTTGACCGCAGCGAGCACTTCGGTGATCCCCGGCAGCTGCATGATTTTGCTGTCTTCGATACCCGCTTCCTTCGCCTGAGCGACGTTGGCGTAACCCGCAACCGCTGCAACGGTAACATCGGCGTCGCGGACCGCATCATAGGTGTCCAGTCCCAGAGGGTTGCCCTCGGGAACGATGAAAGCCACGCCGAATTGCCCGATCGGTTCGGAGAAGTCGACATTCTCGCAGCGTGCGCCAAGGATATACATGCCGCCGGTAATCACATCTACACGACCAGCCATAAGGCTCGGGATCAGACCGGCCCAATCCGTTACGACCGGTTCAATGTTCGTATGGCCCATTTTCTCCAGCAAATCGACGGTGATCACGTTGACAAAACCCAGAGGTTCGCCGTTCTCGCCGGGATGGGCCCAAGGTGCTGCGGCTGCAAAGCCCAGACGGATCGGCTCACCTGCCGCAACCCGATCCTCAAGTGGTCCGGCGAGCGCACTACCGGCAATCAACGCCAGCGCCGCTGAAACGATCATGCTCAGAATTCTTGTCGTCATTTGTAGTTCTCCTTCATGTTGCTTTATTTGGTCAGACCACATGAACGCTGTCCGATGGTTACTTCACAAGCAGTACGACACTTTTGCATTGCAGGCATTTCTACACAAGATGACTTCAATTGCAACGTTCATAGAACGTCGGCAGGCGCCATTCGTCACCGTGGAACTGGCCCTTGAACGGGCGCAGCAGCCCGTGCATGTTCAGCCGTCCTGCCGGGCGAGCCGATTGAGCTGCGTGCGGATCTTCGCACGCCATCGCAAGGCCGCCGACCCGCGAACGGAGATCCCGTCTCCCGCGCCGCTGCCCTTCCAGCCGAAGCGGGCAAGGCCCCGTCCCTGTTCGGACGAGGAGATCCGGAAGCTGCTGCCGACTGCGCTGGATATGCCACACTCCTTCGAGCGGTGAGCCTTCAGGTCATGGCCCCGCCATTGCCTGTTCGGCCTCCTTGCCGTTTCCGGCATCAGGGTGGGGGAAGCGCACGGTCTCGAGCTCCGGGACATCGATTTCGACGCCGCGGTGCTGACCGTGTGCGGCGCGAAGTTCGGCCGCGACCGGCTCATCCCGCTGCACGGCACGACCTGCGAGGTCCTGGCCGATTGCGTCGCCCGGCGCGAGCGCCACTGGCAGGACCGCCCGGTGTCGGGCTTCCTGTTCGTGTCGGGGCAACCGGCTCGACAAGGCGGACATCTCCCGAACGTTTGACAAGCTGTCACGCCAGATCGGACTGCGCGGCCAGACCGACAGCCACGGGCCGCGCCTTCGGGGCCTGGTTCCGCACCACCCGGCGGCGGTCGCGCACGGGTCGCCGTTCTCGCACCGGGCGGGTTGCGGATCTGTGGACGTTCAGGGCGACCGTGCGGGCGAATCCGTCGGCGTCGCGTAGTCGACGCCGCTGCCTTCCCGCATGACCTTGTGGCGAGCACGAACCTGTGATGACCTTCGACAAGGCGCACCGGAACCCCGAGCTCCACCGGACAGTCGGCCTTGCCCTTCGGGAGCCGGCGCGTGTGCCGCTCTAAAACCGGAAACACCTTCTCGTGCCGGGGGATCGTCTTGCCTTGGGCAGGCGGCGGTCTGGCGTGCGACAGAAGGCTCCGGTCTCTTTGACCGTCTAGGCCGAGGCGCCGTCCCCAACCTCGGCACGGCCCGTCGTGCGGCTCGAGCAGCGCAACGCGTCTCGCGGGAGGCCACGTCCGTCAGGCAGTGAGCGTCGGTCTCGACCACGAAAGGAATCACAGCGCCCGCGCAAGGGCGGGGACCGGGCTTATTCCCGCGATCGCATGGCCGCTCCCCACAATCAGGCGGTTGACCCCGACGAGAGGCTCAGGGACCGGGAGGCTCACGTTGCCCGCCCCAGCCGCCGATACTGGCACTGATATACGTCCCGGACATCTGTATCGCCGAGGAAGCGGCACGGCGTCACGTGCCGGTTCGCCGGCCCGTGGAGCCGATCGAAGCCACAGCCCGGCCCCTGCCTGGCCACGCCCGTCACAAGGATTTTCAACGTCTCTATGCCCGTGCGCCCGACCTTCCAGTCGACCGCGGAAAGGACGTCCTCGTCCATGAGCGCGAACAGCCGCTCGCGGAATCCCTCATCGGAATGAAGGTGCCGGAGCCCGATCAGATGGGCGGAGATGTCGTCCCTGGATCTGGGGTCGGCTAGATGTCCTCATGCGGGTCGCGCCGAGCTCGAGCTGCGAATCGGTCGTCATTCCAATGCCTGCTTCGACAGGAATCGCCTGAATCGACCGAAAAGGCTCTGGAAACGGCCCTCCCGGCTCGATCTTCGACCCGAAGAATGCCGGATTCATCGAGTCGAATCAATGGCGTGGGTGTTATCGGCAAGCACGAGTTACGAATTTCGCAGACCTTGTCTGTCTGTGTTGTCAAGTTCGAATTTCACTCAAGGAGCCTTCATCCCCAGCTGCTCTTGAGAAGAAACTGGTTCTTGAAGTTCACAAGGCCTGTCATGACCTCGGCGGATCCAATGTCCTTGGCGCCATGAATGTGCTTGGACAGAATGTTCAGAAAAGCTTGGCGGTCGTCGGTGACAACTTCGACAAGAAGATCATAGTTTCCGCTAACCCAAACAACGTAAACGATTTCATCCAAGGCGCTAAGGCGTTTGGCGACAATTTCCGGACGGTGCCCTGCCGCAACTCTGAGACCGATCATGGCTTCGGTTCGATATTCAGACGCTCCTGAGTCCGTGACAGCGACAATGCGCAGATGGCCGGCAGCCTTCATGGCGCCGACGCGGTTGCGGATGGTTCCCTCTGACACACCAAGATCTTGCGCGATTTCCGAGAAGGGGGTGCGGCCGTCTCTTTGAAGCTTCTGAACGATTTCCCGATTCAAACTGTTGCCAAGTACCCCAGAGTCTCGCTGTTTGCTTGCTTGCGGATTGGAACGCTCGCGCAGTTCTTTGCTGCTGCCCTTATCTGACATGACCTCACCATCACAATTGCGGATTTCCGGATATTCTACGGATATCGCAGCATAGGCAATAAATTTTTCTGTTGACGGGAACATATGCGCAATCCATCTTCGAAACCGTCAATGTCTTGCCGGCACTCCAATGAGTTTCGGACCCTATAGATCAGGAGGAAGCCAACCATGACATCCATCGTTGAAAGGCCGACAGTCTCTGTTTTTGCGGGGAACTTTCAGGGCTATGGCCAATCCAGCCCCGCCGAAATTGACGAGGAAATCGCCCGCGTGGGGGCTGGCACACCCGCTGGTGAATATCTACGCCGCTTCTGGCACCCGGTTCACATCACCGAAGACATAAGCGACCTGCCCAAGGCCATCACGATTTTGGGCGAAGAACTGGTTCTGTTCCGTCATGGCAAGAAGCGCGATCAGATTGGCCTTGTCCACAAACACTGCCTGCATCGGCGTGCTTCGCTCGAATACGGCAGGTGCGAAGCGAATGGCATCCGTTGCTGCTATCACGGGTGGCTGTTCGCTCCGGATGGTGAAATCCTTGAAGCGCCGGCCGAGGACGAGACCGCTCGCGCGGTCCAGATGGTCAAGGAACGCAGGCGACTGGGTGCCTATCCGGTGATCGAGTATCGCGGCTTGATCTTTACCTATATGGGACCGCCCGAGAAACAGCCCGAGTTTCCAATCTTTGATGCCTTCGAGCATGAAGGCATGACCAGCGCGACTTACAAGGCGCCTTACGCCTGCAACTGGATTCAGGTTCAGGACGCAATCATGGATCCGACCCATACGACGTTTCTGCATGGCCAGAACAGCCACCCACAGTTCTCTGAAGGAATGATGGCTGCAGGCGAACTGAAATTCTATGAACGCCACGAAAACCACTTCCTTGGGGCGTCTATACGCCGCATCGGCGAAAACGCCTGGGTAAGGGTCAATGAACTGGTGCTGCCCAATTTCACCCAGGCCGGATCAGCCTATGCCGCCGACGGAACCAAGCAACGCTATTTTGGACGCTCCTGCTTCACCCGTTGGGTCGTGCCGGTCGATGACGAGAACACAGTTGTTTATGCTTGGGCCAATTTCGGCGAACGGTGGGATCCGCATGAGTACAACACCAGGGAAGGTCACGAAATGATCGAACAGGGCGAGGTGCTGGATCGGACACCGATAGAAAAGCAAAGATACCCAGCCGATTCCGAGGCGGTGGAGGGCATGGGGCCGATTTCTACCCACAAGGGCGAGAACCTGATGCCCACCGACCGTGGCATCTCGCTTTACCGGCGCCGCGTGCGCAAGGCGGTCCGCGACCTTGCAAATGACGGGATCGAGCCGCCGCAACCTGTTCGCCACAAAGGTTATTCCGTAAGGACCTATGGTCAGGACACGGTGCTGCATCTGCCACCCATCGAGGGTCAGGATGACAAGGCTTATCTAATGAAGATTGGCGAGGCCGTGATGGACATGCAATTCGAACACGAAGACTGGTGTGACGACAATCGTGACCCGGAAATCATCAAGCGTCTCAAGGAAATCGAAGCGCAGGGCATCAACTGAATTCTCTCCTGACTCGAGTCGTCTGCCCAACCGGAGCAGGCGACCCGGCCTTTTGTCTGAGACAACGCAAGGATTTGGACATGGGCGTGAAAGTTCACGTAAAAAACAACCGTTGGGCCGAAGGGTCGTTTCCCAACACGCCGGAAGGCGAAGAGGTGTTCACAATCACCCGCAAACATTTCGATGCGGCAGAGGCGCTGTGCCCGGAGGTCGTCGGCAAGCTCGATCCCTTCTTCGACTGGGACACAGACAACTGGCATAGCTCGATGGCCGAGGCCGAGATTCTGTTGACCTGGAACCTGCCCACCGACGACTTGGCCGAGGTCGCGCCGAACCTGAAGTGGATTCACTGCATCGGTGCCGGTGTCGAACACATGCTGCCCATTGACTGGCTGCCCGAAGGCGTGACGCTGACCAACAACAAGGGCGTTCATGCGGCAAAGGCGGGCGAGTTCGGGCTTATGGCGATCCTGATGCTGCATTCGCATATGCCCGCCATAGTCACCAACCAGGGCAAGGCGCACTACGAATCCCTCTATTGCTCGCCGATTGCGGGCAAGACCGTCGTGGTTCTGGGCACCGGGTCGCTCGGTGGGTCCGGAGCAAAAATGATCAAGCCTCTGGGCGTCGAAACCATCGGTGTAAACCGCTCAGGTCGCGATGTAGAGGGTTGCGACCGTTGCGTGCCGACAGCAGAACTTGACACGGTTTTGCCGCTTGCGGATTACTTGTTGATCGCCACACCTGACACACCGGAAACCCGTGGATTGATGGACTATCGAAGGCTCGATCTGATGAAGCCGACCGCGGGCATCATCAATATCGGGCGCGAGGCGGTGATGGACTACGACGCGCTATGCGACAAGCTGGAAGACGGCAGCCTGGGCGGCGCCATCCTGGACGTCTTCGATCCGGAACCGATCGCGCCGGGATCGCGGCTCTGGAACACAAAGAACCTCATCATCACGCCCCATGTCTCAGCCGATGATGGCGACGCCTACATCCCGCTGACCCTTGGTCTTTTCTTCCAGAACATGGAGCTTTTTCTGTCTGGCAAGCCTCTCTTGAACCCCATTGACCCGAAACTCGGATACTAGGAGCATGACATGAATATCGGATTCATGGGGCTGGGCGTCATGGGGCTCCCATGGCCGGGCATCTGGCGGATGCGGGCCATAGGATCTTCATCTGCCTGAACCGCTCGCCCCTGCCAAGGGACCTGGCCAGCAAGAAGGTTCAGGTGGTGGCCACACCTGCACAGGTGGGGGCAGAGTGTGACACGGTGATCGTCATGATCCCCGATACGCCTGATGTGGAGCGTGTCATCGCCGGGGAAAACGGCGTCTTGGAGAGCGTGCGCGACGAATCGCTGGTGATCGACATGTCCTCGATCAGCCCGATTGCGACTGAGACTCTGGCCAAGGTTGTAGAGGCCAGCGGCGGGCTTTACGTGGATGCTCCGGTCTCGGGCGGAGAAGTCGGTGCCAATGCCGCCAGTCTGACCATCATGTGCGGCGGCCGCAGGCGGCATTTGACCGCGCAGTCCCGCTGTTCGAGCTAATGGGAAAGAACATCACTTTGATCGGCGCGCATAATGGCGCAGGCCAGACCTGCAAGATTGCCAACCAGATCATCGTGGCCCTGAACATCGAAGCGGTTTCCGAAGCGTTGGTCTTTGACTCCAAGGCCGGATGCGATCCGGTGAATGTGCGTCAGGCCCTGACGGGCGGTTTCGCTTCGTCGAAAATCCTTGAGGTGCACGGGCAACGCATGGTTGACAGGACGATGGACCCGGGCTTCCGCATTGAGTTGCACCAGAAGGACCTTAACCTTGCCCTGTCTTCCGAGCATGCTTTGGGGGTATCCCTACCGAACACCGCGCCCCCGCGGGAACTATTCAACTCCTGCATCGCCAATGGTGATGGGCAGGACGATCACTCGGGCCTGGTCAAGGCGCTGGAGCGTATGGCCAACCACCCGGTCGCCGAATAGGCGCCATTAGAACATAGAGGTTATCCAGTCGACAAACGCCGCCGCATGTGGGTTTTTCGACGGACCCTTGTTGTGGATCAAAAAATACCCGTCGCGACCGGGCACCTGAACATCGAACGGTTCGACCAGCTCGCCCCGCTCAATTGCACGCTCCACCAGCGTCCTGTGCCCCATGGACACGCCCTTACCGGCCTTGGCAATGTTCAGGGCAAGGACATAGGTGCTGAAATAGTGGCGATGACTCAAGGTCACGCCCTTGATTCCGGAACGAGACAGCCAGAAATCCCAGGCCTCATTCACGCCGGTCAGATCAAGTATGCGCGCACCACTCAGGTCACCGGGCTCTTGCAGCCGCTCGGCGAGATCCGGGGCGCAGACGGGCGTATGGGCTTCCTCTCTCAATCGAACGGCACCGTCGCCAAAGGTCTCCTCCCGACCATAATGAATTTCAACATCGGCTCTGGTTTCAAGAAACTCCTGCTCCCAGAGTGCGGTCGAGACCGTCAGTTGCACCTCCGGGTGAGCATCCATGAAGATGTCCAGTTGATCGACAAGCCAGAAGGTTGCGAAGGAGTGGTTCACCTTGAGATGGAGATTGCGGCCCGCCGAATAACCCAGAAAAGACCGTGTCCCCTCTTCCAAGGTGTTGAACGCGCGTTCGACTATCGGCAGATAGTTGCGTCCTGCTTCAGTCAGCCGCAACCCACGGTGGCGGCGCACGAACAGTTGCTGGCCAAGCGCCTGCTCAAGCAGACGCACCTGTTTGCTGACTGCCGATTGGGTGATGAGCAATTCCTGCGCTGCACCCGTGAAGCTCAGGTAACGCGCCGACACCGAAAAGGCCCGCAACCAGTGCAAGGGCGGTGTCGCCGCTTTGTGAAACTCCGTTGGCATGGCGTAGCCTCAACCCTGGCATTCCGTTTCGTCATGCAATGGGGCAAAATTAGTCATTTGAAAAGCCGGATCGGCGGCCCCCATATGGCTGGAAGGGGCGGTCCGCCGCTCCGGCGCATTCCAAGGCCCATAAAGGAGACCCAAGCGTGAAGATCGCCTTTGTCGATTTTGTTCAGCCAGACCTCAATCTGGAAATCGCCCTCATAAACGAGGCGGGTTTCGACATGGTTGTGGCCGAGCCCCATTGCACGACCGAGGAAGAGGTGATCGCCCTTGTCAAAGACACAGGCGCCGACGCCATCGTGTCGCTCTATGCCCCGATTGGCGAATCCGCCTTCGCCGCTCTGCCGGATCTGAAAATCGTCAGCGTACCGCTAGTGGGAGTGGATGCCATCGACACGGAGGCAGCCAAGCGCCACGGGACCTGGGTTGCCCATATCCCAGATGCCTGGGTTTCCGAGGTTGGCGTTCACGCCGCCGCCATGGCGCTGTCGCTGGTCCGGCACCTGCCCTTCTATGACCGCTCGGTGCGGGAGAAACGCTGGGATTACGAAGAACCTGGCGTGCTGCACCGGACCCATGACATGACCTTTGGCCTCCTGGGCTGCGGGCGCATCGGCCAGCAGGCCGCGCGAAGCGCAGCCCCCAGTTTCGGCAAAGTCATCGCCTATGATCCCTACATGCCCGCTGAGGCATTCCCGGACGGGGTCGAGAGGGTGGACAGCAAAGAGGCTCTGTTTGAACAGTCGAATGTCGTCTCTCTGCATGCGCCGCTCACAGCCGAAACCCGGCACATCGTCGATGCCGGTCTCCTGGGTCGCATGGCCCGGGGCAGTTTCATCGTCAACGCCTCCCGCGGTGCGCTGATCGACGCCAAAGCACTCCTTGCCGCGCTTGACTGCGGACAGATCGGCGGTGCCGGTCTTGACGTGTTCGAGGTCGAACCGCCCGATCCGGAAGATCCCCTGTTGCACCACCCTCGTACAGTCGTGTCACCTCATGCCGCCTATTACTCGGTCGAGGCCGACGAGGAAGGCCGCTCGCGCGCTATCAAAAACATCATCACCTATGCCAATACCGGTCGGCCCAACCATTTCGTCGTTGAAGGGTCAAAGTAAGCCATGAAAGATATCGATACATCCAGCATGACCTGTGGCGAGGGTCTGCTGCACCTGCTCAATGCCTATGGTGTGGACACCGTCTTTGGAATTCCTGGGTATCACACGGTGGAGTTCTACCGAAGCTTCGACAAGATGGCCATTCGACAGGTGACACCCCGGCACGAGCAGGGCTCGGCCTATGGCGCCTATGGGTATGCTGCCGCCACAGGCAAGCCCGGCGTTTGCTTTCTTGTCACCGGTGCGGGGGTGACCAACGGAATCACTGCGATTGGTGAGGCTTACGGCAACTCAATCCCGATGCTGGTCTTCACCACCATGAACAATGTGCGCGAACTTGGCATGGGTGGCGGCCGGATGCACGAGTTGCGCTCGCAATCGGACATCACCGATCAGGTCACCGCCTTTACCCATACACTTCTTGACCCGAGCAACCTGCCCGAGGTTCTGGCGCGCGCCTTTGCCGTCTTCTCCGGCCAGCGCCCGCGCCCGATCTGCATCCAGATCCCGCAGGATGTGCTGGCAGGTCCGGCGAATTTCGACATCGAAGCCTGGCCACCTGCCCCGAAACCCGGTCCCGACCCGAGCGAGGTCGACCGGATCGCGGCCATGTTGTCGGACAGCAAATCCACCATGATCGTGGTGGGCGGTGGAGCCATTCCGGCCTCGGCGGAGGTGCTCAGACTGGCCGAGCGGCTGGACGCGCCTGTCATCAACTCCTGTGCCGGCAAAGGCGTGATTCCCGAGGATCATCCGCTTTGCATGGGCTTCACCCAGGCCTTTGATCCGGTACGCGACCTGTTGCGCGACGCCGACTGTGTTCTGGCCATCGGCACCGAATTTGCCGAACCAGACCGCTATTTCACCGAGGATTACCCGATCAACGGCAACCTGATCCGGATCGACATCGACCCGGGCCAGATCATGCATTACTCAAAGCCCGCGGCGGCGCTCTTGAGCGATTCCAAACTGGCGGTTGCGGCAATCCTGAATGCGCTTGAAGATCACAATGGTCCCGAAAACGACCGGCCCGCAATCGAATTGGTGAAGGCGACAAAGGCGCAGTTCGCGGGCGATCTCTGCAAGGAATCCGCTAAACATAAGAAGGCGCTGGAGATCATACGCGAGGTTCTGCCCGAGGACACGATCATCAGCGCAGATGCCTCCCAAGTCTGCTACACCGGGCTATACCACTATCCGATGAAGCGCCCGAACCTCTTTCACTTCCCCAATGGCTACGCGGCCATGGGCTTCGGCCTGCCCGTTGCCATCGGCATGAAAGTCGGCGCGGGGGAAAAGCCGGTGGCCTGCATCACCGGTGATGGTTCCTTCCAGATGACCTGTGAGGAACTGGCGGCGGCGGTGGAGCAAAAGCTCCCCGTGCCGGTCGTGGTTTGGTCCAACGATGGCTATCAGGAGATCCGCGAGCATATGGACAGCAAGGACCTGCCCACCATCGGCTGCACGATCTACAACCCGGAGTTCACCGAGATCGCCAAAGCCTTTGGCGCCCATGGCCGTCGCCCGCAAAGCGCCGAGCAACTTCGTGATGCGCTGGAGTTCGCCCTTAAGGCGGACGGGCCAACGATCATCGAGATCGACGAAAGTGACGCCTGGCTGCAATAGCAGCACGGCGGCCGGAGAGTTCCATGATAACCAACGCCAACACATCCGACATTCACATGGACAAGAAGGCACTTAAGGCACTAATGCGGCGAATTGATCGGCCAGGGCTGATCTACCTTACCTCCTGGCTGGCACTGCTGGCAGTCACAGGCACCTTGGTTCTGTGGTCTGCGGGTACCTGGTGGATGGTGCCAGCACTACTCCTTTATTCGAGCTTCTTCGCGGTCTCCGCCTATGCGCTTTCCCACGAATGCGCACATGGCACAGCCTTCCGCACCCGCTGGCTGAACGAGGCGGTGTTCTGGTTCACCTCGCTTCTCTACTACGAGGAACCGCTGCACCGGCGCTACTCCCACGCCAGCCACCACACGCACACCTGGATAGAGGGCGAGGACAACCAGATGCCCTACGCCCCAATCCCGCTGACCTTTTGGGGTTGGCTCGAGGAGATCCTCGGGCTCGGTCTATATTGGCACCAGACCAAGATGTTCGCGCTGCATTCCCTTGGCATCTTCTCGAAGGATGTGAAGCGCATCGCACCGGAAAGCGAATTGCCACGGATACAACGCTACACGCAGATTTGCGTCGGCATTTACATGGGCATTGCCGCGATCAGCATCTGGTTCGGCTGGCTCTGGCCGCTCTGGCTGATCGTGATCCCGCGTGTGCTGGGGGGGCCGATCATGAACGCCTTTATTCTGATGCAGCATGTGGAAATGGCGGAGAACCAGCCGAACATCGTACAATCCACCCGTTCCTTCCGCACCAACTGGTTCTTCCAGTTCCTCTATTTCAACATGAACCATCACATCGAGCACCACCTCTACCCAACGGTGCCGTTTCATGCGCTTCCCGATCTGAGCAAAGCGCTGACCGAACAACTGCCCGAACCCGATGCCGGTTTCCTCGGCACCCATTGGGAGGTTCTGAAAATCACCATCCGGCGCTCACTCGGGCTGAACGACCGCTCGACCAAGATCCGTCAGGCATTCTCGGACGACTTCAAAGGAGAGAACGATGGCTCAGCAGTGGCATGACGCCTGCGCCACCGACGATATCGACGATGAGGACTTGATTGGCATCGACATCGACGGCGCGCATATCGCGATCTACAACACGCCCGAAGGGTTCTTTGCCACTGACGGCATGTGTACGCATGAAGACGAGCCGCTCGACGACGGTTTGGTGATGGACGGCGTGATCGAATGTCCGCTGCATCAGGGCCGGTTCTGCGTGAAGACCGGCAAGGCGTTGAGCGCGCCTGCAACCAAAGACCTCGCAACCTATGAAACGCGAGTTGAGAACGGACGTGTCCTTGTGAAAGTCTGATGCCGATGCGCCATACCAACATGACACTGGCCCAGGCTGCGCGAGTCACTCCTGTGGTCGAAATGACCGACACGCTGGAGATGATCGATCTGGCAAAGATGCGCACCTACCGGTTGGAACGGTTGCGGGCGGAGATGAAGCGCCAGGATGTAGGGGGCTGCGTGCTCACCTCGGTCTATTCAATTCGCTACGCCACCGGGATGCGCGATGCGGGCATCATGCAAAGCCATATTCCGCTGAGCTATCTTTTTGTGCCTGCCGAGGGACCGACGGTCTATTTCGACGGCGAGACCGGTAAGAAAATCGCCCAAGGGCTGGAAACGATTGACGAGTTGGGTGACGAGGCGATCCAGATCAGCTACATGTTCACGGGCACCCGCATGGACGAAATGATCGAGCGCTGGGTCAACCAGATCGTCGCGCTGATGCAGCGGTACGGGGGCGGCAGCACCCGGCTTGGAGTCGAAAGCGCGGCGCCGCAGGTTGCGGCCCTGTTCGCCAACAAGGGCTTTGATGCAATCCATGCTCACAAGGTCATCGAACCGGCCCGCGCGATCAAATCGGTCGAAGAGATCCTCTGCATGAATTACGCCATCGCCGTGGCCGAAGACGGCATGTGGCGGATGCGCGAAGAACTTCGCCCTGGCATCACCGAGATCGAACTCTGGTCGCATCTCTGGAAGGCTAATGTCGAGGCCGGCGGCGACTGGGTCGAAGGGCGCCTCTTGGCGGCGGGCGAACGCACAAACCCCTGGTTGCAGGAAGCCTCGGGCCGAATCATACGTCCCGGCGAATTGGTGGCTTTTGATACCGATATGGTCGGCCCCTTCGGATACTCGGCGGATGTGTCGCGAACGCTTATTTGCGGCTCGGAGCGGCCGAGCGATTACCAGCGTGAATTGTACAGCCGCGCATACGAGGAAATTCAGCACAACCTTGAACTGATGAAGCCGGGCATGGGGTTTCGAGAGGTCATGGAAAGGGGCTTCAAGCAGCCGGAACAATTTCAGGATCAGCACTATACCGTTCTGGCCCATGGCATAGGGATGTCGGATGAGTGGCCTTGCGTCTACTACCCGCAGGACGAAGCCATCGCCTATGACGGGGTGCTCGAACCGGGCATGGCCATGTGCGTTGAAAGCTATGTCGGCGAGGTCGGCGGGCCCGAAGGCGTGAAGCTGGAAGAACAGGTGCTGATCACCGAGGAAGGATATGTGATGCTGTCGAAATTCCCCTTCGAGGCAAATTTCCTCGGTCGGGAGGTATGACGGCGAAGCCGCACAGACACTTTCCTCGCATCAGCGACCTTGAAACCGAGCAGGATGGCAGTTGCCCGGAATTGCGTGTGACTGCAATCTTGAACGTCTTGACGGAAACATCGCGCTCAACCACTTTTTGCCGACAAGCGAGATCCCGTGTCCGTATGGGTGGCTTCTGCCGGTTCACGCCTGAATTCTCGAGCGGATTGTGAGACAAGGACTTCAGGAGGACGCTGCACATGTCACGTGAAGACGCCGAAGCGCTCCTCGCTCAGGTCGGAGGAAAGGTATCGTCTTCGAGATCATTTGCGAGCGCACCATCAAGGAGCGCCCGTCCTGGACTTCGAGACCAACGGAGAAATCAAAGCGTCCGCGTTCGTCGCGCTCGATGCCGCGGAGGCATTCCTGCACCGCCTGCCGGACGCGATGCCTGGCGGGGGACGGTGTGAAGACCATGGCCGGCCTGCGGTTCGCGACGGGTGGCGGCGGGCGCTTTCCGGACTTTCCGGAAGCCCAGCCCGAATTCCGCCCGGGAGCCCCGTCGTGAACGGCCAGCCGCTGCGACATGGCCGGACGGAACGCTCCACAAGGCATCCAGCACGCCCCGGCTGGGCCCGGGTGCGACCTCTCTGCCACGTCACCCGGAACTCGAGCGGAACGCCGGCAGTCAGCCGCGAGGTGATCACGGACCTGTCCGCCGCGACGACAGTGAAGGCCGGCCTCCGCGTTCGCTGCGATGTCGACGACAGCGAACGTGCTACCGGCGTCAAGGGCGCCGACGGCCAGATGGAGGCGCTTGTCGGCAGCATTGCGCCGCCACGCCGTCCTGGCTGCAAACGCGACACCGCAGCGTTGATGCGGTGATGCGCATCGCGGCAGGTACAGCTGCATCGCCGTTGACCTTGTTCAGGTATCGAGCCGCTTCCAGTTGCGTTTGAGAAGGAACTGGTTCTTGAAGTTCTTCAGTCCAAGCATCACCTCGGCGTCAACTATGTCCTCAAAGCCATGAATGTGATCTTCCAGGAATCCCGCGAGGTCGTCCGGATCGTCGCAGATCAGCTCGACCAGCAAGTCAAACCGCCCCGTGACCCACAATATGTACACGACGCTTGACAACCCACCCAATCGATCGGCCACGGCTTGGGGGGTAATGCCCGGCGCCACCTTGAGGCAGATCATCGCGTCTGCCTTGTAGTCGGACGCGGACGGATCCGCGATGGCCACGATCCGCAAGAGTCCGGCATCCTTCATGCCGTTCACCCGGTTGCGGACGGTGCCTTCCGAGATCTGGAGCTTGAGCGCGATTTCGGAATATGGCATCCGCCCGTCATTCTCCAGCATCCTGATGATTTCGCTGTTCAGTCGCCCCTCGACGGAATGGGTGCCTCTCCTTCGAGTTGACCTCCTTTGCCCTGGCTTGTCCGGCATGTCGGCTACAGATCCCCGCTCTTGTCACACAATGCCTGCCTGATGCCGGAATCAGGATGTGTTGAACGCACTGGCCCGAACGAACGCATCGAACTGAAACCAGTATCCCGACCGGCCCCGTTGCACGGACCCGCAAGGGCCGCATGGGTGTCGTGCCGTCCAGCCGGACAGAAGGCCCCTTGAACGACACGTCCGACCTTGGCGGGCCGGGACTCGACCAGGTAGCGGCCTTTCGCCGGGATGCACATCACGAATTGCCACGATTGTGCCGGCCAGCATCCATCCGCCCGACTGTGCCACGGGCCAACGGACCGATGACCTCTGCGGCGTTCCCTGTCCGTCCGCACGTTCACTCGCCGAGCAACTCGCGAATCCCCGCATCGAGCGATGCGGCAAAGCCCGCGTCGTTGCCAGGATTCGCGGCGCAATGGCCCCAGGGCGAATCGTAGGGCCGGTACCGCGCGTTCGACATGTGCCGCGCCTCGATCTCGTTGTCCTCGGGGGGAAAGTAGAGATCCTGCGAGCATGGCATAAGAATGGCGCGTGCCCTTATCGCCCCGAGGGCGGTCTTGAAGTCGCCGTTGTACAGCGGTCCGGCCGAAATGTCTCCGGCCTGCCAGGTTGCAAGCATTGCCAGAAGATCGTTGGCATCCCAGCCCTCCGCATGATCGGTCTCCCAGTCGACCAGAAGTTCCTCGACGGTCTCGAACCCCAGCCTGCGATAGAGGCCTTCCCGAAAGAACGTCTGTGAAAAGGCCCAGCCGGCATAAACGCGGCCAAAGGCCTTCAGGCCGGCAACCGGTGCACCGTCGTAGTCGCCTCCATTCCAGGCCTGATCGGCGCAAAGCGCCGCCTTGACTCCTTCGAGAAAGACGAAGTTGTGCGGCGACGTCCTTGCAGATGCACAGAACGGCAGGATCGCCTCGACCATGTCCGGGTATTGCGCGGCCCATTGGTAGGACTGGCATCCGGCCATCGACCAGCCTGCGACAAGTGCAATGCTGTCGATTCCGAGCTGATCATGAATCAGACGGTGCTGCGCCGCAATGTTGTCCCACATCTGTACCAGCGGAAAACGCGGCCCGTCCTGAGGAGTGGGCGTGTTCGAAGGTGACGACGAACGGCCATTGCCGAACAGGTTCGGGCTGACGATGAAATGGCGCGCAGGGTCAATGGCGCGCCCGGGCCCGAAAAAACCTTCATTGCGGGTGTCGGTCCCCGTGTAGAATGTCGGCAGGACAATCGCGTTGTCGCGCGACGACGACAGCGTGCCGCAGCACCGGTAGGCAAGCCTGGCATCCTTCAGGACTTCACCTGACAGAAGCGGAAAATCCCCAAGTTCTAGAACCTGATAGTCCTGCATGGCCGCCTTTCTCCACTTGGACAGGTTCACCCGCATCCGGCCTGAACGGGCCAACCCGACTGCCGGAAAGTCAATAGAGCCGCAGGTATTCCTTCACTTCCCAGTCAGTGACCGACTGGTGATAGCGTTCCCATTCATCAGCCTTGTACTCGAGGTAGGACTTGAGCATGACCCTTCCCAAGACGTGTTCGGCCGTCTTGTCCTGGCGCAGCGCCTCCATTGCGTGGAAAAGCGTGCGCGGCAACCGCCGGATCCCCAGGTCGGCCAGCTCGGTCTCGGTCTTCGCGTAAAGGTCGAAGTCGGCCGGATTGCCGGGATCAATCTTCTTCTCGATCCCTTGCACCATGCAGGCCAGGTGCATCGCCATCGCCAGATAGACATTCATTGTCATGTCACAGGCGCGGTTTTCAATGCAGTATCGGTTTTGCGGAAGCCGGAGCTGTGCCGAGCGGTTGTTGAAGCCGTAGGCGATGTTGGTGGGGGCCCAGGTCACGGTGCCGCCCTCGAATCCGCCGACGCGAGGGACCAGGCCGTTGTAGGAATTCACTGTCGGGCACGTGATCGCGGTGATCGCCTCTGCATGCTGCAACACCCCGCCCACAGCCCAGCGGCATTCGTCGCTCCAGTCGCCATCCACGGTCCTGAAAATGTTCTCACCCGGTCGGCTCTCGTGACTGATCGACACGTTGATGTGCGCGCCCGAACGCCAATCGCCCAGGGTGGGCTTGGGCATGAAGGTCACGAACAGGCCATGTGTCTTGGCCACCTCCTTGAGCAGAAGGCGCAGAAACACGAAGCGGTCGGACATTTCCAGCATGTTGGCATAGTGAAAATCCAGTTCGAACTGCGAATAGCCGCCCTCGCAGACAACGTCATGCAGGTTCCAGCCGAGCCCTTCGATGCAATCGATCATGTCCTTGAGGAAAGGCATCGAATCGATCGAGTATTCGATGTCGTAGCCAAATGCCTGGCGACGCGGGCGCACGCCGCCCGCGGGATCGTTGTCAAAGGCCTTGACCGGCAGGCCTTGCTCGTCGTGCTTCATGACGATGAACTCCGGCTCCACGCCGGCATGGAATCGATAGCCCTCCAAGGCCGCCTCCTGCATCACGCGTCTGAGCGCCTGTCGGGGGCAGACATTGTAGGGTGCATCCTCCCAGTAGAGATCGGAAATGATGATCGCCATCGACCTGTCCCACGGACAGATGTAAACGGCGTCGAGGTCCGGAACCACGACCTGATCGCTGTCGGCGGGAGTGAGTTCGGGTACGTATGAGACCGAATGCACGGCAAATTGAGGCCCCTTGCCCAGACACAGCGCCTCGAACTCTCTCATCGGCACCGGTTTCGTCTTGGGGATGCCGTGCATGTCGATCCAGGCGCCCATCACGTATTTGACGCCGGCGGCCTCCAGCCGCTTTCTGACTTCGGGAATTCTTGGCCGGTTCCGCTCTACCGCGTCACCGAATCTCTCGTAGTAAATTCTGTCGTTCGCGTTTGCCTCGGGCATTTGACTTCTCCTGTCCATGTTTCGCCGAACACGCCATCATGTTCGGCTCGCGGCAGCGCTGAAATGTTGGCGGTGCCGCGCCGCCGGTTTCGCAATTCCCGCTGGCCTTGCAAGGTCAAGTAACATCAGCGTGGATGCCCTGCATCCGGGCATTGCCGGAAAAGCGTTGCCGGTCGCGGCGCCAAGCCGAATGGCGGATGCTGCTCCCGAGCGTCTCGTACGGATCGCGTTCGAGTGATCGAGCCGGTATCGCGAATGCAGGGAATGTCGGCGAAGGCGCGGGCGCATCCCATGCCACCATGATCCAGGCAACCATCACCATCCCGAGATTCATGGAACCCGCCGCCGGCCAGAATTCGGGACATGATGTCGTTGACGGGCTTGCTGCAGCCACACGTCAGCTTGCCGGCCGGCCAGGCCTTGAAAATCCAGGCGCAGGCGTTGCCCGGCTCCAGCACCTTGTCGAGCGCACCGATCATGTCCGGTTCATGCGGCTTCAACTTGTCGTGCATCGGTCAGGACTCTTCCTCGCCCAGATGCTTCAGGATGGACTCGTTGAGCTCGACCTTGTAGCCATCCGGGTCCTCGCAAAACGCGATCACGCGCGTGCCACCCTTCATCGGTCCAGGCGGGCGCGTGATGTTGACGCCGGCAGCCGCCAGTTCCTCGCACGCCTTGCGGACATCCGGGGTCTCGATGCAAATGTGGCCCCAGCCATCGCCCTTTTCGTATGGCTCCTCCTGCTCCCAGTTCGCTGTCAGTTCCAGTGTCGGGAACTCCGCCTCGGGGCCGTAGCCGATGAACGTGTTGGTGAACTTGCCCTCGGGATAGTCCGTGCGGCGCAGGACCGTCATGCCCAGGATGCCGCAATAGAACTGCAGCGACCTGTCCATGTCCATCACGCGCATCATCGTATGCGCCAGACGGAAGCCGCGTGAAATGTCGGAGATGCCGGTCATGTGGGTTTCCTTTGGTCAGTAGCCGCTGCAGTCAACCAGGTCACGAACCACGAGAGACTGAAAGGCGTGGACGCTGTCTTCCCAGGCCGGGGACAGGACGCCCCCGGTATCGGAAACCCGTGATGCCCGGCCCGCCTGCAATCGTTCGACCATTTCATGGTCTTCCTTGTGAACATCCCACCAGAGTCTCTTCAAGTCCTTGACCTCGCTTGCACTCAGCTGCTTGCCTCCTGTCGTGTACAGCCCGCGCTTCTGGTTCATTGTGCCTGGACCGGTCGGGATGTTGAGATACACCCCCAACTGATCCGGGAAATATCGGCCGAGAATGAATGTCGGATAGAGCGCCAGGTAGCGCGAGCTGACGGCCAGGCTGCCCGAAGTGCCGACCTCATCGTCCAGATCCACGGCACTGCCCATGCAGTTGCCGTCAATGATCGTGTAGTGATCGGACAAGGGTTGGTCTGTGGTCGAGCCGTGAACGAACTGCACATGATAGGGCTCGATGAAGTTCTCCATGACGAACTTCCAGTTCGTCGAGATCTGGCCGAAATCCAATGTGCCAATGCAATCGGCATTCTCCCAGTCGATCCCCCCAAGCCGCTTGATCAGGGACCCGGCATAGTCCTCGAAGAGCGGCGCCTCGCCGCTCAAGTTGACGAAGATCCAGTCCTGCCAGACATGGGTTCGCACGGCAACCAGGCCGTGTTGCGACTTGTGGAATCCCTTGGCTTCATGCTGCCCGGTGCCACCAAAATGCGGCGAGGCCCTCAGCGTTCCGTTCAGGTCGTACGCCCAGGCATGGTAGGGACATCGGATGAGCTTTCCGACATTTCCTGGCTTGTCGACCAGTGTCAGGCACCTGTGGCGGCAGACATTGTGGAATGCCTTGATCTCGCCCTCGCCATTGCGCACCATCAACAGCGGTTGGCCCGCCACGGTCACAGGCACGGTGTCACCGGCTTCCTTCAACTCATGCGCGAATCCGATGCAGATCCAGTTCCGGGCAAAGACGGACTGGCATTCGGCGTTCCAGACTTCCCGGTCCTTGTAGGCCACCGCCGGCAGTCCGCGCCTGGGCTCCGTCTCTTCAAGGAAGGGTTGCAGCAGGGATTGCATTTCGCTCGTCATTCTTCTGACCATCCGCGGATTTCAGGTTTGACATCCATCGCCTCTCCAACCGGCACTGCGTGTCTTGCCTGTTGGCAGTGAACTTCGAGATTGATGCGCTGTCCAGAGATTTTGGACTTTTCGCAGAATTTTTTCACGAAATCGTAGCATATTGGTCAAATTCCGACCTTGTTGTGAATAATTCGAAGCCGAGGCGCCGCACACGACCTGATCTCGTCTGCCTGAAGCGGCCTGTCACCTGCATCTGCGCGAATCAGGCAACGGGCGCGGCAACAGGATCACCTGCCGCAATCGGACCGGACGCATGACCGGAAAACGGCCGCGATCCGTCGTCCTTCGGCAGGGAGCTTGCTGAAAGATCGTCCGCCGGACACAATCCCGTCGATCGGGTGGCGGCAAAATTCGTCTCCCGTCCCTTCCTCGCCTGACCTGAGGCGGGCCGTGCAGGTGGCGCTGCCGCAATCACGGATGCATCCGGGGCCCGGGACGTCGGAGGGATACGGGCGGCACCGGTCGCATTTCATAGGGGAAATGAACCGGCCAGCGCCTGTTTCGCCATTCCGTCCGCCGGCGCTCAAGGAAATCAGCGATTGTGGCCCTCGCAGGCCGCCACAAGGGGGTTCTTCCTTAGAATCCACCCTTTCCTGGATACCAGTCGGTTCCTGCCATCGGCACTTGGGCCATCGCCGCGGCTTCCATGGTAAGGGCGCAGAGATCCTCGGCCTCGAAATTGCGCAGGTGATTGTGACCGCAGGCCCGCGCTATCGTTTGCGCCTCGAGCGTCATGACCTTGAGATAGTTGCAAAGCCGCCGACCGGCCTCCACCGGATCCAGCCTGGCAGCCAAGTCCGGGTCCTGTGTGGTAATGCCCGCCGGATCCAACCCTTCATGCCAGTCGTCATAGGCGCCCGACGTGGAACCCAGCTTCCGGTACTCGGTTTCCCATTTTGGGTCATTGTCCCCCATGGCGATAAGTGCAGCCGTGCCGATGGCGACAGCGTCCGCACCGAGCGCCAGTGCCTTTGCGACATCCGCCCCGCTGCGGATTCCGCCCGATATCACCAACTGCACCTCGCGATGCACGTCCAGATCCTGAAGCGCCTGCACGGCGGGACGGATGCAGGCCAGCGTGGGCAGACCCACATGTTCGATAAACACGTCCTGCGTGGCCGCTGTACCGCCCTGCATGCCGTCCATGACCACCACGTCGGCTCCGGCCTTCACTGCCAGGGCAGTGTCGTAGTAGGGTCGCGTCGCGCCGACCTTTACGTAGACCGGCACCCGCCAGTCCGTGATCTCGCGCAACTCAAGGATCTTGATCTCGAGATCGTCCGGCCCCGTCCAGTCGGGGTGGCGGCATGCCGAGCGCTGATCGATCCCTTTGGGCAGCGTTCGCATCTCCGCCACGCGGTCAGAAATCTTCTGGCCCAGCAGCATTCCGCCTCCGCCGGGCTTGGCGCCCTGCCCAACGACGATCTCGATGGCATCTGCCTGGCGCAAGTCGTTCGGGTTCATGCCGTAGCGCGAAGGCAGGTACTGACAGACCAGCCTGGACGAATGCCGCCGCTCCTCGGGCGTCATGCCGCCGTCGCCCGTCGTGGTTGACGTGCCGGCAGCCGACGCGCCGCGTCCAAGCGCCTCCTTTGCCGGCCCTGAAAGCGCACCGAAACTCATGCCTGCGATGGTGATCGGGATATCCAGTTCGATCGGCGTCCTGGCAAAGCGCGTGCCCAGCGTCACCGACGTGTCGCAGCGCTCGCGATAGCCTTCGAGCGGATACCGTGACACAGAGGCTCCAAGAAAGAGCAGGTCGTCGAAATTCGGCACGCGGCGCTTGGCGCCGCCGCCTCTGATGTCGTAGATGCCGGTGGCGGCGGCGCGGCGGATTTCGGCATTGACTTCATTGGTGAACGTCGCCGACTGGATCGGCAGGGTGCGCGGAATCGCGGTATCAGTGTCTTTCATGCCGAACTCCCTAGTAGTCAGCGACGTTGTCGATATCGAAGTTGTAGAGCTTGCGGGCCGAGCCGTAGCGCCTGAACTCCTCCGGCCTTGCTTGCGCGCCCGCCCGTTCAAGCAGGTCCTTGAGACTGTCGGCATGCTCCGGCCGCATTTCCTTTTCCACGCAGTCCGCGCCAAGGCTCTTGACCGAACCGCGCACAAAGAGCCGGGCCTCGTAGATCGAGTCGCCGAGCGCGTCACCGGCGTCGCCGCACACGACGAGATTTCCGGCCTGTGCCATGAAGGCCGACATGTGCCCGACACTGCCGTGCACCACGATGTCGATTCCCTTCATCGAAATGCCGCAGCGCGAGGACGCATTGCCCTTGATCACCAACAGCCCGCCGTGACCCGTGGCGCCTGCGTACTGGCTGGCATCGCCCTCGACCACGACGGAACCCGACATCATGTTTTCGGCGACGCCAGGACCTGCCGAGCCTTCAACCCTGATTGTCGCCCCTTGGTTCATCCCTGCACAATAGTACCCGGTCGAGCCCCTGACGATGACCTCGAGCGGCGCGCCCAGCCCCACGGCAATTGCATGGCTGCCCCTTGGGTTCACCACTTCCCAGCAAGCCTGGTCGGTTTCCCCGCTCTGCGCATGCAGCATGGAATTCAGCCCCCGGAGGCCCCTGTCGGCGAGATCATACGCCTGCATCTCAATGACTCCAGAAATAGACTGTCGCGGGCTCAGGCTCCCAGACGTTTGCATCTTCAATGCCCGGAAGGCTCGCCAGAGCCCGGTACTCGCTGCCAAAAGCCACGTACTGGCCTGTTTCACCCATCACGGCCGGCTTGCAGGCGATGGGGTCACGCAACACGCCAAAGCCATCCCTCGTGCCGACAACAAAGGTGAAGAACCCGTCGAGATCCTCCAGCGAGCCATCCAGCGCCTCGCGAAGCGATGCACCATTCCGCATTTTCCAGGTCAGGTAGGCGGCTCCGACTTCGGTATCGTTCATCGACTCGATCCGAACCCCCTTGCGCCTGAGCTTGCGGCGCAGGTCGTTGTGGTTCGAAAGCGAGCCATTGTGTACGAGGCACTGATCCGCCCCGGTGGAGTACGGGTGCGCCCCTTCTGTCGTCACTGCGGATTCCGTGGCCATTCGGGTATGTCCGATGCCATGCGTTCCTTCCATTCGGGACAGCCCAAAACGATCTGCCACCTCCCTCGGCAGTCCTACCTCCTTGTAGATCTCGATGACCTCGCCGGCGGACATCACCCGCATGCCTGGGCGCAGTTCGGGGATCGCTTTCCGCGCGGCATGCACCTTGCCCGCTTCCAGTTCCAGCACCGCATGAGTGTCGATGCGGCGAATGCCAATCTCCGTGCCCACGGCCTGTCCCAGTTCCGGCGCGAGGTTGTCAAGATCCTGCTCCGGTCGGTCCGACTGCACTGTCAGCTTTCCCTTGCCGTGCCTGCCCCTGCCATAGACCGCAATGCCTGCACTGTCCGGTCCCCGGTCCGTCATGGTTGTCAGCATCTGCGTCAGCATCTCGCCCAGTTTCGGCTGCAGCTCCTTGTCCTTCAGGAACAGTCCTACAATCCCGCACATGGATCGAATCCCTTCTTTGCCCACCGATGCAAGTCTATTGGATCCCGCACGAAGACACTACCCGTGAGAAACTTTTTTTCCCAATACGAACATCTGTCGATTTGAGCGAAACGCCGGCCAACCGGACTGTCTGGCAAAGACCGGAGGCCTGAATCCAGCGATTTCAGCGGGACTGCCGATAGGAAATCACGGACAGGTACCTGGCCGGCAGTTCAACCAGATTCTCGGGGCCGTGCGGCGCGTCCGCGTCAAAGAACAGGGTGTCTCCGGGCTTGAGGGGGAAGATCCTGTCACCGTGGCGATAGTCGACTTCACCTTCCAGCATGTACAACATCTCGATTCCGTCGTGCTGGAATGCCGGGAACACGTCCGACTGCTCGGCCAGCGTGATCAGGTAAGGTTCGACCACGACCCCGCTGCTGTTGTTTCCAAGATGACCGAGCAAGTTGTACTGGTGCCCGGCCCGGGTTCCCGCCCTGTTGGTCTCGACCCCGCCGCCGGATCGAGTCAGGACAGCCTCCCGAGTGTCGTCGAAGCCCGTGAACAACGAGCTGAGAGGAACATTCAGCACGTTTGCCAGGCTTTGCAGCGTGGCAAGTGACGGGGAAATCCTTCCGTTCTCGATCTTTGACAGCATTCCCGCCGACAGACCGGTGGAGGACGCCAGAGCGGACACGGTCATGTCTCGCTGATGACGAAGGGCGCGCACTTCGCGCCCTATGGCCCGCTCGAGATTCCTGTCGACATTTTGCCGAACCCTGTGCGGATCCTGTGACAGTTCTGGCTGTCTCACGTTGCATTCGCCCGGCCATTGGACATTTCTCCTTGTCCTTCAACGCGCAGCCCGGATCAACCCTGATCTGATGATCGGAGCAGGCGACGGCGACTTGAGAAATGCGCCATGATCGGTCGCGGCAACCAGTGAACCGTCCGGCGTCGGCGGACACCATAATCACCAATCCCGCACAGCCCATGGACACAGCCTTGCACGTTCATCCTCGTCAGCCATTTCCATCGCTTCCCCATGGATTGCCTGGCATTCAGGACAAGGTGATCCACGTCGCGCCGATGATCCTTTCCCCACTTCCACCCGGAAGTGCAACACAGGCCATGGCAAAGAGGCCACGAGTACCAATCTTGCAAACTTAACAAATCCGGCGCTTATGCACCCCGCCGATGGAAAGACAGGTGCGGGAATAGGTTGAACGCTCAGATTTGGCGCACCGCAGACCATCTGTTGTTGCGCTGCAACGCCCGCGCGTATCAACATTCCATCGCCCTGCGACCGAAATGGGCCATCCGGACAAGTTCCGCCGAGCCATTGGCGATGTAACGGCACGGAAGGCCCCCGACAGGTCTCAGCTAGCGCCCATTGCAGGTGAGGCTGATTGAATTCGTAAACTTGCCGCGACAATGCGCCCCAAATGTGCACAATTGTCCGCTGGACGCGCAACCCTTCGGCACTTAAACATGTGCCTGCTGACGGTCCTGCAACTTGGCGCCCGGGCCAGATCTGGGCCGTTTCTGGCAGTGGAATGGAGAGACACTCGTGTCCCACGTTGAAGATCATGAAGGAACCCGCCGCGACTTCCTGTATTTCGCGACCGGCGCAGCAGGTGCGGTCGCCACTGGTGCAGCCGTATGGCCATTGATCAATCAGATGAATCCTTCGGCCGATGTGCAGGCGCTGAGTTCGATCCGTGTGGATGTAGGAGATGTCGCCGAAGGGACCCAGTTGACCGTCAAGTGGCTCGGTAAGCCGGTCTTCATCCGTCGAAGAACGGTCAGTGAAATCGAGGCCGCTCGGGCGACAGCGCTTGAAGAGCTTCCTGACCAGAAGGCGCGTAACGCAAATGCCGACGGGGCCGATGCCGCCGATGAAAACCGCGCATTGGACGAATCTGGCGAATGGCTGGTGATGATGGGTGTGTGCACCCACCTTGGCTGCGTCCCGCTAGGCGATGGAACGGGTGACTTCGGTGGATGGTTCTGTCCTTGCCACGGTTCCCACTACGACACGTCTGGCCGAATCCGCAAAGGCCCGGCACCGGAGAATCTGCCGGTCCCAGTGGCGCGGTTTGACGGTGAAAATACAATCGTACTTGGTTAGGGGAGCCGCGCATGTCCGGAATTCCGCACGACAGCTATGAGCCAGGCACTCACGGGGAGAAGTGGCTCGAGCGCCGTCTGCCTGTGATCAGCCTTCTCTATGATGTGCTGATGATCCCGACGCCCCGGAACCTGAATTGGTGGTGGATCTGGGGAGTTGTGCTGGCGTTCTGCCTGGTGCTGCAGATCGTTACGGGCATCGTTCTGGCAATGCACTACACACCGCATGTCGACCTGGCGTTTGCCAGCGTCGAGCACATAATGCGGAACGTCAACGGCGGGCATATGATCCGTTACCTGCATATGAACGGTGCCTCGCTGTTCTTCCTTGCTGTCTACATCCACATGTTCCGTGGCCTGTATTATGGCTCCTATAAGGAACCGCGTGAACTGACCTGGATCATCGGGATGCTCATCTATCTGCTGATGATGGGGACCGCATTCATGGGTTACGTGCTTCCCTGGGGCCAAATGTCATTCTGGGGGGCTACGGTGATCACCGGCCTGTTCGGCGCGATCCCCTTTGTCGGCGAAGCAATCCAGACCTGGCTTCTGGGTGGCCCGGCGGTTGAGAACGCGACCCTGAACCGTTTCTTCAGTCTGCATTATCTTCTGCCATTCGCGATCGCAGGGCTTGTCATCGTTCATATTTGGGCTTTCCACACCACAGGCAACAACAATCCTTCAGGGATTGAGGTGCGCAGGGGATCCAAGGAAGAAGCTGCCAGGGATACGCTGCCCTTCTGGCCCTACTTCGTAATCAAGGACCTGTTCGCGCTGGTCGTGGTGCTCGCGGTATTCTTCGCGATTGTCGGCTTTATGCCCAACTATCTGGGTCACCCGGACAACTATATCGAAGCAAACCCGCTTGCCACACCCGAGCACATTGTTCCCGAGTGGTACTTCCTGCCGTTCTACGCCATCCTACGAGCATTCACGGGCGATGTTTGGGTGGTGATGTTCGCAAACTGGATCACCGGCGGCATAATCGATGCCAAGTTCTTTGGTGTGCTCGCCATGTTTGGTGCGATCGTTGTTATGGCGCTGGCACCTTGGTTGGATACGTCAAGCGTTCGGTCGGGCCGCTACCGTCCCATGTTCAAGTGGTGGTTCTGGCTTCTGGCGATCGACTTCATTGTGTTGATGTGGTGTGGTGCCCAGCCTGCCGAGCCGCCATATTCGACCATTGCCCTGATTGGTTCCGCTTACTGGTTCGCGTATTTCCTGGTGATCCTTCCGTTGCTTGGCGTCATCGAGAAACCATTGCCGAGGCCAGCCACGATAGAGGATGATTTCAAGACACAATATGGCGGTTCTGACGCGACGCCGGCTGAGTGAGGGGAAACGGAAGATGATTGGCAAACTCACCGCCGCCAGTGCCGCGGTTCTAGCGGCCGCGACCAGCGCCTCTTTGGCCGCCGGGAGCGGAGGTAGCATTCACGATGTTTCCTTCCCGTTCGAAGGGCCCTTTGGCACTTATGATCAGTTCCAGCTGCAGCGTGGACTTCAGGTCTACACTGAAACCTGCGCAGCCTGCCACGGCCTGCAGTATGTGCCGTTGCGGACTCTTGGCGACGCCAGTGGCCCAGGCCTTCCCGGGGATCAGGTCCGCGCCTATGCCGAGCAGAATTTCGAGGTCTTCGACGCTGAGCTGGATGATTATCGTCCTGCTCTTCCCTCAGACAGTTTTCCGGTGAATGACAGTGCCGGTGCACCGGACCTGAGCGTAATGGCGAAGGCCCGTGCCGGGTTCCATGGACCATATGGGCTGGGCATTAACCAATTATTCAGGGGCATGGGTGGTCCTGAATACATCGTTTCCGTCCTAACGGGCTATACCGGAGAGGAAAAGGAAGAGGCGGGCGCGGTCCTCTATGGAAACACGGCATTTCCCGGCGGCTGGATATCGATGCCGCCCCCTCTTGAGGACGGCTATGTCGAATATCAGGATGGGCATGACAATTCGCTGCATCATCTGGCCGAGGACGTGTCGGCTTTCCTGATGTGGACGGCTGAACCGAAGCTGGCTGAGCGCAAGCAGGCAGGGTTTCTGGGCGTTCTGTTCCTGGCGATTCTCTCAGTTCTCATGTATCTGTCGAACAAGAAACTGTGGGCACCGGTAAAGAGGAGCGCCAAGCGACAGACCGTGGATTGAAGCGGTTTTCTTCAGAACCGGCACCAGTCGGCAGGTTCCATTCAGCGGTGCCGCACAGTTTGGATCGCAGTCGATCAATACAACGGTGTCATTGGCCGTCCGCGAGGTAGGCTCGAAGGGCGTCAGGAGGGTTGGCAAACAGTTCGGCTGTGTCGCGTGGCCGGTGAGCTTCGCCGTTGGTGACGAAAATGGTTTTCCCTCCAAGACGCAGCGCATCTTCCGGAGCATGTGTGACCATAAGGACAGTCGCACCGGTGTCTGCAGTGAGTGCCAGGACAAGATCCAGCATTTCCATCTTCAGTCTTGGACCGAGGGCAGCGAATGGTTCGTCAAGCAGCATGAGTGGGCGAGCGCGCAGCAGAGACCTGGCTAGAACGACCCGGCTCTGCTGACCACCCGACAGTTCCGCTGGTCTGCGGTTGCCCAGTCCCGCTAGCCCTACCCGCGAAAGACTGGTCTCGATCTGGCTTTTCTCCCGTGACGACAGGCGCAGCGACGGCTTGAGGCCGAGTCCCACGTTTTGCGCGGTGGTGAGATGGGGGAATAGATTTTGGTCCTGAAAGACAATTGTCAGGGGACGGTCGGCCGGCGGTAGGTGGGTGATATCGTCTCCGTCCCAGAGAATCCTGCCGGATTTGGGTATGTGAAACCCCGCGATGGCCGAAAGTAGTGTAGACTTACCTGCACCTGAAGCACCTATAACGGAAGTCCGCATCCCTTTGTCGACTTCAAGATTGGCGGAAAGGCGGAAGGTGCTCTGTTCGAGTCGCAAGGTGTCAAGTGTCAGCATTTGAACGCCCTCCCCGATCAAATATCCAGAACAGCGCCAGGCTGCAGACTAACAGAAGCAGCGCCGCCGCTGCCGAATCCTGCATCCTGTAGTTTGCCATGAGCCGGGAAAGCTGCATGGGGAGGGTGGCACGCTCAGGATTGGCAAACAGTGCTATGACCCCGAGATCTCCCATGGACAGTGCGGCCGTAAGTCCGGCAGCGAAACCAATTGGACGGCGCAGTCGGGGCAGCACAAGCAGCCGCATCCGTGTCCAACCGAACATCTGCAGGCTGTCAGCAAGGTGGCCATAGCTCGATTCCACGAGGGAATAGGCCGGCACAAGCGTGCGCAGGGCGAACGGTAGGGCCATCACGGAATTGACGAGAACTGTTATCGGCAGCGCCATCAGGACGGGATTGGCGACTGGAAAGATCATTATGTACAGTCCAGTACCGATGACGAGTGGGGAGGCGGCGATCGAAACATACACAAGGCTTTCGAGTAAGCGGCCCTGTGTTGTGGGCAGGGTTCCGATCAGCACCGATAGCGGCAGTGCCAGAGACAATGTAAGGATGGCGGATGCCAACGCCATGATCAGGGACCGCAGCGTGGCTTCAAGGACTTGCGGAGGCAGATCGAACAGCCCCGGAAGACCCCGGACGACGATCATCGCCAATGGAGAGATCAGGAAGGCTGCAGCCAGCAATACGACCGTGGAGTCCTGGGCCTGGAGGGCGCTGGAATCCGCGCCGAAGACCGCCCGCCGCCGGTCCAATCCTGTCCCAAAGCCGGATGGAATTACTGTCCCAATTGCCAGTGCGGCGGCAGTGCCACCAATCGCGAACTGGATAAGTGCCAGCAAGGCTGCTTTCGATAGATCGAAGTCGAACCGAAATGCCTGGTAGATCGCAAGTTCGACGGTGGTTGCTCTGGGACCGCCTCCAAGTGTCAGGGCGACCGCGAAATTGGTTGTACAGATCAGGAAGATCACAAGAAACGCGCCAGGAAGGACGCTACGAAGCATGGGCAACTCCAAAGCGTAGAACACATTGCTTGGTTTGAAACCGAGGGAGGACGCGAGCCGGAAGCGTTCGACGGGTATATCCATCCAGCCCTGCATCAACAGTCGTGTCGCCAGCGGTAAATTGAAGAAGGTATTGGCCAGGACGACGCCATGCAGTCCATAGATGTGGATTGGCTCTAGCCCGAGCCATCCAAGTGCGACGCTAAGCGCCCCGCTGCGCCCGAACACCGCGAGCAGGCCCAGGACGGCAACGATGACAGGTAGAATGAAAGGTGCGCCCAACAGGGTGACGAGGATTGCCTTTCCGGGGAACTGGCGACGGACCAGTGCTCGGGCGAGTGGGACCGCCAGCCCGGCACTGATGACTGCCGAGATCAGCGCCTGTAGCAGAGTGAACCTGATGATGGCCAGTTCGGACGTATCAATGCGAAAGGCGCCTTCGGCCCGCCAGGCGACCGCGCCGAGCGTGCCGAAGGTTACGAAAAAGACCAGCGCCGCGGCAATGGCGCCGGGCCAGCGGTTCACTGGCTGAGAGCGGAGAGCCATTTCGCGAGCGCGACCTCACGCATGGTGACAGCCTTGTCGGCAGGTAGCAAAAGGGCGGGCTCAGGGGTGATGAGGGTTTCGAATCCTGATGGCAACCCGGCCTCCGGCAGGCGAGCCGGATACATCCAGTTCGTGGTCGGGATGACGGACTGGAAACCATCGGACAGCATGAATTTCAGGAACCTGTCTGCCAGTTCCGGCTGATCTGTCGAGGCGATCTTTCCGGCCACCTCGATCTGCATGTAATGTCCTTCGTCGAATTCGGCGGCGACTGTGTCCTCATCATTCTCGACTATCAGTTGGTAAGCCGGTGATGTTGTGTAGCTGAGCACCATGTCGGTTTCTCCGTCAAGAAACATGCCCCATGCCTCGGACCAGCCCTTGGTTACAGTCAGAACATTGTCGGACAGGCCCTCCCAGATTTCGCTGGATCCGTCTCCATACGCGGTTTCCACCCAAAGCAAGAGCCCAAGGCCAGGGGTGGAACTGCGTGGATCCTGAATGACGATGTTGAGATCGCTGTCCGCGAGCTCGGCAAAGCTGGTGGGGGCTGTCGGAACCTTGCTCCTGTTGTACACAAAGGCGAAATAGCCCCAGTCGTATGGCAGGAAGATGGAATCATCCCAGAAGACGGGCAGATCCAGGGAAACTTCCTGACGACCGTGTGGCGCGAACAGGTCAGTCGCCGCGGCGGCGGCTGTGAGGTTGGTGTCCAGGCCGAGCACGACGTCGACCTCCGTTCGGACACCTTCGAGTTTGAGGCGCGCGAGCAGGGCCGCCCCGTCTCCCGCACCGACGAATCTGAGATCACAGTTGCAGGTTTCTTCGAAATTCGCCTCGATTACAGGACCGGGGCCCCAATCGGCAACGAAACTATCATAGGTCATTACAGTCAGGACGGGTTTGTCCTGGGCATGGGCGACGCCTGCGATTGCAAGGAGTCCCGCTGCGATGAAGGTGGGTTTCATTCTGTTTCCTCCATTGCGACGGAAGGGTCGGGTCTGGAGGTCTTCCAACCTTCCCTCCGCCGGCATTAACCGGTTCAGGTTCTACGGGTTCGCACATCGTGCATCTCAGCTCCGTGCCGGAGCACCCCGAGGTGCCCCATTGATTAGCAGCCTGATCATTCACAGACAAGCAAGAGTTCGGGGGAGGCCGTATATTTCTTGTCGCGTGTCCGCGCAGCGGGTTCGGCAACGGGGCAGGGCGAAATGGGGGAGTGGATGACCTTCAGCTGTCCGGTTGTGTCAGTGTGGTGCCTGCCGACATGTGGTCCGGGCGCGCTTGTCGATTTGGCCCCCGAGCTGGATTCTGTTTTGGAATCCACCTCTGCGTGGCCATGATAGCGGCGGTCCGCTTTCGGATTTTCCTTGCGGATATTGGAGTTGGCAAGCGCACGACCGACATATGGGAATGGCTGTGGTTGGCCTGTGATCACCTGTTCGGGTCTGGAAGGCCATGCAAGGGTTCGAATGAAGTCCTGTCTTCTTCGGCGATGGAAGCTCAGGGTCATGGGGACTTGCCATTGCTTAGCATCCAGAGATGAGACTGGAATCGGAATTGGAGGTTCGGATTGGCAACTCCCGAATCCGCCGCTGATTGGTTTCGGACAGGAATCCCTGTTCCCGAATCGGAAGGGAGTCGCTAGACAGAAGGGCGGAGGCAAACAGATGAGTTTCAATACATTTGGTCATCTCTTCCGGGTGACGACATGGGGGGAGAGTCATGGGCCGGCAATTGGCGCGACGGTGGACGGGTGCCCGCCGCGCGTACCTCTGGAGCCGGAGATGCTACAGGGTTGGCTGGATCGGCGCCGACCTGGCCAGAGCAGATTTACGACACAGCGGCGGGAACCGGATAGGGTGGAAATCCTTTCGGGCGTGTTCGAGGGGCTAACCACCGGAACGCCAATTCAGCTGCTGATAGAAAACATGGATCAGCGTTCAAAGGACTACTCTGAAATCGCGGAAAAATTCCGGCCTGGACATGCGGACATTACCTATTGGGAAAAGTATGGAATCCGTGATTACCGTGGCGGCGGACGTTCCTCGGCAAGGGAAACAGCGGCACGTGTCGCCGCCGGCGGCGTGGCGCGGGAAGCGATTCGGCTTCTGGTCCCCGAGGCCAGTATCCGGGGTTATATGGTGCGGATGGGCCAGCATGGGATTGATCGCCGGAACTTTGCCTGGGACGAGATTGAACGCAATCCGTTTTGGGCACCGGATGCGGTAGCGGCGGCCAAATGGGCCGATTATCTGGATGCTCTGCGCAAGGCGGGCAACTCGACTGGCGCGGTCATCGAGATTGTCGGGAGCGGGTTTCCAGCGGGTCTGGGAGCGCCGATATATGCGAAGCTCGATGCGGACCTCGCGGCCGCCATGATGTCAATCAATGCAGTGAAGGGAGTTGAAATTGGCGAAGGCATGGCGGCGTCAGACCTGACAGGTGAGGAAAACGCGGACGAGATTTCCATGGGTCCGGATGGCCCAGTGTTCTCATCAAATCATGCAGGCGGCATTCTCGGCGGACTCTCGACCGGTCAGGACATCGTTGTCCGGTTTGCGGTGAAACCGACCTCTTCCATTCTCACACCACGCCGCACGATCACAAAATCAGGAGAGTCGACGCAGATTGTGACGAAAGGACGGCATGATCCATGTGTTGGCATCCGAGCCGTTCCTGTGGGAGAGGCCATGATGGCGTGCGTCGTCCTGGATCACCTACTTCTTGATCGGGGGCAAATCGGCGAATCAGGTGGCGGCAGGATCGGTTGATGGTGGCGCTGGCCGAAGCCTAGCGTCCCAGTTTGGCGAACAGCTTCTCAGGATGTCGCTGCGGATAGCGCGACGTCAAGGAGTTCCTGAATCTCAGACCTGGAGGTTCCGGCAACGATCCGGCCAAGTTCCCTGTCACCTTTCAGGACGACGAGGGTCGAACGGCGTGGAATGGCAAGCGAACGCGTCAGGGAATCCTGCTGGAACAGATCCCAATCGATGTCGACAAACAGAATGTGGCGGTCATAGTCCGGGTTGTCGGAACGCAGAGTAGTGATCACACGTTCCTGGGCGGCGCAGGTCGAACACCAGGACGCCTTGAAGTCCAGAAACAGGGTCTTGCCCGCTGCAAGCTCCCGGTCGACAAGCCCTGGGACGTAATCGGCAGAGTCGGCGACCGCAGGAGAGGCGAACACGGCGGCTATGGAAATCAGGAGAAAGTCACGGCGATTCATGTTTGGGTCCTTTCGTTAGAGTGAAACCGAGAGGTCGATCAGCCATGCAGGCAAGATCTGTATGGCATGGAATTCCAGTATGTGGTGCGCACGAAAGAGGATGGCGGCACCAACGGCAATGAAGACCAGACCCAGGATAGCGCGAGTACCTGAGGATATTGAGCGCAGCCACGTCTGGCGTCGCTGGATGGCCGAACGGGCACCGTAACCGAGTGCGACCATGATGGTCGAGACGCCTAGCGCAAAGAATACCATGATGACGCCGGAATAAGCGACCCGCTCGCCTTGGCTTGCCAGAGATATGGCGCCACCAAGGGTTGGGCCGATGCATGGACTCCAGACGGCACCCAACAGGAGTCCCCCAATGAATTGGTTTGAGGCACCCGAGCGATCCAGCATTTCAATTCTGGCGTTCGCCTGGCTTGATAGACCAGAGGTGGCAGTCGCGAATCCGGCTGAGAGCCGGGGAGTCACAAGAATCAGACCGAAGAGAATCATCATTACCGCGCCAGCGTCTGAGATGGTTTCCGAGGTCAGGCCGATGGACTGGCCCAGCACCGTTACGCCAAGGCCGAGTACAACGAATGAAACGCTCATCCCGGCGGCAAGAGCCAATGGCCCGTGGCGTCCCGCCTGCAGTGAAGTCGCCAGCACGATTGGCAGGACCGGAAGCACGCAGGGGTTGATCAAGGTCAGGAGCCCGGCACCGTATGCGAACGCGAATTCCATTTGGTGGATAGCTGACCGAATCCCACATGGAAATCACGCCCGCTTTTGCATGTCGCAATCAATTTCATGTCATTGGATTGTCCGTCCTGACATATGCACAGCGGGGATGTCGGGTGTCGTAACAGGACTATTTTTCCACTTTGGCCAAATTGCCTTTCATTCTGGACCATGTTTTTCCACCTGAAGCCAGGTCGTTGAAACAATGAACATCCGGTTTTCCCGGGCCGGGACGCCGTCCTGGATCCCGGAAATGGCCTCCGAACGCCGATCCCTTGACTGTCCGACTGTGGTGGTCTCCGGTATATGAGTGCCGGGATGGATGGATCATGGCATTGTGATGGTGCGGCAAATTAATAGGTCCACTTTGCGGGACGGGGATTCCATGTCCAGTTCGGAGCAGTTGGGATTTCCCAGCGAAGGTCGTGAAACGGCTGGAGGGTGTATCCCAAGTTGGTTGATTATGCCGCTGCGGCCTGACCCACCCGCCGGTCTCCCCGGTCATCCGCGGTCCCATTGCAGCGCGGGGATGGTAAATCCGGATTGTGGAAATCAACCAACTCGGGATACACCCACGTCTGGACCGGATATTGCTGATCGCCCCTTTCTTCAGTAAGTTGCGTACCCGCAATCCAAGCGGCACGGATGTAGGAGACAGAGGACCATGGCGGTGGATGTGACCATCGAAAGCGCCCGTGCAGGCGAAGAGAGATACCGGACATCCCTACGCGATGCGGTGATGCCGCATCTTGGAAAGACGCCGGAACAGGCCGCATGGTGCGAGGCAGCGTTGGAAAGCCTCTGGGAATACGGTGGGATGTCGCCCCTTTGGGCGGCGATGCTTGCTTGGCGGCGTGGTGAGACGGAGTTGCAAGAGAAGGCACTGGCGGACGATGCCCGGCTCACCGCTTTGGCGGAGGTCGCCTGGGGGCCGCAGTGACCGAAAACGGGATCATCGCTCGGATACCAACCTTTTCCGCAACCCGTCGCCCGGACGCTATCTTGCCGCCCTTGAGGCGCTGCACGGTCGTCGGATCGCAATTCTGCCCTTGGTGGCTCACGAACTGACAATGAAGATTCCTGAGGCGGCGGTGGATGACGTCAGAAGACTGTGCCGACGGAAAGGAATCGGGAGCACCGCCGATGTTGACGTAGCCATCGATGAAGCGGTTGAGGCCGCCGCCAGATGGTTGGCGGACGAACGTGTCCGCAACGGTTCCGTCTACCTGCATCTGCCCGATCTGGGTATTCCTCGCCATCGCAGCTTTTCCGGAAGGCTTTCGGGCTATGCCTTCACGGACCGGAATGGAAACGACCGTATCATCTATGCGCAGGCATAGGCCCATGGCCTTGACGTTCTTGGAAGCGGGAACCACACATCGATCCTGTTACCGCTGCTTGAGGAGCACTTCACTGCCCTGGGCCATCCGGCACCGCCAGTGACTGTCAGCGGACTTTTTGACCACACAGCCCACATTGCCAGGACCGAAGGCAGAGCTATGGCGGATGTTGCTCTGGAAGCGGTGCTTGGCGCGGTGATTCCGGATGCCTGGACATCCGATCATACTGTCCAGGTCATGAACTCCTGTGCGAGTTTCATCGGCAACTTGGCCCTGTGAAAGGGCGCATGCCGACAGACCGGTCATCGCCCGCGAAACCGAGATGTGATACCACAGGAAAGCCCGTACCGCCGTCCGGGAAACGGGACTCGATCCTTGGGGCTAAAGTCCGTCAGGAGCTTGGGTTCAGAACTGTCGTTTCGGAGGTCCGGCCCCAGGAGTCCGGACATCGGAACTTTCGCTAGAAAGTACATGATGGGTCAAGGTGAAGAATATGACGGCGGCGGCGTATTCTTGATCCATTAATGTTAGGGGGTCTAAAATTCGTGGTGGCAGAAATATGCCTGCCATGAAACCGGGCATGTCCTGACCGGCCATCCGTTCTCTGAGGATGAGCGCGGCGAGGGGAGGCTGAATGATGGGGCCGGAAAACGGGCGATTGCCGGATGCTCCCGCTCCGTGGCCAGAAAGCACGAAAGAGCCGCCGAAAGGCGGCTCAATGATAAATCCGGAAATCCCAGTGCCTAGCTGTTTACGCCGTCCTTTAGTGCTTTCGCGACGGTGAATTTGACAACCCTGTCGGCATCCTTCCAGGACTGCTCTCCGGTCGACGGGTTGCGGACCATACGACCAGCGCGTTCACGGCAGTGAATTTTCCCAACGCCTGGAAGGGCGACGGCACCTCCTGCGGATACCTCACGGGTGATGATCCTGATGATGCCGTCAAGCGCTCCATTTGCGCTTTTCTGGTCGGTTCCCGTTTCCTCGGCCAGTGCGGCCGCAAGCTGGGATTTGGTCATAGGTTTAGACATTTAAGGTACTCCTTGTCCTCATTTATGTGATTCATGCGTAGCCTTAGTGAATTTAGGCATGATGCGCAATTCCGAAGGTGGAATTTGTTGTGCGGTGGGCGACCGTGTTTCGAGTTCGGTTTCATTTTGCCTTGCTATTGCAAATCCGGGAGAGGCGCCAGCATGCCGGGTTCGGTTTGCTGCAGGAAAGTTCATCGGCGGCGCTACCGTTCAGCAACCACCAGACTGAATCAACGGGGCAGTATTCCGGGCGCTGCACCAGATGGTCCTCGTCCAAACCCACCGGTGGCGGAATTTAGGAGAGGTGCCGCACCGTTGCCGTGAGCGTGTTGAGGTTCACCACTGCAACAATTGAAATGGACCGGAGTTCACGTATTGGCCGACTGGAATGTGCCAACGGATACGAATTGAGGATCACTTGTCCTACAGAAACGCAGTTTCCTCGAAGCTACGGAGTTTCCGGGAGTGGATACGTTCCAACGGGGTCTCCCGCAGGCGTTCCATTGCGAGAATTCCGATCCTGAGATGGTTGGCGACCTGAGTTCGATAGAATTCACTGGCCATGCCCGGTAGTTTCAGTTCACCATGCAGCGGCTTGTCGCTGACGCAGAGCAGGGTACCATAAGGTACCCGGAAACGGAATCCGTTGGCGGCGACCGTGGCGGACTCCATGTCGAGCGCGATCGCCCGTGACTGCGACAGCCGCTGCACTGGCCCGGACTGGTCGCGAAGTTCCCAATTGCGATTGTCAATTGTGGCGACGGTTCCAGTACGCATGACACGTTTCAGTTCGAATCCCTCGAGTTCGGTGACCTCCGCAACGCCCCTCTCGAGTGCGATCTGGATCTCGGCCAGTGGCGGAATTGAAACCCATAGCGGAAGATCGTCGTCGAGCACATGATCTTCGCGAAGGTATGCGTGGGCGAGGACAAAATCTCCGAGCCGCTGCGAATTCCTCAGCCCGGCACAGTGTCCGACCATTAGCCAGGCATGCGGGCGCAGGACAGCGATATGGTCGGTGGCTGTCTTGGCGTTTGAGGGGCCCACTCCGATATTCACCAGTGTAATGCCTGCGCTTCCCGGCCGCTTCAGATGGTAAGCGGGCATCTGCGGCATTTTCTCCGGCGCAGGGCAGGGTTCGCCTTCGCTGCTGATCTCGACATTTCCGGGGCCGACAAAGCTGGTATAGCCGCTATCGGGGTCGGCGATCACCTTGCGGGCGAAGTCTTCGAAGACTTCAACGTAGAACTGGTAGTTGGTGAAGAGAACGAAGTTCTGGAAGTGCTCTGGATCCGTCGCCGTGTAGTGTTCCAGCCGCGCCAGCGAATAATCGATCCGCTGGGCGGTGAACGGCGCCAATGGCGCCGCGCCATCGGCGTAAGGAAGGCCAGTGCCATTCACGATGTCATCGTTTGTGGTTGCAAGATCGGGAACGTCGAATACATCGCGCAGTGAGAATTTCATTTCTCCATCCTGCGGGACCGAGATGCCACTTCCCGACCCCATGGCAAAGTGGAGTGGTATCGGCGTTTCGGAAACGCCGACGGAGACCGGTACGCTGTGGTTTTCGCCCAACAGCCCTATCTGCTGGATTAGATAGTTTCGGAACAGGTCGGGACGGGTGATCGTCGTAAGGTAGGTTCCCGGCTCGGTGACATGGCCGAAGCTGAGTCGGCTGTCGATCTGGGCAAAGCTGGTCGTGACGAACCGGATTTCCGGATAGAAAGCACGGAAACGAACGTGGGGGGAGTCTCCGTTGGCGGTTTCCCGGAAACTTTCCCGCAGGAACGAGGTGCCTCTATCGTAAATCTCGGCCAATCGGTTGACCGCCTGGGTGGCGTCGGAAAACCGTTCCGGTGGCGGCATCTTCGGAGACAGCACCTCCAGGTTCCTTGCCGCGACGCTCATTTCGTGGACTCGAATAGATCGGTGACTTCGAACTTCGTTACGTCAACCAGACCGATGTCAGAGATGCGGAGTTCGGGTATCACAACCAACGCCAGCAACGAGTGTTGCATGAAGGCGTTGTTGAGCCTGCAGCCGCAGGCCCGCATCGCGTTGGCCATCCTCTCGGCTTTGGCCGCCACTACGGGGGCCGGTTCGTCAGACATCAGGCCAGCTATGGGTAACTCGACCAACGCGAGTTCCAGTGCGTCACGCCAGACCGTAATGCCTCCTCCGACTTCCCCCAGTCGATTCGCTGCGCGTGCCATGTCTTCATGCGAAGTTCCAACGACGATCATGTGATGGCTGTCATGCGCAACTGTCGAGGCCATTGCCATCCTGCCCTTGTATCCGAATCCCGAAACAAATCCGTTGGTAACTCCGCCTGTGGCGCGATGGCGTTCAACCAGTGCGATTTGGCAGATGTCTTTGGCAAGGTCGCTGTTTACCACCCCTCCACTGACCCGGAGTTCAGCAGTCAACGCCTTTGTAGGTGCTTGGTTTTCCTCAACTCCAATTACCTTGACCGACACCTTTTCCGTGCCGTTTCGCGCATGGACGACGAAGTCTTCAGCCTCGAGCGATTTCCCAAGACGAATGGTGTTGCGCGTGTCTGTCGGCCAGTCGAGATGTGGGCAGTCCACCCGGATCTCGCCTTCCAGCGCGACTGTTTCGCCTTTGGCGACCACCCGGTGCATGGGTAATGTGTGAAGGCACGAAGTAAGGATCAGATCGGCGCGGCGACCCGGTGAAATGGACCCCAGTTCCCGCTCCAGCCCAAAATGGGTCGCAGTGTTGATGGTCGCCATCTGAAGGGCGACGAGTGGCTCACATCCGCATTCGATGGCGTGACGGACGACCCGATTCATGTGGCCATCATTGACCAACGTACCTGAATGACAGTCATCTGTACATAGGACCACTCCGCGAGGATCCAGTTTCCGTTCGGTTACGGCCGTGATCTGTTTCTCAACGTCATACCAGGCAGAGCCAAGCCTCAACATCGCGCGCATTCCTTGGCGTAGACGGGTCACCGCGTCGACTTCCCGCGTCCCTTCGTGATCATCCGAAGGTCCCCCGGCCGCATAGGCATGAAACGCCGGGCCAAGATCTGGCGATGCGTAATGTCCACCGACTGTCTTCCCCGCTTTCTGGGTTGCTGCGATTTCCTCCAGCATCCTGGCGTCACCTGCGATCACGCCAGGGAAGTTCATCATTTCGCCCAGTCCGATGATTCCTGGCCATGACATTGCCTCGGCCACATCTTCCGGTGAGATTTCGAAGCCTGTTGTTTCAAGCCCCGGTGCGCTGGGAGCGCAGCTGGGCATCTGGGTGAAGATGTTGATCGGCTGCAGCATCGCTTCGTCATGCATGAGCCGCACGCCACGGAGGCCGAGCACGTTTGCGATTTCGTGCGGATCGGTGAACATCGTGGTTGTTCCGTGGGGAATTACGGCACGGGCGAATTCTGCTGGTGTCAGCATTCCGGATTCAATGTGCATATGTCCGTCACATAGGCCGGGAACCATATACATACCATCCGCTTCGATTTCCTGCGTTTCCGCTCCGACGCAGTGTGACGCGTCCGGGCCGCAGTAGGCAAACCTTCCGTCGACGATCGCTAGGTCGTGACTGTCCAGCGTTTCCCGGGTATGGACATTCACCCAAATCCCTCTTCGAATCACCAGGTCAGCGGGTTCCCTGCCTGCGGCGACCGCTACGAGCCGAGGGGCTGCGACTGACCATGGGGGAATTGACTGGACCATAGCGAAGAGTGCCATTGTGGAGCGTGTGGTGCAAGTCAGGACTGAAGGTTCGTTCCGCGATTTGCCTAAGGTGACAATATGAGATCCGACTTCCGCGCCGAAGTGTGACACCGGCCATTTCTGCGGCGGGAGCGAAGTCCGTGCGGAGGAAATGGCTGGGACTGTCATCATGGTCAACGAATGAATGCATGGATTTCGGTCAGATCATGCATCTGGATATCTTCAATCGCGAATCACGCATTTGCGGAGTCCCCATGTCGGTTTCGCGGTCAGCCACGCGGGATTGCCCATAGGTGTCGCGAAAGAAGCCAATGATTCAGCGTACCGGTCCATTTCCGCTGGTCGTGCCGCGCAAACTTTGCCAGTTTGAATGTCGTCAACTGATTCAGGGATCGAAATCCCAAAGTCCTGTCGGCTGGTTGACCGCGCGCCCGATAACGCCTAAATCTCGGATTGGAACGCATGGACGGTCCTATACCTGAGATTGCCGGAGTTCGCCATGATCAATGCTTCGCTTGCCCGATCGCTTGAGGAGGGCGGCCTATCGCGAAGTGCTGCGAGGGATCTTGTAGCGGCTCTTGATCGTGGTCGACCGCAGGGGGCGGACCCATGGATGCTCGCCTATGCGGCCCTGCTAACGACTTTGCTCGTTGGTGGCTTCGGCTGGACGGCTTCACAGTTGAATGCTCTCGATGCAAGAACGAACGCGAGGATTGATGCTCTTAACGCCAAGGTCGACGCCCTTGACGCCAAGGTCGACGCCCTTGACGCCAAGGTTGATGGCATCGGTGAACGTCTTGTCCGCCTTGAGACGTTGATCAGTGAACGACTTCCACCACCGGATTGAAGTCGTTGCAACAGTGTGGATGAGGGGGTCGATACGTCTTGGGGCAGAGGTGCGAGTTCTTTCACATCCACCAACTGGAGTTAGGTGAAGTGGCTTCGGGCATCCAACCTCATGCAGAAAATGAATGGAAACCGGATTCTGGAGGTACTGCCTGACCTTCATCCCTTCTGGAACAGTGTTCAACATCAACGGTCGCCGCCAACCGGCACCATCTCCGCACAAAGATGCGACACAATCCCGGCTGGACTGATTTGCCCGCGTCCCAAGCATCCATCGACGGGCGCTGTGTGCAGGTTCCCTTTAGGCATGGCATTCCATTTCCCCTTTCATATGGCTCCCGCCTCAGGAATCCCAGTTGAGTAAACTGGATCACTTCCGCCGCTGACCCGAAATCGAGACAGGTCAGCCCGTTCGTGCAAAAGGTGTTGGTTCACATTGCACAATGTATGGGAGCGGATGCCTTCTGAGGCTTGCAGGGCAACCTGAAGCACATTCCCCGGTCGTTCAGACCCGCTCCAGTGCGATGGCAATTCCTTGGCCGACACCGACGCACATCGCTGCTAGCGCATAGCGGCCGGATCCCGACCTCAGGTCCAACGCAGCGGATCCGGTGATTCGAGTGCCTGACATGCCGAGCGGATGACCCAACGCTATCGCTCCACCATTTGGATTGATGTGCGGCGATGTCGGATCAAGTTCCAACCCGTGCAGCACTGCGAGGGCCTGGGCGGCGAACGCTTCGTTGAGTTCCACAATGCTGAAGTCTGTGGGAACCAGGTTGTGCCGATGGCAAAGCTTCCGAACTGCGGGAACGGGGCCAATTCCCATTACACGTGGGGCAACCCCTATCGCCGCGCCACCCATCACCCGTGCCATAGGCGTCAACCCATGGCTCTGGATTGCCCTCTGGGAGGCGACGATCAATGCGGCCGCACCGTCATTGACACCGGAGGCATTGCCAGCGGTTACGCATCCATTTTTCCGGAATGGCGCCCGCAGCGCCGCAAGTTTCTCGATCGTGGTGGCTCGAGGATGTTCGTCGCGGTCAACAATCACCGGCTCGGTTTTTCGCTGTGGGACTTTGACTGCGGAGATTTCCAGGTTAAGGCGTCCGTTTTCCTGAGCCGCCGCCGCCTTTGTCTGGGACTGCAGGGCGAAGGTGTCTTGGTCCCGGCGGCTAACCTCCCATTCCTCGGCAACATTTTCGGCGGTCTCTGGCATTGAATCGATGCCATATTGCGACTTGAGAACTGGATTGACGAAGCGCCACCCGATCGTCGTGTCAAAAATCTCGGCATTGCGGGAAAATGCGGATTCGGCCTTTGGAAGAACGAATGGCGCACGGCTCATGCTCTCGACGCCACCAGCGATCACAAGATCCGCATCCCCGGATTCTATCGCTCGTGCTGCGTCAATCACCGCGTTCATGCCCGAACCACATAACCTGTTCACAGTGACCCCTGGAACCGAGTCCGGAAGTCCCGCTAGCAATCCGCACATGCGTCCTACGTTTCTGTTGTCTTCGCCCGCCTGGTTCGCGCAGCCAAAGATCACGTCATCGACGGCACTCCAGTCGACGTCTGGATTTCGCTCCATCAGTGCCCTGATTGGAACTGCGCCAAGATCGTCCGCGCGAACCATGGACAGTGCGCCGCCGAACCGACCAATGGGGGTGCGGGTGTAGTCGCAGATGAATGCATCAGCCATAGCTGGATCTCCAACATCAGCAAGGTGATCTGTCTTTGGCGATCGGCAGGGGGACTGTCCAGGTCGCCTTCTGCACCCATCGCCGAATGTGTCCGTTTCATCTGGGCGAAGTGAGGGAGTGCTGTCAATGGCGACCCAATGGGAAACACGAACATCCGCCGGGCCATCGCTACTGAACCTGCTCTCCATCGGCATCACTGTTGATCATGGCAGCGGTTCGTATCCACTTACGATGGAGTGGTTTTCCCAGGAGGCCCGAGAGCGTCATTGGCGATCAAATCAAGGATTGGGACCGCCCCGAAGAAGAGCCCTCCGACTGATTTCCTGAGTTCAACACACCGGATCTCGACCGCGACCTGACTGAAGGGAGGTGTTTTGTCAGGGACAGGTTCCAATATATTGCTGGCGGCGGCTTTATGAGAGGGCGAGAATTCCTGATCTGTGACGATGCGACCATCCCTGCCGAGCCTGGGTTCCCTGGACCCTATCCGATGGCAGCGCTCTGGAATGTCGGCCCAATCAATATTGTCACCCCGACCGCTCTTCGGCAGATCACAGGCGATGGTCTGTAGGCGGAATCCGAAGCACGATGCTATCGACCGCAGTTGGCTATTCGGATTGGAACTCGGGTTCGGATCAACTCTTCTGCCGTTGTCCCTGCGGATCATATGGACATCCATCGATGACGGTTGCCGGGACCATCCGTCCGACCACGTCGACCGTCACCCCGGTCCCCACCGTCGAGAATTCCGTATCCACAAACGTATAGGCGAGATTGAGGTTCGTCCGGTACCCCCAGCCGCCAGACGTGACCGTTCCAACAGTCCGGCGGTCCTTCAGGACGGAAGCTCCGCCATGGGCGGAAGCGTCGCGAGTGTCGAGTGCCAGAGTAACCAGGGACTTCTTCTGTCCTTTGGACCTTCGCTGCAATAGAGCCGACTTTCCAAGAAATTCCTTCTCAATGTCGACGAAGCGGTCCAGACCTGTTTCGAATGGGTCGAATTCTGTCAGGATATCGGATTTCCAATGCAGATACCCCTTTTCGAGCCTCATGGACTCAATTGCACGTGCCCCGAATGGCTTCATCCCGTATTGCTTGCCCGCTTCTCTGAGTGTTGCCCACGCGGCGTACAGATTGCTGTTGTGAACATGAAGCTCGTAGGCCAGTTCGCCTGAAAAACTTATCGACATCACCACTGCTGGTGCGATGCCGATCAACGCCTCCCGGACGGAAAGCCAGGGAAATTCCTCATCAGACCAATCTGCCCGACTTACTGACCGCATTACGTCGCGAGACTTTGGCCCGGCGAGGACAAGGGCCGTCCATTCGTTCGTGAGTGAAGCAAGCGAGACCCCGTCCGGTGCGTGTAGTTGAAGCCAGTCGCGGTCATGCCATTCCGCCGCGGCCGCCGATCCGAGCCAGATGCGGCCGTCCGGAAGGTTGGCGACCGTGACCTCACTTTTCAACATTCCATCGTGGTTCAGCAGATAGCCCAGACCCACTGTCCCGAGCGTGGTCCTGACCCGTCCGCAAATCATGTGATCAAGAAACTCCAATGCTCCGGATCCGGAAATCTCCATGCGGTTGAAGCCACTGATCTCCGCGATTCCGACGGTTGACTGCACGGCTGCGACCTCTTTCGCGATGAGGTCGAAGGTCTCGTTGAATCGATAGCTGTGCGTTTCCTGGAAGTCTGGCGAAGGCGCGAAATAGTCAGCCCTTTCCCAGCCGTTCACGACCGCGAACCTCGCGCCCTCCGCAGCCAGTGCGGACGTGAGAGGTGTTGTCTTTATCGGCCGCCCGGCAGGTCGGTGCTCATGCGGGAAATGGAGCCGGAATTCATTTCTGTACTCCTCGACCGCCTTGTGCGCCGTTAGTTCGGTGTTGCCGTATTGGGTGAACCGCCGGGGATCCAGGCACCACGTATCGTAGACAGCTTCACCGTGGACGATCTGTTGTGCCAGAAGCCAGCCATGCCCGCCGCCCTCCCCGAGACCCGCGCGCAGTCCGATGATGCAATAGGCATTGCGTCGGCCCGGGACGGGACCGACCAAGGGCGTGCCGTCAAGCGTGTATGTGATGGGGCCATTCACGATGGTATGAATGCCTGCCCTGGCCAGAACCGGCATGCGGGCGACCGCTCCTTCAAAAACGTCGCCTACCCGGTCGAGATCGTCGGGGCAGAGTGCCATGGAGAATTCCGGGTCAATGCCGTCCATCCCCCATGTCCTGCAATCCTGCTCATAGAACCCGACCAGCAGGCCCTGTCGTTCCTGTCGGCAGTAGAAGTCGCCGATCGGGCAGCGCAGGAGCGGCATTCGGCGTCCTGCATCAGCGATTTCCTCAATCGGCTCTGTCACGAAATACTGGTGTTCCATCGAGACAACCGGATGGTGTACTCCCATCATCGCACCGATTTCATTGCAGCGATAACCGCCCGCATTCACCACGACCTCGCAGTCAATGTTCCCCAGTGGAGTTTCCACTGTCCAACCACCGTCCACGCGTTGCCGCAGGTCGGTCACCGGTGTGTTTCGGTAAAGTTCCGCTCCGGAACGCCTTGCCCGGCGGACGAGAGCGGTGCACAGCTGCGCTGGATCGACATGGCCATCGTGAGGATCCCAGAGACCACCTTCCAGCCCATCGGTTGTGATGAGCGGGTGACGCCGGGCGCATTCGTTGGCATCGATTGCCTCGAATTCCACGCCCATCCCGCGTGCCACCGAGACGAAATGACGATATCCGTCCATTTGGGCATCCGTGCCCGCAAGGCGAATTCCACCATCCCCGTAATTGTAGCCCACCGGGTAGTCCGGATCGTCGCGAAGGTCCCTATACAGGGCAATGGAGTGGCTCTTGAGCCCAATCATGGTCTGGTTCATTCCGAAATTCGTCACCTGTGCCGCTGAATGCCAGGTTGTTCCGCTCGTCAATTCGTCACGTTCCAGCAGTGCGACATCGCTCCACCCCTCGCGTGTCAGGTGATAGAGAGTGGAGCACCCAGCTATCCCACCGCCAATGATTACGGCACGGGCAGTTGACTTCATTGAGAACCCTCCTTCATTGAGTCAAATCCAGAAAGAGTTACGAATCCGGTCGAACTCGGTCGCGATTCGTAAATTCAAAACGGATAGGACGTGTATTGAACAACACCATCAATGGGCAGCATGCAAGGCGTCGCGGGCGCTTGGCCCGGTTCCACCTTCGCGCCGCGGCACCTTCTGTCAATCCCTGTCCTCCAGGTTCTCGAGGTGGTCAGTATCGGCCGCTGACCGGCCCTGACTGTGACGCGATTGTCGCTGCTGCAACGCGGATTCTTTCGGAACTTGGCATGGGCGAGGTACCGGGGCGGTTGGCGGATCTTCTGGTTGCGGAGGGAGCCAGGCCTTGCGGCGAACGGCTGTTGTTGCCTAGGGAATTGGTGGCGCGGTCGATTGCTTCGGCACCGGGGCGGTTCGCATTGCACGGACGGGATCCGTCACGAACCATCGAAGTCGGCGGTGATTCCGTTCACTTTGGTACTGGCGGTGCTGCAGTGCAGGTACTGGATCTGGATACCAAAGCCTATCGGGCCGCGACCCTGCGGGACCTGCACGATTTCACCCGGTTGCAGGATGTTCTCGTCAACGTCAGTTGGTTTACTCGATGCTGTGTGGCAACCGATGTGGACGATACTTTCGACCTTGATGCAAATACCGTCCATGCGCTCCTCAGCAACACCACGAAACCGGTTGCAACTTCGTTCTCACATGCCGATCATGTTCCACCCATCCTTGAAATGCTGGATATCGCCGCTGGTAAGCAGGGTGGATTCGCGGACCGGCCCTTTCTGGCGGCCCACATATCGCCGGTGATCTCCCCGCTTCGGTTTGGTGAGGACGCAGTTGGTGTAACGTTTGCGTGCATCGAAGGGAACATACCGGTTTCCTGCATCACCGCCGCTCAGTCGGGCGCCACCGCGCCGGCGCCATTGGCGAATTTTCTGGCTCACTCGCTTGCCGAGACGCTTGCCTCGCTGGTTATGGTCCAGACCATCAAGCCTGGGCATCCGATGATTTTCTCGAACTGGCCATTTGTGATCGATCTGCGGACCGGGGCGTTCTCGGGCGGTGGCGGTGAGACAGCGGTGCTGAACGCAGCCGCAGCGCAGCTTTCGAACTGGCTTGGTCTTCCTTCAGGTGTCGCCGCGTCAATGACAGACGCGAAGCTGCCTGACGCGCAATGGGGCTCGGAAAAGGGTTTCACCGCTCTGGCCGCAGGCTTGGCAGGCGGCAACATGATCTACGAGAGCAGCGGCATGTCATCGGCCTTGCTCGGAGCCTCGTTTGAAGGTTTTGTACTTGATGACGAGATGATCAGCCACGTCTACCGGATTCTGCGCGGCATCGAAGTGAATTCGGACACGCTTGACTTCGCGGCAATTCGGGGCGCGGTTTTGGGCGACGGACATTTTCTTGGTGCACCGGACACAATGGCGGCAATGGAACGCGACTACTTCTATCCGGAACTGGCTGACCGACGGTCACCAACGGAATGGGAGGAAGCTGGGGCACAGGATGCATGGGCCCGCGCGAGGGTCAAAGCGAAGAGGATTCTCGCCACCCATCGACCGGACCATCTGGGACCGAAGAAGGACGCGGAAATCCGGCGTCGGTTCAATATCCTGATATGAACAGGACTGCCCAGACCTCCATTGCGACGGAATGACTTCGAGTTGCCGAAAGGTGAACTCTAGATGCGAAATCGCCGTCGGCGTTTCGCACGGGAGGCTGGAAGTTGGGGGCCGCCCGGTTGGTGCTTCGATCTATGTCTGACCATTTGGAGGACCACATCGTCCCGGTATCGGCAAAGCCAAAGGAATCGCAGGGCGGCGCAATGTTAGAGATGGAGTTTGGTTCGACCACGTATTCCATCGTGTAAGGGATCGGCTGAATAGCGCGGAATCTGCCGATGGCCTCCCGTTTGGCGGGGGATTTCCGTCCGAACCCTCCGTGAATTTCAGTCAAAGACGCAAGGGAGCAAGCCTGCGATGGTATCCCTCGATCCGAATTCACACCTTCCTCACCCACACCGACCTACGGGCACCTGTGGCGGATGGCCGAGACTCATGGCCATGCCTTGACCTGTGTGTCAGGCTGGACACCTATGGTGACAATGGATGACGGGGCGACCGTGAGAAGGGATCAATTTGTGTGTGTTTGGCACCCTAAGAGGTGCTCTCGAAGGGAAGACGCCCCTACGCCGCAATGGCTGTAATCTAGCGCCATATCGAATTGCGTCTTGAGTTAGCGGATTGGTCGAACTGAAAGTGGAGGGTGACAGATTGTGCTCAACCGGTCCACGATGGAGTCCGTCGCTTAAGCGTATCGCCGAGTTGCAGTGTTGGCTTCAGGACAATTCTCTCACCACCGCTTGAATTCTGGCCCACGCTCTTCGAGACAAGTTTTGCTGCCTCGCGCCCTATTTCGGCGCGGCAGGCGTCCATGGTGGCCAGCATTCGTGGCAAGCCGTCCAGGAGATCGAGTCCATTGAAGCCCGCGAGCCCGACCGGTCCGGGAACATCGATGCCATTGTCAAGACAGTGGAGAAGACCGCCCGCACCGATCATATCATTTGAATAGTAAAGAAAGTCCAGGTTCGGTGCCCGCTTCAGGATCGTATCCGTCATCTCGCGTCCCTTCAGCAGGGAACTGCCGCCTTCGTAGAACTCCTGGTCCACGACTTCCAGCCCGGCCTTCGCCATCGCTTCGGTGAATCCTTCGAACCGTTTCCGTGCACGGTGATCAAGTGGCATCTTTGTTCCCAGAAACCCTATTCTGCGATAACCCGCCTCGATTATGGCGCTCGCCATCTGACGACCGGCGCGGCGGTGGGAAATTCCCACCATTGAATCGATCGGATCTCCGTCAGCATCCATGATTTCGATGATCGGAATTTCGGCGCTGCGCAGGAGGTTGCGACTGGTCTCGGTATGTTCCAGTCCCGCGATGATTACACCGGAAGGCCGCCAACTGAGCATCTCATAAAGTACGGTTTCCTCGCGTTCGGGTTCATAGTTCGTCACGCCGAACACAGGTTGCAGAGGTGTGCTTTCCAGTACTTCCGCAATGCCGCCTAGAACTTCGGGGAAGACAAGATTCCCCAAGGAGGGCACAATCACGGCCACTAGATTCACCCTTTGTGAAGCCAACGCCCCGGCAATCCTGTTTGGCACATAACCGAGTGATTTCGATGCCTCCAGCACTCGGTTACGGGTGGCTTCACTGACTTCGCCGCTGTCTCGCAAGACGCGGCTGACTGTCATTTCGCTGACCCCGGCAGCTTCGGATACGTCGCGAAGGGTCAACGGGCGGGTTTTTCTGGCGCTCCTGTCCCTGTTCATGAACGCTTGCTCCCCGATAATGGCCTGACGGGATACTAGCGATTGGGTTCGGCAATGTCCAAGGGTTCGAAAGCCGTGAGTTCATTGGTTTGATCGGCTTCTATTTGGGCTTGTGGGATTGCCCGTTCCGCCGGAGCTCTCCGCATTCGAGTGAACTTGTGTTTGGTTGACCCTACCGGTCTCGGGCTGCTCTTCGCATGTGGTTTGGATTCCGGCGCACCCATGCTACAGGCGATCTTCAGCTTCCCATTGGAGAACTCGACATGCGATCGCTCGACGGGCTTGTGGTGCTGGACTTCTCGACGTTGCTGCCAGGGCCGCTGGCGTCATTGCTGCTGGCCGAGGCAGGAGCGGAAGTGATCAAGGTTGAGAGGGTAGGGGCCGGAGACGAAATGCGCTCGTTTCCGCCGAAAGTCGGCGACGAGAGTGCCCTGTTTGCGTTACTGAATCGCGGCAAGAGCAGCATCGCCCTGGACCTTACGCTGGAAGCTGACCGACAAAGGCTTGAACCATATCTGTGTCGCAGCGATGTCCTGATCGAGCAGTTCAGACCCGGCGTAATGGATCGTCTTGGGCTTGGATATGGTCAACTCTCGATCCGGTTTCCCAATCTCATCTACTGCTCAATCACCGGATATGGCCAGAAGGGACCGAAGGCGAAAGTTGCCGGTCATGACCTCAACTACATCGCCGAGACAGGCCTCCTGTCACTCTCAACCGGTCCAACCGGAAGTCCGGTCGTCCCGCCGGCTCTGGTTGCGGACATAGCGGGAGGGGCCTATCCAGCAGTTATGAACATCCTGTTGGCGCTTGAGATGCGGCGCAGAACCGGCCGCGGTCTCCATCTTGATGTTTCGATGACAGATAACATGTTTCCGTTGGCTTGGTGGGCACTTGCCCAGCGGGCGGTCACTGGCACGGCTCCAGGAAATGCCGACAGTCTGCTGAATGGCGGTAGTCCCCGCTACAGGCTCTATCCGACCAGCGATAGGAGAATCGTGGCTGCGGCTCCCATCGAGCAGCGATTCTGGGAGAACTTCTGCGAAGTGATTGGCCTTGAGCGGGAGCTTTGTGACGATCGGGTTGCGCCCGCCGCGACCTTGGCCCGGGTTGCGGAGATCATTGCGAGCCGGACAGGGGCATGTTGGCAAAGACGATTTAGCGGCGTTGACTGCTGCTGTACACTCGTACAGTCTCTTGATCAGGCACTCGCTGACCCTCACTTTCGGGAGCGTGCGATTGAAGCGCGACGGACGGTGGTCGGCGGAAGGTCCATACCGGCTTTGCCTTTGCCCATCGCTTCGGCTCTGCTGGAAGATGCGCCATACAAAGCCAGGGCTCCTCGACTTGGAGAGATCGGGTAGAGTGTTGGGTTCGGCCATTGATTCTCCCTGAATCCATCTCTGCCTGAATTTCGGGATGACTCGCCTTTCGATTCGCGGTATGGCCCAACAGGTTCTGGCCCCGTAGCTCAGCTGGATAGAGCGACCGCCTCCTAAGCGGTAGGTCACAGGTTCGAATCCTGTCGGGGTCGCCATTCTATTAATTGCACGATTTTTTCTCCTAATTTACAGTAGGTTGCGCAGGTGTGTCCCGTTTCTGACTAAGCGTGTCCCAATTTAGGCAACCCCTACCAGCAATTTGACCATTCGTTCACGATCAGCCGCGCGCGTGTAGCGCTCTACCTCAGAAAGGCTCATATGCCCAGCCATCGCCGCGATTTGGTGAGTGGTCGCGTCATTTTCAGCCCAATAAATGCAGAGAGCCTTGCGTAGGCCACGAAGGCGTGAGGCTATCCCGGCCTCGCGTCGTGCGCCGCGTCGCCAAACTCATTGCCCAGACTTGTGGCCTTGAAGGGCTTACGGGCATTGGTAAGAATAAAGGCGGGAGCAGTATCTGGGGTGCGGTTGATAACAGCTCGCAGTTCAGCCGTGAGGGGCACACGTGCGATGATTCCGCCTTTCTGGCGCTCATAAACTAATGGGTCGCCCTTGATGTTTCTTCGGCCCAGTTTGGCTAGATCGGTACGAGCCGCGCCAGTGTATAAACCCAACTCAAAAATCAAGCGTTCACGAGTGCCCACCGGCCAGCGCTTTTGGAAGGCTGCAATGTCTTCAGCGTCGGCGACAGGAAAGCCTTTGATCTTGGGTTTTCCAACTCGATTCCGACCAGTGGATCTTTACGGATGAAACCCAAGCGACGGAGGTGTTCAAAGACCGGCTTGAGCGCCTTGGACTCGTTTACCGCGCCGTGCCCGCCCTTGGCATACAGGGCGCGTTCTACAACTTCACCCGTGATTGTCTTGACCGGGCGCGCACCCTGCGTCTTGCGATAACGCACGAAGGTCGCAGAGCGGGCCGCGCGTGTACCCTCTGCATATTTTGTCCAATCTGCATTGCCTGAAGTGTAGAGGTCCTGAGCCCTTGCAAACGTGCCTGCCTAACGGGTCTCGGTATCCGGTGGCATTTCCTGCCAACGCGCGTGTTCTGCAGCCCATGCAGCCAAGACCTTGGGACCGGTCGGGTGCAGTCCATGAACGCCCAGAGAACGCTCAATATCGCCTCGACGATATGTGTGGAACCAACGCCCACGGCGCAGTTTGGAACGAAGATAAGGCAGCTTCTTTATGCTGCATATCCTGAGAATGGCTTGCCTTCCCATTGGGGGCTTGCATCGTCACGATCAGGGTAGTCAAATACAATGCCCTCAGGCCCCACACCCTTGATGAGCGCATCTGGGCACAGTTCACGAGCAACCTTGCAGGCTTCTTTGATCTGGCGCTCTGTGGGCATGGAAGGGGACCGAGGGCTCGGCATTGGTAGTTAAATCCACACTTCATCAGTTAACCAGTTGCCTGACTCATTGGACGCGGACAGATCATCGTTCTTCTGTCTTGATCTCATCGTTGTGCAGTCTGCTGCATCGATTCTCAGCAACGCATCGATATAAGCGGCGCTGAGCAACATGGCACGTCCCAGAGAGTAGAACTGCCCACGTTCTCTAGCCTTCGTCCGCAAAGCTCTGGCCGAGATATTTGCACCAGTTTTGCTTAACTTTTTACACCATTCTTCTGGCGTCAGCGCGTCTTCAAGGTCTTGAACGAGCTTGCACTCCCAACTGCGGATAACTGCAAGTTATTGCACGTTTTTGGCGGCTTTCTGGCTATGATTTTGTTTTTTGGTGTTAGTCTGCTGGTGAGCACATATGTTCCCAAAAGGCCAGAGTAACCTTCATGGACCGAAGCCAATTTTTAGGGCACTTTAATTTAGAAGCGAGGCGCGAGAGCGCAGTCCCCAGCACTGCGCGGCCAGAATCAAAACGGGAAAACGCAATCTCAGATGAAGCTTTGGCGCAAATAGCGCGTCTTAAACGAAAACGAAAGCTCCAAACCAGCAGAAGGAACCTAAAAATTGCTCAAGGTCTAAGAACTTGCCGCGAGTTGCGAGACATGACACGCAACGAATTTGCAGAGGCAATAGGCATTACCAGATGAGCATTATGCAATTATGAAACTGGGCAACGAAGCGTTCCAGGCGATCTGATTGAAAGAACTGCAAAAGAGGGTGACTTAGAACTCCACGAGATTTTCGGAACCAGTTTCGAGAATGCGCCAATCGAGCGGCGCAGGTCGGATGCGACTCTCGCTTTTCGGCTCTACCTGGGCCTGAAAGACAGATTCTCCGAATCCAGCAATTCTGAGGTGTCTCACATTTCTGCCGAAGATACTGATATCCAACGCGTTGCCGCTGACGCCGCAGTTTCTTGGCCGGCCAATACAAAGATCACCGAAAAGAGTATTGCCAACGTCACTAAACGTCTGGCCGATCAGTTGGCTGACTACTACGCACTAATAGCTTTGGCCGACATCTAGCACTACAAAATACACTGTCGCTCCAACCGGAGTGCCCCAAGGACCCTAAAATAGCCGCCTGAGAGTAAGCGGGCTTGGTCTGCCGATCAGGCGAGATTGACTTTTTCGTTTCACAGAATTATATTTTGAAACAGAAAGGTCATATCATGAGCGTCATCGCATTTCCAAGGCAAGCGTCCGTCTTTCAGCCCGTGGCGCATTACATCCGCTTAGGGGAAACGAGTTACCGCAAGGTGGCCGATCTCGCAGCGGCAGGTGTAATCCAGAGCAAGCGCTTCGTGGTCGATGGGTCGAAGATCGCCTATCAAAAAGAAATCATCCAAGTGCTGCAGGGCTTGGGTGCCGAGGTGGTTCTTGACCTGCGCATCATCGAGCTTTCTGCACGGCGAAAATGTGCAGGCTTGGCCGCTTCTGCTCCATGGGCGTCTGATACCCGTGGTGTTCCGCTTTCGCCAGATGTGTTCCGGGACAATCATCCGGTCGACATATACGGCTCTAATGCTAGATGCGCGGTAGAACTTGGTGTCAGCGCCGTACTTTCGCCGCCGCACTATCTCGCCGGTCCTGGCTTCGATGGTTGGCAAGGCATTGACCACGACGCGTGCTTGTCGCTGCGCCGTGCGCTCGATTCAGAGGGCGGAAAGTCAATCGCGATAGATTACCTCATGGCCGCGCGATTGACGAACTTTATGGACGAAGGTTTCCAGTCGAAGGTTATCCCGAACCTGTCGGATTTGCCGTATGACAATCTCTGGGTTCGGGCATCGATGTCGACACCAATTGGCCCGCTCAATGCTCGGCGTCTGGTGCGAACGCTCTCGCGCTGGCATAACATAGGAAGGCCCATCGTGATGGACTACATAGGCAGACCTACGGCGGAGGCCCTTGTCGGGATGAACGTCGTGTCTGGTGTTGCTCACGGCTACGGTGAGCAATCGTCGTTCACAACAGCGAAATGGACGGATCCACCGGAGGAACAGGATAAAGACAAGCGGGGAGGGCGAGCCACCCGTATCGGTGTATCCGCACTCAGATGCACTTTCACCAGTGCTGAATTCGATGTGCTTATGTCAGCACGCGGTGCCAAGACAGCATTGCTGCCCAACGACCGGGATGCGTTGCCAAACGGGCTTCAGGACATTCAAAACGATTCATGCCGATTCAATGTCCTTGATGCGCAGCGCCGTATGACAGAAATCAACGCCGTGCCGACCGCCAACCGGCCCGACTATTTCGCGGATAAGATGACGCGTGAGGTGGTCGCGACAGCGAACAAGGCGGCCAAGCTCAACCCAAAAGCGGATGTGCCAAAGGACAAGAAAATCGATATCCAGAAGCTGCGCGACCGGTTCGTTAAACTCAGCTCTGGATCAGAAAAACTCAGGGGGACTTATGAAAATCCTGCGACAGAACGTACGGAACAGGGGGCGACAGTGAGAGCGATCGGCGATTTGCGTCGGAGCACTCCATTGAACCAGACTGGAACGGAACGATGACCTCAACAGCAATTGCAAGGAGCATTTCGGATCTTGAATCTATCGGTGGCCTGAACGGAACAGACATTGCCAATGTGACGGATGTCTCGAAGGCCACGGTCTCACGTTGGCGCAATGGGACCAAGCGTCCGCAGCCAAACAGTGAACGGGTTCTGTCTGACCTCATCTACGTCGTGCGAAGGCTCGAAGACTACTACTCGAATGACGAAATTCGGCTTTGGCTTTACGCTCGCCATCCGCAGCTGGAAGGGCGGCGGGCCATTGACTTGATCCATGATGGCGAGGTGGTGGAAATCTTCCGCGTGCTCGATCGTCTGGACGCAGACGGGTATCTCTAACACATGACCAAAGGTCCCAGAGATCATACGCTCATCGATGCTCTGGAAGGACTGACGACCCAGGCATACGAAGGCCGCCTCTGGCGCGTAACGCGCGACGGGCGTGATCCAACCCTTTTTTTCGCAGGGGGCAACCGGTGGGATGATGGCACGTTTGAGGTGCTCTACACTTCATTGAGCCGGGAAGGTGCTCTTGCGGAAATGCACTACCATGCCGCACGCGGGCAACCGATTGCGCCATCAAAGATAAAGTACCGGCTGCATGAGTTGCAGGCGCAGATCGATGGTGTTCTCGACCTGACTGACAGGTCTTTCTTGGCCGGTCTTGGGATCGACCCGGCGACATATGGAAAGCTGCCTTACCTCAAACGGGAAGGAGAGTATGAAGCCTGCCAGAAAATCGGTGAAGCTGCGCACTTCTTGGGTTCAGAGGATAAGGCCGATCCGTCGGCACTTTTGGTGCCCAATGCGCGGCATGACGGCCATAACATGGTGATCTTCGGAGACTATGTCAGTTTCGAAACCATTGAGCACGTCAAAGACCATGGTGTGATCGATTGGACGAAGATCTAGCGGATTTCGCATCCAGTAGATCATTCTTGAGGTTTGGGGTGGAAGGGCAGCCGAACGGTTCCTATTGTTGACACATGGCCCCCCACACCAATGGGAGAGTATTCAGCATGCAGGGTCTGAAATAGAGCTTATCTTGAACAAACTGCGCCGGCGACAGATGCCGCCAGCGCATTGCGCATCACTGGGTTATGATTTCCGGTCCCATGAACGTGTTGGGGAGGAATGTGGACAGGAACGGAACGTAGGTGACGATGATCAGGAATACGAACAGCACGGCCAGGAACGGCAGGGCTGCCTTGACCACGCTCATCATCGGCATACCGGCAACGCCCGAAGTGACGAAGAGGTTCAGGCCCACCGGCAGGGTGATCATACCGATCTCCATATTGACCACCATGATGATGCCCAAATGGATCGGGTCGATGCCCAACTCGATGGCGATCGGGAACACCAGCGGTGCCACAATGACCAAGAGGCCCGAGGGTTCCATGAACTGACCGCCGATCAGCAGGATGATGTTGACCACCACCAGAAACATCACCGGCCCGAAGCCCGCCGACAGCATCGCATTGGCGACCTGCTGCGGGATTTGCTCGTCCGTCAGCACATGTTTCAGGATCAGTGCGTTGGCGATCACAAACAGCAGCGTCACGGTCAGTTTCCCCGCATCGAACAGGGTCTTTTGAGTGTCCGGATGCACAATCGCGGTGACCAATGCCCAAGGCTTGCTCTTCAGGGGAATGCGCGGGCCAGCAGGGGCGTTTTCGATCACTGCGGCGGCCGACAGGCTGCGGTTTTTGGGAGCGGCCAGCGGCCCCATGTCCTTGTAGACAAAGGTGGCGATGAAGAAGGCATAGACAGCGGCCACAGCGGCGGCTTCGGTGGGGGTGAGGATACCACCATAGATGCCGCCCAGAATGATCACGATCAGGAACAGGCCCCAACCGGCCTCGCGGCCTGACCGGAATACTTCGCCCCAACCCTTCCACTCGCCCTTGGGCAGGTTCTTGATCTTGGCGATGACATAGATGGCGACCATCGGCATCAGACCGGCCAACAGCCCGGGAATGACCCCCGCAAGGAACATTCGGCCCACCGACATCTCGACCGAGGCGGCATAGACCACCATCACGATGGAGGGTGGGATCAGGATGCCTAGCGTACCGGCGTTACAGATCACACCGGCGGCGAATTCCTTGGAATACCCGACCTGCCGCATACCGGTGATCACAATTATACCGATGGCAACCACCGTGGCAGGCGACGAACCCGACAGCGCGGTAAACAGCATACAGGCAAACACGCCCGCAATGGCCAGACCGCCCGGAAAATGGCCCACGCAGGCGATTGAGAAACGGATAATCCGCCGCGCCACGCCGCCTGTCGTCATGAAGGACGAGGCGAGTATGAAAAACGGGATCGCCAGCAGGGTAAAGTGGCCTTCGAATGCGGCAAACAGCGTTTGTGCGACCGACGCCAGTGAACTGTCTGAAAACCAGAGCAAAAACAGGATGGATGACATCCCGAGCGAGATTGCAATTGGGACACCAATCATCAGGAAGCCGATGACCATTGCGAAGAGAAGGACGACTTCCATTATTTCGCCTCCGCGTTCTTCGCTTCGATTTCGGCCAGTTCTTCTTCAACCTCGTGGCTGGCCACGAGCCGATCCATCTTGCCGTTCAGGATACTGGCTGTCGCCTGAACAAGCCGCAGCAACAGCAAGCCCATCGAAATCGGCAGCACGACATAGGGCAGAAAACGCGGGATCTTTTCGTAGGCTTCGCCCTCGTTAAAGGTGTCCGCCATCCAAGCGAGGATACCGGGCATCGGGATGTCGTTGGTCTCGTACCAGCCCTTTTCACGATAATCCTGCTCAAACCCGAGCGGGAACCAGCGCCCTTCGGTGGCGGGCAGGTTGGCGAAGTTGGCCCAGTAGTCCCACGATCCCTTCAGCATAAGCAGCGAGAAGGCGACACAAACAGCGGCGGCGGCCAGGGCCAGCCATTTCCGGGTGTTGCTATGCAGCATGTTGACCATCAGATCGACCCCCAGATGCGCGTGCCTTTTCACCGCATAGGACGACCCTAGCAGAACCAGCCAGGCGAACAGGAAGACCGTCATCTCCAAAGCCCAAAGGATATTTGATCCCCACTTCCACTCCGAAGTGCAACACCGGCCTTTCCCGCAGCGAGGGCGGAGCCCGAGCGGAGGGAATGGCCCAGCCGGGCGGCGATGGCTCCGTCGGAAAGCCCGCTTTCCTTCAGCGCGCTGATCTGGCATCTTTCGTCCCGGGTCGGGTGGCGATGGCCCTTCGGCATGGCAGTCTCCCCTGTTTCAGCAAAGGGACTGTCGCCGCTTCCTGACCCATCCGCAACATCATGCGCCCGGAAAACCGGTCACCACCGCCACTGGTGTTGCACTTCAAGGTGGAATGGGGGTGACATTTTATCCGGAGGCGAGTTGGCGGTTGGTCCGTCCTAGGCGGCGATGACCGGCATTGGGAAAGCCAGCAGCGATATTCCGGAACCATGACTCTGCCGAGTCATCGCTGGATCCGTCCCTTGGTCATGTGCCGCTTGTTACCGAACCCTGGAATCCGTTCAACTTCGAAACCAGCTGACTGAAGCGCCCGTCTCACGTCACCAGCAGCGGAATAGGTGGCGACGGTTGTGCCCGGCCGCGAATGCCGGGCAACCTCCAACAGAAGCGGGGGTTCCCACAGTTCTGGATTTCGGGCAGGTGCGAAGCCGTCAAGAAACCAGGCGTCTGCCGCCTCCCGCCAGAGGGGAAGTGTCCGTCGCGCATCCCCGAGAATTATCTCGGCCTCTAACCCAGGAGCGGAAAATCGTGTTTGGCCGGACTTCCAAGCACCAAGCAATGGTTCGGCTACCGGTTGAATCTCGGGAAATTTCGAAAGAGCGCACACCATGTCATCGTATGTCAATGGAAATGCCTCAAAGCCGGTGTATGCCAAAGCGCCTGGTAGCTGGGCTCTGCGCCAGCATAGAAGCGCAGCAAGCATGTTCAGTCCGGTCCCGAACCCGAGTTCGGCAATCCGGAATCCGGCTTCGAAACGTCTAGGAAGATCGTTGCCTTCAAGGAACACATAGCGCGATTCGGCAAGGCCCTCTCGCAGCGAATAGTATGGATCGTTGAAATGGGCCGAAACTGGAACGGAATTAACTGTCCAGAGAATTTCCGCGCATTGGCTCTCTGTCATATGTTGGCCTACTCTGTCGAGCACGTTGGGCGACATTGCGACAGGAAGTCATGAATTGACAATGACAGACGTGACCGTATTCGGTGGAGGCGTGTTTGGCCTGTCGGTTGCCTATGTCTGTGCCAGACGCGGCGCGAGGGTATGTGTGGTCGATAAACGCACTCCCGCATCTGGCGCGAGCGGAGGCCCGGTGGGAGCCTTGGCGCCTCATGTGCCTGACAACTGGAACGAAAAGAAGGAGTTCCAGTTCAGGAGTCTTCTCTTGGCTGAAACATTCTGGCGTGAGGTCGACAACATTTCCGGGCGCACCTCGGGATTCAGACGTACAGGCCGCCTGCAGGCAATTCCCGATCAGCGCGCGCTCGAACTGGCCCATGCCCGCGGTGTCAGTGCACGGCGGAACTGGCGTGGCAACGCTGATTGGCGGGTTCTGCCCACGAGCGGGTTCGGCGACTGGTGCCCGGTAAGTGGGACCGGATACGTGATTCACGATACGCTGTCAGCCCGCCTGCAGCCGAGACAGGCATGCGAAAGCCTGGCGGGAGCCATCCTGAAACTGGGTGGCGAAATCCGATCGGGCGAGGCACCGGCGAAGGGTCAGGTGGTCTGGGCCACCGGCTATGAGGGGCTTCGGGAAATGTCCAGGGATCTGGGCCATATGGTTGGTGATGGGGTTAAGGGACAGGCGCTGTCATTGAAAAATGACAGGAAGGGTGCACCGCAGCTCTTCGCCGATGGACTGCACATCGTTCCGCATACAGATGGCACGGTCGCGGTCGGATCGACCAGTGAGCGGGACTTCGTTTCGCCGCGGTCGACTGATTCTCGAGTTGATGCCCTTCTCGTGCGCGCAGTCAAAATCTGTCCCATTCTGCGAGGTGCGCGGGTCCTGGCGCGATGGGCGGGTGTGAGGCCCCGTGCAAGGAGCCGTGCGCCAATCCTCGGTTCATGGCCGGGCAGGAGTGGCCATTTCATTGCGAACGGCGGATTCAAGATCGGATTCGGCATCGCACCGTATATGGCTGAGGTAATGGCTGACCTTATCCTGGAGGGGCGCGATTCCATTCCTGCCGGGTTCAGTGTGGAAGACTGTCTTGGTTAGGCGGGCAGGATTTCGGAGCCGCTCCCGAAGTCGTGCGTTGGCATTTCGGGAATGATGGAGCGGGTTCAAGGCTGATGTTTTGGTCAGGCTTTGACAAGGGACGGGCAGGGAACGAACAGGGTACATTGCACTGTCAAACCACGGATTGCCCGTTCGCGCTTGGCCGGTTTGGACGGTGAGAAAGACCGTGGATGAAATACGGGCGCTCCCCGTTGGTGATCTGGGCCTTCTCGTCCGAGAGGTTTCCTTCGAAATCACCGTTGGGTCGTCATTGCAGAACGACCATCTTCCCAATCGGAACAGATCAGCCTGCAGCGTGGATGCAGCGACCGCGAAGGAACCGGACTGGAAAGACGATCAAGAGGGAGGGACAGGCCGCACCAGCAGATCAAGAATTTCCTCTGGGGAAGCCACGCAGATTGGCAAGACACTGCAATGCAACGTAAAACTTTAGATTCAGGCTCTGAGGAGAGCTTTCACCCCGCCACCGCGGCGGTCGCTCAGGCGCGCAACGCCCTCGGCATTGTAACGATGAACCCAACCGCACAGCGTCTGGCGGTCCATGCGCAGCTTTCGGCTGCAACCTTGCGTTTCGCTCCCTCAAGCACGGGAGCCAAGGCCAGGAGCCGGCGCGACACCCGACCATCCTTCACGCGGCCTGCTGGTTGGCGCAAATCCTGGGCGCTCATGTCATCGCGTTCAATTTGCACCGCTCTGCCAGCAAGTCTTCTCCCTCAGATGCATGGGAGGCAGTGATTCAGGGGAAAGCTGATTTGGAAACCCAAAAATCGAGCCAGATGATGGGTCCGTTGCTATTATTCAGATCCCTGTGAGACCAAAAGTTCCTTTATGCAGACGGACCCAAAGGAAGGCTGAATGCATGGCTTGCGCTGTTCTGTGGCCGCAATCCAGTCTGGCAAGGGAGGTTGAGGGCATGACGCCTCGCGCGCGCGACCCTTCGTAGACCCCCTAGACGCCCGGCTCTCCGGCGCCGCGGACGAAGTTCACCTCGCGGTGAAACGACCGTGGATCGCCCTAGCGGCGGCGTGGGCGGCGAGCACGGCGCCTTCCTGCCAGCCGGGCAGCGCGGTCGCCTGGTCGCCGGCGAAATGGAACGGTCCGTCGCCCCGGCGCAGCGCCGCGGCGGCGTCAGGGTTGTGGCGCGGCCACCCGCCCTTCTGGAAAGGCGCGTTGAGCCAGGCGCGGCTGATCCCGCATTCGATCTCGTCGGCGTATCCCGGATGCAGGGAGGCGCCTTCCGCCAGCGCCGCCCGCAGGCGCTCCGGCGCGGACATGGCGGAATAGCGCAGCCCCGGCTTCCGGCTCCAGATATAGGCGCCGACCAGCACGCCCTTGGGCCGGTGATAGCCGTTGCACGGATACCAGATCTGGGTGATGTCGTTGTCGGTCCAGGAAATACCTCCGTAGATCGCCGCATCCTCCTCCCAGAAACGCCGCTTCGCCTGAAAGGCGACCTTCACCGCCTCGACGAATTCGAGGGCTTGGAGCGCCGCCCGCGTGGCGGACGAGAAATCGTTGGGTATGTCCTTCAGCACCGGCGCGGGGATCGTGCAGATCGCGTAGTCCGCAGTGGTCTCCCGCGCCGCGCCGTCCGGACCGCGCCAGACGATCCGGACTCCGTCGCCGTGGCGGCGGATCTGCTCGACGGCGCTGCCGTATTTCACAAGCCGGCCGACCCGTTTGGCGAACGCGCGCACGATCGCGTCCATCCCGCCGACGGGCTGGAACAAGGTCGGGTTCTGGTTGAGGAAGTGGCTGAAATGGAGCTTGTATCTCCAGAAGTCCGCGCCTAGCAGCTCGCCGAAATCGAGACGGTCCTCCGCCTCGCCGGCCGCCAATCCGGCGTGTATCTCCGGGCCCTTGTATCCGGCGCGGTCCGACCCGGCATAGCCGAGATCATCCTTCAGGCCGCCGAAACTCTTGAGCATGGCGCGCACGCTCTCCTTGTCGGCTGCGGTCAACTCTTGGTCCAGCGCGCCCCGGTCCACCGCCTTGGCCAGCAACTCCGCCATATAGCCGCGCATGTCGGTCAGCACCCGCCGGGCGGCGACGGGCCTGCCGCCGAAGCGCTCGCGGTTATGGAACAGGGCGCTCCGGTTGTCGTTGGTGAAGACTTCGAGATCGATGCCGAATTCCTTGCAATATCCGAGGACAGCGCCGTGGTGATAGGGAATGCGGGCCGGGCCGAGATTGGCGTAGAGGTGGTCCTTCTGGTCGAAGCAGACCTCCTGGCGCATTCCCTGCTCGGTCAGCACGTCGCCGCCGCGCACGGTCAGGCTGCGCCCGCCCGGCCGTTCGGACGCCTCTAGCACCGTGCAGCGCCAGCCGGCCCTGGACATTTCCCACGCCGCCGCCAGGCCCGAAAGGCCGGCACCCAGGATGACGACCCGACCGCCCTCACCCGACCCGTGCGGCAGGTCCAGCTCCGCCGCGCGAACGGCGTCCGGCCCCAGCAATCCAAGTGCGTCCATGGTGCGATAGACCGCTGCCGATCCGGCGGCGGCGCCAACGGCGTGCAGCAGCGTGCGTCTTGTAGGCTTGTGCATCTATTGACTCTCCCTCGTTTCGTGTCCGCCCCGCCGGGGAACACACCGACGGCTCGATCAAGCGGAGCGGGAACCTGGTGTTCATCGCCGAGACCGAAAGCGACCACTGGATCGAGCGCTTCGCCGACCTCGGCATCATTGACCAAAAGACCAAGAAACTTCACCGCTTCCGTGCCGCCCGGAAGCAACACAAACCATAAACGCTGTTACCCATCTAGTGTAGCGCCATCGTAGAAATGAGTATTCTGTTTGACTGTCTCCAGGCTTCATGCCATCTGTTCCGGCATCAGGCAACCTGCGGGCGGCGGAAGGCGGCGGCAGACCGCTCCGGCCTGCATCATGGAACGGAGCGGACAATGGCACAGAGGACGGGGACTCCCAGGAACAAGGGACGCAGGATTTACCGGGTCCGCCTTTCGGATGGCGGGAGGGCGGAACTGCGGCAGCTGGCCGACAGCAAGGCGGCGGCGTACAGGCGCCGGCACGCCCGGATCCTGCCGCTGGCCGACGAGGACCGGGATGACGGGGGCCGCACCGACTGCGACATCGCGCCGGTCCTGGAGATCGGCAGGTCGACCGCCGGGCGGGTGCGCCGCCGCTGCGCCGGGGAGGGTCTGGAGGCGGCGCTGGTCCGCCGCGAGCAGAAGAACCGGAAGGCGCGCAGCCTCGACGGCGGGGGCGAGGGGAGGCTGGTGGCCATCGCCTGCCCGCAGCCGCCGGAGGGGCGGAGCCGGTGGACGATGCAGCTGCTGGCGGACCGGCCTGGCGGGCTGGAGATCGTCGACACGATCTCGGACGAGACCGTAAGGAAGACCCTGAAAAAAACGACATGAAGCCATGGCTCAGGCGGTACCGGTGCATCCCGCCGAAGGCCAGCGGCGACCTCCTCGCCGCGATGGAGGGCGTGCTGGAACAGTACCAGCGGGAGTTCACGGAGGACGGAGTTCTGGCCGTCATGGACGGGACCTCGAGGCAGCGGAGGAGGGAGACCCGTGTGCCGCGACCGGCGCGTCCCGGCGAACCCGCCATCCACGACTTCGAATACGAACGGAACGGCACCGCGAACCTGTTCATGCTGTTCGCCCCGCTGCTCGGATGGCGGGAGGTGAAGGTCACCGACCGCCGGACGCGCAGGGACTGGGCCAGGGTCATCCGCGGGCCTGTCGACGTCACCTTCCCCGGCAGGCGCATCGTGCTCGTGATGGACAACCTGAATGTCCACACCGTCGGCTCCCTCTACGGGACGTTCCCTCCCGACGGGGCGGCGCGGATCGCCGCCCGGCTGGAGATCCACCATCCCCCGAAGCGCGCAGGCTGGCCGGACGTGGCCGAGGCCGGGATCGGGGCCATGGTCCGCCAGTGCCTGAACCGCCGCATTCCCGACCGGGCGGCGATGTGCCGGCAGACCGGGGCATGGGCGGAACGGAGGAACCGGGAGAGGGCCGCCGTCAACTGGCGTTTCACGACAGCCGACGCCCGCGTCAGGCTCAGGTCCCTTTACCCGTCAACGCAATGATGTCGCTACACTAGCCGTTTGCTCAGGTCGCGCGCGCGTGAAGACGGTGATGTCCTGACCCCTGCATCCGCAGCAGGCCGCGCATCACGCTGTGGCTTGCTGTGTTCGCCATGACCTCATCCCCGTACCGGACTGATTGCGACCGCAAGGCAGCAGCAAACGATGCCGACTCCCTGTATAAAATACACGAAGGCCGAAGGCAAATGCCGGTCCACGACGAGGGTGTATCCCAGATTGTTGACATGAGTCGCTTGGGTGTCTTCTTTTGACCTTGATTTCTCGAGAAAAGGACGCCTTTAGGTAGATATTCGTCCGACAAGGTCGACCGAAAATATGGATTGCCAACAATCTGGGCTACACCCCCACGACGACGATGGCAGCCGCCGGGGCAGGTGACGAGTTCGATTGCTGCATCGCGCCATCGCACGGCTCTGTAAGCGGTTAAAGTACGGCGTCCGGTCGGGTCCCACCCATCCCTTTTCCGTTTGACAGTATAGGGCATCGCCCGTCAGTGAGTGACCATCGGGGCGGATCACTTCGGGGCCACCATGGTGGCACATGCGGGATCGGGGACGGACGGGCGGACGGCTTCGCCGGACGCCGGCGGGGCCGGCGGGCCCGGGCGGGAGCTGTCCCGCTGGCCGGGGACCGGCGCCCTGCCGCCGGAGGCGGAGGGACCGCTCCGGTCGCCGGAAGGAGCGCGGCGGTTCGGTGGGCGACGCCGGGCCGCGCCGATGTCTCCCTCCTCGCCGGGATGCTCATAGACAGGTTCATGTGGCGCCTGCCGCCTTCCCGGCAGCGCCGGATGCTGCCGAGGCCGGCATCACCGCCAGCCGGGGCTCCCCGGTCCAGCGGGCCAGCCGCGCCATCGCGCTGCCGGGCCGGTCCCGGGGCCCAGTCAATGGCATTCGGTTAGCAGGATCCAGTGCTGTTGTTTCTCGTCAAATCCTCAAATGGGGATCGAGATATGGTGGTGATGAGGTGGATAGCGCAACATGATCGGAGTTGTGCGTATGGGTTTTGATGCACTTGAACGGCAAAATAGCTTAACCGAATGCCATTGGGGGCCCAGTGGCATCCGGTGCCGGGAGCGCCGTCATCCGGATGGACGGGACCCCGGTCCGCGCCGGGCGGGCCGGGGAGCATGGGGAAGGGCTGCCTCTGGCCCGTGCCCGGCGACCGCGGCGGGGCCGTGCCGCCCTTCCCGGACTCCAGCAGGCACGGGAACGCGGCGGAGTTCCCCGGCGCCTGCGGCGGAACCCCGGTGACGGACGGCCACCGCGCCCGCGAGGCCTGTGCCGCGGCCCGCGGCGGCGCGGCCACCCGCCGGACGTGCCGGGTCCATGCGGAACTCGGTTCCGGGGAGCCGGGGACACCCACCCGGAGATGGCCGGGGCGGCGCTGGACCTGACCGGCGCGGTCCACGGGACCGGGAGCGGGATCGGGGACCGGACACCGGCCGGGCGGCTGGCGGCGCCGGGGACGTTCCCCGGGACCCCGGCGCGCCGCTGGACACGGACCCCGGCGAGAACGCGCCGCGTCCGGTGAGGCCCGGCCAGCGCAGCCGGCTCCTCCCCTGGACGCTGGACGGAGGGGGAGCGTGGGGACCGTCAGCGGGCTGCCCGCCACCTGCCGGATGCAGGGCGCCGGCCCCGCGTCTGGCTGGCCGACGTCCCGCCTCCCGGCGGCGCCCATCCGGCCGACCGGGCCGGCGGGCTGGCGCCGGGGCGGCGCAGGGCGCTGTTCGCCGCCAGCCCGATGGCCTCCGACGTCGGGCGCAGTCAGTTGCCGGATATGGTTGATGAATGGTTGCGTGGCGACTTCAGCGTTGATCCCTACATCACACATCACATGCATCACGATCAGATCAACACAGCATTTGACCTGCTTAAGGCTGGTGAGTCCATTCGATCAGTCATCCACTTCCAGCCCGAAGAGACTATGACGGTCAATTCGCTGCCAGGGCAAATCGTATCAAGATAGGCTGCGAATAGAGACTGCATACCCTGCGTCAAATGCTCCAAGCGGCCCAACTGGCGCAGGGTTTCCGCGCAAACATCTGCGTGACAAGGCGTTTCGAGTGAACTTCGCTTCTCAACTTCACCTACTAGCGCTTTTACCGTGCATATCTTGATCAGAGACTATCCAAGGAAGACAAAGCTCATCTTGTTGCCATCAAGATCGCGCACGTAGGCGCCGTAGAAATCAGGCCCATAGAGGGGTCTTGGACCTGGGTCACCCTCATTTATTCCACCCATTGACAGAGCGATCCGATGTGCGGCATCAACCTCTTCGTTGCTCTCGCATGAAAGCCCAACCATGTTGCCATTGCCTGCAGTAGCGGTCTCCTTGTTGAAGGGTGTTGCGACCCAAACGCGACCACCCCCTCGCAACTCGTAGCAAAATGCGTGCGGCATGTACTCTGAGGTCAACTTCCCGCCAATGGCAGGCAGAACTGCGTCGTAATAATTGCGAGCCCTTTTAACGTCATTTGAGCCAAGCATGACGTAGTTGAGAGACATAAGCTGAAACCCTTCGCTGGAATTGTCGTCGCTCTATTCTGTCAAATCTATTTCAAGCTTGCCAGATTATCCGTCAACCGGCGGGAATCAGGTTAGCGACGAATGATGCAGCGAGATCAAAACGCGCCCATCTATCTTATGATAGGCAAACGTGTAATCGGCTCGCGTTGCATTCCCTGCGCCATCTACAAACATGTAGTGACCCATGTCTTTGTATCCCAGACCGCCCGCCTTGAGGATAGGACCGACGGCGCTTTGAAACTCGACGTTCTTCCAGCCGCGCTTGAGAAAACCACTGTCTTGCAGATAGTCGGGGTCACCTCCGACAAAGTACGCTTTCGCCCCCTTCCTATCGAGGCGGATCATGTCTGCCAAAGTGGGTTTGAACAGGACTGGTTCGTCAGGATTACCAAAATCATAGAGTTCAAGTACCCCGTCCACGTCTTGATCAGTCACACATTTTGCCCAAGCGCACTGCGCGGTCACGACCTCGGCTTTGGTCATCGGCTCAAATTTTCGGTCAGTCATTTGCTGTTTGGTCTCATCAATCTGAAATTGTCTTGCCCCATTCCACCCTGAAGTGCAACACCAGTGGCGGTGGTGACCGGTTTTCCGGTCGCATGATGTTGCGTATCGGCCAGCAGGCGGCGACAGTCCCTGTGACCAAACAGGGGAGACTGCCATGCCCGAGGGCCATCGCCACCTGACCCATGAAGAGAGATGCCGGATCGGTGCGCTGAAGGAAAGCGGGCTGTCCGACGGGGCCATCGCGGCCTGTCTGGGCCGTGACCGGACGTCGGTCTGGCGGGAGCTGCGCCGGAACGGCGGCGGGGGTACAGCCCCGGGCGAGGCGCAGGGGAGGGCGGAGGCCCGCCGCAGCGCGGCTTCCCCGAACCCGAGGAAGATGGCGCCCGACCGCTGGGCGCGCGTCGAGGGGCTTCCGGGGAGGGCTGGAGCCCGGAGCAGGTCGCGGGACGGCTGCGTCTGGAGGGTGGCTGGACGGTGGGCCGCCAGTGGACATCCGGGCGTGTGAGGGCCAACCGGAAGCATCCATGTCTGGAATCAAGCCCGGATCCGGCTTTTTTCCGACTTTTTTTCCGTTTTTTCCGGGTTCCGTGTCCGGCTGTCCCGGACCTTTCCACAGCGTTCCCCACAGGCGGCGCCGTCCGGGCACGCCGGAAGCGCCCGCCGGGGAGACCCCGGCCGGCCTGAAGGTGATTCGTTTCCGTGCCGTCAGGCGGCGGCCGCCGCCGTCCGGTTCTCCCAGACGCGCCGGTCGCGGAGAAGGGCGCTGGCGGTCACGACCAGCCTGCGCATGACGGCGACGAGGGCGACTTTGTGGGGCTTTCCCCTCCCCCTGAGGCGATCGTACAGTTCCCTCATGTCCGGGGAGCACCTGCTGGCCGACAGCGCCGCCATGCAGGCGACGTCCCTCGGCCGCCTCCTTCCGCCGCCGATGTGGCGCCCGCCCTTCAGGGTGCCGCTGTCGCGGGGGAGGGGGGCCACGCCGGGCAGGGATGCGGCCTGCCGGTTGCCGATCGAGCCCAGCTCCGCCATCCACGCGACCAGCGCCGCGGCGGTGACGGGGCCGATGCCGGGCACCGGGGCCAGGATGCGGTGGCTGTCGGCGAACTCCGGCGATCCGGCGACCGTCCCGCCGATCCGCCGCTCCAGGGCCGCGATGGCGGCGTCGATGTCCCCGGGGACCCTGCCGACCTCCGTGCCGGGCGCGCCGGCGCCGACCTCCGACACGACGGTCCCCGTCCCGGCGCGATGGTCCACGAGTCTCTCCCGCAGCACCGGCATGTCGCGGAGCCGGTCGATGGCGGCGGCGGCCGGGGCGGTGGCCCGCATGTCCGGGAACGCGGCCCCGAAGGCCGCCAGTATCCTGGCGTCCACCCTGTCGGTTTTCGCAAGGGCCCCGGCGGCCTTCGGGAGATCCCTCGCCTGCCTCGGGTTGATGACAGGGACGGAGAACCCCCTGGCGCGCAGCGACTGCAGCAGGGCCCGGTGCATGCGCCCCGTCGCCTCCATGACGGCCTTCACGGCGCCGCCCTCCCTGAGGAGGCGGGCGACCTTTCGGAAGCCGACCCTGTCGTTGGTGGCCGTGAAGTCCCGCCCGTTGACGTGGATGTTGAGTGTACGCTTGCCTGCGTCGATTCCGGCGACCATTGTGGTCATGCTCTCCCGCTCCTGTCCTCGCGATGATTCGGTTCCGTGAACCCAGGCATCCATCCAGGACCCGGGAGATGGACGGGAGGGCGGGCCGACCACGCTCCCGGACGGATCCGCAGCTGCGATCCAAGGCGGTATCGGTCCAACCCGTCCTGCGGGGCAGGGCCCCGCACCGCCGCCGCCGGTAGTGACCGACGGCGGCGGCCCCGACACAGGAATGGACCGGAGGGACGGCGGAAGGCAACCGGCATGTTTTCCACAGGAAAGCGCGCCAGATTTTTCCACAGCCACCACCTCCTTTCATTTCAGATTCTTTGAACATACGAGGCGGGCGGCGGGCTGTTCCCGCTGCTGCGGCGCCGCGGCAGGAAGCCGGACTGGCGAGGCGGCAGGCACTCGGGCCGTGGCCACATCCCGGGCCGCGTGGACATCTCCGGGAGGCCGGATGAGGCGGGGAGGAAGGAGCGTGTGGGCGACCGGGAGGCGGACACGATCATCGGGAAAGGCCACAGCGGGGCGGTGGTCTCCCTTGTGGACAGGGCCTCGAAATACACGTATTCACGGAGGGCTGGCCGACGCACCTCGGCCGCGGTCTCCGCCGCGATGGTGGAGATGCCGCCGCCTTCCGCCGCGCCCGTCCACACGGTCACGGCGGACAACGGCAGGGAGTTCGCGGGCCACGCCGGCGTCGCGGCGGAGCTCGGGGCCGCCTTCTTCCTCCCCACCCCCTGCCACTCCTGGGAGAGGGGACTGGACGGGCACACCAACGGGCTGGCGCCGCAGTACCTGCCCAAGGGGACGGACCTCCGGGCGGTCACCGACGCGGAGGTGAGGGCGGTGCAGGACCGCGCGTCCGCGCCGGGCGCCGGGCTACCGGACGCCCGCCGAGGTGCTGCGCAAGGCCCGCCCTCCCTGACGCCGCGCGACCGCCTCCCGCCCGCGCGCATGGCCGCGCCGGGAGGGGGTGGAATGGATTTCGGGGTCGCGTCCGGCGGTGGCGTTGCGCCGCCCGGAAAGCCCGGATAACCTGCATCCAGACGGGACCACAGCCGTTCCGGGGCCGCAGACCGCGCCTTCCGGCCATTCCCTCCGCTCGGGCTACGCCCCCGCTGCGGGAATGGCCGGTGTTGCACTTCGGAGTGGAAGTGGGGATATTTAAATGGTGCCCGGGGGCGGAATCGAACCACCGACACGAGGATTTTCAGTCCACTGCTCTACCCCTGAGCTACCCGGGCATGGGTGAGCGGATGGCCGCTCTAGTCAGGATCTTGTAGTGACTAATGATGGAGGTGTCCAGACCATTCGAACGCCATGTTTCCGGCAACGCGCGCAACACGATTGATACCTGCTTACGTTTCGCAGGCCAGTTGCCGCGCCCTCGGAAAGATGGGCATGGAGTAGTGCCTGAATGACAGGATTCATTTTCCACTTTTGGTACCAAGGGCATCTTCTCTGACGAAAAATCGCGCGTCCACAGACAGTTGGGGATCCGCACCAACATGTCCTCGATCATAGAGGTCGACAAGATGAGCGAAGACATTTCGCTCTGCCGCCGGGAGCAATGCAGTCGAAAGATCCATGTAGATGTCGTATGTCAGTTCACTGATCGAGTGATCATGCCTCTTGAGTAGTTCAAGAATTGAAGCTTCTCTTGAGCGACGGTGGCGCAGAAGCCATTCCGTGCGCTCCCTCGGTTTGGTTATCGGGTCGCCGTGACCGGGATAGAACACACGGCTGTTGTGGATATTCAGGCGTTCGGTTGAAGCCATGTAATCCGCCAGATCGCCATCAGGGGGCGAGACCATTGTACTTGCCCAGCCCATCACATGATCACCGGTGAATATGGCGTCACCGAAGGCAAAGCACAGGTGATTGCCAAAGTGACCCGGCGTCCAGATCGCCGTAAGCTCCCAATCACCGCCGTCGACGACGGTTCCGTCCGAAATCTCGACATGTGGCGCAAACCCGTAGTCCACGCCTTCTCCACCGCCCGTCAGTCCTGCAGCGGCCAGCGCGCGCATAACTTCCGAACGTCCAGCTAAACTGTCACCGAAGGCGTGAATTGTAGCCCCAGTGCCTTCTGACAGCGGTGCGGCTAAAGGCGAATGATCCAGATGGGAATGGGTGACGAAAATATGACTGATCGATTCTCCGGGCTCGAGGGCGGCGAGAATCGCGTTGTGATGAGCAGGTAGGGTAGGGCCGGGGTCAATAACCGCAACCCGACCCCGGCCCACAAGATAGGTATTGGTGCCTCTTTGAGTCATGGGTGAGGGATTCGGCGCTAGGATTCGACGGATACCCGACTCAAGTTCTTCGACTGGTCCCGCTACGGACCTGAAGTCTTTGCGTTCCATGAATCGCATTCCCGCACGGCCAGTGCTATTGCCATAAACCATGCAACTGTTCCGGGCAAAATGGTACTTCCCGCGCTCTCTCTACGGTCGGGCCGCTCTCATACTGCTGGTCCCCGTGGTGACATTGCAGGTCGTCATCTCGTTTTCGTTCATCCAAAGACACTTTGAAGATGTAACGGAGCAGATGACGCGCAATGTCGCGTTGGAACTGCGCTATCTGCTGCAATTGATCGATCGAGCACCTAGTGGAGCGCTGGCCCTTGAAGCCGTTGAAGATGTGGCAGATCCACTGGCATTCAAACTCGAACTCCCGTCTGACCCGCTGGCGCAGGATACGAGGCCATTCTATGATTTTTCTGGAAGAGTCATGATGGATACGCTTCGGGCGGAGGTCGAGGCGGTTCGACGGGTTGACCTGTCTGCCAAGAAAAGCGTCAGGATCTGGGTCGAGACCCGGCACGGCGTGGTCTTCGCGGAGTTCCACCGTAGCCGCGTGTCAGCGTCAAACCCGCACCAACTTCTCGTCATCATGGTTTTCGCAGGTATCCTGCTTACGCTCATTGCCTTTGTTTTCCTTCGCAACCAACTCAGACCCATCAAACAGCTTGCCAGCGCGTCGGAAGCATTTGGAAAGGGACGGGTTGAGCAGTATCATCCTTCAGGTGCCGCGGAAGTTCGTGCCGCAGGGCAGGCGTTTCTCGACATGAGAAGGCGAACACTCACGCATATGGAGCAGCGAACGATGATGCTGCTCGGCGTGAGTCATGATATGCGGACGCCCCTCACGAGGCTCCGGTTGGGCCTTTCGATGGTCGGGGAAAGTGCGGAGACCGAAGCCATGAAACGAGATGTGGCTGACATGGAGCGATTGCTTGATGAGTTTCTGGCTTTCTCCCGTGACGATTCGCTGGACGAACCTGAGACAACCGATCCGGTGGAGTTGGCACGAGAAACCGTCAGAAAGTTTGTGAAATCAGGAAGCTCAGTGAGTATCGAAGGAGTGTCAGGCGAAGGAACCGCGGTCCTGCGCCCGGTTGCCGTGTCTCGGGCACTGGAAAATCTGATCGGGAATGCAATGCGCTACGGTTCGGTTTGCCAGATTCGAATCGTGGTTTCGCCCAATGCGGTACTGTTTTCCGTTGAAGACGATGGACCGGGAATACCGGAAGAAGCGCATGAGGAGGCGTTGAAGGCCTTCGTTCGCCTTGATCCAGCTCGCAATCAGGACAGGGGCAGCGGTGTCGGACTCGGCCTTGCGATCGCAAGTGACATCGCACATGGGCATGGCGGGTCTCTGTCGCTTGGCACCAGCCGGTCGCTTGGCGGCCTTAAGGCCGATCTGATGTTGGCGCACTAGTGTCGCGCCATCACTGAAATGATGGGCACAGGGACTTCAGCCTGGTTCGAGATCCGTCTGGCGGGGCACCGCCGGGACAGGACGCATTTCCCGTGTCGTGAAAGGTAATTTTCTCCACTCCCGGCAGCTATTCGGTCGGACTTTTCGAAGCGAAGGTCATCGACGTCACGGATGGCGAAGCGCCGTTCGTTCTGAATGGGCTCGCCGGTAACGCAGCCCAGTTCAACCCCTAACCCAATACGTCGACACCAGAGGCGTGTCCGATCGGATAATCGCGCCCTTCCACCTTCTCATCGTCATGCCATGCCTCCGCGAATTCCTGGACAGGTGCCTCGCATGTCCAGAGTGGTCATCGTTTCCTCCGAATCCGTGAGCATAAACACATCCGATGCCGTTAAGGGCGTCATGGCGGCGGGTACGGCATCGCGGAATGGCTGGCGGCTAGCCATCCCTGAACGGGCACGGATGCTGAAATCCAGTGGTGCTGCTGTCAGAGGCTATGGCCCGTCGGCTGAATTTGCGGGATATGGCGATGCGGAACTCGCCAGCATCGCTGTGAGACCAGGATCCAGCGTTTAATGGAGAGCATCGACCACCGGTCTCCGAAGGCTTGTCACTGTTCGGGTCGCGGGATCGTCCTGGCGACATCAGCGGGGCGTTCACTTCTGAATGCGCCGAAAACCGAAGATGGATCGGATGACACGATGGTCCGTCCGCGACCCGGACCGCGCTTACCCTGACGCCGATTTTCGGTCATGATCCATCCGTCAGCGTGTTTCGTACCTGAGGTTCACGTTTGGCACATGAGGACAACGTTGCGCTTCTGCCCAGACCGAAAAGAGATACCATCTAAAGATCTTCGAGAATATCTGTGAGCGCACCGTCAGGGAACGCCCGCTTCCCCGGCGTCTCCGTGCGGTGGGCAGGGCTGCTATGGAACGGACCGATTACGCGGGGTATGTAGTCGGCCGTAGGCTCATCGCCGCCGCAGACGAGATGAACGGACAATGCTGACCAGGCTGCAGGCGCGGGCCACCCGTCTCATGGCCGTCAACAGAACTGGGGGAAGCTACTTCGTTGTCGGCGTCGTCCTCAACCAGCATACGAAGCGTCCGTCGGACGAGCTCGACGCGCTTTATCCGAAAGACATCCAGACGCTTGAGGGCGACGGTCTCGAAGTTTCCGTCAATCTCGATATCTGGGGTTGTGTCGAGGCTAGGTTCCGTGACGAACTACGCCGGGAAACGTCATCCAGTGGATGGGCGAGACCCGCATGCGGTTCTTTCTGCTCGTGAAGGATCCATTCTGGGGTATGCGGCTGCACCGATCGGACCTCGGGGTGAACAAGGTCGTCGCGGCGTCGTCCAGAACGCGGGCGGGATCAAGACATCCGCATTCATTGCGCTCGATTCAGCTGAAGTCTTCCTGCATGACCTGCCGGATCCTATGCTGGCCGGGCTTCCCGTCAATGTCGATCGCGTGGCGGTGGACCGGATAGAGGACATGGCCAGCCTGCGCCTCGTCCTGGATGGCGGTGGGCGTTTCCCGGACTTTACAGACGCCCCACCGGCGTTCAGCGATATCGGGAGTCCAAGCGACGGGCCGTAGACCGTGATCGAGGTCCGATAGAGGTCATGAAACCGGCCGTTCACGGCGGTTTCCATTGCGTAACATGAAACGCAGCAGACCGGAACGGTCGTTTAGTGTTGTTGTCGTGACAAGCATATTTTTCCAACCCATGGATTCCATGCAAGAAAAATATGATCCGGCCGTCATATTCTCGACCTCGGTACACCATATTCTTTTCACCGAAAGTTGCGGTTCCGCAGCTTCGGAAGGCTGAATCAGGTTGTTCGGCAGAGGGATCCAGACGGACAACCCGGACTTCCGGGCGACTCACCCGCGGAAACGGCCCCGGACGGGACGCCTGCCGAACCAGCTCCGTTCGTGAAACGAAGGGAAGAGGACGTCATCGTGACTTTGTATTTCCAACCGGACCGGAGTAGTATCCGTAAACGCAGAACACATTGAATGGTATCCATGCCGCTCCACCGTGCCAGGACTATCGAATACCTGCGCCATGCCGACGTGGCCCTGGCGGAGGAGGCGCTGCGCGTGCAGGGTGGCATGGACTGGACCCATTTCGGAAAGGAAACCTCGCGCAGACGGCAGACCTGTCACGGCAAACAGTACAGTCGAGGGATGCGAAGGGCCCGGGCCCTGTTCTCGACGGTGATGCGGGACATTCCCGGCCATGCAACGAAGGGAAGTGGAACAGGTCTTTCCGATCTGGATGTCCTGAACCGCCTCTGGGACCGCTGCTGGCGGACCGGACCTGTCGAATGGAGACTGCCGAAAGGGCTGGATGCAGAGGGTTCCCCGACCGTTCCGTACATCGGGGCGCCATCCACATCACCGATGACGGCGATGTCCATTCCCCAATCCCCCCGTTACGGTTCTACCTGATCGGACGGAGTACGGAATCGGACATAACATCATCCATAAGCGGGCCGGACAGGGACAACTGTCCCACTCCGTAATTCCGGGTATCCATCAAAAAGGAATGTCTCATGCCAATCGATTATAAGGGACTGCGGGAATTCCTCAAGCGTGGCGAAGGCGCCTCACCTCCAGTTTTCGTTGGCCGCAAGAATATCATTGATGATATCATCATGGCCTCCGGAAAGCCGGCGGACGAAGCCAAGATGACACGGATCGTTCAGGGCGCTCCGGGCGCCGGGAAAAGCAGCCTGCTGAAGGAACTACGCAGACAGGCCGGAAACGCCCATGTCCCCATCCTGATGACTGGGGATATAAACACACCTGTCGACATTCTCGGTCCCATCGCCCGCATGCTGTCGAAGAGACACGCCCCGGAGTTCCTTGTCGTACACAGCCACACCCGGTCATTCGGTCTGGGTGTCGGCACCGAATCGGTTGGTGCCAGGATCGGACGGGAAAGGACACGCACGGAAGCGGTCCCTCCCGCCACCTGGGAGTCCCTGCGGCTCTGGGCGGAGGCCAACGACTGCCTGCCCAACCGCCCCGTCATCCTCACCATCGACGAAGCGCAGCGGTTTCGGCTGGAACCGGACGCACCCGTGGCCAAGATCCTGCAGGGTATCCACGACGGAACTACAGGCCTGCCGGTGGTTCTGGTCCTTTCCGGTCTGTCCGACACCGCCGATCGTGCCCGGAAAATGGATCTGACCCGAGGCCGTACAATACACGAGGTCGAACCGCTCACCCGGGACGAGACCATGTCCCTGATAACGGGGTTCTGCGGAAAGTACGGAATCGATCCCTCCCGGCACCTGTCACAGCTGGACGCCCTCGCCACGCCCTGCGAGGGCTGGCCCCGGCACCTGCATTTCGCCCTGCGGGCCTTGACAGAGGAAACCCTGCGGGCCCATGGCGACATGGACCGGTTCGACTGGGCGGATCTGGAAAAACGGACCTTGAAAAGCCGTCGGGAATACTATCAGGATCAATGCAGTTCATCCATGCGGGCAGCGAAAAACCTTGTGGCGGCGGTTCTTGATGGAATCCCTTCCCGAAGGAACAGGGAAACCAAACCGATGGATCAGGCGGATGTCATGGTTTCCATCGCTCGGCACCGTCGTGTCGGCGAATTACCACAGGATATTCCATGGCATCTGCCAGGAAATATGGATATTGAGGGATTCCTCAACCATCTTATCCATCAGGGAGCTTTGTATGAGGACCGCCAGGGATATTTCCATTCCCCGATCCCCTCGTTCCGGTCCTACCTGATCGAACGGGGAACGGAACCGGAACCACGCTTGACCGCAGACAGGCAGGACAACCCTGGCCCTCATACGGATCCCAGCCCCTGAGGGACAGATCCATGCCCCATATCATGCTCCGCCGCATGCTCGCGCCGGTCCTGCGGCTGGCTCTGGGAACGGGCGCGGCCCGGGCGGACCTCACCCGGCTGGAGACCGTGGCTATCCGGCAGTCCGACTATGTGCTGGATCACGGATATATCCGGGTAGTGTTCCACGCGCCCTAGGGCCTGCTGTGGATCCTGCGGTCGGAAGGGGAGCGAGGGAGCGGATGCCGCCTTCAGGTTTTCCGAGGTGCTCCTGGCCCTGCGGCTGGAAAAGGTGACCAACGACCCTGCGGTTCACGGCGCTGGATTTCCTGAACGGGAGGTTTGCAGATACGGAACTGCCCGTCGGCCTTGGCGAACGCATTGTCCGGCGGGTGCTGTCGGACCACAGGCTGGTGTCGCTGGACAGGCATCCGCTGGCCCTGTTCCACGACCGGTTGCTGGGCCGGCCCTTCGCCCATGACCTCGTCCTGCACCGGGGCGGAATGGAGAGTGTGTCGGTGCCCTCCGGCAGCCGTCCGCGCGTTTTCAGGAGCGGAGGCCCGTTCCATGGGTATTTCGGGCCGGAAAATCCGGATATTATTTAATTTCAATGAGTTAGCGTCAGATGGAAGAAATATGCCGGTCGCGACACCTGTGACGGTCAGTGGATATTCACGAAATGACGGGGAAACCGATTCGTCGGATTGACATCGGGGTGTTCGCCGTCGATGGCCGTTTCCACCGGTGTACAGGCTATGGAAGAATGTCAAATGCATGCTCGGGGCGGATGAGTGCCCGGAAACGAAACTTTCGGCGGAAGGATACGGTGCGTTAAGGTTGGTAATGTGACGACCAAAACATGTGCCCCATTCCATCCTGAAGTGCAACACCAGTGGCGGTGGTGACCGGTTTTCCGGTCGCATGATGTTGCGTATCGGCCAGGAAGCGGCGACAGTCCCTTTGTTGAAGAGAAGGAGACTGCCATGCCCGAGGGCTACCGCCACCTGACCCATGAAGAGAGATGCCAGATCGGCGCGCTGAAGGAAAGCGGGCTGTCCGACGGGGCCATCGCGGCCCGTCTGGGCCGTGACCGGACGACGGTCTGGCGGGAGCTGCGCCGTAACGGCGGCGGCGGGGGGTACAGCCCCGGGGAGGCGCAGGGGAGGGCGGAGGCCCGCCGCGGCGCGGCCTCCAGTGTTCCCCGCAGGATGACGCCCGACCGCTGGGCGCAGGTGGAGGGGCTTCTGGCGGAGGGCTGGAGCCCGGAGCAGGTCGCGGGACGGCTGCGTCTGGAGGGCGGCTGGACGGTGGGCCGCCAGTGGATATACGAACGTGTGAAGGCCGACCGGAAGGCGGGCGGCAGGCTGTTCCTGCTGCTGCGGCGCCGCGGCAGGAAGCCGAACTGGCGAGGCGGCAGGCACTCGGGCCGTGGCCACATCCCGGGCCGGGTGGACATCTCCGAGAGGCCGGAGGAGGCGGAGAGGAAGGAGCGTGTGGGCGACTGGGAGGCGGACACGATCATCGGGAAAGGCCACAGCGGGGCGGTGGTCTCCCTTGTGGACAGGGCCTCGAAATACACGTATTTACAGAGGGTTGACCGACGCACCTCGGCCGCGGTCTCCGCCGCGATGGTGGATCTCCTCCGGCCGTCCGCCGTGCCCGTCCACACGATCACGGCGGACAACGGCAAGGAGTTCGCGGGCCACGCCGGCGTGGCGGCGGAGCTCGGGGCCGGGTTCTATTTCGCCACCCCCTACCATTCCTGGGAGCGTGGCCTGAACGGGCGCACCAACGGGCTGGTGCGGCAGTACCTGCCGAAGGGGACGGACCTCCGCGCGGTCAGCGACGCGGAGGTGAGGGCGGTGCAGGACCGCCTGAACGCGCGTCCGCGCCGGGCGCTGGGCTACCGGACGCCCGCCGAGGTGCTGCATGAGGCCCGCCCTCCCTGAAGCCGCGCGACCGCCTCCCGCCGGCGCGCAGGAAGGGGGTGGACAGGATTTCGCCGTCGCGTCCGTCCGGGCTCCGGTCGGGCTGCGCCCTCCCTGCGCCCGGACGGACGCGACCCGACCCGGCGGAGGCGTTGCGCCGCCCGGAAAGTCCGGATAAACTCCATACAGACGGGACCACAGCCGTTCCGGGGCCGGATCCGCGGTCCCCGGGGGCCGCAGACCACGCCTTCCGGCCATTCCCTACGCTCGGGCTACGCCCCCGCTGCGGGAATGGCCGGTGTTGCACTTCGGAGTGGAAGTGGGGTGTTTTGGATATTTATCATCAATAGGTTACAGGAGACTTGTCGGAAAAATTGTGCCTGTCGTGATATGCTCGTCCCCGCCATTTCCGGCTGTTTGCCGTGCTCCGGTGCGTGGCGAACCCTGAGGCGGTCGGCTGTTCGCGACCGCATTGCGCTGGCAGACCTTGACGAAGCCTGCGGACCTTCGGATGTCGATCCGCCCGACTATCGGCTTCACCCACTGAAGGACAACCTCAAGGGGTTCTGGCGTATATCGGTTTCCGGCATTCGCGGGTGACGTTCCGCTTCGGGAATGGTGACGCCCGAGACGTCGACCTGACCGATTGCAACTAAGGGAAGGCATGAACATGGCGATGTTGGACCCCTCCCATTCCGGACGCAGCATCAGTGAGAGCTGCCTTGATCCGCTTGGTCTCGGCGTGACCGAAGCGGCCCGTGCCCTTGATATTGCCCGCCAATCGCTGTCGCGGATTCTCGATAGTTGGGCCGGCATCTCTCCGGAAATCGCGATCCGTCTTGACCGGACGGGCTGATCGAACGGTGGGTTCTGGCTGCGCCACCAGTCAGCTTACAACCTTGTCCAGGCGCGTTGTCGGCTGGGTCGGGTCAATGTCCGCAATCTGACCAAGACCTATAACTCGCGGTTGTCGGATCCCTCTTCCCCCACACCACGGACGGGTGAGAGGCGGTAGAGCGAAAGCACTTATGTCTGTTGGATCAGGGCCTGTTTGACGGTCATCCAACTAAGACCCCAATCATGGTTCGTTCCTCCGTCCGTTGGCTAGCGCGGTGTCCGATAGCCGCGACGACATATTCCTACATTCAGAATTGATCGCTCTCTGACAGTAGTTCCAGAAACAGTGGGGATCGGCCCGTATGATGTTGCGACCCAATCTCAACGGTTTCGTCTTCAGGCAATGCCGCTGGTGCGCCAGCACCCATCATTGCGGAGCGAGCCACATCCTTCACCGATTTGTTCCCTTCTTTCACCCGTTACCCCACGGGAATCCGGTCGCTCCCGCCAAATTCGCGATTACACGGATTCTGTCCAGCTATGCCAGCTTCATAGCCGGCCTCAGGAATACGTTTCCCCGATGCCACGCAAGGTGGCCCTCAGCCGGGAGATCTTCCGAGCTGGACGGAACTATGATCTTCCGCCCGTGAAAATCGGTCAGCCATTCCATGCGGGACGTACCCGAAAGTAACTGGCTGCACTCGATAGTGCGCCCGTCGTCCCGAATAGTGAATGCACCGCGGTCGAATGTGTTGTGATGCATCGCGCAGAGCGACAGGCCATTCGGCACCACGTCCGGGCCACGTGCATAGTGTGCCCAGATATGTGCGGCTTCCAGACCGGCGTATTCTCCTGCGACCTGAAGGTCGTAGCCACAGACGCAGCACCGGAAGTCATAAGCCTTCAGTACTTCCTGCCGAAACCTCGCGATGCGCCTAAGAGCTTGACCTAAAATTGCTGTCTATGCTCCATATATTGCGAGAACGCCTTCGTATGGCCAGCCTAATGGGCTAGATGTGGAATTCCAGGTCAAACTCTAAGTCTCCTGTAGTCGACCTCAAGCCTCAAAGGGGCCAATCCCACCGCTTCGAGAATCTCATTGTGACGATAGGTCGCGAAATTTTCATGGAGAAGCTGGGCCACGAGAATCCCGATGTTTCGGGGGTTGGACTTCAGGAATTCGAGAACATCGTCCGTAAACCGGCCCATTGCGTCAAGTTCTTTCAGGTCGCTTCGGCGTGCGTCTCCGCTGGAGGTTTCCCGGATATGTCCTCTCGCGTCTACCTTCCATATACCGTCTGTCATCAACCTCCAGAAGGGCTGTTCCGGTTTGGGTCGGTTTCGGCCCGGCTGAACTAGCTTGACCAGTTCGGGTAGTCGCCCGCATAGTTCACGAAAAGATAGTCTCTCCTGACCCTGACTCAGTTTGCCCAGTGCCAACAGCAGGACCAGCGGCTTCTGAGGAGCGGGCCTGCCATTGACAGTCCACATGCGTAGCCCCTTGAATTTCTCAAGAAGCGGGTTCTGGTCGATCTTGTCTTCGATCCAACCGATCGATTGGCCTGAAGGTTTCATTCGATTGGTTCCTGCGACTTCAGCCTGAATTCTCTTCGAAACGCAAACGCCCTGTCAACAAATTGGGTGAAGCGTTCACCTGCTACCGCACTGGTTCCGCTTTTCGTTCAATCGCTTTGGTGATGGGGAAGAGGCCACTTAGAGTTTGACTCATAAGTCATTGTTTTCATTATATTATTGCATTTCAGGCACTTGCGCCCCTTGCCAGCCGCCGGAACAGGAACCGGCAGGCGGCCAGCTGCGCCCAGGCCACGGAGCTCTCCAGGCTCCGTTCGAAATCCTTCGCCAGACGGCGGCAGCGCGACATCCAGGCGAAGGCGCGCTCCACGACCCAGCGGCGGTACAGCACCGTGAACCCCTGGTTCCCTTGGGTCTTTCCACGATCCCCGGCACCTCGGGGACACCCATCTCCGCGAGCCTGGCGCGCAGTCTCCCGCCGCTGTAGCCGCTGTCGGCCCAGACCTTCGTCACCTCCGGCGCCTTCCCGAGCATCGCCAGGATGACCTCCGGGGCGCCGTCCCGGTCCTGCACATCCGCCGTGTGGGCCTGCACCACGATCGGGGTCCCCTCCACATCGACGGCGATGTGACGTTTCCTGCCCTTGACCTTCTTTCCGGCGTCGTACCCCGACGGCCCCGCCATCTCCGTCGTCCTCACCGACTGGCTGCCGGTCCCGGCGGCGGTCGGCTCCGGGTCACGCCCCGCCCGTTCGCGCGCCAGGTCGCGCAGCGCGTCCATCATGCGCTCCAGGACGCCGCTGTCGCGCCAAGGGTAGAAGTAGTCCTGGACCGTCGTAAACGGCGGAAAACACTTGGGAATCGCCCGCCACTGGCAGCCCGTCGCCAGCATGTACTGGATCGCGTTGAAGACCTCGCGGAGATCCGTGGACCGGGGCCGGCCCAGCTTCGACGGCGGCGGCAGAAGCGGCTCGACCAAAAGCCATTCCCCGTCGGTCAGATCGCTTTCATATCGCTCCGCATTGCGCCTATACTTCTCCTGGGTGGTCTCGGTCCAGGCCATGGTATCCTCCCTGTCTGGTTGTTGTTCGACACGGAGATACCACATCTGGCGGAGGCCATCCACATTTTAGGTCAACCTCTTAGGGGACATAACGGTGAAAGGGCTACGTCGGATGTACCGGCAATTTCAGAGGATTCCATTGTTGACCGATATGGCATCCTGCTAGACGCGATCAACGGTATCTGGTAGCGGTCCATCGAGATGTTGAATTTGCAGACTGGTCGCCGGCAATCTCGGCAGGTTGACACGCATAACGGATGGTATCCGTTTGGCGGGCGTCAGCCGGGCTTGGTCTCGGCCAGCATTTCTGTTCCTCGGAACGGCAGTGCATTGCGGGTCACCCTGAGTCATTATGACCTCGGAGACTAAGCTGACATACGCCGAGGCCGGCGTCGATATTGATGCAGGGAAGGAACTCGTCGACCGAATTGCATCTGCGGCCAGTTCCACAATGCGCCCAGGCTTCGTGGACGGCTTGGGAGGATTTGCAGGACTCTTTGATCTCAGGGCAGCGGGCTATACTGATCCGGTGCTGGTCGCCGCCACCGACGGGGTCGGCACTAAACTGCGTATTGCCATCGATACTGGCCGCGTTGATGCAATTGGAATTGACCTCGTCGCAATGTGCGTTAACGACTTGGTCTGTCAAGGGGCGGAACCCCTGTTCTTCCTCGACTACTTCGCTGCCGGAAAGATCAACGTCGATCTTGCAGCGAGGGTTATCACTGGAATTTCGGCGGGATGCAGGGCCAGCGGATGTGCACTGATCGGTGGAGAGACGGCGGAAATGCCCGGAATGTACGGAGTGTCTGACTTTGATCTTGCCGGATTTGCTGTCGGCGCCATAGAACGAGGTGCGGGGCTACCGGCAGAAGTCCGGGCAGGCGATAGGCTATTGGGGCTGGAATCGGACGGCATTCATTCCAACGGGTTTGCGCTTGTGCGGAAGGTCGTTGAACATTCAGGCCTTTCATGGGACGATCCCGCCCCCTTTGCGCAAGCCAGTTTGGGCGAAGCGCTGCTGGTTCCGACAAGGATCTATGTGCCTGCCATTCTGGCAGCCTTGAGGTCCGGTGGTGTGCGTGGAATTGCCCACATCACGGGCGGTGGATTGGCCGAGAATGTGCCGAGAATCTTACCTGCCGGTCTCGGTGCTTTGATCGACCTGGATGCCTGGACACCGGCACCGGTGTTCGAATGGCTGCTTATGGTTGGAAGGCTTGAGGAAGCGGAAATCCTGAAGACCTTCAATGCCGGTATTGGTATGGTTCTGGTGGTTTCGCCGGAACTTGAGGAATCTGTGTCGACGATCTTGAATGATGCTGGCGAGCGGGTCCATAGGATCGGTGTCGTCGAGGCAGGGCAAGGCACGCGATTCTCAGGATGCCTTGGATGAGCAAACGCGTCGCAATCCTCATTTCGGGCAGCGGAACCAACCAAGCCGCTTTGGTGGACAGTATGGAGACTGGCGATGTGGCGCGGCCGGTCCTGGTTCTTTCGAACAGACACGAAGCGGGCGGTCTTCATGGAGCTGAAAGGAAAAGCATTCGCAGTGTGGTCGTCGATGACAACGAATACCCGGACCGCGCCACCTTTGAATTGGCCTTGATTGATGAACTCGACGCCGTGCAACCAGACATTATCTGCCTCGCGGGATTCATGAGGGTTCTGACTGCTGTATTTGTCTCGCGGTATAGAGGCCGAATCCTGAATATCCATCCTTCGCTGCTTCCTCGTCACAAGGGCCTCAACACCCACGCCCGGGTAATGAAGGCGGGTGACAGGGAGCACGGCTGCACCGTCCATATTGTTACCGAGGAACTTGATGACGGTCCGGTGCTTGGACAGGCTCGGATTCCTGTCCGGGACGACGACACTCCGACCACCTTGGCCGCACGTGTGCTGGAACAGGAGCATCGGCTCTATCCAATTGTGTTGGATCGTTTTGCGCGGGGCGACCGAACGCCCGTGAGCCTATCGGCCCACTTCCATTCCATGGAGTGCGGTCAATGATTTGCGTTGCCCGGGCAGGTGATGGATCAGGACAAGGGTGCCCCAAATGGACATGATCGCCAAGACTGGTGAACTGGCGGCTTTCTGCGGTCGCGCAGCCAATAGCCCATATGTTACAGTGGACACTGAGTTCATTCGCGACCGCACCTACTATTCCCGACTTTGCCTCGTTCAGCTCGCCATTCCCGGGAAAGCCAGTGATTGTGCCGTACTGGTCGACCCGTTGGCTGAAGGACTTTCACTTGACCCACTCTACCGGCTCCTTAGTGATACGAATGTGGTCAAAGTGTTTCATGCCGCCCGTCAGGATATCGAGATATTCTTCACCTATGGCGATGTGATTCCCGAACCCCTGTTTGACACCCAGGTCGCTGCGATGGTCTGTGGATTTAGCGATCAGGTCGGTTACGAAACCCTTGTCCGCAAGATCGCTCGGCAGTCACTCGACAAGCGGTCCCGGTTCACTGACTGGGCAAGGCGACCGCTTTCCGAGGCGCAGAAACGCTATGCTCTTGCCGACGTGACCCACCTTCGGGTGATCTATGAGCATCTGGATAGAGAGTTGAGCAAATCCGGTCGTGCATCCTGGCTGGAGGAGGAACTGAGAGTCCTGACTTCAAGAGAAACCTATGTTGTAAAGCCAGAGGAAGCATGGCGACGCATCAGGGTCCGGGGCAAATCCGAAAGCTATCTTGCGGTCGTGCGCGAGCTGGCCAGCTACCGCGAATGCCTTGCCCAGTCACGAAACGTGCCCAGAAACCGTATTTTCACCGACGATGCACTTCTTGAGCTGGCGTCCTCACTTCCAAAGTCGATGAAGGAACTCTCCAGGTCGCGCTTGTTGCAACGTGAAGCGCGGAAACCGGACGTTGCGAAGGGAATCATCGAAGCTATCGAGCGGGGCACGGCTGTTCCAATCGAGAATCGGCCAAAGGTCGATGTACGCAGGGACACTCAGACTGTTAACTCCGCGCTGGCGGATCTTCTGAGGGTGCTGCTAAAGGCGAGTTCGGAATCGGCGGGAGTGGCACAGAGACTCATTGCCACTGCCGCGGACTTGGACGACCTGGCGGCCGGAAAACGCGATTTACCCTCATTGATGGGTTGGAGATATGAGGTATTCGGCCGTGACGCGCTCAAGCTCTGCGACGGCAAGCTCGCATTGGTGGCGAACGGTCAGAAAATCAAGGCGATCGCTATCTGAAGCCACATATCCAGGCGGCGGTCCGGCATGAATTCAATCCCCGGAATTCAGAAGCGTTACCGCTGCGCCGACACAGAGTGGCTGAGTTGCCTCAAGGTCGAGTCGACAGAGCGTTAGCCGCGGAAATCACCCGAACCTTTGTTACTCCAACCAGTTTACTCTTCGAAACGAACCTGCCGGCGAGAATCTCCCGGGAAGTCGGCGTGCCCGTCGGCGTCGGCTTGGGAGGGGAGGTGACCCTAAACTCGTAGTTCAGCACCCCATCGTTGGGGATTTCCTCCCCAACCGGTACCAGTTCGCTATCATGGTACCCTTGCCGAAGCGAAAGACCGGTGGCATGGATGATCGCTCCTCCTGCGGTGGGCTCCAGATCCAGCGTTAGGATCTGCGGCACCAGACTTCGCACTAATGGATCCCAGAATCCCTGGGCTTCGGCCTCCGCTTGGTTCCGGTTCTGCGGGTTTCGCGAATCCGAGGAGCAGGCAGCAATTGTCACTGCTGCAAACAGCGCCAAAAATTTTCTGCCTGTCATGCCCGCCCCCGCGCTGTTAAGGCTTCAAGTTACCCCCATTCCACCCTAAAGTGCAAGGTCAGTAGAGTGATGAGGGTGTAGCCCAGGATTCTTGTCACGCGGCGACGGCCTGATTCGCCCGCCAGTCGAGGAAGTCGACCAGCCTGCGGTTCATGACGCAGCATTTCAGCGCCAGCATGGCGTTGGCGCCCCTCTCCGACCAGCGGGTGCCCGAGCGCTTCAGGCGGAGGCCGAACTGCCGGCAGCCGGCCTCCACGACGCCGCTCCCGACCTGGATGCCCTGGTCGCGGCACCTGTCGTACCGCATCCTTTCGAGGTTGTTCCGGAAGTAGCGGCAGCAGGCCTCCACGTCCCTGTGCCGTCCGCTGAACGGCTCCAGTTCCCGGACCACTTTCCCCGCCCGGCCAGCCCCGGTGTCCGCCCTGACCTCCGCGAACCGCCGGTCCCTCTCCGGCCCTTCCGGGTGGATCGCCTTCACGGCGTCGGAGGGGTGTTCCAGCGCGTGCCACATATCGAGCACGAAGGTGACATTCCCGCCCCCGAACAGCTCCTCGCACGTGCCGGGTGTCCATTCGGCCCCGTCGGAGATGACGACCAGTTCCCCGGCCTCGTGGAGCCCGCGGCGCCTCGCTTCCCGGTCGAGGCGGGCGGCGAACGCGGAGGGCTCCCGGCCTCCGGACGGCGCCGCCGCGCTGTCGATCAGGCAGCTGAACGACTCGCTGCCCCTGTCCTTGATGGCAGCGCCGGTCTCCCGGTCACGCCCGTTGGCGGTGTACACGACGGCCAGCTTCGCCTCGCGGGTCCCCGCGCTCCCGTCCCCGCGCTTTCCGGCGACGCCCTCCACCTCCTCCGCGCGCATCGGGATCCCGGTCCCGTCGACCGAAAGGTACACACGTGATTCCAGTGGCCTGCCCCCGGCCACCTCCTCCCGGCCGGACTCCATGGCCTCCGCGCCGAGCTCCATGGACCAGCGCTGCAGCGGGCCCGCCGGGGCCTTCACCCCGGCGAGGTCCCCGATGTGGCCGCTGGCCGCCGCGAAGCCCATCAGCGGCACCGTCCGGGCCAGGACGTTCGCCATCCCCGGCGTGATGGCCCTTCCCTCCAGGCCCAGCGCCCGGTCCAGCGGGAAGCACCCCCTGCCGCACGACCGGCAGCGGAAACACGCCCGCTTCACCTTCACCCGGCCCAGCCGGGTCAGGACCGGCCCCGCCGTCGGCCGGTGCCGGTGCATCGGCCTGCCGCACCTGCGGCATTCCGGCCTCGGCAGCGTCCTGTCGAGCCATTCCAGAAGCAGCCCCAGCGCCGCCGCGCCGCCGCCGAGGGAAGCGTCCCGGAGCTCCCGCCCGCCGGCGGCGGGGTCGGGGGCGCCCGAAGCGAGGTCCGCCGCCAGCTTCGCAGGCCGCAACCCGAGCTCCGCAGGGACGGCGGAGGGCAGCGTCCCGTCCCCGGCGACCTCCCGGCTGCGCACCTCGCCGCCCTCCAGCCAGTACCAGGTGAACCCGCCGTCCCGTTCCCGGACCACCGGCGGATGGACCGCCGCCTCGCCTTCCGTAAGACCCTCCAGATACGCCACCGCGTCTGGATGCCGATGCGCCGTCCTGCCCCTGTCCCGCTTCATGGCCCGCACTCCCTGTCCAATGCCTCTGGACGCGCGCCGCCGGCCGGTTCACCCGGCCCCCGCACGGCGCACGCGCCCCAGGACTATGGACCGGAAAACACCGGAGTTAAGAATATTGGGCTACACCCGAGTGATGATCCGTTTCTCCGCCGTACGGCGCAGCGCCTCGCTTCGAAAATGGCCGGTGCCGCACTTCGAAGCCCACACCGCCGAACGGCGTTTGTTTCACGGGAGTAGGGTCTAGACCTGCACATAGGGGCCCGTGGATCTAAACCCAGAGACGTTAAGGGAAGTCGAGGCCCGCGAATCTCTGGCGTGGATGCCGCCGGGACAGGGGTTGGCCAGAATTCCGGGAATATCGTGAAATCAGTGACCTAGGGGCGCTTTCCCGGGAGCGGTGAGTGCACGTTGTGGAACAGAAGGAAGACTAAATTGGACATCTACGGAATCGATTTTACGAGCAGTCCGAACAACGGGAAGCCGATCACCTGCCAGCACTGTCGCTTGGACGGACGCGAACTGCGTGCAGTGCGGCCGACTGCCCTGACCGGGTTCAGTCAGTTCGAGGAAATGCTGGCGAAGCCCGGGCCTTGGATCGCTGGCATCGACTTCCCGTTCGGGCTGCCGCGGCGATTCGTGGTTGATGTCGACTGGCCATTGGCATGGCAGGAATACGTTCTGCACGCAAAGAGCTTGGGAAAGGATCGGTTCGAGACAGTGATCAAGGAATATGGTCAGTCCAGGCCCGACAGGCAGAAGCAACCCCGTCGGATGACGGACGATCTGGCGGGAGCGCTTTCCCCGCTGAAATTGGATTTCGTGCCCGTGGGCAAGATGTTCTTTCAGGGTGCGCCGAGACTGGTCGCCGCCGGGGTCGAGGTTCCCCGACTGCAGCACGGCGACAGCGAACGCACGGTGGTGGAAGCCTATCCGGGCGTTCTCGCACGCTCGATCACAAAGGATCCCTACAAGAGCGACAAACGGAAGGAGCAGACCGCCGAACGTCATGTTGCACGTTGCCTTATCCTGAAGGCGCTGACCAGCGGCTCCATGAGGAAGCGATACGGCGTCACCGTGGTTGCCGACGACCGGCAGCGCCATGAAATCGTAGAAGACCCAACGGGCGACAGGCTCGATGCCCTGCTGTGCGCGGTGCAGGTCGCTTGGGCATGGCTCAACCGTGAATGGCTTTTCCGAAGTTCGCAAATTGATTCGATTGAAGGCTGGATCGCCGACCCTGAGGCTGTTGAATCACGTCAAGTTCAGATGCCCAGTCAGCGACCACGACCAGACACCATCGACAGTTCGGGCTCCAATCCATCTGGGAACGAGCAAGAAATTGAAGCCCCGAAAGCTCTTCAGGACGAATTCAAAATGCTTCGCGAGCAGGCGATTCGGCTGCGTCATACCAAACCAAATAAATAATCTCCGACAGGCGCCCCGGATCTCACGGCACCGCCCATTCCCTCGTGGTGATCCGCGTGACCTCCCCCTTCCGGCGGATGAAGGCGTCCCAGACATGCTCGACCACCTCCCTGACATGCTCCGCGCTTCCGGACACCCGGTTGGCGAAATGCCGGTGCTTCAGGAGGGGGAACACCGTCTCCACCGGGTCCGGTTCCGGGCTGCAGGGTGGCAGCCGGAGCAGGGAGACGCTGTCCGGTATCCCCAGGTCCCCCGACCGGTGCCAGCCCGCCCCGTCGAGGACCACCAGGGCGCGCTTTCCGGCGGGGACCCGCTCCCCGATCTCCCGGAGGTGCCGGTCCGTCTCCGCGGTGTTGGCCCTGCCGCACACATGCCCGACCGCGTCGCCGGTGGCGGGACAGGCGGCGGAGAACAGGTACACGTATCCGTACCGGTGGTCCCGCGCGATGCGCGGGCGCGTCCCTTTCCGCGCCCAGACCCCCGGCAGCATGCCCTTCCGCCCCACCCGCGCCTCGTCCTGCAGGTACACGGGCACGTCCTCCGGGGCCACGCCGTCGGGCGCCGCCTCACGCGCCAGCCGGCTGGAATCCCTGCGGAATCCCTCCCGGGCGGCGGGGTCCGCCCTCGGGTGGACGGGCCGCGGGGACATGTGCCGGAAGCCCAGCCTCCGCACCAGCCGGCGCGCGCCCTCCAGCGCGCACCCCACCCCGAAGCTGTCCGCGATCCGCTTCCGGACGTCGGCGACGGTCCAGCGCGACGGCCCGCCCGCGTCGGGGTCCGGCCCCTCATCCAGCCAAGACGCGACCTCCTCCGCCTGTCCGCTTTCCAGCTTCGGCGGCGCCCCCGGGCGGGCGGCGTCCCGCAGGCCGTCCAGGCCGTCGGCGTTGTACCGGATGATCCAGTCGCGGAGCGTCTGGACACCGACGCCTGCGCCGGAGGCCACCGCGGCCCTGGACAGCCCGTCCTCCATGACCAGGGCAATGGCGCGCATCCGGCGGCGGCAGTCGCGGAACCTGTGTTTCCGGGCCAGTTCGCGTAACTGACCGGGTGTGTGGTCGGTGCGCCGGACCATGACTTTCGCTGGCATGCCGTTCTCCTTCTGCCTGTTTCCCAGACACAGAATACAGGACGGCGGCACCGGTCACACGCAGAATATTGCCGTGTCACACAGCATGATGTTCAGTCTTTGTTCTGGGTACATTATTAATTTGGTTTGGTATCAGACAATCAACACGTTCAACAACCTGTTCGATTCCGGCTTAGAAACCGAAAGGATTCTTAAAGATTCAGCCAGGCTGTTCTTCGATGAACTCAACACGATTATGCATGAGTACATCATTCTTCTCGTCTGCCGCTTGACCGGACCGGCGAAGTCCTGCGGTAAGGCCAACCTTTCCACCCAGCACTTCACCATGCGGATGTGCGAAACTGGCTGCCACACCCCCGAAATCTTGAAACTCGACGAAAGGTTGAGGGAATATGGAGAAATCCTTAAGCCCGCCCGGGACAAGCTCATCGCTCACAGCGACTTGGAGACCCATGCCAACTCTGTCAGGCTTGGCCAGCATGGGGAGAAGCGAGCACTGCAATTCATGGATGACCTTCAAGCGTATTTCGACTCTGCTGGCGAAGCCGTCGGCGTCGGACCTTTGGACTTTCGGCACAGCTCGGCGCCGGGTGACGCCATTGATCTTGTGGAGCGCTTGGAACGGAACGGATAACGTGCGCCGACGTGGATCCAGGTGCAGGAGTTGCGGTCTTGTAGAGCCGCAGCTTTGCCGTGCGTTCTCCTTTTGCATCAACTGGAAAATTCGGAGACATCACCCGACTTGATTTCTTGGTGGGGGTCTCTGGGTTTGCCTTCGGGAGTTGCTAAAATCAGTTGATAGCTGTGGCGACGACGCGTTCTGAGACGGAGCAGAACCCCAGAGTGTGTGGCAGCCGGAGTTGCAGTGGTGTGCGAATGTCCGGCAGCCGGGACCGTGGATGGGCAGACGTGAGGCGCTTCATCGCCCACGCCTCCGTGGCAACGCAGTCCTTGCCGCCGCGGGTGAACAGATAGATAGCGGAACCGCACCCGTCGGTAGTGTCATCATCGTTGGTGGAACTTCGTATGATACCGAGCACTGTCCGCTTGGAAAGGTCCATACTGCCTGGAAAGGGAAGCAGCCGACCCACGTCAGAGTGCGGGACGCACCCGCTTGGCGCGCAATGATCCTGCCACGTCCGTAAACGCGGACAGAACCATCTGGAGCGGAACCGGGCAATCGGAACGAAACGATGCCGGGTTCAATTAAGGCGTTATGGACTTGACTGCGCGGGTCTACACGGAAGAATCCAAGGTGTATTGTGGCCTGAACAGGCATCGCGGGGGCGTCAATCATGGCGTCGCGGATTGTGTCCGGGAAATGACCCACACGAACTGTTTGGAGTACTTACGATCGATGCCGAGGCGCGGATACCAGGGCAAATATCACAGGATATTGCCGAAGTGCCTTGACCGGTACCTCAACAAGTTCTCAGGGCGGAACAAAGTCCGCGAGGCGGATACCATTAGGCAGATGGCGGGCCGTGTCGCGGTAGGGATCGCAAAAGGAAAGGACACCTATTGGCCCTCGTTTGCAAAGTGCAATGTCGATCCCCGGATCGGTCAGGTACGGATCCATCCTCCGCGCCCTGTCAGCCTGTGCGCATCCCCGGCTCTCGGGGCGTGGCAACCCATGCCGTCACCGGCACAGGCGGTCTAGCCCAATGGCCATGCGGTTCAGTCCTTTTCAGCGACGAAGGATCCCGCATAGGCGTTGTCGCTGTCGTTCACGACGCCACCGACCCAGCCGGACGGGTCGCCCGCGCCGTCGGCATACCACTTCGCCGCGGCACCGGCGCCCGAGCAGCCGCCGGACGTGCAGTCCATGCTGTAGCTGAAGTCCCCCCAGTCGGTAAAGCTGTGGTCATGCCATGTTGAGGCGTCGCCATCGGACGCATAGTGGGCCTCGAAGTCGCTGACCCTCAGGTTCAGGTTCGGACGGTCGCCGAACGTGTAGCGCAGGTTCGCGTCCGCCCTGAGCAGCGCACCCAGAAAGTCTGGACCGAGGTCGACACCGAGGAAGTTGTCCTCTCCGCTCCATGTGGCGGTGCCCGTCAGGGAGACGCGCGTTGAGGGCTTTCCGCGGACCCATCCGGTTCCGGCGATCTCGTCGGTGATCGACAGGTTCCCTCCGTACAGGCGCCCGGGAGCCGTCCGCCCGCTGACCCTGAAACGGTGGTCGATCCAGACGCCCCAGCCGTCGATCGAGGCGGGTGCATCGGCGGACTTCGAGACCGTGAAGCGGTCGACCTCGTCGCCGTTCCACGTCGCGTTCGGGATGTGGCGGATGTCCTCCTGCGTCACGTTATAGCGCACGCTTCGGCCCCGCAGGTGGTCATAGCTTATCACGCTGCCGGAGCCGTAGGGCGCGTGGCACCGGTTCCCGTCGTCGCCGCAGCCATGCGTCGTTCCGTGTTGATGTTCGTACTGGAACTGGTGGCCCGCCTCGTGGCTTGCGACCAAAAATAGCTCTTGGAGAGCTGGGCTGTACCGGTCAGGCCTGAAAAAAATATCTTCGGAGCTTCTTGCAAAACTCCCCGATCAAGCGGTTTTTTTCGGAAACAGGCGCTTTTTTCTGATGGCTGGTATGGATATGGAGCCATCCCTCTGGTATGAAGCAGGTGTGAAAGCCACAACATGCAGGGAGACGGCTCCATGTCCCTACGTTCGTCCATATCAGATGCCTGGCAGCGGTTTCAAGGGGAACTTCTGCCTTCCCTCGCCGGGGAGGTCGGCCCGCTGGGCGTGAGGCACACGAAATTCATCGCCGTGCTGGACCTGGTCGAGGGCGGGAGGCACGTGCGCTGCATCCACGGGGGCGTCGGCAACCCTGCCGCCGACCGCAGGGCGCTGGCGCGGGCCTTCGTCGCCAAGGCGGTGTGGGACATGCCGGCCACGGTGGTCCTGATCGACAGGCTGCGATACGACCCGACGCTGCGCAGGCCCGTCGGCTGGTCGCGCGTGTCGGAGGTTCCCAGCGAACCGGCGTTCTCCCGCGCCTTCGCCTGGTTCGCGGAGATCCGGCTGCCGGAGCGGATGCACGAGGCGCTGGTCCGCGCCGCGTACGCCGGCTCGGTCGTCGGGCACATATCGCGGGACTCCACGGCGGTCGTCGGGCGGGAGAGGCCGGCGCCGAAGCCGAAGCCGCAGTAGCGGCCGAAGCGAAAGCGCGGACGCCCGAAAAAGGGGGAGGAGAGGCCGAAGGAGCCGACCCGGCTGGAGCGGCAGCTGCGGGACGGGATGACGGCGGCGGAGATGGCCGACGGGCTGCCGAAGGCCTGCGGCACCGGCACGAAGCGCAACGCGAAGGGGTACAGGGAGAGCTGGAGGGGGTACAGGCTCCACATCGACGCCGCCGATGGGGACGTCCCCGTCAGCTGCATCCTGACCTCCGCTTCGCTGCACGACAGCCAGGCCGCCATCCCGCTGTCGAAGATGACGGCGCTGCGGGTGGACCACTGTCACCAACTGATGGACGCGGCCACGGTTCCCTGGAGATCGGGTTCCACGCCTGCCTGACGGGGCGCGTGGCGATCACCGACACCAACCCCCGCCGCGACGCGGCGCTGAAGGAGCGCCTCGCCAGGGAGGCTCTGGCGCAGCGGAAAGCGGGCCACATCCGCCACGACCGCGTCCGCTGCCGGCAGCGCCCGGCGGCGGGCGCGTGAACTCGGCCCTCAAGGACTCTTACGGCGCCCGGCACGTCCGCGTCCGGGGGCACGCCAGGGTGGCCTGCCACCTGTTCCTCCGCGCGCTGGCCCTGACGGGCGGGCAGCTGATGCGGCTCACCATCTGACGCCACCAGCCGCGGCAGCACCGGACGCCGCGGACGCCGCCCCGGAGGGGACGGCGCGGCCAGCCATGCGCGGACGGCGCCCGACGGGCCACAGACTGCGGCATTCCGCCACACCCAAGTCGGTGGAAACGCCCCGGGCACCCGTCAGTTCCGGTGTCGGGACCGTGGCGGAACCCAAAGACTTGCCGCGGCCGCCCGAACCGCGATAATTGTGCAAGAGGCTCTTCGTATTTTTCAATGATCCAACTGGCGTTCAGGACCACTTTGTTCTGGGCCGGAGAATAGCAACCGGCAGCGTCGGCAGTAGGGTGGAAGCAGGTCCGGCTCGCCAAATTGCCGATATCCACAACTAGGACCCCGGGATCGTAGTCCAGATGACGGGTCCATTGCATGTACGCAAGATTTGTCACTCTCCAGAGCAACCCCGCCGCCGTGTCTAGTCGGGCACGGGCGTTGCTGTCGGATCTCCACCCAGGTTCCAGAAAATCATTCCCCCACTTCCATTCCGAAGTGCAACACCGGCCATCTGCGCAGGGAGGGCGGAGCCCGAGCTGCGCAGATGGCCGGAAGGCGGGGTTTGCGGCTCTCCGGGAACGGCGGATCCGGCCCCGGAACGGCTGCAGTCCCGTCCGGAAGGAGAATATCCGGGCTTTCAGGGCAGCGCAAGGCCGCCGCCGGGGCAGGTCGCGTCCGTCCGGGCGCAGGGAGGGCGCAGCCCGACCGGAGCCCGGACGGACGCGACGGCTTGATCCGTTCCACCCCCTCCCGGCGCGGCCATCCGCGCTGTCGGGAGGCGGGCCGGCGGTGTCAGGGAGGGCGGGCCCGGCGGAACACCTCGGCGGGGGTCCGGTAGCCGAGCACCCTGCGCGGACGCGCGTTCAGGCGGTCCTGCACCCCCTTCACCTCATCGTCGCCGACCGCCCGGAGGTCCGTCCCCTTCGGCAGGTACTGCCGCACCAGCCCGTTGGTGTGCTCGTTCAGGCCCCTCTCCCAGGAGTGGTAGGGGGTCGCGAAGTAGAAGGAGGCCTTCAGCGCCTCCGCCACGCCGGCGTGGCCCGCGAACTCCTTTCCGTTGTCCGCCGTGATCGTGTGGACAGGCGCGGCGGACGACCGGAGCATCGCCAGCATCGCCGCGGAGACCTCCGCCGAGGTCCGCCGGTCAACCCTCTGTAAATACGTGTATTTCGACGCACGGTCCACAAGCGAGACCACCGCCCCGCTGTGGCCCTTCCCGATGATCGTGTCCGCCTCCCAGTCACCGACACGCTCCTTCCTCTCCACCTCCTCCGGCCTCTCCGAGATGTCCACCCGGCCCGGGATGTGGCCACGGCCCGAGTGCCGCCCGCCACGCCAGTTGGGCTTCTTCCCGCGGCGGCGCAGCAGCAGGAACAGCTCCCCGCCCGCCTTCCGGTCGGCCTTCAGGCGCTCGTATATCCACTGGCGGCCCACCGCCCAGCCACCCTCCAGCCGCAGCCGTCCCGCGACCTGCTCCGGGCTCCAGCCCTCCGCCAGGCACCCCTCCACATGCGCCCAGCGCTCCGCAGTCATCTTCCTCGGAACCGAGGAGGCGGCGCTGCGGCGGGCCTCCGCCATCCCCTGCGCCTCGCCGGGGCTGTAGCCCGAATCACCGCCGTTCCGGCGCAGCTCCCGCCAGACCGACGAACGGTCACGGCCCAGACGGGCCGCGATGTCCCCGTAGGAGAGCCCGCTTTCCTTCAGTGCGCCGATCTGGCATCTTTCCCCATGGGTCAGGTGGCGGAAGCCCTCGGGCATGGCAGTCTCCTCTCTTCTCAACAAGGGGACTGTCGCCGCTTCCTGGCCGATCCGCAACATCATGCGGCAGGAAAACCGCCCAACACCGCCACTGGTGTTGCACTTCGGACTGGAATGGGGCTTCAAATAAGGGTCGAACACCAGACGGGGGATTGCCGCGCCGCCTTTCGCCCTTTCCACCCGCAGCCCATCCTGGCCGTGCTGAGGCAGGTCGACGTGGGGAGCGGCATGCCAAAGTAGACTTGCATTGTCGCCCACCTGACTGCGTGAAAGACTCGCGCCGCGATGGGTTCCCGATTCCGCTGGCGCTGTCGGTTCAGTTGGCCGGACCGGTTCGTTCCGCGGCGGATCCGCTGGCTTTGTCGGAGTTTGTTGGCCGCCACCCCCGCCGCAGGCGGCAAGCGTCAGCATGAAGGTGGCAATGAAAATCGATCGCATGAGCGGTCCCTCCCGATTTGGCTGCGGTCCCGGCGGGTGCCGGGTCGTTGCAACTTCATCCGAATTGGGTGAGCCCCGCCTGTTCGCCGGGCCCGGGAAGCTATCCCGCGCCGGTCAAGGGCTGTTGTATTCGGCGGGCGACCCGACGAATCGGGTTCGAATGAAGTTGCGGGTGGAGCTTCGTGCGGAACAGGGCGGGTGTCAAGAGCTGCACAACGAAGCCGATGACCGCAGGCGCATTGTGAAGGCTGCGGACCCGACCGGAATTCCGGAAGGCGCGACTCTGGGAAATCTCGCCAAGGCAACCATGCCGACTGCGGAGATCCGCTTGAAACCGAACCGGGGCTGGACAGCAGCTGATCCCCTTCGGTTTAATCAACAGGTGATTGCGCGGAATGAATTTGCCACGCTGCGCATCGTGTTTCCGCCGGACACAAATGATTGGCAGGTCTTGACCACGCTCTGGCTGTCCACCGCATAGACTCTCAACTCGTCAATTGCCGTCACAAGTCCGATGAACCTCTGGACCTTTGCGGGGTCGGTGCTTACTTAACGCTAGAGATGGCAGGAGTGCTAGATGGCTCGCCCCGAGTTCGAGGACATAGTGGAGACATTCAGCTTCCTTGAGGATTGGGAAGAACGCTATAGGTACGTCATCGACATGGGAAAGGCGATGGAGCCGCTTGAGGAAGCGATGCGCGTTCCAGCGACAAAGGTCCATGGCTGTGCCAGCCAAGTCTGGATTGTGCCAAAGATCGAGGGACAGGGACCTGACGCTATCTTCTCCTTTCGCGGCGACAGCGACGCCATGATTGTTCGGGGATTGATCTCAGTGCTCAGGGCTCTCTACTGCGGTCTGACCATCAGCCAGGTCCGAACAGTCGATGCTGGTGCGGAATTTACCCGCCTTGAACTTCATGATCACCTAACAGCGCAGCGGTCCAATGGTCTTCGCTCAATGGTCGATCGTATTCGCGCTCTGTCCGCCGAAGGTGCTTAGGCCCACCGTTCCAGCTTACTGGCAAGGTCGCCATAGCCAGTGAGGCGCCGTTCATACTCCAGATCCAGTCGCTTCGCACACTCCGCCGCCTTGGTATCCAGTTCCGGGTCGTCGGTCTGCGCCTGGTAAACAAGCCTGTCGTAGTTCCCGAAATACATTTCGCGAAGTTCCGGGTGCCGGTCCAGGCCAAGTGGCCGCCAAACAAATGCATCGAACTGCCGAACCAGAAAGTCCGTGAGGTAGAATGCGGTGAATTCACTCTCTGTCCGGCGCTTAAATTCCTCGTTTCCCTCGAAAAAGGAATAACAGTGAGGCCCTTCGACCAACTCGATTCCAAGTTCGTCACAAAGCGCCTGCAGTCTTCCTCCAGTTCCACAGTCGGCATATGCGACATAGATTATATCGTAATCGTTCCGATGTCTGTCGAAGGCGGAGCGCACCCCGTCGCAGATGCGTTCGGGATGGTTGTGGTTGATGGCGGGCAGGCACGTCATGTCCATGTGGGTCCAGCCATTCGCCTTGATGATGGCGAGAATCTCTCTGGCGAGAGCGCCGCACGCAATCAGCAGAACCCGCCCTCCGGAACCTCCGGGCTCCATTCCAACTTCAGTCAACGTCTGGTCGTCGGGGAGAAGTCTATGGCGCTTCCGCTGATTCACTTTGCAATGGGTCCCCCCCGTCTCTGGCGCTCACCCAAGAATTTGACCGTCCTGCGGGCATGGCACTAAGCCCAAATGCCCAGCAAGGTGATGACGGTCATTGTTTCACTTTGCCTTGGTGAGGAGGCGCAGGACCACTGTTACCGTCAGTAGGGCTGCTATGGCCACAGCGGTGACAGCGGTGAACGATCTGTCGGGTTCAAAGGGCGAAAGCGCGAACGAACCTAACCAGACTGTCAATCCGGCCATGATCACAACGATGACAACAATCACCAGGAACCGGCGGAATGGCATGGCCTATCCTCCATAACCAACGCAGCCGGATCAAACGTCATGACTGCTTGGCAGAAAAGTGATCGCTCCAATTTGATGCCCTTCTGGCCATTTCGCGGAACACCGTCTGAATTGGCGCTTCTTTAGACCGCAGCAAGCAGATTGTGCTTGCGTGCGATGAAGGACTTCGCCGTATCGACAGCTACGGCGGCGTCACGGCAGTAAGCGTCCGCACCAATTGCCCGGCCGAACTCTTCGTTCAGCGGCGCTCCTCCGACCAGAACGATGTAGTCGTCACGCATGCCCTTTTCAATCAGTGAGTCGATCACAACCTTCATATATGGCATTGTGGTTGTCAGAAGCGCAGACATGCCAAGAATGTCGGCCTCCTCGCGAACCAGAGCCTCCAGAAAATTCTCCACTGGATTGTTGATTCCCAGATCGACGATCTCGAATCCCGCGCCCTCCATCATCATCGACACGAGATTCTTGCCGATGTCGTGAATGTCCCCCTTCACGGTTCCAATTACCATTTTGCCCATGCGCGGAGCGCCAGTCTCCGCCAGCAAGGGCTTCAGGATCGCCATACCGCCCTTCATCGCATTGGCCGCGAGGAGCACTTCAGGTACGAATAGGATGCCGTCTCGAAAGTCGTTGCCGACAATGGTCATTCCACCCACGAGAGCTTCGGTCAGGACCCTGTAGGGCTCCCAACCACGGTCGAGCAGAATCCGGACGCCTTCCTCGACCTCCTCCTTGAGGCCATCGTAAAGGTCGTCGAACATCTGGGGAACCAGTTCTTCATCGCTGAGTTCGCTCAGAATGATGTCGTCTTCATCGTTATCGTTGTCATACATATCTGCACTCCAGGATCGAACAGGGACCCATGTGAACTTTGCCATTCATCTGCCTATTCCGTGCCTTGAACTAGACTGGTCGCGACATAGAGAGCGCTGCAACCGACGGATTTCTCAAAGGATCATCCACCATGGTTGCGAATCGTTCCCTTTATGTTCCATAATGGGGTTCCAATGGAGAGTACTGGAACATACGAAATTCCGACCGAGCGCCTTAAGGGTCGTGCAGCATCGGGTAACCCCGCGGTTAGGTTCGAATCCACCCACTGCGAAGCGGTTGATGACGGTTGGGACATCCGGGAGGACCTTCCTCCGTTGCGAACCGAGGTCAGTCTGGAGGCTCCTCGTCGGGCGATCACATCCAACTCGTCCCCGGATCTGGGGTTCGAGCGTTCGATCAACCCCTACCGTGGTTGCGAGCACGGGTGCATCTACTGTTACGCAAGGCCGACACATGCTTTCCTTGGGCTCTCGCCCGGCCTGGATTTCGAGACCCGGCTGACCGCAAGGCCGGAAATGCCGAAGGTGCTTGAGAGGGAACTGTCCTCCAGACGCTATGTCCCGAAACTCATCGCCCTCGGGACAAATACCGACCCATACCAGCCGATCGAACGCGAGTTCGGGGTTACCAGACAGATTCTGCGGATCCTGCGGGAGTTCCGGCATCCAGTTGGTATTGTGACCAAGGGCACGCTCATTGAAAGGGATCTCGATATCCTTGGCGAGTTGGGGCAAGCCGGACTTGCCAGGGTAGGGATATCGATTACGACGTTGGATCCCGATGTGGCTCGGAAGATGGAGCCTAGGGTACCCGCGCCGACGCGGCGGCTGCGCACAATCGAGCGGCTCACCAAAGCTGGGTGTCCCGTTCGCGTCATGGTCTCGCCCATCGTTCCCGCTCTCACGGACCATGAAATGGAGGGAATCATGGCGGCGGCTCGTGGAGCAGGCGCAGTGGCGGCAAGCTACGTCTTGCTGCGTTTGCCCTTGGAAGTGGCCGGTCTCTTCCGCACATGGCTTTACGATAGGTTTCCCGATCGGGCTGCTCGCGTCATGAGCCGCGTGCGAGACACCCAAGGGGGTCGGGACTACGACCCGCAATGGGGCAGAAGAATGACCGGAACCGGTGCTTTCGCGGAGCTCCTTGCCCAGCGGTTCAGGATTGCCTCTTCCCGACTCGGGCTGCAGCGGAGACTTGAACCACTGCGAACGGATCTCTTTCGCACCCCAACTCGCAAGGGCGAGCAGATGTCGCTTTTCTGACACCCGATATCACCCTTCGCGCTTGCGCCTGCGTCGGGTGGACCGCTCGGTGGTTACGCCGCCCATGCCATCCCCAGGTGAACTGAAGGGTCCCAGAATCTCCGCTATTCTCTCGAGTCCGGGACGGTCGGCACATGGCTGGCTTTCCAGAGCCCTTCGCATTCGGGAAATATGCTCTGGCATCGTACCGCAGCAGCCACCGATAATGCTTGCGCCGCAGTCGCGGGCAAGCACCGCATATTTCGCCATCAGATCGGGGGTGCCATCGTAGTGGATGTGGCCGTCTACGTATTTTGGAATTCCAGCGTTGCCCTTTGCGATAATTGGGCGAGACCGGTCATGAGGCTCAAATCCAAGGATCGTTCTCAGGAGGTCGCTGGCACCCACACCGCAGTTGGCCCCGAACGCGAAGGGGCCGTAAGGGAGTTTATTGACCAGACGGACCAGATCCGTCGAAGTTACGCCCATCATCGTGCGTCCGGCAGTATCAAAAGACATCGTTCCGCACCAAGGCATCTCCGCCAGCGCGGCGGCCTGAGCCGCCGCCTTCAATTCCTGCACTGCGGAGATGGTCTCCACCCAGAGAATGTCTGCGCCACCAGCCTTTAGTCCTTCAGCCTGTTCATGGAAAATCTCCACAGCCGTCGCATGCGTCAGTTCGCCCATAGGAGCCATAATCTCGCCTGTCGGGCCCATGGAGCCTGCGACGATGACAGGGCGTCCGGTACTGTCGGCGACATCCCGGCCAATTTCAGCGGCGAGGCGACTTAGCTCGTGGGCGCGAGCCTGGGCGTTATGCAGCTTGAGACGCGCGGCGTTGGAACCGAAACTGTTGGTGAGGAACAGGTCGCTGCCCGCTTCGGTTGCGCCGCTGTAGAGCTTACGGATCCTTTCAGGATTCGAGTCGTTCCAGAGTTCCGGCGCTTCACCTGCCGCAAGCCCCATATTGAACAGATTCGTGCCAGTCGCGCCATCTGCAAGAATCCAGCCACGGGATTGCAGTATGTCGGAGACTACCAAAGGAATCATGAGGTTGCTGTCCATGGAATGCCGTCATCGCCAGTTTTGGCCCGACCATTGGATGTAAATTTACTGGCAGATCAATCATGATTGAAATTCATATTTTTGATAATGGTTATGAAATTGGCTTGATTCCACGTTCTTGATTGATCAAGGTTCGAAACCAGAGTGATGCCGACTTGTGGCTTCCGAACTGTCTTGACGCACCTTTTCAGTTCGACCCTTCCGGCAGTAGAACCGCTTTCAGGCCTTCTCTTGGGAATGGTGTGAGGCCAGGCAGGAAAGCTGTTGTGCGAATGTTGGGTTTGCATGCCCTGAGGCGCGCCAACCTCTTTTAGACCTCCCTCAAAAGTTGTTCCTTGGCTTCGACAAGTAATTCCCGCATTTTGGTTCGTATTGTCTGCTCGTCAGCAGCATCGCCCAGATCTCCTGCGACTTTTCGGTACACGTCTTCATCACCTGGCTCCTCAAAGTCAGACTTGACCACTTCTGTGGCGTACGCGGAGGCTTCATCTCCGGACTTGCCCAACAGTTCCGCCGCCCAGAGCCCGAGTAGCTTGTTGCGTCTTGCGGTCGCCTTGAAGTTCATCTCCTCGTCGTGAGCGAATTTGGTTTCGAAGGCGCTTTCGCGGTCATCAAAGGTGGTCATTTGTTCAGTCCTCTGGAGTTGGGATTCCGTTGGTGCGGATATGGTTACTTGCGACCCCGCACGCAAGATCTGTGGCTGCGACAATTGCGGAGCAGTCCGTGCCGGAAAGGCGTGGCGCGGGCCACGGTTCCCTGATAGGGTTGCGCCGACCCCGCAGAGGAGTCGGCAGACCGCGAACGGAGAGACCGATGACCCGCCGCCGCCTTCCGATCGGTATCCAGGACTTCCGGACGGTCCGTGAGGAGGACTGCTACTACGTGGACAAGACCCCGCTCGTCCGGAGGCTGGTCGACGGGGGCGCCACTATTTCCTCTCCCGCCCCCGCCGGTTCGGCAAGAGCCTGCTGCTGGACACGCTGCGGTCGCTGTTCGGGTGCCACGAGGGGCTGTTCCGGGGCCTCGGCATCCACGGCCACTGGGACTGGTCCGCCCCCCATCCGGTGGTCCGGCTGAGCTTCGGCGGGAAGTACGGCGGGCCGGGGGAGATCGAGGGGGACGTCATCGAGCAGCTGGAGGCGACCGAGCGGCGGCACGGCCTCCCTCCCGCCCCGGCGTCCGACACCGGTCCCAGGCGCCTGCGGAACATCCTGGACCGCCTGCACCACGCCTCCGGGCGGCAGGTGGTCATTCTGGTGGACGAGTACGACAAGCCGATCCTCGACGCGCTGCACGACCCGGCGCTGGCGACGGCCAACCGCGACTACCTGCGCGGGTTCTACGGCATCGTCAAGGACTGCGCCGAGCACGTCCGCTTCACCTTCGTCACCGGCGTGAGCATGTTCTCGAAGGTCAGCCTGTTCTCGGGCCTGAACAACCTCGAGGACATCAGCCTCGACCCGCGCTACGCCACGATCTGCGGCTACACCGACGGAGACCTCGACCGGGTGTTCGGGCCAGAGCTCGGCGGGCTGGACCGGGACAGGATCCGGGCCTGGTACAACGGCTACCACTGGCTCGGCGGGGAGAGGGTCTACAATCCCTACGACGTGCTGCTGCTGCTGCGGAACCGCAGGTTCCGTCCCTGGTGGTTCGAGACCGGCTCCCCGGCGTTCCTGTTCCGTACGCTCATGGAGAAATCGATCGGCCCGATGGAGCTGGAGAACCGGATGGCGGACATGCCGCTCGTCTCGAGGTTCGACGTGGACGACATCGGGGTCGAGGCGCTGCTGTTCCAGACCGGCTACCTGACCATCGCGGAGGAGCGGAGCGACGGCTTCGACACGCTCTACCGTCTGGACTACCCCAACCTGGAGGTGCGGACCAGCCTGAACCGGGGCCTGCTGCGGCATCTTGGCAAGGGCGAGGTGCCTCTGGAGGACGGCCGGGAGCTCCGTGCGCTTCTGGAGGCGAACGACTTCGCGGGGTTCGCCGACCGGCTCCGTTCGTTCCTGTCGGGGATCCCCTACCAGTGGCACGCCACCGGCGACCTGGCCCGCTACGAGGCGTGGTACGCCAGCCTGCTGCACATGTGCCTCCGCGCCGTCGGCGTGGACGTCCGGGCGGAGGACGCGTCCAGCCACGGCCGCGCGGACATGGTCGTGCTGGCGGGCGGGCAGGTGTTCGTGCTGGAGTTCAGGATGGCGGAGGGTGACGGGGACGCGGCCGCGGAGGCCGCGCTGGAGGCGGCGCTCGCCCAGATGCGGGAACGCGGCTACGCGGACAGGTGGCGCGGGCGCGGGGAGCCGGTCCACCTGCTCGGCGTGGCCTGCGGGCGCGGGGCGAGGAACCTCCTGGCGGTCAGGGCCGAGCCGGCCTGACCGGATTGCGGGCCGTATCGACGGCCTTCGCGCCGTTCCCGGGACAGGCGCGCTCGCTCCAACGCCCGTCACGCGACCCACAGACGATGGCAGGGGAATCGTGCGGTTTCCGGCGCTCAACGGCGGTTGGGTTCCCGCTACTTCATGCCTGCGGCCGGATCGAGGTGACTGGACTTGCGGTCTACCCCGCCATGGCCTAAATGGGAGCGCGGAAACGACGGGCCAAGGTGGCCACGCATTCCATTGATCGGAGATTCCATGGCGCGGCGAAAGAAGCTTTATGAAGGCAAGGCAAAAATCATCTATGAAGGTCCCGAGCCCGGCACTTTAGTTCAGTATTTCAAGGACGATGCCACGGCGTTCAACGCCAAGAAGAAAAGTGTTGTCGATGGAAAGGGAGTCCTGAACAACCGCCTTAGCGAATATTTCATGAGTGGACTCAACTCGATCGGTGTGCCCACCCATTTCATCAAGCGGATCAACATGCGCGAGCAACTGATCCGACAGGTTGAGATCATTCCGCTGGAGGTCGTGGTTCGGAACGTTGCTGCAGGGTCGTTGTCCGAGCGGCTTGGAATCGAGGAGGGAAGTGCTCTGCCGCGGCCAATCGTTGAGTTCTTTCTGAAGAATGATGAGTTGGGTGATCCCATGGTCGCTGAGGAGCATGCTGTTGCTTTCGGCTGGGCAAGCCAGCATGATCTGGACGAGATGATCGCTCTCTCTCTCCGGGTAAATGACTTTCTGTCCGGCATCATGCTGGCCGTTGGAATTCGGCTCGTTGATCTCAAGCTTGAAATCGGGCGCCAGTGGGATGGCGATTTTCAGCGATTGATCGTCGCTGACGAGATCAGTCCGGATTCCTGCCGCCTCTGGGACAGGGAGTCGAACAGAAGGCTTGACAAGGATGTCTTCCGCCGTGACCTCGGCAGTCTTGCCGATGCCTATACCGAAATTGCGCGACGTTTGGGCGTTCTACCGTCCAACATCACACATGCCGTCAAGCCGCATGTGATCAATTGACAATCCACATAGTCAGTCGGGCACGCGGTTTCGATCGGTCGCGAACACGGAGGGACGGCGTTTGAAGGCCAAGATTACCGTGATGCCGGCAGAGGGCGTTCTCGACCCACAAGGGGAGGCAGTACGGCGTGCGCTGGGATCATTGGGGTTCAATGGAATTTTGGATGTGCGGCAGGGAAAATCGATCGAATTGGAACTGGCGGACGATGATCGGGAGCGTGTGTTCGATGCGGTCGAGGCAATGTGCGTCCAGCTTCTGGCAAACACGGTTATTGAGAGCTACGAGATCGAGATCCAATGATATTCATCGCTCGGCTCAGGGAGCGGTTGCCTGCTGGCACTACCATCTTGCCTGCACGACATGGGTCGCCAACGATGTGATGTCCGTCCCATGATTACGGATGCTGGGCCGGTGCAACATTGCTTTGAGGTCGGGCTGGGCCTCATCTTCGAACTGTCAGTGGAGAGGAAGATTCAATGAAGGTCGCGATTCTGGTTTTTCCGGGGTCCAACTGCGACCGTGATCTGGCTGTAGCCTTCCGAAATGCTGGTGCACGGGTCGACATGGTCTGGCACAGGGAAACCGAACTGCCGTCCCGGACCGACATCGTGGGAATCCCGGGCGGCTTCAGCTACGGTGATTATCTTCGTTGCGGCGCTATCGCGGCACGGTCTCCTGTATGTCAGGCCCTGAACGCTCATATGCAGCGTGGCGGCTATGCCCTTGGAATCTGCAACGGTTTTCAGGTTTTGACCGAGATGGGCGTTCTTCCCGGAGCCTTGCTTCGGAATGCTGGACAGAAGTACATCTGTAGACTGGAAACCCTGGACGTCGGAACCTGGAACAGCGCATTCACCGCGTCCTTTCGGGAAGGTCGTCAGGTTAGGTTTCCCATCGCGCATCATGATGGAAACTACTTTGCGGATACCGAACAGATCACTCGTCTCCAGAACGAAGACAGGATTGCATTCACCTACGCGGACAATCCTAACGGATCGGCGGGTTCCATCGCCGGGATCTTGAGTGAGAACCGCCGGATACTTGGCCTGATGCCTCATCCAGAGCGCGCCGCTGAACCCGCCCATGGCAGTGCCGACGGCGCGGCGCTCTTCGCCGGCCTGCTGTCAGAAGTTACTGCTGCAGTGTGAACGGTCAACATGGCGCCAAATGCCCCTCGTATCAGTATGTGATGCCGTGACTTACTCCATTCAGGCCGCGTGACCTAATGAGTCTCCGGGGGGTTGTCGGCTTCGAATCCCTATAGGCGGATCTCTAAACGTTCTGAACGCTCTTTGCACGACCGGCGGCATATTGTACTTGTACGACCCCTGTTCCACGCCGAGGTGCAACACCATAGGCGGTGGTGGCCGGTTCTCCGGCCACATGACGTTGCGGATCGTCCAGCAGGCGGCAACAGTCCCAGTGTTCAGATAGGAGAGGCCGCTGCCCGACATCGCCCGGCACGTCTTCACCGCCGACGCCATGCTAGCGCAGCGGAAGCTCGCCCGCTACCTCGTAGGCTGAGGCGTGGACTACATGTTCACCGTGAAGGACACCCGGAAGTCGCTGCGCTAGGACATCCAGCTCCTGTACGACGAGGCGATCCGCGGCTGCGCCCGATCACGTGCAGGAGCCCGGGAAGCAGGAGCACGGGCGCACCGGGCGCCGCTCGGTCCGGGCGTCGTCCGAGATCAACGGCTGCCTGCGGCTCCCCGGCGTCGGGCAGGTATTCCCCGTGCACCGCGAGGTCACCGAGGTCAGGACCGGCGGGAGGAGCGCCGAGACCGGCTGCGGGGTCACGAGCCTGCGTTCAGAGGCAGCCTCCCCGAAGCGCCTGCTTAAGCTGAACCGCGGCAATCTGGCGGGTGGAGGCCAGTCACCACATCCCTGGCTGGAGCTTCGACGGGGACCGGAGCCGCATAAGCACCGGTCACGGTCCCGCGAACACGACCCTGCCGCCGCGCTTCGCGGTCGGCATCATCGAGGCCCGCGTCTTGGCCGGTGCGGAGACGATGCGCAGGCTGGCCCGGGACATGCGGCGGGTGCCCGGCTTCCTGAGGATGACCGGCAACGCCCGTCTCCGTCCGCCGGCCCCGCCCGCGGTAGCGGGACCGCGCCGCCGGCAGGAAACCGGGGCAGGCACGACTGCCCAAGGAACACGAAAGCGCGCTCCCGGCGCGGCGAAAACCGTGACCGGAGGGCGACAAGACTGCGGCGACCGACGAGCGAAGAGCCCCTCATGGACACGGAATGCGGGGAATCCGGCCTCGGAACGGATTGCGCCGGATGCTCGGGCGCCTGCGTTTGGACCCTTGCCGGGGTCAGCGGAATCAAGAACCAATTGGCCTTGCTATTGTCTGCAGTCCGTCTTGTCAGTTATGGTGAATCCCTATAGTGTGGAGTCGAACTTGATATGTTGAGATCGGTCGAATTGGTAGGCCCAGCAAAGCGGATATGAAACGCTTCCCAGACCCTGTGCAGCACCGCATGGGGTTTGCGATCTACCGCGTCCAGCTCGGACACTGCGACGGCGACACGTACAGGGCCGTTTACACCGTCCGTTTCGAGGCCGCCGTCTACGTCCTGCATGCCTTCCAGAAGAAGGCCGGGCGGGGGCATCGCAACCCTGAAACGGGAGTTCGACCCGGTGCGGCGGCGCCTTCGGGCCGCCGAGCGGCACTACCATGACACCCATCCTTGAGACTGACGCCATGGAACCCACCGACATCGCCGTGGAGCGCGGCAGTGGCAACGTCTTCGCCGACCTCGGCTTTCCCGAAGCCGACGCTCACGTCATCAAGGCCGAGCTCGTCGGTCGCATCGACGACATCGTGCGCGACCGCGGCATCACCCAGACCGAGGCCGCGCAGCTGCTCGGCCTCTCGCGGCCCGACGTGTTGCGGCTGCTGCGCGGCGACTTCCGCGAATATTCGCTGGAACGCCTGTTCCGCCTGCTCAACGCGCTTGGGCGCGACATCGAAATCCTCGTCCGTCAGCCCCGTTCCGCCGCCGCCGTCGGCCGGCTCCGCATCGCGGCCGCCCGTCAACCTGCTGTCCGGCAGTAATCCACCTTCTTTCCGATCTTTGCACCACCCCGAGGACTCTGTAAGCGGTTAAAGTACGGTGTCGATGATGCGCCACCCCGGCTGGAATCGGCAGTCGCTCTGGCGACGCCATCGGACGGGGCGCGGGTCAGGGCGGCGACCGGATGACCGCAGGAGGTCTGCCGGCCCACAGCTTCCAGGGGCTCCTCGGACATCTGGCAACCGTGACCCGGATGCAGGTGGCGCCGAAATCGGAAACCGCGGCCACCTTCGGGATGCTGTCGCAACCAACCCCGGTACGGAAGGAGGCGTTCCGGCTGCCTGGCCTGCGCATATCCTGAAGACCTGTCCAGTAATGCCACGCCAGGATTTCCGATTGTCGTTCCGATTCAAGACATTATACAGGTGACACTCTGGAAGTTCGGGTTAAAGGCGCTGCTGGTTCACAACCACGTGTCGCTGCTGCACCGCCCGGCATGCTTGCACGAACTGAACCCGATCGAGCGGATTTTCGATCACCTGCGCTTGGACTTTCTTTCTAGCCGTCTCTTCCCGACGTTCGGGAACGTGCGGAACGCGATGCTCGATGCTTGGAATGCGTTCGAGAGCGACTTGGAGTGCATCGGTTCAGTCACGAAACGGTCATGTACCCGCTTGTCCTGAGGCGACCGGACAGAGTTCGCTCCACAGGGCAAGACTTTTGGGAAATTACCGGAATGCAGGATTCCTGTTCCACCGGGCAACGTCGTTTCGGCGGATCCCGCGCTTGACCGTCGTGGGATCACGGACCAGTTGCCGGGTGATCTCCGAATTCGACAGCCTGCTTTCCTTCAGCATCTGTATCTGGTATCTTTACCTATGGGTTAGGTGGCGATGGTCCCCGGGCATGGCAGTTTCCCCTATCTCAGCTCAAGGCTTGTCGGGGTCTGCTGGCCGACCTGCAACATCATGCAACCGGAAAGCCGGTCACCGCCGCCAATGGTATTGCACTTCAGCGTGGAAAGGGGACCAATTTTGGCAGGGGCAAGCGATAAGGAGATTACGGGTGCATGGGTGATTCACCACGGCCGTAAGCTTGTATTGGACGCAAACGGCTCAGCAGAGTTCCCGGCTATCGATTTAGAGTTTGAATCATAAGTCATTGTTTTAATTATATTATTGCATTTCAGGCACTTGCGCCCCTTGCCAGCCGCCGGAACAGGAACCGGCAGGCGGCCAGCTGCGCCCAGGCCACGGAGCTCTCCAGGCTCCGCCCGCAATCCTTCGCCAGACGGCGGCAGCGCGACATCCAGGCGAAGGCGCGCTCCACGACCCAGCGGCGGTACAGCACCGTGAACCCCTGGTTCCCTTGGGTCTTTCCACGATCTCCAGCGCGTCCGGGACACCCATCTCCGCGAGCCTGGCGTGCGGTCTCCCGCCGCTGTAGCCGCTGTCGGCCCAGACCTTCGTCACCTCCGGCGCCTTCCCGAGCATCGCCAGGATGACCTCCGGCGCGCCGTCCCGGTCCTGCACGTCGGCTGTGTGGGTCTGGACCACGATCGGGGTCCCCTCCACATCGACGGCGATGTGACGTTTCCGGCCCCTGGCCTTCTTTCCGGCGTCGTAGCCCGACGGACCGCCCGTCTCCGTCGTCCTCACCGACTGGCTGCCGGTCCCGGCGGCGGTCGGCTCCGGGTCACGCCCCGCCCGTTCGCGCGCCAGGTCGCGCAGCGCGTCCATCATGCGCTCCAGGACGCCGCTGTCGCGCCAAGGGTAGAAGTAGTCCTGGACCGTCGCAAACGGCGCAGAACACTTGGGAATCGCCCGCCACTGGCAGCCCGTCGCCAGCATGTACCGGATCGCGTTGAAGACCTCGCGGAGATCCGTGGACCGGGGCCGGCCCAGCTTCGACGGCGGCGGCGGAAGCGGCTCGACCAGAAGCCATTCCCCGTCGGTCAGATCGCTTTCATACCGCTCCGCATTGCGCCTGTACCTCTCCTAGGTGGTCTCGTTCCAGGCCATGGTATCCTCCCTGTCTGGTTGTTGTTCGACACGGAGATACCACATCTGGCGGGGGCCATCCACATTTTAGGTCAACCTCTTAGCCGCGAAAGCTGCAACCCTGCTTACGAAGCTGGGTCAAGCGAGGCAAATCAACGTTCCGAAGAATGAGGTCCAAGCGATTGCGGCCGCATCAGGCCTCAATCCCAAGTATGAACTCACGGTTCTGCTTCAGGAGCTCGAGAAGAAGCGTCTTATCGAACAATCGGATGACGAAGTTTCGGTCCTCGGCGTGACCACGCGGAGCTCGCTTGGGCAAGCTGCCGACCTTTACCATGAGGCGGGACCGACCCATTACGAGCGTGCATCCATCACGTTGGCTGAAATTGCTTCGGTTGCGCCGGTTCGCAGGTCTGATGTGTTCGAGCAGATTGGCGATGAGCACACGCTCTCCCAGGCGCAAGTGGGTGACTTTCTGGATCGGGCTGAGTCTATTGGTTTTGTCGATAGGGAAGGAAACAGTGAAGATCCGCTCCTGTTCAATGGCAACCTCTTTCGGCGTGACTCTGTCACAAAAACCCAGAAAGTGCTCGCGGCGCTGACGGAATCCGAACAGAGGCTTGTGGTTGAGATTGGCGAACAGCTTTCCGAGAGCGGCTGCTTGACTTCGGCAGATGTTGATAGAGTCTTGTCTAAGCCACTGTTTGAGAAGCTCGTCGCAGCCGGCGTTTACGATCTCAACCAAGTGACGAATGAGCAAGGTAGCCACGCCTACGTCACGGTGCCTTCAGCGTTTCATAAGTTTGTCGACCCTATGGTCGATGACTGCTTTGATATGGCAAAGTCGCTTGTCGCGGCGCTTACCTATGGAATGAAATCGCGCTCCGCTTACAAGGGGCGCATCATCATGCTTCCTGCACTCCTAGGCAAGCTGATCAGCGGGAGCGAGATCGGCCCTGCCACCGCCATCGGGCAGGACTACCGCGTTCTCGAGGTAAATCGCGTTGTGAAGCTCCGTCCCGCTCGTAGAAATCCTGGCAGGTTCTACATGAAGCTTCTCAAGAAAGAGGTGGGCTAGCTTGCGTTGCACGTGCTAACGAAGGGCAACGCCTATGCTCAGTCACTTACCGATCTACCGAGTGCGCCCATGTCTGGCTATGTTGGTCCAGAAGAAAGTCGGACCTCTGTCCGAAAGAAGCAGTCTCAACAGAGCAAGTGGGCCATGCGAGATGTGCTTGAAAAGGTTCGCGGTGGGCGAGTTCTGTAGTGAACAAGAAGATCAATATGCCAAAAGGTGCAGTTCTTGAGGAGGTTCTGCGTGCTTACTTCATTCGCGCAGGATTCTTCGTAATTCGTGGCGTGCCTTTTCGTTTCGTTGGTGAAGACCTGACGGACGTTGACCTTTGGCTCTACGAGCGCCCGACGGGAACGGCACGGCGAGTTCAGATCTGCGACGTCAAGTACAAGCAACGTCCAAGAGCGGTGGAACGCATCTTTTGGACTAGAGGACTGGCCGACGCCCTTGATGTCGACGGGGCCTACGTCGCCACGACTGACAAGCGAAAGAGCCTCTGGTCCGTCGCCGAAAAGCTGGACTTGCAACTCATTGACGGAACAGACCTCCGGCGTATCCAGAATAGCCAGATAATCCCCAATACCGAACGGATCGGCGACGAACAATTGGCTCAAGAGCTTCAGGCAGTCGATAATGACTTCCGCAACAAGAAATTGCAGGAGGCGAGGATCGATATCCTCTCCGCGTTGTCGGAAGGTTTCGGCGCACCCTCCGCCGTTCGGGCTTTGGAAGCGTTCAGTCGTCTCGCGGCATCGGCAGTTAGTTACCATCCTAACTCTCAAGCCGTCCGTGCGGCTGGACGGTTGACCTATCTCGCGGCTGCAATTGCTTGCCAAAGCCTCGACTACGTGAGTGTAGATGCAGCATTCCGGCCGATGGACGAACGGCGGGAATTGATCCTCAACGCAGTGCGCCTCGGCGCATTGAGTAACGACGATGGTCGGAGGACGCTTAAGTTGGCTATTTTACTGGTCGAGAAGTATGCGCCCGGTGGGAAAGGCGCTGCCCGTGCTGTGGAAGCGAGTCTAAAGCATGCTCTTGACCAAATTCCAGCCGAGATAGTTGCTGATCAAGCTGTAAGGCTGCTGAAGTCGGACCAGCTATTTGTGGCTAGCCGCGACCTGGAGATGGCGAGCTATCATGTATCACTACCACCATTCGATAGGGGTGTGATTTCTGTATGGCGAACTATCAATTTTTTAATGCGTTGAAATCAAAAGATATTTTCTGATTCGAGTTCGGGATTCTGCGCGGATTCGGCCAATTTCGCGAAAACCATCCGTTTCGGCTGTGGTTTTTCCACGATCACCGTGTTCGCCGCTGCTCCCGGCCTTGGCTTCTTGGGGGGTGTAGAGTGCTCCTGAAAATTCCAAAAACGCCCCTGGGCGGGGCGACAAGGAGGAGCACTCCAATGACCAACGTACAGATTGACGCATCGATTGCCAAGAACGCCGATGGAAGCGTAGCCGTCGAAGCGACGCGGGAAGCCCTGATGGAGGCGGGTGCCGCCCTGGTGAAAAAAGCCACCGAGCTCGGCTTGGCGGGGGACGTGGCGGCGATGTACCGCCATGATCCGCTGACAGCCGAGAACCAGTTCCGGGACATGCTCTTCGGCGTGGCTCGCACCATCCTGGCCGACGCGTTCACTGCGCTTGACGATCATGGCAAGACGGTCAAAGTCGAGGGGAAAACCTATCGCAAGGCCGCGCCCACGTCGGGCCGTGCGATGACGGTCTTCGGACCGGTCGACTTCCTGCGGTCTCGGTATCGTCCCGCGGGAACGGGTGCGTCCCTGATTCCGACCGAAGCCCTCCTCCGCCTGATGCCCGGCAGGCTGACGCCGGCGGCGGCGGGCCTCTCGCTGTACCTGATGAGCAACCTGACGGCGCGCGAGAGCGAGGACATGTGGGAGAAACTGTGCGGCCAGGGGCCCTCGGTGGCCTCCCTGGTGCGATTGTCCGGGGATGCCGGAACCTGCATGGAGGCGTGTTCCGACGATGTTCTGGACGGCCTCCGGGAGGAGGAAGAACTGCCGGAGGAGGCGACGTCGATCCTGGTTTCCCTGGACGGCGTCATGATGCGCATGCATGCCGAAACGACCGAAGAACCAGCCACGGACGCGGGCTGGCGCGAGGCGTCGAGCGGCGTGGTGGCCTTGGTCGATGGCAGCGGTAACCTGCTGGAAAGCCGGTACTTCGGCCGTCTTCCCGAGACCGGCAAGACGAGCCTGAAAGCACAGTTGACGGCGGAAGTACGCCACTGGCAGTCGGTCAATCCGGACCTGAAGCTGGTGGCGGTCGCTGACGGCGCGAAGGACAACTGGACGTTCCTGGAAGCGCTGGATCCCGAAGTCATGCTTCTAGATTTTTGGCATGTGACTCAACACCTTCAGGCTGCGGCCGACGCCGCCTTCGGTCCGAACACCGCCGCCGGGACGGTCTGGTTTGAGAAATGGCGGCACTGGCTGCGCCACGACCCCAAGGGGGCCAGCAAGGCGATCGACGCCTTGCGCTACCTGATGCGGAAAGGCAAGGGAGCCGCCGTCATCCGGAGAGAACTGAACTTCTTCCGCAATCATCGTCACCGCATGCACTATGCGGACGCTGCCGTCGCCGGCTTCCCCATCGGTTCCGGTGCCGTGGAAGCCGCCAACAAGGTGCTCGTGACGACCCGGATGAAACGCTCCGGGCAGCGCTGGGGCCGTGACGGCGGCCAGGGCGTCCTGAGCTTCCGGTCGCTTCTCAAGTCCGGACGTTTCGACCGAGCCTGGGCAGCATTGGTCCCGCGCCTGGGCCGCGGTGGCGGCTGGAAGCTGCCACCCTGCGCCAACGAGAACCGGCAGGTCGTGCAGGTCGCGCTCGTCGCATGATTCTTGGCTAGGTCATTGTAAGATTAAAAAGTGACCATATGAGAATCACACCCTTCGATAGTCTCGGCATCCCAACTAGATCGATGCTGGGCGCGTTACTCGACTATGCTGGAGTAGACCGTGAACGGTTTGCGAAGGCGTGGAAATCCGCACCAGCTACAAAAACGTCCAAGGCGATGACAGAGGCAGTCGCTCAAGATGGGTCAGTTCAACCGAGCCTCTTTAGCGACAGTAGTCGTTGATCGCTTGTCAACAGAAACATCAAGTTTGATCTTTTGAAATATACCGGACGCCAAAATCAGAAACCGTAGGAGGCTGTATGTCCTCGATATCCCGCATTGGTTGGATATCTCCGATGTCCGGGCGTGGATAGCTTAGCCCCCAAGCAACTGCCATTCTACGAAAGTCGTTAAGTGGTTCGGGTAACTCAATCGAGTCAGGGATGGGCAATTCGAGTAGCCGGATACCGTCATTGCCAGTGTCCTTTGATAACAATTCTCCAAAAGACTCCATTACGTCCTTATGCAGGTGGTTTACCGATCCGCCACCAGCAAAGAAGACAGGAACGTCATTCCCGCGCTTCCACACTTCCGCCATAGGATCGCGAATTCGCTTGGTCCTGCCCACCACGCTCCTAAGTGTCATTTCGCATTGCTTGATGAAGTCGGACTTTGACTTTCCCTCGCTGAGGAACCAGTACAGTGAATCTACGCCAAGCGGCCGGACCTCAGCTGCCATAAAGGCGTAAACTTCGTCTCCCTTTGTCTCTAGGTTTAGACGGAACATGCAAGCGTCGAGTGTCATAGCACCCACATCCACTAGCAGATAAAGTCCCGGTGCTCTGCGGAGAGACTTTGCGAATCCTGTCATCTCGGCAGCCGCTTCTGGAACTACCGTAATGCCTAGCTCTCCGTAGATATCGTCGGATTTTTCTTCTATCAGTCTTTTGACGACGTCGTTGTCAAGCGCATTTCGGGTTGATTCGATTGTGACAGTTGTGTTGGAGTTGGCAAGGATAACCGCAGCATTTGCCACTCGCCTGTAGGGTCTTGCGATGTCTGGGTCGTCATAGCTTGCGGTCGGCATTCCTAAGTTTACAAGCCAAGTGACATCGCGGCGACGGAAGAGACTCGGCCGGTGGTATAGAAGCCAACCCTTCGTGTAGCGTATCACAAAAGCAAGATATGCAACAGCGGCCTGTGAACGAGTTACGAGTAAGCCTCTTAAATCGTCATACATGGGCAATTCGCTCCTACCACAAATCAATCCCTGCTTCAACGATTGTAGGATCCTTGAGTGTTGCTCAGGCCAAGGAAAGAATGAACCTTTTGAATCAAGCCACAACACAGTATGCCACAAATAGCGATCTTGGCCATACCTACAAGGAGTGGGAGCAGGAATGGCAATTGTTGGTTCACCTGATTCATAGGGTAGGCGAACTATGACCTTGGTGGAGCTTGTCCCGAAGTCTAGCCCAATTTGGATAAATAATTCCGTGCCGTCCGAAGTTAAGGGGGCAGTGTTTGAATCGAGTAGTTGACAAAAACTTTTTCTCTCGCTGTCGGAAATATGAGCTGAAGGCGTCTCGCGCACGGCTGCCTCGTCAGGGAAGTTCCAGTACTCAAAAGTAAAAGTAGAAGAATTGCGTTCCGTCAATTTATTGATCTTCTGAGGAACCATTCGCTTTGTCTTCCCGTTTACCTCACCTGACTTGCAGCAACAAGTAACAGAGATCAAGCTTTATGGGTTCCATCATTCGTTGATCCTTGATTTCTTCTTGTCGGAGATGCCAGGCCCGATTGAGCTTTTCTATCTTGATTCCTTGAGCCCCAGCGAGATTTTTCAAGTTTCTCGCTTTTCGGGAATCGTCGAAGAACTGAGCTAGGCTGGCTTGATTTTCGAGGTTCTTCTGGTTTTCCCGCAAGGTAGCGATTTTGTTCTTAAAATGCCGGTCCAACGCTCGTTGTCTGACGGTAATTCGATCCTCCATTTCCGCTGTAACCTGATTTGCAAAGCCATCAAATTGCTGTTCGAGATCGGCTAGAACGACATCTTGTAACTTTACGGCTGCGTCATCCAAACCGTCTAGATTGGAAGCATTAACGAGCGGGTGGCTCCTTTCAGCGGTGATGGTTATCATTCGCTCGGCGAGTTCCTGGCCGATACGTCTTCCGGACGGAACCTCGGCACCTGCGTATCCAATCTGAACATTTGACAGAGTACCAGTTGTGATGTTTTCAGTCGACCAACGTTGGGCTGCGAGCACATACAGCCCCAAAGCACAGTCGGCGGGCAAGGACTCATGGCTCACTTTGGCGGCGACGGCCTGTGGATCTCGCACAGCAGCGTCGTTGAGATCACGCTCTGCTGCGAATCGAACCAACGGATGCAACTGTGAAATGCATTCAATTCTCCTATTTCTCTGCACAACAGAAGAGGTAAAGCGGAATCGCTGTTCGGGATCAGCATTTAGCAGACGAGTGCGACCCCTGAGACCATGCCGGGTCAGATAAGTCTGAAATGCCCGATTGCCATCCGGGGAAAGCACAATGCGATAGGTGTCTGATCCAACCGGACTGGTTTCAATGATGCTTCCGGGGAAATCTTGCAAAATTCGATCACGGACATAGATCAAAATGTCGTCGCCACTGAGCCAACGGTGGCGGCTGCGACTTTCGGTGATACGTTCCAGAATGTAGTCACCGTGTTGCACCAAGGATCCAGCTTCTGACTCAAGTTGCTCTTCCTGACGTCTCTTAAACTCTAGTGCCTGTGCTGTCTGATCAAGAACCTCTTCTTGCTGACGGTTTGTCAACTTAGGGTCCAACAGCTTGATCGTCACCTCTCGGATTCGGGGTCCTAGAATCGCTTCCATTTCGCCCAACGCACGTTGCCCTATTCCTAGGCGGTCGTAGAGTCGGTCATAGATGCGCTTGTCTATGGTATCGTTGTAGATGAGGTTGAGAATCCCTACCTTTTTTTTGGTTTGGCCTAACCGGTCCACTCGACCGATACGCTGCTCAAGGAGCATGGGATTCCACGGTAGATCGTAGTTGACCACGATAGAGCTAAATTGTAGATCTATTCCTTCACTTCCAACCTCGGAAGATAGCAGAATCGGGACATCTTGATCTCTTTCATACCGTGCGAGAATCTCGGCACGTGACTGCTTAACGCTGCCGTGCAATAGTTCGGCGGCAATATTTTCGTTCTTTAATCGCTTCCATAGGTAGTGCAAAGTTGGCCTAAAACTGGAGAACACAATAACTTTAGCTTCAGGGTCGGTCTTCCATAACTCGCGCAATTCAGAAATTAAGAGTTCATACTTCCTATCGACTTCGGTCAAGCGTTCGGTCATATTGAGACTTCGAGCCCTCTCCGAAATCTGCGAGACCACTGGACGACTGTCGTCGAGTGATGAACCTTCGAGGTCATGGTCTGTCTCCTCGACATCATCATAGTCAGCATCGGACTCCAATCCACACCAGTAGGCAGAAGCAGCGGCTAAGCTGGAAGTGAGGAGGCGCTGTGGAGTTGACAGCAGAAAGAGTTCGTTTGCGTCTTGGTCCTTGGCGTATTCCTGGACCACTTTGGATATCTCGTCGTAGAACACGCGTTCATCTGCATGCATGTTTAGGACAGGAGCTTTGGGCTCACGGATAACCCGAAACTCTTGGACATCCCGGCGTCGTGTTCTACTAACATAGTTTGCAAGTTGATTCACTCTCTCGAGACGGGCAGCGAGCTCGGATCGTTTGGACGGATCGAGGTTGCATTCTGTCAACTCTTGTCGGAGTTGCACCAGTGCTTTACTTTGGCAAAGGATCTCGTGGGTCTGTATTTTATCGACGAGTTGGAGAATCTCAGATACTGGGAATTCGGCTCTCAGCAACATATCTCGCGCAGCGATAATCGGCGCGTTTGTCTCAATTAACTCTTCCAAAGTACTTTCGAATTCGAAAGTATACGGATCAACCAATGCTAGCAGGGAGTGAAGATCTCGGTTTCGTAAATGAATGGGTGTTGCGGATAGGAACAAGCGATGGCTAGCGACAGCATTTGCAAGACATCCAAAACGGTAGAGAAAAGTGTCAGGATTTCGCATATGATGTGCTTCGTCGACAACCAGAAGATCGATTAGGGGTTCACCGTCACTTTCCGCGTCGAGGAAGCGTGCGAGTTCTCGGCGGGAAGAGGGATTTGCGCCATCATTCTCAGACTCATCCTTATCCCATCCACGAGGTGGCCTAAGCCCCTGCATGCTACAGACAACGGCAAAGCCGCTCCCTGTATCCCGCGCTTTCCTTAAAATGTTGAGTGTTTCCCGAGCGTTCACGATCTGTGCGTCGACACCGAAACGCTTTGCGAGTTCGTCTTGCCACTTCTGGCAAAGAGTCTTTGGACAGGCCACCAGCAGCCGATCGCAGTTGAGCCGCGCACGAAGTTCTGTCCAAACCAGGCCTGCCTCGATTGTCTTGCCAAGTCCCACCTCATCAGCAATCAGCAAGGCGTCAGTCGGCGAGTTCATCAGTTTGACGACAGGCTTGAATTGGTAAGCATAGAAATCTGTCTCAGTCGCCTCCATGCTATAAACGACCTCGCTAAGCCTGCCAGAAACCCGAAGTCGCGTGATTGCTCGGCGCAGCCATCCGGGTTCTACAAAACGACCGTTGATGAACAGATCATCAGGACTATCGGGGTTTTGGGGAACGAGTTCTAGCGCAGAAAAAGGCAGCGTTTTCACCTGCCCATCGGAAAACTTTACTGGCACCATGCGCCTGCCCGCAGCGAATGTTTCTCCCTCCAACAGGATGCCGGCGCGCGCAGGGTCTTGACAGAGTCTGACAAATGTTCCGGGTGCGATTTCCATATAGTTATCGGTAAAGGCTTTCGCTCAAGGCTGCAAGTCAGAGCGTTCGCGTGGGGAGTAGCTCAGCTTGGTTGATTGCCGCGATTCGAATTTATCCGCCTGACGCTGCTGCATGTCAGGGAATGACCGTTGGGCCGGTCGCCGGCGCGCTTTCACGCAACGCGGATTGAGCGAGGATAGCGAGGCGGCGTAGAGGGATTCACAAACGCCAACCGGATGAGGTTACAGCCCGTTCGCGTTGGTGTCAGGGTTCACTCATCCTCGCGCACCTAGGAACCGACATGTTAGATGTGGTTGTGAAGTTCCTGCCGCACAAAAACTCTGCATAGTCGCCTACCTCGGTGTTTTGGGACAGACGACCACGAGAGAACTTGACACCGACCTGCATCGATATGTCTGAATTGCGTTAGCGCCTGGTTTGAGCGGCATCCTATTCACTTCCGAACAGGTTACCGGTCTCTCGGCAAAAACGCCTCAGTTGGAGGAATTCTCTTCAGTGCCATGGTCGGATTGGTTCGGAGATCAGACGCGGACCTGGACACAACTGTCGACCCCACATAGGGCAGATGTTCAAACACCGGCATGAGATAGGACGGGTGCCAATGGTGCAGGGCGATGCCCGGGTGAGTGAGTCCGAGATCGTTGAACTGCTGCCAGAAATCTAACAATTCGTCATCGCCGATCCTTACGGGTTCCCGTTCGGAGGATTCAATCAACATCATCGGCGGACCGTCCTTCACGCGAACCGAGAAAGACTCGCCTGTCTCTCTGGATCTGAAGTCACTCCTGTTTTGCAGGATGACCCGAAGGTCCTGCCAGACCTCGTCGAACGCAAGGGCAGGTGGTTCCGACCTCAGCCAGTTCTTTATGCGTGCTGCCTCGCGTCGGTTCGGCGGCCCGACATGGTTCTGGCCAATATGAACGAGACTGGAAACTGGCAGTCGCCCCAGGTATCGCTCCATCAGAGGTCTGACCTGGGTCTCGAAATCGAGATCGCCGTTCCCACAGCCGAGTTGTGGAAACGCAACGGAGGTTATTCCCATCTCGGTGTATGAAGCAGCGAATTTCTTCAGCCCGGCCTCGATGTATTCAAGCCGAGAGGGATTGCGCCAGTGTTTCTTGGTGGGAAAATTCAGGATCCATTTATGCGGTGTTTTGTGGAGGTGAAGTTTCCCAATCGTCAGGCGCCCATGTTTGCAATGCTCTTGGTAACGTTCAAACATCTCAGGATAAATGCGCTTGAATCTGAGGGCGACTCCCTTTCCCATCACCCCTTGCGTGTTTACCGTGTTCACGAGCACCTTTGCCGGGGACTCAAACAGGTCGCTGTCGATGTAGTGAAGCATGGCAGCCGGGCCCTGTGCTAAGCCTGTTGGGCTGTCTCCGAACGGAACGGAAACGAATGGTCACTGTAATGGAACTGCACTCTATATCATCGTCCAAAATGGTTCCACTGGCGAATTCAATGCGTCTTCAGAAGATGGATTTGTGACCTTTGGTGCTGTGCTCAACATCAGGTGCCGGATCAGCTTCATCCCACTAGGTTTGGCCTCCGGTGTTCATCGAGGAGAAATCAGGGATACAATGTCAACGCAATTTTCGCGTGCTCCGAACCGCTTCCCGACCTAGCTTGCGGCAAAGTCCAATCGCGAATATCGTCACGAAATTCAGGAGGGTTATCAGGTGGAAATGCCAAGACCAAACGCTGGCGTGCTCGCGAAAAAAGCGCACATCGTGAGGCGGTTGAAAGCGGTTCTGCCGACCAATTCGGTGATCGATGATGAGACGGAAACCCGTGCCTATGAATGCGATGCCTTGACCGCCTACCGGTGCCCGCCGCTTGCTGTCGTCCTGCCGACTTCCACATCGGAGGTCTCAGCGATCATGCGAATCTGTAGTGAGGAAAGTGTTCCGGTCGTACCGCGTGGTTCAGGAACTTCCCTTGCAGGCGGGGCTCTTCCGACTGCCGATTGCGTGATTCTGGGCGTGGCCCGGATGAGCGAAGTTCTGGAGGTCGATTGCGAAAACCGATTCATTCGGGTGCAGGCAGGACGAACCAACCTTGCTGTCACAGACGCTGTCGAGGGCCAGGGATTCTTCTATGCGCCCGATCCTTCATCGCAGCTCGCCTGTGCGATTGGCGGCAACATCGCAATGAATTCGGGAGGTGCGCACTGTCTGAAATACGGTGTGACCACGAACAATCTCCTTGGCGTTACGATGGTACTGATGGATGGTGAGGTTGTTGAGATCGGCGGTCCGCATCTCGACGCTGCAGGTCTGGACCTTCTGGCGCTCGTCTGTGGATCCGAGGGCCAGCTCGGCGTCGTGACCGAAGCGACATTGCGAATTCTGCCAAAACCCGAGGGGGCGCGGCCGGTTCTGATGGGCTATGACTCAAGCCAGGTCGCCGGGCAGGTCGTCAGCGAAATCATCAAGGCCGGCGTGTTGCCGGTGGCCATCGAGTTCATGGACCGCCCCTGCATCCGTGCGACCGAAGACTTCGCGGGTGCCGGATACCCGGATTGCGAGGCGCTGCTGATCGTTGAGGTCGAGGGCAGTGAGGCGGAAATCGACGAGCAGCTTGGATTCATTCTGCAGATCGCACGAGGGCACAATCCGGTTGAACTGCGGGAGGCGGCGGATGCCGATGAGGCGGCGCGTATCTGGCTCGGCCGGAAGTCCGCTTTCGGGGCGATGGGACAGATCAATGATTACATCTGCCTCGATGGAACGATTCCCGTAAGCGAATTGCCGCGGGTGCTGAGCCGGATAGCGGAACTTTCCAATAGATACGGACTAGATGTGGCGAACGTCTTCCATGCAGGCGATGGCAATATGCATCCGTTGATCCTCTTCGACGCCAACAGACCAGGTGACCTCGCAACTTGCGAAGCGCTGGGAGCGGAGATCCTCAGGCTCTGTGTTGAGGTCGGCGGCTGTCTAAGTGGCGAGCACGGAGTCGGAATAGAGAAGCGCGATCTCATGCATGATCAGTTCACATCGGCGGATCTGGAAGCACAGATGCGGGTAAAGGACGTATTCGACCCTGAATGGCTTCTCAATCCTGCGAAAGTGTTCCCACTCAGCGCGTCCGAAACGCGCAGAGGTCTTGCGGCCTGATGGATGCGGCACAGATGAAGAGCGTCCCTTCGCGTGCAGGATCAAACGATGGCTCAAGAGGTGGGAGTTCGGCAGCGCATCGGCTTCCAGACCGGTTTCGCGAAAACCACTCCCAGACACAGCGACTGCTGGACTGGCACCGATGCTTCGCAGGCTCACTCCAAGACCTGTGTCCGGGAAGTGTGTGAATCAGTGTTGTGGATATGATTGTTCCTGACACCGAAGCGGGACTTGCCGAGGTGTTGGCCGGGGCTGACGGCCCTTTGAGGATCATCGGCGGCGGCACACGGCCCATAGGAAGACCGGTATCCGGTGAGATACTATCCACGGCGGCACTGCGTGGCATCGTGATGTACGAACCTGCCGCATTGACGCTTGTTGCGCAGGCCGGAACGCCCGTGTCCGAGATTGATGCGCTGTTGGCGAAGGCGGGTCAGCGGCTGCCCTTTGAGCCGATGGACCATTGCGGACTTCTTGGGACGCATGGGGAGCCGACTATAGGTGGTGTGGTCGCAGCGAATGTTTCCGGCCCCAGAAGAGTGCAGGTGGGGGCATGCCGCGACTTTCTGCTGGGAGTCCGCTTCGTCGATGGGTGCGGGACAGTGATCAAGAGTGGTGGCCGGGTCATGAAAAATGTCACCGGCTATGACCTTGCCAGATTGATGGCTGGCTCGTACGGGACGCTGGGCGTACTGAGCGAAGTATCACTGAAGGTTCTGCCGCAGACGGAGTCAACTGGTGTTCTGCTACTTGAGGGATTGGCCGATACCGATGCGGTTCAGGCGATGTCCATGGCACTTGGTTCTCCGTTTGAGGTGACCGGTGCGGCACACACAACAAGTGGCGTCGATGGGATGCCGGTGACCATGATTCGGGTCGAGGGATTCGAGACCCAGGTCGCCTATCGCGCCGAACGGCTTCGTTGTTTGCTGGCCGACTTTGGTGATTGGGTTCTTGAGAAGGATCCTGACCGGACAAGGGCTGGCTGGTCTTGGGTCCGCGACGTCGAGCCCTTTCACGAAAGGGCCGGGGATGTCTGGCGACTATCGGTCAAGCCTTCCGATGCACCTGAGATCTCCGTACAAGCCGAGGCTGACGGTTTGCTCTACGATCGGGGAGGTGGGCTCGTTTGGATCCTTGTGGCGGAAGGAACCGACCTTCGGGAGCGAGTCGGAGCGTTCAAGGGTCATGCCACATTGGTGCGGGCCAGCGAGTCGAATCGCATGAGATTGAGCGTATTTCATCCGGAATCCGCAAGGGTGGCCATACTCAGCCAGGGATTGCGCAAACGGTTCGATCCACAAGGGATACTCAATCCGGGATTGATGGGATGAACCAGTTGGCACCCTGGTCTGTGGTTGGGCTGCAATGGCATAACACACGTTTGCCTTCTAGGTTTTCGCCTGAAGAGGCACGGAGTGCCGAAAGTACTGGTTTGGGCTTTGGGGAATTGTGAATGCGGGTTGAGGGCTGGATCTAATGCAGACGAATTTCACGGAAGAGCAGCTCAGTGATCCGGATGTCGCTCGCTCGAATCAAATTCTACGGACCTGTGTGCATTGCGGATTCTGCACGGCGACCTGTCCAACCTACCAACTGCTGGGTGACGAGCTCGATTCTCCACGAGGCCGGATCTACCTGATCAAGGATATGCTGGAGAACGGCAGGGCGGCAGACGAGAAAACGGTCCTGCACATCGACCGCTGTCTTTCGTGCCTTTCCTGCATGACAACGTGCCCATCAGGCGTCCATTACATGCATCTGGTCGACCACGCGCGCGCCCATATCGAAAGGACCTATAGAAGACCCTTGATCGATCGTTTGCTGCGGTGGGCGCTTGCACGAATCATTCCCTATCCAGGGCGGTTCAGGTTGGCCCTGCTAGGAGCCAGAATCGGTCAACCTTTCGCGTTTCTGATGCCGGACGCACGAATCAGGGCCATGCTCCGCATGGCTCCACGACGTCTTCCTCCGGTCAGCCGCAACGACGACCCGCAAACGTTTCCGGTGATCGGTGAACGGAAAATGCGCGTGGCCCTGATGACAGGCTGTGCGCAGAAAGCGCTCAACACGGACATCAACGATGCGACGATCCGGCTGCTGAGGCGACTTGGCTGTGAAGTGGTGATCGCGTCAGGCATGGCATGCTGCGGAGCATTGACGCATCATATGGGAAAGACCCGCGAGAGCCACAGGCAGGCCGCACGAAACATCCGCGCCTGGATGGACGAAGCGAATGGTGAAGGACTCGACGCGATAGTGATCAACGCCAGCGGTTGCGGCACCACAGTCAAGGATTATGGACACATGTTCCGCAACGACAGCCTTGCCGAAGAGGCCACTCTGGTTGCAAGGCTGGCGGTTGACGTAAGCGAATTGCTCGAAAGGCTTGATTTGCCCAAGGGTCCGCTCAGAGGGATGCGGGTGGCCTATCATGCGGCCTGCTCGCTTCAGCATGGCCAACAGGTGAAATCCGCTCCAAAGGATCTTCTCAAGCGAGTCGGTTTTGAGGTGGTGGAGCCAACCGAAAGTCACCTTTGTTGCGGTTCGGCCGGAACATACAACCTACTTCAGCCGGAGATATCGGCAAGACTTAAAGATCGAAAGATCGGAACACTCGAAGCGACTCGGCCTGATGTAATCGCTACGGGTAACATTGGTTGCATGGTCCAGATCGCTGATGGAACCGGAATTCCTGTGGTTCATACCGTCGAGCTTCTCGACTGGGCTTCCGGTGGACCAATGCCTAAGGCCCTGAACGGCTCGGCCTGAGGGCCACCGAGCATCCATGGAGCCCGGATGGACAATCCAAGAAAATCGCTTTCCGGGTCTTGAATCCTTGCTATCAGCTACCCATCTGGGATTTGTCGGGTGCCGAAACTCGGGTCCGGCAAGTCCGAACGGCCCGTTCCAGATGGGAGGGCCAAACAGGTATCGCTCAACGGAGGATGACCAATGCACAATCTTGACTTTTCCCCACTTTTCCGGGCCACTGTCGGCTTTGACAGAATCGCTGACATGATGGACCGGGCTCTTTCCGCTGATGTCGCCGAACAGGCCTACCCACCCTATAACATCGAGAAGAAGGCGGGCGATGCCTACCGCATCTCGCTGGCGGTGGCCGGGTTTGCCGAAAATGAGCTAACGGTTGAAGTGCGCGAGAACTCGCTGATCGTTGCAGCGAAAAAAAGCGCCGAGCAGAACGGGCGCACTTACCTTCACCGTGGCATTGCCAACCGTGCGTTCGAGCGCCGGTTCCAGTTGGCTGACCATATCCGTGTCAGCGGTGCAGCTCATGAGAACGGCATGCTGCATATCGATCTTGTCCGTGAAGTTCCCGAGGCGTTGAAGCCGCGCAGAATCGAAATCGCCCGTGGCCAGACGGTAGACGTGAAGTCCGTCGAAGCTGGCCCGGAAGTCGCTGCGGCGAACGCTGCCTGAATATCAGCAAATCCGTGATTTCGGAGGCGCGTATCGATTGATGCGCGCCTCTTGATGTTGGGACCAGGCAACGACGATTGGGAGTCTTCAGGTCTTCCCGTCAATGTCGGTACATCGGACCGGTTTCTCACGCAGACGATGGTTGATTCGGCCTCGAATGGAGGGGTAATGCCTGCGGTCTGCGATGGCCATCGTCACATGGGCAGATGGTACGAAAACCAGTTCATGGGATTTGGTTCCGACAAAGAGTGAACTTTGCTGCAGGCAGTTTCCACGGCATATGACCTGATCGTTAGTTCAACAGGAGTGGAGTATTGAGGTCCGGTTGGGCCGGCCCGGAAGTCAGTTGCCCTTTGTGGCTCAGGTTCCTGCACCCCATCAGGTGGCGCGCGATTGCGGTTGCCGCGATACGGATCGCGCTCTGACGGTGAGGAGAGCATCTGCAATCGATGCCCGCCGCAGCAACCGATCCACCTAGATGCTGAGACAGACGTATTTCATCTCCAGATAATCCTCAATCCCATGGTGGGAACCTTCGCGGCCCAGTCCCGATTGCTTCACGCCTCCGAACGGCGCGACCTCGGTCGAAATGATCCCGGTGTTCACCCCGACGATCCCGTATTCCAGTGCCTCCTGAACCCTGGTGATCCGCGAAATATCCTTGGCGAAGAAATAGGTTGCGAGACCGAAGATCGTGTCGTTCGCCATGGCAATGACTTCGTCTTCGGTCTCGAATCTGAAGAGTGGGGCCAATGGACCGAATGTCTCTTCCCTGGCAACAGCCATTTCCTGGGTGACATCGGTGATTATCGTAGGTTCGAAGAACAGACCTCCAAGACCGTGCGCAGCGCCACCAAGCGCGACAGCTGCACCTTTGGAGGTCGCGTCGCCGATGTGTTCCCGGACTTTTTCAACCGCCGCCATATCGATAAGTGGTCCCAGAACAGTATCTCTGTCCAGGCCGTCACCCACCTTCATTTTCCGGACAGCCGACGTGAGCCTTTCGGCAAATTCATCGTAGATTCCAGTCTGCACGTAGATGCGGTTGGCACAGACGCAGGTCTGGCCATTGTTGCGGAATTTGCAGGCGATCGCACCCTCGACCGCAGCGTCGATATCGGCGTCGTCGAACACGATGAATGGTGCGTTTCCACCTAGTTCCATCGAACATTTCATGACTTGGTCCGAGGCTTGACGCAGCAGGATACGCCCGACTTCGGTGGAACCTGTGAAACTCAACTTCCGAACCGTTTGGTTTTCGCAGAATTCCTTTCCGATGCCTGATGAATCAGTCGATGGGATTATCGACAGAACGCCTTCCGGAATTCCGGCCCGCTCGGCGAGTACACCGAGTGCAAGGGCGGAAAGTGGGGTTAGCGTGGGCGGGCGCACAATGATCGAGCAGCCTGCGGCCAATGCCGGACCAACCTTTCGTGTGATCATTGCGTTGGGAAAGTTCCAGGGCGTGATTGCGGCACAGACTCCGATTGGTTGCCGCAGAACAGTGATGCGTTTGTCTGGCTGATGGCCTGGGACCGTTTCACCGTAAATTCGCTTGGCTTCCTCAGCGAACCATTCAATGAAGCTCGCGCCATAGATTATTTCGCCCTTTGCTTCCGCTAGTGGCTTGCCCTGTTCGGCTGTCAGTATGATGGCCAGATCATCAGCGTTCTCGACCATGAGGTTGAACCAGGCACGTAGTATGTTCGAGCGCTCTTTTGCGGTGCGTCCTGCCCAACCCTTCATTGCTTCGTCGGCAGCCTTGATCGCACGGGCTGTCTCGATGCGGCCCAAATCGGCCACTTGCGCAATCACATCACCCCGTGCGGGATTCACGACTTCGAAAGTAGTGGAGGCGTCACTGTCCACCCATTTCCCTGCAAGAAACGCCTTTGTTACGAGTAGGGACGGATCGTTGAGGTGGGTGGACAGATCGGTTGTGGTATCAAGCATCTTGGTCTCCGTTGTTCGAACAAGCTATGAAGCTAAACGAATCAAAGTCATTTACAGCAGTTGCTGGTGGGAAGCCAGTAGGCGACCACCGTGCCGTCATGTCAGGGGATTGGTATGGTTGAGGCGAGACGTCTCTTCACCAAGCCCGGATCAATTGGGCGGATATGTGGATGCTACTGATGGATGTATGTTCGATCAGCAGATATCGGGTGGTAAACCTGCCGCGTCCGAGGCCAAAGCCCTTTCGTGCTGGGGGCGTCAACGACGAAGGAAGTCCTTTGCTGGCGATGGGTTGCCGCGGGCCGGCAGACAGTCGCCGCTCACGCTTCAGTCAACGAGTTGCATGGGGCGTTCGACTTTCATCACGCCACTTCCCCGCTGGAGGGCAACACCGGCCCTTTCCTCCGCCTAGGCTGCGCTCTCGCCGCGGATCTGGCTGGAGGGTCGCCGATCACCGCCGTTCCCTGTCGAATCGAAGCCAGCCGCCTGTCCTGTCAATCCGAGTGGTCCGCCGGCCACCACTTCGAATAATTCGAGGTCTTGCCAACCCTTGCGGGCGATCGGTTCAACATTGGGGTTCGCGCCATCCTTCGCCTATCCTTGGATGCGGGAGGGATTCGATTCGATGCCGGATATAGAGGCTGGACAAATGCAAGGGCATTTGGGCATGACGGAATGCCAACTCGCGGTTGGTTCGGTAGCCGCGAGGTGATGGGACATGGAATGACGGTCAATTCGTGCACCTCGGATCTCGTCCAGCGGATTGCATCCGGAGAACGGCGCGCTCTGGCTCAAGCCATAACGCTGGTGGAAAGCAGCCGGGCCGATCACCGAGAAATGACGCTTTCGCTTCTGGGGCAATTGACGCCACCAAGGCGTGATGCCTTGCGCATAGGGCTTTCCGGCGCTCCTGGTGTCGGCAAGTCGACCTTTATCGAAGCGTTTGGGACGATGCTGACCGAAGCAGGACACCGGGTTGCGGTGCTCGCTGTTGATCCAAGTTCAGTGCGTTCAGGTGGCTCGATACTCGGAGATAAGACCCGTATGGAGCGGCTGAGTCGTGACCCGAATGCGTTCATTCGCCCCTCGCCGAGCCAGAAGAAACTTGGAGGAGTGGCCCGCCGCACTCGGGAGGCTGCGGCGCTCTGCGAAGCGGCAGGCTTCAATGTGGTGTTGATAGAGACGGTCGGCGTCGGTCAGTCTGAAACAGTTGTGGCGGACTTGACCGATCTTTTCGTCCTGCTGATCGCTCCTGCGGGTGGCGATGAACTTCAGGGAATCAAACGCGGAATCATGGAAATTGCCGACCTGATTGTCGTGAACAAGGCCGATGGCGACCTCAGGCACTCTGCCATGGGTACATGTGCGGATTACGCTCAGGCCTTGCGCCATCTACGGCCGCGCCAGGAGGATCCAGCAGGATTTCCCAAAGTTATGGCGGTCTCGGCGCTGAACGGAGAGGGATTGACTCAAGTCTGGTCTGAAATCTCGACGTTGGATGAATGGCGACGCAATCATGGTCATTGGTGCCGTCGCAGGGCGACCCAGGCGCGGCGGTGGTTCGAGAACGAGATTCAACGGGGATTGATGGAGCGCGTCACTGCCGACGGCACGGTTCAGGAACGAATGACTGAGTTGGGCGACCTTGTGGCTGAAGGAAAACTGTTTCCGGGAACTGCCGCAGCAAAATTGCTTGGCGAATTGCCTGACAGATGAGGTAATGAAGCTAGCGGACTTCACGCCACTTTCAGTTCGGAACGGAAAGCCGTTTTGAGGTGTGGGTGCAGTGCAGGTAACAGACCCGTAGTGATCGCCGCTGGACCCTCATTCACCATAGGGTATCCAGATCGACTTCGGTTCTGTTGCGGCGGCAAGAAACTCCCGACCTTCGCCGTCCTCTCCCATCCAGTCGCGCGATCGTCGGTTGTTTACCCAAGTCCGTTTCAGGTTACCTGCCGATTCCTTTTCTATGTTGCCTGAGATATCTGTTGAGGAGAAGCTCCAGACTGCATCGACAGCCGCATGTCCGGCCAGGTGCGGGGCGAGGCCGGAATGGCTCCCGGTCAGTATATTCACTACACCGTCCGGCAAATCCGAGGTCTCCAGAACCTGATAGAGATCGGTTGCGGCCAATGGAAACGGTTCGGATGCGACGAGCACACACCGATTTCCCATGGCCAGGGCGGGGGCCATGACACTGATTATGCCGAGCAACGGCATCTCATCCGGGCAGAACGCACCGATGATCCCAATTGGTTCGTTCATTGAAAGCACGATGCCTCTAAGCGGCACCCCCCTGGCGGCGCCGTCGAACTTGTCGGACCATCCTGCGTAGGTGAACAGCCTTGCGATGGAGGCTTTGACCTCAGCTTGGGCAACGGCTTTCGACACACCGGTCAGACTGCGGATTCGGTCCGCGAATTCCACTGCCCGCGCCGAGAGGTTTTCCGCCACGAAAAAGAGGATCTGCGCACGCGAATGTCCAGTCGTCGTCGACCAGGTGGCTGCGTTCTCGGCTGCCTCAACAGCGTTGCGAATGTCTTTGCGGTTGCCAGCTCCAACGTGACCGAGAAGTCGGCCCCGAGGAGAATATACGGCGTGCGAATATCCGCTGTCAGGGCGCATCTGCTTGCCGCCAATATAGAGCTTTGCAGTGCGGTCCAGTCCCCCGAATGGGGCGGGCCCGTTCTCTTTATGGGAGCGAATTCGCTTGAGCGGTTTGGTTCGCCGTTTTTGTTTCGTGTATTCAAGCAGGCCATCCCAGCCACCCTCCCGACCATAACCGCTCTCACGTACACCGCCGAAGCCTGCAGCGGCATCAAAGAGATTGGTGGCATTGACCCAGACAACACCAGCTGCAATCCTGGGAGCTATTGCCAGTGCGAGGTTGATGTTCTCGGACCAAATGCTTGCCGCCAGACCATATCGGCAATTGTTCGCGAGCCGGACGGCCTCGTCTTGGGTGCGGAAAGTTGTCGAGACAAGGACCGGACCAAATATCTCTTCCTGCATCAGTCGGTCCGCCTGGCTGAGACCTGTGATCAGCGTTGGTGGAAAGTAACAGCCGCTGTCAGGAAGGGGTGTTGTGGGTTGGTACAGATTACCGACACTTTCCGCCACCATTTTGGAGACACGCTGCAGCTGGACAGGATCGATCATTGCGCCAATGTCGATGCACTTGTCCAACGGGTCGCCGATGCGAAGTCTGGTCATGCGGCGTTTCAGCCTATCATGGAAGCTGTCGGCAATGCCTTCCTGCAACAGCAGCCGCGATCCGGCGCAGCAGACCTGGCCCTGATTGAACCAGATTGCGTCCACTAACCCCTCAACGGCACTGTCGACATCAGCGTCGTCGAACACGATGTAGGGGGACTTTCCGCCAAGCTCGAGTGTCAGCGCTTTGCGGCTGCCTGCGGTTACTTTACGGATTTCCCGTCCGACCTCAGTCGAGCCGGTGAATGCAATCTTGTCGATGCCTGGGTGACGAACGATCATGTCTCCAACCCGGCCATCCCCGGTGACGATATTGACGACACCTTTGGGAAGATTCGCCTCACTGCACAGACCGGCGAACATGAGGGCGGTGAGGGACGTGTATTCGGCCGGCTTTAGAACGACGGTATTGCCGACCGCGATGGCTGGCGCGATTTTCCATGCAAGCATCAAGAGCGGAAAGTTCCACGGAATGATCTGACCGCACACACCAAGTGGCTCTCGGTCCGGCAATTCCCGGTCCTGCAGTTGCGCCATGCCCGCGTGAAAATAGAGATGTCGGGCAACCAGCGGGATATCAATGTCACGGCTTTCGCGGATTGGCTTCCCGTTGTCGAGGGTTTCCATTACAGCGAGCAGCCTGGAGTGTTTCTGGACCAGTCGGGCCAGAGCATAAAGATATCGGGCCCGTTCGTGCCCTGACAGCCGGGCCCATCCCGGTTGAGCGGCCCGCGCAGCCCGAACCGCCGCGTCAACGTCCTGTGCAGTCGCACTTGTCAGCGTCGCCAATATGGCTTCCGTTGAGGGATTTCTGGTCTGGAAACCTTCGCCAGGGGCCGTCATCGCTCCGTTGATGAAATGCCCGAACCGACCTTCATTGGCGGCCAGCCATCTCTCCACTCCGGCAGCGCTCTCGGGGGCCGGGCCATAGTCCATTTTGTCAAAGATGTGCTGAACGTTCATGGCTCTGTCCTGTTTCGGGCTGAACCCAGCTCCGGTGATGTCCCTGCTATCCAGTAGGATGTCGCCAACCGACCGAGTAGTGGCCAGTTACATGGTGCTCAAGCTGACGCTCGATATCGCCGAGAAGGGAAGAGGCCCCGAAGCGAAACAGGTTCGGTGAAAGCCAGCGGTCATCGAGCTCATCCTTCATCAACGACAGATAGACCAGCGCCTCCTTGGCCTTGGAGATACCTCCTGCGGGCTTGAATCCGACGGGAATTCCAGTGCGGTCAAGGTAATCCCTGATCGCTCGAACCATAACGAGAGAGACCGGCAAGGTTGCGTTCACCGATTCCTTTCCGGTCGAGGTCTTGATGAAATCCGCCCCTCCCATCATGGCTACAAGGCTGGCACGAGCCACGTTTCGGAGGCTTCCAAGCTCACCTGTCGCCAGAATAGCCTTCAGGTGTGCTTCGCCACAGGCCTTGCGGAACGTGCGGACCTCCTCGTAAAGCGCGCGCCAGTCCCGCACGAGCACATGGCGCCGGGAAATGACGATATCGATTTCCTGGGCACCGACGGACACGCTTTCCTGGACTTCCCTGATGCGGGTCGATAGCGGGGCGAGGCCGGCGGGAAAACCGGCGGAGACGGCCGCCACCGGTACTCCGGTCTCCCGCAGCGAGTCCACAGCAGTCTCTATCATGTCGTGATAGACGCAGACCGCGCCAACCGTTACCGACGACATGCCAAGTGCTTCAAGAATGCCGGTGCGCAGTGGATGGATGGCCTTGTCGCAGAGGCGTCTGACCCGGTCCGGAGTGTCGTCGCCGGAAAGCGTGGTAAGATCGATGCATGTGATCGCTCTTAGGAGCCACGCTGCCTGAAATGCCTTCTTCACCGACCTTCGGCCTGACAGCGATGAGGTTCGGCGCTCAATCGCCGAAGTGTTAGCCTGTACCGACTGGACCCAATCGAGGTCGAGTTCCATCCCGGGATTGCGCGTCTCGACCTTTTCGGGAAGCTGTGCTGCTCCCGTTCTGGTCCGATCCTCAGACTCGTTGACTTTGATATCCATCGACGATTCTGGCCTCATTGGTGGCAATGCAGGAGGTTTGCACAGAGGCCGGGTCGTGACAAGCTGCCGCAATTGGCTTTGCCAGGACTCCACCGGCACAGGCAAATGCTGGAACTGGCCTTTGCGGATGTGGGATGCATTGGTGCCGGAATTGCGGCTACGGTTGCCTCCGTCGCTCCCACCTGTCCAACATATCCGTGAACTCTCCATCCCCAAAGCCTTCGGAAAGCGCCCGCCGCATCAGCGCCGCAAGGCTCAGCGGCGCCAAACTATCTGGAGCGGGGAGATCGGTGTCAAGATTGGTCGGATAGGCGTATCCTTCGGCCGTCGCCGCAACGACTGCCTCCGCCTCCGCCTCTGAAAGCGTTCCACTGGCGATCAACTCCGCTAACGGAGCCAGCAGGACCTGACACATTTCCCGACGGTTGATCGCTTCGATCGATCGCCCGAAGGCTGAGCCAATCTGAAGCAGGTTGGCCATTCGGTAGATGTTTTCGGATCGGTTGCTTCCGGCACCGTGCATCAGCGCGGGATTGAAGAAGACCGCATCGCCCTTTTCCAGAGGGAGTTGGACGTGATGCATCTCGAAATATTCCTGGAATTCAGGTTGGCCAAACGCCACATATCCTGACTGGTACCTTTGGGAATAGGGGAGGTACATTGTCGGCCCGCTCTCGACCGGCATGTCGCAATGCGCAACGGCACCTTGGAGGGTCAGCGCTGGCGAGAGCAGATGCGCGTGAATGGGCCATCGGGCGGCATCCTCACGGGTCATGAAACCCAGATGGTAGTCTCTGTGTGGCGTCTGGGCTAGCCCACCCGGATTTACGCGGTTGATCTGGGCTGTGAACTGATAGTTGGGCCCAAGCCAGCTATATGCAGCGAGTGCGAGGCAGACGTTGCCGAAATAGAGCGCGTAGCCTTCGGGGTCTGCGAGGCAGTGTTTCTGCAGCGCGTTCCAAACCCGGTCGTTGGCGCCGGGTCTGGCGAAGTGGTCACCGCCGCCGCTGCCGGATGTGCGTTCCTCGTCTATGATCCGCTCAAAGAGCTTGGTCGCACGGTCGACAGGTGCGTTATCCGCAAAGGCACATTTGATCACGAACAGTCCCGGACCGTCCAGCAATGCCTGTGCCCATTCAGACATTAGCGAAGCCTGGCCGGACCTGTCGAGGTCACGGATACGGTCTCCGCTGTAGAGCAGGACGTTTCGTTCGATTGCCTGTGCAAACGGATAGAATTCCAGATCGGTCCGCTCGGGGATGCCTGCGACAAATTCGTCAAGGTCGCCGGCATCGGCGTCAAACCAGGTTATCCGGGGTGTGCGTGCTGGCTCGGCTCCGCTCATTGATATCTCCTTTCCATTGAACCTAGGCCATCAGCACGTCACCTTGCAATTGATCGAGACGATTTCGCGTCATTTTTGCAGGCTCGGTTCAAAAGGAGTCGGGCTGCACTTCGGTGTAGGCCAATCATGGGAATCCACTCGAGACGCGGGCATTTGATGGTTTTGGAAAACGAAGCCGTGTGAGACAGGGTCCGGTTGATCAGCATGTGGCAGATTGGTCACGAGGTTCTCCTAAATGTGGAGAAGGTCGCGACAGGCGTTGATTTCAGGATATGTGGTCCACAGGATTTGGACAAATGATGCCGTGGTGCTTGCAGACTGCGAAGCGCCGAACTAAGACTCTGCCAACCAACCGGTTCGCTCCCGGAGGTAAACACATGAGGCAGGCGAAATGACCGATCCATCTGAGCGGTTCCAGCACTACATGAACAACCTTGTTCCGATGGTCGTCGAGCAGACGAGCCGCGGAGAGCGGGCGTACGATATTTTCTCGCGCCTGCTGAAGGAGCGGATCATCTTTGTGAACGGTCCGATCCACGATGTAACCGCGAGTCTTGTTGTCGCGCAGCTTCTGTTCCTGGAGTCCGAGAACCCAAAAAAGGAGATCGCGATGTATATCAACAGTCCGGGCGGTGTGGTGACGTCGGGACTCTCCATTTACGATACGATGCAGTACGTCCGTCCAAAGGTGTCTACACTGATTGTTGGTCAGGCGGCGTCGATGGGTTCGCTTCTGGCCTGCGCGGGCGAGAAGGGGCTGCGTTATGCGCTTCCGAATTCGAGAATTATGGTCCACCAACCATCAGGCGGATATCAGGGTCAGGCGACTGACATCGCGATTCACGCCGAGGAAACCCTGAAACTGAAACAAAGGCTCAACGAGATTTATGCGAAACACTCTGGCCAATCGGTCAAGAATGTCGAAAAAGCTCTGGAGAGAGATAAGTTCATGTCGCCAGAAGAGGCTCTTGAGTGGGGCCACATTGACGAGATTGTCGAGCAACGCACCAAGAATGACAATGAGGAGTGACGGTCGCTTCACTCCAATCGCAGGAGACAGTTCCGACATTGTACAGGCATTGGCGCTACCAAACGAAGTGACTATGTGAAAAGGCTTGGCAAGGATCTGGGTCCAAATCGAACCATGGGTTCTTGAGAGGACAGAAAATGGCAAGATCTTCCGGAGTTGAGGGCAAGGATACCCTCCACTGCTCATTTTGCGGCAAAAGCCAGCACGAGGTCCGCAAACTTATCGCAGGGCCGAACGTCTACATCTGTGACGAATGTGTCGAGCTCTGCACTGACATCATACGCGAGGAAACCAGGACAGTTGGCCTCAAAGCCGCGGATGGCGTACCGACGCCAAGAGAGATCTGCGAGGTCCTCGATGACTACGTAATCGGCCAGGAGCATGCCAAGCGAGTGCTTTCGGTGGCTGTCTATAATCACTACAAGCGGCTCAGCAATGCCGGAAAGGCAGAGGACATCGAGCTTGCGAAATCCAACATATTGCTAATCGGGCCGACAGGTTGCGGAAAGACCCTGCTGGCCCAAACACTGGCCCGGATTCTTGATGTGCCATTCACCATGGCGGACGCGACTACGCTGACGGAGGCGGGGTATGTTGGCGAGGATGTCGAGAACATCATCCTAAAGTTGCTCCAAGCAAGCGAATACAATGTCGAGCGCGCCCAGCGAGGCATTGTCTACATCGATGAAGTCGACAAGATCACCCGAAAGTCGGAGAATCCTTCGATCACCCGTGACGTAAGTGGAGAGGGCGTACAGCAGGCGCTACTGAAGATCATGGAAGGTACGGTCGCGTCTGTTCCGCCGCAGGGAGGCCGCAAGCATCCACAGCAGGAATTCCTTCAGGTGGACACGACCAACATTCTGTTCATCTGCGGAGGCGCATTCGCCGGTCTCGAAAAAATAATCTCGCAGCGCGGGCGTGGTTCAGCAATTGGATTTGGCGCGGATGTGAAGGGCGAGGAGAAGCGCACCATTGGAGAGATGTTCGCCGATCTGGAACCGGAGGATCTCCTGAAATTCGGTCTTATACCGGAGTTCGTGGGGCGACTGCCCGTTGTGGCGACGCTCAAGGATCTCGACGAGGAGGCGCTGGTAACGATTCTAACCGGGCCGAAGAACGCCTTGGTGAAGCAGTACCAGCGGATGTTCGAACTGGAAAACACGCGACTGACCTTCACCGAAGGTGCGCAGAAGGCGATAGCGAAACGCGCTATCGTCCGCAAGACCGGCGCACGCGGCCTTCGATCAATCATGGAAGACATCCTGCTTGATACGATGTTCGACCTGCCGGGAATGCACTCGGTGGATGAGGTCGTTGTGAATGAAGAGGCCGTGAACTCGGATTCGGCACCCCTGATGATCTATGCCGACCGCCAGGAAGAAGCGAGCAGTGCTTGACCGCCGTGCGGCAGGCCGGAACGTCCAGGTGCCGCGCTCAATTGGTGACGGCCGTCCGTTCCGGCTTGACTGAGTGCTCGCTGGTGTGGTCGTCGTCCCTTGAACTCTCGGTCTTGTGCATGAATGGTGCTCACTCTCCGAGGATCGCATTTGCATATACTCGGAGTCCTGAATTCGCCCTTGCGGGTTGACATGATTCGCGGAACGTTCCAGATGTCCGTCAAAACGAGCAGTGAACATCATTGACAGACGTCATGTCCGGGGCCGGTTCCATCCTGACATCCGCGGAGCGCGATGCGCTTCTTGCGGTCATGCGCGGGCGCAAGGTTGCGGCGCTCAAGGTGCGGCGCGCGAACGCGCTCGTTGCGCTTGACGACGGGAACAGCGTCCGCCTCGTCTGCCGGATTCTCCATCTCGACCCCGACACGGTGCGCGGCTGGCTGCGGGAGTTCCGCAGGACGGGCCTCGCCTCGTTGGACCCGGCGGCGTATCCGGAACGGGAGGGCAAGCTGACCCGGGGCCAGGAGGCCTCGCTCAGGGCGATGTTCCGGGACAGCCCGCCGCGTGACACCAACGAGGTCCGGGCCGCCATCCTGCAGCGCCACGGCGTCGAATACACCCGCGGCGGCGCGATCAAGCTGATGCACAGGCTGGGATTCGAGTACATCAAGCCGAAACCGCTTCCGAGGCAGGCCGACAGGGAAGCCCAGGAAGCCTTCATCCGGCGCTACGAGCAACTGATGCGCGGGCTGCTCCCCGACGAGACGGTCGTCTTCGCCGACGCGGTCCACCCCGAATGGCAAGGCCGGCCGGCGCATGGCTGGTTCGTCCGCGAGGACAGGCCCGCCATCAGGTCGACGACCGGCCGGCGGCGCCTGAACCTGCACGGGGCGCTGGACCTGGAGACGATGAGGCTCACGCTGGTGGAGGGCGAGAGGATCGATGCCGGGACGAGCCTGCGGCTTCTGAGGAAGCTGGAGCGCGCCCATCCCGACAGCCGGGTGATCCATGTCTTCCTGGACAACGCCCGCTACCATCACGCGAAGGCGCTCAAGCCGTTCCTGGAGCGGCCGGGGCGCCGCATCCGGCTGCACTTCCTGCCACCCTATGCGCCGCACCTGAACCCCATCGAGCGTTTGTGGGGCGTCATGCACCGCCACGTGACGCACAACCGCTTCCATGCGGACTTCCGCCAGTTCACCGAAGCGATCTTCGCATTCTTCAACGAAACGCTGCCCAACGAATGGGAGGCGATCACGGAATCCGTCACCGACAACTTCCGGATCATCACCCATGACCGGCATCGGCTTGTCGGATAGTCGCCGACACGCCGGACCCGGTGCATCCGAAGATGCGGCGGCGGACGAATCATGCCTTGGAATGCGGTCGAAGTCAGTTCACCAAGTATAGAAAATGCCGTCGTCAGCTATCCAATTCAGCACCTCAGCCCATTCATCTCCCGGGCGCGTCGGGGGAGCGCTGCGCAATGGCGTTTCCTTAAGGATCCGCACCTGATCCTCCGCTGGCGGTTCCTTCCTTTCCGGAACATTGCGGTCTTCAGGCCCTGGCCCTGCTCCTTCGGTTCCGTCTGCTGACAGGCTTCATCGATTTCCGGGGATGCGACCGCCCGGGCCGGAGTTGGCTGCGCTCCCTGAGGACGCCCTCCGCCACACGGCTCACGGTGTCGGCCAGCGCCGCCGCCTGCGTCAGGACCATCTAACTCGGGACTGCCGGCGAGCGTGGCCAGCGCGTTGGTGAGGTTCGTCCACATCACCGCCGTCGTCATGTTGTGGTGAATGCCCCGGCCGCAATGGTCGCCGAAATCGACCAACGCCCGGTCATGGGCGTCGAACACTATCTCCTACGTGTCGCTCGGATAGCAGCGCACGAACGGCATGCTGCCGTGGCACGACACGAACTGCGCGGCCTTGATCTGGACCTGCCTCCCCGAGAGCCGGACAGGCCCGTGGTTCCAGTCCAAACGGTTGGCCTCGCCGCGGCCGAACTTCAGGGGGACGAAGGTCCCGTACACCCCGCCGCCCTGCCTTTCCGCCCATTGCCGGGACTGGGGCCGGACTGCGTCGTCGTAGCCGGCCTCGCAGCCCAGGCCGTATTGCCGCTCCCGGATCTTCCGCAACGTCAACCTCCCGCGTCGCAGACGCGCCGCGTTCCGCCCGGGAAAACCCGGGCTCCCGGACGTAACCCCGGGCTTCGGACGCGGTTGCCGCTCTTGGCCGGAATGCCGATGCTCCGTCCCGCCGCCGCGAACGATCTTGCGGACCGTGTTCCTCGAGGATCCCGAGCTCGGTCGCGATGCTCCGAATCTTCGCCATCGTCTCCATAGCCAACATCGCCGTTCACCTCGCAGGCTGAAAAGTCAGCCACGAGCTTCGCCGATTCGCTCCCAGGGAGGTGGGTCAATTTTGCACACCTCCCAAAACCCCAGTTCAGAAGCGGGCGTTTCAGCTCCTCGGGGTCAGGTCGGACCAGCAGGTTTCCATAAGGATGACAGCCGCACTGGAGCCAGTCCAGCCGAAAAACCGCTGAAAATCATCGATCTGGCCAAGAAACTCACTTGCCGATGCCCCTGAAGTTCCGACTGACCTTGGTTGTTGGCATGTAGACAACACATCAAAACTCCAGAGCTCAGGATGTCTGTCAGAGCGGAATTCCGCATGGGCCCGGATGGCAGGATCGAATCGCGGAGATGGTAGGCATCAATTGCGGGCGGGGCATTCCTGGATTGTCTGCCGGACTCTTGGCGTTAGCACCCACCATGTAGGGTCGCCGTCAGCGAGAGGAAGTCTCGGACAGGTGCGCAGTGCGCCGATCAGAGCTTGCCGGAATACTCGGCGTCGGTAACGTGCTCCAGCCAGATCACATTGGATCCGTCAATCGCTTCCTGGATTGCGATGTGAGTCATGCCGGTGTCCGGCGCGGCACCGTGCCAATGGCGTTCTTCGGGCGCGAACCAGACAACATCGCCAGGACGAATTTCCTGAATTGGGTCACCTGCCTTCTGAACCAGGCCCTTTCCGGCGGTCACGACAAGAACCTGCCCAAGTGGATGCGTGTGCCAGGCAGTTCGGGCACCTGGCTCAAATGTCACAGTCAGCGCACGGACACGGGAGGGCTCAGGTGCCATGATCACCGGGTCGATCCGAACCCGACCTGAAAACGAGTCTTCCGGTCCGACTTGGGATGGACGCGATCCGGCCTGCAGGATTTTCATGGCTTCACTCCTTTTGACTGGAACGTCGACGGCGCCTTCCACGTTCGCCGCTACCCCCAGTGTTGAAGCTGGCGAACGGAAGGTCAACCACCTTACGGAGTTCCGTAAACGGAGCGTTTGCGTGCGGAATCGCGTTGGCAGCGACGAAATGCTCCTGAAACCTGGGTTCTACGGCTGTCTCGACCTTGTGTATCATGCGCACAGTTTCCTCAATTTCAGACCGGGCGGTGCGGTTGCAGAGCGCGATGCGAGCGCCGGTGCCCGCTGAGTTGCCCGCGGAAGTCACCCGATCAAGGGGACAGTCTGGAATCATCCCAAGCACCATCGCGTGCTTCGGCGAAATATGCGCACCAAAGGCTCCGGCGAGAATGACACGATCGACGGAATCAGTTCCCAATTCATCCATCAGGAGGCGGGCACCTGCATAGAGTGCCGATTTCGCAAGCTGGATTGCCCGAATGTCCGCCTGCGTGACGGCAATTCGAGGACCACCTGCCGGCGTTCCGTCATGCAGCAGGTAGGAGTGTGTGCGTCCATCTGGCGTGCAGCGTGCGGTACCGGTCTGCTCAGATGATCCGATTAGGCCCGATGCATCGACAATGCCGGACATTCGCATTTCTGCGACCGCCTCAATGATGCCGGAGCCGCAGATGCCCGGTACCCCGGTCGCGGCCACAGCATCTTCAAATCCCTCGTCTTTGGACCATAGATCACAGCCAATGACCTTGAAACGTGGCTCCTTTGAAACCGGATCGATCTGGACGCGTTCGATGGCGCCAGCAGCCGCTCGCTGGCCACTGCTGATCTGCGCTCCCTCAAATGCGGGACCGGTGGGCGACGAGCAAGCCAGCACACCATGTCTGTTTCCAAGCAGAATCTCGGCGTTGGTGCCGACATCGACGATGAGAACGAGATCATCCGACTTTCCCGGCTCTTCTGAAAGTGCGACGGCCGCGGCGTCGGCGCCAACATGGCCCGCCACACAGGGCAAGACAAAAACACGGGCCGATGAATTTACGGAAGAGAGTCTGAGCTCTCTGGCATCCATGGAGAGCGAGTTTGATGTGGCCAGGGCGAAGGGAGCCTGGCCTAGCTCGACGGGATCGATGCCCAGCAAGAGATGATGCATCACCGGATTGCAGACGAAAACCAATTCGACGATCTGGACAGGATCAATGCCTCCCGTTTCCGCCGTTTCCGCCGCAAGTCGATCGATGGCTTCGCGTACCGCTGAGGTCATTTCAACATCGCCACCGGGGTTCATCATGGCATAACTGACCCGGCTCATGAGGTCTTCGCCGAAACGGATCTGTGGATTCATGGTTCCCGAACTCGCGACGACCTCTCCGCTGCGGAGGTCGCAGAGGTGCGCAGCGATCGTCGTGGAACCTAGGTCGACAGCCAAGCCGAACAGGCGTCCTTCCCAGAAGCCCGGCCAGATGTCGAGGATCCGTTCATGCATGTCGGCATGTCCGCGATGAAGCGCGACAGTGACTGCCCATTTGCCCTTGCGCAGCAGGGGCTGGAGTTTCCTAAGCACTGTTAGGTCAGCCCTGACAATGCTTCTTTCTATGCCCCATTGTCTCGCTAGCGCGTCCTTGAGCCGTTCAAGATCACCTGACGGCTCATGCATATTGGGTTCTTCCACTTCGACGTAGTATTGCCTTGTTGCCGGATCCATCGTGATGCTGCGGATGGCCGCGGCCTTTCGAATGACCTGCTTGTGCACCTGGCTGTCCGGGGGAACATCGATAACCACGTCCGACTGGACTGTTGCCTGACAGCCGAGGCGCCGTCCCTCACTCAGGTTCCTGATGCGCCCATAGCGGTCTTCGACCGAGTTCCTGTCGCAAACCGCATTCCGTGGGACGGTCACTCCGTGTTTCGGGAATTCCCCATAGCCAGGCGTGATCTGGCAGCGGCCACAAATCCCACGACCGCCACAGACGCTGTCAAGGTCGACACCCAGCCGCCGTGCGGCGGTAAGCACGGACGTCCCTACTGGAACTCGGCCACGTTTTCCGGAAGGGGTGAAGATTACGAGAGGATCCATATTGCCTCTGGAACTGGGTGGTTGCGGCGGAGACTAACCGTATGGCTTTGGAGAAAACCACCAATCACGTCGAGTTGAACTCCAGTTACGGCATTATGCCCGCAAGTACCTGACCTGCCTGCCTAACGACGAATACGTCGATCCACAGTCGCAGTTCAAGCAGATCACACCTGGGGTCGTTTGGATTGCCTTTGAGGCGACCTTCGCGGTCAAATCAGTGCATGAAGAGCTTCTGTGTTTGGCCAAATGCAGTCAGTCACATCGAATGCATCATGATACTGGCTACCGGGTGAGAGCCAACGTGCCGTCCGATATCTCAATTCGGTCAAATCTCTCAAGATAGTCCATGCCGAGGAGAGAATCGTCCATTTCGCCTTCGTTCACCGATACCGCGATATTGTGGTCGACGATTGGGCCAAGAGTGAGGGTAGAGAGCATGGTTCGTGCCGTGCGCGTCTGACCGTTTGCGGTGTGGGCAACATGAATGAAATCCAGGTCGTCGGGATTGATGCCAATTCTATCCGAGTCGCGGCGTGAGAGCACAATGTTCGTTGCACCGGTGTCGATGACAAACCGAACTGGCACACCATTGGCCTCCAGTGTCAGATAATAGTGGCTGTCAGCAGCACGGCGTATTTCAATCCGGCCTTCATCGGTGACTGAGGCTTGACGGGATGCGAAGTCGTGGCGGATTTCCTGCCACAGCATTGCGCCCGCAATTGCACCGACGAAAATGACGCTCCAGATCGCACCATGCCGGAATATCCGGCCAAGGTTGGTTCGGTTCCTGACAATGACATGTGTTACGAGGATACCGGCCAGAATGACAAGGTAGACCATCATTCCGGTGTCTTCGCCGCTCATCGTTTCCTCCTGACATTTGAATCAGTTGGTTTCCCACGCAGTGATCGTAAGGGTACATTCCATCGCGAGTCCTTTATTCGGCCCATTCGATGCGGCACTGCTCCTTTCAATCTGCGGTCGTTGGGTTTCGTACCTTGCTCCGTTCTGCGTCTTCGGCTTTCTCAAGTCTCTCGTGCGCTGCAATCCAGAGCGATTCCGCGCGATCGAGTCCATTAAGGACCTCGGCATATTTTCTTTGCCACGAAGAGAGGTCCTTCACCGAGTTCGGTTCGTAAAGATCCGGATTGGCAAGCCTGCTGTCGAGTTTCTCACGCATTTCCGTGAGCTTCGCAATCCGGGCCTCGCATTTCTGCAGTTCTGCGCGAAACTCCTGTATTGAGCTCCGGAAGCTCTCCGCCGATCTGTTGGACTTCACGGGAGGTTTCTTCCTTCCAACAGCTTGCAGGTCCCTGCGATAGCTCTCCAGATCGCCTTCATATTGCTTTACAGTACCATTTTTTGCCAGCCACAGCCTGTCCGCTACCAACCCAAGAAGGTGGAGGTCGTGACTTATGATAATGACTGCGCCGGAATAGGACGTCAGCGCATCCAAAAGCGCTTCGCGGCTTTCAATGTCAAGGTGATTGGTGGGTTCGTCAAGGATGAGCAGGTGAGGCGAGTGGGATGTGGCCAATAACAGCGATAGACGGGACTTCTGGCCACCTGATAGTTTGGAAACTGGCGTATTGGCCTGGTCAACCGTCAAGCCGAATCCCGCAAGCCTTGACCGTAGCGTGGAAGGCCTGTCATTGGGGTGTCTACGCATCAGGTGTTCGAATGGAGTCGCATCGAGGTCAAGCTCGTCGACTTGGTGCTGGGCGAAATAGCCAACACGAAGTCTCTTTGTGCGGACGATGCGGCCATCGATCGTCTCAAGTCTGCCGGACAGGAGTTTGGACAGAGTTGACTTTCCTTCGCCGTTCCTTCCCAGCAATGCGATTCGATCATGCTGATCGATGCGAAGGTCTAGATTCCGAAGTACACGGATCTCCCCGTAACCAGTGCTGACACCCTCCATCGTGACAATTGGAGGCGGGAGGTTTTCAGGCTCCGGGAATCTGAAGGCTTTCAGGGCGGCTTCCTCCGGCGAGGAGGCGAATTCCATTCGTGCGATCATCTTGAGTCGGGACTGTGCCTGTCGGGCTTTGTCTGCCTTGTATCGGAATCTGTCGACATATGACTGAAGATGGGCACGGCGGGACTCCTGCTTTTTGGCAACGGCGGCGGCATGTGCGGAGCGCTCCGTGCGCTGGCGGACGAATTGGTCGTAGTTCCCTCTATAGAAGGCAAGCGATTTCCGTTCTACGTGAAGGATCGAGTCAACCGCATTGTTCAGAAGGCTGCGATCGTGGCTGATGATCATGACCGTATGCGGATAGCTGGCGAGATAGTTGTCCAGCCAAAGCGTTCCTTCCAAATCAAGGTAATTTGTCGGTTCGTCAAGCAGGAGCAGATCTGGTCGCGAGAACAGCGCCGACGCAAGAGCGATCCGCATGCGCCATCCTCCGGAATAGGCCGAACATGGAGAACCGTGTTCGTTGTGGGAAAAACCCAGCCCTCGTAGAATCGCGCTTGCCCTTGCTTCTGCCGACCAGGCATCGATGTCGGCCAGCCGTGTTTGGATTTCAGCAATCCGCTCATGATCATCCGTTCGCTCCGAGAGCAGTTTGGCTCGCTCGGTGTCCGCAGCGAGTACGGTATCGAGTATTGAGATTTCTCCGCCAGGAGCTTCCTGTTCCACGCCCCCGATACGGGCACCGCTTCGTAAGCCGATGCTGCCGGATTCCAAAGTCAATTCGCCCCGGATCAGGCGGAAGAGCGTCGACTTTCCAGTGCCGTTCCTCCCAACCAAGCCGACCTTATGGTCATCGGGAATGTAAGCGCTTGCACCCGTGAATAGAGGAGTGCCGCCAATGGCGAAGTGGATATCATCTATTCTCAGCATCGGGGCGGTTTGACGCATTAGGGCAATGCGGTCAATCGCGGCTTTTCAAGGTTGAGAGCGCGTGCTAGTGCGCCTGCACAATTCGACGGGACAGAAGATCCCATCCACAAAGACAGGGAAGACAGCGCATGGCCGTGCAGCGAACTTTCTCGATTATCAAGCCGGATGCTACAAAACGCAATCTGGCTGGTGCGATCAATGCAAAAATCGAGGCGTCTGGCCTCAGGGTTGTCGCGCAGAGGAGGCTTCGTTTGACGGAGGCCCAAGCAAGGATTTTCTATGAAGTCCACAGGGGGCGTCCATTCTATGACGAGTTATGCGCGTTCATGGCTTCTGGACCTATCGTCGCTCAGGTGTTGGAAGGTGAGGATGCCATTGCGAAATACCGCGAGGTGATGGGTGCGACCGATCCGGCCGAAGCCGCAGAAGGAACGATTCGCGCAGAATTCGCGCAGTCGAAAGGCGAGAACTCGGTGCATGGTTCTGATGCTCCGGAGACTGCTGAAGTTGAGATCGCATACTTCTTTTCCGGACTTGAGATTGTTGGCTGAGATTTGGGATTGTTGAGCTCAACCAGCATGGAACTTAACCGCTGAAGGGATTCCGGTCACACAGACGGACGCTCGTTCCGTCCAATCAAAGACGAGGGTATGGCGACCCTCGATACTGCGGGGTTCGATGCCCCCAACCCCAACCCGAGTTACAACGCCTTCCCAATCCAAAACGACGGCGAAGAGCAGGCAATGGACAGTTGAGTTCCGCTTTTGATGGGATAGCCACCCTTGGCGCACCGGGTCATCTGCCGACAAGGATTGGCTGACACGCTACGTAAAATGGGACGGTTGGAAGGCGTACACCGCATCATTGATTGGTCTCCAGTTTATAAGGAGGCACCTGTTTCACCCTGAAGTGCGGCATCAGGTGCGGTGGTGACCGGATTCCCGGGCGCGTGATGGCACCGACTGGCCAGCGGGCGGCGACGGTACCCGCCGGGACACAGGGAGACCGCCGTGTGGCAGGCCCCGGCGCACGATGCTGGAGCCGGGGGCGGCCGCCCTGGCCGGTCCCCGCGGGTTCCGGTCAGGCGATGAAGCCGAGGTCGGCCGCTGTCAGCGGCGAGGCATCGAAGTCCGCGAGCGCGATCGAGAGGGTGTCGGAGGGGTCGCTGACCACAGCGTCGTCGCCGCCTTGCTTGATGTCGAGGTCGGTGAACTCCAGAGCCCTTTCATAGTCGTCACCCCGATAATCCTCGTGCGAGCCGGAGACCCGCCGGAAACCCTGTTCCTCTTCGATGTCATTATTGACTCCCTTGGTTGCGACCGCCCCGACCGTCGGGCGCAAAGGGAGCGGAGCATCGTCAGCCCGACATGCAACAGACTTGATGAGGAAAACGATGCCAGTCAGTCAGGACAGACTGAACGCAAGGCCCTACTGGCCGCGAAGCGGCCTTCGTTCCATGTCAGATAATTCGGGCTAAAATTCGTGATGATCGCAAGCCGAACCAATTATGTTTATAGGTCACAACTGCTATTTGCACCGCTTGAACCCAAGTGTTCACCGCCTTCCCATCGCAGACGCGGCGGCATTTGTCCGCAAAGGAAACCGCGTCAGCGAGGCCGTGCCGAACTTTGCGCCTTCTCTGTGGAATCGGCTATTCAAGTGATCTTGGTTGCCGGTCGCGGACGGGTAGCCGACTGCCGCCCCGCGAATGCGGTTCCGCGCGAACAGCGCCGGGCGTGCCTGGCAGGACTGGGCCCTGGTACGCCGGTTATCTTCTTGAGCTTTTGCTGTGTAAGTTTCTTCCCGACAAGGCGCACGGGATCGTTGACCGAATTTGGCGGGTTCGGCCTGAGGCAGCGTGAGGCGGCTTCGGCGCTTCGGTCTGTCTGAGGGCTGCCCCGCTTGCTGCCCCGTGCCGTTCGCGCTTTCGGCCTCCTCCGCAGAGCTGTCGGCCGCCGTCCCGAGGACGGCGGTCAGGCGGCGGCCCGGCGTTCTCCGGATCCGGCCGTCACGCCATACTTACGCAGCATTCTTATCCATCGCGGCGCATTGCGCATCACCATCATGGCCTCATAGTCGGTTTCGGGGTCATGGTAGAGTTCTCCGGTCGAGAGCATGCCCCATACGATGCGCAGCATCTTGTTCGCGACGGCGACGGTCGCCCGCTTGTAGCCGCGGCGGACGGTCAGAGCCTTGTGATAGCCCTTGAACTGGCATCCCTTGCTGCGGGCGGCCGCCTGGGCGCATTCGATCATGAGCGTGCGAAGAGCCTGGTTGCCTTTGCGGACCCGTCCCGAACGCCGTTTTCCGGCGCTCTCGTTGTTGCCGGGGGCGAGACCGGCCCATGCGGCGCAGTGTCTCGGCCCGGGAAAGACGGAGACATCGGGGCCGAGCTCGATGATGATCGCCGCCGCGGCGCGCCGGTCGATACCGGGAATCGTGGTCAGAAGGCTGAGATCGCTCCAGCGGCCGGCCAGACCCTCCTCGATGACGGCGTCGTGTTCGGCCAGACGATGTCCGGCCTGGTCGAAGAGACGGATCTGATCGCGCAGCAGGAACCGGTCGGCCTCCGAAAGCCTGCGCCGCAGAGCGTCGTCGAGCTTTTCGAGATGCCCGCGCACATGGCCCGAGAGCGAGGCGAGGATCTCCGCCCGCTCTTTCCCTTCGGCCAGACCGTCGAGGATGCGCCGGCCGTTGGCCCCGAAAATGTCGGACAGGACGCCGCCGACGCGCAGCCCGGCTCCGTCGATGATCCTGTGGACCCGGCAGCGCGTCCGCGACCGCCCGGCGACGATCTTCCGGCGCGCGCGCGAGACCCGGCGCAGCTCGCGGAAGTTCTTCGGCGGAACCATGCTCGGGCTGCAGAGACCGAACTGACATACGCGGGCCAGCCATATGCTGTCGGCGACATCGGTCTTGCGGCCCTTGATCTGTTTGACATGCTGAGCGTGCAGCAGCAGCGGCTCGGCTCCGGCATCGGCGACGGCGTCGAAAACCGCCTCCCAATAGACGCCGGTTCCTTCCATCGCCGCAGCCGTCACGCCGTGTTCGCTGAGCCAGGCCGAAAGATCGGCCAGACCGCTCGGAAGGGTGCTGGACTCCTTCGTGATGCGTTCCGAATCCGCGCCGGGGCGGGCGATGCGCACGGTCGCGGTGACCTGCATCTTGTGAACATCCAGCCCGGCGGCGCGGGAATGGATGACATTGAGCTTATCCTTCTCTATCATGTGACTATCTCCTGTTGGGGATCATGCGTGGAAGCGGACAGGCCGGCGGATCAGCAGACTCACAGCCCCCGGAGACGGGCGCTGCGGTGCATTTTGCTGTTCGTTCTCGGAAGAGTCCGGAAACAAGGCGGGGCTCGAAGCCGACGGCCCGGGACAGTTTGACAACGGGATCGCAATGTCCGCACAAAAAAAACGTCCTCCTGTCCGCTTCCGCGCGGCAACATGCGTCATCCCGCCGCATTCGGAAAGCGAATGTGAACCGACGGGAAAAGGAAAACGGACGCAGGAAGAAAGACGGCGGCGGCAGCCCTTGAACTTACATGATCAGCGGGGCGATATGGCCAGCCCAATCATGAGCGTTTGTCAGGTAAGTGCCGGGGTGTCAGTTTCGACTGACGCCCCTTGCCTTCCGGGCCTTGATGGCCTCGATCATCCTTCCCTGAACCAGCTTGATGAACATCGACGTGAATTCGCCCTTCAATGCGCGGCTCAAGGTAATAGGTGCGCCTGTAGGCTTCGAAATTGCATTCGTTGGCAATGACCCACGCCCGAACGGATGGATCCAGACCCGCTCGGCGCAGTTCGATTTCCGGTACTTCCGGCGCGAAAGGGTTGTTTTTGAGTTCCAATGCCGTCAGCGGCACCGGCATCACAACCGCTTCGCCATCTTTGTTGGTTGTCAGCAGTGAAACCTCTGTCGGCCTCTGCTTTCTGCCCTCGAAGCGACGCGCATCCACCTCGTACGACCACAGATAGGGGTAGCGCTAGACCTGCCCGATCTTCGGCGCGTCACTGTCAGTCATTGTCGATGCTGGCCTGTAACTCGGTCACAAGGCGTCTGGCTTCGGCATCGTCCAGATCGTCCACATGATGCGAAGTGCGGCTGTCCTTGCCCAGGCGCAGGGCTTCGAATTCCTCGGTGGATAGAACCACGAAGCGCCGCTTGCCGTGCCGTGCGATGGCGACGGGCTGCTGCGCAGCAAGCGCAAGAACATCTCCGGTCCTGTTGGCAAGATCTGTTGCGGAAAACTGTCGCATCGCGCCTCCTTCCTCAGTGTCAGTTAATTTAGCTAATAGAGCCTCTTGCACAATTATTGCGGTTCGGGCTTGCGCTGCAAGCCTTTCGGTTCCGTCAGGGTCGTGACACCGGATCCGGTGGGTGCCCGGGGCGTCTGCACGGCCCGAGGTGTGGCGGAATGCCGCAGATGGTGGCCCGTCGGGCGCCGTCCGCGCATGGCTGTCCGCGCCGTCCCCTCCGGGGCGGCGTCCGCGGCGGACGGATCTGCCGGAGCCGGCGGTGTCAGATGGTGAGCCGCATCAGCTGCCCGCCCGTCAGGGCCAGCACGCCGAAGAACAGGTGGCAGGGGTGTGATTCTCATATGGTCACTTTTTAATCTTACAATGACCTAGCCAAGAATCATGCGACGAGCGCGACCTGCACGACCTGCCGGTTCTCGTTGGCGCAGGGTGGCAGCTTCCAGCCGCCACCGCGGCCCAGGCGCGGGACCAATGCTGCCCAGGCTCGGTCGAAACGTCCGGACTTGAGAAGCGACCGGAAGCTCAGGACGCCCTGGCCGCCGTCACGGCCCCAGCGCTGCCCGGAGCGTTTCATCCGGGTCGTCACGAGCACCTTGTTGGCGGCTTCCACGGCACCGGAACCGATGGGGAAGCCGGCGACGGCAGCGTCCGCATAGTGCATGCGGTGACGATGATTGCGGAAGAAGTTCAGTTCTCTCCGGATGACGGCGGCTCCCTTGCCTTTCCGCATCAGGTAGCGCAAGGCGTCGATCGCCTTGCTGGCCCCCTTGGGGTCGTGGCGCAGCCAGTGCCGCCATTTCTCAAACCAGACCGTCCCGGCGGCGGTGTTCGGACCGAAGGCGGCGTCGGCCGCAGCCTGAAGGTGTTGAGTCACATGCCAAAAATCTAGAAGCATGACTTCGGGATCCAGCGCTTCCAGGAACGTCCAGTTGTCCTTCGCGCCGTCAGCGACCGCCACCAGCTTCAGGTCCGGATTGACCGACTGCCAGTGGCGTACTTCCGCCGTCAACTGTGCTTTCAGGCTCGTCTTGCCGGTCTCGGGAAGACGGCCGAAGTACCGGCTTTCCAGCAGGTTACCGCTGCCATCGACCAAGGCCACCACGCCGCTCGACGCCTCGCGCCAGCCCGCGTCCGTGGCTGGTTCTTCGGTCGTTTCGGCATGCATGCGCATCATGACGCCGTCCAGGGAAACCAGGATCGACGTCGCCTCCTCCGGCAGTTCTTCCTCCTCCCGGAGGCCGTCCAGAACATCGTCGGAACACGCCTCCATGCAGGTTCCGGCATCCCCGGACAATCGCACCAGGGAGGCCACCGAGGGCCCCTGGCCGCACAGTTTCTCCCACATGTCCTCGCTCTCGCGCGCCGTCAGGTTGCTCATCAGGTACAGCGAGAGGCCCGCCGCCGCCGGCGTCAGCCTGCCGGGCATCAGGCGGAGGAGGGCTTCGGTCGGAATCAGGGACGCACCCGTTCCCGCGGGACGATACCGAGACCGCAGGAAGTCGACCGGTCCGAAGACCGTCATCGCACGGCCCGACGTGGGCGCGGCCTTGCGATAGGTTTTCCCCTCGACTTTGACCGTCTTGCCATGATCGTCAAGCGCAGTGAACGCGTCGGCCAGGATGGTGCGAGCCACGCCGAAGAGCATGTCCCGGAACTGGTTCTCGGCTGTCAGCGGATCATGGCGGTACATCGCCGCCACGTCCCCCGCCAAGCCGAGCTCGGTGGCTTTTTTCACCAGGGCGGCACCCGCCTCCATCAGGGCTTCCCGCGTCGCTTCGACGGCTACGCTTCCATCGGCGTTCTTGGCAATCGAGGCGTCAATCTGTACGTTGGTCATTGGAGTGCTCCTCCTTGTCGCCCCGCCCAGGGGCGTTTTTGGAATTTTCAGGAGCACTCTACACCCCCCAAGAAGCCAAGGCCGGGAGCAGCGGCGAACACGGTGATCGTGGAAAAACCACAGCCGAAACGGATGGTTTTCGCGAAATTGGCCGAATCCGCGCAGAATCCCGAACTCGAATCAGAAAATATCTTTTGATTTCAACGCATTAAAAAATTGATAGTTCGCCATACAGAAATCACACCCTGCCGGGCGCCGTATGGGTCCTTCAGGGCGGAGTTCACGCGCCCGCCGCCGGGCGCTGCCGGCAGCGGACGCGGTCGTGGCGTATGTGGCCCGCTTTCCGCTGCGCCAGCGCCTCTTTCCTGAGGCGCTCCTTCAGCGCCGCGTCGCGGCGGGGGTTGGTGTCGGTGACCGCCACGCGCCCCGTCAGGCAGGCGTGGAACCCGATCTCCAGGGAGTCGTATGCCGCGTCCATCAGTTGGTGACAGTGGTCCACCCGCAGCGCCGTCATCCCCGGCAGCGGGATGGCGGCCTGGCTGTCGTGCAGCGACGCCGAGGTCAGGATGCAGCTGACGGGGACGTCCCCATCGGCGGCGTCGATATGGAGCCTGTACCCCCTCCAGCTCTCCCTGTACCCCTTCGCGTTGCGCTTCGTGCCGGTGCCGCAGGCCTTCGGCAGCCCGTCGGCCATCCCCTCCGCCGTCATCCCGTCCCGCAGCTGCCGCTCCAGCCGGGTCCGCTCCTTCGGGACCTCCTCCCCCTTTTTCGGGCGTCCGCGCCTGCGCTTCGGCCTCTCCTCCGGCTTCGGCTTCGGCGCCGGCCTCTCCCGTCCCACGATCGCCGTCGAGTCCCGGGAGATGTGCCCGACGACCGAGCCGGCGTACGCGGCGCGGACCAGCGCCTCGTGCATCCGCTCGGGCAGCCGGGTCTCCGCGAACCAGGCGAAGGCGCGGGAGAACGCCGGTTCACTGGGCACCTCCGACACGCGGGACCAGCCGACCGGCCTGCGCAGCGTCGGGTGGTGGCGCAGCCTGTCGATCAGCACCACCGTGGTCGGCATGTCCCACACCGCCTTGGCGACGAAGGCCCGAGCCAGCGCCCTGCGGTCGGCGGCAGGGTTCCCAACGCCCCCGTGGATGCAGTGCACATGCCTCTCCACCTCAACAAGGTCCAGCACGGCGATGAATTTGCCGTGCCTCACGCCCAGCGGGCCGACCTCCCCGGCGAGGGCCGGCAGAAGTTCCCCTTGAAACCGCTGCCAGGCATCTGATATGGACGAACGTAGGGACATGGAGCCGTCTCCCTGCATGTTGTGGTTTTGACACCTGCTTCATACCAGAGGGATGGCTCCATATCCATACCAGCCATCAGAAAAAAGCGCCTGTTTCCGAAAAAACCGCTTGATCGGGAAGTTCTGCAAGAGGCTCAATATACACAAAACGCGAGGCGGCATTACAATAGCTATATTAGCTAAATTCCAAAAAACATATGGAGTCCCAGATAGTCTACCCTTTGATGCCCGCTAACCCGTTGATTTTTGTCATCTGGAATCTGAATGAAGCACTGGATTGACCTCTTTTGACACATGGCTTGACTGGCGAGCGCCGGTTGCACCTAGTTCGGCCATTCGTGAAGGGCAAAGGAGGGGTTGCAGTGTCCAACAATGGATGAATTCGCGGCACTGGGTGTATCTCAGTCTGGTTGATTTCCACGATTTGAATGTGCCATCCCTGTGCTGCGGCGGGACCGCGGATGACCGGGGTAACTGGCGGGCGACCCGCCATCCTGGGCAATGGGCATGGAGCGTGGGTCATGGCACGGAGAAAGGTTGACAACAGGCATCCGGACGCGGTGGCGTATTCTGGGGTCTGACGGAGTGCGACGCGGCGGTGCATTCGCCGGTTGTCCGCGGGCACGATGGGGGCTTCATCCGGAACCGGACCGGGGGCGGCGAGGTGCGGAGCCGCGGCATCACGGAGGACGCGCTGCCGCTGGCGGGGCTGCGGCCGGGCTGCGGTCCCGGCGGAGTTCGGCCCGCAGCTGACGGCGGACCTGGCGTCGGGCGTCCCGGACCTGGACGCGGTGGAGCGGGCGCTCCGGGAGGCTTCCCCCGGCGGCGGCGCTGAGGCGCTGAGGCTGCTGTCCAGACATCCCGGTAGGGCGCTGCCGGCGCTGCGGCAGACCGATGACCCGGCTACTCGGCAAGGAAGAGGTCGTGGCTCACCCGGCTGGCCGTGTGGAGGTGAAGCGGGGGCATTTCCGCCGCGGCTCCTGCGGCGGGGGCTGCTTTCCACCCCGCCGGTAGCCAGTCCAATGTTGAAACAGCTATGCCGGAGCAAGGAGTACTGGATTGAGGGCTGACCGATGCTCCAGTCTCCCGGTAATGGAAGCTGTAAAGAAACAAACCATTACGACATCAAAGCCGTAGACCTGCAAATCGCCGATCTTTGCCCCGGCAAAGGCACCAAGAGTGGTTTCGAATATCCAGGCGCCACGAACGGCATAGTTCTTGTCCTTGTCCCAATGAGTATGGCAATCTGTTCTCTGATCGATCTGTTGTATCTCGTTTGCCGAGCGAATGGCATGTAACTCGCGGAATGACTCATGACAAAGGGGTTGGAAGAGCCAAATGTGTGGCAGGGGGGAACAGAAGTCGACGTCGACAGGAATTGGGTGCTCGGTGAGATCAGGGAATGGAGCTCCGATATTTCCATTGCATACGAATTCTGAGCCATGAGGCCCGGTTCGCAAAACCTGATCACTGACGTACCCGCTCTACGTGTTGGCAATGCGCAGGATGAGGATATGAAGTCAGGCGTCACGGTTGTGACTGCCGATGAGCCGTTCGTGGCATCCTATGCCGTAATGGGGGGAGCGCCGGGCACACGGGAATGCGATCTATTGGAACCCGATCGACTCGTGCAAGCAGTTGACGCTTTGGTTCTTTCAGGCGGGTCAGCCTTTGGTCTTGACGCGGCCTCGGGCGTGATGACTGGTCTGCATAAGGCGGGACGAGGGTTTCGGGTGGGCAGCGCCCGCGTGCCTTTGGTGCCCGCCGCAATCCTGTTTGACCTTCTCAATGGAGGTAGCAAGAACTGGGACCGCAATCCCTACCCAGCTCTCGGATTGGCGGCTTTGGAGAACGCAGGCGACAGATTCGAGATTGGAAGCGTTGGGGCTGGAACGGGCGCATTGACCGCGACGCTTAAGGGAGGGCTTGGTTCGGCGTCCCTGGTTCTTGCGAACGGTTCCGTAGTTGGTGCGCTCGTGGCTGCCAATCCGATGGGATCAGTGACCACACCTGGCGAACGGCATTTCTGGGCGGCACCATTCGAGCATGATGCGGAGTTCGGAGGCCTTGGCCCCGACCCACGCGGAGGACTTGGTATGACGCTCCCAAGCCCTTTGCATGTTGGCCTTGATGAGCGAGCCAACACCACCATCGCTGTGGTTGCAACGAATGCACGACTTACAAAGGTAGAGGCGAAGCGCATGGCGGTCGTGGCACATGATGGAATTGGGAGGGCAGTCGTTCCCGCTCACATGCCAGGAGATGGTGATCTGGTATTCTCAGTGGCAACGGGGACTTCCGAGACGGATGCGGAAGAACTTCCACTTTTGTACCACGCCGCCGCGCTTTGCGTTTCAAGGGCGATCGCGCGCGGCGTGTATCATGCGACACCGGTTCCCTCGGATATCCTCAATTGCTGGAGCAACTCAGACTCCTGAGCGTTGGCTTGGCATTGGGCCCGGAAGCGCGGAGCTTTGCCTAAGCGGAGCTGGGCATAGGATTTTGACTTCGTCGCAGGTTCTTTCGGTCGACCTTGGCGCGGCAGTAAGCCATTGGTTCTCCCTGGCGCTGCCCTTCCAACGAAGTCCAGGACGTAGCGGCGTTCAGCCGCGAAGGTCGATCACTCCGATTTCGTCCAACGAGGCTTCGATCCGGGACTTGGCGCTCGGGGCACTGGTAGACTTCAGGGCGTCGAACTGGATACGCAGCATCTTCCGTTCCTTTCCCTCACAGTCGTTCCAGTGACGGTCCTGGAGCCCCATGGCGATGGCAAGATACCCGATGAAGTGAGGCTTCGTTCCTGACTCGATCAGTCTCCGGTAAGCGTCAACTGGCCCAAGTGTGCGCAGCTCCTGCGCTGAGGCGATGCCAGCTCGGGAAAATGCCGCTTCGGAAGCGCGGCCGAGATTTCGTATGGTGGAGACAGGATCTGGCATTTGCGCGGTATATTGGCATCCAGCCATCGGAATTTGAACCAGTTACCCATGGAAACCTGTTCCGGTCGTGCATCGAATTCCGCCACAGCGAACACCGAAACGGTAACGTGCGGCAAGTCGGAAGATCGATACGTGCGCAAAGAGCAACAGTTCTGAGGTTCCCGGCCAATTGAATGTGGCCGTGATCGCGTTCGTTGGATTGGTGTTGGATTCTGTTGCCGAGGCGTTCCAGTCGTCACGCGTGACATCTGTTCCTTGGCTTTCAGAGGCTCGATCTTGCCTCATCTGGCTGGATTGAAGACAGGTCCGCAATGGCGGCGAACAGTTCTTCTGGTCTCCATTTCCCTTTGAGGCCGATGCAGACGAGACCTTCGATGCCATGGGAAGAGGAACGGATAGTCTCAGACCGGGTGCCAACGATCTGAACCAGATACCGATCTCCATTTCGATCTCTTACATGGCCCTTCGCCCGAATCACACCGAAACTTCCGTGAGCAACGAGATGGGCGAGAGCGGAAGGATCGCAGACAACATCCGGCCTCAGGACAATGCTCTCAAACAGTTGGTCGGAATGCGGCGAGGGGGTTGGTTCATCGAGTCTTCCGGTTGCGCCAAGAACCACGGCAGGGGGAATGCACCCTCGTGTGATCGGGATCACCTGAGCATCTGGTGCTATCCCCGAAAGCCAGCGAGTTAGCTCGTTCAGGGAATCGGTGGCTACGAGATCGGTCTTGTTCAAGAGCACAAGATCGGCATCCGCCATCTGGCGGATGATGGTGTCGCCGACATAGGTGTCCGTTGCCTTGGAGCGAATCGTCTCAGAATCGGCCAATACGACTATGGCCTCCCTGAAGAGACCGGGAATCAGGGTCACTGTGGCGGCAATGGAACCCGGGATTGCGACACCCGATGCCTCGATCAGAAAATGGTCAGGAGGTGAGGGGAGACGCGCCAGATCCGAGAGAGTCGCGCTTAGGCTGTCTCCAAAGGCGCAGCAAATGCAGCCGCCCGTGATCGAGACGACTTCGTCTCCTGATGCTTCGACCAGGTCCGCATCTATGGGGAGTGCGCCGAATTCATTTACAAGAACCGCAAGTCGCAACCCATCGGCATTTCGGAGCAGATGGTTGATAAGGGTGGTTTTGCCAGCTCCGAGATAGCCGCCTATTGTTGTGACCGGAATCAGGCCCTGACTGCCGGCGAAATCCCGATTCACAGTTCGACTCCAGACCGGACAGACTGATTCAGGTCTGAGGTGGTCATTGGTCATTCGCGGCGAAGACGCGCCCTCCCTGAACGGTTCCCCAGACAGGAACGTCCTTGAGAGCCACGGGGTCGACCTCCGTTGGGTCCTCGGTGAGGACAGCGAAGTCAGCGCGCTTCCCTACTTCGATTGATCCGATTTCGCCATCAAGATGTAGCGTGTATGCCGCGCCGAGCGTGATCGCATGCAGGGCCTCCGTAACGGTGATTCGCTCGCATTCGCCCTGCACATGTCCACTGGAGGTGAGACGGTTGACGGCGCACCATGCGGTGAATAGCGGTCCCAAGGGCGTTACTGGCGCATCGGAGTGGATCGCCATTGGAACGCTGCTGTCAAGTGCGGTTCGGCAGGCGTTCATCCGCGCGGCCCGTTCAGGGCCGACAGTCAGTCGGCGATGTTCGTCGCCCCAATAGAAATGATGATTGGCGAAGAGGTTCACACAGACCCCCAGCGCTCCCATCCTGCGAAACTGGGAGGCGTCCGCAAGCTGGCAGTGCTGCAGAGTGAAACGATGGTCACGTCGGGGGTGATCAAGGAGTGCCGGGCCGAGCATGTCGAGCGCAAGCTGCGTCGCTTCGTCGCCGTTGGTATGGGTGTGGACCAGAATGCCTGCTTCCAGCGATCGACGGTAGATTTCCACCATCTGCTCCGGGGCGATGTACCAGAGCCCGTTCTGCGATCCATTGAAATAGCCAGGCCAACGCAGTCGGGCGGAAAAGCCTTGGATTGAACCGTCGGCAATGACCTTGACGTGGCCGAGACGAAGCATGTCCGTGGTCAGCTCCCGGAGTGCCATTGTCCGGTTGATGAGATCCTCAGGCGAATGGCCCATCGAGAGCTTGAAGGGAACGACCCGCACGGGAAATTCCGGATCAGCCGTGACGCGTAGCATCATCTGGACGGCCGGGTCCTCCAGTTGAGCCGCGAGGTCAGTTACGGTCGTCGTGCCTGAGCGAACGCACAGCCTGGCGAAGTCGCGCAAGCCATGTTCATCCGAATCCGTTACTGAGCGGCTGAAACCTGCGTGAACTCCAACGGGCATGTACACATCCGGCCCCTTCAGGACTCCAATCGGAAGTCCGTCCTTTCCAAGTTCTATGCCAGGATGGTCGATCCCCTGGCGAAGCAGGCCGGCAAGCTCCAGAGTTCTTGAATTGACATACAGAATGTGGCCAGAAGCATGTAGAACACCGATGGGTCGGACCGCAGACACCAGATCAAGATCGTGGCGGGAGAATGTGCTTTCGCTCATATAGATAGGGTCGAACTGGAATGCCGAAAGTGGAGTTTCTGGCGACGCGATCTGTGTTTCAGCCTGCTTCAGCCGACTCAGGACGGCCTCCACTGTCTTGAGGCCATTCCAGGTGTGCCCGTATGGATCGGTTCGGTCGAAGTACCCGCAATAGACGTAGCGCCAGAGCATGCCTTCCATTGCGTGGGCGTGACCTTCGACGAAGCCCGGCATAAGGGTCATGTCGGCAAATCCGTTGTCGACCTTCGATTCGCTCCAGTTCCCGACTTCGGAAAACGTACCGACTCCGAGGATCTTTCCGTCACGCACAGCAACATGCGTTGCCTCAGGTCTTCCGGGGTTCATCGTGATGATCTTCCGGGCTCGATAGACTGTCGTTGCCGACATTATGCGAATCCTTGCCTTGACTCTGCTGAAGTGAGTCCACCGAAACCTGCTGGAGTCAATGAAGGGCAAATTCGTCGTCATTTCTTCCCGTGACGTCATGGAGAGAGTTCCATGATCACTTGAATTTGCGGACCAGTGGTTGATGCGAATGGCGTCCTGGCAATGTGAAACGCAATCTGGCGGAGTTTGATCCCAAGAGGATTTCAAGGCCATAACCGCCAGAAGATCGGGCAAGAGCGCAATTGGGCAACTTCCAGCAAGCCAACACGATGGGAATCGCTGGGATTTTGGTCTTTGAATGAGAACATTTCATCTCTTTCGCAACTGTCTTGCCCGAAGTGGGGATTGTAGCGCAGCTTGGTTGATCGCGCGGCGATGAACAGCTTCACCTGCCGGTCGAAGAAGGCGGGCAGCCAGCGAATCGAGACACCCCGATCCATGATTTTGTGTGTCATCCAATTCCGTGAGGTCCCTGCGGAGTCGGACTCCGGGCCCGGTCGAAAGAACCTGTAGCTCTTGTGCCAACCCATCGGCGCCGTATTCCAGTCGCGTGACCAGTCGACAATGGCGCTGCCGTCAGGATCCAGAAATGGCTTGCCCCTACCGACATGCGTATGCGGGAGGATACCGGTGCGCCAGATCCGCTGCCCGGCAACATCGCTTCGTCTCTCCGTCGAAATGCACCGCCAGGGGCAATGGGTAGGTGGTCGCGCGTCCCTCCAGATCCGCAACGGAATGGCCGCGGCGCCTCAGGAGACCGGCAGGCAGCAAGCCGACGGGGCGTGCGCCGGCAATGGCGACGTCTACAGCTATGGTTCTTCGGTCCGTGTGCCTTCCATGCGTTCACCCCAAGCGCTTACATGGGTCCCATCTGTGTCAATAGTGGCCAGGTCGCAGAAGATCTCGATCCGATGCCCGTCGGGATCAAGAATGTACACTGCCTCGTTCTCGCCCCAACTGCCATCTCCCCGTGACTGGACGAACGAGTGTAGAACAGGCCCACGCACGATTTCGGCACCCTCCTCGTAAATCCTTTCCAGCATCTTCAGCCAATCCTCACGGCTGTCGCATTCGAGCGCGGCGTGATGGAAATTGGGTGGACCGTCGAGATCATTTTCCGGCAGGGGTTTCCGGCGGTAGGTCTTGGCTGGATTATGGACCAGAACGATCTCATGATGAATGTTCGCGAGCCGCATGAAAGTCAGTTCCACCGGAATGTCCGGAACTTCATGCGCCGCATGCCGTTCGGTGATCCTGAAGCCCAATACCCTACGGTACCAGTCGATGGAACGGTCGGTATCACTGACCTCAATCGCGAAATGCTGCATTCGTGCGGGTCTGGTGCGAACCATGGATACCGACCTCTCAATGAGTTGTGACGTCGAGACGCCTGACTTCCCTGAAGCGTAGTCTGGGAGCGATTTCCGCAGGGGCAATGAGCTGGATGTCCGGGAAACGGGCGAACAGTCTTCGGAACGTGACCGCCGCCTCGAGCCGAGCCAGAGAGTTGCCCGCGCAGATATGAACACCCAGTCCGAAGCTGAGGTGCCGGTTGGGACGCCGCGAGATATCAAAACGATCCGGTTCCGGAAACTGGCGTGGATCTCGATTCGCCGAAGCGATGATCAGATGCACCGTGGTTCCGCACGGAAAGTGAACCCCTCCGATCTCGGTGCCGCGGGCTGATCTCCGGTTGTTGATCTGTATCGGTGCCTGGTAGCGTAAGACCTCCTCCACCATCGGCTCGATCAGGTCGGGGCGGCTGTTCAGACAACGGATCTGATCGGGATTGCGGAGCATTTCATGAATGCCGTGTGACAGCATGTTTGTGGAGGTTTCATGACCCGCGTTCAGCATGAAGATGCATTGGTGCAGCAGTTCGGTCTCTGTCAGCTTGCTGCCTTCCGCCTCTGCGTCGGCAAGCTTGGTCAGCACCTCTGTCGGCGCTGCTTCATGAGGATGGGAACGGCGCCATTTGATCAGGTCACGCAGGTAGTCCTTGAATTCGATGACCGCCCGGTTGCCTGTATCGAGTTGGTCCTTGTCTATGCGTGGCTCGAGGGCGGTCAGGATAGCGAGAGCCCAGCCGCGGAGCAGCAGCCGGTCGCAGGCCGGCACCCCGAGCATGTCGCAAACGACCTCGATCGGTAGCTTGAACGAAAGGTCCTCGACGACCTCCATCCTTCCCAAATCCTGGAATCGGTCGAGATATTGGTCAACCAACATGGCGATTCGTGGTTCGAAGGCGGCGAGCGCTCTACGTGTGAACGCCGCTTGGAACAGTCTACGGATGCGGGTGTGGTCTGGCGGGTCAATGAAAACAACCGAAGTCGTATGGTGTTCATAGAGCGGAGACGATGTTCCGAACTTCGGGCCAAAGTCTGCCTTCTTGTCAGAGGACCAGACGGTGGGATCCCTGTAGGCAGAGACACAGTCGTCGTATCGGGTCAGAATGAAGGAGCCGTCCGGATTTCGATGTATGGGAGAGTGGGACCGGAGCGCCGCGAAATACCGGTACGGATCGGCGATATAGTCCTCGGGAACATGAAGGAGATCGAACTCGGAGATGTCGATGTCCTGTTCCATGTCCATTCGGCCTCCCTGAACCGAATCCTAGCAGGTCGTGGCTAACTGGTCAAAAGGTCGGATAGAACAGCCTTCAGCTGTGCGATTTCCGCGGCCGTGTACCTTTGCAGTATTCGCTCTTCATGTGCGCTGGCCATCGACGTCAACCGGTCCGCAAGTGCCCGACCGGCCGGGGTCAGACGAACTTCGACCCTTCGGCGGTCGTCCGCGCTTTCCTGCCGCAGGACCAGGCCCGCTGTGCCCAGCCTATCGATCCGGCGGGTCATGGTGGATTGCTTGGCGAGGCAACTCTCGGCGAGTTCCCCGATACCGGTCTGCGAATCGGGATGGAGAGTCGCGAGAATGCGCCATGTGGAGACAGCCACACCTTCAGCCGCGAGTTCTTCGTGGAATCCCGCGCTGGCCTTGCCGCTGGCCCGCGCGAGCAGATAGAGGAGGTAGTCGTCAATGAATCGCGCCATGCGACGAGTCTAGCCGAGAGAATATGAATTTGCATCAAATGAATTTTCATGTAACCACTCGGTCAGGGAGGATGCGCCATGCTCGTGGACAGGGTAAAGAGCGGATGGCTTGATGCATTCGTGCAGGTGTTCCAGCTCTGTGCGATGCGCCGGGAGGAGAACATCGTTGTTCTGGCCGAGACCCAGTCGCGGTCGGTTAACGTTCAACTGGCCGAACTGGCACTTGGTCAGCTGGGACTGTCACATTACCGGCTTACTGTCCCAACTCCCGCGCATCCTGAGGGGCCTATTGTCCGTTCTTCCGGTGCGAGCCAGGCGCTGAACGGACAGTCAGGGGCCGTTATGGCGCTGGCGGCAGCGGATGTTGTGGTGGATTTGACACTTGAGGGGCTTATGCACGCACCGCAAACCCCCAATATCCTGAAGTCAGGGGCACGAATTATGACGGTTTCGAACGAGCATCCGGAGGCGCTGGCCCGTCTGGTTCCGGTTTCGGAGTTGAAGGAACTCGGAAAGGAGGCAGTTGCCAGATGCCGGGCGGCACGCACCATGAACGTGCTTTCGGGTGCGGGAACCGATCTGGAAGTGCGGATGGTCGGTGCCGCGACCGTAGGGGTCTGGGGCTGGACCGACAGATCTGGAACGCTCGCTCACTGGCCAGGTGGTGTCGTCGTCAGCTTTCCGGCGTCAGGAGGTGTCAATGGAAGGCTGGTCTATCAGCCAGGCGACATCAACCTGACCTTCAAGAGATACTTCGAATCGGTGGTGGAATTGGTGATCAGGGAAGACTTTGTGGTTGATGTCAAAGGCAAAGGCACAGATGCGGCGTTGATGCGGGAGTACTTTGCCGGATTCGGAGAACGAGAGGCCTATGCAACAAGCCATGTGGGATGGGGTCTAAATCGCGCCGCACGTTACGAGGCCCTGACGATGTATGACCGGCGTGACACAAATTGTACGGAACTGCGCACACTTGCCGGCAATTTTCTCTACTCCACCGGTGCCAACGAATTCGCGGGTAGGTTCACGCGCGGCCACTTTGACCTGCCGATGATGGGTTGTGATATCGCGCTCGACGATACCTGTGTTGTTGATGGCGGTCGGTTGGCATGATCGCGGCGGGAATCGAATTCGAGACTGCCGGTTCCGGCCTTCCGGTTCTATGCCTACACGGAATCGGAGGTGGACTCGAGAGTTTCCGGCCGCAGCTTGACGACGCGGCGGGCACGGGGCCCTCAAATGAAGTGGATGGTCGTGTAGGCGCGTTGGTGGGACTCCATGGATCAAGAGTAATTGCCTGGAACATGCCGGGATACGGAGCAAGTGACGAGGGAATTTGGCCGCCGACCTTTGAGTCTCTGTCGGCGTCGCTTGGGAGATTCATCGAGGCGCTGGGCTTGGGTCCGGTTTGTCTGATCGGGCACTCAATTGGTGGAATGGTTGCTCTGGAACACACGCTCAGGCGGCCTGAACATGTGAGTTCGCTCGTACTCATCGCGACGACATCTGGTTTTGGCGGAAGGGACGATTCGTTCAGGAAGGCGTTCCTGAAGGCGCGGCTTGCGCCCTTGGACGCCGGCCTCGGAATGGAGGAACTGGCGCGGGAATCGGCGAAGCGTCTTGTCGGGCCGTCGGCATCGAGGGAAGTAATCGAGAGTGTCGAGAGGCCGATGGCTTCTGTTTCCGAACGAACCTGGCGCGGTATCCTGGAGTGCCTTGTTACGTTCAACCGACGGGACGATCTTGAGCAGGTGACACAGCCCTGCTGTCTGATCGCGGGAGGATTCGATGGAAACGCGCCCACAAGGACGATGGCGCGCATGGCAAACAGGCTGCCACGGGCGGAGTACCATGTGATTGAGCGAGCTGGCCACATGGTCAACCAGGAGGCTCCATTGGAGGTGAACCGGATAATCCGCGAATTTCTGAATGGAAGCGAAGAATGACGCATGCGCCGATTTTTGACCCCGAGTCCTGGCGACTGACAGGTAGACAGGCCGAATTGGCCAAAAGGGCAGGAACGCTTGCCGCAGAGCGGTTCGCCCCTCGGGCCGCCGGATACGATAGGGATGCGGCCTTCCCGACAGAGAACTACCGGGATCTCGCGGACGCAGGGTTTCTCGGCATCTGTATTCCCGAAGTCGAGGGTGGTCTTGGAGCCGATCTCAAGACGTATATGCTGACCGCTGCCGAGATCGGACGCCATTGCGGTGCGACGGCGCTCACTTTTAACATGCATGTTTCCAGCTGTCTATGGACAGGCGACCTGCTTGACCAACTGGAGATGGATCCCGCCACGCGGGCAGCAATTCCCACCAGCCCTTCCGGACCCTGTATTCCTTGGGCTTCCGTGAACCGGGTTTCGTAGACTTTTCCTTCCAGACGACTGGAAACCGCCCGGAATCCTCTGGACATCATAGGCTGGGGCCCTTACCGCAACCGGTGTTGACTTCGATGACGGGAGTTGGGACGATGCGGTTTCGGAAGGACCTCGGCAGGCCCGGGCTGATCAGGGCGCTTGCGGAATGCTTCGGCAGGATCGACGATCCGGTGGACGGGCGCCGGTTCAGCCTCGCGGACCACCTCATGTCGGCGTTCGCGATGTTCTCGCTCAAATATCCGTCGCTCCTGCAGTTCGACAGGGACAGCCGCAGGGACGCCATCGTCCGCGGGAACCTCCGGACGCTGTTCGGGATCGCGGCGGCGCCCTGCGACTCCGCCATGCGGAAACGCCTCGACACGGTCGACCCCAGGCAGCTGCGCCCGGCGTTCAGGACCCTGTTCGCGAGGCTGCAGCGCGGCAGGGTGCTGGAGGACCAGCCGGTTTTCGACGGCCACTACCTGATCTCGATTGACGGCACCGGCTACTTCAGCTCGAAATCCGTCCACTGCGACCACTGCTGCGTCGCCCGCCGCAGTGATGGATCGAGGACCTACTCGCACAGCATGCTCGCCGCCGTGGTCTGCCACCCGGAACGCCGCGAGGTGTTCCCGCTGGCCCCGGAGCCGATCGCCAGGACCGACGGAGACAGGAGGAACGACTGCGAGCGCAACGCCGCCGCGCGGTTCATCGACGACCTCCGGCGGGAGCGTCGGCGCCTGAAGGCCATCGTCCTGCAGGACGGCCTCGCCTCCAACGGGCCCCACATCGCCCGCCTGCGGCGGCACGGCCTCCGCTTCATCCTCGGCGCGAAACCCGGCGACCACGCGCTGCTGTTCGCCAGCCTCGACGCCAGCCCCGACACCCGCACCGCCCGGTTCACCGACGCCGACGGCACCCGGCACGACTTCCGCTACCTGAACGGTGCGCCAGTCAACGCCTCCCATCCCGACATCAGGGTCAACGTCATCGAATACCGGGAGACGGTCATCAAGAGGACATACATCGCGAAGCACCACCGCGGCCCGGACGACCCGACCCACCGGGTGGAGGAGAAGCAGCGGAGGTTCTCCTGGGTCACCGACCTTCCCGTCGACAGCGACAGCCTCATGCCGGTCATGCGCGCCGCCCGCTCCCGATGGCGGATAGAGAACGAGACGTTCAACACGCTGAAGAACCAGGGCTACCGCTTCGAGCACAGCTTCGGGCATGGAAAGCGGCACCTGACCACCGTGCTCGCCATGACGATGATGCTCGCCTTCCTCACGGACCAGATCGAGGCCGCCTCCTGCAGGGTGTTCGCCGCCGCGCTGGAGGCGAGGGGGCGGCTGAGGTACCTCCGCGAGAGAACCCGGTCATACTTCCACGACTTCCCGGTCCCCGACTGGCGGACACTCTACGCCGCCCTGACCCACGGGCACGCGCCTGTGGCCCTGAACGTCGCCGGACCGTCCGGACGGTCGCCGCCGCGGCGCGGGGCGCCCGGGCGCGCCTGAACGCCCGACCGAACCGCCCCAGGGGCAGACCCGCGACACATCCCTTATTTCCACCGGAACGCCGCCGGACGCCCCCGCACGCCCGGATTCCGCCCGAATCCGCCGCCGACGCCCGCAATCCGCCGGAAACCGGACCGGAATTTCACTGGTGGGAATTTCTGCCACGCGGGCGATGCATCACGAAATGAGACGCATTCATTACCGTCGTATTCTCGAACAGGGCATCGTTTACGCGCAACCGTTTTCGGAAGGTGGTGCGGCGGCGGCGGGATTCAAGGCGTTCGGCACGACAGCGCTGAAGGTCGATGGTGGATGGAGAATCAACGGGAAGAAGATATTTGCTTCCCTCGCCGGGCACGCTGACTATTACGGTGCTCTGTGCACGGCTCTGGACGAGCCTGACGGTCCTCAGCTGCGGCGCAATACGATGTATCTCGCCGTGCCTGCGGATGCCGAGGGCGTAAGCGTCGTGGGGCCATGGGATCCATTGGGCATGCGAGGAACGGTATCGCGGACCTTGATCTTCGAGAATGTGTTCGTGCCCGATTCGGAACAGCTGATGCCACGGGGTGTCTACGCTGCCGCGGCCAGTCGCTGGCCCCATATGTTCATGACTCTTACGCCGACATATATGGGAATGGCGCAGGCGTGCTACGATTTCACCGTCGCCTATCTTCGCGGTGAGGTGCCGGGCACTCCACCCGTGAAGCGCCGGATGTATCCCACCAAGCAGATCGCCGTGGCGAATATGAGGGTGATGCTTGAGCAGACCAAGGCAGTTTGGTTCCAGGCGATTTCAGAAGCACGGCCCGATCCGGGAAAGGACTCTCTCATGCGCGCCTGGGTAGCGCAGCACGCAGTGATGGAGAATGCCAACGAACTTGCCCAACTGGCCATCCGCACCTGTGGCGGACAGTCCATGCTGAAGTCGCTTCCTCTGGAGCGATTTTACCGTGATAGCCGCTGCGGGTCCTTGATGTTGCCTTGGACTGCTGAACTCTGTTTGGACAAACTTGGGAAGGGTGCCCTCTACGAGACTGGCGAGAAGGATGACGATTGACCGTTGGATCCTTGACGCCGCCGCTCGAACCCCCGACAGGTCCGCGCTCGAGTTCGGTACTGAGACCCTCAGCTATTCCAGGCTTGCGGCCGAGGTCCGGGATCGGGCAATGTCGTTGGCCGCCGCCGGGGTCGGACGCGGCGACCGTGTTGCCTGGTTCGGCCTGAACAACCCGGAAGTCTTTGTACTCCTGTTTGCCTGTGCTCGCATTGGTGCCATTCTGGTACCCATCAACTGGCGTCTTGCCGAGTCCGAGATTGCGGAGGTCATCGCGAACTGCGCACCAACACTGCTGGTCCATGATCGAAATATGCGCGACAGGGCACGTGAGCTGTCGAATGTGCGGATATCGGCTTGCGGCGAGTCCTATCCAACTGGTCCCCACCGAAGGATAATGCCGGCAGATGACCACGATCCCGTTCTTCTCGTGTTCACTTCCGGATCCACTGGCCATCCGAAGGGAGTCGTGCTGACCCAGAGTGCGTTGGCCTGCAACGCGGCCATGGGTGTCGAGGCGCATGGGCTGACGGCCGCTGACAGGGTGCTGAACGTTCTGCCTCTCTTTCATGTCGGTGGGCTCAACATTCTGCCGACACCCGCGTTTTCGGTTGGCGCCACCGTTGTGCTCCACGAAAGGTTTGAACCAGACGCGACCTGCCTCGCGCTGCAGGGCGTAACCCATGCCATTACCGTTCCTACTGTGCTTCAGGCGGTGATCGAGAGCTCTGGATGGGAGGCGGCGGATCTTTGTGGATTGCGGGCTGTTTCGATCGGGTCGACCGACGTGCCGGTATCTTTGGTCGAGACCGTCCAGGAGCGGGGTATCCCTGTGCTGCAGATATACGGAGCGACCGAGACTGGTCCGCTTGCGATCTACCAGCGCGTTGAGGAGGCGATGGCGACGACTGGAAGCATCGGTCGTGTGGGGTCGCTCTGCGAAGTCAGGCTGGTCCGGGACGGCATGGATGTCGTTGAGGGCGAGACCGGAGAGGTTTGGGTCAAGGGCGGGAATGTCCTGCGGGAATACTGGCGGGATCCTGGGCTAACCGCTGAGATGATTCGGGGCGGGTGGTTCCGGACCGGGGACGTAGCGCACCGTGACGAAATGGGACTGTATTGGTTTGCCGACCGGATCAAACATGTGGTGATCTCCGGTGGAGAGAACATCTATCCAGCCGAGATCGAGCGCATTCTCCGCGAGGTGCCTGGAGTTGCTGAGGTTGCCGTCGTGGGACGGCCCGACCCAAAATGGGGTGAGGTTCCCGTGGCGGTTGTCGTGGCCCCTTCCGGTATGGACGTGAAGGCCGTTCTCGCGCCTCTGCACGGTCGCCTTGCGCGCTACAAACACCCCAAGGACGTAATCCTAGTTGACAAACTGCCACGCAATGCGATGGGCAAGGTGGTTGCCGCCGATGTTCGGGCGATGCTCGGTTTTGCCAGTCCAGATCGGCGGTAGCCGGACCGCAACGACGGTTCAGCTTCGCCTCGGGGCGTGATACCTGGGAAGCGAACCCCATCCAGTCGGACAGGTCTTGCGGAAAGATCGTTGAAGTTGGAAAATCAGGGTGACATCTGCCTCAAAATTGGTGAGTTGTTACAAATCAAACGATGTAGGAGGGAATCATGAAACACTTCCTTGCGGTCTGCGCGACCGCTTCGACTATAGCTGTTTCGGCGGTATCGTCTCATGCGGCTGACGTGACCTTGACGATTTCGTCTTGGGCACCGCCAACTCATGGCATGAACGCGATCTATTGGCCGGAGATGATCAATAGGATCGAGGAGGCGACCGATGGCCGTGTGACAGCGGAGATAAAGTATGGACTTGCTGCTCCACCAGCACAGTATGACCTCATTCTTGACGGTGCGGCTGACATGGCCTGGATATTCCACGGATATACGCCCGGACGGTTCGTTGCCACGAAGATGATCGAACTCCCTGGCTATGAAGGAAATGCCGAAGCCGCTTCGGTTGCCTATTGGCGTGCGCATGAACAGCACTTGGCAGCCGCGGATGAACACAAGGGGGTTAAGCTAATCGGCCTCATGACGCATGGACCAGGTGTGCTGCATTCAGACACCAAGGTGGAAAGTCTCGACCAAATCTCCGGGTTGAAGCTTCGGATTGGCGGCGGAGTGTCCGGCGATGTGGGCACGGCGCTTGGCGCTACCGGAATTCGTGTACCCGCTCCCAAAGTCTACGAGACGCTCGCATCGAACGCAGCGGACGGTGTGATGATGCCGATGGAAGGCAAGGCGAGCTTCAAGCTGTTCGAAGTGGCAAAGCACACTTACCGGGTACCGGGCGGGTTCTACCGTGGATCATTCGCGCTGATCATGAATGGTGACACCTTCAGTAGCCTGAGCGAAGCTGACCAGGCGGCGCTGGATGGAGTGTTCGGCGAAGCAGCGTCCCGGCTCGCTGGCCAGATGTGGGATGCCATTGACAAGGTGGGACACAAGGCTCTGGAGGACAACGCTGACAATTCGTTGACCGAAGCAAGCGCCGATGATGCCGCGAAATGGACTGAACTTACCGGCCCAATCATCGCAGGCGTGCTGGACGAGGTGTCGGCTCTTGGCATTGATGCGGCAGCCGCTCAGGCATTCATAGCTGAGCAGATGGCCGCGAACTAGGTCTCTCGCCGCTCTATCGGACGGCCGGACCATATTTAGCGGTTCGGCCGTCCATTGATGGACAGGGAGTGGTGAAGATGTCCGGATCGAACGAGGAATCTGGAAGCGGGGAATTGGGTTCGCCGCGCCAGCCCGGCATTTGGGGTCGCATCGCGATGCTTCCGACCTGGTTGGCGGCGTCGACGCTATTCCTGCTCATGGCCATGACATTCGCGGATGTGATATTGAGATCCGTGATCAACGACCCGATTGAGAGCGCCACCGAGCTCACGCGGTTCTTCATGGCGATCATCGTCTTCTCGGCGCTTCCCATGGTGTCGTGGAAGAGCGGACATATCATCGTCGATCTCATGGACCCGCTCTTTGGTCGGCGGGCCTCGCGGTTGCGCGACATCATGATCGATCTTTTCTGTGGTGTCGTTCTCTTCTGGCCCGCCAAACGCGTCTGGGATCTTGCGGAACGCGCAAGGGATTTTGGAGATGTTACCGAATATCTTGGATTTCCGCAGTTTGTCATCGGCTGGTTCATTGCAGCCTTCACGTTTCTTACCGCTGTTATATTCGTTGCCCGAGGGCTGACCCGAATGTTCGCTCCATCGAAGTTGTTGGGCTGATGCTGGTTTCAATTCTTGGCTTTGCCGCCGTTCTTGTCCTGGTGTTTCTGCGTATGCCGATCGCCATCGCGATGGGTGTGGTGGGGCTCGTTGGCTACGCTGAGATGAGAGGTTTCCGGGCGTCGATCTCCATGGTCGGACGGTTGGTCATCGACACGGCGCAGAACTACGGGCTGTCGGTGGTGCCCCTGTTCATCCTCATGGGGCTCTTCGTTTCCAAGGGCGGGTTGAGCCGGGAACTCTACCACGCCAGTTTCGCGTTTCTGGGCCACCTTCGTGGCGGTTTGGCCATGGCGACGATCTGCGCCTGTGCAGGGTTCTCGGCAATCTGTGGCAGTTCCCTCGCCACCGCCGCCACAATGTCGAAAGTGGCGATGCCGCAGATGCGGAAATACGGTTACAACGACAGGCTTTCGACCGCTTCGATCGCAGCAGGTGGAACGCTTGGAATCCTGATTCCGCCATCAGTCATCCTTGTGATCTATGGATTTCTGACAGAGACTTCCATTGGAAAGCTGTTCGTCGCCGGGATTGTTCCCGGTCTTCTGGGTGTGGTGTTCTACCTTCTTGCTGTACAATGGACGGTCGCCCGCGATCCCGCTGCGGGTCCAGCGGGCGAGCGGACGACTTGGGGAGAGCGCCTGGTGGCGCTCCGCGACGTCTGGGCGGTGCTTCTGCTCTTCTTCCTCGTTATCGGAGGTTTGTATGGTGTGTTTGATTTCCGGCCCCTTAACCTGACCTTCTCGCCCACCGAGGCGGCGGGCATGGGGGCGGCGGGGGCATTTCTGATCGCTTTGTTTCGGGGATCGCTTGGATTTAGGGGCACTGTAGAGGTGCTTATTGAGGCTGCCCAGACAACGGCATCCCTTTTCGCCGTATTGATCGGTGCATGGGTGTTTTCGAACTTTGTCAATCTGGCAGGGCTCCCTGAAGCGCTTCAGGAATTGGTTATCGGTGCCGGCCTCGCGCCAATGGCGGTATTGGCGATAATCCTGATGATCTATGTTGCTTTGGGCTGCGTGTTCGAGAGCCTTTCAATGCTTCTGTTGACCGTACCGATCTTCTTTCCATTGGTGGTAGGGCTCGGTTTTGACCCGGTGTGGTTCGGAATCGTTGTCGTTGTCGTTACCGAAATCAGCCTGATCACTCCTCCGGTTGGATTGAATGTGTTCGTGCTCAAGGGTGTAGTGGGAGACGTCTCGACGGCTACGATCTTTAGGGGAGTGACTCCATTTTGGGCTGTCGACATCCTGCGCCTTGTGCTGCTGGTTCTCGTTCCCTCACTGGTGCTGTTTTTGCCCAATTCGATGTGATCATGTATCGAACCGATGAAGAGTCGGTTGACCTATCGGTATGGACGGCCGCGAGATTCTCGTCTTTGATCTGGCAATGCTCATCCGCATAGCGGTGCCACGCTGCATCGCAGCCGCATGCTTCACCATTTCGTCGTGACGGCGCGCGATTTCCTCCCGGTCCACGACGCCCGGGAGAACGGGCGCAAGGTTGGGAAGGCTCGCACGCCGGCCGGCCGATGCCAGCATCAGCTTCTGGCGCGCAATCGCCTTGAGCCTCGGAGCTAGCTCGAATCCGGGAAGATGCGCAAAGGCGAACCCGACAGCGCCTTGACCGTGGGAATCGATGCACTGGCGCTGGATTTCCATGTCCGTGCGGTGGCGCGGCACGCCCTCGATCATGGCTGCGATCTCGGACGGGGAACAGCGCCTGAGCCGTGAATGACTGCGGAACCACGGTCGACTCCCTGCTCCATCGCGGCCTCTCCTTCTCCGACATCCGCGCCCGCTACCAAAGCCCGGCTGCCGCATCACGCGACTTCCGCAGCCACTGGCGTGGGGCGACACCTGACCCGTCGCCGGAATGGCTCGCCCGCCGCGGCATCCGCCGGGAGACGCTCGAGGCCTGCCGCCCGATGGTCTGCCTCGACGGCGGCGGCCACCTCCTGTTCGCCCACCGCGACAGGAACCGCGTACTCACCGGCTTCGGGATCGGACCGCCGGACGGCCCGAGACGCTTCGCCACCGGCGGCACGCGCAGCCTGTTAGCCGTCCGTGCCGGAAACGCCACGGACTTGGAGATCCTCGTCATCACGGAAGGCGCCGTCGACGCCCTCAGCCTGGCCCGGATCGACGGAAGCCCCGGCAGCCACGCCTTCCTCTCCACCGCCGGCGCCCCCTCACGCAGGCAGCGCGGGCAGATCGGCCTCGCCGCACGCACGCTCCCCAACGTCAGGGCCATTGTCCTCGCGCAGGATGGCGACGGGGCCAGGGAACACGTCAGGCGGAGACCCTGCACGAACGGCTGCGGCTCCCGCCGCATGTCACGGTCCGCAGGCGCCGCCCACCCGACAGCGCCGACTGGAACGAAATCGTCAACGCCGCCACGAAGGGCTGACGGCCCGGACCGCCGGCATGGAAACAAAAGGCCGAACGACCTGTCGCCAGCGACGGACACCCCCACCACCACAGCGGTCACCGACATGACAGGTCCAGACCGTCCCCCGAAAGCGCGGGAAACCGCCGGAATCCCGCCGTTCTAAATCGCCGCCAACAGCCGCAAGCCGCGCCCGCGGTCCGCGCAATCACGGTCGCGTTTCGGCACCAGGAGAGGGCGGGATCATGCTCCCGCCGTCTCTTTGGCGGCATCCGGCTGGAACGAAACCTTGAGCCCGAGGGCTTCAAGAACCTTGAGGACCGTGTCCAGCGTGGGATTGCGGTCGCCCGACAGCGCCTTGTAGAGGCTTTCCCGCGACAGGCCGGACGCGCCTGCAACCTCGGACATGCCCTTGGCTCTCGCGATGTCGCCCAGTGCCTTGGCGATGAAGGCCGCATCGGACGGAGCCTCCTCCATGCAGGCTTCCAGGTATGCAGCCATGTCCTCCGCAGTGTGAAGGTGTTCGGCCACGTCATAGGGCGTGGTGACGGTCTTGGGCATTGCAGCCTCCTAAAGGTTTCGCGCCAGGCGCTGCGCCATCTTGATGTCCCGGCCTTGCGAACCCTTGTCCCCGCCGGCCAGAAGGATGACGATCGCGCGCCCGCGCTTGGTGAAATAGACCCGGTAGCCGGGACCATGGTCGATCCGCAGTTCCGAAACGCCTCCGCCGACGGACCGGACATCGCCCGTGCGTCCCGCTGACAGACGCTCGACCCGCGCAAGCACGCGTGCGCGTCCGCGAGCATCCCGCAAGCCGTCGATCCACTTCATGTACGTTTCCGTCTTGCGCATCTCGAACATGCAAGAACTGTAGCCGACTGGATACAGCCTGTCAACATCGAGATTGTCCGGGGACTGCCTTGCCGGTCACTTCGTGATCACGCACACACCGGAATTCCCGGCCACGGTCAAACGCCGCGCCTTCGCGCGACCACGGCCCGGCTTCAGCTTCGTCCTGCACCGTCACGGTCCATGGCGTCGAGCGCGTGCATCCCGGTGCGTCCGGACCGCCACGAGTTGAACGTCGGCGTTCGTTTCTTCGCCCGGATCTAGCTGGTTCCGCCGCTGCGCCGCGTTCGGTGCGGAAGTCCGCTTTCGATCACCGCAGTCCGGCCTCGCCGGTTGACGGTCCGACAGGGACCGCAGCCAGTCCGTGCGCCGGACGCCAGTGCCAGGCAGTGCGGTCGAGGCCGGTCAGGTTCTCTCACGTGATGACCGAGGCGGGTAACGTGCCACGGCAGGCGAGAGCCGGTTGCCGGCGCCGGCCGACCCGCGAGCCGGACCCTGCCGTCCCGGACCCGGAACTCCGGGCCGACACCGGATCCGGCGTCCGCGCTCCGCGGGGCCAAGAGCGCTTCGGGAGGAAGGCCGATGGCTCGGTTTTCCCATAGTCCCCGCGGCGGAATTCGGCCGTTCCGGCAGATGCGGGTCAGGCCATCAGTCGAACGGCGAGGGTGACCGCCACGCGCCGCGGTCCGGCTCTGCTTCCGTCCCTGGCCGGCAGTCCAGCATCTCCGTGAGACGCTCCCGTGTCTCCGCCCGGGGATTCATCAGGGCGATCCGCAAGGCCCGGGAGAGACGGTCACGCGACAGGACGGGCAGGAGCCTTGAGGTCTCCATCGGGGTGGGTTCTCCTTCCGCCTGAAGGTCAAGGATCTGGACGACCGGCGGCGTCTCGCTTTCCCTCTCCGTCACCTGCCACATCTCTCGAACGCCGAGGACCGCGTAACGGGCCGGTTTGCCGCGGTCGAGATGGGTGACCTCCACCTCGACCACGAGATCGGGCGGGGTGACGGACTCGAAATCCAGGATTGCCTGCCTGCCCGTTTTCGCGGCGGCATACCATGCCTCGGCGTTCCCGCCGACATAGAAGGCCGCGTCCGCCTCCAGACCCGTGCCCTTCGGATCCCCGGGACGTTTCCAGCGGGTGCCTCCCTTGAGCACCACCTGTTTCCCCAGCAGGGATCCGGCGATCTCCACTACATCCCTCGCCGCCTCGGCAAAGTCCTCATGGGCACTCGAGGGCGACATCCAGCAGATGATGCCCTGGGCGGCGTCGATCATCACCCGCCGTCCCGCCCGGTTCCAGTCCATACTGGCCAGTCTCTCCATCATGTCCACGGGTATGTTGTCGATGCGGTGGACACGCGAACCCATGGAACCTGTGGCGGTCTCCATCCTGTCCTCCATATCAGGTCAATGTTCCCTCTACACCACAGCAGGACATATCCGCAACCGTCCCTGACAGGTCGCCGGGCCGGTCTGTGTCCGGTGGTGAAGGGTCCATCCCGACAGAGGTCCCGAAAGTCCCTCAGGATTGCCGGCGTCGAGCTGACTTGGCGGGCTTTTTGGCGCATTGACCTCTTCCAGTTCGTGGGCGATCCCCGCCCAACCGGTCACGGGCTCGGCGGGAGACGGCGCCGAACAGGGTTCCGGGGTCTGGTCAATACAGCGCGACGACAGGGGCCATCGCGGCCGGCACGACGGAAACGATGGTCGCCGTTTGCCATCGGCGCGAGGACGCCATGCTGTCGGTCGCCGCTGCAAGGCGGTCCGTCGCGGCCCAAAGCCCCTCGGAATGCGCGGCGTAACGAGAGGCCATGTCCGCCCGGAAGCGCCCAGAGGTGGCCGAAAGGTCGGCCTGCATCGTTTTCATGCGTTCCTCCGGCACGACGACCTGCCGGGCACGGTCATTGATGCCCGGCTCGCCGCCCATGGCCCCAACATGGGACTGGCGCGGACGAAGCGCGGGCAGGTTGCAGCCGGGTTCAAGGCGGTCCCCATGGAAAGCGCCCGTGCGGGCCACTGAGCGGTTTCCCGCCCCTTTGGGTTTTCTGGCCGGAAGGACCCGGATTCGCGCCATACGGCCGTCCCGGCGCGTGCGGGGGCAGCCCTGGGCCGCGCACTCCTTGACAGGTCGGGGGGGGGGTAGCCTTTCCGCGGATGGCGCCGCGGCCCTTCGCGGTGCCCGGATACGGAGGAACGACCATGAACACCATGAAACATCTCCCGGCCTGTGCGGTGGCCCTTGCGGTGGCGGCGCTTCTGCCAGCCTGCGGCGGCGGGGGCGGCGGGACGGCCCCCGGAACGACAGCGCCGGATGGCGGCGGACAGCCTCCGGCCGACGGTCCGGTCCGGTTCTCGGGAGCGGGCGACAGCATGGCGGCCCGCATCAGCGACGCCGGGACGCTCGGGGAGGCCACAACCTTCAGGGCACGGGCCGTTGGCATCGACCGCACATCGGGCGAGGGGAACGCGCTGGCCGACGGCGGGGACGTCGCCATCCGGATCTTCCGGTCGTCGCCGGACGCGATGCCGACGTTCGTGGTCACGCTCGACGGCGGCGCGACCACGTTCGGGCCGGAACACGCATATGGCAACGGTAACTACCGCATCCACACCGGCGAGGAACGCAGGGAAAGGTGGCTATGGACATGGGACGGGTCTCCCCTGGAGCACGCGGCCGGCTACCGGGGGGACTTCACGGACGGAAACGTGTTCGTTCCCGGTGACAGGCCGAAAAGCCGGAAACACCACATTCCCGTCGGCCTCTATTACAGCGGCGACCCGACCGACGTACGGCGCGCCGCGGTGATCGGTCTCGAGACGGCGCCGGGCGACATGCCGACCCGAGGGCGGGCACGGTATTCCGGCTCCGTCCGGCTCGACATATATCCGGTCGACGGCGGCGAAAGGACCTACCTAAGCAGCGACATCACGCTCACGGCGGACTTCTCCGGAAACACCATCGGGGGAACCATGGACAGCTGGGAGAACCGTACTGACCCGGACGATGACCTTTCCGGGGTATCCTACGTGGTGACGCCCGCGGCGCTCACCGGCAACGCCTTCACGACGACGTTGGCCCGGGGTCCGTCCTGCCCGGACTGCCCCGAGGTGATCAGCTCGACCGTCACCGGAAAGCTCTATGGCCCGGCCGCGCAGGAGATGGGCGGCACGATCCAGTTCAGATCCCGTGGCGAAGAGGACAGGATCGGCATCGGCGTTTTCTACACCGACCGCGAGTGACGGCGGTAACGGGGTTTCGCGCCTTTCGGACCCCGGACGGCCCTGCGCCGCGGGAGAGGCGCCGGACAGCCACGAACCCGCCCGGCGGTTCCCTCCGCGCTGGAGGAACGCAAGAACACGCCCGTTCGGGGCATCCAACGCCGCGAACGGGCGGCTGCGGCAGGACATGGTGCGCCGGGATGCGGAAGCGGCCAAGCGTAACGTCTCGCTGGGCAACCTCGCCGCCACCTGCCGGCCGGATCCCTCCGGGCAGCTTTCCCAGGGCCGGAACCTCCCCTCCGCCAGTAGGCGCTTCCATGTCAAGGCGGTCCGTCGCCAGCCCGGCCTTCGACAGGGCACTGTCCAGGGCGGCGACACCAGGAGACCATGGTGCCGCAGGTGGCGCCTTCCAGCGCGGTTGGGCGGCGTTCGAGAGTGGCGATGTGGCGGCGCAGTGCCGCCACATCGACGGGAGCGGCGGCCCGGCCGGTCGCCGCGGTGCGGCCGTGCCGGGATCCTGTCGGGGATATGGGTCGCGAAACCTCCATGATGTTCACTGTCTGTTCGTATTTCGGTTTCGTCCAATTGACCGTCTTCACGGCGCCGCAGGTCCGGATGTCGGTTTCCATGGTCCCTTCCGGCCGACCGGATCAGCGGCAGGCCGGTTCCAGGCACGGTGACATCCTGTCCGGGCGGGGCCATGGAGATGGAATGCGCACGGAAGGAGGCCCGGGATCGATGGCGGAAACGTTCCGCGGACCATTCGGATTATGCTGAAGCAGCGGCAGGCCCGCGCACCGCCCGGCCATGTCCATGGGCGGCGGCTCCGGGCGCAGGCGCAGCCAGCGCAGGGCCAGAGCGGGCCGCAGCGCGTAGAGGTATTTCTTCAGCCGCACCTGGTCCCAGCCCTCCAGCGCATCCCGGTAGGCGGACCGCCCCAGATGCAGGTTATGGTATCTGGCTGGACGCCGGAACGCGACGCGCGATGCCAGCGCTTCCATTTCCTGAAGGAACTGGCGAGCCTCGATGTACCTTATGGGCGAGCGCAGCCATTCGAGCAATGTTGGATTGGCCTTGAGCAGCAGGTTCAGCGCTTTCCTGATATCCCAGCCGTTGATGTCCAGCAGGCCCTGCAGCGGAAACCCGAGAACGTCCCGGCGACGCGCGAGCGCCAGATACCAGTCCCGGGGACGGACATAGAGGAAACGGACGTCGTAATCGCTGTCAGGCGCGGGGAATCCCCAGATTCGGCTTCCGGATTCGACCGCGAGCAGGATCCGAATGTCCTCACGGCGTTCGAGGACATGAAGCCTGTCCCTGATCTGGCCCGTCCTGTCATGCGCCGGATTCATGGACAGGCTTCCTCTCCACAATTGCCGCAGTTCCCGCCCTTTTCACATCCAGTCCAGCCGCTTCCTTCAGGTACTCCTTACGCGCTTTATGGTCGACGGGACGCAGTTCCCGCCTAGCCCGCTTCAGGTTACGCCAGGCGATGGCTGCCGTCGCCACCCCAGTCAGTAGACGCGGGGACCGCTTTGAGCATGCGCATGGAACTCCCCGACGTGGCTGGAATGCCCGTTCAGCATATCCAACGCGCCCGGGCATGTCACAGGGAACTATGGGAGTTCACTCATGCGGTGCTGGGCCTGTTCACTCCGCGTACATACTGTCTGGTCGCGTCGAATTTCGGTTGATGGTCCCACACATACCCTTCACTGCCTTCCATAGCCCTGTGCAGGAAAGCGCGAGTCCTCTTCGAGGACATCGCTCGGGCGGTGACTTCTTCGATGTCGTAGCGGCTTAGCAACCGTTCTTTCAGCCGTTTCTTCTCTCGCATATGGTCGGGATGTTTTGAAAGATCGGTCTGCTCCCCTGGATCACAGTCGAGATCAAAGAGAAGTTCAGGTTGATTCCGTGTCCATATATACTTCAGGTCATCCTGCCGGACGCATAGCCACGGCTCTTCCACGCCCGGCCCGAAATACTCGGCGATGACTTCGTTTTGCCAAGCATCCGAGCCACCATCCAGCAAATTCACGAAGCTGCTACTGTCCGGACTGCCGTACAGGGTTGAATTCTCGCCTGCTCCACCCAGTTCCGAAAATGTCGGGCACAGATCAGCAAGCGAGACATTCTCGGTGACTTGGCGGGGCGTGAACCGACCAGGCGCATGGAAGATCAACGGAACGCGCAATGAGCCTTCGAAGAACGAGCGCTTGAACCACATGTTTCGCTCTCCAAGCATATCGCCATGGTCCGAACAGAACACGATGAGCGTGTCTTCGTAGAGACCAAGGTGCTTCAGTTCCCTAACCAGTTCTCCCACATAGTCATCCAGATTGCTGATCATCGCGTAATACGCGCGCCGCGACGCACGGACAGTGATTTCATCGGGCGGATATTGGTCTATGCCGTGGTGGACATGGAGCCACCGCGTCACCTCGTGGGGAAAGGCATCTTCCGGGAGTTCCGGCAACCTGATATCGACGTCCGCATATCGATTCCAGTATTCGGGCACCGTCTGGTAGGCGTCATGGGGCTGCGTATAGGAAACGTGGAGGAAAAATGGACTTTCAGGAGCCTCCAGCGCCTCATAGCGAAGGAACTCAAGCGCACGGAACTGCACTTCCGCATCGTAAAGGAGTTGGTTGTTGGTCCTGCAAAGCCCGCTGACTTCCAGCTTGCTGACGGACGTTCCCTCGCGATGCTCAACTCCCGGTGACCATTCGATGGTCCAGTCGAACCGCGAAGGATACATGTCAGGCGTAAGTCGCCTGTCAAAGCCATGGAGTTGGTCCGCTCCAATAAAGTGGCACTTGCCGGAAACGACATTGCGGTAGCCGGCCGAGCGCAGAAAATGCATGAATGTCGGGATCTCGGACCGGAGTTCGGCACCGTTGCCCCAGACTTCGTGGGAAGATGGCAGCCGACCCGTGAATTTTGAAGCCCGTGATGGACAGCAAAGAGGTGAGTTGGAATAGGCGTTTTGGAACACCACCCCGTCCCGGGCCAGAGCGTCAAGATTCGGGGTGATCGCCTGACCCTTCGGATCAAACATTGGCAGCACGAATGCTGCCAATTGGTCGGCTTCAATCAACAGGATGTTCGGTTGATCCCTCATGCTGGCACATTCCGCGCTTCGAGGATGGCCCGGCACATCAGTTTCAATGCGTTAACCATCGACGATTCCGAGGCGACGCCCTTTCCGGCAATGTCATAGGCCGTGCCATGAGCGGGTGTCGCGATTGGAAACGGGAGTCCGCCAAAGAACGTCACTCCTTCGTCAAATCCCAGAAGTTTGGTCGCGATCTGGCATTGGTCATGATACATCGAGACAACACCTAGGTAGCCTTCACGCTGTGCGGTCAGAAAGACCGTGTCCGGTGGAAACGGTCCGTCGACGTTCGGGCAGACCCTTCTGGCCTCTTCCACGGCCGGGCCAATATGGTCGATTTCCTCACGCCCGAACATGCCACCGTCTCCGTTGTGGGGGTTCAGTCCGCTGACGGCGACCTTCGGGGCGTCATATCCGAATCGGCGAAGCTCGCGGTCGAAATAGAGAATGATCCCGAGCACGTTTTCTTTGGTGACCAGTCCGGGAACATCGGAAATCGAGACATGGCTGGTGACCCGGGTTGTCCAAAGGTGGCCGATCGTGTTGATCTCGGCACTGGATCCTCTCGCGCCGATGTGGTCGGCGATATAGGCCTTGTAACCTTCAAACCGTGACCCGCCCAGTTTCAGCGAAAGTTTGTTGACGGGGGCAAAGACGAATCCATCAACCTTTCCCTGCATGGCGAGGTCCGCCCCGAGTCGGGCGACGTCAAGGTCGCAGACGCCGCTTGCGGCGGCGGCCATCCCTGTCGCGGTTACTGAAAGCCCGGACGGATTGTACTCGAGAAACACCTGACTGGAGTCGGAGGTCAACGCCTCATCAAAGTTGGCGAAGACCGGAATTTGCGCCTTCACGCCAGCGACTTGGCATCCCTTCTCGAATACGGGACGCGGCCCGACGATCAGCCGCTTGATCCCCTTGATCGCGTCCGCGTGATTCAGGGAACGTGCGACGAGTTCCGGTCCGATACCGCCTGCATCGCCGAGGGTCGAGAATATGACGGGTTTCCCAGCCATGGTCTGGCTATTCGTCGCCGTCGCGCCGAAGCCGGGAAGCCCGCTCGTCGCGCCAGCCGCCCAGTGCCTTGGCGACCAGCGGGCTGCAGATTCCAAAGACTGAAAGGATCAGGAAGGTGAGCGCAATCGGCTGTTGGAGGATAACGAACAGGTTGCCGTCGTAGATCAGGTAAGACTGCTTGAACGTCGTTTCGATCAGTTCTCCGAGGATCAGGCCGAGCACGACCGGCGCTGGTGCGAAGCCGTGACGGTTCATGAAGTAGCCGAGAAACGCGAACACGAGCATGGTTCCGACGTCGAACATGTTTTGCTGGATGCTGAATGCCCCAAGTGCGGCGAGGCAGAACACGCAGGGCCACAGTATCGTCGTTGGAATCAGCGTAATGCGGCTGAACAGTTTGGCTCCTGCCATTCCCAGGAACAGAAAGCAGAGATTTGCGCCAAGCATCGCGCCAAAAATGCCGGCGAGCAGCTCGGGCTGTTCGTCGAACAGTTGCGGCCCTGGCCGCAGGCCCAGAATCAGCATCGCTGTCAGGATGATGGCGGTCGAGCCGCCACCGGGAATGCCGAGCGCGAGCGTGGGAACCATCGTGCCGCCGGTTGCAGCGTTGTTGGCGGCCTCTGGGGCTGCAATGCCTTCAATCGCTCCCTTGCCAAAATTCGCCCGATTTCCCGACCAGCGCTGTTCCTCGTTATAGGCGATCATCGCAGCGACCTTGCCGCCCTCGGCTGGCAGGATGCCGATGAAGGTTCCTATCCCCGTGGCTCGAAGCACGGTTCGCCAGATCGCTCGGAAGTCCTCGCGGCTGGGCAGTTTCGTAACGGCATCCGCGACCAGCGTGCGCTTTATCCCGGTCAGGGTGGATTGGCGGAGCAGTTCACCGCCGGCAAAGATCCCGATCATGATGTGTACTGGCGCAAGGCCTTCGCTCAGGTCCGCCGCACCGAAAGTGAAGCGTTCGATGCCCGTGGTCAGATCTGTCCCGACCGTCGCCAGCAGCACTCCGAACGCTCCGCCGATAAAGTTCTTGATCATCGACCCGCCGCTGATCGAGGACAGCATCGACATGCCGAAGACGGCGAGGGCGAAAAACTCAGCCGGTCCGAAACTGTATGCAAACTTCGCCAGAAGGGGCGTCGCGACAATCATGACCAAGACCCCGATGGTGCCGCCGATGGCGCTGGAGAACGTTGCTATGCCGAGCGCCCGCCCAGCCTCCCCCTTCTGGGCAAGGGGATAGCCGTCAAAGGTTGTCATTGCGGCGGCCGGCGTACCCGGCGTGTTGATCAGGATGGCTGTGATCGATCCACCGTAAGTTGTCGCACAGTAGACGATGGCGCAAAGCGCTATTCCCGTGACGGGTTCCATGCGAACCACGAAAGGCAGCATCAATGCGATTAGAATCACGGACCCTAGGCCGGGCAACGCACCGACAATCAGGCCCACTAGGGTTCCGCCGAAAATCAGCGCCAGATGGTAGGGATCCGAAAGGAACTGAAAGACAAGGAAAAGGGCATCCATGGCACGAGACCTCAGGGCAGCGGCACGTTCATGGCAACACGGAACAGCAGGTAAACGAATCCGATGAAGGCGGCAAAGCTCACGGCCATCAAGGTCCACCTGCGTTCTCCCCAAAGAATGGCCAGGGTGGGACAAAACAGGATGAGGGTGGGGAAGGTGCCGATCATCGGCATCAGGACAAAGAAGCAGACCAGCGCAGCTGACGTCGTGAACACGATCGCCGGAACGCCCTTTGTGCGCACGTGTCTGATGGCGGCTTCGGGACGGAACCTCAACGCATTCCGGAACTGCAGGACGGCCAGCCCGAAAATGATCGCCAGCACAATGCGTGGAAACACCGTGGGCTGAATGCCTTGGGCGAGGATTTCCGGGACAGCGTCGAATGTGAAGGTTACCCCGAACATAGCGGCCGCGAAAATCATGATCGCGCCGGCCTCGGCCAAACTCCTGCGGTCAAAGTCGCGCCTGTCTGGCATCGCTACGGCCCTGGCTTCAGATTCCGGAAGTTGAGGACGGACCACGGTCGGAGCCGCCCTCCAGGTTGGTCGCCCTAGTTCAGGAGGTCGGCAGCAACAGCCTGATAGCCTTCATACATGGCTTCGAACTGGGCACCGAATTCCTCACGTCCCGCAATGCTTGCGGCGGTCTGGCCTGAGCCGGCGAGGTAATCCAGATAGCCTTGCGAGTTCATTGATTCGAGCAGCGCCGTCTCAAGCTTCTGAATCACGGCCTCAGGGGTGCCGGACATGACGCCGATTCCTCGAACCACCGAAATGTCGACCGGAAAGCCGACTTCGTGACCCGTCGGGATGTCCGGGGAATTGGAAGACCGTTCTGGCGTCAGGATGGCCAGGGCCTCAACCTCGCCTGCGTCGGCCTGCGCCACGAATTCATCATAGTTCAGAAGCGCGACATCAACGTTGCCATTGATGACGTTGATCACGATCTCGTCAGACTTCTCGAATGGCACGTAAACCTGCTCCGTCATCCCCACCGCATTGCGGAAAATCAGGGCGCTGACATGCGGGTTGCCGCCGACCTTGGTGCCGGCCTGCTTGATCGAGTTGTTTCTCGCGAAGGCAATGAAGTCCGCGGCATCATCAAACCGTCCCGCCTTCACGACCACGAATTCGGGGTCGATGGTTCCGCGAACCAAGGGGACGATATCTTCCTTGGTCAGGTCAACAGTGCCACGCATCATTGTCAATGCGGTGCCTGCGTTGACGATGACGAGAGTATGTCCGTCACGGGGCTTGCCGTCGACATATTTGAGGGTGTTGGTCGAGACACCGCCGGTCTTCGAGATGTGAATGAACTCGGTGCCGAGAATGTCAGCCGCCTTTTCCGTCGCAAAGCGCAGGAAGATGTCGGAACCTCCTCCTGGTTTTGAGTTGTTGATGACCTCGATCGGGCCATTGGGAAATTCCTGCGCACCACCTAGTCCGGGAATCAGCGCCACTGACAGGGTAGCTGCGGCACCAAGTCGTGCCAACTTCTTGAATCCAAACATGGTTCTCTCCTCATAAGGGCTTCCGCATTGTGTGGCATTGAAAGAATCTTCTTCGGGAAGCCAATTTTCATTGCAAACAGTATACGGCATTTGGTATGCCAAATCAACGAAAATCAAGGTGGAAGGCTCGCTGGTTGGTGAGTACGAAAGAAGGCATGCGGCAAAGCTTCTCACTCAGAGATCTCATTGAGAACGACCTTGAGCCACTTCAGCGCTCGAGCTTTGCCGAGGAGGCGGCTGGCCGGCTGCGTGAGCTCATTTTGCTGGAAAAGCTGCCTCCGTTATATCCGATCAACGAGCGGGACCTTTCGAAACTTCTGGGAATAAGCAGGACACCGATAAGGGAAGCCATCCGGCAACTTGAGACCGAAGGCCTGGTCGAGTACACGCCGACGCGACGTCCACGGATTGCAGACCCGTCGATGACGACCTTGGCGCACTGGCTTGCCATTCAGGGGGCGCTTGAGGGTCTAGCTGGGGAACTGGCCTGCTCCAGAGCCACCGACGAGGATCTGTCAGAAGTCGAAGCTCTCCACATTCGGATGGTCGAAGGTGCTGAAGATACCCATCGCCTCGAATTGTTCCGTATCGATATGGCGTTCCACAGTGCGATCGTGGCGGCGGCGCACAATCCCCCGTTGGTCGAGACCCACAATCAATACAACGCGCGCCTGTGGCGCGCTCGGTTCATTTCTTCGCAACGCCGGGCCAATCGGGACCATAAGGCGAAAATGCATAAGGACATTGTGGACGCACTTCTCGCGCGGGATCCCGTTCGGGCGTCGATAGCGCTCAGAAGCCATCTGGAGAACGCCGTCAGCAATATTAGGGCCGCAAGGAACGAGCGTGAGGGCTCGGCAGTGGAATGACAGTCAGACCAAACGTCCTGATCATCTACGCTGACCAGATGCGTTACGACTGCATGGGCTGTTCAGGTAATCCAGATGTCAGGACGCCCTATCTTGACAGGATGGCGGAAGAAGGCGTGATGTTCGAAAACGCCTTTGTGAGCTATCCACTTTGCACCCCTTTCCGTGCGTCGTTCCTGACCGGCAGATACGCCCACGCCACCGGCGTGTACTCGAACCACTTTCCGATCGACCCGGACAGGCAGCCGACGCTCGCCCCAATTCTGAACGATGCGGGATACCGGACCGGCTATATCGGAAAATGGCACCTCTTCGGTGGGCCGAAACCCGGGTTCGTCCCTCCCGGACCCCACCGTCTGGGGTTTCAGCACTTTGTCGGCTACAACCGCGGTCATTCCTACATGGATGCGGTCTACTATCGCGACACTGACCAGCCTTACCACTGCAGGAGATACGAACCGGATTTTCAGACCGACCATGCGATCGAGCACATGGCGTCGGTACTTGACGCTGGAAACCGGCCCTTCTTCACCTTTCTATGCTACGGCCCGCCACATTATCCCATGAAGATGCCGAACTATCTGAAGCGCATGTATGATCCGAAGAGGATCGCGCTTCCGGAGGGCACGCCGGATCCCGCCGCCCAGCGTACCTTTGTCGAAGAGCAGGTGCGCGACGACCATGAAGGCGATTTCAGTCTGATGGAGAGGAGTAGGTTCCCTGGAAAGCGGCCAGGTGAAGTTGAGACGGAGGAGGAGATCCGCCAGTTCACGGCCGAATACTACGCGATGATCTCCAACATTGATCATAATGTTGGGATTCTGCTAAATTGGTTGGAAGGTCGCGGTGTCCTGGAGAGCACCATCGTCGTCTTTCTTTCCGATCATGGTGACATGCTCGGGAGTCATGGACGTTTCTGCGGGTGGAAGAGATGCGGCTACAGGGCCGCCTCGCATGTGCCGTTTCTTATCAGGCATCCGATGCGTTTCGGAGCGTCGCGGCGGGTAAGGTCCTTGGTGGACATCGCAGTGGACACCATGCCAACGCTTCTTGAAATCCTTGGGTTGGAAGGTCCCGGTGGGATGCAGGGGGAGAGCTTTCTACCAGTGCTGGAGAACGACACTCCGATGCGTGACGCCGTGGCATATCAGTTGATGAAACAATCAGGGGGCACCCGTGGCCAGCGGCATCCGAAGCCGGAGCGAGGGATCAGAACCAGGGACTGGCTCTATGTTCGCAAACAGGACAGGGCCGTCCTTCTGTTTGACCAGTTGAATGATCCGCTGGAGCGGTACAATCTCGTTGACGACCCGGCTTACGCGGAAATCCAGCTTGGACTCGACAGTCGGGTAAAGGACCACATGGTCGCGACGGGCGATGACTGGGATCTTGAGATGCCTTGGCCTCCGCCGAATTTCATAAGTCACAGGGATGCGGACATATTGCTTGAGAACGATATCCTTCCGAGAGCGATACAGGTGCCCTGATCGGATCCCGCCTGGCCACGAGGAGAGAATCCGACAGGAAACGCATTCGGCCGACCATTTGACGTTCAGGTTGACGAACTGCGGTTCCGCCCCAGCGGCGCTTCCCGTCCGTCCTGGTTGGAAGGCGCAGCGAGCGGTGCCCCATGACGGTGTACGAGTCACAGCGATTTGGAGTTCCTTGCCAGAGAGGATTGGGCGAGTGATTTCTGGGATACCAAATCCCAAGACTCTGTGCTATGCGATTCGCTGGGGTGACGTGCGCCCCATTATCTTGGGAGGAACTCATGAAGAAACTACTTGCCATGGCTGCAGCCGCGTCTCTCATCGGAGGCGAAGTTGTAGCCGAGGAATATCCGTCAAAGACGATCGAGGTCGTAACCCATGCTGGAGCAGGCGGCGGCACCGACATAACCGCACGCATGATGATGCTACGGGCCCGGCGTGTACTTGGCCAGGACATGGTTGTCGTCAACAAGCGCGGCGGTGGTGGCTCAGTAGCCATGGACTACTATCTCGATGTGCCGGCGGATGGTTATTCGATTCTGACTTTCACCATCGGCCATGCGGCTGAACTGGCGAAAGGCAAGACAGAGATGACGCTGGACGACATTCGGCCGATCGCGCGAGGTACCGATGATCCGCAGATTCTCATGGTCCGATGTGGTGAATATGAAAGTGCTGAAGCCTTTGTCGCGGCGCAAAAGGACGATCCCCTAAGCTATGGCACCACGCATCTCGGGAACATCGACGACGTTTCAGCCTTCATGTTTACATTGAAGGGTGGCCTCGCCACCCCAAAGATCGTGCCATTTGAGGGTGGTGGCGAACTGGCAACCCAGCTCATCGCCGGTGCTGTCGAGGTGGCGGTTCTGAATCTCGCGGAAGCCGCCTCCCAGATCGACGCCGGCGACATATGCCCAATCGTTGTCTTGGCGGACGAACGGATGGCCGCGCTCTCGGAGGTCTCCACGGCGAAGGAGATGGGCATCCCGGTGAGCTTCTCGACCGTGCGCGGGTTCGTTGTGCATAGGGACACGCCTGATGACGTGGCAGCGAAGATCGAGGAAGCGCTACTTGCAGCGATGAACCACGGTGTCTACCAGGGCTTTCTGGTTTCCGTTGGTCTTGATTCGAGCTCCGTCGCTGGTTCTGAAGTATGGGGTGACCAACTCTCGACTATGGTGACCGATATGGAAGCCGCTCTGAAAGAGCTGGGCTTCATCGAGAACTGACAGGTCCGGACCGCTAATGGCCGCGCGTGCCCCGATATGGCGGCACGTGCGTTCTGGAACGAGATAGGCCTATGCACGGCAGTGAATCTTCCGGTCGATTGTTCGTGGCCAACAGGGTCGTGCCCTTGGTTATCCTCGGTTTCTGCGCTGTAGCCTATTATCTGACCACCACTTTTGACCGTGTTCCGCCAATTCTCAAGCGAGGCATCCAGCCCGCGGACTTCCCGCAACTGGTCATAGGGGTGATCGCGATGCTGGCGCTATACCTGATGGTACGGGACCGCACCCCTGCGCCGTCGACTCTTCCGTCGGCCGTCCATCTCTCACTTGGTCTTCTTCTTGCCTTTCCAGTACTCGCCACTCTCGACCTGTTCCTTGCATTGGCCGTCTTTGGCCTGCTTCTTTCCAGCCTGTGGGGAGAACGTCGCTGGTGGGCACTGACACTGGTTTGTCTTGTTGTTCCTTTAGCCGTGTTCCTTCTGTTCGACATTGTATTCGAGATCCGCTTTCCTCGCGGTCTACTGACCAATCTTTGGTACGGGTGACGAAGTGGATGCCCTGACATCGGGCTTTCTCGCCCTGGCGGACATAAATCTCCTTGTCCTGATATTTGCTGCCACCCTTGGAGGCGTCCTCGTGGGCGCGTTGCCAGGATTGAACGCCACCACCGGGGTGGCGCTGCTTTTGCCATTCACAATCACGATGGATCCGGTTCCGGCCATCGCGATCCTTATCACCATCTATTGTTCAGCAACTTTTGCGGGCGCAATTACCGCAATTCTGATCAACACCCCCGGGACGTCGGCTTCAGCGACGACCTGTCTGGACGGTTATCCGATGGCCCAACGAGGTGAGGCAGGTCGGGCGCTGGGTATGGCGACGGTTTCCTCGACAATCGGTGGAATCATCAGCGTGGTGTGCCTCATGGCGGCGGCACCTCTGATGGCGCGTGCAGCATACAATTTCGCACCACCGGAGTATTTTGCGCTCACCGTTTTCGGGCTTTCGATGCTGACCACTATTGGTGATGGCTCACGGGTAAAGAACATCGTCGCTGGTGCGTTCGGGGTGCTGCTGGCTACGGTTGGGATCGACCTTCTGACGACTGTGGAACGCTTTACATTTGGTTTCAACGAACTGTCGGAGGGCATTGGATTCGTTCCCGTCATGATTGGTGTCTTTGGTATTTCCGAGCTTCTGGTGCAGGCGTCGAACCTGGATTTGAAGCATGAACGGATCACAATGAAGGCGATAAAGCTTCCCTCGCTGGCCGATTACAGGAAAACCGGCGCCACGATCCTTAGATCATCGGGAATCGGCACTTTCATCGGGATCCTTCCGGCAGAAGGGGCGACGGTTGCTTCGATGATCAGCTATAACGAGGCGAAGCGTTGGTCAAAGACGCCCGAGGAATTCGGCAAGGGCGCGATCGAGGGAATCGCCGGATCCGAAGCGGCGAACAATTCGGCGACAGGCGGTGCGATGGTTCCCACGCTTGCGCTTGGTATTCCAGGCAGTCCGACAGCGGCCGTGATCCTCGCTGGTTTGATGGTGCATGGGCTGCGTCCGGGACCAACGATGTTTACCGAGCAGGCGGAGTTTGCCTTTACCATCTTCTGGGCGATGCTGTTGGTCAACGTCCTGTTTTTCTTTGTGGGCCTCTTCGGGGCCAAGCTCTTCGCCCGGGTCACGTTGGTTCCTGTCACGGTTCTCTGGCCTTCGGTGTTCATCTTTTCGATAGTTGGCGCCTATTCGCTCGAACAATCCATGCTTGATGTCTGGATCGCGATCGGAGCTGGAGTTATTGGATATTTCATGCGCCGATACGGTTTCTCGGTGGTGCCGCTGGCAATTGGCCTCATTCTGGGTGGGATGCTGGAGAAGCGACTTGGCCAAAGCATGGTCATGCTGGACGAGCAGTGGTGGCTTATGCTGACCCGGCCTCTCAGCCTGCTTTTCTTCGTGCTGACAGCGCTTGCGCTCTTCGGGAAGCCATTATGGAACCTGATTCTCAGGCGACGCTCACCGTGGAAGATGGCTGGAGATTGACGACGTGACAAAGATCAGTTCCATTCGAACCAGGGTTTGGCACTGGAAGGGCCCCACCGTACCACCTGCCGGAAATTTCTGTACGAATGCGTCGGATGCGCTCTGGATGAAGGGTGATGCGATGGCGTCTTTCCGGTTCCATCAATGGTTGACGTGCGAAGTCGAGGCCGCGGACGGTACGATCGGAATTGGCAATGCCGCACTTGCCCCGACCGTGGTCAAGAAGGCCATCGACGACTGGTACGCACCACTTGTGATCGGAGAGGATCCATTCGATTGCGCGTATATCTGGGAGAAGATGTATCGGCGCACCCACGCCTGGGGCCGTAAGGGAATTGGAATGACGGCAATCAGCGCGATCGACATTGCCGTTTGGGACTTGATGGGCAAACTCGTTGGCAAGCCTGTATTCAAGCTGCTTGGTGGGCGCACGAAAGAGAAAATCCCGGTATACTATTCAAAGCTCTACGCCGGACCGGTCGAGGAGATGCAGAGGGAAGCCGAACAGGCTGTGGCCCAGGGTTATCAGGCATTCAAGTCCCGTTTCGGTTATGGGCCGAAGGACGGAATGGTGGGGATGCGCGAAAACCTCAAACGCGTCGCTGCAGTGCGAGAGGTGATCGGCTATGACCGCGACCTCATGCTGGAATGCTACATGGGTTGGAATGTCGACTATACCAAGCGCATGCTTCCCATGCTCGCCAAGTATGAGCCGCGTTGGCTGGAAGAGCCACTGATCGCGGACGATACGTGCGGCTATGCCGAACTCAATTCCATGAACATCGTGCCGATCTCGGGCGGTGAGCATGAGTTTTCGGTCATAGGCTGTGCGAATCTGCTCAGAAAGGGCGCGGTGAGTGTACTGCAGTATGACACCAACCGGGTTGGGGGGATTACAGCGGCACAGAAGATCAACGCCATCGCTGAAGCGTTTCAGGTTCCGGTGATTCCTCACGCTGGACAGATGCACAATTACCATCTGACCATGGCCAACACGAATTGCCCGATCAGCGAGTACTTCCCGGTCTTCGAGGTGGAAGTGGGTAATGAGTTGTTCTACTACATTTTCGATGGTGATGCGGAAGCCGAGAACGGGTTTCTGCAACTTGACGACGATGTCCCTGGACTTGGAATCTCCATCACCGACAGACATCTGGAGAATTTCGAGGTCGAGGAATGATGGCGGTCTATTCCGGCATATGGCCAGTTGCGCCAACTCCGTTCAATGACGACGGCGGCGTTGACTATGATGGAATGAAACGAGTGCTCGACTGCATGATCGACCAGGAGGTGGATGGCATCTGCGTACTTGCGAATTTTTCCGAACAGTTTCTTCTTTCGGATGCTGAGCGTGAGGCACTGACCCGGCTATCTGTTGAGTATGTTGCCGGGCGTGTCCCGGTCATCGTTACGATCAGCCATTTCGCGACGCAGGTCGTAGTGGAGCGAGCGCGGTTTGCCCGAAATCTGGGTGCGGACATAGTCATGATGATGCCACCCTATCATGGCGCACTTCTTAAGGGAACGGTTGAGCAGACATTTGAACAGTGCCGCTCCGTCGGTGAAGTTGGCATACCTATGATGATTCAGGACGCTCCGCTTTCGGGTGTCGATCTGCCGGTATCGCTGCTTGTCCGGATGGCGCAGGAGATCGAAATGGTGAGGCTCTTCAAGATCGAATGCCCTCAGGCAGCCTCCAAGATCCGTGCGCTGGTGACACAGGGAGGGGTAGCCATAGAAGGTCCATTCGATGGGGAGGAGGCGATCACGCTTCTGGCGGATATGGAAGCGGGAGCGACTGGCTCGATGACAAGTGCGATGATCCCTGACCAGATCAAGCCGGTGTTGACGGGATTTTCTGCCGGGGACCGTGAAGGTGCGTCGGCAGCCTATGCGCGTGTATTGCCCGCCATCAACCACGAAAATCGCCAGTGTGGGTTCCGCGCCGCAAAGGCAGCCATGATGGAGGGCGGCGTGATCCGGTCCGACATCTGCCGCCACCCGATACCTCCGCTTGATCCTGAGATACGTGCAGGCCTTATACGCTTGATAAGACCACTGGATCCGATTGTGCTGAGATGGGCAAGCTGAGGCCATGAATCGGGAAGCCGCTCGAACGCACACTGTGCTGGGCAAGGGACTGGCTGGCGGTCTTCAGGAGCTTATAGGCGATTTGGCAACTCCAGCCTGCGCCTTTGGCGTCAATGCGGAAATATCGAACTGGCTTCAGGATCGGTCCTATGCCGCCCGGCTTTGCATTCGCGTTGCCTGACCGGGAGACGTTGGCCGTGTATCTGGACACATTCAGGCTCCGCGGTTCGGCAACACAGAGGTGGCGCTGCCTGAGAGCAATCATTAGGAGGCGGAGCGGTCAATGAGGCCCAGGATTGGCGTCATTCCGGGTGACCCGAGCGGTATAGGTCCAGAACTCGTTGCCCGACTGTTGAGCGAGGACTGCAATTCACAGGCAGACATTCTTCTCATTGGGGATCGACATGTATTTGAACAAGGGCAGACTCAGGCAGGACTTTCCCATGAACTAACGGAAGTCGACGCCGACAACGTGGATTTTGCATCTGCGCCGGGGCAGTCGATTCACTCCCTTGAGACCATTGCTCCGGAAGATGTTGCCATTGGCCAGTCGACGAGAGCCTCCGGTCACGCGACGCTCCGCACGCTTGACCGAGCGCTTGAGTTTGCCCGAGCCGGGAGAATCGATGCGATCGTGTTTGGTCCATTCAACAAAGCCGCGTTGCATCTGGCAGAGATCGGTCATTCCGACGAACTGCACTACATGGCGGAATATCTTGGAGTGACAGGATATATTTCGGAACTCAACACCTTGGATGGAATGTGGACCAGTAGGGTCACCAGTCACATTGCACTTAAGGATGTCGCCGAGAGTGTCGATGGTGTGCGCATCAAGGAGGCGACGGGCCTGATTGACCGTACACTACGTCGAGCGGGGTATACCCGCCCGCGCATCGCGGTAGCCGCTCTCAATCCGCATGCTGGGGACGGTGGGAATTTCGGTCGCGAGGAGGTCGACGTCATTGGGCCCGCAGTGCGCGAGATGGCCGAGAGGCAGATGGCGGTGGATGGCCCGTGGCCTTCAGATACTGTTTTCCTGAAGTTCATGCGTGGCGAAGTGGATGCGGTGGTGACGATGTATCACGACCAGGGTCAAATTGCTTTGAAGCTTCTGGGATTCAATCGGGGTGTGACGGTGCAGGGCGGACTGCCGATTCCTGTCACGACCCCGGCGCACGGCACGGCCTTTGACATTGCCGGCAGTGGTTGCGCTGATGTTGGAGCCATGCGGGCGGCGTTCGATTTGGCCTGCCATATGGTCGAGAATTGGGAGCGGCAAGTTCTCCAATGAACTTTGGTCTGCGGAATGTTGGCCCAATCACTGTTTGTCAGTGGTGAGCTCGCGTTGAGTTGGTTGTTGAGGCGGATCGTTCATCCTTGAGTTGGCAGATCTCTCCAAGCGGCTGATCCAGAATGCGTGTGGCCAGACAGTTTCGTGTGTCTTACGTCGCTTAAGCGGCGCGATTCATCAACATATGACATTCCAGGCCAACCACTAATGGGATTGCGTGTACCGGTCGGCAATCGAATTCCGCCGCCTGCTCTAGAACGGACAAGGTCTGAGTCTTCGCCAGACTTAATTGAACAAGCGTTAAACTCTACCCTGGTGCCCCATCATTGGATGATCCGAACCCATTGGGATGTTCACTGTGGGATCTATTTCGGTTTTGCGGGAAAGCCGAACGGGCTTCAGGATTCTCATGACTACAGCCAACAATGGAACATTTGACCCGGTTCGTCTGAACTCCCTGTATTCCTTGCTTCGGCGTGCTTCCCAGATTGGTCGGACTGTGAGTATTCCTGATAAGTCACTGGAACAGCCGACACTTTTCCGGTAGTTCTTAGAGTGGTTCAGACCTGTCCTTCAGTGCACCCGCAGGCGGGAATTCTCAGAGTGATGCTGGAAGCGCGACAATTGAGATCACTGGCGCAGTTGGTTTTGGGCAATTGAGTCGGTACCCTTGCCAACCACCAGCGGGCTAGTTGGCGGTCGTTGTTCGCGAAGGGGAGACGGAGGTGATGGTGGAACGCGACGTATCCGTTGGGGCTCAGGTGGGCGGCAGCCCACACGATGTGCTGTTCCATCCGCGCCCGCGGACCCGTCCCGCGCCGACATGTTCGTCAGGGAGAGCCTGCCGGAGGACGTGGCCGTAGAACTCGCCGAAACGCCCGTGCAAGTCGTCGATGGCACGTTCGTCGAGTCCGCGCTGGGGGAGATCCATAGCGACATGCTGTTCAGGTTGCGTCTCAGGCGTGGCGGTGACGCGTTCCTGTTCGTACTGATCGAACATAAGTCGGCTCCGGATCCAGACATCCAACCTGCAGTTGCTCGGCTATATGTTGGAGATCTGGCGGCGCCATGTGGGTAGTGCGAAGGGTCGCTCGCTGTGGCTGCGGCCGATCGTGCCGGTGGTGTTTTACAACGGCTCTCGAGAATGGCGCATCCCGCTGTTGCTGCGGGACTGCATTGCGGGGAGGGGTGGGTCGGCAGAGATATCACGATCGTTCGCTTTCCGGCTGCATGACCTGGCGAGGGAGGACCGTGGCGTGCTTTCCCGGGATGGCGTGCTGCTCTCGCTGCTGCGGAGCGCGTACCAGAATGCGCCGCTCGGCCCGCTGCTCCGGTCGGTTCTTCCGGCGTTCGGCGGTGACAGGGGGGTTGGTCATGCAGGCGTTTGCGTATATACTGCGGACGACGAACTCGACGCCCGAAGCCGTCGTTCAGGCCGTCTGGGGTTTGATCGGGCGGGAGATGGAGGAAGAGGTGCAGACAGCAGCTGATATCCTGATTGAGAGGGGCGTAGCGAAAGGCTTGAAAGGGGCCGTGCGGGAACGCTCCTGCGGCTTCTGAGCCGACGCTTCGGCAAGGTCCCGCCCGCCGTGCGGACCCGCGTGCTCGCCGCGTCGGGGAGGGAGCTCGGCGCTTGGACCGACGCGGTGCTTGAGGCTGAAAGTCTAGACGGTGTGCTCGCCACCACGCCCGGATGAACCGGGCTGGAACGGGTCGTCCCGCGGTGGCTAGGGCGGCGACGGCATGAAGCCTTTGACCTGAATGCGCATCACGTCCGAAATGGCTGGGTGGTGAACGGTCCTTAAGAAGCGCGTAATCGATATATCGAACTGTTTACCCGACGTGCTATCTGGTTTCTCAGGCGAACTGCTCTGATCGTGGACTCTCATCAATTTGCCTTGCGAGATGATGGTTCAACCGCAGTGCCAATTCACCGCGAATGTCACGGTGGTCAGGACTATCCCAAAGGTTCTCGGTCTCGTTCGGATCTAGCTTGAGATCGTAGAGTTCTCCCCAACTCTCATCGGCATAGATCGTGAACCGCCAGGATTTCGTGCGGAGGGTCCGGACACGAGCCGGGGTCTCGAATCCGATCCGGGCGGCGCTATCGTTGAATTCGATCAACAGCTCATCCCGGTGAGTGCAGCAGGTTCGAACTGTTGGAAGGAAGCTCGTGCCCTGAATTCCCCGAAATGGCGCCAGTCCCGCACGGTCAAGGACGGTGGCACCAATGTCGATCGTCGAAGCCATGGTTCCAGCGACGCGGCAGGTCCGGTCCGCAGGATCGGACCAGATCATTGGTACTTGCGTGATTGATCGGAATGGCACCGCGCCCTTCAGCAGGAGACCGAAGTCGCCCAAATAGTCCCCGTGATCGGAGTTGAAGCAAACGACTGTTTGGTCATGGAGGCCACTTTCTCGCAGCGCATTCATCACACGACCGATCTGATCATCAATCATGGTGATCATTCCGGCAGTCAGTGCCATAGCCTCGCGGATGTCGCCATCGTTCGCTCGCATTGCCGTCTGCTTGGAGAACTGCCCACCGCCATTGCGATGGTTTCGTTCCAGCCACCGCAGCGGAGGTGGCGGATTGCGGTGGGCTTCATATGGCAACTGAAGCTGAAATTGGTTGGGAGTGTACATGTCCCAATAGCGTCCCGGTGGATTGAAAGGGTGATGTGGGTCGGGAAACGAAACGAAGGCAAAGAATGGTGCGTCCCTACGGGCTTCATTGGAAAGATAGTCGATAGCCCGGTCCGCGACCCAGGTTGTCGGATAGAGTTCCTCCGGCACTGGAGTTCGATAGGCCTGTGGGCAGGAATAGTTGTGTGGCAGCTCGTTTGTATCGTCCCACAGGGTCTGCCAGTCATGGCGTTGCGATCTGAGCCACTGCTCGTAGTGACCTCCGCACCGGTCGCCGTGGCGGGTAACCATTTCAACATGGTCAAACCCATAGTAGGGTTCTTCGAATTCGTAACGTTGTCCGCCTGCGTATCTCTCGGGTCCTTCCCGTCCATGATCGCCGGCGTTGTTTTTCCAGGCTTCTTCGATCGGGCGGGGCCGACTGGAGTTCGCGTCAGCGAGATGACGGGGAAGCTGTCCGGTGAATGGCTGGAGATGGCTCTTTCCAATTCCGGCTGTGTCATAGCCAGCGGTCCTGAGGACATCGACAAAGGTATTGGCCGTGGTTGGCAGGTAGCAGCCGTTGTAGCGAAGCCCATGCAAGGTGGGCATTCGCCCCGTCATGAGGGACGCTCGATTCGGCATGCAGACAGGCGAGGCGACATGAAAATCCGTGAAGCGGGTGCCTTGGTCGGCGATGGCGTCGATGTTTGGAGTGCGGACGACGGGATGACCATAGCAGCCGAGCCAATCCGCCCTCTGCTGGTCGGTCATGAAGAACAGAAAGTTCGGCCTCTCCGTCATGCGATGGCTCCTGAATTGCCCGTCTTACCTGGTCCGCCACCCGCGAGAGGGCCCGGTTGTTTGTTTATACGTTTCCCACAAATGAATTTATGCTTCTCGCGGCATTCGTTGTCGGCTGAAGATACCGGTCTGGAATGATTGCGGGTCGAGTGCTCCGTTGAATGAGAATGGGCTTGGGCGGTTTCAAGTTTACCTCCGTGTAACCTGCGATTTGGCCGGGCGAAATCACCAAGGGGATCAGGCTTATCGTGATCTGCGCTCAAGGCAAGGATAATGCCGACCGTTCCACCCCAATTGTCGAGGTATCCTCGAATTGATTTCGGTATGATCGAGGAAAGGAATAGGCTGCAATTCGCCGCAAAATTCATTGGCAAGCAGTTCGTGCACCTCGAATTGGACGACTTGATCAACATTGACCTCGGTAAGGTGATGCAGAGCGTGCGATGGCCTTTCCCACATTATATGATTCGGCCACAATACCTGATGCTCCAGTAAAGGAGAGCGCTGCCCGGTCTCTGATTTCGCACCTCATCACCCCTTGCAAGTGTCGGGTACACCTGTCTTGATCCTTCGCCAGCGGGACGAACAGCCATCGCATTGGAATGACTTGGCCTCTTGAAGCGCGCGACTGATGAGTTCGGACTGCCAGTGGATACCGTTTGAATTCACTGAGGCGGGGCAGGTTGAACGTTCCTCATCACCGGTGAAAATACTCAACGAACAGGCGAAGCCTCGAGTCGGCTGGTAACGCTACGCTACATTTCAGGATATGTTGCAGAGAGGTTGGGTATTGTAGCGGCTGGTTCATTCGGGTCATATGGTGGAATAGGAGGTACAACAGTGTCTTTATCGGTTGCGGAATTCGCTTTGGAATCGCTTGTCGTGAACGGAATCGACAGCATTTTCTGTCTTCCCGGCCTGCAACTCGACCCCTTTCTTGATGCGGTCTACGGGCGACAGGACAGAATTCGAGCTGTTCACACGCGCCATGAGCAGGGAGCCGCATACATGGCCACGGGTGCGGCTCTGGCAACCGGTAGACCGCAGGCCTATGCGGTAGTGGCGGGTTCGGGATTCCTGAACTCTTCGGCCGGGCTTTCAACCGCGCTATCGGTGAATGCCAGGATCATGGCGTTGGTGGGCGACATTCCCTTGGCAGCGCAGGGCAGGGGATTTGGCGTCCTGCATGAAATCCCGGACCTCTTGGGAATCATGGAGAGGTTGACGAAGACCACTATCCCGGTGAACCATGGACAATCCGCGGCCGCGACAATTGCCTCGGCATGGCAGGCACTTCTGTCGGGTGCACCTGGTCCGGTTGGACAGCCCATTCCCATGGACCTCTGGAACGCGGACACCGGAATTGATGAGGTTGCGGCGGTTCAGCCCGTCCAGCAGCCACAGGTTGATTCCGACGCGATAATGGAAGCGGTCAGACTCATCACGGCGGCAAAGTCCCCCCTTATTGTGGTCGGAGGTGGCGCGCTTGATGTCTCTTCGGACGTCACGCGTCTTTCGGAAGTTACGGGGGCACCGGTTGTGGCATTTCGCAATGGACATGGCGTGGTAACGGTCGAGAATGAGATGTGCATAACCTTGCCTGTGGCACACGCTCTTTGGCCAAAGGTGGACTTGGTGATCGGACTTGGCACACGCCTCCAGACCCAACTTAATGATTGGGGCATAGACAAGGATCTGAAAATCCTGCACGTCACTCTTGATCCCGAGGAATTGGGTCGCATCGCCAGTCCAACAGTTGAAATTTGCGCAGATCTCGGGAAAGTTGTGCCCCTGCTGTTGTCGGCTCTTGAGCACAGGGAATCGCCGAATCCTGACTGGCATCAGACCGTTCTTTCCGAGAAGGCCCGCATTGGACATAAGGTCGAATGCAGGCTTGCCGCGCAACTTGGCTGGCTTGCGGCAATTCGTGCAGAGCTTCCACGGGATGGGATCCTTGTCGATGAGATCACGCAGATGGGCTATGTCGGGCGGTTCGGATATCCCGTCTACCAACCACGCACGCTGATCACGCCAGGATACCAAGCGACGCTGGGTTACGGTTACGCAACTGCTCTTGGTGCCGCCTATGCCCGAAGTGACGTACCGGTGGTGAATTTCTGCGGCGATGGCGGTGCCCTGTTTACGCTGAACGAAATCGCAACGGCTGTCCTTCACGGAATTCCTCTGACTACGATCATCTTTGCGGACGGTCACTATGGAAACGTCCGTGGATTGCAGCGCGACCGTTACCAATGTCGATATATCGCCACCGAGCTTGCAAATCCGGATTTTGTCAGATTTGCGGAGGCTTTCGGTGCTCAGGGTCTGCGTGCTCAGACGCCGGACGAACTACGAATGCGTCTCAAGGAAGGCATGCGGTACGCCGGCCCCACGGTCATTGAGGTTCCAGTTGGGGAGTTCAACAGTCCGTGGGAATTCATTCTGCTTCCTAGGAACCGAGGTCTGTGAAGATGGTTCCCAGCGAATCGTTCAATTCGAGCACCGACGTGAGATGTTGATCTTGGAGTTGATGCCAGTCCGAGTGCCCACGCTTCATGCCGAGTGCATCAGAGACGCTCTCAGGCTCACTTAATGAGTTGGAATCCTCACAATCGAGGAACCGCGGTTGCCATTTGATCGAAGGATCTCCCTCGCACACATCGAGGGCATCCGGAGAAGTCCTGTTTTCTGGAGAAAGTCATGAAGGGACAATGCACTCCCTAATGACCGGACGAAAACGTCGGCGAGAACACCGCATGGCACGCATCATACTGGAGGTTATGTGCGCAGTATCAGTCGGATCGTTTTGGCAAAGACTGATCTTTATCACATGAACAATCGTTTGCTTTGCACGCTGGTCATAACACTGTTCCTACACAATTTTTTTGATGAGCTCCATCATGGGCAGCATTTCGATGATTGATCTTCCCCACAACTTGTCGCTCTTTGATACACGCACTACCAGCGCGTCAGGCGATGTTCTGCGCCTTTCGGAGGGTTGCGACTGTTCCTCGTCTAAGGTGCAGCTTGGCACTTTAGCGGGTTATTTTGACTGAGTATGACCAGCTTCCAAAGCGGCGCAGTGGCCTGAAGTGTGGGCGAGAGCCCACGAAAGGGCGGCGAAAGGTGTCTGCCCGCGTTGCCGCAGGCGACCGGGGCCCGGGACTTGTCCATTGAAGGGAATGTCTCGACGCGTTCAACACGCTTGGGAGGCGCGAGAATAACACGGGGAACCGCGTGGAAAGTGGCGCTGGCTCAAGAAAGTCCTCGGGGGCTGAGTCTACTCGGCGAGGTGGCCCGGACCCTCCTTGCCCCTGCCCGTGAAACCTTGGAACAGTCCCTCAAGGCGCGCCATGCGCTCGCGTAATTCGCCAATGTCGCGATGCAGGCCGCCAATGTCGCGATGCAGGCCTCCAATGTCGCGATGCAGGCCGCCAATATCGCGGCGCAACTCGCGCATCCCCGGAACTATGGTCGCGGCGAGGGCAATTCCCGTCCCGATCACGGTTCCGCCCAGAGTAAGAGTCGTTATCCAATCCATTCCCTGAATATGTCCCCTTGCCGGACTTTCGTCAATCCCCTTGGTCGCCCGGCCTTTCGACCAGACACCCAATTCCGCTCTCCGTCAACGTTTGCCCTTTTGTCGTTTTGCTGTCAATTCGTTTCGTATGCCTTCATATATCGACATATGTTGACCCGTTTTGGGTTTTCGCTGGTGACTCGCTCGCTTTCGGTTTCCTCGGACATATCGTAAGTTCTCGTTTTTGTTGGCTCCGGCGGTAGGGATCGAACCTACGACCAATTGATTAACAGTCAACTGCTCTACCGCTGAGCTACGCCGGAACACCGGCTACAAATACAGCAATGCATGGTAAGCTGTCCAGAGAATTTTTCCCCTCGGCATCAGAAGTTCTGGGTTTCAGGAACTGTTCAGCCTTTGTGGCTAACGAAGGGAATGCACGCTGCGAGCACTGGCAAAAAGTGTGCCATTCCCGAATTCCAGCGAAGGTGTGTAGATATGTAGGTATCGGATCACCAAAAATTCTTGCATTTGCGGACTTTCATCGGTGATCGAAGTACCGAACTTGGAAGAGTGAGAACATAGGTGATTCTGTGCGGCTGCATAGCTTTGTTTGCCTGGGTATCCAACCCATTTGGGAAAGAGTCGGCGGAATTGAAAGTCTTTATGGCATCTGCTTCAAGACATGATCAAGTGCTTTGAGCCTTATAATGTTTGCCCCACTTCCGTTCCGAAGTGCAACACCGGCCATTCCCGCAGCGGGGGCGTAGCCCGAGCGTAGGGAATGGCCGGAAGGCGTGGTCTGCGGCCCCCGGGCGCCGCGGATCCGGCCCCGGGACGGCTGTGGTCCCGTCTGTATGGAGTTTATCCGGACTTTCCGGGCGGCGCAACGCCTCCGCCGGGTCGGGTCGCGTCCGTCCGGGCGCAGGGAGGGCGCAGCCCGACCGGAGCCCGGACGGACGCGACGGCGAAATCCTGTCCACCCCCTTCCTGCGCGCCGGTGGGAGGCGGTCGCGCGGCTTCAGGGAGGGCGGGCCTCATGCAGCACCTCGGCGGGCGTCCGGTAGCCCAGCGCCCGGCGCGGACGCGCGTCCGTGCGGTCCTGCACCGCCCTCACCTCCGCGTCGGTGACCGCCCGGAGGTCCGTCCCCTTCGGCAGGTACTGCCGCACCAGCCCGTTGGTGTGCTCGTTCAGGCCACGCTCCCAGGAATGGTAGGGGGTGGCGAAGTGGAACCCGGCCCCGAGCTCCGCCGCCACGCCGGCGTGGCCCGCGAACTCCCTGCCGTTGTCCGCCGTGATCGTGTGGACGGGCGCGGCGGACGGCCGGAGGAGATCCACCATCGCGGCGGAGACCGCGGCCGAGGTGCGTCGGTCAACCCTCTGTAAATACGTGTATTTCGAGGCCCTGTCCACAAGGGAGACCACCGCCCCGCTGTGGCCTTTCCCGATGATCGTGTCCGCCTCCCAGTCGCCGACACGCTCCTTCCTCTCCACCTCCTCCGGCCGCCCGGAGATGTCCACCCGGCCCGGGATGTGGCCCCGGCCCGAGTGCCGCCCGCCTCGCCAGTTCGGCTTCCTGCCGCGGCGCCGCAGCAGCAGGAACAGCCCGCCGCCCGCCTTCCGGTCGGCCCTGACGTGTTCGGATGTCCACTGGCGGCCCACCGTCCAGCCGCCCTCCAGACGCAGCCGTCCCGCGACCTGCTCCGGGCTCCAGCCCTCCGCCAGAAGCCCCTCGACGCGCGCCCACCGGTCCGGCGTCATCTTCCTCGGGTTCGAGGAAGCCGCGCCGCGGCGGGCCTCCGCCCTCCCCTGCGCCTCCCCGGGGCTGTACCCCCCGCCGCCGGCGTTCCGGCGCAGCTCCCGCCAGACCGTCGTCCGGTCACGGCCCAGACGGGCCGCGATGGCCCCGTCGGACAGCCCGCTTTCCTTCAGCGCGCCGATCTGGCATCTCTCTTCATGGGTCAGGTGGCGGTAGCCCTCGGGCATGGCAGTCTCCCATGTTTGCTCACAGGGACTGTCGCCGCTTCCTGGCCGATACGCAACATCATGCGACCGGAAAACCGGTCACCACCGCCACTGGTGTTGCACTTCAGGGTGGAATGGGGCTTGCAACATCACCAACCATTTCGGCTCTTCCACCATGAATTTTCACGTTCTCGACAACTGCGTTCAGCGGATAGTATGCTGTGTTGGCTTCCCGAAGATCACTAAACAATCGCTGCATGATTGCATATACACTCAACGCTTGACAATATATGGTGTGTTGTTGAACTCCATTTATGAAATTCCCGTCGCAAGAGGCTCATAGGCCAATGCCATTCAGCACCGTAGTCATGAACATCACCGATCCAAGCTTGATGCCACCGGGGGGTGTAGCTCAACTTTCCTGACTCCGGCGTTTTCCGGTCCATTGTGGTGGGACGCGTGCCGTGTAGGTGCCGGGTGTTCGGGCTCCGGCTGAAGCGCTCGGGCACCCGCTGGTCGGAGAGGGGCGCCAACGCCATGCTGGCGCTGAAATGCTTGCGTCATGAACCACAGGCTGGCCGACCTGCCCGGATGGCGGGCGAATCAGGCCGTCGCGGCATGACAGGAATCCTGGGCTACACCCCCACCGGGGCAACCGAACCGGGCCCAAAAGGACAGTCCCGCTGCCAAACCCGGCTCGAAGAGCTATGCCCGCGTCACGATTGGGATCTCCGGAAGATCAGCATCGATTTGCAAGCGGGCGGCCGTTGCAAGAACCAGCGCTTGAGAAATGCAGGTAGGTGCGGCGATCGACCGCGAAAACGTGTGGCGATGTTCTGGCACCACAAACAATACATCGGCAGATTTCGCCAGCGGCGACAGAGTGCTGTCCGAGATCGCGATGATTTTGGTGCCCTTATCCTTCAGGTTTTCTGAAATCGAGACAACCTCGTTTGCATAATACCGAAACGACACCGCCACCAAGACATCGTCGTTTGAGATTGTCTCGGCCATATGAGTTGCCAAGCCACCGCTTGGATCAAGCAGAACACACTTTTTCCCTATCATCGTAAGCATATACCGGAGAAAGTCGACTACTGCGGCCGAACGCAGCTGGCCCAAAAGATAGACCGATCCGGCATTGCTCAACATATCAGCTGCTGTTGACAAGTCCTGGCCGGAAGTGTCATCCAATAAGGCTTGGAGCGACGCGATGTCTTTAACAACCAAATGCCGGAGGAATCCAATATCAGATGGATCGTCGCGGCTTTCCAGATCACCCTCTAGCGCACGAACTCTCGCTTCGAACCCCGGTGCGGCTGTTTCCAGCCGCTTCTGAAACAGTTTCTGGAGATCCTTGAAGCCTCGATAACCCAAGGCTTGGGCAAACCTAACGAAGCTTGATGCATGAATGCCGCATCGATTCGCAATAGCGCTCACCGAATGAACTGCGACCTCATTCGGGTTCTGTGTCAAATAGATCGAAATTTGCCGGTGCGACTTGCTCATGGTATCGAATCGCTCGTGAATCAATTCGATAAGTGCCTCATAATTTTTCGGTGATTCTTGGCTTTCCTTATGCATCTCTTCCCCACGATAACCTTTCGATCGTCCGAGATGATCGCCTTGCTTTGTATCAACACCTCCAGCCACCGGTATCGGCGGGCTACAACAATAGCCTTCGATGTGTTGGTTCGATTTTTCTGACCATCTCGGTGACGGGATGCCTCGGCCGCGGCAATAAACTAAGCCGCTGCTCCGTTCCTGTACGTGCCGCTTCTTCAATTGCCAATAGCGTCCGGACATCCGCAAGACCTTCTTCGCCATCTGCTTCCGGTGCAGTTCCGCCCATGATGCAGTCCGAAAAGTACTCCGTCTGGCCAGCAAATTGATCTGTTTGCGGGAAAACGCGTTCGATCACCTCGCCACCGCGTCTGAGGCGTACGGTGGTTGGTGTCGTGAAGTCATACGCAGATTCGACAGCAATTTCGCCAGACGTCCCTGCAATCCGGTACATATCCAGTTGATCTGCTCCGAAGCTGGCACAAAATTGCGCTATACGACCTTTGGGAAACATCAGCGTTGCCGCGGTCGCTTCTTCAACCTCGGCGAACCGCGGGTCATCGATGACGTTGCGTGTTGCCATGACTGCAGTTGGCTCATCTTCGAAAACGTGGCGCACAGCGTTCACGCAGTAGATTCCTATATCCTGAAGTGGACCGCCCCAATGTGCGGCCTTGAGGCGGTGATTACCCATTTCCGCTTGGAAACAGAAGAGCGACGTGAACACGCGGGGGTCACCAATGGCGCCGCATCGGATCAGGTCCAGCGTGTGGACTGTTCCAGGTTCGTTATGCAGCCGATAAGCCGTCATCAGAAATACATTGGCGTTCTCGGCAGCCTCTATCATCGCTTCACATTCGGTTTCAGAAACCGCGAGTGGCTTTTCGACCATGACGTGCTTGCCTGCATGTGCTGCGCGTATGGCGTAATCTGCGTGCATGGAGTTTGGAAGAGCGATGTAAACTGCATCCACGACATCTTCGGCCAGCATCTCATCATATTGCTCATACGAATAGATGCGGTTGATGGAGTGGAACTCCGCCAACCTAGAGGCGTTTTGGACACTTCCACTAACGATTGCCGTTACCCTGGAGTTTCCGGTCAGGCCAACGGCTGGCAGAAACGCGATCTGCGAAATCCATCCTGCCCCGACAACGGCGTACCTGACGGTCATGCTCTAGCTCTCCACGCTCAGTTGGTTTCGCTCGCGTGCGGATCGCTGGATTGGCTCCACAAGAGCCTGAATTCGCATTCCGGAACGAAAGTTGAACGGTTCAGGTCTGTCTCCATTGATGGCCTCCAGATAGACAGCGACTGCAATGGACTTTAGATCGTTGAATCCGATTTGATGGCCGGGTGCGGCGAAAAACATGACGTAGGGTGGATGCGCTGGCGCGGCTTCTATGCGTCGAAAGCCTGGGCGTCCGGAGGCATCTTCCACTGAATAATGATGAAGTTGGTTGAATCGCTCCTGACTGAACGGCAGCGCACCCTTTGAATCAAACACATCAAGATCGCGCTTCATCTTCCGACCGGTGGAGATCCAGTTGCCGTCGATGGATCCGCCAACTCCGTTCGCAATGCTTAGAAACGCTCGGCCAACATCGTCAGCCCTGACCAACCGGCGGGCCACACTGTCGTCAATCATCGTAATGCAGTCGCCCATGACCTCTGCTATGGGGCCGAGCGGGAGCTCGGCGGTCGCCATTTTATGGATGCCAAGATCAGCCAAGGCTCCTCCGCCTGCGGGGTCGTGGCGGAAGGTGAAGGTGCCGCCGGCGTCAGCCATGTAGCCCTCGATGGCAGCGGATTTCTCCAAATTCCCCCGCAACGACAATCTCCTGCGCCGAGGTGAACATCGGGTTGCACCGGTAGCTGAAGTCCACCTGCGTCCTGAATCCCGCCTCCTCTGCTGGGCCAGCCATCTCACGTGCTCTGCCAGCATCGGCTGCCAACGGCTTTTCACAGTAGACGTGCTTTCCAGCCGCAACTGCAGCAAGCGAAATTTCCTTGTGCGACGTGTTCGGTGCGGCAATCGAGACAATATCGATATCCAGATTGCCGTTGACGTCACACCAATCGAACGTCGCATTCACAAATCCGCAAGCCAGAGCGCCATCATGTGCCGCGACATAGCTCTTATCGGCAACAGTGTGGAGTTCGATATCCAAGGTCAAATCGAACACTCGCGGTGCAGAAATAAATCCAAGGGAGCTTCTTGCAGAACTCCCCGATCAAGCGATTTTTTTTCGGAAACGGGCGCTTTTTCTGATGGCTGGTATGGATATGGAGCCATCCCTCTGGTATGAAGCAGGTGTGAAAGCCACAACATGCAGGGAGACGGCTCCATGTCCCTACGTTCGTCCATATCAGATGCCTGGCAGCGGTTTCAAGGGGAACTTTTCCCTTCCCTCGCCGGGGAGGTCGGCCCGCTGGGCGTGAGGCACACGAAATCCGTCGCCGTGCTGGACCTGGTCGAGGGCGGGAGGCACGTGCGCTGCATCCACGGGGGCGTCGGCAACCCTGCCGCCGACCGCAGGGCGCTGGCTCGGGCCTTCGTCGCCAAGGCGGTGTGGGACATGCCGGCCACGGTGGTCCTGATCGACAGGCTGCGATACGACCCGACGCTGCGCAGGCCGGTCGGCTGGTCCCGCGTGTCGGAGGTGCCCAGTGAATCGACGTTCTCCCGCGCCTTCGCCTGGTTCGCGGAGACCCGGCTGCCGGAGCGGATGCACGAGGCGCTGGTCCGCGCCGCGTACGCCGGCTCGGTCGTCGGGCACATCTCCCGGGACTCCACGGCGGTCGTCGGGCGGGAGAGGCCGGCGCCGAAGCCGAAGCCGCAGGAGGGACCGAAGCGAAAGCGCGGACGCCCGAAAAAGGGGGAGGAGAGGCCGAAGGAGCCGACCCGGCTGGAGCGGCAGCTGCGGGACGGGATGACGGCGGCGGAGATGGCCGACGGGCTGCCGAAGGCCTGCGGCACCGGCACGAAGCGCAACGCGAAGGGGTACAGGGAGAGCTGGAGGGGGTACAGGCTCCATATCGACGCCGCCGATGGGGACGTCCCCGTCAGCTGCATCCTGACCTCCGCTTCGCTGCACGACAGCCAGGCCGCCATCCCGCTGTTGAGGATGACGGCGCTGCGGGTGGACCACTGTCACCAACTGATGGACGCGGCCTGCGACTCCCTGGAGATCGGGTTCCACGCCTACCTGACGGGGCGCGTGGCGATCACCGACACCAACCCCCGCCGCGACGCGGCGCTGAAGGAGCGCCTCGCCAGGGAGGCTCTGGCGCAGCGGAAAGCGGGCCACATCCGCCACGACCGCGTCCGCTACCGGCAGCGCTCCAGCGGCGGGCGCGTGAACTCGGCCCTCAAGGACTCGTACGGCGCCCGGCACGTCCGCGTCCGGGGGCACGCCAAGGTGGCCTGCCACCTGTTCCTCCGCGTGCTGGCCCTGACGGGCGGGCAGCTGATGCGGCTCACCATCTGACACCGCCGGCTCCGGCAGATCCGTCCGCCGCGGACGCCGCCCCGGAGGGGACGGCGCGGACAGCCATGCGCGGACGGTGCCCGACCGGCCACCCACTGCGGCATTCCGCCACACCTCGGGCCGTGCAGACGCCCCGGCCACCCGCCGGATCCGGTGTCACGACCCTGACGGAACCGAAAGGCTTGCCGCGGCCGACCGAACCACGATAATTGTGCAAGAGGCTCAAGGGTATGGGCTTTCCCATAAAGCTGGTGCCAATGAAGCCGACTTTAAACCTTCTCTTGGAGTGTGACATTGATTTCTTCTCTGTTGACGATCAAGCTCCGATCAATCCGGCCGGCAAAGAAATCAAGAATGTTCTCGGCCGATGAGACTGCCATCCGCTCTGCAGCACCAAGGGTCAATCCGCCAATGTGAGGCGATAGGATGACTTGGTCAAACCCGATCAACGGGTGGTCGGAAAGGACGGGTTCCGTTTCAAAGACATCGATTCCCGCTGCTCCCACTTTTCCCGAAGTCAATGCGCCTATCAACGCACCCTCATCAATGACTCCGCCCCGCGCCGTATTGACTATCACCACACCTTCACGCATCCTGGCGATCTCCGCTGTACCTATCATCGGCTTGCCCGTGTGTGGCAAGCTGAACGATATTACATCGGCCCAAGCCAAGCCCTCTTCCAGCGTCCGGACTGGTGCAACACCATCTCTTGGCCAGCCAGTGTTCAGCAAGTAAGGGTCAAATGCCTGAATTTGCATGCCGAATCCACACATCATTGATGCTGTGTGGCGTCCAATTCTACCATATCCGACAAGCAGCAGATTGGTCCCACGAACATCCTGGGCCTCCAGCCGGTTGCGCCACTCCCAACGACCACGACGTACCGCGGCATCGGCGCGAAGAACACGTTTGGTGGCGGCAAGGATCATCATGGATGCATGCTCGGCCACCGACGCGGAATTCACGTCTCCGCAGACCGAAAGCGCTATGCCTCTGGAACTGAGTGCATCAATGTCGACTGCATCATAGCCAACACCGTGCCTTGAAACTATACTTGGTGAACTGACTTCGACCGCATTCCAAGGCATGATTCGTCCGCCGCCGCATCTTCGGATGCACCGGGTCCGGCGTGTCGGCGACTATCCGACAAGCCGATGCCGGTCATGGGTGATGATCCGGAAGTTGTCGGTGACGGATTCCGTGATCGCCTCCCATTCGTTGGGCAGCGTTTCGTTGAAGAATGCGAAGATCGCTTCGGTGAACTGGCGGAAGTCCGCATGGAAGCGGTTGTGCGTCACGTGGCGGTGCATGACGCCCCACAAACGCTCGATGGGGTTCAGGTGCGGCGCATAGGGTGGCAGGAAGTGCAGCCGGATGCGGCGCCCCGGCCGCTCCAGGAACGGCTTGAGCGCCTTCGCGTGATGGTAGCGGGCGTTGTCCAGGAAGACATGGATCACCCGGCTGTCGGGATGGGCGCGCTCCAGCTTCCTCAGAAGCCGCAGGCTCGTCCCGGCATCGATCCTCTCGCCCTCCACCAGCGTGAGCCTCATCGTCTCCAGGTCCAGCGCCCCGTGCAGGTTCAGGCGCCGCCGGCCGGTCGTCGACCTGATGGCGGGCCTGTCCTCGCGGACGAACCAGCCATGCGCCGGCCGGCCTTGCCATTCGGGGTGGACCGCGTCGGCGAAGACGACCGTCTCGTCGGGGAGCAGCCCGCGCATCAGTTGCTCGTAGCGCCGGATGAAGGCTTCCTGGGCTTCCCTGTCGGCCTGCCTCGGAAGCGGTTTCGGCTTGATGTACTCGAATCCCAGCCTGTGCATCAGCTTGATCGCGCCGCCGCGGGTGTATTCGACGCCGTGGCGCTGCAGGATGGCGGCCCGGACCTCGTTGGTGTCACGCGGCGGGCTGTCCCGGAACATCGCCCTGAGCGAGGCCTCCTGGCCCCGGGTCAGCTTGCCCTCCCGTTCCGGATACGCCGCCGGGTCCAACGAGGCGAGGCCCGTCCTGCGGAACTCCCGCAGCCAGCCGCGCACCGTGTCGGGGTCGAGATGGAGAATCCGGCAGACGAGGCGGACGCTGTTCCCGTCGTCAAGCGCAACGAGCGCGTTCGCGCGCCGCACCTTGAGCGCCGCAACCTTGCGCCCGCGCATGACCGCAAGAAGCGCATCGCGCTCCGCGGATGTCAGGATGGAACCGGCCCCGGACATGACGTCTGTCAATGATGTTCACTGCTCGTTTTGACGGACATCTGGAACGTTCCGCGAATCATGTCAACCCGCAAGGGCGAATTCAGGACTCCGAGTATATCTTGAGTTTCTTTGCCCGAGCCACTGTGGATTCGGTCATCGGCTGCGTACGCAGAAGAACCGCGTCAGCATCTTCAATGTTGGCTGCGAGGCTTTCTTCAGATGTCTCCTGAATATAGGTGACCCTAACGCCTTGTGCCATATCCAAAAGAGTACGACCAGAGGCATGGAGCGGCCCTGCAACGACGATATGGGACATCAGCGGCATCCTAACAAGTCAGGAATTCCTGTGCCCAAAGCGGTCAGATCAAGAAAACGATTCAGGATGGCGGCAGCGCCGTTTGTGAGAAATCGACTTTCCCCAGACATATCCATCAGGTGACATCCCCAGCCAGCAGCTTTCGTCGCATGTTCAGGCGTGCCAAAGCCTACCAAAACGAGCGGGGTGCCGGTGCGCCCGTTGCGGTATCGATTCCGCCCGGGATCGGTTGTCTTCGGGCGCCGCAACGAGAACTGCAACCAGCGGCCTCTCGGTGACTGGCGGAAGATCTCCGGAAAATTTGCCCCTTAAGGCATGTGCCGCCCATAGGGAGCCCGTAACCACCGTTCATTTGTTATCCAATCTCGCAGGTCCTGACCGTCCGACCTTCCGCGACGGACTTGATGCAGGCATCTGCCAAGAGAAGCGCGAGTCGCCCATCTTCGAAACCAACCGGAACTGGTGCACCGCCCTCAATGGACTCGACGAAATGACCGATCTCCGCGTTAAACGCTTCGCCGTAGCGCTCGATGAAGAAGTGCTGAAGCGGAGCAGCGACGTTGGTGGACTCGGCAAAATGCTTGGTCATCAGGTTTTCGCGACGATTCTCGGAAATCACCATGCCTTTCGAACCAAAGAGTTCAACGCGCTGGTCGTAGCCGTAGACGGCTTCGCGTGAGTTGGTGATCACAGCCTGTTTGCCGCTGTCAGTCACGAGCGTGACAACAACGGTGTCAAAATCATTGCATCGTCTCATGAGTTCGGGATTCACAAGTCGCGACCCTGTGGCCGACACTTCGACAATTTCCTCCCCCAGCATGAATCTGGCTAGGTCGAGATCGTGGATGGTCATATCGCGGAAAATGCCGCCCGAAGATTCGATATAGCTATCCGGTGCCATACCTGGGTCGCGGGACGTGATGATCACCTGCTGGAGCGCGCCGATTTCACCGCTTGCAGATGCGTTCCGGGCAGCCGAATGACCCGGGTCGAAACGGCGAACGAAGCCAAGCATGATAGGTACGTCTGTCCCGGCGATCCGATCTTTCAGTGCATTTACACGCGCAAGTGATAGGTCAATCGGTTTTTCGCAGAGCACTGGTTTGCGGGCCTTCACTGAAGCTTCGAGAAACCCGACATGCGTGGACGTAGGCGTAGCGATCAGAACTCCATCAACCATGTCCGAGGTGATTGCATCGTCAGCCGAAGCGAAATTCTCGACGTTGTGTTTTTCGGCAACGTCATCCGCGGATGGCGCATGGACATCAAAAACGCCAGCGAGTTCTGCCCGCGGATGGGCCGCGATGTTGTCGGCATGCATACGACCGCTGCGGCCACAGCCGAGCACGGAAATTCTTGACAACACTTCCTCCCAAATTGCTATTGCAATGCTCGTTGCAAAATGTTTGGATTGTCAACAATCAATTCAATAGGTGCTTGGGGAAGCATCTTGGGAGGAACAGGGAATGACGGCGAAGACCGTGACCTTGACAATGGCCCAGGCGGTTGTTCGCTATCTGTGCAACCAGTTCACCGAGATTGATGAAGTCCGGGTTCCTCTGTTTGCGGGCGTTTTCGGGATATTTGGACACGGCAACGTAACGTGCCTCGCCGAAGCGCTGGAACGTGTGCAGGATCAACTGCCTACGTGGAGGGGCCAGAATGAGCAGTCGATGGCTCTTGCAGCGATTGCCTTTGCCAAGTCAAGAAAGCGCCGCCAGATCATGGCTGCGACATCTTCCGTCGGCCCGGGTGCCACGAATATGGTGACCGCTGCAGGCGTTGCCCATGCCAATCGTCTTCCTTTGCTACTGCTAAGCGGCGACACATTCACCAACCGCTTACCCGACCCGGTGCTGCAGCAGGTCGAGCATTTCGGTTCACCCGGCACGACGGTGAATGACTGCTTCCGCGCCGTGTCGCGCTTTTGGGACAGAATAACGCATCCAGCCCAGATCATTCAGTCGCTGCCACAGGCAATTGCCACAATGTTGGATCCAGCGGATTGTGGCCCAGCATTTATCGGCCTTCCGCAGGACATCCAGGAAATTGCGTACGGCTACCCTGAAGAGTTTTTTGTCGAGACAACTTGGTGCATCCCTCGACCTCGCCCCTCGCGAGATCAAGTGGCTGCAGCGGTCGAAGTGCTCAAATCTGCCAGGGACCCGCTGATCATATCGGGCGGGGGCGTGCGCTATTCCGGTGCGGAAAGGGCCGTCGCCGCATTCGCTGCGAAGCGAGGCATCCCAATGGCCGAGACAATTGCTGGAAAGGGCGCAGTAGTACACGATGACCCAGTCTATGTGGGCCCAATGGGCATCGAGGGAACGGAAGCGGCGCGTGAGCTTTCAGAAACCGCCGAGGTGGTCATCGCGATCGGCACCCGGATGCAGGACTTCACGACCGGTTCCTGGACGACCTTCCCCGTGGACACACGTTTCATCAACATCAATGCCGCACGCTTCGACGCAATGAAGCATCGTGCTCATCCAGTGGTGGGTGACGCGCTTGAATCCATAAATGACATCGATGCGAAACTTGGGAACTACAAGGCCCCTGCGAAAAGACTGGAGACCGCACAAAGGCTCTATGCAGACTGGAACAGGTTCCTCGACAAAGGCCAGGCACCGACCAATCAAGAGATCCCTAGCTACGCCCAAATAGTTGGTGTTGTGAACAAGATGGCGAACCCTGACGACGTGATGGTCACTGCTGCGGGCGGATTGCCGGGGGAGACAATCAAGAACTGGCGCTGCAAGTCGCCCCATACCTTTGACTGCGAGTTTGGCTATTCCTGCATGGGCTACGAAATCGCCGGCGGTTGGGGTCACGCAATGGCAAAGGGCGGCAATGGAACGCCGATCGTCATGGTAGGCGATGGTTCATATATGATGATGAACTCTGACATCCACTCATCGATCCTGACGGGGCACAAGATGATTGTCGTGGTCTGTGACAACGGCGGATTTGGCGTCATCAACCGACTGCAAACCGGCATGGGCGGTGCGAGCTTCAACAATCTGCTAACGGACTGCTGCATAGTTGATAAGGCCAATCCCCGGCACGTCGACTTCGTCAAACATGCCGAGGCGATGGGCGCCCATGCACGCCACTGCGAGAGTCTGGCGGACTTGGAAACCGCAATGGAATGGGCGCAGGAAACCGACGCCACAACCGTGCTGAGCATCGCAGCTGACGCATACACCTGGACCCCTGGCGGGGCCGATTGGTATGTTGGAGTACCGGAAGTTTCTCCCCGTAAGACCGTTCAGGAGGCCCGCGCTGTTCAAGAGGAATTTCGTAGGAAGCAAAGGCTTGGAGTCTGAATCGCATGCTTGAGGCCAGGATTGGCATCGCGCCCATCGCATGGTGGAATGACGACCTTCCGGAACTGTCGGATGACGTTAGCCTTGATGAATGCCTGCGCCAAGCCTCTGAAGCGGGTCTGACAGGGATTGAAACTGGCCGTCGGTTTCCAATGAACCTGGCCGAAATGGGAACCATCCTCGACAGGTTTGATGTCTCGATCTGTGGCGGTTGGTTTTCGGGACTCCTGCTCGATGGTGACATCGAGGTTGAGAAGGACCGAATCGCCGAACAGCTTGCATTCTTCAAGGCTGCATGCGCACCTTGCATTGTCTACGGCGAGACGGCTCGTTCGGTTCAGGGGGAGCGAAGGACGCCGCTGGCGCAAAAGCCAACGCTGAGCGAAGCCGAAATGGCTAGCTACGGGCGCAAGGTTTCGGAATTTGCGGATTGGTGTGCGAAGGAGGGCATGCCATTGTCCTATCATCCCCACATGGCAGCCGCAGTCGAAACCGAACCGGAACTGGACATGTTCATGAAGCACTCTTCGGTGCCACTTCTCTTAGATACGGGGCATCTGGCCTTTGCCGGCGGCAACAACTTTCGTATCATTGAAAACCATCACGCCCGCATTTCCCACGTGCATGCCAAGGACATCCGTGCCGATGTGGTGATCGGGCTTGACAGAGCAAATGAGAGTTTTCTCGACGCCGTCGTCAAGGGCGCATTCACGGTGCCTGGCGACGGCTCCCTGGATTTCAAGGTCATTGTCAAAGCGCTTGCCGAGAAAGAGTATGAAGGTTGGTTTGTGATTGAGGCCGAACAGGATCCGGTCGCCAATCCACCCTTTGAAATGGCGAAGAGGGGCCGTGCGGAGCTCTTTCGGGTATTGGATGCCGCAGGCTACGCGGTGGTGGCATGAACCGGATCGACGACAAAACCGCCGTAATTACCGGCGGCACCCAAGGACTTGGGGCGGCAATCGCCCGGCTGTTCTCCAGAGCGGGAGCGGTGGGGATTTGCATCGTCGGGCGCAACAGAGATAGAGGTCAGAAACTGGCCGATGCCATCACGGACGAAACCGGTGTACCGGTTGAGATGATTGCTGCTGATCTAGGAGAGATCGAGGACGTTCGGACCATCATTCCAGCTGCAGATGCAAAGTTCGGGCGCGTGGACATCCTGGTGAACGCAGCTGGCGTCACCGATCGAGGAAGCCTTCTGAGCACTACTCCTGAACTCTTTGACGCCATTTTCTCTGTCAACACCAGAGCGCCGTTCTTTCTGATGCAGGATGCGGTCAAGATTATGGAGCGCGAGGGTGCTGGAGGGCGAATCGTCAACATTGGGTCGACCTCATCACGGGCTGGACAACCCTTCATCGCACCCTATTGCGCATCCAAAGCCGCACTGTCGACTTTGACCCGAAGCGCTGGCTATGCGCTCATGCGAAACCGGATCCATGTAAACCAGCTGGACATCGGGTGGATGGCGTCGGACCACGAACGGGCACTGCAGTTGGAAGAGTCTGGCGATCCAGATTGGGAGGCCAAGGCGAGTGCGGGCCTCCCGTTTGGAAGACTTCTCGATCCTGACGAGGTCGCGAGGGCGGTGTTGTTCCTGGCATCGGACGAAAGCGGGATGATAACCGGATCGGTCATCCATTTCGATCAATCAGTCTGGGGTGGCTACGATGGCCAAGCTCCAGGCCCAACCGAAAAACTGACGGGCTAGGAACATGAGCGTACGCGTCGCCGTAATTGGAGCAGGTGTCATGGGAAGCGATCACGCACGGATAATTGCCGAGGACCTGCCCGGCGCACACCTGCAGGTAGTCTGTGATGCAAGCGAGGACCGTGCGCGCAGCGTCGCCGACGCGGTCGGGGCATCGGACGTCTCGACCGACGCCATGAAAACAGTCGTGCGCGACGACATTGATGCGGTGCTGATCGCAAGTCCGGATGAGACCCACGCGCCCTTGGCAATCGCTGCGATTCAAGCTGCCAAGCCGACACTCTGCGAAAAGCCACTCGCACCTACGTCCAGGGAATGCCTTGAGGTGATTGCGGCCGAAGTTCAGGTTGGGCGCCCTTCGATCCAGACGGGCTTCATGCGTCGATTTGATCAGCCCTATGTTGCGATGAAGGCTGCGTTGGACGAAGGTACCATGGGCAAGGCGGTTATGATGCACAATTTCCACCGCAATGTAGAAGCCCCGGATTGGTTCACGGGCCAAATGGCCATCTCTAATTCGGCAACCCATGAAATTGACATAGGCCGTTATATACTTGGCGTAGAGTACGTATCCATCACTGCGTTCGAAGCAAAAGGGGCGACTGAGATAGCGCCCGTCATCATGCTCCTGGAAACCACGAAAGACCAGCTTGTCAGCATCGAAGTGAACAATAATGCTGCCTATGGCTATGATATCCGAGGCGAGTTAGTGGGTGACAGAGGATCAGTCAGTCTTGGAACGCCGGTGCACGCCAGTTACGACATGGGGCTACATTCGATCACACGATACGCTGGCGATTGGCGACCACGTTTTGCAGAAGCGTATCGGCGGCAGAGCAAGGCATGGATAAACAGCGTGGTTGCGGAAAAGCCAAACCCGTCTGCAGCCAATGCTTGGGACGGATACTGCGCGACCGCCGTTGCCGAAGCTGGAGTTTCTTCGTTGCAAGCTGGATCCCGCGTTGGCATCAAGTTAGAAGAAATGCCAGCACTTTACACGAAAGCCAGGCAGGCAGCATGAAGTGTGAAAGGAGGGCACAATGAGCCTTTTGCAGCTCAGAAGCATCACCAAGAACTTTGGTGCGATTCACGCTTTGCAGGGCGTAGACATTGTTGTCGCGCCAGGTGAAGCCGTCGGGCTTATGGGCGACAACGGCGCAGGTAAATCCACCCTCGTGAAAATCGTCGCCGGGAATTTCCCTCCAACGTCGGGGGAGATCAGGATTGAGGGAAATTCGGTCGAGTTTCACAAGCCCATTGATGCCCGAGAAGCAGGAATCGAAATCGTATACCAGGATCTCGCGCTTTGCGATAACCTGACGGCGGGGGCCAACGTGTTCCTCGGTCGCGAGTTGAGGAAGAAGGCAGGGCCATTTTCGATGCTTGATCACACTGCCATGTATGAGCGGGCAGCGGAACTCTTTACGGAACTGAAATCAGAGACACGTCCGCGCGACTTGGTGAGGCAGATGTCAGGAGGCCAGCGGCAGGCCGTGGCAATCGCACGGACACGTCTGTCGGACCCGAAACTGGTGCTTATGGACGAGCCAACTGCGGCGATTTCGGTTCGTCAGGTAAAGGAGGTTCTGGCTCTCATCCATCGACTCAAGGACACAGGTCACGCCGTGATCCTGGTCTCTCACAGGATGCCTGACGTCTTCGAAGTGTGCGACCGCGTGGCCGTCTTGCGGCGTGGGATAAAGGTGGCCGACAAACGCATCAGCGAAACCACCCCGGAAGAAGTGACCGGGCTTATCATCGGGGCGATTGAAGCGGTATGACCAACACGGAACAAAACCAGGAAGATCACGCGGCGATAGATGAGAGCATCACGTCACGGCAGGAGGTGTCAGGCTTTGCGGCAATCCTACGTACACAGCCTTTTTGGGTTTTCCTTGCGCTGGTAACCCTAGGACTTGTCATGAGTTTTGTATCCGATGCTTTCATGACCGAACGCAACATGTTCAACATCACGCGCAACATGGCGTTTTTCGGAATCATGGCACTAGGGATGTCCGCCGTGATTTGCACCGCAGGCATCGACCTCAGCGTCGGATCGCTGGTTGGCCTGTCCGGGATCGTAACCGGGCTGATCATGCAGTCTGGCTATGGCATCGAGCTTGGGTTCTTGGGCTGCATGCTGGTCGCAGCCGCGGTAGGTGCGGCGAACGGCATTCTTATCGCGTATCTACGAATGCCGCCGTTCGTGGTCACACTTGGTATGCTATCGATCGTCGTTTCTCTGGCACGTGTCGTTTCCAATAACCAAATGATTTACCAGTTCGGTCCCGATCAAGATCTCTTCGAATGGATCGGGGGCGAAAGCGTTCTGGGCGTGCCAAATGTAGTCTGGGTACTGATCATTCTGACCGCAGTATTTTGGTGGGTTTGGCGCTACTCCACTTGGGGCCGCTGGGTCATCGCGATCGGTGGAAACGCGCATGCGGCCAAACTCGCCGGTATCCCGGTAGAACGCATCGTCGTGTCAGTTTATGTTGTTTGTTCGCTATGTGCGGGGCTCTCGGCATTCCTATTCGTGGGTTACACAGGTTCGGTAACCAATGGGATGGGTTTTACCTGGGAGCTTACCGTGATCGCGGCGACCGTGATCGGTGGAGCCAATTTAATGGGAGGAATTGTCTTTGCCCTTGGTGCGCCCATTGGCGCCGCACTTATCGAGCTCATTCGAAACTCGTTGCTACTCGCCGGGATCCCTGCGCTTTGGCAGCAGTTCTTTGTGGGGCTGTTCCTCATTCTCGCAGTACTACTGGAGCAGATTCGCAATCGCGGGGGGAAATGACCCCAAATCCAACTCTTCAATTCTCGTGGAGGTTTACAATGAAGAGACTCATAGCTGTAACCGCTTTGGCCGCTCTGGTGCCAGCGATGGCTTCGGCCGAATACACTTTCGCTCTAGTGCCCAAAGCAATGAACAACCCTTTCTTCGATCTGGCGCGCGACGGCTGCTATCAAGCTCAGGAAGAACTGGCAGACGTAACCTGCGAGTATATCGGCCCCGGCGAGCACACGGAGCTTGAGCAGATTCAGATCGTGCAGGACCTAATCACAAAGGGCATCGACGGTATCGCGGTGGCACCGTCCAACGCTCCCGCGATGGGCAAAGTGCTGGAGGCTGCAGTCGCTGAAGGCATTCCTGTGATGACATGGGATTCGGATCTACTGCCTGAAGACGCAGGCTTGCGGACGACATATGTCGGTACTATACTCGGAGTCCTGAATTCGCCCTTGCGGGTTGACATGATTCGCGGAACGTTCCAGATGTCCGTCAAAACGAGCAGTGAACATCATTGACAGACGTCATGTCCGGGGCCGGTTCCATCCTGACATCCGCGGAGCGCGATGCGCTTCTTGCGGTCATGCGCGGGCGCAAGGTTGCGGCGCTCAAGGTGCGGCGCGCGAACGCGCTCGTTGCGCTTGACGACGGGAACAGCGTCCGCCTCGTCTGCCGGATTCTCCATCTCGACCCCGACACGGTGCGCGGCTGGCTGCGGGAGTTCCGCAGGACGGGCCTCGCCTCGTTGGACCCGGCGGCGTATCCGGAACGGGAGGGCAAGCTGACCCGGGGCCAGGAGGCCTCGCTCAGGGCGATGTTCCGGGACAGCCCGCCGCGTGACACCAACGAGGTCCGGGCCGCCATCCTGCAGCGCCACGGCGTCGAATACACCCGCGGCGGCGCGATCAAGCTGATGCACAGGCTGGGATTCGAGTACATCAAGCCGAAACCGCTTCCGAGGCAGGCCGACAGGGAAGCCCAGGAAGCCTTCATCCGGCGCTACGAGCAACTGATGCGCGGGCTGCTCCCCGACGAGACGGTCGTCTTCGCCGACGCGGTCCACCCCGAATGGCAAGGCCGGCCGGCGCATGGCTGGTTCGTCCGCGAGGACAGGCCCGCCATCAGGTCGACGACCGGCCGGCGGCGCCTGAACCTGCACGGGGCGCTGGACCTGGAGACGATGAGGCTCACGCTGGTGGAGGGCGAGAGGATCGATGCCGGGACGAGCCTGCGGCTTCTGAGGAAGCTGGAGCGCGCCCATCCCGACAGCCGGGTGATCCATGTCTTCCTGGACAACGCCCGCTACCATCACGCGAAGGCGCTCAAGCCGTTCCTGGAGCGGCCGGGGCGCCGCATCCGGCTGCACTTCCTGCCACCCTATGCGCCGCACCTGAACCCCATCGAGCGTTTGTGGGGCGTCATGCACCGCCACGTGACGCACAACCGCTTCCATGCGGACTTCCGCCAGTTCACCGAAGCGATCTTCGCATTCTTCAACGAAACGCTGCCCAACGAATGGGAGGCGATCACGGAATCCGTCACCGACAACTTCCGGATCATCACCCATGACCGGCATCGGCTTGTCGGATAGTCGCCGACACGCCGGACCCGGTGCATCCGAAGATGCGGCGGCGGACGAATCATGCCTTGGAATGCGGTCGAAGTCAGTTCACCAAGTATAACAACTACGACATTGGCGTAAACTTGGCAAAGCTGGTTCAGGCCCGCCATCCAGATGGCGGGACTATTTGCCTGCAGACTGGAGGCGCTGCGGCGGCGAATCATAACGAGCGCCTGAAAGGTGCGCGTGACACGCTAGCCGGAATGGATACTGGCGCTCCTCCGGGCAAGGCTGTCTCAGGTGAAGGCGGTTGGACGGAGATTGCGGGCTGCCCGCTGATTACGAATGACGACGGAAACGTTGCTGTTCAGGGCATGACCGACATTCTGGCAGCGAACGCTGATTTGACCGCATTCCTTTCTACCGGTGCTTTCACCCAGTGGTATGACAACGCATACCGTCAGGCTGCTGAACCTTACAAAGCCAAGATGGCTGCGGGTGAACTGACCATCGTCGTGGCGGACACCTTGCCGATGCAAATCGAGCAAACCAAAGACGGCCTAGGCAACGGCCTCGTTGGACAGCGTCCATACGAGATGGGCTACAAGGCCATGTATGTCCTCAAGGACATCGTTGAGGGCAAGTCGGTCGACGATCCGATCTACACTGGTCTTGATGTCTGCAACAACGATAACATTGATACCTGCGTGCAGTAAGATCAGGCCGAAAGAGATGCTTGACGGCGCTGCTTTGGCAACGCCGTCATCCTTGACAGATGGTTCTCCAAAACCGAGCGGAGAGATCGCAGTCAGTCCCTTGTGGTCCAATTGGTTCCTAGTGGTCGAAGCGCCCACCATTCAGCCTAGATGACAACCCCAATTTAATTTCCCCGTTCCATTCTGAGGTGCAATACCACAGCATCCATATCGGGGACCAAGTACGGAATCGGCATTTTTTGGATTGTTCCCGGTTCCGGATGTCCACAGCCACATCCCCAGTTTTTCCGACTTCATGGACATACGACGTGGTAGCGCCCTGTTTCCCGAGCGCATGATGACGCCAATCGGCCAGTAGGCGTCGACGGTCTCTGTGACCGGGCAGGGGAGACTGCCACGCCGAAGGGCTTCCGCCACGGCCATGCGCGGAACAGGGCTTCTCCGATTCCAGACGGGATGACGTCTGGGCGTCGGGCGCATGTGGAGGACTGGAGTCCGGAGCACTGGCATTCGGTTAGGCGATTCTGGCGTTCAAGTACATCAAACTCATGCACAAAATTCCGACCATGTTGCGTTAGCCATGTCGTTACTACGATATACAGATTTCCATTCCCTCCCTCTCCCGCTGGGCGCTGCGGACGGATCAAGCCCGACGCGGGCCTGCGGGAGACCGGACCCCACGCGCTCCGCCAGCGTCGGCGGGCACAGTTCGCGGGAAAGGGCATGACGGCTGTTGCCGCCGGCAGGAAGGACCTAGGTGAACCGAAATGGCGGAGACCGACCTGCATGCGCCGCCATGTACACCAACCGAACCACATATGACATATATAGGTTTGGGCTTGTTGCCAGGCCATGCGCGGGTGGCAAAGGCGCTTCAGGCAGCGTTCCTTTTCGCGACGCCCCGCCACCTCCGGAGCGGAGGCCGACCGGTCACACGGACGGGTCGGTGCGGGACCGGATGAACGTGCGCACCGCGGAGGTGTTCCACGCGGCCCACCCCGCTCCCGCCCTGGCGAATGGAGGCACCGGAGTAGGGCGGACGGGAATTCGCAGGGCGTTGCACCACCCGGGAAACAAGGATTCGCTCCGTCCAGATGGGGCCTGAGCCGTCTTTGATCCGGATCGCCGGTGCCCGAGAGCCGGAAATCTCGCCACCAGACCATTTCCTCCGCCCGGCTATGCCCAAGCTGCGGAGATGGCGGGTGTTGCACCTCGGATTGGAAGTGGGATCTGGCATCTCGACAGGATCTTCCCGTATGCGGGCTCGCCCTTTTCGCTCGGGAAAAATCTGTCTAGTGGATTGTAAGAAACAAATGCTTGCATTTGTCCGTGAAGCCTGCCACTGTCTTCCTGTCGCCGTCAGGCGGCCCCGTAACAACCATAGAGACAGCAGGCAGGGCAATGGGCAGGAAACCGAAGAGACAGGAAATCAGGCTTTCGGACGGCGACCGCGAACGCCTCGAAAGGATCGCGAAGGACCGGCGGAGCATCCAGAAGCACGTCTGGCGCGCCCGGATCATCCCCGGCCTCGGGTCGGGGCGCAGCGCCGCGGAGGCCATCCGGCGGACCGGAAAGTGCCGGTCGACCGTGGAGCGCTGGTGGGACCGCTTCCCTGGGCGGGGCGTGGACGGGCTGCTGCGGGACGCGACCCGCCCTCCGGGACTGGAGCCGACCCCGGACGGAACGGTGAGGGCCGTGGTCGCCCTGGCGATGTCGCCACCGCCCCCGCACGCCCGGCACTGGACACTGCGGGCGCTGGCGAGGAGGCTGGCGCTGACCGCCACGAACGTGCACAACATCCTGAAGCGCAACGGGCTCAGGTCGCACCAGGTCAGGACGTTCAAGGTCTCCCGCGACCCGCGGTTCGAGCTCAAGGTCCGCGACGTCGTGGGCCTGTATGTCGACCCGCCGGACCATGCGGTGGTCCTCTCGGTTGACGGAAAGACGCAGATTCAGGCACTTGGGCGGACCCAGAGGCCCCTCCCGATGAAGCCGGGGCATGCGGAGACCAGGACGCGCGACTGCAGGCGCAACGGCACCACCTGCCTGCTGGCGGCCCTCGACGTCGCGACAGGCAGGGTGGTCGGGCAGACGGTGGAGCGGCACCGGTCGGCGGAGTTCACCGCCTTCCTCGACCATGTCGCCGAAGGGATCGAGCCGGGCACCCCGGTGCACGTCATCCTCGACAACGTGTCCTCCCATAAGTCCGCCGAGGTCCACGAATGGCTGAGGGACCGTCCCGACTGGACCTTCCATTTCACCCCGACATCGGCGTCGTGGATGAACGCCGTCGAGGGCTTCTTCCCGGAGCTGACGAGGCAGCGGCTGAAGGACGCCGTCTTCGACTCGCTCGACGACTGCGTCGCGGCGATCGAGGGCTACATCGAGCACCACAACGCCAGCGACGCCCGCCCGTTCCGCTGGAGCCGGAATCCGGAGGATCTCGTGGCGTCGTGGAAGCGCGGGCACCGCAGGCTCCAGGAGATGGCGGCGGCTGGGAATACGGCATGAGAAATGTAATCTTTTGTTTTTCGCAAAACACTAGACACCAATATTCACTCACATTAGCGTCCGGGCAAGGATGTCAGTGGAAAGGAACTGCCGTGAAATCCAGCTATAGGGTTGTGGTTATCGGCGGAGGTGTCGTGGGCGCATCGGTCCTCTATCACCTTGCCAAGTTTGGGTGGAAGGACGTTTGCCTGATCGAACGTTCGGTATTGACGGCGGGTTCGTCATGGCATGCCGCTGGTGGATTTCACGCGTTGAACGCCAATCCGAACATCGCTTCCCTGCAGGCCTACACCATCGACCTGCTGTCCGAGATAGAGAAAGAATCCGGCCAGTCGGTTGGAATGCACATGACCGGTGGCATGACGCTTGCAGGCACGCCGGATCGCTGGGAATGGCTGCAATCGGCCTACCGGGTGTTTCAGTCAATCGGCATCGAGGATGTACACCTGATCACGCCCGAAGAGACCGGGAAACACTGCCCGGTGATTTCCACGGATGGAATTCTGGGTGGAATGTGGGCCGAGCGCGAAGGCTACATCGACACAACGGGTACAGTTCATGCCTATGCGGGTGCGGCGAAAAAACTCGGGGCCGAAATCGTTGAGCACAACCGAGTGCTGGAATTGCACCAGCAGCCTGATGGGTGGCGTGTGGTCACCGAGAAGGGCACGGTAACCTGCAATCAAGTCGTCAACGCGGCAGGGCTCTGGGCAAAGCAGGTGGGACGGATGGCCGGCATCGAACTGCCGGTTTCTCCGCTCAACCATCACTACCTTGTCACAGAGTCGATCCCGGAGGTTGAAGCGTTGGACAGGGAGCTGCCTCTGGTCGTGGATCTGGAAGGGTTCACCTACATGCGTCAGGACCAGAACGGAATGTTGTTGGGTATCTACGAGATCAACCACCAGCATTGGATGATGGACGGTGCACCATGGCATTACGGTTTGGAATTGCAGCAGGAGGATCCGGACCGGATTGAGCATGAACTGACGCTTGGCTTTGAACGTTATCCGGTTCTTCAGCGAGCTGGCATCAAGACATGGGTCAATGGAGCGTTCACTTTTTCTCCCGACGGTAACCCGCTGGTTGGACCGGTTCGCGGCAAACCTGGCTATTGGTGCGCCTGCGCTGTGATGGCAGGGTTCCTGCAGGGTGGAGGCGTTGGCAAGTCGCTGGCGGAATGGATGATCTACGGCGAGCCGGAGGCCGATGTCTTCGGCATGGACGTCGCTCGTTACGGCGATTACGCGGGCAACAGGCAATTCATCAAGGAAACCACCGGACAATTCTATTCCCGTCGTTTCGTGATGACGTATCCCAACGAGCAACTTCCGGCGGGCCGGCCATTGCGTATGGCTCCGGCCTATTCCGAAATGACAGCGGCAGGTGCCCGCTGGGGCGTCAGCTACGGTCTGGAAGTGCCTCTTTATTTCGCGCCAGAGGGATTCGAGGAGATCCCGACATTGAAGCGGTCAAACGCATTTCCGATCGTGGCTGATGAATGTAAGGCCGTGCGCGAAGCCGTCGGTTTGCTGGATATCTCCGGGTTTTCCCGGTTCGAGATTGGTGGTCCAGCTGCGGCGGATTGGCTGGACCGGGTCATGGCTTCACGGCTTCCCGGTACCGGACGGGCGCGGCTCGCCCCCATGTTGAGCCAGACCGGCAAGCTCAAGGGAGACCTGACAGTATTCAACTGGGGCGATGGCACATGGTGGGTCATGGGCAGCTATTACCTGCGGGAATGGCATATGCGCTGGTTCGCGGATTGCCTGCAGGACGGGGTTGAGATTCGCGATATTTCGGATGAAGTGGTCGGATTTTCGGTCTCAGGCCCAAATTCCCTGCAGGTGCTTGAAAAGCTGTCGGATGGCCCGCTCGCGGATCTCTCCTTCATGGGCTGTGGCAGCTTTGATATTGGTCTGGCACGTGCTAGAGTCGGGCGGATTTCTGTGGCTGGTGAGCTGGGTTACGAAATCCACTGCAGGGCGGCGGAACACATCGCGTTGCGGAAGACATTGCTGGAAGCCGGGGCCAACCTCGGCATGCGCGAGATCGGCGTCAACGCGATACTCTCCTTGCGGCTCGAAAAGAGCTTCGGCATCTGGTCAACGGAATTCACGCAAGGATACACGCCCGGCATGACGGGGTTGGATCGCTGGATCGCATGGGACAAGGGTGATTTTGTCGGCCGGGAAGCTGCATTGCGTGAGCGGAGTGGTGACGGTCCATCGCAGGTCCTGGTCACGCTTGAAGTCGAAGCGGACGACGCCGATGCCAGCGGATTCGAACCCGTCTGGAAAGATGGTCGGCGGATCGGATTCGTTACTTCGGGCGGTTTTGGCCATACGGTCGGCAAATCCCTGGCTATGGCGCTTGTAGACCGGTCGGTTGCCAGGACAGGTACCGAAGTCAGGACCCATATCGTTGGGGTCGAGAAGTCCGCACGCGTGATCGACCCGTCGCCATATGATCCGGGCGGGCTTTCAATGCGCTCCTCCGCCCTCACGGTCTGAACGGCGGAAACCGCGCCTGTTTCCCGATGCGGTAAGGAGCGACAATCCTCAACAACACAAATGGACGTTGATCCGCTCGCATCTTCAAGCCGGTAGGGCACGGAAAGTGACTGGCAGCCCGTAGGGGAATCGAACCCCTCTTTCCAGGTTGAAAACCTGGCGTCCTAACCGATAGACGAACGGGCCGTCGCAAAGCTTGCGAACCTGTTTACGTATGGTTCATGGGATTGCAAGTCCAATGTGCCCTGACTGACGCGAAATTTCAACCGGCGGGAGCGGCGTCTTCCAGCCGCAGCTGGGAAGTCTGGCGTCCCTGCCAGGAATTGATCTCCAGACGCCCCGCCAAATGGAACAACGCACCTCGGTGGGTTTCCAGGGCAGGACCGATCTCGCTGTCGTAGGCACCAAATCCGATCGCGTCGACAGAGGCTCCAAGACCGTCGGTGGCCCTGAGCTTGAGATGCCGGTCTCCGACCCGCTTGGCGAAGGAGATCTTGACCGAAGGAAATGCGAAACGGGGCGCCGGTGCTCCTGCCCCGAATGGACCCGCGTCCTCGATCTGTTCGATCAGTTCCACGGAGGCACCACCTGGCATCAGCATCGCGTCCAGAACAAGATCCTTTGGGCCAAATCCTGCTGCGCCCTGCCTTTCCAACAGTTCCCCGAGCCGACCCATCGCTTCGTCCAGTTGACTTCGCGCAACAGTCAGGCCTGCTGCCATCCGGTGACCGCCACCCTTCAGAAGCAATCCCTCGGATACCACTCTCTGCACGGCCAAGCCGAGATCAATTCCGTTGACTGAACGACCGGATCCCTTACCGGAGTCCCCATCAAGTCCGATGACGATCGCAGGTCGGTTTGTCTTTTCCTGAAGGTGCGAGGCCACGATCCCCGCGACACCCGGGTGCCAGCCGTCTCCCGCGGCCCAGACAAGTGGGCCGTCAAGGCCACGCTCGGTCGCCTGTTCAAGTGCCGCCGTGAACACGCGATCCTGAATTTCACGACGTGTGGAGTTTAGCGTGTCCAGCCGCTGGGCAAGCGCGGCGGCTTCATGTGGGTCATCGGTCGACAGCACCCGTGCGCCAAGATTGGCTTTTCCGATGCGGCCACCAGCGTTGATGCGAGGACCGATCAGGAAGCCCAGATGATAGGGATTGGGTGCGGAGTCTATTCTTGCTATATCCGCAAGTGCCACCAGGCCGGGACGCCGACGGGCTGCCATGACCTTCAGTCCCTGCCTTACAAATGCCCGATTGACACCTACAAGCGGCACCACGTCGGCGACCGTAGCAAGTGCGACAAGATCAAGGAATTCAATGAGGTCGGGATCCGAAACGCCTCGCTTGCGTAGTCGTCGGTTTGCTTCGACCAGAAGCAGGAACGTCACACCTGCTGCGCAGAGATACGTGAGTTCTCCAGATTCGTCCTGCCGGTTCGGATTCACCACCGCAAGTGCAGGTGGAAGGGTTTCAAGTCCTAGGTGGTGGTCGATGACCAGAACATCTGTATCCGCCACCGCCGAGATCGGTTCATGGGATAACGTGCCGCAATCGACACAGATGATGACGTCGTGGTCCCGAGCCAGAGTCTGGATGGCAGGCACATTCAGGCCATATCCCTCATCTATGCGGTCAGGGACATAGAGAGTGGCCCCACAGCCCAGTTTGCGAAGCCATGAAATCAAGAGAGCCGCAGAAGCACCGCCATCTACGTCGTAGTCAGCAAAGATCGCGATACGTTCACGCCTGTTGACCGCTGCAATCAACCTGTCGGCCGCTATATCCATGTCGCGTAGTGCCAGTGGATCAGGCAGTAGGTCGCGTAACTTCGGCAGGAGAAAGTGCTCGGCTTCCTGCGTCGCCACTCCCCTTCGTGCAAGAATTGCGCAGACACTCTGGGGTAACCCAGTCGCCTGTTCCATGGCCGCACCGCTCCGTTCCAATTCGATTGAAGGGCCGGTCCAGTGCCGACCGGTCAGAGATGAGTCGACTCCTAGATACGCAGTCATGAGACGAACCAGATTGGCCGTTCACACTGAGCGCTCGAAGGTAAGGGCTTCATCCATCCTGAGCCAAGACCCATTTTGGGAAGCTTCAGGGTTATCCCGAGTGCGCGTCCGCTTCCAGTTGTAGCACCGAATGGGGTGGCACACTGAGTTCCGGCACGGGAATTCAGGTTTCTTCGGATTCTCTGAACGGTGGGATGGCTGTCGGTATCACCGTTGAAGGGGGTCTCGTTGCGAATTCGAGGAAGGACGTCGCGGTCGCAAGCTACAGAAGCGTATCTATCTGTGCCCTTCGACGGAGGTGTGCCGCAGGGTGGCTGACGCACCTGTCCGGTCGTAGATTCAGATATCGATTGGCTGCATTTCTCGAAATACTTCCTGTTCGCGGCAGGGATGGAGTAGAAAGCAACTGATCGGATTGGGCTTGCGTTCGTGCGCAGTCGCCGGGCAATGGCGCCCGTTCTTTGACCACCTAACCCACGGTGCAGGATTCTGAACGACGATTCCAAAGATCTATCCAGTAGGATTTCTGTAGAGCATCCGACGGACCGAACCGGTCTTGGAGCGCATAAGCAGTGTCTCTGTTTCCAGAAAGCCAGGTTGACGTTTCATGCCGCTGACAACTGAGCCATCGGTCACTCCGGTAGCCGAGAAAATTACATCTTGGGTAACCATGTCGTCGCGGGAATATACTCGGTCCAGATCGGTGATTCCCGCACTTGCGGCCCGTCGGCGCTCATCTGAAGTGCGGAACATCAGCCTTCCCCACATCTGTCCGCCCATGCATTTGAGTGCGGACGCGGCCAGCACGCCCTCGGGGGCTCCTCCCGCACCCATATATAGGTCGATTCCGGTCACGTGCGACTCCGCGCAATGGATGATCCCAGCGACGTCTCCGTCGGTGATCAAACGAATCGCGGCTCCGGTGTGTCGCAGTTCGGCGATCATGCCTTCGTGTCGTGGACGTTCCAGAATGCAGACCGTGATGTCCTCGGGAGCGCAGCCGCGCACCATTGCAAGCGTGTTCACTCTCTCTGCGGGGGACATTTCAAGACTGACCACATCTTTCGGAAATCCGGGCCCGACCGCTAGCTTGTCCATATAAACATCTGGTGCATGAAGGAGCGTTCCACGAGGTGCCATGGCGATAACCGTTAGGGCATTTGGCATGTCCTTGGCGGTCAATGTCGTGCCTTCGAGTGGATCCAACGCGATATCGACTTCTGGACCTTTGCCGGTGCCGACCTCCTCACCGATGTAGAGCATTGGTGCGTCGTCGCGTTCGCCCTCACCGATCACCACAACCCCTCGGATGTCCAGCAGGTTAAGCTGCTTGCGCATCGCTGTAACAGCAGCCTGGTCGGCGGCCATTTCATCCCCACGACCAACTAAACGCGCTGAGGCCATGGCTGCCGCCTCGGTGACGCGGGCAAGGCCGAGCGAAAGCATGCGATCATGAAATATGACGTCTGGTATTTGACTTTGCATGATTGCCGTTCCCTTGGGGCTGCGACCACATTGAAACCCTAATAGCGGCGGGTTCTGTCCGTGCAAAGGGCATGACATGACAGTTGCGGAAATTTGGTTGTCGAATTCACTGTGGCCACGCGGCTGGGACCGCAAAAACATGCGAACAGGGGAGAGCGTTGACGCGGTTGTAGCGTTTCTCGCTGCGGGTGTCGCTGGATTGCCGATGAAGTTCAAGCTGCCACGGGCTGGGTCCACGATCACGACCCTTGAAACACTTGAGCGGAGGCCATCCATCGGATGCTGGCACCAACCCGGGGCCAGCCGCAATTCACAGATTGATGGATCACGAATGGGAGGCTGGCTGAACTGCATCAGGATTCAAACCAGTTGTTGCGGATCCCAACCCATAGGGGCGCAAGTTCTGACTCCCGCTGTGCGGGTTCCGCGCAGCCAACCGACGGTTGGCCGTAGTATTCATTTCGTTGTTTGACGTCAAACGTGGCGCTCCAGGTTGCGCACGTTGAAGCGCCGATCCTCGCTTCGCAGGTCTATGCGTTTATGTGGCGCATCGAAGTTTGTGAAATGGCGAGCTTGCACACTTCAAATTGGTCGGGCCCACAACCGAAAACCAGCTGCGCGTGTCCCAAAGGACGGGATGCCTGCAGAGTTGTCGGTCGACTTGCTCAACGCGTCCGCTGGCCATGGAATCCGTCGCTCAGATGGTGGATGGGAGTGAACCCCGTCGTGCTCGACGTATCATCTTGATAGACTTTCGTGCCTTAGGCGACGGGCACTCCCTTGTTCTGAGGCAGGGTCTGACAATCCCCAACGAAGGACAATCAGGTACTTCGAAGGAGCGGTCATTCAGATCTCTTCGATTCGAATGGCCATCGGGGTGCCTTCGACAACTCCAGTAGCCGCCATGCCTGCCAGAGCTGTGTCCAAGGCCTCTTGAGTGGTCCTGTGGGTAACAAAGAGCACGGGTGCGGTAGCTGCATCGTGGCGATACTGCCGCATACGGTCGATCGAAACGGAGGCATCCCCAAGCACAGCCGCAACCCTTGCCAACGCCCCAGGCCGATCCTGCAGTTGCATTCTCAGATAATAGGGCGCTGCTACGGCGGATTTCGCGGTCGGGACTCTTCTCAGCGAGTGCGCCGACTGACCGAAGGTGGGTATGCGAATTCCGCGTGCAAGATCGACAATGTCAGACATAACCGAGCTCGCTGTTGGCCCCGAACCTGCGCCAGCACCTCGCAACACTATCTGGCCAACGCTGTCGCCCTCCAGAACCACCATGTTGGTGCCGCCCTCAAGTTGGCCGAGAGGGCTGCCAGCAGGAACGAGGCATGGCGACATGCGTTGTTCCAGCCCTCTCTCAGTAATCTGCGCCACGCCCAGTAATTTGATGCGAAACCCCATGTCGGCGCTCTGGTGAATGTCCTCAATCGTTATCCGAGAGATTCCCTCCAGTTCCACGCCGTCAAAATCAACTTGGGTGCCAAATGCGATCGCTGAGAGAAGCGCCAGCTTGTGTCCAGCGTCGATGCCGCCGACATCCAAATTCGGATCCGCTTCAAGATATCCCAGGCCATCAGCCTCAGAAAATGCCTCTTCGTAAGTAAGACCTGCGCCTTGCATCCGAGTGAGGATGTAGTTGCAGGTCCCGTTCATGACGCCCATCACGCGCGCGATCCGGTTGCCGGCCAGTGCTTCTGTCAGAGTCTTCACGACAGGGATTCCACCTGCCACTGCCGCCTCGAACCGCAGGGCAGCTCCCGCGGCCTCAGCTGATTCGGCAAGGAATTGACCTCCGTGCGCGAGCATTGCTTTGTTGGCAGTGACAATGTCATGGCCGCTGGAGATAGCTGCCTCAGCGGCCATCCTTGCCGGGCCGTCAGCCCCCCCAATCAACTCGACGAAAACATCGATGTCGTTCCGTCTTGCTAGAGTGACTGGGTTGGTCTCCCATTCGTATTCGTCCAGTCGAATGCCCCGTTCCTTGGTGCGGTCTCGGGCGCAGACAGCGGCAATTTCAATGGGCCGTCCAGTGCGTAAGGCCAGAAGGTCTGCCTGACGCTGGATGATCTTCACCACACCCGTGCCGACGGTGCCAAGTCCGGCTATGCCCAGACGAAGCGGAGTGGTCATTTGGCTCTCCTTTTGGCGGGACGATGGCTGCGGTTCAGTTAGCGGCTTTGAATTCTGGCCTCAACCACACATATTGGCCCCATTCCACCCTGAAGTGCAACACCAGTGGCGGTGGTGACCGGTTTTCCGGCCGCATGATGTTGCGTATCGGCCAGGAAGCGGCGACAGTCCCTTTGCTGAAGAGAAGGAGACTGCCATGCCCGAGGGCTACCGCCACCTGACCCATGAAGAGAGATGCCAGATCGGCGCGCTGAAGGAAAGCGGGCTGTCCGACGGGGCCATCGCGGCCCGTCTGGGCCGTGACCGGACGACGGTCTGGCGGGAGCTGCGCCGTAACGCCGGCGGCGGGGGGGTACAGCCCCGGGGAGGCGCAGGGGAGGGCGGAGGCCCGCCGCGGCGCGGCTTCCTCGAACCCGAGGAAGATGACGCCCGACCGGTGGGCGCGCGTCGAGGGGCTTCTGGCGGAGGGCTGGAGCCCGGAGCAGGTCGCGGGACGGCTGCGTCTGGAGGGCGGCTGGACGGTGGGCCGCCAGTGGATATACGAACACGTCAGGGCCGACCGGAAGGCGGGCGGCGGGCTGTTCCTGCTGCTGCGGCGCCGCGGCAGGAAGCCGAACTGGCGAGGCGGGCGGCACTCGGGCCGGGGCCACATCCCGGGCCGGGTGGACATCTCCGAGCGGCCGGAGGAAGTGGAGAGCAGGGAGCGTGTCGGCGACTGGGAGGCGGACACGATCATCGGGAAAGGCCACAGCGGGGCGGTGGTCTCCCTTGTGGACAGGGCCTCGAAATACACGTATTTACAGAGGGTTGACCGACGCACCTCGGCCGCGGTCTCCGCCGCGATGGTGGATCTCCTCCGGCCTTCCGCCGCGCCCGTCCACACGATCACGGCGGACAACGGGAAGGAGTTCGCGGGCCACGCCGGCGTGGCGGCGGAGCTCGGGGCCGGGTTCCACTTCGCCACCCCCTACCATTCCTGGGAGCGTGGCCTGAACGAGCACACCAACGGGCTGGTGCGGCAGTACCTGCCGAAGGGGACGGACCTCCGCGCGGTCACCGACGCGGAGGTGAGGGCGGTGCAGGACCGCCTGAACGCGCGTCCGCGCCGGGCGCTGGGCTACCGGACGCCCGCCGAGGTGCTGCACAAGGCCCGCCCTCCCTGAAGCCGCGCGACCGCCTCCCACCGGCGCGCAGGAAGGGGGTGGACAGGATTTCGCCGTCGCGTCCGTCCGGGCTCCGGTCGGGCTGCGCCCTCCCTGCGCCCGGACGGACGCGACCCGACCCGGCGGAGGCGTTGCGCCGCCCGGAAAGTCCGGATAAACTCCATACAGACGGGACCACAGCCGTCCCGGGGCCGGATCCGCGGCGCCCGGGGGCCGCAGACCACGCCTTCCGGCCATTCCCGCAGCTCGGGCTACGCCCCCGCTGCGGGAATGGCCGGTGTTGCACTTCGGAGTGGAAGTGGGGTTGCATGAGGTCGGCCATCCGCTCTCCTGGATTTGGGCTCAGCCGTCGTTGTGCATCAGTCGCCTAAGTGCATCTCCACGTTCAAGGAGGCGCCGCACTCGTGCTGCCAGATCGTTGCCATTCCATTCCTTCTGTTGACCGCTGCCTGTTGTTGCTGGTTCGCGCCCTCTATTTCCGTATGCCTGCAGCTGGGACGAAGGAACCAGTTCAGGATAGTCGGCGTTCCTGGCATCGTCCGTAATTGCCGCGTCAAGCTGTGGAAAGGCTTCGCAAGCACAAAGCCAGATCGGAAGGAGTCCGCACAAGATTGCCTGTCGCATAAGCCACGCCGTCGATTTGCTCCGTGTGTTTAGGCTTCAAGCCAATCGGTGGCAACCGGTTGTCTGATACTCGGGAAGACTCCCGATGTGACGGGCACGCAAGATCAGCAGACCAAAATCCATTCGGCCCTGCGCCAATTCTTCACCTGTTTGCAACTGGTTCGGCTTCGCGAGTTGGATGGCAGTTCCCGATGGATTTTGATCCGATGGAATTGGCGTTTTGAAATCGGTCAAAAATTTGGTGCAGGGTTGGGATTGACTAGCCTTGGCCATGTGCCCATTGCCGGCGGCCAATGACAATCCGGATGAGGCGCCTACGCTGCCCTTAGAAGGAAACAAACTATTGCTGAAACAGGAGTAAGGCACGAAAGACAGGTTACCGTTGAGTACGAGAACCTCGATCCGCCTCTGACCTATGTAGAAGGCGCACGAGGAGCGTCGAGTCCGCAAGGCGCGCTTCACATCAGCTTCTATTCCGAACGAATTGGAGGCTTGGCAAACTGACGGGCCGCGCAGAGGTTCAACCCTCTGGCAACAAGGGCACCATAGGCGTCAATCTCGGAGATTCATTTCGTCCCGTTGGAGATGAAATCCGCATAATTTGACGAGTGGAAGCTAAATTGATCTTCACGGCGGAAGCGCTGAAGCAATTGATTCCTTGGTTGCAGAAGGGGATTATATCGAATGGTGCCGGAATTCGAGATAAGCGGCGACTGCGCTTTTGAAGCCGGCCGTGCTCATGGACGGATTCACTACGTGGTCGAGCGGGATTCGATGATGCGGCTTCCCGGAAGCTGCGCAGCATAGTTCTTCCAGCAACGGTTCGATGCGCCACCTCACTGTTCATCCAGATCGCCATAATGGCGCTCTGCGCGACGGCATCGACTGATCTTGTCTCGAATGACCGGATCGCTGTTTCGGCGGGTCTCATTTTGCCATAGTCGGAACGCGCTTTCAGTGCTCACTGTCAACGCTTGCGGTCCGGCCGGTGCTTCCAGTTGATCGACACGGGCCGGAGTGCCGCGCGGGCCAGCGCCGCCATGCGCTCCGGCCGCTTGGTCAGGATTTGATAATTGTGGCGCGGTCTCTTGCGCATGGGTGTAGCCCAGGATTCCTGTCATGCCGCGACGGCCTGATTCGCCCGCCATCCGGGCAGGTCGGCCAGCCTGCGGTTCATGACGCAGCATTCCAGCGCCAGCATGGCGTTGGCCCCCCTCTCCGGACAAGGGCCCCGAAAGCCCCGCAGGCTTCAGAACAGCCGGCGTATCAGGAAACCCAGGGCAATGACGGCCGCCAGCCAGAGGGTCAGAGGGTCAGTTGCCAGCGCAGGTTGTCCCTGTCGCGTTTCGCAGCCTCCGTCTCGCGCTGGGCGGTGTCGGTCCGGTATCCGCTCTGCATGGCTCTCCCGCGATCCACCGCCCGGGGCCGCTCCCGAAGCATCTTCGGCTTGCCGAGTGTTCGTGCGTTCCTCCAGCACGGCGACACGCTGACTGTCTGGAAGCTCGACCGTCCCGGACGCGGCATGGGTCACCTGATCGATAAGGTTCGCGGTCCTGATCGGCGCGGCATCGGGTTCAGGTCCCTGACGGAAGGCATGGACAGAACCACACGCGGTGGCACCCTCGTTTTCCACCTGTTCGGTGCCCTTGCCCGATTCGAACGCGACCTCATCCGGGAGAGAACTCGTGCTGGCCTGGCCGCCGCCGCCGTGCGCGGAAGAAAAGGTGGACGCAAGGCTGTCGTCACGGCTGAAAGACTGGCACGGGCGAGACGCCGATCGAAAAAGGTCCTGCCGTTCGCGAGGCTGCGGCAAGCATCAAGGTTGGAAAGGGGGTGCACGTCAGAATCATTGGGGCGGTGCCTGTTCGCCGCGAGTTTGTCCTGCCGATGCTTGAGATATGGGGGCGGGGACGGTTTGGGTTCGTGCGTCTCGGCTGTCCCGGCAATCGCGGACAGGTTGCGGACGCGGATGCTGCTCTGTCTCGTCAACGCCTGTCGGGAACGGCCTCTGGGCTGGGTTCTTCCAATGGGACTCGGAATGACACACTTTGCCCCGACCAAAGATTCCGATCTGGGCCCAGCCATTGATCGACTATCGAGTCACTCCCGAAGAGCTCCGAAGGCGCCAATCAGCCCGGGATGCTCGAGGGTTCCCGTCGTGCCTTGGTGGGATGTTCCAACAAACAAACCGCTGACAAGGCCCGGGTCATCCGCTGACGAAACGTTGGTGCTGGAAAAGAACTGTAAATCACCCTGATTGCGTACTTCGATGGAATATCCGAGGTCGCCGTCTCCCCAGATTTCGCCGTTGGCGGCTGTTCCCGGATGGCTTCCTGGGGACCAGGATTCCAACCCGGTGAAATCCGCCCGGCCTTGGAGGGACGAAAATTCAATCGAAATCTCGGTGTCGCCAGCCACAGTGCGGCCCGAACCTTCGCCCTTGGTGTCGATGGCAAGCAAAACGCCGTTCCATGTGGCGCGGCCGCCGAATGCGGCATTGTCTTGCAGCCGCCGAGTCGGTCTCGCATGGCCGAATGCCCAGGGTGTTGCGAGTCCGTTCGCCCAGCTGACCCCGAACTGGATGTCTCCGCTCCCGTTGCCGGTGTCCGCCCAGCCGAGGAGATGGAAAGCATCCCGCTCCCAATTCCCGAAGCTGGATGGAGTGACATCGGCCCATCGGGTGCCGTTCGCCACCCGGTTCGTCGCGATGGCCAACAGGACCTTTCCTTCCACGGTGCTGGAAACATCCAATGTGGTGCCGTCCTCGTTTTGGTGCGCGAGGATCGCGTCGGGAAAGCGGCTGACTTCGACATGACCACCGACACCGAGAGCATGGAGCAGCTCATGCGTGACAAGATCGTCCTTGTCGTTTCGAGTGCTCCAGTCAATTAAGGCATAGCCCGCCCTGATCCTTGTCTGCAAACAATCCTGGTCCAAACAGGTGGCCTGCACGCCGCCTTTGCCCGCGGCATCGTAATTGTCCCAATCGTACGGCCAGTTCCGCTGTCCGTCCGTAAAGTGTACATGAATCTCTCCATCCTTGAGGCTGTCATACAAGTCGTCGCCACTGATCGGGCCGATTAATCTTGGGATATCCGAATCCTGCCATAGCTCTTTTTCATACGGCAGCACTTCGTTGATGTTTTGTATCGCTCTCCTGAGCACGGCGCGCTGCTCTGATGTGGCATTTTCGTTCACTCGGACACGCTTGTAGGAGCCGAAATCCCTAGCCCTGAGCACCCTATCGTCCTCCCGAAGTTCAACTCGCGCAAGCGAGTTGAAGTATTCGGCCAATCGGGCGGCGCTGACGCTGCCGTCCCGACCTTGCGGGTCGCGCCAACGACCCGATCGGATCTCAATGCCACCGCGACTGGAAACTCTGGACAAGTCGTCGATTGCGGGTGACTTATGCTGCCAAGCCGGACCATAGGACCACCCTCGCTCCCTTGGACGAAAGTTCCGAGAGCTGTCTCTTGCGCGCGTTCTTGCCAGCACCGCCGCTCTTTGACGTGAAAGCCGGAGCCTTACACCTGCTAATGGCGCGCGCCAACTATCCTTTGCGTCGTCTGACCAATCGGCGGCGGCGGTGATTTGAGTCTCCAGGTATGCCAACGCGGTTTCGACATCAGTGATCTCCGCGTAACTCGCATTGTCGCCAAGGCTGCGCAGACGCTCAGACGCATCACTCAATGGCCCCATTCCACCCTGAAGTGCAACACCAGTGGCGGTGGTGACCGGTTTTCCGGCCGCATGATGTTGCGTATCGGCCAGGAAGCGGCGACAGTCCCTGTGATGCAACATGGGAGACTGCCATGCCCGAGGGCTACCGCCACCTGACCCGGGACGAAAGATGCCAGATCGGCGCGCTGAAGGAAAGCGGGCTCTCCGACGGTGCGGTCGCCGCCCGTCTGGGCCGTGACCGGACGACGGTCTGGCGGGAGATGCGCCGTAACGGCGGGGATTCGGGATACAGCCCGGGCGAGGCGCAGGGGAGGGCGGAGGCCCGCCGCGGCGCGGCTTCCTCGAACCCGAGGAAGATGACGCCCGACCGGTGGGCGCGCGTGGAGGGGCTTCTGGCGGAGGGCTGGAGCCCGGAGCAGGTCGCGGGACGGCTGCGTCTGGAGGGCGGCTGGACGGTGGGCCGCCAGTGGATATATGAGCGTGTGAGGGCCGACCGGAAGGCGGGCGGCGGGCTGTTCCTGCTGCTGCGGCGCCGCGGCAGAAAGCCGAACTGGCGTGGCGGCAGGCACTCGGGCCGTGGCCACATCCCGGGCCGGGTGGACATCTCCGAGAGGCCGGATGAGGTGGAGAGGAAGGAGCGTGTGGGCGACTGGGAGGCGGACACGATCATCGGGAAAGGCCACAGCGGGGCGGTGGTCTCCCTTGTGGACAGGGCCTCGAAATACACGTATTTACAGAGGGTTGAGCGGAGAACGGCGGCCGCGGTCTCCGCCGCGATGGTGGAGATGCTGCGGCCTTCCGCCGCGCCCGTCCACACGATCACGGCGGACAACGGGAAGGAGTTCGCGGGCCACGCCGGCGTGGCGGAGGCGCTCGGTGCCTCCTTCTACTTCGCGACCCCCTACCACTCTTGGGAGCGTGGCCTGAACGAGCACACCAACGGGCTGGTCCGGCAGTACCTGCCGAAGGGGACGGACCTCCGCGCGGTCAGCGACGCGGAGGTGAGACAGGTGCAGGACCGCCTGAACGCGCGTCCGCGCCGGGCGCTGGGCTACCGGACGCCCGCCGAGGTGCTGCATGAGGCCCGCCCTCCCTGACGCCGCGCGACCGCCTCCCACCGGAGCGCAGGAAGGGGGTGGACAGGATTTCGAGGTCGCGTCCGTCCGGGCTCCGGTCGGGCTGCGCCCTCCCTGCGCCCGGACGGACGCGACCCGCCCCGGCGGAGGCGTTGCGTTGCCCGGAAAGCCCGGATAACCTGCATCCAGACGGGACCACAGCCGTCCCGGGGCCGGATCCGCGGTGCCCGGGGGCCGGAAACCGCGCCTTCCGGCCATTCCCTACGCTCGGGCTACGCCCCCGCCGCGGGAATGGCCGGTGTTGCACTTCGGAGTGGAAGTGGGGATGCCTTCGCGGCCGCATCAACTGCCGCCGCCTGTCTCTGGCGTCGCCTCTCATCCTCTTGCCCCCGGATTTGCCCCCGGATGCTTGCCAGGGCTTCAGCCCTTGCCGCCGCCAGATCGGCCTTGAGCTGGGTCGATCCGTACCGAGCGCGGTCCGCGCCGGCGACATCCACGGCCGCCGCGAGCGCGGCGTCCAGCGCCCGGACCGCCGCTTCGGCGGCCGCGATTTCCGCGCGGGTGGCGGCGCCTGTGCCGGTCTTCAGCCGGGCCAAAGCCCGGACGGCCTCTCCGTGGGCGCTCCGCAAGGCAGTCAGCTGAGCATGTGCCGACTCTTGCCCACGGATGTTTTCCCGCGCCTCGGCTTTCACCGCCGCCAGATCGGCCTTGAGCTGGGTCGATCCGTACCGAGCGCGGTCCGCGCCGGCGACATCCACGGCCGCCGCGAGCGCGGCGTCCAGCGCCCGGACCGCCGCTTCGGCGGCCGCGATTTCCGCGCGGGTGGCGGCGCCTGTGCCGGTCTTCAGCCGGGCCAAAGCCCGGACGGCCTCTCCGTGGGCGCTCCGCAAGGCAGTCAGCTGAGCTTGTGCCGAAGCGCGCTGAGAATCGATTTGTGGGGTCGGCAGGTCTCCCCCGCCGCCGCAAGATGACAATACTGCCGCCACCGCCACGAAGGCCGCCGCGGCGGCCTTGCGGACAAACCCCGCGAATGCCATTCGGAAATCCACCCCACTTACCCCCGTACCTTGGTCAGCGATCCCAGTATTGCACTATATCTAGTTGCTCGGCCCACCAGGCAAGCAGCACTTCAGAAGGCTGCGGCTTGACGACATTGCTGATGATGTTGGTGTCGAGAAGATAGCGCGTCACAATCTGACCTTGCGCCCCTCTTCCCGCACACGAGAAAGGTCGAGGTCGGCGCCAATCAATGGCGAACGCCGTAGCGCAGAAAGAATGCCACCCGGCTTCGGCGCTTCACCGGCCACGACCGTCTTCACCGCCGAGCGAACCTCCTCTGCTTCCGGCCCCTCCTCAGCCAAACGCCTGGCGAGCGCGCGAACGAGATCGCGGTCGGATTCCAGCGCCATGACCTCAAAACGAGTGAAGCCACGCTGCGCCAACCGTGCACGGTAGTTTCTCGTTGCTCTTGTTTGTGCAGCATTGCCCATCGCGGCTCTCCATGATATAACCAGATATATAGCCCGTTTGCCTCACAAAGCAAGACGAAGGACAGATGGAAGGCTAGAAGATGCGAACGTGTCTCGCCAACAAGCCCTTGAACCGGCCAAGGGCGGTCATTTCGGTCTTCCATTGCGCACGAGGCCGCGCAGCATTGTCCGCGAGCAGGCCAGAATGCGCCAAAATGCCGCCAGATGTCCACTCATGTTTTCCGTTGCTTACGGCAATAAGCACATGAAACCTGCTTTCCATTAGCCGGAAGCCGAACTGATCAACAATGTGCATAATGCGGAGCGAGCGCGAAGAGCTGCTCAAGGCCATGCTCGTCGAGACGCCAGATCTGCGGCTCACGCGGCGCGGTGAACCCGATACTCGCCTCGTCCGTCTGGTTGAGTGTCTTGCACGGCAAGCGGCTCGCGAGTTCTACGAGAAGGAAATCATGAAGCAGGGCTCGCGCGGCTCCTGATAGCCTTGGGAGACGCACATTGAAGGTCGCCATCTACGCCCGCCATTCCTCCGACAATCAGCGCGACGCTTCCATCGCCGACCAGTTCCGCATGTGCCACCTCCATGCTGAGAAGCAAGGCAGGACCATCGTCGTGGAATATTCTGACCATGCGATCTCAGGCGCATCGCTGTTGCGCCCTGGCGTGCACGCGCTGATCTCTGATGCAACCCACTGCCGTTTCGACCTCGTTCTTGCAGAGGCGATGAACCGTCTTTCGCGCGATCAAGAAGACATCGCCGGTCTGTTCAAACGGATTTCATATCCGGATGTGAAGATCTCTACGCTGTCCGAGGGCGAAGTCTCGCACCTGCATGTCGGTCTGAAGGGCACGATGAACGCGCTCTTCCTGAAGGATTCTGGCCGACAGGACTCGCAGAGGCTAACCCGTCCGCGTCGAAGTCGGCAATTCGGGCGGCGGCAATGCCTACGGCTATGACGTCGTCAAGAAACTCGACGGCAATGGCGAGCCGATGAGAGGCGACCAAACCATCAACGACGCTCAATCCGAGGTCGTTCGACGCATCTTCCGCGACTATGCCGCGGGTAAGTCGGCCAAGACGATCGCCTTCGCGCTCAACAAGGAAAGCACCCCAGTCCTCTCGGATGGCTATTGGGGTTTCATCCGATCAAAGGCAACCCGAAGTGCGGGAACGGTATCCTCAACACCGAGATGTATGTCGACAAAATCGTCTGGAACCGTCAGCGCTTCGTGAAGGATCCGGACATAGGCATAGGCCAAGCACGACCGAACCCCGAGGAAGAATGGGTGATCCAGAATGTGCCGGACTGCGTATTCTGGACGACGAGTTCTGGGAAGTCGTAAAACTGCGCCAGGCTAGTATCCCGTCCGTGTTGAAGTGACGCCGGAGCGCTTGCCCTGTCCCACCTGATACCGTATACTGGCCGCAACAACAACCAACAGACCTTCCGGATCGGGCGGATGTCCGCTGGCGGTTCCGGGGGGGCACCGGGAGGCGGCATTCAACGGGCACAGGTGGAAAGAGAATATATCACGCAAGGCTGGACGGTGGCGGGCGGGCGCTCCCGCAGGGGACCGTCGACGGCGGAAAGGGGTCGGTGACGCGGCGCCGGCGGGGGCGCATCCTCCTTCTGGCGGACGCCAGCCGCGACGGCGGCGGACGCGATGACGCCGACATGGCGGACGTCCCCGGGGCCGGGGCCTCGACGGGCGGGCGGGCCCGCAGGCGGTTCGTGCTGGACGGCCTGGAGGCGGCTCTGGAGAGGAAGGGGCAGGCCAGCAGCAGGAAGCCCGTGCTGGACGGCGGGGGCCAGGCGAGGCTGGCGATGCTGGCCTGCTCCGAGCCCCCCGAGGGGCACGCGCGCCGGACGCTGCGGCTGCCCGGCGACAGGCTCGGCGGGCTGGAGGCCGTCGACAGCATCCCGGAGGGGACGGTGCGGCAGGGGCTCTTATGAGACCTTACAGGTCAAGTGCCCTTTTTCAAAACCTCACATCGGCGTCCCTCCCTCCGTCGGGGGGCGGCTTCCGTGCCACCGGGGAAGTCCAGACAGAACGTCGCGGTTCCATGACGCGCTCAACGACGCGTCCAGCCTCTTATCCGGTTCGGTTGGCCGGTGCCGGCCCCGTGACCATTATGCCCGATTCGGGCGGTGCGACGTTCCGGGGGGGGCGGGACCCATCTGAAATGAACGGTGCCGCTTCCTGCGGCGAACCAGGCCCCTGCACGGTCACACGCCCTGCCCGGGTTCCCCGGAGGCCCCGTCGGGCCGCCCGGGTGTTCCGTTGTTCCGTTGTTCCGTTGCCCTCCCGCTCTCAGGCCTGCGACAGGACGGCGCCCTCCGGCACCAGGCCGGTGGTGGCGAACCTCCACAGCGCCACCAGAAGCTTACGGGCCAGCGCCACGATCCCCCGCCTGCGCGAACGTCCGTCGCGGGCGCTCACGTAATCCCGGAACCACGCCGAGAGGGCGCTGTCGGGCTGGTGGCGCAGCCAGCGCCAGGCCATCTGCACCAGGTGCTTTCGCAGCATCGCGCCGCCCGCCTTGCTGATCCCCTGGTCGTTGTCGACGCCCCCGCTCGCGAAGGGCACCGGCGCCAGGCCCGCGAGGCTGGCCAGCTGCCGCCGGTTGCGCAGCTCCCGGTAGAAGAGCTCGCCGCCCAGCATCAGCGCGTCGTTCGGGCCGATCCCGCGCAGCCGGACCAGCGTCGCCGCGTGGTGGGCGTCCGCCGGCGCCGCCCGCGGTCTGTCAACGGGCGGAGCGGCCTCCTTCCCGGCGGCGTCCGCGCGGAGGCCGTCGAGGGCCCGGGCCGACGCCTCCAGCATCTCCATCTTCCTCGCCTCGACAGCCTTGAGTTCCGCGCGCACCAGCTCCAGCCGGTCGAGGATGCCCTTGATCTCGGCCAGCAGCTCCGGCGGCAGCGGCTCCCCGTAGCCGGTCTCCATCCCGCCGAGCCGCTCACGGAACCCCGGCCGCGCCGGATCCCCGGCCAACACCCCGTGCAGCCTCAGGAGCCCGTCGACGGAGTTCGAGAGGCGGCGGCGCTCCTGCACCAGACGCTCCCGCCGGCGCAGCAGCCGCTTCCTGTCCTCCTCCGCGACCGTTGGCACACGCACCCGCGACATCGCGTCCCGGTCGCCGCCGTCCCACGCCCTGAGCGCCCGGACCATCCGGCGGGCGTCGATCCGGTCCGTCTTCACCTTCTTTTTCCTCCGCACCACCTCGAGGCTCGCGGGGTCGCAGACAACCACCTCGACATCCTCCCCCTCCAGCCGCCGGGCCAGCCAGAAGCCCTCGTAACCGGCCTCGTACACAAGCATCACCCGGACATCGCCGCCGGTCGCCGCCCGCTCCCGCGCCCGCCCGAGCCTGCCCAGGAGCCCATCAACGTCCTGCGGCGCCAGCCTGTGGATGCCGGCCCTCGACGTGTCGGACGGATCGCCCACCGCGAGGATCCAGCTCCTGCCGCTCACTTCCAGAGCCGCGTAGACCGTGGTAACGTTCCCCTCGAAAGGGGTTTTCGAATCAGTCATCTTTCTCTCCTTTCACTCGGCGGGGGTTGCCGTCTCGCGGCCCCCCGCCACAACATGCTGTCTTCCTGTCAACACCCTGCACCGAATCACCCGCGAAGGCAAACGGCGGCCCGTCCCATGGCATCTGAAAAAAACGACATCAAGCCCTGGCGGAGCGAATGCTGGTGCATCCCGCCGAAGGAAAACGCCGAATCCGTCTGCGCCATGGAGGACGTCCCGAGACCTGCAGCCGCGGGTACGACGGCGGCACGGTCCTGGCCGTCATGGACGGGACCTCGAAGCAGCGGACGAGGGAGACGCGGACGCCATTGCCGCCGCGGCCAGGGCAGCCGGCCGCATACGGCTCCGGGTACGGGCGCAACGGCACCGCGAACCTGTTCATGGTGTACGCGCCGCTGGAGGCGTGGCGCCACGTGAAGGTCACCGACCGGCGCAGGAGGCGGGACTTCGCAGGGCTGCCCGCCGACATCGCCGACGTCCACTTTCCGGACAGGAGGACCGTCCCCGTGATGGACAGCCCGACACCCACAGGCTGTCGACCCTCCACCAGGCCTTCGGGCCGGCGGAGGCGTCGCGGCCCGCGGCCCGCTTCGAGGTCCACCACACGCCGAGGCACGGCAGCTGGCTGAACATGGCGGAGACCGGGACAGACGTCCTCTCCCGGCAGTGCCCCGCCAGGCGGATCCCGGACCGGGAGGCGATGGTGCGGGAGACCGGCGCCTGGCAGGCGCACCGCAACCCGTCGGCGAAGCCGGTCGACTGGCGGTTCAGGACCGGGGACGCCCGCGTGAAACTGAAGTCCCTCTATCCATCACAGCAATAAGGTCGAGATACTAGCAACCGGCTCGCACGAGATGAGAACTGCCAAGCCGACGTGACGGCGGTCCACCGTCGCCGGCGTCCGAAGTATCTCTTTTCGGGTCTCACCAAATGCGCATGCTGCGGCGGGGGATGTTCGGCGGTCTCCACGACGCTGATCGGCTGCTCCACGGCACGGAACAGAGGCACCTGCGACAATCGCGTCAACATCCGCCGCGATGAGCTGGAGTCCCGCGCCCTGAACGCCATGCCCACGCGCCCTGTCGATCCGGTGCTCTTCGCCAAGTTCCGCGAGGTGTTCACGCAAGGGATGAACCGCCTTCGGACGGAATGCCACTCCGGTATCACCGCGGTCCGAGCGGAGACCGAAAAGATCGATCACGACGAAAAGAATCTGGTGGATCTCTATCTCGAAGACGCTCTGTCGGTCGAAACGGTGAAAGAGCGCGGCGAAAATCTAAAGGCGTGAAAAGCAGAACTCACCGCTTTCCTAGCGATAGCCGACGAACCTCCGCCCTTTCCGCATCCTTCATGGCACAGCTCTATCGTTCGCGCGTCCAGAACCTTTACGACGCGCTGCAGGAGTTGAATTGAACGATTACTCAGTTAATGGTTGCGTATGGCTCGAAGGAGTGGATCTCGCGCAAACATAACTGGTCCTCGCATCAGGGCTGCGGCAGCGGACCTATTCGCGCGGCACGGCTACGCTGCGGTGTCCATGCGCCAGATCGCGGCGGCTGTCGACGTGCAGGTTGGAACGCTCTACCTTTATACACCCGACAAGCAGACACTCCTGTTCGATCTTATGCGTAGCCACATGGAAGAACTGTTGGACGCTTGGCGCTCCCTGCCAAAGACACAGGAGCCTCTAACTCAGCTTGAGGACTTCTGCCGGTTTCATATCGCCCATCATCTGGAGCGTATGGATGGAACGTTCATATCCTACATGGAACTGCGAAACCTCGAACCGAAGAACTATAGGGTGATCGCTGATCTCAGACGACACTATGAGGACGAACTTGAGACAATCCTGAGATCGGGTGCCGCTGCTGGGAACTTCTCCGTTCCGGACACACGCCTTGCCGCAATGGCGTTGATTGCGATGCTGACTGGCGTAAACACTTGGTTCCGCTCAGGCGGTAGGCTTAGCCGCGAAAGGGTGACCCATCTGTATTGGAGCATGGTCCGAAGGCTTGTGGGAGCGTAAAGGACTCAATTCCGCTGGACGATGAATTCGACCACATAGCGTGGTTGCCAAGCGGGCGTTGCCTTCTAGATTTAGTATGGCCCATAGCTTTAGCACGGCCGAGAAACTCACTACGCAGGAACTCCGAGATCTGGAAAACCTGAATCGGATAGCATTGGTCCTGCCTAGGTCGGTCACCAAGCGCCGACGTCCACTGCACAAAATGGATGGGAGACGGCAGAACGGCAATGGCTGTTCGCCAATTCCGTGGATGGCCGGTTGCGCAACGCCATCTAGCAGAATATCGCCTGACGTTGTGTATTGATTTTGGGCAGCTAGAGGCTCATGCTGCGGGAAACATAGTTGCATCACGACAACTTGCGCCAGTGCAGGGCTGTCAATGCCGTTAGCGAATAGCGAGGACGCAATGAACAATATCGCTGCCAAAGAGCCGACTTTCCGTGAGTCCGTGGACCTCATGTTCAACAGGGCGGTGGCACTCATGGATATGCCACCAGGACTCGAAGAGAAAATTCGCGTCTGTAATGCAACATATACCGTTCGGTTCGGGGTACGGCTACGAGGTCAGATCCAAACGTTTGTCGGTTACCGCTCGGTCCATTCCGATCACATGGAGCCGGTAAAGGGAGGTATCCGTTACGCAATGGGCGTAAATCAGGATGAGGTCGAGGCGCTGGCGGCATTGATGACCTACAAATGTGCTTTGGTTGAGGCACCTTTCGGAGGTTCCAAGGGTGGGCTTCGAATCGATCCACGAAAATACGAGGAATACGAGCTGGAGATGATTACTCGCCGTTTCGCGTATGAGTTGGCGAAACGCGACTTGATCAATCCTTCACAGAACGTTCCGGCGCCCGACATGGGGACCGGGGAACGCGAAATGGCATGGATTGCGGACCAGTATGGCAGAATGAACACAACCGACATCAACGCACGGGCCTGCGTAACCGGAAAACCACCGCACGCTGGCGGAATCGCTGGCCGGGTCGAGGCCACAGGCCGTGGAGTGCAGTTCGCGCTACGCGAGTTTTTCCGGCATCCTGAGGATGTCGCAAGGACCGGCTTGGTTGGCACGCTGGATGGCAAACGTGTTATCGTCCAGGGACTGGGTAATGTGGGCTATCATGCAGCGAAGTTCCTCAGGGATGAGGACGGATCAAAAGTCGTCGGAATCATTGAGCGTGACGGTGCGCTAGTCGACGAAAACGGGCTTGATGTCGATGCGGTACGCAGCTGGATTGAAAGTCACGGTGGCGTCCGGGGATATGCTGAAGGAACCTATGTCGAAGACGGAGCCAAGGTTGTTGAGCATGAGTGCGACATTCTAATTCCGGCGGCACTGGAGGGTGTGATTCATGTTGGCAACGCAAGTGAGGTCAAGGCTCCATTGATCATCGAGGCCGCGAACGGCCCGGTGACTGCCAATGCGGACGAAATCCTCCGCAAGAAGGGAACGGTAATTATCCCGGATATGTATGCGAATGCAGGTGGTGTGACCGTCAGTTACTTTGAATGGGTCAAGAACCTATCGCATATCCGATTCGGTCGGATGGGCCGCCGTCAGGAAGAGGCCCGGCATCAGCTGATCGTGGATGAATTGCAAAGGCTCGATGAGCATTTGGGAGATGCTTGGTCAATGACGCCTGATTTCAAGGAGAAATACCTTCGCGGGGCAGATGAACTGGAACTGGTGCGTTCTGGTCTGGACGATACTATGCGCATTGCCTATCAGGCATGCTCGGAGGTCTGGAACGAACGAGACGATGTGACCGACCTGCGCACCGCAAGTTATCTGGTAGCGATCGGACGTGTCGCCAAAAGCTACCGGGCCAAAGGCCTATAGAGGAAAAGCGTAGGAGTCCTGACATGAGGTTCTCGTGCCGATGTGGTAAGGTGCAGGGGGACCTGCTTGGTGCATCGGCGAGAAACGGCAGCCACGTTGTCTGTCATTGCGGTGATTGCCAGGCTTTCGCAAGATTTCTGGAGGTGCCCGACATTCTCGATCCTAACGGTGGCACCGCGATTTACCAGACCCTTCCGGGACGAATGGCTTTCACTCAGGGAAGCGCTCTTCTCCGAGCACTTCAGATGTCGGAGAACGGTCTGTTGCGGTGGTACGCCAGTTGCTGCGGTACTCCTCTCGGAAACATGCCGCCCACGCCGAAGTTCCGATTCGTGGGAGTTCCGCTCGCGGCCCTGCCTGCGGTTCAGGATGAATTAGGTCCAGCCGTCGGAAGCTTCTCCGGTAAGGAGGCCCCTGAAGGCGCTCATCCACCGGAAGACTTTGGGTTTTCCCGCATTAGGCGTCTCGCGGCTCTAAGACATTTGGCAAGTATGATCGGTATCGCTCCAGGTGGTTCGCCATATTTCGTTGACGGCAAACCCATAGTGGTGCCGCACGTACTGACAGCGGAGGAGCGTCGTATGGCGTACAATCCATGAGTTGGCGTCCGCAGAATGAGAATTCAAGCCATTGATGCCGCGTGATTTAGTCGGTATTCCCTAATCGAGGACCACGTTGAGGAGACCGGTTCGGGGTCTTTCGGCGCAAATCAGGAAGAAGGCAGCAATTCCTCTTGAGGCAGGCATGAGGATAGTGCGCGGTTAGCAGATGCAGTTTGGGGAGGTTCGGGCCGGGGACATCACGCCTGACCTCAAGTCCGGGCCCTTCTGCCGTAGCCCAGCGCCAATTGTGCCCGGACCTCCGATTGCCCCTTGTCTCGGTGTCCGGAACGTCCCGTTCTCCATGGTCCGTCTGCGGCGGGCAAACCGCATGACGGTCATCACCGTGTCCCGTCAGAGCGGGAGACCGATGACCCAAGGGAACCTTTTCCCTTACCTTTCCTGTCTGTCTCATCATATACGGACATGTTTACCTTTTTACCTCGAGGTCGAGCCTAGCGTCGTTGAGTGGCAGCCCGTAGTCCCATCCGGACCGCCGTATGGTGCCGCTCTTTTGTCGTGCCTCTCCCAAGCCTCCCTGATGTCGCTGGCCTCGAACCAGCCAACAGCAGCCTGTGGTCGCCGGGTTCCGCGCCGAGGACGAAGCGAAAGTCCTTTTCCTTCAGCAGCCTGCCGTACGGGGTCGTTGAGGTCGTTGAGGGCCAGTGGTTGAGGTATGCGCGGACCGCCCCGGGGCTTTCAACTGGACACTGTTCACTCGATGTCCCTTTCATATAAATGGGCGGACCCAGTCCACAGGAACCGGCCGGGCTGGGTCGAACCGGTCCGGAATTCACGGCCAGGACCACGCACATCACCGGATCCATGCCGCCGGAACGTCAGTCCACGAGGGAAGCACGGAATATCCGGGACGGATATCCGTTCCCTTCGCTGCCTCGGACATGATCTGGCCATGCACGGCCGCGCCAGCGTCGAGTCAACAGTGTTACATTGAAAGGCCCCGGGGCATCCCGGGCATCTGCAGATACAATTGGCAGGAGTTTCCGGACATTATCCAGCCCGGCTTTTGCCAATTTTACCACCCGCAGGATACTGCCCCGGCACGAAAAGTCTACGAAAGAAATCCCATGAGCGCTCCACAAGAATTTGATAATGAACAACAATAAATTCTGGCGGGAATTGCGGGCCTGAAAACCCCGGCTCACGTTTAATTCAAGCTTGCAGTGTCGGCTCATATATGCATACTGAGATTAAAAATGAACAGACAAGGGGGACGCCATGGGTCTTGGGCTTGGCCTTCACAACATTTCGCGAGTCTCAGATGCGGTCTCGCGTTCGATTTCTGCAGAGAATTTCGATGGTGCGGTTGGCGGCGGAGGACAAGCTGCGTCCGGAACAGGAAAGGAGCACGCGCGCGAACTCGGAAAGGGATGGAAGATCTCGCCGTCGGTCGAAGTTCTTCCGCACGATACATTCACATTGGCCGAAATCGACGGTAGCGGTGCAGTCCAGCAAATCTGGATTACGTGCCACGGCGGCGCATCCGAACGAAATCTCATCCTGCGTATGTATTGGGATGACCAAGAGGTTCCTTCGGTCGAAGTGCCGCTTGGCGACTTCTTTGCAAACGGGTGGGGCGAATTCGCCCAAGTGTCGTCTCTTCCGGTCTGCACAAATCCCGCACGTGGCTACAACTGCTACTGGGAAATGCCTTTCAGGACAGGAGCCCGGATTACGCTTGAGAACCGCGACGACGAAGACATCACCATTTACTATCAAATCAACTATACGCTTTGCGATGTGCCCGACGACTGCGCGTACTTTCACGCGCAGTTTCGTCGCACCAACCCGGTTCCCTATATGCAGGATCACGTTCTGCTGGACGGTGTAATGGGACAGGGACAGTTCGTTGGTTGCTATATGGCCTGGGGCGTCAACAACAATGGCTGGTGGGGCGAAGGCGAAATCAAGTTCTTTATAGATGATGATCGCGATTTTCCAACGATCTGCGGAACGGGCACCGAAGACTATTTTGGCGGTTCGCACAACTTTGACTTGAACGTCGTGAATAAAGGTGCGCACCAAGGATACGTCAAATATACGACGCCGCACTGTGGCTTGCCGCAGGTGATACGGCCCGATGGCGCCTACAGGGCAAGCCAGAGATTTGGCATGTACCGATGGCATATCGCTGATCCGGTTCGGTTCACCAAAGAACTGCGGGTAACAATTCAGTGCCTCGGCTGGCGCACCGACCCAGATTTCGAAACCCGCCGGTATCTCCCAAGGCAAGATGACCTCGCGTCGACTGTTTTCTGGTACCAGACACTTCCGACGGCGCAATTCCCACCTCTGCAGGATCGGAACCATCTCGAAGTGATTTGAGGATTCCATGAGAACGCTGAAGTACATTTCGGCCCGCTTTCTCAACCTCTGCTTGCTGGTTTGGGTTGGAGTGACGCTGGTTTTTGTGCTGATGCGGTTCATTCCGGTGGATCCAATTGAAGCACTCATTGGGTCGCTGTCTCAGCAAGGCGCGACCATGAGCCAGGAGCAGATGAACGCGGTCCGAAAATCGCTGACGGATGCGTTCGGTCTGGAAGGTACCCTTTGGGAACAATACTGGCGATTCATTTCGCGCAACTTGCTGACGTTCGATTTCGGGGTTTCCTTCTCTTCCTATCCGACCACGGTTGGCGAGCTTATTGGCCGGGCCATGCCTTGGACCATCGGATTGCTGGTGACGTCAGTTGTTATCGGCTGGTGTTTGGGCAATTTGATCGGCTTGCTGGCCGGAATTTACCCGAAGCGAAAGCTATCCAGGTTGGCTGAATTCGTCGCCCTGACGCTCTATCCAATCCCTTACTATGTTTTGGCGCTTCTGCTGAGTATCGGGTTTTCCTACGTCATTCCGATATTCCCGCTGTCCGTCACGATCCGAGGCGATGCATGGACGCTGCAGTTTGTATGGGACGTCATCTACAATTCCTTCCTGCCGGCACTCTCCATCGTGATCGGTGTATTTGGATGGTGGGTCATTTCGGTGAAGGCTCTATCGTCCCAAGTTGATCAGGAAGAGTTTGTGCGATTTGCCAGATTGCGCGGCATCCCCGAGAGAAAAGTTGTATCCAGCTACATCCTGCCAAACACGCTATTGCCCCAGATCACCATTCTGGCGATCCAAATCGGACTGATGTTCAGCGGGTCGATCCTTACGGAGATCCTTTTCCAGTATCCCGGCATTGGTCTGTTGTTGTATTCCGCCGTCGGCCAAGGCGACTACAACCTGATGATGGGGATCATTCAAGTCTCGATCATAGCGGTTGCCATCGCAACCTTCCTGCTGGACATCTTCTATCCGCTTCTCGACCCGAGGATCCGTTACAGATGAACCTCAATGCGCGCATAGTCATTGGAGGCAACATCCTATTCGCTTTTGTCGTAATGGGAATGGTGTTACCATGGTTTGCGCCAGAAGATCCGACGGTTTGGCAAACAGTTCCACGCAACCGACCGCCAAGCGGTGACTATCTGCTAGGTACCACTAGCCAGGGCCAGGATGTGTTCTGGCTTTTGACCTGGGCCATCCGGAACTCGCTTTGGTTTGGAATCGTGGTCGCCGCCTTTGCCACCGCCATCGGCGTGATGATTGGCCTATTCTCTGGATACGTCGGCGGCCTGACGGATAGACTCGTGTCTTTTGTGACGGACGCTACGATCGTAATACCCGTGCTCCCGGTTCTAATTCTGGTCGCCGCCATCATGCTGGGTCAGACGACTCTTGGGGTCATCGCCGCGGTATTGGTGGCTTTCAACTGGCCTTTCCCCGCGCGCCAGGTTCGCGCGGTTGCGCTGTCGCTGCGCGAACGCGGGTTTGTCCAGACGGCCTGGATGTCAGGAGAAAGCCGGATAAGGATCATCTTCTGGCAATTCCTGCCCCATCTGCGCGCCTGGACGGCCGCGAACTTCGTTAACACCGTGCTTGTCGCCACCGTTCTGGAAACATCCATCGCCGTCATCGGTCTGTCCAAAAACGAAACAGCCACATTGGGAACCATGCTGTACTGGGCGCTTGAGTATCAGGCGATCCTTGCCGGGCGCTGGTGGTGGATTGGCGCTCCGGTCGTTTCTGTCGTGCTTCTGTTTATCGGACTTTTTCTAATCTCGTCGGGCATCGAGGAACGTTCGGCGACGATCCGAGGAAAGGCTTTCACAGAATGATTTCGGTTCAGAATGCATCAGCGGGATATCGATTGACGACAGGCGACATCCATGCGGTCTCGAACGTGTCGCTGGAGGTCGCAGACTTCGAAATCCTCGGGATCGCGGGAGAGAGTGGCTGCGGCAAGTCGACCCTGTTGAAACTGCTTTACGGCCAGATCGGCTCGGGGGTCGAATTGTTCGATGGCAGGATCAATTGGCGAAGCAAGAACAGAGATGTTGGGATCGAAGACGTCAAATCTCTCTGGTGGGATGAAATGACATATATCCCGCAGATCGTGAACATCCTTAATCCTGTCGCGAGAATCGGGCAGCAGGTTCTGGATTCGCTTCCGGCCCGGCTTCAGAAACACGGCAAGGCCGCTGTCCTTGCCGAATTGACCGAGTTCTTTTCTGAACTTGGACTTCCCGCAACTGTGTTTGCCTCCTACCCCCACCAATTGTCGGGCGGTATGTTGCAACGTGTGCTGGTCGGAATGGCAACGTTTTCGCGACCGCGCTTGGTCCTTGCGGATGAGCCCACAACGGCGCTGGACGTTGTTTCGCAGAAAAACATCCTGCTTTTGATGCGGCGGTTGCAACGCCAGCAAAGGAACACACTTATCATCGTCTCGCATGATCTGGGGGTGCACTTCCAGGTTACGGACCGCGTTGCCATTTGTTACGCGGGAAAAATCGTCGAGATAGGGCCAACGCAGAAGATCTTCGATAGCCCCTGCCACCCGTACACAAAGGGATTGATCGACGCCCTGCCGCGGATCGACGATACGGAGCGCCGTTCGGGCCTCTCTGGCCGTCCGCCGAGCATTGCAACCCCGCCCTCAGGCTGCCGTTTCGCGGACCGCTGCATGTCAGCATCTGACGTCTGCCGCCGCAAGCAACCTCAATCTCGGCAATTTGGCGAACGTGTGGTCGCCTGCCACAACGCGGCTGAGCCGTGATGAGCGGGCAAAGATCATCACTGCACGTGGATAATGTGTCCAAGACTTTCCGCTCCGGCGGTCTGTTTTCCAGGATCCGCGTTGAAGCTGTCAAATCGGTGTCGTTCACCATGCCGGAAGAGCCGAGCATTTTGGCTTTGGTGGGCGAGTCCGGCTCTGGCAAGACAACGCTGGCAAAGCTGGTTCTGGGTCTCAAACGGTCCGACACAGGCACGATCAGACTCGGGAAGGACATTGTATTCGATCGCAAGGCCAGAGGGCTTTCGCCATTTGAGCTTCGCCGTCGCGTGCAGGCCATTGCACAACTGCCGTTCGATGCGTTCAGTCCGTATATCCCAGTGGAATTCTACCTGAGGCGCACGGCGGTTAACCTCTGCGCTTTGGCGGAGGAGCGTGATCAGAATCGTGCTATCGAGGAAGTCCTGAACAGTGTCGGCCTGTCTTTGGAAAGGGTTCGGAATAAGTATGTGCACCAATTCTCCGGAGGCGAGATCCAGAGGATCTCAATTGCCCGGGCCCTGCTGCCGTCGCCGGAGCTAATCGTGGCCGATGAACCAGTCAGCATGGTCGATGCGTCCGTGCGCATGAACATCGTCAATCTGTTCAGCGAAATCCGAAATGAACGCGGGATATCATTCCTGTACGTCACACACGATCTTTCGACGGCACATTACCTGGCCGATCAGATCATAATCATGCAAACCGGCGAACTGGTCGAAACCGGCGACCCCGAGACAGTGTTTTCGGCACCTAAGCACCCCTACACGAAGAAGCTCATCAACTCGATACCGCGCATCGGTGTCAAGTGGACAGAACTCGAGGAAACTACCGAAGAAATTCCCGACGGAATTTCATGCAACATAAGCTAAGGAGGATCCAATGATGTTGCGAAACTTAAGGCCAATAGGCTTGGCAGCTGCGCTGCTGCTAACACCGTTCTCAGTACTTGCCGAGAAAACTGAAGTGGGTACCGAACGCTCCGAAACGCTGATAGTGGACATGCTGAACGGCACGATCACCACGCCAACGTTGATGAACCCTTACCTCAACGGCGTAGAATTCACCGCCGGCGTCAACCAACTGCTGTTCAGCCCGCTTTGGGAAATTGACACCTCGACGGGCCAGATGTTCCCGTTTCTGGCCGCCGAGATGCCCGAAGCATTGAACGATGAGTTCACTTCGTTCCGCATAAAACTTCGCGAAGGCATCAAATGGAGTGATGGCGAAGATTTCAATGCAGACGACGTCGTGTATACCGCAGATATGCTTCTCGCAACCGAGAGTCTGCCGGCACGTGGCGTTATCGTTGACAATCTGGAAGGCATGTCGAAAGTCGACGACTACACCATTGATGTTACGACGACCAAGCCACTGCCGCGATTCGAAAAGGTCTTTGGTTCTGTGATCTTCGGACCGCAGTTCCGCATTATGCCCGAACATGTCATGCGAGATGAGAATCCCGCAACGTTCACGTTCTATCCTCCTGTCACGACGGGGCCTTACGTACTTGGCGACATTGATCCCAACGGCAATTGGGTGCTTTGGAGCCTACGCGACGACGTCGCAACAAGTGACCTTTCGATGGTCAAGGGTGACCCAAAGCCGAAGCATGTTTTCTTCCGGTTCTATGGTCCGGAAGAAAAGCGTGTCCTGGCCATGGCGCAGAACGATCTGGACGTGCTGATGGATATCTCGCCTGACAGCTGGGACATCCTCCGCCGTCGGAACGACAAGACGGAAGCATGGTTCGAGAATTTCCCATACGCAAACCTCGATGATCCTTGTGGGCGCGGTATTCACTTCAACACCGCAACCCCCCCATATGATCAATTGCAGGTTCGTTGGGCGCTGGCTTTGGCCATCGGCATCGAGGACGCTAGTATCAACACGTTCTCGGGCATGTCGCGTATCTCGGTACTGAACGCACCGCCTATCGAAGTTCTGATGGAGACCTACCATAGGCCGATGCTGGATTGGCTGCGCGCATTCGAATTGCCTGATGGATACAAGCCATTCGACGATCAAGCGGCTATTCGGATTGCACAACGCCTTGAAGCAGATGGCATTGAAGGACTGCCGACAGATCCGGTGGAAATCCAATCGCTTTTCGGTGTCGGCTGGTGGAAAAAAGACTACGATCAAGCCGCAAGATTGCTTGAAAGCGTAGGCTTCTCGCGTGACGGCGGCGGCAACTGGCTGCTTCCAGACGGCAAGCCGTGGCAGATTATCATCAACGCACCGGCTGACTTCGAAGTTCTCTCCCAACGTCTGGCGTTCGCAACGGCCGCTGAATGGAACAAGTTCGGCGTTCAAACCAGTGTTCAGCAACTTCAGGGCGGGCCGTTCTGGACGAACTACAACACCGGTGACTTCACTGTTGGTTCATACTGGTGGCCGTCGTCCTGTGCCGTTGCTCCGGATCTGTTCCATAATATGGAGACCTGGCACGAACGCTACGTGGTCGACAACGGCGTTGCGACGGGCAACAACCGCGAGCGCTTCTCGACGCCCGAAATCTCGGCTTTAATCGACAAGGCCGTGGCTTTGCCATCCGACGACCCGCAAATTGTGGAGTTGTGGACCGGCGTTCTCCAGGAACTTGTAGTCGGTATGCCTGTCATCGACATGGTCGGAACCTCGAAGTTTGTTCCGGTCAATACAACCTATTGGACCAACTTCCCTACGGCGGAAAACTACTATGAAGGCCCGTGGTGGTGGTGGACGCAGTTCAAGATCTTCATGGCGGAAATCGAACCTGCATCCAACTAAGCAAGACAGGCCCACGCGGAACCGACACCGCGTGGGCCTTGAAGTTGAGGTTTTTCGAGCAATCACCAATCATGCGTGAGTCTTTGCCCGAGCGACGTATCGGAAGGAACATATGACTGAGCCACTGAACTCCAAGGGACGCGCTCCCGCGCTCGACAAGGGTTTGGATATTATTGAATTCATGGTGCTGCAGCACGATCCGAAATCGCTCTATGAAATCGCCGAGGGTCTTGGAAGGACGCGCGGTGAAGTCTACCGGATGCTGAATTGTCTGGTTGACCGTGGCTATCTGGAAAGGGTCGGTGAGACCGAAAAACTGGTTCTGTCGGACAAGCTTTTTGGCCTTGCGCAAAAGCACGTCGCACACGCGGACGTCTTCAAGCTCGCTCAAAGCAAAGTGGACCAGATCTGCCTTGATACGGGTTGCAGCTTTTCGCTTTCTGTGAGGTCAAGTTGCTATTCCGTCACCGTCTACAATGCGGTCGCGCAGAGCCGTCTGACAATCGTGACGCCGATAGGGGTCAGAATCGAGTTATGGAAAAGTGCGTCTGGGCGCGCGCTGCTGATGCGCGCGACGGACGAAGAACTGAGGTATATCCAATCAGCGGCTTCGAAGATCGAAGACATCGATCTAACGTCCATAGTTTCGGCGTCCAACTGTGATGAAGGAGTCTGCTCGGTATGTTATCCCACTGCGCCCATCGGGATCGAGTTGGCGACTTGCATAAGTGGAGAGGCGGAGAGTGGAAGTGTTGCTATTTCCTGCGTTATACCTGGCGAACTGTCGAGCTTGGTTGACGACATAACCGGTCATCTTAAGGCAATTGCCTCTTGAGAACTTTGGGATCGTCAACGTGCGCGGTTTGACGCCGTCAGGTGCGTCCCATTGCTCGTGTCGTCATGGCGAGCATCGAGCATTTTGTTTGCCCCATTCCACCCTGAAGTGCAACACCAGTGGCGGTGGTGGCCGGTTTTCCGGCCGCATGATGTTGCGTATCGGCCAGCAGGCGGCGACAGTCCCTGTGAGCAAACAGGGGAGACTGCCATGCCCGAGGGCTACCGCCACCTGACCCGGGACGAAAGATGCCAGATCGGCGCGCTGAAGGAAAGCGGGCTGTCCGACGGAGCGATCGCGGCCCGTCTGGGCCGTGACCGTTCGTCGGTCTGGCGGGAGCTGCGCCGTAACGGCGGCGACGGGGGGTACAGCCCCGGGGAGGCGCAGCGCAGGGCGGAGGCCCGCCGCGGCGCGGCTTCCTCGAACCCGAGGAAGATGACGCCCGACCGCTGGGCGCGCGTGGAGGGGCTTCCGGGGAGGGCTGGAGCCCGGAGCAGGTCGCGGGACGGCTGCGTCTGGAGGGTGGCTGGACGGTGGGCCGCCAGTGGATATACGAACGTGTGAAGGCCGACAGGAAGGCGGGCGGCAGGCTGTTCCCGCTGCTGCGGCGCCGCGGCAGAAAGCCGAACTGGCGAGGCGGCAGGCACTCGGGCCGGGGCCACATTCCGGGCCGGGTGGACATCTCCGAGAGGCCGGATGAGGTGGAGAGGAAGGAGCGTGTCGGCGACCGGGAGGCGGACACGATCATCGGGAAAGGCCACAGCGGGGCGGTGGTCTCCCTTGTGGACAGGGCCTCGAAATACACGTATTTACAGAGGGTTGACCGACGCACCTCGGCCGCGGTCTCCGCCGCGATGGTGGATCTCCTCCGGCCGTCCGCCGCGCCCGTCCACACGATCACGGCGGACAACGGCAAGGAGTTCGCGGGCCACGCCGGCGTGGCGGAGGCGCTCGGGGCCGCCTTCTTCCTCCCCACCCCTACCACTCCTGGGAGCGTGGCCTGAACGAGCACACCAACGGGCTGGTCCGGCAGTACCTGCCGAAGGGGACGGACCTCCGCGCGGTCACCGACGCGGAGGTGAGGGCGGTGCAGGACCGCACGGACGCGCGTCCGCGCCGGGCGCTGGGCTACCGGACGCCCGCCGAGGTGCTGCATGAGGCCCGCCCTCCCTGAAGCCGCGCGACCGCCTCCCGCCGGCGCGCAGGAAGGGGGTGGACAGGATTTCGCCGTCGCGTCCGTCCGGGCTCCGGTCGGGCTACGCCCTCCCTGCGCCCGGACGGACGCGACCCGACCCGGCGGAGGCGTTGCGCCGCCCGGAAAGTCCGGATAAACTCCATACAGACGGGACCACAGCCGTTCCGGGGCCGGATCCGCGGCGCCCGGGGGCCGCAGACCACGCCTTCCGGCCATTCCCTACGCTCGGGCTACGCCCCCGCTGCGGGAATGGCCGGTGTTGCACTTCGGAGTGGAAGTGGGGTTTTGGAAACGACTGGGCAGCGCCAATACAATTGTTCTTAATGATCGGCACGCATTGGACGGCCAATTACTTCGCGAGTTGTGAGTTCACCTGCGTCCGAAGTTTGCTGCAGCAGTGAATGGTTCGTCTGTTGAATACTTCGCCGCAGAACTTGACGGTTTGGTGAACGGCAAGATTGGACCCGGTGTGCGAGTTGGTCCGCCTAGGTCGAAAGTCCGAATTGCCCGCTCTTCTGACCTTCGACATCAGCAAATGCTGCAAGGTGCATGAACGTCAGCTTCTTCGGGAAGTTCCGGTGTCTGCGAATGTTTGCAAGGGTCCGACTTCAGCGGCGACTACTCTGACAAGCCAGCTAAACTGCCATACCACTGCATTGCGGCTCTGAGCCCGAAGCGATCAAAGGCCGCTTAAGAAGCCCGCGCGAGAGTAAGACATATTGATCGAATCATTGCTGAGCCTCTTGCAAAACTCCTCGATCAGGTGGTTTTCCCGACCCCACTTCCACTCCGAAGTGCAACGCCGGCCATTCCCGCAGCGGGGGCGTAGCCCGAGCGGAGGGAATGGCCGGAAGGCGTGGTCTGCGGCCCCCGGGCGCCGCGGATCCGGCCCCGGGACGGCTGTGGTCCCTTCTGTATGCAGGTTATCCGGGCTTTCCGGGCGGCGCAACGCCTCCGCCGGGTCGGGTCGCGTCCGTCCGGGCGCAGGGAGGGCGCAGCCCGACCGGAGCCCGGACGGACGCGGTCCCGAAATCCATTCCACCCCCTTCCTGCGCGCCGGTGGGAGGCGGTCGCGCGGCTTCAGGGAGGGCGAGCCTTGTGCAGCACCTCGGCGGGCGTCCGGTAGCCCAGCGCCCGGCGCGGACGCGCGTCCGTGCGGTCCTGCACCGCCCTCACCTCCGCGTCGGTGACCGCGCGGAGGTCCGTCCCCTTCGGCAGGTACTGCCGGACCAGCCCGTTGGCGTGCCCGTTCAGGCCCCTCTCCCAGGAGTGGTAGGGGGTCGCGAAGTGGAAGGAGGCACCGAGCGCCTCCGCGACGCCCGCATGTCCCGCGAACTCCTTGCCGTTGTCCGAGGTGACCGTGTGGACGGGCGCGGCGGACGGCCGCAGCATCTCCACCATCGCGGCGGAGACCGCGGCCGAGGTGCGTCGGCCAGCCCGCTGAAGGAAAACGAATTTCGACGCGCGATCCACTAGGGTGACCACCGCCCCGCTGTGGCCCTTCCCGATGATCGTGTCCGCCTCCCGGTCGCCGGTCCGCTCTTTCCTCTCCACCTCCTCCGGCCGCTCGGAGATGTCCACCCGGCCCGGGATGTGGCCCCGGCCCGAGTGCCGCCCGCCTCGCCAGTTCGGCTTCCTGCCGCGGCGCCGCAGCAGCGGGAACAGCCCGCCGCCCGCCTTCCGGTCGGCCTTCAGGCGCTCGTATATCCACTGGCGGTCCACCGTCCAGCCACCCTCCAGACGCAGCCGTCCCGCGACCTGCTCCGGGCTCCAGCCCTCCGCCAGAAGCCCCTCCACGCGCGCCCAGCGGTCGGGCGTCATCTTCCTCGGGTTCGGGGAAGCCGCGCCGCGGCGGGCCTCCGCCCTCCCCTGCGCCTCCCCGGGGCTGTACCCCCCGCCGCCCCCGTTACGGCGCAGCTCCCGCCAGACCGACGAACGGTCACGGCCCAGACGGGCCGCGATGGCCCCGTCGGACAGCCCGCTTTCCTTCAGCGCGCCGATCTGGCATCTCTCTTCATGGGTCAGGTGGCGGTAGCCCTCGGGCATGGCAGTCTCTCCTGTTTGGTCACAGGGACTGTCGCCGCCTGCTGGCCGATACGCAACATCATGCGGCCGGAAAACCGGTCACCACCGCCACTGGTGTTGCACTTCAGGGTGGAATGGGGCTGTTCTTATGCGGTGGCTGTATCCCGGCCGACGGAGAGCCAATTGCCATGAATCCTCACTTCCATTTTGGAGCCACAACCTGGGCGGATCGTCGACCCTGTACGGAGAGTGAAGCCCGGGTCTGCCCGTCCTTTGCTCGGTAGGGTTGGGACCGGTATTTCGAAGATGATGTGGAATCAATGACCTAGGGGTGTTTTACTTGGGAGTTCCAACCATCGTTGCCGGTCGCGCATTCAGGTGGGTACTTCCGGCGTGACGCCGACGCGGAATCGAGTGGGTCGAGCCAAGGCTCCTTGCTTCGGCACGCACAGCGTCGCAACGGGTGAGGTTCGCGCCTGAAGCGGCGGAATCTGGGCAAAGACTGGGATGTTATGGATTCTTTGGAAATCAACATCTTATGGGTGGGTTACAGAGGATTTTAAGTGGGGTTACGATTGCGTTTGGTCTACGCCTTCCAAATGTGCGTCAATGTCCATGCGTTCATGCAAAACACGGACCACGAGAATGCGCTCATCATCCCGGCGCTGAAAGATGACTAGGTGACGCCCCTGCCTGAGTTTAAACATGTCGGGGTGACGTGACCTCAGTGGGGTGGCAGTGGTTAGACCAATAGCAATGCGGTCCATCGCCTGACGTAGGGCATCCAAATAGGTATCTGCTTGTGGCTCACCCCATTTCCCAAAAGTGTACGCGTAGATGCGCCTAAGGTCAGCACGGGCCGCCTTTGTGAGATCTAGCCGTAGCATACCTCAGGAAGAACTGGACCTTTGGGCCATTGTTTTGCCTTCGGCTCTCACAGCGTCCCAGGAAAAATCGTCATCAATCCCACTGTCCAACCCAACCTGGACGGCTTCGTCCAGGGCTTCCATGTGACGGTCACGGTTTTCCACCAGCCTTAAGCCTTCACGGATCACCTCACTTGCAGACGTATATCGGCCTGTTGCGACCTGTGAAGCAACGAAACTATCAAAGTGCTCTCCGAGTATGAAGGACGTAGTTTTGGGCAACGACACCTCCTCATTAACATAGCAGATAATAGTACCCCCAATCCACCCTGAAGTGCAACACCAGTGGCGGTGGTGGCCGGTTTTCCGGCCGCATGATGTTGCGTATCGGCCAGCAGGCGGCGACAGTCCCTTTGCTGAAGAGAGGGAGACTGCCATGCCGAGGGGTTACCGCCACCTGACCCGGGACGAAAGATGCCAGATCGGCGCACTGAAGGAAAGCGGTCTATCGGACGGAGCCGTCGCCGCCCGGCTGGGCCGTGACCGGACGTCGGTCTGGCGGGAGCTCCGCCGGAACGCCGGCGGCGGGGGGGACAGCCCCGGGGAGGCGCAGGGCAGGGCGGAGGCCCGCCGCAGCGCGGCCTCCAGTGTTCCCCGCAGGATGACGCCCGACCGCTGGGCGCATGTCGAGGGGTTTCCGGAGGAGGGCTGGAGCCCGGAGCAGGTCGCGGGACGGCTGCGTCCGGAGGGTGGCTGGACGGTGGGCCGCCAGTGGACATCCGGGCGTGTGAGGGCCGACAGGAAGGCGGGCGGCGGGCTGTTCCCGCTGCCGCGGCGCCGCGGCAGGAAGCCGGACCGGCGTGGCGGCAGGCACTCGGGCCGGGGCCACATCCCGGGCCGGGTGGACATCTCCGGGAGGCCGGATGAGGCGGGGAGCAGGGAGCGTGTCGGCGACCGGGAGGCGGACACGGTCATCGGGAAGGGCCACAGCGGGGCGGTGGTCTCCCTTGTGGACAGGGCCTCGAAATACACGTATTCACGGAGGGCTGGCCGACGCACCTCGGCCGCGATGCTGGAGATGCCGCGGCCTTCCGCCGCGCCCGTCCACACGTTCACCTCGGACAGCGGCAGGGAGTTCGCGGGCCACGCCGGCGTCGCGGCGGAGCTCGGGGCCGCCTTCCACTTCGCCACCCCCTACCACTCCTGGGAGAGGGGCCTGAACGGGCACACCAACGGGCTGGCGCCGCAGTACCTGCCGAAGGGGACGGACCTCCGGGCGGTCAGCGACGCGGAGGTGAGGGCGGTGCAGGACCGCGCGGACGCGCGTCCGCGCCGGGCGCTGGGCTACCGGACGCCCGCCGAGGCGCTGCATGAGGCCCGCCCTCCCTGACGCCGCGCGACCGCCTCCCACCGGCGCGGGCTACGCCCTCCCTGCGCCCGGACGGACGCGACTCGACCCGGCGGAGGCGTTGCGCCGCCCGGACGGCCCGGATAACCTGCATCCAGACGGGACCACAGCCGTCCCGGGGCCGGATCCGCGGCGCCCGGGGGCCGCAGACCACGCCTTCCGGCCATTCCCTCCGCTCGGGCTCCGCCCCCGCTGCGGGAATGGCCGGCGTTGCACTTCGGAATGGAAGTGGGGGACCATTCTGCGTAGACGGAAGCCTCCCGCCTTCGGAAAACCTGAACTGACCCCAGCTTAAGACAGTGTCCGAAACGCTCGAAGTGAAGGCCGTTCGAAGCGCCCCTAGATCGCTACTCTGGAGATCTCAAATCATGTTCGCTCGTCAGAGCCCATTCGGCGTTCGAGCCATCTTACGCCCGCACTGATCAGGAGTACGAGGGCGAGATATTCCAGAATAAGGAGCGAGTAAATCTCGAGGGGGCGATATTCCGTGACCACAAGTTCATTGGCGCGTCGGGTCAGCTCCTGCATTCCGATGACACTGGCGAACGCGCTCATTTTGACAATGTAAATGAACTGGTTGGCTAACGGCGGAAGAATGCGCCGAACCGCCTGCGGCAGCACCACATACCGCATCGTTTGGGCATAGTTCAGGCCGATTGTCTGAGCCGCCTCGGTTTGACCCTTGGCTATCGATTGAATGCCAGCCCTGTAGATTTCAGCCGTGAACGCACTGTCGGAGATCGCGAGTGTGATGATCGCTCCCCAAAAAGGATCGATGGGAATGTTGAGGCCCATGGAACGGAAGATGATCGGTAAGCCATAGAATACCCAAAACAGCATAGGCAGCAGGGGAATTGAGCGGATGAACTCCACATAGACGCGATTGACGATTCTGAAGTGCCAGCGATCTGAAAGGCCAGGAAGGGCAACAATCAGTCCAATCGTGATCGAGAGTGCGGCGGCGATAAGGGAAATCAGGATCGTCGAACCCATCCCGCCGAGGAGAAACTTTATGTTTGTCCAGCCGCTCGCCGTTCGAGGATCGATGACATACCAACCCCAAGCTGTGGAGGACGCGCATCCAGAAAGCAGCAATAGAGGTGCACAGACGGCAAGAAGGCGCACCGTCCATGAGTCGAGGGCGCGGTCCGTCCGACTTCGGGGCAGCGAAGCAAAGTGGTGTTGGCGTCTGTCAAGCTCAGGCGATGAACACGGTCGGAAATCGTGTGCGGACTTGGGGAGGGTGCCCTTCCGAGAGGTGCCATGGCATGATTCCCTATCCCACATATCGACTCCAATCCTTGAACAACCGTCCGCGACCGATCGCCAATCGCCGAGTGAAGGGCTGCGAGTAATTTGGTCGTCTGTGGCTCGTTGCAATCTGAAGTTGGTTGCGTTCCGCTACATATCTGCGTGGAGGAACCTGCCTCAATCCCAGCAATCGACTCCGGTTCTCGCCCAATGCGCCCAAGGCAGCGAGAGTTTGATCGGGAATTCGATCAGAGAGAGTCCGCTGCTTGGGTGAGTGCTTCATGCGATGTCGGCATATATCGCCAACTGGCATGATCAGGCCTGGCGTCTTTGGGTGCAACCGCTGCATTGAGCCCAGCATCGTAACTCCTTTCTTCAGACAGGTCGGACTATCGACAGTTTGAACTGCGCCGGAAACACCTGCCTTCTGGATCGCCTCCGAGCAACTTCGATCATGAACTTCGTGAAGTGACGACATTCCCAAACGTCGCTCCAATCAGTGCCGGAGAATCTGGTTCAGAAAGGCTTGGCATCTATGGGATTTTGGCGCTTCGAAGAATTCAGCGGGAGGTCCGGTCTCAACAATCTCGCCGGCATCCATGAACACCATCTGGTCGGCTACCTGCCTCGCAAATCCCATCTCATGCGTAACGACCACCATTGTCATGCCCTCGTCGGCCAGTTCCACCATCGCATCGAGAACCTCTGCAATCATTTCCGGATCAAGAGCTGAGGTCGGCTCGTCGAACAGCATCACCTTGGGTTCCATGCATAGGGATCTTGCGATCGCGACCCGTTGTTGTTGGCCCCCGGATAGCTGGGACGGACGTTTCTCCGCCTGTTCCGGAATCTTCACACGCTCAAGATACATTCGCGCCCGCTCTTCCGCGTCCCGTCGGGACAGCCCGCGCGCCTTGGTTGGGCCGAGCGTGAGATTCTGCAGTACCGTCAGGTGTGGGAACAGATTGAACTGCTGAAAGACCATTCCAACCTCGGAACGTATCGCCACTATGGAACCGGGATCATCGGTCAGTTCGGTTCCATCAACTCGGATAGTCCCTTCCTGATGCCTATCCAGTCCGCAAATGCATCGAACCACGGTTGACTTGCCGGAACCGGACGGCCCACAGATCACAACGCGTTCACCGGAATTCACCGACAGGTCGACGTCCTTCAGCACCTGGAAATCGCCGAACCACTTGTTAACGCCAATCATTTCGATCGCAGCGGTTGCGTCCATATCGTGCCCTGTTGCCAAAATTCCGCGAACGGAATAATTCCCTTGAGGTTAGCGGCGAAATGATCACAAATTCAAGCATCAAGATGCCGGGCCAACAGGCGCGGCCAAATGGGAGAGAATCATGATCTACTGGAAGAGCGCCGCCGCTGCGGTTGCCGTAAGCATGTTTCTGGCGACTGCGGGGTATGCACAATCCGCGCTAAACCAGATTCTCGACTCCGGAATTTTGAAGTTCGGGACCACCGGCGATTGGAATCCGATGTCTGTACGTGATCCGGCCACGAACAGCTACAAGGGATTTGACATTGACGTGGCGATGGAACTGGCCAAGGATCTGGGCGTCGAAGTCGAGTTCGTTCCAACTGACTGGAAGACGCTGGTGAACGGTGTCGTGGCGGGAAAATACCACATGACCGGCTCAGCCTCGATCAGTCCGCCCCGGATGAAGGTCGCTGGATTTTCGGAAAGTTACATTGCAGTTGAGATCATACCGTTCACAACGCCTGACAAGGCTGACGGGTTCGACGGCTACGACTCGATCGACAAACCCGACATCAACGTCGCCACGACTCTTGGAACCACTTTCGAGGCACTGGTGCGTGAGTGGTTTCCGAATGCGGAAATCAAGGTCGTTGAGGCTCCTGCGCGCGGATTTCAGGAGGTGCTCGCGGGGCGAGCGGACGTATTCATCACTTCGAACATCGAAGGAGCGACCCTAAAGACCAAACATGGTGTTGTGCAGGTTCCAAACACCGAGCCCCGTGAACCGACGCCCATCGCAATGCTGTTGCCTCAAGACGACCAGATCTGGATTAATTATGTCAACAACTGGGTGAAGGTGAAACAGGCCAAGGGCTTCTTTGATGTGACAAAGGCGAAGTGGGGGCTCTGATTCCAGCGATGTTCACGGCGGGGATGGGTTGAGTCGCAATCCCCGCTTTACGCAGGGTCGATAACCCCAATGTCCAGCCAGATTGGCTGAAGGTCCTGGATGAAGCTTGCCGAATGCACCTGGTATGAGGTCGCGGAATATCTCAATCGGTCTCGGGGGATCCTGCTTCCCTGTGGATCCACCGAGCAGCATGGACCAATCGGGCTGATCGGTACGGATACTGCCTGTGCGGAAGCAATTGCGAATTCGGCTGCGTCGCGGGTCGATGCACTCGTCGCGCCACCGCTTGCTTACTCACCGGCCCCGTTCAATACGGGATTCCCTGGAACCATTTCCATAGATCCTGACCTGTTTGAAGCCGTGGCTCGGGAAGTCCTGTCCGGACTCTATGCGCAGGGATTCACCCGGATTTATGTGCTGAACGGCCATGGAGCGAATGTTGAACCGCTCAGGAGGGCTATAGGAACTTTGCCGCCCGGTAACGGTCGACTGCGAAGCTGGTGGGATTTCGAGTCCGTCAATACGCTTCGAAGCGGGCTGTTCGGGCGCTGGGAAGGAATGCATGCAACGCCTTCCGAGGTCGCGATCACCCAAGCCCTGATTCGCGAGGTCAGCCATCCGGACGCCGATGCTGAACCAATGGCGCTATCACCCGACTACATTGCCGCTCACTCCGGAGATAGGCATGGGCCGCCTGAGGAACATCGTGCGGAGTTTCCGGATGGTCGCGTTGGTTCACATTCAGCCCTCGCGACCCCAGAATTCGGACACAGGCTGCTGACGGCCGCGGCCCAGGCTGTGGCAGGAGATTACAAAGCGTTCATGGCATCGGAATGAGGAGTCTGTCCTAAATCCCTTCGCCGTTCGTAGCGGTAGTGAGTCGAAGATGAGGCTGTAGCGCCATATGGCCTGAAATTCGAGGCGATCGAGCTATCCGTCGCGAGCGGGTGCTCCCCCTTCGAATATATTTCCGTCCTGATAGTCACATGGAGCTTCCTGCATTTCCAGATGCAGCCTATCTCCAGAATAGGGATGCGAACGTGCGAGTCCTTCGTTCACTTCGATTCCGAGGCCCGGGGATTCCGGGGCCGTCACAAAGCCATCCTCCACCCTGATCGCACCGTGGATTAGCTGGTCGTGAAATTCGGTCTCGATGGTTTCCGCAATCAGTAGGTTTGGTATCGAAACGCTTAAGTGGATGTTTGCCGCCCACTCGATGGGTCCTGCATAGAGATGCGGTGCCATCTGTGCGTTAAAGGCTTCCGCCAAAGCGGCGATCTTTCGGGTCTCCCAGATTCCACCAGACCGTCCGAGCGCCGGCTGTAGGATCGCAGCGCCGCCAGTTCTTAGCAAGGAGCCGAACTCGGCCTTCGTGGTCAGCCGCTCGCCAGTCGCGATCGGAATGTTCACCGCACGTGCAACTTCGGCGAAATCCAGGAGGTTGTCCGGTGGCACGGGTTCTTCGAACCATAGCGGCTGAAATGGTTCCAGAGCCTTGCCGAGGCGGATGGCCCCAGCGTTGCTGAACTGTCCGTGAGTGCCAAACAGCAAATCGGCTTTGTCGCCGACAGCCGTCCGGACCGCGTTACAGAATGCGACCGAGGTCGAAATATCCGACATCGCCGGCTGGTGCCCGCCACGAATTGTATAGGGCCCAGCCGGGTCGAATTTTACGGCCGTGTAGCCCTGTTCCACCAACGCGGCCGCGCTTTCCGCAGCCATTGTCGGCGAGATCCAGAACTCCGGCAATTCATGATGAGGAAGTGGATAAAGATAGGAATACGCACGGATCCGTTCGTTCACCCTTCCGCCAATAAGGGCCCAGACCGGTCGGCCACGGTCCTTGCCAAGAATGTCCCAGCAGGCGATTTCAAGCCCTGAAAACGCGCCCATGACAGTCAGATCCGGGCGTTGGGTAAAGCCACTCGAATAGGCGCGGCGGAACATCAGTTCCAGATCTTCCGGATTCGTCCCTGCCATATGCCGCTCAAATACATCGCGAATTACGGCCTTCATGGCGAATGGCCCGACTGACGATGCATAGCATTCACCCCATCCCGTTATGCCTGTGTCGGTCGTGACCTTCACAAGGATCCAATAGCGGCCTCCCCAGCCAGGCGCTGGAGGTGCCGTGACGATGATATCGAGATCCATTAACTTCATGACTGTCCACACAGGTTGGAAAGGGGCTGGTTCATGGTAGAGGAGACAATCACCATTCGTCGGCTAGGTCCAGCGGATCTGGCGGTGCTGGATTCGGTAGCAGATGGTGTTTTCGACAACGCAATCGATGCGGACCAGGCAGTGAGGTTTCTCGCTGACGGGTGTCACGAAATGGTGGTTGCGGTCGCGGATAGCCAGGTTGTCGCCATGGCCTCAGGTGTGGTGCTGCTACATCCGGACAAGCAGCCGCAGATGTTCATAAATGAAGTCGGGACGGGTGATGATTGGCTGAGGCGCGGCATCGGTCGGAAGCTCGTGGATGCCATATTGAGGATCGCGGCTGAACGAGCCTGCGAATACGTCTGGCTTGCGACCGAAGCCGAGAACATTCCCGCAAGGTCGCTATATCGGCGGATGGGTGGGCGCGAGACCGAAGGAATCGTCATGTATGAATGGGGTCGGACCCCGTCTTGAACCGGACGCATACGCTGGCCGACCCGGGATGGCCGATTTGGTCCAGTCGCTGGTACCACCGGGATCCCTTCTCCGGATTGATGCCACAGGCGGCGAGATGCAGAGCTGCAAAGCGCTACCGCAGACCCCGGCACCATAGATTGACCTGCTGCCATGCATCTGAAGTGCCGGCCAGTTTCTGCATGGTTTCAGTGTCAGGGTTTAAAATACGATGACATTGCGTCTCGCCGCGCCAGCTCGGGTATTGGCAATGGCTTCGTTGATTTCATCAAGGCGCCAACGTGCTGAGACGAGTTCATTCAGCTTGAGGCGTCCCTGCCGGTAGAGATCAACCATCCAGGGAATGTCGCGGCTAATGACAACATCGCCCATTTTGGAGCCGACCATACCCTGCGCGAGTGCGGAGAAGGCGACCGGCTTGTAGGTTGACGTTTCGTCGTTATGCGTCATACCAACCATGATTATTCTGCCATGTGGCCCGAGATAGCGAGCAGCGGTGTCATAGGCTTTGACGTTGCCTACAGTCACGAATACGAAATCCGCTCCACCGCCGAGCAACCGCTTGGCGACGGACCAGGGCTTCACTTCATTGGCAAGCACACCATCTGTGGCGCCGAACTCCAATGCGGTCTCGAGTTTTTCCTGAGTCATATCCACAGCCACAATGCGGGAAGCTCCTGAAATGCGGGCTCCCTGTATCGCGTTGAGGCCTACCCCACCTGCGCCGATTACGACGCAGGTCTGACCGGGGCGCAGTCCGGCTGTGTTGACCACTGCACCGATACCGGTGATCACTCCGCAACTGAGCAGTGCTGCCGCGTCCATCGGCATGTCTTCAGGTATTCCTGCGATCTGGCTCTGATCGATGACGACTGCTTCGGCGAAAGCCCCGGCGCACATTCCCTGTTCGATGCGCTCCCCATCCTTGCTCAGTGGGTGAGAGACGATGTCGAATGGACCGGCACAGGTGGTCGGATTGGCAGAGAGGCAAGACGGGCAGGTTCCGCAGGAGCGAATCAATGTCACGATCACCGGGTCGCCGACAGAGAAGCTCCTTATGTCCGTTCCAATCTCGGTGATGGTTCCGGCCGCTTCATGTCCATATACCGCAGGGAGATGTCCACCCCAACCACCGTCGGCATAGGTGATGTCGGAATGGCAGATGGCGCAGGCAGCGATCTGAACCCGAACTTCACCTGGGCGGGGTGCGGCAAGCGTTATCTCTTCGATAGTCAGGGGTTCGCCGAAGCGTCGGCAGACTGCGGCTTTCGCTGTTCTCATTGGTCTTCCCTTTCAGGGCCGGACAGTAGCATTCGCCGGTTACGGATGGCACCGCAAGAAGGAATTCGACCAAATCCACCGTTTGTGGGCAATGCCTGCTATGGTTCACGACGGTCATTTCCTCCGCCCCATTGAACCTGTGAAGCCAAGTGGGGCAGGTAGGGCAATCGCCATACTTCAATGTAGCCGCTCTCTTCTTTCAGCGCATCCAGCGGGAATCTTCTGCCGTTGTCTTGATTGATGAATGTGTCGTTGAGAGTTGGACATACTTCCCGGAACAGCCCTGGAGCAGAAGCCAGGTGCCAGCCCGCTATCGGTCCTTCGCGAATGGAGTTTCCATTTCCCGTTGTGGTAGGTGACGCAAGATAGGTTTGGCCGGTTTTTCGGCGATGGGCGACCCCTTGAAGGGACGGGGAGGCCGCCCGGTTCCACGTTGGCGAGACGACCCTGACGGAGACGCTCCTCCGGCCCTTCAGGGCAGGCATCGGGGTATGGAGGGTCGGATCCGTCGCGGAAGAGGCCCGCGCGTCAGGGTCGCCTTCCTCTGTCCCGGAGCACTTTCTGGAGGTTGGAAAGTTCTAGGCGGCGATGCGGGCCAGATGGACCACTATGAAACTGCCGGGCGTGACTGTCGGTCTCCTGCGTATGGGTGTCTGGGAATCGCCAGAGATGCGGAGTCTCAGCACGGAGAAACCATGGGAAAGGGCCAACGACCGACAGACACCGCGCCCGTCATCCATCGGCTGAAGCGGAAGCGCTGTAGACCCGTAGCTTATCACATCCGGCCTGCTTCGGTCCGGTGTTCAGCGCGTCGATGCGCCAGCTGACGCACCGGCATCGGTGGAACCGGGGTCCTGCCATAGTGCAGGTTCCAGAATGTCCACTGACGCGGGGAGAAGACGCCAGCCGGCGCATCATCAAGCGCCTGTTCGATACGGGCGTCCCCGACCACACGCCGTACGTTCTGGATGTCGGAAAGCGTGCCATGGCAGAGTACGTAGGCCAGAAAGTGCTTCTCGTCGGCCACGGCCTCGAGATCACATCTATCCGAAAGGGTCATGGCTGTATTTCTTCCTGCGGCTACACAATGCAATCCGCTGTTCCAGACGATCAAGATCAACCGCGGCAACATCTTTCTCGAGATCGCGTTTAACCTGATCTGGCAAGGTCTGGACATCCCCCTCCCCGAAATACGACAGGGCCTGTAGTGATGAAAGACAGACGAACCGTCTGCCGTAGACCGAATGCGCATCCGCCAACATGTCTTCCAGCCGCATCGAGGCCTGGTGCAGCATTGCGTGCAGGTCAAGATAGTCCTTTTTCTCGGCGCGACTCTGGATTGCCGTCAGTTTTGTGATGGCAAGATTCCGGAGGGTGGCGACAGGCAGGTTAATATCCTCCGTAAGGACCGCGTTTTCGAGCTCAGGAAAGTCTTTCGGCTGGAAGAAGGATAACGGGACCGGCTGCCCCCGGCGATGGACAAGACAGCTCAGGGAGCGGTCATCGACCAGATAGGGTTCCGCTTCCCGCAGGTAGGGCACCGACGAGAGTAGATCCTGCGGCACTAAATCCTCACGGGTGAAAAAATCAAAATCAACCGAATGGCGGTGGCCGAGCCACAGGGCAATGGCGGTTCCTCCATAGAGCGTGAACCGGTCGGGGGTTCCGACCAGTTCCGGCCAGGGGGCATCTGGGCATCGGAGAGGATATCGAGACAAGGCTTCATCCTGGAGGTCTGTAAGGGATCATGGTAAACCCCCACTTCCACTCCGAAATGCAGCACCGGCCATTCCCTCCGCGGGGCGGCGGGAATGGCCGGAGGGCATGATTTCCGGCACCCCGGAGGCCGTAGGTCCGAATCCCGAAAGCCTACAACCGCAAACGAAAACCGGCCTGAACAGCCGGCGCTTCGCTTGGATAGTGTATAATTCTCCAAATTTTGGTCTGAAGACGTTTGCCGAGGCGGAGCGAGAGTCGGCCACGCGAGCCGATCCGGGGGTGGCGATACGTCAGATGATGACACAACCGGCGTTGATGCGCCAAGGCGTTGCGGAATCTATGACATGAATCCCCTTCCAGACGACTCGTCTACCGCTCAAACGGGTCTGGATCATAGCCTACACCGGTCAGGTAGAGACCCTCCGGCGGTGCCAGGGGACCGCATGCCGCGCGGTCTCGGGCCAGGAGCGCTTCGGACACTCGTTCTGATGGCCAGGCTCCAGTGCCGACACGTTCCAGTGTGCCGACAAAACTGCGAACCTGGCTATGCAGAAACGAACGGGCGCGGACCGATATGTGAATCTCGCCTTTGGTGGCTGTGACCTCCATTTCATCGATCGTCTTCACCGGCGATGAGGCTTGGCACTCAGAGGCGCGAAATGTCGTGAAGTCGTGCCTTCCGACGAGATGTTGCGCCGCTGCAATCATCGCCGCGACATCCAAGTGCCTGGAGACTCTCCACGCGAATCCTCTGTCAAGGGCAAGCGGTGCCCTTCTGCAGATGATCCGGTAACGGTAACGCCTTTCCCTGGCGGAAAACCTGGCGTGAAAGTCATCCGGTACTGGCATGGCGTCGATGATCGCGACAGGTCGGGGCTTCAGGTGAAAATTCAATGCTGCCGCAAGTCGAAACGGTGTCCAGTCCTTCAACATGTCGCAATGTGCGACCTGCCCGAGAGCATGCACACCAGCGTCGGTTCGCCCAGCTGCAGAAATACCCGGAACACCCGGTTCGATCCTCTCGAGTGCCTCCTCAACTGCGCCCTGAACGGTCGGCGGGCCATCCTGCCTCTGCCAACCGGCAAAGTGTCCGCCATCATATTCGATTTTCAGGGCGTAGCGAGGCATGCGGACAGGCATAGCCACCTTAAGGGAGCATGGCAATTGTCCCTCTGAATGGTGGTGGAACGGACCACTTTCCTTGGTAATGCGGGACGCCGAGCATCCGGGATCCTTCATTCAGTTGATTGATCTCAGGTTGTGTCGGCCATTTTTCGCGTGTGGTCTGACTTTGCGTCTGAAGGGGTTCGGACGTGTCAGTCAACCAATGTGCTGGAATTCGTTGGCGAATTGCTGTGAAAGGCGCGATATGGGAAACTGGCACCATTGGGTGGCGAGGGTCTTATGCATTCGCCACCGAAGAAAGATTCGTCAGGATAGGGGACGTCAAAATGCAGTTTGAAGGCATCTACACACCGTTGGTTACGCCTTGGAACAGTGATTACTCGCTAAACGGGAATTCCTTGGCTGAAACCGTGGAGTTTCTGATTGGTGCAGGGGTACATGGGATCATCGTCGCTGGAACCACCGGTGAATACTATGCGCAGTCAACCGACGAGCGCATCGACTTGATGAGCCGCGTGCGGGAATTGATAGCCGGGCGGTTGCCGCTGATAGTCGGAACCGGAGCAATGCGGACCGAAGACAGTGTGATGTTCGCAACAGCTGCAAAGGCCGCCGGAGCGGACGCGTTGCTGGTCGCTACGCCGCCCTATACGTATCCCACCGGTCGCGAGATCGCCTTGCATGCGCTGGCGATAGACCGGGCCGCGAACCTTCCCATCATGCTCTACAACTATCCCGGACGTATGAGTGTCAATATGGATGAGGTGTGCCTTGACCGTCTGGGTCGTAGCCCGAATTTCTGCGCAATAAAGGAAAGCTCTGGCGACCCGAACCGGCTTCATATGCTGGCACGGGACTATCCGCATATAGGGCTGAGTTGTGGAATGGACGATCAGGCACTGGAGTTCTTCGCCTGGGGTGCCCGAAGCTGGGTCTGCGCCGGTTCCAACTTTGCGCCGGAAGCTCATATCGCGCTCTATCGGGCCTGTGCGATAGAGGGAGATTTCACAAAGGGTCGTGCGATCATGTCCGCCATGCTTCCGCTGATGCGGGTCCTGGAGCAGGGAGGGGCTTTCGTGCAGTGCATAAAACACGGACTTACAATGCGCGGAATCGATGCTGGGCCACCGCGCAAACCCATGCAGCCGCTCACAAAGGATGCGAAGCGCGAACTTGAAGAGGTCGTTCGGACCATGGATCGGGCGGTCGCCGCGGTCACAGCGGTTCAGGCAGCAAATTCGAATGTTACCGAAATTCGACGTTCGCGAACCGGAACTTGAGGAACCGCCAGATGATGGAACTTCTGACCCGGGCAGAATACGCCGCGATCGCGAATAGCCTAAACTTTCCAGCCACACCCTTTGTTGATGGACGCTTTCGAAAGGGCGGTGGGCCCATGATGCCGACGCTGAACCCTGCCACGGGGGAGCCGCTGACCAGAATTGCGACGGCGAGTGCCGACGACGTGAACATTGCGGTATCCAAGGCGCGCGAGGCGTTTGATCAAGGACACTGGGCCAACAGGCATCCATCCGATCGCAAGGACGTTCTTATTCGCCTTTGCAAGCTCATGACGCGCAACCGTCGTGAGCTTGCGGTGATGGAATGTCTCGAGTCAGGCAAGCCGATACAGGACTGCGAATTGATCGATGTTCCAGAGGCGGTTTCCGCCATCAAATGGCATGCGGAAGCCGCAGACAAAATCTATGGTCAGACCAGCCCTTCCGGCGCTGGTGCGCTTGCAGTGATCGAACGGGAACCGATTGGAGTTGTGGCGGCCATACTTCCGTGGAATTTCCCGCTTCTGATGCTCGCGTGGAAGATTGGACCGGCGTTGGCGGGTGGCAACTCGGTGATCGTGAAGCCGGCCGAGCAGACCAGCATGACGGCCCTCCGTGTGGCGGAGCTAGCACAGATGGCCGGACTGCCACGTGGAGTTCTTCAGGTGTTGCCGGGCGACGGGCCAACCGTCGGTGAGGCGCTTGGAAGGCACATGGGTGTCGATATGGTCAGCTTCACGGGCTCCACCGACACAGGCAGACGGTTTCTTCGATATGCAGCGGATTCCAACCTGAAAAGAGTGGTTCTGGAATGTGGCGGCAAGAACCCGGCAGTGGTTATGGAGGATGCCGAGAATCTCGACCATGTTGCAGAGCACATCGTCAACGCCTCATTCTGGAACATGGGTGAGAATTGTTCCGCCACGTCGAGGCTGATCGTTCATCGGAATGTCCGTGAGCCACTGATGGAGCGGATCGTTGCAAGGTTGCGCGACTGGAAGACTGGCGACCCGCTGGATCCCGCAAACCGACTTGGTGCTCTGATAGACAAGGAGCATTGCGAGAAGGTTGCAGCTTATCTCGGAGGCGAAGCTCTTGCTGGAGGGGCAGCTGACTGGCCATTCGTGGAACCAACGATCTACGCCGTCGATAGGAATGATCCACGCGCACGGGATGAGATTTTTGGTCCTGTCCTGAGCCTGATCGAGGTGTCGTCGATTGAGGAGGCGATTTCGGTCGCCAACGATACGGATTATGGTCTGGCCGCCAGCGTATTTTCCGCGAATGCCCGCGAGGCGATTCGTGCTGCACGCAGCATCCAGGCCGGAACCGTGACAGTGAACTGTTACGGTGAAGGAGACATCACAACTCCATTTGGAGGATACAGGATGTCAGGGTTTGGCGGCCGTGACAATGGTTTCGCCGCTCACGACCAATACACGGAGCAGAAGACGATCTGGATAGATCTTCAGGATCCGCGAGACGGAGACAACGTCGGGTGATGGTTGAAGCGGTTGGCGGTTCCCGCCGAGGTCGCGGGGCGCGAAAGGCCGCTCGGATGGCACTGGACATCGCGATGCTGCCGGCGCTCAGGCGGCAACTTCCACTCTGTGAGCCGATGGATCAGGAGGCAATCGAACGCGTTGACGCTGCGTCGATGGCCATATTGGAGGACGTCGGTGTCGTCTTTCGTGACCCCGTAGCGCTTGAGGACTGGCGCCAAGCTGGTGCGGACGTGCGGAGCGAGACTGTCCACCTTGACAGAGGTCTGGTTCGCGAATTGATTGCCGAGGTTCCATCTGCGTTTACCTACCACGCGCGCAATTCGGTCAACAATCTGCCATTCGACAGGGACCATTCCATCTTCGTTCCGATGACCGGTGCGCCCTATCTCCGGGATCTTGATGATGTGCGCCGTGCGCCGACACTCGCGGATCTGGCCGACTTTCACAGGCTTAGCCATATGTTGCCCGCACTGCATTCCACCGCTCACCACATCGTGGAACCGATGGACCATCCGATCAGCCACAGGCATCTGCGCATTACATATTCTTCGATGAAGCACTCCGACAAGACTTTCATGGGAATGACGACAAGTCCCAGGAATGCAGAGGACGTGCTGGAAATGTGTGCGCTCCTGTTCGGTGATTCCTATATGGAGAGTCACCCGGTCGTCACTGGAAACTGCAACGGGAACTCTCCCCTTGTCTGGGATGAGACGATGTTGGGAGCGATGCGTGCGTTCGCGCGACGGAACCAGCCCGTGCTTTGCTCCCCCTTTGTGCTTGGTGGTGCCAATACCCCTGCGAGCGTCGCCCCAACGGTAGCGCAACTCAATGCGGAGGCGCTCTCCGCGATGGCGTATGTGCAGGTGATTCGAAAGGGAGCGCCTGCCATCTACGGCCACTATCTTTCGACGGTTTCGATGAAGTCCGGAGCGCCGATGGCAGGTACGCCGGAAATAAGCCTTATGAACTATATGATCGGCCAGATGGCGCGGTATTATGACGTGCCTTGGCGGTCTTCGAACACGTTGGGCGGCTCAAAGACCTTCGATGCCCAAGCTGGCTACGAAAGCGCAGTCACGTTGATGGCAGTGCTCTATGCAGGCTGCAACTACATCTGGCACTCAGCCGGTTGGAACGAGGCCGGCATGCATTGTTCGATGGCCAAATTCGTTGTCGATGCAGAGCAATGTGCCATGGGTTACAGAATGGCCGAGGGCATTAGATGGGATGACTTCGACGACGCCTTGGAGGCGGTCCGCGATGTAGGGCCTGGCGGGCATTATCTTGGTCATCCGCACACTCTGGAGAATTTCCAGCGCGCATTTTTCATGCCGGAACTCTTTGACAACAATTCGATCGAACAGTGGCAGGCTGAAGGATCTGTCGAGATCACTGAACGTGCTTTACGACATGCGCGCTACCTGCTTGAGGAATACGAGGAGCCGAAGCTTGATCCGGGGGTCGACGAAGCCCTGCGGGACTATATTGCCCGCCGCGAGAGCGAAATTCCCGCTGCTGAAGCGCTGAACCAGGAACACTGACGCAACGGAAGTTTTTGCGAGCAGGATGGATTGCTGGAACCCCGACCAAATTCAGGCGCACGATTGCATGGTCTTGAATCGATGCGTCAGATTTGCGGTAATGACTGACATCTTGTCAGGATTGCGTTCCAGCTTGAGTGGGGAAGTGGTGGATGAAGGTTCGACAACTGCCGATCGATCCGGGTCCAGCGGGATGGAACCGGCTCCTGCCAAATCCGGCCCCTACGGCGGCGCTGGAAGGGCGGCATACCGCGGATTGGTTGATCATTGGCGCTGGGTTTGCCGGACTGTCTGCGGCCCGGCGGTTGACCCAGTTGGACCCGGGTTCACGAATTGTGGTGATGGAAGCCGCGAGGGTCGGCGATGGACCGGCCGGCCGAAATTCCGGATTCATGGTCGACCTTCCACACGATCTCGCGTCAGACGACTATGGTGGAACTCTGGAAGGCGATATTGAGCAGACCCGCGATAATCGCCGCGCGATCGAATTCGCCGCCGAGATCGCGGATGAATTCGATCTCGGCCAGGAAGCGTTCAGCCAATCCGGAAAGATCAATGCCGCAGCTACAGAGCGGGGACATAGACACAATCTCAGCTATGCCAGTCACTTGCGTGCGATGGATGAAGCGTGTGAATTGCTCGATGCCGAGCGGATGCGCGAAATCACGGGCATCAACTACTATCGCAGTGGATTGTTCACGCCTGGTGCGGCGATCATCCAGCCTGCGCTTTATGTTCGAGGTCTGTCGGAGGCGCTTCAGTCCAGGGACGTGGTGGTTCATGAGGAAAGCCCGGTAACCGAGCTCAGGAGATCGGGTGACTGGGTTGCTGAATCTTTGCGAGGCCAGGTGACTTCGCCGAATGTTGTCCTGGCTGTGAACGGGCATCTCAATAGCTTCGGATTCCACCGCGGCCGACTGGCGCATATTTTCACTTACGCATCCATGACGCGGGCACTGACCCCGGATGAAATCAAACGGCTGGGCGGGAGTCCGAATTGGGGCGTGACTCCGGCGGATCCGCTGGGCACGTCCGTCCGGCGCATTTCCGGAACAGGTGGGGACCGGATCGTGGTGCGCAACCGATTCACCTTCGACCCGTCCATGGAGATCGGTCGAAGTCGCCTGAGATATGCCGCGCGTAGCCATGACCGTTCCTTCGCCGCGCGATTTCCGATGCTGAAAGGTGTTGGAATGGAGTTTCGCTGGGGGGGACGGCTGTGCCTGAGCCTCAACGGAGTCCAGGTGATCGGCAAACTGGAAGACGGCCTGTATTCGGCTTGTTGCCAGAATGGTCTCGGCACGGCGAAGGGCACGCTGGCGGGATTGCTGGTGGCCGAACTTGCCTGTGGATTTCAGTCCGATGCTCTCGATCGTGCCGTTTCCGCACCTCTTCCCCGGCGCTTGCCCCCTATGCCGTTGGCGCGGGTCGGTGCCTGGGCCCGGATTCGCTTCTTTGAGGCGCGGGCAGGTGGTGAGCTTTGACAGTCCGGTCTATCGATCGCACTCCCCTGCTTGCGGCGAGTCATCGCCCGGGGTAGTGCGGACGCCAAGGTTCGGCGATTGTACAGCATGAGGTTGGACCGCGAATTTGAGATGCTCGAAATCGGAGTGTCAGGCAGGTGAATCGGACTCCGTGCTTCAACAGCGATAGGGAACGGCGATGCGGGTGAAGCGTCATCCAAGGTTTCATGTCATCCGCGGATGGATCAATCAAATCCGGAATGTGAAGAGCGTGAACCTTGATGGTGTTCTCGTCCATGCCGAAGCTCATATCCGTTCAAGAATTGGTGCCGGTGTATGGAAAACACTGATGCGCGGTGGCCACGAATATGAGGAGCGGAAGCTTCTCATCGCAGCTTTACGACCGGACGACCGTGTTCTGGAAATAGGTGCCGGACTCGGTGTCATCAGCATTCTGGCAGCTCGTATGGTCGGAGAAGGGAACGCCACAAGCTATGAAGCCAACCCCGCACTTAAGCCGGAAATCCGTGCGAACCATAAGCTAAACGGCCTGTACCCCAAGCTCATAATGAAAGCCGTGTCCTCGGAGAGCGGGTTCACGGATTTCCATGTTGCCACGAACGTTTATGCATCTTCGGTTCACGCAATTGACGGTTTCCAAAAGGCTCGGGTCGAGTGCGAGTCAGTCAATCAGGCGATAATGGACCATGACCCGAGCTTTCTTGTCATCGATGCCGAAGGCGCTGAATTGCAGCTGCTGCCAAACGCTGAATTCAGGAACATCCGGGCGATGCTCGTGGAGCTTCATCCATGGCTGATCGGTGAGGTCGCATGTGAGGAGATCAGAAGTGCCCTTGTGGATAAGGGATTCTCTGCTGTCATGAGTCTGGGCGACAACTTTGTCTTCGAACGGAAGGTGGTTTGATCTGGCGAAACGGGTAAGGTTCCCAGATGCACGGAGGCACGGAGGTTGAAATTGACAGAGGTCGAGTCGTTGCGGAGAATTGGACCAAAGCACACTACGAAGATCGTATCCGGTTGTCGTGGCCGCAATGCTGGCAAGGATATCGAATTCTGGAACCGCGAATTCAGGTGGATAACGCTGCCCCGCTCCGATGACACTTTGCGGGTCACGTCATGACTTTGGCAGAGACCTTTCTAAGCCCGCGAAAGCGGCCGGTCTCGGAGTCGGATGACTTCAGCCGAGACGAGGTGCGGCTAGCGAATCGCAATCACGGAACTCTTCTGGAGACGCTTAAGCTCGACATAACGCCAACGGGTGCGCATTACCTTCTCAACCATTTCGATGTGCCGGTTCTGGATGGGGAAACCCATCGCCTCCGACTGCACGGTGCATTCGTCAACCCGTGCGAACTGAGTATTGCCGATATCCGGGCGATGCCGGCTGTCACCCTGCCCGTCACTATGGAATGTGCGGGCAACGGTCGTGCAGGGGTTTCGCCACGTTGCCGCTCGATGCCCTGGATGTATGAGGCGGTTGGAACAAGTGAATGGACTGGGACTCCGCTTAAGCCAATTCTCGACCGCGCCGGACTTGATTCCGATGTTCTGGATGTTTCCTTTACCGGTGCCGATGTGGGATTTGACAAAGGCAATCGTCATGCGTTTGGCCGAAGCCTGACGCCGGACCAATTGTGTGAACTCGACGTCCTTCTCATATATGCGATGAATGGGCAGCCCCTGTTGCCCCAGCACGGCGCTCCGTTACGGCTGATTGTTCCGGGCTGGTACGGAATGGCGTCGGTCAAGTGGTTGACGGACATCGAGGCTCTAACCATGCTTTATCAGGGATTCCAGCAGATCGAGACCTATCGCCTGAGGCAAAGCGAGGACGAGCCTGGCGAACCGATCAGCAGCATGCGGGTAAAGTCGCTGATGTCACCGCCAGGAATTCCGGATTGGCTAACTCGGTCACGATTTGTCGAGCCTGGGCAGGTGAAAGTGACCGGTCGTGCGTGGTCTGGACCTGGAGTTCCTGTGGTAAAGGTTGAGTTGGGAGTGGATGGCGAATGGGTCGAGGCTGAAGTCACTCCCGGAGGTGGTCGATATGCGTGGTCGGCATGGAGCGCTTTCTGGGACGCCAGACCCGGTTCCCATGTGCTGCGTTGTCGTGCGACCGATGCCAATGGAGATGTCCAGCCGTTGGAAGCGCCCTGGGATGTTGCGGGATTCGCCAACAATGCGATTCAGGAGGTGAACGTCTTTGTTGGGGAGTATTCTGGATGCTAGCCCATAAATCCTGCTTCGACGGCGGTGGCACCGCAGGTCGGCCAAGGTCGTTGCGAATCTGGTTTTTGGGCGTAGCTGGCCCAACAGTCACGGAATTGATGCTAAGAGCTTGACCTAAAATTGCTGTCTATGCTCCATATATTGCGAGAACGCCCTCGTATGGCCAGCCTAATGGGCTAGATGTGGAATTCCAGGTCAAACTCTAAGCCGCTGGTGCTCCTGGTCGCCGGACGTCCGGCCTATGTCGGTTCTCCCGGTCATTGAACTCCGGCATGGGCCTCCCGCTTTCCATGCCTTTCGCAATTCATCGCGCACATCGAGGATTGCAGGTTGCGCGTCGCGTCGGGTGACCCGGCTGAGAGTGATCCATCCCACTCGAACTGGAGGTTTCTCACGCATCTCTGGATTTTACTGCCACGTCTTTACGGATTGGATGTTCCGGATCAGGAGGCGGTCCCTGTTTCCTGCAGCCGGAACAACCGAATTCTAGCACCGCCACATGCTGTCGCTGTTTGATAGCGGTCCTCCGCCACCATGTCCGGCTCCGTTCAATCTGACCAGCTATGTGCTCGCGGCCGGACAGGCGATGCCCGAGAAGCCTGCGCTTGCTATTGTTGCGCCCACCGGAACCGACTTCTGGTCCTATGCGGAACTGAGGCAGGCTGTTCTCGGAACCGCATCGGGACTTCGAGAACTTGGTCTCGCCCCAGGTAGCCATGTGCTTCTGCGACTCCCGAACTGCGTCGAGTTTCCCATTGCGTTTCTTGGGTCAATAGCCGCCGGACTGATTCCAGTTCCAACGTCCGCGCTACTGACCGTACCTGAAATCGGCCGCATCGCGGGCGCCGTCGGGCCCGCATTGATCATTGCAGGCAAGGGCGTCGCCCTGCCCGAAGCGGCGAACTGTCCAGTTATCGCCGCTTCCGAACTTGCTGGAATGTACGAACTGCCTCCCAGTGAGACGATAATGGGGGATCCCGAACGTCTTGCCTACATTATCTCCACCTCTGGCACTTCGGGGCGACCGCGCCTGGTCATGCACTCGCACCGTTCGATCTGGGCAAGGCGAATGATGCAAAAGGACTGGTACGACCTGTCGGATTCGGATCGGCTCCTTCATGCCGGCGCATTCAATTGGACCTATACGCTTGGGACGGGTCTACTCGACCCCTGGACGATTGGTGCGACTGCGCTGGTACCTGCGCCGTCTGTTAAGCCGTGGCAGCTGCCCGATCTGCTCAGAAGACATGATGCGACGATATTTGCCGCAGCACCAGGGGTCTATCGCCAGATCCTGAAAAGCGGAATTCCGAAACTACCGAATCTCAGGCACGGACTTTCGGCGGGGGAAAAGCTGCCGGACGTGACGCGGGATGCTTGGGAGAAGGCAACCGGAACCCTCGTGCACGAGGCGCTCGGCATGTCGGAATGCTCGACATTCATATCTTCGAGGCCGGCCTGCGCCGCACCTGCCGGAACGGTTGGCTTTCCGCAGCGCGGGAGATGCATCGCGGTGCTGGACGAAGGTGTGCCCGTTGAAGTCGACACTGCGGGAACGCTGGCCATTTCCCTTCGCGACCCCGGAATGATGCTGGGCTATCTTGGCGACTCTCCCGCAATGGATGTACGGACTTTGGGTTCTTGGTTCCTGACCGATGACATTGTCTCCATGCGGGCCGACGGTGCCATCACCTATCACGGACGAATGGACGACATGATCAACGCTGGAGGTTTCCGCATCTCGCCGATTGAGATTGAAGCTGTACTGCATGCGCATCCCCGAATCGTCGAATGCGCGGCTGCGGAAGTACGTGTCAGATCCGACACCACACTCGTCGCCTGTTTCTACGTCGCGGAGACCGAAATTGACTGCGCCGAACTCTCGGACTTCGCTCCCCACTTCCATTCCGAAGTACAACTCCGGCCATTCCCGCTGTCGTGAAACCCATATTTTTCCACCTGATGCCAAGCCTTTGAAATCAAACAATAATAGGTTTTCTGACCCGAATCCACCGGAACCGGCCCCGACTGACCGTCCCCTTGACACATCCGAACCCGGCGGTTCTCCCTCGCGCCGCATGTATCAAGGCCCCCGACCCCATCCGGTCGGGGTGGCCGATGGCGGCGTCCACCCGCCACGCAACGGATGAAAGGAGACCGAAAATGACTGACAGCACACACCACATTGAGGAGGCGCGTCCGCCGCCGGGGTTCTCCCTGCCCGGCACCAGTGGCGCCGCTCGCGCCGGAGCCGGAGGGGCCCTGACGGCCCGGCGGGAAGTCGCGCACCCTAGATCGGACCAGTCCTGATCAGGCCCACTCCGGGGAGCGGCCCTCGGGTCCCGACGACGCTTGGCGGACAACGAGGAAAGCCCTGAACGTGAACGGAACCTTGACGAAACCGCCCGGATGATCCAGAAAGGCATCCATGTTTGACCGCCTGATCGCCATGATCGCCATATCCGCCGCGTTGGCAGCCCCCGCGAATGCGGGGCAGGTCTCGCACCTTGAACGGTTTCAGCTTTGGAACGAATGCCGTCCCCTGAATCTGATTGTGAAGCATGAATTCAGCATATTCGTGCCGGAGGAACTCAGGGAACTGGCGAAGCGGCGAATAAAGCCCATGGTGCGGCGCAGGCTGCAAGCGGCACGGATTTACGGCAGTGAAGACCGTTCGACTTTCGTGCAAGAGGAGCCCGTGCTTTCAATCTCTCTAGAAGAACTTCTCGGCCGCCGAGACTGGAGATCGCGTCCCTACGGTGATTCCAGGTCAGGTATCGAATTTAACAAGCGGCTGCATGATCCCTTATCGGGAAAGAGCTTTGAATCACCGACCTGGAGCGTCGACCGAAGCCACTCCAGCGATGCGGACGAGGATGAGATAATGCTGGCGATGTCCGAAATGATCGACACATTCACCGGGCATTATCTACGCGTGAACGCCTCCATGTGCCAATAACCTTGTGAAGGATACATCATGGAACATCTGATTGATCATTTGCGTTGCGGGCGAGCCATAGGGCGGAGTTCTTCGTGGATGTCATCGGAAACCAGAGCCATAGCCATCAATGTAATTCGTTCCATCACTGATACCCTTTCCCGAACCATAACGAAGGTCGGCGCGGGCGTTCTTTTTGCAACTGCCTTCTCCGCGCCGGTGGCCGCGCTTCCATCCTGTAAAACCTGGGATGGTGACTCGCTTTTCGATGACAAAGCCATGGCGGAGGAGTTCTTTCGCGATGCTTCCGGCAGGGATGTGGAACGCTGCCTCGCAGCCGGCGCGAATCCCAACGTGCAAGACGATGAGGGCCTGACTTCCCTTCACATCGCCATAACCACCAACAGCGATGTGGAAGTTGTGAACGCGCTGCTGGCGGCGGGTGCGGATCCCGACATTCTTGATAGGGAAGGCTGGACCCCCTTACACGCCGCGGCGGTCTTCAGTGCTCCTGAGGTGGTGTCCACACTTCTCTCGGCGGGCGCGGACCTTGACGCCCGGGGCTGGAGACGCTGGACCCCACTTCACGCCGCGGCAACCTACAGCACACCGGAAATGGTGGCGGTTCTCGTGTCGTCCGGTGCCGATCTCAACGCACGGGCTATTGACGGCTTGACCCCCCTTCACGCCGCGGTGGCCCTCGGTGCTGTGGAAGTGGTGGCCGCGCTCTTGGATGCAGGTGCGGATCCCAACGCCCGCAACAATGAGGGTCTGACTCCCCTTCAGTCAGCGGCGTCCGAAGACAATGTGGAAGCGGTGGTTGCACTTCTTTCTGCGGGTGCGGATCCCAACATCCGCATCGATAGCATATGGACTCGCGGCTGGACTCCGCTTCAGTTCGCGGTGGTCAGCGGTGCTTCCGAAGTGGTGGAGGTTCTCCTGAACGCGGGTGCGGACCCCAACATCCAGCTTGGGGATGGACGAACCTCTCTTCACGCCGCTGTGGTCCGCAACAATCCTGAAGTGGTGGCCACACTTCTGGAGGCAGGAGCGGATCCAGACGCCCGCGATGGAGATGGTTGGACCCCCCTTCACACCACGGCGGCGGGAGGTTTTGCCGAAGCGTCGGCCAGAGGTGCACCGGAAGTGATGACGCTTCTCCTGGCAGGGGGCGCGGACCCCAACGCCCAGCTTGAGGACGGACTGACCCCCCTTCACAGCGCAGTGGCCTTCAACGCCGCAAGAATGGTGGAAATTCTTCTCTCGGCGGGTGCGGACCTTAACGCCCGCGATGGAGAGGGCCGGACACCCATTCACTACGCGGTGACATTCGGCGCTCCGGAAGCAGCGACGGTTCTCCTGAAGGCGGGTGCGGACCCTTAGAGGTTGACCCCCCACTTCCACTCCGAAGTGCAACACCGGCCATTCCCGCAGCGAGGGCGTAGCCCGACCGGAGCCCGGACGGACGCGACCTCGAAATCCATTCCACCCCCTTCCTGCGCAGCCATGCGCGCGGGCGGAAGGCGGTCGCGCGGCCTCAGGGAGGGCGGGCCTTGTGCAGCACCTCGGCGGGCGTCCGGTAGCCCAGCGCCCGGCGCGGACGCGCGTCCGCGCGGTCCTGCACCGCCCTCACCTCCGCGTCGGTGGCCGCGCGGAGGTCCGTCCCCTTCGGCAGGTACTGCCGGACCAGCCCGTTGGTGTGCCCGTTCAGGCCCCTCTCCCAGGAGTGGCAGGGGTTGGCGAAGTGGAAGGAGGCACCGAGCGCCTCCGCCACGCCGTCGTGGCCTGCGAACTCCCTGCCGTTGTCCGCCGTGACCGTGTGGACGGGCGCGGCGGACGGCTGCGGCATCTCCACCATCGCGGCGCCGACCGCGGCCGAGGTGCGTCGGCCAGCCCGCTGAAGGAAAACGAATTTCGACGCCCTGTCCACAAGGGTGACCACCGCCCCGCTATGCCCCTTCCCGATGACCGTGTCCGCCTCCCGGTCGCCGGTCCGCTCCTTCCTCCCCACCTCCTCCGGCCGCTCGGAGATGTCGACGCGGCCCGGGATGTGGCCACGGCCCGAGTGCCTGCCGCCTCGCCAGTTCGGCTTCCTGCCGCGGCGCCGCAGCAGCAGGAACAGCCCGCCGCCCGCCTTCCTGTCGGCCTTCAGGCGCCCGGATGTCCACTGGCGGCCCACCGTCCAGCCACCCTCCAGACGCAGCCGTCCCGCGACCTGCTCCGGGCTCCAGCCCTCCCCGGAAGCCCCTCCACCTGCGCCCAGCGGTCCGGCGTCATCCTGCGGGGGACCCCGGAAGCCGCGCCGCGGCGGGCCTCCGCCCTGCCCTGCGCCTCGCCCGGGCTGTATCCCGAATCCCCGCCGTTACGGCGCAGCTCCTGCCAGACCGACGAACGGTCACGGCCCAGACGGGCCGGGATGGCTCCGTCCGAGAGCCCGCTTTCCTTCAGCGCGCCGGTCCGGCATCTCTCTTCATGGGTCAGGTGGCGATGGCCCTCGGGCATGGCAGTCTCCCTCTCTTCAGCAAAGGGACTGTCGCCGCTTCCTGGCCGATACGCAACATCATGCGACCGGAAAACCGGTCACCACCGCCACTGGTGTTGCACTTCAGGGTGGAATGGGGCTTCCAAACAACATTTGGAACGACATCAACGTTGCGTCAAAAAGCGAGCGCATGGGCTATGATACACAGAAGCCCGTTGCGCTTCTTGAAAGGATCATCCAGGCCAGTTCCAATCCTGGCGACGTTGTTTTCGATCCGTTCTGCGGTTGCGCGACCACCATTGAGGCTGCGCATAGGCTTGGCCGTCGCTGGATAGGGATCGACATAGCTATCCACTCCATAAAGCGCGTGGCCAGTGTCCGGCTTCGTGACCGTCTTGGCCTGTTGGAAGGAACGGACTTCGATATTGAGGGCGTTCCGCGCAACATGGAAGGTGCGCGTCACCTTTGGGAGCGCGACAAATACCACTTCCAGAAATGGGCGGTCGAACAGGTGGATGGCTTCGTTACCACAAAGAAAGGCAGCGACGGCGGAATCGATGGTCGCCTTTATTTCGATCTTCCTGACAGGAACGACCTGCAAAGCATGGTCATCGAGGTCAAGGGCGGAGCGAACGTCGGTATCGGGGTTGTCCGCGACCTGCGCGGAGTCCTTGAGCGCGAGACGGCGCAGATGGCTGGCTTGATTGTCATGGACGAGCCTGGAAAGGTCAAAAGCCGCAACTTCGCTTCGGAAATGGCGCAGGCCGGGGATCTGGACGTTCTTGGCGTCAGGTATCCGCGCATGCAGATGCTGACGGTGCAGGAAATCCTTGACGGCAAGCGATTCCTCACCCCATCCGTAGCGCGTGGGAAGGGCGAGGCCCAGCCAAGCCTGCCGCTAGGCTGATGAAACAAGCCCCTAACTACTCATTCCGATAAAATATATGCCTGTTACGACACTCGCAGTGAGGAACTTGCCTGACCGGAGGGAGCTATCCGGACTGGAATACCGCGCGCCGAATCAGGTTCAGACCCATCAATGCGAAGAGCATCAGCAGCAACCGCCGGAAACCGTCTTCAGAAAGATGGTTCCGAAACCGCTCACCGATGGCGAAACCCGCAAATGTAGGGACCAGCAGCATTGCCGATAGCCAGAACAGCCCCGGCGTAAGGAAGCCTTGCCGGAGATATCCGAAGGCAAGGGGGAGGCTTCCTAGGAAAATCAGAAGACCACAGGCACGTACGAACTCGAGCTTTCCAACCTGCCTTGCCGCAAGGTAGATGGCCATTGGTGGTGCCCAAACCGACGTAAGGCCACCCAATATACCTGCGACCAGACCTGTGACCGTCTGGGCTGCAGCGTCGTAAGAAGCTGGTATTGATGGTGCCCATCGGCTGGCATTGACGGCTGCGAAGATCAGAAGTGCCACTCCAAGCGTAGCCAGAAGCGTGCGGTCACTGGCGTTCCTGGCCATGGTGACCGTAATTGCCACTCCAGCCATCAGTGTGATGGCGAAGGGAAGGTAGGTCCGGCAGGCGCGTAGCACTTCGCCGGAACGCCAGACCTGCCAAGCGTTTGATGCGATCATGGGAATCAGTAGTAACGCAATTGCCGTTCGGGGGTCGAAGGCGAGCGTCAGGAGGCTGACCGCTGTTGTTGGAAGCCCCATACCGGCGGCGCCCTTGATCGCCCCAGCGGTCAGAAAGGCAAGGGATGCCAGAATGAAGAGTGTAGGGTCCATTACGTTCGCCACCTGATCGGAAAACCGCTCACCACCGCCACTGGTGTTGCACTTCTGAGTGGAATGGGGCGCGTAAATCGCGAACCTTGGTTTGTGTCGGCAACGGGACCACCAAGACGCGGCCAACTCCCGGGTCCCATCGTTGGGCCCTTAGCAAGACACCACAGGATAGAGGGACCCGTCAAAACGCCTTGAATGTCAGGGTGGTCAGTGATCGCTCGACGCCGTCGATATCCAACAGGTGATCATTGATATACTTACCCACATCCTCCTCTCCCGGAACGTAGAGCTTGATCAGGAGGTCAAAGGCACCGCTGGTCGAATAGAGTTCAGAGTGGATTTCCCGCAACAGGATATCTTCGGCAACCCTGTAGGTGGTCCCGGGACGGCAGCGCAGTTGGACGAACACAAGCGTAGTCATGGCGAATCTCCTTTGAGGTGGACATTGCCGATTCCCAGCGGCTTGGGCAAACCCGAATTCCCCATCGACGCGGAATCTTGGAATGGATACATGCACCACCTATAAGGCTTGGGCCAGAACGGAGGGTGTAATGCGTTCAGCCACTATCCAGCGCCAGACCGCGGAGACTGATATCACCGTCACAATCGATCTCGATGGTTCCGGACGGCACGATTGCAGGACCGGCGTTGGGTTCCTTGATCACATGCTCGATCAACTGGCGCGACATTCTTTGATCGACATGACTGTCCGCGCCAAGGGTGATCTTCATATCGATGATCACCATACAGTCGAGGATACGGGAATCGCGTTGGGGCAGGCGTTGATTGCCGCGCTCGGCGACAAGATCGGTATTCGGCGTTATGGGTCTTGCCTGCTCCCGATGGATGATGCCTTGGTACGTGCGGCACTTGATTGTTCAGGGAGGCCATATCTGGTTTGGGATGTCGCGATGCCGACAGCCAGGATCGGTACATTTGACACCGAACTCGTTCGCGAGTTTTTCCAGGCTCTATCTTCGCATGGCGGGATTACGCTTCATGTTGAGGCGCTCAGTGGAATCAACAGCCATCACATTGCCGAGGCAGTGTTCAAGGCCGTGGCGCGAGCCCTGCGTGAAGCTGTCGAAACCGATCCACGCAGCGGAAATGCCATTCCTTCCACGAAGGGTACACTTTGACCTGACCATTGCGGCCTCTGCCGACCATTCCGTATTCGCGAGGGATCATATGCAGAACACTATAGAGTAGGCAATCGAAGCGAGCCTCTATGTTGCCGAAGCGGCTCGTCTGGAGGTCGGCGACGGTGCAAATGTTTGCGCCTGCGGCCGCGCATTTCCGAAAACGCCACCGAAACGGCTTGAGCAAGTGAAGGAAGCGGTCCGTCGCTATCGGCCAAAACAGAAAATGAAGTCCAATGGTCAGGAGGACGAATTGTCGCGACAGGCATATTTCTGCCACTTGTCTCCAACTCATTGAAACTGCAAGATAATCGGCATTTCCGGGCGGAACCGGCGGAAAACGGCCTCCGCACACCAGTCGCCTGACACATCCGCCCCCGGCGGCATATGCCCGCCCCACCTCCATTCCGAAGTGCAACACCGGCCATTTCATCTGTCACCACTGGTGTTGCACTTCAGGGTGGAATGGGGCCAACGACACGCTGACAGGCAGTTGAGGCACGGACCGCTTCGTATTCGGCACCAAGGGCGGCAAGTGGTTCGACGACCTGACCATCAAGGAGAGCGCGAACGGCGACGCGGTGGTCACGGGCTACGGAAAAACGCCAGCATCACGCTGGAGGGTGTAGCCGCAGCGGAGCTGACCGAGTCGGACTGCGACTTCCTGGGCTGAAGAAGGCCACGACCACGCTACTAAGCCACGCGGATGCCTGTAAAGTGTCTTTCCCTTGCGCAACGTCCGCTCCGGTTCTATCCTGTATCCACGAGCGAAGCGCCCGACAACCACGAACTCGCCCGGCAGGTCGCCGTGCTGGAGGAGCGCACGGACAGGCGGCAAGCCGAATACCGGACTGACATTGCGCGACTGGCGGAAGACATGGCCAAGCGTGATAGGGACAACCTGCGCTGGCAACTCACCCTTTGGTTGGCGGCCGTTGTTGTTCTGGGTTTACTGATACGCTGGCCATTCTGAAACCTGAACCGCCCCCGGTAGTGACTGGTGGAGGCCCTGGACAGTTTACATCGCGGACATAAGCCCGTCCTTTTGGCCTTGCAGCGACGCGGCCGCGCCCTCCATGCCGCATGCGGCCATGACCGCACTGTGAGCCTTGACGGTGGCGTCTGCGTGAAGCGCGATCCAGTTTGCCGGAAGCGGATCGGCTTCCGGGAATGACCCGCTGCGCTGCGCCCTGTGCCGCAGCGACGGGCCGTCAAGGCGCCCACTGATATGGCCTGTAAGTTCCAGACCGAGAAAGACATCGCGCTGGTTGGCGTTGTCGATCGCAGCAAACTCTATATCCGGCCCTGTCTGTGCGTTGCTTCCGGATTCAGGTCACAATGGTGACCGACTCCCGGAACGCCCTTAGTCCACTTAATCCATTGACTGTGACGTGACCCTGGCTTGGTCAGCCCCGCAATGGATCTTCTGTGTTCTTCTGGAGGTCGTCACCGCGTCCTTGAGTTGGATCCCGGGCCTGCATTCCGGGCTCTTCCATATGTCAGGCGCGATTCCGCCATTTCCATCCGCTCCTTGGCTGCTTCGATTCCCGCGGGTGGTTGCCTCCGAAGCGCCCAGGCCGGATGCAGCCTCACAGCCCGACCATGCTCCGGGCGGAAGAGATCAAGCCATCTTGACGGGTTGTGGCATATGAGGAATCTCTTCAGGAACGGTGGGTCTATCCGAATGCCATCCTGAAGGAAGGCTGGACAATGGAGAGACCGAGAGGAACTGGCGCAGGGCGAAAGCCGTCGGGAAACGGACACTCGCTCAACCTGAAGCCCGGCGGACCTCGCGAGATTCAACTCATGTCCACGCACTTGCCGGTCGAAATGCAACAACTTAGATGTGACCTCTCGGCGCGATGCAGGGCAACCTTTCCGTTGTTCGGCGTTTCGGCTTGAGCGATGGCGGCAGAGAGCGGATTCACACCGTTGGTCGAGAGGTATATCGCCAGCAAGGTCGCATCCAGTTGAGATTCAGGAACCAGGGGCTTGGATGCTGTTGATTGATCCCCTATCCATCCACGTTGCACCAAATCGGACCCCTTTCCAATGATTACAGCGATTATCGACTATCGCATCGGCAATCTGCACTCCGCAGTGAAGGCGTTCCAACGCATGGCGCGCGAAGAGGATGCAGGAAAGGTGGTCGTGATGTCCGACCCCGATGCGGTCATGCGGGCCGATCGAATTGTCCTGCCAGGCGACGGCGCTTTTCCGGCCTGCTGCAAGTCCCTTATGGCAATCGACGGGCTTCGAGAAGCGCTAGATGAGATGGTAGCTGTGCGGGGTCACCCATTTCTTGGCATCTGTGTCGGGATGCAGATGTTGGCAACTCGGGGCCATGAGTTTGAGACCGTGGCAGGACTCGACTGGATCGCCGGGGACGTTGAGCGGATCAAGTCGGCGGCACCCGGAATGAAAGTGCCCCATATGGGATGGAATGATTTGGTGATCGGTGGACCGCATCCGGTCCTGGATGGCTTGAATACCGGGGATCATGCGTATTTTGTGCATTCTTACCAATTCCGGGTATGCGACTCGGACCATCGACTGGCTTATTGCGATTACGGCGATGAAATCACGGCAATCGTCGGTCGTGACAACATCGTTGGCACCCAGTTTCACCCGGAGAAAAGCCAGTCTGCAGGACTCCGGCTAATCGCAAATTTCCTGATGTGGTCGCCCTGATGGCGACCCGAGCGACATTTGTATGCACCCTTCACTGCGTGGCCAGACAGTGTGGCTTGTCCAATCACCGTAATTCAAGACGTCGAATTTGCCAGCCGAATCCGATCGGACGATAAGGCTGTCGGAAGGTTGGAACGATCGCGTCCGGGCAGGATGTTCCATCAATTGGCTGGATTCCGGATCCTTTGCTGCCGGACCATACGGTGGAAACCTGAGCCAAAGGATACGGGATTGCGCTTCCGGGCGAGAGGGCAGGCCGGACCTGCCTCGGGAACGTCCCGACTTTCCCCAACAGCATCCATGTTGGAAATCAAGCCCGGATCCGGCTTTTTTCCGACTTTTTCCCGGTTTTTCCGCGGTTCCGTGTCCGGCTGTCCCGGACCTTTCCACAGCGTTCCCCACAGGCGGCGGCGTCCGGGCGCGCCGAAGGGCCCGCCGGGGAGACCCCGGCCGGCCCGCCGGTGATTCGCTTTCGGTGCCGGACGGACGCGGTCCGGCCTGCCGTCAGGCGGCGGCCGCCGTCCGGTCCTCCCACATCCGGCGGTCGCGGAGAAGGGCGCTGGCGGTCACGACCAGCCTGCGCATGACGGCGACGGGGGCGACTTTGTGGGGCTTTCCCCTCTCCCGGAGCCGTTGGTACAGTTCCCTCATGTCCGGGGAGCACCTGCTGGCCGACAGCGCGGCCATATAGACGACATCCCTCGGCCTGCGGCGTCCGCCGCCGATGTGGCGCCCGCCCTTCAGGGTGCCGCTGTCTCGGGCGAAGGGGGCCACGCCGAGCAGGGATGCGGCCTGGCGGTTGCCGATGGCGCCCAGCTCGGCCATCCATGCGACCAGCGCCGCGGCGGTGACGGGGCCGATGCCGGGCACCGAGGTCAGGATGCGGTGGCTGTCGGCGAACTCCGGCGATGCGGCGACCGTCCCGCCGATCCGCCGCTCCAGCGCCACGATGGCGGCGTCGATGTCCTCGAGGACCCTGCCGACCTCCGTGCCGGGTGCGTCGGCGCCGACCTCCGACACGACGGTCCTCAGCTCGGCGCGCTGGTCCACGAGCTTCTCCCGCAGCACCAGCATGTCGCGGAGCCGGTCGATGGCACCGGTGGCCGGCGCCGTGGCCCGCATGTCCGGGAACGCGGCCCCGAAGGCCGCCAGTATCCTGGCGTCCACCCTGTCGGTTTTCGCAAGGGCCCCGGCGGCCTTCGGGAGATCCCTCGCCTGCCTCGGGTTCACGACGGTGGCGGAGAACCCCCTGGCGTGCAGCGACTGCAGAAGCGCCCGGTGCATGCGTCCCGTGGCCTCCATGACGGCCCGCGTGGCGCCGCCCTCCCTGAGGAGGCGGCCGACCTTGCGGAAGCCGACCGTGTCGTTGGTGGCCGTGAAGTCACGCCCGTTGACGTGGATGTTGAGTGTACGCTTGCTTACGTCGATTCCGGCGACTATGGCTGTCATGCTCTCCCGCTCCTATCCTCGCGATGATCCGGTTCCGTGAACCCAGGCATCCATCCAGATGCCATGGGACGGGCCGCCGTTTGCCTTCGCGGGTGATTCGGTGCAGGGTGTTGACAGGAAGACAGCATGTTGTGGCGGGGGGCCGCGAGACGGCAACCCCCGCCGAGTGAAAGGAGAGAAAGATGACTGATTCGAAAACCCCTTTCGAGGGGAACGTTACCACGGTCTACGCGGCTCTGGAAGTGAGCGGCAGGAGCTGGATCCTCGCGGTGGGCGATCCGTCCGACACGTCGAGGGCCGGCATCCACAGGCTGGCGCCGCAGGACGTTGATGGGCTCCTGGGCAGGCTCGGGCGGGCGCGGGAGCGGGCGGCGACCGGCGGCGATGTCCGGGTGATGCTTGTGTACGAGGCCGGTTACGAGGGCTTCTGGCTGGCCCGGCGGCTGGAGGGGGAGGATGTCGAGGTGGTTGTCTGCGACCCCGCGAGCCTCGAGGTGGTGCGGAGGAAAAAGAAGGTGAAGACGGACCGGATCGACGCCCGCCGGATGGTCCGGGCGCTCAGGGCGTGGGACGGCGGCGACCGGGACGCGATGTCGCGGGTGCGTGTGCCAACGGTCGCGGAGGAGGACAGGAAGCGGCTGCTGCGCCGGCGGGAGCGTCTGGTGCAGGAGCGCCGCCGCCTCTCGAACTCCGTCGACGGGCTCCTGAGGCTGCACGGGGTGTTGGCCGGGGATCCGGCGCGGCCGGGGTTCCGTGAGCGGCTCGGCGGGATGGAGACCGGCTACGGGGAGCCGCTGCCGCCGGAGCTGCTGGCCGAGATCAAGGGCATCCTCGACCGGCTGGAGCTGGTGCGCGCGGAACTCAAGGCTGTCGAGGCGAGGAAGATGGAGATGCTGGAGGCGTCGGCCCGGGCCCTCGACGGCCTCCGCGCGGACGCCGCCGGGAAGGAGGCCGCTCCGCCCGTTGACAGACCGCGGGCGGCGCCGGCGGACGCCCACCACGCGGCGACGCTGGTCCGGCTGCGCGGGATCGGCCCGAACGACGCGCTGATGCTGGGCGGCGAGCTCTTCTACCGGGAGCTGCGCAACCGGCGGCAGCTGGCCAGCCTCGCGGGCCTGGCGCCGGTGCCCTTCGCGAGCGGGGGCGTCGACAACGACCAGGGGATCAGCAAGGCGGGCGGCGCGATGCTGCGAAAGCACCTGGTGCAGATGGCCTGGCGCTGGCTGCGCCACCAGCCCGACAGCGCCCTCTCGGCGTGGTTCCGGGATTACGTGAGCGCCCGCGACGGACGTTCGCGCAGGCGGGGGATCGTGGCGCTGGCCCGTAAGCTTCTGGTGGCGCTGTGGAGGTTCGCCACCACCGGCCTGGTGCCGGAGGGCGCCGTCCTGTCGCAGGCCTGAGAGCGGGAGGGCAACGGAACAACGGAACAACGGAACACCCGGGCGGCCCGACGGGGCCTCCGGGGAACCCGGGCAGGGCGTGTGACCGTGCAGGGGCCTGGTTCGCCGCAGGAAGCGGCACCGTTCATTCCGGATGGGTCCCGCCCCCCCCGGAACGTCGCACCGCCCGAATCGGGCATAATGGTCACGGGGCCGGCACCGGCCAACCGAACCGGATAAGAGGCTGGACGCGTCGTTGAGCGCGTCATGGAACCGCGACGTTCTGTCTGGACTTCCCCGGTGGCACGGAAGCCGCCCCCCGACGGAGGGAGGGACGCCGATGTGAGGTTTTGAAAAAGGGCACTTGACCTGTAAGGTCTCATAAGAGGACCCGGGAGACGGACGGGAGGGCGGGCCGACCACGCTGCCGGACGGATCCGCTGTCGCGATCCAAGGCCGTATCGGTCCAACCCGTCCTGCGGGGCAGGGCCCCGCACCGCCGCCGCCGGTAGTGGTCCGACGGCGGCGGTCCCGCCACAGGAATGAACCGGAGGGACGGCGGAAGGCAACAGGCATGTTTTCCACAGGAAATCGCGCCAGATTTTTCCACAGCCACCTCCTCCTTTCATTTCTGATTCTCTGAACATACGAGGTCATCCGGTAGGTTCAGGCCGGTTCGATGAAATTCGATTTCGGGTCGAGATTGGTCTCGGTCGGGCGTAAAGGAAAGTCATGGGACGCGTTGTGCAACTCGAACTGTCTGGCTCGCTGCCGTTCTGGCGGCGGCCGGTTGCCTTGCTGTTCCTTATGGCGGCCGCAATGCCGATCACCTTCGCTACCTGGTCCGCGCTGCTGAACAATTTCGTCATAGAGGCGGCAGGATTCACGGGCGTAGAGATTGGGTGGTTGCACACGGTACGCGAGATCCCCGGATTCCTCGCGGTGGGGGTCATAGCGCTGATTATATTCATTCGCGAACAGGCGCTTGGCATCATCTCTCTGCTGACGCTAGGCGCGGCAAGTGCGGTTACCGCGTGGTTCCCGAACTTTGGAGGTCTTTTGGCTGTTACGATGATCTCTTCGATTGGCTTTCACTATTATGAGACCGTGAACCAGTCGCTTCAGCTTCAATGGATCGATCGTGAGAAGGCTCCCCAAACACTGGGATGGATTGTCGGCGTCAGCTCTGGCGCATCGCTTCTCGCGTATGGGTTATTGGTCGTAACGTGGAAGACACTCGGGCTCAGCTACAATTTCGTATACATGGTTTCAGGTGGGGTCACCACGGCGATTGCGGTCTTTTGCTTCTTCGCCTATCCGCGTTTCGAGGCCCCGACTCCCCAGCTTCGCAAGATGGTCCTGCGCCGGCGCTACTGGCTCTATTACGCGCTCCAGTTCATGTCCGGAGCCCGGCGGCAGATATTTCTTGTCTTCGCCGCATTCATGATGGTCGAACGATTTGGGTTTGAGGTGCATGAACTGACGGCGCTGTTTCTCATTAACTATCTGGCCAACATGATCTTTGCGCCGCTGATGGGACGTTTTGTTGCTGCTTGGGGGGAGCGTGCGGCCTTGGGTCTCGAATATGTAGGGTTGATTGGCGTGTTCCTGGCGTACGGTGGAATCTATTGGTTCGGATGGGGTGTTGTGTTGGCCTCAGTTCTCTACGTTCTCGATCACATGTTTTTCGCCATGGCTTTCGCCCTGAAGACCTATTTCCAGAAGATAGCCGATCCGCATGACATTGCGCCCACCGCGGCTGTAGCGTTCACCATCAACCATATCGCAGCCGTCTTTCTGCCGGCGGTGCTTGGCTATCTATGGATCGTTTCTCCCGGCGGCGTCTTCGTTCTGGCGGCGGCGATGGCTGGAACTTCCTTGGCGCTGGCGTTGATGATACCTCGCCACCCCGTTCCCGGCCATGAAACAGTCTTCCAATGCCCGGCGTTTTCGGCTACGGGATAACCATGCACTGTCGAGGCGTCTGCATCCTCGTACTGAAGAAACAGGAAATGAGCGAATGTTCACGTTCAAGCGAAAGAAGAGTGAGATGGTATCCGCAGCTGATGCCTTGGCTGGCAGGTCGGAACCGATCCCGACAGCGACGTCGCATTTCGTGAGCGGTCTGCCATTGAAATCAGCTGTACCAGAAGGTTTTGAAAGCGCGATGTTTGGTATGGGATGTTTCTGGGGTGTTGAACGCATGTTCTGGAACCTGCCCGGTGTCTGGGTGACCATGGTCGGCTATGCTGGCGGATTTACACCGAACCCAACCTACAATGAGGTGTGTACGGGCCAGACAGGCCATACTGAGGTCGTGCGCGTCATCTTCGATCCCGAAGAGGTCAGTTACATGGAACTTCTGCGCGTGTTCTGGGAAGGGCACGATCCCACGCAGGGAATGCGTCAGGGCCACGACAGGGGGACACAATACAGGTCGGGAATATACTGGCGCTCGGAAACCCAGAAGACAGCGGCGGAGATGACAAAGGCGGAATATGAGCGTCGTTTGGCTGCCGCTGGGTATGGTCCCGTCACGACAGAAATTGTCGAGGCGCCGAAATTCTATTTTGCGGAGGACTACCACCAGCAATACCTGGCGAAGAATGCTGGAGGTTACTGTGGGGTTGGTGGAACCGGAGTGCCCTGTCCGGTCGGTGTCGGCGCGGAAAGTCAGATCAATTCCGCGAGTGCCTGAACGATACTGGAGCGACATAGGCAGATGGCGGGGCAGACCACGTATTCGGCGTGGACTGTCGTTGACAGCCGAAGGGCCGCCGAAACCCTGGCGGAAGCGATGGAACGTCTGGCGCCCGGGCCGCAGGGTGTGGGCATTCTCGAAATCGAGGATGGTTCCGGATTGTGGGAGGTTGCAGGTTACTTTGCAGGTCAGCCGGATAAGGCTGGGGTCGCGTTGCTGGAGGCAAGCTTCGGATCCCGTTCGTTCCTGGTTTCCGAATTGCCCGAAACAGACTGGGTGGCCAAGGTGCAGCGGGAACTTCCGCCGGTTGAGGCAGGACGGTTCTTCATTCATGGGGGCCACGATGCCGACAGGGTTCCAGAGGGCAGGGCCGCGCTATTGGTGGAGGCTGCGACCGCGTTTGGCACCGGACATCACGGCACGACACTTGGTTGCCTGCTTGCGCTGGAAAGGCTCGAACGTACTGGAGTCTTCCCTCAGAGCGTGATGGATCTCGGTTGCGGAACCGCTGTTCTGGCAATGGCTGCGGCGCTCACTTGGCCTGTCGACCCGATTGCCAGCGACATTGATGAGGTGGCGGTCGAGGTCGCAAGGACAAACATTCGGGTGAACGGGCTTAAGGATCGGGTGCGTTGCGTTCTGGCAATCGGCCTTGACCATCCCGAAATCATCGACCGGGCGCCATACGATCTCGTCTTCGCGAACATACTCAAGGGTCCGCTTATTGAGCTTGGCCCTTCGATTGCCAGGGTCTCCGCTGACGGAAGTCATGTGGTTCTTTCGGGTTTGCTGGATGCTCAGGCACAGGAAGTGCGGGGGGTCTACGAAGCGTTGGGGTTTGGAGAGGTACACCGAGATTCGATTGCTGGTTGGACGACACTGTCTCTACGGTTGGAGCGGGTTGGCCAGACCATTTGAGGCTGATGTCTCGCCATAACATTACTCTCAGGGTCTCTGGATCGGGATAGCGGGAGTCGGCAGGTCTGTTTTGGGGAACGACATTGACCGCTCCTGTCTCTCTTTCCACCCTAGGGCGCAACATCAGGGGCAATTACGCAAGCGGTGGCGTTCGCCAAGGCCCGCGACCCCCTTGCCGGCAAGGAGATGAGACGCGGAGAATCGCCCGGAGCTGTGTTTGGGGCTGCCAAGGTGTCTTCTGCAAAGTCGCGCTTTGTGGCCGATGTCGACCTGAAGGCTCACGGCAGTGGCAATACTGATGCCACTCTCAGGCGGAATGATCCGTAACATACGCGCCGTCGGCAGCCGGTATCGGCAGGACCAACACGGTTTCGTCGATGACACACTGCCAAGTTTTGGATTTCGGTAACCGCAGGTTTGACAGATGATGAGGATCTCTTTGGGACGAACGCGATTTAAGAAACGATAGTAGGCCTCATCAATCAGCTGGTTTGGCAATCAGGCCACATCATCATCTAGTAATGTTTGGGTGCCGTTGTTGGCCTCGACTTATGATACCCTGCATCAATTTGATCGCCATTTCTAGTCTCTGCACATCGCAAAAATCTAACGATTGCTCGACAAGTAAATGCAAGTAGTGAACAGTTCGATAGCCCAATCTTTGACACCTAAGGCAGGCCTCTTGAAATATCTCGAAATGCAGGTTATCTCTGTCTCATGAATTGGGATGCGTCCAATCACGACGCACGAGGCGTAGCGGATTACCTGATTCGCAGAGGATTACAGATGCCGGAGGGCGGTTTCACGCCGTTGGCTGTCATCAAGTTAACCTACCTCTGTCACGGCTGGATGCTTGGGTTGTATGGTAGGGCCTTCTTCTACCAACCGGTGGAGGCGTGGCAACATGGGCCAGTCATTCCGGATGTCTACCATCGTGTTAAAGTCTACGGAAATCGCAGGCTCCAAAGACCTTTTGGCGACCCGCCACCGGGGTTCGACAAGCTTGAAGCCAATCTGGCCGGTCAGGTTTTGGAGGCGTATGGTGAATTTTCCGGCGTGCAGTTGTCCGCGCTGACGCATCAACCCGGCTCTCCCTGGTATCGGACCTGGCATGAAAGAGGCAGAAACGCCGTGATTTCAAATGACATGATCCAGGAACACTTTCTTGAAATGGCGGAAGATGAAGAATGATGGCTAGGGCTTCAAGACGGTCCGCAAGCCGCAGGAAGTGCCCTCAAGCAAGGAAGCCGAGGCTGAAAGAAGAGAGCTTGAGAAGGAACGAAGTGCGCATGGCCGGGATCAAATTACGCGCAGTTTGGTTGGTTACGGTACATGGGCGCTGCTTTTTGCGATCTTCGTAGTCGCGTTCGTGTCCATTTGCACCTTGGGATGGCATATGTTGGCCCCGGAGTCCTATCGCTGGCTTGACGAGACGCGTCTTGGCAATGTGAAAGATTTCATGTTGAGCGGCGCTGTCGTCGGCCTCGGCACAGCCTACATCCGACGGAATCTGGATGCGCAGTGAGACGTGCCGCCGCGAACCCGTTTACGGCATCGGTTTCGTGGCGATTCGTGATTGCAACCGAAATGCGCGGTGTTAACCCGCTTTGCGACAGGTGTTTCTGCAGTTCATCCGTGGCCCGTTCAACCATGTGCAAGTCATCCAACATTCATTGGCACCAGTGAAATAACTCTACCGCCCCTTCAATTGTCAGAGGAATGACGGCCCCTAGCGATGTTGGATGCAATCCATGTGTAGCTGTAAGGGCAGGTTACCCTACGCGACAGCGAAGCCAGAGAATCAAGAGGGCCGCGTGCTTGGACGCGGCCCCGTTCATATTCCTGGGTGTTCAGGGAGGTCAGCGTCGAATCGACTCGATATCCCCGCGCGTGAGCCCGATGTCATGTAGGTTATGGTCGGAAAGACGTGAAAGCTCGTTGCGGGTGATGCGGGCCCGGTTCCAGGTGATCAAGTTATCGACCAGTTGCGAAGCCAGACTGCGAAGGTGCATGCCAACGCGGTGGCCGTAACCCGTCGGGCGGATTGTTTCCAGCAAAGCCATCTCATGTATCCTTGTATTGAAGGGATGTGGTTGCGGCGCGGTCTTGCGTCGTGAGCGCTAGCTAGGATCGATTTCCGTTTCGGACAAGCGATTGAATTGCATGGCGCACATGCGTTTCATGCATGACGGATGTCTGCCAAATTTCGGTCGACGCAGAATTGATCGCGATGAATCCTGTTTCTCGCGGGCTGCGCGAATCGGACCACTGCCAAAAAAGGACACACAATGTGGCTATTCCAGCGCATGGGCTTGGCCAATGTTCGCGTTTCGTGCTATCTTTTCGTGGAACTGTCCACAAAAGGCATGGACTTATCCACAATAGACTGGGGAAATCAGATGCGCATCTTGGGAATTGACCCTGGGTTGGTTCGGATTGGTTGGGGAGCCGTGGAGGTGGATGGGAACAGGATTTCCCATGTTGAGAACGGAAGTTGTGCTTCTGAGGGCGACGATCTGGCGTCGCGGCTGCTGAGTCTGTTTGAGCAACTCACGGAAGTGGTTGGCAGGTTGCGACCGGATTCTGCAGCTGTTGAGCAGACCTTTGTCAACAAGGACGGAGCAGTTACACTCAAATTGGGACAGGCGCGGGCTGTCGCGCTTCTGGTGCCCGCCAAGGCCGGTATTGTGGTTGGCGAATATGCGCCAAACACGGTCAAAAAGACTGTCGTCGGGGTTGGCCATGCACAGAAACGCCAGGTTGAGCATATGGTCAAGATGCAGCTGCCGAAAGTCAGGGTTGATGGACCGGACGCTGCGGATGCGCTGGCTATTGCGCTTTGCCATGCCCACCATATGCGTGCTGCGTCGAACCGCGCCGCTGCTTTGGCAAGGACTGCGGCATGATCGGACGGCTTGCGGGGAGGTTGGACTACCGCGGTGGTGATCACGTCTTGGTCGATGTTGGAGGTGTGGGCTACGTCGTTTACGTTTCGAAGCGTACGCTTTCCGCGCTTCCCGGACCAGGAGAGGCTGTTGTGCTCTACACTGATCTGTTGGTGCGGGAAGATCTGCTGCAGCTCTACGGATTCGCTTCACCGATCGAGAAGGAATGGCACAGGTTGTTGATAACGGTTCAAGGAGTGGGGGCCAAGGCGTCCATGGCGATTCTGGGAATGCTGGGTGCCGACGGGATCAGCCGGGCAATCGCGATTGGTGACTGGGCCGCAGTCAAGGCAGCACCGGGGATTGGACCGAAAATCGCCCAAAGGGTGGTGAACGAGTTGAAGGACAAGGCCCCATCCTTGATGGCATTGGGCGGCACACTGGTGGCCAACGACGAACCTCCGGAGAAAATTTCGGGAGATGAAGGCCAGCCTCCGGCGTCCACGTCAAGCCATCGCGACGGTAACGCGGTGGCTCAGGCGGAAGCACTGAGCGCTCTGTCGAATCTTGGATATGGTCCTAGTGAGGCCGCGAGAGCAGTCGCCGAGGCTGTTGACGCGAATCGCGGTGCCGAAACGGCCGAACTCATTCGGTCAGCGTTGCGTCTTCTCGCTCCGAAAGGTTAAGCGTTGGTTTCCGACTCCACACTTAGGCCGGACCGGAGGCCCGATGATCTGGACCGTGCGCTGAGACCTCCAACTCTGGACGAGTTCATCGGGCAGGTGGAGGCAAGATCCAACCTGCGAGTCTTCATTGAGAGCGCGAAACGGCGCGGCGAGGCCATGGATCACACGTTGTTTCATGGGCCTCCGGGGCTTGGCAAGACGACATTGGCCCAGATCATCGCCCGCGAACTGGGAGTGAACTTTCGGATGACAAGTGGCCCAGTGCTGGCGAAGCCGGGTGATCTGGCTGCAATTCTCACAAATCTTGAGCCGCGCGACGTGCTGTTTATCGATGAGATCCATCGGCTTGCTCCCGTCGTCGAAGAGGTGCTCTATCCCGCTCTGGAGGATTTCGAGTTGGATCTCGTGATTGGCTCGGGGCCTGCGGCTCGTACCGTGCGGATTGAGTTGCAGCAATTCACGCTGGTTGGAGCCACAACCCGATTGGGACTGCTTACCACACCGCTTCGGGACCGCTTCGGGATTCCGGTCAGGCTACAGTTCTACTCAGTTGAGGAACTCGCCGAGATCGTAGCGCGAGGCGCAAGGCTGCTCGACGTCGCCGCGGAGGACGAAGGAATACGGGAGGTCGCGAGGCGTGCGCGTGGAACGCCGCGGATAGCTGGTAGACTATTGCGTCGCGTCATGGACTTCGCCTTGGTTGAGGGCGACGGGCGGCTGGACCGGACAATCGCGGACTTGGCGCTCACTCGGCTTGGGGTAGACAACCTTGGGCTTGACGGCGCGGACATTCGCTACCTTCGGGTAATTGCCGAGAACTATGGCGGCGGACCGGTCGGTGTCGAAACCATGGGTGCGGCCCTTAGTGAGAGCCGAGACGCCATTGAGGAGGTTATAGAACCCTATCTTCTGCAACAGGGCCTCATCCAGAGGACGCCGCGCGGCAGAATGCTGGCTGCTAAAGCCTGGACCCATTTGGGACCCGAGCCGTCAGGAGCCTCGGTTCAGGGGGAATTGTTCGCGAAGTGATGTGCGGCATGATCCTTGGTCCCGGGCCATTGAGCTGACTGCAGATCGACTTGCTGCGCCAGAAGAACGGCGGAGACCCATTGCAGGGATAGGAACCGGAACATGATTCACCGTTTTGAGACCCGTGTATATTTCGAGGACACCGACTTCGCGGGCATTGTCTATTACGCCAACTATCTAAAGTTCATTGAGCGTGCGCGCACAGAATTGGTGCGGACGCTCGGAGTGGATCAAACGCAGCTACGCGCCGACCGGAACATAGTGTTCGCCGTCCGAAAGTTGGAAGCCGAGTATCTCGAACCCGCCTGCTTCGACGATGTGATTCAGGTGGAAACGTCACTCCGCACGGTTTCGGGTGCTCGCATCGTTCTCGGGCAGGACGTGCTCCGTCGCGGGACAGTCCTGTTCCGGTCTACAGTGACACTTGCGGCACTAACCGATAGCGGTCGTCCAACGCGAATCCCCGCTAACCTGCGGCGGGCACTGCGGACGGGAGCGCAGGTCTCCGGATCGTCTCGTTGATCTTTGGCTTTGCGTGGCCCCTATGGCATTGTGTAGAAAGCCCGAATCGCGAAGATTGGGGTGGACAGGAAAGAGCAGGGGAAATGGAAGCGGATTTCTCGATAGTGGCGCTGTTCTGGCGTGCTTCGTTTGTGGTGCAGTGCGTGATGGCCATTCTGCTGCTCGCGTCGTTCCAGGCGTGGGCGATCATCATCCAGAAGCTCTTCGTCTATGCCAGAGCCCGACGAAAGGCCTCCAGATTTGAGGAAATGTTCTGGTCGGGCGGCCCTCTCGACGAACTATATCGGCAACTTGGTCCTGAGCCGGCGGGATCGTCGGAAAAGATCTTTGCGGCAGGAATGCTTGAATGGCACCGATCACACAAACCGAACGGAGAGGCGATTCGGGGGGCGCAGGCCCGAATCGACCGTTCGATGGATGTCGCCATTGCCAAGGAGGCTGAACGCCTGAACAAGGGTCTGAGCTTTCTCGCCACAGTAGGTGCCACTGCGCCGTTTGTTGGACTGTTCGGCACTGTCTGGGGGATAATGCGTGCCTTTTGGGAGATCGCCCAGCAGCAGTCGACGAATCTCGCCGTCGTCGCGCCAGGAATTGCGGAAGCGCTGCTCGCAACAGGTCTCGGACTTCTGGCGGCGATCCCGGCAGTCATATTCTACAACAAGCTTTCTGCGGACAGCGATCGGATCGTTGCAGGCTACGAGTCTTTCGCGGATGAGTTCGCCACGCTTCTCAGCAGACAGCTGGATCGCTGATCGATGGGCGCGAACGTTGTCACAGAGTCGGTGGACAGTAAGCGACGTGGGCGAAGCGGCCGCCGCCGCGGTCGCTACTCCTCAATGTCGGAAATTAACGTGACGCCATTTGTCGACGTCATGCTGGTGCTGTTGATCATCTTCATGGTGTCGGCGCCGCTCCTGACCGTAGGCGTGCCCGTGCAACTCCCTGAGACAGCAGCCGAGGCGTTGCCAGTTGACAACGAGGAACCCCTGACGGTGACACTGACGGCCGAAGGTCTAATCCTGCTTCAGGAGAGCGAGACGCCACCCAGCGAACTGATTGGCAGGCTAAGGGCTGTCCTCGCGGAACGCTCAAGCGATCGGGTGTTCCTGCGCGCCGATGGCTCACTTTCCTATGATTACGTGATGCGCGTTATGGGCGCCCTTAACGCAGGTGGATTCCGAAACATCGGCCTGGTGACGGATACCGGCGGTACTTCGCTGGAAGAGGATGATGGATGACAGATGACGAAAGTCTGGCGCAAATCTGGACTGGCTGGCGAGCATGGTTCGGTTGACTGGGTTGGTGATGTTTCAGGCTGCTGGCGGAGCACTGTTCAGCTTTTGGGATCAGCGGCTTGAACCGGGGAACACTCATCTCGGGAATCGGACACCTCGTTCTCGTCGTGGGCTTTGTCATCGGCGATTGGCTTGACAACTGGATGGATTTCAACACTCCGCCACCCGAGGTTGCCAACGTGATGATCGTGTCGGAGGCGGAATATGCGGGACTTGTCCTGCCCCAGCTTCAGGCACCTGCGGTTCCTGACATTCCAGACGCTTTCACGGTGCAGTCCGATGACCTTCCGGCTTCTGCACCGAGACCTTCAGATGCACTGGCAGTAGTCGAGATGCCTCCACCTATAGTGCCAGCCCAACTCGACTCGTCCCAAGAGGAGATCGAGGCGCCAGAGATTTCCGACGGGGCCCCACCCGATCTCGATGAAGACCTAGCGGTCGATCTCGCGGTGCCGGATCCGGTGCCCCTTGTCTCCCAAGATCCTCTTCCGTCAGACGAGGCGCCCACGCCACATGAAGCACCGCGGATCGCGCCGACACCGGTGATTGAGTCTCCGCCGAGTCCGGAATTTTCCGAAACAGCTGTTCCGCGCGTGTCACCTGAGTCCGAGAGTTTGGATGCAGTATTGAATCTGCCAGTAACCGCACCGGAGGAAGCGACAACGGAAATTGTGACCGAGGCAGAAACGCCGGCCCCGGCCACTTCCTCAATTCCGCGCGCGCGTCCCGAACCAGGGGTAGACAGGGAAACCACTCAGGTGACGGCCCCCGATCCGGAGCCACCGTCTCCTTCAGTGCCGCAATCGGAACAGGAGCAGGCCCTGGAACAGACTTCGGTTGATCGCTCAACAGCCGTCGAACAAGCCGTTGAGGCCGCACTGGCCGAAGGGGGGCAGGACACGGTGCCAACTCCGATTTCCGCTTCCGGTCTGTCGTCTGGCGAGATTGACGCGCTGAAGGCTGCGGTCCGGCGATGCTGGAACGTCGGTGCGACGAGCACGGAGGCGCTCGGGGTCGTGGTGACGGTCGGGATATCCATGACGCGCGACGGAAAGCCGGAAAGCCTGCGCCTGCTTGGGTTTTCCGGTGGATCAGAAGCCGCGGCGAGCATTGCATACGCCGCCGCCAGACGTGCTATACTGCGATGCGGAATTGAAGGCTATGATCTGCCCATTGACCGGTATGAACATTGGCGTGAGACCGAAATCACGTTCAATCCTGAGAAAATGCGACTCAAATGACACGGAAGATCATACAGGCATTCGCTCTTGCCCTGCCTCTGCTGTTGCCTTGCCTTTCGGTAACGGCGGCACAGGGTTCATGGGTGATCGGAACTGCCGATGGCATAATCAAGCCCCAACGCCTTGCGGTGCCTCGATTTATCGCTCAGGATCCGGATGAGGTAGAATTGGCCTCTCAGATCACGAAGGCTGTGATCGATGATCTAGCGAACACGGTGTTGTTCAGGAAAATTCCAGGTGAGGAGCACATCCCCACTGTGACGAGTTTTTCCAGTTCGGTTCAAATTTCCAGCTGGCAGGCGATTCAGGCGCAACTGCTGATAAACGGTTTGGTAGAAGTCGCCGACAATGGAAAGGTTGTCGTGAAGTTTTGGGTCTTCGATATCCATGCCGAACGATTGTTGGGTCAGGTGATGCAGTCTTCTGCTTCGCGGGAGAACTGGCGCAGATTGGCGCAAAGGGTGGCGGATGAAGTCTTTATCAGAATTGTCGGTGAAGGAGGGATTTTCAACAGCCAATTGACCTCGGTTGACGAACCCAAACGCAAGAGTTTGCGCCTTAAACCGGTGTCCCCGTCCCCTTCAGTGCCGCAATCGGAACAGGAGCAGGCTCCGGAACAGACTTCGGTTGATCGCTCCACATCTGTCGAACAAGCCGTTGAGGGTGCACTGGCCGAAGGGGGGCAGGACACGGTGCCGGCCCCGGTTTCCGCTCCCGGTCTGTCGTCTGGCGAGATTGACGCGCTGAGGGCTGCGGTCCGGCGATGCTGGAACGTCGGTGTGACGAGCACGGAGGCGCTCGGGGTCGTGGTGACGGTCGGGATATCCATGACGCGCGACGGAAAGCCGGAAAGCCTGCGCCTGCTTGGGTTTTCCGGTGGATCAGAAGCGGCGGCGAGCATTGCATATGCCGCCGCTAGACGTGCTATACTGCGATGCGGAATTGAAGGCTATGATCTGCCTGTTGACCGGTATGAACAGTGGCGTCAGATCGAAATCACGTTTTATCCCGAGAGAATGAGGCCAAAATGACACGGAAGATCATACAGGCATTCGCTGTTGCTCTGCCTCTCCTGTTGGCGTGCTTTTCCTCAACGGTGGTGGCGCAGGGCCCACTCAGGATCGAAATCACGGACGGCGTGATCGAACCGTTTCCCTTTGCTGCGCCTCTCTTCATAGCCCAGAATCCCAGATCGGTGGAATTGGCGTCGCAGATGACGGACGTCATCGTCGCCGATCTAACGAACACCGGGCTCTTCAGGGAAATTCCGGTCGAGGCCCACATCTCAAGGGTCACAAGCTTCGACAGTCCGGTCCAATATCCTGACTGGAAGGCCATCAACGCACGGGCGCTGATAACCGGTTCGGTTGGACTGGCCAGCAATGGAAGAGTGACCGTGATGTTTCGCGTCTTCGACGTCTTTGCCGAAAGTCCGCTCGGCCACGGGCTGCAGCTGTCGGCTTCGCAGTCGAACTGGCGTAGATTGGCACATAAAGTGGCGGATCAAGTCTACAGCAGAATTACCGGCGAAGGTGGCTATTTCGATAGTCGAGTAACGTTTGTCAGCGAGGCTGGTCCCAAGAACGCCCGGCGCAAGAGAATCGCGGTCATGGACTACGATGGAGCCAACGTACGGTACCTGACGGACGATTCCACCATTGTCCTGGCCCCGCGTTTTTCGCCGAACGGCGACAGGATCCTCTATACATCCTATGAAACCGGGCGTCCGGAGATTTTCGTGATTGGCGGGGCAGATGCGAGCAAACGGGCACTCGGCAAGGCACCTGGAACGATGACGTTTGCGCCGCGGTTCTCCCCCGATGGTTCAACGGTCGTTTTCTCGTTAAGTCAGGGCGGCAACACTGATATTTTCAGCATGTCAACGGAAACTGGGCAGACAACCCGCCTGACTTCCAATCCGGCAATCGAGACCGCTCCTAGTTACTCGCCGGATGGCGAACGGATCGTGTTTGAGTCGGATCGCTCCCGCACGCAGCAACTGTACATCATGCCGGCCGAAGGAGGGGAAGCTATGCGGATCAGCTACGGTCCCGGGCGCTATGGAACGCCGGTCTGGTCGCCCCGTGGAGACCTTATCGCTTTCACCAAGGAGCACAGGGGACGATTCCATATCGGAGTGATGCGCATTGATGGTTCCGAAGAGAGGTTGCTGACGGCGAGTTTCCTCGATGAGGGACCAACTTGGTCGCCCAACGGTCGGGTGATCATGTTTACGAGGGAGAGTCGGGGCGCCACCGGTGCACCGGCACTTTACTCCGTGGATATCTCCGGCAGAAACCTCCGCCGGGTGCCGGTCTCGGGTGCGGCTTCGGATCCCTCTTGGTCGCCGCTCCGGAATTGAGTTACAATTGACTCCCGATATGCTAACCAAACGTTAAGTGATAAGCAGGAAGATCCCACCAATGACACACCTATTCAAAGCACTCCTCGTCGTCTCTGGCCTAGCGCTCGTATCGTGTGCGAACACGGACAGGCCCGGTGGCGCCCTAGGCACTGACGATACGGATCTATCCGGCGACGCTTACGGCCTCGGCGAGTCGGAGGTAATCGGTGATCCGGTGGCTCTCAGCGAAGAGGAAGCGGAGTTCTTGAATTCGGTTGGCGACAGGGTCCATTTTGAGGTCGATCAAAGTACCCTGAATTCCGATGCCCGCGAAATACTGATCGGGCAGGCTGACTGGCTCTTTGGAAACGCAGGCTATACCGTCGTCATCGAAGGACACGCTGACGAGAGGGGAACACAGGAATACAACCTCGCCCTCGGAGCCCGCCGTGCCAGCGCTGTGCAACAGTTCCTGATTGCCCAGGGCATCGCACCTCAACGAATTGACATTATCACCTATGGCAAGGAGCGCCCTCTGGAAATCTGCTCAGAGGAGTCCTGTTATTCGAGGAATCGCCGCGCAGTGACGGTGCTCTTGCCGGAAATGAGCTGATCGACCATGCGACTCGCTTCACTTCTGCTCGCATTCGCACTTGGGTCGGCTAGCCCGGCTACCGCCCAGGACGGGACGTTGGCGGACATTCGGCAGGAGCTTTCGTCTCTCTACGTCGAAATACTGAAACTGCAGCGGGAACTTTCCGCAAGTGGAAGTGCGGAACCTGTGATTGGTGGCGATATTTTGCAGCGCGTCGATGCGATTGAAAACGAGATGCGACGGTTGACGGCCAGCACCGAACGGCTCGAGTACCGAGTTTCTCGGGTCGTCAGGGATGGCACCAACCGAATCGGTGATCTGGAGTTTCGTTTGTGCGAACTGGAAGTCGATTGTGACATTGCATCTCTTGGGAGGACACCTTCACTGGGAGGGGAAACAGTTGAATTCTCCTCTGCTGAGGTGCCAGAGGACGAACAACCGCAGATGGCAGTCGGAGAGCAGGTCGATCTTGACCGCGCGAAATCGGCTCTTGATCAGGGTGAGTTCCGCAAAGCTGCAGACCTGTTTGAGGAGTTCAACGAGACATATACTGAAAGTCCGTTGGTGGGGGAGGTACACTTCCTGCGAGGGGAGGCCCTAACAGGGCTCGGGGAAACATCTTTGGCGGCTCGAGCCTATCTTGAGAGCTACTCAGGGAACCCCGATGGTCGTCGAGCTGCGGATGCGCTGTTGCGACTTGGTGAGTCTCTTGCTGAGCTGGGCCAGACCAACGAAGCCTGCGTGACGTTGGGCCAGATCAGTGTTCGCTTTCCAGACAGTTCGCTTGTGGCAACAGCCAATGCGGCACTCCTTCGACTCGACTGTTCGTGACTGTTGAGACACGGGTTTTCCGTCAGTTCGATGATCTGGCACCGCTGATTGGCGCAAGACCTGCAGTTGCGGTCTCCGGCGGTGGAGACAGCATCGCTCTCATGCATCTTTTTGCGCGTTGGTCAAAGCGTAGTGCAGTATCACCGCACGCGGTAACGGTTGACCATTCCCTTCGTAATGGCAGCGCTGAGGAAGTATTGTTCGTCGCGGCTGCCGCGGCCGATATTGGCCTGCCACATCAGGTGCTGAAATGGGCTGGTTGGGACGGGACGGGAAACCTGCAGGACTCCGCCCGTCTTGCCCGGAGGTCGCTGGTTGAGTCATGGGCAGATGACCACGACATCTCCTCCGTTCTCTTTGGACATACGGCTGATGACCAGACGGAGACTGTGTTGATGCGACTTGCGCGCGGTTCAGGTGTGGATGGCTTGGCCGGCATCGAAATGAGCGTGGTCCACAGGCGCCGCTGGTTGCGTCCATTGCTTGGTGTCCGGCGTAGTGAACTGCGCGACTACCTGCGTACGAATGATCTTGCTTGGGTTGAGGATCCCTCGAATGATGATAGCCGCTTCGATCGCGTGCGGGCGAGGAAACTCTTGGGATCTCTCGAGGAACTTGGTCTGACAGTGAAACGACTGCAGGAGACAGCACGGCATATGAAGGCGGCGAAGATCGTGCTTGAGGATGTGATGATCCGCCTTGCTGAACGGGCGGTCGTTCAGGAAGCGGGCGACCTGTTGGTTGACCGCGCCGCATTCTTGGCGGCTGCGGCGGAAACCCGCTGCCGCCTTCTTGCCCGAGCGCTGATGTGGGTTTCTGGAAGCACATATCGACCCCGCTTTGAGCCGCTTTCCCGTTTGGCCGAAGCCCAGAGCGGAACTCTGCAGGGGTGCCGGGTTATCGATGGCAATCCGATGTTCCGAATTGTTCGGGAGTATCAGGCCGTCCGTTGCACTTCATGCAGGATCGGTGAGATCTGGGACGGGCGCTGGTGTCTGGAAGGACCTCGTGGAAGTCAGGATGGCAGTCTCGAAGTGCGTGCCCTTGGACCCGACGGCCTGTCCCAGGTTCCCGACTGGCGCACCACCGGTCGACCACGACCCGCGTTGGTCGCAACGCCGGCGGTCTGGTGCGGCAAGGTACTTGTCGCAGCGCCTCTGGCAGGTCATGAGAACGGCTGGCGCGCCCTTCCGCATTCAGACCGCGCGGACTTCCTGGGTTCGCTGATGTCGCATTGAAGATTCCGGTCCATTCCCTATTTTAGGCAGAAGATCCGCCGCAGGCCGTGAACTTCTGTGTGAGACAAAGGAGATTGTTTTGGCCAACTTGCGTAACATCGCCTTCTGGGCCGTGCTGTTTCTTCTGGCACTGGCGCTGTTCAATCTGTTCAACGGCGGGCAGTCCGCTATGTCGTCGCGCTCCGTTGGGTTCTCGGACTTTATCAACCAAGTTGAGACTGGCGAAGTGTCGGACGTTACGCTTGACGGTGAGCGGATCGTTTTTACGGCCATCGATGGCAACGACTATGTGACGATCGTTCCCAGCGGTACCGATGTCACCGAGAGATTGATAGAGCATAATGTCACCATCACCGCTGAACCTCAGGAGCAGTCGGGCTTGATGTCGCTGGTCATAAGCTTCCTTCCGTTCCTGATCCTGATCGGAGTCTGGATTTATTTCATGAACCGCATGCAGGGAGGAGGCCGGGGCGGAGCGATGGGCTTCGGAAAATCCCGAGCGAAGCTGCTTACGGAGAAACAGGGGCGCATCACATTTGACGATGTTGCGGGCATCGATGAGGCGAAGGAAGAGTTGGAGGAGATTGTGGAGTTCCTCCGCAATCCGCAGAAGTTCTCGCGCCTAGGCGGCAAGATCCCGAAGGGGGCCCTGTTGGTCGGTCCGCCGGGAACCGGAAAGACGCTGCTTGCTCGGGCGATCGCAGGAGAAGCAGGCGTGCCGTTCTTCACGATTTCCGGCTCGGATTTCGTTGAGATGTTTGTCGGGGTCGGTGCCTCCCGTGTACGTGACATGTTCGAGCAGGCGAAGAAGAACGCTCCCTGCATCATGTTCATCGACGAAATTGATGCGGTTGGTCGTTCTCGGGGGGTCGGTTACGGTGGTGGCAACGACGAACGCGAGCAGACGCTGAACCAGTTGCTCGTCGAAATGGACGGATTTGAGGCTAACGAAGGAATCATCATCGTAGCCGCCACGAACCGCCCAGACGTGCTTGATCCCGCCCTGCTGCGTCCTGGCCGGTTCGACCGGCAGGTACAGGTTCCGAATCCGGACATCAAGGGACGGGAGAAAATTCTTGGCGTGCATGCCCGAAAGGTGCCTCTTGGTCCGGACGTCGATCTGAGGATCATTGCACGTGGGACACCGGGCTTTTCAGGTGCTGATCTGGCGAATCTGGTCAACGAGGCAGCGCTGATGGCGGCACGCGTGGGTCGGCGGTTTGTGACGATGGAGGACTTCGAGAACGCAAAGGACAAGGTCATGATGGGGTCGGAACGTCGATCCATGGTCATGACCGAAGACGAAAAGAAGCTGACGGCCTATCACGAGGCGGGCCATGCCATAGTCGGACTCGGCGTTCCCCAGCATGATCCGATTCACAAGGCGACAATCATCCCCCGGGGGCGTGCGCTAGGCCTTGTGCTTAGCCTTCCCGAACGGGACCAACTTTCGGTTACGTTCACGAAGTACAAATCCAAGATCGCAATGGCGATGGGCGGACGCGTGGCCGAGGAACTGATCTTCGGGGCGGAGAATGTCACGTCAGGGGCGGCGTCGGACATTCAGCAGGTGACCAAGATAGCCAGGGCCATGGTCACGCAATTCGGGTTCTCCGATGATCTGGGCTATGTTGATTATGCGAATGAGCAGCAGAGTTTCCTGGGCACCTACAATACTCCAGCCAATGTCGCGCCAGATACGCAGGAACGCATTGACGCTGAGGTCAAACGCATTGTCGATGAGGGCTACAGCGTCGCCAAGGGCATCCTTTCCGAGAAGATTGACGATCTCCACAGACTGGCGGAAGGCCTGCTGGAATATGAAACCTTGACTGGCGACGAGATTACAAAGGTAATCACCGGCGATCCCTTGAACCGGGATGACGATGATGCCCCTTCAGCGTCGGGGGGGAAGGCCAGTGTGGCAGCGATTCCGAAGACCAGATCCAGAAGAAAACCACCGGGAAGTGATATGGCGACCGAACAGTCAGCCTAGAGAACCTCTGCCTGCAATGAGCCGACGGTGATGTAATTTCAGAGTCAAACCTCTCCATTGGTTTCAAGTCGCTGCTGGGTAAAGCGCTAGGCCGCTCCATGATACCTTCAGGCACTTGATCAATGCCCAGTAACGGTCGAACCGGTGAGAAACAGTGCGGAATTGGGTCGCCCAGGGTACATTTCCGCCAGAACTGACTGACGTGTGCTCTTGCGGTTTCCCGTCATCTATTCCGGCTCGACTTTCGAACCCTTGAGCGTCCCGCGAGGTGCCAGCCGCTACTGTTTGTTGACCACATCGTAAACGGAAAGAGGCTTGATTTGATCAATCGTCTTGCCGCATGGGCTCGATTTTCGGTTGCGGAAGTGTTGCGGCGGCTGTCAAAGCGGCAGGGTCAAGGGCTTCATCATTGAACGGGCAGGTCTGGCAGGCGTAGACCGCCGTCAATCCGATGACCCGTACGCGGGACCATTGCTCAGGCACCCGTGACAAAGTCAGTACGGTACCAGCTTCACCCGGCAAATTAACGGTTGCCAACGCCCCCGAACACTTCCGAAGCGAAATCCTCGTGCTCCGGGTTGACGGCGACGTTTTCACGGTTTAACCAGTGTGACAATGCGCGGGCGTTGTGTAGTGGTAAGACCTTAGCCTTCCAAGCTAATGACGCGGGTTCGATTCCCGCCGCCCGCTCCAGGAAATCCGGAATCAGATCGAATCGCTCTCCATCCGGCACCAAATCATGGCCTGTAACCCGATGGTGGCACAAAGGGTAACGTGCCGACGGGCTTGGTCGCGAATTCATGCCCGTTCTTGGCGTTTCACTTGCCCGGAGGCCTGCAAGTGGCTATCCGAAACAAAACCTGAATGGGCAAGACATGACGCAAGTCGGCGGCGGACAGGAACTTCGCGCGAAGTCCACGAACATCGGCGCGCTAAGTGGACTTGGGAGATTTGTGTTACCTTATCTGGCGATGGTTGTGGCTGCTGCAATCACGTTGGTTGTGACAGCCTGCCTGTCCCTTGCTCTTCCATTGGCCGTGCGGCGGGTGGTCGACGGGTTCGAGACTTCCGCATCTGAGCTTCTGGACCAGTACTTTGTGTCCTTCCTCGGCATCGCTGGGCTTCTCGCGCTAGGAACAGGGCTTCGATACTATCTGGTGACCCGCTTGGGCGAGCGGATCGTGGCTGATATCCGCATGGCGGTTTTCGACCGGATGATCTCAATGTCGCCTGCTTTTTTCGAGAGGATCATGACCGGTGAGGTTCTGAGCCGAATCACCACGGACACGACCCTGATCCTGAGTGTGATTGGCTCGTCGGTCTCGGTCGCGCTCCGCAACATCCTGATTTCTCTAGGTGGGCTTGTTCTTCTGTGCCTGACCTCTCCCAAGCTCACAGGGATGGTGCTGCTGATCGTGCCATTTGTGATCGTGCCGATCGTTGTTCTCGGTCGCCGTCTTCGAAATTTGAGTCGCGAGAATCAGGACTGGATCGCCGCATCTTCAGGAAGGGCATCGGAAGCGTTGCTAAGCGTGCGCACTGTTCAAGCGTTCACGAACGAAGGGACAGTCAGGAACGCCTTTTCGGAAGTTACCGAACGCTCATTCAATTCCGCCAACCAGCGTATCCTGACCCGTGCTGTGATGACCGTGATAATCATGGCGCTAATAATTGCGGGCGTTGTCGTTGTTCTCTGGATTGGGGCTAGGGATGTACGGGCAGGGCTTATGACGGTTGGGGAACTCGTACAGTTCGTGATTTATGCGGTGCTGGTTTCTGGAGCGGTGGGAGCATTGAGCGAGATCTGGGGAGAGCTGCAGCGGGCAGCTGGCGCGGCTGAGCGCCTCGTGGAACTGCTGAACGTTGATGACGGCGTCGCCGAACCGCAGTTGCCAAGTCCGCTACCTAGCAGACTTAGGCGGGAGATCGTCTTCGACAACGTGACGTTCTGCTATCCCGCCCGTTCTGATATTGCAGCCCTGAATGATGTGTCCCTACGAATAGCGCCCGGTGAGACTGTGGCATTGGTTGGACCGTCTGGCGCAGGAAAATCGACGGTCTTCCATCTTCTCCTTCGATTCTATGATCCATCTGGCGGCGCGATCAGGATTGACGGTGTTGATCTGCGGGATATGGCACGAACTGAATTCCGCGGCGAAATTGCCCTGGTGCCGCAGGAGCCTGTCATATTCGCTGATTCAGCGAGTGAGAATATCCGATTCGGGCGGCCTGGTGCTTCGTATGTCGAAGTTGAGGCTGCGGCCAGAGCCGCCGCAGCGCACGAATTCATAGGCAAACTTCCCAACGGATATGATGCGAACTTGGGAGAAAGGGGAGTCACTCTCTCAGGTGGACAGAAGCAGCGAATTGCGATCGCACGCGCAATACTGCGGGATGCACCGATCCTATTGCTCGATGAAGCAACCAGCGCTCTCGATGCGGAGAGCGAATGCCTGGTGCGCGGGGCATTTGATGCGTTATCGCAGGACCGAACCACCCTCATCGTGGCTCATCGGTTGGCGACTGTGAAGAAGGCGGACCGCATCCTTGTGTTCGATGGGGGCAGGATCGTCGCAGAAGGAACGCATGACAGCCTGGTCCAGCAGGGCGGACTCTACGCCAGGCTTGCGCGGTTGCAGTTCACTGAGGGAATGGCGGCATAATGGCAGGTTGAATGAATGCACCATTCGTTCGCTCATCGTAAACGTCTCCCGGTAAGGCCGCTCTGGCACGGATAACGTCATGTGTATGCTTCTACGGATTCTCCCATAGCTCAATTTCCCGCTTCCTGCTACGATTGGAAAACTGCCATCTGAGCAGGGCTCACTTGGTGACGCTTGGGTGCAGTGCCCAGAACCGAAAGGATCATCTGTCATGACCTATGCAACGTTCGCCGACCGCGATGCCGTGGAGCAGGAGTGCCCCTGGGAGGACCGCGACGTTCCCGTCACGACTCTCGAGCTTCTCAGCAAGACCGCAGATAACCATGGTGCTCGGCCAGCGACGACTTTCCAGATGTTCGCCGGTCCAACTGATCGGGCTGACACGCTGACGTGGACGGAGCTTCGCGACCGCGCAACGCAGGCCGCCAACCTGTTTAGGTCCCTGGGAGTCGGCGAGAAAGACGTGATCGCCTATGTGCTTCCAAACTGCACCGAAACTATCCTGACGTTTCTCGGCGGACAGGTGGCGGGTATCGTAAGCCCGATCAATCCTCTGCTTGCTCCGGATCAGATGGCTGCCCTACTTCGGGAGACTGGGGCCAAGGTCGTTGTTACACTTCGTTCCTTTCCAAAGACAGATGTGGCGCAGAAAGTTGCGGCGGCAGTCGCGGCGGCACCCAATGTCGAGACGGTCGTCGAAGTCGACCTCCTGCACTACATCACTGGCATCAAAAAGCTGATCATACCGCTGTTAAGGCCGAAACTCTCAGTTGGTCACAAGGCGAGGGTTTTGAGCTTCGAGGCGGAAATCGAGGCGCAACCGACGGTGCTTGAGTTCGCGGACAGCGAGGCCGACCGCGTCGCAGCGCTATTCCACACTGGCGGTACGACCGGAATGCCTAAAATAGTTCGGCACAGGTATTCTGGCATGATCTACAATTCCTGGGTGGCGGCGAGGCTTCTGTTCACCGAAAGGGACGTGCAGCTTTGCCCGCTGCCCATGTTCCATGTGTTTGCGGCAATCGTGTCGTTGGGCGCATCCTTGAGTTCCGGGGCGCATATCGTATTTCCAACACCGCAAGGGTATCGCGGCGATGGGGTGTTCCGGAATTTCTGGAAGTTGATCGAGCGCTATCGGACGACGTTCATGATTACTGTTCCAACAGCGGTTGCGGTCCTGATGCAGCGAGATGTCGATGCAGACATTTCTTCCCTGAAGCTCGCGTTCTGCGGTTCCGCTCCATTGCCGCTGGAACTCTATCGTCGGTTCGAAGAGGCGGCGGGAGTAACGATCTGCGAGGGTTATGGTCTGACCGAGGCGACATGCCTGGTATCCTGCAATCCTCCCGATGGCGACAAGAAAGTTGGCAGCGTCGGCTTTCCGTTTCCCTATACCGACGTAAAGATCCTTCGTGAGTCCGACGACGGACCGGTTGAGTGCGCGGTCGACGAAGTCGGCGAGATCTGTGTTTCCAGTCCGGGCGTGATACTCGGTGGAACCTACACCGACACCGAGAAGAACAAGGATTTGTACTCCTTGGACAGGTACCTGCGTACCGGTGATCTGGGACGTATGGATTCGGGCGGCTACGTCTGGATCACCGGTCGGGCCAAGGATCTGATTATCCGCGGTGGACACAATGTAGATCCAGCTCTCATCGAGGAGGCGTTGGCAGGTCACGAATCAGTGGCTTTCGCCGGCGCGGTCGGTCAACCGGACTCGCATGCCGGAGAACTACCTTGTGTTTATGTTGAACTGGTAGAAGGGGCAGAGGTCTCCAAGTGGGAGCTAATCGAGCATGTTCGAGAGAATGTCAGCGAACGTGCGGCAATCCCGAAGCATGTGGAAATTCTGGATGAGCTTCCGAAGACTGCGGTGGGCAAGGTGTTCAAACCGGATCTGCGGCGTCTCGCCATCACGAGAGTATACAGCGATGCGTTGCGGGAAGCGGGGCTGTCGGCCGAAGTGGCCGAAGTGGTCGAAGACAGAAAGCTGGGCCTTGTGGCGAAGCTGTCTCGAACTGGCGAGGTGAACGACGAGGCGGTCACCAAGTGCCTGGGCGAGTTCACTCGGCCTTGGGAGTGGGCGTAGGCACCGTTTGATGTGAAGACCGATCGATTGCTGGCGTGATCGACCTCCGCTCAGGGAGTTCCTGCGCGAGAATGCGGCTCCAGAACAATTCGATCAATTTGCCATGATCCTGAGAGGTTCACGTGCGCCTGTCCGTATTACAGCTGGGTCATAGGGTTTACGCGCGAACACTTCCCGCACCCGGTCAGCGAAGTGTTCAATCGGAAGCGTATCATAGTTGGGATCGAAGCTTGACTGATCCCAGCGCTCACAGAATTCGGCACAATCTTCAAAGTACGGATGTCCACGGTAGGCTTCACGTTTCCCGGGATCGGCACCTACATGTCGAGCGTAGTAGACCAATTGAAAATCTCCGTGTTTCTCGACAGTCCATGAACACTGTTCCCTAACGAACGGCCTAAGGACAGCGGCGGCGTATTCGTCGTGATTGTACGGGGCGTAGATATCTCCAATGTCGTGCAGAAGCGCCGAAACGATCCAGTCTGTGTCCGCACCATCCCGCTCCGCTCGGGTGGCCGATTGCAGCGAATGCCCAAGTCGTGTGATCTGGTATCCTGAAAGGCTTTCGTCAAGCTCAACCAGAGCCCTCAACAGTCGATCAGCTGTGCCGGCGGCATATTCGGTCTCGTGAACCGTAAGGAAATCGTAGTCCTCTTTGTCGCCGTCCTTCATTTGGGTGAATTTCACCTGCTCCATCAATGGGTTCCTTTCAAAAAGGGACTTCGGCTCCGTAGAGACGGATAGCGGGGTTCGCATGCACACATATCTCGGGTGTCGCCATGCCCAATGAGATTTCAGCCTGTTACGGAGTAAATATCCGATGCACCACCGCTGTTCGAGCCACGCATCATCACCTTGGCCTGTGCGCGGCGCACTTCCTCGTAGAGTTCCAGCGAACTCGGACTGAAGTTCACCTCCGGCACCGGCACATGAACAAAGTTTCCAAGTCTGTCCGTGCCCCGTGCAGGCATTGCGAAATCGGTTTCGCCCACTTCCTGCGAAACGTCAGGTCGGCAGTATCGCACGACCAGCGCGATCCGCCTGTCGTCCGAAGTGTTTGGGCCTGAGCCATGAATTGTCAGGCCATGATGCAGCGACATTTGCCCCGGATGAATCTCGATCGCCACCTTGTCTTTTTCGGTGACGTCAACCCGGATTTCCTGACCGCGGGAAAGGAGGTTGTCGCTGCCAAACGTGTCCTCATGTGGCAGGATCGGATTCTTGTGGCTCCCCCGTACGAAATCCATGCAGCCAGATGCTGGAGTTGAGGGTGAGAACGGAATCCAAGCGGTAACCAGTCCCTGTGTGGCACCAAGGCCCCAATAGGTGAGATCCTGATGCATCGAGACAATCTGCTTCGTACGAGGTTCCTTGATGAAGAATTCAGCGGCATAGATCAGGATGTCCGATCCAAGAATGTCTTCGATCACATCGAGAACTCGGTGGTCCCGCGCGATCCTTGCTGCGAGCGGCATAACCAGATGTGAGTTGACCCGCTTGTAGGTGTTCAGCGGCAACGGCAGTCCATTGTCCAGCCATTCCGACTCGATCGCTTCCAGTTCAGTTCTTGCGGCTCGGCTCTCCTCAGGAGTCAGTACCGGGATCGGGAACAGAAATCCTTCATCCCAGTATTGCATGACATGCTGCCGACTCAGGCGACCGTTCGTTAGTGGAATGCTCGGCAACATTGGTGAATCCCTCCTCCGGTTCCTCTGATTCGAGATTCGTCCCATAGTTCACCTGATGGCTTTGCTGAATCCGACGTGAGAGTTCGTATTCAGAATGTTGGAAGGGAACGATGGTGGGTCGATCCGGCGGGGCCTTTCCTGTGGATGCAGGGACATCAGATTCCGGGATTTCAATGGATCGGAGGTGATCGCTTGATGAAATCAGGGCGGACGGAGCACACGTCGAATCCGGGATGCTGCGAGAGCGGTTTGGGCGGCTGTAACAGTCTGAGGATCCACGCCGCAGTCGGGACGCCGGGCAGGCGAGGCTGAACGCAACCCTGACGGACCAGCGGCAGCTCTTGGCGTCGGCAAAGGTAAACGGAATTGACGCAAGTGGAATTTGACGGACCGCCTCGGAGGACCATCCAATGCCCTGCTACACGGTCCCTAAACGCATCAGCGACATGTTCCGGAACATGCGGAATTCGTGCAGGCTGTCTTCTCCGTAGTGTTTGAGCGCGTTCTGGGTGTCAGATATTCTTGAGTCCTGCGACTCCTGACACTTCGCCGTCAGGACACCCGGAGATTCAGCCCTTCGAGTTGGTGATGTCGGTCAGGCCGGTGTCCTTACTCGACTCGATTTCCTGTCTGCATCGATTTCCGCTGCAGAATCATACAGGTCGTCGATCCGGTCGCGTAGAGCCTGCTGTTCCCGGCACCTCGAATCTCGCCGTCGGCGACCCCGGTTGACCTGCCGGCATGACGAACCCGGCCGGAGGAAATGACCTCCGTTCCAAGCGGGATTGGTCTGATGATGTTCACACGGTATTCCAGTGTGGTGTACATTGCTCCCTTTGGCACCTTTGTCATCACAGCACAGGCCATCGCGCTATCCAGCAAAGTTCCGTACCAGCCGCCGTGAACCGTTCCCATTGGATTCAGGCTGTCGAATATCGGAGTACCGCGGAACGTTACATAGCCATCCTCAACGGTATCAAGGCGATAGTTCATAGGCTCGCCGATGGGCGGACCTGCGATCTGTCCATCAAGAACGGCAAGCATGAATTCGAGCCCTGACATCGATAGAATTGTGTCGGCATCGGGCATCTGGCTAGGGGATATGGCGTTGAATGGTGACACTGCGCCTAGCTCCATTGTTCGTTCGGAAAGGTCAAATACATTTGTCGGCTTGGGACTTGCTACACTTTCCCGAATTCACCCTTGCATTGGGATGAACCAACATCGGCAAGAACTCGGGTCGACAGTTTCCGGATATTGAAGCGGGTGGAGAATTGGCTATCGGACTGATACGGGACCTTGAATGTTGCGAGACCGGGTTGGCTCAGTTGGTACCCAATCCCCGGGGCCGATCAATTTGGACCAGTGCCCTCCAGGAAATTTGCGGTTTTCGTTGTTTCCACATGCGCTCCGGTCGGCATCATTCCCAGAGCAAGGATCACCCGTTGAGTCAGCTTCGGTCGGTTCAATGTATAGAAGTGCAGATGGTTCACTCCGCCTTCGATGAGGTCGCTGCAAAGCTCGGTGCAGACCGAGATCGCCAGAAGTTCCTGGCGTCCCCCACCGTCACGTAGCGCTGCCTCAAACGCGTTTGCCAGCCAGTTTGGAATATGTGCTCCGCATCTTCGAGCGAACTCTCGCGTCTTCGCCCAATTCTGGATGGGAAGTATGCCTGGAATGATTTGCGCCTCGATACCAGCCCGCTGGCAGGCATCGCGGAATCTGAAATATGTTTCGGCCTCGAAGAAGAACTGGGTGATGGCGGATTCGGCGCCAGAGTCCAGCTTTCGCTTCAACCAGTCCACATCCGCTGCGGAATGGGCCGCATCCGGATGCGGATCAGGATAGGCGCTGACGCGGACCCGTAGGTCGGGGATGTCAGCAAGTGCCGAAACGAGTTCGCAGCTGTCCCTGAAGCCGGAAGCATGGGGACGAAATCTGGCCTGACTCTTTGGAGGGTCACCGCGCAACGCCAGAATCTCACGGACTCCAGCCTCTGATAGGCGTCTTGCGATTGCCAGAGTCTGTTCGCGCGATGAATTTACGCAGGTCAGGTGGGCCGCGACATTCAACCCATGGCTGGCCCGGAGTTCCCTTGCCGTTTCAAGGGTAAGTGCGCGGTTGGTCCCTCCCGCGCCGTAGGTTACGGACACAAAATCTGGGCCAAACGGAGAGAGTTCGCCAACCGTCTCCCACAAACGTTCGCTGGCTGCGTGGTTGGCGGGCGGAAAGAACTCGAAGGAAAGGCATTGCATGGGCACGGGACCTTCATAGGGATTATCTTCTTGTGGCAAGCGAAAATTCCTGAAACAAACTCATATTGTTCACGAAGGTTATGAGAGCCGCTCATATGCACCTCGAATTTCGTCATCTGCGGACGATCAAGGCGATCCACGACTCAGGTGGCCTGGCCCGGGCGGCCGACCTGCTGAACATTACCCAGTCCGCGCTAAGTCATCAGGTGAAAGGACTCGAGGATCAGGCAGGGGTGGAGCTGTTCGTCAGGAGGACAAAGCCATTGCGGCTGAGTTCGGCTGGTATGAGACTATTGGAACTGGCGGAACGGGTGCTTCCAGAGGTGGAGGCGTTATCCGAAGACTTCCGCAGGCTGAGGACAGGCAGAAAGGGTAGGCTGCATATCGCAATTGAGTGCCACGCCTGTTTTGAATGGCTCCTTCCAGTCCTGGAGTTGTTCCGGAAGGCTTGGCCCGAAGTTGATGTCGACATCCGGCCCGGACTTGCCTTCGATGCGCTTCCGGCATTGCGGCGCGAAGAGGTCGATCTGGTTGTTTCCTCGGATCCTGAAGAACTGCAGGGAGTGGATTTCACCGCGCTTTTTGATTACGAGCCCGTATTCGTCGCCTCATCGCAGCATCCGCTGGCGGCAAAGGAGTTTGTCGACGCTGAGGACTTTCGTGGCGAACTGCTCATCACCTATCCGGTCGAGAGGGCACGCCTTGACGTCTTCAGCCAGCTTCTTACGCCGGCGAAGGTTGAGCCCCGTGCAGTGAGGCAAGTGGAACTGACGGCTGTCATTCTGCTTCTTGTGGCCTCGAACCGTGGTGTGGCGGTGTTGCCCGACTGGGTCGTGCGGGAAGTTCGCTATCGGTCGGACTATGTGACACGGAGGTTGACCGTGAATGGACTGACCCGACGTCTCTATGCCGCTACACGCGACGTGGACACGACCAAGCCGTTCATGGCGCATCTATTGAGGTTGGCACGAACCGAAGCGCTGAGGCTGCAGCGACCCTGAGCATCACGCTTTGACCAACCCATAAGCATCGAACAGCACCGATAGAGCAAACTCGATTACTGCCAATCCATGCAAAACTCCAAGAGTTCGGCAGACATCCCAATCTGAAGGCCGGGTCAACGAAACAGTGAACTCCTTTATTTCCTGCAGTTATTGCGATCCAGCAGCTTCTTGTGGTGTTCCGTGAATGCACCGCTTGATGAAGTTTTGTATATCTTACCTTTTGGGTGAGGGATTAGGTTAACGTTCCTGAAATCATCCATCAGATTTTGATCACTTGTATAGAGAAGGCGTGCCTTGCTGACCTTGGCGAGAGCCAGTACATGCTGATCATTTGAATGGCATGCCGCCGATTTCTTTAGGTTTTCTGTTTCCTTTTCGACTTCGTTGTCGGAAACGTTTCGGATCCTTCCAACCGACAGTGCGGTACCATACCAAATTCTGAAGGTAACTGCTCGCCCCTTTTGACCGTTGACCGTTCTGTCTGGATGTTTTCAGGTCCGGTGTCCTGTCCGGTCATCCGCGCCCGTCCGTCATCCAATGGCATTCGGATAGTCGTATCGTTCCGGAGCGGTTTTCCGTGCCGGCCGCAACCCTTTGACATAGCGTGGTTTTCGGCGCTCCGGAATTTTTTCGCCTTACCAACTGACATACGGTCGGTAATTCGTATGCTGCTGTCACACAGTTACGGGAACCGGCCATGGACCAGCGGATCACCAGCAATTCCCACTAGTATCACGACCTTATTGCTGTGATGGATAGAGGGACTTCAGTTTCACGCGGGCGTCCCCGGTCCTGAACCGCCAGTCGACCGGCTTCGCCGACGGGTTGCGGTGCGCCTGCCAGGCGCCGGCCTCCCGCACCATCGCCTCCCGGTCCGGGATGCGCCTGGCGGGGCACTGCCGGGAGAGGGCGTCTGTCCCGGTCTCCGCCATGTCCGGCCAGCTGCCGTGCCTCGGCGTGTGGTGGACCTCGAAGCGGTCCGCGGGCCGCGACGCCTCCGCCGGCCCGAAGGCCTGGTGGAGCGCCGGCAGCCTGTGGGTGTCGGGCCGTCCATCACGGGGACGGTCCTCCTGTCCGGAAAGTGGACGTCGGCGATGTCGGCGGGCAGCCTTGCGAAGTCCCGCCTCCTGCGGCGGTCGGTGACCTTCACGTGGCGCCACGCCTCCAGCGGGGGGTGGACCATGAACAGGTCCGGGGCGCCGCTGCGCCCGTGCCCGGAGCCGTATGCGGCCGGCTGCCCGGGCCGCGGCGGCAGCGGCGTCCGCGTCTCCCCCGTCCGCCGCTCCGGGGTCCCGTCCATGACGGCCAGGACCGTGCCGCCGTCGTACCCGCGGCTGCGGGTCTCGGGACGTCCTCCATGGCGCGGACGGATTCGGCGCTCTCTTTCGGCGGGATGCACCGGCATTCGCTCCGCCAGGGCTTGATGTCGTTTTTTTCAGATGCCATGGGACGGGCCGCCGTTTGCCTTCGCGGGTGATTCGGTGCAGGGTGTTGACAGGAAGACAGCATGTTGTGGCGGGGGGCCGCGAGACGGCAACCCCCGCCGAGTGAAAGGAGAGAAAGATGACTGATTCGAAAACCCCTTTCGAGGGGAACGTTACCACGGTCTACGCGGCTCTGGAAGTGAGCGGCAGGAGCTGGATCCTCGCGGTGGGCGATCCGTCCGACACGTCGAGGGCCGGCATCCACAGGCTGGCGCCGCAGGACGTTGATGGGCTCCTGGGCAGGCTCGGGCGGGCGCGGGAGCGGGCGGCGACCGGCGGCGATGTCCGGGTGATGCTTGTGTACGAGGCCGGTTACGAGGGCTTCTGGCTGGCCCGGCGGCTGGAGGGGGAGGATGTCGAGGTGGTTGTCTGCGACCCCGCGAGCCTCGAGGTGGTGCGGAGGAAAAAGAAGGTGAAGACGGACCGGATCGACGCCCGCCGGATGGTCCGGGCGCTCAGGGCGTGGGACGGCGGCGACCGGGACGCGATGTCGCGGGTGCGTGTGCCAACGGTCGCGGAGGAGGACAGGAAGCGGCTGCTGCGCCGGCGGGAGCGTCTGGTGCAGGAGCGCCGCCGCCTCTCGAACTCCGTCGACGGGCTCCTGAGGCTGCACGGGGTGTTGGCCGGGGATCCGGCGCGGCCGGGGTTCCGTGAGCGGCTCGGCGGGATGGAGACCGGCTACGGGGAGCCGCTGCCGCCGGAGCTGCTGGCCGAGATCAAGGGCATCCTCGACCGGCTGGAGCTGGTGCGCGCGGAACTCAAGGCTGTCGAGGCGAGGAAGATGGAGATGCTGGAGGCGTCGGCCCGGGCCCTCGACGGCCTCCGCGCGGACGCCGCCGGGAAGGAGGCCGCTCCGCCCGTTGACAGACCGCGGGCGGCGCCGGCGGACGCCCACCACGCGGCGACGCTGGTCCGGCTGCGCGGGATCGGCCCGAACGACGCGCTGATGCTGGGCGGCGAGCTCTTCTACCGGGAGCTGCGCAACCGGCGGCAGCTGGCCAGCCTCGCGGGCCTGGCGCCGGTGCCCTTCGCGAGCGGGGGCGTCGACAACGACCAGGGGATCAGCAAGGCGGGCGGCGCGATGCTGCGAAAGCACCTGGTGCAGATGGCCTGGCGCTGGCTGCGCCACCAGCCCGACAGCGCCCTCTCGGCGTGGTTCCGGGATTACGTGAGCGCCCGCGACGGACGTTCGCGCAGGCGGGGGATCGTGGCGCTGGCCCGTAAGCTTCTGGTGGCGCTGTGGAGGTTCGCCACCACCGGCCTGGTGCCGGAGGGCGCCGTCCTGTCGCAGGCCTGAGAGCGGGAGGGCAACGGAACAACGGAACAACGGAACACCCGGGCGGCCCGACGGGGCCTCCGGGGAACCCGGGCAGGGCGTGTGACCGTGCAGGGGCCTGGTTCGCCGCAGGAAGCGGCACCGTTCATTTCAGATGGGTCCCGCCCCCCCCGGAACGTCGCACCGCCCGAATCGGGCATAATGGTCACGGGGCCGGCACCGGCCAACCGAACCGGATAAGAGGCTGGACGCGTCGTTGAGCGCGTCATGGAACCGCGACGTTCTGTCTGGACTTCCCCGGTGGCACGGAAGCCGCCCCCCGACGGAGGGAGGGACGCCGATGTGAGGTTTTGAAAAAGGGCACTTGACCTGTAAGGTCTCATAAGAGCCCCTGCCGCACCGTCCCCTCCGGGATGCTGTCGACGGCCTCCAGCCCGCCGAGCCTGTCGCCGGGCAGCCGCAGCGCCCGGCGCGCGTGCCCCTCGGGGGGCTCGGAGCAGGCCAGCCTCGCCTGGCCCCCGCCGTCCAGCACGGGCCTCCTGCTGCTGGCCTGCCCCTTCCTCTCCAGCGCCGCCTCCAGGCCCCCGGCACGAACCGCCTGCGGGCCCGCCCGCCCGTCGAGGCCCCGGCCCCGGGGACGTCCGCCATGTCGGCGTCATCGCGTCCGCCGCCGTCGCGGCTGGCGTCCGCCAGAAGGAGGATGCGCGCCCGCCGGCGCCGCGTCACCGACCCCTTTCCGCCGTCGACGGTCCCCTGCGGGAGCGCCCGCCCGCCACCGTCCAGCCTTGCGTGACATATTCTCTTTCCGCCTCTGCCCATGGCCTGCCCCTTCCCGGTGCCCCCGGAACCGCCAGCGGACATCCGCCCGATCCGGAAGGCCTGTTGGCTGTTGTTGCGGCGGGTATAAGGCATCAGATGGGACAGGGCAGGCGCCCCGGCGTCACTTCAACACGGGCGGGATACTAGCCCGTCCAGGCCCTGTATTCCATGGGGTTTCGTGAACCGGTTTTCGTAGACTCTTCCTTCCAGGCGGCTGAAAGTCGCCTGGAATCTTCTGGAATCATAGGCTCCTGCCCTTACCGCATCCCTGTTGATCTCACTGACGGGAGTTGGGACGACGCGGTTTCGGAAGGATCTCAGCAGGCCCGGGCTGATCAAGGCGGTGGCGGGATGCTTCGGCCAGATCGACGATCCGGTGAACGGGCGCCGGTTGCATCTGGGTGACCACCTCATGTCAGCGTTCGCGATGTTCTCCCCAGGTATCCGTCGCTCCTGCAGTCCGGCAGGGACAGCCGCGACGACGCCGTTGTCCGCGGGAACCTCCGGACGCTGTTCGGGATCGCGGCGGCGCCCTGCGTTACGCCCGACTCCGCATTATCGGGCTGCTTCCGGACACAACTCCTTGCGGACGCCTAGTGCAGGATCTCAGGTTACGTCAGCTCTATGGCCACCCTCGGATACAACCCCCTCGTCGCTATCCAGATCGCCTTGACCGGAGACTCCGGCGACATGGTCAAGCAGCGCAATGCCCGGTCCGCACCCAGAAAGGGGTGAGCAGTTACTTCTGAAGTTACTATTTCTGATCAACTCACGCTTTAACTTCCCGCCGATTACAAGCAGGAGCTTGCCCTTGTCCACACGCCTTCGGAACTCACGAGCCGCACTCGGTTGAGTGTTCTCCTCCCCAAACATCGATCCCAAGACACTTGCGTCAATGATTGCACACATTCTATATACCCAATAATCTATTCATTTCATCCATGAAAAATTCTCCATAGCTGTAAGGCGCGTCAAGGATGTTTCCTTCCGCATCAATGCTAAGGTTATGAATTTTGGCGTCTTCCTCATGACGTTCGAAAAAAAGGATCGATACATCCTCCGGCTTGAGGTCAGTTCGGCAGTCCCTTATGTCCATGCGAATTCTATCAATTAGGAAATTGCTGTGAGTCTCCACCACGAGTTGCGTTCCCGATGCGGCAATCTGGCACAGAATCGAACCTAATCCAGCTTGAGCACTAGTGTAGCGACATCATTGCGTTGACGGGTAAAGGGACCTGAGCCTGACGCGCGCGTCGGCTGTCGTGAAACGCCAGTTGACGGCGGCCCTCTCCCGGTTCCTCCGTTCCGCCCATGCCCCGGTCTGCCGGCACATCGCCGCCCGGTCGGGAATGCGGCGGTTCAGGCACTGGCGGACCATGGCCCCGATCCCGGTCTCGGCCACGTTCAGCCAGCTTCCGTGCTTCGGGGTGTAGTGGATCTCCAGCCGGGCGGCGATCCGCGCCGCCTCTTCGGGAGGGAACGTCTCGTAGAGGGAGCCGACGGTGTGGACGTTGAGGTTGTCCATCACGAGCACGATTCGCTTGCCGGGGAAGGTGACGTCGACAAGCCCGCGGATGACCCTGGCCCAGTCCCTGCGCGTCCGGCGGTCGGTGACCTTCACCTCCCGCCATCCGAGCAGCGGGGCGAACAGCATGAACAGGTTCGCGGTGCCGTTCCGTTCGTATTCGAAGTCGTGGATGGCGGGGTCGCCGGGACGCGCCGGTCGCGGCACACGGGTCTCCCTCCTCCGCTGCCTCGAGGTCCCGTCCATGACGGCCAGAACCTCGTCCTCCGTGAACTCCCGCTGGTGCCGCTCCAGAACGTCCTCCATGGCGGCGAGGAGGTCGCCGCTGGCCTTCGGCGGGATGCACCAGTACCGCCTTAGCCACGGCTTCATGTCGTTTTTTTCAGGGTCTTCCTCACCGTCTCGTCCGAGATCGTGTCCACGATCTCCAGCCCGCCAGGCCGGTCCGCCAGCAGCTGCATCGTCCACCGGCTCCGCCCCTCCGGCGGCTGCGGGCAGGCGATGGCCACCAGCCTCCCCTCGCCCCCGCCGTCGAGGCTGCGCGCCTTCCGGTTCCTCTGCTCGCGGCGGCCCGGCGCCGCCTCCAGACCCTCCTCGACGCAGCGGCGGCGCACCCGCTCGACGGTCGACTTGCCGATCTCCAGGATCGACGCGATGTCGCAGTCGGCGCCGCCCCCGTCGTCACGGTCCCCGTCGGCCAGCAGCAGGATCCGGGCGTGCCGGCGCCTGTACGCGGCCGCCTTGCTGTCGGCCAGCTGCCGCAGTTCCGCCCTCTCGCCATCCGAAAGGCGGACCCGGTAAATCCTGCGTCCCCTGTTCCTGGGAGTCCCCGTCTTCTGTGCCATGCCCTGCTCCGTTCCATGATGCGGGCCGGAGCGGTCTGCCGCCGCCTTCCGCCGCCCGCGGGTTGCCTGATGCCGGAACAGATGGCATGAAGCCTGGAGACAGTCAAACAGAATACTCATTTCTACGATGGCGCTACACTAGGATGTAAGTGAATTTCTGGTTGCTGTAAATGGAGCATTGGTGGTCGGTCATGACGGGCGAGTTGAAATAGAACTGGCAGGACTTGGTTCACTCCGTAACCTACATCAATGAGATTGCGCCAAATGCCCTCACGATTATCAATATGATTCCTGACTTGGATTTGAAATGGATCAAATCCTGGTTGTTCTCCCAATTGACGAATTCTCAGTTCGTCAAACACGCCCGTGAGCTTTCCATGGCGCTCAATTGCCTCCTTTAATCCCCTCCACCCCTTTTTGTCGAATTGCGCTAGGGTAGCTAAGTGAGCGGGTAGACCCGATCCGTCAGATCTCACGGCAGCCACTGTAGGGTCATAGGTTCGACGCGGACTCGTTCGTATAGGCGCGATGGCTTCGGGAGGATAGAAAATACTAAACCCTTTATTATCAAACGACTTGAAAAAAGGCAAAAATTCCGGCACCAATTTAGAAAGCTCATCTTCCATTGTGATCTGTGTTGAATGTACTGACTGCGAGGAGGTTTTTTGCAAGTAGCTTGGAAGGGAGAACGGCCCCCACCATTCACTTGTTCGTTCCCGAATTGCGGCAATGTCTGTGCGTTCTACATCTGATCTGTTGCGGGAATGGCGCCATTGACCTCGTGGACTTGATATCTGCAATGTGATATCATCATTTTGAGATCGCTCCCATGTGATTGATGTGCTGTCATTTGCGATTTGAAGTTCGAAGACTTCGGTGCTTGATTTGCCCTGCATGAATTTAGCAGAACAGTTCCAATTGTCTGTGCCCAGCCCTGCGATGAAGTAATCTTTGTGCTCCGCATCATCCGAACTTCGATGCATAATTTCGCGAAACGAACCCAAATCGTATGGTTCAGATTTAAAGTCTGGAATGTAATTGCTGTCATAGATGACGCTCCACAGGATTCGCAGAATCGCCATCCACGAGGTTTTGCCGGTGCTGTTTTCTCCCACAAGCAGTGTGATGGGTGCTATCCTTGAGACTTGGCGTTCACGGAAGCAGCGGAAGTTTTCGATTATAACTTTATCCATTTATCCATTTCACGATGAGATTGGAGATAGGTCGGTTATATATCGGCAATTGATTCTGGTGGCAATGCTCTGGGTTGGCTCCGCAGTTCCGAATGCGATATGGGTTGGCTGTGTGGTGACCATGTAAGTCTCGCCAAGTGGTTGGGATATTGGTGGTTGTTGCGGCTCTTTGCAGTGGAGCCGTTTGCGATTGTGTGGTTTTCGATCGACAGGATATCCCAGCGCGTCCACGACTGTCACGGCCCTGCCGGTAAGACCACCTCGTGAACATTCGATTCCTTGCCTTTCGGTCCGCCTTCGGTGCCCGCTGCCTTCCGGTGCGCCTTAGTGATCGTGTCGACGACGGACATGTGGTTGAGGTTCGATTGATTGGGCAGCGCATTGAATATCCATCTGGACAGGCCCGAAGGCGTTCAGCGACAGAACCGCTTCGATACGATGTTCCGCCTGCTGAAGCGCTCCGGCAGGTCGCGTCACGGCGCTCCTGTGCGGAACCGCACGGGTGCCGCCCAAAGGGAAGGCCGGCTATCCGCCGCGGTGACACTGGAAGCGGTTGCCCGCCCTGACTGTGGAGCGGCTTGCAAAACTGACTCGTCCTTCCGGTAGCGAATCGAGTATTCCCGCGACCGTTTTTCGTTTTGCGGGAGAAGCAGAGGATGCTGGTGGTGGAGACGACCGTGAAGATCCGTCGGATGTGCCTGGTCGAGGGCCGGTCGATCCGGTCGGTGGCCCGGGACCTGGGGCTGGCCCGTAACACCGTGCGCAGGGTGGTCCGTGGCGAAGCGCAGCCCTATCCGAAGCTTGACGGTTTCATCGGTGAACTCGAGGGTTTGCCGAGGACCAACGGGGACCGCAGGAAGCGGGACCGGGAGGCGCTCAGGTCCATCTGGAGGAAGCTCTGCGATCAGGGCTACGACGCGGTGCGGCGCTATGCGCGGCAGTGGGAGGAGCGGCAGGGCGGCGGGCTGTCGCAGGCCTGTGCACCGCTGGCCTTCGACCCCGACGAGGCGTTCCAGTCCGACTGGAGCCACGAACGGGTGCGGCTCGCGGGCATGCCGCAGGTCGTGAAAGTGGCCCGGTTCACGCTCTGCCACAGCCGCATGCCGTTCGTTCGCCGCTATACGCGCGAGATGCAGGAGATGGTGTTCGACGCGCACGACCGGGCCTTCGCGGCTTTCGGCGGCCAGACCGTGCGGGGAATCCACGACGACATGACGACGGCGGTGAGCGAGGTCCTGATCGGGCGCGACCGGACGGTCAACACCCGTTTCGGGCGGATGTGCTCGCATCACCTGATCCGTCCGGAGTTCCGCACGCCCCGGGCAGGCTGGGAGAAGGGGCGCAACCTCGTCCAGGGACCGTGAGCGCACCGCGTCCGCCAGTTCCCGAAGCTCCTGTAGACCCTCCCCCGCCATCACGCGCCCTCCCGCCAATCCCTGACGGAAGAAGGCCACCGGGAAAAGAGGACGGGAAAAGGCGAGTCAGTCTTGGACGCCGATGGTGGGTCAGTTTTGGGTGCCTATTTACACCCTGACGGCAGTAATGTTGCCGGGCTACGCCCAATTGGTGTCGGCTAGCACCGTCTTGTCCGCAGTCAATTTTCCGCCCGCCCATTTTGCCAGTGCCGCCTTTCCAGCGTGTTCGGCGTGAGTTGCGGTGGAACTGGCCTCAGCCGCGCCAATCTCCAACCCCATTATCAACAGACCCAAATACGAATTTGCTGGTAGGGGTGGCCGTGGTACGCGAATAAGGTCTGTGGCCAGTCCGACACTGATCTGGTCTGACTCAACCTTCCTGTCTCAAGATGTTGCTTCGTGAGAGTAGCTGCGCAGCCCGGCTCTCGCTCGTGGATCGCATCAAATATCTGTCGATGCTGCAGGTTGGATTGTATTGTTCGATCATTTTCTCGTCGAGCGTGAGTTGTCTCCGCCATACGGCGTTCCGTAGGTCGCCACAGGTGACAGGGGTGACGGGGGAAGTAATTCAGCATAGTTTTGCACCTATACTTTATCCTCCCTGGCCTCCTTTTCAAAGTACAACACTTGAAAAGTTGGACGGCGCTTCATGGAATCAATTCGGTGTGAGGTGGTAATGCGGCTTCGATGTCGGTCAGGGCAAAGTCGGCTCCCTTGAATAGCAGTGTTTCGCCATTAGTTTTGGCCAATGCATAAGCGCATCAATCGCCAAAATTCAGTTATGCCGGATGATTTCCCTTACCGAAGCGACGCCACGCGAGTCTCGCGGTGGCCGCATGTTCGGCAGTAACTGCAATGCGCTGGACAGAGGCCCTTTCAAGCAACTCATCGAGTGCCTGTCAGCCTGCGTAGCCAGCTCTTGCTTCAACCACAATTGCCGCTTCAAGTAATGCGACAGCTAACATACGGCATGGCCACGTTTTTGCAATGGCGGTTTCATAGCGTGTCGCGTCATCTTCGGCGATCAGTATGTCGAGAATGGCCGAGGTATCGATAATCACTTAGGCAGCCCCAGTTTGTCATAGAGTAGGTCACCATGTTCAATGGCTGTCGGTCCTGCATTTAGAAGGTTGGCACAGCGTTGACCGATCGCATGAAGCTCACGGGCGAGGCTATCAGCTCTCTGAAGTTGTCGACTCCGTTCCAGTCGCTCGCGCAATGCGACTGTAACTGCACCTGTAAGGGAAGGGTATCGCCAGTCAACTCGGCAACCTCCCTAGCGAGGCGGCATGTTTCCTTATTCCTGATGTTCAGGGCCATCGCGACCTCTGCTGGTAGATACGTGTGCTGGACTATGACCTCAAAGCTTCTCGATGCAAGCAGAACGTCAGAGCAGATGACGAAGCCTCCTGCAGAACTTTCCGGTCGAGCGATTCCGCCACATCCACTCCGAATTTCAACATCGACGCCCCATTCCACCCTGAAGTGCAACACCAGTGGCGGTGGTGACCGGTTTTCCGGTCTCATGATGTTGCGTATCGGCCAGGAAGCGGTGACAGTCCCTTTGCTGCAACATGGGAGACTGCCATGCCCGAGGGCTACCGCCACCTGACCTATGAAGAGAGATGCCAGATCGGCGCGCTGAAGGAAAGCGGGCTGTCCGACGGGGCCATCGCGGCCCGGCTGGGCCGTGACCGGACGTCGGTCTGGCGGGAGCTGCGCCGGAACGGCGGCGGCGGGGGGTACAGCCCCGGGGAGGCGCAGGGGAGGGCGGAGGCCCGCCGCGGCGCGGCGTCCGGGGTCCCCCGCAGGATGACGCCCGACCGCTGGGCGCGCGTGGAGGGGCTTCTGGCGGAGGGCTGGAGCCCGGAGCAGGTCGCGGGACGGCTGCGTCTGGAGGGCGGCTGGACGGTGGGCCGCCAGTGGATATACGAACGTGTGAGGGCCGACCGGAAGGCGGGCGGGAAGCTGTTCCTGCTGCTGCGGCGCCGCGGGAAAAGGCCGAACTGGCGAGGCGGCAGGCACTCGGGCCGTGGCCACATCCCGGGCCGGGTGGACATCTCCGAGCGGCCGGAGGAGGCGGAGAGGAAGGAGCGTGTGGGCGACTGGGAGGCGGACACGATCATCGGGAAAGGCCACAGCGGGGCGGTGGTCTCCCTTGTGGACAGGGCCTCGAAATACACGTATTTACAGAGGGTTGACCGGCGAACCTCGGCTGCGGTCTCCGCCGCGATGGTGGATCTCCTCCGGCCGTCCGCCGCGCCCGTCCACACGATCACGGCGGACAACGGCAAGGAGTTCGCGGGACATGCGGGCGTCGCGGAGGCGCTCGGGGCCGCCTTCTTCTTCGCAACCCCCTACCACTCCTGGGAGAGGGGCCTGAACGGGCACACCAACGGGCTGGTCCGGCAGTACCTGCCGAAGGGGACGGACCTCCGCGCGGTCACCGACGCGGAGGTGAGGGCGGTGCAGGACCGCCTGAACGCGCGTCCGCGCCGGGTGCTGGGCTACCGGACGCCCGCCGAGGTGTTCCACGAGGCCCGCCCTCCCTGACGCCGCGCGACCGCCTCCCACCGGCGCGCATGGCTGCGCCGGGAGGGGGTGGAATGGATTTCGGGACCGCGTCCGTCCGGGCTCCGGTCGGGCTGCGCCCTCCCTACGCCCGGACGGACGCGACCCGCCCCGGCGGAGGCGTTGCGCTGCCCGGAAAGCCCGGATAACCTGCATACAGAAGGGACCACAGCCGTCCCGGGGCCGGATCCGCGGTGCCCGGGGGCCGCAGACCACGCCTTCCGGCCATTCCCTCCGCTCGGGCTCCGCCCTCGCTGCGGGAATGGCCGGTGTTGCACTTCGGAGTGGAAGTGGGGGACCATTTCCGCGGCGAGGGCGCAGTCCGGTAGGGCATGGCGCATCTACTGAGGCTGGCACGAACCGAAGCGTGGGGGTTGCAGCGACCCTGATTCTTACGCGTGAATACATCCCATCATGTCGTGAACCTGATTGAATCCTCAACCGCTGTCAGGAAGGATCCCGCTGACGAACTGGCGGAAAGCAGTAGAAAACTGTTCCTTCCATCACGCAGTACCACCGCTCCCATATACTCCATGACAGTGCGCGCAACCGCGCCGACAGGAAACACCCCTTCATGCAGGTCGATGGGACAGAGGCGGCTCAGCGCCTCTCGCACCCTGGATCCGGCGAGCGACAGAATGACCCATCCATCGGTCTGGTTGGTAGTGTAGCAGAATCCCTCCAACATACCCTTGACTTCAGGTTCCGCCAGCGGTGCGTCGTCCTCGAACATCAGCATCATCTGGTCAGGATCCATCCAGATCAGTCGGTGGGTCTCATTTGATGCGGATCGGCCGGGACCCGGCAAGTCCAGTCCGAACGCAGTATCAATCATCCGCCGAGCCTCTGCCTCCCGACCTCGCGGCAATGCAATCGAAACAAGTGCGAATTCAGGGCGCTCCCGTAGGCGAAGCCCGTCAATGGTTTGGTCATACCCGCCAAGTACAGTGGCTCTGGCCAGTTCAGCCACGCTGACGCTCTCCATTTGGATCGAAGTGATGGGGTGAGACGACCTCGATCTTTGTGTTCCTTCCACGCACGGGATCATATGCGCGGACGACTTCGCCAATTCGGTCGTGGCCCCGCCTCAGAAAGCCAAGTCCGATCGAGTGTCCCAGACTCGTGGAGTAGGCGACGGAAGTCATATATCCCTGATCGGAGGCAGGGTTCGGATTGCCATCTTCCAGCTCGACAAAATGTGCTCCTGCGTTCAACTGAGCGGATCGGTCAACGGGGCGGAACCCTGTCAGGCGAAGACAGTCTTCCGAATTCAGTTCCGGCCGTTCGCTGAGTTTGGATCCGATGGCATCCTTCTTTCTGGAAACCATTTTGCCCAGACCAAGATTGACGGCAGTCGTCTGGCCGTTCATCTCATTCCCTGCCGCATGGCCCTTCTCGATTCGCATGACTCCCAGTGCCTCGGTTCCATAGGGCACCGCACCGTATTCCTTCCCCACTTCCAACATTGCCCGGATCATCGCATCACCAAATCGCGTTGGGACGGCGATTTCATAAGCAAGTTCACCCGAAAACGAAATCCGGAACAGCCGCGCTGGCGTACCTTCGAAGACCGTGCATTCGGCACAGGCCATAAAGGGAAAAGCTTCATTTGAAAGGTCAAGGTTATCCACGACCTTCCGCAGCAAGGCGCGGGAGCTGGGGCCAGCGACGGCAAATGTCGCCCAGGCGTCAGTTGTCGAGATCAGATGCACGTCAAGGTCTGGCCAGAGGCATTGGCGGGCGAATTCCATGTTGCGGAACACGAGTCCGGCATTGGCCGTGGTCGTGGTCATCACGAAGTGCGTCTCGCTGAATCGTGCGGAGACGCCGTCGTCGTAGCAGATTCCATCCTCACGTAGCATCAGTCCGTAGCGGCATCTTCCGACAGGAAGGCTGGCGAAGGAATTGGCGTAGATCCTATCCAGGAATTCCGCTGCATCACGGCCCTGGATATCGACCCTTCCAAGCGTGGAAACATCGCAGATTCCCACAGCCCTGCGGGTCTGCGTCACCTCCCTGTCGACACTGTCACGCCAGCCGTGCTCACCCGTGCGTTTGAACCATCGAGCGCGTAGCCACATGCCGACTTCGACGAATTCGGCGCCCTGTCCGGTAGCCCATCCGTGGCTGGGTGTAAGGCGGACGGGGCGGAACTCCTTGCCGCGAGACCTGCCTGCCAGGGCACCGACCGAAACCGGCGTGTAGGGGGGACGAAACGTGGTGAGTCCAACCGTATCCATATCCGTTTCTGACGCTTCGGCGAGAACCGCGGCACCCAAAGTGTTCGAGGTTCTTCCCTGATCCGTGGCCATGCCGAGCGTTGTATAGCGCTTCAGATGCTCGACGTGACCAAACCCCTCCTGATGGCTCTGTCGTATGTCCTTGCATGTGACATCGTTCTGTAGATCAACCCAGGAGAGTTTGGATCCCTTGACTTGCCAGAACGCGCTGATTCCATAGAATTCGCCCTCGGATGATGGCGCCGGTGCGCTGACGGGAGAAAATCCTAGATCCGAAACCGCGGTCCCACCTGCATCGTGACCCTGCAGCAAGGCACCTGCGAGCGTCATTTCACCTTGGGCTGCGCCGACGACAGACATGCCAGGAGGAAGTGAACCGCCCGGTACAAAGGCGGCGATATCGTCCCTCCATTTGGGTTTTCCATGCTGATGGCAAGCCAGATGCAGGTTTGGAGACCAACCACCAGACACTGCGAGGCAGTCGACGTCGACCTGTCCGCCTTCGTTCAGGATCACTGACCTCAGTCCCCTTCGGCCACGCGTATCGACGACCGCTCCGCCGCTTCGCGTATCGACCACCGCCGCGACTTCCACGTCCCGTGCCCTGAGATCCTCAGCGGTGCGCTGCCCACCCTCGTTGTTGGCAAACACGGCGACTCTTCGGCCCGGTGCGACACCGAACCGGTTCACGTAGCACCGGACCGCTCCGGCGAGCATCACCCCGGGTCGGTCATTCATAGGGAAAGCTATGGAGCGTTCCGTCGCCCCGGCGCACAGCACGGTACGCCGTGAGTGGATTCGCCAGACCACCATGCGGGGGGCGTCGCCGACATTCGGCAGGTGATCGGTGCGGCGTTCCAGAGCGCCGTAAATTCCATGGTCGAAGGCACCGAACACCGTTGTGCGAAGCATTCGACTTACGTTGTCCATGGACCCGAGTTCGTTCCAGGCTTCGTTGGCCCACTCGTGTCCAGCCATCCCTTCGACGATGTCGCTTTCTGCATTGAGCCGCCCGCCCGGGAGGAAATCTTCGTCCGCGATGATTGTCCGTGCACCGGCGCGGCCAGCGGCCAGCGCGGCAGACAGTCCGGCAGGGCCAGCGCCTATCACCAGCAGGTCGCAGTGCAGATAACCACGGTCGTAAGTGTCCGGATCAGGTTCGGGTGAGAGCCTTCCCAAGCCAGCGGCGGCGCGGATGACGGGCTCATAGAGCTTTTCCCAGAATGACTTTGGCCACATGAAGGTCTTGTAGTAGAAGCCCGCACCAAGAAACGGCGCCAGCAGCCCGTTCATCGCCCAGAGGTCGAATTCGAGAGGGCCGAGGTGATTCTGGCTTGTGGCCTCCAGACCATCATGCAGTTCGACGGTAGTTGCGCGCGTATTGGGGTTCCAGACGCCCCTTCGGCGGATCCGCATCAGTGCGCTCGGTTCCTCTGGCCCGGATGAGAAGACACCTCTTGGACGATGGAACTTGAATGACCTTCCCACGGTCCGCTGGCCATTCGCGAGAAGCGCAGAGGCCAGGGTATCACCCTGAAATCCGTTCATCCTTCTTCCATTGAATGAAAATCCAAGGCTGCGTGACCGGTCGACAAGACCTCCGGAAATTCGGAACGGGCCTCTCATTTCGACCTGCCACGCGCACGTGCGACCTCAGAGGCAAGTGAGACGTCGGAAATCTCGTGGGTCACGGTGTTTCGCGTCACCACCAACCATGACCGGTCGCCGTGCTCATGGTACCAGAGTTCACGATGTTGTCCTGCAGGATTGTCGCGCAGGTGGAGATAGTCGTGAAACTCCTCGATGTCAGCCGTCCTTCCATCTGGCCTGTCGATGAGGCTGGCGTCTCCAAGATAGACGAACTCGGCCGCGTTACGGGGCCCCAGGAGTGGATGGTTGATGATCATCGTGGGTTTGCCTCAATGCAGGTTGGGCTGGGCACCCTGACCTTTTTCGTCAATTGGCGCACCGCGCCGGAACCGGTCAATTCGATAGTCCTTCGCCACCTTATGAGGGCGGTTGGTGGCCAATAGATGCGCGTAACAGTAACCGGAGGCTGGGGTCGCCTTGAAACCGCCGTAACACCAGCCAGCGTTCAGGTAGAGACCATTGATATGTGTCCGGTCGATGAACGGAGAGCCGTCCATCGACATGTCGACCACGCCGCCCCACATCCGCAGAAGCCGAGCGCACCCGATCATAGGCATGATCGCCATCCCACCTTCGCAGACATCCTCAATGGTCGGTAGGTTTCCGCGCTGGGCGTAGCTGTTGTAACCGTCAATGTCGCCCCCGAACACAAGCCCGCCCTTGTCCGACTGGCTGACGTAGAAATGCCCAGCACCGAAGGTGATCACACCGGGGAGCACCGGCTTCAATCCTTCGGTTACAAAGGCTTGGAGGACGTGGCTTTCGATGGGAAGGCGCATTTCCGCCAAGGCCGCCACCCGTCCCGATGAGCCAGCGGCGCACATCGCGACCTTATCTGCACGGATTGCGCCACGGTTGGTCTGCACCCCAGTGCAGTTTCCGTTCTCAATGTCGATACCTGTCACTTCGCAATTCTGTATGATGTCGACACCCCGCTGGCTGGCTCCTCGCGCGTAACCCCAGGCGACAGCGTCGTGGCGGGCCGTTCCGCCGCGCCGCTGGATGAGCGCTCCCTGGATCGGAAAGCGCGCGTTGTCGTAGTTGAGCCATGGATAGAGCCGTCGAAGCTCTCTGAGATTCAGGAGTTCCGCATCCGCTCCGGACATCAGCATTGCGTTCGCGCGTCGCGCGAAGGAATCTCTCTGGGTGTCGCTGTGGAACAGGTTCAGCACCGAACGCTGGCTGATCATGGCATTGTAATTCAGATCCTGCTCAAGCCCTTCCCAGAGTTTCATCGAGAATTCGTAGAACGGTTGGTTTTCCGGAAGGAGGTAATTGGAGCGGATGATGGTGGTGTTGCGTCCAACGTTTCCTGATCCGAGCCAGCCCTTTTCCAGCACGGCGACGTTGGTGACACCGAATTCCCTGGCGAGGTAGTAGGCTGTTGCGAGCCCATGCCCGCCGCCACCGATTATGACGACCTCATAGCGAGACTTCGGTGAGGCATCACGCCAGACGGGCTTCCAGCCCCTGTTTCCGGTGAGACCTTCCCGAAGAATCCTGAATGCGGAATAGCCCAAGCTGATTTCTTTCTGCAGTGACCCTTACCTGTTGCCGACTGAATCGGGCGCTAGGCTTTCCTGTAATGGACGGATAATGTTTCAGAATGGCCAGAATTGCATCAAAGCGGTCGATTCGTATCGGAGTGCTGCCGATTCCGGGATTCGCCCTGATGTCCTATGCGTGCGTGGTGGAGCCTCTGCGCTCAGCAAATCTGCTGAGTGGGGAGGAGTTGTATCGGCTTACCCATTTCTCCACCGGGGGTATGGTGATGAGTTCCGGGGCGGCCTTGATTGACGCGACGATGCCGGTGGGTAAGACGCCTGAACTCGACTATCTTTTCGTTGTCGCGGGCGGTGATCCGGCATCATTTGAGGACTCCGGCGTGTTTGCCTGGCTCGGACGGATGGGACGACTCGGAACGGTTCTGGGAGGGGTTTCGGGCGGACCGGTGATCCTGGCGAAAGCGGGGTTGATGAGTGGCCGACGAATGACCGTGCATTGGGAACACGTTCCGGCACTGGAGGAGGTGTCACCTGGACTTCTGCTGGAGCGGTCGCTTTATGTGATCGACCGAGATCGGGTGACATGCGCGGGAGGGACTGCCCCGCTTGATCTGATGCATGCGTTGATCGCAGCCGACCATGGATCGACCTTTGCCCGTCGGGTCAGCGACTGGTTTCTACACACTGATATCCGCCCGTCCGGTGGCCCCCAGCTCGGTGGCCTCGTGGAGCGGGTGGGTACGGCCTCGGCGCCGGTTCTGTCCGCGGTGGAAGCGATGGAGAACAATGTGGCTGACCCGCTGACCCTGGATGATCTCGCTTCGGTTGCCAACGTGTCGGCACGTCACTTGAACCGCCTGTTCCGGACATATCTTGGTATGTCCACGATGGCCTACTACCGGGAAGTCAGGCTGTCTGTCGCTGAACGGCTTGTGTTGCGGTCGCCCTTGTCACTGACAGAGGTCGCGCTGGCGACCGGATTTGCGAATTCCTCCCATTTTTCGACACGATTCGGTGCCAGATTTGGCATTGCTCCATCCCGGTGCCGCAGATGATCAAGAGTGAGGGCCATAACAGGGCTGCGACCCATGTTCAGATGCATACGGGAATTTATGGGCTGGCCATCCAGAACAGATGGTTCACCGTCCTCCGAAGGAACCGAGTTTTGTCCAGTGCTGTGAACCGTGCTGAATTGACTGACTTCGGAGAGCCGGTCTCCGGGTGTTTTCGCAGGGAACCAGATCCCCATAATTCGTTCATTCATTCCTGAGTTGCCGAGATGTCTCCTCGTTCAGAACCGATGTCGGAATGGTCTCCATGGGCCGAAGAGTGTCAATCGATCACAGCATGGCATTGCGGCCATCTTTGATCCTATGGACTGTCGACTGGTGGCAACGGGATCGTGCGGGTTCCAAGATATCGGCGTAACGACAGGCGGTTACGGTGAGGCAAGGTGTCCGCGGCATGACACCAACCGGAAAGGCCAGCCTCTTTGTAAGCAAGCGAGTCGCCGAACATCGCGCGGCGCACAGTGGTTGGTGGACACGAACTTCGCAGTTTCGGAAGTCAGTTGCCTTCTCGGCATCGCGGTCTATGTTATACTCGGAGTCCTGAATTCGCCCTTGCGGGTTGACATGATTCGCGGAACGTTCCAGATGTCCGTCAAAACGAGCAGTGAACATCATTGACAGACGTCATGTCCGGGGCCGGTTCCATCCTGACATCCGCGGAGCGCGATGCGCTTCTTGCGGTCATGCGCGGGCGCAAGGTTGCGGCGCTCAAGGTGCGGCGCGCGAACGCGCTCGTTGCGCTTGACGACGGGAACAGCGTCCGCCTCGTCTGCCGGATTCTCCATCTCGACCCCGACACGGTGCGCGGCTGGCTGCGGGAGTTCCGCAGGACGGGCCTCGCCTCGTTGGACCCGGCGGCGTATCCGGAACGGGAGGGCAAGCTGACCCGGGGCCAGGAGGCCTCGCTCAGGGCGATGTTCCGGGACAGCCCGCCGCGTGACACCAACGAGGTCCGGGCCGCCATCCTGCAGCGCCACGGCGTCGAATACACCCGCGGCGGCGCGATCAAGCTGATGCACAGGCTGGGATTCGAGTACATCAAGCCGAAACCGCTTCCGAGGCAGGCCGACAGGGAAGCCCAGGAAGCCTTCATCCGGCGCTACGAGCAACTGATGCGCGGGCTGCTCCCCGACGAGACGGTCGTCTTCGCCGACGCGGTCCACCCCGAATGGCAAGGCCGGCCGGCGCATGGCTGGTTCGTCCGCGAGGACAGGCCCGCCATCAGGTCGACGACCGGCCGGCGGCGCCTGAACCTGCACGGGGCGCTGGACCTGGAGACGATGAGGCTCACGCTGGTGGAGGGCGAGAGGATCGATGCCGGGACGAGCCTGCGGCTTCTGAGGAAGCTGGAGCGCGCCCATCCCGACAGCCGGGTGATCCATGTCTTCCTGGACAACGCCCGCTACCATCACGCGAAGGCGCTCAAGCCGTTCCTGGAGCGGCCGGGGCGCCGCATCCGGCTGCACTTCCTGCCACCCTATGCGCCGCACCTGAACCCCATCGAGCGTTTGTGGGGCGTCATGCACCGCCACGTGACGCACAACCGCTTCCATGCGGACTTCCGCCAGTTCACCGAAGCGATCTTCGCATTCTTCAACGAAACGCTGCCCAACGAATGGGAGGCGATCACGGAATCCGTCACCGACAACTTCCGGATCATCACCCATGACCGGCATCGGCTTGTCGGATAGTCGCCGACACGCCGGACCCGGTGCATCCGAAGATGCGGCGGCGGACGAATCATGCCTTGGAATGCGGTCGAAGTCAGTTCACCAAGTATATGTGAATGAAGGTTCAGGCGTCTGCCAGATGCTTCCGCCTTGGCTCAGCCGTCCGGTCAGGACCTGATCCATGGTTGCAGGAATCCTGAGGTTGGCGAGGCGGGGCGGGGGCTGTTCGGAGCTACGTTCATCGGAGGGAATCCATGCACATTCTGGTACTGCAGCACGTCCAGGTCGAACATCCGGGAATCTTTCGATCATTTCTGGCAGAGGACGGACATAGCTGGGACGCTGTGGAACTCGATGAAGGTGAGAGGATTCCGGCATTGGACGGCTATGATGGACTGTGGGTGATGGGAGGACCCATGGATGTCTGGCAGGAGGACCTGCATCCGTGGCTTCGGGAAGAGAAACAGATCGTTCGCGAAGCGGTTGAAGTCAGGGGAATGCCGTTTCTGGGCCTCTGCCTTGGACATCAGCTTCTGGCGGAGTCGCTCGGTGGTGAGGTTCGCCCTTCCACGAAGCCGGAAATCGGAGTTATGGAAGTGCAATTGACCGAGGCGGGGTCCAACAGTGTCTGGATGGACGAATTGCCGGAGTCGCTCAGTTGTCTGCAATGGCACAGTTCGGAAGTGACGCGTCTGCCCGCCGGTGCTGAAGTGCTCGCGTCGTCGCCCGCCTGCACCGTGCAGGCGATGAAGTGGGGTCCACGTGCCTATTCCGCCCAGTTCCATGTCGAGGTCGAGCCTGACACCGTGTCGAACTGGGCCAAAATTCCGGAATACGCTATGGCATTGGAGACTGCGCTCGGCTCGGATGGGGCCAGGAAATTGCAGGCTGACGCGGATAGATGCATGAAGGACTTCAACAGGACAGCGGAGCGACTCTACATAAACTGGCTGCAATGCGCGGCCAGAACCTGATCGGATGTCACTACCGTTGGCAGGCGCGTCACGATGCAGGGCACTGCAGGCTTGAAACGTCGGTTCGAATTCCCTGGAACCGTCTGCGGCTAGGCCGACGCGGCTCTGGTCAGGCTCAGCCTGGCTGTTTCGAGATGTTCGGTCATCAGCGTCGCGGCGCGCTCTGGCTCGCGCTTGCGAATCGCATCTAATATCTGCCGGTGCTGCAGATTGTACTGTTCAATCATTTCCTCGTTGAGCGTGAGTTGCCTCATCAATGTCCATTCATCCTGACTGCGCACCGAGTTGATTTGGCCAATGATCCAACTAAGGAGGCCGTTGCCGGTCGTCTCCGCCAGTGTCCGGTGAAACTCGGTGTCCGCCTCGGAGAATGCGACAGGATCCTGCAGCGCCGCCTCCATTCTTGCGCAGAGTGAGTCGAGCGAATCGAACCGGACTCGGCGGCCGTGCAGAACGCAGAGTCTGCAGATGTGAGGTTCCAGGGCAAATCGGGCATCCATCAGCTCCAGCGGTCCTGCCTGCTCGATCGCTTTGCTTGTCGAGGGACTCTCGGTCTGGAAAACAACATATGTGCCGCTGCCTGGCCGGATATCGACAAATCCTTCCTCGGCCAGCCGAGCCAAGGCCTCGCGAACCGTATTTCTCGCGACGCCATGAGCCTCCGCCATGCGGCGTTCCGCAGGCAATCGCAGGTGACGCGGAAGACCGCCATTGAGAATCTCACGCCGCAGTTCCGCTGCGATTTCCGCTGCGCCCATACCGGACAATGTATCCATCCTCATCGTCAATTTCGTGCCAAAGGTATACCAAAACAGCGGCAGATGCAACGCAATTAAAGGAATTGGCATAAAATAGGTTGCATTTTGGACTAGATACGTTACTGCGTAGCTGTTATTCAAGGGGAAAGCCTTCCGGTGTGACTGGAATGACAGACAGAATGGGCGGATCATGGAGAGCGGAGTGGTTGGCATTGTCGGTAATTACCGGACCGTGGCGGGATCGGCTCCGCAGCCATTGTGCTTCGGTTCGGCGTGGTCACAGAGTAACGGAGCAACCATGGGGCAGGCGCATCTGGCGTGGGCCCGTCAGGTCGCTTTCTGGCGGACCGCCAGTTTACCGGGACAGGAACCCTGAATGAGGACGCAACATGGAGTCAGACAAAGTGGCCACCGATCTTGAGAGATTTGTAGATGCCCCCGGGCGCGACGAGAAAATCCGGGAAGTCCGTGACATGATTGACAGGCTGGGGATCGAGTATCTCTATCTCCAGTTCGTTTCCGTCACCGGCAAGGTAATGGGAAAGGGCATTCCTGCCGACCATTGGGAGAATGTGGCCAGGAAGGGGTTCCAGTTGGTTTACGGCGCAACTGTGAACCTGTTCACCAATCGGGCAGGTGACTATCTGGGCTATGGACCGGAAGCCGCGGAACTTGTGGGCATTCCTGAACCGGAAACCTTCATGCAGCTGCCGTGGGCACCGACAATCGGTCGCTTCTACTGCACTCTGTTCCGCAATCGGGAGGAACGTGAGGATCCCGGTGCATACCTGACGGCAGACTGCCGGGGCAATCTCCGCCGACTGCATGAGGAGTTCAAGGCGCGCCGTGGTCTGGAGCTTCGCATGGGCACCGAGCCGGAGATGATGTGGCTGAAATTCGATGAGAATGGCAAGCCACGTGATGGTTACTCAAAGCCATATTGCTACCATATCGACCAGTTTGAAAGCCTGCGGCCGGTATCAATGCAGGTGATCCGGTATGCCCGGGCCATGGGGCTTGACATGATCCAGGGCGACCACGAGGACGCCCCAGGTCAACTGGAACTGAACTGGACTTTCGACAATGTGCTGCGAAACGCTGATCGTCTGACGACCTATCGTCAGATCTGTGCCCAGGTTGCGAGAGAGAACGGCATATTTGCCTGCTTCATGTCAAAGCCTTTCATGGGCGTGTCGGCGAGCGGCTGCCACCATAACATGTCGCTCTGGACTGCGGGGGAGGATGCGTTCAGACGAACCGGAAACGATCCCGAAAGTCTGCCAGGCATGAAAGAGAATTATATGTACGTAACCGGCGGTGACAATACCTTCATGCCGGATACGGACGACCCGCAGATGCCGGGCACCATCGGACTTAAGGCTATCGGTGGCGTGGTGACCCACCTTCAGGCACTGACGGCTATCGGCTGTTCGACGGTGAACTCCTACCGAAGGCTTTGGGACACCGGTTTCTGGGCACCTGTGTTCTCGGACTGGGGCTTCCAGAACCGCACTACAGGCCTGCGGGTCTCGGCGCCGGGACGGTTTGAATACCGTTCAGTCGATTCCATGGTTAACCCCTATCTCATGGGAGCCACCCTTCTTGCCGCCATGGACGACGGTCTTGAGAATGACCTCGACCCGGGCGAGCCGGAAGAGCGGAACATCTACGAGGCTATGGCAGAAGGAAAGGATGTCAGGCGGTTGCCCATGAGCCTGGGCGAGGCACTCGATCATCTGGCGGGCGACGAAGTCGTGAAGGCCGGACTTCCGGGCGAGATGTACCGGCTATACGATGAGTATAAGCGCGACGAGTTTGCCCGATTCATGTCAACCGTCACTGAATGGGACAATGAGATGTATATGGAGTGTCTGCCCTGACGGCGGGCACTTTCCCCGAAACTCCATGACCGGGAGGAGACGCAGCTGAATGTGCGGAATTGCTGGAATCATACATAGAAACCGATCTGGCGGCGTAGGCGGAGAGATGACCGCCATGCTGCAGGCTCTCAAGCACCGCGGGCCGGATTCAACCGGTTACGCGGTCTATTCCCGGGGCGGGGACCCCGCCGAATACATTATGCGGATAAAGGTGGCCGAGGCGGATGACCTTGCCATCGGACATGGTGCAAAGGGGTTGATCGCTGATCGAATCGCCCGAGTCGACGCCATTCTCGAGGAACATGGTGTGTCGGTGAAATCCAAGGACGCACCGCGGGAATACGCACTGCGCTACGTTCTGTCACATGACGGTGATATCGCTGCCCTGGCCACGCATATCGAGGAGGATGGCGATACCGAGATCCTGAGCATGGGCAATGGTCTGGAACTGGTCAAGGATCTAGGTGATGCCACTGACGTGGCGAACGCCTATGGGCTCGGTGGTTTCCAGGGAACTCATGGCATTGGACATACCCGGATGGCCACCGAATCCGACGTCGACATCAAGTCAGCGCATCCGTACTGGGCATTCCCGTACAACGACATCTCGGTCGTGCACAACGGCCAGATCACCAATTACTGGACCATGCGACGGGAAATGGAGCGGCGTGGCCATCGGTTCATGTCTGACTGTGACAGCGAATTGCTGGCGGTCTACACCGCCCATCACTTGGCCGACGGTCTGGAACTGGAGGAAAGCCTGAGGCGGTCCATTGACGAGATAGATGGGGTATTCACCTATCTGATCTGCACGAAGGACCAACTTGGTATGGCCAAGGACACAATGGCCGCAAAACCTCTGGTTCTCTACGAATCGGATGACCTGATCGCCATGGCTTCGGAGGAGGTTGCGATTCGCGCGGTCCTTCCAGAAGAGATCGACACCACCGACCCTTATGATGAGGAGGTTCGGGTATGGCAGACCTGACCGACGCCCAACTGGGAGCGATGACTCAGGAAGAGCGGGTGACCGCTCTTGGGATGCGCACCGAGCAGTTGACGGGAAAGTCGCTGTATGTGGAGTTCGACCCCGATGCTGAAGACAGGTTCACTTATCCATGGGCCCCTGACGTAGACTACGACAAGCGCACGGAAGTCGACTGTGATGGCAAGACGACGACCGAAGTGAATTCATCGATCCGCAGCCTTATGGAAGAAGGCTACGGCACCATTGTACTTCGGAACCCACGCGGAATGCACTCCCTCGGCGTTGGCATCCTCAGCCGCCTCAACCTGATCATCGAAGGCTCCACCGGATACTTCACCGCGGGTCTCATCGATGGCCCAAATGTCCGTATCAAGGGGCGTGTCGGTTGGTCATGCGCCGAAAACATGATGGCCGGTACCATCGTCATAGACAAGAATGCCGGATCGACCTTCGGTGCCGCGATTCGTGGCGGTGATCTTGTCTGTCACGGTTCCGTTGGCTCGCGGACAGGCATCGACATGAAAGGCGGTACCATCCTGGTCGGTGGCGATACAGGGGCCCTCTCGGGTTTCATGATGCAGCGCGGGCGGATGGTTGTCTGCGGTAACGCCGGAAAGAACCTCGGCGACTCCATGTACGATGGAACCATCTATGTCGGTGGTGATATCCGGTCGTTGGGCGTCGACGCGGTTACGGTGGAACTGACGGAACTTGACCTGGCCTGGCTGAAGCGAAAACTGACCCTATACGGACTGATGCCAGAGCAGGGAGTCGGCCACTTCACCAAGATCGTCGCTGGCAAACAGCTCTGGAACTACGACAATCTGGAGCCCAACGAAAAGAAACTCATACTCTAGGGCGAGGACCTCCCGCGCGTTGGCGCGGTGGGAATTCCCAAGAGGCCCCCGGAAAAAGGATCTAAGGTATGGCCGACGGAAGCCCCGACCTGAAGAAGCCGCTCGACCGCGACGTCAATCGCATCGGCGAGAGTTTTGTCTTTCCGCCACGCGTCATTGACGACATTCACATCAAGTCCGAGCTTGGACGTTACCGTATGCGCGGCTTCTCGCTGTTCAAGAAAATCCCGCATTGGGATGATCTGACATTCCTGCCGGGCACACTTACGCGCTTCGTTATCGAGGGTTACCGCGAGAAATGCGAGACCAAAACCGTGATCGGACCCCGGGCCAAACACCCGCTGGAGCTGGACATTCCGGTCTATGTGACCGGGATGAGTTTCGGGGCGTTGAGCTACGAGGCCAAGACAGCGCTGGCGCGGGGCGCGACCATGGCGGGCACGGCAACCTGCTCGGGTGAAGGCGGCATGATCCCTGATGAACGGCGCTACTCTTCCAAATGGTTCTACCAATGCATCCAGTCGCGGTACGGCTTCAATCCGAACCACCTGGTGCTGGCGGATGGGTGCGAATTCTTCATAGGACAGGGCTGCAAGGTCGGACTGGGCGGTCACTTGATGGGCCAGAAAGTCACCGATCAGGTGGCGGAGATGCGGTCGCTTCCAGCTGGAATCGACCAACGTTCGCCTGCCCGGCATCCTGATTGGCTTGGCCCGGATGATCTCGCGCTCAAGATCCAGGAGATCCGCGAGGCTACCAATTGGCAAATCCCCATCCAGCTGAAACTTGGAGCCGCCCGTGTCTATGATGATGTGCGTATGGCGGTGAAATGCGATCCGGACTCGATCTATATTGACGGTATGGAAGGTGGCACCGGCGCGGGACCCCATCTGGCTACTGAGGATACGGGGGTTCCGGGGATTGCCGCGATCCGGCAGGCAAGGAAAGCCATTGACGACCTTGGAAAGCGCGGGGAGATCAGCTTGGTCTATGCGGGTGGCATTCGAAACGGAGCCGATGTCGCCAAGGCGGTCGCGCTTGGAGCCGACGCCATCGCTCTTGGTCATTCCGTCATGATGGCCCTGAACTGCAACAAGGACATTCCCGAGGCGAACTTTCCTGAGGAAATCGGTGTCCAGCCCGGCCATTGCTATCATTGCCACACAGGACGCTGTCCAGTGGGGATCGCCACACAGGATCCCCTTCTTCGCGCACGGCTGGATCCCGACGAGGCTGCGGAGCGGGTCTATAACTTCCTGCACACGCTGACGATCGAGGCGCAGCTCTTCGCCCGCGCCTGTGGAAAGACGCATCTGCATTCGCTGGAACCGGAAGATCTTGCGGCGCTTACGATGGAGGCTTCGGCCATGGCCGGGGTTCCGCTTGCAGGGACGAATCATACGGTCGGCGTCGAAGACTATCATCACTATTAGGGGCAGGAGTCGGAACAATGGCAGGAACACAGTACCGGGGATCGGAGATTAAGAACGTCGACCAGTTCATGGACGATGCCGTCGGTCTGGAGTCGGAACGCGAAAGGGAGATTGGCCAGCACATTGGCTACCGATACGATGTCAATCTGGTTCCCGATTATGACCGCATGACCGTGTTCCTGAAAAAGTATGTCGAAGTGATGGGCTGGGATGACCTGAACTGGCTGGAAGATGTGCATATGGGTTACGAGGAAGGGAAACCCGCCGTGTTCGATCGCAACAATAACGGATGGGTGCGCATTCCAGATAGCATCGCGTTGCCGGACAATCAGCAGGACCGTGACATGATCGCCCGCGAGCTTCTGGTAAAGTTCCAGATGTCCGATCGGCATCCACTTGTCGCCCTTCGCAAAGCCTATATGAAATTCTGAACCGATGTCTTCCCCAGTCGAGATTGCATGCCTGCAGACCCGTCCGATGCCGACATTCGATGCCGCAATTGACGAGGCGATGCAACTTGCGGAATCGGTGACGGATGCGGACATTGTCTTTCTCCCCGAATACTGCGGCGGAATCGCCTCGGATGGGTCGGCACTGGTTCCGCCAGCGGCGCCTGATTCCAGGCATCCGATGGTTACTGCGTTTCAGGAATTCGCCGCCCGTCTAGGGGTATGGGTAATGCTGGGCTCCGTAGCGGTGGAAAGTCCCGGAGGCAGGATCATCAACCGCGGCTACATGCTGGACGATCAGGGCGAGGTGCGGGGCCGCTACGACAAGATTCACCTGTTCGACGTCCAGCTATCGGAGTCAGAGGTCTACCGAGAGAGCGCAAGGGTTACGCCGGGTAACCGAGCGGTTATCCATGATACTCCGTTTGGTAGAGTTGGGCATACAATCTGTTACGATCTGCGTTTTCCGCAACTGTTCCGAACGTTGGCGCAGGCTGGGGCCGACATCATAGCCTGTCCGGCAGCGTTCACACGTCGCACCGGAGAAAGGCACTGGCACGTCCTGAATCGCGCCCGAGCCATCGAGAACACGTGTTACATCGTATCGCCATGCGCTGTTGGCCCGATTGAGGGGGGCGGCGAAAGTTACGGTCATTCCCTGGTTGTTGATCCCTGGGGGGAGGTCGTCGTGGATGGCGGCACCGTTCCTGGCGTGGTCCGTGCCCAGATCGATATCGATAGGGTTGCCTCCGCGCGTGCGCGCATTCCGAGTCTGGCCCATGACCGCGCTATCAGGCAGGTCGACCACCAGAAGAAAGTTGCGTGAGGTCCTTCGCTATGGCGGGCGGCATTTCCGAGAGGGACTCGTTCATGAAATGGCAATGCCGCGTGCGTCAACTCGCCATGCGTCAGCGTCACGGTCGACCTGACGAAGCGGTTAGCCCATCGGTTTCGCTGCCCGGTCTCGGAGGAACCGTAGGTCCGATCTTCACGGTACTGAACAGGGTGCCGGAGCACTCGATGACCCCCGAACTTGATCACATCACGGCACGCACCCATGATCCGGCCGAGCGGCTCGAACAGGCGGTGCGGTTCCTCAGCGCCGGATACTATCAAAGACATCGGGAATTTTCGGATATCCTGACAGCCACGTTTCAACCAGGAAGCGCCACCGCTGCGAGAATTCTGGCAGCGGAGGGTTGCGTGGTGCTGAACTTCAACGCCTACTGCCAGCGATACGACATTTCCTGCCGTGCCTACCGGCTGGACAGGTCCGATCCGTTGCATCGATCGACGCTGGCTCACAACCGGCTGTTCAATCCGTCGCAGCATCCCGAAGTTGAGATTCTGGGATTCGAACCCAATTGGGCTGCATCCAAATCCGGACTGAAGGCCGCATGACGGGCATTGTCAGAGGTGCCGGCAAAGCCCGGGGAGCATTGACTGGAGAGGTACTCCGACCTGTGGCACCGTCTGGGCCGGGAACATCATTCCCTGTCGGTCCGCTGGGGCGGGAACGGGCTCGCTGGTTGATGGTGACCGCAGATGCCGCACATCGAAGATCCAGCAATGGTCCCACTACGGAAAGTAAGGAGGCGACATGACCAAGCGCGTATGTATCATCGGTGCCGGGCCGTCCGGGTTGGCTCAGCTCAGGGCATTCCAGTCCGCCGCGGCAAAGGGCGCCGAGATTCCGGACATCGTCTGCTATGAAAAGCAGTCCGACTGGGGTGGACTTTGGAACTATTCCTGGCGAACGGGCACTGACGAACATGGCAACGCCTGCCATGCCTCTATGTACCGCTACCTGTGGTCCAATGGACCCAAGGAAGGGCTGGAGTTCGCCGACTACACATTCGAAGAGCATTTCGGCAAGCCGATCGCTTCCTATCCGCCGCGGTCCGTGCTGTTTGATTACATCAAGGGACGTGTTGAGAAGGCGGGAGTTCGGGATTGGATTCGATTCGACACCATTGTCCGTGACGTACGTTCGCTGCCGGAGGGTGGGTTCGAGGTTACGGCGCGGAATGAGGTGGAGGACTCAGAGATCTGTGAGAGATTTGACCACGTTGTTGTGGCCTCGGGTCACTTCAGCGTTCCAAACGTTCCTGAATACCCGGGATTTGACACATTCAACGGTCGAATCCTTCATGCTCACGACTTCCGGGATGCACGAGAGTTCATCGATAAGGACATTCTCATTCTCGGTACATCCTATTCGGCCGAGGACATCGGCAGCCAGTGTTGGAAATATGGCTGCCGATCCGTGACGGTCGCCCACCGCACAGCCCCTATGGGCTACAGGTGGCCTGATAACTGGAAGGAAGTGCCCAGGCTTGAACGGGTTGAGGGAAGGACCGCCTTCTTCGCGGACGGTTCCAATACGGACGTGGATACGATCATCCTGTGTACGGGGTACAGGCATCATTTCCCGTTCCTGCCGGATGAACTGCGCCTGAAGACAGCTAACGTCCTGGCCAGCAATGATCTCTACAAGGGTGTGGTCTGGAACCGTAATCCGGACATTTTCTATTTGGGAATGCAGGACCAATGGTACACGTTCAACATGTTTGATGCGCAGGCATGGTATGTGAGGGACATCATCCTGGGTCGAATCGCAGTTCCGGACCTCGCAGCCCGTGAAGCGGATGTTAGGACGAGACAGGATGCAGAGGCGGCTCTTGAGGACGATTACGCCTGTATCGATTACCAGGGCGCCTATACCCAGGAACTGATTGATGAGACGGACTATCCGTCTTTCGATATCCAAGCGTCCAACCGGGCGTTCCACGAATGGAAGAAACATAAGAAACAGGACATCATGACATTCCGCGACAATGGATACACAAGTCCAATGACGGGTACGAAGGCGCCGCCGCACCACACTCCATGGAAGGATGCGCTAGACGACAGCCTGGAGAGTTACCTGCGGCCATGAGTAGGGATTAGGTCCGGCGGGGTTGTTGGCTGAATTCTGTGTTTTCCGGACTGGCGCCGGGCAGGAATTTCGAATTGATGACTCCGCTTCTGGAACTTGGCAGAAAGAACCTTGGAAAGGAACCTGGCGCAATGAAGACTCATGCGAGAGCGGTCGTGATCGGCGGAGGGGTTGTTGGTACGTCGGTGTTGTTCCATCTCGCCAGAAGAGGTTGGACTGATATCGCTTTGCTTGAACGTTCTGAACTGACCAGTGGATCAACCTGGCACGCCGCAGGAGGCATGCACACTATCAACGGCGATCCCAACATTGCAAAGCTCCAGCGGTACACCAACGAACTGTACAAGGAAATTGAAGACCTTAGCGGCCAGTCGACGGGCGTCCATCTGACTGGAAGCGTTCTGCTCGCGGCTACCGAAGCCCGGATGGACTGGCTTAGGGGGTTGGTGGGCAAAGGACGGTACCTTGGCATTGAAACTGAGGTCATCACGTCGGCAGAAGCCCATGAGCAAATGCCACTGATGGATCCCGGCCAGTTCGTTGGGGCGGTCTGGTCGGCTGCGGATGGTCATCTCGACCCCTCCGGCGTCACCCATGCATATGCCAAGGCGGCGCGTGCACTAGGCGCCAGTGTGGAGACGCACTGCATGGTCGAGGCAATCGAACGTCAGCCCGAAGGCTGGCTTCTGCGGACATCGAAGGGCGACGTATCCTGTGAACATGTGATCAACGCGGCTGGCCTCTGGGCGCGCGAAGTCGGGCGCATGGTAGGAATTGAGCTGCCAGTACTGGCTATGGAGCATATGTATCTGCTCACCGACGACATGCCTGAAGTTAAGGAATTCAACGAGAGGACGGGGCGCGAGATAGTTCATGCCGTTGATTTCGATGGCGAACTTTACCTGCGGCAGGAGCGCGGTGGGATGCTGATGGGCACCTATGAGCGCAACTGCGTACCTTGGTCGGAAAAGGTGACCCCATGGGAATTCGGGCACGAGCTTCTGCAGCCGGATCTGGACCGGATTGCCCCATCACTTGAGGTTGGATTCCGACATTTTCCGGCTTTCGAACGCGCGGGAATCCGGCAGGTCATCAACGGGCCGTTCACCTTTGCGCCGGATGGAAATCCGCTCGTCGGGCCGGTCAGGGGGTTGCCCGGATTTTGGTGCGCTTGCGGCGTCATGGCGGGTTTCAGTCAGGGAGGGGGTGTAGGCCTCGCTCTGTCCAACTGGATAGTGGATGGTGATCCAGGAGAGGATATATTTGCAATGGATGTTGCGAGATTTGGTGAATTCGCGACCCTGCAATATACCAATGCGAAGGTCAGGGAGAATTATTCGCGCCGCTTCTCGATCCGCTATCCCAATGAGGAGCTGACCGATGCACGGCCGCTGAAGACCACTCCGGTCTATGACCGGCTGAGGGGGCGAGGCGCGGTGTTCGGCGCCGCCTATGGTCTGGAAATACCGCTCTGGTTCGCTCCAGAGGGAGTTGAAGATGAGTTCTCCTGGAGGCGGTCGACTGACTTTGAGCACGTCGCTGCCGAAGTACGGGCTGTGCGGGAAGACGTGGGGATCATCGAGATATCAGGATTTGCGAAGTACATGATTTCGGGACCGGAGGCGGAGGCTTGGCTGGACCGAATGCTGGCCTGTCGGATTCCAGCTTCGGGCCGTATGACGCTTGCGCCGATGCTAAAGCCAGATGGTCGTCTGATCGGGGATTTCTCGCTGGCCCGATTGGGTCCGGAGGAATTCCTGATCGCCGGATCCGGCATTGCCGAGGATTACCATTGCCGTTGGTTCGAGGCCCATCTTCCTGAGCGGGGCGTATCTTTTAGGGTCAAGCGAGGCGAGATGACCGGGCTTTCCATTGCCGGGCCTCGGTCACGCGACTTGCTGCAGGCCGTGTCCGACACCGACGTTTCGGCGCAAGCGTTCAGGTTCATGGATATCCGGCGCATGGATGTGGCGATGGCACCTGCACTTGTGGGACGCGTTAGCTTCACCGGAGATCTTGGCTACGAGATATGGGTGTCAGCAGAGTATCAGCGCTATGTCTATGACGTCCTGAAGGAAGTCGGGAAGCCATTTGGGATCAGGGATTTTGGTTTGAGGGCCCTGAACGCCATGCGGCTTGAGAAGGGTTTTGGTGGTTGGGCCCGAGAATATCGGCCGATCTATACAGCGGAAGAGGCTGGCCTCGGGCGTTTTGTGGCTCTCGGGAAGGAAGCGGACTTCATTGGCAAGACTGCAGCGGCGGCACATCGGCAAGAAGGGGGAACGCGTCGACTACGTGTTTTCACTGTTGATGCGGTGGATGCCGACGCAATTGGAGATGAGCCGATCTGGCACGGAGACAGTGTGGTGGGATGGGTCACCTCTGGAGGATATGCGCATCATTCCGGAGAATCGATGGCGCTTGGCTACGTCCCTAGGGAACTGGCCGATATTGAAAGTGGTTGGAAGATCGAGGTGCTCGGGGAACTGTTGGATGCTCGTTTGCAGCTTTGGCCATTGTTCGACCCGGACGGTACCAGAATGCGCTCCTGAGCGCGACAGGGGCAGCGCACCGTAGATCTTCGGCAGCTTCTTGTTGGGGTACAGTCTCCGAAACCTCTTCCACTATCGCGGGTACATTGTGGGATGCGGGGTTGTCGATACCCGGATTTGGGAGACGTGTGGGCTCCGCCCCGGAATGACGGCCATCCCACCGGTGTTTCCTGCGTATTTTCATACTCCATCAGGGTTGGAGCGGTATCCTGCCAAAAGGCCTGGTCGATGGCTACCTGCGAACTGTCTCCTCCAATCGGGGGCCATATCGTTTGCGGGCTGCGCTCGTTCTCAAAAGCCAGCCTTCCACGATATCGCGCTCAGGAAATCGCTTTCTGCTGCGGTTTGTAAGAAGGTAATATCCAGACTGCGTCCTCGCGAACCGATCTTCGACCGGTCTTACCAACTCGCCGCTCTCAAGTAGATGGTCAACGAGATGACCCCACCCGAGCGCCACGCCTAGACCGTCCACCGCAGCTTGGATTGCCAGTGGATATGTGTTGAAGAACGCTGTGCGCTCAAGGGCTACGTCATACACGCCTTGGGTGGCAAGCCAGGTCTTCCAGTCCATCCATTCCGTATGGCTGCTCGCGACCTCAATCAGGTTGACGCTCTGCAAAGCATCGAGCTCAGAGCAGGCAGGATTTAGCCGCAGGTATCGCGGGGCGCAGACAGGAAAGACCGTCTCGCCGAACAACAGCGTTGATTCGAATCCTGACCAATCGCCTTCACCACGAAGGATGGTCAGATCCACTCCGTCTCCGAGACATTCCTCGTCACTGTCGGATGACACCAGCATGATCCGTACCCGCGCATTCGCGCGATTGAACTTCTTGAGCCTCGGCATCAACCATAGGGAAGCGACGGAATTCGTCGCCGCCAGCGTCACCGTATTGGTTTGGTGACGCACAAACATCGCTTCGGACGCGTCCCTTAGAATATTCATGGACCTTTCGACTGACGACAGAAGCGCGGCACCCTGCGTGGTGAGGTTGATCGACCTGTGCCCACGAACAAACAGTGGTACGTTGTAATGCTGCTCCAGTAGCCGCACCTTGCGGCTGATCGCGGTCTCTGAAATGTTCAGATCGTCAGAGGCGCGGGCAAAGCTGCCACGTTTGGCCGCCGATTCGAAGGCAAGTAGGTGATCGAGCGGAGGGAGAACCTTGCGTTTCTTCAACATGCCTCGGAGTTTCGCCTTTTGTGGACATTTTCGGACGGGTGATTCTCTCAAACTTGATCAAACCACGAAAGCCGCCAACTTGCCTCTAATTTCTTTGGTCTAAGCCAATCAAATCTCTGTGCTGTTGTGGCAGGTCTTGTTTGGCACAATGCCGCTGTTGGCTACCAGGGAATTCTCTGGGAGCATGACCTTGCAAAGATCAAGATAACATCAGGGGATATATGCCATGAAACCGAAACTTGCCCTGTCCGCCGCCGCATTCGCGATGGCGGCCGGTAGTGCCGTTCACGCGGCCGATTCCAGCGATCCAATTGTAATTCCCATTCATAATTGGTCGTCTCAAATCGTGATGAGCCATGTGGTCGGTCAGATATATGAATCAATGGGACTCAATGTAGAGTTTGTCACGACAGATAGCCAGGCGGTGTATGAGTCGGTTCGTCTTGGTGACGTTGCGCTGGAGTTGGAGGTCTGGGAAGGAGCGTTTGGCGCATCTTTCAGGGCAGCCTTGGAAAAGGGAGGGCTTCACGATGCGGGTGACCATGACGCTGTCACCCGGGAGGACTGGTGGTATCCAATGTGGACGAAGGACGCCTGTCCCGGACTGCCCGATTGGACTGCATTGAATGACTGTGCTCATCTCTTCGCCACGGCTGAGACGGGGGACAAGGGACGCTATCTTGACGGTCCGGTCGATTGGCTCAAACACGGTACTGAACGCGCCGAGGCGCTCGGGCTCAATTTCGTCGTGATCAACGCTGGATCGGCCGCGGCACTCTGGGCCGAGATCGGTGCTGCCGAGGCTGACAGAAAGCCGTTGTTGGTCTTCAACTGGACACCGAATTTCGCCGAAGCCGTCTGGCCCGGAGAGTTTGTGGAGTTCCCGGAATGGGAGGACGGATGTGACACTGATCCGTCGAAAGGCCCGAATCCCGACGCTCTGTATGACTGTGGAAATCCAGCCGATGGGTACCTGAAGAAAGCCGCTTGGGATGGCATGCCTGATAAGTGGCCGTCCGCGTATAAGGTGCTGCAGGCGATCAGCTTCACGAACGCCCAGATTGCCGAAATGGCCAAGTTGGTCGACATCGACGAGATGGAGCCCGAAGAGGCCGCAGAGGTTTGGCTCGAGAACAACGGGGATCTCTGGAAACCCTGGATCGAGGCTGCGATGTAACCGACTGGGAGCAATTCCACAAACTGCGGGGTCACCCCGGTCTTCTGGATCAGGGGTGACTCCGCAAGGCGCGGTTCCTGAATGTGGACGGGTCAGGGAGTCCGGAGATTTGTAGCGCGGCCGGGAAGTTTATTGCGGTGCGTTGCCTCATTGCCAATGTTTGACGGGGAACCGATCCATGATTGACCGCGAGACAGTCATTTCCTGCCAGAACGCCTGGAAGCTCTTCGGACCTGACCCGAAGCGCTATTTCGCCGCAATGACCGGGGACGAGAGCTTCGAGGACATCCATCAGGCGGGATACATTGCCGGTGTGAGGGACGTGACGGTGACTGTGGGCCGCGGAGAGATGCTGGTCATTATGGGGCTGTCAGGTTCCGGAAAGTCGACGCTTGTGCGCTGTTTCTCACGACTTCATGAGCTTACGGCAGGGACGGTCACAGTGGAGGGCCAGGACCTCGGATTGTTGGGAGAACGCGAGCTTATCGAACTGCGGCGGTCAACTATGGGAATGGTGTTCCAGAATTTTGGGCTGCTTCCTCATCGTACTGTGCTCGACAATGTTGCGTTTCCGCTCGAAATGCGTGGCCAGGACCGTCAAGAGCGCAGGAGTAGAGCTCTTGAGGTCATCGAACTGGTAGGATTGTCCGGCAGGGAAGACTACTTTCCGCGTGAGCTTTCCGGCGGCCAGCAGCAGCGGGTCGGAATCGCCCGAAGTCTCGCCATCGAACCGGATGTCTGGTTTCTCGACGAGCCGTTCAGCGCCCTGGATCCGCTCATCCGACGCGAAATGCAGACCGAGTTCCTTCGCCTCCAGGAACTGCTCGGCAAGACCATCGTTTTCATAACCCATGACTTCGACGAAGCGCTGCGTCTGGCCGACCGCATTGCAATCATGAAGGACGGTGCCATTGAGCAGTGCGACACGCCCGATCAGGTGGTTCTCAATCCGATGACTCCCTATGTGGAAAAGTTCACCGAAGACATCGAGAAGAGCCGGGTCGTTCACGCAGGTGTTCTGGCAAGGTCGATGGGAGACATTGTGCTTGAAGGTGAATCTGTGGCAGCGGATGCGACCATCCTTCAACTGGCAAGGCAGTTGGTGAACGATTCCCGCGATGAACTCCCGGTGGTCGATTCTGACGGCAGGTCAGTGGGTGCATTGAACAGGAAGCAGGCGCTCGATATCCTTCTTGGGGAAGGTTGACATGGTGGCTTTGTCGGTCATTGGCGGCACCGAGGACCGAACAGGCGTGACCGCGGGCCGTGCCGCTGGACTGCTGCTGCTGGTGGCTCTTTCGCTTACCTGTGCCAGGCCCATTCTTCCTGATTTCCTGATCCGACCACCGGAACCCTGGATTCCGCCACTTGCGGACTGGCTCGACCATTTCTTCAACGTCATTGTCATCGAGAAGCTGGGAATCGCCGTTCTCACCCGGTGGGTGGCCGAAGGCCCCCTCGAGTTTCTGCTCAACACCACCGCGAACCTATTGGAAGGCAAACGCCGCTGGCCTTTCCTTGGTCCAATTCCCTGGACTGCAGTCGCAGCAACAGCCACCGTCCTTGGCTATTTCCTCGGCGGATGGCGCATGGCGGCGCTGGCAGGGGGAACTTTTGTCTGGACCGCGTTGATCGGCCAGTGGGAAATCGCGATGCAGACAATGTCAGTGCTTGCTGTCGCCGCACCATTGGCGTTTGTCATTGGTCTGATTTTTGGTATCGCCGCGTGGAAATGGGTCTGGTTCGATAGAGCGATCAGGCCTGTCCTCGCGATTCTCCAGACGCTCCCTTTCTTCACCTACCTTTTGCCGGCGGTGATTTTCTTCAAGGTTGGTCCTACGGCAGGTGCCGTGGCCACCATCGTCTATGCCATTCCGCCAATGATTCTCATGACGACGGTGGGTCTGAAAAAGGTTCCGCTTGAAGTCGTGGAGGCCGGAAAGATGGCTGGCTGTAACCGTTGGCAGATGTTGCTGCGTGTCTATGTTCCGTCGGCAAGAACTGAAATTCTGGTCGGCGTCAACCAGGTGATCATGCTCTGCCTGGCCATGGTGGTCCTGACGGCATTCATTGGCATGCCAGGACTGGGTGCGAAGCTGCTCGCGATGATGGGTTCTTTCAAACTTGGGCGTTCGTTCGAGATTGGCGTCACCATTGTCCTACTGGCCATAATGCTTGATCGCATGTCAAAGGCGTGGGTGGCGAAGCTACCGGAACATTACGAGAAGGGCACACCTTGGTGGCAGAGGCAGATCGTGGCGATGACGACGCTTGGTGCGTTTGTGGCTTTTCTCGTCATCGCCGAGTTTGTTCAGGTTGCTGACCACATCAAACGGAGCCAGGACCTCTCAATGGGGAAGGAGATCGACACGTTGATCAAAGGCTTTCTGGAAGTGGACGCGATTCAGGGATTCACGGAGTGGCTTCGCTGGTTCCTGAATGTCTGGATTCTCATTCCGTTTCGAAACGCGCTACTCTGGATCCCCACACCTGCGTTCATTCTGGCAGTGGTTGCCTTTGCCTGCTATCTTGGCGGCAGAAGGCCTGCGATCTATGCCGCGGTCTTTTTCTCCATCGTAGCCCTGTCTGGTTGGTGGGACCGTTCGGTCATCACGTTGTATGCGGTGATTTCGGCGGTGATTCTGTCAACATTCATCGGACTGCCGCTCGGCGTTCTTGCTTCGAGAAGCGACAGATGGTCGAGTCGTATTCTGCTGGCCTGTGACACGGCACAGACTTTCCCGAGTTTCATCTACCTGATACCTGCGATCATGCTGTTCGGCGTCAATGATGTGGCGGTGGTGTTCTCGATTATCATTTTCACCACAGTTCCGCTGACACGTTACACAATCGAAGGGCTGCGAACCGTTCCGCCGGAAATAACCGAAGCGGCCGACATGTCCGGAGCTACACGCTGGCAGAAACTTCGCACGGTACAGCTTCCGTTAGCGCTGCCAACCATGGCCGTGGGATTCAATCAAGCGATCATGTTTGCATTCTTCATGGTCATCATCGCAGCGTTCATCGGAACCCAGGATCTGGGGCAGGAACTTCAGAGAACCCTCGCCGGAACGGATCTCGGCAAGAATTTTGTGCTCGGTATGAACGTCGCTCTCATGGCACTGACATTCGATCTCGTGATATTGAGCTGGGTCAACAAGCGGAAGCAGGCGTTGGGGCTGGCATGACCGCTTTGCGACGCATACCGAATCCCAACTGGCGCCGGACCCTGGTGATCTGGAACGACTGGCGCGGCCACAGGTGCTGCGACAACGGCGGGGCTGTTCAATGAATGTCGTGACCTCAACGGTACATCCAGTCTTCGAGGTTCCATGGGAGCGTCGAGGTGTCTTGGCGCCGGGGCTGCCAATCCTGCCTCCAGGTGTGGAGCGCTATCCCGTTCCTGGCGGCGGCAGTCGTGCGGTTCCTGTTTTTCAAGGTGATGAGATCATCGTCTTGGATAAGGAAGGTCTCCAGATGGGACAGCTGACACTGTTCACACCTGACGGTCGGTCGGATGCGGCCATGCTCGGGGCCGCTGGAAGCGGTCGCCCGGCCGAAACAATCGAGCTGCTGGCGAATGGCTCCAGATCGGGCAGGAGGGTTCTGGAGGCGCTTGCAGGATCTGGATTCAATCTCGCGCAGGGAGATGCCATCTCTGTATTCGGCGACGGGTCGCGTCCAGGCGATCAGGAGTCCTATTCAGTGGAATGCGATGGGCTTCTCATATGTGCTGCACCAGGAGGACCGATGCGCCCGGACCTCCAGAACACCCCTACCGAAGTGATTCTCTATGTCCGGCGCGGCAGCCCTGCCGCTGGGAAGGAGCGGACCGTTGCGCCCGACCCTCTGGCCGACCCGCAGCAGGATTTCAACATTCAACCGGGAGCGGCGACGTCCTACTTTGTCAGGGAGGGCGAGTACATCCAGATCCTGGATGTCAAGGGCCGCGAATGCAGCGACTTCCAAGCGTTCAGTCTGCGGGCGCTCGACAAGGGCCTTGAACGTGAAATCGACCCAACCACGACCCGGAGTCTTATGGGTATGCTCTATCCCACTCCCGGCATGTTTTCAAAATACTGGTCTGTTGACCACGAACCGTTGGTGGAAATCGTTCAGGACACATGTGGTCGCCACGACACATTCGGGCTGGCCTGCACAGCGCGCTACTATGAGGACATGGGCTATCCTGGCCATGTCAATTGTTCGGACAACATCAATGCGGATCTAGCGAGGCACGGAGTTCGGCCCCGAGGCGGATGGCCAGCCATCAACTTCTTCTTCAACACCATGCTGGATGAAACCAATGTGATCGGTCTCGACGAGCCTTGGTCGAGACCCGGTGACTATGTCCTGCTGCGCGCACTTTCCGATCTCGTCTGCATCAGCAGCGCCTGCCCATGCGATATCGATCCGGCAAACGGCTGGAACCCGACGGACATACAGGTCCGAACCTACAGCCCGGAGGAGGAATTCGTGCGTTCATCTGGCTACCGCAGGTCCGCCGGTTCGGATCCCGAGGAAACGAAGGAGACCGGTTTCCATGACTGTTTTGCTCGGCACACACGTGATTTTACCGAATATAACGGCTATTGGCTGCCGAATAGCTTCCCCAGTATTGGCACCATCGGCGAATACTGGGCGGCACGTGAGCGGGCGGTAGTGATGGATCTCAGCCCTTTGCGGAAATACGAGGTCACTGGGCCGGATGCGGAGGCTTTGCTCCAGCTCTGCGTGACCCGCGATGTAAGCAGGCTGTCGGTGGGGCAGGTCATCTATACAGCGATGTGTTATGAACATGGCGGAATGATTGATGACGGCACCGTGTATCGGCTTGGGGAGATGAATTTCCGCTGGATTGGTGGCAACGACACGTCTGGTCTATGGTTGCGGGAACAAGCCACCGCCCGCGGTCTCAGTGCCTGGGTTCGGTCCTCAACAGACCAACTCCACAACATCGCCGTCCAGGGTCGGTATTCCAGGGATATCCTAAGCCAGGTCTTCTGGACCCCACCGGCAAGACCCACCGTCGAGGAACTGCCTTGGTTCCGGATGACCGTAGCCAGGGTCGGTAGTGTCAATGGTGCTGCAACGGTGATCTCCCGCACTGGATATTCCGGGGAACTGGGCTACGAGGTTTTCTGTCATCCCAAGGACGCGGTTCAGATTCTTGACAGGATCTGGGAGGCTGGCGAACCCTTTGGGATGGTTCCGTTGGGCCTTGCTGCCCTTGACATGCTGAGAATTGAGTCCGGGTTGATTTTTGCAGGTTCCGAGTTCGACGACCGGACCGATCCTTTCGAGGCGGGTATCGGGTTTACCGTTCCACGCGAATCGGCCAAGAGTGACTTCATCGGCCGAGAGGCCCTTATGGAGCGACGGGCGCATCCCCAACGAAGGTTGGTGGGCCTTGACATCAAGGGCGGGGTCGTTCCTTCAGCCGGCGATTGCCTCAGAATCGGTAGGGCCCAGGTCGGAGAGATTACGAGTGCGATGAAATCTCCGGTGCTCGGCAGGGTGATTGCGCTGGCTCGCGTGGCTGTTACTTACGCCAAGCCGGGAACGGAGATTGAGGTCGGACAGCTGGATGGTCAGCAGAAGAGGCTGAAGGCCGTTGTTTCATCCTTCCCCCATTTCGATCCCAAGAAAGAGCGCGTGAAGGGAATATATGGATAGTCTGGGGTCAGGGTCGCATCGGGCTTGCGTTTCCATGTGAGCCGCTTGCAAGTTATTGCGGTTCAGGTGGCCGCGGCATGGTAGTCCTGACCTGCTTTATCCCCTTTGTGAACGGAAGAAATCATGAGCACAACAGGACATCCGGACAGCATGTATCCGTTGTAGCCAAGCCAATACCGAAATACCGTGGGTTCGTCACGAATACAGGTGTTGCTTGACACGGGCCTCCGTTCGGCATAAGGCCAGACTTTTATGCCGCAATGGACCAGGTATTTCGTGGCTGGTGCAAAGGCGATTCAGATTACAGGTGCCCGTTGATGTTCGGTTTTCCTCACCACTTGCGATTTCCTTGGGACGGTGACTTCAAACTGTGCAATTGTGGAAATCGCGTCTTCGGAGCGCTATGCTAGGAAACGTAGGGGCAGCGCGTTTGGGCTGGTATTTCCACTGTCTGGCTGCAGGTCGAGTTCCCCGGCAAGTTCAACTTTTCGAAACATCTTCGAAAGCACGCGAAGTGCCGCTGCCATGTCAGTGCGAGCGACAAGCGCTCCAAGGCAGTGATGTGCGCCGCCGCCGAATCCGAAATGGATTTTCCTCGGCTGTGACACGTCAAACCGCCATCCCGGGATGGCCAATGGATCGGTCGCAGTCGAATGGACCAGCATATGAAGTGTCGTACCGGAGGCAATCCTGACGCCGCCAAACTCGAAATCCACCAGCGCCTCGCGCGTGCTCCATGTCGTGGTGGGCCAGGCGCGGATCACCTCATCGACCGCCTGTGGGATGAGCGCTGGATTGTCTCTCAGCAGCCTCCATTGGTCAGGGTGGGCGGCGAACAATGCCAGTGCGAACCCTAGCTGCGCACGGGTTGTGTCAACCCCGCCGAAGATGGAGATCACCACGAGATCCTCGAGTACATCGGTTCCGGTGCCGTTGGCGGCCACCATCATCCTGGCGACGACACTTCCTGTGTCTACACCGCTATGCACACGCGCCAGCAGGGATCGGGCAAGTTCCATCAACCGGTCGCAGGCATCGTTGAACTCGGTCTGGTGGCGAAGGCAGTCGACAGCCATTGCTTTTCCCAACGCCACCGCGTCTTTCGCTATCCAATCGGCCTCACTGTCTGGCAATCCCAAAAGCGTCGTGATCGCGCGGCTGGCAAAGGGTTCCGTGAACTCATGAATGAATTCGCATGAGCGTTTTCCGAGGTCTTCCCCGAGCAACTGTGCGATGCGCTCGAACTCCGGAACCAAGCCTTCGATGTAGCCTTCGGAGAGTGCCGCCATTGCTATGCGTCGCTGAGTCTTATGCGTGTCGCCTTCCTGACTGATGACGCTGCGCTTCCAGAACTCGGCAAAGCTCCCCTTCAATCCCATCCTGCCGGGCCAGGCGTAACTTCCTTGCCTGAGACGGCTGTCTCGAAGCAGCTGGCCCGCCTCATGATGGCGGAGGACGGCGAGGCCAAATGGTGTGCGGGCGCACCAGTGCCTGTCACGCGCCGAAATAACCTCGGCTCCCCTGGTTGAGAAACCCGGTGCTGTCAGATCAAGATAGGGAAGTCCGTCGTTCATGGAAGCTTCCGACCTGCGATGCGGATTGCGAATCCTCGTGCGGGATCAACAATCCAGAGTATGTTCCCTTTCCCATTCCGTTAGGTGGCGTGCGTAGGAATTCCAGTCATCCAATTTGAGCTTCAGATAGGCATTGGCGAATTCCGATCCCATGATGTCGCAAAGAACTTTGTCTTTCTTCAGTGCCCGCAACGCGTCAAGGAGGTTGAGCGGAAGCTTTCGGACGCCACGCGCCCTGTGCGGTTCCGAATATATGTCGATGTCAAGGCGTTTGCCCGGATCGGTCGACCTTTCCATTCCATCGGTGCCCGCTGCAAGAATTGCTGCCATGAGCAGATAGGGGTTGGCGGCGCCGTCCGCCAGTCGAAGCTCGATGCGGCCAGCGTCGGGAATCCTCACCATGTGAGTGCGGTTGTTGCCACCGTAGCTGGCAGTATTCGGTGACCAGGTGGCGCCTGAAACCGTGCGGGGTGCATTGAGTCGTTTGTAGCTGTTGACAGTCGGGTTGGATATCGCGGCAAGGCCCTGTGCATGGCTCAGTAGTCCGCCGAGAAAATGGTAGCACGTTTGGCTCAGGCCCATTTCGTCTTCGTCGTTGGCGAACAGGTTTCTGCCATTCTCAACCAATGAAATATGCACATGGCAGCCGTTTCCCGTGATTGTGGAAAATGGCTTCGGCATGAAGGTTGCCCGCAGTCCATGGGTCTGCGCGATTTCCTTCACCATGAACTTGAAGAAGGCGAGCCTGTCGGCGGTGGTAAGGCATTCGGAATATGCCCAATTGATCTCGAACTGCCCGTTGGCGTCCTCATGGTCGTTCTGGTAGGGCTCCCAGCCAAGCCCGTCCATCGTGCTGCAGATCTCCGAGATCACGTCATAGCGACGCATGAGCGCCGATTGGTCGTAGCATGGCTTTTCTTGGATATCGCGAGGGTCCGATATGCCGGATGCGTCGGAGTCAATGAGGTGAAACTCCGGCTCGACGCCAGTCATCAACTGAAGAGTGCCTGCGGACTCCCTTAGCCGCTTGAGTACATTGCGCGGAGCCTGGGCGACCGGCGCTCCATCCATCCATGGGTCGCCAGCGACCCATGCGACTTCCGGCTTCCAGGGCAGCTGGATAACCGAGTTGGGATCGGGAATCACGAACATGTCGGGATGTGCCGGGGTCATGTCGAGCCAGGAGGCGAAACCAGCGAAGCCAGCGCCGGATTCCTGCATTGCGCCGACTGCGGAAGTGGGCACCAGCTTGGCCCGCTGTACGCCGAATAGATCGGTGAAGTTGAACAGAAAGAACCTGACTTGGTTCCGTTCGGCAAAGATCTGCAGAGACGTTGCCATGTGATTCTCCGTTGCTGCATCTCCGAACCATGAGTCTGTTGTCGCTGGTTCGCTGTGTGTATGGGGTAGGGCCGCGATACCGCTGCGGCCCTACCGGTTCAACGTTTGGCCGATGCGGTCAAACTTAGGAATCCCCGCCTGGTTCCAGACGCCTGTAGGCATCGGTTTCGTGCCTGGAGCCAAGCACCAGCGCTGCGATGCAGCAGCCTGCGGCCACCAGGGTCCAGATAATCTCCCAGGATGTGCCCGCGCCCATGTAGATCGGACCGGTGAATTCCTCCCAGTTACTGAAAGCGGATCCCATGATTTTCTCCTTTCGTCATCTTTTATCTGTGATTTGGATTGGCTGAGGTTCCAATTCCTTCGGGATACGCCGCAACAGGTACCTTGGTCATGTCAAGGCCAACGCGTTCCGCTTCAACGCTGACGCGCAGCATACCCAGTGACTTGAGAATCAATGATACGACATATCCCGGCACGAATCCCAAAAGGAAGAACACGACCGCGCCCACGATCTGCCCAATTAAGCTGATCGTGGGAGCTTCGGCTCCCTGCAGGGCTGGATAGCCAGAGCCCCAGATGCCGAGCATGATCAGACCAAACAGGCCAATCGTGCCGTGGACAGTCACTGCGCCGACCGCGTCATCGATTCCCCAGTTCTCAAGGACTTTGGCGCAGGGCCGCAGCAGGCAGCCACCTGCGAAGCCGATCGCGAAGGCGAGAGGCGGCCAGTAAATGTCCAGACCAGAAGCCGTTGCGATGATGCCGGCCAGTCCGCCGGACATCATCCAAAACGGATCACGGGTTACAGCCCAGGCACCAATGATTCCTCCAGAGAAGCCCATCAATATGTTGAAGCTGAGCGAAGAGAGCGTGGTCGGGGTTCCATAAATTGTGGCAAATTTGTCACCGTACCAGCTCCAAGCTTCGCCGGGCACGATAAGGCAGGCCATGAGGAATCCCCAGAACCCCACGATGATAAGCATGAGGCCAGTAACCGTGAAGGGAAGATTGTGGGCTCCGATGTGGTTGGCTGTTCCGTCGGCATTGAACTTGCCGACCCGAGGGCCGAGATTGACCAGGATACCTAGCGCAAAGAATCCGGCAACCGCATGGACGAGTCCCGCTGCGCCGAAATCATGCAGGCCCCACTTCGTCACAAGCCAGCCATCGGCGTGCCAGCCCCAGGCTGCCGCTACGACCCAGGCGAAGCTGCCCAGTACGATCGCGAGAATGACGAAACCCACGACCTGGATCCGTTCGATGACGGCACCGGACATGATTGAGGCCGTCGTTGCCGCGAACAGCGTAAAGGCACCCCAGAATACGCCTGACGCATTGTCGGCGATGTTTGGCCCCATCCACTCAACCCAGGGGAGGGCGATGGAATTCGCGTATGCCCAACCGGAGATTCCGTTCGGCCCTTCCGAGAAGGTGATCCCGGTAGGAAAGGCCCAGTACACCCACCAACCGAACAGGTAGAACGTTGGCACCATGAAGGCCAGGGCCAGAATGTTCTTGACACCTGATGCCAGCACATTTTTCAGCCGCGATGCACCCATCTCATAGGCCAGGAAGCCTGCATGGATGATGATCATTAGTGGGATGGTAAGGTAATAGTATGCCTCGGCGAAGATCGTGTTGGTTACGCTTGCCGCCGCATCGAGTTCTGCGACCTTTGCCGCGAGTTCGGCGAGTTGCTCTTCCATCTTGGCGGTTCCTCCAATTGCATGTGGTCCAGTTCGTAACTGGGCTTTCTACGTTGGTGACAATTTAGTATATCGGACCAATTCGAATCCAAAATTGAATCTGATATACCAAAGCTGGTCCAATGGGCGATTATTGTCGAGAAATGGTGGATTCTCAGGGAATCCGCTCCTGACCGGCGGGGCTTCCGGGCGGTTTTCCCGCCGCAGCATGAATACCACCGAATACGGAAGCACGGTCAGCGCGTCAGAAGGGGCGAATTTTTTCCGCGAGTGACCGATCTTTTTTCAAGCCCCACTTCGGAATGGAAGTGGGAGAGAAAAAGTTGACCCTGTGACCGGATGGGATTGCCATTGCATCCCGGGGCCAACGACCCTATTTTTTCGCGTCGAAGGATGGCTGTGCCCGACATATAGGAGAGATCAAGTGACACATCAGGAACAGTCACTTGCGGATGACAAGATGCGGGCGGAGATCGCAAAGCTTCTCGCCGAGACCCGCCAGGTTGACGACAAGATGCGGGCGGAGATCACGAAGCTTCTCGCTGAGACCCGCCAGATCGGGGTGAACACCTTTCTCGCTCCAGCTCTGGCGGCGGCGGCGGTCATGGGCGCGACGGCAGCACTCGTGAAGCTGTTCTTCTGATGACCGGAGGGCGAACGGCATAAAGCCCGTTGAAGCCAAGCCTCAGCGCCAGCGGCGCGGCGCAGCTGTTCATGGTCTCGGGCAGACGAACCATGTCCGGTAATGGTGGAGCAGCGAAATGGACGTTTCGGGACAGGTCATCGTTCCAACGTGCGCCATTGTCGCGTGTTCCTTTGGTCTAAGTATCAACAGTGGCTGAAGGAGATGCTCCCGTCACGGACCCATCGAGTCCGCCGTGCTTTGGCCTGAATCCCGCCTCGCCATCAACCCTCTGCCTGAACGCGATGTCGCACACAGGCGTCGACCAGGAAGATTGCCTCCCCACTTCCACTCCGAAGTGCAACACCGGCCATTCCCGCAGCGGGGGCGTAGCCCGAGCTGCGGGAATGGCCGGAAGGCGTGGTCTGCGGCCCCCGGGCGCCGCGGATCCGGCCCCGGGACGGCTGTGGTCCCTTCTGTATGCAGGTTATCCGGGCTTTCCGGGCAACGCAACGCCTCCGCCGGGGCGGGTCGCGTCCGTCCGGGCGCAGGGAGGGCGCAGCCCGACCGGAGCCCGGACGGACGCGGTCCCGAAATCCATTCCACCCCCTTCCTGCGCGCCGGTGGGAGGCGGTCGCGCGGCCTCAGGGAGGGCGGGCCTTGTGCAGCACCTCGGCGGGCGTCCGGTAGCCCAGCGCCCGGCGCGGACGCGCGTTCAGGCGGTCCTGCACCCGTTTCACCTCCGCGTCGGTGACCGCGCGGAGGTCCGTCCCCTTGGGCAGGTACTGCCGCACCAGCCCGTTGGTGTGCTCGTTCAGGCCACGCTCCCAGGAGTGGTAGGGGTGGGGAGGAAGAAGGCGGCCCCGAGCGCCTCCGCCACGCCGGCGTGGCCCGCGAACTCCTTCCCGTTGTCCGCCGTGATCGTGTGGACGGGCGCGGCGGAAGGCCGCAGCATCTCCACCATCGCGGCGGAGACCGCGGCCGAGGTTCTCCGGTCAACCCTTTGGAGAAGCGCGTATTTCGACGCCCTGTCCACAAGGGAGACAACCGCCCCGCTGTGGCCTTTCCCGATGATCGTGTCCGCCTCCCAGTCGCCGACACGCTCCTTCCTCTCCACCTCATCCGGCCTCTCGGAGATGTCGACGCGGCCCGGGATGTGGCCACGGCCCGAGTGCCTGCCGCCTCGCCAGTTCGGCCTTTTCCCGCGGCGCCGCAGCAGCAGGAACAGCCTGCCGCCCGCCTTCCTGTCGGCCTTCAGGCGCTCGTATATCCACTGGCGGCCCACCGTCCAGCCGCCCTCCAGACGCAGCCGTCCCGCGACCTGCTCCGGGCTCCAGCCCTCCGCCAGAAGCCCCTCCACGCGCGCCCAGCGGTCGGGCGTCATCTTCCTCGGGTTCGAGGAAGCCGCGCCGCGGCGGGCCTCCGCCCTCCCCTGCGCCTCGCCCGGGCTGTATCCCGAATCCCCGCCGTTACGGCGCAGCTCCCGCCAGACCGACGAACGGTCACGGCCCAGACGGGCCGCGATGGCCCCGTCGGAGAGCCCGCTTTCCTTCAGCGCGCCGATCTGGCATCTTTCGTCCCGGGTCAGGTGGCGGTAGCCCTCGGGCATGGCAGTCTCCTTCTCTTCAGCAAAGGGACTGTCGCCGCTTCCTGGCCGATACGCAACATCATGCGGCCGGAAAACCGGTCACCACCGCCACTGGTGTTGCACTTCAGGGTGGAATGGGGCCCTGAACAAAAGGGCATCGGAGGATAGGTCTGGCCAAAGCGGCGAAACTTACCAAGCACGATTTCACGCTGAGCGCACGCAGACGTTCCGCTCTCTTGCCAGGATCGTTACCTTTGCCATCGTACGGTCCCATTGAGCGAATCGTGCCGTGATGTTTCTGAATTTGATCCGGCAGGAGGGTTTGGCTAGCCTGAAACGCGGGCCTGAGCCACACAGTGACTCCTGCAGGCCGCCAGTGGTGAATCGACAGGGCCAACATCGCGCACAGAAAGGTGCGGCTTCGAGCCGAAATCACGCGCCTTGCAAAAGACCGCTGAAATGCATCGGCAGGGTATCCCAGTCATTCGCGGTCCGCAGCGCCCTTTGCAACGGAACCACGCCCACTGAGCTCAGTCAGTTCGGCGAAATCCCGCATTCCTCATCTGTTTGAATCGGGATTCGATCGCATCCGTCAAAGCTGGACATTCTTCAAGATACTTGGTCAACCGGTGGCGTGCAGCAAGAACCGCCAAGTCGGCGGGAGCGTTGCCGGCCGCCTTGATTTCCAGTTCGACGCACTGCCGCTGGTCGGCCGGTGCTTTCCCAAGCGCAAGGCGTATCTCAACCGCGCTGAGCAAATCCCCCCTGGCGATGCGCACACTGATGCTGTCAGTCCGCTTCGGGTCCGCATGGGAAATTCCTGGCCCGTACTGGCAGGGATACGACGAAGCCGGGAACTCCGGAATTGTCCCCATATGAGAATCGGTCCCGTCGGATGGGCGCGGGTGACCCACGCTACCCGGGACAATCCCTACACGAACATGAAATCCGAATCGGTCAGCTCGCTCGCCTCGACACCCTCCAGCGTGATCGACCCGTCCACATGGGAATAGATGCTTCCGTATTTCTTGAACTGGATAACGGCATCGCCTTCCGCGTTGTCTGAAACCTCCACAAAGAACCGGAACGTGTCATCCCCGTAGGTTTTCGCAAGATCCAGCTGGATTACATCTGCCCCAACCTCAAAGTCGGTGATGGTGTCATCGCCAAACGCCTGCCCGTGATCGTAGACGAAGACATCACTCCCGGCACCACCTGTCATGGTGTCATCGCCGCTACCGCCGTCGAGCGTGTCGTCGCCGTTGCCGCCCTTCAGCCGGTCGTCGCCGATGCCGCCATCAAGACGGTCATTGCCTTGGCCACCGTAAAGCCGGTCATCGCCATGGGCGCCGTAAAGCGTGTCGTCTCCCTTACCGCCGAAAAGCGTATCATCGCCATGACCTCCATCGAGCCAGTCATCGCCCTTGCCGCCCCGTCCCAGGTCGTCGCCAATGCCACCTTCGAGCCGGTCGTTGCCGTCGCCGCCCTTCAGCCGGTCGTCGCCGCCATACCCTAGGACATGGTCATGACCATCCCCGCCGGACAACGAGTCACCACCTTCGGTCCCTATCAGGACATCGTGGCCGTCGCCGCCGGAGACATTCACATCCTCGCCGGCGCCCTGCAGGACATCATTGCCGTCAGTGCCGGTCGTCTTTTCGGACGGGTCCCCCGCGAAATGGAACATATCCGCCGTCAGGGTGTGACCACCCTCCTCGGTGATGAACGCCGCCACCCCCTCCAGAGTGATGGCACCGCCGTTGGGAACCTTGATGGTGATGGTGCCCGCGTCCTGGTTAACCGCAAAAGCCAGATTCGCGTAAGTCAGACCCGGAATGGTGAACCGGATCAAATCCCCGGTACCGAACCCGGTGATTCGATCATGACCGTGGTCGCGCCCAAAAGTGAAAATGTCCTCGCCATCGGTACCGCTGTGGGCGTTGTCCCACCAAGGTCCGCCGGCGATGGACGCCATGGAAACTGTGGCTGTCGACCAGTCCGGTAGATTCACATCAACATAAATCATGTGAGATCTCCCTTCGTGCGTTGAGATCACCCATTCCCATCCGGCAATCCGGCATGGACATCTATCCCTTCCCTTAGTGGCTCGGAAACTCCTTGTCAACTTGATATGGCAGATACGGATGTATCTCAATCTGGTTGATTTCCAAGATTCGAAGGGCCGTCCGTGCGCCGCGATGCGACTGCGAATGACCCAGCAATTCCCACCAGCCCTTCCGGACCCCTTATTCCATGGGGTTCCGTGAACCGGGTTTGGTGGACCTTTCCTTCCCGGCGGCCGGAAACCGCCCGGAATCCCCTTGACATCATGGGCTGGGGCCCTTGCCGCATCCTTGATGGCCTCACTGACGGGAGCTGGGACGATGCGGTTCCGGAAGGACCCCGGCAGGCCCGGGCCGGTCGGGGCGCTGGCGGAATGCTTCGGCGGGACCGCCGGTCCGGTGGACGGGCGGCGGTCCGGCCTTGACGATGCCGCCCGCGTTCCTCACCGCCCGGACCGGGGCCGCCTCCCGCAGGGTGTTCGCCGCCGCGCCGGGGCGAGGCGACGGCTGGAATATCTTCGGGAGAGAACCCGGCAGTGCTTCTCCGGCTTCCCGGTCCCCGACTGGCGGACCCTTCACGCCGCCCTGACTCACGGGCACGTGGCGGCGGCCCTGACCGTCGCCGAGTCGCCCGGACGGTCGCCGCCGCAGCGCGGGGCGCCCGGGTGCGCCTGAGCGCCCGGCCGAACCGCCCACGGGCAGACCAGCGACACATCCCCTTTTTCCGCCCGAATCCGACGCCGACGCCCGCGCCACGCCGGAAACCGGACCGGAATCTCACTGGTGGGAATTTCTGGCCTGAACGCAACGTCGCGCACAAGCGCCGACCAGGGGGATTGCCTGAACAATAGGGCACGGAGTATAGGTCTGGCCAAAGCGGCGGAACTGACCAAGCACGACTTCATGCTGTAGGGCACGCAGACGTTCCGCTCTCTTGCCAGGATCGTTCCCTTTGCCATCGCACGATCCCATTGAGTGAATCGTGCCGTGACGTTTCGGAGTCCGATCCGGCAGGAGGGGTTGGCTAGCCTGAAACGCCGGCCTGAACCATGCAACGACTCCTGCAGGCCGTCAGTGGTGAATCGACTGGGCCAACATCGCGCACAGAAAGACGCGGCTTCGAGCCGAAATCACGCGCTTTCCAAAACCGCTGAAATGCATTGGCATGGAACGCCAATCATCCACGGTCTGCAGGGCACCGTCAGGGCAGCGTCTGTTGCAATGGAACCACGCCCTCCCAGCCGCACGAACTATGGTCCTGATACCAAACCAAATAAATAATCTCCGACAGGCGCCCCGGATCTCACGGCACCGCCCATTCCCTCGTGGTGATCCGCGTGACCTCGCCCTTCCGGCGGATGAAGGCGTCCCAGACGTGCTCGACCACCTCCCAGACATGCTCCGCGCTTCCGGACACCCGGTTGGGGAGGCGCCGGTGCTTCAGGACGGAGAACACCGTCTCCACCGGGTTCAGTTCCGGGCTGTAGGGCGGCAGCCGGAGCAGGGAGACGCTGTCCGGTATCCCGAGGTCTTTCGACCGGTGCCAGCCCGCCCCGTCGAGGACCACCAGGGCGCGCTTTCCGGCGGGGACCCGCTCCCCGATGTCGCGGAGGCGCCGGTCCATCTCCCCGGTGCTGGCCCTGCCGCACACATGCCCGACCGCGTCGCCGGTCGCGGGGCAGGCGGGGGAGAACAGGTACAGGTGTCCGTACCGGTGGTCCCGCGCGATGCGCGGGCGCGTCCCTTTCCGCGCCCGGACCCCCGGCAGCATCCCCTTCCGCCCGACGCGCGCCCCGTCCTGCAGGTACACGAGCACGTCCTCCGGGGCCACGCCGTCGGGCACCGCCTCACGCGCCAACCGGACGGAATCCCTGCGGAATCCCTCCCGGGCGGCGGGGTCCGCCCTCGGGTGGACGGGCCGCGGGGACATGTGCCGGAAGCCCATCCGCCGCACCAGCTGGCGCGCGCCCTCCAGCGCGCGCCCCACCCCGAAGCTGTCCGCGGTCCGCTTCCGGACGTCGGCGACGGCCCGGCGCGACGGCCCGCCCGCGTCGGGGTCCGGCCCCTCATCCAGCCAAGACGCGACCTCCTCCGCCTGTCCGCTTCCCGGCTTCGGCGGCGCCCCCGGGCGGGCGGCGTCCCGCAGGCCGTCCAGGCCGTCGGCGTTGTACCGGACGGTCCAGTCGCGGAGCGTCCGGGCGCCGACGCCGGCGCCGGAGGCCACCTCGGCCCTGGACAGACCGTCCTCCATGGCCAGGGCGACCGCGCGCATCCGGCGGCGGCAGTCGCGGAACCTGTGTTTCCGGGCCAGCTCCCGTAACTGGCCGGGTGTGTGGTCGGTGCGCCGGACCATGACTTTCGCTGGCATGCCGTTCTCCTTCCGCCTGTTTCCCGGACACGGAATACAGGACGGCGGCGCCGGTCACACGCAGAATATTGCCGTGTCACACAGCATGATGTTCAATCCTTGTTCTGGGTACATTATTAATTTGGTTTGGTATGAGTTCAGCCAATTCAGCGAAATTCCGCTTTCTTCATCTGTGTGAATCGGGATTCAATCGCATCCTTCAACGATGGACATTCGTCGAGATGCTTGGTTAACCGCCTGCGGGCAGCGAGGACCGCCGGATCGGCAGGTGCGGCGCGAGCGGCCTTGACTTCCAGTTCGATGCAATGAAGCTGGTCGGTCGGAGCCTTCCCAAGCGCAAGGCGGATCTCAACGGCGCAGAGCAGATCTTCGAATCCGCGCTGGATGCACCATTCGGCCAGCGGGTGGGAACCGCAGCCGCAGCGGGCCTCGATCTCCATCTGGCGCCGCTTCAGGAAACCTATGCGCCTCTCGAGAGCCGCTGCCAGTGCGCCCAGCAGTTCTGAACCGAGCAGCTTGAGCCCGTCATGCCATTCCTTCCTCAAGGCACTTTCCATGAACTCACGTGCTCTCGGAGTGCCCGGCATGAACGACAGGGCAATTGCTGGGCCAAGTATGACCGCACCTGCTGGACCGATCGCAACCAATCCCATCCAGGTCCCCGCGGCCAAGCCTGCGGTTGCAAGCCCACCTCGCGCAATTCCGTCAATGACAAGCCATGCCGGCAGATCTTCAACAGGTATCCTTCCCTTCCAGACCTCGTATCCGCCGCGCGCCCAACCGCCCGCAAGGCCAAAACCGATCACGTCAAGGTCCGTGATCTCCTCGGCGTGCGAAAGGGCCGCGTCAACCAGGTCGCTGACGCTTTGCATGTCAAGACCCGGGAGGCTGCTCACCAGATGTGACCAGGGAGCATCCAGTTCCTTCGCCGCCTCGGCCAGTTCAGGGTTGGCGATGATCGGGATGTTGGGAAATCTCTCGAAATGTTCCCTGAGCAGGGAGACGCTCTCGCCGCACTTCACCTGCACCGGTGTTCCGTCCACGAGCAAGTCATATCCCGGCGTGTTGCCCGTCGCCGGAACGGCCACATGATGGCCAAGTGACACAAGGTGGTCGAGCACGATCTGTTCCGCTGTATAGCCACGCAACGCGTAGTCCGCGCCGCGTTCGGCAAACTGCCGGGCGTGGACGGCGAATGCCAAGGGGTCACCCAGATCCGCGGCCCTCGAGAAGTCGGCGGCATTCAGCACACGTTGGTCGACCGCCGCGGCGTGCCAGTAGATTTCACCCGCCGTGACTGCGCTGACCGCGAGTGTCTCGATGCTGTCAGCGGCAATGTCCCGGTGCACTTTCCGGATTGGCCTGGCAAGCGGAACATCGAACGGCGCTGGTGGACTCCCTGCGGCGGCTGGTAGATTGTCCGGTAGCCATTCCCTGATGCCGCTCCACCGTTCGAGGTCGTCCTCGTTCGCATGCGGGAAATTCCCGGGCGGGTCGCTGACACATCGCCGCATGTCTGTCAGGAATCCAGCCAGTGCAGGACTCCGCCCTACCATACCCTGAAGGCTCAACAACACGCAATAACGCGCCGCGATCTGACCGCGGACCACTGAAACCATGCGTCTGCCGACGTGCCAACTCATTGCGGAGATGCCTGCCAGAAGCGTGACGGGGTTGATCAGGACCGAGAGAAACGAGACAAGGACGGGGCCGCTGACCTATCAATGACTCACGCTTGACTCTAGATTGGATTCCGTGCGAATCAGTCCGCCATGCAGATTCGGATGCGGCAGATACAGTCGGGGACGGTGGACTGGTTCACGACGGCCTGCAGGGGCGGCGGGCTGACGCGGAGCGCGCTGGCCCGCGGGCTGTGCGACCGCGAGGACTGGCGCGGTCCCTCCGGGCGGCGCTGCCTGGCTTCGGCGCGGGCGCTGCTGCCCAGGCTCGCGGACGCGCTGGACGTCCGCCTGCCGGAGGCGGAGGCGCTGGACCTCGACCCGCGCGCGGCTCCCGCGCCGGACTTTCCCGACAGGTCGGTCGCCTGCGCGCTCCGGGACCTCGGTGCGCTGTCGCTCGATCCGGTGACGGGCGCGGATGACCGCCGCCGCTGGGAGTCGATGGTCGGGACGCACCATCCGGAGGGCTGGCGGCGTCCGCCGGGCGGGCAGGTCCGGTACTGGGTCCGCTCGGAGCGGCACGGCGTCCTCGGCGGGATCGGCTTCACGGCGGCGGGGGTCCAGCTCGGTCCCCGCGACGGTGTCATAGGCTGGTCGGCGGATGCCCGCCTGGCCAACATCGGCAGGGTCGTCTGCAACAACAGGTTCATCCTGCCTGCCGGCGTCCGGGTCCAGGGGCTTGCCTCCCGGGCCCTGCGCATGGCGGCGGAGCGCGTCGCGGACGACTGGGAGGTGGCCTACGGTGTGCGGCCTGTCCTGGCGCAGACCTTCACCGGGCCGGACCGGTCCGGCCTGTGCTACCGGGCGGCGGGATGCAGGTGCTGTCCCGAGCTGACCTCCGGGCGGCGCTCCGGCGTGCGCCGCGCGGTCTGGCTCAGGCCGCTCGCGGAAGGCTGGCGGGACACCCTGTGCCGCGGGCCCGGGAGGGTTCCCGGCTGGTCCGGGACGATGTATTGCGGGGGTGGATGGGCCGAGCGGGAGTATGGCCGGAGTCCGCACCCCGACGGTCGGGTCAGGAGCCGGATCGCGGCGATGGGCGCGGCCTGGACCCGGCGGCTCGGGGAGTGCCTTCCGGCGATCTTTCCCGGGCGGGCGGAACGGACGGCGGCCTACCGGCTGCTCCCGGACGATGCGGTGACGATGGAGCACATACTGGAGTCGCACTGCGAGCAGACGGTGGAGCGGTGCCGCGCCGAGCGGTTCGTGCTCGCGGTGCAGGACACGACGACACTGAACTATGACGGCCTTTCAGGGACTTCGGGCCTGGACGGCCCCGGCGGCGGCGGCAAGGGGACCTCGGGCATCCTGGCGCATTTCGGCATCGCGACGGACGCGGTCGGGCGGCCCCTCGGGACGTTCCTCGCCGACGCCGACTTCCGGCAGGAGGAGGGAAAGGACAGCGTCCGCTGGGTGGACGGGCTGGACCGGGCCCAGGGCCTCGCCGACGCCTGCCCGGACACGAGGGTGGTGAACGTCTGCGACCGGGAGGGCGACTTCTGGCAGCTGCTCCCGCGGGCGGAGGGGAAGGGGGCGGAGCTCCTGGTGCGGGCCAGCAAAGGCTCGCAGCGCCGTGTGGCGACGGCGGACGGCGGGGGCGCGGACCTCTGGGAGCACGTCCTGGGGACGGAGCCGGTCGGGGAGCGGAAGGCCGGGGTCCCCGCCTGCGGCGGCCCGAACCGCCGGAAGGGCGGCGCCGCGGAACTGACACTGCGCTGCGCGGAGGTGGACCTGCTGCCGCCGAAGGACCGGGCCGGCGACGCGCCCATCCGCATGGTCGCCGTCTCCGCCCGCGAGGAGAGCCCGCCCCGACGTCCGGCGACGGCGAAGGGAAGGAAGAGGTGCGCGCCGCTGCACTGGATGCTGCCGGGCAGCAGCGGCGGGGCCGGTCCCGGCACAGCCCGCGAGGTGCTGCGCTGGTACGAACTGCGCTGGCGCATCGAACGCTTCCTGCACGCGCTCAGGCAGGGGACACGTATGGAGGACCGCCGCCTCGACGCCGCCGACGACCTGCGCAAGTGCCTCGCCTTCGACGCCATCACCGCGTTCCGGGTCTGGGACCTGTCCCTCCTGGCGCGGGAGAGGCCGGACGACCCGGCCACCATGCACGTCACGCTCCAGGACGTCCCGGCGCTCCTGGCGCTCGCCAGGCGCCACGGGTTCAGGGCTCCCCGCGGGCCGCCGGACCTGACCATCGCGGGCTTCGCCGTGACGGCCGCCGGACTGGCAGGATTCCATCCATCGAAACGCCAGCCGCTGCCGGGCACCCAGAAGCTCTGGGAAGGGGTGAAGCTCCTGTCCTACGCAGTCATCGCCATACAGGCCATGCGGGAATGGGACGGGACCCGGACGGAGGGAAAGGATACGGACTTAAGTGTGATGGATTGATAGGCCGCTGACCAGCGGGATCCATGCGCTCAACTGTGCCGCGAGAATGTAGGGGGCAAACCCCGCGTTTGCGACGATTCCGGCAAATGCCGCCCAGCCTAGCCCACCGGCGATTGCGGTCTGGGCAGCTTTGCGGGTCTGCTCGACCGCTGCCCGTGTGTCCGCATCGGCCTGCTCCGCGAACCTGGTCATGATGTCTTCGTTCGCAAAGAATTCCAGCATCTCTTCCCGCACGATATCCGGAAAGGTAACGAGGTCTGTCTTTCCCGCAAAGGCTTGGACTCTCCGGGATGTGTCAGAAACCGCCCGCTTCAGCCTGTTGCCTAGGGACGCCCCTACGCGGCCAGTCTGGGATTCGCGAGTGTGACGTCCGCGCAAGGCAGGCGAAAGCCGCTCCGAAGTGCGCAGGGCCAGGGCTGCGGAATTTTCCCGGGCGGTTTGGTTCGAGAGAGGTGAGACGTCCCTGACATTCAGGGCGTCGTTCATTCGCCGCCACAGCCGGTGCCGAAGTACGTGGTCCCCTTGCCCGGACCCGCAAAGTGCGTCGGCTGCCTCGTTGACGGCGTCGGCCATCCGCTTAAGTTCAATGCCTAGCTTTCCCGCGGGAAGACGAACGGCTTCCGCCGAGATGGAAATCACGTCGGACCTTTCCAACGAGGCAATCAGGTTGCAGAGGGAACGGCGGTCAAGGTTTCCGATCCCCGCAAGGATGGCGACTGGAGAAATCTGCAGGGCTTCGGACTCAACGTTGGCGGACATGCCGTTCGGATACATCCGTCCGCGGGCCGTCGCAACAATGTCGAAGGTTCCCATCGCCCGGAGCGGCGACTCTGTCAACTTGGCCGTCGAATGCTCGGCGGCCCTGTCAGCGGGCATCGTCCTGCCCTGTATTCGCCTGTTTCGCCGCAGGATGGCCAAACCAGTGCAAACAAGTCTGCGAGAAACTCGCGGATGTTCCGCAAGAAATTGATAGTGAGCGAAAATAGTTCTTGGCAGGGATTGCAGGTCTCTTGGGCGAACGGGCGGGATCGGACCTTTGCTGGGTTTTGGGAGTGGAAGTTAAGGCTAGGGCCTGTTGACAATCATGATGCCGCCGCCACGCCCGCGATGAGGTGAATCCCCGCCGCGAAGCTCGTGGCGGTCCTGTCACAGCGTGTCGCGATCGCCCGGAACTCCCTGGTTCTGGCGAAGAAACTCTCCACCCGGTGCCGCCATCCGTATCTCTCCCGGTCGTGCTCCCGCGGCTCCGTCCGGTTCCGCCCCGCCGGGATCACCGCCCCGGCGCCTCGCCCCTCCAGATACTCCAGCAGCCAGTCCGCGCCGGACGCCCTGTCGCCGACCAGGGTCCCGAACCGGAGCCCTTCAGGGAGTTCCGGCACGCCCCTGAGGTCGTGCGCCTGGCCGGGAAGGATCGTGAACCGCACGGGATTGCCCAGCGTGTCCACGACCGCCACGATCTTGCTGGTCAGGCCACCCCGGGAACGCCCGGTTCCCTGTCTTCCGGCCCCCCTTTCGCGCCCGCCGCCTTCCGGTGCGCCTGGACGACCGTGCCGTCGACGGACACGTGCTCAAGGCCGGACCCGTCCGGCAAAGCTCTGAAAACACGCCTGGAAACCCCGGAAAGCGTCCAGCGGCGGAACCGCCTGGAGACGCTGCTGCACTTTCCGAAGCGCTCCGGAAGGTCGCGCCACGGCGATCCCGTGCGGAACCGCACGGGCACCGCCCCGCCGAAGAGGCGGCTGTCCGCCGCGGTCACTCCCGGGTCGGTCTTCCTGCCGGCAGGGATGTTCCCGGTCCGCGCCCACATGGCGTCGGTCAGCACCGTTCTGTCTGCGTTCATCGTTCTGCCCGCCCATGTTGCCTGTGCCGCCTTTCCGGCGTGCGTTGCGGGAGAATGCCGTCGGCTGGACAGATTGTCAACAGGCCCTAGTTCGAAACCAAGACCGATTCTGGTATGCCAAATATGACTCAATGGACGATTGCAGTCTAGAGTCGTGGGTTTCAGAAGGCAGATCTTAGGGGATTTGCAAGATCCGCAGGCCTAACTGGCCATGTCGATGGGCCGAAAGACCGTTGTGGTCGCGAATGAACGTGGCACTTGGAGCGTCTGCGGTTACAGCCTATAGCCCGGCAGCGGAGATGGGAGCTAGAGTTATGCAAGGCAGCGCAAACCTCAATCTCATGATCAGGGCAGCCCGCAGGGCTGGGCGTTCATTGGCAAAGGACTTTCGTGAAGTTGAAAACCTGCAGGTGTCCGTCAAGGGTGCTGGTGACTTTGTGACTCGTGCGGACATCATGGCCGAGAAAATCATTGAGGAAGAGCTTCGCGGAGGGCGACCGAACTATGGGTGGCTAGGGGAGGAAAGTGGAGCAGCCAAAGGCACGGATCCAACACGTCGTTGGATCGTCGACCCGTTGGACGGCACGACCAACTTCCTTCACGGTCTGCCCCATTGGTCGGTTTCGATCGCGCTCGAGCGTAAGGGAGTCATAGTTGCGGGCGTTGTTTACGACCCGACAAGGGATGAGATGTTCATCGCCGAGCAGGGGCAAGGCGCATGGATGAACCAGAGTCGTCTCAGAGTGTCAGGCCGGCGTCAATTAGAGCAGGCGCTGTTCGCTACTGGACTTCCATTTGCCGCCTTTCCCGAACTGCGGGAAAAAATGCACGATGTCGGAAGAATCTCCCCAGGCTGTTCAGGACTGCGCTCCACGGGTTCCTCTGCGCTAGACCTTGCGTATGTGGCCGCGGGGCGATTCGACGGAGCCTGGGAGCGCGGGTTGAAGCCTTGGGACATGGCCGCAGGGATTCTGCTCGTAAAGGAGGCGGGTGGATTCGTTGAGGCCCTGTCACTGAACGAGAAGCCACTCGAGTCCGGGCAATTCATTGCGGCAAATGATCGGATTTTCGATAAGCTCTCACATCTCCTCCGGGAAGAGTGATTTGACCCGCGTTCGCAGTGGTTATCGCCACAGCACGTTCCGCTCATGATGAGCAATGGTGTTGGCGAGGCCAACGAATTCGCTGGTGATGAATCGAACCAGACGGCGTACAACAGGTTTCCCCCGAATCTCAGCATTGACCAGAATTCCCAGATTGCGATCTGGATCTCCGATTCTGACCGGCAGGGCTTCCAGGCGGTTTTCCCGCCGCAGCATGAACACTACCGAATACGGAAGCACGGTCAGCGCGTCAGAGCCTGACAGGATGTTTGTTACGGCGCTGAGTGACCCACCAGTGAAGCTGACCTTGAAGTCGCGCATGCCGATGCTGAACAGTACGGCCCGCAGGTCGTGATAGAGTGGGCTGTCGGCCGGAGGGGCGATCCAAGGGTAGGCGGCTATATCCTTGAGGCGGAGCGGTGACTTGCGTGCCAGTGGGTGGCCAACTCGGCATGCAATGACGTTGCGGCCTTGGAGTATCTGCGTAAACCTTAAGCCTTCCGGCACTTCAGCGCCCCGAATCGGAAGGATGGCAAGATCCAATGTATCGCTGCCGAGTCGGCGAATCAGTTCGGTAATGTACCCATAACTCTGATCAATGCGGACATCCGGATTCTCAGATTGAAACTCCGCGATCATTCCCGAAACCACGCCATCCATGAAGATCGGCGTCCCCGCGATCCTTACGGCACCACTGCGACCGCTGTGGTAGTTCGCGACAATTCTGCTCGCGGTGTCATTTGCTGTGCGGATGCTCCGGCCAGCGTCGGCAAGCGCTATGCAAAGTTCCGTGGGACGCAATGGTCTGCGTTGTGGTTCGAACAGTTCGGCTCCGACCCGTTGCTCAAGCATTGCGACCGAGCGCGATACGCTCGGCTGTGACTTGCCCAAGGCGACCGCGCCCTCCGTCAAGCCGCCTTGATCCACAATGGCAGCGAGGATCTCGAGATGTCGCGGATCCAATTTCATAACGTCAGGCTATATAAAGTCGGCGAAATTCGATCAAGACGCCAAATTCAAATGCTATCCTCAATCTTGGAAAAGCTGCCATTGAGGAGTCGAATATGCCTCTGGACATATTCGCTGCCACTTCCCAGAAGGTACGCTTTGGCGCGGGCCTGCGTCATTCGATTTCCAAAGAGCTGGGAGGGATTGGTCGTTGCCGGGCATTGGTCTTGTCGACACTGGAACAGTCCGGCATTGCACTCGACCTTGCCGGGGATCTTGGCGGCAAGGCGGTCGGCGTTTTCTCACGCGCCGCAATGCACACCCCGGTTGAGGTCACCGAAGAGGCTTTGGCGCATGCGCGTTCAGTGGAAGCGGACAGTTTCGTCGCTGTTGGTGGTGGTTCGACGACAGGGCTAGCTAAGGCATTGGCACTTCGGTCGGGTCTTCCGCAGATTGTCATTCCAACCACGTATGCAGGCAGTGAGGCGACACCGATCCTTGGCCAGACGGATGCCGGCGTGAAATCGACGTTGACCGACCCCAGAGTCCTGCCCGATGTGGTGATTTATGACCCCGAACTCGCCGTCAGTCTGCCGAGGGAACTGAGTGCAACCAGTGGCCTAAACGCAATGGCACATGCGGCGGAGGCTCTCTATTCGCGGGACCGGAACGAGGAAACCGACAAACTTGCGGTCGGAGGTTTGCGAGCCTTCGCGGAATCGCTTCCCGAAGTGCTGGAGAATCCCGGCAACCTCTCGGCACGAGAGGAAACCCTTCGGGGCGCCTGGGCCTGCGGTTCCGTGCTGGGCCGCGTCGGCATGGCGCTTCACCACAAGCTTTGCCATACTCTGGGAGGGTCCTTCGATCTTCCCCACGCGCAGGTCCATGCTGTGGTCTTGCCCCATGCGATCGCCTACAACGCTGTCTCGGTGCCTGAACTTCTTGCACCTGTAGAGAATATACTCCGGGGTGATGGTCCGGGAAGGGCGCTTTGGGAATTTGCAGGGGGTATCGGTGCGCCACGATCTCTCAAGGAGCTCGGCATGGCTGAATGTGACCTTGACCGTGCCAGCGAACTTGCGACCCGAAATCCCTACTGGAACCCACGTGAAGTGACCTCGGAGGGGTTGCGAGCGCTTCTTCAGGACGCTTGGAGCGGAGCCGCGCCTAGCAACTGAACGACAATTTTCTTCAAGGAGGATCAATCAATGCTCACACGTCGTAGACTACTGAAGTCGTCAGCTGCAACCGCGATGACGGTTGCCGCTGGTGGCTTGGTTGCGCCGGCTCTGGCGCAAGGCGCAAAGATCAGGCTCGGCTATGTCAGCCCGCAGTCAGGACCGCTCGCCGCTTTTGCCGAAGCTGACCAATTCATCATTGACACGTTCCTCGCTGCCGCCGGCAATGACTTTGATGTGATCGTTAAAGATAGCCAGTCCAATCCCAATCGGGCCGCCGAAGTGGCAAAGGAATTGATCGTCGATGACGCGGTCAATCTGATGCTGGTGGCTTCAACGCCCGAGACTGCAAATCCTGTCGCGACAACGTGCGAGATCGAGGAGGTGCCTTGCGTGTCGACAGTGGCGCCTTGGCAACCGTACTTCATCGGTCAGCAAGGCAATCCCGGCGACCCCGGATCATGGACTCCATTCGATTATTCCTACCACTTCTTTTGGGGACTTGAGGATGTGATCGCAGTCTTCACGAATATGTGGGGACAGCTCAATACGAACAAGTCTGTAGGGGCGTTGTTTCCCAACGACGGAGATGGGAATGCTTGGGGTGATCCTGTGGTGGGCTTCCCTCCGGTGCTCGAAAAACTCGGCTACAGCTTGACCGACACCGGCCGCTACCAGAACCTCACTGATGATTTCACCGCCCAGATCAACGCTTTCAAGGCGGCCGAGGCCAATATTGTGACGGGCGTTGTGATTCCGCCGGATTTCACCACCTTCTGGACACAGGCCAAACAGCAGGGCTACACGCCGAAGGCCGCTTCGATTGGCAAGGCGATCCTGTTCCCGCAAGCGGTGGAGGCGCTGGGGGCAACTGGCCACAACCTTTCGTCGGAGGTTTGGTGGTCGCCCTCACATCCTTTCGCCTCTTCAGTGGATGGTGCGTCGGCCGGAGACATCGCAGGAGGGTATGAGCAGTCGACCGGGCGTCAATGGACCCAACCGATTGGTTTCGTTCACGCGTTGTTCGAGGTGGCCCACAACGTGATGGGTCGGGTGTCGGACCCGAGTGATGGTGACGAGGTCGCGGAGGCCGTTGCGGCGACGAGCCTTGATACGGTCGTTGGTCAGGTTTCCTGGAGCGGGGAGGGCCTACCGCCTTTCGCCGCCAGAAACGTGGCAAAGACTCCGTTGGTCGGCGGACAGTGGCGTTTGAAGGATGGCGGAGGCTATGATCTGGTCATCGTTGACAATAAAACTGCCCCGAACATTCCCACCGGTGGTGCCATGGAGGCAATCTCCTAGCTTGACAGGAAGATCACGCGGGCCAGCAAATGGTCGGCCCGCGCGATCGGGATGAACATGGTGCTTCTTCGGCTAAGAAACCTCAGCAAGTCCTTTGGAGCCCTTTGTGTCGCTGATGACCTGACGTTTGATGTGCCTGAAGGTCAGGCGCTGGGGATCATTGGTCCCAATGGTGCCGGGAAGTCGACGCTCTTCAATCTCATCACCGGTAATCTCATGCCGGATTCCGGAAGTATCGAGTTTGATGGCGAGGACATCACCGGGGCTCCACCGATGCAGCGGACGCTTGCTGGAATCGGCAGGTCTTTCCAGATCCCTCAACCATTCGAGACTCTCACAGTGTTTGAGAACCTGGTCGTCGCTGGGACATTCGGCCGTAATCTGGGCGAAGCGGAAGTCACCGACTGCTGTGCCGGAATACTGGAAGAGACCGGAATGATGGAACGGGCCAATATGCCTGCCGGGACCCTGCCGCTTCTGGAGCGAAAGCGTCTGGAACTTGCGCGCGCGTTGGCCACTGCCCCGAAACTTCTGCTGCTTGACGAGATTGCTGGCGGGTTGACCGAAGGTGAATGCCAGTCCCTGATCGCAACCATTCGACGGATACATGGCCGGGGTGTCACGGTCGTCTGGATCGAACATGTGCTGCATGCGTTGACATCGGTGGCCGAAAGGCTCCTCGTGCTCGATTTCGGCCGTATCATTGGTATTGGCGACCCCAGAGAGATCATGGCCAGCAGTCAAGTGCGGGAAATCTATCTAGGGCTCGAAGTCTGATGGCTCTGTTGGCGACTTCGGGACTGACGGCGTTCTACGGTGATTTCCAGGCACTGTTCGGCGTTGATATAACTTTGCAGCAGGGTGAGACGGTTGCCATCATCGGCGCGAACGGGGCGGGAAAGACCACACTACTTCGTTCGATCTCTGGCGTTATCCGAAACAATCCTGAATCAGTTACATTTGACGGTGCGCATATCGGGCACTTTGACGCCGACAATATCATGGCACTCGGCGTTGTCATGGTCCCGGAAGGCCGCAGGCTTTTTCCTTCGCTGAGCGTTGAGGAAAACCTTCAGATCGGCTCCTATGGCCGGGATATTGATGGATATTGGACGCTAGAGACGGTCTATGAACTCTTCCCTGCCCTAAAGGAACGGCGGATGAATCCGGGAACGGCACTATCTGGAGGACAGCAGCAGATGGTGGCGATCGGTCGGGCGCTGATGTCAAATCCGCGGGCGCTGCTCTGCGATGAGATCAGTCTCGGTCTGGCGCCCGTGGTAATTCGTGACATCTATGCCGCGTTGCCGCGGATCAAGGAATCCGGTGCCTCGGTGATCGTTGTGGAACAGGACATCAGCCAGGCTCTCAAGGTCTCGGATAGGGTCTACTGTATGCTGGAGGGCCGCGTCACGCTCACAGGAAAACCATCGGAAATCTCTCGTGAGCGAATCCACGCGGCATATTTCGGTGAGAAGGTCGCATGATCTGGCTGGATACAGTGGTGCAGGGAGTGCTCCTCGGCGGACTCTATGCGCTGTTCGCTGCCGGATTGAGTCTGGTATTCGGCATAATGCGGCTGGTTAACCTCGCGCATGGCGATCTCATTGTATTCGGCGCCTACATTATCTTGATCCTTGTATCGCTTCTTGGCCTGAGCGCCTTTGTCGCCGCAGCCTTTGCCGCTCCGTTGATGTTTGCGCTTGGATGGTTGCTGCAGCGGTTCGTTCTCAACCGTACGCTCGGTAGGGAATTTCTGCCTCCGCTTCTTGTCACCTTTGGGCTATCCATCGCGCTTCAGAATGCCCTGCTGGAAGGGTTTTCGGCTGATAGTCAGCGCATCGGAGGTGGAGCGCTTGAGACAGCATCGATTGCACTGGGACCAATCAACGTCGGCGTGATGCCGCTGCTTTGTTTCGTGTCAGCGATTGTCGTCATTGTGGCGCTCAACCAACTGTTCTACCGCACCGGGTTGGGTCGCGCCTTCCGCGCCACTTCTGACGATCCAGTAACGGCGAGCCTGATGGGAGTAAGGCCAGCACATATTTTCGCGGTAGCTACCGGTATCGCGATGGTCGTGGTGACGGTCGCCGCACTGTATCTTGGCATGCGTGCGAATTTCGATCCGACCATTGGTCCGGCGCGGCTTATCTATGCGTTTGAGGCGGTGATCATTGGAGGGCTCGGATCGCTCTGGGGAACATTGCTCGGCGGAATCATCATTGGCGTTGCGCAGACGGTTGGGGCCGCGATCAATCCTGAATGGCAGATACTTTCCGGCCATATCGCATTCCTCGTCGTATTGCTGTTCCGCCCACGCGGTCTTCTGCCACGGGCCGTGGATTGATGCGCTACGTTTCAGAGACCCATACACGCGTTTCGCGAATTGCCGGAGTTCTGGCGACCGCCCTCGTCATGGTTGCGATTGTCTTACCTGTTTTTGCGGGACGCAGTCTGATTCAGGATCTCTTCTTTGTCTTTACGCTTGCCGTGCTTGCCCAATGGTGGAACCTGCTTGCAGGCTATGGTGGCTTGGTTTCGGTCGGGCAGCAGGCTTTTGTGGGAATCGGTGCCTATGCGATGTTTGGCTCGGTGATTCTGTGGGGTCTTGATCCGGTACCAGCAATCCTGCTTGGTGGCCTTGCCGCTCTGGTTCTCGCAGTTCCAACTGCGTTCTTCGCATTCCGCCTCCAGGGTGCCTATTTCGCGATCGGAACCTGGGTCATCGCTGAGATTGTGCGCCTTTCGGTTGCGCAATGGAAGCAGGTAGGCGGGGGTACCGGCACATCCCTTCCTAGGGATGCGACCCGGGATATGTGGTTCATCGACTTCATCAAGGCGATTCTTGACGTGAAGACCTCCGCCGCGCGCGACATTCTCGCCTACTGGCTTGCGCTGTTGCTTGCCGTCCTGACAATCGGCGGAATTTACTGGCTGTTGCGGACCCGTCGTGGCCTCGCATTGGCCGCTGTTCGGGACAACGAGGCGGCGGCGCGGTCAGTGGGAGTCGATCCAGGCGCAATGAAATGGACAGTCTTCCTTATGGCAGCGCTCGGCACTGGACTTGCTGGCGGACTCATCTACCTGCAGAAGGCCAGAATATCTCCTGACGCCGCATTCAGTGTGCTCGACTGGACTGCTTATGTGATCTTCATTGTGGTGATTGGCGGAATCGGAACGATTGAAGGACCGCTCCTTGGAGTAATTGTCTTTCTTGTCCTGCAGAGTCTTCTGGCGGATTACGGAAGCTGGTACCTACTCCTGCTCGGCCTGATCGGCATAGCCGTGATGTTGTTCGCGCCGCGTGGGCTCTGGGGATTGTTCACAGACAGGACCGGCATTGAACTCATACCAGTTCGGCGACGGCTGGTGCGGACGGAAACGCAATCATTGGAGACTGGCGATGGCTGAAATCACGACTGACATCCTGATCATAGGCACCGGACCCGCTGGGTCGGCTACGGCTGCGCTCCTATCAAGTTACGGTATCGAGAACATGGTCGTTAACCGTTACCGCTGGCTGGCAAACACGCCGCGTGCGCACATCACCAACCAGCGGACGATGGAGGTGCTCCGCGACCTCGGCCGTGAGGTCGAGGACGAAGCATACATGCATGCCACCGAACAGGATCTGATGGGAGAGAACGTATTCTGTGAGAGCTTGGCCGGCGAAGAGATCGGGCGGATGAAGTCCTGGGGGAAACATCCGCTCAGCCGGGCGGAGCACCAGTTGAGTTCCCCTTGCCATATGAACGATCTTCCGCAAACCTACATGGAACCGCTATTGTTCAAGACTGCCTGCTCACGCGGCACTCAGGGAAGGATGTCGACCGAGTACCTGAGTCACCAGCAGGACGCAGACGGGGTTACGACAACGCTGCTTGACCGGTTGTCGGGGCGCGAGTTCCAGGTTCGGTCAAGGTATCTGGTTGGCGCGGATGGCGGCAATTCCCTCGTTGCGGAGCACACTGGTCTTCCATTCGAAGGCAAGATGGGTGTCGGCGGTTCGATGAATATCCTGTTCCGCGCCGACCTGTCGAGATATGTTGCCCATCGTCCATCGGTCCTCTACTGGATTATGCAGCCAGGGGCGAATGTCGGCGGCATTGGAATGGGCCTTGTTCGGATGGTGCGTCCATGGAACGAATGGCTGATTGTTTGGGGCTATGACATCAACGAACCGGCCCCGGAGGTAGACGCGGAGTTTGCAACGAGCGTCGCCCGCCAACTTGTCGGCGACCCCGAACTTGAGATCGAACTCCTTTCCGCGAACACTTGGACGGTCAATAACATGTACGCGACCCATATGCAGAACGGACGTGTTTTCATAATGGGTGATGCGGCGCACAGACATCCGCCATCAAATGGTCTGGGTTCCAACACGTCAATTCAGGACGCGTTCAATCTAGCATGGAAGTTCGCCGCGGTAATCAACGGTCAGGCTGGCCCTGGGCTATTGGACAGTTATTCCAAGGAGCGCGCGCCGGTGGCGAAACAGATCGTGACCCGAGCGAATCAGTCAATCGCTGAATTCGGCCCAATTTTCGAGGCGTTGGGCATGACTGGTGGAACTGACATTGAACAGATCAAGGCAAGTATGCGGGCGCGAACCGACACCACTCCGGAGGCCGAAGAGCAACGAGCTGCGATTCGGAAGGCCCTCGAGTTCAAGAAATATGAGTTCGACGCCCACGGGATCGAGATGAACCAGCGCTATCGGTCCGATGCCGTGGTGACTGACGGGCAGATGGAGCCTGCGTTCGAGCTTGACGCTGAACTGCACTACCAGCCGACCACTTGGCCGGGCGCGCGTTTGCCTCACGTGTGGGTATTCGACCACGACACGGGTGCACAGATCTCGACCCTTGATCTCTGTGGACAGGGTCGGATTGCGCTCTTCACCGGAATTGGCGGTGAGGCATGGACAGTTGCAGCCGAACGGACGGCAGTGGAACTCGGAATCCAGATTCGTTGCTTCGTCATCGGTCCTCGCCAGACCTATGTCGACCACGTTGGCGATTGGGCCCGGGCATCGGAAATCTCCGACAGCGGATGCATCCTCGTTCGTCCGGATCAACATGTGGCATGGCGGATTGAGGAGATGGCCGATGATCCGCAGCACGAACTCGAGCGTGTCCTGACTGCCGTGCTCGCGAGATAGGGAGAAGGTAGATGACTCAGAGTCTTGGTTATTTCACTGAGGAAAACTCAGCGGAGGTGGTCGTTGACCGGATGCGGGATGCGGAGAACCCGCGTCTCCGCGAAGTGATGGAGGTGGTGATCCGCAAGTTGCATGAGGCGGTCAAGGAAATCGAGCCGACTCGGGAAGAATGGTTCGAGGCGATCAGGTTTCTTACGGCTGTGGGTCACAAATGCGATGATTGGCGGCAGGAGTTCGTTCTGATGAGCGACATATGGGGCGTGTCCATGTTGGTCGACGCAATCAACTCCCGCCGACCCAACGGTGCATCCGAAAACACGGTGCTTGGTCCGTTTCACGTAGACGGGGCACCGGAATACGAGATGGGCGCGAACATCTGCCTCGACGGCAAGGGCGAGCCAATGGTGGTGCATGGCCGGATTCTTGATGTGGATGGCAACCCGGTAGAGCGGGCTAGGATCGATGTCTGGCAAGCCAATGACGAAGGTTTTTATGATGTCCAACAGAAGGGTTATCAGCCAGATTACAATCTCAGGGGCGTGTTCCGAACCGGAGCGGATGGTAGGTACTGGTTCAGGGGCGTGAAACCAAAATACTATCCAATTCCTGATGACGGTCCGATAGGGGCACTCCTGGCCGAACTTGGTCGGCATCCATATCGGCCGGCGCATCTGCACTGCATTATCAGCGCTGAAGGTTATGATGAGCTTACGACGCACATATTCGACCCTGACGATCCCTATATCCACAGTGATGCTGTCTTTGGTGTGAAGGAGAGCCTCCTTGCAACGTTCAACAGGATTGAGGATCCGGTGCGCATTGACGAAATGGGTTTTGGTGCTCCCTTCTTCTGGGATGTGGAGTTCGATTTCGTGATCGCGCCTGTGAGGAAGAGTTGAGACACCGCCAGCATGCGGCGCATGGCGCGGCCATTGCGCCGGAGGAACAGCATGTAGACGGTTTCGGCGGCCTCGCAGCCGCTGAAAGCCGTGGTCATAGCGTCCCGAAAGATCGCGGCATCAAGGAACGGGCCAGCCTCCGTTTCCGGCTGAAGGGCCATGGGCTGTGGGGAAGATCGCGTCGTTCCGGGTCTTGCAATGGATCAGACCTATGTATTTGGTTCAGATCGTATATATGGCGGGTCGCGCAGATCGGTTATCGTGCGTTCAGGTGTTCAGACTGGCCTCCGGGCCCTGCAAGTCTACGCAGCAGACGACTGGCAGGACCGCTATCCGGAACTGCAAAGTCCGCGGAAATTCCGGATTCTGGCTTGATGCCCGACATGGATGCTGTGGTGTTGCACTTCAGGGTGGAAGTGAGATTGCTTTTCGGATGCTCGCTCTGCGGCTCCTGTAGTGAAGCGACGTGTGTTTCAGCGTGGGTTTCGGGAGCGACGGCGTATACGTGGAACGAGCGGCGACAATAATCAAAGGAGCTTCGGGGACCGTATCAAGGGGCAGACCGGGGAGTGCGTGAAGCCAGAAGGTTCCTTTTTACTGCTGAACTCAATCAATCGCGGTTTGGCATTCTCTTCGGTCGAAATGCAAATGGCGGTTTGCACAGTGGCCTGAAGCAGATATTATAGCTGGCATGTTCATCGACCTCGGACATTGGTTTCCTCGGTGGTTCAATTGTGAGGATTGGCTGCCTTTCGAGACGTTTCAATGAGGGGAACTCGATCCAATCAATCACGCTCGTCAGGCCTGTTTGATCACCGCGACCCGCCGCGAGATGTTCAGTCTGTCACAGAGCCCGCAGCGCCGTTTGAACCAAGTCTGCTCAGTGACCGTGAAGTCCTTGAGGGTATTCCTCGTGCGAAAATCGCCGAAGCCACACTGTTGTGTGAGGAGGTGGTATCACGTGGATTTGGCGACGCCGCAGTTCCGGCACTCCGGGCGCTTTGGGATCGATTCCGGGGATTTGGCGATAACAGGCCGTTCCCGGAGCAACTCGCGGTGTTGAGTGCTTTGTCTCGGATGGGAACGAATCAGTCGGGGATTTTGGTAAAGCGAATAGCCGAACAGCTGGACCTATCCACAGCACTCCTTCCTCCAGTCCTGGAGGCAGCGGCTGCCTGTAAGGTCCGGTTCACTCGTCAACGAATTGAAGTATGGATCAAAAGTCCGCAGCCGACTGTTCGTGCGCTCGCATTTTCCCTTGCGCAATGGGTCTCTCCGCCTACGCGGATACTGGAGATGGGCATGGTCGATCCAGACCGGGCGGTGCGAAAGGCTGCACTGATCACTATGGGCAAGCTCGGGCACAAAGCGGCCCGGGCGGGCCTTGTGACGTTGCTCGACAGAATTCCCAACGCTCACATCGTTCGGGCGCTGGCAACAATTGCCGATGACGAAGTCATAGTCTTACTTCGCAGGTGTGCAGAAGAACATGAAGCTCTGTGGTCAGTTGTACTGGATGAGTTGGAGGCGATTGATAATCCCAAGGCTCGGGAGGTCGCAGATCGAATGAAACGGCAAAGGGACTGAAGGTCGAGCGAATGGTACGACTGAAGCTTGAGGCCAAGGCGGAAGATCGCTGGACTTCGTCTAACTGTCACGCTGGTAGCCAATTGCGAGACCGACCCGAAGCCCGGGTTCCTACGGGAAGATTGACGGATATGACGTCAAGATCATGCGCAGGTATTTGATTGAACGGGCAGGATATGCATGTTGAGCGCTATGGGACCACTACCATGATTCTATATCCCGCAATCGATCTAAAGGACGGGAAATGCGTACGGCTGCTTAGGGGGGCTATGGATCAGGCCACCGTGTTTGCCGACGATCCTGCGGTGCAGGCCCTGCAGTTTCAGGACGCAGGCTGCGAATGGCTGCATTTGGTTGATCTGAATGGTGCTATCGCCGGGCACCCAGTGAACGGCGCGGCGATTGATTCAGTTCTGGCAACCGTTAACTGTCCAGTTCAGGTCGGTGGTGGGATCCGTGACATGGCGACTGTCGAGCACTGGCTGGAGCGGGGAGTCGCCCGGGTCATATTGGGAACGGCAGCGATAGAGAATCCTGGTCTTGTACGCGAGGCGGCCACTTCGTATCCGGGACAGGTCGCAGTTGGCATTGACGCCAGGGACGGGCGCGTCGCAACTAGAGGGTGGGTCAAGGATACAGTGACTTCAGCCACCGATCTTGCGCTTTGGGTTGAGGATGCCGGCGTTGCGACGGTCATCTATACCGACATCGACCGCGACGGTGCCATGCAGGGTCCAAACATCGAGGCAACAGCAAATCTGGCGAATTCTGTGGGAGTTCCTGTCATCGCATCTGGTGGAATCAGTTCGCTGGCTGATTTGTCAGCGCTTGCATCGTGTGGCGCTGCGATAGACGGAGCCATCGTAGGTCGTGCGCTCTATGATGGTGCAATCAATCTAGCCGAGGCGCTGGCTGCCACCAGCAATTGATTACCATAGCGGGCGTCAAAGTTGAGTGTTTCCGAAGTCGCGGTTGATCTGCAATTGACTTTGACACCATTCATCCCAAATTGGCCGTGCCTCAACTTGATTTTCGATCTCTCATGTACCGCGGTCGGCCAATCGTATTTGGTGGAAAGGCTTATCCCTTTGACCAAGGCGGATCAATATTTTGTGTCGGAGGGGTTGACGCGCCGCCGTGTTCGCCTTATGTTCCTCCCATGCCAAGCCGATGGAAAGACGACCGCCCCATGTCCCGCCAGGAGTCCGGGGAACTCCTGCCGGACGACGGCGCCTGCGCCCGGCGCCTTGCGGAGCTGCGCTGGGGCAAGGGCTTCGCGTGCCCGGCCTGCGGCGGGACGAGGGGCTGGGAGCTGAAGGGGGAGCGCTGCCGCCGGGAGTGCGCGGACCGCCGGCGCCAGACCTCGGTGACGGCCGGAACGGTTATGCACCGCTCCCACCTTCCGCTCAGGACCTGGTTCCTTGCGGCCCACCTCATGGCGACGCACTCCAACGGCATCTCCGCGCTGCAGCTGCAGGCGCAACTGGGAATCGGAAGCTACAGAAGCGCCTGGCTGCTGCTCCAGAAGCTGCGGCGGGCCATGGTGGACCCGGACCGGAGCCCGCTGCAGGGGATCGCGGAGGTGGACGAGGCGTCGATGCCCTGCCGCGACGGCGGCGGGCCGGAGGGCGGCGGGGAGAGGGGCGTGGCTGGCCGGGGCCGCAGCGCGGCGGGCCGGATCCCCATCGCCGGGGCCGTGGAGCTCTTATGAGACCTTACAAGTCAAGCGCCCTTCTTCATGAACCTTTTTTTCATAACCTCACATCGGCGTCCCTTCCTCCGTCGGGGGCGGCTGCCGTGCCACCGGGGACCGTCCAGGCGGAACGTCGCGGTTCCATGACGCGCTCAACGACGCGTCCATACTCCTGTCCGGTTCGGTTGGCCGATGCCGGCCCCGTGACCACGATGCCCGATTCGGGCCGGTGCGACGTTCCGGGGGGCGGGACCCATCCGAGGGACGGTGCCGCGTCGTGCGGCGAACCATGCTCCACGCCGGTCACACGCCCTGCCCGGGTTCCCCGGAGGCCCCGTCGGGCCGCCCGGGTGTTCGGTTGTCCTTCCGCGCTCAGGTCTCCGACAGGACGGCGCCCTGCGGCACCAGCCCGGTGGTGGCGAACCGCCACAGCGCGATCAGCAGCTTGCGCGCCAGCGCCACGACCCCGCGCCTGCGCGAACGCCCGTCGCGGGCGCTCACGTAATTCCTGAACCACGCGGCAAGCGCGCTCTCCGGCTGGAACCTCAGCCAGCGCCAGGCCATCCGCACCAGGTGCCTGCGCAGCATCGCGCTGCCGGACTTGCTGATCCCCTGGTCGTGGTCGATGCCGCCGCTCGCGAAGGGCACCGGCGCCAGCCCCGCGAGGCTGGCCAGCTGCCGCCGGTTGCGCAGCTCCCTGTAGAAGATCTCGCCGCCCAGCAGCAGCGCGTCGTTCGGGCCGACCCCGCGCAGCCGGACCAGCGCCGCCGCGTGGTGGGCGTTCCCCGGGGCCGGATCCGTGCCCGCCTGCGGCCTGCCGGCAGGCATGTGGGACCGGCCCGAACGACGCGCCCCTTCCTCCCCGGTGGCGTTTTCCGGATCGGGGGTCTCCCTTCGGGGGACGGAGGCGGTGGGAGGCCCATCGGCCTCCGCCACCGCCCCGTCGGCATCCGCGTGAAGGCTGTCCAGGGCCTTCCTGGACACCTCCAGCATCTCCACCTTCCTCGCCTCGACAGCCCTGGGTTCCGCACGCACCAGATCCAGCCGGTCCAGGATGCCCCCGGTCCCGGCCAGCAGCTCCGGCGGCAGCGGTCCCCCGTAGCCGGTCTCCATCCCGCCGAGCCGCTCACGGAACCCCGGCCTCGCCGGATTCACTCCGGACAGCCCGTGCAGCCTGAGAAGCCCGTCGACGGCGTTCGAGAGGCGGCGGCGCTCCCGCACCAGACGCTCCCGCCGGCGCAGCAGCCGCTTCGCGTCCTCCTCCGCGACGCTCGGGACCCGCACCGGCGACATCGCGTCCCGGTCGCCGCTGTCCCACGCCCGCAGCGCACGGACCATCCGGCGGGCGTCGATCCGGTCCGTCCTCACCTTCCTCTTCCTGCGCACCACCTCCAGGCTCGCCGGATGGCGGACCACCACCTCGAGGTCCTCGCCCTCCAGCCGACGGGCCAGCCAGAAGCCCTCGTAGCCCGCCTCGTACACCAGCATCACCCGGACATCGCCGCCGGACACCGCGGCCCGCCCGCGCGCCCGCCCGAGCCTCCCCAGCAGGCCGTCCACGTCATGCGGCGCCAGTTTATGGAGACCTGCCTTCGACGTGTCGGACGGATCCCCCACCGCCAGTATCCAGCTCGTGCCGCTCACTTCCAGCGCCGCGTGGACCGTGCTGACGTCGCCCTCGAAGGGGGTTCTGGAACCATTCATCTTTCTCTCCTTTCATTCGGCAGGGGGTTGCCGTCCGGCGGCCCCCCGCCACAACATGTTGCACCATCGTCATTCCCTTGCACCGAATCACCGGCGAAGGCAAACGCCGGCGCCTCTCATGGCATCTGTCGGAGGACGGCAGTCCACGCCGCATCCGGCTGGAGACGGTCGGGGACTACGGCGCCGAAGCGCTCCATGGCTTCATCGCCGGGGCGGTCGCGCCGGGCGCCTGGACCGTCACCGACGGATGGAGCGGATACACCGGGCTGCCCGACAACCCGCGGGAGCGCAGGGTGGTCGGCGGCCGCCCGGCCCACGAGGTCCTGAGGTGGATCCACCGGGTCTTCTCCAACCTGAAGCGCTGGGCCATGGGCGTGTACCACGGGCTGCGCAGGAAGCATGCCCAGCGCTGCCTGGACGAATTCGTCTTCCGATGGAACCGCCGCCGCCACCGGCGGACCTCCTTCGACAGGCTTCTGGGCCTCGGCCTCGGCCTGCCGCCCGCGACGTACCGCGACCTCACCGACCCAGGCGCCTGACGTCCGCGGACCTACGCCCGGTCTCCGCCCCGGCCCGAGGCGCCGACCCCCAGTCCCCCAGAATCCCGATCCTTCCGGCTCCGGACGGGCCGCCGCGTGGCGGCGGCGGCCCGGATTCCGGCGGAATCCGGGAAACCGGCCGTCGGACCACCAGTACAACATGTTGCGGTGCCGTAGTCAAAGGGATAAGCCTTTTGGTGGAATTGGGCCCAATGGACCAGGTTTGAGGTGGTCGTGCCAGAACCCTGGAATGGAACCTGTATCACCCGATCCGTTCATTACGTCGTTGGGAAGAGTCGTTCTGATCCCGTAGAGGCCGCGAATTCTCATCTTTCGCATATTCTCTGAAGGCTTACCCAGTCGGCGTCGGAAAGCACTGGTGATTCGCCTCCCGGGCCAAACTGCGACGTTCCCTGTGCGACTTCGCTATTTCTGTTCGCTGCGTTCGCGTAGGGAATCGGGGATAGCCCGGCCTCCCGAAATCGTTCCAAAAGTGCCCCCAAGCCTACAGGTTCAGGTTGCTGGGAGAGCAATACCGCAGCCTGGGCATTGAGCATGTCTTCGGTTACATCGCCTGTGGTCAGCAACCGAAGCGCGGCCAAAGGACCCGCCTGTTCCAGCATACGGGCGATCGGATCGTGCCCGTCTGCGCGAACAGCTTCAGCGATCACATAGCCTGCGACCACATCAGGAGAATTCTGGTTCTCGATAAGTGCCGGGTCGACCAAAATCAAACCTCCCGGTAGGTGGTTGGATTGTGCAATGCCGTTTGGCAGCACAACCAACCGTCCCTTTCGGCCGCCCAATAGCCTTGTGTAGAGTCGATCGAGCGCCTCCGTTCCAGATGGTGTGTGGCACGGGGGCCCGGATGTGCGCTGAATATGGGAAAGAAGGCGCTCACCGAGCTCGATCCGTTTCGCTGTCGGAACCACCGCGGCTGACCGCGTCGTCAGCAGTTCGGGGAGCCATAGAATGGAGATAATAGGCAATGCGCATAGAGTTGCTGCAATGACAGAAAGCGGCGGCCTGCGGTTTCGGGGTCCGCGTCTTTTTACAACTCTTTGGACCCGTTCGATGGCGTCGATCATCGAGTCGTCACTGACTTCCAGTTCCTCAGTAGATTCGGTGCCAGGTGCGAAGATCGCGGGTCTGGCATCGCCATTCAATCGGACCAATGCGGGAAGTGACCAATGGGTTAGCGGCTTATCGGCGTAGTCGTACATTACCAGCGTCGCGGTTCCAACGGCAACGATTACATTCTTACGCTGATGCTCGGGCGATGCGCGCCACACACCTGGGCACTCCAACCGCTGGTATCCCTTAAGGGCAGTCATTCGTATATCTGGAAAACACCGCTATTCTTGCCTGCATGGATGCACAATATCCCGGCGCATTGACCCTGCCAAGAGAGTTGCTTGCGCAACAGCTATATCGCACCAGCCTGACTCCGCTGTGACGGTTGGCGTAGTCGGCGAGCTTTCGCTGCACGCAACGTGTCGTCAAATCTATGGCGCAGCTATGGTTCGGCTAGTCGACGCGTGTTAGGTTTCCGAAATCCGCGCAGCCCAAGACTTGCCTCACAACAGCGAGCGATCTCGCCAGAACAGGCAGTGAGGTCGCGCTTGAGGACACTCTGAATTGACGACTGCTATCGTCCTTCGAAGTGTCTTGGGACGCCAGATGCTGGAGTGAAAATGCAACTGATTGACAGGCGCCGCTTAACGCTTCAACGCTTCGACCGCCTCGATTCTAGCATCCAGTTCCGCGTCTTCGGGGTCGTAAACCACGCCATCCCCGAAATATCCCGGTAGGTACTCCCTATACTCTGAGTCTGGATCGTCGAATGCATCCAGAAAATCCGCATAGCCCCATACGCCACCTATATCCTCCAGTGGGCACTTACCGGTTCCACTCACCAGGTATGGATAGGTTCTGTCCGGGCGAGCCGCTTGGGGCGGGCCGATTCGGATCCTATGTGTCCAACTGTCTCCGTAATCATAGATATACGTAACGTCTCTCTTGCCGCTTAGGGCAGCCAAGACATCGCTGATTGTCTCAGGGACTTCGCCGAAGAACTCGTCCGGAGACCAATCAAACCGTTTGCCGTAGCGCCGTACTTCGAATCCCCACAAATGGTCGTTTTCCCAACCCATGGCGGCCTGAATGTAGAGATGCAGGTCGTCGAGTCGAATGTCTGAAGGTACATCAAGTTTTCGGGCGACCTTGGGTTCCACGTATAAGAGCGTGATCGTGAGTCGAAAGATTGTCTGTTTCCTTTTTGATCGCGCCAACATCCACTCCTTTCCAAATCGGTGGGTTATCGTCTTCGTGCGGGATTCATACGGGACTTCTTCAACGCCCCATTCCACCCTGAAGTGCAACACCAGTGGCGGTGGTGACCGGTTTTCCGGTCTCATGATGTTGCGTATCGGCCAGGAAGCGGTGACAGTCCCTTTGCTGCAACATGGGAGACTGCCATGCCCGAGGGCTACCGCCACCTGACCTATGAAGAGAGATGCCAGATCGGCGCGCTGAAGGAAAGCGGTCTATCCGACGGGGCCATCGCGGCCCGGCTGGGCCGTGACCGGACGTCGGTCTGGCGGGAGCTGCGCCGGAACGGCGGCGGCGGGGGGTACAGCCCCGGGGAGGCGCAGGGGAGGGCGGAGGCCCGCCGCGGCGCGGCGTCCGGGGTCCCCCGCAGGATGACGCCCGACCGCTGGGCGCGCGTGGAGGGGCTTCTGGCGGAGGGCTGGAGCCCGGAGCAGGTCGCGGGACGGCTGCGTCTGGAGGGCGGCTGGACGGTGGGCCGCCAGTGGATATACGAACGTGTGAGGGCCGACCGGAAGGCGGGCGGGAAGCTGTTCCTGCTGCTGCGGCGCCGCGGGAAAAGGCCGAACTGGCGAGGCGGCAGGCACTCGGGCCGTGGCCACATCCCGGGCCGGGTGGACATCTCCGAGCGGCCGGAGGAGGCGGAGAGGAAGGAGCGTGTGGGCGACTGGGAGGCGGACACGATCATCGGGAAAGGCCACAGCGGGGCGGTGGTCTCCCTTGTGGACAGGGCCTCGAAATACACGTATTTACAGAGGGTTGACCGGCGAACCTCGGCTGCGGTCTCCGCCGCGATGGTGGATCTCCTCCGGCCGTCCGCCGCGCCCGTCCACACGATCACGGCGGACAACGGCAAGGAGTTCGCGGGCCACGCCGGCGTGGCGGCGGAGCTCGGGGCCGGGTTCCACTTCGCAACCCCCTACCACTCCTGGGAGAGGGGCCTGAACGGGCACACCAACGGGCTGGTCCGGCAGTACCTGCCGAAGGGGACGGACCTCCGCGCGGTCACCGACGCGGAGGTGAGGGCGGTGCAGGACCGCCTGAACGCGCGTCCGCGCCGGGTGCTGGGCTACCGGACGCCCGCCGAGGTGTTCCACGAGGCCCGCCCTCCCTGACGCCGCGCGACCGCCTCCCACCGGCGCGCATGGCTGCGCCGGGAGGGGGTGGAATGGATTTCGGGACCGCGTCCGTCCGGGCTCCGGTCGGGCTGCGCCCTCCCTGCGCCCGGACGGACGCGACCCGCCCCGGCGGAGGCGTTGCGCTGCCCGGAAAGCCCGGATAACCTGCATACAGAAGGGACCACAGCCGTCCCGGGGCCGGATCCGCGGTGCCCGGGGGCCGCAGACCACGCCTTCCGGCCATTCCCTCCGCTCGGGCTCCGCCCTCGCTGCGGGAATGGCCGGTGTTGCACTTCGGAGTGGAAGTGGGGAACCATATGACGGCAGCGGCAAACGTGACCACCCAGTTTCAGACTTTCGACGCGCTATCGCAGCTTTGCCGATATGGCAACCCGGCTGGAATTCGGACTCCAAAAGAGGCTGCAAACCCGACCGTTGGGTGATCCTTGAACATACCCACCGGTTCGACGGTGGGGCTGTATGGCCGTATAACGTGATGGTCAATGCGATGCCTCCCAGGCATCGCATCCCGAGCTGGAGAGATGGGAGAATGGCAGCGTCCGCTTACAGTCCTTTCGCGATCTCGCGAAGTTCAAACTTCTGGATCTTGCCCGTGGACGTCTTCGGTAGATCCTGAAATACGACCATCTTGGGGGTCTTGAAGCCTGCAAGCCGACGACGGACAAAGGCAATGAGCTCAGCTTCCTCCACGTCGCTGCCGTCCTTGAGTTCGACAAAGGCGCAGGGAACCTCACCCCATTTCGTATCAGGTCTCGCCACCACAGCACATAAGAGCACAGCAGGATGGTGCATGAGCACACCCTCAACCTCAACGGAACTCACATTTTCGCCGCCCGAAATAATGATGTCCTTTGCTCGGTCAGCAATCTGGATATAGCCGTCGGGATGCCGAACGGCGATGTCTCCTGAATGGAAGTACCCATTGGCGAAGTCCTGTTCAGTTGCTGTCGGGTTCTTCAGATATCCCTTCATCACCGAATTGCCGCGGATCATGATCTCGCCCTGGGTCTTGCCGTCCATCGCAGTTTGGGTCATGGTCTCTGGATCCAGGACCGTGATGTCCTCCATCATCGGCATCATCACGCCTGTCCTGGCCTTTATCGCAGACCGTTTGTCATTGGAGAGTCCATCCCATTCCTGGGTGTTCCACAGGCATTCAGTAACATGGCCGTAGGTTTCGGTAAGGCCGTAGACTTGGGTTACGTTGAAACCGAGTGGCTCGATAGCCTGCAGCGTCGCCGCCGGTGGTGGCGCACCCGCTGTGAAGACCTCAACGACATGGTCAAATCCACGACGGTCTTCCTTGCGTGCGTTGATGATCATGTTGAGCACAATTGGCGCTCCCCCGAAATGGGTGACGCCCTCGTCGGCGATCGCATCGTAAATGTTTCTTGCGGTAACGTCCCGGCAGCAGATGACCGTTCCACCAAGCACGGGGACCATCCAGGTATGGTTCCAGCCGTTGCAATGAAAGAGTGGCACGACGGCAAGAAGACGCGGGTGCAGTGTCATTCTCCAGGAAATGACAGTTCCCATCGTCATGAGGTAGGCACCGCGGTGATGGTAGACCACGCCCTTTGGCCGCCCTGTGGTTCCAGACGTGTAATTGAGCGCAAGACTCTCCCATTCATCCTGTGGCATCAGCCATTCAAAGCCAGGATCGCCTTCCTTGATGAACTCTTCGTATTCCGTGCATCTTCCGCTTGGCGGAAGATCAGCCTGGATGTCTGCCACTTCGATGATTCTCGGCCTGCCATTGTCCATCCTGTCGACTGCGGACTCGGCGAGATCAAGGAAGGCGGTGTCCACTAGAACCGCCTTGGCGCCACCGTGCTGCAATATGTAGGACACCGTATCGACATCCAGACGGATATTGACTGTGTTCAGAACCGCTCCGCAGGCAGGTACGCCAAAATGCGCCTCCAATTGGGCGGGAATGTTGGGAAGAAGAGTGGCGACCACGTCGCCTGAGGCAATTCCCGCGGCGCTGAGCGCAGAGGCAAGCCTTGAACAGCGTGCGTGGTATTCGCGATAGGTTGTGCGGCGGCTGCCATAGGCTATCGCCTCGCGGTCGGGAAAGACCTGAGCCGCCCGACTGAGATGGCTAAGAGGGGTTAAGGGAACGAAGTTTGCCCGTCGCCGATCCAATCCCGTTTCGTCATCCAACCAGCCCATTCCAGATCCTCCCGCTAACTTGCCGTCAACGACCCGAATATCGACTGCGCTTGCCAAGATTGCAAAGGCGGAATACGGGCATGGCCATGACAAGCCCATCCGCGTCAAGTCCATTGGTTGCCGCCACCTGCATAATTTCCGCAATGGCACTGATTGGATTGATTGACAATCTGGTGATCCTGATCGCTGAACGTGCTGGACTTTGGCAACTTCATCTGCTTCGTTCGTTGATGGCTCTGCCGATGATACTGGTTATTTCCCGTGCTGGCGGTTGGCTGGTATCGCCCAAGCGCCTCTGGGCCGTGGCTCTGCGCAGTCTTCTTGTCTCGATCTCAATGGTTTTCTATTTCGGTTCCCTTGCCTTTCTTCCCGTCGCGCAGGCCGCCGCTGGCCTGTTCACTGCGCCGATCTTTGTGCTGCTCCTCAGTGTTGTTGCTTTGAGGCGCAGGGTTGGTCTGGTGAATGCGATTGCCGTAGGGGCGGGTTTTCTTGGCATCCTGGTGGTGCTGCGGCCTGACTTCGGGGAATTTTCGTTCGCGACTGCCATGCCCGTGGCCGCGGGTGTCTTCTACGCGTTGGGGGCTCTTGCAACCCGCAGCCTCTGCGCCGGAGAAGGAACTCTGGCGCTGTTGCTCTCGTTCTTCACCGTGATGCTGTTGTGGGGCACCGCCGGATGCGTCGGGCTCCCGCTCCTGCATTTGGAGGTCCCCGATGGACCTGAAGGGTTCCTGTTGCGCGGATGGGTTCCGGTGACCTGGGAACTCTTGGCGCTTGTCGCTATCCAGGCAGTTGGCTCAGTGATCGGTGTTGGGCTGATCATTCGCGGGTATCTCTTGGCCGAGGCGTCGTTTGTCGCCGTCTTCGAATACACGCTCCTGATGTTTGCGGCGTTCTGGGGCTATGTACTCTGGAGTGATCGACTGGATATATTCGGTGCCGTTGGGATTGCACTTATTGTTCTGTCGGGAGGGGTCCTGGCGCGGGTAGGGCGTGGACAGGGGGAAGTTCACCCATAGTGAATGATCCATATCCCTGTCCATCCAATTGTGCGTGCGCCGCCCGTCAGCGGGCAACGGCGAGCGGATTCCGGCTACATAACGGCGGGACTCAGGATTCGGTGGGGACTGCCCGATGTGTGGCGAAAGGCAGGCCCTTGTTCGCACCGGCAGCGGCAGGTCCATGCCAGGGCCGGACGCCTTCCCAACCCACAATGTCCTTTCGAGGGCCTGGCCCCGCCGCCTTGCGACTCACCTTACGGTTCCGAAGGCGGCGGTGAGGTCCGGACGCTCCAGCGTGCCGCTCGCGGCCTCATGCGCGCGTCCGGCAAATATCCCGGTCAGGCGCCCATCGTCGCCACCGGTCTCCCGGAATGTGTTCCCGCGAACCGCGATCATGTAGCGTAGGTCGCCGTCTCCCCAGCGCGGCGTCTGGCCATCGGCTTCGACGGTCGCCAGATCGGTGAATGCCGCCGAGCCGTGCAGGGTTGCAAGGTCGACCGCAATCACCGCCTCTCCCACGACGCGCTTCGCCGTCGGCGTGAAACCCACCAGAACCCCGGTCCAGGCAGCGCTTCCCGACAGTGTCCGGTCCGCAGCCAGGTCCGCCGCTGGAGCGGTTCCGTAAGCCCAAGGCTCCGCATAGCCGTTGCGGAGCGCAACGCCGAAGGCTCCAAACCCGTTGCCGACGAACAGGTGTTCGGACGTGCCCGACCACGGCCCGAGGTCATCGGGGTCGGCACTGTCCAGCAGCGGGCCATAGAGCGCCCGCAGGGCCTCGCGGTCCAGGACTTTCCCACGCTACATCCGATCTGTCGGACGGCGCATGAACGGAGCACGGATCGGCGTGTTTCGGGCCGGTTCCGGTGGTTTCCGGGCCGTCCACGCACTGGCGCCGGCGCCGTTTCCGGTCCGGGTGATTCGTTCCGGATGTCCGGTGGCCCGGCGCCGGCGCCGTGGCGTCTCAGGGCCGGGTCAGGGCGGCGATGGCCTGGCTTCGGTCCAGCTGCGGCCTGCGCCGGGTTTCAGCGAGGCTCCCGGCCTCCCGGCGGTTCGCGAAGATCACCGCGAGCGCCATGCTGTTCAGGCTGGCCCGGTTCGCCGGACCGCTGCCGGTGCGGGTCAGGCAGGCGTCCTCGCCGAAGACGCGGTCCCTCTGGCGGTGGTTCAGGTTCTCCACCGTCCAGTGTCCGCGGTTCAGCCGAAGCAGCTCCTCCGGCGACGCGGCCCGGGCATCGAGCGAGGTGATGAGGTAGACGGTCTCGGTGTGGTCCCTGCCGGTGCCGCGGGAGCCCTTCCCCAGAGGCTCCCGGTAGCGGGTGACGCGGGCGGCCTGGCGGACGCCTGGATAGCCGACCGCGCCCTCGGGCGGCGTCACGACGCGTATCGAGCGCCTCCCGGGCCGTCCGTGCGCCTTGGCGGGGCCCTCCGGGAAGCGGCCGGCCGCGGCGCTCTCCCAGTCGATGCCCTCAAGGGTGGCGAAGGTCGCCGACGCGCTGCCCCTGCCGGTGAGGACGTGGTCCGCCCGTTCCGTGATCAGCTCCGCGGTCCTGCGCGTCGTGTGCAGCGCGTCGGCGGTGATCACCCTGCCGCTGATGTCGCTGCGCTCCAGGAGGTCGTGCGTGGCGGCCAGCTCGCCGCCCTCGTCGTCGAAGTTCAGGAGCGCGAAGGGCGCGCCGGTCGCGTGGTCGACGAGGGCCACGGTCCCGTGATGGCCCTCGCCGTTGCGGTTGGCGCCGCGGATGCGCCTGCCGTCGGCGGCGGGCGCCCGGGCGGCGGGGAGCCGGGACCGGGACCAGCGCCCGAGCGCGTCCTCCAGCGCCTCGGGGTCGACCGACTGGATGACCCGGTGGATGGTGGACCTGGAGACCGGCTCGCGAAGCCCCGTCTCCGGGTTCACCCATGCGCCGACGGCCTCCAGCTCCTCCTGCGACAGCGAGCGCGCGAACCGCGCGGCGGCGAGGGAGCCCTTCATGTTGGCCAGTTCGGCGAGGACGTGCACGGTGAGCGCGCAGGCCACGCCGTGCTTCCTTCCCTGCGCCCGGCGGAAGTCCCGGACCGCCGCCAGCTCCGCGTGGAGCGAGCGCATCGTCTCGGGATCCCGGGGAGCCAGCCCGGGGCCGGACGGCGGCGCCACGTCGGGCGGCAGCGGCCGCTGGCCGGAAAGCGGCGCTCGGGCGTCAGGCCTCAGCGCCGTGACCCAGAGCTCCTTCGGCCTGCCGTGCGGGTCGTTGCAGCGCCCGTTGGCGCGGGCGAACCCCCTGGTCGCGCCCAGATCCTCCCAGCCCGCCGCCCTGTACATCGTGCCGCCGAACATCCCCGGATCGCAGAACGTCTCCGCGACGGGCACCCGGTGCCCGTGCGCCTCCAGCCAGTCGTCGGCCAGCCGCCGGGTCATCCCGGCGAGGAAGCGGGAGGCGAGGTTCGGGAGCGCCTTCGGCTCGGCGGGCGCCAGGAGCCTGGTGCTGTTCGCCACCAGCCCGAGCCGCCGGAACCGCTGCTCCGGCCTCCATCCGATTCACCTGTCGCGGGGAGCGCACTTGAAGGCGCCGCCCTGCCACGCCGCCAGGGCTAGTGTAGCGACATCATTGCGTTGACGGGTAAAGGGACCTGAGCCTGACGCGCGCGTCGGCTGTCGTGAAACGCCAGTTGACGGCGGCCCTCTCCCGGTTCCTCCGTTCCGCCCATGCCCCGGTCTGCCGGCACATCGCCGCCCGGTCGGGAATGCGGCGGTTCAGGCACTGGCGGACCATGGCCCCGATCCCGGTCTCGGCCACGTTCAGCCAGCCTGCGCGCTTCGGGGGATGGTGGATCTCCAGCCGGGCGGCGATCCGCGCCGCCTCTTCGGGAGGGAACGTCTCGTAGAGGGAGCCGACGGTGTGGACGTTGAGGTTGTCCATCACGAGCACGATTCGCTTGCCGGGGAAGGTGACGTCGACAAGCCCGCGGATGACCCTGGCCCAGTCCCTGCGCGTCCGGCGGTCGGTGACCTTCACCTCCCGCCATCCGAGCAGCGGGGCGAACAGCATGAACAGGTTCGCGGTGCCGTTCCGTTCGTATTCGAAGTCGTGGATGGCGGGGTCGCCGGGACGCGCCGGTCGCGGCACACGGGTCTCCCTCCTCCGCTGCCTCGAGGTCCCGTCCATGACGGCCAGAACCTCGTCCTCCGTGAACTCCCGCTGGTGCCGCTCCAGAACGTCCTCCATGGCGGCGAGGAGGTCGCCGCTGGCCTTCGGCGGGATGCACCAGTACCGCCTTAGCCACGGCTTCATGTCGTTTTTTTCAGGGTCTTCCTCACCGTCTCGTCCGAGATCGTGTCCACGATCTCCAGCCCGCCAGGCCGGTCCGCCAGCAGCTGCATCGTCCACCGGCTCCGCCCCTCCGGCGGCTGCGGGCAGGCGATGGCCACCAGCCTCCCCTCGCCCCCGCCTTCGAGGCTGCGCGCCTTCCGGTTCCTCTGCTCGCGGCGGACCAGCGCCGCCTCCAGACCCTCCTCGACGCAGCGGCGGCGCACCCGCTCGACGGTCGACTTGCCGATCTCCAGGATCGACGCGATGTCGCAGTCGGTGCGGCCCCCGTCGTCACGGTCCTCGTCGGCCAGCAGCAGGATCCGGGCGTGCCGGCGCCTGTACGCGGCCGCCCTGCTGTCGGCCAGCTGCCGCAGTTCCGCCCTCTCGCCATCCGAAAGGCGGACCCGGTAAATCCTGCGTCCCCTGTTCCTGGGAGTCCCCGTCTTCTGTGCCATGCCCTGCTCCGTTCCATGATGCGGGCCGGAGCGGTCTGCCGCCGCCTTCCGCCGCCCGCGGGTTGCCTGATGCCGGAACAGATGGCATGAAGCCTGGAGACAGTCAAACAGAATACTCATTTCTACGATGGCGCTACACTAGCCACTGGCCCGCGAACGTCGCGACATAGCGCAGGCCGCGGCCCGCGAGCCGGCGGAAGCCGAGGTAGTGGCGTCGGTCCATCAGCGCGTCCCAGAGCGGGCGCTCCTCCGGCGTGGCCAGACGGACCTCGACCCCCGACAGCGAGAAGCCTTCGGGGGGTTCCCGGTGGACCGGGCAGGATTCCATGCGCCTGCGAATCGACATGCCGGCAGCATCGCACATGCTGCGTGTGAACGCCGGCGGAAAACCGCGGGGGAAACCGCCGGACCCGCCAGCGTCCCGCGGCTGCAACGCTGGAAGCCCGTTGTCAAGGGGAATCAGCCGGGACTAGCATGGGAAAGCCCTGGCCGCTCGCCACCCCGGCTTCCAGACGCAGCTTGAAACGGCGGTCCGACAGCGTGCGGCCCAGCGTCCCCAGATCCTGATACCGCACCCGTATCCCCGCCCCGCGCTCGCCGATCCGGACGTCGCGACGCCCCGTCCCTTTGACCTGGTACACGCCGGGCTTCGGCTTGAGGCGAATCGACAGGATCTCGTTCCCCTCCAGCTTTGCGTCCATCGCAATGTCCACATGGTGGCAGCGCCTCGCCACGAACCGCAAGTTCGGGTTCAGTTCGCTCTGCGTCGAGGTAAAATGCAGCGCCACGTTGCGCAGCGTCGTGCGCGTGGGCCCGAGGTCCGATGCATCGGCCGCCGATCCGGTCACGATCTCGAAGTCCACATGCAGGGTCATCTCCTCGACCCGCAGCTTCGAGCGCTCCACCCGCAGCGTCAGCACATTCCCTTCCATCACCTTGTCGTTGATCTGTTCCTCCACCTCGATCCCCGACGGACAGTAATTGTGGTTCGGTGCCTGGCCTTGATTGTACAGGTCGAACGCCCCGGTCAGGCTTAGCTCCGGCAACACCTTCTCCTGCACCGGCACCGATGGCAGCGCCTGCGCCGATACCCCGCAGAGGACGGCGCCCAGTGTCAGCAGGAAGGTGGTCGCAACCGCCGCGCTCAGGCCGCTATGGAAGTGTTAGGATTCAGAATTCTGGGGGGGGGGGGGGGGGAAGGTCGCGCCGCATTGGTTCGGTCATACCCCGTCCGGATCGTCGCGGCAGGCCGCGCATCGCATCATCGCCTGCAGTTTTTGTCATGACCTCAGTCTCCCCGTACCGGATTGGCTCCCGGCCGCATGATGGCAGCGGCAACCCATGTAGAATCACTGATTAGCAAAACAACGGCTGAAGGCAAATGCCGTCACGGCGACGGAGTGCGTCCCAGATTGTTGGCATGAATCGCTCGGATGTCTTTGTTGAGCCTTGATTTCCTGGCATAGGAACTCCTTTCGGTCGGTTTTCGCCCGTGAAAACCGACCGAAAGCACAGATTCCCAACAATCTGGGATACACCCCACGGCGACGTGCTTGCGCCAGATCCAAGAGAACGGCCGACGACAGTTTCTCAACAAATCAAGACCGATCCTCACGTGGCCTCTGAACCCGCCATTCGCTCGTAGAATCCCGTTCCTTGGACAGCGACCGCCCTCAAAAGTTCAGGTGCATGGAATCTGATGCCACACTTGGCTTCCAGTCGCTCGCATAACCCAACCGCCTTTGCTGGTCCGATCATGTCGAGCCAGGAAAACGGCCCTCCCGACCACGGCGCGAAACCCCATCCAAGAACGGCGCCAACATCGCCTTCGCGGATGTCGGTCAGCACGCCTTCCTCCATCGCCCGAACCGCCTCAAGCACCTGCACAAGGAGCAATCGGTGCTGAACTTCAGTCAATTTCGGCTGAATCTCTGTCAAGGGAAAGCGCTGACCGAGGCCTTCCCAAAGATGTTTTCGCTTGCCCCAGTCGTCATACACATAAAATCCCGCGTGGACCTTGCGACCCAGCCGACCCTCGTTCTCCATCCAGAAAATCACTTTGTCGGAGACCTCGTCGGGATAGGCGGCTCCCATCGCAGACTTCGTCGCTCGCGCAATCCTTGCACCCAGATCGATTGAGGTTTCATCGACAAGCTGCAATGGCCCGAGTGGAAACCCCAGGAACTTCGCCGCGTTTTCGATCAGGGCCGGCGCAACGCCCTCGGCAACCATGCGGATGCCTTCATTGACATAGGGAATGATGCAGCGATTGGCGAAAAAGAACCGGGCATCATTGACCACGATCGGCGTCTTTCGAATCTGCCTAACGTAGTCGAGCGCCTTGGCCACCGCCCGGTCACCGGTTTCCCGGCCCTTGATGATCTCCACAAGCCTCATTTTCTCGACCGGAGAGAAAAAGTGAATTCCGATGAACCTATCGGGGGCCGCGGTTGCCTTGGCCAGATCGCTGATCGGAAGGGTGGATGTGTTGGAAGCGAAGATACAGTCGCTCCCGACAATGGTTTCGACCCTTCTGGTTATCTCAGCCTTTATGTCCGGATCTTCGAATACCGCTTCCACGATAAGGTCGGTGCCCTCAAGGGATTCGAGCGCCGAAGTGGCGGTAATGCGGCTCAGCACTTCTCCCTTCATTTCCGAAGTTGCCTTGCCGCGCTTGATGCCCTTGTCCATGTAGGCTTCGGTCAAGGCCTTTCCCTTGTTGGCCGTCTCCTGGGTCTGGTCGACCAGGACCACGTCAATTCCGGCGAGGGCGGAGACGAGCGCAATGCCCGAGCCCATCATTCCTGCACCAAGCACGCCTAGCCTTTTCACCCTCTGGTCCGGCTCCGCAGGCCGGTTCGCTCCTCTTTCCAGCGACTGCTTGTTGATGAACAGCGATCGGATCATGGCACTGCTCGATGGGTTCATCAGAACAGCCACGAAATGTCTCGCCTCGATCTTCAGTGCTGTGTCGAAAGGCACCAGGGCTCCCTCATAAACTGCGGCAAGCAACGCCCTCACCGCAGGATAGACGCCATGTGTTTTCCCGTTCACCATCGCCGCAGCTCCGACAAATGTCATATAGCCGTTTGGATGGTAGGGAGCGCCACCGGGCATTCTGTAGCCCTTCCTGTCCCAGGGTTTCACAAGGTCTCCGACTTCGGCGTTCAGTATCCATGCCCTTGCCGCAGCAACCGGATCCTCCACAACCTCGTCGATCAATCCCATGCCCTTTGCAGCCTTGGGGTTGCTCAGTTTTCCTTCGAGCAGGATCGGCGCTGCCGCCATCACGCCAAGCTTCCGAATCAGCCGCGTCGTGCCACCGGCGCCGGGAAACAGGCCGACAAGCATTTCCGGTAGGCCGATACTTGCCCTTGGATTGTCGGCACAGAAAATGCGGTGACAGGCCAGCGCGATCTCGTAGCCGATTCCCAGTGCCGTTCCCGGAAGGGCAGCAGCGATTGGCTTGCCTCCCTTCAGGGTTTTTGGGTCCATTCCCGCACGTTCGATTTTCCTTAGGACTTCATGCATCTGCATGATTCGTGCGAAGAGCCCTTGGGCCGGTCTGTCTCCAGACTCCTCCCGCATTCTCGCCAGAACGTTAAGATCCATTCCCGCCGCGAAGGTGTCCTTTCCACTGGTGATGACTACACCCCTAACGGCATCATCGGCCAACGCTGCGTCAACGTGATTGCCGAGCTGCTGTACACCGTCTTGGGACAGGATATTCATCGACTTGCCCGGGATATCCCAGGTGATTGTGGCGACGCCGGTCTCGTCTACAGAATAGGAGAAATCAGTCATTATCCGGTTCCTTCAGCCCTTGGTCCGACGTCTGCACGATTTGCGGTGCAGGTTCCTGTCAATTCCTTGCCTATCACACGCGTTCGATTACCGTTGCGGCACCCATTCCCGAGCCGATGCAGAGCGTCGCGAGGCCTAATTCCCTGTCGGTACGCTCAAGCTCGTCGAGGAGCGTTCCAAGAATCACGGCACCGGTGGCACCAAGTGGGTGACCCATTGCGATTGCGCCGCCATTCACGTTCACCACCTCTGGCTCAACGTCGAGCGCCTGCATGAATCTCAGAACAACGGAGGCGAAAGCCTCGTTGACCTCGAATAGGTCAATGTCCGAGATTTGCAGACCATTTTCCGCAAGGATCTTTTGGGTGACCGGCACCGGGCCTGTCAGCATGATCGTAGGGTCGGTGCCGATTTTGGCCGTTCCCTTGATCCGTGCGCGGGGCTTCAATCCAACCCTTTCGCCAAACGCTCTGGTACCTACAAGAACGGCTGCGGCGCCATCGGCGATTCCACTTGAGTTTCCCGCATGATGTATGTGGTCAATGCGCTCCAGATGCGGGTACTTCATGAGGGCGATTCTGTCGAAACCGGGCATGGTCTCGCCTATTTCCTTGAAGCTTGGTCTCAGGGCGCCAAGTACCTGCATGTCGGTTTCGGGGCGCATATACTCGTCGTGATCAAGGATAGGGAGGTCGTTGATATCCTTGATTTCGACGATGGACTTTCCAAATCTTCCCTCGTCCCAGGCGGTTTTGGCCCGTTTCTGGCTGCGCATGGCCAATTCATCTGCGTCGTCACGACTGAATCCATATTCGGTCGCGATGATATCGGCGCTGATTCCCTGTGGCACGAAATATGTCTTCATCGCAATCGTCGGATCAGCGGCGATGGCTGCTCCGTCACTGCTCATCGGAACCCGTCCCATCATCTCGACGCCGCCGGCGATGTAGGCTTCGCCCGCGCCACCGCGAACCTGGTTTGCCGCCATGTTGACAGCTTCTAGGCCAGAAGCGCAGAAGCGGTTGATCGATACACCCGGCACCGATTCGTCAAGATCCGAGGCAAGCACAGCTGTCCGTGCCAGGCACCCGCCTTGCTCGCCGATTTGGGTGACATTACCCCAGATTACGTCCTCAATCGTATGGCCATCAAGATTATTGCGTAACTTTAGTGCGTTAAGCATATCCGCCGATAGTTTTGCGGCCGTCACTTCGTGCAGGGATCCATCGCTGCGGCCCTTTCCGCGCGGCGACCGCACGGCATCAAATATGTAGGCGTTAACCATAGGGTTGGTCCTTCCTCAGGTCCGGTCCGACGGCTTGCCGGGCATTAGGTCATAGGGATGTTTCCATCCAGGTAATTCGCTGATCCTGGTCAGCCACGCATCAAGGTTGGGCCATTCGGATCGGTCAAAGCCGAATGGCTCGGGGTAAAAGAGGTACCCGCAGCAGGAAATGTCGGCGTTAGTCAGCCCGTCTCCTACGATCCAGTCCCGGCCCTCCAAATGCCTGTCCAGAACCTGGTAGGCTGATTTCAGACGGCCCTGCATGAAGGCAATCACGTCAGCCGGCCTCTTGTTCTCTGGAAGGAAGTTCATCAGGAAACGTGTCATGCCCGCCTGACTGGAGAGCTTGTGATTGTCCCATAGTACCCACCTGAGCACTTCGTACCGTTCGCTCCCCTGTCCGCCGAACCTGCCAGCGCTATCGGAAATGTACTGCTGGATCACACCGGACTGGCTGAGCCTGACGTCGCCGTCGACCAGCACCGGAACCTCTCCCATTTCATTGACCTGAGTTCGGTAATTCTCGGTTCTTGTCGCGCCGTTGAAGAAATCGACGAACTCTGGCTTCCAGGCCAAGCCAGAAAGTTCAAGTGCCAGCGCCGCCTTGTAGGCATTGCCGGACTCGCCGAAGCAGAACAACTTGATTGTCATTGGTGCGACCTCCTGAATTGCGACTGTGGCGGCGGCTTATGGTGGGAATTGGCTTCTCATCGCATCCGTGTAGATTCCCGGGGCGGAATGCAAGGGGTTTGGAGCGATTCGTTTCTTCTTCGACTGGATTTGAACGATAACGGGACTTGGGTAGGGAATGGCCTCCACCGGTGTCGCGATACTGACCGGCAATTCGTCTAATGGCTTCCGTTTCAGCCGTGCATTTCCGAATTGAACGGCTGCGGTCTGACCCGATCACTGGGCTACTCGGGCGCGAAATGAGGTGACGCATCACACGACACTCTCCGGATGTCGTCAGGCCCGTTCCAGTATACCGGTTGCTCAGAAATTCCCGCCAGTGAAATTCCGGTCCGGTTTCCGGCTTGGCGCGGGCGTCGGCGTCGGATTCAGGCGGAATCCGGGCGTGCGGGGACCTCCGGCGGCGTTCCGGCGGGAAAAAGGGATGTGTCGCGGGTCTGCCCTGGGGCGGTTCGGTCGGGCGTTCAGGCGCGCCCGGGCGCCCCGCCCCGCGGCGGCGACCGTCCGGACGGTCCGGCGACGGTCAGGGCCACCGCCGCGTGCCCGTGGGTCAGGGCTGCATGGAGGGTCCGCCAGTCGGGGATCGGGAAGCCGGGAAAGCATTACCGGGTTCTCTCCCGGAGGTACTTCAGCCGCCCCCTCGCCCCGGCGCGGCGGCGAACACCCTGCAGGAGGCGGCCCCGGTCCGGGCGGTGAGGAAGGCGAGCGTCACCGTCATGGCGGGCACCGTGGTCAGGCGCCGCTTTCCGTGCCCGAAGCCGGTCCCGGAGCGGTAGCCCTGGTTCCTCAGCGTGCCGGGGTCCCGTTCCCGGTGCGCCAGCGGGAGCGGGCGGCGCGCATGACCGGCATGAGGCTGTCGCCGTCCACGGGAAGGTCGGTGACCCAGGGGAACCTCTTCCGTTTCCCCTCCACGCGGTGGGTCGGGTCGTCCGGGCCGCGGTGGCGCCTCGCGATGCATTTCCTTTTGATGACCGTCTCCCGGCATTCGATGACGCTGGCCCTGATGTCGGGATGGGAGGCGCTGGCCGGCGCGCCGTTCAGGCAGCGCAGTTCGTGCAGGGCGCCGTCGGCGTCGGTGAACCGGGCCGCGCGGGTGTCGGGGCTGGCGGCGGGGCTCGCGAACGGCAGCGCGTGGTCGCCGGGTCTCCCCCCGGGGACGGAGCGGAGGCCGTGCCGCCGCAGGCGGGCGATGTGGGGTCCGTTGGACGCGAGGCCGTCCTGCAGGACGATGGCCTTCAGATGCGGATGCTCCCGCCGGAGGTCGTCGACGGACCGCGCCGCGGCGTTGCGCCCGCAGCCGTTCCTCCTGTCCCCGCCGGTCCTGGCGACCGGCTCCGGGGCCAGCGGCGGCGCCTCCCGGCGGTCGGGATGGCGGACCACGGCGGCGGGCATGCTGTGGGAATGGCCCTTCGACCCGTCACTGTGGCTGGCGAGGCGGCAGTGGTCGCGGTGGACGGACCTTGAGCCGAGTAGCCAGTGCCGTCGACCGGGATCAGGCAGTGGCCGTCGAAAACCGGCTGGTCCCCGGCACCCTGCCGCGCCGCAGCCTCGCGGACAGGGTCCCGACGCCGGTGGCGGCTGCCTGGGGCCGGCCGTGCCGGGGCGTCTGCGCATGGCGGGGTCGCAGGGCGCCGCCGCGATCCCGAACAGCGTCCGGAGGTTGCCGCGGACGATGGCGTCACCGCGGCTGTCCCTGCCGGACTGCAGGAGCGACGGATGCTTCAGCGGGAACATCGCGAACGCCGACATGAGGTGGTCCGCGAGGCTGAACCGGCGCCCGTCCACCGGACCGTCGACCGCGCCGAAACATTCCGCCAGCGCCCCGACCGGCCCGGGCCTGCCGGGGTCCTTCCGGAACCGCATCGTCCCAACTCCCGTCAGTGAGGTCATCAGGGATGCGGCAAGGGCCCCAGCCTATGATGTCAAGGGGATTCCGGGCGGTTTCCGTCCGCCTGACAGGAAAAGTTCACCAAACCCGGATCACGGAACCCCATGGAATACGGGGTCTGGAAGGGCTGGTGGGAATTGCTGCCGGTTGCTCATGGTTCCGGGCCTGCGAAACCCCTTGAAATCAGCTCCTTCATGATCTCGTTCGTGCCGCCATAAATTCTCTGCACCCGCGCATCGGCCCACATTTCTGCGACGGCGTATTCCTGCATATATCCGTAGCCGCCATGTAGCTGAACGCATTCGTCCAGCACTTCGCCCTGCGTATCGGTAAGCCAGTACTTTGCCATGGCCGCCCTTTCGACAGTCAAGCGACCCCGAAGGTGGTCTGCGATACATTGGTCCAGGAAACTTCGTGCCACGGTGGTCTTCGTGAGGCACTCAGCCAACTTGAAGCGCGTGTTCTGAAATTGCATGATGGGTCCACCAAATGCTTCCCGCTCACGGGCGTAGGTGATCGTGCGTTCAACGGCGCCCTCCATGGCCCCGACGGCCCCGCATGCGATGATCAACCGTTCCTGAGGCAATTGTTGCATCATCTGGTAGAAACCCTGTCCCTCCTGTCCGCCCAGAATGCGCTCCGGAGGAATTTCGACGTTGTCGAAGAACAGTTCCGATGTATCCGCTGCATGGCAGCCGACTTTCTCGAGGTTGCGGCCACGCTGAAATCCTTCGGCACCGTCTGTTTCAACAACGATTAGAGAGATGCCACGCGCCTTACCGTCAGGGTCGGTTTTCGCGGCGACTATGATCAGATTCGCGTGCTGCCCGTTGGTGATGAAAGTTTTCTGCCCGGTCAACCGATAGGCGTTTCCGCCGCGGACCGCTCTTGTCCTGATACCTTGGACGTCGGAACCGCCGGACGGCTCCGTCATTGCCAATGCACCGACCAGTTCACCCGTCGCCATTTTGGGAAGCCAGCGCTTCTTCTGCTCTTCGGTTCCGTAGGCGAGGACGTAATGCGCAACGATTCCGGAATGGATTCCATTTCCCCAGGAGGCGAGGTTCGCGCGGGCGGCCTCCATAAGGATCACGGCCTCGTGGCCAAAATCTCCGCCCGCGCCGCCGAATTCCTCGGGGATGCTTGGGCAGAGCAGTCCAAGCTCTCCCGCCTGTTGCCATGTGGACCGATCCATTTCGCCCTGCCTGCGCCAGCGGTCGAAATGCTGGGCCCATTCGGCTTCGATGAAGCGGCGAGCCAGTTCGGCCAGCATCTGGTGGTCATCTGTCATCCAGCTGTGGGTGGCCAACTCGTTCATCTTCTGTCCCCGCATGTTCGGATCTTCCGGATCATTTTAACGCCCTTGAGTGGGCGGCTGTAGGGAGTTTGCCCGTTGGTTACTCAATCAATTCGCTGAACGAAAGAGCCATTGGCTCCGATCTCATACGCATATGGGCAGGAACGGCGGAGCGGGCTATGTGGCTGCTGCTCGGCCCCGAGTGAGAGATCTCCTCGCACTCCCATCAATCCATCGCCCCCGGACGCCCACTGAATTGGCGTATACTCGGAGTCCTGAATTCGCCCTTGCGGGTTGACATGATTCGCGGAACGTTCCAGATGTCCGTCAAAACGAGCAGTGAACATCATTGACAGACGTCATGTCCGGGGCCGGTTCCATCCTGACATCCGCGGAGCGCGATGCGCTTCTTGCGGTCATGCGCGGGCGCAAGGTTGCGGCGCTCAAGGTGCGGCGCGCGAACGCGCTCGTTGCGCTTGACGACGGGAACAGCGTCCGCCTCGTCTGCCGGATTCTCCATCTCGACCCCGACACGGTGCGCGGCTGGCTGCGGGAGTTCCGCAGGACGGGCCTCGCCTCGTTGGACCCGGCGGCGTATCCGGAACGGGAGGGCAAGCTGACCCGGGGCCAGGAGGCCTCGCTCAGGGCGATGTTCCGGGACAGCCCGCCGCGTGACACCAACGAGGTCCGGGCCGCCATCCTGCAGCGCCACGGCGTCGAATACACCCGCGGCGGCGCGATCAAGCTGATGCACAGGCTGGGATTCGAGTACATCAAGCCGAAACCGCTTCCGAGGCAGGCCGACAGGGAAGCCCAGGAAGCCTTCATCCGGCGCTACGAGCAACTGATGCGCGGGCTGCTCCCCGACGAGACGGTCGTCTTCGCCGACGCGGTCCACCCCGAATGGCAAGGCCGGCCGGCGCATGGCTGGTTCGTCCGCGAGGACAGGCCCGCCATCAGGTCGACGACCGGCCGGCGGCGCCTGAACCTGCACGGGGCGCTGGACCTGGAGACGATGAGGCTCACGCTGGTGGAGGGCGAGAGGATCGATGCCGGGACGAGCCTGCGGCTTCTGAGGAAGCTGGAGCGCGCCCATCCCGACAGCCGGGTGATCCATGTCTTCCTGGACAACGCCCGCTACCATCACGCGAAGGCGCTCAAGCCGTTCCTGGAGCGGCCGGGGCGCCGCATCCGGCTGCACTTCCTGCCACCCTATGCGCCGCACCTGAACCCCATCGAGCGTTTGTGGGGCGTCATGCACCGCCACGTGACGCACAACCGCTTCCATGCGGACTTCCGCCAGTTCACCGAAGCGATCTTCGCATTCTTCAACGAAACGCTGCCCAACGAATGGGAGGCGATCACGGAATCCGTCACCGACAACTTCCGGATCATCACCCATGACCGGCATCGGCTTGTCGGATAGTCGCCGACACGCCGGACCCGGTGCATCCGAAGATGCGGCGGCGGACGAATCATGCCTTGGAATGCGGTCGAAGTCAGTTCACCAAGTATAACTCGAATCGAGATCGATCAATTTTGGAACTCGCGAGGTCTGAGGAGTTTCCGCGCTGCCAAAGGGTGGCGGATTGCGGCCACCTGTTTCAGAAATCCGCTTCGTCCAGTTCCATTACGGGTTCTGCGCCTGATCGGATGCGGGCAAGGTGAGTTGCGGTCGATGGAAGTTGACTTGTCATGTAGAACCGACCGGTCGTCAACTTGGCGCGATGGAATCTCCCGTCAGCCGTCCCGTTCCTCAAGGCCGTCTTTGAGACCTTGGCCATCCGCGCCCACATCAGGCCCAGGCAGACATGGCCGAACAGATGCATGAAATCGTAGGAACCACATAGTGCGCAGTTTGGATTCCTGCTACCTTCATTCAGAAAATACACACCTGCTGCCTGCAGGTCTTTCGATGCCTCCTCCAATGGAGCGAGGAAGTCCCTGTGAAGTTCGGGGTCGGATTCACTTTCCTTGATGAACTGCCTGAGTATCTCCGAGAACGCCATGATCGCTTTCCCGCCGTTGCTCGGAAGCTTGCGTCCCACGAGATCAAGCGCTTGGACACCGTTCGTTCCTTCGTAGACCATCGTGATTCTGGCATCCCTTACGAACTGTTCCATCCCCCACTCACGGGTAAAGCCTGCGCCGCCAAGCGTCTGCTGTGCGAGAACCGTGGTTTCAAACCCTTTGTCTGTCAGGAATCCCTTGATCACTGGTGTCAGCAGCGAGATCAACTCTTCGGCGTCCGCATCGCCCATACGCCTCGCCCTGTCGATCATCTGCGCTCCCCAGAATACGAAGGCCCGCGCACCTTCGACAAAGCTCTTTTGTACCAAGAGGTTTCGACGTACATCTGGGTGGACGATGATCGGGTCGGCCGGACCTTCGGGATTGAAGTCGCCGCCGACACTGCGGCCCTGCAATCGATCACGGGCGAAGCCGACGGCGTTCTGATAGGCCACTGCGCCTAGCGCGTAACCCTGCAGACCCACCCCGAGCCGCGCCTCGTTCATCATCGTGAACATGGCCCGCATACCTCTGTGCTCCTCGCCAACCAGATATCCAACGGCTTGGTCGTAATTCATCACGCATGTGGCGTTGCCGTGGATTCCCATCTTTGATTCGAGGCCGGAGCACGACACAGCATTCCGTTCTCCAGGCGAACCATCTTCGTTGACGAGGAATTTCGGCACGATGAACAGGGAAATGCCTTTGACGCCCTCTGGCCCATCCGGGATTCTCGCGAGGACCAGATGGATAATGTTCTCCGTCAGATTGTGCTCGCCAGCGGAGATCCAGAATTTCTGGCCAGTGAGGTGATATATGCCATTGCCCTGAGGTTCCGCTCTGGTGCGGATCAGTCCCAGATCGGTGCCGCAGTGAGGCTCCGTCAGGTTCATTGTGCCTGACCATCGGCCTGCGATCATATTTGGCAGGTAGGTTGCCCGCTGTAGACCGGAGCCATGTACGTGGATCGCCGAGGCGGCCCCATGTGTCAGGCCTTGATACATGTTCAACGCCATGTTTGCCGAGATGAACATTTCGCCGACAGCGATACCCATCAGTCCCGGCAAGCCCTGACCGCCGTACTCCGGGCTCATGTCGAGTCCCATCCATCCGCCGTCACGCATCCTCTCGTAGGCTTCTGGAAAGCCGTCAGGCGTGCGCACCACGCCGTTCTCCAGGATGCAGCCCCGCTCGTCGCCTACCTTGTTCAGGGGTTGGAGGATCTGCTCAGCGAGTTTCGCCGCCTCCTCCAGAATCGCACCTGTAAACTCCCGGTCCAGTTCCTGATACCCGGGAATTCCTGATGCACTGACGTTCAGTACGTCGTGCAGCAGATACTGCATTTCCCTGATCGGGGCGGAATACCCTGCCACGATTGACTCCAAAGTGTAAGATGGTCCGCGTTCCGGTGGCGCCTATGGCATCCGGCTCGATAGGTATCGTCGCCGCATTGGCGGCTTAGGTCAACAGTCTTTGCAACGCAGTCGTTAATGGATCGTTTCGTTTCCCACGTTACGCCTCCCATTCGGCCTTTGGAAAGCGCACTTTCGTCAGGGCATTTCGGGAGATCGTCTCAGTTTGAAGTCAAGCTTGTGCGATGCACGAGTTTGGGGCATCAGGATCAAAACAGGTCGGGAACGGGCACATGTTTGTTTCGAGGTCATGTCGAATTGGTCATCCTTGACTGGGTTGGAGGCTGGCTTCACAGGCGTGACCGTTCGGCGCGTGGCGAATATCTGGCAGGTCACCTGAATTGCGGCTTGCCCGGATGATTGGCGTCCGGCACATCGTTAGGCCAGTGATCGCCAGCAAGTCTCAAGCGGTCGAAGTCTGCCGCAATAGTTGTGAATGAGTGCGGAGGGAGGATCTGCGTGAGAAGTGAATCTGCGGTAGATGGCAGTCTTTTTTCCTTTGACTTCCTTTCATACGGCATCTGCCAGACCCCCGAATGGTCCGGTTTGGATGGTTTGGAATTGGCCCGTGTGGAGTCTGACATCACCGAGGCGTTCTCCAATCTTCCCATTCACGGAAGACCAAACGAGGCGCAGACCGAAAGTGACCTGATCTGGCCGGTCCTTGAGGCGCTGGACTGGACGGATGCGCTGCGTCAGCAGAACCTTTCTTCCAAAGGGCGTGAAGATGTCCCCGACGGCCTACTCTTCCCAAGCGCGGAAGCGAAATCCAAGGCGAACGATCTCGAGGAGGAATGGCGTCGTTACCGCTTTGGCACTGCGGTTGTCGAGTCGAAAAGATGGGGAAGGCCACTCGACCGTCGTTCAGAGAGGCGTGGAGAGGAGATTGCACCGTCGACGCAGATGATGCGCTATATGCGCCGGATCGATGACGTGACGAACGGAGGCCTGCGATGGGGCATACTGACCAACGGATCACGATGGCGTCTTTACTTTTCAGGGGCACGATCGGTTTCGGAGCAATTCCTTGAGATCGATCTGGCGTCGACAATTGGCGTTGAAGGAGATGCTGGTCGTTCGGCCTCACTAGGAGAGGAAGAGCGTCGCCATTGGCTGCGGGTCTTCATCCTGATGTTTCGCCGTGAGGCCTTCCTGTCATTTGGTGCGGACGGACGCAGTTTTCATAGCCAGGCGCTGGACGAGGGCAGATTCTACGAGGAACGTGTTGCAGAGGATCTTTCAACCAAGGTTTTTGGCGACGTCTTTCCGGAACTTGCACGCGCCATTGCAGGTTCGGTTCCCGATGCTGATTTGCGGGAGGTTCGGGAAGGCGCATTGATTCTGCTCTATCGACTCCTGTTCATCCTATACGCAGAGGACCGCGATCTGCTGCCGGTGAATGATACGCGATACGGCGAATACGGGCTGCGTAATCGGGTGCGCCTTGATCTCGACCTTCGACTGGACAGGGGAGACGTGTTCTCGACCTCCGCCACACGCTACTGGAGCGCACTGTCCGATCTGTTTCTGGCGATCAACGAAGGCGACGCCTCGATTGGCCTTCCGCCATACAATGGTGGTCTGTTCGACGAAGACCGCACACCCATTCTCACCAGGATTCGCATTCCGGACGACGTCATGGCTAGTGTGATAGGTGCACTGTCTTTTGAGACCACCGGCGGGGACCGGAAATACATAAACTATCGTAATCTCTCGGTCCAGCAGCTCGGCTCGATCTACGAGCGACTTCTCGAATACGAGGTTCTACGCGAGGATGGCCGGGTTGAGGTTCGTCCAAACCTCTTCGCGAGAAAGGGTTCCGGAAGCTATTACACTCCGGGCGAGTTGGTACATCTTATCCTGACCGAGACACTTGAGCCCTTGGCAGCGGCGGTCAGGAAGGCATTCCAGGACAGAATTTTGGAACTCGGGAGTCAAAAGCTGACCAACTACCGTAGGATAGACATTCTCAGGGATATCGATACGGCTTCGGCGCTTCTCGAATTCAAGATCTGTGACCCAGCAATGGGATCGGGGCACTTTCTGGTCAGTGTCGTGGACTATATGACCGACCAGGTGATCGGTGCAATGGCCGACGCCGAACAGGAGGTGCCGGAAGAGTGGGGAGACTACGTCTCGCCACTCATCGAACGGATCGACACGATACGACGGCGAATCCGAACCAATGCCCACGATCGGGAGTGGATGATCGACGAGGACCAGCTTGATGATCGGCATATCGTCAGGCGTATGGTGCTGAAGCGTTGCATATACGGCGTCGACAAAAATCCTATGGCCGTGGAACTCGCGAAAGTGTCGCTTTGGCTGCACACCTTTACAGTAGGCGCACCGCTTTCGTTTCTCGACCACCATCTGCGTTGTGGGGACAGCCTGTTCAGCCTGTGGGTGAAAGCGGGCATCGATAGGGCCGCCGAATACGGCAAGCCGCTGCTGCTGCACGAACCGATGCAACGTGCGCTGCAGGCCGCTTCAAAGATGCAGGTCGTGGAAGGCCTGACCGATGCGGAGATCGCCGAAGCGCATCTGTCCGCCGATATTTTCTCGGAGGTCAAGGAAATGACTGCGCCTCTTGATGAAATCCTGAAGCTGATCCACGCGCTTGACTGGCTCAGGATCAAGGGAAAGCGGCAGAGGACGGCCGTGCACGCTTTCTTCGATGGGAAATTCGGCGACCCAATCGATATAGCGGTGGGAAAGCGAGACCTGATTCGTCCGGAGTCAAAATGTGACGGCGAGCGGTTAAGTGGGACGGTGTCGGATGCCGAGATATTCGACACTTTCTCCGAGATTTTCGAACGCGCCAGCAGACTGATCGGGGAGGAGCGGTTCCTGAACTGGCAGGTCACCTTTCCCGGTGTTTGGTCCGAATGGGAAGAGGACGGGCTTGCCGGTGGATTCGATGCCGTTGTTGGCAACCCACCTTGGGACCGGATGAAGCTGCAGCAGGTTGAATGGTTCGCCGCGCGGCGTCGCGAGATCGCCATGACGCCGCGCGCCGCCGATCGCCGGGCGATGATCGAGGCATTGCAGGATTCTGGCGATCCTCTTGCGTCGGATTACAGGACCGCTTCGGAACGCGCTTCGACAGCGGTCCGCATCGCCCGCTGGTGTGGGGACTATCCGCTTCTCTCCACCGGTGACCTGAACCTTTATTCACTGTTTGTCGAGCGTTCGATGACGATTGTCCGGCGTGAAGGTTTGGCAGGACTTCTGGTGCCATCGGGCATCGCGTCGGACAAGACGGCCTCGAACTTCTTTAAGGGAGTGGCCACGGAGGGGCGTCTGAAGGCTCTCTATGATTTCGAGAACCGAAGGACACGGTACAACAGAGAGCCGTTCTTCAGCGATGTTGACAGCCGTTTCAAGTTCTCGGTGTTCGTTGCAGGCCCTGCGAGGATCGCAGAGTCAGCGAACTGCGCGTTTTTCCTTCAGGATGTTTCGGAACTTGAGGACGACAGCATCCGGTTTTCGCTTTCGGCGGATGACTTTGCCCGGGTCAATCCAAACACTGGGACCGCACCGGTTTTCCGCTCCCGGCGCAATGCTGAGCTGACCATGGCAATCTACGGGAATTCACCGATTTTGGTGGATAGGTCGTCGGGAGAGGAGAGCAGGATCTGGCCGCTCAAATACCGTCGCATGTTTGATATGACAAACGATTCGAGCCTGTTCCGGAGACATGGCGACCTCGAAGAGAAGGAGGGTGCCTGGCCGCTGGCTGGAAACATCTTCGGTAGCCCATCCGGTAACTGGGTCCCACTCTACGAAGGGAAGATGGTTCAGGCCTACGACCACCGTGCGGCCAGCGTCACAATCAGCAACACACGTCAGCATCGTCCAGGCCAGCCAACACCTGCCGGATTGGCGCAGCACCGGAAGCCGGACTGGTTGCCGGATCCTCAATACTGGGTGAAAGCCGCGGATTGCGGCTGGGCCAACACGGAAGGCTGGGTGCTTGCCTTCAAGGAAATCACCGCACCGACCAATGTTCGAACCATGATCGCGTCGCTGGTTCCTCTCGTGGGCTTCGGCAACAAGCTTCCGCTTCTGATACCGGAGGGTGCGCTCCGAAATGAGTGGCTGCTTCTCGCCAACCTGAATTCCATTCCCTTCGACTTTGTCTGCAGACAGAAGGTTCACGGCCAGACCCTGAACCTCTTCATCGTCGAACAGCTTCCGGTGATTGCTCCCTCACGCTTCGAAGCTCAGCGTTTTGGGACAAAATCAGCAGCTGAAATCGTGCGGCAGGCCGTACTCGAACTCACTTACACGGCGCATGACATGGCACCCTTTGCGCACGATATGGGTCATGTCGACAGGGCGGGGAAAGTCCTGCCACCTTTCGTCTGGAACGAAGAACGCCGTCTTGTTCTCCGTGCGAAACTCGATGCGGTGTTCTTTCACCTATACGGTATCACGGGCCGCGACGATATTCGCCATATCTATTCCTCGTTTCCGATCATGGAACGTAGGGAGAAGGCTGCATTCGGAGGTGAGTATCGATCCCGCCAACTTTGCCTCGCATATGTCAACGCGCTCTCGGCGGGACGTCCGGACGCCGAAGTCAGCATATGATCCTACAGCGGAGAATCGTTAGGATCGACGTTCTCCAGCGGTGCTGGATTCTGGAATCCCGACATCAATTCATGAATCCGGGTGCCAGGAAGTGGAACCCATAAGCGACGATTAGGGCCGGAACTGCGGAATAGGCCGTGGCAACGATCGCGGCGCGGGGGTTCAGCGCGATCGCTGGGAACAGCGCATCACCATCGTTCGAGATCGCATTGCCAATCAGCGCAGCAAAGGGGATGGCGCCATTGATGTACAATGTCGCCACCAAGACCTGCGGCCCACATCCCGGTACGAAACCTACGACAATGGCAAGGAGCGGGAGCAAGGGCGCAATCGTCAGGAACCACGCCTCCAGATTGAAGCCCGCGAACACTGCGAGATAGTCATAGGCAAGGTATGCACCAAGAACCCAGATCGAAATGAAGCTGGTCTCTTCCGCCATTCGCGTGAAGGGGGAGTCTTGGGGGTTGGTCATCGCTTTCAAGGGCGATGTCGACCAGATGAACAGTCCGAGAAACGTACCGGTGAGCGCCAGCCACAGAATGGGTATACCAAGAACCGCGACGACTTCCAACTGCCCTAGCTGGGCCACGCCAACGGCGAGCCCAGGTGCGGCGACCAGCGCATAGGCGATGTCCTGAGGCCGGGTCCGGCCGATATGCGGCGCGGCCCCACGAGAACTTGTGGAGTGGTTTCGAAACTCAACCGCGTTGAACCGATCAACAAGCCAGCCGGAGACGATGCCAACGGCAAAGCTCAGGGGCAGAACGATGGCCGCAGCGTCAGGTCGGGTGGCGATGAGCAGGAATGCGGCGTCGCCCATGGTCGCCGTCAGCGTCGCCACAACTGCGCCAAAGCCCACGTTTCCGCTGGAATAGGCCGCAACCACCACGACGGCGCCGCCGCATCCCGGCGTTGCGCCCAGCAAAGCGGCAAGCGGAACCTGCCAACTTCGGGAGTTTCTCAGGACCTGACCGATATCGAACCGGAACACCCGTTCCGCACCATAGAACAGAAAGAGAGTTGCGGCCACAAAGACGCTTACCTGCACATAGGCATCCACCATCAGATCCCGGGTCAGCTGCCCCAGTTCTCCAGGCGCGAACGCGAGAACGACCAGTGCGAGCACCACGGAAATGCGGCGCGACCTGAAAGGACCCAATCTGTCCCGCGGCAATACCGGCTGCGGAGCGGAAACGCTCGTCGTCATGGACATCATGCTACCTGCGATTGCGAATCATTCTCAATTCATAGATAGCACTTGTCGGCGGCTGCGCAAGAGTGATTATGCGTGGGCAATCGGCGTGGAATGATGGGATGGAGAACATGATGGCCGCTGATCGTCATGATTCAGTGAGATCGATGATCGACGCGTTGCCCCATTCCAGGGCCCTGGGCCTGCAGTTGGTCAGTATGGGCGAAGGCAGGGCCGAAATCACTTTGCCCTACGACGAGCGCCTGATCGGTGACCCGGAAACAGGAGTCATCCACGGCGGAGCGGTCTCTACACTGATGGACACCTGTGGCGGAGCGGCCGTGATGGCGTCTGGGCCAACGAAACTCATTGCGACCATCGATCTCAGAATTGACTATATGCGAGCCGCGACGCCAGGCCAAACGATCACCGCTCGCGCCGAATGCTATCACGTCACCCGCTCAGTCGCTTTCGTTCGTGCAACGGCGGTTGATGGCACCGGTTCCAGCCCTGTCGCCACAGCGGCAGGGGCTTTCACAGTGGAGTGGGAACAATGACCGGAGGTCGTTTGGGGTCCGCTCAGGTCGCAAAGCAGCGCCGCGACGAAGCCTTGAATGCGCTTGCCCAAAGGGTTCCTTACATTCGGTTTCTTGGAATTTCGTTCGAGCGGCATGGAGATGAACTGACAGCGATCCTTGCCTTCGACAGAAAGTTGATCGGGAATCCGCTCCTGCCCGCCCTGCATGGGGGCGTGACCGCAGCGTTTCTTGAAGTTGCCGCGATTATCGAGCTGAGCTGGTCCTGTTACAGGGAAAATTTTGAAGCAGCCGAGCCCGACCGGAAAACGGCAGACGCTGGAGCAATGCCCAAAATGCCGAAAACAATAGATTTTACGGTCGATTACCTCCGACCCGGCCTTCCGCGAGACGCATATGCTCGGGCATGCGTCAACCGCTCCGGCCGCCGCTTTGCCTCAGTCCATGTCGAAGCCTGGCAGGACAGCCGCTCTCGGCTCTTTGCCCAGGCCACGGGACATTTCCTCATGCCCCAGCGCACCGACTCCCGGCAATGACGGCAGTGCCGGTACAGGACACCCGACTGGACCATCGTAGGGTGCTCGGGATCGCTGTGCCCATAATGGTCTCGAACGCCACCGTGCCCATCCTTGGCGCGGTGGACACCGGCGTCGTCGGCCAGATGGGACTGGCCGCTCCGATCGGCGCGGTTGGTATCGGATCGGTCATCCTAACGGCCATCTACTGGGTTTTCGGTTTCCTGCGTATGGGAACCGCAGGTCTCGCAAGCCAGGCCAGGGGAGCCGAATTGCCGGACGAGGTTTCGGCGCTGTTGAGCCGATCATTGCTGATCGGTCTAGGGAGCGGGTTGTTGCTTTTTCTGTTTCAGGGCCCAGTCTTCAACACGGCGTTCCTGCTTTCGCCTGCCTCACCGGAAGTCGAAACGCTTGCCCGGAACTACATGGCGATTCGTGTCTGGTCGGCACCGGGTGCGATCGCGGTCTACGGCATTACGGGCTGGCTTATCGCGATGGAAAAGACCCGCTCGGTTCTTGTCCTGCAGTTATGGATGAACGGTCTCAATGTCGTACTCGACCTTTGGTTCGTGCTCGGCCTCGGGTGGGGTGTCGAAGGTGTCGCGATTGCGACCTTCCTCGCGGAATGGAGCGGTTTCGCCTTGGGACTGTGGCTCTGTCGGCAGGCCTTTGCCAGACCGGCATGGCGCGAGCGTGCGAAAGTGTTCGACGGAGCGGCGTTGCGCTTGATGGCGTCAATCAATCGCGACCTGCTGATCCGGTCCCTGCTGCTCGAAGCAGTCATTCTCTCTTTCCTGTTCATCGCGGCCGACTTTGGAGACGTAACCCTGGCGGCCAATCAGATCCTCGTTCAATTCCTGCACATAACGGCTTTTGCACTGGATGGTTTCGCATTCGCGGCGGAGACGTTGGTTGGCCAGGCGCTTGGCGCCCGGGACCGGGAGCGGCTGCGGCGGAGCGCTGCGCTGACCAGCCTATGGGGTGCGGTCTGCGTGATCGGGTTGTCTGTGGTATTCCTTGTATTGGGGGAACGGATCATCGATACAATGACAACAGCACCTGATGTCAGGATCGAGTCACGTCTATACTTGGGCTATATGGTTGTCGCGCCATTGGTGGGATTGGCGGCTTGGATGTTCGACGGGATTTTCATCGGTGCCACCAGGGCGAGGGACATGCGAAACACGATGGCGCTGTCATTTGCCGTCTATGTCGCGCTTGTGGTCGCCCTCGTGCCTTTGCTTGGAAACCACGGTCTCTGGATTTCGCTGCTGGTTACCTTTGTGGTGCGGGGAATTGCGCTTGGACTTCGGTATCCCGAGCTCGAAGCGTCCGCTGACCTCGATCAGCGCATTGAACGAGGTACAGGATCCTCGCGGATTCACCCAAGATCATCGCGGCGCTAGCGTTCCGCAACCTGCCGTGGCATTGATCACCGCGATTCTCTTCTGGTGATCGATACAATGCTCAAGATCCGCATCATTCCCTGTCTGGACGTGGCCGAGGGGCGAGTTGTGAAAGGCGTCAACTTTGTTGACCTGGTGGATGCGGGCGATCCTGTGGAATCGGCCCGGGCTTACGATGCGGCGGGAGCGGATGAACTGTGCTATCTTGACATCAAGGCTACCCATGAGAATCGTGGAACGTTTTTTGATCTCGTGACCCGAACGGCTGAACAATGTTTCATGCCGCTGACGGTCGGAGGGGGAGTGCGCACGCACGAGGACGTGCGCAGTCTCCTGTTCGCGGGTGCGGACAAGGTAAGCATTAATTCCGCTGCAGTGGCCGATCCTGAGGTGGTTGCCGAGGCAGCGAGCCGGTTTGGCAGCCAGTGCATTGTTGTGGCAATCGATGCCAAGATGGTTGGGCAGGGACATTGGGAGATATTCACGCACGGTGGCCGCCGCCCGACGGGAATTGACGCAGTCGAGTTCGCCTGCCTGGTCGAGGAAAAGGGGGCCGGTGAAATCCTGCTGACGTCCATGGACCGTGACGGTACCCGAGCGGGATTCAACATTCCGCTGACACGGGCGGTAAGTGATGCAGTCGACATTCCAGTCATCGCTTCCGGAGGAGTGGGTAATCTCGATCATCTGGTCGAAGGCGTAGCAAAGGGGGGGGCCAGCGCCGTGCTCGCCGCCTCGATCTTTCATTTTGGCGAGTGCACAATCGCTGAGGCAAAGAGCTACATGTCCGCGGCAGGCGTTCCTGTGAGGCTCGCATGACAGTGCTGGAACGGCTGGCGGCAACCATCGAGGCCCGCAGAGCGGCTGATCCTGAGGAATCCTGGACTGCCAGATTGCTCATGGGTCCGAAAGAGAAGACCATCGAGAAATTTGGTGAAGAAGCCGTTGAAGCCATTGTCGCCGCTGGAGTCGACCAAAAGGATCGACTTGTCGCCGAATCGGCGGATGTACTTTACCATCTACTTGTCATGCTTGCGGCTCACGACGTCACCCTTTCCGATGTATTGAGTGAGCTTGAACGGCGGGAAGGCCTGTCCGGCGTCGCAGAGAAGGCAAGCCGTCAATGACCTGGAAATCGCAGGTCGCAGCATTCCCGGCCGACGGCTCAATTCCACAATTGGATTACCCCGTGAACATCGCTTCGGCCGACGGGCGTTGCCGATGTCCGACCCGCAATCGTTGGTCTGGCCTTCCAGACGATCAGGACCGACACCGGTTCCAGCGGGACTCAGGCCAGGGATTCCGTCGCCTGGCATTTCGATGCCGGCCTATGGGCTGGCTTTCGCGAAGCCAACCGGCATTCCTGATCGATATCATAGTTTGGATGAAATCACTCCGGTATTGAATCCGGCCTTACGTAGTTCTCCAAACAATCGCTGATGTTCCATTTTCGGGCAAAGATCCTGTATGACATCAAGTCCTGCCGCCTCCGCCAATTCGGTGGCGGCATGGTTCCTCACCCCGATCTGCATCCAGACCGTGCGAAGTCCGGGCAATCTCTCCAGTGCGGTTTCGACAATCGGTGGAACGAATTCGGAACGACGGAAGATGTCGATCATGTCGACCTGCAGGTCCGCCGGAATGCCCTCTATGCTGGAATGGATGCGTTCGCCGAACAGCCTGTCTCCTGCATGGGCTGGATTGACCGGCACCACGCGGTAGCCTCTCATGGACAGATAACGGCCGACGAAGTGGCTGGGCCGAATCGGGTTCGGGGAGACTCCAATCAAGGCAATGCACCTGGCGCGAAGCAGGATGTTCCGAATGTAGCTGTCCAAATACGTCATGAGCCATTCTACCACGATGGGAATTGGGTTGAACCTGCATCAATCGCGGGACGAACCGAAATGATCTGGTTCAAGACCAGGTTGCGAGGAGCTCTGCCGCCGACCCAAAGGCGGATCGGGTTCAAGTGGTATCGCGCCGTCGTTGGTTGGTTAAGCTCGCTCGTTTTCAGCGGCATACAGTGCGACCGCAGCGGCATTCGAGACATTGAGCGAACCAGAATCGGGAGAGAGGCCAATCCTCAACAGCTTGTCACAGGACTCCCGGGTTTTGCTACGCAGGCCCGACCCCTCCGCGCCGAGTACAAGTCCGACGGGCTGGCCACAGGTCTGGGCCAGTCCTTCGGCGAGTCGGGTCATTGCATCTCCATCAAGGCCTAGCAGCGTGTAGCCCAAGTCCTGCAGCGACCTCATGGCCTCAGCCAGATTCCTGATCCGTAGATAGGGAAGCCGCTCGAGCGCACCTGACGCGGCCTTGGCCAAAGCGCCGGTCTCAGGAGGTGAATGACGTTGGGTGGCGACGACGGCGCGGGCATTGAATGCCGCTGCGGAACGCAGGATCGCGCCGACGTTCTGAGGATCCGTAATGTGGTCGAGCATCACTACAATCGACCGTTTCTCGGTCCTGCAGACTTCGTCAAGCGATCCCCAGGACAGCGGTTTCACTTCCAGGGCTGCACCTTGATGTACCGAACCTGCGTCAAGCGGCGCGGGAAACCTGCGCGGGTCTGCGATTTCCGGCACCATTGCGGCTTTGGATATCGCTTCGGCTAGCCGGTCAGCGGCGTTCCTGGTCACGATCAGCCGATGTCTATGGCGACGGGGGTTCAGAAGCGCCTCGCGGACCGCATGCAATCCAAATAGCCAAACGGTTTCAGCCGCATATGCCTTCCTGGCGAGCTCCTTCTCAATGACCCATCGTGGTTTCTTCATGTGCCCGGTTCCTACTCGTCGGGTTTGATGCATGACCTGCCCCGCCGCACCCTGCAAGGTAAATTTCGGTTGACTGGGCGGCGTTAGGGGTCTAAGCAGCCCTTCGTGTCGGGCGACGTGCTGCAAGGTGCGGCAGCGGACTGTAACTCCGCCGGGGAGACCCATGCCTGGTTCGATTCCAGGGTCGCCCACCACCATCCATTCATCTGGCTTTGCGGCAAGCCATTCGGCTGTCATTGCCAGCCCCAACGACATCGTTCCCGGTCTCGATGGATGATGCCCATTCGAGGATGTCGCCTGACTCGATTCAGTTGGATCAACCCGTTGGTGAGCAAATCCGCGCTCTGGAGCGGGGGTTCAGGAGCGAAAAGACTTGCGACTCAGCGAATCCAGAGGCCGGATCCTGGCAAGACAGGCGACGGGATCAGGGTCTGTCTTCGAATGGTTTGCCGAATACCTCCCGGAACTGGTCTTCATCCCAGATGCCGACAAGAACGCCAGAGGGCTCCCTACCGCTCATTTGTTCGATCGTGTCGGGGTGCGTCGTGATCCGGGTGTGATGGCGGCGGGTCCATTCGAAAATCGCATCGCGCATGCGCACACGGACCTCCTCGTGACTCGGCGAATCACCCAGATCGACCAGTTCGTCTGGATCTGACTCCAGATCGAACAGCATCGGACGATAGCCCTCACAGTGGACGAATTTCCAGCGCCTGTCACATATCATGATCAGGCGGGCATCTTCCTGTGCATTGCCGAGTATCCTGCGGGCCTCGCGGGTGGAATAGTCGTATTCGCTGATCGCCCAGTCTCGCCACTCCACGTTTTGGCCGTGCAGCAGTGGGGTTAAATCGCGTCCTTCAAGAATGTGCGGCAGGGGAGCGCCGCCAAAATAACTCATGAACGTCGGGGCCAGATCTATGCATTCGACGAGATCGATGCTGACAGTTCCGCGGGTCACGTCAGCTTCTTTGCGGGGATCGTAGATGATCAGTGGTACGCGAACCGATTGGTCATGGAATAGATCCTTCTCGCCCAACCAATGATCACCGAGATAGTCACCGTGATCGGACGTAAACACGATCATGGTCGTTTGCATCAGGCCGCACTGCTCCATCCACGTCAGCAGCCGTCCCAAATGGTCATCGATCTGTTTGATGAGACCCATATAGGCGGGAATGATCGCGCTTCGGACATCCTCCCTGCTGATCGTCCTTGAAACCCGGCTGTCCTGATAGGCTCGGAACACTGGATGGTCAGTCAGCCGCTCGGAGTCGCTGCGCACCGCTAGTGGAACGTCCTCCGGACCGTACATGCCTGCGTAAGGCTCTGGCACGACATAGGGCCAGTGGGGTTTGATGTAGCTTAGATGACACAGCCAGGGAGCGTCACCGGCTTCCCGCATGAAATCCATAGCCCTGTTCGTCATGTAGGGTGTTTCGGAATGTTCCTCGGGGATGCGTGCGGCCCTGTCTGAATTCTGGAGCAGCCATCCGTTCAGCAGCCGCCCGGCCTCGTCCTGGCCGGAGTTGGCCCATTCTTCCCAGGGATTCGGACTGTCAAAGCCCTGTTTTCGCAGGTAGTCATCGTAGGGCGGATTCGGGCTGTAGGGTCCAAAGGGATGCAGGCCGTCGTCACGCTCAAAAGGTTCAAAGCCGCATTCGGCGAGGGTGATTCCGATATGGCTGCCAGGATCGATGCCAAGCCACTCCATGCCTTCCCGGTCAGGCGTCATGTGGGTTTTTCCGACAATGGCGGCGCGAACGCCGATTCGGCGTAGGTGGTCGCCGAGAGTGGGTTCGCCAACGCGGAGCGGGAAACCATTCCAGGTTGAGCCATGGCTTCGGCAGTATCGGCCCGTGTAGCTCGACATGCGCGACGGGCCGCAGAACGGCGACTGCACATAGGCCCGGTCAAAGCGCATGCCCTTACCGGCAAGCGCATCGATGTTCGGCGTCTTGAGCGTTTTGTGACCTGTGCAGGAGAGATAGTCCCACCTAAGTTGATCGCACATTATCCAGAGGACGTTCATCTCAGGTCTCCCTTGCCCCTAGGGCCAATCAAAACGGAGTTGGTTCCGAAGGTTGTGAATGAAGTCAATATCCTACGCCATTCCGACCTGCGTTTGCTGCGGTCCGATATCGTCTGGCCGCATCGCGAGATGGGACTCGAGCTGACGGCGGATGTCGGAAGCCTCCGATGAGTCGAACATGTTCACCAGTTCGCCTGGGTCGCGCTCCAGATCATAAAGCTCGCCCGCTCCCGAAATCAGGTCGATGGTCAGTTTCCCGGTCCGTGTCCTCACCGTACGCAAGTTCAGTCCCACACCTGTTCTGGTGGGCAGCAGTTCCCACTCGTTCAGGGCGTACTCCCGTGTCTCGTTCGGATCTTCGATGAGTGGCCGCAGGCTGGCGCCGTGCTGTTTCAGTTTCGCTTCCACGTTACCGTAATCGAAGAACGTGGGGGCCAGATCGATCGTCGAAACAGGTTGATGGTTTACAATGCCCGCCGGAATGCCGGGACCCCGTATCAGCATAGGTACCCGGAGCAGCCCCTCGTAGTGCATGGGTCCCTTCAGGATCAGCCCATGGTCACCAAGCCAGTCGCCATGGTCGCTGATGAAGACGACGATTGTATTCCGGCTCAGTCCCGCTTCCTCGAGGGCGATCAGAATCCGCCCGACACTGTGGTCGATCAAAGCGATCTGACCGTAGGTATTGGCGATTATTTCGCGAAGTTGGTCATCGGTCTGGTGAGGAATCCGGCTGTAATGTTTGCGGAGCTCCACGTTTTTGCCTGAACCCTGCGGCTCGCTTGTCAGTGCCGCCTCATGCCACCATGGTTTTCCATCGAAATCCAGCGTTCGGTTGTCTGGCAGATCGACTTCGGCGGGATCATGAAGACGGGACCATGGTTCCGGTGCGTCGAACGGATGGTGTGGATCCGGAAAGCTGACCCAGGCACAGAATGGATCTCCGTTTCGCCCGTGCCTGAGCCATTCGATGGTGCGGTCGGTGGTCCAGGTTGAGTTATGCCAGGCGACCGGCAACCTGGAATGCCAGGTCTGGGCCGCTTTCCTTGTGTCGCCTGCATTTTCCCGGTAGAGCGCATTTTTTTCGTCGCCTCGCCCGTCGGCAAAGAACCAGCGCTCGTAATGCTGTCCGCGAGGCGGGCGTTCCGGCAGGAACCAGTTGTGCCCTACCAGCATGAGTTCCACATGGTTGAAGCCCATATATGGTCCGTTCCACGAGTCGGGATAGGTGGCTGATGACTTCAGGCACTCCGGCGTGCCGGTGGGTTGGAAAGTATGGTAGGTGGCGAAGTGCGCCTTTCCAAAGAACGCCGTCTCGTATCCCATGGTTGCCATCGCCCCGGCAAATCCCTTCGACCCGATTTCCGGCTGCAGGTCGATGCCGTTGTCGTGCACACCATGCGTTCGGCAGAGTTGGCCTGTCAGGATCGAGGCCCGTGCAGGCTGGCAGACCACACAGGGCGTTATGCAGTTCGAGAACCTCGTGCTCTGGCGGGCGAAATGGTCCAGGTGAGGCGTCTTCACGTTACGGCCCTCGATCCCAAGACAGTCTGCCCGAAGTTGGTCGGCGGAAATGAGAAGGATGTTCGGGCGAGTCATTCCTTGACCTCTTTCGTTGGATGAAGGGAATACACGATCACTGTGAGCGCGAGGGCGACAAACAGGAATGCGATAGGGCTGGTGAAGAGGAAGAAGGCGTCTCCACCTGTGGCCGCGAATGCCTGTCTCGCGGTTTCTTCCAACTTGCCGCCCAGAAGGAACGCGATGACGAAGGGAAGTGGAGACATGCCAAGCCGACGCATGAAATACCCGAGTACACCGAAGGCGACCGCGAACCACATCGCTTCCATCCGGGTTTCCTGAACGTAGATGGCGGTAAGGGTCAGCAGGAGCACTATTGGCAGCAGAATGTGCTTGGGGATGCGGATCATGATGCCCATTGTCCGCATGAATGCGCCGCCGATCGTCCAGTTGAGCAGGTTGGCCAGCATCATTGCCGTAAATAGGCCAAAGGCGATGACGAGTTCCGGATTGACGGTGTCGGTGGTGAAAGTGAAGACCGAAGGACCGGGATTGAACCCACCGATGCTCTCCGCTGCGAGAATCAGGAACACTGCGGCGGCGTTGCCCGGAATTCCGAGGGACAGCACCGGAATCAGGTTGGCGCCGGAAACTGAGGAATTCGCGGCTTCGGTCGCCGCGATCCCTTCCGGGGCACCGGTTCCAAACGCCGGGTCGCTTCCGTCTCTCGTGCGTTCGTAGCGATTTCGATTGAGAGTATAGCCGAGGGTCGCAGCCAGCGTGGAGCCGATTCCGGGAAGCGCCCCGATGGCTGTTCCGATCAACGCGGAACGTGCGATGTAGGGTGCCAGACGACGAACGCCTCGCCAACTGAGCCGTTGGTCACCACGATCTTTCATTGGCGTCAGCGGTTTGCCGGATTTCTGTTCGCGCCATAGATCCTCGATGCCCTTGAACACCTCGCCCAGTATGAGAACTCCCAGGACAGCCGTGGTTATGGGGAACCCCTCGGCCAGGGTCTGTGTCCCCATGCTGAGACGTGGATAGAAATCCTGTCCTGTACCGACATAGGCTGCGAAGAGCCCCAGCCCCATCGAGATCAATCCCTTGCCTACCGAATTGCCGATCACAGAAGAGATGAACGCGAGCGAGAGGATCAGCAGGGCGGTCTTTTCAGGCAGGTCAAGGTAGGCTTCAACCAGAATTGCGAGGAATGGTGCGCAGAGAATCAGGACGATGTCGGAGAATGTGTCTCCTGATGCGGAGGAGAAATGTGCGATCCTGAGCGCCTTTCCTGCTTGCCCGTTACGGGCCATCGGATAGCCGTCAAGCGTTGTCATGTATGCGTCTGGTGTGCCGGGCGTATTGAACAGAATTGCGGGAACCGCGCCTCCGACGGTTGCGCCTTTCATCACGCCGATCAGGAAGCCCATGACCGGAAGCAGCGCATCGGGAGAGAAGCCAAAGGCCGAGATGAGGATCGGAAGCGAGATGGCCATGGCGACTGGCCCTGCAAGCCCTGGCGTCGCTCCGACCGCGATGCCAAGCAGAAAGCCGGAAAAGATCATTGCCAGGGTGATGGAGATCGGAATGCCAAGGAAAGTGAATGTTTCCGGTCCCTGAAACACGGCAAGGATGCCGAGCCGGATGTAGTCGAATATTTCCATCAGACATCGCCGTTGGGGGGCAATATCAAATCCTCGAAGGGTAGGTCGTATACTGCAATCATCGCCAGCGCCGCCAATGGGCCGATCAATGCCGACCGAAGCGAGAGCCGTCCTTCAACCATGGATATCAGACCCGCTACGAGCAGGGAACCACCAAGGAAGAATCCGATGTGTTTCCAGGGAACTGTGTTGCGCAGCGTCCGGTATCCATCCTCCGCTGCCAGGCTGGCTGCGACAGGTCCGGCCCACCGCATCGCGGCGAGACTTACGGCCAGCATCGACAGCAGCGCCAGTAGGAACTTCAGGTTGCCAAACGTGATCCATTGGTCCGTCGACGATGCGCGGTGGCGCATGACCACGAGTGCCCCTCCTGCGAGGACAAAGGCGCCAGCGACCGTAGGGGCGAGCGCATCGCCAATTGAGACCTGCCGACGTACTGTTTCAATCAGGCCTGTGGACGTGTCCGATGGAATCCAAAGCAAAATCACCGCGAGCGATGCTGCGATGCACCCGGCCCCAAGGACAACATTGGCCTTTGACTGGGGTCGCATGGTTTCGCCAAAGTTCGGTTTGGCCCCGGTGACTCTCTGTCATTCCGGGGCCTGGACGAGGGCCTATTCAGACGCGGCCGCCAACAGCGCCCCAGCGGCTTCGAAGCCGCCGTTGACCAGCGCATCAAGTTCGTCACCCATAATGACGCTTGGACCGCCAAAGGCGTTTCTGATCACGCCTCCTGCCTTGGTCGTTTCATCCTGAACCACCTCGGCAATCGCGGAAGCCAATGCGTCGCGGGCTTCCTCAGGCATCCCCTGTGGACCAATGAACAGAAAATAGCCGTCGGCATTGAATTGGACACCGAGGTCGGACAGCAGGGGAGCGTCTGGGGTCTGCTGCAGTGGTACCGAAAGCGCAGATGCGAGATTCACCAAGTCCCCAGCCGCCACGCCTTTGGACTGGATGCCGGCCATGAAACCAAGGTCCATATCGCCCGCATTGACTCCATTCATCACCGCACGTCCGCCCGCCACCTGGACGATATTGAGATCAATACCGTTCGCATTGCCCAACAGATAGGCGAGATCCGCAAGCCTCGGGCTCATGACGCCGAACCTGATCTCCTCACCTCCCTGGGCCGCCGCAATCACGTCGTGGAAGCTGTTCCATCCCTTGGATGACTGTGAGACGATTCCCATCTGGAAACCGGCGGTTGTGACGATTGGAGTGAAATCCGCGGGAGTAACGCCCGCGTCAGCGGCACGCATGTTGTAGCCAAGTGTTTCCGTAACCACCATTCCGATGACAGTACCGTCGTTTGGCTCGTCCTTGATAGCGACAGCCAGGTTCAGTCCGCCCTTGCCGGTAATCTGCTCAGGCACAATCGACCAGCCGTGGCGCGCCTCCAGTTCTTCCGCGATGAGCCGCGCCTGGGTATCGGCTCCTCCGCCGGCGGCAAACGCAATGATCAGCTTGATCGGTCCTGGCGGGGTCCAATCCGCCGCGATCGCACCTGCTGACCCCAGCAACAACCCAAGTGTCGCAATGGCAGCCGAAACAAGATTTCTCATGATGGGTCTCCCTGACTCTGGTTTTCATTCGAAGATAAACCCTCAATTGGTTGACAGGTCAACAAAAAAGTTGACGGATCAACAGTTTTCTGCGACCTGTGGCCAACTACGAGCGAGGGTGCACCCGGAACATGGCGGCGAAGATGGAGGGAATTGATGGGGTGATCCAGGGTCGGATCACGTATCGGCTCTCGCGGCTGAATGCCAGGCTCAATGCGCAGGCTTCCAGAATCCTTGGCAAACGTTACGGAATCTCCCTGACTCAATGGCGGGTTATGGTGATGGTACGGGCACTTGGTCAACCAACCTTGACTGAAATCGCACGGGATAGTCAACTGGACAAGGGCCAGCTTAGCCGCTGCATTCGTGGTATGGTGGCAGATGGGCTGGTCATGGCCAGCGAAAAAATCGAATCAGATCATCGAATGACCCGGTTACGGCTGACCCGCAAGGGTGAACGGCTCCATATGCAGGCTTGGCCTGCAATGCGTTCACGCCAGGAGGCTCTATTGGGATCGATGAACGAATCGGAACGGCGGATCGTGTTTGACGTGTTGGACAGACTCGATAGGATCGCGGGCATCGGGGGCGAATTGTGAGCCAATCCAACCTTCTGGTCATCATGTCCGATGAGCATCAAGCCCGTGCCATGGGCTGCGCCGGACATCCGTTCGTCCAGACTCCGAATATGGACGCTCTTGCTGTGCGGGGTTTGCGGTTTGCGGACGCAGTTACACCATCTCCAATCTGCGTCCCGGCGCGAGCTTCATTCGCAACGGGCAGATACGTCCACCAAACGCGGCTCTGGGACAACGCGATGCCATATGACGGTTCGATTCCGGGCTGGGGCCATGCATTGCAGTCGGCGGGAGTTCCCGTCGAGTCCATTGGAAAGCTGCATTACCGTGATGTCGCGGATTCCGCTGGATTTGACGCCGAGCATCTGCCGATGATGGTGGTTGATGGTGTTGGAATGGTCTGGGCGTCGATCCGCAGCGAGGACGAGCGTGTGGCGGGCAAGGGGCGCATGTTGGGCGATTACATTGGGCCGGGCACAAGCAAGTATACTCAGTATGACGATGCTGTGGTCAGGCGTGTCGACCGGTGGTTCCAGGATCGGGCCGCAAGCGGAGACGGAAGTTCCTGGTGCCTGTTTGTTGGGTTGGTCGCGCCACATTTCCCGCTTGTGGTGCCCGAGGAATTCTATGACTTGTATCCGTTGGACGAACTTCCCGAACCGAAACTTCATCCAGGCATGGGTTATGTCCGTCATCCTTGGGTTGAAAGGCAGAACGCGATAATGGACAGCGAGGGGCGGTTCTCGGATTCCCAGGAACGTCTTCGCGCGATGGCGGCATATTATGGTCTTTGCTCATGGCTCGACCATTCTTTGGGCCGGATACTTGAGTCGCTTGCGGCAGTGGGTTTTGAAGAGACAACGACGGTCGTCTATACCTCGGACCATGGCGACAATGTTGGAGCGCGGGGGCTTTGGGGGAAGTCCAATCTCTACCAGGAAAGCGTAGCGGTTCCACTGGTCATTGCTGGGCCAGACATCCCGACCGGTACCTGCGATACGCCTGTGAGCCTAATTGATCTCTCGGCGACCATTCCGGCGCATTTTGGCGTGGAATTCGCGTGTTCAGGACGTTCACTGCGTGACATCGCAACCGGTCCTGACGAGCCGGAACGGCTTGTGTTTAGCGAATACCATGCCGCAGGCGCGGTGTCGGGTGCGTTCATGATTCGAAAGGGGCGTTGGAAATACAACCATTACATTGGATTTCCGCCCGAACTGTTCGACCTGGCTGCCGATCCGGAGGAACTGGAGGATCTGGGACGGAGCCAGGCTCACAAGGGCATCCGCGAGATGATGCACTGCGAACTGATGGGCGTCTGCGACCCGGAAGCGGTCAATGCAATGGCGTTTGCCGATCAGGCTGCGATGGTCGAGCGCTATGGTGGGCGGGAGGAGGCGCTCAAGCTCGGGGCACCGGGAGCCACGCCGCCACCGGAAACCAAGACATGAAGCTGATGGCCCTTGGAACCGGTTCTCCGGAACCAACTGTCCGGCGTGCATCATCTGGCTATCTCGTCGAAGTGGGTGAGGAGAAACTGCTGTTTGACTGCGGTGGGGGCGTGTTCGATCGGTTGCTGCAGGTCGGCCTTAGACCCACAGATATCGACTACCTCTTTTTCAGCCACCTGCATTCAGATCACATGATGGATTACGCGAGGCTGGTTCATGCCGCATGGGACGAGGGAAGGACATCGCTGAAGGTCTTCGGTCCGCAACCGGTTTCCTTGATGACTCAAAAGCTATTTGGGACGGACGGTGTCTTCGCCGATGACCTGCGCGCGCGTATCGAAATGGTGCCGAGCCAGCAGGTCTGGCTGTCGCGTGGTGGAACCCTTCCGCGTCCTTGGCCCACACCCGAGGTCACCGAAGTCGCTGCAGGATGGTCAATGGACGGTGGTGCGTGGCAGATATCGACCTGTGAGGTTCCCCATGCCCAGCCCGCGCTGGACTGTATGGCGTTTCGGTTGGAGTCAGCTGGAAAGAGCTTTGTCTATTCGGGAGACGCCGGTCTCTGCGACGGTCTGGAACGTCTGTGTCAGGATGCAGACGTTCTCCTGCACTGGTGCTATCGACTGGACGGTGAGCAGGCCCATCCGGCGATGGAGTCACTGACGCCTACGCCAACCGAGATTGCGCTGATGGCCAAGCGGGCAGGAGTGCGACGGCTGCTGCTGACCCATTTGAGGGTGCATATGGATGACGAAGCGAGGCTTGGGGATACACTTTTGGCATTGAGGGGTGCTTTTGGTGAGACGTCGGGAATCGCGGAGGACCTGGAAGTTTATTTCGTCTGAAGGCTGAATTCCTGGATCAATTGCAGCCGACATGGTATCTCCAGACTGACCCATATCTTCCGGGACGCATCGAGGACAGTTGCCGCCAACCATTCAGCCCGCGAGGAAATCGGGGATGTTTGTCGGGGAGACAATGGTCAGGATCAGAACGCTGCATTTTCTTTACGGCAGGTCGATCCAGGGTAACGCGCACGAATTCGCGTTTCGGAGAACAAGTTGGTGCGTGGCGGCGAAAAGGAGCATCCGAATCCAGGCTAAGCCCACCGGCAGTTCGACCGGAATGAAGTGGCGGCTGTGTTCCACCGATGGTCGAAAGAGGGAGGAGCACGCGAATTGCCGCTGCCGGTCAGGCCGATCCAGTCCATCACCTTGGCGCAGACCAGAAAACAACTCTCCGGGCTTACCTGTGGCTGAAACCGCGGACTTCGCGCCGTTCGGTGCCATCAGCTCAGTCAGAAATCGGAGTGGGGCAAGAAAGTACCTTGCCGACCCGTTGATTGCCAAGCATATTGCGAGGCACGCTGTCGGCGAGGCCTCTGTTGCTTCGAAACACCGTGTCGTATCAGAGGAAAGGCATGCTGGAAGTCATCTTGACTCGTCTCGCTCCGGTTTCCCAAGCCAAGTCCCGTCCGCTTGGTGGGAACTTGAAGCGGTCTCGGATGCAACGGAATGACGAATTCGGTTCTGACAGGCACAAAACCGAGTCGATGTCGTTGCTGGTCGGTGAGTTGGCGAGCGCCCGTCAAGAAATCAACCAAGCAAATGTGTTCCTCGTATTGGTTCTGAGGATCCGAAACCGCGCTGTCAGAGCTGATGCCGCGGGACGTTGATGGCAACGCATCCGTCACTGCGGGAGGTGCGATCTTCAGAAAGCTGAAAGCACTTGGTGTGGATTATGTCTTCGCCAATTCAGGAACTGACTTTCCGCCAATCATCGAGGGATTGATCGAGGCCCGGGACGATCCGTCCGGATTGCCGGAAGCGATCACCGTTCCGCACGAGCACGTCGCTGTTGGGATGGCACACGGATACTATCAGATAACGGGCCGGGCCCAGGCCGTGATGCTGCATACGAACGTTGGTCTTTCGAATGGCGCGACCGGAATCATCAACGCGGCCTGCGACCAAATTCCGATGATGGTCATGTCCGGTCGGACTCCGGTGCTGGAGAGCGGTCGTTTCGGAGCCCGTACCGTTCCCATCGGATGGGGACAGGAGATGTTCGACCAGACGGCTCTGGTTCGGGAAGCCTGCAAGTGGGACTATGAATTACGCTTTGCGGAGCAACTTTCGGACGTTCTCGATCGTAGCTGGACGATTGCCAACTCCACGCCAACCGGTCCCACATATGTCAGCCTGCCTCGCGAGGTGCTTTGCGAACCCTGCCCGCACACCACCCTCAACATGCCTTCAAGTCTGTCGCCAGCGATTACGGCACCTGATCGCGACGAACTGGGCCGTGCGGCGGATCTGCTGTCGACCGCCAGGAGTCCCTTGATCATTGCCCAGCGCGGCGCCGGATCGAGAGACGCGTTTCAGGCACTTTCGGACTTTGTCGAGAATTACGCCATTGCCGTTTCACACTACTGGGCAAATCGCATCTGCATTCCGATGTCATCACCTTGTCATGTCGCATGGAATCCTGACGAACTCGTGAAGGAAGCCGATGTCATCCTGGTGATAGATTCGCTCGCTCCCTGGTGGCCGGATCGCGCAACGCCGAACTTTGATGCCAGCATTATACAGTTGGGATCCGACCCGCTGTTTGCCCGCTCATCTCCGATGCGTACCTTTCGATCAGATGTGACCCTTTCAGGAGAGACCGGCCCCGCACTTATGGAATTGATGGCGGCATGTGAGCGTCGAAATTGGGACCATGACTTGATCAAGGCTCGCCGAGAGAGGATTGAAAATCTGTCACAGACCGAGCGCAGGCGGGTGAGGGATGCGGCAAAGGCGGGCTGCAGGGGCCCAATGTCAAAGGAGTGGGTCAGCTACTGCTTGGGAAGGGAAATTGCTGGATGCAAGGCCAGCGTGTTTCACGAATTGGGCTGTCCGCTGCCTCCATTGGAGCTGAACGATCATCTGAGCTATTTTCAGGAGCCTCATTCAGGAGGATTGGGTTGGGGTCTTCCGGCTGCGATGGGTGCGCAACTTGCGGATCCAGACAGGCTTGTTTTTTCCACAATGGGTGACGGGAGCTACATGTTCGCCAACCCAACAGTCTGTCATCAGGTATGCGAAGCACACGGACTTCCGGTCATCACGCTGGTGCTCAACAATGAAGAATGGGGAGCGGTTCGCCATTCGGCTATGGAATTGTATAAGGAAGGGCGGGCTTCGACCGCAAATGACGTACCGTTGACTTCACTGAGACCAAGCCCGGACTTCGCCAAGACCGCCGAGGCAAGCCGCGCCTACGCCGAATCCGTGACCGATGGGAGGGATCTTCCGGGGGCATTGAAGCGAGCGATCAGGGTGGCAACTAATGAACGTAGGCAGGCCCTGCTCAACATTGCCATCGATCGCACAAACCCGTACTGAGAATCACACTTGTCAAAGAAGGGGAGGAACCTATGACTTTCGCAAGATCAATCGTGACTTGCCTGACCGCACTTACCTTCGGGACTGCCGTACAGGCCGAGGAACTCAAGCTCGCACATTTCGCTTCAACCAAATATCACCTTCACGTCGAGATGTTCGTTCCGCTCGCCGAGAAGCTGGCAGATGCCACCGGCGGTGCTACGACGATTCGCGTCTATCCGGGAGGTGAGCTTGGCGCAGGCCCGGTCAAACAATACGATCGTGTGATCGATGGCGTTGCCGATATCGTCTACGCTCTACCGGGATATACTGCCTCGCAGTTCAAGAAGACGCTATTGGTTGAGGTTCCGGGAATCGTTCAACCCGGCGTGAACAAGACTGCGGCGATCTGGGCCAACATCGATATGCTCGACGAGGAGTTCCGGCGCGTGAAGCTATTGGGGCTTTGGACTTCTGCTGACGCCACGCTGATCATGCACGACAAGAAGATCGAGTCGCTTTCCGACCTTGCCGGTTTGAAGATTCGGGTGCCATCAAAGAATACCGGTCGTCTGGTTGAAGCATGGGGTGCGGTTGCAGTCTCCATGCCCATCACCGAGGTCTATCAGTCGATGGAAACCGGAGTTGTGGATGGCACGCTCGTCGACCCTTCTGTGCTGACCAGCTTCAAGCTTGGTGAGGTAACCAAGTTCGTCACCAAGGGCATGAACGCAACGAATTCCATGTTCATGCTCGTCATGAACCGAGACAGTTGGGATGCGTTGGATGAGGCGACGCAAGCCAGCCTGACGGATTTGGCGGAAGCCGAATTGTCCGAAGGTGGCCGTGTGACCATGACCAGTGCTGCGGATCGGTCCCTGGCGGCCTGGGTTGCCGACGGTGGTGAGGTGCACGTACTTTCTGCGGAAGCGGCTGCTGAATTCAACGCGGCGAGCGATGGGCTGGCTGCCGAGATCATTGCGGAACTTGATGCCGAAGGGATCGATGCGTCGGGTTGGGCGGCTGCCTTAAGCCGCTAATGGTTGAGACACAGGGCAAACCGGGAGACGCTCGGAGACTTCCCGAGCGTCTGCTGAGATTCGGTGCGCTCGTTGGTGGACTCGTCCTCTTGGGACTGGTTATGTTGGTCAGCGCTTCGGTTTTCGCGCGTTACGTTCTCAATCAGCCCCTTCTCGGTGACAAGGAACTGGTCGAGATGGGAATGGCGCTCGTGGTCATGATGGCGATGCCGCTCACCACTTTCATGAACGGACATATTCGTGTCGATATCCTCGATGAGAGGATCGGATCTCTCGGTAGGTATGTCGGCGATCTATTCGCACGTGTTGTTTCATGCATCGTTCTTGTGCTCCTGGTTCAGAAGACTTGGGACAAGACGCTGGATGCACATAGGTATGGTGACGTAACCAACATGATCGAGATTCCGGTCTGGATTGCGTATGGCGCGATTACATTCGGTATGGGACTCTATGCGATTGTCCTTGCCATGCAGTTGATCGAGCAGTTTCGTCAGAGAATTCGTGGTTATGAGTGAGACTGCAATCGGCATTTGGGGAATCGTGGCGCTGTTCTTTTGCCTTGTCGCTCGATTGCCGGTAGGAATGGCGCTCCTCGTTGTGGGGTTTGGCGGCATTTGGGTTCTTGACGGCCAAAGGGCCGCAATTGCGACAATGTCTTCCGAAACCTACTCTTCGATTACGGCGTATCCGCTCTCAATCATTCCGCTCTTCGTGCTCATGGGTAACATGGCAGGAGCCGCGGGCTATTCCCAGCGACTCTACGAAGCGGCCTATGCATGGGTCGGCAGGCTGCGCGGTGGATTGGCTTCATCGACTGTTCTTGGGTGTGCCGCCTTTGCGGCCGTTTCGGGCTCTTCGGTCGCTACGGCCGTGACCATCGGCAAGGTTGCTCTTCCGGAAATGAAGCGGTTTGGCTATGCCGATGGTCTGGCAACCGGGTCTGTTGCGGCTGGCGGGACGCTTGGGATTCTCATTCCACCGTCAACCGGGTTTGTTCTCTACGCAATCCTTACCGAAGAGAGTATCGGTAGGTTGTTCATCGCTGGGATTCTGCCTGGGATCTTGTTGGCGCTTCTCTTTGTGGCGGTCATATTTGTCTTGACCACGGCGCGACCGGGTGATGGGCCGGTTGGTCCGCTCACTAGCGGACGGGAAAAGGCATTGGCGTCACTCAGATCGTTACCATTGATCGGCGTCATTCTAGCCTCGATTGGAGGTATATATCTCGGGGTCTTCACTCCGGTTGAGGCGGCGGGAGTTGGTGCGACTCTCGTCTCACTTCTGGCACTTGGGACCGGGGCTGTCCGTTTTGGCAAGGTGCCGGAGATATTGCTGGAAACGGTAATCACGACGGCCATGCTCTATCTGATCATAATTGGGGCGCACGTCTTCGGTCCCTTCCTCGCGCTCACACATATTCCCGAGACTTTGGCGCTGCAACTTGATCGCCTGGGCCTCGGACCCTATGGAAATCTGGCTCTAATCCTGTTGGGCTACATCATCCTTGGAATGTTCTTTGATGGCCTTGCGATGCTGGTCGTCACCATGCCGGTCGTCTATCCGATCATTGTCGGTCTCGGATTCGACCCGATCTGGTTTGGAGTTATCTGCGTCGTGGTGATCGAGATGGGTCTCATCACACCGCCTGTCGGAATAAACGTGTTCGTGGTTAAGGGTGTTGCCGAGGGAGTGCCGATGGGGACGATTTTCAGGGGAGTGCTTCCGTTCTGGCTGGCGATGGCGATCTGCCTCGTCCTGCTCGTGCAGTTCCCTCAGATCGCCCTGTTCCTTCCGGATCAAATGAGGTGAGTCAGCTTGATCGCCACGCGGCTGCCGACTCTCACCGGTTTGTTGATTTCAACTGGACATCGCCGCACGACATCGACTGCAAGGCCATCGGTGGACTGATCGCGTCCAGGTTCATCATCTGTGCGGGGGTGTAGCCCAGGATTCTTGACTCTTGTCCACTTTCTTTCCATTTTCCTGACCCATGGTCCTGGAGCGCGTGCCGGGCGGATCAAGCCTCCGGGGCATTACGAGAATCCTGGGCTACACCCTCTGTGCGGGCAATACCGTGCCGGTCGGAGGATAGGGTGCCGCATCCGGAACCGGACGAGCGGGTTTTCGGGTCGGGCAATGACCCGGCAGCTGGACGGTTTCCTCCACCCGGGCTGGGCCCTCGTTGCGGACACGACCAGTGTTGCACTTCGGAACGGAAATGGGGGCTTGTTTTCCGCCCGCCGCCCAAAGCCGGGTGGTGTGGAGCGGCACGGCGAAACAGGTTCCGCCCTAACGCCAGTATCAAACCGTAAGGGCAAAATCATGTTGCATGCGGCGGATGTTGTGTTGAGCCGCTCTTCAGAGCTGGTTGGGTGAAGGTTCGCTTTCCTTTTCACCCCATCCGCGGCGTTCTTCCCTCTGGCCAGCTCCTCAAGCTGCCCGCTGCCCGACTGCCTTCCCGCCATTCGCATCGTCCCTTCGGGTTGCCTGTCCGATCTCTCTCCGCAATCCGGTGCCGTATCCCTCGCCTTGGCGCAACATGGACCGGCCACTGCCGTCCGGATCCGTACGCACGCAAGGGTGTGGCGCTTTCCATCTTGGTTGGTGATCGCGGTCTGCCCTGTCTTTCTCAGGCAGGTTCCGTCAGATCTCGCTGTTCCCTCCAGATCAAACGGAGTTGGTCGCTTCGACGGCGGTGCGCCTTTTGCTGTGGGCATGTCAGGTCCAGTTGGCGTTCAGGGCAATCCAATCCGGACTAAGTGACGGACAACCAGATCAGGCGGATCGAAATCGTGGCTAGCAGAACGAGAATGATCCGGTCAAATGTCGCGCCTGATATGAATCTGGATGCCCATTCACCAACCGAAAGCGCAATGAACAACGGAATGGCGGCTGCAATTGCCAGAAGAGTCCGCTCCACAGTCAGAATTCCAAAAATTGCCAGAAACGGGATCTGGACAATCGACATTGCGACAAAGAAGACGGAAATCGTGGCAATGAACTCCTCTCTGGGTAGGCGCATGGCGCTAAGAAACGTGATGGAGACAGGTGCCGAGATTCCGCCAGCTCCCTGCATCAGGCCACCGGCGAATCCAGCGTAGGGCATTATCTTGAGGCCCGTGGATCGATCAAGGATCCAATCAGGCTGTGTCAACCTCAAAATAATGTAAGCCAGTACAATCAAAGCGAGGGAGGCCAATAGGATATCGGTTGGCAGAAATGCCAACAGGACCGATCCGGCAATTGCGCCCGCAGCCCCTGCAATGGCGAAGCCATATATGAGATGGGCCACTTTGCGGTGCATTCGGTATGCGAACGAATGCCAGATGTTTGAAATCAGATTGAGCACGGCGAAAACCGCGACCGCAAACTGAATGTCAATGATGGCAGCCAGGATCGGCACTCCTACAACAGGAGCCCCTGCACCGGTCGCACCCTTGAGGAATCCCCCGAGAAGAATTGCCACCGTCGAAATGAGTAACTGGTTGGGATCCACTCTGGTCTCGCTGCAACGGAATTTGCACGGTGGACTGGTCAGTTGGTTCTCCGACGACCTTGTCCCATCGGTCCACGGCTTTGTATGGGTAGACAGTGAGTTGGACAGATGCAACTGCGATGGTCAAGGCGTGAGAGATAGGGCAACCTCGCCTTGGTCGGCGTCAGGAATGCCATCGCGTAGTCGCGCCGATCAGGGATCGTGGACAGGCGTCCGGTACGCGGTCGGGAAAGCCCGAATGTCACGCCCCACTTCCTTTCTAAAGTGCAACACCGGCCATTTCCGCAGCGGGGATTTGACCGAGTGGAGGGAATGGCCTGATAGCGGGGTTTCCGGTCCTCCGGGCACGGCGGATCCGGCCCCGGAACGGCTGGAGTCCCTTCGTTGAGGGCTTATCCAAGCTGTTCAGGCAGCGCAATGCCTCCGCCAGGGCGGGGAGCGTCCGTCCACTGCTCAGGAATTCTCGGGCAGCTGTCTGTCTACGAAGGACTGTCGAGCGGTTCCAATGTACTTCATGAGAAGTTCATCCCGCACTTCGCTTCCGTCAGCCAGAAACGGAAGGATCCCGCGTCTCATGGAGCGTCCGCGCATGGCCTCGATGTCGGTCTCGGACTTTGTAACTCTCTGGGCCAACCGTCGCCCCCATTGACCGAGATTTTCATAGAGGCGATCAATTTCCGCTTGATGGGTATCCGACTTCGCTAGATCGATGAACTCGTTCGGATCGTCCTGTAGATCGAATAGCATCGGGCGGAAACCGCCCTCGGCATGCATTAATTTGAATCGCCCGTCAAAGACCATGAACAGGCGTGCATCCCGCGGCTGCAGCCCGAGTTGGACACATTGTGGTGTGGGGGAGTAGTCAAATTCACTAATCGCGAAACGCCGCCATTCTGGGGTTTCGCCGCGAATCCATGGTAGCAGAGAGCGACCCTCGATGATGTGGTCGGGAACCTCTCCGCCTGCCGCCTCCACGAATGTCGCGGCAACGTCTATGCTCTCAACCAACGCGTCACAAACAGTACCGCGTGTCCCATCCGCCTCCTGCCGGGGGTCGTAAACGATTAACGGAATCTTGACCGAAGGGTCATGGAAGAGATCCTTTTCGCCAAGCCAATGGTCGCCGAGATAATCACCGTGATCCGAGGTCAGCACAACCATCGTGTCATCGAGTCGACCTGAGGCCTCCAGGAAGTCCAGTAACCGACCCAGTTGGTCGTCACACTGCTTGATCAGACCCATATAGGCGGGAATGACCTTCCGGCGTACCTCTTCCTTCTGGAAGGCACGGGCGATCGCGTTATCCATGTAGGCTCCGAAAACCGGATGTGGATTTTCGCGCTCGACATCGGCTCTGGTCGCCTGCGGCACATGGTTGATGCCGAACATGGCATGGTAGGGGGCTGGCACGATGTAGGGCCAATGTGGCTTGATGTAGGAAATGTGCGCACACCATGTGCCCCTCGCTTCCTCTACAAATCGGATGGCTTCGCCGGTCAACCATGGTGTTTCGCTGTCCTCTTCTCGAATGTTTGCGGCCCTGTTGGCATTGCCAAGAATCCAGCCGGTTGCGATCTGACCATCCTCGTCGACCCCCGCATTGGCGTAATGTGCCCAGGGATTCTCACCGTCGTATCCTTTCGAATTGAGGTAGTCATTGTAAGGTGATCGAAGCTCATCGTAGAATCCATCCGGTCCCTCGCCCCAGAGGCCGTCGTCTCGGATGAAGACATCAAACCCGCATTCTGCCTGCCGCGCTCCGATCAGGCTATCTGGCGACAGGCCGAGTCTCGCCATACCCTCGGCGTCGGCTCGCATATGAGTCTTCCCGATCAACCAACAGTCCATTCCCTTGGCGCGGAGGTGATCGCCCAAAGTCAGTTCTCCGACGCGCAGCGGAAATCCGTTCCATTGGGCGCCGTGGCTAGAGGCGTAGCGGCCGGTATAGAAGCACATCCGACTGGCCCCGCAGATCGGTGATTGAGCATAGGCATTTGAAAATCTGACCCCCATGGCCGCGACGCGGTCGAAGTTTGGGGTGTGTAGATGCGGATGTCCGGCACAACTGAGATAGTCGAACCGCAGTTGATCATACATGATGAACATTATGTTCATGCGTCACTCCTTGTGCCTCGTTCCGTATCTGTCCAATTCAGGCACGAGATTGGCGGGAAAACCGTTTCCGAATTCGCGTCGGCCCATGCAGCAGGATGGACAACTGCTGTGCAGGAAACCTCCCGACCTGTATGTCGTTTCCGCAGCTTCGCCCATCGCCTGATAGCGGCAACTTCCTTGGATTTGGCGCTGAAATTTCGTTCCTGTTCACACTAAACCTGCACTTCAAGGAATGCCGACAGTCGACCGTAATCGCTGCGGACCGGATGGTCAGGTCTCCAGTCTATATGGAACCTTCCACAGGAGCGGAACAACAGTTCTTCCAGTAGTGGCCTGCAGATCTGTTTGACGCTCTTCCTGTATAGGTTCGGAAATGCCGGTGACCCATCAGGGCCTGCCGCGGACGGCGGCGAATTCAATCGACGGTGGTCTGGGCGTCCCTGCGGGCACGAATCGCATGGATGACAACCAGTGCAATCGCCAGCACGATGGCCGTGACGTTTACGCCTGGGGCTGAGTGGATCACCGCGACCGCCAGCACAAGTCGTGCCACGACCTCCCAGATTTCCATTCGTGTCCGGTCAAACCAGGCGAGGGCGCTAGCCACCAGATAGAGCGCGATTGCAAGCCGCGCGATCAGCCAGAGAAGCTGATCCAGATGAATCCGTCCGTCGAATCCAGGCAGATAGACTTTCTCAACACCACTTGCGGATGGGTCGAGGACGGCGGCTTCGATCAGCAGTAGCGAGGGATACATCGCGAACACGAATGGAATTACAAACATGACGATACCTGACCGTACCGCGGACAGACCCGTTGCCATCGGATCTTCCTTGGTGAGGGACGCTGCCGCAAAGGCCGCGAGGGCGACGGGTGGCGTGATGGCGGAAGCGACCGCGAAATAGAAGATGAACATATGCGCCGTGAATATCGACAGGCCCAATCCCGCCAGTACCGGTCCCATCAGGAGTGCCACGTTGACATAGGCCGGCACGGCCGGCATTCCCATACCGAGCAGGATTGCCAGCACCATCGTTGTCACCAGCGCAAGAAACTGGAAGAACAGCGATCCGCCTGCGCCCAGACCAAGTGATTTCAGCCACTCAAGCACATCGAGTGATATAAACACCGGCAGTCCGGTGAACTTCAGACAGAAGTCAATGATCGAGACTGCCAGGAACATGAGGTAAAGGGTCGAGATCAGCATTCCGGCCTCGGAAAACGCGTCGACCAGCCTGCGTGGTCGTTTGCGCATTTTCGGGTCAACGAACAGCAGGATGACCAACAGAAACACTGCCCACCATCCTGCGCTTCCGGCATCTCCAGCGGAGTTCTGTATCAACTCGAGTAGCCATGGGAGTTCCGTCGCTCTGCAGCCATTGTCGGTGATGATGCGCTCAGCACCCAATAGCCATCCGATCCAACCGCAGCCAACAGCCTCCTTTGATGTCAGAAGTAGCGCCAGGATCAGAAGGATGGGGCCAAATATCATGATCAGGTTCAGAATGTCCTGACGGTCGAGATGCATTTGATCGGTCAATTCACCGATCGCCCGGATCCTCTGGCGGCGCGCCTGGAAGACGGCGCTCAGGAACAGGCAGAAGAAGTAGAGCATTGCCGGAATCGCCGCGGCGATGATGATTTTCGAATAGGCAACTCCTGTCAGCGCAGCGAGTACAAACGCCGCCACCCCCATCACCGGAGGCATGATCGAACCGCCGGAGGAAGCAGCGGCCTCCATGCCGCCGGCGAATACCTTGGAGAAGCCGCGCTTGACCATCATTGGAATTGTCAGGACCCCGGTCGACAGCACGTTAACGATGGGCCCACCGGAAATTGTGCCAAACATGGCCGAAGACACGATGGCGGCATGGGCCGGTCCACCCGCCAGGTTCCGGGTCCAGCGAAACGCAAGCTTGATCAACGACTGACCACCTGCCGATGCGCCGAACAGCGAACCGAGAATCAGATAGGGGAAGATGGTATTGAGGACGATATCCATGAAACGCCCGAGCAGTCCCGAAGCATTGTTGACGAGAATGTCGTGCACCCTTGGTCGTCCGTCCGAAAGCAGCCTTGGCTCGCCTGCGAGCTTGGTCATCAGATACTTGTTGATGTCGTCCGGACCGTGGAAGTACCAGACCAAAACTGTTGCGATGGTGTAACCTGCCACGAGCAGTGCCACGATAACCAATGGCAGTCCCCAAACCTTGATGTTGTAGGTCAGGAACACCAGAATCGTGATTCCCATAATCAGGACAAGCCAGCCACCGGTAGTGCCGACGCATTGCGGATCATCGACAGTTGTCGGTTCGGGCAGGCCGTACAGGTCCGCGAATTCCTTCTGCTTCTGAAGGCTGTCCGCGATCAACCGTTCCCGCTCCCCTGTAATCTGATCGATCAGACAGATCGATTCATTCTCTATGAGATAGGTAAGCGATATTCCAAGTGCCGCCACGATCAGCGCCACATCCATAAACAGCCCCAATGCCCTTCGGGATGGCGTGCGGTCCTTCCAGTCCCGCCACATCGAATGCCGCAATGCGACCACCAGCATCATCAGTGCAAACACCGCGGGAAAGAGCCACTCCCTCGGAAATTTCCGCAGCGCAATCCAATCAAGTCCGGTCAGGCTGCGGATTCCGCTATCGAAGCCTGGAATCCCCGGAATTGAATTCATCAGCCCGACGAGAACGACGGAACACGCAAGCCAGTAAAGAAGGTCACTCCGGCAGGGCACCGCAGTTGCTGTGGTTCCCTCAGTTTGAGGTGAGACCTGTGTTTCTGTCATTGGAATCGGCCGGGATCGGAACCGGGTCCCACCGTTGAAGCAGGAACCCGGCTTCCGGACTTCTGCCTAAGCTTACGGCCTTGCGCAGTCGGGTACAGTGTAGCCGGCCTCCTCCCAGGCTCGAACTGCACCGGAGTGGTACTTGAGAGGCATGGCGCCGCACATGCCGGTTGTGCCTAGATCGGCAATTTCCCCAAGCGCGACGGTTCGCATGAAGGGCGTCTTGGACCGGTAGAGTTCCAGATTGTCCAGAAACGCCTTGGTCAGGCTGTAGGCTAGTTCCTCGTCCATATCCTTGCGGACGATTTCACCGCCCACCGTCGTAATACCGCGGAAGCGATCATCCTCAGAGACGATGGTCGTACCTTCCGGCACGATGGCCTCGGCAATGGGAAGGTCCAGTGTGCCAGACCCCGGTGCCTTCATGTACTTCTGCGCCGCCTCGCTCTCGTAGACGTCTTTGGGATATGACCAAAGCGTCATGTTGCCCGAGGCAACCGACTGGGTGATCCTGCCATCCGGAAAAGTGACTGGCAACACCATGGCGTCCGCCGACCCGTCAGTGATTGTCTTGACCGCCTGATCCCAATTGACCTGTATGCCGGTGTATCCATCACCCTCGTCCAGACCGGTTGCGAGTTTGACAACTCCCCGGGCGTTGGTGAGTGCGGCCCCCCTGGGTGGCCCATTATAGATCGTCTTGCCGGCGATGTCGTCATATCCACCGAAATTCTTGCTATCGTAGGCGTAAAGCCCGAACACGCCCAGACGATAGGTGTAAAGTACGGCAAGCCTGCCCGCGTAATCCGCACCGGTCTCCTCGCCGAGTTTCGCATAGGGTCCGACGCCCCTCGACATCAGGAACGGGAGCAGGAATGGCGCTGCCGTGATGTCCGTTTTGCCTTCCGCAGTGTTCTGAAGGCTGTTGGTGAGTGTCTGGCCGGTGGCGATCTGTATATCCGCAATACCCGCAGCTGAAGCGACTTCACCCAGGGCCAGGACGGTATTGCCCGGCACGCCTGTGGCGCTCGCTGTCTCCGCTGACAGGTTCACTTGCGCATTTGCCTGCACCGCGAAGGCGCAGGCGACAGCAAATCCAATGGTCTTCCATAGTCTGGACATTTGGCTTCCTCCCTTTGTCCTGAATCGTCAAATATTGCTTGCCGGATTACCGTGCCATATCAAACAAGCTAACCGAGCGCACGGTTAAAGGTCAGTTGGTTCCGGGAAACGATCTTCGGCCCTAGGCAGGTCGCTATGGATTGCGTGAGTGTCATTTCCCGATTCCCTTTGCGCCACGTCCGCGCCGGTTCTATGTTGTATCCATGAGCGAAGCGCCGGACAACCACGAACTCGCCCGGTAGGTCGCCGTTCTGGAGGAACGCATGAACACGCGGCAAGCCGATTACAACAACGCGTTTGTTCGCTTGCGGGCAGATATGGCCATTCGTGACAGGTTGTTTCTTGGCATTCTCGTTTCCGTCCTGGTCGGGATCGGTCTCATAGTGGCCCGGCAATACAGTCCGCTTTCGTTGCGCCGTCTTGTCTTGGCCTTCGTCCTTGTCGCCACACTGGCAGGCCCCGCAAGTGCGTTAGGCGAAGATGAGTGGTCCCGGTTCCAGCTATGGACCAAATGCGGTCCTGTTGGCTTGGAAGTTACAACCTTCATACCCGATGAAGTAATCAAATCGGAAGGCCGGAACCCGGAAACGATGATAGAAACCGTCCAGACGGCGGTTCGAAGCCGCCTGCGTGCCGCCCGAATTCGGTCCGAGCGGGAGAGCTTACTGACTGATTCATTGACGAATATCCGCGCGTTAACGCGGCTGAGTGCGACTGATGCTGCGTCTCCACGGGCGGGAATAGTGCGCATTGCCCCCTTGAGGCCATAACGCCCCACCGGTCACAATCTGCGGTATCCCGCCATACTTTGGTCCACGGAATACGGCCCCTGACACCCGCCGGAACCTGTGTTCAGACGTGAAGTGGAGAGGCATAGGAGCGGCCCCGTCGGCCAGGAAAGTTTGACGCCGGAACTTCGGGTGTTGGTGGAAAGCGGGATCACGGTAAGCATGGTTGCGGGTCGATCCGTAGCGTCACGATCTCGAATGGCGCCATTTCCAGCGATACCGAATTCCCCATCACTTTGATCGACTCGACCGGATTCTCAAGAAGATCGCAGCGGTGTACCTCGCTGATGCAGGAGCGAAAGCGCAGGGTCACTGGCCCGCCTAGGCCGTCAGGCTCAAACAGTCGTAGAATGGCGCTTCGGCGCTTCCCCGGCTTCAGCGTTTCGCAGATCACCCGGCTTCCCGAGAATCGAACGAAGGGTTGGCCATCGAATACCGCGTCATCCAGTCCCCCGGTGGGTAAGGCCACGCGAAGCGGCGTGTTGAGGTCATAGGCGGCGGCGTCCACTTCCGCACGACCGCCTCCGGAAACCGGCAGGAAGCTGTAGGTGAACTCATGCAGGCCCTGATCGGCTCCCGGGTCAGGCGAAGTCGCTGACTTCATCAACGTCAGGCGCATGACGTTGCCGTGGATGTCGTAGCCATACTTGCAGTCATTCAGAAGCGCGGCTCCGAGTGATCCATCCGACAGCAGAGCCCACTTCTGGGCCGGGACCTCAAAGCGGGCGCGTTCGAACGGTGTGTCTCGGCTCGTTGAGCGTTCTATGGCACCCCACTGGATGTCGAAGAGCGCTTTCGGGCTGGTGACCGCGACCGGGAAGGCGACTTTCAGGAGCGTGTGCGTCTGGTGCCAGTCGATCTTCGTGACGAAATCAATGCGGGCGGAATCGGCAGTGAGTCGGATGTCCCGGATGATCTTGCTCTTGCGCCAATGGCGCTCCATACGAATCGTGGCTCGGATCGGACCGTGCTCGATGATGCGAATGGTCGCTGGTTCACGAATGGGCTCCATGACCTCTTCGTAGTCGGGATCAATGTCCCATGCATCCCAGCAGACTGGCCTATCCTCGAACGCCTGAAACTGGTTTGCAGGTGATCCGCCGACGAGTGTTTCGGTGCCGACTGACTTAATTGAGGCCGAGATGAGATGGCCGAAGCGGTCGAATCCGGCACATAGGAACCTATTCTCGATCACGGCGCCGCCATCTTCGGTAAAGAGACGGACGGAGAGGCCGTCCGGTGCTGCCCTGTAGGCCGCCGAGAGTGGGGTGGCGGAATAGGCAGGAAGAGACGGCAGATAGACCAGAGCACCGCCTGCTGTTGGCTGACTGGGCGCTCCTACGGCATGGGGTGCTGGAATTTCTGCTATTCGCGCTGCGGCGACCGGCATCGTATTCAGGATCAGAGGTTCGGGTGCATTGAAGGCCAGAGCGTGCGCCGCCGCCTTTGCCGCGGATTCCGCGAGTTCAGCAATTCGGGCATGGTCGACACGTGAGTCCCTATAGGCCTGCGGAACGCAGACACCTGAGATCGTGTCATGGAACTGATTTCGACAAAGCAGTTCCCATGCTTTGCGGAGATCTGGCGAGAGTCCTGCCAACACTGACAGCGCCTCGGCTTCGTGCAGCGCTCGTTCGTTCCGACGGTTGGCCCGCTTGATCCAGGCCTGGCTGGTCAATGTCCCTCGGTGGCCTTCCAGGTAATGCTCGCCGCGGTGAACGGGAAGGGGGCGTCCTTCCGCTTCGATGGCTTCGAAAGCTGTGCGCACGCTGGACATGATCATTCGCGGCATTCCGGGCATTTCTGCAAACGCCCGCGCACGCGACAGGAGTTCCTCCGTTGGCCCGCCGCCGCCATCCCCGTATCCGAAACAGATCGGAAGATGGCGCGCGCCATGATCGGCTCGGGAAGCTGTGCCCATGACCTCACGGGCGGAGAGGTCGCTCTTGTAGTTCGTCGGGAACGGCAGGTATTCAACGTCACGCGGCGTGGTCAGCACATGTGCAAGAACACGTGTTCCATCCCCACTTCCATTCCGAAGTGCAACACCGGCCATCTGCGCAGGGAGGGCGGAGCCCGAGCTGCGCAGATGGCCGGAAGGCGGGGTTTGCGGCTCTCCGGGAACGGCGGATCCGGCCCCGGAACGGCTGCAGTCCCGTCCGGAAGGAGAATATCCGGGCTTTCAGGGCAGCGCAAGGCCGCCGCCGGGGCAGGTCGCGTCCGTCCGGGCGCAGGGAGGGCGCAGCCCGACCGGAGCCCGGACGGACGCGACGGCTTGATCCGTTCCACCCCCTCCCGGCGCGGCCATCCGCGCTGTCGGGAGGCGGGCCGGCGGTGTCAGGGAGGGCGGGCCCGGCGGAACACCTCGGCGGGGGTCCGGTAGCCGAGCACCCTGCGCGGACGCGCGTTCAGGCGGTCCTGCACCCCCTTCACCTCATCGTCGCCGACCGCCCGGAGGTCCGTCCCCTTCGGCAGGTACTGCCGCACCAGCCCGTTGGTGTGCTCGTTCAGGCCCCTCTCCCAGGAGTGGTAGGGGGTCGCGAAGTAGAAGGAGGCCTTCAGCGCCTCCGCCACGCCGGCGTGGCCCGCGAACTCCTTTCCGTTGTCCGCCGTGATCGTGTGGACAGGCGCGGCGGACGACCGGAGCATCGCCAGCATCGCCGCGGAGACCTCCGCCGAGGTCCGCCGGTCAACCCTCTGTAAATACGTGTATTTCGACGCACGGTCCACAAGCGAGACCACCGCCCCGCTGTGGCCCTTCCCGATGATCGTGTCCGCCTCCCAGTCACCGACACGCTCCTTCCTCTCCACCTCCTCCGGCCTCTCCGAGATGTCCACCCGGCCCGGGATGTGGCCACGGCCCGAGTGCCGCCCGCCACGCCAGTTGGGCTTCTTCCCGCGGCGGCGCAGCAGCAGGAACAGCTCCCCGCCCGCCTTCCGGTCGGCCTTCAGGCGCTCGTATATCCACTGGCGGCCCACCGCCCAGCCACCCTCCAGCCGCAGCCGTCCCGCGACCTGCTCCGGGCTCCAGCCCTCCGCCAGGCACCCCTCCACATGCGCCCAGCGCTCCGCAGTCATCTTCCTCGGAACCGAGGAGGCGGCGCTGCGGCGGGCCTCCGCCATCCCCTGCGCCTCGCCGGGGCTGTAGCCCGAATCACCGCCGTTCCGGCGCAGCTCCCGCCAGACCGACGAACGGTCACGGCCCAGACGGGCCGCGATGTCCCCGTAGGAGAGCCCGCTTTCCTTCAGTGCGCCGATCTGGCATCTTTCCCCATGGGTCAGGTGGCGGAAGCCCTCGGGCATGGCAGTCTCCTCTCTTCTCAACAAGGGGACTGTCGCCGCTTCCTGGCCGATCCGCAACATCATGCGGCAGGAAAACCGCCCAACACCGCCACTGGTGTTGCACTTCGGACTGGAATGGGGCCATCAATACCTTCCCATAGGTGGGTCGGACTCACCCGGGTAACTTGGTTCCAATTCAGTTTGTTCGTGCAGAACCAGGACAGGCCGGCCAGCTTCATAAGCTGAGGAACCTGCCCCGGGAACCCAAATGTATCGGGCAGCCAGAGTACAGGAGTCTCGACATCACCGAAGGCATCGCGGAAATGGCCTCGACCGAGCTGAAGCTGACGAACCAGCGACTCTGGGCCCGGAATGTTGAGATCCGGCTCCACCCACATGCCGCCCAGAACCTCCCATCGTCCCTCCGAGATGCGGTCTTGAATTCGCCTGAACTGGTTCGGAGCATCCTTTGCACAGAATGCGTATATTTGAGCCTGGGATTGGCAGAACCTATAGTTGGGGTCAGTTTCCATCAACCTGAGAACGTTCGAGAATGTCCGCACCGCTTTTCTGCGTGACTGATCGACTGTCCAGAGATAGGCGATGTCGAGATGGGCGTGTCCGATCGCGTGAAGGGTGACATCGAGTGGCTCGCCGGCCATCTTGATGCCCTCGCGTAGGACGGATAGCGCATCCGGAGCGCTCTCATAAAGCGCGGGTCCTGGCAGTTCCCAGGTGTCGAGCACAAGGAATGCCCGGTTGAGTGCGTCGAACAGGCCGTCACGGACGGAAGCGTTGCCGGAAAGCTCGATTGCCGTATCGAGCGCTGATCCGGCAAGCTGGAAGAATTCGAGTAAGAAAGGATCCCGCTCGACCAATGCTGGACGGCCAATGAACAACTTGGATCGATCTGAATAATCGGGGGGCCACCGCGTATGCCCGGTCCAGCCGTGGAGATCCAGCCTGCGTCTCTGGCCATTCGCGGAATCGGAATCCAATGAGATTGTCTGGTGGTAACGGTCAGCCGAACCGATCGGTTTGCCGTCCACATAGACCAGTGCTTCGGGATGATTGAATATGTCCCCAAACGTTCCGAGCGGCAAGTGAAGGGCGAGGTGATCAACATCCCAATCGCAAGGAATCTGGAACGATCCAGATAGAATAAAGTCCAGATCGGCTCGACCCCAATAACTCTCCGGGTCGACAGCAGGCCAGCAGTCCGGGTCAGCATCCCAAGGGATGTCGTCGGCGGGGCCGGATAGCTCCAGAAGCCTTAGGGGCTCAAGAGGTGTCGTCCGACGACAGATATGTGGCGATATACGGTTCAGTTTCGCCTGAAGTCCTGCTGCGGCGAACCGGAGGTTGGTTTTCACTGTGTCACCAGCGCAAATCCGTTGATGGATCCTCGAATTGCCGGTGGAGCGCCAGCACCGTGCGCCTCATCTACAGTCAAATCCCAGTCCGCAGTGTTGCCCCATGACCGGGTGGGATCCGGCCAGGGAATCGAGTCGATCAGAAGTCGGGTGTAGGGATGCGCAGGGTCACCAATGACCCGCTGCGGTGGCCCAGCCTCGACCACACGGCCCTTGTATAGCACCATTACATAGTCCGAGACATGGTATGCCGTCGCGAGGTCATGTGTGATGTAAAGAATGGAGATTCCGAACTTGTCTTTCAGGTCGTAGATGTTCGACAGGATGGTTGCGCGCAGGCTTGCGTCCACCATGGAAACCGGTTCATCAGCGACCAGGAGTTTGGTGATAGCATCAGGGCACGGGCAACGATCAGACGTTGGCGCTGACCTCCTGAAAGCTGATGCGGAAAGCGTGGCAGGACGAGATCTGGATTCAGGCCAACGATGGAACAGACTTCCTCCATCCGGCGCTGAATATGCGCGTCATCCCGGGCGAGGCCGAAGCGTCTGAACGGATAGGCCAAGGCATGTTTCACTCGATAGAATGGGTTGAAGCAGGCATAGGGATCCTGGAGCACCGCTTGAACGTCTTTTCTGAATTCCAGCGCCTCGGCGATGCCAATCCGCTGGAGATCCCTTCCCTCGAATAGTGCGGTTCCAGTCGTCGGCTGCGTGAATCCCAGAATTATTGAGCCCAACGTCGACTTGCCCGACCCTGATTGGCCGACGATCGATATGATCTGAGGCATGTCGCCCTGTAGCGTGAAGCTCAGTGGATGAAGCGCGGTGAGATTGCCGTAGACCTTGCTTACGTTGTAGAATGTCAGCAGCGGCTCACGGCTGCTCCGCTTGGGCGCTACCGCATGGGCAGAAGCGCCAAGGAAACTTGGGCCACCAACCAGCGGAACCGAGGAGATCAGGTCGCGGGTATGAGGGTGTTGAGGGTTTTCGAGTATCTGCCGAACGTCTCCAAATTCCACCAACTCCCCTTCCTTCAGGACAGCCAGTTCGTCGACCGACTGCGCCATCAGCCCCATATCATGCCCAATGAGGATCAGGCCTGATCCAGCAATTGCCTGCACGCGATCGAGAGTTTGCATCACCTGCCGTTGTGTAACAACGTCAAGCGCCGAGGTGGGTTCGTCTGCGATGATCAGTTCCGGCCTTAGGATCATTCCGAGCGCGATGCAGACCCGCTGCTTCATTCCACCCGAGAGTTCATGAGGATACAGCCGTCCGGTTCGCCGATGAAGACCGACTCCTTCCAGTGCTTCATCTGAGCGATCTTTGAGTTCAACGGTCCCAACGCGTCCTTCATGGGCAACGACCGCATCCCAGAGCTGGCGTTCGACGCGCATGACGGGATTCAGGGAATTCATGGCTCCCTGTGGGATATAGGCAACCCGAGACAGTCGGATTAGGCGCATTTCCTCTTCGGACAGCTTCAGAACTTCGACCCCATTCAGGTCAATGGAGCCTTCTGAGATGCGCCCTGGCTCAGCCAGCATACGCATGATCGCCAGTGCTGTGGTTGTCTTGCCGGATCCGCTTTCGCCGATGAATCCGACACGCTGTCCCATTCCGATGCATATGGAGACGCTCTTGACCGCTTGCACGATTCCCTGAGGAGTCGGGAAATCGACCGAGAGGTTCCTAAGGGTAAGGACTGGACGGTCTGTCATTGATCCTGTCTGTCCGCCATGGCCATTTTCTCTGAAGCGTCAGCCCTTTCAGACCCGTGTGTTCCTGGCATACTGCACGTCTCCAAACCTTCGCGTCGTCTGTGGAGCCGGATCGCTCCGGCATGCCTGGATTGGCGGTCCTGGTCGCGAGGTGTCATTGTCTGAGCCTTCTGAGTCGTGGATTGGAAACCTCATCCAGACCAAGATTGACCAGCAGCAGTCCGACGAACATCACGGCGAGCAGGATCGTTGGAATTCCCCACCACCACCAGAGGTTCTGGATCAGCGCACCTGCACTGATCGCCTCATAGATCGTACGCCCCAGAGTGGGAATTCGCTGCGGGCCGAGGCCAAGGACTTCAAGTCCGACGGCGGTTACGATTGAGGTTGTGACATTCGCAATGAAACTACCGAACAGGTAGGGAACAAGGTTTGGCAGCATCTCCCTGAACATGATGTGGCTGGTCGGGGCACCCGACAGCCTTGCCACCATCACATAGCCCGACTGTTTCATCGACAGCACTTGGGCGCGGATCAGCCGCGTTGGTGACTGCCAGGCAAATCCGGCGATCAGAAGAGCCATCATCGTTAGGGAAACGTCTCCGAAGGCTGATTGGAAAACCACAAGAATCAACAGGGGTGGGATGGTGATCATGACGTCGGAAAGGACCCGGATCACGTCATCGGTGCGTCCGCCCGTGAAGCCTGCGGTGAAGCCAAGGACAATGCCTGCGCTCATGCCGATCAGGCTGGCGAGCAGCCCGACAAACAGCGAATTCGGCGCGCCGATTGCGATCAATGCCAGCATATCGCGACCTGAACCGTCCGTTCCTATAGGGTGCTCTGGGATGCCCGGTTGGCCGCGAAGGTTCTCGAATCCAATCGGAGGAAGCTTGAGGGGAGCGGAGCCGGTGAAGACCAGGTCGAGATTCCAGAAGAGCCGCCCGAGAACTCCGAGTGCGACGATCGCGAGCAACAGCCCGGCGCCCCAGATCAGCTTTGGATTCGTCCAGGGATTGTCGAAGCGCCGCATCCGCCGCCTCTGGGCCTGGTTGGTGGCCTCAGTCATCTGTCGGACCCGTGACGAATGCGGGGATCGACAAGCGGGTAGGCGAGATCGACAAGGAATACTGCGACTGCCGTCATCAGGATGATGACGAAGCTCACGCCCTGAATGACGGGGAAGTCCTGATCAAGTATCGCATCGTAGAGGAGCTTGCCCATACCGTTGTAGGCGAAGATCCGTTCGACGAGCACCTGTCCGGCGACAAGCAGGCCAATCTTGAGCGCGAAGGCTGTTATCTGAGGCAGAATCGCATTGCGTATCATGTACATGTAGAGGATGGTGCGCGGCCGCAGGCCTTTGGCTTCGGCGAGTTTGACATAGTCCTCCCCTTGTACCGTGATCATCATACCGCGCATGCCAAGTGCCCAGAAACCGAAGGTAACGATGACGATAGAGAGTGCTGGCAGGAATCCGTGGTGCAGGACGGATATGACGAATGACCAGTGCCAGCCAGGCTCGACGGTCAGTCCGTAGGCGCCGGCAAGTGGGAACCACCGAAGTTTTGCCGCGAATATCCACATCAACAGAAGACCGCTGAGAATCGGCGGCACTGAGGTGAACACCATCGCGGTGGGGATCGCGACACGCACCAGTCTCGGTGTGTGGCTCCAGACCATCAAGGCACCTAGCAGGTTTCCGATGAAGAACGTGATCAGCAGCGAGAGCAGCATCAATCCGATGGCCCAGGGGAGCGCACGTGCGATCAGGGATGAGACCTCTGTTGGAAACGTCGCTGTGGAAAGCCCAAAGTCGAACAGGGCGATGTTCCTGAGGTATTTGACATACTGAACGAAGAGTGCGTCGTTGAGACCAAAGTTCTCCCTGAGCTGCTCTAGGATTGCGTCCGCGTTTTCGACGGCACCCGCACCTGCGGCCATACGTCCGAGCATAATGTCGGCGGGGTCCACCGGCGACAGGCGAGGGATGATCCATATAAGCGTGGCAGCGATCCAGACCGTAAGAAGCAGCGTCACCAACCGGTTGACGAGATATCCGCTGGGAATCCTCAAACCAGCCACCCGCAGAAGATGACGAACTGGCTAAACGCGACATTCGGCGGGGGCTCGCCGGTCGCGCGAATCATGCCGCCTGACCGGCGATGGTGCGCGAGACATGGCTGTTCCAACCGCGCAGGACGAGTCGCTTGTCGGGGTGGAGATTGCCCGCCTCCACATGGTCGTTGCCGGCGTACATCTGGCAGAGTACGGTCTTGCGCGTTCGGCGCGACCTGTTCGGCATTGAGCCATGTAGTGTGAAGTAATGGAAGAATACGACATCGCCGGGTTTGGCTTCGATGGCCCGTGCGCGATCGATGGGATATTGTGCCAGCGTCTCGTTTGGGCGGCGGCCGTCGGCACCTCCTATCCGTCCCAGACGGTGCGAGCCCTGATAGACACGCAGGCATCCCATTTCGTCCGTGGCCTCGGACAAATGAATGATTCTGGCGATCATCGAGTCTCTGACGGTCGGAAAGTATGGCCAGTCCTGGTGCATCGGGAATGGTGAGCCCCGCTCAGGTGGTGTCTGAAAGAGCTTTGTGTGATGTAGGAAGATGTTCGGGCCCAGGATGGCTTCCGCAACGTCAAGGAAGTTCGGGGTCAGCAGGGCGTCCATCCACCGTCGGGAATATTTCTGCACGTTGTGCGTGTGCAGGATCCGGTCGCCAGGCCGGGCGAGTTCCGCAGCTTGCCCCCGTCCCACGTGGCATCAATGCACTCATCCGAGGCCGTTATCTGGTCGATGATGCGGTCGAAATCCCCCTCAAGTTCCGCGACCTCGGAAGCGGAGAACACCTTCTGGACATGGAGAAATCCGTCTGCTGCGAATCGATCGCCAATACTGGACATTCGTTTGAAGCCCTCTGTGCCGGTTCCTGGCGGGTAAGCCGGCGGGGAAGTCCCCGCCGGCTGTGCCTCAATTGGCCTTGGCAAGATTGTGGATGATCTGGTGCGTGTGGTTCCACCAGAAAAACGGGTGGTTGTAGTAGTTGTCAGAAGACGGCGATCCTTCCCAGTATGTGGTGTTGAGTGGCAGCAGTTTCGCTGACTGCACCAAAGGAATGAATGGCATTTCTTCGGCCAAATGCTGATAGGCCTCGGCCACCATATCGGGGATTGCCGGATCATCCAGGGCCATGGACCCCATTCGATCGATGATTTCCGAATATCTGGCCGCTGCTTCGGAGTTCCACCTGGACGTATTGTTGAAGCCTGGCGAGCGCTCACCGACTGGCACCACATCCTTTACCGTATAGCGGCTCATGGAAGTCCAGGGCTCATTCACGGAACCACAGGAAAGCCAGCTGTAGGACATTTCATAGGCGCCGAAAGGCAGTACCTCTCCCCAGAACACACCGTTCTCGACGGGAACCGAGTTTGCGCTGACACCGGCGCGGTTCAGCTGCTCGACAATCACGTCAATCGTCCTGGTGTATTCAGTCGATGCCGAATTGACGTGAATCCTGACCGCAAGGTTCTCGCCGTCCTTTTCGTAGATTCCGTCGTTACCCATGGTATAGCCCTGAGCTTCGATGAGTGCCTGGCCTGCAGCGACGTCGGCGGTTGGCGGGAGTCCATAGCCTGCTGCCCTGACGGCATCGATATAGGGCGCCATGGATCCGTATTGTACGAACATGGTTTCGCTCGGCACGGTAGCACCCTCGACCGCGACATTTACAATCTGGTTGCGGTCGATGATGTGGTTGACGGTGCGCCGCATCGCCGGACTGTCCCATGGCGGGACGGTCGTATTGATCTCAAGCTGACGCGCACAGGGGTCTGCCGAGGCATAGGGGTAATCATCGTACCAGGCAATGACATTCGGATTCTGTGCCTTTATCGCCTCGTATGTTCCGACGCTGACATTCTGCGCCGCATCCATCTGGTCAGTTGCCATGAGTTGGGCACGGCTCTCGGCTCCGCCCGATTCCAGCCAGATCAGACGCTTTGGCTGAGGTAGGTCCCTGAAGCCTGTCTTCGAGCCCCACCATTCGTCATTGCGGTCCCAGATCATCCGGTTGGTGGCACCCGACGTGTAGGTGTAGGTGTAGGGGCCGGTACCGATGGGTGGGTAGAACGCAAAGGTCGCCGGATTGTTTCCTTCCCAGACATGCTGCGGCATGATCAGGAACGATCCAAAGATGCGGACCCCGAAGTTCTCGACAGCGAAGCGGGGGTTGGGGGCGTTAAGCGTGAATTTGACGGTCAGGTCGTCAATCCTCTCGACGGCGGCGACCTGGGCGCGGACAGTTGCCGCCTCCCGACTCGAAATCTCCTCGTTGGAGATCGCCATATTGACAGTGAACACGACATCGTCCGCGTTGAAGGCCTCGCCGTCGGACCATTCGACGCCTTCACGGAGCCTCAGGACCCATTCGTCACTGGTGTCGTTAGAGGTGATCTCGGTTCCCAGCTAGGGGTCGAGCTCACCGGTTCCGTAGTTCAGGATGAACAATGGTTCCCACATTGCCTGGTGCGCACCGTGCATGCGTTTGGTTCCCGGCGTCATCCAGTTGAAATTTTCCGGATCCTTGATCGTGCGATCGAGGTCGAAAATCACCGTGTCCTCGCGGGGGACATCCTGCGCAAGAGCTCCCGCAGCCACCAGTGCGAGCGCAGATGCAAGCGTTGCTGTTTGTTTCAGTATCATATTTCTCTCCCAGTGTTCTGCGGGGCGGATGCCCCTGGTGTCGGGGCCTGCACGGCCCTGTTCTGCGTCCTATCGGACATAGTCCATGACCAGGACGCGGGTGCGTTCCGGAATGTCTGTTCGTTGGATCGATATCTCGGATGAGAAGGCGAAATCGATGTCCTCTTCCTTGAAATGGGCCAGAAAGCTCTCGATCCACATGGTGTTGCGTGGTCTGTATGCGAGGGTGCGGAAGTGCATCGGGATGACCAGCTTCGGCCTTGTGCGGTGGATCATCTCCATCAGGTCGGGCAACTGAATGGTGAGATAGCCACCAGCGAGTGCGAAGAGAATGTCGGTTTCCTCAAAGAAGGCCTGTTGCCTGTCGCTGAGTGGGTTGCCGACATCACCCATATGCGCGAATTCGATTCCATCGAGTACAAATCTGTACATTCCGTTATGGCCGGGAACATCGTGATCCGGATGGAGATCCCATTCCGCCGCCTCGATGGCCGTGACCTGGATGCCTTGGGATTCGGCCCGGCCGCCTTCGCGGGCGACTTCCAGTGTGTTCAGGACCTCGGGAGAGCCGGCAATCAGGTCGGCCCGACAATGCGCGTCATCGTCATCTGACGAAATCAATACGAGGTCCGCCGTGTCTTCAATAGGTGCGTATCCGACACCTTCGGGCGTATAGGGATCGGTGATGACGCTCGGGCCGGTAGCGGGAAAGAGGCCGAATGCGGCATGTCCATACCATTTGATCCTCATGACGGGCAATCCCTCTCAATTGTTTCCGACGACGTGTGGGCTTGTTGTCTTCAGGATATCGTTGTTGTCCGGGCGGGGATAGGTCCGCCAGTCGCCGGCGTCGCCGCGGCACAGAATGGCTTCGACTCCCTTTGCCCATGCTTCATCCGTCATACGAACTTCCGGTGGGCAGTAGCGGAGCGTAAGGCCGCAGCGTCGTCGATTGGATCCGTTCGGCAGACTACCATGAACCAGCATGTCTGCATGGAGCGAGATCTGACCTGCCCTGAGTGTGTTGGTGAACGGTTCGCCCAGTTGATCGGCACCGTCGGTCTCAATGTGAAACACCGCCGCAACTGAGGTTGGTCGGAGCTTCAGGGGACCTGCGGTGTGGGTTCCGGGCATGAAGCGCATTGCGGAATTGTCTTCGTCGGCGTCGTCGATCGCAAGCCATGCAGTCATGGTTCGTGCGGGCGTCAGACACCAAAACGCAGCATCCTGATGCCATGGAACGATCTTCGGGTCGTATGGCGCCTTTGACAGGATCGCTGTGGCCCAGCAAAGGATGTTCGCTCCGATGATATCCTGAACATGGTCCAGGATGCGCGGGTCGGTGGCAATGTCCCACAGCCCGGACAGTCTGGCTTGGTAGCAGTTGATTCCGTAGCCGCCATCAGCGCCCATGTCGGCCATCAGACGGTCCGCATAGTCGCGTATGTTTCCAATCTCCAGATCCGAGAATATACCGAAAGGCTGCACGAAGCCCTTGCGATTGTAACTGTCGATCTGGATTCGTGTAAGCCGGAGAGGTCTGTCATTCCGCACTGGCCTGAAGCTGAAATCCTGGAACTCGTCGAGCATCCGGCCCTCCCGTCTCGCGCCAGTTTACGAAAGAGAACCTAGCTGCGCATGACCGCTACTTGACATTTTTTTGTTCTAGTAACTGCTCACCCCCTGTTATGGGGCGTCCTGATCGAGACAGTCAACAGCCTTTCCCTGCAGGGCGATTGTGACGGCGACGGGCGGGCTGTATCCAAGCGCCGCCATTGTCCGGAGGTAGCTCGATATCCGGCAGCGGTCCTGCGCGAAGGCGACGGTCCGGAAGCAGCCCGGGACCTTCTGCCGGACTTTCGCCATCCGAAAATCCCTTTCGGCGCGGTTGTCCGGGAACGGGGTGTCGGCGCGCCCTGTGAAGCGCAGGACGTTCCCTCCCGTGGCGGCGAGGCGTTCGGGAAGGCTGTGGGCGTCGGACCTCCCCACCGGCCCGCGCTGGCCTTTCGCGCGCTTCGGGACCGCCGGCATCTCCCTTCGGCCCTGCCCAGGATATCGCTGTAGCATCGCGCGACGGTCCTGCAATGGCGCATGGACAGCCGCCTGTCCGGCCTTCGCGTGACCTGCCGACGGGCGATCAGCAGCAGCCCGCCCATCCTCTCCGCCCACGGCCAGCCGTTGCTGTCGGTCACGGCCTGGAGCTCGCGGACCAGATGGGCGCGGCGGAGCTGGTGCCTGCGGTTGGTGCAGGTGAGGCAGGCCTTCCAGCGGTCGTGGACGATGACGCCCCCGTATCTCGGGATGGTCCCGATGCCGTCGATGGCCCCGCATCCGCGCTTTCGGTGCGGCCGCCTGCCAGTGACCGGCCCGCCGGAGCGGACGTGGATCCAGTGGCTCCTTCCGTCCACCCGCAGCGGGGTCCCGTCCACGTCGGCACGGGCATGGCGAGGAGCTTTCCGATGGCCGCCGCCTCCCAGGGCTCCAGGGCCCTGTGCAGGCGCGGGAGGAGGCCGGGCGGCGTGGCCTCGGAGAGCGGCCGACCGGCCGTCGCCTGGATCATGGCCGCGGTCCGCACGGGCGGGACCATCCGGGCGACCGGCAGGTGCACGGGGTGGGCGACGATGCCCGGCCCGTACCGCAGCGGCCCCGGCATGGTGTCGGGGAACGCCCCCGTCGTCCGGACGCGGCACCGCGGGCAGTCCCTGACCTCGGCCACGACCCGGCGCCCGGCGGTCCCGGAGACGATGTCCGCCCCGCCGCGCTCCCCGTGCCCGGCGCATCCGGTTCCGGTCAGGTCGTGGCGGCGCCCGCGGCACTCGGCCACCGGGCCCGGTTCCGTGACGGTGACCGCGCGCAGGTTGCCCGGGTCCGTCCGGCCCGCCTTCGGCCCCCTGCCGCCGGAGCCCCTGCCGGCCTGCCGCGCGGTCCCGTCCTTCCGCGACGGCGGCAGGCCGGAGCTGCGCGGGGTCCTCCGCGTCGTCCTCTCAAGCAGAACCGCCACCAGGATGCCCGGGAGCATGAAGAGCGCGTTGACCGTCCCGACCGTCTCCGCGCCCGCCTCGCCCCTCCGCCTGATGGCGGCGGCACCGGGACCGGCAGCCGCCGGGCTGCCTGCGCGGCGACGCCGCGTTCACCGTCGGCATCGGCCCGCCCCCGGCCGGGCGCGGCGCGGCGGCCCGCCCCTGGTTCCTGATCCGAAGCGGCCCATCCGCGGCCCCCGTCCTGAACGACGGCCCCCCGATAGCCCGGACGGCCTACGCTGTCAACCCTGTCGCGGACCGTCGGACGGAAACGGCCAAAGCCCCGGATGCGGGCCAATGTATAGGCGCGCCTGTCAGGGAATCCGGCAAGGCTGCTGCGCGGTCAACCTTGCATCAGGCCGGATTCAGCGGGAAAGGGGGAGAGTAGTTACTTGTTCTATTTTGATATTCCTTGGCAATAATCGCGGATTTCTTGTCGGAGATTGCTCTTTTGGAGATCACACGGTTCAGCGCTGGTGACTATCTTCGCGCGGACGAGTCGTTCCACTTTGCCCGTAAGTCGCTTGACAGACGGTTTCCGGACCGGGCGCATGATCACGATTTCTTCGAGGTTTTCCTGATTGAGCGAGGAACGGCGCTGCACTGGATCAACGGAGAGACGCAATGTCTGGGGCATGGGCATCTGGCGTTCATTCGACCGCGGGGCGCGCATGCGTTCAGGGCTGATCGGGAAACCGGATGCCAGATCATCAATGTCATGTTTCAGGTGGAGACAGCAGAGCACCTTGTGACCCGCTATCCAGAAGAGTTCAAGGGCAGGTTCCATGACTGGGGCGGTTCCGTTCCAGAAGCGTACGAACTGTCGGGTTCACGGTTTGAGCGCGCGGTCAATGTGGCACAGGAGATGGCGACATCGGTCAGATCACTTGCGCGGGTCGAGGAGTTTCTTCTGATGCTCACAAATCGGGTTCTGGAACGCAGTGCGCATCCCAACAGCACGGCGCCGAGATGGTTTTCGGCGGCGTGCCAAACGATCCGCGACCCGGATGTATTCCGAGGTGGGGTGGCGGCGTTCGTTCGCTCCGCAGGCCGAAGCCATGAGCATGTTTGCCGCGTTACGCGGGCGGAACTCGGCATCACGCCTTCAGAATTCGTGAACAGAGTCCGAATTGAGCATGCTGCCTTGCTCCTCGGTCATGGGGATCTGCCGATTCCCGATGTGGCACGGGCCTGCGGCATTGAGAACCTGAGCCATTTCTACAGGCTGTTCAGGACGCAGTACGGAGTGACGCCGCGTCAGTACCGGTTGCGGAACCAAAGGGCACCCTTCTGATGGCATCGGTCAATGTTGGTCGATTGGTGACGTAGCGGAGGGTCGCTGGCGGATTTGCCTCGGTGATTCCCGCTGCGGGCACCGGCATGAGATCAGATGCAGATGGGCTTGGCTGGTGAGCCCGAATTTGCCGAGACCCAACATAGGTGCGCCCCATTCCACTCTGAAGTGCAACACCAGTAGCGGTGGTGATCGGATTTCCACCCGCATAATGTTGCGAACTGGCTGCGAAGCAGCGACGGTCCCCGTTACGAAACAGGGGAGACTGCCATGCCGGAGGGCTACCGCCAACTGGCCCGTGACGAACGATGCCAAATACACGCGCTGAAGGCAAGCGGACTTTCCGACGGGATAACAACTGTCCCGGGACCGAATCCTCCGTTCCCTGGGTGCCGGAAACCCCGCCTCCCGGCCATTCCCTCCGCCCTGGCTCCGCCCTCGCTGCGGAAATGGCCGATGACGCACATCGGAACGGAAGTGGGGTCGTAAATCGCGATGAATGTAGGCCGAAGCGATCATGATTGTGGGTCGCCAAAAATAGCGACCCACCAAAGAAAGATCTCCACGGGATCGGCCCTACTTTCGATCGCCAATCCTGTATTCAGGACGGAAGCGGGGCTTACTGCCATGGAGCGAATGACCCATTATTTGTAGTCGCCCATCGAACGTCAAGCGCATTGTCTCTCTCGGGTGTATCCCAAGTTGGATGATCCGCACAATCCGGATGTGGCATTCCTGCGCTGCGGCGGGACCGCGGATGACCGGGGTAACCGGCGGGCGGCCTGCCTCCGGGGCAACTGGCATGGAGCGTGGGTCATGGCAGGGAAGAGGTTGGATCACAGGCATCCGGACTCGGTGGCGTATCCGGGGGTCCTGCGGAGGGCGGCGCGGCGGTGCATCCACCGGTTGTCCGCGAACGCGACGGGGGTTTCACCCAGTACTGGACCGGGGGCGGCGAGGTGCGCGGCCGCGACGTCACGGAGGCCATGGAGTCCGGGCGGGAGGAGGTGGTCGAGGGCAACCCACTGAAAACACCCATATATCTTTCGGCCGACGGGACCGGGATCCCGATGCGCGGGGAGGAGGTGGGGGGCGTCGCCGGAAAGGGGCCGGAGCGGGACCGGCGGTTCGCGGAGGTCCGGGCGGACACCGGGACGGGCGGGGAGGGCGGTCCGGGAACTGGACGCCTGCCGCCGCCACTTCCGGAACAGCATCGGGCGGATGCGGTACGGCGAATGCCGCCACCGGGGCATCCAGGTTGAGAGCGGCGTGATGGAGGCCGGATGCCGCATGTCCGGGCTCCGGATGAAACGCTTCGGCACCCGCTGGTCGGAGAGGGGCCAATGCCATGCTGGCGCTGAAGTGCTGCGTCATGAACCAAAGGTTGGCCGACCTGCTCGACTGGGGGGCGAATTAGGCCCCGTGGCGTGATCAACCAACTTGGGATACACCCCCAACTGTCGACTTGCTAGACACATAAAATGTATGTATCTATACGTCAAAGGATTGGGAACTACCCGGTCGACAGAGGGGTTCCGGGCCAACCGGAGCTCCTTTGTTTTTTCTGAAAATACAAGGATTTAAGGGAAGCATTTCAGCGCCTTCAGTTTGGGTTCAATGATTTCGAATGCCCGGTTTTGCTGTTTGGGGCGCAGCTTGCTAAGGGCGATGGGCCGCGCGGTCAGATCGGCGAGTTGCAGCCCGCTTGAGTTCACTGCCTTTGGCAGAAAAACCGGCTGAAAGTCGAAGCGGCTGAAGTCGTGCCTGCGATAACCCCACTTTCGATCATTGGCAGCGATCCGCCGAAATTCGAGTTCCAATTCACTGTCTTCCCTCTTGCCGCGGCTTTCAAAGACAACATGTACGGTTTTTCCTTGCTGCCCCTCTCGGTTTAGCATCATGTGCAAACGCTCCATGCAGAAGAGCAGTGCGATTTCGTAAGGGTTCCAGGGTTTGGCGTAACACTCTCTCAATTCCGCTTTGTCGATGACGGCGGCGAAGATGGAAAGGGACGCATTTTCGATGAGACTGTTCAGACGATCATAGAATCTTGTCCGCAATTCACGGTCGGTCAGCAGAATGGAAAATGGCCTTTGCTCTTTCTAATTTCGTGCTCGTGCAAAATGACGCCGTCATGACCCCAGATATCGAATTTGAATTGTTGAATCGCCGGCACGATGGTTCCTATAAAGTCGTGCTTGCGCATGACGCAGAAGGTCAAAGCGAATACCGGGTAATCCGGATCGATTGAAACCAATCCGTGATCGCCGCTTTCATCGGCATAGACGATATAATCGGCAAATTCGGGCAGAACGTGACTCAGCCTTTCGGAGGATACGGATCCTTTCCGTAGGTATTTCGCCCACGGATCTTCCCGTCACGTCGTTTCAGAAAGGCTTCGCCACCGGTCTCTTTTGCTTTCTCCTTGGAGTAGGCCCATGATTCAGCTTGCGTAGCAGTGACCTTCGAGGCGCGGCTCGCGCCTTCGCGCTTGCTTTCCCACTTCCCGTCCTCGCGCTTCTGGGTCCAATAGTCTTTGTGACCAGCCATGGGTGGTCTGCTTTGCGTCTGTAGTGGGTTTCAGATGGAGGGCTTATTCCTTTGACCAAGGCGGGTCAATATTTTGTGCAGCAATGGGTGTATCCCAAGTTGGTTGATCACGCCACGGGGGCCTAATTCGCCCCCAGTCGAGCAGGTCGGCCAACCTTTGGTTCATGACGCAGCACTTCAGCGCCAGCATGGCATTGGCCCCCCTCTCCGACCAGCGGATGCCGGAGCGTTTCATCCGGAGCCCGGACATGCGGCATCCGGGCTCCATCTCGCCGCTCCCGACTGGATGCCCCGGTGGTGGCATTCGCCGTACCGCATCCGTCCGTAAGCGGCTAAAGTACGGCGTCCGGTCCGGTTCCACCCATCCCTTTTCCGTCTGACAGTATAGGCCATCGCTCGGAGAGGCGCGGGAAGGGGTCCGGCAGACCCACCAGCCAGGACGGCGGGGACGGTTAGGAAGACCGCCGCCGCGGCGGGAGGCCCGGTCGCCGGAAGGACCGCGGCGACGCGGTCGGCGATGCCGGACTGCGCTTCAGCGGAAAGGCCTCGGTTCCCGAAATCACCGTGATGCCGCCCGAGGTCGAGGGGCTGTCGGAGGACGGCTACGAGGTGGTTTCGAAGCGCGTCCAGTGCCGGCTCGCCGCCGTGGAGTTCCGGCATAGGGTCATCGGTCCGCCACAGCCCCCGCATTCCGGCGGCGGCAGCGCCCTACCGGGCTGCCCGGAAAGCAGCCTCGGCGCCGCCGCCGAGGGAGGCATCCCGGAACGCCCGCTCCACCGTGCCGGGATCCGGGACGCCCGACGCCAGCAGCGCGGCCTCCGTGACGTCGCGGCCGCGCACCTCGCCGCCTCCGGTCCAGTACTGGGTGAAACCCCCGCCGCGATCGCGGACAACCGGTGGATGCACCGCCGCGCCGCCCTCCGCAGGACCCCCGGATACGCCACCGAGTCCGGATGCCTGTGATCCAACCTCTTCCGTGCCACGTTCCATACCCGTTGCCCCGGATGGCGGGCCGCCCGCCGGTTACCCCGGTCATCCACGGCTCCGCCACAGCGCAGGGATGGCACGTCCGAACTGCGCGGATCAACCAACTTGGGATACTCCCGTCTCTCTCGCCACAGGAAATCCACAAGCTGTCCCGCGAAACCGGAAACAGTTACGTCGTGTACATCCTCGTAGCCCGATACACCTTGCTGCGAAACACTCGGATCCTGCGCAGATCAAGACGGCCCAAAGGGTCCGTCAATCAGGGATCACGAAATCGCCGCGGCATAGCCGGATCCTCTCCCTGCGATTGCAAAGCCGTTGCGTCGGTCTACGGCAGGGAGGTCGGATGACAGGCCCCATTCCACCCTGAAGTGCAACACCAGTGGCGGTGGTGACCGGTTTTCCGGCCGCATGATCCTGCGTATCGGCCAGCAGGCGGCGACAGTCCCTGTGAGCAAACAGGGGAGACTGCCATGCCCGAGGGCCATCGCCACCTGACCCATGGGGAGAGATGCCGGATCGGCGCGCTGAAGGAAAGCAGGCTCTCGGACGGAGCCATCGCCGCATCTGGGAGTTTCGCATAATTGGTCCAGACCCGACAAAGGTGCCGGAGCGGCCATAGGATTTCATGACTTTGGCCTCCTGATGCCGATCCCTTTCATCCATTTGCAGGGTTGGCGGGTGCGCTGTTCCTGAGCCTCACGCTGAACGTCTGGATGGACGCGTCGGTGAACGCAGCTGGGGCTCCGGGCGATACCTGCGCAGTTTACTCTTGCCGGGTCGCCTTGGCTTTCCGAGGACAGGGCCGGAAGCCCTTGCAGCCTGAAGGGACATGGCGGGCGCTTTTGCGCCCACGGAACGAGCCGGGATCATACTCGATGATTGGGAGAAACCAGACCGCTGAAACGGTCGCCACTCCAGAAAGATGCATGAAATTCCATGGCCGTTTCGGAACCTATGTTGGGTGAGACCCTGAATTCGGCGCTTGAGCCCGGGTCGGCAATTGCCGGATTTCACCCGCACAGTTTCGCATGAACTCCAGCCCAGTGTAGGTTCGCCTCAGTTTGCTCGCCTTGGGGCGGAGGACGGAAGGCGGGATGGCCCGCGGTCGCCATGCAGGTGGACAGAAGATGGAACCCTTTCATCGTAAGCCGCCTTTTGCGATCACTCATCCTTTCACGGCACCGGCGGTGAGCCCGCTGACGATCTGCTTCTGGAAGACCATGACCAGCAGGAAAAGGGGAGCGGTGATTGAGACCGCCGCCGCGACCGCCTGCACCTGATCCGTGGAGGTGGTCTCCCGGTTGAAGAAGCTCGTTATGGCTGGAACCATCGTCTGGTCCTGTGCATCGAGCAGCAGCGATGTGACCAGAAAGTCGTTGTAACCCAGCAGGAAACTGAAAAGACCGGTCGTTATGACGCCTGGCCACATAACCGGGATGATCACCAATCTGAAGGCTTGAAAATAGGTGCATCCGTCAACTCGGGCAGCCTCGTCCAGATCAGAGGGAATCGAGGCGAAGAACCGACCTCAGCATCCAGATGGTGAACGGCTGGTTGATCGCCACCAGCACGAAGATGACCGGCAATGGCTTTCCATAGAATGTCGGCGCAGCGTCGCCCAGGAACGGACGCAGAATGTCGTAAGAGTTCACGAAGACCGGCAGGTAGCCGGCGACAAGGACCGAATGGGGTAGGGCACGGAACACAAGCGCAGCGATCAGAATCCAGAACGCGATTCTCATCCTGCTTCGCGCCAGCCCAAATCCGGCCAACGTTCCGACGCTCAGCGAGATGGCAACGACGCCCGAAGTCACGATCATCGAGTTGATGAAGTTTCGGTAGAACTCGCTGTCGATCCAGACGGAAATGTAGTGGTCTGCGGTGAGACCCAGAATCGGGTGCCCGAGAGGGCCTAGCCAAGGATCTGCAAGACCGATTGTGGCGGGCAGTATCAGGACGGCCGTGATCACAAGCATTACGGTATAGGCCAGAACCGCGATCATCCAGCCGATTGCGGACCCGCTCTTCGGTGCCAAGGCAGCTGACCAGGCTGGCACGGATCGTTTCGCCACCTTTACCGCGAGGTAGAGGGCGAACCCGATCACCGCGACTCCGAACGTGGACAGGCCAAGTCCGGTCTCGCGGGTGGTGTTGCCGAAGATCACAACAAATGGATTGGAGGAAAACGCGTCAATCGGATCCTTGAGGCTCATGACCGTAATCCAGAAGATCGGGAACGCCGCGATAAGGCACCAGAAGCCGAGAAAACCGAACCCCAACAGTTTCAGTGAGAGTGGCGGCCGAAGGGCACGGGATCCGGTCATTGCCATGCTGTCTTTCCGAAGTAATCCCGCCATGTCTGCCGGAGCGGGAATACCAGCAGGATGACGATCCCTATCATTGTCAGCATCGAAGACGCAGATGCCCGGCTTATCGAACGGTTGCCTGCGTCATCGGGCGTCAGGAGATCATAGGTGATCCACTGCAGGCTGATGACATGGTTTTCCGAGCCGAAACCTACGATCTCCTCGAATACCCGGTAGCTGTCCATCAGATGAATGATCGTAAGGAACACGATGAGCGGCATCAGATGCGGGATGACGATGAATCGCAGTCGCTGCCACCGTGTGGCGCTGTCAATGATCGCGCTCTCCACGCTGTCCATGTTCAGTGTCTGAATACCTGCATAGAACACGACTAAGGCGAACGGAGCCACGTGCCAGACGCGATAGAAAAGCATGAGAATCTCCGGATATGATCGGCAACCCATGCGCACCCTTCAATGAGGCCGGGGCCCGAAGGCCCCGGATACATGCCGTCAGACCGGACATTGACATTCTCATCACCAGCCCTTCAATGAGGCCGGGGCCCGAAGGCCCCGGATACGTGGTGATCGTTCTGGGCGGACTGTGGCTGTTCAGGAACCTTCAATGAGGCCGGGGCCCGAAGGCCCCGGATACTTGGCTCATTGTTCGAGTCAACGGCATTGACGCCGCCCTTCAATGAGGCCGGGGCCCGAAGGCCCCGGATACATTCCGGCCTGATAGTAGCCAATGGCGTCCTGACACACCTTCAATGAGGCCGGGGCCCGAAGGCCCCGGATACACCGCGCGAGGGCCGACCTGTTCGCATATTCCCCGCCTTCAATGAGGCCGGGGCCCGAAGGCCCCGGATACCCGCTCCCCCCTGCGCAGGTATTCGCACGGGATGTCCCTTCAATGAGGCCGGGGCCCGAAGGCCCCGGATACGCGGCCAAGGACGCCGTTTGTAGGAACCTGTGGATATCCTTCAATGAGGCCGGGGCCCGAAGGCCCCGGATACATTTCGCCGTTGCCGGTATATACGTTTACGGTTAACCCTTCAATGAGGCCGGGGCCCGAAGGCCCCGGATACGAGGGGTTCCACCTGGGCCCCGAGCCCAACGAGTTCATCCTTCAATGAGGCCGGGGCCCGAAGGCCCCGGATACCTGTCGATGTCCGGATCCGCCTCCGCCAGCGTCCGCTTCCTTCAATGAGGCCGGGGCCCGAAGGCCCCGGATACAACTCCGCGCAGGTCCTGCCCCGAACGATGCTGAACTCCCTTCAATGAGGCCGGGGCCCGAAGGCCCCGGATACGCGTTTTGCCGACGAATTCATTGACGAATATCTGCGCCCTTCAATGAGGCCGGGGCCCGAAGGCCCCGGATACAAGCCAAAGCGGGCAACTTTCCGCCTCATAGCCGGCCCCTTCAATGAGGCCGGGGCCCGAAGGCCCCGGATACATGACATGAACATGCACAAACACGATTTGGCCTACCCTTCAATGAGGCCGGGGCCCGAAGGCCCCGGATACGAGGAGCGCATGGCTGATCCTCGCTATGCCAAGGCGGTCCTTCAATGAGGCCGGGGCCCGAAGGCCCCGGATACCCCTGGTCCATTCCGTCGGTGTCGTAGAGCTTGCCGACCCTTCAATGAGGCCGGGGCCCGAAGGCCCCGGATACATGGTTCTCGCGGGGATGGATCGCGAACGGCCACGACCTTCAATGAGGCCGGGGCCCGAAGGCCCCGGATACATACTCCACCGACGGCCTTGCGTCAGGCTTGGCCACCTTCAATGAGGCCGGGGCCCGAAGGCCCCGGATACAAGTTCCCGCCGATTGGCGCAAAGCCTACCGAGTTCCCTTCAATGAGGCCGGGGCCCGAAGGCCCCGGATACGCTTCTACCTCCCGATCAGCGTGGCGGCGATCCGTAAGCGGTTAAAGTACGGCGTCCGGTCTGGTCCCATCCATCCCTTTCCTGTTTGACAGTATAGGGCATCGCCCGGTAGTGAGTGGCCATCTGGACGAATCACTTCGGGGGCCACCATGGTGGCACATGCGGGATCGGGGACGGACGGGCGGACGGCTTCGCCGGACGCCGGCGGGATCGGCGGGCTCGGGCGGGAGCTGTCCCGCTGGCTGGGGACCGGCGCCCTGCCGCCGGAGGCGGAGGAACCGCTCCGGTCGCTGGTCGAACTGTCCGGGCTGCAGGCGGCCACGGTCGCGGCCCAGGAGGGGCGGATCGCCGGACTCCTGGCGCAGGTCGCCGCCCTGACGGCCCAGGTCGCCCGGCTGGAGCGCGACCTGTACGGCCCGCGCTCGGAGAGGCACGGGAAGGGCTCCGACGCCCCCTCCGGGCAGGACGGGCAGGACAGCGACGGCAGCCGCGGCGGCGGCAAGCCCGGACGCCGGAAGGAGCGCGGCGATTCGGTGGGCGACGCCGGGCTGCGCTTCAGCGGCAAGGCTCCCGTGCTCGACATCACCGTGACGCCGCCGGAGGTCGACGGGCTGCCGGAGGACGGTCACCAGGTCGTTGGCGACCGCGTCCACTGCCGGCTCGCCGCTGTGGAGTTCCGGCACGTGGTCATCCGCTACCGCTACCTCACCGTCAAGGTCAGGGGGACCGACCGGCCCGTGTCCGCCCCGGCCCGCGAGGGCGTCTTCAAGAGCAGCTGCGCCGACGTCTCCTTCGTCGCCGGGATGCTCATCGACAAGTTCATGTGGCACCTGCCGCCTTCCCGGCAGCACCGGATGCTGGCCGAGGCCGGCATCACCGTCAACCGGGGCTCCCTGAGCCAGTGGGCCAACCGCACCATCTCGCTGCTGGAGCCGGTCCACGAGGCCCAGTGGCGCTCGGTGCCGGGAGCGCCGTCATCCAGATGGACGAGACCCCGATCCGCGCCGGGCGGCACCCGGGCAGGCCGGGGAGCATGAGGAAGGGCTACCTCTGGCCGGTGCTCGGCGACCGCGGCGAGGTCGTGTTCCCCTTTTCGGACTCCAGGAAGCACGGGAACGCGGTGAGGTTCCCCGACGCCTGCAGCGGAACCCTGGTGACGGACGGCTACGGCGCCTACGAGGCCTATGTCGCGGCCCGCGGCGGCGCGGTCACCCACCAGACGTGCTGGGTCCATGCAAGACGCGGTTTCGAGGAGCTTAAGGACACCCACCCGGAGATGGCCGGGGCGGCGCTGGACCTGATCGGCGCGATCTACAGGATCGAGAGGGAGATCAGGGACCGGACACCGGCCGGGCGGCTGGCGGCGCGGCGGACCCGGTCGCGGGCGGCGGTCGCCGCGTTCCGGGACTGGTGCGACCGGACGCTGGAGGATCCGGCGCTGACCCCGCGGCATCCGGTCCGCAGGGCGATCGCCTACGCCACGGAGCGGTGGGCGGCGCTGGGGACGTTCCCTGGGACCCCGACGTGCCGCCGGACACGAACCTCGTGGAGAACGCGCTGCGTCCGGTGAAGCTCGGCCAGCGCAACTGGCTCTTCGCATGGACGCTGGACGGAGCGGAGAACGTGGGGACCGTCAACGGGCTGCTCGCCACCTGCCGGATGCAGGGCGTCGACCCCCGCGTCTGGCTGACCGACGTCCTGCCTCCCGTCGACACCCATCCGGCCGACCGGGTCGGCGAGCTGACGCCGAGGCGGTGGAAGGCGCTGTTCGCCGCCAGCCCGATGGCCTCCGACGTCGGGCGGGCCACGGCGGGCCGGCTTCACGCCGCCGCCGGATAGCGCATGCGGCGGCGCCGGACGGTGATGTCGATCCCGTCCAGAAGCGCCGAAAGCCCGGTCCGCGACAGCGACACGGACCTGCGCCCCGGCGTGGCCGGCGACGCGAACAGGCCCCGCTCCAGCCGCTTGGCCCAGATGAAGTAGCCCCCGTGCTCGAAGCCGAGTATCTTCACCATCGTCCGCCGCCGGTTCACGAACACATACCAGCGCCCGCCGGCGGGGTTCCCCACGGGATGGCTGGTGACCAGCCCGCAGAGCCCGTCGAAGCTGCGGCGCATGTCCGCCGGCTCGACCGCCAGCCAGATGCCGCCCGGCGGCCATCCGCCCAACATCAGGACCGCCTCAGGCGGAGCGTGACGCCGCCGCCGAGCGACAGCTCCACGTCCCAGCCCGGCTCCGCCGCCACCACCTCGACGAAGCCACCGGACGCCGCACCGCCGGTGAGGCCGCGCCTGCGGCGCCAGCTCTGGAACGTCTTCACCGGAACCCCGCGACTCTCGCAGAAACTGGCCTGCGAGCCGTCCCAGCGCCCGAACGCCGCCATCAGCTCCTCCCACTCGGCCTCGCTCCGGACCCTCCGGGCCTGGCCGCCGTCTGCCATTGCATCCACATTCACCGTCATGGACAGTCCTCCGGTCACGTTGAATCGACCGGGGAAACCTCCCGCACTCCGGCGCCGCGGATCAAGGCGAATGCGCTACGTTGCGCTTTAGTCGCTTACGGCGATCCTGACCCTTCAATGAGGCCGGGGCCCGAAGGCCCCGGATACCCTGCACCGTCAGGACCTCGATCCTGCCGTTGTCGTCCTTCAATGAGGCCGGGGCCCGAAGGCCCCGGATACCTCCCAGTAGAGCCGCCCGTAGTGCGTCGTCCTGTACCTTCAATGAGGCCGGGGCCCGAAGGCCCCGGATACCCCGCCGACCATGCACCAGCTGCAGGCTGTAGGGTCGCCTTCAATGAGACCGGGGCCCGAAGGCCCCGGATACGTGACGCGCACACCAAGACGGTGCGGGCGCGGGAGCCCTTCAATGAGGCCGGGGCCCGAAGGCCCCGGATACGCTCCGGGCTTTCGCCCGCTCCGTCCCTAGCTCGATGACCTTCAATGAGGCCGGGGCCCGAAGGCCCCGGATACCTGGACTGGATCAGCTTCTTGGCTATATTTTCGGTGACCTTCAATGAGGCCGGGGCCCGAAGGCCCCGGATACGCGGCGTCCGCCTGCATGTTGTAGAGCGACGAGAACCTTCAATGAGGCCGGGGCCCGAAGGCCCCGGATACGCGCCCTGCCTCGTCGGCGCGGAACCCGACGCAGTTCCTTCAATGAGGCCGGGGCCCGAAGGCCCCGGATACCACTCTGTCCATGCTCGATCACACCGGCATAGCGGACCTTCAATGAGGCCGGGGCCCGAAGGCCCCGGATACCGGCCATGCGCTCCTCGATGGCGGCCAGCCGCTCCTCCTTCAATGAGGCCGGGGCCCGAAGGCCCCGGATACATCCTGCATCAGCCTGTCGACAGAGGTCTGTCTACCCCTTCAATGAGGCCGGGGCCCGAAGGCCCCGGATACCCCGAACCGCTCGTCGCCGGTCACCCCCTCCGTCGTCCTTCAATGAGGCCGGGGCCCGAAGGCCCCGGATACCCGGACGGAACGCTCGATGGTGGCCGTGCCGATGGCCGCCTTCAATGAGGCCGGGGCCCGAAGGCCCCGGATACGGTCAGCCATCATTGTAAACCGTAACTCGTCGATTGCCCTTCAATGAGGCCGGGGCCCGAAGGCCCCGGATACGCCGACAAACTGGCCTTGGACTCGAAGGTATGTGTTTCCTTCAATGAGGCCGGGGCCCGAAGGCCCCGGATACTAGCAGGAGTCGCACGCGGGCGAAACTTTTTGACAGCCCTTCAATGAGGCCGGGGCCCGAAGGCCCCGGATACCCGGAATAGTTCACTTGTAAAGCAATGCGACAGATAGCCCTTCAATGAGGCCGGGGCCCGAAGGCCCCGGATACCCGGCAAAACCCACCGGGGGCGGCGTCAACCGGAAGGTCCTTCAATGAGGCCGGGGCCCGAAGGCCCCGGATACTCGGTTTGGTTCCAATCAGCCTGCACGTTGATATCGCCCTTCAATGAGGCCGGGGCCCGAAGGCCCCGGATACCCGCCCGTTTCAGGGCGTGTGCGAGGGGCGCCATGAACCTTCAATGAGGCCGGGGCCCGAAGGCCCCGGATACCGTCTGAACCAGAAAGCATTGCATGCAGGAACAACTCCCTTCAATGAGGCCGGGGCCCGAAGGCCCCGGATACCAGGATGGGCCCCTATGTTGAAGCTGGCCTCTTCCCTTCAATGAGGCCGGGGCCCGAAGGCCCCGGATACTTGTCCGCCATCCACTGCCTGCCGGCGTCGTTCGGCAGCCTTCAATGAGGCCGGGGCCCGAAGGCCCCGGATACTGTCAGAGTATATTCCATTGTCAGTAAAGACAAATTCCGCGCCAATGCGAGCGCGTCGACCTTCCCTTCGGGCAATCATTCGGACGACTCCCGATTCGATCTTCACCATATCAAAAAAACCGAACGGTTTCAATGCTCTGGCGCGATTCGAGCGCGACCGGGTTTGCGGACATCACCGAACCACTCGAATCGCACAGGCAAAGGTGGCCAAGGCAAAACCATGAGCCATGTTCTTCCGTTGTCTTGCGCTGAAACTCGGCGCTATTATATCACAACCGCCTGGCGTTCCACCTTCGAAAGGCTCTTTCCGATGCTTTCGACCGCCAGATGAATCTTATCAGTGGGGCCGATATCGATGAGAAGTACATGATCCTCGCCATTCTTCACCAATTCACGCAGCCGCGTTTCGAGTTCAGCGCGCCGGCGTCGTGTTAGGCGGCACTGGAAAACAGATAGCTGCAGCCATTCGCCATATCCTTGCATTGCCTTGAACACACGCCGCCAGCGCCGCTGGTCGGAGATATCGTAGGTGACGATATAAAGTCGCTCATTGCTCATGCAGGTTTCCTCAGCGCGGCAAATAATGCGGATAGCCCGATAGTTCCTTGAGCAGGAACCGGGACAGCAGCCGGGCCTGAACCAACAGCAGGCGACGCATGCTGACCTGATAGCCAAAGACTGGATGGGTCGTTTCCTGTGAGAGGCGCCGTTCGAACGCCTGCACGAACCGGCGGCGTCCAGTCTGGGTTAGCGCGGTTCCCGTCGCGGCCGTGACGAAATCGTTGGGACTCATCTGACCGGTGTTGATGGCGGTGAGCACGACACTGTCGGCAATGATGGGGCGGAACGGTTCCATGAGATCGAGAGCAAGCGCCGGCCGACCATAGCGCGGCGCGTGATAAAACCCACGATAGGGATCAAGGCCCGCCGATGCGACCGCTATTGTCAGATGTCGCGTCAGCATGGCGTAGGCGAAGGACAGCATGGCGTTGACAGGATCGGCGGGAGGGCGCCGATTGCGCGCTTCGAAATTGAAAGAAACCGTACCGCCGCTGTCTTCCGGTACCTTGATCAGGTTGGCGAAGGCGCGGAAATAGACGGCAGCGGCATCGCCTTCCATGCCGAGCAATCCGGATAGCGCTTTTGCGCCGCCGGCGGATTTGCGAGCAGCGGCCAAACGGTCGAGAACGGCCTTCCGCTCCCCTGCTCGACCGCGCCAGTTGCGCCGTAGGATCGTTCTCTGGTTGATGATCTTGGCGGCGACAAGTTCGCGTGCAAACTGCAGGCATGACGCCTCATCGAAGCTCATGGCGTATTGCGCCGTGCGCACCTCGACATTACGGTGCCCGATCCCCTGGGCAATGCCCCGAAACCATCCGCCATGACTGTGAAAGGTCACCGGGATTTCACGCTCGAACAAGGCGGAAAGTGCCGGCGTCGTAATCGATACGTTGCCGAACAGCGCAACATCGGAAATGTCGATGAAGCGAACTCGCGTATCCCCCTGCTCCTCATCGGTGATCTTCAGGGTTTCCCCGTCCTTGCCGATACGCGCACGCTGGGACTGCACCACGAGCGGTAGAGCGTCGTCGGCTGGCACGGCGATCGGCCGAGGCGCAAGCGACGAGCCCGAAAGGGTGCGGATTTCGTCCGGCAGGCAGATGCTGACCAGGGCGCAGCGGGGACATTTGGGGCTGTCCTTAAGCGGCGGCGGAATGCGGCCCTGGGAAACGGTCAGGCGCAGTTCGTTGATCGCTGCCTTCGTTGCCGTCCGTAACGCATCGTCAAACGGAACGCGCACGCGCTCGCGGCTTTCGGCGTAGTAGATAGCGCCTTCCTCGACATGATAGCCGTGCTCTTCAAGCAGCAGGCCCTGAAGGCAGACCTGAATGCGTTCAGGCTCATAGGCGCCTTGCGCGACATGCGGCCGCTTGCCACGCTTGTAGTCGACGGGTGTGACTACTCCATCCTCGGCTTCCGCCACATCGAGCTTGGCAATGACGCCAAGCTTTTCCGACGAAAGCGTCATCGAGCGGCTGACGGTCTTCTTCGTAGCGTCGACCTTGTTGTCTTCGATTTCTTCCGGCGCCGGCAACGGAGCGTTGGGTTTGTCGACACGCCTGTGAACGCGCCTGCCTTCGGCCGTGTCCCCGGTTTCGGCCCATTCGGCCTGTGTCCACATGAGATAAGCCAGTCGTGGGCAATAGACGAATTCATTCACCATCCTCGCCGGGATCAGCGGCGTTTCGCCATCAGCCGGCGGCGCGGGAAGATGGAGTTCATATTGCTTGTCGGTCGGCATGGATGCGCTCGACCTAGGAGAGCGATCGTGCACGCGCGAAATTCATGTATTTGCCATTCGGAACGCGCTGCGTAATCAAGACATGATCGACGCCAAGATGGAGAAGTCCGTCGACGTGACGTAAATTGGGATGTGACAATAAAGCCCGGATTGCAGCTAGACTCGCGGGATGCCTCCATATTGGCCAAGCGAACGAGAACCCATCGGATCGATCGCCGCCCAACAACTCTAGTACTACTCTGTTGCGCCAGGCAGGCACGACGGCAAGACTCGGCAACCCAATCACTGCGAGCATATTGGCCCCGTGTTCAACGCCTTGCTTGTCGTCAGTGGGAGCGGCCCAGCGGTATGCATGCCGACTGTCTTCGACGGGATCCCATCGAAACGAGGACGAGTTGTCCTCTCTCCGCCATTCTCGGAAAATGGCTTCGGCAATCATGTCGGAGGCCCCAAACTGCTTTCTATTTCGTTTCGGCATAGATTCGGAGTTGCAAACCGATGCCATTGTTTTGAGAAAATTCGTTCGAGCAACATCCAGAAGACACAGCGGTGTGCGTTCCACAAACTCCTCTTTCACCACTGAGTCACTCACCAAGGCCGACCATAGATCTGCCTTCCGCCTGTCTTCCCATGAGCAACACAAGGCGACTTTTTCCAAGATTTTGCGAGCGTCATCCCGCAAGAGCTTCAGCTTCGTCAAATTCCCAAAATCGTGCGCCTCAGCGAGGCTGCTGACGCCCTTTGCAGCGGCTTCCGCCAACTCGTCCTGGCCTAGCTCTCGCGCGAGAAACAACCGCGGCCTGAGCGGAGGCGTGTCAACGTCCCAGGCTGCACGGGGAAATAATGTGCCGTCGGCGACCTCCAGCGCCCGCAAAAGCCCGAGCAGCGCCAAAAATGCGAGAAGATTGTCTGGCTCCAAACCGTCGAGCCGGTGAGATCTCCCGGCGGTCATTCGACGTTCTCCTTGGCCCTTTCTTCAGAAGCGCGATGATCGGCAAGCCGCAGGATGGCTTCCATGCGAGCCAGTTCCCATGCGCCATAGCGGGCTTTGAGCCGCATGAAGAGCGAAGGCCAGTCGAGGCCATTCCGGTCGTAGCCTAGCGATTGAGGCCCTGATCCGGGCGGTAATTCGGAAGGCAGACCAAGCAAGAAGGGCAACTTTCGCGGTTTTTCGTCATCGGCGTCATGATGCGGAAAGAAGGGGCGGCCATGCCCGTGATGCGAGCCGATAAGCCAGAGCACGAGCTCGGGATCATTGGCCTCACTGAAGCGCGCAACATACGGGGCCAACCGCACCGAAAGCGCCTCGTGCCGCCAATTTGCTGGCAAGCCGGAAGCGGCGCGTGCCGCAGGCGGCAGAGGACGGCCTGATTTGGCGAGAACGGTTTTTTCATCGTCCAGATCCGGTCCCAGCGGATCGCCATAATGCAGCCATACCTGGAAACGCGGATCAGCCTTGCCCACGTCGTGCAGGAACCCCGCGAGTTTCAGATCCACAATACGCTCGGCCGGGAGACCGGCGGTTTTCGCGAAGCCTGCGACCTTCGATTCCACATCATCGCTGTGCTGCCGAAGCGACAAGGGAAAGCCGGAAATTGAGGCCCCCACTTCCATTCCGAAGTGCAACACCGGCCATCTGCGCAGGGAGGGCGGAGCCCGAGCTGCGCAGATGGCCGGAAGGCGGGGTTTGCGGCTCTCCGGGAACGGCGGATCCGGCCCCGGAACGGCTGCAGTCCCGTCCGGAAGGAGAATATCCGGGCTTTCAGGGCAGCGCAAGGCCGCCGCCGGGGCAGGTCGCGTCCGTCCGGGCGCAGGGAGGGCGCAGCCCGACCGGAGCCCGGACGGACGCGACGGCTTGATCCGTTCCACCCCCTCCCGGCGCGGCCATCCGCGCTGTCGGGAGGCGGGCCGGCGGTGTCAGGGAGGGCGGGCCCGGCGGAACACCTCGGCGGGGGTCCGGTAGCCGAGCACCCTGCGCGGACGCGCGTTCAGGCGGTCCTGCACCCCCTTCACCTCATCGTCGCCGACCGCCCGGAGGTCCGTCCCCTTCGGCAGGTACTGCCGCACCAGCCCGTTGGTGTGCTCGTTCAGGCCCCTCTCCCAGGAGTGGTAGGGGGTCGCGAAGTAGAAGGAGGCCTTCAGCGCCTCCGCCACGCCGGCGTGGCCCGCGAACTCCTTTCCGTTGTCCGCCGTGATCGTGTGGACAGGCGCGGCGGACGACCGGAGCATCGCCAGCATCGCCGCGGAGACCTCCGCCGAGGTCCGCCGGTCAACCCTCTGTAAATACGTGTATTTCGACGCACGGTCCACAAGCGAGACCACCGCCCCGCTGTGGCCCTTCCCGATGATCGTGTCCGCCTCCCAGTCACCGACACGCTCCTTCCTCTCCACCTCCTCCGGCCTCTCCGAGATGTCCACCCGGCCCGGGATGTGGCCACGGCCCGAGTGCCGCCCGCCACGCCAGTTGGGCTTCTTCCCGCGGCGGCGCAGCAGCAGGAACAGCTCCCCGCCCGCCTTCCGGTCGGCCTTCAGGCGCTCGTATATCCACTGGCGGCCCACCGCCCAGCCACCCTCCAGCCGCAGCCGTCCCGCGACCTGCTCCGGGCTCCAGCCCTCCGCCAGGCACCCCTCCACATGCGCCCAGCGCTCCGCAGTCATCTTCCTCGGAACCGAGGAGGCGGCGCTGCGGCGGGCCTCCGCCATCCCCTGCGCCTCGCCGGGGCTGTAGCCCGAATCACCGCCGTTCCGGCGCAGCTCCCGCCAGACCGACGAACGGTCACGGCCCAGACGGGCCGCGATGTCCCCGTAGGAGAGCCCGCTTTCCTTCAGTGCGCCGATCTGGCATCTTTCCCCATGGGTCAGGTGGCGGAAGCCCTCGGGCATGGCAGTCTCCTCTCTTCTCAACAAGGGGACTGTCGCCGCTTCCTGGCCGATCCGCAACATCATGCGGCAGGAAAACCGCCCAACACCGCCACTGGTGTTGCACTTCGGACTGGAATGGGGCAAATGATGAACACTCCCTCTGGATCGAGCCGGCAGCGCTTCGTTCGGGCGAAACGATCATCGTTCCTGCGCGCTACGGCGGCGTGGACGATTTCGGCTGGAATCCTGAGTGCCGGGAGCCCGCCACGGATGTTGGACGAAAGGCCGCCGAACCTTTCGCCGGGCGCCGATTCGCGGTGCGCGTGGCGCCAGGCCTGCTCGGGGGATCCATGAACGATGAAGTGCTAGCGGATGCCCTGGCGGGCACCGCATCGCAGCGTTGGCAGGATCTACGGATGGCTCTGACCGATCTGGATATCCCGGAAGACATTCGGAATGACCTCGTTGCACTTGATGGCGCTAACAGGAAGAAAAGCGTTACTGCTTATCTTGAGGCCCATTCCACCCTGAAGTGCAACACCAGTGGCGGTGGTGACCGGTTTTCCTGCCGCATGATGTTGCGTATCGGCCAGCAGGCGGCGACAGTCCCTTTGCTGAAGAGGAGGAGACTGCCATGCCCGAGGGCCATCGCCACCTGACCCATGAAGAGAGATGCCAGATCGGCGCGCTGAAGGAAAGCGGGCTCTCCGACAGCAATTCCCACCAGCCCTTCCAGACCCCGTATTCCATGGGGTTCCGTGATCCGGGTTTCGTAAACTTTTCCTGTCAGGCGGACGGAAACCGCCCGGAATCCTCTGGACATCATAGGCTGGGGCCCTTACCGCATCCCTGATGACCTCACTGACGGGAGTTGGGACGATGCGGTTTCGGAAGGACCTCGGCAGGCCCGGGTCGGTCGGGGCGCTGGCGGAATGTTTCGGCGCGGTCGACGATCCGGTGGACGGGCGCCGGTTCAGCCTCGCGGACCACCTCATGTCGGCGTTCGCGATGTTCCCGCTGAAGTATCCGTCGCTCCTGCAGTCCGGCAGGGACAGCCGCGGTGACGCCATCGTCCGCGGCAACCTCCGGACGCTGTCCGGGATCGCGGCGGCGCCCTGCGACCCCCCCATGCGCAGACGCCCCGGCACGGCCGGCCCCAGGCAGCCGCCACCGGCGTCGGGACCCTGTCCGCGAGGCTGCGGCGCGGCAGGGTGCCGGGGACCAGCCGGTTCTCGACGGCCACTGCCTGATCCCGGTCGACGGCACTGGCTACTCGGCTCAAGGTCCGTCCACCGCCACCACTGCCGCGTCGCCAACCACAGTGACGGGTCGAAGGGCCATTCCCACAGCATGCCCGCCGCCGTGGTCCGCCATCCCGACCGCCGGGAGGTGCTGCCGCTGGCCCCGGAGCCGACCGCCAGGACCGACGGGGACAGGAGGAACGACTGCGGGCGCAACGCCGCGGCGCGGTCCGTCGACGGCCTCCGGCGGGAGCATCCGCGCCTGAAGGCCATCGTCCTGCAGGACGGCCCCGCGTCCAACGGACCCCACATCGCCCGCCTGCGGCGGCACGGCCTCCGCTTCATCCTCGGGGGGAGACCCGGCGACCACGCGCTGCCGTTCGCCAGCCCCGCCGCCAGACCCGACACCCGCGCGGCCCGGTTCACCGACGCCGACGGCACCCCGCACGAACTGCGCTGCCTGAACGGCGCGCCAATCAACGCCTCCCATCCCGACATCAGGGCCAGCGTCATCGAATACCGGGAGACGGTCATCAAAAGGAAATGCATCGCGAGGCGCCACCGCGGCCCGGACGACCCGATCCACCGCGTGGAGGAGAAACGGAAGGGGCTCCTCTGGGTCACCGACCTTCCCGTGGACGGCGACAGCCTCATGCCGGTCATGCGCGCCGCCCGCTCCCGCTGGCGCACCGGGAACGGGACCTCGACACGCTGAAGAACCAGGGCTACCGCTTCGAGCACAGCTTCGGGCACGGAAAGCGGCGCCTGACCACGGTGCCCGCCATGACGATGATGCTCGCCTTCCTCACCGCCCGGACCGGGGCCGCCTCCTGCAGGGTGTTCGCCGCCGCGCTGGAGGCGAGGGGGCGGCTGAAGTGCCTCCGGGAGAGAACCCGTTCATGCTTTCCCGACTTCCCGATCCCCGACTGGCGGACCCTCCACGCAGCCCTGACCCACAGGCACGCGGCGGTGGCCCTGACCGTCGCCGGACCGTCCGGACGGTCGCCGCCGCGGGGCGGGGCGCCCGGGCGCGCCTGAACGCCCGACCGAACCGCCCCAGGGCAGACCCGCGACACATCCCTTTTTCCCGCCGGAACGCCGCCGGAGGTCCCCGCACGCCCGGATTCCGCCTGAATCCGACGCCGACGCCCGCGCCAAGCCGGAAACCGGACCGGAATTTCACTGGCGGGAATTTCTGGCTCTCCGACGGGGCGGTCGCCGCCCGTCTGGGCCGTGACCGTTCGTCGGTCTGGCGGGAGCTGCGCCGGAACGGCGGGGATTCGGGATACAGCCCGGGCGAGGCGCAGGGCAGCGCGGAGGCCCGCCGCAGCGCGGCCTCCAGTGTTCCCCGCAGGATGACGCCCGACCGCTGGGCGCAGGTGGAGGGGCTTCTGGCGGAGGGCTGGAGCCCGGAGCAGGTCGCGGGACGGCTGCGTCTGGAGGGTGGCTGGACGGTGGGCCGCCAGTGGACATCCGAACACGTCAGGGCCGACAGGAAGGCGGGCGGCAGGCTGTTCCTGCTGCTGCGGCGCCGCGGCAGGAAGCCGAACTGGCGAGGCGGCAGGCACTCGGGCCGTGGCCACATCCCGGGCCGCGTGGACATCTCCGAGCGGCCGGATGAGGCGGAGAGGAAGGAGCGTGTGGGCGACTGGGAGGCGGACACGATCATCGGGAAGGGCCACGGCGGGGCGGTGGTCTCCCTGGTGGACAGGGCCTCGAAATACACGTATTTACAGAGGGTTGACCGGAGAACCTCGGCTGCGGTCTCCGCCGCGATGGTGGATCTCCTCCGGCCGTCCGCCGTGCCCGTCCACACGATCACCTCGGACAACGGCAGGGAGTTCGCGGGCCACGCCGGCGTGGCGGAGGCGCTCCGCGCCGGGTTCTTCCTCCCCACCCCCTACCACTTCTGGGAGAGGGGCCTGAACGAGCACACCAACGGGCTGGTCCGGCAGTACCTGCCGAAGGGGACGGACCTCCGCGCGGTCACCGACGCGGAGGTGAGGGCGGTGCAGGACCGCGCGGACGCGCGTCCGCGCCGGGCGCTGGGCTACCGGACGCCCGCCGAGGTGCTGCACAAGGCCCGCCCTCCCTGACGCCGCGCGACCGCCTCCCGCCCGCGCGCATGGCTGCGCCGGGAGGGGGTGGAATGGATTTCGGGGTCGCGTCCGTCCGGGCTCCGGTCGGGCTGCGCCCTCCCTGCGCCCGGACGGACGCGACCCGGCCCGGCGGAGGCGTTGCGCTGCCCGGAAAGCCCGGATAACCTGCATCCAGAAGGGACCACAGCCGTCCCGGGGCCGGATCCGCGGTGCCCGGGGGCCGCAGACCACGCCTCGTATGTTCAGAGAATCAGAAATGAACGGAGGTGGTGGCTGTGGAAAAATTTGGCGCGTTTTTCTGTGGAAAACATGCCTGTTGCCTTCTGCCGTCCCTCCGGGTCATTCCTGTGTCGGGGCCGCCGCCGTCGGTCACTACCGGCGGCGGCGGTGCGGGGCCCTGCCCCGCAGGACGGGCTGGACCGATACCGCCTTGGATCGCAGCTGCGGATCCGTCCGGAAGCGTGGTCGGCCCGCCCTCCCGTCCGTCTCCCGGGTCCTGGATGGATGCCTGGGTTTTCAGAACCGGATCATCGCGAGGACAGGAGCGGGAGAGCATGACCACCATAGTCGCCGGAATCGACGTAAGCAAGCGTACACTCAACATCCACGTCAACGGGCGTGACTTCACGGCCACGAACGACACGGTCGGCCTGCGCAGGGTCGGCCGCCTCCTCAGGGAGGGCGGCGCCACGCGGGCCGTCATGGAGGCCACGGGGCGCATGCACCGGGCCCTGCTGCAGTCCCTGCATGCCAGGGGGTTCTCCGTCCTTGTCATCAACCCGCGGCAGGCGAGGGACTTCGCGAAGGCCGCCGGGGCCCTTGCGAAAACCGACAGGGTGGACGCCAGGATACTGGCGGCCTTCGGGGCCGCGTTCCCGGAGATGCGGGCCACGGCGCCGGCCGCCGCCGCCATCGACCGGCTCCGCGACATGCTGGTGCTGCGGGAGAAGCTCGTGGACCAGCGCGCCGAGCTGAGGACCGTCGTGTCGGAGGTCGGCGCCGGCGCGCCCGGCACGGAGGTCGGCAGGGTCCTCAAGGACATCGACGCCGCCATCGCGGCGCTGGAGCGGCGGATCGGCGGGACGGTCGCCGGATCGCCGGAGTTCGCCGACAGCCACCGCATCCTGACCTCGGTGCCCGGCATCGGCCCCGTCACCGCCGCGGCGCTGGTCGCGTGGATGGCCGGGCCGGGCGCCATCGGCAACCGGCAGGCCGCATCCCTGCTCGGCGTGGCCCCCCTCGCCCGCGACAGCGGGACCATCAGGGGCGGGCGCCACATCGGCGGCGGACGCCGCAGGCCGAGGGATGTCGTCTATATGGCCGCGCTGTCGGCCAGCAGGTGCTCCCCGGACATGAGGGAACTGTACCAACGGCTCCGGGAGAGGGGAAAGCCCCACAGGGTCGCCCTCGTGGCCGTCATGCGCAGGCTGGCCGTGACCGCCAACGCCCTTCTCCGCGACCGCCGGGTGTGGGAGGACCGGACGGCGGCCGCCGCCTGACGGCAGGCCGGACCGCGTCCGTCCGGCGCGGAAAGCGAATCACCCGCCATCCGGCCGGGGTCTCCCCGGCGGGTGTTTCCGGCGTGCCCGGACGGCGCCGCCTGTGGGGAACGCTGTGGAAAGGTCCGGGACAGCCGGACACGGAAACCGGGAAAAACCGGAAAAAGTCGGAAAAAAGCCGGATCCGGGCTTGATTCCAGACATGGATGCTTCCGGCCATTCCCTACGCTCGGGCTACGCCCCCGCTGCGGGAATGGCCGGCGGTGCACTTCGGAGTGGAAGTGGGGATGGGAAAATAGCAGGCGCGAACCGATTATATCGACGGTGCCGATGCCTCGGGATTCTCCAGCCAATCGCGACTATCCACTTGTTAGCCGCGCAGCATACTGACACGGAGCTTTCCGTCGTTTGCCTTATCTTTAATTTTCTCGGTTTCATTGGGCATGCATCATTTCTATTAGGCGCATTTGCAATGAGAAATGATTGATTGAACGCCGATTTGCTGTACTGATTAGCGGCATATGTGAAGCTTTCATGCTATTTTGGCTTTCTTCGGATACCAAATTCAAGAATCGCTTTTGGAAACGATTTGATACTCAGAATTGTCACCGATGCAGGGATCTAAATCGGCTTAGAATTGTTTCAACTCACCCGCTTTGCTTACTTGTCATTGACAATAATGAGACGACAAAGGTCCACTGTCAGAATTGGCAGTCGGCTCAGGTGTCGCGTTCTGTCGCCTACGAGTGCACCAAAGCAACTTGGACAGCGCTTTCATTTAGAACGAGTTGATACCTTAGAGGTTGACCTAAAATGTGGATGGCCTCCGCCAGATGTGGTATCTCCGTGTCGAACAACAACCAGACAGGGAGGATACCATGGCCTGGACCGAGACCACCCAGAAGAAGTATAGGCGCAATGCGGAGCGATATGAAAGCGATCTGACCGACGGGGAATGGCTTTTGGTCGAGCCGCTTCTGCCGCCGCCGTCGAAGCTGGGCCGGCCCCGGTCCACGGATCTCCGCGAGGTCTTCAACGCGATCCAGTACATGCTGGCGACGGGCTGCCAGTGGCGGGCGGTTCCCAAGTGTTTTCCGCCGTTTACGACGGTCCAGGACTACTTCTACCCTTGGCGCGACAGCGGCGTCCTGGAGCGCATGATGGACGCGCTGCGCGACCTGGCGCGCGAACGGGCGGGGCGTGACCCGGAGCCGACCGCCGCCGGGACCGGCAGCCAGTCGGTGAGGACGACGGAGATGGCGGGGCCGTCGGGGTACGACGCCGGAAAGAAGGTCAAGGGCAGGAAACGTCACATCGCCGTCGATGTGGAGGGGACCCCGATCGTGGTGCAGGCCCACACGGCGGATGTGCAGGACCGGGACGGCGCCCCGGAGGTCATCCTGGCGATGCTCGGGAAGGCGCCGGAGGTGACGAAGGTCTGGGCCGACAGCGGCTACAGCGGCGGGAGACTGCGCGCCAGGCTCGCGGAGATGGGTGTCCCCGAGGTGCCGGGGATCGTGGAAAGACCCAAGGGAACCAGGGGTTCACGGTGCTGTACCGCCGCTGGGTCGTGGAGCGCACCTTCGCCTGGATGTCGCGCTGCCGCCGTCTGGCGAAGGACTTCGAACGGAGCCTGGAGAGCTCCGTGGCCTGGGCGCAGCTGGCCGCCTGCCGGTTCCTGTTCCGGCGGCTGGCAAGGGGCGCAAGTGCCTGAAATGCAATAATATAATGAAAACAATGACTTATGAGTCAAACTCTTATGGTGCGAAGGTGCGGAAAATTTTACGAATAACCCAATTGCGTGATCGACCCTGATCGTTTCAATTGATTGGCCCGCGTATTTGGCAACAATCCCTGGATAGTATGGGCTCATTGGCCGGACTATAGGCGACTGCGGTCTGCTCACCGAGACAGCATCGTGAACTGGACATGCACGGTGTCATCGGCTCGATTGAGTTGCCGGACGGTGCCGGTGACCTGTGGCCGCTCCTGGCTGCCGGAATCTGGATCCATGCCGGCAAGGGCACGGCCTTCGGGCTCGGGCAAATGCAAGCGATCCCCAATACCTGCCCCATCGCATGAAATTTGCGCCGCTATGACAGTTGCGCAGACGTGTATTCAGTCACAAGCAGACGATCAACCTGACGGCGTTGGCCAACCTGTCTCATGAAATACTCGGCCCACCCCTCTGCCGCCCGATGGTCCATGAGACGGTCTCGCCGCGCATGACGCCGGCGACCTGCCTGCCGATATGGCGGTCGAGGACGGGGCGCCAGGGCACGAGGGTGAACTCCCGGGACTTCCCGACGAGGGCATATCTGCCGCTGGCAAGTTCCACGGAGCGTCGGAGCGTGCCTTCCACCGGGTCGCCTTTGCGGGTTTCGGCATAGGCAAGGCCCAGCTGTCCGGCGACGCGGGCGAGTTCGCGCCTGCGCAGGCTTGCCAGCATATCGGTGCGATAGATGGTGCGGTTTTCACCGGCCCCTTGCTCGCGTTCAGCGCGTTCGTCATTCGAAAGGTCTCGCCGGGACCTTTTGTCCGCTGACGCGGACCGCTCCTGACCCTCCCGCGCCAGCCCCTCGGCGGTCAGCCATTGCCTTCGGCGGGCCTGCGCTTCGCGCACCTCGCGGCCGAAGCCCGAGTTGCGAATGGTTTGCGGATTGCCGGAGACGAGTTCACGGTCGAGCCAGGTGGCGCCGTTGGCGTCCACCTGCCGGTCGAGCGAAAGGTGCGACAGCGTCTCGACGATGACCGGTGCGGTTCTGGCCTTCCGGCGTTCATATTCGACAACACGATCAAGATGGTCCGGCGCGACGATCCAGGTCCCGTTGGGCTCGCGGCTGACGCCGCCCGTTGCGCGGCGGATGGCTTCCAGCCGCCGCACATGGGTTTCGGCGTATTCCTCGGTGGCGCCGGGATCGTGCCTGAGATGCACGTCGATGGTGTAGCGTCCGGCGTTGGCGGCGGCGACCTCGGCGACGGTGCGGTCCGCCTTGCGCGGCTCGACGCTCTTCGGCGTCACGCGCGCGACGCTGCCGTCCGGCATCGGTTCGGTCATGTCGCCCTTACCGATATCGATATAGTGAGCGCGGTCATCTGTCCCGTCGACGATCAGATAATGGCGGTCGTTGAGTTCGTCGGATAGCCCGCGTGCCACCACACGCCCGATGACCGGATTCACGGTCGGGTCTCCCGGGTCGAGGACCACGTAATCGCCCGGGCTGCGGGCAATGTTTTTCTCCGCCATTTCGCGCTGCATGGTCCTGATGATGTCGCCGCGCTCGCCCATGCGCCGCAGCGTGTCTTCCAGTTCGTCTTCCAGCCGCCAGCGGCCGGGGCGGATTTCCTCCGCCAGTCCGAGACGTTCCAGTTTCGTAACTACTCTCCCCCTTTCCCGCTGAATCCGGCCTGATGCAAGGTTGACCGCGCAGCAGCCTTGCCGGATTCCCTGACAGGCGCGCCCATGCATTGGACCGCATCCGGGGCTTTGGCCGTTTCCGTCCGACGGTCCGCGACAGGGTTGACAGCGTAGGCTGTCCGGGCTATCGGCGGGGCGTCGTTCAGGACGGGGGCCGCGGATGGGCCGCTTCGGATCAGGAACCAGGGACATGCCCGCGCGCCGCGCCCGGCCGGGGGCGGGCCGATGCCGACGGTGAACGCGGCGTCGCCGCGCAGGCAGCCCGGCGGCTGCCGGTCCCGGTGCCGCCGCCATCAGGCGGAGGGGCGAGGCGGGCGCGGAGACGGTCGGGACGGTCAACGCGCTCTTCATGCTCCCGGGCATCCTGGTGGCGGTTCTGCTTGAGAGGACGACGCGGAGGACCCCGCGCAGCTCCGGCCTGCCGCCGTCGCGGAAGGACGGGACCGCGCGGCAGGCCGGCAGGGGCTCCGGCGGCAGGGGGCCGAAGGCGGGCCGGACGGACCCGGGCAACCTGCGCGCGGTCACCGTCACGGAACCGGGCCCGGTGGCCGAGTGCCGCGGGCGCCGCCACGACCTGACCGGAACCGGATGCGCCGGGCACGGGGAGCGCGGCGGGGCGGACATCGTCTCCGGGACCGCCGGGCGTCGGGTCGTGGCCGAGGTCAGGGACTGCCCGCGGTGCCGCGTCCGGACGACGGGGGCGTTCCCCGACACCATGCCGGGGCCGCTGCGGTACGGGCCGGGCATCGTCGCCCACCCCGTGCACCTGCCGGTCGCCCGGATGGTCCCGCCCGTGCGGACCGCGGCCATGATCCAGGCGACGGCCGGGCGGCCGCTCTCCGAGGCCACGCCGCCCGGCCTCCTCCCGCGCCTGCACAGGGCCCTGGAGCCCTGGGAGGCGGCGGCCATCGGAAAGCTGCTGGAAACGCCGGTGCCGACGTGGACGGGACCCCGCTGCGGGTGGACGGAAGGAGCCACTGGATCCACGTCCGCTCCGGCGGGCCGGTCACGGGCAGGCGGCCGCACCGAAAGCGCGGATGCGGGGCCATCGACGGCATCGGGACCATCCCCAGGTATGGGGGCGTCTTCGTCCACGACTGCTGGAAGGCCGTAAGCGACTAAGAGTTTGACTCATAAGCCATTGTTTTCATTATATTATTGCATTTCAGGCACCTGCGCCCCTTGCCAGCCGCCGGAACAGGAACCGGCAGGCGGCCAGCTGCGCCCAGGCCACGGAGCTCTCCAGGCTCCGCTCGAAATCCTTCGCCAGACGGCGGCAGCGCGACATCCAGGCGAAGGTGCGCTCCACGACCCAGCGGCGGTACAGCACCGTGAACCCCTGGTTCCCTTGGGTCTTTCCACGATCCCCGGCACCTCGGGGACACCCATCTCCGCGAGCCTGGCGCGCAGTCTCCCGCCGCTGTAGCCGCTGTCGGCCCAGACCTTCGTCACCTCCGGCGCCTTCCCGAGCATCGCCAGGATGACCTCCGGGGCGCCGTCCCGGTCCTGCACATCCGCCGTGTGGGCCTGCACCACGATCGGGGTCCCCTCCACATCGACGGCGATGTGACGTTTCCTGCCCTTGACCTTCTTTCCGGCGTCGTACCCCGACGGCCCCGCCATCTCCGTCGTCCTCACCGACTGGCTGCCGGTCCCGGCGGCGGTCGGCTCCGGGTCACGCCCCGCCCGTTCGCGCGCAAGACCACGCAGCGCGTCCATCATGCGCTCCAGGACGCCCTTGTCGCGCCAAGGATGGAAGTGGTTCTGGACCGTCGTAAACGGCGCAGAACACTTGGGAACCGCCCGCCACTGGCAGCCCGTCGCCAGCATGTACTGGATCGCGTTGAAGACCTCGCGGAGATCCGTGGACCGGGGCCGGCCCAGCTTCGACGGCGGCGGCGGAAGCGGCCCGGCCAGAAGCCATTCCCCGTCGGTCAGATCGCTTTCATATCTTTCCGTTCTGCGCTTATACTTCTCCTGGGTGGTCTCGGTCCAGGCCATGGTATCCTCCCTGTCTGGTTGTTGTTCGACACGGAGATACCACATCTGGCGGAGGCCATCCACATTTTAGGTCAACCTCTAAAGCGCAACGTAGCGCATTCGCCTTGATCCGCGGCGCCGGAGTGCGGGAGGGTTCCCCGGCCGGTCCAGCGTGACCGGAGGGCTGTCCATGACGGTGGATGTGGATGCAATGGCAGACGGCGGCCAGGCCCGGAGGGTCCGGAGCGGGGCCGGGTGGGAGGAGCTGATGGCGGCGTCCGGGCGCCGGGACGGCCCGCAGGCCAGCTTCCGCCAGGGCCGCGGGGTTCCGGTGAGGACGTCCCGGAGCTGGCGCCGCAGGCGCGGCCTCACCGGCGGTGCGGCGTCCGGCGGCTCCGGCGGGGCGGTGGCGGCGGAGCCGGGCTGGGACGGCGGGCTGTCGCCCGGCGGCGGCGTCACGCTCCGCCTGAGGCGGTCCCGATGCCGGGCGGATGGCCGCCGGGCGGCATCTGGCTGGCGGGCGGGCCGGCGGACATGCGCGGCGGCCCCGCCGGGCCCGTCGGGCTGGTCACCAGCCATCCCGTGGGGAACCCCGCCGGCGGGCGCTGGCATCTGTCCGGCAGCCGGCGGCGGACGATGGTGAGGACACCCGGCTCCGGGCACGGGGGCTGTTTCATCCGGGCCAGGCGGCTGGAGCGGGGCCTGTCCGCGTCGCCGGCCACGCCGGGGCGCAGGTCTGTACCGCTGTCGCGGACCGGGCTGCCGGCGCTTCCGGCCGGGACCGGCATCACCGTCCGCCGCCGCCGCATGCGCTGTCCGGCGGCGGCGGCAGGCCGTCCCGCCGTGGCCCGCCCCACGTCGGAGGCCATCGGGCTGGCGGGGAGGATATCCCTGCACCGCCTCGGCGTCAGTTCGCCGACCCGGTCGGCCGGATGGGTGCCGCCGGGAGGCAGGACGTCGGCCAGCCGGACGCGGGGGCCGGCGCCCTGCATCCGGCAGGTGGCGGGCAGCCCTTTGACGGTCCCCACGCTCCCCCCTCCGTCCAGCGTCCAGGGGAGGAGCCGGCTGCGCTGGCCGGGCCTCACCGGACGCGGCGCGTTCCCGCCGGGGTTCGTGTCCGGCGGCGCGCCGGGGTCCCAGGGAACGTCCCCGGCGCCGCCCACCGCTCCGTGGGGTGGGCGACCGCCCTGCGGGCCGGATGCCGCGGGGCCGTCGCCGGATCCCCGGCGTCCGGTGGCGCCAGTCCCGGAACGCGGCGACCGCCGCCCGCGACCGGGTCCGCCGCGCCGCCAGCCGCCCGGCCGGTGTCCGGTCCCCGATCCCGCTCCCGGTCCTGTGGACCGCGCCGGTCAGGTCCAGCGCCGCCCCGGCCATCTCCGGGTGGGTGTCCCCGGCTCCCCGGAACCGCGTCCTGCATGGACCCGGCACGTCCGGTGGGTGACCGCGCCGCCGCGGGCCGCGACATAGGCCTCGCAGGCGCGGTGGCCGTCCGTCACCAGGGTTCCGCTGCAGGCGTCGGGGAACCTCACCGCGTTCCCGTGCCTGCTGGAATCCGGGAACGGCGGCACGGCGCCGCCGCGGTCGCCGGGCGCCGGCCAGAGATGGCCCTTCCCCATGCTCCCCGGCCTGCCCGGGTGCCGCCCGGCGCGGACCGTGGTCCCGTCCATCCGGATGACGGCGCTCCCGGCACCGAGCGCCACTGGGCCCCGGGACCGGCCCGGCAGCGCGATGGCGCGGCTGGCCCGCTGGACCGGGGAGCCCCGGTTGACGGTGCTGCCGGCCTCGGCCGGCATCCGGTGCTGCCGGGAAGGCGGCAGGCGCCACATGAACCTGTCGACGGGCATCCCGGCGAGGAGGGAGACATCGGCGCAGCCGCTCCCGGGGACGCCCCCGCGGGCCGGGGCGGACACGGGCCGGCCGGTCCCCCTGACCCTGCCGGTGAGGTAGCGATGGCGGACGGCCACGTGCCGGAACCCGCCGGCGGCGGGCCGGCAGTGGACGCGGTCGCCAACGACCTCGTGGCCGTCCTCCGGCAGCCCGCCGGCCTCCGGCGGCGTCACGGTGATGCCGGGCACGGGAGCCTTGCCGCCGGGCGCAGCCCGGCGTCGCCCACCGAACCGCCGCGCTCCCTGCGGCGTCCGGGCCTGCCGCCGCGGCGGCTGCCGTCGCTGTCCTGCCCGTCCTGCCCGTCCTGCCCGGAGGGGGCGTCGGAGCCCTTCCCGTGCCTCTCCGGGCGCGGGCCGTACAGGTCGCGCTCCAGCCGGGCGGCCCGGGCCGTCAGGGCGGCGGCCTGCGCCAGGGGTCCGGCGGTCCGCCCCTCCCGGGCCGCGGCCGTGGCCGCCTGCGGCCCGGACAGTCCGCCCGGCGACCGGAGCGGTCCCTCCGCCTCCGGCGGCAGGGCGCCGGTCCCCAGCCAGCGGGACAGCTCCCGCCCGAGTTCGCCGATCCCGCCGGCGTCCGGGGAGGCCGTCCGCCCGTCCGTCCCCGATCCCGCATGTGCCACCATGGTGGCCCCCGAAGTGATTCGCCCGGATGGCCACCCACTGACGGGCGATGCCCTATACTGTCAAACAGGAAAGGGATGGATGGGACCAGACCGGACGCCGTACTTTAACCGCTTACGGAAGGCCTGCCTCACCTGCACCAACCGCAGGCACCAGCTCCGCCGCGCCCATCCGGTCAGGGAGCTCCAGGCCGTGACCGGCAGCAACGGCTGGCCGTGGGCGGAGAGGATGGGCGGGCTGCTGCTGGTCGCGCGGCGGCAGGTCACGCGACGGCCGGACAGGCGGCTGTCCATGCGCCATTGCAGGACCGTCGCGCGATGCTGCAGGGACATCCCGGGCAGGGCCGAAGGGAGATGCCGGCGGCCCCGAAGCGCGCGAAGGGCCAGCGCGGGCCGGTTGGGAGGTCCGACGCCCACAGCCTTCCCGAACGCCTCGCCGCCACGGGAGGGAACGTCCTGCGCTTCACAGGGCGCGCCGACACCCCGTTCCCGGACAACAGGGCCGAAAGGGATTCCGGAATGGCGAAAGTCCGGCAGAAGGTCCCGGGCTGCTTCCGGACCGTCGCCTTCGCGCAGGACCGCTGCCGGATATCGAGCCACCTCCGGACAATGGCGGCGCTCGGATACAGCCCGCCCGTCGCCGTCACAATCGCCCTGCAGGGAAAGGCTGTTGACTGTCTCGATCAGGACGCCCCATAAAAAGGGGTGAGCAGTTACCCAAATTGGAGTGTACAATGTCGAATTGGCCCCGCACTCCTGATGTTGCCGCTCTATGGAACAGGCGTCAAAGCCTATCAGACGCTAACGGTGCCGGCCAGGAGGGGTCCACAGGCGTTTCAAGAATTTGTCCGTTAAAGACATCGACGATTCCCACGTCGCTCAAGCGCGGGCCAGCGTTACAGACAAGCGAAGCTCCGAAGAGCGCCTTAAACACGAGATATGGTGGCTGCCAATCGACGAGGCTGTCAAGTGACTGTCGCAGCGCAGCAAAACTGCTGGCTGTTTCTGCAAGGGGCACCTCACTCACCAATCCGGCCACGGGAAGTGCCAGATGCGTGAGGACGCGCCCTTCCGCGACAACGCACATTCCGCCGTTCGATTCGCGGATCGTGTTGGCGGCAAGCGCCATATCAACTGGGTCGCGGCCGAAGACCGTCAGGTTATGGCTGTCGTGAGAAACGGTCGTCGCAAAAGCGCCACGCCACACGCCCCAGTTTTCCAGGAGCGCCACCCGAACCGGTGTGTTTCGACCATAGCGATTGGCAATGGCCATTCGGATCATGTCGTCGGGAAGCACCAGTGCGCCGGCCTCGACACGCACCTCTCGAGTGCCCCACTCGGGAAACCGTGGTTTGGATAGCGTAACGATCCGTGCGCTTGGACCTTTGGCCGGAACGTCGAAGTCTTCTGCGCACAGCTCAGCAACTGAAACGGACGTTTTGAGGGACTTGGGCGGCGCGGTCGGGCGACATGATGCCACCAATTCACCATCCTTGGCGACCAAGACACCATCGGCGACGACCAGACTCGCACACACGTCCTCAACGCTATCAATGAGTACGATATCCGCTCTTTTGCCGGGAGCAATGAGGCCTAGATCGCTGCGCCCTATCCGCGTTGCCGCATTTAGTGTCGCAGCACGATAGGCCCAGTCCGGTGGCAATCCAAGGAGGATCATTCTCCGGATCATATAGTCGAGCGCACCATGGACGTACAAGTCATCCGGAAAGACGTCGTCCGAGCAAAAGGTAACCGTTTGCGGCAGATGTCCAAGCTCTACCAAGGTTTCGGCAAACTCCGGCAAGAGATGGCCGTGAGAGCCTCGCAACTCGACGGTCATACCCGCTTCCAGACGTGCAATCAGATCGTCTGCCGACGTGAGTTCATGATCGGTCTCGACGCCTGCGGCTGCATAGGCAGCTAGTGCGCTATCCTTCAAACCACGTCCATGTCCGCAGACCCGCTTACCACTCGCCAGCCCGGCGTTCATGATGCCGGTCACTCGAGGATCCCCGTTCAGGAGAGGTTGCATGGTCATCAACTCGGCGGCGCCATGGATATCGTCCCTCGATAGGAGCCCGGACAGGATATCCGGGCCAAAGTCAGCCCCACTTGACTCGAATCCTGGCGCTGACGGGACACAGGTAGGCGCAAGTGTCAGAAACCGAAGCGGCAGTTCGCGGCCCGCCTCGATCGCATAGTCAACCCCATCCAGTCCGCACGCATTGGCAAACTCATGAGGGTCCCAGACGACCGTCGTGACCCCTCGAGGCACCACGGCCTCTGCGTATTCCGACGGAGTTACCAAAGAGCTTTCCACATGCATATGCGTATCAATCAGGCCTGGAACAACGAAACGCTGCGCTGCGTCAATCTGGGTGGCTGCCTCTCGCTTGGGTTCCGGAGGGTGGACACTGGCAATGAGCCCGCGCACAAGACCGATGTCCACACGACGTTCCCGACCTGTGACCATGTCCAGGAGGCGTGCATTTTCGATCAAGAGATCAAAGGGGGCAAGGCCTTGGGCCGCCTCCACAGCGCGTGCGCGCAGATCTGGTGCGTTGAGATCACTAGCGCCGGGCATGCACCGCCTCCTCTTGCAGTACACCAAGACAAATATCTGCGAGGTCCGCATTCGCCACGGTCGCGAGTCTCCACTTCGACACATTTGTCGTCTCCATAGAGGTTGCACCGTAGCTGTCGTCAGGCTCAACCGATACGGAAATGCTGCAGGGCGTGAAACCAACGGTGACTGGGTCCGCCAACGCCAACGCGGCAACGGGATCGAAAATTGTCATTGCCGGGCGACCGCGCTCCAGCGCGATGTCGAGATATCCCCCCAAAAGGTCGGACGTCAAAGTGTCCGTGACCGGCATATTCTCCGGCCCGAAGGTCACGCCACGGCAAAACTCGAGATCGACAATATCAATGCGAAGTCCTGAGTTCAGGACGATCTCCAGCGCCTCCGGGTCGGCGAAAGCGTTGAACTCGGCATTGGCCGTGTGGTTCCCGTCCCCGGTGCTTCCGCCCATCCAGACCAGCCGATCGACGTGTCGTTCAACGTCCGGATGTTTCTCCAGCAGGAGCGCAATGTTTGTGAGGGGACCAAGTGCGAGTATCTCGTGATCGACGTCGGCTCCCCGCCCGAGCCAGTCCAGGAGCGCCGCTAGCGCACCTTCACGCGGACCGCCGGATCGGGAGACAGGTAATCTCGCACCCCGACTCCGCATACCGCTGGCGCCCAATATGCGTTCGGCTGTTTCCGGCTGTCGCTCAATTGGGTGCGCAGCGCCTTGCCAAACGGGCCAGCGAAGACCATAGGCCGCCCTGGCACCCATAGCGTTCGCGGCAACTTGCGGCAAAGGCGCGTTTCCCGCGACAAGTGAAACCCCCGCGACTCTGCACCCGAACTGGCGCAGTAGAAGAAGCGCCCAGAGATCGTCGAACCCGAAGTCGGTATCGACCCAGATCTCACTCATACCGCAAGGTGCCTTGCTGTCGCTTGCGGTAGGTCAAATGCAATCTGCTCGCCAATCGGGACCTCAGGCGTCTCAATCGAGGCGTCCGCCTTGATCCGTCCCAGCGGGCTATCCAGCACATACTCCCGGTGGCCGCCCGCAAAGCTGCTCGTAAGCACACGTCCCAAATGCGGTCCCGTACCCACTTCAACACCGCTCGGACGCCATGCCAGCAGCGGCATGCCAGTCTCAAAACCTAGTGGCAACCGGCCTTGGTCGGAGACAAGATCCATCCCTTCCACGCGGAAGATGTTTTCAAACCCCATAAAGTCTGCCGCAAAGGCCGATCTTGGTTCAGCGTAGAGTTCTGCAGGTGTGCCAAGTTGCTCCGTCTTGCCGTCCTTCATCAAGACGATCCGGTCGGCGAGGGCGAGCGCTTCGGATTGGTCATGGGTCACAAAGATCATCGTGATGCCGGTATCCTTTTGAACCCGTTGCAGTTCGTTGCGCATCTCGAGCCTGAGACGTGCGTCCAGATTTGAGAGAGGCTCATCAAGGAGCAGAACTTTGGGCTCCATAACCAGTGATCGGGCAAGCGCAAGCCGTTGTTGCTGACCGCCGGACATCTCTTCCGGTTTGCGGGCCTCGAATCCCGTGAGGCCGACGGTGGCCATGCCTGCTTCGGTCTTGGCGCGGATCTGGGCACCCGGTAATCTCTGCAGTCGCAACCCGAATGCCACGTTCTCGAACGCGCAGAGATGGGGGAACAAGGCGTAGGATTGGAAGACCAGACCGATGCCTCGCTTATTGGCCGGCATGCGGGTTACGTCAGCACCGTCGATCACGATCCTGCCGCTTGCTGGTGTCAGGAGTCCCGCGATCGCACGCATCGTCGTTGTCTTGCCGCACCCGGATGGGCCGAGGAGTGCGATCAACTCGCCCTCGACGACATCGAGGTTGAGGTTGGGAACCGCGACGGTCTGTCCGTAGGATAGCGTGAGGTTGGAGAGCGAGACGAAAGCGTCAGACATAGCGGGAGAACCCCAGAAGACGTTCGGCCATGAACACGATTGCGATGGACATGAAGGCGAGAAGGGCCGAAAGAGCAGCAACAGAGGGATCAAAGGTGATTTCCATGTAGGAGATCATGTCGATCGGCAACGTGCGCACACCCGGACCGGAAAGGAAGAGCGAGGCGGGAACTTCGTTGAAGCTGGTCACAAAGCCTAGGATGAAGGCGGCAAGAATGCCGCCCCGGATATTTGGCAGGACGACGTTGAAAAAGGCTTGGAGCCTCGTGCACCCGAGGATCACGGCGGCTTCCTCCACATCAGCGCGAAGATTGTTCAGGCTCGACGACACCACCCGCACGGCGTAGGGTAGGACGAGCGCTGTATGAGTGACGAAGAGTGCCATCGTGATGGTCACATCAAGCGGCACCACGAAGTACCGCAACAGCGCCAGCCCAACGATAATGCCCGGAACAATGATTGGTGCCGCGACGATAGAGCGGATCGTCTCGGACCCAGGCAAGTCGTAGCGGTTGAGTGCGTAGGCCGCGGGTACGCCGATAAGCAAAGACGCGATTGTACCGAAGACCGCTAGGAACATCGATAGCGCGAAACTGGCCCGGAAGCTCTCAACCGTGAAGACCTTCGCGTACCACTTGAGCGAGAGACCCTGTGGCGGGAAGGCCAGTGCTTCGCCAGCGGACATGCCCGCTAGAATTACAATCAGAAACGGGCCGATCAGGAAGGTGAGCGTTACGCAGAGGATGAGCCAGTTCGTCAATCGCGACATCAGGTCAGTTCCTCACCGAGGCGATGCGCTTTAGCACGAGATTGGCCGAAAAACACATCACAATAAGGATCATGGCAATAACGCTAGCGGACACAAAGTCATTGGAAACGTTGACTTTTTGGTAAAGAAGCGTTTCCAGCATGAGGACTTTCGAACCACCCAGAATTGCAGGCGTGATGTAGGCTGTCAGGGCACCGGTAAAGACAAGCGTGCCTCCGATTACCAAGCCTTCCTTCGTGAGTGGGAGGATCACCCGAAAGAACACCTGCAACCAGTTCGCTCCAAGAACGCGCGCGGCGGCAACCACGTCTTTCGGAATGTTCTCCATGGCTGACACCAGGGAGATGATCATCAGGGGCAGGAAAAGCTGCAGCAATCCGATGAAAACCGCGGTTTCCGTAAAGAGCAGTCGGATTGGCGTATCAGAGAGGCCAAGCCCCACGATCACATCGTTCACGATCCCAGTTCGTCCGAGGATAACGATCCAAGCATATGTCCGGGCGACCGGCGAGATCATTAGAGGAAGCACCACGAGGCCGAATATCCGCCCGCGCGAGGTTGCGGGAAGGTTCGCGATGCAGAAGGCGGCCGCATAGCCAATCACAGCTGATGTTCCGGCGACCAGGATGCCCAGCTTAAGCGTACGGAAGAATACGGTCTGGTTCAGTGGTTGCGCGAAGAAATCAATATAGCCCTGAAAGCTCCAGGCCCCGGTATCCTCCTGGAAGGCCACGGAGAGCAGGATGCCCACGGGCACCAGAAACACGAGAAAGGTGAAGACCGCCGCCGGCAATGCAAGGGCCAGTCCTTCCGAACGGTCCAGAAACATGGGCGCGGAACTCCTGAGGGATGGCGGCCCCGACCGGGCCGCTCCCAAGTTGCCTTAGCGGATCACTTCCGAGTTCCACTGGTCCACCCACGCATCACGGTTCGCGATGATCGCGGCGGGATCGAGGATATTGAGCGAGTTGATAAGCTCTGCGCCGTAGGTCAGGTTTTCGGCGACCGCGTCGCTCACCACAACTTCCATATTGGCGGGGCTATCGATCAAAGCTTCGGCAATTCGGGTCTGGACCTCAGTGGAAAGCCAGTAATCCATGAGCTGATAGGCGAGCTCCTCATTGCCGTTGTTCGCGGTCATGATCATGACGTTCATGCCACCCGCCTGACCCTCTGCGGGGTCGGCCCAGGCGAAAGGAAGGGGCGAGCTTTTGAAACGACTCCAGGCAAATCGTCCGACCGGTGCCGCGATCACCTCTTCTTGGTTCATGAGTTGGGCAAGCTCCGAGGAGCGGGAGTAAAACGTGACGATATCATCCGCATGCTCGCCAATCTCTGAAATCGTGCTTGCGAAGTCGCTGGCGTCCCCACCCGCGGCCTTGTCGAGCATCATCAGTGTCAGAGGGCCTTGGGTGCCCGTGATATTCGGCAGCGAGACATTGCCAGCGAGTTCATCGCCGAGGAGGTCGGACCAGCTTTCAATGCTGACGAGGTCTTCGCGATACACGATGGAGCTTGCGTAGAAGGTGTATCCCACGGCCATGTTGTCCCCGAGCGGATCCTGCGCGGCCGGATAAAGCTTGTTGAAGCTGGAAAGCCTGGAGGTATCCAACGGTTGCAGGAGCCCTTTCTGAGCGAGGCTCAGCGCATCGTGCGACGAGATTACCGCCATATCGATGACGGGATCAGCGGCATTCGCTTCGATCTTGGCCATGCGCTCTATGGAGTTCCCCGTCTCAATGACCAACTCACATCCGCAGATCTCCTCGAATGGGTCATATAGCGCCTCCTTGAATGCGTCCTGGGCAAATGAGTAGACTGAGATTGTCAGCGTATCTTGGGCTGCCGCCCCGGTCGCGGCGAGCGCTGCGCTCAACGCAAGCGCTGAAAGGTATTTGGTCATAGGGATGTTCTCCTTTTGGTAGGGTTGTTTTGGAATGGCTTTCGACTGACGAACGGCGAGCCGCATTGGTACGGTTGCGCCCTCACGGTTTGGCGTTTCTCCGCGGATTCCGGCGCAGATGATTCCGATTGCTCGGCTGGTGATGCCTTCGACATCTGGGCATCGGTCGTCAAAGCCGGGTCCATGATCTGGGCGAATGTCATACCATCGAAGCCCGTCAGACCCGTTTTGCCTGGGACCGAAATCTGCGCATAGATAAGTTCCAAGCGCACTTGGAGGGCGCTGAGTTCTGAGGTGGTCAGGATCGCTGCAATGCCATCTCGGACTTCCGCAATTGCTTGACCGATTCGCGTTTCACACCAGAAAATGTTGGCTTCGATTTTCTCCGACAGCGCTTCGATCATACTTGCGATCCGATCCCTCTGCACTTCTGACACTTGGTCCCCACCGAGGATCACCATTTTTCAATGTCCGATGTCCTCGATGTACCGCGCTACAGGGGTGCCAGTCCCAATATGATCTGCGGCACCGGAATTCCAGGGATCTGATGCTGTGTTGGTTGCTGCGGCTGAAACAGGCATGGCATCATGCGTGGTGCCTTCTTGCGGGGCAATCGGAACTCGAATTGCCTGATTGCCCGGTATTGAGTGCCTGAGCCGCCGTGCCAGGTCAGTAGCCAAGTTCATCTGCCCTTGCCCGGATCCTTCCAATCAGCTCCAGAAAGACCCGCCCTTTGCCCGTCTGCGCGTTAGGAACCATTGCGGTCGGAACCCCAATTTCACTGGCGACTTCTTTAATGCTGACCATCTGACCACTCCAAATTTAACGATTAACCAAATGAGTCGCACGAAAGTCAACAGAATAGTTCGACGATTAATCTCTGCATCCGAGACTCAACCCAGTAATTGGCTTGAAAAGCTTATCCCTTTGACTACGGCACCGCAACATGCTGTGCCGGCGGTCTGACGGCCGGTTTCCCGTATTCCGGCGGAATCCGGGCCGCCGCCGCCACGCGGCGGCCCGTCCGGAGCTGGAAGGATCGGGATTCGGGGGGACTGGGAGTCGGCGCTTCGGGCCGGGGCGGAGTTCGGGCGTCAGGCGCCTGGGTCGGTGAGGTCGCGGTACGTCGCGGGCGGCAGCCCGAGGCCGATGCCGGGGAGTCGGTCGAAGGAGGTCCGCCTGTGGCGGCGGCGGTTCCATCGGAAGACGGACCCGTCCAGATGGCGCTGGGCGCGCTTCCTGCGCAGCCCGTGGTAAACGCCCATGGCCCAGCGCCTGAGGTCGGGGAACACCCGGTGGATCCACCTCAGGACCCCGTGGGCCGGACGGTCGCCGACCACCCTGCGCTCCCGCGGGTTGTCCGGCAGCCCGGTGTATCCGCTCCACCCGTCGGTGACGGCCCAGGCGCCCGCCGCGACCGCCCCGGCGACGAAGCCGTGGAGCGTCGCCCCGCCATAGCCGTCCACCCCTTCCAGCCGGATGCGGCGTGGTTTCCCGTCCTCCGACAGTTCCACCGCACCGGCGATGGGGATCCCGTCCGCCGCGCCGCGGCCCCGGCAGGGCATGGACGCCCCGTCCACCTCCGCGGTCCCGGCCAGCGGGCTGCGGTTCGGGTCCACCATCGCCCGCCGCAGCTTCCGGGAAGCAGCCAGGCCGACCTGTAGCCTCCGATGCCGAGTTGCGCCTGGAGCCGCGGCGTGGAGATGCCGTTGGGGTGGGCGGCCATGAACCAGGTCCCGGGCGGCGGGTGGGAGCAGTGCGTCACAGTCCCGGCCGTCACCGGGGCCTGCCGCCGGCGGTCCGCGCACTCCCTCCGGCGGCGGTCGCCTTTCAGATCCCGGCCTTTCGTGCCGCCGCAGGCCGGGCACGTGAATCCCTTGCACCAGCGCAGCTCCGCGCGGTGCCTGGCGCAGGCGTCTTCGTTCGGAAAGAGTTCCCCGGACCCCTGCCGGGACATGGGGCGGTCGTCTTTCCATCGGCTTGCCATGGCAAGAACATAAAGCGAACGGAAGCGCATGTCAAGTGCCTCAGGCACAAAATGTTGAACCGCCTTGGTCAAAGGGATAAGCCTTTGTGCAATAAATATGGGAATTATATACGATAGTGCCCAAACTGACGGTGCACACGAAGAACCGCCTGCGGCATTCGCGCCCGCGGCAGCGGCAGGGCATCGTCGTGTGCGCCGCTCCCGACTGGACGCGGACGGTTCCACAGTGAGGGACTTCCTGCCAGCGCCGTTCCGTGAACCATCCCCCGGCGGCTCTGTCGTCGGGAAACATACCGGACAGCCGGACGGGGCCGACGCCCCCGGGTGGCGCCTGCCCGGTGCCCTGCGGGTCACTCCGTTGCCTTGGGCACCATCGTATATAATTCCCATAAATATAGGAGCCATGGCAGTTTTTGCGTGCGTTCGGTGGCCTTGACCGGTGGCATGCACATATCCTACCAGCCCTTCCATATACACATAGCAGGACCATGGGATGGAAGGCAATTCGATCAGCAGGCAACGGGCCGTGAACGCAACCGACAGCGAGTGGCAGATCATCCGGGACCGGGCTGTCTGCCAGCATCTATGTCATCCGGCGCGCACTGGCCCCTGAAAGGTCCTTAGCAATCGCGGCGCGTCTTGAGCGCATCGACACCGCCGTTCTGATGCTGTGCGAAGTGGAGCGGATGCTGCTGGCGGAACGGGGTGAGGATGATGGCTGGAATGCGGCGCTGCGCAGGGTCGGGTTGCGGCTGCGCACCGATCCGACGCTGCCGGGCGGATCGGGGGAAGGTGTTTCGGAATGAAGAGGGGACGACCGGTCTATTGCAGGGACCCCGCCGACTGGGACCGGATCAGGGTTCGGGCCGAAGCCGTCGGCAGGAGTGTCTCCGATTTCGTGATGATCTGTGCCCTGCATGACGGCCCCCCGACGCCAACCGCTCCGCTCATCCTCACGCCTCAGGAACAGCGCGATCTGGTCCGCAAGGTCAACGCGCTGGACTCTTGCCTCGAAACCCTGTTTCTCGGCGGGGAGCATGACGCGCCCACAATGGTCGATGCGGTCCTGCTTCTCTATCTCATGCAGCAAGACGATCTTGAGGACGAACCTGACTATGATCGGCAAGAGGCGCAAGAATGACACGGGGCGAGAAGAGGACCTTAGAAGCGAGTCTTCAATTCGAGTCTTTTTTGCCTCTCGTTTCAAGTAGCGTCGTGTATCGTGCGGCGACATACAATGCGAGCGCCCAGGAGATAGCTCATATCATTGAGCACGACCCGCCGCGTTACGGTCAAATTCATTTCCAATGTCGAGATGAGGCGAACCATGACTGAGGGAAAACAGGCAAAACTGGAGGACCTAAAATCCGGCGCAGCGATTGAGGGGCTGACCCCAGCGGGCAGCGCGAAGATCGTGAATGTCGAATGGTTTGGAGATCAGGCCGTCAAAGTGGTCTATGAAGACCCGAATGGTGGTGTTCAAGACCGTATCGTCTATCGCGATGAGGAGCATACGCTACGCGTTGCGAACGCGGGGTCGATATTTTCGTTCGACGCCAACGGAGAACTGCTCCGTCTTGTCACTGAAGCGCACCGGATCAAGTTGGCGCACCATTTCGATCCCTATCTTGCAATACACACCAGCCTTGTGCAGCCGCTGCCGCACCAGATCACGGCGGTTTATGGCGAGATGCTACCGCGTCAGCCACTGCGTTTTTTGCTCGCCGACGATCCAGGTGCGGGCAAGACCATCATGGCTGGGCTTCTCATCAAAGAACTCATTGCCCGCGGGGACCTAGAGCGTTGCCTCGTCGTCGCCCCAGGCAGCTTGGTTGAACAGTGGCAAGACGAACTCGGCGAGAAGTTCAATCTGGAGTTCGATATTCTCACGCGGGACATGATTGAACACTCGCGTTCTGGGAATCCATTCAACGACAAGAACCATTTGATCGCACGCCTTGATGTGCTCGCCCGGAATGAGGAACTGCAGGAGAAGCTGATCCGTTCGACCGAGTGGGACCTCGTTATCTCGGACGAAGCGCACCGCATGTCCGCGAGCTATTTCGGCAATGAGGTTAAGCGTACGAAGCGCTATCAGCTCGGTGAAAAACTGGGGCGAATTTGCCGCCATTTGCTTCTGATGTCGGCAACGCCGCACAACGGTAAGGAAGCCGACTTCCAGCTTTTCATGGCTCTGTTAGACGGCGACCGCTTCGAGGGGCGCTTCCGCGATGGCGTTCACTACGCAGACACCGAAGACATGATGCGCCGTCTCACCAAAGAGGAGCTGCTGAAATTCGATGGTACGCCACTTTTTCCCGAGCGCCGTGCCTACACCGTTCATTACGATCTCTCCGGTGAAGAGGCGTCGCTGTATGCTGCTGTAACGGAGTATGTCCGCGAAGAGATGAACCGCGTCCAGCGTTTCGCCGAAGACGATGGTAAGAAACGAAACAATGTCGGGTTCGCGCTGCAAATCCTGCAACGTCGCCTCGCGTCTTCGCCCGCTGCGATCTACCAATCGCTCAAGCGACGCCGCGAACGGCTTGATAACGAGCTAGACGAGGCCCGACTGATCGCACGCGGCAAGAAACACGATCTCTCCTCTAGCGATGAGATGCTGAGCGACGAAGTTCTCTCGAACATCGACGAGTATAGCGAAGAAGACATCGAGCGTTTCGAAGAGACGATCTCGACGACGGCGACCAGGGCCGAAACGATCGAGCAGCTGGAAATCGAAGTCGAGACGCTCAAGGGCTTGGAGCTTCAAGCGCTCAACGTCCTGAAATCCGGCAAGGATACGAAGTGGAACCAGCTCGACAAAATCCTTGACGATGATCTCATGATCGACGGCGACGGTGTGCGCAGGAAGCTCATCATTTTCACCGAAGCGAAGGACACGCTTCAGTACCTCGCAGATAAGATCAGAGGACGACTTGGTAAGGCTGATGCGGTGGAAGTCATCCACGGCGGCGTAAACCGTGAAGAGCGGCGCAAGGTAATCAGCCGCTTCATGCAGGACCGAGATTTAATGGTGCTGGTGGCGAGCGATGCCGCTGGCGAGGGTGTGAACTTGCAGCGCGGTCACCTGATGGTGAACTACGATCTGCCGTGGAACCCGAACAAGATTGAGCAGCGATTTGGCCGTATCCACAGGATCGGTCAAACGGAGGTCTGTCACCTTTGGAACCTTGTTGCTGCCAATACGCGAGAAGGCCAGGTCTACGGACGTCTTCTCGAAAAGCTGGAAACTGCACGCAGCGCTCTAAAGGGCCGGGTCTACGACGTGCTCGGCGAAATGTTCGAGGGAACCTCGCTTAAGGATTTGCTTTGGGATGCGATCCAGTACGGCGACCGGGAAGATGTGAAGGCGAAACTGTTCCAGCAGATCGACGGCGCAGTTGATTATGAACATATCGACGAGCTCCTGAAGAAGCGAAAGCTGACTAACGATATGATGCCGCAGGCGACAGTCGAAGAAGTTCGCCTGAAGATGGAGCGCGCCGAAGCGGAGAGGCTTCAACCGCACCATATCCAGAGCTTCTTCCTCGAAGCTTTTGAGCATCTTGGCGGGCGCTTCAAGATGCGCGAGGAAGGCCGCTTCGAGATCACGCACGTACCGGTTCGTATCCGCGAACGCGATCGGCTGATCGGGACCAGTGCGCCCATCCAGAAGCGCTATGAGCGCATTTGCTTTAATAAGACGTACATACACCGCCAACCTGTTGCCGAGTTCGTGTGTCCCGGCCACCCGCTCTTAGAAGCTGTGATCAGCCTGGTGCGAGAGCAATACGGCCATCTACTCAAACAAGGCGCAGTGATGATCGATGACTCGGACCTCAGCGATGAGGTCAGGGCAGTCTTTTTGCTCAAACACAGCATTGAGGACGGGCGTCGGACAAGCAGCGGTTCACCGCAGATCGTTTCGCAGCGTTTGCAGTTTGCGGCCATCAACGAAGACGGCGATGTAGCAAGCGCGGGTATCGCGCCTCACCTCGATCTACGGGCGGCAACACCGGAAGAACTCAGCCTCGTCAGTGAAGAGCTCGGCGAGAGCTGGCTTTCTGGCAATCTCGAAGAGAAGGTTAAGGTATTTGCGATTATCGAACTGGCCCGAGACCATCTCAAAGAGGTGAAGGCAAGGCGCATTCCCGAAGTCGCGAAGACCGAACGGGAAGTCCAGGCACGCTTAAAGAAGGAGATAAACTACTGGGATTCCCGCGCCTTCGAGCTTCAGGAACAGGAAAAGGCGGGAAAGAAGACCAGACTAAACTGGGAGAACGCCCGTCGCCGCGCTGAAGACCTCTCAGATCGTCTGCAAAAACGCATGCAGCAGTTGAGTGAAGAGAAGAACATCAAAGCGGCCCCACCTGCTGTTCGTGGTGGCCTCGTCGTTATTCCAAAAGGACTTTTGTTGGCTAAGTCAGACGGCGCGGGCCTGCCCAGTGGATTCGCCGAGGACGCCGAAGCACGGAAGAAGATCGAAGAGCGTGCCATGCAAGCGGTCATGGCGGCAGAGACAAAGCTTGGTAACGAGCCTATAGACGTCTCACCCCAGAAAGTGGGCTATGATATTCTCTCCTTCGATCCCAGAGCAAAGAAACAGCGCTTCATTGAAGTGAAGGGACGCGTCGAGGGCGCAACCTCGATCATGGTGACCCGCAATGAGATCATAACCTGCTTGAACAAGCCGGATGATTACATACTGGCCGTTGTGTATGTAGCGGAAGGCTTTGCCCAAAAACCGAAATATGTATGGCGTCCTTTTGATATTGAGCCCGCCTTCGGCGTCACCGCTCAGCAATTCGATCTAAAACACCTTCTTCAATCTGCCGAGCCGCCGCGATGAATATGAGGCCGGGATACTTCGAGAACATCAGAACGCGCTCCGCCAAGCGGTGGGAGCAACTGGAAGCAGACCCTGAACTTGCGGGTCCTTGGCATCAGCTCTTTAAGCAGGTGCAGAGCCCGCGGCACATTCTCTCGGAACTTCTTCAGAACGCGGATGATGCAGGTGCAACAGAAGCGGTTGTCCGCATCGAGAAAAATACCTTTCTGTTCCACCATAACGGTGAGGATTTCAGCGAAGAGCATTTCGCATCGCTGTGCCGTTTTGGTTACTCGAATAAGCGCGCGTTGCACACGATCGGGTTTCGCGGGATCGGGTTCAAGAGCACTTTTAGCTTGGGGGAAAAGGTTGAGCTATTCACGCCGACACTCTCTGTGGCGTTTGACCAAAGGCGGTTTACGGAACCCTATTGGCTCGAAGAGAAGAACGAATGGCCTGAAAGGACTACGATACGCGTTGAAATTTCCGATCAGCACAGAAGGAAGGAAGTCAAAAAAAACCTTCTAGAATGGCAAAAGAGTCCGATCTCTTTGCTGTTCTTCAAAAACATTCGCCGCATTCAAATCAATGAAAAAGAAGTGCATTGGGGCAGCTTTGGCCCTGGAACGGTTAAGAATTCCGAGTGGCTCGCACTCCACGATAAACCTGACAAGATCTTTTTGTTGGCCCGATCGGAAGGCGAAAGCTTTCCTGAAGAGTGTTTGCGTGAAATCAAACAAGAACGATTGCTCTCCGTCGAGCAGGACATAGATTTTCCACCATGTCAGATAGAAATTGTGGGTGGGGTAGAAGGTCGCTTGTTTGTTGTCTTGCCAACAGGCGTGCAAACTGACCTTCCTTTCGCGATCAATGCGCCGTTTATACAAGACCCTGCGCGGCTGAAAATCAAAGACCCGGAAACTTCGCCGACGAACCGCTGGTTGCTGGAACGTGCAGGTCGGCTGGCGAGCAAAGTTATGCTTGAATGGCTTCAGCGCCAAGACTTGCCTCCCGAAGAGCGTGCCGACGCCTACAACGTGATGCCGGACGTCGATCGCCAACAGAGTGACTTGAATGGTGTCTGCGCGACAATCGTCGAAGAAGCGTTCGAGCCGGAGATCAAAGACAAAACGATCTTGCTTGCCGACGACGGCTCACTTGTAAATTCTAAGGACGCCAGCGTCTTACCGCGTGAATTTTTTGAAGTTTGGCCCAAAGATCAGGTCATCGCTCTGTTCGATGAAGATGGGCGTCCTCCCCTGTCTCACCATATCTCGTTGAAGAACCTCGAAAAGCTCCAGCATTGGAATGCGATTGATGAGACAGATCATCAGGATGTGTTGAATGTTCTGCAAGAAAAGCATTTCCCGCAACCGGCAACATGGCGGCAATTGCTGACACTTTGGTCTTATATCGAGCAACTGCTTAAGAGCGACGAATATTACTGCGAAGATAGCGAGCTTCGCATAGTCCCGTCGCTGGGCAAGGATATCCTGCATAGCGCCTCTGAGGTCGTTCGCCTTGGCGAGAAGCGCATGGTGCCCTCGGAAGATGATTGGAAATTCCTGGGCGATCGCCTGTCGGTTCTCAATCAGAACTGGATGCGGTTTCTTACTGAGCAGCGGCGGCTTGCGGAAAGCGACAAGGACAAAGCGCTGAACAAGCTTGTCGAAGCAGCCGACCACGTCCTCGAACAAATCCAGCTCAATGAACCGAGTGATACAGGGAAGGTCATCGACAGCGTTGCCGAAAGCTTCTTCGGTCAGGGTGACGTGACGCTCAAGGATTGGATCAGACTTGCGCAAATCGCGGCGAAGCTCTCTGCAAAAGTTGGTAGAGCTTTCAATTTTGCTTGCCAGGATCGAAAACTTCGCAGCATCAACAAGACAGCGCTTTGCGATGAAGATGGGTCACTTGGTATTCTTCTGCCCGACGCTTGGGCTGAGAAACACGTTCTCCATCCGGACTACCGGAAGTACTTCAGTTCCTGCACTAAGGAGGAGTGGGACAACTGGATCAGCTCAGGGCGAGCGGGCCTATGTGGCTTTGTGCCATTCAAACAGAAAACAAAGAGATATTGGAGCCGCAAGGACATAGATAACGAGCTCGATCGAAGAAGCTTCTCCGGTCGCTTCAACACTCGCTACACCCACCCTCAATTTCAACTGACCGATTGGGATTTCGGCGATGAGATGTGGGAGCATTGGGAGGTTCTTGAAGGGGAGATGCCGTCAGTTTGGGGATATATAGCCGAATACGTGCTCTCCAAACTCTCCAAATCTGCCCAATGGTCGTCGCACCTGACTGCGACGGTCACAGAGGAGGCTTCAAATGGCCATATAAGACGGTGCGTTCAAGACGGATTGGCCCCTTCGTGGCTTCTCAAACTGAGGGAGAAGCCCTGTCTGCGAGATACCCACGGGAAATATAGAAAGCCGGAAGATCTGCTCATGCGCTCTCCGCAAACAGAAGCCCTTATGGACGTAGAACCGTTCGTGCATGGTCGTTTGGATAGTGAAGCGACGAGACCGATCTTAAAGCTTCTCGGTGTGTCGGACGAACCTACCGGCCCGGAAAAGCTGCTAAGTAGGCTACAGGCGTTGGCAAGTGTGGATGCCCCACCGCCGCATGAAGTCGAGAAGTGGTATCGGCGTCTCGATCAGCTTATTTACAGCTGCTCGACAGAAGAGTCTCAGTTGATCCGCTCTAGTTTCAAATGCAAGCCGATCATTTTGTCGGAGGACGGCGCTTGGGAGAATTCCCGTGGCATCTTCCTCACTGGCGGCGAAGAAGATGTCCCCGATACGCCGCTAATCCGATCATCGGTGCGCGAGTTAAGCCTCTGGCGGAAGGTAGGGGTCGGAGAGCACCCAACACCTGAACTAGCAATAGAATGGCTGCGTGGATTGTCGTCTGGTAAGGCACTCAACCCGAAAGACGCGCGCCGCGTCAAATCCTTGATCGCTCGATATCCTGCAAAAATCTGGTGTGAGTGCGAGCACTGGCTGAACCTCGCCGGAGAATGGGCTCCGACCAGGGACTTTGAGTACACAATTTCGATGCAAACGCTTATCCATTCAAAGCACTTGTACCAGGGGGTCAAACAGAAGACGGCAGACTTGCGCGACATCTCCGCCGAATTCACGGAAGCCGAACCGTTTTCCCCCATACCGCCCCTGTCTGATCACATTGAAGAGTGCTTTTGCAAGAATCACAAACCCGAAGGCAAGATGAAGGAGCGCGAATGGCTGCAGGAACTCGGACGGCAACTTCGCAGGATCAAGCTGGAAGACCCAAAGGAGGCAGTACGTGTTCGTGCCCTTGGTGAGCAACTGAAAAAGACGCTGTTGTTGTTTGCATCCGATGCGCTGGAAATTGTCCCGTACATCGATGGAAAGCCTGCCGGAACGCCACGGTCTGCGGACGTCCTTTGGCTAGGATGCAGACTCTACGCGGAGGAGAAAGCCATTGGAAAGCTGGCAAAAAGCGTTGTCCAAGAGATTGGCAAAGCCTTTCGCCGTTCCGAAATCGTTGATGCCATCAAGATGTGCTTCGAGCGAGAACCCGAGTTCATAGCTACCTACATGAAAGAGAACTTCGATCTCATTCCTGAAAGTGAATTTGAGAATAAAGAGGCACATTCCGATGCAAACAAATCGGAGGAGCAGGCTGCACCCAACGACCATCAAGAACAGGACACCAACGCGTCCGATGATGATGACGAGCCGATTGAACCAACAGGCAAAAAACATGTCCAAAACGATTTCGAACAGAACGATGGGTCCGATAGCACCGAGGATCCGGTCGAGAACGACACACCAACTGCACCTGGCAAGAAGCGCGACCGCAAACCCCACATCATGGAGCGATTTGCGCGCTCGAAAGGCTTCGTTGAAGACAGCGAAAGCCATTTCTCCAACGAACAAGGACACGTTATTGTCAAAGTCAATGGATCATCGCTATTTCCGTGGGAAGAACGGACGGCGTCAGGTGACGTGGCGAAAAGATACTGCCCGAAGGATCACTGCCTTGAAATTGAACCGCTCCAGCTCGAAGCTGATGTCTGGAGTATCCTGGAAAAGCAGCCCTGCACCTGTATCCTTGTCCTCAAAGACAAGGAGGATAAACCCGTCGAGTTCACGGGCCAACACCTAACCGAACTCAGAGATCGCGGTCGACTTGCACTATATCCGTCAACCTATCGATTGGCAATTGAACCTGAAAAATAAATTGCCCCATTCCAGTCCGAAGTGCAACACCAGTGGCGGTGTTGGGCGGTTTTCCTGCCGCATGATGTTGCGGATCGGCCAGGAAGCGGCGACAGTCCCCTTGTTGAGAAGAGAGGAGACTGCCATGCCCGAGGGCTTCCGCCACCTGACCCATGGGGAAAGATGCCAGATCGGCGCACTGAAGGAAAGCGGGCTCTCCTACGGGGACATCGCGGCCCGTCTGGGCCGTGACCGTTCGTCGGTCTGGCGGGAGCTGCGCCGGAACGGCGGTGATTCGGGCTACAGCCCCGGCGAGGCGCAGGGGATGGCGGAGGCCCGCCGCAGCGCCGCCTCCTCGGTTCCGAGGAAGATGACTGCGGAGCGCTGGGCGCATGTGGAGGGGTGCCTGGCGGAGGGCTGGAGCCCGGAGCAGGTCGCGGGACGGCTGCGGCTGGAGGGTGGCTGGGCGGTGGGCCGCCAGTGGATATACGAGCGCCTGAAGGCCGACCGGAAGGCGGGCGGGGAGCTGTTCCTGCTGCTGCGCCGCCGCGGGAAGAAGCCCAACTGGCGTGGCGGGCGGCACTCGGGCCGTGGCCACATCCCGGGCCGGGTGGACATCTCGGAGAGGCCGGAGGAGGTGGAGAGGAAGGAGCGTGTCGGTGACTGGGAGGCGGACACGATCATCGGGAAGGGCCACAGCGGGGCGGTGGTCTCGCTTGTGGACCGTGCGTCGAAATACACGTATTTACAGAGGGTTGACCGGCGGACCTCGGCGGAGGTCTCCGCGGCGATGCTGGCGATGCTCCGGTCGTCCGCCGCGCCTGTCCACACGATCACGGCGGACAACGGAAAGGAGTTCGCGGGCCACGCCGGCGTGGCGGAGGCGCTGAAGGCCTCCTTCTACTTCGCGACCCCCTACCACTCCTGGGAGAGGGGCCTGAACGAGCACACCAACGGGCTGGTGCGGCAGTACCTGCCGAAGGGGACGGACCTCCGGGCGGTCGGCGACGATGAGGTGAAGGGGGTGCAGGACCGCCTGAACGCGCGTCCGCGCAGGGTGCTCGGCTACCGGACCCCCGCCGAGGTGTTCCGCCGGGCCCGCCCTCCCTGACACCGCCGGCCCGCCTCCCGACAGCGCGGATGGCCGCGCCGGGAGGGGGTGGAACGGATCAAGCCGTCGCGTCCGTCCGGGCTCCGGTCGGGCTGCGCCCTCCCTGCGCCCGGACGGACGCGACCTGCCCCGGCGGCGGCCTTGCGCTGCCCTGAAAGCCCGGATATTCTCCTTCCGGACGGGACTGCAGCCGTTCCGGGGCCGGATCCGCCGTTCCCGGAGAGCCGCAAACCCCGCCTTCCGGCCATCTGCGCAGCTCGGGCTCCGCCCTCCCTGCGCAGATGGCCGGTGTTGCACTTCGGAATGGAAGTGGGGATTTAAAAAGAAGCTCATCGAAGTCGCGATCCCGTTGGAGGCGATCAATGCTGCCTCCGCTCGCGAGAAGTCGATCAGACACGGACACCCCTCTACCCTTCATCTTTGGTGGGCAAGCCGTCCATTCTCCGCGTGCCGCGCCGCCTTGTTCTGCCAACTGGTTGATGATCCGTCGGAGTATATTGATGATTTGCTCGCCGATGAAACGAGACGAAAGCGTGCCGAAGCCGAACTCGTAGCCCGCGAGTCGAAACGCGAACAAGACAAGGCCGAGGGCGGTGACATACCAATCGACGAAAAACCATTAGGCCTCGAATAGATCATTGTTGAATTGGAACGTAAGCGTCTCTTCAAGATCATCGAAGAGCTTGTGAAGTGGGAAACAGCACGAACGAAGAGGTTCTGGAGCGAGTGCGGGCCGAAATCCAGCGTTGTTGCGGTGATGGTAAGCGTTCGGTAGAGGCGTGACGGCCTTGATTATTTGATCGCGTTTTTTGCTATACCCATCGGACTGAATTGACCTGAAATTTTTGGGAATTATATACGATAGTGCCCAGACTGACGGTGCGCACCGAAAACCGCCTGCTGCATTCAAGCCCGCGGCAACGGCAGGGCATCGTCGTGTGCGTCGCTCCCGGCTGGACGCGGACGGTTCCACAGTGAGGGCGCTGCGGCCGGTGTCGTTCCGTGACCCATTCCCCGGCGGCCTCGTCGTCGGGAAACATACCGGACAGCCGGACGGGGCCGATGCCCCCGCGGTGGCGCCTGCCCGGTGCCCTGTGTGTCATGCGGATCACTCCGTTGCTTTGGGCACCATAGTATATAATTCCCCAAAATATTGACCCGCCTTGGTCAAAGGGATAAGCCTTTGGCTTGAAACGAAATCGTGGGAACAGAAGGAAGGACTGAACTGGCTTGGTGTACTTGATCGAGAGGTGGGTTCGTTGCAGCCAGTTCTAGTGGGGTTGCAATGCATCCGCTCCTGGTTCACACGGAAAATCTGCTAGATACGTTCGGTTCATTGCCTTTGTTCGAGAGATCGGACAGTTTCGGCAGCGCGGCCCACCGATACGGACGGTCGCGAGCGAAGGTGGTCTGGCTCCGGGCGAGTGTTCGCAATGCGGACAATGCTGCCATTCGGGTCGGAAGCCTGCCCCATTTCCATTCCGAGGTGCAACACCAGCCGTTTCCGCAGCGGGGTGCAGCCCGGGCGGAGGAAATGGCCGGGAGGCGGGAATTGCTGACCCTGCCACGTTGTTGGCTAAACTCGGTAGAGAAAAGCGGAGGGCAGATTATGCCCATTCCATAATCGGTGATCGAGCCAATCCTCGAAACCGTGTTCCTTGGATCGTCACTTAACCGGAACTTCCAGCATGCTTTTTTCGCGTAACGCTTTGTAATGAAACGATGATTTGATCGAACTGTTGAAGGAATCCTGCACTTCTGTTGTCATAACGGGTGCGGAGACGGATTCCGGGCACCTCCCGGAAAGAACCCGTGGAAGCTTTTTTTCGCGATGGCCGCCTGGCATCATGGCGGCTTCATGTTCCGGGATGGAAAGTCCGGTTCCCATAGCGGATGTCCGCCATGGCCTCCAGCATCGAACCGGTCCCCAACCGGGCCGGAAAGCCCGCCATCCCGCTCCGCCAGGCCTGGCGCGGGGGAAAGCGCGTCCGCAGGAGGACCATCGCCAACCTGCCGGAGCCGCCGCCGACGGTCACCGGGGGCTTCCGGGCCGTCCTGAAAGGCGCCGTCGCCGTCACCGGCATCGGCGACCTGCCGGCCGTGGAGCGCTCCCTCCCGCACGGCCATGTCGCCGCCGTCCCCGGAACCGCCCGCGGCCCCGGTCTGGAGCGCATCCTCCACCGCACCGCCGGCCGGGAGCGCCGGCTGGCGCTGGCCACCATCGTCCCGGGGGTCATCCCACCCGATTCGAGGCTCGCCACGGCCCGGCGGCTGTCGCCGGAGACCGCGACGGACAGCCTCGGCGCCCTGCTCGGGCTGGGGGCGGTCACCGGCAACGGGATGCCGGGCATGCCCGGCTGGCTGCTGGCGCGCCAGCCCTGGACCGGGCGGAGCCTGGCCAGCCGGCACCTGAAAGGCGGCAGCACCCTGATCCTGTATGACGTGAGCGGCCCCTGCCTCGAGGGGCGGTGCTGCCCGCTCGCGGCCTTCGGCCACAACCGTGACGGAAAGAAAGGCAGAATGCGGATCACCTACGGGCTCCCGGTCGCCGCCGACGGCTGCCCGGTGGCGGTGGAAGTGTTCGCGGGCAACACGTCCGACCCGTCCACGGTCGCGCCGCAGGTCAGGAGGATCCGCAGGCGCTTCGGCATCGACCGGGTGGCGCCCGTGGGTGACAGGGGCATGCCCGCCACGGCCAGGATCCGGGAGGATCTGGAGCCGGCGGGGCCCGGCTGGATCCCCTCCCTGGAAAGGCGGGACATAAGGAAACCGCTGGAGCGGGGCGCGGACGCCCCGGCCCCGCTGGAGCCGGAGGCGCCGGGCCCCGACGCGGTGGCGGAGACCGCCGGCCCGGACTTTCCCGGCGGGCGGCTGATGGCCTGCCCCAGCCCCCGGTTGCGGGAGGAGAGGGCGGGCGGGCGCGGGGAGCTCCTCGAGGCCACCGGGGGGACGCTGGAGAGGACCGCCGCGTCGGTGCGCCCGGGACGGCTGAAGGACCGGCGGACGGTCGACCGCCGGGTGGGCCGGGACGCCAGCCGGAGGAAGGTCGCGGAACACTCCGGCATCACCGTCACGGACGGCGGCGTCCCCTGGCGCCGCCGGGAGGGTAGGACCGCCGCCGGGGCGCGGCCCGGCGGCGTCCACCCCATCCGCACCAGCCTGGACGCGGAGGCGGTCGGAACGGAGGCCGCCGTGGAGGCGGACGGGAGCCTGGCGACGGGCGGGCGGGCGTTCCGGAACGGGAGGGGCGACCTCCGGATCCGTCCGGTACACGTATACTCGGCGGACCATGTCCGCGGCCATGTGTTCCCGTTCATGCTGGCCCTGCATGCCGGGTGGCACATGCGCCGCCGTCTGGCGCCGGTCCTTTCCGGGGACGACGGCCGGGAGAGCGCGCGGGCGCAGCGGAACCCGCCGGTGGAGGCGGCCGAGGTCCCGGAGGGGGCCAGGGCGAAGGCCAGCAGGAGGCGCGCCGCCGACGGGTTGCCGGTCCACAGCCTGCGCGCGCTGCCTGCCGACCTCTCCACCGTGGTCCTGAACCAGCTGCGCCTGCCAGGGCAGGGCGACAGCCTCCTGCCCGTCATCACCACACCGACCGCGCTGCGGAAGCGGGCGTTCCAGCTCCTCGGGGTCCGACCGGACCAGCAGGTTCCCATAAGGATGACAGCCGCAACGGAGCCGGTCCAGCCGAAAAACCGCTGAAAACCGACGGTCTGGACGTGAAAACCATTTGCCGAAGCCCCTGAAGTTCCGCTTAACGGTCTTGTCCTACCCTTGAGGAAGGGTTGGGCCAAAAGCCGACCGCTGCCGATGGGTGCCAGCCTTACGAACATGCATGGATCGACCAGAAGATTTTCGCGAAGCTCAAATGGTCAGCTTCCAAGGCAAAAATTTTACCGATTGATAAAATTTCTTGCTGTGGTACAATAAGGGGAATCGCGCCATATTGGAGTGCACAATGTCGAATTCGCCACACACTCCCGGTATTGCCGCAGGTAGGCTGGAGCACGAGCGGATCGCGTCGAATTTCGCTGACCTACATCCGCCTCTCGACCCACATGAGGCCGCGGTCGCTGCCGACAGATGCTACTTCTGCTACGACGCGCCCTGCGTCACTGCGTGTCCAACCCGCATTGATATACCTTTGTTCATCCGACAGATTGCCACTGGCACTTCGGATGCGGCGGCACGGACGATCTTTGACCAGAACATTCTTGGAGGCATGTGCGCACGGGCCTGCCCCACCGAGACCCTATGTGAGGGGGCGTGCGTCAGAGAAGCGGCGGAAGGAAAGCCAGTCGAAATCGGTCGGCTTCAGCGCTTTGCCACCGACGGTGCGATGACGGTGGACGAACATCCCTACGTTCGCAAGGCCGCCACCGGCCGTCGAATTGCAGTTGTAGGCGCAGGGCCTGCAGGCCTTTCCTGTGCCCACCGGCTGGCAACGTACGGTCACGATGTCGTGATTTACGATACACGGGATAAACCTGGTGGTCTCAATGAATTCGGCATCGCGAGCTACAAGACCGTTGATGGCTTTGCCCAGGCTGAGATTGCATGGCTCATGGGTATCGGAGGGATTGAGCTGCGCCAGGGTCAGTCGCTCGGGCGCGATCTCAGGTTGGACGACCTAAGGCAGGGCTACGATGCGGTTTTCGTGGGAATTGGCCTCGCAGGGGTCAATTCGCTTGGCGTGGATTTCGAGAAGCATGTCGTTGATGCGGTCAGGTTCATTTCCGACCTGCGCCAGGCCACCGATCTGAATTCGGTTGGGGTTGGCCGCAATGTTGTCGTGATAGGCGGAGGCATGACCGCCATCGACGCTGCTGTCCAGTCGAAACTGCTTGGAGCCGAGAACGTCACCATCGTCTATCGCCGTGGCGCGGACCGAATGGCTGCCAGTGAATACGAACAGGAACTTGCCACCTCAAAGGGAGTTCGGATAGTCACGAACGCTCGGCCGACGGCAGTTTTCGGTGACGACACCGTAAGTGAGATTGAATTCGAATATACGCAGGACGGCGCAGATGGGCTTTGCGGAACCGGCGAAACATTCAGGCTTGCTGCGGATCAGGTTTTCCAGGCCATCGGTCAGCGACTCGACGGCGCACCGGAAGTGTTGGAACTCGAAGACGGAAAGATCAAGGTTGGCGCAGACCTGTCAACGACATTACGTGGAGTCTGGGCAGGAGGTGACTGCGCAACGGGAGGTGACGACCTTACCGTGACAGCTGTCGCGCAGGGACGTGATGCAGCCGAGGCCATCCAACGAGCCTTATCATGAGACTCGATGCCAAACTCGCGTTGTTCAAACCGGTGGTTCGGGAAAAACTCCGCGATCGTCCGTGGTGGACTTTTTGCTCACCCTTACTCTCTTGCCATCAGTCACGGTGTGGACGGCATCGCTGTCCATATCACCGATGCCGACGTGACATGAACCGTGGCGGTGCTTCCATATGGCAGCTCTGGTGAACCGACCGGCAGGTGGCTCCGGTCACACAGATGGGAATCGAAGCCATTATCACGTCATGAACAGGAGTCGAAGCAATGCCCAATCTAGAAAGCGAATTCGTCGGCATCAGGTCGCCGAACCCGTTTTGGCTGGCGTCAGCCCCGCCGACCGATAAGGAATACAACGTCCGTCGCGCCTTCGAGGCTGGGTGGGGCGGAGTGGTTTGGAAGACACTGGGCGAGGCCGGTCCTCCGATCGTGAACGTCAATGGGCCCCGCTATGGTGCCGTATGGGGTTCGGATCGGCAATTGTTGGGCCTTAACAATATCGAACTGATCACCGACCGGCCTCTGAAAGTGAACTTAAGGGAAATCAAGACGATAAAGCGTGACTATCCGGATCGCGCGGTGGTTGTTTCGCTGATGGTCCCATGCATTGAAGCCGCCTGGAAAGCCATTCTACCCCTGATCGAGGACACCGGAGCGGATGGTGTGGAACTGAATTTCGGCTGCCCGCACGGAATGAGCGAGCGAGGCATGGGATCTGCCGTCGGCCAGGTGCCTGAATATATCGAGATGGTCACGAGGTGGTGCAAGGCGAACACCCGCATGCCTGTGATCGTCAAGCTGACGCCGAACATAACCGATATCCGCTATCCCGCACGGGCGGCCCATGCCGGCGGGGCAGATGCCGTCTCACTGATCAATACGGTTTCATCGATCACCTCCGTGGATCTTGACAGCTTCAGCCCCGAACCGTCCATTGACGGCAAGGGGAGCCACGGTGGGTATTGTGGACCGGCGGTGAAGCCTATTGCATTGAATATGGTTGCCACAATCGCACGGGATTCCGAGACCTCGGGACTTCCGATTTCCGGAATTGGAGGGGTGACGACATGGCGGGATGCAGCTGAGTTTCTGAGCTTGGGTGCAGGGAATGTTCAGGTCTGCACCGCGGCAATGACTTTCGGGTTCAGAATTGTTCAGGAATTGATCAGCGGCCTGTCAGATTGGATGGATACAAAGGGGCATGCTTCGGTAGCTGATATCGTGGGTCGAGCCGTTCCAAACGTGACCGATTGGCAGTATCTTAACCTGAACTACATCACCAAGGCACGCATCGACCAGAATTCCTGCATCCGTTGTGGAAGGTGTTATGCCGCTTGCGAGGACACCAGCCACCAGGCGATCTCCATGTCAGGTGACCGTGTGTTCGAGGTCATCGACGCCGAATGCGTGGCCTGCAACCTGTGCGTCAATGTCTGCCCGGTCGAAGGCTGCATAACCATGGAGCGGCTACCGATCGGCGCGACCGACGAACGCACCGGGAAGAAGGTGGTTGCGGACCATGGCGACTGGACTACGCATCCGAACAATCCAATGGCGAGGCATGCGGCCGAATGATGCTATCCAATGAAACAGGGAGACAGGCCGCTGGCATTTCCGTCAAGCTGTCAGCGCCCTACGATAGAGATGTTCGAGAAACCGTTCGGCATCCTCGAAATGCGAGTTCCCATCTGTTCCAAGAACAGCACGGACCTGAACGTCGAAGTCAGCGTAATGCTGGGTAGTGGCCCAGATCGAGAAGATGAGGTGATGCGGATCAACGGTGGCGATTCGGCCCTCCGCCGCCCAACGGCGAATCAACGCCGCCTTTTCATTGACCAGATCTCTCAGGGCCCCCTCAACGATATCCAGGATTCGCGGTGCGCCTTGGATGATCTCGTTTGCGAAAAGTCTGCTTTCCCGCGGTAACGCACGTGCCATCTGAAGCTTTCTCTTCACATATCCCACAATTTCGTCAACCGGGTCGCCTTCGGGATCAAGTGCTCGAAGAGGGGCCAGCCAGGTCTCGAGAAGTTCGCCGAGAAGCGCGATGTGAATCGCTTCCTTCGACTCGAAGTAATACAGCAGATTTGGCTTTGACAGATCCGCTCGTTCCGCAATCTGGTCAAGCGTCGAGCCCCGGAACCCATGCCGCGAAAACACATCCAGCGCTGCCTCGAAAATGGCTGAAACGTTCTTCTGCTGGATTCTTGTTCGTGGTCTGGCGGTGGAGCCAGGGTTGTCTTGGCGCATTCTCTAACTCGCGTCGATCAATTCTCTTAAAAGTCCTTGACTGCACAAAAACAAGTGTTAGCGTATTCCTGACCATTTGGTCAAACTCTTCGCCGCAGCGGTTTGTGGTGCTCGATTGAGAGCGGCTGCAAGTGGGAGATTGGGTGATGACAGCGATGAGCGGGCCGATGGATCCGGGGCATAGCCAAGGGAGTCGACACCAGCTGGACCGGTCTTCAAGGCGTCGGATTGGCGGCCTTGGCGGATCCTGGCTATTGTCTGTGGACTCCGGGCCGTTAGGGTTCATTGCGGAAGGTTTCGCGTTTGGGGAGAGGGCATGACGATGGCGTCGCCAGGAGAGAACCTACGGATAGATGGGGATCGACTTTGGGCATCGATCATGGAGATGGCGAGGATCGGCCCAGGCGTTGCCGGCGGCAACAACCGCCAGACACTTACCGATGAGGATGGTGCGGGGCGCAGGTTGTTTCAGGAATGGTGCGAAGGCGCTGGCTGTTCCATGGAGGTCGACCAGATGGGCAGCATGTTCGCTCGTCGAGAGGGAACCGATCCCGACGCGCTGCCGGTCTATGTCGGATCACATCTCGATACCCAACCGACTGGAGGAAAATACGATGGCGTTCTGGGTGTGCTAGGGGGCCTGGAAACAATACGCACACTTAACGACCTGGATATAAGAACGCGCCGTCCGATCGTTGTCGTCAATTGGACCAACGAAGAAGGTACGAGATTTGCTCCAGCAATGCTGGCCAGCGGCGTGTTCGCCGGTGTTCATGAACAGGATTGGGCCTATTCGCGCGAGGATGCTGACGGGTTGAGATTTGGCGACGAACTGAACCGTATTGGCTGGCGCGGGGACGAAGAGGTGGGCAGCCGAAAGATGCATGCGTATTTCGAACTGCATATCGAGCAGGGGCCGATTCTGGAAGCCGAAGGCAAGGACATCGGCGTGGTTACCCACGGTCAGGGCCTGAGTTGGACCCAGATCACCATTGGAGGAAAGGATGCCCATACCGGATCCACACCCATGCCAATGCGCAGGAATGCGGGCTTGGCGATGGCAAGAGTGCTGGAATTGGTTGACGAGATCGCCTGGAGTCACAAGCCAGACGCCGTGGGAGCGGCTGGACATATCGAGGTGCATCCGAATTCGCGGAACGTCATTCCCGGAAAGGCGGTCTTCACCGTCGACTTTAGGTCACCACGGCAACATGTGATTGAGGACATGGAACTGCGAATGCGCGAAGGGGCACAGCAGATCGCTGACCGCATGGGGCTCTCGATCAAGTTCGAAAGCGTCGGTGGTTTCGCCCCGGTGGAATTTGACCAGAGCTGTGTGATGGCGGTCCGCAATGCTGCCGAACGCCTTGGCTATTCCCATCGCGACATCATATCGGGTGCAGGTCACGACGCCTGCTGGATCAACCGTGTGGCGCCGACGGCGATGGTTATGTGTCCCTGCGTGGACGGTCTATCGCACAATGAGGCCGAGGAAATATCGCCGGCATGGGCTCGGGCAGGCGCGGATGTGCTGTTCCACGCCGTTGTGGAAACCGCGGAGATTGTGGAATGAAACGGTGTTTCGCGCGACTTGGCCTCAATGGCGTAAACGAGATTCGGAAATCAGGGCGCTGCCTCGGGTCCGCAACATCTTTTGAACATGGGAGGAATCCATGAGCATTGCCATCAAGGGTGGAACCATCGTCACCGCCGATCTGACCTACAGGGCCGATGTGCTGGTCGAGGACGGAAAGATCGCAGCCATAGGTGATGGTCTCAAGGCGGAAAACTCCCTCGATGCCGCGGGCTGCTATGTCATGCCAGGCGGCATCGACCCACATACACATCTGGAGATGCCGTTCATGGGAACCTACTCGACTGACGATTTCGAATCGGGTACCCGTGCAGCGCTGAGCGGTGGAACCACTATGGTGGTGGACTTCGCGCTGCCAAGCCCCGGTCAGGGTCTGCATGACGCGCTTGGTATGTGGCATAACAAGTCCACCCGCGCAAACTGCGACTATTCCTATCACATGGCGGTCACTTGGTGGGGCGAGCAGGTATTCGACGAAATGGCGACTGTCATCGAAAGGGAAGGAATCACGACGTTCAAGCACTTCATGGCCTACAAGGGAGCGCTGATGGTAAACGATGATGAGATGTACGCGTCGTTTCAGCGTTTGGCGGAACTTGGTGGCATCGCGCTGGTTCACGCAGAGAACGGCGACGTAGTGGCTGAACTCAGCGCTCGGTTACTCGCCGAGGGAAATACCGGGCCCGAAGCGCATGCCTATTCAAGACCGTCCCAGGTCGAGGGTGAAGCAACAAACCGGGCAATCATGATCGCGGACATGGCTGGTGTGCCACTCTACGTCGTACATACGTCCTGCGAAGAGGCGCATGAGGCCATCCGGCGGGCAAGAATGCAGGGGAAGCGCGTATGGGGCGAACCGCTGATCCAGCACCTTACGCTCGACGAGAGCGAATATTTCAATAAGGATTGGGATCACGCCGCACGCCGTGTGATGTCTCCGCCGTTCCGCAACAGGAAGCACCAGGACTCGCTCTGGGCTGGCCTTCAATCGGGTTCTCTATCCGTTGTGGCCACCGATCATTGTGCGTTCACAACAGAACAGAAGCGTAATGGGGTGGGGGATTTCACGAAGATACCCAACGGCACTGGTGGCCTCGAAGACAGGATGCCAATGCTATGGACGCACGGTGTGAGGACCGGGCGGCTAACGCCGAACGAGTTCGTCGCTGTGACCTCCACAAACATCGCGAAGATCCTGAACTGCTATCCGAAGAAGGGAGCCGTTCTGGTTGGTGCGGATGCGGATATCGTGGTCTGGGACCCCGAGAAGGAAAAGACCATCCTGGCGACCAACCAACAGTCGGCCATTGATTACAACGTATTCGAAGGCAAGCATGTGAAAGGCCTCCCTCGCTTCACACTGACCCGGGGCCATGTGGCGGTACACGACGGTGAAATTCGCACCAAGGAGGGCCATGGGGAATTTGTCAGACGAGAAGCTTCCAATCCCGTTAACAGGGCGCTCTCAACCTGGAAGGAACTGGTCGCACCGCGCCCAGTGGAACGTTCAGGTCTTCCCGCGACCGGCGTCTAACGGAAGGGCTTTGGCAAGGACAGGCGAGTGACGCAGGAAACCGCGATCGCGGCAAGAAATCTTGATCTGACCTTTCAGACTGCAAACGGTCCCGTTCATGCGCTGAAGGGTGTGGATCTGGAGATTGGGAAGGGAGAGTTCGTTTCCTTTATCGGGCCATCCGGTTGCGGCAAGACCACCTTTCTTCGTGTGACTGCCGGTCTGGAACATCCAACGGGTGGAGAAATCGTCGTTAACGGGATGACGCCCGATGAGGCGCGGCGAGGCCGTGCCTACGGCTATGTATTCCAGGCAGCGGGACTCTATCCCTGGCGGACAATCACGGGCAACGTGAGACTTCCGCTGGAAATTATGGGATATTCCAGGGAGCGGATGGCGGAACGGGTAGCCCGTGTGCTGGAGATGGTTGAGTTGTCAGGATTCGAGAAGATGTTTCCCTGGCAGTTGTCAGGCGGCATGCAGCAAAGAGCCTCCATCGCCCGGGCACTGGCGTTTGATGCAGATATCCTGCTGATGGACGAGCCATTCGGTGCGCTCGACGAGATCGTTCGCGATCACCTGAATGAGCAGTTGTTGAGCCTGTGGCTAAAGACGGGCAAGACCATCGGATTCGTGACGCACTCGATTCCGGAAGCGGTTTACCTATCCAACCGCATCGTGGTGATGAGCCCCCGCCCAGGAAGGATTTCGGATGTGATCGTGAGTACGCTTCCGTCTGAGCGGCCGCTTGATATTCGAGACACGCCTGAGTTCGCCGCGCTGGCAAATCGGGTGCGCGAAGGTTTGAGGGCTGGACATGCCTATGACGAATGAATCGGCAGTGCGGGCCGGTGCCAGGTTGTTCGCTCAATGCTACCGAAGAAACATTAAATGTTGGCGGGTGACTTATGACCGACGCGTGGAGTCTCAGAACGCCTGAAAGAGTGCATGCTATTGCGCAGGCGTTTCCGAGGATTCAATCTGTGTATTGCGCTGGATCGGGATGAAGACCTTATGAACCGCTTGATTCCAATTTTGACAGTGCTTGGTGTGCTTGGAATGGTATGGTACGCTGGTTCCATCTGGATGAATTCCAAATGGACGCTGGCACAGGCTGCGAGGGCTGGCCTGGAGCCAACTTTCTCCGAGATCGTGGCAGACACCATGAAGCAGGAGAGGCCAAGGTTCCCTCCTCCCCATCAGGTGCTGGCTGAACTCAAGAAGACAGTAATCGACACCAAGGTGACGTCCAAGCGCAGTCTCGTATATCATAGCTGGGTTACGCTCTCATCGACGCTGACGGGTTTCGCGCTTGGCACGCTGGTGGGCATTCTAATGGCGGTGGGAATAGTATATTCGCGAACATTGAATATGACGCTGATGCCCTGGGCAATCATTAGCCAGACCATTCCGATTGTCGCCATCGCTCCGATGATCATCGTTGTCCTCGCGTCGATTGGAGTGGAAGGACGGGCGGTGCCGAAAGCGATAATTTCTGCCTATCTCTGCTACTTCCCTGTGGTCGTTGGGATGTCCAAGGGGCTGCGCAGCCCGGACGGAATGCAGCTTGATCTCCTCAGGACATATGGTTCAAGCGGATGGCAGACGTTCTGGAAGCTTCGGCTTCCATCATCGATGCCATACCTGTTTACGTCACTTAAGGTCGGGGTCGCCGCAGCACTTGTGGGAACGATCGTCGGCGAACTGCCTACGGGTGCGATTCAAGGGTTGGGTGCGCGGATTCTGATCGGAGATCAATTCGGCAACCCGATCATGATTTGGTCGGCTTTGTTCACGGCGGCATGTTTGGCAGGCGTGCTGGTGACCGTTGTCGCGAGCGTCCAAACGCTTACGTTGAAGCGAATGGGATTTGCACGATGACTTTCTGCGGGGGGCACCCACGGTTGGAATCACAGTGCGGGCTGATGTTACCGTGCGGACGGTGCTGAAGTGACTCCGATCGCCATAGGGATGTTGTTCTGGCTGGCGGCATGGTGGTTGAACACGCGCATCGCGGGGTCTGCTTGGCACACCAGTCGTGCCGCTCGGCTGGCAGTCCCGGCGATTTTTGGAATGACAGTTCTTGTGGTCTGGGAATGTCTCGTTCTCGGCCTGCAGGTTTCCCCGGTAATTCTGCCTGCACCCACCGTCATTGCGGCAAAATTTGTGGTTTCCACCCAGATTCTCTGGGGTGATTTCGTCCAGACTGCGCTCAAGGGAGCGGTAAGCGGATACGTGATCGGCTGTGGTGTGGCTTTTCTGGTGTCCCTAGCTGTAGATCGGAGCCCGTTCCTGCAGCGCGGTCTTCTTCCAATCGGTAACTTTGTCGCCGCTCTGCCGATCGTCGGCATCGCGCCGATCCTGGTGAACTGGTTTGGCTTTGACTGGCAGTCGAAGGCGGCCGTCGTCGTGGCGATGGTTTTCTTTCCGATGTTGGTCAATACTGTTCAGGGACTGGCGGATACGACCTCGATGCAGCGCGACCTGATGCGTACCTACTCAGCGAACTACTGGCAGACTCTGCTGATGCTGCGGCTGCCGGCGGCAATGCCATTCATATTCAACGGGTTGAAAATCTCCACAACCTTGGCTTTGATTGGGGCGATCGTAGCAGAGTATTTTGGTTCTCCCACCAAAGGGATGGGATTTCGCATATCGACGGAGGTGGGTGTTCTCGGGCTTGACATGGTCTGGGCGGAGATAGCTGTGGCTGCCATCGCCGGCTCGGCGTTCTATGGTATGGTGGCATTCATGGAGAGGAGGGTCACTTTCTGGCATCCTTCACAAAGGATCTGAGCAATTTTGGCAACTAAGATGAGGAGAGACTTATGAGGAAGTTCACTGGAACGGTTGCGGCGCTCGCGTTGACGACGGGCGGCGCCTCTGCGGCGGAAGACCTGACCCTGCAGCTTAAGTGGGTCACCCAGGCGCAGTTTGGTGGCCACTACGTTGCGTTGGAAAAGGGGTTCTACGAAGAGGAGGATCTGAACGTAACGATCAAGCCGGGCGGCCCGGATATCGCGCCGACGCAGGTCATCGCAGGCGGAGGCGCGGACGTGACGGTCGAATGGATGCCGGCAGCGCTTGCCGCAAGGGAAAAAGGCCTTCCGCTCGTGAACATAGCCCAGCCCTTCAAGTCGTCCGGCATGATGCTGACCTGCCGCAGGGACACCGGCATCGCGTCCACGGATGATTTCCGGGGCAAGACGCTCGGTGTCTGGTTCTTTGGCAACGAGTTCCCGTTCCTGAGCTGGATGTCACAGCTTGGAATTCCGACCGACGGGTCGGAGCAAGGAGTCGAGGTTCTCAAGCAGGGATTCAACGTCGATCCTATTCTGAACGGGCAGGCCGACTGCGTATCGACGATGACCTACAACGAATACTGGCAGATCATTGACGCGGGGCTTGCACCGGAGGACCTTGTTGTCTTCAAGTATGAGGACCAGGGTGTGGCGACACTGGAGGATGGGCTGTATGTGCTTGAGGGTCGGCTCTCAGACGAAGGCTTCAGACAACAGCTTGTCCGTTTCGTGCGCGCGTCGATGAGGGGCTGGAAGTACGCCGAGGAAAATCCTGAGGAGGCGGCAGAGATCGTGCTTGAATACGATGAAACCGGCGCCCAGACCGAGAGGCATCAGAAGCGGATGATGGGCGAGATCGCCAAGCTCACCGCCGGTTCCAACGGCGCGCTCGATCCGGCCGATTTCGAGCGGACGGTTGACACGCTCCTGGCGGGTGGCTCCGATCCGGTCATCACGGGCCGGCCCGAGGGCGGCTGGACCCACGTGATCACCGACGCCGCGCTGGACTGACGCCGCCCGACGGAGGGCCGGGAGGTCCCGCATGCCGCGGGGCCTCCCCGGCCATGCGGGCTCGGGGTGCGCGTGCGGTTGCCTGCCCGGCGTGGCCGGACGCTGGGGTCCCTGGTGGGGCAGCCCCTATGCGGCGGGGTCGCAGCCCTTGCGGAGGGAATGGCCGGAAGGCAGGGATTCCGGTCCTTCAGGCTCGGGCACCGAATATCCTTCCCCGAGGCGGCCGGAGGCTGGAGTCCCTTCTTGGGGGAGCGTATCCGCGTTCTCGGTATGGCCCAACGCCTCTGCCGGGACAGGGAGCGTTCACGGTTCCATTCATTCGTGGAGGCCGTTTCCGGATGTTCTGAAGGTTGACCTCGGGTGTATATCATGACCATATACAACCATGATCGATTTGTCACTGATATCGGGCTTTGACTGGGATGATGGCAACAGACGTAAGAGTGTCAGGAAGCACAGTGTCAGCCAGGCAGAGGCCGAGCAGGTCTTCTTCAATGATCCGCTACTGGTAGTTCCGGACATGAAACACAGCACCGAGGAGCCACGGCTTCATGCATTGGGTCAGACAGACGACGGTCGGACGCTGCACATCAGCTTCACCCTACGAAACGCGAAAACCCTTATCCGTGTGATTTCTGCGCGCGACATGAACCGCAAGGAGAGAGCCTTCTATGTCACGAAAGCCTGAACCAACACCCGAATTTGCGACCGAGACGGAAGAGCGCACCTTCTGGGAGCGGGAGGATTCCACCAGATATGTGGATTGGTCAAAGGCCGAACGGGTTCGCATGCCAAACCTCAAGCCTTCGACCGCCTCGATATCCCTAAGGCTGCCTGTGCCGTTGCTTGAGCGGATCAAGATAGCCGCAAACAGGCGGGACATGCCCTACCAATCCCTGATCAAGGCATGGCTTGCGGAGAAGGTCGACGCCCGGCCATAGGCGGCGAAAGCCGACTAGGCTGTCACGCAGCTTCAGGGGACTGGTATAGGGTTTCGCGCTCGCTGGAATCGATCCGATCTCGTGATGTTGAGGAGCCTTTCGCTCAGGAGGTTCCCGAAAGGCCCACAGGATCACAGGATTTCGCCATATCTGAACTGCCCCACTTCCACTCCGAAGTGCAACACCGGCCATTCCCGCAGCGGGGGCGGAGCCCGAGTGGAGGGAATGGCCGGAAGTAGGTCGTGCGGCCGACCGCTTGATCGATGACGTCGCTGGTGAAGCGGAAGTTTTCGGTGCCCTGTGTCCGGGTCCTTTTGGCCAAACCTCTCTCCCACACCTTGATGCAACGGACCGTCCGTACCGATTGGCGGGCGGCGGGCGGAATACCGGACATACCTACGGCCGGAGGCATCCTGCCTTGTCTGAAGGTCCCGGAACATCCTTCCCGCATCGTGGTCGAAGCGAACCGCATATTGATCCCGAATTGCGTGGGCCTTGTCAATGATCGGGTCAGGCTGTGTCGTCCGCATGTCTAGACTCCATGAGGTCGTTTGGTATACGGATCACAGACGGTTCATAGTCGGCCTGTCGGCAAGTCCGTTGGATCCGGGAACGCATCGCGGCATTGGGCGATATGTCTGGAGTTCCGCGACACCAGATAATCGGCATAGCTTGTGATCGCTATGGCGATATTGGCAGCATCCGCAGCGGCTCTTCGGGGAGCCGTACGAAGGTCGATCAGAGGCCGGGCAAAACCTCGGCGTGGTCCCCGGTGATTTTGGGAATTGTGACGGGATTCACAACCCTCAGGTGCACGCTGGCAGCGACCGGGTCACCAGATCCCGACTCTGTGACAGCCAGTTCCGATGCAATGAGGTCGAACCTGTCCGAGGCAGTGTGCTACCATTCGCGCGTCACCTCCTGATAGGTCGCGATAACATTGTCCCGTGGCTGGTGCGCGGCAAGGTGGCTTATGACCGATGTTTCGATGTATGCAATGGGTTTCATCGCATCGACCGATCCTGACTCATTGCCGCCAATTGATGTCCGGAAGGTCCGCAGATAGCATCGAAAGGGAAAGACCTAAAGTTCCAAGGTCCACCATTGTCCGACGAGAGATGATCCGTACGTATGGCAGCAATCCACTCATCATGATAAATCGAACGAAGCGCCAGTCTCGCATCAGTATATAAATCGTCAATACCGACGGAGGTGGGTGTTCTCGGGCTTGACATGGTCTGGGCGGAGATAGCTGTGGCTGCCATCGCCGGCTCGGCGTTCTATGGTATGGTGGCATTCATGGAGAGGAGGGTCACTTTCTGGCATCCTTCACAAAGGATCTGAGCAATTTTGGCAACTAAGATGAGGAGAGACTTATGAGGAAGTTCACTGGAACGGTTGCGGCGCTCGCGTTGACGACGGGCGGCGCCTCTGCGGCGGAAGACCTGACCCTGCAGCTTAAGTGGGTCACCCAGGCGCAGTTTGGTGGCCACTACGTTGCGTTGGAAAAGGGGTTCTACGAAGAGGAGGATCTGAACGTAACGATCAAGCCGGGCGGCCCGGATATCGCGCCGACGCAGGTCATCGCAGGCGGAGGCGCGGACGTGACGGTCGAATGGATGCCGGCAGCGCTTGCCGCAAGGGAAAAGGGCCTTCCGCTCGTGAACATAGCCCAGCCCTTCAAGTCGTCCGGCATGATGCTGACCTGCCGCAGGGACACCGGCATCGCGTCCACGGATGATTTCCGGGGCAAGACGCTCGGTGTCTGGTTCTTTGGCAACGAGTTCCCGTTCCTGAGCTGGATGTCACAGCTTGGAATTCCGACCGACGGGTCGGAGCAAGGAGTCGAGGTTCTCAAGCAGGGATTCAACGTCGATCCTATTCTGAACGGGCAGGCCGACTGCGTATCGACGATGACCTACAACGAATACTGGCAGATCATTGACGCGGGGCTTGCACCGGAGGACCTTGTTGTCTTCAAGTATGAGGACCAGGGTGTGGCGACACTGGAGGATGGGCTGTATGTGCTTGAGGGTCGGCTCTCAGACGAAGGCTTCAGACAACAGCTTGTCCGTTTCGTGCGCGCGTCGATGAGGGGCTGGAAGTACGCCGAGGAAAATCCTGAGGAGGCGGCAGAGATCGTGCTTGAATACGATGAAACCGGCGCCCAGACCGAGAGGCATCAGAAGCGGATGATGGGCGAGATCGCCAAGCTCACCGCCGGTTCCAACGGCGCGCTCGATCCGGCCGATTTCGAGCGGACGGTTGACACGCTCCTGGCGGGTGGCTCCGATCCGGTCATCACGGGCCGGCCCGAGGGCGGCTGGACCCACGTGATCACCGACGCCGCGCTGGACTGACGCCGCCCGACGGAGGGCCGGGAGGTCCCGCATGCCGCGGGGCCTCCCCGGCCATGCGGGCTCGGGGTGCGCGTGCGGTGGCCTTATGTGACCCTGCAGAGGGGCGTATCCCAAGTTGGTTGATTTCCAAAGTTCGAAGGTGCCATCCCTGCGCCGCGGCGGGACTGCGGATGGCCGCTGAGCGGTCCGCCCTCCGGGGCAACCGGCATGGAGTGTGGGTTATGGCACGGGGAAAGGCTGATCACAGGCTGGCCAACTTCCCCGACTGGCAGGTGGAACATGCCGCAGCGGCATGATCAACCAACTTGGGATACACCCTCCTGCAGAGTGATGGCTTGCTGAAAGCGCGCGGAGAGAATCGCCCATAGACACAGCTTTCCAGACACAATTGGCTTGAATGCGGTGTTTGTAAGATATATATTTTTGATATATATTATATGGAAGCGACAATGCCAGATACAAGGGTTGCTAGAGTGTTCATGACGGGCCGGTCTCAGGCGGTTCGGCTGCCGAAAGAATTCCGCTTCAACACCGATGAAGTCCGGATCAGGGCGGAAGGGTCACGGGTGATCCTTGAGCCTATCGAGAATGACTGGGACTGGCTCGATGACCTTCATGGGTTGGGGCCGCTTGATGGCGATGCTGTGCAGGCCACTGAGGAAGGTTTACCGCCACAGGAGCGTCTGGAACTGGATGTGTTCAACTGAAATACCTTCTCGATACCAATGCTGTGATTGCGGTCATTGCTGGCAATGGCGGCCTGATCGCCCGCTTGTCCGAGCATGCTCCAACTGATTTTGCTGTTTCGTCGGTCGTCATGTTCGAACTGTATTTCGGAGCATACAGAAGCCGGAAGGTTGCCGATAATCTGGCCCGCTTGAATGCGCTCAGGTTTGAGGTTCTGGACCTTTCCATTGCTGATGCAGAAGCTGCTGGGTTGATCCGTGCGGACCTGAAGGTGAAGGGTATACCCATCGGGGCGTATGATTTGCTGATCGCTGGTCAGGCGGTGGCGCGTTCGATGACGTTGATCACGCACAACGTCAAAGAGTTTCGCCGTGTGGAAAACCTGAAATATCAGGACTGGCAGTCATGATCGCCATTTCACCCTTGATTCCCGACGTGAATGCTTCCGGGGAACCCCGGGTCTTTCAACTGGACACTGTTAACTCGATGTCCCTTTCATGTACATGGGCGGACAAATCCACAGGAACCAGCCGGGCTGGGCCGAACCGGTCCGGAATTCACGGCCAGGGCCACGCACATCACCGGATCCATGCCGCCGGAACGTCAGCCCAGTCTGGAATCACGGAATATCCGGGACGGATATCCGTTCCTTTCGCTGCCTCGGACATGATCCGGCGATGCGCGGCTGCGCCAGCGTCGAGTTAACAGTGTCCCATTGAAAGACCCCGGGTAGGGCGTTTGACTGCCCCTTACCCTGGTTCGCCGCAGGCCTTGGCACCGTCCATACAGATGGGTCCGGCCCCTCCCAAGCGTCACATAGATCCGAACTGGGCATTGTGGTCACGGAGCAGGTGTCCGCTAACCAACCAAAATGATTCTGAACGGGCAGATCGACTGCGTCAATGACCTGCAACGAGTGCTGGCAGATCATTGGCACGGGGCTTGTGCCCGGAAAACAGGTCACCATCGCTGATCGTGTTGAGCTTTAGGGCGGAACCGGGATGGGAACTCCAAAAAAGCACCCGATTCCCCCTATCGACCTCGGGCGGCTTGGTCACATTCAGGAAATCGACCACTGCCGGAATTTACCTACCGGAGTCAGAACCATCAGCTGTAACCTGACCGAATCCGGGTCAACGGTTGGCGCGGTTTGCGATCAGCTCGTCGACAACCTGCGGTTCCGCCAGCGTCGATGTGTCCCCAAGGCTTCCGTAGTCATTCTCGGCGATCTTGCGCAGAATGCGGCGCATGATCTTGCCAGAGCGGGTTTTGGGAAGGCCTGGAGCCCATTGAATGACATCTGGTGAGGCGATAGGTCCGATTTCCTTGCGGACCCAGTTTCGGAGTTCCACCTTGAAGTCGTCGGCGTATTCCTCGCCGGCCATAAGGGTCACATAACAGTATATACCCTGCCCCTTGATGTCATGGGGAAAGCCAACTACGGCGGCTTCCGCAACTTTCGGATGGGCCACCAATGCGCTCTCCACCTCCGCTGTACCCATCCGGTGGCCGGAGACATTTATCACGTCATCGACCCGACCCGTGATCCAGTGATAGCCGTCAGAATCCCGGCGACAGCCGTCACCTGAGAAGTAGTAGCCCTTGTAGTCGGAAAAATACGTCTTCACGAAGCGGTCGTGGTCGCCAAATACGGTGCGCATCTGACCTGGCCAGCTGTCCTTCAGGCAAAGCACGCCTTCAGCTTCCTTCGCCTCGATTTCCTCGCCCGATTGTGGATCCAGAACCACCGGCTGGATTCCAAAGAAGGGAAGGGTGGCGGACCCCGGTTTTGTCGGGATCGCTCCCGGGAGCGGCGTAAGGAGGTGACCACCTGTTTCAGTCTGCCACCAGGTGTCCACGATCGGACAGGTTCCCTTGCCGACATTCCTGTCATACCAGTTCCAGGCTTCCGGATTGATCGGCTCACCCACGGTTCCTAACACTTTCAGTGAAGAAAGATCGTAGGGCTCAACAAATTCAGTTCCCTTGCCCATCAAGGCCCGAATCGCGGTTGGGGCCGTGTAGAACTGGTTGACCCTGTGCTTTTCGCAGACCGCCCAGAAACGGCCGGCATCCGGAAAGGTTGGGACGCCCTCGAACATCAGCGTCGTGGCACCATTGGCAAGCGGTCCATATACAATGTAGCTATGGCCAGTGACCCAACCGACGTCGGCCGTGCACCAGAAGACGTCACCGTCGTGGTAGTCAAACACGTACTTATGGGTCATGGAGGCGTAGAGAAGATAGCCGCCCGAAGTGTGAACCACACCCTTTGGCGCTCCAGTTGAACCCGAGGTATAGAGGATGAACAACGGATCCTCCGCATTCATCGCTTCGGGCTCGCATCTGTCACTGACGGTGGCTTCGAGTTCGTGCAGCCAATGGTCACGACCGTCCTGCATGTCGATGGCACCGCCGGTGCGTCTCACGACAAGAAGCTGGCAATCGTGTGAGACGTTTGCCAGCGCCCTGTCGGCATTGGCTTTCAACGGAGTGTTTCGACCACCGCGTGGCGCTTCATCGGCGGTAATGATCGCCTTTGCGGCTGAGCCGTTCACGCGAGCCGCCAACGCGTCTGCGGAGAACCCGCCAAAGACCACCGAGTGAATGGCGCCAATGCGCGCGCAGGCGAGCATTGCGTATGCTGCTTCCGGAATCATCGGCATATAGAGAACGACACGGTCGCCCTTCGAGACTCCCAGCTTTTTGAGAACGTTAGCCATTCTGCAAACGGAGGCATGCAATTCGCTATAGGTTATCCGAAGTGCTTCGGCATTTGGATCATCCGGCTCCCAGATGATCGCGCATTGGTCCCCTCGGGTGTCCAGATGGCGGTCGATGCAGTTCGCGGCAACATTCAGTTCACCATCTTCGAACCATTTTATCGAGACGTTCGGATGTTCGAACGTGGTGTTCTTGACACGGGAATATGGTCTGATCCAATCGAGTCTCTTTCCCTGTTCGTCCCAGAACACCTCGGGATTCGCAATCGAGGCCTGATACATTTCCCGGTATCCATTGGCATCCAAGTGAGCATTGTTGACGAACGCTTCAGGAGGGGTGTGGATCTTTTTTGCTGGTTCGTTCATAGCAACCTTACCTTCCATGCAATGGTGTTCCAGTCTGGACGTGTCAGGGTAGGCGTGGATCAGATCGCCAGGTATTCCGCTCGAAGCGCCTCGTTATCAAGAACTTCCTGGGCTGTGCTATCGAAGACGACTTGGCCGGTATCGAGGATCACGGCGCGATCCGCCAGCATCAGGGCACGGATTGCGTTCTGCTCGACGATCACGGTGGTGATCCCCTGCTCCTTGATGATATTCAGGGTCTTTTCGATCTCGTCCACAATGACCGGCGCGAGTCCCTCATAGGGCTCGTCCAATAGAAGTACCTTGATGTCCCGGGCAAGGGCACGTCCTATCGCCAGCATCTGCTGTTCACCACCCGAGAGTGTCACGCCTTCCTGCCTCCGGCGTTCACCGAGACGGGGAAAGAGTTCGAAGATTCGGTTGGCTGACCAACCGGTGGGCTCGGTGATGCGGGCAAGCTGGATATTCTCCTCAACTGTCAGGCCCGAGATAATGCGACGGTCTTCCGGCACAAGTTGAATTCCATTTACCGCTGCCTGATAGCTGTTCATCGAGTGCAGGTGCCGGTGGTCCAGCCAGATTTCGCCTTGAGTGACCTGCGGATTCTCCAGACGGGCAATGGCGCGCAGCGTTGAGGTCTTGCCTGCGCCGTTTCGGCCGAGGAGGGCCAGAATCTCGCCCTCATGCACATTGAAGCTGACGCCCTGAACGATGTAGCTCTCTCCATAATAGGCGTGGATGTCCCACACGGACAGAAAGGCCGGGGCGGTTTCCGCCACGTTCGCATGTCTGGAGAAGTCCGGTTTCTCATAGGTTCTGGATTTCGTGTCCTCAATAAGCGTCATCAGTGTGCCTCCCCAAGGTAGGCTTCGCGGACCTTTGGATGGCCCTTGATGTTGTCGGGCGTGTCTTCGACGAGTGGCGCACCCTGCGCCAGCACGGTAATTCGCTGGGCAAGACTGAACACAACGTGCATGTCGTGCTCGATTATGGCCACCGTGATGTCGCGTTTGGCGTGGATTTCCTTTAGCAGATCGATCGTCCTGTTGGTGTCGGCCCGCGCCATTCCCGCCGTTGGTTCGTCGAGAAGGAGAAGACGCGGCTGCTGTACCAGGCACATGGCGATCTCGAGACGTCGCTTGTCGCCACGTGACAGGCTTCCCGCGTGATCATTCATGCGATTCAGCATGTTGACGTCGCCGAGAATGTCTTCGGCCATTTCGTTGATTTCAGCTTCGGATTCGACCTTTTCGATGGCATGCATCCGGAATGCACCGTCGCGTTTGGCGAAACAGGGTATCATCACGTTTTCCTTGACCGTGAGGTCGACGAAGATCTCGGGAGTCTGGAATACCCGACTGATGCCCATCTGGTTGATCTCGTGTGGCTTTCGGCCAAGTACCGACTGTCCGTCAAACATGACGCTCCCGGTGTCTGGGACAAGCTTGCCGACCAGGCAGTTCAGGAGCGTTGACTTGCCGGCTCCGTTCGGTCCGATTATCGCATGAACACTGTTCTCGGCGACGGTGAGACTTACCTCGTCCAGGGCTTGCAGCCCGCCAAAGCGCTTGTTGACGCCCTTGACTTCAAGAATTCCCATCCTGCGGTCCTTCCCTATTCCGCCGCGTTGCGCGACGGTTGCTGTCGCTGCTCATCGTGTGCGTTGCGGTTCACCACCTTGATGAAGCGGTCGAAGAGACGGCCGACCCGCTGCCCGGCTTCGACAAGACCCCCTGGCAGGAATATCACGACAAGCATAAAGAGGATACCGAGGCTGAGGTGCCAGCCTTTGCCGACGAAGAAGTGCAGCACCCACACAATGGCGTCCTCGAGGCCGTCAGGTAGGATCGACAGCCATTGGTGCAGGAGATTCTCGTTGATTTTCGAGAGGATGTTCTTGAAATACTCGATGAATCCCGAACCCAGGATCGGACCGACGAGCGTCCCAACGCCGCCTAGGATTGCCATGATGACGATCTCGCCGGATGCTGTCCAGTGCATTCTTTCAGCACCTGCCAGCGGATCCATTGAACTGAGGAGGCCTCCGGCGAGCCCGGCGTACATGCCTGAGATCACAAATGCCGAAAGAGTATAGGGTTTGGTATTGAGGCCCGTATAACTCAGTCGTTGCTGGTTCGACTTGACCGCTCTCAGCATCAATCCGAATGGCGAACGGAAAATCCTGATGGATAGATAGAACGCAGCCAGCATGATGACACCGCATAGGTAATAGCCCGCATTGATGGTGAACAACCAGTTCCCCACCGGTAGTTGGAAGCTCTCACGCATCGCAATTCCGAACAGATGCGGAAGTTCGGGAGCGCCTTCGCTGACAAGGTATTGTGGATCGGATGCATAGACCTGAAGCCCGGTCTCGCCATTGGTTAGATTGTACGCTGACTGGGGATTCCCCAGCACCGAATAGGCAAGGTTGAAGCACATCTGAGCAAGTGCCAGGGTTAGGATTGAGAAATAGATTCCAGTCCTTCGCAAGGCAACAAACCCGATCAGCAGACTGAACAGCCCCGAAACAAGGACTGCCAGAATGATTGCGGGAACAACGTTGTAGCTCAGGAGCTTGAACATCCAGACGGCCGAATAGCTTCCAATGCCAAGGAATGCGGCGTGACCGAATGAAAGGTATCCGGTCAGGCCGAAGAGGACGTTGAAGCCGATCACAAGGATCCCGAAGATCACGAATCGCTGCATCAGGTCCGGATAGCCAGCGTTGAACATCTGCGCCATCGCGGTTCCTTCAGGGAAGGGGTTCAGTATGAAAGGCGCGACAGTCACAAGGACCGCAACGACAGTGAAGAGGATGGTGTCTTTCTTGTTGAGGCCGATCATTGGACTATTCCTCCATCACGCCTCTGCGGCCCATCAGGCCCCGCGGCCGCGTGAGCAGAATGGCGATCGCCACGAGATAGATGATGATCTGGTCGATGCCAGGGACGATGGCCTTGACTTCATTCATCGCGGCGAAGGCTTCGAGGATACCTAGCAGGAAGCCCGCCAGCACGGCACCGGGAAGCGAGCCCATGCCGCCAACGACCACCACAACAAAGCTCAGGACCAGAAAATCCATTCCCATGTGATAGTTCGGAGAGTTGATCGGCGTGTACATCACTCCAGCGACACCGGCGACGCAGGCGGCGACAGCGAACATGATGGTGAAGCGACGGTCGATGTTGATGCCCAGAAGGCCCACGGTCTCCCGGTCGGCCATACCTGCGCGAACCACCATTCCGAAAGTCGTGAACTGGAGAAAGGCGAATACAGCCGAAATGACAGCCAACGCGAAAAAGAAATAGACCAGGCGCCAGATGGGATAGATGATGGCGTTTTCCGGGAAGCCGATCAGCATGCCGAAGTCGAACGACCCCGTCAACGCATCAGGGGCGGGGGTGGGAATCGGGTTGGCGCCATAATAGGCTTTGACGATTTCCTGCAGCACGATCGCGAGACCGAACGTCACGAGAATCTGGTCGGCATGTGGTCGCTTGTAGAAGTGCTTTATCAATCCGCGTTCCATCGCGAAGCCAACCGCGATCATGATCGGAATGGAGAAGAGGATTGCCAGCGGAACCGACCAGTCGATGATCGAGTTCCCGGGCCCTTCTCCAAACCAACTGACCATATATGGAGTCTCGACCTTCAGCGGGTTTCCGAGAAAATCCTTCCTGGTTTCGTCAATAACGGAATAGCTTAGCGTCAGGATACGCTGCAGCGTCACCGCACAGAAGGCACCGATCATGAACAGGGCGCCGTGAGCGAAGTTAACCACACCCAGCGTGCCGAAGATCAGTGTGAGTCCAAGTGCGATAAGCGCGTAGGCGGAGCCTTTGTCGAGCCCGTTCAGCACCTGAAGAATAATTGCGTCCATGGTCCTCACCGTCTGGCTTGTCGGCATCTGGCCATCAGCGAGGGACGGACCAGGCCCAGAACCGAATTTCGCAGGGCGGAGGATTCCGCCCTGCGATGTTTGATCACATGTCGATCAGGCGCCCGGGTTGCAGGTGCCCAGGTCACCACCATCGAACATCGGGTGGTCAGGCGGATAGATCACCTGTGCCACAGGAGTGACCTCAACAACTTCAAGAACGTCGAATTCCGAGGTTGGGTTTTCCTTTCCGCGCACGACCAACACATCCTTGAAGCACTGATGGTCTTCAGCCCGGTATAGCGTCGGGCCGTTGCCGAGGCCATCAAATTCGAAGCTTTCGAGAGCCTCGACCACGCCGCATGGGTTGAACGTGCCCGCTCGATTCACGGCATCGGCATAGAGAAGAGCCTGGCAATAGCATGTGTGTGCGGCCTGGCTCGGCGGGAAACCGTACTTCGTGCCAAACGACTGAACGAAGGTCTTGGTGCCGTCGTCCGGCAGCGACCAATGCCAGTTCGTGGAGCCCAGAATACCCTTGACGTTTTCGCCCGCGCCTCTCGCCATCAGACGTGAGTAGAGTGGCACCACGATTTCGAAGTTCTTCCCGTTCACCTGCTTGTCACGCAGGCCGAACTGAACCGCGTTGGTCAGCGAGTTGACCATGTTGCCGCCGTAGTGGTTCAGGACGAGCACATCCGCTCCCGAATTCAGAACCGGAGCGATGTAGGAAGAGAAGTCGGTTGCGGCCAGCGGCGTGCGCACGGCACTGATGGTTTCCCAGCCCACCGCTTCGGTCGAGGCCTTGATCGACTCCTCCTGGGTCCAGCCCCAGTTGTAGTCGGCGGTCAGGTGATACGCTTTCCGGTCGGTGCCATAGGCGTTGGCGAGCACTGGGGCCAGAGCCGCACCTGACATGTAGGCGTTGAAGAAATGCCGGAAGCCATTCGCTTTCCTGTCCTTGCCGGTCGTGTCGTTGGAGTGGGTGAGGCCGGCCATGAAGATGACGCCCGCTTCCTGGCAGAGACCCTGAACGGCGACGGCGACGCCCGAAGACGAACCGCCGGTAATCATGATGGCACCGTCCTTTTCGATCATCGACTTGGCGGAGGCGCGCGCCGCGTCCGACTTGGTCTGGGTATCGCCAGTCACATACTCAACCTTGCGGCCGAGGATACCGGTGCCATCAAGCGTCTTCGAGGAGAACGTGTTGATCATGCCACCGTCGCCACCGCCGTTGAGATGTTCGACGGCCAATTCATAGGCACGGAGTTCGTCGGCCCCCTCATCGGCATAGGGACCGGTCTGCGGCACATTGAAGCCCAACGTGACCGAGCTGTCTCCAGGAGCGTTGAGGTAGCCTGATTCACTGGCCCATGATGCGCCTGTGAAGATCGTTGGTACGGCGAGCGCCGCGCCTGCCCCGGCGCTGGTCTTCAGCATGCCGCGGCGGGTGAGGTTGGTCTTGGACATGGGTTTCCTCCCTTGTGGTCCAGGTGGTTCGGAGTGGCCGTTGCAGCCACTGCCATCGGTTTTCAACACACTCACAGGAGTGAGCGTGGATTGAAAATTCTGCAACAACGCACTCAAACAACGGGAGAATTTTGTTAACAGATTGACAAAACGCAAGTTCTATCTGTAAAGTAAATTTCACGATGTGGGAGAACCTCTTGAAAATCAATGAGCTTGGCAAATGGCAACCCAGGGCTTGACAGGTACCCGGATACGCGAGCGGCGGGAAATGCTGGGCAAGGGCCAGTCAGAACTGGCCAAGGAGGTCGGCATCTCCGGTGCGTATCTCAGCCTCATCGAGCATAATCGACGTCGAATCGGTGGAAGACTGCTTGGTGGCATCGCAAGGCAATTGGGTGTTTCTGTCGATTCGTTGGCTGATGGCGCCGATTCGGAATTGATTGCCGCATTGCGTGACGCGGCCTCCAGTGTTCCTGACGTGAGCGCTGAGGTTGACCGGATTGAGGAGTTCGCCGGACGCTTTGAGGGCTGGGCGGCGGTCGTTGCGGCGCTGTCACGCAGGGCAGGCCTTCTGGAACGCATGGTTGAAACCCTGACCGACCGCTTGGCCCACGATCCTGGCCTTGCCGTTTCGTTACATGAAGTTCTGAGTACAGCGACCGGGATTAAATCCGCGGCGGCAATTCTCGTGGAGAACGAGAACATTCAGGACGAATGGCGCGACCGGTTCCATCGCAACATCCATGAGGACAGCCAACGGCTTGCGGATGCCAGCCAGTCCCTTGTTTCCTATCTCGACCTTTCAGGGAGCGAGGAAAGGACTCCTGGTCTACCCCAGGAAGAACTCGAACTCTGGCTCGCGGCCCGGGACTATCACATAGCTGAACTGGAGCATGAGCCTTTGGCGACGGTGGATTCCCTGGTCATGGAACCGTCGGCATTTCAGTCCCTATCCGGTCGTGCGCTGGCTCGACGTTATCTTGAACGCTACCGCGATGACGCCGAACGGATGCCCCTGCGGGATTTCCAGGCCCGAGCCCTTGAGCTGGAATTCGATCCGGTGGCGCTGTCAGTGGCTTTTGATGTTGATCTTGCGGCAGTCCTTCGCAGGATAGCGGCGCTACCTGCTGCCGAAGGGGGCGTGCGCGTTGGGTTCGTCCAGTGCGACAGTTCGGGCACCTTGACCTTCCGCAGGCCAGTCGACGGGTTTCCGCTGCCACGTTTTGGGGCGGCCTGTCCCCTCTGGCCGCTCTTCCAGGCTCTTGGCCGTCCCTTGATGCCGATACGTGCGCTTGTGGAAATGTGCGGCAGGGAGCCGGTCCGCTTTCTGGTCTATGCGGTCGCGCAGCCGCTTGGTGCGGTGGGTTTCGAGGCGCCACAGGTGTTCGAGGGAACGATGCTCATGCTGCCGGCCAATTTTGTTGCCCTGCCGGACCAACCTGTGGTTTCGGTGGGTACGAACTGCCGCACCTGTCCAAGCGATTCGTGCGAGGTGCGGCGAGAGATATCGATCTTCTCGGCGGTGAGCCAATCGGAGCGGTCATTGAGTGGACATCCATGACCGAGCCTGACCTTCGTTTGGGCCAAGTCTTCACTGCGGAAATGGTCAGTGTTGCTCTTCGGAGTGGAAGTGGGGCGTGCAATTCGACAGAGTCAGGCAATCTCAAGACGCGCACGGAAGGACTCCTGGAATCCAGAGGCTCGCAAGATCACCAATTCCTGTAGGAGCGGGATTGCAGGACCGTCAACGCTATCCTCCCGCAGGGACGGTGCTTCGTCGTTTGCCGAGGCAGCATTTCTTGTACTTCCTCCCGCTTCCACAAGGGCAGGGATCGTTTCTTCCGGGTTTCCTGCCGTGAGATTTGATGGAAGACAGAGGATTGTGAGCGTTGGGCGGGTCATAGAGCTTGTGTTCCCTCTCCTTCGCCATTCCATCGCTGTACATCGCAATCCTGAGCGTATCACCCCAAAGACTGTAGTGTTTCCGCTGAGCAACTTCCTCGCGGGCTTCCGGATCCAGACCTTTTTCCAGATCTTTCTCGAAATCCTTGAAAAACATGGTGAAATCAGTGATTTTTTCCGCAGCGAAGATATGTTTCACCAACGGCTTCAATTCCACAAATCCAAGATAACCGATGCACATGGCCCAACTCGTCCAGATAGGCTCAGTTGCCTCTGCGAATTGTGACGACGCGAAGTCCTTTGCGAATTCCTTGATGGCGTCGCGGTGGTCCGGTTCTCTCAGTCCGATTATGGTCAGCGCCTCAAACATTCCTCCGCGCATGAACTCTTCCGCAGTTTCATCCCTGATGATATCAAAGAGAACGCTCAGGTCGCCATCGAACACGCTGGCCATCAGCCGGTGACAATCCTCGGTAATGCGGTCACCTAAGAGATCATCCACATATTGGGGCTGGCAACGGAACAGTCGCGACATTGGTCGGTATGCACGCGTTTCCCGCCACTCAGCAAACATGCAGCATAACCAATAGGTCGCCTCGAATTCCCAAGTTCTTCCGATATCATTCGCTTCGGCCGCGGCTTCGATATACTCAATGAACGCGGGACATGCGTCCCGCCCGTGCTCGAAGGCGGCCTTGCAGGCTTCGGTCAGTGTGCCATGTTCGCCCTCAAACGCTTCGATTATGTCCTGCGTTGTATCCATGTTTTCCTTCAGTTCCGGTCGACTGGCCGACCTGCCATTTCTGTTCCTTTGAGATATATGTAGCTTACCGGTTCGCACGATAGACTAGTCGGGAATTTCGCTTCGATTCGCAACCTACAGATCCGGCATTCAACACTCCATATCAACTTGTGAGCAATCAGAATCAGGTAGTGCGGAATTGGTACCATCGGGGATTGGGGCGGAACCCGGCTATTACGGGCCGCAGGACGCGCTCGCCCGGATCGTGGGCCAGCGGGTCGTCGCAAGTCCCACTTCGGCAGCGAGTGCGCACCTCGCGCCAGACCATCGTCCGGTCCCGGCCCGGCTGCCGGGCTATGGCCGGGTCGGAAAGCCCGCCTTTCCCGTCGCGGATGACCGGTATCCATTCCAGTGGGTCAGTTGACGGCTGTCCTCCGGCTTGGCGGTCTCCCATGTCTGGTCACTGGGGCAGCGCCATATTCCTCAAGGCCGCAGGCACGCCGGAATCGCCTGTTGGCCGGCCGTCGCCGCCTGAACGGCCAGACCGGGTTACACGCGCGTCCGTGCCTCTTCCTTTGACATCCCGTGAACCTTCAGCGACAGTTGCGTCAGCCACTGCCTCGGAAGGGTCGACGGATGCCCAAACAGGTCCTGCTGATCGAGGATGAACAGAATATCGTTCAGGCAATCGGATTCGTTCTTTCGCGTGCCGGCTGGACAGTTCATACGCATGCCGACGGTGCTACAGCGAAGGCCGAGGTCATCAGGCGCGCCCCAGATGTCGTGATATTGGACGCGATGCTGCCAAATCGGTCCGGCTTCGACATTCTGCAGGATCTCCGTGCCGACCCAGCAACGGCTTCGCTGCCAATTCTCTTCCTGACCGCCCGAGGGCAGAAGCGGGACCGGGAAATGGCCGAACGCGCGGGTGCAAGCCGCTTCATGACCAAGCCGTTCTCAAATGATGAAGTGGTGGAGTGTCTCCGCGAACTGATCGGGGACCAAAATGAGTCGTGATGACGACACCGGATTAAGGGAACGTCGATCCTACCGGCATCGAAGGGCAATCGACACATCTCGTCTACTACCGTTGATTGGGTTGTTTCTATTTGTCATTCCAGTATTGGCGGCCGGAGGACGCGACACGGTTTCGACTGTCGGTGGCGTTGTCTATGTGTTTTTCATCTGGGGCATCCTGATTGTGGTGTCGGCTTTCCTGGCACTTCGACTCGGTAACGACAATGTCGGAGACGAGGGACCTCCCCGCGAATGATCGGTTTCGACCTCCTTGTACTGGTATGTCTAGCCTATGTTGCGCTGCTGTTCGGAGTAGCATTTGCGGCCGAGCGCCGAGCGGCACGCGGCGAAGTCGGATGGCTTCGGTCTCCACTTGTCTATACGTTGTCGCTTTCAATCTACTGTACGGCCTGGACCTTCTATGGAGCGGTCGGCTATGCCGTTCGCTCCGGTCTGGAATTCGTGGCAATCTACCTTGGTCCCACTTTGGTGATGATTGGATGGTGGTGGGTGGTCCGGAAGCTTGTGCGAATCGGGCGGTCGCAGCACATAACCTCGATCGCGGACCTGATTTCCTCACGCTATGGAAAGTCGAATCTGCTGGCCGTTCTCGTGACACTTCTCGCGGTTATTGGAACGACTCCATACATAGCGCTTCAGCTGCAGTCGGTGACGCAGTCATTTTCCGTCTTTTCGGGAGGTGCTGCCGCTGATTGGCATACTGGTGACTTCAACACCGCTGCGTTGTTTGTCGCCTTGGGGCTGGCCGTGTTTACGGTGCTGTTCGGCACCCGCAGACTTGATGCCAACGAGCGCCACCACGGGGTTGTGACGGCCATCGCCGTGGAAGCGGTGGTAAAGCTCGTGGCGCTTCTTGCGGTTGGCGCCTTTGTGGTCTGGGGACTGTCCGGCGGCCCGGCGGACGTAATGGCGAGGGTTGAAGCCTCTGGCATCGGTGTCTGGAACCTCAATGGCGGGCGCTGGACCACGCTTATCTTTCTGTCGGCAGCGGCATTCATCTGCCTGCCGCGGATGTTTCAGGTCATGGTCGTCGAAAATCCCACTGAGCGGCACGTCGCGGTCGCGAGCTGGGCGTTTCCTCTATACCTGCTTTTGATGAGCCTGTTTGTCATTCCCATCGCGGTTACGGGACTTGGAATTCTGCCGGATGGCAATCCCGATCTCTACGTTTTGACCGTGCCCCTGGCACTTGGGCACGACAACCTGGCGATGCTGGCTTTCCTTGGCGGATTCAGTTCTGCAACGTCGATGGTCATCGTCGCCGCAATCGCACTTTCGACCATGGTCTCGAATCATGCCGTGATGCCAGTCTGGCTCAGTCTGCGTACGGGGCGTGCGACAATTTCAGGTGACGTTCGCCATGTGGTGCTGCTGTCTCGCCGAATCGCCATTGGCGGCGTGCTGCTCCTGGGTTTTCTCTACCTGCATTTTTCCGGCGGCGGCGAAGCACTGGCGGCGATTGGCCTTATCAGCTTTGCCGGCGTGGCACAGATAGTTCCCCCGTTGATTGGTGGCATTTTCTGGCGTGGGGCGACAAGAAAGGGTGCCGCGCTGGGGCTGTCAATCGGCTTTGCTGTCTGGGTCTATACGATGTTCCTGCCTAGCTTTGGGGACAGTTTCGCGATGTCGGCCAGTGTTCTGCATGACGGCCCATTCGGTATTTCCTGGCTGAAGCCACATGCGCTCTTTGGAATCAATGGTCTTGATCCACTGGTTCACGCCGTATTCTGGTCCATTGCGCTGAACACCATCGCGTTCCTGCTTGGATCCATACTGAGCGTACCCGGTGCGCTGGAACATCTGCAGGGAGGGATGTTCGTCAATGTTTTCCAACATTCCCGCAGTCTGGCCGGTAGAGCCGCAGGAGGGGCCGAGGCGGAAGATCTCCTTGCAATGACGCAGCGGATTCTTGGTGCACCCGAAGCACAGGAACTGTTTTCGCGGGTGGCACGTCTTCAGGGAAAGGCTCGAGGGCTGCCGGACACTACGCCGGAATTCGTGGAAACTCTGGAGCGGGAACTCTCAGGATCGGTAGGTGCCGCGACTGCGCATGCAATGGTCAGCCAGATCGTCGGCGGCTCGGAGGTGTCGTTCGAAGATCTTCTGGCGGTGGCTGACGAAACCGCTCAGATCATGGAGTATTCCGCACGGGTCAAGGCTCAGTCGGAGGAACTTGAGCGCACAGCTGGACAGCTACGCGAGGCCAATAAGTTGCTGACGACGCTCTCGATACAGAAGGATGCCTTTCTCAGCCAGGTCAGCCACGAATTGCGGACCCCGATGGCGTCGATCCGCTCCTGTTCAGAAATCCTGATGACGGAGGCCACCTCGGAGGTTGAGCGGAAACGGTTCGCTGGAATTATCCAGGAGGAATCAGTCAGGCTTACACGCCTGCTTGACGACCTGTTGGACCTCAGCGTTCTCGAGAATGGTCAGGTATCACTGAACATCCATTGTGCTGATCTGCACGATGTCCTTCAGCGTGCGGTCGCGGCGACTTCCCAAACTGACGGCGACCGGCAATATGAGATCATACGTGACGATGGGGCCGAACATGTGCAATTGGTCACGGACGGTGACCGGTTGGCACAGGTCTTCATCAATCTCATTTCAAATTTCAGGAAATACTGCGATGCGGAGCAACCGCGGCTCGATATTGGCGTCTGCCGGAATGATGACAGCGTGACAGTGGATTTCGTCGACAATGGCTCGGGCATAAAGAGTGGGAGCCATTCGATCATCTTTGAGAAATTTTCCCGTCTGGTTGACAGGGGACAGGGTGCAGGTCTGGGCCTTGCGATCTGTCGCCAGATCATGACAAGGCTGGGTGGCTCCATTGCCTATCTACAAGAGCAGGGCGGTGCCGCGTTTCGGGTAACCCTTCCCTATGTGCTGGAACAGCCTGAAAGCCGTCGCTAGGCGATTTCCGCGAGCCGCCTTTGCCATCGCCGCGCTAGGCTGTGTTGCGAGGTGAACCGTGCCTGTTCTGGCAAGCCGCGAACTGAATGTCCGCGCATCGCATCGAATACGCCCATACTGGATTCGTGTTTGAGCGAACGCGTCATCGGTGGTGTGGGCATCCCTCGGTGCGTCACCTCAAGTGTCAGGCTCGTTCGCCCTCGGTCCCGGGGACACTCATCCGTCGATCTTCAGGGCTGAAATGAACGCCTCCTGCGGAATCTCGACCCTACCGAACTGGCGCATCTTCTTTTTTCCGGCTTTCTGTTTCTCGAGGAGTTTCCGCTTTCTCGTCACGTCCCCCCCATAGCACTTGGCAGTCACATCCTTTCGGAGAGCCGATAGGGTTTCACGCGCGATAACCTTGCCGCCGATTGCCGCCTGGATCGGGATCTTGAACATGTGACGGGGGATGAGTTCCTTGAGCTTTTCGACCATTGCACGGCCACGGGCTTCAGCCCTGTCCCGGTGTACCATTATCGAGAGTGCGTCAACGGGCTCTTCGTTGACCAGGACCTGCATCTTGACGAGGCTATCCTGCCTGTAGCCGATCATTTGGTAATCAAAGCTCGCGTAGCCCCGGGTCACGGACTTCAGCCGGTCGTAGAAGTCAAAGACAACTTCGTTCAACGGCAGGTCATAGACGACCATGGCACGTGACCCCGCGTAGCTTAGGTCAAGCTGGATTCCTCTGCGTTCCTGGCAGAGTTTTAGAATGTCGCCCAGATATTCCTCCGGTACAAGGATCGTGGCCTTGATGCGCGGTTCCTCGACATGGCTGACCCGAGTCGGGTCAGCCATGTCGGCGGGGTTGTGAAGTTCGCGCAACGCGCCATCTTTCATATGTACATGATAGATGACTGATGGTGCAGTGGTGACGAGGTCGATTCCATATTCCCTTTCAAGGCGGTCGCGAACCACTTCGAGATGGAGAAGGCCAAGGAAGCCACATCGAAAGCCAAATCCCAGGGAGGCGGAGGACTCCATTTCGTGCGAGAATGATGCGTCGTTCAGGGCAAGTTTCTCGATCGCGCCACGCAAGTCGGGAAATTCAGCCGAGTCCACCGGAAAGAGGCCGCAGAAAACGACGGGCACGGACGGAGCAAATCCTGCAAGAGGTTCGGCGGCCTGACGCTTCTCATGCGTGATGGTGTCGCCGACTTTGGTGTCGCGGACCTGTTTGATCGATGCCGTCAGGATTCCGATCTCTCCGGGTCCGAGTGCGGAAACGTCAGTCATCTTCGGCTTTAGGACAGCCAGCCTGTCGATCCCATATGTCGCGCCGGTCTGCATCATCCTGATGCGGTCGCTCCTTTGGACCACGCCATCCATGACCCGAATCATGACGACAACACCCAGATATGGATCATACCAACTGTCCACCAGCATTGCCTTGAGAGGCTTCCCATGATTTCCCACGGGTGCTGGAAGTTGGTGGACGATGGCTTCAAGCAGTTCCGGAACACCCTTGCCGGTCTTGGCGCTGATCTCAATCGCGTTGGTCGCGTCGATACCGATCACGTCCTCTATCTGCCTTCGCACGCGGTCCGGTTCGGCCGCGGGAAGGTCAATCTTGTTGAGGACGGGGACGATTTCGTGGTCGGCGTCGATTGCTTGGTAGACGTTCGCTAATGTCTGCGCCTCCACTCCTTGGGTCGCGTCAACGACCAGAAGCGAGCCTTCCACGGCACGCATTGATCTGGAGACTTCGTACGCGAAGTCGACATGGCCGGGGGTGTCGATGAGATTCAGGACGTAGGCGTCGCCGTCTTTGGAGACATAGTCTATCCGGACCGTATTGGCCTTTATCGTGATTCCGCGCTCGCGCTCGATGTCCATGCTATCAAGTAGCTGTTCCTGCATATCTCTGGCTTCCACCGTTCCGGTCATCTGGATCAGACGGTCTGCGAGGGTGGACTTGCCGTGGTCGATGTGGGCCACGATGGAGAAATTGCGTATTCGATCAAGGTCGGTCATTTTGCGGATATGATGCGGAGTTCCGTGCGGGGTCAAGCGGAACCATGACCGGGCCTGTGCGGGATGCCTCGATCGGCGCTTAACATGTGATTGGCCAAAGTTGATGGTGCAGCGCGATTCTCATTGTCTGGACTACCGGGCAATCCTTCCGTTCGGTAGGGAGACAGTATCCGGCGAACTTCGGATCGATGCGAACTAGCGGAGCTGTTTTGAGCGCCTGCAGATATACGGCGATGGAGGTTTCGAAAAGACGCGGAGTTCGCATTCGTCAACGGGAGATTCGCATGTGCGATGTCGTGTTCAGAGTACGGGTGACCGGCCTGGTACAAGGTGTTTGGTTTCGAGCGTGGACACAGAGTGAAGCTGTGCGGTTGGGGCTGAGCGGTTGGGTCCGGAACGAAGCTGATGGATCAGTCTGCGCCTTGATCGCAGGGCCGGAGGCGAAGGTCAGCGAGATGCTACGGTTGCTTTGGTCAGGCCCGGTTTCAGCGCGTGTTGATGCAGTCGTAAAAGAGCGGGCCAAAGCACCAAGCCGCAGTGGGTTCCAAATCCTGAGGTGATGGGACCAATATCCACTTTGCAGACTGTGCCCTTTCATCTGGTGTATATGTGGTTGAACGGCAGCGATGCTTGAGCCCGCGACCCAGAGTTGAATGCATCTGTTCCTGCAGTTTCGGCACTGTCAACGAAGGATCGGTTTTGCTCCCGCGCAGTTCCTGCAAAGTGGTGTGTACGGCAAGAGATCGAGACGCCCCGATAGGATCTCTTCGCCGCATTTCGTGCAGAATCCGTATTCGCTGTCATCGATCCGTTTCAAGGCATCTTTGATCATGCGAATCTCCGCTTGCCCTGAGATTCCCATTTTCTCGAGCACCTCGTCCTCCTCGCGCTCCACTGCGAGTTCCTCCCAGTCTTTGGATTGGTGGGAGTCGAGCTCCTCCGCAATTCCGCGCAGTCGGCTTTCCAGTTCCGCAAGGCGATCAGTCAAGGCTATTCTGCGTTCGTCTATGTTCGTCATGTTCAACTCCGTCTTTCTCATGCCCAATACTTTCGATTACCGGCCTTCCTGGGCATTGACGGCTGATTTGCGGCGTTGCTCCTTGAACTGGCTGAGGTAGGATGTATTCATTTGCTCGAGGTGACCATGCTCAAGGACCAGTTTCATGTCGCCAGATGTAACAGCCTTCTTCGACCATGCAACGAATACCGTGTCCTATGTCCTGCGCGACCCGCAGGGGCGGGGATGTGCCGTGATCGACAGTGTACTTGATTTCGACTATGCCAGCGGACGTACGGATACCCGTTCAGCCGATCAGGTGATCGCTTTCCTGCGCCGGGAAAAACTGGACCTTCAGTGGATACTCGAAACCCATGTTCATGCTGATCATCTGTCCGCCGCACCATACATCCAGCAGGAGGTTGGAGGAAGGATCGGTATAGGCGAGGACATCACTGTCGTGCAGGACACGTTCGGGAAAGTGTTCAATGAAGGCACGGAGTTCCAGCGCGATGGCAGCCAGTTCGACAGGCTGTTCTCTGAAGGTGACAGTTTCCACATCGGCCAGCTTCGTGGCGACGTCCTGCATACGCCGGGTCATACACCAGCCTGCATGACCTATGTGGTCGGCGACGCAGCTTTTGTAGGGGATACTCTGTTCATGCCCGATTTCGGCACCGCCCGATGTGACTTTCCTGGCGGGTCGGCCGAGGATCTGTTCAGTTCGATCCAGAAGATACTCTCGCTGCCTGACCGAACCCGTATCTTTGTCGGACATGACTACAAGGCACCGGGGCGTGACGACTTTGCATGGGAGACCACAGTCGGTGAGCAGAAGGCCAGAAACGTGCATGTGCGTGAAGGCGTTGGTTCAAAGGAGTTTGTCGAAATGCGCGAGCACCGGGACAGGAGGCTCGCAATGCCGCGGCTGATCGTCCCCTCGCTGCAGGTTAACATGAGGGCAGGAAGGATGCCTCCGCCTGACAAGGAGGGAAATACCTTTCTGAAGGTTCCCGTAAACAGGCTTTGATCTTTTTATGAGGATAACCCTGGGTTAATCCCGAGGTGGCACCGCCTGCGTCCACAGAACGTTGAAATGCCATTCCGCCCCTGCTTGCCGGAGAAGCAGCTGCGTATCCGAATCTGGAACAGGGGAGTTTCAGTGATGGGTTCGCCTGACCAGCTGGATCGCCTGCAGGTTCAGGCAGATCCTCGAGTCATTCTGCGGAAGGCTGGCAACAGAATGCAGTTGGTTGCTCCAAAGTTTCGTTTCCAGCGGGTGCCTTGGGCTAATCAGCTTACAATCTTTATGCCCTCGCCTGCAGGCGCCATCCAACTCGGGTACAGGCACGTTCCCGGGATCGGCCAGTTCAGTTTCTCGCTCCGCCGAGTTGCGCATTTCATTATGGACGGGTGGACATTGTGACATGGTGACTGTAAACGGTGAACTCATGGAAATTCGTCGAATCACATCGGAATATGCGGTCGCGCCGCAGTTGGAACCCAATGACATGGCGACGGTCGCCGCCGAGGGTTTCGTGGCTGTCATTAACAATCGTCCCGATGAGGAAGTCCCCGTTGAGCTTCAGTCCGGCCCGATGCGGGAGGCGGCAGAAGCGGCTGGCCTCCAGTATATCGAGAATCCGGTCATCAATAACGGAACGACTCCAGAGATGGTTGCGCGCCAGTTCGAAGCGGCCGAATCTCCTCAGGGGCCGGTGCTGGCTTGGTGTCGAACGGGAACTCGGTCTGCGACAGTCTGGGCACTTGGACAGGCCGGGCGCAGGCCAACGGCGGAAATCATGAAGAGTCTAGCCCGGGCAGGCTATGTCATTCCTGCACTTGCACGCGAGATCAACAGGCTGGCTGCCAGATAGACTCGCGAAAGATGGCTTTCCTATTGTGTGCACTCGCATGTGGGCCTTGATGAGCATTCCCGGCTTCAACAGGGACAGACTTCACGACCTTTGGGAGCAGTCGGCTTCCGGTAATGCGGTCGAATCGCAATTTTGCCTTTTCGTCAGCGAAGCCTCGAATCCTTGACTGGGTTGGAATCCTCTGATGCGCAATCGCAGCTCCGTATGTGGAATCACTCTGAACCCCTTTTGCCGACCACACCTCTCAAGAATGTATCGTGACCTACCTTCTTCGCCCGAAGGTTCGTGCTCGCCACGGCAAATGCGAGCGCGATGCACGCGGGCGCCTGTCTTCTTGATCCACGCGTAGGTATCGTGCTGTGATCGAGGCGTAGAGTGCCGAATGGATCGGGTGGCGGCGCTTTCCCTTGGTGACTTAGGGGCCAGAGGGAGGCCATACGAACGGGTGAAGACATTGCAGTGATCGGAACAGCTTCCGGACTCCAGCCCATTGGAATCAGGCACGCCTCTTCATGAATCTACCCAAGACTTTTCAAACAAACACCGCATTTCGCCTCCAGATCTAGCGAACCGGTTTATCCACCGGATTTCCATAGGTAGTCCAGAGATTAATCCACAGAAATTACTGTTTTTCCGTAAATTTTTTCTTGCATGGCATAAGCCGAAATGCAATTATCGAAATGCGCGGAGGGTTCTGGAAACCGGAGCTAGTCGCAAAGGTATCCGAAGCTGAAACGGAGCGAAGGCGGTCCTTGGATTGTTAACGCGAGGTGGGGTTTTGGATGTCGGCCGGTCATGAAGCGTCTTCGGATGTGGAATGGCTAGGCGGATCGGACCGGAGTGTGACGCAAAGGGCTGAAAGGTCTGGAGCGGTAGCCACAAAGTGGCATGGAATTCTGAAGCGGCGGTCCTGTTTGGGTTCGCAAGAACCGTAGGAGGCCAGCAAGGGGTGACATGGCGCTGATCGATAGCCGCAATTGGTCGTGAGATCAGGAGGGGTATGGATCAAAGGTTCCGAAGCGGCGGCGATGGATCTTTGGATTCGAAGCGTGAACGGGAAAGCCGAAAGGCAGTCCTGGTTCTGGAAGGCGTCAGGGTATGCCGCGAGGCATCTGCGAAGACCGCGTCTGAGCACCTGGCGCCTTCACTGATTCAAGAGTCCGACGTATCGGCACAAATGGATCGGGACCCGCATTGCAGATAAGCGGGCCCCGCCGTCAAGGTATGCAATACCGCGTCTATGCACCTATCCTGTATCCATACACTTTGTTGAGTTGTTTAGCAATATCTTGTTGTCAACATTCGAGCTTCCGCCATTCTTCTGTTCCGCTAACTGGCTTTGGGGCAAGGTCAGGTGGCAAACCCTGGCGGTATGCACGATGGTATCCCATACGTGAATAGTGGCGGCTAAGATCCTGCAGTCATGAAAGTTCCTGCACGCGACCAATCACTTGTAGCGGCTGGACAGTAATCAGAATCCGGTCGGCGGGCCCATTGGTCTACGTCTGGTGGCGGCATCTGGATCAATCCATAAGCGGTACCTTGACCCACCCCCAAGTTTTCAATTGTGGTGATCGCAAGATAAATTGTCTTCGCTCATTTGCGAATCGATTCGTTCAGGTACGCGTCGCCAGCCGGTGGCTGCTCGCGAAGCCAACGGATGTGCAGGACCGGACCGGTACTCTCCGTCGCTAGACGAACTGCTCGCGGATAAGTCTTTCTTCCAGCCCATGGCCCGGGTCGAAAAGCAGGCGGTGCTCAACGTTCGGGTCCGACCGCACCTCAACCGCTGTGACCCTTCGAACCGAACGGGTGTCCGCGTCCGCCATCACGGGCCGCTTGTCCGCCTCAAGGACATCAAAGCGCACCACCGCTGACTTTGGAAGAAGTGCCCCGCGCCATCTGCGAGGCCTAAAGGCCGCCACGGCTGTCAGTGCCAGAACGTCCGAGCCGATGGGAAGTATTGGGCCGTGCGCGGAATAGTTGTATGCTGTTGAACCAGCTGGTGTGCTGACGAGCGCACCATCACAGACAAGCTCATCCATCCTGACCTTACCATCGATCGATATCCTGAGCTTCGCCGCCTGCGGCCCCACCCGCAAGAGTGACACCTCGTTAATCGCCAATCCCTGTTCGATCGAACCGTCTGAGGCTTCCGCCGACATGGTTAGGGGATTGATCATAGCTTCCTCGGCTGCTTCCAAGCGGTCGATCAATCCGTCTACGGCATGTTCATTCATCAGGAATCCGATGGTTCCACAATTCATGCCATAGACCGGCAGGTCTAGGTGCATGGTTCCATGAAGGGTCTGGAGCATGAAACCGTCGCCGCCGAGGGCTACGATCACGTCAGCTCTGTCCTGCGGAGAGGAGCCATAGACCGCGGTCAGTTCCATGAGTGCGTTCTGGGCGATCTCGGTTGGGCTTGCGGCAAATGCGATTTTGCGGGAGTTGGCCATATTCTCTCCTTTCCCGAGTGAATGCCTGCGTTTGACGGAAAGACAAGTGGACTGGACAGGAGAATCCTGTTCGTCCCTTTTTCATTGGGCTTCGCGTTGAAGAGCGATGCGACTTGAGTTCACACATATATATGGTCACCATACCTTACCAGGATCTGGCGTACCGTTGGTTGGGAATGTGACCTTGACGCGATCGTGCGACAGCATTCCAGGACACCGATTGCCAAGGGATTATGGCGATGACCTTGGCCGACCGCAATTTTCCGCGTGGCTCGATCTCTGATCCCTCCGAAACCGGGTGTCAGACTCGGGTAATTTCTGGCGTCAGTCGCGACTAACAGGTCGCATTGAGAATCCCACAGCGGTAGCCAATAGGGTAACTGCTGACTTGTTCGACCGAATGCGAGGAAAGACCCCGATGAACGCGACAATGAGTGATTCCCCGTTCTTTACCGAAAGGCTTTCCGACAGAGATCCTGAGATCTTTGATGTTATCGGGAAGGAGCTGCATAGGCAGCGGAATGAAATTGAGCTCATCGCCAGCGAGAACATTGTCAGTAAGGCTGTAATGCAGGCGCAGGGGTCGGTGTTGACGAACAAGTACGCCGAAGGTTACCCCGGGCGACGCTATTACGGCGGGTGTGACTTCGTCGACATAGCGGAGACCCTGGCAATTGACCGGGCAAAGGACCTCTTTGACTGCGACTTCGCGAATGTTCAGCCGAATTCCGGTAGCCAAGCCAACCAAGGCGTGTTTCAGGCGCTGCTACAGCCCGGAGACACCATTCTGGGAATGAGTCTTGATGCAGGCGGTCACCTCACACACGGCGCGCGTCCAAATCAATCTGGCAAGTGGTTCAATGCCGTGCAGTATGGTGTTCGTAAGCAGGATCTGTCACTCGACTATGATCAGGTCGAGGAATTGGCAAGCCGGCATAAGCCAAAGCTCCTCATTGTCGGCGGCTCTGCGATCCCGCGGCGGATAGACTTCGCAAGGATGCGGGAAATCGCGGAGTCGGTAGGGGCTTGGCTGCATGTCGATATGGCGCATATTGCGGGCTTGGTAGCGGCAAAAGAGCATCCCAATCCTTTTCCACATGCACATGTGGCAACCACGACCACCCACAAGACGCTACGCGGACCAAGAGGCGGAATGATCCTGACGGACAATGAGGACATCGCAAGGAAAGTCAATTCCGCGGTCTTCCCCGGCATTCAGGGTGGCCCACTCATGCATGTGATCGCAGCCAAGGCAGTTGCGTTTAGGGAAGCGCTGCAACCGGAATTCAAGACCTATATCCGAAGGGTGATAGCCAACGCTCAGGCGATGGCCGATCAACTGATGAAAGGCGGTCTCGATATAGTGACCGGCGGAACGGATACCCACGTTATGTTGGTTGATCTTCGTCCCAAAGGCGTAAAGGGAAACACGACTGAAGCGAGCCTTGGCCGGGCAAGCATAACCTGTAATAAGAATGGAATACCCTTCGATGCCGAGAAGCCGACAATTACAAGTGGCATCCGGCTTGGAAGTCCCGCATGCACCACGCGTGGATTCGATACTTGGGAGTTCCGGCAGGTCGCTAGCTGGATTGTTGAGGTTGTTGACGGACTCGCGGCAAATGGCCAGGACGGCAATTCCAGGGTGGAGGAATTTGTGAGGAAACGAGTACGGGAACTCTGTGACCGCTTCCCGATCTATCCGGATGTGTGAATTCGGTCACGCAACGGCACAGCAGGGAACAACTCCGGTTGGCTTCGGGGCATTGGGGTTAATGGCTGTTGGCGTCCTCGCTTCGTGGATTTGCTGCCAAGCAGGACTACATAAGTCTGCGACGTCGTTTTCCCTGCCATGATTCGGGTCAATGAATACGGTTCCGATGCCAATCAGCCGCCATTGCTGATCGCCCATGGCCTCTTCGGTTCCAGTAGGAACTGGAATTCCACGGCAAAGCGGCTGTCCGAAGTTCGCAGAGTGCTGACAGTCGATATGCGCAATCACGGCCTGAGCGACTGGAAGGCTAGCCATAGTTACCACGACCTCGCTACTGACCTCGCCGAGGTGATCGATGCGTTCGGTGGCTGTGCGGACGCATTGGGCCATTCCATGGGTGGGAAGGCGTCGATGGCGGCTGCACTTCAGTATCCTCAGTTGATCAGGAAATTAATCGTCGCTGACATCGCGCCTGTTGCTTACGACCACAGCCAAGCTCATCTCATCGAAGCAATGCGATCCGTCAATTTGGACATTGTCCGGCGGCGACCCGATGCCGATGCGATGTTGCGCAGGTCTGTCGAGGATTCCGGCGTTCGTGCGGTTCTGTTGCAGTCGCTTGACTTGAATGAGAAGCGCTGGAGGCTCAACCTCGACGTTCTGGAAGCCGAGATGGACAGAATCACGGGATGGCCCGAACTCAACAGGAAAGCGTACCACCCAACGCTATTTATTGCTGGTGGATACAGTGATTATGTCAACCAGGAGGGTCGCAACAGGGCGAGAATGCACTTTCCGGTTTCATGCTTTTCCGTGCTTCCCGGTGCCGGGCATTGGCTTCACGCTGAAAAGCCGCGGGAATTCGAGGCCGCAGTCCGTATGTTCCTGAGCGGTTGATCCGGACAGAAGCCGAAGCTACCACTCTGCTTCAGTATGCATCCGGAAATAGAGGCGCGACCCAAGAGCCTTGATTATGACTTCTTCAGGACATCCCTATTGAATGACGCCCGGGAGCGGAGAAAGGGCCGTCCTCCTGCACGATGCTATTGTGTAAGGAAAGGGAATGCGAGCCTTCACCAGGTGTCCCAACGTTTGGTCGGGGCCTGCCGTAGCCGGTTGTCTTTCATATTGCCCCACTTCCATTACGGTCAGATGCATGTCCCGTAGACCCCAGTCCGTGCTGAACTGAGCCCTAGGTGGACGCGGTACAAAGCCGTCACAATAGACCAGTGCGTGATAGGCTAAGTTGGATCCACTCCATGATTCATGAAACTTTTTGGCCGCATTAGTCAGTGTCTCAAGCGCACCTTTGTGCTGTGCTTGAAAGTCATTCGATGCTGAGTCCAGTTGATCAACCAACTCTGTTAGTTCGATGGGCAAGCTGTTCGTTCCTCTCATTCATCAAGCCCCCCAACATGCGCCAAGAACAGTGTTCAGGAATTTCCTCTCTCATGACCGTTGCAAAGGAAGGGTAGCATACAGGTTACGCATCATTGCAAACCGTTTGCTGTATGGTGGCTGATCGTCCGGTTCCAATCGACTTCAGCACGCGGCCGAATTTCGGAATCACACATACTTCGGGTCCCGCACTTAAGAAAGCCGCTAGAACTCCCAACCTTCAATCTCCATGAACCCTTCCAGTGTCGCGCATGGAATATCGAAGTGTCGGCAGATGTTTGGAATTTTCACACCGTTTCTTGGCTCGCTTTCCATAGTGATGACGGTTGCTTCCAGAACCATTGCACGGGCGACGATGAACGGGTCAGCGTTCTTGCCACCTTTGAGTAGCTTTTTCTGTTCGACCACCTGCTGGAAGTGCGGAACGCCGAAAATCTGGCTTACGAACAGGGCCTCATCGGCTGTTGGTGCTGGGAACAGGCCTTTATGATCCTTTGCCCAATCCCTCAGTGCAGCGACCCGATCATCCTCGATTTCCCGCGCTGCCTCTCTGGTCGAGGTGATGGCACCGTCTTTCACTAGTTCGTCAAACCGTTTCCAGAGCCATGGAAAGCGCCCAGGGTAGTAGCTGTGAAAGAGTTGGAAAATGCGTTTGTATCAAAAACGTAGCTCATGGGACCCTCCGTGAGAGGTATTCCTCGAGACGGTCTAGGTTTCTGGGTTTCGTGTCCAGATAGTCCGCCAGCTGTTCCGTGTCGATTTTGTTCGCCCCATTCCAGTCCGAAGTGCAACACCAGTGGCGGTGTTGGGCGGTTTTCCTGCCGCATGATGTTGCGGATCGGCCAGGAAGCGGCGACAGTCCCCTTGTTGAGAAGAGAGGAGACTGCCATGCCCGAGGGCTTCCGCCACCTGACCCATGGGGAAAGATGCCAGATCGGCGCACTGAAGGAAAGCGGGCTCTCCTACGGGGACATCGCGGCCCGTCTGGGCCGTGACCGTTCGTCGGTCTGGCGGGAGCTGCGCCGGAACGGCGGTGATTCGGGCTACAGCCCCGGCGAGGCGCAGGGGATGGCGGAGGCCCGCCGCAGCGCCGCCTCCTCGGTTCCGAGGAAGATGACTGCGGAGCGCTGGGCGCATGTGGAGGGGTGCCTGGCGGAGGGCTGGAGCCCGGAGCAGGTCGCGGGACGGCTGCGGCTGGAGGGTGGCTGGGCGGTGGGCCGCCAGTGGATATACGAGCGCCTGAAGGCCGACCGGAAGGCGGGCGGGGAGCTGTTCCTGCTGCTGCGCCGCCGCGGGAAGAAGCCCAACTGGCGTGGCGGGCGGCACTCGGGCCGTGGCCACATCCCGGGCCGGGTGGACATCTCGGAGAGGCCGGAGGAGGTGGAGAGGAAGGAGCGTGTCGGTGACTGGGAGGCGGACACGATCATCGGGAAGGGCCACAGCGGGGCGGTGGTCTCGCTTGTGGACCGTGCGTCGAAATACACGTATTTACAGAGGGTTGACCGGCGGACCTCGGCGGAGGTCTCCGCGGCGATGCTGGCGATGCTCCGGTCGTCCGCCGCGCCTGTCCACACGATCACGGCGGACAACGGAAAGGAGTTCGCGGGCCACGCCGGCGTGGCGGAGGCGCTGAAGGCCTCCTTCTACTTCGCGACCCCCTACCACTCCTGGGAGAGGGGCCTGAACGAGCACACCAACGGGCTGGTGCGGCAGTACCTGCCGAAGGGGACGGACCTCCGGGCGGTCGGCGACGATGAGGTGAAGGGGGTGCAGGACCGCCTGAACGCGCGTCCGCGCAGGGTGCTCGGCTACCGGACCCCCGCCGAGGTGTTCCGCCGGGCCCGCCCTCCCTGACACCGCCGGCCCGCCTCCCGACAGCGCGGATGGCCGCGCCGGGAGGGGGTGGAACGGATCAAGCCGTCGCGTCCGTCCGGGCTCCGGTCGGGCTGCGCCCTCCCTGCGCCCGGACGGACGCGACCTGCCCCGGCGGCGGCCTTGCGCTGCCCTGAAAGCCCGGATATTCTCCTTCCGGACGGGACTGCAGCCGTTCCGGGGCCGGATCCGCCGTTCCCGGAGAGCCGCAAACCCCGCCTTCCGGCCATCTGCGCAGCTCGGGCTCCGCCCTCCCTGCGCAGATGGCCGGTGTTGCACTTCGGAATGGAAGTGGGGTTCTGATAGAACCGCCGGAAAGCGAGTTTGATGTATTCCGGGCCGAGATTTACGATTTTGTTGTTATAGTGGTCTCCGCCGGTGCCAGGCATCGCTTCCGCAGCCCATTTGCGGGCCGCCGCTTCATATTCATCCCTGGCAACCAGATCACGATCAAGGAATTTCCTGAAAATGAACTCACGGCTGACGCTGAACATCCGCGCTAGTTCCTCCGCCGTCGTTTCAGTTGGTTCGCGTCCGGCAAAGGCCCTTTCAAACTCATCGTCCGGAACAAGAAGCCTTGCCGCCATGCGATTGCAGATGATCTCGATGCTTCGATCGTCAGGCGGCAGTTCGTCAATGTAGCCGTCCTCTCGGGCATCAACACCGCTGGTGTGAAACAGCAGATGCGCAAGCTCATGGAATAGCGTGAAAATCTGCCGTGTCTTCGTCGTAGTGTTGTTGACGTAGATGATAGGGAATTCATCGTGGTAGAGGCAGAATCCCGAATATGCCCCATCACGGAATTGGTCTTTGAAGACGTATACGCCGACGTCAATCAGCGCCTTTCGCCAGTTCTCCAACGCTTTGTCCGCATCGACCCAACTAAGTTGCAAGTCCATTTGAATGCCCAGATATTCCCGCACCCGGATGGCGATAAGGTCAACATCGTCAGTTGGTTCGAAAAACAGGTCACGTGTAATGAGTCGACTTGCCGGGTTGCGGCCAACGTTGAGTTCCTCCAGCCCCATCTGGAAGGTCCGCGCTTTCCGTAGGAGCAGACGAATGCGCGGGGGGATGAGTTCGAATCGTTCAGGGCCCAGCGTCCTGAAGGACTCTCCAATGGGCGGCAGCTCAGGCGGTTCTGGGAAGAAAAACACAGCCACAGGCACATGGAATTTCTTGGCCAGCCTTTCCAGCTGCGGATAGGATGGCCCACCATCCCCGCTTTCCCACTCGGCAATCCTGCGGAAGTCTTCTGCAGCGGCCTTCAGGCTGTAATCCGCTCTCTTTCGCGCCCAGGTCAGAAGCTCCGGCGTTATCGACATGGTTTCGGCCATGGCACCTACCTTGGAAAGGTGAGAGATCGGGCGACTTCCCAACCCATGACCTCAATCCGGTTCCTTCGGCGCACAATACTACCTTTGCTCTCGTTGCATGACCGGGGTCGCAATTCTTGATTGTCCCGAAAGAAACTATCCTCGCTTCCGTTCCGAAGTTCAATACCGGCCATTCCCGCGGCGGTCGCGGAGCCTGAGCGGAGGGAATCGCCAAAAGGTGGGATTTCCGGCATCCCGGGAACGGAGAATCCGGCCCCGTCACGGCTGGAGTCCTTCGGGAGTAAGCGTATCCGTGTTCGCCGGGCGGTGCGACGCCCCGCCGGGGAGGTGCGCGACCGACAGGGCTTCGGTGGACTGGGCTCCTGCTGCGGAAATGACCGGTGTTGCACATCATGGCGGAAGTGGGACTTTCCGGGTTGCGAAGATAAGTTTCGGGGGCTGAAAGTGGAGGCGCGTAGCAAGGCGCGACTTATGCGTTGAGTTGGGGACGGAACACCTTTCGGACCACCCTCAATGGCTTTGGGTGAAATTACAAAGGAAATTGGAGGATCAAATCGTCGCGTTCTGTAGCGAACGAAGCGTTTGCTCAAGTTCGGTGAAACGGTTAGACTCGACGGGATGGCAACAAGTCCAGGAGAGTATCGGTCTCTGGATTGACGAACTGCCGCGGAAGGAGGACTGCACCTGACTTTGTTGCCTGCACCAGTCCGCCAGTGGTTTAGCTTCGGAGTGTTTCAGGGAGCCAGCGCCCTTACCTGGAAACTCATCGGGAAAAATAAGGGTGCGTAATATCGCCTGCGGCCGGGAGGTTGTATCCAGATGCAGGAGCCGCGGGGTTACCTATCACCGATCTGGCGACCGGCTCGTTGAGCTTGAGGGTGTCGACCATGTCTCGTTTCACATCGCGATTGTGACCATGGAGGCGTTATCCTAATCGACTGAGTCAGCAACTGGGAATGCAGCAATTTGCTCCCTCAAGTCCTGATGCCAAAGTGGCGTGCTGCCACAGTGCTGAACAGATCCCTCAGCACAACCAGTGTGTCGTCAAGCATGGTAAATTCGGGGGCGGTGCTTGATGGGAAGCCACCTGTTGATTAAGTCGATCACGGAGAATGATGGGTTCGCAGTTACTGACAGCCGTTGGATACAAACTCAACTTTGCTTGGGTCAGTAACATATCCCTCGAAACTGGTGGACCATTTGCCGGAGTCACTGACGACGCGCAATAGAATGTCCTGGCCGGAAGCGATGGCCTGAGCCAACGCAGACTCGAGAGTTGTGGAAAGACCCGTAAGAATTGAGTCAAAGGCGAAACCTTGGGCCGCAGCCGGCTCTTCGTCTCCTATCGCATATTCGACTCCCACTGGCTGGGGGCGACTGGATACAATTCCGTGGAGGGCAATGGAAATCTCGTAGCCACCATTTCCGTCACAGATCGCGGTGATGCCCCATGGATAGGGATCGGAGCTGGCTTCACGGTCGTCATCAAGTAGAAGCCATTCGGATTTCCCGGCGCCTGAAAGTCCACTCCCATGTTCGTTGAATCCAAAGATGTCGCTGTGTGCAACACCTGGGACGAACGCTGTTAGCCAGATCGCAATGAGCAGTTTCTTCATATCATTGTGCCTATCGAAACCTCAACGCCTACGGTGGACAAAGTGGAGTGTCAGGAGTCGGACTGGGACTGCAAAAAGTTCAAATGGTTGCAGCGTCGGCAACCATCAAGCGATGAGTCATGATAGCCTCTGAAGTTAGTGAAGTCGTGCGCCGACGGGCTGCGAATGGACGAAAGCCATGGATACAGTGCGGATCCGCAAGACTGACTGGATACTTCCAAGGTTCCAATTCATGTGGATTTTTACCGAGTTAACCATGGTTAGGGCCTAGCTGGGATTCTGGCACTCTTGGCAGCTGCCGCGACTGTGTGAGCGGATGTTGAAGGTGGGAATTCCATAACCCAGACTTAGTAATTTCCTGTGATGCGATAGGCAAGCGAAGACTATTGCCAGCGGGCGGGTTTCATGTCGAACACAGTACCGTTCTTGAAAAGGGATTCGATCCGGGCCTATCCCTTTGGATAGCCAAGATTGCCCAGCGCCTGACGAACTTCGTCCAGGATTGCCGGGTCGTCAATTGTCGCTGGAAGCTTGAACTCTTCTCCATCCGCGATCTTGGCCATGGTCGCGCGAAGGATCTTTCCTGAACGGGTCTTGGGAAGACGGTCTATGGTCGCCACAAGCTTGAATGCCGCTACAGGACCGATGCGCTCACGCACGAGTTTCACGCACTCGGCCCTGATTTCCTCCGGGGATCGGCTCACGCCCCTGGTAAGGCAAACGAACCCCATAGGCAGTTGGCCCTTCAGGGTGTCTGCAACTCCGATCACGGCGCATTCGGCAACGTCTGGATGGGATGCCAAAACCTCTTCGATTCCGCCGGTCGACAATCGATGTCCCGCAACGTTGATGACGTCGTCTGTGCGTGCCATGATCCAGACATAACCGTCTTCATCTTTCATGCCGGCGTCTCCGGTGTCGTAGTATCCGGGGAATCGCGCAAGATAGGAATGTCGAAATCGATCTTCCGCATTCCAGAGAGTGGGAAGCGTTCCTGGCGGAAGGGGTAGCTTGATCGCGAGCGATCCAAGTTCTCCATTCGGCGCCAGATGACCGTCATCATCGAGAATCTCAATCCGGTAGCCCGGCATTGGCAAGGTCGGTGAGCCAACCTTGACAGGCAGTTGCTCGATTCCCAGCGGGTTGCCAGCGATTGTATAGCCGGTCTCGGTCTGCCACCAATGGTCGATGACTGGAATGCCGAGCAGATCCCTTGCCCACTCAATGGTGTCCGGATCCGCTCGCTCGCCAGCCAGAAATAGCGTCTTGAGGCAGGATAGGTCGTAATTCCTTAGGAATTCACCCTGGGGATCCTCTCGCTTTATCGCTCGGAATGCAGTTGGTGCGGTGAAGAAGCAGCGGACATTGTGTTCCGAAATCACACGCCAGAACGTTCCGGCGTCGGGTGTTCCGACGGGCTTTCCCTCGAAGACGATTGTGGTGTTGCCGTGTATCAGGGGTGCGTAGCAGATGTAGCTATGGCCAACAACCCAGCCCACATCCGATGCCGCCCAAAAGACATCGCCGGGATCAACATTATAGATGTTCCTCATGGTCCAGTTCAGGGCAACGAGGTGGCCTCCTGTAGGACGGACGACGCCCTTTGGCTGGCCGGTCGTCCCTGAGGTGTACAGGATGTAGGCTGGATGGTTTCCTTCAACAAGGACGCAGTCCGCTGCGTCGGCGCCGCTCTGTGCCTCGGTCCAGTCGACGTCACGGCCATCCACAAGGTCTGCAGGTGCCTGCTCTCGCTGAAGAATTATCGTGAATTCGGGTTTGTGCGAAGCCATCTCGATGGCACCGTCGAGCAGTGGCTTGTATTCCACCACGCGTCCGGGCTCGATGCCGCAGGATGCCGACAGGATTGCTTTCGGTTGGGCGTCATCAATACGGACAGCAAGCTCGTTTGAAGCGAAGCCGCCGAACACGACGGAGTGAACGGCGCCGATGCGGGTGACCGCAAGCATCGCGACAAGAGCTTCCGGAACCATGGGCATGTAAATGATGACTCGGTCACCCTTTTCGATACCTCGCGCTTTCAGTGCACCCGCCAGCTTGGCGACCTGCATCTGAAGCTCGCGGTACGTTATGGATCGCTTTGATCCGGTGACCGGACTGTCATGGATGATCGCCGTTTGATCGCCACGGGTCGCTACATGGCGGTCGACGGCATTCCAGCAGGTGTTCGTCCGGCCGTCGGAAAACCACTCGAACAGAGGGGCGTTCTCGTCGAAGAGAGCCTTCGAGGGCTTGCTCTCCCAATCAATGGCTTCCGCAGCATTCATCCAGAACGCTTCCGGGTCATCCTGCCAGGATCTGTATACGTCGGCATATGTCATCTTGCGCCTCCTGTGCCGCTTCCTACTGTCATGTTTGGACGTGTTCCGGCAAGTCCAGCGCGAAAATCTGTGGCAGATTATCGCAAAGGAAACATCGGAGTAGGGCCCGGCGGGTATGGACTGATAGCCCCGAGCGGTGGAATTGGCGGGGGCAGGAGATTCAGGCGGACCCCAGAAAGCGAATCAGTTCGGTACAATTGTCTCGCGATCCGGATCACCCGACACTTCGAACTGGAATGACTGAACGGTGCGATGGGTCAGATCACGTCATTGCGCTGGGGCATCGGTCAGTGGTTCGCTATCCTGTCGCGGACGCAGCCACCAGTTTCGGATGGATTCTCGGATTCACGTCGGTTCCACCCTGATCAAATCAATCTCTGTGCGGCTTGACCTCCGCCGACTGCACAGGCAGTGTGATGCGCCACAGGAATGCTTGGAAGGGTCATTGAGTACCTCCCCGTTTTCAACCCATGAATGGATGATCGCCTGGCGCTACCTTCGCTCACGCAGGGCCGAAGGTGGTGTCTCCGTCATGACGTGGATTTCGCTGATTGGCGTTGCGCTGGCAGTCTTCGCCCTGATCGCGACACTTGCCGTAAGGTCAGGATTCAGGGCCGAATTCGTTGACACCATTCTAGGCGCAAATGCCCACGTTACGGTCTATTCAACCATTTACGGGTCTGAGACTGGCCAAATGACCCGTGCGCTCATCGACTATCATTCGACTGCAGTAAGAATTGCCGATGTCGAAGGGGTGATCCGTGCGGCTCCACTTATCAAGGGGCAGGTCATGGCCAGCCTGCAAGGAAGAAACGCTGGTGTGGAAGTCTTCGGAATCACGCTCGAAGACCTCAAGTCCATTCCGCGTGTTGCGGATTCCGATGAGCGAACCGGTGATATCGAGGCGTTTGGGAATGGTGTCGCGATTGGTTCAGGTGTCGCTCGTGAACTACGCGCGGCAGTTGGCGACAGGATCAGGCTTATCTCACCGGACGGGGTCAAGACCGCCTTTGGGATTTCGCCGCGTGTCAATGCCTATGAAGTTGTGTACATCTTTACGGCTGGCAGGTACGACATCGACCGTACCCGGCTCTACATGCCTTTTGGGGAAGCCCAGAGCTATTTCAACAAGGACGGCAGTGCCGATGAGATCGAGGTGATCGTCGCGGAACCGGAAGAGGTTGATTCCTATCTGCCCGACATTCTCCACGCAGGTGGTGAAAGGGCCCTGGTCTGGACCTGGAGAGACCGTTCCGGAGCGTTCCTCAGGGCGCTTGATGTCGAAGACAACGTCATGTTCGTCATACTTTCGATTCTTGTGCTGATCGCGACAATGAACATCGTCTCTGGGCTCATCATGTTGGTGAAGAACAAGGGCCGCGATATTGGCATTCTTCGGACTGTCGGGCTTACCGAGGGATCGATACTGCGCATATTCTTCGTTTGTGGCGCGTCCATCGGCGTGGCTGGTACGATCATAGGGACAGTTCTTGGCTGCCTTTTCGCCGTATATATCGATCCCATTTTCAGCTTTGTTAACTATGTTATGGGCGGCGGCGTCTGGGACCCTTCGATTCGTGGCATCTATCATCTTCCTGCCAGGCTTGTGCCCAGCGACGTCATCTCAGCGGTTTGTCTTTCCCTCGGCCTCAGCTTCATCGTAACGATATTTCCGGCTCGGCGGGCGGCGCGGATGAATCCTGTCGAGGCACTTCGATATGAGTGATCCCGCGTTGGATCTTCAGGGAATTGAGAAATTCTACGGCCGCGGCACGGCTGGCGAAATTCCAGTCCTACGGGGAGCTGACCTCCGCGTGGAACGTGGTGAGGTTGTGGCGTTGGTTGCGCCTTCAGGTGCGGGCAAGTCAACCTTGCTGCACATAGCTGGTCTTCTTGATGCACCTGACACCGGAAAGGTCTTGATCGGCGGAACCGACATGACGGGGCGGAGCGACCGTCGACGCACCGAGGCACGGAGGCGTGAAGTTGGCTTCGTCTACCAGTTCCATCACCTCTTGCCCGAGTTCACGGCCCTTGAGAATGTTGTCCTCCCCCAGCTTGCCAATGGCGTGGGCAGGACTGTGGCCGAAGTTCGTTCAATGGAACTGCTAGCGAGAGTTGGTGTTGCCGACCGCTCAGGCCATCGCCCCGCTGCCCTGAGCGGTGGTGAGCAGCAACGAGTTGCCCTCTGCCGGGCGCTCGCCAATTCTCCACAACTCCTTCTGGCCGATGAACCGACTGGAAATCTGGATCCCGGCACTTCCGATCTGGTGTTTGGGACGCTGATGGAACTTGTACGTAACACGAGCATGGCGGTGCTTGTCGCCACACACAATCTTGATCTGGCGGCGCGTATGGACCGAAATACCCGGCTGGCGCGCGGAAAAATCGTGCAGGACTATGGCTGATGCGCTGACGTGGACCTGCGCCAACGGAAGGCGGAATGGTGTAGGCCAGTTTTCGTTAATGCGGATTCGATGCGGACAGGCCAAGGTGCTTTCGGCCACGAATGCCTGACTTGGGTGGATGGATCGCCGATCGGGCGAGTTGATCATGACAATGAGGGGGTGTGATTCTCATATGGTCACTTTTTAATCTTACAATGACCTAGCCAAGAATCATGCGACGAGCGCGACCTGCACGACCTGCCGGTTCTCGTTGGCGCAGGGTGGCAGCTTCCAGCCGCCACCGCGGCCCAGGCGCGGGACCAATGCTGCCCAGGCTCGGTCGAAACGTCCGGACTTGAGAAGCGACCGGAAGCTCAGGACGCCCTGGCCGCCGTCACGGCCCCAGCGCTGCCCGAAGCGTTTCATCCGGGTCGTCACGAGCACCTTGTTGGCGGCTTCCACGGCACCGGAACCGATGGGGAAGCCGGCGACGGCAGCGTCCGCATAGTGCATGCGGTGACGATGATTGCGGAAGAAGTTCAGTTCTCTCCGGATGACGGCGGCTCCCTTGCCTTTCCGCATCAGGTAGCGCAAGGCGTCGATCGCCTTGCTGGCCCCCTTGGGGTCGTGGCGCAGCCAGTGCCGCCATTTCTCAAACCAGACCGTCCCGGCGGCGGTGTTCGGACCGAAGGCGGCGTCGGCCGCAGCCTGAAGGTGTTGAGTCACATGCCAAAAATCTAGAAGCATGACTTCGGGATCCAGCGCTTCCAGGAACGTCCAGTTGTCCTTCGCGCCGTCAGCGACCGCCACCAGCTTCAGGTCCGGATTGACCGACTGCCAGTGGCGTACTTCCGCCGTCAACTGTGCTTTCAGGCTCGTCTTGCCGGTCTCGGGAAGACGGCCGAAGTACCGGCTTTCCAGCAGGTTACCGCTGCCATCGACCAAGGCCACCACGCCGCTCGACGCCTCGCGCCAGCCCGCGTCCGTGGCTGGTTCTTCGGTCGTTTCGGCATGCATGCGCATCATGACGCCGTCCAGGGAAACCAGGATCGACGTCGCCTCCTCCGGCAGTTCTTCCTCCTCCCGGAGGCCGTCCAGAACATCGTCGGAACACGCCTCCATGCAGGTTCCGGCATCCCCGGACAATCGCACCAGGGAGGCCACCGAGGGCCCCTGGCCGCACAGTTTCTCCCACATGTCCTCGCTCTCGCGCGCCGTCAGGTTGCTCATCAGGTACAGCGAGAGGCCCGCCGCCGCCGGCGTCAGCCTGCCGGGCATCAGGCGGAGGAGGGCTTCGGTCGGAATCAGGGACGCACCCGTTCCCGCGGGACGATACCGAGACCGCAGGAAGTCGACCGGTCCGAAGACCGTCATCGCACGGCCCGACGTGGGCGCGGCCTTGCGATAGGTTTTCCCCTCGACTTTGACCGTCTTGCCATGATCGTCAAGCGCAGTGAACGCGTCGGCCAGGATGGTGCGAGCCACGCCGAAGAGCATGTCCCGGAACTGGTTCTCGGCTGTCAGCGGATCATGGCGGTACATCGCCGCCACGTCCCCCGCCAAGCCGAGCTCGGTGGCTTTTTTCACCAGGGCGGCACCCGCCTCCATCAGGGCTTCCCGCGTCGCTTCGACGGCTACGCTTCCATCGGCGTTCTTGGCAATCGATGCGTCAATCTGTACGTTGGTCATTGGAGTGCTCCTCCTTGTCGCCCCGCCCAGGGGCGTTTTTGGAATTTTCAGGAGCACTCTACACCCCCCAAGAAGCCAAGGCCGGGAGCAGCGGCGAACACGGTGATCGTGGAAAAACCACAGCCGAAACGGATGGTTTTCGCGAAATTGGCCGAATCCGCGCAGAATCCCGAACTCGAATCAGAAAATATCTTTTGATTTCAACGCATTAAAAAATTGATAGTTCGCCATACAGAAATCACACCCCAATGAGGACCGTCAGTTCGATTGCCATCGCCGATGGTGCAGGCCAGCCGCGTTGGTCAGACGTCAAGCTCCTCCACGAACCGCGCGTTCTCCTGAATATACTGGAACCTTAGCTCCGGCTTTTTGCCCATGAGGCGTTCGATGAGATCCGCTGTTTCGCCAGGGGCGTCCTCGTCGATGGTTACCTGAATGAGCTTGCGGGTCTCAGGATTCATGGTGGTCACCTTGAGGTCCTTGGCGTCCATTTCGCCGAGTCCCTTGAAGCGGCTGACGTCGATCTTTCCCCTTCCGCCAAGGCCGGTTTCCAGCAAGGCATCACGTTCGGCTTCGTCCAGGCAATAGGCCCGTTTTGCTCCCTGTGTCAGTCGGTACAGTGGCGGGCAGGCCAGATAGAGATGACCGGCTTCGATGAGCGGCCGCATCTGGACGAAAAACAATGTCATGAGCAAAGACGCGATGTGGGCACCGTCAACGTCCGCGTCGGTCATGATGATGACCTTGGCGTAACGAAGGTCGTCGACACGGAATCTGGTTCCCATTGTAACGCCAAGTGCTTGGCAGAGGTCGTGGATCTCGGCATTCTGCCCGAGTTTTGAGCTTGCGGCTCCCAGCACATTCAGGACCTTTCCTCGTAGTGGAAGAAGTGCCTGCGTGTTTCGGTCACGGGCCATTTTGGCGGAACCGCCGGCGCTGTCGCCTTCCACGATAAAGAGTTCAGTTCCATCACGCGTGTTGGCGGTGCAGTCGACGAGCTTGCCGGGAAGGCGAAGTTTCCTTGTCGCCGATTTCCGGGCCGTCTCCTTTTCCTGTCGACGGCGAAGCCGCTCTTCGGCACGCAATACCAGAAAGTCAAGAATCGCGCCGGCCGACTTGGTGTCAGTGGCAAGCCAGTTGTCAAAGTGATCCCGGACAGCCGTTTCGACCAGACGCTGCGCTTCCGTGGTTGAGAGTCTGTCCTTGGTCTGACCGGAGAATTCCGGTTCAGGGATGAAACAGGAAACGAGAGCGCAACCCCCTGAGGTCAGGTCTTCACGGGATATCTGCGCCGCCTTTCGGTTGTTTGCCAATTCTCCGTATGCACGGACGCCCTTGAGAATGGCGTTCCAGAATCCGCTCTCGTGGGTACCGCCCTCAGGGGTTGGAACAGTGTTGCAGTAGGACTGGATGAAGCCGTCCCGACTGGGCGACCAGTTGATTGCCCATTCGACGGAGCCAGGACTCCTGAATCGTTCCATAAAGTCCACGCGGCCGGCAAAGGGGCGTTCAGCATAGGTGGAGGCACCCTTGATCTGCTCACCAAGATAGTCAGCCAATCCGCCGGGAAAATGGAATGTGGCCTCGCAGGGAACGTCTTTATCCTTGATCTGCGTACGCCAGCGGATTTCGATGCCGGAATGCAGGTAGGCTTTGGACCGGGCCATACTGAAGAGTTGACGGGGCCTGAATTGGGCTGGTCCAAAGATCTCCGCATCGGCGTGGAAAGTGACGGTGGTTCCACGACGGTTCGATGTTGTGCCCTCGGAGCGAACCGGACCCAATGGAGCGCCACGGGAGAATTCCTGGGCGAACAGTTCCCGGTTACGGGCCACTTCCACCCGCATGCTGTCAGAAAGAGCGTTGACGACAGAGATTCCTACACCGTGCAACCCGCCCGAGATCTGGTAAGCCTTTCCCGAGAACTTTCCACCTGCGTGCAGCGTGCAGAGAATGACCTCCAGGGCGCTCCTGTCGGGGAACTTCGGGTGTGGGTCCACAGGAATGCCGCGTCCATTGTCACGCACGGTAACCGACCGATCAGCATGGAGTTCCACTTCGATTCGGGTCGCATGTCCGGCTACAGCTTCATCCATTGAATTGTCGAGCACTTCGGCTACGAGGTGGTGAAGGGCGCGCTCGTCGGTTCCACCGATGTACATTCCGGGTCGTTTGCGAACCGGTTCCAGTCCTTCGAGCACCTCGATCGACGACGCATCGTATGACTCGTGGGATGACGGGCGGGAAAGAAGATCATCGGGCATTGGACTGCTCTGCCGGATTGTGTTTTGATCATTATGGACGTTTCTGGCGGGAAATGGAAGGGAATAATTTACAAGGGTGTTATCCCGCTGTCCACATCATGTTGTGTCAAAGTGCGGTGGAAGCCAGCTTTCCGACCATATCTGTGGTGGGACTTTTGGCAACCCCACTTCCACTCCGAAGTGCAACACCGGCCATTCCCGCAGCGGGGGCGTAGCCCGAGCTGCGGGAATGGCCGGAAGGCGTGGTCTGCGGCCCCCGGGCGCCGCGGATCCGGCCCCGGGACGGCTGTGGTCCCTTCTGTATGCAGGTTGTCCGGGCTTTCCGGGCAACGCAACGCCTCCGCCGGGGCGGGTCGCGTCCGTCCGGGCGCAGGGAGGGCGCAGCCCGACCGGAGCCCGGACGGACGCGGTCCCGAAATCCATTCCACCCCCTTCCTGCGCGCCGGTGGGAGGCGGTCGCGCGGCCTCAGGGAGGGCGGGCCTTGTGCAGCACCTCGGCGGGCGTCCGGTAGCCCAGCGCCCGGCGCGGACGCGCGTTCAGGCGGTCCTGCACCCGTTTCACCTCCGCGTCGGTGACCGCGCGGAGGTCCGTCCCCTTGGGCAGGTACTGCCGGACCAGCCCGTTGGTGTGCTCGTTCAGGCCACGCTCCCAGGAGTGGTAGGGGGTGGCGAAGAAGAAGGCGGCCCCGAGCGCCTCCGCCACGCCGGCGTGGCCCGCGAACTCCTTCCCGTTGTCCGCCGTGATCGTGTGGACGGGCGCGGCGGAAGGCCGCAGCATCTCCACCATCGCGGCGGAGACCGCGGCCGAGGTTCTCCGGTCAACCCTTTGGAGAAGCGCGTATTTCGACGCCCTGTCCACAAGGGAGACAACCGCCCCGCTGTGGCCTTTCCCGATGATCGTGTCCGCCTCCCAGTCGCCGACACGCTCCTTCCTCTCCACCTCATCCGGCCTCTCGGAGATGTCGACGCGGCCCGGGATGTGGCCACGGCCCGAGTGCCTGCCGCCTCGCCAGTTCGGCCTTTTCCCGCGGCGCCGCAGCAGCAGGAACAGCCTGCCGCCCGCCTTCCTGTCGGCCTTCACACGTTCGTATATCCACTGGCGGCCCACCGTCCAGCCGCCCTCCAGACGCAGCCGTCCCGCGACCTGCTCCGGGCTCCAGCCCTCCGCCAGAAGCCCCTCCACGCGCGCCCAGCGGTCGGGCGTCATCTTCCTCGGGTTCGAGGAAGCCGCGCCGCGGCGGGCCTCCGCCCTCCCCTGCGCCTCGCCCGGGCTGTATCCCGAATCCCCGCCGTTACGGCGCAGCTCCCGCCAGACCGACGAACGGTCACGGCCCAGACGGGCCGCGATGGCCCCGTCGGAGAGCCCGCTTTCCTTCAGCGCGCCGATCTGGCATCTTTCGTCCCGGGTCAGGTGGCGGTAGCCCTCGGGCATGGCAGTCTCCTTCTCTTCAGCAAAGGGACTGTCGCCGCTTCCTGGCCGATACGCAACATCATGCGGCCGGAAAACCGGTCACCACCGCCACTGGTGTTGCACTTCAGGGTGGAATGGGGCCAATGTGGTTGACACCGGATCACGCCCCCTGTTGGTGTCTCGTCGGTGATGGGCGAGTTCGGACCTTTTGCCTGACTCTGTCAGGGGACCAACAGGAAGGGCGATGGTTTTGCCGAAATTGGCAACTGGTCTCAGTTTGTCAGAAGCTCTCGACGGCCGCATTGGAGCAACGAACGCGGGTGGCGTGGACGTGTCGAAGCTGGAACCTATCGCCAGCGCCGCTTTAGATCTGCGCAACCTGTGTCCAGTCATGACACTTTCTGCCTTCCTCAATCCTGATCGGATGCCGCCGAACCTCGGTTGGAGACATCAGTCACTCATCCCAACAATCATCCCAACAATGGACAGGTACTGAGGGGAAACGGGTTCGCTTCTAGGTGTGAGAGCGACGAACATCTATTTATTTCACATGAAAGTTTGTATATACCTACTGAAGCGTCGTCGACGGACAGTAGACCCCAATGGCGGTCGAGATGAGCGCATCATGAAGCTTGAGAGTGAACTCGAATATGAATGTCAAGGAAGCAGTACAGGCGGCGAAGGTGTATGTCGCTGACCTCTATGAGGATGAGTCTGCTAAACATATCGGTGTTGAGGAGGTCAAATTTGATGAGTGCAAGAAAGTTTGGGAGGTGACCATTGGCTTCTTTCGACCTTGGGATGAGCACTTGGGACTTGCTGCGGCATTGAACGTTGCGGCGGATGGAGAATCGGCTAGATGGAAGAAACGTTCTTTCAAGGTAATCGAAATTGATGATCTTTCGGGCGAAGTCAATTCCATGACTCATCGTACTTTGGCATCCTTGAATTGATTTGATGTCGCCGTCAAGTGCATTTGTCGATGCTAACCTGCTTGTACTTCTGCTCGTAGGCAGTGTTGATCGTTCTTTAGTCGAAAGACATAGGAGAACCCGACAATTTCGGACGGAAGGTTATGACCGTCTCGCTGACATAGTAAGTTCACTAAACGGAGTTTTCGTCACTCCCAATACGCTTGCCGAAGTGTCAAATTTATTGAACAGTTCGCAGGACATCCGATTTATGGAACAGCTAAAATTGCTCATTGATCAGGCCAAAGAGGTTTATGTAAATAGTCGGGTGGCGGTAAGGGATCGAAAATTCGCCAAGCTTGGCCTGACGGACGCCGCGCTGTTGGAAGCCATTACGGAAGAACGGCCGCTCATCACCGTCGGTCTCGACCTATACGGCGCTGCGTTGGGCAAGGGTCAAAAATACGCCTACAATTTTACGCACATGCAGTGGCGGTAGATGTCGGAAGATACTTGGGCCCACATGTCGATCACCTGACTGCAATGAACTGTTCCGGATGAGTAGTGCCGAGCAATCAACTTCCTGGCCTGATACCTTGGCGCAGAATTCAAGACCATGATGCGTTATCCAATTCAATCCATAAATAATTCAATCCATAAATTGGAGGAGGGTGCCATCACGGCGAATGCGTAGGTTGGTTCCCGTCAGTCATCGTTGACCTACATTGGCCGTCCGGTTATGTGCACTTGCGATGACAGCGCCGAGGGAAAGAGGCGTGATGTTCTCAACTGACCTTTCTACTCAATCCATGATCTGGTGTGTTAAGATGCAGCTCCTGGCCTGATACCTTGGCGCAGAATTCAAGACCATGATGCGTTATCCAATTCAATCCATAAATTGGAGGAGGGTGCCATCACGGCGAATGCGTAGGTTGGTTCCCGTCAGTCATCGTTGACCTACATTGGCCGTCCGGTTATGTGCACTTGCGATGACAGCGCCGAGGGAAAGAGGCGTGATGTTCTCAACTGACCTTTCTACTCAATCCATGATCTGGTGTGTTAAGATGCAGCGCTCGACAATGATGTCGTCAACCTTCGACTCTCAATAGCCGAACTTCATGTAAGTCATCCAGCGGATTGCGGGTCGTTGATCCGAAGACAGGTACCCTAATGGCTTGAACTCCGTTCCGGCGAATTTCGAAATCAATCATCTTTGGTCGGCCTTGCAGGCAAGTCATGATCAGGCGGCATGTGCTTGGCTCGAGTTCGAAGCATGGCACCTATATTCGGAGAGGAGGCAGCGCCAGTCCGGGTGCGGGTGCGAAGGACTGGAGTGTTTCTCGAGCGGCCACCCAAGTTTTCGCGGACCACCACATAAATTCCTGAAGCAACGATCACTGCGGCGCCCAGTCCCGTCATGAAGTCAGGCACTTCGGCGAAGAACAGCAAGCCCAAACCCGTACCCCAAATGATCTGGGAATACTGAATTGGCGCGATGACGGCTGCATCGCTGAGCTTGTAGGCGGCGATTATGAAAAGGCCGCCACCGTATCCAAGAATCGCCACCAGAGCGAAGAGCCCTATGTGCTCGACCGGAATGGGGCGATAAACGAACGGCAGGATCGCGCCCATAAGCACGACATTGGTCATCATCGGGTAAAGCATGAGCACGGCCGCTCGCTCCTCGCGCCCGACTTTCCGAGTGATGACCGAAACCAGAGCACTTCCGGCAGCCGCGGTTAGGGCTGCAACATGTCCGACTGTAAGTGGCTCAAGGCCCGGGCGTAGGACAATCAGCACGCCCGCTAGGCCGAGCAGGACGGCTGCCCAACGATGGGCACCGACCTGTTCGCCTAGCACTGGAATGGACATGATCGTGATAAGAAACGGAGCGGCGAATATGAACGCGTAGACCTGCGTGACCGGAAGGGCCGAAAACGCAAAGATCGCGGAAGCGGCGGTCAATACGGCCGCAGCGGTGCGCATTGCCACCCATCCTGGATTGCGCGGCCTGAGCGTACCCGCTTCCCTGTCGCGCAGAAGCATGAACGTTGCGAATGGGAAGCTGAGCAAGACGCTGAAAAACAGAATCTGGAACGGCGCGTAACCGACGCCGAGGAACTTTATCACGGCGTCATGTGTCGAAAACGCGGCAAAGCCTAGAAATGCGAGAGCAATTCCGCTGAGTTTGGCTTGCTGGGCGTCTCTCATAAGCCGACGCTCAGCTTGAAGCCTGCCACATCGTTCATTTTGGAAATGGAAGCCGGCGGTCTGCCTTTTGGCCGCATGGGGGCAGGCATGTTGAGACGGTGACGAAGTAGAACCCGTCGTCCTCGTCCTCGATGGAGGCTGCCTTTTGGCCGCATGGGGGCAGGCATGTTGAGACCGTAGGCTGTGACAGCCATTACCACCCGTTCAAGATGGGTGACCTCGTGGCCCTTGTCGGAGCTCAAGCGGTAAGCAATCGTAAGCTTATCAGGCAATGGGATTGACCTTTCCTTTACCAGAAATTGCTCGGTGCCGAATGGCGCACCTGTTGGTAGGGCGCGTTGGGGCGACCGTCTTCCATCCAAACTTCCAATCAGGCCAAGGCAGCATTTCCAGCAAATCTGTCAGCATCGTTTCAGGTCCGAAAAAGGCTCCTAACGGCCTGTTGGTCACAATGACATCGAATTGCTTCAGCCAACGCGTCAACACTTTGGCTACGAGGGCTTCCATAATGATAGTAGGAGCCCCTGGCATCACCCCAAAAGATTGGGTTGCCAGTTTCACCACTCGATCAAACGCTTGTCTCTGAAAAAAACCTCCATTGGGGCCGCTTTCTTCAAGTGTTGCCAGCCAGATCGCCGTTTCCGCACCATGCTCTACCGATCGGCTTGCGCCCGCACCACCCATGCGTTTGCGAACCCATCCCTGACACATTGCGTTCACCTTTACTGTATTTGCCAATGTCCTTGCCGCAGAAACCGTCAACGCGTTGAGTGCGGCCTTGACGACGCCGTAAGCGCCAGGCCCTGCGACGCCATCCGAAAATGCGCCCCGTCCTGAAGAGACGTTGACGACGCGACCATAGCGCTGCGAGACCATATGCAGGGTCAGGTGGTGCATTGGGAGGAACTGGCCTATAACCATGACGTTCATCGACTCCGTGAAGTCGTCCGGATCGTCCAGAACGCCTCCGGAACCCAAAACGCCCGCATTGTTAACGAGTATGTCAACCGGACCCATTTCCTTGACAGCACGGGAAATGCTGTCTGGACTTGCCAAGTCCAGCTGAATCGGGACCGAGCCAATCCGGGTCGCCGCGCGTCTGCCCGCATCTGGGTTTCGGGAACTGAGCAGAACCTCATATCCTTTGGTTGACAGCCCCTCAGCGATGGCGAACCCAATGCCGCGGTTGGCTCCGGTTACAAGCGCACGTTTCATGGTTTCGTCTCAGTCTGCATATTGAAGGAACATTCGGGTGATCTTGCCGTCTTCATCCCACCAATATGTGTAGTCAACGTTCCAACTCAATCAGTTCACTTCCGTCCTCGCATATCCTGCCGTCTGCCCAAGGATTTTGCGATGCTTGAAGGTTGCGCCATTGGAATTGACCTCACGCAACGCACAGGCGCGAATTGCGCCCTTTCCCGAAGAGTTGCGGGAAACGTCAATCATCTCAGCGTCGGCGGTGAAGCAGGACATATAGGCTTCGGTATCCTTGGCATTGGTACTGGCTTGATAACACAAGATCGGATCGGGCAGATTCTCCGCAAATGCTGGCTGAGTGACTATGGCGAATGCTGGCAGGCTTTTCCTGAACATGAGGTTTGCTCTCCGAATCGTTTGTTGGTTCTGCTTTTCGGCACTTCAAGCTTCGGTTCTCAACCGGTTCGATCAAGCAGTACCGGGAACCAATCTTCCCGTAGGCGATCGCCGTCCTGCATGCCGTGGTCCGGAAACGGAGGCGATGTCGGGCCCGGCCGCGAGACATATCGGGCATCGTCGCCCACCAATCTTAGAGAGAAGGCCCGCCGTCTCATCGGAGTTTCGTTTCCGCGTGCACCATGCAATGTCATGAAATTGAAGGCCACGGCGTCACCGGGTTCCATGTTCCATTCCCGAATGTCCATGCCGTCTGAATCAGGGTCCGGGACTGGTTGATAGGTGTCTTCGTCAGGATAGAAGCTCGTTTCGGCCAGCCATCTCGTCGGAAGGACAGGTTGATGCCAGAGATGCGATCCCGCCACGCACCTCAAAGACGCGGAGTCGACCGGATCAAGCGGCGTCCAGAAGCTGAGCGTCTGCCGGCCTTCGACAAAATAATAGGGTCCATCCTGGTGCCATGGCGTTGGCTTGGAGGTTCCGGGTTCCTTTACCAGCACGTGGTCATGGAACATCTGGACGCGATCCGATTGCATTAGATCGGCCGCGACTTCCGCAGCGGCTGAGGCATTGACGACCTCCTCAAATTCGGAAATACGCTTCCAGTTGCAGTAGTCATCAAAGAACCGTCCCTGTTCGCCTTCCCCGAGATTCTCTGCGGCGTAAGGGCCAGGGGACTCCATGTTGTGCGCTATACCTCTTCGAAGCGTGTCAATGAAGGATGCCAACAATCCTCTGATCAACACCACGCCATCTGATTGGTACGAGGCGATATCCATTTCTGTGACCAATGGGTGTGTCATTCCAGATCTCCGATCAACTGCTCGCTTGCAACTGCCATCAAATTTGGTAACTGCTCGCCCCTTCATCCCTGACCGTCCCGCCTGACGGCTTTCGGGCCGGGCATCCTGTCCCGTCATCCGCGCCCGTCCGCCGTCGGCCATCTTTGGGCTTGACATCATAGAGCTGCCCGCTGCACTGTCCATCCGTCCGGGCGAATCACGGCGGAGGCGGCGGTCATGGTGGTGGAGGCGGAGCGGCGCCGACGGTGAACGCAGCCTCGCTGCGCGCGCAGCTGGACGGTTGCCGGGCCCAGTTCGATGCCATCAGGCGGAAGGGCGAGGCGGGCGCGGACACCCTTGCGCCGGTCAAGGCCCTTTTCCCGCCGCCCGGCATTCTGGTGGCCGTGCCGCTGGAGCGGACGACCCGCAGGACCGACGCCAGCTCCAGCATCCCTCCGTCGCGGACGGAGAGGGACGGGACCGCCCGGCGTACCGGAAGGGACAGCGGCCGGGGCGCGGAACCGAACCTGCGGACCGGCACGGACATGCGCAGGACCACCGCCGGGGAGACGGTCGCCGTCGATGCCTGCGACGCCTGCGGCGCCGACCTCCCGGGGACCGCCCCCCGCCGGACGGGAGCGCCGCGTCCTGTACGACATCGTCCTCAAGGTCGGCGGGCGCCGCGTGGAGGCCGGGACCAGGGAATGCCCGGACTGCCGGGCCCGGACCAGGGGGCGGTTCCCCGACAGCATGCCGGGCCCGCGTAAGCGACTAAAGCGCAACGTAGCGCATTCGCCTTGATCCGCGGCGCCGGAGTGCGGGAGGGTTCCCCGGCCGGTTCAACGTGACCGGAGGACTGTCCATGACGGTGGATGTGAATGCAATGGCAGACGGCGGCCTGGCCCGGAGGGTCCGGAGCGAGGCCGAGTGGGAGGGGCTGATGGCGGCGTTCGGGCGCTGGGACGGCTCGCAGGCCAGCTTCCGCCAGAGCCGCGGGGTTCCGGTGAAGACGTTCCAGAGCTGGCGCCGCAGGCGCGGCCTCACCGGCGGTGCGGCGTCCGGCGGCTTCGTCGAGGTGGTGGCGGCGGAGCCGGGCTGGGACGGCGGGCTGTCGCTCGGCGGCGGCGTCACGCTCCGCCTGAGGCGGTCCTGATGCTGGGCGGATGGCCGCCGGGCGGCATCTGGCTGGCGGGCGGGCCGGCGGACATGCGCCGCAGCCCCGCCCTGCCTATGACACACAAATTTCTCTGGACATAGGTTTCCGGTTGCTGTATCTGGTCGGCCATGGGCACCGCACTGCCGATCCGCGCGCTGCTGGAGAGACCGGACAGCCTCGCCCGTCTCCGGGACATCCTCGCCTCGGAGGGTTTCCGCAGCCGCGCGGCGGCGGGCCGCCGGGTCTGCGCGGAGTTCGGCCTGTCCGACGCCCTCGGCCGCCCGCGGCTGGCCAGCTGCGACGCGGCCCTGCGGGAACTCGGGCGGCGGGGCCTCGTGGCGCTGCCGGAGTGGGGCCGCCGCCGCGGTCCGCGCGGCCGTCCGGCGGGCCTGGACGGACCGGTGCCGCCGCCTTCGGGGGTTCCGGGGACGGCGGGCCGGGTCCGGGGCCTCGTCCTGGTCCCCGTGGAGGGGGAGGGCCACAGGCGGCTCTGGAACGGGCTGGTCGGGCGCGGGCATCCGCTCGGCGCGGCGCTGCGCGCCGGGTGCCAGGTCCGGTACCTGGTCGGCTCGGACCACGGCTGGCTGGGTGCGCTGGGGTTCTCCGCCGCCGCCCTGCGGCTGAGGGCCCGCGACGCCTGGATCGGGTGGGACGGCGACGCCCGCGCCGCGAACGTCGGGCGCGTCACCTGCCTGTCGCGGTTCCTGGTGCGTCCGGAGATCCGCTGCCGGAACCTGGCCTCGATGGTGCTGGCCATGGCGGTGCGCCGCCTGGCGGGGGACTTCATGGCCCGCTACGGGTTCCGTCCGCTTCCGTTCGGGACCTTCACGGGGCCGGAGTGGCGCGGCTCATGCTTCGCCGGGGCCGGGTGGGTCCACGTCGGGACGACGGCGGGGCGCGGGCGCTTCGCCGCGCCGGGGGAGGCGACGCCGCCGAAGGCGGTCTGGCTGCGGCCGCTGGCCCCGGACTGGCGCGCCGGGCTGGGCGCGCCGCAGCCGGGGCCGGAGGGGCCGGAGCCGCTGGCTTGCGGCGAGGGGCTGGACCGTGCATGCTGGGCGGAGAACGAGTTCGGCGGGGCGCCGCTGGGGGACCGGCGGCTGTCCGCGAGGCTGGTCAGGAGCGCGGCGATCATGGCGGACGGTCCGGGGGCGCCCTTCACGGCGGCGGCGCAGGGCGACAGGGCGGCGACGGTCGGCTGGCAGCGGCTGGTCGACCGGCCCGCGGAGTCGGAGGTCACGGTCGCGAACGTGCTGGCGCCGCACCGGGAGCGGACGCTGCGGCGGATGGCCGACCGGGACGCGGTGCTGCTGGTGCAGGACGGCACCGACCTGAACTTCGCCACCCACCCGGAGTGCGGCGGCCTCGGGATCATCGGAAGGAACGGAAAGGCGTCCTCCGGCACGCTGGGGCTGCACATGCACTCGACGCTGGCCGTCGGCACGGACGGCATCCCGCTGGGGGTGCCCCGGATCGAGTTCGACGCGCCGGACGGAAAGGCGGACGCGGGCCGGCCGGAGGGGGAGCGGAAACCGGCGCGCTGGCTGCGGGGGCTGCGCGACGCCTCGCTGATGGCGGGCCGGACCGGGGACACGCGGACGGTGGCGGTGATGGACCGCGAGGCCGACTTCCTCACGCTGTTCGCCGAGCGGGAGCGTCTCGGCAACGTCGACATCCTGGTGCGGGCGAAGACCAGCCGCCGGCTCGGCGACGGCCTGCCGAAGCTGTTCGACAGCCTCCGGGCGTCGCCCGCGCAAGGCCGCCTGGAGATCGGGGTCGGGCGGCTGTCGGCCCGCAGGGCGGCGGCCGGCCAGAAGGAACGGAAGGCCCGGGAGGCGCGGACGGCGGAGACCGAGCTGCGCTGGGAGACATACGACCTGCCGCCGCCGTCGAGGATGAGGGCAGGCGGAGGCATGGAACCCGTGCGGCTCACGGCGGTGCACGTGCGGGAGGTGACGGAACCGGCCGACGGCAGCGGGCGCCTGGAATGGTTCCTGCTGACCAGCCTGGAGGTCAACGGACGCGCGGACGCGGAGCGGATCCTGCGCTGGTACGGCCTCAGGTGGCGGGTGGAGGACTGGCACAGGATCCTGAAGTCCGGGTGCCGGGCCGAGCACCTGAACCTGCGGGCCGCCGAACGGATCGAACGGGCCGTGGCGGTCAGGGCGGTCATCGCATGGCGGCTGGCCGCCATGGTGATGATGGGGCGGGAGACGCCGGAGCTGCCCGCCGGTATCCTGTTCTCCGACACCGGGATCATGGCGCTGGCCGACTTCGCCACCGACCGGGGGCTGCCGCAGCCGCTGGACCTCGGACGGGCCTTCGTCCTCATGGCGACGCTCGGTGGCTACCTGAACCGCAGGAAGGAGGCGCCCCCCGGACAGACCGTCATCTGGCGGGGCTACGCCAGCCTCGCGGTCACGGCCAGGACATACGGAAGGCTGGTCAGGATGGACGGCACGAGCCTGCTCTACAAAAGGCTACGTCCAGACAAAAGTTGTGTGTCATAGGCAGGCCCCGCCGGGCTCTGCGGGCTGGTCACCAGCCATCTCGGGGAGAACCCCGCCGGCGGGCGCTGGTATGTGTTCGTGAACCGGCGGCGGACGATGGTGAAGATACTCGGCTCCGGGCACGGTGGCCATTTCATCTGGGCCAAGCGGCTGGAGCGGGGCCTGTTCGCGTCGCCGGCCACGCCGGGGCGCAGGTCTGTGTCGCTGTCGCGGACCGAGCTTTCGGCGCTTCTGGACGGGATCGACATCACTGTCCGCCGCCGCCGCATGCGCTATCCGGCGGCGGCGTGAAGCCGTCCCGCCGTGGCCCGCCCCACGTCGGAGGCCATCGGGCTGGCGGGGAGGATATCCTTCCACCGCCTCGGCGTCAGTTCGCCGACCCGGTCGGCCGGATGGGTGTCGACGGGAGGCAGGACGTCGGTCAGCCAGACGCGGGGGTCGACGCCCTGCATCCGGCAGGTGGCGAGCAGCCCGTTGACGGTCCCCACGTTCTCCGCTCCGTCCAGCGTCCATGCGAAGAGCCAGTTGCGCTGGCCGAGCTTCACAGGACGCAGCGCGTTCTCCACGAGGTTCGTGTCCGGTGGCACGTCGGGGTCCCAGGGAACGTCCCCAGCGCCGCCCACCGCTCCGTGGCGTAGGTGATCGCCCTGCGGACCGGATGCCTCGGCGTCAGCGCCGGATCCTCCAGCGTCCGGTCGCACCAGTCCCGGAACGCGGCGACCGCCGCCCGCGACCGGGTCCGCCGCGCCGCCAGCCGCCCGGCCGGTGTCCGGTCCCTGATCTCCCTCTCGATCCTGTAGATCGCGCCGATCAGGTCCAGCGCCTCCCCGGCCATCTCCGGGTAGGTGTCCTTAAGCTCCTCGAAACCGCGTCTTGCATGGACCCAGCACGTCTGGTGGGTGACCGCCCCGCCGCGGGCCGCGACATAGGCCTCACAGTCGCGGTGGCCGTCCGTCACCAGGGTTCCGCTGCAGGCGTCGAGGAACCTCACCGCGTTCCCGTGCTTCCTGGAGTCCGAGAAGGGGAACACGACCTCGCCGCGGTCACCGAGCACGGGCCAGAGGTAGCCCTTCCTCATGCTGCCGGGCCTGCCCGGATGCCGTCCGGCGCGGATCGGCGTCTCGTCCATCTGGATGACGGCGCTCTCCAGCACCGAGCGCCACTGGGCCTCGTGGACCGGCTCCAGCAGCGCGATGGCGCGGTTGGCCCACTGGCTCAGGGAGCCGCGGCTGACGGTGATGCCGGCCTCGGCCAGCATCCGGTGCTGCCGGGAAGGCGGCAGGTGCCACATGAACCTGTCGACGGGCATCCCGGCGAGGAGGGAGACGTCGGCGCAGCTGCTCCTGGAGACGCCCTCGCGGGCCGGGGCGGACACGGGCCGGTCGGAACCCCTGACCTTGACGGTGAGGTAGCGGTAGCGGATGACCACGTGCCGGAACTCCACGGCGGCGAGCCGGCAGTGGACGCGCTCCGAAACCACTTCGTAACCGTCCTCCGGCAGCCCGTCGACCTCGGGCGGCGTCACGGTGATGCCGGGCACGGGAGCCTTGCCGCTGAAGCGCAGCCCGGCGTCACCCACCGAATCGCCGCGCTCCTTCCGGCGTCCGGGCCTGCCGCCGCGGCGGCTGCCGTCGCTGTCCTGGCCGTCCTGCCCGGAGGGGGCGTCGGAGCCCTTCCCGTGCCTCTCCGAACGCGGGCCGTACAGGTCGCGTTCCAGCCGGGCGACCTGGGCCGTCAGGGCGGCGACCTGCGCCAGGAGTTCGGCGATCCTCCCCTCCTGGGCCGCGACCGTGGCCGCCTGCAGCCCGGACAGTCCGCCCGGCGACCGGAGCGGTCCCTCCGCCTCCGGCGGCAGGGCGCCGGTCCCCAGCCAGCGGGACAGCTCCCGCCCGAGTTCGCCGATCCCGCCGGCGGCGTCCGGCGAAGCCGTCCTGCCCTTCCGCCCGTCCGTCCCCGATCCCGCATGTGCCACCATGGTGGCCCCCGAAGTGATTCGCCCCGATGGCCACTCACTACCGGGCGATGCCCTATACTGTCAAACAGGAAAGGGATGGGTGGCACCCGACCGGACGCCGTACTTTAACCGCTTACGGGCCCGCTGCGGTACGGCGCCGGTCTCCAGGCCTTCACCATCAACCTGCCGGGCGCGCACATGCTGTCCCCGCCCCGGGCCGTCGCCATGGTCCAGGCGGTCTCCGGCCCCATGCTCTCCGAGGCCACCTGCCTGGGATACGTCCGCCGCCTGCATGACGCGCTCGGGCCGTGGGAGGAGGCCGCCGTCGCGCGGCTGCCGGAGCGCCCGGCCCCGCGCGCCGACGGGACCGGATTCCGGGCCGGCGGCAGGACCCGGTGGCTCCACGTCCTCACCGACGGGTCCCTGACCCTGAAGCGCCTGCACCGCAGGCGCGGATGCGAGGCGACCGGGGACATCGGCGTCATCCCCCGCTACACCGGCACGCTGGTCCACGACTGCTGGGCGGGTCACCTCACCTACGACCGGTGTACGCACCAGCTCTGTGGCTCCCATCCCCTGCGCGGGCTGACGTTCGTCCCCGGGTCCAACGGCTTCCGCCGGGCGCGCCTGATGAAGGGGCTGCCGCGCGAGGCCTGCCACAGGGCCAGCCGAAGCGACGCCAGGGCCCTGCCCGAGGCCGAACGCCGGAGCGCGCGCAGGCGGTACCGGACCATCCTGACCCAGGGCCGCAGGGAGCTGCCGGAGATCCCGCCGCGCCCGAAGGGAAAGCGCGGGAGGGTCGGGAGGTCCGACGCGCACGACCTCCACGAGCGCCTCGCGAGGCATGAAGCGTCCGTGCGGCGTTTCATGGCCGACCCGGACGTCAGCTTCACGAACAACGCCGGCGGGAGCAGGATCAGGATGGCCAAGGTGAAGATCAAGGTGTCGGGCTGCTTCCGGACACAGCTCCATGCCGAGGCATGGTGCAGGATCCCAGGCTACCTGAGCTCGATGGCCACCCTCGGTTACAACCCCCTCGTCGCCATCCAGATCGCCTTGGCCGGAAACGCAGCCGACATGGTCAAGCCGAATGATGCCCGGTCCGCACCCGGGAAGGGGTGAGCAGTTACCAAATTTGAATGCCTCACTGCTCAGGATCGTATTCGTGGATGCCGGAAAGTCCTGAGCAGTGTCGGTGTTTTCCGGCCCAAACTGAATGTGCGGAATGGCGAGTTCATGGAATCATCTTGCGTATCGCGCCAACCGCCGCAGGACCCGCGCCAAATTCGCCCCCCCCGTTTCAAACTGGAGAAATCTGGATCGAAAGGGACGCAATGGCAACTTTGGAAATTTCACGCATGATGTACCGCTTGACTCGCCGAAGACCATCGTCCCAACTCAACGTAACTTGGCTTGCAAGTGTGGACCGGCAGGTGGCCCTTTTCCACAAATGCGGTGGATCGATCCGTCGGTAGATCAAAGAGTCGTCACCTGCAATGGTCCTTGGTCATGAAGAGCACTCGTCGGACTTGACAGTGCTGGACCGTGTACATGCCGCCATGCTGATGCAGGCGGGTGGCCATGCCAACGCCTTGCGGACGCTGAGTCTCTCAGAACGGGAACGCGGGCCTGATTTCTTGCGCCTCGCCAATGCGCTTTCCTCGCTCTACCCGCGCGGCAGCCGCGAGAAGCGAGTGCTGGACGCCATGATTCTGGCTTTGCCGAGATGAGAACATGACAATCCCTATCGTCGAACAAGACAATGGGGCCTATAAGCTTAAATTGCCAAAATCGCTTGACGCCGACCCGATTTAATGTCACGATGCCGCCGAGAGGTGGTTTGAGGAACAAAGGTAGCCAAATAGCGAACGCCATTGCCCTGATTGCGGTTCCGTCAGGTATTCGGTTGTCAGGAGCCGCAAGCCTATGCCCTATAGGTGCAAGGACTGCCGCGCCTACTTCTCCGTTCGCAAGGGAACGGCGATGGAGTCCAGCAAGATCGGGTTTCAGAACTGGGCAATCGCCTTCTACATGATGACGACTGGCATCAAGGGCACTTCGAGCATGAAGCTCTACCGCGAAGTCGGTATCCGTCAGGGGACCGCATGGTTCATGATGCAGCGCATTCGTGAAGGCTTCATGGGCGGCATCGACAGGCGTTTCCCCGGCCCGGTGGAAGCGGACGAAACGGCAATCGGCGGCAAGGTCAAGAACATGTCGAACAAGAAGCGCAGGGAACGGAAGGAAGCCGGAATCGGTCGCGGCACGGCGGGCAAGGCGATTGTCGCGGGCGTGAAGGACCGCGAGACCAAGAAGGTCAGTGCGGCGGTCGTTCGCGGCACGGACGCCAAGACGCTGCAAGCGTTCGTCGAGGATCGCACCGAGGAAACGGCAACGGTGTACACGGATGATGCGCGGGCTTACGTGGGCATCGACCGGGCGCATGAGAGTGTCAACCACCGCGCGAACGAGTATGTCAGGGGTGACGTGCACACGAATGGCATTGAAGCCTTGTGGAGCCTGTTCAGGCGCGGCTATGATGGCACTTTCCACCACATTTCGGACCAGCACCTTGACCGCTACGTTGCGGAGTTCGAGGGCCGGAACAACATCCGCGACATGGACATGATCGACCAGATGGCGTTTCTCGCCCGTGGCATCGTCGGCAAGCGCATCAAGTATGGCGATCTTGTCGCCAAGGCTAAGGTGGCGGCATGAGCCTCGCCGAGAAACTGTCAACGGCACTGGATGGACAGAAGTTCGGCACGGTCCTGGCCGATCCGCCATGGCGTTTCGCGAACCGAACCGGAAAGGTCGCGCCGGAACATCGTCGGCTTGGTCGCTACGAAACCTTGAGCTTTGACGAGATTGCCGCATTACCCGTTGGTGATTTCGTGCATGAACGCGCCCATTGCTACTTGTGGGTCCCGAACGCCTTGCTGCCGTTTGGATTGAACACTCTGGAATCGTGGGGCTTTGAGTACAAGACCAACATCGTGTGGCACAAGGTCAGGAAAGACGGCGGCCCGGATGGGCGCGGCGTCGGATTCTACTTCCGAAACGTGACGGAATTGGTGCTGTTCGGAGTGCGCGGCAAGAAAGCCAGGACGCTTGATCCCGGACGAAGCCAGGTCAACTTCATGGCTACGCGAAAGCGCGAACATTCGCGCAAGCCGGATGAACAGTATGACATCATCGAGAATTGCAGTTGGGGGCCGTACTTGGAGCTTTTCGGACGCGGCCAACGCGAGGAATGGACCGTTTGGGGCGATCAGGCCGTGCCTGACTATCGACCGGACTGGCCGACCTATGCGCACAATTCGGCGGCTACGACCGCGTGAGACTTTCCGTCCTCACAGACTTGGGCTTTGACGTTCAAGCCCAGAACCATGTTGAAGCGGTATTGGTCGAAGACTTCCCGGAGCCTTTGCGCGAGTTGTGCGAAGTGCTGGCGGATTTCAGGGTCGCGGATGTTGAATTGATCCGTGGCGGCGGCGGTGAATCGCATCCGACGCAACGCCTTCGCCGGGCGTTCCACGAACGCAGATGGTACAAGCGCAACATCGAAATCAGCAAGATCGTTGATGGTGAACATCGCGCCGGAACGACGCACGAAATCGATCATGTCAGGCAGACCGACAAGGGATCGGTCGCGCTCGAAATCGAATGGAACAACAAGGACCCGTTCTTTGACCGGGATCTGGAGAATTTCCAGCGTTTGCACGCGGAAGGCGCAATCAGCGTCGGAATTGTCGTTACACGCGGCCAATCGCTGCAAGATCAGATGGTGCAGATCGTTCATGAATGCGCCCTGAACAACGGCGTCTCCGGTTATGGCGACTTGGTGAAGTTCGGCGTCAATCCAACTGCGCGTCAAAGGCAGATGGTTGCAGATATGAGCGGAGATTTTGCGGCTGCATGGGCTAGGAAGTTTGTTGCGGACAAGTTCGGCGCGGCCACTACGCATTGGGAGAAGTTGAAAAGCCGGATTGAACGCGGAGTTGGCAATCCATGCCCGTTGCTTCTGATCGGGATTCCTTCATCGGTAGTGACCAAGGGAGTCGTCAAATGACGAAGAAGAAACCGCCGTCTGAGCACAAGCTGAGTGGTCGCCCGCTTACCCGCATCATCAAGCTGGACGCCACGCCTGAACAGGCGGCGCGGGTTTTCTTCTCTCACGTGAAGCCCGCCGATCCGTCGCGGCGGCTGCACAACCGGAAACGCAAGCGGGCTTGGCGGAAATGACGACTTGGCAAGTTAAGCGTATAAGCCCCAAAACAATCCGCCAAACGGCCGGCAAGCCAAGGCCGACAACCCGAAAGAATGGAGGATGGAAAAATGACTGAAGAAACCGAATTGCTGGAACGCATAACCGTGCGGGCCGAAGTCTTCGGCGGCAAGCCAATCATCCGCGACATGCGTATAGCTGTGGAGCATGTCTTGGGGAAACTGGCGGCGGGAGATGGCGCGGAAACCATACTCAGCGAGTTTCCCTTTCTTGAGCCCGAGGATATCCGCGCCTGTTTGGTGTTTGCCCATCGTTCTCTGGCGGGTGAACGTGTTCACGATCGCATTTCTCTGCGGAAGGCTTCGTGAAGTTCCTTCTCGATGTCTGTACGGCATGGGTGTAGCCTAGGATTCCTGTAATGCCCCGGAGGCTTGATCCGTCCGGCACGCGCTCCAGGACTATGGGCCAAGAAAATGGAAAGAAAGTGGACAAGCGTCAAGAATCCTACGCTACACCCGTACGGCATCGCACATCTTGCGCCGGACTTTGATTAATCTCGGGCAAGAGGTGCTCTCCGCCTGCGACGGACATGCGAATGCGTCGGACGAGGCGCTGCTTGCTATCGCCTTGCACGACGATCGGGTGCTCGTCACTGAGGACAAGGATTTTGACGAACTTGTCTTTGTGCGTGGCGGGCCGTATCCGTGCATCGTGCGGCTCGGTGGTTTGACAGCCGCAGAGACGCATCGATGCGGGCTCTGATCGAGGGCCATGGCGTCGCGATGCGCAAAGGCACCATAATTGTGGTCAGCGGACGGCGCGTGCGGATACGGTCCGTGGGAATCTTCGAGAAGCGCAATGATTGGAGATCCTTGGTACAAGGTTGTCACATCCCGTTAGGAAGTGCGAGAAGGGCGCTCGTTCAGCCCGGACGAGTTCGCGATCGTCTTGGAACAGGTCGTTGCCGGTACGTCACCTCTGGACTACTGCCACCCGGCGCAGTTTTTCTCGCGCAGCTGCTCCACGCGCGCTCTGACGGATCATGCGGGCATGGTCCTTCGGCGCTTCGCCGGCCGGACACGGAGCACATCCCCAGTGCTCGCCCTGGTTAGCTAGTTCGGCGGAGGAAAGACCCACACCCTGACCGCTGTCTATCACCTTGCCAGCGCCGGTGCACAAGCCAGGAGCCTGCCCGGCATATCCGAACTACTTGCCGAATCCGCCGTTCCCGAGCCGTCCGATGCAAAGGCCGGCGTCTTCGTGGGCAACGCTTGGGATCCATCCGAGGGAAGGGAGACTCCCTGAATCGATCTCGCTCGCCAGCTGGCGGGCAGCGCAGGCGTCGCCGCGCTCGGAGCCGCAGCGAAGACCACCCCGCCAGCACCGAGGCAATCGCCAGAGGCTTCGCGGCGGCACAGGCTCCGGTATTGCTCTTGTCGATGAGGTTCTGAATTTCGTCAATCGGCACCGTGACTGGGCCGAGAGCTTTCACGCTTCCATTCAGAATTTGACAGTTGCCGTCACTGGTGCCGCCGGAGCTGCGGCCGTAATCAGCCGGCCCCGCAGTCAGGTGAAAGTGACCGACTGGGACAGGCATTGGCAGGATCGGATCACCACAGTTGTACGCTGTATCGCTCGCGATCTGGTCGCCAACGACGAGGCCGAGACCGGCGATGTGGTCCGTCGGCATCTACTCGAGGATCTCGGCGACGAGCGAATCCGCAGGCGGGTTTCGTAGGCATACGCGGACTGGTGTTTCGAGCGGATCGCTCGGCTGCGTTCCGAATGGATGGCGGTGGATAGCGCGACAACCGAAACGAAGGCGCGAGAGTTCCTGACGGGGCGATTCGAGGCCTGCCATCCATTCCATCCCTCGACCCTCTCGATCTTTCGGAGAAAATGGAGTGCGCTCCCTCAGTTCCAGCAGACCCGTGGCGCTCTTGCAATGCTTGCTCAGTCGGTACTTGGGCGGCGCATCAACAGTTCCAGCAGGCGAGGACGGAGCCGCTGATCACGCTTGGGTCCACGCCGTTGCATGTTCCCGAGTTCCGCGCCGTCGTGCTCGGCCAGTTGGGAGAACAGCGTCTCGATGTCGCCAATGATCTCGGGAGACCCAGAAGGACTCTTGGACACCACGCTCGTGGCACCGTTTGGAATTGGCGAATCCGATGCGACGAATGCGCACTTCGCGGCTTTCTTTGACGAGACCGGCTACGACAACGAAGCCGAGCGCAATGGCTGATCGTTCATGTTCTGGGCATAAGCGCCCAAAGGAAATCGGGTCCACAGAAGCATTGCAAAATGCAACGCGGTGGCGGCGCGTCGATGGAGCAGACACTTTAGACGGACCGAGCAAGGATCTTGGGCTGGATAAGCCAGACCATTCGGTAGCCCATATCCCGGTCTCGTGGAGCGATACACGGACATACGCGGCATGGATCTGCGTGCACCTTCCGACCTAAGCCAAATGGAGGAATGCAACTCGCGGTGGATTGGATTGAACATCTAGACATGTAGCACATTTTTTGCGAGCTGCAACAAGCACCTCGAATGTCAGTTCGGGACAGTAATGGGATCAAGGCATGTCGATTTGCGCAAATGCGGTCGTGGTAATGACCGGAGCCGCTGTGAGCATCGGCTTCGCAAGCGCGGGACGATTCGCCGCCAGCTGTTGCAGAGTCGTTGTGTTTGACCTCGATGGGGAAAGCCCCGCTCAGCGGCCACGTCGATTGCCGATGCAACAAACGGTACAACATTGGCGGCTATCGCCGATGTTGCCGATTTTGATAGTTGTCGTGCCGCTCACGACAGGATTGTCAGGGAATTCGGGCCAGTTTCAGTGCTGGTGAATAACGCTGGGACTATGCCGCAGCAAATCGGGCGGATCGAGGCTCTACCGCCAGAGCATCTTGATCAGATGCTTGCGATACACGTGCGTGGCGCGGTCAACTGGGCACGGCTGGTGACATCCGAAATGCGGGAGGCGCGGTTTGGCCGGATCGTTAACATTTCGTCTGCAAATGCCAAGCTAGCCGTGCCCTATCGACTCGGTTATATAACGGCGAAGAAGGCGATCCTTGGTTTCACTGAGGCGCTGGAGACCGCACGCGATGGAATTACGGTTAACGCGATCGTGCCTGGCTATATTGCGACGCAGACGCTTCTTGATCGTGCGGAGGCCGACATGCTCGACCAGGAGAGCTTTTCGGAAAGAACGCCGGTGGGTCGCTGGGGTAGGCCGGATGAAATCGCACGCGCCGCTGCGTTTTTCGCAGATGTGGATTCGGGGTTCATTACCGGCTCTACGTTGGTGGTCGACGGCGGCATAACTATCCGGGGGGATCCGAACGAGAATCTCTCATTTCCTCCATCGTCCCAGAATTGAGACAGCAAACCGGAGTTGAAAGAATGCAGCCGACCACCTCTTCCAAGACCAACTTCTCTTCAGAAGAGATGCAGTCACTTTACCGCAACATGCTGCGCATTCGCCGCGTTGAGGAGCAGCTTGGCAAGGACAGCCGCTCAGGTAGGCTTCCTGGGCCTGTGCACCTCTACATTGGTCAGGAAGCCGTCGGCGTCGGGGTCTGCTCACAGCTAGATGACAGCGACTGGATAGCGTCCACACATCGCGGCCACGGACATTTTCTGGCCAAGGGAGGAGACACGAACCTCCTGATGGCTGAGGTCTACGGGCGTGAAACCGGGATCTGCAAAGGTCATGGCGGCTCGATGCACGTGGCGGATTTCTCGAAGGGTATCATTGGCGCGAACGGAATTGTCGGTGCAGGGATTTCGATCACAACCGGGGCGGCGTGGGCCGCAAAGCTGGACGGCAAGGGTGCCGTGGCAGTTGCGTTTTTTGGCGATGGCGCTGCCAACCAAGGTGTTCTGTGCGAAGCATTGAACGTTGCTGTTCTTTGGCAACTTCCCGTTATTTTTGTATGTGAGAACAACGGCTTTTCAGAATTCTCTCCATCCTCCACCGTCACCGCCGGTCGAATTGTCGATCGGGCGAAGCCATACGGTGCCGCTCACGAAGAGGTCGACGGGAACGACATCATAGCAGTACACCGATGCGCCTCCCGCGCCATCGCACGCGCCCGCAACGGCGAAGGACCAACACTGGTCGAGGCGCGGACCTATCGGTTGCGCGGCCATGTGGAGGCCGAGGTCACTTTCCTTGGAGGATCTTACCGTAGCGAGGAGGAGGTCGCCGAGTGGGCCAGACGTGATCCGATCCCGGCGCTTGCCGCCCGCATGCTCGATGCCGGGCAGGCAACGCAGGAAGATCTTGATCGGATCGACGCGGACATCCAGGGCGAAGTGGCTGCCGCCGTCGAGTTTGCCGAATCCTCGCCATTGCCCAGCGTCGAGCAATCGACAAAGTTCATGTTCGCCTGAGGGAGTCTCGTATATGGCCAAGAAGCGGATGATCCATGCCATCAATGAAGCGCTCGACACAGAGATGGCCAGAGACCCGAAAGTCATCCTCTTTGGCGAGGACGTTGAGATCAGCCTGTTTGGTGACACGCGAGGATTGCTGGAGAGGTATGGGCGTGAACGTGTCCGCAACATGCCAATCTCGGAAACCGTGATGAGCGGGATGGCAGTCGGCGCAGCAGCGGCGGGCTACAGGGTCGTTTGCCACATGATGTTCGGCAACTTCATGTATACCGGCTTCGATTCCATCGCCAACCAGGCGGCAAAATTGCGATATATGACAGCTGGTCAGATCAGCCTGCCGATCGTCTATATGGGCGTTTATGGCGGCGGGCGCTCGGCGGCCGCGCAGCATTCGGACAGCATGCATCCGATGTTCATGAACCTTGGTGGCCTCAAGGTGGTGACTCCGGCCACGCCCGCCGATGCCATGGGGTTGCTTCGTGCCTCGATCCGCGATCCCAATCCGGTTGTCTTTCTGCAGGCTGCCGGCCGCGGCGGCGAGATGGGCGAGGTGCCGGATGGAGAACATATTCTTGAACTTGGCAAGGCGGCCATTGTCCGCGAAGGAGACGCACTGACGCTTGTTGCAATTGGTGCAATGGTGCGCCCGGCGGTCCGAGCGGCCCAGAGGCTTGCTAAGGATGACATTTCAGTCGAGGTCATCGACCCACGCACAATGGTCCCCCTCGACGCGGATGCGATTTTGGCGTCGGTGCGGAAAACGGGCCGATTGATCATCGTGGACGAAAGCCGGGATACCTGTTCGGCGGCTTCGCACATTGCTGCAATCACCGCGGACAGATGTTTTGACGCGTTGAAGGCTCCAATCAAGCGTGTGACCGTACCGGACGTTGCGCTGCCATACTCGCCTCCGATCGAGAAGGCGCTGATTCCAAATGAGGCAAGCATCGCATCATCCGTGCAGGCGCTCCTTGGAAAGCCATTGGAGGGGTAGAATTGGACATGAAGGTTTCGCTAAAGATGCCCCGCATTTCCATGAACATGGAGGAAGGTACGCTTGTCACATGGCGTGTCGAGCCGGGGGCGGCCTTCAAGGAAGGGGATATACTCTACGACGTTGAAACCGAGAAAGTGACCAATGAATACGAAGCGCCTTGCGATGGTGTCATGTTGGAACATCTCGTCGAGGAAGGCGACGACGTTCCGGTCGGCGATCCGGTCTGCAGGATCGAACGTAGGGACGCATAGTTCATGGGGAATTACCTGCGAAAGTGACCATCAAGCCGCTTCCGCGTTGATTCTGAGGGTCTTGGAATTGGTTTGTGCGAACGCTTGCTGCCGGGCTGAGATGCCAACAGTGGGTTCGTCGCTCGTTGTTATTGAAGTACAATTCCAGAAAAAACATGATCACTTGAGATTCAACACCGCTATGGCAGGTGTGGAAGTCCCAGCCATCATTGTTGGCACTTCGGTTCATAGTTGAAGGTCGCGAAGTCAGCAGGGCAACCGCGCCCGGAAATGTCAAATGCCGCCATTCCCACGAACGCGCCGGTGAAAGAGGCGTGTTCGCCCCGTCCCGCCTCGTCGGAAATCACACTCGCGTCGAGTTCGGGGCCCAAAGGGGCCCACGAGCCGGTTTGTCTCCAGAGGAACCGTTGTGTGGCTTGATCGACCTCAACGGCAAGGTTGACCGGCCCTTCATCAATTTCGACAGGATCGCAAGGAAAGGTAAGACGGCCTTCTGGCCAATCACCGGGACAGGACAGAATTGTCAGACAGCGGCCAAGTCCCTCGTTCCAGCTCACCGCAGCGAAATGGAATTTGTGCCTGTTGTAATATGTCACGATTCCTGCGGCTTGCTGGTATCCAGTCGGCTCGAATGCACTCAGAACAGTCTCTGCTCGGTAGGACAGATGCTCCTGCCGGCGAGCGACCAGTGCCTGCTCAAACCAGCTGCCGATGCTCTCACGTCCAAACAGTCTCAGGACATTCCCTGTCAATTGGAAAATCCGATCGGGAACCGGTGTCCGAAGCCATTGAAATTCCGGCGGTAGCTCATCTCCACTGAATTGCCGTTGAACCGGTCGAGCAGGGCGCGTCTCGACCGCCGTCAGGGCTGGAACGTCCATTGGTGGTGCCGGACTGCCGTCTTCGGTGTAGAGCCAATCGTCCTCGCCCCAACGGCACTTCACGATTCCGGTTTCGCGGCCACACGTTGAGCGACGGCCTGGAAGCGGTCTCGAACATAGGAACGTGTGGTAGGTTTCCCCTTCCGGGGTCTCCACGATCTGGCCATGACCGACTCTCTGGAGCGGATGGTGCGGGTGGTCCTTGGCCGTAATTGGATGTCTGTCCGGATGAAGCTCATACGGGCCATGGATTGAGCGGGAGCGCGCCATCGTGACAGCATGGCGGTATCCCGTGCCACCTTCCGCGACAGTCAGGTAGTACCAGCCGTTCCGTTTGAACAGATGAGGCGCCTCGGCCAGACCCAACGGGCTACCGGAGAATATCCTGCTGACTTTACCCACCGGACCATGTTCAGGTGTCCATTCCTGGAGAAGGATGCCATCGAAGGCTGGATGCTTTGGCACTCCACCGACAGATTCGGACAGGTGCTTCCACTGAAGGTTCAGGAACCACTTGCGACCGTCATCGTCGTGGAAAAGAGATGGGTCGAATCCCCATGAATTCACGTAGATTGGATCGGTCCAGGGACCTGCGATTTCTGGGGCCGTAACCAGGTAGTTGTGGGCATCCTTGAAGTTCCCATCAAGCCGTTTGACGTCCGTATAGACCAACCAGAAGCGACCATCGGCATAAGATAGGCAAGGAGCCCAGATGCCACCGGAGTCGGGATTTCCGCGCATGTCGAGCTGACTGGTCCGGTCGAGCGGACGACAGGCAAGCTCCCAGTTGGCAAGATCGCGGGAACGGTGGATCTGCACCCCCGGAAACCACTCGAACGTTGAGGTGGCGATATAGTAATCGTCGCCAGTCCGGCAAATTGATGGGTCCGGATTGAAGCCCCGCAGGATGGGATTGCGAATCATGGCATGTCCTCCGGGTTCCCAAAAATCGAATGCACGGTTAGTGCCCGAACCTGCCTTAGGCCAGTAGCGCCTCCGCTTCTTCTGGACCAAGCGGTGCGGGACGTTCGCATTCGGTGATAATGTCGATGAACTTTCCATTCTCGCCCGAAGAGAGGATCGAGGTCATCACGTCCACCGCGTGCAGGGCGAAGGCATGCGAGCAGCGATGTGGCCTCCCGTCCAGCATGGCAACTGCCATGTCGGCCAGTCCAGCGCCGCGGTAGTTGGCATTCACTCCCTGCTTCGCCCGGCTGAATGGATGATCCCATGATCGAGCCACGTTCGTAAATGCGGAGCGCTCGGACATGCGGACCTCACCGCCGAAGAAGTTGGGATCCGGAACATAGAGTGTCCCGCTGCTGCCATACAGTTCCATGTTTGAATGTCCATGTTTCCAGACGTCCCAGCTGGCGCAGTAGATGATCTGAGCGCCTGAACGGAATTCCATGATCGCATGGACCGTTGTGGGAGTTTCCACCCTGATTTTCTCGCCATACCTCGGTTCCGAGGTTATCGTGCGGTACGCGGACGCGGTGGAGGACATCGCGGCCACGCGCCTCACTGGGCCGAGGAGCTGAACCAGGTTGGAGACATAGTAGGGTCCAAGATCAAGGATCGGACCGCCGCCCCGCTTGAAGAAAAAATCTGGATTCGGATGCCACATTTCCATGCCTGCACTCTGGACGAAGCAGGTGCCGGATTTGATCTCACCGACGGCATCGCTGTCCACCAGTACCCTGGCAAGTTGATGGGCTCCTCCGAGGAACGTGTCTGGTGCGGAACCGATGCGTAGTTCCCTTTCGTCGGCAATCCGGCCAAGTTCCCGTCCCTCCTTCAGGGAAAGCACGAAGGGCTTCTCGGAATAGAGATGCTTGCCTGCCTCAAGTACCTGTTTTGATATCTCGAAATGTGCGTTTGGCACTGTGAGGTTGACCACGAGATCAATCCTGTCATCCGCCAGAAGGTCTTCGACGGATAGCGCCTGCAGGTTGAATTCCTCGGCTCGCGCCGCCGCCGCTTCTGGAACAAGGTCGGCGCAAGCGCAAAGCTCGATGCCGCGAAACATCGGAGCAAGGCCCATGTAGGCGGCCGAGATGTTGCCACACCCTATGATGCCGACCTTAAGTTCTCCGTTCATGCCATCTGCCTCAATATGACCTCAACGCGGCGATGGAACGCTCGGCAAAGCGCCTGGCATCAGACGGTTTGTCGTGCTCGACAACATATAGGTTGCAGCCGACGGCACGAAGCGCAGTCATCAAGGTGCTCCAGTCCATTGTCCCATGGCCAACATCGGCCCATCCGTCCTCCGCCTCGTTTCCGCCGGAGGGGGCGAGATCCTTGACATGGGTAGCGGTGATCCGATCTCCATAATCTGATATCCAATCCATTGGATCCGCCCCGCCCCGAACGATCCAGGCGATATCGGCTTCCCACCCAATATCAGGTGCGCTTTCGAGGATTTCCTGCATCGGTATCGTGCCATCAGCACTGGCTCGGAATTCGAAATCATGGTTATGCCAGCCAAATTCCAGGCCAGAATCACGCACTCTCGCCTGGATTGCCTGAAGTCGGCTGGCGAACGCCTGCCATCCCGTTCGGTCCGAGGGCCGACTGGCAGGGTCGAGCATAGGACAGTAGATCCGGGACATGCCCAACGTCGAGGCGACGGCGAGCACTTTCGGTAGATCATCTTCGAGCATTTCAAGAGGGAAATGGCCCGATGGCATCTTCATGCCGTGTGTATCCAGAAGGTTACGGAAGCCCTTTGGATCACTATAGACGTCCGGGAAACCTTCCGTCCGGGTGTAGCCAAATTCCGCGATGTCCCGGATCACGCCCTCCCAAGGCGTATCGTTACGCGCGGAATAAAGCTGAAATGAAACATCCATGTCTTCTTCCTGCCCTTCGGTTGCTATAGGGGTGCCAATTCGAGTTCCTGCTGTCGCTTCAGAGACGGTGCTCCGATGCATTGTCAAAAATGGAAGCGCGGGCAGGGTCGAATCCGATTGGCAGCCTGTCTCCTGGCCGCACCAATGCCTGTCCATCCATGCGGAACCAGATAGGCAATTCGCCGACCGTGGCCCGCACCAGGGTGTCCGACCCGAGAGGCTCGATCAGTTCCGCCTGCGCATCCAGCCTAACAGGGGCAGACGCCTGGAGTTCTCCGGTGAGAATGTGCTCGGGCCTGATTCCAAACCAGACGTCACCTGCCGCCACTCGATCGCTGGAAAAGATGTACCCGGAAAGCGGGAATCCTACCGCGCTGGAAACGAATTCAGGACCATTCTTCATGTCAATTTGCCCCATGATGAAATTCATGGTCGGCGAGCCGATGAACTCGGCGACGTATTTGTTGGCGGGCTTGCCGTAAATCTCGTGCGGTGTGCCAAGCTGAAGGATATTCCCATCGCGCATGATGGCGATGCGATCAGCTAGGGTCATCGCCTCGACCTGGTCGTGAGTCACGTAGATCATCGTATTGTCGAGGCGTTGGTGCAGCTGCTTTATTTCCACTCTGAGATCAGCGCGCAGTTTGGCGTCGAGGTTGCTAAGCGGCTCGTCGAATAGAAACACGTCCACGTCGCGTACAAGCGCCCGCCCGATCGCCACCCTCTGTCGCTGCCCACCCGAAAGCGCCGCCGGTTTCCGTTTCAGAAGTGGCTCGATCTGAAGAATCCGGGCGGCCCGGGCGACGCGTTGCGCAATGTCCGGTCGAGGTACTCCCGCATTCCTCAGCCCGAAAGACAGGTTTCCTTCGACGGTCATCTGTGGATAGAGGGCGTAGCTCTGGAACACCATTCCGATTCCGCGATGCGATGGCTCTTCCCAGGTCACATTGCGCCCGTTAATGAAAATCTGCCCGTCCGTGACGTCCAGAAGTCCGGCAACGCAGTTCAGGAGTGTGGACTTGCCGCAGCCTGAGGAACCGAGAAGGACGAGGAACTCGCCCTGCCCAACTTCGAGATCGAGATCCTTCAGAACCTCTACGGTTCCAAAACTGAGTTTGAGCCCTCGGATTGAAATGCTTGAGTCCATGTGGGTGTCAGCCTTTCACAGCGCCGGCCGCAATGCCGCGCACGAACAGTTTGCCGGAAACGAAATAGATGAACAGTGGAACAAGCCCCGTAAGCAGGGTGGCCGCCATGTTGACGTTGTATTCCTTCACGCCCTGAACCGAATTGACGATGTTGTTGAGCTGCACCGTCATCGGGTAGGTTTCTGGCTTGGTGTAAACGACGCCAAATAAAAAATCATTCCAGATTCCAGTGACCTGAAGGATGATCGCCACGACAAAGATCGGCAGCGACATTGGCAGCATGATCTGGAGGTAGATACCCCAGAAACGGGCTCCGTCGACGCGGGCGGCCTTGAACAGTTCGTCAGGTAGGGAAACGAAGTAGTTCCGGAACAGAAGCGTAAGGATTGGCATGCCGAAAATTGCATGCACGATGACCAATCCCCAGAGCGATCCATAGAGACCGATCTCCCGCAACATGATCACGATCGGATACAGCATGACCTGATATGGAATGAACGCTCCGAAGATCAGGATGGTGAAGAAGGTCTCGGCACCTCTGAACCGCCAGTTCGCCAAGGCGTAGCCATTGACGCTTGCGATCAGGATCGAGACGAAGACGGAAGGGATGGTGATTCTCACCGAATTCCAGAAACCGCGGCTGAGGCCATCGCAGTTCAGGCCAGTACAGGCTGTCGCCCATGCTTTCACCCAAGGTTCGAACGTAATTTCGACCGGCGGAGCGAAGATATTCCCGAGGCGGATTTCGGGCATTCCCTTCAGGGAGGTCACCACCATTACATAGAGTGGGAGCAGATAGTAGAGTGCGACCACGATCAGGGTGCCGTAGATGAAGATGTTGCGCCGTGAGAGAGCGCGACGCGGCTTCGGTCCACGTGGACCGCCCATTAGGTGGGAATGCCCGGCAAGTGCATCAGCCACGCTTCCGACTCCCAAACTCGAGATAGGCCCAGGGCACGATTACGATCGCAACAGCCAGAAGCATCATGGTGGAAGCTGCAAATCCCTGGCCGAGATTCTGCCCCTGGAACATGTAATCATAGACATATTTCGCGGGTACTTCCGAAGCAATCCCGGGACCTCCGCTCGTCTGCGCGACCACGAGGTCATATAGGCGCACTATGCCACTGGCAATGATCACAAGGGTCGTGATGAAGACCGGCCGCATCATGGGAATCACAATGAACAGATAGGTCTTCCAAGCTGGAATTCCGTCGACTCGCGACGCTTTCCAGATGTCCTGATCGATCCCGCGCAGCCCGGCGAGCATCAGAACCATGACCAATCCAGTGCCTTGCCAGAGGCCGGCAATCAGGATGCCAAAGATCACGATGTCGGCGTTGTAGAGTGGATTGAATGTGAACCCGGCCCATCCTGCCCCTCGTATGACGGATTGTACACCGAGGTCAGGATTCAGCAGCCACTGCCAGACCAATCCTGTCACGATGAAGCTCAGGGCGAACGGATACAGAATGATGGTGCGGAATGTGTTCTCGAACCTGATTTTCTGGTCGAGGAGGGCGGCGAGTATGAATCCAATGACCAGCGACAGAAGCAGGGAACAGATTCCGTAGATCAACAGATTCTCGATTGAGACGATCCACCGGTTGGTGTTCCAGAGGCGCTCGTATTGGTCGAGTCCCACAAACTTCGCCCGTGGAAGGAGTCTCGAGTTGGTGAAGGAGTAGATGACGGTCCACGTCGTGCCGCCCACGAATACGCACAGAGCCGTAAGGATCATAGGGATGGCGGCGACCTTCGCCGTAAGGTTACGGAAAAGCCCGATCGGACGTCCAGTGGACATGGTCATTCCTTCAGCGGAATCGCCAACCCGCCATTCAGCGGGTTGGCGATTGGGGCGTCTGGATCAGTCTTTGCTGGCGATGATCTCCACAAACCGCTCATGGGCGGCTTCAGGTGTGATCGACGGATCCTTGAAGAACTCGACGAACAGATCGTTGATCTGGTTGTTGGTGTCGTCGGAGTTCAGCATGGTTACGGCAGGCATGATGTTGCCGGCGGCAAGGATTTCCAGACCCTTCTTCATGCAGTCATTCGCAGCGCTTAGGTCAATGTCCCCACGGATCGGGAGCGAACCCTTCTTGAGGTTGAAGTTGACCTGGGTCTCAGGCCTGAGAAGCGTTGCCGCCAGCACCTCCTGCGCGGCGGTGATTTCAGGATCGTCAACCACAGGGAAGTAGAAGGCGTCGCCGCCGGTCGAGATGTACTCGTGTGCTCCGAGCCCCGGGAGGCAGGTGTAGTCCATGCCAGCCATTTCACCGGCGACCTGGAACTCGCCTTGTGCCCAGTCGCCCATGATCTGGGCACCGGCCTGATCGGTGATCACCAGGTTCGTTGCCTGGTTCCAGTCCTGGACGTTGGAGCCCTCGGTCATGGCGCGGGCGTCGGCAGCAGCCAGGAATACACGTTCCATGTCCGCTCCAGCGGCAGCATCCGTGTTTCCGTCACCATAGACTTCGATCAGGAGGTCAGGCCCGGCGAGCGCTACCATGAGGACGTTGAAGAGGCCGGAACTCTGCCACGGCTGGCCACCCAGAGCGAGCGGTATGACTCCATTTTCGCGAAGTGCCGGTGCTGCCGCGGCGAACTCGTCCCAGTTCGTCGGAATTGCGAGGCCTGCGTCCTCGAAAACCTTGTTTGAAATCCAGATCCACTGCCAGGAATGGATATTGACCGGAGCGCAGTAGATCCGGCCATCGACCGTGCAGGACTCAAGCAGGGACGGAGGGTTGACGATGTCACGCCAGCCCTCGGCTTCAGCCACTTCGGTCATGTCACGCAGCAGACCGGCCTCGATGAGTTCCTCGGCCTGCCGGCCATGGTTGAACTGGAACGCACCCATTGGGTCGCCGCCAATGATCCGGCTTACAATGATCGGTCTGGCCGTTCCACCGGAGCCTGCGATCGCTCCATCCACCCAGTTGTGACCTGTAGCGTTGAATGCCTTTGCGAATTCGGCGACCGCAGCGGCCTCGCCGCCACTCGTCCACCAATGCATGACCTCGAGGTCGGTCGCGTTGGCCGCAACTGCACCGAAGGTCGCTGTTGTGCCGACCAGAATGTTCCGGATAGCTTGCATGTCGATTCCCCCTTGTTGGTCCCACCCAATGGGCCCATTTCAACTGCCCCATTCCAGTCCGAAGTGCAACACCAGTGGCGGTGTTGGGCGGTTTTCCTGCCGCATGATGTTGCGGATCGGCCAGGAAGCGGCGACAGTCCCCTTGTTGAGAAGAGAGGAGACTGCCATGCCCGAGGGCTTCCGCCACCTGACCCATGGGGAAAGATGCCAGATCGGCGCACTGAAGGAAAGCGGGCTCTCCTACGGGGACATCGCGGCCCGTCTGGGCCGTGACCGTTCGTCGGTCTGGCGGGAGCTGCGCCGGAACGGCGGTGATTCGGGCTACAGCCCCGGCGAGGCGCAGGGGATGGCGGAGGCCCGCCGCAGCGCCGCCTCCTCGGTTCCGAGGAAGATGACTGCGGAGCGCTGGGCGCATGTGGAGGGGTGCCTGGCGGAGGGCTGGAGCCCGGAGCAGGTCGCGGGACGGCTGCGGCTGGAGGGTGGCTGGGCGGTGGGCCGCCAGTGGATATACGAGCGCCTGAAGGCCGACCGGAAGGCGGGCGGGGAGCTGTTCCTGCTGCTGCGCCGCCGCGGGAAGAAGCCCAACTGGCGTGGCGGGCGGCACTCGGGCCGTGGCCACATCCCGGGCCGGGTGGACATCTCGGAGAGGCCGGAGGAGGTGGAGAGGAAGGAGCGTGTCGGTGACTGGGAGGCGGACACGATCATCGGGAAGGGCCACAGCGGGGCGGTGGTCTCGCTTGTGGACCGTGCGTCGAAATACACGTATTTACAGAGGGTTGACCGGCGGACCTCGGCGGAGGTCTCCGCGGCGATGCTGGCGATGCTCCGGTCGTCCGCCGCGCCTGTCCACACGATCACGGCGGACAACGGAAAGGAGTTCGCGGGCCACGCCGGCGTGGCGGAGGCGCTGAAGGCCTCCTTCTACTTCGCGACCCCCTACCACTCCTGGGAGAGGGGCCTGAACGAGCACACCAACGGGCTGGTGCGGCAGTACCTGCCGAAGGGGACGGACCTCCGGGCGGTCGGCGACGATGAGGTGAAGGGGGTGCAGGACCGCCTGAACGCGCGTCCGCGCAGGGTGCTCGGCTACCGGACCCCCGCCGAGGTGTTCCGCCGGGCCCGCCCTCCCTGACACCGCCGGCCCGCCTCCCGACAGCGCGGATGGCCGCGCCGGGAGGGGGTGGAACGGATCAAGCCGTCGCGTCCGTCCGGGCTCCGGTCGGGCTGCGCCCTCCCTGCGCCCGGACGGACGCGACCTGCCCCGGCGGCGGCCTTGCGCTGCCCTGAAAGCCCGGATATTCTCCTTCCGGACGGGACTGCAGCCGTTCCGGGGCCGGATCCGCCGTTCCCGGAGAGCCGCAAACCCCGCCTTCCGGCCATCTGCGCAGCTCGGGCTCCGCCCTCCCTGCGCAGATGGCCGGTGTTGCACTTCGGAATGGAAGTGGGGACTCAAATACCCCGACCATGACCCCGGAGGGCCGTCAGCCGCGAGTCCGTCTCAGTCCTTCCCAGGCCGATAACCGCCCAATGGCATAAGCGGTCACCTTGCCTGAAAACGATTACATCAATAGGCTTGCAAATGACGGCTGTGTCAAGCCTTCTTGTTCAGATAAGGCCGCGTCGGACGGGAGTTGAGTGAAAATGGTTCAGAAAGTCGCCAATATTCAGGATGTTGCAAGGAGCGCCGGAGTTTCTACGGCAACCGTGAGCCGTGCCTTGAGGTATCCCGAATTGGTGAGTGAAGCCGCGCGGGACGCGGTTCAGGAGGCGATCCGAATCACTGGATACCGGGCAAACCAGGCCGCCCGCAGCCTGCGTAGCAGGCGTGCTAGCGCCGTGCTGGTCCTCGTGCCAAACCTGGGGAACCCGTTCTTTTCCCAGATACTGGCAGGGATTGACGTCGGACTCAGGGGCAGCGGCTATTCGGTATTGGTTGCGGATACCAACAGCCACCGGGTCGGGGGAGGCGAACTTGCAGGGTACTTTCTGGGGTCGGTTGTTGATGGAATGATCTCGCTGGATGGTGGCCTTGCCGAAGCTGACCTCACAGCGATTGTCGATGCAGGCGTTAAGGACAGAGTCGTATTCGCCTGCGAGTGGGTCCGCGAGCTTGGTTTCCCTTCAGTGCGGAGCGACAATGCACAAGGGGCCCGGCTGGCAGTCCGCCACCTGTCGGATCTGGGTCATCGCTCGGTCGCTCATATATCTGGCCCAGCCGGCAATGTGCTTACTCACGCGAGGTTGGAAGGATTTCTGGACGAATGCGGGTCGATCGGTCTCCCTGTTCGAGAGGATTGGATGCTGCCCGGTGACTTTTCGCTTGAGTGTGGGCGAACGGCGGCAATTGAAATCCAGCGAATGCAGGAACGACCGACGGCTGTGTTCTGTGCATCGGACATGATCGCATTCGGTCTGATTTCGGGATTGGCTGAAGGGGGGTTGAGAGTGCCCGCGGACATATCGGTTGTTGGGTTCGATGACATCGAGATGTCCCAATGTTTTGTTCCGTCGCTAACGACAGTCCGGCAGGACCGCTGGCAATTGGGTGTGCGGGCGGCTGCACAGATGCTTGAACGCCTGGAATATACCGGCGCTTCGGTGTCAGAGGCCAGGACGGAAATCCTGGGGGTCGAACTCAGCATCCGTAACAGTACCGCACCGGTTTAGGTTACGAGGTCTGCTACCGATTGCATTGGCAACGTCTCGCAGACTTTAGCCTGTCCGAATGGATGTACGACTCCGTGAGCGGTTCGAGGCGGGAGTTCTTTGATCTGAAGGCCAGGTCCACGAAAGGACGGGCTGCTGCTTGCTATACTGGCCTCTAGCCCTGAACTGATCTGATTGGGTCTTTTATGAAACAGACGGTGAACGAAGATATACGCTACTGCAGGACTGGCGACGCACCGGATAGGACCTGACCTTGGTTCTTTGTGTGGATTCGCGGCAGGTTCGTATCCTCTTAGGTGTAGAGCGAAGGATCAGGAGCGGTTTGGGGGAACCATCACAACGACGGATGCGGCGCTCACCGAGAAAATGCTATGGTTGTGGTGACCATGCAGCCGGGTTCAGGAGTTGCAGGACCCCTTTTCACCTATGCCGTCCTGAATGACATACGGTTGGGAACTGGCGCCTGTTGGTTTATGGCTCCAAAGAGTCCTGCTGTCGACCTGTGTTCCGCGTTGGTGACCGCCTGACCGACTGTTCTGGTGTGAGCCCATCATTGGGATTTTGATGAGACGGTTTCCGCCAGGGCAGGTGCCACCACATGGCGTTGGCGGGAGTTGCGAGGACCTGACGTGTTCTGCCTGCCCAGTCAATTGCGTAACTTGGCCCGTCCATTGACGGTCGGTTCCGTCTCTTTGCTCAAGGCCAACGCAAGACTTCACCTTCCCCGATTGGGTGTTAGGATTGTCGGTAACAGCTGCATGAATCGTCACCATGAGGAGGTTGGCAATGTTGGAGGGCAAATCGCCGCAAAACGCCGGGAAAAGCGATGCGCTAGGTAGCTTTCCCACCATTACACCGGATGAAATTCGGGAAGCGTTCGAGACGGGAACCTATCCGTACTCGGATAGGCTGTCGCGGCGCGATTACGAAGGACAGAAGGCGCAGCTCCAGGCGGAGCTACTTAAGGTCCAGCACTGGGCCCAGGAAACGGGCCAGAAGTTTGTAATCCTGTTCGAAGGACGTGATGCGGCGGGAAAGGGTGGTACGATCAAGAGGTTCATGGAGCATCTGAACCCTCGCTGGGCCAGAGTTGTGGCATTGAACAAGCCGACGGAGGTGGAGCGTGGACAATGGTTTTTCCAGCGCTACATCGAGCATCTTCCGACAAATGGGGAGATGGTGTTCTATGACCGCTCCTGGTACAATCGCGCAGGGGTTGAGCGAGTTATGGGGTTCTGTTCGGCCAACGAATACCTGGAGTTCATGCGCCAGGCCCCTGAACTTGAACGGATGCTGGTCCGATCCGGCATCCAGCTCTACAAGTACTGGTTTTCGGTCACTCAGGATGAGCAGCTTGAGAGGTTCAGGAGCCGTGAAGCGGACCCTCTCAAGCGATGGAAGCTGAGTCCCGTCGACAGGGTTTCGATCGGAAAGTGGGACGACTATACCGAAGCCAAGGAAGCGATGTTCTTCTACACCGGAACGGCCGATGCGCCTTGGATCATCATCAAATCGAATGACAAGAAACGTGCCCGGTTGGCCTGCATGCGGCATTTCCTCGACAGCCTGAACTACCCGGGAAAGGACGTCGGGATGGTCGGTAGGCCGGACCCGTTGATCGTTGGTCAGGCTGAGCATGTGGTTCATAGGTCCGACCACATACTTGCCTCATCCCTTCATCCGGACATGCGGCACCAAAGCACCTGACACTTAGACCGGAACGTAAGAGGTTTCAAAGTCTGCTTCTGTCGTGTCAAGTGCGATGCCGTGTTACCTCGCTGGAATTTCGAAGCGATTCGGAAGGCCACAGCACCGTGAGGGACCAATGCGGTGTATGTTGTCCGCCCGCCCGCTTCCAGCTTGAACAGACATACGCCTTACGGTCAGGCGATCGCAGGCGTTCACTGAAGGCACGGGATTCCACTGGAGGTGCGGCTCCCAGCACTATCGGGACTGGTGCTGGCTCAAAGATGTTCGGTCTGCGGCATCCCCAGTACGTGGAATCCGCCGTCAACCCGAACGATCTCACCGGTGGTGCAGGCACCGTATTCCGATGCAAGGTAGGCCGCCGTTCCGCCTACAGCCTCGAGTGTCGCATTCGAACGCAGCGGTGCGTTTGATTCTGTGTGCTTGAACGTTTTGCGTGCGCCTCCGATAGCCGCACCTGCAAGCGTTTTCATTGGCCCGGGCGATACGGCGTTTACCCGTATGCCTTCTGGACCAAGATCATTCGCCAGGTAGCGAACTGTCGATTCCAATGCCGCCTTCGCCACACCCATGACATTATAGTACGGTGTGACCCGATTGCTTCCCTGATAGGTCAATGTCAGAATGGTCCCGCCATTGGTCATCAATGGCCGGGCGCGGCGCGTGACGTCGATAAGGGAATAGCAACTGATCGCCATCGAGTTGGAGAAGTTCTCCAGGGAGGTGTCGATGAATCTTCCCGTCAACTCGGATCGATTCGAGAACGCGATTGCATGGACCAGGAAATCCAGCCGCTGCCACCTGTCAGCCAATATCCTGAACGCGAGGTCCATTCTGGCCGAGTCCATGACGTCGCAGTCAACCATGATATCGCTTCCGAGCGAAGCAACCAGTGGTTCGACACGTTTGCCGAATGCCTCACCCTGATAGGTGAATGCAAGTTCCGCGCCTTCGGCCGCCATTGCTCTCGCCACGCCCCAAGCAATGGAGCGGTCGTTGGCCACCCCCATTATGAGGCCTCGTTTTCCTTGCAGTAGTTCAGCCATCGCGCATCACCCGCGAAAATTCGAAAGAAGCATGGAACCATTGGTGCCGCCGAAACCAAAGGAATTGGTCATTACCGTATCAAGGTTCGCGTTCTCCACTGTTTGGGTCGCGACCTCGCCGGGTCTCAAACTGGGATCGAGTGTCTGGACGTTGATGGACGGGGCAATGAAGTCGTGCTCAAGCATCAGCAGACAGAAGATCGTCTCGATCACGCCGGCAGCACCTTGGGCGTGACCCGTCATTGATTTTGTTGAGCTGACTGGTGGGGATGCGCCCTCTCCGAACACGCGTCGCACAGCTTCGATCTCGCCCACGTCGCCGACAGGCGTCGAGGTGCCATGGGCGTTGATGTAGCTCACCTGGCGACCTTCCGGAAGCGAGCCTGTGGCGAGCCGCATGGCCCTTTCGCTGCCGTCTCCGCTTGGTGCCACCATGTCTTGGCCGTCTGACGTTGCGCCAAATCCTGTGATCTCGGCGTAGATCCTTGCGCCGCGCGCCTTCGCTCGTTCGAACTCCTCAAGCACAACCATTCCACCGCCACCCGAGATGACAAATCCGTCCCGGTCAGCATCGAACGGGCGCGAGGCCAGTGCAGGGGTGTCGTTGAATCTCGAAGACATCGCGCCCATTGCATCGAAAAGGCAGGAAAGCGTCCAATCAAGTTCCTCGCCACCTCCCGCGAACATAATCTCCTGCTGACCTAGCATGATTTGCTGGGCTGCAATTCCAATGCAGTGGAGTGAGGTGGAGCAAGCCGAGGTGATGGAGAGGTTCATACCCTTGATTCGATAGGCGGTCGCTAGATTCGCGGAGACCGTGCTGCTCATACATTTGGGCACGGCGAATGGGCCAATCCGCCTAGTGGCTCCTGTCTCCAGCACGGAGCGGTGTGCCGCGAACATGGCGCTTGTTGAGGGGCCACCGGATCCGGCAATCAGGCCCGTCTTCGGATTCTGGACCTCCGCCTCCGTGAGATTCGCGTCAGCAATCGCTTGGCCCATAGCGATATGGGCATATGCCGACCCCGGTCCCATGAACCTCAGGACGCGTTTGTCGACATGTTCGGTGACGTTGAGGTCGATCGAGCCCTTGACCTGGCAGCGGAATCCGCGCTCGACGTAGTCGTCTGCAGCGACAATTCCCGATTGACCTGATCTGAGCGAGGCGACCGCTTCGGCCGCGGAGCAGCCGATCGAGGAAACGATACCTAGGCCGGTGACCACTACACGCCGCATCGGCAGTTCTCCCAAGCTGGTTCTAGGCACCTGCGGCCGCGAGGCCGACCTTCATGCCCTTGACTTCGCATACGGGTTCATCATCCGCCATCACCAGCCCATCCGCCACCCCCATCTTGAGACGGCGGTCGATCACCCGCGTGAAGTCAACTCGGTAGGTGACCAGATTGCGTTCTGGGCGCACCATTCCCGATAGCTTGACTTCTCCTGCACCGAGCGCGAATCCCTGCCCATTCCAGCCGCGCCAGCCCAGATTGAAGCCTGTGAGCTGCCACAGTCCGTCCAGCATCAGGCACCCCGGCATCACTTCATTGCCTGGAAAGTGGCACGGGAAGAACCATAGGTCTTCGGTGATGTCGAGTTCGGCCACGATGTGGCCCTTTCCATGCTGGCCTTCATCGGCCGAGCAGTCCGTGATGCGGTCCATCATCAGCATCGGCGGCTCGGGGAGCTGTGCGTTACCAGGGCCGAACAGTTCGCCTCGAGCACACTTCAGGAGTTCTTCCCGGTCGAACGTCCTAGGGTAGTTAGCCATGTCGCACGGAGCTCCCAATGGTTCACCAGATTTCAGTTGGGGTCCGTCTAGCAGTTGGGTTGGATGACTGACAAGGGTACGGCCCGTTGGATGGTTCCTGCAGCTCTTCCATTTTCGATTGAATGTGTCCTGTAGCTCGCGTTATGGTGCTGCAGGTATTGGACATGGCGGCCATGGACTGCAACACGGAAGCGACCCGGCGCGGCGGCGATTGGCTGCGGAGCGCAGGCTTGAGGCCGACACGGCAGCGTGTGGCGCTGGCCGGACTGCTGGTTGGCGATGGTAAGGATCGGCACGTCACGGCGGAGGGTCTCTACGCCTCTGCCTACCGGAGTGGCGTAAGGGTTTCGCTTGCGACCATTTACAACACCCTGAAGGCATTCTGTGATGCGGGACTTATGCGAGAGATCACCGTGGACGGTTCGAAGAGTTATTTCGATACCAACACATCGAGCCATCCGCACTATTATTGGGAGGACACCGGCGCGGTCACTGACGCACCAGCCGGGCAGATGGAGATCTCCCGGCTTCCAGCAGCACCTAAGGGGACCGAAATCGTAAATGTCGGGGTGGTGATTCGCCTGCGCCGGAAACCTGCGACAGGGGTGTAGCGGCCCAGCCCTGTCAAATCGATGACGGCGCGAGCCGATGTGGTCAGGCATGGACCGATCTGGCTTCATTGAGGCCATGGGAGGTTCAACGGAGGGTCAACTCTCCGGCAAGTGAGTTCGGTGCGCTGTGTGTGATGCGAACTCCCAGAAGATCACCTGGCGCAATACTCCCGGCAGAAACATGGACTGCGTGCAGATGCTCGGATTTGCCGACCATCTGGCCCTGCTTCCGCCCCACTCGTTCGAAGAGAACTTTCACCTCGCGCCCAACAGCGTCGTTCTGGATATCACGTTGTTGTTGGGAAAGCAGAGTCTGGAGACGCCTGAGGCGGTCCTGCGCGACTTCCGGGTGAACCTGCTGTCGTTCAGCTGCTGGAGTGCCTGGCCGTGCCGAATATCTGAACGAGTAGCTTTGGCCGTAACGAACCTCCGAGACCAGTGCCATGGTTTGGTCAAAGTCCGATTCAGTCTCTTCCGGGAATCCGACAATGAAATCTCCGGAAATCAGGATATCCGGTTTGGCGGCCCGGATCCGCCTGATCAGCTGAATATAGGATTCCGCCGTATGGCCGCGGTTCATTCGCTTCAGGATGCGGTCGCTTCCGGATTGAACCGGGAGATGCAGATAGGGCATGAGTTTTGGGCACGTTCCGTGTGCCTCGATCAGGTCGTCGGTCATGTCCTTTGGGTGGGACGTCGTATATCTAATGCGATCCAGCCCGTCAATTCCCGCAAGTTCAGCGATGAGCTGGGCGAGTGAATGAGATCCGTTCAGTCCCGCGCCGTGATATGCGTTCACGTTCTGGCCCAGCAATGTGATCTCGCGGACACCGCTTGCGACCAGTCTCCGTGCTTCGGTGACCACGGATTCCACCGGGCGGGAAGCCTCCGCGCCTCGGGTGTAGGGAACGACGCAGAATGAGCAGAAGCGGTCACATCCCTCCTGGACGGTCAGGAACGCCGTTGGTCCACGGGGAGTCCTGGGACGTCTTGCGAGGCCATCGAACTTGAGTTCAGCCGGAAAATCGGTGTCAAGAGGACGGTCGCCTTGACGGGAGCGGGCCTCCAATTCGGGAAGGCGGTGATAGCTCTGTGGTCCAATCACCAGGTCCACCATCGGCTGGCGGCGCATGATCTCGGCACCTTCCGCCTGCGCGACACATCCTGCGACTCCAATCCTGAGGTTTGGATTTGTGGACTTCAACGGTTTTAGCCTGCCGAGTTCCGAATAGACCTTTTCAGCGGCCTTTTCGCGGATGTGGCAGGTGTTGAGGAGAATCAGGTCTGCGTCTTCAGGAGTCGATGTTGTCGTATAGCCGTTGTCGCTCATGACTTCTGCCATGCGCTCGCTGTCATAGACATTCATTTGGCAGCCGTATGTCCTGACATAAAGTCTCTTTGACTCCGGCATTCCAGGTTCCTTGAATTGGATGGGAAGTGCTTGATACATCACAGCCAGGCCTTGCGCAACAAACTGGCTGCAGGGACAAACTCGGCGCGGGGGAAGGGGCCAGCGTTCCACATTCGGTCGGCTCGGCCAAGTCAGTCCAGAAGGACATCCATACATATGAAGGCCGTCCAGAGGGGAAGTTGGCTGACGTGTTCCCAGACCAGTTTTCCGATTCGCGCGAAAGTGCTACTGACGAGGCGCGCGCACTTGCAGGTCAGTCGGTGCGCCTGAGCGGAGAACCACGCTTCTATGGGAGTCGCGCCAGATGACAACGGCTACGCTGTCCTTGAGCGCGACAGCGATGGCAGCGGAATGAAAGGGTGTCCGGGAACAGTAGGATACAGCCAAAGTGCAGTGCTCACCCATATCAGTCCGATCCCGTCAGACGGCGTATTTGCGGACAATTCGGCATAGGAAGTCGGTGTTCTTCGTTTCGAACCGGATATATGTGTGGACATCGATGGATCCTGACGTATGGCCGTATTTCCCCTTGCCCAGCCGTGTTCTCCTTGGCACCTTTGCCATGACCGCACAGGAGAGGGGAAACCGGATTGGAAATCAGTGCGCTGCCGCATGCCGACTCCTTGGACAAGACCCAAGAGACCTCACTGGAGTTCTCCAACAACCGTCTGTTGATAGATCTCTGCGGCGAGTACGACCACAACCTGGTTTTGGTCGAACAGAGGCTCGGGGTGCAGATCCTTCGGCGCGGAAACAGACTTGCGATTGTAGGAGATTCCGAAACAAACGAACTAGCGGCCAATGTGCTCCGCGAACTTTACGAAAGGCTTGAGGCCGGACGCGCCGTCGGATTGGGGGAGATTGATGGCGCAATCCGGTTGGCTCTATCGGTAACGGGAAACGATTCGGGTTCTGATGGCCAGATGGAAATGTTCGCCGAAGAACGGATTGAGATAAAGACCCGCAAGAAATCCGTCGTTCCGCGCACCGCAGCCCAGAGAGCATATGTCAGGAACCTGTTCGAACATGAACTGGCGTTTTCCATCGGACCAGCCGGCACCGGCAAGACATATCTTGCCGTTGCCGCGGGCGTTTCCATGTTCATTGGAGGGCAGGTTGACCGGATTGTTCTCTCCCGACCGGCTGTGGAGGCTGGCGAACGACTTGGTTTTCTTCCCGGTGATATGAAGGAAAAAGTCGATCCTTACATGCAGCCGCTCTACGATGCGTTGCATGACTGTCTGCCCGGCAGACAGATCGCCAGGTTTATCGACGACAGGAAGATTGAGATCGCGCCACTGGCCTTCATGCGCGGTCGGACGCTTTTGAACAGCTTCGTCGTGCTTGATGAAGCGCAGAACGCAACTGATATGCAGATGAAGATGTTCCTTACCCGTCTCGGCGAGGGAAGCCGGATGGTGATCACTGGCGACCTGAGCCAGGTCGACCTTCCTCGTGGCCAGATGTCCGGGCTTGCGGATGCCGAACGTCGCCTGTTCGGAATCAAGGGAATCTCCTTCGACCGGTTCACCTCCAGAGACGTGGTGCGTCATCCATTGGTCGCGCAGATCGTCAATGCATATGATCGCGAAGATGCGGAGACCTGAACTCCGTCGGCAGGAGTGCCGCTGAATTGGTTGGCGTGGATGTCGTCATTGACGATGACCGGTGGGCGGCGGCCGGGCTTGACGCAATCGCGCGTGGCGCCGCGAAGGCCACTCTGGAACATTTGGAATTCATGCCGGGGAATTTCGAATTCTGCCTGCTCGGCTGTGACGATGCACGAATCATGGCGCTAAACAAGAAGTTCCGTGGCCAAAGCCGACCCACCAATGTGCTGAGCTGGCCTTCGGGCCGCCATGCGCCGGTGATTCGGGGCGGTGATCCACCGATGCCTTCCGAAGGGGAACTCGGGGACATTGCGATCGCTTACGAGACCTGTCTGCGAGAAGCCGGGCAGCAGGGCAAGGCATTCCCGGATCATGTCACGCATCTTCTGGTTCATGCTGTGCTTCACCTGTTGGGTTATGATCACATGGACGACAGGAACGCAGAACGGATGGAGAGTCTGGAAACCGAAATACTTGCATCCTTGGGGATCAAGGGTCCATATTAGCTATGGGCCATGGGCCACATTTGGCTCAGAACAAATGGAAAGGGAAAATGAGCGACTCGGAAGGCGGGTCTTCTGGCGCAGCACAAAGTGCGCAGGATCAGGCGGGCGACGGGCAACGAGGCATAGTGGGCCGGTTATTCGGTGCTCTTACTTTCAGCAATGGCAAGACTTCCGGAGGAACTGGTGAAAGGTCCAGGCAGATAAACGGTACGCCCGCTGCGGCGGATCTGCCAGACCTCGTGAATCTGCGTCGGCTGCGGGTTGATGATGTCGCGATTCCAAAGGCTGACATAATCTCGGTGCCGATCGACATCGGAAAGAACCAGCTGGTCCAGATATTCCGTGAGAGCGGGCTAACACGCCTTCCGGTCTACGAGGGTACGCTCGATAGCCCAAAAGGATTGGTGCACCTGAAGGACTTTGCCCTGAACCACGGTTTCAATGGCAAAGGCGGGAAGTTCATGCTGCGCAAGATGCTGAGACCGCTGCTATTTGCGCCGCCGTCCATGCCAATCGGGGTATTGCTGCGAAAGATGCAGAGTCAGCGAATGCATCTGGCATTGGTGATCGACGAATACGGCGGAGTGGATGGGCTCGTCAGCATAGAAGACCTTATCGAACAGGTACTTGGCGAGATAGAGGACGAGCACGACATTGACGGAGGCGAGTTCTGGACGCTCGAAAAGCCCGGTTGCTACCTGGTGCAGGCGAAGGCGCCCCTCGGGGAGTTCGAGAACGAGATCGGGCAGGGTCTGAGGCTTTCAGATCAGAAGGAGAGTGAGGAGATCGATACACTCGGTGGTCTCGTGTTCATGCTTTCCCGGGGCGTACCGGCTCGTGGCGAGGTGATTCGACATCCGCAAGGGACGGAATTCGAGATCGTTGACGCAGATCCGCGCCGGATCAAACGGCTGCGGGTCAGGGTTGCGCCTCCAGTCGATGGCTGACAGCAGGACGCCTTCAAGGCGGCAAATGCGGGCGAAAATGTTTGGGGCGGCGTTGACAGGCATTCTGGCTGCAATGGGTCAGGCCCCTGTATCGCTGCCCTGGGTGACTTTGGTGGGTCTGACGTTGGCATTCGTTCTGTTTTGCCGGACAGATCGACCGTTTTCGGCAGCGTTGGTGGGTTGGGCTTTCGGAGCGGGTTATTTCGCAGTGGCCCTGTTCTGGATTGTGGAGCCGTTTCTGGTGGATCCGTCCCGTCATGGCTGGTTGGCTCCGTTCGCCCTTGTGATCACCGTCGGTGGATTTGCCTCGTTCTGGGGAGCGGCATGGTGTTTTTCGCGTTGGCTATCGTACAGGGGCTGGGCAAGTGCGCTTGCGTGGCCGGTCGGGATTGCGGTTGCCGAACTCGCTCGCTCCTACCTGTTTACCGGGTTTCCCTGGGCTTTGATCGGGCATGTCTGGATTGGCTGGGCGCCGATGCATCTGGCTGCGTGGATTGGCCCGCATGGGCTGACGCTCCTGACGCTATTTGCAGCAACAGTGCCTATGGCGCTCCTGCAATGGCGAAAGTTTGCGGTGCTTCCTGGATTGATTCCGTTTGCGGGACTCTATGTGGCTGCGGCATGGCTGTCGAACCAACCGCTTCCTGAGTCTGGGCCGGATGCGCCAGTAATTCGAATGGTGCAGCCCAACGCGCCACAGCATCTCAAATGGCGCCGTGACCACGCTCCGATATTCTTCGACAGGATGCTGGAACAATCTGCGGCCCAATCCGACAGGCCCCCTGATCTGATAATCTGGCCGGAACTGGCCGTGCCCATGATGCTGGATCGGGCTGGCCCAGCGATTGAGCGAATTACCGGTGCCGCAGCCGGTGTTCCTGTAGTTCTGGGTATCCAAAGACGCGATGACTGGCGCGTCCATAACAGTCTTGTTCTGCTGAACGGGTCGGGCACAGTCGTTGACATTTATGACAAGCATCATCTTGTTCCATTTGGCGAATACGTTCCGCTCGGGAATTTCCTGGCTCGCTTCGGTTTCACTGTTTTTTCTGCCCAGCATGGTTTCGGCTACAGCCCGGGTCCAGGTGCCCGGCTTGTCGATATGGGACCTCTAGGCAAGGTGCTGCCGCTCATCTGCTACGAAGCCATTTTCCCTCAGGATGTTGCGGCTGCGCCGGAGCGGCCCGATTGGATGCTGCAGATCACCAATGATGCCTGGTTTGGCCAGATCTCCGGCCCTTACCAGCATCTGGCGCAGGCGCGACTGCGTGCGGTGGAGCAGGGCCTGCCCATGGTGCGCGTGGCGAACACCGGAGTTTCCGCAGTGATCGACGCACGGGGAGAGATCGAAGCGCTTCTTCCACTCGGCGAGGCTGGCCATATCGACGCGGATCTTCCGCCGTCGCTGCCTCCTACACTCTACTCCATAACTGGAGATTGGCTGGTTTCGTTTCTCCTTGTTCTGTTTTCTTGTGGGCTGCTCATCCATCGGATCAGGACTCGGATCAGGTTTACGGAAAGCTTGATGTCCTGAAGTTGGTGGCAATCTGGAGGTTTTTGACATTTGGGTGATACGATACCTGACGGACCTACCCAGTCCCAGAGGCGTGGCTGATCGGAAGGACCCATTGGCCTATCTTTAGCACGCGACGTGAGAACTTTTCATAAACAGTGATGCAGGAGCAAGAGTTGCACCAAGAGTGAAGTGTTGTGGCTGGCTGGCCGTTTGTCGGGTTCGGTCAGGACATCGCGTCGGGTCAAGGTCTTGCGGACGTTTCTGGGTTGAGGAGTGATGCCCTTGTGGTGATGGATTGCGGCCTGCTGGTCGTCGGCAGGTTGCCGCTCCGTGCCCTCGTATGGATTCTCCGCGAAACGCCGGATATCCGTGACGCCGGACAGCGCCGAACGCTGGTCTCCGCCGTGCAGGTCCCGCTTGCGCATCCGCGCCTGGACCTTGCGGAGGCAACGGGAGTCGGTTCCGTATCGGTACGGCCGTGCGACCCCGCTGCGTTTCATGTCCGTCGCTCCCTGCATGTACTGTGGGACCCAGATCCAGATGGTCTGGTGCAATGGAACACCGCCATGGACGGCCGGGCCAGGGGGCCATTGTCTAGCGCACGGCCCGGAAAGATCGAATATCGCTCTATTTCAGCGGGTTAAGGTCGGGTGGGCAGAATAAGGTTCGCAAGCGGACGACAAATTGCCCGAAGTTGAGAGAATTATCTGTCGCTACACCGGATTGGACGTTATGTCGTCATCAGGGAAGACCATGAACGGACAGTCACGCGGCTGGAAACCCTATCAGCAGAACACAGAGCAGCCCAATATATGGCAACGCTTGCCCCATCCCATCTGGAACTCCGCGAAATCAAAGGTCATCCTTTCACCGGATCATGACTTAAGGAAAGCCGGAATGACAGGACCGATCCATACAACCGCCAGCATCCAGATTGCGCTGGCCACCGTTCTCACGACCTTGGCGGATCCAGTGGTCGCCCGGACCGATGATGCTCTGGAACTGCTGTTTCCCGTGGACTGCGAAATTGGACAGGACTGCTGGATCTTCTCCCATATGGATCTTGATTCCTCGGACTTCACCTACCGGGACCACCGCTGCGGATACCGGACCTATGAGGGACACGAAGGCACCGACATAGCCCCCGTCGATCCGGACATGCGGCTGCCGGTCATCGCCGCCGCCGACGGCCTCGTGACCGGTTGGCGTGACGGCCTGGACGATACCCCGATGCAGGGCATCGATCCCAACCGCGAGGGCCTTGAATGCGGCAACGGCGTCCGTCTGGAACACGATGGCGGTTGGGTGACCCAATACTGCCATATGCAGCAGGGCAGTGTCACCGTCCGGGATGGAATCCCGGTCCAGACCGGGGAGTTGCTGGGGTATACGGGAGGCTCCGGCTGGGCGGAAATCCCGCATCTGCATTTCAGGGTCGAACGGAACGGTGATCCGGTGGACCCGTTCACTGGCAAGGTAGCCGCCAATCCTTTTCACTGTGAGATTCCGGCCCCGGACCGGTCCGATGCCACGTTATGGCGCAATCCAGGGCCCTTGGCTGATTACACGCCTACGATACTCCAGCGCGCCGGCCTGACAGTGGATATCCCCGAGATGGCGCGGGCGGTCCATGGTGTCTATCCGGAGACCGCTCCGGCCGCATCCCCGGCGTTGGTGGGCTATGTGGTGCTGCTGGGCGCTCTGTCTGGCACTCAGGTGGATACCACCATCACCGATCCCGACGGTCAGGTCTTTTTCCGGAACCGGAGTACCATTGGGGAGAACAGGGCGCGTTATTTCACCTATGCCGGAAAACCCCGTAAGGACGAGGTCTGGAAGTCCGGTTTCTACCGTGCGGAATTCATCGTTTCCGGAACATCGCCGACCGGTCCATTCCGTCTTGTTCGCGAGGCGGAAATCAAGCTGGAATGAGGAAGAAGCCACGGACAGGACCAATGGCACCGGGAAAGGGAACGGCTCAGCCATGGGCCGGCTCCCCGGCGCCTTTTCCGGGCGTCTCACAGTTTTTTCCGGGATGCCACAACTCGGAGACAGCGACCCTCGGCGGTTTGCGGTGTGGACCATGCGCACGGCACTGCAGGCAACCCGGACCGAGCGGCTCGGGCCCCTGCTGGTATGGAGGACGGGTGCTGTCGGAACCTGGGTGGTGAACCTGAGGCGTCTTGTGGATTCGGCCCTTTTTGATCTAGAGCGTCTTGCCATTGTTGCGCACGATCGTCTCGACCGCCTCGTGGAGGTCGGGCATGGCGGCGCTGGCAAACCGGCTGCATTTCGGAAGGGCGTAGACGCCGTGGGCGAGGCGCAGGATCCCCCCTATGCGGCGGAGCTTAAGACTGTCCGGGCGACTGTTGCCGCAGCGGGTGCAGCTCAAGGAAACGGGCGTCGGTGAAGGGAGTTCCCCACGGTAGCCTGCGTATGGCGGCCGGAACGGCCTCTACTGTGCACATGGGCATGATCTTTCCGTATCCGCAAAATGTAACAATGGGTTCGTCTACCAGAGTCGCACAATATTCTGCCCAGCGACAGTTTCGTTTTGGGGAAAGGACGGCATATGGGATTTATCCGATCCGTGACTGTGTTTCCCGAACAGGGTAGGGCATCGTCCTGGAACCGGACTATGGAGGGGACCGATTGTGATCAGGTACGACAGGATCAGGGAGTTCCTTGACCAGGACGAAGGGGATCCACCTCCAGTGTTCGTGGGTCGCGGTACCGTCCTCGACGACATCTTGGATATAGCGGTTCGCAAAGCCGGCCGCCCGAAAGTGACACGGATTCTGGAGGGCGCACCTGGTGCCGGCAAGACCTCGCTCCTGCACGAGATGCGGAAACGGTGGACGGGCGAGGGCGGAACCCCAAGGGTAGTGACACTGTCCTCGACGGATCTCACGGACGACACCGCCGTGGGCGTGGGGGCGGTCCTGGATGCTTGGACCATGGACAGGGCATCCTGGAAAGGAACCGTAATGGACAGGCTGAAACAGATCAATGCCATCGGCGCCGGACCCGGCGGCCCGTCGGTCGGGTTTTCCGACGCGGAGATTCCAGGAACGCTGCGGATGGTGGCCAACAGGTATCCAAAGCGGGAATGCCTGGGGCCGATCATTGTCGCCGTGGATGAGGCACAGCGGTTCGCTGGGGATCAGACGACGCCGGAAGCCCGGTTCCTTCAGGCGATCCATGACGGCACCACCGGCCTGCCATTGACGCTGGTGCTGGCCGGCCTGTCCGACACCGCCGCAAGGGCAAGGCAGATGCAGCTGACGCGAAGTATTGCCGTCCATGAGATCAGAGGGCTGGAGTCGACGGAACCAGGAACGTTCATGGAAAAGCTCTGCCAGCATTTCGGTCTCGATATCTCGCGTCACATCACCAGGCTCCATGACCTGGCCGGTCTCTGCGACAGCTGGCCCCGGCACCTGCATCATGCGGGCGTGGAATTGGCGGAAGAGGCCCTGCGGGTGAACGGTGATATGGACCGCATCGACTGGGATGGCGTGACGGAGGAGACGTTGCGAAGGCGTCAGGATCATTACCGGAGCCAGTACAGCCCGCAGATGCGGAAATCCCGGTCCCTGACCGCGGCGGTGATGCGGATTATCCCCAACCGGGAAGCGGGAAAGGGGAAGACGGACGTTTCCGAAGTGGAGATCCTGAATTCCATCCAGCGCCATCATCGCGCTGACGGCCCTGTTGAATGGATGTTGCCGAAAGGCATGGACAATGAGGATTTCCTGGCCCATCTCGTCCATCAGGGCGCGATCTATATTGACAGTGATGGCCGCATCCATTCACCGATCCCCTCGTTCCGGTCGTACCTGATCGGGGCGGAGGCCGGACAGCAACCTGAACCCTCCATAAAGACAAAGGGCGGTGAAGACAGCGCGGCGCTCGGGTTCTGAATAACTCGGTCATGGGATTGCCAGAGATGGGGAACAGGCCCCTGGCTGAGCGGAGTCGCGATTCTGCCGCACTCCGCAACTGGCGAAAGTTTCCCCGTGCGGGGTCAACAGATCGGGCCGCAGGATGCGTTCGCCCGGATGCTAGGCCAACAGGTTGTCGTAGAGGAACACCATCTGCGCTCGTTCTTCTCCAACCCCAGCGCCACCGGGGACGGAAACATTGGGCATTCGCGTTCCTTTGGACCGCCGAGAGGACCGTGAGGTGGCACGAGTGTGGTGAGGAGTTCAGCAGTTGATTTCATAGCGGCGGATGAAGTCTGAATCGGGCTCCACTCCGATGCCGGGCCGGCAAGGTACGCTGACATAGCCATCCTCTGAGTTGACCTGACCCAGGATATTCAGAGGTTCAATCAGCAATTGATCCCGAAACAGGTTGTGGGTGGTGTCAACCTCCAGCATCGGCTCACAGGGGTTAAGTGCCCCGGGCAGGGCGGGCATGGCGGCAAGCAGCTGCAGATTTGTGGCAATGGCGACGGCCGAACCCCAGACATGATTGACGACAGGCGTGAAATGCGCATGCGCGAGCGCGAGAACACGCAGATATTCGCTGATACCGCCCAAGGCACAGACCTCGGGCTGGGCGATGTCGAGGCCGCGATTCTCGAGGATCTGCCGCCAGCCCCATCGGTTGAACTCGGCCTCGCCACCCGAGATATTGACCTTGAGCCCGGCCCGTAGTTCCCGGTAGCCGTCAAGATCCTCGGGAGCGATCGGTTCCTCAAACCAGTAGGCGCCGAGCTCTTCCAGTGCCCGCCCCACATAGAAGGCGTCCGACGTGGTGTAGCAACGGTTTGCGTCCACCATGAAGCGCCCCTTGCCTGCGACGCTTGCGGCGACTGCCTCGCACAGCCTCACATCCGCTTTCGGTCCCAGTCCAACCTTCATCTTGGTGGAGCGAAACCCCATGTCGAGGATACCGGCGGCTTCGTCACCAAATCTGGCGATTTGGTCTTCCAGGCTCTCGCGCTTGAGCATCATGCCGTAGCCATAGGCGGGGATGCGGGTTCGGTGCGCACCACCAATCAACTTGTGAAGTGGCAGGCCGGCTACCTTGCCTGCGATGTCCCAGAGCGCGATATCGACTCCTGAGAGCGCCTGCAGTGGCATCCCCTTCTGTCCATGATCGCGCAGGAGATTGTAGACCTTGTGCCAGAGCACGTCCCGGTCCATCGGGTCGTCGCCAAGTATGATGGGCTGGATGACCTTCTCGACGATTCCCTTGTTCGCGACCGCCACATTGCCGGGGCCGAAACACTCGCCCCAGCCGGTGACCCCCTCGTCGGTCTCGACCTCGACCAGATGGGCGCTTCGGTGCGCGTAGAATTGTTGGGAGAAGCCAAGTTCCTCCGGCAGGTCATATTGCAGAACGTGGCTGGCTATGCGGGTAATTTTCATGCAACCACCTCGCTCAATCCAGACGAGCCGAGTGGGTCGGGCGTCCGGCCCATGCTTGGATGGCCTTGATGGCCCAGTCGGGCGGACCGGCCGCAGACGGGGTTGTCCAGAGGCGAACGGTCCGTGCCTGACCGCACGCTCGCTTTCTGTCTCGGGTTCCCTGGAAGCCCGCCCGCCAGTCCTGTTCTGTCTGGGAATTCCATGACCTGCCTCAGTCGAAGAGATTCGTGATATTGCTCTTGATCCGGTCGCCGATGTAGAGAGCAAGCGCCTGGATTGTGGAGGTTGGGTTGACTGCGCCCGCAGTCACGAAGATGGATCCGTCGACGATGAAGAGGTTCTTCACGTCGTGGGATCGACCCCAGCGGTTTACAACCGACGTTTCGGGGTCGTTACCCATCCGACAGGTGCCCATCTGGTGCCAGCCGGCGCGCCACCAGACCCTTTCGCAGTCATTTGGCAGAATCCGCTTGGCTCCTGCCGCCAGTAGAACTTCCCTTGCGCGGTCTTCGCCGTGCCTGAGCATGGCACGGGTATTGTCGCTCAACCGGTAGCGTATCTTTGGCGCAGGAATTCCGTCGCTGTCCGTCAGTTCCGGATCCAGCGTGACACAATTATGCGCCTCGGGAAGATCCTCTGTGACCACAGTTAGCCCGGCTAGATTGGGATAGAAATTGTCCATGATTTCGCGGTGTTCGGCGCCCCAGGGAATCGGGTTGTCGATCCCGAAGCCGCCAAGTGCATAGGTCATTGGCGTCGTGGAGCGGCCGGAATGCAGTCCATATCCGCGCACAAAACCGCGAGCGGGATCGGTTTCGTAGAATTCCTGGCTGAGTATCGAACACGCCATCGGGCCCTCGTGACCCTTCATCGGCTCATCGAAGATGCCCGCAACACCGGTCAGAGGGTGGAACATCAGGTTCTTGCCGACCAGTCCCGATCGGTTTGCAAGACCGTCAGGAAAAGACCTTGACGTCGAATGCAGGAGCATGCGCGGCGTTCCGATGCCGTTACAGGCCATGACAACGATTTCGGCCCGCTGTTCATGTAGTTGCCCATCGATGCCGTGGTAGAGCACGCCCCGGGCGAGGCCGCTGTTCTCGTCGAGGAGGACTTGTCTTACCCGTGAGTTGGTCCGTAATTCAACGCCAGCGCGTTCAAGCAAAGGCCAGTAAGTGAAATTCGTACCACCCTTGGCCCCTGCGGCACAGCCTAGGTCACAGGTTCCGGCGTTGACGCATCGCTGCCGCCCATCGTGGCCGCGGCTGAGTATCGCAGCGTCCGAGGGCCACCAATGCCAGCCGAGCCTGTTGAATCCCTTTGCGAGTGTCTGGCCTAGCTTGCCGATCGGAATTGGTGGCAAAGGCGGAGTGTAATTGGGGTAGGCGGGATTGCCTCCGAGGCCCGAAACGCCTGTATTGGCGTCGTTCATGTCATAGAATGGGGCTAGGACATGGTAGTCGACAGGCCAGTCCTCGCCCACGCCGTCCAGTGACTTTGTGCGAAAGTCCGAGGGCTTCATTCGTGGCCAGTGACCCAGAAAGTTGATTGTGGATCCCCCCACGCCGTTCCAGTTCACTGGCGTGATACAGCTGTCTTCAGAGTTTACCGGATAGTCCTGCGGTAAGCCCCGGACATTTGGATCGCAGGAAAACTCTGCGTAGCGGGCCAGTTCGTAGTCTTCGCGCCGTGAGGGGAAGTCACTTTCGCGCAGATGATCACCCTGTTCCAGGCACAGGATACGCATGCGCGTCTCCAGAAGCGACCACGCAATTGCTGCGCCAGAAGCGCCAGCTCCTACGATCAGAACGTCAACCGGGTCGAACGCCATCTCAGCCGTCTCCGACCGCACCCGAATCGCGGTAGATTGGTCCGCGGGCACGGACGGGTTCGGTGAGACTGTCAAGTAATTCCGCACTCTCGGGGGCAACCTCATATCCCTTCGGATGTACCGGATGCGCACCGACCCCGACCTTGATGCGCATATCCGGGAGGCTGTAATATCCCTTGTAGGTTTCGGTCAGAACCTCAGTGAATTCTTTCGGCATCTCCCGCTCAAGTCGGCGAATGTTGGCGGGATTGATACCGCCGTCCAGCCCTTTGGCTCGAGCCAATAGACGTCTCAGCGCGATGTCGAATTCGGACCTTCCTGTGGACACCCGGACAAGGTAATCGGCGACTCCGACCTCGCCAGCACCGGGAACGTTTCTTTCGTGGTTGCCCGGGATCAAGTGATTGACGATCTCAGCCAACAACAGGCGTTCCCTTTGCGATACGGGGTTTTCGATCATTTGGAACTCCTACTGCGTTACGTTGCCGTCACTTCTCGACAACGCGTCTATCGCGACAGCAAGGATCAGGATCGCGCCGGAAACCATGAGCTTGTCGGCGGCGCTAGCACCGGTCAGGTCGAGTCCGTTGCCAAGTGATCCGATCACCAGCGCCCCGAGTATCGCGTTCCAGACCGAGCCGCGGCCGCCGAAGAGTGAGGTCCCGCCAATGACAGCTGCACCGATGGCTTCCAGGAGGAGCGAGCCGCCTGCAAAGGCGGTGTAGGACACCGATCCAAATCGTGAAGCACCGAAGATGCCGCCTATGGCTGCCATGAGCCCAACAATTCCGAATGCCGCCACTCGGATGCGGTTGACATTGAAGCCAGCACGGCGTGCGCTTTCTGCGTTGCCGCCAACGGCGAAAAGCGAACGCCCGAATGGTGTTGAGGTCGTGACCCAACCAAGCAGCGCAGTGATCCCGACGAGCAGAACCAAAAGGAGCGGCAAAGAACGATAGGCGTTGAGGGTCACAATCACGGCAATCACGATGGTGCCAAAAGCCAGCAATTGCGCCCAGAGAGCAAGCGACGGCTCAGTTTCCAGCCCAAGGGCGCGGCGTCGGGACTGTTTGCGCAGGCTCGCAAGGGCAAAGAGAAGTATGCAGAGAATCCCGAGTGCCAGTCCCCAGATATCCGGGATCAGCACACGCGTGATCCCGCGAACGAACGGGTCGCCTACATTCAGGTTACCGGTTGGTAGGATTTTCTGCATCAGCCCCTGATAGCCAAGCAGCCCTGCCAGCGTGACAACGAAAGACGGAATGCCGACATAGGCGACAAGCAGGCCTTGTGCCGCCCCCATCACGATTCCGATGGCCATCACGATCAGGCAGGCGAGCCATCCGGGTATGCCCACCAGCACCATCACTCCCAGCAGCGCCGCACACACTCCAGCAGTCGCAGCCGCAGACAGGTCGATTTCGCCCAGAAGGAGTACGGTTGTGATACCCACGGCCAGCGTGGCGATCAGCGCCGACTGCATGAACAGATTATAGATGTTGCGCGGGCTCAGAAAGATCGCGCGAAAGCTCTCGGCTTGGCCTGACAGAAGATCCCAGAGTGGCAGTGCAAGTCCGAACCAGGCCCAGATTGCCGCTAGTGCCAGCAGAACTGGCCCGAAGGATCCGATACGGGTCTGGCGCATGGCCCTGAATCGGTCGAGGAGGGAAATCCTGCCGTCAGGCTGCATCATTGACCTCGTCGGCCAGACCGCGTGTCATCGCTACCACGATTTCGTCGGGACTTGTCTGGAAACACTGGTAGGTTGCAACGTTGCCACCGTGACGAAGAACGCAAATTCGGTCGGCAACCTCAAAGATATCACGCATATTGTGAGAAATATAGACGACCGCGTGATCTGTTTCCCGCAGGCGTTTGACCACTTCCAGCACCTGCCGGGTCTGGGCGACACCAAGGGCGGCGGTGGGTTCATCGAGCATGACGACAGTGCTGTCCGCGCCAACGGCGCGCGCGATTGCGATGGCCTGTCGCTGTCCACCGGACAAGCCGCCAACCTTCGTGCGCACCGATTGCAGTGTTCGGACTTCCAGTTTGTCGAACGCATCCCGCGCCTTGACCTCCATCTCGAGATCATCCAACGGTCGGAGAATTCGGGGAAGGAGCGACCACCCCGGCTTTACGGGTTCCGCCCCGAGTGACAGGTTAGCGGCCACATCGAGATTCTCGCACAGTGCGAGGTCCTGGTAGACGATCTGAATTCCCAGATCAGCGGCATCGTTCGGGTTGGCAATGTTGACGCTGTTGCCGTCGAGGAAAAACTGCCCATCGTCGGCGGCATAGGCTCCGGCGAGCACTTTCATAAGCGTTGACTTGCCGGCGCCATTGTCGCCAACCAGTGCCATCACTTCGCCGCGAGCGACCTCAAAGTCCACACCGCGCAAAGCATGAACACCTCCGAATCGCTTATGGATGCCACGAACGCTCAGATGCGCCGGTGGGGCAGTCTGCCCCACCTGACTTTGCTTTGGTCCCATTAATGGTCCTGTTACTGGCAGTAATCAGTGGCTGCGGCTTCGCCTTGGCAGACCATGTCCTTGGTGATCGAAGGATCGTTTTCGATCACATAAGCCACACCTTCGGCACCCACCGCCGAATAGGAACCCACCGGGACATAGGCCACTTCGGCCCCAACGCCGTTCACGACGGTTTGAGGGGCGAGATCAGAGAAGTCTTCACCGTTCACAAGGCGTACCGTAACTCTTGCAGCGGCATCGGCCATATCGGCGAGCGGTCGCCAGCCACATTGCGTCTGCTTGCCGAGCAACATCAGCTGCTGGGCCTGCACGGTGCAGTCGAGACCCGAGACCGGGACGGTGCCAGCCATGCCCTGTTCTTCCATCGCAGCGATGGCGGCACCTGCATTGCCATCATTGGAGGATACGACGCCCTGAACGTTGTTGTTAAGTTGTGTCAGCGCCTGATCCATGGAGCGGCGGGCGATTGCCGGGTCCCACCCGGGGGTCCAGTTCTCGTAACCCAGTATCCTTTCACCGCTATCGAAGAGTGCCTGAAGCGCTCGAAGCTGTCCGCTATGGATGACGGCGGCATTTGGATCAGTGGGCGATCCCTTGAGAAGCACCAGCGTATCACCTTCACTTGTGTTCTCGATCACATGCATCGCCTGGTCGTAGCCCATCCCTTCCAGATCGGCCTGAACCCAGAACGTCGTTTTGGCAGAGTTTATCATTCGGTCGTAAGCGATTGTCGGTACGCCTTCTTCAGCTGCCGTATCGGCGATGATGGCCGAACTCTCGCCGTCGATAGGGATCACCACCAGCACTTTCGCACCTTGGGTTAGGGCCTGCTCTGCCTGACGTTGCTGCGTTGCGGTATCGTTGTTCGCATTGAACACCTCAACCGCGATATCGGGCGCAATCTCTGCCATGGTTGCCAGGAACGCGGTCGCATCTTGCTGTTCCCAGCGCGGATTCACATTCTCTGGCAGCAACAACGCAACCATATCCGCTGCCGTAGCGGTCCCCGCTACAGCAAGTGCAGATGCCGTGATCGTTCCGGTCAGGTGGCCTTTCGTCAGTTTTGCAAACATCTTATTCTCCTCTTGGATATTCCGGCGATTGCAGCGCCGGATTGTCTGGTGGAATGCTCCCTTTCTCAGGGAGATCAGGCGGTTCGAGTTGGGTTCCAGACTTGATTCGAGCCGCCGCCACTAGCCTGACCACCAATCAGGCATGTGATTCTCCTTGGGCCTCCAAAGCTGTCTCTCAGTCGTCAATTTCCTTTCCAGCTGCCTGTGCCGGGCAAGGCTTCGGCGAGGCGCACACGCGTGTCTTCGAGATGCCTTGTCATCGCCTTTGAGGCCGCTTCTTCGGAGCGGGCTTCGATTGCATTCAGCACCTTGCGGTGCAACGGCACCGAGCGTTTGTTGTCGCGTGGGTCTGCGTTGGTCAGGCGGATTGAACTGAGCAGCGAGGAAAATATGACCCCCTCCATCGCCATCAGCACTTCATTGTTCGCGGCCCGGAGCACGGCCTTGTGGAACAACGCATCCGAGACCACGAAGTCCTGCACGGACGAGGCCGCTTCCATCTTCGCTTGGGCCTGACAAATCGCGTCAATCTGCGCCCCGGTTGCAGACCTCGCTGCCCAAGCAGCTGCGTTCGGCTCGATCACCTGCCTTACATCCATTAGCTGACGCAGGAAATCCGATCTCGGTGCCACTCCCTGATGCCAGGCAAGCACGTCGTCGTCGAGAAGGTTCCAGCTTGCCCGCCTGCGCACGCGGGTTCCATGGCCTCGCCGCACTTCCAGCATGCCCTTGCCAACCAACAACTTTACGGCTTCCCGAATGACCGGCTTGCTGACTCCAAACCGCTCACAAAGCCTGTTCTCGTCGTCGATCAACTCACCCTCGCGCAAGTTGCCCGCCACGATTCGCCGCCCGAGTTCGCGGCAGATTTGGGTTGCGAGGCTGGGAACAAACCCAGCCGCATTCTTTAGGTCATAGTAGAGCAATTCACTCATGTGCGACACCTAAACATCAGATGTTTGGAGAGTCCAGATGTTTTTACTGGGACTTGCCAAATTGGTCCGGGATAGGCGCCTGAATCTGTCGGTCATCATATTTTTGATGAATGCCAGTTCATCGATGCCAGAATTCGGTGTCTCGGACGAGGGTGAGCGGACCGATGGGCAACATCTGGGCGCACCTTTCTTCGGAGGGAGAGATACCGGTCTTGCTGAAGGATCCGGCAAGCGGCCTGTGGTTGCAGTGCTGAGCGACAGCCCGACTTTCACTCCGAAGTGCAGCGCCTGCCATTTCCACAGCAGGAGCGCAGTCCGTGCGGGGGAAATGGTCAGGAGGCGGGATTCCCGGCGCCTCGTCGCCGGCGATGCAGCTGGGGCTGTAACGTCGGCTTAAGCTGATCTCCAGCGACAACGGGTCCGGCAAGAGCTTGTTTTTGAATCCGATCTCCGCGATGTTGTTCCTGGAGGTTCAGTTTTTGGTCGAGGGAAACCACTGAGCCTGCCAGCGCAGGAGGGTGCGAGGATAGGCGATGCAGGGGAGCCGCAGGCATGTCGGCAGATAACGCTTCAGGCACGAAAGTGCGGCCTCTTTGTGGCGCACGCTTCTATCGCTGTGCGCTTCAGGTAAACCCGCATCACTATGCGCAGACTTATCGGGGACAAGATACCCAAGATGACGAGTTCATTCACGCACAGAAGATTGTTGATGAGGCTGTAAGGCTGGGTATCGAGGTGCTCGGCATCACAGATCACAATAACGTGGACGGTGTCGCGGCCTTCCGGTCGGCGTCGCTCAATTCTCCGGTTCACATCTTCCCGGGTTTCGAATTGCGCTCAGCTGAGGGTGTACATCTATTGTGCCTGTACTCACCGGATACAGCCGATAACCAACTTGGTCGCTACCTTGGGGAATGTGGCATCCGCGATACGAATCCATCCGCGCAGACCGCAACCAAGTCATTTGCCGAGATTCTTCAGATTGTTGACAGTCAGGGCGGAATTGCCATTGCGGCGCATGTGACGAACAACGGTGGACTATTCTCGGTTCTGTCGGGCCAACCAAGAATCCGTGCATGGCGGGACAGGAATCTTCTGGCGATCCAGATACCTGGTGTCATCGAGGATCTTCCGTATGATATTCGGCAAGTCGTAGAGAACAGAAACGTGGATTACAGTCGTGTCCACGCGCAGGAAGACGGCATCGCAATTGCTGCCTTGAATGCCAGCGACGTCATAAGGCCGGAGCAGCTCGACGGTCCGTCCGCGACATGCTGGATCAAGATGCAGGACGTTACTATCGATGGATTGCGCCAAGCGTTCCTGGACCCTGGCTCGCGTGTGCGTCTGAACACCAACGAAGGAAAATTTGAACCCGACGAGCATATGGAGATAGTTTCGGTTGGATGGGACGGCGGCTTTCTTGACGGCGTCGTCGTGCATCTAAATCCGAATCTGAACGTCTTGGTGGGTGGACGGGGCACGGGCAAATCGACAGTTGTGGAGAGCATTCGTAGCGCACTGGGTCTTGAGCCCGTTGGTGACGAGGCACGAAAGGCGCATGACGGCATAGTGCGCCAGGTACTGCGCAATGGCACAAAGATATCGCTCGTGGTGCGTGTACACCGCCCCAGAATGCGCGAGTATCGAATCGAACGAACGATTCCCAATCCGCCGCTGGTTCGTGAAGCCAACGGCACGGTGCTGCACAGTGCGCCAACGGACATTCTTCCGAGGGTCGAAGCCTATGGTCAGCACGAGATTTCCGAACTTGCGAGAAGCCGCGAGAAGCTCACCCGGCTACTTGATCGTTTCGTTGCTCGCGATGGGTCTCTCGCGCGTCGTCGGGTGTCGGTGAGCCGTGATCTCGCGAAGAGTCGTGGCGCCATATGCGAGGCACGTGCTGAGATTGCGATGATTGAAGAGCGTCTGGCCGCGCTGCCCGGGTTGGAGGAAACTCTGGAGCGGTTCCGGGAAGTGGGCCTAGAAGAACGGCTGCGGGAGCAGAGCGCCATGGTACGGGAGGAGCGGGTGCTTGGCTCCATTCCCCAACGTCTGGCGCCATTCCGGGAGGCACTGGACATTTTGAGAAGTGAGTTGCCGATCGATCGTGCGTTCCTGTCCCAAAAGGCGCTTGAGGCGTTGCCGGCCCGAGATATCATTTCGCAGACGAACGGGACACTTGCTGAATTGGAAGGGGAGGTTGAGCGCGTTGCTCGCAGTCTGGAACAGGCGTTGGTTCGTGCGGATGATGCTGTCAGAAAGGTGCAGGCGAGATGGGATGTACGACGGCAGCGGGTCCAGGCTGAGTACGAAGGAATCCTGCGCGAGTTGCAGAAAGCGCGCGTGGACGGAGAGGAGTTCATTCGCCTTCGGCGCCAGATTGAGGAGCTGCGGCCTCTCCAGGAACGCCTTGCATTGCTGCGAAGATTGGAAGACGAGCATGCGAACCGACGTCGAACGCTGCTTGCCGAGTGGGAGGACATCAAGGCTGAGGAAATTCGCACTCTGAACGCGGCGGCGAGGAAAGTGAGTGGACAGCTTCGCAACCGCGTGCAGGTGGAGGTGACGAGCGCTGGCAATCGAGAGGCGCTCTTCAGGCTGCTGCGTGACGAAATCGGAGGAAGAATGTCGGAGGCGATCGAAAGCCTGCGGAACGTTCCCGAGCTGTCGCTTACGCAATTCGTCGATGCCTGCCGGACAGGAGTTGGGGCGCTGCGGGAGACATACGACATCACGCCTGGTCAGGCGGAGCGGCTCGCTGGCGCTGAGACCGAGCTTCTCATGCGAATCGAGGAACTGGAGCTAGTGCCCACGACCGCGATCCGTCTCAATACAGCGGCACTGGGAGAACCACTCAGGTGGCAGCCCTTGGAGGATCTTTCGACCGGTTAGAAAGCAACGGCGGTGCTGCTGCTGCTCCTCCTCGAATCGGGCGCTCCGCTGATTGTGGACCAGCCGGAAGATGATCTGGACAATCGCTTCATCACCGAGGGAATTGTGCCGAGGATGCGGGATGAGAAGCAGCGCAGGCAGTTTATCTTCTCCACCCACAATGCGAACATTCCCGTGCTTGGCGACGCCGAACTGATCGTTGGACTGTCGGCCGCCGGGGAGGCGGAGAGCGGTCGGGCCCGTGCCACCCCGGAGCACACGGGATCGATCGACTCTCCATCTGTACGCGAACTTGTGGAAGAGATACTTGAAGGCGGCCGCGAGGCATTCGAGATACGACGGCGGAAGTATGGATTCTGATCGATGAACAGGACGGAGTTACTTGAACTCATCGGCAATCATGAAGGCTCTCGCGTCGAATTCAAGCGCGACGACTGCCGTCCGGAGGATCTTGCGAAGGAAATGTCCGCGCTCCTGAACCTCGAGGGCGGCGTCGTTCTGCTAGGGATCGAAGATGATGGCCAGGTATCCGGGCTGACCAGAAGCCGTGAGGCTACGGAGCAGTGGGTGATGAACATTGCCCGCGAAAATGTCCAGCCTGCCTTCACTCCCATTTGGAGCTGTATTGAGATGGGAGGTGGGAAGCAGGTGGGGGTAATCGAACTTGCAGCCGACAGTCCCGGAAAACCCCACAAAGCAAGACGGGGCAAGGCTTGGGTTACCTTCACCCGCTTCGGCAGCACGTCTCGGGAGTCGACGCGTGAGGAGGAAGGTCGGCTCTACCAGGCAGCCCGGCTGGTCCGGTACGAGATCAAGGCGGTGCCGGATACCGGACTCGAAAGTCTCGATATGGATCTCATCGAAAACTACTACCGGGATGTCCTGAAGCGATCGGTGCCGGCTCGATCGGACCTGGAAGGCTGGCAACAGCTCTTGCTCAATTCGGACCTGCTCGTCGCAGCTCGGGACGAACCTAGCGCAACGGTGTCTGGGCTTCTTCTGTTCGGGGAAAACCCGAACCGCCGTTTGCCGCAGGCCGGCGTTACAGCGGTGGTTTTTCCGGGACTTGAGAAGGAATACAACACGGTTGACGAAGAGCGGATTCGGGGCCCACTGACCTCGCGGGTTTCGCAGCGGGGCGCGGTGGTGGAGAAGGGCGTGATCGATCGCACGGTCGATTTTGTGAAGCGCAACATGGGAAGCGTAGCGTGGATAGATGGTGGTCGCCGCCGCCACAAGGGAGCCTTCGCTCTCGACGCGGTGCGAGAGGCGATCGTGAATGCCGTCGTACATCGTGACTACGCGGTCGAAGGGACAGACATTGAGGTCTCGCTCTATGGTGACAGATTGGAAGTCATCTCCCCGGGCCGGCTCCCGAACGGAGTGACGGTGGCAAAGATGAAGGAGGGCGTGGTTCGGGTCGCCCGTAACGGGTTGCTCAAGGAGATCCTTCGTGACTACGGCTACATCGAACATTTCGGAATGGGGGTTCGCAATCGGATCATCGAATCAACCCGCCGCCATAACGGGAAAGAGCCTGATCTGCAGGAGGAGGAGAGTCGTTTCCTCGTGCGCATTTGGAAGGCGTATCGGCACCATAACCGGTAGCCAATTCACTGATGCCCTGCAGCGCCACAACACGGATGGCCTCGTATTCGAGGAATCCCGCTCTCTGGCGGATGACGGGTTCGATTCTCATCCATTCATCGAAATGATGATCCATGGCTTGAACCACTATCCAGAATCGGGCGTTTTCCTGTCGCTTGCCGGAAGCCCTGTTTCCGGCACCCCACAGGTGGGTCCGGCCGAATGATGGCGCGCGCAGAGACACTGCGTTGGGAAGTGCTCGACAGTGGCGTCTTGGACACTGGGGACATCGTGGTTCTGCGGCGGCGCGGTGCGATTTATGACATTCGGTTCAACGGTGTAGAGCTGATGTCAAATGCCGACCCCACATCGGAACTGGCGTTTGGTCGGGCGGTGGTGCGAGGTCATATATCAGGTGACGTTCCCTATGTACCAACGTGCGTCTTGATCGGTGGGCTTGGCATGGGCTTCACCCTCCGAGCTGCGCTGGACGAGTTGCCGACTGCTTGCGAAGTCCATGTTTGCGAAATGGCGCCCAAGGTCGTCCAGTGGAACCAGGGCGAAATCGGACAGCTCGCTGGGTGGCCGCTCAGGGATCCACGGGTGCGCATCGTGAAGGGATCTGTCCAGTCCTACCTGGCCCAGATTGACATACGTTTCGACGTGGTGCTTATGGATACCGACAATGGTCCAGATTGGATGGTGCGCGACGAAAACGCGATCATCTACCGTTTGGAAGGCCTTACCCACTTGATGCAACGGCTCAAGCCGCAGGGTGTTGCCGTTTTTTGGTCCGCGGCGCGATCAAAGGGCTTTGAGAGGCGGTTATCCGCGCTTGGTCTGATCTGGCACGCAGAGCGGATCGACTTGGGTGCGTCAGGCAAGGAGCCCTTTCACATCATGTACTACGTGTCTTGTGCCAATTCTGTCGCCAGCCGACGCCTGTTGCCAGAGGAGTTGTTCGATGCCAAAGGAAATCCTCCATAGTCCGTTGGACCACCTGCTGAAGACTGGCCAACCGGGACGAATCAATGCCTGTCTGTCGTTCCCCTCCGTTTTCCCGAACGCGTATTGGCCACGCGTCGAGAAAAAGATGGCGGTCCTGTCGTCCACGCCGGATCGGTTGGCCAAATGTGCGGGAAACGAACACCGGGGACGGGCAGATGAACCGCAACTACCGGGACATCCGGGAATGGGTCCCCAGGGTTGGCATGCCCCCGTCTTCCCCGACGGGGCGGGGTGGTGACGGGCATGGAGTGTGGGTCATGGCACGGAGTAAGGCGGGTCACAGGCTGGCCGACTTCCTCGACTGGCGGGCGGATCAGGCCGCAGCGGCACAATCAATCAACTTGGGATACACCCCGAGATTCAATGCTGATTGACAACGACGCGCCGAGAGCTTAACGCGGCGCGACCCGCCCCCACAACGGCTTCCTGACGTGGAGGGCCATCGAATGTAATGGAGCGCCCGTGTCCCGCGAAAACCATCTCTTCACCTCCGAATCGGTTTCGGAAGGCCATCCTGATAAGGTCTGCGACAGAATTTCCGATGCCATCCTTGACGCTTTCCTGGAGGCCGACCCCGAATCCCGCGTGGCGTGCGAGACCTTTGCCACCACGAATCGGGTGGTCATTGGTGGCGAGGTGCGCGGTCCGGAGCGGGTCAAACAGCGCGTTGAGGAAATTGCGAGAGCCTGCGTGAGGGACATCGGCTATGAGCAGGATGGATTCCATTGGGCCAAACTGCATGTCGATAATTATCTGCATGCCCAATCGACTGACATCGCGCGGGGAGTGGATGCGGGCGGAGGCAGGGATGAGGGTGCCGGAGACCAGGGGATTATGTTCGGCTATGCAGTGAGGGAGACCCCGGAATTCATGCCCGCCCCCATTCAGTATGCACATGCGATACTCCGACGGCTTGCGGAAGTGCGCAAGAGCGGCGATGGCGATGCATGGAAGTTGGGCCCAGACGCAAAGTCACAGCTCACTGTAAGGTACAAGGGTGGTAAACCAACTGGCGTCGTATCGATCGTGCTGTCGAATCAACACTTGGACAGGACTCTAACCAGCGAAGACGTCTGTAGCATTGTGGAGCCGTATATCCGCAGTGAACTTCCGGAAGGATGGATTGGCTGCCGGACCGAATGGCATGTGAATCCAACTGGACAGTTTGTCATCGGCGGGCCGGATGGCGACGCCGGGCTCACCGGTCGAAAGATAATCGTAGACACTTACGGAGGAGCCGCCCCGCACGGTGGCGGTGCATTCTCAGGAAAGGATCCGACAAAGGTCGATCGTTCCGCCGCCTATGCAGCAAGGTATCTTGCGAAGAACATAGTTGCCAGCGGCCTTGCGGACCGCTGTTGCCTTCAGCTTTCTTACGCCATCGGCGTTGCGCGACCTCTCTCCATTCATGTTGAGACTTATGGAACGGGAGAGGTTCCAGAGGATCGGATAGAGCAGGCCATATCCGGAATCATGGACTTGACGCCGCGAGGAATCCGGAAGCATCTGAATCTCAATCGCCCGATCTACCAACGAACATCCGCCTACGGTCATTTCGGACGCAGCCCGGAACCTGACGGTGGTTTTTCCTGGGAAAGGACCGATCTTGTGGACAGTCTACGTTCGGCGGTCTGACCTGCTCGGCAATCATTGGCAGCGATGGAATCCTCTTGAACGCTGGCTCGACCTTTTGCAATCCGCGCGTAGAGGCTCTGGCGAGTGGCCGGATCGTTGGGCACCATGTAGGGACGCGAACGCAACGATCCGAGGCTCGGCGAAACGCCGAAGTGACGCGCTGGTCAGGCTGGCGACTTCATTCCACCCTCGGCAACGCACTGTCCCGCTTTCGCCTTATGGTGCCGACATTGTCGTTGCAGTGTGGAGCGGGAAAGTTCAGGTAAGGTCTGGTCATGTTGATGGCTGAGATTGCGACTGCCATGGTGGTCAATAGAGGCGACATTGGGGCGTCCGGTCATTTTTCCGAACATGATGGTCGCTCCAGTCAGGAATGTCTGGATGCGTCCCAATGGACTCTGCTGCGTTCGTTCGTGTATCGACCTCATCTGGAGCATAAGGAATTCTGGCGATGACATAGTGTCTGGTCTGGCATCGCCTGTGTCGCGGTGGGTTGGTCAATTGCTCAGTGAATGCAACGTCGGGAATTTGCCGGTTAGGATGGAGAATCGAGGTTGTCGGAGGCCCGGACGATGAATGACAGCAAGCGTCATTCAGGGGCACCATGGCGAAATCTCTATGGACGGCGGCATGGAAAGTCGCTGAAGCCCAGACAGAAGGCCGCGCTCTGTGAGGACCTGCCGAAGCTTAAGGTTTCGGGTGTGGGCTGGACGGAAAATCCAGGACGGAACCAAATTGATCTGGTCAGGCTGTTCGGTGAACGTCCAATCTGGCTGGAAATCGGCTTTGGGGCTGGCGAACATCTCGTGTACCAAGCCAAATGCCGACCTGACGTTGGGTTCATCGGCTGCGAAACCTTCGTGAATGGTATCGCTATGCTTCTTGGCAAAATCCAATCCACTGGGGTGAGCAACGTGCTCATCCATCCAGGCGATGTACGTGATCTTCTGGACGTGCTCCCAGATGGATCGGTTTCCAAAACCTTCCTACTCTATCCCGACCCTTGGCCAAAGAGGCGCCATCATCAGAGGCGGGTAGTGACACCGGAATTCCTGACGCCGCTCTCCCGAACGATGTCTTCCGGAGCGGAACTGCGGCTTGCGACCGACATTGCCGACTACGTCCGTCAGACCCTGGAGGAGGTGCCGAGAGCAGGCTTCACGTGGCAGGCTGACAGACCGTTGGACTGGCGGCGACCCTGGTATGATTGGTTATCCACGCGCTACGAACAAAAGGCGCTCCGCGAAGGAAGGACCCCCCATTATCTTACCTTTTTCAAAGAGCGAATTGACCAACGTTGAGTCTCTTCGCGCGATTTCGAATTGGACCGAGACAGGAGTATCTGTTCACGGTAGCCAGTTGTGCCGCCAATGCCATCAGGCCAATTGACATCCCGTTGATCGTAGGGAACGCTGGAGCGCTCCGGTTCGTACGAAATACTTGGGCTCCGGAGAGATCGGTCTTTCTGAGGAGAATTGGATGCCCATGAACATCGCACTGGTTGGGATTGGCAAGATCGCGGTTGATCAGCATGTGCCGTCGATCTTCAGGTCATCCGACTGGGAACTGGCGGCGACTGTGTCACGACGTGGAGCTTTGCAGGGCGTCGAAAGTTTTTCGGACCTCGAAGCGATGCTATCCGCACATCCCGACATTCCGGTGGTCTCGCTCTGCCTGCCACCAGTACCACGATTTGCCTATGCCAAGGCTGCACTCGAAGCAGGTCGCCATGTGATGCTTGAAAAGCCACCTGGTGCGACTTTGGCCGAGTGTTACGAACTCGAGGGGTTGGCACGCAAGCACGAGGTCACTCTGTTCGCGACATGGCATTCACGGGAGGCGGCGGCTGTCTGTGCCTCGCGGGAATGGATCGCCGGAAGGAAAGTGCGGCGGGTGCAAATCATCTGGCGCGAGGATGTGCGCAAATGGCATCCCAACCAGGAATGGGTCTTCGAGCCCGGCGGGATGGGGGTGCTCGACCCGGGAATCAATGCACTGTCGATTCTGACAGAAATACTGCCGGAGCCCGTTCATCTGGAAGCCGCCAGACTGTATTTTCCGGAGAATCGCCAGACGCCAATCGCAGCTGATCTGGAGTTTTCGGGCAATGTGACAGCTGAATTTGATTGGCGGGAGAAAGGGCAGGAAATCTGGGAGATTGAAGTTGAGACCGATGGCGGAAATCTCTTGCTGACTGATGGCGGTGCCAGGATGTTTGTGAACGATGTCGAACCGCCACGATCGGGTGAGCCTCCACTCGATGAGTATCCGCGCCTCTATGCACGTATGGCAGAGCTGATCGCGACTCGTGCAATCGATATGGACCTCCGACCGATGATTCACGTCGCCGATGCGTTCATGATCGGCCATCGGGAGACTGTGGACCGGTTTGACTGGTGAAACGATCCCAGATTATGCGGCATGGGGCGAATGATTGGCAGGCCATGCTGAATCGGCAAACAGGTTCCAACCCGTTTGCATAAGTCGGCTGCGCATAAGTTTGGTTCCGTAGAGGGTGCTGACCCACTCTTCTGGGATATCCATCGAATCAGGAAGCCGGATGATGTTGTTGCTGTCGAATGGATCTTGTCACGGATGCGAAGGCTACTTGTGATTGACAAAGAGCCCGTGACGCTGCACCCGGACGGCGTCCAAACAGTTTCATGGAGTTGTTGGAGAAGAAGGCATGTCCTCAAAAGGTGGTCCCATTCAGATGACTTCGCGTCGAGCAGGGGCATTGAGTGGGGTGGCACAGGTTCCGGGAGACAAGTCAATAAGCCATCGTGCATTGATTCTCGGTGCCTTGGCGGTTGGCGAGACCAGGGTTTCCGGACTTCTCGAAGGTGATGATGTGCTCGCAACGGTGGCGGCGTTGCGATCCTTTGGCGCCGAAATGACACGACACGGAGACGGCGAGTGGTCAATCTTTGGAGTCGGAGTCGGAGGGCTTGCCGAACCCGAGGACGTCATTGACTGCGGCAACTCCGGAACAGGTGTGCGACTCCTGATGGGGGCAATGGCCACTACGCCTATCACCGCGACCTTTACGGGCGATGCCTCGCTCCGTGGCCGTCCGATGGGCCGTATCACCGTGCCGATGGAATTGTTCGGAACTCGCGCAATTGGCCGTTCTGGTGGACGGCTCCCAATTACAATTGTTGGTGCGACCGATCCAGTGCCTGCCAACTACGAGCTCCCGGTCGCGTCGGCTCAGGTGAAATCAGCGATATTGCTGGCTGGACTCAATGCGATGGGTCAAACCGTGGTGGTCGAGAAAGTGGCTACGCGCGACCACACAGAGCGAATGCTGCGTGGCTTCGGCGCTGAAGTTTCCGTCGAGCGGACCACCACGGGTCGGACCATCACGCTTACCGGATATCCCGAGCTTCAGCCTCAGAACCTCACCGTACCTCGCGACCCGTCGTCGGCGGCCTTTCCAGTCTGCGCTGCTGCGATTTCGGAGGGCTCGGAAATTGTCGTGCCTGCGGTCGGGCTGAACCCCACTCGAACCGGGCTTTATGAAACGTTGACTGAAATGGGTGCCGAACTGACTGTTGAAGACAGGCGAGTCGAAGGTGGCGAGCCTGTTGGAGACTTGCGTGTCCGGTTTTCTCCCGGATTGAAGGGCGTTGAGGTGCCACCTGAACGGGCGGCTTCAATGATCGACGAATACCCCATTCTGGCAGTCGTGGCAGCATTCGCAGAAGGCTGGACAGTGATGCGTGGCGTTGGCGAACTGCGGGTCAAGGAATGCGACCGGCTTGATGCGATGGCAAAGGGACTTGAGGCCAACGGAGCCGTTGTCGACGAAGATAGTGACACATTGGCCGTGCTTGGATGCGGCCCGGGTGGCCTGCCTGGTGGCGCCTGTGTCGAAACGCGTCTTGACCATAGAATCGCCATGTCGTTCCTGGTCGCCGGGATGGCAGCCAGGGATCCGGTGTCGGTGGACGATGCCGGTCCTATCGATACTTCGTTTCCTGCCTTTGGTCCGCTGATGTCCAAGCTAGGCGCATCACTCGAACGGTCAGACAAATGATCGACAGTCGTCAGGGAGTGGCGGACGGGTGCGGGACTGTTGAATTGGCGTTGTGGTCCAACAGGGTCGTGAGGACAATCCCGCTGCTGCGGTGGCGATTGGGTTTCTGCGCAATTGTCGGAAGTTAGGGATTGTGTTACGGGCAATGGGATTTCCGGGCAAACGTAGGGAAATCATGGCTAAGCGCCAGGAGATCGGTTTGCTTCAGGGAAGCTACACTTGTGGAAACGTGCATTTTCAGTTTAGCGGACCACTACGTCCCTTCAACGCTTGCCCCTATACGCGGTACCGCAAGAGGTCTGGTCGTCTCGCGGCAACTACATCCACTCCATGTGAAACAGTAACCGTTCACGGCGAGATCCCGAGGTGCCGCTCGGCTAGACTTGCCCAACGAGGGTATTGTGCCAATTACCGGTCAGGCCTGACTTGGGACCCCCGGGGAGAAGGTCTTCGGATCCGTGCCACCATTCCAGATGGTGAAACCAGCCAGAGTTCGGCTGAATGCGTCCGCTACGAACTCGATGACGGATTACCAGCGGTAGCTGCAGGAGACCCGCAGCAATCGGTTGACGCATGACCGGAAATTCCGCTTTCGGCTTCGACAGATACCCAGTCTCCTTTCTGGACATTGTGGTGCCTTGCTGGACAATCTCCAGGCCTTGTCCCTCCCGTGCCCAAGATCTGTCCCGCAAGTGCATTTCACCGAATGTAGCTGGCGAGGAACTGAATTCAGGTGAGCTAAAGCCGTTCCGCCCAAATGACCGCCCGTCGTGGGAACCGAAATGAGCGTCATAGTTGCGGTTGATGGGCCAGCCGCATCTGGCAAGGGCACAATTTCAAGGGCCATCGCCGCGCACTTTGGAATCCGGCATCTGGACACAGGTCTCCTCTATCGGGCCGTAGCGCGGCGGGCTATCTGTGGCGATGATCCAGTTGCCGCGGCCCGAACACTGAAGGCAGGCGACCTGGAGCGAGATGATCTCCGTTCCGTCGAGGTGACGAAAGAAGCGTCACGCGTCGCTGCCAATGAGGGCGTTCGCGCGGCGCTTGTCGACTATCAGAGGAACCTTGCGCATTCCGGTGGTGGAGCGGTTCTTGACGGGCGTGATATTGGAACGGTCATCTGCCCTGACGCGGACTGCAAGATTTTCGTTTTCGCGTCTGTTGAGGTCCGTGCTGAACGCCGCTACATTGAATTGGTCAGGAATGATCCTCTCATTGAAAGGGATAGGGTTCTCCACGACCTACGGGAGCGTGATGCCAGAGACAGCAAACGGGCTACAGCGCCACTTCGTCCGGCTTCGGATGCGGTGCTGCTCGATACCAGCCAGTTGACAATCGATGAGGCGTCAACTCGTGCGGTCGCGATCGTGGAAATGGCGATTGCCTGATCTCGATTCGTCCAGTACGGGTTGTTCAAGGGACTCTGTGCGACATTTGGGTGTAGAATCGTTTGTCACCCAGAATGCGTGCCGAGTGGACTCCGCCTTGGCTTGGCATAGGCACAACACTGGAGTTGAATCCGTGCATCTGGGGCCCTTTCTGGATTCGCAGCGATTTCAGCCTTCTCGATACAGGAGGCGACGAGGAGGTACGTCTGGAATAAGGTCGGAATGGCCACCGAGCATGGAAACTGGTTGCGGATGGAGCCGACCTGAACGAGTCTCCGACGATTCGCAGGTAATCGGTGAGGGACCGCAATGAAGTATCGGGCGTTGGGGCAGGCTGGCCCGAAGGTGCATCCCATTGGCATCGGTGCCATGAGCTTTTGCGATTTCTACGGGCCGACGACAGAGACGGACAGCCATGCGATTCTTGAGGCTGCCCTTGAAGCCGGTGTGAATCATATCGATACCGCCAATGTCTACGGGATGGGCAAATCCGAAAATGCGATCGGAAGCTTTTTCAAGGCACGGCCGGATGCTCGCCGACAGTTCAGTGTTGCGACCAAGGCCGCGATCGGACGCGGAGCGCATGGTTCCCGCATCATTGACAACACGGCAGATCACCTTGAGTCGGAACTGGACAAAAGCCTTGCCAGGTTGGGCATCGAAGCGGTCGATCTTTTCTATGTGCATCGTCGCGATCCGGAAGTTCCGATCGAGGACGTTACAGAATCGCTTGCCGGACTTGTCAGGAAGGGAAAGGCCCTCGGAATAGGGTTTTCGGAGATTGCGCCAACAAGCCTGCGGCGGGCCCATGCCATCCATCCAGTCGCCGCCGTGCAGTCTGAATATTCCCTGCAGACGCGTCTGCCTGAACTGGGGCTCGTCCAAACGTGCGCTGAACTCGGCGTGGCTCTTGTTGCGTTTTCTCCAGTCGGCCGGTCGTTGCTCACGGATGCGCCACTGTCCCGAGAGAGGATACGGGAAATAGAGTTCCTGAACGCCAATCCAAGATTCGTGGAACCAAATTACTCCGCAAACATCGCGGCGGTCTCGGCCTTCAGGGTCCTGGCGGCCGAGATGGGCGCTTCGACCGCGGGCCTTGCGATAGCTTGGGTGCTGGCACAGGGACAGCATTTGATCGCAATACCTGGGACGCGGTCGGTTCAGCATTTCTCGGAATTCCTTGATGCGTTGCGGCTCGACCTTGGTCCGGATGAACTTGCGGCAATCGAGGATGTGCTGCCGGTTGGATGGTGTCACGGGGACCGCTATTCCCACAGCCAGTGGATCGGGCCAGAGAGATACTGTTGAATCATATAACCAAGACCGCGTCTGGCACGGTATTGCATTGTATGCGAATCACGGCTATGACCCTCCTGTCAACAGGACGAAAACCGCTGCAAGGCATTGAGTACGGGCAGGGTCGGGAGAACCGGCCCTCTTTGTTTTGCAGTTTTCTGAGTTGTGGGATCTATGAAAGACCGGCGGAGGCAACCGCACGGCCAGAAATGTCAAAGAGGAACCGAAACACTTGGCAAATGCAATGATGGAGGAATTCGAAGCCCTCCTGAAAGAAAGCTTCGAAGTCGACACACCTCGAGAAGGCAGTGTCGTCAAAGGAAAGGTCATCGCGATCGAAGCGGGGCAGGCCATCATCGATGTGGGTTACAAGATGGAAGGCCGTGTCGATCTCAAGGAATTCACTGGCCCCGGGGAATTGGCTGAAATCAACGTCGGCGACGAGGTCGAGGTCTTCCTGGAACGGGTCGAGAATGTCCGCGGTGAAGCTTCAATATCACGTGAAAAGGCGCGTCGTGAAGAAGCGTGGAACCGGATCGAAAGCGCTTATGCTGGCGATAACCGTGTTGAAGGCGCGATTTTCGGGCGCGTAAAAGGTGGATTCACCGTCGACTTGGGCGGGGCGGTGGCATTTCTGCCAGGATCTCAGGTTGACGTGCGGCCCGTTCGCGACGCCGGCCCGCTCATGGGCCTGAAGCAGCCCTTCCAGCTTCTGAAAATGGACCGCCGCCGTGGCAACATTGTCGTCAGCCGCCGCGCCATACTGGAAGAATCGCGCGCCGAGCAGCGCGCCGAGGTCATCAATAACCTTACCGATGGCCAGGCCGTGGATGGGGTGGTCAAGAACATCACCGAATATGGCGCGTTCGTCGATCTCGGTGGTGTTGACGGCCTGCTCCATGTGACGGACATGGCTTGGCGCCGCGTCAACCATCCAAGTGAAATCCTATCCATCGGTGAGACCATCAAGGTTCAGGTTATCAAGATCAACAGGGAAACCCAGCGGATCAGCCTCGGCATGAAGCAGCTCCTTGAAGATCCCTGGGACACGGTTGCCGAAAAGTACCCACTGGAGTCCATTCACATTGGGTTGGTCACGAACATCACCGACTACGGTGCCTTTGTCGAACTGGAGCCGGGGGTCGAAGGACTTGTGCATGTTTCGGAAATGTCCTGGACGAAGAAGAACGTGCATCCTGGAAAGATCGTTTCCACAAGCCAGGAAGTCCAGGTCATGGTTCTGGAGATCGATCAGGTGAAGCGCCGGGTTTCACTCGGACTCAAACAGACAATGCGCAATCCTTGGGAGGTCTTCTCGGAAACCCATCCACAGGGTTCCAGGATCGAAGGCGTCGTGAAGAACATCACGGAGTTTGGGCTGTTCATAGGTTTGGACAACGACATCGACGGTATGGTCCATCTATCGGATCTGTCTTGGGATCTACGTGGCGAGGAAGCGATCCAGAATTACCGGAAGGGCGACGTCATGCAGGCAGTCGTTACAGAGGTGGATATAGAGAAGGAGCGCATCTCCCTTTCGGTAAAGGCAATTGGAGATCCCTTCGTCGCGGCGACCGAGGGCATCAGGCGTGGGTCGGTCATAACGGTTATGGTGACCGGTATCGAGGATGGTGGAATTCAGGTAAAATTCGGAGATGCGAAGTTGTTCATCCGGCGTGCCGACCTTTCCCGCGACCGCTCCGAACAGAGACCTGAACGCTTTCAGGTCGGTGATAAGGTGGACGCGCGAGTCACTGGAATTGACGCCAAAGCGAGACGATTGGGCCTGTCAATCAAGGCTCGTGAAATTGCCGAAGAGAGAGAGGCCGTGGATCAATACGGGTCTTCTGATTCCGGAGCGTCGTTGGGAGATATCCTTGGTGCCGCGCTTGGAAAGAGCGATGACGGATCCTGATCGCAGATTGATACTGGCTGGCCCCTTGAGGGGGCCAGTTCCTCGAATCCGTACCGATGACTCCTTTATCCAGCCGTGGAAGCCAGCATGTAGTGGTATTCATTGGCAACGGGCCTGGATTCGACCAGGGACGGACCAATGTTGGCGCACATTGTTGGAAATTGAGGTTTTTCAGCGAGACAATCGGTCATGATTTCTGTATTGCGTTATGCAGACAGCGTGATGTGCTAGCAAACGACAGTGAGGTCCGATTATGATTCGTTCAGAATTGATCCAGAAGATTGCCGACGAAAACCCTTATCTATCGCTCAGGGAAGCCGAGCTAAGTGTAAACACGATTTTTGAGGAAATCACGCGGAGGATGGAAGCCGGCGGTAGGGTGGAGTTGCGAGGATTCGGAGCATTTTCCGTCAAGAAAAGGGCGCCACGTGATGGCCGCAACCCGCGTACCGGCGAGCATGTGTCGGTGAGCGAAAAAAACGTGCCATTCTTCAAGGCGGGCAAGCTACTGAGGAACCGACTGAACAGCAACTGACCGGAGCGGGGCGTGGCCTATATCCGCTACACCATCCTGACATGCATATCGGTATGTCTGATTACCGTAGCGTTGGCAAATAGGGATCTTGTGACCCTGAGCCTGTTACCTGCGGAACTTGCTGATCTGGTGGGCTTGCCCGTTGGTTTGAACTCGGTCGAAGTGCCACAGTTCATTGTGATTTTCACCGGAATCATTGCAGGAGTCCTATTGGGATTCGTTTGGGAATGGTTGCGTGAGCACAAACATCGCGTCGAGGCCGCCAGCCAGAGACGCGAGAACGAACGCCTGAATCGTGAATTCGCAAGAATGCGGAAGAAGCCGACTGAAGACGACGATGTTGTTGCGCTATTGGAGAGTTCGGGTTCATCCCGTTAGGTGGCGGTGATGAAGGGCATCAAGGTAAAGGTCTGTGGTCTGGGGTCGGTGGAAAGCGTCGGTGCAGCGGCTGAAGCTGGTGCCGCGTATGTCGGGTTTGTCTTTTTCCGGAAGTCACCGAGAAACATAGAAGTCTCCCGTGCAGCCGAACTCGCCGCGGCAGTCCCTCCTGGGATTTGTAAGGTTGCCGTAACAGTCGATGCGGCAGATTCCGTTCTCAGCGAGATCTGTGAGGCAGTGCCCGTCGACATGTTGCAGCTTCATGGAGATGAGAGTCCGTATCGCATCGCGGATATCCGCGACGCGTTCGGGTTGCCGGTAATGAAGGCCGTGGGTGTTGCCGAAGAGAGGGACCTGGACGCTCTGGCTGAATATGAGCGGGTGGCCGATCAGATTCTGGTGGATGCGAAACCTTCAGAAGGAATGGAACTGCCAGGGGGCAACGGATTCGGCTTTGATTGGCGTTTGATCGAAGGGCGTCGCTGGACCGTGCCATGGATTTTGGCTGGCGGTTTGACAGCGGAAAACGTTGTGGAAGCCATTCAGCTCACCGGTGCCCAACAGGTCGATGTCTCCAGTGGAGTTGAGAGTGCCCCCGGGGTCAAGGATACCAGGTTGATCACGGAATTCGTCTCGATGGCACTCGCTGGCGACTGATGCCTTTGGGATCATTGGGGGCGGAAGGCGAGGATGGGTCGCTGAATGTCGGAAAGAGCTTACTTTCCCTTGGGCTGTGTGACCAGTTCGTCGCCTGGATCCTGTTTGGTGTCACCCAATGTACCCTTTACCCCCGTAATCATAGGCCCTAAACGCGGCATGATCCCTTGATGAGGTGTGCACTATGGCAGATGACCTGATCAACAGCTTCACTTCAGGTCCAGACGAAAGCGGTAGATTTGGCCGTTTTGGTGGCAGATTTGTCAGTGAAACTCTGATGCCGTTAATTCTTGATCTTGAAGAGCGTTACCTGCATGCAAAGTCCGACCACAGCTTCTGGGAGGAAATGGACTATCTTTGGAAGCACTATGTTGGCCGACCTTCGCCGCTATATCACGCGGAACGTCTGACCGAACGTTTGGGCGGCGCGAAGATCTACATGAAGCGGGACGAACTCAATCACACAGGGGCGCACAAGATCAACAACGTGCTGGGTCAGATCATCCTGGCCCGCCGTATGGGAAAGACCCGAATAATCGCTGAGACAGGTGCCGGGCAGCATGGTGTGGCCACCGCCACCGTCTGTGCAAAGTTTGGCCTGAGGTGCGTCGTCTATATGGGTGCCCACGATGTCGAGCGCCAGGCACCTAACGTTTTCAGGATGCGCCTGTTGGGTGCCGAGGTGATCCCCGTGACTTCGGGACGGGGTACCCTGAAGGATGCGATGAACGATGCGCTACGGGACTGGGTGACAAATGTGCGCGACACTTTCTATTGCATAGGCACCGTCGCCGGTCCACACCCCTATCCCGCCATGGTTCGCGACTTCCAGTCGGTCATTGGTAAGGAGACAAAGGAGCAGATGCTGGAAGCGGAAGGCCGCTTTCCAGACACCGTGATCGCGGCAATCGGCGGCGGTTCAAATGCCATGGGGTTGTTTTTTCCGTTTCTTGATGATCGTGAGGTTCGCATCATCGGAGTTGAGGCGGGTGGTAAGGGCGTGGACAGCAATATGGAGCATTGCGCATCCTTGTCCGGTGGAAGGCCGGGTGTCCTACACGGCAACCGCACCTATCTTCTGCAGGATGACGATGGACAGATACTCGAGGGTTTCTCGATTTCGGCTGGTTTGGACTACCCTGGAATCGGCCCGGAACACTCCTGGCTGCATGAGACCGGCCGAGCGGAATACGTTGCTGTCACAGACTCCGAAGCTCTTGATGCTTTCCAGCTGTGCTGTGAAACGGAAGGCATCATTCCGGCACTCGAGCCTTGCCATGCACTTGCCCATGTTGCCAAGATCGCACCCACGCTTCCGGCCAGTCACATCATCTGCATGAATATGTGCGGACGGGGAGACAAGGACATCTTCACGGTGGCGAAAGCGTTAGGCATGGAGATCGTTGAGTCCTGACCTGTCGTCCTGTCAAAGAGTTCGGCTGCCCGTGTTGGGGGACAAAGGTACGATCAGTGTTGGTCCATGGCGTATTGGCGCAGGACGTCAAGCGGTACAATCTCCAGTGCGCGAAGATGTGTGGAGGCAAGATGTACACGCGGAGCGCATCCTTCGTCGTGGGCTTGGAGAAACCGACCCGCACACAGGCACCATCGATCACCGGGATTGAGACCGTGGAAACCGAATTCAGGTGACGGTGTCGATAGGTCGTTTCCGACGTATTTCGAGAAAGCGAGAAATTCCGCTGTCATGACCGCACATACCGTATGGCTGCCCCGGTCCTCATCGCACGTATCGCAAGCCGCGTTTCGGAAGAAACCTGTTAGCGGATCATGTGAACAGGGTTTCAGTGGGTCGCCAAGGACATTCGTTGAAGGTGCCATCCTAATTGCCATGTAATGTTCTTACTTTCGAACTCCACGGATGTCGAGTCATGCGATTGAACTCGGTTGTGGTCGATTTTCCCTGACTCTCTGTGTTGATGTCGACTTTGGTGTGGCTTGGGATGTTCTGTTTCATATGTGACGACAGACAATTTCTTACCGGAATCTCTCAAGCAGTTTTCGAAGAGGGCTTCGCTTGTCGGGTGTTGGCGTGTCGGATGCTACAGCTGCGGTTGGACTCGCTTTCCCTCTGTGTGCGGGTGCGTTTGATGGATTTGGTGAAGAAGTCCGCAGTGCAACGGCGTTCATGAACTTTCCTGACTGTCCAGCGGCAAGGTTGGATGCCCCGTCAGAGATACCCCTTAGTATGGATTCGAGCCAGTCTGCATCTGCCTTTGCGAAATCATGCAAGACATATGCTGCAACGCGATCCTTATGCCCCGGATGCCCGACGCCAAGGCGAACGCGGCGATATTCGCTGCCAATATGCGAGTGCAGTGATCTGAGGCCATTATGACCAGCGTGGCCACCTCCTTCCTTGTACCGGCATTTCCCTGGAGCGAGATCTATCTCATCGTGAAACACGATGATCTGAGCGGGTTCGAGTTGGAAGAACCGAGCGGCGGCCGCTACCGATTGGCCCGACCGGTTCATGAAGGTCTCAGGTTTCAGAAGTAGGATCCTTTCAGAATCCAATCTTCCTTCGCTGGTCCGGCCTTGGAATCTCGACCTCCAAGCCCCGAAACCATGGTCAGTGGCAATCCTATCAATGGCCATGTATCCAATATTGTGTCGATGGCGGGCGTACTTCGTGCCAGGATTGCCAAGACCAACCAATAAGAGCATCGGAAACACTCCAGATTCAGTTGTGAACCTGTCCGGACGTCGTAAGTCATCCGATCGGTTCAGGGAGTGATTGCTCGCTGTCGTTGTGCGATTGGGAACGGCGGAACCGATCGATGGTTCCGCCATTGTGCTTCTACTCGTTGCTATCCGATTCAGAGGGCTTCGTCTCCGTGAACGTAGGAACCTCGTCTGCTGCGACCCCTTCAGCTTCAGTCTCTTCTTCTTCCGAACGCAAGCCGGACGGTGCTGAAATATTGGCGATCACGAAATCACGGTCAACCGTTGGCCGGGTGCCATTCGGAAGTGTGACCTGGCTGATGGTGATCACGTCGTTGATGTCAAGTTCGGAGACATCGACCGTGATACTTTCCGGAATTTCTCCAGCCACAACCCATAGTTCGACTTCGGGGCGTACGACGGTCAGGACGCCGCCGCGCTTCAGGCCGGGAGAGACGCTCTCACCGGCGAACCTGACTGGAATGAACAGCTTCACCTCGGTCATCCGCCGAAGGCGCATCAGATCGAAATGTACTGGCAAGCCTTTGACGACATCACGTTGGACATCGCGGCAGATCACACGCACATCGCTATGGCCCTCGACCTTCAGGTTGAAGAGAGTCGATAGAAATCTGCCTTGCTTCAGTCGTTTCGTCAGTTCGTTGTAGGGGATATTGATGGGCAACGGCTCGACGCCACCGCCGTAAACAATCCCCGGCACCTGATTGTCACGGCGCGCTTGACGGGCGGCCCCCTTGCCTGTCCCCGTCCTTGCCGTGGCTACAAGATCCGGAATCTCGGAAGCCATCTGTAGTTCTCCTTATCTGAAGGGCATCCTCCAAGGGTGTATGCCCTGATGAAACGCCGCCTATAGGGCAGTAAGGTAAGGAATGAAAGCGAAATTGCGCCTGCTTATGGAATTGGCGGGCACGCCTGTTCAATGTATGCCCTCTCGAGGCGTAGAGGAGTAGGGGACTGCCGCATGGAGATATTGGATGCGCTTCGTCACTCCCGTGCTCCAGCCTTTGCATTGACTGCGGTTGGTATTCTCTGGGGATGCTTCGCGGCCTTGGTGCCGGATATCAAGGCCTACGCCAAGGCGTCAGATGCAGAACTGGGTATCGCATTACTGATGTCTGCTGTCGGTGGCATTGCGGCCATGTGGCTGGCGCCGAGAATCGTCCAGGCGCTCGGGTGGTTGGCACTCCCGTTGGCGGGAATCGCGGTTTCCTGTGCGACCATCTATCCGATTTTCGCGCGCGATGCCCTGACATTGGGTTTGGCTATGCTGGCTATGGGTGCGAGTGTTGCGCTTCTCGACATCACGGCAAATGTGGAGATCAGTTCCCGTGAGGCCCGGACCGGGCTTCATTTGATGAACGTAAACCACGCAATGTTCTCTCTTGCCTTTGCGGCGGCGGCATTTTGTGGGGGCCTCGCACGAAAAGCCGACTGGAATTTGACCGAAACGCTTCCAGCCACTGCACTGGTCTGTTTGGCTCTGGTACCATTGATGTGGCAATCCTCGGTAAAATATCCGGTGGCTACACAGTTGGGCGTACCACGTCGGGTGCCCTGGTTGGTCATCGCGCTGACTGGTCTGGTATTGTGCGCGAGCTTCGTTGGAGAGAACGCGACTGAGGCTTGGTCTGCGTTGCACATTGAACGTACACTTGGCGCCCCACCAGGAGATGGAAGTCTGGGGCCGACTGTCCTGGGATTGGTCATGGGGGCCGGCAGGCTAGTTGGCCAGTCGCTGTCCAGGAGGTTGGGCCATGAGGTCTTGATAGTCTCGTCAACGGTGCTGGCGGTAGCGGGAGTATTGGTGGTTGCGGCGGCATCGAGCCCAGCAACTGCGGTCCTGGGGGTCGCGCTCGGGGCTCTTGGATTGGCCACAATCGTTCCTTCAGCCAACACGATACTTGGGGCACGCGTGACTGAAGAACAGCGGGCCCACGCTTTGTCACGTGCCTGGATGCTAGGGATTCTTGGCTTCTTTTTCGGACCGGCGATCATCGGTGGAGTCGCTGAGATTTCCAACCTGAGAATCTCATTTGTTGTGGTGGCGGGGATCCTCACGATGATCCTGCCTGCAATCTGGCTTCTGGCGCGTTTACAAGTCCTGAGACGTCCGATGGGGAGCAACTGATGCCTCCCGCCCGGCTTATGCAGTTTCCCGATAGTCTTGATTTATCTACATGTTGATTCGGTCGTGGGAAAGCAAAGCAGGAAGTGTTTCGCCATGGACCGTGGGCGTGGTTGGTCATAGATGTCGTTCTGTCGGGATTTCACCAACTAGCCCGACAGGAGACAGGACATGCCCGTACCCTTGACGGTCACCGCCACCGACGGCACGGTGGAGAAACAGCAATTCCCACCAGCCCTTCCGGACCCCGTATTCCATGGGGTTCCGTGATCCGGGTTTGGTGGACCTTTCCTTCCCGGCGGACGGAAACCGCCCGGAATCCTCCGGGCATCATGGGCTGGGGCCCTTGCCGCATCCCTGATGGCCTCACCGACGGGAGCTGGGACGATGCGGTTCCGGAAGGACCCCGGCAGGCCCGGGCCGGTCGGGGCGCTGGCGGAACGCTTCGGCGGGACCGCCGGTCCGGTGGACGGGCGGCGGTCCGGCCTTGGGGACCACCTCATGGCGGCGTCCGCGATGTTCCCGCTGAAGCATCCGTCGCTCCCGCGGTCCGGCAGGGACAGCCGCAGGGACGCCATCGTCCGCGGGAACCTCCGGACGCTGTCCGGGATCGCGGCGGCGCCCTGCGACCCCCCATGCGCAGGCGCCCCGGCACGGCCGGCCCCAGGCGGCCGCCACCGGCCTTCAGGACCCTGTCCGCAGGGCTGCGGCGCGGCAGGGCGCTGGAGGGCCAGCCGGTTTCCGACGGCCACCGCCTGATCCCGGTCGGCGGCGCCGGCCACCCGGCCCGAGGTCCGTCCACCGCGACCGCTGCCGCGTCGCCAGCCACAGTGACGGGCCGAAGGGCCACTCCCACAGCATGCCCGCCGTCGCGGTCCGCCACCCGGAACGCCGGGAGGCGCCGCCGTTGGCCCCGGAGCCGGTCGCCAGGACCGGCGGCGAGAGGAGGAACGGCTGCGGGCGCAACGCCGCGGCGCGGTCCGTCGAGGACCTCCGGCGGGAGCGTCGGCGCCTGAAGGCCATCGTCCTGCAGGACGGCCCCGCGTCCAACGGACCCCGCATCGCCCGCCTGCGGCGGCACGGCCTCCGCTCCGTCCCCGGCGCGGAACCCGGCGGCCACGCGCCGCCGCTCGCCAGCCTGGACGCCAGCCCCGGCACCCGCGCGGCCCGGTTCACCGACGCCGACGGCGCCCCGCACGAACTGCGCTGCCTGAACGGCGCGCCGGCCGGCGCCTCCCGTCCCGACATCGGGGCCAGCGTCACCGGATGCCGGGAGACGGTCACCAGGAGGAAATGCGTCGCGGGGCGCCACCGCGGCCCGGACGGCCCGGCCCACCGCGTGGAGGGGAAACGGAAGGGGCTCCCCTGGGTCACCGACCTTCCCGTGGACGGCGGCAGCCCCGTGCCGGCCATGCGCGCCGCCCGCTCCCGCTGGGGAACTAGGGCCACCGCTCCGGGACCGGCTTCGGGCACGGAAAGCGCCACCTGACCAAGGTGCCCGCCATGACGGTGACGCCCGCGTTCCCCACCGCCCGGACCGGTGCCGCCTCCCGGAGGGTGTTCGCCGCCGCGCCGGGGCGAGGCGGCGGCTGAAGTACCTCCGGGAGGGAACCCGGCAGTGCTTCCCCGGCTTCCCGGTCCCCGACTGGCGGACCCTCCACCCTGCCCTGACCCACGGGCACGCGGCGGTGGCCCTGGCCGTCGCCGGACCGTCCGGACGGTCGCCGCCGCGGGGCGGGGCGCCCGGGCGCGCCTGAACGCCCGACCGAACCGCCCCGGGGCAGACCCGCGACACATCCCTTCTTTCCGCCGGAACGCCGCCGGACGCTCCCGCACGCCCGAATCCGACGCCGCCGCCCGCGCCACGCCGGAAACCGGACCGGAATCTCGCTGGTGGGAATTTCTGGTGGAGGAACCACACGGGTTCGCGGGCAGGTGAAAGGACAGTCGCCGTCGTCAGTGCGCTCGCACCGTCGCGTTCAGGCGCGGAGGATGCCTTCTGGAGGCGTCACGGCGGGCCAGGGCCTTTTCCCAGGACGGGTCCAGGGTAGCCAAAAGGGTTTGCGGCACGCGCATATGGACATGCCAGGGTTCTGGTCCCATGCGGTTCGTGACCGCTGCGACGACCATCGCCACCTGTTTGCCGCCAGCCGCGTCGAAGACCCCCGCGCCGTAGGACATATCTACGGGATGGACATCCGCCCAGAAACGATCCGGACGAAGGGGAGGCCAGCAACCATATGGCGACCATGCCCACGCGCAGCGACTTCGCTTCTGACAAGAAAGGACATCGCGAGAATCTTCAGGAATACAAAGATTGTGGACGTGATCGTTACATGACCCATCGGAGACGTGATCCGCAGTGGTTGGTATTGAACCGTCATGGCAATTGTCCGAAGTAGACGACCTGATGCGGGCTCTCGAAAATCTCGGAGCTGTGGGTGATGGCAATGAGTGTTGCGTGACGCTTCAGTTTTCGCAATTCGTTCGTCATCGCTACTGAGGGCGGCGCCATTTCATTCGGCCGTCCGGTCATGGGCAGTCGTCGGCATCCCGTGGATGACGTATCACGCATGCACCTGGGAGAATGTCAGCATCCGGAGAGACGGCGATCACGGTGAAATCCTCCGGATCGGGAAAGTCCCTGGCCAGCCGCTCGGTAACGCTCGCGTCGGTCACGGCTTCCAGGGTGTCGGTCAGCATCAGGGAGTGATCAGGTGGATGGCCATCGAGAGCGCTCTGCAGTTCGGCCCGTGCCTGCCTCACCGGCGAGTCGGAGAGCAAACTGAAGCTGGCTCTGAGTCGCTCCCTGTGGCCGTCCAGTTCGCCGACCGGCCCTGTTCTCCGGAATTCCGCATACGCCTTCCGTATTTCGGATTCGGCGTCCGCGAGTCGCGCGGGCACGATCTCGCCTGCCATGAACAGGATTCGGTGCCTGCGCGTATAGTTGCTTGTCCCGGCCCCAAAACTGTAGCTTGCGCGTAGCGTTGTCCGAACCGTTTCGAACAGTACGCTTCGGTGATCGTCGCCGAGGGCGTGACAGAGGATGGCATCCTCTATCTCTCCGTCCTGACGGGTGGGTGGGAGAGGTGCGATGAGGGCCAGACCGGTGACATTGACTTCAGGTGAATGAAGCAGTATCCGCCGATGTGTGAGGTCGGGAGAGGCGTCCCTGACGTGGTTCAGGCAGACCCTCAAACAGCGTGTCAAGGGCGGTTCCGGCCGCATCGGCCGGGATTTCGCCCGCGACCACAATGATGTCAGGGTTTCTGGTGAACGTCCTAGCATGCCAGGACGCGACCATCGGGCGCGTCAGGGTTGTGAAGGTTTACGGGGCGTCCAGGGACAGTGCGTTGCGCAGAGGCTGTGCGCCTAACAATGTCCATCGGACGGTGTCGAAACCACGATGCGCCGGCTGTGCCTGCGCCTCCGCCATTCCATCCCGGATTCGCCTGAACCAGGTCTCGTCCAGCGTCGGCGAGCGCAGATGGGCGTTCGCGACCCCGACAGTCTCGAAGATGTTTTCCTTCCTGAACGTCAGTTCGCCGATGACATGGTCATTGGCGGCAACGTAAATGCCGCTGTTCGAGTCGAGATCCGCGAAACGTTCGCCCGCGACGCCGGCCGGATACCCCTCCGCTCAACCGGTGAGGATGAGTTGCGCGCCGACATGGGGTGTGGCCTTGTTCAGACCTTCACGGTAGTTCCAGTCGGTGGGCCACGCTACCTGTACCGTCACGTTTTCCTAGCCCGGCATGTTCAGCAGTGTGTACTCGATTCCGCCTGGGCTGGTATGGTTGCCGGCGGACGGGCTATCGTCATCGCATGCGGAAAGAGTCAGCATCACGATGGGGATAAGGGCAGGGCGGATCATTGGAAGCTGTCCCGAGGGCCTATGAAGGCGGTTACGGTACGGCCCCCGTCGACGATCTGGCGCAGGAGCTCGTTGGTGGCGTCGTGCGAGACCCCGCGTCCGAGCCGCATCAGCCTAGGTCTGGAAAGCGGCAGGCGAAGGCTGGAAACGCGGTGGAGGGCGTAGTCCGCCAACCGGCCGGCCGTTTCGTCACAGTCGTTCCAGTCAGCCAGAATTCGTCGAACCTTCCGCGTACGCGATCATAGGTGCTTGCGGGAATGCCTGTCAGGGAGCTGCCGGCAAGTGCGGAACCGAACGCGGCCCGCAGTTCGGCAAGCGACACGCCCTGATCTAGTGCCGCGGTGAAGCTCATCTCGATATCGTCTTCATCGATCGGCCATATCCGAATGTCGAAGCTGCGGGCGATGGCGGCATCGAACCTCAATGGTCCGGTGAGACCGCCAGGCAAGTTCGCGTTCAGGATGTGACCGAGCATCGCTGTCCGCGCCTCGAGGAGACCGAACTGAACCGGATCACCGAGGCTTACCACCCGCCTCAGGATCATCCGGGGTGCGGCCGAGACATCGGGGTAGCGCAGTGTCTTCGAGACCGGCGGTGCGGGACTGAAAGGCGGTGGATCAACCTGACCGGTTCGCTCCGCGCCCTGGGCCACCCGACCCTGTTCAATGCCCGGCAAAGCTGGCGTCTGGTCACATCGCCCACGACGACCAGCGTCGAGTTCTCAGGACTGTGTGTGCTGGTGTGAAGCGTGTCGGCCCTTTCGTAATCGAGCGCCATTATCCCCTCCGGGGTTCCGATGACCGAAGCTGCGATTGAGTTGCCCTCGTACAGTATGGTGTCGACCGCCTCGGTAGCCTGCGCGTCAGGATTGTCCACGATGCGGTGTTTGTATTCCTGCAGGATGACCTCCCGCTCGCTTTCGGCGAACATGCGGGGCAGCGTGATTGGACGGAACAGGCGCAGGAGCGACTCCAGCATTTCCGACAGCCTGTCCCTGCTGCCCGAAAGCCAGTATCCCAAGGCATGGTCATCGGTCCACGCGTTCGAATGGCGGCTCTCCGTGCCCGCGCCCAGGCCGATGGCATTCAGCCAGGCAAGATGTTCGGTTTAGTGCAGCGCAGGATGCGGGGATGGGCCGGCAGGGGCGGCGGAGACAATCAGCTCAATCCGGATGCTTTTCTCGGCCGTCCTGATCATCACCACTCGCTGCGGCCCGATCTGCGTGAGCCACACGCCGGTTCCGGGCAGACCCAGACCCGCCGCGACGCGGCAGAGCGTAGCGGCAACCGCCGCGGTCACGCCGAGCCGCAACGGAATGCCGGATACTGGTTTCAGCATGACAGTATCGTCCTGTTTCAGGGCGCGGGCCCGGCATTGAAAAACAGTGACAGGTCTATCGTCCGCAATGTACAAGGCATCAAGGAAACATGGAACGGATCCGTGTATGGCGAGCCCTTGGACGTGCGTTTCGGAACCATGGATTTCGGTCCGGCGACACTCTGGTGGAACGGAATGAACATCCAGGGACTATATCACGCCAAACAGGGCAAAGAGGTCCCGCATGACAAACGCTATCCCGAGTCCCTTGAGGAGATGATTGTAGAATTCCGCCTTCCTCCAGTCACCGCCCCTGAGTGCGGATATTATCGTGAAGGCAATCAACAACAAATACGGAAATATTGCATACGTCATTGAAAAATACATGGCTTGATCCTCGCTTGGAGGGGCCGCCGCGATCAAGGCGGCGGCCCCTGGAACGTTCAGTTGTCGGTGGCGATGTCGTAGGCGTATGAGACGGACGTTTCGATTACTCCCATGCCACACATCCGGTGATTGCGCCAGTCGCCGAACCGACACCCGGCAGGGCCGACCCTGCGACGGCGCCCACAGCCCCTCCAACGACACAGGCCTTCGCGGCATCCGAGTTCGCGGCATCCGAGGCGTACCTGCGGGCGCTGCCGCCGATGGCGTTGCATTTCAAGGTGGAATGCGTGAGCTAAATCGATAGACCGGTGGTCTGGAGCGCTCGGGGATAGATTCCGAAATCCGGTGCCTCGGACCTGAACAAGCAGGGCTGGTAATTGTTGTAGCTCTTCATCGGATAGCGAGGATCGGCTTGGTCCGCCGAATGCAGGTCCAGACGCTTGCGCCAGATCACCTGAAGCCGAAACCCGGACATTGGGTTACGATACAAGCTGGAGGTTGGGATATGCGTCGGGACGGAACCCAGCCAGAGCTGCGGTGGAATGAAGTCCTCTCTGTCGGAAAACAGCGGCCGAAGTCAGCCACATCTCCTCGGGAAGACGAGTGCCCTCCTTCAGGGTTTCACGTATCCTCCCATGGCTGGAGCTGGAGTCGATGAATGGACGCAGCGATACCGCTGTCGGCTGCCTCCCAAGCTGTTGGAAGACGGCGGAGCCAACCTGCTCCAATAGGCCTACTGCTTGAACCACTGGTCGTGAACTGGCGGTCGGGCAGCGCAGTCTGGCTTCAACCAACCCACCCACGTCTACCAACAATCAGGAGATTGGCGAATCTGGATCGAGTCGCTGGCTCCGGTATCCTTCGAATTCTCGCGGCATGTAAAGGATATCTCGGTCAAGGTCCTCGATTTTCCGTCGGCCACACAGCGCCATGGAAACATCAAGTTCCTTGTGGATTACATCCAGAGCCGTGGTTACCCCCTCCTGACCCATCGCTCCCAGCCCGTAAATGTAGGCACGACCGATGTAGGTACCCTTGGCACCCAACGCCAGAGCTTTCAGGACATCCTGTCCCGAACGAATTCCGCCATCAATATGGACTTCGACCTTATCTCCGACTGCGTCGACGATCGAGGGGAGCACTCGAATCGTACTTGGGGCGCCGTCAAGTTGGCGACCACCATGATTCGACACAATGATCGCGTCGGCACCGATGTCCCGGGCCATTTTCGCGTCCTCGGCATCGAGGATTCCCTTCAGGATAACCTTGCCCCCCCATTGTTCCATCAACTTTTCGACCTTGCTCCAATTCAACGAAGGGTCGAACTGCTCGTTGGTCCATGAACCCAGCGATGAGGCATCAGAGACTTCCTTGACGTGCCCTACGATATTCCCGAATTGCCGCCGCTTTGTGCGGAGCATTTCCAACCCCCAGCTCCACTTTGTGGCAAGGTTGAGCATTGTGGGGATCGTCAGTTTTGGAGGGGCCGATAGACCATTTTTCAGATCTTTGTGCCGCTGGCCGAGAATCTGCAGATCCAGTGTGACCACGAGTGCCGAACAGCCTGCGACCTTTGCGCGCTCAATCAACCGACTGGTGTAGTCAATGTCTTTCATCGTGTAGAGCTGAAACCAAAATGGCTTGGTCGTGTGCGCAGCCAAATCCTCAATGGAACAAATTGACATGGTGGAGAGCGTGAAAGGTACGCCAAACGATTCGGCTGCCCTTGCGGCCTTGATTTCTCCGTCGGCGCTTTGCATTCCGGTTAGTCCGACTGGTGCCAACGCCACAGGCATTGAAACATCCTGTCCGACCATTTGACTTGCCGTAGACCGGCCGGTCATGTCTACCGCAACGCGTTGCCTAAGAAGGATTTTTCTGAAATCATCTGAATTGTCCCTGAATGTCTGCTCTGTCCACGATCCCGATTCCGTATAGTCGAAGAACATTTTGGGGACTCGGCGTCGATATATTCTTTTGAGATCCTCGATTTCGGTTATCACGGCCATGAAGAGCATCCGTTTGCGAGCGGTCTTACAGGACTGCATTAGCAATCCAGATTAACCGACACAACATGGACACCCACTGTGTGGGTCCGTAGCGGTCGATCAATTCGCCGACGTCACCTGAGGATTTTGTTGCTCGCCCCTGGCCTCGCGGCAAAACGGGCATCCGGCGAGTGCGACACAACCGGGTAATGAAGTATGCCGCCTGACCGTCTAGAGAAACGTGATTTCGGCTCCGGGAATGTCGACGCCATGAATGCGGGTTTTCCAACGGTCGCCAGACGCGATCGGGGCGGCGTCCGTGAGAGTGCCAGTGGTAATGATCTGTCCAGCCGTGAGCGGCGGTGCGTCGGGATCCCCAGCCAGGGTGTCCAGCAGAAAGCTCAATGCCTGAAGCGGACCACCCAGGACGTCAGAGCCTGACCCGATAAGGCGTTTGTTTCCTGGACCCTCGAGTTCGATTCCCATGCCGGATAGAGTGTCAGCCATATCCGGAACAAACTGTCGCCGTTCTCCAACATAGAGCGCACCATGGAGGCCAAAGGCAGCAGCTGTATCCACACCTGTGAATCGCCAGTCGGGAAAAGGAGAAAACACGATCTCGAAACCATGCGAGATCCAGTCGATGCACTCGACAATCCGCTTGAACGCCATTCCGGCATCAATGGCGGACTTGAGGCCAAGGATGATCTCAGGTTCAAGCCGGGGCTGCGGAAGATCAGGCAAGGGCACTGGTCTGTCCGATAGCTCATGAAGCGTGGTGTTCCAGATTGGACCCCACATTGGCCCTGTGACGCCATAGATTGGCCAGATAGTCTGGTTTGTGAAGCCGATTTTGCAGCCTACGCGCCGTTCGCCGCGCTCCATGCGTTGGGCAGATATGTGGTGCGCAATTCGGTATGCGACGGCCGTATCCAGTTCAGGCAGAGATCCGGAGATTGGAGATATCTGGCTTCCGGTGTCATAGGCCTCAAGCAAAGATGACGCCAGGCGTTCGATGTTGTGTTGTGTGATCATCGGCTACGCGGAATGCGCACCATCAGCAAGGCTCCTGACAAATTCCAGTACCTCCGGAGGTGATTGACCTGAGGCAACTTTGGAGACGATGGCGGAACCGACGACCACTCCATCGGCGACTCCCGCGATTGTTCTTGCGGCATCTGGGGTCTTGATGCCAAATCCGACGACAACAGGAAGGTCTGTCCTTGCCTTGATTCGGGAGACCTCGGGCCCGACTTCTCCCGCAACAGCTTTGGCTGCACCTGTAATCCCGGTGATCGACACGTAGTAGACAAATCCCGAGGTGTTCCTGAGTACCGCATATAGACGTCTGTCATCGGTTGTCGGTGTGGCTAGCCGGATGAAATTGAGGCCTGCTTCGTGGGCTGGAATGCAGAGTTCGCTGTCCTCTTCGGGCGGCAGGTCAACTACGATCAGGCCGTCCACTCCGGCCTGCACCGCGTCACTGAGGAACGAATCCACGCCGCGACTGTAGATCGGGTTGTAGTATCCCATCATCACAATTGGCGTCGTGTCATCATTTCTACGGAATTCCGTAGCCAGATCGAGCGTCTTTTGAAGGGTTTGACCTCCTTCGAGTGCCCGCTGGCCTGCAAGTTGGATAGTCGGGCCATCGGCCATCGGATCGGTGAACGGGATTCCGAGCTCGATGATGTCAACACCAGCGTCTGGCAGACCCTTCATGATTCGCAGGGAAGTGTCGTAATCAGGATCACCGGCCATCACGTAGGCGACAAAGGCCTTCTTGTTCGATGCGCGCAGCGACGCAAATTTGGCATCGATTCTGGTCATGGACGCCCCTTTCTCTTCGGTTGGTCTGATCTGCAACGGAACAATGGCAAGATCAATCGGGCATTTGGGTGACATATCGGATGGTGGCGTAAGCAACGAGGGGGACACCGGCCCTGGTTCCCGTCGATTTGAAGATGTGGTGCGGAAGGAATCAGGCTGGACACATTTCGTGCTGCGCGATGTGTTCGCGACTTGCCAGCGGAGCCAAGTCTCAAGATGACCACGGAATCGAATGTGCACTCGATGCGTTCAGAGTCGGCTGCGCATATTTGTGTGCAGCTGGGGGCATGGCGCAACAGGGGTTCAGCCGTAGCGGAAAAAGTGGGAACGAATACGTTCCATATCGCGGTCAGCGTGTTTCGGGGCGTCCATCACGCAGAATACATCGACAATGGCCAGACTGCTGATAGTGCGAGCCACGCAGAGACAGGTGCAACGGCAAGTTGATGGGTTCCCGGAACTCAATTATCAGCCGGAGACTCACAATTGACCATCCATGGCACACCATATCGGTCGCGGCACATCCCAAATCCGCTCGACCAGAAAGTTGGCGCAAAGTCCATTATGATCTCACCGTGCTTTGCAAGACGAAGGAATACACGTCGCGCCCTTTCCAGATCCTCAAATGACGTCTGTACGGAGAAGCCGCGCGGCAATTCGTAAGCCATCCCCATTGCATCGGATGCCATCAAGATTCTGTCGCCCACCCGCAGACGGGCATGAAGAATCTTGTCCTCGTTTCCCTCGCCCATTTTGTCGGCCATCTCACTGTCTTTGGTTTTCTGGATGAACTCGATATGCCCGCCAAACACCTCAGCGTAAAAGTTCATAGCCTCTTCGCAGTTTCCCGGAAATGTCAGATAAGGGTTGATATCCATGATGGCTGTCCTCCTCTCCATCAGACTAGAGTGATTTACCCGGCTTGCGAAGAGGCAATCGTCGCGATAGTGGCCACAGGCCACTTCACGAGATAGGGCTAATGGGATTTCGGACCGGAATTGTGGGACTTCCCAATGTTGGGAAGTCGACATTGTTCAACGCTTTGACGCGGACTGCGGCGGCTCAGGCAGCGAATTTTCCATTCTGCACGATAGATTCCAATCTTGGCGAGGTCGCGGTTCCTGACCTACGCCTTGACAGGATTGCCTCCATTGCCGGATCAAGGCGGGCAATTCCCGCGCGCATGACCTTTGTTGACATCGCAGGGCTCGTGAAAGGGGCTAGCCGTGGCGAGGGTCTTGGAAACAGGTTTCTGGCCAACATAAGGGAAGTGGACGCGATTACGCATGTGCTGCGTTGTTTCGAAGATGACAACATCACGCATGTGGAAGGTCGGATTGACCCGATCTCCGATGCCGAAACGATCGAAACGGAACTGATGTTAGCCGATATCTCCTCTGCCGGGAAACAGTTGCAGAACATTGCCCGAAGGGTTCGCGGTGGCGACAAGGATGCGGTGAGGCAGGAGCGGCTGCTGAAAGTCGCTCTCGAGGCTTTGGACAAAGGAAAGCCGACCCGGTCCGTTAGGATAGCCGAAGAGGATAGAGGCTCATGGAAAGCGTTGCATATGCTCACGGCCAAGCCAGTCCTCTACGTCTGCAATGTTGGCGAGGAGGATGCCGGGACAGGTAATGCTCACTCGAGGGCTGTCGGGGAGATGGCCCGAGCTGATGGGGCAGCGACAGTGACAGTTTCCGCAGCTCTGGAAGAGGAAATCGCGCAGCTTGACCACGAGGAAGCCAAAGCGTTCCTCATTGGGTTGGGACTGAGGGAGGCGGGTTTCGATCGGTTGATCCAAGCTGGATACCAGCTCCTGGGACTGCATACATTCTTCACGGCTGGTCCCAAGGAAGCGCGGGCCTGGACAATTCAGAAGGGTACCTTGGCGCCCAAGGCCGCTGGGGTGATCCATGGGGATTTCGAGCGTGGATTTATACGGGCAGAGACGATTTCCTATGCGGACTATGTGGAGTTGGGAGGTGAACAGCAGTGTAAGGACGCCGGCAGGATGCGCGTCGAAGGGAAGGGATATGAGGTTATGGATGGCGACATCCTGCATGTACTGTTCAACGCGTGAGCGGCTTGCGACGACCCGTTACCGATGGAAATGCCCCAACGGTTGCTACCTGCACTTCACATCGGCGTTTCCTCGCGCTTGATCAGTTGCGCTGACAAACCAGCATCCGATTTGGGGTACGTCTCTCACTGGCGTTTGATCTGATAACTTGGCTTAACCTGGGTAAATGCTCACATGGGACAAACGGAAGATTCATTGGAGATTCGTCAGTGGTGGCAGACGGCGATCACTGATATGGAGCCTGGACGGATTGAGTTCCGAGGACACCCTGTCACCGAACTTATTGGTAACGTTGGCTTTTCGCAAATGATCTGGCTGATGCTGAGAGGTGAAATCCCGTGTGATCCGCAAGCCAAACTTCTTGAAGCGGCACTGGTGGCCGCTGTCGATCATGGTCCTCAGGCCCCTTCGGTCGCTGCGGCTAGGATGGCCGCGACCTGTGGGCTGGGACTGAACAATGTGGTTGCCACAGGAATCAACATGCTTGGCGACGTTCATGGTGGTGCGGGCGAACAGTGCGCTGAGTTACTTTTGGAAACATCGCAGGTGATGGAGAACGGGACCAGGCTGTCTTCGGCAGTTTCTCATGTCCTGGCTGCTTGGCAGGACCGTCGAGGCAAGATCATCCCCGGTTTCGGCCACAGGTTTCACAAACCAACGGACCCGCGCGCACCGAGGTTGACGGAGTTGGTACGCGCTGAAGCAGCGGCAGGGACGGTCAGCGGCCGCTTTGTGGAAATTGGAGAGACCATACAGTCCGAAGTCGGCAGATCTCGTGGCGAGCCAATTGCGATGAACATCGACGGTGCGACGGCCATTGTCTTCTGCGAACTTGGCTTCCCACCGCCGCTTGCCCGCGGGTTGTTCTGCCTTTCCCGGTCGGTCGGAATCCTTGCTCATGGATGGGAACAGATGCAGAAGGGTGAGCGAAACAAGGGGCCGATGCCACCAAGGTTCCTGCCTGAGTATCGGCCCGAATAGTCGACGTTTGGGCCAGGCATGGTCACATGAGGTGAAAGCACAGATAGTTTGCGACCATTCCAGCCGCCTTCCATCATATCGAAACTTCGGAAATTCGTGAAGGCACCCGTCAGCACTTCGCGCACCTTGTCCGCGGATACTTCTGCATTACATAACTGCGTGTCTCTTCGATCACTCACTCAGCCACTGTCAATCGTGCCCAGATAGGCATGGTTGAATGGTTTCCCGTTGCCGTCCTTCGACTGTTGGGCGGCGTGCAGAAGTGACCCACCTCCGCGGAAATCGGCATGCAACACTGACCCATCCCGCTGAGTCAGCGGAAACTGAAGACGGCGGTTCGCAGCGCTTCGGCCGGTATCGTTCCTTTTCCCTTCGTCGGATCCAGTTGCCTTGCCGGTCACGGTGCCTTTGCCGTCGCCTTCCGTTGCCGAACGCCAGGAATCGTAATCCGAATGCCGTTGGGTGGCTTGGGCGGCGGCTCGAGGGAACGGCCGCCGAGGTGCCGCCCAGCGATGTCGGCTTCGAAACGCCGTTACGGACCGCCCTTACACGCCGGTGACATTCCCTCCCAGCTGTAGTTGGAAGCGGAGCCATTCATCTCTCGAAACTCCGCAGATGTTCCTCAAGTCGTTCCGAGAAGTGCAGGATCTCGATGCGGTGCTGCCTCTGCTTGTGAACCCAAAGAGCGATGTCCCTACGGATCTCGGGAAAGTCCGACTGGACTATCCGTGCGCCGCCGAGATCACCAAGCAGTCCGATAAGCCTTTCCGGCAAGGCTACCAGGGCATCAGTCGTCTTCAGCAGATGCAGGGGGATCATTAGGTCGCCGGTAACTGAAATGTTCTGTCTCGTGGGTTCAATCCCGAGGAAACGGAAGATCTCGGACTCCGTTCCGTGGATTCCGGCGCGTGCGCCGGCGATCACCCATCGCGCCCTTTCGAGTCGTTCCTTGGTTGCCGCCACTCCCTTTCGAGCAAGTTCCGATCGGGCACCGGCGACGATCACCAACCTGTCAGGAAAGACCACTTTCTGGGTCAGGCTCCCTTCGTGAAGTCGCAACTGCGAAGGCGCGAGAACGACATCCAGTCGGGCGTCTATGAGGCGCCTGATCAACGGGGCTGCCGAAGCACTGTGAACGAGAAGTGCATAAGGCCATTTGCCACGGAGCGACCTTTCGACAAGACCTGGGATTATCGTCGTTGCCAGAAAGGGGCCAACCCCAAGACGCAGCTCCGACATGATTCCCTCTCGCCATCGCCGAAGGGTGTCATCCGCGGCATCGGCTTCCGCCAATATCGCCCGACCTCGTTCTGCCAGGCGTTCACCGACGTCCGTCGCAATGACGCCATGGTGTTCGCGGACCAGCACGGGTGCCCCGACACGATCTTCGATGATCTTCATGCTGCGGCTGAGCGTCGGCTGGGAGACATTGAGCCGCTTAGCGGCTCTGTTGATTGAGCCGAGATCGATCGCGACGGCAAGCTGGGTCAGAAGGCGCGGATCCATGGATATGCAGATTCCTATAACAGGCGTTGATTTTCTGATTTTATCTTTACCTCTGGTTTCTGCAAGCTGGGTGCACGGAAAACTGGGAGGATTCCATGAAAACGCTCCACATGGCGGCAGTTGCCGCGACAATTGCAACCGCACCGCTGACGTTTGCGCAGGCCGACCCCCTAAAGGCCGAAGGTGGTTCGGCGGCGGGACTGAGTGCGCTCGTTCCTCAACTGCTCTCGAAGTACGCGGCGCCTGACCACGACATCCGGGTCAACGTTGACCAAACCCTTACAAGGTCCGCGCTGAAGGTTGCGACAGGTGCGATCGACATGGCCAGCACGCCTGCGGGCGCATTCTCGCGTATGCGGGTTGGCAAGGGTCCGTATAAGGATCTTGGGCAGGAAGCGATCGATGCCTCCGAGAACATCCGGTCTCTGTTCTCATTCCTTGGCGGGCACATCCACGTCATGACCTATGAAGACAGCGGTATCGAAAGCTGGGAAGACATCAAGGGTAAACGCGTTTTCGTAGGACCGCCCGCGGGATCGGCTTCGGCCCAGACGACAAAGCTGATCCAGTCGATCACCGGCTTCAGGGCCAACGAGGATTATGAGGCGATCAAGCTCGCATGGTCCGCAGCGAGCCAGGCATTCGAAGATGGCAAGTTCGATGTTTTCATGCGTACGGGAACCATGGGTTCGGCGGCGGTTGACCAGTACGGCGCGGCCCGGAAGTTCCGTCTCCTCGGCATTCCAGAGGAGGTAATGGGCACCGATGCCTGGAATGACTATCTGAGCACCCCGGGCTACGCCGCCGATACACTCCCGGCAGGGTCGTATTCAAACCAGGTCAACAATGACGAAGATCTTCTTGCTACGGCCTACGTGATGTTCCTGAGCGTCAACAAAGACATGGATGATGAAGTGGCATATCAGCTGACCAAAGCGATGTTCGAGAACCTTGACGACGCACATTCGGTCAATCAGGGCCTGACACCGTTGACACTGGACAATGCCTTTGTCTCGCTCGGCGCGCGCCTGCATCCGGGTGCGGTCCGCTACTATGAGGAAATGGGCGTGTCGATTCCGGACAGTCTTCGCGACGGTTCTTAAGGGCAACCGCGCCGGGCCGGGCCTTGCGTCCGGCCCGGCACCAATGTCGTCCGTCTCAAGTTCCTGGAGTCCGGACATGGCCTCGGCGAACACTCTTGCGCGCTCCGTCAGGGAACGTGTTCTCTTGGTTGTCGGCTTTTGCTTCGCGGTGTTGGGGTTTCTCAATGCCGTCCCGGTTATGGGGCCATTGCCGTCGATCGGAGTCATTCCTGCGGTGGACCTTCATCCAACTGTCCTTGCGAGCGGGTTCATCATTTCCTTTCTTGCCATCTCGCGGTTTTCGGGTGGATCAGGCGCAATTCTGACGACCGCCCTCAACGCAGTTCTGGCTTGTGTCGGTCTTTACGCGCTTTGGTCCTTCAACGTTGCCGTCACGCGGATCGAAGACGTCGGACTCTTCTTCTTCGAGGAATTCCACGCCTGGATGACGGTGGTTGGTTGCGTGATCATACTGTATTTCTGTTGGCAGATCTGGGGACCGCCGCTTGCGGTCGTTGGTACCCTGACCCTTCTCTACTTCTTCTTCGGTGAGGACCTTCCCGGAATACTCGGTCACGCGGGCATGGACTTTGTCCAGGATACGCCAGCCGAGCTCTGGTACAACACGGGCGACGGAGTCATGGGGAACATCCTGGCGATCCTCGTCAACACTGTCTTTCCATTCATCATTCTGGGCGCGGTGCTTGAAGGGACTGGTGGCGGAGCCTCAATGATCAAATTGAGTTTCCACGCCATGCGGCGTTTTCGCGGTGGCCCCGCGCATGCGGCGATCATGGCTTCGTCGCTTTTCGGTACGGTGTCCGGTTCGGCTGTGGCCAATGTTGTCGGAACGGGAGTCATCACGATCCCAATGATCAAAAGGCGTGGCTTTCGTCCGACATTCGCCGGTGGCGTCGAAGCAACGGCGTCGACGGGCGGTCAGATCATGCCGCCAATCATGGGGGCGGCTGCCCTTGTCATGGCAGACTTCATTGCGATCGACTATCTCATCATCATTGTTGCGGCGGTTGTGCCTGCAGCTGCATATTACGCATCGCTCTTTACGACAGTGGTGTTCGAAGCCCGTTCACTCGGCGTCGAGGCGACGGCCGAGTCCGACATGGATCCGATCACACTCCAGGACTGGATCAGCCTCATCCTGGTCATTGTGCCGATTTCGATTGTCATCACAGCGCTCGTTCTGGGCTTCTCGGCTGCGGGATCCGCCATGATCGCGCTGAGCGTGCTTCTCGTCCTGAGCTTCCTGAATCCCGAGATGCGCAGAAAGCCGATCCTGGTTGCCGAGAGCTTTGCGAATGGCGGCGTGACCTTTGGCCGGCTGCTTATGGCCATCGGCACCGTCAGCATAATCATTGCCGTGCTGGGGTCCACGGGACTGCCGCTGGAATTTGCAAAGGTCATCAGCAGCAACGCCGGTCAGAACCTGCTTCTTGCCCTGATCTTTGCCGCGGTTGCGGCGCTGGTATTGGGCATGGGCATGCCCACCCTGCCAGCCTACCTCACGATCATCATCATACTCGGACCGTCGCTGACGAGCCTTGGGCTGACCGACCTTACGGCACACTTCTTCGTGTTCTATTTCGGAGTTGCCTCGGCAATCACACCGCCCGTCGCCATGGCCGCCTTTGCCGCGGCCTCGATTTCGGGCGGCGGAGCCATGGGGACGGCAGTTCAGGCGACCCGAATTGGCATCGTTATCTTCGCGGTCCCGTTCTTCTTCGCCTTCAATCCGCAGATGCTGATCGTTGCAGAGGCTGGCGGTGTCTTCACCATCGGCGGATTCGTGTTCCTCCTGCTCCGCCTGGCTCTGCTCATCTACATGCTTGCGTCCGCCGCCTCGCGATTTGACCGGGGCACGATGCCGGCGTGGGAAGTCATCGCGCGAGCCGCCGCCGGGCTTCTGTTGATCCACCCATCCGTGATAATCGGCGGCATTGCGGTCCTGGCCTCCCTTGGCTTGATCTCACTGCACTATGGCGTTCTGGTCCGCAAGGAGGCCGCAGTATGAGCGAGCGGCCGAACGTCCTCTACTTCATGACGGACCAGCACCGGGCGGATTGGTTCGGACATGCCGGTCATCCGATGGTGAAGACGCCAAATGTCGACCGAATCGCGGCACGGGGCAGCCGGTTCACCAACTTCTACGTGACGTCGCCAGTCTGTATGCCGAACCGGGGCGCCATCTTCACCGGCAGGTATCCGTCGGTGAATGGCCTTCGCCACAACGGCCTCCCGCTTCCGGCAGATGCCAATACCTTCGTCGATGTATTGCGTGCGGGAGGATACCGAACTGCCTCGATCGGAAAGAGCCATCTCCAGCCGTTTACAGACCAACCGGTCAAGCGCGAAGACGAGTGCCATGTCGCGAATCCGGATGTCCCTGAAGCACATAAACCAAACGGCATGCAATATGAAAACGAGCATCCTGATACGTACGAAGGGACCGAGTATCACGTGGTGCCGATCCCTTACTATGGGTTTGACCATGTCCGGATGGTAACCAACCACAGTGATGAGTGTGGAGGCCACTACCTGCAATGGCTCAGGCGCCAGACCGATGAGTGGGCCTGTCTCAGAGACCGCCGGAACCAGCTCCCGCATGACTATTCAAATCCTCAGGCTTTCCGTACCCGGATACCCGAGGAACTCTATCCGACGTTCTACATTCGCAATGAAGCGCAGGTCTTTCTGGAATCGCGCGCGGGAGAGGAAGATCCCTTCTTCGCGTTCATCTCGTTTCCTGATCCGCACCACCCCTTCACTCCGCCTGGAAGGTACTGGGGTATGTATGATCCCGACAAATTTCGGATCGATCTGCCCTATTGCGCGCACAGGAACCCCCCACCGCAACTGCGTGAGTGGAAGCGGCTCATGGACGAGCGTATCGCTCCGTCAAATCCGCAGCAGGCGTTCATGGCGTCCGATCGGCAACTCAGGGAAGCCATGGCGCTTACCGCCGGGATGATCACGATGATTGACGATGCGGTGGGAGACATCCTTGAAACACTCGAAGCTTCCGGTCTTGCCGGGAACACGATCGTGATCTTCAACTCGGATCATGGCGATTACATGGGAGCGTTTTCGCTCCTGCTGAAGGGCCCGTTCCCGCACCGTTCGGTGAATCGCGTGCCGTTCATCTGGGCTGACCCCCAAAGGGTCGGGCGAAAGGTGGTCGACGGATTGGCTGCCTCGATCGACATTGGGCCGACATTGCTCGAACGCTGCGGGATGCTTCCGTATTACGGCATGCAGGGCAGGTCGTTTCTGAACCAGATCGACGGTGGTTCACCGACCCGTGATGCCGTCCTGATCGAGCACGAGGAGAACAAGGTCTATCCGGGCTTCGAGAAACGCCCAAACCTGCGCAACCTCGTCACACCCTCGCATCGGATGACGGTCTACAAGGGGCTCGACTTCGGAGAGCTTTACGACCTCCGTGTCGATCCTGACGAGACCCGGAACCTCTGGGACGTTCCGCAAGCGGCAAGCGACAAGGCAGAGTTGATGATCGCCCTGAACCAGGCCATGCTTGACGCCATAGCGCATGGCCCATGGCCCAAGAGGATTGCATGAGCAGGGAACTGAAGAATTTTGTCGCAGGGCAATGGATCGGCTCTGATGGGACCTTCGACAAGATCAGCCCGTTCGACGGCGCTCGTGTGGCGAAGGTACACGAGGCGAGCGCAGCCTTGGTCGATGAGGCGGTCACACGGGGCCACGAGGTTTCCATCGGCAGCCGTGCCTCCCGTTGGGGTGAACTTTCCATGACGCAGCGGCTGGCGACGATCCGAGACGTTGCCGATGGGTTGGCGGCACGTGTCGAAGACCTGATCGAAGCTGAGGTCGCTGACACAGGTCGCAGCTATTGGCAGGCTTCGAACTTCGACGGCGCGTGCGCCGCACGGCTGTTTCGGGCCTATGCCGATACCGCCGCATCGTTGGAGAACCGCAGCGCACGGTTCTCTGGGGAGATGGGTTTCCAGGGTATGTGGTATACGACGCGGCGTCCCAAGGGGGTCATCGCCTGCATCTGTCCCTGGAACGTACCGCTTCTCATGGCATGCATGAAGGTTGCGCCGGCATTGGTGATGGGCAACTCGGCCATCCTGAAACCGTCCGAAGAGACCCCGTCTTCCGCGACGGTCCTGGCCGAAGTCATCGCCGCCTCCGATGTCCCCGATGGTGCGTTCAGCCTTGTGCATGGTTTCGGAGCCGGCTCCACGGGTGAGTTCCTGGCATCGCACCCGAAAGTGGACGCCATCACCTTTACGGGCGAGAGCGAAACCGACTCGGCGATCATGAAGGCCGCGGCGAAGGGCTTGCGGGAAGTCTCGCTGGAGCTTGGCGGCAAGAACGCTGCCCTTGTCTTCGATGACGCGCATATGGATGCCGTGGCCGAGGGCATGACAAGGTCCGCCTTTCTCAATTGCGGCCAGATATGCTTCTGCACCGAACGCGCATATGTTCAACGGTCGCGCTTCGATGAATTCGTGGAGATGATGGCGGGAGTCGCCAACGGGATCATCATCGGCGAAAGGAGCCACAACGGGTTCAACATTGGCCCGCTGATCAGCCACCGGCATCGTGACAAGGTTAAGGCGCTGCTGGATGCCGTACCGATACATGGCGGCGAGTTTGTCGCTGGCGGCGGAATTCCGTCATTCGGAGATGGGCGCGACAGCGGGGCCTTTATCGAGCCGACGGTCGCCATCGGGTCGCCCGAGGAATCGCCCTTCGTGAAGAAGGAAGTCTTCGGCCCGGTTCTGCACGTCGCACCGTTCAGCGACGAAGACGAAGCCGTCGCGCTGGCCAATGACACCCATTATGGTCTTGCCACTTCCATCTGGACCGAGAACCTCAGTCGCGCCCATCGTGTCGCCCCGAGGGTTCGCGTGGGTCACGCCTGGATCAACTCATGGCAAGTCCGTGATCTGCTGGGTCCGCTCACTGGTGCAAAGGGTTCTGGCGTTGGGGAACAGGGCGGGCGGCTTAGCCTTGAGTTTTCGTCACAGCCGCAGACCGTAACCATCCGAATCTCTGACAGGGATCCAGCATGACCGTGATGGTGTCGGCCGGAGAGGCCATTCTGCGATCGCTGAAATCGAATGGGGTTGACACACTCTTCATCAATCCGGGTTCGGACTTCGCGCCGATCATCGAAGCGTATGCCAGATCCGGTGGATCCGACCTTCCGGAAGCCATAGCCGCTGCGCATGAGAACGTCGTGGTGTCGATGGCCCATGGCTATTTTCTCGCCACCGGGAAAATGGCGGCCGCCGCAGTGCATGTGAACGTGGGGCTCGCCAATGCCGTGATGGGACTTCTGAACGCCCGCTCCGATGACGTGCCGATCTTCATGATCTCTGGCCGCAATCCGTTGACCGAGGGTAGCCGCATGGGCAGCCGTCATACACCGATCCAGTATGGACAGGAGATGTTCGACCAGACGGGCATCGTGCGGGAAGCCGTGAAATGGGACTACGAACTGCGTTATGCCGAAAACGCCGCCGACCTGGTTTCGCGAGGCTGTTCGGTGGCCATGACGGAGCCCAAGGGTGCAGTCTACATGTCGCTCCCGCGCGAACCGCTTTGCGAAGAAACCGAGATTCCGGGTGCACCCGGTCAGGTGGTGCCGTCCGTATCCCATCCCGACCCGCAGGCCATTGCGGATGCAGCGGCCAAGCTGGAAGCGGCCAGGAACCCCCTCATTGTCTGCTCGCGCGGCGATGTGGAAGGTGAAGTCAGCGCCGAGTTGATGGCGCTGGCCGAAGAGAACTCGATTGCGGTCAGCGAAGTATTCGTCACGCGGAACATATTGCCAACGCGGTGGAAAAACGGAGTGGGCGGCAATATAACGGTGCATCTTCCGGAGGCCGACGTGGTGCTGGTGGTCGATGCATCGGTCGCCTGGATCGAAGCCAAGGCCAGTCCGTCACCGGACGCCGAAGTGATCCATCTTGGCCCAGACCCTCTGTTCGCCCGCATGCCCGTTCGCGGATACAGGACGACGCAAGCCATCCAATGCAATGCGGCCCAGGGGATCAAGGCGCTTCGGGCTGCACTTCCCGGCATGCCCGATCCAGCGCGGCAAGCGGGCATCGAGGCGCGCCATTCTGGTTTCCGCGATCACATGACATCGAAGATCGAAGCGGGATCCAGCGGGCTCGCCAACAAGCCATGGATTGCCAGGTGTATTTCCGAGGTTCTGGGCGACGGAGCGGTCTTCGCCGAGCGGGGCGGTCCGCGGCCCTTGTACGACGTCACCGGACCTAACCAGTGGTTTGGCAACACGCAGGCCGGAGGGCTCGGTTGGGGTTTGCCAGCCGCGCTCGGCTACCAGCTTGGAAATCGCGACAAGCTGACTGTCTGCGTGATTGGCGATGGGTCCTACATGTTCGCAAACCCGGTCGCGTGCCATCAGGTGGCGGCCGCCCAACGCCTGCCGGTGCTGACGGTGGTCCTGAACAATGGTTCCTGGGATGCGGTCCGCATTTCGACGCTGGATATCTATCCTGATGGCGAGGCTGCCAGGGCGAACCAGGTGCCGATGGTTCCCTTCATGCCGGTTCCGGCCTATGGCGATATCGCGGGCGCAGCCGGTTGCCATGCCGAAACCGTGGAACTGGCCGAGGATGTGCCCGTCGCATTGGAGCGCGCGCTCAAGGTCATTCGTAACGAAAGGCGGCAGGTCCTGCTCGACGTGAAAGTCGGGATGGACGACGGCGAAAAGTAGATCCGTGTACCTGAAAGAGATGAAGCTGCATTGGGAAATCCGCATCGCGAGCTAAAACGGGAGTGGCCATTCAATGGCCAATTGCCCATTCGCGGCCACAACAGGGCCATGGCATTTGGAGCGCGTATCGGAATCCAGACCGCGGCGGAAAGCAGGGAGGAATGAATGCCAAGTTTGAACGACGAGATAAGGAAATACGCCAATCCGGTTGAGATGCTGAGAAACAGCAAGGCCGGGATGTATGTCTATCCGGTCGTTGCGCCGGAATTTCAGAACTGGCGGATGGAACAGGCCGCATGGCGTGAAAAGGCGGTCCTGTTCGACCAGTCGCATCACATGGACGAAGTGATCGTTGAGGGTCCGCAGGCCGAGGAGTTTCTCGCCGGTCATGGCATCAACAGCTTTGCCAATTTCGACCTTGGTCGGGCCAAGCATTATGTGCCCGTCACTCCAAACGGCCACGTGATCGGCGACCACATCATTTTCCGCGAACGGGAGGACAGGTTCATTCTCGTGGGACGTGCGCCGACCTCGAACTGGCTGATGTTTGCCGCTGCCTGGGGGAATTGGAACGTGAGGTTGCGGTACGACCCCCGTTCCCCAAGCCGTCCTGATGGTGAACGTGTCTTGCGCGAGCACTACCGCTACCAGATTCAGGGGCCCGACGCGCCGAAGGTCATCGAGAGGCTGAATGGCGGGCCCGTCCCGGAAATCAGGTTTTTTCATGTCGACTGGATCAATATCGGATCCAGGCGCGTTCGGGCGCTGCGCCATGGCATGTCCGGTGCGCCTGGTCTGGAAATATGGGGCCCCTACAAGGACAAGCACTACATCCATTCGACGATCCTTGAAGCCGCGCGGGAGGCAGGCGTCGATTTGGTCCAGTGTGGCAGCCGCGCCTATGCCACCAACACCCTTGAATCCGGTTGGATTCCGTCGCCTCTTCCAGGCATCTACACTGGCGACGGAATGCTCGCGGACTACCGCGACTGGCTCGGCGCCGAGAGTTACGAGGCTACTGGCGCCATTGGCGGCTCCTTCGTTTCCGACAATATTGAAGATTACTACGTCAACCCGTTCGAACTCGGATACGATTTCTACATCGGTTGGAAGAAGAGCGACTTCATAGGCAGGGACGCACTTATATCAATGAAAAGCGCCCCCACAAATCGCAGGAAGGCAACGTTCGAGTGGAACCGGGAGGACGTCCTCAAAGTGATCGCCTCGGCCTTCGAGGACGAGACGCCGTTCAAATGGATTGATTTCCCGATGCTGAACTATGCGTCTTCCAGCGCTGACATGCTTCTCCAGGGTGAAAAAATGGTCGGGATGAGCATGTTCACAAGCTATAGCTGGAACGAACGCTGCGTGCTGTCGTTGGGAGTGGTCGATCGGGATGTCGAGATAGGGGATGTCCTGACACTAAGGTGGGGCGAACCGGAACGGACGCAGAAGACCTCGACCGAACCGCATCGCCAGGTCGATATCCGGGTGCGGGTGTCGCCGACGCCTTTTGCCAATGAGGCGCGCGAAAACTACGCGAAAAGCTGGCGGACCAGAAGCGCCTGAAGCCATGGGCAACAGGATCCATGCCGGGAGTGCATCACGCACGGCTTCTGCAAACGGCCAATCCATGGCGGCCGTCCGGGATCTGCCCGTCCTCTTTTGGATTGACCGTAAACTGGATTGCCTGTGGTTGCCGACCGTCGGGCGGGTCACTCTGGATGCCGCCAAGGTGGCACGGGTCGAACCTGCCCGCTGGCTTGGGCCGGTCACTGCCAATGTTACGTCAGGTATATTCTGTTCACCACATCCTCCGTGACCTATTGACCCCACTTCCAATAGGAAGTGCGACATGGGACGGCCGCGCAGCAGCCTGCGTATATCGGCGGAAACGGCATTCGTGGTGGGCACGACCTTTCAGTGTGCGGAAGTATAGCGATGGTCCGGAACGCAGACGATCAGAAGCTGCTCACCTTCAGCCAGGACAGCCGCGCTAACGGGTCATGAGGGGTTTGGTTCCGGTTAGCATGAGCGGCGAATCCAGAAGCGCGATACCGGGGCGAAACTCGTTTCAACTGGATGCCGCCAACTGCAGGCACGGAGACAGTGGCTTCGACGAAATCAAGCGCTTCATGTCGCTATTGCCGGGTTCTGTATGGGTGTAGCCCAGATTGTTGGCAATCCATACTTTCGGTCGACTTTATCGGGCGAAGATCTACTGAAAGGCGTTCCTATGTCGAGAAATCAAGGCTCAATATAGCACCCAGGCGACTCATGCCAATAATCTGGGCTACACCCGGTTCTGTATAGCTCCTTGCTTCGGAAGGGTGATCAGGGTATGCGACCAGGTGCCCCAGCCATGGTTTCAGGTTGGAGGAAGCCGAAAAATCTAGGGCGCAACGAAACGAAATGCGTCGAGAATGGAGGAAGACATGAACAGACTTACATCCGCACTGGCGGCAAGTGCGCTGGTCGCCTCATGGTGTGGCGCGGCGGCATTCGCCGAAACCGAACTTCGCATGATGTGGTACAATGATGGCCACGAAGGTGAAGTGATGCGTGGGTTGCTCGATCGCTTTGAGGCCGAGAACCCTGATATCAAGGTTACGCTTGATGTCGTACCCTACAAGGCGATCCTGGAAAGCCTTCCGGTACAGCTGGCGGCAGGCCAAGGTCCCGATATCGCGCGAGTCACCGATCTTGGTGGTCTGTCGGAGCACTATCTGGACCTAACCCCCTACATTTCCGATCCGGCGTATTGGGAAGCCAGTTTCGGCCCGTTCCTCAAGTGGCTGCGCCCGACGGGTAACGATAGCTCGATTTCGGGATTCATGACCCAGCTTACCGTTACCGGACCCTATGTGAACAAGACGCTATTCGAGCAGGCAGGCGTGGATTTGCCGGGTGACGGGGCGACCTGGAGTGATTGGGCAGCGGCCGTGAACGAGGTTGCGTCGGCATTGGATATCGCAATTCCAATGGCGTGGGACCGTTCGGGCCACCGTGTCTCGGGTCCGGCGATCGCCATGGGCGCGAATATGTTTGATGATGAAGGCAATCCCGCACTTGTTGACGACGGTCTAAAGGCAATGGCCACGTTGCTCTACGACTGGCATCAGGACGGCACGATGAGCAAAGAGCTCTGGGGTTCTGTGTCCGGATCGACCTATCTTGGCGCGAATGAAGACTTCGCCAATGCGCAGGTCGTAATGTATATGTCCGGCTCATGGCAGATTCCACAGTTTGCCTCCACGATCGGCGACGCATTTGATTGGTGGGCCGTTCCCGCACCCTGCGGACCGAGCGCATGCACAGGTATGCCCGGCGGTGCGGCACTGGTCGCTATGGCTGACACGGAACATCCGGAACAGGTTGGAATGTTGATGGATTATCTGTCGAGTGAGGCATCGCTCGCCGAATTCTACGGCGAAACGCTGTTTATCCCCGGGCATCTCGGTCTGGCTAAGGGTGGAGTTGAATTCGCGACCGATGATCCGCGGGCGCGCCATGCGCTGGAAACATTCGCAGGTGCAGTCCCCTCGATTTCGCCTGTCGCGTTCGACCTCCAAGGTTATCCAAACAACCGAATCATGTTCAATGCGCTGATCTCGCGGTTAGGTGAAGCGATCGTAGGTGAACTGGATCTGGAACAGGCGTTCGAACGTATGACGCAGGACGTCGAGCAGCAGATCGCGGAAAAGATGCGCTGAACCTAATGCGCGAGCGCTCCGGCCCCTTTTTGACTGGGCCGGAGTAACCTCTCGTTCCGGCAGGGCCTGATCTATGGATATGGACGGTGCTCGTGCACCAATTGGGGAGCGCTTGGCAGCGGTAGCCTTTTCGCCAGCACTTCTGTTTTTTCGGCTATTGGAGATTCCATTCCGGCTCGCCCAGAGGCTGGGGGGCATCAAGGTCATGCCCTATGCCTTTCTCGCGCCGAATCTTGCTTTCTTCGGCCTGTTTGTCCTGATTCCGCTGTTCATAAACTTTGCATTCTCATTCACGGGCGGCACGGACATTTTCCTGTCGGAGCGTGTCTACACAGGTGCGGAGCAATACGCATTCCTTTTCGATTGCGGGAATTACCTTGATCCGACGACGTGCCGCGAAGACAGGTTCTGGAAGGCAATCGTAAACACCGGTATCTTTGTTGCCCTGCAGGTAGGATCGATGGTTGTGCTTTCGCTGGTTACGGCGCTAATCCTGAATCGAAGCATTCGGGCGCGAGGTTTTTTCCGGGCAGTTTTCTTCTTCCCTGTGCTCCTTTCTCCAGTGGTCGTCGCCTTGATCTGGAAGTGGATTCTTCTCCGCGACGGAATTCTGAATGCGTTTCTCGTTTCTCTCGGGTTCGAGAGAATCCTGTTCTTCGTCAGCCCTGACTGGGCAATGTTCTGGGCCGTGTTTGTATCCGTATGGTCCCAAATGGGTTTCTACACGCTGATTCTGTTGGCGGGACTCCAGGCAATTCCGCCAGACCTCTACGAAGCGGCCGAAATGGATGGAACCTCGAAGGAGCGGGTCTTTTGGCGCGTCACGTTGCCCTTGCTTTGGCCGAACATGCTCGTTGTTATTGTGCTTGCGCTGATCAAGGGCGTGCAGATTTTCGATGAGGTCTTCGTATTGACCGGTGGTGGGCCTGGAACAGCAACACTGTTCATCGTTCAGTACATCTATACCACTGGCTTTGCGAACCAGATCCAGAACTTCGGCCTTGCTTCGGCCGCGTCAGTGGTTCTCGGCACGGTTCTTTTTGCGCTCACAGTTGCACAGATTGCGGTAACGCGGAGGAAAGACGATGCCTGATGCCTCCTCAGGAATCAGGATGGCAGGGGACTTCCTAACCGCGCGGCGTGGTCACAAAAGGCTTCATTGGACCGACATATTCACTTTTATATACTTGGGATTTGGGATCGTCCTGATGTTCGCTCCTGTGGTCTGGCTTGTCCTCTCGTCTTTCAAGACGGCGGCCGGTTTGCTGGAGTTTCCGCCCACCTTCCTGCCATTGGGTCAGGTATCCGTTCAGGTCGAAGGATTCGAGGATCCGTTGCCTCTGTTCATGGCAACTCTTGAGGACGGCAGCGTTCAGGAGATGGCACAAATCCGCAGGATCGGAATCGTAAGCCAGATGGTCGATCCCTCGTCACCAGATACTAGATTGAAGGTTTCGATCGGCCGGATCGAACCAGTCCGCGAATTTCGCCTCGCTTGGGAAAACTACACCGATCCGCTCGAACGCTTTCAGTTCACGCGATACCTTTGGAATTCCGTGGTTGTCACGATTGCGGCGACATTGGTCACGCTTCTGATCAACTCGATGGCAGCCTACGGGTTATCGATTTACGAGTTTCGCGGGCGAAATGCGATCATGCTCTTCGTGATTGGAACGTTGATGATTCCCATCACTGTCATACTGGTCCCGGTATATCTAGTGGTAACATCATTAGGTATGGTCAATTCCCTTTGGGCTGTCATCCTCCCCGGTGCTGCCACTCCGACTGGGGTATTCCTGCTTCGCCAATACATGCTCACCATCCCACGGGAGTTGATTGAAGCGGCACGAATGGACAATGCGAGTGAATGGCGGATTTACTGGCGCGTGGTCATGCCTTTGGCAGTTCCCGCATTGGCGGTTCTTGCGATTTTCTCGATCATGTGGCGCTGGAACGAGTTCCTATGGCCGCTGATCGTTCTGAACCGATCAGAAGTGTACACGCTCCAGGTTGGACTGAACGCCTTTCAGGGCGAGTTGAACGTCCAATGGCACTATATTCTTGCGATGACCGTCGTGACTCTGCTTCCTGTTGTTCTGGTGTTCGCGTTTCTCCAGAAGTTCATCACCACCGGAATTGCCAGTTCAGGTATGAAATGACAGCTTCCGGACCTCTCATCCTTCTTGATCCGTTTCCACGTACGGAAGCCATGGTCTATTCGGCGGATGTCGCATCGCGGCTCGCACAGATGGGGTGTGTCGTAACCCATTTCGGCTCCAGAGCCCCCGAAAGCCTGGTCAGGCGATGTCTTCAGGATGTTACGGTGATAGTGGGTCAGACCGCGATGCCGAAGGAACGCTTGAACGCGGCCCCGAACCTCCGCGCCATCATAAATGTGAAGGGTAATTGGGAGCCGAACATCGATTACGCGACGGCGCAGGCGCGTGGCATCCATGTTCTGTCTGCCGCGCCTGCAATGGCTCCAGCCGTTGCGGAATTCTGTTTAGGGCAGGCTATTGCATTGGGTCGAGGCTTGAACCGGGCGGACGGGTTGTTCAGGTCGGGCAGGGAGGCTTACGGCATTGCGGGCAATTCGACTGCATACAGCCTCTTTGATGCTGACGTGTCAGTTTTGGGATACGGCAATCTGGGTCGTGCGCTTGTCCCGTTGCTTCGTCCATTTGGCTGTAGGATTTCGGTCCACGATCCATGGGTTTCGGACGGGTTTCTTCGTTCGGAAGGAGTTGTGCCGGTTAGTCTGGAGGTCGCGCTGTCAACCCCGCGCTTCCTGTTTCTGTTGGCCGGTGTAACCATTGAGAACAAGGGAGGCCTTGACCTTGAGCGGTTGAGCCTGATTCGCTCGGATACGACCGTCATTCTTGCCAGCAGGGCAGAAATTGTGGATTTTGACGCTTTCCTTACGCTTGCGGCAGACGGCCGATTTCGCGCTGCGGTCGACGTCTATCCAGAAGAACCGGTGGACGCCGACGATCCAGTCAGGAATACCCCGAACGTGTTATTCTCGTCCCATCTAGCCGGAGGTATGGAATTGTCATATGCGTTGATTCGCGAAATGTTGCTGGATGACATTGATCAGATTCTGCGTGGCTTGCCGCCCCTTCGACTGCAAAGGGCGGACCCCAACCTCGCGCCCAGGATGCGCAGCAGATAGGGGGCTTTCCAGATGACAGCGATCAGGCTCAATCAGGTACGCAAGGCGTTCGATGGGACCGAGGTCATTCACGGTGTCGATCTTTCCATAGAAAGTGGCGAATTTGTGGTGTTTGTCGGCCCATCAGGCTGCGGCAAGTCAACTCTGTTGCGCATCATCGCGGGTCTTGAGGAAATCACCTCGGGAACCGTTGAGATCGACGGTCAGGTCGTCAACGACGTTTCCGCCTCTGACCGTGGACTTGCAATGGTGTTCCAGTCCTACGCGCTGTACCCGCATATGAGCGTTTATCAGAATATGGCGTTTGGTCTGGAGAACGCGAAACTCCCTAGATCTGAGATCGATCGGCGGGTTCGGGAGGCGGCGGGACTGCTGCAAATCGTCGAGTTACTTGGCCGGAAGCCGAAGGCGCTTTCGGGTGGCCAGCGGCAACGCGTCGCGATTGGGCGCGCGATTGTGCGAAACCCAAAGGCGTTCCTGTTTGACGAACCACTTTCCAACCTTGATGCCGAACTACGCGTTGCCATGCGCAAGGAACTTGCAGCGCTGCATGCCAACATTGGCGGAACGATGATCTATGTGACACATGATCAGACAGAAGCCATGACGCTTGCCGACAGGATCGTGGTTCTTCAATCGGGAAGCGTAGAGCAGATGGGCAGGCCGCTTGATCTCTATAACAATCCCACCAATGTGTTTGTGGCGGGATTCATCGGATCTCCACGGATGAATCTGTTGTTGGCGCAGGTCGAAACCTCGTTGCGCGGGGGCACTTGCCTCGCCGTTGGCCAGAATCGCGTGGAGTTGCCTACGGTCTCCGGATTGCAGCTTGGCGATCGGATAACCTGTGGGATCAGGCCAGAGCACATAGAGATCGTCAGCGGCAACGATTCGGACCTCGCCGTGACGGTTGGACTTTCGGAGCAGTTGGGTGGTGAGACGTATCTATATTGCTCTGGCGATGGGCTGGAAAACCTGACCGTCCATCAGCTTGGTCAGTTGATGGTCAAGAAGGGTGACACGCTTCACCTCAGAATTGATCGGTCAAGGCTTCACTTGTTTGACTCGAATGGTCTTGCGATCGCCAACGGAGTTCTGGAATAGGGGCTAAGTTGCGCCAGAAAGAACGACGTATGAACCAACATTGGATTCGAAACCTGGGACTTTCGAAAGGGCAATGGGCGCAATGCCAGAAACGCTGGCTGCACCGAAAAATTGCAATGAAATTGTGAATCCTGTAGACCAATTCTCGCATTCGATGCTGCTTAACAAAACGCGCCACGATGCACGCTTTGACGACAGGTTTTCGGACTTCGTTCGCTCAGGTTTGTTCCTCGGTTGAAGGGTCGATGTTGGATTTGGCCCGACTTTCGGGTTCTAATTTCGCTGGTGGCAAGCGCACGGTGGTACCTCCACGTATGGATTCATAGATTGAGGTCGCGAGTTCTATGGAGCGGCGACCATCGGCTAGCGTGACTTCTGCTCCGCCTCTACCATCGATCGCATTCGCAACCTCGTTGAGGAAACCCGTGTATCCAGCATGTTCGGCATGAACCGCGGAGATGACCTCCTCGACTTGAGATTGGGCAACGGGCGAGCGTGCGCGGAAGCACCAATTGTCCTCGGCCGGTGCATACGGAGCTGATCCGCTTTCCGCCGTGAAGCCTTCGAAGCAGAAGCGCAATCGCGTAGTGTCGTCGCTGGCTCCGAGAGTGACTGAACTTGTCGCAAGTGCTCCGTTCGCCATTCTGAACGCGAGTGCGGCACAATCTTCGGTTTCTATGTCATTGACCCGTGTATCGGCCATTGCAACGACTTCGGCGACTGGTCCCAAGACAAACGAAAGTAGGTCATGTACGTGGATCGCGTGGACGAAGAGCGCACCACCAGATTCACCCTTCAATGTGCCCCGCCAGGGAACAGCATAGTATTCCGCGCCACGATTCCAGTGAGTTTCTATACTTGCAACATAAGCCTTCCCAGCCAATCCGGCATTCTGAAGAGCCTTTAGCTGCTCCATTCCGGGTCCGTAACGATACTGGAATACGGGAAATACCTTTCTCTCGTGTTCCTTTGCAGCTGTTTCCAGTCGGTCCACTTCATCAAGGGAAAGAACGATCGGCTTTTCGCAGATGACATGCTTGCCTGCTTCCAATGCCCTGACCGTGATCGGGAAATGCAGTCGAGGTGGTAGGCAGATGTCAACTATATCAATGCTGGAGTCTGCCAGAATCTCGCCGATGCGGGACGTGATACGAATGCTGGTGTCGCTGCCAGCCGCCGCTTGCGCCCTGTTCAGGTCGAGTTCGCAGAGAGCCTTTACCCGGAAGTGGTCGGAAAGCACTCGGTAGGCTGCTAGATGTTTGACGCCAACCCCGGCGCCAATAATCGCCACCCGTTTCAAGTGGCCGCCTTCTCGGCGATTTCCTGTGCCTTCAACGCGATTTCGCATACCTTGAAGACATGGCTCTGACCCATCGCGGTGTCAGTCCGATTTCGAATGTCATCGATTAGGCGGGTGAAGTATGGAAGGTCTGCGCCGGACGCGTCAATTCGTTCGCACCGTTCGGCGTTGACGAGAATCAGATGGTTGGTGCCTTTGGTGCCTACGTCCACATATTTGCGTAGTTCGATATAGCCTTCGGTGCCGAGGATGGTGAGCCTGCCGTCGCCCCAGGTAGGCAGCGCGTCGGGTGTATACCAGTCAACTCGGATGTAGCCATGGCCACATTCGCTGCGAAGTGCGATCTCGCCGAAGTCCTGAAGCCCCGGATGTTCTGGATTGGCGTAATTCGCAGCTGTGGCCAGCACCACTTGAGCGTCCTTGGAGCCTGTGAAGAACAGGAACTGGTCGATTTGATGGCTGGCGATATCGACCAGAATTCCTCCGTAAGCCCCGCGGTCAAAGAACCAGTCTGGCCGCGAGTCGCGATTCAGTCGATGAGGCCCGATGCCGAGCGTCTGTACCACCCGGCCAATCGCACCCTCTTCGATCAATTCAGTGGCGCGGGTCGCCGCTGGAACCTCAAACCGTTCTGAGAAGTCGATGGACCAGATGCGCCCGGTGCGGTTTACGGTTCGCTTGATTCGGTCAAGCTGCTCAACAGTTGTGCAGCCGGGTTTGTCACACATCACATCCTTACCGGCCTCCATCGCTTGGATGGCCCAATGGGCCCGGTCGCGAGGAACGCCCGAAAGCAGGATCAAGTCGACGGTCGGATCGTCCAGTATGGCTTGCGCGTCCCGAACGCGCGGAATGCTGGGGAAGCGCATAAGGAATCCACTTTCGGTATTCGGGCGTCCTTCCGTCCACCAGCCGGCGAACTCTGCTCCCGACGAGATCAGGTTGGCTGCCATTCCAAAGACATGGCGATGGTCAATTCCGATCGCAGCAAAGCGCAGCGGGCGGGTCATGTCACGAGCTCCTCTTCCCGTCCCCTGCGAGCGGAACGGATCGCTGCGTCCACGAGGTCATGAGCGGGTAGGGCATCTTCACCTGGCACGGCGGGCGCGTGGCCTGCAATCAAGGCATCAACAAAGTCTTCAATTATACCTTGATGCCACTCATGCGTGAATGCCATCGGATCGGCTCCACCGCCAGTGCCGCCTTCCTCTCCAAATTCCTCTTCCCGACCGTTCCGCCAGATGACAGACAGCTTGCCAGAGGCCAGTCGCAGACTGGCCTGATCGAAGTGGAGGTTGATGGATTCCGCGCCGCCGGGGAAACTCGCGGTGCTCGCCACCATTGATCCGACGGCGCCATTTGCGAATCTCAGCCCCGCGACGACAAAGTCTTCGGCCTCCATTCGGTGAAACCGCGTGGTTGATGCCATCGCGCGAACGGAGGCGATCGGTCCGGCAAGGCTCAACGCCAGATCGATCGTATGAATTGCCTGGGAAATCAGCACGCCGCCGCCGTCCCGTGCATAGGTGCCCCGACCCGGTTCGTCGTAGTAGCTCTGGCCGCGCCACCATGGGATGGTCATTTCCACCAGTCCGAGTGCGCCGAGGTCGCCCGAAGCGATGAGTTTCGCGGCTTTGCGCGATGATGTGCGCATTCGGTGTTGGAATACGACACCAAGGGTGACTTCTGCGTTTTTGCATGTTTCGACCAATTGCCGTGCGTCGGCTGCGGTTCGGCCGATCGGCTTTTCCAGCAGGATGTGCTTTCCTGCGGTGGCCAGTGGGCGAACCAGTTCCGCACGCACGTGTGGCGGCGTCAGGATGATCGCAAAATCCACCTCGGGATCCGAAGTCACCGCCTCAAGATCGGTCAGTACCTCGACGGAGTGACCGACATCACGGGCAGCCTTCATTGCCAGAGCTTTGGCGCGAGTTGAACTGCGGGAGAGGATGGCCTTAAGGCGAACCTTTTCCGCTGCAGCGACACAGGCCGCGACATGGGTCTTGGCAACCATTCCAGCCCCGACAAGAACGGCGGTTTTTCGCGCACTGTCCCTCGTGTTTTGCAGGGTCATTCCTCTCAATCCAGCTCAGCGGATGCCATCGGTGATACCGTCGCCTCGGTTGCAAGCTCTCGCATATTGTATGCGGGAAGTGAAGCGAGCCATTGCCTGTCGGCGACGGATGTTGCGTTGAGCTTACCCACAGGTGGATCCCTGTCGCTTTCAATCCACGATCGGATCAAACCTGCCGCGGCCTCTAGTGCCGAGATATGCTCGATGAACTTCTCACTACTCCCGCTTGCAAAACGTTCGACTCATGGAAGTTCGCCTGCGAGAGGGGCTATCCCGCCAATTCCAAACGAGATGATCTCTGGCAAGTCTGAAGAGGAGAATTCTTCATTCAGATGACATGTCACAACCGGACTTTTCTTCTACGGAAGTCATTGAGCCAGTCGCTCACGAGCCAGTTCCGCAAGGAATGCAGAGCGATTGTTGGTGGCAGCGTCGATGCGGGCAATAAGGGTTTTGGGCAAGGTAATCGCAATGCGGTCAGCGACGTTGGAGACAACAACCGGGAGCCAAGCCACCTGTCCGCCGTCCGCCGTTACATCATCAGGCAAGGATGGCAGCGGAGCATCCTCCCCACGTTCAAAAAAGTCCGCTACGGCAGAATCCAGAAGCTCCTGCGCCGAAGACAGCGCATCTTCATGACTGGCTGCACCACCGCCTCCAAACTCAGGACTATGGTATCCCCAAACATCACCTTCACGATGGATCACTACAGGATAAAGGCGAGTTTCCCGAAAAACAGTCTTGGGCATGGTGGGTCTCACTTTGGCAGTTCAATCCTGGCTTGCTTTGCAATTGCACGAGCCGTCGGCAGCGGTATGTCGCGATGTCGCCCTACGAGCGTAAACCGGCCATCCTTGTGGATCCATCTTTCATGATTCGCACCGCCTTTGCTGACGAATCCCGCTTGTTCGAGTGCCTTGACGATGCTGCGTCTCTTTGTCATTCGTAAATGTACACTGGCGATCATTTTATGGCAAGTGTCACATGATCAGATCGACATCGGGGAAAGTGGAGGAGAGAACCGTCGGCGGCACCTATGGGTCATTCAGATTGGTAGCACTCTGATGGGGGCGTTCAGGGCTATGCCGATACCGACGAGGCGAATGTGCTGAAGCGTCTGCTTTCGCTTGGAGAGAGCCAGGGCTAACGCACCGTCGGCTAGGAATCTCTCGCTTCGGCGGTTTCCCGCTACTTTCCAACAACTCAGTGAACGAAACACTCTGTGGTGAATCCGTGGCACTTCAAATGGGAGAGGCTTCGAAAGATTGTGCGTCGGCAAATACTGTAGACCCGGGAGATTGAGTCGACTAAGAGCCAATCTTCAACCATCGCTGGTTTGAGAGGATGTCATGAACCGCTATGATCGTTTGATGAGCAGAATTGCGGCCGGAGAGCGGATTCTAATTGATGGCGCTACAGGAACCGAGATCGAGCGCCGGGGTGTGCCACAGCTGGACAATGCGTGGAATGGCGGTGGAGCGCTCAGCCATCCGACAGTCCTGCGAACAGTTCACGAAGACTATATTCGCGAGGGCTCAGAGATCGTTATTTCCAATACCTTTGCGACTCACCGCCATGCGCTCAGGGATGCCGGGCGCGAGCATCAGTTTGAGCTTCTCAATCGTCGCGGGGTCGAACTGGCGATCGAGGCACGTGAGCGCATGCTCGCGCCAGATGTGCTGGTAGCTGGTGGTATCTCCTATTGGTCTTGGACAGGAAACTGGCTTGAGCCCGCGTGCATTCGGTCCGATGCCGAGGAACAGGTCCGAATACTGGCAGAGGCGGGCGCTGATCTCCTGATTCTGGAGATGATGGTGGACATGGATAGCTTGTCCGTAATGCTCGAAGCGGCCCAAATGAGCGGCATTCCCGTTTGGGTGGGTCTGTCGTGTAGCCCTGATGAAGCCGGTGCGATGACATTGATGCGCGGAGGGTCACTGGCCGAAGCTCTGGATTTCTTGGGGGACAAGAACGTTCCCTTGATCAGCATCATGCACACACAGGTCGAATACATTGACGCATGTCTCGACGTGGTCAGGAGTAGGTGGATTGGCCCAATTGGCGTATATGCTCACTCGGCCGAGTGGGATGGTCATGTCTGCCTGTTCGAGAACACCATTTCGCCGGAAGAGTACGCGGCCCATGCAAAGTCGTGGGTTGCAGGAGGCGTTCAGGTTGTCGGGGGCTGCTGCGGGTTGGGGGTCGGCCACATTGAGGCCCTGAGAGAGGTGGTTCAGTGATCTCCAATCTGGTGAGAGTTGGCGTTTATCGGCCCAGTCCACTGTTGAGCGCCAGTCGAGCCAATCCTCAACTGCAAATCGCAGGATGGGGGCTGGGTGAGTCTCTATCTGAGGACGGGACAATGGGAACCCAAAGAGTCTTGATCAGGCGCCAAATGGTCTTCGTACCCTGTTGAGCATCGCGCCTGGTTCGTTGGACGCTGCAGCCTGGTGCTGTCGTGGAAGGTAGGGAGATGGTAGAGTACAGGATTGCTGCGATTCCAGCCGATGGCATCGGACCCGAAATCGTAGATGCAGGAATTGAGGTGCTCGAGGCCTTGAGCCATCGAGATGAAGGTCTCAGCTTTGAGATAAGTCGGTTCGATTGGGGATCGGAGTACTACCGAAGACATGGTGCCATGATGCCTGCCAACGGATTGGAGCGGCTCAAGACCCATGATGCGATACTCTTTGGTGCGGTTGGCGCTCCGGACATACCTGATCACATAACGCTATGGGGATTGCGCCTGCCGATTTGCCAGGGCTTTGACCAATATGCAAACGTACGTCCAACGCGAATACTGCCTGGCATCACGGCTCCGCTGCGCGACAAAGGGCCGGAAGATCTGGACTGGGTGATCGTCCGCGAAAATTCCGAAGGGGAATATGCTGGGCATGGCGGACGTGCCCATCGAGGTCTGCCAGAGGAAGTGGCGACCGAAGTCGCGGTCTTTACGCGAGTAGGGGTCACGAGAATCATGCGATATGCGTTTGCACTCGCGCAGTCGCGTCCTCGCAAGCATCTGACAGTGGTCACCAAGTCGAACGCGCAGCGGTTTGGAATGGTTATGTGGGATGAGATCGCGGCGGAGGTTGCGGAGGAGTTCCCGGACGTTTCCTGGGACAGGATGCTCGTTGATGCGATGACTGTCCGGATGACATTGAGGCCGGAGAGTCTGGATACGATTGTCGCCACGAATCTGCACGCGGATATCCTTTCCGATCTGGCCGGTGCCCTCGCAGGCAGTCTAGGCGTTGCGCCAACTGCCAATATTGACCCAGAACGGCGATTTCCGTCGATGTTCGAGCCGATCCACGGATCAGCGTTCGACATTGCTGGAAAGGGCATCGCCAATCCAGTGGCGACATTCCATACCGCTTGCCAGATGCTGGAGCACCTAGGTGAGATGGTCGCGTCCAAACGTCTGACGGCTGCGATAGAATCTGTCTGTAGGGCAGGGATTCTAACGCCGGATGTAGGTGGAGCCTCTACAACCCGGGAAATCACCGACGCGGTGATCGAGGAGATTCGCATTTCCAATGCCTGAGCGTGCGTTAACAGTCGTCAATGTCTAGCCAATGGGAATCCGTTTCGGCAATGGAACAGTGGTTCATTTTACCTTCACCCTTTGGGTAAGGCACCCCTATGCCATTGATTCCACGACATTTCCGAAATCCTGACCAACTGGTAGCCGAGCCGTTGGGCGCACCGGCCTCGACAGCCCCGACTGTCCTGCAGGTGACACCAGCGGCTCCGCCATGGCAGGTCCCGCTTTTACTTTCTCGACAGGGTCGGCGCTGCGCGGGAGTGTGGGCTCCAATGTTTAGCCGAATTGGCGAAGTCTCTTCGCGAAGCTTGAGCTTTGGCATTGCCCGGGCCAACCATTCGTGAGAGTGATAGAACCTTGGCGACAACCTGAAAGCTCATTCATGTCACATCCAAAGACAGCACTCGTCATTTCGGCCCACGCGGCAGATTTTGTCTGGCGATGTGGCGGTGCGATCGCCTTGCATGCCAGGAAGGGTTATGAGGTGACTGTCGCCTGTCTATCATTTGGCGAACGCGGCGAAAGCGCAAGGCTTTGGAAGGATGGCAAGACGCTGGAGGACGTTAAGGCGATCCGGCGGGGCGAGGCGGAAGCCGCGGCAGACGTACTCGGTGTGAAGTCACTGGATTGCTTCGATCTTGGAGACTATCCCCTGAAACTGGAGAGCGAAGACAGGTTCCGGCTCGTTGACCTGATCCGAAAGGTCCAGCCAGCGTTCATGCTGAGTCACAGCCAATACGATCCTTACAATACGGACCACATGTACACAACACAGATTGCTCTCGAATGTCGGATGGTGGCTCAGGCATGGGGGTACAACCCGGGAGAGAAGGTACTCGGTTCGCCGCAGCTCTACCTTTTTGAACCGCACCAGACGGAACAGATGGGTTGGAAACCCGATCTCTTTCTTGACATTACTCCAGTCTGGGAACTGAAGCGTTCAGCGATGGAATGCATGCATGGGCAGATCCATTTGTGGGACTATTACACCCGTGTTGCCCAACAGCGCGCCAATCACTTCAAGCGCAATTCCGGAGGACAGGCTGGCGGAAGAGCATGTGAATTCGCTGAGGGTTTTCAGTCGATGTTTCCACGCACCGTCGACGAGCTTTGATGCAAACGAGAGCCGCAGGTTCATGTTCCAGCCAGGAAATCCGAGCTTCGATCTTGCACATTTGGGCCATGTCGAACTGCTGACTGATAAATTCGAGGATAGCCTTGATTTTTTCACGAGAGTTTATGGACTTAGGCTTTCTGGCCAGAGCGCGGACAGCGCCTATCTGCGGGCTTGGGATGATTATGAATTCCATTCACTGAAGCTGACTCGGTCCGATACGACAGGTGTCGGACACGTTGCCTATCGGACTACGTCACCACAGTCGCTCAAGCTAAGGGTCGAGGCCGTAGAGGCGTCTGGATACAAGACCCACGGATGGGTGGAGGGAGATGTTGGCCACGGTCGTGCCTTCCGATTCGAGGATCCATTTGGCCACATCTTCGAACTCTATTTCGAGACCAGACGGCATTCGCCAAAGGGCGGTGACGTGCCAGCCTTGAAGAACATGGCTTCCGCATTCACTGGAGCGGCTCCGCGTAGGATCGACCATGTCAACCTGCTCAGCGAGGACGTCTCGGAATTCAGCCGGTTCATGATTTCGTGTCTTGGGTCGCGAGTGACGGAGTATATCCGACTTGATAACGGGAGGTTGGGAGGCAGCTGGTTTACGGTGAACAACAAGACCTACGATCTCGCTTGCACTGAGGAACATGGTGGTGGGATGGGTCGTCTGCACCACGTGACCTATGCCGCTGACCAACGAGAGGATATTCTGCGTGCGGCCGACATATTCCTGCAGAATGGGGTTCATATCGAGACAGGACCGCACAAACATGCCATTCAGGGCACTTTCTTTCTCTACGTTTGGGAGCCCGCGGGTAACAGGGTGGAACTTGCGAATTCTGGTGCCCGATTAATTCTCGCGCCGGATTGGGAGCCGGTCTGCTGGACAGAGGAAGACAGGAAGAAGGGCCAGGCATGGGGGTTGAAGACCATTGAGAGCTTTCACACCCATGGAACGCCACCCTTGGAGGAAAGCTGAAATATGTCTATTGTTCTGGCAAACGTCGAACGCGCCGATCCCTTGGTAATTCAGGGTTTGGGGCATGCAGGTGTTGCAACTGTTCATGAAGCTCAGGGGCGAAGGGGTTGCCTGTCGTCGTATATGCGACCGATCTTTTCTGGAGCGCGGATCTCCGGATCGGCCCTGACTATCAGCGTTCCACCGGGTGACAACTGGATGCTTCATGTAGCGATTGAGCAGCTACGCGATGGAGACATTTTGGTGGTCGCGCCCACTTCACCTTGCGACAACGGATATTTCGGTGACTTGCTAGCGGTCTCTGCCAAGGCTCGGGGCTGTAAAGGTTTGGTGATCGATGCCGGAGTCCGGGACGTGCGGGATCTGACCGCAATGGACTTTCCCGTATGGTCCAAAGCGATCAGTGCGCAAGGCACAGTCAAGGAGACATTGGGCTCGGTCAATGTCCCTGTCGTGTGTGCAGGGCAGTCGGTTGATGCCGGAGATGTCATAGTGGCTGACGACGATGGGGTTTGTGTCGTAAAGCATGGCGAAGCGAAATCAGTCCTGGCCGCCGCTGAACAACGCCTTACGGCCGAGGAGATCACGCGGGAGAAGCTTGCTGGTGGAGAACTCGGTATAGACCTCTACGGAATGCGTTCACGCCTGGCGGATAAGGGCCTGAAGTATGTCTGACTACGCTGTTGATGGAATCCCCTGTATCTGGATGCGTGGAGGAACTTCCAAGGGTATCTACTTTCTTGCATCCAATCTTCCTGAAGAGCACGAAAGGATTGACGATCTGCTATTGCGGGTCATGGGCAGCCCTGATTCCCGACAGATAGATGGAATCGGAGGCGCTGACCCATTGACTTCCAAGGCCGCGCTGCTCTCCCGATCGGCTCATCAGGCTGCTGATGTGGACTATCTCTTCCTCCAGGTGTCCGTCGATCAGGCCGTGGTTTCGGATGCTCAGGGCTGCGGCAACATACTCGCCGGCGTTGGTCCGGCAGCCATAGAACTAGGGCTCGTGGCGGCGGCTGACGACGAAACGGTCGTTCGCATCCACATGCTGAATACGGGGGAGGTGGCGACTGCACGGGTTTCCACGCCGGGAGGCCGGGTGAACTATCGGGGGGAAGCGAAAATCGACGGAGTCCCTGGACACCATGCAGCCATTCCACTCATGTTTGACAGCCTTGCGGGCTCCATGAGTGGAGCGCTGTTGCCGACAGGGCGCCCGGTTGATGAGATCAATCAAACCGCGTGCACTTTGATCGACAATGGCATGCCGATCGTCGTGCTGGATGCGGCGGATTTTGGACTTTCCGGGCAAGAGAGTCGAGAAGACCTGGATACCGACCTGAACCTTAGGGCTTTGGTGGAAGGCATTCGTCTTGAGGCAGGACCGATGATGAATCTCGGAGATATTGCTGACAAGACAGTTCCCAAGATGACGTTGGTTTCTCCACCAAAGCGTGACGGAGTCATTGCCACCCGTAGTTTCATTCCGCATCGCTGCCACGCATCCATTGGAGTATTCGCAGCTGTCAGTGTCGCGACAGCCTGCACTCTGCCGGAAGGCCCAGCTGCAAGGATAGCCAATCTGCCCGATGACGGTAGGTTTCGCATTGAACATCCGGCAGGATCGACCGAAATCGTTCTGGAATTCGACGAGTAGGGTTCCGTTGTTTCCGCCGGGGCAGTTCGTACCGCACGCAAGCTCTTTTCGGGTCGGGTGTTTCCTCGGCCGCGGTTCATGGATTGGCAGGAGGCTGTTGCCGATGTCCTTGGCGCGGAGGAATTTTCTTAGCCTCTATGTTTCGGACCGAGGTTTCCGCGTCCTTTGCGCTCGAATCAGGAGTACGGCATTGAGCGAAGTTGGATTTGCTGTGGTCTGGACAAGGGTCGTTCGATTGAGCCTCAATGGCGTGATTCGACTGCCGGTAGAATGCTGGAATCCGTTCGATGGAATTGGGAGGAGACCAATTCGCTGCGCCGGGAGACTCCCTTGGGTGGCCTGAAGGAAGCCATGCCGGATTCCTCTCCCTGATCCGGAGTCGGTCTCGAACTTTGGGATCTGTGTGGGATTTCACACCGAGAGGTATCCAAGCTTTGGGGATGTAATTGACTTGTTGTCACAGGTTGATCTCCATTGAGCATCGACCCACGGTGTCAACTCCACTGTCTGCGATATAGGGACGATCACCCTTCATTCTACAATTCGGTCCGTGTAGCTTCCGCTGGAGTTCAGAAGGGTTCTGTCGGGAACTGTTTTTCGATCAGGTTCCTTAAGATGTTGACCACCAGAATGGCTGCTGCTGCCCCTGCCCAGTCGAATCGCGTCGTGGGTGTAGCCCAGATTGTTGGCATGAATCGCTCGGATGTCCTTTTGAGCCTTGATTTCCTGGCATAGGAACTCCTTTCGGTCGGTTTTCGCCCGTGAAAACCGACCGAAAGCATAGATTCCCAACAATCTGGGATACACCCCCGCGTCGTCCCCATCGATGAGCTGCCGACATCGGCGGCCGCTGTGGCCTGGCAATGTTAGTGTCGTGGTACTGTTGCGCCGCTGCTGCGGAATTGGCCGGTGTTGCAGTTTGAAGTGGAAGCAGGGGGTATAATCCCTTTGAAGTTCCAGCAAATTATCGTCAGATCATGACTTCGCACTCGAACCGGCAATTGTTCCAGCCTAAGACGTCCTGATGTCCGCGTCCGAGACACCGGCAGCAACCGATCTGTTCATTAGGGGGACTCCACGATGCTAAATTGCTTTTTTCCCAATCCACGCGCATTCTTCACCTCCGCGGCAATCTGGGCACTGGCCACGATTCTGTTCTGGTATCTGGTGGCAGCTGAATGGGGTGGCCTGGCTGGCGTTGCCGCATTGTTCGGCATAGAGAAGGGTACGGCTTGGGCCTACACCTACGTCTTCCTCTGCTACGCGGCATTTGCGGCTTTCTGGATGTGGTACCAACCACATAAATGGTCGCTATGGTCGGTTGCTGGCTCCGCGCTGATCGTCTTCACAGTGTGGTTCCAGGTGCAACTTGACGTCATGATCAACGAATGGTTCGGCGAATTCTACGATACGATCCAGAATGCACTGGCCGAACCCGGTACGGTAACGGCTGGCGACTACTACGGGCAACTCGCTACTTTCCTCATTATCGCCATGGTATTCATCGTTACTGCCGTATTGAGCGCATTTTTCACAAGCCATTTCGTCTTCCGGTGGCGCACCGCAATGAACGATCGCTATGTCGAATTGTGGTATAGGGTGCGACACATCGAGGGAGCTTCGCAACGCGTTCAGGAAGACACAATGCGCTTCGCGGCCATAATGGAGGCGCTCGGCACCCGCTTGATTGACGCTGTGATGACGCTCATTGCCTTCCTGCCAATACTCTGGGGACTCTCAAGCCACATAAAGGAAATTCCGGTCTTCGGCGAAGTTGCCTTCGCGTTGGTCTGGATCGCCATCATCTGGTCCGTCTTCGGAACCGGTATTCTTGCGATTGCCGGTTATCGCCTGCCTGGACTGGAGTTTCGCAACCAGCGGGTCGAGGCAGCGTTTAGAAAGGAACTGGTTGTCGGTGAGGATCGCGACGACCGGGCGCAGCCGCCTACGTTGGGTGAGCTGTTCGCCAATGTCCGACGCAATTACTTCCGCCTCTACCTCAACTATCTTTACTTCAACGTTGTAAGATACGGATACCTGCAGTGCGGCGTTATCCTGCCTTATATCGCGCTTGGTCCCACCATCATATCGGCTGGTTTCACGCTCGGTGTTATGCAGCAGATCATCCGAGCGTTTGGTCGAGTGGAAAACTCGTTTCAGTTCCTGGTGAATTCCTGGACAACGATTGTGGAGCTGATGTCCATCTACAAGCGCCTCGCAGCATTCGAGCGGGCGATCGCCGGGGACGAGCTTGCGGCAATCGAATTCGAGACCGGCGAAAAACTCGCTGTTGGGTAGTGCATCGCCTTGAGATCGAAAGCGTTTCGGTCATGCCCTGTCGGGTGCCGACCACTGAGGTGCCCGTCAGGCCATGGCTCCAATCAGCAACGAACATTTATGGTTTGGGCCGGACTCTCTAAGGGTAAGTTCCGCAAGCGCCTGAATTGGAGGGTTCCGTGTCGACTAGACCATCGTGTCCGGCACCGATGTTCACGAAACCGCAGCTTGATCCGGCTTGGAATCCGGGCGAAGGGGGGATTCCCGACAGCACATACGTCTCTTCCCGCCAGGACTTTGCGCTCGCCTCGGGAAATTCCCGGCAAGTTATCTCGGGTTGGCAGTGATGTGCTTCAGATGGAGAGTGGTCGGCATGAGTTAGTGTCCGCCAGAAAACCCCCGTTTTCGCGCTGGTGGCTTAGATTCCTGACCGGGCCGGGCGCCTGTCGACGGCGGGACGGGGCCGGTTCCGGGATTCCGGCGAAGGCCGGGGATCCCTTCGTTCGCCCTTTGTTCAACTTCCGGGTGCCTCCGGGATGGCCCAGGCAAGGGATGCCGTTCCCACTCCACGCGGGTCGAAAAAGACCGCCGTTTTCCAGGGGGAGGCGCCGTCAGGTGGCGCGCTGTGGCGACCACGGCGAGGGCGACGGTGCGCCCGAAACCCCCGGCGCCGAACACCAGGGCCCGGTCGGATCCGCGGTGCCCGAGGCTGTCGGTCGCCGACTCCACGGCGGGATGGACCTGGCGCATCGCGGAGAGGTCCGCCTGCTGCCGCCCGCGCTCCGCCCCGTTCAGGTAGCCCTTCCCCGGCAGGGTGCTGCAGCCGGGCATTCCGGCGGGGCGGACCCGGTTCCCCGGGCTGTGGCACGCTCGGTCGAAGCCCAACGCCCGGAGGTCGGGGAAAGCCTTCTTCGCCGCCCCGGCCATCGGCACCGCGTGGTCCACGTCGCCGCCCTCCTACATCACTTCGTGGTGGAGGATGAGGCCGTGCCGGTCCTCCACGACGCGGACCGGGACGCCAGGCTCCACCGCACATCCGGCCGTGCCCTTAGATATCCAGCGCGTGTGCGACCCGGAGTTGGAAAGCACCTTGCCGTGCTGCGGGACCGTCCCGCCCCTAGGCAGGCGTCGGTCCGTCCGGGCGGTCCGCCGCCCGGCCTGCGACAGGAACCCCTTGATGTTCGTGACCGTAAGGTGCGTGGCGCCGCCCGCGGCCGGCGCCGGCAGCGACGCCGCTGTGCGCTAGATGGGCGCACGGCAACGCGCGAGGTACTCCTCCACACGCTCCGGGACTGCGCGGCAGGTCACCCGGACCTTCCGGAAGAGCTTCCCCAGCTTCTTCGTCAGGTGTCTGCACTGCCTCCACCCGGGGACGCCGTGGTCAACTGCCGTCCGGCCTGTCCCGTGGACCAGCCAGCGCATTGCGTCCCACAGGAGGCCGACGTCGGTGGGATAGTGGACGTCAGTCCCGGCCAGGAGGGAGTCACAGCGTCCGCGCAGTGGTGCGCCGGGCTCTTCCGCCGCGACCGGATGGCCGCTCCCGCCGATCGACTGGCTGAACTTCACCGGAAGTTTCGGGTCCGGAAAGCCCATGTTGTCCGCCAGCGTCCGGTAGTGATGGCGGTGCCCGTTCCACACGTCCGTGTGGCCCGGGAACCGCCGCAGCGTCCTGTGCTGGTTCACCAGTTCGTGCAGCCGGTCGAAGTCGCAGCCCAGTTCCTGCTTCACAACGACCATCACCAGAATCCGCCACATCTCCATGACCGGACGCCCGACCTTCCTGTCCACGACGGGCACCATGTGCTCCCCGTGCTCCCCGGCAGCGCGAACAGCCGCTCGTGGAAACCCTCCCCGGAATAGAGATGCTGGAGCCCCGGCAGCGGCGCCGGGATGTCATCCCTGGATTTTATGTCCAGCCCGATGTCCTCGGTGCGGACCTCCCCGAGCCGCATCTGCGGACCGCGTACCTTTCCCATGCCTGCCTCCCGAAGAACCGCTGTTTTCCGCCTGTTTCGCATCGAACGGGCCGGAAACCGGCCCCTTCGGTGGAATCCCCATCCGGAGAATGCTCGGCTTAATCAAATGGATTCAATGAGTTGAGGGGTTTTCTGGCAAGCACTAACTCTAGATGTGCGGCGTAGGCCTCCCGCATGACAGACAAACGCGATTCCTCGCGCAATACAGACGGCCGTCAGGAATCTGCGCTATGCACGAAGCCCAAAATCATCCAGGAAACGATCGATCTGATGCATGCGCTCATGCAGAATAGTGACAATCCCGATGTCCCCATTCGAGAGGTGGGCCAGTAGACGAAGTGACGCTCGTGCCGAAAGAAGAAACCTTCCACGCCAAATTCAGCAGGGATCGGTTTTGACACGACACCATGGGTCGCAATCCTGTCGAAAGCGGCGAACAGATCGGTGATGTATTTCTCGGCTTGGCTCCCGCTCCATCTGTCACGGGTGTAGCGGTAAATGTCATCGAGGCGGTGGGATGCCGACTCCTGGATGCAAATGGCGCGCACGGGTCAGGATTGGTTCCGCACGATCACATCTGTCGCCGACATGGATTGATAGCTCTCATCCGACGCGTCAAAGGCGTGGGTGAGTTCCGCTCTCAGGCGGTTTAATGTCTCCGCCTCCGCCCGTTTCCTGTCACGACGGATCAGGTCCCGAATGTATTCGCTAACGTTCTCATAGATCCCATTGTCACCGGTATTCGCCGCGACGAAGTCGCTAAGTGCGCCGCTGACGCGGACGGTCAGGGTTGTGGTGCGGGGCATGGCTCCTCCTGCGTCTCGCCATGTGTTCAATATAACCAAGATCGAACGCGCAACAAGTCGGGCAGGCATATCCTTCTTCGAATCATTTGAAACAGGCGACCTGATTCCGATCTTGAGGACTCCGGCTCTGTGGGTTGACGCTATACTGTCCGGCGCTGACGGACGAAATCGCCGATGCGCGGAAAGACCCGGCTCCTTATGGCGAGTTTGCCGACGCTGCGGCTGAACATAGGCGCTACCGCGGTAAGGGATTGCTCATGCGGTCCGCATGTGTCGATGGTTGAAGCGCCGATGGCGAGCGCGAAGCTGCCGAAAAGCGCGGAAGGAGGCAGGCGGAGCCGGGCAAAGAACGATTCCGCCGTCGCGGCGGCCCCTGCCGTTGCGTTGAGATGCCGGACGGTCGCCGGGCGATCGCCGGAATCGACAGCCTGCTTTCCTTCAGCGCGTGAATCTGGCGTCTTTCTCCGTGGGTCGGGTGGCGGTAGCCCTTCGCCATGGCGGTCTCCCCTGATTCCTGACCGCCGCCTCCTGGCCGATTGGCGCCATCATGCGCCAAACAGACAGGTTACCACCGCCCATGGTATTGCACTTCAGGGTCGAACAGGGATGACAAGTGCTCAATTGGCGATGCTCGCCATAAGCCGCCTTGGCTGGAAGAGAAATTCAGGTTGGATTTCGGGCCAGGGTAGTGGGGAGTTCAAGACGACAGGTTCTCAAAATCACTCCTGCGCGCGCCCCAATGTTCCGCCAGACAGAAAACGGGCGGCATCCCCAACTTCGCTGGGACCCGGACCGTCTTGCCGCCTTCACAAAGCATGCCAGTCCAGACGTGCACCCAATTGCGTCCAACGGGAAGGCATGTCTCCCGCGAATTCGCACCGGGCACCAGCACAGGCGCCACCAGAAGTTTGGGCCCGAGCATAAATGCCCCCTGCGGAACCCGCAGCGCTGTGTCGGAGGGAAACGCGAAGGGCAGGGGGCGCATCGGTGGCACGCCCGTCGCCGTGTATTCAGCCATCACCTCGGCCAGATAGGGGCGTAGCCGTTCGCGTAGCTCCAGCAGCCGCGTCAGGATCCTCTCCACCTTAGGCCCGTAACTCCAGATCTCGTTGTCGCCGCCCGTGTCGGTGAAGAGCTGGAAGAGCTCTCGTCCATAGTCGACCTCACCGTCGACCGATGCGAACGGAACGCCATTCGGGATTCGCAAGCCGTGCAGGCGGCAGACCGGAGAGAACACGCCGAATTCGAACCAGCGGACAAGAAGTTCGGGGAATTCAGGATCGTCGGCGTGGCCCTCATAGAATCCACCGATATCGGTCGTCCACCATCCGATTCCCGACATAGCCGCGTGCAGTCCCGCGGCGATCTGGGCGCGGTAGTCTTCCCACGTTGACCAAACGTCGCCGGACCACAGGATGACCGGATAGCGCTGCCCCCCGGCCCAGGTCGAGCGGCACAGGAGCACCGCATCGCCGGCGCCGGCCGCTTTCAGGCCCTCGGCGTAGCGTTTCGCATGGACCAGCGGATAGGCCGATAGCATCTCCGCCCCATTGCCGAGGTGGGTCCGCACATTGTCGGCATCTGCGGGTCGCATCTCGGGTTCGCAGGCATCCAGCCAGAAGTTGCTGATGCCCCGGTCGAGGTAACTCCGCCTGACCTTTTCCCAGTGGAAGTCGCGGGCATCGGGGTTGAAGGCGTCGTAATAGGTCAGGAAGTGCACTCCGAATGGCTCTTTGTCCGGAAACTGGATAACGACGGGCACACCGCGCTCGGTGCGGAGGAGGTACCCCTTTTCTCGCATCTCGGCGAAGTACTTCGCGTTCGCACCGACCGTCGGCCAGACTGAGACGATGGTCTTTACGCCCATTTCGTCCAGTTCGCGCACGAGGCGCTCGGGGTCGGGCCATTCGGTTGGGTCGAACTCCCACTCGCCTTGCCGGGTCCAGGCAAAGAAGTCGATCACAATGCATGACAGCGGAATCCCCCGCTGGCGGTGGCCGCGTACGACATTCACGATTTCCTGTTGTGAGCGATACCGCAGCTTTGATTGCCAGAAGCCGGTCACCCAGTCGGGACAGGCGGGCGGAAGCCCGGTCGCAGCGACGTAGTTCCGCAGTATGCGTTCCGGCGTCTCGCCGGCGGTGATCCAGTAGTCGAGGCCCGGCGTCGCGTCGGCCCGCCAACGCGTTACATTTGACGCAAAGTCGGCCCGACCAACCGCCGGATTGTTCCACAAGAACCCATAACCTCGTGACGAGATCACGAAAGGGACAACCACATGCGAGTTCTGCTGAACAAGGTTGGTCGAGACACCTTTTAGGTCCTCACGCCCGTGCTGCGGCTGGCCGAGGCCCATAAGGTGCTCGTCGTCATAAGCCGTGAACGTAGCCTCAAGCTGGAAGCTTCCCGATGCGATCGGCTTGAATCGCCGCGGCGGAGGTCCGGCAAAATGACTGCGTACTTCAGACAGGAGTTCTTCGCCGGTCACCGTGTCATAGTATCCGATCACCGGTTCCAGATGAACGTCCGCACCTAGCCGGCGCGCCAGCCTGACCCGCGCCTCGATTCGGTCGTTGCGGATACGGGCGTGCTTCCCGTCGATCCTGATCGACGGCCTTGTCGGCGCAGCCTCCAAAAGTGCGCAAACATGCGGTTCTACGACCGTCCCTCCGGGGCGCGCCCGTATTCTCAAGGCGTTTGGACCCCAGGCTTCGATCCGCACGCACTCGCCGTTAAGGCGAATAACCAGTGCGTCACCGTCCTTTGTGTATGTGTCAGCCACGCATGGCCTCCATCCAGCTGGTATCGGGGCGCCTGTCGAAACTGACCGGTGGACCGCCGGGACGCTTAGAGTTTGACCTGGAATTCCACATCTAGCCCATTCGGCTGGCCATACGAGGGCGTTCTCGCAATATATGGAGCATAGACAGCAATTTTAGGTCAAGCTCTTAGGTGCAGGAGCCGCGATCCTCTTCCCCGCACCCGGTGACCAGTTTCGGGGTGCTGGGCGGCTGCCATGGGAGATGCGGGTCATCCGGGCGGCCTGATTGTCCGACAGCAGGCACGGAAGACTAGCATAGCCTCGTGTCAGTGACTCCCTGCATATCAGGGCGTTGCCGCTCATCGCATGCATCGGAACCCCCGTACACAATCGACCCGCCGCCGGTGACAGGGCTTGCCGCGTTGCACAGTAGGAACGTGATCGCGTCGGTGATTTCTTGGTACCGCACCAGACGGCCGAAGATGCGTGCGTCGCCCACCATTGCCCTGATGGCCGTGGCATCCGGCACTTCGGTCGGCGTGCGATAGGTGACGGCGGTATCGACCCAGCTCGGGTCGACGGAATTGACCCGGATGCTGCCCGCTGCTTCGGTGACCGCCACCGTGCGCATCTCATCGGACCCGTGCGCCAGAAAAACGGTGCGCGATCATGGTCAGGATGATGACGAGGCCGAATATGAAGTCTGTCCAATAGCCGGCATAACCCGCGCCGACCGCGCCGGACGGGATCAGCGTGACGGTCATCGCTCCGAAGAACGCGCCAAAAATCGAGCCCACGCCGCCCCAGGTCGGTGTGCCGCCGACGAAAAGTGCTGCAAGCGCGATCAGCAGGTATGCCTTCCCGCTGGTTGGGAACCAGACCATGTTGGCCATCTGCACGAGCAATGCGCCTGCGACTGCCGCGGCAACTCCGGACACGACAAAGACGCTGACTCGAATGCGCTCGATGTTGATGCCCATTTCACGGGCGCTCTCGGTATTGTCTCCGACAAGCTGCACATGGGTGCCGAACCGATGATACTTGAATAGCACATAGCAGAAGACCACCCAGACCAGCGACCAAATAAAGTGGTTCGGCACCCTCAGCGTCGTGTCAAACAGGTGCCATTTGCCGACGAAAAGCATATATCCGAAGCTGTTCATCGCCTCTGGCGCAGAGATGGTCCGACCTTGAGCGAGCAGGTTGACGATGCCGAGGATGAAGAAGTTGAGACCGAGCGTCGCGACCAGTGACGAAATGCGCCCGTAGACGACGATCAATCCGATCCCAAGGCCGATGACCGCTCCGAAGCCCATGGTCAGAAGGCACGCAGGTATCACGGGCACCCCGAGGACGACGGAGTACATGAACACTCCGCCTGCGGCCCCGACGACAGACGGAAATGCCAGATCAAGCTCGCCCGAAACGATGACAAAGACTAGGGAAGTGGTCAGGAAGATCGTTGCCGGAACCGAAAACAGGAAAGCATTGTAGAACAATGGGTTCAGAAAGAGAGCCGGATTGCTCGCCGCAAAAAATGTCCAGACAAGGACTAGAGCGAGGAATGCGTTTAGCGCACGACCGTTCTTGCGGTAAAGGAGCGTCCATCGGGATTGCACAGCGCCTTGGTCCACTGAACTGGTGCCAGTCGTCGCGTCATTCATAGTGTTTATCCTCACGCCGGCTCCAGAAGCGAACTGGTGTCCGCGCTGCCCGTTTCGGCGAGCTGGTGCATCAACTCGATCAGATGATCGGCGCCGGTGAAAGAGGACTTGGCGCCTTCGAAAGCTGCCTTCCCGCGGTCGATGACGAAGAACCGGTCGGCAATGTCCCAGACGTGATGGATGTTGTGCCCGATGAAGACTACGGTCCGGCCTGATGACTTGACCGCCTCCACGAAGCGGAAAACCTTCTGGGTCTCGGTCAGTGATAGTGCTGTCGTCGGTTCATCCAGCACGATCACGTCCGCCTGGTTGTAGAGGGCACGGGCAATCGCCACCCCTTGCCGTTCACCCCCTGAGAGTGTCCCAACCGTGCTTTCCGGGTTGAAAACCTTCGAGGTAAATCCGATTTCGCGCATGAGCCTGTTGGCCTCGTCGGTCTGCCTTTGTACTCGCAGAAGACCGAGGGAATTCGTAATTTCGCGGCCCATGAAGATATTTGTCACTATGGAATGCTGCGGTGCCAGCGCACGATCCTGAAAGACTGTTTCTATGCCTGCGCCGCGCGCAGCCGCCGGTGTCCAGGGCTTGCGAAGCTCGCCTGCCACGATGATCCCGCCTTCGTCAGGGTCGTGCACCCCGGCAAGGGTCTTGATCAGCGTTGACTTGCCCGCACCATTGTCCCCCAGAAGTCCCAGAACCTCGCCGCGGCGGACGGTCATCGTGATGCCTGACAAGGCTTCGACCGATCCAAATCGCTTGACGATGTTGCGCAATTCGACGACCGGCCCTGATACCTCGGACATAGGTGCGCTCCGGTTTGGAAGACTTGGTTCCGGGCCGGCGTCAGAGATCGTCCGGCCCGGGCAAACTCTTTGGCTAGCGAACTCCCTGCTCGGCGAGGGCGACCACGTCCTTGTAGTTGTCAGTCGTCACAAAGCCGGCGCCGGTGTCCACATTAAGCGGTCCAAGCCTGTAGACCAGCTGCTGGCAGAGCGACAGAACCGGAAGGTATCCCTGCTGGTAGGGCTGCTGGTCCGCCGTTACCGTCACGTAACCGCCGTCGAATGCGGTCATGACGCCTTGACCAAGATCAAAACCGACCGCCATGATATCGCCGGGACCTTTGCCAACGGCATCCATGAACACCGGCGCCGCGGCCAGCCAAGGACCACCGGGATAACCGATAAGCTTGGTGTCAGGATTGGCGATCAGGGTCGAGGTAAGGACCGGGATCTGCAGCATCTGGTCGGCTGAAGCGCCTTCGGCCTCTTGCAGCTTGATGACCTTCATGCCGAACTCTTCCAGCACTTCCACAAGGCCGAGTTCACGCTGAGCGCGGTTTTCGCTTTCCCATCGGCTCATGACGATTGCCGTATCGCCAGGCTGCAACCTGTTGTCCGCTAAACGCAGGGTTTCGGCGCCGAGCTTCCGTCCCTGCTGGTAAAGTGTGGCACCAACGTACCCCGAACCGAAGGCCGCGCGCACTTTCGGTACGTCCACGTTCATGTACATAATCGGGATTCCTGCGGCAGCGGCTTCAGCCGCCAGTGGCATGATCGCGTCATCTCCCGGGTGCCCCATCATTGCAATGCCGTCGGGCGCTTGGCTGATCGCCTCGCGCAGCTGAGTGACCATCTTGTCAAAATCCCATTCGGAATAGATGATCTGGACATTTGCGCCGGTGTCTTCCGCCGCCTGCATCGCGCCGCGATCAATGATCGAGTTGAATGCTCCGCCGGCCGGGCCACCCGAAAACAGCCGGATTGTCTGTCCCGAACACCAGTCACCTGCCCAAGCTGTCCCGATACTCATCGCAAGGCCGGATATGGCCAAGAATGCTGAACTACGCAATTTTCGCATATTCCCCTCCCTGAGGCCCTTTGCGTCAGAAACTCCAAAAACGTTTTTGAGCTTCACGTGGAAGTGTTGCGAACTTGTGCCGTCCGGTCAAGGTCTTTTGCGGAAATGATGCCGGAATTTGCCAAATTCCTTTGACATTCTTGACAGATCTCCAAAAACGTTTTTTAGTGAGACGGCATTGCGGAGATGACCGTGACGACTGAACGCCGTGAAGACCACACAGAATGGCGGCGTGGGGCCTGCATATGCAGCTTCATGGATTCCGGCGACGAAGGCGAGGGCGACCTGATGGGGGTTCTGAGCTGGATGGACTGTCTCGCGGGTCTCGGGACCGACGTGGTCTGGACCACGCCGTTCTTTCCTTCTCCAATGCATGATGCGGGTTGCGATGTTTCCGATGATCGACAGGCGGATCCGCGATTTGGCACGCTGCAGGATCCCGAGGGCATCCGGTTATGGCCGCATGATCGAGGCCGGAATGGTGTGCGCACGCCCTTTCCATGGGAAGACACGGATCAACTCGGGTTTTCGAAGAGTGCGTGCACATGGCGGCCCTGCGAACCGTTCCATGCGGCGCTTTCGGTCGCCCGGCAGGACAGGTTGAGTGGGTCGGTCCTTGAATGCTGCCACGCGCTGATTGCGTTGCGCCGGGCGAATGCGGTCCTGCGATACGGATCGTTCGAACCGGCAGAGCACGAGAGGGACTGGCTTGTCTTTTTCCTCGTTCACGAGGAACAAATGCTCATGTGCGCAGTCAACTTCTCGGATTCCCTTCGGAGCGTACTGTGGCACGACCAAGTGACCGCGCTCTCGCGCGAATATCATGAGGCGGCGTTGCCTGCGATGGCTACGTGATCGCCGAGGAAAACTGATGGGCGAGTTCGCCAGGAGATTGGGGATCAGGGACGTGGCTGAGCAAACCGGTCTTTCGGTCTCGACCGTCAGCCGGGCGCTCAATGGATATTCTGATGTCAAACTCGAGACCCGCCGCAAGGTGGAAGCGGTTGCGGAGCGACTGGGTTACCGTGCGAGTTTTGCGGCGTCGAGCCTGCGGTCTAAACAGACCAACACTGTGACCTTCATGGTCTCGAAACCCTGGACCAAGTTTGTCGACCCGTTTTTCCTGAGCCTTCTCGACGGCGTTGAACTTTCGCTGCAGGCCCGGGGCTATGCGCTTCAGGTCATCATTGCGCGGGAGTATGAGACCGAGTTCGGGATCATTCGCAATTCTGTAGAACGAGGCCGCTGCGACGGGCTTCTTTTCGGGCGAACCCGGCCCGAGGACGAGCGGATAGAATGGCTGCAGGAGCGCGGTTTTCCATTCGTCACCGTCGGACGAACGGACAGGTCTGATCACGACTGGGTCGACGTGGATCACTACAAAATCGGGTATCGGGCGACTGAACGGTTGATCCAGCTTGGTCATGCCCGCGTCGCGCATCTGACGACGCCGCTCAGGTACACCTATTCGAACCATGCGCTGCGCGGCTATCGTGATGCGCTGGATATGCACGGCATAAGTCACGATCCTGCGCTCGAGATCGAATGTTACCTATCGCGAAAGACTGGCGCGGATGCCGTGACCGAGATGATAACCCGGGGTGCAGGTCCGACCGCGATCTTCTGCGGCAACGACGTGATTGCCCTTTCGGCAATGGAGGCCATGCGTCAGTTCGGGATCCGGCCCGGCCAGGATATGGCGTTGATCGGTTGCGATGACATTCCGGTGGCAGCCCATGTCGGAACGGGCCTTACGACGTTCCGTCAGGATCTAGACGCGCTTGGGATGCGGTTGGGGCGCATGATGGTCGCGAAGCTCAGCGGCGACGCCGGACCCCACCAGCAGCTGATCGAAGCGGAATTGATCCTGCGTGGCACTGACCTGCCCCGGTCCGGAGTACGCGCAGAATGAAGATCGCGGTCAAGAGCCTAGTCGACCGCAGGGGAAACGATCAGCTTACCGAACTCAACATGGCCAACGTTGAACATGCCGCTGCTGCCGAGGCCGCCGGGACCGAGATCATCGTATCGGGTCAGAGGTATGCCTGCGATGATTCCCGCACCGCCGCACTGAATGCGCAATTCACGTTCGGCCTTGTCAACGGCGAGTGCGCCAATGCCGACGAGGTCAGGCTCGCGGCCTTCGAGGCGATGGAGGCTGGGGCCGACAGCATCCGTTGTCCGGTGAAATGCGACGCGGTCGAAGCCATGGCGAAAGAGGCGATTCCTGTTGTCGGCCACATCGGCTTCATGCCGAAAAGGACCCACTGGACCCGCCGCGCGGCACGCGGCAAAACGGTAGATGATGCCCTCGCCATCCTGAACGACGCCCGACGTCGCCGGGACACAGGAGGCCTTTGCGGTCGAGATGGAAATTGTGCCGCCTGCGGTCGCGGCGGCGATTTCCCAGCGGACTTCGCTCGTCTTGATTTCCGTGGGCTCGGGCGCGGGTTGCGATGTCCAGTACCTGATTTCGGCCGAGATTTTTGGCGAAACCGAAGGGCATGTGCCTCGTCATGCCCGGATGTACTGGAATTTTCAGGCCGAATACGCACGACGGCATCAGGACCGCGTGGCTGCGAATTCCGAGTTCAGGTGCGATGCGGCTTTGGGGTCGTTTCCTGGCGAGAGCTAACTGGTCTAGATCTCCGAAGAAGATCCGAACAAGTTAGAAACTGCACTGGAAAACTGGGGCTAGCCGAACCTTGGGCTTGATGCGATTGATAACGTTTCCAATGGAGCGGGACTACTCCCTGACCGGTCCGGAGCGGCAGTATGCGTTCGAAAGAGGTCTTGCGGGCGCAGATTGGTACCAGACGCCGGTAGACCGAAGGGTACTGAAGTCCCTGATGAAACGCGCAGATTGGCCGGCTACGCGCGATATCGCGATCTGGGTTGCCGTTCTGGTTGGTAGCGGCGCCGGTGGCATCCTCCATTGGGGAAGCTGGTGGGCGCTGCCGTTCTTTTTCGTCTATGGCGTCTTCTATGCCTCCGCCGCAGATAGTCGCTGGCACGAATGCGGCCATGGTACAGCCTTCAAGTCCAGATGGAAGAACGACGCCGTCTATGAATTGGCGAGCTTTCTGATGATGCGAAACTCGGTGGTCTGGCGCTGGTCCCACGCCCGCCATCACACTGACACGATCATCGTTGGCAGGGATCCTGAAATTGCAGGCCCCATTCCACCCTGAAGTGCAACACCAGTGGCGGTGGTGACCGGTTTTCCGGCCGCATGATGTTGCGTATCGGCCAGGAAGCGGCGACAGTCCCTTTGCTGAAGAGAAGGAGACTGCCATGCCCGAGGGCTACCGCCACCTGACCCGGGACGAAAGATGCCAGATCGGCGCGCTGAAGGAAAGCGGGCTCTCCGACGGGGCCATCGCGGCCCGTCTGGGCCGTGACCGTTCGTCGGTCTGGCGGGAGCTGCGCCGTAACGGCGGGGATTCGGGATACAGCCCGGGCGAGGCGCAGGGGAGGGCGGAGGCCCGCCGCGGCGCGGCTTCCTCGAACCCGAGGAAGATGACGCCCGACCGCTGGGCGCGCGTGGAGGGGCTTCTGGCGGAGGGCTGGAGCCCGGAGCAGGTCGCGGGACGGCTGCGTCTGGAGGGCGGCTGGACGGTGGGCCGCCAGTGGATATACGAACGTGTGAAGGCCGACAGGAAGGCGGGCGGCAGGCTGTTCCTGCTGCTGCGGCGCCGCGGGAAAAGGCCGAACTGGCGAGGCGGCAGGCACTCGGGCCGTGGCCACATCCCGGGCCGCGTCGACATCTCCGAGAGGCCGGATGAGGTGGAGAGGAAGGAGCGTGTCGGCGACTGGGAGGCGGACACGATCATCGGGAAAGGCCACAGCGGGGCGGTTGTCTCCCTTGTGGACAGGGCGTCGAAATACGCGCTTCTCCAAAGGGTTGACCGGAGAACCTCGGCCGCGGTCTCCGCCGCGATGGTGGAGATGCCGCCGCCTTCCGCCGCGCCCGTCCACACGATCACGGCGGACAACGGGAAGGAGTTCGCGGGCCACGCCGGCGTGGCGGAGGCGCTCGGGGCCGCCTTCTTCCTCCCCACCCCTACCACTCCTGGGAGCGTGGCCTGAACGAGCACACCAACGGGCTGGTCCGGCAGTACCTGCCCAAGGGGACGGACCTCCGCGCGGTCACCGACGCGGAGGTGAAACGGGTGCAGGACCGCCTGAACGCGCGTCCGCGCCGGGCGCTGGGCTACCGGACGCCCGCCGAGGTGCTGCACAAGGCCCGCCCTCCCTGAGGCCGCGCGACCGCCTCCCACCGGCGCGCAGGAAGGGGGTGGAATGGATTTCGGGACCGCGTCCGTCCGGGCTCCGGTCGGGCTGCGCCCTCCCTGCGCCCGGACGGACGCGACCCGCCCCGGCGGAGGCGTTGCGTTGCCCGGAAAGCCCGGATAACCTGCATACAGAAGGGACCACAGCCGTCCCGGGGCCGGATCCGCGGCGCCCGGGGGCCGCAGACCACGCCTTCCGGCCATTCCCGCAGCTCGGGCTACGCCCCCGCTGCGGGAATGGCCGGTGTTGCACTTCGGAGTGGAAGTGGGGCAGGAATGCGGCCGCCGCAGCTGATCGTGCTCTGCCTCAACTTGCTCGGGATCGTAGCCGTGCCGCAAAGCCTGGCTGCGCTGGCCCGGAATGCCGCGGGGATCATTCCGCCGGACGAAGCGGACCTCGTCCCCGAAACCGAACGTGTCAAGGCCATTCGTGTCGGCCGCATCCACATCGCGATCTACGTTCTTGTGGCATTGATTTCTCTCTGGTCGTGGTCGCTCCTGCCGCTCATGATCATCGGGCTGCCTCGGGCATACGGGATTTGGCTTTTGCTCGTATTGGGGCTTCCCCAGCACCTCGGACTGGCGGAAGACGTACTCGATCACCGCATCAATTCACGCACCGTGCTCATGAATCCGCTTCTGCGCTTCATCTACTGGAACATGAACTACCATATCGAACATCACATGTATCCGATGGTGCCCTACCATGCCCTGCCCAAGCTGCATGAGGCGGTGAAACACGACCTGCCCGCGCCCAACCCTTCGCTCTGGAACGCATGGTCCGAGATCATTCCCTGTGTTCTTCGGCAGCTTCGAGACCCGGGCCACTTCATCCGGCCTCAACTGCCGCAAGGGGCGGGTGCAAGGGATGCAGTTCGGTCCAACCAGACCGCCTGAAGCCGGAGACCGCGGTGCCCGGAGGGCCGGAAACCCCGCCTTCCGGCCATTCCCGCAGCGGGGGCGTAGCCCGACCGGAGCCCGGACGGACGCGACCCCGAAATCCATTCCACCCCCTCCCGGCGCAGCCATGCGCGCGGGCGGGAGGCGGACCGGCGGCGTCAGGGAGGGCGGGCCTTGTGCAGCACATCGGCGGGCGTCCGGTAGCCCAGCGCCCGGCGCGGACGCGCGTCCGCGCGGTCCTGCACCGCCCTCACCTCCGCGTCGGTGGCCGCCCGGAGGTCCGTCCCCTTCGGCAGGTACTGCGGCGCCAGCCCGTTGGTGTGCCCGTTCAGGCCCCTCTCCCAGGAGTGGTAGGGGGTCGGGAGGAAGAAGGCGGCCCCGAGCTCCGCCGCGACGCCGGCGTGTCCCGCGAACTCCCTGCCGTTGTCCGAGGTGACCGTGTGGACGGGCGCGGCGGACGGCCGCAGCATCTCCAGCATCGCGGCGGAGACCGCGGCCGCCGTTCTCCGGTCAGCCCGCTGAAGGAAAACGAATTCCGACGCCCTGTCCACCAGGGAGACCACCGCCCCGCTGTGACCTTTCCCGATGATCGTGTCCGCCTCCCGGTCGCCGACACGCTCCTTCCTCCCCACCTCCTCCGCCCGCTCGGAGATGTCCACGCGGCCCGGGATGTGGCCTCGGCCCGAGCGCCTGCCGCCACGCCGGTCCGGCTTTCTGCCGCGGCGCCGCAGCAGCGGGAACAGCCTGCCGCCCGCCTTCCTGTCGGCCCTGACGTGTTCGGATGTCCACTGGCGGCCCACCGTCCAGCCACCCTCCAGACGCAGCCGTCCCGCGACCTGCTCCGGGCTCCAGCCCTCCCCGGAAGCCCCTCGACATGCGCCCAGCGGTCGGGCGCCATCCTGCGGGGGACCCCGGAGGCCGCGCTGCGGCGGGCCTCCGCCCTGCCCTGCGCCTCGCCCGGGCTGTATCCCGAATCCCCGCCGTTACGGCGCAGCTCCCGCCAGACCGACGAACGGTCACGGCCCAGCCGGGCGGCGATGGCCCCGTCCGAGAGCCCGCTTTCCTTCAGCGCGCCGATCCGGCACTCTCTTCATGGGTCAGGTGGCGGTAGCCCTCAGGCATGGCAGTCTCCCTCTCTTCAGCAAAGGGACTGTCGCCGGTTCCTGACCGATACGCAACATCATGCGGCCGGAAAACCGGTCACCACCGCCACTGGTGTTGCACTTCAGGGTGGAATGGGGGCTGCTAGAAGCCATAAATTTAGTTGGTGGCCATGGCAAAGGCGCGATCCAGCCCTTCGGCCACATGTTCCACATCGTCTGTTGACAGGCACATAGGTGGCACCATGCGCAGGCAGGATTGATATGCACCGGATTTCGAAAGAATGATTCCGCTTTTTCGCGTGGCTTCAAAGACAGCGGCTGTGGTTTGCGGCTCGGGTTCTTTGGTCTTGCGGTCCTTGACCATCTCGATGGCCAGCATCAGCCCGCGTCCACGCACATCGCCGATGACCGGGTATTTGTCCTTCAGTGCATGGAGATGTTTCAGCAGCGCGGCGCCAACTTCGCGCGCGTTTTCACGCACTTTATCCTCCTTGATTATCTGCAGAACAGCCCGCCCTGCAGCGCAGGAGGTTGGATTGGCGCCATAGGTGTGGAACATGAATTTCTCGGCCATTGGTGCCGCAATTTCCTTGCGCGCAACAACTGCGCCCAGCGGAAAGCCGTTGCCGATCCCCTTGGCCATCACCACGATGTCGGGAATGACGCCATCAGCCTCGAACCCCCACATATGATCGCCAGTGCGGCCGAATCCGGCCTGAACCTCGTCCGCGATCAGTAACCCGCCCTTGGCCCGGACGCGTTCTGCAGCGCCGGTCATATAACCCTTGGGCATTTCCACGATCCCGCCATAGCCCTGAACGCTTTCGATGAAGATGCCAGCGACCTGTCCGGTCGTTGCCGAGTGGATCGTACGGTCGATCTCGTCCAGATAGGGCTCGGCTCCAGCATTCTCACCGAAGATGCCGCGATACTGATGCGGGTCAGGGATGAAAGCAACGTTGCCCGGCATTCCCGGATGGCGCCAGCCGCTGATGCTCGTTATCGACTGAGCCGCCGCCGTTGGGCCGTGATAGGCCGACCGTAGCGCCAGCAGGTCAAGGTGGCCGGTATAGCTGCGGGCCATGGTCATGGCGAGATCGACCGCCTCGGAACCCGAATTGGTGAAATGCACAACCCATTCGATATCACCATTTGGGTTGGGCATCGTTGCTGCCAGTTCCTCGGCGAAATGCGCAGGCACCGGATGGTAGAACATGGTGGTGCAGTGGGTCAACTCTTGCGCCTGCTCCATCGCGGCGGCGACCACCTTTGGGTGGCTGTGACCAACTGAAATGCAGACGTTCATACCCAAAAGGTCAGTATATTTGCGTCCCTCGACATCCCAGAGGTATTGCATTGAGCCCTTCTTGAAGACCATCGGCTCTTTGAACGGAACGAATTTGCGCTGGCTTGCGGCGTAAAAATTGTCGCGCCGCCGGGCGGTGTCGTTCAGGGTCCAGTCGGTTTGCATGTTCATGGCTGTTCTCCTTCGATTTCCCGGCTGCGACGGGTGACGAATTCATCAAGGGCTTCTCGGGTTCCGGCATCTATGGCCGGGGCTTGGTATTCTTCGATCAGCTGCTTTACACGGTCGCTGGCGCGTTTGTGCTGCCAATGGGCTCCTTCCGCAGCCCACTGCTCGTAGGTGCCGTTGTCGGACATGTCGCCCATCCAGAAGGCAGTTTTGAAATTGTCCTGTGTGTGCTGCGCGCCAAGGAAATGGCCGCCGGGTTCAACCTCGGTAAACGCCTCCATCGCCTGCGCGCTTTCCGAGAAATCGACACCCTGCACAAAGCGTTGCATCGCGGCGCAGCGGTCGGCGTCCATGACGATCTTTTCATAGCCGGTGGTCAGCAACCCTTCGAGGCAACCCGTGGCGTGGATGATGAAATTCACCCCCGCCAGCGCAGCCCCCATAAGTTGCGCCTGGCTCTCATACCCGGCCTGTGCGTCCGGCACTTTGGATGCCGTAAGCCCGCCGACCGAGTGGAATGGCAGGCCCAAGCGATCCGCCAGTGTTTTGGCGCACATCTGGAACTGGGTTCCTTCAGGCGTGCCGAAGGTTGGTGCACCGGTCTTGAGGCTGATGGGTGAGAAAAACGTGCCGAACGCGGCGGGCGCACCGGGGCGAATGATCTGGATCAGCGCGACCGAAGCCATCACCTCTGCCAGAACTTGCGCCAGCGTAGCCGCGACTGAGACTGGGGACATCGCCCCGCCCAGCACGAACGGGGATACCACGGTGCATTGTCCGGCCTGAGCATATTCCTTTAGTGCCCAGAGCATGGTTTCGTCCATCACCAAAGGCGCATTCGTATTGACCACGGAATAGAGCACGCAGTTTTCGTCAACGAATTCGGCCCCCATTGCGATCTTGCACATCTTGATCGTGTCGCGGGCGCGCTCCGGCGCGGTCACTGCCCCCATGAAGGGTTTGTCGTTCATGGTCAGATGGGTATGGGCCATATGCAGATGGCGCAGCGGTACTGGTACATCGACCGGCTCCACCACCACACCGCCGGAATGGTTCACCGCGCCTAACTGATGGTGCAGCCTGGTGATGTTCTGAAAATCCGACAGCGTGGCATAGCGCCGCCCGTTCTCCATGTCATGTACGAAGGGCGGGCCGAAACTGGGGGCATAGACCTGCGCGTCCCCTCCAATCTGGATCGATCGTGCGGGGTTGCGCGCGTATTGCGTGAACATGCTCGGTGCGGTCTTGATCCTTTCCCGGCACCAGCCGGGATCAAATCGCACACGCTCACCATCGACCCGCGCACCATGCGCCCTGAACAAGTCAAGCGTGGCGGGATCGCCTCGAAAGTCCATGCCGATTTCGTCCAGAATTCGGTCAGCATTTCGCTCGATGACAGCAATGGCCTCGTCATCAATCAAACTGACCAATCCAATCCGGCGCGTCACGTAGGGGGCAGACACAGCCCCTTTGGCGGCCCGTGCCTGCAAGCGCGATTTGCGGCCTGAACGACGTGACATAACGCACCCCTCGACAATCTGTCCCAAATCGTGGCGTGGATAGACCGCGCCGATGTCGTGACTATGCAACAAAAATGCACAGGGAACAGGGGGAGACAGGCTTGATCGGAAATCCTAATTATTGGGATAAGCACCGGCGTGGTACGTGATCTGATCCGCAATTTCCGGAAAACGGCGGGCGAAGTGTTCACGTAGGATATCGGCGCATTGATGGGCGATGCGGGCCGGGATATCGCCAAGGTCCTCCTTGCGCGACACCACCTGGATACCGCGTTTGAACCCCGAAAATGGCAGTGGCACAATGCGCAGCGGCATACCTTCGGCGACCCCATCAATCAAAAGCGAGGGCGTCAGGATCGCAAAGCATTTGCCCGTCACCACTCCGGCGACAACCATCGACGACCGGTCTGCTTCAATCGCGCGGGGCAGGTGCAATCGACAGCGCTGCAGGTGCTGATCTGTGCGTCGCCCCACCGGGGTCAGCGCCCCGAAACGAACCAGAGACAGGCGTTTGGAAATGGCGTGAATATCATCTTCGGGGCCATCATAGTTTTCGGGCAAAACCAGAAAAAACGGTTCTTCAAGAACAGGATAGGTGTCATAGTCGTCACTCAACATGAACAGTTCCGAAGTGACGGCCACATCGATCCTATGTGCGTTCAGAGCGTTTTGATGATCGCTGGCCAGACCCGCCGAGAGGATCAGTTCCGGCACACGCAGATCATGCTCGACGAATTCAAAAAGGCCCGGAGTCAGTGTCGTTGCCGTCGATGCCAGCAGCCCCACACGCAGAATAGGTAGTGCGGTTGCATTCAGGTGGCGCAGATCGGATTTCAGATCGTCAATCTCATTGAGAATGCGGTACCCGTGCCGTTGCACGGCCTCTCCCGCATGGGTCAGGCCCAACGGGCGGCGCGAACGGTCCAGCAGGGTTACACCGAAGGCGGTTTCCAGGTTTTTCAGATGCTGAGAAGCCGCCGACTGAGTGATCCCAAGGGCATTTGCCGCCGCCGTTACATGGCGCATATCCGCTACGGCCATGAAGACTTCAATTGCCCGGAACAAGTTGATTTCCGCTTCGTTGCGCACCATTCGCCCCTCGATTCCCCGTAAACCTCTGTAATTTCATGAAACACGCTGAAACGAACAGGCGCAAGCTCTACTTATCATTAGTTGTAGTTATGATGTCTGGCGAGACTTGATCCCGCCGTCTTTGCAGAGAACATGCTCAGACGACGGCAAGGAGTTCCGGAATGGCGGGAACCATCATCATCGGCGGTGGCGCAATTGGGTTGAGCCTGGCCTATCACTTGGCATCGGCCGGTGCGACGGATGTGCAACTGCTGGAACGTAACCAACTGACGTCCGGGACCAGCTGGCATGCCGCCGGGATTGTCGGCCCCTTGCGCGCGACGCCAAACATGACCCATTTGGCCATGTATGCCTGTACTCTGTTCCCGAAGTTGGAAGAAGAATGTGGTCTATCCACCGGCTATCGCCAAACCGGCGGCTATTGGCTGGCCCGTGATCCCAATCGCATGGACGAACTGCACCGGATCGCATCGCTGGGTCGTCATCTAGGGCTGACCCCTTCGATCGTGGGGCCGGATGCGGTCGATGTCCCCGGCCTCAGCCCCGACGGGCTGGTGGGCGCTTTGCGGGTCGAGGAAGACGCCAAGGTGAACCCGGTGGATCTGTGCATGGCCTATGCCAAGGCTGCGCGGGCCAAGGGGGTGCAGATCCGCGAAGGCGTGCAGGTCGACCGGCTGCTGGTTGAATCCGGGCGGATCAAGGGTGTTGCGTTGGCCGACGGATCCGAGTTGCTGGCCGACTGTGTCGCATTATGTGCGGGCGCGTGGTCGAAGAAGCTGACCGATGCGGCGGGGGTGGCCCTGCCGCTGCAAGCTGTGGAACATATGTATGTCGTCACCGAGCCGATGGCCGGGCTGCCCAGCCCATACCCGGTTCTGCGCGATCTGGACCGTGGGTTCTATGTCAAGGGCGATGCAGGGAAGCTGGTCATTGGCGGTTTTGAAACCCCCACTTCCACTCCGAAGTGCAACACCGGCCATTCCCGCAGCGGGGGCGTAGCCCGAGCGTAGGGAATGGCCGGAAGGCGCGGTTTCCGGCCGCCCGGGCGCCGCGGATCCGGCCCCGGGACGGCTGTGGTCCCGTCTGTATGGAGTCTATCCGGGCTTTCCGGGCGGCGCAACGCCTCCGCCGGGTCGGGTCGCGTCCGTCCGGGCGCAGGGAGGGCGTAGCCCGACCGGAGCCCGGACGGACGCGACGGCGAAATCCTGTCCACCCCCTTCCTGCGCGCCGGCGGGAGGCGGTCGCGCGGCGTCAGGGAGGGCGGGCCTTGTGCAGCACCTCGGCGGGCGTCCGGTAGCCCAGCGCCCGGCGCGGACGCGCGTTCAGGCGGTCCTGCACCCGTTTCACCTCCGCGTCGGTGACCGCGCGGAGGTCCGTCCCCTTCGGCAGGTACTGCCGGACCAGCCCGTTGGTGTGCTCGTTCAGGCCACGCTCCCAGGAGTGGTAGGGGGTGGCGAAATAGAACCCGGCCCCGAGCTCCGCCGCGACGCCGGCGTGGCCCGCGAACTCCTTCCCGTTGTCCGCCGTGATCGTGTGGACGGGCGCGGCGGAAGGCCGGAGGAGATCCACCATCGCGGCGGAGACCGCGGCCGAGGTTCTCCGGTCAACCCTTTGGAGAAGCGCGTATTTCGACGCCCTGTCCACAAGGGAGACCACCGCCCCGCTGTGGCCTTTCCCGATGATCGTGTCCGCCTCCCAGTCGCCCACACGCTCCTTCCTCTCCACCTCATCCGGCCTCTCGGAGATGTCCACCCGGCCCGGGATGTGGCCACGGCCCGAGTGCCTGCCGCCACGCCAGTTCGGCTTTCTGCCGCGGCGCCGCAGCAGCAGGAACAGCCTGCCGCCCGCCTTCCGGTCGGCCCTGACGTGTTCGTATATCCACTGGCGGCCCACCGTCCAGCCGCCCTCCAGACGCAGCCGTCCCGCGACCTGCTCCGGGCTCCAGCCCTCCGCCAGAAGCCCCTCCACGCGCGCCCACCGGTCGGGCGTCATCTTCCTCGGGTTCGAGGAAGCCGCGCCGCGGCGGGCCTCCGCCCTCCCCTGCGCCTCGCCCGGGCTGTATCCCGAATCCCCGCCGTTACGGCGCAGCTCCCGCCAGACCGACGAACGGTCACGGCCCAGACGGGCCGCGATGGCCCCGTCGGACAGCCCGCTTTCCTTCAGCGCGCCGATCTGGCATCTCTCTTCATGGGTCAGGTGGCGGTAGCCCTCGGGCATGGCAGTCTCTCCTGTTTGGTCACAGGGACTGTCGCCGCTTCCTGGCCGATACGCAACATCATGCGGCCGGAAAACCGGTCACCACCGCCACTGGTGTTGCACTTCAGGGTGGAATGGGGCAACCGAATGCGAAATGCTGGGACGCCTTCGGCCCGGAATGCGACCGACCGTTTCTTGAAATGCCCGAGGATTGGGATCAGTTCATGCCTTTCATGGAAGGTGCGCTGGAGTTGATCCCTGCGCTGGCGGAAACCGGAATTCAGCACTTCATGAACGGGCCGGAAAGCTTTACCCACGACACCCGCCCCCTGATCGGCCAGACGCCCGAGGTGGACGGGCTGTATGTTGCGGCCGGTATGAACTCGGTCGGCGTCATGTCTTCGGCGGGCGTCGGGCGGGTTCTGGCCGACTGGATGACCGAAGGCGAAGCACCAATGGACCTGTGGGAGGTTGACGTGACGCGGGCCGATCCTTTGGCGGCTGCGGCCAGCCATATTGAAACCCGCATGGAAGAGGCCGTTAGTGATGCCTTTGCCCTGCACTGGCCTTTCAAGCAACCCAAAGCCGGGCGTGGCCTGCGCAAATCCGCCCTGCACGACAAATGGGCCGCCGCAGGGGCCGAATTCGGCCTGACCGCAGGCTGGGAACGCGGATTGTGGTACGCGCGGAACGACAGCGAACGGGCTCTGCCTTATTCCACCGGTGAACAGGCGTGGCAGGAGATCGCCCATCGCGAGGCTGCGATCATGGCGCAGGGCACGGCGCTGCTCGACCTGTCCCCGTTCGGAAAGTTTGATATTTCCGGGCCGGACGCGCTGGAATTCATGCAGTATCTCGCCACTGCGGATATGGACGTTACGCCGGGGCGCGCAGTCTACACGCCGCTGCTGAACGCGCGGGGTGGGGTTGAGGCGGACGTGACATTGCTGCGGTTCGGGCCGGATCACTTCCGCATGGTGTCAGGTGCTGCGACCCGGCAGAAGGATCTGGCTTGGCTCAGGCGGCATGGTGCGGGTCGCGATGTGACGATCCGGGATGTGACCGTAAACGAAGTGGTGATCGGCGTCATGGGTGCCGGGTCTCGCGATACGCTGGCGGCGCTGTCTGACGAGGATTGGCAAAGCTTTCCGTTTTCGACCGCACGAGATGCCACAGTGGCAGGCGTGCCATGCCGCGCGCAGCGTGTGAGCTTTGTGGGCGAGCTGGGATGGGAGCTTTACATTGCCGCACAGCAGGGTGGGCCGGTGTTCGATGCGCTTACTGCACAAGGTGCACGCCCGATGGGTCATTTCGCGGTGGATGGCTGCCGGATCGAGAAAGGGTTCAAACACTGGGGTCATGACCTTGGGCCGGATATTTCTCCGCTGGAAGCCGGGCTGGCATTTGCTGTGGACTGGGAGACCGAGTTTCTGGGTAAAGAGGCATTGGTCCGGCAGAAGACAGACGGTCTTCGCCGCCGCGCGGTGATCTTCGAACTGCCCGACAAGCCGCTGATCCTGCATGACGAACTGATCCTTGAAGACGGTCGGGTGGTCGGAGCGACAACCTCGGGTGCGCGGGGCGCGCGGACCCGCAAGACCTATGCTCTGGCGTTGGTTGAAATCGCGGCCGGAGAGACGCTGTCCGAGACCTGCGCCCGCAGCTTCATCATCGATGTGGCAGGCACGCATTATCCGGCGGTCCCGCTGATGCGCTCGCCATTTGACCCAAAGAACGAACGGATGAAATCATGACAGTCACGCAAGCTCAGGTCCTGATCATTGGCGGCGGTGCCATGGGGGTGTCGCTGATGTATCATCTGGCCAAGGCGGGTTGGTCGGATGTGGTGCTGACGGAAAAGAACGACCTGACCCAAGGATCGACGTGGCACGCGGCGGGCTTGTGCACGCATTTCGCCCATAACCCAACCATTCAGGAGCTTCGCGCCACGTCTGTGCGCCTGTATCGGGCTATCCTGCCGGAAGAGACCGGCAGCACCTGCGGCTTTCACCGCTCGGGCGCGATGCGGATCACCTCGAACCCGGACCGGATGGACGAGTTTGCCCATGTCGCCGGGCTCAGCCGGTTCACTGGTTATGACCTGCAGATGTTGACCCCCGAAGACGTGGAACGTCTGCACCCGCTGGCCCGGACCGAAGGGCTGCTTGGCGGAATTTACGAACCCGATGACGGGCATGTTGACCCGTCACTGGCCACCAACGCCATGGCGCAGGTGGCGCGAAAAAACGGAGCGACGATTCTGCGCTACAATCCGGTGACCTCGATCCGCCGCGAAGGCGACCTTTGGGTGGTCGAGACCGAAAAGACCACGATCCACGCCCGTCATCTGGTCAATGCCGCGGGTACCTGGGGGTGGGAGATCGGCCATATGATGGGGCTGAACATCCCCTCGGTTCCCGTGCTACACCAGTATCTTGTGACCGACACGGTGCGCGCGGTGGCCGACCGGATCGCGCAAGGCCTGCCCGAACTGCCGATGATCCGCGACCCCGAGGAAAGCTGGTATGTGCGTCAGGAGCGCGACGGTCTGATCCTTGGCCCCTATGAAAAGAACGCCGAGGCCTGGTCGATAGACGGGTGCCCGCCAGATTTCGGCGCTGACCTGATGCCCCCTGATCTGGACCGGGTCGAAGACATCATCATGATGGCAATGGCGCGCATTCCGGCGCTGGAAACGGGCGGTGTTAAATCGGTGGTGAATGGGCCGATCACCTTCACGCCTGACGCCAACCCGTTGATCGGCCCAGCCCATGGGCTGCCCAATGCCTGGCAGCTGACAGGCTCGTCGATGGGCGTGATGGAGGGCGGTGGTGCAGGCTGGTTCCTGTCCCACTGGATGACCCATGGAGCGCCGCCTATGGATGCGCTGGCCGTCGACAGCCGCCGTTTCGGCAACTGGGCCGACCGCGACTATCGCGTCAAGAAAGCCATCGAATGTTTCGGCCTGCAATTCGGCGTGCATTACCCGCATGAAGAACGTCCCGCAGCCCGCGGCAAACGCCTGTCACCGGTCCACGACAGTATGATCGCGCGCGGCGCTGTGATGGGCGCGGCCTATGGCTGGGAGCGGCCCAACTGGTTCTCGGACCAGACCGGGGACGAAGCGATGCCAAGCTTCCGCCGCTCGAACTGGTTCGACCGCGTGGCGCAAGAATGTGACACTGTAGCCAATCATGTGGGGCTGGCCGATATGTCGATCTTTTCGAAATTCGACGTGACCGGCCCGGATGCCCGCGCCTTTGTGGACAGCATCGGCGCAAACCGCGCGCCCAAAACTTGGCGCATCGGCTTGACCCATGCTCTGACGGCGGCGGGTGGGACGCAATCGGAATTCACCGTCAGCGTACTGGCCGACGACTACATCTACCTCACCTCGGCCGCCGCGGCGGAAGAGATGGATGACGACCTGCTGCGCGCTCGCGCCGAGGGTTTTGACGTCACCATAACCCGCGTGACCGAAGACCTCGGCGTGCTGGGCCTGATGGGCCCGAAATCGCGGGATGTGCTGTCAGAGCTGACAGATGCCGATCTGGGGGCGGGCTTCCCGTGGCTGTCCGTGCGAGGCATTGAGGTGTCCGGTCTCCCCGTCCGCGCGCTTCGCATGTCTTATGTGGGCGAACTCGGCTGGGAACTTCATGTGAAAACCGCCGACATGCCTGCCCTGATTGACACGGTGGAAGAGGCAGGAAAGCCGCACGGGCTGGGCTTTTTCGGAGCCTACGCAATGAACGCGATGCGGTTGGAAAAAGGTTATCGCGCGTGGGGGGCGGATTTCACCACCGAGCGCACCCCGGCTGAAACCGGTGCCGGGTTCATGATCAAGATGGGTCATGACTTCATCGGCAAGGATGCGCTGGCCAGCCGCATGCAGGCCGAGGATCGCTGGGATATGGTGCTGCTGGACTTGGACACCACCGAAGTGGATCCCTACTACGCCCATGGCGTCTATCAGGGGGATCGAGTGGTTGGTATCGTCACCTCGGCCGGTTTCGGGCATCGCACCGGCAAGACCCTCGCGTTGGCTTATCTGCGCGACCGATCCGCGCGTGACGGGCTGAGCGTCGAGATTCTGGGGCAACGGCGTCGTGCCGTGGTCCTTGACCTACCGCCCTACGACCCAGAAAATTCCCGCATGAAAAGCTGAGGTCCGCCGGTGAATGAACACCCAATCTTCGTGCTCTGGTCGCATCCCCGCTCAATGTCCACTGCGACCGAGCGGATCATGCGCGAGCGCGGGGATCTGGACTGTGCCCACGAGCCCTTCATATATGACTATTACGTGCATCGCAAAATTCGCGTGATGCCGCATTTCGATGTGCAGGAAGGACACCCCACGCGGTAGGAGGATATTCGTGACATGCTGCTGTCGCGCGCCTCGACCCGGTCGGTCTTTTTCAAGGATATCGGTAACTGCTCACCCCTTTTATGAGGCGTCCTGATCGAGACAGTCAACAGCCTTTCCCTGCAGGGCGATTGTGACGGCGACGGGCGGGCTGTATCCAAGCGCCGCCATTGTCCGGAGGCAGCTCGATATCCGGCAGCGGTCCTGCGCGAAGGCGACGGTCCGGAAGCAGCCCGGGACCTTCTGCCGGACTTTCGCCATTCCGGAATCCCTTTCGGCCCTGTTGTCCGGGAACGGGGTGTCGGCGCGCCCTGTGAAGCGCAGGACGTTCCCTCCCGTGGCGGCGAGGCGTTCGGGAAGGCTGTGGGCGTCGGACCTCCCAACCGGCCCGCGCTGGCCCTTCGCGCGCTTCGGGACCGCCGGCATCTTCCCGCGGCCCTGCCCGGGATGTCCCTGCAGCATCGCGCGATGGTCCTGCAATGGCGCATGGACAGCCGCCTGTCCGTAAGCGGTTAAAGTACGGCGTCCGGTCGGGTCCCACCTATCTCTTTTCCGTTTGACAGTATAGGGCATCAGCCGTCAGTGAGTGGCCATCGGGGCGAATCACTTCGGGGGCCACCATGGTGGCACATGCGGGATCGGGGACGGACGGGCGGACCGCCGGACCCCTGGCGCAGGCCGCCGCCCTGACGGCCCGGGTCGCCCGGCTGGAGCGCGACCTGTACGGCCCGCGTTCGGACAGGCACGGGAAGGGCTCCGACGCCCCCTCCGGCCAGGACGGCCAGGGCAGCCGCGGCGGCAGGCCCGGACGCCGCAGGGAGCGCGGCGGTTCGGTGGGCGACGCCGGGCTGCGCCCGGCGGCAAGGCTCCGTGCCCGGCATCACCGTGACGCCGCCCGAGGCCGGCGGGCTGCCGGAGGACGGCCACCAGGTCGCTGGCGACCGCGTCCACCGCCGGCCCGCCGCCGGCGGGTTCCGGCACGTGGCCGTCCGCCATCGCCACCTCACCGCCAGGGTCAGGGGGACCGGCCGGCCCGTGTCCGCCCCGGCCCGCGGGGGCGTCCCCGGGAGCGGCCGCGCCGACGTCCCCCTCCTCGCCGGGATGCCCGCCGACAGGTCCATGCGGCGCCTGCCGCCTTCCCGGCAGCGCCGGATGCCGGCCGGGGCCGGCGTCACCGCCAGCCGGGGCTCCCCGATCCAGCGGGCCAGCCGCGCCATCGCGCCGCCGGGCCGGTCCACGGGGCCCGGTGGCGCCCGGTGCCGGGAGCGCCGCCATCCGGATGGACGGGACCCCGGTCCGCGCCGGGCGGCATCCGGGCAGGCCGGGGAGCATGGGGAAGGGCTGCCTCTGGCCGGTGCCCGGCGACCGCGGCGGGGCCGTGCCGCCCTTCCCGGACTCCAGCAGGCACGGGAACGCGGCGGAGTTCCCCGGCGCCTGCGAAGCCTGTGCCGCGGCCCGCGGCGGCGCGGCCACCCACCGGATGTGCCGGGTCCATGCGGGACGCGGTTCCGGGGATCCGGGGACACCCACCCGGAGATGGCCGGGGCGGCGCTGGACCTGACCGGCGCGGTCCACAGGACCGGGAGGGAGGTCAGGGACCGGACACCGGCCGGGCGGCTGGCGGCGCTGGGGGCGTTCCCCGGGACCCCGACGTGCCGCCGGACACGGACCCCGGCGGGAACGCGCCGCGTCCGGTGAAGCCCGGCCGGCGCAGCCGGCCTCCAATACGCTCCCCGACGATTTCTACGACTATAGCGACGGTCCCACGCCGCACGTCAGTCCGCCGCGTGGACGCCCGGCCCAACTCTTCGATGTCGAGCGGCTGCCGGTCATCGACGACTGGCCGGAGGACGTGCCGATCATCGAGGCCGAGATTCAGCTGTTCGAGCGTTGGTTCTCCGATGTGTTCGATGATCTGTTCGGCTCGGCCGATCTGCCCGATGACTTGAAATCGTTATCGCATTATGATAATGAAAAGCCCTGAACGATGATCGAGTCTTGCCATGTCCACATTGAAAGTCGGGATCGCCGGTCCCCAGGAAATGAAGGCCCGCACCCTTCGGATCGCGCGTGGCGAGGAAAAGCCGAAGCCCGGCGAGCCGACGGTCTGGTTCATCTCCACGACATCCTTTGCCAAATTCTTGTCAGCGAGCAACTGCGAGATGCTGCGCATCATCCACGAACAGCAGCCAGCCTCATTGGAAGAGCTGGCGCAGATGACCGGCCGCGCCAAGTCCAACCTGTCCAGAACCCTCAAGGCCATGGTCGGATACGGTCTTGTCCGCATGGAAAAAGGTCGGGGTCTGAGACTGGTCCCAAAGCTCGTTCATAACCGTGTGGAACTGGTCTTGCCGCTGGTCGAGCCTCGCAGGAAAGGAATCCGCAAATGAACATCCGCAATCCCAATGTCGCTCTGCGGGCCGCTCTCTACCTGCGCGTCTCCACCAGCCGGCAGGCCGAACATGACGTGTCGGTCCCCGACCAGCGCAAGCAGGGCGAAGCATGGTGCGAGGCGAGGGGCTACCGGCTTGTCGAAACCTTCGTGGAAGCCGGGGCATCCGCCACCAACGACCGCCGCCCCGAGTTCCAGCGCATGATCGAGGCAGGCACGTCCAGGCCCGCGCCCTTCGATGTTGTAGTGGTTCACAGCTTCTCGCTTTTTCCGCGACCATTTCGAGTTGGAATTCTACCTCAGGAAACTGGCGAAGAACGGTATTCGCCTCGTCTCCATCACGCAGGAAATGGGTGACGATCCCATGCACGTCATGATGCGGCAGATCATGGCGCTGTTCGACGAATACCAGTCCAAGGAAAACGCCAAGCACGTCCTGCGCGCCTTGAAGGAGAACGCCCGCTAGGGCTTTTGGAACGGCTCGCTGCCGCCGGTCGGCTATCGCGTCGTCGCGGCCGAGCAACGTGGAGCGAAGGTCAAGAAGAAGCTGGAAATCGACCCGCTGCACGCCGACACCATCCGCCTGATCTATCGCCTTGCGCTGGAAGGCGATGGCGATTCCGGCCAGATGGGCGTCAAGGCCATCACTGCCCGCGCGCGTCGTGATCGGCCCCACGCTCCTGTCCGGCATATGCTACTGCGGCAATTGCGGCGGGGCCATGACCATCCGCACCGGCAAGAGCGGTCGCTATCGCTCCTATGCCTGCTCGATCCGGGTGCGTCAGGGCGAGACCGGCGGCAAGAGCCGGGCGATCACCATGGACAAGCTCGACACCATGATTGCCGGCCATATCGAGGAACGCTTGCTCGATCCCGAGCGGCTGGAGAAGCTGCTTGGCAGCGTCCTCGGCCGCCGCGAAGATCAGGCCGAGCGCCGACGCCGGCACATCGCCGAATTGCAGCGGCGGGCCGCCGAAGCGGAACTACGCCTCAAGCGTCTCTATGACGCCATCGAGGCGGGGGTCGCCGATCTGGACGACCCGGCGCTGACCGAACGCATCACAGGCCTCAAGGTCATCCGCGACCAGGCGCGGGCCGACGCCGACCGGGCGCAGGCGCTGCTCGACAGCCCCGGTCACAGCGCCGTCAGTCCCGCAATGATCCGGCAATTCTCGCAGATCGTGCGCGACCGTATCCGGGACCGCGACGGCGGCTATCGGCGGGATCACCTGCGCGCCCTGGCGCAGCGCATCGAGGCCGCAGACGACGCAATCCGCATCATGGGATCGAAAACGGAACTGCTGAGGACACTCGCGGGCGGCCAGGTGCGGCAATCGGCGGCGATTGGCGTGCCCAGAGACGGGCTGAAGTGGCGGAGACGAAGGGATTCGAACCCTCGAGACGGTTCCCCGCCTACTCCCTTAGCAGGGGAGCGCCTTCGACCACTCGGCCACGTCTCCACCGACATCCCTAATTGCGGAATTCCTGATAGACAACCCTGGATTAACCATTCAGTCGCGTTTTCCCTCGAATCGCCTTTGCCAGCTTTCGCGCTCTGCGTTGGAAATCTTGCGGAAAAGGTTATCTGGAACAGTGAAGGAATGGCCCGGGGGCAGGGAGGAAAGCGCCGCCTCCATTTCATTGGGCCAAGCGTCATTGTCAGTTTGCAGCGCCTTCAGAAGCGTGGCGGACGCATCAGGAATGAACGGTGCCGAAAGCACCGCGTAAAGCCTGACAAGATTGAGCGAGATGCGGATGACTGCAGCGGCCCGTGCCGGGTGCTCCTTGTAAAGGCTCCAGGGGGCTGCCTCCTGCAGAAACTCATTCCCCGCAGACCAGATGGCGCGCAGTTCGTTGGCGGACTTGCGGATTTCGATCGCCTCCATATGAGCTTGATAGGAGGCCAGACGGATTCCCAATTCAGTCGTGAGTGCCTCTTCTAGATCACCGGCCTCGCCGCCTTCCGGAACCGCTTCCCCGAATTTCGATCGGCAGAATTTGGTGACACGGCTGACAAAATTTCCAAGAACATCCGCAAGATCCTTGTTGACCGAAGCCTGGAAGTTCTCCCATGTAAATTCGCTGTCCGAGTTTTCGGGGGCGTGAGACAGCAGCCACCAGCGCCAGTAATCCGCCGGAAGAATTTCGAGCGCTTGGTCCATGAAAATTCCGCGTCCGAGCGACGTGCTGAACTGGCCTCCATCGTAGTTAAGGTAATTGAAGGACTTGATATAATCGACAAGTTTCCATGGATCTCGCGATCCGATGATTGTCGCTGGAAAGCTCAGGGTATGGAACGGAACATTGTCCTTGCCCATGAACTGAACGTAGCGGACGTCCTCCGCGCCTTCGTCAGTCCGCCACCAGCGACGCCAGGCGGCCTCGTCCAGCCCTTCGTCATCCGCCCATTCTGTGGTTGCGGCGATGTATTCGATTGGCGCATCGAACCAGACGTAGAAGACCTTGTTCTCCATCCCGGGCCATGGCTGTTCTCCACGACGGACGGGAACACCCCAGTCAAGATCGCGTGTGATGCCCCGGTCCTGTAGTCCGTCGCCGTCGTGCAGCCACTTCCTGGCGATCGACGTAGTCAGAATCGGCCAGTTCGCCTTTGAGCTAATCCATTCATCGAGCTGTTCCTTGAGTGTTGACTGGCACAGGTGCAGATGAGCGGTTTCCCGTATCTCAAGATCAGTCGAGCCAGAAATCGCGGAACGTGGTTCGATTAGGTCCGTAGGATTGAGTTGCTTGGTACAGTTCTCGCATTGATCGCCACGGGCGCGGCCATAACCGCAGTTAGGGCAGGTGCCCTCAACATACCGATCAGGAAGGAACCGTCTGTCAGCGTTGGAATAGAGCTGGTTCTCCGCGATTTCCTTGATAAGCCCGTTGTCCGCCAGACGACCCGCGAAATACTGGGTCAGGCGATGGTTTTGTGGCGATGACGAACGGCCGAACTTGTCAAAGCTAAGGCGGAATCCATCGGAGAGTCGCTTCTGCACCGACCACATCTCGGCGCAATATTCGGCTACGGGTTTGCCTGCATTGGTCGCGGCCAGTTCCGCTGGCGTGCCATGTTCGTCAGTTCCGCAAATGAACATTACCTCGTGTCCGCGGGCACGCATATAGCGGGCGTAGAGGTCGGCGGGAAGCTGGCTGCCCACGAGATTGCCCAGATGCTTGATCCCGTTGATGTAGGGAATCGCCGAAGTTATGAGGATGCGTTCCATGCGTTCCCTGCCTGCCGTGCGATGATCGCCCGCACACTGAAATGCCGCAGGCGTTGAATCAGCAGAATTACCCCTTGAGACTTCTTCGGAGTCAATCCGTTGCGCTAAGCCGAAGTCGAACTCCGACGCGGGCGGAAGCTATTCGGAAACCGATGCCGATCGCAAGCGCGGATATCGGCAATTCATCGTCGGGGTCAAACTTCTCTGCGGGCAACCAAAACGGTCGCACCACTGGAAAACCGACGTCCTCGTCGCTCTACGGAAGACCAAAGTCCAACCGACTTTGCATCGGCGTCGCACCCGAGCCACTCACTTTCATCGGTGATCGGCGAAGGCGGCTGGAACTTCTTTGCAGAGTTGAGTTGCATTGGCATTCACGCTCGAACGGATTGAGTTGGAGACAGGACCATGCGCGGTCTTCCCGTCGTATCATGGGGCATGCCGATTCCCTGCCGGAGGCGACGCCGCTGTATTTAGCCACGCTGCTGGACCTTTGCGACCGGTCGGCGGTCAACGGGACGCTGTCGTGGCTCGCCTGCTCCGGCCGCCTCATGCGGATATGCTAGGGCGTTTACATGCGTCCGATAGAGACCCGTTTCGGCCGATGTGTGCCGGAGGTCGGAAAGGCGATCGCCGCGCTGTCCGCGATGTGGGGCGAAACGATCGTGCCATGCGGTGCCGCCGCGGCCAACTGCCTTGGCCTGACGACGCGGAATCCGGTCCGCATCGTCCTGCTCACCTCGGGCCCCAACCGACGGCTGCACCTCGGTGCCTGCGTTGTGGAGCTGCGTCACGCTCTGCGCTGGCAGCTGGCGGCTCCGCACCGGAAGGCAGGAGAGATCGTTCGCGCTCTGGCATGGCTCGGTCCCGCCAACGCTCTCCGATGCCGACCGGGCCGAGCTTGCGGCCGCGCGGCCCGTCATGGCAGTCTGGATGGCGGAACCGCTGGGTGCGCCTTGTCGGCGGCTGAGACGCCGTTCCATAGCCTCTCGGCCGATGACCGTCGCCATCCCCTGCGTATCGCCCAGGAAGGAGGAGATTCCAAGCGCACCAGCTCGAGAGGGACATCTGAGTCGTCGCGACCCATGGCATCCTTTTCGGAGCCCCGTTCGCCAAACACCTGATCTTCAAGGGCGGCACATCGCTGTCGAAGGTGTGGCGCGTGATCCGACGCTTCTCCGAAGATATCGGTGTCACCTACGACATTCGCGCCTTCGCGCCGGATCTGGTTTCCGGCATTGGTCAAGAGGCGCTTCCGGGCCAGGTGCGCCTGAACAGCACGATTGAACCACCGGCTAGGCTCCAGCCCGCGCTTCCGAGCAGGGCGTCGATCTTTGCGCATGCGGAGGCATCCGCGGTGCCGCTCATGCCGCTGTCCACGGATCGACCACCTCGATGCTGATGTCCTCGAAATCCTGGATGTTGCGCGTGATCACCGTAAAGCCGCGCGACCGGGCGATCGCCGCGATCTGGCAGTCGGCCTCGCCGACGGACCGACCGGCGCGGCGGCGCCCGGAGGCAATCTCCGCATAGGCGCGGGCGGCAGTGCTGTCAAAAGGCAGTATCCGCTCGGCGAAGTCCTCCCGCAGGATTCCCTCAATGGCGGAGGCAAGCGCGGCCTGTCGCCGGCCCGCCGGCATAATCGCCACGCCTTAGAGTTTGACCTAAGAGCTTGACCTAAAATTGCTGTCTATGCTCCATATTGCGAGAACGCCCTCGTATGGCCAGCCTAATGGGCTAGATGTGGAATTCCAGGTCAAACTCTAAAATGTGGATGGCCTCCGCCAGATGTGGTATCTCCGTGTCGAACAGCAACCGGACAGGGAGGATACCATGGCCTGGACCGAGACCACCCAGAAGAGGTACAGGCGCAATGCGGAGCGATATGAAAGCGATCTGACCGACGGGGAATGGCTTCTGGCCGGGCCGCTTCCTGCGCCGCCGTCGAAGCTGGGTAGGCCCCGGTCCACGGATCTCCGCGAGGTCCCCGACGCGATCCGGTACATGCTGGCGACGGGCTGCCGGTTGCGGGCGGTTCCCGGGTGTTCCGCGCTGTTCACGACGGTCCAGGGCCACTTCTACCTGTGGTGCGACAGCGGCGTCCCGGAGCGCATGATGGACGCGCCGCCCGGCCTGGCCCGCGACCGGGCGGGGCGTGGCCCGGAGCCGACCGCCGCCGGGACCGGCAGCCAGCCGGTGAGGACGACGGAGATGGCGGGGCCTTCGGGGTACGACGCCGGAAGCAGGGAACCAGGAGCCGCAGACGTCACATCGCTGTCGACGTGGAGGGGACCCCGATCGTGGTGCAGGCCCACACGGCGGACGCTCGGGACCGGGACGGCGCCCCGGAGGTCATCCTCGCGACGCTCGGGAAGGCGCCGGAGGTGACGGAGGTGACGGAGGTGACGGAGCCGTTGGCCGGCAGCGGCTGCAGCGGCGGGAGACCGTGCGCCAGGCTCGCGGAGACGGGTGTCCCCGAGGTGCCGGGGACCGTGGAAAGATCCGGGGGAACCAGGGGTTCACAGTGCCGTGCCGCCGCCGGGTCGTGGAGCGCGCCTTCGCCTGGATGTCGCGCCGCCGCCGTCCGGCGAAGGATTCCGGGCGGAGCATGGAGAGCTCCGTGGCGTGGGCGCAGCTGGCCGCCTGCCGGTTCCTGTTCCAAAGGCTGGCAAGGGACGCAGGTGCCTGAAACTGCATGATATAATTAAAACAATGATTTATGAGTCAAACTCTTAGCGAAGCTCCGCCTCGCCGATTGCTGAGAAATACAGCTCGGTCGCCGGGGAGTCTCCAACCCAGTCCTCGACCCTCGGGTCCGGGATGCCCGCAACAGTTCCGATACGACATTCGTATCTAGCGGAAACATTGCCGGATCAGTCAAAGAAGGGGGGGTCGCGCATTGGTCCACGTTCAGGCAGCTCCAGTTCCACGCCGCCGAGAGGCGCAATCCGGGCGCGGATGGCGCTTGCGAGATTGCCAGGCTTCTTGCGGTCAACGACCTCGCGTAGGATCAGCCGCGCTTCCTCTTCCATCGACCGGTGATGTTCGGCGGCCCGAATGCGCAGACGCGTCTTCACCTCGTCGTCGAGATTTTGGATGGTGATGCTCGCCATGCCCCAGTCCTCCGTTCTTACAACAATCCAATCTACGCGACGATTGCGGTGCAATCAAGATGCCGCCAAAGCGCACCAGCACCGCTCCAGAGGCAGCGGTGCTTCGCGCCGCACCCAAAGGTATCCGCTAGGCCGATGTGTACCCGAGGTCGGCAAGGTGATCGCCGCGCTGGCCGGGATGTGGGGCGAAACGATCACGCCAAGCGGCGGCGCTGCGGCCAACCGCCTTGGCCTGACGACGCAGAATCCTGTTCGCCTTGTCTTTCCTACCTCCGACCCCGACCAAAGACTGCATTTCGATTTTGGAACGCAGTTGCCGTGTCAAGCGGAAAACGCTACGTCCAACCGGCTGAAATAACCTCGACTCCCATCAACTCGAATGGACGGCGGTCCCTGGTTGCGACGGGGCAACGGTCGTGGCTGATCGCGATAGCGGCAATCATCCCATCCATATCTTTCACCGCAGACTTGCCGAATTTTAGTCGAACGGTCGCAATGTTCGTACCAAACATCAATGCCGCCCGTGAATCGAAAGGCAAGACACGGCCTGAAAAATCGACTTCAAAAAGCTCAGTGACCCCATTGTGCAATTGCAGTCGTCTTTTGCCTTCTGGCATCATTCGCAATCCGTATTCCATTTCGGCTTGGGTGACCGCCGTCACAAACAGATCATTCGGAAGTTGATGATCCAGCCAATTGATCACGTCGGGGTCGGGTTGGGGCCTAAACAGTTCGGACAGAACCATTGTATCGAGAATGATCATTCGAATGTCACTGGATCACTCGATGTCTGATCGCGTTCAAACTGAAAGTCCTGATCCATAAGGCCACTGTATTTGGCTCTAAGCTTTGACCCCAATCCTTCACCATCCAGAACCCCAACGTGTCGGACGATCAGGAGCCGCACCTCGGCTTCCGCGCTCCGTCCATTGGAAGCCGCTATGCGTTTCAGTGCGGCATATTGGGGATTGGGGATATTCCGAACGGTCATTTGGCTCATCTGTTCAATTCCTTCTTGCCTGCTATCATTGTATGTATTCTGGTATCGAAGTGCAAGCATGTCGGTGAGAGTGCTGGCAGTCTGTGCGCCACCTAAGTGAGTCGATGCTGGGAAAAGGAAGCGACCTTGTCGCGGGAGTAAAAGCCGGACCTGCGCATAGGGGAATGGGAGCGTAAACCTAGTGATTGGTCCAATTCATTTGCCGCCGTTTCCTGAGAGTTTGACTCATAAGTTATTGTTTTAATCATATCATCCAGTTTCAGGCACCTGCGTCCCTTGCCAGCCGCCGGAACAGGAACCGGCAGGCGGCCAGCTGCGCCCAGGCCACGGAGCTCTCCAGGCTCCGCCGGCGGTCCTTCGCCAGACGGCGGCAGCGCGACATCCAGGCGAAGGCGCGCTCCACGACCCGGCGGCGGCACGGCATCGTGAACCCCTGGTTCCCCTGGGTCTTTCCACGGTCCCCGGCACCTCGGGGACACCCGTCTCCGCGAGCCTGGCGCGCGGTTTCCCGCCGCTGCAGCCGCTGCCGGCCAACGGCTCCGTCACCTCCGGCGCCTTCCCGGGCATCGCCAGGATGACCTCCGGGGCGCCGTCCCGGTTCCGCGCGTCCGCCGTGTGGGCCTGCACCACGATCGGGGTCCCCTCCACATCGACGGCGATGTGACGCCTTCGGCCCCTGGTTCTCTTTCCGGCGCCGTACCCCGACGGCCCTGCCGTCTCCGTCGTCCTCACCGGCTGGCTGCCGGTCCCGGCGGCGGTCGGCTCCGGGTCACGCCCCGCCCGTTCGCGCGCAAGGCCACGCAGCGCGTCCATCATGCGCTCCAGGACGCCCTTGTCGCGCCAAGGATGGAAGTGGTTCTGGACCGTCGCAAACGGCGCAGAACACCTGGGAATCGCCCGCAACCGGCAGCCCGTCGCCAGCATGTACTGGATCGCGTCGGGGACCTCGCGGAGATCCGTGGACCGGGGCCGGCCCAGCTTCGACGGCGGCGGAAGCGGCCCGGCCAGAAGCCATTCCCCGTCGGTGGGTGTAGCCCAGGATTCTTGACTCTTGTCCACCTTCTTTCCATTTTCCTGCCCCATGGTCCTGGAGCGCGTGCCGGGCGGATCAAGCCTCCGGGGCATTACAAGAATCCTGGGCTACACCCACCGTCGGTCAGATCGCTTTCATATCTTTCCGTTCTGCGCCTATACTTCTTCTGGGTGGTCCCGTTCCAGGCCATGGTATCCTCCCTGTCTGGTTGGTTTCTGACACGGAGATACCATATCTGGGGGAGGCCATCCACATTTTAGGTCAACCTCTGAAGCTTCTGGTGGACCCGTTTCCACACCTCCACGGAATCCTTCTGCCTGCGGCTCCAGCGGAACGGACGGGCGTCGCTGGCGTTGTGGTGCCAAGTGTATCCCTTTATCGCCGCGACGCATCCGGAAGCATCCATGTCTGGAATCAAGCCCGGATCCGGCTTTTTTTCCGTTTTTTCCGGGTTCCGTGTCCGGCTGTCCCGGACCTTTCCACAGCGTTCCCCACAGGCGGCGGCGTCCGGGCGCGCCGAAGGGCCCGCCGGGGAGACCCCGGCCGGCCCGCCGGTGATTCGCTTTCGGTGCCGGACGGACGCGGTCCGGCCTGCCGTCAGGCGGCGGCCGCCGTCCGGTCCTCCCACACGCGCCGGTCGCGGAGAAGGGCGTTGGCGGTCACGGCCAGCCCGCCCATGACGGCGACGAGGGCGACTTTGTGGGGCTTTCCCCTCTCCCGGAGCCGTTGGTACAGTTCCCTCATGTCCGGGGAGCACCTGCTGGCCGACAGCGCCGCCATGTAGACGACGTCCCTCGGCCTGCGGCGTCCGCCGCCGATGTGGCGCCCGCCCTTCAGGGTGCCGCTGTCGCGGGCGAAGGGGGCCACGCCGAGCAGGGAGGCGGCCTGCCGGTTGCCGATCGAGCCCAGCTCGGCCATCCATGCGACCAGCGCCGCGGCGGTGACGGGGCCGATGCCGGGCACCGAGGTCAGGATGCGGTGGCTGTCGGCGAACTCCGGCGATCCGGCGACCGTCCCGCCGATCCGCCGCTCCAGGGCCGCGATGGCGGCGTCGATGTCCCCGGGGACCCTGCCGACCTCCGTGCCGGGCGCGCCGGCGCCGACCTCCGACACGACGGTCCCCGTCCCGGCGCGATGGTCCACGAGTTTCTCCCGCAGCACCAGCATGTCGCGGAGCCGGTCGATGGCGGCGGCGGCCGGCGCCGTGGCCGGCATCTCCGGGAACGCGGCCCCGAAGGCCGCCAGTATCCTGGCGTCCACCCTGTCCGTCTTCGCAAGGGCCCCGGCGGCCTTCGCGAAGTCCCTCGCCTGTCTCGGGTTGATGACAGGGACGGAGAACCCCCTGGCGCGCAGCGACTGCAGCAGGGCCCGGTGCATGCGCCCCGTCGCCTCCATGACGGCCTTCACGGCGCCGCCCTCCCTGAGGAGGCGGGCGACCTTTCGGAAGCCGACCGTGTCGTTGGTGGCCGTGAAGTCACGCCCGTTGACGTGGATGTTGAGTGTACGCTTGCTTACGTCGATTCCGGCGACCATTGCTGTCATGCTCTCCCGCTCCTATCCTCGCGATGATCCGGTTCCGTGAACCCAGGCATCCATCCAGGACCCGGGAGACGGACGGGAGGGCGGGCCGACCACGCTGCCGGACGGATCCGCTGTCGCGATCCAAGGCCGTATCGGTCCAACCCGTCCTGCGGGGCAGGGCCCCGCACCGCCGCCGCCGGTAGTGGTCCGACGGCGGCGGCCCCGCCACAGGAATGAACCGGAGGGACGGCGGAAGGCAACAGGCATGTTTTCCACAGGAAATCGCGCCAGATTTTTCCACAGCCACCTCCTCAATTCATTTCTGATTCTCTGAACATACGAGGCGAGTCGAAGATCGCGTCCTTCAGCCGCGGCCTCGCCTGAGGAGACCGCGGCCGCAGGGCCTCGCGCCCGGAGTTCGTCCACCGCCCCGGAAAACGCCCCGTATCCGGACTTCCAGACCTTTCGCCGCTACGGCCCGCGCTGCCGGGGCGGTGTTCGCGCAGGCGTCGATAGCCCCATTCCATCCTGAAGTGGGGCAGAACACCAACTTGCCGCCTGTCGTTGCCGTCCATCTGGCAGCGAAGGACTTCAGCCCATTGTCCGAAATTCACTAAGTTCAATTGAACGTCCTGTCGCCCGTTCATGTTGGAATTCGGGGGAGGGCGTTGGGACCAGCCACTCACCTTCGGTCTCCTTTGACATCTCGGAGACGAGCCATGAGCCTGCCGATCAGGAAGGACGTCCGTGGGGAATAGACGTAGGGGGTCCGCCGTTCACGAGTTGGCCGCGCTGTCATTCGGGTGAGGCCGAACACGATCAGCCCAATATGGCCAAGGGCTACCACGACAAAAAGCGCGTTTGGCCCAAACGCTCCAACAAGTTCCGCCACTAGATACGGGCTGGCGATGGCGCCAAGCGCGAAGAAAAACAGCAGGGCCGACGATAGCTCGATCCTCTGGCTGGCGGTTGCAAAGTCATGCGCATGCGCTGCAGAGAGCGAATAGACTGGAAACGTGGTGAAGCCGAACAGGCCAGCAGCCAACATCACGCCTATCGTGCCGCTGCCGCTCATGGCGACAGTCAATGCGCATGATCCTATTGCAGAACAGGAAAGCCCGATGAGCGTCCACCGACGGTCGAACTTGTCCGCAAGCCAGCCGAGCGGGTATTGTGCGATGGCTCCACCAAGAACGAATGCAGCAAGGAAATATGCTATTTGAGTGACGGCTAGCCCTACATCCTGTCCATAGATGGGTCCGACCATACGGAATGTCGACCCGGAAAGAGCCGCAACCAGCACACCCACGACGGCAAGGGGCGAACACTCCCATGCAAGGCGTGGCCTGAGTCTCGGTGCAGGGGGCGTTTCGGGTTGGGTTGCGCGGGTCAAGGTCAAGGGTAGAAGCGATGCACAGCAAAAAAGTGCCAGAATGTTGTATGAAACGTAGTGTACCGGCTCCAGTACCGCGATCATGAGCTGGGCACCAAGCGAACCCACCGTGTCAACGATCCGGTAGGTTCCCGTTGCACGGCCACGGGTTTCGTTGGTGATCTTGGCATTGAGCCACGCTTCAATGACAGTGTAACAGCCGGCAACACAGAATCCCGAAGCAACCCTCAGCAGTGCCCAGAAATACGGGTTTTGCCCGAGCGTGTGTGCAAGCAGACCCATAGCACCCATTGCGGTGAATACGGCAAAGGTCCGGGAATGACCTATTCCACCCATCAACCGCGGCGCTAGCCAGCATCCTATGAAGAACCCAAGGAAATGCGCTGAGCCAAGGAGACCGACCTGTGCCTTCGTGAAGTTCAGTTGCAGGCCAGAAAGCGCGTCAAGCGGCCCGACGCCACCCGATGATAGCTGTAGCAGAATGACCGACATGAAGAGCGCTGCGAAAGAGATCAGAAGGCGCATCGAACTACTCAGCGATAGACCGGGACAGTTCAGCGCCGTTCCTGCGGAAATCTATTCCGTTTTCGACAGCGCGATACCGTATTTGTCCATTCTTGCTGGGCTGAAATCCCAGACATCGGTCCCGCAATCCTGTCCAGGGACGGCGATGGTTTGGCCATATTCTATTCGCTATCGGAACCGTCGGATTGAAAGGGCACATTCACCGACTCCGTCGGGAACTGGCGTAGGCGAACATGCACTGAAATCCGGTTTGGAACGATTCCCTCATGGAGCGAACCTGATCCCGGTATAGTTTTCACAGCATAAGTTCCAGACTCGATGAATAGACCCGGCCTCATTCGCTATCTTGAGGGTCAATGAAGATTTGTTAGGTTGTCAGCCTCAGATGTCCGCCGCGAGTTGTGGGAAGGGATACGGGGAAAGGCATATGGCGACTCACGTTATCCCTTGGTCGAAAATAGACTTGCAGGGGTCCAAGTGCTCATTTTATTCGCGCCTGAACTTGGGAGGAAGCGCATATGCCACTGGAGATGAATCGTGAGGTGTTCATTACCTGTGCTGTAACCGGTGCCGGCAGTACGCAGGACCGCAGCCCTCATGTGCCGCGTTCTCCGAAGGAGATAGCGGAGTCGGCCGTCGACGCGGCAAAAGCCGGCGCGGCGGTGGTTCACTGTCATGTGCGTGAGCCTGACACGGGGGTGCCATCGCGGCGGATGGAACTCTACCGCGAAGTCACCGATCGCATCAGGGCCGCAGATGTCGACGTGGTGCTGAACCTTACCGCTGGAATGGGTGGCGATCTCGTCTTCGGACCTACCGATTTCCCGCTTCCACTAAACGAATCAGGCACTGACATGGCAAGCGCAATGGAGCGGGTCGAGCATGTACGTCAGTGCTTGCCCGAAATCTGTACCCTGGATTGCGGCACCATGAACTTTGCCGAAGCGGATTACGTGATGTGCAACACACCTGGCATGCTGCGGGACATGTGCACCATGATGACCAAATTGGGCGTAAAGCCGGAAATCGAGGCATTCGACACTGGCCATCTCTGGTATGCCAAGCAGCTTGCGGCAGATGGAATTCTCGAAGCGCCCGCGCTGGTCCAACTCTGCATGGGCGTGCCATGGGGTGCGCCGGACGATCTCAACACTTTCATGGCGATGGTGAACAACGTGCCGGAAAACTGGACATTTTCAGCATTCTCGCTTGGCCGGAACCAAATGGCCTATGTGGCGGCGGCGGTGTTGGCTGGAGGAAATGTTCGTGTGGGACTTGAGGACAATTTGATGCTTGACCGCGGTGTACTGGCCAAGAACGCACAGTTGGTCGAACGCGCAGCTGCGATCGTTTCCAATATGGGGGCCCGGGTTATCGGACCGAAAGATGTGCGCGCTCGACTAGGTCTGGCAAAACGCGCACCGCTGGTGGAGTGATCGGTAAGTCTAACCGTCTTGACCTACCGACTTCTGTCGGCTTTGCGGCGGTCACATCTTATTGATATCACGTTGGCGGAGCCGGAAGGCAGGAGGCGGGCATGAACCAAGTTGCGGCGATAGTTGGCGGCGGAGTGATTGGCAGCGGCTGGGCTGCTCGATTTGCGCTAATGGGTTGGGAAGTCCGAGTATTCGATCCTGATCCTGAAGCGGAACGCAAGGTAAACGAGGTCTTGGCGAACGCAAGGCGTTCACTTCCTGGGCTCGCGGATGCGGCAATGCCAGAAGAGGGTTCGATCGTCTTTCTCGATTCGTTGGAGGATGCGGTCAATGATGTCGGATGGGTGCAGGAGAGCGTGCCGGAACGGCTCGGTCTGAAACAGGAAGTCTATAGGCGGATTCAGGCACAGGTGGCTGGACAGGTCATCATCGCCTCGTCGACATCAGGGTTCAAACCGTCTGAACTCGCGAATGGTGCCCATCATCCAGAGTCGATCTTGGTCGCTCATCCGTTCAATCCGGTCTATCTTCTTCCTCTGGTTGAATTGGTGCCGACGGAAGCGGTGCCCGAGGACCGTATTGACGCTGCCAGGAACGTCCTCTCCGGAATTGGAATGCACCCGTTGCTATTGCGCTCGGAGATCGAGGCTCATATCGCCGACCGGCTCCTTGAGGCTGTCTGGCGGGAGGCTCTATGGTTGGTCCGGGATGAAGTTGCGACGACCGAAGAGATCGATGACGCGATTCGCTATGGCTTTGGGCTCCGCTGGGCTCAGATGGGCTTGTTCGAGACCTATCGGATAGCGGGTGGTGAGGCCGGAATGCGCCACTTCATCGAGCAATTCGGTCCAACGCTTAAGTGGCCGTGGTCGAAACTCACGGACGTACCCGACCTTACCCCGGAATTGGTCGACAGGATTGGACAGCAGTCCGACATTCAGTCGGGTGAACGGTCAATCCGTGAACTGGAGCGGATCCGCGACAGTAATCTCGTAGCCATAATGCGCGCGTTGAAGGCACAGGACTGGGGTGCAGGAAGGTTGCTGCGCCGAACCGAGGTGGCATTGAACGACCGTAGTGGAGCAGTTCTGGATTTTTCCGACATTACGGACATCGGTGCACCGATTGAGACCGTTAACCAAGCTGTGCCGCTCGACTGGACTGACTACAATGGTCATATGAATGAGGCAAAGTACCTTCAGGTCTTCGGCGATGCCACGGACCGATTTATGCGTATCGTGGGATGCGACGCCGATTATGTCGCTTCTGGGGGGAGTTATTTCACCGCCGAGACCCACATTCGTCATTTGGGAGAAATCCACGCCGGAGTGCGGATTCGCGTCGGCACAATCTGCCTGGAGGGCCATGGCAAGAAGATGCACCTGTTCCATCAGCTATGGAAAGGCGAGCGGCTTTGTGCGACTGGTGAGCATATCCTGATTCATGTTTCGCTGGAAACACGTCGTCCCTCGGAGCCTGCTGCCAGGATATTACGTCGACTTGGCACGATTGAGGCTGCCCATGCGGCGTTGCCAAGACCTGAGGGAATTGGACGCCATATAGGTGCAACAAGGTAGGATTCTGTTAGGGCGTGGATGGGCCGGAAACCGCCCCAAGGCGCGGATTGAAACTATGTTGGTCAGTGATTGCGGTGGCCACGGAGTCCGCAGACAGTGCATTAGCCGTATCCGGAAGATGCCTGGCATTGCTCAAGTCAGGGCAAGTGCCTGTCCAACACCTCCACAGTTTCAGTTACCGACCGCTGTTCCTCCCTGAAGTGCAACACCATTGGCGGTAGTGATCGTTCTTCCGGGCGCATGATGTTGCACTTTGGAGCCCCACCCCCGCACGACGGCTGACCTGTCGCGAGAGTAATTTCCGGACCTGTGCATCCGGGATCGGGGATGTGAACCTTGAGACGGTTAAGGCAGTCTGCACCCGCACCACCTTGGCGTGCGGGTTGCCCGGACAGGAGCAGGTCATAATTACGGAAATGGCGAGGAGTGCATGGCCTGGGATTGTCTTGCTAGGGAGAAGAGAGAGGAACTGGGAATCAGATTTGACTCACTTTAGATGCGAAAGATATCGCATCTTTGCGGTAACGACTGAGCCAATTGCTTGAGAACCAAGTCAACCAGCCCGGTGGCTGAACTTGATGACCGGATCAAGTTGGTAAGTCGGTTCCAATCCCAAACTGGCCTTTCTTCTCAATTTGAGGGTGAAGCTCGATCAAGCAATCAATGAACGTCTTTAGGAGCCCATGCGCCACCCTAAAGTGCAATACCATGGGTTGCGGTAACCGGCTTTCCGGCCGCATGATGTTGCGGATTGGTCAGGAAACGGCGATAGTCCTTTTGATGAAGATGGGACAGCCATGCCGAAGGCGGCCGCCACCTGACCCGCAAGGAGAGATGCCCGCTAGCCGCGACAGGGAAAGCGGGCTTTCGGATGGGGCGGGCAACTGGCACCTGCGCAGTGACCACGACGGTCTGGCGCACGATCCGGCGGAACGGCGGCAATGGGGTGCAGAAGAGGGCAGAGGCCCGTCGCAGCGCGTCCCTTTCCGGCGAAACCGACCCGTGGTCCGACATCCGACGCCGGACGGTCCGTTCGCACAGATCAGAGGAAATCACCAGAGCCCGGGAAGTCCTGTCACCGAGGTCTGGTGCAGTAGCCCGCAGGCCATCGGTCAGGCGTTCCAGCCGCAGGGCCGGAAGCACGTTGATGAAATCCGAGGTGGCATGATCCCCGTCGGTCCATCCGGCCCTGATGCGGTCCATGGCTTTGGTACGGGCATCGGCCACATCGCCGAGCTGTTTCCTGCGTGCGAGAAAGAATGGTGCCTCGTCGCGTTCCGGCACGGTTGTGGACGCTCGCAGCCCTTCGATGGTCGCCATCATGATCGCCTGTCCGCAGCGACATGGGGCCAGAACCATGGAAACGCAGTGGTCCCGTCAGATCAAGAACCCAACAGCACAGAACCAGGACAGCGGAAGCCGAAGGATTTCAACGCCATTGCAGGTTGAAGCGTCTACAGGTGAGTCGCCCGTCAATTCCAGCTTTCAACCCTGATCCAATGCCGAATCCGGCGCTTCGGGCGCATGATTATAGGGAAAGGGTGCTTTTGCCGCACAAAATGCCCTTCAACGCCTTCCTCGGTTTCTTCCATATCAAAGGGTTACAAAGGGCATGGTGCACAGATTATGTCTGTCGCGACGGGAGCAAAGTTAAGTTTCTGTCGAACACCTCCTGTTCCAATTGCCGCCAATTGAGCCGGTTGATCGTTCCGCTCACGTGTAGACGCACGATTGAGTATTCTGGCTAGGCCAAGCCCCAGTGTACAGACCCGATTCAAGTTCATTACGCCTAGAGTTCGGGCATTGACAGTTTGGAGGCTTATGGCTTACTCATGGCAAAGGTGATTACGACCATGGGTGTCTGGATTACCGATCTGCGAAATTCTCGAGGTTGGCTGCAGGTGTAGAGTGGACTCAATTCGACGAATCGAATGGCCAACGCTGGCAGTGATTCTAGGATGCAATGCGATCTGGATGCTGGGCACGACTTGGTTGGCTGCACAGTGGCTGCCGCTTGGAATTGCCGTTACAGGTGTTGCCGTGGCGCTTGGCTCATCACTTCAGCACGAAGCGATCCATGGCCATCCATCTCGGAATGCGACGTTGAATGCACTGCTGGTGTTTCCGTCCCACAATCTCCTCATTCCCTATCACCGTTTTCGGGACACGCATCTTGACCACCATATGAATGGAAACCTGACAGACCCCTATGATGATCCGGAATCAAACTACCTTGATCCGGAGGTTTGGGAGCGGCTGTCCGGTACCGTGCGGGCTGTGCTCCTGTTCAACAATACCTTGTTGGGGAGAATCCTGATCGGGGCTGCCGTCTCGCAAGCGGTGTTTGTGTATGGAGATGTCCGAGCTGCGCTGGCAGGTGACCGACGGGTGATCTACGGCTGGTTGTGGCATCTACCCGCAGTCGCACCCGCGCTTCTATGGTTAGGAACCGTGGGTCAGATGTCGGCTTGGGCCTACCTGCTTTCAGCCTACATCGGTCTGTCGCTGATCAAGATCCGCACCTTTCTGGAGCATCAGGCACATGAACGCGCAACTGGGCGGACGGTGATCATCGAAGATAGGGGACCGCTCGCCTTTCTGTTTCTGAACAATAACCTGCACGCCATCCATCACGCCCATCCGCGGGTTCCGTGGTATCGACTCCCGAAACTGTACAGAGACAATCGCAAGCGGTTCGTAACTCGAAACGGCGGCTACGTCTACCGCTCGTACGCCCAGATATTCCGTTGGCATCTCATGCGGGCAAAGGATCCGGTTCCCCATCCCTTCTGGAACTGAAATTCCAGCCATGCAATAGACCGCCCATGGAAGCATGGGCATACTTTACAGTCGCGGCGGCACTGGCGCAGACCCTCAGATTTATGCTGCAGAAGCAGTTGAAGCTCACGGGGCTGTCAACCGGCGGCGCGACGTTCGCAAGATTCGTCTTTTCCGCGCCGCTCGTGGCGATCCTGGTCTGGTTCTATTCAGGTCTATCGAACCAGGAAATTCCGTCGATGCCCCATCGCTTCTGGATTTTTGCGATGGCGGGAGGGGCGGCACAGATATTGGCCACGATGTGCGTTGTCGCAATTTTCTCGCATCGAAATTTCGCGGTCGGAATCACCTTCAAGAAGACGGAAGTGGTGATGACCGCAATTGCGGGATTCCTGATCTTGGGAGAAGGCGTGGGAGTGGTTGGTGGGATCGCCATCGGGCTTGGATCTGCCGGAGTGCTTCTGTTATCCGACCCTCCAGCCAGCGCAGGGCGATTCGTCTCGCGAATCTTCAATCGGGCCGCGGGGCTCGGACTAGCCTCGGGAGTCTTCTTTGCCATTTCGGCCGTCGGATATCGAGGGGCATCCCTCGCGCTCGGAAGCGGCGACACGATCCTGCGCGCCGGGACGACGCTTGCTATAGTTACCGCCTGCCAGACCCTTACCCTCGCGATCTGGTTGGTCTGGCGCGAGCGAGGACAGGCAACTCTTGTCATTAGAGCCTGGCGTGTGGCGGGACTGGTTGGCCTTACTTCGATGATAGGTAGCTTTTGCTGGTTCTCAGCATTTACGCTGCAGAACGCTGCTTATGTCAATGCACTGGGCCAGATTGAGCTCTTGTTCTCAATCGCAGCGTCGATGTTCTTCTTTCGTGAAAGGATTTCACTGCGAGAATACGGCGGAATCGCGCTGCTAACATTTGGCATCCTTGTACTCATCCTATTCCTGTAATGCCAACCAGTAGACGCTGCGGACATCTCTAGGACCGCTTCTTCGCGGCGGCGGAAGAACTTTCGCCACCGAGGCGCAAAAACAGGCTCTGTTCGTCGTCGTTTCGAAAAAATGGGACCGACGCAGGCGGTCCGAGATTGGGAAGGGAATTGCTGATTTCAGCGAGCACAACTTCGGTGATGAATGGCATCTCGAATTTCCGCAGCTCGCTGAGAGGAATCCACTGGAGATGGCGAAGTTCGTCCGAAGCACCCGAAAAGTCATCTGGATCACCTGTCACCTCGCTGGCGTTTCCAAGGAAGAAGCGGGCGTCAAACCGACGGGTGCGACCGGGCGGCGTGATGGCCCGGAATACGAAACTCAATGGGTTCGGATCGGGCAACAAACCCAATTTGGCGAATGCTTTCCAGTCCTCGGGCACCTCACCGGGCCAATTTCCGTTGTTGCCAACTATCAATCCAGTCTCTTCCCATAGTTCGCGAATCGCGGCTGCGAACAGGCTGGGAGCGAGTCCGGAAGCACAGTTCAGCTCAAGTCGCATCGAGCACGGTTCTGGCAGTTCATTGGCAAAGGGGACCGACTCGTCACTAGAATCGACCGCACCGCCCGGGAATACAAATTTGTTGGGCATGAAGGCTGCGCCTTCCCCACGTTGGCCCATGAGCACCCTTGGATCGGTTTCAGGGTCTCGGACCAGAATTACCGTTGCTGCGTTGCGGATGGCCCGCTGCTCCAAGGTCCTGTCCTCGTTTGCTCTTTTGTCTCTGGCACTTCTCCGAAGCCGTGCATGCGCTTGGCCCACTGGATCGCCACGATAACGCCCTTGAGTCTCGGGAGCAGGTAGAGCGAAACCCCAACGCATCCAACTGAGAACACCGCCGCCAAAAGCAGCGGGTCCGGCCTGTAGGTGACGTACGTCCACAGAATGAGAGGTGCCATTAGATGGCCCACGATTATGATCGTCAGATAGGCCGGTCCATCGTCCGCACGATGATAGCAAAGGGCCTCACCGCAGACCGGGCAGGAATCCCGAACCTTCAGGTAGTTTCGCAACATCGGTCCGGACCCGCAGTTCGGACAGCGACGACACCAACCCCTTTTCATGGCGGCGAGTGCCGGTCGGTCCGGGAGTGCATCGGTTGTAGAGGGCATCCAGACTCTCGCTTGCTGGGGATTGCGCGAACATAAACGTATCGTCGGGAAGAGCGAGTGCACATGGCGACTTTGCGGCGGTCTGTCGCAAGGTGGGATATTGGCTGGCGAAAGCCAATCCACTTGGAGAATGGAAGCCACATCAGGCACGGGCTACACAATTCGGTCAATGGGGCCGCCGCAATGTTGGTGCCGCCCGGTGACCGCAACGTATCAACCGAACTCTTTCAGGGCAAAGATCGAAGATCATTCGACGGAATTTCCTGTTCCATTCGTTTTATGTGCAGGAGGCGCGGTCGCAGGATCGCTTGATAACCACCTCCAAGATCAGAAAGGAGAATGACATGACGCGTATTGTTTTTGGCGTAGCGGCCACATTGGCCACCTTATCGCTACTCGCAGGTCCAGGGGCTGCACATGGCGTAGGTAAGGGAAGATCTGGCGACCACGATGGATTTCCAACAAATATGTTTGGACTATTGGATGGGAACGGCGACGAAGTGCTGACGATGGAAGAAATTAGGGCCACATGGGCCGAGCGCTTCAGTGATGCTGACGCAGATGGAGACGGGCAACTTTCGGCCGATGAGCTAAGCAGTGCGATCGAGGCGTGGCGGACTGAATATCGGGCTCGCCAGATCAAAAACAGGATCGAGCGTCATGACACCAATGGCGACGGCCTGCTCAACTTGGAGGAGGCAACGGCGGCCACCCAGCCTAAACGAATTGAACGTCTCTTTGAACGTCTAGATGCTGATGGCGATGGATCGATCACTAAGGCCGAGATGGACGACAGGGGCCGCAGTCGCGGGCTGAGGTACTGGAGAGGGCGAGAGAACTGATCCATTACGCATTGAGGGATGGGAGGATGACTCCCGTCCCGCGGCCGCTACGGTTGACCTGAAAATCACTGGGCATTGCGGTTCGAGAAAGACCAGCGGGATCATGGAAATGGCATTCGACGCACTCGATGATGCTCCGGACGAGGCTCTTCTGGTCGCGTTTTCCAACGGCGACAGCGAAGCTGCCCGTGTGCTTACCCAGCGGCTGACCCCAATGGTGCTTGGGTACGCCATGAGGATGCTTGGTGGCGATCGGGCCGAGGCTGAGGACGTTACACAGGAGGCGATGCTAAAGCTCTGGAAACAGTCCAATTCCTGGCATCAGGGCAAGGCAAGGGTCACTACCTGGCTATACCGTGTTGTCTCGAATCTCTGTATCGACCGACATCGCCGAGGTCGAATGCTTGGCATCGATGAAATTCCTGAACAGATGGATGGAAAGCCGAGTGTGGAATTGCGGCTGATGCAATCTGCAAGGGAGCGGGCGTTGTCAGTCGCTCTTTCGACACTGCCGGAACGCCAGCGTCAGGCGGTCATTCTGCGGCATATCGAGGGGCTGTCCAACCCGGATATCGCCGGAATAATGAATATTGGCGTTGAGGCGGTCGAAAGTCTGACCGCACGTGGAAAACGTGGCTTGGCAGCTCAGCTTGCTGGCCGCAGAGAGGAACTGGGTTATGAAGATGGCTGAACACCGACCGTTGGACGATCAGGAACTTGAACTTCTGTTTGCTGCGGCACGGCAGACAAGTCCACAACCATCGAACGACTTGGTGGAGCGGATCATCGAGAATTCCACGCGCTATGCCGGCGCGGTCGATGCCGATTCTGCGACTTCCGTGCCAGGGCTCCTAAAGGTGGTTCTCGATACCGTCGGGGGCATTCCTGCAGCAGTGGCCTTTGTGACCGCGACAGTCGCAGGTCTAGCTATCGGTTTTTTTGCTTCAGTACCTCTCGACGGTCTGTCCGATGGGTATCTGACCAACGTTGCGGGGTTTTCGCTTGAGGACTTCATGCCCTCATTCATTGAATTGATTGGCGAGGTTTAGGTCAATGACCGAACGGAACTCCACACCAAAACGTAAAGGAAACCAGCGCTGGGTAAAGATTGTCCTTTTTGTGTCGCTTACCATCAACCTGTTGGTAGTCGGGCTGGTTATCGGTGCGCTGATTTCCGGACCTCATGGGCGTGACCGAACTGAACTACGTGGTCTCGGCTATGGGCCATTCGTACGTGCTTTGCCAAAGGAAGACAGGTCCGCTCTGCACGAAGCACTTGCGCGAAACGCCGACAGCTTCCGGAACAATCGGGCCGAACTCAGGGCTCAGTTCGAGGCGCTGCTTATGGCCTTGCGCACAGAACCCTTCGATGCAGCCGAGGTGGAGCGGCTGTTCGCTGAACAGAGGGACCGAATCCTGGAGCGCCGGCAGCTTGGTCAGGACTCTTTGCTTGAGCGTATCATTGCCATGAGTCCACAGGATCGGGCCACATTTGCGGATGCACTGGACAGGAAATTCAGGCGTCGCAATCGGGAATGAGTTGATTTGTCACAAGTCCTTAGAGACAACATGGCGGCAATCTTCAGGGGCGTTATTCACGTTCCCTGGTCTGCGCGTCCATGTCATTCCCGGTTCCGAGTCGATCGCTGCTTTCGGGTGGGTTCTGTCATCTGGGAGTCCAGATGTCCTCGCGTGAGTGACTACCCATAGCCGCTCGGATTCCTTGACTGCCAGTTCCAAAGATCACGGCAAATGCTCGCCATGTCCAATTTTGCGGTCCAACCGAACAGCCGCTTTGCGTATGAAGGATCTGCCCAATAGGCCGCCACATCGCCTGGCCGACGGTCCACGATCCGGTACGGAGTATCGCGTTTGGTCACCTCACGAAATGCCCGTATGACCTCAAGTACACTCGTTCCACGACCTGAGCCCAGGTTTACGGCGACATTGCGTCCACTCTCACCGCCGCCATCGATCAGATGGGACAGTGCCGCAACGTGCCCTTCGGCGACGTCCATGACATGCAGATAGTCTCGGATACCGGTTCCATCAGGCGTCGGCCAGTTGTCGCCGAACACCTTGACCTCGTCGAAATTGCCGACGGCCGTTTGGAACGCCCTTTGGATCCTCGCCAATGCAGCCACTTGGATGGGCACCCACTGGATTGAAATAGCGCAAAGATATGATTCTCATCCAAGGGTGCGCTGTGGAGGCATCCTGCAGCATCCGCTTGATCATCAGCTTTGATTGACCGTATGGGTGCTCTGGCTGAAGACAGGCATCTTCAGCGACTGGAAGCGTGGCGGGGTTGCCATAGACTGTCGCTGTTGACGAGAATAGCCGTATCCGTGCCCGCCTGCGGCCTGCCTGCAGGCGTGCGGGACCGGCCCGAACGACGCGCCCCTTCCTCCCCGGCGGCGCTTTCCGGATCGGCGGTCCGCCTACGGGGGGCGGAGGCGGGGCGAGGTCCATCGGCCTCCGCGTGAAGGCTGTCCAGGGCCTTCCTGGACGCCCGGCATCTCCGCCTTCCCCGCCCCGGCCACCTTCATCTCCGCGCGCACCAGCTCCAGCCGGGCGGGGATGCCCTTGATCCCGGCGACAGGCTCCGGCGGCAGCGGTCCCCCGTAGCCGGTCTCCATCCCGGCGGGCCGCTCACGGAACCCCGGCCTCGCCGGGTTCACGCCCGACAGTCCGTGCAGCCGCAGCAGCGCGTCCACCGCGTTCGCGAGGCGGCGGCGCTCCCTCACCGGACGCTCCCGCCGTGGCGGCAGCCGCCTCCCGTCCTCCTCCGCGACCGTCGGAACCCGCACCGGCGACATCGCGTCCCGGTCGCCGCCGTCCCAGGCCGGCGGCGCACGGACCATGCGGCGGGCGCCGGTCCGGTCCGTCCTCACCTTCCTCTTCCCGCCCACCACCTCGAGGCTCGCCGGATCGCGGACCACCACCCCGGGTGCCTCGGCCGGCGCGTCCCGGCGACCCCGCCATCCACAACTCCGGATACGGGCGCAACGGCACCGCGAACCTGTTCATGCCGTTCGCCCCGCTGCCCGGCTGGCGGGAGGTGAAGGTCACCGACCGCCGGACGCGCAGGGACTGGGCCAGGGTCGTCCGCGGACCCGTGGACGCCACCTTCCCCGGCAGGCGCACCGTGCCCGTGATGGACAGCCCCGACGGCCACACCGTCGGCTCCTTATGCGAGGCGTTCCCTCCCGACGGGGCGGCGCGGACCGCCTCCCGGCTGGAGATCCACCATCCCCCGAGGCGCGAAGGCCGGCCGGACGTAGCCGGGACCGGGATCGGGGCCATGGTCCGCGAGTGCCTGGACCGCCGCATTCCCGACCGGGAGACGATGTGCCGCGAAACGGAGGCATGGGCCCGAAGGAGGAACCGGGAGAAAGCCACCGTGGACTGGCGTTCCACGACAGCCGGCGCGCGCATCAGGCTCAGGTCCCTTTACCCGTCAACGCAATGATGGTGCTACACTAGGTCGGGAACCCGATGGTCGCGACTGCATTGCGAGAAGCATCCGGGTCCCGCGGACAGTAATTTCCGAGATTTTGCGACAATCCGGCGCAACTCATTGATTTCATTCCAGAAAATGGCTTTCTCCTGATGAGCTCAGCGCCTTCGGCATGGGTAGTCGCACACCAGCGCCGCGAGAGAGCGCCTTTAGAGCATGGGATTGCGGGCGGCTAGGGTGAATGCAGGGACAACGGAAGCGGTCATCGGCGAAACTCACCGACGAACGCCGCACAGCGAAATGCAGTCCCATCACCATCGGCGGCTCTAACGCAGGAATGGTAGGGGAAAATATACCCACAAAGCAACACTGCATTCGATGGCCACAGCCAGGATAACCGCGGCTCTTACCAATGGATCATCCATCCCCGAAAACCGCGTCCAGGGTCCCGGCGCCCAGACCCCGGTCGAACCAGCCGTCAAGCTGGGCGGCGTCCGCCCCGGCGATGCGGTTCCTGAACTCCCGGGGCAGGGGCCCGAACCGGCTCTCAAGCAGGCGGACAAGGAACCTGACCTCACCCTCGGCCCTCAGTGTCTCGGCGACCGTCCCCATGAGCTCCTCCATCTGGCTGGCCCCGGCGGCGCCTCGCAAGTTCACCTCATGCAATCGTATTGGAGAGCCAAACGTTTTTTGCGGTGGTGTAGTTCTCAAGGCCTTCGGTGCCGCCTTCACGCCCGTAGCCGCTGGCCTTTACTCCGCCGAAAGGGGTTTCAGGCATTGATGCCTCAAGAGTGTTGATCGAGAGGTTGCCGACCTCCACTTCGTCGACAAGACGGTCGATGTAGTCCGCTCTGTTCGTGAAAGCGTATCCAGCCAGACCAAAGGGTACGGAATTGGACTCGACGATGGCATGATTGAGTGACGAAACAGGGTTCAGCACGGCCACCGGACCAAAGGGCTCTTCCTGCATGATCCGTGCGGTCCGATGCACGTTGAGCAGGACCGTTGGTTGAAAGAAATACCCCTGGCGGCCGTGCCGGGCGCCTCCGGTCGTCACGGTCGCGCCCTTGTCGCGTGCGTCTTCCACCAGCGCTGTCAAGGCAGGGATACGACGGTCGTTGGCGGTGGGACCCATCTCCACGCCTGCGTCCATCCCGTTACCGACCACCGTCGCCTTGACGCGGGCGACAAAGGCTTCGGCAAATTCGTCAAAGATGTTTTCATGGATGAAAAAGCGCGTAGGTGAGGTGCAGACTTGCCCGGTGTTGCGCATTTTCCGGATCGCACCCGAGATGGCTGCGGCTTCAACATCGGTGTCTTCGCAAACGATCACTGGGGCGTGGCCACCGAGTTCCATCAGAACGCGCGTGTCGTTCTGCGCGGCGAGGCCAGCCAGCAACCGCCCAACCACGGTGGAGCCGGTAAAGGCTACAAGTTGAATCGGATCCTGCGGGATCAGATAGCTGGAGATTTCCGAGGGCAGGCCGAAGACGAGGTTCAGAACGCCCGGAGGCAGGCCTGCATCCTGAAAGGCACGGGCGATGTGGATGGCGCCAGCCGGAGTTTCCTCGGCCGGCTTGATGATGATTGAGCAGCCCGCGGCAAGCGCGCCCGCAATCTTGCGCGCGGGCTGGCTCATCGGGAAATTCCAGGGTGAAAAGGCGACGACAACGCCAACTGGCTGGCGGTGCACCAATAACCTGTGTCCCTTCGGCGCGGGGATTACCCGACCATAGGTTCGCATGGCTTCACCCGCATCCCATTCGAAGAACTCCACGCCGCGGATCACTTCAAGTCTGGCTTGAGGTAGAGGTTTGCCATGTTCAAGGGTAATCGCCCGGGCGATCTCCTCTTGGCGTTCCCGCATGAGCGCCGCCGCGCGCCGGATGAGATTGGCTCGGTCGCGTGGTGCTGTACGGCTCCACACCCGGAACCCTTTCACGGCCGCTTCGAGCGCGTCATCAAGATCGGATTGCGCTGCGCATGGCAGGTGCCCAAGCTCTTCTTCGGTGGCCGGATCGACCACAACCAGATCGTCGGCGGTCCTGCGCCATTGGCCGTCAATGAAGAGTTTCAGGTCCGGATACATCAGTAGGTCTCCTGCAGTCACCGATCCAGATCAGACGAGGCAGGCGAGGGCTGCAAGTGAATAGAGGGAATGTTGATATCAATTCGATGGATATCAGCCTGTGCGCTCAGCCGCTGCCTTGTGAAGTGCCGCCTTGAATGCGCGGGCCGCCGGAGAAAGGCTGTCACCGCTGCGAAGCGATATGCCGATCGGCCCCCGACCGAATGGCACGGGCCAGTCAAGCCGGGCCAGATTTCCGTTACCGATGTCCTGCTTCGACACCTCCTCCGGTACCAGGCAGATCAGGTGACGCGACTGAAGGAGCGCACGGTTGGCGAGATAGGAGACCGATTCGATCGCATGCGGCGGTGCGTATTGCTGCTGGCTGATAAAGAACTGATCGACCTGTCGACGGAGCGTCGTTTCCAATGGCGGCAGGAGCCAGCCATAAGGCCGGAGTTGATCGAACGACACGTCCGGTTTCCCGGCCAGGGGGTGTTCCGGGCCGACGATCGCGACAACCCGGTCCTCGATAAGCTTCTCCCGTGTGATCCTCTCGCGGTAGCGAAGGGTGGACAGACGCCCGACGACCATGTCGATCTTGCCGGAAAGGAGCGACGGGATCAGGACTTCGTTGGTACCTTCGCTGATCTTTATGGCCACTTTGGGCCGGTGGGTCAGAAGATGATTGATCGCGGTCGGCAGCAGGCTGGTGGAGGCGGCAAGCAATGTGCCGATGACGACGCGGCCGGAATTCCCCTCATTCAGGTCGTCCAGTTCCTGGGTGGCGTTGGAAACCTGCGCAAAGATGAGCTTGCAGTGGCGGATGAGGGTTTCGCCAAAAACGGTCGGAATCACGCCACGATTGGTTCGGTTGAACAGGGTCACCTCGAAATCCAGTTCAAGATCCTGGATCATCTTGGTGGCAGCAGGCTGGGAAATGCCCAGTTCCCGTGCGGCGTTCTGGATGTTGCGGTGGGTGCCCACAGCCACGAGCAGGCGAAGTTGCCGCAATTTAAGGCGGGTCAGCGCACGGTCGAGGATGCGGGAATGCCGGGAGGTCATGGCACGACCCTGCGCGACATCTGATCGAGCTTGGCGACCACGCTCATCGCCGCCAGCGCGGAACTGCGCGGATTGTCTGGCAAAGACCTGCCACTGATACGAAACTGGAATGCACCAAAATCTCCATGGGCCTGGATCTCATGGATATTCTCGAGAATGTCCGCATCGGCGACCAACCTGACTTCGGTGCTGTCAAACCCAATACCTGCCAGCGCAACCGCGGCAGCGACATTGGCGTTCGCTGGATATCGCAGGGCGGCGTCACGGGCGGAGCCATGGAAATGCGTCACCGCGCCGCTCTGCAATGTGTCAAGGTTCGTCACCGTTTCAGCGGGCGAGCCTTTCCAGCTCTTTGGGGGTTTTCGCCCCACATAGGTTACACCCTCCAGTTTGCCCACTCTGGCGGCCTGCAGGCAATCGAGTGCACCGATCGCGCCGCTTGCCAGGTACAGGCGGGCGTTCCCCTGCTCGGCCGCCGCTTCAAGCTCGTCCGACAGCGCGGTGTCGGCCAGGGCGCCTACGGACACTGAAACCAGGTCCAGCCCACGTTCCAGGATCGCGGATCCATGGTCGCGCAGGGCACCATGACCTGCGCAGTCAATGACCAGGTCCAGCGCGTCCGGAAGCAGGGTGACAGAGCCGACATAGCGTTCGGGGGCCTCGGAAACGCGTTCGGGCCGCACCAGAAACGCCATGATCGTGTGTGGGGTCGCGGCAAGTGCTGCCTGCACATAGCTCGCGATCGCGCCGGTTCCGATGATTGCGATTCTCATGGGCGTGTCCCCTTGCCGGAATCAGATTTCCTGAACTGCATGTCCTTTGGTATGCCAATTTTTGATGGCCAGTTCCACCGATTCAGATTGGAAGTGGCCAACTCATGCGCTCTCTGGCAGGGAATGACGATGTTGCGGTGGTGGCTTGATGGATTACACTAGATATGAGGCAAAGGATCATGCGCGCGAAAATATGCGTGGCATCTGGGCGGCGGCCCTGAACCCATTCAGCGCCGATCTCGCACTGGACGAGGCAGGGTTTCGTTCCAACATCCGTCACTGGATCGACGATCTGGGGGTCAGCGGACTGTTCGTGGCGGGCAAGCAGGGTGAATTCTGGTCGATGACGCTGGAAGAGCGCAAGCGCAACATGACCATTGCGGCCGATGAATGCGCTGGCAAGGCAAGGACGATCATGTCGATCTCGGACCAGAGCATGGACACCGCACTGGAACTCGGTCGCCATGCAGAAGCGTGTGGCGCCGACTATGTGGTTGTTCATGCTCCGATGCTCAGTTTCTGCAATGACCGGAGCGAACTGCTCTACCGGTACTACAAGCGATTCTGCGACGAATTGGACATCGGCATTGCAATGTGGAGCCATTCGGACAGCGGCTATCTCATGCAGCCGGAGGAATGCGCGCGGATTGCCGATCTGCCAAACATCGTCGCGATCAAGTATTCCGTTCCGCGCGAGATGTATGTGCGGTTGATCCGAATGGTGGGCGACAGGATTCAGGTCTCGACATCGGCGGAAGAAGACTGGCTGGACAATGTCGAGGCACTGGGCTGGCGGCTGTATCTCTGTTCCTCACCTCCCTACCTGCTGCAAACGGCAAGTGACAGGAGGATGCATGACTATACCGAACTGGCCTTTGCGGGAAGGTTCGCCGAAGCGCGCAGGGTGCGCGACAGCCTTGATCCGGTTCGCGAAGCAATCAAGCGAAGCAGGCCACCCGGAAAGCCCACGGCCTTCGGCAAGTACTGGCAGGAGCTGCTGGGTCAGGTCGGAGGACATGTCCGCCCGCCAATGCTGGATTTGACCGAAGATGAGAAATCTGTCGTGCGGACCGCGTTCGAAACCTGCGGTCTCAGGCTCTGAGAGCGGCGCCATCCCAGGAATGGCAATTCTGGTTGATTCTCTGCCGCCTTCACGCGATTTCCGTCGGCTTGGGTACGGCATGCGTTTCGGGACTGACCATCCGATTTTCGGTTTGGCGGCATAGATCGAAGCCTGTAGGGAACGGCCATCGGGGCGGATCAATTCGGGTGCCTCCAGCCCTGTCCGCAAGATCAGGAAACCCGGCCGGTTCCTGAAAGACCCCCGGCAGACTACCCAGCGGTTCGCCTACGGGGCAGCGAAGGTCAGACAGTGTTGAAATCCACGCTTGGACCAATGTCTGTACATGGAATGAAGCGATGTCCGGGGGCTGTTGGCCTCGGCTGCGGGTTGTCCACTCTTGGCCGAACACGCGAATTGCCGCCGATCATCGGGCTCGGAACTCCATGACACAGCTGGCTCGTGGGAATCCATGCGGAGAACGTTCGGCAACCAGCGCTCCACTCCGACTTCGGGTTGCATCAGGACTTTGCGCGATATGTTTTTTTCCGATAACTACATGCGAAGAAATCCTTTGCGGTTATGGTGGCTGTCGGGAACAGTCTCCTCAAACAGGAGATCGCTATGGCCAAGCTAAGTGCCTTCAACTTCAGGAATTGGATTGACGATCATCGCTACCTGTTGAAACCGCCAGTCGGCAACAAGATGGTGTTTGAAAACAGTGACCTGATGGTGACGGTCGTAGGTGGCCCGAATGAGCGTACCGACTATCATGACGATCCGGTCGAGGAGTTCTTCTACCAACTTGAGGGCGACATGGTGCTCAAGCTGTATGATGGAGACGAGTTCTATGATGTTCCGATTCGACAAGGCGACGTGTTTCTCCTGCCACCGCATATCCGCCATTCGCCGCAGCGTCCCCAGAAAGGCTCGGTTGGTCTGGTAATCGAACCCAAGCGGCAACCGGGTCAGCTTGACGCGATCGAATGGTATTGCTTTGAATGCGGCACACGGGTGTACCGTGCAGAATTGCAGCTTCAGTCGATCGTGAAGGATCTGCCACCGATTTACGAGAGATTCTATGCCTCGGAAGAATCCCGCACCTGCCCGAATTGCGGTAGTATGCATCCGGGTAAGGAACCGCCTGACGGCTGGGTGAAACTCTAGCCGCCGCATCGGACTTGGGGAACTCGACAGACATGGGGCCGGCGCCACGGCTGGCAGTTCGCGGTTCCTGCAACCAGACAATTGGGAGAACAACATGAAACTCATGAAAATCAATATCGTAACCTTACTTTTTCTGTCCGCATCCGGCTTGGCTGCGCTGGCAGAGGATGTGAAGATCGGCATGATCACCACGCTCTCAGGTCCGGCAGGATATCTGGGCCAAGACGTGCGCGACGGCTTCATGCTGGCGGTCAGGGAAGAAAGTGGCATGCTTGGAGGCACCACGGTCGAGGTGCTGGTCGAGGACGATGGCCTGAAACCAGAAAACGGCAGGGCGATCGCTGAGAGGTTTCTAGAGCGCGACGAGGTCGAAATCATGACCGGCGTGATTTTCTCCAACATCTCTCCAGTGGTCGCGCCACTGACTCTGCGCGCCGGGCGGTTCTACATCACGCCGAATTCGGCTCCTTCGCAATTCGCGGGAAAGAACTGCCACGAGAACTACTTTGCCGTCGCCTGGCAGAACGACTCACTGCATGAAAGTGCGGGCCTGAACGCGACGGCGCAGGGCTTCGGAAATGCCTTCGTCCTGGCTCCGAACTACCAAGCCGGAAAGGACGCGATCGCGGGGTTCAAGCGCTATTTCGAGGGCGAGATCGTCGGCGAGCTCTACACCCAGCTTGGCCAGACCGACTATGCCGCGGAAATTGCGAAAATCCGTGCGGCTGAGCCTGAGATGGTCTTCCAGTTCCTTCCTGGCGGCATGGGAATCAATTTCGCCAAGCAATACCATCAAGCGGGGATGAACGAAGACGTGCCAATGGTTCTGGCGGCACCTTCTTCCGACATCAACATTCTACGGGCTGTGGGCGAGTCTATGGTTGGCGTTTCCAGTTCTTCGCACTGGAACCACGATCTGGACAACGAGGCCAACCGAACCTTCATTGCCGGATTTGAATCAGAGTACGGCCGTTCGCCGACGGTCTACGCTAGCCAAGGCTATGACACTGCCAAGCTGATCGCCAGCGCACTCATGGTAACGGGCGGCAAGGTCACGGCGGATATGGACGGGTTTAGGAACGCGCTCAAATTGGCCGATTTCGACTCCGTCCGCGGCGCATTCGCGTTCAACACGAACAACCACCCGATCCAAAACTGGTACGCACGGGTTGTTGTCGAGCGTGACGGGGAATTCGTGAACGAGACCACGGGCGTCATTGCAATGGACCACGCTGACGCTTACGCTTCGGAGTGCTCCCTCAGGTAGGGTGACCGAGGAGCGAACGACACCGCCGGTGCGCCCGCTTGGGTGCGCACCGGCGAGATCGAGGCGCTTGATCCAGCGACCTAGAAGGGCATACAGGCAGTGTTGTCGCAGCTTTTCCTTGAGCAACTGCTCAACGGTGTGCAATTGGGCATGTTTCTCTTTCTGGTCTCGGCAGGGCTGACGCTGGTATTCGGCTTCATGAACATCATCAACCTGGCGCATGGCTCGCTCTTTATGATCGGCGCCTATGCGATGGCGGTGACTGGGGCTTGGACCGGCTCGTTCCTGCTGGCCCTGATCTTGAGCCTTCCGGTCGTGGCACTCGCGGCTTGGGTGATTGAGGTCGTCATCATCCGTCGGCTTTATGTGAGAGACCATCTGGATCAGGTGCTTGCGACCTTTGCGCTGATCCTGTTCATCAATGAAGGGACGACGATGCTCTTTGGCCGGGTGCCTCTGTTCATGGACGTGCCGCCGTTGCTGTCAGGGACGGTGACGCTGCCAGGCGGCGTGACCTATCCAATCTATCGCGTTGCAATCATTGTCGCCGGCTTGACGGTAGCCGTTGCGCTATGGCTGATCATCATGCGCACCCGTGTCGGGATGCGGATCCGTGCCGGCACGACAAACAGGGAGACCGTGCAGCAACTGGGCGTCAATATCGATTGTCTCAACACGCTTATCTTCGTCGTTGGCGCAATGTTCGCGGGGCTTGCAGGTGCACTGGCAGGGCCGCTCACATCAGTCGAGGTTGGCATGGGCGAGAACCTCCTGATCCTCTGCTTCGTCTGCATTGTGATCGGCGGCATCGGATCGATACGCGGAGCGATGCTGGGTGCGGTCACAGTGGGTGTGGTTGACACGATGGGTCGTGCCTTCGTGCCTGACATTCTTGGGCGGTTTCTGGATCCCGCTGCGGCGAGCGGGATTTCGGCAGGCCTGTCATCCATGTCGATCTATCTTCTGATGGTTTTGGTCCTGGTCTTCAGGCCCACGGGACTGTTTCCGGTGGCGCGGAGCGGTTGAGGTGAGATACACACATCACCTTCCATTCCTGTTGGTTTGCCTTGTGACGCTCCTGCTTCTGCCGTTCGTGCTGCAGGCGATAGGATCGTCCTATCTGATCTCCACCGCGACCCGAGTGGTCATATTCTGCATTGCGGCGGTCAGCCTCGACCTGCTGATTGGCTACACAGGGCTTGTGTCTTTCGGCCATGCGGCGTTTTTGGGGGTTGGGGCCTACACGGTTGGCATACTATCCTTTCATGCTTACGAAGACACCACGCTGTTTGGCCTGCCCGGTACTCTGTCCGGTCTCGTGGCAATCCCACTGGCATTGGTGCTGTCGGCACTGTCGGCACTCATCATCGGTGCTTTGTCACTTCGGACGCGAGGCGTGTATTTCATCATGATTACGCTTAGCTTTGGGCAGATGCTGTTCTTTCTCTTTGTCTCGCTCGAACGATATGGCGGTGATGATGGCATGATGATGTTCCAGGGACGCAATTCGCTGCCATTGCTCGATCTGAACGACCGGATGAGCTTCTACTACTTCTGTCTTGGATGGTTCGTTCTGTTCTTCTGGTCCTGCAGCTGGGTGGTGCGTTCGAAGTTCGGGCGCACGTTGGTCGCCATCAAGCAGAACCAGGACCGCCTGTCCTCGATCGGAATCAACGCCTACTGGGCCAAGCTGCAGATCTTCGTGATTGCGGGCATAGGTGCCGGGCTGGCCGGAGCGCTCTCGGCGAACCACACTGAGTTCGTCAGCCCCGCTTTGACGCACTGGACCCGTTCGGGTGACCTGATGATTGTGGTGATCCTCGGTGGAATGGGTACGTTGGTCGGGCCGGTGCTGGGTACGTTCCTGTTCCTTCTATTGGAGGAGTTTCTGCCGCTTATCCTACAGGGACTGGGGCTTGAGCTTCTGTCCGAACACTGGCGGTTCGTCTTCGGGCCAATCCTGATTCTGGTGGTTCTTTATGCAAAGACGGGGCTTTATGGTCTGATCTTTCCACAAAGGGGATGAGAGATGCTTGAGATCCGCAACCTTTGCAGGTCCTTCGGAGCGCTCAAGCCCACCGACAATGTCTCGCTGACGGTCGAACGCGGTACGATCCATGCGCTGATCGGTCCTAACGGTGCCGGGAAGACCACGTTGATCGCCCTGCTCTCCGGATATCTGCAGCCCTCCAGCGGCACCATCATGTTCGACGGGCAGGACCTCTTGGCGATCCCCGCGCATTTGAGGCCCCACGCTGGGCTGGTGCGTAGCTTTCAGATCACCTCGGTTTTCCCCGAACTGACGGTGTGTGACAACGTCTGTCTCGTGTTGCAGTCCTTTGCTGGGCAAGCCCGAAATCTCTTTCGTCTAGCGGCCACGGACCGTGCTGAACGGAAGCGCGCCGAGGCCATATTGACCCGTGTAGGGCTGATGGATCAGGCCGACATGCTGACCGGCAAACTTGCCCATGGACAGAAGCGGCAGGTCGAGGTCGCAATGGCACTCGCCGCCAAGCCCAAACTGTTGCTCCTGGATGAACCGACCGCGGGTATGGGCGTTGAGGAAAGCCGCCGCATCATGGACCTGCTGGAGGACCTGCGCGACTCCGTCACTATGCTTCTGGTCGAACATGACATGGACGTGGTCTTTGGCCTCGCCGACAAGGTCTCAGTTCTCGTATACGGCAGGGTCATCGCCTCGGATGTGCCCGAGAGCATCCGGGCCAACCCCGAAGTGCAGGAGGCCTATCTTGGCGATCACAAACTCCGCGAGGAGGTGAATTGATGCTGCAGGTCGAGGGTGTCGAGGCAGGCTACGGCAGCTCCAAGGTTCTCTTCGGTGTTGATCTGGAACTGGGTGAGGGCCAGCTTGTCGCGATGATGGGCCGGAACGGCATGGGCAAGACCACGACAGTTCGGGCGATCAGCGGGCTGACTCCCGCCAGCGCGGGTTCGGTCCGGCTTGCCGGTCGTGAAATCACCGCGCTGAAGCCCTATCAGATCGGTCAGGCCGGCCTCGCGCTGGTGCCGGAGGGTCGGCAGGTCTTTCCGAGCCTGACGGTGCGGGAAAACCTGATCTGTACCGCCGGCAACAGATCCGGCTCAGGGTTCTGGACACTTGACCTGGTGTTTGACCACTTTCCGCGCTTGAGGGAGAGGGCCGGGCAGCTGGGGAATTCGCTCTCGGGCGGTGAACAGCAGATGCTCGCGATCGGTCGTGCGCTGATGACAAACCCGAAAGTACTCATACTGGACGAAGCCACAGAGGGTCTCGCTCCGCTGATCCGCCAAAGCATCTGGAACACTCTCGGCACACTGAAGGCGCAGGGGCAGACAATTCTCGTGATCGACAAGAACCTTGACGAGGTGGCGAAGGTTGCCGACCACGCGACGGTTCTGGTTAAGGGAAAGGTCGCTTGGGCAGGTGACATGAATGCGATGCGTGCTGTGCCGGATTTCGCCGAGACCTATCTGGGTGTGTGACCATGTCGGATGATTGGAGGAGTCTCGGTCAGGAGGAGTTGGAACGCCAGTACGATGCCCGAGCCACGGTCCCGGACTTTGACGAGGAGATCGCGCGTTATCGGGCACTGAGCGCGGAATGCTATGCCGACTGTGAGGTAATTCGCGACCTGGCCTTCGGACCTTCGGACGATGAGCGCATCGACTACTTTCCTGCCGGTGCTGGGAAGCCGGTCCTGATTTACTTTCACGGCGGCTATTGGCGGCTGCTTGGCCGGAGAGACAGCGCGTTTATGGCAGGGGCGCTTGCCAATCGCGGTATCAGCACGGCAGTCGTCGAGTACAGCCTTGCACCCAAGGTAAGTCTCGATGAAATCGTCTTGCAGTGCCGTCGTGCGGTTACTTGGGTATATGCAAACATCGCCTTGTACGGTGGCGATCCGACGAGGTTGTTCGTTGGCGGTTCATCTGCAGGTGCGCATCTGGCCGCGATGGCTATGGCCACGGATTGGAGAGCGTTTCCCGGTGTGCCGGTTAACCTGCTGAAGGGTGGGATTCTGGCAAGCGGACTATATGACCTGGAGCCGGTGCGTCACTGTAAGCCGAATGAATGGCTCAGGCTTGATGCGGCTGCAGCACGCCGGAACTCGCCGCAGTGCATGGCCTTTCCCCAAGGACCCGAATTGCTGATCACTTGGGGTGGTCGGGAAACAAATGAGTTCAGGCGCCAAAGTCAGGACTTCTCCAGGAAACTGCGCAAGGCGGGGTTGACCGTGACTTGCCTTGAGGTCGAGGACCGCAACCACTTCGACGTCATGACGGATCTCGCCGATCCCGCAAGGCGACTGCATCAGGCATCGGTAGCCTTGATCGAGTGTTCCGGGTTGATCTGAACCGATCGCATTGAATTCTGTGCCGGATCAGGGGGCTGCGAAAGCTCGGTCTTGGGCAGTGGTAGCTGTTGTAAGGACAGCCAGTTTTTTTCCACTATACCTCCGCAACTCATTGATAAAAAAAGATTCCAAAGGAGTTTCAACTGGTGTTTTTCCAAATCGGTGAACCATATTCTCCAGAGAGAATTTCCGTTTGAGAAATCCACGCGCCCGAATTGGTTTTCCGGCAGATGGTATCTCCTTGGCCATGACTATGTTTCGCGAACAGGACATGGTATTGTCTGGCGACCTGACGCATGGAGGGGAACGATTCCGATACGGTATGACAGGGTCAGGGAGTTCCTGCGGCTGGACGAGGGCGATCCGCCGCCGGTGTTCGTCGGCCGCGGCGCCATCCTCGACGACATTCTGGACATAGCGACCCGAAAGGCGGGCCGGCCGAAAGTGACGCGCATCGTGCAGGGGGCGCCGGGGGCGGGAAAGACCTCACTCCTGCACGAGATGCAGCGGCTATGGACAGGAGAGAACGGAACCCCCAGGGTCGTGACGCTCTCCTCGACGGATATCACCGATGACACCGCTGTGGGCGTGGGAGCGGTCCTCGACGCCTGGACCATGGACAGGGCATCCTGGAGAAAGGCCCTGATGGACAGACTGAAGGGAATTAACGCCATCGGCGCTGGACCCGGCGGTTTCTCGGTCGGGTTTTCCGATGCGGAGATTCCAAAAACACTTAGAATGCTGGCGAGAAAGCACCCGGTGCGCGAAGGCTCGGTACCGATCATCGTCGCCGTCGATGAGGCGCAGCGGCTCGCCGGGGACCGGACGACGCCGGAAGCCCGCTTTCTCCAGGCCATTCACGACGGCACCACGGGGCTGCCCCTGTCGCTGGTGCTGGCCGGATTGTCCGACACCCAGAACAGGGCTAGGGAAATGGACCTGACGCGGAGCGTCGTGGTCCATGAGGTCGGAAGGCTGGAGCCCTGGGAAGCGAGAACGTTCATGGAAAAAGCCTGCGGGTATTTTGGCTTGGATATCTCCCGTCACATTCCACAACTGCGTGATCTGGTCCACCTTTGCGACGGTTGGCCGAGACACCTGCACCACGCAGGCGTCGCACTGGCGGAGGAGGCGCTGCGGGTGAATGGGGACATGGATCGGATCGATTGGATGGACGTCGAGTCGGAGACACGGCGGAAACGCCGGGAGTACTATGAAAGCCAGTACAGCTTGGAGATGCGGGAATCGAACGCCTTGGTCGCCAAGGTGATGGAGACCGTTCCGGAATCCAGGAATGGATTGGAGACCACTACAGGAACGATCGCCAGAACCACTCTCCTTGGAACCATCGTTGGACATTGCCGCGCTGGTGATTCACCTCAGGACATCCCTTGGTCGCTACCCGACGGCATGACTCCCAGACGTTTCCTCGCCCATCTTATCCACAGGGGTGCGTTGTATGACGACGGTAGGGATTCCGTCCACTCGCCGATTCCCTCGTTTCGATCATACTTGATCGAAGCGGGGACCGAATCCATGCCTGGATCGTCTTTGAAGGAAAAGGACGGTGACGACAGCGTTGCCAGGCGAACCCGGCAGCAGCCTCTATGGCGCCGATGACATTTTTCCTTCCGTCAAGGACTGGCGGTGGATTGCCTTCGACATTGGCAACGAATTCTGACGCCCGCCGCTGTCCAAGTCTTTCGCCATGCGATCTTTCTCCAACCAACTCGTAGAGCAACCCTGGTGGAGCTTCGCAGACCGGTCCATTGCGAAACCGGTATCCAGTTCGCCGTGAAGCCAGTCTTGCGGGAGTAAGCTGCGGTCAGGCAGGAATCGCTGGTTTACCTCGCGATCAGTGGGCGGTGTCCTTTTCAATAGGCGGCTTCACGACCCGACGGAAAGCATCAGGTGACGGGGATGCCGACGATCTGAACTCTATTCGATTTCCAACTCCGTCGCATGCCGCCCGGTCCTTCGGCCGCCGGCGGCCGCGGTAGACGCCGGAGACCGAGAGGACGGACGTCCTGCTGTGGTAACCGCCGACGGTGTCCGCCGTCACGTCACGGAGCCGGATGCGTGAGGGATGGAGCCAGGCGATGAAACCGGTGCAGCCGTGCCGGTACGCGCGGATCGTCCCGGCCGCGTAACCGTCGCGGCGCAGTTCCCCGAGGCAACCGTCCAGCAGGCGCAGGTTGCCGCCCAGCCCGCCCGGTGTGTCGACATGTCCTTCGGCCTCGGGAAACCGGACGAACTTCCAGATGCCGGAGCACGTGCGACGCCTGCTCCAGCGCCCGAAGCGGACGGACGCCGCGGAACCGCATGACTCCCGGCCACGGCAACCGTGCCGCAGGAACCGTTCGACAGCCGCCGGTTCGACCGTCCCCGGGTCGGTTCCGGAGGCCCGAAGCCAGACCAGGAAATGGCGGGCGACGCTCCCGCTCCTCCGGACGGGCTCTTCGACAGGCCCGCCCCGAAGACGGAGACCGTCGATGAAGGCGGGGATGGTGGCGGTGAGGTCGGCCGCAGCGGCACTCCCCGTCAGCCGGGCACTGGATGTTGCGGGCATCGTTCTTTCTTTCCATGTGATTGAGTGGAGGGACGGAAATACCGAAAGATCCCGCAAGGCGTGGTGCCGGGCTGTCCGCGACGGATCCCAGCGCTGTCAGGTGGTTCCGCGGACAACCCGGCATTGCGCCCGACTCCGTATATCGGGCTGCTTCCGGACACGGCTCGACGCCGAGGCCTGGTGCAGGATCTCAAGCTACCAAAGCTCGATGGCGGCCCTCGGATACAATCCTCTCGTCGCCATCCAGATCGCGCTGGCAGGAAGCGCCGCCGACATGATAGAGTTGCATTGAGCCCAGTCTGCCGCCGAGAAGGGGTGAGCAGTTACTGAAAGGATTTTGCTGGGCTGGAGCGACGGCGGCTCCTCGGGCATGGCGGTCTCCCTTGTTTCAGTATAGGGACTTTTGCCGTCTGTTGGCCGATCCGCAACATCATGCGGCGGGAAACCGGTCACCACCACCTCTGGTGTTGCACTTCACTGTGGAGCGGGGTTCCCCTTGCAATTGTTGCTGCGAACCATCGCTACGAATTGCCATTCCACGATCAACTTTGTGATGCTGCCGATGTATTGAGTACACGGATCACCACACCTCAGGACTACGCCGGTTGCAGACCAGAACCAGCACGAGTCTTTGAGATAGAACTTTCTGATATTACGTCCCAAAATACGCGGAATGTAGAATGTCAGGGTTGTCTCTGAGTTTTTTGGAGTCACCAGAATAGAGCATACGCCCGCGATTCATGATGATCGCCCGGTTTGATAGTTCCAATGCAAGGTTAGTGAACTGCTCAATTAGCAGAATTCCGACACCTTTTTTGGAAAGCTGACGCATCGCCTCCAACAGGCGTTTGATGATAACCGGCGCAAGACCGAGCGACATTTCATCGATCAGCAAGAATCTGGGCCGGCAGACCAACGCTTGGGCAAGCGCCACCATCTTCTGCTGGCCGCCTGATAGCAAACCTGCCTTTTGAGCAAGCAATCTGTCTAATTCGGGGAACAGTTCGAGGGCATCGTGAATCGCCCTATCCAGATCTGGAGCCGAAAGCATTGATCCGGCAGCGCACAGGTTATCGGAGACAGATAGGTCTGGCAGCACTTGATGGCCTTCAGGAACCGCCGCGAGACCGGCTACGCGTATCTGATCGGGTTTGAGAGCGGAGACTTGATTGCCAGCGACTGTCACAGAGCCAGATTCCTTCGCCATAAGTCCTGCCGTCGCCAGCACGAGTTCGCTCTTACCGGCTCCGTTTGGTCCGAGCAGGGCAACAATTTCACCCTGAATGACGCTAAGTGACATGTTTTCGACAACGATCTTACCGGCGCTTGCAACCGTTAGGTTCTCTATTGACAGCTCCGCCGCAAAGTCGCTCATCATCTACCGTCCCAAATAGGCTGCCTTCACCTTCTCATCGCTCAAAACCGTGTTGGTTTCTCCGAGTGCGATGAGTCTGCCAAAATCCAGAACGACCATATGCGAACAGACTGCACGGATAAGGTCGACGTCATGATCGATCAGGACCACCATTGCGTCGAATTCGCGCTTGATATTACCGATTAGCTCCTGCAGCCCTCTCATCTCATTCTGTGGAAGCCCTCCACCGGGTTCGTCTAGCAGCACTATCTTCGGCGAAGATGCCAGGCAACGCGCAATCTCAGTCAAACGCTGTTGTGCTGAGTTGAGCACGCGGCCGGGATCATGGCGGTGCTCGGACAGTCCCGTGAACTCTGTAACGTGCGCCAACACCTTCTGATTGTCCCGTTCGGGCAGTCCCTGAAAATCCAATGCAACGCGGATATGGTCTTCGACGTTCAGATCCGGGGAAATCTGTGCCTTCTGAAAAGAGCGTGCCAATCCCCATCGCGCTCTCTCGTGTGGTTTCATCGCCAGGAGATCATTGTCAAAGGCCATCACGCCGCCAGATCTTGGCTCAACAAAACCCGACAGGACATTGATCAGGGTTGTCTTGCCGGCGCCATTGGGGCCGATAATGCCGACGACATCATCCCTCAAATCAAGCGTCAGCTCGTCAATGGCGTACACGCCCCCAAAACTGACTGTCAGCATGTCAATCGCGATCATTGCGGTTCGCCCAGCGAGGAAGAAATGAGGAGATTACATCGCCGAGCTGCCCGGCGATGCCGCGTTTCGCTGTCATAACCGCATGTAGCAGAGCGACGCCGAAAATGATCAACGCCAGATCAGCGTCAAGGCCGAAATTGTTGAATAGGGCGGGAACCGCACGATAGAGAACTCCGGCAATGACCGCTCCGACCCAGCTATAGACTCCACCGACCACGGACAAGGCGAAAAGCAGGATTGACTCGCTGGCCGAGAATGATCGACTGTCGAGTATCTTTAGCTCTCCAGCCAGCAATCCACCGGCTATGCCGGCGAGAAACCCCGCCAAAACGAACGCCCAGACCTTATGGACGGTTACGTTGACACCAGCGGCCATCGCGCTGGCCTCTGATTGGCGGATCATGGCCCAAGCGCGGCCCGGTCGCATCTTTTGGTGCATCTGGACGATCACAAAGCAAATGGATGCCACTCCAATGCAGTAACGCAGGTAGGCACTATCTGTAGCTGCGATTTTGGGGCGGCGCATCTCGTCTGGAGACTGAAGCGCCACACCCCAAAAGCCTTCGCCGCCGTTGGGAAACTGAAACGCAGTGAAAACTATCTGAAAGGCGCCTGCCGCCATCAGTGTGACCAGCGCGAGGTAGAGGCCACGCATGCGCATGGCCGGGATTGCCAGCAACATACCAATCAACCCGGCACCAATGCCACTGAACAGTAATGATAGTTCAAAGGGAAATGCAGTCGCGTAGTTGAGACGCAACATGATCCAGCCACCGACACCGACCAGAGAGACCTGCGCCAGATTGACAAGACCGAGTTGCGCATAGACCAGTGAAGCTCCGGCTGCGGCGATTGCGAAAATTGTGACCGATGTAGAGACCTTGATCCAGATAGCGCCGATGACCAATGGCAATGCAATCATTGCGATGATTGCAGTTACCACAACCGCCAATCCTTCTACATCGAACAGCCTGCGCATTGCTCCGGTCAATGATTATCCTCTCGTTGCAAAGGTAAGTCTTTGTTTGCGCTGCATCCAAAGGATCGCCAGTGCGGCGATGATGAATGGCGTCATTGACCGCAGTGGCGCCAACGGCTTGGATAGGGTCAGCATCGCCTCAACAATGCCAATAGTGATTCCCCCAAGGAACGTCAGCCAAAGCGATTGCAATCGACCGCACACGGCAGCCGCGATTGCCGGCATGACCATGAAGGTAATCACTGTCGGATCAAGCCGGACGAGGTCACCGAACATTAGGCCTGTAAATCCGGCAATGGTGCCTGACACCGACCACGCCATCGTTTCGACGCGGGTGATCGGAATGCCAATCAGTGCGGCATGGTTACGCCCATCGGCAATCGCGCGCAGATGCAGGCCGGTACGCGTGCGGTCCAGAAAGAGGACTGTCGCAGCAACGATTGCAATGCTCGATCCGAATGCAATCAGCCGGGTGACGGTGATCCTCACATCAGACAACGTTAAACTGATGGAGTCAGTTGGCAATACGAGCTTGCGTGCCGCATCTTGCCAGAGAAAGCTCACAAGACCGAGAACAATCAGGGCGTAGCCAAGCGTAGCCACAGCCTTGACAGCGGGATCTCGCCACGCCAGTCCCGGCGCAATGACTCGGCCGTAGCCAGCGGACAGGACCATGCCCGTGACGATCGCCGAAAGCCACGCAATCGGCGGCCACAGACCCCATTCGAGCATCTGCCACGTCAACATGGCGGCGGCGGCGGCAATCGCGCCGTAGGCGAAATTCAAGACACCTGTCGTGCGGTGAAGCACGACCAGTCCGATACCGCCCAACGCGTAGAGCGACCCGACCGCAAGCCCAGACACCAGAAAGAGACCGTAGATTGTCATGAAACGCTACCCGGACCTTGCCTGGGAAAGCGCCGGCTGCGCCTTGTTACGGCGTGGCCGACATTGGTGACATCACTCAATCAGCCCAAGTGACCTTTCCTGTTCGCGGATCTCGTCGAGATAAGAGGAGTCAATATCGTAACAGCCCCGAACGATCTCGAATTTGCCCCCTTTGAACACTACCATGCGACCGGCATGGTTGGGCATATGACGCTCGAAGTCACCCACGTAATATGGGCCGCAAAGCAGATCGGACTTCTTGCCGGATATCGCCTTTATTGTCGTAGTGACGCTTGCGCGGTCGATCTTGGTTGGATCCATATCCAATAGAGCTTCTGTGAAGAATTTCGCCGATATGTAGCCAGACTGCGAGAAAGTGTCCCGACGGTCCCCATCCAGACCGTACTTATCCATAACAGCGACCCAGTTCTGATTATCTTGGCCTGTGGAGTCGAACGGTGCCAGTTCGATATTTACATACAGATGGCCATCCCAATAATCACCGAGCGCAGCAGGTGCGGTCGGATCATAGAGAGGCGTGGGCGAAACCCAAGTGAACTGATCGCGCCCACCCTGTTCTTCGGCTACCTTGAGGATGCCGAGTGCCGGACCAGCCGGGAGCATTAGCAGGATCGTATCGACTCCCTCCGCCAGCGCCTGCAGGTAGACGGAATTGAGATCGACGGAGGCAGGATCCATCAGCAGCGCCGTGGATTTCTTGCCATTCGACTGCATATACTTGTCCATCCAGTCGCAGGCCCATCCGCCGTTGTTGGGGATATTGAACCCGATGCAGGCAGCATGCTCTGTTCCCAGTTCTTCGATGGCGTATTTCAACGCGCCAATGCCCGAAGGCAGCGGACCTTGGTTGGCGGAAACAATGTTCGAGTTCTCATAACAATCGGAGATGGCACAGGCCGAAGCCATCACCATGATGTTCTCTTCCTTATACATCCTGGCATTGACCGCCATTGAGACAACCGATCCGTTTCCAACGAGCGCAACAACACCATCATCCTTGATCAACTTGGTCGCAACCTGTGCCGCAAGTTCCGGGCTCCACTGATCGTTCTCGACAATAAATTCAATGGGCCTTCCATTGATGCCGCCATTGTCGTTGACGCACTTGAAATAGGCCGCCGCACCGTCGGTACCCCCGGAGAAATCTCCTGGAGGCGCATTGCCGTTTATGCCGCCTACGAGGATTGGTTCGCCAGCGGCCTTCTGGGCGTTCTTCATCCCGCAAACGGGTTCCGCAGCATATGCATTCCCCACAATGGAGAGCATCGCAGACACAGCACCTACCAGCAGCTTCGAAGTCAGTTTCTTCATGGTTTCCTCCCTGAACTTCCAGCCATCGGACACAAACCGCCGATCGCGGCGGCTCGTGATGAGTAAGGTTGATTGCCGCGCTCAGTTTTCTGTTATACTCGGAGTCCTGAATTCGCCCTTGCGGGTTGACATGATTCGCGGAACGTTCCAGATGTCCGTCAAAACGAGCAGTGAACATCATTGACAGACGTCATGTCCGGGGCCGGTTCCATCCTGACATCCGCGGAGCGCGATGCGCTTCTTGCGGTCATGCGCGGGCGCAAGGTTGCGGCGCTCAAGGTGCGGCGCGCGAACGCGCTCGTTGCGCTTGACGACGGGAACAGCGTCCGCCTCGTCTGCCGGATTCTCCATCTCGACCCCGACACGGTGCGCGGCTGGCTGCGGGAGTTCCGCAGGACGGGCCTCGCCTCGTTGGACCCGGCGGCGTATCCGGAACGGGAGGGCAAGCTGACCCGGGGCCAGGAGGCCTCGCTCAGGGCGATGTTCCGGGACAGCCCGCCGCGTGACACCAACGAGGTCCGGGCCGCCATCCTGCAGCGCCACGGCGTCGAATACACCCGCGGCGGCGCGATCAAGCTGATGCACAGGCTGGGATTCGAGTACATCAAGCCGAAACCGCTTCCGAGGCAGGCCGACAGGGAAGCCCAGGAAGCCTTCATCCGGCGCTACGAGCAACTGATGCGCGGGCTGCTCCCCGACGAGACGGTCGTCTTCGCCGACGCGGTCCACCCCGAATGGCAAGGCCGGCCGGCGCATGGCTGGTTCGTCCGCGAGGACAGGCCCGCCATCAGGTCGACGACCGGCCGGCGGCGCCTGAACCTGCACGGGGCGCTGGACCTGGAGACGATGAGGCTCACGCTGGTGGAGGGCGAGAGGATCGATGCCGGGACGAGCCTGCGGCTTCTGAGGAAGCTGGAGCGCGCCCATCCCGACAGCCGGGTGATCCATGTCTTCCTGGACAACGCCCGCTACCATCACGCGAAGGCGCTCAAGCCGTTCCTGGAGCGGCCGGGGCGCCGCATCCGGCTGCACTTCCTGCCACCCTATGCGCCGCACCTGAACCCCATCGAGCGTTTGTGGGGCGTCATGCACCGCCACGTGACGCACAACCGCTTCCATGCGGACTTCCGCCAGTTCACCGAAGCGATCTTCGCATTCTTCAACGAAACGCTGCCCAACGAATGGGAGGCGATCACGGAATCCGTCACCGACAACTTCCGGATCATCACCCATGACCGGCATCGGCTTGTCGGATAGTCGCCGACACGCCGGACCCGGTGCATCCGAAGATGCGGCGGCGGACGAATCATGCCTTGGAATGCGGTCGAAGTCAGTTCACCAAGTATAGCCCGCCGAGCAGACCGGTTCCGGGTAGGCAATTACTGTATTCGCCGATCTGATTCTCGGCCGGCAGAACCGATACCTCGTGCCAAAGACGTAGCTGTAGAGACGGGCCGTATTTCGGTGCGATTTCCAGAAAGGTATTGAAAATCGCCAGATGGGTCGGATGGTGTTCCGCCCAGGCTTCCAGTTCCCCAATGGTCCGGAAATAGGCGAGACCGAACGTCCGCTCCGCCGCCGAGCCGTTCTCGTCGAATTCGCGCATATATCGGCACGAATAACAGCCGACTTCGTGACCGGAATCGCGGAGGAAATCCATCCCCTCTTTCAGCACCGGTTCTATCTGCTCGAGATACTCGCGTCGCTGCTCTCCCTTGGTACAACTCCAGTCCTGGCCCGACCTGATGATGCAGAGGTTTTCGTGGGCACGAACACGCACAAGGTTTTTCACCTTCTCCACAACCTGCACCTCACCATTGGCTTTGAGAGGATCAACAGCTGAGCAGGGGATACGATCCCGCATACCGCCCCAATACATGTGCCTTTGCACAGGCCCTTCGATTCCCGTTCTGACCTGGCTCACGCCGTGATCGTGTTCCGGACCGGAAAACAGGGTCTCGGATCGCTCCAAAGGAATATTGAACGCTTCTCGAAATATCCCGAAATTGGCGGCGTCAGCATGTTCTTTCCAAAACGCTACAAATGAGTCACTTTCCAGCCAATCAGCGCATTGCGATCCGTCGAGCCAGTAGAGGATCCCCACTGTTTGACGCAGTCCGCCACGATCCTCGCTGGTTGCGAAATCGGCGATTTCAGCTTGATCGGCCAAGTTGCGCAGCCCGTTGACGAATGCCGAGACATCCTCGTCCGCACGATGCTGACAGCCGATCACGCACATCGAAAACTGAACGGCTTCCTGCGGAAACAATGAACTCCAGGCCGGTACCGGCGGATTCCAACCCGGTGGCATTCGCAAGGGATACCGTCGGATTGCGTCATGGGAGTCATTCTGCTGCATCAGAAATCTCCTCTCCGATCTCACGACCGTTCGGTGCTTCGGCAATCAAGGCGCCCGACGCGTCATCGAATTCGACAACTGGACGCTGACGCGTCGGGTTAAGCAGCAGGCGTGTCACGTCGCGGCGCGCATAGTGACCGGCGGGATCAGCAGCAGCTTTGGCAAAGGCGATCATCCCTAGGTCGATTTCCGCGACGACGAGGCCTTCCTTGTCTTCCGCCAAGTCAGTACCGATCGATTGGCCATCGGGCGCGAAAATTCGGGTGAAGCCGCCGCCTACGGGACACAATGCCTCCTTCTGCGGATCGCCTTCACAAAGGATATCCTGTTGCTCTTTACTGACGAAGGCGCAAGCCGCAACCACATAGCAACCGCCCTCGACGGCGTAGATCATGCTGGCGGCGTTGTTGACCACATCGCCAAGCGCGTAGGCTCCGCCACGATAAAGCGCGAGATTCGGCCAGGCGGCGCAATGAATTTGCTCGTTTTGGGAATACATCGCGTATTTGGAAAGTGGTTGGAGATGCTCCCAGCAGGAAAGCTGCCCCACGCGACCGATGGACGTTTCGATGACGGCCAGATCGCTGCCATCGCCCTCGCCGAATACGGTGCGTTCGACATGTGTAGGCTTCAATTTGCGGCGTCGGCTGATCGCCTTCCCGGCTTCGTCATAGTGCCACTGAGCGATATATAGGCTGCCGCCGTCGCGCTCTGAAAGGCCCATGGAAACCTGAATGTTGTTGCGCTTCGCTGCTTCGGCTATCGTCTGGTCTTCGTCGCTACGCGCCTCCACGCTGTTTTCAAAATACCGGCCAACAAATTGCATCTGCCATGCTACCGGGCCAAGCCACACATGATTGGGATAGCCCGGTAACCAGGTCTCCGGAAAAACGACCAACCTGCAACCTTGGCTAGCCGCTTCTTCAATGAAACCAACTGCTCGTTCAACTCCCGAAGCAAGGTCTAGATACGATGGCGCCGCTTGAACAGCGGCCACTTTGAAAGCTTCCTTCATTGCCTTTCGTCCCCGCTGGTTCGTGCTTCCTCGCCTACAGCCTTTGTGCTGCTGCAAGGAGCGAATTCCAGATATCGGGAATGACTAGATGAATAACATCTGGGTCGCTTCTGATTCTGGGCACATAACCTTTCGAATACGGGCGATGTGGTTGATTTCCTACCTGCTACTGGTTATCCTTAATCTCAGGAACATGGTCGAAACGGAACAGGAGCGGCGTGCGCGTACATTAATAGCATTGCTTTGAAATAGGAGTGCTCGGCGTTTAATGCAGGAATATTCCCAACATATTCGGTACGATACACATGCGGTAGGCGAGTCCGAACGATTCAGCTATTGGCGTGAGGCCGTTTGTGACACCTATGTGCTGCTCGGATGTGAATATGATGGAGAAGGGCCCTTTGATGGATCCATAGATGTCCGCCGGCACTCGCACATCTCTTTCTCAAATATCGGGGGGACGCGTCATCAGGGTTTCCGCCGCCGGTATGATATTTCCCGATCCAACGAAAACGATTTTCTGTTAAGCCTGCAAATGAAACAGACTGCTTCCGTTGACCAACGCGGAAACAACGCCCAATTGCAACCATGTGATTTTGTGATCTATGACAGCACCGAGCCATACACGCTTGACTTGACCGACGGGTTCAAGATGATGGTTCTCCAATTTCCAAAGGAAAAACTACTGGCTAGGCTTCCTGATGCTGAAATGCTGACAGGTGTTAGGGTCAATGGCCAAGACGCATTGGGTGAATTTGTTTCGGGCAATCTCACTCGTCTTGCAAATTTAATCGAAAAACAGGAAGAATACTCTCGCGCCCTTTTGCAGGAGTCTATTCTTGATCTCATAGCAAGTGCCTTGGCTGGTATCAGGGGTTCACGCTACGAATTATCGATGCCTGAACAACACGTATTGCTAAGAGCGAAATCACACATACGCTCGCATTTGGATAGCGCGGATCTTTGCCGAGAGAGTGTTGCCGCGTGCACCGGTTTATCAGTAAGGCGACTTAGCGAAATATTTGCGTCAGCAAATCTGACAATTTCGGGATATATTCGAACCCAAAGATTGCAACGAGTCGGCGATGATTTGAGAGATCCTAGATTTGCAAATCAAACAATTTCAGAAATTGCCCTACGCAATGGCTTCGGGAATTTTCAGCATTTCTCCACCCTATTTCGCCGGTCTTACGGCTGCACGCCGTCTCAGTATCGGATCAGTAATTCAAACTAAGCCTATGGGCTGTTCCCAAGTCTCCAATGGTGTGTGCATTTCCATGGCGAAACCGATATTCAGTTCACGGTGAAGCCAGTCTTGCGGGAGTAAGCTGCGGTCAGGCAGGAATCGCTGGTTGACCTCGCGATCAGTGGGCGGTGTCCTTATCGATAGGCGGATTCACGACCCGACGGAAAGCATCAGGTGACGGGGATGCCGACTATCTGAACTCTATTCGATTGCCATCTCCGCCGAACAGATGTGCATCGGAAAGATCGAACCCGAGACCCGTTTCCTGGTCTTCCGAAATGTCCGCACCACCCGCTATACGGACATTGATGGGGTCCATCCCCGGAACATCCACGTATGCGAAACTATCGCTTCCTAGATGCTCGGCAACGCCGACCGTGCCCGACAGGACCGCTTCACCTTGGGATGCAAGACGAATATGTTCCGGTCGGATGCCAATGTGACGGGCGTCGCCGTCAAGACCGGGCAGGGCGACGACAGTGCCGTTCGTAAGGCGGATACCGCCGTCGGTCGGCTCACAGGGAAGGATGTTCATCTTCGGTGAGCCGATGAATGTGGCGACGAATAGATTCGAAGGGTTTCGGTATAGCTGTAGCGGAGCACCCTGCTGCTGGATGACACCGGCATCGAAGACCACGATGCGGTCGGCAAGGGTCATCGCCTCCACCTGATCGTGGGTGACGTAGATCATCGTCTTGCCAAGCCGTCGATGAAGGCGGGCGATCTCGATCCGCATCTGCACCCTCAGCGCTGCGTCGAGGTTTGACAACGGTTCGTCGAACAGAAACGCTGCCGGCTCGCGGACAATGGCCCGGCCGATCGCCACGCGTTGGCGCTGGCCACCGGACAGTTCCTTTGGCCTGCGGTCAAGAAGAGGCCCCAACTGGAGGATGTCCGCCGCACGGCCGACCGCTTCGTCGCGATCCGATTGGGATGCGCCTGCGACCTTGAGGCCAAAACCCATGTTGTCACGCACTGTCATATGTGGGTAGAGTGCATAGGATTGGAAGACCATCGCGAGGCCGCGCTCCGCCGCACCAAGCGCCGTGACGTCCTTGCCTTCGATTTCGACCTTTCCACCGGTAACCTCCTCAAGTCCCGATACCAGCCGGAGCATGGTGGACTTGCCGCATCCGGATGGGCCGACAAAGACAACAAATTCGCCTTCGTTGATTTCAAGATCAACACCCTTGATGACATGGATGTCACCAAAGAACTTATGGATTTCGGTCAATCCGATCGCGCCCATCAGTCCAGTCCCCCCACTCTTCCCAATCCCCAGGCAAGCCAGATCGCTGCCGTCCAGGAAAAACTGCTTCCACCGCAGCCCTCGCCACTGACGGGGCTGAAATACTCCGAGAATCCTGCGTTGCGAATGAGGGTCGCGGTGTCGGATCGCAACCGGTTGGCCCATGAATCCTCCCCGATATCATGCAGTCCGCGGGCGATCATGAAATTCACATGCGCCCATACCGGACCGCGCCAATAGCGGCGGTGATCGAAATGTGGGCTATGCGGATCATAGCTTGGCACGAGATAGCCAACCGAGCGATCAAAGACGGTGAGCTGATCGATCAGCTTTGCCTTGCGGTCAGTGATGCCCGCGTAGAGCGCGAGAAAACCAGCCGAGGTGCCAGCCTCAGCATGCTTGCCGGTTCTCAGATCAAGCGCACAGTAATTGCCCGTCTGGGCGTTCCAGAGTCTATCGAATCCCGCCTCCAGCGAGGCGATGCGTTTGGTGGCCTCTATCGCCGGCTCGTTCAGCAGCCGGGCCAGCGCCACAAGGTCGCGCTCCGCCCGCAGCAGTATGGCGGTTGTGCCCGGGTCGGCGACGAAGAAGGGGCTTTCGGCCGATATTCTATGCTGGTTCCATTTCCGCTCCGCTCCGAACCGCACCAGAGCCAGATAACGGTCATAGTCCTCCTTGCGGGGACGCATGTCGGCGCCCACGAGGTCGGTGTCCCGACGGGTGTACCCTCCGACGTTGTCTACATTGATGGCGGTTCCCGGTACGTCCCAGTCAGGCAGGTTGTCGCGCCCGGACTCCCATGGGTGGGTTACCGCGATGACACCAAGACCATTTGGATCGCGCGCCCCATGAAACCACCGGTGCCAGGCATCCAGCTTTCCTATATATGGCCGCGCCCGCTCCGGATCCTCTCTTGCCAGTTCCAGAATCGCCGTCGCCGCCACGGGAGGCTGGGTGATGCCCGATGATGGCAATGGTCCGCTTTCGGCCTGCCAGACTGACGGGCCAGGGAAGTAGCTCGGATCATCCGCGCGGAAGACGATATGAGGGACCATTCCATCTGGCCACTGGGCTTCGAAAAGGGTGTCGAGTTCACGCCACGCACGGTCGTGGTCGAAGGTGGCCAGACCGAGCGACACGAAAACGGAATCCCAGTTCCATTGATATGGATAGAGGCCACTTGTCGGTATCGTGTGACCGCCACGATCGTTGCGCCGCAGGATGTCACGGGCCATCTTGTCTGGCGTTTGGATGGTCAGATCGTCCATGGGTCAGCCTTTCACGCTTCCAGCAGTGAGTCCTTGGACCAGGAATCTTTCGAACCAAAGGAAGATCACGAGGACCGGAATCGTCACGATTACAGCCCCGGCCATAAGGTGCTGGCGGGGCACCTCGGATGAGTTGAGTGAAACCACGGCGCGGGAGAGGGTGAATATCTCAGGACTGTCTATGAACATGAATGCGAAGAGAAATTCATTCCACGCGATCATGAACACATATAGGGCGACCGACGCGATCGCAGGTAGCGACAGCGGTAGCGTGATGCGCCAAATCACCATCAAGCGCGAGCACCCATCCATCAGACCAGCTTCTTCCAGCTCGTTTGGAAGCCCGCGGAAGTACCCCTGCAGCATGTAGAGCGAGACCGGAATGGTTGTCGCGGGATAGACGATCAACAGGCCGAGCAGGCTATCGCGAAGACCAAGTTGGGAAAAAACCGCATAGAGGGGGATCACCAACACGATCGCGGGAACCATGTAAATCAGCAGGATCGAGCGGGAAAACGTTACACGTCCGGGAAAGCGCAGCCTGCTGATCGCATAGGCCCCGGGAATTGACGCCGCCAGGGTGAGGATCACGGTGGACACCGAGACGATGGTTGACACGAGGATAAAGCGGCCAAAGTCAAACGTGACAAACAACTCGATGTAGCTTGAGAACAGCTGCGCCAAACCCTGGGTCAGGTCAATTGAGTAGTCCAGAGGGTTCACAAGCAACTCAGCCTGTTTCTTGAAGCTGGTCATCAGCATGGCATAGAACGGAAGAAGCACGATGCCGCCAAAGAAGACAAAGCCCAGCCCCTTGAGTGCACGCGCAATGACTTCTTCCATGCGGTAGCGATTGAGGCTGCGCCAGTCCTTCCCATGGAATGCGATGGCGACGGCTCCGATCGTTAACGCACCTAATGTCAGGGTTGCCAGAATGCTGGTCACGGGCATGGCACCCAGAGGCAAGCCAAGGGGTGCCATCTGCGTCAGGAGGCATAGTGCAACAGTGTAGACAAGCACGGAAACGACTGATGCGGTTCGATTGCTCCAACCAAGATCGCGCCCGAACAACAGGAGAACCGCCCCGGGCACGCCGGCAATAAGGGCAGATACAGCGGTCAGTTCTGTGTCAACCCCAAAAACAAGTGTCGCCGATATGCCGACGATAGTGGCGGCGACAAATCCCCAGATGGCACCGAGAATGGTGGCGAGTGCGAGGCCGCGAACCATCACATACCCTCCTCCTTGGGAGCGAATCGGAAGTAAATGACAACGAATATCGCGAGCATGAAGAAGATCAGCACGGCGACCGCCGCGCCGGCTCCGAGATTCGAAAGCGCAAAGGCCTGCTCATAGACGTTGACAGTGAGTGTCCGGGTGCCGCTAGCGCCACCAGTCAGCAGGAAGATGTCGTCGAACTTGTTGAATGTCCAGATGAACCGAAGAAGGAACAGCGTGGAGATGATGCCGACAAGTTGCGGAAGGGAAATGTGCCAGAAGCGCTGGAAAGGTGTAGCTCCATCCATTTCCGCGGCTTCATCGAGATCAGAGCTTAGGGACTGCATTCGGGCCAGTATGAACAGGAAGGCGAGCGGAAAGTAGCGCCACGCCTCAAAGGCGATCACTGTCCAGAGCGCGATGCCGCGCTTGCCAAGAAAATTGATCGGGCTGTCTGTCACGCCTGTCTGCTGCAGGATGGCGTTCATGGTTCCCGAAAAGGGATCAAGCAGGAAAATCCAGGTGAATGCCACCGCAATGACCGGCGAGACATATGGGAAGAGAAACAGCCCACGCAGAAGTGCGCGCCCAGGAAAGGCGGTCATTAGGAGTTGTGCTGCGAACAGGCCAAGCAGCAGGGCGCCACCGGTGCCGAAAACGGTGTAGACAATGCTGACCCAGAGCACCTCCCAGAATTCCGAAGCATCGAAAATCCTGCGGAAGTTCTCTAAGGTGAATTCGAGGCTTGTCAGTGCGTTAGGTGCATATCCGGTCGCCAGGGGCTTGGTGTCGTTAGGTGGACTGGCGCCCGACGTGAAATAAGCGGCGGTCGGGGAGAGCACTCCCTTGATGCGCCGCTGCTTGCCTGGTTCCAAAGTGCCAAAGTCGCATCGAATGATATTGCCTTGGGCGACGCAGGGAGGTTCGATTTCAGTAACGCGGAGTCCCTCTGGCACCTCATCGGTCAAAGTGACGTCGAACACCGCGTCATTCGGCGAACTCGAGCGCACGCGATATTCGATCTGGAAGGTGTCGCCCTCTGTCGTGACCTCTCCCCGGACCCTTTCACGTACCAGCGGCTTTGCGGCTCGAAGGTCCGCCAGCTCGACTGGCTTGACGCTGATCCAGAAGTTCGCCAGCACCGGCACGAGTACGACGAACAGCACGGCGGCGACGGTTGGAAAGAGCATTGAGTAGGCAAGGCGCATCTCCCTGCGAGCGATGGGTCCAATGCGCTTTGCGGCGTGAATCAGTTTCGTGTCGGCGCTGTCAGTCATCTGACGGTTCCCTTGGGCGGTCCGGAGGAGGCCCGCACTGCCAGCTTTACGGGCAGGTTCACGGTGCGAAGTGGAGCAGGCCTGCTTGCCTTGCGATCCAAAAGCGTGACCGCGAGCTGCCGCCCGATGCCGATAGGGTCGACAGCGACAGTTGTAAGTGGTGGCGACCAAAGGCGGGCGTCTTCAATGTCATCGAATCCGGTGACGGAAACGTCCTCGCCGACTCTCAGGCCCAAGCGTGACAGTCCCAGTGTCGCCCCTGCTGCCACAACGTCGCAGTTGCAGACCAGACCAGTCACGTTCGGATGTTTGGCAAGCAACCTGACCGTTGCATCCATCGCCGCAGCCTTGGTTTCGGCGCAGGGCCAGATGATGTCGGGTCTGGTCCCTACGTTGATCATCGCGGTAGCGAAACCGCCAATTCTGTGGATGATGGTTTCGGAGTCATGGTCGCCACCCAAGAAGGCAAGGCATCTGTGCCCGAGATCGAGAAGATGACGGGTGGCGAGAGAGGCGCCAAGTGTTGAATCGATTCCGACGTGATCGAATGGATGACCTGGCATCGGGCGCAGGAGCGACACAGTCGTCGGACTACGGGCACGGACCCAATCCACTGTCTCCTGCTTCGTTCCCGTGGCGGGGACCCAGAGCAATCCAGCCGGTGAGCCAGCCAGCATGGTCTGCAGGTAGCGTCGTTGGCGCACGGGGTCGTCAAGCGCGTCGAGCACAAATACAAGATAGCCCTGTTCCTCAAGGAATGAGTTGACGCCGACCACCACTTCCGCGTTGAACGGATTGCGGATGTTGTGGATGAGAAGCCCGACCTCCCGGCTTTCTCCCGAACGCATGGCTACGGCGCGCCGATCCTGAACGTAGCCCACCTCTTTTGCGACCCGCAGGACCTTGCGGCGCGTACCGTCTGAAATGCGCCCCTGTCCGCGCAGAGCCTGGCTGACTGTAGAGATCGAAACGCCTGCTTCCTGGGCAACAGTGTGGATTGTCGGACGTGGTGGCAGGATGGCCGTCGCTTCGTCCCGTGTCGGCCTGTCGTTCTCCCCATATGCGTGATTTTCAAGCATGGCTTGATATAACGATATTTCAGCTATCGCTGTCAATGATTTCGAATTGTCAATATATAGGTATTTTGTTCAAAATTTTATCCATATCTAGCGGTTGACTTGGTAGAACGTTTTATCAAATAGTTGCAGTTGTGGATGCTCTCGCCGAATCAGTGGCTGGAGCCCATCAGATTAGAGACGATTCAGTCCGCTCAAAGGGAGAAGAGAATGCCCAAAACACTCGGAACCGCCGCCATCGGCGCGCTTCTGGCCGCGCATATGGCCCATGCCGAAACAATCACCTTCTGGACCCCAGAGGAACAGCCTGAGCGCGTTGCGATCCAGGAAGAGATGGCTGCTGCCTTCACCGCCAAGACTGGCCACGAAGTCGAGGTCGTACCGGTTACGGAGTCGGATCTCGGAACACGGATGACCGCGGCTTTCGCTGCAGGCGACATGCCGGATGTCGTGTACCATTCGATTCAATACCTGCAGCCTTGGGCAGAGGCTGGAGTACTGGATGCCGGTGCCGCCACTGAAGTCATTGAGATGTTGGGTGCGGATACGTTCGCCGCGAGGCCTCTCGACATCGCTTCGGTTGGCGGCGGTGAATTCGCTTCCGTTCCGGTCGATGGTTGGACCCAGATGGTGGTTTACCGCAAGGATCTGTTCGAGGAACATGGTCTGGCCGCACCGGATTCCTACGGGAACATCGCAGCCGCGATCGACAAGCTCCATGATGGCGAGAACATGTTCGGCTTTGTGGCGGCTACCAAGATCGATGAGAATTTCATGATGCAGGTGCTGGAGCATGTCCTGCTCGCCAATGGCTATTCGCCCGTGGGGGGGGGTGACGACAGCGACAGTAAGCTGACCGAAGCGCTCGAGATCTACAAGAAGATGGCCGCAGCGTCACCGGAAGGCGAACTCTACTGGAAGCAGTCGCGTGAACTCTACTTCGCTGGCAAGGCTGCGATGATCATCTGGTCACCCTTCATCATGGACGAATTGGCGGGCCTGCGGGACAGCGCTCCACCGACGATCAATGACGATCCAACCAGCCGGGAACTCGCCTCAAAGACAGGATTTGTTACGCGAATTTCCGGGCCATCAAATCCGGCAGGTGCCGGTTGGGCGGACATTCGGTATATGGGCGTCACGACAGACGCCGACACCGATGCCGCGATCGAGTTTGTCAACTTCGTGATGGACGAAGGCTACAGCTACATCCTGCGCATTGCGCCAGAGGGCAAGTTCCCGGTTCGCCGCGGCAATGCCGCCGATCCAGAAGCCTATGTCACGGAGTGGGCCTCCCTTCCGGTTGGCGTTGACCGGAAGGCACCTCTTGCCGACATCTATCCTCAGGATGTGATCGACAATATCGTTGCCGGCCTTTCGACCGGTGACCGCTGGGGTCTCAGCGAAGGGGAACTTGGCAGGGCATCGAAGATTGTCAACTCGCTGCTGTTCAACCGAATTGTCCGCGAATACATCGATGACGACATCACGGTTGAGGAAGCCGTGGCGAAGATCCGCGAAGAGGTCGCGAAGATCGACTGAACGGATCCGATCCTGTTGCGATGCAGATGAAGAGGTCGGACTCTCTGTCCGGCCTCTATTTTCGCTGGGGGCGTGGACTATGGACGGGAACGGTGAGGCCGAATGGCCCGCCTTTACGCCCCCGATTCCCCGCTACCGCCAGTGCTACCAGGGCGCTCTCCGAAGTGATCTGTCCGCTAGTGGTTCATGCAAAACAAAAGAGTCCATATTTCATGCCGGACTTTCAGCCGCCGCCATCTCTTGGAGCCTGCGGTGCCCGCGCTTCCACGACGCCACCAGATCCTCCGGATTCCGGCTCCAGCGGAACGGGCGGGCGTCGCTGGCGTTGTGGTGCCCGGTGTAGCCCTCGACCGCCGCGACGCAGTCGTCGAGCGGGTCGAAGACGGCGTCCTTCAGCCGCTGCCCCGTCAGCTCCGGGAGGAAGCCCTCGACGGCGTCCGTCCACGACGCCGGGGCCGGGGTGAAATGGAAGGTCCAGTCGGGACGGGACCCAAGCCATTCGTGGACCTCGGCGGACTTATGGGAGGACACGTTGCCGGGGATGACATGCACCGGGGTGCCCGGCCCGGTCCCTTCGGCGACGTGGCCGGGGAAGGCGGTGAACTCCGCCGACCGGTGCCGCCCGGTCATCTGACCGACAACCCTGCCTGTCGCGACGGCGGGGGCCGCCAGCAGGCAGGTCGTGCCGTTGCGCCTGCAGTCGCGCGTCCTGGTCTCCGCATGCCCCGGCTTCATCGGAAGGGGTCGCTGGGTCCGCCCAAGTGCCTGGATCCGCGTCTTTTCATCAACCGAGAGGACCACCGCATGGTCCGGCGGGTCGACATACAGGCCCACGACGTCGTGGACCTTGATCCCGGACCGTGGGTCGCGGGAGACCCTGGACGTCCTGACCTGGTGCGGCCTGGGCCCGTTGCGCTTCAGGATGCCGTTCACGTCCGGGGCGGTCAGCTCCAGCCTCCTCGCCAGCGCCCGCAGTGTCCAGTGCCGGGCGTGCGGCGGCGGCGGCGGGATCGCGAGGTCGACCACGGCCCTCACCGTTCCTTCCGGGGTCGGCTCCAGTCCCGGAGGGCGGGTCGCGTCCCGCAGCAGCCCGTCCACGCCCTGCCCAGGGAAACGGTCCCACCAGCGCTCCACGGTCGACCGGCACTTTCCGGTCCGCCGCATGGCCTCCGCCGCGCCGCCCCCCGACCCGAGGCCGGGGATGATCCGGACACGCCAGACGTGCTTCTGGATGCTCCGCCGGTCCTTCGCGATCCGTCCGGGGCGTTCGCGGTCGCCGTCCGAAAGCCTGGTTTCCTGTCTTTTCGGTTTCCTGCCCATTGCCCTGCCTGCTTCCTTATGGCTGTTACGGGGCCGCCTGACGGCGACAGGAAGACAGTGGCACGCTTCACGGACAAATGCAGGCATCTGTCTTCAGTCAACCACTAGCCAGTCACTACGGGCAATGCCCTATGCCATCAGATCGAACGATATGGGCGGGATCCGAACGGACGCCGTACCTTGACGGCTTACGCGAAACTTGCGGTGGAGCCTTCCAGCCGACCGGAATTCGGCGCATGCTGTGCACGGCTAGTTGGTACGGTTCATGGAGAGACCGGACCGCGGAATCACATCCAAGACCGAGACATCTTGAGCGGAAACGCAATGTTGGACGAGCTTTGGGCGGTCGGGCAGCGTCGCGCTCCAGATTGTCCCGTCCATCACGCAGACCGGAGAATATCAATTCGATCATTTCGCTGATCATGGAAGCTTGCGTTTATCCCGGACGTTGCCTTCTGCGACCATGCATCGCCACGACGGCGCGCTGTGCCGCTGGCTTGGTGGTAGCGCACCGCCACCGCTGGATGGCCGACACTGAGGATCCAGCCGCTGCCACCCACTTCCAGTGCCACTCAAGCGGTGGTAGCGTTCCCGTTGGAGGGGATGGTCGAACCAGCCACTCCTTTCTCCTTTCGTTCAGTTGGGGATGCCGTTCATCGGCCCCCTGTCATCCCTTGCTGAAGTCCGAACGTTTCCTTGCGTTGAAACACCGACGAAGGCAGATGTCGGTGCGTCTCATGGCATCTGCCAGTCGCCGCGCCCCAGTTGAGTCTTGTGCGCCGAATTGGCACTCAACAGGCCTGCGTCGTTGAAGTGGGGTTCAGAAATGGAACAGATGGATTCGCGCCTTTTCCGTGAAATCGAGAATCGCCGGGGTGATCTCGTCCGGCTTACAAAGGGCCTTGTGGCCATTCCCACGGTGAATCCGCCTGGCAACCATTATCGAGAGATCTGTGAGTTTCTCGAACGACGATTGGCTGCCTCGGGATTCGCCTGCAAGCTGTTGCGGGCCGAGGGATCGCCGGGCGACAGTGATGAGTTTCCGCGATGGAACATTGTGGCGCGGTTAGATGGAACCTCAACTGGTGAGTGTGTGCACTTCAACAGCCACACGGATGTGGTCGAGGCTGGATACGGCTGGACATTTGACCCCTTTGGAGGCGATGTCAGGGAAGGCCGCGTCTATGGTCGCGGAACCTGCGACATGAAGGGTGGTCTGGCCGCGTCTATCGTGGCGGCGGAGGCGTTTATCTCGATTTGTCCGGACTTTGCCGGTTCAATTGAGATCAGCGGTACGGCTGACGAGGAGACCGGAGGCTACGGAGGCGTTGCGTTTCTGGCGGAACAGGGTCTGTTCGATCCGGACCGTGTTCAGCATGTCATCATACCCGAGCCACTTAACAAGGACCGGATCTGTTTGGGCCACCGAGGCGTTTGGTGGGCCGAGATCGAGACCAAAGGGCGGATGGCACATGGCTCGATGCCATTTCTGGGAGATTCCGCGATCCGGCACATGGGGGCCGTTCTCGAGGAGATGGAGCGACACCTCTACCCGCTCCTGGCAGGTCGACAGACTAAGATGCCGGTTGTTCCTGAGGGTGCCCGGCAGTCCACTCTGAACGTCAACTCGATCCATGGCGGTGAGGCGGAGCAAGACGTCGGTTACACCGGTTACCCTGCGGCCTGCGTAGCCGACCGGTGCCGCATCACGATTGATCGACGCTTTCTCATCGAAGAGGATATGCAATCCGTAAAGACCGAGGTTGCCGACATGCTTGAGCGGATCAAGGCACAGCGTTCAGGTTTCGAATACGAGATACGAGATCTTTGGGGTGTCGCTCCGACGATGACCGACCGCGAAGCCCCAGTGGTACGCACCGTTGCCTCCGCCATCGAACGCGTGATGGCGCGACGGCCTGTCTATGTTGTTTCCCCAGGAACTTACGATCAGAAGCACATCGATCGGATTGGGCGGCTCAGGAACTGCATTGCCTATGGACCTGGCATTCTTGATCTTGCACACCAACCTGACGAATGGGTCGGGATTGAGGACATGGTCGACAGCGCCAAAGTGATGGCATTGGCGCTTGCTGATCTGCTTGCACCGGTCGGCAATGGACATTGATGGGCATTATGGGCTCGATTGGCCAACGCCATGTCAGGGCCTGCCTCGAATGGTTCCGCTTCCGGTTGGATTTCCACCGAGGCGGTTTGGGTGGCTCTATGGCGAAGGTAAATGGCGCGGGCCGTACGGTCCGTGGGTTTACGTCAATCACTGTGATTGCCTTCAGCGACTGTCGGCGCCTCCGCCGTGGTTCAGCACCTTTCGGCACGCCACCTTCCTTTCCATCCTATGGACACCAGCCGCGTGACTGCTCCCAATGTGGCTCAATCACTCTTTGTTCATTGGACTTCCAAATTTCAGCGCACGGTTAGGGAAAGCGATCTGCACTGGTTCGACGACATTACCCAAAAACCTGTCGTTGAACTGCATTTGCTAAGCTGAGGTATTGGCAGGGCAAACCATGGGAATTGTATATGAAGGTGCCAAAGTGCTTCAATTTGGCATCAACAAGAAGTAGAGTTGACAGTGTCCCATTGAAAGACCCGGAACACCTCTTTGGGCGTGGCACAGCATGTCGATCTTTGCGATTCCCGGGTCTGGCCGTGGGGTTGCCGCGCCGGTACCGCGTCGGCGCACGGTCATCGAGACGACATCCGTTCGGTGACGGTCAGCAATGGCCGTCCCTAACGCGATGGTTCAGGCATAGTGCCCGTGCGCCCTCATCAAGGCATCGGCGCGGTTCTGTGCATTCACCAGGGCCGTGCTGATACTCGTCGCTCCCTGCAGCATGTCATGCAGCTCGGTTCCCAGGAACTCGATCAGGTCGGATATCTCCGGAACGGGCGGCCGGGGCCAGTATTGCAGAATCCCGGATCGTGCCATGCCGTCGACGATCGAAATTACCGGCGACGCTTTGCGCACGTTCGGATCCATGCTAACGCTGAAGCGAGGCGTCACGAGGCTGCCGTTTTCGATGTAGAGCTTGATGGACTGGGGCGAGGTAAATGACTGGAGCGCTTTCCAGGCGGCATCAATGCGATCAGGCGCAATGTTGGACGGAATTGCAAGAGCGTAGCCGCCGACCGGTGCGATGGGTTTGCCTTCTGGCCCGTATGGATGGGGTAGATAATCAGTGACACCAAATGCAGGCGATTCCGGGTTCAGTTCGAAAAGCGGCGCGAGAAGCGTGGCGCAATAGGCCATCGCGACCTCGCCGTCCGCGTAAACGCGGGCGCGTTCGTACCAGGACATGGACAGGATCGACGCCGGCGAGAAGTCCAGAAGCTCGCGGAGGTAGTCTGCGGTGGCAAATGCCTCGCTGGACTGCAGCATCGGACGAAGGTTTTCGCCCTTGGGCCACTCCGCATCGAAATCATCACCAACCTTTGCCAGATTCAACAGCGGTCGCCCCATAGCTCCCATGACAAACATGAATGTGTGCCCAAGTGGTGTTCCGCGCGCTGCATTCCAGGCGATTCCTGACCGCCCATATGCCCGGTTGTGTAGTGCGCGGGCCGCCTTCAGCGTTTCTGAGATTGTGAATGGCACGCCCACCCCGGCGGCGTCGCACAGATCGCGCCTGACGCACAGCAGCTCGGGTGTTGTCTGGACGGGAAGTCCATACTGAACGCCGCCATGTCGTGCGGAAGCGAGTGCCACCCTGTGAAAGTCGCCAACGTTGACTTCGTTCTCATCAATGAGATCGTTGATCGGGAGGAGTACGTTCTTTTCCGCAAGTTCGCCAAACCACGGGAGGTCGCAGGCCAAGATGTCGTAGCGAGACGTTCTTCGCGCAGCGTTAGTCAGAATCTCCTGGCGCAATCGGTCGATCGACAACGCCCGGCTGCTAATTCCGACGCCAAACAGGCCCTCAAACTGTCGCTTGAGGACGTTCATTGCCATGAACGTTGGATCGGCATGGACAAGAATGCGAAGGTCACCTCGCAGGTCCAGCCGCGATTGTAAGGGCGTGGGTGGAGGAATCGTCTGGCTGTCGCCGTAGGAAGAGCCGAAGAAATAGTCACCGATGTTGCTTTTTCCCGCCGCTCCGGCGCCGAGAGTCAGGCTGATCGCACCGCGCACCCGTCGCGCGTACTCCTGCCATTCTGAAATCAGTTTGTCGGACGGGTGCAGCGAAAAGCTCTTGCCGGTCACCGTTCTTGGCCGACGGATCAGGAGGCCGCGCTCCTTGATTGAATTTATTGCCCTGATCGCAGTGCCATAGCCCAGCCCACTTGCGCTCGCCAGATTGCTTGTCGTGGTCAGCTTCCCCTGCAGGTGATTTCGTAGGAGCGTGGTGAAGATGCGGGTTTCATCATAGCCGCGTTTGACGCTCAGCACCTGATCTGCTTCCTCATCAAGCGCATCGATGAAATCCAGGAAGAGTGTGAATTCTTCGCCTGAGATCCCTTTGGTGCGCGGGAAATCACCACTTTCAAACGGGCCTTCCGGTCGGGTCCTTGATTGCCCTCGCTGAAGGTTCATGACCTCACGCAGCGTCTCTGGCATCTCCGGCACGCTCAGACCACTCCCCAGCATGGCTCCGGGTCAGTCTATGTCCAAATTGGATGTTCTTCCAGTTATTGCTGCGACTATCCGGACGGCCGTCGAAGTTCAGCAATCTTGTCGGCCAGGATGTTCCGTCGTCGATCGACATCGTTGAGAAGCTGGCTTCGTCGTTGTCGTTCTTCAAAGACGCTGCTGCCAGTCTGGAACATAATGACGACCAGGAGAAGGATTCCGAGATAGAGTTGCACCATGAAGGCAGGCGTTACGTTGAAGACCAGCCCAGTGTTCAGGAAGTTCACCGTTAGCGTTCCTATGGCGGCGCCGATGACCCCACCCTTGCCGCCAAGGATCGACACTCCGCCGATGAATGCGGCCACCGTTCCGGCCAGCAGGAGGTACTGGAGCCCGAGAGCCTGTGCCGTGCCGGAGCGCAACCCGATGATGACGCCACCCAGCCCGGCGCAAAAACCCGAGATCGCAAAGACGATGATCATCGGGCGTTGCAGCGAGATGCCCGCCGCCAAGGCTTCTTTCCGAGCGCCGCCGATGGCGTAGATCTCGCGGCCGTAACGTGTGAAGGTCATGAACAGTCCCACAAAGAAGAACATCGCGATCACCAGAAGCGAGGCGGGTGAGAAGTAGACAAGCATCTTGGTCGTGATGAAGTCGGGAATACGGAAATCGGTCAGCATGACGGTTTTTTCCTCGGCTGCGAAGAGCGCCACACCGCGCAACAGCATCAGCGTGCCAACCGTTAGAACGATTGCGCGGATTCTCAAGTAAGCGATGAAATATCCCTGAATCGCACCAATGGTGGTGGAAATCGCCAGCGCCAGGAGAAGTGCGCTGACGGCGCCCCAATCGTCTGTGAACCGCACTGTGATCACGGCCGCCAGTGCGGCATTGGAGCCAATGGAAAGGTCAATCTCGCCTGCGATGATGCAAAGCGTCAACGCCAGTCCCACCAGGCCAAGAACCGCAAACCGTTCCATGATCGCGAAACCTGTGCGATGCGTGAAGAACAGCGGCTCCGTGACCGCGAAGAAGGTGAAAACGCTGACAGCCAGTAGAATGGCAAAGCTCAGGTCAGGATTATCCGTGACCAAATGCTTGATGCGTTCCATTGAATCCTCCTATTCCACGGCCCGCCTGCCGCGGCGGACAAGGGCAAAGACGATGATGGAGAAAACAATCATCAGGCCCACGGCAAGCACCCGCGCACCTGAATTGAAGCCGTTCAAGACCATCATGTTGTCGATGCTTGAAATGAAGACCGCGCCGAGCGACGTGCGTAGCGTCGAGCCATAGCCGCCCATTATCGAATTGCCGCCAACCATGACAATGGCGATGACCATGATGGTCATGTCCCCGGACGAGCCAAACTCGGACGAGAAGTAGTTTACGTGAGCGGAAGAGACCTGGCCCGAGAACGCCACCGCAACGAAGGCCGCGCAAAGGCTGGCGATGATGCAGCACTTGACCGCCATGCCAAAGTTCTCGTGGCCGGTAGCGCGACCGGTCGCCCGATTGGCTCCCACCAGATAGACCTGTCGGCCAAAGGTCGTGTAGCGCAATGTCAGCTCTGCAACGACCGCAATGATGATGAAGGCTATGGTGATGTTCGGAATGTCGCCGACGAATGACCCGGTTCCCAGCCATTCCGCCCCATGCGGGCGGCGGTAGCTGACGACAAGGTTGTCCGACCACCAGGATCCAATTCCGAAGAACAGGCCTGCGGCGCCAAGTGTAACAACGATCGGATTGCCGCCAAGTCCGATCAGTGCACCCTGCAGCGCACCGGCGACAGTCGCGACAATCAAGGTTGCCGCAATGGCAACAAGGAATGTCGCCATCAGGGCGAGGGTCGTCGGATCACCCTCGGCCGGACCCCAATGATTCCATTCTGCTCCCATGAGCGTGGCGAAACAAATGATGGAAAGGGCCGCGATTTCCTTCATCGACAACAGGAAGAAGTTACCGCTGAGGGTCACGAAAGTCAGCCCGATGGCCATGATCCCGACCAAAGCAGCGTCCCGGATGATCGTCTTTACATTGAACCACGTGAGGAAGTCATCTGTAAGGATCGCTCCGGCCACAAACACGAAGAGGAAGAGACCCACCATCACGATCACCAATGGCGAATAGTCCCTTCGAATGCGCCGGATGAAGTTGAGGTCGTCACCTGAAATCGCAGGTGCGTCCGTCATCATGCTCTCTCCGACACGGAAATGCCGGCCTCGTGGAACGGGTCGGTGATCTGTTCCAGGATGTTCGCCGAAGTCAATTCGTCCAACTGCAATTCGCCGACCTGGATCCCGCGGTAGAAGCTGAGAACCCGATCCGGTAAGTTGGTAATTTCCTGAATGTCGGTCGAGGCCACTACGATGGCGGCACCTTGGTCAGCTAGGTCGCGGAGGATCCGGTAGATCTCGGCCCGTGCGCCAACGTCTACGCCCCGAGTGGGTTCATTTACGAGAATCACCTTGGGTGAGACCGACAGCCACTTTCCGAGTGCGACCTTCTGCTGGTTTCCGCCTGACAGAACCCCGGCTTCCTGTGGCAAGCGTCTTGGATCTATGGTGAACTTGATGGCATTCGCCTTTGTCGAGGCCCGCTCTTTCGCGCCATTCAGCAAGCCGTTTATCGAGATCGTTTCGAGGGACGGAGCGGAAAGGTTCTCCAGGATCGGGCGACCAAGGAAGAGCCCGTCGCGCTTTCGATCCTCGGAGCAATAGGCGATGCGTCGGCGAATGGCGTCCCTTGGGCGCGTGGGCAGAAATACCTCTCCGTTGTAGCGCAACGACCCGCCGCGCGACTTCGTGGATCCGGCCATCGCCCCAAGGATTTCAGAGGTCCCCGACCCAAGCTGCCCCGCGAGTCCAAGGATTTCTCCGGGGTAAACGTCGAAACTAACGGGGTCGAGGATACCGTCGGGCCAGAGATCCTGCACCTCCAGGATGGGGGCGTCGCGGGAAACCGGTCTGCGCACCGGGTACATATCTCCAAGCTCGAATCCCAGCATCAGTTCAACGAGAGAGTTGACATCCATGTCCGTCGCCGCACGGGGGGGCTGGCTCTCGCCGTCCCGCAGCACGGTGATGCGGTCACAGACCTTGAAGATCTCGTCCAAGCGGTGGCTGACGTAAATCACCGACTTTTTCCGATCCTTCAAGCGCTTCACCATGTTCAGGATACGGATGGAATCTGTCTCGCCAAGTGCCGCTGTTGGTTCGTCAAGAATCAGCACCTGCGGGTTGTGTGCAATCAGGCGCGCAACCTCGACCAGATGCTGTTCGCCGACGGAAAGCCGGTTTGTGGCGCGCATCGGGTTTACATGCCCAAGCCCTACTTCTTCCAGGAATGGCCGTGCCTTTTTCGCGAGAGTGACTTTCGAAGCAATATGAGGGACGCCGTCACCCGCCAAGAAAATGTTCTCGGCAACGCTCATCGAAGGGATGAGGCTCAGTTCCTGCTGCGCAATGGCGATACCGGCATGTTCGGCGGCGGTCGGGTTGCTGAAGTGGCGGAATTCGCCGTTGTAGAAATATTCGCCTGTAAAACCGGTGTCGAATCCGCCGATGATCTTGACCAATGTGGACTTTCCGGCGCCGTTTTCGCCAACCAACCCCATGACTTCGCCACGTCCGATTTCGAAGCTTGCGCCTTTCAGCGCCTGAATCGCACCATATTCGCGGCTCACGTTCTTGAGTCCAAGAACCATCTGTTCCGCCATCGCCCCCATCCCCATCCAGTCGGGACACTCCTGTTCTTAGCGGAAATCAGGGGCGCCCACTGCTAAGGCGCACCCTGCGGGTCTTGTGGATCTAGCCGCCCCAGGCACCCGAGCAAAGCTCGTCAATGCCGTAGAGTTTACCGTCGTATCCGCGCAGCGCAACGGTTTCGATGTTGGTCGCGGTTACGGCCGGGTTCGGCGTGAAGTTGATGTAGTTCTCCAGTTCTCCGGTTTCGAGATACTCCTCGACCATCTTGATTGCGAGTTGGCCTTCATGCAGCGGTGACTGGAGCGTCGTGCCAAACTGCTTGCCTTCCTCAATCAACTGCTTGTCGCCATTGCAGACGGTGCCGACGGCGATCACGTCTTCGCCCATGACGTAACCAGCTTCCTCCAGTGCCTTGATGCCGCCGGTGAGGATAGCGTCGTCCATCCCGTAGACAAAGTGGATGCCTTCGTCGCGCAGTGCCGCTATCGCCTTCGCGGCACCCTTGTAGCCGTTGGCCTGACCGAAGCCTTCGTCAACGTCTCCGATGATGTTCAGATCGGAGCCTGCGATCGCTTCCTTGAATGCGTTGATCGACAGGCCATAGCCTCCATAGCTGTGAGGGTAGCTCAACACCAGAACATTGAAGCCCTCGCCGCCCGCGGCCTTCTTGGCGGCGGCGGCCTCGCGCATCATGTAGCCGGCGTTCCGGGCGCGCAGGCGGTCATCGGGACCGGCGTAACCAAATATGTACTGCTTGTCCTGCTCGTTCGGAAGCTGGTTGATCTTCAGTACAGGAACACCTGTCTTGGCAAGCGCACGCAAAGACCCGAGGCCGGCGACGGCGTCAGACGGCCACCAGATGAAGACGTCCGGCAAGACGCCAGCAGCCAGAACCTGTTGAACTTGCTGGTCCTGCTCGGCCTGATTGAACTGGTTTTCGAAGACCTGGATCTCAAAGCCCTTCAGTTCGGCAGTACCCTTGATGCCCTTGATGAACCGACCGATATAGGCCTCGCCGGCCGGGCCATTAAACGAGATGATAGACGGCTTGTCCTGCGCAAACGATGTGGTCGCTGTGGCACCCAAGGCCATCGCGCCGACCATCATGTTGCGTATCATCTTCCCAGAATATGTCATTGCGTCCTCCGTTCAGGAATTTAAACGAGTCCTTTTCACCGGAGGAATCCTGTCAAACTAAGCGACCACAGTATTCCTCAATTTAATCCATTGTGGACGGAATTGATCCGTACTGGACCAAAATCCAACTCCGGGTGACGGTTGCATCGCGATATCATTAGGCAGGTTACCGAACAGACATCCTTGGGAGGTCGCAAGATGGATACGCAACGACTCGCTGGAAAGAACATTCTCATTACGGGAGCCGCACAAGGCATGGGGGCCGCGAACGCGGAGTTTTTTGCGCAGCAAGGTGCGAATGTCTGCGTTGGCGACATCAACCTTGATGGTGTCGAGGCAGTGGCGGGACGCATTAACGCCGCCGGCAATGGTCAGGCGGTGGCCGTCAGGATGGACGTCACCAGACGCGAAGACAACGCGGCTGCGGTTGCCCACACCGTCGAAGCCTTCGGATCGATCAATGTCGCTCTTCTGAATGCCGGCGTGAACAAGCCCCGAATGTTCATGGACATCGACGAGGACAATTGGGACATGATAATGAACATCAACGCCAAAGGTGTTCTTCTTGGCATGCAGGAGGCTGCCCGGCAGATGATCGCTCAAGGACCGATGGAAGATCATCCGTACAAGATCATTCCGGTTGGCTCGATCGTGTCGCGCACGGCGTTTCTGGATGTCATTCCCTACTGCTGTTCGAAATACGCCGTTCTGGCCATGATCATCGGCGGCGCCAAGGCACTTTGGGAGCACAGGATCACCGTCAACGGCTATGGCCCAGGCGTGGTGAAGACCGAACTCTGGGAGCAGCTTGACAAGGATCTGGTTGAGATCGGCATGTTCGAGAAAGAAGGCCAGTCGATGGATCATCTCGCCAACACCATGATCCTGATGAAGAAGCTTTCGACGCCGGACGACGTGAAAGGCACGGCCGCGTTCCTGTGCTCAGACGACAGCGACTATATGACTGGCCAACTCATCATGATCGACGGCGGCATGATCATGCAGTAGTGCGAGTGCCGTGCACAGCATGCTGGACTTTTGTATGGGCCTTTCAGTTCAGGCGTCGCAGGCGCGGACGCGCCAACGTCAGGCTGGCATGCGCCGAATCCTTAGCGGTTCTGCCCGTGCCAGGCTCGCCTTGAACGGCCGCTTCGTGCCGCTGTCCCGCGTCGCCGCATAGGGCCGCCGCGTGATGCCGTTCTCGGTCAACGGCAGAATCATACAATCGGAATTGAGCTTCACCTTCCACGGAACCCGGTCGGGAAGGACGGCCACGCCTCTGTTTGATGCCACGGTCAGCACAATGATGGCCGTCAATCCCAATTGCCGGATCGACGGAAACAAGACGTTTCGGTACCGTGCAATTGGCTAATGAACCTGTTCTGGATGTCGATGCCCGCGCCCGCCGTCCGGAAACCGTTCCGCAGTCCACACGGTTCGAAACCGCCCAAGACGGGACAGTCCCCAGCAGAACGCCCGACACCTGGACGTCTCTTCCTGCCGGATTCCCCGACCAGGACGCATCTGAGCAACCGCAGTTTGCTGGAGTGACCCAGTCGCCGGGATAAGCCGCTTCTTGCCCAATTATTCATCTGAAAGTGCGAAAATCGCGCAAATTTGGGGCACTGGGCGGCTTGGCAATCTCACGAATTCCAATTTTGTGGAGACGTGGACAGTTTTCGCATCAGAAAGGGAATTGAGTTGATGCCTTGGGAGGACAAACGATCCAAGTGTTACCAAACCAACTGCAGGTCGCGATTCCGGGCCTGCCGCGCATGGAGGGTGAGGTCTCGCTTGTTGTCAGAGCGGGAGACCGTGGAACCACTTTGCGGAAGCTGCGACATTCAGGATCTCTGAAGTGCCTTTTTCCGCGATTCATCGGCACGGGATTGCAGGCTGTCGTTCTGAACTGTGCCGGGGGCGTTGCCGGTGGTGACCACCTGTTGCTCAACGCTTGCGCTGAAGCGGAGACCACGCTGACAATTGCAACTCAGGCGGCTGAAAGGATCTATCGTGCCCGGCGTGGCGAGAAGGGATCGGTCGAGACGCGGTTGGAGGTTGCGGACGGCGCACGTCTGCTTTGGCTGCCTCAGGAAACGATTCTCTTCAACGGCTGTTCAATGGAGCGATCGATAACGGTCGATCTGCAGGAAACGGCCACCCTGCTGCTCTCGGAACCGTTGGTCTTCGGCCGCATTGAAATGGGAGAGGTTCTGAACTCTGTCGACTTCAAGGACCGCATTGAAATCCGTCGTGCGGGTTTTCCCATCTATCTGGATCTTGTCCATCTGTCAGGCGACGCACAGGCTCAGCTGGATCGTCCGGGTGTGGCCGATGGGGCGCGGGCCATGGCCTCCCTGGTCTATGTCGCTCCCGATGCCGAGATGCAATGCGAAGTTCTACGCCAGATGCTGCCCCGGCACGCGGGAGCTAGCATGCTACATAGTGACGTACTGATCATGCGACTGCTTGCCCGTGACAGCAATGATATGCGTTCAAGCCTGGTCCCCATACTGAACCACCTGAGCCACGACGGTCTACCCCGATGCTGGAATATCTGAGATGAACCTGACCCCGCGCGAGAAGGACAAACTTCTTATAGCCATGGCCGCCGAAGTCGCCCGCAGGAGATTGGCGCGCGGTGTGAAGATCAATCACCCCGAGGCGATTGCCCTGATCAGCGATGCTGTGGTCGAAGGCGCGCGCGATGGCCGTTCGGTTGCCGACATGATGCAGGTGGGAGCCGAAATCATCACCCGGGATCAGTGTATGGAAGGCGTTGCCGAGATGATTCACGACGTTCAGGTAGAGGCGACTTTTCCGGACGGCACAAAACTCGTCACCGTTCACAATCCGATCCGCTGATGGCGTAGGCTATGTGTTGTTATCCACCAATTCCGTTCCTGGCACCGCCTTTCAGGGCAGATGGGCCACAGCTGCACCGTCGGCATCTCGCAGAAGATCTGACTGACGGTCCCTTCATTGCCTCTCGTTGTGCCCTTGCAATCCACTCAAACCCAAAGGTGCGCAATTGATCCCGGGTGAAATCATCGTCAGGTCGGGCGACATCACACTGAATGCCGAACGCGAGGCAATCACGCTGATGGTCGCCAACACCGGTGACCGGCCAATTCAGGTGGGCTCGCACTATCACTTTGGCGAGGCGAACGGCGCATTGGAATTTGACCGTGCCGCAGCGCGGGGCATGCGACTCGATATTGCAGCGGGAACAGCGGTGCGTTTTGAGCCAGGACAGCGCCGGGAGGTGCATCTCATCCCCATTGGTGGCGCACGCAGGGTTTTCGGGTTTAACCAGCGCGTCATGGGAGCGTTATGATGCGCTTATGGCCGCTACCGTCGGTTGGGATGGGAATGTCGCGGGAGAGCATTTGCCACGACTCGCCTCTCTGCTCCTGATTGCGAAATGGAGGAAACCCTATGCCAGCGAGCGTAATGCGTTCAGATTACGCGGCAATGTTCGGTCCTACAACCGGCGACCGGCTTCGACTTGCCGACACCGATCTCTTCATCGAAGTCGAACGCGATCTTACAATCTACGGTGAGGAAGTGAAGTTTGGTGGTGGGAAAGTCATCCGCGATGGGATGGGACAGTCGCAGGCCACGCGTGCAGAAGGAGCGGTGGATACCATCATCACCAATGCCCTGATTGTTGATCACACTGATATCTACAAGGCCGACGTTGGACTGCGGGACGGACGGATTGCCAAAATCGGCAAGGCAGGTAATCCCGATACGCAACCCGGTGTCGATATCGTCATAGGAGCGGGAACGGAGGCGATTGCCGGTGAAGGCAGAATCCTGACGGCCGGAGGTTGTGACAGCCATGTGCACTTCATCTGTCCGCAACAAATCGAGGATGCACTGCATTCGGGCCTGACAACCATGCTCGGTGGCGGCACCGGGCCAGCGCATGGTACTCTGGCCACCACCTGTACACCCGGGCCCTGGCACGTCGGTCGGATGCTGCAGGCGTCCGATGCATTCCCCGTGAACCTTGGATTTGCGGGCAAAGGCAATGCTTCGCTTCCGGCTGTTCTCGAAGAGCAGGTCATCGGGGGGGCCTGTGCCCTGAAGCTGCACGAGGACTGGGGGACAACGCCGGGAGCCATTGACTGCTGTCTGTCGGTTGCGGAGGCGATGGATGTCCAGGTGATGATCCACACCGATACGCTCAACGAGAGCGGCTTCGTCGAGAACACCTTGGCCGCGATAAAGCGCCGAACGGTCCATGCCTTTCATACCGAAGGTGCAGGGGGTGGACACGCCCCGGACATCATCAGGATCTGCGGCGAGAATCATGTGTTGCCGGCGTCAACGAATCCGACGCGGCCGTTTACGGTCAATACGGTGGAGGAGCATCTGGATATGCTCATGGTCTGCCATCACCTTGACAGATCGATTCCCGAAGATGTGGCATTCGCAGAGAGTCGCATCAGACGCGAGACCATCGCGGCCGAGGACATTCTTCACGACATGGGCGCGTTTTCGATCATCGCTTCCGACAGTCAGGCAATGGGCCGGGTAGGGGAGGTCCTGATACGGACATGGCAGACTGCGGACAAGATGAAGAAACAGAGGGGGCGTCTTAAGGAAGAGGCAGGTGACAACGACAATTACCGGGTGCGCCGATACATCGCAAAATACACCATCAATCCTGCCATAGCACATGGGATCTCACATGAAATCGGATCGATCGAGGAAGGGAAGCGCGCCGATCTGGTCTTGTGGAATCCCGCCTTCTTTGGCGTGAAGCCTGAGATGGTGATTGTTGGCGGAAGCATAGCCGTGGCACAGATGGGTGATCCCAATGCATCGATCCCAACGCCGCAGCCTGTCTATTCGCGTCCCATGTTCGGTGGCTTTGGCAGAAACGTCGAGGTCTCGGCCGTGACCTTTGTCAGTGCTGCGGCGAAGGATGCTGACATTGATGCCAGGCTCGGTCTTGCCAAGGCGACGCTTGCCATCGCCAATACGCGTGGGGTCAGCAAAAAGGATATGGTTCTGAACGACGCTACCCCGGAAATGGAGGTGGATCCCGAGACCTATGAGGTCCGCGCGGACGGTGACCTGCTAACATGCCAACCTGCCGAAACTCTGCCGATGGCGCAGCGCTACTTCATGTTTTGATGAGCCCGAGATGACCCTTCCCGTCAGTCGAAAGGTGGAGCGTTCAGGACAGACCGACGAATTGGTTGTTCTGAGCTATGAGGCGCGGCTGCTGCGTCGCAGGGTGCTGACCACCGCAAGCGGTCTGAGTTTTCTCGTGGATCTGCCCCGGATGACCTCCGTTTATCAACACGAAGCATTCATCCTGGATGACGGTCGCTCTGTCGGCATCATGCCTGCGGAGGAGGAGCTTTTCGAAGTTACGGGCGATCTGATCCGGCTCGCCTGGCATATCGGCAATCGCCACACGCCTTGCCAGATCGAAGCCAACCGGCTATTGATTCCGCGAAATCACGTGATGCGCGACATGTTGCAGAGACTTGGGGCATCTGTCGCTGCAGTGACCGGACCCTTCAGTCCAGAAGGTGGGGCCTACGGTCACGGCCGTATCCATCCCCATGTACACTGATATGCAGATTCTAACCCTGACCCAATGGCTCTCCCCGGCCTTTCCGGTGGGTGCCTTTGCCTACAGTCATGGGCTGGCAGGTGCGGTGAATCAAGGGTGGGTGAACGATGGGGCCAGCCTTGAAGCGTGGCTGGAAGACGTCCTCCTGTTTGGCACTGGCTATACGGATTCCCTGCTTCTGGCCTGCGCGTTCAATGCCGAATCGCGCAAGGATCTTCTGGTGGTTGACCAGACAGCACGTGCCATTGCCGCATCCGCTGAGCGGCGATTGGAGACGGATGCACAGGGCAACGCTCTTGGCGAGGCCTTGAAGATTTGGGGTGTTGAGGCGACGCAGTTGACCTATCCGGTTGCGCTAGGCGCCGCAGCCGCCCAGCGTGACCTGCCGCTGGAGCTCACCCAGAAACTCTACCTGCATGCATTTCTGTCAAACCTTGTCGCTGCTGGACAGAGGTTGCTTTCCGTTGGTCAGCGGCAAGGGCAGGCCATCCTTCGGAGGCTGACACTGCGCTGCCCGGACGTTGCGACAGGGACGAGCGTTGGAAATCTGGCAGATCTAGCGTCCACTGCCTTTCTGACAGACATCGCTTCAATGTGTCACGAAACCCAGGATTCGAGGATTTTCCGTACATGAAAAGTCCGAACGGCCCTCTTCGCATTGGGATTGGCGGACCGGTTGGTGCTGGAAAGACCACGCTGACCGCCAGTCTCTGCGGGGCTCTCCGCAGCAGGCTTTCGATGGCTGTTGTGACAAATGACATTTACACAAAGGAGGACGCTGAGGCCCTCGTACGGCTTCAGGCGCTGTCATCTGACCGGATAATGGGGGTTGAGACCGGCGGCTGCCCGCACACAGCGATCCGCGAGGACGCTTCGATCAACCTAGCGGCGATTGCCGATCTTTGTGATGTGCATCCCGATCTTGACCTGGTGTTGATCGAGTCAGGCGGCGACAATCTTTCGGCGACGTTCTCTCCCGAACTTGCCGACCTGACGATCTATGTCATAGATGTCGCGGCTGGAGAGGATATTCCGAGAAAGGGCGGGCCAGCGATCACCCGCTCTGACATTCTGGTTATAAACAAAACGGATCTGGCTCCCTATGTCGATGCGAATCTTGCATTCATGGAACGCGACGCGGAAAGGGTGCGAGGTGGGAGGACCTATGTGTTTTCGCAGCTTAGATATGGCTTGGGTGTGAGTGAGATCCTGCGCCACATCGATGATCTTGGCAATCTGGGTCTGAAATGAAGGGCCTTTCGAAGATACGGGGTCAGGCTCGGTCGGGGGGACAGTGTGATAGGGGTGGCCCACGTCCATTCGGGAGTGCGGCACTGGCCATTGCCGGGGCTACGGCACGGCCTGGGCCGAGGAGATGGCTGGGAGGCCGGAATCCCGTCCCCGATGCGCTGCCGGTCAGTGCCCGGGACGGCTGATGTCCCGTAGGGAGGGAGCGTATTTGTCGCGACAGGCACATTTTTGTCGCCTGACGTCAAGTCATTGAAATTGCGCGATATACGGTCTTTCCGGTCAGATTCCGGGAAAACCGGCCTGAGGACGTTTTCGTGGGTGATTCGCTCGCAAATCCAAGTCTTACGCCCGGATCCCCTCGCCGAGCAGCTGGATTCGATCCTCTGAAGGCAAAAATCGCAACTTTCGGTGGAAAAATATGGTGCACCGACGTGGAAAACATGACGGCTGGATCATATTTTTATTGCATGAAATCAATGGATTGAAAATTATTGGTGACAAAAGTGTTCGTTTGGTTCGGTTCGACGCGCCAGCGAAATCCGGTCGACCTTCCTCGTGCTTCGGTGATCCGGCGCAGGTCCGTTCCCTTCGGGAGTCATTCCAGCAACCGCCCGTCCGTATGACTGGTCGGCCCCCTTTCGTGGGAGTGGTAGGGCGTCACGAACAGGGCCGCGGCCTTGAGTTTTGAGCGCCTCCGTCACCCACGCATGGCTCCTGAACTCCCTGCAGGTGCCCGCGGCGGTCCCGCCACAGGAATGAACCGGAGGGACGGAGGAAGGCAACGGGCATGTTTTCCACAGAAAGACGCGCCAAAGTTCCCCACATCCTTCTTCCATTTCTGATTCTCTGAACATACGAGGTTGGGTCGCCACGTCATCAATCGTCGGCTTGTGGATATTGTCGTTTCAAGGACTTGTGGTGCCAGAGCCGGCGCCTGCGGCGGGGTCAGGTATATGATGCTGTGGCCATATTCTCAATTTATGATTTCAGAATCATATTGACAATTTATGATTTATAGATCATACCTGTAGCAGGAGAGGGATCATGAAACATCTCGTTCGTACGCCAAGGAACATGGGCCACGCAATTCGTCAGGTCCGTAAGCAAAAGAACCTTACCCAGAAGCAACTGGCCTCCTTAAGCGGTGTCTGGCAGGAAACGATCTCAAGGACTGAAAACGGCAACAGTGGCACGAAGCTGGAAACGGTCTTCGATCTCATGGCAGCGCTGGAACTTGAAATCACTGTGACGGAACGCAGCAAGGGCGCGTCAGACGCGTTTGAGGATATTCTCTGATATGGGTCGCAAGCGCAGCTACAGCCCTTTGAATGTGTTTCTGAATTCTCGGCTCGTGGGGCAATTGATCCGCGAACCGGGAGGCGGTGTGAGTTTTGCCTACGCGCAAAACTGGCTCGAATGGGAACATCGACTTCCGGTATCCCTGTCATTGCCCTTGCAGGAGAGCCGCTACCGCGGCGCACCTGTTTTGGCTGTATTTGACAACCTACTGCCCGACAGCGATCTCATCCGCCGACGGATCGCGGAACGTGTCGGGGCCGAGGGTGTAGACGTCTTTAGCCTGCTGTCGCAGATCGGGCGCGATTGCATCGGAGCACTGCAGTTTCTACCCGATGGCCAGGAGCCACAACCAGCCACCGAACTCACTGGTGAGCGGGTCGATGAAGCGCAAATCGCGGCAATCCTCGGAGACCTCGACGCCGCACCGTTGGGTATTCGCCGCGAGAATGATCTCCGGATTTCAGTTGCGGGTGCTCAGGAAAAGACAGCGCTGCTCCTTCACAATGGCGATTGGATCAAACCTACAGGAACCACGCCAACAACCCATATTATCAAGCCGCAGATCGGCAGGCTTCCAAACGGCGTGGATCTCACCAATAGTGTCGAGAACGAATACCTCTGCTTACAGCTGATGAGTGGTTTTGGTCTGCGTACGGCGAGTGTGGAAATGGCCCAATTCGGCGACAGGAAGGCGTTGATTGTCGAGCGGTTTGATCGACGATTGACGTCTGATGGACGCCTAATTCGGCTGCCTCAGGAAGATTGCTGTCAGGCGCTTTCTGTCGCATCCACACAAAAGTACCAAAATGACGGTGGGCCAGGTATTGCAGCCATAATGGATATTCTGCTGGGCAGTGATGAACCCAGCAAAGACCGGTATGACTTTTTTAAGGCCAATGTCCTGTTCTGGTTACTGGGGGCGATTGATGGGCATGCAAAGAACTTCAGTCTTGGGATGATGCCCGGGGGGCGTTTCCGTATGACGCCCCTCTATGATGTGTTGACGGTGCAGCCCGCTATCGATGCGCGTCAGTTCGAAAGTAAAGATTTCAGACTTGCCATGCATTTCGGAAAGTCGAACCACTACAGGGTGGCAAATATTGTCGGGCGACACATTATGGAGACAGCGGTGCAATCAGGTTTGTCACGGGATGCCGTAATTGGGATATTCGAGGAACTCCGAGATACGTCTGGGCGGACCGTCGATAAGGTTTTCGGTCGGCTTCCAGTGGATTTCCCGGACGAACTTCTGGCTTCGGTTGATCGGGCATTGAAATCTCGGTTAAGGTTGCTGCACGAATGAAGTAACGCTTGCAGTGCGTATCCCTGCTTGCGTTGGTTTGGAAGACGACAAAGCAGAGTTGCCCAGCCAAAGCCGGATACTCAATGCCGCTTCTTCTCCGCGCCCCACTTCCATTCCGAAGTGCAACACCGGCCATCTGCGCAGGGAGGGCGGAGCCCGAGCTGCGCAGATGGCCGGAAGGCGGGGTTTGCGGCTCTCCGGGAACGGCGGATCCGGCCCCGGAACGGCTGCAGTCCCGTCCGGAAGGAGAATATCCGGGCTTTCAGGGCAGCGCAAGGCCGCCGCCGGGGCAGGTCGCGTCCGTCCGGGCGCAGGGAGGGCGCAGCCCGACCGGAGCCCGGACGGACGCGACGGCTTGATCCGTTCCACCCCCTCCCGGCGCGGCCATCCGCGCTGTCGGGAGGCGGGCCGGCGGTGTCAGGGAGGGCGGGCCCGGCGGAACACCTCGGCGGGGGTCCGGTAGCCGAGCACCCTGCGCGGACGCGCGTTCAGGCGGTCCTGCACCCCCTTCACCTCATCGTCGCCGACCGCCCGGAGGTCCGTCCCCTTCGGCAGGTACTGCCGCACCAGCCCGTTGGTGTGCTCGTTCAGGCCCCTCTCCCAGGAGTGGTAGGGGGTCGCGAAGTAGAAGGAGGCCTTCAGCGCCTCCGCCACGCCGGCGTGGCCCGCGAACTCCTTTCCGTTGTCCGCCGTGATCGTGTGGACAGGCGCGGCGGACGACCGGAGCATCGCCAGCATCGCCGCGGAGACCTCCGCCGAGGTCCGCCGGTCAACCCTCTGTAAATACGTGTATTTCGACGCACGGTCCACAAGCGAGACCACCGCCCCGCTGTGGCCCTTCCCGATGATCGTGTCCGCCTCCCAGTCACCGACACGCTCCTTCCTCTCCACCTCCTCCGGCCTCTCCGAGATGTCCACCCGGCCCGGGATGTGGCCACGGCCCGAGTGCCGCCCGCCACGCCAGTTGGGCTTCTTCCCGCGGCGGCGCAGCAGCAGGAACAGCTCCCCGCCCGCCTTCCGGTCGGCCTTCAGGCGCTCGTATATCCACTGGCGGCCCACCGCCCAGCCACCCTCCAGCCGCAGCCGTCCCGCGACCTGCTCCGGGCTCCAGCCCTCCGCCAGGCACCCCTCCACATGCGCCCAGCGCTCCGCAGTCATCTTCCTCGGAACCGAGGAGGCGGCGCTGCGGCGGGCCTCCGCCATCCCCTGCGCCTCGCCGGGGCTGTAGCCCGAATCACCGCCGTTCCGGCGCAGCTCCCGCCAGACCGACGAACGGTCACGGCCCAGACGGGCCGCGATGTCCCCGTAGGAGAGCCCGCTTTCCTTCAGTGCGCCGATCTGGCATCTTTCCCCATGGGTCAGGTGGCGGAAGCCCTCGGGCATGGCAGTCTCCTCTCTTCTCAACAAGGGGACTGTCGCCGCTTCCTGGCCGATCCGCAACATCATGCGGCAGGAAAACCGCCCAACACCGCCACTGGTGTTGCACTTCGGACTGGAATGGGGCATTCTTTTCATCACCTCACACCGACGTCTCTCCTTTCATCGGGGTGGGTGTCGTGCCACGGTGGACCGTCCGGCGGGGTGGCGATCTCCGACACGACGGTCCTGAGCTCGGTGCGCTTGTCCACGAGTTTCTCCCTCAGCACCAGTTTGTCGCGGAGCCGGTCGATGGCGGAGGCGGGTGCCGCGGCCTTCAGATCCGTGAACGCGGCCCCGAAGGCCGCCAGTATCCTGGCGTCCACCCTGTCGGTCCTCCCCAGCGCCCCGGCGGCCTTGGCGAAATCTCGCCTGCCTCGGGTTCACCACGACGGCGGCGAACCCTCTGGTGCGCGGCGACTGCGGCAGCGCCCTGTGCAGGCGCCCCGTTGCCTCCATGACGGCTGGCGTGGCACAGCCCTCCTTGAGGCGAAAGCCCGATCCGGGCTTGCTTCCAGACATGGATGCTTCCGGTTGGAGGATCTTCACGGCCTTGCTTTTCTCTTCGTTTCTTCTACCAGGAAACCCGCGGTGCCCGCATAGCCCTTGACGATCGCTTCACGCTGATTTTGGCTGAGTACGTCGTCGACATTCTCGAACAGATACGGATTGATCTTCTCAACCTCGTCGATCACACGCTCCGGCCCGCCGCCCCGGTTGAGTCGGACGACTTGCGCCGTGTTAGGCAGCCGGTTCTTTTGATACACATAAAGCGCCTCGCGCGGATGTTCGGATACCGCCAGGCAATCGGCTAGGCAACGGGCATCGAGGATTGCCTGTGAGGCGCCGTTCGAGCCGACCGGATACATTGGATGGGCGGCATCGCCAAGCAAGGTCACGCGGCCATGTGTCCAGCGCGGGAGCGGATCTCTGTCGGCCATCGGATACTCGTAAATCGCTGGCGTTGCCCTCACCAGCGCCTCGATGTCCATGCCGGGTACCGAGAACCGCTTTGCGTGCGGCAGTACTGCGGACAGATGGGCAACCTTCGACCAGCTCTTTTCCGGTGGCGGCGAGGTGGCGCCGTCAGCGATACGCACCCCGACCACCCAGTTGGTCAACTGCTTGCCGTTTTCTATCGGAGCAATCGGGTAGAGCACGAACTTGCCGCCCATGCCGCCGCTGATCGCCATGGTCTCGCCGTCTTCCCAGACCGGCCAATCGGTGGCGCCACGCCACATGACAACACCGTTCCAGCTAGGCGGCCCTTCGTCGGGATAAAATGTGCGCCGACCGACGCTGTGAATGCCGTCGGCGCAGATGAGAATCTCACCGCGTTCGGTGCGGCTGCTGCCACCGGCGACGCTGTCTACGAAATTGGCGGTGACACCGCCCTCATCCTGCACGAAGCCGGCAAGCTGAGCACCCGTCTGCACCGCATTGGTGCCCAGCCGTTCAGTGACTGCATCATAGAGCACTTTCTGCAGCCTACCGCGATGGATCGAAAACTGCGGCATGTCGTGGCCGGCATAGGTGCCGCGCAATTCGCTCCAGACTTCCTGGCCGTGTTTGGTGAGATAGCGCAGTTCGCGGGTGCGCAGCGCCACCGCGTCCAGCCGCTCAAGCAGACCGAGTTCGGCCAATTCCTTGATAGCATGCGGCAGAGTGTTGATGCCGACACCAACTTCACGCACTGCGGACGCCCGCTCGAAAATGCGGGACCGAATCCCCCGCTGATGCAACATGAGTGCGGTTGTCAGGCCTCCAATTCCGGCACCTGCTATCAATACCTGCATTCTATGCTTCTACTCCTGATCCGGTGGCAGAAAATCGATTTCATGCTCTGCGGAGATGGCAACGAGTCTTGCCGGATCCGGGTCTGCGCCCATATTGTGGATGGCCCAGAACAGGTCGTAGAGACGCGCCGAGGGCGAGACCCAGAAAAGCGTTTTGATGGTCGAATCGGACTTGTTGTATATGCCGTGGGGTATGCCGCGTGGCAAATGCACAAGGTCACCGGGTTCGGCAAGGTCTTCCTTTCCGTCGAGCAGAAAATCGAAGCGGCCCTCGAGAATGTAAAGGAATTCGTCCTGTGTTGGGTGGATATGCGGCGGAACGAACGTTCCGGGCGGTAAGGTTGCGTGCCAGGAAAAGGAAGATTCGGACAAGTACTTTGGCACGTAGGTCTGGCCCAGTATATTCCAGCTGATACCTTCCATTCCCTCGCGCGCGCGGGTTATTCCCAGAGGCATCTCATTCATGGTTCATTCCTTCCGTTTGTTTAAAGGTGAAGATGGCCCTCGACAATGTCGGCATCTGCTTTCAGCGCCTGATTGCTGCCGCTCCAGACCACCTCGCCCTTATTGAGCACGGTGTGCTGGTCGGCGAATTTTGAAAGTGCGCTGATGTCCTTGTCGATGACCAGAATTGCCTGCCCCTCCGATTTGAGAGCCGCGAGCTTTGCCCAGATATCCTGGCGGATGAGCGGCGCCAATCCTTCGGTTGCCTCGTCCAGGATCAGCAGGGACGGGTTGGTCATCAGCGCCCTGCCGATCGCCAGCATCTGCTGTTCGCCACCCGACAGCCGGGAGCCCGGATTTTTCCTTCGCTCCTTGAGCGGCGGGAAAAATGCGTAGACCCTTGATACATCCCAGGCACCGCGGGGGTGGGCAAAGGCTCGCAGGTTCTCTTCTACCGACAGGGTCGGAAAGATCTGCCGGCCCTCCGGCACAAGACCGATGCCGGCCTGGCCGACGCGGAACGGCGGTGCCGCTGCAATTTCCCGGCTTTTGAAGCGGATGCTTCCGGCCATGGGTTTGAGCAGCCCCATGATCGAGCGGACCGTCGTGGTCTTACCCATACCGTTGCGGCCGAGCAGAGTCGCCGCTTCGCCTTCATCGATTGACAGATCCACACCGAAAAGAACCTGGGAAAGACCGTAGCCGGCTTCAAGGCCGCTGACTTCCAGAAGGCTCATGCCGCATCGCTCCCCAGATAGGCAGCGCGCGCCTGCTCGTCGGCGCACACCTCCTGCGGCGTACCGGTGACGACGACCTGCCCATTGACGAGAACCGAAATACGATCGGCCAATTTGAATACCGCGTTCATATCGTGTTCGACAAGCAGCATGGGCATGGTCTTCTTCAGGCCGAGCAGCGTTTCGGTCAGCGTTTCGCTCTCACCCTTGCCCAAGCCCGCCATTGGCTCGTCAAGCAGCAGGGCCTTCGGCGCACCGACAATAGCCATTGCGAGCTCCAGCAACCGGTGTTCGCCATGCGAAAGATCGGCGCTGCGCACATCCTGCCGATGGTCAAGGCCAAGCATCGTCAGCGCTGCGCGTGCCTGATCGTTCAGCGCTTCCTCCTGCGCCGCCTTTCCGAAGAAGCGAAAGCTCGAACCGTCCTTGGCCTGGGCCGCCAGAGCAGTATTTTCTAGCACCGAAAAGCCGGGAATGATGGACGTGATCTGGAAAGTGCGTCCAAGCCCGGAATGGGTTCTTTGTGATGTGGAATAGTTCGAAATGTCAACGCCATCGAGCATCACCTTGCCGCTCTCGACGGCAAGATTTCCGACCACCAGGTTGATGAGTGTCGACTTGCCGGCGCCGTTGGGACCGATCAGTGCGTGGCACTCGTCGCGACGCAGATCCAGTGACACGTTGTCTGTGACGCGAAGCGAACCGAAATTCTTGACCAGGCCTTCGAGTTCAAGGATTGCGCTCATTTCCGGGATTCCGAACGTGGAATGAGGCTGACCAGCCCGCCCCGCGCAAACAGCACGGTCAGTACAAGAAGCGGGCCGAAAATGAGTTTCCATTCATGGGTGATCAGCGACAGGCTCTCCTCGATTAGCACGACAAACAGGGCACCCAGCAGCGCACCATTGCGCGTACCCATACCGCCTAATACGACCATGATGATGAGGTTGCCCGAATTCTGCCACGCGGCGGTCGACGGGCTTATATATTCGGCATGGCAGGCGGTCAGAAACCCGGCAATGCCGGCCAGAAGACCGGCGATCACATATGCAATCAGGCGGTATCTGAAGATGTCGAATCCCATCGTGCCGACACGCACTGGGTTTTGCTTTCCGGCGCGCAGGACGCGCCCGAAACGCGATGCCGACAGCCGGCCGACGAACAGCCAGGTCAGCGCCAGCACAATCAGGATCGAATAGAACAGACTGGAACCGTTCTGAAAAACATGACTGCCGAAGAGGGTCGGGGCGTCCCACAGAGTCAGCCCGTCATCGCCGCCATAGAAGGAGAGCGAGGAAAGCGAAAAGAACAGCATCTGTCCAAAAGCCAGCGTGATCATGATGAAATGGACACCCGAGGTGCGCAGCGAAATCGCGCCGGTGATGAGCGCAAACAAGCCGCAGACCAGCAAAACCATCGCGAGAATCGGCAGTGCGTTGGTCATGCCTTCGGTCAGGGCAATGCCGGTGACGTAGGAGCCGAGCCCCAGGAACGCGGCATGTCCGAAGCTGACCAACCCGCCATAGCCAATCAGCAGGTCGAGAGACACGGCGGCAATGGCCAGGATCATCGCCTTCATGACGAGGTTTTCGACATAATTGCCGCCGGCGAAACCGGTCACAAACGGTGTCAGTGCCAACAGCACCAGCACGAACAGCCCGACAATCACCGGCTGGTCGATAGGGCCAACACCGCTGGTCGTTTGCGTTCCGGTTACCGATAGTTCACTCATGCCGCACCCTTTGCCGGAAACAGACCCTGCGGCCGGAAGAAGAGCACCGCGGCCATGAAAATATAGATCAGCATGGATGCCAGCGACGGCCCGATCTGATTGGCCGCCGACGGATTGAAAAAAAGGTGCATGACGTCAGTGGCCAGCGACCGTCCCAGCGTGTCGATCAGGCCGATGAGCAGCGCGGAGATAAAGGCACCGCGGATCGAGCCGATGCCACCGATGACAATGACGACAAAGGCGACGATCAGGAGGTTGTCGCCCATGCCGGGCTCGATGGTGAATATCGGCGCGGCCATTGCCCCGGCAAAGCCGGCGAGCATGGCGCCGAAGCCGAATACGACGGTGAACAGCTGTCGGATATTGACGCCGAGCGCACTGACCATCTCCGCGTTCGCCGCCCCGGCCCTGATCAACATGCCGACCCGCGTTCTGGTGACAATCAGATAAAGGCCTGCCGCAACAGCCATGCCGACAACGATAAGGCTCAGACGGTAAACCGGATAAAGCAGGTTGTCGGTAAGCTGCAGCGACGCCGAAAGAAGCTCAGGCGTCGGGATCGTCAATGTTCCCGGCCCCCAGATCACCTTCACCGCTTCATTGACAAAAAGTATGATCCCGAAGGTAGCCAGCACCTGATCGAGATGGTCGCGGTCGTAAAGGTGCCTGAAAACTAGCATCTCCAGCAACAGTCCAAGCACAAGGGCGGTGATCAGCCCTAGAAGCAGCGCGGCGAAGAAATTGCCTGTTACTCCCATGAACATGAAGGTCAGATAGGCGCCGATCATGTACTGGACGCCGTGGGCCAGGTTGATGAAACCCATGACGCCGAAGACAAGGGTCAGCCCGGCCGCGATCAGAAACAGCAGCACTCCGTATTGTGCCCCGTTCAGCAGCTGAATGAGGAGGAGTGTCGAATCCATCTGACCGCGCCCCGGACCCTATGATTTGCGTTCTGGTTACATCTTGCACTGTTCGGCAAAGCTGTCCTTGTAGTCGTCAAACACCTTATTTTCGATTTCCGTCCAGAATTTGCCATCGTCTCGCTGGGCAACCCGCAGGAGGTAGAAGTCCTGGATCGGGAAATGGTTATTGTTGAACTTGAAGTCACCGCGCAACGACTGGAAATCGGCTGCTTCGAGGGCTTTTCGCACCGCATTCTTGTCGGAGAGATCGCCGCCGACGGCGCGAACGGCACTGTCGATCAGTTGAACGGCATCATAGCCCTGCATGGCAAAGCCGCCCGGAACGTAACCGTTTTTCTCCTCGAATGCCGCGACAAATTCCCTGCTCTGCGGCAGGTCGATACTGGGTGCCCAGTTGGTGGCGCCGAACATGCCGAGCGCCGCTTCCTTCTGTGCCGGAAGCGTCGCTTCGTCAACGGTGAAGGCAGACAGGAAGGTCATCTTGTCGGCAAGCCCCGCTTCGCGGAACTGCTTGACAAAGCGCACGCCCATGCCGCCCGGCATGAAGGTGAACAGGGCGTCAGCTCCGGAGGTCGACATCCTTGCGATTTCGGCTGAGAAATCATTGTGGCCGAGTGGCGTATAGACCTCGTCGGCAATGTTGCCCTTGTAGTATTTCTTGAAGCCTTCCATGGCATCGCGGCCTGCCTGATAGTTCGGCGCCATCATGAACACGCTCTTGATGCCCTGTTCCTGGGCATGCCGGCCGAGAACCTCGAAGTTTTGGTTGTTCTGATAGGACGTCGAAAAGAAATACGGGCTGCAGTTCTTGCCGGCAAGCACCGACGGTCCCGCATTGGGGCTGATCAGGAAGGTCTCCGACTGGGTGACCGGCTTGAAGATGGCGCCGAGCACATTGGAAAACACGGTGCCGACGACAAAATCGACTTCATCGCGTTCCAGCAGGCCCTTGACCCTCGTGAGCGCCACGTCCGGCTTCAGTTCGGAATCGACGACGATCAGTTCGGTTTCGATGCCGCCAATCCTGCCGTTCATCCTGTCGAGCGCAAGCTTGACGCCGTCCTCGACCTGCTTGCCGATCACCGCCGACGGTCCGGACAGCGTGACGACGAGACCGATCTTCACTTCTTCGGCCTGAGCCGACGACGCTATCAGCAAAGTGCCAAGCGCATACAACATTTTTTTCATGGTAGTCCTCCGTGTGACAGTTTTCCGCCTGTTGTCCGACGCTTTTCGGAAGTCATTCCGGCAATCAGCCGACTTGCCGCAATTCTTTCTTTCCTTTCCACTCCATGCGGGACAATGCCGCGTCAAGCGGGATGCCCATCAGATGGTTCGAATAGTTTGACAGTGTTTTCATGGATATGCACATCACTACTTCAAGAGCATTCTGTTTACTGAAACCGGCGGCCAGAAATGCTTCCATCTCATCCCTGGCATGTCCCTGCTTCACGACCAGCGCCGCTGTAAACCGGCGCAGCGCTTCAAGCCGCTCATCGGCGATCGGATTGCCCGTGCGCACGGCTTCGATGACCTGCTTGTCGAGCTTGGCCAGACGGGCGCCTGACGAGTGTGCCGCAACACAATATTTGCAGCCATTCTCGACACTCGCCACGAGCAAAATAAGTTGTTGCTGAGCCGGTGAAAATCCGGTTCTCGAAACCAGCGATGACAGCGAGAAATATGCCTCAAGGGCTGCATCGGATTCGGCAAGCATGGCGTAAAGGTTGGGTAGAAATCCCATCTTCTTCAACGCGCCGCCGAGCAATTCTCCGGATTTGCCAGGAGCGTTCTCAGGCTTGTAGATTGTAAACTCTGTCATTGCGATTCCTCTGGACTATTTGTCTGGTGGTTCATGGTTTTGCGTCGGCAAGCTGCTGTTTGAGCTTGCCACGCATGATCTTGCGGGTCGGGGTCAGCGGCATGGCATCAATGAATTCAAGCCGCTCTGGCCACTTGTATTTTGCGATTCCTCGGTCATTCAGCAGACGGGTCACGTCCTCCAGCGTCAGCGATTGTCCCTCGCGCAGTTGCACGCACAGACAGGCCCTTTCGCCGAGATCGGCATCGGGATACGGCACGATCGCACATGCCTTTATGGCGTCAAGACCGGTCAGCAGGGCTTCGACATCGACAGGGTTGTATTTTACACCTCCGCGGTTGATCAACTCGTTGATCCGTCCGGTAAGGGTCAGGAAGCCGTTGTCATCGAGAACGGCGAGATCGCCGGTGCGGAACCAGCCGTCCTCTGCGAAAGCCGCCTCGGTTTCAGAAGTGTTGTTGAGATAGCCGGCGAAGACTGAGGGGCCTCTTGCTTGCAATTCGCCCTCGCTTCCTGCCGGCAGTGCCGCTCCGTCCTCATCAACCGTGCGCAGTTCGGTTGCCTCCGAAGCACGCCCGGCGGTGGCAAACCTGGTCTTTTGCGGGTCGTCCGGGCGGCCGAATGCGCCGGCCTGCAACTCGCTCATGCCCCAAAGCTGTATCACCACGCCCTTTTCCATCAGACCATCGACCTGCTCGGCGAGTGCCGACGGAACAGTGGACCCCGACAGACAGGTGAAGCGTGTGTGCGCCAAATGATCTGCCGTAATGGTGCCCGCAGCGCAAAATGTCGCAAAATGCGCGGGTGCGGCAAATATGCCATCCGGTTTCAACTTCAACAATGTCGGCAGGAAACTCTGCGGATCAAAGGCTGGCAACAGTGCCTGCGCGGCACCGGTCGCCAGGCACATATGGATCACGAACAGGCCATAAAGATGCGTGTACGGCGCAACCGAAAGCATTGTCTCATCTGCCGTGATGCCGAGTTGCTCTGCGCTGCGCAACGCGTTGCCCAGAAAACCGCGATAGGTGTGCGGCACGCCCTTGGGGCTGGCCGTCGTGCCGGAAGTGTAAAGCAGCAGGTATGGATCGTCCGGCAACAGATCAGGCAGCGTCGGCTTGACATAGCCCTGCATGAGCTGCGTGAGCTGTCGGGTGCCTTCCACGGGCACGCCCACCGCAATCACTGTTTTCAGGTGCGGAAGCGATCGGCTTATCGCCAGCATTTCGCTGGCCGGCGCCCGGTTCTTGAAGGATGACAGGCCTACCGCCATGCGCGCACCACTGTGGTCAAGGAGATGTTTGAGCTCAGCCTGCCTATAGGGCATATGTAGGGTCTGCACCACGCCGCCGCAGGCGGTGACCGCCAGAAAAGCCACCACAAAAGCTTCGATATTCGGCAGTTGCACGCCAACGACATCACCTTTCTCAAGGCCGAGTTTTCGCAGGCCCCTTGCAGTGGCGTGGACCTTTTGCTGCAGCTCGGCATAGCTCACCGGCGCATCTGCGCCAATGATGGCCGGCGCGTCAGGCGTCTCGCGTGCGCGAAGCTCCAGCCAGTTCCGTAATGTATCCGTCCTGCCTTGCATATCCTTCACTCAATTGCACCGATTGGCGGCAGCGCCCTTCATTTGGGATCTTGGTAGTTCTCGACTTCTTCTCAATTCATCCGGAAACGGTTCGGACTTTGGCGGATATCGCTCAAAATTCGTGTGAACCAGCGTCGGTTCGGCAAGCATCAGGTCCTCACCGTTCGCACGCCTGGCCCGGACCGAAAGCGTCAGGGATGAATGGTTCTGCGACTTGACCGCCAAGCGCCACTTGATGACGTCTCCGGGTTCGGCAGGTCTCGGGAAATTCATGTTCACCGCGACGGTGGGAAAGCCCCTTTGCATCATCGAGTGCAAGACTTTGAATGAATGGTCGAGCGAACCATCGAACCAGCCTTCGACAACGCCGTTAACGTGTTCAATCAGTCTTGGATAAAAGGCGATGTCCGCAGGACCGCAGTCGGCAGGTCGCAGTTTCCGGGTGACTGTGAACGCCGTGGTCATGGGCGCTACTTCACCGCCATAGGGAGGGATTTGTGATGCCGGCTGGGTCGCGCCTTGCGTGCAAGTTCACGCGCGCTTTCGCGCTGTTTTTCAAGTTCGCGATAAGCCTGGTCGCGACCGCTCAGATATTGCGGTGGCCAGTGGCCAACCCGTGAGCCATAGAAGGCTGCGGACCGATGGGCAAAATAGGGATCCCACAAATGTGGCCGGGCGAGTGCCACCAGATCGGCGCGCCTGGTGTGCAAAATGGTGTTGATCTGTGCGGCCTCAGTGATGTTGCCGACCGCCATGGTGGCGATTTTCGGCACATTGCGTACAGCTTCCGCGAATTGCGTCTGGAACATCCGGCCATAGACGGGCTTCTGGTCAGGCACGGTCTGCCCGGCGGACACATCAATCAGGTCACAGTCGGCATCTTGAAACGCCCTTGCTATGGCAAAGAGGTCCTCCTCGCTCAGCCCGCCCTCCTTCCAGTCCGTGGCCGAAACGCGCACCGACATCGGCCTTTCCTTCGGCCACACTGCACGCACTGCCTCGAAAACCTCGAGTGGGAAGCGTAGTCGGTCTTCAACCGACCCGCCATATTCATCTGCGCGTCTGTTGGTCAGCGGAGAAAGGAAGGAGGCCAACAGATATCCGTGGGCACAGTGCAGTTCGAGCATATCGCAGCCGGCACGCGCGGCCCGATCCGCTGCCTGGACAAAGTCATCGCGGATTCGGTCCATACCCGCGCGGTCCAGCTCCGTCGGCACGGCGCTGATACCGTCGAAATAGGGAAGCGGCGACGCTGATACGAGCGGCCAGTTCTTGTCGGCTTCGGCGATCGGATAATCCATTTCCTGCCAGCCAAGCTGGGTTGACCCCTTGCGGCCGGCATGGCCGAGCTGCATGCAGAATTTTGCATTGGAACTGGCGTGGATGAAATCGACGATCCGTTTCCACTGCCCTTCGTGCCTGTCAGTCCAAAGGCCTGGGCATCCAAGCGTGATGCGCGCATCGGGCGACGGGCACGTCATTTCGCCATAGATCATGCCCATCCCGCCGAGCGCGTGGGAGGTATAGTGGACAAAATGCCAATCGGTCAGATTACCATTCTCGTCGGCTGAATATTGCGCCATCGGAGACATGACGACGCGGTTGGGTATCTCCATCTCGCGTAGCTTGAAGGGCGTGAACATCGGCGTCGGACGGCTCTGACGCACATCGATGCCGGTCTCGCGGTAGTAACGCTCATACCAGGCCGTATCGACCTTCTCGACATAGGACGAATCGCGAAGAATGAGATTGTCGTAGGTGATCGATTTGGCACGGCACATGACGACCATTGAAAACTGCAGCGGATCCATGTCCCAGGAACGGTTCATATGCTCGAACCAGGCAAGCGACACATCGGCATTGTGCTGGATGATCTGGCATGGCGTGCGCCGCTCATTGTCATAGGCCCTGAACGCCGCTTCCACCGATTGCTCGGCGTGCTCCAGCACCGCGTCAGACAGCGCGATACCGCATTCCATGGCAAGCTTGGTACCCGAGCCGATGGAAAAATGCGCGGACGCCTTGGCATCGCCGAGGATGACAATGTTGTCGTGATACCAGTTCTCACAGAAAATACGCGGAAAATTGCGCCAGTTGGAGCGGTTCAAGAGCAGGCTGTGGTCTTGCAGTTCTTCGGCGAAGACGGTCTCCAGCCTTTGCCGCGAGCCTTCTTCGTCGAGTTCCTCGAAACCGTGACCGGCCCAGCATTCCTCGTCCATCTCGAAGACCCAGGTCGAAGCGTCAGCCTGATACTGATAGGTGTGCGCGCAGATGATGCCGTGCGCGGTCATGCGGAAGAAGTAGTTGAATTCGTTCATCGGCCGGGTTGAGCCCATCCAGCAGAAGCGATTTGAATTGATGGTCACTGTCGGCTTGAAAGCATCGGCAAAGTGATCGCGAATGGTGGAATTGATTCCGTCGGAGGCAACGATGATATCTGAATCGGCATATCTTTCCTTGATTTCAGAAGGCTCGACACACTCGGAAAAGCTCAACCGCACGCCGAGTTCCTCACACCGTTCGTTCAGGATCTTGAGCAACGTAAAGCGGGATGTGCCGCAAAAGCCGTTGCCGGAACAGCGTATCTCTTCGCCCTTGAAATGAATGGCGATGTCGTCCCAGTAGGCAAAGTGGTCGCGGATCCTTTCGTAGGTTTCCCGGTCACGGGAAAGGAATTCGTCCAGCGTGTCGTCGGAAAAGACGACGCCGAAGCCGAATGTGTCATCTGAGCGGTTCTGTTCGAGGACTTGGATGTCCCAGCTGGGCCGCGCCTTTTTTGTCAGCAGTGCAAAGTAAAGACCACCCGGACCGCCGCCCACAACCGTAATCTTCATGATTGTCTCCCTGCCGGAACGCGTAATTGGTGGGCGACCAGAATTTATTTTATACATTAATATTTCCTATATAAGATGAATGCAACAGCAGAATGACCCTAACTGGACAATTCAGTGTACTTGCGGTTTGAAACAGCGCAAATTGCGGGTAATTTGCGCAAATCGGGCGTGACGAACTGGGTACAGAGCAATTGGGAGACCGTGCACTGAATGATATTTGCCGGTTATGGACCAGAAAACACACACCATGAGCAGAGCGCCGGAAAGAGGATCGACACTCGAGCAAAACTACAGTGACCGGGAACGCCGTGCTCTGCGGCTGTGGCTGCGGCTGGTGCGAACGTCGCGCCGTATCGAAGCGGATATCAGAGCCCAAATGCACAAAGCCTTCGGTGTGCGTTTCGTCCGCTTCGATGTGCTGTCGCAACTCTACCGCGCTCCGCAAAACAGCCTTTCCGTTGGCGACCTTGGCGCAAGCCTGCTCAGTCCATCTGTCAACATCTCGTCCCTGCTTGATCGGATGGAGTCGGACGCACTGGTGCAGCGCGTTGCCGACCCCAGCGACCGCCGCCGCTATCGTATCCGCATTACCGACAAGGGCCTTGACCAGTTCAATCAAATGGCGCTGGCCAATGCAGAATGGGTGGCAAGTGCATTTGCCGCCATTGATGACAAGACCCTCGAGCGGCTTTATCTTGAGCTCGGCTCTATCGCCGAGATATGCGAACAGCGCGATTGCAAAACGGTAACGTGATAGCCTGAACTGTGTGGTCTGGAGCAATTGATGGCGGAAGATAAGGCGACCACATCCTTTGTGTCGGTAAGTTGCTTCAGTGTATGAAGATTTATGTGGTTGTTTTTCTCGATCTTCCGCATTTCTTGGGTGAGGCTCTGTACTCGGTTGAGCGAACCACTGTTATGGAGTTACTCGAGGATTGCAGCTTGCTGATATAGGAATGCGCAATTAGGTAGTGCCCTGATCGCAGCATCAAAAGCCGCTCTTGTTTCGTAAGTAGTCAGGTGCATGATATAGGGCGGGTTTTTGTTCGAAAACCTGTTGACATAGCGTATATCTGGGGTCAGCGGGCAGATCAACAGGACGGCAAAAGCCGCCCTACTTCGACCCAGAGCAGTCGCAAGGCAGACAAGTTGTCAGAACCCATTTCGGATTCCGCCTCGTCGGCGCGGTCGGCGGCGGATATGCTTCCTGATCGCATGCGCCGCGGCGATGCAGGCCGCCAGTCCGCCCTTCATGTCAACGGCGCCCCGTCCCTAGATACGGCCGTCTTCCAGCTGCCCGCCAAACGGCTCTCGTTCCATGCCGATCCGTCTCCGACCGGCACAACGTCGACGTGGCCGCACAGAATCAGGCTTCTGTCATCGGAACCCTACCGTTCACCGACGACATTGAGCCTGTCTTCGAAACCTCCCATCGGTCGGTGGCAAATCCATCCTCGTCGAGCTGCCTCTCGACCAGGTCCTGAACGTCGGATTCGCGGTTCAGCCCCGGCTGAATCTGGAATTTTGGATTGACCGACGGGACCCTCACCATCTCGCGGGTCAGCTCGACGGCGAAATCCCTGTCCCGGTCGATTTCCGCCCAGACCCTCTCGACAGCATCAGTCATTGCCCACCTTCCGGATTTCCCTGATCAGTTCCTCGGTGCCTGTCTGTCGGCAATAGCCCCGAATCGCGGCGAGCGAATTTTCGTGGCGGGCCCGGGAATATGTGGTGCATGCGTCCGTAACCTGGGTAACCATGGTCGCAGGCGTCGCGGATGGCGCTCTCCACGCACTGGTCGGTCACGAGCCCGCTGACCACCAGCTGGCGGATGCCCAGGTTGCGCAGCACGTAGTCGAGATGAAGACGGACGACGAACCCTTGGGCAGCCAGATTTCGTCGTCGCCCGGTGCGGTCTGGTCAATGCCCCGGCCGTCACACGATCCTCTCGGCACGTTGAAGCCGGTTATCCTGTAATCGAGGCTGCGGTCGCGCCTGTCCTCCGTGAGACTCTCGATGGTGGTGTACATGACCTCGATGACGGCTTCGCGGCAGGCGGCCTGCAGGCGTCGCATTTTGGGGACCGCGGTCCTTTCCAGTGATTCAAAATACCAGCCATACCCCGCCTCCAGCTCCGGCTCCGTCAGTCCCGCGAACTCACCGCCATCCCTTCTGGCGCAGAAGTTCTGCACATCGATGAAGAGCAACGCCGACCGGCGCGGATCGAGCGGAATGTTTCGGCCGGGCGTCATGCGCCGTCCGTCCCCGGAAAGCGCCCAACCGCGCGGCACATGGGACCGGCCCAGCGCCCGCGGCCTTCTCCGGACCCAAGGCGATCGTTTCTGACCTCGGCCAGGCTGTGAGCGATACCCCGGCGCTCACCTTGATGGGGGACGGTGAAATCCGTCAGATCCCCGATCGAATGCGGTTCGTTCATACCGATGCTCGAATGGGGTCCGGCTTCGCCGGCCAACGCCGCGAGCTTGCCGACCGCAACCGTCCCACAGCCCCCTGCTCCCGCGGACATTGCATGCACGAATCCCTTCATTGTCAACCAGTGGCCGGATCCTGACGGTTTCATTCGGTATGGAATTGCTGCGGGGGGAGAGGACATGGACGTCCGCCAGCGGACCGGAACCCTGTCGACCCGGCTGACCGCCGCTGGGCGGAAGCCGGTGCCAGCTTTGCTTGCCGACTGTCCATTTGCCGGTCCGGAACCGATCCAGGCTCTCGCGGGGAGGGCCCATGTGTCGGCGCCGTCGACCACCCGCTTCGTGCGAAAGCCCGGATTCGGCGGTTGTCCGGAATTCCAGTGGCAGCCGGTCAGCGAACTGAGGGAGGGTCGTCGACCACCCGTTGAACCGGGGTGCCGTGCACGGCCGGCCAGCGGAGACTTTCCTCACGGGTTCCTGGGCCGCGCCTCCGAGACCGTCAAACTCGCCGGTGAGGGTGTCAGCGAAGCGAAGCCCGGGCGGATTTGCAGCATGGCCACGGACGACTGACGGGCCGTTCACGTCATGGGCGGACGTGCCGGCGGTTCCGTTGCCCGGTGTCTCTCCTGGCGTCTGGGGCAGACCGGGCGCGATGCGTTCCACATCCCCTCCGATGCCGAAATCTGGCCGGAGTCCTGCTGCGGATGGAGCCGCGCGACGTGCTCTGCATCGTGGAGTTCCGCCGCTACGGGAAACGTCCTGCCAGACTTGCCCGAAGCGCAGTCACGGAGCGCGGTGCACAGGTCGTCCCCGTCACCGGCGAATGGATGTCGTCGGTTTCAGGTCATGCGCACGGGATCATGGCGATGCCAATCGAATGCGGAACGGCGTGGGACTCCCATTGCGCGGCGGTTGCGATGACGGAAGCGGTTGCTGCGCGTGTCGCGGACCGCAGCCGGGGCGCGGCACGGCGACGTGTCAGGGCGTGGGATGCTCCGCGCCCGCAACAGGATCTGGAACACGGTGAAAGCTGAGCCGATGGTCATGGCCGCGACCAGCGACATCGCCGGCGAAGTACGCGGCAGCGCGCTTCCCGCCGGTGATCTGGAATGGAGGCTGAAACGCGGGTGCTGCCCCACCGCAATTCCCTCGCATCACATCACCGGCGAAGGCAAACGGCGGCGCGTCCAGCTGCATATGTCGTCCCTTCGTGGCCGGCCCGCAGGATGGGGCATCCGGCGAACGGGTCACCACCGCCAATGACATCGCACCTCAGGGCGGAACGGGAGCCCAAGGCGGGTCAACTCCAGTCTGCTTCTACAGTGGAGTCCATAGAGTCCATGCAGAACCATACTGCGAAGAGGTCAGTCACGTAATGCGCGGTCTTTCATGACAGTGATTTCCGCCAATTTTTCTTGACAGGTTCCGCCTGTCAGTCATATCGTTAGTGTGCAAATGAAAACGAGTTTCTGACATGACTTATTCCCAACCTACGGACCTCGCGGCAGCGCTCGCGATCCTGTGTCATGCGGATCCTCAGGTGATCGCGGGCGGCACGGATGTGTATCCTGCGATGCCGCAGGGGGGCAGGCCTGAGGCGTTTCTGGATGTCACTCGAATTGCTGGCTTTGATGAAATGAGTGAAAGCCCGGAAGGGATCCGCATTGGCGCGGCGGTGACCTGGTCGGAAATTCTGAACTCCGAACTACCCCCGGCCTATGATGCGCTCAAACAGGCCGCGCGAGAGGTTGGCAGTCTGCAGATTCAGAACGCGGCTACACTTGCGGGCAACATCTGCAACGCCTCACCTGCGGCGGATGGCGTCCCGGCGTTACTGGCCCTTGATGCCGAGGTGGAACTGGCAAGCGCTGCGCGCGGAACCCACGTTCTTCCGCTCTGCGCATTTATCAAAGGCGTGCGGCAAACCGCGCTGGCCGATGACGAATTGGTGACGGCAATCCTCATTCCCAAAACACCCCTTGGTATGGTGTCAAGGTTCGAGAAACTTGGCAGCAGGCGTTATCTTGTAATTTCTATTGCAATGACAGCGGCGAACGTTCTTCTGGACAAAAAGGGCCGGATTGCCGAGGTGCGCATTGCGGTGGGCTCATGCTCTCCGGTTGCACAACGTCTCACTGCATTGGAGACGGATCTGGCAGGCGAGGATCCGAACCGGATCACAGTCACGCCAGAGCATCTCAGGCCACTTGCGCCGATTGATGACGTGCGTGGAACAGGCACCTACCGGCTGGAGGCTGCTAAGCAACTAATTCGACGCACGATTATGAGGGCAGTTACAGCATGAATATGCCGTTCAAGACCACATTTACCAAGATCCGCTTGAATGGACAGGACAAGGTAGCGACCTTTGTCCCAGGTCAGCGGTTGTCGGAACTCCTGCGCGAAGAGTTCGGCCAGCGCGACGTCAAGATCGGCTGCGATGCTGGCGATTGCGGTGCGTGCACGGTGTTGCTCGATGGTGCACCAGTCTGCGCCTGCCTAACTCCTGCGCATCAAGCCGCTGGCCGTGACGTGGAGACGGTTCAGGGGCTACACGCAAAAGACCCGATGGCGGCGAAGCTGACCCAAAGCTTCCTGGACCACGGGGCTGCGCAATGCGGGATCTGTACACCGGGCATGATGGTCTCTGCCGTGGCACTCTTGCGCGATGTGCCGGCACCCAACGAAGAACAGGTTCAAGACGCCTTGGGCGGTGTATTGTGCCGTTGTACAGGCTATCGCAAGATAATCGATGCTGTAATCGGCGCACCCGCTGCGGCTGTAGCTGCGGCGGGCCAGGTAGGAGACGCGATTCAGCATTTGGACGGAGTTGAAAAGATCTACGCTCAAACGAAGTACGGCGATGACGTGGCTCCCGTGGGTTGTCTTGAGGTGCTCGTGATCCGCTCACCGTTTCCGCGTAGTGTGTTCGAAATCAAGGATCTGGAGGGCTTCGCCAAGTCGGTTGGGCTGGAGGCGGTTCTTACGGCAGTGGACGTCAAGGGCGAAAACACATTCGGTGTTATCCCAGGCTTTGAAGACCAGCCTGTCTTTGCCGAAGGCGAGACGCGATACCGTGGGGAGGCGGTCGCCGCATTGGTTGGCCGCCGTGAGGCTCTTAGTGCGATTGATCCGGCAGCCCTGCCCATCGCTTGGACCGAACTTCCCGGTGCGCAGGACATTTTGACGGCGCGAAGCGACACTGCCGCACAACTGCACGTCGGACGCGACAGGAACATCATGTGCGGCGGGTTTGTGACTTGCGGTGATCCCGATGCCGCCCTGGCACGGGCCCATGTAAAGGTTGAGGGCCGCTTTCAAAGTGGCTTTGTCGAGCATGGGTATATTGAACCCGAAGCGGGGTTTGCCCAAATGGTGAATGGCCGGGTGGAAGTGCATGCCTGCACGCAGGCCCCGTTCATGGACCTCGAAGGGCTTGAACGCGTTTTGGGCGTTGACCGATCCAGGATCCGAGTTGTGCCCACGGCTGTTGGCGGTGGGTTCGGCTCCAAGTTGGATATGAGCGTGCAACCCTATATCGCTCTAGCGGCAATCAAGACAGGTAAGCCCGTGCGCCTTTGCTACACCCGCACAGAATCGATGCAAAGCTCGACCAAGAGGCATTCGTCCGACATCACGCTGAAGATCGGCGCCAATGCGGACGGAAAGATCTGCGGGTTCGACTTTCGGGGTGACTTTGACACTGGCGCCTATGCCAGCTGGGGGCCCACCGTTGCAAGCCGTGTGCCGGTTCATGCCTCTGGCCCCTATCAAATTGCTGACTACATCGCAGAATCCAAAGGGGTATACACGAACAACCCACCGGCAGGGGCGTTCCGGGGCTTCGGTGTGCCACAATCGGCGATCGCGCAGGAAAGCCTACTTGATGAATTGGCCGATAAGCTTGGGATGGATGCGCTGGAGTTCCGTATCTCAAATGCACTTGAGAATGGCACGCCGACGGTCTGTGGTCAGGTTTTTGACCAAGGCGTGGGCATCAAACCTTGTCTTGAAGCGCTGCGCCAAGCATGGGCCGAAGGGCGCACGGCGGCCGAAGCGTTCAACAGAAGCAACGAAACGTTAAAACGCGGTGTCGGCGTTGCGGGCGGCTGGTATGGCTGCGGCAACACTTCGTTTCCCAACCCCTCGACCATCAAAAGTGGCATTCGTGCAGATGGGACGGTGGTGCTTCATCAGGGAGCGATGGACATCGGCCAAGGCGCGAATACGGTGATCACTCAGGTTTTTGCCACCGCGCTTGGAGTTGAGGCGAACCGGATCGAACGGATTGGTGTGGATACGGATGTGACGCCGGATGCGGGCAAAACCTCGGCCTCGCGACAGACCTTTGTTTCGGGCAATGCCGCACGTTTGTCCGGCCAGGCGCTCAGGTCTGCGATCCTTGAGCGGATGAATGTCGCGAGGGATGCGGCACTGGAGATCGGCAATGGCGAGATTCGGGCAACCGATGCGGCTGGCGCGCATGTTCTGGAACTCGGTGCACTTGCGCTTGATGCAGAGGGTTTTGTTCTGCGAGCAGAGGAAAGCTACGATCCGCCAACCAAGCCGCTGGATAGGAACGGTCAGGGCCACCCTTATGCACAATATGGCTACGCCGCGCATCTGGCGGTTGTCGAGGTCGACACCGCACTCGGTACAGTCAAACCGCTGAAATTCGTAGCCGCACATGACGTAGGCCGGGCTATCAACCCAATGCTGGCCGAGGGGCAGGTTCATGGGGGCATCGCCCAAGGCCTCGGCATGGCATTGATGGAGGAATACATCCCCGGACTCACCGAGAACCTGCATGATTATCTGATCCCAACGATCGGCGACGTTCCCCCGATTGAGACGATTATCATCGAGGAGCCAGATGCGCATGGGCCTTACGGGGCCAAAGGGCTGGGCGAGCACGTTTTGATCCCGACGGCACCTGCGCTTTTGAACGCGATCAAACACGCAACTGGGGTGAGGCTGCATAAAGTGCCTGCCATTCCAAGTGCTGTCCTTGCAGCCATAAAAGAAGGGATGGCGCAGTGAAAGATGCTGTGAAACCCGAGAAAATCCGCTGTGATGCCTGCCCCGTGATGTGTTACATTGCGGACGGCAAATCAGGGGCATGCGACCGCTATGCCAATCACGGAGGGGAACTGGTCCGGCTTGACCCGCTTACCATCATCCAAAGCGGCCAGGATCTGGTCCCGTTCATGGGCGAATATGCCTCCGGGGATTGGGATGGCGACATCTTCAAAGGTGCGCGGCAGTTCGTGACTGCGGTGGGCGCGGGGACAACCTATCCCGACTACAAGCCAGCACCCTTCATCGCCAGCCAAGTGGTCGAGGGCGTCGACATGGTCACCGTCGTGACCGAGGGCATCTTTAGCTATTGCGGCGTGAAGGTGAAGATAGACACGGATCGCCACATAGGGCATGAACGCGATGTGGTGCGCGTGGATGGCGAGCCCATCGGCCATGTCATGACGTCTGAGTATGGCTCGAAGATGCTGTCCCTGGGCGGGGTGGAGCATCTGACCGGCGGTAGCAAAAAAGAGGGGCGTGTGACCTGTGATGCGCTGCTGCGGTTATGCAACCGCACGGCGGTCACAATGACGATTGGTGAAGAGGATCATGCCACTGAGGTCATTGTGCAGGCCGGTCAGCCTCCGATTATCAACGGAGAAACCGAGCGCTTGATGCGGGTGGGATGCGGTTCTGCCACGATCGGTATGTTCCCAAAGCAATGGATCGGCTTCGTGGACGATGTTGTCGTGGTGGACGACCACATAACCGGGGTGCTCAGCGAGCATGAAACCGGAAAGCAGTTGGGCGTGCCACCCACGGGCATCAGGATCAAAGGGCGGCGGTCTACCTCAGGGCGCTATTTTCAGGTGGCCGAGCCAGGCAACGGTTGGGGCGGCACCAATATCGAAGACCCCCTGGCAATCCTTGGACCGTTCAACGCTAAGGTGGCGTGGGAGGGGCTGCGCCTCTTTATGGTTTCAACGACTGGTGAGGAGTTCGCCTATTGTGAACTTGATGCCGATTTGGTGCCGCAAAAACGGGATGTGCCGGCGCAATTGGCAGCCTCCGCCGCATTGATTGCAGAGAACTGTGAGCCGTCGGTTTGTTCGGTGCTGTTCATTGGGGGTGCCGGGGGGTCGTTACGTGCGGGCGTGACGGAAAACCCCGTGCGATTGACCAAATCCGTCAAGGACGCTCTAACCCACGTCTCCTGCGGTGGGGCTGACACCTATGTCTGGCCAGGTGGCGGCATCACGGTGATGGTGGATGTGCTTGATATGCCGACCAATTCCTTCGGCTATGTTCCGACGCCCGCGCTGGTGGCCCCGATCGAATTCACGTTGCGCGTCAGCGATTATGTGGCCTTGGGCGGGCATTTGGACCACATGAGAAGCATGAGCGAGATCACCGCGGCAGAGGCGCGTCATGTGCCTCAGAACCCTAATGCAAGTGACCCGATGGATCGTGGAAATTACCGCTGGAAGGCAAGGTCAGGATGAACCCTATCGCGCAGCTCATGCGAGATGGGCAGCGCCTGCATTTGCAGCATGGCCCCAGCGACCTGATTGTTTGGGCCGAAGGCGCGCGGGATGACGCCTATCGTGCTGCGTCGAAACGGTTCGCGACGATCATTGCTGAGATTGTGGAAGAGCTCGCAGTGCTTCGCGAGATGCTGTCTCCACTCAGCAAACGGCCCAATGGCGCGGTGGCGCGGCGGATGCATGACGTCTGCATGCCCTTTGCCTCTGCCAGCTACCTCACACGGATGGCCGCTGTGGCTGGCGGTGTTGCGGACGAGGTTCTGGTCGCCATGACGTCCAACGCGGACATCACGCGGGCCTATGTGAGCAATGGCGGGGATATTGCGCTGTATCTTGCACCCGGCAACTCCTTTCGAACCGCCATGAAAACCCATGATGGCGCGGATCTGGGTCGGGTCGAGATCATGTCTGAGGACGGTATCGGCGGCATCGCTACCTCGGGACGCCACGGGCGCAGCCTATCGATGGGGATTGCGGATAGTGTGACGGTGCTTGCGCCCAATGCTGCTGGGGCGGATGTGGCGGCGACACTGGTTGCCAATGCGGTTGACCTGCCCGGTCATCCAGCTATCATACGCCGTGCCGCTTGCGATGTCGACGATAACAGCGATCTGGCCGATTTGCCTGTTGTCACCGGATGTGGACAGCTGGGCGCACAGGACTGTGTGCGTGCTCTGAACGCCGGGTGCCGCCGCGCTCAGTCTTTCCAATCCCAAGGTCTTGTCACCTCAGCAGCGCTCTTCCTTCAAGGCCGTGCTGCAACCACCGGCGCACATCTGCTCCCTTCCTCAAAGGAACACCGCTATGTCCAAGCCTAACCTCCGGAAGACCGCCTATTCGGTCGAAGAGATCTTTCACGAGGGTGGCCCTGCACCCGCCACGCCCCTGCGCCGGGCTGCGGCACTGGCCATCATCGAGAACCCATTTGCCGGACGGTACGAGCCGGACATTCAATGGTTTATGGAGGATCTGAAGCCGCTTGGCCTGCAATTGGCAACCCGCCTCGTTGAGATGTTGGGTGGCGCGGACCAGATCGAAGGTTATGGCAAGGGTGCGATGATCGGTGAGGCTGGAGAACTGGAACATGGTGCGTTGTGGCATGCACCTGGCGGCTATGCGATGCGCGAACTCTTGAACGATTCCAATGCCATCGTACCGTCGTCAAAGAAGGTAGTGGGCGTCGGCGGACGGCTTGACGTGCCGATCACCCACATCAACGCCTCTTACGTGCGCAGCCATTTTGACAGCATGGAGGTGGGCCTAAATGACGCGCCCAAGGCAAACGAGATGGCGTTGGTGCTGGTGATGAGCACCGGGCCGCGCATCCATGACCGGGCGGGCGGTTTGGCGGCCAAAGACATAATAGGAGAGGACGGCCTGAGATGAGTGCAAAAATTCGCAAAATCGCAGTCAATATCGAGGAAGTCCACCAAGAGGTTGGGCGCAGCATCAATCCGGCCACGCGCAAAGCTGTGGCGGTTGCGGTGATCGAGAACCCCTTTGCCGGATCCTATCAGGAAGACCTGACGGAGTTGGTGGAGACCGGCGCGGAGCTTGGGGCACTCCTGGGTCGCAGATGCGTCGAGGCTTTGGGCATCTCGCCTGATCAAGCCGAAAGCTATGGCAAGTCGGCCATGGTCGGTGAAAACGGCGAGCTGGAACATGCCGCAGCGATCCTCCATCCAAAGCTCGGCGCTCCTTTGCGCAAAGAAGTCGAAAGAGGTGCGGCCTTGGTCCCGTCCTCGAAGAAAATGGGCTCACCCGGTCAGGTGCTGGATGTGCCTTTGGGTCATAAGGATGCCGCCTATGTGAGAAGCCATTTCGACGGGATCGAAGTGCGCCTTAACGATGCGCCGCGCTCAAATGAGATCATGGTCGCCGTAGCCGTGACCGATAGCGGCCGCCCGCTGCCCCGTGTTGGCGGGCTGACCCAGGAAGACGCCGAGGGCAAAGACGGGTTGCGCTAGGGTCTTGTCGGCGCAGCCTTGTTCAATGTCAGTTCCGAACGTGAGAACCGCAACGGGCTGCGTAACCCCGATACACCTTCCGGCTCGATCTGCAAACCACGTGCGACGATTTGTGGATCGGCCAAGGCCTCTTCGACCGTGTTAATTGGGCCAGCGGGTACCACGGCCTCGTCCAAAGCCGCGAGACTGGCGGATTTGGTCCAGCCCAACAGGCTCTCTTGTATGGTGGTGGTCAGCTTATCGCGGTTTTCCACTCGGTCAGCGTTATTTGCGTATTCCGGATCTTCGGCCAAATCACTGCGGTCAAGTACTTTGCACAAGGATTGGAATTGCCTGTCATTCCCGCAGGCGATGATGATATGTCCGTCTGACACTGCGAAGACCTGATAAGGCACGATGTTGGGATGCGCATTGCCCAGCCGTGTCGGCACCTTACCAGATGCAAGATAGTTCATCGCTTGATTGGCCAACACGGCGGTCATGGAGTCCAAGAGCGATATATCAACGTGCTGGCCCAGCCCGGTGCGTACGCGATCAGCAAGCGCGGCCTGAATACCAATCACACCATAAAGCCCCGAGAAAATGTCTGCGAAGGCCACGCCGATCTTTTGAGGCTGGCCATCCGGCTCACCCGTCAGGCTCATGATCCCAGACATCCCCTGAATCAGAAAATCATAGCCTGCGCGGCTGGCATAAGGCCCATCTTGGCCAAAGCCTGTCACTGAGCAGTAAACCAATTTGGGATGCTCAGCGTGGAGGGTGTCAAAGTCGAGCCCGAACTTCTTTAGCGCTCCGACCTTGAAATTCTCAATCAGGACATCCGCGCCTGAGATCATCTTCTTCAGCCGGGTCAGATCATCCGCATCATTCAGATCAATCGCGATGCTGGTCTTGCCGCGGTTGGCACAATGGAAATAGGCAGCGGTCTTGTCTCCCTCTCGTTCAATGAACGGAGGCCCCCATGCGCGGGTGTCGTCGCCGTTGGGTGCTTCGACCTTGATCACTGCAGCTCCAAGATCCGCAAGCGTCTGCCCAATCCATGGCCCGGCCAAGATGCGCGCGAGTTCAATGACCTTCAGGCCTTCCAGAGGTGCGCTCAAAGATCCATCTCCAATATCTCAGCGGAAGTAAGGTATTTGAGTCGCAGGGATATCTTAGGTCTGCCAGACAACATGCCTTGAGTGTCGGTGAAGGTGCGTCGTTGCAAAGCGACCTCCCTATGTTGTTGGTATACGAACAAAAATGAGGATGATAAGTCAAGTCGAAAAGTGATTCTGATCTGTGATGAGGATTCATGTTGACAAAGCAGCCTTCAGAAACTTATCATTAGTATGCAAACGATACAGATGGTGCTGTGACTTACGTTGTGACGGAGGCATGCATTGACTGCAAATTCCAGGATCGCATCGAAATATGCCCTGTGGACAGCTTCCATGAGGGTGAGAATACCATCGTGATCAGCACCGAAGAATGCGTCGATTGCGGTGTCTGCGAGCCAGAATGTCCAGTCGGTGCCGTCAAGCCCGACACGATCCCGGATGCCAAAACTGGATCGCGTTGAATCAGTGCCTCGCAGAGCAATGGCTCAATATCACCGAAAGAGTTGATCCTTTGCCGGACGCCGAGGAACAGGCCGGAAAACCCGACCAACCGGCGCTTCTGTCTGATGCCCCGGTAGCCTGAGGAGCAGTCATATGCTGGACAGCAGCGACAGGAAAGCCGAATTCCCGATCCCCGCAGGCGTCTTTGCGCAGACGGTGACCGAAGTTCAGCACTATACGGATCGGTTGTTTCGGTTTCGGATGACACGGCCAGATACGTTCCGATTTAGGTCGGGCGAGTTTGTGATGATCGGCTTGCCGAATGCAGAGAAGCCGGTCTTTCGCGCATATTCTGTCGCCTCACCAAGCTGGGATGAGGAGCTGGAGTTTTATTCAATCAAAGTCCCAGATGGACCACTCACGGAGCATCTGCAAAAGATCAAAGAGGGCGATACCGTCTTGATGCGCAAGAAGCCGACCGGGACTTTGGTCGCCCCATTCCACCCTGAAGTGCAACACCAGTGGCGGTGGTGACCGGTTTTCCGGCCGCATGATGTTGCGTATCGGCCAGGAAGCGGCGACAGTCCCTTTGCTGAAGAGAAGGAGACTGCCATGCCCGAGGGCTACCGCCACCTGACCCGGGACGAAAGATGCCAGATCGGCGCGCTGAAGGAAAGCGGGCTCTCCGACGGGGCCATCGCGGCCCGTCTGGGCCGTGACCGTTCGTCGGTCTGGCGGGAGCTGCGCCGTAACGGCGGGGATTCGGGATACAGCCCGGGCGAGGCGCAGGGGAGGGCGGAGGCCCGCCGCGGCGCGGCTTCCTCGAACCCGAGGAAGATGACGCCCGACCGCTGGGCGCGCGTGGAGGGGCTTCTGGCGGAGGGCTGGAGCCCGGAGCAGGTCGCGGGACGGCTGCGTCTGGAGGGCGGCTGGACGGTGGGCCGCCAGTGGATATACGAACGTGTGAAGGCCGACAGGAAGGCGGGCGGCAGGCTGTTCCTGCTGCTGCGGCGCCGCGGGAAAAGGCCGAACTGGCGAGGCGGCAGGCACTCGGGCCGTGGCCACATCCCGGGCCGCGTCGACATCTCCGAGAGGCCGGATGAGGCGGGGAGGAAGGAGCGTGTCGGCGACTGGGAGGCGGACACGATCATCGGGAAGGGCCACAGCGGGGCGGTTGTCTCCCTTGTGGACAGGGCGTCGAAATACGCGCTTCTCCAAAGGGTTGACCGGAGAACCTCGGCCGCGGTCTCCGCCGCGATGGTGGATCTCCTCCGGCCGTCCGCCGCGCCCGTCCACACGATCACGGCGGACAACGGGAAGGAGTTCGCGGGCCACGCCGGCGTGGCGGCGGAGCTCGGGGCCGCCTTCTATTTCGCCACCCCCTACCACTCCTGGGAGCGTGGCCTGAACGGGCACACCAACGGGCTGGTCCGGCAGTACCTGCCCAAGGGGACGGACCTCCGCGCGGTCAGCGACGCGGAGGTGAGGGCGGTGCAGGACCGCCTGAACGCGCGTCCGCGCCGGGCGCTCGGCTACCGGACGCCCGCCGAGGTGCTGCACAAGGCCCGCCCTCCCTGACGCCGCGCGACCGCCTCCCGCCCGCGCGCATGGCCGCGCAGGAAGGGGGTGGAATGGATTTCGGGACCGCGTCCGTCCGGGCTCCGGTCGGGCTGCGCCCTCCCTGCGCCCGGACGGACGCGACCCGCCCCGGCGGAGGCGTTGCGTTGCCCGGAAAGCCCGGATAACCTGCATACAGAAGGGATCACAGCCGTCCCGGGGCCGGATCCGCGGCGCCCGGGGGCCGCAGACCACGCCTTCCGGCCATTCCCGCAGCTCGGGCTACGCCCCCGCCGCGGGAATGGCCGGTGTTGCACTTCGGAGTGGAAGTGGGGGTCAATGATGCGCTGCTGCCCGGCAGGCGGCTTTGGATGTTCTCTACGGGAACTGGCTTTGCCCCCTTCGCTAGCCTAATCCGCGACCCTGAGACCTATGAGAAATTCGAAGAGGTCATCGTGACCCATACCTGCCGCAAGGTGGCCGAGTTGACCTACAGCCATCAGCTGGTGGCCTCGGTCAAGGATGACCCTCTTTGCGGAGAATTCGCTGGGGGTCTGCGGCTTTGGGCGACGACTACGCGCGAAGACTACCCATTCATGGGCCGGATTACCGATCTGATGGCAAGCGCAAAGGTGTTTGATGACCTTGGTGTTCCGCCAATCTCTCCCGAAACGGACCGCGGTATGACTTGTGGTTCGATGGACATGCTCAAGGATACCAAAGCTGCTCTCGAAGGGTTTGGTTTTGTCGAGGGATCTAACACTAAGCCCAACACTTTTGTCGTTGAACGCGCCTTTGTGGACTGAGGAGTTCCTACCACCTTCGCCGGACCACGTTGACAGAAAGTGACTCCGTAATGACGCCGACGCGGATCGGGTATACTTCAGTCTTCTACCGAACAGCCTGGAGGTTGGTGTGCCAGTGGTGCGGTCGTCCCGGTTGCCCGCAGGGGAATTTGATCCGGACCGTGAATTGGCCCTGCGGCCCTGCTCGACGTGACGGTGACCTCGGATGCGTCTGGTGTGGTCGATGGATCGACATTTGGGCGTCCGATCTACGCGGGCAACCTAGTTCAGACCGATAATTCCAACGACGTCAAGACGGTCGTGACGTTGCGGACATCTACCTTTGACGCCTCGGGCACTGTTGGCTCGGCAGTGGTGGATGCCGTGTCGGCAGCGGCTGATCCGGGTCTGAGTTCGTGGGTCGAAGACAACGTGGTCGAAAGCGATCGGCCCTAGCTGACCTCGGCGGGTACCGTCTTGTCCGGTGGGCGTGGCGTGGGCTCCGAAGAGAACTTCGACCTGATCGAGGCACTGGCAGACAAACTGGACGCCGCCGTCGGTACATCCCGCGCGGCGGTCGATAGCGGCTATGCCCCGATCGACTGGTAGGTCGGCCAAACCGGCAAGGTGGTCGCTAGGGACCTGTACGTCGCGGCCGGTCTCTCCGGCGCGATCCAGCAATTGGCAGGCATGAAGGACAGTAAGATCATCGTCGCTATCAACAAAGACGAGGAGGCCCTGATCCTCCAAGTCGCCGACTACGGCCTGATAGCCGACCTCTTTGACGCCGCGCCGGAACTGGCCCAGAAGTTGCGCTGAATTGCTGCCACCTGAGCCTCATCGCTGTGTAAATCATTAGCATACTAATAAAACCATTTGACAGATAACGAAATCTATCGTTCAGTACATACACGCTAGGTACAAAGGTGCAGAGAATGAAATTTGTTCGGAACAGTTGGTACGTTGCGGGATGGTCGCATGATTTCGCACAAGGGCTGATACCCTTGGAGATCATTGGCCAGCGTCTTGTGCTGTTTCGAGATACGAAGAACCGTCTTTCGGCTTTGGAGGATCGCTGCCCCCATCGCCTGCTTCCTTTGTCCAAGGGCAAACAAATCGGCGATACGATCCAATGCGGCTATCACGGGATGACCTTCGACGGCACGGGCGCCTGCGTGCGTGTTCCGGGGCAGGATAACACGCCCGAGCGCGCCAATGTCCGCGCTTTCCCCGTCGAAGAGCGGCATGGCATTGTTTGGATCTGGATGGGTGATCCGGCCCTCGCAGATGCGACAGGGATCTTCGACATCCCGGAAATGTCCGACCCGGCTTGGCATCTGCACCACGGCGGGCATCTGCACGTCAAAGCCCACTATCTGAACGTCGCCGAGAACCTTGTTGATCCTGCGCATGTCAGCTTTGTCCACCCGACGACGCTGGGCAATGCAGCCTCCGAAAACGTGCCTGTCCATGTGGCCACTGAGGGCGAGGTGATCCGCGCTTGGCGATGGATCCGGAACGCGCCACCTGTCGGGTTCTTCAAGGAATTCGGCGGTTTCACCGGCCCCATTCCACCCTGAAGTGCAACACCAGTGGCGGTGGTGACCGGTTTTCCGGCCGCATGATGTTGCGTATCGGCCAGGAAGCGGCGACAGTCCCTTTGCTGAAGAGAAGGAGACTGCCATGCCCGAGGGCTACCGCCACCTGACCCGGGACGAAAGATGCCAGATCGGCGCGCTGAAGGAAAGCGGGCTCTCCGACGGGGCCATCGCGGCCCGTCTGGGCCGTGACCGTTCGTCGGTCTGGCGGGAGCTGCGCCGTAACGGCGGGGATTCGGGATACAGCCCGGGCGAGGCGCAGGGGAGGGCGGAGGCCCGCCGCGGCGCGGCTTCCTCGAACCCGAGGAAGATGACGCCCGACCGCTGGGCGCGCGTGGAGGGGCTTCTGGCGGAGGGCTGGAGCCCGGAGCAGGTCGCGGGACGGCTGCGTCTGGAGGGCGGCTGGACGGTGGGCCGCCAGTGGATATACGAACGTGTGAAGGCCGACAGGAAGGCGGGCGGCAGGCTGTTCCTGCTGCTGCGGCGCCGCGGGAAAAGGCCGAACTGGCGAGGCGGCAGGCACTCGGGCCGTGGCCACATCCCGGGCCGCGTCGACATCTCCGAGAGGCCGGATGAGGTGGAGAGGAAGGAGCGTGTCGGCGACTGGGAGGCGGACACGATCATCGGGAAAGGCCACAGCGGGGCGGTTGTCTCCCTTGTGGACAGGGCGTCGAAATACGCGCTTCTCCAAAGGGTTGACCGGAGAACCTCGGCCGCGGTCTCCGCCGCGATGGTGGAGATGCTGCGGCCTTCCGCCGCGCCCGTCCACACGATCACGGCGGACAACGGGAAGGAGTTCGCGGGCCACGCCGGCGTGGCGGAGGCGCTCGGGGCCGCCTTCTTCTTCGCCACCCCCTACCACTCCTGGGAGCGTGGCCTGAACGAGCACACCAACGGGCTGGTCCGGCAGTACCTGCCCAAGGGGACGGACCTCCGCGCGGTCACCGACGCGGAGGTGAAACGGGTGCAGGACCGCCTGAACGCGCGTCCGCGCCGGGCGCTGGGCTACCGGACGCCCGCCGAGGTGCTGCACAAGGCCCGCCCTCCCTGAGGCCGCGCGACCGCCTCCCACCGGCGCGCAGGAAGGGGGTGGAATGGATTTCGGGACCGCGTCCGTCCGGGCTCCGGTCGGGCTGCGCCCTCCCTGCGCCCGGACGGACGCGACCCGCCCCGGCGGAGGCGTTGCGTTGCCCGGAAAGCCCGGATAACCTGCATACAGAAGGGACCACAGCCGTCCCGGGGCCGGATCCGCGGCGCCCGGGGGCCGCAGACCACGCCTTCCGGCCATTCCCGCAGCTCGGGCTACGCCCCCGCTGCGGGAATGGCCGGTGTTGCACTTCGGAGTGGAAGTGGGGCCGGCAATGTGGACCGTTGGCATTACTACGACCTGCACTTGCCATCGACAGCTGTGATCGACTTTGGCAGTATCGACAGCGCTGAAAACTGTGTCGAGGAGGACCGGAACGAAGGTGTGCGCGTTCTTGCAATCCACTTTGTGACGCCTGTCAACGAAGACGAGACGATCGACCATTGGATGCACCTGCGCAACACGGCTGCCGAGGAGAGCGCAAGCGCCAAGATCGACGGTCTTCTAGGGATGGCGTTTGAAGAGGATAAGGCGATCCTGGAGGCGATTCACGAAGAGGAAAAACGACCACAAACGCGCCGTCCTGTGCGCATTGCGATTGACAAGGGGCCAACAGTCTACCGCAAGAGAATCCGTGAATGGATCGATGCAGAGTCTGTGGATCATCTAGGGGAGCCGGTTGCGCCGGTTTTCGTGGATGGTGACACATAAACCAAAGGAGAGGACATAATGGACACAATGAAACGCAAGACATTTCTTAAGGCGCTACTTGGGTTGGCGACCGCAGCAGCGCTACCCATCGCGTCTCCGGCCCTTGCGGAGGATGCGATCAAAATTGGCGAAATCAACCATTACAAGCGCATGGCCGCCTTTGCAGGCCCTTACAAACTGGGCATTGAACTCGCGTTGGAAGAGGTGAACGCGGCAGGCGGTGTGCTTGGCCGCCCACTCGAATTTGTGTTCCGTGATGATCAGGGCAAGCCCGGCGAGGCCATAAAGATCGCCGAAGAGCTGATGACATCCGAGGGCACCGTTATGATCACCGGCACGATCCTATCGAATGTCGGTCTGGCGATCTCCAGCCACGCCGCAGAGAAAGGTTATGTCTACCTGGCCTCCGAGCCCTTGGCCGACGCTATCGTGTGGTCGGCAGGCAACCCGTATACCTTCCGCCTCCGCGCTTCGACTTACATGCAAGCCGCGATGCTGGCCGAAGAGGCGGCCAAGACAGACGCCGTCAAATACGCCACCATCGCGCCGAACTATGCCTATGGCAAAGACGCGGTTGCGGCTTTCAAGACCGTTCTGACCGCGCTGAAGCCAGAGGTTGAATTCGTGGCCGAGCAATGGCCCGCTGTCTTCAAGATCGACGCAGGCGCAGAGGTGCAGGCGCTGGAGCGCGCAAAACCCGATGCGATCTATAACGTGACCTTCGGCCCAGACCTAGCCAAGTTCGTGCGCGATGGAACGGACCGCGGTCTGTTTGATGGCCGGAAAGTCTACGGCCTTCTGTCGGGTGAGCCCGAATATATCGACCCGCTGGGCGATGAAGCGCCTGAAGGGTGGGTTGTGACAGGCTATCCTTGGCAAGACATCAACGAAGGTCCGGGCGGTGAATTCGTCGCAGCGTATCAAGCCAGGTATGATGATCATCCGCGCATCGGTTCGCTCGTGGGCTACATGACCGTGCAGTCCATCGTGGCGGCGCTGGAGAAGGCTGGCTCGACCGAGACCGAGGCAATCCGCGCGGCCTTCGAGGATCTGGTCGTTGCTACGCCTATGGGCGAAATCACCTACCGCTCGATTGACAACCAGTCGACCGCTGGTGCTTGGGTTGGGACGACCGCGGTGAAGGATGGCAAGGGCGTCATGGTCGACTGGACCTACAGGAATGGTGCGGACTACCTGCCTTCCGACGAAGAGGTCAGCGCCCTGCGCCCGGCCGAGTAACGTCCACGCTTTGGGGCGCGACGCAAATGCATTGCGCCCTAAACCGACCTGCCACCCCCAGAAAATACAAATGAAGGCCGATGGAATTTTTCGTCGCACAGATTCTGACGGGACTCGCGAATGCCAGTTCCCTGTTTTTGGTTGCCTGCGGCCTGTCGCTGATCTTTGGCGTGACGAGGATTGTGAATTTTGCCCATGGCTCACTCTATATGATCGGGGCCTATATCGGGTATTCGCTGATGCAGATCCTGCCGAATTACTTGCCTGCGGGGATCGGGTTCTGGAGCTCTGTTCTTCTGGCAGGCATCGCTGTGGGAATCGTTGGAATCCTGATTGAGATGCTGGTTCTGCGGCCGGTCTACAAGGCGCCTGAGCTGTTCCAGTTGGTGGCGACCTTCGGCGTGATTCTGGTGACTCAAGACTTGGTGCTGTTGATTTGGGGTCCCGAAGACCTTTTGGGGCCTCGTGCGCCGGGATTGCGCGGTGTCTACCGGATCATGGGCGAGCCGATCCCGAAATATGACATCGTCTTGCTAGTCATCACACCAGTTGTTGCGTTGGCACTGTGGTATCTGATGACCAGGACCCGGTTGGGCGTTCTGGTCCGCGCCGCGACCCAAGATCGAGAGATGGTCAGTGCGCTTGGCGTGAACCAAGCCTGGCTCTTCACCGGCGTCTTCGCTCTGGGCGCCGCGCTGGCCGGGCTTGGCGGCGCGTTGCAATTGCCCAAGGGTGGGGCGGATCTCCTGATGGACTTCAACATCCTCGCACCGGTATTTGTGGTGGTTGTGATTGGGGGCATGGGATCACTGCCGGGCGCCTATCTCGCGGCAATCATCATCTCGGTTCTCAACGTCTTTGGCGTTAGCTACCTTCCGCAATCGACCTTGGTGCTGATGTTTGTCGTCATGATCATCGTCCTGATGATCCGCCCCTATGGTCTCTTCGGTCGCGAAGAGATTGCGGGTGAACATGGGCAGGTGGGTGAGCCTGAACGCCCGATTAAACCCGCCTCTCGCAATGTGCGGATGATCGTGGCGGCGGGGGTTGTGCTGCTGGCCTGCTTGCCGTTCTTTGGCTCGGTTTACAGCCAGGTGCTCGCGACCGATGTGCTTATCTTCTGCCTCTTCGCTGCATCGTTGCATTTCCTGCTGGGAGCGGGCGGGCTCGTCAGCTTTGGCCATGCGGCGTACTACGGCGGTGGGGCTTATGTGGCAGCGCTCTTGATCACCCATGCAGACAGCGCGATGGAACTGGCTTTCTTGCTCGCCCCCATAGGCGCGGGTTTGGCGGCGCTGGCCATCGGGTGGGTCTGCCTGCGCCTGACTGGTGTCTATTTCGCCATGCTTACGCTTGCCTTTGCCCAATTGGTCTGGAGCCTCGTCTTTCAATGGGGCGACGTGACCGGAGGCGATGATGGCCTTGTGAACATTTGGCCAGCAGATTGGCTGAATGAAACGACAGTGTACTTCTACTTCACCCTTATTCTGGCCGTGGCTGGAATCCTCATCCTGCGCCATGTCGCGCATTCGCCCTTTGGCTATGCCCTCCGCGCCGCTCGTGACAGCGAACGGCAAGCTGAGGCAATGGGCATCGACACGCGCAAGATCAAGCTGGTTGCGTTTGGCTTTGCCGGGTTCATGGGCGGGCTTGCGGGGGCGCTGTTTGTTTTCTCCAAAGGCTCGGTCTTCCCCAATGAGTTGGAGATCGCCCGCAGTTTCGACGCGCTGATCGTTGTCTTCCTGGGCGGTGTGAAAACGCTGGCGGGCGGCGTTGTTGGCGCTGGCTTCTTCAAAGGCATCGAGGAAGTGCTGCTGAAGTTTGAGTACTGGCGCCTGCTGATGGGCCTTCTCATCATCTTTGTGGTGATTGCTGCGCCCAATGGCATTGTCGGCAGTCTGCGTATCGGTCTGGAGCGTATGAGTCTTCTGAAAGTGAGGGATCAGTAATGACCGCTGTTCTGGAGACACGAGGGCTGACCAAAGCCTTTGGCGCCATTGTCGCTGTGGATGAGGTGTCTTTAACCCTGAACCAAGGAGAGCTATTGGCCTTGATCGGCCCCAACGGTGCGGGCAAGAGCACTTGCTTTGACATGTTGATGGGCCAGCTGAAGCCGACGAAAGGCGAGGTGATACTGGGTGGCGAGACCATCACGGGGATGCTGCCTCGTGATGTCTGGCGCAAAGGTGTCGGCCGTACCTTTCAGATCACCGCGACCTATGCCTCAATGACAGTGGTCGAGAATGTGCAGATGGCGCTGATGTCGCATCACCGGGAGATCATGCGTTTCCTGCCCTACGCTCACAAAAGACATCGGGACGAAGCGATGGAGCTTCTGGATCTTGTCAACATGGCCGATCAGGCTGATCGCCACTGCGCGGTGCTGGCCTATGGGGATCTCAAATGCATGGAGCTAGCCATCGCGCTAGCCCACAATCCAAAAGTGCTGCTGATGGACGAACCCACAGCGGGCATGGCTCCCAAAGAGCGCGTTGGCCTGATGAAGTTGACCTCAGACATCGTGGCGGACAAAGGCGTGAGCGTGCTATTTACCGAACACGATATGGACGTGGTCTTTGCCCATTCCCATCGAATCATGGTGCTGAACCGCGGTCGGCTCATCGCCGAAGGCAATGCGAAAGAAATCCGGAACAATGAACGCGTCCAAGAGGTTTACCTGGGCGGCGGCACCGTCTTTGGCGATGAGGAGACAGCCCATGCTTGAGGTCAAGGAGATCAACAGTTTCTACGGCAAGGCCCATGTGCTGCGTGACCTAAGCTTTGATGTGCCCCGTGGCGAGGTGGTTGCCTTGCTCGGCCGCAACGGAGCAGGCAAGTCAACGACCATGAAGTCGGTGATGCAAATGGTTCGCACGGCGACGGGTTCGGTCAGATTCCAAGGAGAGGAAATCTCGGGTTTTCCGCCACACAGGATCGCCAAGCTGGGTCTTGGGTACGTACCCGAAGACCGCCGTGTGTTCACGGACCTAACTGTGGCGGAAAACCTTATGGTGGGTCAGCAGCCGAGGCGAGACGGTGCTTTGACCTGGACCCATGACATGTTGTTTGATCTCTTTCCGAATTTGGCAGAGCGACGCAACAACCGTGGTAAGGCGCTTTCGGGCGGCGAGCAGCAGATGCTGACCGTCGCACGTACGCTTATGGGCAATCCGCTCTTTGTTCTTCTGGACGAGCCGAGCGAAGGCGTGGCCCCGGTCATTGTCGAGCAAATGGCGCAGGTGATCAGCCAGCTAAAGTCCGAAGGTCTGACGATCCTACTGTCCGAGCAGAACCTTTACTTTGCCAAGGCTGTTGCCGACCGCGCCGTGATTATTGAAAGCGGGGAACAGAAGTTCATCGGGACTTTGGAAGAACTCAGCGCGCAGCCAGATATCCAAGATACATATCTCGCTGCGTAACTGCTCACCCCTTTTATGGGGCGTCCTGATCGAGACAGTCAACAGCCTTTCCCTGCAGGGCGATTGTGACGGCGACGGGCGGGCTGTATCCGAGCGCCGCCATTGTCCGGAGGCAGCTCGATATCCGGCAGCGGTCCTGCGCGAAGGCGACGGTCCGGAAGCAGCCCGGGACCTTCTGCCGAACTTTCGCCATTCCGGAATCCCTTTCCGCGCGGTTGTCCGGGAACGGGGTGTCGGCGCGCCCTGTGAAGCGCAGGACGTTCCCTCCCGTGGCGGCGAGGCGTTCGGGAAGGCTGTGGGCGTCGGACCTCCCCACCGGCCCGCGCTGGCCCTTCGCGCGCTTCGGGGCCGCCGGCATCTCCCCGCGGCCCTGCCCGGGATGTCGCTGCAGCATCGCGCGATGGTCCTGCAATGGCGCATGGACAGCCGCCTGTCCGTAAGCGACTAAAGCGCAACGTAGCGCATTCGCCTTGATCCGCGCCGCCGGAGTGCGGGAGGGTTCCCCGGCCGGTCCAGCGTGACCGGAGGGCTGTCCATGACGGTGGATGTGGATGCAGTGGCTGACGTCGGCCAGGCCCGGAGGGTCCGGAGCGGGGCCGGGCGGGAGGGGCTGATGGCGGCGTCCGGGCGCCGGGACGGCCCGCAGGCCAGCTTCCGCCAGGGCCGCGGGGTTCCGGTGGGGACGTCCCGGAGCTGGCGCCGCAGGCGTGGCCTCACCGGCGGTGCGGCCTCCGGCGGGACCGGCGGCTCCGGCGGGGTGGTGGCGGCGGAGCCGGGCTGGGACGGCGGGCTGTCGCCCGGCGGCGGCGTCACGCTCCGCCTGAGGCGGTCCCGATGCCGGGCGGATGGCCGCCGGGCGGCATCTGGCTGGCGGACATGCGCGGCGGCCCCGCCGGGCCCGTCGGGCTCGTCACCGGCCATCCCGTGGGGAACCCCGCCGGCGGGCGCTGGCATCTGTCCGGCAGCCGGCGGCGGACGATGGGCAGGGTACCCGGCTCCGGGTACGGGGGCTGCTTCATCCGGGCCAGGCGGCTGGAGCGGGGCCTGTCCGCGTCGCCGGCCACGCCGGGGCGCAGGTCTGTGCCGCTGTCGCGGACCGGGCTGCCGGCGCTTCCGGCCGGGACCGGCGTCACCGTCCGGCGCCGCCGCATGCGCTGTCCGGCGGCGGCAGGCCGGCCCGCCGTGGCCCGCCCGACGTCGGAGGCCATCGGGCTGGCGGGGAGGATATCCCTGCACCGCCCCGGCGTCAGCTCGCCGACCCGGTCGGCCGGGTGGGTGCCGCCGGGAGGCGGGACATCGGCCAGCCAGACGCGGGGGCCGCCGCCCTGCATCCGGCAGGTGGCGGGCAGCCCGCTGACGGTCCCCACGCTCCCCGCTCCGTCCAGCGTCCAGGCGAGGAGCCGGCTGCGCCGGCCGGGCCTCACAGGACGCGGCGCGTTCCCGCCGGGGTCCGTGTCCGGCGGCGCGCCGGGGTCCCGGGGAACGTCCCCGGCGCCGGATCCCCGGCGTCCGGTCGCGCCGGTCCCGGAACGCGGCGACCGCCGCCCGCGGACGGGTCCGCCGCGCCGCCAGCCGCCCGGCCGGTGTCCGGTCCCTGACCTCCCTCCCGGTCCTATGGACCGCGCCGGTCAGGTCCAGCGCCGCCCCGGCCATCTCCGGGTGGGTGTCCCCGGCTCCCCGGAACCGCGTCCCGCATGGACCCGGCACGTCCGGTGGGTGGCCGCGCCGCCGCGGGCCGCGGCACAGGCCTCGCAGGCGCGGTGGCCGTCCGTCACCGGGGTTCCGCCGCAGGCGCCGGGGAACCTCGCCGCGTTCCCGTGCCTGCTGGAGTCCGGGAAGGGCGGCACGGCCCCGCCGCGGTCGCCGGGCGCCGGCCAGAGGCAGCCCTTCCCCATGCTCCCCGGCCCGCCCGGGCGCCGCCCGGCGCGGACCGGGGTCCCGTCCATCCGGATGACGGCGCTCCCGGCAACGGGCGCCACCGGGCCCCGGGACCGGCCCGGCGGCGCGATGGCGCGGCTGGCCCGCTGGATCGGGGAGCCCCGGCTGGCGGTGCTGCCGGGAAGGCGGCAGGTGCCACATGAACCTGTCGACGGGCATCCCGGCGAGGAGGGAGACGTCGGCGCGGCCGCTCCCGGGGACGCCCCCGCGGGCCGGGGCGGACACGGGCCGGCCGGTCCCCCTGACCCTGCCGGCGGGATGGCGATGGCGGACGGCCACGTGCCGGAACCCGCCGGCGGCGGGCCGGCGGTGGACGCGGTCGCCAGCGACCTGGTGGCCGTCCTCCGGCAGCCCGCCGGCCTCGGGCGGCGTCACGGTGATGCCGGGCACGGGAGCCTTGCCGCCGGGCGCAGCCCGGCGTCGCCCACCGAGCCGCCGCGCTCCCTGCGGCGTCCGGGCCTGCCGCCACTGCGGCGGCTGCCGTCGCTGTCCTGCCCGTCCTGCCCGGAGGGGGCGTCGGAGCCCTTCCCGTGCCTCTCCGGGCGCGGGCCGTACAGGTCGCGCTCCAGCCGGGCGGCCCGGGCCGTCAGGGCGGCGGCCTGCGCCAGGGGTCCGGCGGTCCGCCCCTCCCGGGCCGCGGCCGTGGCCGCCTGCAGCCCGGACAGTTCGACCAGCGACCGGAGCGGTCCCTCCGCCTCCGGCGGCAGGGCGCCGGTCCCCAGCCAGCGGGACAGCTCCCGCCCGGGCCCGCCGATCCCGCCGGCGTCCGGGGAGGCCGTCCGCCCGTCCGTCCCCGATCCCGCATGTGCCACCATGGTGGCCCCCGAAGTGATCCGTCCAGATGGCCACCCACTGACGGGCGATGCCCTATACTGTCAGACAGGAAAGGGATGGATGGGACCAGACCGGACGCCGTACTTTAACCGCTTACTGTTCGCGCGCACGGAAGGGCCCGTCGCCGTCGCCGGGAAAACCATCGACATCGAGGCCTGCGGCGGGCCCCGCAGGCGCGGGGCGCGGAAAGGCGTGAGGCTGGAGGTTCGGGCCGGCTTCGTCGGCCCCGTCCCGCCGACCGACCTGCCGAAGGGCGCGCCGCCCCTGCGCATGCCCGCCGTCCGCGTCACGGAGCCCCGGCCGCCGAAGGGAAAGGAACGCCCGGCTGGCTGCTGACGGCCACCGGGGGCGGGCCGGACGCGGCGAACGCCCTCCGCGTCGCGGGCTGGTACGAGGCAAGGTGGCTCACCGGGGAATGGGTCGGCGCCCCAGGACCGGCACCCGGAGCAGGGACCGCCGGCCCAGCGCCGCCGACGACCTGCGCCGCTGCCTCGCCTCCGGCGCCGTCACCGCCTGCACCGTCATGTCCATGGAGCGCCTCGCGGGCGGCGAGCCGGACAGGCCGGCGCGGACCGTCGTCCACCCGGACGGGATACACGTCCCCGCCGTCCACATGGCGAAGCCCAGCCACCGCAGGCAGCGCGGCCCGCCGGACCCGGCCCGGACGGTCAGGGGGTTCGCCGCCAGCACCGCGCGCCTCGCCGGATCCGTCCCGTCGAGGCGCCAGCCCACGCCGGGCACACGAAAGCCATTGGAGGGATACCTGATGCTGTCACTCTTCACCGAACACCACAGGGCCATGCGTGACTACGCGGGCATCGAGCTAACAGTGTTACATTGAAAGCTTGGTGGCGGTGCTGCTGGAGAGGACGACGCCGAAAACCCCGCGCAGCTCCGGCCTGCCGCCGTCGCGGAAGGACGGGGACGGGACCGCGCGGCAGGCCGGCAGGGGCTCCGGCGGCGGGGGGCCGAAGGCGGGCCGGACGGACCCGGGCAACCTGCGCGCGGTCACCGTCACGGAACCGGGCCCGGTGGCCGGGCGCCGCGGGCGCCGCCACGACCTGACCGGAACCGGATGCGCCGGGCACGGGGAGCGCGGCGGGGTCGACATCGTCTCCGGGACCGCCGGGCGCCGGGTCGTGGCCGAGGTCAGGGACTGCCCGCGGTGCCGCGTCCGGACGACGGGGGCGTTCCCCGACACCATGCCGGGGCCGCTGCGGTACGGGCCGGGCATCGTCGCCCACCCCGTGCACCTGCCGGTCGCCCGGATGGTCCCGCCCGTGCGGACCGCGGCCATGATCCAGGCGACGGCCGGGCGGCCGCTCTCCGAGGCCACGCCGCCCGGCCTCCTCCCGCGCCTGCACAGGGCCCTGGAGCCCTGGGAGGCGGCGGCCATCGGAAAGCTGCTGGAAACGCCGGTGCCGACGTGGACGGGACCCCGCTGCGGGTGGACGGAAGGAGCCACTGGATCCACGTCCGCTCCGGCGGGCCGGTCACGGGCAGGCGGCCGCACCGAAAGCGCGGATGCGGGGCCATCGACGGCATCGGGACCATCCCCAGGTATGGGGGCGTCTTCGTCCACGACTGCTGGAAGGCCTGCCTCACCTACAGGAACTGCAGGCACCAGCTCCGCCGCGCCCATCCGGTCAGGGAGCTCCAGGCCGTGACCGGCAGCAACGGCTGGCCGTGGGCGGAGAGGATGCGCGGGCTGCTGCTGGTCGCGCGGCGGCAGGTCACGCGACGGCCGGACAGGCGGCTGTCCATGCGCCATTGCAGGACCGTCGCGCGATGCTGCAGGGACATCCCGGGCAGGGCCGCGGGAAGATGCCGGCGGCCCCGAAGCGCGCGAAGGGCCAGCGCGGGCCGGTGGGGAGGTCCGACGCCCACAGCCTTCCCGAACGCCTCGCCGCCACGGGAGGGAACGTCCTGCGCTTCACAGGGCGCGCCGACACCCCGTTCCCGGACAACCTGCATCCAGACGGGACCACAGCCGTCCCGGGGCCGGATCCGCGGTGCCCGGGGCCGGAAACCCCGCCTTCCGGCCAATCCCTCCGCTTGGGCTACGCCCTCACTGCGGGAATGGCCGGCGTTGCACTTCGGAATGGAAGTGGGCCATAAAAAGGGGTGAGCAGTTACCATAACACATTGGTCTGCTGCTAACGGGCCTTGTTCGAACCGAAGTGATATCTGTATGTCTACCGTTTCCGAACTCTTCTCGGCAATTCCCGTCCAGCATGGCGGTGTGGTCCGCTGGGGCGATCCGGTACCCGTCTCGAACCCGGGCATCTATGTCGTTGCGCTATCGCCGGACCCATCGCGCAACGCGCCGTTGCTGAACACCGCTCCCCTTGATTCAGATGCAATCAACGAATGGCTTGCACGCACAACCGGGATCTGCCTCGACAGCAATCCGAATCCGACACCGGAAATCCTTGCGGACCGCCTGCGGAAGTACTGGCTGGCGGACGAAAGTACACTCTATATCGGCCAGTCGACGCGGCCACTGTCCAGGCGAATTGAGGAACTGTACCGGCACCGTCTCGGAAAACGCAGTCCTCACCGAGGCGGCCATTGGATCAAGGCACTTTCCATCCTCAACGACCTGTTTGTCCATTACGCCGAGTCGTCACGACCCAAATGGGTCGAGTGCCGCCTGATCGAGATGTTTGCCGCCCGTGTTTCCACGCGCTCGAGAGCACAGATCGGCCCCGACGACCACGCGTTCCCGTTTGCCAATCTGGAATTGAAGTGTCCCAAACGAACAGTCAGGAAGAAGCATGGCCTCCGACGGCAAGCCATTTGATCAGCCGCACGGCCCGCCTCCGGGGACCGTGAGGCCCGCACCGCCCGAAACCCGGAGTGGGTATGCAGGGATGGTGCCTCCCGGTGCGCCCTGCCTATGGCACACAACTTTTATCTGGACGTAACTTTTTGTAGAGCGGGCCCGTTCCGTCCATCCTGACCAGCCTTCCGTACGTCCTTGCCGCCTGCAGTCCGGACAGCCCGCCCGGCGACCGGAGCGGTTCCTCCGCCTCCGGCGGCAGGGCGCCGTCCAATGGCATTCGGTTGGCAGGATCCAGTGCCATTGTTTCTCGTCAAATCCTCAAATGAGAGTTTGACTCATAAGTCATTGTTTTAATTATATTATTGCATTTCAGGCGCCTGCGTCCCTTGCCAGCCGCCGGAACAGGAACCGGCAGGCGGCCAGCTGCGCCCAGGCCACGGAACTCTCCAGGCTCCGCCCGGAATCCTTCGCCAGACGGCGGCAGCGCGACATCCAGGCGAAGGTGCGCTCCACGACCCAGCGGCGGCACGGCACCGTGAACCCCTGGTTCCCCTGGGCCTTTCCACGGTCCCCGGCACCTCGGGGACACCCATCTCCGCGAGCCTGGCGCGCGGTCTCGCGCCGCTGTAGCCGCTGTCGGCCCAGACCTTCGCCACCTCCGGCGCCTTCCCGAGCATCGCCAGGATGACCTCCGGGGCGCCGTCCCGGTCCTGCACGTCGGCCGTGTGGGCCTGGACCACGATCGGGATCCCCTCCACATCGACGGCGATGTGACGCCTTCGGCCCCTGGTTCTCTTTCCGGCGTCGTACCCCGAAGGACCGCCCGTCTCCGTCGTCCTCACCGGCTGGCTGCCGGTCCCGGCGGCGGTCGGCTCTGGGCCACGCCCCGCCCGGTCGCGCGCAAGGCCACGCAGCGCGTCCATCATGCGCTCCAGGACGCCGCTGTCGCGCCACAGGTAGAAGTGGCCCTGGACCGTGGTGAACGGAGCGGAACACCTGGGAATCGCCCGCAACCGGCAGCCCGTCGCCAGCATGTACTGGATCGCGTCGGGGACCTCGCGGAGATCCGTGGACCGGGGCCGGCCCAGCTGCGGCGGCGGCGGCGGAAGCGGCCCGGCCAGAAGCCATTCCCTGTCGGTCAGGTCGCTTTCATATCGCTCCGCATTGCGCCTGTACCTCTCCTGGGTGGTCCCGTTCCAGGCCATGGTATCCTCCCTGTCTGGTTGGTTTCTGACACGGAGATACCACATCTGGCGGAGGCCATCCACATTTTAGGTCAACCTCTGAGGATCGAGATATGGTGGTGATGAGGTGGATAGCGCAACATGATCGGAGTTCTGCGTATGGATTTTGATGCACTTGGACGGCAAAATCGCTAAACCGAATGCCATTGGGGCGCCGGTCCCCAGCCAGCGGACAGCTCCCGCCCGAGCTCACTGACCCTGCCGGCGAAGCTGTCTGGCCCGTCTGTCCTCGATCCCGCATGTAGCACCATCGTGGCCCCCGAAGTGATTCGTCCCGATGGCCAGTCACTTGCGGGCGATGCCCTATACTGTCAAACAGCAAATGGATGGATGGGACTCGACCGGACCCCGTACTTTAACCGCTTACCTTTTCCTTGTCCTCCTCCCGGAAGCCGGCGTCGAGGTGGAACACCCCGAGAGCGCATCCGCCCTCGACGGACGCGACGCCGGCGTGGGCCGCGATCCCCCTGCCGCCCTTTCCGCCGCCGTCGGGGCCCACAAGGCCCGCCGTGGCCTCCAGCCCGCTGTGGTTGACCATCGTCGTGTCCTGCACGGCCAGCACGACGGGCTGGCTGCGGCAGCGGCCGGCCATCGCCTCCTGGTGGGGCCCGGGGATGTCACGCGCGGTGACCCTCGGGTTGGACAGCAGAAATTCCCACCAGTGAAATTCCGGTCCGGTTTCCGGCGGATTGCGGGCGTCGGCGGCGGATTCGGGCGGAATCCGGGCGTGCGGGGGCGTCCGGCGGCGTTCCGGTGGAAATAAGGGATGTGTCGCGGGTCTGCCCCTGGGGCGGTTCGGTCGGGCGTTCAGGCGCGCCCGGGCGCCCCGCGCCGCGGCGGCGACCGTCCGGACGGTCCGGCGACGTTCAGGGCCACAGGCGCGTGCCCGTGGGTCAGGGCGGCGTAGAGTGTCCGCCAGTCGGGGACCGGGAAGTCGTGGAAGTATGACCGGGTTCTCTCGCGGAGGTACCTCAGCCGCCCCCTCGCCTCCAGCGCGGCGGCGAACACCCTGCAGGAGGCGGCCTCGATCTGGTCCGTGAGGAAGGCGAGCATCATCGTCATGGCGAGCACGGTGGTCAGGTGCCGCTTTCCATGCCCGAAGCTGTGCTCGAAGCGGTAGCCCTGGTTCTTCAGCGTGTTGAACGTCTCGTTCTCTATCCGCCATCGGGAGCGGGCGGCGCGCATGACCGGCATGAGGCTGTCGCTGTCGACGGGAAGGTCGGTGACCCAGGAGAACCTCCGCTGCTTCTCCTCCACCCGGTGGGTCGGGTCGTCCGGGCCGCGGTGGTGCTTCGCGATGTATGTCCTCTTGATGACCGTCTCCCGGTATTCGATGACGTTGACCCTGATGTCGGGATGGGAGGCGTTGACTGGCGCGCCGTTCAGGTAGCGGAAGTCGTGCCGGGTGCCGTCGGCGTCGGTGAACCGGGCGGTGCGGGTGTCGGGGCTGGCGTCGAGGCTGGCGAACAGCAGCGCGTGGTCGCCGGGTTTCGCGCCGAGGATGAAGCGGAGGCCGTGCCGCCGCAGGCGGGCGATGTGGGGCCCGTTGGAGGCGAGGCCGTCCTGCAGGACGATGGCCTTCAGGTGCGGATGCTCCCGCCGGAGGTCGTCGATGAACCGCGCGGCGGCGTTGCGCTCGCAGTCGTTCCTCCTGTCCCCGTCGGTCCTGGCGATCGGCTCCGGGGCCAGCGGCAGCACCTCCCGGCGTTCCGGGTGGCAGACCACGGCGGCGAGCATGCTGTGCGAGTAGGTCCTCGATCCATCACTGCGGCGGGCGACGCAGCAGTGGTCGCAGTGGACGGATTTCGAGCTGAAGTAGCCGGTGCCGTCAATCGAGATCAGGTAGTGGCCGTCGAAAACCGGCTGGTCCTCCAGCACCCTGCCGCGCTGCAGCCTCGCGAACAGGGTCCTGAACGCCGGGCGCAGCTGCCTGGGGTCGACCGTGTCGAGGCGTTTCCGCATGGCGGAGTCGCAGGGCGCCGCCGCGATCCCGAACAGCGTCCGGAGGTTCCCGCGGACGATGGCGTCCCTGCGGCTGTCCCTGTCGAACTGCAGGAGCGACGGATATTTGAGCGAGAACATCGCGAACGCCGACATGAGGTGGTCCGCGAGGCTGAACCGGCGCCCGTCCACCGGATCGTCGATCCTGCCGAAGCATTCCGCAAGCGCCCTGATCAGCCCGGGCCTGCCGAGGTCCTTCCGAAACCGCATCGTCCCAACTCCCGTCATCGAAGTCAACACCGGTTGCGGTAAGGGCCCCAGCCTATGATGTCCAGAGGATTCCGGGCGGTTTCCAGTCGTCTGGAAGGAAAAGTCTACGAAACCCGGTTCACGGAAGCCCAAGGAATACAGGGTCCGGAAGGGCTGGTGGGAATTGCTGGTTGGACAGGAACCTGTACGCCGCCCGCCGCTCCGCCTCGCCCGGCAGGATCACCGGCAGCGGCGCCCCGGGACGGGGGCGCCAGGCCCCGCCCATCGCCACCAGCCGGGCGGGCGCGCGCGCGTCGCCGGTCCCGCTCCGCCCGCACTCCGTCTCCGCCCATGCCGCGTCCTCCCCGGACTCCGCCGGCGGCCCGCCGGCGGTCACCCGCTCCGGCCGGCGCCCGAGCGCCTCCCGCCACCCCTCCGGCAGCGGCTTCGCGTACACCCGGAGCCCCGCCCCCCGGCCCGGCGCCGGGCAGCGCGCCCAGCCCGCCGCGCGGTAGCTGAACCCGGTGTGCCCCGGCCCCACGAAGCTGCAGGCCAGCGCAGGGCGGACACCGTAGCGCGCCTCCCAGTCGCCGGCAACGCGGTCGGCGGGCAGGCGGAGCGCAAGGGAGGCCAGACCGTGGACCCGGACGCCCGGAAGCGGGAGGAACCTGTCGTTGCTGGCCACGCGCCCGATGTTGGCGTCCCGCGCCGCCTGCGACCAGCCGATGCTGGCGTCCCGCGCCGCGTGGCGCCAGGAGGCGGCGCCGACGGTGAACCCGTCGGGGACGCCGTGCGCCGACGGGCGGATCCAGTAGCGGAGGCGCCCGCCGGGACAGGCCGCGTCGCCCCTCGGATGGTGCGTGGCCATCACCGGGCGGGCCTGGCCCCTCTCCGCGTCGGGCACCGGAACCACCTCGACCCCGCCGAGTCCCTCCAGGGTGCACGACAGCCGCCTGTCGGGAAACCCCCGGGCGGGGACCGGCGGCTTCGCGCCGACGCCTTCCATCGGCCGGGCCTCCGGAAGGGGCAGCCCGAGCGCCGCCGACAGCTTCGGCAGGGCGGCCCGCGCCGAGGCGAGGCAAGGCTCGCCCCGCGCGTTCCGCCAGCCCTCGCGCCCGACCGGCCCGCGCGCCAGGGAGGATCGGGTGCCGTCCCCCGCCTCGAGCCTCGCCTTCAGCCAGTCAACCGTCCCGTCGCCGTAGTGTCTCAGACCGATCCTCATGCTGCCGGGGATACACGGCCGGAAACTCTGAGTTAACAGTGTCCTGTTGAAAGGCCCCGCACCGCCGCCGCCGGTAGTGACCGACGGCGGCGGTCCCGCCACAGGAACGGACCGGAGGGACGGCGGAAGGCAACAGGCATGTTTTCCACAGGAAATCGCGCCAGATTTTTCCACAGCCACCTCCTCCTTTAATTCCTGATTCTTTGAACATACGAGGTCCAGAAGCATGAGGAGGACGTTGACCGTCCCGACCGTCTCCGCGCCCGCCTCGCCCCTCCGCCTGATGGCGGTGGCACCGGGACCGGCAACCGCCGGGCTGCCTAGGCGGCGACGCCGCGTTCACCGTCGGCATCGGCCCGCCCCCGGCCGGGCGCGGCGCGGCGGCCCGCCCTTGGTTCCTGATCCGAAGCGGCCCATCCGCGGCCTCCGTCCTGAACGACGGCCCCCCGATAGCCCGGACGGCCTACGCTGTCAACCCTGTCGCGGACCGTCGGACGGAAACGGCCAAAGCCCCGGATGCGGTCCAATGCATGGGCGTGCCTGTCAGGGAATCCGGCAAGGCTGCTGCGCGGTCAACCTTGCATCAGGCCGGATTCAGCGGGAAAGGGGGAGAGTAGTTACCTCGCTGCGTAACTGGGACTTAGCGGAGTGTTCGGTGACGTAGGGAAGTCCCGTCGTAACTCTGTTCAGTCTTTAATGGCCTGCCGAACTAAGGTACGCATTACAAATGCAGAGACGTACCGGAGACAGGCTAAGCGTGACGCCACAGAAAACGAAAAAGTCAAGCAAACCATATATCCTGGAAGACCAGGCAGGGTATATGATGCGCGTTGCGGGTCAGCGGCATGCTGTGATTTTTCAATCACTTGCCCCCTTGAATCTGACCCCGACCCAGTTTTCTGTGGTTGTGAAATTGATTGAACTTGGGGAATGCTCCCAAAACGAACTGGGTCGAAAAACCGCGATGGACGTCGCAACGGTCAAGGGCGTTGTGGACCGGCTGCGGAGCCGCAACTTGGTAGAGGTTAAGCCTGATCCTGCCGACAAGCGACGCTCGCTCATAGCGTTGACTGAGCATACAAAGTCGCTTGCAAACACGCTCTACGAAGCGGGGCACAGGATCACCGAGGAAACGCTTAGGCCGCTCAGCGCCTCGGAACGCGGGACTTTCCTGAAACTGCTCGCAAAGCTATCTTGATTTCAGCTGCGTGTTGCACCGCCGCGCGGGAAATGCTGTCGGGCAAGCCAACTACACTTCCCGTCTGGACCGGGAAACAAAACTCATTCTGTGATGTTCGAGTGGTCGAGCTTGTCCCGGACTTCCCATTTGAGATGACCTGGAATGACAGTTCTCTTCCAGATGTCATCATTCGCGTGAAGCCAATCGGTCATCGGAAGCGTTGCGCTGCCCCGGGAACGCGGATAGGCTCCCTCACGATGGGAATCCAGCCGTTTCGGGGCCGGATCTGCGATGCCTGGGGGCCGGAAACCCTGCGTTCCGGCCATTCCCTCCGCTCGGGCGCCGCCCCCGCTGCGTAGATGGCCGGTGTTGCGCTTCGGAATGGAAGTGGGGTCGTGAAGAGATCGAAATTCGATCAACGCGGAAATGGCGGCGTAATGTGATGAAGGCAAAAGAGGGATCAAATGGCCGACGCACCAAAGGACGCACCAGAACCAGGTCGCACACTCATCCGCAATATCGGTCTACTTCTGACCGGGGATTTGGATGAGCCGATTGCAGAAAGCGACTGCCTACTGATCGAAGATGGCGTGGTCGTCGGCTTTGAGACAGGCGATTCAGATCGAACGATTGATGCCGCCGGCAGTGCTGTCGCGCCCGGTCTGATCGACGGGCACTGCCATCCTGTCTTTGGTGACTGGACCCCACGCCAGAACCAGATTGGCTGGATCGAGATGAACGTGAACGGCGGCGTCACCAGTTTTGTCTCGGCAGGCGAGGTGCACCTGCCTGGCCGCCCCAAAGATGCGGAAGGTGTCAAGGCATTAGCCATGGTGGCGCAACGCTGCTTTGCCAATTTCCGTTCCTTTGGGGCCAAGGTAATTGCTGGCGCACCGGTGCCGGAACTTGACTTCGACCGCGAATTCTATGCCGATGTGAAGGCGGCGGGCATCCGGCATATCGGCGAGATCGGTCTTGGAACCGTGGCCAAGGGTCCGGATGCAGCGCGCGTGACCGGCTGGTGCCGAGAGCTGGGGATTGAGACGATCATGCACACTGGCGGGCCGTCCATTGCGGGCTCGCACCATGTGACGGAGGAAGACGTGCTCGCGGCACAGCCCGATGTCGTCAGCCACATCAACGGCGGCCCAACCTCGATCCCGCACGCGGCGGTCCGCGAGCTATGCCGCAACGCAAGAGGCGCTCTCGAGGCTGTGCATAACGGCAACGAGAAGTCGGCTTTGGTCGCGCTGGAGGGGGCGCAGTCCGAGGGCCGTTTGGCTGACTTCCTCATCGGGACAGACGCCCCCGCGGGCTCGGGTGTGCAGCCAAATGGATTGCTGCGCATGGCGACACTCTTGGCAAGTTTCGGAGGTCTGCCGGCCGAGCAGGCGTGGTGCTGTGGCAGCGGAAACGTCGCAAAGCGACGGGGACTTGCGCAGGGGATCCTTGTAGCGGGCCGACCGGCAGACCTGGTGTTCATGGACCGACCGGTCGGGGCAGCGGGCGACGACGTACTTGGTGCAATGGCGATGGGCAACATCCCTGGTATCGCGGCCGTGATGATAGACGGAAAAATGCGCACCGGGAGATCACGTTCGACTCCTCCCTCGGCCCGCGTGCCCGTTCTCTAAAGGAACCTCGATACGGGACAAAACGGAGTTCTGTATCGGACTGAACGGGCCGCGTTCCATAACCTTGTCGGCGTAGAGATTATGACATATTCTATTGATGTTTCGATATCGCAATGTGCTCTACATCGTGGATTTCCGTCGCTACGGGAAACGCCTTGCCGGGCCTGCCCGAAGCGCAGCCAGAGGGCGTGGTGCACAGGTCATCCTCGTTGCCAACAGTTGGTTGTCGCCGAATCCAGGCCACGTGCGCGGCATCGTGGCGGGGCCGGTCGGAAGCGTTACGGTGTGGGTCTCCCACTGCCCTGCGGTCGCGATGACGGAAGCGATCGTTGCGTGCGTGGTGGACCGCAGCTGGGACGCCGCACCACAACCCACCAATGCGCGGGACGGCCTGCGCCTGCAACAGGATCCGGAACAGGATGAGAACTGAACCGATGGTCATGGCCGCGACCAGCGACATTGCGGGCAAGGTGCGCGGCAAGGCCTTTCCTGCCGGTGATCTGGAGAAGAGGCTGAAACGCGGCATCGGATGGACGCCGACCAATGCCCAGATCACCTGTTTTGACGTGATCGCCGACAGTCCGTACGGTGCGCTCGGCGACCTGGTCCTGGTCCCTGACCTCGCCACGATGGTCGAAACACGGTTCGACGATGGCCTGCCGGAGGAAAGGTTCATCTTCGGCGATATCCTCGGGACGGACGGCGTGCCCTGGGAATGCTGCACCCGCTCGATCCTGAAATCGGCATTGGATCGGCTCGGCACGGTCGCCGGGCTGACATTGCATGGCGCCTTCGAGCACGAGTTCCATTTCGTCGGCGGCAGCTGCCCGCCTGGCAGCGCCTACACCACCTCGGGTTTCCGCGCCGAGCGGCAGTTCGGGGAAACCCTGGTCGCAGTGATGCGCGACGCCGGGCTGAAGCCCGACACATTCATGAAGGAATACGGTGCCGGCCAGTATGAGGTCACCATGGGTCCCGCAATGGGCGTGACGATCGCCGACCATGCCGTCATCGTGCGCGAGCTGGTTCGCGCCACGGCTGAGAGGATGGGCAGGCAGGCCAGCTTCACCCCGCTGCGTGATCCGGCCGGTGTCGGCAACGGCGTCCATATTCATCTGAGTTTCCGCGATCGCGGCAACGAGCCGGCGACGTATGATGAAACCGGTGAGCACGGTCTGAGCCGGGTCGCTGGCCGGTTCATCGCCGGCGTGCTCAAGCATCTCGGCCGCATTGTCGCGCTGACCGCTCCGAGCACGGTTTCCTACACCAGGCTGACACCGCATCGCTGGAGCGCCGCTTTCAACAATCTTGGGTATCGCGACCGCGAGGCGTCGGTGCGCATATGCCCGGTCTCCGATCTCAGCGACATCGTTCGGGCCGAGCAGTTCAACTTCGAATACCGCGCCGCCGATGCGGCCGCCAGCCCGTATCTGGCACTTGCGGCAATTGTCCATGCGGGAGTCCAGGGCATCGAGGAAGAGCTGCGATGCCCGCCGGCGACCGAGGAGGATCTGTCGCTTCTGTCCAAAGACGACCTGACGGCCCGCGGCATCGTCCGGCTACCGCAGACCCTTCCCGCCGCGCTTGATGCCTTCGCTGGCGACATAGGTGTGACAGGCTGGTTCCCTCCTGCCTTCGCCGACATCTATCTCAGGCACAAGCAGGGCGAATTGGCTTTCCTCGAAGGGAAGACCGAGGCGGAGATATGCGGCTTGTACGAACATGTCTACTGAGTGCGACAACAGGGCAGGACATGGCGACCGCACAGATGGGGCCCGCGTCTTCCGAACCGGCGAGGCGCCGTTCGCAAGGGATGACGACGTGACGGGGGTCTGCCGTTTCGATCGGTATCGGTGACTTGCGCCGCACGGAAGTCGCGGCGCCAGCCCGTGCAGGCCTGTCATCACCGGAACTGAATGACCTGCCGGGAATCCGGATGTCGTTGAAATCCTTGGCAGGATCCTGCCGAACCGCCTGACGCCATCGGCGGGTTGCTTCGGAAGGCTTATCCCTTTGACCAAGGCGGGTCAATATTTTGTGCCGGAGGGGTTGACGCGCCGTCGTGTTCGCCTTATGTTCCTCCCATGCCAAGCCGATGGAAAAATGACGACACCGATGCGGTATTGATTGCCACCTCGACGGACACGCATGCCGATCTCATCGAGGTTGCAACTGCCGCCGGAAAGGCGGTGTTTTGCGAAAGGCCTGTTGATCTGAGCCTTGATCGCGCACGCATACTCGAGTCAGCTGCCGCCACTGCCGGCAAGCCTGTCATGATTGGATTCAACCGCCGCTTCGATCCAAACTTCAGTGCACTGAATTCATCTCTGGAAACTGGCGAAATTGGCAAAGCCGAGCTCTTGACCATCACATCCTTCGATCCTGCTCCGCCGCCCATGGAGTACATCAGGGTTTCGGGTGGCCTGTTCCGTGACATGATGATTCACGATTTCGACATGGCCAATTTTCTTCTGGATGAGAAGCCGGTGTGGATCATGGCGGTCGCCAGTTCCATGGTTAACCCCGGCCCCATTCCAGTCCGAAGTGCAACACCAGTGGCGGTGTTGGGCGGTTTTCCTGCCGCATGATGTTGCGGATCGGCCAGGAAGCGGCGACAGTCCCCTTGTTGAGAAGAGAGGAGACTGCCATGCCCGAGGGCTTCCGCCACCTGACCCATGGGGAAAGATGCCAGATCGGCGCACTGAAGGAAAGCGGGCTCTCCTACGGGGACATCGCGGCCCGTCTGGGCCGTGACCGTTCGTCGGTCTGGCGGGAGCTGCGCCGGAACGGCGGTGATTCGGGCTACAGCCCCGGCGAGGCGCAGGGGATGGCGGAGGCCCGCCGCAGCGCCGCCTCCTCGGTTCCGAGGAAGATGACTGCGGAGCGCTGGGCGCATGTGGAGGGGTGCCTGGCGGAGGGCTGGAGCCCGGAGCAGGTCGCGGGACGGCTGCGGCTGGAGGGTGGCTGGGCGGTGGGCCGCCAGTGGATATACGAGCGCCTGAAGGCCGACCGGAAGGCGGGCGGGGAGCTGTTCCTGCTGCTGCGCCGCCGCGGGAAGAAGCCCAACTGGCGTGGCGGGCGGCACTCGGGCCGTGGCCACATCCCGGGCCGGGTGGACATCTCGGAGAGGCCGGAGGAGGTGGAGAGGAAGGAGCGTGTCGGTGACTGGGAGGCGGACACGATCATCGGGAAGGGCCACAGCGGGGCGGTGGTCTCGCTTGTGGACCGTGCGTCGAAATACACGTATTTACAGAGGGTTGACCGGCGGACCTCGGCGGAGGTCTCCGCGGCGATGCTGGCGATGCTCCGGTCGTCCGCCGCGCCTGTCCACACGATCACGGCGGACAACGGAAAGGAGTTCGCGGGCCACGCCGGCGTGGCGGAGGCGCTGAAGGCCTCCTTCTACTTCGCGACCCCCTACCACTCCTGGGAGAGGGGCCTGAACGAGCACACCAACGGGCTGGTGCGGCAGTACCTGCCGAAGGGGACGGACCTCCGGGCGGTCGGCGACGATGAGGTGAAGGGGGTGCAGGACCGCCTGAACGCGCGTCCGCGCAGGGTGCTCGGCTACCGGACCCCCGCCGAGGTGTTCCGCCGGGCCCGCCCTCCCTGACACCGCCGGCCCGCCTCCCGACAGCGCGGATGGCCGCGCCGGGAGGGGGTGGAACGGATCAAGCCGTCGCGTCCGTCCGGGCTCCGGTCGGGCTGCGCCCTCCCTGCGCCCGGACGGACGCGACCTGCCCCGGCGGCGGCCTTGCGCTGCCCTGAAAGCCCGGATATTCTCCTTCCGGACGGGACTGCAGCCGTTCCGGGGCCGGATCCGCCGTTCCCGGAGAGCCGCAAACCCCGCCTTCCGGCCATCTGCGCAGCTCGGGCTCCGCCCTCCCTGCGCAGATGGCCGGTGTTGCACTTCGGAATGGAAGTGGGGCCGAAATAGGCTTGGCGGGAGACGTGGACACCGCTGTCGTAACGATGACCTATGCCGAAGGTCAGCTTGCCGTAATCAAGAACTCGCGCCGCGCATCCTATGGTTATGACCGACGCATAGAGCTTCTCGGTTCCTTAGATCTTCTGCAGGCCCAGAACATGCTTGAGAGCACTGTGGTCAAATCCACCACGCAAGGCGTGATCGGGGCAAAACCGAACTATTTTTTTCCTTGAGCGCTATATACCGTCCGATGCCGCCGAGTGGACTGCTTTCGTCGAGGGACTGACTGCGAGCCGCGAAATCCCAACTACGCTGAACGATGGCATCGCAGCTCTTGCCATGGCCGAGGCAGCGGCCCGGTCACTTCAATCTGGCCAACCAGTGGCACTTGTTGATGTTTAACTGGTTTGATTCCATTGCCCAATTCGTACTGCGGAGGCGTTCCAGAGGAAATTGAATCCTGACGAGCCATTCGATCGGGACTCACTCACGCGCTGGCAGGAAGTCCGCATCGGAATCTTGGGTGCAGGAATTCCAATGATGGCAGACAGAGGATACTGCCATTTGGAATGCAAACTGGTCAGGCCGAACAGGTCGCCCCGCCGAGTGCGCAGAACTTCGAGCAGTGCGGGTGATTCAGGTAGACCCTGCAATCCGCTTCAACCAGGCTCTCGCTGAACTCGAACTCCGGGCTATACGTAAGAAGGGTGCAGGCAAGGACCACTGGCTTCGAAGCCCCCGTGCGTCTGACCACCATACGGGAGCTTGCGCACATCACGTCATTCGGGGACTTGTCCAGAATGTCCTGGCGGTTCGTGGTGATCTCAGGAACCTCCGCGGTCTCGTCCAACTCCGGGAAATGCACTGTCTCGATAGGGTATGGCGTGCCAGCCCCGGCAGAACCGCCGCGCTCACGAACTATGGAGGGAGTCTGCGGGCGTTGACTTCAACCCGAGGCATGTAGTCGCTGTTCATGGCTCGGACCGTTCACGGGGTCCGAAACAAGCAGTCTCCCCGAGAATTCTGAATCTGGTTGTTCCTTACCTTGCAGACGCTTACAGTCTTGGTGGCATGTTGCTGGAAGTGATCATTGGAAAAATGGTGCGCGATTCGATTTCCTCCAGAGGTCCGGAACCCGGAAATCGCGCCTGAAGCTGATGAAGGACGCGACCCCCCGCACTGAACCGAAACTTCCGGGATGGCACCACGTGCCAGAGGTGCCAATCGAGGTGTCGCCATTCTTCAGTTGGCCGCTGGATCCAAAGCGGATGCTCATTTGGGTCACCTCCCGGTGGTTTCGGCTTGCCGAGAATACGGTCCTGACCGTTCTGGCATTGGCCTGTTGGCTTTGGTTGCAGCCTTCATTGGAAGTGACGAAGTCGCTCTCATTGGATTGGATAAGTGCTCTCCTGCTACGCAATCTGGCTCTGATGATCATTGTCGCTGGCGGCCTGCACTGGTTCTTCTATCGGGCCAAACTCCAGGGGGACCGGCTGAAATTCGACACACGTAACCTAATGCTGAGAGGGCGCCAGTTCACTTTCGGGGGGCAGGTTAGCGACAATATGTTCTGGACGCTGACGAGTGGGGTGGGAACCTGGACTGCCTATGAGGTCCTGTTGTTCTGGGCGATGGGTAACGGCTGGGCACCAGTCCTGACGTGGTCAGATAACCCGATCTGGTTCGTGGCTCTGTTCCTTCTGACACCGGTCTGGATATCATTGCACTTCTACTGGATCCACCGGGCACTGCATTGGGGTCCGCTCTATCGTCTGGCTCATGCGCTGCATCATCGAAATGTCAATGTAGGCCCATGGTCAGGGTTATCGATGCACCCGGTAGAGCATATCCTTTTCTTCAGTTCCATACTCATACATTTCGTTGTTCCCGCTGGACCGGTGCATATCCTGTTTCACATGCAACATCAGGCATTGACAGCCGCGACCTCCCATACAGGCTTCGAGAACCTCTTGGTAAGGGACCGAAGGCAACTCGCGCTTGGAACGTTCCATCACCAGATGCACCATCGATATTTTGAGGTGAATTACGGAAACCTCGAAATGCCGTGGGACAAATGGTTCGGCACGTTCCATGATGGGACAACGTATGCACACGATAGGCTCCGCGACCGACGACAACGCCGAGCCTGAATACACAGCGGTGTCCATTGGCCCAGGTCATCGGAATCCGGTCTGACAGACACTGAGGAACAGGTGCCGCGGATGTGCAATCTCTACTCAAACCTTTCAACAGCGGAAGAAATGCGACGGCTGTTCCGGATTGAAGCAAGGCGCAGTTCGCTTGGAAACGCCCCGGCGCTGCCAGCCATCTGGCCGAAGGCCATGGCACCGGTTGTCCGCCAAGCTGATGAAAAGGGTACCCGCGAGCTCCTGAACATGAGTTGGGGGTTTCTCACACCGAAACATTCCAAACGCGATGGGCGTCCGATCAAACCAGCTGCCTGGAACAATGCCCGGGACGATAAGGTGACCAATATCCCGCTCTGGCGATCCAGTTTCAGGGAAAGACGTTGCCTGGTACCGGCCACCTCCTTCTGCGAGATGAAGGGCAGGGATCCCACGACGTACGTTTGGTTCGGAATGGCGGCAGGGAGGGACGTTGGTGAGCGGTCACCGTTCGCGTTCGCCGGAATCTGGCAAGTGAAGCCAGACGCGGTGGGGCACGAGGTCGAAAACCTGCTGACATATTCGGTGATCACGACCGCTCCAAATGAACTGGTTGCGACCATCCACCCAAGCCGCATGCCGGTCATTCTCGATTCGGCTGACTATGACACGTGGTTGGAAGGCGATCCTGGGGATGCACGTGCATTGCTCAGACCCTATCCCGCCGAGCGGATGTGCATCGTGCGCGAAGGGATCCATGCCCGGGAGGATTTCCAGAACTGGCCACTACTTTTTGACTGAACACAGTTCACCAACGGGTCTAATGACCATTGCCCTATGCGCTCGCTACTGTTGGAAAGCCTCGCGGTCCATGCGCAAATTGGCCGGGCTGACTCATGTTGGAATCCCGCCCTTTTCCGCAGCCATCGACAAGGCTCGATTCCATTTCAGGAAGCTGCCAACACAGAGGTCTTTACGATGGCTCCATCAGGTCAATTCCTGACAGGTTTGGGGTGCCCGGCGACCCAACACTCGCACGAGCCATTCGACTGGGACTCACTCGCGTACTTCCAGGAAATCCGCAACGGAATCTTGGGAGTGGGATTTCCGATGTTGGCAGACAGATGACAGTGCCTTACGGAATCAACCGGTCAGGCCGAACAGGTCGCTCCGCCTAGGACGCAGAACTTCGAGCAGTGGGGGTGATTCAGGTAAACCTTGCAATCCGCTTCAGCTAGGCTCTCGCCGAGCTCGAACTCCGGGCTGTACGGAAGAAGGGTGCAGGCAAGGACCACTGGCCTCGATGCCCCTTTGCGTCTGACCACCATACGAGAGCTTGCGCACATCACTTCGTTCGGGGACTTGTCCAGAATGTCCCAGCAATCTGAGGTGATCTCAGGTACCTCCGCGGCCTCGTCCAACTCTGGAAAAAGCACAGTCTCGATCGGGTCATACGCACTGATTCCAAAGTTGTTCTCTGCAAACAGTCGTTCATAGCCGGCACGTGCCTCATCCTGACTCTCGCCCCATAGCGTGCGTCCCGCGACCGTCATTCGAATTCCCACATCCCTCAACATGCGCATGCCATTGAGCGTTACCCTGAATGTCCCGGCCCCACGTTCCAGGTCATGATTTTCGGCCGACCAATGATCCAACGATATCCGCAGTGTCAGCTTGTCGCCATGCTCCTCATGCAGGGACAGCAGTCCGGCCCAAACCTTTGGTCTCATCATCGGTCGCATTGCATTGGTCAAGACCAGAACTTCGAAACCGCGTTCAAGGCAAGCCCGTGCCATTTCAATTATCTCTGGATTCATGAAGGGTTCGCCGCCTGTGAATCCTATCTCCCATACAGGCCAGTCGATATCACGAAGCTGATCAAGAAATGAAACGACGTCACTGAGTTCAAGGTAGGCGAGTCGATCATTTGTCGGCGAACTTTCGATGTAGCAACGAACGCAGGCAATGTTGCAGACCGTACCTGTGTTGAACCAGAGCGTACGTGGCTCGTTCAGGTCAACGGACGCACGTGGAGCTCCATGCGCCGTGATCCTGGGATGCTCAAACGGACCGAACGTCGTGAAGTCGTCATGATCTTTCATAGATTGCCCCGCGCACGGATTTTGGCATCTCTGAAGGCTATCGAAGATGTCCAACCAAGAAAACCCGAGTCTAAGCAGTTGCGGTTGTGGTTAAGTGATTGGATGGTAGATTCTCCGTGAAGCAGTGCCGGACCATCGCGTCGGTTCCGGCGGAATATTGGCAGGATTCTATGGCATCGCGTGTAATTCCGGTGGAACCATTTGATCTCGTGATCTTCGGAGGCACGGGCGACCTTGCGCGGAGAAAGGTGCTGCCTGGTCTCTACAGAAGATTCTGGACAGGACAGATACCCGCTGCCGCTCGGGTGATCGGCGTGTCGCGGAAACCCATCTCGGACGAAATGTTCCGTGGCTTTGCCCGCGATGCCGTCCGTGACTATGCCACTCAGGGGCGCGATGACGAAGTCCAAGTGGAGGCTTTCCTGCGGCAGCTGAGGTACGTTTCGATCGATGCGACCGGCGATAGTGGCTGGGATGATCTGCGTCTGGCGCTTCGTGAGGATATGGTTCGGGCGTTCTATTTCTCGGTTGGGCCCGGTGTCTTCATTCCACTGGCCGAGCGCTTGCATCGGCATGGCATTGTCGACAGTGACTGCCGAGTCGTCGTCGAAAAGCCCTTTGGCCACGATCTTGACAGCGCCCGGGACCTGAACCGCACCCTCGCCCAGTTCTTTGACGAACGGCAAATCTACAGAATCGACCATTACCTCGGAAAGGAAACGGTGCAGAACCTAATGGCGGTGCGTTTCGGCAATATCCTTTTCGAGCCGCTCTGGAACGCACAGTTCGTGGATCACATCCAGATCACCGTGGCTGAAACGGTTGGTGTAGGTGGGCGAGGGGCCTACTATGACCGATCCGGCGCGATGCGGGATATGGTCCAGAACCACTTGATGCAGCTGCTTTGCCTGATCGCGATGGAGCCACCTAGCCGGTTCGAACCAGACGCCGTCCGCGATGAAAAGCTGAAGGTCATTCGCGCTCTTGATCCAGTGCAGGGAACCGACCTCGTTCGCGGACAGTATTCAGGAACTGAAAGTATCCAAAGTTACCAAACCGATGTTGAGAATATGGATTCTCTGACCGAGTCCTTCATCGCCATGAAGATACAGGTTTCCAACTGGCGATGGAAGGGAACTCCCTTCTATCTGCGCACCGGCAAGCGCTTGAAAGCCCGCACAAGCGAAATCGCCGTTGTATTCAAGGATCCTCCGCATTCAATCTTTGGCGACGATAAGAATCGAAGTGGCAATGTCTTGGTTATCCGCCTCCAGCCGGATGAGGGCATCAAAATGTGGGTGACAATCAAGGAGCTAGGCCCAGGTGGAATGCGTCTGATCGAGGTGCCGCTTGATATGTCCTTTGCCACTGCATTTGGTGACGATGGAGTTCACGTAGCCGATGCGTACGAGAGGCTCATCATGGATATGATCCGCGGCAACCAGACATTGTTTATGCGCGGCGACGAGGTTGAGGCGGCATGGGCCTGGACAGATCCGATCATTCAGGGTTGGACTGCACGCGGCGGCAGGCCGCATTCCTATATCCCAGGCAGCACGGGGCCTGAAGAGGCGCTGATGCTGCTTCATCGGGAAGGTCGTCTTTGGAGAGAGATCACGTGATGAGGTTCGTTGAATACTCAAGTCCGGACGCGATGATGGTTGAGGTTGCGAACTGCATTGCCGATGAACTGTTGACTGCACTGTCGGTTTGCGGATCCGTATCGCTTGCGGTGCCGGGTGGAAGCACGCCAGGTCCGGTCTTTGATGTGCTTTCCTCAGTAGAGCTCGACTGGAGCAGGGTTACGGTTCTTCCAACTGATGAACGCTGGGTTGCCGAGAGCGATGACTGCTCGAATTCCCGAATGATTCGCGAACGGCTGCTGATCAGGCGAGCGGAAAGGGCAAACTTCCTGTCCGTGATCTCCCATGATGAACCAATCGGGGATTGGGTCGAGACACTCGACAGGGCCATGCGGAACCACATGCCGCTTTCGGCATTGATGCTTGGCATGGGCTCCGACATGCATACAGCTTCGCTGTTTCCAGGATCGGAGGGGTTGGAACAGGCGATGGCGGACGGTGCACCTGCATTTCTACCCATCCGACAGCAAGGAGGCGGACCGGTAGAACAGCGTATTTCGCTGACGCTTCCTGTACTGAACAGTGCTCTGAACAAACATCTGCTGATCGTTGGTCAGGAAAAACTCAATGCACTGGAAAGGGCGAAGCAGGTTCACGATCCAATGTTGGCACCTGTGATGGCCATTCTACCGGATACGACCGTGCATTGGGCGCGGTGATTCCATGGCTTGGGATGCACCCGGCGCAAACCGCAGCCGAAACGAGGATCGTGGAATTCTCGAACTGTTTGGGGCCAAGGGCAGGGCGGAGAACCTCTCTGTCCAAGCTTGCTGCATGCTGCCAACCATTCATTGAACACTCTGATCTACCCAAGACTCACATAATTTGTTTCAGGGCGAATTATCACTCTCCATGAGCACCGGGTCTTTGTCGAAGGCGTAATTCCTGGCATCAACTCATCTGACTAATTGGAGGCGAGCCTGGCAAGGAATTGTTTTCCGCCCTTGAGCCCTTTCCTACGGAGAAGGGAAGTGCGGTGAGTGAAGATGGCTCTATGCAGGCAGCAGGCCGTGGTACGTCATCTTCTGGGATTCATGAGTGTGCGTGGTTGACGGATGCGGAAGGCGCTTTCAGAAGAGAACAACCGCATCAATAGGTTGCCGTTATGGCATGCATCAAATCACAGCAAGCAGACCATGCCCACGAAGCACTGGCGTATGGCCCGTCTGCAAGTGGACGGGCCATAGGCAGGGTGGACTTCCGTTGCCCTTTTCAGGCCGCCTTGGCTAGATTCCGCAACACGTAGTGCAGAACTCCGCCATTCTCGACGTACTCAATCTCGACTTCCGTATCGATCCGGCACCTGAGCCGGATTCGCTTCTCAGAACCGTCGCCGTAGACGATGATGCACTCCGCGGTGGTCTGGGGTTTCAGATCTCTTTCCAGACCAATGATCGAAACTGTCTCATCACCCTTCAGTTCCAGTGATTCCCGATTATCGCCATCCGTGAACTCGAATGGAATTACACCCATTCCTACAAGATTGGATCGGTGAATTCGCTCGAAACTCTCGGCTATCACTGCTTTGATGCCCAATAGGGCGGTGCCCTTCGCTGCCCAATCGCGAGAGGACCCTGCGCCGTATTGTTCGCCGGCGATCACCACGAGAGGCGTTTCAGTTTCCTGATAGGCGACCGCAGCATCATAGATGGACGTCTGCTGCCCATCCGGTCCGAGAGTGAATCCGCCCTCAACGCCGTCAAGCATTTCGTTCTTTACCCGGATGTTTGCGAACGTGCCACGCATCATGACCTCGTGGTTACCACGTCGCGATCCATAGGAGTTGAATTCTCGAGGCGCCACCTGCCTCTCAACCAAGTATTTTCCGGCAGGCGTGGTTTCCCTGAAGCTCCCTGCTGGGCTGATGTGGTCCGTGGTGATCATGTCGCCGAGAATCGCAAGAACTCGAGCATTCCTGATATCGGAAATCGTTCCCGGCTCGGCTGACATGTTCTGAAAATACGGGGGGTTGCGGACATACGTTGAAGTCGATGGCCAGCGGTAGGTCAGGCTGTCGGTTGTTTCGATCGAGCGCCATTTGCCGTCGCCGGTGAAGACTTCGGCGTATTTCTTGCCAAAAGCCTCGCGGGTCACAGTCTTATGCACCAGATCGGCGATTTCCTTTTGACTGGGCCAGAGATCCTTAAGGAACACATCATTTCCTTCGGAATCCTGCGCGACAGGTTCTCTGGTCAGGTCGATATCCATCGTGCCGGCGAGTGCATAGACGACAACCAGTGGCGGTGATGCCAGATAGTTCGCCCGAACGTCCGGACTGATTCGACCCTCAAAATTCCGGTTTCCGGACAGAATGGCGGCTGCCACAAGGTCGCCTTCGGAGATCGCGTTGGATATCTCTGGTTGGAGCGGGCCGGAGTTCCCGATGCAGGTCGTGCAACCATACCCTACGAGGTTGAACCCGATGCTGTCCAGGTCGTCCTGAAGTCCCGCAGCCTCGAGATATTCCGAGACCACTTGAGAGCCAGGTGCCAGAGAGGTCTTGACCCAAGGCTTGCGGTTGAGGCCAAGCGCCCGCGCCTTGCGAGCGACAAGCCCGGCTCCGATCATGACATATGGGTTCGAAGTGTTGGTGCAGGAGGTGATGGAGGCGATAACGACCTTTCCTGAGGACATTGAAAAGGATTCACCTTTGACCGGAACGTCACGATCCATTGGACGCCTGAACGTTTCAACCATCTCACGGCCGAAGGCGGCTTTCGCATCACTGAGCGCAACAAAGTCCTGAGGTCGCTTGGGGCCGGAGATGGCTGGGACAATTGATCCCATGCTCAGTTCCAGAGTGTCTGTGAACACCGGTTCGTAATCGAGGCCGCGCCAGAGGCCATTCTCCTTTGCGTATGCTTCGACAAGCGCGATCCGGGCCTCTTCGCGACCGGAGGTGTGCATATAGCGCAACGTCTCGGCGTCGACAGGAAAGAAACCGCAGGTAGCGCCATATTCGGGTGCCATGTTGGCGATGGTTGCCCTATCGGCTAACGGCAGGTTGTCAAGTCCGGGTCCGTAGAACTCGACAAACTTGCCGACCACCCCTTTTTCGCGCAGCATCTGAACGACTTTCAAGACCAGATCCGTTGCAGTCGTTCCTTCAACCATCTCCCCAGTGAGTCGGAACCCCACAACTTCTGGTATCAGCATGGAAATGGGTTGGCCAAGCATCGCCGCTTCGGCTTCGATGCCTCCGACACCCCATCCCAGAACTGCGAGGCCATTTACCATCGTCGTGTGTGAATCTGTTCCTACGAGCGTGTCCGGGAATGCCACTTTTTCACCGTTCTGATCTTGGTCAGTCCAGACGCATTGCGCCAGATATTCGAGATTTACCTGATGACAGATTCCTGTGCCGGGCGGCACAACACGGAAATTGTCGAAAGCGGACTGTCCCCACTTCAGGAACGTATACCGTTCAAGATTCCGCTGATACTCTCGGTCGACATTCATCTGAAAGGCGCGTGGATTTCCGAATTCATCTATCATCACGCTATGGTCGATCACCAAATCGACAGGGTTGAGAGGATTGATCCTTTCAGCATCTCCGCCAAGCGCGGCGAGACCGTCGCGCATGGCCGCAAGATCGACCACTGCGGGAACTCCCGTGAAGTCCTGCATCAGGACGCGGGCAGGTCGGTAGGCGATCTCGCGCGGGTTCCTTCCGCCCTTTGCGACCCATTCGGAAAACGCTCGGATGTCGTCGACGCTGACCGTTCGGCCGCCATCTTCGAATCTGAGCATGTTCTCAAGTACCACGCGCAACGAAGCCGGCAGACGGCTAAAGTCGCCAAGTCCTGCAGCCTCAGCGGCCTTGATCGAGTAGTAGGCGACGCTGGTTCCACCAGCATGGAGCGTTTTTCTTGTCTTGGATCGGTCCAGTCCGACTTTGATGGTCATAGGCGGTCTCCTAGGGAAGCCAATAAATAATGGTTCGGTATGGTCAGTCCCGGGTCAGGATTAAGGGCGGGAATCCGTGCGGGGATTTCAGTATACCATTGCACACTGAATTGCAACCCGTTTCAACTTCCCCACTTCCGATTCGAATGACCACAAATGCTACCTTCGGTTTAGGTTGTGGTTGGGCCAATAGAGTCGGGCCTATGGCCTCGTCTTCATCGAAAGTCGTTCGTCCTCTATCCGGAGGCAACAAAGAGTCTACCCGTTCATTCCTTTCGTTATCTACGACCTTTGATTGGCTGACTTATTGAAAACGTTTCCAAAAGTCAGATTGAACTGCGATTGCACTCCTCTACTGCCTGCCGTTCTTCACGAAATGGATCGAAATGGCAATAATCGGGACTCACTGGAACTGAAGGGCGATGAGACGATTTCGATTGGAGGTCTGGAAGATGGTTTCCCGTGTGCACGGGGATAGGCCCGGCTCTCCAAAGGCTGGCAAAGTACTTCTGTCGCGACAGGCATATTTTGCCACCTGCAGTTTTCAACTCCTTGAGTTGAAGAAATAAGTAATATGACCCGACCGTCATATCGGCCGCCGAAAGTTTCGGTTCTGCGGCCTTGGAGGGTTGGTTCTGGTTGTTCGCCAGAGGGATCCGAAAAACTCGGATTTCCGGGCGAATCAGCCAAGATAGGGGCTCCGGACAAGGCGTCTGCCGAATCGCTTCCGCGCGGGAAATGGACGTCATTGTAACTTTGTTTCCCGCCCACACCGGGGTAGTCTCCGAAAACACGCAAGGTCCATGAGGGAAAACCCATGCCGCTCAACCACGCCAGGATCATCGAATACCTGCGGCAGGGCGAGGGCGCCCCGCCGCCGGTATTCGTCGGACGGGAGGCTATCCTCGAGGATATCCTGACCACGGCGAAGGACAGCGCTGGCCAGCCGAAGATGACCCGCATCGTGCAGGGCGCCCCCGGCGCCGGCAAGAGCTCGCTCCTACACGAGATGCAGAAGCTGTGGATGGGCACGGAAGGAACCCCAAGGGTCGTGGCCCTGTCGTCCACCGACATCATGGATGACCCCGCCGTCGGTGTGGGCGCGGTCCTGGATGCATGGACCATGGATGGGGCGAAATGGAAACGGACCCTAGCCGACCGGCTGGAACGGCTCAGGGGGGTCGGGACCGGACCCGGCGGCCTGTCGGTGGAATTCTCCGACGCCGAGGTGCCCGGAACACTCCGCATGGTGGCTAGAAAGCATCCACCACGGACAGACTCGGTACCGATCATCGTCGCCGTGGACGAGGCACAGAGATTCGCCGGGAACGAAACGACTCCGGAAGCCCGCTTCCTGCAGGCCATCCATGACGGCAGTACAGGTCTTCCCCTGATCCTTGTTCTGGTCGGTCTGTCCGATACCGCCGGACGCGCCAACGGGATGCATCTGACAAGAGGCAAAAATATCCATGAAACCGAACCCATGACAAAGATGGAGGCCCGGGAATTCATGCGGAAACTGGCGCTGTGGTTCGGCCTTGACACATCGCGGCACAACGCCCGACTGAACGACTTGGCCGACCTCTGTGATGGCTGGCCCCGGCACCTGCGGTTCGCCGGTGAGACCCTGGGACGGACAGCTCTGGATGTGGACGGGAACATGAACCGCATGGACTGGACGGATATCGAAAATGAAGTCTGGCGCTTACGGGAGAAATATTACGGGGATCAGACCAGTCTGGAATTGCAGGAAGCGGATATCCTCACCGCCCGGGTAATGACGGGACTGAAGGGCGGCATGCGTACAAGGCATGTCGAGGAACTCATCGAGAACAGCCTTGCCGACCGTCCCGGCCAGCGGCTACCGAAAGGAAAGGACGCCAAATGGTTCCTCAACCGTCTCATCCATCAGGGCGCGTTGTACAGGGACCCGGCTGGTCGCGTCCATTCCCCGATCCCGTCGTTTCGTAGATACCTGATCGAATGGGGTACGGAACCGGAACCCTGGGCCACCATGGAGAACGATTCTGATACGAATCCCAGCGCCTGAAAGACAGACCCATGCCCCTGCCGTTCCGCCCGCATCACGGGACCGTTCTCTTGACGACGGCGGACTGACATGCGTTGTCTCCGCATTCTCACCTCAGTCGTCCTGCCATCGCTCGCCTTGGGAATGGGCATGGCCATGGCCCGGGCGGACCGGCCGGCGGCGTCCGCGTCTGGTGCGGTCATGGTCGATCTCCTTCATCCGTCTGCGTGGCGGTGGACGCTGCCGCTCTGACAGGGTGGGGTCGCGAAGGCATTCTGTTGGCGGGCCCCAGTGCCATTGTTTCGCCACAAATCCTCAAATCGAGATCAGGATATAGTGATTATGAGGCGGATAACGCGATATGATCTCAATTGGGTGCAGGGTTTCGATGCACTTGAGCGGCGGAATCGCTTAGCTGAATGCCATTGGGTGAGGACGGGCATTTCGGCGCGAGGGGGAACCGCCGGGGACGGACGTGTCAAGGGACCGGCCTCCGGAGGGTGTAGCCCAGGATTCTTGTAATGCCCCGGAGGCTTGATCCGCCCGGCACGCGCTCCAGGACCATGGGTCAGGAAAATGGAAAGAAGGTGGACAAGAGTCAAGAATCTTGGGCTACACCCGCCTCCGGACGCCATTTTCCGTCGGTTCGTGCCGGAAAGACCGGATATTTCTTGATTTCAATGACTTGGCGTCAGGTGGCAAAAAATATGGTCGACAGGTGGAAAATATGCCTGTCGCGACAACTGTTGAGGTTCCCCCATGTGCACAGGGATAGCTCGGCTTTCAGCCCTCCCAACTGACTCCGGAGCAGAATATGGACCTACGATGATCACGAAGATAAGCCTGCGGTACGATTTGTTTGAGTAGTGTCGGGACAACGTCGGGGTGTCGGCAGTGTTCTCATTTCCACAAGATGTTCGGCCACAGTCCTTTACAAAGCCGCACCATTATGGCTTCGTCGGAACTCTGCGTGTCCAGTGATTGCCCACGCCAGAGTAAAAGTTAGGCTATCTCTCAAATGATTGATTGGCCAATTGCCCCCGATCAAGCCTAGATACCGGTAAGCCGCAAAGGGAGGGTATTTCGTGGTTTGGAGTCGGTTCGTCGCCGCGTTTGTTGCGCTACTTCCAATTGTAACGGATGCGCATGCTGAGCCTTGGCCTGTGGTCGTCGAACTCTACACAAGCCAGGGATGCAGTTCATGTCCGCCCGCAGACGAACTGTTGAGGGAACTTTCGGAACGCCGTGACGTCATCCCCCTGGCCCTGCATGTCGATTACTGGGATTACATCGGATGGAGGGACAGTTTTGCCAGACCTGCCCATGGACAGCGGCAGAGAGCCTACGCCCGGGCCGCAGGTCATACTGTCATCCATACGCCGCAAATGATCGTAGCCGGCGAGGATCATCTGGTCGGGGCCAAGCCGATGGAGTTGATGGAGTTGATTCAGAAACACGGCAAGCGTCGGCCGAATGTCAGCTTGTTGGCGACGAGACACCGAAACGTTGTCCGGATCGAGGCTCGAGCGGCTTCGGTTTTTCACGAGCCGGTGGTTGTTCAACTCGTGCGCTATTTGCCGGAAATGGTGGTCTCGATTGGTCGCGGCGAGAATGCGGGCCGCACCATGACTTACTCAAATATAGTTACCGAATTGGCCAAACTCGGCACCTGGAACGGTTCACGGCCGCTCCTGACTGAGCAGGTCGTCTCCGGTGACGAGCCTATAGTGGTGTTGTTGCAGCGCGTCGGCCACGGCCCAATTGTGGCTGCAGCAAACATCCGCTAGGCGGAATTCGCCTTGAGAGATAAGCGAAGCCGACAGTTTCCGTCGCGCTTGCGCGAGTCTTTTTCAGCTGCCGGACGAACTCTTCCACCGGCGGTGAATCCAGAACCATTGTTCCGGGTGCCTGCGGACAAGCCGCTCCAGACTTGCGGTTGCAGCCCGGGTCATTTCCACGGGGTCTCCGTGTGGAATTGGCTCATCGACGATAATGTCAAATGATAGCCCATCATCCAGTCTCAGGCCATAGATTGGCACAAAGAGAGCATCGTATCTTACGGCCATCTTGGCAGGATTGAGGGTTGTCTTCGCAGGACGGCCCAAAAATTCGATGGGCACACCATGTTCCATGAAGTGGTCGGCAACAAGGCCAACCGCTCCTCCGGACTTCAGAAACCTTACCATCTCCTTCTGGCCTTTTCCGGAGCGGGATCTCTCAAAGATCGGTGTTCCAATGCGGCTTATCGCCTCCACGTACCGATCATTGAAAAAACCATTGGCCATTGGAATGTACAATCCGCCAACACGGTAACCTCGCTCGATCAGGGCCGCCCTGGGTGCGTCGTAGTTTCCGAAATGCCCTGTGATCAGAACGACCGGACGGTTTTCAGCTTTCGCTCCTTCCAGTGCGGATACCCCTCGGCCGGTGAACGGGATTTCGCGTACACGCTCCCGAAACTCCGTTCCGGACCAGATTTCGATCAATGTGCGTCCGATGTTGTCTGGCACTATCTGGATGAGCTTTCTGATCTCGTGTTCTGGCATTGCCGGATTGACCAACGCGAGATTGTCCCGAATGCGCTTTCGCCAGCCGGCCAGTCCAGCGATAAGACTGACTGACCGACCGGCAAACGGGACACGTTTGCCGTAGGGTAGGGACATCGCCGTTCCGATCAGGGCACGATATGCCAGGCTCTGAAGGTAGTTGTTAAGCCCGCGCGTCGGAACTGCCATGAAATCCGCCCCGGTTGAGGCCAGTTAGGTTCCCCAACCTCCAGCCATGTGCTTTCGAAGCCTAAGTCCTATATGTGTCGACCTCAAGTTCCCATATGCAAATGGCACATCTCTACGGATGGTCGGATTGATGGAGCAATCCACTGCGCTTCGATCGGTTTCCGACCTAAAGCTTCGGCCGGAAATGGGTCGCCGAAACATAATTCTTCTTTGGTCCTCCAACCGTCCAGATGGCTGTCCAATCCGGCCAGTTCGAAAAATCGTACTGCACGTCATAGCGATCAGGGTCGCACCAGTGTGATGCCCTGGCTTCGGAACAGGAAAGTCGGAAACGATGGAAAGGTGTTCCATCCGGGAAAGACACATGTACGAAAGACCCTTCCTCTTGCCAAAGATACTCCCGCTGCGTGGCAAGTCCTGGTTGGTCAGGAAGTCTTAATTCTCCGGTTTCGGTATAGATGAGAACGGAGCTGTTCCAGGTAAACAGCACTGTTCCTGACAGGTGCCCGGTCAGGCGGGAATGTCGGTCGTCTATGCGCCTTGAGATGGTCCATCTCCCCCTGAAATCCGCCAGGCAGTTCGGTGGATTCGTCATGGGATCTTTGGAGAGGACTTCGGCACCAAGTTATCAAAGCTGTCGGAAACAGGCATTTGAGGGCGCTGGACCCGCAGTCGCATATCCCAACATAAACTGGACTTGGTGAGCCCTGAGTGACCCTTCTCATATATGGGGAGGCGCACGAGCCACTGCCTCGCCTCCGAAGAGCGGATTGGGTTCATTTCGTCTCACCTTGCAATTCGAATTGCGTTGATCTTTGGCTGTCGTTGCTTGTTGTCGAACCTTCGTCATACTAGACGGCTTTTCAGAGCAAGCCCAAGAGGGAAATAGATGATTCCGCGTTATTCCCGACCAGAGATGGCCGCTGTCTGGCAGCCAGCCATGAAGTTTCGAATCTGGTTTGAGATCGAGGCACATGCCTGCGACGCAATGGCAGATCTAGGCCTGATTCCGAAGGAAAACGCCGTAGCGGTATGGAAAGCCAGTGATGTCGAGTTCGATGTGGCACGCATTGATGAAATCGAATCCGTAACCAGGCATGACGTGATCGCATTCCTGACCCACCTGGCCGAAATCGTTGGGAGTGATGAAGCGCGCTTCGTCCATCAAGGCATGACATCGTCCGATGTCCTGGACACATGTTTCAACATACAGCTCGTCCGCGCGGCCGATATCCTGATCGAGGATCTGGAACTGGTGCTCACCACCCTGAAGAGGCGTGCCTATGAGCACAGGACTACGGTTCGCGTTGGTCGGTCACACGGAATTCATGCCGAACCTACGACGATGGGTCTGACATTCGCTCGCTTCCACGCGGAGATGGACCGCAACCTCACCCGTCTCCGAAGCGCGCGTAAGGATGTTGCAACTGGAGCGATCAGTGGTGCAGTTGGCACCTTCGCCAATATCGATCCGATGGTCGAAGAGCACGTCTGCGCCAAACTGGAGCTTGCACCCGAACCGATCTCGACACAGATCATTCCCAGGGACCGCCACGCGGCATATTTTGCGACACTTGGGGTTATCGCCAGCTCCATCGAGAACATCGCCATTGAGATCCGGCACATGCAACGAACTGAAGTTCTGGAAGCGGAAGAATATTTTTCCGCTGACCAGAAGGGCTCAAGCGCTATGCCGCATAAGCGCAATCCGGTGTTGACGGAAAATCTCACAGGTCTGGCGCGTCTCATACGTATGGCGGTGATTCCGGCGATGGAAAATGTCGCATTGTGGCACGAGAGGGACATTTCACACAGTTCTGTTGAACGTAATATCGGACCGGACACCACAGTGACGCTGGACTTTGCGTTGCACCGACTGACTGGAGTGATCGACCGCCTCGTGATCCATCCCGAAAATATGAAACGCAATCTCGATCGCCTTGGAGGCCTCGTGCATTCGCAGCGGGTTATGCTGGCCCTGACCCGGAAGGGCGTTTCCCGCGAAGAGGCTTATCGACTTGTGCAACGCAACGCAATGAAAGTCTGGGACGAGGGAAGGGAATTCAAGATGGAGCTCAGGTCCGATCCTGACGTGACGGCGATCCTGACCGAAGCCGAAATAGATGAGCAGTTCGATCTAGGTTATCACCTGAAGCACGTCGACACGATTTTCAAACGCGTCTTTGGCGATGATTGAGGGCATCCAGATACGCACGCGTTTCGGCAGGGTGCATTGCGGAGCTTGGACTCTCGCCCTTCCAGATATTGTTCAGCCCAATGGGCTGTCCGAGGGGAACTCGCCAGAGATGGAACCTGCCGGCCATCTGCTGATCGTGGCCTTAACGGCCTGAGCCATTGTCTCATCCTCGGCAATCAAGAGAGATTCTGGCCCATCAATGCGGCATCAAACGGATATTTGGTCAGGTTCTCGTATCCGCTTTCGGTCACCAACACCTGGTCTTCCAGCTTGATTGAGAAATCGCCGCCTTCCTCGCCAACAAGCGCCTCGACGCAGAGCACCATTCCAGGCTCCAGTTCATAGTCGAATGCTCCCTTGACTGAAGACGGGTCCGGATAGGAAACGTGTGGCCATTCATCGCAGAGCCCCACGCCGTGCATCATGCAGCCGTATCTCAGCTTCTGGAACCTCTCGTCGAGCCTGTGTCCGCGCTCCGTGATTTCCGGTATCGTAACTCCGGGTCGCAAAAGCTCCATATTCGTCATGATGTGTTCATGGGCATGCCGCATGGCATAGATCATCGCGTTGGTTGGCTTTCGGTCGCCGATCCACCATGTTCGACTGATATCGATGCACATGCCATATGCTCCGACCAGATCGGTGTCAAAAGCCAGTATCTCGTTGTTCTGTAGCTTTCTTGGTCCACATTCCTGGAACCACGGGTTCGTGCGGGGGCCGCTGGCCAACAGGCGGGTCTCGACCCACTCGCCACCTCGCTTGATGTTCTCAGCATGCAATACAGCCCAGGTTTCGTCCTCTGAGACTGTTCCTGAAGGTCCGAACTCCCTTGCGTAATCTTCCATGGCCCTGACAGCCGATTCACACGCGTGTCCTGCACAGCGCATCGCTCTTATTTCATCCAGCCCTTTGACCGAGCGCGCTTTCTCGGTCAGTTCCTCCCCTTCCATAATCTCCAGTCCGAGGGCTTCAAGAGCGTTCGCACCATGCAGCATTATCTTGTCGACGCCGATGCGGGTGTTATCACCGCAATGTTCCCGCACTAGGTCCAGAACCTGGTCGGCCCACGCTTTCGCTGCGTCCTTCGACCTGTCACCCCGGCTGAAGTAGAAGAAATCCGCACCTGTGCGCTGTTCCCGAACCAATGGATTGAATTTGGACAGGAAAACGGAGTTCTTGTATTCCCACAGGACCATGTAGCCATCGGCACACACCATGAGCGCCCTGAACGGATTGTGTGAGTTCCAAAGCTGCATATTTGTGGAATCCGAAGCGTAACGGATGTTCAGCGGGTCGAACACGACGAGCGCCCCCCAGTCTCGCGCATTGAGTCCATCCACGAGCCGTTGCAGACGGTACTCCCGCATGCGCTGAAGATTCGGGAGCTCCCGACCCGCCGCCGACCATTCCTCATAGGCAATCTGCGTCGGACCGATCTCCATTCGGTTTCCGTCGTTTGGTGTTCCGTCTCCGAGTGTGGGCCCTCGCGACGGATCGATCTTGCGATTGTCTCGGTGGTATGGCGTCATTGGAGTCATCCTGCTGATATCGACAGGATGCTAGTCGTCACATATGTGTTGTCAGGTCGGAATCCGACAGAATTCGGGGCTGGATGCGGCTATGGTGCCGATGATTTCCAATGCTAGTCGAATCACGACGGGTCGCTTTCATGCGATCGGCTGATGTGCATGAAGTTGATCTGTGTCTGGCATACGCGATTGGAGAACTTGGCGTAGGCGTATGCAATTGTGGTACGGGACCAGGGCCAATTCACGGCATATGAGGAAATTTGATGTCCGTAGAAGTCGAGGGTGGTCTGATACTACAGTCGAACCTCTTGGATCCACCTTGGTCGCAGCCTGGAGGTGAGCGCTTACCGGGAACCCGTCCTATCCCTGCCGATGGTTGGGTAATCACGGATGAAGCTTTTGCACCGCAGATGAGGCTCCGGGATCGGTTGATCTTCAGGATACCGCAGGTTGTCCATGCCCTGAGGCCGGGGGCAATCAGTGCTGCCAAGGAGTTGTTGGCCATGGCAATTGAGATCCTGCGCAACAGGTACGATTACGTTCTGCAAGAGAAGGAGATTGTTCGGCCAGATGGAGTCGTGGTCGCGGTAGATTTTTCATCACCGCTTCTGACGTTGGGCCGTTTGGTGCAGGAAGATTTCTGTCTGCTGCAGAAGGTCGGCGCGGAGCACGTCATGACAGGAGCCATCCTGTGCTTTCCGGCCAGTTGGAGTCTTGCCGAAAAACTGGATCGTCCGTTGACTGGGATCCACGAGCCAGTCAGGGCCTATGACAGCGATCTCTCAATTCGGGTGCAGCGGTTATTCGATGCGATCCGGCCGGGAAAGCCCCTGATGCGTTCGAATTGTCTGTCCTATTCGGATCCGTCACTTTTTCAGCCGCGCACCGAGAGCGCACGACGCCAGCAGCCCGGACCAACTGGGGAATACGCCCGGTTCGAGCGGCAATGCCTGGTTCGGTTGCCGGAAACGGGAGACGTCGCCTTCTCCATTCATACCACTGTGGTCGAACGAAAGAGACTGGCCCGATCTGACCAGGATGTGATTACAGGCCATTTTCTTCGGTCAGCCCGAACGAAAGACTGATGTATGTCTTGCTGGAGTGTCAGATGCGGCAAATCTGTTTCAGCGGTCTAAGCTTGGATGACGCGCTTTGCGGACATCTCATCCCAGAGAATTCAGACCCCTGGGTTGGTTGATGATGGAAGATGAACTGATAGGGCACTTAAGTCGAAATATCGTCTGACAATCGTCCAGAGGGCGATGAGATGGACTAACGGGGTTTTAAGAACCTCGAGTTTTGTGTACTGAGTGAATCCTGATCGGCTGACGATGCGTCGGGCGCACGAATGAAAATTCCGAGAGGGTGCCCGAAGGCAGGATGTCAAAGCTAAACTCGATAGCGTTAAACGGTTATCGTTCATTCAAGGATGCGGAACTGGAACTTCGCTCATTGAATGTTCTGATCGGTGCAAACGGGGCCGGCAAGAGTAATCTTGTCTCGTTCTTCGAGATGCTGAACGAAATGATGGCTGGCCGTCTGCAGCATTACGTTGCGTCGACGGGGCATGCCAGTTCCAACTTGCACTTTGGCCCGAAGGTTACACCGCAAATCGAAGCTGAACTCAGATTTAAGACGGAAACAGATGCGATCAGCACTTATCGAATGCGGCTGAGCCATGCGGCACGTGACACATTCATATTCGCCGAGGAATGCCTGTCGTTTCACAACCCCGGATTCCCGGACGCAAGGGAAGAGCAATTTGGCCCCGGCCACACCGAAACACTGATCGGAACGACCGCATCTTGGGATAGCCCATCCGGGAAGACAGCAAGGGTATTCAGGCATCTGCTCAACAATTGCCGAGTGTTTCACTTCCACGATACGAGTTCTACGGCACGGGTCCGCAATGCCGGTTATGTAGGCAATGGAAAGCCGCTCATGCCGGACGCAGGCAACCTTGCGGCTGTTCTTTATCGGCTGAAGATAGAGAATCCGGACACCTTCAGACGGATTGGTGATACCGTTCGGCAGTTTGCTCCGTTCTTCCACGGGTTTGCGCTGGAACCGCAAGGTCCTGAGGGTAGGTACATCATGCTGAACTGGCGCCATCGCGAGAGCAACCTGGTGTTTGGACCACATCAGCTCTCGGACGGAACGCTTCGGGCGATCTGTCTCGTTTCCCTCCTGTTGTTGCCAGACGAGGAGTTACCGCTCTTGATCGTCATTGACGAACCAGAACTTGGACTTCATCCCTATGCATTGCAGGTCATCGCGTCCTTGTGTTGTTCCGTAAGCACCACTGCACAGGTCCTTGCCAGCACTCAGTCGAGTGCGTTCCTGAGTTGCTTCGCTCCTGAACATATCGTGGTTGTTCAGGATGATGGCCGGTCTTCGAATTTTCTAAGGCCTGACAGGAATGCTCTTGAAGTCTGGCTGGATGACTATTCCCTTGGCGAAATCTGGGAGAAGAACATCATCGGTGGTGGTCCGCACTGATGGTCCGACCACATATGTTCGTAGAGGGACGGAGCGAGCAGACTTTTGCGGACAACGTTCTGAAGCCTCATTTGGCCAATCTCGGAGTTTTCATGAGTAAGCCTGTATTGGTTGCCAATTCTAACAGGTACGGAATAGTTCGCCGCGGCGGCGGAAATAATTTTGCCGCTATACAAAAGGACATTTGCCGCCGTCTACATCAGGATCGGAGGAACGATGCCTTGCAAACACCATATCCGGCGGCGCACTCGTTCAGTAGGCGGCCTAAACTGGTCACAAGATGAACCGCTCCGATCCGCACTAAACACTCCGGTCGAATGGGACAGCGAACCGGTTTGAAGCCCTGTAGTGCGGTAGCGCGGCTCGTGGAGCCGCGATTCGGGGCGGAATGGGGCAACTAAAGGACAAGGGGCGGCTTAAGCGCCCCTTGCCTGAAGTCCGATGTCAGCAACTGTAGTAAAGCTTGAATTCCACAGGGTGAGGTGTGTGCTCGAACGCGTAGACCTCTTCCCACTTGAGTTCCATGTAACCGTCGATCTGGCTCTCGGTAAAGACGTCGCCTGCGCACAGGAAGTCCCTGTCAGCCTCAAGTTCGTCCAATGCTTCGCGCAGGGACGCGCAAACCGTTGGTATTCCCTGAAGTTCCTCAGGTGGCAGATCGTAGAGATCCTTATCCATGGCCGGTCCCGGATCAATCTTGTTCTTGATGCCATCAAGACCAGCCATCATGAGTGAAGCAAAGCAAAGGTAGGGATTGGCGGCCGGGTCTGGGAAGCGGGCCTCGACGCGTTTTCCCTTGGGGCTTTCTGTCCATGGAATGCGCACACAGCCAGATCGGTTGCGGGCCGAATAAGCGCGCAGGACCGGTGCCTCGAAGCCCGGAATAAGCCGCTTGTAGCTGTTGGTCGCAGGATTGGTGAAGGCATTCAGCGCCTTTGCATGCTTCAGCAGGCCACCGATGTACCAAAGGGCCTCATCGCTGAGGTCCGCATACTTGTCACCCGCAAATAGAGGTCTGCCGTCCTTCCAGATCGACTGGTTCACATGCATTCCGGTTCCGTTGTCTCCGGCAATCGGCTTCGGCATGAAAGTCGCCGATTTACCATAGGCTTGCGCCACGTTCTGGATAACATACTTATATTTCTGGAGATGATCGGCCTGCGCCGTGAGCGGAGCGAAAACAAGACCGAGTTCGTGCTGACAGCTGGCAACTTCGTGATGGTGCTTGTCGACGGCCATTCCCATTCGCTTCATGGTCGACAGCATTTCCGAACGGATGTCCTGCGCGTCATCGATTGGATTGACCGGGAAGTAACCGCCCTTGATTCCAGGACGGTGGCCGGTATTCCCCATCTCATAGGCGGTGTCGGTGTTCCAGGACGCGTCGAGCGCGTCTATCTGGTAGCTCACCTTGTTCATCTCCACCGAGAAACGGACGTCGTCAAACAGGAAGAATTCAGCTTCCGGCCCAAAATAGGCTGTGTCACCAATTCCTGAGGCGTTGAGGTAGGCTTCCGCCTTTTCCGCAGTGCCGCGGGGATCGCGCTCGTATGGTTCGCCAGTGTCGGGTTCGACGACCGTGCAGTGCAAAGCGAGTGTCTTCTCCGCGTAGAACGGATCCAGATAGGCACTGTCCGAGTCGGGCATAAGTTTCATGTCAGACTGATCGATCGTCTTCCAGCCAGCAATCGATGAGCCATCGAACATAAACCCTTCTTCAATAAATTCCTCGTCCACCTGGTCGGCAAGTACAGTCACGTGCTGAAGTTTGCCGCGTGGATCAGTAAAGCGAAGGTCGACATATTCAACTGCCTCTTCGCCCGTGATCATGCTCAATACGTCAGAGTTGCTCATGTTCCCCTTTCCCTGAATCCTGAGGCCGATTGATCAAAGCGCATCTTCGCCCGATTCGCCAGTGCGGATCCGGATTGCCTGTGTGATTTCCGAGATAAAGATCTTTCCATCACCGATCTTATCGGTCTTTGCCGCACCGATTATGGTCTCGACGGCCGCGTCAACCTGGTCGTCGCCAAGAACGATCTCCATTTTGACCTTGGGCAGGAAGTCAACGACGTACTCCGCACCTCGGTAGAGTTCGGTGTGGCCCTTCTGGCGACCGAATCCCTTGACTTCAATGACGGATAGCCCTTGTAGGCCTATGTCCTGCAGTGCTTCCTTCACTTCGTCGAGTTTGAACGGTTTGATGATCGCTTCGATTTTCTTCATATCCGGGCCCCTCAGATTGCTCCGCTCCTACTCAGCACTTACTGTTCGTGACGGCAATCCAATACGATGTGAGTGAGCTTGCGTTATCAAGAATATTGCGGAATTCGCACATTTTTTGGTCAATCTGCCCAATTATTAGGCGGACTGAAACTTCAGGTATGCTTTGCCTGACGCAAGGGTCCGAAACGGTCAGGCGGGAGACTTGGAAGGCAACGCCACAAAAGACATTGCCATGGATGCGGTGTGGCTTCGCAACGCTGTCGTATGCAGTTGAGTTGATCCTCGGGCACGGTGCAGTTACGGATTCATTGTCAGATAGGTGGAGGGGCGGAGCCGATCCGATCCGGCATTATCTCGATGGGCGTGTTCATTGGTTGGCCGCATCGTACTCTTCCATTGCGGGCGAGCAGATTGCGGTCAACTGCCTCAAAGCGCTTCGTCCATAGCCCGTTGGGAAACCTGCCTTGGATATTCGTATCTCCGAGGAAAGCCCGCCTCCCAGTTCGGCTGGGTTGGAACTGGGACGGGGGAGACCTTACCCGAATCATGCCTTTCCCGGTAGGATTAGGGTGGAAACCCGGCACGACAGGGAACTGGAGCGTGACCATGATCGAACTTCTTACCGCCGCAGAGATGCGCAAGACAGAGCGCACGGCCATTGAGGGTGGCGAGGTCACAGGTCTGGAACTCATGGAACGAGCGGGTGCGGGAGTCGTCGACATGACGCTCCGGGAATGGCCGGATTTGGCGAAGTCCCCTCTTTCGACTGTAATTCTCTGCGGTCCTGGCAACAATGGCGGTGACGGTTACGTCGTCGCAAGATTGCTGCATGATCGGGGCTGGAAAGTGAGTGTCTACGCATATGGCGACCCTGAGAAACTGCCGCCGGAGGCCTACAGGAATTACCGGAACTGGACTGAGAGAAACGGAGTTCGACCGTTGTCGGAGGCAAAACAGGAGCTTTGCTCCACCAGACCCGCACTTGTCGTCGATGCTGTCTTCGGAACAGGACTGACGAGACCCATCAGCGAGGATCTCGCCGAGGTTCTCTCAAAGGTTGGGTCTCAAGGGGATGGGAAGTCTTCGCCATTCGTTGTTTCCGTCGACATGCCCACCGGAATCTGTTCGGACAGTGGACGAGAGATCGGTGGCAGCTGTGATAGCGACCTTACGGTAACATTCCACCGTGCGCGGCCTGGGCACTACTTGGGTGACGGCCCGCGTCGGTGCGGAGCGGTCCGTGTCGTAGACATTGGCCTAGGTGGAACTGGCGGGACCGCTTCGATCAACTTGGGGACTCAACCCAAACATCTCCATCGGGACCCTCGCGCCGAAGCACATAAGTATGATCACGGGCATCTTCTGGTACTTGGCGGTGAATCCGGTAAGGGTGGTGCGGCGCGTCTGGCGGCTATGGGAGCGCTTCGAATGGGTTCGGGACTTGTAACGCTCGGATGCCCCTCTTCGGCGTTGCAGGAGAATGCAGCGCAATTGAACGCCGTTATGCTGAAATCAGTTGATTCGGGCAGGGTACTCGCAGATCTACTGGATCAGGACCCTCGAATCGATGCGCTCTGCCTCGGTCCGGGGCTCGGTATGGGTGAACGTCAGCGACAGCTCGTGGCCGCAGCGCTGCGGAGCAGGAAACCGGCAGTGCTCGATGCGGATGCACTCACCATTGTCTCTCACGACAATTCCCTATTCTCCGACCTTCATTCGCGCTGCATCCTAACTCCTCATGAAGGGGAATTCAGCCGCTTGTTTCCCGATATAGCCTCGCGTCTTGATGAAAAGCCCAGTGCGGGTCCGGCGTATTCGAAGATCGATGCGGCCCACGATGCGGCGGCGCGTGCCGGGTGCACCGTCCTCCTGAAGGGACCGGCCACTGTTATCGCCGGTCCTGATGGACCGGTCACTGTCAATTCTGCATGTTACGAAAGGTCCGCTCCGTGGTTGGCGACAGCCGGATCGGGAGATGTGCTGGCTGGATTTGTCGCGGGACTGCTGGCGCGTGGCTTCGAGCCTTGGGATGCCGCAGCGTCAGCAGCCTATGTTCACGTCGAATGCGCACTTCGATTCGGTCCTGGCCTCATCGCGGAGGACCTGCCGGATCTGTTGCCCTCCGTCCTTCGCGGACTGACCCCTTGGCAATAGGCCGAGCATTGAGGTTCCTCCAGGCCCCTGATTGGGGAGAGTTCAATTCCAACCGGTTCGAGAACAGATCCCCGCGTTATGTGATGTTCCGGTCAGGTGCATATCAATCAACTTCGCCGCGGCAGGAGTCAGACGAATGCCAGGCGTAAGGTCGATTTGATATGTTTTCGTGAACTTTGATTCCCCGATCAACCTTTCCTCCGGAGGTGTCCTTTGGCTAACCGACGCAATGGTGGGCATTGCTTCTGGATCTCCGAAACTCTCTTGTTCCGGTGCTCCACGTATCAATCGCCCCATTCCACCCTGAAGTGCAACACCAGTGGCGGTGGTGGCCGGTTTTCCGGCCGCATGATGTTGCGTATCGGCCAGGAAGCGGCGACAGTCCCTGTGAGCAAACAAGGGAGACTGCCATGCCCGAGGGCTACCGCCACCTGACCCATGAGGAGAGATGCCAGATCGGCGCGCTGAAGGAAAGCGGGCTTTCGGACGGGGCCATCGCGGCCCGTCTGGGCCGTGACCGTTCGTCGGTCTGGCGGGAGCTGCGCCGGAACGCCGGCGGCGGCGGGGGGTACAGCCCCGGGGAGGCGCAGGGCAGGGCGGAGGCCCGCCGCAGCGCGGCCTCCAGTGTTCCCCGCAGGATGACGCCGGACCGCTGGGCGCAGGTGGAGGGGCTTCTGGCGGAGGGCTGGAGCCCGGAGCAGGTCGCGGGACGGCTGCGTCTGGAGGGTGGCTGGACGGTGGGCCGACAGTGGACATCCGAACACGTCAGGGCCGACAGGAAGGCGGGCGGCAGGCTGTTCCTGCTGCTGCGGCGCCGCGGCAGGAAGCCGAACTGGCGAGGCGGCAGGCACTCGGGCCGTGGCCACATCCCGGGCCGCATGGACATCTCCGAGCGGCCGGATGAGGTGGAGAGGAAGGAGCGTGTGGGCGACTGGGAGGCGGACACGATCATCGGGAAAGGCCACAGCGGGGCGGTGGTCTCCCTTGTGGACAGGGCGTCGAAATACACGTATTTACAGAGGGTTGACCGGAGAACCTCGGCTGCGGTCTCCGCCGCGATGGTGGAGATGCCGCCGCCTTCCGCCGCGCCCGTCCACACGATCACGGCGGACAACGGCAAGGAGTTCGCGGGCCACGCCGGCGTGGCGGAGGCGCTCGGGGCCGCCTTTTTCTTCGCGACCCCCTGCCACTCCTGGGAGCGTGGCCTGAACGGGCACACCAACGGGCTGGTCCGGCAGTACCTGCCGAAGGGGACGGACTTCCGCGCGGTCAGCGACGCGGAGGTGAGGGCGGTGCAGGACCGCCTGAACGCGCGTCCGCGCCGGGCGCTGGGCTACCGGACGCCCGCCGAGGTGCTGCACAAGGCCCGCCCTCCCTGACGCCGCGCGACCGCCTCCCACCGGCGCGGGTTGGGGCGCCGGGAGGGGGTGGACAGGATTTCTCCGTCGCGTCCGTCCGGGCTCCGGTCGGGCTGCGCCCTCCCTGCGCCCGGACGGACGCGACCCAGCCCGGCGGAGGCGTTGCGCCGCCCGGAAAGCCCGGATAGACTCCATACAGAAGGGACCACAGCCATCCCGGGGCCGGATCCGCGGTGCCCGGGGGCCGCAGACCACGCCTTCCGGCCATTCCCTACGCTCGGGCTGCGCCCCCGCTGCGGGAATGGCCGGTGTTGCGCTTCGGAGTGGAAGTGGGGATCGGTATTCTGCATTGGCCTTGCGCACGAAATCAGTACGGATCCGCAGAAGCTTACGACCCAGGCGCCACATGATCACGCTCCAGTCAAATGCAGAGGGCTTACAATTGGAGATTGATCTGATATTGGAGCGCAAGGCGGGTGTGGCGGAACAGGTAGACGCACCAGATTTAGGTTCTGGCGCCGCGAGGCGTGGGGGTTCGAGTCCCTTCACCCGCACCAACCGGTTTTCGACAACTCAACGAACCGGGCCTTCGGTTTCCGGCAATTTCCCTTGCAAGGATATGAACGTGTCACTAGAAGAAGCGGACTCTCAGGTCGCCACGACCTCCGTCAGCGCGAATGGTCAGAAAAGGACAAGTGGAATGCAGGTCACCCAGACCCTTAACGAAGGCTTGAAACGCGGATTCCAGTTTGTGGTGCCGGGAACGGAACTGAATGAAAGGGTCGAAAAGAGACTTGCCTCGGAGCAGCCTAAAATCCAGATCAAGGGCTTTCGCAAGGGAAAGGTACCCATTTCGCTTATAAGGAGACTGTATGGAAAGGGGCTGAAGGACGATATTCGGGAAATCGCTATCCAGGAAGCGCTGGAATCCCATTTCGACGGGTCCGGCGAGAGATCTGCCACGACTCCCGCCGTTGAAATTGGGAACAGTGGCGAGAAGGATGGTGAGGACCTCTCCTTCAGTGTGACCTATGAGGCGTTTCCCGCAATTCCGGAACTGGACTTCAAGTCGGTCCAGATCGAGAGGCTGGTGGCCGAACCCGATGAGGAATTGCTTCAGGAACGTTTGCAGACCATTGCGAAAATTTACGGAAACTACCAGGACACCGAAGCTGGCGCCAAGGCGGAACTGGGTAACCTGCTGGTTCTGGATTTCAAGGGACTTATCGATGGCGAGGAATTCGAGGATGGAAGTGGAGAAGGCATTCCCGTCGAACTTGGAAGTGACCTGATCGCCCCTGGATTCGATGAACAGCTGGTCGGTGCGGAGGTCGGCTCAACTGTCGAGGTCAAGGCAACATACAGGGATACGCATCCCAATGAGGCTTTGCGCGGTAAGGAGGCTCTGTTTTCCTGCCAGATCAAGGAGGTGAGGACCCTGGTTCCCAGCCAGATAGACGACGAACTTGCGGTAAGGGCTGGCTTGGGCGATCTTGAGGAACTTAGGGACAATATCAGGAACAGACTCGATGCGGAACTGAGTCGGGATTCCAGGTTTCTGCTACGTTACAGATTGCTTAACCGCCTTGATGAACTACTCGATTTTGAACTCCCACCAAGTCTGCTTGAGGCCGAAATCAGTAATGTGACAAGGCAGTTGGCACTGGACGAAGAACTGAAGATTGACAATGGGGAAGCCGAAGTCGCCGAAGACTCCCGAGAAGAAGGCGGAGAGCACGAGGAATCCGACGATAGTGGTCTTGGGACCGTTGCCGGGGCGGAAGACTCCGAACCCACCCCTGAGAACATCAGGATTGCCGAGCGTAGGCTACGGATAGGGTTGTTTTTTCTGCACATCGGACGTTTGAACGACATTGAGGTCAACACATACGATCTGGAGCAGGCCGCTGAACGGTTGGCCGTCGGGAGCGGGCAGGCGACCAAGACACAGTATTTGGAGCTCATGCGCCGCAACACGGAATACAGGTCAAGAGTTCAGCAGGAGACATTTGAGTGGAAGGTCGTCGAATTCCTCCTCGAACTGGTTGATGTTACAGAACGGGAAGCCAGCGCAAATGAGCTTCGGGAGGCGATAGACGCCATCGAGGATTGACTCCGCTCGTCCGGTCCATCGAGGTCATTGCCCCGAACGGGACGTCGACGGGAGCGTTGGCCAGACAGATCTCTCCACCAAACAACCGCGACAGGTCCCTTCGTCAGTTGCCGGGCTGTGGTGCGGTGCCGCCATCCTCTTCGCGGGTCGACACCAAAGTTTCACCCTCCTCCTGTGTTCGAACCGGTTCATCGAACAGTTCCGAGACATCGAATTCGGAGTCCTCCTCGGATGCGTCGGTTGGAGCGGACCCGCCGGTGGCTTGGAGCAAGGCCTCCTCTTCGGAACGCGCGACGTTTAACTGGACCGAAACCTCGACTTCCGGATGTAGGCTAATGACTACATCATGAAGTCCAAGCTCCTTGATGGGCGAAGTCAGCATGACTTGTCCGCGGTCAATCGTGAATCCAGCCTCGGTCGCCGCCTCGGCTGCGTCGCGGGGTGACACCGAGCCATATAGTGAGCCCGCGTCCGATGCCGAACGAATCAGAGTGAACTGCTGTTCATTCAACTTGTCGGCGAGCGCCTCCGCTTCCTTCCTGGTCTCAAGGTTATGTGCCTCAAGCTGCGCCTTCTGCGCTTCAAATGCTTTAATGTTGGCTTTGCTGGCCCGTAGCGCCTTCTTCGTGGGCAGCAGGAAATTCCGCGCATAGCCAGGCTTTACGTTCACAACATCGCCCATCTGCCCAAGTTTGGAAACGCGTTCAAGAAGTATGACTTCCATCGGTTAGTCCCCTTATTTCACGGCGTAGGGCAGCAAGGCGAGAAACCGGGCGCGTTTGATGGCGCGCGCCAGTTCACGTTGCTTTTTGGCTGAGACCGCGGTGATGCGGCTGGGAACGATCTTGCCGCGCTCCGAGATGTAGCGCTGGAGAAGACGTGTGTCCTTATAGTCGATCCTCGGAGCATTGTCGCTTGAGAATGGGCAGACCTTGCGGCGTCTGAAAAACGGTTTGTTGGCCATATCCTGTAGCTTCCCCTTAACGTCTTCGATCGCGGTCGTCGCGCTTCTGCATCTGGATTGACGGCCCTTCCTCGTGAGAGCCAACCTTTATGGTCAGCACCCGCATGACATCTTCGTGCAGACGCATCAGGCGTTCCATTTCCTGGACGGCCGGTGCCGGAGCGTCCGTCTTCAGGAAGCCATAATGGCCCTTACGGTTCTTGTTTATGCGGTAGGCCATCGACTTGACGCCCCAGTATTCGCTTCCGACGACCTTACCGCCATTGTCAGCGAGAACCGTGCCAAAGTGATCGATGAGGCCTTCGGCCTGCGCGTTGGAAAGATCCTGACGCGCGATGAATACATGCTCATAGAGCGGCATGCTCTCTCCATGTCTTCGGGCGCATTTCAAAGGACCAGCCAGTTGTCCTTCCGCGGGCTGGGACACGAGAGACTGCGCCGTTCAGGTTTGGTCGCGGAAGAGGACCGCCTTATACAGCGCTTTTTGGGCGACGCAAGGCTTTCTGAATCGAAATGTGATCAACACGGCAGAACCGGTCTCCGGAGTGCCTCAGGTAAGCCGTGCCCCGCAGGACTCACATTCCTTTGCCGATGTGCAGATGCCCGAATTGCGTCTTGCCATGTGTCCGACTATAGGGAATCCGACGTACGGATCCGCACTGTAGAGGGCAGAATGTCGCGTGCATTCATCTTTCCCGGGCAGGGGGCGCAGACCATTGGAATGGGCAAGTCCCTTGCATGCGCATACACCGGCGCAAAGTTGGTTTTCGAAGAAGTTGATGACGCCCTGGGCGAGAAGCTTAGTGCGATAATCTGGGAAGGGGAGCAGGAAACCCTGACACTGACACGCAATGCACAGCCGGCGCTGATGGCGACATCCATGGCCGCGATGGCAGCCCTGCGGTCCGAAGGCGTATCGATTGAGGCGGCAACGCATGTCGCAGGGCATTCATTGGGCGAATATTCCGCCTTGGCAGCGGCGGGAGCCTTGTCGCTTTCGGATGCCGCACGTCTACTCAGGATACGTGGCAGCGCGATGCAGGAAGCCGTTCCAATCGGTGTGGGAGCTATGGCCGCGATTCTCGGCTTGGAACTCGACGCCGTGATCTCGGTGACGGAGTGCGCGGCACAGGGCGAGGTCTGCGTTGCGGCAAACGATAATGATCCAGGCCAGGTGGTGGTTTCCGGAGCGAAGGCCGCTGTGGAACGGGCGATTGAAATCGCAAAGGAACGTGGTGCGAGGCGTACGGTGATGCTGCCGGTCAGTGCACCTTTCCACTGCAGATTGATGGAACCTGCAGCGGCGAGAATGGCGGAAGAGTTGAGCAGCGTAGAGATCAAGCAACCCAAGGTTGGATTTGTTGCGAATGTGCTTGCGAACGAAGTCAGCGATCCTTCGACGATTCGGAGCCTGCTGGTCGAACAGGTGACGCATCCAGTGCGTTGGCGCGAAAGCATTCAGCTGATGATCGGTCATGGAGTGACCGGAATCTGGGAGATCGGCGCCGGCAAAGCGCTGAGTGGCATGGTGCGACGAATCGACCGATCTATCCGGGTGCGCGGAGTTGGAACGCCTGATGAAGTTAGAGCGGCGGCGGAGAGTTTGATTGGAGGTTGAGCCGATATGTTTGATCTGACTGGGAAGAATGCCCTTGTCACTGGAGCCTCTGGCGGTATCGGAGGTGCGATCGCCCGAGCGCTGCACTTCGCTGGTGCTGGAGTAGGCTTGAGCGGTACGCGGCTCGAACCTCTGCAGGAACTTGCAACGGAACTCGGCAAGAAGGCTTATGTCCTGCCATGTGATCTCAGCAATGCGGCGGCGGCAGGAGCCCTCACTGAACAGGCGAATTCGATGATGGGATCAGTGGATATCCTCGTAAACAATGCGGGTATCACCCGTGACCAGCTGTTTATGCGAATGGGTGACGAGGATTGGGCCAGAGTGCTGGAGGTCAATCTTACGGCCGCTATGCGACTCTGTCGCTCTGCGATACGTGGAATGATGAGGGCGCGCTGGGGACGAATCGTGAACATTGGGTCAGTCGTCGGGTCAACGGGCAATGCAGGTCAGTCGAACTACGCCGCTGCCAAGGCAGGGTTGGTCGGACTTTCAAAGTCACTGGCCATGGAGGTGGCTAGCCGTGGCATCACTGTGAATGTGGTGGCGCCGGGGTTCATTGCGACAGCCATGACGTCGGGGCTGGACGACAGTCGGAAGGCGGCTATCCTTAGCCAGATTCCCTCCGGAAGAATGGGGGAGGTGGAGGAAATTGGAGCCGCTGTGCTCTATCTAGCGAGTCGTGAAGCAGGTTACGTCACCGGTGCGACCCTGCATGTTAACGGCGGTATGGCGATGCAGTGACTCTTTGGCCGGTGATAAACAACGCCCCATTCCAGTCCGAAGTGCAACACCAGTGGCGGTGTTGGGCGGTTTTCCTGCCGCATGATGTTGCGGATCGGCCAGGAAGCGGCGACAGTCCCCTTGTTGAGAAGAGAGGAGACTGCCATGCCCGAGGGCTTCCGCCACCTGACCCATGGGGAAAGATGCCAGATCGGCGCACTGAAGGAAAGCGGGCTCTCCTACGGGGACATCGCGGCCCGTCTGGGCCGTGACCGTTCGTCGGTCTGGCGGGAGCTGCGCCGGAACGGCGGTGATTCGGGCTACAGCCCCGGCGAGGCGCAGGGGATGGCGGAGGCCCGCCGCAGCGCCGCCTCCTCGGTTCCGAGGAAGATGACTGCGGAGCGCTGGGCGCATGTGGAGGGGTGCCTGGCGGAGGGCTGGAGCCCGGAGCAGGTCGCGGGACGGCTGCGGCTGGAGGGTGGCTGGGCGGTGGGCCGCCAGTGGATATACGAGCGCCTGAAGGCCGACCGGAAGGCGGGCGGGGAGCTGTTCCTGCTGCTGCGCCGCCGCGGGAAGAAGCCCAACTGGCGTGGCGGGCGGCACTCGGGCCGTGGCCACATCCCGGGCCGGGTGGACATCTCGGAGAGGCCGGAGGAGGTGGAGAGGAAGGAGCGTGTCGGTGACTGGGAGGCGGACACGATCATCGGGAAGGGCCACAGCGGGGCGGTGGTCTCGCTTGTGGACCGTGCGTCGAAATACACGTATTTACAGAGGGTTGACCGGCGGACCTCGGCGGAGGTCTCCGCGGCGATGCTGGCGATGCTCCGGTCGTCCGCCGCGCCTGTCCACACGATCACGGCGGACAACGGAAAGGAGTTCGCGGGCCACGCCGGCGTGGCGGAGGCGCTGAAGGCCTCCTTCTACTTCGCGACCCCCTACCACTCCTGGGAGAGGGGCCTGAACGAGCACACCAACGGGCTGGTGCGGCAGTACCTGCCGAAGGGGACGGACCTCCGGGCGGTCGGCGACGATGAGGTGAAGGGGGTGCAGGACCGCCTGAACGCGCGTCCGCGCAGGGTGCTCGGCTACCGGACCCCCGCCGAGGTGTTCCGCCGGGCCCGCCCTCCCTGACACCGCCGGCCCGCCTCCCGACAGCGCGGATGGCCGCGCCGGGAGGGGGTGGAACGGATCAAGCCGTCGCGTCCGTCCGGGCTCCGGTCGGGCTGCGCCCTCCCTGCGCCCGGACGGACGCGACCTGCCCCGGCGGCGGCCTTGCGCTGCCCTGAAAGCCCGGATATTCTCCTTCCGGACGGGACTGCAGCCGTTCCGGGGCCGGATCCGCCGTTCCCGGAGAGCCGCAAACCCCGCCTTCCGGCCATCTGCGCAGCTCGGGCTCCGCCCTCCCTGCGCAGATGGCCGGTGTTGCACTTCGGAATGGAAGTGGGGAACCATTTGCCAATCTAATTTGATATGCTATTAGGCGGCGCAACCATGGACAGACGTGTTTGCGATTGGCTTCGCCGCGGGTTTGCCGACGGCTACAAGCGCCCGAAAAGGGCATAAATGAAGAACGGGCAGTGCCCCCAAGGAAAATGAGGACAACATGAGCGACATCGCGGATCGCGTAAAGAAGATTGTGGTGGAGCACTTGGGCGTGGAGGAAGAGAAGGTGGTGGATTCAGCTTCCTTCATCGACGACCTAGGCGCGGACAGCCTTGACACAGTGGAATTGGTCATGGCTTTCGAGGAGGAATTCGGCATAGAGATCCCCGATGATGCTGCCGAGACCATCCAGTCGTTCGGCGACGCGGTAAAGTTCATCACCGATAACTCCTGACCCAATTTGATGACGATGTTTTAGGCGGCGTCTCAGTGGACACCGCCTTTGTATTGCAATTCAGCTGCTTGGAAGTTGGATCAATCCTTGGCACGGCCTTGCCGACACGCGCTGTTGGGCATCCATCTGTCCACTATGTGAGGCGTTGCCAGTTCGAGGATTGCGCACCCTATCGCGGGGTGGATTGGTGGCAGTTGGCCGGGGAGTCGACCTAGGCTGTCTCATTGGTTCGGAGGCCCCGCGTCGGGTTTGCCATTTGGCTATTGCCGCAAGGCGGTGGCGGTTGTACTTATGCAGCCACTTGGCGACAGCGGCTCGGGTCTTGATCTCAGGAAGCCAAATTCACTTGCCGCACAGGTTGGAGCCTTGTTATCAAGTTCCGGTGAGAATGATGGGGCGGCAAGGAGAGGCAGTGAATGCGTCGTGTAGTGATTTCTGGGCTGGGACTTGTTTCGCCTCTGGCGTGTGGTGTTGAGGAATCCTGGTCGCGATTGCTTGCGGGGCAATCGGGTGCCGGACCCATCGAGCGATTTGATGCGAGTGGTATGGCAACGAATTACGCCTGCGAGATTGCGCGGGGCGACGGTAGTAATGGCACGTTCAATCCCGATGATTGGTTGGAGCCGAAGGACCAGCGAAAGGTCGACGATTTCATCCTCTACGGCATTGCCGCTGCTGAGCAGGCAGTTCAGGATAGTGGTTGGATGCCGGAAGATGAAGAGGGGCGACTTCGGACCGGAGTGATGATCGGTTCCGGCATAGGAGGATTGGGTTGGATTGAATCGACGTCGATTCTGCTGAAGGAGCGCGGAGCGAGGCGGGTATCCCCATTTTTCATTCCAGGTTCGCTGATCAATCTCGTTTCTGGCCAGGTGTCCATAAGATACGGCTTCAAGGGGCCGAACCACGCGGTTGTTACGGCCTGCTCGACTGGTGCGCACGCTATTGGCGACGCCGCACGCCTGATCCAATGGGGCGATGCGGATGTCATGGTCGCGGGGGGGACCGAGAGCCCAATCTGTTCTATTGGAGTCGCAGGCTTCAACGCATGCAAGGCTCTGAGCACAAAATGGGCGGAGGAACCGCAGCGCGCCAGCCGTCCCTATGATCTCGACCGAGACGGATTCGTTATGGGCGAGGGTGCCGGAGTCGTGATTCTGGAGGAATACGAACACGCTTTGGCGCGCAATGCAAAAATCTACGCTGAGGTTCTGGGATACGGCCTGTCGGGCGACGCGTTCCATATCACTGCTCCTTCGGAGGATGGCGACGGAGCGCGGAGGTCAATGGAGGCTGCGCTGAAACGCGCTGGAATTCTGCCGCAGGCGGTGGACTACATCAATGCGCATGGAACTTCGACCATGGCCGATTTGGTCGAACTCGACTCGGTTCAGCGCCTTTTGGGAGACCAGGCAGGCAAGGCAGCCATGTCATCGACAAAATCAGCCACAGGGCATCTACTTGGGGCGGCTGGGGCGATCGAGGCAATTTTCTCTGTCCTTGCGATCCGCGATCAGGTCGCACCTCCGACGATCAACCTGGAGAATCCTGAAGTCGAAACCACAGTCAACTTGGTCCCACTCGTCAAGCAGGAGCGAGAGATCAATGTAGCACTGTCGAATTCCTTTGGCTTTGGTGGAACCAACGCGTCGTTGTTGTTGGGTCGGGTCACAGGTTGATGTGGCGAGCGCTGGCGTCAAATGCCCTGACGCTGTTCATCGTCCTATTGATTGTCATTGGTGGTTTGATTGGCTGGGGGCAAAACCAATACCATGTGGCTGGACCCCTTGCGGAACCATTCTGCCTACGTGTGGTGCCGGGCGCCCGTTTGGACGAACTTTCGAGTGAATTGGCGGAGCAGGGCGCGATACAGCGACCATGGCTGATGCGGGCCGGTGCAAGGTATTCTGGAAAGTCGTCTGGAATGAGGTATGGGAGCTATCTGGTTCCGGCGGGCGCCTCATTGCACGAGATCGTCGAAATAGTCACTCGAGGGGGGCAGTCGACCTGTGGTGTGGAGATTATCCACCGAATCGGCGTGAATCGAATTGAAACGCAGGTAAGGGAGCTTGATCCCTCGACCGGTCGATATGTTTCACTGGCGGAATTCGCACCGCAGTCGGATGCCACTGAGGTTTCGGAAGCCCTTGTGGAGGCGCGCTCACATAGAGATACGAGATTCCGTATCGTTCTGGCTGAGGGGGTAACAAGCTGGCAGGTCGTCAACGGTCTGAATGCCTTCGACATTCTGACAGGTAAGGTGTCCGCTGTACCCCCCGAAGGTTGGCTGGCACCTGACAGTTACGAAGTGTCGATCGGCGATGATCGCGGCGAGTTGCTTGTGTCGATGGAAGCGAGGCAACTTGAACGGGTTGAGCGGGAATGGCGGAACCGAATTGCAGGATTGCCGATCGACTCGCCAGATGAGGCACTGATCCTCGCTTCCATCGTTGAGAAAGAAACCGGCGTGCCTGACGAACGCGGAATCGTGGCTGGGGTGTTCGTCAATCGGCTTAGGGAGGGCATGCCACTGCAAACCGACCCCTCGGTCATCTACGGAATTACCAATGGGCAGGGCGGACTTGATCGCGGCCTTCGGCGCAGCGAACTTAGAACCGATACACCGTATAATACATATCTGGTCCGCGGGTTGCCTCCTACACCTATCTCGAATCCGGGTCTTGCGAGCATAAGAGCGGCACTCAATCCTGACGAGACGGACTATCTGTACTTTGTCGCTGACGGCACCGGTGGCCATGCGTTTGCGGTGACTTTGAAGGAGCACAATGCCAACGTTGCCAAGTGGCGCGCACTCGAATCCCAAAGAAACAGTCAGTGATCAGGATTGCTGGCCCTCGCCCCGGTCCGTCGCAAGTCTATTGTAATGCCGCACCATGCACGGCTCGCCATGCCCAAACCTCTACAGCCATAGAAACCGGAATGGTGGAAATCACGGCTTACGGATGCGGGAATAGTGACAGAATTGCCGATGCCGCACGAAACCTGAAGGACATAGCCCGAAACAGACATTTCGGTAGTTTCACACGTTTTGATCTCGTGAGTTGACCACTGGCGCTGCAAGGCCGGTTTTTTCCAGCCATTGTAGCGTTTAAGCGCATTCCCCGATTGATGTCATGGTGGGACCGGATCACAAAAAGGGGTGAACCGGAATTTCAGGAAACAGCCAATGATGTCCCTTCCCTTGATACTTGGGAAATGCCGTCCGGATCGGTGCCACCTGCATCTTGTTGGAGGTCGCGGACGGTCGGATGGCGTTTTCCACAGCCTCCAGCCCTTCGATTTCCACGGTCTCACCGTCCGTGGCGCGATGCTGCTGCGCATCGCAAGGTTCGTCAGGATCGGCGTCCGTCGCATGGACAGGAGGCGTTCGGAATGAGTCGCTCGACGCTGAAGCGCACGGTCGGCAAGCTCCAGAGCTGGGGCGAGGCGAGCTTCCACGAGCCGCGTAGAGGGTGGGGACTACCGTGATCACGGGAGCGAGGAAGGAGAGGGCGGAGCGCCTTCTGGCCTCGGGGATGGGCGACTCCGCCGTTGCCAGAGGTGTGTGATTTCTCTATGGCGAACCGCGGCTTTTCCAATGGTCTGAAATCGAACGACATTTTCGGGGCCGGAACCGGCGATTGCCGCTGATCTAGCCGAATCCGCGAAATTTCGGAGCGCTGGCCGCTGTTTTTCCATGAGCGGCCTTCCCGCCGACGTTCCTAGCCCACAATTCCGGATGTGCTGGAGTGCTCCTGCAACTGTCTGGAAAAGCCTCTGGACGGGACGGAAAGGAGGGTTCCTATGACAGGCCTGCAGCCCGAAGCCCCGGTTTCCAACACCTGCGATGGAAGCGGACCCGTCGCGGCGGCACGGGAGAACCTGGCGAAGGCGGCTGTCGCCCCGGTCGAGCGGGCCGCCGAGGCCGGTCTGGCGGCGAACGTCGCAACCCTGTACCGGAACGACCCGCTGGAGGCCGAAACCGCGTTCCGCGACATAGTCTTGGGCATGGCCCGCAACACTGGCGGTGTGGCCACGGGAGGAACTGGCGGCTTCGTCGAGGTGGCGGCGGTAGCGGAACCGGGCTGGGACGTGGAACTCTCGCGCAGCGACGGCGTCACGTTCTGCCTGAGGCGGTCCTGATGTTCGGCGGCTGGCCGTCGGGCGGCATCTGGCTGACATCATACCAGACGGTCTGGCCGGTTTCCGATGACGCACCGAGGCAATGGTGCCCTTCCATGAGTGCGCGGAAGCGTGGTTCGTCGTCCGGCGCCACGGTCAGTTTCGGGAGATCCATTGCGGTCCCTGATTCGATTTCGGGCAGGCACTTCCATGGAAGACCCGGGTGGGATTGTTCGCCCGGTATCAGGAAATTCCTTGAAAAAAGGCCGATCACTCACAGAAGAAATTCGCCCTGATTCGCGACGAATCCCAATGTCGTCAGGCAACTTCGCAAACAACTCGGCATTACGCCCGATTCAGCGTTGTCCGGATGCTTCTGGACACGGCTCCACGCCGCGGCCTGGCACCGGATCCCAAGCTACCTCAGTTCCATGGCCACCCTCGGATTCAATCCTCTCGTCGCCATCCAGATTGTGTTGGCCGGAAACGCCGCCCACATCATAAAGTTGCACTTCGCCCGGTCTGCCAACAAGAATGGTTAGGCAGCTACCCAAATCCTTTGATTTCACCCATGAACGGTCACCCTGCTCAATAGCCACGCTGTGCGTCCGCCACGTCCGGGCAGGTGCCGGTCTCGGTAAACGTCTTGAGGTTATGGGCGATGAGGCGGCTGCCGATCTTGGCGTCGATCCGGGAGGCGACATGGGGAGTGACCGTGATCGCGGGATGTGCCCAGAAGGGATGGTGGGCCGGCAGTGGCTCCTGATGGAAGACGTCCAACGTGGCCTGTTTGATCTGTCCTGACTCGAGAGCCGCCAGTAGGTCATTGTCCACCAGATGGGGACCGCGGGCGCAGTTGATGATGCAGGCTCCGCGTGGAAGTTTTGCGAAAAGCGATGCATTGAAGATTCCTTCGGTCGCGGGTGTCAGCGGCAGGAGGTTGACCAAGATCTCGCAGCCGTCGAGAAAACGGTCCTGCTCCGCTTCGCCGACAAACGTGTCGATGTCTTCAATCGCTTTGGCTGACAGCGACCAACCACGCGTGTCGAAGCCGATCTGCCTTAGGATCCGTGCCGCCGCAGCGCCCAAGTTTCCGAGTCCCATGACACCGACCCTGCGGTTCGATGCGACGGGAACGACGATGGAATGCCACTCACGCTCGGTCTGCGCCTGAAGCTGTCGCGGCATGTCACGGTGATGCCTCAGCACGTGCAACGCCACATATTCCTGCATGCGCTGAGTGAGGTCGCGGCCCACAGTGCGGATTATCGGCACGCCCTTCGGAAGCTCTGCGTCCGCCAGGACGTGGTCGATGCCGGCGCCGATCGAAACGATGGCCTTGAGATTTGGGAAACCCGCGAGATCGCCTGTTCGCGGGCGCCAGACCACGGCGAAATCGATCTCTTCGGGGGCGGTGGCGTCCGCAAGCGAGATCACTTGCCAACCCGGCAGCAGTTCCCGCAACATCCCGATCCACCACCTTAGCGAATCGTCGTTGGGAATATAGACAGCGACCTTCAAACCAGTTCCCTTCATCCCTACGGCCTGACGCGGACTAGGTTACTTGCGCCAGACATCTCCCCGAGGTGGGTGCCGTTGCTGTTCCTTTCCTTGCCGATCCGGTCTTTCTCGGTCATTTCTTCCGCCATTTCGGTGATTTTGTCCAGATCCTCCAGCGGCAGAAAAAGTACCTCGGAATAGTCCGCCAGAGCCACATAACCCGGCAGGATCGCTGTGCCACTGATCGAAACCGGCCTGTTGAATCCGCCCCCAGTGTCGTAAGGCCGGGTCGCAACGTGCGAAGCGCCGTGCGACCACATAGGAAAATCCTCTTTGCTGATCTCGGCGGTGTCCGTATGGAACCCATATATACAGGTGCCTGCGTGGCCCATCGGCGACGCCATGCGCGTCACGCCGCCGCCTCAACAGGCATATTTCGTGTCGCCGAGCTGATCGACCGACATGAAGTAACCCGGTGTCGCTTGGCATTTAATTGTTAGGTTGCGGCGGTTCTTGACTGGCTGGTCACCTGATTTGAGATTTCGGGCCTGGCCAGTCTCGGATTGACTGCATCCGGCGCGGACTTGGTAGTCCGGACGCCGGGTGGATTAGATGGTCGGTTGCTTCCATGAACCGGTTTCTGCTGTGTCCGAAGGTATGTGCCTGAAGCATCTTCAGCATTTCCGGACCGGCGCGCTCCACGATGGCGACGCCTGCCGGAAGTGCCGGTCGGATGTGGAGCGGGAGAACTGGATGTTTGGGGGAGGGCGGGAACGGTCCCTCTTTGGCGATGACGTCGTCGAGGTCAGGGATGATGGCACCGGGAACCCTGGAGCGCCAGAGTTCGGCGTCGTGCGGGAATGGCGGAGGCACCCGGCGCATCAGAAGGAGGCGGGCGGGTTCCAGCGGTGACGTCCAGGTTTGAATGTCGCGTTCCGCATCATCGTCGAGCGGCCTCTCTGCACGAAGTGCGGCGGCATGATGCGGCATGATATTGATGGAAAGGACGGCCGCGGTCGCATTGAACCGCACTACACGACACAGCATGATTTTGGGCTGGTAGAGGACGATGAGAGATGATTGTCTGAGGGGCTCTTCCCCATCATAGGAATTGTCCCATGGATATTCGCCTTCTCGCCGCCCTCCGCACCAACCTATCGCCGCAGGTCGTCCTGGGCAAGACGCGGCTGGAAACCTTGTGCCTTCTGACCGTCGGCATGATCGGCGCCCGCACGGCCAATCCCAGCCTTCTGGCGGCCGGGCGCCCCGGTCACGCCCTGGTTGCATCGACTTGCCGGCGGCTGCGGCGCCTTTTCCAGCATGTCAAATTGCCCGATGACTGGTCTGCTGCGGTCGTCCCGGCGCTGCTGACCACACAGGCCCGCGGTATCTTTGCCTGGGCCGCACCAATTGGAAGATCGGGCGGCGCGGCATCAATGTCCTGATGCTGGCGGATGCCACGAAGCGTTACCGCGTACCGTTGATGTGGAGTGTTCTGGACAAGGCCGGCAACAGCAATGCGGCCGAGCGCATTGCGCTCGTGGAGCGCTATCTTTTGCGCTTCGATGTGTCGACGGTCCGCATGCTGCCTGCCGACCGCGACCGCGGGTTCATCGGGCAGGAATGGCCGCATTCTCTGGTCAGCCGCGGCATTCCGTCTACGGTTCGTGTGAAAGAGAGCCAGATCATCGAGACCGCCGACGGCAAGTGCCTGACGTTGCGCCCGTCTCTGCGCAAATTCCGGGGCACCCGTGCCTTCACCGGGCGTTTCCCGGCACGCAGGGGCCACGCCGCCTTCGAGCCTCATTCCGCCGCCAAACGCCTGGCCACAGGGGAACCGCTGATCGTGGCCGGCGCAAAGGCCGGAACCGGCATCCCCAACATCCACCGCAAACGCTGGGCGGTCGAATGCCTCTTCGCCCACACCAAATCCCACGGCTTCAACCTTGACGGCACGCGCCCGACCGACAGCCGCAAGGTGTGCCTGCCGAACCGCATCGGACCTGATGGGCCGCCGCGCCCCGGCGCGAAAGAAACATGGATACTATGCCATTTCATGGTTCCGCATCGGCTTCAATGAACTGCGAAGACGATTGCGGCATGATCCCGATAGAGCCCTGCGCGCATTCCCAAACGCATGCAGAAGGCTTGGAGTCGTGTAGTGTGACCAGCGGTTCAATCATTTTCCCCTTTATCATTGACCGTTGCCCATTGTCGGTGCGTGATTGATGCTATGCGACCAGTGTCATTAGCAAAGAAATTTCACGCTTCGCAGCATTTGTCGACAATCTCATACCAAACCAAATTAATAATGTACCCAGAACAAAGATCGGACATCATGCTGTGTGACACGGCAATATTCTGCGTGTGACCGGTGCCGCCGTCCTGTATTCCGTGTCCGGGAAACAGGCAGAAGGAGGACGGTCTGTCCAGGGCCGAGGTGGCCTCCGGCGCCGGCGTCGGCGCCCGTACGCTCCGCGACTGGACCGTCCGTTACAGCGCCGACGGCCTGGACGGCCTGCGGGACGCCGCCCGGCCGGGGGCTCCGCCGAAGCTGGAAAGCGGGCAGGCCGGGGAGGTCGCGTCGTGGCTGGAGGACGGGCCGGACCCCGACGCGGGCGGGCCGTCGCGCCGGGCCGTCGCCGACGTCCGGAAGCGGACCGCGGACAGCTTCGGGGTGGGGTGCGCGCTGGAGGGCGTGCGCCGGCTGGTGCGGAGGCTGGGCTTCCGGCACATGTCCCCGCGGCCCGTCCACCCGAGGGCGGACCCCGCCGCCCGGGAGGGATTCCGCAGGGATTCCAGCCGGCTGGCGCGTGAGGCGGCGCCCGACGGCGTGGCCCCGGAGGACGTGCCCGTGTACCTGCAGGACGGGGCGCGGGTGGGGCGGAAGGGCATGCTGCCGGGGGTCCGGGCGCGGAAAGGGACGCGCCCGCGCATCGCGCGGGACCACCGGTACGGACACCTGTACCTGTTCTCCGCCGCCTGTCCCGCCACCGGCGACGCGGTCGGGCACGTGTGCGGCAGGGCCAGCACCGCGGAGACGGACCGGCGCCTCCGGGAGATCGGGGAGCGGGTCCCCGCCGGAAAGCGCGCCCTGGTGGTCCTCGACGGGGCGGGCTGGCACCGGTCGGGGGACCTGGGGATACCGGACAGCGTCTCCCTGCTCCGGCTGCCACCCTGCAGCCCGGAACCGGACCCGGTGGAGACGGTGTTCCCCCTCCTGAAGCACCGGCATTTCGCCAACCGGGTGTTCGCAGGCGCGGAGCATGTCAGGGAGACCGTGGAGCGGGTGTGGGACGCCTTCATCCGCCGGAAGGGGGAGGTCACGCGGATCACCACGAGGGAATGGGCGGTGCCGTGAGATCCGGGGCGCCTGTCGGAGATTATTTATTTGGTTTGGTATCATCATGACTGTCGAACACAGTGATGGCGCGATGTTGGCTCGCAGGCATTCCCATACGTTTTCCATGGGAATGAGTTCGGGTGCGTAGGGCGGAAGTTTCAGCAGCGTGATGTTGTCGGGCAAGCTGAGATCTTTTGCAAAATGCCATGCCGCTCCATCCGCGAGCATCAAAGCATGTGCGCTTGCGGCGACGGTCCTGGAGACCTCAGCAAGGTGCAATTCCATCGCTTCGGTATTGACGTATGGAAGCACAAATCCGGCAGCGGTTCCACGTGCCGGGCAGGCGGCTGCGAAGATATAGCTCCACCTGTAACGCGTATCGCGAGGCGCGCGCGGCCGGGTTCCGCGCTTGGCCCAAATACGGGTTGGCGTTGCCTGTTGACCCACCCTTGCCCTATCCTGAAACCATATTTCCAGAGGCTTTTCCTTCGCCCGCTTCGGTAGGACGTCCGCTACGAGGCGGGCAAGGTTCTTTTACAGGCAATCTGGGACTGCAGGTCAGCCTTGGGATGTAGAGGGCGCACAGACATCCGTCGGAACCCCGGCTTCTTCAAATAGGTGCCGACCGTGCGCTCGTGCAGCTTGACGTCGAATTCCGCTTCGGTCCGACGCGCGAGATCTGCACGTCTCCAACGCACAACGCCATCTCGCTCCGGGTCGGGGCCTTCCTCGACCCAGACAGACACCTGTGCCAATTGATCCGCCGTGAGGAGAGCTTTCACCCCGCCACCGCGGCGGTCGCTCAGGCGCGCAACGCCCTCGGCATTGTAACGATGAACCCAACCGCACAGCGTCTGGCGGTCCATGCGCAGCTTTCGGCTGCAACCCTGCGTTTCGCTCCCTCAAGCACGGGAGCCAAGGCCAAGAGCCGGTGCGACACCCGACCATCCTTCACGCGGCCTGCTGGTTGGCGCAAATCCTGGGCGCTCATGTCATCGCGTTCAATTTGCACTGCTCTGCCAGTAATACCAAACCAAATTAATAATGTACCCAGAACAAAGATCGGACATCATGCTGTGTGACACGGCAACATTCTGCGTGTGACCGGTGCCGCCGTCCTGTATCCTGTGTCTGGGAAACAGGCGGAAGGAGAACGGCATGCCAGCGAAAGCCATGGTCCGGCGCACCGACCACACACCCGGTCAGTTACGGGAGCTGGCCCGGAAACACAGGTTCCGCGACTGCCGCCGCCGGATGCGCGCCATTGCCCTGGTCATGGAGGACGGGCTGTCCAGGGCCGCGGTGGCCTCCGGCGCAGGCGTCGGTGTCCAGACGCTCCGCGACTGGACCGTCCGGTACAACGCCGACGGCCTGGACGGCCTGCGGGACGCCGCCCGCCCGGGGGCTCCGCCGAAGCTGGAAAGCGGGCAGGCCGGGGAGGTCGTGTCGTGGCTGGTGCGCGGGCCGGACCCCGACGCGGGCGGGCCGTCGCGCCGGGCCGTCGCCGACGTCCGGAAGCGGACCGCGGACAGCTTCGGGGTGGGGTGCGCGCTGGAGGGCGCGCGCCGGCTGGTGCGGAGGCTGGGCTTCCGGCACATGTCCCCGCGGCCCGTCCACCCGAGGGCGGACCCCGCCGCCCGGGAGGGATTCCGCAGGGATTCCAGCCGGCTGGCGCGTGAGGCGGCGCCCGACGGCGTGGCCCCGGAGGACGTGCCCGTGTACCTGCAGGACGGGGCGCGGGTGGGGCGGAAGGGCATGCTGCCGGGGGTCCGGGCGCGGAAAGGGACGCGCCCGCGCATCGCGCGGGACCACCGGTACGGATACGTGTACCTGTTCCCCTCCGCCTGCCCCGCCACCGGCGACGCGGTCGGGCATGTGTGCGGCAGGGCCAGCACCGCGGAGACGGACCGGCACCTCCGGGAGATCGGGGAGCGGGTCCCCGCCGGAAAGCGCGCCCTGGTGGTCCTCGACGGGGCGGGCTGGCACCGGTCGGGGGACCTGGGGATACCGGACAGCGTCTCCCTGCTCCGGCTGCCACCCTGCAGCCCGGAACCGGACCCGGTGGAGACGGTGTTCCCCCTCCTGAAGCACCGGCATTTCGCCAACCGGGTGTCCGGAAGCGCGGAGCATGTCAGGGAGGTGGTCGAGCATGTCTGGGACGCCTTCATCCGCCGGAAGGGCGAGGTCACGCGGATCACCACGAGGGAATGGGCGGTGCCGTGAGATCCGGGGCGCCTGTCGGAGATTATTTATTTGGTTTGGTATAAGTCTTCTCCCTCAGATGCATGGGAGGCAGTGATTCAGAGGAAAGCTGATTCGGAAACCCAAAAATCGAGCCAGATGATGGGTCCGTTGGTATTACTCAACCAAAAAAGGTGCACAGAAATGCGCACTTACACCAAACCCCCGGCACGCGCGTCAGATGGAGCAATGGGAATGGTGCTTGGCAGCTTTCCATCTGGACCGCCGCCTTTCCGCAGAAAAGCGAAACCGCGGTCTGACGACCCATAGCGGTTGTATGCCGCTGTCCATGATATACGCCGAGACTGACATCGAGGCCATCGAAACCGCTCTATACCTTTTGAAGTATGGTCCATCGTAACTTTGCAGACCAACGCGCGGCAATCGGGCCGCTCATCCGTCTACTCGGATCATTGTTGCGCTCAATAACCGTGCGACAGTGCTGAGGCGCGAGGCTTATGCAATCCCACCCGGCGGCAACTTGAAGGTGACGAAAGATTGATGTCATACTTGGTATTTGCCGGCATTGATATCAAATTAGCTTTATGCCATCACCATCAAGCATGGAGGAAGAAATGGCAAATCTGACAGTCAGAAACCTATCTGATGACGTTCATAGTCGCGTTCGGTTTGTCGCGGCCGAACGTGGCATCAGCACCGAGGAAGCCGCTCGACAACTTCTCGATGAAGCGTCACGACCTGCCGAAAAGGTTGGCAACGTGATTGTTGAATATGTGCAGAGCCTTAATGCGTTCTTGCCCGATATTGAACGTAGTGACGACAAAGCAGAACCGGCGGACTTCGGGTGATTATTTTAGACACAAATGTACTGTCCGATCCTATGAAGGAGAACCCTTCTCATGCGGTGATTGGTTGGTTGAATGCACTGCATAGCGTACAGTTTTACACCACGACAATCACCATCTTTGAAGTTCGTTACGGGATCGAGTTATTGCCTGAAGGCAAGCGTAAAGCTGCGCTTTGGAAGGGGTTCGACTTTACGTTAGGCCGTCTGTGCGGCAACCGGATTTTGCCGTTCGACCTCGCGGCTGCGGAGGCCCTTGCAACCATGCAAACCGAAGCGAAGGCCTATGGCGTCAAGTTGGCAGACGCTCAGATAGCGGCGATTGCAAAGACGCACGGTTTTTCCGTCGCAACTCGAGACGTCAAGCCGTTTCAGTTTTTAGGCGTCAGCGTTTTGAACCCTTGGGATCACCCATCCGATTGAAGGGCTGGAAGAATGACCAAAGCCACCGCCCCAACCGCAACAGAGAACGCCATTCGCCGCTTCTGGAACGCCTTCGTCGCGCGCTGGCACTATCTCGGCTACACGCCCCTCGTCGGCGCACAGATGCGCTACGCCGTGGAGGACCGCGAAGGACGCCCCTTGGCCATGCTCGGCTTCCCGGCAGCGGCCTGGAAGACCGCGCCCCGCGACTCCTTCATCGGATGGTCGCCGGAGGTCCGGGAGCGCAGCCTCCAGCGTCTGGTCGGCAACTCTAGGTACCTGATCATGCTCTGGGTCCGGATCCCAGACCTCGCCTCGCACATCCTCTCCGAGGCGCGGCGCAGGCTGCCGCGGGACTGGCACGACCGCTACGGGGTGACGCCGGTCCTGATGGAGACCTTCGTCGAGGTCCCGCGCTTCACCGGGGCCGTGTACAAGGCCTCCGGATGGATCCGTGTCGGCACGACCCTGGGACGGGGCAGGTACGACAGGAAGAACGAGTGGGCGAAGTTCAGGAAGGACATCTGGCTCTGCCCGCTCCGCAGGGACTGGAAGCGGACGCCCAGCCGCTGCCCCCCCCCCGGTCCTGCACGCACCCTCGCGACCGGAGCCCGGCTACGGCAACGCACCGCGACGGAAAACGGAACAGGCACGAATACGCGGAAAGCGCAGTCACGCATCCTGGACGTCGGTGTACGAAGACGTTCCGGGCATCTCTGCCGGTCAGCCAGAAGGATTGGTCGGAGGGGAGCGCAGATGGCTCGTCATTTCACGACCGAACGTTTACGCTCCCCGCCCGCCTTCCTGTCGGCCCTCACACGCCCGGATGTCCACTGGCGGCCCACCGTCCAGCCACCCTCCAGACGCAGCCGTCCCGCGACCTGCTCCGGGCTCCGGCCATCCTCCGGAAGCCCCTCCACCTGTGCCCAGCGGTCGGGCGTCATCTTTCGGGGGACTCCGGACCTTTCAACTGGACACTGTTGAATCGACGCTGGCCTAGCCGTGCATCGCCGGATCATGTCCGAGGCAGCGAAAGGAACGGATGTCCGTCCCGGATATTCCGTGATTCCAGCGTGGGCTGACGTTCCGGCGGCATGGATCCGGTGAATTGCGTGGCCCTGGCCGTGAATTCCGGACCGGTTCGGCCCAGCCCGGCCGGTTCCTGTGGATTGGGCCGCCCATGTACATGAAAGGGACATCGAGTTAACAGTGTCCAGTTGAAAGACCCCGGACCCCTGACGCCGCGCTGCGGCGGGCCTCTGCCTTTCCCTGCGCCTCCCCGGGACTGTACCCCACATCGCCGACGTTCCGGTGGCGCTCCCGCCAGACCGCCGTCCGGTCACGGCCCAGCCGGGCGGCGATGGCCCCGTCGGAGAGCCCGCTTTCCTTCAGCGCACCGGTCCGGCATCTCCCCATGGGCCAGGTGGCGGCAGCTCTCGGGCATGGCAGTCTCCCATGTTGCATCACAGGGACTGTCGCCGCCTGCTGGCCGATACGCAACATCATGCGGCCGGAAAACCGGTCACCACCGCCACTGGTGTTGCACTTCAGGGTGTAATGGGATCCCGAATACAGGCGTTGTAATGCCCCGGCTCCACTTCGACCAGCGGCGGGACCGCTTCCGCACAGGCCGGTAGGGCAAAGGGACACCGGGTGCGAAACACGCAGCCGGACGGGGGCGCCGCGGGGCTGGGCTGCTCACCCTTGAGGATGGTTCGCTTGGTCTTGTGACCGCGCAGTTGCGGCGCGGCGGAAAGCAGGGCTTGCGTATAAGGATGGCGCGGCGAAGCGTAGATGCGGTCAACCGGGGCAATCTCCATGGTTCGCCCAAGGTAGAGCACCATCACCCGGTCTGAGACATGTTCGATCACGCTCAGGTCGTGGCCGATGAAAAGCATGGCCAGATTCAGTTCGGATTTAAGATCGGCCATCAGATTGATGATTTGCGCCTGAATAGAAACGTCGAGAGCCGAGACCGGTTCATCCGCCACCACGAATTCAGGTCCGACGGAAAGCGCGCGCGCAATGGCGATGCGCTGGCGCTGGCCGCCCGAAAACTCGTGAGGGTAGCGCGAAAGATGCGGCGCACCGAGTCCGACCTGCTCCAGCGTTTCGGTCAGCCACGCATCGCTTGCATCCATTCCGTGAATGGCGAGGGCTTCCGCTAGGGTACGGCGGACCGTCTTGCGCGGGTCGAGCGACCCATAGGGATCCTGGAACACGATCTGCATGCGGCGACGCAGACGACGTAGACCGTCCGAATCGAGCGCAGTGACGTCCGTCCCGTCGAACACGACCTTGCCGCCGCTCGGTTCGGTCAGCCGCAGCACCGCGCGACCGAGCGTAGACTTCCCGGATCCGCTTTCGCCCACCAGACCCAGCACCTCTCCCTTCCTGAGCGCAAAGCTGACCGACGAAACGGCATGGATTCGCCGGGACGCCAGACCGAAGACCCCGCCGCGCACGGGGAAGCTCTTCGACAGCCGATCGACCCGCAGAAGCGTATCGGCGGCACCGTCGGGATCGGTCACGATACGTCCTCCCAGAAATAGCAACGGCTATGTCCTTGACCGGTCCTGACCAGTTCGGGAACATCGGCGCGGCAGGTCTCCCGCGCAATTGGGCAACGCGGGGAAAAGGCGCAGCCCGCCGGCAGATCCAGCGGATTGGGTACGCTGCCCTCGATGGCACGAAGCCGTTCCGACCGGCCCGGCGTGGGCGCGCTGTCGAGAAGTCCGCGGGTGTAAGGATGCCGGGGGCTGGCAAAGACGTCGGCAACCGCGCCCTCCTCGACCACTTTTCCCGCATAAAACACCATCACGCGATCCGCGATTTCCTGCACCACGCCGAGGTCGTGCGTGATGAAGATCATGGCCGGCCGCGACTCACTGGCGTCGAGCAACCGCCCGAGAAGGTCCAGTATCTGGGCCTGTATAGTCACATCGAGCGCCGTGGTTGGCTCATCGGCAATCAGGATCTGCGGCTCGAGGATCAGGGCTATGGCGATCATCGCCCGCTGCCTCAGCCCGCCCGACAGTTCATGTGGAAAGGCCCGGGCCCGCAGCACCGGTTCGGGCACACCCACCTTGTCGAGCGTCTCGATTGCCAGAGCCCATGCCTCGCGGTGGCCCATGTCGCGGTGTTGAAGCACGGCTTCGATGATCTGGTCTCCGATCCGGTGAACCGGATTGAGCGCCGTCATCGGCTCTTGGAAGATCATGGCGATTTCATCGCCGCGGACCTTCCGCAGCGTTTCCTCACCGGCTGCGGCGAGATCGAGTTGGTTGCCCGAACGAGTCCTGAGCCAGATGTTTCCGGATACGATCCGCCCAGACCCCGGCGGATGCAACCCGATCAGCGACAAGCCGGTCATCGACTTACCCGACCCGCTCTCCCCGACAATGGCCAGCGTTTCACCACGCCTGAGCGTGAAACTGACCCCGTCGACTGCCGGAACGATGCCGCCGTCGGTGGCGATGCGGGTGCGCAGTGAATGGACGGAGAGCAGTGCCTCGGGATCGGGTTCGACTGGGTCGAACGGGATCGTCGGCGGCAGCTCGCGCACCATGCGACGCTTCGGATCGAAAACGTCGCGCAACCCGTCGCACAGCGCGTTGAATGCCAGCACGGTAACGATCAGTGCCAGACAGGGCCAGATCAACGGCAACGCTGAATAAGCCATGATGCCGCGGGCCTCGCGGATCATCAGACCCCAGGACGACGCGGGCGGCACAACGCCGAGGCCGAGAAATGACAACCCGCTTTCGATCAGCACCGCCGAGGCGATGGTCAGCGAGACCTGAACGATTATCGGGCCGAGCACGTTGGGCAGAACCGTCCCCAGCACGATGCGCGGCGGCCGCGCACCCAACGCCCGCGTTGCCTCGACATATTCCAGTTTGCGGACCGAAAGCACCTCGCCATAGGTCACCCGTGCGAATCCGGGGGCAAAAAGAATCGACAGGCAAGCAGTCAGGGTCACCACGCCCGGTCCGAACAGGGTCACGACAAGCAGCGCCAGCAAAATGGGCGGGAACGACAGAATGATGTCGACCACGCGCAGAGTGAAGATCTCGGAAAGACCGCGAAAGTAACCGCCGACCAGCCCCAGCGTAACGCCGATGACCATCGCGATCGCCGCCGACAGCATGGCGACCGTAAGGGACACCCGACCGCCGTAAAGCAGACGGGAAAAGATGTCGCGGCCGAAATTGTCCTGGCCCAGCCAGTGCTCCGTCGAAGGTGGCTTGTTGCGCCCGATCACATTCATGGCTGTTGGATCATAGGGTGCCAGCAGCGGTGCGCAGAACGCCAGGATCAGCAGTACTAGGAGCGCAGTTCCCGGCAGCAGAACGGGACGGAGCTTGGCATTCATTGGTGACCCACCCGTGGATCCAGCACGGAATAGAGAAGGTCGACTGCCAGATTGATCAGAATGAACAGGAACGAAGTGACCAGAACGATACCCTGAACGGCGGGATAGTCACGCTGCTCCACCGCGCTGACCAGAAAGCCCGACAGGCCGGGCCAGTTGAACACATATTCGATCAGTACCGTCGAACCGAGTAGGGTGCCGACATTCAGCCCAACCACGGTCACCACAGGCCCGAGGGAATTGCGCACCACATGCCGGCGCAGCACCTGCCGCCAGGGCAGCCCTTTCGCTCGTGCGGTCCGAACCCAATCGCGCTGTAGTGTTTCCAGAACCGAAGCGCGGGTCATGCGATAGACCACCGCCGAAAGTCCGACAGCGATCGTAAAGGCGGGCATGGAGAGATGAACCAGATGCTTCCAAGGGTCTTCGAAAAATGGTTCGTATCCGCCCGCTGGCACCCAGCGCAGCTTTTGGGCGAAAACCAGGATCAGCAGCGTGCCGATGACAAAAACCGGCATCGAGAGATTGATCGAGGCCAGTGCCGAAAGAACCCGATCAAGAGCCGAACCCTGCCGTTGGGCCGCCAAGGTTCCGAGCGGCAGACCGATGGAGACGGCCAGCAGGGTGGCGGCGGCGATCAGTTCGAGCGTGCGCGGCAGGCGGGTGGTGATTTCGCTGGCGATCAGATAGCCATCCTGAAACGAAACACCGAGGTCGCCGCGCAGGATGCCCAGAAGATAGCTGGTGTATTGTTCCCAGATTGGCCTGTTCAGACCCATCTGCTCCCGCAATGCCTCGATCGTTTCCGGTGGCGGCATAACCCCGCCGGACGAGGACAGAAGTGCCGCCGGATCGCCCGGAATCAGATGCAGAAGCGAAAAGACGATGGTCGCCACCACCCAGACGAGGACGATGGCGACCAGGATACGCCGAAGCGCATAATTGAGCATCAACGAATCTCGGCTTCTTCGATCATGCTGCCCGAATAGAATGTCAGGAACCCGGGTATGTTGGCGAAGCCGCTGACCGAATCCTGAGTGGCATAACCCTGACTGCGCCAGTTGATGCCCACGATCGGCACGGTTTCAAGTGCCCGCGCCTGCCATTTGTCGTAGATCGCCTTGCGTTTTACCTGATCGATCTCGGATCGGCCTTGATCCATCAGCGCGGCAAGCTCGGAATCGTTGAAGCCATGGGATCGAACGAAGGAGTCGCCACGTCGGCCGTCGACGAAGTTCGAGAGCGCGTCGGGGTCGTTGTACTGCCCGGCCGTCCCCATCACCGCGATATTGTACTGACCCTTGTTGCCCAAGTCGACGCGGGTCGCCCAGTCCGGCAAGTTCAGTTCGACGTCGATCCCGACCTGCTGCAGATATTGCTGGCAGACAGTCGCAGTGTCCTGGTGCATGCCATATTGCGCCGTGGACAGCATGGTGCACTTGAATCCGTCGCCATAGCCGGCCTGGGTCAGAAGTTCCCTGGCCAGGTCCGGATTGTAGGACCAGTGGTCCGCGTAGTCGGGGTTGAAATAGTACGAGCTTTCCGGCACCGGCATGCCGTTCAACGGCCGCCCGCGACCGAAGAACGCAGCCGCCATCACATCTTCGCGCTTGATCGCGTAACCAACGGCGTCGCGAACCTTTGCATTGGCCAGCGGACCCTCGGTTACGTTGAAGAGCAGATACACGAACGGACCGTCGGTGGTGTCCAGGTCCAGCTTCGGATTGGCCTCCACCTGGTCCATCGCCTGCCAGGGGACATACTCGATGATGTCGACGTCGCCGGCCTCAAGCGCGGCAACCCGCAGGTTTTCGTCCTTGTAGGCGACGAAGGACAGGTTTTCCGTCTTTGGCAATCCTTCCTTGTAGAAATCCGGAAACGCCTTGAGGTCGATCCGGGTGCCCCGCTCATTGTTGGTTATCGTGTACGGTCCGCAGCCCACAGGATTCATGGGGTCGGCCTCGAGTGAGGCGGAGGACACGACGAAACTGAAGAAGCTGGCGGCAAGGTAGATGAACGAGGCAGACGGTTCGGAAAGCCGAATCCGCACCGTGTGATCATCGGGCGTTTCGATACTGTCGATTATTCCGAGGGCAGCCCGCAGATAGGCGGTCGAGTCCTTTGCCCGCATCGCGTCGTAACTGGCTTTCACATCGGCCGAGGTAACAGCCGACCCGTCATGGAACTTGGCGTTCTTGCGCAGGTCGAACCGATAGGTTCGGGAGTCTTCTGCCTCCCAGTTCTCGGCAATTTCCGGGCGGAGATTGCCCTTGGCGTCGTAACCGAGAAGGCCCCGGTAAACCTGAAGTTTGACGGTCGCAGCCGCCGTACCCGCGTTTTTCCACGGTTCGAGCGTCGGAGGATAGGAGGAGAGGCCGAAGATCAGCGTGCCGGGCTGAGCCGCATAGGCGCGTCCGATCAGCGTCGGTCCGGCCAGTAGAGCAGCCCCTGCCGCCGTACCTTCTTTCAGGATGTTTCTGCGTGTCAGTTTCATGATTGAACTCCCAGTTGATTTGCATAGTGTTCGCGTGCGGTTTCATAGCTGATCCGCCCGTCATTGAGATCCTGGCGCACCCGCGCCGGATCCCTGTTTTCCGGTGACCCGTAGCCTCCGGCCCCCGGTGTAACCACCTCCACGGTCGCGCCCGTGTCCATCAGGCCGCGACCGTCCTCGCCGAGTGTTCCGCCAGTCGCGACCACGCGAAACCGGGCGCCTTCGCCGCCGCCCTGAAGACCCCAGGGCGACGAAAGAGCGCGGGCATGGTGGACTTCGACGACGCAGGCGTCATGCTCGACGCGTATGGCGCGCCGCAATCCCATGCCGCCGCGCCACTGCCCGACGCCGCCCGAATCATCGACAAGTTCATAACGCTCGACCATGAGCGGGTATTCGGGCTCCAGTGCTTCCACCGGCAGATTGGAGGTGTTGGTGGTGTGGACGTGCACGCCATCGAGACCATCCTTTGCTGCGCGCGCACCGAAGCCGCCGCCGATGGTTTCGAGATAGACGTAAGGTGCTTGGGTGCGCGGGTCCCGTCCCGAGAATATCGCGCCAATGCAGGCCCCGTTGCAGGCGGCAGTCACCTGTTCGGGTACCGCCTGCGCCAAGGCCCCGTGGACCAGATCCACGACCCGCGCCGAGGCTTGCATCCGTCCGTCGACGGCCGCCGGTTCGGCGGCGTGGAGAAGCGTTCCCGGTGCACTGGCAACCGTGATCGGCCGATGAAGACCGGCATTCGGCGGAACATCCGGGTCGACCACCGTCTTCACCGCGTAGTAGACGGTCGCAAGCAGCGCCGTGCGCACCAGATTGATGCCGGCGCGCAGCTGTGGTGGATTGTCGGAGAAGTCGAGAAGGATATCGTCGCCCCTGACTTCGACGGTAACCCGCAGGAGCATTTCGCCGTCGAATTCATGACAATCGAACCGGTCCTCGAAATGGTAGACGCCGTCCGGGATTCGCGCGATGCCGATCCGCATGCGTCGTTCGGCGTAATCCATGAGCGCTTCTGACGCCGCCGCCACCACCGTCGCTCCGTACTTCTCGCAAAGCACATGGAACCGGTTGATTCCCACGCGGTTGGCCGCCATTTGCGCGCGCAGGTCGTTGCGCCGCTCCCGCGGCACCTGACAATTCAGCAGGATCACGTCCAGAAGCTCTTCCTGCAATTCACCCTGCCGGTAGAGGCGTACCGGCGGGATGCGAATTCCCTCCTGAAAGATATGCGCGTGCGCCCGGTCGACGAAATCCGCATGGTGGGCGAGATTGACTGCCCATGCCATCAATCGGCCTTCGACGAAGATCGGCGACGCGAGCACGATATCGGGCAGATGCGTACCGCCACCGGTGTAGGCATCGTTGCCGATGAAAACGTCTCCCTCGCGGATTTCCGTGGCATCGAACCGGTCCGCGATGGCCTCGATCACGCCGATGAAGGAGCCCAGATGGATCGGGATATGCTCCGCCTGGACCAGCGTCTTGCCTTTCGCATCGAACAGCGCCGTCGAGCAGTCCCGGCGTTCCTTGATGTTGGTCGAGTAGGCGGCGCGGATCAGCGTCTCGCCCATCTCCTCGACGATGGAGTTCAGCCCGTTGCCGATCAGTTCGACCGTAATCGGGTCGACAGGGGGACTCAATTGGTTGTTCACGATGCCTCCTCGATAATGATATTGGCGTAGCGGTCGACTGCCGCCGTTTGATCGGGAAGGATGAGCGTTGTGCTGTCCATCTGCTCCACGATGGCCGGTCCCGCAATGGACTGGCCGGCACGAAGCGCTGCCCGATCGTAGAGATTCGTTCGCGTCCAGCCCCCGGCTTCGGACAACCAGACCTGCCGCGTCCCTGTCGGCTCCGGCGCCAGCCCCGTTGCGTCGATTTCGCGAAACTCCGATTTCGGGACCTGGCCAGTCGCCTCGATCCTGAACGTGACCAGCTGGATCGGCTCCTCCTCTGCGATGTAACCGTACATTCTTTCGTGTTCGGCCTCGAAGGCTGATCGCAATCCCGTCAGGTTGTCCGCGGGAATCTCCACCTCATAGTTCTGGCCGGCATAACGCATGTCGATGCTGCGCCGGATGGCCCGCGCCTCCGCCAATATGCCCTCGGCCTCGAACCAGCCGGTCGCGGCCGCCTCCAGCGCCGCAAACTCACGCGCAATCGTGTCCTGCGCACCGTCAAGCAGCGTCAGGCAGGTGCGGGCGTAGTCCGTTACCATATCCGTCATCAACAGCCCGGTCGCGCACAGGATACCCGGATGGGGTGGCACGACAATCCGCGGGCATTCCAGTTCCCGAGCCAGGCGTGATGCATGAATCGGTCCAGCACCGCCGAAGGCCATCAGCGCGAAGTGCCTTGGGTCGTGGCCGCGCTGAACCGAAATCTTCCGGATCGCCTTTGCCATATTGGCCACCACGATCGAGATGATCCCCTCCGCCACCGCCTCGCGCGAAAGGCCCATCTGCTCACCCAATCGGTCCACTGAAGCTTCCGCGAGTGACTTGCGGACCGGCATGCGTCCGCCCAGCAGATGGGTCGGATGCAGGACCCCAAGCACCTCATTGGCGTCCGTTACGGTCGCTTCCGTGCTGCCGCGGTCGTAACAGGCCGGTCCAGGGTCGGCGCCGGCGCTCTCCGGCCCGACCTTGAGCAGCCCGCCTGCGTCGATGCGCGCGATCGAGCCACCGCCGGCCCCGACGGAGTTGATGTCAAGCATCGGCGTTTTCAGCGGATGCCCGTGGACGACGTTCTGCCCCGTGCGCGCGGCCTTCCCTTTCCGCACCACGGCCACATCGGTCGAAGTGCCGCCCATATCGAAGGTAATGATGTCGGGGGCTCCGGCGCGCAGTCCAAGCGCAACCGCGCCGACAACACCGGTCGACGGCCCCGAAAGCACGGTCCGCACCGGCTCGGTAGCCGCCGTCGAACAGGAAATCACGCCGCCGTTCGACTGCGTGATATGGGGCGCCACCGGGATATCAAGCTCCGCGACACGGCCTTCCAGCCGACGGACATAGCTCTCCATGACCGGGCCGAGACTGGCATTGACCGCGGTGGTGGAAAATCGCTCGTACTCCCTGAACTCGGGCGCAACCTCGTTGCTGCAGGTGATGAAGGCGTCCGGCATCTCGGCTTCGACGATCGACCGTGCCCGCTGCTCGTGCACCGGGTCGACGAAGGCATAGAGAAAAGCGATTGCGACCGCGTTGACGCTCTCCTCCCGCAACACCAGCGCGGCCCGGTGCACGGCATCCTCGTCGAGCGGCGTTTCCACCGTCCCGTCGTGGCGCAGGCGTTCGGCCACTTCGAACCGAAGTCGGCGGGCCACCATCGGTTCGGGCTTGTCGCATTGCAGGTCGTAGAGCGACGGACGCATCTGCCGCCTGATTTCCAGCAAGTCCCGAAACCCGTCGGTGGTGATCAATCCGATCTTCGCACCACGCCTCTGGATCAGGGCATTGGTCGCAACGGTCGTGCCGTGACCCAGATAGCCGACGGCATCGGTAGCACCGCCATGGACGGACAATGCGGTGGAGATTCCCTCGGCGATGGCCAGCGACGGATCATCCGGCGTGCTGGGCACCTTCCAGACCTGCGAAACCGCATCGCCTTCGCGAAAGAGGCAGACATCAGTGAACGTGCCACCCGAGTCCACGCCGATCCGCCAGTTCTCCATTGTGAGTTTCCCCCAACGCAGGATCGTTCCGTTACCGCTGGTGTGTCTTGCCCCGCACCTGAACCCCGGCCGCGATGTGATCGCGGATCAGGCCGGCGCCGATTTCACAGAGCCGCTCCGTCAGAAGCCGCCCCGTCTCGGCGGAACTGAACTGCGGATCACCCATCCAGATCCCGTCCGGCGCGGTTTCGGCCGCGGTGACCGGTGCCTGAATCTTCGCGCCCGCATAGCGGATCGCCCCAAAACCGCCGATCTCCATCCCCAGGACCGTGCCGTTGGTGGCCGGGGCGCACATCAGGTCCGGACGCAGGATGGCCGGGTAGTGGTGAAGGCCGATCGAGGTCAGTGGATCGCCGCCGTGGCCAGAGGATTTTGCCGCTGTCTCCGGTCCGAGGATGTCCTTCATGAGTTCATAGGCGATCTGCCACAGATACATCGACGGAATGAAAAGCCCCTCCGTCCTGCGCCAGCGTGTCGTCACCTCGGTGATCGCCGGAACATTGCCGCCATGTCCGTTGACGATGAGGATCTTGCACAGCCCGTGATTCACAAGACTGTCGATCATGTCGTCGAGCAGGGCCGTCAGAGTGGACTGGCGAAGTGAGATTCCGCCGTGGCTCGAATCGAAGTAGTCCTTGCCGCCGAACGCAACAACCGGAGCCACGAAAGTCGGGACACCTTCGCTCCTGGCGCTTCGCGACATGTCCAGCGCAACGGCTTCGGCCGCGAGGTAATCCCCCATCGGAGCGTGTACACCCTGATCTTCCAGAGACCCCATCGGCAGGAGGATCACGGCATCTTCAGTCAGGTGCTCGCGCGCCTCCTGCGAGGTCAGTTCCTGCATCTTCAACTTTTCAGTCACGGGGTCATCTCCTCGTCTGTCGGCGACCGCCCGGGCCAGAAGCGAACGCCGGGTCTCGCCTGCCCGCCGCCCACGGCGGCCGCTGTGCCATCCGCCCGCCAACAGGCGGCACCGCGTACGCTGCCGTCCGGTTCGCATTCGATCGCATTCATCCCGCCCCCCACATGCGGAACGACGCGAACCTTGTGGCCACGCGCCGTCAATTCCTCGACGCACGGCGCGAGGGACTTTTCGATTTCCAGTTCGTTTCCTTCGGTGAAGATCCGCGGCGCCTCGATCGCCTGCTGCAGCGTCATCCCATGATCGATCAGGTTGATGATCGTCTGGAACGCCGAGGGAAAGATCCGCAACCCGCCCGACAGCCCCAGCGCCCATCTCAGGCGTCCGTCGCGCAGGACCATCATCGGCGCCATCGAGGTCGGCACCCTCTTGCCGGGAGCCACGGAGAGGGCACGACCCGGATGCGGATCGAAGTTCATCATGTAGTTGTTCGGAATGATGCCGGTTTCCGGGACCATGAACCGGGCGCCGAAAATACCGTTGATCGTGTGGGTGGCGGAGACGACATTGCCGTCCGCATCGGCCAGCGTCACGTGGGTGGTGTTCGCACTCTCGTAGCCGTCTATCGAAGCGGAGGGCCGTGCGGTGTTGCGCAGCCGCGCCTGGCTTTCGATGGCAAAGGCCTTCGACGTCAGGCGTTCGACAGGAATGTCGATGAAATCAGGATCGCCGCTGGCGGCGCGCCTTTCCTCGAAGCCAATCCGCAACACCTCGGCAAGAAGATGCAGGCCCTCCGCGGTGCCGAAGCCCAGCGCCGCAATGTCATGGTGCTCGATCAGGTTCAGCATCTGCACAATGTGCACGCCCGAGGAGGCGGGCGGAGGCGGTCCGACGACCTCATACCCCCTGTAGTCGGCGCGAATGACAGCGCGGTCGCGCGGAACATAGCCGGTAAGGTCGGATTCCGTTACCCAGCCTGCATCCGCGCCGCCGGTCGCGATCCGGCGCGCCAGCGCGATGCCCAACGATCCGCCATGTAAGGCCGCGGCGCCCTCACTGGCAATCATCCGAAGGGACTGCCCGAAATCAGGTTGTGTGAGGCGGCTACCAGCCGGATACGGCGCTCCGTCGGGCAGCAATGAGGCGGAGATCGAAGGGTCGGTGGCCAAGTCTTCCGCCGCTTCACGGATCGCGCCCTCGAGGTAGTGGGTGACCAGGAATCCACGTTCGGCGAGCCGAATGGCCGGGTCGATCACATCGGCAAAGGCAAGCCGCCCCCACCGCCGATGCATCTCGCACCAAGCCGCAAGATTGCCCGGAACGGCCACTGCCGAAGGCCCCTGTTCGGATCGCCGGTCTTTGGTATCCATATGCCGCGGCGAGGTGTCCGAAACCGGTTCGTAGATATCGGGGGTCACACTCGCCGGAGCATGGGCCATGCCATCAACCACCGTGTGGGAACCGTCCGCCAGCCTGACATGGGCCAGCCCACCTCCGGCGATACCGACCATCATTGGTTCGACCACGCATAGCGCCAGCAGTGCGCCCACGGCAGCGTCGACCGCGTTGCCGCCGCCGGCAAGGATCTCGTATCCAGCCGCGGTGCCCAGCGGATGATTGGTCACCACCACTTCGCCGCTACCCGTGGCAGGTTCTTTTTCGCAGGTAAATGGCAGTTCGGTCATCCGACCTGCCTGCCAAGACGTGCCGAACCGGACAACGAGGCGACCAGACGGAGCATGCGGATGAGATGAATGTCTACGCGTTCCAGGGCAAGATGGACATTGGGGGCCTCAAGCACCTCGGCCAGCTGCCGATGCTGACCGCCCTCACTCGTACTCTGCATGCCCAGCCGGAACGACAACATTGCCATCCGGGTGAGGTTGGCGTACAGGTTTTCGAACACCTGCAGAAGTACCTTGCTGTCGAAAGCGGCCATAATTGCTTCGAAGAAGAGACGGTTCAATTCGGCAAAGGTTAGGTGGTCGCCTTCCTCGATTTCGTCATAGGTGGCGCAAATCTCATGGAAGACCTGCGAAATGGGTCGCCTTTCGAGACATATCCGTCGAACGGCGCGGCTTTCCACCATATGCCGGACCTCGTACCGATCGAAAAACTCATCCCCGGTGATCGGTTTCAGCATGGCACCGCGGGGATGCTGCTCGACATATCCTTCGATGGCAAGTTGTGTCAGCGCCTCGCGCACCGGCGTATTATACACGCCCGTCGCCTCGCAGGCGACAGCTCTCTCAATGAATGTGCCCGGCTCGAAATCTCCGCCCAGGATCACGGCGCACAATCCGTTATAGGCGGACTGACTGGCCAACGCGGCGGCTTTCGCACCATTGGGCCTCGCCAACTGGTTCATCGCTCTCTCGCTCCGGCACCGTGTCAGAAATGTCCGGACAAACGTCTTGTATTCCTCTTACATACACAGGGTACGCACAAAAACAAAGGCTCAGTTTACGAATTATATGCCTGGACTTTGGCTTTTGATCGCAGTTGCAAGGCACGAGCGTGGTCAGGTCAATTCCAGTTCGAGGTGCTGAAACCATCGCAGATAGTTGCCGCGATATTGTTCGCGATGCCGCGTTAAGGCCGCAAGGGGTCCTTCAACTGGCTATGCCGGGTGTTGACTGTCTGGATGTGAGAGGCGTCCCGCGCCCGTTCTCCACCGGACACATTCAAGGCTTCATGGCGAACGCCGGTTGCCGCGGCACAGGGACCGATAGGCGCGGTAACCGTCGCTTACCAGAATGATACCCTCGTTAACGATCGCTTCGACGGCTTCTCTGCGCGGGCCATGGGCAGAACTGCACCGACTGTCGTGCCGCTGCGGTCAGCGGCGGTCAGCACCGGAGCCTGCTCATCCGACAGGCCGAGCTTGCTGGCCTTGCCGCCCCCGCGACGTGCGTTGCGCCCGAGCATTCGTCGGTGGCGGATGGCCAAGTGCCGGAAATCCAGGGCGGCGAGTCGGCAATGGACGCGCTCCGAGACCACCTCGCAGTCGTCCTCCGACAGCCGTTCGACGTCGGGCTGCGTCACGGTGATGTCGATCACCGGAGCGCTGCCGCCGAAGCGCAGCCGGTGTCGCTGCGCGTTCCGTTGCAATCACAGATTGCCATATTGGGTCAGTTTTCTGTGATTCATCTCAACCCTTGCAATTCGCAGGCACCAAGTCCCAAGAGAATTGCCCTCGAAATTTCTCCCCATTCCATCCTATTTGCCAATGTCGGCATGCCGGTGTGGGCTGGTGTTGGAATTGAGGAGTCGATCATGGACTTGCGGAAAATTCTATGGCATGAGACGTGTCCGAGCGCGCCACTTCGCGTAACGGGGAGTCTTTCCTCAATTGAGTTCCGGTGCCGGTCCGCCCGGAATTGACCAATTTGGTTGGCTCGCCACACTTGGTGACGCGATGGGAAGTGAGTTGAACTGGAGGAAGCGAGAATGGCGGAAATGCGTCCGATACTTGCTGATCTGGATCCCGTCTGGAGCCGAGTCAGGGCTGAGGCAGAGTGTGTGGTGGAGCAGGAGCCTGTTCTGGGCGGCATGGTTCATGCCACTGTACTGCATCACGCTTCGCTGGAGCATGCGCTGGCCTATAGGCTGGCGCAGAAACTTGCGTCCGGCGAGATGTCCGAGCAGATCCTTCGTGAGATGGCTGACGAGGCTTATCGGGAGGATCCGGATATTGGCGATGCGGCCAGAACTGATATTGTTGCGGTCTTCGACCGCGATCCAGCCTGCCATCGACTCATGCAACCGATTCTCTACTTCAAGGGTTTCCAGGCCATTCAGGCTTACCGGGTGGCCCATTGGCTTTGGAAACGTGGTCGCCGGGATATGGCTTATTTCCTGCAGATGCGAATTTCGGAGGCCTTTGGCGTCGACATCCATCCGGCGGCTATGATCGGAAAGGGGATCATGATCGACCATGCTCATTCAATTGTTATCGGAGAGACAGCTACTGTCGGTGACAATGTTTCAATGCTTCACTCTGTGACTCTGGGAGGGACCGGCAAAGAGGACCAGCAGCGTCATCCAACAATTGGTTGCGGTGTATTGATTGGTGCCGGTGCAAAAGTTCTGGGCAACATTGCGATTGGAAACTGCTCTCGAATCGCCGCTGGATCAGTCGTACTTCAGGACGTCCCTGCGGAAAAGACCGTGGCTGGTGTTCCTGCCAGGATAGTGGGCGAGGCCGGTTGCACTCAGCCCTCCGTGTCAATGGACCAATTGACGGGTGTTAGGGTCTGATACGCTGGTAGCAACCGCGACACGCCGGTACAAATCGGTGAATCGGGCCCGCAAGGCGCACTGGACCCTGTTTTCGTATGGTGGGCACAGTGACCAACCAGAGACTGCCTGAAAGGGAGGGCAGTCGGAGTGGTTTCGTAAAGTCGTCAAACAAGCATCGCAAGCGGATTTTCCAGATTGTTCCTGATCGCCTGCAGGAAGTTGGCACCAAGTGCGCCGTCTATGACCCGGTGGTCGACGCTGAGCGTGGCACTCATGACTGTTGCTGCAGTCAACTGGCCATCCTGACCTACGACAGGCTTTCTGACGCCAGCACCAATCGCAAGAATTGATCCATGAGGTGGATTGATCACTGCGTCGAAACTGTCAATTCCAAACATTCCCAAATTCGAAATTGAGAAACTTCCTCCTTGATACTCATGCGGTGCAAGCTTTCGCTGGCGGGCGCGGGAGGCCAGGTCCTTCATTTCGGCCGATAGTTCCGAGAGCGATTTCAGGTGCGCGTCCCGCAGAACCGGGGTGAACAGCCCTCCTTCGATCGCAACGGCTACGGCCACGTCAGATGGCATCAGCTGAAGGATCCGATCACCGGCCCAGATGGCGTTGGCCTCTGGAACCTCTTGAAGGGCAAGGGCACAGGCCTTGATGACGAAGTCATTGACCGAGAGCTTTGTCCCGCGTGCTTCGAGCTGCCGGTTGATCTGGCTGCGTAGATCAAGAAGCGGGTCGAGTTGGAAATCTCGCCGTAGATAGAAGTGCGGAATGGTTTGCTTTGCCTCCGATAGCCTTGCGGCAATTGTTTTCCGCATCCCATCAAGGGATATCTGGTCGAATTTCCGCCCGTCATATATCTTCATTACTGTATTGGCGAAATGCTCTGATTGACCTGCCGCGGCGGCAGTTGGAGATGTGGTGGGTGGGGGAGGAGTCGGTGCCCGGGCTTCAGCCTCGACATCAGCCTTCACAATCCGGCCACGCGGACCCGATCCCTTGATCCGGGTTAGCTCAAGGTTGAGTTCCTTTGCGACCCGCCGTGCGAGCGGAGAGGCGAACACCCGGTTTCGTTCTGCAATTGGTTGGGCTGGAGCCATCGCCGGGGCTGGAGGCGCAGAGGAATCAGACCTGGACTGCATTGGCGGATCGGTTTCGGGAGGAGGTGTCGAGGCCTTCGCGATGTTATCAACGGCTTCATCCTCGCCAAGCAACACAGCGATTGGCGTGTTGACTTTCACACCGACGGTGCCTTCCGGCACGAGAATTCTGCCGACCGTGCCGTCATCCACAGCTTCGAACTCCATCGTCGCCTTGTCTGTCTCGATTTCGGCCAGCAAGTCACCTGACGATACCTTGTTTCCTTCCTCCACCAGCCACTTCGCTAGGGTGCCTTCCTCCATTGTTGGAGAAAGGGCGGGCATAAGGATCTCGACTGGCATCACAATTCTCCCTTAACGGTAGGTCACCTGTCGGACAGCTTCCACGACCTCTGCAGTGGTCACCAAAGCCAGTCTTTCAAGATTTGCTGCGTAAGGCATCGGAACGTCTTTCCCTGCGCAATTGATGACCGGGGCGTCAAGGTAGTCGAACGCCCTTTGCATGAGGACAGACGAGACATAGTTGCCGACGGATCCTTGCGGCCATCCCTCCTCAACCGTCACGCAACGGTTTGTCTTCATCACTGAGCGGATGACAGTTTCAGTGTCCATTGGACGAAGGGTCCTGAGGTCGATTACCTCGACGCTTACACCGTTGCGTTCCAGTTCGTCGGCTGCCTCGAGAGCATACTTCATTCCGACCCCAAAGCTGACGATGGTCACATCGGATCCTGATCTCCAAATGCGGGCCCTACCGAGTGGAATTACCAAATCTTCCACCACGGGCACGTCGAAACTCTGTCCGTACATAATCTCGTTTTCCAGGAATATCACTGGGTTTGGATCACGAATCGCCGATTTCAGGAGACCTTTTGCATCGGCGGCGGAGTAAGGCATGACAACCTTCAGGCCCGGAATGTGCATGTACCAGGCTGCATAGTCCTGGCTGTGTTGAGCCGCAACACGAGCGGCAGCGCCGTTAGGGCCACGGAACACGATGGGGCATCCCATCTGGCCTCCTGACATATAGAGTGTCTTGGCCGCAGAGTTGACGATCTGGTCCATTGCCTGCATAGCAAAGTTGAAGGTCATGAACTCGACGACCGGTCTCAAACCACCGAACGCGGCACCGACTCCTACGCCTGCAAAACCATGCTCGGTGATGGGTGTATCAACGACCCGGCTTTCGCCAAATTCCTCAAGCAAGCCCTGTGTTACCTTGTATGCACCTTGATACTCCGCGACCTCCTCTCCCATCACAAATACATTGGGGTCGCGACGCATCTCTTCGGCCATTGCATCCCGTAGGCCCTCGCGCACGGTCTGGGATTTCATTTCCGAATCCGCTGGCCAGTCCGGTGCCCACTCGATTTCAACCATGGCAGGTTGATCAGGTGCCGCTGTTTCAGGAGCGACTTCCGAGACTTCATCATGTGCATCTGGAACTGCCGCCGGAGCGGGCGCTGCGCTTGGGTCTTCGCCCTCCGCAACGATCACGGCGATTGGCGTATTGACCTTGATTCCCTCGGTGCCCTCGGGGACGAGAATCCTGCCGACCGCGCCTTCGTCCACAGCTTCAAATTCCATCGTTGCCTTGTCGGTCTCGATTTCGGCGATTACGTCACCGGACGATACGGAGTCGCCTTCCTTGACCAGCCATTTCGCCAGGGTTCCCTCTTCCATCGTTGGAGACAGTGCTGGCATCAAGATGTTAACGGCCATTGAATTACCTTCGGTGGTTCTCTTCATGAATCCGGTCAACTTTGCTTTGGGGCAGATTGGAAGGCCAAATGAGGTCACTAGGAAGTCGAACTGTCAGCAGTTGCTGACCGGAATTATGTGGTTCAGGTGGGAGGATCGGTGCCGTCATGCCACCTTGTCATAGATGTCGGTCCAGAGTTCGGCGACCGTCGGTTCGGGACTCTCCCTCGCGAAATTCGCAGCGTCGTTAACGACATCCTTGATCTCCCTGTCAATCGCTTTCAGGCTGTCTTCGTCGGCATGATTTCCGGTTAGTAGAATCTGGCGGACATGATCGATCGGGTCACGTTCCTCTCGGACTTTCTGAACCTCCGCCCGAGTGCGGTATTTCGCCGGATCCGACATGGAGTGACCGCGATAGCGGTAGGTCTTGACCTCGAGGATATAAGGGCCCTTGCCAGTTCGACAGTGTTTCACGGCCTTTTCTCCCGCCGCTTTCACCGCCAATACATCCATGCCGTCCACTGACTCGCCAGGGATGCCAAACGCCTTTCCCCGTGTGTGGATGTCAGGGGTGGAAGTCGATCTCTTCTGCGCCGTGCCCATTGCGTATAGGTTGTTCTCAATAACGAAGACCACAGGTAATTCCCAAAGAGCGGCCATGTTGAAAGATTCGTACACTTGTCCTTGGTTTGCCGAGCCATCGCCGAAATATGTGAAGCTCACTGCGCCATTGCGCCGGTACCTGTTGGCGAACGCCAATCCCGTACCGATCGGCACCTGAGCACCGACAATGCCATGTCCACCGTAGAATTCCTTCTCCTTGGAAAACATGTGCATGGAGCCGCCCTTTCCTTTGGAATAGCCGCCTTCGCGGCCGGTCAGCTCGGCCATCACGCCTCTGGGATCCATGCCGCAGGCCAGCATATGTCCGTGGTCACGGTAGCTGGTAATGCGCTGGTCCCCCGCATTCGCAGAAGCCTCTAGCCCCACAACGACCGCTTCCTGTCCTATGTAGAGATGGCAGAATCCCCCAATCAGTCCCATGCCGTATAGTTGGCCGGCCTTTTCTTCGAATCGGCGGATAAGCAGCATGGTGCGGTAGAATTCCAGCAACTTCTCCTTGGAAACTTTTGGCGGTCGGGTGCTTTTTCCTGTTGTCATACCAATCGCCTCCTTAGCATCTTGCGGATTGACTCAAGACTAAACGAAATCCTAATGCAGTGAAACCTGATTTGCGACGGTAGATTTGGGTCGAGGTGTCGAATTGCCGTGCATGGGAAGTATGGATGGCCAATAGACATTTGGACAGCGACCGCTGAACTCGAGGCTAGACACCATAAGCAGCTGCTGCGTCACAATTGTGGTCGATTTCGCGTCAAGCCTGGCACTGAGACAGTGGTTCGGTGAGAATCCGCTTCCTGCTCCTGATCAGTAATTGTGGATTTCAGGTCGAGTGGTCCCAAGAACAGGTCGAACGGCGGGCAAACCAATGAGGATATGGGATTCATCGAATTTGGGGCATCCATCGTCGAGATTGCAGCCTGGAACTCGCGGAAGGATGGCGCAGATGAAGATCTGGAATCCTTGGGCAACTTCAGCTCCAACCGTAGATGCCTTGAACGATTGGCCAGAGGCGTAACCCATAGCGGCAGAACTTGATTATCGTAGCGAGACATTGAATTTGAAAATGAATTCAAAACAGACAGTTAATTGGTAAAACTATCTTTATGCATGAGCAGTGGTCACACTGATCACCTTAGAACGACCTCGTCACTTCTGACGAGTCCGATCACCTCCCGGGCCTGCTCATCAAGAAGATCCAGGTCCAGATAGTCGTCACTCAGGCGCTTGGTCCTGTTACGAAGCTGCTCCAATTCCAGGGTCAAACGATCTCGCTCGGTCTTCAGGGACTCAACCTCTGCCTCGATCTGGATGCGGCGGAATACGCCGTAGTCTCCTTGCACAGATGAGAAAGCAAAGTATGCACCAATTCCGGAAGCGACCAGAACAAACAGGGTTCCGAAAAGCGCAGATGGAGGTTCTCCATGAGTCATGCTTTGCCTCAGTTTTCCGCCTCTTGCGGGCGATAGAGTGAAGCAGAACATAAAAATTGCTGTTTGAAAAGCACTTTAATTGAGGCAAACTTCGGTCGTTGAAGAGGGTGTAGTGCCACCATGACCCGCTCAGTCGCCCGTACTTGCCTTGAGACCCATTCTGTCGAGAACCAACCTGAACCGCGGATACCCGCGCTTTTTGATGATGATCTGCCGCTTCGCGAGTATCTTGCGTCGAGTGGAGGGCCGGTCGGCCCCGTATGCCGCTTTGCAGGTGCCCTGTCCAATCCGGCAGTCCTGGAAGCGGGCTCTGAGGCGAAACGTCATCCGCCGAGGTTGAGACTGTTCGATTCGGGTGGTCGCCGTCTGGATGAGGTCGGTTTCCATCCGGCTTACCATCAGCTTATGTCCTTGGGTATTAGGCATGGCTACTCCGCAATTGCATGGGAGGGGGGATCCGGCGGTCATGTCGCGCACGCCGCCATGGTCTACCTGTTGAGCCAGGTTGAGCCGGGCGTTTGCTGCCCAATGACGATGACATACGCCGCTGTGCCGACGCTTGAGGCTGATTCGAAGCTCTCGGCATTGTGGCGACCACGGCTCATTGCGCGGGACTATGATCCGGTGCCCCGGGTGGTTGACAGCAAGGCATCCGCCACGCTCGGTATGGCGATGACGGAGAAACAGGGCGGTTCCGACCTGCGACGCATCAGTACCAAAGCTGAACCTGATGGTGACATTTACCGCTTGACGGGCCACAAGTGGTTCTGCTCAGCCCCGATGTCCGATGGCTTTCTCACGCTCGCGCAGGCTCCAGATGGCTTATCCTGCTTCCTCGTGCCCAGATGGCTTGAGGGCGAGCGCAATGAAATCCGTATTCAGCGACTCAAGGAGAAACTCGGCAATCATTCCAACGCATCCGCCGAGATAGAATTCCACGGAGCGCTTGCACATCGGCTTGGTGCGGAAGGGCAGGGCATACGGACGATAATTGAAATGGTCCATCATACCCGCCTCGATACGGCCCTCGCGCCTGCGGGCCTGATGCGGAGCGCATTGGCCGAGGCCATGCATTGGTGCAGCCATCGCAGGGTCTTCCGGCGCAAGCTTGTGGACCAACCCATAATGAAGAATCTTCTGGCTGATCTTGCTCTTGAGGTGGAAGCAGCTTTGGCATTGGGGCTACGTGTAGCGGCGGCCTTTGACGATCCGAGTCAACGCGCCTTTGCCAGGGTGGCCGTCGCGCTGGCGAAGTTTCAGTCAAACAAGCGCGCTCCGAACGTGATCTACGAATGCATGGAAGCGCTCGGTGGGATGGGCTATGTGGAAGATACGCCATTGCCGGCGCTGTTTCGGGAAGCGCCCCTGAATTCCATCTGGGAAGGCTCAGGCAATGTCATTTGCCTGGATGTGCTGCGCACACTGGATCGTTGTCCGGACGCTGCCGAGGCACTTCGTACCGAGCTGGAAAGTCCGGTTGCCGGAAATGAGCAATACGATATTGCGCTTAGGGAGCATTTCCGATTCTGGAAGTTGCCACTGGAGGAATCTTCCGCACGTCTTTTCGTAGAGCGCAGCGCTGTGCTCCTGACAGCGGCTGTTCTTATCAAGTCGGCACCGGCGGCGGTCTCAGACGGCTACATTGCAAGCCGGGTCATTGGCAGCCGCGGAAACTTTGCGGGAACCGTTCTTGGCCTTGACACGAGCGCCATACTCAGACGTGCACAACGCGAATTGAGTCTGGCTTGAGTTGGTTCGCAGTGTAGGCCGAGTAGCCAAACCCCACTTACAATTGTCATCCACTGGCCGGGTGACTGACAGACGTCTCAGCACAGGCCGGGATTGAAGGATGGAGGGATGGGAGCGTCGCGTCTGCTCTGATCTTCGATGGCGGCGAAGGAGCGCGGATTCCGGTACCTACTGACGGTCGGAGATGGAGGTTCTCGAGTGCGGTCATGAGGGTATCCCGATGGTCAGGGCGAGTCCGTCCCTTGTGCGGGACTGCTTTCAGAGAGCATGGTGGCGGTCAGGCGAGCAGCGGAGTGATTGTGCGTCGGGCGCATTCCGCTCGTTGTTGGCGAAGTATGTCGACGGTGCAGAGGGGAAAGGGGTATCTCAGATTGTTGGAAATCTATGCTTTCGGCCGGATTTCACGGGCGAAAATCGACCAAAAGGCGTTCCTATGCAAAAATCAAGGCTCAAAATGACAGCCAAGCGACTCATGCCAACAATCTGGGATGCGCCCTGAGGGAAAATGGAGTCTTGCGTGGCATCCCGGCAAGGTGTAGGCTTGAGGCATGATCCTCACGGGGCCTCCTCACGGGGCCTCCTCACGGGGCCTCCTCACGGGGCCTCCTCACGGGGCCTCCTCACGGGATGAAGCCAGGGAGAGGCCCACACCATGACGGTTCAGTCGATGTTGCGTTATCCGCCTCAGAGTTTGACTCATAAGTCATTGTTTTAATTATATTATTGCATTTCAGGCACTTGCGCCCCTTGCCAGCCGCCGGAACAGGAACCGGCAGGCGGCCAGCTGCGCCCAGGCCACGGAGCTCTCCAGGCTCCGCTCGAAGTCCTTCGCCAGACGGCGGCAGCGCGACATCCAGGCGAAGGTGCGCTCCACGACCCAGCGGCGGTACAGCATCGTGAACCCCTTGATTCCCTTGGGTCTTTCCACGATCTCCAGCGCGTCCGGGACACCCATCTCCGCGAGCCTGGCGCGCAGTCTCCCGCCGCTGTAGCCGCTGTCGGCCCAGACCTTCGTCACCTCCGGCGCCTTCCCGAGCATCGCCAGGATGACCTCCGGCGCGCCGTCCCGGTCCTGCACGTCGGCCGTGTGGGCCTGCACCACGACCGGGGTCCCCTCCACATCGACGGCGATGTGACGTCTGCGGCCCCTGGCCTTCTTTCCGGCGTCGTAGCCCGACGGACCGCCCGTCTCCGTCGTCCTCACCGGCTGGCTGCCGGTCCCGGCGGCGGTCGGCTCCGGGTCACGCCCCGCCCGTTCGCGCGCCCGTTCGCGCAGCGCGTCCATCATGCGCTCCAGGACGCCCTTGTCGCGCCATGGATGGAAGTGGTTCTGGACCGTCGCAAACGGCGCAGAACACTTGGGAATCGCCCGCCACTGGCAGCCCGTCGCCAGCATGTACTGGATCGCGTTGAAGACCTCGCGGAGATCCGTGGACCGCGGCCGGCCCAGCTTCGACGGCGGCGGCGGAAGCGGCTCTACCAAAAGCCATTCCCCGTCGGTCAGATCGCTTTCATATCGCTCCGCATTGCGCCTGTACTTCTCCTGGGTGGTCTCGGTCCAGGCCATGGTATCCTCCCTGTCTGGTTGGAATTCGACATGGAAATACCACATCTGGGGGAGGCCATCCACATTTTAGGTCAACCTCTCATCAATGTGGCGAAACAGTGATACTGAAACCTGCTAACCAAACGCCAGTGGGTGGCTGCCCGGCGCAGGGCGTCCAAACGCCGCCCGGCCCGGCTCACACGGCATCGGGACCGCTGCGGCCTTGTAAGTTCATGGAATCGGGAACGGATGGAGGAAGTGCCTTCCGGGACAGGACCGGTTCCGGACCGTCGGTGGTGTGCGGTGGCGTCACCCCATCATCAGGAAAATACAGGAACAGGAGAACGGGCAATGACGGTTGAGGGCATCACGCTCCGCGGCGGTGAGGCGGCCGACACCCTGACGGGCGGCGACGGCAATGACGAGATCCATGGCGGCGCGGGTGGCGACACGCTCGACGGCTGGTCCGGCAATGACATTCTCCATGGCGACGCGGACAACGATACCCTCTACGGCGGTGACGGCGACGACACCCTCTACGGCGGCGGGGGCGCCGACCGGCTGTTCGGCGGCCGAGGCGACGACACCCTGAAGGGCGGCAGGGGCAATGACACCCTGTATGGCGGCCTCGGCGCCGACACCTTTGTGTTCGCGGCCGGGGACGGACCGGACACCATCACCGACTTCGGGGAGGGCGACACCATCGAGATCGCCGGCGTGGCCGGCGGGTTCGAGGGACTCACCATCGAGCAGGACGGCGCCAACGCCATCATCCGCTACGGCGACGGCGACACCATCCGGCTGTCGGGCGTGTCGGCGGACTCGCTGGGCGCGGACCGCTTCCGGTTCCCCGCCGCCGGGGACGACCCGCAGGGCGGTGACGGCGACACCCCGGATGGTGGGGGCGGCAGCGACGGAGCGGGCGAGGGTCCCGTCCTGGAGCGGGTGACCCGGATGGAGGGCGAAGGGGACGACTCCGCCGGCCTGAAGGCCGGGGGCATCACGCTGAAGGGCACAAGGGGCGACGATTTCCTCGACGGCGGGGACGGCGACGATACCCTGAGGGGCCGCAGGGGCGACGACACACTGAACGGCGGGGACGGCACCGACGACCTAGGCGGCGGCAAGGGCGACGACACGCTGAACGGCGGCCGGGGCGACGACAAGCTGAAGGGCGGCAGGGGAGCCGACACCTTCGTGTTCAGGGCGGGGGACGGCCAGGACACCATCGGCGATTTCGGGGACGGCGACACGATTCGCATCGACAGTGTTGTGCCCGACGGGTTCACGGGGCTGGACATTGGGCAGGACGGCGACGACGCTGTCATCTACTACGCCGGTGGCTCGGTCAGGCTGTCGGGCGTGTCGGCGGACTCGCTCGGCGAGGACAGCTTCACGCTGCCTTTCGGTGGCGGACGGGTCGCGTACGGTGCCGGCCAGCCCGACGCGTCGCAGACCCAAGCGTCCGGCGCTGGCCAGCCCGCGCAGACCACGAACACACCGAACGGCGCATCACAGACCCAGTCATCCGGCGGGGGTGGAACCGGGAGCATAAATACCTATTCGACTTACGACTCTACACACCATTCGCGTGTCTACTTTCGTGAACCCGATCATTATGTGACCCTGACCGGCACCGAAGGCAACGATGGTGGCAGCAATGGCCTTGTGGGTTACCGTGGCAACAACGACGCCATCTACGGTCTGGGGGGTCACGACTTGATCTGGGCCCGTGACGGCAAGAACAAGATGGTTGGCGGCAAGGGGAATGACTTTCTGGATGGGAAGAGCCCCACCGGCCACTATGGCCGGAGCCAGGACATCTTTGTCTTCCAGCCCGGGGATGGCTTCGATCCATCCATGGTCTGCAGCTCTATCAGCAGCCCTATTGGGGCACATACAACCAGGATCTGATCAGGATCAGGGCGGCCAACGGCGCCGACCCGACATTGCGGTTTGACGAGCATGAGACAGGTTCGGCGCTCATCATATACGGTGACGGCGGAGGAGACGCCACCGGAAGGTTCTGGTTTAATGGACATCTGGGTCACGAAGACACCGCCACCGATGGCGGCGGCACGATCCTCATCGACGGCATGTCGCTGGCTGATCTCAAGGCGCTCAACCTGCGTTTCCATCTCATCGGCGATGGGCGGGACAATTCCTTTCATGGCGCCTGGGGCGAGGACTGGCTGGAGGGCGGTGCGGGGGACGATACTCTCAAAGGCATGGGACGCACGGATTTTCTTTTCGGCGACGGGGGAAATGACCGGCTGTATGGCAACACCGGCAACGACTTTCTGTATGGCGGCACTGGCGACGACACGCTGTATGGCGGTGAGGGCGACGACACGCTGTATGGCGGTGAGGGCGACGACGATCTCTACGGGGGCACTGGAGCAGACCGGTTCGTGTTCGATCGTGAATCCGCAACCGACACCATCCATGATTTCGAGGACGGTACGGATATTCTCGTCATCAGGGGTGGCCCGAGGTTCGCTGACCTCGACATTAAGCAACGCGGCGACGACGCCGTGATCAGCGGTCCCTCCGACGACTTCTCGATCGTGATCAAGGACTTCGATGCATCGCTGCTGACAGCGGGCGATTTCTACTTTATCGCCTGACAGAAACGGCCCGGGGGAGCCGCGCGCCTGATCCGCCGAAGATCGCCTGAGGGACGCCAGTACAGGCGGCGGCGGGGTCCCTCCTCCCGGGCGTGAGGCCAGGTCGTTCCGCGGTTTCGGCCGGGGACGTAGGTGGGCCCGTCTTCGCGTCGGGTGCCACCTTGTTCGGCACGCCGAACTTCCCGGGTCCGTTCCTGCGTCCGGAATGCTGAACTGAAGTCCGCCGGATCCGGCCCTTCGGACGGCCCCGCGCCTTGGGGGCGGCGGCGCGGATGCCGGAGACAGTGGAAGGCCATGTAACGGAACGCAATGTGCGCCCACACGCTTCCGGACTGCCGGTGGAACACCGGGCGGATTCTGCGGTCGCGTCTGTCCGTCCGGAAACAGGCCTTGATTTCCGCCAGCCTGAGGTATTGAATCATCAGGTCCCTGGGGGTCGGCGCCCTCGCAGCCCCATGCCATGATCCCGCGGAGCCCGTTCCAGCGCACCGCCTCGGCGACCGTCGTCTCGTTCATCCGAACCTGCCATCCGTGGAAGTCGAGGAACTTCGCGGACTCGTGATCGCGCTATGCGGCCGTGGTTCCGTTCCTGGCCGGACTGTCGGCCGGCGAGCTTTGGCCGACGCATGGATCATGGTGGACAGTCGCAATTGTTAGTGGCGGACTAATCGCGCGGGATTCCTGCGCTTCCAGAAAGCCGCCGAAAGTCGCTGTTGTGATTTTGCCGAGGAACACAGGGCAGAAATGTGTTTTTGCCGGTGCGGGTATGGCAGCGGTTACTCGGTCTCGGATCAGGTGAAGCGTGCTTGCTCGGTGGAAGCAGGGGAGCCCCTCTATGCCCAGGTTAATTCCCACATATCCCTGGATCGCGCACAGGCCCGGAAGTGGGCCCGAAAGTCCCTTGATCATACGGATTCATGTGCTTTTTGGCAGCTCCGGTTCTCCAACCGGCGCCAAAATATCAACAGTGGCGGTGGCAATGATCTTTCGAACATACGCGCCAGTTTCCGGAATGACCTGATACCTCTTCGGTGGAGAACTCGAGAAACCAATTCTGACAGGCCGAAACGGCCGCGCGGTCCGTCGCGCAAATCGCAACCGGACTGTCGCGGTGCATCCAACGCCTGAGACCCCGATGCAACGGGCACACGCCATTGGCTTGCCCACCAGAACGCTTTTTGGTGGTTTTCGCCTGACATCAGGAACACGGGATCAGGTCAGGTTTTCGACAATGCCGCGTGGATCCGAACCTGCGCTTCGAATGCCCGTCGACATCGCACGGGCGGCGTTTCGCCAATGTCCAGCATAGTCCATCAGTTCGGGACAGGGCATGGACGCAACCTCACCATCAAAGCCTCCCAGTTGAGGGGCTGCAAGATCAAGCGCGAGCATGGCTGCACCCTGGCTGGTACCCGTCGCCCCTTTCGAAGTGATCACCTTACTTTCGGTTGCAGTTGATAACATCGCGATGTACGCCGCATTCTCGCAAAACGGTCCTTCAATCACGATGTTCCCTCTGTGACCTGTTAGCGAAAGGCACTCTGCGGTCATCATCGCGAGATAGAACCCAAGGGCCACCGCGTGCGTCGGGCTTCCCTGACGTGGCTTTGCGCCTCTCCAATGCGTGCGCCGCCCCTGAAACGGACCGCTTTCCGGAACAACCGCGGGCATCAGCATTATGCCGTCACTGATGACACGCGCCATCGTCCTTTCGTCCGTATTGACAGTGCGCCCTCCTGACATCATCTCGAATTCGCGCCCGCCCATGAATCGGGCGGACGGCACTGGGGCACCAAGGGCATTGACGTTGATCAGCGTGTCTCGAGTGGGATCAAGAACGACGCTTGAACCGCCGATGGTCATAACAATCACCCAAGTGCCGGTCGACACCACTGAAAACGGCGGCTTACGGTGCAGCACATGTGGGAGAAGCGAAGCATTGGAATCGTGGATGCCACAATGTACTGGCGTTTGGTGCGGAAGCCCGGTTCGGTCCGCAATTTCGGGAAGCAATGATCCCAGGATGTCGTCAGACTTGCGGGCCGGGGCCATTTTGTCCGCTATTTCCATTCGTTCAACCAGAGATGAAAAACACCGCTTCTGCGGGTTCCAGAGATCAGTGTGAGCGCCAAGCGAGGAAACATCGGTTGCAGATACACCTGTCAGACGGTGGCCCCAGTACTGCGGATAAGTGACGATTGTATCTGTCCGGTTCCGAAGATCGGGGTCCATCATGAATTGCCAATGGATCTGTGCGCCTAGGTTCAGGCCCATGCGCAACCTCGGCGACCCGGTTTCGGAAAAGGTCGGACGAAGCATGTCGTAGCCCCCTGCCACTGTGTCTGGCCCAGGATGTTCATAGTCAAGAACCGGCGCCGCCAGGCAGCCGTCGGCTCCGATCAGGGCACCCGATGCGCCGTGGGTGGTCACCGAGACCGCTCCGACCCCGTGGTCGGAATGGAACCTTGCAAGCGCATCCAGGAAGAAACCCCAGTGACCATCGACATCGAAGTGCGGGTAGGGCGGTCCGGGCAGCACGGTGTTCGGTCTGCTCACAACCGTTATCTCGGTCAGGCCGTCCGCATCGACGAGCGCTAGCTTCGCGTTGGTCTTTCCGACGTCGATGACTGCGATGTGACGGGCGGTCATGGCATGTGGAAGACGGGCGTGAGCGGACCCGTCACGGGCTCGCCGTCGGGGTGGGTTTCCATGATGTCCGCCATGTGGGACCACCGGCGTTGCATGATTTCGTTGTCTGGAAGGCTGTCCATCCCGTGGTCATCGGCGCGCCGGAGAACCCCGAAGAGCGTGTCGGTGTCCTCGTCCAGATTGATTGAATAGTCGGATATGCCGGCCTCCCTCAGCAGTTCCACGAGTTCCGGCCAGATTCCGTCGTGGCGTTTCCTGTATTCGTCGCGGCAGCCCGGTCTGAGCCTCATCCTGAAAGCATGTTTCTCCATCACGACGGCCTATGTCTGATCCAGAGTCGAAGCAGCGCGATGACCGAGATCAGCAGCGCCCCGATCGCGATAGACATGACGATTCCCGGCACATTGAGCAAGCCCACACCGAAAGTCACAAGCCCCATGACGATGGCGGCGATCACGACGCCCGGAACTGAGCCGGAGCCGCCAAGGATGCTGACGCCGCCGAGCACAACCATGGTGACGGTCTCCAGTTCCCAGGCGAAGGCGATGGAAGGCCGCGTCGAGCCCAGGCGCGAGGTCAGGCAGATTGCCGCCACCCCGGACATGAGGCCCTTCAGAAGGAAGAGAGCGAACTTGACGTGCGCCACACGGATGCCCGAGAACAGGGCCCCTGTCGCGTTGTTGCCGATGGCGTAGACTGCGCGGCCAAAGTTCGTCCCGTGCAGCAAATTGGCGAAGAACAGGGCGAAAGAAGCGAACATCACCAATTCAAACGAGACCACCCATCAGACGTATCCCTGTCCAAGAAAGTGAATTCGGGAGGATAGCCGCGATACGCCAGCGACATAAGCCAAATGAACAAGGTGCTCGAGATTCACGTGGAGGATCCCGATTCAGTCATCCAACTGGGGGTCATGCGCAAGGCGTTGAACGAGGAACTAGGTGACACCGGGCTCTTCTGTCTCATTGATCCCGGAGTTGGTGAGTCTCATTGCGGCATCGATGCGGGACAACGTGATGAGCCTGGAAGCGGTGCTGCGACCGGGAGAGATAATCCGGACCGGGCGTCGAGCGAAAAGGTCGAGCGTAGGCCATGTCTGCCGTGCGCTGCACGTTCCCCTCAGTGGCTGCGGGCTGCCAGGCGGTCAACACCGCTATCCAGATGGGCGAGTCGGTCGTGCGCATCGAGCTTCTGGACGCAGATTGCATGGCCGCGACCAACGCATATTCCAAGGTTGACCCGCCGCCAAACCCGCACCTGCTGCTGGAGTTCCATGGCTCGGAGTCGGAATTGGTGGCACAAGCCATCACCTTCAGGGAGATTGCCGACCAGTTTGGCTGTCCGGCTTTTGAATGGAAATCGAGTCCAGAGGAACACACCCGTCTCTGGCAGGTGCGCCAAGCAGGGACGCCATCGGGACGGACGTCTGCATGCCGATCTCGAACCATGCAGAGTCCGTGAAGCGGTTGCAGGAAGAGTACTGCAGGTTGGGACTCCAGTCATAGGTTCACGGATTGACCATCTTGATAACGGTCGGTCATATCGGCTACGGCAATTTCCTCAATACGTTGCTGCTCGAAAGGGACTATGACGAAGAGCACGAAATAGGAGTGTTTCGTTGCATGGCTTGCCAAGCCCGCCATCGAACTGGAGGGCACGGTATCGGCCAAGGCGGGATCGCATCTCCCTCGGGTTCCTCGACAGCACCCGCAGCCAGACGTTGCTCGTCGCGGACGGGTTGGAAACCAAGGGTGCGTCAGGCGATTCCTACCTCAAGCCGAGAATGTCTTTAAGATCGCCTTCCTTCGGTCGGTGCGGCGCGAGGTCAAGTCCGTCCTTGATCCCCCTCAGATGCTCGAACATGAGGGACGCGGCCATATCGGAATCGCCGCGTTCGATCGCACCCAGTAGGTCCGAGTGCTCGCCGTCAGGACAATCCATGTGATTCGACGCCCCGAACAATCCGACAATCAGCGATGATCTGGTCACGAGTTCACGAATGACACGCCTCAGGATGGAATTTCCGGATGCCAGCGCGAATTTTACGTGGAATTCGCCGGAGAGCCGGACGAGGTCCGCGCCTCTGCCGTCTTTCCGTGCCTCGCCCTCCAGGGATATTTGCTGTCTCAGCATCGCGAGGTCTTCCTGACGGATCTCGACTGCGACGTGCCTCGCGATTGCCGGCTCCAGCACCATGCGGGCAACGAAGACCTCGTTCGCTTCCGTCGGGCTGGGGCTGGCGACGAACGCACCCCGGTTCGCTTCCAGTTCGACGATTCCCTGGTCTGACAAGAGCAGCAACGCGCTCCTGACGTGCATGCGTCCGACGCCGAATGCCTCGCAAAGCCTGAGTTCGCTCAGCTTTTGCGCGGGCGAAAGTCGGTGCTCCATGACTGCGCTGTAAATGCGCTCAACGATGTATGCCTCGTCGACCCGTTCGGGCAAGGTCCTGTTCACAGTTCCGATGCTGGTCGAATCCGTCGGCACGTTCTTCCGGAATCCTCGCTTGCCTTTAGCCATTGCCGACGCACTTCAAACCATTCAACTGTCTTTTGTCAATCATGACGTTGACATGTTAGATCAATATTGTTGACAACCTTTCGTATCCATGCAAAAAGCTGACAGGTGGAATTGAAAGACGGGCAAGAACGGGTCTCGCAACCCGAAGAGCGGCGGCAACAGATAGGATTTAGCTAGGAGGAAGAAATGCAACGCAGAAACATGCTTACGGCGCTGACGGTGGCACTTTCGCTTTCCGTAGTACAGGGATCGGCCGCCTTGGCCCAGAACCCGGTTCTCAAGGTCGGCTTTGTCGGGGTCACGAGCGGACCCGCTGCTGCATGGGGAATATCGAACCAAAGATCGATGGAAACCCGTGCGGCATGGATCAACGAGACCGGCGGATACAAGATCGGAGATGTCACCTATGACATCGAGATCGTCTCGTTCGATGACCAGAAGGATCCAAAACGGGCGATCGCTGGCATGGAAAAGATGGCTCAGGAGGGGATTCGCTACGTGGTTGGTCCGAACGTCGACGACGGTGCAGCCGCCGTGCGGCCGGTGGCGGAGGCGAACGGGATCATCTATTTCCCATACGCTTTTCCAAAGGCGCTATATGCGCCACCGGCCTCGAACGCCGTTCTGGGAATGGTCGCCAACTACCAGTCCGGTCCGGCAATTTACAAGTATCTGATGGAGGAAAGGGGTGTCGGTTCGGTTGCCTTCATTGCCGCGAACGAATCTGACCCACTCAGTCAACGCGACAGCGGCCGCGAGGCAGCGGAGGCGCTGGGACTCGAAGTGGTCTCCGCCAACGTGACCTACCAGGTGGACACCACCGATTTCACGCCGGTCCTTACCCCGGTCATTCGCACGAGACCAGACCTTCTGGTGCTGTCAGGTGTGACGCCGGCAAATGCCCCGCAGCTGATTCGGTCGGCGCGCGAACTGGGATACCAGGGGCTGATATCGACGGAGACGGCTCAGGACGCCCAAGTGCTACGCGAGAGCGCGGGCGATCTCGCGAATGGGTTCATATCCGTTGGCGGCGCATCCACTCCGGAAATCGCGTCAGACAATATGAAGGAGTTCGTCGCGAGATACACGGAAATGTTCGGCGAGTATAACGACGAGTCGAATACCAAGGTGTATGCGCTCGAATATATCCTGGCGACGCTAGCGGCGAATCCGGCGGCCCTTGACGATGTCGAAGCCTTCAAGCAGACGATCGATGCGTTCGAGGCGCCGAACCCCTATATGAAGGGCGACGCAAAAATGCGGTACGTGGGCATGTCCTCGTTCGGGCAACGCCGCCAGATCGCAGTTCCTCTCGTCGTGAACGTCTTTCAGGATGGAGAGTTCGAAACGCTCTTCGTCGCTGAAGTCGACTGACCGAACAGCCGCTTCGTGAATCCTGCACCGGTCCGGTATTCCGGTCCGGTGCGTCCGCTAAGCAGGATGCCTTCATGGAACAAGTCATCGTAAACGGTATCTATCTGGGCTCGCAGTATGCGATGATCGCGCTTGGGCTGACCTTGATTTTCGCCCTCATGAACGTCCTGAATTTCGCCCATGGCCAAATGTACGTCATCGGGGGATTCGTGACGTATACGTTCTATGGCCAATTCGGAGTGCCATTCGTGCTCGCTCTCATGATGTCCTGCGTAACGCTTGCGGCGATCGGGGCCTTGATAGAGAAGTTCCTGTTCGGCCCCGTGATCCGGCGGTCGGCAAGGGAAGAGAGCACCATGCTGCTCGCGGCCGGGATCGCCTTCCTGCTCGATGCGCTGATCCTGCTTGTATTCGGAGAAAAGCAGCGCGGCGTCCCGAAGATCGTCGACGGCGTCTTCAACTGGGACTTCCGGATCATCATTCCCTACGACCGGGTCCTGATCTGCTGCCTCGCCATCCTGTCCATCGTGGTGTTCATCACCTTCATGCAGTTCACGCGAACCGGCCGCGCACTCAGAGCAATCGCGCAGGACCGGACCGCAGCCGAACTGATGGGTGTCAGCGTGAACCGGTATTCCATGATCGGGTTCGCCCTCGGCGCCATGCTGGCAGGCCTTGTCGGCGGCCTGCTCGTCACGATCACCGGAGTCAATCTCGGCATGGGCGGTCCCACATCCATCAAGGCGTTCATGATGGTGATGATCGGCGGTGCAGGAGTGATCTCGGGAGCCATACTCGGTGGATTCATTCTCGGCATGCTCGAGGCTGTCGGGCTTGCCGTGCTCTCCCAATACGGCGACATCACCTACCTCGCAATATTCGTGGCTCTCATGATCTTCCTGGCCATCCGTCCGCAAGGCCTTATGGGCAAGCCGTGGGGATAGCATGGTGAGCCGCGACGACACACGCCGGCTACCGCTGGCCATCGGCGTCACCGTGTTTCTCATGGCGGTCTTCCTGCTCGTTCCCGTCTTGATTTCCGTTACCGGCCGCTGGAACTTCTATTTCACGCTGACATCAGTGGCATTGCTGTCCGTCGCGAGTGCAGGCGTCTGGCTCACGTTCTATATCGGTCGGATCAACATCGGTCAGGGCGCGTTCGCGCTGATAGGCGCTTACGTGTCGGCCATCCTCGTGACCAAGGCCGATGTTTCATTCTGGGTCTCCCTTCCCGCTGCCGGTCTCTTTGCAGGCTTGGTGGCAATCCTGATCGGTCTCCCGATACTGCGCTTGCGAGGCGTGTATTTCGCGATGATCACGCTGGTGCTGACCGAGGTTGTCCGCCTTACCGCGCTCGCCCTGCCGATCACCAATGGCGCAAAGGGGATCGTGTCCATCCCGTTGCCGGGTGAGCTGTCAATTTTCGGCATTACCATAATTCCAGACTTTTCCACGATCGAAAACCCGAAGCTGGCATTCTACTACACCGCCTGCGTGCTGATGATCGTCTGCTTTGCATCGATGTATCGGATAGTGCATTCGCGCCTCGGCCAGCTCTGCAGATCAATGCAGCAGAACGAGGAACTTGCTTCGTCCGTGGGCATCAACATTGCCTACCTGCGCGTGATCGTATTCGCGATATCCTCGTTTTTTGGCGGCCTCGGGGGTGCACTGTTCGGAGCGATCGCGCAGTCGGTCTATCCATCGAGCTTCGTGGTCAAGGACTCGATCGACTTCATGCTGAACTGCTTTCTAGGCGGTCTTGGGTACGTCTTCGGGCCGATGCTCGGGACTCTTGTGCTCTACTTCGGATGGGACCTGCTGTTCGAACTTGGAAAGTACCAGTTGCTTGTGTACTCGGGCGTATTGATCCTGCTGATACTCGTCCTTCCGAACGGTCTTCTCAGCATACGGTTCGATCGGATCCGAGGGCTCTGGAAATGACCCCGCTTCTCCAGATTCGCATGCTGACACGCAAGTTCGGTGGATTGACTGCAACCAATGCGGTGTCGTTCGATGTTCGGGAAGACGAGATCGTTTCCGTGATCGGACCCAATGGCGCCGGCAAATCCACGCTCTTCAAGTTGATCACGTCGTTCCTGCGGACGACGTCCGGCGAGGTGCTGTTCCGCGGCGAAAGGATATCCGACCTGAAACCCCATGCGGTGGCGCGGAAGGGGGTTGTGAGAACGTTCCAGGAAGCCAGCATTTTCAGGAATTTGACGGTCAGGGAGAGCGTGATCGTTGCCCAGCATCTCCGATCCTCCGCATCCTTGGCAGGATATTTTTTCGGCACCCGCGCCGCCCGTTTAGACGAGGCAAGCTTTGGACGGAGAGCCGACGAAGTGCTATCCTTCCTGGGGATGTCCGAGATTGCCGGTGAACGCGCAGGCAACCTACCCCAGGGACATCTACGGGCGCTCGGCATCGCGATCGGGCTTTCCACCGACCCAGTCGTCCTTTTGCTTGACGAGCCGTTTGCAGGGATGAACCTCGACGAGACCAGGCATATGGTCGCGCTCGTGAAGTCGGTCCGGGACCGAGGCGTGACGGTTTTGCTCGTCGAACACGACATGGCCGCGGTGATGTCGATCTCCGACCGGATCGTGGTGCTGAACTTTGGCGAAAAGATCGCTGAAGGCACGCCCACCGAAATACAGAATGACGAGAAGGTTATCGAGGCGTACCTCGGCAGCAGCGACGACGAGATCGGAGTCTGAGGCATGTCGGCCAGGATTTTGGAATTCCAGGATGTTGAGCTCTACTATGGCCGCGTCTATGCGCTGCGGGGCGTGACAATCGAGTTGATGGAGGGCGAGACGGTTGCCCTTATCGGGGCCAACGGCGCCGGAAAGTCCTCCATACTGCGTGCGATCACCGGACTCTCAATGATCAAGAGCGGCTCGATCAGCTTCAGGGGCGAGCGCATAGACGGTCGCGACACAGCAAGCATCGTAAGCAAAGGCATCGCGATGGTTCCGGAAGGTCGGCGCGTGTTTCCCTATATGTCTGTAAGGGACAATTTGATGATGGGCGCCTTCACTCGCACCGACAGGGAAGAAAACAGGCGTTCGCTCGAAAGTGTCCTTGAACGGTTTCCGCGCCTGAAGGAACGCCTGCGCCAGACTGCCGGGACGCTGTCCGGCGGTGAGCAGCAGATGCTCGTGATCGGCAGGGCGCTGATGGCCCGCCCACAACTCCTGCTGCTTGACGAACCATCGCTTGGCATCGCACCAAAACTCGTTCAGGACATCGCGCGGTCTATTGTGAGAATCAACCGGGATGACGGCGTTTCCGTTCTCTTGGTTGAACAGAACTCGCGCATGGCACTGAGCATATCCCATCGCGCATACGCGATCACCACGGGCAACGTCGTTATATCGGGGGAATCGCGCGACCTTCTGAATGACACGCGCATAAAGGCGGCGTACCTAGGCGGAGCGGTATAGGCTGAACCATGGAACTGCTAGTAGTGAATCCCAACAGCACCGCCGCCATGACCGAAACAATTGGTCGCGCCGCAAAGCGCGTTGCAAGGCCCGGCACCAAGATTGTATCCGCCGGTTCCATGTCCGGACCTCCAAGCATCCAGGGATATTATGACGGCGCCGTCTGCCTTCCCGGACTTCTGAAGCAGATTGAGACCCACAGGCATGTGGATGGTATTGTAATCGCCTGTTTCGATGACACTGGGCTTGATGCAGCGAGGTGCATGGTTGACGTGCCGGTGCTGGGGATCGGTCAATCTGCCTGCTCGGTGGCCAGCATGCTCAGCAATAAGTTCACCGTCATAACGACGCTATCCCGTTCCGTGCCGGTTCTGGAATCGAACCTGCAGCGATATGGCCTTGCGTCGCGCTGCGCCAAGGTCCGAGCAACCGACGTTCCTGTGCTGGAACTTGAAGACATGGCCCCAGAGACCATGCACTCCATACGCCGCGTCGTGGAGATTGCCATCACGGAGGACAATTCGGATGCGATCGTTCTCGGATGCGCTGGCATGACAGATCTCGTGGAACATTTGTCGAGTGAATTCGGACTTCCGATCATTGACGGTCTGAGCTGTGCGGTGGGGCTTGCCGAAGCGCTCGTTACCGTCGACCTGCGTACATCGAAGGCTGGGGCGTATGGATAGCGGGCTTCTGGTCCGGTGCATCGGAGCCCAAGCTCCAAGGCCAGGGTCAGGGGATTGTCCTCGCGAAGGTGCGCATTGTCCGCAGTGAGCCTGATTGACAGGTAAGGCAAGGGAATGTCGACGGACTTCCTTTCGGCAGGTGAAAGAGACAGTTGCTGGCCATCACCGTCCTCCTTGGCCTCGCGACGTTGTCCTTGCGTTTTCCCTGACCGCAACCTGCATATCGATCGTTTTGGTTCTGGACAAAGTCAACCTGCGCAAGTGCCTCGCCTTGGACGCGATCACTGCGCTCTGGGTTCGGAATCGCTCCCTCCTGGCCCCCGGGAGCTATCAATTCCATCATTCTTAGTGATGGGCGGTCATGGCATGTGAAAGACAGGCGTGAGTGGAACCACCATAGATTCGCCGTCGGGGTGGGTTTCCATGATGTCCGCCATGTGGGACCACCAGCGTTTCATGATCTCGTTGTCTGGAAGGCTGTCCATCCCATGGTTGTCGGTACGCCAGAGAACCCCGAAAAGCGTGTTCGTGTCTTCGTCCAGATGGATTGAATAGTCGGATATGCCGGCCTCCCTCAGCAGTTCCACGAGTTCCGGCCAGATTCCGTCGTGGCGTTTCCTGTATTCGTCGCGGCAGCCTGGTCTGAGCCTCATCCTGAAAGCATGTTTCTCCATCACGACGGCCTATGTCTGCTCCAGAGTCCAGGCAAGGCGATGACTGAGATCAGCAACGCTCCGATCACGATCGACATGACGATTCCCGGCACGTTGAGCAGGCCCAGGCCGAAAGTCACAAGTCCCATGACGATGGCGGCGATCACGACGCCCGGAATTGAGCCGGAGCCGCCAAGGATGCTGACGCCGCCGAGCACAACCATGGTGACGATCTCCAGCTCCCAGGCGAAGGCGATGGAAGGCCGCGTCGAGCCCAGGCGCGAGGTCAGGCAGATTGCCGCAACTCCGGACATGAAGCCCGTCAGAAGGAAGAGAATGAACTTCACGCGCGCCACACGGATTCCCGAGAACAGGGCCCCTGTCGCGTTGTTGCCAATGGCGTAGACCGCGCGGCCAAAGTTCGTCTTGTGCAGCAGAATGGCGAAGAACAGGGCGAAAAAAGCGAAGGTCACCAATTCAAACGAGATCACCCACCAGACGTATCCCTGTCCAAAGAACGCGAATTCGGGAGGATAGCCGCGATACGCCTGATCGCCTAGCACGATGTAACTGATGCCCCGGAATAGGCTCATGGTCCCGATGGTGACTACGATTGAAGGCAGGCCGATGCCTGTGACAAGGAAGCCATTGAATGCACCGCAGGCAAGTCCGACCGCCAACCCGATCACCAGGAGGCCAGGCGTCGGTATTCCGAACTGGACCGCCGCGCCCATGGCAGTGGAAGCCAATGCGATGATCGCAGCGACGGAAAGGTCTATCTCCCCGGAGATGATCAAAAGAGCCATGGCAAAAGCGATCATCGCCTTTTCCGTAAAGTTGAAGGTTGCGTCCGAAAGGTTCCAGACGTCAAGAAAATAGGGAGAGGCAAGACTGTTGGCGACGAAGATGACAATGGCGACTAGCATCAAGAGGCTTTCCCAGCCCCTCAGCCGACGTTCCAGCGGCGACCGCAGACGATCCGGAATGAAACGGCCGGAGGCACTCATGCTGCGCGCTCCACACGTTTGAGGATGATACGTCCCCGCGTGCGGTTGGCTTGGGCATTGAGCGCGACCGCAATGATGATGGCGGCACCGGAAATCGCGAGTTGCCAGAATGGCGAGATGTTGACGACCGGCAATGCGTTCTTGATGACGCCGAGAAAAAGCGCCCCCAGAAGTGCGCCGGGAACCGTTCCGATACCGCCCATGATCGACACACCGCCAATCACGCAGGCCGCCACGACGTCCAATTCGAAGCCGCCGGCGATGTCCACATACGCCACCGCAAAGCGCGAGACCCAGAGATAACCCGTCAACCCCGCAAGGGTACCCGAGATGGTGAAGGCCCAGAACTGCGTACGACCTACATCAATTCCGACATAGGCTGCGGCGTTGGGATTGCCGCCCACGGCATAGAAGGCGCGGCCGAGCGTGGTACGGGCCATGACCACGACAAAAATGAGAACCGCGGCAACGGCGACCCAGCTAAGCACCGGAATGCCGAGAAGCTCCGTTCGGGGAAATGCCTTGAACGCCTGCGTCATCTCGTGGCTGTTGACCCACTTGCCGTCGGTTAGGAGGAAAATGGTCCCTCGAAAGATTGTCATTGTTCCGAGCGTCACCACGATGGGCGGGATGCTGAGTTTCCAGACAAGGATGCCGTTGATCATGCCCAGAATTGTGCCGACTCCGGTGGCGACCAGCAGAATTGCGACGATAGGTGCGTCCGGCACCGCGAGGTTCACCATTGAAGCGACCATACCTGAAAGCGCAAGGTTGGCCGCGACCGAAAGGTCAATGCACCTGGTCAGAATCACGACCATCTGACCAATGGCCAGCAGTATCAGCGGCGATGTGTCGTTGAAGACTGCCACGAGGTTTGCAGGCTCCACGAATTCCGGAAAACGCGTTGCGACCAAGCCAAGCAGCAATGCGACGGCCACCAGCAACAGCATTTCACGCGAGGCTGCAATGCGTTTCATGCGTCGGTCTCCCGAATGCCCGCTGCGTGATGGATGAGGGTTTCGGGCGTCAGATTGACGCCTGTCACCTCAGCGGCCATCCGCCCCTCGCGCATGACAATGACGCGATCACACATTCCAAGCACCTCCGGGATTTCAGAACTGACCATGATGACCGCAAGCCCTTGGGCGGCAAGTTCCGCCATGAATGCATGCACGGCAGCCTTCGACCCAATGTCAATGCCCTTGGTCGGCTCGTCTAGAACGATGATTTTCGGCTTGGTGGCAAGCCACTTGGCGATCACGACCTTTTGCTGGTTTCCACCGGACAGATCATCGACATTCGTATCGAGCGATGCCGCTCGCAGATCCAGCCGCTCTGTGTACTCGCGTGCCCTTCTGAACTCCGCCACAAGTCGAAGGAACCCGTAGCGTGAGGTTTGCGCAAGCGATGGCAGCGTGACATTCTGGAATATCGGAAGGGCTCCAATTGTTCCCTGCCTTCCACGGTCCTCGGGCACATAGACAATGCCGTTTGCTACCGCGTCGGCAGGTGAGTTGATGCTTACGGGATTCCCCTCGACCTGCACCCTTCCACCCGATGGTCGCGTGACTCCGAATAGCGCCTGCATGAATTCCGATCTGCCGGCGCCAACCAGCCCGTAGAATCCCAGAATCTCGCCTCTTCGCAACGTGAAGTCAATTTCGGCCCCCACTTCCACTCCGAAGTGCAACACCGGCCATTCCCGCAGCGGGGGCGTAGCCCGAGCGTAGGGAATGGCCGGAAGGCGCGGTTTCCGGCCGCCCGGGCGCCGCGGATCCGGCCCCGGGACGGCTGTGGTCCCGTCTGTATGGAGTCTATCCGGGCTTTCCGGGCGGCGCAACGCCTCCGCCGGGTCGGGTCGCGTCCGTCCGGGCGCAGGGAGGGCGTAGCCCGACCGGAGCCCGGACGGACGCGACGGCGAAATCCTGTCCACCCCCTTCCTGCGCGCCGGCGGGAGGCGGTCGCGCGGCGTCAGGGAGGGCGGGCCTTGTGCAGCACCTCGGCGGGCGTCCGGTAGCCCAGCGCCCGGCGCGGACGCGCGTTCAGGCGGTCCTGCACCCGTTTCACCTCCGCGTCGGTGACCGCGCGGAGGTCCGTCCCCTTCGGCAGGTACTGCCGGACCAGCCCGTTGGTGTGCTCGTTCAGGCCACGCTCCCAGGAGTGGTAGGGGGTGGCGAAATAGAACCCGGCCCCGAGCTCCGCCGCGACGCCGGCGTGGCCCGCGAACTCCTTCCCGTTGTCCGCCGTGATCGTGTGGACGGGCGCGGCGGAAGGCCGGAGGAGATCCACCATCGCGGCGGAGACCGCGGCCGAGGTTCTCCGGTCAACCCTTTGGAGAAGCGCGTATTTCGACGCCCTGTCCACAAGGGAGACCACCGCCCCGCTGTGGCCTTTCCCGATGATCGTGTCCGCCTCCCAGTCGCCCACACGCTCCTTCCTCTCCACCTCATCCGGCCTCTCGGAGATGTCCACCCGGCCCGGGATGTGGCCACGGCCCGAGTGCCTGCCGCCACGCCAGTTCGGCTTTCTGCCGCGGCGCCGCAGCAGCAGGAACAGCCTGCCGCCCGCCTTCCGGTCGGCCCTGACGTGTTCGGATGTCCACTGGCGGCCCACCGTCCAGCCGCCCTCCAGACGCAGCCGTCCCGCGACCTGCTCCGGGCTCCAGCCCTCCGCCAGAAGCCCCTCCACGCGCGCCCACCGGTCGGGCGTCATCTTCCTCGGGTTCGAGGAAGCCGCGCCGCGGCGGGCCTCCGCCCTCCCCTGCGCCTCGCCCGGGCTGTATCCCGAATCCCCGCCGTTACGGCGCAGCTCCCGCCAGACCGACGAACGGTCACGGCCCAGACGGGCCGCGATGGCCCCGTCGGACAGCCCGCTTTCCTTCAGCGCGCCGATCTGGCATCTCTCTTCATGGGTCAGGTGGCGGTAGCCCTCGGGCATGGCAGTCTCTCCTGTTTGGTCACAGGGACTGTCGCCGCTTCCTGGCCGATACGCAACATCATGCGGCCGGAAAACCGGTCACCACCGCCACTGGTGTTGCACTTCAGGGTGGAATGGGGCGGCGAATTCAGTGGGATGACCGAAGCCGTCAACCCGAAGGACTTCGCCGCCGATGTTGTGGGCCCGTTCGGGAAAGATCTGGCTCACGTCGCGACCGACCATCAGCTTGACGAGTTCCGGTTCGGTGATTTCGGCAATGGGGCCTTCGCCGACCATTTTCCCGTCCCGGTAGACGGTGTAGAAATCGGCGATCCGGAAAATCTCCTCGAATTTGTGGCTGATGAAGAGAATTGCCTTTCCCTGTGCCTTGAGTGTTTCGACAAGGCCATAGAGTTCCTCGATCTCCTTGTGGCTGAGTGCCGCTGTAGGTTCGTCCATGATCACCACGCGAGCGTCGATTGAGAGGGCGCGTGCGATGGCGACAAGGTGCTTGTTGGCGGTCCCGAGATCCTGCAACCTGTGTGAAGGGTCGATCCTCGCGCCGATCCCAGCAAGAATCTCACGCGCGATCTCGGCCATCTTGCCGGTGTCGATGAGTCCGAAGCGATTGCGCGGCGCATGGCCAAGGAAGATGTTCTCCGCGACAGACAGTTGATCGAAGAGCACGGTTTCCTGATGGATTGCGGTGACGCCCACTCGTTCGGCCGATTGAGGCGTCGGGAAGAGGGTTGGCTGCCCCTCAATCAGGATGTCGCCGGCATTTGGCTGATATATTCCGGTGAGAATCTTGACGACCGTTGACTTGCCTGCACCGTTTTCGCCCACCAGGGCCGTGACACGGCCGGGATAGATGTTCAGCGAAACGTCGGACAGCGCACGGATGCCCGGAAACTCCTTGGTTATGCCCTGCAGGGAGAGCAGCGGCGCGATATCAGGTGTGGCCGGGACGGACACGTTTGGCTTTGCTCCCCCTCGGCATGAGTGTGCCTGGCTGTGACAGTGGGAGGCGTTCCGGCGCGGTGTCAATGACTGTCGCGCCGGAATCGGGAGACCTTGATCAGAAGATCGACTTGAACTGGTCTATGTTGGTACTGTCGTATATGAACGGATCAGCCATGGCGGCTGCGTTCGTCTCGTCGAGAGTCACCGATCCCATGCGGCCCATCGGGATTTCCGCACCCGGTGCCGCCTCGGCAACTCCTGTGGCAAGCGCATGCGCGATCATGGTAGCGGAATATCCGAGATCGATAGGATTCCAGATCGCGAATGATTTCGAGGCGCCGGACTCGACGGCACCGGCCATTTCCGACGGCAGGCCCAGACCTGTCACGTTGATCTCACCGATCTTGCCCGCGTCGGCGACAGCCTGCGCAGCCGCCACGATGCCAACGGAAGTCGGTGCGATGATCGCATCGAGGCCGGGGTGGGACTGCATAAGTCCCTGTGCTTCACGGTAGGACTTGTCGGCGAGGTCATCGCCATAGACCGTGGCAACGACCTCGATGCTTGGGTAGTTGCTCATGACCTTGTTCATTTCGGCGATCCAGGTGTTTTGGTTGGTTGCGGTCGCCGAAGCTGAAAGCACCGCGACCTGGCCACCGTCAGGTAGATGATCGGCGGCGAGCTTGATGATCATGTTGCCGATCAGCGCGTTCGATGACGGGTTCAGGTGCATCTGGCGACCTTCCTCGGCGACGCCCGAGTCCCAGGAGATCACGGTGATGCCGCGCTGCATCGCCTTCTTCAGTGCTGGCACAAGCGCATCGGGGTCGTTGGCCGAGACCGCAATGGCGTCGACGCCCTGCGCGATCAGGGAATTGATGACCTCGATCTGGCCTTCGGCGGTCGTGTCCGTTGGGCCAGTGTAGATGATTTCGACATTGCCCAGTTCGGCGGCAGCTTCCTCCGCACCTTCAGCGGCGGCTTCGAAAAAACCTATGCCCAATGCCTTTACGACAAGTGCGATGCGCATCTCCTGCGCCGCGGCGGGAGCGCCAAAGAGGCTGTAGGCCACGCTGAGTCCAGCGAGGATTGAAGTGAAGGTACGACGTCTCATGTTGGATCCTTCCTATGGGTTGCGATTGGGTTTGCTTTTGAGGCAGCTCATGAGGCCACCTCTTCCTGACCGGCGCCTGCTTTGACAACGATCAGTTTCACGTCTGCAGCCTCCAGCATGGCGGCTGCAGTGTCTGATATACCTTCATCGGTAATGACGGCCGTGATCCGGTCAAGTGGGCAGAGGACCAGACTGGACCGCTGGCCGAATTTTGAACTGTCGACCAGAACGATCAGCTCGTCGGCCTGGCCAATAAGCTTGTGTTCGGCTTGGATGAGAAGGGGGTCCGCCTCCATCAAGCCAAGCGGCCCAAGACCGTGCGCCCCCATAAACATCCGCCGGGCATAGAAGTTTCTGGTCAGGTCGTTCTCGAATGGACTTAGAATGATGTTCTGTTCGCGATAGATCGTACCGCCGGAAAGCATGATCGTGTTCTTGGAGTGCTTAAGGAGGTGTTGGGCGATCGGAAATGAATTGGTAAAGACCTGCAGTCGACGCGTCGTCAGCGGATGCACCATCTGGAATGTGGTTGTACCGCCGTTGATGATGATGCTGTCTCCATCTTCGCAGAGGTTCGCGCCCTCACAGGCGATCGCCTGCTTTTCGGCAATCCGCATTGTCCGGTTCACTGCAAACGGCCGTCCGGCAAGCCCCAGGATCTGCGGAGGTGTGATTGCTTCCGCACCGCCGCGTACGCGGCGGAGGTGCCTTTGCACATGAAGGGTCGAGATGTCGCGGCGGATTGTGGCTTCGGAGGCTCCGGTCAGATTGCAAAGATCCGCCACCGTGACCACGGGTCGATCCTGAACCGCCGATATGATGATACGATGGCGTTCCTTCTCGTGCACATCCGCCTCCCTTGACCTCAGACGGTGCGGTGATTCGTCATGACTGTCAATCAAATTTAGTCAGATTCAATCAGAAAATGATACAAAATGATCGAAGGTGATTGGTGGCGATTGACATTCTGCGATGCTAGACTAAACCCTTCATTGATCTTTCACAGGCACAGCTCCGACATGACAGACCTGAACTCCACATTGAACATGCACAAAAGCCAGATTCTTGAGAACAGGTGGGACGATACAGTTTCCAATGGCAGAAGCGAGTCTGAACTGCTGCTTTACCGCTCCAACATCCTTGGACTGGACAGACGCGTGACGAACTACGGTGGCGGGAATACCTCGGCTAAGGTTCGTGAAAGGGATCCGCTCACTGGCGAAGATGTCGAGGTTCTCTGGGTCAAGGGGTCTGGAGGCGATATCGGAACGATGGAACTGAATGGGTTCGCAACTCTGTACATGGATCGATTGCAGGCGCTCAAGGCGTTGTACCGTGGTGTCGAACATGAAGACGAAATGGTTGGTTATCTGCCCCATTGTACGTTCAACCTGAATCCGCGGGCAGCCTCGATTGACACGCCACTGCATGCGTATGTTCCGCACAGGCATGTGGACCACGTGCACGCCGACGCCATCATAGCTGTCGCGGCGTCTGATAATTCGCAGGCGCTGACGACGGAGATTTTCGGCCGACGTGTCGGTTGGCTCCCGTGGAAGCGTCCGGGATACGAGCTTGGACTTTGGCTGGAGAGATTCTGTCTCGATAACCCTGATGCAGTTGGCGCCGTCCTTGAAAGCCACGGCCTGTTCACTTGGGGGGACACGGCGAAGAGCTGTTACGAAACCACGATCAACGTTATCAACGACGCCATTGCCTGGCTTCGGGAGCGCACGGAGTCGGTTCCGGCGTTTGGCGGTCCTCACCACAGTGTCCTTCTGCGTAGCGAACGTCGCCGGGTCGCTGCCAGGCTCATGCCAGCGATTCGAGGCGCTGTCTCAGCCAATCAGCACATGATCGGACACTTCACCGACTCCGAAGACGTGTTGGAATTCGTCAATTCGCGGGACATGGAGCCGCTTGCCGCACTCGGCACATCCTGTCCCGATCATTTCCTGCGTACGAAGGTCAGGCCGCTGGTGGTTGACTTCGATCCCGCGAATGGAAATGTCGACGGGGCGCTTGAGGTACTTCCCGCGCAGATTGCCGCCTATCGCGAGAGCTACGCGGCCTACTACGAGCGCTGCAGGCGCGTTGACAGCCCGGCGCGTCGCGATCCTAATGCCGTTGTCTATCTTGTTCCAGGTGTTGGCATGATCACGTTTGCCAAGGACAAGGCGACCGCACGGGTTTCAGGCGAATTCTACATCAACGCAATCAACGTCATGCGTGGCGCCAGCGCCGTCGGCAACTATCGGGGATTGCCGGAACAGGAAGCTTTCGACATCGAATATTGGCTTCTTGAGGAAGCGAAGCTCCGCCGTATGCCAAAGCCCAGGTCTCTGGCCGGACGCATAGCTCTGGTGACTGGCGGAGCCGGGGGTATTGGGTCTGCCACAGCGGAAAGATACCTATCGGAAGGCGCCTGCGTAATGCTTGCCGATATTGACGCAGAAGGCTTGGGGTCAACGCACGATTCTCTCGCCCAGCGGTATGGTGGTGACGCCGTTCGCACCATTCTGACGGATGTCGTTGACGAGGGTTCGGTCGCCGCAGCCTTCAGCGAGACAGCGGCGGAATTCGGCGGCCTTGACATCGTGGTTTCAAGCGCGGGCATCGCTTCATCCGCTCCGATCGAGGACACGACCCTGGAATTGTGGAACAGGAACTTGGAAGTTCTCAGCACGGGTTACTTCCTCGTCAGCCGCGAGGCGTTCAAGTTGCTGCGGGCGCAGGGCCTCGGCGGGTCCATCGTGTTCGTGGCGTCAAAGAACGGTCTTGCTGCCTCGCCCAACGCATCGGCCTACTGCACGGCCAAGGCGTCAGAAATTCATCTGGCGCGTTGCTTGGCACTGGAAGGCGCTGAATCGGGTATTCGGGTCAATGTCGTCAATCCGGACGCTGTCCTTCAGGATTCAAGAATCTGGAAAGGCGAATGGCTGCAGCAGCGCGCGGCGACCTATGGAACTGACAGGGAGGGGCTGGAGGAGATGTATCGGAATCGGTCGATGCTCAAGCGTTCCGTCCTGCCTGCGGACATTGCGGAAGCATGCTATTTCTTTGCGGCCGACAGGTCCGCGAAGTCGACCGGGAACATACTCAACGTGGATGCGGGCAACGTCCAGGCATTTACGCGATAGGAACGTGACATGAGCTACGGGACCGCGAACGCGATCTTTGCCGAATGGGGAGTGGACACCGAGCACGCCATCAGTCGGCTTCAGTCGATCCCGATATCCGTCCACTGCTGGCAAGGAGACGACGTGAACGGTTTCGATGCGAAAGGCGGCATGTCGAGCGGCGGTATCCAGGCAACCGGGAACCATCCGGGTCGCGCCCGGAATCCGGGCGAACTGCGCACTGACCTGGAGTTCGCCCTTTCGATGATCCCGGGGCGGCACCGGCTCAATCTTCATGCCATGTACATGGATACTGGTGATTCGCCGGACCGTGACGAAATCGAGTTCAGGCATTTTGCGACCTGGGTCGACTGGGCCCGGGAGAACGAACTTGGGATCGATTTCAATCCAACCTTTTTCGCTCATTCCAAGGCCGACGACAACCTGACGCTTTCCCACCCGGACACCGGCATTCGTGAGTTCTGGATAGAGCATGGGCGCCGGACACGGGAAATCGCGGCACAAATGGGTCGCGAAATCGGCTCACCTGTGGTCAACAACGTTTGGGTTCCGGACGGATACAAGGATTCGCCGATTGACCGGCGCGCGGCACGCATGCGTCTGGAAGCGTCGCTCGACGCGATCCTTTCAGACGTTCATGATCGGACGTACATCCTTGATGCCGTCGAGAGCAAGTTGTTTGGCATCGGCGTTGAGGCCTGCACGGTTGGCAGTTATGACTTCTATCTTGGTTACGCGATCCGGAAAGACATATTGCTTTGCCTGGACATGGGGCATTTCCATCCGACCGAGGATATTGCCGACAAGCTGAGCGCGGTGGCTCTTTCGCTGGATCGAGTCCTTTTACACGTGTCTCGGCCAATGAGATGGGACAGCGACCATGTGGTCCTGCTGAACGACGATATCATCTCAATGGCACAGGAACTGGTCAGTGCCCAGCTATTGGAGCGCACTCACATTGGTCTGGACTTCTTTGACGCCACCATAAGCCGAACCGCGGCTTGGGTTCTTGGTACACGCAACGTGCAGAAGGCGCTCCTCAGAGCAATGCTCCTGCCGCTTGCCCGCCTCAAGGCTGCAGAAGCGGCGCTTGATTTCACGCAGAGGCTGGTGGTTATGGAAGAGGCGAAAGATCTACCTTTTGGCGAGGTGTGGGGCGAATTCTGCAGGCGCGCGAACGTCCCGATGGGTCAGGCATTGATTGGTGATCTCGCAGCCTATCAGGAATCGGTATCTGATCGCTGAGGGACGGATTGATGATCTCTGGATTAATCCTGTTCTGTCATGGGGTTGCGCACCGTACCTGAAGTTGGATAGAGGCCATTTCGAGTCATGGCAGCGGCCCTAAAGCAAGATAGGTTCAGAGGCCGCCATAAGGAGGCGGTAGTTTGATCTTTCGGGCTTCGTCCCGATCTGCGCCGTCATTCGTCCTGCGGTAGCCTCGCGTCCAACATCGCCTCGATGCGGGCAAGCGTGGCAGTGTTGTCCTGTATCTGGTCACGGAGGTGGACGATTTCCGCCTGAACCGATCTCATCCCGAATGGCTGCGATTTCCGAGGCGCAGTTTCGGTCGGTGGTGGGCCGACCCTGTGGTGTTACCTTTGCAGAGTCTATGTCCGTGTGATCCTCGGAACACCAAGTTTGGAATGGGACTTTGTGCTTGATTGCTGCCTGTTCAAGCCTAGGCCGGGTCGCGGCGGAAATGGGTGTAATCATATACCCGTTAGACAGGTCGCCCAGCATTGCTGAACAGGTGACCGATCCCGTACGCCACGCCAGACCAATCAGCGCGCACAGAGCTGCGTCGAGCATATCCTGATGGCGCTTCTTTGGTTGATCGAGAACATGCATTTCTTTTTGCGCCCATTTGGCAAGGCAGTTGACGTTGAACCGCTCCGCGGTCGCCTTGACTGCACGTGCCACGGCACGCCAATCGTCAAGTTTGAATTTCTTCCGCTTCTCCGGGTTGTATTTTGGTGCGCCAAGTCGTTGCGCGAAGTCATTTTCGAATGCGGGAAGTGCGAGTGCTGGAAAGACTTCGATGAGGAAATGTCCGGTACTTGCCATACGTGCGCTGATAGGATCCTGCGTCGCGCCGACCTTGCGAAGGAAAGACCAGATCGGAGCGCCATCGCGGAACGCGAGCTTCTTGCGGTTGGCCGGCTGGACGCCTCCGCCAGTGAAGCCGAGCAGCGCACCCGCAACCTTTTCGACCGGACGCATTCCCTTGGCGTTGGGCACGACTTTTGGCTGGTCGAGCGCAACGAGGCTGACATCAAAATCCCTGCGGTGCTTTTCGATGAAACCGCGGGCTTCGTCGAATTTGACGAGCTCGGGCGTATGAAACCCAACCTGGCCACGATCGCCAAAGGTTATGGCGCAGATTGCGCCATGGTTCTTGTCAAGCCAAGCCGAGTCAAAACCAAAAATGACTGTGCTGACCTGCGGGTTCACGAAGTCCATTGGTCATCTACCGGAATCGACTTCCTTTCGTCAAGTTCCTGAAGTCTTGACATCGCCGGGCGAGGTCCGAAATCTGGCAGAATTTCCTGATCCAGTCGACGGTCGCGCACGATTCCTAGAGGAACTGCTGGTCAGGGCGTGGATACAAGACGGCAGACAGATCAGCAAACCGAGGACGGCCATCGCGATTGGCAAAAAATGGAAGCCGCTCGCGAGTCCGGAATTCAGTACTTGTGCTGGGCATCGCGTAATCCAGGCTGTTGCTGGATATTGGTCATTCGGTAAGGCGGGCACTGCAGCCAGACCGGCCTTTAGCCCGAGATCGACGCGCGGTAAATGCTGTCGACGGTATCCGCCAGCATCATGTCGAATTCCAAATCGCTCTGGTCCACAGCCAGGCCTTCGGTCAACGCCCGGCTGAAACTGGCGACGACTCCATTGTTCTGTGCGAGCTTCGCGTTCGCCTCCGCACGGCTGTACCCGCCTGAGAGCGCGACAACCCTCATGACCCTTGGGTGCTCTACCAGTGACCGGTAATGGTTCGCCCGGGTAGGAAGAGTCAGCTTCAGGATCACGCTATCGCGGTCACCTAGGACGTCAATTCTATGACCAAGCTCTGCAAGCAGAATCTCTTCCGCCTTTTCCTTGTCAGCCATGGAAATCGTCACTTCGGGCTCAACGATTGGAACCAGCCCATAATCCTGGATCCGTTTTCCGATCTCGAACTGCTGGTCAACTATCGCGGAGATCCCTTTGGGATTCGCCGCATTGATCACTGACCGCGCCTTGGTGCCAAAAATGTTCCTGGCTGCGGCGCGCTTCAAAAGGTCATCAAGACCGTCTATCGGTTTCATCACCTGCACGCCGTCTCCCTCGTCGGCAAGGCCTTGGTCAACCTTGAGAAACGGCACCACGCCCCGCTGCTCCCAAAGGAAGTCCGCAGATGGTTGACCGTCGATTTCCCGGTCCATCGTGTTCTCAAATAGAATTGCGGCGATAATCTTTTCGGACGTGAATGAGGGCGACCTGACAATTCTCGTTCTCATCTGATGAATTAGGTCGAACATCTCCGCTTCGCTCGTATATGCCGCGCTCTCAATACCATATAGCTGGAGCGCCTTCGGTGTTGATCCGCCGCTTTGGTCCAGCGCGGCCACGAATCCGGCACCTCCACGCATCCGGTCAGCTTGTTTTGCCTTTGCCATTTGCCTCTCCGTCAGGACATTGTTTGAAGTTCCTCTACGCTGAGTTTTGCGGAACGCCAAGGACATCGATGTGAGTGACTACCTTCATTCAACGATATCGGCATGCTCATGGATGACGCTTTCCAAGACAGTCCACCTCTGCGTGTGTTGGCCCACGGATCTGGATGTACGGTCCGAATCAGGCATCCAAGGCGGCAACACCAGGCAAAGACTTGCCTTCCATCCACTCAAGAAATGCGCCTCCAGCCGTAGATACATAGGTGAACTGTTCGGAGATGCCCATTTTGTTCAGGGCTGAAACCGTGTCTCCTCCGCCCGCGACCGAAGTCATGCCACCCGATTGCGTCAAGGCAACAATGCCATTGGCGACCGACCGAGTGGACCCGTCAAATGGTGGGGTCTCAAACGCGCCAAGCGGCCCATTCCAGATCAGCGTCCGACAGATAGCCGCGACGTCCAGAATGCGACGGGCTGTTTCCGGGCCTGCATCCAGGATCATTGCATCTAAGGGACATGCATTCGCGGGTAGTGTCTCGCTCCTTACGTGAGCCTCGAGCCTGGGCGCAACCACGACATCCACGGGTAGCAGAATGACGCAGTCCGCCGATTTGGCCTGATCAAGGATTTCGCCAGCGGTTCCGATCAGGTCGCGTTCCGCCAACGACTTACCGATTTCCAGGCCAGTGGCCGCAAGAAACGTGTTCGCCATACCTCCGCCGATAACCAGATGATCAACCTTGTGTATCAGGTTGCCAAGAAGCTGCAGTTTGGTCGATACCTTCGCACCTCCGATTATTGCCATGAGCGGCCGCGTAGGGGCTCCCAACGCCGCCTCCAGCGCCATCAATTCCGCCTGCATCAGTCGACCCACACAGGAAGGCAACGCTCTTGCCAAGCCTTCGGTGGAGGCATGCGCTCTGTGCGCAGCCGAAAACGCATCATTGCAGTAGACGTCTCCCAGAGCCGCAAGAGAAGCGACGAACTCCGGATCATTCGAGGTTTCGCCGGAATGAAACCTTGTGTTTTCAAGAAGTAGTGCCGAGTTCTCTCGCTGATTGGCCACGGCAGCTTCAGCCGCCTTTCCGATGCAGCTCTGCGCGAATGTCACGGGAACACCCAACGCCGTTTCCAGAATGGGGAGCAGGGCCCTAAGGGACATCGATGGAACCGTTCGTCCGCCGGGGCGGCCGAAATGCGCCAGTAGTACCGGTTTGCCACCCTTCGCAAGTATCTCGGCGATCGTTGGCACGATTCTGTCAATGCGTGTTGTGTCGCTGACCCGCCCGTCCTCAATGGGGACGTTGATGTCGACCCTGGTCAGCACGGTTCTGTCGTCAAGGTCCAGATCGTCCAGCGTTTTCCATTTCATTCCGGATCTCCTGCATCAATCACTGCCTTTCGACGTGATTCTGCGATAGACGTCGACTTGCGCTTTCGACTATCGGATTCGCGGACCTTGGTCTAGAAGGTGGCCAAATTGCTCGAAGGGAGAAACGGATGGCGGATATCGAAGACCCGGAACACACGATCCTGGTCGAATTGAAGGATGGCACGGTAAGGATCGAACTCATGCCGGAAGTCGCTCCAATGCACTGCGAGCGCATGAAGGAACTCTCGCGTGAAGGTGCCTACGATGGTGCAATATTCCACCGCGTCATCGAAGGTTTCATGGCCCAGACCGGCGACGTGATGCACGGTTGCGAGTCAACCGGGATCAACCTCCGGCTGGTCGGTACTGGTTCCTCAGCGAAGCCGAATCTTCCTGCCGAGTTCTCGGGGATCCCACATGATCGCGGTACTTTGGGAGCCGCCCGCGGGAATCATCGGGACAGCGCGAATTCGCAATTCTTCATTAACTTCAGGGACAATCACTTCCTTAACGGGCAGTATACAGTGTACGGCCGGGTGGCTGCTGGTATGGAGTTTGTCGACGCCATTGAGCGCGGCGAACCACCTAGGAGCCCGGACAGAGTGATTTCCATGAAGGTGGCTGCAGATGCTGCGTGAACTTACCTTGGTCCTGTCGTTGTTTGCCGTCGTCCCAGCTGAGGCTACTGGGCTCAGGATTCACGTAGCTGGTGAGGCGGATGGCGTGATGGAAATCGATCTTCTGGAGGATATGGCTCCGCAACATGTCGCGCAGATACGTGCCTTGGCAGAAGCGGGCTACTACGACGGTGTTTACTTCCATCGCGTCATTGACGGCTTCATGGCGCAGACTGGCGATGGCGAGTTTGCCAGGGTTGACAGCGGCGATCCCTCAAGCTGGGGACTTGGCGGTTCTGAACTTCCGGACATACCGGCGGAGTTTTCCGAAATTCCATTTGACCGCGGTGTGGTGGGCATGGCCCGGGCTGGGGATCCGCGATGTGCAGCAGTGCGGAACTGTCAGGAACGCCAGCGATACCTGGACAGTGCGAACAGTCAGTTCTTCATCATGTTCGAAGCGGGGCACTTTCTGGATGGAAACTATACTGTTGTTGGCCGGATGACAGCCGGATTTGATATCCTTGATGCGATCACGAAGGGACACCCACGCACCGGAGCTGTCAGCGGCACCCCGGATTGGATGGAAAGAGTTGAGGTCACTGAATGACATCCAGTCAATCCGCCGTGATAGGGGGCTTACATGTCACAGAAGCAGTGCAATTCTAGGCGCATATCGTCGGGAGGAGAGCCTATGCGGATTAGATCGTTTCTGGCGGCGGTTGCCGTGTCGCTGTCCTTTGGGACTTTAGCTGCCGCCAACCCTGAATACTGGCGAAGTGAATGGCCCGAAACAGACTTCGGGAACACAATTTTGGAGAACTGGTCCGAAATACTGTCTGGGGGCCCACCGAAAGACGGCATTCCGGCACTTTCGGATCCGCAGTTCGTCAGAGTGGGTGAAGTTGTCGAAATCGATGACCGGGAACCGGTGATCACCGTTGAATTCGATGGCGAAGCCCCCAGGGCCTATCCCGTTCGTTATCTGATCTGGCATGAAATCGTGAATGACGAGATCGGTGACGTTCCAGTGGCCGTCACATTCTGTCCATTGTGCAACTCCGGAGTGACGTTCGACCGGCGTGTCGGCGAGAGGACGCTTGCATTTGGGGTGTCCGGCAAACTCCGTCATTCCGATATGGTGATGTATGATCGGGAGACTGAAAGCTGGTGGCAGCAGGCGATCGGGATGGGGATAGTGGGGACTTACTCTGGCAGCTCGCTGAAGCAACTTCCCAGCTGGATGGAGAGTTGGTTGGAATTCAGGTCACGAAACCCAGACGGCCTGGTGATGGCTGAACCGGACTGGCCGCGGAGATACGGGCGAAATCCCTATGTCAGTTATGACAGTTCGCATCGCCCTTTCCTGTTTGGTGGAGAACTTCCTCCACATGACATTCCCGCTCTTTCCCGGGTGGTCCGGATCGGCGACCGCGCATGGCCACTGTCGCGGCTGAGGGAAGGAGGGGAGATTGCCGAGGCCGGAGTTACGATCACATGGACGGAGGGGCAGGCGTCTGCGCTTGACACCGAGCGAATATCCCAAGGTCGGGAAGTTGGAACGATACGTGTCAGAAAGGATGGGACAGACGTTCCGCACGACGTCATGTTCGCCTTCGCGTTTCACGCGTTTTTCCCGGATGGGCAATGGATGCTGGAGTAAGTTGGGGCATAGCTCAGGCGCGGACATATAGTTGGAAGTGGTGCGATCAAACCGCAAGCGCAATCAGTACATGTCGTTTTCTTCCTGCGCTAAGCCTGACCGGAGACGCAAGCGAATCCGCGCTAAAGGTCAGTCCTGCATCTGTCAGTGGCAATCCATTGATCCTTACACCATTGCCCGCAAGGAGACGACGGGCCTCCTTTCCGGAAGAGGCTAAACCAGAACGAACCAATAGTTGGGCAACGGAGATCCCCTTGCCAATTTCCGATGGGGACAGCTCGAGGCTTGGTAGCGCATCGCCAACGCCGCCCTTCGCAAACACCTCTGCAGAAGTCGCTTCGGCGGCCTTGGCTGCCTGTTCGCCATGGCAGAGCGCAGTGACCTCATTTGCAAGCCGAATCTTGGCTTCATTGATCTCGGAATTCCGTAGTGCCCCAAGAAGATCGCATTCGCTTACCGGAATTTCGGTGTAGAGTTTCAGGAACCGCCCGACATCGGCATCATCGACGTTGCGCCAATACTGCCAAAACTCGTAGGCGCCCAACATCTCCGAATTCAACCATACAGCACCGCCGACGGATTTACCCATCTTGTCGCCGCCGGCGGTGGTGAGCAGAGGGCTGGTAAGTCCATATACTTCCGCATCCTGAAGGCGGCGCGTCAGATCGATGCCATTGACGATGTTTCCCCACTGGTCCGAGCCGCCCATCTGGAGAATGCAGCCATAGCGTCGATTCAACTCGGCGAAGTCGTATGCCTGAAGGATCATGTAGTTGAATTCAAGAAAACTAAGGCTTTGTTCACGGCTGAGACGTGACTTGACTGAGTCGAAACCCAGCATCCGGTTGACGCTGAAGTGACGTCCTACGTCTCGCAGAAAGTCCAGATAGCGCAGGCCCTTCAGCCATTCTGCATTGTCAGGCATGACCGCGCCGGTAGGGCCATCGTCGAAATCAAGAAAGCGCATGAATACGGTGCGGATGCTATCGATGTTCTTCGTAATGTTCTCGGGTGTGAGCAACGGACGCTCTTCGGCGCGAAAGCTTGGATCGCCGACCATCGACGTTCCGCCTCCCATGAGAACAATTGGTCTGTGACCTGTCTTCTGAAACCATCGCAGCATCATTATCTGAATGAGGCTACCGACATGCAGGCTTCGTGCCGTCGCATCGAAACCGATGTAGCCGGTCGCCACACCCGAGCGGAGAGCCGTTTCCAGTCTTTGGTAATCCGTGCAATCCGCGATGAAGCCACGTTCACGCATGATCTGCAGGAATTCCAGCTTCGGTGGCGCTTCTCTGACCCTGTTCCGCAAGACGGATTGCTCCTCCAGGGCGTGACTCGGGCGAATTGTCGTAGATACGGTGGCATCATCGTTTAACCTGGACCTCTCAGCAGTCTTGGTCATGTCCTGCAATTGGGCTGGGAGCTTGTCCAAAATCGAGGCCATGCCGTCTTGGGCATAGCGACTACGCCATTGTCTGACCTGAACGCGGCTGACGCGCAGTCGCTTCGCAATTTCCCGATCATCCTGTCCACTCGCCGCCAGAAGAATCGCCTTTACATTGCGGGACAAGGTGCGGTTAGCCTTGTGCAACCGGGCAATCGTCTCAAGACGCTTGCGGTCACGTGCACGAACACTAAATTCCGGTTCCACGGACATCGTGGCTCTCCTGTTCAATGCCTGTTGGCAAGGGCTCGCATAATGCACGTCCAGTTTTGTGTCAACGTAATGACAATGTTGGAGAAGTTCTTGGATTGCCGCAATGAATCCTGTTCAGGCCTCCGATCATCAGGGAGCACCCAGAACGTGGGTTCCGTTAGCCAGTTGGGCCTCCGGGCGCCGGGCACTTCCAATCCGGTGCCCGGACCCAAGGCCGCGACCTCCTGTAGTTTCGTCCATCTGTGGCGCCATCTGGTCGACACGTTCAAGCCAACCGGTACCCTGTAATCATTGAATTGACGGATACGGTGACTTCAGCCTTATGCAGGGAACCTCGATCCGGAACCACAGGTTGATGTCGGTGGGTTTCGCGGAAGTGTTGCGGTGTTTCTGCCATGCGGCAGCTTCGCCGATCATGGTTGTCCGATCCGGGATTCGGCGTTCAGGGCGCTGGCGAGACAGTAATTCGATCCCCGTCTGGAGGCCATATTCAGCCGGCTGCCGTGCTTCGGCGTGCGGTCAATCCCAAACCTCCCGACGGGATGAGATGCATCCCCGGGTTCGAATGTGTCGTTCGCGCAGACCAGCACGGTCCCTGTGCCATGGGCCCGGCCGTGGCTGTCGAGCAAAATCGCGTTCGCTTCCGGCGCAATTCACCGGCATGTCTTAAGCGGAGGCCTGAGATGTTCTTTTGAACGTCCGTCGCACCGGTTCCCCGGAAATGACGTCAAAGGTCTTCAGTTCCATAGGTTGCCGGCCTGGAGTTTCCGGACTGCATTCCGCAGGGTTCGGCGGCTCCGGACATGCCGATATGGCCGGTTTTGTCTCCGCCCCCTCGGTCACGCAGTACCTGACCTGCGCACCCTCTCCACCGTCAGGGCGGCTCACGTCAGACATAAGCGGAATATGCGTCCGGGGGCGCCGTTCTTCGGACCACTTACCGTCGTCCAGCGCACCCCTTACAATATCTGCTCTCATGCTTCCCAGACCGGATCCTGTGGATTTCCCTGTCTGTCTGGTCCATTGCCTGCCATCTCCGGAATGCTTCCGGGACCAGCGCTGCATCTATCGATGCAACACGGTCCGCGGCCGCTGCCCGCTTGACCGCATCGGCACTAACGATCCGACCACAGGCTGCCGAACGGGCAAAGACGAGGAACGACCTCGAAAATCTCTCATGGTTGAGACAGAAAATGCGCCGTACCAAGGTTTCGGAATGCACCGGGCAAGATTGCTGTCGCCACAGTGAGAGCTGATCTGGAATTTATGCGCAACCACAGCATATTGCGTTGCAGAAGAATGGTTCGCAGTGTGACGTCAATATACGGAATCTTGCCGCAATCCCTCACATGACGGGGTTGTACCTTGATGAGGCGGAGCGGTGGTTCCGGCATCATGGCAGCGCGAACACTGCCGAAAGCTGGAATCCGACTTTGGGCTACAGGGCTGCTGGCGCACTGCCACCGGCATAGGTCGCAACCACCGATAACGGAGTTGGTTCCTGGTTCTGGATGCGCATACGATCCCGGTGCCGGCGGTCATCCGCCCCGACCGGTCACGCCGTGAACTCGAAATCCTTCACACCGAGCTGCGATGCGTCGACGTCTCGAGGCACGACCATGAAGTCGTCGGCGGAACCTTTGGTAGGGGCGTCTTTACCGCTTTGCTTGATCACGAGATCGGAGAACTTCAGTCCGCCTTCGATGACGATGGTGTTCTGCCCGTCGTCCAAGTCGAGTATGGTGTCGGTTTCGGCTCCGTTGTCGAAAACGAACAGGTCGGCGCCTTCTCCGCCATGGAGCATTTCGGGCACCCGGGAGAGATTTTCCTTCGCCGTTTCATGAAGCTCGGGCATGGAATCCCGGACCACGAAGCCTTCCCGACCCCGGATGTCAGTTTTGCCCTCGACACAGGTCCCGCAATTACACCCGTTGACGACCTCATGAGGTCTGGACCGTGATCGAGTTGGCTTGCCAAGGCTGTCGAGGCAATTGGGTTGAATGGCGAAATGCTCCAAGCTCAGGCATTTGCGTTCCTGGCGATTGGAGTTGTGCGTGGCCTGCGGACTTCGTGCCGTTTGATCGCGGGAATTGCGACGGCGGTCTGCGGTGGTCAGATCACGATGCCGTAGGAAGGAGTGGGGTGCAGGAACTCTGTTGCGGAGCCGGCCAGGTCCGGACAGATGGCAAACCGGAATTTCGCACCATTGGAGCCGAAGTTGCTTCAATAACCCGATTCGCGTCACTTCAGGATCGAGCGACCAGCATATTCGGCTGTTTTGCCTAACATTTCCTCGATGCGAATCAGTTGGTTGTATTTTGCAAGCCTGTCTGAGCGAGCCAGTGACCCTGTTTTGATCTGACCGCAGTTTGTGGCGACAGAGAGGTCGGCGATCGTAGAATCCTCTGTCTCACCTGAGCGGTGGGACATTACGTTGGTGAAGCCGGCGCGATGGGCCATTTCGACTGCCCTGAGTGTCTCTGATAGCGTACCGATCTGGTTGACCTTGACCAGCATTGAGTTGGCGCAGCCCTTGGCGATACCTTCGAGCAATCGTGACGGATTGGTGACAAACAGATCGTCGCCAACAAGCTGAATTCGTGCCCCGATCGAGTCGGTCAGGGCTCTCCAACCTTCCCAATCATCCTCGGCGCAGCCGTCTTCCACCGACAGAATTGGGTAATCCGAGCATAGCCTTTCAAGGTAGACGACGTTCTCACTTGGAGTCAGGGATTTTCCTTCACCTGACAGCTCATACCGCCCATCCTGGAAGTACTCCGTGGAAGCACAGTCCAGCGCTAGCATGAATTCATCCCCAGGAGTGAACCCTGCCTTCTCCACGCTCTCCACAATGAAGTCCAGCGCCTTGCGGGCGGAACGGATGTTTGGCGCGAATCCTCCTTCATCACCAATGCCAGTACCCATGCCGGCCGCCGTCAACTCCTTTTTCAGCACATGGAAGACTTCAGCACCCCAACGTACGGCGTCGGACAGCGTTGGAGCGCCGACGGGCATGATCATGAATTCCTGAATGTCGATGGGGTTGTCGGCATGTTCGCCGCCATTGATGATGTTCATCATTGGAACGGGTAGTATCCGCGCTGCTGAGCCGCCAACATAGCGGTAGAGCGGCAGTGCGCAGAATTCCGCGGCCGCTTTCGCTGTGGCCAGACTAACCCCAAGTATCGCGTTGGCTCCGAGTCGCCCCTTGTTGGCGGTGCCGTCGAGCTCGATCATTGCCTGGTCTATGGCTTCCTGCTCCACAGCGTCAAATCCCACAAGCAATTCGGCGATCACGTCATTTACGGCAGATACGGCGTCACGTACGCCTTTACCCGCGTACCGACTGTGGTCACCATCGCGCATTTCCACTGCTTCGTGCGCTCCTGTAGAGGCCCCAGATGGAACTGCAGCTCGCCCTATGCTCCCGTCATCCAAGGTGACATCGACCTCGACAGTGGGGTTGCCGCGGCTGTCGAGGATTTCACGGGCATGGATGTCGGTGATCGTGCTCATGGAGATCTCCATTCTGCTGGGATTCGCGCACTCTATACAGGTAGCTTCTTCTGGAACAAAGTCATTGCCGCCCGTCTCCCTATCCGGATACTGGTTGTGGGGCACGAGCGACCGTGTTCCTGCCGGAGATAGTCCTTGTGCGCTAGATTGGCCTGATGACATTGCAAAAGGAGGGATCCCGTCTGTGTCCGGCAATGAGCCCAATAACCTTACACGGGGCAGTGCAGTCCTTTGTCCGGGTTGATCCTTGGTTGGGGGTAGGGTTGCGTTTCGGGATGGAAGCGATTTGATTGATCCGCAGGTTATCGGACGTAGAAAATTGACTTTGGCTTCTATTCCATAATCCTTGATCGAAACGCAGTTGGCGCTCCATTGGGGCGATCATCTGAAGCTTGATAGCAGAAGTCATTTGGCTGGAGGTTCCATATGGGGTCTGAGAATTTCTCCGCGTCGGACTTGCGTGAGGCGGAAGCTGAAGTCGATCTTCCCGAGATTGGTGACGAGAGCCGCTACAATGCGCTGATGGCGGTCATTTGCAACCGCACGACAGTCCGAAAATTCAATCCAGAATACGTCGTGCCGGAACGCCACTACGATTTGATCATGGAGGCCGCCCGACATGGCCCGTCAGGCGCAAATTCGCAGCCTTGGCAGTTTATCGTCGTCCGTGATGCTGAGTTGAAGGCGAAAATCGCCAAATATTTCGTAGCGGAGCAGCGTTTCCGTGCGAAGGCAAAGATGAAGTTTCCGACACCTGACTACCGCGGTCTTGCGACAGCACCGGGCTTTGTAGTCGTCTGTTCAGACATGCGATGGACCAACGCATTTCCGGTCCTGAATGATGGATCCGAACTGGACAGGATGTATCACGAGAATGCGGAACGCATTTTACTGCAGTCGGTTGCGGCCGCGACCATGTCGGCTCATCTCGCCGCCGCTGCGCTAGGCTACAATGTATGGTGGGTGACGGCAATCGGACAAGAAGAAGCTCAACGGGCCATGCGTCCGCTTCTGGGCATTCCAGATGAAATCTCTGTTCTAGATATCTTCCTTTTTGGCCCATCCGCTGCGCGTCCCTATAAGCGATGGAGGCGGTCAATGGACGAGATCCTGCATTGGGACTCCTACAACAGAGATCACTTGATGGCTGACTCGGAACTGAAGAACTGGATCAAGGCCCGTCGACATAGGGTAATGTTCAAGGACGCCAGTAACGTGGATTGACCTCAACAATCCGTTAGACTTTTAGGTACACGAAGTGACGGCTTGCCGGGCCGCGCTCATCGTTCGACCTGGTTCCACGATTCCGATCCTGGCCCCCAATCGGATGCAGGAACAGCGCCTTCCACCGCTTCGGCGTCGGCTCGTTGACCCGGCCTGCCAGATGGGCGTCGACGCGGAGTAGGACGTCGGTCAGCCAAGCGTGGGGGGCGACGCCCTGCACCCGGCAGCACGCGTTTATGATCCCTTTGTTCGCCGAACTTCCCTTCGTCCTCGCCAGATGTTGAGCTCAAAATCACGCCAACTTGACGAAACCGCTAAGCGCAGTTGGCGACGTAAGGTTCGCTCATTTCCGCGAGGCCCTCGGATGCTGCTGGTGGGTGTCGCCTGTATTTCAGGCTGGGATGGCGGCCGCTGACTGGCAGGCACGGTCGTCTCCTGCCGATGGCGACTGCCTGGGAAGCAGGAGGTTGCCACGAAGCCAGGACTGGCATATATGCCGACTACGGATAGGGGACCGATCGTGACCACAGCCGCACAGCAAGGTGCGAATGGGAACCATCGTGTGCGTCTGGAGCGGTGCGGCTTCAGGCGATTCGAGGTGATGGCACCGGAAATCGGCCGGTATCTGCCTCATATTATTGCGCGCCCACTGGCCGTAGACGGGCCGTAATCGGACTGGGCGCGGGCGGCTGAGCGACCGAAGCAAGGCGGAATTCCTGCTACGTTGCGGCGCTCGCCGCTGTCGGGGCGCACATCGAGACCTTTCGCGGGCGCGGCTCGAAGGGCGTGGAGTCAATCCTTGACGCGCCACCCACTTGACTCCAACGTCAGCGGCAATGCGGCCAAACGGCAGTCATCTGCGCCGCGGGTCAACTGGATGACCGCGCAGCTGAACGAAGACCTGTCTTTCTCCTCGCCAAAGACCGTCGAAGTCCGGCGCGGCATTCTGCAATTGCCCGGTGGCAGAACCGACCTTGTCCACTGGTTCAGTGCCATGTTGGCGATTCCCGACGAGGTCCAAAGTCGCGATGGCTTGAGATATCCTTTCCAACGCCTTCGCGCCTATCTGAGGGAGCGCTGGCCGGATCCGATCCAGGCGCGTTTCGAGGCTCTCCTCCATAACCTTACAAGCGCCTGTTTCGAACGCGACCCATCGTTTGGGGACAGGCGGTTGTTTGGAATCAGCTCCTGTGTTCTTCGATAAGTCCTTACTCTGGTCGCTTCACCTTGGCTGGAAGCAGCTACGGTGAATCCTCAAGCACCTCAACAGGCTCAAAGGCAAGGACCGCGCCATCCGCGACAGATGCTGATGTTGGTTCTCAGCCCAGATTCACAGCTGTGTTACGGAACATGCCAGAGAATGAAGCGCTGGATTGCCCTGACCGACCGCAAGTTCACCTCTTCGGTCACCGCGTTGGCCCTTCACCTTACTTTGCGACAGAACTGGTGCGAAGCAGCGCGGAACTCAAGAAAGCGATGTATGGAACTAAGCAATCTCGATTTGCCAAATGGCTCACGCATTGGTTTCGCCCATCGCTTCCCAAAGGGAATGTCATTGCGTCGCCGTCACACCGGCCTGAATCGCTATCTGATGTCCCGATTCCTGTTCATCGTATAGCCCCCGGTTGTTCCCCGAAACGGTTGGGTCAGCAACCTATCAAGCCATAGCTCACGTGGTTCGCGGAATTCTCTCAGCCCCACAGTCATTCCTTCATGGCCGTCACGGGGTTGCGATCTATACGTTCCGAAAAGGAAGTCCCACCAAGTCAGATTGAAACCGAAATTACTGTTGGTTTCAGGGACACGTACCGAATGGTGCACGCGGTGCATGTCAGGAGTGACAATCATAATTCGAAGAACTGCCTCTAGTCGAGGTGGAATTCGAAGATTGGAATGATTGAACATGGCCGTGGCATTAAGAAGCACTTCGAATGCGAGCACTGCGATGGCAGGGGGGCCAACAGCCGCAACGGTGGCGATCTTGATGACCATTGACAACAGGACTTCGACCGGATGGAAGCGAAGTGCCGTTGTCACATCAAATTCCACATCGGCATGATGGACCCGGTGCAGACGCCACAGCGCCGGGACCGAGTGAAACATCACGTGCTGAAGATAGATGACGAGATCGAGTGCGAGCACCGACAGGACAACCGTTATCCAGAAGGGAATTTCGAGGACATTGAACACACCCCAGCCGCGGGTCTGGCACCAGGCGGCGAAACCAAGTGCGGCAATCGGAAAGACGAGTCTTAGCAGGAGCGTATCAACTGCAACAAGCGCCAGATTGTTTGTCCAACGAATCAGTCGAGGGATTTCACGACGTCTGCGCGGGCTTACAAATTCCAATAGGGCCATTAGGACCAGGATTGCCAGGAAAGCTGCAGCCCGAAATCCTGCTTCGTATTGCAGAGCCACTTCAATCAAGTTTGACCATCCATTCTTCTAGGGCCGGAAATGCAGTCGTGATGCATTGTTGTGCGGGGTCTCCTGACGTTCACTGCGCAATACGAACAGGCCCGATCCGACAATGATCACGGCGCCTACAAGGGTGAGGATTCCCAGGCGTTCGCCAAGCACGGTAACGGCGATTGTCATCGAGAACAGGATGCGGAAGTAACGATAGGGAATGACCAGTGAGACATCCGCATGTCTGACTGCGGCCGTGACCGTATAATATGCCAGAATGAGCGATATCGTTGCGCCCATCAGCCAGATGGCCTCGCGTCCGTCGGGAAAGATCGCTTCGCCTGAAACTGCAAGGACGACAGCGCTGAAGGGGATCAGCGCACCTAGACCCCAAAGGGACACCTGTGCCGTAGTCGCCTCCTTTGGTATCAGACGCGTGCAGGTGTCCCGCGCCGCCATACCAAACGCAGCGCCGATCGATAGCAATACTCCGGTTGTCAAGGCGGCGTTTTCCGGCCGTAGGATCAGAAGGGCACCAAAGAACCCCACAGCGATGGCAAGCCATCGGCCAGGGCCAACCTGTTCGCCAAGCAGTAGTGCGGCGCAAACCGTTGCAATCAATGGGGTTGACTGATTGATCGCCACAACCAGCGAGAGCGGCGTCAGCGCGAGTGCGGTGACCATACAGAATGATCCAAGAACCTCAGCCATGTTTCGCAGAACGATGCCGCGAGATAGGATCATTGGAGTGAATATCCGCTGTCCACAGACGCAGACCAGGGCGGCAAAAAAGATGGCTCCCCCTGTGGACGTGACAAGAATTACCTCCATCGGAGGTATGGTTCGCGTCGCGAACTTCATGAACATATCGGTTGCGGCAAATGCCGCCATTGAAACCACCATCAAACTGATGGCGCGCAGGGGGGGGGGGGGGGGGTGGGCCTTCATTCCATTCCGTTCTTGAGCGGCACCCCATAGAGTTCAAGCCGATGGCCCTTGAGCCGATAGCCCAGTTTCCTGGCGATCTGCTCCTGCAGAGCCTCGATCGCCGGATCAACGAACTCGATCACCTCGCCTGACTGAAGGTCAATCAGGTGGTCATGGTGGTCGCGGTCGGAGGTTTCGTAACGCGCCCGACCATCGCCGAACTCGCGTTTGTCGAGTATTCCCGCCTCTTCGAACAACTTCACCGTTCGGTAGACTGTGGCGATTGAAATCCTGGGATCGGCTGCGCTGGCGCGATCATGGAGTTCCTCGACATCCGGGTGGTCATGGGACTCGTCAAGGACGGCGGCGATGATTCGTCGCTGATCGGTCATTCGCAGCATCTTGGATTCGCACCGCTGAAGGATTGACTCGCTCATATGGGATATCTACGCGATCACCTCGACCAATACCATACCCGCTTCGTCATCAGGGCGACTCCTCTTGAGTAGGCGTGTCGGCAGCCGTCCGCTTCTTCAGTCTGGAGTGACGACTTCGATGGAGGTTTCGATTTGCTGCTGCTCGCGCACCACTTCGCTGCCATTGGTGATTGAGTATATATCCGGTCAACGTCACTCCTGCTATCAGACTTCTGGTTTCGGCAATCGGCCCCTGGGTCGGCTGACACTTCCGGAGAAGTCGTGTCTGGATTTTCCGCTAAACCACGCCTGCGCAGATTCGCTCCCTCGAGACACCGACAAACCGCGCCCATGGTCCCGAAGGCCACAGTTCGACGTTCCTTGTGAAATGTGAAGGACGGAGATTTGTGCTGCGCTGCGTCGGTTTCCGGACCGGCGCGGTCGGCGTTATGGGTTCTGCGCTCTGGAGGGTCTGGATTCCGTCGGGTGTCCGTGAAGTCGGTTCCGAATGCCGTACGGGCAGGTCGTTTGACGGAGGCGCTTGGTGTCTGGCGCGCGCTGCAGAAGGTTGACCTGGACGCCGTCAGCCGAATGGTGGTCGAACGGGATGCGCGTTCGTTCCGTTCTGGCAAAGTGGGTCTTTGTCATCGCTATCGGACTTGCGATCTAAAGGATCTGCTTCTTTCTATGGTGAGGCCCTGCCCGCTGGCGCATCAGGCCCAGGTGGTGCTATCGCGGCGGGGTGGGGGCTTCATTCGGTCCGGAACGTGCGGAACCTAGCGCGAATCCGGGGTGTCGCCGTTCTGGCCGGATGGGTCTCCCGAGGAGGCGGCGAACACCCGGTCCATGCTGTCGGCGTCGAGCAGCGCGTCCGTCCAGATGTCGATATCCCGCCCGGATGCCGCGAAGACGCGCGAGCGCATGCTGGCCGGCACACTTCCGAAGCGACCCGCCAGCAGCCGGAGAAGCGTTTCCGCCCGGCCCTCCGCCCGGCCCTCGGCCCGGCCCTCGGCAAGGTACATACTCCGCCATTCCTCTGCGATTGTTCCCATAGCCTTCTCCCAATCCCGCGGCCGCGTTTCCCGTCCGATCCTGTCCAGGGCGTCCAGTCTGATGTCCGTGGTGATGACAATATAGCGAAGGAGCGGATTGAGCAAGGGATGGCCTTCCGGCACCGCCGCGAGCACCCTGTGGAGCCGCTCTTCCGAAACCTCGCCGGAGAGTGCCATGACAAGCGTCGCCAGCACCGCCCAGGACACCACGTCCCTCGAGAGCTCCTCGCTCTCATATTCTCCGAGGTCGCGTAGAACGCACTCGGAAGCCGGTGCGTAACGCCTGACGGCCTCCGGCGTCCCTTCATCCATCATGCCCGCCACCGACAGCGGATGCGTCCATCTGCTCCTGCCGTGGTAGAACACCAACGGGATTACGGAAGGCAGCCTCCCCTTCGAAGCCCCCTCCGCGTCTCCGATGACGCCCTTCCTGTAGCTCTCCCAGATGCGCGACTGGTACCTGAGGACCTGAAGCGGCAGGTTCCTGTCATCCCAGGACTTGTGTTCCAGCAACACATAGACCGCCACAGGCTCTCCGTTGCGTAGGCGGCCCTCGTACAGCACGTCGGCCTGATGGCTGACGAGTTCGGAGTCAATCCAGGATCCCGGCAGGAGCCGCATGGAGTCGGGCGCGAGCAGGTCCGCGACCTCCGGAGGCAGATGCTCCCGGATCAATGGGTCGGCGCGGCCCGAATCCTCGAACAGGACGCGAAACAGCGCGTCGTGGGGGTTGTTGTGAAGCCTCGTCATACCGTCCAGCCGAATGTTGTGAAGTGCCGCCCACGGTTAGAGGTGTAACGCCACATACGCCACCGGAAAACGATGACGTCCGCCAGATCTCCGGACATACGGCGGCGAAAGGTCCACAGTCCGACGCTCCCGAATCCAGTGCAGTTCCGACAGCGTAACTGCTAACCCCTCTATCGGGTGTCCTGACCGAGACAGTCAACAGCCTTTCCCTGCAGGGCGAGGGTGACGGCGACGAGCGGGTTGTATCCGAGCGCCGCCATTGTCCGGAGATAGCTCGATAGCCCTTTCCGGCGCTCCGCGCGGTCCCGTCCCCGTCCTTCCGCGACGGCGGCAGGCCGGAGTTGCGCGGATCCGTCCGGCCCTTCCGCCCCGGAACGTGCGGAACCTAGCGCGAATCCGGGGTGTCGCCGTTCTGGCCGGATGGGTCTCCCGAGGAGGCGGCGAACACCCGGTCCATGCTGTCGGCGTCGAGCAGCGCGTCCGTCCAGATGTCGATATCCCGCCCGGATGCCGCGAAGACGCGCGAGCGCATGCTGGCCGGCACACTTCCGAAGCGACCCGCCAGCAGCCGGAGAAGCGTTTCCGCCCGGCCCTCGGCCCGGCCCTCGGCAAGGTACATACTCCGCCATTCCTCTGCGATTGTTCCCATAGCCTTCTCCCAATCCCGCGGCCGCGTTTCCCGTCCGATCCTGTCCAGGGCGTCCAGTCTGATGTCCGTGGTGATGACAATATAGCGAAGGAGCGGATTGAGCAAGGGATGGCCTTCCGGCACCGCCGCGAGCACCCTGTGGAGCCGCTCTTCCGAAACCTCGCCGGAGAGTGCCATGACAAGCGTCGCCAGCACCGCCCAGGACACCACGTCCCTCGAGAGCTCCTCGCTCTCATATTCTCCGAGGTCGCGTAGAACGCACTCGGAAGCCGGTGCGTAACGCCTGACGGCCTCCGGCGTCCCTTCATCCATCATGCCCGCCACCGACAGCGGATGCGTCCATCTGCTCCTGCCGTGGTAGAACACCAACGGGATTACGGAAGGCAGCCTCCCCTTCGAAGCCCCCTCCGCGTCTCCGATGACGCCCTTCCTGTAGCTCTCCCAGATGCGCGACTGGTACCTGAGGACCTGAAGCGGCAGGTTCCTGTCATCCCAGGACTTGTGTTCCAGCAACACATAGACCGCCACAGGCTCTCCGTTGCGTAGGCGGCCCTCGTACAGCACGTCGGCCTGATGGCTGACGAGTTCGGAGTCAATCCAGGATCCCGGCAGGAGCCGCATGGAGTCGGGCGCGAGCAGGTCCGCGACCTCCGGAGGCAGATGCTCCCGGATCAATGGGTCGGCGCGGCCCGAATCCTCGAACAGGACGCGAAACAGCGCGTCGTGGGGGTTGTTGTGAAGCCTCGTCATACCGTCCAGCCGAATGTTGTGAAGTGCCGCCCACGGTTAGAGGTGTAACGCCACATACGCCACCGGAAAACGATGACGTCCGCCAGATCTCCGGACATACGGCGGCGAAAGGTCCACAGTCCGACGCTCCCGAATCCAGTGCAGTTCCGACAGCCAGGTTTCCATTGCGGCCTCAAGCGGTGCCACCCGATCCGCATCAGTAGATGAATGTCTTTACAGGGAACGTTTCATCCAGCTTCCTATCCCGAACCTTTTGGCACGACTGGATGGTGCATCGTGCGGCGTCTGATGTGGAGCATGTAGTGGTCGGAACTCGTTGCCAAACGGATCGCACAACCCATTCTTCATTTTAATAGTTTGTTAAATATAGGAAAAATACAGTTTGCATGTCAAATTTCCACAATGCACTATCGGGCCGATACGATCACAGTCAGGAGAAAGTGGAATGAAAATCATCGAACTTCCAACCCTCACTGCCGCGGCTTTGGCTGTGGTGATGTCAGGGATGACGGCAACCGCAGCGGATGTAACGATGAATCTCGGCTTCGGCGCACCGGAGGACTCGCTCTACGGTCGCTTCGCGAGAATATTCGAAGACAAAGTCGCTGAACACACCGGCGGCAGCGTCGAGGTGAAGATTCGCTGCTGCAACCAGATCTCCACGGAGGATGAGGCCTTCAAGGCGATGCAACTCGGAACCGTGGACGGCTTCTTTATCACCGCTAACAACGTTTCGCCCCATTGGCCGCTGATGGATGTGACGGTGCTTCCCTACGTTTTCCAGAATACCTCCCATCTTGAGCGGGTCGTAGATGGACCCGTCGGCGACCTCATGAAGGAGCGCCTCCAGTCCGATACAAGCGTTCACCTTCTCACTTTCGGTCCCGCACTTTACCGCGACTTCTACAATTCCGTCCGCCCGATCAATGCGATGGCTGATATGGAAGGGCTGAAGATCCGGGTACCCAAGAACGAGGTCATGCTGGCGACCTTTGAAGCGTTCGGCGCCAATCCTGTTCCGTTGGCATGGTCGGAGACTCCAACAGCACTGCAGACGGGAACTGTCGACGGGGGCGATAACGGAACTTCCTTCATTCGCGATATGAAATTCTACGAATTCGAGCCACATTTGGTCATTCTCGAACACTTCGTGGCTATGGCACCGCTCTTTGCGTCCGATGCTTTCATGAAGCGTTTGAGCGATGAGCAGCGCAAACAGATCCTGCTTGCCGCAACCGACGCGGGTGCTGAGTTCCGGGAGCAGGTGCTGAATGAGACGGAAGAGGTCCGCAACTGGTTGGCTACTGAGGGCGGAATGGCCATGACCAGACCAGACAAGACCGACTTCATCAAAGCCGCCCAAAGGGTTCAGCAGGAATTCGCTGGGAAGCGCGGCGAGGAGTTCGTGGATCTGGTCAACCGAATCCGCGAGGCCGCCCAGTAGGTCCCCTTGACTCCTTGACAAATGACGCGTGGCGGGGAAACCGGTCTCCGCCGTGCGCACCATTCAATTCACACGAATTGGAGCGCCTGCATGGCAAGGCTGCGATGGCTGGAACGTCATTTTGAGGAACTGCTCTGCTGTGTCTGCCTGGCCGTGATCGCAGTCAGCGTATTCTGCCAGGTCATCGCGAGATACGTATTTCAGGTCGCATTGCATTGGACCGAGGAAGTCGCGGCCATCAGCATGGTTTGGGCAGTATATCTCGGTGCCGCTCTTTGCGTTCGGGAAAGATTCCATATCCGCATAGTCGTGGTGGTCAAGTCGCTGCCCGAACGGTCAGGGCGCTGGATCGTGTTTCTGGCCGATGTGCTTTGGGCGCTATTCTGCCTGTTTATGTTGAGGGTTGCCTGGGACTATCTGACGGTTCTCTGGAAATTTACCTCTGTCAGTCCAAGCCTGGGTATCGACCAGTTCTATCCACAGTCGATCTTGATGATCGGCTATGCGCTGATGTTGGTACGTCTCTCCCAGACCTATTTTGTCTGGTGGAAGGAAGGCGCGAACGGGATACCCGGCATGCTGGATGAGCAACTGGAGGAAACAGCCAAAGTAGAGGACCATCAAATATGAGCGAGATCGCAATTCTCGCGATTGTGTTCGTACTGCTCACAGTAATGTCTGTACCGCTGTTCGTGGCCGTCGGCCTGACGACCGCACTCGCTCTGTTCATGATCGACATTCCTTACACGCTTCTGGCGCAGACCGGCTATAGCAGCTTGACGCCATTTCCACTGTTGACAATCCCGCTCTTCGTGCTGGCTGGACGCCTGATGGAAGTTGGGGGCATGGCCAGTCGGATGATCGCTGTCGCGACAAACCTCGTAGGTGCATACCGCGGGTCCATGGGTTTGGTGACGGTGTTTGCCTGCATGTTGTTCGCCGCACTTTCAGGGTCCGGTCCGGCCACAACCGCGGCCATAGGGTCGGTAACGGTCCCAGCCATGAAACGTGACGGCTATGACGTTCCGTTCGCGGCGGCCATAACCGCAAGCGCAGGGGCGCTTGGAAGCCTCATTCCGCCTTCAAATCTGATGATCATCTACGGTCTGGTCTCCGAGACTTCGATTCCGAGACTGTTTCTCGCTGGCTTGATCCCTGGCTTGATGGTGACGGTTCTGCTGATGATCACAACATACATTATCGCTCGACACCGTGGTTACGGTGGAGGGGGTGAGCCGTTTACCTGGAGGCCGTTCCTGAGAGCTGCTTGGGACGGAAAATGGTCCCTGGGCGCTCCAATCCTCATTCTCGGCGGCATTTATGGCGGGGCCTTCACACCTACTGAAGCCGCCGGCGTGGCGGTATTCTACGCACTGTTCGTCGGGCTGTTCGTCTATCGCGAACTCACCGTCAGGAAGGTTGTCGAGGCACTCCGGTTTACCGCGCTGCTGACTGGCATCCTTATCCTGTTGACGCCAACCCTTGCCTTTGGCCAACTCACCGCATTTTACGACGTACCGGCAGCCGTACAATCCGGAATCACGAAGATCACTGAAAACCCGATTCTTGTGATGATGCTCATCGGCGTCTTTTACATATTCATCGGCACCTTCATGGAATCACTGGCTCAGATCGTCCTGTTCACGGCGGTCTTCCTTCCGCTGGTTACATCACTTGGGATAGACCCTGTATTGTTTGGAGTGTTCACAGTCATCACTTGCGAAATCGGTTTCCTCACTCCTCCCCTTGGGGCAAACCTCACCGTAGCGGCGCGCATATCCGGAATATCGATCGAGCGGATTTCGGTGGCCGTCCTTCCGTTCATCGTCGCCTACATCATCGGCATGATGGTTCTGATCATCGTTCCCGAACTCACGCTATTCGTTCCCGACTGGCTCTATGGCGAAGCGAAATAGGAAGGCAGCCTATGTTTGATCTGATCCTCAGGGGTGGTGAGATTCACGATGGAAACGGCACCGAGGGCTTTCTGGGCGATGTTGCGGTCAAGGATGGTCGTATTGCCGAAGTTGAAGCAATGATTGGCAATCATGCGGGCGAAGTAATTGATGTCTCTGGATTGATCGTCTCTCCTGGATTCGTCGATATGCACACGCATTCGGACTTCACTTTGGTCGCGGATAGACGCGCCGAAAGCCAGGTCCATCAGGGAGTGACGACCGAAGTGATTGGCCAATGCGGAATCAGCTGCGCTCCCGTCTGTTCCCACGACGTGATCCAAGATGTGTCGCCATGGTATACTGGTCACGCCGATCATCCGCATTGGCACGGGTTCGGTGAATATCTTGATGTCCTCGACCAAAGTGGCCTCGGCGTCAACGTGATGGCGTTCGTTGGACATGGCACAGTTCACCGGGCGGTTCTTGGGAATGAGCCAAGGGCGGGCGAATTTCACGAAATTGAGGAAATGGCCCGACTTGTCGAGAGGGCTTTCGATGAAGGAGCGGGCGGTTTTTCGTCGGGGTTGGAGTATTTTCCCGGAATCCTGGCTTCTCCGGAACACCTTGTTCCCATGTGCGAAGTCGCTGCCGAGCGGGGTCGGCTGTACGCGACCCATGTCCGCAACCGTGACACGCATTACGATCTGGGATTTGCCGAGGCGATAGCGGCGGCACGACAATCTAGCGCCAGATTGCAGATTTCACATATCCAGCCAAAGTTCGGAGCTCCCGACTACGCGATGGAGCACTCACTGGAAATGATCGATTCCGCCCGCAACCGCGATGTGGATATTGCATTCGACGTAATTCCACACGACTGGAACCATACCCTGATGGCCGCGATTCTGCCGAAATGGGCCCAGTCCGGTGGCTTGGACGAGGTGCTCCGTCGCCTTGCGGATCCCGAGGAACGGGAAAGGATCAAATCGAACCCGCAGCCCATGTGGTTGATCGTAAAGGCACGAAAGTGGAAGGACATCGCACTTCTCAACGCCACTGAAAACAGGGATCTTGTCGGCATGGACTTCGACGAGATTGGTCGGATGCGCGGTCAGGATCCCTATGACGCTGTGCTGGATATTCTGGCCTCGGAGGGCGAGCATATCATGTCGACGATGTGGACATCCAAGTCCTTCCGTGAGGACGACGTGGACCTGTGTCTGCAGCAGCCCGAATGCGCCGTGATTTCAGATACTGTCGCGATTGCCAACGACGGTGTCCTGAAGGATCTGGTCGGATCATTGAGCGGTTACGGTTGGGCGGCACGGTTCCTTCAGCACTACGTACGCGACCGGGGCGTCATTGATATGGCCGAAGGCCTGCGCCGGATAACATCGCTTCCAGCCGAACGGCTTGGACTTTTGCATCGAGGCGCGCTCAAGCGAGGTTACTTCGCGGATATCTGCGTTTTTGATCCGGAAAGTATCGCCAGCGAAGCAACTGCCCGCCATCCTCGCCGCTATGCCTCGGGCGTTGTCCATGTTCTGGTAAACGGTCGATTCGCCATGCGGCACGGCAAGCGAACATCCGTGAACGCCGGTCAGGTTCTCCGGGACTTTAGTTCGTGACATGAACCGGTTGTTCAGCGGCCAGAACTTCCCACCGGATCAATGAAGCATGGATCAGGATTGACGGTCCCGGATTTCATTGTTCATGAGGCTGCCAAGCCGTGGAATTCCGTTGCGGCAGGGAATCGGCGGTAACCGAGAGTTCCGAAGGGTCCCGAAGACATCTCACGTGCCGCAGAAAGTTTGGCGGACCTCTTCGCCAGGCTTGGGAGGAAGCGCGAATGAGACATCTTCGGACAACAGCTCGAACGGATTTGCCAGCACCTCGTTTAGCTTCAGCATCGGTGTGTAATTCTCCGCCAGCGCTGCCTGAATCACCTTTTCGATCTGGTGGTTACGGGGAATGACGGCAGGGTTCGCGGATCGCAGCAGTTCCTCCTGTTCATTGAGCGAACACCGATCGCGCTGCCGTCGTGCTGACCAGCGCTCAAACCATTCGTCGAACTTGGAAGGATTGGTGAACTGATTTCTGGCGGACGCATCGAGTAGTCCCCTAAACGTGTTCGTGAAGTCCGCCTGTTCATCCCTCATTGCATTAAGCAGACTATTGACGAGTTCGGCATCTCCATTCTCGGTTGAACCGAGTCCTAACTTTGCACGAAAGATCTCCAGTCTGGCGACTTCATAGAGTTCAGGATACCTACGAACGGAATGCGTTGCCTGTTCCACGGCCGCGTCTTGGTCGTCATCGATCAGAGGAAGCAGCGCGGTGGCCAACTGAGCCATGTTCCAGATCATGACGTCAGGTTGCCGGGAATAGGCGTAGCGCCCAAATCTGTCGATGGAACTGTAGACCGTATCAGGATGGAATCCGTCCATAAACGCGCAGGGGCCATAGTCTATGGTTTCGCCGGCAACATGCGTATTGTCGGTGTTCATGACACCATGGATGAATCCCACACCCATCCATTGGGCAACCAGACTTGCCTGCGCCTCGATCACGGCATCCAGCATTTCCAGCGCACCGCTCTTGCCGGGGTAGTGCCTCGCGGTCACGTAGTCGGTCAGTGTCTGAAGCGCCCCCAGATCCTGACGGGCTGCAAAGAACTGAAACGTACCGACACGAATATGGCTTGATGCGACCCGTGTCAGGACCGCACCGGGAAGCCGGGATTCCCGGTAGACATGGTCACCCGTCGTAACCGCAGCAAGAGCACGGGTGGTTGGTATGCCGAGCGCGTGCATCGCCTCTGAAACCACATACTCCCGGATCACCGGGCCAATCCAGGCTCGTCCGTCTCCGCCACGGCTATAGGGAGTGCGACCTGCACCTTTCAGCTGAAGATCGCGGCGTATCCCGTTGGTATCAAATATCTCTCCAAGAAGAATGGCGCGGCCATCGCCAAGTTGGGGCACCCAACCTCCAAATTGATGACCGGCATAGACCTGTGCAAGTGGGTCCGCACCGTCCGGCACGGTGTTTCCGGCCAGGATCCGAACGGCTTCACTTGCTTTCAGCTCATCTGTATCCAATCCGAGTTCATCAGCCAGAGCTTTGTTTACGGCGACAAGCCTCGGTTCGGACACTGGCGTCGGTGTCAGGCGCGAGTAGAACCGGCCAGGAAGCGTGCCGTAGCTGTTGTCGAACTGAAGAGCGAGCATCATGTAAACAATCTAGGCGAAGTGTCATTGCTTCGCCACCCAATCGAAGCAGATCCTGTCCATCGAAACTGGAATGGGAATATGAAGCATTGAGGTAGGCAGGACGTGATCATCGGAATGCTCCAGGAGGTGGCCGGATTCCAATTGCGCACATATCCTCAGGAACGAACCCTACCTTAGCCTGGAAATCCGCTGGGTGAGGAGTTCAAAGAACGCTTCGTCATCTATTTCGCCCATAAACTGCGCATTTGCCGCACGGTCCGTAACGCCCCACCAATCAGCGACGGTCATTCCCCGGGTCAGATCCGATTGCGTCTCGATCTCGACATTGATGTGACGACCTGCAAAAAGGTTCGGCTCAAGGAGGTAGGCAATCACGGTTGGATCATGCAGCGGCGCTCCTTCCGAGCCATACTTTTCCTTATCGAACCGCTCGAAGAAATCAGTCCATGAGGCAATGGCATGTCCCGCACCGGTACCCAGACGTCGGAATGCCTCAATTCGATCGACGGTAACGAGTGCCTTGTGTGTTACATCCAGAGGCATGACAACAAGGTCGACACCTGATCCGAACACCACCTTGGCTGCTTCGGGATCGACATAAATGTTGAATTCGGCGGCCGGTGTTATGTTGCCGACTTCAAAATATGCGCCGCCCATCAGAACAAGCCGGCGGACCCTGCCGATCACTTCCGGAGCGCGCTGGAACGCAGTCGCAATGTTGGTTAGCGGTCCCAGAGGGCAAAGGGTTACTGAGCCGGAGGGCCGTGTGCGCAGCGTCTCGATGATGAACTCGACGGCATGCGCCTCCTTAAGTGGCAGCCTAGGGTCGGGCAGATCGATTCCGTCAAGCCCGGTCTTCCCATGAACATGCTCAGCTGTGACCAATCTTCGCTTCAGTGGAGCGTCGCAGCCTGCAAAGACCGGAACATCGGTGCGACCTGCAAGTTCACAGACCATACGTGCGTTTTTTTGGGTAAGCGGCAGCGGGACATTGCCGGCAACTGCCGTAATTCCGACGACTTCCAACTCAGGCGATGCAAGTGCCAGAAGAATGGCAATGGCATCATCCTGCCCTGGATCGGTATCGATGATTATCTGCTCCACCATCAGACCCTGGCCTGCCAACAACGTCGAAGGCTGAAAAGTGGATCACCGAACCTAGGGATCCTTGTGGACACAGTGTTTGCAGGCTCAACCATCAGAGAATCGTCAATGATTGCGTTCATCGCATGCCTTTACCTCGTTCCAAAATGCATCCATTTCGGCAAGGTCACTGTCCTGAGCGCACTTGCCCAGTTCAGCAAGCCGCGATTCAACGATCTGGAAGCGACGGGTGAACTTCCCGTTCGCTGAACGCAATGCGGCCTCGGGATCAATGTCGAGATGACGTGCGAGGTTGACGATGGCGAACAGCAGGTCGCCGAGTTCCTCAAAGACACTCTTGGCATCGCCGGAGGTCCGGGCCTCGGCAAGTTCGGCCGCTTCCTCCGCGATCTTTGCGATGACCTGTGTTGGGTCTGGCCAGTCAAATCCGACCCGTGCGGCACGTTTCTGAAGTTTTGTGGCGCGCAGCAGCGCGGGCAGTCCAGTCGCAACATCATCCAGTGCGCCCTGCGCACCTTTCGTCGCCCGTTCCGCAGCCTTCACGGCTTCCCAGTTGCGGCTCTGTTCATCAGCGCTTCTATCGCGGCACTCATCTCCAAATACATGTGGATGCCGGCCAACCATCTTTGCCGATATTTTCTGGGCGATGCTGTCGAAGTCAAAGAGCCCCATCTCCTCGCCAATCGTTGCGTGATAGACGGTCTGGAGCAAGAGGTCGCCAAGTTCACCCTCAAGCTCGTGCCACGCGTTCCTCTCAATGGCATCAGCAACTTCGTAGGCTTCTTCGATCGTGTATGGCGCTATGCTGGAGAAAGTTTGCTCAATGTCCCATGGGCAGCCGGAATCGGGGTTCCTAAGCCGTCGCATGACATCCAGCAGGCGAAGGATACCGCCAGTAGAGTCAAGCGTAGGCTCGTCACGGCCGCTGCCCATCGTTTCCTCTTTCTTGAGTTACGGAATGTCTGATACGGTTATCCCGCTAGAATGGAAGGGAGTCCAGCAATGCCCGTCATCAACCGTATCGGCGACTTTGCTGACGAAATGCGCGAATGGCGACGTTGGCTCCATCGCAATCCCGAACTGGGATTTGAATGTCACAGGACCGCAGCCTTTGTAGCCAGGAAACTTCGGGAATTCGGAGTGGACCAGATCCATGAAGGAATTGCCACCACAGGAATCGCCGCAGTGATTGAAGGGCAGGGACCCGGCCCAACAATCGGGCTTCGTGCAGACATGGACGCATTGCCGATCGAGGAAGAGACACGGGTGGACTACGCAAGTGAAACTGCGGGGTCGATGCATGCTTGCGGCCACGACGGACACACGGCGATGCTCCTTGGTGCGGCGAAATACCTCGCCGAAACCCGCAACTTCAGCGGGCGGGTCGCTCTGCTGTTCCAGCCAGCGGAGGAATACGGTGGTGGTGGCGAGGTTATGGTTCGCGAAGGTGTTCTCGACAATCTGGATGTGACACGGGTCTTCGCCCTTCACAACGCACCGCTCTATTCGGAGGGGCATTTCTTTACAGCGCCGGGACCGATCATGGCCGCCGTGGATGAGTTTGAAGTGACTGTAAAAGGTGTCGGCGGCCACGCGGCGTGGCCCCATGAAGCTGTCGACCCGGTTGCCGCTGCCGTGGCTATGGTTCAGGCGATTCAGACAGTTGTAAGCCGCAACCATAAGGCCGTAGAGGAGTTGGTCATTTCCGTAACACAATTTCACGCTGGAACGGCGAACAACGTCATTCCGGGCGAAGCGAGATTTTCCGGCACGATTCGGACATTTGACCGGAATGTGAGGGCCATGGCCTTCCGAAGGATCGCTGAAATTGTGAAGGGCCATGAAACAGCATTTGATGTCAGAGCCATTCTGGAATTTGACGAAGGCTATCCCGCGACTGTGAACGATGAAGCCTCAGTTGCGTTTGCGGCGGATGTCGCGGCGGAAATCGTGGGCACAGAGAAAGTGGTTACAGATGTGGGGCCGGAGATGGGCGCGGAGGATTTCAGCTATATGCTTCAGGCTCGTCCGGGTGCTTATCTGTTCCTTGGGCAGGGGGAGACAGCCTACTGCCACAGTCCGGCATACGACTTCAATGACAGTATCGCACCGTTAGGCGCATCTTTTTTCGTGCGGCTGGTTGAGAGGGCGTGTCCCGTTGGATAGTGTGGTGTGTGCAGCGATATTGAGGCAACTGAAATGGCTCTGGCGGATGCGCGGACGCAGGTAGATACGGCGCTGACACGCGAGAGCCTCAAGGGACTCTCGAACGAGAATACGTTCGCAGGCATTACGTCGTTCCTTCGGCGGCGTTATACCAAGGATCTTTCCGGGATGGATCTCGCTGTCACCGGAATTCCGTATGACCAGTCAGTGACAAACAGGCCAGGGGCCCGATTTGGCCCCCGCGCCATCCGCGAAGCAAGTACACTTCAGGCACCTGACGCACCCTACGGGTGGGGATTTGATCCATTGAGCGAGTTCGCTATTGCGGACTTCGGTGACATGGCTTTCGACTACGCAGTCCCTGCTGACATTCCGGCATTGATTGAAGAACATATTGGTGGGATCCTGACTCAGGGCGTCGGCTGCATTGCATTGGGTGGAGATCACTCGATTTCGTTGCCATGCCTGCGCACGCACGTGGACAGGCTTGGCCACCCCGTTGCGCTGGTACAGTTCGATGCACATACAGACACTTGGGCCGATGATGATCGATTGCGGGTCGACCACGGCACGATGTTCTTCAGGGCGGTTCAGGAAGAGCTGGTCGATGTCGGGCGATCTGTACAGGTTGGAATTCGGACAGACAATCCGGATACACTTGGCATCACTGTGATCGATGCACAGGAAGTGCATCGAACCGGACCGCAGGAGGTGGCGAAGAGGATACTGGGGATTGTCGGCGACGCGGTCGCATATGTGACCTTCGACATTGATGTGCTTGACCCTGGTTTTGCACCAGGGACCGGGACACCGGTGTGGGGCGGTTTGGCGAGTTGGCAGGCCGCAGCGATACTGCGTGGCCTTGCTGGCCTTCGCATGGCTGGAGGAGACGTCGTCGAGGTTTCGCCTCCGTTCGACCCCACTGGCGCCACCGCAATCGCTGGTGCTCATGCTGCGGTCGAGTTGCTTTGCCTTTGGTGTTGGATGCGGCGTTAATTGGTTGGGGAGTTCATGGAACCCTTAGCAGCTGCCGGTTGCGATTGCGGAAGAGTTTCGGAAGATATGGATGCGGCTGTCGAACGCATGCATGAGCCAGCGCCGCAGACCCAACTCCAGTCCGGGATATGGCTAAAGGATCAACACGCCCTGGATGTGCTGACCTGACCTCCTGACCACACCATCCTGTCGGCCTGGTTGCGCTATGGACCCCCCATGCAGTTTAGCCCCTCTGGATCTGACGATCTTCGGATCACGCAAGATATGAACGGCAATGATGACCGATCTTGACCGAACAGGATCAATTGGGCAAACCAGCCCTATGATTCCGTTAGAGAAACTCACACAGATCACCGAGCGGTTCGAATATGTCGAGGCGGCAATGGCTGATGGGCACGGAGACATAGCAGCACTCGGCCGGGAATACGCCGAACTGCTTCCCGTCGCTACCCAGATCGCCGAATACCGTCGTCTGCTTGACAGTATTGCCGACACTGAAGCGATGCTGAATGACCCCGACCTCTCGACATTGGCCCGGGACGAGCTTCCTGCACTGAAGGAAAGACTCCCGCAGCTCGAACAATCACTTCGACTGGCGTTACTGCCCCGGGATTCGGCTGACTCCGGATCAGCGATTCTGGAGATCCGCCCTGGAACTGGCGGTGAGGAAGCCGCGCTCTTCGCCGCCGATCTCCTGCGTATGTATCAGCGATATGCGGATGCACAGGGTTGGAACCTCGAGATGATCGTGGAGCAGTACACCGAACTTGGTGGCATCCGTGAAGCGATCGTGAACATACGGGGGCAAGGGGTCTTCGCAGGTCTGAAATTCGAAAGTGGTGTTCACAGGGTGCAGCGCGTACCGACAACGGAATCCGGCGGGAGAATTCACACCTCCGCCGCAACGGTTGCAGTGCTTCCTGAGGCCCGGGATGTTGACGTCAGAATCGATGCTTCCGACCTTCGTATCGATACGATGCGCTCTAGCGGGGCGGGTGGTCAGCATGTAAACACAACCGACTCCGCCGTTCGAATCACCCACCTTCCAACAGGGATTGTGGTGACATCCTCCGAGAAGTCCCAGCACCGGAACCGCGAGGTCGCAATGCGTGTGCTCAGGGCGCGACTTTACGATTTCGAAAGGCGGAAGGCGGAGGCAGAACGCTCTGCTGACAGACGCTCCCAAGTGGGAACGGGCGACCGAAGTGAACGTATCCGCACCTACAATTTCCCGCAGGGACGATTGAGCGACCATCGAATCAACCTCACGCTCTATCGGCTCGACCAAATCATGCAGGGAGACTTAGGTGAGATCATAGAGGCGCTCACAGCGCATGATCAGGCAACCAGACTGGCCGAGTTGGGCACGTGAACGGGTTGGTTCGGTCCGCTTTGGCATCCGCTACAACTCGTCTGAACGAAGCTGGGCTGGAATCAGGGTCGAGAGATGCGCGTGCGTTGATGGCGGCAACGCTTGGAATTCCGGCTGACCGAATGACGCTCAGTCTCGAAAATCACCTGCCTAAAGAGGATTTGCTCCGATTCGAGGCGTTTGTTGAGCAGCGACTGGCACGCAGGCCCGTTGGCCACATACTGGCCAGACGGTGGTTCTGGGGTCGGGAGTTCGTCGTGTCCTCCCATGTTCTGGATCCAAGACCAGAGACGGAGATCCTCATTGCCGCCGCGCTTGATGAGGGGTTGAGCCACCGGATTCTCGATCTTGGCACCGGAAGCGGAATCATCGCGGTGACGCTGTTGGCCGAGTGGCAAAGTTCAGTTGCGGTGGCGACGGACATCTCGAAGAAAGCGCTGGAGGTGGCCGATTCCAATGCAATTCTAGCTGAAGTGAAACCACGATTGAAAACGGTTCAGTCAAACTGGTATGAGGATGTGGTCGGCAGCTTTGATTTGATCGTGTCGAATCCACCATATGTTTCAGCCAGCGAATTCAGGGAGCTTGCCCCTGAGGTTCGCCTTCATGATCCGATGATCGCACTTACTGATGGGGCTGACGGCCTTTCTGCGTATCGTGCCATTGCACATGGTCTGGGTCGGTTTCTGGAGCCGGGTGGCCGCGTTCTCGTTGAGATTGGACCGACCCAGGCAGAGGCGGTGTCTCGCATACTCATGGATGTCGGTCTCGACTGCATCGCGACCCACAGGGACCTGGACGGTCGAGACAGGGTGATAGGTGCCAGACTGAAAAGGTAAGGTGTGGCATGGCCGCACATTTTTGATAAAAATATCGATTTTGTCTTGAATTGTCTTTTGGCACATCAGTATATGGCTCCAGAAGCGCTTGGTGGGGTAAAGAGGCCCCCTGCCGTGCTCATGCCAAAATTAGAGAGACTCCGGTGCACGAATTTCGTGCAGACAGGTCACAGGCCGGGGTCAGGCCAAGCCAAACCGAAGGCTGGATAGCAAACACAATGAGATCGTCCAAGCAACGCTCGCGTTCGAAGCTGAATCGCAACCGTTCCATTGGCAATGTCGTCAATCGGGTATTCGATAGTTCCGGACCAGAAGGCAAGGTGCGGGGCACACCACAGCAGATCATTGAAAAATACAACCAGCTTGCCCGTGATGCACAGCTGGGCGGAGACCGTGTCGCAACGGAGAATTTTCAGCAGCATGCCGAGCACTATACGCGCATGCTGGCGGAAGCGATGCGTGAACAGGAAGCTCGACGCGAGGCCCAGGAAGCTCAGCACCGAGAACGCCAGCTGCAGCGGGCCGCGAAGCGGGAAGAGCAACTTGCGAATGCCAACGACCAGCAACAGCGGGATGTTTCGCGAGAGGGAAATAGCGAGAGTCAGCTGCAATCGTTGCCAGCGCGCGACAACGAAGTGATTGACGTCGCCGAGGACGCCGGCGGATTGGTTGAAACTCCGGAGTCCACACCGGCCGCACCCACTTCTGGGGGGAATAAATCGCGACGTCGGCCAGAACCCGTTGCGGGTGGAAAAGAGAAGTTGGTGGCGGAGACGGCTCAATAGATCGCCCCCCAGAATGTTCCCGCGAACACTCCAGATTACCCGGTCTGGTGCGGTGTCGTTTCGATGAGGCGGTTGGCAATCGCGCAGAATCCTTCAATGGGCACTTCCTCGGCCCGTAGAGTTGGACAAATGCCCGCCCGCTCCAGCACGGCTTCAATGTCTGGCGCGACATCATGCAGAGCGGTGCGCAGCATCTTTCTTCGCTGGCCGAAGGCCTTTGCAACAATACGCTCCAGAAGAATTGGTTCGGTGTCGAAGCGAGGTTTTGCAAGCGCGGTCAGTTGCACAAGTGCGGAATGAACCTTTGGTTTGGGGGTGAAGGCCTCAGGCGGCAGGATCATAGCTATATGTACGTGGCACCGCCATTGGGCAAATACAGACAATCTCCCGTAGGACTTGTCGCCGGGTGCTGCAACGATCCGTTGCGCAACCTCGTGCTGGAACATGAGCGTTAACTTACTCCAATCCGGAGGCCAGGAAGTCGGTGAGAGCCATCGCAGCAGCAGGCGGGTTCCGACGTTATAGGGTAGATTCGCGATTACGAAAACTGGTGGGGTAAGCTGTTTGATCGGGTCGATTGCCAACGCATCACCGTTGATGATTTCCATCCGCCCAGGATTGGCTGCGGCGATGTCCTGCAGGGCAGGGATGCATCTTGGATCCTTTTCGACCACAAGTACCCGGCGTGCACCCTCGGCCAGGATACCTCGCGTGAGTCCACCGGGACCCGGCCCAATCTCCAGCACGTCAACACACGATAGATCGCCGGCAGCACGTGCGATCCGGGCGGTGAGGTTAAGATCCATTATGAAGTTCTGGCCTAGGGATTTTCTGGCCTGCAAACCATAATTCGCGATGACTTCGCGAAGAGGGGGAAGATTGTCGATCATGTGCACCAACCTGACCTGGATGTGACGGCGGATGTGGGGATGCCTGAGCAACGCCACTATGCCTGACTTCGGGCCTGAGACATTCTTGCAGCCAGACGAAGCGCCCTGATAAGGCTCGAAGGGCTGGCAATGCCCTTTCCAGCGATGTCAAACGCGGTTCCGTGATCGGGTGATGTTCGGACGACTGGCAGACCAAGCGTGACATTCACGGCGTCGTCAAAGCATAGTGTCTTAATCGGAATGAGTGCCTGGTCGTGGTACATTGCGACTGCCACGTCGTAGTTGGCTCGTGCATTTGAATGGAACATTGTATCAGCGGGCAGTGGCCCTTCGATGGCCATGCCCTCTTTCGCCAGTTGGGCCACCACCGGAGCGATGATCCGTCTTTCCTCGTCGCCCATAGTTCCGCCCTCGCCCGCATGCGGATTTAGGCCTGAAACCCTGATCCGAGGGGTCTCTATGGCAAAATCCCGCTGCAGACATTTGTGGCAGATGCGAATCGTCTGCTCCAGAAGTCCAGCTGTCAGCGTCGCAGGAACTTCGGCAAGCGGAATGTGGATCGTGGTCGGCACAACGCGCATTGTGTCGGACACGAGCATCATCACCGCACGCCTGGCACCCGTAAGGTCGGCAAGGAATTCGGTATGGCCTGAGAACCTGAATTCTGCGCCAGACTTAAGGGTGATTTTGCTGATCGGACAGGTACAGACCGCGCAGGCATCGCCCGCCATCGCGAACTCCACTGCACGGGTGATCGCCTCAATGATGCACGGGGCATTGTTGGCGTCCGGAAATCCTGGCACAATTGACCCAGGGAATTCCTGTCTCAGCACCGGGAGAGCGCCGGACATTGTCGAAACCGCTTCGGCCGGTTCAGCGATCTCATGCCAGATCACCTCTTGGGGGAGTGCCCGAGGATCGCCAATCCAGAAGAACGGGAGTTCGTCTCGCAGGACAGCCCAAGCACCCGCCGCCACCTCTGGTCCTATTCCGGCAGGCTCACCTGAGGTCAGCGCTACAGGTGCCTCGGTCATTCGATCTCGATAACGGCCTTTGCGCGCAGTTCAGCAAGGTAGCTATCGGCGTAAGCTGCCAGACGTTGGTTGAACAGGCCCTGGCGCACTGCCTCACGGTCAACCTCCTCAGTCGCTGCGAAGGTTCGGCTACATAGCATCAGGAACACCAGCATCCGGCCGTCGTCCGTGACGATTCGGGTCGATACCTCATTGTCATCAAGATCCTCCAGCGCAACCGCGATATTATCTGGCAGTTCAGATGTCGGAACAACCTGTCTACTGAGCCGATCTTCCGGCTGCCCTTTGGCGATGCCATAGAGGTCGTCGCAGCTGTCGACTTTGGCTTTGATTTCATTGGCACGGATCCTTGCCGCTTCACTTCCTCCGCCGGGAATCAGATACGCGGCATAATCAACAGACAGTTCCAGTTCCCGAGGCCCACTGGATTCCTCGATGCCATGAAGCTGGAAAATGGCAATGGCGTTTGGAAGAGGGATCGGACTGGATATCTGGCCAGGCGAGAGTGACAGAATCTGGTTGCGGTAAGCTTCGGGAAGACTCTCGATCGCCACCCAGTCCTGTTGCCCGCCCTCCCTGGCCGAGGGCGCAACGGAGAAGCGGCGTGCCGCAGCAGCGAATTCGGAGGCTGTCCTGATCCGGCGGATTTCATCCGCAAGCCGCTGAGCGGTGACCAGGCGTTCCGGCGTTTCAGCAGGCAGAAATATCTCTGAAACCAGGACGCGTGCGCCGCTGCCAAAGGAGCCGAGAGCCACGGCACGGTCCACCTCATCGTCGCTGATCTGGGCACGTGCACTGAACAGACCTCGCACAAGACGTCGCCAAGCCAAGCCGGATCTGACAAAGTCCTCGAATGACTCCCGTGAGATTCCAACACTTCCAAGTGCGTCGACGAATTGGTCGGCATTCATGTTCGAACGGGCCGCGAATTCATTCATGCCCGTCAGAACATCATTGTCGCCTATGTTCACACCCGACCGTCGGGCCGCGTCGGATTGCAACCGTTCGCTCACCAGTCGCTCCAAAGCATCCTCACCAAGATCGCCTGGAATGTTCATTGCACTCAGGAAAAGAACTCGCTGGTCGAGCTCATATTGGGTGATCACCTGGCCATTGACATGTGCGACCGGATCGAACGGACCGCCAGGCGCCGCAATGGGGGCCATGGCCAGCGAAAGCGCCAGGAAAACCTTTGGACGAATCGTGGTCATCGGGCCTTAACTCCTTGCCTGCTAGCGCCTTGTCCTGCAGCTCCGTTCGGGGCCGCTGTCATGCCGGCCCAATCCACCAAGTATGACGCCTACGTTGAATTCTGTCGAGGTTGGCACATTGGAAATGTCGGAAGTGGAAAATCTACGCGAGACGGAAATGTCAACCGTCACGCATTCATTCCTGTACTTCAGACCAAGCCCTGCCTTTGTGGTGCGATCAGCGCTCCCATCATATCTTCCGTTGACCGAAGCAATCCAGTGGCGGCCGACAACGCGGCTTGTCTCGAGAACAATTTCCGAAGTGTCCCTTTTCGCCCCTGACGCCCATATATAGTGGCCCGACGCAGTGGTTAAATCGTCCTGCCAGGCAAACTCCACCCCAAAACGCGTGAAGCCTCCCCCGTTGTCAAGCAGCGAACGGGTGGCAACGGTCAGCCGGTTGTGCTTTGCCTGAGCGGAAAACAGCCAATCGGAGCCTTTGCCGGAAAGCCCACTATCCGGAACGAACCGGTCGTCGCCCTTCTTTCTGAACAGACGTCCTGCGGTGATCGAGTACTCGCTACCCCCCAAGGCGAGATGCGTCCAGCCTAGCCCAATCGCTGCGCGCCAGTCTCGTTCATAAGCGTCAAATTCGGGGAAACGGCCTAGAGCGATCAGGTTTCCTTCGTCAAATTCGGGATACCTATCGCCTTCGTGTCGCCGGGGTTTGACATCCGTCCAGGCAATCTGCATCACCGGCTCAAGGATGTAAGTGCCGCGGCTTTCGGAAATCCCGACGTGCGGCCACCGCAGTTCAAGCGCTGTGGAAGGGATCAGACGGGAGTTCGAATCCTTCGATCTATTGTCCGCTCTGTAGATTTGGGAATCGGCGGCGAGTTGCGCCCGCGCGGAAGTGATGAGACCACTCACCAAAGTCCAGCTATGGAGCCAATCAGCCCTTACGCCAGAACGGTAGGATCGGACCTTCTCCTTTGCGGCGTTCGATATCGGGCCCTTTGAGATTTCCGCATCAAAAGCCAACCGAACCTCACCTCCGATGGAGGATGGCCATAGCCGACGCTGATAGTTGGCGACTCCTTGGTAAACCTTGTCGTCGAAGCCTATCCGGTCAGTGGTGCCCAGCACATTCTCGAGCATATTGATACTTGTCGATACATGCTCCCCGCGGCGTGAACGGGTGACTTCAATGCTGCTGCTCAGGCGATCTGCGTCGGAATAGTCGTAGGTCCACAGATACGCGTGATCCGAAACCAGCTCCAGATCGAGATTTAGCCTGAAATCTTCAGGAAGAAAGAACCGGCCATTTGCGAAAAGATAGCTCCGGACGTCCCGGGGCCTGAGATCATCGTCCGTAACCGCTCCCTCCAGCTGCAGTGACCCGAATGTGAATTCCTGCCGGAGATTTCCCTCAAGCGTATTCGTGCGAGAGGACATATAGGGCGTCAGCATTAGGTCTGCGTGATCTCCAAGTGTTATGAAGTACGGTATCTTCACACCGCTGGCGAGGTTGGTCGAAGTCTTGAACTTCGGGATCAGGAATCCAGTGGCCCGATCCAGCGTCGGATCGGGCATGCGTAGGCGATGGATGTATAGAATGGGTATTCCCGCGATTTCAAACCGGGCGTTGTGAAAATAGAGCTGTCTTCGGGCCCTGTCATGGATTACGCGTCTTGCGCTAATGCTCCAGAGGGGGACAGGCCGTTCCTCACAGACGTTGCAGGAGGAAGCGACGGTCTTGAACAATTGGCGATAGCGGCTGTCGATGCGATGCATTTCCGCAGCGGCGACCTGCGTATTTTCGTCCAGAAGAATCCGTACACCGCTGATGATCCCCTCGCGCAGATCAGCCGTCAGTTCCGCGCTTTCACCGACAATGAGTGAACCGTCTTCGTCAACCACCGTAAGGGGTCCGATAACCTTTAGTTGATTTGATTCGCGGTCAAACACAAGTCCTTCGGCCCGGAGCCGCCGTTCACCGGATAGAATCTCGACATTGCCTCTGGCAGTGATCGTGTTTCTGTCAGATGAAACGAAGACCGTATCCGCAACCATTGTCGGAAACTGGGCGGAAGCTGCGACTGGCAGGATGGCAAGTACAATCGCGAACAGTGGGATGCGCGGCATTATCCGTCCTCCAGATTGAGAACAATGCCGATCATGAGCATAATCGCGGCCGCAGGAGGGCTCCAGGCCGCCAGAAGCACGGGAATCTGGCCGTTCTCGCCTAGAATCTGGGCGAAGTTGCGAATGACGTACGACCCAAATGCCAGCCCCATAGTCAGGAGCACCACCTTGCTCGTCTTCCTGAATTTGGTATGCCGCATGGACAATCCCGCTCCGATCAGGGCCATTGCGACCAACATGAGCGGCAGAGCCAGTTCCATATGCATCCACACCTGATGTCTCAAGGGAGAGAGGCCTGCCCTTTCCAGCTCCTTGATGAACCCGGAAAGCTCCCAAATCGGAATCGAGCTCGGAGCGCCAAAACTATCACGAATCTGGTTCACGGTCAGGCTTGTTGGGATATTCAGTTCGGCGTGGTTGATCGATTCCCGTTCTGGATTCTCCACTGTGTCAAACCGCCATTCCTTTGCCGAATTCAGCTGCCATGCCTCCGGAACGAGTTTCGCCGAATCCGCTTCCACCCGGTAGTCCACAACGCCATCTGGACCAAATCCAAAAAAAGTGACACCGAAGAATTCCGTCCCGTCCAGGTTGCTCTGAACCGCACGGATTACTGTCTGCCCATCCGATCCAGCCTGTCGAAGCCAAAGTCCTTCCGGGCTGACTGAAAGCACGCTGGATCCGCCGCTGACATTTCGGCCAGCGACGATGTCATATTGATTGCTGGTGGACGCAACGATTGGGTTCAATATGGCTACAGTGAAAATGCCGATCAGGAACGCAACCACAAGCGGGGCCAAAAGTGTACGGAATATCGCCCGTCCTGTCGACCGCAGGATGACAAGTTCACAGGAGTGCGCCAATGACAGAAACAGCGCCAGGGTTGCCATGGCCATAATCAAAGGCAGTATGCGAACGATTTCCCATGGAGCGCTCAGCAACGTCAAATTGATGACTTCAAGAAATCCAACCGTCCCCACGTCGAATTTTCGGATATGTTCCACCATTCCAATCAGGAGGGTCAGAGCCAGGAAAATCCCGAAGACTGCCATGAATGTGGCCAGTGAGCGGCGCGCGAGATAGATATCCAGTATCATGCTTGCTGAGCCCTCAACCCGCGATCGAAGGCGTAAGGCGCGTCGGCAAGAAAGATGACCACCGCAATCGCTGCCAGACCCAGAACCGTGGCAAAATATGTGAGCGGCCAGAGATTGATGTTGGAACTGGCGATATCGATCATGAGATTGTCAATGAATTTCAACCCGATCAGGGCGAAAATGGCCCCGGTGATCTGTTTAAGGAAACCGAACCGGCTGAATGAACCAAGCATCAGCGCCGCAAATCCGGAAAGCGCTGCGACGACGCTGAGAAGAGCCTGGCTGATGCGTTCATGACCTTCCGTGATCAAGACTGCGGCAGGGCGTCCCATTTCACTGATGACGTGAGCGTCTGGCCAGAGAAGTTCGGGCGTGGATAGCTCCCTGATCCCGCGTGTCGCTTGCCTGGCCTGGACTGCCAATACCGCAACGTCGTATACCAACCTGTCGAACTGGGTAACGGCTAACCTCCGTCCATCGGGTGATAGTGTCTGGACCATCCCATCGAACATGGCCAGCTTCGGGCCAGACTCATGTTTCACCAGCAAGGCCCGTCGCGCAGTATATGTGACGTTCCGCTCGGCGTGTCGCGTATCCATGAGGAATATGTCGCGGAGTTCGCCGGAAGGCGTGATCTCCCGAACGTAGAAGGAGATACCATCTGAGGGATGGAGGAATTCACCCGAGGCAAGCAGGCGATTCACAATGTTTTCCGAGATCTCCGCTTGCCGCTCCGCCAGCCGCGTGGCCGCAGTTGGGACCACCACGTGGGTTAGTGTGGAGACGAGAAGTGCCACGATGACGCCAAATGCGATAGCAGGACGCATCAGACGCCATCGGCTCCATCCGCTCGACTGGATAACGACGAGTTCACTGTCAGAAGTCAGCCGGTTGGCGACATGTAGCGAGGCTGCAAACGCTGCGATCGGTAACATTACGCGAATCACATTCGGAAGTGTCAGCGCGGTAATCTCAAGAAAAACAATGGCGGACTGGCCATCCGAGATGAGTTGGTCAAACAGGCGAACCGCTCGATTTATCCAGTAGACGCCGACCAGTACAACGGCAAAGAAGCCGAACAGCGTCATCAGCCGCGACAGGACATATCGGTCGAATCCTTTGAAGCTGGCCACTGTTCGGAAGACCTGCCGTTGTTACCCTCTGAATTCTATCCGAATCGATGGTTACTGCAAGCGGATGGGTGAAGCGAAACCAGCAAATGACAACTGGCAAATCCGCGGGTCTCCGCTTATGCAGACCCAGATGCCAACGCAGATGGGAGACGCATGCAATGACCGCTCCGACCGAGTTCCGCATTATCCAGACCGATCTGGACAACCTGACCAAAGCCGAGGGATGCGTCGCGTTGTTTGTGGTTGAGGGTGGCAAGCTCGATCCTGCTGGAAGGCGCGTCGACAGGTTGACGGGAGGTGTGCTTTCCAGATTGGTGGGCAGCGAGTCCTTCAGCAAGCTCGAAACCGGCAAGGCCGTTGAACTGGAGTGGCCCTCGGGCATGGCGGCGGAAGCCATTCTGGTGACAAAGCTCCCCAAGCGGTCAAAGCCTTCGGATGCGCGGCGGGCAGGCGCTGCGCTCGGCAAGATGCGTCGGGGCAGGGATCAGTTGGTCATGGCCGGGGGATTGGCGTCGGTCGGCGAGGTTCTGCTTGGCATGGTGCTGAGGGACTATGCCTACGTTGAACACAAGTCGGTGGAATCCGGTCCCTCCCGTGACGGCCAGATCATCGTCATGGCCTCTCGGCCGGAAACAGCCTCGAGGAAAGCGGCGGCCGTAAGGCCACTTGCGGAAGGTGTGTTCTTCACCCGCGATCTTGTGAACGCTCCGTCCAATGTCCTGACCACCGTTGAATTCGCATCGCGTCTGGCGGCGCTTGAAGAACTTGGCATTGGGGTCGAGGTGCTGGATGAGGCGGAACTCAAAGCGAAGGGAATGCGAACGCTTCTGGCCGTCGGTCAGGGGAGTGAGAGTCCGTCAAAGGTTGTTGTGATGCGTTGGAAAGGTGGTGGTGAGGAATCGCCGGTCGCACTGGTTGGAAAAGGCGTCGTCTTTGACAGTGGTGGCATAAGCATGAAGCCCGCCTCTGGCATGGAAGACATGACAATGGATATGGGTGGCGCGGGTGTTGTCGCCGGAGTTATGAAGACCTTGGCGCTCAGAAAGGCCAAGGCGAATGTCGTTGGACTCGTGGGTTTGGTAGAGAACATGCCCGACGGGCGCGCGCAGAGACCTGGTGACATTGTCAAGTCGATGAAAGGGGATACCGTCGAAATCATCAATACTGACGCCGAAGGTCGGCTCGTACTCTGTGATCTCATGTGGTATGCGCAGGAGCGGTTCAAGCCCGCGGCCATGGTGGATCTCGCCACCCTCACTGGGGCCATCATCATTGGCCTTGGTCACGAAAACGCCGGTGTGTTCTCAAACGATGATGGGTTCTGCCGCAAGTTCCTGCAGGCTGCCAAGGCAGAGGGCGAGGGTGCTTGGCGCATGCCATTGGGCACGGCCTATGACAGGATGCTGAAATCTGACATTGCGGATATGAAGAACGTTGGAGGCCGTCCTGCAGGGGCTGTCACCGCGGCGCAGTTCCTGAAGCGCTTCGTGAAGGATGATGTGCCGTGGATCCACCTGGACATTGCGGGAATGGCCAGCACCAAGTCGGAGACATCATTGGCTCCGAAGGGGGGGTCAGGCTGGGGAGTGCTGGCACTGAACCGTCTCATTGCGGATGGGTATGAACGTTGAGCGGACTGCTCCAGCCAGCATCAGCACGCATTCAGGCAAAATGGTGCCTAAGGTGAAGAACACCGTTCAATATATTGAAAAATGGTGCAATCATACATCACTTTAAGGAAGATTACCCAGAGGGGACGGTCGCAATCCTTCCCTTGAATCAGATCACTGATCACATTAGACATCCACTGTTGGGGACGCGGAACCCGCCCCCTGCCGGATGATGTCATGGTCTTACGGGTGGATGGGTTGCCGTTGCTGGAGTTTCGGCGGCTCGGCGTCCGGTCGACTGTCGCTGGGTAGCGGAGCTTGGCGCAAATGGGAGAGGCGTATTTCTATCACCTGACGCGTCAGCCGCTCGAGGTCGTTCTGCCAACGCTCCTCAATCTCGCCCAAAAGGCGGGGTGGCGTGTAGCGGTGCGTGGCGTTGAGGCAGGTCGCATGGATTGGCTTGACGAGAAACTTTGGCTAGGTAGGGACGATTCCTTTCTTGCGCATGGCCGGATTGGGGGCCCGCATGACGCCGCACAGCCAATTTTGCTGACCACAGATGCAGGGCTTCCGAACGGTGCGAAATGCGTAATGAGCATTGACGGTGCGGAAGTCACCGCAGAAGAAGTGCGGCGCCTGGAAAGGGTCTGTGTATTGTTTGACGGCAACGATTCGACTGCGCTTCAAGCCGCACGGAACCAATGGCGGACTCTCACACAGGCGGGCTGTAAGGCTCAGTACTGGAGTCAGGAAAGCGGCAAGTGGCGGAAGAAGGCCGAAAAATGAGCGGCCTTGCTATCGGTCGATGGGGAGTCGGTCGTCATCGGGGAGGTTCGGGAATCTGTCCCTGATCCGCGGCGGAAACTACATCTAGGTCGACCACGCCGAAACATATGGATGCCGCCAGCCTGTCAATATCAGCGCCTTGGTCGGTTCGCACATTTCCACCTGAAATGAGAATCAGGCTATGGCCAACTTTCATCAATAACTGTATTCGGGCAAACTGAATGTCATGTGTCACGGGCAGTCCGAAGTGGGCAGCGGAGGTCTATGTTCGCCGCCGACGGCGGCCTTCCCGTCCGCCGACCGCAACTGTTTGCGACGCGACCGCAAATGACGTACCCTCGTTGACGGAATCCAGAACACGGGCGAATTTGATCCACTTTCTGCCATTTGAGTCGTGATTCATCAACAGGTTGGCCGCGTGAATCGCTTCCATTTCCAACGGACGAATGGGATTCATGATCGCGCTGGTCATCCCTGCGGAAATGGCCATGGGTAGAAACGCCGCGTTGATGCCGTGACGATGTGGAAGGCCGAACGATATGTTGGACGCACCGCAAGTTGTGTTGACCCCCAGTTCCTCGCGCAGCTTGCGCACCAGCGAAAACACCTGTCGACCCGCGGTCGCCATAGCTCCAACGGGCATCACGAGAGGGTCAACGACGATGTCGTGAGCTGGAACTCCGAAATCGGCGGCACGCTCCACAATCTTTTTGGCCACCTTAAAACGAACGTCCGGATCTTCGCTGATACCCGTGTCGTCGTTTGATATCGCGACGACCGGCACGTTGTGCTTTTTGACGAGAGGAAGAATCGCTTCCAGGCGCTCCTCTTCCCCAGTGATCGAATTCAGCAGCGGGCGCCCGTGAGAAACGTCGAGTCCTGCCTCAAGAGCGCCGGGCACCGAACTGTCAATACATAAAGGGATATCCACAAGACTCTGAACCAGCTCGATCATTTTCATCATGAGCGGGGGTTCGGTTTCATTTGGATTGGGGTTTGAGTTGTAAACGACGCCTGCGTTGACATCCAACACCATGGCCCCACAGGCGACCTGCTCCATGGCGTCCTTTTCGACGGTGGAGAAATCCCCCGCCTCGAGTTGGGCAGCGAGTGCCTTACGACCCGTAGGGTTGATCCGCTCCCCAATCACGCAGAAGGGTTCGTCAAACCCAATGATGACGGATCTGGATCGGGATTCGACTACGGTGCGGGTCATCCAGACATTCTCCGGTTCATGCTGCGCTTGTGGAGCGACAGGCAACGCCACCATGCCTGGCGGCCCAGTCAGCGCAAGCCTTGATCCCGCCAAGCGGAAAAAAATGGATCTGTTCTATGGCAAAGCCAGAATTGGCTGCCTTGTAGGCGGCGAGTTCCGCGACCAATTCCGTAGGTTCGAACGGAAGCACCAGTTTGGTTAGGTCTTTTGCGCGCCTTTGAAGGACCCCCATGGAATTTCCCACCCCACAGGCGATGGCAAATCGGATGAGGGTCTGAAGTTTCGCCGGTCCAGCGAGACCAATATGCACGGGGAGGTGGATACCTTCGTCGTTCAGCCGGTTGACCCACGCGATAATGGGTCCGGACTCGAATGCGAATTGGGTGACGAGCGCCATCCTTGCGTCTGTCCGTTCCGAGAATGCCTGTTTCCAGTGCAGGGCATCCATGACGTTACGGTCTGACCCATCTGGGTCAATGTCTCTATTCCCCTCTGGATGGCCAGCGACGTGAAGGCGCGTGAAGCCATTCCTGTCAAATAGCCCGGTCTCAATGAGTTGCATGGATGAATGGAACTCGCCTACCGGTTCTGCCAGGCCTCCTGCAAGGACCAGTGCCTGATCGACTCCCGCCTCGCCCTGATATCGGGCGATCCAGTCCTGCAGGGTGCGTCTGTCTGGAATGATCCGCGCTGGGAAGTGTGGCATCACGGCAAAACCTTCCCTTGCAAGGCGGCTGGCGGTTCCGGTCATATCGTCTATCGAAGTTCCTTCGATATGGGCGATGTAGACACGGGTGCCTTCTGGAAGGAGAGTCCGAAAGCTCTCGATTCTCGCAGCGGTTCGAGGCATGACCTCAACGGAATAGCCCTGCAGGAACGAACTGGTCTGGACATCTGTCGCGGCGGTGCGGCCGGTACTCCGGCGAAAGTTAAGAAGCGTCATCATGGCCTCCCGTATGGCTATCGGCCTCAGGCCCATCCGTCGTTATCGATAAGCGCCTTCAGGCGTTCGGGGCCGTAAGACTCGTCAATCCGGTTGGCTTCCGCGCGGGCGACTTCTTCCCGGTCGCCCTCGATGGAATAGGTATCGGCCTTACGGAAGCCGTCAAGATACTCGTCGGTTCCCGTTACCCCTGTCTTCATCGCAGCCCGGTCGATCGCCTGCTCGAATCGTTCGGGCAAAACGCCTTTCGCGCCACCACGGCCTTTGCCAACGATGACCTGAGCGGGCATGTCTCGCCAGTAGACGACAGTGACATCGGGCATTGCTGGCTCCTTTACAAGATCCTGTGCGCTTCTACGCTTCTGGATACGAATGTCCGCGCTGTTTTTCGACACCTTCGGATCGTGATGCGACGGCACCTCGGGAGCAACCCGGTCCATTGCCGCGTAAAGGTCGGGCAAGACGACTCGCAGACGGGACTTCTGGCATCGAATGATTGCCTGATCACGAGGTGATTGTCGAGAATGCACAGGAAGAAGCCAGTTGGCAACGATGACTGAAATTGACAGGCCCCACTTCCAGATCAACCTGCATGATAGACTCGATTGCTGAAGTGGAGTGACGATACAGTTCCGCTCCCGCCGGAATTGACTTGGTGGTCTGGTCAAGCGGAAGGACAGAAGCACATTCCTGGGGTCGTATTCGATCACCAATGACCAAGGTTTGACTTGCGCTGCGATGGACGGTTTGCCTATCGTCGCCATTACGGGAGGCAGAGCGGTTGAGAAAGTGGCCGAGCAATTTTCAATGATAGTCCCGGTACCGGTTGGGCAACTCGCATCGCAGCCTACCGATCAGGTGGAACCCTATGCCGCCTTGGACTTGGGAACAAACAGTTGCCGCATGCTGATTGCCCAGCCAAAGGGAAATCAGTTCCATGTGATCGACAGTTTTTCCAGACCGGTCCAGCTCGGGTATCGGCTGGAGCAAAGCAGGTACCTGAGCCGCAGGTCGATGGAACGGGCGGTACAGGCCCTGCGGGTCTGCAAGCAGAAGCTGGACCGGCACGAAGTGCGGCGCATGCGGCTTGTTGCGACCGAGGCCTGCCGCCAGGCTGCCAATGGTGCGGCGTTTCTGGATTTCGTCAGACATGAGACAGGGCTTCAGCTTGAGATTATCGAGCCGCAGGAGGAAGCGCGACTTGCGGTGGTCTCCTGCGCACCGCTTGTGAGCACCAGGACAAAGCGGCTACTGGTCATTGACATCGGGGGTGGATCCACTGAGTTGGTCTGGATCGATCTAACCCGTGTTCCTCAAGCCGACCGGCCTCGGGCCATCATGCGGCTGCATAACGGCTTCAAACCCACCGACAGTCCGTTTCCGTACGCGAAAGTTGTTGACTGGAAGTCGGTTCCCCTGGGAGTTGCGACACTCAGTGATAAATTCAGCGATGTTTGCGATGATGCCGGTAAATTCGCCTTGATGAGTTGCCATTTCGAGGAAATGCTCACGGATTTCGCGCCATATGACGAGTTGCACGAAAGGAGAGGATTTCAGGTTATCGGAACATCTGGAACCGTGACCACAATAGCGGCCAGTCACCTTGGTCTGCGACGGTATGATCGGAACAGAATCGATGGGCTGCGGATGACGTCGGATCAGGTCGATCGGGTGGTCGGTGGCTACCTGAGACTTGGACCTGCGGGCCGAAGGCTGGACCCTCGTATTGGGCGGGACCGACACACTCTGATAATGTCAGGGGTGGCGATCCTGCAGGCACTCCTAAGGGTCTGGCCGACGGATCGGCTATCCGTCGCGGACCGCGGCCTGCGTGAGGGACTGCTGTATGCACAGATGTACGCTGATGGAGCCTTGGAAAACGGACCCTATTGAGGCTCTGTGATGGCGGACCAGTCCTTGTATCGGTTATGGTTTTCGAAGTGCGGGAGGCTATTCCAGACGTAGACATGGCCAGAAAGACAAGCGGTCGCGGGCAACGGGAACTCCGCGTCAGGGTCAAAACCGCAAAAGGGCGGCGGACAGGCTCGACGCGATGGCTGGAACGGCAGCTCAATGATCCATATGTGAAACGCGCCAAAGCGGAAGGCTACCGCGGGCGGGCGGCGTTCAAGCTTCTCGAGCTGGACGAAAGGTACGGATTTCTAGCTCCCGGCGCACGGGTCGTTGATCTGGGATGCGCGCCAGGCGGCTGGAGTCAGGTGGCGTCGGTCCGAGTGAACGCCGAAGGCGGGCTATCCGGTAGGGCTGTTGGCAGGGTAATTGGTGTGGACATCAAGGCTGTCGACCCCATTCCCGGAGTGGAACTTCATCAGCTTGATTTCCTTGATGATGGTGCAGACCATAAGGTGATGAAATGGCTCGGTGGTTCGGCGGACGCGGTGCTTTCCGACATGGCGGCGCCTGCGTCCGGTCATAAGCGGACAGATCACCTCCGGATTGTCGCCCTTTGCGAAGCGGCGGCGAACTTCGCGGTTGAGGTGCTCGGAGAGGGAGGTGTGTTCGTGGCAAAGGTGCTGGCGGGCGGTGCCGAGGCTGATTTGCAGCGGATGCTCAAGCGTCGCTTCAGAAAGGTCATCAATGCCAAGCCTCCCGCATCGCGCACGGACAGTTCTGAGCGGTATGTTGTTGCGCTAGGCTTCCGGCGGCCAGCGTTGGAGGCACTGAAAGACGGCAGTCGCTCAGGAAGTTCCAGCGGTGCGTCAGGTCCACCGACCCTGTAGCATTCAATCCCGCATCCCTCTCTTGCCGAAATTCGCTAGCCACTCACCCAGTTTTGACCAGCGTCGGCGACCGGAGGCATTCCTTGTTGCAATTGCCACTGCCCGTTTCTGCCCAACCAGCACGACAAGTTTCCTGCCGCGCGTAACCGCTGTATAGAACAGGTTGCGCTGCAGCATCGTGTAATGCTGGGTCATTACCGGTATGATCACAGCCGGAAACTCGGACCCTTGGCTCTTGTGAACCGTAATCGCATACGCAGGTACCAAGGTATCCAGTTCATTGAATGGGATTTTGACTGGGCGGCCATCGAAGTTTACCTCAAGTTCGCCTTCGTCAGCATCGACGGCCGCGACCATCCCGATGTCGCCGTTGTAGATGTCCCTGTCGTAGTCGTTCTGGATCTGCATTACTTTGTCACCTGCGGCGAAGGACCAGCCGAACCGTTCCACCTTTCCGTCGGTTGCCGGGTTGAGGCATGCCTGGAGTTCGATGTTCAGTGAGCGGGCACCGACGCCGCCGCGATTCATGGGGCACAGCACCTGAATGTCCTTGACCGGGTCGAGATCGAATCGACGTGGAATCCGGCTGCGGACAAGTTGAATGATTCGGGGAACCGCCTGCTCAGGGTCGTCTGCCGGAACAAAATAGAAATCGGTTTCGCCCGTTGGCTTGCGGAGGTCAGGTATACGACCTTGGTTGATCCGGTGGGCGTTGGTGATGATCTGGCTCTGTGCCGCCTGACGGAAGACCTCCCGAAGCGTGACCACTGGAACCGCACCGGAGTTAATTATGTCGGCGAGAACCTGACCTGGTCCGACGGATGGAAGCTGGTCGATGTCTCCGACGATCAATAGCGCCGATCCACTTGGGACTGCCTTCAGCATTGAATTTGTCAGTGGTACGTCCACCATCGAACTTTCGTCAATCACGAGGAGATCGCACTTCAGCGGATTGTCGTCATTGCGTTTGAATCCAAATGACTGAGGGTCGAACTCAAGGAGGCGATGGATCGTCTTTGCTTCCCGGCCTGTTGTCTCCATCATCCGCTTGGCTGCCCGACCGGTGGGAGCGCAAAGCAGAATCTTCACCGATTTCACTTCGAGAATACGCAGGATGGAGTTTACAATGGTTGTCTTTCCGACACCCGGACCGCCGGTTATCACGAGGATTTTTGAACGCAGCGCGAGCCTGATGGCATCTTTCTGGCTCTCCGCAAGGCGCAGGCCCGTCTTTTTTTCAATCCAAGGCATGGCCTTTTCGGCGTCTATCGAGTCCCAAGGCAGTGACCCATTCTCGATCCGCTTCAGCTGTTCCGCGATTCCACGTTCCGCAATATGAAGTTTGGTGAGAAATAGGCACTCTGTGTCGCGGATCGAGTCGCTCGTCACGGTTCCGTCCATGACTTCCAGATGGATGGCATCCTCGATGAGTTCGCTCGAAACCTCCAGAAGCTCTTCGGCAAGCCTGATCAGGTCTGCGCGAGGCAGTGCGCAATGCCCATTGCCTAGGGCTTCGTTCAGTGCAAAGGATATTCCTGCCCTTACGCGGACTGACGCCGTCTTCTCAATTCCCAGTTTCTCGGCGATCAGGTCGGCGGTGCGGAATCCGATACCGAATATGTCTTTCGCCAGACGGTAGGGATTCTCGTTCATTATCTGGACGGAGTCGATTCCATATGTCTTGAATATTCTGACGGCCTTTGCCGTTCCCACGCCGTGCTGGTGGAGAAAGACCATGATTTCCCTGATGACTTTCTGATCTGCCCAGCCTTCGGTGATCTTTTCCGCACGAATTGGACCGATTCCCTCAACCTCGCGAAGGCGTTCAGGACTGGTTTCGACAATGTCAAAGACTTCGGTTCCGAAAGCCCTCACCAAGCGCTTCGCATAGACCGGACCGATTCCACGAATCATCCCGGACCCCAGATATCTTTCAATTCCTTCGGTTGTGGAGGGAGATGAAGTCTTGAGGTATCTGGCCTTGAACTGAAGGCCATAATTGCGGTCATTGATCCAGGAACCGGTCGTGGTAATCCACTCTCCCGCCGAAACCATTGGTGAGTGGCCGACTACAGTGACCAATTCGCGGTGACCTCGGGCTTTCACACGAAGCACGCAGAACCCGTTTTCCTCGTTATGGAATGTCACCCGCTCGACCTGCCCGGCGAGTATTTCACCTGAGCCCTGTTCCGGTTTTGGTGCCGACTCCCTCAAGCCGACACTCCGAGTTCGCAGTACGGATTCTTCCATGTACCGGTCGTCCGATGGGGACTCCACGAATTCAATGCACCGCTCCTTTTGGATCGATAACGGCTGTATCGGATTACTGGCCCAATTGGTGGCAGCGTCCTGACCGGTACCGTCCTATTACATCCCGGGGTTGGTATCATGGGCCCCATTCCACCCTGAAGTGCAACACCAGTGGCGGTGGTGACCGGTTTTCCGGCCGCATGATGTTGCGTATCGGCCAGGAAGCGGCGACAGTCCCTTTGCTGAAGAGAAGGAGACTGCCATGCCCGAGGGCTACCGCCACCTGACCCGGGACGAAAGATGCCAGATCGGCGCGCTGAAGGAAAGCGGGCTCTCCGACGGGGCCATCGCGGCCCGTCTGGGCCGTGACCGTTCGTCGGTCTGGCGGGAGCTGCGCCGTAACGGCGGGGATTCGGGATACAGCCCGGGCGAGGCGCAGGGGAGGGCGGAGGCCCGCCGCGGCGCGGCTTCCTCGAACCCGAGGAAGATGACGCCCGACCGGTGGGCGCGCGTGGAGGGGCTTCTGGCGGAGGGCTGGAGCCCGGAGCAGGTCGCGGGACGGCTGCGTCTGGAGGGCGGCTGGACGGTGGGCCGCCAGTGGATATACGAACGTGTGAAGGCCGACAGGAAGGCGGGCGGCAGGCTGTTCCTGCTGCTGCGGCGCCGCGGGAAAAGGCCGAACTGGCGAGGCGGCAGGCACTCGGGCCGTGGCCACATCCCGGGCCGCGTCGACATCTCCGAGAGGCCGGATGAGGCGGGGAGGAAGGAGCGTGTCGGCGACTGGGAGGCGGACACGATCATCGGGAAAGGCCACAGCGGGGCGGTTGTCTCCCTTGTGGACAGGGCGTCGAAATACGCGCTTCTCCAAAGGGTTGACCGGAGAACCTCGGCCGCGGTCTCCGCCGCGATGGTGGAGATGCTGCGGCCTTCCGCCGCGCCCGTCCACACGATCACGGCGGACAACGGGAAGGAGTTCGCGGGCCACGCCGGCGTGGCGGAGGCGCTCGGGGCCGCCTTCTTCCTCCCCACCCCTACCACTCCTGGGAGCGTGGCCTGAACGAGCACACCAACGGGCTGGTCCGGCAGTACCTGCCCAAGGGGACGGACCTCCGCGCGGTCACCGACGCGGAGGTGAAACGGGTGCAAGACCGCCTGAACGCGCGTCCGCGCCGGGCGCTGGGCTACCGGACGCCCGCCGAGGTGCTGCACAAGGCCCGCCCTCCCTGAGGCCGCGCGACCGCCTCCCACCGGCGCGCAGGAAGGGGGTGGAATGGATTTCGGGACCGCGTCCGTCCGGGCTCCGGTCGGGCTGCGCCCTCCCTGCGCCCGGACGGACGCGACCCGCCCCGGCGGAGGCGTTGCGTTGCCCGGAAAGCCCGGATAACCTGCATACAGAAGGGACCACAGCCGTCCCGGGGCCGGATCCGCGGCGCCCGGGGGCCGCAGACCACGCCTTCCGGCCATTCCCGCAGCTCGGGCTACGCCCCCGCTGCGGGAATGGCCGGTGTTGCACTTCGGAGTGGAAGTGGGGTGGGAAGTAGCGTATCTGCCAGAATTCCCGATTCCACAATCGATGCGTTCTCGAGTAAGCCAGTTTTCGGCGGGCCGTCCTGCACCCGTCCGGTCGTGTGCCCGGATGGCCAGCGCTCCAATTGGAACCACCCGGTGGTCTGCTTCTGACGCCGGTCCTCCAATATGTGCCCAACGCTCAGGCGTCATCCCTCCCGGAACCAAGACGCCACATCCCCTAACCTCAGCCGATCGGGAAGATGCCGCGCCAGACCGTCGTAGGGATGCGACACTGTAGCCAGGCCATGGCCAGATCCGACGGCCTGCTTCTCCTCAGCGCATATCTCTGGTATCCATCCTTGTGGTCAGGCGGTGGTCGCCTTTCGGCATGGCGGTCTAAGTTGTCTGGTCGCTGGGAACGTCGCCGAATTCCCGGTCGATTGGCGCCATCATACGTTCGGGAAACCGGTTACCACCGCCCTTGGTGTTGCAACTCGGGTTGGACTTGTGGGCATTATAGACCGATGCCGAAGACCTTTTCGTGGTGTTCGGCTGGCCTGAAATCGGAATGCGGGAGATTGGGAATGGAAGGAATGAAGTGGAGATCAAAGGTGTCGATATATTCGATCCGACCGTTGGCGAAGTGAGATTCTCGAGCGATTCGGCGGGTGATATTGCCTGCTGGCCTGTTGATGACGATTATGACGCGGAGAACCTTTTCATGTGTCAAACCCACTTCGTTTGTGAGGCAGGCAGCAGCCCCTGCAAGGCCCTGAAACGCGTTCCAAAAGCTGAGATCAAAGAGAACTCATGGGTACAACACCATATTCAGCAGCGTCCGTTGCCGAAAACGAAAGCCAAGCGGATTTGCATTAAATCCATCAATTATTTTGGAAACGAAGTGCAAAAAGTAGTTGAGGTTTGAGGCAGTGATCAATCGAGCTTCCCGTGAAATTGAATAAGTCGGTCAATCACGAGGCAAGCGCAGATGTGCACCACTGTTTCCGGTAACAGTACTCCGTTCATATGAGGGAGAACAGTCCATGAATCGCAAACGCCTACCCATTGGAATTCAGGATTTCAGGACGATGCGGACCGAGGGGTTCCATTATGTCGACAAGACCCCTCTGATTCGGCAATTGGTTGACGAAGGGCGCCATTATTTCCTGTCGCGACCGCGCCGGTTTGGCAAGAGTCTGCTCATCGATACGATCAGGGAGTTATTCGCGGGTAACGAGGCGTTGTTCGAAGGGTTACATATCCATGACCATTGGGACTGGTCGATAACTCACCCGGTGCTACGCCTGAGCTTTGGCGGGGAATATGCTGCGCCGGAGGATGTTGAAGGCGACATTTTGGAACAGTTGGAAAGCCTGGAACGCCAATATGGTCTCTGTGCGTCCGAGACCGCCAATACTGGTCCAAGGCGCTTGCGCAGCGTTCTCGACCGCCTGCACACCAGCACCGGGCAACGTGTGGTGGTTCTGGTGGATGAGTACGACAAACCGATTCTGGATGTGCTGCACGATTCTGATCTTGCGAGGGCCAATCGGGATTATCTGCGCGGCCTCTATGGCATCATCAAGGACAGTGCCGCCCATGTCCGCTTCGTGCTTGTCACCGGCATCAGCATGTTCTCCAGGGTCAGCCTGTTTTCCGGGCTCAACAATCTAAAGGATATCAGCCTTGATCCGCGCTATGCGACGTTGTGCGGCTATACCGACGAGGATATAGACACGGTCTTCGCCGCCGAGATTGGCGGGCTAGACCGCGAGGCGATCCGAACCTGGTATAATGGCTACCACTGGCGCGGCGAGACCCTGGTCTCCAATCCCTTTGACGTACTCCTGCTGCTCGACCGGCGCGAGTTCCGGCCTTATTGGTTCGAGACGGGTTCGCCGAATTTCCTGTTCAAGACACTTGAGGCGAATTCGGTAAGTGCGATGGAACTGGAAGGTCGGCTGGCCGACATGGCACTGGTCTCGAAATTTGATGTCGAGGATATTTCGGCCGAGGCCCTTCTGTTCCAGACCGGCTATCTGACCATCACGGAAGAGGTTAGGGAGGGCCACAGGATTTTCTACCGCCTCGACTATCCCAATTTTGAAGTGCGCTTGAGCCTCAATGATGCCCTGCTTGACCATTTCGACAAGGCGGGCCGGGGGCGGCTGGACCGGGGCCGGTCTCTGCAGGCGCTGCTGGAGGAGAGTGATTTTGAAGGCTTTGAGAGCCAGCTGCGGGCATGGTTTTCCAGCATCCCTTACCAGTGGCATGCGCATGGCGAGTTCGCCAGATATGAAGCCTGGTATGCCAGCCTTTTACATATGTGTTTGCGCGCGGTTGGAACTGAGGTGCGGGCCGAGGAAGTCTCCAGCCATGGCCGAGCCGATCTGGTCGTGCTGATTGGTGCGCAGGTGTTTGTGATCGAATTCAAGATGGCGACAGCCGAAGACGAGGTTGATTCCGCGCTTGCGGATGCGTTAGCGCAAATCCGGGCGCGCGGCTATGCCGCCAAGTATCGCACGCCTGGCCAGACAGTATATCACATCGCTGTGGCGTGCGGACGCGAGGCCCGTAACCTGCTTCGCATAAGGGCTGAGCCCGCCGATCTTTAGCGACATGCCTATCTGCGTATCGTGACGAAAGCGTAGCTGCGCGGGGCCTCTTTGACTATTGATTATTCCATTTGCAGCTTTGAGGCGGAGTTCCTGTGTTGCCTGTGTCTGGTTCCGGATGGCTATCGGCGAGTATGCATGGCAGTGCTTCCAAGTTCCTGCGCGAGCTGCTGCACCAACGTAAGGGGTCAATAGATGCCCACCGACATCTGGGAGTCCTAAGCATCAGATCTCGATCCCACTGGTATCGGAAGCTGGTCCCAGGTCCGTCCGTCAAGCGTCCGGCCTGTCCTCTTCTTGTTCACGCCGCCCCATTGCTTGAAGTGGAAGGCAACACCGGTATGGATGCACTGATCACGGATCGACCGCACCCAGTCAGGGTCTATTGGGCGGAAACCCGGTCCGCTCTCACCGCCGGCGATCACCCAGTCGATGCGCTCAAGGTCGAGATCATCCAGAGGTCCGAGTAGGGGTTCGAGACTCAGGAATCTAACGGCCGCGCCTGTCCTGCGCAGGTGATCGGTGCGAAACCGATAGTCGGCATTCTCGACGCTGACGCCCATCCAGACGTTCCGCGGCCAGGTAAGGGCATTGGATAATTCCTCCAACCTCTTAGCTCGCTTCGTCAGGATCTGGTAAGTGTGTTTGGGAGTCTCCTGCATCGTTACGAACACCCGTTGGATGAACTCCAGCGGCACATCTTCATGAAACAGATCCGACATCGAATTGACGAAGATCATTCTCCCCGTTTTCCAGGTGGCCGGGAGCTGCAGGCTGTCCTCATCGACACGAACCACACCGTTCCACTTGGGCTTGCCCCCGGACATGCGGGTCGTACCCGCGTACTTCAGCTGCCCCATTGCCTCCAGACGCCGCGCCAGCCTCATGGCGTAGCAGTTGGTGCATCCCGGCGAGATGACCGTGCAGCCGACAACCGGATTCCAGGTCGACTCCGTCCATTCGATTGACGAGTTAGTGGCCAATATGCCCTCCCCCAGGGAATTTGATCAGCACATGATCGGCGAAGGTTCCGGCGCGGCGCTTGCCCTTAGTCGAGCGCACGTTGATAACCCCCTCATTTTCAAGCTGTTTCAGTATTTCGCGATAGTTTTTGTCAATATAAGGCGTACCAACGCTATGTGTTTCATAGATCTGAGTGAAATTCACCTCACTCCCCGCAAAGGTATCGAGGAGACTCTCCTTGAGTTTGCTGAGGGGCTGGGCCAGCGAGAACAGCAGCGGCATCGACGCATCCGCTGGCGAATATGTGAGCGAGGGAACACCTTCATCATGGGTGGAGCTTTCCCGTGCCATGATATTTTTCATTATGGAGTATCCACGAAAGTGCTTTGAAACGAAAATCAGCTTGTGCGACGTCCGAGTCCCTGCTGCGTTCCTGAATGTAAACGGAAGGACGTACGTACCGCCAAGCCGCTCAATTTCGTTCGCCAGCTCCTCAAGGATCGCCGCCTCGCGCAGCTCCGGGCTCAGCCCCGGCAGCCTCTTGCGAAGTGCTTTGGCCCGCTCCCGGCCGAAGAGGTCGTCCATATGATGGGCGACGAACTGGTTGCCGATGCCCGCATTTATGCGATTGTAGTTGAAGAAGAAAACGCAGTCGCAACCCCAGTCCTTGATCACCCCCTTGATGATGTTCAGAGAAAGCCCCTTGTACCCGAAAGGATCGATGAACGAGAAAGAGGGAATGAGTTTCGTAGTGCCGAAATATAGAGCGGCTTCTTCGTCAACCTCTCCGCAGCTGACGACAGGTTTGTATTTCAATCTATCGATACCCGGCAGTTTGCTTATCTCTTCTTGAAGGGTCGTGGTATTCTCTTTCCTTGCGTCGTTAAAATACGAGACGAGCATCTGCGCCATGCGAGGTTCATCGAGCGCAGTCTGCAGGACGAGAAGAGGTGTGGAAGCGGCGCCATCCTTGTAGCGGCCAGGCCCCGCATAGAGGTCGATATAGGCGATCTTGCTGCCATGCTTGGCTGCTCTGGGCATTATGACTTTTGCCCAGGCGAAGAAATACTTCGTGACAATTCGCGCCTTTACCTTGGATTGGTCCGAGCCTTCCTCAAAGAACTTCCTGGCCTTCATCTGTGACCACACTCCCCGCTGTCCGGTACGTGGTCAGGGCAAATAGAACAAAAAGCGAACAATCGCAACGCCTGAACGCAGAGAGGCGCATGAATGCAGAATCACAAGCTGCGTGGGGCATCCTCTAGGTGATCCGGCGAACCGGCATGACGCCTCATTTCCACAGACCGCCCGCGGACCATGTCTCATCGAAGCTCTTGTCGGCTACCAGAGCACGGACGGGCGTTAGAATGAACGCGGCCACCGTGGCCTGCAACTCGGCGAAGGGACCAGGGACCATTGTGACCGAGGTTCGACGCAGGAAACCCTGCCACTGCGCCTGTTTCGCGGCGTCTTCGGCAAGAGCCGACGTCAGGGCGATTGGCGTATCCGTAGGAATATCCGTACGGCGGCGTTCGAAGGTCGCGGCGATAGCTTGCGCGAGGACCGTTCCGTCAAAGGAAAACGTCTCCGAGATCGCCCACAGATCGAAGAAGTCCTTCACGCGGCTGTTGTGTATGCCGAGCGCGACCAGCGCCTGGAATTTCCCGGCCACGACTGTCTCGGGTGGGTAGGCCCGCAGCCGGAGCACCGGCATGTCAAGCAGCGAGGGATAGTCGATTTCCTCCACGGCCAGGGTCACCGCATCACCAAATCCGATGTCGATCCGGATAGAAAGGAGCGCACCAGCAATCTCGGCGGTCATTGCGATCCGGACTCCGCCATATTTGGCTTCAGTCCGCGCCGGTTCGGTCCGCAGGGTATCCAGTCTGAAGATTAAACTGTCGTCGTCTACGTATATCCTGCAAATTTCGTGGAAGACCGCCGCGTCCCGCTCCGGCACCGCGCCGCTATACCCCAAAAGATCGAGATCACCGGGAACCCGATAGGGCGTGTGCTTCCAGAGGCTGAACAGCATGGCACCCTTCAACACAAATTGCTTCCTGTCGGACGACAGACTCAGCCGATAGAAAAGGCGCGCCGGGTGAGCCGACCCCGGACCGAGGCGCCGACGTTTCTGGGCAGAGATTTCGGCGTCAGACCATGACCTCGATAAAGGGCCGCTTCACGTTCCGTACGCGGTCGATGGTAGCGAAATGCCAAATGTCATCTATCGTGACGCGGTGGCTTCAGAGACAGTCCCTGGGTACCTTGATGGCGACATCAAAACCGACCTAGCTGCGGTATTTGAAGCAGTCAGCGACTGTTCTGGCGGGCTTGATGACAAGTACCTCCATCTGCTTGATTGTGTGCCGCTCCACCCCGGCGGTCAGGGCGTCGCCGGTGGCCCGGATGACACGCAGGGACACAGGTGGATTTCCCGGCGCCCACGTCCTGTGGCCGATCATCATCCACACCTGATGTGGCAGTTGCGTCGTGAGTTCGTGGAATCTGAGAGCGGAGAGCAGGCAGACAGCACCGTGGGGCGCGACCCGAGCGGCTTCAGCAAGGCTGTGCGATCCAGACCATTCCGTATCAGCGGGCTGACAGAAGTCATCTCCCCACACGCAACGGAAGCCCCTCGTCCTGCAATCTCCGCAGGTAGGCGCGCGGGATGCCCGCCGCATCGAAGTCGCGGGCACGTGCGATACAACGCCCCACGGCAACTTTTATCGCACGGTCCTTCAGCGTTCCCTGAGCCTTTCATTCCATGTTACGTCTACTCGGCAATGACATATAAATGCCGAGACTTTGCATCATACCCCATGATCACCTGCAACCGGAACCAAACAACTCGAACACGAGTAATGGAGATCATGCTGCTATTCCCATCGCCTGTTCCGGGATGGGTTGCGCCAGACCTGCTCCTCGGACGGGAACAGGGCGCCGGTGAAGGGCATCGAAAGGCCCGGGTCGGCGAGACGGACGGAGGTGGCATTTCGGGTGGTCGTTCATTGTCAGTGCGTCCCAGACATCACGGATGCGGGCGTTGTCGACGAGAAGGTGTATGGCGGAGAGACAGGGATTCGAACCCTGGGAACCCGTGAAGGCTCAACGGTTTTCGAGACCGCCCCGTTCGACCACTCCGGCACCTCTCCGCATTCAGGTCAGTGAGCGAACTTAAGGCGTGCTCAAGGCGAAAGCAACCAGATTGATCGAGTTCCCAGCAGTTCCCGCTAGCCGGTTCGCTGGCCCGCTGATGGCCGGTTTGGTGGCGCCGTTCGGGCTGGGCGCTCCGTGTGCGCATGGCTGATGGCCGGGCGGCTGTCCGGTCTGAAAAGGTTTCGGCGAAGGGCGGGATCGGGGTGGTTCGGGCGTGGTCGGGGCGGCCACCGACCGGCGCGGATCAGGCCAACGCATTCCTCCCTGCCGAGCTGCCCGGCGATGGCCCGGCAGGGTGTCATCCAGTCCGGGAACGCGAATGTCCTGCCCGGTTCCCGCAGCCTGTTCCAGAGGCAGGGGCTGCGTCCCTGGCGCCGCCGCGCCCTGCCGAACAGCGGGCAGCAGTGCCGCTGCGCCCGGGCGGTCAGGAACGCGGGCATGGCGAGCGTCGGGAGGACGTCCGCCAGATGGTTGTGGCCATGGCCGAAACTGTGCTCGAACCTATATGGATCCCTCGCCTCGGTGTCTGGAACGTCCCGTTCCCGGTGGCCCACCTGCGGCGGCCGCACCGCATGACGGACATCACCGTGTCCCGTCCGAGCGGGAGGTCGGTGACCCACGGGAACCTCTGCATGCCTCCTTTCGCGTCGGTCTCCCCGCATCCGGGCATGCTGGCTTTCAGGTGGAGGTTCGCGTCGGTGGGCGGCAGGCCGTGGTCCCACCCGGACCGCTGGACGGTGCCGGCCTTCCTGTCGCGCCTCTCCCATGTCTGTCCGGGTTCGCTGGCCCCGGACCAGCTGAACAGCAGTTCGTGGTCGCCGGGCCCTTTTCGAGATCACCGCGCTTGTCCAGTTCTGTTTTTCCCCGGACCAGCTGAACAGCAGTTCGTGGTCGCCGGGCCTCCCCCCGAGTATGAAGGGAGGATCCTTTTCCTTCAATGGCCTGCTGTGCGGCCCGTTGGACGCCAGCCCGTCCTCGACGATGATCGCCTTCATGTGCGGGTGCTCCCGGCGCAGGTCCCCGATGAGCCGTTTCGCCGCGTTCCGCTCGCAGTCGTTCCTCCTCGAGCCGTCCCCTTTCCGGATCGGTTCCGGCGCCAGCGGCGGCACCTCCCCGATGTCGGGATGGACGACCGGGGCCCCAAGGGCCTGGTGATGGTATGTCCCCGTCCCGTCGCGGTGCTCCCTGCCGCAGCAGTTGCGGCAGTCGGCACTGTGGGAGGAATGGTATCCGGTGCCGTCGACGGAGACCAGCGGATGGCCGCCGGACACCGTCCACCCCTCCAGCACCTTTCCGCGCTGCAGCGCCGCGTGGATGCCCGTGAAGCAGCGGCGGAGGTCCCGGGGGCCGGCCCCGTCCAGCCGCTGGCGCATCCAGGTGTCCGACGGCGCCCGCCCCACGCCGAAGAGCGAGCGGAGGTTCGGCGCCATCACCGGATCACCGCCGCCGCGGACCTGCCGGTCGAACTGCAGCAGTGACGGTGTCTTGAACGCGAACACCGCGAGGCCCGACATCAGGCAGTCGGAAAGGCTGATGCCACGCGTGTCGACCGGGTCGGCGATGCGGTGGAGGCATGCGCGCACCGCGGGAGGCATGCCGGGCATCGACAGATGCTTTCGGAAGGAATCCCTGGACATTTTCCTGCTCGGCTTTTGCCTGTTCTGCAGCGGAATGGCCGATCCGGCGCGGAAAGTCCACGAAAAAAAATTCGCGACGCCCGCGCAACAGACTGATAATGAAAGAAAAGAATTCCTGACGGGAATTGCTGTCGAGTTCCGCAGAATCACCCGGATACAATCCGTGTGATTCGATAGTACAGAACGTGTTTGCGAAAGGGAAAAACGCCGATGTTCGAGTGAACTTCAATACGCGATGGTTCTGATACTCATGTACATCTAACAAAGAGATGCTTTCCCAGGAGACAGAAGGGATTATCTACGGAATTTTGCAGATTGGACTTGACTTGTGCACGACCCGCACCGATAAGCCGCAATCCGGTTAAGAACCATGGCATATGGTTGCCGGAACATTTGGATTTGACGCCTAAGGGCGCGCTGTCCGCGGTGGTCTTGTGCCGGAACGCCTCGCCAAGAGGGACCAAAGGACGCGGAAGAGAATGGAGATTGAGGATGTTTGCGGTTCTTAAGACCGGCGGTAAGCAGTACAAGGTTGCCAGCGGCGATATCCTTAGGGTCGAGAAACTGGCTGCAGTTGCCGGCGAGACCGTCCAGTTCAACGAAATCATGATGGTCGGAGATACGATTGGTGAGCCGTTCGTTGAGGATGCAGCAGTGCAGGCCCAGGTGATCGATCAGATCAAAGGCAAGAAGGTCATCCACTTTGTCAGACGCCGAAGGAAGCACGGATCCAAGCGCACGAAGGGTCATCGACAGAAACTGACGCTTCTTCGGGTTACCGAAATTCTTGAGTCAGGCGCGGCCGAATCAGGAATCAAGGCTGCAATTGGCGCCGGTTCCGCTCCACGGCATCCTGCCCTCGCCGAATTGGCGGGCTCTGAGAGACTGTTGTTGACGGACAGCACTGCGGAATCTTTGGCGGAAGGTTCGACACATGTTGCTGTCGAAGATGGGAATGGACATCCATCCGAACAGGACAAACTCATTCAAGACGCGAGCGAACCCGGTGCGGAAGCTGGCATCACCGAACCGCCATCGGAGGCTACCGGCGAATCGCAGGAGGATGCGCAGATCACTGAAGTCGCTGCCACGGCGGGATCGGACATTGTCGAACAGCCTGAGCAGGCCGCTGAAGGTCGTGGCGAAGTGGAAGACAGGGATGAAGAGGCCAAATAGCTGGTCACCAAGTTAGGATTTGACAGATGGCACACAAGAAAGCTGGAGGCTCGAGCCGGAACGGCCGCGACTCTGCGGGTCGCCGCCTGGGTGTGAAACTCTTCGGAGGTCAGCACGCAATACCGGGCAATATCATAGTGCGGCAGCGCGGTACGAAATGGTGGCCTGGCGAAGGCGTTGGTATCGGCAGGGATCACACCATTTTCGCGAAGGTGGAGGGCCATGTTAAGTTCCACAAAGGTCTTAAGGGACGCACTTTCATCTCGGTGTTTCCCGCTGCGGAGTAAGCTAACCATCCCCTTCCGCACTGTTTATGGGTCGGTTAAGTATTGAGGAAAGACCTGATACCGGACGATCCTGTTCCGGCAGTGGAATCAATTGTTTGACCCTCAAACATGATATCGGACCGCCAGTTCGATCAGAGTTGCCGGTGAAAGGTCGAATCCGGCATACGTCAAGAGATCTTGACTGAAGTCGGGGTACAGGGATTCTCGGTAGAGTGAGTCTGGCCTCTGGTCTGACTGGCCGAGAGCTTGTCGACCAAAAATCTGCAGGGGCTAAGGCCCTGTGTTGACTTGTTAAAAAGGCAAGCGCCAAGGTTCGCATTCGACTTGGCTCCTTAAGTCAAACATCAATCAATCCGCTAAGCTGGCGTGAATAGTTCCGATGAAGTTTCTTGATCTTGCTAAGGTCTACATTCGTTCAGGCTCCGGCGGAGCTGGTTGTGTGTCTTTCCGTCGTGAAAAGTTCATCGAATATGGAGGGCCCGATGGCGGCGACGGTGGAAAAGGCGGCGACGTCTGGGTGGAAGCCATCGACAGCCTCAACACGTTGATTGACTTTCGATACCAGCAGCACTTCTTCGCCAAAAATGGCCAGGGTGGCATGGGCAGGCAACGAACTGGAAAGAACGGTGCTGACGTGGTCCTGAAGGTGCCGACTGGAACCGAGATCCTTGAGGAGGATCAGGAAACTATCCTGGGTGACCTGAGAGAAGTCGGGCAGCGGTTTCTGTTGGCAAAGGGGGGGAACGGTGGCTTCGGAAATCTCAGATATAAGTCTTCCGTTAACCGAGCACCGCGCCGCTCCAACCCTGGACAGCAAGGCATTGAGCGCACCGTCTGGCTGCGATTGAAGCTCATCGCGGATGCAGGTCTGGTGGGGCTTCCGAACGCAGGTAAATCAACGTTTCTGTCTGCAAATTCGAATGCTCGACCGAAAGTTGCCGACTATCCATTTACCACGATGCACCCGAATTTGGGATCGATTTCAATTGATGGTTCCGAATTCATCATGGCCGACATTCCTGGTCTGATCGAAGGTGCCCACGAGGGTAGGGGGCTTGGCGCCCGTTTCCTCGGCCATGTAGAGCGTTGCTCGGTTCTGCTGCATATCGTTGATGGCACAGCGACCAATCCAGTTGAGAACTGTCGAACCGTGATAAGGGAGCTTGTTGCCTACGGCGGTAATCTGGCCAACAAGCCCCGTGTGACTGTACTGAACAAAGTTGATGCCTTGGACGATGATGTGACAGCAAAATGGGCCACTGACCTGGAATCGGAGGTTGGCAGCCCGGTGCTGGCAATGTCCGCCGTCAGCGGTCAAGGTGTGACACAGGTGCTGCGCACATTATTCGCAGAGATCAAAACACGCGTTTCAGAGACTGAGCGTAAGGGGGCGAACGACGAAACATGGCATCCCTGAGCGACGCAAAGCGGATGGTCGTCAAGGTTGGTTCGGCTTTGTTGGTTGACCAGATCAATGGAACGCTTCGAGCCGACTGGCTGAAAGGTCTCGCTCATGATGTTGCGAGACTTAGGCGACAGGGAGCGGATGTGGTTCTTGTGTCATCAGGCTCAATCTCCCTTGGCCGCTCAGCCCTTGGTCTGCCGAATGGTGTGTTGGCGCTGGAACAGTCGCAGGCAGCCGCGGCTGTTGGACAGATCCGGCTGGCTCGGGCATACGAGGAAGCACTGGCCCCATTCGGCCTAAAGGCGGCCCAGGTGCTTCTTACGCTGGAAGACAGTGAAAATCGTCGACGATATCTCAATTCCCGCGCTACATTGGAACAGCTCCTGCGGCTTGGTACTGTGCCCGTGGTAAATGAGAATGACACCGTTGCGACGGACGAAATTCGATTTGGCGACAATGACCGTCTTGCGGCCCAAATCGCCGTCACTGTTGGAGCCGACACCTTAGTCCTGCTCTCGGACGTTGATGGATTCTATTCCGACGATCCAAGGGTGAACTCCAATGCGCAGAGATTTGATATCATAGAGGAAATAACTCCTGAAATCGAAATGATGGCAGGTGATGAGGGTACAGGGTTGTCCAAGGGAGGGATGAAGACCAAGCTGATGGCCGCAAGGACGGCTACAAGAGCCGGCTGCAGCATGGCTATAACAAGGGGAACTGGAATGCGCCCATTGACCAAGCTCGCGAATGGTGCCGCCGCAACTTGGTTTTCAGCTGAAGGCGATCCCCAGACTGCGCGAAAAAGCTGGATTGCAGCGATGAAGCCGAAAGGCGAAATCATCATTGATGCAGGTGCCGCGCATGCCCTGCAAACAGGTAAGTCGCTCCTGCCTGCTGGAGTAACGAAGGTCACCGGTGTGTTTGAACGAGGCGATCCAGTGAGGATCATCGGGCCGGATCGAGTATTTGGCACAGGCCTGTCACGCTATACCAGCTCCGAGGCGGCCCTAATCGTTGGGAAGCAATCAGGTGACATTGAGGCAATACTGGGCTATCCCGGTAGGGCGGCCCTAGTGCATCGGGACGATATGGCGATATGATGGAATTGCGATGAAGGACTTGGACGAAATCTCAACCATGATGGTTGAATTGGGCGCAGCTGCCAAAGCGGCAGCGGCGGAGCTGGCCTATGTTTCAGCTGACAGAAAGGCTGCCGCCCTTAAGGCCGCGGCCGGATCCATACAGGCGAACAGTGCTGAAATAATCGCAGCGAATGAACTGGATTTGGCTTATGGTCAGGACAAGGGTTTGAGCGAGGCGATGTTGGACCGACTCAAGCTGAATGAGACTCGAATTCAGTCCATGCATGAAGGACTTCTCGACGTGGCATCGCTTCCAGACCCGGTGGGGGAGGTGATGAGCGAGTGGGAACAGCCAAGCGGTTTGGGCATCAAGCGGGTGCGCACTCCATTGGGAGTCGTTGGCGTCATTTATGAAAGTCGCCCAAATGTGACCGCAGACGCAGGGGCACTTTGCCTCAAGGCTGGAAACGCGGTGATCCTGCGCGGCGGTTCCGAGAGTTTCCATTCTTCGGGTGCAATTCATGCCTGCCTTGTCGAAGGACTCCGCAGCGTCGGCTTGCCAGAAAGCGCAATCCAGCGAGTGCCGACACGAGATAGGGCTGCCGTGAGCGAAATGCTATCCATGACTGCGTTCATCGATGTCATCGTTCCTCGAGGCGGAAAGGGGCTCGTAGGGCTCGTGCAGCGGGAAGCCAGGGTTCCTGTCTTCGCCCATCTCGAAGGCATTGTTCACATTTACCTCGACAGAGACGCAGATCCACGCAAGGCCGTCGATGTAGTGCTGAATTCCAAGACCCGAAGAACTGGAATATGCGGTGCCGCCGAATGTCTACTGATCCACCGCGACGTTGCGGAGTCCCTTCGTAGGTCCGTTGTCGAAGCGTTGGTCGAAAAGGGCGTCACGATCCACGGCGACAAGACTCTCCAGATCTTTCAGGGCGTTGTTCCAGCAACCCAGACTGATTGGGGCCGGGAGTATCTGAGTATGGATATGGCGGCAAGAGAGGTCGATAGTCTTGATGAGGCCATCTCGCACATTAGACAATTTGGATCCGGCCACACTGACTGCATTATTACCGAGAACGACGCTGCAGCAGGTCGATTCTTCGAGCGCTTGGACAGTGCCATCCTGATGCGCAATTCTTCCACCCAGTTTGCCGATGGAGGTGAGTTTGGGATGGGGGCCGAGATCGGCATTGCCACCGGCAAGCTGCATGCTCGCGGACCAGTTGGAGCGACCCAGTTGACGAGCTTCAAGTATCTAGTGACAGGTGATGGCACAGTTCGACCTTGAGACGTGGGTGGCAGCTTCATTTTCAGGGTTTCTGGCTTTCCAGACTCCTGAGCAGGCAGGATGATAGGGGAATCCGATATTCCTGCGCCTGCAATATCCGAGAGAGTCTTCCGTTACTGAATTTCGCTTTGGTGTTGTGGGCTTTCGATTGCAGAAGGAGCAACGGCTTGATGAATCATGCCTGAGGGCGCGTTGAATTCCTGAGGTCGCTGAGCCTCCGACCAAATGAAGTGCGGTTCAATGCAATGCCAAATTGATAGGGGAGGCGAAACTGGAAGATCTCAATGCGATGCTCGAGCCTGGTATGTTTGTAAGTCATCCGACCAAACCCGATTGGGGATTGGGTCAGGTGCAGTCCAATATCGGATGGCGAGTGACGGTGAACTTTGAGCATGCTGGAAAAGTTGTCATTGATGGGCGGAGAGTGGCGCTCACGCCGGTGTACGAACCTTGACGACCAACCGCTTTTGTCAGTCACCTGTCAGCTATCCTTTGCCAAGGCGATTTTCCAAGCGACAGGCAAGATGCTTCACTATGTGTGTCGGATATGAAAGTCTCTTTGAGTGCTTTCCGAAGTGTACTTCATGATCCACATAAGTCCGGCTACACCTGTGCAATAGAGTGCCAAGTCCAGACAGCCGCAGCCGGTGATAACGGAATGGGCTGAGGTCAAGCGGCTTTCCGGACCTGCCGCAACGCGCGGTTGAAGAAGTGGTGTGTCGCCTTCTCGCGCGCTTCCTGATCCGACAGTACGATGTTCCGCATCTCGTTGTCGCGCTGGAACATGCGGATCACTCCCTGCAGGAACGCCTCCGAGAACGCCGAGTACACCACATCCGGGGGATTCCTACGCAGCATTTCGGATAGCCCGTCATCAAGAATTTCATCGTTGACCTGTTCGAAGCGGATCATGTCGGCCTCGGTGAACCGCGTGCCGTGTCGTTCGTTGAACGCCTGCACGAGCTCCGACAGATCCCTTCTCTCGTCCTCCGTGTAGGGCTTCGCGCCGAACGCGCTGATGGGATCAAGCCCTTCCGTGTCACCAGCGGACAGGGAGGCGCTTCCCTCCTCCTTCCGGTCGACCCTGAACGCCTGCAGGTTGAGCATGTCCTCCGTGACCTCGATAGAGGGTGGAATCTCGCGGTTCGGCAGCAGACGGGACAGCCAGCCGCCGTAGCTGGCCAGCTTCTCGAGTTCCGTGTCCTCCAATGAGACGATCTGAGCGATGAAGGCGTAGAAGCGGCCGTAGCTTCTCAGGAGCTGGCGGAACTCCTCCTGCCGACCTTCGTCATCGTCGGCTTCGAACCGGTGGACCGCCTCCCGGACGAGCCCCTCGAGGCGCGGGCGGTCGGCGGCGCGGAGCGCTCCCCCGAAAAAGGCCTGCGCGAAGCGCTCGACCTCGTCCCTGTCGAGATATCCGGAAGCGAAAAGCCGCCTTTCCAGATCATATATCTGGTTGGGATCGGACATCGCCTCGACGGCGGTTGCCTCGTAATAGGGCCTGAAGGCTTCCTGGATGTCCTCGATGGTGTTCTGGAAATCAAGGATGAACGTTCGCTCCTTGCCGGTATGGGTCCTGTTCAGCCGGGAGAGCGTTTGCACAGCCTGGAGACCGGAAAGCTTTCGATCGACGTACATGGCGCAGAGCTTGGGCTGGTCGAAGCCCGTCTGGTATTTCTCGGCCACGATCAGGAGGTGATAGGTCTTGGGATACGGCGTCCCGGCCGGCGTGAAGCCATCGAAGCGTCCGGGAAGCTCGGTCTCGGCGAAGCCGTTGAGGGTCACCTCCGAGACAGACCCGCCATCAAGGTCGAGATCGCCGGAGAAGGCGACGAGCGCGTTCATGTCGTCGTAGCCGTGGTCCGTGAAGTACTCCTTCACGGCGAGGAAGTACCTGAGCGCATGTTCGCGGCTCCGGGTGACGACCATCGCCTTCGCCTGTCCGTCCAATTCGTGCATGACGTGGCGGCGGAAATGCTCGACGATGATCCCGACCTTCTGGCCGATGGCCGTCGGGTGCAGGCTCGCGTGCCGGGCAACCGCCCGCTGGCCCCTTCGCCTGTACAGTTCCGGATCATCCGCGATCGCCTTTTCCAGTTGGTAGTACGCCTCGTAGGTCATGCAGTTCCGTAGCACGTCGAGAATGAATTTCTCCTCGATCGCCTGACGCATGGAGTATAGGTGGAACGGTTGCGGAAGCTCGTCCTCGCCTGTCACACCAAAGCGTTCAAGGGTAACGTTGCGCGGCGTTGCGGTGAAGGCAAGGAAACTGATGTTCGCCTGCGGCCCGCGCGACTTCTGGTACGCGGCGATCAGATCCTCGATATCGTCGCTTGAGGCGGCCTCCCGGGTCAGGGCGTCCGTCATGGCCTGCGCACTCCTGCCCGACTGGCTCGAATGGGCCTCGTCGACGATGACGGCGAAGGTGCGGTGTCCCTGTCCCGACAGCTCGGCCAGATGATCGGTGGAGAACTTCTGGATAGTGGTTACGATGATCCGGGCGCCACTTGCGATGGCCTCCTTCAGCTGGCGCGACGTGCCGTCGATCCTCTTCACCACACCGGCGGTCTGCTCGAACTGCGTCACCGTTTCCTGGAGCTGCCTGTCGAGGACAACGCGGTCGGTGACGATGATCGCGGTGTCGAAGACCGCCCGGTCCCCGGCGTCATGCAGGTTGATCGCGTGGTGCGCCAGCCAGGCGATGGTGTTCGATTTCCCGGAGCCGGCCGAGTGCTGGACCAGATAGTTCGAGCCGGTGCCGTGCTCCCTAGCATGGGCCATGATCCTGCGGACCGCGTCGAGCTGGTGGTAGCGCGGGAAGATCATCGCCACTTTCCGGCCGCGGCCCTCAAGGTGCATGAACCCCCCGATGACGTCGAGGAGCACCGGACGGGACAGGACCGCCTCGCCCCACGGGCCAGCCCTGTAGAGGTAGGCGATGCGTTGCTCGTCAGGGATATCCGCATTGCCGGCTCCCCCGTCACGTCCCCGGTTGAATGGCAGGAAACGGGTCCGGCCATTCATGAGCCGCGTCGTCATCGAGACGTTGTCCCCGTCGAGCGCGAAATGGACGAGCGCACCGCGCCTGAAGGTCAGGAGAGGCTCGCCGGCCGGGGAGCGGTCGGTTCGGTACTGCCGCTCGGCGTGGCGGAAAGTCGTACCGGTCAGGACGTTCTTGACCTCCATTGTCACGACGGGCAGGCCGTTCAGGAAAAGCACCACGTCGATCCGGTTGCCGTGCCGGGTGCTGTATTCGACCTCCTTCATGACCGAGAGGATGTTGGCGTCGTATTCACGGATGCGTTCAGGAACCAGAGCGCTCGCTGGACGGGGAAAGCAGAGCTGGAATCTGATATTGGGTATGATCGTGATACCGTTACGGAGCACATCGAGCAGCCCGCGTTCCCTGATGTTCAGGTTCCGTTCCAACTGTTTGAGGAAATACTCCTCGGCATTGCCTTTCTGTTGCCTGTAAAGTCTGTCCCATGCGTCCGGCTGCGATTTCTGCACAAAACGCAGCACAAGATCCCTGTCCATCGCGAGGGCGCGGTCGTAATCGGTCACGGGGTCGCGCGGCTCGTAGCCTTCGCCAGCGACTAGCAGCTCAACGATGTGGTTCTGAAGTACATACTCCTGATGGAGCTTATTGGCGGAAACGGTCATACGCGACCCTCCAGGTTCGAGTGCGTTCGGCGGCCGGTTCGCCCATCCTCTCCCCAGGTCGCCACGTCGATCTGGCCCGTGACGGCGGCGGTTATCAGGGCGGAGCGGTATTCTCCCAGGCGGTCGACCGAGGCGAGGGTCCTCTCCCTGAGTGTATCGATGCGGGCGGTCTCGCGGTCGAGGAACGCGGCGATGCGGCGCTGGGTGGCGAGAGGTGGAAGGGGTAGCGGCTGGTGCCCAACTATTCCCCAATCCGCACGGGGTATCGTGGCCCCGAAGGATTGAGCATTGACGGCGTCAATGAGGCACTTCGATACGAGCACGTAGAACAGGAAACGGGATTCGACGGCTCGTTTGGCCCGCAGACAGAGCAGTTCTCCTGAACTCACCCCATCGAATTTAGCGTGATAGACCTTGGCGAGATATGGACGGAGTTTGTTGAACAGAACGTCGTTTTTCTTGAACGTGCGACCATCAATTTCGGTTGCCTTCAGATCATCGGTCAACAGCTTTCCAGTCCAAGGTGCAATGTCCTCGTTGGAGATATGGGGCGGAAGAGTCTCTCTTTCGGATTCGGTCGGTCGAGTCGTGCGCAGATCAACCGACCACTTCAACCGGTCGCAACCCCAACTGTCCGGTATACATGCGGCCCACCTTGATCGTTCATCCGAACGGACAAAGCGGCTCACCCCACCACCTCCTTCAGAAGCCCCGCGATCTCCGCTTCTCGTCCGAGTGTCGGCATCAAGCCCTCCCGTAACCGCGTGGGTGACAAGCGCTTGGCGCTTTTCGGCCAGCAGTTCCGTTAACCGCCGCTTCCTCTCGACCAGCCGGTCGATCCGGGCGGTCTCGCGGTCGAGGACCGCGGCGACTGCCTTTTGGGTGTCGATGTCAGGGAGCATCACGGGCACGCTGCGCAAAGCTTCGTGTTCAAGGTCCCACTGGTTCACTCGAACACCCCTTGAGATACGTCGATAAAGAGCGATATATGGCTCGCTGCGCATCAAGTAGTGGAGGAACTGGGTATGTTCCTCGCTTAGGGGCTCATAGACGTAATATGCAGGGCTGACGATCCCTCGAAAGCGAGAGATCGCAATAGAACCTTGCCATGCTTTCATCTTGTTTATGACAAGTGATCCCTCATCAACAAGTTGATAGCTGGAGAGATCATTGGATTCCTTATTGTGGTTATCATCTCGGGATGACTTGGGAACTACCCCATAGTCTCGGTAAACTGAAAGCAGTTCCTCATCGGGATAGCCCGTAAGCTTTCGCCTTCGGAAAAGCGACCAAAATGGGCGAGTTTCCCAACCCGGAGGCGTCCGCGAAGCAATGAAATTCCGAATCTCGCTCATTTCACCACCTCATTCAGCAGCCCCGCGATCTCCGCTTCCAGCGCCTTCAGCTCGGCGTCTATCTCCTCCAGCGGGCGTGGCGGCACGTATCTGTAGAAGTAACGGTTGAAGTTGATCTCGTAGCCGACGCGGCCGACCTGCCTGTCGCGGGAGTCAACGTAGCTCTCGTCGACCCAGGCGTCGGGCACGAAGGGCAGGACCTCGCGCTTCATGTAGTCCCGCCAGTCCTCGCCCATGGGCACCCGCTCGTGATCGCGCAGCTCGGTGTCGGGCTCCGGCCTTCCATCCGTGCCCACGCAGATGTCGGACGCGTCGTCCCGCTCGGAGAGCGCAGCCAGGACCGCCTTCCGGACCGGCGCCCCGATCTTCAGTCCCGCGGCCTTCAGCGCCCCGGACACGGCCTGCCCGAACGCGTCACGGTTGGCGAAGCTTTCGTCGCCGATGCCAAGAAGCGCGGCCTCTATGGCGGTCCGGTCGGCCTCCTCCAACTTTGCGTAGGATTTCTGGCCGGCCAGCCTGGAAAGCCGTTCGGCATCAACCCGGAAGTTCAGCCTCAGCGGACGCTCGACGCGGATCTCACGATAGCCGAAGTCGACGGTATCGAAAATGCGGGCCACTTCGTCCTCTCCGCTTTCGCCATTCAGGAAACCCGCATGAATGCGCACGATCTCATGACGCGCCTCTTCGGGAATCTCACGGCGCTTGCTGCCCATGGATTTTCGCATGGATTTCCAGAAGCGCTCGCCGCCGGCGTCGATCAGCTGCACCTTGCCCCGCCGGCTCCCGGCCTTGCGGTTGGTCAGAAGCCAGACATAGGTCTGGATGCCGGTATTGTGGAAGAGGTCGGTCGGCAGCGCCACAATGGCCTCGACCCAGTCGTTCTCAAGCATCCAGCGGCGGATCCCGCTCTCGCCCGATCCCGCGCCGCCCGTGAAGAGCGGCGAGCCGTTCATCACGATGCCGATGCGCGAGCCGGTCTCGTCGTCGCGCATCTTCGAGATCATGTGCTGCAGGAACAGGAGCTGGCCGTCCGAGATGCGCGGCGTCCCGGCCCCGAAGCGTCCCTCCATCCCCAGGTTCGCGGCCTCGGCCTGGATCGGCTCCCGGTATTTCTTCCAGTCCACGCCGTAGGGCGGATTTGAGAGGATGTAGTGGAACCTCCTCCCCGCGGGGCGTCGCGGGTAAGCGTGTTGCCGAAGGCGATCCGCTCGGGGTCGTGCCCGGTCACGAGCATGTCGGACCTGCAGATGCCGAAGGACTCGCCGTTGATCTCCTGGCCGAACAGCTCGACGCGGATTTCAGGGTTGAACCCCTTCAGGGCCTCCTCCGCCAGCGCCAGCATGCCGCCCGTCCCGCAGGCCGGGTCGTAGACCTGCCGGATGATGCCGCGTCCAGTGAGTTCATCGTCGTCGTTGGCGATGAGCAGATCCACGATGAGGCGGATTACCTCGCGGGGGGTGAAATGCTCCCCGGCCGTCTCGTTGGAGATTTCGGAGAAGCGGCGGATCAGATCCTCGAAGAGGTGGCCCATCGCGATGTTCGGGACGGTGTCCGGGTGCAGGTCGATCCCGGCGAAGCGCTCGAACACGTTCCAGAAGATTCCGTAGTCGTTCAGGCGCCTGAGCTGGTCGGCGAAGAGGAACCTGTCGAGGAAGATGTCGCGGACGTCGCCCGAGAACTTGGTGACGTAGTCCAGCAGGTTGTCGTGAAGCTGGCGGACGTCCTGGCCGCGCAGCCTTCCGAAGGTGAGGCTGGACAGGTTGTAGACCTTCACGTTGCCGCCGACCGCGCCGAAGAGGATCATGTCGCGGGTGGCGTCGTCCACGCCGTCGGGTAGGTCCTTGGCGGCGGCCAGGACATTTTCCTTGGAGTCTTCCAGGATGCAGTCGAGTCGGCGCAGCACTACGAAGGGCAGGATCACCCTTCCGTATTCCGACTGCTTGAAGTCGCCGCGTAGGATCTCGGCGATCGACAAGACGAAACCGCCCAGATCCTTGATGTCCGCTGCCATTTGCGCCTCCGTCCGCCCGCTTCGTCGCCCGGATGTGTCTCGAGTCTGGGCCATGATCCCGGTCGAGTTCGACCAAAATCTCGGTGAATTGCATCAGAATTCGCACTTACACGGCCCACTGGCGGGGTTCAACCAAGACGCGCATCCGGCAACGGTGCGAAGGACTTTCCAAGCTTTGCTTGACGAATGCCCATGTCGGGAATTCGGCATCCTCAAACCAGCCGTTCGCGATCGCTTACTACAGCGATCGTTAGATGAGAATGCGAAAAATGCTGGGAATCCTCAGAGAGGTTGCCTGCAGTTTCCTGATTGTTGCGATGACCTGAGCCATTTCAGCTTGCACCAGTTTTGCGCGTTCCGGCCTCCACTCGCGATCCGACTCCCCAAACTCACCTCCGGTCAAAGCATCGACAAACGGGGCCAGAGAGTCATTCCACTCGCTTCTCCGCGTTTCTCTGAAATGGCTGCCCAGTGAATCCAGAGCATGTACGACGAATTGCTGCCTGCCAACTATTCGTGCTTCCATTGCGACAGTTTCTTCGGGTTTAACTGAATTCGAGAGCCAGTAGTCCACGCCCAACTCGGCTGCATCTCGTATGTTGTCGCACAACTCGTCGACGCGGCGAACAAAGTCCTGAACACGAATTGTCGCGAAGAGAACGGCAAACGCCACGAACAAGCCAACCAAGGAGGGCAGAATGCTCAGGATACCCATGAAACGAATGTTGAGTTGGAATCTGACCGGTTAGTTTGATTGCTGAAGAGGCTGGGCTTCTTCAATGTACTGATCGACCAACTTCCTGTAAACGTGAAACGCTGGGTGGTGAGCCTCCACAATCAGGCTCTCCTTCATTTCACGCTTGCTGAAACTTCCTTTCCTGACAAGACCTCCGAACGCTTCATCTAGAAACGATGCCGGATAGCCCGCTGTCCCATCCAGAATCACTCTCAGCTTCGAGTTGGCATTGATCGCCTTGCGCAATCGTGGTTCAAGCACATTCTCGCGAAAGGTCTCGCCGCTGTGCTTCCCGTGTGCTTTTCTTGTTCGTCCGGCAGGAGTCTTCGAAAAGTCCTTTGCTATGCTCAGTTCCACCATTTCGCTATCCTGACTATACGGCCAATCGCCAATGAATCAGCGTGCCGCCGTTATCTCCCTCTTGGGACCGGTGCGCACACTGGTTCCTTCACTACATTCGTATATGTACTCTCCTCTTCAGGCAAGATGCGCAGCCGCCGTTTTTGCTGAGCCTCTGAAGGTAAGGATGTCAGTCGCTTGCCGATTTCACTCATCCGCTCGTCATTGATTCAGATACGACCGGACATTGCGCTTACTGGACGTGAACAGAATTCGCAAACGAATTCAGGTACTCGAACTCCGTCTGATGATACGATCCGTTGCAATGCAGTTTGACAGCCCATAGACCAACTTCTGAATTGATGGAGGCCATTATCCAAAGATGGATGCGCCACGCCCCGACTTCCACCTGAAACTGGCGGATTCAATTTCGGATCTACATGCTGCTCAAAGGTTGCGATACATGGTCTTCGTGGAAGAGCTTGGTGCGGATGGTGACCATGTGCTCAAGCTGGAACAGGATCAATTCGATTCACATCTCGACCATCTACTGCTCCTGGACAGAAATCGCGCCGACAGTGAACAGGTCGTCGGAGTCTATCGTCTATTGCGAGGTGAAGTCGCAAGACGGATTGGCCGATTCTATTCCGAGGATGAATATGACATCGGCGTACTTTGGCGAAGTGGGCGGCAATTGCTGGAGCTAGGGCGGTCATGCGTTCACCCTGACTACCGAGGTGGCACGGCGATGTACGAGCTGTGGAGTGGGCTTGTCGCCTATGTCAACCACCATAAGGTCGAAGTGCTGTTCGGAGTCGCGTCCTTTCACGGCACCGATATCGAGCCGTTGGTTGAACCGCTGGCCTATCTACATCACCGCCATTTGGCACCGCCAGACCTGCGAGTGGTTGCCCGCCCCAAGCATGCACAGCCAATGGATCAGCTTCCGCTTGAGGGCATTGACCGACGCGCTGCAATGCTGGCAACGCCCGCACTAATCAAGGCCTATCTGCGTCTTGGGGGATTCGTCGGTCAAGGGGCTTGGATCGACCATGCATTCAATACAACGGACGTCTGTCTGATTCTGGACACCGCGCGCCTGAATCCCAGCCAGCTCACCATATACACCCGCAATCGGAAACCATTATGGTGACCTGGCGTTCAGAACAGAAACCGGTTGTGACGCAGATCAGCGCATCAGGTTATGCACGGGCCGTTTGTCGTGGAATCACGTTCGCGATCATCGCATTCGTCTGCTTGGGTGGGTTAATGCTGGCTCGAATTTTTGAGCGCCCGATCTGGGGCCATCGCCGCCCCTGGACAAACTACATCCCGCAGTACTTCGGTCGACTCGCACTCATTGCAATGGGCGTTCGCTATCGTAAATATGGTAAGCCAATGGATAGGCCGGGCGCTGTCGTAGCCAATCATCTGTCGTGGATCGACATCTTTGCTCTAAATGCTGGAATCAGTGTTTTCTTTGTGGCCAAGTCAGAGGTGGCCGAGTGGCCAGTGATCAACTGGTTTTCGCAGGCGGCAGGTACGATCCACATCAACCGCCGCAGAATGGAAGCCGCCACTCAAAAAAAGACACTCGAAGACCGCCTCTGTGCAGGAAACAGACTTTTGTTTTTCCCAGAGGGAACATCAACGGATGGAAGCCTGGTTCTTCCATTTAAATCAACCCTGTTCGCACCATTCTTTATAGAAGAAATAAAGAATGTGACCTGGATCCAACCCGCGACGGTAATTTACCGGGCCCCTGAAGGAGAGGATCCTGGCCTTTACTGCTGGTGGGGGGACATGGACCTCGGGACGCATCTCCTGAAGGTTTTGTCGGCACGTCGGCAAGGGATTGTCGAGGTAACATTCCATCCACCGTTGCGGGTCGCGGATTATGCGGACCGAAAAGCCTTGGCACTTGCATGTGAAGAGGTGGTACGGGAGGGTATGACCAAGTAGCTACCTATCAATGCGTTTCCAGTAGAATTCGTAATGCCCATTCAAACTGGCAGTCCGACACCTTGAAACTATCGGAACTCCAATGGTCCGACATCGAACCCCTCGAACATGATCTCGTCGCTGGCGCAAAGACACAGCGCCGCGACAAGTGCTGGATTGGATTTGACTCTGCATTGACTTGAACCATGCCGCGAAAGGGATTGCGCACTTTGAGGCGGCCAAAGGTTCAATCTTCCGTCCCACTTCCAACTTGCTGGCGGCGGCGAAGCTCATGGGTCAGCTGTGCCAGAATCGACAGGGCGATCTCGTCGGACGTGACCGCGGCGATGGGTATGCCGGCAGGTGATTGGACGGCGGAAATCGCCTCTTCCGGTATCCCTTCACTTGCGAGCGTTCGAGCTAGAATTGAGAACTTGCGTCTGCTGGCGACGAAGGTAACGAACTGTGCTTCCAATGCAAGTGCCGCACGTAGTGCGGCGATGTCACCATTGCCCTGAGTCGCGACGACCACCATACGGACATGGCCGCATGGCAAGACACTGGCTGCCGTTTCCGGGTCCGGCTTTGCAACTGACCATCCAAGAGTGGCTGCAAGTCTGGCCAATGCATGTGCGACGGGAGATTCGCCGTAGATCACAAGTTCGGGTCGAGGCTGCACTATCTCGATAAAAAGTTCAACGGAGCCTTGCGATGGGCATCCGCTTCGGGCAAATCGAACTCCTTTCACAACGTCGCCTTCCGAGATGCCTTCTTCGTCCAGCACTTCTTGAGGATGCAAGGAGATGCGCTGCGGGTGCCCGCTTTCCTGAGCTCGGACTACGGCCCTCGCTGCAGCGCTTCGGATGCATCCCCCACCTATCCAGCCTTGGAGAATTGTTCCATTTGCGTCAAGAATGGCCTTTGCACCGGGTTTGGCGGAAGTGGAGCCGGATGTGTGGATCACGGTTGCAACGGCAAATGGTTCGTGACGAGCATGCAATCTTTGGGCGAGTTCCGAGATTTCCGATCCTGTAAATTCAGCCAGAGTCACAGGCGCACCAGAAGCCGTTCGAGTCCAGCCAGATCTTCCAGGCTGCTGGCGGTGTGGAAAAGATCAAGAAAGGGTAAGGCAGCTGCCATTCCTCGGGCAACTGGATCGTAACTCTTCCAACTCTTGAGCGGATTGAGCCAGATGATCCTGCAACCGCGCCTTCTTAGAGCATTCATCGCACTACTGAGCAACTCGGGAGGGTCGGTATCGTAGCCATCCGACATGATCAACACAACGGTGCGTCTGTCGACGAAGCGTCGTGCATATGTGCGGGCAAAATGGTGGAGCGAGCCCCCAATTTTCGACCCTCCTCCAAAGCCATGCGCCAGAAGAGACAGACGCTGGAGTGCACGTTGCACATCCCTGTCCCGTAGTGCGTCCGCAACGCGAACCAACCGCGTGTGAAAAAGATAGGCATCGGCAGAATTGTCTGCCCGTAGCATACCCGCTAGGAACGCGAGAAACGCGCGTGCATAGCAAGTCATCGAACCGGAAACATCACAGAGCGCAACAATCCTGACCGGACGATCTGGACGACGCTTCAATGGAAGGCGCAGCGGTTCACCGCCGGTTGAGAGGCTCTGGCGAATTAGCTTTCGGAAGTGAAGCCGATCACCTCTCCGAGCCGCCATGCGCCGCCGGGATCTTTGGTCTCTGAGTGATTCGCCCAGTCGCCGGGCAATGCGCTCGGCTTCCCCAATGTCTTCGGGAGTGGTCAGTTCACGTAGATCCTGGTTCAAGCTGGTTTGTGAATCGCTGGCAACCAGCTTTCCCTTGCCGTCCTCCGAGACCGGATCAGTGCCCGCGGTGGATTCATCCGCACGCCCGGAACCACCCGCCGACCATTGCTCATCGGCCCTGTGCAGGGAACACGCGCTCTTCCGGCCTACCGGGGGAATTGCCTTTTGCACGACCCGACCGCCGTTTAGCCAGAAGGCCTCAAAGAGATCATCGAAGCGTTCGCTATCTTCCCGGCATCCAACGCAGATCGGCCTCAACGCACGACGCACGCTTTGCGGGTCGCTTGCATCAGCATGTGTGAGGGCCAACAGTGACAATTCCGTCTCTTCGACCCCCAGCCGGAGGCCATTGTCACGCAAATGTGCCAGAAAGCCTGCCATCCGCGCGGCAGGTCCAGGATCACGGGCAGCGAATCTGGTGACCCGACTCATTCCGCTCGTCCGGCAAGTCGCTGCGAGACCGGGCCGGGAACTGCATCGCGGTCACATTGCGTCTTCAGTAGAGTTGATAGTGATGCCTGCAGCGCGGCCGGATCTGTGGTTAGGTCATTGACCCCGAACCCCATGAGTGCTGAAGCGAAGTCCAGCATCTCTGCGATGCCAGGTTTCTTCTCCAGGTCTTCCTTGCGCAGGGACTGCACGAAGCCCACGACCTGCGCGGCCAGTTTGGCTTCCACCAGGGGACAACGGGCGTTTAGGATCGCGAGTTCCGTTACCCGATCAGGATAATCCAGATGCGCATACAGACACCTCCGGCGTAGCGCGTCGCTCAAGTCTCGGGTTCCATTGGCAGTTACAACAACATGTGGCCGTGTGCGTGCCGTTATTGTACCCAGCTCGGGAATGGTGATCTGGAAATCAGCCAGAACCTCAAGCAGATAGGCCTCGAATTCCTCGTCTGCCCGATCAACTTCGTCAATCAGCAGAACGGGGGATCTCTCTTTCCGAATTGCCTTTAGAAGCGGGCGTTCCAGCAGGTAATCTTCCGAGAATATCCGCTTCTCAATGGCACTCCCTGTCCGACCATCCTCCGCTGCTGCCCGGATCGCAAGAAGTTGGCGTTGGTAATTCCACTCGTAGATTGCCTGCGCCGCGTCCAGACCCTCGTAACACTGCAGTCGGATCAGTTCCGTGTCCTTGACGAGCGCCAGAACCCTTGCAACCTCCGTCTTTCCGACCCCCGCCGCGCCTTCAAGTAGAAGCGGCCGACCGAGTGACAATGACAGGTGCACAGCCATGGCCAGATCTTCGCTGGCAACATATCCGTGACCTGCCATAGCGGTCTGCAGGGTTTTCCAACTCATGGTCGATCGCCATTTACATCGAACAGACCTCAACGGCTGTGCAGTAGCCAATCAGCTGTGCAACCCAAGTTCATTGGCCGTCTTCCAGACCCGCCAGTGGTCATGGGGCATATGGCTCTGACGTAGGCCGAATGCCCGGAATGCGTCGTGCACTGCATTCGAAAACGCCGGAACTCCTCCCACATTCGGACTCTCGCCTACGCCTTTGGCGCCGATTGGATGATGTGGGCTCGGTGTGACTGTATGATCAGTCGTGTATTTTGGAGTTTCCCACGCTGTTGGGAGGAAAAAGTCCATCAACGTTGCGGTCTTCATGTTGCCGAGATCGTCATAGGCGATTTCCTGGCCCATTGAGATCGCCAACGCCTCCGTCAGACCGCCATGCACCTGACCCTCGATTATCATGGGATTGATCCGGGTGCCGCAATCGTCCAAAGCGTAGAACTGTCGAACTTCGTGCTCACCAGTATCAACGTCGATCTCCATAACGCAGACATAGGCCCCGAATGGAAAGGTCATGTTCGGCGGATCGTAGTAGCTCACCGCCTCCAGTCCAGGCTCGAGTCCTGGAATCGCCTGATTGTAGGCAGCGTAGGCGATTTCCTTCATGGTCTTGAACCGCTCCGGAACACCCTTGACGACAAACCGATCCACATCGAATTCAACATCGTCGTCATGGACTTCCAACATATACGCCGCAATCATCTGTGCCTTGGCGCGTATCTTTCGCCCGGCCATTGCCGTAGCGGCTCCAGCTACAGGGGTAGAGCGTGAACCATAGGTGCCAAGCCCATAAGGCGCAGTGTCTGTGTCTCCCTCCTCGATCGTGATTGAGTCTGCGGGAATGCCGATTTCCGAAGCAAGTATCTGGGCAAACGTGGTCGCGTGTCCCTGGCCCTGGCTGATGGTGCCGAGTCTCGCGATCGCCGATCCCGTCGGATGTATACGTATTTCGCAGCTGTCGAACATGCCAAGCCCAAGGATATCGCAGTTCTTGACCGGACCCGCGCCCACGATCTCGGTGAAATGCGCCAGCCCGATACCGAGTAGCCTTCGAGTCTCACCACGCCCGAACGCCGCAACCCGCTCGGCCTGCTCCCTACGGAGCCCCTCGTAGTCAACGGCTTTCAAAGCCTTGTCCCAAGCGGTGTGGTAGTCGCCCGAGTCGTACTCCCAACCCAACGCCGACTTGTAGGGAAACTGATCCCGTTTGATTAAGTTGATCCGTCGGAGTTCAGCTGCATCCATGTTCAGCTCTATCGCCAGAATTTCCATCATCCGTTCGATGAAGTATGCAGCTTCGGTCACGCGAAAGGAGCAGCGATAGGCGACGCCACCGGGCGCTTTGTTGGTATAGACTCCATCCACAGCCAGATAGGCGACGGGAATGTCGTATGAACCTGTGCAGATGTTCATGAAACCCGCCGGGAACTTGGTTGGATCCGCGCAGGCATCGAACCCACCATGGTCAGCGGTGGTGTGACACCAGAGCCCTGTTATTCTGCCTTCCTTGGTGGCGGCGATTCTGCCCTTCATCCAGTAGTCGCGGGCAAAGGCGGTTGTCATCAGGTTTTCCATCCGGTCCTCTATCCATTTGACCGGTTGCCCCGTCACAATTGATGCCACAACCGAGCAGACATAGCCTGGATAGGCTCCGACCTTGTTGCCGAAACCGCCACCAATATCCGAAGAGATGACCCGGATATTGTGCTCTTCGAGTCCCGAGATCAGCGAGACCACGGTGCGGATAGCGTGGGGGGCCTGGAATGTGCCCCAGATGGTCAGCTTTCCATTGACCTTGTCCATGGATGCCACTGCGCCGCAGGTCTCGAGCGGGCAGGGGTGCGTGCGATGGTAGTGGATCATCTCTTCGGCCACCACATCGGCTTCGGCAAGCACCTGTTCGGTGGCGGCCCTGTCGCCGACCTCCCAGGTGAAAATGTGATTGTGGTGCCGGCGCGGGCCGTGTGCACCTTCTGCGGCGCCATTCAGATCCTCACGCAACACCACGTCGGAACGCAGCGCTTCGAATGGATCGATGATTACGGGAAGCTCTTCATATTCCACCTGAACCAGTTCCACCGCATCGGCGGCAATATATCGGTCACGGGCAATCACGAACGCCACTTCCTGACCTTGGAACAGGACCTTTCCATCCGCCAGAACCATTTGTTTGTCACCCGCAAGAGTCGGCATCCAATGAAGATTCAGCGGTGCCAGATCCTCGGCGGTTAGAACAGCGATCACGCCGTCCAGCGCCAGTGCGGCATCCTTGTCGATCGATTTGATCCTCGCGTGGGCATAGGGTGAACGCACGAAATCGCCGTGCAGCATGTCAGGAAGCTTGATGTCATCGACGTAGTTTCCCTTGCCGAGAACAAAACGGATGTCTTCAACACGCTTGCGGGAACAACCCAGGCCCTCAAGGGTTGCCGTGCGTTCTGTGCGGTCTTGGGTCAATTCGCTCATTCTGCGGCCTCCTTGCCGGCTTCCAATTCGCGCGATGCGGCGAGTATGGACTTGACGATGTTCTGATAACCGGTGCAGCGGCAGAGATTACCTGCCATGCCAAACCGGATCTCTTCCTCAGTCGGGCGCGGGTTTTCCTCCAGGAGTTTCGAAGCCCGAGTGATCATCCCCGGCGTACAGAAGCCGCACTGAAGTCCGTGGTGCTCGCGGAAGGCTTCCTGAAGTGCATGCAGGGCGTCGTGCTGGCCAAGTCCTTCGATCGTCGTCACTTCCGCTCCGTTGGCCTGTGCGACGAACATTGTGCAAGATTTGACCGGCCCCATTCCACCCTGAAGTGCAACACCAGTGGCGGTGGTGACCGGTTTTCCGGCCGCATGATGTTGCGTATCGGCCAGGAAGCGGCGACAGTCCCTGTGACCAAACAGGAGAGACTGCCATGCCCGAGGGCTACCGCCACCTGACCCATGAAGAGAGATGCCAGATCGGCGCGCTGAAGGAAAGCGGGCTGTCCGACGGGGCCATCGCGGCCCGTCTGGGCCGTGACCGTTCGTCGGTCTGGCGGGAGCTGCGCCGTAACGGCGGGGATTCGGGATACAGCCCGGGCGAGGCGCAGGGGAGGGCGGAGGCCCGCCGCGGCGCGGCTTCCTCGAACCCGAGGAAGATGACGCCCGACCGGTGGGCGCGCGTGGAGGGGCTTCTGGCGGAGGGCTGGAGCCCGGAGCAGGTCGCGGGACGGCTGCGTCTGGAGGGCGGCTGGACGGTGGGCCGCCAGTGGATATATGAGCGTGTGAGGGCCGACCGGAAGGCGGGCGGCGGGCTGTTCCTGCTGCTGCGGCGCCGCGGCAGAAAGCCGAACTGGCGTGGCGGCAGGCACTCGGGCCGTGGCCACATCCCGGGCCGGGTGGACATCTCCGAGAGGCCGGATGAGGTGGAGAGGAAGGAGCGTGTGGGCGACTGGGAGGCGGACACGATCATCGGGAAAGGCCACAGCGGGGCGGTGGTCTCCCTTGTGGACAGGGCGTCGAAATACGCGCTTCTCCAAAGGGTTGACCGGAGAACCTCGGCCGCGGTCTCCGCCGCGATGGTGGATCTCCTCCGGCCTTCCGCCGCGCCCGTCCACACGATCACGGCGGACAACGGCAGGGAGTTCGCGGGCCACGCCGGCGTCGCGGCGGAGCTCGGGGCCGGGTTCTATTTCGCCACCCCCTACCACTCCTGGGAGCGTGGCCTGAACGAGCACACCAACGGGCTGGTCCGGCAGTACCTGCCGAAGGGGACGGACCTCCGCGCGGTCACCGACGCGGAGGTGAAACGGGTGCAGGACCGCCTGAACGCGCGTCCGCGCCGGGCGCTGGGCTACCGGACGCCCGCCGAGGTGCTGCACAAGGCCCGCCCTCCCTGACGCCGCGCGACCGCCTCCCGCCGGCGCGCAGGAAGGGGGTGGACAGGATTTCGCCGTCGCGTCCGTCCGGGCTCCGGTCGGGCTACGCCCTCCCTGCGCCCGGACGGACGCGACCCGACCCGGCGGAGGCGTTGCGCCGCCCGGAAAGCCCGGATAGACTCCATACAGACGGGACCACAGCCGTCCCGGGGCCGGATCCGCGGCGCCCGGGCGGCCGGAAACCGCGCCTTCCGGCCATTCCCTACGCTCGGGCTACGCCCCCGCTGCGGGAATGGCCGGTGTTGCACTTCGGAGTGGAAGTGGGGCCGACTTTCCATTTAGGGTAACGGTGCATGCTCCACAGTGAGATGTGTCGCAGCCGACGTGGGGACCCGTCAGGTTGAGGCGTTCCCTTAACGCGTAGATCAAGAGTTCCCGTGGCTCGGCAAGAAACTCATGGTTCTTCCCATTGACTGTCAGCTTGATGTGAATCTTCGTGGCCATGATCCTCTCCTTCACGCACGCGACTAGGCGCACTCGATGGCGCGGGTCAGAATGATGCCTGCGACGTGACGCTTGAAGGTCACCGGTCCCCGGTTGTCCTCGGCAGGATCAATATCCGAGAGCATGGCGAAGACGGCGGTCCTGACCGCGGTGGCATCGACAGTGGTTCCGACCAGGGCGATGGCCGCAGCTTCCGAAAGGACTGGCGTGTCGTTGAGATTGGTCATCGCAATCGAGGCCGAAGCACATAGCCCGCCGTCTTTTTTCAGGACAACTGCAGCGGCCGCGGTGGCATAGTCGCCTATCTTTCGCTTCTGCTTCACGTATGCCTGACCACCCACGGGAATATCGAAGCTGACCGCTGTGAGCACTTCATCGTCCTGTCGGTCAGTCATGTAGGCGGCTTCGTAGAAGTCGCGTGCGGCCACACTGCGCATGCCGTCTGGCCCTTTTAGGTCAAAGGAGGCATCAAGGCATACCATTAGGGCCGGCATGTCATTGCCGGGATCTCCATTCGCCAGGTTCCCTCCGATCGTGCCCATGTAACGTACCTGAGGGTCGGCGATCTGAAGCGCCGCTTCGCGCAGGATTGGAGCATGTATTGCCAATTGATCGCTTTCAATGACATCATGTTGGGTAACCATTGCACCCAACCGTACCCGATCATTCTTGATCGCAATGCCATTCAGGCCATCGACGTCCTGAAGGTCGATCAATTGCGGGATATCCGCCATCCTGAGTTTCATCATGGGTATCAGGCTGTGTCCGCCTGCCATCACACGGGCGTCATCCCTGTGGATCTCCAATAATGTGATCACCTCATCCAGGTTGGTGGGACGATGATAGTCGAACGGCGCTGGAATCATTTCTGGGCCTCCCTGCCAAACAGCTGTCCTGACTGGCGAACACGGGACGCCAAGCGGGCATGGCAAGGCTACGGGAATTCATCGAAACTGGAGGAATTCTTCACGAAATGCGAATGATGCCGCACAAAATGCGAGGCGTTCAGACCCCAAGTGCCGTGCGCACCGCGTGTAGGCGAGACCTGCTGACCGGAACGCGTTGCAGATTCGTGATATCGAAGTGACACACAGCATTGTCCTTGTTCCTCTCGAACCCACTCACAAATGCGGGATTGATCAGATAGCTGCGGTGCGTCTTGATAAAATGCGTCGATTTAAGTCTCTTCTCGGCTTCCGTGATTGACCACGTGCAGAACAGTTTTTCGGTTGCAGTGTACAGATGGGTGTAATGTCCTTCGGCCCGGATCACAGCTATTTTGCCGCTTCCTACAAACTGTGTTCTCCCTTCCTGTTCGTACGGAACCTGCATGCTCGAATGAGGTGAGGCTGTTGTCGGGCTCTCGGGCGGTTCAGACACCTTTTTTGAGGGAAGGGGTTTGAGATAGGTGACGCCCGTCAGCAGGAACGCCCCGCAAAGCACGAAACTCGTGAGGACGACCCCAATGGCCATCACTTCATTGCCGATGAGTGGCCCAACTTCATCAAAGGCTTCGACAGTGACAAAAGAGGTTCCCCACATGGCAATGAAATGCACGCAGAATACGGCGGAACCGAAGAACAGAGTTCCAAGAAAGATGTTCCGATGCGTCCGTTTACCATACGTTATGGAGAATGCGGCAACATTCAGGAGGCAGGAACATACGACGGCCAGAGCGATCCCAAGCGGTGTATAGACCGCCCGGCAAAGCTCGAGTCCGGCCATGCCGATATAGTGCATTGCCAGAATGCCCAGGCCGACCATGACACCGGCCGAAACCAGTGTCGCCTGCGTTCGCTTCGTGAAATGCAGCATCAATAAAGCCAGACCGACAATCAGTATCGCAACCAAAGCCGAAGCCAGAGTTATCGCCGCGTCATAGTAGAACAGCACTGGTAGCTGAAGGCCAAGCATTGCGACGAAATGCATTGACCAAATGCCGCCACCCAATGCGATCGCCGCCAAAGCGACCCGCGCCTTCTTCTGGGCATCGGTGTGCTCGGACAATCCCTTGGTTAAGGATAGCCCGGTCAAACCGGCCCCATCAACGCCACCAGTAGTGACGCAAGGACAAGCCAGTGGTTGTGATCGTAATCCTGGATCAGCATGCCGAATCAATACCGGCATGCCAGACTCCCATCAAGTTGGCGTCGACAGACGCGTTCGGAGATCATTTGTGCACTCCTGTCGGGTAAACAGGCAAGCCAAGACCATCTAGGTGTCATTGAGAACCTTCAGTGCCGACAAAGGACACAGTCGGATGTCGAGGCCGTTGACGGCTCTCCAAACTGTGTCATCTGATTCAGGGATCGATACGAAGCCGGTTGATGATCAAAGGCGTTTTCCATTGATTCCAACCACCTATAGGTAGGTCCTGAACTAATCTCACAATTGCCCGAGGCACATCAGCAATGTGAGGGAACTGACTCAAGTACCCGCCATGATGTAAAATTCCCAGCCGACGCAATCAGGCGACCGCCTTGTCCCACTTCCGGATCGCCGCCACCGGATCCTCGTTTCCCCAGATCTCCGGCCCTATGCCAAGGAAATCGGTAACAGAGGCAAGTTTGCCAATGTGTTCGATGTCGAGGGCTCCCTCCGTCACGACCGGGACTTCGATCATTTCAGCCCACCAGGCGAACAGTTCGTGCTGGGCATAACCTCCATCGCCCAAGGAGTTTGAGGCAGTGGGCCCGAAAGACACATAGTCCGCGCCAGATTCAGCCGCGATCATTCCATCATGCCGGGAATTGCCGCAAAAGGCGCCAATGATTGCATCTGGGCCGAGCGCCGCGCGGGTAGAGCGAACGGACCGAGAGTCGAATCGAAGGTGAACTCCATCAAGGCCAGCGCGCTCCACCATCTGGAAATGGGTATCGATCACCAATGGAACATTCCGGGCATGAGCCACGTCCCTCAGCGAGTCGCATGTGCGTTGAACATAGCTCTCGTCATTTGAAGACAGACTCAGCCGTAGACACGCGAATTCCACGGCATCAAGTACGGCTGACAACAAATTGGTAAAGCTTAGGGAATCGAATTCCGGTGGCGTGATCAGATAGAACTTTGGTCGTTCTGCTTCGAACATTCTGCGCCCCTTGCCCGCCGCAGCCTATATACCGGTACCTCCGTGCAGCCAAGCCACCCGAGCAGAGGAACCGCATCGTCTGTGAGTCGACTCAAGGGCTTCATGGAAGCGTTGGTCCGATCCGCTATCCGCGCGGGGATCCGCGAAATCGACTTACGGCCCAGCATATTGAACTGCCTTGGGAAACACAGACCCGCTTCTCGCCTTCTATATGAAAAGGTACTGGATTCACTTTCAATTCCCACTGCTGCGTGTGAATAGAGGACTCTTGCTGGCCCACGCCACAATCAGGACTGCCATTGATGCACCAACCTAATCATGATCCTGTATCGATTGAAAGGTCGCCCAACCTGAGCGTCGACCTGTCAGAAGGCGGATCGAGAATTGGCTGATACGGTCGACAGAGCCACCAGAAGCCGAATCATGTCATCTATCCGTGGCAAGGACACCAAGCCTGAAATGGTGATTCGCAGGGCACTCCATGCGCATGGAATCCGGTATCGCCTTCATGCAAAGGGACTCCCCGGGCGTCCTGATCTCGTATTGCGGAAGTATCGGGCAGTGATATTCGTGCACGGCTGCTTCTGGCATGGCCATGACTGTCCGATGTTCCGTCTCCCGGGAAGCAGGACAGACTACTGGAAGGCAAAAATCGACCGGAACAGAGAACGCGACCGGGAAGTTATGGCCGTGCTCGCAGAGCGGGGCTGGCGAAGGTTGACGGTCTGGGAATGCTCATTGCGCGGCAAGCAAAAGCGGCCAATCGAGGAAGTCATCCAGCTGACAGCCGATTGGCTCCGGGGTTCGGTCGAAGACTTTGAAATCCGCGGAATACAACCTAACCTGTCCGATTGAATTCCAAGCGGCAACGGGTGCTCGGATGAGATCCCACTTGGTCGCCGCTATGCCCGACGTCGGTAGGCATTCAGGAGTTGCGAGAAAATCTGCCGAAGTTGGGGCACGTTTGCCCCATATGTTTGTCACACCGGGGTGGTCGCCATTCTGACGGTCGCGGTGCGTTTGCTTGCTGGCTTTGGAATTCGGGCCTATGACCTGCAAATTCAGTTCAGGAGTTCAGGATGCAGCCCTGTTTCGTATTGGTTCGCCCGCAACTTGGAGAGAACATTGGCGCGGCGGCCCGCGCCATGGCGAATTTTGGACTGTCCCAGATGCGTTTGGTGGCCCCGCGGGACTGCTGGCCGAACCAAAGCGCCGTGGCTATGGCCAGCGGGGCGGGCAGACTACTTGACGACGCGGTAGTATTTGACCGTACCGCAGACGCTGTTGCGGACCGAACAACTGTTTACGCGACCACTGCCCGTCCACGCGGTCTGGTCAAGCGGATTCTATCGCCTGAAAGCGCTATGCGGGAAGCAGCGGAACGACTCGTCGGCGGGGAAAGAATCGCCGTTCTGTTCGGGCCGGAGCGAGCCGGACTCGAAAACGATGACATTGCCAAGGCAAACGCCATTGTCTGCGTTCCGACTGTCTCTGGATTCCCGTCTATGAATCTCGCGCAATGCGTCCTGTTGATTGCCTATGAATGGCGTCGCCATACCATCGAAACACCGCTCGAAAGTGTTGAAACACCCATTGCCGGGATGGCCACTGGATTGGAGGTTGAAAAGCTTGCCGAACATTATGAGACCCGACTTGACCAAGCGGGTTTCTTCTTCCCGAAGGAGAAGGCTGATAGCATGAAGCAGGTGATGCGCAATCTCTGGAGTCGGATGCCGCTCACGCGCTCGGATGTGCAGCTTTTTCACGGCATCCTGCGTCAGATGGTCCGCTGGAGCACCCGCAACTGACTTGCGGTGGGCATGGCGGCCCAGTAGCCTCAGCAAGCGCAATTGTCATGTCAGGTTCGCAACTCCCTCAAAGGTCCAGCGAGTAAGCGGGAATGAACCAGAAACGCTCCATCTTCGAAGAGTTCGATGCGGAGAAAGCCGCTGAGCCTCGTGTTCGCAGGACAGGGGCCATAGATAGGAACGTCCAGAAAGACCGGCGAGCGCTTCGGGTCTGGCTAGCCGCGCTATTCGTGCTTGTCGGTGTAATGGTGGTAGTCGGCGGGCTGACCCGACTGACCGACTCCGGACTCTCCATAACGGAATGGCGCCCGGTGACCGGGGCATTTCCGCCAGTGAATTCCAGCGATTGGGAAACCGAGTTCGTGAAATATCAGAACACTGCGGAATACCGCCTGCAGAACCAAGGGATGAGTCTTGAGGAATTCAAGGTGATCTATTGGTGGGAGTGGGGGCACCGTCAGCTAGGGCGAGCGATTGGGGTGGTTTGGGCCGCAGGGTTCCTCTTTTTCTGGGCCGCCCGACGTATTCCGGCGGGCTGGACTGGACGACTGCTCGTTTTGGGAGCTTTGGGAGGAGTCCAGGGCATCGTTGGATGGTGGATGGTCAGTTCCGGGCTGGTCGGTCCCGCCGTCGATGTGGCCAGCTACCGACTTTCGGTGCACCTTGGCATGGCGTTTCTGATCCTTGGTCTGATGGCCTGGTTTGTGTTTGACCTTTCCCGCCCGGCCCGAGAGCTAATGCAGGCGCGTCGCAGCCGAGAACCGCAACTTGATCCATACACCGCCGTGCTGGTTGGCGTCGCCTTCCTGCAGATTCTTCTCGGTGGGCTGGTTGCGGGACTCGATGCGGGTCGCAACTACACCGACTGGCCTTTCATGGCCGGCGGTGTCTTTCCGCCAGACATGTGGCAGATCCAGCCATGGTGGAGGAATCTGTTCGAGAACGATGGAACGGTTCAGTTCATGCATCGCATCTGTGGCTACGTGCTCGTGGCGGTTGGCATTGGCCTATGGGTCGCTGTGCGCAGGAGCGGCCATGATCGCACCAGACAGGTGGTCAAGTGGATGTCCATGATTCTCGTCGGGCAGGTTGTACTCGGAATTGTGACGGTGATGTCATCTGCGCCATGGCAACTGGCCATACTTCACCAGATCACCGCTCTGGTGCTTTGGGTGATCGTGCTGCTTCTACGGCATCAGGTGCGCTACCCGGCAGTGCAATCGGTTAGGAGAACTTGCTGATGTCTGACTTTGGCGATCTCATGGCCTTTGTGCGCAGGACGCAGGCGTTGGCGGAAGTTGCTGGACGGCTTGCCTGGGATCAGGAAACGGTCATGCCTCCGGCAGCAACCGAACAGCGTGCTGAGGAAATGGCGGCGATTGAGGCGGCGTTGCATGCCCGCCGAGCGGATCCGAGGATAGGCGAGTGGCTGGCGGCGGTTGATGGTCACGAGCTTGACGAAGCCGGGAGGGCGAACCTACGCCTTATCCGTCGGCAGTATGAGCGGACCACCAAGGTACCCGCCGAACTTGCCGCCGAGGTCGCACGAGCAACAAGCCTCGCGCATGACAGGTGGGAGCGAGCCCGGAAGGATGAGGACTTCGCTGAATTTTCGCCCGCGCTTCAGCGGATACTGGATCTTAGGCGTCAAGAGGCTGTCGCGCTGGCTGATGGAGGCAAACTCTACGATGCGTTGCTCGACAGCTATGAGCCGGGGGCCACGGAAGCCGGACTCGCCGAGATGTTCGGTGCGTTGCGCCCAGGTCTCGTCACTTTGGCCGACCGTGTTCTTGGAGCCGATCATCAGCCCGCACCGCTCGATCATTTGTTCGACGAGGAAATCCAGACTCGCCTCAGCCGAGAAATGGCAGAGACATTCGGGTATGACTTCACGCGCGGCCGCATAGATCGGGCGGTTCACCCATTCTCGTCCGGAAGCGGCATGGACGTGCGCATCACTATGCGCTCGGATCCGCGCGACCCTTTCAACTGCATTTACTCCACCATCCATGAGACGGGTCACGGCGCATATGAGCAGGGAGTCTCCAGAGAATATGGGCTGACGCCAGTGGGGCAGGGTGCATCAATGGGAGTGCACGAAAGCCAAAGCCGAATCTACGAAAACCAACTTGGCCGATCTCGAGCGTTCACCGGACATCTCTTCACCCGTATGGAGAAGCTGTTCGGTGACTTTGGCATTTTGGACGCCGATGCGTTCTTTGGGACGGTTAACCGTGTTTCGCCCGGCTTCATCCGTACCGAAGCCGATGAACTACACTACAACCTGCATATCATGATGCGATTCGATCTTGAGCGGGACTTGATTTCGGGAGCGCTTGAAGTCGATGAGTTGCAGGATGCTTGGAATTCACGGTTCGAGGCTGACTTTGGCGTAGCAGTTGACCGACCTTCAAATGGTGTGCTGCAGGACATTCACTGGGCATCCGGACTTTTCGGTTATTTTCCGACATATACGCTTGGAAACGTCTATGCCGGATGCCTGCATCAGGCGATGCGGCGTGACCTTCATGATCTGGATGAACACCTATCCAAAGGAGACGCAGTTCCGGCCACGACGTGGTTGCGGGATAACCTTCAGCAGCATGGCAGTCTTCGCGAACCCATCGATACAATCACCGCGGCTTGCGGATTCTCGCCCTCCGTCGAACTGCTTCTGCGCTATCTCAGAGACAAGTTCGGCGAGCTCTACCGCTTGCGAGGCCACTGACACCGGTGAACTGCGGCTATCGGTGGCAGTCATTCGGGATATGCCTTGAATAAAGCACTGCGGGTGAGGAATCGGTCCATCGCTTCTACTCGGCCCATGCTGGCTGCCGCTTCTCGAGAAAAGCGGAGATCCCTTCCTCCGTGTCTCGATTCATCATGTTTTCGACCATTGCCTCGCCGGTATATGCGTAGGCCGCTTCGAGCGGCATCTGGATCTGTTCGTAGAATGCGCGCTTGCCGATCTTTACGGCGGATCCCAGCTTACTGGCGACGAGGTTCGCGAGTGCAGCGGTTTCGTCGGCAAGTGACTCGGGCGGAACGGCCCGGTTGATCAAGCCAAGCTCACAGGCCCTGTTGGCATCGATGAACCGTCCAGTGGAGAGCATTTCGAATGCATGCTTGCGGGGAACATTGCGTGAGAGTGCAACCATTGGTGTGGAGCAGAATAACCCGATGTTGACTCCATTCACGCCGAATCTGGTTCCTTCAGCCGCTACCGCAAGGTCGCAACTTGCCACCAGCTGGCATCCTGCCGCTGTGGCAATTCCGTGAACCTCGGCGATCACTGGCTGGGGGAGCCGCGGAATTGACTGCATCATTGCGGCGCAGCGCACGAACAGATCCGCGAAGTATGCCGCCCCGCCATCCTTCGCCTCACGGCCCGCTGTCATCTCTTTCAGATCATGGCCGGCGCAGAACGCCTTACCTGCTCCCTTCAGGACGATGACGCGGATACTGGTATCTTCAGACAGGGCTTTGAATGCGGATTGAATCTCCGCGATCATCGCATCGCTGAGCGCGTTGAGGTTTCCGGGCGAGTTCAGTGTGAGATATGCAACCGCGTTGCGGTCGGTGCGTTCCAACAATGCCATCTTGTCCTCCGTTCACTTTACCTGCAGTTCTACGGAGATTCAGTTGTTGGGGGAAGCATGGAACTCAAAATGGACCGCCATGATCTGGCGGCATTCATGTCAGAACAATTCCCGCAGATCGTTCGGGACTACACCGTGGAAGAGGTCACCTCAGACAGCCTCAGTCTCAGACTGCATGTTTCTGACCGCAATCTGCGCCCAGGTGGCACTATATCGGGGCCATCTATGTTCGAACTGGCTGACGTCGCGATCTATCTTGCGGTACTGAGCCGGATCGGGCCTGTAGCGCTGGCGGTGACCACAAACTGCTCGATCGACTTCATGCGCAAACCGTACGCAGATAGGGATCTCATCTGCAGGGCCCGGCTCCTGAAACTTGGCAAGGCGCTCGCAGTAGGGGACGTGCTGATATTCTCCGACGGTGATGGTGCACCTGTCGCCCGAGCGTCCCTGACCTATTCGATTCCCCCAAACGACCCAGGCGGAGATCCTGCGCGATGAGCCAATCCGCGCAGGGTTCAGGATCGTAGAGTTCAATTTGGCATAAAATTACGGTAAAATAATACCCCATAGCTAACTAATGGTAATATCAATGAAAATTTCATACTTCTGGCACTTGACTGTATCTGAGGATCACATAGAACGCGACGACTGAGATTCTCCTCGACCTAGGGCAACGACATGAAGACCTACACCGCCACTCCGGCGGACATAGAAAAGAAATGGATATTGATCGACGCTGACGGTTTGGTGCTAGGCCGTCTGGCAGCGATCATCGCTGGACGCCTGCGTGGAAAGCACAAGCCGGGCTTCACCCCTCATATGGATATGGGTGACAACGTCATCGTCATCAATGCCGACAAAGTTCAGTTGACTGGCAGCAAGCGTTTGGCGAAGACCTATTGGCGTCATACGGGCTATCCGGGTGGCATCAGGTCACGAACGGCCGGCGAGATTCTGGAAGGCGACCGTCCGGAACGTGTCCTGACGATGGCTGTCAAGCGCATGCTCCCGGGCAACCGCCTGGCGCGAAGACAGATGACCAATCTACGAATATATGCCGGCTCACAGCATCCTCATGAAGCACAGTCACCTGAGGTGCTGGATGTCAGGTCGATGAACAGCAAGAATGCGAGGACCGCGTAATGGCTGAACAATTGGATTCACTTCAGGAACAGCTGTCCAGCGCAGCGGAAGCGCAGGAAATTGCCGTAACCGAAGAAACGAACCCGGTGCAGGAGCCCGTGCGCGACGAACTCGGCCGTTCCTACGCGACCGGCAAACGCAAGGATGCGGTTGCCCGTGTCTGGATCAAGCCCGGATCGGGCTTGGTCATCGTCAACGGAAAGGAGCTATCGGTCTATTTCGCGAGACCGGTGCTACAGATGATCCTGCGCCAGCCATTCTCGGTCGCAGGCGTCGAGGGATTGTTCGACGTGCGTGCGACGGTGAAAGGCGGTGGCCTGTCCGGTCAGGCGGGCGCGGTTAAACATGGTATTTCGAAGGCTTTGCAGCTCTACGACCCGTCGCTCCGCCCTGCGCTCAAGGCCGCGGGTTTTCTGACCCGGGATTCCAGGGTTGTTGAGCGAAAGAAGTATGGGAAACGAAAGGCTCGCCGAAGCTTCCAGTTCTCAAAGCGCTGATCTTGAGCAGCGCTTTGAAGGTTGGGAACGCTGGCCAGAGCAGCCACCGCTCCTTGCCAAGCCACACTGACCCGTCCGTTGTTCATCGAAGGGTCGCAAAATCAGGTTCGGCACCGAGAGCCTTTCCTGTCGCCTGTGCCACCATGCCCGCCTGGACTGAACAGGTTTGCCAGCAGACGAGCCAAGGGCCGCTGATGATCTGCGCACATGGCGAGTTCAGGGAAGCGCATCATGGGAAGACAGACGGCCGACCCAATCATCGCGGACGTGAGAGCAGTGAGTGACGCGCACGTAGGCGAGTGACTTAGTTGAGCCGGCACCTGTGGTCAGGACGTAGCTTTCGGCCCGCCTAGCGATTTCGATTGCGTCGGCTTGGTGCCGGAGCAGCGGAAGGTGCCCACCGAACGGCTTGTCCTTGCGCACTCCGCATCGAGTTTGCCGACGTTAACCAAGGCGCTGATATATGCGCAGGGCTCGGAGTTGGGATTGAGCTGGACAAGCGACGTAGGCTGCATCAAATTCTCGAAAGATGTCTTCGGCGTGGATCGTGGCGAAGCTTCCGGAAAGGCGTGTAGTCGGTGGCGAGTTCCTCACGAAAGGCGAACACGTCCATCAGCCGTGCCTCGGCTGCGTAGCGTTTGCATGCGCTTCAATCACGGAGCATCGCGCAAATAGTACGTTGAACGCCTCGCCAACGCGACAGACAGGCCATACAACCCGCACGACCCGGCAGGGGTTACGGCCGCTTGCCGATGAAGCTGCCGACCAGTGCCGGCGTCTCGAAGACCCCGGCGGCTTCGGCGTGTTTCGGACCTTGGAAGGCACCCCGGACGCGGCGGTCGCCGACGTCCCGAACGAAGGAGCCGGCGGTGTCGAGCGGCACGTCCTCGAAAGTCGGGCCGGGGTCTGGCCACGCTTCCGGGCCGTTGCGGAGGTTTCGGATCTCAAGATCCACGGTGCTGGGCGCCGAGGTGGTCCACTTCAGCGCAGCGTCACCGAAAAGACGCGTACGGGCGACCGGGCCGCCGACGGCGTGTGCGGTGGCGACGGCGCGGGCGGGGCCGGTCCAGGTCGCTGTGGCGGTGGGGCGAGAGCCGGTGCGCACACCGCCGGCGAAGGCGAAGAGCGCGGAACCGGGGCCCTCGACCCAGTTGTCCTCCTCGGCGATGCCGGCCATGCTGTAGCGGGTCCAGTTGCCCGAGGTCCGACGGTTGAATTCCGGGCCATACGTGAAGCTGGTGGGGCTATTCTTGAGGGGAGCGGTGCCGAATTTCCGCCGGCCATCCGGCGCGATCATCTGGGTGAAGGTCCGTCCAGGATGGCCGTCGAGGTCGGGCCAGGTGCAACGGACGCCGGTGCAGTCTGGAGCGGCGATCTTTAGGGTGCCCTCCCAAGCGGCGGTGGCGACGAATTGGTTGGCACCGCGGGCGAGTGCGTAAGCGCGGTTCGGCACGGCGTCGGGCGACTCGACGTCTTCGGGGTCGACTCCGAACTGACGGGCGATGTGGTCGCCGAAATCGCTGCCCAGCTGCGCGAAATCTGAGCCGGAACAGCTGGCGAGAGTGGCGACGAGAATGGCGGCGAGCGTCGGGCGAAGGCAGGTGCAGCGCATCGGGATCATCCTCCAGAGGTAGGCGCGGCAGGAGCCGCGCTCGTCTTGGCGCGCATGTTGAGGGTGAATTCGGTAGCGAGAACCGTGGTGATTTCGTCACCGATCCACTTGAAATGGAGAAAGCTGCGTTCAAGCCAGATGAACCGAGCGCCTGTCTCATCGCGCAGTTCGGCCTTGACCCCCTCAGTCGGCTCGGGGTCGAAGCCCTTGACCTTGGGCTGGCGCGTGATGGCGAGGGCGTCCGATGCAGCATCTGCCATGCTGGAAAGATAGCATCGCCCACCTGCTTCGTCAACGACCGCTCCTTCGGTCTCGGTTGTCTGCCTCACGTCCTGTAATCGACAATCTGTGGATATATGCAGAACCCATCGAAGGATCAGTGCCAAAAACTGTTTCGACGTTGAGGTGCCCCTTCAACACACGTCGTGAGCCATCCTGAACGTCGTTTCGACGCCGAGGGATGGTCTTTAATTCTGTTCCTGGAACGGCCTTTTGCAATGCGTGGCACTGGATATGGACTGCTTTGCTTCCTCAAACCATTCTGGCGTTCCGTTGTCTTCGGTCAGTGGTTGATTGACTTCCGATGCAACCATTTTTGCCAATTTACTTCAAAGGATAACGCCCGCTGTTTGGAAAGGCATAGGGCAGTGCCCGATCAAAGGAGATTTACCGGACCCTGGGTCTGAAATGGACGGGGAGCCGTTCGTGACCGAGTCGCCAGACACGCCCGGGGTCGGCAAGCGGAAAGGGGTGGCGAAACACTGCAACACGGGGCCTCCCGTCCATCCGATGGAGTGTGGTGCCCTTTGCGGGCAGAAGGCATAGTGTGTTCAATGACCTCTCTCAAAATGTCTGAAGTCAAGGCAGCAACTGGGCAACCGAGGCACTCATATTTCGGTCAACGGTATAATTCTCCTCCTCAATTTCGCCATTTGGTACCCCGAGTCTCTGCACGGATATTTGTGTAATTCCCCAGGAAGATGATGCAGGCTCCTAGCAGCACTGTCCATTCCAAGGGTTCGGCGTAGAAAGCCATGCCGATGAGCGCAATGACAGGAAGCCGTCCAAAATCAATGGGCATCACAATAGCAGCGGACGCCATTGAAAGTGCCTTGGTCATGCAGAAATGCGCGAGCAGACCAGAGCAACCGATCAATACCAGCCATGGAGTCGAGCTGTATGTGGGTAGGGTGATTTCACCATCGAACCCGGCACTGGCAAGACCAAGAATGGCCTGCATGAAGGTCAGGTAGAAGAGAATACAGGTAATGGATTCGGTTCGGGTCAACATTCGGGTGAAGACTGCAGTGAATGCAAATCCGATTGCAGCAGCGGCAGCTGACAACAATCCTGGTGTAAACGCAACATCAGTATCAGGGCGCGCGACGATCAACACACCAATAAATCCGATGAAGGCAGTCAGTACCCGGATACGTGTCAGGCGTTCACCCAGAAGAATTGTTGCAATGAGCATTGCCCAAATCGGGGTTGTGAATTCCAGCGCGAATACCTGCGCCAATGGCGCGGAAACGACGGCGAAGAACCACAGGTTTTGCCCCGTGAAATGGCAGATGTTGCGAATTGCATGGATTTGCAGGTTGCGCCGGGTGATTTGCCCCAATGTTCCGATCTTCATGCCAACAAGAAGAACAATCGCGATTCCAATGAATGAACGATAGGTCATGATCTCAAAGGTGTCGTGCTGGCCTTTCAGTTCGCGCGCAGCTACGGCCATTGCTGTGAAGCTGAAAATTGCGCCGAGCATCCAGACAGCGGCGCGAACAGGGTGCGCATTGGTCATCCACCACCTACGCAGACGGCCAACGCCCTGAATCGTGCCTGTTTGAACTGGTTTGGAAAATTTGTTGGACACGTGCCTGGAAGAGGGCACTGTTCCTGAATCGATTGAACCGAGACTTTGGCGCGATCATATAGAATTGCTTTCCACTCCAGTCAGAAACCGAGCCGACTCCGCCAACAACTGTCAGGCCCAAGAGCTAGAACTTCTTTGGACTGAGAGCAACACATGGCCAACTGACTGCCCTGTGGCCATGGGTGTTGTCTGTCACTTTGTGTCGGAGTGGAATTCCCGCCTTGAGGGCACCGGCGGACCGGGCTTGGGACGGCTTCCGAGCGACCGCCATATCCGAATGCCCGCTTCTTCCTTCTCGGTTGGCTGGAATCCATCCCCGTGGGGCAGATGGCGGTGGCTTTCGTCGTCCCGATGCAGGGGGCTGTCGCCGTTTCCCGGACGACTCGCAATATCATGTGCCGGACAGACAGGTCGGCCCCGCCACTGGTCCTGCACTCTCGATGAGGGGGGGGTAAAATGACTGTGGAATGAAGAGGAGTTTTCGGAAATGGGCACGATAGTGGCATTAGGCAATGCTTGGAGAACCCACAATTGCGGAACGAACAATGCGGATACCTTTGTCTATGTGGCAACTGAAAGGTATGCCACGATGGGTCAGGATGCTTCGCGCGGACTGCAATGGTCGGTCGGTCATCTGGATGTTCAGCCCGGATGACAGGATTCGGCTGATGGATTTCGATGACGGTTTCAGCGACCTGCGGATCCGCGTGTGGGACGCCGACAGTTACAAGGTCGAGAAGGATGTCGTGATCGACCATGGCGACGGGAACCGCATCATTGTGAGGGACGGGGGTCTGATCGGTCCGGACGGCGGCCATCTCCTGTCCGCCGGGAATTCCGAGTTCCTAGCGGTGGATGGGCGCCGCGTCGAGGCCGACGGCTCCGTCAGGGGCGGCGACCTTAACGGCCAGATGGCTGGCGGAACCGGAGACGACCATTTGGGGGGACGGGGCGGTGATGACATCATCCATGGCGGGGAGGGCGATGATCTTTTTGGTCGGCGGCAAGGGGAACGACACGCTGGACAGCGGCGTTCCGACCACACCTGGCGACGATTTGGACCGTCTGGTTGAGGAATTCAGCCGATCACCATGCGGTTACGGACCGTCTGGCGAGCTGCCGGAACGGCACCGAGAAAACCCGGTCCAGCCGTGGAGTTGACGCTTGGCCTGCTACCGGTCCGGATGATAGATCGCGTATGAGGCAAGAAGATCATGGATGCGGGTGAAACTTGCCTTGAACGGGCGAAGATTGCGGGTATCGAAATCATATATACCCCACCTCCATTCCGAAGTGCAACACCGGCCATTTCCGCAGCGGGTGCGGAGCCCGAGCAGAAGGAATGGTCGGAAGGCGGGGATTTCGACCCTCCGGGCAGCGCAACGCTTCCGCCGGGGCGGGAAGCGTCCGTCCAGCTCCGGTCGGGCTGCGCCCTCCCTGCGCCCAGATGGACGCGACAGCGAAATCCCCCCACCACCCACCCCGTCGCCACCGTTCCGGTGGCGCTTCCGCTAGACCGTCGTCCGCTCACGGCCCAGCTGGCGGGCGACCGCCCCCTTCCGAAAACCTGCTTTCAACCAACGCATGAAGCTGGCATCTGTCATCTTTGGTCCGGTGGCGATGGCCCTCGTGCATGGCGGTCTCCTTCTTTCAGCCAAGGGGACTGTCGCCGCTTCCTGGCCGATGCGCAGGATCATGCGTCGGGAAAACCGGTCACCACCGCCAATGGTGTTGCACTTCAGGGTGGAATGGGGCATATTCTTTGAATGCTCGTGCCGAGCGCCGTCAAAGGCCCCAAATGAAGGATTACCGTGAGGTGGTCCATTTCAGAGCCTCGTTGGATAAGTATATTCATTTCTGTTAGTGCTAATACGGACATCAACTGATCGGCTTGTCACCGGGCATGATTGGAGATATTCGCGTGGATCAATGGTGGACACATTTGGAATCAATCGAGGTGGTCGGGGTCGCATTGGCAGGAGGATTAGTTGCGTTAATTCTTACTACATTTCTCAAGAAGCGGGATCGGTTTCTCTACTTTGTGCATCATACGCGGATCGGAATTTCGGCGAATGATGAAATTTTAGTAATGTCAGATTAACTTGGAATGACCGCTCCGTAATGAATTTTTATCTCTCGATAAGCGAGCTCAAGAATAAGAGCCTTAATAATTTTGAGAAAGTTGTCGTAAGGATTTACATAAATGATATCATACTGCTGACAGAACGCACAGGATTGGTTGGAATCATGGAAATCTTACGTTTGAGCAAAATATTCCTCGATAATCTTGAGATTGAATCCGATGGAGTCACTCCAGCGCAAATGAAAATCTATTACAAGAGTTGGGAATACATGGTTCCTGCTATGAATGAATCGCGGACAGATGGCTCGTTGCATAATATTTTTACTAGGCGCGTTTCTGATTAAGGATTGGTATTGGACGCGTAAGTGTTAGGTTCCTAGATTTTCGCTTTTTGGGAGCACATCTATCTGTGGTCTATCGGGACTGTGGAAAGAAAATGAGGCAATGGCCCTTGATGTATTGCTTGAGAAGATGAAAACTTGTTGAACAACGGAGTTCTGCATCTGGTAAAAACTCAGACTCGAAGAGCATCAACAGTGCGTAGTCTTTTGTTATTGCTAACGGAGCAAGGAACGGAATGAACGACGAAACTCCGGAAACCGCCGGCGGCGAGGTCGTGGTGTACCAAGATTCCGGTGGCGAGGTGCGGGTGGATGTGCGCCTCGACCGGGAGACGGCCTGGCTCACACAGCGGCAGATGGCTGAAGTGTTCGGCAGCACGCCCGAGAATGTGCTGATGCACCTGCGTAACATATTTGTCAGCGGAGAGCTTGAGGCGGAGGCAACCACTAAGGAATTCTTAGTAGTTCGAACCGAGGGCAGGCGCAGGGTCCGGCGCCGGCTTAAGCACTACAATCTCGACGCCATCATTTCGGTCGGCTACCGCGTCAATACAAGGCGCGGCGTGCGCTTTCGGCAATGGGCCACCCGCACCCTGCACGACCATCTGGTGAGAGGCTTCACCGTGAATGAGCGCCGACTGGCCGAGCGCGGCCTGCAGGAGGCGCGGGAGACCCTCGACCTGCTGGCGCGGACGCTCAGCAACCAGACCCTGGTGGACGATACCGGGAGGGCGGTGCTGGACTTGATCGCGGGTTATGCCGATACATGGCGCCTGTTGCTGGAATACGACGAGGACCGGCTGCCGCCGCCGCCCGGCACGGGTCCGTCGACGGGAATACTCGATCAGGACCGGGCCATCGGCGCGACCGCGGAGTTCCGGCGCGATCTGATGGCGCGCGAGCAGGCCTCGCCCCTGTTCGGCAGTCCGCGTGGCGACGCGCTCTCTCCGCTATCCTAGGCAATATTGAGCAGACCATGTTCGGCGAACCTCTCTACCGTAGCCGCGAGGAAAAGGCGGCACATCTGCTGTATTTCGTGGTCAAGGACCATCCCTTCACGGACGGCAACAAGCGCATCGGATCGCTGCTGTTCCTGCTCTACCTGAAGCAGGAGGGAATCGAGCACGGGCTCAATCCTCAAGCGCTGACGGTGCTGACCCTGCTTGTCGCCGAAAGCTCACCGGCTGACAAGGGCCTTATGGTTCGGCTGATCGTCAATCTGCTGGCCGGGACCTCTGGATAACCGGCGGAGTATTTGCCCGTGGTTATCGGAGGAAACCTCAGCTGCTGCGCGACAGCTGCGCAAACAACGCGAACAAAAAGGAACTGGGCGATGACCCTATCGGTATTCGTATCATATTCGCACGACAGTGAAAATCACAAGGCGTGGGTGTTGCAGTTGACTACACGGTTGCGTCACAAGGGAGTGAACACGATATTGGATCGTTGGAATCTTAACCTGGGACAGGACGTCGCTGTATTCATCGAACGGGGATTATCTAAATCGAATCGTGTACTGTGCATATGCTCTGAGAAATATGTGCGAAAAGCAAAATTAAAAACAGGTGGGTTGGGATACGAAAAATGGATAGTGATGGCTGAAATAATGACCGACCTAGATACGGACTGGGTGGTCCCGGTTATTCGCAACAATACAGGTAACGATCTGGTGCCTACGTTTCTGGGATGCTGTTTTTATGTGGATTTTCGCAGTGATCGAAGGTATGAAGAAAAATACGAAGAGTTGCTCCGATCTCTATTGCGTATACCTGTTCTACCTGTTCCTAAAATTAGAGATAATTCGTTTGAAATAATAAGGAATTCCTCAAATCAGAAATTCATACCAGCTCAGAAAAGTATGTCTCTCCATCGCCTAAGGGGCGAGTCATGTTTGATTATTCGAATAACGACGGCCGCAATTGCATTGGCAGCGGTGAGCATATGTTTGAAATTGATTTGAATAAGTCGAGTGACCGGAATATACAGCTCCTTAATGACCCGCGTAGTATTCGCACTGTCGCAGTCACCAAGGATTGCGGGGAAATCTCAGATATTGTTGATGCTCGGAAGTACGACGGATCATCGAGGCGGCTAGGGAACGCGGAGACTTTGACGTGACCCGGCTGCACCTCAACGCGCCTGCCGGCACGTCGGACGAAGCCGCATTCGAGGCGCTGAAGATCCGGCAGGACGGCGCGTCAACGGCATTCGGATGGACCTGCGGCCTCGCGGGCGATCCATTGCTGGCCTCAGGCCATCGGGATGGCATGGCTTTCTCAAACCGCGGAGCCTTTCTGGCAAGGTCGCTGATTTTCCGTGAATCCGGCTTGAAGTCACGATGACCGCCCGCCCGCCCGGAGCAATCGCATTTGGGTTTCTGTCGTCGCGACGATGCAGTTCATCCAGACCTAACCGCAATCGCAGGAGGAACGCACTGCTGTTCGCAATCTGTTCGCGTCTACTACAAAAAAAATTCGAGCACGATAGTCCCGCAAGGGAAACAAGGGGAGGTGCCATGATCCTTGGTTGCTCTTCTGGTACCTTTCCTGAATTGTGGTTGTGGAGGCGGCGAAACCATGATCTCGCCCAAGTCAGGTACTGAACTTCTGGAAACCGTTTGAACCCTCACTCCCGTATATTTCCGGTGTCCACGTCCGACGAGACTCGAATTGGGAAGAAACACGCCATGCACGAACGCAATTTGCATTGCTGGTATCTGGGACATCCCGATACGCCCGTGTATGTCGGGGAGGTGTGCCTGTCCGCAAATGGACGCCGCTGCCTTCTGATCCAGAGCGAGGCGTGGCGCGACTCCGGTTTCGATCTCTCGCCGGACATGCCGCGGTGGCAACACCTGCATGAACCGTTTGGCCAGCTTGAGGCACCGGGCGCTCTCGACGACGCGATGCCCGATCGATGGGGAGAGCGGATGATACGCGTCATCTCGCGACCCTCTAGAATCACACCGCTGGACAAGCTTTGGTATGCCGGAGACAGGCGATTTGGTGCACTTGGGATTTCCGCGAGCCCCGTATCGTATGATCCCTGTCCCCAACCTCCCCTGATCCAGGCATCTTCCCTGAACCAGGCCGAACGGATCATTCGGCGCGTGCTTGATCGCGAGCCCATCGACGAACGGGAAAGGCAGCTTATAGCGAGCGCTGGCAGCCTTGGAGGGGCCCGTCCGAAAATGCTCGTCGAACATGAAGGGCAGGAGTGGATCGCGAAGTTTCCGCATGAAAGTAACGTCGACCAACTCTTGATCGAGCATGCCGCGATGGAGCTTGCACGGAGAGCGGGGTTAGACGTCGCCGAATCCCGCACCGTCCCCGGAGACATCGATCACGTTCTTCTTGTCCGCAGGTTTGATCGGGGCCCGGCGATGCGGCGGCATGCGATCTCGGGACGAACTGCAATGGCTCGAGGAGAGGTTGAGAGCTACGCGGCCCTTTCGAGCTTCCTGAAGGCGTTCGCCGCGCCGGAAGTGACCACTTGCCAGCGACAGGAACTGTTCCGGCGTATGACGTTCAACATCATGTTCGACAACACTGACGATCATTCGAAGAACCACGCATTCCTGCGTGAGGAGAACGGAACCTGGAGCCTGTCTCCCGCCTATGACATCCCGCCTCAAATGAATGGACTCGGCCTACAGGCGATGCAGATCTCGTCCAATCCCGCTTTCGGGAACCGGTTCGACCGGGAGCACGCGGTCAGCGCCGCTGACTCTTTCGGCTTGGACGCCGACCAGGCACGTCATGAATGGAACGTGATGGCTGGCCATGTTTCATCGTGGCGCGAAGTCTTTGCCGAATGCGGCGTTGGGGAGACCGATCTTGATTACCTGTCCGACTTCCTGGACAGCGAGACATCGTGTGCGCATCGGACAGACGCGGTTCTGTAGACAGATCATGACCCCAAGGGATGGTGGACCGTCGCCCGAACCCTCCGGACGGAAATACCCGGACCGGGGCCGGGGCATCGGCATCGAATCAATATGACTGCGTGACGAGCGCGAAGTTCGCGGCGGCGGTCGGCTCCGTCCAATGCGGGCAGTGCCATGATGCGCCAGAGTTGGCCGCATCGAGGTCCGCGGAGAACGATCTGCCGTGACCTCACGATGCTAGCCGATAGTTCCGGACTTGACTGGAGGATAGAGAGCCAGCAAGTAGCTTGGGATTGGAGGCAACCAGAGCACGGATATCAGCTCTATTCCCATTCGATGGTCCCGGGGGGTTTTGACGTGATGTCGTGCACGACCCGGTTGATCCCAGGCACCTCGTTGACGATTCTCGTTGCTGTCTCGCTGAGAAACTCCTGACTGAATGGGTAGCAGTCAGCTGTCATTCCATCGACGCTTGTGACCGCTCGGATGGCACAGACGTAATCGTAGGTGCGTCCGTCCCCCATGACACCAACGGTGCGTACCGGTAGCAGCACAACGAATGCCTGCCAGATGTCGTCGTAAAGTCCATGCTTTCGGATTTGGTCAATATAGACAGAATCCGCATTCCTTAGGATCTCGAGTTTCTCACGCGTGATTTCACCTGGACAGCGAATGGCAAGGCCTGGCCCAGGGAAAGGATGGCGGCCAATGAAACTGTCCGGCAGCCCGATCTCATGCCCGAGTGCCCTCACTTCGTCCTTGAAGAGCTCCCGAAGTGGCTCGACAAGTTTCAGTCCAAGCGTCTCAGGCAGACCTCCTACATTGTGGTGTGACTTGATGGTCGCAGACGGTCCGCCGGAGAAACTCACCGATTCAATTACGTCCGGATATAGCGTGCCCTGCGCCAGAAACCCGGTGCCGCCAATCGCCGCGGCATGTTTCCGAAACACTTCGATGAACAGGCGGCCGATCGTTTTTCTCTTTGCTTCCGGGTCGGTTATCCCCCCGAGTTCCGACAGGAACAGATCGGATTCATCGGCATGGATAAGGGGGATGTTGAAGTGATTACGAAACATGCCGACCACTTCCTCCGCCTCGTTCTTCCGATGCAGACCGTGATCGACAAAAACGCACGTGAGACGGTCGCCAATTGCTTCGTGAACCAACTTGGCCGCAACCGATGAGTCGACTCCACCTGACAATCCGCAGATGACCTTGGCATCTCCTACCTCCTGCCGAATCCTGTCGACGGCTTCATCCCGATAGGCACCCATTGTCCAATCGCCACTGAAACCGGCCAGTCCGACGAAGTTCTCCAGTAGGCGCTTACCGTTTGGCGTGTGATGCACCTCTGGATGGAACTGAACTGCATAGAATTTACGTGAGACGTCGGCCGCAACTGCGAAAGGGGCTTTGGGAGACGTGCCGAATACCTCGAAACCCGGTGGCAACCTGGCGACATGATCGCCATGCGACATCCAGACCTGCTCGGTTGGTTCCTCGAACCAGCCGTCCAACAGTGGAAGGGCACCTCTGGGGGTGATGTAAGCCCGTCCGAATTCCGAATTCACCCGCGTGCTGCCGAGCGTGGGCGAAGTGTCGTCAATCGAAGGTCCATCAGCCTCAGTGCCGGCAATTCGCCGTCCACGTTCAACCTTTCCTCCAAGCATCCGCACCATCACCTGCTGGCCGTAGCAGATTCCGAGAATCGGAACATCTAACGAAAACACCTCCATCGGAGGGCAAGGCGGGCTGCTGTCCAGCACGCTTGCTGGACCACCCGACAGAACCACGGCCAGCGGTGCGAACTCCGCAAGGAAGTCAGCTGTGACGCGCTGGTAAGGATGAATCTCGCAATAGACCTCCAATTCCCGAAGGCGTCGGGCAATTAGCTGCGTGACCTGGCTGCCAAAGTCGACAACCAAAAGGCGCTGATGCGTGCTCATGGGTTGGGTGTATTTTGCTGACAGTCGCGAAGCAAGTTAATGAAATGACGCTTCGCGAAGCTGCTTCAGGCGGATTCGTCCTGACGTCGTTGCTTCGGACCGTCATGTCGCTTTCGCTTCCTATCTGACGTATATCGTGAACCGTCGATTGATCCGGCAAGCTAAGGATGAACGGCACAATCAACACTAGGGAAGGGGCATGACAATGATAGGCTCGAATCGGCGCTCGAGAGCCGGCGGTGGTGCCGCACGACGGGCGGAGCGCAGTGCCGTCCGAATCGAGGCAGCCCGGTTTATCGAACGCAATATCCCCAATTTTGACCTCCTCAACGACGAAGCCATTGAAATCATCGAAGCAAATGCCGAAACAGTGCTGGAAGAAATTGGCGTAAATTTTGTTGAGAATCCAGCGTCTCTGAAGCGCTGGAAGGATGCTGGTGCCGATGTTCACGGCGAAAGGGTGCATATTCCCCGAGGACTCGCCCGGCAACTCTGCTCGAAAGCACCTGCGCACTTTATCCAACATGCACGCAACCCAAACCGCAATGTTGAGATTGGCGGCAACACAATGGTTCTCGCACCGGTCTATGGGCCGCCATTCGTGCGTGACGCAGCGATGGGACGCAGGTATGCAACGATTGAGGATTTCCGCAATTTTGTGAAGCTTGGCTATATGTCCAAGTGGCTGCACCATTCCGGCGGCACCCTATGCGAGCCGACCGACGTTGCAGTCAACAAGCGTCATCTCGACATGCTGATGGCCCACATGACTTTGTCGGACAAACCATTCATGGGATCGGTAACCGAACCTTCCCGTGCGCGGGATTCAGTTGAAATGTGCGATGTCCTTTTCGAAGGGCTTGGCGAACGTACAGTGATGACCTCACTTATCAACATCAACTCGCCATTGACCTTTGACTCGGTGATGATGGGGTCGCTGGAGGTCTATGCCGCAGCCAACCAGGCAAGCATCGTTTCGCCGTTCATTGTCGGAGGTGCGATGGCACCGGTTTCAGTTGCCGGTGTGTTGACGCAGGTGTTGGCCGAGGTGCTGGCGGGAGTGGCCTATAGCCAAATCATCAGGCCTGGCTCTCCAGTCATTATGGGTGCCTTCGTCACCTCTATTGACATGAATTCTGGTGCACCGACGTTTGGCACACCCGAGGCAAGCCAGATCACCTACGGGGCCGGACAGTTGGCGCGTAGGCTAAATCTCCCGTTCCGATCAGGAGGTGCCTTTTGCGGTTCGAAACTGCCGGACGCGCAGGCGGCATATGAGAGTGCGAATTCCCTGAATGCCGCGCTTCTGAGCGGCGTCAACTTCATGCTGCACTCCTGCGGTTGGCTGGAAGGAGGACTCGTCACATCATATGAGAAATTCGTCATGGATGCAGACCAACTGGGCATCCTCCACAGGCTGGCAGCCGGCATATCCATTGATGAGAACGCGCAAGCGATGGATGCGATACGTGAGGTCGGACCCGGTGGACATTATCTGGGCTGCGCCCATACCCAGGCAAACTTCCAGGAGGCGTTCTGGCGCACTGATCTCCTGGACTACAAGCCATTCGAAACCTGGGATGAAGATGGGGCGTGCGACACTCAGGCGCTTGCGTCGGACCGAGTGATGAAGCTCCTGAACGAGTATCAGCAACCCGAACTTGATCCAGGGATTTTTGAGGCGCTTACGGCTTACATGACAGCCAGAAAGGCCGAATCACCTGACAGCTTCATATAGAATGACCCAGCTAGGTGGCGCCTAGGCCAGGAAGTCGATCGAAGGTAAGCGGGTGTGGGGCTTGGTGCTGCAAGCCAATCAAGAAAGGAAACCCAGGTCATTCGCAGTATCGTTCAAGGGTAGATGCATGACCGTGGACCGATAGATGCAACCGGATTGAAATTTATTTTCGCATCTGAATTTCAAAAAGACATTTTCAATCATTTATAATGGTTTAGGATCCAAGGCTAATGCAGGACATTTACCGAAAAATCCAAGTTGGTCATACCCGGTTCTGGTCTGCCTTGGTGCACGGTATCGTCGTGCACCAAGGCCATTCAATTGTGCATCTGGTCTGCAGACCTGATGGGAAGTCCAGTCACCCATCAAAGGTCCAATGACACTCAGCTCCTATCGAACCGGTCAAGATTCATGACCTTGGTCCAAGCGGCAACGAAATCTCTCACGAATGTCTCCTGGCGGTCATCGCAGGCGTATTCTTCGGAAATCGCCCGAAGCTGGGAGTTTGAACCAAAGATCAGGTCTACCCGTGTCGCAGTCCACTTTTTCCTTCCATCGGCAAGATCAAACCCCTCGAACTCTTGTTCAGCCGGCGATACAGCTCTCCATTCGGTGCCCATATCGAGCACGTTTACAAAGAAGTCGTTGGATAAGGTGCCGGGACGGTCCGTGAAAACGCCATGCAACGACTCTCCGTGGTTCGCCCCGAGCATGCGCATTCCGCCAACGAGGACAGTCATTTCCGGTGCCGTCAGCATCAGCAACTGCGCCCTGTCGATCAGCAACTCCTCTGAAGAGACTCCATAATCACCCTTGAGGTAATTGCGAAAGCCGTCCGCCACTGGCTCGAGATAGCCGAAAGACTCGACGTCAGTCTGATCTTGGAAGGCGTCCATACGGCCCGGGGTGAATTGTACCTCAAGGTCGGTACCTGCATTCCTTGCAGCCTTCTCAACAGCAGCGCATCCACCGAGAACAATCAGGTCTGCGAGCGACACGTGTTTCCCTTCGACTTCACCGTTGAATTCCGACTGAATGCCTTCCAGTTTCCTGAGCACCTTTGCCAGCCTTTCAGGCTCGTTGACCTTCCAGTCCCTTTGAGGAGCCAGACGGATACGGGCGCCATTGGCCCCTCCGCGCTTGTCAGACACCCGGAAAGTCGACGCAGATGCCCAAGCCGTCGAAACAAGTTCCGCAACTGACAGTCCTGAATTCAGGATTCGGTCCTTTAGTTTTGCGACATCGCTGGAGTCGATAAGCTCGTGTTCCACCGCTGGAATGGGATCCTGCCAAACGAACACTTCCTCGGGCACTTCGTTACCCAGATAGCGGACCAGAGGGCCCATATCACGGTGCGTCAACTTGAACCAGGCTTTGGCGAAGGCATCGGCGAACTCGTCTGGATTGGCGCGGTACCGGCGGGAGATTTTCTCATATGCCGGGTCCATTCTCATTGCCATGTCGGCCGTGGTCATCATGATCGGTACCCGGATGTCCGAACCATCGACTTCAGGTGCATGGTGCTCGGTCGCCAAGCTTACCGGCCGCCACTGGTTTGCGCCAGCCGGGCTCTTGGACAGTTCCCATTCATATCCGAACAGCATGTCGAAATAAGACATATCCCATTTGGTCGGGGTAGGGGTCCAGGCACCCTCGATGCCGCTCGTCGTGGAGTCCACTCCCTTGCCGCTTGCGTGGACATTTTTCCAGCCAAGTCCCATTTCCTCCATTGGAGCGCCTTCAGGTTCAGGACCGACGAGCGCTGGGTCGCCCGCCCCGTGCGCTTTGCCGAAAGTGTGGCCACCTGCGACGAGAGCCACAGTCTCCTCGTCGTTCATCGCCATCCGTGCAAAGGTCTCACGGATGTCACGCCCAGATGCGACAGGGTCGGGATTGCCGTTTGGTCCCTCTGGATTCACGTAAATGAGGCCCATCTGAACCGCAGCCAGCGGATTTTCGAGATCCCGCTCACCCGAATAACGGCGGTCGCCCAACCATTCGTCTTCGGAGCCCCAGTAGATATCTTCCTCCGGTTCCCAGACGTCTTCGCGCCCTCCTCCGAACCCTAGTGTCCTGAAGCCCATGGACTCCAGAGCACAGTTGCCAGTGAGAATTAAGAGATCCGCCCAGGAAATCCCGGTTCCGTATTTTTTCTTGATCGGCCAGAGCAGCCGTCGTGCCTTGTCCAAGTTGCCATTGTCAGGCCAACTGTTGAGCGGTGCAAACCGCTGAGAGCCCGACCCTGCACCGCCTCGGCCGTCGCCGACACGATAGGTGCCGGCACTGTGCCAGGCCATCCTGATGAACAGCGGCCCGTAATGGCCATAGTCGGCAGGCCACCATTCCTGGCTATCCGTCATCAAGGCATGCAGATCCTGCTTCAGGGCTTCGAGATCAAGCTTTCCAAACTCCTTGGCATAGTCGAATCCATTGCCCATGGGACTTCCTGCCTGCGGGTTCTGATGCAAAATCCTGATGTTCAGCTGGTTAGGCCACCAGTCTCGGTTCGATCTAACCGCAAAAGTTGTGTGAATGACTGGGCACTGGGCCACGCTGCCGTTGTCGTTTCCGTCCATTTTTCTCTCCGGAGATGTCTTGCTTCCCGAACAAACGAATCGGAAGGGATTTCGTCTGTCGCTGTTCGCTCACTATCTGGAATCATTCTAATTCCTGTTCCCGAACTCGCAACGCGAATCTTAGGTGCTGAACAGCATTTTGACTTGAAATTGAATTGGCTTGCCCGAAACAACGAGTTTGCATAACCAGTGACCTTAGCCGGAAGGACGGATCCATTGCGTGACCTGCGAAAACCTGACGAACGCCACCCGGAAAAGGCGCACCGCTCTGAGAATCCCCAGCCAAAGAAGCCGAGCTGGATTAGGGTCAAGGCACCGAACTCTCCCGGATATCTCTCGACCAAGAGAATCATGCGGGATCACTCATTGGTGACGGTCTGCGAAGAGGCCGGCTGTCCGAACGTCGGTGAATGTTGGTCTCAAGGTCATGCGACAATGATGATCATGGGCGAGATCTGTACGCGAGGCTGCACATTCTGCAACGTTGCCACGGGAAAGCCGGACACATTGGACGTCTTCGAGCCGGGACGAGTTGCCGATGCCGTCAGCAAACTTGGCCTTAACCATGTGGTGGTCACCAGCGTGGACCGTGACGATCTGGAGGATGGTGGGGCACAGCACTTCGTGCGGACAATACGCGCTGTGCGCCGGAAGTCCCCTGGAACCACGATCGAGATCCTTACCCCCGACTTCCTGAGGTGCGAACCAACCGCGCTTGAAGCCGTCGTTGATGCGAAGCCGGATGTCTTCAACCACAATCTCGAGACCGTCCCCGGCCTTTACCCAACTGTCCGTCCCGGCGCCCGCTATTTCCATTCGTTAAGGCTTCTGCAACGAGTGAAGGAACTTGACCCTTCCATGTTTACCAAGTCTGGGATGATGGTTGGTCTTGGAGAAGACCGGCAGAGTGTGCTGCAGGTCATGGACGACCTAAGGGCGGCAGACGTGGATTTTCTGACTGTTGGGCAGTATCTGCAACCGACGTCACGGCATCACCGGGTGCACCGCTTCGTATCGCCCGATGAATTTGAAGGTTATGAGAGGGCTGCATACGGAAAGGGTTTCCTGATGGTCTCGGCCACTCCACTTACACGTTCGAGCTACCATGCTGGCGAAGATTTCGAGCGCCTGCGAACGGCAAGAGCCGAGCGACTTGGCTCTCTCTGAGTTCGCCGCATATGCAGCCTCTCTTTCCGGTGAACCGGCTCAGTCGACGGAGATTGTGGATTAAACGCCAGTTCCGCTCCAAAGCGCTATTGGTGGAGTTTCCCTGAGCAAGTGCAAGCCCGAGCGGGGTGTGGCAACAACGCGGTAGGAAATCCAGGTTCTGACAGAGAGTTCGACTTCGATGCCGGCCCGGTTCCGGCATGAAAGCTGATGGATTGGTCTGAAACGAGACTGGAAAAGGGATGGTCGCAGTCTCAGATGCGGCCATTGTCGGATCGATCTGTTATGGCTTCATTCGGGTGGTCAGTGGCAGCAATCAGACATCGTGGTTTGCCTGATGCCACATCTCGATACCATCTTCCAAAACGTCACGGCGGAAATCTTCGTATGCATTGTGCTCCGTCTCGCAGTCATAACACACATACGAGTCTTCCTCTGGATAATAGCACTCATTCGGATCTTCGTCCGGATGAAAGACCGCCCCACAATATTGGCATCGATTCGCACCTTCCGCACATCCGGTACAAATCTTGCCACCACCTACATAGTCTGGAACATGAGTGTCGTTTGGATGAAAGGCCGCATCACAAACCTCGCATCGACCCACCTCACAAATAGAACAGATCGTGCCGCCCTCGGCGCCAACATGACTTTCAACATCTTCCGCAAGTAGCAACTCTCCACAAGAATCGCATCTTTCGACTTTGCTGGAACAGACCTCGCAGAGCAGGGCTTCTTCAGTTTCGTCTGGATAAACTGCATGTTTTTCAAGCTCAACCAGACTGAAGCTCCCACCACAGGAATGGCACGTCACGCACTCGAGCAAGTGAGAAAATCGCCGCTCTTGCTCTTTGGAGCCCGGACCCGCTCCCTCGCTGGAACAAATTGGGCAAAAGACTGGTGCGGGCCAGCCAAATGCAGTGAAACAGCAACCGCAGTGATAGCATTCCACATCTTGCTTCACGCCCTCAGGTCGATTGTTCTGAAGTGAGCGCAGCACCTCACCGTGCTGTTCAAGTGTCGCGCGAATCTGCCGGAGATGCTCAAGGATAAGTTCGTTGGACAAGTTATCGGGCTTTGTTACGCGTTTTGTGGGTTCTGCAGCAGTCGATACGGCTTTCATAAACCGTCGAAAACCGCAATACCCGTGCCGACCAGATTACGTCGGAAGGGACCGTGGTTTCATCGAGTCAGATAATCGACGGCCTTAATCCGCCCCCAACGCCATTCGGACACTTCCGATTCTCCGCACGTGATCGAGATAATGGCGACAATCGGGCCGACAATTCGACTTGGAGGATATTGGAATGGCCAAATGTGTCTGCGAGAAATCGACCGGAATGGCTGCCAAGGTCGTGTGCAAACTGAATTCGACCGGGACAACAGAGGTAATCCGGGCCACGAAGGTGACCGACATTTCGTTTGGAACAGTTAGGGAAGCTGACTGCTCGATCTGTTCCGCCCGGAGGTCGTCGCGCTGTTCCCGGACGGATTGACAACTACGCCAGCCAATCTCGAGAAAATGACCAGAAACTGGAAGCGATCCCAACTGTGCCGTCCCTACAGACCCCATTCTGGAATGCTTGGTCCCGGACCTTTCGAGTCGAAGAGTCTGGATATCGTCCTCCATATCTGCTGAGCTTGCCTCCAGTCCGACGATCATCGGTTAGCCGGGAGATGAATCGCCAAGACGCAGCCGCTATCCGATACATTCCCGTTCGTGAAATATGAATCCCAGAAAGTTCAGGAGAAGCTGGGCCGCGAGAATCGCGGTTGAGCCGGTTGGGTCGTAATCAGGTGCGACCTCAACCAAATCCACCCCGACGACCTCGTGGCTCCTCGAAAGCTGCTGCAGGATTTCCAGAACCTCGTAATAGAGAAATCCGCCGTGGCTCGGCGTTCCGGTGCCCGGAGCGATCGAGGGGCAGAACGCGTCAATGTCTATGGTGACATAGACCCTGGCACCGAACGGAATCGAAGAAAGCGCCCTTTGCGATCCGATCTTGCGAACCTGTCGTACGCTCAGAATCGAACTTCCCATGGCACGGGCATCGTCATAGCCTTCCTTGGCCGTCGAAGAGACGTTTCGGATCCCGAGCTGGGTAAGTCCTGTCACATAGTCCTTCTCGGCTGCCCGGCGCATGGGATTTCCGTGGCCGAATCTTACGCCATGCCGCTCGTCTACAAAGTCCAGATGCGCGTCGACCTGGAGCACGTGTATGTCACCAGTACCTTCGAACGCGTCAATGCATGGAATGTTCACCGAATGATCTCCGCCAATGACAACAGGGAATGCACCTGCATTCAGAATGGCTTGAACTCCGGTCTTGATGTTTGTGTGGCTCAGCTCTGTATGCGTATGGACAATGTCGGCGTCGCCAATATCCACGATTCGGACCTCAGGACCTAGATAGATGGCGTCATCCTCATGATCGTAGGCACCAGAATGGCCGAACGCGAACAGCGTTGAAGCCTCGCGCACCGCACGCGGTCCGAATCGAGCCCCAGGGCGCCATTGGGTGCCAAGGTCAAACGGCGCTCCAAGAACCGCAATATCCGCATCGATGATCCGCCAGTCCTCGGTATAGGGATTTCTCCCGAATGTGCAGATGCCGGTGAACGGCAGGTTCAACCTGCCGCTTTCGTATCCATGTCCGCCATCGGGTTCACTTTTCTTGCTTGGAATTTCGGGTACTCCTCAATAGTTGAGATGGCCTTTTGATACCTCATCTTTCCTTAGCCATAGCCTCTCGGATCATTTACCAAGCCTCATTTCGCGCCTCAAGGTCCCATACCTGATCCGCAGGTAAGCGGTCTCCGTCGCTGGCCGCTGGAACCGGGATAGGTGGGGTCAGTAAGGAACAACAATCAAATCCGGGCTTGCGGAATGCTTCCTACTAAGGCCAATTCGACTCATGACAATCCGGGTGCCATCGCTATTTGTCTTCCTGACTTTAATGCTCGCTACTGCGGCGCAGTCTGGGCGGACAACCGTTGCTGTCGCCACGAACTTCCTCCCAACGGCACAGGATGTTTCAACGGCTTTCACGGCAGAGACGGGACACGAGGTGGTTCTGGTGCATGGTTCGACCGGAAAGCTATATGCACAGATCGTAGCCGGTGCGCCATACGACGTGTTCCTAAGTGCCGATGCAGACAGGCCGGCGCGGTTAGGGAACAGCGGACTTCTCGCAGAGGGGAGTCCCAAACCCTACGCGATCGGTCGTCTCGCCCTCGTGCATGTTGACCCAGACATCGAAGGAACTATTGAGACGATCCTTGCTCGGAACGATCTGCGGATCGCTATCGCAGATCCGACAGTGGCACCCTACGGGAGCGCTGCGATTTCGTTACTTCACTCAGTCCACGGAAATGACTGGGACGGCAACATTGTGCTGGGGGAAAGCGTTGCCCAGGCGTTCGCTTTTGTCGCAACCGGAAACGCCGATGTCGGGCTGGTTGCCATGTCTCTCGCGTTGAGTCATTCAGACCGGATTCAGTTCCTTGAGGTGCCCGAAACTCTTCACGAATCGATCCGTCAGGACGCGGCTCTTCTCAATCGTCCGGAGTTGAGCGCGGCAGCCTATGCGTTTTTTGAGTTTCTGGACCATCCAGTCGCAGTGGCAATCATGAGAGCAGCAGGATACGGAGTTCCGCGGTGACCATATGGAGTTCCGTATGGATTACGCTTCAGCTTGCGGGAATCACCACTGTGGTGCTCCTGGTCATCTCCATTCCACTTGCATGGTGGCTTGCAGGCACGACTTCGCGAATCCGACCGGCTGTCGAGGCATTGACGGCGATGCCACTGGTGCTTCCTCCGACGGTGCTGGGGTTCTATTTGCTGATCTTGATGAGCCCTCAAAACCCGATCGGGGCATTTTGGGTGACTCTGACTGGAGAATCGCTGACATTCAGCTTTTCCGGCCTCGTCGTTGCATCGGTCTTCTATTCGCTGCCATTTGCGGTACAGCCGCTACAGGGCGCGTTCCTGGCGGTTGGCCGACGCATGATGGAGGCGGCCGCGACCCTGGGCGCTTCACGTTGGGACGCATTCCGTAGCGTGGCGCTACCGCTTTCACGTCGTGGCGTCCTTACGGCAGCGGTATTGAGCTTTGCCCATACGGTGGGTGAATTCGGCGTCGTCCTGATGGTTGGAGGGAATATCCCTGGCCGGACCCGTCTTATATCGATTGAGATTTACTCGGCTGTCGAGACGCTGGATTATGCCAGTGCACATCTTCTCTCCGGCGGGCTTCTGGCGTTTAGCTTCATTGTGCTTACCATTGTCTACGTAATGAACGGGCGAGGGGTTCGGGCCGGTGTCTGATTTCCTCGAATTCGACCTTACACTCCGGTTGGGCGACTTTCTCCTGAAAGCTGCAGAAAGGATTCCGCTCGATGGGATTACAGCTCTTTCCGGGCCTTCAGGTAGCGGAAAGACCACGCTTCTGCGTGCGGTCGCCGGGCTAGAGCCAGCGGCCACAGGCCATGTTCACTTCGCTGGCGACAATTGGAGTGACCTCGGTCCCGCCAGCAGAAAAATTGGCTACGTGTTTCAGGATGCGAGGCTATTCCCGCATCTCAGTGTTTCGGGGAACCTAAGCTACGGCGCGAATAGACGTGGCATTCCCCAAGACCGAATCAGGGCAATAGTCGATGCCCTGGATCTTTTCCCGCTTCTGAACAGAATGCCGACAACCCTGTCAGGAGGCGAAACCCGACGGGTCGCGCTTGGACGCGCACTTGCCTCTGGCCCACGGATCCTATTCATGGACGAACCACTGTCGGGGCTGGATCAGGTCCGCAAGACCAAGTTGATGCCGTATATTGCCCGCGCCGTGGCGGAATTTGGGGTGCCGGCACTGTACGTCACTCATTCCGTTGAGGAACTGACGTTTCTCGCCGACAGAACCCTCTCGATCCGAAGTGGCCAGCTTGATGGTTGGTCAAGTGCCGCACCTCGTTTGCTCGGACAGGTGATCCAAGTGGGCGACAATGGCCTGGAAATTGCGATCGGAGAGACTTTGGTTCACGTCGTTGGGCAGGGCCGGGTAGGGGAGACCTGGGCATTGCTCCTGGGCGATGACTGCTTCGCGTCGACGGCACCGCCGGGAAAGTCGAACGCCAGGCTGTCCCTGCAAACTCGCGTCGTCGAGGCTGTCAAGGACAGCGGTCAGTGCATCCTGGAGGTGGAGAACCAACGGTTGGAGCTCACATGGCAGGGTAGGCGGGCAAGCCTGCCAGAGGCACACACAACGCTTTGGCTGTCACTCCCACGTATTCTGGCACGTCCGGTCCATTCCTCTGCGGGGCCAGACTAGCGGATTCCATTTTCGCCAGAATTTCCGATTCAGCGGCGGAAGGATGCCCATTGATCAGTACCAAGCGCTTACAATGCTCAAGTTGGGCGTCAACAACTCTCCTGAATGTCTCTGAACCGCTCACCTGTTTTCACAAAGCGCCGGGTTCGCCATCGATTCGCTGCGGCTATTCGACCCCGAGTTCATGGTTACGGCTAGCTCGCCATTCCTCCCATGCCTCAGGAGTGTCCAGATCGGTGACAGCGTGGTCGGCAGGCAATGGAACCAGATGGATCTTCTCCTGCCTCAGGATCGATCGGCCACCCTCATCGCCTTCGAGCCGCGTCAGCATTGGCAAGAGCCTCGACGGAAATACCACCGGATGCCCTGGAATTCCTGACGCCGACATGCCTCTGACAACATGGTCAGGAAACCCAGCAGATGCTTTAAGGACCGCTCTGAGATCATCGGCGGTTATCTCCGGCATGTCGGCAGGCAACACCGCGACAGCTTTCGTGATTGAGGAAATGGTCGCAGCGGCCACCCGGATCGAAATCCCCATGCCTTCCGTTGCGTTCTCGACCACGACACGCTGAACGGGCAGTTCCGATAGCGCCTGCGCACGCTTCTCCTTGTTTGGTGCCAACGCCACAATCACGTCCGCCCCGCAATCCAGAGCTGCCTTCGCTTGCCTACGTAGGATTGGTGTCCCATCCACCTTCTCCAGCAGCTTGTCCGTTCCGCGCATTCGCGTCGACGAGCCAGCCGCAAGCAGTAAGACTGTAACGGGCTGCAAACTACTTCTCCGGAATCAAACCCCGCGGACTGAACCGCAGCATCAGCAGCATGATCAATCCCATGGTCAAAAGACGCATATGTGCCGCCGATTGCCTCAAATGCTCTTTCAGCCAGCTTCCATCCGCCAATCCCGCGGTAAGGGCATCCATCAGAAGCAGGCCCAACGGCTCCACCTCAATCCATAGATACCAGATCAGGAATCCTCCCAACACCGCTCCAAAGTTGTTGCCGGAACCGCCAACGATGACCATCACCCAGATCAGGAACGTGAATCGTAGCGGATGATAGCCTGTGGGTGTCAGCAGCCCGTCAAGGGAAGTCATCATCGCACCTGCCATCCCGCAGATTGCTGACCCAAGAATGAAGACCTGTAGGTGCCGGGCGGGAACGTTCTTTCCCATTGCACCAGCTGCCAGTTCATTGTCGCGGATTGCGCGCATCATCCGGCCCCACGGAGAGTTCAACGCACGCTCGGAGAGCCAGATGATGGCGAGTAACACAACCAGAAACAGAACCGCATATCCAAGCTTTACGTAGAGAGAGGACGCGATGACGGGATCGAGTCCCAAGGACGTCACCCTTTCGACGAAATCAGGACTGTTCTGAAGATCGATCTCATAAGGCATTGGCCTTGGGATGCCAGTTACGTTCTTTACACCTCTCGTAAGCCATTCCTCGTTCTTCAGCACGGCAATGATGATCTCGGCTATTCCGAGCGTTGCTATGGCCAGGTAGTCGCTTCTAAGGCCCAAAGCTGTCTTTCCGATCAACCAGGCGGCACTGGCCGCGACGAGTCCGCCGACTGGCCAGGCAATGATGACTGGCAGACCCAGCCCACCCAGATATCCAGCACTGGCAGGGTTCACCTTTTCGATTGCCGAAACTGCGGGATCGAAGACAGCACGGTAGATAAAGAACCCGCCGAGCAGGACTGCAATCGTCATGGCCGCACGCGGCCAGCCCTTGGATGGTCGGTTCCACAGGTATACGGCAAGTGCGATAATCGCCGCTGCGATCAAAAGCGCAAACGCGGCGCGTGGTCCACCCGCAGTCCAGGCTTCGTGAACCGGCGGCATACTTACGAGCACAGTGGTGAGTCCACCAAGCGCCACGAATCCCATCACTCCAACGTTGAAGAGGCCCGCATAACCCCATTGCATGTTCAAACCAATTGCCATTATGGCGCTGATCAGCCCCATGTTCAGGATACCCAACGCCACGTTTGGGCTGCGATAGAGCCCAGTGGCCACGATTAGCCCGAACACCAGAATGAACAGCGATATGTTCCTCACTGTTGTGCTCATCCAACCCTCCCCGCAAAGATGCCTGTGGGACGGATCAGCAGTACGGCCGTTAGGATCAGAAAGCTGACGGCAAACTTGTAATCGGTGCTGAGGAGTTGGACGAGGTTGCTGGGTTCAAGGGGGTCTGGAAGAAGGTATACAAGGACTTTTTTCCAGGCATAGGTCACCGTCACCTCGGAAAACGCGATCAGGAATCCCCCTGCGATCGCGCCGAGCGGGTTGCCTAGGCCGCCGACGATCGCACTTGCGAATATCGGCAGTAGAAGCTGGAAGTAGGTGAATGGTTTGAAGCTCTTGTCGATTCCGTAGAGCACTCCAGCGACGGTTGCCAGCGCCGCCACAATGATCCATGTGACAGTGACCACCCTTTCCGGATTGACTCCGGAAAGAAGCGCCAGATCTTCGTTATCGGCAAAGGCGCGCATGGACTTCCCTGTCCGGGTTTGGTTCAGAAACCAGAACAGCGCTGCAACAACCACTACGGCAGTGATGACAGTGATGGCCTGGCTGGTTTTGAGCGCAAGGCCTTCCTGCAGTCCGGACCAGTCTCGAAAATCCCTTACGCTGACCATAAACCGCGCTCCATCCGAAAACCGTTGATCTCCGGGTCCGATAATGAAGCGTACAAGGCCGTTCATCACAAACATCACACCAACCGAAACTATCACAAGCACTACGGGGCGAGATCGCTGTGCCCTGTAGTATGAATAGACCAGGCGGTCGGTTCCGAGCAGCAGGACGGCTGTCGCGAGAATCCCTGCGGGCAAAGCGATCAGGGCCGTGGGAAGCGGTCCGAAGGTCACTCCCGCTCCCTGCAGAAACCAGGTCAGGAGGATTGTGACCATTGTTCCGAACGCCATCGTGTCGCCATGAGCGATGTTCGAAAATCGCAGGACCCCATAAACCAGCGTTACACCTAAGGCACCAAGAGCCAGTTGTGCGCCGTAGGCCGTGGCGGGAATCAGGACAAAGTTGGAAAACGCGACCAGAGCATTGAGCGCGTCCATCACCGCCTCTCCCCGAATCGAATGCAGGAACTCACCTCTATCCTGCCAAACTTGGGTTGTACTTGAATTGCCGAAGCCATTGGATGCGCGGCGAGGTCGGGTTTCCTCCGTCCGAATCGTTCCCGATGAACGGGCTCACACAGGGTGGTCGGAGTATGATCGCTGCGCCCGCCTGCGTAGATTTGATTTGTCTGGCGACGCGATGGCGACTGATGTTCATTCCTAACCTCCGAGGAAACTCCTACGTACATCCGGATTTGAAAGGAGTGCCGATCCGGTATCGGTGAAGCGGTTGCGGCCCTGTACCAGAACATAACCGAAATCGGCAATTGCGAGGGCCTGCTTGGCATTCTGTTCCACCATCAGCACCGAGATCCCCAATTTTGCGATTTGAAGAATTCTCTCAAATAATTCGTTCATTACGATTGGGCTCACGCCAGCCGTCGCCTCATCCAGCATCAACACCCGCGGCTCAGTCATCAGTGCGCGTCCCAGAGCGACCTGTTGGCGCTGTCCTCCGGATAGCTCTCCAGCTTTCTGACGCCGCCGAGTCCGCAGGACAGGAAACAGACCGTAGACCTGCTCCATGGTTCGCGCTATGCCCTCGCGACGAAGGAAGGCCCCCATCTCCAGGTTCTCCTCAACGGTCATGGTCGTGAAGACATTTGACGTCTGAGGCACAAACGCCATCCCTTTTGCCACCCGAGCCTGTGGAGGGAGTGCAGTGATATCCTCGCCATCCAACCATATTGTTCCGGAACGCAGTTTCAGCATTCCGAACAGACCCTTCATGGCAGTCGATTTGCCTGCGCCGTTGGGCCCTACGATCACGGCGATTTCGCCTTTCTCAACCGAAACGCTGCAGTCATGCAGAATGTCCGCGCCCATCCCGTAACCACCCGTCATCGACTCGCCGCTGAGAAAAGGCATTCGCTTCCGGCCATTGCTTTCTTCATTGATGGATTCAGCGCCGGCAGCGACCCTGTCCGATTCGGATGGTACCAAACTGACACCGCGACCGAGTTCAGATGGTGTGTTCATGGTATAGACGTATCATGCGGTGGCAAATTGTCGATAGAGGTCACGAAGCGTCCTTTACGGCACAGTTTGACAGATAACCAGTGTACCTCGGCTGGGGTGGTGGACCAACCGTTTCGAACTGGTGGCAAGACCTGACTCAAGAGTTCATACAGCCTCTAGTGGCTCCAGCACCAAGGTAGGCCTCAATCACTTGGTCGTTGGCCTTGATCTCGTCCATCGTTCCCTTCGCAAGCACCTTACCCTCTGCCATGCATATGACAGGGTCACAGAGGCGACCGATGAAGTCCATGTCATGTTCAATAATGCAGAAAGTGTACCCACGTTCACGATTCAGCCGAATGATCGTATCCGCAATGGTATTGAGCAGCGTCCGGTTCACGCCCGCACCAACCTCGTCGAGAAAGACAACCTTTGCGTCAACCATCATGGTTCGCCCCAATTCAAGCAGTTTCTTCTGCCCGCCAGATAGGTTTCCTGCCTTCTCATTCGCCAAATGGTCTATTGTGAGGAACTTCAGAACCTTTTCGGCCTCCTGTACCAAAGTCAGTTCCTTACGCGCGACTAGTCCGCGGCGAAACCAGGCGTTCAGCAACTGTTCCCCAGGCTGTCCACCGGGTACCATCATCAGGTTTTCCAGTACGGTCAATGACTGGAATTCCTGCGCGATCTGGAATGTTCGAAGAAGGCCCTTTTCGAACAGTTCATGGGGTGGAAGGCCAGTAATGTTCTCGCCATCCATAGCGATCCGGCCACTCGACGGTTTAAGTACACCTGCTATTACATTGAAAAGTGTTGTTTTTCCGGCACCATTGGGTCCAATTAGGCCCGTAATGGATCCCGTTGCGACTTCTAGTGAAGCGCCGTCAACCGCTCGGAAGCCTCCAAAATGCCTGTGAACGCTCTCCACGACAATCATCGTCCGCTCCTGTTGCCGCAGGAAACGTTGAAAGATAGAGCGCAGCCCGAGTCCAAGGGTCTCGAGCTGCGACTGAGATTGTCTATGTCAGTCCATCACCGGTATCTAACGGTTTCGACCTTGCCGTCCCTGACTTCCGTCTGACGAAAATTGCCTGCGGATTCACCTGGGCCGATGAGTTCGACCGCGCTGGCGCCCACGTAGTCAATCTCTCCTCCATTGGCGAGTATCTCAAGCGCCTTGGAGATTTCGCCTGGTAGGATTGGTTCGCCCGGTGCATTGGCGACGTCCATGACCTTGTCCTTGAAGACCCCGCTATCCGCAGACCCGGCGGCCTGCATTGCCAGGAGGATAAGGGCGGCAGCGTCGTAGGCTTCCCCAGCGTAAGGAGACGAAGTGTCAAACGCGCCTCCGGCAATCTCGGCAAACACGGCGGCTCCCTCGCTGTCTGATCCCGGATGCTGGCCTGTGGAACCATCGACCTCACTTCCGAAGTTGTTCTCAAGCGTTTCGCCTACCATGCCATCCGGAAAATGGAACGTGTCGAAGGCGCCCGAATCCAGGGCCCCCCGCAGGATTCCGCTACCGCCCTGATCAATGTAACCTATGAGGACAAGCTGTTGGCCACCTGCCGATGCTAGTGCGGACACTTCCGCCGAATAATCGGCTTTGCCGTCCTCGTGAGATGCGTTTATTGTCACGGTTCCACCAATCGCTTCAAACGCCGACTGGAAGCTGTCCGCAAGCCCTTTGCCATAGTCATTGTTGGTATAGGTGACGGCAGCCTCGCTGACCCCCTCTTCCATCAGAATCTCTGCCATGACCTCTCCCGATCGGGCGTCAGACGGTGCGGTTCGGAAGAAAAGGCCATGGTCCTCGGTTGTCGAGAGTGCCGGGGACGTTGCTGACGGGGAGATCATGACAACGCCATTTGGCAACGCGACATTTGTCAGAGCCGCAATTGTAGCGCCTGAACAGGTGGCCCCCACGATCGCATTCACTCCGTCGGCGGTGATCATCCGTTCGGCTGCGGCGACCGCAGCAGCACTGTCGACGCAGGTTGAATCACCACGAACCGGGGTTATGGTGGACCCGCCGAGCAGCATACCACTGTCGCTTGCCTCCTTCATCGCCATTTCAGCGGCCTCTGCGATCGGAGGGACAAGCGATTCGACCGGACCCGTGAAGCCCAGCAGCACACCGAGTTTGATTTCCTCAGCGCTGGAGCCGTTTATGGTGAAAGCCAGGCTGGCAATCGCGCTCGAAGCGAGAAACAGTTTCTTCATGTTGCTCTCCATGTCTGTAGTGTTGGCGGCAAGTTTCTCCAAGGCCGAAGCTCACCTCGTTTGAGCTGATATATTCGTATCGGGATCTGACGGGCATAGACAACGCCTCTTCGTAAACCGCCGCGAATTCCGATTTTCAGACGAATAAACAGCATAATTGCAGATCACATTAGGGTAGGTTTGGACAGTAACCCACGACTTCAGGATAGGATATCCCGTCACTCACGGAATTCGTTTACCAATAATGTAGAACCTGTTCAAGGCAATCCCACTTTGAGCGCCGCTACGTCAACGATATTTTCCGGCATCACGTAATCACTTACATGGACAGCCAAAGGCGTACGGAACAATTGGCAGATGGGTATCAAGGCCAAATCGCATGAGTTCGGAGACCTTCGTCTGGGGGCGATATCAGGATACCAATTTGAACAAATTTCAACAGCAGTCTTCAATACCTAAATTCTTCCCCGTTCCAGCCGAAATCACACCCTTTTTAGATCGCCACCGACACCAGCTTTCATCGGAAATCGCGCGAGCGCGGGATCACACGCTGGTTGCGCGGATGGCGCGATGTGGGGGCGACGGGCGGTTTCTCCCGCTGTGGGTAGGTCCCGCTGCAGTCCGGCAACGGTTCCATGGGTACGCAGTCGCAGGCCAGCAGGTCGAGCCACGGGGTCAGATCCTCAAGATGGCGAGCGATCAGATGGACGACCTCCCCGGCGCATTGGACGTGGCCCCGCACCATCACCAGACACCCGCCTAGCGCCACCGGTCGGTATTTCTCAAGGGTATTGGGCCAGATGACGACATTAGCGATCCCGGTCTCGTCCTCCAATGTCATGAAGAGTACGCCTTTGGCACTGCCCGGTCGCTGGCGTCCCAGCACGATACCGGCCGTTGCCATCTGGCCACCACTGCGGGCGTACGCGACCGCCTGCGCCGGGAGTGCGCCCCGGGCCGTGAGACGTTCACGCAGGAAAGCGACCGGATGCGCCCTGAGTGAAAGCCTGAGTGCACGGTAATCCTCGACCACCTGTGCACTCGCTGCCATGGCCGGGAGAGGGACCGCCGGTTCGCGCTCCTCCCCACCTCCACCTATGGCTTCGAAGAGCGGAAGTGGTGGTGCCTTGGTGAGTGCGCGGGCCTCCCACAGTGCCTGGCGACGATCCAGTCCCATCGAGCCGAAAGCATCAGCCGCCGCCAGGGTTTCGATGGCGGAGACCGGGATCCCGGTCTGGCGTCGGAGGGTGATGACATCGGGCCAGGGCTCCGCCCGCGCCCGGACCAGGCGGTCCGCATCCTGCTTTCCCAGACCGACAATCTGGCGCAGGCCCAGACGGAGCGCGTGGTGTCCGTCCCTTGCATCTGCCGTTGCGGATTCCAGCGTGCTGTCCCAACCGCTTGCATTGACATCGACCGGACGGACCTCAACACCATGTCCGCGGGCATCGCGCACGATCTGGGCGGGAGCGTAAAAGCCCATGGGTTGGGAATTCAGCAGCGCACAGGCGAAGATTTCGGGGTGGTGGTATTTGAGCCAGGAGGAAACCCAGACCAATAGGGCGAAGCTTGCGGCGTGGGACTCGGGGAACCCATAGTCCCCGAAACCTTCGATCTGCCGGAAGCAGCGCTCCGCGAGTTCGGGATCGTAACCGCGCGCCACCATGCGCCCCACCATCTTTCCTTTCATCCGTCCGAGCGTGCCATGGCGGCGGAAAGTCGCCATGGCGCGGCGCAATGCGTTTGCCTCGTCCGGTGTGAACTGTGCCGCCACCATGGCGACCTGCATCGCCTGTTCCTGAAAGAGTGGCACACCGAGGGTCTTCTCCAGCACCCTGCGCAGTTCATCCGGAGGGCCGTGTTCCGGTGCCGGAGCCGGATAGACGACAGTCTCCAACCCGTCGCGTCGGCGCAGGTATGGGTGCACCATGTCGCCCTGGATCGGCCCGGGACGCACGAGCGCCACCTCGATCACCAGATCGTAGAAGCAGCGGGGTTTCAGTCTGGGCAGCATGGCCATCTGCGCCCGAGACTCGATCTGGAAGACTCCCACCGTGTCGGCCCGGCACAGCATGTCGTAGACTTCCGGATCGTGGTGGGGCACCGAAGCGAGAGTCTGGTTCAGCCCCTTGTGCCGGGCCAGGAGATCGAAGGCCTTGCGGATGCAGGTCAGCATGCCGAGTCCCAGAACGTCGACCTTCATCAGACCCAGCGCCTGCAGATCGTCCCTGTCCCACTCGATGAAGGTGCGGTCCTTCATCGCTCCGTTGCCGATGGGTACGATTTCCTCCAGCGGCCCTCGGGTCAGCACGAAGCCTCCGACATGCTGCGACAGGTGGCGGGGAAAGCCGATCAGTGTGCCCGCGAGTGTGACGGTCTGGCGCAGCAGGGGATCGTCGGGATCAAGGCCAGCCTCCCGGAGGCGCCTGACGGCCCCTCTGCGGGTGTCGTGATGCATGTCCCGGAGCGCACCGGCGAGCGCTGTTGTGGTGTCTTCCGAAAGCCCCATGGCCTTGCCTACATCCCGCGCCGCGCTCCGCCCCCGGTAGGAAATGACGGTGGCGGCGAGGCCGGCGCGTGACCGGCCGTAGCGTCTGTAGATGTATTGGATGACCTCCTCGCGTCGCTCATGTTCGAAATCGACATCGATATCGGGCGGCTCGTGGCGCTCGCGGGAGACAAAGCGTTCGAACAGTAGATTGATCCGGGTCGGATCGACGGCTGTGATGCCGAGGCAGAAGCAGACGGCGGAGTTGGCGGCCGAGCCCCGTCCCTGGCAGAGGATGCCTTGGTCTTCGGCAAAGCGCACAAGATCATGGACGGTAAGGAAATAGGGAGCATAGCCGAGCTCGGCGATGAGCCTGAGTTCCCGTGCCAGTGCGTCGCGTACCTTCGCTGGAGGGCCGGCGGGCCAGTGGTGCCCAGCCCCTGCCCAGGTCAGGGACTCCAGATGGCGCTGCGGCGTGGTGTCGTGGGGCACTGGTTCGTCGGGGTACTCGTAAGCGAGTTCGTCGAGGCTGAAGTCGCACAGTCCGACGATCTCCAGCGTGCGTTCGACTGCATCCCCATGGTCACGGAAGAGCCGCGCCATCTCGGCTCCGCTCTTGAGATGGCGCTCGGCATTGGCGGCAAGGCGCCAGCCAGCCCCGGCCACGGTGCTGCGCCCGCGGATCGCGGTCAGTACGTCCTGCAGAGGCCGCCGCTCAGGCTGATGGTAATGAACGTCGTTGGTGGCGACCAGAGGTACCCCATGTCGGCCTGCCAGCGCCGCCAGACGATTGAGGCGGCTTTGGTCGTCACCCCGGTACAGCATATGGGCCGCGAGATAGAGAGGGGCATCATGCCGTCGGCGCAGTTCGGCGAGCGTTGCGCCAAAGTCTTCGTCGATACGGTTCGGTGGTAACGCGATCAGGACCTGGCCATCGGCATGGGCGATGGCGTCGTCCAGCGCCAGCGTACAGTTTCCCTTGGTGGCGCGACGCTGGCCAAGGGTGAGCAGGCGGCACAGGCGTCCCCATGCGGGGCGATCACGGGGATAGCACAGTAGGGACAGGCCGCAGACCAGGTCGAGTCGGGCACCGGGTAGCAGGCGTAGCCCGGCCGCTTTGGCTGCGATGTGGGCCCGCACCGCGCCCGAGAGGGTGTTGTGATCGGCGATCCCAATGGCGGCGATGCCGAGTTCCAATGCCCGCCGCACCAGTTCCTCCGCATGGGAAGCGCCGCGCAGGAAGCTGAAATTGCTTATGGCCTGCAGTTCGGCGTAGGTCACAGGGCCGCGTGCCTCAGCCATAGAATCCGTGCACATACCAAAGGGGTTGCCCCCCGGCTTTGGCTCCACCGTCGCTGTAGAGACCGGCACGATATATCCAGTAGCGTCGGCCGTCTTCGTCCTCGACGCGGTAGTAGTCGCGCACGATTTCCCCGCGCCCATCGGCCCACCCTGCCTATGACACACAACTTTTGTCTGGACGTAGCCTTTTGTAGAGCAGGCTCGTGCCGTCCATCCTGACCAGCCTTCCGTATGTCCTGGCCATGACCGCGAGGCTGGCGTAGCCCCGCCAGATGACGGTCTGTCCGGGGGGCGCCTCCTTCCTGCGGTTCAGGTAGCCACCGAGCGTCGCCATGAGGACGAAGGCCCGTCCGAGGTCCAGCGGCTGCGGCAGCCCCCGGTCGGTGGCGAAGTCGGCCAGCGCCATGATCCCGGTGTCGGAGAACAGGATACCGGCGGGCAGCTCCGGCGTCTCCCGCCCCATCATCACCATGGCGGCCAGCCGCCATGCGATGACCGCCCTGACCGCCACGGCCCGTTCGATCCGTTCGGCGGCCCGCAGGTTCAGGTGCTCGGCCCGGCACCCGGACTTCAGGATCCTGTGCCAGTCCTCCACCCGCCACCTGAGGCCGTACCAGCGCAGGATCCGCTCCGCGTCCGCGCGTCCGTTGACCTCCAGGCTGGTCAGCAGGAACCATTCCAGGCGCCCGCTGCCGTCGGCCGGTTCCGTCACCTCCCGCACGTGCACCGCCGTGAGCCGCACGGGTTCCATGCCTCCGCCTGCCCTCATCCTCGACGGCGGCGGCAGGTCGTATGTCTCCCAGCGCAGCTCGGTCTCCGCCGTCCGCGCCTCCCGGGCCTTCCGTTCCTTCTGGCCGGCCGCCGCCCTGCGGGCCGACAGCCGCCCGACCCCGATCTCCAGGCGGCCTTGCGCGGGCGACGCCCGGAGGCTGTCGAACAGCTTCGGCAGGCCGTCGCCGAGCCGGCGGCTGGTCTTCGCCCGCACCAGGATGTCGACGTTGCCGAGACGCTCCCGCTCGGCGAACAGCGTGAGGAAGTCGGCCTCGCGGTCCATCACCGCCACCGTCCGCGTGTCCCCGGTCCGGCCCGCCATCAGCGAGGCGTCGCGCAGCCCCCGCAGCCAGCGCGCCGGTTTCCGCTCCCCCTCCGGCCGGCCCGCGTCCGCCTTTCCGTCCGGCGCGTCGAACTCGATCCGGGGCACCCCCAGCGGGATGCCGTCCGTGCCGACGGCCAGCGTCGAGTGCATGTGCAGCCCCAGCGTGCCGGAGGACGCCTTTCCGTTCCTTCCGATGATCCCGAGGCCGCCGCACTCCGGGTGGGTGGCGAAGTTCAGGTCGGTGCCGTCCTGCACCAGCAGCACCGCGTCCCGGTCGGCCATCCGCCGCAGCGTCCGCTCCCGGTGCGGCGCCAGCACGTTCGCGACCGTGACCTCCGACTCCGCGGGCCGGTCGACCAGCCGCTGCCAGCCGACCGTCGCCGCCCTGTCGCCCTGCGCCGCCGCCGTGAAGGGCGCCCCCGGACCGTCCGCCATGATCGCCGCGCTCCTGACCAGCCTCGCGGACAGCCGCCGGTCCCCCAGCGGCGCCCCGCCGAACTCGTTCTCCGCCCAGCATGCACGGTCCAGCCCCTCGCCGCAAGCCAGCGGCTCCGGCCCCTCCGGCCCCGGCTGCGGCGCGCCCAGCCCGGCGCGCCAGTCCGGGGCCAGCGGCCGCAGCCAGACCGCCTTCGGCGGCGTCGCCTCCCCCGGCGCGGCGAAGCGCCCGCGCCCCGCCGTCGTCCCGACGTGGACCCACCCGGCCCCGGCGAAGCATGAGCCGCGCCACTCCGGCCCCGTGAAGGTCCCGAACGGAAGCGGACGGAACCCGTAGCGGGCCATGAAGTCCCCCGCCAGGCGGCGCACCGCCATGGCCAGCACCATCGAGGCCAGGTTCCGGCAGCGGATCTCCGGACGCACCAGGAACCGCGACAGGCAGGTGACGCGCCCGACGTTCGCGGCGCGGGCGTCGCCGTCCCACCCGATCCAGGCGTCGCGGGCCCTCAGCCGCAGGGCGGCGGCGGAGAACCCCAGCGCACCCAGCCAGCCGTGGTCCGAGCCGACCAGGTACCGGACCTGGCACCCGGCGCGCAGCGCCGCGCCGAGCGGATGCCCGCGCCCGACCAGCCCGTTCCAGAGCCGCCTGTGGCCCTCCCCCTCCACGGGGACCAGGACGAGGCCCCGGACCCGGCCCGCCGTCCCCGGAACCCCCGAAGGCGGCGGCACCGGTCCGTCCAGGCCCGCCGGACGGCCGCGCGGACCGCGGCGGCGGCCCCACTCCGGCAGCGCCACGAGGCCCCGCCGCCCGAGTTCCCGCAGGGCCGCGTCGCAGCTGGCCAGCCGCGGGCGGCCGAGGGCGTCGGACAGGCCGAACTCCGCGCAGACCCGGCGGCCCGCCGCCGCGCGGCTGCGGAAACCCTCCGAGGCGAGGATGTCCCGGAGACGGGCGAGGCTGTCCGGTCTCTCCAGCAGCGCGCGGATCGGCAGTGCGGTGCCCATGGCCGACCAGATACAGCAACCGGAAACCTATGTCCAGAGAAATTTGTGTGTCATAGGCAGGGCCCACCATGCCGGTTCGATGCGCTCTGGTCCGGTGGCACGCGTGACGCGGTGGCGCGCGCGTCGCCAGATGAAGAGCGACGGTGGGCCGTCCGGCACTTCGGCGATCGCCTTGATCGGCTCGGGGCGATCGAACAGGCGGAATGGCCGCGGAGGTTTTTCAGGTGCCTTGGGCAAGTACACGGGCTCCCGATCAACGGTTACCGCCCGCTCGGCCAGCTCCGGCCAATGGTGGGCCACCGGCTCCAGGCGATGGACGGCGTTCTTGCCAAGCCGGGCGCGGAGCCGATCGATCAGCAGATTCACATCGCCGCTTTGCTGTTGGTGATCGACGAGGGAAAGCTGCGCTGGTGCCAAGGGTTCGACACGGTCGGCATGGAGCGCCACCCCGTCGATGCCGAAGCCGGAGTTCACTGTCTCCAGTCTTTCGCGCAGGAGGCGCAGCAGGTGATCACCGTCCCGTGTCGCGCGCGCTGTGACCACCTTGCGGCGGACCGCCCCGCCATCGACCCGATAGCACCATAATACGAGGGTACGAACGCCGAGCCCGTCACGTTCCAGACGTTCGGTCAATTCGGGCATCAGTCGGACCAGTATCGTCTCCAGCCCGTCACGGTCTACCAGGGGTTCCGGTAGGGAGAGGCGTGTCAGACAGGTGGGCGGGGGCACGATGGCCGCGACCGGCTCGGGGCGCCGACCCAGCGCCTGATCGAGGCGTGTCAATATGGCTGTGCACCGGTCCCGACCGGGGAAGCGGCGAGCCAGGGACGCGCGTGGCAGACCGTCCAGAGCCCCGACGGTGACAAGCCCCAGACGGCGTAGCAGGTGAGCGTCTTCGTCGGCAATTCCGAGGGCTTCGACCGGAAGACCGGCCAATACCGCACGCATATCGCCGGGCGCGGCGATGCGGGCACCCGCATTGCCATTATCCGTCGGACCGAAGCGGGCGAGTGCCCGGGCAGCGCCGGGGGTGTCAGCCAGACCGGAACGGACCTCGATTCCCAGATTCGCGAACTGTCCCGCGATCTCGTCCATGAGTGCTGCCTCACCACCAAAAAGATGGGAGCAGCCAACGATGTCGAGCAGCAGCCCATGACTGTCGCTACGGCTGCCATCGCCATCGACGGTACACAATGGAGTGAAGCGATTGCACCAAAAAGCAAGTTTTCTGAGCCCCCGTCGGTCAGCTGCCGGGTCGGCGGGTGCTATGTTGAGGTCAGCGATCAAAATGCGGGCGTCGGTGAGCCGCATGCCGACACGCAGACCGGCGACCTCTGCCCGTCGGTCAACTGCCCACAGCACTGGGCCGCGCTGGTCCGGTGCGATCAGCGCAAAGGGAGGTGGTTCAGCCACTTTGGCCGATTCAGCCGCCGCTTTGGGTACGGGCCCGATGCGGGACCGCGACTCCGCCCGCGCCCACATGCGACGCAGCCGATCGATCGGCCAGCGAGGTAGCCATAAGGAAATCACCCGTCTCACATTTCCACTCCACATCGCAGTTTACTGGTCGACCGCCGCGCATGCGTACCAGCGCAATGCGCCAGCAGGACAGGCCGGGTGCGCAGGTGTCGAAAGGGTCGATGCCGCTCGGTAACGCCGCCACCCGCCAGCGTGAGAGAGCCGCGCTTGCTGGTTCGAGCCGGTCATGGCGCAGTAGTAGCGCTGGAACCTCGCCTTCGCGTGCGGCAAGCGACAGTCGACGGCTGGCAGTGAAGGTGAGGCTCTCGACTTCGGCCAGTACCGCCGCCAGTGCAGCGCAGCGCAGACCCTCTTCCATGGCCCAAAGCACCTCCCTCTCATGGCGGATGCGCAGGATCAGCAGGTCCGCCGATTCCAGGCCAAGATCGCGCCAACCTGGGCCATGGAGCCGTCCCAGACGGTCACTCGCGTTGAGGCTCTGACAGACGAGCACCGGCCCGCTTCTCCCGGTGCGCCGAAGCCGGGCCAGCAGGGCGGCGAGGAAGGCGGCGGCGGCCGGGCTGTCCGCAGCCTGCTCACCTGACGCCTCGTGAAGGCCGTCCGTCGCCAGACCGGTCTTCGGTAGGGCGCTGTCCAAAGCGGGGACGCCGAGTGACCAAGACGCTGTCGTCCGGGTTCCGCAGGTCGTGTCTTTCAACGTGGTTGGATGGCGTTCGATCTCGGCGATGTGACGGCGCAGTGTCGCCAGATCAACGGATGTGGCGGGAGTATGGGCCCGGTCGACCGTCTCAGTGCCCCCTTGCTGGGATTCTGTCGAGGGTATGGGCAGGGAAGCATTCATAATGTTCACTATTTGTTCTTTTATCGGGTTTGTCAAGCGGACCGCTTTCTTGTTTCTTTTCGTGCTTGCTCCAGATGTCGGCTTTCAACGAGTGGAAATCTCGGAATGCCATCCCGTGCCCGGATTGCTGGTGGCCCGGGAGTTGGGACTCCCGCCTCCCGGGCATTTCCTCCGTCCGCGGCTGCGCTCTCGCTGCGGAAAATGGCCGGTGTTCCACTTCGGAATGGAAATGGGGTTTACAAAGTGCGCTGGGAGTTTCGGATCGCGATGAGGCAGCCGAGATCGAAGCCTCCCGATAACGGAACAATTCACTGGTCAGTCCGGATCCGGAGCTGTTCCACCACGTTCCAGGTTGCCCGATCCTAAGTATTCGCGGGTCGGAGGATCCTCATGTGACCTTCGGGCTTGGCAACCTTCGGATGCGCGAGGAATCGATCCAGTTCGAAGAATGGAAACGGTGTCAGGAGATCTTCAGTTGCCACGTGCCTGAACTTTTCCGGTTTATCGGCCAGCTGTCGATGCCTGGCTGCCCGCCTTCCCGTGAAGCAGCATTGCCGCCATTTAGATCACCGATCCAGAACTGCGCACACACTTGGTCAGACTCCCTCCGCAAGTTCAATCCCGATCTGACAATGGTCGCTTGGCCCCCATTCCTCGGGCATGTTGAGAGCTCGCACTTTGAGCGAATCGATGAGTTCCGTAGATGCGAAGACGTAATCCAACTGCCGGGTCGCTGACTCTCGCGATTGCCGACTGTGATAAAAGGTGGGGACATTCCTGCTGTTTCCTGGCAATTCCTTCGGCCAGGGATCGGCTTGCCGACCATTGGGATATTCCGGTCCGACGCAGGGCAATCCCATGATCTCCATCCGGTCGAACACGGTCTTGTAGCGGCCGGCAAAGTACTCATCACCTTTCTCGCCATAGCCACGCAGGATGTTCAGGTCGCCGGCCGCCAGAACCCGGTGCCCGTGTCTCTTCGCGATGAACGTGGACAGGTCGGAAACGACGTGGTGGGCCGAGCCATCCGCAAACTTGATTTTTCTTCCCGCCCGGGCATATGTCCAGACCCATGGCGCGTACATCGAAACGGCGATTATCGATTCGCCCGAGGGCGGTTTAACGCGTACGGCGGCAAGCGTACCCGGCCAGCTCGCCACCAGTTCTCCTTCAGCTGCCGTCTCGAGCGATTTCGCTTCGATCCAGTCGACAGAAATGCGGTCCGAAAGTTTGACGATTGCCGTTCTGTATTTGGGCCTGCCCCCAACGATCATGGTCTCCCATGGCGGCGCGGAATTGATCTCAATCGCGGGATCGGTTTCGATCCGCTCCAAAACATCCGGGGGAGGCTCGCCGGCTTCCTGAAGCAGGGCCAGATCGATATCCATATCGAGCAGTATTTGCCAGGGTTTGTGCCTGCGGCCGATGTTCCAGGAGATGATTTTCATCTTGTATCGCGCCTCCGTTTAACTGGCCTCTGAAGAATTGCCACCAGTGCATACTGCATTCCGAGATCCATCTCAACCGAATGACGCTTCGACTCCCGCGCCTTCTCCGGCTCTGGCTGGGTTCCAGCGGTCGGTCCCAACATTCTCTACGGCTCGTGTCCACGTTCCTTTCTTTGGGCGCACTCCAGATCCGCCACTGCGCCGATGGATTCGAGCGCGGAGACCCGCTCGCCGGTGGCGGCGTCCCGGGGCTTTCAACTGGACACTGTTAACTCGGTGTCCGTGTCACGCACATGGGCAGACCAAGCCACAGGTATCGGCCCGGCCGAAAAGATCCCAAACGGGCGCGGAATTTTCGGCCAGCCCTGCGCACACCGCAGGAATCGGGCCGCCAGAACGTCAGTCCAAGCCGGAATCAGGGAATGTCCGGCAAGGATAGCTGTTCCATTCGCTTCCTCAAGCACAATCGGATTATGCACGACCACGCCAACGCTGAGAAACGTCAACAACCTCTACAAGGACAGCGAGAAGACTGGCGGCGAAATGCCGATCGATCTAATCAGGGCCACGTGTCCGATACTGATTGTGGACGAGCCGCAGAGTGTGGACGGCGGCCTTGCAGGACGAGGCAAGGAAGCCCTGGATGCCATGAAACCGCTCTGTTCGCTGCGCTACTCGGCCACCCACGCGGACAAGCATCACATGGTCTATCGCCTGGAGCCGTGGATGCCTACGAACGCAAGCTGGTCAAGCGGATCGAGGTGGCCTCCGCCACTGTCGAAGACGCCCACAACCGGCCCTATGTCCGGCTGATCTCGACTAGCAACAGACGCGGCGTCATCAGCGCGAAAGTCGAAATCGACGTTGAAGCCGCCGGTCATGTGCGGCGCCGGGAAAGGATGGTGCAGGACGGCGACGATCTCGAACAGGAGACCGGCCGCGCTGTCTATCGCGATTGTCGCATCGGCGAAATCCGGGTGGGACGAGGCAATGCGTTCGTCGAGCTTCGCATACCGGGCGGCGAGTGCTTTCTCCGGGAAGGCCAGGCTTGGGGCGATGTGGACGCCGCCTCCATTCAGCGGGCGATGATCCGGCGAACCATCCGCGAGCACCTCGACAAGGAGAAACGCCTGCGCCCGCAGGGGATCAAGGTGTTGAACCTGTTCTTCATCGACGCCGTGGAGCGCTATCGCCGCCACGACGAGGAAGGCAATCCGGTCAAGGGCGACTATGCTCGGATCTTCGAAGAGGAGTATCAGCGTCTCGCGGGCCATCCCGACTATCTGTCGCTGTTCAGGGAAGTGGGCCTCGCTGCGACAGCCGGGGAAGTCCATGACGGCTACTTTTCCATCGACAGGAAAGGCGGCTGGACGGACACCGCCGAGAACAACCAGACCAATCGCGACAATGCCGAGCGCGCCTACAACCTCATCATGAAGGAGAAAGAGAAGCTGCTGAGCCTGGACGAGCCGCTCAAGTTCATCTTCTCCCACTCGGCGCTGCGCGAGGGGTGGGACAACCCCAATGTTTTCCAGATATGCGCCCTGCGCGACATCCAGACCGAGCGGGAACGGCGGCAGACGATCGGGCGCGGGCTTCGCCTTTGCGTGAACCGGGACGGCGAGCGCCTGCGTGGTTCCGAAGTGAATACGCTGACCGTGGTCGCCCGAGAGAGCTTCGAGGAGTTTGCCGAGAACCTGCAACGTGAGATCGAGGAGGATACAGGGATCCGCTTCGGTGTCGTCGAGCCACACCAGTTCGCCCAGATTCCGGTCGTCGCCGAGGGCCAGGAACCGACAGTCCTCGGCTTCGACAGGTCGCTGGCTCTCTACGATCATCTGCGGACCGAAGGTTATATCGGTGCAGGGGCAAGGATACAGGACTCACTCCGAAAGGCCCTCAAGAACGACAGGTTGGTCCTGCCCGACGAATTTGCAAGGCAGCGTGCCGGCATCGCTTCCGTTCTAAGAAAACTTGCGGGGCGACTTGAAATCAGGGATGTCGATGACCGCCGGAGCGTCCGCCCGCGTCAGGCCGTGCTCGACAGCGCGGAATTCAAGGAATTATGGGACCGCATCAAGCACAAGACGACCTATCGCGTGTCCTTCGACAACGAGACCCTGCTGGAGAATTCGGCCTCCGCATTGCGGAAGGCGGCACGGATCCCCCGGACCCGGCTGCAATGGCGCAAGGCGGACATAGCCATCGGCCATGCAGGCGTGGAGACTACCGAGACCGCCGGAGCGGCGACCGTCTTTCTCGAAGAGGCTGCGGTCGAACTGCCCGATCTGCTCACCGAACTTCAGGACAGGACGCAGCTTACCCGGCGCAGCATTCACAGAATCCTGCTCGGCAGCCGGCGCCTCGACGACTTCAGGCGCAATCCGCAGCAATTCATCGAGCTTGCCGCTCAGGCGATCAACAGCTGCAAGCAACGGGCACTCATCGACGGCATCAAGTATCAACGCATAGGGGGCGAGGTGTACTACGCTCAGGAACTCTTCGACCAGGAGGAACTCACCGGCTACCTGAAGAACATGCTTGAGGTGGAAAAATCGGTCTACGAAAGGGTCGTTTACGAAGCCGACACGGAGGCCCGGTTCGCCGACGATTTGGAGAAAGACTCCGCCGTCAAGCTCTACGCCATGCTTCTAGGCTGGTTTACGGTGCCGACTCCCTTTGGGAGCTATAACCCCGATTGGGCTGTGCTAGTCGACACGGAAGAGAGCGAACGGACTTATTTCGACGTCGAGACGAAAGGGAGCACGCTTCTGGACGATCTACGCATCGTGGAAGCCGATAAAATCACATGCGGCAGGGAGCATTTCCATGCGCTTCAAGTTCTGGAAAACCCCGCTCGCTACGAGACTGCTTCCAGCGTTGATCAGTTGCTCGCGCGAAGCGTTGCGAACTGAAGTCGGCGTCGCTGGCCGGATGAGTTGAAGGCGTGGATTGTAGCGGAGACACTTAAGTCCGGGGCGAGGGTGGCCTCGGTGGCACAGCGTTACGATCTTCGCCGAACAATCTGTAGGACCGGCGTCGAAAGAATCGACGCGGCGGTCAGGCGCTCCGTTCCACGGTCCCGGCGGTTGGTGACGGTCGCCAACATCGACTGGCGGCGGAATTCATCGGTGAAGCCGCACCGCCACGTGTCCGGATCCCGGGCCCACTCCCCAGCAGCTCATGCGGCTTTGCCAACGGATACGGTGACAGACCTGCCCAACCGCCGCAATGCCCGGTCGATCGCATCGGTTCCGGTGGCATGGTCCGGGTCCAGCATGCGCCGAACCTCGCCCTCGGCAACACCGAGCCTGCGGGCGAGGCCTCGCCTTGACAGGCCCGTCGCGCGGAACGCATCGTGGAAAGCCGCCTTGAGCGCGGTCCGCGCCGGGGGAACAACGAGTGCCTGCTGCCCGGTCCGTGGCGACGGTTCCGGAAGATCCCCGGCTTCCCGTATCGTGCAGGCAATCAACTCGCGCAGCATATCGCGGGCCTCGGCCAGCGCCTCCTCAAGCGTTGCGCCGTCCGTCGCTCCCCATCCAAAATCGGGAAAGGAGACGACATGACGCCCGTCCCCATCAAGCGTGATCTCTGCTGGATACCTATAGGTGGCTGTCATGGCTGCATTCCTCCTGGCAGGGGATATCCGTGGCGGATGCTGGCTGGAATTCGTTCCGGGCGATGCCCAGATCATCGAGTATCCTGTAGAGAAGCCCCCTGCCGATCTCCTTTCTCCTGTCCTTGACCGTCGTCCTGCGGTTGTCCAGATGGAGCGTTCCGTGTGAACCCGGTCCTGCCGCCGCATCGAAATGCATCCGTAGGGACCGAACCCTTGTGATGAACTGCCGACCGGTCATTGCATGGCCACCAATACCTGCATATATATTTGTGCGCAACATGGATCGGGTGCATCTCAATCTGGTTGATTTCCACAATTCGAATGTGCCATCCCTGCGCTGCGGCGGGACCGCGGATGACCGGGCGGCGAAAGTGGTCCGGGAGCTGGAGCCCCTTAGCGGACGGACCGGGGACGTGGAGGCCTGCCGCCGCCACTTCCGGAACAGCCCCGGAAGGATGCGGTACGACAGGTGCCGCGACCGGGGCATCCAGGCCGGGAGCGGCGTCGTGGAGAGCGGCTGCCGCATGTCCGGGCTCCGGATGAAGCGCTCCGGCACCCGCCGGTCGCGGAAAGGGGCCAACGCAGTGATGTCACCCAGGTCCTGTGTCATGAACGGCAGGCTACCTGACTTCCTCGACTGGCGGGCGAGGCAGGCCATCGCCGCCTGATCAACCAACTTGAGATACACCCACATGGATCCCCACCGGAATGCCCAGAACCCAACATAGGTTCCTGATCCACCGCGACATTCACCCCACCTCGGGCAATTCCGTCAATCCGTCGCCACGCCGGACGAATGGAACATCCATGGATGGATCGTGCGCTCCGGTGTCGAACAGTCCGCCATATACGGTCAGGTCCCGGCCCGGAAACCGGCGCGGCACTGGCGACTTCTGTCCCTCTTCGTGCGTACATGGCCCTTTGGGGCCGATCCTCTGGAACGGGCGTCATGTGAGCCGTGACAGCGGCATCTCCCCGTTCTGCCTGGGCAGCCAGTGACCGCATCCGCTGCTCACGATAGGCGGCCGCCAACCTTCTTCCGAATCGTTTGTTTGCCAATCCTGTAGCGACCGGGAACTCCGCTCCGCAGGACGCAGGGACGAATACGCCCAGAACCGCCAATGGCGCGAGGTCCGGGCCATCTAGCGGCAATTTCCGGTTTCCGCACCGCATTGCCCCACCAGGGCCGCGGAGGGACCATGAGCCGGGCCATTACGCCATCGATGATGCGTGCCGGACAGTCCAGATCAAGGCGCGATCGTCAAATCTCGCGGATGTCCGTCCGCCGTTCCGCAAGTCTTCAGGACATCCGCCCGACATGATCCTCACGCCCTGCCGCACGGTTCCAGAGCAACGCCGCCCCAGGAGCGCGGTCCCGCCGCGCTCCGGCGGAAAGGAGCGTAGATCTTCATCAAGATTTTGTAAACCCACTTCCATTCCGAAGTGCAACACCGGCCATTCCCGCAGCGGGGGCGTAGCCCGAGCGGAGGGAATGGCCGGAAGGCGGGCGGCGATGGCTCCGTCCGAAAGCCCGCTTTCCTTCAGCGCGCCGATCTGGCATCTCTCTTCATGGGTCAGGTGGCGGTAGCCCTCGGGCATGGCAGTCTCCCCTGTTTCAGCAAAGGGACTGTCGCCGCTTCCTGGCCGATACGCAACATCATGCGCCCGGAAAACCGGCCACCACCGCCACTGGTGTCGTACTTCAGAGTGGAAGGGGGCATTGAAAGGTTCTGGGGTCGGGCCTCTTTCGCGGATGGCGACCCGGCGCGATCACGTCCGAGCGGTTCGGCCACATGGATCGGACTCTTGACAGGTGTTCCGCCCGGCACCGTCTGCCGCTCCAACGTCCTGCAGGGGGACGCCGTGCTGACCTACGACTTGGCGGTATCATCGCTGGACGCCTCGTTCACCGGCATCGGGAACATCGCCGCAAACCTGGATCATACCATCACAAGCGTCGGGTTCACTGATGTTCCTGTTTCCTCGATTGGGACGTTTCGGTCCGGAATCACAGGCAACCGCATCCATGACGGGTTCTACGGCCCTGGCGAGACGGAGAATGTAGGTGACTTCGAGCAGCGGAGGATCGTCGGTTCTTTCGGAGCCAAGCGGTAGCGACTGGCACGGAACCGCCCGGGCCCTGCGACGGCCCGACGGTTCAACCCCGGCACGAGTGGGCACATTGAATCGCTCGGTCCCTTCATAGCATGCGACCTGCTTTGGCTGGAGGCTACGGCTCGGGACCCGGCGCTGCTGCAGAAATGCCAAACTATCGCGACCTAACTATGCAAATCTCAGCGGGTCAGTTCATCGGAACACCACCCGACTTGCTGCCACGGCAAGCGCCGCTCCCAGAAACTGACACACAATGAATGCCGGAACATGTTCCATATTGATCCCGGCAAAGGTGTCCGAGAATCCGCGCGCGATCGTAACCGCTGGATTGGCGAAACTCGTGGACGCCGTGAACCAGTATGCACCCGTTATGTAGAGCGCGACGATGGTCGGAACGGCTTCCGGTCTGTGCCGGACACCACCAAGAATGACAAAAACAAGCCCAAAGGCGGCGGTCGTCTCGGCAATCCATTGGTTGATTCCGGTTCGTTGGGTGGTTGCGAACTGCAGGATCGCAAGATCGAACATTGCGTGGGCGAGCCAAACCCCAGTCACGCCTCCAACGATCTGAACAGCTGCAAAGGATAGCGCCTCCGCTGGTGTAATTTCCCTGCGCAGCAGAAAGGCGAGTGTCACGGCCGGGTTGAAATGTGCACCGGAAATCGGACCGAGAATCGTGATTCCGACGTATAGGACGCACCCAGTGGAGATGGCATTGGCCAGTAGCGCGACACCGATGTTGCCCGCTGCCAGATCAAGCGCCATAATCCCTGAGCCTACCACTCCGATGAGCAGGAAGGCTGTGCCGATGAACTCGGCGGCAAGTCTATGGGTCATTCAGTTGCTCCAATTTGGACAAGAACTTCGCCCAGACTTTTTTCATCCATCGATTCGATGGGTTGTTCAAGCAGCGAGCGGGCGCGTGAGGCGAGGATGTCATATGCTTCCGCGAAAGCACATGGCCTATCCTCTTCAGGCACTGCCGCAGGATCCACGACGCCCCAATGGGCACGTAACGGAGAACCAAGCCAAGTTGAGCAGACTTCAGTCTCGGCGTTGCCACAGACAGTGATCACCGCATTCATTACAGGTGCGCCAGAAGCGGAAAACAATTCCCAGTTCTTCGAACTGAGGTTGGTGGAAGCGATGCCGTTACAGGCCAGGATCGCAAGCGCTTCGGGATTTACCATACCTACCGGATGAGACCCTGCTGACCAAGCCTCAACCCGCCCGTTGCCATATTGGTTCAGCAACGCCTCCAGAAGAATTGAACGCGCCGAGTTGCCTGTGCAGAGAACAAGTATGTTCATGACGTCTCCGATAGCGGCGACTTGTGAAATTTCTGTGACAGCCCTGCCCACACCGATGGACGCACTTTTAGAATGGAGGCCCCGAGCAGAACCTGCCATTGGACTGTTCTGGACAGTCTGCTGTTACCGTGATCGAACGGCTTCGAATATGCTGCATACAATCCGCAAAGCTCAAGGCTGCAATTCAGAACCAGCACTCGAGATTTGCAGCGGCAACGTTGAAAGCGCTATCGGCCAACAATCTTTGTCCACTTCGAAACCACCCATATCCGCATGGGCCGGTCGCAACGGTTTCTCGCCGAGAATCGGGGGCGAACGAATTCACTGACCTTCCAAATGGACGCGGCGACTGCGGCCCGCTCCAGGAAGTGTCCGCATTTGATCGGACAGACAATCAGGAGGCAAAGGCCTATAGACAGGAGTATTGATTCCGCAGCCTATCGCCTGTGACCCTCAACCGACCACGATGCCAGATCCGGGCTTCCTGCAACCGTCCTGTCCGCGGGTTTCCCGTGATGGGAATGAAAATGTGGTCCGGAAGGGTAGGTGGGGCCGGTCAGCTCTCGTCGAACCACCACACGTCAGGTTGCCACCCGATCCAGTCCCCGTAGATGGGAATTCTGTCCGGAAACTTCAGGCGCCGGTCGTGGGCAACGTGGCTCACAGGCCACTGGGATAGGGGAATCACATATCGACCGGTGGTCAGGATGCGGTCAAGTGCCCGCGTGGCTGCGATGAAATCATCACGGCTCCTGGAATTCAGGATTTCGTCGATCATGGCCTCCGCTGCGGGCGAGTTCATTCCCATCCAGTTGCGGGTGCCAGGCTTCTCGATTCCAGAACTGTCCCAATAGAGCGTCTGCTCGTTGCCCGGACTCAAAGACAGGGCACGTCGGTAATAGGTCATATCAAAATCATAGACATCGGTACGCGCGTTGTATTGAGCGCTGTCCGTGGTGGTGACAACCGCCTCGATTCCCAGGCGCTTCAGCGATTCGACATAGATGTCGATAATCGCCTTTACTTCCGCCGAACCCTGCCGGAACAGGATCTCAAGTTCGAAAAATTTTCCTGCGGCGTTTCTCAACCTACCTTCTCTGCCAACTGTCCAGCCCGCTTCGGCCAACATGTCCAAGGCCTTCCTGATGTTGGTCCTGTTTCGGGCCGAACCGTCAGATACTGGCAGGGAATAACCGTCCAACGCCCCTGGCAGTAGTTCGTCAGAGAAAGGTTCGAGCAGTTCCAGCACCCTGCCTTCCGCTGGCCCCGGAAGCATTCCCAGAATCGAATTGGAGAAGTATGAAGTGATGCGTGACTGCTTTCCTCCAGTCTGGGTTTGGTTGATGAATTCGAAATTGAAGGCATGGAGAAGGGCATCCCTGACGCGCCAGTCGTTGAACGGCTCTCGGCGGGTATTCATGACAAAGCCGGTTATTCCCGAAGGTCTCTGGTGCGGAATGACCGACTTGACCACCTCGCCTGAATTGATAGCCGCAAAATCGTATTGCTGCTCCCATTTCTGCGGGCTGAACTCACGGTTGGAGTTTAGCTCGCCTGCCTTGAATGCCTCGAACATCGCAGTGCCGTCGGCGAAGAACTCGATTCGGACCTCATCGAGGTTCGCGACGCCGCGGCGAAGCCCGAGGTCTTTGCCCCAGTAATCCGGGTTACGTTTCAGGCTGACGAATCGGCCCGCCTCAAAATCATCGATGACATACGGCGCTGTTGTGATCGGAATCGTGTCGAGCCCCGATTCAGTAAACCCGACTCCATCCCACTGGGATCTCTTCAGGATCGGACGAAGTCCCAGCAGCAAAGGAAGTTCGCGGTCCTTGACATTGAAGGTGAAGCGAACCGACCGCTCGCCGGTGCGCTCCATCGTCGCCACCTTCTGCCATGCCGTATGATAGCGGGGATGTCCTTGCGTACCGAGAGTCTCATATGTCCACATTACGTCCTCGACGGTGACCGGCGTTCCATCCGAGAACCGCGCCTCCTCCCGCAGAGTAAACTCGACCCATTCCCGATTCGGTCCTGTCTCAACTGATTCGGCCAAAAGTCCATAAAGTGTGAACGGCTCGTCCCAGGACCGTCCCATAAGACTCTCGTATGCGAGGAACCGGAGCTGCCAGGGCACCCGTCCGCGACGGATATGGGGATTCAGGCTGTCGAATCCTCCGACTTCGCCAGTAACAATACGCCCACCCTTGGGAGCATCCGGATTCGCATAGGGAAGGGACCCAAAATCTGGTGGAAGGGCAGGCCGCCCATACATAGATATGCCATGCATGGGAGCCGCACCAGCGGCATCAATTGACAAAACAGCGGAAAACACAAGCGCGAAACTGGTCGACTTTACTGTAGACGCACGTCCCATCTCTGAGTAATCCCTTCGCGGGTGCGGTGAACGAGCGAGCGCTTAACATACTCAATGTGACCCTTCAAACTTTTTGCTTGAACTCCACGTAGAAACAGGTAAGTTGAGGTTACTGCTCGAAGGTTTCTTGCCTGTATGAAACCTGCCTCAACAACTAAGCGCCCGCCTTGTGCGGGCGCCTTTTTTTGAAGCGAAACAGCGCTTCTATGCTGCGCAGGTAACTACTCTCCCCCTTTCCCGCTGAATCCGGCCTGATGCAAGGCTGTCGTGCCGGATTCCCTGACAGGCACGGTCATGCATTGGCCCGCATCCAGGGCTTTGGCCGTTTCCGTCCGACGGTCCGCGACAGGGTTGACAGCGTAGGCTGTCCGGGCTATCGGCGGGGCGTCGTTCAGGACGGAGGCCACGGATGGGCCGCTTCGGATCAGGAACCAGGGACATGCCCGCGCGCCGCGCCCGGCCGGGGGCGGGCTGATGCCGACGGTGAACGCGGCGTCGCTGCGCAGGCAGCTCGACGACTGCCGGTCCCGGTTCGACGCCATCAGGCGGAGGGGCGAGGCGGGCGCGGAGACGGTCGAGCTGATCAACGTCCTCCTCATGCTTCTGGACCTCCTGGTGGCGGTGCTGCTGGAGAGGACGACGCCGAAGACCCCGCGCAACTCCGGCCTGCCGCCGTCGCGGAAGGACGGGGACGGGGACGGGACCGCGCGGCAGGCCGGCAGGGGCTCCGGCGGCAGGGGGCCGAAGGCGGGCCGGACGGACCCGGGCAACCTGCGCACGGTCACCGTCACGGAACCGAGCCCGGTGGCCGAGTGCCGCGGGTGCGGCCACGACCTGACCGGAACCGGATGCGCCGGGCACGGGGAGCGCGTCGAGGTGGACATCGTCTCCGGGACCGCCGGGCGCCGGGTCGTGGCCGAGGTCAGGGACTGCCCGCGCTGCCGCGTCCGGACGACGGGGGCGTTCCCCGACACCATGCCGGGGCCGCTGCAGTACGGGCCGGGCATCGTCGCCTACGCCGTTCACCTGCCGGTCGCCCAGATGGTCCCGCTCAGGCGGACCGCGGCCATGATCCAGGCGATGACCGGTCGGCTGCTCTCCGAGGCCACGCTGCTCGGCTTCGTCTCGCGCCTGCACAGGGCCCTGGAGCCCTGGGAGGCGGCCGCCATCGGAAAGCTGCTGGAAATGCCGGTGCTGAACGTGGACGAGACCTCGCTGCGGGTGGACGGAACGAACCACTGGATCCACGTCTGCTCCGGCGGGCCGGTCACGGGCAGGCGGCTGCACCGAAAGCGCGGACGCGAGGCCATCGACGACATCGGGATCATCCCGAGATACGGGGGCGTCATCGTCCACGACTGCTGGAAGGCCTGCCTCACCTACACCAACTGCAGGCACCAGCTCTGCGGCGCCCATCTGGTCAGGGAGCTCCAGGCCGTGACCGACAGCAACGGCTGGCCGTGGGCGGAGAGGATGCGCAGGCTGCTGCTGATCGCGCGGCGGCAGGTCACGCGACGGCCGGACAGGCGGCTGTCCATGCGCCATTACAGGACCGTCGCGCGATGCTACAGGGACATCCTGGAGCAGGGCCGCGGGGAGATGCCGGCGGTCCCGAAGCGCGCGAAGGGCCAGCGCGGGCCGGTGGGGAGGTCCGACGCCCACAACCTTCTCGAACGCCTCGCCGCCACGGGAGGGAACGTCCTGCGCTTCACAGGGCGCGCCGACACCCCGTTCCCGGACAACCGCGCGGAAAGGGATTTTCGGATGGCGAAAGTCCGGCAGAAGGTCTCGGGCTGCTTCCGGACCGTCGCCTTCGCGGAAGCATATTGCCGGATATCGAGCTACCTCCGGACAATGGCGGCGCTCGGATACAACCCGCTCGTCGCCGTCACCCTCGCCCTGCAGGGAAAGGCTGTTGACTGTCTCGATCAGGACGCCTCATAAAAGGGGTGAGCAGTTACCTGCGCAGATGACATAGGGCGAATCGAGGAGGGCAGGGCAATGGACCTCAAAGGTAGAACAGCGGTCGTGACCGGATCGAACTCTGGCATCGGTCTGGGAATCGCACGACAGCTCGCGAAGGTTGGTGCGGACCTGGTTCTGAATTCATTCACCGATTCCACTGATGACCATGATCTGGCCGACGAAATCGCAAAGGAGTTCGGAGGTGTGGCACGCTATATCTGCGCGGACATGTCACAACCGGATGACTGCCGTAGACTGATCAATGAGGCCGGAGCGTGCGACATACTGGTCAATAATGCCGGTATCCAGCATGTGGCGCCGATAGAGGAGTTTCCTGTCGAGAGGTGGGACTCGATCATCGCCATAAACCTGTCGTCAGCGTTCCATACAACTGCAGCGGCGCTTCCGGGGATGCGCGCCAAAGGCTGGGGCAGGGTTATCAACATCGCCAGTGTTCACGGACTTACGGCATCTCCCTACAAGGTGGCCTACGTCGCCGCGAAACACGGCATTGTCGGGCTGACAAAGACCGCGGCACTTGAAACAGCGGAGACCGAGGTCACCTGCAACGCAATCTGTCCAGGTTACGTCCTCACGCCGCTGGTCGAAGCGCAGATTCCAGATCAGATGGATGTGCATGGCATGGACCGCGAGACGGTTGTGCGGGAAGTGATGCTGGCACGCCAGCCATCCAAGCAATTTGCGACTGTGGAACAGGTCGGCGCAACAGCGGTGTTCCTTTGCTCTGATGAGGCCGTTCAGATTACTGGAACCACAATTAACGTCGACGGCGGTTGGACCGCTTTGTGACACCGTTCGTCACGGCCAGTCCGGATGGCCGCGAAGATGGTTGGAATTGAGGCAGACCTCACGTCCAATCCAAAGTGCAACACCGGTCATTCCCGCAGCGAGGGGCGGTGCGGCGGATCAGAATCGGTGGGGAAATGTCAGAAAGCGCGGAAAACCCCGAAAAGCTGCGCTTCCAAGTCGCGGCCAGCACGCGGAGCTTCCCGTCGGAGAAATCGTATTCGCCGAGCATGTTGACGTGCGCCCATGATTTGTTGAAGTGACTGCGGAAATACAGACTGCCAGTGATAATGCTTCGGCCGATGATTCGCATCGGTTCTTGTCTTTCATAACTGTTTGATGTCGCCTGCCCGTATGCCAACCTACGCCGCTTCCGTGGCCGCCCGCCCTTCGCTCCGTTCGCCCGCGCCGCCGCGGCCATGGCGGGTGAAGTGGAACGTCCCGCCTGCCGCGCGGGCGCCTTGGCCATCCAGCCCCGGATCCCGGAGACGCCCGCCACCATGGCCGGTACCTAGAGACCGACGTCACGCCGCGGCCAGCGCAGGTTGAAGCCGTGGCTTCGCCCCCGACGACCGAAAGGCCGTCGGGGCGGCATCTTGCGGCTCCCCGGCCGGGCCGGCCGGGAACAGGCAGGCGCAGCCATTCACCGGGCTGGGGACCGCCTGTCCCGTCCGCCGGCCTTGGCTGGCGGCCGCGGCGCGCGGTTCCGTCCCCGGCGTTTCCCCCGCGGGCCTCCGCGCCCTTGGATGCCTCCTCCGTCGGATCTTCCACGGATACGCTCCCATTCCCTCAGGCCCCCGGGCGTCCGGCAACCACCGCCACCCGGCCGGCGCATGCCGGATCGCCTTCCACCGACCGCGGAGACAGGCTCCTGCCTGTTTCCGGGGCCGGCCAGGTTGGTCTTCGCCTACCCGGGGCCGGCAATGTGAACATGCACCGGTTGGTGGCCCGCAGTGTGGATCACGAACCGGTAGCCGTGGGCGCGGGGCAAGACAGCCGTTCCGATGTATGACCAACAGCTGGGGGAGCACGAGAGCTGCCCTGAGACTTTCCAACCAAACGTATCCTGCATCCGGACAGGCGCACTCTTGAGGTCGATCCTTCCGAACCGCATTTCCCACGTTCCTTCGTTGTGACTAGGCCAAAGATGGGTGAACATCGTGCTCCGGCAATGAGAGCGGCCTGAAACATCGTCAGCCCAAATTTCGCAGAGCCCGTTCCGGTTTCGGACTTTGCGACCCTGACGGGGAACCGCCGAATTGGCCGTAACGGCAACACAACAGGAGCGGACGCGTGTAACGAAATCGAAAACGGGAAACGATCTCAGCTATCGCAGGAGAAATGAAAAACCTGCAGACCGTCTGCGTATCAGGGGTCAGGGTTGATCATTTGGAACTTCATGTTCCTTCGTTCCGATAGACCGCGAATTCACCGTATCCTGGCTATTGACCAGCGCGGTATTTTGATTGGGATATACCAGACCAGCCGAGATCACTAGTTTGGCTGCGTCCTCGACGGACATCTTGAGCTCGATGATATCATTCTTGGGAACAAACAACAGAAATCCCGAGGTGGGGTTCGGCGTCGTCGGAAGAAAGACCGATACAAGCGGTTCATCACGCGGAATGCTACCCTGGATCTCGCCCTTAGCGGAGGTCGAAACAAATGCGATCGCCCAAATTCCCTTTCGAGGATATTCCACAAGACAGGCCCTGTCGAAGCTGGTTTCGTTTTGGGCAAACACAGTCTCCGCGATCTGTTTCAACCCATTATAGATCGAACGTATTACGGGCATTCGGTCAACGACCTGTTCGCCCCATGCGATCAACGAGCGCCCGATCAGGCCCTTTGCAACCCAGCCGACAATGACCGTGAACACCAGGAACAGGACCACACCAATTCCGCGAACGTTGACAGGCCAATCAACGCCAAACAAAGTTCGAAGTATGTTCTCGGGATTATATGCGTCTGGAACGAATGGAAGAACAAAACCGTCGATCCACCCGATTACAGTCCAGATCAGCCAGACTGTCAGCCCGATAGGAGCGATGACAACCAGTCCGGTCAGGAAGCTGTTTCGCAATCCCAAGAAGCGGGATGACTTTGGCTTTGGGTGCTCTGGGTCGGTCGGCTCGAAATCTGCGGTCATCTGGAATGTTCGGAAACGAGTTTCAGATCAGCATAGCCGCTGCGGTTGCTGAAAACAACATCCGTTTCCAATTGCCAAAGTAGCGGTCATCACGTTCGATCGCTGAGTTCGATCGCGATTTTCGCGGCGAGCCGTGCGTTGCTGCGCAGTAGTGCGACATTTGCCGAGAGTGACCGTCCCGCCGTCAGCTCCAGGACTCGGGATAGAAGGAATGGCGTGACGTCCTTTCCCGTGATACCCTTGGCGGAGGCGTCTTCCAGCGCCGCATCGACTGCGCTCTGCGCTTCTGGGTAGGGAATTTCGGCATCGGCCGGAATCGGATTCGCTATGAGCTGGCCCCCGACAAGCCCGAGGTCCCGACGCACGCGATGGACGCGGGCAATCTCTCCCGTACTGTTGGCACGCAGAGGTGCCCGAAGCGTTGAACTGCGTGACCAGAAAGCGGGGAAAATATCCTGGCCAAAGGCGATGACCGGAACACCCAGGGTCTCAAGCACCTCAAGGGTCTTTGGTAGGTCGAGAATCGCCTTCGCTCCGGCCGTGACGACGGTAACCGGAGTCAAGGCCAGTTCGCGTAGGTCAGCGGAAATGTCAAAGCTGGACTCCGCCCCTCGATGCACACCGCCGATACCGCCAGTCGCGAAGACTTCGATTCCTGCCAGATTGGCGCAGATCATGGTTGCTGCCACCGTTGTTGATCCTGTCATTCCCTGCGCAATCGCCACAGCGAGGTCGGCACGCGACAGCTTCAGGATGTTTTCACCCTGCGCAAGCTGTCGAAGTTGCCGGTTCGAAAGACCGACGTGGATCTGCCCCTCCATCACGGCGACCGTAGCCGGGACCGCACCTGAATCACGGATATCGCTTTCAGTCTGCCGGGCGGTCTCGAGATTCAGGGGGTAGGGCAGCCCATGGGTAATGACGGTGGACTCAAGCGCGACGAGTGGTGCGCCGGAATTCCGTGCCTCAATGACCTCTGCTGAAAACACGGGTGAACTCATGTTGATTCCGCCTTTGACACGTGCGCAGCTGCCGCACTCAACGCCGTATGAAGAGCGGACTCCCGATCCGCTCCCGAGGCTTCTGCCGCCACATGGGCCGCCACGAGTGAATCACCTGCGCCGGAGAACCTTGCGACGGTGACTTCCGGTGGAGCGGCCATAATGGTTGCTTCCGGACCGGAATCGGTAGCGGTCCTGGCGCCATCGGTTACCAGAACGCGCGCCACGCCGCACCTCCTCATCATTGAGGCCGCTTCCTCAGACGACGTGAATCGACGGCCGCAGAGCGTGCTGGCTTCTTCGAGATTGAGGTAAAATGTCGCATTCGGAGCGCGGAGTAGGGGAAACAATCGATTTGCCTTGCCGGGACTTGCACAGACCACCCTTAGATCTGCTGCGGAAAAGGAAGGATCCTTGGCAATTCGAGCCAACAATGCTTCATCCAGATTGCCGTCAATGACGATGACACCCAAGTAGGGTATCTCCGAACTGCCGAACGTGCCATCGATTATCGGATGCAGGATTCTGTCCCCCGCATCCGCGAGCGAGCGGATGTCGGCAACGAGCGCCACCATCCTGTCAACATCCTCCACAATCAGGCACCTGTCGGTCGGCAAGTGTCCAGAAATGTGAACGTGATCCATCAGAAGACCCATGGACCGGCACCGCTCGAGCAGTTCGACGCCTTCAGGATCGTTACCGATTGAGGTGAGCAGGACAGACCGCAGTCCAAATTGGGACAAGGTCATTGCGATGTTGAGGGCCACTCCACCCGGCCGCTGGACAATTCGCCCCGCAACGTCTGAACCCGGATGTATCCGGCAGGGCACCTGGCCCGCAAAATCCCAGACTGCCGCGCCGATGCAGATTGTTTCGGGTATGGAATCGCCTTGCATGGTTCCATGTGGCAGGTCCGGAAAGTCTCGGCAAGCCAGTCTCCCAGTCTGCTTTCTGTCGCTCCCTGCAATCCTTGCTATGACGAGAGCGCCAAGCGGAGCGGTTCCCTATTTCAAATGTCTCTTGCATATGCAGGAGTCCCGCCGTATTGGGGCGGCAGTTCACAGGTAGGGTTTGGGCCCCCGGGGAGACATCCCGTTCGGGTCCACCGGTTGGGCGATAGCCTGAAACAGCTCTGCCGAGGTAGAAAACCGGGAAGGAGAAAAACAGTGGCTTTGCCAGAGTTCACATTGCGCCAGCTCTTGGAGGCAGGCGTTCACTTCGGCCATCAGACACAACGCTGGAATCCCAAGATGAGCGAGTTCATCTATGGGGATCGGAACGGGATTCACATCATCGACCTGACCCAGACGGTACCTATGCTCGACGCCGCTCTGCAGGCGATTAGAGAGGTCGTCGCTAAGGGCGGTTCGATACTTTTCGTCGGCACGAAGCGCCAAGCCCAGCAGGCTGTTGCAGAGGCCGCCGAGCGCTGTGCCCAATACCACATGAATCACCGTTGGCTGGGAGGCACGCTCACCAACTGGAAGACAGTTTCACAATCGATCGACCGGTTGAAGGCGCTGGACGAACAGATGGCCGAAGGCTCCGAAGGATTGACCAAGCGGGAACGGCTATCGATCGAACGCGAACGCAACAAGCTCCATGCGTCACTCTGTGGAATCCGTGAGATGGGTGGGCTTCCGGACATGCTGTTCGTAATCGACGTAAGGAAGGAAGACCTTGCGGTCGCTGAGGCCCGAAAGCTTGGAATCCCTGTGGTGGCGGTTGTTGATACCAATTGCTCACCGACTGGAATCGATCACATCATCCCCGGAAATGACGACGCATCCCGGGCGATATCGCTGTATTGCGATCTTGTCGCACGCGCCGTGCTTGATGGGATGGATGCCCAGTTCACCGCAGCCGGAATCGATCTCGGGGAATCCGAGGAAGCTCCCGAAGTTGAGGAACTATCCGAAGTTTCCGGCGAAGGGGACTCGACAGAAGCCGTGGTGGAACCTGATGTGGAGGCCGCGGTGGAACCTGATGAGAATGACGGGCGGGCTTTGGAGGAAAACGCCGCCTAGCGATTTTTATGTTGGAAGGGCGTTGCGGCAATGAACGGACAGGGCAAAGGCAAGCCGTAGCAATGTCCATGTGATACCGGGGCGGACTTAACCGCCGACGAAACCCTTATGATGATTTGAGGAGAGCCTGCGATGGCCATCACCGCTAAACTGGTGAAACTACTGCGCGACAGGACCGGCGCAGGGATGATGGACGCAAAGAGAGCGTTGACTGAGACCGACGGCGACATGGACGCCGCCACTGACTGGTTGCGCACCAAGGGCTTGGCGAAGGCTGCCAAGAAGTCCGGCCGGACCGCCGCGGAAGGCCTTGTCGCGATAAAGACCGAAGGGGGCAGGGGCGTAGCCATTGAGGTGAACTCTGAAACTGACTTCGTCGCAAAAAACTCCGACTTCCAGGAAATGGTCGGTCAGATAGCGGCAGTCGCAATGCAGGTGGATGACATCGAATCTCTTGCCGCGGCCGATCTTGGAGGAAAGTCAGTGGCGGATACTGTGACAGACAGAATCGCAACCATAGGCGAGAATCTCCATCTGCGCCGGATGTCGTTCGTTGAGGGCGATTCAGTTGCGTCGTATATCCATAACGCTTCCGCGCCGGATATGGGCAAGATCGGTGTGCTCGTAGCGTTAAGGGGCGCGGACAACGACATTGGCGAAGGTGTCGCAATGCATGTCGCTGCGACCAATCCCTGGGCACTTGACGAAAGCGACCTCGACCCTGCACTAGTCGAAAAGGAAAGGCAGATTCAGGTCGAAATCGCGCGTGAATCAGGCAAACCCGACTCCGTCATCGAGAGGATGATCGTTGGCCGCATGAACAAATGGAAGGCCGAAGTCACGCTGCTCAACCAGCCATTTGTCATGAATCCGGACAAGACTGTCGGACAGGCTGTTCACGATTCGGGAGTAGAAGTTACCGGATTTGTGCGTTTGGAAGTGGGAGAGGGGATCGAGAAGGCCGCCGAGGATTTCGCTGCTGAAGTCGCCAAGGCGCTGGACGGCAACGACTGAATCCATTGACTCTGAGATCGTCCTGGTTCGGTACCTGCATCGACAGGGCATGGTACCGTTCGGCAACCTGACACATGGAGGGAAGCCGATGCCGTTCCGCTATGACAGGGTCAGGGAGATGCGCAATGCCACCTGATCGTGACGTCCCGCCCGATTTCATCTTAGTACGGGGCGAGAAAACGACCCCGCCGGTGTTTGTCGGACGGACAGGTATTCCGAGGTCGATACGTATCGTGATCCGGACGATTGGACTCAAGGTAACCGGCGCGGAGGTCGATTACGGAAGAGTGCAAGATGACACCCTAAGCGATTTCGCCCCTCATTTTGCGTTAGATGTACAGGCCGATCGGCAATATGTGCTCCCATCCGAGCGGTGAGATGTGCCTGAATGCTCAGGCGCCTGCGGGTGTCCAGCGACAACCCGAGATCGGGCTGTTCTTCCAAGAGCTTCTTGATCCGGGACGTTACCAAATGACTGCTCACCACAGGGTCGGTTACGGCTATTCTCAATCGGTAATGCGCGTTTCGCCGGATACCATCAGCCGCCGACTTAGGGTCATCCAGTCCCTCGAGAATGCCCTCAACTTCCTTGAAGAACTACACTCCTTCGTTTGTGGCCGTCACGATCCCACCGCTGCGCCGATTTAACAATCGGAACCCGAGGTCCTGTTCCAGTGATACGATCTGTTTGCTGACGGTCGACTGCGTCAGGAATATCCTCTCGGCCGCTGTAGTGAAGCTTCTTGCTTCGAACTCCGCCTTGAATGCGCGCAGGTGACTTATCCGTATCACCATACTTAGCCCCTATGTCTGTCGGTACCGAGCTCGGCACGTCAGAACGATTTTCGAGGCTCCGTTCCACCCTGAAGTGCAACACCAGTGGCGGTGGTGACCGGCTTTCCGGTCGAATGATCCTGCGTATCGGCCAGCAGGCGGCGACAGTCCCTGTGAGCAAACAGGGGAGACTGCCATGCCCGAGGGCCATCGCCACCTGACCCATGGGGAGAGATGCCGGATCGGCGCGCTGAAGGAAAGCGGGCTCTCGGACGGAGCCATCGCCGCCCGGCTGGGCCGTGACCGGACGTCGGTCTGGCGGGAGCTCCGCCGTAACGGCGGGGATTCGGGATACAGCCCGGGCGAGGCGCAGGGGAGGGCGGAGGCCCGCCGGAGCGCGGCGTCCGGGGCCTCCCGCAGGATGACGCCGGAGCGCTGGGCGCACGTCGAGGGGCTTATGGAGGAAGGCTGGAGCCCGGAGCAGGTCGCGGGACGGCTGCGTCTGGAGGGTGGCTGGACGGTGGGCCGACAGTGGACATCCGGGCGTGTGAGGGCCGACAGGAAGGCGGGCGGGAAGCTGTTCCCGCTGCCGCGGCGCCGCGGCAGGAAGCCGGACCGGCGTGGCGGCAGGCGCTCGGGCCGAGGCCACATCCCGGGCCGGGTGGACATCTCCGGGAGGCCGGATGAGGCGGGGAGCAGGGAGCGTGTCGGCGACCGGGAGGCGGACACGGTCATCGGGAAGGGCCACAGCGGGGCGGTGGTCTCCCTTGTGGACAGGGCCTCGAAATACACGTATTCACGGAGGGCTGGCCGACGCACCTCGGCCGCGGTCTCCGCCGCGATGCTGGAGATGCCGCGGCCGTCCGCCGCGCCCGTCCACACGATCACGGCGGACAACGGCAGGGAGTTCGCGGGCCACGCCGGCGTCGCGGCGGAACTCGGGGCCGGGTTCTTCCTCCCGACCCCCTGCCACTCCTGGGAGAGGGGCCTGAACGGGCACACCAACGGGCTGGTCCGGCAGTACCTGCCCAAGGGGACGGACCTCCGGGCGGTCACCGACGCGGAGGTGAGGGCGGTGCAGGACCGCACGGACGCGCGACCGCCTCCCGCCCGCGCGCATGGCTGCGCCGGGAGGGGATGGAATGGATAAAGTTGCATCAATGCATATATTGGGGTCATTGGAGGTGAGTGACATGGCTGAAAAACCAGTTTCAAAGCCCGCAGGTCGCTCGGCCATCGGGCAGAGCGCAAGGCCTAAGGACATCATCACCATGTTCACCGTGAAGCGTGACATGGCCAAGGCACTCGTCGACTATAAGCTGCCAGCGGATGCAGAGGTGGCAATTGTCTCCTCGAAACCAAGCTCTGCGAACAAAATCGAAAAGGCGCTTGGCCCTCGAGTAGCTCGCCGGGCCGAACTCGTCAACCGTGCGCTGGGTTCACGCAAGGGCGCCAAGACGGCTGTAGATAAGAGCGCTTTCGAGCCTGATGCACGCAGCCGCGCCATTTTGGAAGGCGTTCGTATTGCTCAAGAGGATTTGCGTGAGGCGGGTGGCGCCTACGATCTTGAGCAAGTCCGGACATTAATGCGTGGCGTCTCTCGGCAAGCTGTCGACAAGCGTGTGCATGAGGGGTCGCTAATCGCCGTGCCGGGCCCCAGCAACGGGCGCGCCTTTCCAACTGTTCAGTTCAATCGCGATGGAACAGTCGTCCTAGGCTTGAAAGCTGTGCGTGACGCATTGCAGACGAAGAATTCTTGGACGGTTCTTAATTTCCTCGTCAATCCAGACGTCCGGCTGGACGGCCAGCGACCGATTGAGTTGTTAAAAGCAGGCGATGTCTCGAACGTTATCGAAGCGGCACAACGACATGGTGAGCACGGAGCGTGAGTGGACCGCTCCCTCCGCCTGACCTGAATTCGCGTCAACCGGAACTGGTAGAAATCCCTAAAGGGACTGTCATTCACCGGTTCTACAGTGCTGCATACGACCCAATCTATTTCGACAAATCCCAACAGGGTCGCTTTAACTTGCCGGATGAGACTTACGGTGTCCTTTATACGGCCGAGAACCCGGCCGAGGCATTCGCGGAGACGTTTCCCAGAACACCCGGCCGAACGCTGATCGACGGTGACCTTCTTGATCGCAAGGCCTATGTTCGATTGAGCGTCACCAGATCCCTGCGCTTGATCCGTATGGCGGGCCCCGACCTTGCTCGGCTTGGGGCAATTGCCGAAGTGACTCACAGCGGGCTATTCTATGATGTGCCTCAGTCCTGGTCGAAGGCGCTGGGAAGCCACCCGGCAAAGGTTGACGGGATAGCCCATTTCTCGCGGCATGACGATGACGAGTTCTGCCATGCATTTTTCGACGCCACAGAAGGCGCAATTCGCGAAGATGCCCGCGAGACGGACCTGGATCAAGACTGGCTCTGGAGTTTGGCAGAGCAATACGGCGTTGGCTTCGAGCTCTAGGAACCTCTCGCGGTTCCTGTTTCACGTCGAGATTCCATCGGAGGCTCGGCGTCACAATCTGAAGAAATTTAGGCTTCGGTCGTAACTGCTCACCCCTTTCTGGGTGCGGACCGGGCATTGCGCTGCTTGACCATGTCGCCGGAGTCTCCGGTCAGGGCGATCTGGATGGCGACGAGGGGGTTGTATCCGAGGGTGGCCATAGAACTGACGTAACCTGAGATCCTGCACTAGGCGTCCGCAAGGAGTTGTGTCCGGAAGCAGCCCGATAATGCGGAGTCGGGCGTAACGCAGGGCGCCGCCGCGATCCCGAACAGCGTCCGGAGGTTCCCGCGGACAACCGCGTCGTCGCGGCTGTCCCTGCCGGACTGCAGGAGCGACGGATACCTGGGGAGAACATCGCGAACGCTGACATGAGGTGGTCACCCAGATGGAACCGGCGCCCGTTCACCGGATCGTCGATCCGGCCGAAGCATCCCGCCACCGCCTTGATCAGCCCGGACCTGCCGAGATCCTTCCGAAACCGCATCGTCCCAACTCCCGTCAGTGAGATCAACAGGGATGCGGTAAGAGCAGGAGCCTATGATGTCCAGAAGATTCCAGGCGACTTTCAGCCGCCTGGAAGGAAGAGTCTACGAAAACCGGTTCACGAAACCCCATGGAATACAGGGCCTGGACGGGCTAGTGGGAATTTCTGGTGATCCGCTGGTCCATGGCCGGTTCCCGTAACTGTGTGACAGCAGCATACGAATTACCGACCGTATGTCAGTTGGTAAGGCGAAAAAAATTCCGGAGCGCCGAAAACCACGCCATGTCAAGGGGTTGCGGCCGGCACGGAAAACCGCTCCGGAACGATACGACTATCCGAATGCCATTGGATGACGGACGGGCGCGGATGACCGGACAGGACACCGGACCTGAAAACCTCCAGACAGAACGGTCAACGGTCAAAAGGGGCGAGCAATTACCTTCTTCCTTCCTTCCTTCCTTCCTTCCTTCCTTCCTTCCAGGTTTGCTCAACTTCTGTCACGAAGTGCCGGAGGTCCATCGACTGGACAAAGCGCACTAAGGCTCGAACCGGCAGATGTTGTAATCCTTCGGTTGTGTTCGCTCAATTGCCGCCGCGACACTGACGACTGTGGCTTCAGCGAGGCGTGCGCCGACGACCTGCACGCCCACCGGCATACCGTCGCTCGCCAGACCGGCGCATACGGCAGCAGCCGGCTGGCCGGTAAGATTGAACGGATATGTGAAGTAGACCCATGACACGAGATTTCGATCCGTCAGGTGGTCGGGGATGTCCTTGCCGACATCCAGTGATGCAACCGGCAGCACTGGCGAAACCAATGCGTCATATTTGTCGAAGAAAGTCTTCATCTTGTCGCGCAGCTCATAGCGCCCGAACACCTTCGTGTAGTAATCTTGCATGTCTTGGCTGAGCGCGGGCTCGAGGATGTCGGCAACACCGGGGTCGAGCAGCTCACGCTGTTCCTGCAGGAAGGGCCGCAACTTGATGCCGACGCCGGCGTAGAACTCTGCCGTCCACAGATCGGCCGGATCCTTGTCGAAGACGGTCTCGACGAGTTCCACACGGGCGCCTTGGTCGTCGAGTTTCCTGACGGCGCCCTCGACGACCTCCAATACCTCCCGGTCCGGCCGGGCATAGCCGAGGGTCGGACTCCAAGCGATGCGCAGGCCCTTTATCGAGGCGTCACACGCCCCGAGCACATCGGGAACGGGGCCGGCGACCGAAAAGGGATCGCGAGCGTCGTAGCCGGCAATGGCGGTAAACGCGAGGGCGGCGTCCTTTATCGAACGCGCGAGCGGTCCGACATGACCCAACGTCGGCGTCGCCGACGTCGGCCATACAGGCACGCGGGCGAATGTGCCCTTGATGCCGGCAAGGCCGCTGAAGGCACAGGGAATGCGTACGGAACCGCCACCGTCGGTGCCCAACCCGAACGTCGTTACGCCGGCCGCCACTGACGCCGCCGCGCCGGCGCTCGAGCCGCCGGGCGTCTTGTCCGTATTCCACGGATTGCGTGTGATACCGGTGAGCGGCGAGTCGCCTACCGGCTTGCATCCGAATTCGCTCGATGTGGTCTTGCCGATGAGAACCGCGCCCTCGACCTTGGCGCGTTCGACCGCCGGTGCGTCGAACTCGGCGATATTGTTAGCCATTGCGCGCGAGCCGGACGAAAACCTGACGCCGCCTACCGCCATCAGGTCCTTTGCTGAGAACGGCATGCCGTGAAGCAGACCGAGCGGCGCTCCGTTCATCACCGCCCTCTCGGCGGTCTTCGCCGCTGCGAGTGCTTCCTTCTCCATCAGGAAATAGAAAGAATTGAGCTTCTTGTCGGTCGCTTTAGCGCGGTCGAGCGCCCGCTTCGTCAACTCGACGGGCGAAACATCCTTGTTGGCCACGAGGCGGCGTTGCTCAAGTGCGCTCATATAATCAAAATCTGCCGACACGGCTCCATCGTCCCATTCAAGGGGGCACCCGCAGCGCTGAAAGGATCGAAAACCGATCGCGACGCCCTGCGGGTGCGTGCGTAAAATCAGCTGTCGAGTATTGCGAAGGCGCGGACTGGCGAGCCTGAGCCACCTTTGAATTTCAGCGGCACGCCGAAGAACTCGAATTCGCCTTTCCCGACCAGTTTCTCCAAGTTGACCAGCCACTCAAAATGGGTGACGCCGTGGTCGCGACAAGCACGGTGCTGGGCAAAGATATTGTCGGTCGGCTTGTCGGTGGATGGGCCTTCGACGCCGTGCATGATCGAGCCACGGTCCTTGAGCCACTTGGTCGCGCCGACGGTCAGGCCCGGATTTGTCCAGACCACTTCCTTCTCCGGATAGTGACGCTCGTGCAGGCCTGTACAGAGAAGCACGATATGGCCATCCACTTTGACGCCCGACTTTTCTTGGGCATTTTCCATCTCCTTTTCGTCGATGTCGCCGAGATCGGGGATGTGCCGCATGTCGAAGCAGACCGCTTTGCCCATGAACATGTCCAATGGCATCTCATCGATGGGCTTGCCTTTCGGATTGACGTGTCGAAACGCGTCAACGTGCGTTCCAACATGATCAAGCATGCCGATGAAATTCGTCTGGAACGTCATCGGATCTTCCGGGACGCCGAGGTTGAACCTCTTCGTGCTCTCATGGTCCAGCGCTTTGACATAGATGGGGCTCTGAAACAATTTGTGAGCGGGCATGTTGTCCTCGATGGTGAGGCTAAGATCAACGATTTCACGGGCCATTTTCTACCTCCTTGGTCTTCGATCGTGATTAACTGAAGTGTTCGCATGTGGTCCGTCATTCCGCGGCCCTCCGTCCCAGATACGCTTCCACGATCAGTTCATTGCGGGCGAGCTCGATGGCCGAGCCGCGCAGGATGATCCGTGAGTTCTCGAAGACGTAACCGCGGTTCGAGACCTTGAGAGCCAGAATGGCGAGCTGCTCGACGAGCAGGATCGCAAGCCCCTGGCTGTTAAGAAGTTCGAGGACTGGAAACAGGGATTCCAGAACTCGCGGCGCAAGCCCGAGGGACATCTCGTCAATCATCAGCAGCCGTGGCTCGGCGAGGAGTCCTCGGGCCAACGCGAGCATCTGTTGCTCGCCGCCGGAGAGACTGCCGGCCAGCTGTCGCTCGCGTTCTTTCAGGATCGGAAACAGATCCCCACTTCCACTCCGAAGTGCAACACCGGCCATTCCCGCAGCGAGGGCGGAGCCCGAGCGGAGGGAATGGCCGGAAGGCGTGGTCTGCGGCCCCCGGGCACCGCGGATCCGGCCCCGGGACGGCTGTGGTCCCTTCTGTATGCAGGTTATCCGGGCTTTCCGGGCAGCGCAACGCCTCCGCCGGGGCGGGTCGCGTCCGTCCGGGCGTAGGGAGGGCGCAGCCCGACCGGAGCCCGGACGGACGCGGTCCCGAAATCCATTCCACCCCCTCCCGGCGCAGCCATGCGCGCCGGTGGGAGGCGGTCGCGCGGCGTCAGGGAGGGCGGGCCTCGTGGAACACCTCGGCGGGCGTCCGGTAGCCCAGCACCCGGCGCGGACGCGCGTTCAGGCGGTCCTGCACCGCCCTCACCTCCGCGTCGGTGACCGCGCGGAGGTCCGTCCCCTTCGGCAGGTACTGCCGGACCAGCCCGTTGGTGTGCTCGTTCAGGCCCCTCTCCCAGGAGTGGTAGGGGGTTGCGAAGAAGAAGGCGGCCCCGAGCGCCTCCGCGACGCCCGCATGTCCCGCGAACTCCTTGCCGTTGTCCGCCGTGATCGTGTGGACGGGCGCGGCGGACGGCCGGAGGAGATCCACCATCGCGGCGGAGACCGCAGCCGAGGTTCGCCGGTCAACCCTCTGTAAATACGTGTATTTCGAGGCCCTGTCCACAAGGGAGACCACCGCCCCGCTGTGGCCTTTCCCGATGATCGTGTCCGCCTCCCAGTCGCCCACACGCTCCTTCCTCTCCGCCTCCTCCGGCCGCTCGGAGATGTCCACCCGGCCCGGGATGTGGCCACGGCCCGAGTGCCTGCCGCCTCGCCAGTTCGGCCTTTTCCCGCGGCGCCGCAGCAGCAGGAACAGCTTCCCGCCCGCCTTCCGGTCGGCCCTCACACGTTCGTATATCCACTGGCGGCCCACCGTCCAGCCGCCCTCCAGACGCAGCCGTCCCGCGACCTGCTCCGGGCTCCAGCCCTCCGCCAGAAGCCCCTCCACCTGCGCCCAGCGGTCGGGCGTCATCCTGCGGGGGACCCCGGACGCCGCGCTGCGGCGGGCCTCCGCCCTCCCCTGCGCCTCCCCGGGGCTGTACCCCCCGCCGCCGCCGTTCCGGCGCAGCTCCCGCCAGACCGACGTCCGGTCACGGCCCAGCCGGGCCGCGATGGCCCCGTCGGATAGACCGCTTTCCTTCAGCGCGCCGATCTGGCATCTCTCTTCATAGGTCAGGTGGCGGTAGCCCTCGGGCATGGCAGTCTCCCATGTTGCAGCAAAGGGACTGTCACCGCTTCCTGGCCGATACGCAACATCATGAGACCGGAAAACCGGTCACCACCGCCACTGGTGTTGCACTTCAGGGTGGAATGGGGCGATCATAAACCCGGTCGAGGTCCTGCTGAAGCGTCTCGTCGTCGAGGTTGGTGCGTGCGTAGGTGCCAAGCAGAAGGTTATCCATCACCGTCTGGTCGGCGAAGATCAGCCGGCCCTCAGGGACGAGAGAGATGCCGCGCCGAACGATCGCGTGGGCCGGAAGGCCCTGCACCTCGACGCCGCCAATCTTGATTTTGCCACCCGCCGGTTTCACGACGCCGGCAATGGCGTTCAGGGTCGAACTCTTGCCGGCACCGTTATTGCCGATGATGGAGACGAATTCGCCGGGACGAATTCGGAAAGAGACATCACGCACGGCTTCGACATGGCCATAGCAGACCGAAAGATTTTCAACTTCGAGGAGCGGGCTTTGCCGGTTCATGCTTCACCTCGCACCGGAGATTTCCTGCGCTTGTGCCGGGTGTGACTCCGGGGCTTGGCACGAGCCTCGGGCATATGCTCTAGAACGTCACTGCTACCGAAATACGCCTCGATGACCTTTGGATTCCGCTGGATTTGGGGAACCGTTCCGTCGGCGATGACCTGACCGTAGTCGAGCACTGTGACATGCTCGGACAGCGCCATGATCAGATCGACATGGTGCTCGATAATCAGGACGGTGATCCCGCTCTTGGCAAGCGTCTGGATCAGGTCGACGAGTTCTGTAATTTCGCTCTTTGTTAGACCTGCGGCGGGCTCGTCCAGCAAGAGGAGTTTGGGGCGAGTGGCGAGCGCCCGGGCAATCTCAAGCTTGCGCTGGAAACCGAACGGAAGGTCCTTGGCCTTTGCCTTCGCAAAATCCCCGAGGCCGACGAGGTCGAGCAGTTCCAGAGCCGCGCGGCGATGATGCTCTTCTTCCCGGCGGTTGGCTGGCAGGCGCAGAACCGTCGAAAGAAGCCCGGTCTTATAGTCGTTATGGAAACCGATCCACACGTTCTCAAGGACGGTCATTTCAGAGAACAGCTCGGTGTTCTGGAAGGTTCGGCCCATACCCATGCGGCCGAGCTCATAGCTGGTGCGGTCGGTGGTGTTCGTGCCGAGAAAGTCGATTTCGCCGCTGCTGACTGAATAAGTGCCCGAAACGGCATTGAGAAACGTCGACTTGCCTGCGCCATTTGGGCCGATCAGGGCATGTATCTTGCACGACTGGATATCAATGTTGACGTTATCCAGCGCCACAAGACCTCCGAAACGCAACGTAACGTCTTTCGCCTGAAGGCAAAGGGACCCCTCGACCGGTGGATCGAGAGCCAGGATTTCATCCAACCGCTTGCCTTTTTTTACGTCAGACTCTGCAGTTGAAGGCCCCTCCCACCGCACGAACAGGCCGGCTAGGCTGCCGACAATCCCGCGGGGCAGCAGAAACATGACAATCGCCAGCAGCGCCCCGTAGGCGAAACTCTGCCATTCCTGAAACTGCTGCAGAAATTCCGGCAGGTAGCTAAGAATTCCTGCGCCAACGACAGGGCCAAGAACCGTGCCGGCACCACCGAGTATGACCATCAGGAGAAAACGGATCGAGTCGCCGAAGGAGAAGATGTCGGGGCTGATATACTTGTTGAGGAACACATAAAACACACCGGCGGCGCCTGCTGTGACCGCCGAAATCACAAACCCAAGAGTGCGCATCATCGTGACATTGATGCCCAGCGAACGGGTCGCGATTTCACTCTGTCCAGAGGCCAACATGGCGCGCCCATAGCGCGACCTCATGATGTTGACGCTCATCAGGAAGATGAAGAGCGCACTTGCGCCGACGAGATAGAAATAGGCCTTGAAGTCTAGCTGCAGCCCAAGCAGCGTCGGCTGCGGCACATCGGAAATGCCGACCCAACTGCCGGTCAGCCATTCCCATTCGATGGCGACGTTTTCAACAATGATGCCGAAGGCAATTGTAACAACCGCAAGGTAGACGCCACGCACCCGGACGGTCGGATAGGCGAGCAGAACGCCAAAAAACCCGGCCAGCGTCATCCCGAACAGGAGACATGGCAAGAGGTTCAGACCAACGCGCGTGGCCAGGATCGCACCGGTGTACGCACCAATCGCGTAAAGGCCTGCCTGACCCAGCGAAATGAGACCAGCGTACCCAACAAGAATGTTCAGCCCGAGCGCGATGATCATGTAAATGATCATCAGGGTATAGAACCGCAGCGCGTACTCGTTGCCGGCAATGTCGGGCATGGCCGCGATAAGGAGCGCGGCAACTGCGGTGACCAGCCAGATCCAATGACGCTGAACGGCGATCATACTTTGGTGATCTCCTTTCCGCCGAACAGGCCTTGGGGCCAGATCATCAGCACCAAAATGACGAGACTGAACCCAATAGCCTCGCGGGCCGCGGTGCTGATGTAGCCGTCAACGAATTTCTCGATGACGCCGTAAAGGAGACCGGCGAAGACGACGCCATATGCGCTGGTAATGCCGCCGATGATGGCAACAGCAAACCCCTTGATGCCGAGGAAAAGTCCCATCGTGGCGGATGCCTGGATTACGGGAGCGACCAGGATGCCGGCGAGGCCGCCGAGCACCGCCGCAAGACCGAACGAGAACATCATGATGTTAGTGACGTTAATGCCGACGATGCTCGCCGCGGTCCTGTTGAATGCAACGGCCCGCATTGCGCGACCGAGTTGGGTGCGGTTCTGAAACAGGGTGAGCAAGACGACAATGGCGACGGCGGCAGCCGGGATCAGCAGCTCTTGGATGAAAACTCCCGCGCCCATTATGTGAATGGGCTCCTCCACCAGTGGTGAGGGCAGCGGACGCGCGAAGGATCCGAACGAGATCGTTGCGTAGCTCTCCAGCATGATGCCGATGGCGATCGTCGTTAGCATCCAGCCGATCGATTGTGCCTGTGCCGCAAATGGCTGGATCGCGAAACGCTCTAAAAGAACGCCGAAAACGACGCAGACCGCGAGGGCAATGGCCATCGCAATGGGCATCGCGATCCCTTGATCGAGCATGACTATCGTCAGAACCGCGCCGAGCATCAGCGTGTCGCCATGCGCAAAATTCACCGCCCGTGCCGACGACCACATGACGTGAAATCCGATGGCGACCAGCGCGTAGATACCGCCGATGCCCAGCCCGGCTAGGAAGTATTGCGTGACCGCACTCATCGATTGCCCTCCTGGGTGGGACCGGCCGGCCGGCGCACCACGATGTGCTGCGCTGCGACCAGCCTGTCGAACTCAACGCTTATTTGCAGGGAGTCTGGTCCAGCGGCATCAGCTTGCCGTCGTACCAGGCCGTCAGCTTGTAGGCGTCAGGGAGGATCGCGTCATGGCGTTCTTCGGTCTTTTCGAACGCCGGCCTGTAGTTGGTGACGAGGCCTTCGTGCTCGACCTCGAACAGGGCGTCGTACACCTTTAGCCGATCGAAGCTGCCGGCCTTCTCGATGGCCGCCGCGATGATGTAAACAGCGTCGTAGGCGTTGGCGACACCGCTACCCATCTTGATGTCGCTTTGGCTCTTGATGCCGTACTTCTGCTGCATCGTTTCGTAAAGCTTCTGGGCTTTCGGTTCGAGTTTTCCCATCCACGAATAGGTCTGCATGATCAGCACGCAATTCGCGAGCTCGCCGGCCAGTTCGCCTAGGTTTCCAGCAAAACCCCACGCGCCGATGACGATCGGTTTCCAGCCAATCTTCTGCAGGCTGCGCAGAATCTGGTTTCCTTCGCGGTCAAGACCCCACATGATCAGCGCGTCGGCGCCCGCGTCCCGCAACCGGATGAGCTGGGGCGTCATGTCCGTGTCCTTCCAGTTGAATGTTTCCGCACCGACCTCTTTCAGGCCCTTTTCTTTGAGCGCATTTTGGAGGTCGGGATAGGCGCCTTTGCCCCAACCGGTGTTCTCATACATGATGCCGATCTTGTCCGTTCCGGAGCGTTCAATCGCTTCAGCGACAAGAAACTTTGTGACCCAACGGTCCTTGGCCGAGACGCGGAACATGTAGTTCGGGTCACGGCCATTCTCGATCACCTTGGTGTTGGCAGCGATCGTTCCGACGTAGGGCATCTTGACTTCATGGATGGGGTCACGCTGAGCGAGCGCCACGGTGGAGTGGTAGCCGCCGATCATTGCGATACAATTGTCCTGCAGGGCAATGCGGCGCACGTTGTCGACGCCGCGCGGCGGCGCTCCGGCATCATCGTACTGGATGAACTTCAGCTTTTTCCCGAGCACGCCGCCGTTGGCATTGATTTCGTCCACCGCCATCTCGGCACCCATTCGGATCGCTTTTCCACCGAATGCGGCGGGACCGGTTACAGGTCCCGAGTTGCCGATACAGGGATTCTGCTGCGCAGCGGCCGGTGCCGAACCGGAGACCGCGAACAGCAGGCCAAGGGACGCGCCGGCAATAACAGAAGAGCAGATTTTAAGAAAACGCATGGTCGACTCCTTCCGGGTTGGTGGGTACATGCTTCATTTTGATTGATGGTGGCGCTCTATATGGGCGGGGATTCCCGGCGCTCAACCTATTTTATCTGGTCGCAGGGTAGGCCCAGCTTAGACCAGAAAACAAAGACAATTTTTCGATCTGACCTATAGGCAAATCCTCTGACTAAGAAATTATCAGCACTTGCACACGCATTCAGCACCGAAATAGTCATTTATTAATCAATCATTTAATTGAAATAATTGACATATACCTTCTTGCTTTATGTCCGTCTTGAGGCGTTGACTTGCCGTACATTTTGCGCGAAAATTTCTTCAAAGGCGCCAATGCGCCGATGAAAAAATGAACCTGAAGCAGCTAAAGTATTTCGTACAGATTGCTGACTCCGGGAGTCTTTCGGAGGCAGCGCGAATTTTGCGCATTGCTCAACCTTCTCTCAGCCTTCAGATCAAGAATCTGGAAGAAGAACTCGGCACGACGCTTTTGATCCGGCATGCGCGCGGCGTCACGCCCACTGACCTCGGATCCATGTTCTATCAGCAGGCAAGCATGATTATCCGCCAGGCTGAGCAGGCCAAGGAGATCATGCTGTCCCACGCAAAGAATCCAGTTGGGCGTGTGTCCGTTGGACTGCCCACATCTGCGTGCCGGGGACTTTCACTTCGACTCATGAAAGCGGTTGCGCTCGAACATCCGAAAATTTCGATTCATCTCGTCGAGGCGATGACCGGCAGTCTCGACGAATGGATCCAGGCCGGGCGGTTGGACGTGGCTTTGCTATACGATCACAGAGCGTTTGAGCATGTAGCCTGGACTGAGATGATGGCGGAAAACCTCATGCTCATCGTGCCGGCGAACTTCGACTATAGGGGAGGTGCAAAAATCGATTTCGCTGATCTCGCAGAATTCGAATTCGTTCTACCCGGACACTCTCATGTCATCAGGAATGTGCTGGAGGGCTTCGCCGCACGAGCCGGCATCAAGCTCAACGTGGTTGTCAATTGCGACAGCCTGCAGGGTATCATTCAGCTCGTACGCAGCGGGCATTGCACGTTTTTCCCTCATTTCGGTCTCTCCGAGGAGATCAATCGCGGCGAATTCATCGCCATTGATATCGTGAACCCAGTGCCGTCCTGGCGCTTGTCCGTCGTTGTTTCGCGGAGGACTGTGAACTATCGTGCCAGCGACGCGGTGGCATCGATCTTAGCGAATGAGATCAAATCCATGGTCGAGTCAGGCGCATGGCGCGCGACACTGAAGGCACGGCACTAGTATCCCGTCCGTGTTGAAGTGACGCCGGGGCGCTTGCCCTGTCCCACCTGGTACCGTATACTGGCCGCAACAACAACCAACAGACCTTCCGGATCGGGCGGATGTCCGCTGGCGGTTCCGGGGGGGGGCATTCAATGAGCACAGGTGGAAAGAAAATATATCACGCAAGGCTGGACGGTGGCGAGCGGGCGCTCCTGCAGGGGACCGTCGACGGCGGAAAGGGGTCGGTGACGCGGCGCCGGCGGGGGCGCATCCTCCTTCTCGCGGACGCCAGCCGGGACGGCGGCGGACGCGATGACGCCGACATGGCGGACGTCCCCGGGGCCGGGGCCTCGACGGGCGGGCGGGCCCGCAGGCGGTTCGTGCCGGGGGCCTGGAGGCGGCTCTGGAGAGGAAGGGGCAGGCCAACAGCAGGAAGCCCGTGCTGGACGGCGGGGGCCAGGCGAGGCTGGCGATGCTGGCCTGCTCCGAGCCTCCCGAGGGGCACGCGCGCCGGGCGCTGCGGCTGCCCGGCGACAGGCTCGGCGGGCTGGAGGCCGTCGACAGCATCCCGGAGGGGACGGTGCGGCAGGGGCTCTTATGAGACCTTACAGGTCAAGTGCCCTTTTTCAAAACCTCACATCGGCGTCCCTCCCTCCGTCGGGGGGCGGCTTCCGTGCCACCGGGGAAGTCCAGACAGAACGTCGCGGTTCCATGACGCGCTCAACGACGCGTCCAGCCTCTTATCCGGTTCGGTTGGCCGGTGCCGGCCCCGTGACCATTATGCCCGATTCGGGCGGTGCGACGTTCCGGGGGGGGCGGGACCCATCTGAAATGAACGGTGCCGCTTCCTGCGGCGAACCAGGCCCCTGCACGGTCACACGCCCTGCCCGGGTTCCCCGGAGGCCCCGTCGGGCCGCCCGGGTGTTCCGTTGTTCCGTTGTTCCGTTGCCCTCCCGCTCTCAGGCCTGCGACAGGACGGCGCCCTCCGGCACCAGGCCGGTGGTGGCGAACCTCCACAGCGCCACCAGAAGCTTACGGGCCAGCGCCACGATCCCCCGCCTGCGCGAACGTCCGTCGCGGGCGCTCACGTAATCCCGGAACCACGCCGAGAGGGCGCTGTCGGGCTGGTGGCGCAGCCAGCGCCAGGCCATCTGCACCAGGTGCTTTCGCAGCATCGCGCCGCCCGCCTTGCTGATCCCCTGGTCGTTGTCGACGCCCCCGCTCGCGAAGGGCACCGGCGCCAGGCCCGCGAGGCTGGCCAGCTGCCGCCGGTTGCGCAGCTCCCGGTAGAAGAGCTCGCCGCCCAGCATCAGCGCGTCGTTCGGGCCGATCCCGCGCAGCCGGACCAGCGTCGCCGCGTGGTGGGCGTCCGCCGGCGCCGCCCGCGGTCTGTCAACGGGCGGAGCGGCCTCCTTCCCGGCGGCGTCCGCGCGGAGGCCGTCGAGGGCCCGGGCCGACGCCTCCAGCATCTCCATCTTCCTCGCCTGGACAGCCTTGAGTTCCGTGCGCACCAGCTCCAGCCGGTCGAGGATGCCCTTGATCTCGGCCAGCAGCTCCGGCGGCAGCGGCTCCCCGTAGCCGGTCTCCATCCCGCCGAGCCGCTCACGGAACCCCGGCCGCGCCGGATCCCCGGCCAACACCCCGTGCAGCCTCAGGAGCCCGTCGACGGAGTTCGAGAGGCGGCGGCGCTCCTGCACCAGACGCTCCCGCCGGCGCAGCAGCCGCTTCCTGTCCTCCTCCGCGACCGTTGGCACACGCACCCGCGACATCGCGTCCCGGTCGCCGCCGTCCCACGCCCTGAGCGCCCGGACCATCCGGCGGGCGTCGATCCGGTCCGTCTTCACCTTCTTTTTCCTCCGCACCACCTCGAGGCTCGCGGGGTCGCAGACAACCACCTCGACATCCTCCCCCTCCAGCCGCCGGGCCAGCCAGAAGCCCTCGTAACCGGCCTCGTACACAAGCATCACCCGGACATCGCCGCCGGTCGCCGCCCGCTCCCGCGCCCGCCCGAGCCTGCCCAGGAGCCCATCAACGTCCTGCGGCGCCAGCCTGTGGATGCCGGCCCTCGACGTGTCGGACGGATCGCCCACCGCGAGGATCCAGCTCCTGCCGCTCACTTCCAGAGCCGCGTAGACCGTGGTAACGTTCCCCTCGAAAGGGGTTTTCGAATCAGTCATCTTTCTCTCCTTTCACTCGGCGGGGGTTGCCGTCTCGCGGCCCCCCGCCACAACATGCTGTCTTCCTGTCAACACCCTGCACCGAATCACCCGCGAAGGCAAACGGCGGCCCGTCCCATGGCATCTGAAAGAAACGACATCAAGCCCTGGAGGGACCAGTGCTGGTGCATCCCGCCGAAGGAAAACGCCGAATCCGTCTGCGCCATGGAGGACGTCCTGAAGACCTGCAGCCGCGGGTACGACGACGGCACGGTCCTGGCCGTCATGGACGGGACCCCGGAGCGGCGGACGGGGGAGACGAGGACGCCGCTGCCGACGCGGCCCGGGCAGCCGGCCGCATACGGCTCCGGGCACGGGCGCAACGGCACCGCGAACCTGTTCATGGTGTACGCGCCGCTGGAGGCGTGGCGCCACGTGAAGGTCACCGACCGCCGCAGGAGGCGGGACTTCGCAAGGCTGCCCGCCGACATCGCCGACGTCCACTTTCCGGACAGGAAAACCGTCCCCGTGACGGACAGCCCGACACCCACAGGCTGTCGACCCTCTACGGGACCTTCGGGCCGGCGGAGGCGTCGCGGCCCGCGGACCGCTTCGAGGTCCACCACACGCCGAAGCACGGGAGCTGGCTGAACATGGCGGAGACCGGGACAGACGTCCTCTCCCGGCAGTGCCCCGCCAGGCGCATCCCGGACCGGGAGGCGATGGTGCGGGAGGCCGGCGCCTGGCAGGCGCACCGCAACCCGTCGGCGAAGCCGGTCGACTGGCGCTTCAGGACCGGGGACGCCCGCGTGAAACTGAAGTCCCTCTATCCATCACAACAATAAGGTCGTGATACTAGGTTGCCAGCTCACTTGTTTGATTCGGATGTCGTGGGTTCTGGTACATTTCGCGGACCGTTCAGAACGTTGCCTTTTTGTCGGGGGCCAGACTTGCAATGCTCGACCTTGCCCTGCGAGCTTCCGGAGAGGATGTGCCCAGGTCGCTGTTGGCAAACACACTGGCGCTTAGCGCATCGAGCTATGCCCAAAAGTTGGTGACGGCTTTGGTCAGGCGGCGATTTAAAGTCCCCACTTCCACTCCGAAGTGCAACACCGGCCATTCCCGCAGCGGGGGCGTAGCCCGAGCTGCGGGAATGGCCGGAAGGCGTGGTCTGCGGCCCCCGGGCGCCGCGGATCCGGCCCCGGGACGGCTGTGGTCCCTTCTGTATGCAGGTTATCCGGGCTTTCCGGGCAACGCAACGCCTCCGCCGGGGCGGGTCGCGTCCGTCCGGGCGCAGGGAGGGCGCAGCCCGACCGGAGCCCGGACGGACGCGGTCCCGAAATCCATTCCACCCCCTTCCTGCGCGCCGGTGGGAGGCGGTCGCGCGGCCTCAGGGAGGGCGGGCCTTGTGCAGCACCTCGGCGGGCGTCCGGTAGCCCAGCGCCCGGCGCGGACGCGCGTCCGTGCGGTCCTGCACCGCCCTCACCTCCGCGTCGGTGACCGCGCGGAGGTCCGTCCCCTTGGGCAGGTACTGCCGGACCAGCCCGTTGGTGTGCTCGTTCAGGCCACGCTCCCAGGAGTGGTAGGGGGTGGCGAAGAAGAAGGCGGCCCCGAGCGCCTCCGCCACGCCGGCGTGGCCCGCGAACTCCTTCCCGTTGTCCGCCGTGATCGTGTGGACGGGCGCGGCGGAAGGCCGCAGCATCTCCACCATCGCGGCGGAGACCGCGGCCGAGGTTCTCCGGTCAACCCTTTGGAGAAGCGCGTATTTCGACGCCCTGTCCACAAGGGAGACAACCGCCCCGCTGTGGCCTTTCCCGATGATCGTGTCCGCCTCCCAGTCGCCGACACGCTCCTTCCTCTCCACCTCATCCGGCCTCTCGGAGATGTCGACGCGGCCCGGGATGTGGCCACGGCCCGAGTGCCTGCCGCCTCGCCAGTTCGGCCTTTTCCCGCGGCGCCGCAGCAGCAGGAACAGCCTGCCGCCCGCCTTCCTGTCGGCCTTCACACGTTCGTATATCCACTGGCGGCCCACCGTCCAGCCGCCCTCCAGACGCAGCCGTCCCGCGACCTGCTCCGGGCTCCAGCCCTCCGCCAGAAGCCCCTCCACGCGCGCCCAGCGGTCGGGCGTCATCTTCCTCGGGTTCGAGGAAGCCGCGCCGCGGCGGGCCTCCGCCCTCCCCTGCGCCTCGCCCGGGCTGTATCCCGAATCCCCGCCGTTACGGCGCAGCTCCCGCCAGACCGACGAACGGTCACGGCCCAGACGGGCCGCGATGGCCCCGTCGGAGAGCCCGCTTTCCTTCAGCGCGCCGATCTGGCATCTTTCGTCCCGGGTCAGGTGGCGGTAGCCCTCGGGCATGGCAGTCTCCTTCTCTTCAGCAAAGGGACTGTCGCCGCTTCCTGGCCGATACGCAACATCATGCGGCCGGAAAACCGGTCACCACCGCCACTGGTGTTGCACTTCAGGGTGGAATGGGGCAGTTGTTTGATGCCGTCTTTAAACTCAACCCCCTGAATGACCTCAGGCAGGCAGTTTGGCCATCTGATCTTGCGCCACCTTTTTTTCTGAAATCATCAGCCGGAAGACCATGGCGATGGCGGTTTTGCGATTGAGGCAGCCCTTGGTCTTTCTAGTGCAGTTGCGAACCGTGGAAAAGAGGCTCTCGATCGGGTTGGTGGTCTGATGTGTGTTGAACGGCGTGCGAAAGTGACCCATCTCCCCGGGAGGGAATCGGCGACACTCGCGGCTGGCTTTCCAGCCTGCGACAGGAGGCTGCATCTCCTGAAGGGCAGGTCGATCAGTGGCATCGCGCACGAGATCGGGATTTCGATGAACACGGTCCGCAAGGTGGTGCTCGGTGGCGGGACGGAGCATCGGTATACGGACCGGTCACGGCAGCCGCCGCCGAAGCCCGGGGGTTACGTTCAGGAACCTGGGGCCTTCCTGGGCGGAACGCGGGGCGGCCGCCGCACGGGAGACTGACGCTTGGGAAGATCCGGGAGCGGCTGTGCGACCTGGGCTGCGAGGCGGGCTACGACGCGGTGCGGTGCCAGTCCCGGCAATGGGCGGAGAGGCAGTGCAACGGGTGTCCGGGGCCTTCGTCCCCCTGGAGTCCGGCCCCGTTGAGACCTACCAGTTCGACTGGAGCCACGGGTCTGTCCTGCTTGCGGGCAGGCCCCGGTCAAGGTCAAGGTCGCGCAGTTCGTGCTGTGCTACAGCCGCATGCCATTCGTGCGCCGCTATCCGCGCGAAACGCAGGAGATGGTGTTCTACGCGCACGACCGGACGTTCGCCGGCTACGGCCCCTAAGGCGGAGCAGGTTCCTGACTTCTTTCATGCGGCCGAAAATCTGAAGGAAGCCGTTGGTCTCGCCTACGGCAGGGACAGCGCTGAAGGTGGCCGCAGGTATCAGGTCCTGCGGGAAAGGCTGCTGACCGAACCGGGCGGTGCCGACACCGTGATCAGGTCGCTTGACCGCCTTCGCCGCCGGCACTCGCCAGACATCCCGGAAACGATCACCTGTTTCAGGAACAACAGGCAGAGGATGAACTATGCGGAATGCAGGGCTGCAAATCGCATGATCGGAAGCGGAATCGTGGAATCAACGAACCTGCGGGCGCTCGCTCTCTCCGACCGCTTCGATCATTCATGGAACATACTCCAGAACAACTGGGAATCCTCAAATTGCTAATGATTCGCAAATGGCCCCATATCAGAATCACACCCGCTCAGAGTCCTGTTCTCATGGGTGTGGATTTCTGACCATATCCTCTGGCATGCGCTGGTTCCCAACAATCTGGGATACACCCGCCCCGAACCTTTCCTGCTATAAATTAACATAACACACATTATGCGAATTATCCTAACGCATATCCGGCACCTCGCACGGTGCGCAACGGATCATCGCCACCGTACCTGAGAAGCGCCTTTCGCAGTCGTCCAACATGAACGTCTACTGTCCGCGTATCGACATAGACTTCCCTACCCCAGACACGGTCCAGCAACTGCTCGCGACTCCAGACCCGGCCGGGTCGCTCCATAAAAGTCGAGAGAAGTCTGAACTCTGTCGGCCCGAGTTTGAGAAGCTCACCGGAACGGGTCGCCCTATGGCTCTCGGGGTCGAGTACGATGTCCGCAAACTCCAGCCGCTGGCCAACCGTCGCAGGTCGCGCGCGCCTTAGCTGGGTACGAACGCGGGCGATCAACTCCGCAATGGAGAACGGCTTGACCACATAGTCGTCTGCGCCGGTCTCAAGTCCCCTTACCCGGTCGGTCTCCTCTGACTTTGCCGACATCATGATGATCGGCACGTTTCTTGTGGACGTCCTCGCACGTAGCCGACGGCATATCTCAATACCGGAAACACCGGGCAGCATCCAATCCAGGAGAATCACGTCAGGCTGGTCTTCGTCCACCAGCAGAAGCGCTTCGTCGCCTGAACCGGCACGGATGACATCATACCCCTCCGACTCCAGATTGTAGATCAGGATCTCCCGTTGTGCAGGTTCATCCTCAACCACAAGAACTCTGGCCTTGACCACAGGCATCGGGCACCTCACCCGGAAATGTCAAAGGCAGTCCGGTCGCTCTTCGGACGTGTGTCCCAGGATCGCTCACCAGTCGCCAGATAGATCACCTGTTCGGAAATCGATGTGACGTGATCACCCATTCGCTCCATGTTTTTCGCAATGAAATGAAGGTGCATGCAGGCGGTGATATTGCGCGGATCCTCCATCATATGCGTAAGAAGTTCCCGGAACACCGCGTTGTACATCTTGTCAACATCGTCGTCACGAAGCCTGATTTCCTCCGCCAGTTCGGCATCACGCTGGATAAAGGCGTCAAGCGCACCCTTCAGCATGATACCAACCTCCCTCGCCATACGGCGCAGGCCTGGGCCGGCTTCCTCAACCGGCAGCATTTGCGCCAGCGCAGTCGTCCGCTTCGCCAGATTCTTTGTGTAATCACCACATCGCTCGAGATTGGAGGAAATCTTCATCACCGTCAGAACCGTGCGCAGATCACTTGCGACCGGAGAACGTAGGGCGATGATACGCCCAGCCTGCTGGTTGACCTCTTCCTCCAATTGGTCGATGACCTCATCCGCGGCCAGTACCTTCTTCGCCAGTTCCTCGTCCGAGTTCATCAGCGCGTCCGTCGCGTCACTGATGGAACTTTCGACCAGCCCTCCCATTTTCATCAGAAGAATCTGAAGCTGCTCCAGATCGCGGTCAAAGGCCGCTGAGATATGCCTCTCCTGCATCATCGCCCTTATCCTATGCGACCGGAAATATAGCTTTCCGTCTTGGGATCCTGCGGATTCTCGAATATCTGCGACGTATCGCCGAACTCAACCAGATCACCGAGGTGGAAAAAGGCCGTGCGCTGACTTACACGGGCAGCCTGCTGCATCGAGTGTGTAACAATAATTACCGTGTAATCCTGCCGCAGACTTTCGATCAGGTCCTCGATCTGGCTGGTGGCAATTGGATCCAGCGCCGAACAGGGTTCATCCATCAAGAGCACTTCAGGCATCGTAGCGATCGCCCTGGCGATGCACAGACGTTGCTGCTGCCCTCCTGACAGCCCGGTGCCCGGCCTGTCGAGATAGTCCTTGACCTCATCCCAGAGCGCTGCCTGGCGCAGCGACCGCTCGACAATGTCAGCCAGCTCTGCCCTGTCGCGGGCCAGACCATGAATCCTCGGCCCATATGCGACATTGTCAAAGACCGACTTCGGAAACGGATTCGGTTTCTGGAATACCATGCCGACCTGCGCGCGCAATTGCACCGGATCGACCTTCGGGTGATAGATGTCCTGGCCGTCCAGCGTGATATCACCGACCACACGAGCTCCGTCAACAGTGTCATTCATCCGATTAAGGCATCGCAGGAACGTGGATTTTCCACAACCCGACGGACCGATGAAGGCCGTAACCGTCTGAGGTGCGATCTCCACGTTTACACCCTTGATCGCATGAACCACCCCTTTGGTCTGGGCGATGTCCGAAGACTTAACGCCCGCGGGCACGGCATAATAGACGTCGACCCCCCGAGCGCGCAGCTTGACGTCTTTTGTGTCCACAGCTCCATCTCCGATCCTGTCGTCATACATAACGTTTGTACCCCCCCTCCCTACCAACGGCGCTCAAATCTGCGCCTGAGAATGATGGCCACTATGTTCATGACCATGAGGAATACCATCAACACGACTATTGCGGCCCCGGTCTTCGCCTCAAAGGCGCGCTCTGGAAAGTCTGACCAGCGAAAAACCTGGACCGGCAGCACCGAAGCGCTGTCAGTGATGCCGCTTGGTACATCTACGATAAAGGCCACCATACCGACCATGATCAAGGGCGCTGTCTCGCCAAGCGCTTGGGCCATACCGATAATGGTGCCGGTTAAAATGCCTGGCATTGCCAGTGGCAGCACATGATGGAAGGTAGACTGCATTTTCGATGCCCCTACCCCGAGTGCTGCCTCGCGGATCGAAGGAGGCACCGCCTTTATTGCTGCACGCGCCGCAATGATAATCGTCGGAAGAGTCATCAGCGCCAGCACTATGCCGCCAGCCAGAGGAGCGGAGCGAGGGACCCCAAAGACTCCAAGAAACACCGAGAGTCCCAATAGGCCAAAAATTATTGAGGGAACCGCCGCCAGGTTGTTGATGTTGACCTCGATCAGGTCGGTGAAGCGGTTTCTGGGCGCAAATTCCTCAAGGTAGATCGCAGCGGCCACGCCAACAGGAAACGCCAGCAGGAATGTCACAAGCATTGTCCAGAACGATCCCACGACCGCCCCCCAGATCCCGGCAAGTTCCGGTTCGCGGGAATCGCCGGATGAAAGAAAGCGCCAGTTGAAGACGCTTTCAACGGCTCCAGACGCCTTCAGCTCCTCAATGGCAACGATCTGCGTATCGGAGACCTTGCGTGCGGCCTCAGAAAGATCGGTCATGTAGAGCGACCAGTCCGAACTGTTCTTCAGGTTGGTGGATGGTGCGATGATGACCTCCCCCTCGGCGTACGTTGCGTCAATCCTGGTTATCTTGAGCCAACCACCTCCAGCGCGCAGGAGAATGGAACGGTTGTCTCGGTCAAGATTCTCAGCCCCAAGAACCGCATTGGCGCGAGTCTCCAGACCTTGAGCCTCCTGAATCAAACCATCCCGCCTCACGACGGCGGCGTCCCTGTTCCGTTCGGCTTCCGCAAGATCTTCATCTTCTACCGCGGCCGCAGCACGTCGCTCGAACACCCGCACCGCGTTATTCTGACGTGCCGCCTGAATCCGCAGGCGCTTCGCGTCCTCAAGCAGAAGATTCTTGACCTCTGTCACCAGACTCGCAAAGTCATTCACCGACGAGGAAATCACGGCTTCACCGTCATTGATGAACATCGAGAGAAGCCCACGGGTCTTGATCTCCGTCATCCCCCCGAAGCTTCCCTTTAGGTAGAGGTCAGCCACATCCGATGCGAGGAATCTGAAATCAATGCGCTGTCCGACGAGTCCGGGATTGGCCGCCACCATTTCCGCGAGTTCGAATGAAGCGCCAATGGAAACGATATCATAAAGTTCCCGCCTGGCCTTGCGGTCGGTTATGTCGGGAAAGAGAGACTTGAGCGCATCCTTCGTCAAGGTTCCGAAGCGACCCCTCAAAATCACATTAGGATCACCGGTTCCGTCTGGATCGATGCGGTCTGCCTCCAGCATCACTGGAAACGATATGTAACTCTCCTTCACTGCGCCCGACGCTTGATAGAGCACCGAGCCAAGGAGACAGAATAGCGCCAACCCCGCGACCAATATCGCGGATACACCATAGATCTTGAGCCGCAGTTCGGCGTTGCGGCGCTTACGTACCGACGCTCCTCCAGCGAGCCCGACTGGAATTGAGCCTGCGATGCTGTTGGCCATGTCCCAGTCCTCTAGTCATACAGTTCACGGTAACGACGAACGAGGCGTTGCGCCGCAACATTCATGAGCAAAGTCACGCAGAACAACGTAAATCCCAACGTGAAGGCAGGTCCGGCAGCCGTCTCCGCTTCGGTGTCTCCAGTGATGAGCATCACAATCTGAACAGTCACTGTGGTGACGGCCTCTAGGGGGTTGGCGGTCAGGTTGGCGCCCTGACCGGCCGCCATAACCACAATCATTGTTTCACCCACCGCTCGGCTGAATCCCAGAAGTGTCGCTGAAACAATTCCCGGAAGCGCGGCCGGTAGAACCACGAGCCGCATGGTTTCGGCCTTTGTGGCGCCAAGCCCATAGGAGCCATCTCGCAGGCTCTGCGGGACCGCGTTTATCACGTCGTCGGAGAGCGACGAGATGAAGGGAATGATCATGATCCCCATCACAACGCCTGCGACCAGCGCCGATTCGCTGGCCACCGACAATCCTACGACATCTCCCGCGCCCCTAAGGAACGGTGCCACCGTAATTGCAGCGAAAAAACCGTAAACCACCGTTGGGATGCCCGCAAGGACTTCCAGCATTGGCTTGACGAAGCCACGTACCCGTCGGCCAGCGAAATCCGAGAGGTACACGGCTGCAAGCAGTCCGATTGGAACAGCAACCAGCGTCGCGATGAACGTGATCATCAGCGTGCCCGCGAATAATGGAATGGCACCTACCTTATCCGCGTCGAGATGACCGGTGTGGACACCCGAGAGCGGCGACCAGATGACGCCGAACAGGAATTTATCGATGCGCCAACCAATTTTCTCAAAAAATGACAGCGTCTCAAAGATCAGGGAGAGAACGATCCCGACAGTGGTCAGTATCGCAATGGTCGCCATGCCGGCCAGGATGATCCGGATGATCGTCTCTGATCGATTTCGGGCCCGGGCGCCGATACTGACTTGGCGCAGCGTCAGGATTGCGGCTGCAGCTGTCCCACCAATCACAACCGCCGCTCGGATCCAGCCCCAGAAAGAGGCCATACGGCTGTAATCTGCGGAGACCGCGTATCGTAAGTCGTCGGTCTTCGATGCAAGGCGACTGGCTGCGATAGCCTTGGCGTCTGAAAGCACAAGCTCGTGTGCGATGATCGGTTCGTCTGGTAGCTCCTCCGCGATCCGGGTCATTAAAATGGAATCTATGATCACGTCTGGGACAATTGTGAAGGCAATCACCGCTACCAACCCGATGATCAATACCCAAAGCAGGCTGTGAAGTCCGTGATAGGCGGGACGAGAGTGAAGTAACGCGCCATTTCCGTCGACCAGGGTACGTGCACGCTGCTGTGAAATGAGGAACGCTCCTAATGCAGCAACGACAACAAATGCGAGCAGGACAGCGGACATTGGCGGAATCCGAATGAGAAGAATCAGGAAGGCAGGGGCTCGTGCCCCCTGCCCGTTCAGCGTTACGCTAGCGGATCAGTCCCATTCGTTCCCAGTCATTGGGGTGAGACCATTCACGTTTGCCGATACCTTTGCGAACATGTCCGCAGGAAGCGGAATTAGGCCTTTGTCGACGAGGTAACCTTCCTCGCCAGCCGCCTCTTCAGACATGAACTCGCCTGCGTATCCGGCAATTCCTGGAATGACGCCAACATGCGCATTCTTGATGTAGAAGAATAGCGAACGTGAAACCGGATAGTCACCCGATGCGATGTTTTCGAAGGTGGGTTCGACACCGTCGACATTGGCGCCCTTGATGGCGTCAGCGTTCTGGTCGAGGAAGGAAAAGCCGAATACACCCAGAGCATTGGGGTTGGCCTCAAGCTTCGAAACGATGAGGTTGTCGTTTTCCCCCGCGTCGACCCAAGCGCCGTCAGAACGAACTGACACCCCATCGCAATCGACCATGTCGGTGCCTTCGCAACCTTCTTCCATCACGAGTTCCTCGAAAGCGTCGCGAGTACCCGAAGACGGAGGAGGTCCAAGAACCTCGATCCTGATCGCTGGCAGAGACGGGTCAACTTCATCCCAGGACACGGGTCTGGGGCCATTCTCGGCGAGCGCGGTCACCAGATGCTCACGGGTAATCGAGAAATCGGGGCCGGCCTTGGCGTTTGCGACAACGATGCCGTCATAGCCGACAACAGCTTCCGTAACTTCCGTGACGCCGTTTTCGGAGCAAAGCGCAAATTCCGTTTTCTTCATCCGGCGCGAAGCGTTGGTGATGTCAGGATGCGCGGTTCCGACACCGGCACAGAAGAGCTTCAGACCACCGCCTGATCCGGTCGATTCCACAACAGGTGTCTGAAAGTCGGTTGTCCGACCGAACTGTTCAGCAACGGCGGTCGAGAACGGAAAGACTGTGGACGAACCCACGATCCGGATTTGATCGCGGGCACTGGCAGCCGTAGCAGTGACCGCAGCGGCCACGGTAGCCGATACGGCAAGTTCGATGAGAGACATGGATTGCTCCTTAGGTTGATCCCCAAAGGCGCGGAACAGAGGGTTTCCGAGCCAACTATGCCGATGAAGATGACTTCCGTTCCGCATGGTTTTATGACAGTTTTGTATCGGTTTTGTGACAATGTCCGTGCTAAGCTTCCGGGTTGCATACAGCCTTGGGAAAACCCTCGATCAACCATTTGATCAATAGGTGCATTCTCGACCTTCGCCTGCGACAACCTGTCACTTCTGCGTATATACGAAGCCTCGCGACACGTGCCAGGCTCAGCTTCCGCATCGCGGGAGAATTACGGTGAAGCGGCTGCCCCTATTGGCTTCGCTCTCGATCCTCAGTCGGCCTCGATGACGGTTCAGGATATGCTTGACGATGGCGAGCCCAAGCCCGGTTCCACCAATTTCCCTGGACCGATGGGGGTCAATGCGGTAAAACCGTTCGGTCAATCTGGGAAGGTGTAACGGATCGATTCCATCACCGTTGTCACGGACCGAGATTCGGACCGATGGACTCTGAGGATCCGGGTCACCGCCTGCCCCCGAGATTTCAACCGATGTATGGTCACCTCCATATTTCACCGCATTTTCAATCAGGTTGGTAAAGACCTGCAGCAGTTGATCCGCATTGCCGAGCACATGGTACGAACTCTCTGCACCCGAGATATCAATCGTAACCCCTTTCTCTCCGGCCTGCGCTTCAAGTGTTTCCGCAGCCGAGATTACCAGATCCGCGACATCCACCTGCTCTGTCGGCGGCCGACGCTCTTCGGCCTCGACCCTGCTTAGGGAGAGCAGATCCTGGACCAGGCGGTTCATTCGCTCCGCCTCACGCTCCATGATTTCCAGGAACCTCTCCTGCGTCCTCGGATCGTCGCGAGCAGGGCCGCGTAGGGTTTCGATGAATCCCAGCAGTGCCGTGAGCGGAGACCGCAGTTCGTGGCTCACATTTGCCACAAAGTCACGCCGCATCTGGCTGGCTTCCTCGACGAAACTCACGTCCTCAAGAAAAAGGAGCACACCGACCTGACCGGCAAGCGGCGTTGCCGTTGCGCAGTAGGTGATGTCTCGCATGGGATCACGGGCCGGAAATCGGGCCGACCGCGAAGCCTGTGTCCTTAGCGCCCCTTCGATGCAGTCGAGAAGAACCGGTTGGCGCAGAGCAGTGATGTAGTGCTGCCCCCGAATCGCCCTGCCAAACAATCCTTCCGCCGATTCGTTCGCGGCCGCGATACGGTCATCCGAGCCAATCAGCACCATCGGCGCTGGAGCGGCGTCCAAGAGCGCAGAGGCATCCATTGTCTAGCCTGCCGCCGTCCCAATAGCTTTGCGAAACTCACTGATTAGCATGTCCAGATCTTCGATGCCAACCGAGACACGGAAGAATCCTTCTGATATTCCAAGTCTTTGCAACGTGTCTGGCTCAAGTGCGCGGTGCGACGAACTCGCTGGATGAGAGAGCGTTGTGCAGACGTCACCGAGCGTTGGTGCGAACGCCAAAGCGGGTGCCGCCGCCTGAACCAGTCGATTCGCTTCACTGCGGCCACCCTCAATTTCAAAGCTGACCATGTTGCCACCACGATTGCCCTGAAGGATGCGGGCCCGTTGATGATCCGGATGGTCAGGACGTTGGGGGTAGATCACGCGGCGCACACCCTTCATTCCAGCAAGCTCATCCGCAAGTGCCTGCGCATTTGCCTCGGCCCGATCATATCGCAGTTCGAAACTCAGGAGACCGCGCTCGGCAAGCCAGCAATCAAAAGGGCTCGGCGTCAATCCCAGAGTTACGACGGTATCGTAAATCGCGTTGCGGTGTTCCGCATTGCGGCAGGCCACATAGCCGAGCGTAATGTCTGAATGGCCTGACAGGAGCTTTGTGACCGAGTGGACCACAATGTCAGCGCCGTGCTCGAAAGGGCGGAAACCTCGCGGTGTAGCGAAAGTATTGTCTATCGCCACAGGAATGTCCCTCAGGCGTGCGATATCCGCGATTCCCGTTATGTCGGGGATCCGAAGTGTCGGATTTGAAACCGTTTCCAACAGGATCAGCCTGGTATTCGAACGGATATCCTGAATGAATCGCCCGCAGTCGGAGGGATCGGAAAGCGTGGCTCCAATCCCTAGCCTTGGCAGTTCCTCGGTTAGAAGCCGCATCGACCGTCCATAGAGTTGGCTTCCGCCCAGCACGTGGTCACCGGAACGCAGAATACTGAAGAGTGTGGCGGCCACCGCCGCCATGCCACTTCCGGTGATCAGTCCGCCTTCCGTTCCTTCCAGCCTATCGATCCTGCGAGCCAGAACCTCGGCATTCGGGTGCCCTTCACGGGCGTATGAGTATCCATGAACCAAACCTTCATACTGGGCATCCAACGCATCAGGGCTCTCGGCGGTATAGACTACGGACGGCATCAGAGGTGAGGCGAGTGGCTGACTTACGCTCTTCGGCCAACTCATCCTGATAGAGTCGGAATGTTTTGCTTTCACAGACATTTATTCCGCTATCTTTAACTTCCTTCTATACCGATCCATTCGTTTCCGATAGTGTCGGGCGGAATTTGCCAATGCATCCTGTTCCGTCTCGCTTAGCATGCGAACGACCCGGGCGGGGGTTCCGACCGCCACCGATCCGGAAGGAATTTCCTTCCCCTCCGAAACAAGTGCCCCCGCCCCAACCAATGCGCCAGCACCGACGACCGCTCCATTCAGAACAATGGCACCCATTCCAATAAGGGTGCCGTCATGCACGGTACATCCATGCAGAATGGCTCGATGGCCGATTGTGCATCCAGCGCCGACCACTAAAGGAAAACCAGGATCCGTGTGCAGAACGCATTGTTCCTGGACGTTACTGCCTGTCCCGATCACAATGGGCTCGTTATCTCCCCGAACCGTGGCACCAAACCAGATTGATGCCCCTGCACAGACCGTCACATTGCCAATCAAATGAGCTCCGGGAGCCACCCAGAAATCACCATCGTCCGGGACAGCCGGTACCCGACCTTCAAAGGCATATAGAGTCATTACAGGTCCCTGAACTCATTGCTAAGCTCCCGAATGAATTCGACCAGCCCCGGCTGTCGGATGCGTTTCAACCGCTCCGCCGCAACTATCAGGCGCAGCTGCGCGGCCGTCTCGTCCAGATCACGGTTCACGAGCACATATTCCGACTCCGTCCAATGTCCTATCTCGTCTTCAGCTTTGTCCATGCGCCCGGCGATCACTTCGTCACTATCGAGGCCACGTGTTCGAAGACGATGTTCGAGATCGGCAATCGAAGGAGGCAATACGAAAACCGAGACGACGTCTCCACCGAGTTCCGATCGACGGAGTTGGTCCGCACCCTGCCAATCGATGTCGAACAGTAGGTCCCGACCTTTGGATATCTCTTCCTCGACATGCGCTCTTGGCGTTCCATAGAGATTGCCGAAGACTTCGGCATGTTCCAGCAACTCGCCTCTGGTGACCATGTGCTCGAACTCTTCCCTGGTTCGGAAGTGGTATTCCTGGCCATCACGTTCACCGGACCGTGGCGGGCGCGTTGTGACCGACACCGAAAAGGCGATTGATTGATCCCAGTTCCGAAGATCACCGGTGAGTGTCGTCTTTCCGGCCCCCGAAGGCGAAGACAGTACGATCAGGATGCCGCGGCGCGGGAGCATGTGCCTACTCCACATTCTGCAGCTGCTCGCGCATCTGGTCTATGGTGGCCTTGAGTTCAAGACCGATGCGCGACAGCTCGGACGACTGCGCCTTTGCGCATAGTGTGTTGGCTTCACGATTGAATTCCTGGGCCAGAAAGTCGAGCCTACGGCCGACCGGATTTTCGGAATTCAATAGGTCCCGGGCAGATGAGATATGTGTATGTAGGCGGTCGATTTCCTCGCTAATGTCGGCCTTGAGCGCAATGAAGGCAATTTCCTGTTCCAGACGTATTTCATCCACCGCCTCGTTGCGCTCAAGCAATCTGGCGATTCGGTTACGCAGCTTTTCTGCAGCCTGATCGCTGCACGTTTCGGCCAAACCGGCGACATTGGTCAATAGCGCCTCGATACGGTCAATCTGTCCATTCAGAAACGTCGCCAGCGCCCTGCCCTCATCCTGCCGAACCTTATCGAAATCCGCGACCAAATTCGGCAGGTTCTGGAGCATGGCATCCCGGAGGCCTTCCTGGTCCTCACCGCCATCTGCAGTCAGGACACCTTGCGAGTTAAGCACGTCGGCGGCTGTCGTCTTTCCAAGAGTCACGCCCTGCCCTTCGGCCGCGGCTTGGATTTCAGCGATCTGCGAAATCCTCAATCTCACAGCGTCGGTGTCAAGCTGTTCCTCCATACTTTCAGCGAATCGCCGAACCACTGCCGTGGCGGTGACGCTGCCTCGCCTTATGGTCTTGGCAAGCTCGCGGCGGATCAATCGATCCTCACGTTCCATCCAAACAGGTAGACGCAACCGCATCTCAAGACCTCGGGCGTTGACTGCCCGAATCTCCCAAACCCAGGTATGCTGCCCGAATTCTCCTTGGCGAGACGCGAAGCCGGTCATGGATTTGATCATTGCACTAAACCGATGAGGGCAGACCTGTCCGTGGTTATGTCAGCTTAGACAGGAATGCGAAAGACGCGAACGTCACGCCCTGGAATGCGCTGATGGTGGCATTGAAGCGGCTCATCCCGAATGCAGTCCTGTTTGGGCGGGCCAGGTTTCGGAAAGACCCATGGGCGAGGCTGCCTTCAATGCGTTCCTGGAAGCGGGGAGGCCGCAGGATGCATACTTCGCATGGGAGCGGGTGGAAACCACTAGGTTCCCGATCTGCCGCAACGTCACCTGCGGCAAGGTCACCAAGGCCAATCTCCAGGCCCTTCAGGAAGATACTGGGGCAAGGATTGTGTTGATGCAGGGGGCCTACGGTGGATCAAGTGCATTGTCGCGGCAAGGTCACCAAGGCCAATCTCCAGGCCCTTCAGGAAGATACTGGGGCAAGGATTGTGTTGATGCAGGGGGCCTACGGTGGATCAAGTGCATTGTCGGGGCAACCGTCACTGTTGTCGACTCCCCTAACTGGCGGAACCAACAGAAGGCCGTCCTGGATTGATGCCCGATATTCGGCCTGCCTGGACCAGGCCAACCCGTTGATCAGGAATTGGTTCTCGCCATAACGCCCTGCAACCCCAAGAGGGAGACCCCCGTCTGTCTCCGCTTCAGAGGGCAACCGCCTCAGGCATGGCACGGCCGGGAATCAGTTCCTCAGCGACCAGAAACGCCAGTTCCAGTGCCTGTGACGCGTTAAGCCTGGGGTCGCAGGCGGTGTGGTAACGGTCTGAGAGATCCTCATCCTTCACCGCCCGAACGCCACCAGTGCATTCCGTCACGTCCTGACCTGTCATCTCGAAGTGAACGCCACCGGGGACTGTGCTCTCCGACTTGTGGATATCAAAGAACTCGCGCACTTCCCGCAGCACAGACTCGAATGGCCGGGTCTTGTATCCGCTTGCTGAGCGGATTGTGTTGCCATGCATCGGGTCACAGGACCATACGACATTGGCACCTTCTTCCCTAACCGCCCTGATGAGCCGCGGAAGATGCTCGGTGATTGCACCCGCACCGAAGCGGGCGATCAAGGTAAGGCGACCTGGCTCGTTCGCAGGGTTCAGCTTCGCCATCAGCGTTTTCAGGTGTCCGGTCGTCAGCGATGGTCCACATTTGAGGCCAATCGGATTCTGCACGCCTCGGCAGAATTCAACATGCGCACCGTCAGGCTGGCGTGTCCTGTCTCCAATCCAGATCATGTGACCTGAACCGGCGAGCCACTGGCCGCTGGTGGAATCAATCCGCGTCAGCGCCTCCTCATACTCCAGAAGCAACGCCTCATGGCTTGTGTAGAAATCCACGCTTTCGAATTCATGGGTTGTCGCAGCCGTGATGCCGGCAGCGCTCATGAAATCCAACGTGTCCTGAATGCGGTTGGCCATGCCTCGGTACCGCTCAGCGTCGTTACGGTCGGTGAACCCCAGGGTCCAGGAATGGACGCGGTGCATGTCCGCGAAACCGCCCTTGGAGAACGCACGCAGCAGGTTCAGGGATGCAGCGGCCTGAGTGTAGGCCTGAAGCATTCGATCAGGATCGGGAGTTCTCGCCTCTGACGTGAAATCGAATCCATTGATAATGTCGCCGCGGTAGCTTGGAAGTTCCATCCCGTCCTTGGTTTCGGTCGGTGCCGAACGAGGTTTCGCCATTTGCCCGGCAACCCGCCCAACCTTCACAACCGGCACCTTGGCACCAAAAGTCAGTACCATGGACATCTGCAGGAACACCTTGAAGCTGTCACGTAAGTTGTCGGCCGAAAATTCCGCAAAGCTCTCAGCGCAGTCACCGCCCTGCAACAGGAACGCCTCGCCGCGGCAAACAGCCCCAAGCTTTTCACGCAGCGTCCTGGCCTCACCTGCGAAGACAAGTGGCGGATATTTGGCGAGCTGGGCCGAGACATCTTTCAGCTGGCCCTCGTTCGGATAGTCGGGCATCTGGATCCTCGGCTTGGCGCGCCATCCAGACTTCTTCCAATCGCTCACTGTATCCGCTCCACTGATGCATTTCGAAACGAATCAGTTATACGTGTGCCGCCAACGGGTGCAAACCTCGAAATGCGGTCTTCGGAACGCCCAAAATCGGTTGTTTTTTACCCTTTTTCGTTACAGCGCATCTTGAGGGTGGCAGCTATTGCTGTAACGCTCAGGCGATGGGAACGGATCCTGATGCAGTTTGGACACCAGATGGTTAAGGTGAAGAACATGGACCGCAGACCGAAGCGCTTTGTTTTCGTGCTGCAGAAGAACTTTACGATGCTCTGTTTCGCCTGTGCGCTGGAATCTCTACGCATTGCCAATCGTATGGCAGGCAGAACTCTCTATGAATGGATTCTGGTCGGCGAGGGTGGGGAAGAGGTGAGCTGTTCAGCTGGAACCGGATTCCGCGTCGACTCCGATTTGAGTGAATTTTCGCGCGACGATACGATACTTATGTGCGGCGGAATCGACGTGCGGGAAGCGACCACCAAGAAAATACTGAACTGGCTCCGTCGAGAAGCCCGCCGCGGCGCCACAATTGCCGGGCTCTGCACCGCAGGCTACACGCTGGCCAAGGCCGGACTACTGGATGGCAGAAAGGCCACCATCCATTGGGAGAATCAGGACAGCTTTCGCGAGGAATTCGACGAAGTCGAACTGACCAAGTCTGTCTTCGTCGTCGACGGCAACCGAATCACCACAGCAGGTGGAACCGCATCGATTGACATGATGCTCAAACTGATTGCGGACGAACACGGCGAGGAACTTGCGAACGCCGTCGCAGACCAACTCATCTATTCGTCGATCCGAACGGATCAGGACACGCAACGTCTGTCTGTGCCGACCCGCATCGGTGTCAGACACCCGAAACTCTCCCAGGTCATCCAGATGATGGAACAAAACATAGAAGAACCGATAAGCCCGTCAATTCTCGCCAGTGACGTCGGCATGTCCACGCGACAGCTTGAACGGCTGTTCCGGAGATACCTGAATCGGTCACCGAAACGGTACTACATGGAGCTGAGGCTCCAACGGGCTCGAAACCTACTGATGCAGACAGATATGAGTGTAATCAATGTGGCGCTTGCCTGCGGCTTTGCCTCGCCCAGCCATTTTTCAAAATGTTACCGTGCGCAGTACGATACCACCCCCTATCGCGAGCGCGGCGCTCATGCTGCGAGGCTATCGGACTGAGACGAATTCGACGGCCCCGGTGGCAGGCAGCAGCGTAAGAGTGGCTCCCCTACTGAAACTCCCGGCTGAACTCTTGAGGCACGGGCATGGTCGCGCCGAGTTGCCGACGAATTGGTTCCGTGCGAGGTGAACCAGCAAGACAATTGCCTTGGGATTCGCAGCCTATGGGTACTCGCCATTGGGAGACCTGACTGATAGCGAGCCTACATGGCCTCCAGACCAGAAACACGATTGGGACTACCGGAATTTGTCGCCATAATGGGCATGATGTTCGCGACGGTGGCCTTTTCCATCGATGCGATGCTTCCCGCGATGGGAGAAATCGCGGCCGAACTTTCGCCGGAAGCGCCACAGCAGGCGCAGCTCATCATCACGGTCTTCGTCCTCGGCATGGGTATCGGCACCCTATTCACCGGGCCTCTCAGCGATGCGCTAGGGCGGAAGTCAGTGATTCTAGGAAGCGCTGCGATCTATGTCGCAAGCTCGATTCTTGCGTGGGCAGCGAGTTCGCTTGAACTGATTCTAGCCGCACGGATCCTGCAGGGTCTGGCTGCCGCGGGTCCGCGGGTGGCGGCGATGGCAATGATGCGCGACCTCTACAGCGGTCGCCAGATGGCCCAGGTCGTGTCCTTCGCCATGATCGTCTTCACTTTCGTTCCCGCGATAGCGCCCCTGCTTGGTTCGGGGATCATCTGGCTGAGCGGCTGGCGGGAAATCTTCATGGCCTTTGTGGTTTTTTCGATCATCAGCTGCGGATGGCTCGCCTTGCGCCAACCTGAAACCCTCGCACCGGGGAACCGACGCCCCTTTTCGGCGCGTTCCATGGCAGCAGGTATCGCGGAAGTCCTGCGGATCAACCGCGTAAGGCTTTCCATCGCCGCACTCGGGTTCATTTTTGGCATGCTCTTCTCAGTAATCGCCAACATTCAACCGATCTTCGATCATAGCTTCGGCCGGGCAGCTGAATTCCCCTACTGGTTCGCAGTCATTGCATTGATCAGTGGATCCGCAAGTTTCCTCAACGCGCACATCGTGATGCGAATCGGCATGCGTCGGGTGATTGAATTCACGCTTCTGGCTGAGCTGGGAATCGCCGGTCTACTATCGATTGTTATCCTGACGGAAAGTCCTGACGCGGCTTTATTCCCTGCGTTCATCGTCTGGATGACCTCAGTCTTCTTTGTAGCTGGGCTTACCATCGGCAACCTCAACGCTCTGGGGATGGAACCACTTGGAAGTCTGGCAGGACTCGGCGCCTCCATCATCGGTTCGATGGCCACGGTCATCGCTGTACTGATCGCCATTCCAGTTGGCTTCGCGTTCGATGGAACCCCGCTTCCACTGGCCATAGCCGTATGTCTATGCTCAGTCTGCGCTTTGGTGTTGACCCGGTTCATCGAAGATGCGCGTAACTGATCATCCAGCCATTGCGAATCTGGCCAGATCCTGAGCGGTCGCGAATGCACCCCTGATCCGATCGGAGGTTTTTTTCCAGTCGCGTCGAACGACGACCTTCGTATCGCGCAACTTGGCTTGCCCGTTCTGGGAAGTGACAAATTCGGCCAGCCCAGCCGGATTGGCGAAGTGATCGTTGTGGAACTGGATCATCGCGCCCTTAGGACCGGCATCCATCCTTGCGATGCCCGCACGTCTGCACATATATTTTATTCGGACGATCCAGAGGAGCATGTTGACTTCCTTGGGAAGCCCACCGAACCGGTCGATGAGTTCAGCCGCGAATCCTTCGACCTCGACCTTTGACTGTAGTCCTGAGAGGCGCCGATAGAGTCCAAGCCTTACGCCAAGGTCCGGAACATAATGTTCGGGAATCAGAACGGGAACGCCGAGATTGATCTCGGGAGACCATTGTTCATCGTCTTCTGGAAGCCCATCAAGCTCGCCAGACCTTATCCGTGTGATCGCTTCCTCAAGCATTGACTGATAGAGTTCATAACCCACTTCGTGAATATGGCCGGATTGCTCGCCACCCAATAGGTTCCCTGCCCCCCGAATATCGAGATCCCTACTGGCAAGGGAGAATCCGGCTCCCAGGGAGTCAAGTGAACTGAGCACGCGCAGCCGACGCTCGGCATCCAGCGTCAGCGGTTTGCCAGGCCGTGTCGTCAAGTAGGCGTAGGCCCGCGTCTTTGATCGCCCGACTCTGCCACGGATCTGATAGATCTGGGCCAGTCCAAACCGGTCCACCCTGTCGACCACCAAAGTGTTCGCTGCAGGAATGTCGAGACCGGACTCGACGATGGTCGTCGATAGAAGCACATCATATTTTCCGTCGTAGAATGCGTTCATGGTGTCATCAAGCTGCTTTGGTGACATATGACCATGTGCGCTCACAAAGCTGACTTCGGGCACCCGGTCAGCGAGAAACTCCTCAACTTCCCGGATGTCGCTGATGCGTGGAACTATGTAGAAGGACTGACCGCCTCGATAACGCTCCCGAAGAAGCGCCTCGCGAATTGTCACCGCATCGAATTCGCTGACATAGGTTCGGATAGCCAACCGGTCGACGGGTGGCGTGCCAATCAATGATAGATCCCGGACCCCTGTCAACGAGAGCTGCAGCGTTCTGGGAATCGGCGTGGCGGTGAGCGTAAGCACATGGACGTCCGAACCCAGTTCCTTCAGCCGTTCCTTGTGCGTAACTCCAAACCGCTGCTCCTCATCGACGACCAGCAGGCCCAGCGCCTTGAATCTCACGGACCCAGACAGAAGTGCGTGTGTTCCGATGACAATATCAATACTCCCATCCCGAATTCCGGCACGAACCTCTTCCGCCTCATCAGCAGGGACGAAGCGTGACAGCTGTCGAAGCTTGACCGGGAATCCGCGAAATCGGTCTGAGAATGTCTGGAAATGCTGTCGCGAAAGCAGTGTGGTCGGCACGATCACGGCAACCTGTCTTCCCGACATTGCGGCGACAAAAGCGACCCGCATCGCCACCTCGGTCTTGCCGAAACCGACGTCGCCGCAGACAAGCCGGTCCATCGGACTTCCAGACGAAATATCCTTGAGGACGTCGTCGACCGCCCGCAATTGGTCTTCGGTTTCCAAATAGGGAAACCTCGCATTGAACGAATCCCACATACCTTCGGGAGGCTCCAGAACCGGTGCCTCTCTCAACTGCCGTTCGGCGGCAATGCGGATGAGCTTTTCGGCAAGATTGTTGATGCGGTTCTTAAGTCGCGCTTTCCTGGCCTGCCAGGCCAAAGCACCGAGGCGGTCAAGAGTCCCCCCCTCCTCCCGGCCGTAGCGGCTCAGCAGCTCAATATTCTCAACCGGAATGTAGAGTCGGGTATCCCCGGCGTATTCGAGCATCAGGCATTCGTGGGCCGCTCCGAGCACATCGACGATTTCCAGTCCCGCAAATCTCCCGATACCGTGCTCGACGTGGACGACAAGCTCGCCGGGAGTGAGCGACCGTGCTTCGGTGAGGAAATTCTCCGCTTTGCGTTTCCTTTTCGGAGCGCGGATCAGGCGGTCACCCAGAATATCCTGTTCGGAGATTACTGTAAGTCCCGGAATCTCGAATCCCGCTTCAAGTGGCCAGACCGTGGTGGCGCAAGTGGCTGTGCGGTTCAGGTCCGAAAACCGGCGAACGTGGACAGCGGCATCCAGGTCCTGATCTTCCAGCAGATGGCGGAGTCGCTCCGCCGCACCCTCCGAATATGCAGCCAGCAACACGTTTCCCTTGGTCAGGCTTGACGAGACATGGCTTGCGACAGCGTGAAAGAGATCGTGACTCTCCGAGACCCGTTCGACGGAGAACTCCCGACCGAATCGCCCGCCTGCGTCGATCACCCCGGGACCTGTTGGCAGGGGCTGGGGGTGGAACTGAAGGACGCGCCGTTCCTTCAGTGCCGTCTGCCAATGGTTGTCGTCAATGTACAGCATTTCCGGCGGACAGGGCTTGTAGGCGGAGTCGAATTGGCTTCTGACCTGCAACGCCTGCACACGTGTGGCGTATTGGTCGAGAATTCCTTCCCAACGGGAATGCCGGGCGGGCGTTACCTGATCGTCCATGGAAATCGTTGCGTCAGGCAGGTAGTCGAACAGCGTCACCAGCCGCTCATGGAAGAATGGCAGCCAATGTTCCATCCCGGCCTGCCTGCGCCTTTCGCCGACCGCCTCGTAGAGAGGGTCGCCCACACTGGCTGATCCGAACTCAACTCGGTAGTTCTGCCGGAACAGGGTGGCTGCCCTGTCGTCGAGAATGACCTCCGATACCGGCGTAAGTTCGACACTCTTCAGTCTTTCCGTCGTGCGTTGGCTAACGGGGTCGAAACGCCGGGCTCCGTCGAGTCTGTCACCGAACAGGTCGAGCCTGACAGGGTCGCATTCGCCCGGAGGAAAGATGTCGATGATCCCACCCCGGACCGCATAGTCGCCGGGCTCGGTCACTGTCGGCGCTCTGACAAACCCCATCGTTAACAGAAAGTCCCGCAGCGCCCGTTCGTCGACCCGGTGATCCACCGTCGCTGAAAAAGTTGATTCGCGCAGCAGCTGAGGTTCGGGAATTCTCTGTATTGCGGCATTCAGCGTTGTCAGCAGAATGAATTGACCGCGGATTCCCTTTACCAGTGCGGCCAATGTCGACATGCGCCCGGCTGAGACCGCGGCATTTGGCGAAATGCGATCATAAGGAAGGCAGTCCCAACCCGGAAAGGTCATGACCGGGATATCCGGTGCGAAGAACCATAGAGCGGCCCGGATCGCTTCCAGTCGCCGGTCATCGCGGGCAATGTGAATCACGGATGAGCCTGACTTCGAAAGCTCGGCGACCAGCAGCTTTGCGTCGAAACCCTCAGGCGCACCGCCTACGTCAATATGGCCAGGCTCAGGCATAGACCGCTTCACCTAACGGGCTACGCTGACGAGTCAACCGCCGAAAATGGGTGCTGGAGAGATTCTTGGCAATCCCCAGATCACACTGATCAGTATCGCGGCCAAGCCGATAAACCGGATTCGGTTCATTTGCCGCCACACATATAGTTGCAGATAGACTCCGGATGGCCGCTCAAGATCGATTCGGGCTGCAGCCATCAGGTCAAGCGCGACCGCTAGTGCGAACGGGAAAACGACCAGAAACAGGGCCTGTGCGAGTTCCACACGAAAGTGGAAGCCGATCAGGCCAAGACCTGTCAGCAAGGCAAATGAGACTCCGACCATCCAGATTCCGAAACTGCGGCCAATGCCATGGAGCCGACGGGCGTGGATGCGAACCAGATCCTCCATGTCTCGCTGTGCCTGACCATCGCCTTGAAAGGCGCGCCGCACGATACTGAGCGGAACTCCAAACACCCTGCTTACTGCCACCCACCAGATGGTCACCAGTACCAACCAGAACCAGAGGCTCGAAAACGATCTAGCGTCAAGAAGTTCCAAGACAATGACAGCAAGTTCCGTAACAATGACGTCAATCAGGTTCAACAGCCCTATACCTCCTCCTGACCGAATGGCGGTCGCCGTTGTTCAGGCTCAACGAATTCAAGGGTTGAGACTCCTGGCATTACCTGCGATTCCCTAACCCTTATTCGAAGAGGTCAAATCCGTGCAATCCCATCTGCCAGCCCCATTTCCAGCTGCGCGATTCCGTAGAATGCGTGCCTCGCCGCAACTTCGCTCGCTGGTCCGCGAGCACGTACTTACCGCGGACGACTTGATTTGGCCAATCTTCGTGATGGACGGCACCGACCAGGAAACCCCCATCCCTTCAATGCCTGACGTATTCAGGATGACGCTTGACCGTGTGGTAAGAAAGGCAAGGGAGGCCGCAGAGCTCGGAATTCCTGCGGTTTGTATCTTTCCCTACACGGCACCGGAACTGAAGACGGAGCTATGCGAGGAGGCATGGAATCCGGAAAGCCTGTCGAACCGTACGGTGCGGGCGATAAAGAATGAGGTTCCGGACATCGCGGTCATGACGGACGTCGCGCTCGACCCTTACAATGTGAATGGACATGACGGAATTGTTCGTGACGGCTTGATCCTGAATGACGAGACCGTAGAGGCCCTTGTCCGAATGGCGCTGTCGCAGGCCGAAGCGGGAGCGGACATTCTCGGACCCTCGGACATGATGGATGGACGAATCGGGGCGATCCGAACAGCGCTTGAGAGCGTCGGACACCGGCAGGTCGCGATCCTTAGCTATGCGGCGAAGTACTCAAGCGCGTTCTATGGTCCCTTCCGGGATGCGGTCGGAGCAAGCGGAGCCCTCAAGGGCGACAAGAGCACCTATCAGATGGACTGCGGCAACTCGGATGAAGCTCTCAGGCTCGTTGCCCGCGACCTGAGCGAGGGGGCCGATATGGTGATGGTCAAGCCTGGCCTCCCCTGTCTCGACATCGCGCGAAGGGTAAAGGATACCTTTGGCGTGCCGACATTCGCCTATCAGGTCAGTGGCGAATACGCCATGCTGAAGCAGGCCGGCCTCAACGGCTGGATCGATGGACCGAAGGCGATGATGGAAAGCCTGCTGGCGTTCAAGCGCGCCGGTTGCGATGGTATACTGACCTATTTTGCGCTTGATGCCGCAAGGATATGTCGCGGTCACGCAACAGCTGAGCGGCCGCCGCTGCCAGAGCCCAATCCGCCCAAGGTTCGTCGGACCGCGCTGCATAGGTTCGAATTGCTTGGTGATGTGGTCAGCGAGAGCAGCCTCAAGGCTGCCTATAAGTGTTGTTTGCTGAGGTTCGCGGAGCTTGATCTTCGGTTCCTGGAGCGACTTTCGGAGAGATCCCTCTCAAAATCGAGAAGGATCGTGGCCCGAGACCGGAAAGACCTCTATCTGAAGACCCCTGGTCTAGCCGATGACCATGCCGAACAACTGGCAGACGGGTGGTGGGTGGACACCCACCTTAACAAACAGGGAGTCAAAAGGCGCCTCGAATTCGCATGTGAAATTGTCGGTCTCGTATTCGGGAGCGATCTAGTCTTGCACTTTCCGGAATGACATCGCGCCAGTCTCAGGTTTCCCGGCCCAATGTTGGTGCCATGCGACCAAGGTCTCCACCGACAGGAAAATTATGGTGACAGCGGTAAACGAATTCTCTAAACCTCAATCCAAGTACCCAGCGATAGGGTGCAGCGAAAGCGACATTCCAATACAGGAGAACGATACCATGAGCAGCCTTGACCGCCGTGCGTTCATCAGTACCCTTGGCGGCGCAACCTTGCTTGCGGCCTGCGTAACCACAACCAAAACCGATGAAGCCGCGCAGATCGATGCTCGTGTCGATGCTACGCTGGATTATCTCTATACCAACTACCCGGAATCCGCTCAGCTTGGCGACAAGGCCGTAGGCATATTGGTCATGCCGGTCATCACAAAAGCCGGGTTTGTCGTAGGCGGGGCATACGGTAAGGGTGCGCTTCGCGTCAAGGACGTGACCGTTGACTATTACTCCGCTGCCTCAGCAACTATCGGTTTCCAGTTCGGTGCGCAGCAGTATTCCCATGCACTCTTCTTCATGACCGTCGAGGCCCTGCAGGATTTCCGTGCGTCTCCCGGTTACGCTGCTGGGTCGGACATTGAATTCGTGCTGGGAAGAGACGCTGAAAACCTCTCAAACGAGACCACCGTTGCACTCAGCCCGGTTGTCGCGTGGGTTTTTGAAAGTGCGGGCTTTACGGCAGGCGCGACCATCAAGGGAACGAAATACACAAGGATCGTTCCGTAAGGGAATCGAGTCCAACGTAACTCCCTGCGGAAACTTCGGGGTTTTCACATCCCCACTTCCACTCCGAAGTGCAACACCGGCCATTCCCGCAGCGGGGGCGTAGCCCGAGCGTAGGGAATGGCCGGAAGGCGTGGTCTGCGGCCCCCGGGCGCCGCGGATCCGGCCCCGGAACGGCTGTGGTCCCGTCTGTATGGAGTCTATCCGGGCTTTCCGGGCGGCGCAACGCCTCCGCCGGGTCGGGTCGCGTCCGTCCGGGCGCAGGGAGGGCGTAGCCCGACCGGAGCCCGGACGGACGCGACGGCGAAATCCTGTCCACCCCCTTCCTGCGCGCCGGTGGGAGGCGGTCGCGCGGCTTCAGGGAGGGCGGGCCTTGTGCAGCACCTCGGCGGGCGTCCGGTAGCCCAGCGCCCGGCGCGGACGCGCGTTCAGGCGGTCCTGCACCCGTTTCACCTCCGCGTCGCTGACCGTGCGGAGGTCCGTCCCCTTCGGCAGGTACTGCCGCACCAGCCCGTTGGTGTGCTCGTTCAGGCCACGCTCCCAGGAATGGCAGGGGGTGGCGAAGTGGAACCCGGCCCCGAGCTCCGCCGCCACGCCGGCGTGGCCCGCGAACTCCCTGCCGTTGTCCGCCGTGATCGTGTGGACGGGCACGGCGGACGGCCGGAGGAGATCCACCATCGCGGCGGAGACCGCGGCCGAGGTTCTCCGGTCAACCCTCTGTAAACACGTGTATTTCGACGCCCTGTCCACAAGGGAGACCACCGCCCCGCTGTGGCCCTTCCCGATGATCGTGTCCGCCTCCCAGTCGCCGACACGCTCCCTGCTCTCCACCTCATCCGGCCTCTCGGAGATGTCGACGCGGCCCGGGATGTGGCCCCGGCCCGAGTGCCGCCCGCCTCGCCAGTTCGGCCTTTTCCCGCGGCGCCGCAGCAGCAGGAACAGCCTGCCGCCCGCCTTCCTGTCGGCCTTCAGGCGCTCGTATATCCACTGGCGGCCCACCGTCCAGCCGCCCTCCAGACGCAGCCGTCCCGCGACCTGCTCCGGGCTCCAGCCCTCCGCCAGAAGCCCCTCCACCTGCGCCCAGCGGTCCGGCGTCATCCTGCGGGGAACACTGGAGGCCGCGCTGCGGCGGGCCTCCGCCCTCCCCTGCGCCTCCCCGGGGCTGTACCCCCCGCCGCCGCCGTTACGGCGCAGCTCCCGCCAGACCGTCGTCCGGTCACGGCCCAGACGGGCCGCGATGGCCCCGTCGGACAGCCCGCTTTCCTTCAGCGCGCCGATCTGGCATCTCTCTTCATGGGTCAGGTGGCGGTAGCCCTCGGGCATGGCAGTCTCCCTCTCTTCAGCAAAGGGACTGTCGCCGCTTCCTGGCCGATACGCAACATCATGCGGCCGGAAAACCGGTCACCACCGCCACTGGTGTTGCACTTCAGGGTGGAATGGGGCCATAGATGATACCCAGAGTTTCGTGGGTTCCATCACGGCGATTGACCAGATTGGTCTTCCTCGCCACAGGACCTGTTTGCCGGCTTCACCGGTCGTGGTCCGTAATCCTGCCTTAGTCCGCAGCGGCGTTCAACTGAATGACGTTGCGGTTCTTGAATTCAGTGCAGAATGAACTCCCCCGTCACGTTACGCCATGATCCCGGGCTGATCATCCTACGGTGGCTGAAGCGCACCGAATGCAGGGGACCCTCGATCTCTTTCCGCCAGAAGTCAATGAACCTGAACAGTTTTGGATGCTCCGGCGCCAAATCGTAATCCTGCCATATGAACGAGTTCAACACGTTCAGGTAATCGGGCATTCGGTAGAAGAGTTCCGCAGTGGTCAACCCGTAACCCTTAAGCATCAATTCCGTCTCTGACTTTGCCACCGCTCTTCTCCCTTTCTTGACCGTTTCCCTGACTTTTCCCCAAATTCCTGAGGTCTTCAACAAAAACAATGTGTTGTCACTCATCTTGAATGGCTGCTTATATTGGCTGATGTGCATTGCACCCTACATCCATGCGCGGTATATTCATTGGCAACCAAATGTGGGATTTCGCTGTTGAGTGGGAGTGCCTGTGAGCGATACGAACGAACCCTCTGAAATCTCGGAAGAGACCGTAATGGATCCTCCGCAATACGGCGGACCTTCGATCTCCATCGCTGACGAAATGAGGTCAAGCTACCTCGACTACGCGATGAGTGTGATCGTTAGCCGTGCAATCCCAGATCTGCGTGACGGCCTCAAGCCAGTTCACCGCAGGATTCTCTTCGCAATGCACGAGACCGGCAACACGCACGACAAGCCGTACAGAAAATCGGCACGCCCTGTCGGTGACGTGATGGGAAAATACCACCCGCACGGTGACCAGGCGATCTACGATGCACTCGTGCGGATGGCGCAGGATTTCTCCATGTCCCTGCCCCTTCTGGATGGACAGGGCAATTTTGGCTCGATGGACGGCGACAACTCGGCAGCAATGCGTTACACCGAGGTCCGCATGGACAGCCCAGCGGAATTCCTGCTGGTTGACATCGACAAAGAGACCGTCGATTTCCAGGACAATTATGATGGCAAGGATCGCGAACCAACGGTCCTGCCTGCGCGGTTTCCGAACATGCTGGTCAATGGTGCGGGTGGCATTGCAGTCGGCATGGCGACCAATATTCCGCCCCACAATCTCGGAGAGGTCGTAGACGCGACCCTGGCGCTTATCGAGAATCCGGATCTTGATTCGATCCAACTCATGGACTACGTACCCGGCCCGGACTTTCCCACCGGTGGCATCATACTCGGACGATCGGGTTCACGACGGGCCTATTGCGAAGGCAGAGGCGGCGTGATTGTCCGTGCAAAGACCCGGATCGAAAGCGTCCGCAAGGACCGTTCCGCAATCATCATCGATGAGGTGCCTTACCAGGTCAACAAGGCCCGACTCGTTGAGCAGATCGCGGAGCTTGCCAAGGAAAAGAGGCTCGAAGGGATTTCCCACGTTCAGGACGAATCTGACAGGATCGGTGTCCGCGTGGTCATAGAACTGAAGCGCGACGCCACGCCGGAAGTGGTGTTGAACCAACTCTATCGCTTCACCAAGATGCAGATGAGCTTCGGCTGCAATATGCTTGCGCTGAACGGTGGCCGTCCCCAACAACTCACCTTGTGTGATTTTCTCAGCTATTTCATACAGTTCCGAGAGGAAGTGGTCGCACGACGCACGGCCTTTGAACTACGGAAGGCCCGTGAGCGATCCCATGTACTGTGCGGACTTGCCGTCGCCGTTAGCAACGTGGACGAGGTCGTCGCCACGGTCCGCGCAAGCGCCGACGCAACCGAAGCCCGGAACAGATTGATGACACGGCGCTGGCCGGTGGCCGAAATCGCTGATTTCATCAGGCTCATTGACGACCCGAGCCACACCATAAACGAAGACGGAACCTATAATCTCTCTGTTGCGCAGGCGCGGGCCATCCTGGACCTTAGGCTACAACGCCTCACCCAGCTCGGGGTTCGCGAGGTTACAACCGAACTCGAGGAACTCGCCGACCGCATCAAGGACTATCTTGATATCCTGCGGTCAAGGTCGCGGATCATGTCAATCATTTCGGACGAACTCCGTGAGATGAAGGAACGCTTCGCGGTGCCTCGACGAACGGAAATCGTTGAGTGGTCGGGAGACATGGAAGATGAGGACCTGATTGAGCGCGAGGATATGGTGGTGACTGTGACCGCGGGCGGTTACATCAAGCGCACGCCGCTTGCGGAGTACCGAAGCCAACGGCGAGGAGGCAAAGGGCTCAGCGGGATGGCAACGAAAGAGGAAGATACAGTTACGACGCTATTCGTCGCGAACACCCACGCCCAACTGTTGTTCTTCACCACTGACGGAATGGTCTACAAATTGAAGACCTGGCGGCTTCCGCAGGGAGGCCGTACCGCCAAAGGCAAGGCTGTGGTTAACATCCTGCCGATACCTTCCGGCGTATCGGTTGCCGCATTCATGCCGATTGAGGAACCGGAAGAGGAATGGGCCAGTCTGCAGATCGTGTTCGCCACCAGTGCGGGCGACGTTCGCCGCAATGACCTCAGTGACTTCACCAACGTGTACGCCAATGGCAAGACCGCGATGAAACTCCCTGAGAACGTATCGCTGGTGGCCGCTCGAGTCTGTGCGAGCGACGATGACGTGATGCTGGTAACCGCATTTGGTCGCGCTGTCCGTTTCCCAGCCACGAAGGTTCGTGTCTTCAAGAGCCGCGCCTCAACGGGCGTCAGGGGCGTGCGCTTGGCAGAAGGCGATTCGGTGGTTTCCATGACGGTGATCCGGCATTGTGAGGCCAGTCCGGAAGAACGCACCGCATTCCTGAAAATGCGGAGGGAGATCGAAGGATTCGGGATAGATCCGAAGGAAGGTGAGAGCCAGGCGACCAATGCTGACGTGTCAATATCCAAGCAACGATATGAGGAAATGTTCCGTGTAGAGGACCTGATCCTGACGGTCACCTCGAAGGGGTTGGGTAAAGTCACTTCTTCTCATGACTATCCAGTCAAAGGACGTGGTGGAAAGGGTGTCAGGGCGATCGACCGGGATATGCGTGGAGGAAAGCTGGTGACGTCATTTCGGGTGAACAGTCATGACCAGATCATGCTTGTCACATCCACTGGTCAATCTATCCGTTGCCCGGTTGAGGAGATTTCCTTTCAATCCAGGATCGGTGGTGGAGTTAAGGTATTCGATACGGCAGAAGACGAAGAGGTCGTGTCGGTCGCCCGGATCGCAGACGGTGATGGAAACAACCATGTAGCTGTCGAGGTCGACAATAGGGACTAGGCGGATTGATGCGCTTGCCAGGACAGCAGCCAGCGTATGGTGCTACGCATCAACCCAAGTCCTGGCACCCATCAGGTCAACAATTCAATTTTCCGAGACAATCTGAATGCAGGTTTCAGGCCTCTTTCAGGTTGTGTTTCCGTCCAGATATGGCCCGGCGAACAGATCAAATGGGGAAACGGAATGGAAGAGCACATATGGCAGTCCGAAATCCACGGGATCTGGATCCACTGGGGCGCACACTTCGGACCTGCGCCAACCAAGTGTGGCCAACCCAGTCGCGCGACTCATTGGAATCATGTTATGATCAAACTTGAATGCCGTTCCATAACCAACTGACAATACATGACTTACGTTACACGCTTCGCGCCGAGCCCAACCGGGCCATTGCATCTCGGGCATGCCTTTTCCGCGATGACGGCTTCGAACCGCGCAAAGGCGCGTCACGGATTGTTCCTTCTGCGCATTGAAGACATCGACCAAGCCCGCTCCAAAAATGAATGGGAAGTTCAGATATTGAGCGACCTGCGTTGGTTGGGGCTTCATTGGCCCGAGCCTGTCGTGCGACAGTCTGAACAATTTCCCTCCTATCGAGAAGCGCTTGCCAGACTGATTGGCATGGGCATCTGCTACCCCTGCCGCTGCTCTCGCCGCGATATTCGCGCCGCGCTGAACGCACCGCAAGAAGGCTCGCCGATATCGGATGGATTCGAAGGTCCTGTCTATCCCGGCACTTGCCGTGGCAGGTCCATTTCAGACGCGGGCACAAACGATGCCATCCGTCTGAATATTGCCTCCGCACTAGATCTTCTGGGGCGTGCCCCAGCACAGGCATCGCGAATCCTGATGGAAGACGATTCCATCACGCCAAGCCAAACTGCGGACGAGCTAACAGGGGCCGGTCGACTGGCGTTCACTGAGACTGGCTCACTGCACTATGGAGACCATCAGGTCACAAGGAAAATACTCCAGACGCGGGTCGGCGATATTGTGATTGCCAGAAGGGATATCGGCACCAGCTATCACCTCGCTGTTGTCGTTGATGACGCGGAACAAGGCATATCCGAAGTCGTTCGGGGAGAGGATCTGTTTGAAGCAACATTCGTTCAAGTCCTGCTGCAGGATCTGCTCGCCCTCCCCCGACCGAATTATTTTCATCATCGGCTAATTCGGGACGCGACGGGAAAGCGGCTCGCAAAGCGCGATGACGCCAAATCGCTTTCCAGGTACCGCGCGGATGGTTTGAAACCTCAGGACGTGCGGCGCATGGTCTTATGACCATTCCGGCAACACCAGACAATCCGGTCCGAGTTGACTACACAGTCGGTTCCATGATCTGGATCTCCCGCCCAGATTGAACGGCGGTGTAGAAGCAGCTCTTTCGACCTGTGTGGCAAGCGGGACCAATTTGTCGAACCAGCGCGAGCAGGCAATCACGATCGCAGTCGACCCGCAAATCAACCAGCTCCTGGGTGTGTCCCGAAGTCTCGCCCTTGATCCAGAATGCTTGGCGAGACCTGGACCAATAGGTCAACCGCCGGGTCGCCAATGTACGTTCCACGGCGTCAGCATTCATCCAAGCGAGCATCAGCACTTCCCCTGTACCATTCTCCTGGGCAATTACGGGAATTAACCCATTCGCATCATAAGTGAGCGTCAATGGATCGAATGACATTGGTTTTCCTTGCCCCATTCCACCCTGAAGTGCAACACCAGTGGCGGTGGTGACCGGTTTTCCGGCCGCATGATGTTGCGTATCGGCCAGGAAGCGGCGACAGTCCCTGTGAGCAAACAGGAGAGACTGCCATGCCCGAGGGCTACCGCCACCTGACCCATGAAGAGAGATGCCAGATCGGCGCGCTGAAGGAAAGCGGGCTGTCCGACGGGGCCATCGCGGCCCGTCTGGGCCGTGACCGTTCGTCGGTCTGGCGGGAGCTGCGCCGTAACGGCGGGGATTCGGGATACAGCCCGGGCGAGGCGCAGGGGAGGGCGGAGGCCCGCCGCGGCGCGGCTTCCTCGAACCCGAGGAAGATGACGCCCGACCGCTGGGCGCGCGTCGAGGGGCTTCTGGCGGAGGGCTGGAGCCCGGAGCAGGTCGCGGGACGGCTGCGTCTGGAGGGTGGCTGGACGGTGGGCCGCCAGTGGACATCCGAACACGTCAGGGCCGACCGGAAGGCGGGCGGCGGGCTGTTCCTGCTGCTGCGGCGCCGCGGCAGAAAGCCGAACTGGCGAGGCGGCAGGCACTCGGGCCGGGGCCACATCCCGGGCCGGGTGGACATCTCCGAGCGGCCGGATGAGGTGGAGAGGAAGGAGCGTGTGGGCGACCGGGAGGCGGACACGATCATCGGGAAAGGCCACAGCGGGGCGGTGGTCTCCCTTGTGGACAGGGCCTCGAAATACGCGCTTCTCCAAAGGGTTGACCGGAGAACCTCGGCCGCGGTCTCCGCCGCGATGGTGGATCTCCTCCGGCCGTCCGCCGCGCCCGTCCACACGATCACGGCGGACAACGGGAAGGAGTTCGCGGGCCACGCCGGCGTGGCGGCGGAGCTCGGGGCCGGGTTCTATTTCGCCACCCCCTACCACTCCTGGGAGCGTGGCCTGAACGAGCACACCAACGGGCTGGTGCGGCAGTACCTGCCGAAGGGGACGGACCTCCGCGCGGTCACCGACGCGGAGGTGAGGGCGGTGCAGGACCGCCTGAACGCGCGTCCGCGCCGGGCGCTGGGCTACCGGACGCCCGCCGAGGTGCTGCACAAGGCCCGCCCTCCCTGACGCCGCGCGACCGCCTCCCGCCGGCGCGCAGGAAGGGGGTGGACAGGATTTCGCCGTCGCGTCCGTCCGGGCTCCGGTCGGGCTACGCCCTCCCTGCGCCCGGACGGACGCGACCCGACCCGGCGGAGGCGTTGCGCCGCCCGGAAAGCCCGGATAGACTCCATACAGAAGGGACCACAGCCGTCCCGGGGCCGGATCCGCGGCGCCCGGGCGGCCGGAAACCGCGCCTTCCGGCCATTCCCTACGCTCGGGCTACGCCCCCGCTGCGGGAATGGCCGGTGTTGCACTTCGGAGTGGAAGTGGGGCTTTGATTCGACCTGCCTTGGCCCTATGTAGGGAATCCATCAGGATGGAAAGAGCGATGAGCGACGTGGACCTTATCAACCTCTACTCCAGTCGGATTCTGGAGCTCTCGGCGAGCATTCCCTTGACCGAGCGGCTGGGAAACCCTCAAGCAACGGTCAAAAAACGCTCGCCGCTGTGCGGGTCGACCGTCACCGTGGATATTGTCGCCGAAGGTGGGCGAATCAGTGAATATGGCCAAGACGTAAAAGCCTGTGCTCTTGGCCAAGCCGCGGCGTCGGTTGTAGGCGCGAACATTATCGGCCGAACGAGAGCCGAAGTTGAGACCGCCCGGGATCAGCTAAGGGCGATGTTGAAGTCGAACGGCCCTGTCCCTGACGTTCCATTCGAGGGATTGGAAGTCCTGCTGCCAGCGCGGGAATTCAAGAACCGTCATGCTTCGATTCTTCTGACATTGGACGCCGCTTCGGACGCGATGGCAATGGCTGAAAGGACTGCCTGCGCATGATTGACTGTCACTTCGCATCCTCCTCGAGATGTAGTGACGGCGGATCATTCGGCCTCGCGGCGTCAATCAACTCAAACCATCTGTTCATGCGGTTTTCAGGAGGGCAGCTTTCGCCCCAATATTCGACGAAAAGCGCGTCATCCATTTCAGACGCGACCTTGCGAATGGTCTTCATGTTGTTCTTCACGGACCGCAGGATGTAGTCGCCGCCGCGTTCTGGTCCGGCCACGCTGCCGGCGCTGAACATGTCTCGAACATTGGATGCCAAAATGCCGTGCTGTGTCAATAGGTAAATTGCAATGCCGTCATACTTACTTCGCTTCCGTGATCCTTGAAATATCTCAGGGCACATCAATGCCACTTCCGCCCGAAGTTCAGCCTGTCTGACCGTCGTCAGATTCCTGTACAGCCTGACATTTACCGGGATGGTGTGTTCATTTTCGTCGCCAAACCACCAAAGCCTTTCGCCTTTCTTCAACCGCTTCCGGACGTCTTCTTTCACGAGAACCATCTTGTCTTTCATTTCCAGATCCTTGAACGCCTCCAGTGTCAGGTTCAGGTCTCGGAAGAAATTCCCACCTCCGTCCATGTCGATCATGTAGCGCGGTGAATGCGATATTCGCACGCCCTTGATGCAATCCTCGTAGCGGCTCCAACGCGCTTCGGATATGTCGGACCGGAAGTAGATCACGTAGACGTGGCTTGCCGCTTCGTCCCGCATCCCCTCAAAGATGCTGTTTCCTGTGCCGTGCCATGTTTGCCGCGAAGTGAATTTAACCTCGACTCCGAAGCCGTTGACCACGATGTCCGGGAAAGCGCTGTCATGAAACGTCGGTTCCGCGCTTGCATCGTTTTCACACAATATCTTAAGCTGGGCTAGAACCGTTTGTTCCAGTTCGTCGGCGTTCGAGTATCCAGGCATTCCGGCGCTCGATTGATGGTTCATCGTCCGGACTGACTGGTCAAGACGTGCCTCGAACTCCTCTTGCGTCATGCAAAGACCTGGTCATCAATTGCTTTGGCCAAATGCCATGCGAGAACTGGCGGAACAGCATTTCCGATCTGCCTTTCCGTTTCGCGCATAGCGCACGGAAAGCTGAAATTGTCCGGGAACGACTGGAATCGCGCCTGCTCGCGCAAGGATATTCGGCGCGGTAGGGAGTAGTGCCATTGCACGTTTCCGTGATGCTCTGCCCGAATGGTCGTAGCAGGCGCATCCGCTTTAAGCATCCTTGAACCCTGCTCCGGAGAACGCTTGGCTCGGCTCCAAACATGCTTGATGCACGAATCTTCCGGCGTATTTTCCAAGTCCGATATCGCCGCCCTTGCCGTGACCGGCATATCAACGGACGGTTCCGGGAACTCGAACCAGCGCTTGCCTCTCACGCCAACTATGAACAATCGTTCGCGGTTTTGTGGAACGCCATAGGACGAGGCCAGCAGGAGATCGGAAGCCACTGCATATCCGGGAATTTCAAAGTCCGACAAGACCCGGGCACCGAATCCGCACGACAACAAACCACGGACATTTTCGGCCACGAAAACCTTGGGCCGCGTTCGCTCGATGCTTTCAATCATCTTGCGATAAAGGACTGTCCTTTGCCCCTGCCCAGCCTGACGTTGCCCATTAACCGAAACGTCTTGACAAGGAAACCCGCCAATCAGGATGTCGCAGCGCCCAGGTAAGTGCGACATGGCGTCGACGATGTCCGCGGACTGAATGTCGTGGCCAAGGTTTTCTCGATACGTCCGGCACGCCGCTTCGGATATGTCGTTAGCAAAAACGATGCGGTTGGCTAGGGGTTCGTATATTCTGCCTAGAAACCTGAACCCTCCGACAAAACCGAGGTCCATGCCACCGCATCCCGAAAAAAGGCTGGCCACCGCCCGGGTTGTGGTCGACGTGTGGACCAGATCAAAACGAGAGTTCGGAACCGGGGTGTTCACCGCCCCACCCCGGCTTTGCCCACCAGTTCCCGACACTTGAACCGTTTCCCGACCATACCTCGCGCCGGCACGGTCATTTGTTCAATGGTGTCAAGATCGCGGATGTTGGGCCTTGCGGCCCATTCCCGTACATATCGGTTCAGGAGTTGCGGCGGAACGTGACGGAACATACCGTGATACCCGCGATTCAGCAACGCCCGGAAACTCTCCAAACCGTTCATATTCGCTATTCCGTCAGCACACCCGCCCAATGAGTGGCCGACGTTCTCATGATCGAAGGACACGCGATTGTATGCTGTGGCTTCATCTACGTTAGCTTTTGCGCCCTCGGCTACACGTTCTGCGACAGAACCGTGCGGCGTGGACCTATCGGTCTTCTCAACCACCTCGGCGCGAACTGTGTTGCTTTCGCGATCCCTGGCACCCGCAATGGCAGTGCTTCTGACAGGTCTGCAGCCCGCTTTCGGTTTGTTGCCTACGTGCCGATTCCTTTCCTTCCCAACGAAATGACTTTCGACAACTTTAATCGGGCCGGGGACTTGCAGACTTTCGTCCGCGTCAAGGCCCTCGCGGGTCCGCTGCATCATGCACCACACCCTCATCTGCCGGTTGCCAGGCTCTCGATACATTTTCATATTCGAAGTGCCCGTGATGCGCGTGGTCATCATATAACGAGCGATTGCCCACTTCGACAGGCCAAATTTGCGTGATTGCATCACCCGAATTCGGTTGACTGAGCAATGTCCCGGGCAATCCCTGCATCGGTAAGGCACTGGATTGCGGTTCCGTTCCACCCGAGTGATGGCTGAGTCGCAGGGCGGACAATTGCGGCCTTCCGGCCGGTGCCAATCACCGAACCACTCTTCTGCGGTAGCGTCGTCAGGGAACATCTGGGGCAGATGAATGCCAGTCATGCCCTGCCTGTGCGACCGTCCTGGTGTTTTCTGTGTCATGCGAATCATCTCCCTAATCGTGGATAGTATACAGTGATTTAACCTGGCATGTTAGCTGATTTAGCAATTTTTGTGAATTAACGCCCTACATCTAGATCAGTCGATGATTTGGCCGGTTGCAGGTTGGTCTTTGTGGCCGGGTTGGAGTGAACAGCCTTGATTCAGGCTTTGGAAGAAACCGTTCACTCGGTGGGTGTAAATTCATAAGCCTCAGCGGTGTCCACATGAATGTTGCCCGTTGCGAAGCACCCCCGTCTATAGCGGAAAGTGCATCGCAGCGAACAGCAATACGAACAGTGCCGCCGCTCCTGCGAAATCCTGCAGGATGGTGTCTTCATGCCGGTTGGCGAATTTCCAGAATCCCTTGCCCATTTCGACCATCCTCCGTATGGCTGACTCCTCTTTGTTCGCATTTTGTTCCATATGGAGGATCGATTGTAAAGAACATTATAGGAACAAATGGCGGATTTCCTGTTAACTCTCTGGAATAGCATGAATCATTTTTTCCTGTTCCATTAGCCAAAGCAGGTTTGGCACAGTCTCAGCCCGGAGACTGTCCGAAGTTCGCATTTCATCCACGAATCGGCGGGCGTGCGATTGCGCCAACGCCAACAGTTCTGATTGTTGTGGTAGTGTCGCGATTCTGAAGCCGGGCAGACCCGCCTGTGCAGTACCGATGACATCACCTGGCCCCCGTAGGGTTAGGTCTGCCTCTGCGACCCGAAACCCATCGTCGGTCTCCCGTAGGAGTTCGAGTCGCTGTCGGCCCGTTGTCGAGAGCGGTGACTGGTACAACAATAGACAGGCCGAATCCGCTGTCCCGCGTCCAACCCGACCTCGCAATTGGTGCAACTGGGCAAGTCCGAAATTCTCTGCCCGCTCAACCACCATGATGGAAACATCTGGCACGTCCACTCCAACCTCAATAATGGTTGTGGAGACGAGTACGGACGTCATGCCTTCGACAAACTCTGCCATCGCAGCGTCCTTTGCTGGACCCGGCATTTGGCCATGGACCAAGCCGACAGCAGCATCTCCGAGCGCATTGCGCAGTGCCTTGAAACGCTCCTCAGCCGCAGCGGTGCTGGCGGACGCCGACTCCACCACCTGTGGACAAACCCAATAGACCCGCTGACCATCTGAAATGGCGTCGCGAAGCCGGTTCACGACCTCATCCATTCTCGAGACCGACACCAAGGCTGTTTTGACACGCTTCCGATGCTTGGGCTTTTCATCCAGCATCGAGACATCCATATCACCGAATTGAGCGAGAGCCAATGAGCGCGGGATAGGTGTTGCCGACATCGCAAGGATATCGGTTGCGCTTCCCTTGGAGACGAGGGCCTTTCGTTGCGTGACGCCAAATCGATGCTGTTCATCCACGACCGCCAGACGGAGATCCTCAAATTTCACATCCGGCTGGATTAGGGCGTGGGTTCCGACAAGAATGTCGATTCTACCCAACTTGAGGGATTCGAGCTTCGCTGACCGCCTGCTTCCGCTATCTCGGCCAGTAAGGAGTTCCAGTTGCACTCCCAGATCCGCTGCCAGAGGATTGAGCACCGAAAAGTGCTGTCGAGCAAGCGTTTCCGTAGGTGCCATCAACGCGCCCTGCCCTCCCGCTTCCACGGCCAAAACCAGCGCGAAAAATGCGACAAGGGTCTTGCCTGAACCAACATCGCCGTGGAGGAGTCGGCTCATCCTGAGTTCGGACCCCATGTCGGTGGTAATTTCATCAATCGCTCTCATCTGCGCATCTGTCAGTCGATATGGCAGTGCCCCGTTCAGTTTCGAGCGCAAAGTGCCATCCCCCACGTTTCTCGCACCTGATTCGCCACGCATTTCGGCGCGCTCCAGCGCAAGGGTGATCTGATGGGCGAACAGTTCATCGTAAGCCAGACGCTCGCGAGCCGGTGCCGAGATCTCAAGGTCGCCCTCCGACGCCGGACTATGCACGGCCCTCACGGCGTCCCTCCATCGAGGCCAACCTCTTTTTTCCAGGGTCTGGCTATCTATCCATTCCTGCAGGTCCGGAAGGAGCTTCAGCGCGGATTCGACCGCCCGTGCCATCATCCGACGGGTAAGCCTGAACACAGCGGATAGACAGGCTCGTAGAGAGGGATCGTAGCTTCGTCGTCCGGGTGCACTATGTGATCCGGGTGGGGCATTTGAGCGACACTGGAATAGAGTTCCGCCCGCCCTGAAACGATTCGACGGGCACCTATGGGCAGCCTCCTCTCCAGTGACCGACCCTGCGCATTGAAATAGACCAACTGAAAGGACGTCCGCGAATCGTGAACTTCCACACGATAGGGGCGCCCACTGGTGGAGGGAGGAATGTGGCGACCAATCTCGACGTTGATTGTCACGACCTTTGGAAGATCAGCACCGGCGATAGTGTCCAGCCGTTGCCGGTTCACTCCTGAATTTGGAAGTGTGAAAATCAGGTCCCTGGGTCTCTTCACCTCGAGGCTGGCAAAACTCTTCGCCGTCTTTGGCCCCACCCCATCAAGTGATTCCAGACCAGCAAATAAAGGGTAAAGGATTGGCGGTCGTAGTTTCATGCTTCGGCGATGAGATCAATCCAAGCGTCCTCATCGATGACCTTGACACCCAATTCGTGGGCCTTCCTTGACTTCGCCCCAGACCCGGTACCGGCGACCACAAGATCGGTCCTGGCACTCACGCTACCCGATACCTTTGCACCTAGTGCCTCAGCCCGGGCCTTCGCCTCGGCGCGAGTCATCCTTTCGAGGCTACCGGTGAACACCACGGTTTTTCCTGCAACTGGGTTGTCGGACTGTACTGTCGGTGCCATGTCCTGAACATCAAGGTGGTTGACAAGGCGGTCGATCGAGGTGCGCTCGGCCTCCTGCTGAAATGCTGTCACGAGCGAGGTAGCCATTATCTGGCCGACCCCATCTATCGAGACAAGATTCTCCCATTCCGGACCTTCGCCAACATTGATCGCATCAATCTGTTTCATGAAGTTCTCCCAGGAACCGTAGTGCGTTGCGAGCAGCCTTGACGCGCTCTCGCCCACATGGCGAATACCTAAAGAGAAAATCAGCCGATTCAGCGGAACGCTTCGCTTCTCCTCAATCGCCTGGAAGAGGTTCTGAACGCTTCTTTCGCCGAATCCCTCGCGGTCGCGGAGCTTCGTGCCGTTCGCGGCATCGCGCTCCGCAAGCGTGAAGATATCGGCAGGTTCCCTGATCTGGAGCGTCTCGTCACGATAGAACATTTCCACCTGCTTGGCTCCGAGTCCTTCGATATCGAAGGCAGTGCGCGAAACGAAGTGCTTCAGCCTTTCCATCGCCTGGGCGGGACAGGCAATTCCACCAGTACAGCGCCGCACGGCATCGCCCAGTTCCCGCACCGCTTCCGAGTTGCATTCGGGACAGACAGTGGGAAAATCATATCGCTCTGCTCCTTCGGGTCGTCTTGCGAGATCAACGTCAGATACCTTTGGGATCACATCGCCGGCACGGTAAATCTGGACCCAATCTCCCACGCGGATATCCTTACCTCCTCGGATCGCGTTGCCGTTTGCGTCGAAGCCAGAGATATAGTCTTCGTTGTGCAGTGTGGCGTTAGATACGACGACGCCGCCAACCGTCACTGGGTCGAGCCGTGCGACGGGACTGAGCGCTCCGGTACGCCCAACCTGAATGTCGATCGTTTTGAGGCTTGTCCAAGCGAGTTCAGCCGGGAACTTGTGGGAGATGGCCCAGCGCGGCGACGCTGTCCGGAATCCCAGTCGTCGCTGCAGCCCCAGATCATTGACCTTGTAGACGACCCCGTCAATGTCGTACCCGAGAGTCGACCGTTGGGCCTCGATCCGGCGGTATTGTGCCAGCATCTCTTCCAGGCTCTTGCAGATTTCCGTCAGCGGATTCGTCTTGAATCCCATTTCCGACAATCGGAGAAGCGCTTGGTGTTGGGTCGTGGCGAGAGGCTCCGACAATTCTCCCCATGCATATGCGAGAAACCGCAACGGACGGGATTTGGTAACTCTTGGGTCGAGCTGGCGCAGGGAACCGGCGGCTGCATTCCTCGGGTTGGCAAATGTTCGTGAACCGTCCTCAGCTGCCCGAGCATTGATTTGCATGAAATCGCTATGGCTCATGTATACCTCACCGCGCACCTCCATGATTTTTGGAGCACCCATCGCGATTGCGGGAATGTCATCGATCGTCCGCGCGTTGACCGTAACATTTTCACCGGTCTCTCCATCACCGCGTGTTGCCGCCTGCACCAAGTGGCCGTCCTCGTATCGGAGGCTGAGTGAAAGGCCATCAATCTTCGGTTCGCAGGTATAGGTGAGCGGGGTACTGTCAGCGAGTCCCAGATATCGTCGAATCGTCTCATCGAAATCCCGGACATCTCCATCGCTGAACGCGTTGGCAAGCGATAGCATCCGGACCGAGTGCGTGACCTTGGCAAAAGTTTCGCTGGCCGGAGCTCCGACTTGCTCAGACGGGCTGTCGGTACGCTTAAGGTGGGGAAACCTGGATTCGATTGCCGCGTTGCGGCGTCGCAATGCATCATATTCGGCGTCGGACATCTCAGGCGCATCATTGGAATGATAGGCGAGATTCGCCCCGGTGAGCAACGACGCCAGACGTTCCAGTTCGGCAGAAGCAGTCGCCTCATCCATGTCGCGGACTTCCTCTTCAGCAATCAATTCGGAATCCTCCCTGAAGCTACTCCAGTGATAGGATTGCGGCCGGTCAAGGTCCAGACCGGGCGATACCATCGATTGAACTGTTCGATGGATTGACCCAGGAAGCGCAGTCCGAGAATCCAGGTGCTTAAGGGATCCATCCAGCGATTCTGCGCGCACACTCACATTTGGGTGCCGAAGGGCTCTCCATGCCGAAGCGCCAGATGAAAGGTGTTGAGAACTATCGCCCCAATCTGGGCCAGCGCATCTGACAGGGACTTCCTGCCAATCGTTTCTGTGCCGTAGTCCATTGCAGCGCTGAAGGAGAAACGGATCCCACTTGAGGGTTGCATTGAACAATCTATATTCCGTTGCATTCCAAGGGGATGGAAAATGGACCTGGACACGTCAGTAAATTCGCTGGGATTCGCGAAATCTCCGGCTGATACCCGCGTCGTCGTCGCGATGTCGGGCGGCGTGGACTCGTCCGTTGTCGCAGCCGAGCTCGCAGGCGAAGGTTATGACGTGGTCGGCATCACGCTCCAGCTATACGACCACGGCGCTGCGCTGGCAAAAAAAGGCGCTTGCTGTGCCGGTATCGATATCCACGACGCCAGACGTATAGCCGACACGATGGGCTTTCCTCACTACGTGCTGGATTACGAGAGCATCTTCCGGGAATCCGTGATTGACGAATTCGCTGACAGCTATCTGGCAGGCTCCACCCCAGTGCCATGCATCCGTTGCAACGAAAAGGTGAAGTTCAAGGAACTTCTGGAAACAGCCAGGGATCTGGATGCAGACTGCATGGCGACCGGTCACTACGTCCGCCGCAGACCTGGAAACAATGGTGCCGAACTTCATCGAGCCGCCGACGCATCTCGCGATCAGTCATACTTTCTGTTTCCGACCACGCGGGAACAGCTTGAGTTCCTCCGATTTCCCTTGGGTGGTTTGGCATCCAAGGCCGACACGCGGGCGCTAGCAGCCGGACATGGGTTGAGCGTGGCGGACAAACCGGACAGCCAGGACATCTGCTTTGTTCCCGCAGGCAGTTACGCGGCGGTGATAGAGAAGCTGAGACCAGGTGCGGCCGAGCCCGGCAAAATTGTGCATGTGGACGGACGGATGTTAGGCGAACACCGTGGAATCATGCACTATACCGTTGGTCAGAGGCGGGGACTTGGTATTGGGGGCCTCGAAGAGCCCCTCTACGTCGTCAGGCTTGATGTCGGCACGCGGCAGGTCATCGTTGGACCGAAAGCGTTGCTGGCGACCCGGATTGTGCATGTTCGCGAAATAAACTGGCTCGGCGATGCTCCATTTGACTCAAGGCCAGAGTGGCGCTTGGCCGCCAAGGTTCGTTCGACGCGCCCTCCGTGCGAGGCTATAGTCCGCCCACTGTCCGCAACCAACGCAGAGGTTGAACTCCTGACTCCAGAAGAAGGCGTATCGGCGGGTCAAGCCTGTGTATTCTATGCCCCAGAGAGTACACGCGTATTTGGAGGTGGCTGGATTTCCCGGAATTCCGACTCGAATTCACTGTTGCGCGGTTAACTTGAATCCAAGCCAGCCATAACCGCCTTGGCAGCGCGGGATCCAGGATCCTCGCCACCTTGCCCGAGAGCCTGCAGCGATTCCGCCATGGCCGCGAGTTGCAGGCTCCGGGCCTCGGAAGAGACAATCAGTTCATTGAGGGACCCCGAAATTGCGTACGGACTGCACGCCGGACCAAGGAACTCCGGGATGGCCTTTCGCCCGACGAGTAGATTGACGAGCGTAACCGTATCCACCTTTGATACTCGGGACATGATCTGCCAACTTAACCAGTTCATGTCGTAAGCGACCACCATTGGTGTGGACGCGGACGCAAGTTCCAGCGAGACGGTTCCGGATGCCGCCACCGCGTAGTTGGCAGCACTGAATGCGGTGCGCTTCCGGGTTAAGGTGATGTCAGTTGAACTTGCCCGTGGATCAAGAATCACTGGTGTAGACGACCACCCCTTCGTCACATCGACGACTGTCTGAGCCACAGATTCTGCCGCAGGAATCACTATGCGGATTGCCGGGAAGCGAGCCAATACCTGGCGGACCACCTCCCCAAATACGGGAAGCAGGCGCCGCACCTCTCCAGAGCGCGACCCTGGGAGCGCCAACAGGATCGGAGAATCACCGATTCCAGTTGAAGTGCGGAATTCGGCGACTGCCATAGCATCAGGTTGCGGTTCCGAAATGACTGGATGCCCGACAAAATCGCATCGCATTCCAGCTTCTTCCATGTAAGGCGGCTCAAAAGGCAGCAATGCGAGGACATGGTCGATGCAGCCCGCCATCTTCTTCGCTCGCCCAGGACGCCAGGCCCAAACCGATGGAGCAACGTAGTGGACCGTACGGATTCCTATCGACCGCTTGACCGCTCCCGCCACCCTTAAGCAGAAATCCGGCGAGTCGATCGTGATTAGCACGTCCGGCCTTGACTGAATGACGTGCCGGATAGTCTCCTTCAATCGCCGTTTCAGGTGAAAGTACTTTGGCAGCACTTCAGCTATGCCAAATACGCTTAGTTCTTCCATCGGTATTCGTGACTGAAGTCCCTGTGACGTCATCAAGGGGCCTCCAATACCATCAAAGGTCACGTCTCCCGCAATTTGACGAAGTCCTGACATCAGCGAGGCGCCAAGTCTATCTCCTGACGCCTCGCCTGCGATCATATATGCGAACATCAGAATTTCTCGGCGAATATAAAGATGTCGGCTTCCGCCGCCACTCGCAGCGTCTCTGCACGGTCAAGCAGGAGAACCCTTTCCGATTCAACGAATATCCCGGCGAGCCCCGCCTTCGCTGCTGCCTTCACCGTGACTGGACCAATTGCTGGCATATCGAATCTAAGGTCCTGACGGGGCTTCGGGGCCTTGACGAGCACGCCACTGGCGCTACGGCGCAGCCTAGGTGACGTCTCGGCGACGAATTCAAGCATGGCGTCGGTACCCTGTAGCGTCTCGACACCAAGCGCCTGGCCATCGGCGACCACTGCGGCTTGCCCGACATCCATCGCGCCAAGAGCCGCAACAATTGCGAATCCGCGCTCTGCGTCCTTTCTGTCAGAACCGCTTGGAAAAGGACCGACCAGAAGACCTCGCTCAACAGTTAGTCCGGAGACCACCTCATGGGCGCCACGAACGCTGAAACCCTCCTCCTCGAATATGCCCGCGATTGTGCGGAGAAGATCATCATCACCAGACCGAAGCGCCGGAAAGATGCGTGGGGCCAATTCCAACATCCTTGAATCAAACCTAGCACTGTCAAGGACTGGCCGCTCCAGGCACCCGGCGAAGACGATATCGGTTACCTGGGCCTCACGAAGGTTGGCAAACAGCCCACCAATCTTCTCGAAAGACGCCCGAAGCCGCTCATTTGCCGGCATTTCTACAGGAATTCCCTCGAAATGCACGAAAAGCGCGTCAGAGTGCTCGCCTGCGATTATTCGTGGCAATACTCCGCGGCCTGCCAGAATTGCAAGCCGGTCCATCAGTCCGGAGTCAGAAACGATCTATCAGAGGCCTCAAGTATGAACTCTGCGACTTCGCGCACATACTTGCTTGTTGCCTCTTCGTGCATTCGCTGGGCCCGATCCTGAAACGTGCCCTCGCCCTGCGCAAGCATCTGGTATGCTGCGCGCAGTGCGTTGATGTCTTCACGGGGTATGCCCCGACGCTTCATTCCCACAAGGTTCAATCCTTCGAGAACACCACGTGGTGCCTGGACCAAACCATAGGGAATGACGTCTTTCGTCACCATGGTCACAGCTCCGACGATTGCCCCCTGACCAATGCGCACGAACTGGTGGATGCCGCTCAGTCCGCCGATGATGGCGTCGTCTCCAACAATGCAATGACCTCCGAGAGCGGAGTTGTTGACCATGATCACCCTATTTCCAACCTGGCAGTCATGCGCCACATGGGCACCGGCCATGAATAATCCGTCATCACCAATCCGCGTAACTCCGCCACCACCAGCAGTGCCGGTGTTCATCGTGACGCCCTCGCGGATTCGGTTCCGTCTACCGACGATCAACCGGGTCTCCTCGCTTCGGAACTTGAGATCCTGCGGGATTTCGCCGACTGTGGCGAACGGAAAAACAGTCGTACCGTCGCCGATTTCGGTAAGGCCAGTGACGACTGCATGACTCTTGATGATTACATCCTTGCCGATCCGGACTTTCGGCCCAATAACGGAGAACGGTCCGACGGTGGTTCCCGCTCCAATCACCGCACCAGCCGCAACGATGGCGCTAGGGTGGATGTCCGCGGTGTCTGCAATGCCCATCAGGTGTCGGCCGACCGGTCAATCATCGCAGTAAACTCCGCCTCTGCGACCAGGTTGCCCTGCACAAGGCCACGTCCCTTGAATCTCCAGATCCTTGAACCACTTCGAATGGTCTCGACATGGAGTTCCAATACGTCGCCAGGCACAACCTTGTGACGGAACTTACACCTGTCGATCGCGAGAAAATAGATCAGGAAATCCTGATCGGCCACCTCCTGTTCCGTCCCAACCATGACCGCGGCTGTCTGTGCCATCGCCTCGATGATGGTAACTCCTGGCATAATCGGTGTGCCTGGAAAGTGGCCCTGGAATTGAGGTTCGTTGACGGTCACATTCTTGACGCCAATGGCTGAATTCGTACCATCGATCTCTTTCACTCGGTCAACCATTAGAAATGGATACCGATGCGGAATGATTCGCTTGATCAGATCGATGTCCGCGGTCTTTAGGCCATCGGCCATGCGTTTGTTTCCTTAGCAATGTTCATGAACGCAATCGTCGCACTCTGGAGGTCATCTACGTCCTGCGCAAGCGGGCGCAGCCACCATATTGGCAAAACCGGCTCATGGCCACAAGATTGCGAAAGCCTGGATTGATGAACTTTGCGGTGCAATGCCTCATACCCGATGTGTTGGCATGCATGAATTCGGGAACAGTCCGGTCTGCGTATGAGCTATTCAACGGCATGCGGCGAATCCGGCACCGCGTTTGAATGATCGACCTGCCCTGAAGATGCGTCGAGAAGCCCAACCAGGCGAGCGATGGCCTCTTCGGTGATATCTATGGTTGTGGAAAACATGATTGCCTGGTTGCGGTCCATGACGAGTACCGCTCCACGCTCCTGCATGATCTCGATGATCAAGGAGGTCTCGATCTGCTGGCGGAAACTCTGCCATTCCATCTGGGCACGAAGCTGAAGCTCCCGTTCCCGAGCGTCACGGTCAGCGCGGATCTGCTGGACTTTCCGGTCGAAAGCATCCGCCAACTTCTGAAACTCAGCAGCCTTCAACATGGAGCGGCGCTTGGTCAGTTCGCGTTCCTCGGCGGTCAGCTCATTCTCGATGCGGGTGTTCTCGGCGACTAGCTTAGTGCGTTCCTCGGCAATTCCGTCCAGCACGCGCGCCTCTACCCGGGGAATGGAAAATAGACGGTCCCAGTCCAGCACCAAAATCGGCGTCTGGCCAGGCGCGGCATCCTGTGCCAAAGGTGCGGCAGATTGCAGGAGACAGGCGGCGACCAGCAGCGGTCCCCGCCAAGGAAGTCCCATCTTCTAGAACCGAGTTGAAAGTGTCAGGTCAAAACTACGGGGAATGTCATAGTCCTCCCTGACCAGATCCCTTGAGAAGTTGAAACGAAGCGGGCCGATCGGCGTGTCCCACAGCATCGAAACCCCAGCCGCCGCCCTCAGATTGAAGCCATCGTCAATTGCTGGCGGGTTGGTGCCCACAAACATATCCGCGTTATCCCTGTATTTGAGCGCCACGTCTTTCCGGTCAAGTCCCCACAAGCTTCCTGCGTCCAGGAAGGCCGCGCCTCGAATGCCGTATTCCTCCGGAATGCCCAGCGGGAATTCCGCCTCAAACCTTGCGACGGCAAAGTAGTTTCCACGCAGAGCGTTCGTCCGAACCAAAGCCACGCATGGCGAATCGACAGTCGTCACTGTGCCATCAGGAGATGGTTCACCGACACAGCCATCCGCATGGCTCCAGATTTTTCCATCCTCATTCCGGGCAAAGTCATGTTCCGTCAATTTATCTCCGGTCTTGAGCGAGCGGATGCCGTAATCGCGTGGTCCTATGCCGTTAACTTCAAATCCACGCATCTTTCCAGTTAGGCTGAAGCGTTCGGTGTAGTTACTCCCATGATCGCTGAATGAATGGTGAACACCGCCTTCGAACACCGCTCTTAGGGTCACATCCGTCGTAAGCAGCTTGCGCTCCGCAACAAATAGGGCCGTCGTTTCGATATACTCTGCATCTCCTCCCAGTCCGGCCAGGTCCTGACTGAATCGAAACAATACGCCCGCATCCGGGTTCAATCCTGAATCCAGCGTGCGAAGCCCATAGGTATAGCCAATTGAGCTGGAGATCCGGTTCCCCAGGTTTTCCTCGGCATTCAAAATGTTCGAGAACTGGTACACTGCAAGATCTGCATCCGGCTCACAATGGTAGTCTCCGTTTGCATCAGTCTTAACTATTGAGTTTCCAGCGCAGTATCGGAACGTATCGTCAGACTCTTTCACGGACAATTCACTGCGCGCAGCCGAATAGCGGACCCCCAGCCTGGTCGTTTCCCCTAGCGGAAACGACAGCGAGGGCCTGAAGACAACTCTTGACGTGGTGAAGTCGGTGTTGTCCTCCGAGTCTGTTGTCTGGTATCCCAGATCAAGCCCGAACTCAACATCCCGCCCGAGGAACAGAGGCTCAACGAAACCAATCCTGTATGAATTCGTGGCATCGGTTGTATCAAAGCCAAATGAGAGTGCCTGACCGCGACCAAGGAAGTTGCGCTCCGTGAAGGAGATGTTCGCCCCTACCCCAGCATCGCTGCTATAGCTGGCCCCAAACGCCAGCGTACCCGTCGGCTGCTCCTCAACGTTCACATCAATCACAACCCGATCAGGTGATGAACCTTCGCGCGCCTCAACTTCCGTGCTGGCGAAAAAACCCAATGCCCGGATGCGAGCGGCGGCGTCACGGATCTCGCGTGGATTGTAAGGATCGCCTTCAACCGTGTTGAATCGGCTCCGGATTACGCGATCAAGTGTGGTCGCATTGCCTTCGATATCAATGCGCTCAACAAAGATGCGCGGCCCCTTGACCATCTGGAACTCGATATCAAGAGTCAAGGCTCTTTCGTTACGGGTCACACGGGGGTCCACCCGAATGAAGTCGAGATCCTTCTGCGTCGCCAACCTCTCGAGCCGAGTGATCGTGGTGTCTACGCCAAGAGGCGTATAGATCTTTCCCGACTTGATTTTGATCGCGTCATGGAACTCTTCCACATCAATCTCGGGAAGATCGGAAGTTGTCGTGATCTCACCATATCTGAATTGCTGCCCCTCTCGGACATTGAAGGTCAGGAAGAACCCATCACGCTCCCGCGAAAACTCAGCCGCTGTCGAGAGAATCTCAAAGTCCACAAACCCGCGCGACATGTAGAAGTCGCGCAGCACCTGTTTGTCGAATTCAATCCGATCAGCCACAAATGTGTCGCGTTGGATGAGCTGGCGGAGCAGTCCGGCCTGTTTCGATTCCAGAACACGCCGCAGGCGGCGGTCGGAATAGGATCGGTTTCCTACGAAACTGATGCGCTCGATCTCGGACACCCTTCCTTCCCTGATCTCAAAGACCAGATCAACACGGTTGTTCGGCCGTTTTATGATCACTGGATCAACCCCGGCCGCCAGGCGACCGGTCTGCTGATAGACCTGTGTGATTCTCGCCGCATCCTCTTCGGCAACAGCAGGATTGAAGAAATCACGGGGTTGTGACTCTACAATCGGCTCAAATACGTCGTCATTGACCCGCTGGTTGCCTTCGAAGTTGACCGAATTGATGGTCGGATATTCCTGAACCCGAATGAGTAGCGTCCTACCCTGCGGTTCGAAAGCGACCGTCTCGAACAACTGTGATTCCATGACAGACCGATAGGCGGCGTTCAGTTGCCCCGCCGTCACCGAGGCGCCTTCAGAGAGCCCCGCGTAACTGAGAATGGTCCCCGGCTCCACCCTCACCGCACCCTCAACCACGATGCTGTCAAAGCGATAGTCCTGCGCCTGAACGGACGAACTGAAAGCCAGGAACAAGCCAATGACCAACGTGAGTATGATCAAACCAAAGGACGAAATCCCAATGCCCCGTTCGCGGACTGCGTTCCAACTCCCATCAGCAAGCTTCATGAAAACCACCCCAATCCCGTTTCCGCGCTTGAGTAACGGCATTGGCAACAAATGTCAAAAGCAGGATTCCGATTCGCTCGGCATCCGGTTGGAGCAAACCTGCGGGTCGGCGGTTTCGTTCGTCGGCCCCGCGTCGCAACCTTCGCGCCAGAAGGCCGATCATTCCCGGTACAAGGGAAAATGTCACGAACATCCACTTCTCCTGTTCAGGAAATTACGCCAAAACAGTCAATTGAAACTCAAAGTTAATCCCAGGTACTCTTCGGACAAGTATCGGAACCCGTTATCACTTCATGCGACAGACCAACCAATAGCGTAAGTCAGTTCCCACAGCCCAACTCCGTCAATGGACCCGAGACCCAACAACGGTATCCAAAGCCTCCTTCGGCAACTCGGCATCCACTCTTTCAGAGGCGACCGAACCAAAATCGACCTTCACCCAATCCCTGTTGTTCGGCATCGATCCCCTTGGCCACTCCAATGAACCCGCCAAGGAAATTCTGAGCCAGCCATTCCAGATCAGGGACACCGAATGTCGTTCAGGAGCGCGAAGGACATCAACGCCAGGATCAGGGCGAGACCAATTCCTGTCAGGATGCTCCGCACCCTTTCACCAGGCTGTCTTCCGGTCACCGCTTCCCAGACGTGAAACACCAGATGGCCTCCATCAAGAACCGGAATTGGAAAGAGATTGATAAACCCAATGGCAGCAGACAGAACCGCGATGAAGTGAATGAAGCTGACCCAGCCCTGGCTCGCAGCGGCGCCGCTGGTCTCGGCAATGCCGATCGGACCGCGTAGGTTACAGGAACTGATCAGCCCTGCGGCGATATGGTAGACGCCAGACAACGACACGCGGATCATCTCCAATGTTTCCAGGACTCCAAATTCCAGGGCCCGGTCCAGTCCGGGAGACTCGGTCCTGGGTTCGAAGAGCAAACCGCCGGTAACCCCAATGAGATAACGTGTTTCGAACGTTCCATCAGCTAACGGAAGATCCGTTCTGCGGGGAGTGAGCGCCACCTCGAGAGTCTCCCCGTCGCGCCAGAGTTTCAGGAGCAGCGAACCGTCATCCGAAATCGCAACCGCGTCACGGAGCTCCACAAAAGTCCGGACTTCCTCACCGTCCACGGACAGCACGACGTCGCCTTCGACCACGCCAGCATCCGCCGCTGCGGAACCGGGCGCCACTCCAGCAATGAACGACGGTAGGGGGTGCGGCGCGTTAACGATCTCGAAGCGACCGTCACGCCGCACTGTATAGTCGAGTAGAGGCAAAGTCGGCAGTCGGGCGATGAATGCGCCGAGTTCATTGAAATCCGGAACTTCCTGTCCATCAATCGCGACAATCTCATCGCCCGGCCGCAGTTCCGCAACAGGTCCGGGCATTGGCCTGAGTTCATCTACAGTAAGTGGATCCGCCGCAACTCCAATGGACATGTTCACCGCTGCAAAGACCAGAATCGAAAGGGCAAAGTTGAAGACAGGTCCGGCGGCAACCGTCGCGGCCCGTGCCCATAGCGGCGCACTGTCCAGCGTATAGCGCAGGCTTGGCAGTGCCTTACGACCGGATTCTTCCGCCACCGTGGTGCTGGACACATCGCCATCACCTTCAAAGCGGACATATCCACCCAACGGAATAGCTGCGATTCTCCAGCGGGTTCCTCGTTGGTCTTCATATGACCAAAGCTCGGGACCAAAGCCCAAAGAGAACACCTCTGCCTTGATTCCGCAGAGGCGACCCACAAGATAATGACCATACTCATGAACCGCAGCGACAACGCCGAATGCGATCAGGAACGCGCCGATTGTGTATAGGGCATTGCCGAAGTTGGGTATCAGATCGAGCATGAGAGAGTCCGATTGTTGCCTGTCTGCCGTGCGGCTCCCGCTGCCTGCCGATATGCCATCCGGCAAACCAATCGGGGATGGGCCGCAAATGGCAGCTTTCCACCGGGAATTCAATGATCCGTGTCAAGCGAATCACGACTCCATTCAGAGCGCATGAGCGGCGCCACTCACGAGGTCGATCGAACTCCAACAAGGGGAGGCAAGACCAAGGCCGCGAGGCCAAAACGGCACGGACCCACAGCTAACTGACGAAGTGACTTAGGCTGAAGCCTGCTGGCCAATCACCAAAACCAATGTTACCAGCAGCGTAGCGCCCACCAAACCGTCAAACCGGTCGAGGAATCCGCCATGTCCAGGTAGAATGCCGCCGCTGTCCTTCACCCCAATCCGGCGTTTCACCGCGCTCTCAGCGAGATCGCCACATTGGCTTGCGAAACTCGCCATCACAGACATCCACATCAGATTGGGGCCGATGGAGGCATGAGGAGCAAAGGCCAGTCCAACCAATGCAGCCGCCAGCCACCCTGCAAAAACCCCTGCCCAGGTCTTTCCGGGACTCACGCTTGGCCAGAACTTTCTGCCGCCTATGACTCTCCCACCGAAGTATCCAGCGATATCGGTTGCTACGACCACCCCAACCAGCCAGATCGTCAGCAGTGCTCCCTGATTGTCGCGAAACCCCGCAAGAGCGTAGCCGGCCACAACAATGCAGAACGCGGAAATGGCGAACATCCTGCGATGGTGCGGAAGAAACGCCGCTCCCGCGACAGGAGGAACTGCAAGCAGGACCGCGGCAAAGGAAGGATCGACCTGACGTGCAAACAGTATGCAGGCAGAGGCCAGAACGCCTAACTGAAGTGTTTGCGGGCCTTGATTGCCCGAGACCATACATGCCAACTCCCAGATCATCACTCCGGTCACGAGCGCGACGAGAATGGCGAATGCCGCGCCTCCAAACCAGATTTCCGCCCCACCCAATGCGACCAACGCAACGCCAGTGATCACCCGTAGCCGAAGATCACCCCAGCGGCTGGAAGGGCTCATGCCGTAACCGCACCGAATCTTCGTTCACGACCTGAATAGCTTGCAACGATATCCGTGAAGATCTCCTTGGTGAAGTCGGGCCACAATGTATCGATGAATTCGTATTCTGCATAAGCGGACTGCCACAGCAGGAAGTTCGATATCCGAGCCTCTCCGCTTGTGCGTATGACGAGATCGGGATCCGGCAGGAAATACGTGTCGAGATAATGCGCGAACGTCTCTTCATTGACACTATCCGCATTCAGCCTGTTCGCCTTGACCTCCTGAGCAAGACGTTTTGTCGCCCGGGCGACTTCATCCCGCCCGCCGTAATTCAGCGCGACAGTAAGATGAACCCGCGAATTCTCCGCCGTCAGCAACTCAAGTTCGTCCATAAGCCAGACAAGCTTTTCGTCAAGGCGGATTCGATCGCCAATGAAGCGAACCCTTACTCCCTCTCTGATGAGTGCCTTTGTCTCCAAAATGATGTAACGCCGGAGAAGGGACATCAGTCCCGCGACCTCAGTCTGTGTGCGTTTCCAGTTCTCAGTCGAAAACGCGAAAACCGTCAGATATCTCACACCCAGATCTGGACAGATCCGCACGATCTCCCTAACCCTGTGCGCTCCAGCCTGATGGCCGAAGAGTCGGGGTTGCCCCCGCTGCTGGGCCCAGCGGCCATTGCCATCCATGATTATGGCCACATGATGTGGCGAACCGTCTGTTCCCTGCTTCACACCCGAATTCCTCTGTCCGGATACTTCCTGCGTCCAGTCCCATGCCACCAGAAAACATGTCCTATGCGCTTCCGGCGGCCGCAACAACGCTACACCTGCATGATTTCCGCCTGTTTGGCTTCCAGCGCGTCGTCCACTTTCCTGATATGGCTGTCAGTCAATTCCTGTATCTCGTCCTGCCAGATCCTGTTCTCGTCATCAGCCATCCCGGCTGTCTTCGCCTTCTTCAGCTGATCCATGCCATCCCGGCGAACGTGGCGGATGGCAACGCGCGCGTTCTCTGCATACTGTCCAGCGACCTTGGTCAGTTCCCGGCGACGCTCCTCGTTCAGCTCTGGGATCGGAAGCATGATAATGGTTCCGTTCCGTTGCGGGTTGATTCCGAGACCTGATTCCAGAATCGCCTTCTCAACCCTGTTCACCAATGTCTTGTCCCAGACATTGATCGTCACCATCCTGGGCTCTGGCACGTTTACCGAGCCTACCTGATTGATCGGTGTCTGCACTCCATAGGCCTCCACCGATATTGGCTCCACCATCGCAGCGGAAGCCCGACCGGTCCGGAGACTGGCGAACTCCTTGCGGAGCAGGGAGACCGCCCCGTCCATCCTTCGGGAAAGGTCATCTACGTCTATGTCCTGATCGTCTGACATGGCCTAACTCCTCTTCAACGCTCTTCCCCAGATGTGCTGTCTTCCAACTTACGGCCACTACACACTTTTGTATAGGTACCTTTCCCGCGGACCACACCCCGGAAACCACCGGGCTCATCAAGCGAAAAGACGATGATGGGCAGGTCATTGCCTTGCGCATGGGCAATGGCAGTGGCATCCATCACACCAAGCTGTTTGGCCAGCACCATATCATAGGTGACGGATTCATACCTACGTGCGTTCGCGTGCTTCTCCGGGTCGCGGTCGTAGACGCCGTCAACCTTTGTGGCCTTCAGAATCACTTCGCAGCCCATCTCCGAGGCCCGAAGTGTCGCTGCCGTGTCGGTGGTGAAATATGGATTGCCGGTGCCGGCTGCGAAAATGCAGACGCGGCCCTTCTCCAGATGCCGCACCGCACGGCGACGGATATAGGGTTCGCACACCTGGTCCATCGGAATGGCACTTATGACACGAGTGTAGACGCCGCCCAGTTCAAGTGCCGACTGCATCGCCAACGCGTTCATGACCGTTGCCAGCATTCCCATGTAGTCGGCCGTCGTCCGCTCCATGCCCTGCGCCGAGCCCTGAAGACCCCGGAAGATATTGCCTCCGCCAATCACCATGCAGACCTGCACGCCCAGTTCATGGACAGACCTCACCTCGGTGGCAACACGTTCGACAGTCGGAGGATGTAGCCCATAGCCCTGATCGCCCATCAGGGCTTCTCCGGAAATCTTCAGCATGATGCGCCGGTACATTAAATCGGGTAATTCCTGCTGGGCTTCGGTTGCAGTTGACGTCATCCTATGCCCGGCCTTCTGGGAATCCGGGAAACGCCCTCGTGGTTGCAGTCATTGTCTCTCTCGCTCCGCAATCAGATCGCTGACCCGCAGGATGACGGAAGACCGGTGGATGTTCAATGCATGGGTGAGCGTGTGAGACATGAAATCCTGAGTTCGCTGTCGCCCGAACTGCCTGTCCTGATCGCTGGCCCCACCGCGAGCGGGAAGTCGTCTCTGGCGCTGGAGATCGCATCACGCCAGGGCGGGACGATCGTCAATGCCGATGCGCTTCAGGTATTCTCCAACTGGAGTCTGTTGACGGCCCGCCCGCAGCCAGGCGATGAGGCGGTCGCACCGCATCTCCTCTACGGTCATGTCGCGGGGGATGCGGACTATTCCGTCGGACATTGGCTTCGCGAGATCCAGGCCTTGCTGGCAAATGGCCAGCGTATGATCCTGGTGGGAGGGACAGGCCTCTATTTCACTGCACTTACGGAAGGGCTTGCGGACATTCCAGCGGTGCCGCCCAAACTGCGCGCGGAAGCGAAGGAGCGTCTGCAGTCAGAGGGCTTGGCCTCCCTGCTGACCGAACTGGATGCCATCACCCGATCCCGCCTTGATCCTGCCAACCCCATGCGGATCCTGCGCGCATGGGAGGTATGGCGCTCTACAGGACGTGGATTGGCGGCCTGGCAGGACGATACACCGAATCCGTTGATTTCGCTTGACGACGCCCAGCCCCTGCTTATCGACGCCGACCGGGACTGGCTGGAAGACCGGATCGACCATCGGTTCGAGGCGATGGTCGAGGGTGGTGTGATCGAGGAAGTCCGGCGCAACCTGATTACCTGGAATCCCGCCCTGCCCTCCGCAAAGGCCATCGGCGCGGCTGAGCTGGTCGATCACCTGCGCGGAAACCGTGATCTGAAGGACGCGGTAGCCGCGGGCAAGGCCGCGACAGGACGATACGCGAAGAGACAGCGCACCTGGTTCCGTTCGAGGATGCGGAAATGGCGACGGCTCTCGTTTCCGCGGTAATGCGACTCCACCCCTGCATCGGGGTGAGCCGGAGAGCGGGCATGCCACCTCTCCAGCATCCGTACTGACGGACAGGAGATCTCCTCGGCAAAATATTCCTGGTTTGCGGTTGATGTACTGCGGAATTCATGCTTTGATTGCGGAATGTCGCTTGAAAGGTCGCATTCATATTCCCAACGGCAGGCGATGGTCACGATGCCAGATAGGGCAGTGGCCGCCGTGCCGGGCGCGGCAACCATCGGCGAAAATCCAATCATGGAGATATCATGAATAGAGAAAACCAGTTCCTCATCGAACGGATCGCGGAGGAAGCCCGTCGTGGACGGCTCTCGCGGCGGTCATTTATGTATCACTCTGCCGCTGCCGGACTCACGGCGACCGCGGCCACCGGACTTTGGACATCCAAAGTCGCGGCGCAGACGCCGAACCGCGGCGGAACGTTCCGTGTCGGCCTCCATGACGGCAATACCGCCGATCAAATGGATCCAGGCAAATACCAGTCGGTCGGAGAGATCCAGCTCGCACACACCCACCGCAGCTACCTCACCATGATCACGTCGGACAATGGCCTGGGTCCGGACATGGCCACGGGCTGGAGCGCCACGCCGGATGCCAAGACCTGGACGTTTGAACTCGACAGCAACGCCTCGTTCCATAACGGGCGGCCATTCACGGCCACCGATGCGATCGCGTCACTCAACCATCACCGTGGCGCGGATACGACGTCCGCGGCAAAGCCGTTGCTCGATAGCGTGGTGGATATCAGGGCGGACGGCGATCACGCGATCGTAATCGAGCTCAACCAAGGCTTTGCGGACCTTCCGTGGATCATGACGGATTACCATCTTACCATGCTTCCCGCCAATGATGACGGGAGCATAGACTGGCAGAGCCAAACGGGTGCTGGTCCTTACCGTATCGTGGACCACGATCCCGGCGTCGGCACATTGCTGGAACGCCATGAAGGTTGGCATGGGGAAGGCGCATGGTTCGACCGGGTGGAAATGTCGGTGCTCAACGATCCCAACGCACGTCAGGCAGCGCTCGTGTCCGGTGACGTGGACGCGGTCACGTCGGTTGACCTCAAGACACTGGCACTTCTGCAGCGTCATCCGGACATCGAAGTCGACAACATTCCTTCAGGCTCGGCGATTACCCTGCCGATGTTCACGGATGTCGCTCCATTCGATGACAACAATGTCAGGCTCGCGCTCAAGCACGCAATCGATCGGGAGGAAATCATCGAGAAGATTGTGTTCGGGACCGGCTTCCCTGGCAACGACTTCCATGTTTCGCCGAACATGCCGTACTTCCCAGCGGACATCCCGCAGCGGACCTACGATCCGGACAAGGCCAGGTTCCATCTCAAGGAGGCTGGACTTGACTCGCTCAGCGTCGAGCTCTCCGCCACCGACTCGGTCCTTCCAGGCGCGGTCGATATGGTGGTGCTCTATTCGGAGCAGGCCAAAGCCGCAGGTATCGACGTCACGCCCGTTCGGGAACCGTCCGACAGCTACTGGGCTGACGTATGGCTGAAGAAGCCGTTCGTCTTCGTCAAATGGGGAGCGCGCCCAACGCCGGACAACATGTTCACGCTCGCATACAAGGCGGACGCGGCCTGGAATGAGGCGCATTGGAAGCATGATCGCTTCAATGAACTTCTCCTGGAAGCCAAGGCGGAACTGGATGAGACCCGTCGTGCGGAAATGTACCACGAGATGTGCAGCATTGCCCGCGACGAGGGAGGCACCATCATCCCGATGTTCGTCAATTTCGTCTATGCGCGGCGCAAGAACGTACAGCATGGACCGAGCGTCGCAGCATCCTGGGAAGCTGACGGCGCGCGGGGTACCAGCCGCTGGTGGTTTGTCTGATCAGCAAATGGGCCCGGGCGTTTCGCGCCCGGGCCTTCGCCGCTGATTGCGGCAGGTCGATTTCGGCCGCGCGGTCCGACTGATGCGGACCAAGGCGCGGCCACAGGGAGGAACCGGTGGGAGACATTCTCAGGCTTATCCTCAAGCGCCTTGGCTTGGGGCTCGTGACGCTGCTCGTGATTTCGATAATCATTTTTTTCATGGTGGAACTGCTTCCCGGAGATCTGGCGCAGGCTGTCCTCGGACAGGGCGCCACCCAGGAAACGGTGGAAAGTCTACGAAAGGAGCTCGGTCTCGACCGGCCTGCCGTTATCCGCTACCTAGGGTGGCTTTCCGGTGCGGTCGTCGGTGATTTCGGAAACTCCCTGATCTCGGGAGATCCCGTCGGTGAGGCAATCTCGGACCGCTTCGTGAACACCCTTTTCCTTGCCGCCTACGCTGCCGTGATCGCCGTTCCATTCGCGATCCTGCTCGGCGTGCTCGTCGCCCTGCTCCGCAATTCCCTGTTCGACCGTGTCGCCAATGTGCTCACGTTGACGTCGATTTCCAGTCCGGAGTTTTTCCTGGGTTACATTCTGATCCTGTATCTCGCGGTCAAGACAGGGCTGTTTCCGGCAATCGCCAGCCTCAGTGGCGACATGTCATTCGGTGAACTTCTCGAGCGGACCTTTCTGCCGGCATTGACTTTGGTGTTGGTTGTTACCGCCCATATGATGCGCATGACGCGAGCGGCGATCATCAATCTTCTGGCCTCACCCTATATCGAGATGGCCCGACTGAAGGGTGCGCCTCCGTGGAAAGTCATCGCCCGACATGCGCTTCCGAACGCCTGGGCTCCGATCATCAATGTCGTCGCCCTGAATCTAGCCTATCTGATCACGGGCGTTGTCCTTGTCGAAGTGGTGTTCGTCTATCCCGGAATTGGCCAGCTTCTGGTCGATGCCGTGGCCAAACGGGATTTTCCGATCGTTCAGGCCTGTTGCCTGATATTCGCCGCCACATTCATCCTTCTCAATCTTGCGGCGGATGTCGGGGCGATCCTGACCAATCCGCGGCTGCGGCACCCGAAATAGGAGGACCAGGACGTGAGTGTATTCGTAATCATCTATTTCGCGTTTCTGGTCATCGCATCAAGCCTGGCCGCCTACTATCAGAGACGGGGGGCCTTCCTGGTCCTTTTCTCGCTAACCCTTGCGTCTTTCGTCCTCGGAATCGTGGGCGGAACCGCTGCGTTGAGGTTCGTTGCAATAGGGGCCGGACTGTTGGCATTCTCCGCAGGCGTTGCCTACTGCTTCCGCGAGTTTCTCATCATCGTGATGCCAACGGGGGTGGCCAAGGAACTGAGGACGGCGCCCCTGACAGCGGCCTTCGGGCTATTCGTGATCTTCACCTATGCAGTGGCCGGCATATTCGCGCCCTGGATCGCGCCATACGGTGAATCGGAGATCATTTCGTCCGCCTTCGCGCCGGCGGACGAGAACATGCTTCTCGGCGCGGACCAGCTTGGGCGCGACATGTTCAGCAGAATTGTCTTCGGTGCCCGCAATTCCGTCGGGCTGGCGCTGGTCGCGACAGTCTCGGCCTTCCTGCTCGGAGCGCTTGGTGGATTGCTCGCGGCGACGAAAGGCGGCTGGTTCGATCAGCTCATGGGGCGAACGGCCGATGTGATCATGTCCATTCCATCGCTGATTTTCGCGCTGCTGATGCTGTCCATCTTTGGTCCCAAGGTCATCGTTATCATCATTGCCGTAGCGATCATCTACGCCCCGCGCGTCTTTCGCCTCACACGAGCCGTGGCTGGCAATGTCGTTGTCATGGATTATATTGAGGCGGCGAAACTCCGGGGTGAAAAGACCTGGTATCTGATAAGGAAGGAAATCCTTCCAAACTCGACCGCGCCACTCGTCGCCGAGTTCGGACTGGAATTCTGTTTCGTCTTCCTTCTGGTGGCAGGCCTTTCGTTCCTTGGTCTCGGAATCCAGCCGCCAACCGCCGATTGGGGTTCCATGGTGAGGGAGAATGCGACGCTGATCTCGTTCGGTGATCTGACCCCCCTGATCCCGGCAGCCGCCATCGCGCTGCTGACGGTGGCAGTCAATTTTGTCGTCGACTGGATGCTGTTCCGGTCCTCCGGTTTGAAGGAGTGATGCAATGGTACAGGGGAAAAAGGCGCTTCTGGAAATCAACGGACTGAAGATCCAGGGCTATACCGGTGAGCAATGGGTCGACATCATCAAGGGTGTTGATCTGATCCTGCGCCGTGGGGAGGTCATGGGGCTGATCGGCGAGTCCGGCGCCGGCAAGTCAACCATTGGAGCCGCTGCCATGGGATACGCCCGTGACGGCACCCGCATATCCGATGGCTCCATTGAGTTCGACGGAATGGAACTGACCACCGCTTCGGAAGCGGAAAAGCGCGCCTTACGGGGATCGCGCATAGCCTATGTTGCGCAGTCGGCTGCAGCGTCATTCAACCCGGCGCACAAAATCATCGACCAACATACGGAAGCCCCGCTGCACTACCGGATCAAGAAACGTCTGGAAGCGCAGGAAGACGCCATGGACCTTTACGAGCGTCTTCGGCTTCCGAATCCGCGTGAGATTGGTTTCCGCTACCCACATCAGGTCTCAGGCGGGCAGTTGCAACGGGCGATGACGGCGATGGCGATGGCCTGCCGGCCCGATCTGATCATATTCGACGAGCCGACAACCGCTCTGGACGTTACCACCCAGATCGAAGTGCTGGCCGCGATCCGCGACATCGTGGATCAGTTTGATACCGCCGCGATCTACATCACGCACGATCTCGCCGTTGTGGCCCAGATGGCTGACACCATCAAGGTGTTGCTTCGGGGGCGTGAGGTCGAAGAGGCGCCAACCCAGGCGATGTTGGACGAGCCCAAGGAAGACTATACGAAATCACTTTGGGCCGTCCGAAGCTTTCAACGACCGCAGAAAGCCCGCCCAACCGGCGGTTCCGAACCGCTCATTTCAGTACGGGATGTGGATGCCGCCTATACTGGCGGGATCAAGGTCCTGGACGACGTTTCCTTTGACATCCATGAAGGAATGACGGTCGCGGTTGTCGGCGAATCCGGCTCTGGAAAGTCGACCACCGCCCGCGTGATCACGGGTCTTCTGCCTCCAATGAAGGGCGAAGTACTTTTCAAGGGGGATCCGCTGCCACCAAGTTACCTGAACAGGAACAAGGACCAGCTTCGTCAGGCACAGATGATCTACCAGATGGCGGACACCGCCCTTAATCCAAAGGTCCGCATCAGCGAGATTATCGGCCGGCCGGCTCAATTCTATTCCGGACTGCATGGGGCGGAGCTGAAACACCGGGTCGATGAACTACTCGACCTCATTGAACTCGATCCGTCGCAGTTCTATGACCGCTACCCACCTGAGCTGTCCGGAGGGCAGAAGCAGCGTATCGGCATCGCCCGTGCGCTGGCGGCAGAGCCGACGTTCATCATCTGTGACGAGGTCACCAGCGCCCTCGACCAGCTTGTGGCTGAAGGAATCCTCAAGCTCCTCGACAGGCTGCAGAATGACCTGAACCTGTCTTATATGTTCATCACGCATGATCTTGCCACGGTTCGATCGATCGCGGATGAGGTTGTGGTCATGCAGAATGGCCAGGTCGTTGAGCAAGGCCCGAAGGACGAAATGTTCAAGCCTCCGCATCATCCCTATACCGATCTCCTGCTGTCCTCGGTTCCGGAAATGGACTCCAACTGGCTTACAACGCTGCTTGAGGAGCGAGGTGTCGACAACATCGGGGATGCCGCGACGGCCCGATGAAGAGCTACGGCGTTGTCCCTGTATTGGTCTGGACAGCGAAGGGTTTTCCGCTGTTGGGCCGCAGGCGACTTTCTGGCGATTTCGCCCTCGACTACGTACCCTGGCGCTAGCGCCATTGGGAGAAGGATTGGGCAACCACATTGTTGCCACGCCGAGTGACTTGAAGGGAGGATTAGGGAACCATATGGAGTTTGACCTTGGAACCTATTCGCGCAGGATCACCACCAGTTCAAGGGATGCACAGGCCTGGTTCAATCAAGGGCTCCTATGGCTGTTCGGCTACAACCATGAGGAGGCAATCACCAGTTTCGAACGCGCGCTTTCTGCAGATCCGAAGTGTGGCATGGCGCATTGGGGTATCGCCTACGCAATCGGCCCGAATTACAACAAGCCCTGGCGTGTGTTCACCGAGTCCGAAAAGGGCCCGGCACTTGACCGGGCCCATTCCGCCTTAACGGCAGCCAGGGAAATTACGGACCTTGCGCCGGTTGAAAAGGCGCTGATCCACGCACTTTCATCAAGATACCCATCCAATCCAGAAGTCGAAGACTACACGCCTTTCACCGATGCATTCGCGGACGCCATGCGTGCGGTCCATTCTGAATTCCCCAATGATCTTGAGGTTGTCTACGCCACGTCAGAGGCGCTGATAACCCGGACGCCATGGCAGCTGTGGGACCTCCAGTCAGGCCTGCCTGCGGATGGTGCGTCGACCGCCGAGGCATACGAAATCCTAGATGGTGCGTTTCACAAGCGTCCGGGCGCTTGGGATCATCCCGGCCTTCTACACCTCTTTATCCATCTCATGGAAATGTCGCCCACACCTGAAGCAGCATTGCGGCATGGTGACCGATTGACAGGTCTGGTGCCGGACAGCGGCCACCTGATGCATATGGCAACCCATATCGATGCGCTCTGCGGCGATTACCAGAACGTAATTGAACGAAACATCGCGGCGGTTCGCGTAGACAGAAAATACAAGGCGTATGCCGGATCCGAGAACTTTTACGCACTTTATCGCATCCACAACCTACACTTCGCGGTATACGGCGCGATGTTCAGCGCCAACCCTCAAGTTGCCCTGAAATATGCCGCGCAGCTTCGTGCGGAAGTGCCGGACGAAGTGGTACGTGTATATCCGGATCTATTCGAGGCGTTTGTCGCCACGCGAGCCCATGTTCAGGTACGCTTCGGGATGTGGCGCGAAATTCTGGCCGAACCGGTGCCTGAGTGCGAGGAACTCTATTCCTTTACCCGTGCACTCATCCTCTACGCACGTACCGTTGCACTGGCAAATCTAGGCGAACCGGGGGGTGCCATTGAGCAGAGTCGGCGTTTCGAGGCCGCTTTCGAAGCAATTCCGGAGTCCCGCATGCTGTTCCAGAACTCCGCGAGGGACGTCCTTGCCGTGGCCCGCGCAATGATGCTCGGAGAACTGGCCTACAAGGCGGGCCGCATCGATGAGGGTCTGGAGCATCTTCGGCAAGCGGTTCGACTGGACGACAGCCTGCTCTACGAAGAGCCATGGGCTTGGCCACAACCCGCACGTCACGCCCTGGGCGCACTACTTCTGGACGCTGGCTGCTGGCATGAGGCCGAACAGGTCTACCGTGCCGATCTCGGCCTGGATCCCACATTGCCACGGGCATTGCAGCATCCGCGCAATGTCTGGTCACTTCATGGACTGCACGAATGCCTTGAGCGGAGAGGGGATACCGTGGAACTCCCTTACATCCGCAGGCAGCTTGACCTTGCACTGGCACGTGCCGAAGTTCCGGTATTTGCGAGCTGCTTCTGCCGAACCCCGGCGCAAGCGGCTCAGTGACTCCCCGCTGATGGCACGCTAATTGCCCATAATGGCTCGGACATAGTTCTGGGTTTCTCTATAGGGCGGGATTCCGTTGTACATCTGAACCTTCTCAGGGCCAGCGTTGTAGGACGCCAACGCCAACCTCCAGTCGTGGAATCGGTCATACTGCTGGCGCAGGTACCTGGCTCCACCGTCGAGATTGTCATAAGGATCGGATCGGTTGACTTGCAGGTTTCGTGCTGTTGCAGGCATCAGCTGCGCGAGGCCATAGGCTCCCTTGGGCGATTCTGCGTTTGCTCGCCAGCCGCTTTCCTGCTGGACAAGTCTCAGGAAGAGATCCTCGGGAACTCCGTGCCGCCTCGCTGCCGCGCGGGCCATATCCAGATAGGGTCCCCTATAGGCGCCACGGTACGATGGCAGATCGTGATGACCCGATCGAAAACGAGGCGCATTCATCTTCGAAGCGTGCTGATCAGTGACCCTAAACCTTTCCGCCATGCTACCGGACTTCGAAAAAAGACGGTCGGCCGAGGCGACTGTGGTTGTCAACCCGACAGAAACGGCAACCATGAGGATCGAAAATGATCGCTTCAACACATAATCCTTTCAATTGAACGGGAAGATATATGTTCGAGCGCAGATGTCCATTCAAGATTTCGCCTTGCCCGTGCCCAGCGGCAACTAGTCGCTTGCGCTTGGTTCGTTGGCATGGAAAGGCTGTCGCTGCAACGTCAGCGAAAACTGGAGTCAGCGAGGGTTGAAATGACGAGATCGGTGAACAAAGTCACTCTTTTGGGCAATCTGGGACGCGATCCCGAGGTCCGCACATTCCAGAATGGTGGAAAGGTCTGCAATCTGCGGATAGCGACCAGCGAGCGCTGGCGGGACCGCGATACCGGTGAGGACCGCGAGCGGACGGAATGGCATTCCGTGGCGATCTTTGCGGAGCCCTTGGTTCGAATTGCTGAGCAGTACCTACGCAAAGGCTCCATGGTCTACGTCGAGGGCCAGTTGGAGACCCGCAAATGGCAGGACCAGTCGGGTCAGGATCGGTACTCAACCGAAGTGACGCTCCGGCCTTACAGGAGTGACCTAGTGCTGCTTCCCCGTGGCGGTGGCGGCAGCGACTATGCCGATGACCGTGGCGGATATGACAGTTACGGTGGGGAACCCTCTGGCAGCACCAACCGGCAGTCCGATCCCGACCGTTCTCCTTCGTTCTCCGGTGATGGCGATCTAGACGACGAAATCCCATTCTAGCCGGTTCCGGCCGTTGGGTGGAACAGTCGCCACCTCGAACGGCGCGGCAGGAGGTCAGTGCTTTCCGGTAGTGAACTGATGCGATACATTGGCCGCTATCGCGATGCCGACGGTCACTTGATGGAAAGCGACAGGAATGCAGTGGGAACTGGATCTGGCCGATCTCCTGATTCTGGCGGTGCTATTTCTGGCCGTGTTGGTCACGTTGTTCATCCTGATCTGGCGGCCGAGAGGCGATGGTGAACCGTTTGCAAATGCCAATATCAAACTCACTGCCGCAGTCGAAGCAAAGGAAACCGAACTGCGGGAAGCGCTAAGGAACGCCAATCGGTTCGAAGCGCTCGCGGATGAACGTAAGTCCGAGACCGATCGCCTGAACGGCGACCTCTCGAAACTCCGCACCAAACTCGACGGTGCCGCGGAGGAGCAGCGGCAGCTCACTGGCAGGATATCGCATCTGGAGACAAAGCTGGAAGCTGAGCGCCAGTTGGGCAAGGAGCGACTTGAGACTCTGATCGAATTTCGCAGCGAGATGCAGGCGAAATTCGGCGAGATGGCGTCGGAAGCCCTGAAGCTTCAGGGAGAGCGGTTCTCGAAATCCAGCCTCGAGAAACTGGAGGCTGCGCTAACCCCCCTGAAGGAACATGTCGGGCACTTTGAAAAGGAGCTGAAAAACGTCCATCAGGAAACCATCAAGGACCGCGAACGGCTGAAGTCCGAGATCGCCCAGCTCAGCAGGAGGTCTGAGGAGATATCACAGGAGGCGGTTGCGCTTACACGGGCCTTGAGATCCGACCGGCGGGCGCAGGGTGCATGGGGCGAACTCATCCTGGAACGTATATTGCAGAGATCCGGTCTGCGGGAGGGCGAGGAATACGAAACCCAGGTGCACCGGGTCAGCGACGGCGGTGAACGGTTGCGCCCGGACGTGGTCGTGAACATTCCCGGAGGAAAGACCCTCGTCATTGACAGCAAGGTTTCACTTGTCGCCTATGCCGACGCCGTCAATGCGGAAGCTGAAGAGGATGTCACCAAAGCCCGAAAGCGGCACGTCGCGTCGCTTCGCAACCATATCAACACTCTCGCATCGAAGGACTACCAGCATGCGGAAGACGTCACCGTTGACTACGTCATCATGTTCGTTCCGATTGAAGGTGCGCTGTCTGAGGCCCTGAGGGAGGATGGGTCAATCATGGAAGTCGCGCTTGAGCACAATGTCACGATCGCAACGCCAACAACCCTGATGATGGCGTTGCGAACGATCGCGAACGTCTGGGCTGTCGAGCGACGCAACCAAAACGCCGAGGAAATCGCCAGAAGGGCGGGCCGACTATACGATAAGGTTGTCGGCTTCGTCGACAACATGGAACATGTGGGAAAACGTCTGGACCAAGCGCAGGATGCCTATGAAACCGCATTCGGCCAACTGTCGCGTGGACGGGGCAACATGCTCGCACAGATAGAAACACTGAAGACACTGGGGGCGAAGACTACGAGGTCCATCGGCGTGGACATTGATGACAGTCACGAAGAAACCGTGTTGTCCGAGGCCGAAGTTTCCGTAAACAAAACAACGTGACCGAGAGATTATGTCCAAAGGTGAATTTGCCGCCCATGGCCAACGAAGCACTTCGGAGTGGAAGTGGGGAGAAATGTTCCCGCGCACCCGGCACGGCTTTGATGCAGTTCTCGGCAATCCGCCCTGGCAGGAGGTTACGGTTGAGGAGCATGCCTTCTGGGCGCGGCACTTTCCGGGACTTCGGGGAATGGCCCAGCACGAACAGGAAGCGGAGAAGGAGCGGTTGCGAAAGGAAAGGCCTGATCTGGTGACCAATTATAAGGCGGAACGTCAGGAGATGGACCGGGTCCGGAAGGCACTTGTCGGCGGTGCCTATCCGGGAATGGGCACGGGTGACCCGGACCTCTATAAGGCGTTCTGCTGGCGTTTCTAGCAGCTGACTGCAGCGGATGGCGGGCGCTTCGGCGTGGTGCTGCCTGCGCAGCGCCCTCGCTGCCAAGGGCTCGACGGAGTTCCGGCAGACGATGTTCAGCCAGTCTGATAATGTAGAGGTCACGATACTGCTCAACCGGGGCGGATGGGTATTCGATGACGCAGAGCACCGATACACGATCGGTCTAGTGTGCCTCGCGCGCGGCTCTTCGGAGAAGAACTCGATCCACCTGCGCGGACCATACGCTTCCGAAGCAGCGTTCCGCGCCGGAGTCGGGAAACCGGCTGCTCTCTTCGACAGTGCGGAAGTGATGGACTTGAATGACAATGCTTCCCTGCCGCTCCTGCCCGACCCAGACTCGATCTCCGTGTTCGCGCAGATTCGCAAGGCGCCGCGTCTTGACCTGAAACTCGGGGGGGGGGGGGGGGGGGGTAGCGTGGCGTGCCCGACCGGACCGCGAGATGGATGCCACGCAGCAGAAAGATCTAATGTCCTCCGACCGGCAGCACCACGATGGCGTGCCCGTCCGGACACCGAACTTCACGCAACTGCGCACAAACACCTGATGACGTTCTTGGGCAAGAACCACTCCGACGCCTACTGGCCGATCTACAAGGGAGAGTCCTTCGGCATCTGGTCTCCCGATACAGGCGTCTACTATGCTTGGGCGGATCCGGAGCCGGTACTCCAATGGCTTCAGCGCAAGCGTCTGCGGGCCGGCAAAAGTCTTCGCGACAGTGCGCATCGGGAATTCCCGATGGAGCATTTGCGAGATCGAACCACGTTGCCGTGTTTCCGACCGAGGATCGCTTTCCGGGATATCACCAATCGAAAACCAATCAGCGCACGGTCATCGCCTGTCTCGTGCCGCCTGAGGTTTTCATTACTAACAAGGGGCCCTATTTCCTTTGGCCTCGTGGTGACGAAAAGGACGAAGCCTATCTGCTAGGAGTTCTTTGCTCGATTCCTCTCGAATGGTATGCGCGACGCTTCGTTGAAATCAATGTCAATTTCTTCATCATCAATCCCTTTCCGATCCCTCGTCCGGCCCGTGATGATCCGCTGTGGCAACGCACTGTCTTGCTTGCCGGGCGGCTTGCCTGCCCGGACGAGCGCTTTGCCGAATGGGCGGAGGCGGTCGGCGTCATCCACGGCCCGTTGGCAGCGGACGAGAAGGAGGACATGATCCATGAACTTGATGCCGTAGCAGCGCATCTCTATGGACTTGGCGAACGGCAATTGATTCATATTTTCGAGACCTTCCACGAGGGCTGGGACTTTGGCTCCAGGCTAGAAGGCGTACTTCACCATTTCCGAGCATGGGGACGCTGATGATGCGCGTCGACATCAAGCCGGAGATTTTTCGCTGGATACGCGAGCGGGCCGGGATGGAGATTGCGGGGCTGACCGGTCGTTTCCCGAAATATGCCGAATGGGAGGACGGAACAGCGCAACCGACGTTCAGGCAGTTGGAAAAACTTGCCCGAACCATTCATGCGCCGATCGGATATTTCTTTTTTTCGGAGCCGGTCGAAGAACCAATGCCGATTCCGGATTTCCGGACTGTAGGCAGTAAGCTGCGGCGACACCCGAGCCCGAACCTGCTGGACACAATCTATTTGTGCCAACAGCGTCAGGACTGGTATCGCGATTTCGTTCGCGTGGAGAGAGAACAGCCGCTTTCCTTCGTTGCATCCACGAGGTTTGATGGCGACGTCGAGAAGGTAGCGGCGGTCATCCGCAAGGCACTTGGTCTCGATCTTGAGGAACGCCGCACCCTGCGGACCTGGACCGATGCGCTTTGCCGGTTCATCCATGCGGCGGACATGCTCGGCATTCTGGTGATGGTATCGGGCATCGTCGGTAGCAACACGCGCCGCAGGCTCGATCCCGGCGAATTTCGGGGATTTGCCTTGGTGGACGACCATGCGCCGCTGATTTTCGTCAACGGCGCCGACACCAAGGCTGCGCAGATGTTCACTCTGGCGCACGAACTGGCACATCTGTGGATTGGGCAGACCGCGCTTTCCAACCCGACCGCGGACATCCTGCCTCGCCATGAGGTCGAGGCCTGGTGCAACCGCGTCGCAGCGGAACTCCTCGTGCCACTAGCCGTCCTGCGCGAGGAATACCGGCAGAATGAGGAACTGTCGCAAGCTTTGACCAGGCTGGCGCACCGATTCAAGGTCAGCACGCTGGTGGTTCTGCGCCGCATTCTTGACCTGAAAGAATTGGCGCCGGATGATTTTCGCTATGCATACGAAGCTGAGTTGGAAAAACTACAGGCGATTCCGAGACGCGGTGGCCGCGGCGGTGATTTCTATCTTACGCAAACCGTCCGGGTCAGCAACCGGTTCGCCCGCGCGGTTGTGGTCAGCACACTCGAGGGGGGAACTTCGCTTACGGAATCTTTCCGGCTTCTAGGCTGTCGAAAAAACAAGACCTTCGATGAGTTGGCGCGACGGTTGGGGATCATTCATGCCCTACCTTCTTGACGCCGACACATTCATACGAGCGAAGAGACTCCATTACGGATTCGATTTCTGTCCAGCATATTGGGAGCGGTCACGGGTCGTTACAATCTTGACGATTTGCTTCCTGGCTTTTTCGACTGTCTGGAACGGGCGCTTGATCCAGATGACAGCGAGTGTATTCAATTCGCCCGCTACATGCCCCAAGCATATCTTCTGGACAAAGACGATGAAGAGAGCGCCCGCGCTTTGGTTGGGCTGTTGCGGTCTGGCCTGCTCAAACGTTTCGAGTCCTCAACTCACGCCTTTCGCCAAACCGTAGAGAAGATGGTGAGCGAGCATGGCGTGTTTCTGGATGCGCTCGATGCCGGACATGTCGTGACCACCGCCTTCATTAAGGAGCTATCTACAGACGACGACGCTGTATTCGAAGATATTCTGAAGGAAACGGAACATCAGGACGATGCGACGTCCTATGACACCGAGAACCTTCGCGCCGCGGTGGAACGCGACCGCACGGTTCTACAGGAATTGGCCGAACAGGCGGCCGCTATCACGCCAGATCGCGATCCGAAGCTCCGCGTGCTTGCTGACGCATTGGTTAAGATTGCCGAACAGGCAGAGAATGAGGCCACCGACGCTCTCGATGAGAGGCAGAAGCGTAAAGTGCTCGTGTTTTCCTTCTTCGAGGATACCGTCGAATGGATCCGCGATTATCTGGTAGACGGAATCAACAGGCAGGCGGCGCTGGAGCCTTATCGCAACCGCGTTGAGGTCGTCAGCGGTTCGGACGAGCTTGGCGAGTCTTCGCGTCAGAAGGCTGTACAGGGGTTTGCTCCGGTCTCCATGGGAGCGCTGCCGGGTAAGGACAACGATCTCTATGACATTCTGATCGCTACAGATGTTCTTGCAGAAGGTGTCAACCTTCAGCAGTGTCGGCATATCGTCAATTTCGACATGCCCTGGAATCCGATGCGGCTCGTGCAGAGACATGGCCGTATTGACCGAATCGGCAGTCCGCACAGTCGTGTATTTCTGCGAACGATTCCGGGGCCGGATCCGCGGTGCCCGGGGGCCGGAAACCACGCCTTCCGGCCATTCCCTCCGCTCGGGCTACGCCCCCGCTGCGGGAATGTCCGGCGTTGCACTTCGGAGTGGAAGTGGGGCGGTATAATCGAGGCCCCATTCCACCCTGAAGTGCAACACCAGTGGCGGTGGTGACCGGTTTTCCGGCCGCATGATGTTGCGTATCGGCCAGCAGGCGGCGACAGTCCCTGTGACGAAACATGGGAGACTGCCATGCCCGAGGGCTACCGCCACCTGACCCGGGACGAAAGATGCCAGATCGGCGCGCTGAAGGAAAGCGGGCTTTCGGACGGGGCCATCGCGGCCCGTCTGGGCCGTGACCGGACGTCGGTCTGGCGGGAGCTGCGCCGGAACGCCGGCGACGGGGGGTACAGCCCCGGGGAGGCGCAGGGCAGGGCGGAGGCCCGCCGCAGCGCGGCCTCCAGTGTTCCCCGCAGGATGACGCCCGACCGCTGGGCGCAGGTGGAGGGGCTTCTGGCGGAGGGCTGGAGCCCGGAGCAGGTCGCGGGACGGCTGCGTCTGGAGGGTGGCTGGACGGTGGGCCGACAGTGGACATCCGGGCGCCTGAAGGCCGACAGGAAGGCGGGCGGCAGGCTGTTCCCGCTGCTGCGGCGCCGCGGCAGAAAGCCGAACTGGCGAGGCGGCAGGCACTCGGGCCGGGGCCACATCCCGGGCCGGGTGGACATCTCCGAGCGGCCGGAGGAGGTGGAGAGGAAGGAGCGTGTCGGCGACTGGGAGGCGGACACGATCATCGGGAAAGGCCACAGCGGGGCGGTGGTCTCCCTTGTGGACAGGGCGTCGAAATACGCGCTTCTCCAAAGGGTTGACCGGAGAACCTCGGCCGCGGTCTCCGCCGCGATGGTGGATCTCCTCCGGCCGTCCGCCGCGCCCGTCCACACGGTCACCTCGGACAACGGCAGGGAGTTCGCGGGCCACGCCGGCGTGGCGTAGGCGCTCCGTGCCGCCTTCCACTTCGCGACCCCCCCCAGCACTCCTGGGAGAGGGGCCTGAACGGGCACACCAACGGGCTGGCGCCGCAGTACCTGCCGAAGGGGACGGACCTCCGCGCGGTCAGCGACGCGGAGGTGAAACGGGTGCAGGACCGCCTGAACGCGCGTCCGCGCCGGGCGCTGGGCTACCGGACGCCCGCCGAGGTGCTGCATGAGGCCCGCCCTCCCTGAGGCCGCGCGACCGCCTCCCGCCCGCGCGCATGGCTGCGCCGGGAGGGGGTGGAATGGATTTCGCCGTCGCGTCCGTCCGGGCTCCGGTCGGGCTGCGCCCTCCCTGCGCCCGGACGGACGCGACCCGCCCCGGCGGAGGCGTTGCGTTGCCCGGAAAGCCCGGATAACCTGCATCCAGAAGGGACCACAGCCGTCCCGGGGCCGGATCCGCGGTGCCCGGGGGCCGCAGACCACGCCTTCCGGCCATTCCCTACGCTCGGGCTGCGCCCCCGCCGCGGGAATGGCCGGTGTTGCACTTCGGAGTGGAAGTGGGGGAGGAAGTGGCGAAAATGGTAAATTCCGGCCAATTTGACGGCGGAAGGAGTTGGATTCCTGAACTCAGTTTCCTGTGGCTGACAAGTTACGGCTCCAATGAATACAACAACGCGCTCATCTCCGATGCCACTTGGAACAGATTTCAGAACGTTTGGAACGATATAGGGACAGGAAAGGTCAGCGCGGTCTCCGTAATCGAGCAGTGACGAAACAACCCAAGCCGGTTCTCCCGGCCTCGAAAGACCTAGATTGCCAAATTATCGACGATGGCGAAATGGCCAGCACAAAAAGCATGACTGCCGCGCCGGAACAGGCATTCGTGACCATGGAAGGCATCACCAAACGCTTCGGATCGGAGGTGCTGGCCAACGATGATGTCAGTTTCGATGTGCGAAAGGGTGAAGTGCACGCCTTGCTGGGCGAGAACGGCGCCGGCAAATCGACGCTCATGAACATTCTTTATGGACTCTATGAGCCAACTGAGGGCCGTACGAAACTGCATGGTACGTCGGTGGTGTTCAAAGACCCTTCGGATGCCATCAATGCCGGTATCGGCATGATCCATCAGGAATTCATGTTGGTAGAACAGTTCACTGTCGTCGAAAACTTGGTGATGGGAACAACGGAACTCCCGGCTGACGCCGACAACCCGCGTACTGCCGCTCAGGAGATCACACGAATATCCAAGGAATACGGGCTGCAGGTTTCCCCGCATGCACGTATCGAAGACCTGGCTGTTGGGGAGCGGCAACGGGTCGAAATTCTCAAACTTCTTTTTAGGCATGCGCAGCTTCTCATACTTGACGAGCCGACAGCAGTTCTTACCCCGCAGGAAACAGACAGCTTTTTTGGTGTCCTTGGAAAGTTGCGCAGTCGCGGCAAGTCGATCGTCATCGTCACGCACAAGCTGCATGAAGTCATGGCGATTTCAGATCGGGTCTCGGTGATGCGCGACGGCCGTCTCATCACGACCGTTCAAACTGCGGACACTTCCGAGGCGGAACTTGTCAAAGCCATGGTCGGGCGCGCAGAAATTCCCACCAGTGAAATTCCGGTCCGGTTTCCGGCGGATTGCGGGCGTCGGCGGCGGATTCGGGCGGAATCCGGGCGTGCGGGGGCGTCCGGCGGCGTTCCGGTGGAAATAAGGGATGTGTCGCGGGTCTGCCCCTGGGGCGGTTCGGTCGGGCGTTCAGGCGCGCCCGGGCGCCCCGCGCCGCGGCGGCGACCGTCCGGACGGTCCGGCGACGTTCAGGGCCACAGGCGCGTGCCCGTGGGTCAGGGCGGCGTAGAGTGTCCGCCAGTCGGGGACCGGGAAGTCGTGGAAGTATGACCGGGTTCTCTCGCGGAGGTACCTCAGCCGCCCCCTCGCCTCCAGCGCGGCGGCGAACACCCTGCAGGAGGCGGCCTCGATCTGGTCCGTGAGGAAGGCGAGCATCATCGTCATGGCGAGCACGGTGGTCAGGTGCCGCTTTCCATGCCCGAAGCTGTGCTCGAAGTGGTAGCCCTGGTTCTTCAGCGTGTTGAACGTCTCGTTCTCTATCCGCCATCGGGAGCGGGCGGCGCGCATGACCGGCATGAGGCTGTCGCTGTCGACGGGAAGGTCGGTGACCCAGGAGAACCTCCGCTGCTTCTCCTCCACCCGGTGGGTCGGGTCGTCCGGGCCGCGGTGGTGCTTCGCGATGTATGTCCTCTTGATGACCGTCTCCCGGTATTCGATGACGTTGACCCTGATGTCGGGATGGGAGGCGTTGACTGGCGCACCGTTCAGGTAGCGGAAGTCGTGCCGGGTGCCGTCGGCGTCGGTGAACCGGGCGGTGCGGGTGTCGGGGCTGGCGTCGAGGCTGGCGAACAGCAGCGCGTGGTCGCCGGGTTTCGCGCCGAGGATGAAGCGGAGGCCGTGCCGCCGCAGGCGGGCGATGTGGGGCCCGTTGGAGGCGAGGCCGTCCTGCAGGACGATGGCCTTCAGGTGCGGATGCTCCCGCCGGAGGTCGTCGATGAACCGCGCGGCGGCGTTGCGCTCGCAGTCGTTCCTCCTGTCCCCGTCGGTCCTGGCGATCGGCTCCGGGGCCAGCGGGAACACCTCGCGGCGTTCCGGGTGGCAGACCACGGCGGCGAGCATGCTGTGCGAGTAGGTCCTCGATCCATCACTGCGGCGGGCGACGCAGCAGTGGTCGCAGTGGACGGATTTCGAGCTGAAGTAGCCGGTGCCGTCAATCGAGATCAGGTAGTGGCCGTCGAAAACCGTGTAGTCCTCCAGCACCCTGCCGCGCTGCAGCCTCGCGAACAGGGTCCTGAACGCCGGGCGCAGCTGCCTGGGGTCGACCGTGTCGAGGCGTTTCCGCATGGCGGAGTCGCAGGGCGCCGCCGCGATCCCGAACAGCGTCCGGAGGTTCCCGCGGACGATGGCGTCCCTGCGGCTGTCCCTGTCGAACTGCAGGAGCGACGGATATTTGAGCGAGAACATCGCGAACGCCGACATGAGGTGGTCCGCGAGGCTGAACCGGCGCCCGTCCACCGGATCGTCGATCCTGCCGAAGCATTCCGCAAGCGCCCTGATCAGCCCGGGCCTGCCGAGGTCCTTCCGAAACCGCATCGTCCCAACTCCCGTCATCGAAGTCAACACCGGTTGCGGTAAGGGCCCCAGCCTATGATGTCCAGAGGATTCCGGGCGGTTTCCAGTCGTCTGGAAGGAAAAGTCTACGAAACCCGGTTCACGGAAGCCCAAGGAATACAGGGTCCGGAAGGGCTGGTGGGAATTGCTGTCGGGCGCGACATCGACCTGCGGATGACACGCAGGAAACCGCCGGGCAATGATGTCGCTTTGCGCATTCGCAATCTCATTGTTCCTGGCAGGGCAGGCAGAGCAAGGCCTCCAGCTGTCGACCTGGATCTCCATGCCGGGGAAATCCTTGGCATTGCCGGTGTCGATGGCAACGGCCAGACCGAATTCATTGAAACCATTTTCGGACTGAGCCAAGAGACAAGCGGCGAGGTGTGCCTTTTTGGCAATGACCTGTCAGGAAAGTCCTGTTTCGAGCGGCGCGGTCTCGGCCTCAGTTATATTCCAGCTGATCGCCGCAACGTCGGCTCGCTTGTGACAGAATCCATCGAAGACAATATCATCCTCGGCGCATCACACGCGTTTTCCCGCCGAGGTATTCTGGACCGCGTTGCCGCGCGGCGAAAGGCAGATGAAGTGATCCTGCGTTTCGGAGTCAAAGCTCCAGGGTCGCATTTTGTCGCCGGAAAGCTCTCCGGCGGTAATCTCCAAAAGCTGGTACTAGGCCGCGAAGTGTCGCGCAATCCGCGCTGTCTTTTGGTCGAACAGCCAAGTCGCGGCCTTGATGTCGGAGCAATCCAAAACATCTGGCAGGAGATAATTACGCAAAGGAACCAAGGAACAGCAATCCTGTTGGTATCCACGGAACTGGAGGAGGTGATGATGCTGTCAGACCGAATTGCGGTGATGTTCGAGGGTGGGTTCATGGGAATTCTGCCGTCTAACAGGGCGCATCCCGAATTGCTAGGCCGAATGATGGCAGGCCGTCGTCTGTCGGAGCAGTTCGAGGCAACGGTATAGGTTCCGGCCGTGAGAATCGAAAAACGATCCGAACCGCTTTACGGTAGCCTGAATTTGATGCTCCTAACTCTTGGAGCAATCGTGGCGGCGCTGGCAATTGGCGGACTACTGTTTATTCCATTTGGAGCCAATCCAGTTGAGAGCTATCGATCTCTGTTCGGCAATGCGTTTTTCTCGCTCCGTGGTCTTGGCTACACATTCGTAACGGCGACGCCGGTGATTCTCACAGGTCTCGGCACAATCGTAGCTTGGCGCTGCGGTTTCATATTCCTTGGCTTCGAAGGCTGCATTCTTCTCGGCGCCGCCGGTGGAACCATGATCGCGCTTCAGACCTTGACAGGTGGGATGCTGGATGGAGCTGCAGCACTGTTCGTCATTCCGCTCTCCTTGGCATTTGGATCCCTGTTTGGTTCGATCTGGTGCGGCGCTGTTGGAGAGCTCAAGGTCCGGTTCGGTGGAAATGAAGTCCTGATGGCTCTCATGATGAATTTCATTGCCATCTTTCTTGTTCAGTATCTGGTGAATGGCCCGTGGCGGGTTGAAGGAGACCTCCCGCAAACGGCTAGAATTCCCCAGGATTACTGGTTGCCATTCATCGTCCCTGGAACACGGGCGCATGCGGGAATTTTGATCGCTCTTGCAGCTGGTGGCCTGGTCTATTTCTTGATGGAAAAGACCCGTTTCGGCTTCGAGATGACTAGCAGCGGCCTCAATTTGAAAGCTGCCCTGTATGGCGGCATTTCCGTAAGTGAGCGTTTGCGTCAGGCCGCTCTCGCGGCTGGCGGCCTTGCGGGCCTGGCGGGAGCAATCGAAATCCTAGGCATACACCACCGGCTGCTTGACGGATTGTCCGAAGGGGTTGGATTCATTGGCATTGTTGCAGCACTGCTTGGTCGGATGACCGTTCCCGGAACCATTGTTGCCGCTATCCTTTACGGTGGATTGTCGGTTGGAGGCGACGCGATGCAGCGGCAAACCGGCCTGCCATCCTCAATCGTACTGATTATTCAGGCTACGATTGTCATGCTTGTGATCGCGAGCGATGCATTGCGGCACTACAGGATCTCCTTCTCTTCTCGCACAACCGGTCTGGAAAAAGAACTGACATCGGCCCGACCCGGTAAGGTAAGCTGACATGGATACGATCCTCGAAGTCGGCTTTATATCGACATGGCTCGCCGCAGCAATGCGTCTAACCGGGCCGTTACTGCTTGCGAGTCTTGGCGAGATTTACAGCGAACGTTCCGGTGTATTGAATGTTGGCATTGAGGGAACAATTCTTCTTGGCGCTCTCGGCGCCTATCTGGGCGCCATCTGGACTGGTTCGCCTTGGGCCGGTGTCGCGGTCGCTATCGCAGTAGGGCTTACGGTCAGCATCTTCCTAGCCTGGATGTATGTGATAGTAAAAGCAAGCCAGGTGGTCGTTGGCATCATTTTCAATATCTTAGCATTTGGTCTTGCCGCCTATATGTTTCGCGCATTGATGGGTGACATTCCGCAGATCGTCTCGGCTCCTATGCTGCCAGAGGTCAAGCTGCCATATCTGAACAATATTCCGGTTGTCGGGCAGATGTTGTTTGAGCAGTCGATCATGCTTTACATTACACTGGCCCTTGCTCTCGTCGCCGGCGCTGTCCTTTTCAGAACACGCTTTGGGCTGAACCTGCGCGCCGTCGGCGAGAATCCGAAGGCAGCAGCCGCGGCCGGAACGAACGTCGTGCGTATGCGCGTCACCGGCGTGCTGATAAGCGGTCTCGGCGGCGGCCTTGCCGGCGCATATTTTGTCCTGGTGCAGATTGGCGTCTTTCGTGAGACGATTGTGCAGGGCCGCGGCTTCATCGCTCTCGGGATCGTTATCCTTGCGCGCTGGAATCCCTATCTTGCAATCGCGGCAGCCTTTGGTTTTGCTGCCATGGATGCTCTTCCATTGTCTTTGCAACTCCTAGAGCTGGATCTGGCGCCACAATTTTTGGTGGCGCTTCCTTACATGCTCACGGTGCTGGCGGTCTCTGGCCTTCTCGGAAGGTCAAGAAACCCCTCTGCCCTGATGATTCCGTACGACAAGGAAAGATGAAGGTTCTGGAACAAGGAGGACAATCAACATGCTCTTGCACCAACCGGTATATGATGGCGCGAACCGGCATCCGGACCGGGCCGCGGCACATTGGGTAGACCGCAACAAGACTCTAACCTACGCACAGGTCGCAGAAGAGGTTGAAGCCTTGGCTGGGGCCCTGCATTCGCTTGGGGCTGCCAAAGGCGATCGGGTAACGATATTCGCGCATAATGGCATGGACTATCTGCTGTCGATGCTCGCGGCGTGGCGAATTGGTGCAATTTCGGCGTTGGTAAATATTAATTTTGCAAATCATCTCGAGGAGTATCTAGCCGATCATGAACCAACGCTCGTTATCTTTACGCACGACAAGATCGAAGATGTGAAACGGGCTGCAGCCATCGTTGGTTCGATAAAGAACCTGATCTGCATGGATGGCGCCCAGAGTGGCGCGGAGAGTCTTCCGGCACTGCTCGAAGCGCGGCTGCCGGCACCGGATGATCCGCGTGACGAGAACGCAGTTGCCCATCTGTCTTACACATCCGGCACCACCGGCAAACCAAAAGGCGCCTGCCTTGCACACGAATTCACCGTTTGCGCCTGTGCCTGTATAGCGGAGCGTCTGCAAATCCGGCCAACGGACAAAAGTTTCGGGCCGACAGCGCTTTCAAGTTCCTATCAACTGGTTGGCAACATGTTGCCCACCGCAATCGTCGGCGGAACATGTGCCGTCATGAAGAGCTGGACGCCGGAGGCAGGCTTCGACGCATTGAACAGAACCAACGCAAGCATTTTTGTCGGCAATCCGACATTGCTGGCCGATATACTCGAACAATCGCGTTTGCGAGGGGGACCGCCTGGAAACGTTCGTCTTGGTCTCTCTGGTGGCGGACCTGTCCCAATTGCCCTGAAACAGGCATGGCGCGATGAACTCAAACTTCCGTTGGTAGAAAGCTATGGCCAGAGCGAAATCGGGGGGTTCTTCGCGCTTGGAAGGCCGGAATTGGTGTTCGATGATGCAATCGGTGCCATCGGATGGCCACTTCCCGACAAGGAAGTCCGTATTCTTGATTCAAATGACGAGGAATTGCCGATCGGCCAGATTGGTGAAATTTGCATGCGTGGTCGACATATGAAGGAGTATTGGGAACGTCCCCATCAAACCGCGGATACTTTGCGCAATGGATGGCTGCATTCTGGAGATGTGGGCTCCATGTCTGCGAATGGCTTAGTAACTATGCGTGGGCGCACAAAAGAACTGCTGGTGGTCGGTGGCAGGACCTGGTTTCCGCGAGATGTCGAGGAAGAGCTCATTAAGGTTGAAGGCGTTCGCGAAGCTGCAGTCGTTGGCCTGAATGCCGATGGCGACGGTCATATTCCCGTGGCATTTTATACCGGATCGAAAAACCTGTCAGAAGCCCAAATGAAATCGGCAATCAAGGATCATGTGCCATACGATCTGTCCAGTCTGATTATTCGATGGATCGACGAGTTTCCAATGACTCCAACGGGCAAGATTGCCAAAGCGGAGCTTCGTGATTCGGCTGCCGAAACAACATCACTCTGATCATTGAGGCGAGTCCATGCGCGAAGATGTTCAACGAAACCTGGCACAGCTGACATGGACTGAAATTCAGAATCTTGGAGTAGGGGACGGCGTTCTGGTCGTGCCGATTGGTTCAGTTGAACAGCACGGCCCCCATCTTGCCGTTGACTGTGATCTGGTCTTTGCTGATCGCTTTCTGGACTTGGCCTTGGCCATGCTTATGCCGGAGGTGAAGGTCTGGCGCCTGCCAATTCTTCCCTTTTCGAAATCCAATGAACACCTTGATTTTCCTGGCACCATTTGGCTGTCGGCGCAAACACTGACAGCTGTGATTTCCGACATTTGCCGCAGCGCCACGGACACGGGATTCCACAAACTGGTGCTCTGGAACTGCCATGGCGGCAACCGTGCTTTGCTTGAAGTGCTGTCGCGGGACATGAGGATCAAATACGATCTTCGGATATTTCAAGTCTTTGCGTCATCGCTTGAGGATCCGTTGCCGCCGCTTGATCCACGGGAAATCGAATTCGGTATTCATGCGGGCGAATGGGAAACAAGCGTTATGCTTGCCCTGTCGCCGGACAGGGTGCGCGAAGACAAGCTCTGCTGCGAGTTTCCGGATTTTGAATCTACTGGACTGTCTCTAGAAAACGCTGCTGCGACAATCGGGTGGAAGACCAGCGATTTTCAATCAACCGGAACATTTGGCGACGCTACAGGTTCAACAGCAGAGCGTGGAAAGGCCCGCCTCGATGTGCTCATACCCAGACTTGCCGCGATCCTGACCACGATCGAAGGTTGCAAGGCATGATTGATCGCCATTTCGGCAAATGTGCATCTTCCTACCTATCCAGTCGTAAGATCCGACGACCACCTAGCAGTATTTCGGAAAGTGATGCAAAGTGTACATTGCGCTCGCATGGATCGAACAGGAACGGATCCTGGTTGAATGTCGAGACCAGGTCTTTCTCCCTTAGCGATAGAAGAAGCACATCATACTTGGTCCGCTTGTCGCGCCGTCCTTTGGCAGTTTGGGCAGGCCCCTGGCCCACTCCCGCGTTAGGGCTGGCGGTGGAACTTCAGACTGGACGTGAGGCCTCAAAGTGCCTGATGGAACGAGGCGAGGCCTTAGCCAAATGTTCTGCTCACGATCGACCCCGATCCTGCTGAAGGGTATAGGCGAGAACGGACGATATCAAATCCGCATCCACATCATCCGCAATGATTGCCTTTCCTATCCCATTCGCGAGGATGAAACGTAGGCGACCATCAATGACCTTTTTGTCCTGAGCCATCAAGGCCATCAAAGTTTCGGCATTGGGAAGTTCGCCGGGAATGTCGGTAATGTCAGCCTTCATCCCCATCGCCTTAAGGTGGGTACGAACGCGAACAGGCTCCTCCTGGGAACACAGTCCCATCCGGGCAGAGGTCTCGAAGGCAAGTACGCAACCGATCGCAACACCTTCACCGTGCCGCAACCGGTCACAATACCCAGTCGCCGCTTCGAGCGCATGGCAGAAGGTATGGCCCAGATTCAGCAGGGCCCGGTCACCCTGCTCGGTCTCATCCCGTGCAACAATATCCGCCTTCATCCGAACTGACCGGTGTACCGCCTTCGCTCTCAGATCAACGTCTCCCGCCATCAGGCCCGGCCCATTTGCCTCAAGCCATTCAAAGAACTCCCGATCACCCAGAAGTCCGTACTTTACGATCTCTCCGTATCCCGCAAGAAACTCGCGCTTCGGAAGCGTATCAAGCGCCCCAATGTCCGCGAGCACCAGTGTCGGTTGGTGAAAGGCACCCACAAGGTTCTTTCCTTGAGAAGAGTTTATTCCGGTCTTGCCTCCCACAGAACTGTCGACCTGCGCCAGCAGCGTGGTTGGAACCTGGATATAACGGACTCCCCGGCGCAGCACCGCTGCCGCAAAGCCTCCAAGATCGCCGATCACACCACCGCCAAGCAGGATCACGGCGTCGCCGCGCTCCACCTTTTGCTCCAGAAGCCAATCAACGGCATGTGCAAGCCAATGCCAGGACTTGGTCTTCTCTCCAGCGGGTAATGCTAATTGACTGCTTGCGATTCCTTCGGCTGCAAGCCCATTCCTCAAAGACGCAAGGTGTAGCTCAGCCACTGTTTCGTCGGTCAGGATCGTGGCTCGTGATCGCCGCAGCAGCGGTGCCATTTCCTTCCCTGCCCGTTCGATCAAGCCCTGCCCTATCCGAACTTCGTACGCTCGTTGCCCCAACTCGATTCGCACTGTGTCAGTCATCGCAGGCTCTCCAGAACGTCAGGTCGGGAAAGCAGCTTCCCTATCACCTGATCCACGGTATCCTGAACCGCGTACTCGCCAAGCGTATCGACGTGAAGTTCCGCGAGTCCATAGACGGGATTGCGCAATTCGTAGAGTTCGGCTAGTGTCGCAAATGGATCAGCGGTCAGCAGGAGTGGCCTCGTGTCCTTGTGCTTGACACGGTTCCATAGAAGTTCCAGGTCAGCCCGAAGCCATAGGGCCACGCCCTTCTTGGAAATTATTCGACGGTTGACCGGATTTAGGTACACCCCCCCGCCAGTGGATATGATTCCGCACTCCCCCCCCAATAGTCGGGTGATGACCTGCGTCTCCTTCTCTCTGAAGAAGGCCTCTCCAAATTGTTCAAAGATCTCGGCGATGGTACGATTGGACGCCCGTTCGATCTCCGTGTCGCTGTCGAGGAACGGAACCGATAGGGCCTTGGCTACAGCGGAGCCTATCGTGGTCTTTCCAGACCCCATCATGCCCACAAATGCAACCGTCTTTTTCAGAACCAGAGCCATAGACGGTTCCATAAGCCAAATTCCCCCGGAACTCATTGGCGATTCCCGTCAGGAAATGCCATATACATCTACATGAAAGTCAATCCGGACCGTCAAGCATTGGAGCCGACAACCGACCGAGAGGCAACCGTGAACGAGAGGCGCAAATGAAATCCCGAACAGTCCTGAAAATCGTCGCAGTCATTCTGGTGCTCGCCCTGCTCGGCCTAGTGGCATTCGCCTATCTCGGAGATCTCTCGCCACGTCAGGTGGATGTGGTGGAGCCGGTATCGATTGATGTCAACTAGAGCAGTCATTGTCTGCGCAGCGATTGTTCTCAACTCGGGGTTCGCATGGGCGCAGATGCCATTGTCAGCCATCGATTGGTTGTCCGAAACCCTGAATAACCCCTCCGTACCTACCGAACCGGCCGAACTGCAGACTGAAGGAACGCCATTCGACATTGCGGGCTCGGAATCGATTGCGGTCGCACCGATCGCCGCCGTTACTTCGGATTCGGTTGGTCTTCTACCAACCAGCGCTACCGGTTTGCCTGACAGCTTATGGGGAACGACGGACAGCTCGGAAATCGCAGTCCTGCTCTCGGAGGCAAGTCACCGGCAGCTCCCCTCAATGCAAAGACTGCTGTTTGTACTGCTGCTGGCAGAGGTGGAACCTCCAGCTGACGGTGACGCTGATGGACGGCTCTTTCTGGCTCGAATTGATTCCCTTCTGGATCTCGGTGCGGTTGAGCAGGCACAGGCACTTCTGGAGCGTGCAGGGCCAAATCATCCGGAACGTTTCCGCCGTTGGTTTGATGTCAGTCTCCTGACAGGAACTGAACGGGCGGCTTGCGCAAGCCTGCTGCGTTCTCCCGAATTGCTGAAGTCCCTATCTGTGCGAATCTTTTGCCTCGCCCGTAAAGGCGACTGGAACACGGCCTCACTGACTCTCGACGTCGGTCGCGCACTTGGCGTGATCGATGAAGTCGATTCAGCGCTCCTGATTCGCTTCCTGAACCCCGAGCTGGATGACGCCAAGGAGCCACTGCCAGTCAGGATGCGCCCGAGTCCTCTGGAGTTTCGGATCCATGAAGCGATTGGCGAACCTCTGCCAACGACAACCCTGCCACGCGCATTCGCGCAAGCGGACCTCAGGTCGAATATTGGTTGGAAGGCTCAGGTCGAAGCCGCCGAGCGACTTGCGCAGTCGGGGGCAGTCTCCGCGAATCTATTGCTTGGTCTCTATACAAGGAGAAGACCTGCTTCCTCGGGCGGCGTGTGGGACCGCGCCGCCGCCATTCAGGGATTCGACGTTGCCATGCGGGAAGAGGATCCTGACAGAATCTCGGAATCGTTACCCGGCGCATGGCAGGCAATGCGGCAATTGGGCCTTGAGGCGTTCCTGGCTGAACTCTATGCGGATAGCCTTCGCGACATTGAACTGACAAAGCCAGCGAGTTCCATTGCATACCGCCTGATTCTTCTATCCAAGGAATACGAATCCGCGTCAGAGAATCACACACCGGAGAATGAGGTCGAAGGATTTATGCAGGCAGTGTCGAAGGGAGATCTCAGAGGTGTTCAGGCACCGACTGATGTCACCCGCGCCATCGCTGATGGGTTTCGGGAGGCTGACGTCCCGGAACATCTCACGAGGATGATCAAACGCGGAAATATAGGTGCTGCGATACTCTTGGCCGTCCGGAAAATGCGTGAAGGGGAGATGGGTGATCTTGAGGGCCTTGCGGAAGCCATCGCTCTGTTTCGTGCAATTGGGCTCGAGGAGGTGGCACGCCGCGCCGCGCTTGAAACGATGATCCTGGACAGGCGAGCATGAGTAGGCGCTGGATACAGACCTTCATCGAGGCTCAGGTCGCAGAACATGGTGCGGCCCAAAACACGCAACTGGCATATGCCCGTGACCTTATGGATTTTATCCAATGGCTAGAGGGCCAAAACCACAATATCGAGGAAGCTTCCCAAAACGACATAGAGGGGTATCTGGCTCATTGCGAATCCCAGGGGTTGGCGAGGTCGACCCGTGCGCGACGTCTCGCAGCGATCAAACAACTCTACAGATTCGCCTTCGAGGAAGGCTGGAGAAGCGATCATCCCGCGCTCCGAATCAAGGGACCTAGAAAGGCCAAAGCGCTGCCAAAGATCCTCAGCGAGGAAGACGTTGACCGATTGCTGGCGGTCTCTCGGAAACACGGACGCAATCAAATGGAGCGCGAGCGCAATACCTGCCTCATGGAACTTCTCTATGCAACCGGTATGCGGGTAAGTGAACTTGTCGGGCTCCCTGTCGATGCCGCGAGGGGCAGCCCTAGGTTACTTCTCGTCCGAGGAAAGGGCGGCAAGGAACGCATGGTGCCACTCTCTCCGCCTGCCCGCGCCGCACTGGTGGTCTGGATCGCCACACGGGACAAAGTTGAGAAATTGAAATGTGAGAATGGCGGCGCACCATCAAGATTCCTGTTTCCTTCACGCGGCAAGTCTGGTCATCTAACGCGAAATGGATTCTACATGCTCATCAAGAATCTCGCCGTAGCAGGCGGAGTCGCGCCTGCCAAAGTTTCCCCGCATACGCTTCGGCACGCGTTCGCAACTCATCTTCTAGCCAATGGCGCTGACCTGCGCTCGATCCAAACCCTGCTTGGCCATGCAGACGTGTCAACAACCGAGATCTACACCCACGTCCTGGATGACCGCCTTAAGCGGTTGGTGCTGGACCATCACCCCCTGGCCCGCCAGGGTTGACTCTGAAGCCTCAAATGATTCCAATACGACAGGCACAATCACCGCCAGAATTCCAACAACTTATGCTCTTTTGCAGCGCTGTGATGGGGCCTCGCGGGTCTCAGCAGGAATTCAGCGTCGATGACCGGACCAGTATTGCGTTCGATCAAACGACCGTGGTCGTGGGACTGTCCCCCGCGTTCGGATCGAATAGCATTTGTGCTTCACCATGCCGCAAGAAAGAGCAATCGCATTCCGACAGCATGGGAACAGCCTAGGTAATTGATCATGGAGCCCACCACCTTTCTGGATTCCACCTTCTGGATATCTTCAGCCGCCATCGCCGGACTTCTTGTGTTGTCCGCTTTCTTCTCGGGGTCGGAGACGGCCCTGACCGCGGCAAGTCGCGGAAAGCTGCGTTCACAAGCCGATAACGGCAATCGGGGCGCAGCTCGCGCGCTGAAGATCACAGAGGACAACGAGCGCCTCATCGGCTCGGTTCTTCTAGGAAACAATCTGGTGAACATACTCGCGGCTTCACTCACCACGGCACTCTTCACACGATCCTTCGGTGAATCGGGTGTTGCTCTAGCCACGCTTGTCATGACACTCTTGGTTCTGGTTTTTGCTGAAGTTCTGCCCAAGACCTATGCGATTACCAATGCGGAACGTGCGGCTGCCTTGGTTTCCCCGGGGATCCGGATTGCCATCCTGATATTTTCGCCGGTGGTAAGTGCCGTTCGCACGTTCGTCCGGGGTCTGCTACGCCTCTTTGGCATCAAGGCTGACCCAGACAGCCACATTCTTGCGCTACGCGAAGAAATCGTGGGAACGATCACCCTTGGACATTCCCAAGGTGCTGTCGAGAAGGAAGACCGTGACCGCCTTCTTGGTGCGCTTGATCTTGGTGACCGGACCGTGGACGAGATCATGCGCCACCGAAGCGATATTGAGATGATCGACGCCAACCTGCATCCGGAAAAGATCCTCGAACAATGCCTGGCGTCCAGCCACAGTAGGCTGCCTGTCTGGAGCGATGATCCAGAGAACATCGTTGGAGTCATCCACGCAAAGGATCTACTGCGCGCGATGCATACCCTTTGGCGAAAGATGAACCAAGGGGCCAACGCGTATGAAGGCTTCGATATCCGTAAGGTCGCCATGCAGCCATATTTCGTTCCCGACACAACAATGCTGGACGACCAGATGCGGCAGTTCCTTCGCCGCCGCACGCATTTCGCGCTGGTGGTGGACGAGTATGGCAGCCTTCAGGGACTGATCACGCTAGAGGACATTTTGGAGGAGATCGTAGGTGAGATCACCGACGAATTCGACCTCACGCCTGAACAACCAATGCGCAGGACCGAGGACGGCCATTTCCTGGTTGACGGTGCGATGACCATTCGGGATCTCAATCGGGCGACCGACTGGAACCTTCCTGACGATGAAGCCAACACGATCGCGGGACTCGTCATTCATGAAGCCCAGATGATTCCAGCGCAGGGGCAGGAGTTTTCCTTCCATGGATTCCGGTTTGAAGTGGCGGCACGCAAGGATAACCGGATCACCCGACTCAAAATGAAACCGCTCTGACATCTCCCAAGGCTTTTCATCTCGAATCTGAAACCCAAGCTCAGCTGCCGTCAATTGACCGATCTCACAAGCTCTACCCTAACCCAGACTCTGGCCTCTTCCACCATTGATCGGCGGTGCTGCTTGCAGGATTGCCCTGAAACCTGGACGAACGACTTGACTTCGCAGGCGCGTCCGGCCGGACTCCGGTCGGGCCGTGCCCTCGCTGCAGAAATGGCCGTTGCGTTTCGAAGTGGAAGCGGGAACAGACAGCCATAGGAAATGAGCTTTGGGTTGGCCTCTGTTTTCGTTACCATTCGCCGTAAAAGAGTTACCATGGAGCCGATGTCGTCTTGAGATCTCAACGATGCTCTGCCATCAGTTTGGTTGAAAGTGAGAGGAATATGATAGGATCCCGAGGACTCAAGACCTGCATTTACACAGCTCTCCAGCTTGTGTTGATTGCATTGGCGACACCGATGGCAGCCCAAAGTACAAACGGTCAGGAACTCGAAAACGTCGAACCCGGATCAACGGTCGGCATCGAGGCGGCCCCGACTGGTGATGAAAGCGAAGGTAGTCAAATCTATATAGGTGCAGTACACGGTGATTGGGACGTTCGTTGCATCGCGTCCGATGGGGAGCCAGATCCTTGCCAACTATACCAGCTTCTGGAAGACGAAGCTGGAAATCCCATTGCCGAAATCAATGTATTCCCTGTGTTTGGGGACAATGAAGTGGTCGCTGGCGCGACGATCGTCACTCCACTCGAGACCCTCCTCACCGAAGGGCTGGAACTATCTGTGGATGGTGGTGAGATTACGAGTCACCCGTTTCATTGGTGTAGCCGCGTCGGATGCGTTAGCCGGATCAGCTTAAGTGAAGACGATCTGGCGGCCTTCAGGCGCGGCTTGCAGGCAAAGTTAAGCATCGTTCCTGCCGCTGCCGCCAATCGCAAGGTCAACCTGACTGTCTCATTGACCGGCTTCATTGCAGCATTCAGCGATACCCTACATAGATCCCAATACTGATTCCTTGCCCTACGTTGAAGTGAGATTTCAGCAGCGATCCGCTGCGAGGATCAATTCGAGGACAGCTATTCACCGTCTCTTGTCCTGCTCCGACTGGGTAGTTCTCGGTCTGCGGATTGCTGCCCGTCACCAATGAGTGGATGGAGTCGATATGTGCACTTGGATTGAGGCGGGAACGGAGCCACCCATCCGAGCGGAGTCCCTAGCCGGATGTCCCACATGGGACGTCGCAAGGTGTCGGAATCGCTGATAATTTCAGGTCTGCAGGATATTGCACACAGACAAAGCGCGAGCCGCATGCGACATCATACGGATGGAATTGATATGAAGTGCATCCGCAATGGGCTGAAGGCATTGTCGATTCCAACGGCTTCCGTCAGCGTGCCAAAGCCACAGCTCAGCCATGGCCGCATTTCCTCTCCCCCGCCCGTTAAACCGGATCCTCGGATTTCTCGCATACCAAAATGTTAGCAACATAGGATGCAGCATGTGGCGACCTCAATCACTTCTCAAAGTCACCTTGAGCGGTGGGAAGATCGGGTCACATCGCGCAGGCCGGGCCGGACAGCGAAGAGGACGGAACCTTTCAACCGGACACAGTTGACCCAATGTCCCTGTCATGCATATGGGCGGACCAAACCGCAGGAACCGGTCCGACCGTATCGGCCCGAACGGGCGAGGAGTTTGCAGCCAGAACCTCGCACCGGGCCGGATCCACGCCCAAAAATCGGTCTATGCGCGACTACGCAAACGCCGAGTCAACAGTTGTTGTCTGTTCATGCATTTGCGCATTGCGGCCGTTCGAGCTGCCAGACAGGCATCTTTTCCAATACTCGTGCTGCGGCGAAGGCAGGGTATTGAATAGCCGCACACCGACCTCAACCTGAGCCTCAGACGGCCTTCAGCGCAAGGACCGCATTCAGCCCGCCAAATGCAAACGCATTTGAAAGTGCGATATCAACTTTCTCTTCCCGCGCCTCGTTGGGTACAACATCCAACGCACATTCAGGGTCGTGCTCCTCATATCCGATCGTTGGCGCAATGACACCGTTCCGCAAGGCCATGATACACGCCAGCAATTCAACCGCGCTGGTGCCCCCGATCAAGTGTCCGTGCATCGACTTGGTGGACGAGATCATCAGGTTGTCGGCGTGTGCGCCAAAGACATCAGAAACAGCCGCGCATTCAGTCTTGTCATTCGCCGCAGTTCCCGTTCCGTGAGCATTTATATAGCCGACGCTTGCCGGATCGATGCGTGCATCTTGAATGGCACCCTTAATCGCTCGTGCCGCTCCCTGGCGGGATGGCATAACTATGTCTGCAGCATCCGACGTCATGGCGAAGCCAATGACCTCGGCAAGGATCTCCGCACCACGCTTCCTGGCTCGCCCCATCTCCTCGAACACAAACACCCCAGCACCTTCGCCTTGGACCATTCCGTTTCGAGTCGCACTGAAAGGACGGCAAGCGTCCTTTGACATTACCCGTAGTCCTTCCCACGCCTTGACACCGCCAAAACACAGCATCGACTCGGAGCCACCTGTAACCATCACTTTGGTCATCCCGGAACGAACCATGTGAAACGCCTGACCCATCGCATGGTTGGAACTGGCACAGGCGGTGGCCACGGTAAAGGACGGTCCCTTGAGATTCCATTGCATCGAAAGATGAGAGGCCGCTGAATTGTTCATCAGTTTCGGCACCACAAACGGATGAACCCTGTTCTTCCCGTCTTCGTAAACCGCACGGTAATTGTCGTCCTGGGTGGAAAGGCCGCCTCCGGATGTGCCGAGAACCACCCCCGACTGTGCCGCCAGAGCGCCTGAAAACTCAAGTCCCGATTGGGTTATCGCCTGTTCGGCCGCAAGCAACGCGAACTGCGTGAAACGATCCAGAAGCGCGATCTGCTGGCGATTGAAATTCGCATGCTCGTCATAATCCTTGACCTGTCCACCGATCCGTACTGACAATCTCTCGACATCGCGTATGTCCAACGGCGCAATGCCACATCGTCCCTCCCGCATCGCCTCCAGAGTATCCGATACGTTGTGCCCAAGCGGATTGATGGTTCCCGCGCCGGTGACCGCGACGCGCTTCATTCCCGCTGTTCTTTCAGGAGCGCTTCAACCGCTTCGGCGATTGAATCGACCGAGGAAATATCGAAATCGCTGCTTTCCGGTTCATTGGCGTTGAACGGAACGTCGATTCCGAACTCCTCCTCAATCGCAAAAATTGACTCCACCAGCCCAAGACTGTCAATGCCAAGTTCTTCCAACGTAAGGTCGCCGCTGACATCCTCAACTTCAAGCACGGCCTGTGCAGCAATGATCTTGATGACTCTTTCCCGAACCGACATCGAAACCCCGCGCAGCTTTCGGATGCTCTATTCTTTTGGATCGGTTTTTGAAACTGCTTTCTGCAGTTCCGCAACCTTTGCGGCGAGCCGTGGCAAGCGTCGCAACGCCTTATAGATCGCAACATGGGATTCCATTTTCATTGCTGGAGATCCCATCAACACCCGACCGGCGGGAGCATTTGACATGATCATCGTGGCACCGCCAGCGATCACACCGTCACCAACAAAAGTGTTGTCGGCCACTCCAACTTTGCCGGCAAGTACGACATTGTTGCCAATTCTCGCACTGCCTGCCATGCCAACCTGACCTGCAATCAGGCAGTCGCGCCCGATTTCGCAGTTGTGCGCGATGTGAACCTGATTATCGATCTTCGTGCGGTCTCCAATCCGCGTGCTTCTGATCGTACCGGAATCAACGCAGGTCGTCGCACCAATCTCCACATCGTCGCCGATCACGACCGAGCCAAGCGAATGGATGCGAGACCATTTCTGGAGTTCACTTTCTTCCTCGATGTCTTCCATATTTTCCCGAATTGACTCGGCGCGGGACTTCTCTGGCGTTACAAAACTGAAGCCGTCGGAACCAATCACTGCTCCTGGTTGCGCGATAAACCGATGCCCTATCCGAACGTAGCGGCCGATGCGGACGCCCGAATGTAGCAGCGCATTCGATCCTATCTGCGCACCCTCAGCGATGCTTGAGTGATTTGCGATGCAGGCTCCCGACCCGATACGAACACCCGCACCGATGACTACCAACGGCCCGATAGCAGCACCCACCCCTATCTCAGCAGTCCCGTCGATAACCGCCGTTGGGTGAATGCCTTGTGCGATTGCAGGTCCCGAATCCAGAAGGGCCGTCAGGCCAGCCATTGCGAATCGAGGCCGCCGCACGGTAATTGCAGCGGACAGTCCAAGACTTTCCCAGTCCGCTCCATCCCAGAGCAGCGCCACACGGGCATTGCCTTTGGGAAGCCCAGAGGCATATTTCGGGTCCATCGCAAGGGCAAGGTCATCCCTGCCCGCATCCGCAGGTTCGGCCGCACGCTCAACCGACAACCCGGTATCACCATATGCCACTGCTTCCAGCGCAGCGGCGATCTCGGACACAGTGTAACCCATTCCTCTCCCAGGAGCCTAAGTTGCGGGCATGCGCGACCGACGGAAGCTGGATGTTCCTAGGCGCCAGCTGCGGTCAAGGCGACACCAGCCTGAGCCAGTGCCTCGTAGATTTTCCTATCGCGGCCATAGACATCACGACGGAAAGTCAACCGACCATCCGGCATAACCGAAGCGGTTCTATAGACAATATGCACGGGCACAGGTTCGGCAATGTTCACAATGGTCTGTTTGCCGGTATCCAGAATCCTGTGGAAAAGGCCAACTGGATCCTCGGCCTGCGGGAGAAGGATCTCATAGGCGAATTCGAAAGGAGCATGCAACCGAATGCAGCCGTGGCTGAAATCGCGCCTTTCCGCTGAAAACAGGGCCTTTTCCGGGGTATCATGCAGGTAGATGTTATGTTGGTTGGGAAACATGAATTTCACGAATCCCAACGCATTTTCCGGACCAGGAGCCTGCCTCAGGACAAATGGAAAGGTATCGGAATCAAGCAATGACCAGTCGATCAGGGCTCGGTCCAAGACCTCCCCCTGTTCAGTCACGATTTCCAAGTGCTCCTCTGCCTCGCCTTGGGTTTCGATCATCTGAGGCAGGTACTCGTTGGTTGCAATCGAGCTTGGGACATACCAACTCGGGTTGATTTCAATGTACTCCATCGCATCGGAAAATTCTGGAGACCGACGATCGTCCTTATCCTGGCCAATCACGCTGCGGGTACGAAACGTGACTTCGCCATTGTCGATGACAACGGCCGAATAATCAGCAAGATTTACCCACACATGGCGTTCGCCTCGCGGGAAGTTCATCCAACGTTCGCGTTCCAGAGCGACGGTCACGGATCGCAAACGATCTTCGACCTGTCGGTTGATTTCTGCCATGGTTGCTCTTCCGGCAATGCCGTCAGTATGCAGACCGTTGTCAAACTGGAAGCGCCGCACCGCGAGTTGAAGCATCGCATCGTAGGTCGGCACCGCGGATCTTCCCATATAGCCCATTGCCACCAGACGATTGCGTAGTGCAATGACATTGGGTCCATCCTGACCAGGCTTCAGCGAATTCACCGGAACAATTGGTCCCCATCCACCCTCCTCCAGGTGTCTTCGGAGTGTCATCCGTGCCTTCAACAGACTTACATATTCGGCTGTAGCAGGCTGAAGTCCATTCAGGAACTTCCTCGGATTGGAACCAGCGAAATCGTTGAGGAGCGAAACACCGTCGCGAACCGGAGCCTTGCGGTCAATATGCGGATCAACGCTGATTGGGGTCAGTACGCCTGACTGAACATCATGCGCGTATCTCAGGAACACCCGGCTGAGCTCAACCTCCACCATTCCCAGCTCGCGTTGGGACCTGATGCCGCGCAGCATTCCCTTCAGTCCATCAACATTGTAGCTGGATGTTGGTAGGGCATGGTCGTCAGAATTCTCCAACACATGCAGGAGCGCGGCACGTCGATCTCGAAACTTGCGATTACTGCCGGTCCATATGGCCTCATAGGCGTTTGAACGGTAGAATTCAGCGATTTCGGAATGATGGGCTGCAGCCTCCGCAATTGCCTGCTTGAATGGAGATACCAACGCGCTTGCCTGAGATGAAATAATTGATATCGATAGCGCCATGGCAATGCAGACAGAGCGCAGCAAAGGACGAAGGTGCTGATTTTGCGGAAGCATGTCTACGGGGCCTTTCACGATAGTATCCACCCGCCTTGAACTGCAGGCCAGTAACAGAATAACATCTGTTGCCCTGCTTCGGGAACAGAAAATTGTGGCGGTTGCTCGTAAGCCCTAGCCCAGGGAAGCCGGAGTTGTCCAGACCTGAATGCAATCGCAACAGGAGCGCCACTTCTCTTCGCAATCCACTCTCTTTGGTGACAACGGGAATGCGGGGTGTATCAAGTTGGTTGATTTCCAAAGTTCGAAGGTGCCATCCCGGCGGGACCGCGGATGACCGGCTGGCGGTCCGCCCTCCGGGGCATCGGGCATGGCGTGTGGGTTATGGCAAGGGGCAAGGCGGACCACAGGCTGGCCGAATTACTCGACTGGCAGGCGGATCATGTCGCAACGGCACAATCAACCAACTTGGGATACACCCGGGAATGCGAAACTCGATTGCCCTGCTCACTGTAAGTACACCTCAAGGGGCTCCTGCTTGTGAGTCGACGACCAAGCATGCTGCGACCCCAACGGGCTGTCGAATTGTCGATTTTTTTCGTTGAAGTATTTTTTCAGATGTGGAATTTTGGGCTAAGATTATTGGGCGAAAGTTTGCGATTCCCAATTCACAACAGAAGGAATTGGCAACAACTTGTATAAGACAAGCAAGATGAATGATAGGTCGGGAGGGGTTTCGCGCCGAGCGTTGCTGGGTGTGTTCGCTGCGGCCGCCATCCCGGCAGCCCCTGCGTTTTCCAAGGCACCCGGCATACTGCGAGGTGCCGGTGATATCCGCCGGATCCGTATGTATTCAGGCCGAACCGGAGAGAGTATCAACACAATTTACTGGATTGAAGGCGACTATATCCGGGCTGCCCTAGAGGAAGTTGATCACTTCATGCGCGACTGGCACAGCAATCAGTCAAGAGTTATCAATGTTCGGACAATTGACATAATGGCCGCGTCGCACAATCTGCTCGAAACCGACGAAGCCTACCTGCTGATTTCGGGATATCGGACGTCACGGACTAATGAGATGCTGCGGGCCAGATCACGCTTGGTAGCCAAGAATTCCCTGCATATCAAGGGCATGGCTGCCGACCTTAGGATGAATTCCCGTTCAGTGAGGCAAATGGCGCGAGCGGCAACAGCCTGCAGAGCTGGTGGGGTCGGGCGATACACGGGATCAAATTTCGTACATATGGACTGCGGACCGGTTCGCACTTGGGGCAGTTAGCGGAATTCCCGACTTATCGGTTGTTGGACCATCCATTTCCGCACCTGAAGTCACGGACTTCATCACATTGACCTGTCGGTGCGCAGGTGCCAACTCTACGGACTTGACGGTGCGTGGATTCGGAACCCAGCGAGGAACATCCGGGAAAAACCACACCCCGGTCGCGCGAACGAAGGCCAGCAGGACCAACTCACAGACAGAGCTGATCGTGCCCGTCCAGAAATACGTAATTCCCCTTCACCGTCGGCAATATCGCCATGTTGTCGAGCGGCAGCCCCTCGTCGATGCGCTTCGTGTCCGCTTTCGCCTTCGTTCCCTCCGGGACTTCGGCGAGTTGCGCCGTGCCCGCGTCGCCTCATGGTCATCGTCCTTAAAGGCGACCGATACCAGGCTTCGGCGGATGTGTCTCTCGAAGATGACCGGTGCCGGCATGCAAAGGAACAATTGGACGTGGAGATGCTTCCAGTGTCGACATCTGTGCCCCATTCCACCCTGAAGTGCAACACCAGTGGCGGTGGTGACCGGTTTTCCGGCCGCATGATGTTGCGTATCGGCCAGGAAGCGGCGACAGTCCCTGTGACCAAACAGGAGAGACTGCCATGCCCGAGGGCTACCGCCACCTGACCCATGAAGAGAGATGCCAGATCGGCGCGCTGAAGGAAAGCGGGCTGTCCGACGGGGCCATCGCGGCCCGTCTGGGCCGTGACCGTTCGTCGGTCTGGCGGGAGCTGCGCCGTAACGGCGGGGATTCGGGATACAGCCCGGGCGAGGCGCAGGGGAGGGCGGAGGCCCGCCGCGGCGCGGCTTCCTCGAACCCGAGGAAGATGACGCCCGACCGGTGGGCGCGCGTGGAGGGGCTTCTGGCGGAGGGCTGGAGCCCGGAGCAGGTCGCGGGACGGCTGCGTCTGGAGGGCGGCTGGACGGTGGGCCGCCAGTGGATATACGAACACGTCAGGGCCGACCGGAAGGCGGGCGGCGGGCTGTTCCTGCTGCTGCGGCGCCGCGGCAGAAAGCCGAACTGGCGAGGCGGCAGGCACTCGGGCCGGGGCCACATCCCGGGCCGGGTGGACATCTCCGAGCGGCCGGAGGAGGTGGAGAGGAAGGAGCGTGTCGGCGACTGGGAGGCGGACACGATCATCGGGAAAGGCCACAGCGGGGCGGTGGTCTCCCTTGTGGACAGGGCGTCGAAATACGCGCTTCTCCAAAGGGTTGACCGGAGAACCTCGGCCGCGGTCTCCGCCGCGATGGTGGATCTCCTCCGGCCTTCCGCCGCGCCCGTCCACACGATCACGGCGGACAACGGCAGGGAGTTCGCGGGCCACGCCGGCGTGGCGGCGGAGCTCGGGGCCGGGTTCCACTTCGCCACCCCCTACCACTCCTGGGAGCGTGGCCTGAACGAGCACACCAACGGGCTGGTCCGGCAGTACCTGCCGAAGGGGACGGACCTCCGCGCGGTCACCGACGCGGAGGTGAGGGCGGTGCAGGACCGCCTGAACGCGCGTCCGCGCCGGGCGCTGGGCTACCGGACGCCCGCCGAGGTGCTGCACAAGGCCCGCCCTCCCTGACGCCGCGCGACCGCCTCCCGCCGGCGCGCAGGAAGGGGGTGGACAGGATTTCGCCGTCGCGTCCGTCCGGGCTCCGGTCGGGCTACGCCCTCCCTGCGCCCGGACGGACGCGACCCGACCCGGCGGAGGCGTTGCGCCGCCCGGAAAGCCCGGATAGACTCCATACAGAAGGGACCACAGCCGTCCCGGGGCCGGATCCGCGGCGCCCGGGCGGCCGGAAACCGCGCCTTCCGGCCATTCCCTACGCTCGGGCTACGCCCCCGCTGCGGGAATGGCCGGTGTTGCACTTCGGAGTGGAAGTGGGGTGTGAATAAAAACCACGGTAAATCAAAATTTCCGATTTCCTCGACCTTAGGTCGCTGCCGACAGCGCTCCGTCACCGAGATGAGAGTCCTATGCAAAATCCGCGGCGGCACCATACGGGCCGGATGTGACTTTGACAAATGGACTCCTTCAACTTCCGCAAGTGCGAGAACGAACGGAAACGTATCCAGTGACAGGATGAAACTTCGCCCCGACCTCCACTGCCGGGACGTAATGATTGCCGGCAGCCAAGCGAGCCGGTCAGGAAGTCGGCGCGGCTCTGAAAGCTACGGCTTGTGAACCCTCAGCACGAGTTGCGTCATGGCGAAAGCCAAGCCGCAGATCAATCGACCGCATTTCCACATGTGGAATTCGATGCGAGACTCGGGTCAAACGATGTATCTTTGAGGCGTCGGCAATGGCCGCTCCATACGGAGCAGGCGACAACAGAATATGCCATCCGGTACCCTTACGATGATCCGGAACGCTTCCCGTCATGCAATGTACGAACTCCCGGAATGCGCCATGTCGCTCGACTCAAGAGCTATTGTCAAACTATCACGCAGCTCAGCACTACGTCTTCATCCGCCCGGTAAGCCTCTCAGGACCGTTTCGCGCCCAACCGGACGATCGAAATCGGGTGTTTGACCGGGAATCAGGACCGGCGCAACGGTTGGCAAAGACTGACAAAAGCGGGAGAACCCCCGGTTTCACAGATCCCGGCCGCCGCAAGATTTCGCTGGATCTCCTGGAACTGGACCACCGGGAAAGCGCCAGAGTTCAGTCTTCCATATCTTCGGGTCTGGCGAGGCTCGAGACGTAAGCATCGACGTCTTCAGCCGCCATTGCAGGCGCCTCCCTACCAGCTGCACCGGTCGGCATGTCACCGAAATAGAACTGGTAGCCTGGAATCACCTGGCGTCGCCTGCGAAGCGGCATGCCTTCATAAGGAAAGACGTCCGAGCGCGAATTCGCTGCATGGTCATGACACGGCAAGACGTAGTCCGCGCGCTTGTCCAGTTCTTCGACCGACTTCCAGCCGTCATAGGAGTTCACGAACCTTGCGGGCACCCAGTAACGCCACATTTCGGCAGGATTCGGTTCCAGATTGCGTTCCTCGAAAATCGCGTCGCCGCAAACCACGATGTCACCCGCACTGGTGGCGACACTCACGGCCATATGTCCCACAGAGTGTCCCGGAGTCGGAAACATCGTGATTCCGGGCAGCACCTCGCATTCGCCGCTCACGGCCTCGAAGACGCATCCCGCATAGGCCGGTTCGATGCCGAGAACGCCGCATTCATAGGTGCGGTAATAGAGAGGCAGCGGATTGTAAGCCATCTCAAGTTCCGCTTTCGGAGCGATGAAGCGAGCGTTTCTGAACTCCTTCATGTTCTGTACATGATCCCAGTGAAGATGTGTGAAGATGATCACGTCGATCTGGTCGGGATGCAGACCGAGTATCTGTTCCAGATGCTCGTGCACCTGCAGGCATCCGCGCTTCTCACAGCTGTGGTGATACTTGCTGGCGCGCTCCTGTTTCGGCAGCCCGGTATCAATCAGGATCTTGTGCTCACCGGTGTCGACGAAGTGGCAGTAGACCGGCTGCCACTTCTTCTTTCCTGCTGGCCCTTTCCAGAAAATGTAGGTTCCGAGATCCCCATGGAGCCAGCCTGTGTTTATGGGATAGATTCTCGTCTCTGCAACGGTCATGGGATCACTCCGTGTTCAGTGATTCAGATTGTGTGCACAAAAGAATGAAACCGGACACGTTTACAAGACGAATATCCGGTACCGCTTGGCCTCAATTCGCCTTGAGCGTTTCGAGGAAGCTCGCGGTCATATGGCTGCGCATGCTTCGGGATGCGGCCGCCGAATCCTCAGAGAAAATGTCGTTGATCAATCCCTCATGGCTCCGCGCGGAAGCAAGGAGGTCGTCGCGGGTTTCGAACTTCTTTGCCCGGAAGGGACCGGTGCGTCGACGGAACTCGGATGCGATCTCGGCAATGTATGGATTTCCCGTGGCCCGGTAGATGGCCAGATGAAATAACTCGTTCGCACGCAGGTATTGCGACCGATCACCGTTTTCGGCGGCAGCCACGCAAGCGGCTTGCGCCGCCGCAATCTCTGACCTGGAAAGGAGTGTAAGGCGCTGCGAGGCAATCCTTGCGCATGTGGCTTCGATTTCGTACATGGCCTCAAATATCTGGCTGAGCTCTGCTCGACTGTATTCCGCGACAAAGACGCCACGTCTCTCGCCTTGGACAAGGATGCCCTGCGCGGTCAGGCGGGAGAGCGCCTCGCGCACTGGGGTTCGCGAAGCCCCGAATCGCCTTGCGAGGCCGACCTCGTCCAGTCTTTGGCCCGGCCCTAGGCCGCCCGATCCGATCTCTTCCAGGAGTGCCTGTTCGATTCGCTGTGCCATCGAGTGTTTCTGGCCTTCGACTCGGTTTGCAGCGCTGTTCAACATGTCTTGCCTCGTTCTCCCAGTCTCTGATTCGATACACATTTCAGGTCTGAAATGTAAACTTGCATATCTTATTTCTTTTTTGTATGCAAAAATAGCGGCACCTAGGAGATTCGGGATTCGATGCCTGAGATACGCCTGTCGAAGCTCACCAAGCGCTACGGTGCCGTTGAAGTTCTGCACGGCATCGATCTGGAGATGGCCGGGAACGAGTTCACGGTTCTTGTCGGGCCGTCTGGATGTGGCAAGTCGACAACGCTCCGAATGATCGCCGGTCTCGAGTCGGTATCGGAGGGAGAGATTTTCATAGGTGGCAATCCGGTCAGCCACCTCGATCCCAAGGACCGCGGATTGGCGATGGTGTTTCAGGACTATGCGCTCTATCCGCACATGGATGTGGCCCATAACATTTCCTTCGCCCTGCGCCTCCAGAGACGTCCGAAGGCCGAGATCGAGGCGAAGGTGCGCGAGGTCGCGAACATGGTCGGCCTCACCGACTTCCTGCACCGCAAGCCAGGTGCCCTGTCTGGCGGTCAGCGCCAGCGTGTCGCGATGGCGCGGGCTCTGGCCAAGGACAGCGACATTTTCCTCTTTGATGAGCCGCTTTCCAATCTGGATGCAAAGCTCCGAGGACAGATGCGAGCCGAACTTGCAATCATGCAGCAGCGTGTGCAGAAGAACATGATCTACGTCACGCACGACCAGGTCGAGGCGATGACGCTCGCCGACCGGATCGTCGTTATGCATGGCGGGCACATCCAGCAGCAGGGCAAGCCGGAGACGCTGTTCAAGCGACCAGCAAACAGGTTCGTTGCCGGTTTCCTGGGTTCCCCTCCGATGAACTTTCTCGATGTGGAACTGGAGGAGGTCAACGGCAAGCTTTTTGCGGCGAATGCGGATGTCCGATTGGAGATTGCAGGCGATCTGGCCGTTCGTGCACGTCGGCGGGCCTGTAGGCGGGTAATGCTTGGAGTTCGGCCGTCCGACCTGTCTTATCAAACTGAAGAAGTGCCGGGGCGTACGATCGTCCTCAGGGTTCTTGTATCCGAGTACATTGGCACACGGTCGGTACTGATCTGCGAGTGCGGTCAGGCCAGCCTTGCTGTTGAGGTCAAGCCCGAGAATCCAATTGCACTGGGAGAAACGGCCCCGTTCGTAGTCAATAACGAGTCCGTTTACCTGTTCGAACAATCAACGGAACTGGCAATATGATGCCAGTTCAATCGACAAGAAGGAGGAACTTATGCCGACAATTGTTGAAAGACTTGGAATCCCGGGAGCGACAGCGCTCGCTCTTTCGTTTTCCAGCGCATTCGCAAACCCTTACGCAGAATATGCCGGAACCAGACTCATTGTCAACTTTCCGGCATTTCCGCACTACAACTCGGTCGTGAAGGTACTGCCGGAGTTCACGAGGCAAACCGGCATAGAGGTGGAGGTGGACCAACTCCCCTATCTCAAAATGCGTGAACGCCAGACTCTGGAACTAGCGCAGGAAGAGGGCGCCTACGACCTCATTTCCTACGTGGTGTTTTCCAAGGCGGACTACGTCTATGCGGACCAACTCGAGAACCTGGCTAAGTACTTCATGAACCCGAAGCTGGCCGATCCAGGGTATGACGCTGGGGATCTAATTGACGGCTACGTTCAGAATATCGGCGTTGCCGGCGGAGCAAAAGGGTACCTGCCGGGACCGACAGGCTCGCTGTTTGGACTGCCGTCGGGGTCGGAGACGTCAGTCCTGATGTACCGCAAGGACATCTTTGAAAAGCACGGGTTGAAGGTTCCGGAAACTTATGACGAATTGCTGGACGTGACATGCAGGATCCCGGAACTTGAACCGGGAATGGGCGGCATGGCATCGCGGGCGGCCTCCGGCCATCAGGCCAGCCATGCGTTCCTGCTGCATTTGGCCCCACTTGGCGGCCGGGTCTTCGACGACAATTGGAACCCCATCATAAACAACCGCGCTGGTCTAGATGCGGCAAATGCCCTGAAGACGATCGTTGACTGCGGACCTGAAGGCAGCAGCGCATTTGGCCCGTCCGAAGCCGCCAACGCCTTTGCGACCGGTCAAGCGGCCATGTTTATGGATTCCATCGCGTTCGCACCCGGTTTCGAGGACCCCGGGAAAAGCCAGGTTTCCGGCAAGGTCGGATACGCGCTGCACCCTGCAGGCGTGCGTCGAGGCAGCCAGACCGGCGGATTCGGGATCGCGATACCTTCCAATGCCGAGAACAAGGAAGCGGCATTCCTGCTGATGCAGTGGATGACCTCGAAGGAAGGAGACAAGCTGATCACCCTGGCCGGCGGCAATCCGTCGAGATTCTCGACCTATGCAGATCCGGAGGTTCAGGCCAAATATCCCTTTGCGGCCACTTTCGGGGAAGCGCTCAAGTATGCCGATCCGGACTGGCGTCCCATCATCCCGCCTTGGGGAAGGATCAACGCGGACATCGGAACGACCATGTCAAAGGTCCTGACCGAGGGGCTTGATCCGCAGCAAGCGCTGGATGGCGTCGCCGAACGCACTCGGGCGCTCATGGAAGAAGAGGGGTACTACATCTGGCAGTGACCAGGATAGCTGCGTGGCCCGCAACCGCGTGCGGGCCACGCTAAATGGTTGAGGCTTCACCAAACAGTCTGCATTTCCGTGAATCGCTATAAGTTCAACATTTCGACCCCGTACCTGTTCTTGGCTCCCGCTGCCATAATCATGGCAGTCTCCTTGTTCTTTCCGCTGCTCTACATGGTCTACGGTAGTTTCCGGGCTTGGGATCCCAGCCAGACCCTCTTGGAAAGCGAGTTCATCGGATTCGGCAACTACACGAAACTTTGGCTCGATGCCGCTTTCTGGGAGAGCGTTTCGGTCACTCTGAAATTCGCGGTTTCCGTTGTGTTCTTCGAGATGATTATCGGCGTGGGTCTTGCATTGCTGCTCGATCGCAATATGCGTGGCATGTCCCTGCTGCGGACGCTCTTCATCCTGCCAATGATGATCGCACCTGTGGTTGTCGGGTTGATGTGGCGTTTCATGTACCATCCCACGGAGGGCACATTCAATCGGTGGCTTTCGACCTTTGGACTTGACGGGGTCGACTGGCTGGGAGGACACGCGCTGCTCTCCGTCATAGTCGCGGACATCTGGCAATGGACCCCCTTCATTTTCATCCTTGCACTTGCGGCCCTTCAGTCGCTGCCGCGGTCAGCACTTGAGGCGGCCCGAATCGATGGAGCGACAGGTTGGCAACTCATTGTGCACATCAAGCTCCCGCTCATGATGCCTGTGTTGATCGTGACAACGCTTCTGCGCCTGATTGACGCTTTCAAGGTGCTTGAGGTGATTTTGGTCATGACAGAAGGCGGGCCTGGGCTGGCCACCGAGATACTGGCTCTACGCATTTCGCGGACGGCGCAGGAATTCCGGGAATTGGGCGAGGCAGCGGCGATGTCGAATTATCTGCTGTTGCTGCTTTTGCTGCTGACACTGGGAATGCTCGCCTTCACGCGCTGGCAGGAGGGGCGTTCGGAAAGAGAGCGGTACCGCTCTGAAGAGGAAGGATAGGCAAGATGGCGGCACGGCATCACGGCGATCGTCAGCACCCTGCGTTCTACGCCCTGCTCGTGACGTTGGCATTCATGTCGGTCGGGCCCGTGTTCCTGATGTTCTCGAATTCTTTCAAGACCGACATCGAGATCATATCTGGAACCAGCGCTCTCTTCTTCATGCCTACAATACAGAACTATGAAACCGCGCTTTGTGACATACTTTGGTACGAACCCGATCATCTGGACTTCTGCGCTATCCGTTTCGGCGGGGCTTTCATTAATTCGATCATCATTGCGCTGATTTCCACGGCACTGACGCTCTACATTGGCTGCATGGCAGCCTATGCGCTCGTTCGCTTTCGGTTCATGGGGCGCGACAGTGTTTCACTCGCCACGCTTGCCGTGCGCATGGTTCCGCCCGCAGTCTTGCTGGTTCCGGTGTTCGGTCTCTGGAACAATGTATTTTGCATAGACAAACAATCGCTTGTCGGCGCTTGGATCCGTGACGCTTTTGGCGGACGTGGCGATGTATGCCTTGCTGGAACCCACTCCGGAATCATCTTGATCTACGTCGCAATGAACCTGCCTTTCGTAATATGGATTCTGCAGAGCTTCATCGTGCAAGTTCCGCGATCGCTGGAAGAGGCCGCTCGCATCGACGGCGCAGGACCGTTTCAGGTGTTCTACCGAATTGTAATGCCGCTGATCAAGCCAGGGCTAGCCGCCGCCGCAATCTTCACATTTCGCATTGCGTGGAACGAATATCTCCTGGCCTCAGCGCTGGCTGACCGGGACACCAAGACCGTTCCGATCCTGATCGTGAACAATACCAGTGAGTTCAGCATCGAGTGGGGCACGATCATGGCCACCGGCATGCTGCTGGCTGTGCCGCCCATCCTGTTTACGCTGTTTGCGTCGCGTCAGATCATCACCGGGATGACTGCCGGTGCGGTCAAAGGCTAGGTGATGGCGGCAAGGGCAACACTCCTGGCCACGCTGATGACCAAAGAGGCGGAAGCCAACTTCCTCCGGGTTGAAATGGAGCGGCTCGGCGTGTCCGTGAATCTTGTCGACATTTCCCTGCAGGCAGGGGCATCTCCCCTCGACGGCAACGAAAAGAAGCGCTGCATGGTCGAGGTCGCTGAACGGGTGGGCAACGCGCTCGCTCGCAAGATAGCGGAAGAGATCGGTGTTGTGGTCGGAATCGGGGGAGGAACTGGTGGCGAAATGGTGCTGCAAATCTTCGATGCGCTGCCTCCGCTGCATCCCAAGGTCCTGATTACGCCACTCCCATTCGATCCGCGTCCGGCACTGGCGGACAAAGCGTTCATCATCGTGCCAACGCTCGTCGATATACTCGGTCTGAACGACTTCCTCCGACAGACGCTCATATCGGCTGCCGCAGTTATCGCGGGCTTATGCAACCAACCTGTGCCAACGCGACGATTGGCAAGGCCAATGATCGGCCTGACTGCACTTGGTGCAACTGGCGGAGCGGCGGCCAACATTGAGGCCGGCCTGCAGGACACGGGCGAAGCATGCGCGGTCTTTCACGCCAACGGGTACGGTGGAGCGGGCTTTGCGCGATTTGCCGCCGAAGGCGCCTTCAAAGCCGTGGTAGACCTGACCTGTCATGAACTGAACCGGCTGGTCTTTGCAGGCGACCATGTTCCCATGAAGCAGAGGTTCACCGCTGCGGCCAATCTGCCACAGGTCGTTCTTCCCGGCGGTCTGAATTTTCTCGGGTTTGGGCCTGTTGACAAATTGGAACAGACCCACAGCACACGGCCACATTATCAGCATTCGACGCAATTCACTCACGTCAAGGTGACGCCCGAGGAAATGTCGGAAACGTGCGAGATTCTCGCCAAGCACTTGAACGACGCCAATGCGCCGGTTCATGTGATCGTGCCAATGGGAGGGTTTTCGCACCGCGACTGTCCGAACGGTGAAATCGAGGACGAGGCTTTGCGCATTCTTTGCTTCGAGATACTGGTCGCGCGGGCCAGCCACTATGAAGTCGAATCAATACCGCATCACATCAACGAGCGGCCAACGGCGCAGCGTGTGCTTGAACTTCTGAAACCCTATCTGTGAGGGCTTGGTATGCTGGCACAGTCTGATCTCGCCACAAAGAAAGATGATCTGATCGCCATCGCGAAGCGATGCTTTGACCTGCGCCTGCAGACAAATGCTGGTGGCAACCTTTCCGTTCGGCTTGCTGACCGCAATGCGATCATCATAAAGGCTTCGGGCGTCGGATTCAACGAATGCACCCGCGAGAACCTGCAGGTTGTGATGCTGGACGGGACAATTCTGCCCTCGAAACTGGACATGAAGCCGTCCAAGGACCTGGAATTTCATCTTGATCTCTACCGACGTCGGGAGGACATAGATGCCGTGGTCCATTGCCACAGCCCTTGGGCCACAGGATACGCAAGCACGGGTCTGGAAATACCTTGCCTGACAGTGCAGACGGTCGAAAAAATCGGGCGCATTCCCATCATTCCATTGTCGGAAAACGGCGGACCGCAGACTGCGAAACAAATCGGGCCGGCTTTTGACGACCCGGCAATCAAGGCGGCGGTCCTTGCCAACCATGGCACGATCGGGGTTGGCAAGACCCTGATGGCCGCACAGTACCTTGCGGAACTAATTGAGGAAACGGCGCACATCGCTTTCGTACGCGACACGTTGGCGACTGCGCGGCAATGCCAAGAGCCGCAGATTCCCAGATATGGCACGCATAAGTAAATGGATCCTACACATTCGAATGCCACCACTACCAGGTGGCCAAACTTCTGCTGAGTCGCTCATTTGTGATTTCCGTCCTCGGAATTTCGCTCCCAAGTGGATGTTGTTCGTCGTCGGCTCGGGTTGCATGGTCTGTCAGTGGCGGAACTCGCGGCACCAATGAACTCATTTCGCTATCCAGAAATCACCAATTCCTGCGGTTGGCGACAGTCTCGATCCAGCAATTTTTCGGGAGTTACATACAAGTTACATACAATCGTGTCCGAAGCGGCGAATTCACCGAGTTTGAGCCATTGGCGGTCAGGGATGCGGTCAATGAACGATACGCAGACTGGTCCGATCAAGTTGCCAGTCAAGGTGGGGCCGTATAATTCCCAGATTCTCGCACACTCGCACGAACTCGGATGAAGCTGGCCGATGCGTAGTGGTAACGAGCGGCAATGCTGGAACGCTTGCATGAGGCGCGCATTGAAATCCGTGGCCATCAGGGAGACTTGCATTGCCATGTGGCATCGCCAAACCCGCTGTGTGCGACTACGGCATTGTTGAGTTTCGGGCCGCACCATACTTAGGACATATTCACATGCGTTGCCTTATGGTGCGCTTGGGATATTTCAGCTAGCCTAACGGGCAACGCATGCGTGCAGAGACGAGATCGGTGCAGGCGATCTCTACCCGACGAGACGTTGCCAACGTGAAGAACCAAGTGGAGGTCCAGACTTGTCCAAGATTCAAGCCAATGGAATCCATGCAACGTTCGACGCTCGAACCGGACTGCTAGAGTGCTTTACGGTATCGGATGGCAGCCAAGAGGTCGCGCCGCTGCACCGCGCTCCTTGGGTCGAAACCGACGAAGCCATGCCTGAGGACGCACCGCCGCTGATGGCAACGCTAGGCGGTGACTTTTTCTGTTCGCCATTCGCCGCCACTGAAGGTGGGTCACCGTTTCATGGGTGGCCTCCAAATTCATCATGGGATGTTGTTGCAGCCAAAGACTCGTATCTGCGAGCCGTACTCGGAAGGCCAGTTTCCAACGCGACTCTGGTCAAGGAACTCTCCCTCAGGGACGGTCACCCATTCGTTTACCAGCGGCATACATTCATCGGCGGCCAAGGTAGACTATCATTCGCCAACCACGCAAATGTCTCAGTGCCAAACGGAGCGCTAATCCGTGTCTCTCCAAAGACAATGTGGGAGACTCCGCCCAATCCACAGGAAAGCGACCCTGAACTTGGCCGTTCCGAACTCATCTATCCAGCACAGTCCGCAGACCCGCGTCGATTTCCGGGTCAGAACGGGCCAGTTGATCTCACCGTATATCCCTGGAATCCCCGGCATGAGGACTTCGTGGTCGGGATCGAAGCGAGCGGTCACACATTCGGATGGACCGCTGTAACAAGGCCGATAGAGGGCGATGTATATCTATCACTACGAAACCCTCTCGAAATACCCATGACAATGTTCTGGCATTCCAACGGAGGACGTGACTACGCGCCCTGGTCGGGCAGGCACTACGGCTGCCTTGGCGTTGAGGAGGGGGCCGCCAATCATATGCTTGGGCTTTCGACAGAGGACGACTTTCCAGACTCTGGCGAACTGAACCTTTGCCAGGATGGGAGCGTAGAGGTTTGCCATGTCATCGGAGCGGTCGCGTGGCCAAGCGGAGAGCCCGTCGCGAAGATCGAGTATTGTACCGGTGAACTCCGACTGACCGGTGAAGGCGGATTCTGCAGACGGATTCCGTTCAGAGGAGATTTCCTGCGCCTCCCTAACACAACTCAATAGGATCAACTTCGATGGCTACAGCAGACCATTACTCTGAAAATTTCTCGACCAATATCGGCCCCTGATGGATTCGGAAGCGGAAATGAGGGCAGTCGGGCACTCAGCAACGGTTGCTCCAAAACGGTCGAAAGGGAGAATTTACTGACGCGGGCCTGCGATTGCAGTCCAGGCCGAGCACCTTTGTGAAAGGGAATTATATACGATGGTGCCCAAGGCAACGGAGTGATCCGCATGGCGCACAGAGCACCGGGTAGGTACCGTCCGCATCCAGTCGGGAGCGGCGCACACGACGGTGCCCTGCCGCTGCCGCGGGCGTGAATGCCGCAGGCGGTTCTCGGTGCGCACCGTCAGCTTGGGCACTATGGTATATAATTCCCCCACTTCCACTCCGAAGTGCAACACCGGCCATTCCCGCAGCGGGGGCGCAGCCCGAGCGTAGGGAATGGCCGGAAGGCGTGGTCTGCGGCCCCCGGGCGCCGCGGATCCGGCCCCGGGATGGCTGTGGTCCCGTCTGGATGCAGGTTATCCGGCCCCACTTCCACTCCGAAGTGCAACACCGGCCATTCCCGCAGCGGGGGCGTAGCCCGAGCGTAGGGAATGGCCGGAAGGCGTGGTCTGCGGCCCCCGGGCACCGCGGATCCGGCCCCGGGACGGCTGTGGTCCCTTCTGTATGCAGGTTATCCGGGCTTTCCGGGCAACGCAACGCCTCCGCCGGGTCGGGTCGCGTCCGTCCGGGCGCAGGGAGGGCGCAGCCCGACCGGAGCCCGGACGGACGCGGTCCCGAAATCCATTCCACCCCCTTCCTGCGCGCCGGTGGGAGGCGGTCGCGCGGCCTCAGGGAGGGCGGGCCTTGTGCAGCACCTCGGCGGGCGTCCGGTAGCCCAGCGCCCGGCGCGGACGCGCGTTCAGGCGGTCCTGCACCCGTTTCACCTCCGCGTCGGTGACCGCGCGGAGGTCCGTCCCCTTGGGCAGGTACTGCCGGACCAGCCCGTTGGTGTGCTCGTTCAGGCCACGCTCCCAGGAGTGGTAGGGGTGGGGAGGAAGAAGGCGGCCCCGAGCGCCTCCGCCACGCCGGCGTGGCCCGCGACCTGCTCCGGGCTCCAGCCCTCCGCCAGAAGCCCCTCCACCTGCGCCCAGCGGTCGGGCGTCATCCTGCGGGGAACACTGGAGGCCGCGCTGCGGCGGGCCTCCGCCCTGCCCTGCGCCTCGCCCGGGCTGTATCCCGAATCCCCGCCGTTACGGCGCAGCTCCCGCCAGACCGACGAACGGTCACGGCCCAGACGGGCCGCGATGGCCCCGTCCGAAAGCCCGCTTTCCTTCAGCGCGCCGATCTGGCATCTCTCCTCATGGGTCAGGTGGCGGTAGCCCTCGGGCATGGCAGTCTCCCTTGTTTCGTCACAGGGACTGTCGCCGCTTCCTGGCCGATACGCAACATCATGCGGCCGGAAAACCGGCCACCACCGCCACTGGTGTTGCACTTCAGGGTGGAATGGGGCTTCCCTTGTGAAAGCATGCGCTTCCAACAAGTGGTCTGACCAGACTCCTGCTGGAGTTTTCAGATTCATGCTCTTGGACACTCAGTCCGCATAGCAGGAGGCCAATGGTAGGTATTTTACAGGATCCCCTGGTTTGATTTCGCGGGCATCATCGTCCAGTTCCACCAATCCGCTTGCCCAAGCCAAGCCCGATATCCTGCCCGACCCTTCCGAAGTGAACACTTCCGCCACACCTTCTGGCGTCAACCGAGACCGGAGATATTCGCGCCGCCCTCCTCTCTTGCGTTTGGCGAACCCTGCGGGAACGACAAAGCGCTGCGGCAGCCTCCATAAACCACCGGCAAGCAACCGGAACGCCGGTTCCGCGAACAGCAATGCGCAGACAAATGCAGCAACAGGATTTCCCGGCAAACCAAACACCGGAACACCACGCCATGTTGCCAGCGCTAGCGGTCGACCAGGCTTGACTGCGATTCGCCATACCGCCATGGTTCCAGTCTCGTTCAGAAGCCCAGAGACATGGTCCTCGTCTCCTGCCGACGCACCTCCAGTGGTCACGATGGCATCGACCTCATCCACCGCAAGATTCAAGCGGTCGCGCAGTTGCGTCCGGTCGTCGCCAATGTGTCCCAGATCAATGGGTGCGAAATCCCACTGCTCAAACAGGGACAGTAGCATAGGACGATTGGCGTCAATGACTTGATCACTCGATGCTGAACTGCCCACCGGACGCAGTTCATTTCCCGTCGACAGGACGCCAACACGCAGCTGACGACGCACGGGAACGACATCAATCCCAGTTGCCGCAAGCAATGCGATATGCGGTGGCCCAAGTCGTGTACCCGCGGAGATCACCTTGCCGCCCACTGGCACGTCCTCTCCCACCGAGCGCGTATTCGCCCCTTTCTTGATCGGCCCATGGAAAGCGATGAACCTGTCGTCGGCGCTTACGTCCTCGTCCAGCACCACTGTATCGACACCAGACGGCAAACTAGCACCCGTCAGTATCCTCAAGGCAACCCCCTTGGGCACCTCTCCCACAAACGGTGATCCAGCCGCCGATCGTCCATCGGCCAAGGGCATGGTCTGCACGCCTTCGGATGCCGGGCCCCCGAAACCGAAACCGTCGACAGCTGAATTCGATGAGGCAGGATTGGGGCGCAATGCACGAACGTCGTTTGCAGCATACCGTCCTGCTGCCGCCTCGATATCCAACGTTTCGGTCGCGGTCACACAGACCATTGCGGATCGCAGGCGTTGGTAGACCTCTTCCACAGGGATCCAGTGCACACCGGGCGGAAGGGCAAAACAATCGTTCTTGAGCGGCGGTGGTTTCATTCAGAAGTCCGCAGTTTCTCCGCTTCTCAACCCAACAGACTGGAGCACAAAGTCGGCGATCAGCCCCGTTGCGCCAAGGTGCAGAACCGGTTTGCCGAGACCCGGGTGAGTGGTGTCGCTTGCAACGGCTAGAACCGTAGGGTCTTTAGCTGCGATCAACGAATTCCCGGTCGCGGCTCGATGGGTCTCGATCTTCAGATGACGGTCGCGCTTGTAGCCCTCTACCAGGACGAGATCGACCGGAGACAACCGAGTGAGCAGTACATCCAAAGTTGGTTCCTGAGCGCCGCGAAGTTCTGTCATCAATGCCCATCGGCTTGCCGATGCCAGAAGGACTTCGGTCGCTCCAGAAACACGATGGCGATAGCTGTCCTTACCAGGCTGGTCGAGATCCACACTGTGGTGGGCATGCTTGATGGTCGAAACGTTTAGACCACGAGAGGTGATCTCCGCGACCAGTCGCTCCATCAACCCCGTTTTGCCGGTGTTCTTCCAACCAACAACACCAAAAACCTCCATCACCCGCGTGCCTCGACCATTGACTCCGCCTGCAACATATCCTCAGGGCGATTGAGATTGAAGAATGGGTCAACGGGAGTTGAGCTGAAGCTCGCCAATGCCGCGCCGTGTCTGTCGGTCCAGTCGACAATCTTTCGTAGACCGGCTCGCAATGCGCAACGAAGGTCTTCACGAAGGACAACGGGCCATAATCCGAATGTTGGATGCCGAACTGTCCCTTTATCCGCTTCCTGCGTGGCTGCAAGTGCTATCGGAGCATCCTCCGCAGCCTCCTCCAGCCTAAGGACCAGGTCGACGGGGAAAAACGGTGAGTCCGCTGCCACAGTCACGACGCGCTTCGCACCCTGCCCTGCTGCCCAGTCCAAGCCCACCAGCACCCCAGCAAGCGGACCGGGGAAGTTCGGTTCCGAATCCGGAAGAACTGGCAGATCAAACCCGTCAAAGCGCGATGGATCGCCGTTTGCGTTCAATGCCATCGCGCAGACTTGTCCTTGCAGCCGCTCAATGACATGCGCGAGAACGGGACGGTTATTCAAGTAATGGAGAGTCTTGTCACCTCCACCCATGCGCCTTGAAAGTCCGCCGGCGAGAATGATGCCAAGTGGCCTTGAATCATCCATTCTGAACGCCATCTGAGGCAAGGATTCCTCTTACGGGTCCAGTGTCTCCATCGAATTCGGAATCCCACACCAATCGATCCTCGCCCGACAGACATAGGAATCGCTTGCCGCGCATGCGCCCGACCAACGTCAGGTTGACTTCACGTGCGATCTCCACTCCCCAGGCTGTAAAGCCGGATCGGCTCGCAAGTGCTGGAATGCCCATCTGTGCAGTCTTTATGACCATTTCTGAAGTCAACCGACCGGTAGTGTAGAGTATCTTGTCCTCTGCGGGCGTTCCTGTCGTGAACATCCAACCTGCAATCTTGTCTACAGCGTTATGGCGACCAACATCCTCCATATAGACCAGCGGAACATCCTGTCGGCAAAGAACCGTCCCGTGGATGGCACCGGCGGCAAGATAGAGGCTCGGAGTCGTATTGATTTGTCGGGCAAGCGAGTACAGCCAGCTGGTCTTAACTGGTACGGCGGGAAGGCAAATCCCCTGCAGTCCTTCCATCATGTCACCAAATACTGTGCCCACCGCGCAGCCTGACGTGCGGGTCTTCCGCCTCAACTTGTCTTCATAGTCCGTCTCTCGATCGGTGCGGACGACAACAACGTCAAGTTCACCATCGTAATCGACTGAAATCACTTTATCTTCCTTGCGTAACATGCCTTGATTAAAGAGAAAACCAATCGCAAGGTACTTCGGGTAATCACCAATCGTCATAGCAGTGACGATCTCCCGGGAATTAAGAAAGATCGTAAGCGGACGTTCCGTCACGACATTGACCGAGTGCTTTCTGCCTTCGTGGTCGACGCCCTCCACGGATCTCGTCAACGTTGGATCTTCCGGATCGGGGGATATTGCAAAACGCTCAGACACCGCGCCCATCCAACCAAAGGTACTATTCAAAGCCTGCCTTTTTTCTTCCACCAATCGATACCAATTCCGCATGTCGAGACTCAATACAGAAAGCAGCTTTCCGTAGGAGATCAATCGCAGAACGCTCGTTGAGCATACTCCGATACCGTCTACTGTTCAGCCAAAGAACGCCAGTCTTCCAGATCAATCGTCGCCATTGGAACAGCCTCATGGTTCATGATCACGGTGCGGGAATTCAGATGTATCCAGATTTCGACAGCCAAAGGCTTCCTATTGAGGTCCATCAGGCTGTCGGGCATTCTTCACCTATTGCCCAGAATGCCCCAGGCAACCTCAATACATTCACTCTTCCAGCTCGGCATCCCAATACAGGAAGTCCACCCAGGTTTCGTGCAAGTGATTGGGTGGAAACCTGCGGCCCATGTTACGCAGTTCCTCGGTCTGAGGGCGGCGCGGTGCCTTGCGCAGGCTCAACCCCGCCTGCGCCAAGGACCGCGCCCCCTTCCTGAAGTTACAGCCGGTACAGGCCGCCACAACATTTTCCCAACTCGTCACACCACCCCTAGATCGGGGCACGACATGATCAAACGTCAGTTCGCCACCCGCACCACAGTACTGGCACTGGAATTCGTCACGCAGGAACAGGTTGAATCGTGTGAACGCCACCTGTTTTCTTGGTCTAACATAATCCTTGAGCACCACGACCGAAGGAATCCTGATCCTGGTCGACGGGCTACGCACCACGGCATCGTACTCGGCCAAGATGTCCACCCTTTCCAGGAACGCCGCCTTCACCGCCTCCTGCCAAGACCAGAGCGACAGTGGATAGTAGCTGAGCGGCCGGTAGTCGGCGTTCAGCACAAGTGCTGGAGTGTGCCGCAAGCTGCTAGGTTCGCGCACAAAGGATGTTCTGAAATCGCCATCCATAAGTCCACTCCGGTCTCCGCCTCAATTGCCTGTCGCAAACCGCGACAGGATTGCAAGTCATGTTGACAATACTTGTCGTGGTTACAATGACAAGCCTGCCTATATCGTGTGTACACACAAGAGGCTAGCTTAGTCGCGCGATACAATTGTGACAATAGGAAATTGCCGATGCGCGATTTAGGGTCTCATCAGTCGATCTGCGTGGCTGATGTTGAGGGGACTTCCATGAAACTTGCTTGAGGCGGTTTGCAGCGATTCCCGCAGGACTCCTATTGGCCCAATCCGACCTTGCTGCGAATGAAGCCCTTAGCAACACCAAGCCCTTCAGGGGAGATTCCGTGACCAACGCCCCTCATTACATGAGTGCATACCTCGAACTCCAACTCAACGAGCGAATCGCTTGCTTCAGACAGTGAGGCAAAGGGCACAACTTCGTCCTGATCGCCGTGTAAGAGCAATACCGGTGGCTTCGATTTGACCTGTTCGGCCAATATCAGAGGATTCAACAGTCTTCCGGAGAAGCCCACTACCGCTGCCAGTGAACAGGCACGGCGGGGAGCAACATGTAGGCTCATCATCGTACCTTGGGAAAAACCGAGCAATACCAACGCGGAATGATCGATCCCCTCGTCGGAGAGCACCCTGTCAAGATAAAGGTCGATTTCTGCAACAGATTGCTGGAATCCTGCATGCATCTCTGCCTCGCTAGCCCCATCCATCCAGGGAATCGGAAACCACTGGTATCCAAACGGGTTTACCGCAGATCTTTGCGGAGCATTGGGAGCCCGAAAAACGGTGTCGGGAAGATGCGGTGCAAGCGTGTCGGCAAGGCCCAACAGGTCGGCACCGTCGGCACCATATCCATGCAGAAACACCACGGCGGAGTTCACGCTGCCCGATTTCGCTGCCCGACGGCTATCAATCAGAGGCTGTGTCACCGAATGCCCTCCCTGCCCTTTGCCGCCCGGTAGTAAGCCCAGAGAAGTCTTGCTGCAACTGCCCGCCATGGAGTCCAGGCTTCCGCCATTGCCCTAAGCTGCTTGTCGTTCGGTCGCTCGCCGGTCTCAAAAAGCATCCGTGCGGCTTCCTGCAATGCCAGATCGCCTGAAGCGAAGACATCGGCACGTCCGAGCGAGAACATGGCATAGATTTCGGCGGTCCATCGCCCAATTCCGCTTACGGAAGTCAGGGTTTCGATCACCTCCTCATCCGGGCAGTTTCGCAACCTTTCATAGTCAATTTGTGCAACCGACAGCGCACGGGAATAGCGGATCTTCTGGCGGCTAAGCCCTACAGCCCGCAGATCCTCGTCGCTTGCCCGCGCTATGCTCTGCGGATCGTCCAAGCCCGCCGCCTTGATTCGCTTCCAGATGGAATTCGCGGCTGTGACACTCACCTGCTGACTTACAATGGCGCCAAGCAATTGCCCGAAACCGTCCGGGCGCCGTCGTAGTGGTAGCGGCCCTGTCTCGCGACGAGCAGTGGCAAATCTCGGCTCCACTCCGACAAGGAATTCCACTCCCTCCGAAACGCAAGCAGGCGTTTCGATGATCCGACCGATCATATCAGTTCCTGCACCCAGTCCAGAGCTTCCTGAACGGTGCTGTGGACGATGGCATCCGGAACAGGAGGACGGCGCAGCAGCGCGACGTCGATGCCCAGTTTCCGGGCCGCTTCCAACTTACTTCCATTCGCTGTTCCACCGGAATTCTTCACCACCAGCCAGTCAACTGCAAGTCGCGTGAAGAGGCAGGTTTCGTCCTCAATGCTGAATGGAGGTCTGCCGATTATGTACTCTCCTCCCTCGAAAGGAAACGGGTTCCCAGACCAATCGATTCGGCGACAGAACACCCTACGGCCACGAAGGTTCGCGAACTTCTCCAACCCCTGTCTCCCAGTGGCCAGAAACACGGTCATTCCTCGTGGAATCAATCCAGCAACGTCCTCCTCTTGGTCAATGAAGTGCCATCTATCCAGGAATCCCTGCTTCCACTCCGGCCTTCGCAGAATGGAATGCGGCAGCCCTTTGCTCCCACAAATCTGGGCCGTTCGCGCGGTAATCCGAGCTGCGAATGGATGCGTTGCGTCGAGCACCGCATCAACTTTTGCATCACTGAGATAGCTCTCGAATCCCTGGCCACCTCCAAATCCACCAATTCGAGTCGGTAGTGCAAGATCATCCGGCTTTCTTGTAACGCCGGCCAAGGACGCAATTGCCTCTACACCCTTCATAGTGGATAGTTTCTCGGCAATGGCACGCGCCTCACCGCTACCCGCCAACAGAAGGAGCCGCAACTAACCGCTCCTCGCAAGGATTTCGCCTGATCGGCCAACCACGATCAGATCTACCCGAATTCCCGCACCCTTAAGGACATGCTCAACCCGCTCCCGTGCCGTCGAGCCGATTCGCTGCGCCATCTCCGGCCCGATGATCGCCGCGGCGTGCGAAGCGGTTACCGCCAACCTGACCGATGGTGCATTGAATTCCGCTGCAAGTTGTTCGAGATCCACCTGGCTACGAGAGGAATGCAGATCCATCGCGCCTTGCGCCAGCTTTGTCATTTTCCCGATTCCGCCCCCGAGCGTCAGGCGTTCGACAGGTTTTCTTCGAAGGTACTTCAGCATCCCACCCACAAAGTCACCCATGTCGATCATCGCATGGTCCGATAGACCGTGGAACTCCTGAACCGCCCGTTCGCTTGTTGATCCGGTACAACCAGCAATATGTGCGATCCCGGAGGCACGGGCCACGTCAATTCCACGATGGATCGAAGCAATCCAAGCTGAACAGCTGAACGGCCTGACGATTCCTGTCGTTCCGAGTATGGATAAGCCGCCTTCGATTCCAAGGCGAGGATTCCATGTCCTCAGCGCAAGCTCCGCGCCACCCGGAATCGAGATTGTTACCGAGACATTTGTTTTTTTCCCAAATGCTGTGGCGCATTCCTTAACGACTTTCTCAATCATCTGGCGTGGTATGGGATTGATCGCCGGTTCTCCCGGTGGAATGGCCAAGCCATGTTTGGTGACGGTGCCAACGCCTTCACCTGCACTGAATACCACTCCTTCATCCGACTCGGACACGCGCACGATGATCAAGGCACCGTGAGTTACATCTGGATCGTCGCCGGCATCCTTGATTATACCTACCTCGACCCAATCAGCTTCCGCCCGCGTGTGCGCCACGACAAAGCTGGCGATCTCACCTCGCGGTAGAGTAATGGTGACTTCGTTTGGAAAATCAGCGCCCCAAAGCCGCGCCAACGCCGCCTTTGCCGCAGCGGTCGCACAGGCTCCGGTGGTCCAACCCCGTCTTAACTGCACTTTTGTCCTGTGGTTCATTGTTCGCTATATAGCCAAACTGTCACTAGCGGCAAATCGAGTGATTCGCGTGGATCACGGGCTTTCGATCACCCCTACTGCAGGACATAGGCGCGAAATGGCACAACCAGTTCATTCCCCTCCCAGTTTCGCTGTACGCCAAAGGGGACGGGGTTGCCTTTTTCCGAAAATCAGCCCGCAAGCCATCGGTTCTGAGGGTTGAACTCCAACAGGACAGGGACAGGCTATTCTCCGAAGTGCAGCAGTTGCAACTTATGCATGAAACTCTCATCAATCCCTCTATACCACAGAAGGTACAGCATCACGCTGGACATAGGCCGCAACTGACAAAGTTCCAGGAGGCAATGCGGTACCTTGCAACCAAATGACGCCTGCCTATACCTGACGAAAACCGCAGCATGACGGGCCTGATTCTCTCATCGACGACCTCTGGAAGTGGCAAAACACTCGTCACTCTAGGTCTCCTGCGCTCATTTAGACAACGAGGCATATCAGTCCGAGGCGCGAAATCCGGTCCCGACTACATTGATCCTAGATTCCATGAGGCGGCGTGCGGAGCGCCTTGTCTCAACCTAGACGCATGGGCAATGTCCTCCGATCGAATTCGAGAATTGGCATGGACTGATGACCTGCTCCTCGTTGAAGGAGCAATGGGACTGTTTGACGGCGCGCCTCCCGACGGGAGGGGCGCTACTGCCGACCTGGCAAGAATACTTCGAATTCCGGTGGTGCTTATCATCGATGTCGCACGAATTGCCCATTCGGTCGCGCCCCTTGTGTCTGGATTCACCCAACACGATGCCAGCATCGAAATTGTCGGCATCGTACTGAACCGTGTCGGCAGTGTCCGTCATGAACGCCTGCTACGTATGGCTTTGAAGCCAAGTGGCATTCCAGTCCTGGGAAGCGTATTGCGCAGGGCTGGTCTTGCCCATCCATCGCGGTATCTCGGCTTGATGCAGGCGCAGGAACATCCAGATCTTGAGGAGTTTCTCGAATCCGCCGCTGAGGTCATCGGCAATTCGATAGACCTCGACGCGCTTCGGCATCTGGCAGGTGAACTACCGAAAGCCAGACCTGCTACCTGCCTGGAACCGCCCGCCCAAAGGATCGCAATTGCGCAGGATGCTGCCTTCGCGTTTTCCTATCCACATCTTCTCAATGACTGGCGGCGGCTAGGAGCCGAGATTGTCACGTTCTCTCCGCTTGCGGATGAGCCGGTCCCTGATGCCGATCTGATCATGTTGCCAGGCGGTTATCCGGAACTGTACGCTGGCCAGATCACATCCGCGGATAACTTTATGTATAGCCTTAGAAAAGCGGCTCAACATACTTTGATCTATGGCGAATGTGGGGGATATATGGTTTTGGGAGAATCCCTTGTAGACCCGAATGGGATTCCTCATCGGATGGCGGGGCTCTTGCCGCTCCATACAAGCATTGCCGAACCCGAGTTACATCTGGGCTATCGCCGTCTCTCTCCTCTCGGTGGTCCTTTCCGAACGGCGCTTGCGGCCCATGAGTTCCACTACGCGACCACAATGTGCGCAAAGGGGAATCCTCTGTTCCGGGCGAGTGACGCCGAAGGCGTAGAGCTACCACCCATGGGGCTCAGCGTTGGTCGCGTCAGTGGCTCGTTCGCCCATGTAATAGATCTGGCGAAATAGTGGTTTTACAATCCCGTAGGAGTGGATAAGCGGTGCCAAATGGCGGTTTCAGTCAACACCTCATTCTCGGACAATCGGCGCGCCTACCGAAACGTTGCAGTCCTTGTGGCCGCACAGGCAATCCTCGGGGCACAAATGCCGATGATCTTCGCATTTGGTGGTCTGGCTGGGCAGTCACTAGCCCCGAATCCCTGCTTCGCAACGTTACCGATCTCACTGATAGTTCTGGGTTCAATGTTCGCAGCGACTCCGATTTCGAACATCATGCAGCGATTTGGCCGACAGATTGGATTTCTTGTTGGCATAACCGGCGGGATTCTGGGTGGCTCCATAGGAGCTTGGGGGCTGCTCACCCAAAGCTTCGCCATTTTCCTGGTCGGATCGTTCTTTACCGGAGTCTACATGTCTGCGCATGGCTTCTATCGCTTTGCGGCAGCGGATACGGCATCCGACGAGTTCAGGCCCAAGGCGATTTCATATGTCATGGCCGGTGGACTTGCCGCAGCGATCATTGGGCCACAGATCGCGAAACTCACCGCAGATATCCTGGCAGTCCCGTTCCTTGGCATTTACCTTGCCGTAATTGCAGTCAACATTCTCGGAATTCCACTTCTACCACTTCTCGATATCCCTCGACCGCCAACCCCGGTCGGCAGCCAGCCAAAGGGGCGTAGCTACACAGAATTGCTCAAGACCCCTCGCATTGCGGTGGCGATCATCTGTTCCATGGTCAGCTACGCGTTGATGAATCTTGTGATGACATCGACGCCATTGGCGGTTGTCGGCTGCGGCTTTACGCAGGGAAATGCCGCCGACATCGTGTCGGCCCACGTACTGGCAATGTTTGCGCCGAGCTTCTTCACCGGCCACCTGATCGGGCGGTTCGGGGCCGAGCGGATCGTCGCGACCGGATTGCTGATACTTGCGGCCGCAGGTGTCGTGGGTCTTGCGGGCGTTGCACTGCCAAATTTCTTCATCGCACTGATATTTCTGGGCCTTGGCTGGAATTTCGGTTTCATCGGTGCGACAGCGATGCTGGCGGAATCCCATCTGCCAGAGGAGCGTGGTCGCGCTCAAGGCATGAACGACATGATCGTATTCGGCTGCGTGACGATGGCGTCGCTTGCGAGCGGTGGGCTGATGAACTGTTCCGGAGGGTCAGCCCAGGAGGGGTGGACTGCAGTGAACCTTGCGATGGCGCCTTTTTTGGCGATCGCGACAGGCGCACTTATCTGGCTGGCGTTGCGGCGGAAAGCTACATGAACTCAAGGTCGTTCTTTGGTGGGACTTCACAGATCAACTGTTGAAGGAACCAAGGGACGGTCTCGGTCGGCTTCCTTACCGGTGGCATCAGTGGGATATGCTCGGACATAGTCACTGCGTAAGCCGACATTATTGAAGTGATGGATGTTCCATTCACGCGTCGTCGCTCCTGAACCGCCATTCGACCGGCTGCCGGGCAGCCATCTCTTGAGCCTTTGGCGGCCCAAGCGGCGCATTTGTTCCTGAAGTGCCAACCCTGCCTTCCGGCAATTCCCTCAACGAGGACGTAGCCCGAGTGGAGGGAATGGCCGGGGTTGCACTTCGGAATGGAAGTGGGGTTTCAATAACTTGGCGTCAAGTGGCGGACATATGGTTCGCGGGTGGAAGACTCTCCATCAAGTAAGAAGGACTTAGCAAACGGCAATACGGCATTTTGAGTTACTCATTCGAGGCTTGCGCGAGCAACCGCACAGTGAATCGTTCGTCTTGTTCGATCAGATCTGGTTCAGTGCCGTTGTGCTTCTTCATGCCCTTGACGATCTTTCGGGGAATTCCCATTCCCATGTGTTCGAGATACCGATAGTCGCGCATCATGTCTTTCAGCAATTGGTTTCGCGCCGACCTGATCCCTAACCGCATGCGGTTAGGAGTTATGCCGTTTGGCAGTCGCCCCGGTGAGATAATTTCCAGCCTGTTCGCATATATAGCCAACTCGACATTTGTGCTCGTGAGCAGGTAATCCCGATGAATGAGAGCGTTGACGATGCCTTCGCGAAGGGCATCGCGAGGACAAACCGGACACTCCACGCGCCTGCCACCTTTTGCCTTGACAATCATATGTGTGTTACGCTGCACAAAATCAAGCGCCTGTTCCACTAGACCGTTTTCAATGATATCACCGCCTTCGCTCAGCAAAGGAGTCATGGGGCCGCGAAGCGTCGTGCGCTCCCGTGCCTCATAGCCCTGTTGAGTGCCGGGATATGCGACCGCGTCTATTCCCGCATGAGGAAGAAATCGGTTTGGTGTCTTGCCGAACAGCAACATGCCGCCGACGGTTGCGCCTTCCCCGGCCATGATCTCGGTGTTGATCAGAAGTGATCGCCATCCTTCCTCATCTTCGTCGGTCGGCACATCCTGCTGGCGGATGTCCACAAAATAACTTCGCAGGCGCCGCCGGTCCAGATTCACGAGCGCGGTACCGGACACGGGCTGCAATTCGACCCGCACTGAACCTCTTTGCTGGAATAGGCGTGCGAGTTCCTCCTGACTGGCTTCCCGACTCTGCGTGCCTACCCGAATCAGGTATCTGTTGGTACTGTTGTGCCAAAGTGCATGCACGCTGTAGCCAGAGGTTACGCGGACGATCGCAATATCGCGATTGTCCTTGACACCTCGGACCACTTCAAAGAACGGAACTATTGCCGGTCTGATCTTGTCGCGGCATACATTCATCACCCATTCTTCGAGTTCGTCCCGCGTCAGACCCGCCAATGATCCATCGTCTTCGACTCCAAGCAGCACCATGCCGCCTTGCAGGTTCGAGAAGGCGACCAGTTCCTTCGCCAGATCCTGCGTACTCAGACCGTCCCTCTTGAATTCCACACCGGAATTCTCTCCGCTTGCAATGATTTCCAATAATTCGCTGCGTGTCGTCATGCCTCAGAACCCGTACTTGGATCGACGCATCTCAAACGCAGCCTTGCCACCTTCAAGGATTTCTTCGACAAGTTCGCGTACGGGTCTGGAATCAACGGAGGCCATATGCTTCGGGACGATCCGAGCCTGGCCATCCTTGGCTTCGCCTGTCGCGGCGAGTCCGAGGATGAGTTCAGCATCGCCAAGGACCGGGATGTTTGCGTTGTGCGTCGAGAAGATAAACTGTCGACGGCGCTTTTCCTGCCGCATTATGGGTACTATGCCCTCCGTGATGAAACGGTTGTCGAGATCATCTTCGGGCTGATCGACGATAAGCGGCGCATCCGAATCAAGCAGCAGGAGCAATAGGACGGCCGTTGCCTTTTGGCCGGTCGAGAGCGCTTGCAGAGTCCGCCAATTGGCCGACTCCCCGTCGGGAGCCGTGTTGAGTTCAATCTCCGTTGTCGCTGGCAGTTCCAACTCTTCGATACGCATAAGCAGGTCCGGTTCAGCTTGTGCGATCCGCTCTGCCGCACCAGACGGTAAGTCATAGTGCTGCCTGAGCGCTTCTTTCCCTTCCCAGCACCGCTGCGCAAGCTCCGGCAGGGATAGATGTTCATGTCCGCGCAAACGCTCAAGCGCAGCAAAAAGATCGCCGCCAACCTCCCGCAGAAGTTGTTCGAGCGGTTCACGATTTCCAGCCATCATTACCCTGACGCAAACCCTGCCATGGAGCTTCCGGGATATCCGCTTCGCTGCGGTCTCAAATTGCCTGTATTCGGTTGCCTTGATATCTTCCCACTCTGCCAGCAGGTTGCGGCGCTGGGCCTTATGCGCATCCAGATCGCTCTTGAGGCGTTCCATCTTGTCATTCAGCGGCCGCAACTCCTCGATCTGCTGACGAAGCCGGATGAACTCTGCGCCGTCGACTTTTGACTTCTGGAGTTCGCGCAGGAGCTTTTCATAGGATTCCTCGATTTCTGTCTTGCGCTCGTTCCAGCGCGATTTTGACAGCGCAATCGCCTGATCGGTTTCTGAAAGAGCTTCCGCGAATTCTTCGCCAAGTGTCACGAGTCTAGTGCTTAGCGTTCTTAGGGTCACCTCGATTCCGGACAGGATGTCGGAGTTCGACAGACCCTCGATGGCCTTGCCGGAAACGAACGCCGTATCGAAGGGCAATCCCTCGATGAGTTCATTGTGGATCGTACGGTATTGATCAAGCCGTTCCTGCAGTTCAGAAAAGAGCCGTTCCTCACGAACGAGCAAGCTCCTTTCCTTCAGTCGTTCTTCGAGTCCCGCCTGCTGGAACCGCCTTTGCGTTTCTTCAAGATCAGGTAGCGCTGTAAGCCGCTCGTCGAGGCGCTGCAACTCGCGGCGCACATGCACGATTCGGCTGCGCGAACGCTCGAGTGCCAGACGTAGCTCGGACTTTCGTCCAGAAAAGGCAGGATCCCGATCAACAAAGCGCTCCAGCAAATGGGTAAGCTTTTCGGGACTCTTCGTGAGTTCGGAAATCTCGTGTTGCCCAAAGATCTCCACGCTAGGCATCACGTCACGTGGTGAAAGAGTCAGGATCTCCCCCGCTTTGTTCTTCACAACAGGTGGATTCGGCACAGTTCTCTCAATCGTATAGCAACGCTCCGACGGTTTGTGCGACCGCACCACCAGTGAAATCTTCGTGCCCGATTGCAGAACCTGGCGGACCACGCCCTCATGCGCCTTCTTCGCTTCTTGGCCGAGAGGTTCGAGATCAAGCGCATAGCGTATGCTTTCAATCATCGTCGATTTGCCGGTGCCGCGCCCGCCGACCAGCACATTCAGGTTTTCATTGAAGTGCACTGCGGTATCGCGCAAGAACCCACCTTCCCAAGTTATCGCGAGGAACTGAGCATGTGGTTCGGACGACGGATCGCTTTGGAGACGAATCCGGGAGTCCGGGTCAAGGAACGCTTGCCGCAACGCCTCGACCGATACGTTGGACATTTTGATGAAGCAGGAGGTGCTGCCCTTCTCTAGGTCTTCCGGGTCATTCACGTCGGAAGCGTTCAGGATCGCAGGGGAGCGATCGCGTTTGTGCTGAACATCCTTGTTTTGGAGAATCGGTCTGATCCCATCCGGTGCTTCGCTAACGGGACCGGGCAATGCGCAGGCGAGTAAGTTGGGATGGGCCCAAGCGTTGACTCTCGATTGTCCTGAGAGTTTCCTCAGCAGTCCGCCTTCGGAAGCTACATGGGCGGCAATACACACCGCACCCCAGTTCTTCGCGGATTCAAGTAGTTCGGTCGCATCCTTGTCGCCGATGGGTGACTTTTGATCGGTATCAAGAACACCACATTCTCCGATGAAGCGCTCCAATGATTCGTCCTTGTCCGAGTCGAACAGGCACATGAAATGAACGCCGTCTTTCGTGACAGCTTCGAAACCGCTGAATGCATGGAGATTCGCATTGCGCGCTGCACGCACCAAGTTAGCCGAATGCTTGACGCGGTAGTGATCTATAACCGCGATGACCTCAATTCCAACTTCATGACAAGTATTGATGATCGCCGCGTTGTATTCGTCTTCCGTTGTGAAAGTTGTGGCCCTCCGGTGTGTTTCAAGATATGCGAACGGATTAACGTGCAAGGCGCAGCGGTAGAACCTCGCACCGTCCGGAAGCCTAAATGCCGCCTGCATGCGATCAGAGAGCGAGCATGCCAAGCCGGAAAACTCTGCGGTCATCTACGGCTCTCCGTCAGACTTGGTGTTTCGAACCTTATTCCCAATCCGATTGTTCCCTTTGTTCGGCGACATATCGGTCGACCACGGCTCGTACGTCACAATCCACGGAGACTTTCTTCTGCTTGGTCGGCTGCTTCATCCTCCAAGATTCCATAAATATCTGGACGAGAGATTTTCTATGCACGCACCTATACCACCCCTTCGGGTTCTTTGCTGTGACCGTCTTCCTTGCCTTCGTCCATGGTAATGTGGCCTTGGACACTTTTAACCACATTACATCATAAGGCTTATCCCTTTGACTACGGCACCGCAACATGTTGTGCCGGCGGTCTGACGGCCGGTTTCCCGGATTCCGGCGGAATCCGGGCCGCCGCCGCCGCGCGGCGGCCCGTCCGGAGCCGGAAGGATCGGGATTCTGGGGGACTGGGGGTCGGCGCCGCGGGCCGGGGCGGAGTCCGGGCGCGGGTCCGCGGACGTCAGGCGGCGGTGTCGGTGAGGTCGCGGTACGTCGCGGGCGGCAGCCCGAGGCCGATGCCGGAGAGTCGGTCGAAGGAGGTCCGCCGGTGGCGGCGGCGGTTCCATCGGAAGACGAATTCGTCCAGGTAGCGCTGGGCATGCTTCCTGCGCAGCCCGTGGTACACGCCCATGGCCCAGCGCTTCAGGTTGGAGAACACCCGGTGGATCCACCTCAGGACCTCGTGGGCCGGGCGGCCGCCGACCACCCTGCGCTCCCGCGGGTTGTCCGGCAGGCCGATGTACCCGCTCCACCCGTCGGTGACGGCCCAGGCGCCCGGCGCGACCGCCCCGGCGATGAAGCCATGGAGCGCTTCGGCGCCGTAGCCGTCCACTTCCTTCAGCCGGATGCGGCGTGGACTGCCGTCCTCCGACAGCTCCACGGCCCCGGCGATGGGGATCCGGCCCGACGTGCTGCGGCCCCGGCCGGCCACGCCCCTCTCCCCGCCGTCCTCCGCGCCGCCGCCGTCGCGGCAGGGCATCGACGCCTCGTCCACCTCCGCGATCCCCTGCAGCGGGCTACGGTCCGGGTCCACCATGGCCCGCCGCAGCTTCCGGAGAAGCAGCCAGGCGCTTCTGTAGCTTCCGATTCCCAGCTGCGCCTGCAGCTGCAGCGCGGAGATGCCGTTGGAGTGCGTCGCCATGAGGTGGGCCGCAGGGAACCGTGTCCTGAGCGGAAGGTGGGAGCGGTGCATCACGGTGCCCGCCGTCACCGAGGTCTGGCGGCCGCAGTCCGCGCATTCCCGGCGGCAGCGCTCCCCTTTCAGCTCCCAGCCCCTCGTCCCGCCGCAGGCCGGGCACGCGAAGCCCCTGCCCCAGCGCAGCTCCGCAAGGCGCCGGGCGCAGGCGCCGTCGTCCGGCAGGAGCTCCCCGGACTCCTGGCGGGACATGGGGCGGTCGTCTTTCCATCGGCTTGGCATGGGAGGAACACAAGGCGAACACGGCGCCGCGTCAACCCCCTCCGGCACAAAATATTGATCCGCCTTGGTCAAAGGGATAAGCCTTTACATCATATTGATGAGCTGTGGTAGTAGTAGAAAATGGTATCTCTCGGTACGTCCAAAGGGCTGGAATCGGAGTCTTTAGGAACCCTTGGTGGTGCAGTGGTCTCCTTCATGTGGTGATATCTAGTGTAGCGACATCATTGCGTTGACGGGTAAAGGGACCTGAGCCTGATGCGTGCGTCGGCTGTCGTGAAACGCCAGTCCACGGTGGCCCTCTCCCGGTTCCTGTTTCGGGCCCATGCCTCCGTTTCGTGGCACATCGTCTCCCGGTCGGGAATGCGGCGGTCCAGGCACTGGCGGACCATGGCCCCGATCCCGGTCCCTGCCACGTCCGGCCGGCCTGCGCGCCTCGGGGGATGGTGGATCTCCAGCCGGGAGGCGATCCGCGCCGCCTCTTCGGGAGGGAACGTCCCGTGGAGGGAGCCGACGGTGTGGACGTCGGGGCTGTCCATCACGGGCACGATGCGCCTGCCGGGGAAGGTGACGTCGACAGGCCCGCGGATGACCCTGGCCCAGTCCCCGCGCGTCCGCCGGTCGGTGACCGTGACCTCCCGCCGTCCGGGCAGCGGGGCGAACGGCATGAACAGGTTCGCGGTGCCGTTGCGCCCGTATCCGAAGTCGTGGACGGCGGGGTCGCCGGGACGCGCCGGCCGAGGCACCCGGGTCTCCCTTCTCCGCTGGCGGGAGGTCCCGTCCATGACGGCCAGAGCCCCGTCATCCGTGAGCTCCCGCTGGTGCCGCTCCAGAACGTCCTCCATGGCGGCGGGGAGGTCGCCGCTGGCCCTGGGCGGGATGCACCGGTACCGCCTTAGCCACGGCTTCACATCGTTTTTTTCAGGGTCTTCCTCACCGTCTCGTCCGGGACCGTGTCGACGGTCCCCAGCCCGCCGGGCCGGTCCGCCAGCAGCTGCATCGTCCACCGGCTCCGCCCCTCCGGCGGCCGCGGGCAGGCGAGGGCCACCAGCCTCCCCCCGCCCCCGCCGTCGAGGCTGCGCGCCTTCCGGTTCCTCTGCTCGCGGCGGACCGGCGCCGCTTCCAGACCCTCCCCGGCGCAGCGGCGGCGCACCCGCCCGGCGGTCGACCTGCCGACCTCCAGGACCGGCGCGATGCCGCAGTCGGTGCGGCCCCCGTCGTCACGGTCCTCGTCGGCCAGCGGCAGGATCCGGGCGCGCCGGCGCCTGTACGCCGCCGCCCCGCTGTCGGCCAGCTGCCGCAGCTCCGCCCTCTCTTCGTCCGGGAGCCGGACCCGGTAAATCCTGCGTCCCCTGTTCCTGGGAGTCCCCGTCCCCTGTGCCATTGTCCGCTCCGTTCCATGATGCGGGCCGGGGGCGGTCCGCCGCCGCCTTCCGCCGCCCGCGGGTTGCCTGAGGCCGGAACAGATGGCATGAAGCCTGGAGACAGCCAGACAGAACACTCATTTCTACGATGGCGCTACACTAGAAATGCGAGAGCAATTCCGGTGAGTTTGGCTTGCTGGGCGTCTCTCATAAGCCGACGCTCAGCTTGAAGCCTGCCACGTTGTCCGTTTCGGAAGTGGATCTTTCCGTCGACCGATAGCACGACGGTGTGGTCCGGCGGGTTGAGGTGGAGACCCACGACGTGGCGGACCCTGGGCCCGGACCTCGGGTCGCGGAAGACCCTGGACGTCCTGACCTGGTGCGGCCTGGCCCGTTGCGCCTCAGGATGCCGTTCACGTCCATGGCGGTCAGCGCCAGCCTCTTCGCCAGCGCCCGCAGTGTCCAGAGGCTGGTGCGCGGCGGCGGGACCCGCGAGGTCGACCACCGCCCTCACCGTTCCGTCGGGGGTCGGCTCCAGTCCCGGAGGGCGGGTCACGTCCCGCAGCGGCCCGTCCACGCCCCGCTCGAGAAAGCGGTTCAACCAGCGCTCCACGGTCGACCGCGGCTTTCCGGTCCGCTGCATGGTCTCCGCGGCGCTGTGCCCCGACCCGAGGCCGGGGATGATCCGGGTGCGCCGGACGTGCCTCTGGATGCTCCTCGTGTCCTTCGCGATCCGTCCGGGGCGTTCGCGGTCCCTGTCCGAAAGCCTGGTTTCCTGCCCATTGCGCTGCCTGCCTGCTGTCCTTATGGTTGTTCTGGAGCCGCCTGACGGCGACCGGAAGACAGAGGCACTCTTCACAAAGAAATGCAAGCTTTTGTTTCTTGCAATCCACTAGATAAGACAAAGCCTCACAGGTGGTTACGAAAGCCCGGTGCTTCGTATGTCTTGGGACCTATTCTTCTCGGGTTCGGTAACCGCAAGCTGCAGCACGAATTCAAAAATGCAATATATGCGGATCATTCTGAGTCTGTAGAGTTCGGGCTGACGACATCAACTAGTGACTGATACTCCAATGTACTTAGGAATGATATGAGTTGCGCAATTTCAGTGTCGGTGAACACGCTTTCTGCTACCGGCTCGTTAACCCAGAGACGCAATTGCTGGTAGATGCCTTGACGCCGAACGGATCCCATTTCTCGCAAATCAAGCACTGCCAAAGGATCACTGTGTGCAATAATGATGTCCGATAGACGTTCGAAAGCACCGGAATGACCGTAAGGAGCCGTCGTCATCACATTGTACAAAGGTGGCGTCCGGAATTTTGCAAGGTCTTCGGGGTTGTTGGTCACATTGAAGCGCCCATAGTCAACGCCAAAACCGTTTTTACCAAACATGGAGTTGGGCGACGGGATAGCGTGAAAGTCGAGATCACTGAAATACGGTCCGTTATGGCACTGTGAGCATCTTCCCTTGCCATAGAAAAGGAGCCCGCCAGCGATTTCATCGTTAGTCAGTGGGCCATTGTCAAACACGAAGCGGTGAAAACGCGTGCCCTGGACAGCGAAGTTGAATCGGATAAATTCCGCAATCGCCTCGGCATAATTGACAAAATCCAGGTCGTCGGCTGACGTGTCAAAGGCAGCCTTAGCAGCCTCAGCGATCATGGAATCTGTGGCGAGGTTGCGAGTGACTTTGTTATAGAGAATCTCTGCGGATCCGACGGTTTCGGTAGTTAGATGACCGATGTCGCCAACCATTTCGTCTACTTCAACAGGTGGTAACATAACCGACACGACAAGTGGATCCGTCGACGGCGCTTGTGGTCCAAATTGGCTCCGCAAAGCGTCACCGCGGCCGGAAACCCTGCCATCCCAAAAAAAGGTATCGAACCCAATTCCGCCCCTGCCCCAAAACGGTAGTGTGTTGCGGGGGACCAAGCGGCCACCAGATTGCTCGCGGGTATCACCTGCTCCTGTGCCTCCGATTCCGATTGCATTTGGAAGCCCGTCGGCTGACCCGAAGCGGTCAAGATGGCAGGATGCACAAGCGATGTCTTGGCCGGGTGACACTAGCTTGCTCTCGAATGCGAGTTTACCGAGATTGGCAAGTGTTCGGTTGATCGGCGGTCGTGTTTTCGACGCTGGCAAGAATCCAGCCTCAATGGCAGCATTGCGAAGCACACTCGACCGCAAATCGTCCGCAGTGGCCGGCGCGGTCATGAAGTACAAAGCAATAAGGCAGCTAGTAACGAATCTCATGGACTTCGATGACGGTGTTCAGTCCCTTAGGGTTCTGCTCAGCGGCCCGTAGCACCAGTTCGCCAAGGTCGGATTCTGTCAGCCCGAGTCTGGCAAGTTTCTTCTGCAGCCCCATTCCAGTCCGAAGTGCAACACCAGTGGCGGTGTTGGGCGGTTTTCCTGCCGCATGATGTTGCGGATCGGCCAGGAAGCGGCGACAGTCCCCTTGTTGAGAAGAGAGGAGACTGCCATGCCCGAGGGCTTCCGCCACCTGACCCATGGGGAAAGATGCCAGATCGGCGCACTGAAGGAAAGCGGGCTCTCCTACGGGGACATCGCGGCCCGTCTGGGCCGTGACCGTTCGTCGGTCTGGCGGGAGCTGCGCCGGAACGGCGGTGATTCGGGCTACAGCCCCGGCGAGGCGCAGGGGATGGCGGAGGCCCGCCGCAGCGCCGCCTCCTCGGTTCCGAGGAAGATGACTGCGGAGCGCTGGGCGCATGTGGAGGGGTGCCTGGCGGAGGGCTGGAGCCCGGAGCAGGTCGCGGGACGGCTGCGGCTGGAGGGTGGCTGGGCGGTGGGCCGCCAGTGGATATACGAGCGCCTGAAGGCCGACCGGAAGGCGGGCGGGGAGCTGTTCCTGCTGCTGCGCCGCCGCGGGAAGAAGCCCAACTGGCGTGGCGGGCGGCACTCGGGCCGTGGCCACATCCCGGGCCGGGTGGACATCTCGGAGAGGCCGGAGGAGGTGGAGAGGAAGGAGCGTGTCGGTGACTGGGAGGCGGACACGATCATCGGGAAGGGCCACAGCGGGGCGGTGGTCTCGCTTGTGGACCGTGCGTCGAAATACACGTATTTACAGAGGGTTGACCGGCGGACCTCGGCGGAGGTCTCCGCGGCGATGCTGGCGATGCTCCGGTCGTCCGCCGCGCCTGTCCACACGATCACGGCGGACAACGGAAAGGAGTTCGCGGGCCACGCCGGCGTGGCGGAGGCGCTGAAGGCCTCCTTCTACTTCGCGACCCCCTACCACTCCTGGGAGAGGGGCCTGAACGAGCACACCAACGGGCTGGTGCGGCAGTACCTGCCGAAGGGGACGGACCTCCGGGCGGTCGGCGACGATGAGGTGAAGGGGGTGCAGGACCGCCTGAACGCGCGTCCGCGCAGGGTGCTCGGCTACCGGACCCCCGCCGAGGTGTTCCGCCGGGCCCGCCCTCCCTGACACCGCCGGCCCGCCTCCCGACAGCGCGGATGGCCGCGCCGGGAGGGGGTGGAACGGATCAAGCCGTCGCGTCCGTCCGGGCTCCGGTCGGGCTGCGCCCTCCCTGCGCCCGGACGGACGCGACCTGCCCCGGCGGCGGCCTTGCGCTGCCCTGAAAGCCCGGATATTCTCCTTCCGGACGGGACTGCAGCCGTTCCGGGGCCGGATCCGCCGTTCCCGGAGAGCCGCAAACCCCGCCTTCCGGCCATCTGCGCAGCTCGGGCTCCGCCCTCCCTGCGCAGATGGCCGGTGTTGCACTTCGGAATGGAAGTGGGGAGATTATAAGTCGTTCGGAAGATGCCTTGCAGATGATCGTCATCCCGACCCATGATGAGAAATGGCGTCCTGATCGTCGAGATCCGGGAAGTTGCCTTGTCCATGTCGATACGGCGGCGGACTTTCTCGACCTCTGCCATCTGCATATCCTCGATGTTACGCAACCCGGTGTCCTCATTCACAAAAGCCGTGTCATCAGGGCGAAGCGCGAGAAACTCATGTGCGGCTGGCTCGCTAGCGACAGCGGCCGCAAGTCCGCGGTACTCCGACGCGATCTTCAGTGCCATCTCCCCACCATGACTCATACCGATGATGCCAATCCTGTTGTCGTCAACCCAAGGAAGCGCCTTTAGATAATCCGCGATCGCGATCACATCCTCATATTCCAAGGGCGAACGATTGAACATGTCCCGTCCCTGCCGCTTGTCCCGAACCAACTTGCCCCCACTATTGTAACCGAGCTCAATTTCAGTTCTGTAACGCAGCCAGGCACAAGCCATACCTGCTTCCGTGAGCTTATCCATAATATAGGCACGGTTCCGCACAGCATCACGGATCCAGCCCATGCCCTCTCCCCCGTTTCCTGCGGCCATAAGCACCATCGGGAAGGGACCGTCACCTTCGGGTTTTCGAACACCGACCGGTGCGTAAAGCCCATCCCAGACCTCGACATACATCAGCAGTACGGACGCGCCATTTACCTCTTCGGAAATCTGAATGTGTTCCGGATCCGTCGTCATATTTTCTTCCAAGATTTAACCTCCTGTGGTGCGAGCACACATGCAGCCAAGTGACCGTCCTCACGTTCCGTAAGTTCAACTTCGCCAACGTCCTCGAACTCCAACTCGACCTTCGTGCCGTCAAGTTTGAGCCGACGCATTGCCGCTCGCATGGCCTTTGGCACTTGCTCTGACCGAACGGCCATTGAAAGCAACCCAGCAGCCTCTTCATTGTCAAAAGCGAGCTTGGCAGCGAATTCCGTCGTTCGCTCAACGCCGATCAGATGCTCGAACATGCCTGGTGTATCTTCAAGCCAGCGGACGACGTCATCGACCTCCCATCCACAGACAGGAGTTGCCAACTCGCACCGTGTATGGAAACGGCATCCCTGGGGAGGGCGGGCAGGATCCGGCACGGCACCCTCAAGCCCTCGGATTTCAACGTTGGCATCCGCTTCCAGACCGGGCTTCGCTGCCATCAGCTCCCTAGTATAGGGATGGTGTGGAGAATCGAAAATTACCCGCGTCTCGCCCGCCTCGACGACCTTTCCGAGATACATGACGACGAGCCGATCCGCCATGTGATGAACCACTGACAGGTCGTGCGTGACAAAGAGATAGGCAAGGTTCCTTTCGCTCTGCAGGTCGTTGAGAAGATTCAGGATCTGTGCCTGCACGGAGACATCAAGTGCACTTGTCGGTTCATCCAGCACGATGATTTCCGGATTCAAGGCCAATGCCCGTGCGATGGAGATGCGCTGCCGCTGCCCACCCGAAAACTGGTGAGGGTAGCGATAAAGATGCTGCCGGCCTAGTCCCACCTGATCCAGAAGCTCCACCACGCGCTCGACCAGATCGGTACTGGTAACTTCGCCATAGACCTTGAGCGGCCGCCCAACCAGATCGATCACGAGATGACGTGGGTTGAGCGAGGCGAAACTGTCCTGGAAGACCATTTGGCAGTTTCGTCGGTAGGTTCGTGCGGCCTTTCCCATAAGCTGGTCAACTCGGCTCATCGTGCCGTCTATGTTGTAATGGACTCCGCCATCGGTTGGGTCGGCAAGGGCGGCCACTACGCGGCCAAGCGTCGTCTTTCCGCAGCCGGATTCGCCGACCAGACCAACGGTTTCCCCGCGCCGAATATCAAATGAAACGCCATCGACTGCCCGCACATGGCCGACAACCCTTTGAAGTGCACCCTCGCGGATCGGATAATGCTTCCTGACCCCGCGAACGGAAAGGATGGGAACCCCAGCCTGCGGCCTCATGCGGTCACCCTGTCATAGCTCGGCTGTTCCCCTGACGGCGCAGGATGATCTATGAAGCAGGCAACTGAGTGGCTGGCGGAAACTCTCTCCAGAACCGGTTCATTGCCGTGGCAGGCACCGGCGCCATGGGGACAACGCCCGGAAAAGCGGCAGGCGGCAGGCGGATTGACAAGTTCCGGCACCGTTCCGCGAATGGCCGCAAGCTTGCCGCGCGGCGTATCCGCGCCGGGCACCGCAGCCAGTAGGCCTCGAGTATATGGATGGCGAGGGTTCGCAAACACCTCCGCCGTTGTCCCGATCTCAACGATTCTTCCAGCATACATCACAGCCACCCGGTCGCTGATACGCCGTACAAGCGTCAGGTCATGACTGATGTAGAGCACGGAGGTCTTGCGACGCTGCTGAAGGTTACGGATCAACTCAAGGATTCGCGCTTCCACTGTCACATCAAGCGCGGTGGTGGGCTCATCTGCGATTAGGAGATCTGGGTTGCAGGCCAGCGCCTGGGCAATCATCACTCGCTGCCGCATGCCTCCCGAAAGCTCGTGCGGATAACGGGCCATGAGCTTGGCGGGATTCGGCACCTGCGTCTCGGCCAGCGCACCGGCCACCATCTTCGCGAGAGCCTCCTCTATCCGCCTCCTTTGTGCCCGTAATCCGGGAAGCGAGAGAATCCAACTGTCCCCAAAACTCTGGCTTTGCGACGCAAACCGCCTGAGGGCGCCGGACGTGTCACCTGGAAGACCTGCAAGATCAATGAGTTCCTGGGTCCGATGCTGCAGAAAGACCTCCGCGATCTGCGCACCAATAGGAAGCGTCGGGTTAAGCGCCTTGCCTGGGTCCTGAAAGATCATCGCAATGCGATCACCGCGAATCCTCCGCATTTTCTCAGGCGAAATGCTGAGCAGGTCAACCGCCCGCTCCTGATTTCCCCGCCGCCCGGTGCCGCCGCAAACTTGACATCCGACACCGTTGCAATCCGTGCAGCTGGCATGGGTGCGAAACGACACCGATCCACCAGCTAGAATTCCCGGAGGCACTGGAAGCAAGCGAAGGAACGAACGCCCAGTGACGCTCTTGCCGCAACCGGTTTCGCCGACGAGGCCGAGAGTCTCTCCATCAGAAATGTCGAAACTGACGCCATCTACCGCATGGACGATGCCGCGTTGCGACTGGAAATGAACTTTCAGGTCGCGAACCGAAGCAACCGTGGCACCGCCATAACTCGTGTCGAGCATCACCGACCCTCAGTCCTCGGGTCGAGCGCGTCGCGCAGACCATCGCCGACAAGATTGAAGGCAAGTGCCCAAAGGAAGATCATTAAACCGGGAAAGGTCGATGCCCACCACCGACCTGATGCGATCCCCGCCTGCCCTTCGGAAACCAGCACACCCCATTCAGCGATCCCGGCCTCCGACAGCCCGATGAAGGATAGCGTCGCGCCAATCAACACGACGTTGCCTATGTCAAGCGTCGCCTGCACCATCACCGGTGTCACCGCATTCGGCAGAATATCGCGAAGATATATGTTGAATTTCGAGTCGCCGATCACCCGGGCCGCATCGACAAAATCCTGCTGCTTGATCTGCAGGACCTGCGCCCGCATGATGCGTGCGTACTTCACCCACAGAACCACTGCTAACGCGAAGATAATGTTGCCAAAGGATGGGCCCAGCACCGCTGCTATGGCAAGCGCGAAGATCAATTCCGGAATCGAGAGGAACACGTCAACAAGCCGCATCAGCACTTCATCAACCCATCCGCCCAAAAGCCCGGCGATGGACCCAACGATCGTGCCGACAAACACTGTGGAGCCAACGACCATAAGGCTCAGCTGCAGCGACGTACGACTTCCCCAGATGACACCGTACAGCACATCGCCACCCTCATTGGTGGTTCCAAGTGGGTGGCCGGGTGTCCCTGGGGGCTTTCTGACCGCACCCCAGTCGCGCGGCATTTGGTAGGGATCGGGCGAGTTCGGTTCCGAAATCCAGGGCGCGAATACCGCCATGGCGAGCATCAACGCAATGATGATAAGGCCGATGACTGTAGCCGGGTTCGAGGCCAAACCCTGCAGCAAGCCGAAAAGGCGGCGCATACGCACCCTAAAGGCAGTGTCGCCTGAAAAGGCTTCGGTGGCAACTCGGGTTCGGTAAATGTCTGTCATTTCACTTCCCCAACGTTACTCGACGATCAAGGTTCGCGTACACCAGATCGACGATGAGATTCACGGTCAGGAAGAGGATGGAGGTAAAGAGCACATAGGTCATCAGCGTTGCCTGGTCGCCCCGTAGAACCGAATCTGCCATCCACCTGCCGAGACCAGGCCATCGATAGATGATTTCGACTGTGATGGTACCCTGCAGAAGGAAGCCGAACGTCAGGCCAATCACGGTTACCGTCGGCACCAAGGCATTGCGACGCGCATGCCGCTTCAACACGAGCCGTTCGGCGAGGCCCTTCGCGCGGGCGGCATCGACATAGTCCTGCTGCAGTTCCTCGACTAACGCCGAGCGCATCATTCGCGCAATAATCGCAGTCGCGCCGTAACCCAGGGTGACCGATGGCAGGATAAGGTGCCAGATCGCATCCCAGAAAGCGGCCAGGCTGCCAGCCAGAATCGCATCAATCGTGTAAAGCCCAGTTGGGTGAGCAATGGATGCGAAAATCGTCGCGTCACTGCGTCCGATAGGCGCGATGCCTATCTGTGCCCAGAATATGATCAATAGAAGGATTCCAAACCAGAACTGGGGAAGACTCGCTCCACTCACAGCCACGATCCGCGTCACATGGTCAGGAAGCCGGTTTCTCCGAGCGCCGGAATATGTGCCAAGTGCGATTCCGAGAAACAGCGCCACCAGTCCAGCAGCGAAGGCAAGTTCCATTGTCGCGGCGAGCTTCAGGGGAAACACGTCAGAAACTGGTGCGGCGGCAACACCTGACCATCCGAAATCGCCCATGGCAATGCCGCGGAGCCAGTAGAGGTACTGGACCCAGACGGGCTTATCCAAGTTGAATCGCGCCTCGATCTCGGCAACCTCATCCGGCGTCATTTCGTGGCTGAGATAGATTCCAACGGGCGAACCACCGACTCGGGTCAATGTGAAGACGACGATGGACACGCCGATAATGAGAACAGGCAGGACCGCAAGGCGGCGTAGTACATAGTCGCGAAGTTGCATCAGGCGAACCTCGTTGGGAACGGGCCCATGAACGAGCCCGTTCATCCGTTAGCGATCTCTTGGTCTTACTTGTAGAAGAGCGCGAATTTCAGGCTCGGGCGTGGCCACAGCGGCTGCATGGCAAAACCCTTCAGCCAATCTCGATGCGCCATCACGATGCCTTCCTGCGCAGCGATGAGCCACATGGGATCCTCATGGAGGATCGTCTGCAACTCGCTGTAGAATGTGGAGCGCTTGGCTGGATCAAGCTCGATCGCTGCCTGATCTATGAGACTCGCGACCTTTTCGGCGTCCCTGTAGCCGTTCGCAAAGCCGTGAACCTCGCCCCACTCGCCATCCGGATGCTGGTAGGCCTGCATGTAGAAGTTCGGGTCTGCCGCCGGATCCGCGTTCTTTGCCCACATCGCGTATTCAAGCGGATTCTGGGCATGAGCGTCGTCGAAAACCGATTCGGCCACCGCCAATACGTTGATGCGAAACTTCGGGTTAAGCCTTTCAATCGAATCCTTTAGCACCAAGCACATCAGCGCGAAAAGGTTGCCTTCTTCGGTAATGACCGAAACCGAGAAGCCATCATCCCAGACGCCGGCTTCACGGAACAGTCGTTCCGCTTCAGCGTAGTTGCGCTTGGAATATACCGGTGCATTTGGATCATACCCAAAGACGCCGATAGGCGTGTAATGCGGATTGAACGCACCATAGCCTGCCAGCGGACCGTTGAGAAACGCCTCGTAATCGAATGCATGGTTGAATGCCTGGCGAATGCGCGGGTCATGGAAGAAATCGACCGGAATCGTATCTTCAGATGGCAGAGAGCCTTCGGGAATGTTGAGGTTGAAGCCGATATGGAGCGGCTCTAGCAGCAGCCCTCCCGAATATACCGTCACGCCATCCGCGCCTTCGATATCGGCGATGAAAGAGGGATCGGTCTCGATGGTGTCAAACTCCCCTGCCCGCAGGCCCAGCACTCGGACGTCCGGGTCGCCGCCGATCTCAACACGGACATCAAGCTTGGCGTTCTCGCCCCAGTAGTCATCATTGATTTCAAGCTGGATGTTTTCGTTCCGGTTCCACACGACGAATTTGTACGGCCCCGTACCAACCATGTTGCCCGCCATGAACGGGTTCGGGGTGCCGGCCTGCACTCCCCCGTTCGCTTCCACTGCGTCCTGACTTACGATTGACGCCACCATGGAGACGACGGCCGAGTTGAGGAAGCTTGCCGACGGTTCCGCGAGCGTCGCACGAAACGTCATGTCGTCCACCACTTCAGTCGATGCGACCACATCGGATAGCGCACCTGCGTTGCCCTCAGGCAGATCCATCGTCATCGCACGGTCCCAAGAGTACTTCACGTCATCGGCGGTGAATTCCGTGCCGTCGTGGAAAGTCACGCCTTCGCGCAGTTTGAACGTATAGGTCATCCCGTCACTCGAAATGCCTCCGTTCTCCAGGCTGGGAGCTTCAATGGCCAATGACGGTATCAGATCCGGACTCGACGGGCCGATATCCAGAAGCCGATCGTAGACCTGCAGAATTATGGTTTCCCCCCCTTCACCCGGCTCCACCTGCGCTGGATCAAGTGTTGTAGGCTCGTCGTCAGCCGCATGAACCAGCAAGCCGGGATTATTCACCTGAGCCGTGGCCGCAAGCGGTCCGGCAAATGAAATCGCCAATGCAGCAATGCCAATCTGGAGGCCGCTGCACAATCTCAATGTCGTCATGTCATCCTCCTAATCGTCGTTGTGATGATTACGCAATCAGGCTTTGCAATCGTTTGCAAGCTTACGTTAGCCTAGGATTGAGTTGCTGTCCACCATCTTGCGATACAAAGTCCACCCGCATCATACCCACCTCATAAAGGACAGATATCAATGGCCGAATTCATGAACGAGCTTGAGCATCGACCCGGCGAGGATCCTTTCATCGTGGCACGAGGAGGCTTCTACCGGCGGTGGCTATCAATGATCGACGACATCAAGGAACTGGAACGCATTGTCGCCTCACTTGAAGCAACGACCGAGGATAAGTGGGTTCCGGTCTGGCGCGAAGCTGGCGCACGGCATGAAGTCGAGGGCGATCATCTCGAAGCGGCGGGAGTCGTCGAAGAGGCCAAGCATCAGTACTTGTTGGCAAAAACCTACTACGCCATCGGCCGCTTTCCGGCCGAGATTACATCCACCAAAGCCAAAATTAGCGCTGATTGTGCGCGGGCCTACCGGAAGGCATGTTTCCATCTGGATCCGCCAATGGAGGTCTTGGAAATCGATTGCGAAGGAAAGAGCTTCCGCGCTCATTTCCGGGCACCGAATTGCGACGCGCCCGTCCCTGCGGTACTGATCATGTGCGGTGCGGATGTATTCAAGGAAGACCGAGGATGGGCGGCGGAACTGGCGCTGGAAACCGGGCTCGCCTCCCTTGTGATGGACGCTCCCGGCACGGGCGAAAACCCTTTTCCGTGGAAGCCCGAATCAGTTAAGGCCTGGGTCGCCGCCATTGATGCACTGATGGCGCGCCCTGAAGTCGACCAAAACCGCATTGGGGCCTTCGGGATCAGCCGAGGCGGCTACTCCGTAATGCAACTTGCAGGTACGGTGCCCGAAAAGGTCAAGGCCGTGGCCGCAATAGCTGGACACCCGTTCGGCTATGAAATGTCCGAGAAGGAGATGGCTGCGGTCGTCACCGCCCGCAATCGCCGCTCCGTCTATCGCTTCGGCGCACCCGACGGGCCGCCGTCATTTCCAACTTGGTCGGTTGAAAAGGAAAGGGAGATTTTCGTTGGCTGGTCACTGTCCTCGCTAGGTCTTGTCGAAAGGATCAACATGCCGGTCCTGATGGTCAACGGCGACAACGATCATCTCGCGCCGATCGGCAATATCCACTACATGCTTGAGAGCGGACCTGTAGGCGCACGCAGCGCAAGAGTTTACAAAGGCTCAGGTCACTGCGCATTCGAGTACCAGCCAGAATGGGGACCCGCCACCTTTCATTGGCTCAAAAGAAAACTCTCGACGGGTTAGCCATCCCGCGCTCGCCAGCTATACACCACGGCTAAGCCCAACCAATTTGACCTCTTGAATGCACGAAGGGACCGCTTTCTTCAGATATGCATTATTTTTGACAGGTCCTCACCCAGATCCTTCAGCACCACCATCGCTGCGTTGCGACCCGGATAGCCGGTGATCGATCCTCCAGGATGCGTCGTTCCTCCAGTCTGGTAGAGACCTGGTATTGGCATTCGGTGCTGTGCCCAGCCAGGCGCAGGGCGCTGCTCTCCGGCAAAACTGATCGACCGGTCGCCACCGTGCGCGGCCCCCTGTATCATGTGTGGATTCTGTGATTCGATATCCACTGGCGACTTTGTCATTCGAGCAAGGATTACATCATCGGTAAATCCGGGGCAAAAACGCCGCACGGTTTCGATCAGGCGGTCGGCAAAGGCCTCCTTGCTTGCCTCCCAGCCCGATGGCCCAATGCCGGGAAGGTCATGGATCACATGCGTAAGCAACTTGACAGTGTGGTGCCCGTCTGGGGCACGGCTTGGATCCACAAGCGTCGGTGTCGCCACAAGCAACCACGCCAGGTTGTTCGACAAACGACCGTCGTAGATGTCGCGACCCGATTGCACGAGATCCTCGATCCAGCCGGCATATCCCGCCGAGACCGCGCTGCGCGGACCGTGCCTGGTTTCAAAAACCGGTGGTTCAGACGTCGCAAGATAGGTGGCGAAAAACGGCACGCCGACATCGTACGTATCCACTCCAAAAAGGAAATCGTCACCCCAAGCGTCCTTGTGCGCCATTTCGACGAGATGCTTTACATGGATTGTGGAAATTACCCCCTTGCTTCCCCGAAACTCCCTCCCATCTCGCGTTCGGACTCCAACGCATCGGTTTTCGTCAAGAATCAGTTCTTTGACCCAGCTTTCGAAATGAAACTCCGCTCCATGGCTGGCGAGGAACCCGACCAGCGCATCAGTAAGTCGTCCTGACCCCCCTTTCGGAATCGACCAGCTCTTTGCCTGTCTGGATGCCGTGATCTGGTACGGGAGAAGCCCGGTTCCCGCCCGGTCGATCGGGACCGCCGTCTGAAATGCAATCCATCCCATGAACGCTCGTACATGCGGGCTTGTGAACTCGTGCAGAATCACGTCTCGCGCACTCATGGCCATGCGCCGCAGCCAGATACCGCCTCGCGGATGGTCACGAAACAGTTCCTTCATCGGCGGTGCCATACCCATCGGACCTGATCGTGCCTCTCCGAGAATTGGGCGAAGCTCATCGAACTCGCTGATCAACCGCCCATAACTGTCAGCATCGTTCTGGGAATATCTTGCAATTTCCGCAATGGTCGCATCAAGATCGAGCGACATCGTGATCTGCTCGCCATCCGGCAGCGCGACGTGGGCCACAGGACCGGGGTGGAGGTAGGAGAGCCCGAACTTGCCGACCAACCCGAGTTCATCAAACCGGATGAGCGGATTCTGCAGAATCAGCGTATGGCCAGTGGAACAGGTATCGATCCCATACCCCGGACCCAGAATCTCTTCGGTGGCGCAGCCCCCTCCAGGAACCGGACGTGCGTCGAGAACCACGCATGAATATCCGGCCTTTGCCAAATAGCAGGCTGTCACCAAGCTGTTGTGGCCTGCGCCAGCAATCACGAAGTCCGCTGTCACCATATCTCGTGGTCTCCAGTCTGTCGATTCGCAACCATAAGTCGCCCCAGGACAGCGCCGGTCTTTGAAGATGACGTGAGTATCCTGGATTTACAACCTTTTTCGCCGGCAGCGTCCAGGGTCTTCCACCGTCACCGGCTTTCTGAACGGGAACGGAATCTTATCCAAGGTGGACTTGCCCGCCTGAAGGAGGATTATGGGCCAGCGCCCCTGCACATGGAGCTTCAACTGATCTTCCAGCCGACCAGATCGCGTCTCTCAGTCACGATCGCACAGAGGCCTTCCGGCGCAGCGCTGTCCTCGGAAACAGTGAAGGATATCCGTTGGGAGCCGCGCTTCCAATGTGTACGACGACTCCTGTCTGGTTCAGCCTGCGGCCTGGACCAGCCATGGCCCTGATGCCACTGCAAGGCGGCGCGACATCTAGCAAGGGAGATCAACATCGGTGCTGACTTGCCTTCTCCACACCGAAATGCCGCGCCCGCCAATACCGTCGCGGTTGGCTGGCATCCATCCTAGTGGGTCAGGTTGCGGTGGTGGTCCTTCTAAACAGTGGCCTCCCTTGTTCCTGACCGAGTGGCGTCACCATGCGCCCTGGAAACAGGTTGCGGCCGCCCATGGTGTCGTACCTCGAGGTGGAACGGGGCCATGAAATGTTGCCCAGCAAAGGTGTCTTATCAGATGCCTCCCAGCGATCGCCCGCGCGGCTTGCGCAATGACCTCTTGGCCGATGACGCGGCAAAGTGGCGGAACTTCCCGTTGTGGGCTTACCAAGACATAGTCTTGCTCCCGCACAATCCAATGGTCATCGATTGGCGTGTTCTCCTGGCAGTGAACGAGCTCATTGCGGCGAAAGATGGCCGGTTCATGCCTTTTGGTTCCGATCCCAGAGCCTTTGCCAAGAGGCAACCCGCGGAAGGTTGGAATTGAGGATTGCTGCGACCTTTTGTTTCTGGAAAAGAGTTTCCGCCTCACTTACACAAAATCCGAAATGTATATTTGGAGTATCGAAATATGACATTTGCTGCTGACCTGTATGGCGCAGATCCAATTCCGAGCGAAGTGCAGGACGAGGTCAGCAGACTACTCGAGACGGGCGACCTCTTTCGTTACACATCATCCGAAGACAGCCCGGTTACGCTGCTTGAGAAGGAATTCGCCTCAACGATCGGGTCGCGATACGCGCTTGCCGTCTCGTCGTGTTCGGCGGCGCTGTTTCTGTCTCTAAGGGCGCTTGACCTGCCGCCAGAAGCGCGGGTGCTTATTCCAGCCTTCACGTTCGCGGCAGTCCCGTCCGCAGTTGTTCACGCCAACTGCATTCCTGTTCTGGTCGAGTCGAAATCCAACTTTCGTATCGACCTGAACGACTTTGAATCCAAACTCTCAGACAACATCGCCGCTGTGATGATCAGCCATATGCGTGGACACACAAGCGACATGGATGTGGTGATGTCCCTCGCCAATACGTACGGCATTCCGGTCATCGAGGACGCCGCCCACTCGCTCGGGGCCAAGTGGAATGGTCGCAACATCGGCACCATAGGGAAGATCGGATGTTTCAGCTTTCAGTCCTATAAGCTCCTCAACGCTGGCGAGGGAGGACTCCTCATCACGAACGATTGCGAAATCATCGCTCGTGCGGTCATCATGTCAGGTGCCTATGAACACAACTGGAAAAAGCACCCGGTGCTCCATGACTGTTTCGCCAAATGGCAGAACAGACTGCCGCTCTACAACACGCGGCTCAGCAATCTGTCAGCTGCTGTTATCCGACCCCAACTCGCCGAAATCCCCAAGAGGGTGCGTTATGGCAAGCGAAACCATGACTGCGTGGCTTCTCGGCTCAATGACTCCCGCTGGCTTCATGTTCCTTCGCCTCTTGCCGCAGAATCCCGCGCACCGGATTCCATACAATTCAATCTATTGGAGTTTTCCGACGCCGAGACGCTTGCGTTCCAGCGCGCAGCAGAACGTAGAGGCGTAAAGGTCCAGATCTTTGGAATGTCAACTGACAACGCCCGTGCATTCTGGAACTGGCACTTTCTGAATGAGTTTCCCGACCTCCCTCAAACAACAGCAATGCTCGTCCGCGCCTGCGACGTCCGCCTACCCGCTCGACTGTCGCTCGCCGAATGTGGCATAGTGGCCGCTGCCCTGACCGATGCGGCCGAGGACATCAAAGCCGGTATGTCGAGACAGATAGGTCTGCGTGGCAATTGCCGTTCTAGCTCGCGAAGGACATGCCTCCGGTCGACCTAAGAGCCTGTTTCATGACCCAGCCCGGTACCGGTGAAGCGTTTCTGGCCGTGCCAAATGATCCGGTTTCCCGGCGCTGGATCGCGCTTTCGGTTTCGGTAGCCGCCGGACCGCGCCCTTTGGCCTGGCCATCAAGAGCGGCACCCAGAGGAATGGCAATCCCCTCCAACAGCTTCCATTACCCTGGCAGCCGTTGGCTGGTGGCAGTCCTCACCGGAAGCTGGCAATTCTGGAGCGCCTCCGCCATAGATCGAGAAGGCTTATCCCTTTGACCAAGGCGGGTCAATATTTTGTGTCGGAGGGGGTTGACGCGGCGTCGTGTTCGCCTTGTGTTCCTCCCATGCCAAGCCGATGGAAAGACGACCGCCCCATGTCCCGCCAGGAGTCCGGGGAGCTCCTGCCGGACGACGGCGCCTGCGCCCGGCGCCTTGCGGAGCTGCGCTGGGGCAGGGGCTTCGCGTGCCCGGCCTGCGGCGGGACGAGGGGCTGGGAGCTGAAAGGGGAGCGCTGCCGCCGGGAATGCGCGGACTGCGGCCGCCAGACCTCGGTGACGGCGGGCACCGTGATGCACCGCTCCCACCTTCCGCTCAGGACACGGTTCCCTGCGGCCCACCTCATGGCGACGCACTCCAACGGCATCTCCGCGCTGCAGCTGCAGGCGCAGCTGGGAATCGGAAGCTACAGAAGCGCCTGGCTGCTTCTCCGGAAGCTGCGGCGGGCCATGGTGGACCCGGACCGTAGCCCGCTGCAGGGGATCGCGGAGGTGGACGAGGCGTCGATGCCCTGCCGCGACGGCGGCGGCGCGGAGGACGGCGGGGAGAGGGGCGTGGCCGGCCGGGGCCGCAGCACGTCGGGCCGGATCCCCATCGCCGGGGCTGTGGAGCTGTCGGAGGACGGCAGTCCACGCCGCATCCGGCTGGAGACGGTCGGGGACTACGGCGCCGAAGCGCTCCATGGCTTCATCGCCGGGGCGGTCGCGCCGGGCGCCTGGGCCGTCACCGACGGGTGGAGCGGGTACACCGGCCTGCCGGACAACCCGCGCGAGCGCAGGGTGGTCGGCGGCCGCCCGGCCCACAAGGTCCTGAGGTGGATCCACCGGGTCTTCTCCAACCTGAAGCGCTGGGCCATGGGCGTGTACCACGGGCTGCGCAGGAAGCATGCCCAGCGCTATCTGGACGAGTTCGTCTTCCGATGGAACCGCCGCCGCCACAGGCGGACCTCCTTCGACCGACTCCTCGGCATCGGCCTCGGGCTGCCGCCCGCGACGTACCGCGACCTCACCGACGCCGCCGCCTGACGCCCGCGGACCCGCGCCCGGACTCCGCCCCGTCCCGCGGCGCCGACCCCCAGTCCCCCAGAATCCCGATCCTTCCGGCTCCGGACGGGCCGCCGCGTGGCGGCGGCGGCCCGGATTCCGCCGGAATCCGGGAAACCGGCCGTCAGACCGCCGGCACAACATGTTGCGGTGCCGTAGTCAAAGGGATAAGCCTTAGATCGAGATATTCGGCAACCGGACCTGCAATCGGATCGTGACAGCATCTTGGATGGTGGTATTCTTCGATCCAGATTGAACTTGGAGACAAATCATGAACATCATTTGGCTCGGCCATGGCTCATTCCGTATCGAGATCGAGGAGCAGGTTCTCCTGATCGATCCCTGGCTAACCGGAAATCCTTCCTTACCGGAAGAAAGCCACAACCAAGCGGTCACGGGGGGAACGCATCTTGTCCTGACCCACACCCACTTCGACCATGTGTGCGACATACTTCCGCTTGCACGCAGATTGAAAATCCCTGTCGTCGGCCAGTACGACCTAATGGGCTACTGGGAGGAACACGAACAGATCCAGACAATTGGATTCAACAAGGGTGGCACTGTCGGGCTGGGTAACGTTGCGGTATCAATGGTTCCCGCATCACACAGCTCAACTTTCAGCACCGAGGAGGGACTGCGTACGGGCGGTTCCGAAGTCGGCTACATGATTCGGGGCGAAGGTCATACAATCTATGTCTCAGGCGACACCGACATCATGGCCGACATGCAATGGATGGGCGATTACTATCGTCCCGATGTGGGAATTCTCAGTGCCGGCGGACATTTCACGATGGATATGAAGGGAGCGGCCTACGCAGCTAGAAAGTTCTTCAATTTCGATATAGTGATCCCATGTCACTACAGGACCTTCCCGATCCTTGAGCAGTCGGCGGAAAATCTGGTCAATGGCCTTCCTGGCGTGAACGTCATGGAGCCCGATGTGATGCAGGCAATCGTCATCGAGCGGCGAACTGGCGTTACATGAATTCACGCTAAGGCCAATTGGTCAGCGAACCGCTGGATAGAGGCTCGAATGGTTCAGGAAATCAAATGGAATCGGGTGGCATGGATTCGGCCCTACAGAAAGCATGATCCAGATTCGGTATGAGGCCAAGCGTGGCTACATCGATGTCTACATCCGCCGCAGCTCATCGAAGAACTTGCGCATGAGTTCCCCGCACTCTTCCGCCGCAAGACCCTCGTATACCTCTGGCACATGGTGGGTCTGTGGGTGCTGGAAGACCCGTGCGCCGTGCAGGACGCCCCCTGACTTCGCATCAGACGCTCCGAAAAACAATCGAGCGATCCGAGCATGGGAGATTGCGGCAGCGCACATCGCACAAGGCTCAAGGGTCACGTAAAGCGCATGTTCGGGCAACCGCTCTGATCCGGCTGCGGCGCAGGCCTCACGCAGCGCCAGAATTTCTGCATGTGCCGTAGGGTCGCACAGTTCCCGCGTTTGATTGCCAGCGACACCGACGACCCTTCCCGCCGGATCCACAACCACCGCTCCAACTGGAACCTCGCCCCGCGCCGCGGCCTTCCGAGCCTCAGCGATTGCCCTTTCCATCTGACTTCTGAAGCCAACCATGATATCCAAATGCACGTGATGCACGGCACACTCAAGATACTTCGCCACGAAGAGGCTTCCCGCCAAGACACACCATGACGGAAATGATCAAGACGGGCTCCCGGATCGCCAAAGTCATGTCCCGCGCCGGCGTCGCCAGCCGGCGGGAGGCGGAGCGCCTGATCGCAGATGGTCGTGTTGCGGTAAACGGGAAGAGTGTACGTTCCCCGGCGCTTAACGTGTCGAAAGACGATAGGATCACACTTGATGGCAGACCCATAGGCACAGCCCAATCGACCCGAGTCTGGCTCTTCCACAAACCTGCAGGACTTGTGACAACGACCCACGACGAAAAAGGCCGCGGGACCGTGTTCGACTCGCTCCCGGAAAATCTACCTCGAGTCATGCCAATTGGTCGGCTTGATCTGAATTCCGAAGGTCTGTTGCTGCTTACAAACGACGGAGAAATCAAGCGGCGATTGGAGCTTCCCTCAACCGGTTGGCTGCGAAAGTACCGGGTGCGTGTCCGAGGAATGCCGACAGATTCCTTACTGGAGCCACTGCGACGGGGACTGACCATAGATGGGGAACGGTTCCTACCGATGCAGGCCACCATCGATCGGCAGCAGGGAGCGAATGCCTGGCTAACCATCGGTCTGCGTGAAGGACGGAATCGGGAAATTCGACGCGCTATGGAACAGGCAGGTCTTGCCGTAAGTCGCCTGATCCGGGTGAGCTATGGGCCGTTTCAACTCGGAAAACTCAAACGTGGCGAAGTGCTGGAGGTGAAATCGCGTATGCTTCACGACCAGTTGGGACTGGCGAAGGAACCCGCGACTGGACCGGACAAAGGAGCCAAGCCTCGGTGACCACGGAGCAGACTCGAGCTCTGTTGGGCGGAACCTCCCGCCAGAAGTAACAGCAGCCGAACTTTAGGTGAGATGCTTTGGCTCTCGCCACAGGAACTTCATCCTCTTGCCGCGAAGTCCTGTTCCTGTATGTAACTCGGTCACGAAGATTGGAATGACGGGCACCGGATAGATGGCAGAACTCATTACATTTGAAAACCTCGGCAACCTTGTAATGCTATGCTTCCTGCAGGCAGTGCTTGGGTTTGACAACCTTCTCTACATTTCCATCCAATCTCAGCGGGCACCTGAAGCACAGCGGAAGTCCGTCCGATTCTGGGGAATCATCATCGCGGTCGCGCTGCGTGTCGTGCTTCTTTTTGCCATGATCCGACTCATTGACGCCCTGTCTGAACCCTTCTTCGTCCTTGACTGGACCGGCTATCTCGAAGGAGGCGTGAATTTCGCCACTGTCGTTTTCATTTTGGGTGGCGTCTTCATAATGTATACCGCGGTCACGGAAATCGCCCATATGCTGTCATCTGACGACCTAGCGACTGACCATGGTCGGGAACATCGAATGTCTGCGGCCCGCGCAATCGGTTTGATCGTCGCCATGAACCTGATCTTCAGTTTTGACTCGATCCTCTCAGCACTCGCCATCACGGATGTCTTTCCGTTGCTGGTGTTCGCAATCCTGCTTTCTGGAGTTGCGATGCTGGTTCTCGCAGACGGCGTCACTCAATTTCTGGAACGAAACCGCATGTACGAGGTGCTCGGACTGTTCATTCTGCTGATCGTTGGTGTCGTACTGCTTGGCGAGGCCGGCCCAGCGGCGGCACACGCCACGCATGATGCCGAGCTCCAGATACGCATTCTTGGCTACGAGCTCCTGCCTATGTCAAAAACCACATTCTACTTCTCGGTCGTTGTCCTGGTTGCGGTTGAAGCGGTTCAGTCGCGCTACGCGCGGAAGCTATCAGCCGAACACCAAGCCGACCGAAGCAGCGCCACATAGGGCTGTTCCGGCCACATCAGATCAGAGAGGAATTCAAACCTGTCCCAATCCCTTTCCATCTCATGGGGATAAATTGCTTTGCCCGATCGAAGTCTGGTCGCTTGCACGGAAATTCACGGCAACCAACTCCAATCGACTGCCATCCCGCCGCCACAACAATTGAGGGTGCTCCGTGCGATCAGTTCAGCCTAACATTCAAATGACCGAATTCGAGACGCTTACAGACCTGCTTAGACGACGGCATTCCTGCAGGGCATTCCTGCCGGATCCGGTTCCAGACAGCCTCGTTGAGCAGATTGTCGCCTCAGCCGGCCGAACGCCCAGCTGGTGCAATGCCCAGCCCTGGCATGCAACCGTAACAAGACCCGCGGAAACCAATCGTCTACGCACTGCCCTATGCGCACATGTCCGATCCACGACGGAGAATCCCGATCTCGCGTTTCCCGAACGATACAGTGGAGTCCACCAGGACCGCAGACGCGCATGCGGATGGGCGCTCTACGAGGCGGTGGGAGTCGCGAAAGGTGACCGAGAGGCGTCGGCCAAGCAAATGTATGAGAACTTCCGGTTCTTTGGCGCACCCCATCTCGCGCTGATAACAACCGAAGCCGAACTCGGAACCTACGGCGCGGTCGACTGAGGCGCTTTTGTAACGGTCTTCACCCTCGCGGCAGAAGCCTCAGGTATCGCAACGATACCACAGGCGGCATTGGCAGCGTATTCGCCATTTCTGCGAGAATGGTTCAAGCTCTCCAGCAATCGCCAGATCGTCTGTGGGATTTCATTCGGATTCGAAGACAGGGTGCATCCGGCCAACGCGTTTCGTACGGAGCGGGCACCGTTAGCCGAAATCCTCCACTGGAGTGGCTGAGCTATTGTTGCAACCGCCCGATCCATGGAAGCCGGGAGCGATTCCCGCAGGCCAAGGTTTACTGTCATGACGAGCCAGACACATCTGGGACCAATATCTTTGCCTGTCTGGGCAGTAGGCGGAACAGTGATGATCCAACCAATTGGCATGCGCCCGCCATGAGAACCTGCTGCGGGGCAACCACTTCGTTTCCAGCCAATTTTCGGCTGGTACGCCTAAAATCCCGCTTCTGGCGTTGCTCAAGTACCAGCTTAACGCTAGATCGCTGTGAATCCGATTGACAAGGTCGCCATGATACTCTGCTGTGGGGAAGCCCTGATCGACATGTTGCCGGTCGAGACCGCCGCCGGAAGACCGGCAATGGAAGCCTTCCCCGGAGGCTCGGTCTTCAATACGGCGATTGCGTTGGGTCGCCTGGAATCCGAAACAGGATTTTTCAGCGGTATATCGACCGATTTTTTTGGCAGGATTCTTCTGGATTCGCTGACGGCATCAGGAGTCGACGCCTCGAATTCAGTGATTTCCGACCGTCCGACAACCCTGGCGTTTGTCAATCTGGCGGACGGCCAAGCGACCTTCACCTTCTACGATGAGAACACGGCTGGACGAATGCTGTGCCCGGTTGACCTGCCCTCCCTGCCCGAAGACATTTCTGCGCTGTTCTTCGGAGGAATCAGCCTCGTGGTGGAGCCTTGTGGAAGCGCATATCAGGAACTCATGGAACAACAGGCCAAGACCCATACCATCATGCTCGATCCGAACATCCGGCCGAAGTTCATCATCGACGAGCCGACCTATCGGGCAAGAATCAAACGGCTGTTCGCCATTTCCGATATAGTGAAGCTATCTGACGAGGACGTGGCTTGGCTAAAGGAGGGTTGCGACCCGCACATATTCGCAGTTGAATTGCTGGATCTGGGACCGAAACTCGTCTGCGTTACCGAAGGAGAAAGAGGCGTTCATGCCTACACCAGAAACTGTATCGTCCATGTGGAATCGCCTCAAGTTACGATCGCTGACACCGTAGGTGCCGGCGATACATTCAACGCGGGACTTCTGTCGGCACTGGGTAGTTCCGGTGCACTGGCGAAATCCTCCATTCCTGAGCTTGATGAGGTGACGATAAGGAAAGCTCTCACATTTGGAACCCGCGCCGCCGCGGTCACCGTGAGCCGTGCAGGCGCAAATCCACCTTGGAGGCACGAATTGTGAGGGCCCTTCTGCAACGCGTTTCCCATGCGACCGTATCCGTTGCTGATGAGACCCTGGGTGAAATCGGGTCTGGTGTGCTTGCGCTCGTCTGCGCGATGCAGGGCGATACGGACGCAGACGCGGACAGGCTCGCATCCAGGGTCTGCAAGCTGCGGATCTTTCGTGACGACGCCGGCAAGATGAACCGTTCCATCCGGGACGCAGGCGGTGAGGCACTTGTCGTGAGCCAGTTTACCCTGGCTGCGGATACCAGTCGGGGAAACCGGCCAGGCTTCTCCAATGCAGCCCTGCCCGCTGATGCCGAGCGACTCTATCAGCGCTTCACCGCAGCTATGCGCTCCGAAGGCATCAAAACGGAACAGGGAAGGTTCGGCGCCGAGATGAAGGTCACACTAGTCAACGACGGACCGGTCACAATCTGGCTGGACGATTGATTCTAGCTGCGAGCCCAAGCTTGTGCCGTTCGTCAACTCAGGACGGTCCCGGCTTTGATCGGGCTTTCGACGCCAAGGTGTGCCGACCCTCACCTTAGGGATCATATACGTGGGCCAATTTGAGTTACTCCGCAGTGTCCAAAGATTGACGAAACGGAATCCGCCGAATTCAGAGAGGCCACGCGACGCACAAACCCGATCACCACCGCCACTAGTGCTGCATTTCAGGGTGGAATGGGGCTATGATTCCGCTATCTTCTGTCGCGGGTCGGCATCCGGCCCACAAGCGTCGGTTTCAGAGCGCCTCCATTCAGGCGGAATCTGCGGAGTCGCTGCGATCAATTCCTGCGTATAGGCATGTTCCGGCGCCTGCAGGACCCGATTGGTCGGGCCCTCCTCCACGATACGACCGGAATGCATGACCAGCACCCTGTCGGTGATCGAACGCACAACACCTAAATCATGGCTGATGAACAGGTAACTCAGCTGGAACCGCCCCTGCAGGTCCGCCAGAAGATCGAGAATACGCGCACGGATCGAAACATCCAGTGCAGAGACGGCCTCGTCCAGAATGACCAACTTCGGACGAATCACGATCGCTCGGGCAATGGCGATGCGCTGACGCTGCCCGCCGGAAAACTCATGGATGTACCTGTCAATGTCCCTGGCCGAAAGTCCCACCGCCTCAAGCGCTTCAGCCACACGTGCGCTCCGCTCTGACGACGTCACAGGTGCCAGATGGAATGGCTCCGCCACCAATCTCCCGACCCTGTGCCTCGGATTGAACGAGCCATAGGGATCCTGAAACACGACCTGCATTCCCGCCCTCGCCGCGTCTACAGCGAGTCCCTCAATTCGAATTGCGCCTCCCTGCACCGCATCAAGGCCGAGAACCGCACGAGCCAGCGTCGACTTTCCGCATCCTGATTCGCCAACGAGACCCACGCTCTCTCCCTGACGTATGGTGAGAGACACTCCATCGACCGCTCGATGACTCCGACGGGTGCCCCAAGGCATGCGCCGCCTAAGCGGGTAGTCCCGGACAACATTCCTGGCCTCCAGCACCGGACTTCCGACCGCACAGGTTTTTCGTGTCGGTTCATGCGAGGAAGCCCGCAGGAGCCTGCGTGTATATGGGTGTATTCCCTTGCGAAACAGGGCTTCGGTCCGATCCGCTTCCACCACGCGCCCATCCTGCATGACGGCAACCCGGGCCGCCATGCCCGCGACCACCGCCAGATCATGGGTGATGAGCCATAGCGCCATTCCCTCATCCTTAACGAGGCCACGCAGAAGTTTCAGAATTTGTGCCTGTGTCGTTACGTCCAACGCTGTTGTCGGTTCATCGGCGATCAGGAGCTTCGGCCGGAGCGCCACAGCCAGTGCAATGCAAACCCGCTGGCGCTGTCCACCGCTCAGCTCATGCGGAAAGCGGTCGAGTCCAAACTGCTCAGGAGGGAGCCCGACTCGAGTGAGCCTTTCATGAACGATGCGACGCGCCTCGGACCGCGAGGCTAACCCGTGAACCAGCAGGGTTTCAGCAACCTGGTCACCTATGTTCCTGACAGGATTCAGCGCCGTCATCGGCTCCTGAAAGATCATTCCGATCTCACGGCCGCGCGTTTCGCACATTCGGCGCTCCGACAGTCTCATCAGGTCGGTCCCGGACAGAGCCACTCTTCCACGTATCGCCGCGCCCTTGGGGGCGAGCCTCATTGCCGCAAGCGCGGTCAGGGACTTTCCGGATCCACTTTCACCTACCAAGCCGAATACTTCGCCAGAACGCACCTCGAACGAAACACCCCTGAGAATAGGTGCGCTGTGAATGTCCATCGACAGGGAATCGATCTTCAGGACAGGTTCGGTTGCGTTCGATGATCCGGCTTTCCGGGTACTCTCGGTGGAGTCGGACATCTCTCGCTGTCTGGACAGTCCACTCATTGCCGAAACAACCTCAACCGTGGATCCAGAACGTCCCTCAAGCCATCCCCCATCAAATTGAGCCCGAGCACCGTCAGGACGATCGCCATTCCCGGAAACGCTGCGATGTGCGGGGCCAATGAGACCAGTGTCTGGCTTTCCGCCAGCATCCGCCCCCAGGAGGGTGTAGGAGGCTGTGCTCCAAGCCCCACATAGCTCAGACCAGCTTCGGCCAAAATCCCGAGCGAAAACTGTATCGTGCCCTGAACGATCAACAGGTTCGTGATGTTGGTGAGAATATGCTCAACGGAAATCCGTAACCGACCCTTGCCCGCCACGCGTGCCGCAAGCACGAAATCCAGCGTCCATAGCGACAGTGCACCACCCCTCGTGACCCGAGCGAAGACCGGGATGTTGAATATGCCTATGGCAAGGATCGCGTTGAATGCGGAAGGACCGAAGACCGCCGTAATCAGAATCGCTATGACCAGTGACGGAAAAGCGAAGACCATATCGTTGGTTCGCATTATCATTTCGTCGATCAGGCTTCCCCGGTTGGCCGCCGCCAACAGGCCGAGCGGCACTCCAACCAACATGCCAATCCCCACCGCAACGATGGCTACCGCTATCGAAGTCCGCGCACCCACCATCAGCATCGAAAGGATGTCTCGCCCGAATTGGTCTGTCCCAAGCACGTATCCATCGCCTGGAAGCTTCATCCGTTGGCCAATCGCCAGTTCATCCACTGGAAAAGGTGTCCAGACCAGCGAGATCAAGGCCGCGGCAATGAAGACAACCGACAATGCAGCGCCGAACCACAGCTGCGTCGGTATCCTCATGCCGGGCGCCTCAGTCTCGGATCGATGGCCGCATAGGCCAGATCCACCAGAAACGTCACCAGGATCACCGCAAACACCAGCAGCATCACCACGGACTCTAC